>CAWJKP010000003.1:0-1470063 GCA_963843465.1 Pirellulales bacterium
GAGCGACTGGAATCGCTGGAGCCATCCACGTCAGCGCTGGTGTTCTTGGTCCGTGATTTGATTTCGCACCTCTTCGGAAGGCGACCAGACGAACCGGAACGTTCGTTCGTCCATCTTGTGCTTCGTAGTCTGATGGACGAGGGAGAGTTCGCACGGCTCGCCATTCAAGGAGGGCCATCCCATTGGGTTCAAAAGGTTGGGGAGTGCATTGAGGCGGCAAGAACTGCCGGCGATATGGTCGATGAATCTGGCCAAATCAGCTTGGGAGGTTGGTGTGCCCATCAGTTGATTGCCGGGATTGCGATGCACTTTTTGCCTGCCGAGCCCGTTATAGACTACGGCGTCTCACGCGAGCAACTCGCCAAGCAGGTGACGTGGTTCTGTTTGCGCGGCATGGGTTTGAAAGAGGAAGCAATCCGGCGTTGTTGCGAGTCCAAGAACATTTGCATCCAGTGAGCGAGGGTTTTTTCGGAGGATAGGTGTGTGAGCACACACTTACGATTCAGGACGGCCATGAAAACAGTATTTGCGATTCTTATCTTGCTTGGCGTCGCGGGAGGCGGCGCGGCGTACTACGTCAAACACAGGACCGCTGATCCCGGGACGATTCTCAGCACGGTGGCGGTCAAGCAGGGCGACCTGCTTTCGACGATCGGCGCGACGGGAACCGTGGAACCGGAGGAGGTCGTGGATGTGGGTGCCCAGGTGGCCGGTTTGATCGTCGAGTTTGGCGCCGATCCTCACGATTCGACCAAGTTGATCGACTTCGGTTCCGTCGTCGAGAAGGGCACGGTGTTGGCTCGCATCGACCCCACTCCGTATGAAGCAGCGCTCGACCAGGCCAAGGCCAACCTACAGCAGGCTGAGGGCAACCAGATTCAACTTGATGCCAAATCGTACCAGGCCCAGCGGGATTGGGAGCGGGCCAAGAAACTCGTCCTCACGCACTCCATCGCGGACCTCGATTACGACACTGCGCAACTAACCTACGAGTCGGCAAGGTCGGGCGTGGCAGTTGGGAAGGCAACCATCGCCCAGATGCGGGCGGCTCTAAGAATGGCCGTTGTCAATTTGGGCTATACGACCATCACGTCTCCCGTCCGCGGCGTCATCCTCGACCGCCGCGTGAACATCGGCCAGACGGTCGTGGCCAGCCTTAATGCCCCCAGCCTGTTCCTTATCGCCAAGGATTTGCGGCGGATGCAGGTGTGGGCGTCGGTCAACGAGGCCGACATCGGCCACATCCACTTGGAGATGCCCGTGCGATTCACGGTCGATGCCCATGCAGGCCAGCTATTTCACGGTAAGGTGACTCAAATCCGAATGAACGCCACGATGACGCAGAACGTGGTCACGTACACGGTGGTCGTGACGACCGACAACTCCAACGGCAAGCTGCTGCCCTATCTGACTGCAAATGTTCAATTTGAGACGGACCAGCGGTCCCATGTACTCTTGGTCCCCAATGCGGCGTTACGTTGGAAGCCGCAATCGTCACAGATAACCCCGGCAGTGCGTAGAACACCATCGGCCGCCGAATCCTCGATCACCGAGGACCACGGCTGCCTCTGGGTTGAGGCCGATGGCGGCTTTGTCCGGCCGCTGGAGGTCGTACTCGGTGCCAGTGACGGGACGATGACCGAGATCAGCGGCAGCGGTGTGAAGGAAGGAATACGGGTCGTTGTCGCGGAGGAAGGCAAGGAAGACACGGAGGGCCAAGACAGCGAGACACCCGCCGATGGAGACAAGACGAGCAATCCCTTCTTGCCCAAGCCGCCCAAGGGCAGCAAACCGCCCCCAGGACCAATGTAGTTTCTCGGAGCTACCACACATGGAATTGATCCGGCTTGAAAATGTCAGCAAGACCTACCACCTGGGCGAAGTGGAAGTCCCGGTGCTGCGGGGCGTCTCGTTGTCCATTCGTCAAGGGGAGATGGTGGCGCTGATGGGGGTCTCGGGTTCCGGCAAGACCACGCTGATGAACATTCTGGGCTGTCTGGATCATGCGACCTCCGGCAAGTATTGGTTCGACGGCCAAGAGATGAGCGGGCTGAAACCAAATCAGCGAGCGCTGGTGCGAACGGAAAAACTTGGTTTTGTCTTTCAGAACTTCAACCTCCTCGCGCGGACCACGGCGCAACAGAACGTCGCTATGCCGCTGGACTATTCTCCACATCGGTGTTCCTCCGGGGAAGCCCGCCGTTTGGCGAAAACTTTGCTAACTCGAGTCGGGCTGGCCGACCGGGCCAATTACGAGCCGTCGCAGATGTCTGGCGGACAACAACAACGGGTGGCGATTGGCCGGGCATTGGTCAATCGCCCCGCGCTGGTTCTGGCCGACGAGCCGACCGGCAATCTGGATTCGCACACGAGTGTCGAAATCCTGCGCATGTTCCAGCAACTCAATGCTGAGGGAATCACCGTCCTTCTGGTGACGCACGACCCCAACGTGGCCGCCTACGCCCATCGAACCATCCGCATCGTGGACGGAACGATCGAAGGCGACGAGACGAACCCGTCGAATCCGCCTGAAAGTGGCGTTGCGTCAGAATCCCATGCCGGTATCCGGCAGTCGCCTCCTCGTGTGGGCATCCTGGAAAAGAGCGGCACGGGTGATGGTCGCGGCGACGGCACGGCAACGGTGACGGCAACCCAGCCGGTGAAAATCGTGGCCGTCGCGGCAGAGGCTCTCGCTTGCCCCCAGCCTGCCGCGCAGCCAAATCCCTCGCTACGGAACCCATTGTCTGAGTTCTATGACGATGCACCAGTGAAGCCTCGACGGCAGATCGCGCCGGCGCTGCTGCCGGCCACGTGGCGCACCGCGCTCGGCGCGCTGCGGCGAAACAAGATGCGATCGGGACTGTCGGCCCTGGGCGTCATCATTGCCGTGGCCGCCGTCATCGCCATGACAGAGATCGGCCAAGGGTCGAAATCCGCCTTGCAGAAAGGCATCGCCAGCATGGGGGCCAACACGTTGATGATCTTTGCCGGGACCACTGCCACTGGTGGAGTGAACCAAGGGACGGGCAGCGCACTGACTCTCACGCCCCAGGACGCCAACGAGATAGCCCGTCAGTGCCCCGCCGTGAGCGCTATCGCCCTGATTGTTCGCGCCCGGTCGCAAATCGTCTACGGGAACCGCAACTGGGTGCCCGAACAAATCAGCGGCACGACTCCATCCTTCTTATCAGTGCGTGATTGGAACATGGCAAGAGGCGAGATGTTCACCGACCGCGATGTCCGCAATGGTAACAAAGTGTGCGTGATCGGCAATACTGTGAAGCGAAACCTGTTTCCGGGCGTATCTCCGATCGGCAAGGAAATCCGCATCAACAACGTCTCGTTTCGCGTCATCGGTGTTCTAGGTCGCAAGGGAGCCAATATGATGGGCATGGACCAGGACAACATCGTGCTAGCGCCGTGGACTACCATCAAGTACCGCGTTAGCGGCACCACTCTGACCAACACGAACCAGAGCGCTAGTGCCGGCAGCAGTTCCTCTTCCACCAGCGATTCGGTCAATACGCTGAGCGGCCTCTATCCCACCGCAACATCGCTCTATACCTCTCGTTCGTCCACCCAAACCGCCGACTACCCGCAGCCAGTCCGTTTTACCAACGTGGATCAGATTGTGGCCAAAGCGGCTTCCGAAAGGAAAGTCAAAGAGGCGGCCAACCAGATCACCAAGCTACTGCGCGAGCGCCACCGCATCCGTGCGGGTGACGACGACGACTTCAGCGTCCGCGACATGGCCGAGATTGTGAAAATGTTATCCTCCACCACCCAGTCGATGAGCATCTTGTTGTTGGTGGTGGCGTTGATCTCCCTAGTGGTCGGCGGGGTGGGCATTATGAACATCATGCTTGTTTCCGTAACCGAACGCACTCGGGAAATCGGACTCCGAATGGCGGTCGGTGCCCGAAGCCATCACATTCTCCGGCAATTCCTCGTCGAGGCGGTGGTGTTGTGCCTCGTCGGCGGAGCGATGGGCATCCTCCTGGGCCGTGGCACGTCGATCCTGGTGCGGTGGAAGATACGCTGGCCCACGGAAGCATCGTTGTCAACAATCGTTGCCGCAGTGGTGGTCTCTGTTGGCGTCGGCATTGCCTTCGGCTTCTATCCCGCCTGGAAAGCCTCGCGTTTGGACCCAATCGAAGCGTTGCGGTACGAGTGAGAGGCGTTTGTACGCCCGTGTGTGACCACCGCACAATGATGTTGTCCGGCAGCCGCCTGTTGTCGAGAACGCGCAAGTGACCGGGTGGCCCTGGGCGGTTGCCCGCCCAGGGCTCCCACAGACCCGAACGTGCGCAATTAACGCATTCGGTTCCTCAAGTTATCCTTTCGCTAAACGACGGCATGCCGAGTGAATCGCTACGGCAGACGGCAGAGGTTACGCGTAGGGTCCGATCGAAAGGTTTCGAGCTTTATCCTACATCTCAGCCTCCTTTCCCAAGCTCAACGGAGTGCAAGGTCGGAAGTCGTTAGCCCGCTTGTACTTCGGACCCCGTTGGTAAGTCCGGGCGGCGGCGGCCGAAGGCGCCGCCGCACTCACACGCCTGCCGGAGCAACTCGCCGGGCGGGTCGGACCCGAACTCGGCCACTAGCGCGGCCAGAAAGGAGACGGAGGGCAAGTGGACGGGCTCTGGGCAGGCATGGCACCGGCATCTGCAATTTGGCAACGGCAAGGGTCATGTCTTCGGCGGTTCCTATGTCGGTTACTCGTTTTCCCGGTCGTTGGGGTTGAAAATGCCCGCGGCCGGTCGCTCAGAACAGCGTCGTGAATCCAGCGGCCTGGAAGTGTCGGTCGCTGGTGAAGGCTTCCGTGATCTGCAGCCGGCGCATCACAAGGAAGGAGACATGATCGACGACCCCGGCCTGGGCCGCATCGCCACGTTCGTAGGCCGCCCATGCCGCCTGCCAATCATCCTCGGTAGGCACGACCAATTCGTTACGGAGTTCAAGACCGCGCCGCAAGGCGCATACGTCGCTGCGAAACGTCCGCCGGGCCGCCGTGTTGCTGCATTCCAGCAAGACAAAGCTGGTCGTCACCGTTGGTCTACGCTCCAGAACCATCTTCTGGTACGCGGCATCGGCGGCAGCGTGCCACTGGTCATCGGCGTCCCAAAGGGCGATCAAGCCAACCGTGTCCAGAAAAACCGATCTCATGGTTGGTGCTCATTGTGCCGCTCGGCCAAATTATGTTCCCCCGACGCATGACGCCTGCCGAGGATGGCGTAGATTTCATCCAGGGTGGGGATCTTGGGTTCCTCTCTGATCTGGCGAACCTCGATCTCCACCTGACATGGATCAGGGAAGTCCACCGCTGTTGTGGGCCGAAAGACACCGTTCTCGTAGATGGCGTGGATGGTCATGGTTGACTCTCCATTGGGTTCATTGTGGACACCCCTTACGGCGCTCCGCCGCGCTGCAACGCCCGACGGCGCCGCGGATCACAATCGTTATCACAACACTCCCTTCCTCTCATTCTACCACGGCAGATTCTCCCTGACCGCTTCCAGGTCTTCGAGAATCTGCCGTGTGCGGTCGTCCGTTGTGCCAGGGCTGAGTGGCATTACCCGTAGGGTTCCATCGAAAGGTTTCGAGCTGTATCCTACATCTCAGCCTCCTTTCCCAAGTTCAACCTGGCGCAAGGTCGGAAGTCGTTAGCCCGCTTGCACTTGGGACCCCGTTGGTCAGCCTCGGCGGCGGCGGCCGAAGGTGCCGCCGCACACGCACGCCCACCGGGGCAACTCGCCGGGCGGGTCAGACCCGAACTCGGCCACCAGCGCGGCCAGAAAGGAGACGAAGGGCAAGTGGACGGGCTCTGGACAGGCATGGCGCCAGCCAACGTGCGCGCGCTGGTGACCGAGAGCACCTTGCTGGAAGGCTGGAAGCGCCCGCTTCGTGTGGAAACGTCGCTGGAAACGCATCGCCGGAGGCGAGCCTGCGCCAAGTTCGCCAGAAAACGCCGCTCCAGACGCACCGGCGACCCAGAAACCGCGCCTTCTGGGACGCCATCGCTTCAGTTTGCGCCGCGGCGAGGCGGACAGGGCGGCAATTTGCGGCGCTCCAGGGTGGACAGGGCGTCAATTTACGCCGCTACTGAGTGGACAGGGCGTCAATTTGCGTCGGGCCGAAGGCGCCATCTCGCCGCTTGCCGGCGCCAGACGGGGCGTCTACTGTCATACTCGCAAAACGGGCGTCTGGACCTTACCGGTTGTCCGCAAAAGGGATGCGCCGACAAACGGCGGCGGCGAGGCGGCCGAGGGCCGGCGCGGGGAGAAAAAAAGGGATTGCCGCTACAAAGAACGGCAGTCGGTCTGTCGCATTTCGAGACGGGCGCAATTCGGCCGCCGTCACCGTGCCGGCTCGAGGTCGAGGCGGTCGATGCCGAACATGTAGGACTTGATCGCCTGGGGGTTGGCCCCCAGGATCTTGACCGTCAGCTTGTGCGGGCCGTCGGCCAGGTCATAGGCGCCCAGGGCGATGGGACCGAAGGGAATCACCTGCGGATGGTAGAGGTCGATCGGCTTGCCGGCCTGCTTGCCGTCCAACAGAAGCTGTACGATAGCGTAGTCCGGGGCCTTGGTGAGGTGGACGCTCACCTGGTATTTGCCGCTGTGCGCGACCGGCACGGCCAGGATGAGCTCGTCGCCCGGTTGGGCGCCGGTCCACCAGAGCTGCTCGTCGTTCTTCCATTTCCCGCCGCCGAAGGATTCCATGCCCTGCAACTGCGGCTCGCCGTGGGGCTCGCCCAGCACCTTGAACCCGGCGGTCACCAGCGGCGTCATCACCCAGTAGCCGTCTCGCTCCTGGACGGGCAGGGGATCGTAGGGGTCGACGCCGCCGGGGGCCAGGTACCAGCGGGCGGTAAGGGCGTAGAGCGTGCCCCGCTCGTTCTTGAAATACTTCTCGATGCAGCCCTCGAACGATTTCTGGAAGGGCACGTTGTCGACAATGTGCCAGCGGAGCACCGATTGGTGCCCACGGTTGTCCTGGGTCAAGGTCTGCGCGTGGTAAGGCCGCTGGAACAAGTGGGGACAGCACCAGGCGTAGCCGAAGTAGTCCTCCGAGCCGGTGCCGAAGGTCGAGGGGAACTTCTCCCCGTCGACGAAGAACTTCTCGTCGCCCTCGCCCCACCAGCCGCCCCGCGGGTTCCAGACGTGGAGCATCACGCCGCAAAACCGGCCGCGGCCCCGGGTCAGGAGCATGGTCCAGTCGGGCCAGCGGTCGGGCGGCAGCTCCACCGTGTCGCGGTGCCACTTGGTGTGGAAGTAGCCCAGACCCTCAAACGGCCGCGCCAACGGCGCGTGGGTGATCCCGAACTGCACCTCGCGCGGGACGGCGTCTTCGTTGATCAGCTCCACCACCGCGCTTTTGGCGAACGGCATGTACCAATAGGAGTAATAGCCCCGATCCGTCATGCCGGTGAGCAGCGTCTTATAGGGATTCACCCCGGGCGCCGTGCCGAAGAAATCGCCCAGCGGGCACCAGACCGCCGGCTTCGCCTGGCCGTCCCAGGTGATCCGCAGGGCCATCCTCCGCAGACCGGCCATCTCGTCGGCCCGATTGATGAATTTGGCCTTCGCCCAGAGGGCGGTGATCGCCCGGGGACCGTCGAGCCGGGCCACGCGGGCCGTCTCGCCCGGCGCGACGCGAACCGATTGCGCGAGCGTCTCCTGACCGGGCCGCTTTCCGGCCGGATCGGTGCCCAGCCCTTCGGCGAAGAAGCGATCCACGGCTTTGAGCATCCCCGCGTGCTGCTGGGCCAGCTCGGCGCTGAAGGTGGGCAGGACGGTTTCTTGCGGGTAGGTCGCATAGGTGAAGTGGTAGTAGGCGCCCCAGTCCTTGTCCGCCACCACCTTGCACGATTTCCGATAAGGGATCGGAAAGTACAGGTCCTGCCCGGCGGAGCCGGTCTTGGTCATGTCGTAGGAGAGCGCGGGATATGGGAAGGGAGCGTGCTGGCCGTCGAAGTAAGCGATGAAGGGCAGGTCGACGACGGGTTCCGGCTGGCCGTCGAGAAAGATCCTCACGTGGCCCTTGCCGGCCGCGGCCGACCAGATCCGCCAGATGCAGCCCGGGCCTTTCATCTCGGCCATCACCACGCGGTCTCCCTCGCGGCGGATGATGCCGTCGCCGTCGCCGTTGGCGGCCCAGTTGACGTACTTGCCGGTCTTCTCGTCGTAACGGCTGGCCCGGTCATAGCTGGAACATTGGCCGCACTTCTCGCCCACGTCCGGCAGCTCGGCCAGACGGGAAAGATCGGTCATGCGATGAATCAACTCGGCGTAGGTCAGCGTCGGCTCCGCCCGGGCGGTGGAGGCCAGGGCAAGCAACGCTATCGCGGCGGGGGCAAGGAAGCATCGAGGCAGGAACATGGTGGTCTCCCACAGAGGAACGAATGGTTATCCAGTTGACTCAAGTGATCGGTATGCCCACGGCTACCATCATAGCGTCGCGACGCGACGAACCTAAGTCAAGTGGATAACCATTAACAAGATTTGACAACCCTTGACATTTGTGCCAACCCCGGCAAGAGTTACGGATTGGGCATTTCCCCCAACCCAGCTCGCGCCGCGGCCACGGCAACGATCCGCGAAAGGACGCTCTACCGCCCGCGGGACGAAGTGACACAGGTTCGTAGTACCGGCTTTAGCCGGAAATCCGAGGCAAGACCGCCTGAAGGCGGGACTACGAACGGCGCATTTCCAACCACGCGAAGTATAGCGTCCAACTTCTGAACACATCCGGGCCGACACGGCCCGACTCGGAATCGGGAACCCTACCGGTTTGCGGCAACGGGTGAAACCCGGTAAAATCACCCTTTTCTCTCTTCGGTACCCGCAAAGTCAGGTGGCCATGCCTCGCTATAATCCGGCCGTTATCGAACCCAAGTGGCAGAAATACTGGGAAGAACACCAGACCTTCGCCGCCCCACGCCTGCCGGGGCCGCAGAAGATGTACGTCTTGGACATGTTTCCCTACCCGAGCGGGGAGGGACTGCACGTCGGCCACCCGGAAGGCTATACGGCTACCGACATCGTCTGCCGCTTCCAGCGGATGCGGGGCAAGAGCGTTCTGCACCCGATGGGCTGGGACGCCTTCGGCCTGCCGGCCGAGCAGCACGCCAAGAAGACGGGCACCCATCCCCGCACGACCACCGAGCAGAACATCGCCACCTTCCGCCGGCAGCTCAAGATGCTGGGCTTCAGCTACGACTGGAGCCGCGAGCTGGCCACCACCGACCCGGGCTACTTCCGCTGGACCCAGTTCATCTTCCTGGTCCTGTACGATACCTGGTTCGATCCCCAGCAGCAGAAAGGCCGGCCGATCGCCGAGCTGCCCATCCCGGCCGAAACGGCCGCCGCGGGCGAGGATGCGGTCCGCCGCTTCCAAGACGAGCACCGGCTGGCCTATCAGCTCGAAGCCCCGGTCAACTGGTGTCCAGCCCTGGGCACCGTGCTGGCCAATGAAGAGGTGCTCGGGGGGCTGAGTGAGCGCGGCGGGCATCCGGTGGTCCGCGTGCCGATGCGGCAATGGATGCTGCGGATCACGGCCTACGCCGATCGCCTGGAAAAAGACCTCGAACTGGTGGACTGGCCGGAGAGCATCAAGCTCCTCCAACGCAACTGGATCGGGCGGAGCACCGGCGCGGAGGTCGACTTCTTCGTCGGCCGCCAGCCCACGGCGGACGGCAGGCCCTCGCAGGAGGAGTTCGAGACGTTCATCGTCGGCCGGATCGACAACGGCTATCCCCGCCGGGCGAGCGACGACGTGCTGCGGATCTACACCACCCGGGCCGACACGCTCTTCGGCGCGACCTACATGGTTATCGCCCCCGAGCATCCGCTGCTTGCGCGGCTGACGCTGCCGGCCCAGGCCGAGGCGGTGCGGACCTACTGCGATCGGGCCGCCCGCAAGAGCGACCTGGACCGCACCGATCTGGCCAAAGAGAAGACGGGCGTCTTCACGGGCTCTTATGCGGTCAATCCGGTCAACGGCAAGGCGGTTCCGATCTGGGTCGCCGACTACGTGTTGATCAGCTACGGGACGGGGGCCATCATGGCCGTGCCCGCCCACGATACCCGCGACTTCGAGTTCGCGCTGGCCTACGGCCTACCGATCATCCCCGTGGTCGACCCGGGACCCCAGGCCCGTGCTCCTCACGCTCCGCGTGAGGGCGTGCGTCACGCGGAGCGTGACGAGTACAATCGCGACGACTTGCTGGCCGGGCGCGTGGCGTTCACCGCCGATGGTGTGGCGATCAACTCGGGCCGCTTCACCGGCATGACCACGCCCGAGTTCAAGCAGGCGATCGCCGACGACCTGGCCAACAAGGGCCTGGGCCGCCCGGCCGTCAACTACAAGCTCCGCGACTGGCTCTTCAGCCGCCAGCACTTCTGGGGTGAGCCCTTCCCGCTGCTGCACGAATTGGACGCGGAAGGCCGCCGGACGGGCGTGGTCCGCCCGCTGACGCCCGAGGAGCTGCCCGTCGATCTGCCGGAGCGGATGACCTTCGATGCCCAGCACGACTCGCTGGAGCCGCCGTTGGAGAAGGCCCCCGCCGACTGGCTCTACGTCGCCCGCGACGGCAAGCGTTACCAGCGGGAGACGAACACCATGCCGCAATGGGCCGGCTCCTGCTGGTACTACCTGCGGTTCCTCGATCCGAAGAACGCCGAGGCCCTGGTCGATCCGCAGATCGAGAAGGCCTGGATGCCGGTGGATCTCTACGTGGGCGGCGCGGAACATGCCGTCTTGCACCTGCTCTACGCCCGCTTCTGGCACAAGGTGCTCTACGACCGCGGTTATGTCAGTCAAGCGGAGCCCTTCCGAAAGCTGGTCAACCAGGGAATGATCCTGGGCGAGATGGAGTTCACCGGGTATCGCCGGTCCTCCGGGGATTGGGTCAGTTCGACGGAGGTAACATCTTGTGGTGCAGGCGTCCCGCCTGCCGCAGCAGCCGGGACGGCTGCACCACGAGAACGCGCCCAGGCAGCCGGGACGGCTGCACCACAAGGGCCGGTGGAGGCGGTCAAGCTGCCGGCGGAGCAGGTCGAGAAACAGGGCGAGGCCTTCGTGCTGAAGGCCGATCCGCAGATCCGCATCGACGCCCGGGCGTACAAGATGTCCAAGAGCCGCGGCAACGTGGTCAACCCGGACCAGGTGGTCCGCGACTTCGGCGCGGACTCGCTGCGGCTGTACGAGATGTTCATGGGCCCGCTGGAGGCCGTGAAACCCTGGAGCATGGACGGCGTGAGCGGAGTCCGCGGCTTTCTAGACCGGGTCTGGCGGATGACGGTCGACGAGCGGGCGGAGGTGGTGCGGCTGAATGCGTCGGTCGCCAACGTCCCGCTTACGCCCGAGCAGAACCGCGTGCTCCACAAGACGATCAAGGCCGTGACCCAGGACTGCCAGACACTCTCCTTCAACACGGCCATCGCGCGGATGATGGAGTGTACCAACTACTTCTTCAAGGCCGACCCCCGTCCTCGGGCGGCGATCGAGAAGCTGGTGCTCTTGTTGTCACCTTTCGCCCCGCACCTAGCCGAGGAGCTATGGCGGCTTTTGGGCCACGCCGGCACGCTGGCCTACGAAGCCTGGCCGGACTACGACGAAGCGCTGATCCGTGAAGCGTCGATCGAAGTGCCGATCCAGATCAACGGCAAGCTCCGCAGCCGGATCGAGGTCCCCGCCGGCTCCGACCGCGCCGCGATCGAAGCCGCCGCCCGGGCCAATCCCCGCGTGATCGAGATGCTCGAAGGCAAGTCGATCCAGAAGGTGATCGTGGTCCCGGGCCGGATGGTCAATTTTGTGGTGAGGTGAACGTGGGGTGGGCTTCAGCCCGCCTCGGCAATCGCGACGATCACGGGCGCGTTGAGGGTCGGCCGGACGTTGATTTCTTCGACAGAGGTTAGCCATGCGTATTCCAGGACAGCGGGTGAAGCGGACACGCCTGATTCAGACCGAGAAGTATGTGGTTGCGGTAGAAGTCGAGCTGGTCGTCCCGGTCGACGACCCGAGCGAGCCGTGCTATGAATCGGAAACGGTTCAACTCCTACGAGAGATCAAGGAACACGCCGAGCGGGAAGACGTAGCCTGGTTGAGGACGCAGGGCAAGGTCTACGTTGCCGTGGAGGCTGCGTAATAAACGTCATTGCTTTTCCAGCTTGCGCCGCAGCTTGAGCACGGCGTCGACCAGCTCCTGGGGACCGTGGCGGAGCACGTCGCAGGCGGGCAGGCCCAGCTCCTTGCGGACCCGACTCCGCTCGGCGGCTACTTCGGCGTCGGAGAACTTGGCGCCGTTGATGGCCAGGCCGATCACCCAGCAAGGGTGCATGATGTTGGCCGCCGCCTCGTAAAACTCCTTGATCGTGCCCAGCGGCGACAGGGGATATTGCTCCATGCCGTAGATCGCCTTGCGGCCCATCTCGTAGCAGAGGATCAGCCCGTCGGGCATGGTCCCGTGGAGCAGGCCCAGGGTCACGCAGGAATAGCGGGGATGAAAGAGCGTCCCCTGGCCCTCGATCACGATCACGTCGTGGTGCTGGTTGGCCAGCACCAGTTTCTCCGCCGCCCCGCTGACGAAATCGGAGATCACCCGGTCGATCGGGCAGCCGTCGCCCTCGACCAGGATCCCGGTCTGCCCTGTGGCCACGAACTTGGCACGGAGCCCCACTTGCCTCAGTCCCGCGGCGACCTCCACGGCCGTGACCATCTTCCCCACGCTGCAATCGTTGCCGATGGTCTGGATCCGCAGGCAACCTTCGCGGATCCCGCGGCGATGGGCCACGTCGTGCTCGTCGTTGCGGCGAACGTCGACCAGCCGCACGCCCCGACAGGCCGCCGCCTGGGCGAACTCGGGATCCTCGCCGAGGAAATCGTGCAGGCCGGAAACCACGTCCAGCTTTCGCGCGATGGCCTCCAGAATGATCGGCCGCCACGAGGACGGAATCTTGCCGCCGGGCGGGGCGATGCCCAACAACAGCGTGTCGGCGCCGGCCGCCTCGGCCAGCGAGCCGATCACCGGCAGCGCGCCGCCCACGCCCAACAGTTCCTGAGTCGTCTTCCCCGCCGCAGTCCGATCCAACACGGCCACGACTTCCTGCGGCTTGTAACGGATCAGGCAAATCGCCGTCTTGGCGACGTGGGCGTCGTGGAAGCCGTCGGTGAGCACGATCATTCGCCGCGCGGTCATGGCTCCACCATTATAGTCGGACTATGACAGGGCGGCGATTTCAGCAAAAAACGCCGTAGGTTTCCATCAGATAGGTCGCAATTACGGCCGTCCAGATTGGGGATGTCATAATGGCGACCTTCGTCAGCCAAGACAGTTGCGGTTCGGGCCAACGAGCCACTGCGTAGAATAAGTACAAACGGACAAAAAGAAAGACGTCCACACCGAAGTACAGGCGGCACATGCGACAAAACCACACGCCGCCATCCCCTGGTGCCATCAACGCAGCGCCAACAAACTGAAAGAGCATCAGCAACGTGAGAAGGCGAATGATCTTGGACGGAAGCCAATGCGCCACCATCGCGGCAGGTAGGGTTCCCAGCGTTATCACCGGCCAAACTGCTTGTTCCGGGAATGTTCTCCAAATGCTTAGCAACAACGCAACAGCGGCGGTAAATAACAGAAGAGAACGAATCGAGAACTGCCACGGCGGTCGCCGGGCAGTCGCCGAATCGCCGGCAACTTCATCCTGTTGGGGCGGTTCCTCTGAAGACATTGGGGCACCAACCTTCTCCAACGCTCCTCCGGGATTTGGGAGGAAGCAGTGATCGTCCAGAGAGCGGAGCCAGAGAAGAGGAACCCGTATTTCTTGGTCCACCGCACGTGTTCCTCTTCTCTGTCAGGCGTCGTGGGGCGGCGCGAATGCCTGAACGGCATCTCAAGTCCCGGCAAACCCGCCCCCTACGGAGCATTATGCCGTTGCGGATCTGTCCCTGCAAGAGAGGGGTAACGGGCGTAAGACGGCGCGGCGGGCTTCCGGAACGCCACGGAGGGCGTTCCCTACAGACTCGCCCCTACACCTCGATCACCCCCAACTCCTGGCAGGCGGATTCGACGGTCTGGACGTCGATCTCTCGCAGACGGCGGCCAGCGCCGGCCAGCAGGGCCAGGTCGGCAAGCTGAGTGATGCGGCGAGGTATGCCTCCGCCCAGCTCGTGCAACCGCGTGATGGCCGGCGGGGCGAAGACCGGCGACTTCCCCCCGGCCCGGGAAAGCGACGCCTGGAGGAAGTTCTCCGTGTCGGTCTGGTCCCACAAGCCCAGGTCGATGCGTAATTCCACCCGTTCCAAGAGGGAATCGCCCAGTCGGCCTGCCCGCTCGGGACGGCCCGCCAGCACCAGGGTCAACGGCGAATCGGGGCCCTGCTGGAGCTGCGCCAGCCGAGCCACCTGGGCCAATACGTCGGGCTTGGCCCGATCCGCGTCGTCCAACAGCACCACCGACCGCACGTGCTGATACCGGTACTCCGCCAAGCGGTCGTCGATGCTCCGCCAGAGGACATGCGGTGAAGTCCCTCGCGGGAGATCCATTTCGAGGCTCGCGGCCAGCAAGAGGGGGAACTCGCACGGCTCGACCCCCACCAAGTTGACCTGCGCCACCGGCAAGCCCTGCTGGCGGATCTCCCGGCCGAAGACCACCAGCAAAAGCGACTTTCCGCTGCCTTGCTCCCCCAGCAGAAGGCCCATCCGCCGCCGCTGCTCGACGAGGAAATGGAGCCTCGCCAGCGCCTCTTCGTGGGAGGGGCCCTGGTAGAAGAAGCGAGGGTCCAGATCGGTTCTGAAGGGAGTCTCGTCGAGTCCCCAGTGTGACTGATACATCGGTCCAGGCCCGGTCTGCGACAAGGTGCGTCTCCACTGCCCTATGGTTTCTCTTTTCGGTACAATCCGCAGAGAAACTTCATAGGGAATAAACGCTCCTTCCCCTGCATTTGATGCCGAACCGCTATTTTTCCCAAATTAACATTGCAACCGACCAGGCCCGGCTCTCCGGTCCCGAGGCTCACCACTTAATCCACGTCATGCGGGCCGAAATCGGCGCGGAGGTGGTGCTGTTCGACGGCACGGGCAGGGAGTTTCTCGCGGAGGTCGTCCAGGTTGGCCGGAGCGAGGTCCAGCTTGCCATCCTCGCCCAGCGAAACGTCGATCGGGAACTGGCGACGGAATTGGCGATCGGGATTACCCTTCCAAAAGGGGACAGGCAGAAATGGCTCGTCGAGAAGCTGGTGGAACTCGGCGTGACGCGGCTGGTTCCTCTGGTCACGGAGCGATCGGTGGCGAGACCTCTCCCGCCGGTCTTGGAACGCCTCCGGCGGACCGTGATTGAGGCCTCGAAGCAGTGTGGGCGGAACCGCTTGATGGAGATTGCCGAGCCCCAGTTCTGGCCGGCGCTGGTCGAGGCCGCCGCCGGCGTCGAGCATCGCTGGCTGGCGCATCCGGCACGGGAGAAGACGACGGAAAGCTCTTGCCGGTATTCCGCCGGGCAGGCGGCGGACAAGTTTCGTCCGCCTTCCCCAAGTCCCGCCCGGCAGGCGGGACCTGCGCGGCCGGGCCCGATCGTCCTGGCCATCGGTCCTGAGGGTGGTTTCACGGACGAGGAGGCCGGCCTGGCAGCGGCCGCGGGCTGGCAATTGGTGGATCTCGGCCCACGCATCCTGCGAATCGAGACGGCGGCCCTCTTGCTGGTCTCCTGGGCGGTCCTCAGAGAGGAGTTAGAAGTTAGGAGTTAGGAGTTAGAATGAGCAACGGGGCCGGCGACGTACGCTCGTTAATACTAACGGGTGTTCACGTTTTGAGGAATCGACGGTTACCACGTGCTACAGGTGCGACCAGCCCCGCATGACAGTTTGATCCGGACGGTTACCTCCTACTTCTAACTTCTAACTCCTAACTCCTAACTCCTAACTCCTAACTCCTGACTCCTAACTCCTAACTTCTGCCTCATGCGACTGCTCGACCTGACCCTGCCAACGGCCGAAGAGAACCTGGCGCTGGACGAGGCCCTGCTCGACGAGGACGAGACCTCAGGCTTGCCGCGGGAAACCCTGCGGCTCTGGGAATCCGACCGGCCGCTGGTGGTGATCGGTCGCTCGTCGCGGATCGACGCCGAGGTCCGCCGGGAGGTCTGCGAGGAGCTGCGGATTCCCGTGCTGCGGCGGACCAGCGGCGGGGCGGCGATCGTCGCCGGCCCCGGCTGCCTGATGTACGCCTTGGTACTGCGCTCGCTGCCAATCGACGAGGCCCATCTCTACGTGCGCGGGAGAATCGCCAGGGCACTACGTCAACTTGTGCCGGGCGTCGAGAAAGGGGGAACCAGCGACCTGGCGATAGGGGGCCGGAAATTTTCCGGCAACAGCGTCCGCTGCAAACGGGACCGAATGCTCTATCACGGGACGCTGCTCTACGGTTTTCCGTTGGAGCTGATCGCCCGTTTGTTGACGATGCCGCCTCGCCAGCCGGACTATCGGGAAGGACGCGGCCACGAGTCGTTCGTAACCAATCTGCCGTTGACCTCGTCCGCCATCCGCGAGGCGATGATCACCGCCTGGCAGGCCACCGAGCCCTGTTCCGAGTGGCCGCGGTCGGCCACCGCCCGGCTGGTGGTCGAGCGTTACTCGCGGCGCGAGTGGAACGAGCAGTGCTGAGGCCTACCGCACCATCATCACGATCAACGTGATCAGCCAGATCAGGCCGACCACGGCGGCGCCAATGCCGGTTGCCAGTCCGGCGACCGCGATGCGGTCGCCCGTCAGGTGAGCGCTTTGTTGGATCCGCTTGCGGGCCTGGAGCGCTTTCCAGACGGCAAAGGGTCCCAGCCCGAGACCCGCCACGGGAACCACCACGCCGGCGATCGCCATGGTCAGCGAGGTTTTGGCGTCGGGACAGAGCTCCGGCCCCCACTGGACCGGCTTCTGCCCGGTCTTGGCAGCCGCCCGAGCCGCGGCCTGGAGATCCTCGGGGGTCATGCCCCCCGCTCCGCCGCCGGTGCTCGGGTCGCGGCGATTGCTGCTCCGCAGCGTAACGAGCAGTCCCAGGGCAATGCCCAATAAGGTGACGGCATAGCCGGGCACCCAGTTAGCGCCCGCCTCGGGCGGCGGCGGCTCGGGGGTGTTCTGCCGCCCGGCGGCCCAAACCGTGCCCTGGAGACTGGCCCAGCCTGCAAGCATCAACGACGCCAGTCGCAGGTCGCAGCAGAGCGATCGACGAACGAGTTTCATAGCAGTCCATTGTAAACCAGAGCGGCGGAACCAGCAAAGGGCCGCAACACAATAAGATCTGCAATTCATTGTGGTGCAGGCGTCCCGCCTGCCCGGAAATGCAGGCGGGACGCCTGCACCACAAGTAGCGATCGACCAACTTATTCGCTTGCGGCGGCAAAGGCCCTTACATTACTGGCGAATCGTCGCCTTCTCGGCGGTGGGAAAGTCGGCGGGGACCTTCTGCGTCACCTGGCCACTGGCGGCCCATTCGGCGCCGCGTTGGAAGGTGACGATGAAGGCCACGCTCTTCATGTTCGGCACGTCGTGTCCCAGGCACTCCTGGAAAACGCGTCCCTTGCCGTAGCGGACGGTGAACAACACCGGCTCGTGCTCGCCCGCGCCCCCCTTCTCCTTGGGCGCGAAGGCCGTGGCCAGCACCGTGAGGTTTTCGGCCGGGCCGCGGAGCCAGCCATAGAGCTCGTCGGCCGCGTGCATGAAGGCCGGCGGCAAGCCCTTGGTGATCGGATGCTCCGCGTCGCGGACGACGAGCTGGAAGGGCTGTTGCGGGCCGTGGCTGCCGCAGCGGCCGGGCGAGTTGTCGCGGACGATCTTGCCGTCCTTCCAGCGGACGTAGGGGCCGGACTTCTCGCTCCGCCCGCCCCAGCCGCCCAGGCCGATGATCCGGTTGTACTCTTTCCACTCCGGAAACGACGCCAGGGCGAAATGATAGACCACTACCCCGCCGCCGTTCTTGACGTACTTGACGAATGCCTGCTTGGTCGGCTCCGGCCAGGGATCGCCCTGGTAGTTGAGGACCACCACCTGGTAGCCGGCGAACTTGGGAGCGAAGCCGCTCATGTCCTGGCCCTTGGCCGGCGAGGTGGCCACGTCGACCACGAACAGCCCGGTCTGGTCCAGCAGTTTTTCCAGCACCGGCGTGGTGGCCTTCCAGTTGTGGCCGTTCTGGCCGGTGACGATCAGCGCCTTGTAGGGCGGCGCCGCCGGGGCCGCGGCCCACAGTCCCAACCAAATCGCCAGCGCGAAGCTCAGTTTCCGCAACATCATGGGGTCCTCCTTCAGGTGAGTGGATTACGGAATGTCGTCCAGTCTAACACGCCGTCGCGCGGAAGGAAACTGGGCCCATTACACTTCGGAGTCAACCACAAAGGGCACAAAGAACACGAAGGTAGGTCCCGCCTGCCGGGCGGGACTTCGGTTGTGCCCCTCGGCAAGGACTTCGGCTGTCCCGCACGCCAAGACTTGATGGTCCGGGAGCAACGTAGCCCCTACAACCCCATAATTCCAAAAAAGGTCGCCGCGCACCACGCTGCCAGCCCCAACAGGACGGTCGACGCGAAGGTGAATCCCGCTACCCGCCAGCGTCCCCTCCACAAGTTCATGGCCGTGAAGATCAATAAGACGCCGGTAAACATCGCCAGACCGCAAGAGCAGAAAACCTGCCAGAGATACGGGCGTCCAGACTCCGCGTATTCAGGGTGTTTCAAAAGCAAGAAGGCAAAGCCAACGGTCGCAGGGAGGGTTGAGACGACCGTCCCAACGCCGTAAATCAGGAGCAGGGTTACCGGGATAATGCGCCAACGAAACCTCTTTCGCTGGATCGGCTTGGCGGCGGGGATCTCAGCGGCCGTGGGCGACTCATAAGGGTTCGGCTCGCCGTCGTTCATGGGTGCAACCGGAAATCGCCTGGAGACGTTCGCCAAACGGTATTCTTGCACATTTCTCACGTCTCCACCACCAACACAACTCCCCTTGCCGCCAGGCACCCTTATAATGAACACCTGGGGATTTCCCCCAACGGCAACCTCGCAACCGGGAGCGCTCGATTGTTCGTCGGACCGATCTTTACACGGGAGGCCATGATTACCCCCCGAAGGACTAGGTTCTTCGTCGCTCGGACGGCCTATGTGGCGATCCTCCTGATCTTGATGTGTACCGCCTGGCTGGTCCTGGCAGGGGCCCAGAGGGTCCGCGACCTGGGCGACCTGGCTCGGTTCGGGATGATCCTGTTCCAGATACTGGCCCCCTTGCAGTTGGTGGTGGCGTCCTTTTCGTCGGCTCTGCTGGGCGCCAGCGCGGTGGCCCAGGAGAAAGACCGGCGGACGCTGATCCTGCTGCTGTTGACGCACCTGACCAACAGCGAGCTGGTGCTGGGGCGGCTGCTGGCCAGCTTGCTGGGCGTGCTGGTGCTGTTGACGGCCGCGCTGCCGCTGTTTGCCCTGACCACGCTACTGGGCGGGATCTCTGCGGGACAGATCATGAGGGCCTACGCCGTGACCCTGGCCAGCGTGTTGGTCTGCGGAAGCCTCGGCTCGACGATCGCGCTTTGGCGGGAGAAGACGTTCCAATCGCTGGCCCTGACCGTGCTGGCGATGGTGCTCTGGCTGGCGGCGGGACAGATCGTGGCCAGCGGCTCGTTGGGCAGCAGTTGGGGGGGCATTGCGACCGAGACCTGGGCCATCGGGCTGAGTCCGTGGCAGGCGATCCTCGAATCGACGAGGCCCTACGCCCAGCCCGATCCGGCGCTGGGCTGGGTGGCCACGCCGATCTATCTCTTCCTGCTGGTCTCCGCCGGTTTGGCCCTGATGCTCAATGGGATCGCCGTGGCCATGGTGCGGGTCTGGAACCCGTCGCGGGAAGAGCAGCCGGTCAGCCGTGAGGACGAGACCTGGCACCGGCAGAGCATCTGGGGCGCCGAATACGACGCGGTGCGTCAGAAAGCGAACTTGGCGGCGGCCGAAGCGGGCGCCGACGGGACGGTCCCCCCTCACCCCAGCCCTCTCCCGGAGGTAGGGTGGGACAAGGCCGCCGTGGCGGCGCGGCCCACCAAAGACCGGCGGGAATGGTGGGCCGGCGCTCGCTTGCGCGAGCTTGTCCCACCCTACCCACCCTCTCCCGAAGGGAGAGGGGACCGCGCATCCCAAGGCAGCCACCAAGCCCACGCGGCGCGTCTGGGACAACCCCATCATCTGGCGGGAGATCTGCACCTGGGCCTATGGCCGGAAGATTCTCATCATTCGCGTAGGATACTTGTTGTTGTTCGCCCTGGCGGTGGCAAGCCTGGTTTGGATGATGCAAAGCCGCGAAGGACTGAGCGAGGGCACGGGGGCGGCCGTGCTCGTGCCCTTGTTCCTCTTGAGCCTGATCCTGGTCAACGCCCAGGCGGTGACCTCGTTGACCAGCGAGAAGGACGCCAAGGCCTTGGACCTGCTGTTGGTCAGCGATCTGTCGCCCAAGGAATTCGTTTACGGCAAGCTGGGGGGCGTCCTTTACAACACCAAGGAGATGGTGGTGCTGCCGATGGCGCTGTGCCTCTATCTCTGGCTGGCCGGGGTGCTGGGACTGGAGAACCTGGCCTACCTGCTGATCGGATTGGCCGTACTGAACCTGTTCGTAGCCATGCTGGGCGTCCATGCGGGGATGACCTACGGCAACTCTCGCAACGCGATCGCCACCAGCTTGGGGACGGTCTTCTTCCTGTTCCTGGGCGTTTCCACCTGCTTGTGGATGATGGTCGCGTTCAGCGGCTCGTTTGAGGCCCAGTTGCCCTTCTTGGGTCTGTTGGTCTTCGGCGGGGCGGGGCTTTACCTGGCCCTGGGCGTCCGCAACCCGTCGGCGGCCATCGGCATCGCCTCGTTTCTCTGCCCGCTGGCCACGTTCTATGCCATCACCAGCCTTCTGGTGAACCAGGTACACCTGGCGTTCATCGCCATCGCCGCGGCTTATGGTTTCACGACGATAGCGCTTTTGGTGCCGGCGGTCGACGAGTTCGACGTGGCGACCGGCCGGACCACGATTTGGGAACAATAGCGGTAGCAGTGGCCAGTGGTTAGTGGTTAGTGGCCGGTGGCCAGAAATGGCAGCGCCCAACGGCTCTAGCCACTGACCACTAACCACTAACCGCTTTCCTTTGTAGGGGGCTGCCCACGCCGTGCATTCGCTGATCGCCTTTGCACCCTGGCTGATCGCCATGGGTCTGTTGGCCTTCGCCTCGGCGTTCTTCTCCGCCTCCGAGGCGGCCCTGTTTTATCTCACGCGGCACGACCGCCGCCGCCTGGCCTCGGGCAACCGCGCCCAGAGGATTGCCGCCGGACTGCTGGCCGACCCTGATCGGCTCTTGGGCGCCGTGCTCTTCTGGAACCTGCTGGCCAACCTGACCTACTTCACCATCGTCTCGATCACCGGGCTGGCCCTCCAACGGCAGGGAATGGCCGCCCATGCGGGCCTGTTCGCCGCGGCGTCGCTGTTGGTGCTGATCGTATTGGCCGAGATGCTGCCCAAGAGCCTGGCTGTGCTCAAGCCCCGGGCGGTGGCCTCGCTGGTAGGCATTCCCCTGGCCCTGTTGGTCCGTCTGGTGGACCCCGTGCTGCCTGTCTTCCGCATGGTCAATTTGCTCTCCCAACGGTTGATCTGGCCGACCTTCAAGCCGGAGCCGTACCTCCAAGTGGGCGACCTGGAGCGGGCGGTCGATCTGTCGACGTCCGACGCGGCGCTAGTCGCGCACGAGCATACGGTGCTCCAGGGGCTGGTCTCGCTATCGGCGATCCGCGTCGACGAGTTGATGCGTCCGCGGAGCCGGATCCGTGCCTTCCATCCGCCGGTGGCGCTCTTGGACCTCGGCGGGCAACTGCCCGAAAGCGGCTACCTGCTGTTGACCGAGGCCGACAACGACGAAGTGGCCGGATGGGTCCGCCTGCCGAGCCTGTCGTTCATCCCCGACGAGCATTTGGAGTCGCTGGCCCGGCCGGTGGCTTATGTTCCCTGGTGCACCACGGTCGCCCAGGCGCTCGAGACCATGCAGCAGGGCCAGCGGCAGGTGGCCGCGGTGGTCAACGAGCTGGGCGAGACGGTCGGCGTGCTGACCTTGGACGACATCCTGGACACGATCTTCAGCCCGACTTCCAGCCGCAGCGAGCGGCTGTTGAAGCGGCTGCCCATCCGCCAGGTCGGCCCGGGCGTGTGGCACGTGACGGGTATGACCAGCATCCGCCGCTTGGTGCGTCAGTTTCGCTGCGAGCGCCTGGAGAGCAAGAGCGTCACCGTGGCCGGCGTGATCCAGGAAGCCTTGGAGCGGCTCCCGCAGCCGGGCGACCGCTGCCGCTGGGGCGAGTTTCAGTTCCGCGTGCTGGAAGTGCCCGACAGCGGCCAGCTCCTGGTCGAGCTGACCCTCGCGCCGAAGCGGAGACGCAGCAATGATCGTCATCGCCATCGTGCTGGGACTGGTGGGCGTGCTTTTGAGCGGATTCTTCAGCGGCGCCGAAACCGGTTTCTACCGCGCCGCGCGGATGCGGCTGGTGTTGGACGCCCTGGACGGCGACCTCGTCGCGCGGGGCCTGGTCGGGCTGACGAACCATCCCGCGCTGTTCATCGCCACGTCGTTGGTGGGCACGAACCTGGCCAACTACCTCGCCTCCCTGGCCACGGTGCTGGTGATCGAACATTGGACGGAAAGCCCGGGGCACTCCCGCGAGTTGATCGCCTCGCTGTTGCTCACTCCGCTGGTCTTCATCTACGGCGAGCTGTTGCCGAAGAACCTTTTCCTCCGCGCTCCCAATCGCCTGTTGCGCAAGTGCGGCCCGTTGTTCCTGCTGTTTGTGGGCCTCTTTTTCCCGATCAGCGTGCTCCTCTGGGGATTGAACCGGCTCTTGTCGCGGTTGGTTGCGGAAACGCCCGAGCAGGTGCGGCTGGCGATCGCCCGGCGGGAGTTGCGGCGGGCGCTGGAGGAAGGACACGAGGAGGGGATCCTCTACCCGGCTCAAAGGGAGTTGGCCCAAGGCATCTTCGCCGTCGCCAAGCAGCCGGTCACCGGATTCCTCATCCCGCTCGGCGAAGTTCCTCGGGCTCGCAGCGGGACCAGCAAGGCCGACGTGCTGCGGCTGGCCCAACGCATGAATGTCCCGGCGGTGCCCATCGAGGAGTCGGGCCGGCTTCTCGGCTACGTGCGGGTCGTGGACCTGAAGATGGACCGCTCGGACCAGGTGGGGCCGCTGCGCCAGCTCTTGAAGATCCCGCACACCGACGCCCACATCGATGCCCTGATGCGGATGCACGGCGCCAAGGAGAGCCTGGCCCAAGTGGTCGACGCCCAGGGCCGGGTGCTCGGCGTCCTCGTTGCCCGGCGGCTCCGCCAGCCGCTCTTCGGCGGCCAGGCGTGACGACTCCCGTACTCGTCACGCTCCGCGTGACGTTTTGCCTCTCGCGGAGCGAGAGGAGTACATTATCCTACTTGTGATACCCCAGCGCCTCGATCGCGTCGAGCATCTCCTGGTAGGTGATGAAGCGGCGGCGGTGACGGAGCTTGTACTCGTCGATCGCCAGGGCCAATTCGCGGGCACTCGGCGAGAGGTCTTCGTAGCTATTGCTGAACTGGCGCCTCTCCATGCCCGACTGGGCTGCCACAGCGTGAGAAAGGCGGCGATCAATGAACGGTTGGGTCGTGTTTTCCAGACCTTGCGACATGGCGGGCGATCCTGACTTCCTAAGGGCAAACGATGCACCAACGGCGACTCTAAAGAACTCTACCCTCTAATTCGTTATCCGCGGCGGAAAGATCGCTGCCCGTCCCGTAATCCGTGGGACCTGGTGGGCCGGCGCTCGCTTGCGCGAGCTGGTCCCACCCTACTTTGTTTTCCCCCCGTGCCCGAGGAAACACGAGTGGGCAAGCCACCCCTGACACCGGATTATTCCCGCCCCGCGATGTAAGCGGCGCAGTGCGCGCCATCGAAAACGCGAAGCGTCAGCGAGGGTAAGTCCCTCAGCCGTCCTCGCTTACGCTTCGCGCTTACGATGCGCACGTGAATAATCCGGGCTGGCACCCGCGTGGATCGGGGGTAGGGAAAATGCGGATTGTAAGGATAGGGGGATTTGTCGTATGAGTCCGTATTACAAGGCCCATCCGCAGGGTTAGTGAACTTCCCGGTTGCGGATCGCCTGCCAGCGACTACATTGTGGCGATAGCTGCCGGCATTGCGGCAGGCGGAACAGCAGGAGACAGCGATGATCAAAGTAGCGATCTTCAACGGGAAACCCGGCGCCAAGTATTGCGAGTTCGAGCAAGGTCCTGCCAGCGGAAGTCCCCAGTTCAAGTGTGTCCCGGAAGGTCTGCTATCGCCGGTGCAGGCCGAATGCGTCGCCCGTGAACTTCGCGAAGGCCGCGTCAGCGGGGTCGTCGGCCAACTCCGCTGGTACCGTCAAGCAGGCGGCGGTTGACCCGCCTTTCTCACCACATGTGGAGCGCTGCCGAAAGAATGCCGGCAAAGGTAGCATGGGCATTCTTGCCCGTGCCATGCGGAAGACACGGGCAAGAATGCCCATGCTACGACCAACCCGCAGGCGGCGGCTAACGGCGCGTCAGACCGTCCGGCGCGTGGCGAGCTGAATTTGCGACAGAAGTTCCCGGCTGGGCTGATGGCGTGGCTCCAGGCCCAAGGCCTCGCGCGCCGCGTCCGCGGCCGGAGCCAGGTTGCCGGCCATGAACTGCGACTTGGCAAGTTGGTAGTAGAGTTCCGGGCTCCGCCTATCGCGATGACAGGCGAGCGAGAAGGTGTCGATCGCCTCGTCATAGCGGCCCAACGCCTGGTAGGCCAGTCCTTCCAGGTAGAGAACCCGCTGCGGCTCCTCGCCCGGCGTGTAGCTGTCAGCCAGCCCTTGGAGCATGTTCAAGGCCCGCTGCGGTTGGTTCGTGCGGTGGTAGACCTCGGCGACTGCCAGGCGGGTGTCGCGGTCATCGGGCGCCAAACCGAGGGCGTGGTGGTAGTCGTCCAGCGCCCCCCGGTCGTCGCTGTCGGCCAGCGAGGCCCTCGCCCGGGCGACCCACGCGGCGGCCGACCCGGGATCCATGGCGATGGCGTATTCAGCATGTTGCCGGGCCTCAAGCGGGTCGTTCATCGCCAGCCGCATCTCGGCCAACGTGACCTGAATGCCCGCGCTGGGCCCCCCAATGCGGAGCGCCTCGTTCAACTGCGAGATGGCCTTCTGCCGCTGGCCTTGCTGCCAAAGGACTTCGGCATAATGGCGCCGCGCATCGACATCGGCCGGGCAGACCTTGACGGCCTGCGCCAGCAACCGTTCGGCGTCCCGCCACTGCCCCTGTTCCATGGCGGCCACACCTTGCTGGCACAGTCCTCGGCTAGCGGCCAGCGGACGCGAGACCGGACCATCGCTCCACGGCAGCCGGCAGCCTGCCAGCGCAGCAACGGCAAGCAGCACCAGGAGCATCA
The DNA here is from genome assembly GCA_963843465.1 of Pirellulales bacterium. Classification (GTDB taxonomy): domain Bacteria; phylum Planctomycetota; class Planctomycetia; order Pirellulales; family Thermoguttaceae; genus CAWJKP01. The sequence continues at coordinate 25,454 of CAWJKP010000003.1, forward strand.
GTCGGCCGACGGGCATGGGATTCTCGGCAGTCCCGCGGGGTTTCTTGGAGTGCTACCGATCCCCCTCTCCCTCCTGAAGAGGGGAAAAACGCAATACACAGAGTGGGCGGCAATGGTAGCAAATCAGGATTGGCTCGCCTACCCTGATTTTCCAGCAGGGAGCCGTAGCGTCAGCCCCTCTTTTCCGACGCGATATGCTCTCGCTCCAAGCGGTCAACCTCGGCCGCTTCCGCTGCCATCTCCGCCTCCATCTCATCCCGGTTGGCATGGTAATAGGCCAGCGCTGCATGCACCTGAGCCAGGGTAGGATGCGGTATCTGAGTGGCGATCTCCTCCGGAGTCTGGCCCAACTTGTACCATCCGGCAATGCGGCGGACTGAAACGCCCGTGCCGGCGATGCGGGGGCGACCGCCGCAAATGCCGGGAGTCTGCGTAATCAAGGTTCCAATGTCGGTCAACGTCGCCATGGTCGAGTGCTCCCAAACACCGCCCCTCGCCTCATTGTAACGCTGCCGGGGGGCAAGGGCAAGGGCAGGATTGGATCTTGCAGGGGCTAGGAAGCACCCGATTCCCACCCGTTTCCGGCGTTCACCCCATCTGTTACCATTAACGGAAGGGAATCCTGCATCATGCCGGCGGAATTCAGAAAAATGGGGATCGCGTTCCAGTATCCCGAGAACTGGACCCTCGATGAAGACGATGCCTTGGCCGGGCGGAAGTCGGTGACCGTCTACAGTCCTGGCGGCGCGTTCTGGACGGTCAGTGTCTACCCCCATTCCGCCGACCCGCAAAAATTGGCGCGCGAGGCCGTCAAGGTCATGAAACAGGAGTACCAGGAGTTGGAGGTCGAAGCGGCCAGCGAAGTGATCGCCGGCCGGGAGACGGTCGGCTTCGACCTGAGCTTCTACTACCTCGACCTGACCAATACGGCTGCGGTCCGCTGCTTCCGCACCGACCGGGCGACGTACGCCTTCTTCTGCCAGGCGGAAGATCGCGAGTTCGCCCAGATCCAGAAGGTTTTTCTGGCGATGGCCACCAGCTTCCTCGGCAATCTCAAGCACCCCAGGAACCGGGGCTGAGGGCCCCGGCGTCTTCATGCCCCTTGGTTGGCTGTTGCGCGATTGGCTGCAAAGGGCGGCCGCCCAGCGACTCCGTCAGGCGGCGCTCCAAGCCGCCACGCAGCAAGCGGAGCCCCGGGAGCCTCCGTCGAATCCCGACCGCATGCTGGTCCCGGGGACCTGCGACGTGGGGCTCGTCTTTGCCACGGAAATCGAATCCGGCGGAGTGGAGGATCTGCTCCGCGGCGTAGTCTCCATCCGCGGCCAGGGCTTCGTCGCCCGGCAAGCCCAGCACCAAGGCCGCAGCCTGGTGCTGGTCCGCTGCGGCGCGGGCCGCCAGGCTGCCGCCGACGCCACCGAGGCCCTGATCCTCGGGCACCGGCCCCGTTGCGTAATCTCGGCCGGCTTTGCCGGCGGATTGCAGGCGTCCGTCGCGCGGCACGACCTGGTGGTCGCCGACGACCTGGTCGACGCCGATGGCCAGCACCTGGCGATCGAGCCCGCGGTAGATCGCAGTTGCCTGCCCGAGGGAACGCCGTTCTGCGTCGGCCGGCTGCTGACGGTCGATCGGGTCGTCCACCAGCCGCGTGAGAAAAAGGAACTGGGCCAGAAGCACCAGGCGCTGGCGGTCGACATGGAGAGTTTCGATGTCGCCCGGGTCTGCCGGGAGAGGCGCCTGCCGATGCTGGCCGTCCGCGTGATTACCGACGCGGTGGATGAGGAGCTTCCCCGCCACATGGAACGGCTCGCCCGGCAGAAGACCTCGGCCGCCCGCTGGGGCGCGGCGATCGGCACGTTGTTGAACCGGCCGTCGAGCATCAAGGACCTTTGGGCGCTCCAGGAAAAGGCGCTCATCGGCACCGACCGGCTGGGACGTTTCCTGCTGGCGATGATCGAGCAACTAGTGCCGCCGGCGAGAATTTAGGTAACTGTTTAGCTGAATGGAGGAGCGACCCCACTGGGCTTGCCCCGGTGGTGAAGGAGATTGAAGGCTAGCGCAGGTTTCTTGCGATGCCACGACCCCTTCGAGCTTGCTCGATGGTGAAGGAGATTGGCTGGCTATTGCGAAGGTAGCTTGACAATCTTCTTCACCACCGGGGCGAGCCCGGCGGGGTCGGGGAAAAGGTGGACGCGAGCCGGGGTAGCTTGCAATCTTATTCACCATCGAGCAAGCTCGAAGGGGTCCGCTTCTCCAGCCCGCTAAAGAGTTGCGAATTTAGTAAATTTCCGTTGGTTTGGCTGGAACGAGCAACATGTCGAAACCAGTTCAAAGCCTGACGCCCAAGGATTTGGCCCAGTTCGCCGTCTGGGAATATGATCTGGCCGCTGAAACTGTCATAAGGACAACAAACAGGGTTCATGCGACTGAAGCGTGCGAAGGTGCAACCTCCTTGTATGCTTGATGTTGTGCACACTTGCGCTTCTCAACCCAGCCTTCTTCCGGAGGAAGAAGGGGCTGTGAGACGCCGAAGCCAGAACTTTAATCACAAAGTCGATGGAGGGCGCCCTTGCGTTTCAAGCTGATCGCCTGTGAGATTTTCTACCGCGAGATGTGCGAGGCCGTGGCCCGCTCGGTCAACCAGGTGGACGTCGAGTTCTTGCCCAAGGGCCTGCACGACATCGGCCAGGCCCGCATGAGCAGCCGGCTGGCCGAAGTGCTCGGCGGCGTCGATGAATCGTTGTTCCAGGCCGTGCTCTTCGGTTACGGCTTGTGCAGCAACGGGCTGTTGGGCCTGGCCGCCCGCTCGATCCCGCTGGTGCTCCCCCGAGCCCACGATTGCATCACGCTCTTTTTGGGCAGCAAGGAGCGATACCTGGACTACTTCCAGTCGCATCCGGGCGTCTACTTCAAGACCACCGGCTGGATCGAGCGGGGCGCCGATACGCACCAGGCCAATCCGCAGTCGATCGCCCGCGAGAGCGGCATGGTTTTAAGCTACGAGGAGTTGGTGGCCAAGTATGGCGAGGACAACGCCCGCTTCCTCCAGGAAGAGCTTTGCAACATGACGCGGAACTACAGCGGCCTGACCTACATCGCCATGGGAATCGAGCCCGACGATCGTTTCGAGCGACAGACGCGGGAGGAAGCTGCCCGTCGCGGCTGGAACTATGAGCGGCTGGAGGGCCAGATGGGCCTGATCCGCCAACTGGTCGACGGTCCGTGGGACGCCGACAAGTTCCTGGTGGTTCCGCCCGGCTCGCGCGTGGTCTCCAGTTTCGACGAACGGATCATCAAGGCTGAGCCCGTGCCCTCCGCTGTCCCTCCGGGCGAGGTTGCCGGCGAGTCGGCGACTTGAGCTCCCGCACGCGCTCTCTTGCGGCGGGAAATGGCTTGCCTGTCAGGCCATGCGGCCTCGCTGCAAAGGCACCCTGACCTTGGATGCTTGTTCGGCGACGATCGCAAGGAATCTCTCTCGATCAATCGGTTTGGCAACGTACTCGTCGCATCCTGCATCCAGGCACTTCTGCCGATCATCTTTCATGGCGTGCGCGGTCAAGGCAATGATCCGTCCCCGATACCCCAGGGATCGCAGTCGCGCGGTCGCCCGATACCCGTCCATGACCGGCATCTGCATGTCCATAAGGACCACGTCAAAGGGATGGGCGGCGCTGGTTCCATGCAAGGCGGCATCGACCGCCAACTGACCGTTCTCGACGACTTCGACCTCGGCGCCCGCCTTGCGAAGAAGGAAGGAAATCAGCCTTTGAATATCCGGCGCATCTTCGGCGAGCAGCACCCGGCAGTTCACGCTCTTCAGAAAGCGAGGTCTTGCGATCGGCGGGCTGGTCCTGGCAACCGCGGCCTCAACGGCAGGGTCACACATCCCCACTCCCTCCAACGGACCAGTCTCGATCGCCACGGTGAAAGTGCTGCCCTTTCCCGGTTCGCTTTGGACCGAGATAGTCCCCCCCAGCATCGCCGTCAGTCGTTTGGTGATCGCCAGCCCTAATCCCGATCCGCCGAAATGGCGGCTGTAGGATGCTTGGACCTGCGTGAAAGGCTTGAAGATCCTTTGGAGATCTTCCTCGGTCATGCCGATGCCCGTATCGATCACGTGGAACTGCAACAGGGACGGCCTTTGAGTCTCGGCGAGCCGCACCACGAGGCGAACACCGCCGGCCTCCGTGAACTTGATGGCATTGCCGATGAGGTTCATGAGGATTTGGCGCAACCTCGTTGAATCGGATTGGATGGCGGACGGGATCGGTCCGGAGTATTCCGCGGAAAGAGACAGGTTCTTCGCTTCGGCGGGGACGCGCATCAAGGAAATCACGTTTTCGACGATTTCCGCGGGCGAAACCTCGGTTCGAGCGACCTGGAGCTTGCCGGACTCGATCTTCGACAGGTCGAGGATGTCGTCGATGATCCGCAGCAGATGGTCGCCGTTGCGCCTGATGGTCCTGGCCGCTTCGGCGCTGCCCTGGTCGGTTGCGCCGTCGGTCAACACGTCGGCAAATCCCAGAATGGCCGTCAGCGGCGTGCGGATCTCGTGGCTCATATTTGCGAGGAACTCGCTCTTGGCCCGGTTTGCCGCCTCGGCTTCCTTCTTCGCCGTGGTCAGCTCGCCGAGGACTCGCCGGCGTTCGGTGATGTCTCGGAAGATATTAACGACCCCTTTGACTTTCCCGCCTCTTTTGATGAACTGCGTGCCGACCTCGACGAACACGGAGTCGCCGTTGCGGTGCTTGAGTTCGAGTTCCACGAACTGATCGGCCTTTCCACTGCGAAGCGTCTTGCGGAAGAGCGCGGCGGTTCGGAGGATGTCCTGGATGCGCAGGATACCGAGCCGAAGGAAATGTTTGCCGACAATTTCTTCCGGCCTGTAGCCGAAGACCTGCCCAACCCTTGCGTTCACGTCCAGCATCTTGCCCGATGCGCTGACGTAAGTGATCACATCGCTGGCGTTGTCGAGCACTGACCTGAACTGCGACTGCGTCTCCTGCAACGTTTTCTCGGCGCGAAGTCGTGCGGCCGTTTGCCGCCTCACCTCGCGCCGCAGTTGCGCTTTGGTGATCGGCGTCCCTCCCATAGGCCCTGCCGCAAGACAGGCGAGCGGTCGTATCGCTCTGGTCCTGAGAAGTCTGACAACACCTTTCAATGCCTGCAGCATGGTTCGTGCCCTCAAGTAAGACCAAACGCAGTCAATTCGGATGATTCCCTACAGCAGACGCGTATTCCGGGTTTCGGGTGAGTCGAAACGGCCGGACATACGACGCCCTCTAGGGGATCATGCCGCGCCACAGGGCCGAATAGAGAAGAGGAAGCATACTGGACACCAAGAAATATGCTTCCTCTTCTCTGGTTCCGCTCTATTGGTTGCCCCTTCCGCCCACCCCAATCCCCGAAGAGCCCAGCAGCCCTTGCAGCAATGGGGGGACATCACAATGGTAGGTCGAAACTACGGAGTAGCACGGGGCCGGATGCGACGGATGTGCGGAGAATGAGGCCCGATCCATCCGAGCCGTGGATTTTCCAGCAAGGCTTGCCGTGCGGTCACCCCTTGCCTCTTCTCCCCCGTCCGGGGATAATGCGCCGCTGGTCCCAGCTACGGCAGGAGAGTAGCGAGTCTCAGTTTGTAAGATGCACCACTCATTCAAGACCCGCCCAGGGGAGTTGAACGACGGTCCGAGGATTTCGCAGAAGCCTCCGCTGCCCCGCAACGTCAAGGTGCTGGGCTGGGTGAGTCTCCTCAACGACGTTGCCAGCGAGATGATCTTCCCCCTGCTGCCGCAGTTTCTGCTGACGGTCCTGGGCGGAAACCGGTTCTCGCTGGGCGTCATCGAAGGGATCGTGGATTCGGCGTCCGCCGTCGTCAAGCTCGGGTCTGGCAGTTGGTCTGACCGCATCGGCTCTCGCAAAGGGCTGGTCCTGTTCGGCTATGCCCTGGCCGCCGTCGTCCGGCCACTGGTCGGAATCATCACCGCACCGTGGCAACTCCTGATGATCCGTCTGGCGGATCGGATCGGCAAAGGCACTCAAAATCCGCCCCGAGACGCGCTCATTGCCGATTCCGTGGCTCCTGAGATCCGCGGCAGGGCCTTCGGTTTCAACCGTGCGATGGATCACCTGGGAGCAGCCGTGGGGCCGATCCTGGCGGCAGTCTTCCTCTGGCGCTACCCGGGCCAATTCCGTTCTCTGTTCCTGCTGGCGGTAATCCCCGGCCTGGCGGTCGTCCTGCTCCTGGCCCTGGGGCTTCGGGAACCGAGCAGGAAGACCGCCACGGCTCAGAAGATGACCTGGACGTTGCAACCGTTCGGCAGCGGCTTTCGCAGGTATCTGCTGGCGCTGGTGGTTTTCACGCTGGGAAACTCCAGCGACGCCTTCCTCTTGGTGCGTGCCGGGGAGCTCGGTGTTACGACCGTGATGCTACCGATCCTCTGGTGCGTGTTCCACGTGCTGAAAAGCGGCGGTAGCGTGATCGCCGGTCGTGCCGTGGACAGAATCGGCTCCCGACCGATGATCCTCGGCGGCTGGGTTCTCTACGCCGGGATTTATCTCGGTTTCGCCGTGGCATCGGCTCAGTGGCATGTATGGCTGCTGTTTGCGGGCTATGCGGCCTTCTATGCTTTCACCGAGCCGGCGGAAAAGACCCTGGTTGCGAATCTGGTGGGGCCAGACCAAAGGGGATCGGCCTACGGTTGGTTCAATGCGGCGGTCGGCGTCGGCACGTTGCCCGCCAGTCTCCTCTTCGGCTGGCTTTACCAAGCGTTTGGCGCCTTGGCGGCCTTTGGCACGGGTGCGGCTTTGGCCCTGTTGGCTGGACTGATGGTGTTGAGCATCAGGACCGAGCGTGCTTTGCCCGGGTGATCGACATGAGGCCGCAAGACCGGAAGGCAGCAAAGATATCCAACAAAAAAACCCGTTGTAACTTGTTATGTTAGAACGGGTTTCGTTGAAGCCACCGAGGGGAGTTGAACCCTTAACCCCCGCATTACGAATGCGGTGCTCTACCGATTGAGCTACGGTGGCAGGTCGTCAAAATGGCGTTACAGCCATCACTTCCCCAGGCGATCGTCGCCAATCGCGCTGTGCGCAGAAGCAGCAATTTTACTTCCCGGCAGGGAAAATGCAATGGGTACTTGGCAAGTGATCGCCCCGTTTTGCAACCGGAGGGTTCGCTTGGCGCGCTCGGCCGCTCGCGGGTCGTGCGTCACCATCACGATGGTTTTCCCCTCCGCGTTGAACTCCTCGAGGAAGCCGATGACCTGCTGGCTGGTCTCCGGGTCGAGATTGCCGGTAGGCTCGTCGGCCAGAATGATCGCAGGATCATTGGCCAACATCCGGGCCAGGGCTACCCGCTGTTGCTGGCCGACGCTCAACTCGCCGGGCTTGTGATCGAGCCGGTCGGCGAGTCCCACTCGCTCCAAGAGGGCCGTGGCGCGGTCCTTCTGGGAGATTTCATCCGCTTTGGCGAGGAAGAGGGGAACCTGGACGTTCTCCAACGCCGACAGGTAGGGCACCAGGTTGAACGTCTGGAAGACAAATCCCACCTTCTCTCGCCGCATCTTTGCCCGTTGGCTCGGGCTCAATTCGTAAACCGAGTTGGCTTCGAGAAGGACGCGACCTTGGGAGGGCGAAAGCATCCCGCCCAGCATCAACAACAGCGTGCTCTTGCCGCTTCCGCTGGGTCCGACGACGGAGACGAAATCACCTGCTGGGATGTGCAGTGTTGCGCCGTCGAGGGCCTTCACCAAATGCCCGCGATGGCGGTAAGTCTTGCTGACGTTCTCCATTCTCAACATGGATCAAACCTCCTGGAACGTGGCGCAAGGGTCAAGCCGGGCAGCACGCCGGGCCGGGAAGTAACTGGCCGCCAGCGCCAACGCCACAGAAATGCCGACCGCCAGCAGGGCCAACAGCGGCATCGGCAGCACCATGACGCCAGCCAGTTTCGGGCCGAGGATCACGGCCAGGATGGTGCCCAGCACGTAGCCGCCGATCCCGCCCGCCACCCCAAGGATCAGGGCCTTGAGCAGGAAGATCCGCAGCACCAGGCCCGAATTAGCCCCCAACGCCATCAGCGTGCCGATCTCCCGCCGCCGCTCGAAGACATTGGCGTACATGTAATTGGCGATGCTCGCTCCGCCCACGAAGATGATGATCACCAGGAACATGAGCGACAGGTTCGACATCATGCGGTTGATCTTGATCTGCGCGTCGGCAATCTGCGTGATCGTGATTACCTTGGCTTCCGGCAGGAGCCGGTTGATCTTCTCCACCAGGCCTTTGGAAATCTGTTGGCAGCAGCCGATCACCTCGATGGCGTTGATGACCGGCCCCTTCTTCGACATATCTTGAACAACGTGCAGGTGGGCGAAGATACGGGAATCATCCACCGTGCCGGTCTGAGGCAGGACGGCGGTGACGTTGAAGGTCTTGCCCAGCACGTCCAACTTGTCGGCATCCTTGAGCCCGAGCTTGGCGGCCACGTCGGCGCCCACAAGGACTTCGTTGTCCTCCAGGGTCTCGATGACCCGCTTGCGGGCGAGCGTTTTCTTGTCCTCCGACCCCATCATGCCCACCGAGGCTCCGCAACCGATAGGCCGCGAAAAGATACCCGCGCCGCCCCAGGCGGCCTTCGCCTGGAACTCGCTCTTGGGCAGGATCCCCGTGAGCATGAAGTTCTTGCTTTGGACTTCGACGCGAAGCGACAATTTGGGCGAGACGTTGTCGAGCCCGGCAAGGTCCGACATAGCCAGTCGCGTGACGTACTCCTCGGGAATGGTCTCACCCTGCGTGTCGGCACTATAGTAGTCTTGCACCGTGGCCGACTTGGGCAACACGATCACGTTCGCCCCCAGGGAATCCATCTCCCTGGCTACCGCCTTCTCCGAGTAGTAGGAGATGTTCTTGATCGACACGATCACCGTGATTCCCAGCAGGATCGCCAGGAAACTGGTGAGCAGTTGACTCTTGCGCTCGAAAATCTCGCGCAAGACGAGCGTTCGCAGTCGCATGGTCGGGGCCTCCTAGTGATGACAACTGCAATTCGGGCCGCAGCTCGACTGCGCCTGCTTCACCGCGTTCTCGATCTGCGCCTTGGTCACTGCCCCGACGAAACGGGCGACCGGGGCGCCCGGCGGCGGCACCAGCAGCGTGACCGCCGCGGGGGTCTGCGGATCGACCTGAAGAGCCTTGAGGAACGGCTGCTCCGCGTTGTCGGTTGGATTGAGCACCACGATCTCCGTCCCTCGGGCGTACTGCGGATCGGCCTTGAACGCTTCGACGCCCTGCATTGCCTCCTGGTTGGATTGTGTCTTGCCGCTCTGCACGCAGAGGAGGATCGTATGTCGGTCCTGGATGGCCCTCATGCACCTGGCCGTGCATGGGCTGACGAACGCCTGTTGGAGTTGGGCCTCGTTGAATTGTCCAGGGAAAGCACGGGTGGCAGCCCCGGTAGGAGCGATCGCCAACACCAGCGGCATGGGAGCCCCGCGCACCGCGAACTTGTCCACAATCGGCTTTTCGGCGGGGTCCGCGGCGTAGATCGCCATCGAGTCGGCCCGGTCGGTCATCTTCGCCATCGCCGTCTGGAAGACGCTGTACATGGTGTCCGTGTTCGTGTCCTTCGCGGCATAGAAGAAAATGAACAGGTACTTGTTGCCCTTGGCAGCCATCTCGATGGCAGCGGCTCCAGGACTGGCCACGAAGGGCGCGGCCGCCCCGCTCGGTCCGGCTGCGCGCCGCTGGGCCTGTGATGCAAAGCGCCAGCACGACGGCCAGCGACGACAGAATCGAGAACTGCGTCCTCTTCATCGGCTTCTTCCTCGACATGGATTGTTCTCCGTAAACTTGGGCGGGATGTGGAAACGCATTTGCAGACCCGAATATACCGATATGCGGATGCATGTGCAAGGAGCAAATTGGCCGGGTTCTTCGGGGAAGTATCGTGAGCGATATGCCGGGGGGGAGTTGGGCAATCCGGAGCACTATATTACGATAGGCGTATCTATAATCTATGCTCGGAGACCACATACAGCAACTTGAACAATCCGTCCCCCCTCTAATGGTCAGGCCCCTGCGGTGGGGAACCAATGTCCCTTTCTCGATCCACCCGGTATTAGTCCCTATTTCTGGGCATCAGCGCAGGCGTTCTGGCCCTCGCCGAACTTCCTCTGCTCGACGGATCTCTTGATCCGCTCCATCAACTGCCGCGCCTTTTCCACTCTTGTCCGCGCCGGCTCATCTTTCGGTTCCGTCGAGGGGTTCCTTACGTTCCACGTGATCTTCCCGCTAAGTGGCGGCTCAGGATAAGCGCCGGGATCGCTCAGGACATAGCTTCCCCAAGGCGTAGGCTCCTCCTGGTAGCAGGTCCAGACAGCTTGGCGCAGCACTTCTGGCGAACCCTCGTCAATAAGGTCGATGACGGTCACCTGCTCACGAAACCGCTCAATGAATTCCAAGGGGACATTGAAAAGGTAGGGAGTAGGAGCTTTCGCCCCGATAATCCGTTTACCGCCATCGACCCCATTGCTTTTCAGGGCCAGCATGGCGTCGCCGGCCAAGTGTCCCGGCGTTTCGGGTCCACAGACAACCAAGAAGCGAATGTTTGGATTGGCCACGAGATTGCAGACCACCTTTTCGAGGCCGATGTTTTCTGTTTGCAGCGTTCCCGCCAGGGCAGCGCCGCGCTCCACGGCGACCCGGACCAGTTGTTCAATCGAAGGTGGCGTCTTCTCGCGTTCCCAACGCAGAATCACGACCACCGCAACCGGCGAGTAGTCGTTCCCGCGCAAGTAACAGCCTTCTTCGGGGGGATAGCCGGCTGCCGGTGCAATCTTCTTCATTTCAACCACCCAAACTCATACCGCTATTCCGCCCAAAGTGAAGACCGAACGGGCGTTGGCTCGACGCTCAGCCTGCAATAGCCGCCTCCAAGGCAAGTCTTCCGGTGCAGAGCTTGTAGCAGTGCTCGAATTCGGGACACTCCAGGCAGTCGTCCCACTCCTGTATATTGGCCGCGACCCTGCGATGGGAAACAAACGTCCCTCCGGCCCGCACCATTTCAAACGAAAAGACCTTCCCCGACACGATTTTATCGGCTTCCAGCCACAGGATGGGAGGGAACATCGTGCCGTAACAGTTCTTGTGACTACCTTGAGACATCGGAATTACCTTCTGTCTTTCTGTTCCTTGCCCAACTCGATCTCCTCCAGGATTTCGCAGGCATCCCGCACGAACTGCGGGCACTTCTTCGAGAACAGCTCCAATTCCCGCGCCCGTTGGACGCCTTCGGGCACGCTGATGTCACACTCCAGCAATTCCCGACACACCAGCGAGCCGTGGCGCTTCCTGAAGCGGCGGGCGTACTCCCTGATCCGACCGTAAACCGCCTCCTTGGCTTCACGCTCCGGCGAGGCTTGGCCGCATTGGAGTCCCAGCACCATGAATGCGCCGGTCACCGCCCCACAGGTGTCCGCCATTCGCCCCATGCCGCCGCCGAAGCCGGCAGCAAGCTTCATCGCCGTTTCGTCGTCGAGGCCGAACCGCCCGGCGTAGGCTGACAGCACGGCCTGAGAACAGTTGTAGCCTTCCGCAAAACGAGATACCGCGGTTTCGATCCGGCTCATTTTCCGTCTCCCGAATCTGTATTGCTTGCCAACCTACCGCACCATCTCAACGTCCAACTCGCGTAACCATGCACGCAATCGAGCGGCGATTTCATCGCGCACCCGGCGAAACGCCTCCAGCCGTTCCTCTGCAGTTCCCTCGACGGCGGCAGGGTCATCGAACGGCCAGTAGAGCCGCTCGCCCGGTCCGGGAAATATCTTCGGGCAATCTCTTTCCGCGTTCTCGCAAACGACGATGAGGTAATGAGCGGTGAGCCTGCCGAGATACTCTTTCACACTCTTGGATCGCTGAGCGGAAATGTCAATGCCGATTTCCCGCATGACGGGCTCGACCAGCGGATGGATGCGTTCAGGATCCAGCCCGGCACTATATACTTGGAATCGGTCGCCCACATACTTTCGCAGGATGCCCTCGGCCATTTGACTGCGGGCGGAGTTCCGCGTGCAGAGGATGAGGATGTTCCTTGGATCGTCCACGGCCGGCTACCTGAGGGCAACGGACTCCAGCGAATGGGTCGCGGCGACGACCACATGCGGAGCAAGTCGGATGTAGCCAAGCGATTCGCTGTCCTGCTGACCGTCATCAAGACACCATCGCACCACGTCCTTCAGCGCATCGAGCTTCTGCGGATCGTCGTACTTCCTGTAGAGCAAGAGCCACGAGTAGGTAACGATCGGGTAAGAATCCTTGCCCTCGGGATCGGGCATGAACAGTCGCAGGTTGGTCGGCATCTTGGCCTGAAGCAGGGTTTCCAGTCCGCTCGTACCACTCGGCTTGATATAATTGCCAGCCTTATTCTCAAGCCAGGCCATGCCCAGACCGGCCCTCTTCGCCGTTCCATATTCAACATAGCCAATCATGCCAACACCACGGGAAATAGTCCCCGCAACGCCCTCATTTCCGTTGGCCCGCGAAATATGGGCAGGCCAGCCCACGCTCTTGCCTTCGCCCGGCCCCTTCCGCCACTCCTCGTTTATTGCGGAGAGGTGCTTTGTGAAAGCGAACGTTGTGCCGCTGCCGTCTTGGCGCACCACCACCTGAATGTCGCGTCTGGGAAGAGTGACGCCGGGATTGATCGCCGCGATGCGGTCGTCGTCCCAGCGAGTGATCTTGCCGAGGAAAATATCGGCGTAAACCGAGCGGGAGAGTTTCAACTGCCCAGGCAGCTCCCCGGGGCTGTAGGCCAGCACAATGCTGCCGGCGGTCACGGGAACCAGGACTGCCCCGCGTTTGACGGAGGCAAGCTCCTCGTTGGTGAGGGCCGCATCGCTGGCTGCGAAATCGACGGTGCCCTCCAAGAACCGCTTCGTGCCCTCGCCGCTGCCAACGACATCGTAGTCCACGACCACGTTGGGATGTTCCTTATGGTATTGCTCACACCACTTGCGAAACAGTGGTCCGACAAAAGTTGAACCGGCTCCGTTGATCGTGATCGGACCGGCTGGTGATACCGGTTCGCCTGAGGAGCAACCCACTACGATCCCGAGCGTGAAGAGGAGCATCACGCCGATTATCCTGACTCGAAACTTGGCCATGATATGGACCTCCGAAAAAGCGGAATGTCTGGCCGTGAGTGGCCTTTCTCTTGGAACAGTTTTGGCTACCGAACGATTTGTGCCTCCTGAACCGTTGCCTCCAACCGCTGGGCGGCGAAATACCTTCGTTGGAAATAGAGCGATACGTTGACCAGCCCGATCAACACGGGGACTTCGACCAGTGGCCCGATGACGGCAGCGAAAGCGGCCCCGGAGTTGATTCCGAAGACCGCCACGGCCACGGCAATCGCCAACTCGAAGTTGTTGCTGGCCGCGGTGAACGAAAGGGTTGCCGTCTTGGAATAGTCCGCTCCGATCTTGTGGCCCAGGTAGAAGCTCACCAGGAACATCACCACGAAGTAGATCAACAACGGAATGGCGATCCGTACCACGTCCAGCGGGATTTGTACGATCAAGTTGCCCTTGAGGCTGAACATCACCACAATCGTGAACAGCAAGGCGACCAGCGTGATCGGGCTGATCTTGGGAATGAACGTCTGTTGGTACCACTCTCGCCCCTTGGTTTTCACCAGTACGAGCCGGGTGAGCATCCCCGCCAGGAACGGAATACCCAGGTAGATGAACACGCTCTGGGCGATCTGGCCCATGCTCACCTGAACCAGGGTTCCCTTCTGGCCGAACAGCGGCAGCAGCAGCGTGATGAAGACGTAGGCGTAGACGCTGTAGAACAGCACCTGAAAGATGCTATTGAAGGCCACCAGCCCGGCGGCGTATTCCGTGTCGCCCTTGGCCAGCTCGTTCCACACGATCACCATGGCGATGCACCGCGCCAGGCCGATCATGATCAGCCCGATCATGTACGCGGGATAGTTGTGCAGGAAGAGCACCGCCAGGGCGAACATCAAGATCGGGCCGATGACCCAGTTCTGGACCAGGGAGAGGCCCAGGATTTTCCAGTTGCGGAACACGTCCCCGAGTTCCTCGTACTTCACCTTGGCCAGCGGCGGATACATCATGAGGATCAGGCCCACGGCGATGGGGATGTTCGTCGTGCCGGCCTGGAACCGGTTGATGAACGACTCAACTCCGGGCACCAAGTAGCCCAGCCCAACTCCCGCGGCCATCGCCAGGAATATCCAGACGGTGAGAAAACGGTCGAGAAAGGAAAGTCTCTTGGCGTCGCAGTCGCTCATTCTCTTATTGCTCCTTCGTTTGCAACGACTCCGGTAGTCCCAGAACGAACTCTCGAATCTCGTCCCGCACGCGACGGTAGGGGGCAAGCCGCTCCTCATCGGTTTTCGCGTCGGCGGCCAATCGTGGCGGGTCGTCGAACCCCACGTGGACGATTCTGGCCTTGCCGGGAAAGACGGGGCAGTTGTCCTGGGCATGACCGCAGACCGTCACCACGTAGTCAAATGCAATATCCCGAAGCTCGCTGACGTGCTTCGATCGCTGACCGGAAATATCGACGCCCGCCTCGGCCATGACGCGGACGGCATGGGGATTGAGGCCATGGGTTTCAATCCCGGCGGAGTAGGCTTCGACGGACTCGCTCTTGAGCTTGCGCGCCCATCCCTCGGCCATCTGGCTCCGGCAGGAGTTTCCCGTGCAGAGGAAGAGGATCGTCGTTTTCTTGGGGATGTCCATGGGGCAGTTCCTGATGTACTCCTCACGCTCCGCGTGAGGTTCTGCCACGCGGCCTCTACGCCGGCTTCACGGCGAAGACGCGGACGCTGGCCGCATAGTCATTGACGTTGTAGCGGCGAAGCAGGTCGGCCAATCGCCGATGAAGGTCCGCGTCCCCTGACGGAGCAGAACAACAGGCGCTTGCGGAAACAACAGGCAGCGTCGAGCCCATCGGCGGTGGGCAGCAGCCCGATTGGTTCTCCACTTTGGCATAGGCGTTCAGGTCGTTTCCAGTGTCGATGATGTCCACTTGGGCGAAACCGGCTTCGATCAGTTGGCTGCGGTACTGCTCAATGGGAATGGCTCCGGCGATGCAGCCTACGTAGGCCATGAGGTCGTTTCCGATCTCGGGGGGCAAGGGTTTCTTCAGGGCGATGTCGCTAACGGCCAATCTTCCCCCCGGCTTCAGGACCCGAACGATCTCCCGAAACACGGCTTGCTTGTCCGGGGCAAGGTTGATGACGCAGTTGCTAATCACGCAATCGACCGAGGCGTCCGGCAAAGGGAGGTCGTCAATGGTCGCCTGATGGAATTCCACGTTGGTCAATGGCTTGCCGCCTGCGGCTGTGGCCGCGTTCCGGCGAGCCAGGTCGAGCATCTCCGGGGTCATGTCGATACCAATGGCCGCGCCGGTCGGCCCCACCCGTGCCGCCGCCAGGAACACGTCCAATCCCCCGCCGCAACCGAGGTCCACGACCGTTTCACCGGGCTTGAGGCTGGCGAACGCGGTGGGATTCCCACAGGACAGGCCCATGTTCGCCTCAGCGGGGATCGAGGCCAATTGGTCCGGGGTATAGCCAAATGCTTCGGCTACGGCTCGCACTCCCGAATGGGCGGTCGATAGCCCACTCTTGGCGACGGAACCATACTTGGATTGGACTGCCTTCTTGATCGTATCCGACATCCCTTGTATCCTTTCTAGCTCACGCTTAACGGGGTTGGGAAGCGATTACATCCGCTTACGCGAATACTAGAGGCGAAAAAAATCAGCCGCGACAGCCCGGACGAACCCGCAACCGGAGCCGCTCCTCGTCCTTCACGAATCCACTTTCTTCCCGAAAACACTGCGCCAGACACTCCAGCAGCATCTCGTGGGACTTGCTGCGGCTCGGCGCCAAGCGATAGTGGCTCCACAATCCTTCTTTGCGGGCCACCACCAAGCCGGCCTTCCGCAGATACGCCAGGTGCCGAGAGGCGGTGGGCTGCGGAATATCGAGCACGGCGACGATGTGACAGACGCACAACTCTCCGCCCCGCAGCAGATTCAGAATCCGCAGCCGGGTGCGGTGCGAGAGTGCCCGGAAAACCGTCTTCGTCTGGGGTTGGCTGGTCTTGGTACGCATATCTGCTTATGTGAATATATTCGTCGACAGCGAGGGGGTCAAGTGCAGTTTTTCTGAGAAGGGCGGCAGGCCTTGTCGCCAGCGCGAGCCCCACCGTCGGGGAACCATGTCAGCCCGGATTATCCACGGGCGCATCGTAACCCGAAGCGTAAGCGAGGACGACGAAGGGACTTACCCTCGCTTACGCTTCGGGTTTCGATTGCGCGCTCTGCGCCGTCTACATCGCGGGGCGTGAAAAATCCGGGATCAGCCGGCAGCGGGAATTGCAGGTCTCGCCCCATTGCCCAAGCTCGGGTGGGATGCTACAATCCATCTCTCGGGCAAGCGAGCTGCGGCGTCAGAAAATCCGTCGCAAGTATTGATATCAAAGGACTTAGGGAAAAATGCCACAAGCCCAAAGCCAGGAAATCGATACCAAACAGTTGGTGCTCTCCAATGCGGCTTTCGGTCCCAAGGAGGTCCGCCACCTGGTCAACGCCATCGCCACCGATTTCTCGCAGTACCGGCTGCTGCGAGACGCGGTTGGTGAGCTGGAAGGCCGGCAGGACCAGAGTCCCGCAACCAACGTGCGGCTGGGGGTCTGCTTATACCTTCTGGGGAGATATCGGCGAGCGGTCGAGGTGCTGACCAAGGGAGACGGTGGAGCGTTGGCCCACTTCTACTTGGCCCGGGGCAGCTTTTCCTTGGAGCGGTATGACGAGGCCGTCCGCCACTACGATCTGGCCAAGCAGGCCGGGTACGATGGCGACGAGGTGGCTCTGGCTCGGGTGGAAGCCCTTCGCTATGCCGGGAAATTCAAGGAGGCCCTGGCCGTCCTCGATCAGCTCTCGGGGGCCGTCGAGCAGACGGCCGAGTATCTCTACCAGCGCGGGGCCACCGTGGCCGCCATCGGCGGAAACCCCAGCGAGGTGATTGCGCTGTACGAACGGGCGGTGGAGGCCGACCGCAACCATCCCGGGGCGCTGTTCGGCCTGGCCCTGGAGAACGACCGCCACGGCAACGACGACGCGGCCCTGGAACTCTACAAGCGGTCGGCCAGCCGCTTCCCCGCCCACGTCAACACGCTGTTGAATCTCGGCCTGTTGTACGAGGACCGCGACCAGTACGAGCGCGCCGTGCAGTGCTACCAGCGGATCCTGGACAATTTCCCCACCCACGCGCGGGCGGCGCTGTTCCTCAAGGACGCGCAGGCCTCCAGCGACATGTATTACGATGAGGACGCGCAGAAGAAGCGGGACCGCATGAGCCAGGTGCTGGGCATCCCCGTGACCGACTTCGAGTTGTCGGTCCGCAGCCGCAACTGCCTGCAGAAGATGGGCATCATGACGCTGGGCGATCTCTGCCGCACCACCGAGCAGGACCTGCTGAGCAGCAAGAACTTCGGCGAGACCAGCCTCACCGAGATCAAGGACATGCTGGCCTCGAAGGGGCTCAAGCTGGGCCAACTGGCGCCCGAGAAGCACGCCCTGGACTTCTTCGAGCCGGAATCCCTCTCGCCGGACGAGCAGGCCCTGCTGGTCCGGCCGATCTCCGACCTCAACCTTTCCGTCCGTGCCCGCAAGTGCATGATCCGCCTGGGCATCAGCACCATCGGCGAGCTGATCCGGCACACGGGCGACGAGTTGTTGGAGTGCAAGAACTTCGGCGTCACGAGTCTCAACGAAGTCCGCGACAAGCTCACCTCGCACGGCCTGAAGCTTCGCGGCGACTGACGGCTCGTCCCAGACGTAGCAGGCACACGCCGTGTGCCGTAATGTAGCAGGCACACGCCGTGTGCCGTAATGTAGCAGGCACACGCCGTGTGCCGTAATGTAGCAGGCACACGCCGTGTGCCGTCCGCTCGGTCACGGCACACGGCGTGTGCCGTAATGTAGCAGGCACACGCCGTGTGCCGTCCGCTCGGCCACGGCACACGGCGTGTGCCTACTACTATGGCACACTTTCGCTTTCAGATCCACCACGTCGACGCCGGGTCCGCGGCCCGCCGCAGCACCTTCCAGACGCCCCACGGACCGGTGGAGATGCCGGCCTTCATGCCGGTCGCTACCCAGGGCTCGGTCAAGGGGCTCTCGATCGACCAGCTCTGCCGGACCGGCACCACGCTGGTCCTGGGCAACGCCTATCACCTGGCGCTTCGGCCCGGGGAAGGCGTGATCGCGTCGCTGGGCGGGTTGCACCGCTTCATGGGCTGGGACGGCCCGATACTGACCGACAGCGGCGGCTTCCAGCTCTACAGCCTGGCCAGGATGACGCGGACCAGCGAACAACAGGCCCTCTTCCGCTCGCACATCGACGGCCGGCTGATGGAGCTTTCGCCGGAGCGGGCGGTGGCGATCCAGGAGCGATTGGGCAGCGACGTGGCGATGGTTTTGGATCAGGTCGTGGCCCTGCCCAACGAGCCGGAGGTGGTCCGCGACGCCGCCGAGCGGACCATCCGCTGGGCTGCCCGCTGCCAGGCCGCCGCCCGCAGGGCCGACCAGGCGCTGTTTGCCATCGTGCAAGGCGGGTTGGACGTGGAGTTGCGGGTATCGTGCGCGTTGCGGTTGGCGGAGCTGGACTTGCCCGGCTATGCGATCGGCGGCCTGAGCGTTGGCGAGCAGCCGTGCCAGATGTACGGCGTGCTGGACGCGGTGGTCCCGGCGATGCCCGCCGATCGGCCGCGCTACCTGATGGGAGTCGGCCGGCCGGCGGATCTGTTGGAGGCGATCCGGCGGGGCGTGGACCTCTTCGATTGCGTGATGCCCACGCGGTGCGGGCGCAACGCCTTGGCCTTTACCGATCAAGGTCCGCGGAGGCTCCGCAATCTTCAATACCAGGACGACGGCCGGCCGCTGGAGGAAGGCTGTCCCTGTGCGGCCTGCCAGAGGAGCCGCGGGTACCTTCGCCACCTTTTCATGGCCCACGAGATGCTCGGTCCGATTCTGTTGTCGATCCACAACGTCACCTATTACCAGCGCTTGCTGGCCGGCGCCCGCGAAGCGATCGCCGCCGATCGTTTTGAAGCCTATCGCCTGGAGAAGCTGCGGGGTTGGGCAAGCGTGTGATACCTAGTACCGTGCGTCTCCGTGGAGGCGGCGATACCGTGGAACGCCACAGAGGGCGCTGCCTACGCGCAATCGTCTATAATAGGATAACGCAAGGTCATTTGGGCACCATAAAGGAGCCAACCGATGGTTGCAAGATCGCTTGTCGCGCTGATGCTATTGGCCGTTTGCGGCCGTCTGCCCGCCGCTGGCTTGGAAGCGGACGATGGCCGGGTAAAAGATGTCGTGGCCCGCGTCGGTAATACGCCAGGGATCGGCGTTGTGCTGGGCGACGACCGCTGCCGGTTGGCCATCGCTCTGGCGAAGCGCAGCCGGATGATCTGGTACGTCCAGCTCGCTGATGCCGATGCGGCGGAGGCGGCCTCGCGGGCGGCGGATGCGGAAGGGATGTATGGGACGAGGATTTTTGTGGCCCAGGGCAGCCCCGCGCGGATCGGATTGGCCGACAACCTGGCCGACGTGGTGGTCGTGGCGGACAATCCGGCGGGCGTGGGACGGATTGCTAATCCGTCCATGGCGGACGTAGGATGGATTGCTAATCCGTCCCGCGATGGGGCGCATCCACCGGACGGATTAGCAATCCGTCCTACGGTGATGCCCGATCGGGCGGAAATCCTGCGGGTCCTCAGACCGGAGGGCCGGGCAATCGTCGGCCGCCAGGAGTGGGTCAAGCCGTTTCCCCCGGGCGTTGACGACTGGTCGCACCACTACCACGGCCCGGATAATAACCCGCTTCTCGCAGGACTCGCTGGCCCGCGCGCCGTACCTCACGCAGTTCGTCGCCGAGCCCCGCTACGGACCCGCCCCGCAGGCGGCCGTGGCCTCCGCAGGGCGGCTGTTCATGGCTTTCGGGCACGTCGCCTGGCACCAACGGGAGGAGCCCTGGCTCAACACGCTGGTGGCCCTGAACGCCTTCAACGGCGCCATGCTCTGGACGCGCCCGCTGACGCCGGGGATCATGGTCGACCGCAGCACGATGATCGCCACGCCCGAGACGCTCTACCTGGCCGACGACCAGTCGTGCAAGCTGCTGGACCCGGCCAGCGGCAAGCTGCTGGACCAGATCATCCCGCCCGTCGAGGCGACCGGCGGCACCTTCTGGAAATGGATGGCCTTGGACGGTGGCGTGCTCTATGCGCTGGTCGGCCCGCCCGATCCGCTGGACCAGACCGCCCGTTGGAAGAGCACCAATCACGGCTGGCCCTGGGAACGGATCTCGCAGGGCTACAACAACAACGAGTATCGCTGGGGCTATGCGAAAACGCTTTTGGCCATCGACCCCAAGAGCAAGAAGGTCCTTTGGCAGCACCAGGAAGACCCGCCGATCGACAGCCGTGCGTTGGCGATGAAGTCCGGGCGGATCTATTTCGCCTCCTTCGGCCGCTACCTGGCCTGCCTGGAGGCTGCCAGCGGCCGCCTGGTCTGGAAGCGGACGGCCCAACAGGACCCGGATCTCTTCCGCACTATCGGCCCCTATCGCCCCGGGCACGGCTACATCGGCGGCTGGAAGAGCACGGTCTACATGAAATGCACCGATCGGCGCTCTACTTCGTCGGCCCGCAGGTCGAGTGGCTGACGGCCGTCTCGACGTTCCGACGGCCGCGTGCTCTGGAAGCATCCGGCCAAGGACTTGCAGATCGTGATCCGCGACGACGGCTTGTACGCCGTGGCGGCGCAGAACAGCCGCGACGACACCAAGAAGCTCGACCCGCTCACCGGCGAGGTCCTGGCCAGCTTCGCCGCCACCCGCCGCGCCTGCACGCGCTCCACGGGCTGCGCGGACAGCATCTTCTTCCGCGCGTCGGAGGGTTCCGGCCGGCTGGACACCGAGCGGGGCGCGATGCAATGGATCTCCAGTATGAGGCCCTCCTGCCAGGTCGGCGTGATTATTGCCCAGGGCCATCTCTATTGGCTCCCTTGGACCTGCGACTGCGACCTGCAATTGTTCGGCTCCATCTGCCTGGGGCCCGCCGGCCATTTCGACTTCGATGCGACCGCCAAGGACGACGAGCGGCTGCAGACGCGGTCCGCCGGTCCGGGCGATGCGGCGGCGCTTGCCGTGCGTCCGGCGGATTGGCCCACTTATCGGGCCGACAATGCCCGAACCGCTCAGAGCAACGCCCTGATTCCGGCCAAGCCGAAGCTGCTCTGGAGCTACTTCCCCCTCTCCCTCCGGGAGAGGGCCGGGGTGAGGGGACCCGGGGAGAAGGTCAGCTCTGATGTGAGACGAATTGGTAATCCGTCGAGCAATGAGGCCGATCTCCTTGACGGATTAGCAATCCGTCCCACGGATGACGGATTACCAATCCGTCCCACGGAGAGGCCGGCCAGCGAGCTCACCGCGCCGGTGGCGGCTGGAGACCGGGTCTTCTTCGGCGGCGGGGATGGAATCGTGCGGGCCTTGGATGCAGCGACCGGCAAGCCTCGCTGGACGGCGTACGCCGGCGGGGCCGTGCGATACCCGCCCACGATCGCCCGAGGCCTGGCCCTGGTCGGCTCGGGCGACGGTTGGGTCTATGCCTTCGACGCGGCCTCGGGCCGGACCGTTTGGCGTTTCCGCGCCGCGCCGCTCCAGCGGCGGATCGCCGTCTACGGCTCGCTCTTGTCGACCTGGCCGGCCAGCAGCGGCGTGCTGGTGGACGGCGATCGAGCCTATTTCGCCGCGGGCATGACCGATCTCGACGGGACCTACCTCTATGCGGTCGACCTGGCCACCGGCCGGCTCCGCTGGCAGAACAATAAGGCCGGCCATCTTGACGCGGCATCCAGCCGCGGCATCGCCTGCCAAGGAGAATTGCTGCTCTCCGGCGGACGCCTCTACCTGGCCGGCGGCAACGCCGTCTCTCCGGGTGTTTTCGACGCGGCCGACGGTCGCTGTTTGAGCCAGCCGCCGGGCGGGCACGGGACCTCGGCCCCGCGGGGCCGCGAGCTAACGCTGGTGAGCGATCACGTCGCCGTTTCCGGGCAGCCGCTCTATTCGCTTGCCGAGTACCCGGTCTACGACCGCTCGTGCCAGTGGCGCGAGGCGGTGGTAACGGTGCATAACGCCCGGCTCGCTTGCGTCCCGCGGAAAGAGCAAGGCCGGACAACCTGGACACTCACGGCCCGCAGTCTCGCCGGAGGCGACACGCTCTGGTCGCAGCCGCTCGCGGCCGAGCCTGTCCGCTGGGCGATCGCGGTGGACGCCTCCGGCCGGATCTACGTAACGCTTCGCAGCGGCGAGGTGGATTGCTTCGGCAGCTAGGGGCTTGCAGGGCCACACTTATTGTTTTACAGGCCCTTAGCCGAACCCGAAGGTGGTTGGAGGCGTGATTTTCGTCGTAAGCGTTTTGATATCTGTGGGTTGCGTTGATGTGCCGAGGGTTTTCTTGAAATTTTTCACAAGATTCGCGGTTAGTATATGAAGTACCGCATCGCTGGCGGTGCGGGCCCGCTCTTTCAAGCGTCCATGTCACGGGCCAGCGGATCATCTTTTAGGAATTCCCCCTGTCCCAAGGCTTTTGGTTGAGGAGACTCCCCATGCGGCGTTTTTCAGCATTTCTTGCAATCTTCGGCATCTTTATGATTACCGGCGTTGCCATGCGAGCCAGCGCGCAGGAGGGTCCTCCCGGCGGTCCGCCAGGCCAGGGAGGTCCAGGCGGCGGCGGTCAGGATGATGGGGGTCCCGGCGGCCCGCCGCGCCGGGGCCAGTTTGGCGGCCCGGGCGGTCCCGGTGGCGGGGGTGGCGGGTTCCATCTACTCCCGCGCTTCGTGGCCGAGAGACTGAACCTGACCGACCAGCAAGTGCAACAGATCGCCAAACTTGAGAAGGAGACCAAGGCCAAGCTCGCCAAGATCCTCACGCCGGCGCAACGAAAGATCCTCGATGAGGCTCGCCCGCCGCGCATGGGTCAAGATGGTCCCGGCGGCGGCCGGCGCCCGCCGCGCGGTGGTCCCGGTGGCGGTGGTCCGGGCGGCGGTGGTCCGGGCGGCGGTGGTCCGGGCGGTGGTCCGGGCGGCGGTGGCCCCGGTGACGGCGGGCCGGACGGCGGGCCGGGCGGCGACCAGGGACAGAACCGCCCCCCGCGCCTCCGCGCGGAGGACCGGCGGAAGAGTAACTTCTCAACTTGTTTGTAGGACGGATTGCCAATCCGTCCGGAAATCCTGGACGAACCAGCCCGTATTGTTCGCGGCCGTGGCATCTCGGCGGCACGGTGCGTCACACTAGCCCGACGCGCAAGCGAGGGTAAGCCGGTGTCGCTCCCTCGCTTGCGCGTCGGGCTAGTGTTCGGCCGTGAATCATCCGGGCTAGAGGTCCACGTCCTCCGCCGCCGGTCCGCGCCAAACGCTGCCGCCGAAGGTGGTCACATAGATCACGCTCGGATCGGCCCGGTCGAAGCAGACCCGTTGGGCGTTGGCAAAGGGCAGGCTCATGGGCTTCCAACTGAGGCCGTCGTCCCGGCTCAACCAGAGGCCCGGACCGGGGGGGCCTTCGGTGAGGGTCATGTAGATCCAGCCTTTGTGCGCAGGGTGCAGATAGGCGCCGAAATGCTCGGAGCCTTTCTTGGCCAGCCGCTGCCAGGTCGCGCCGCCGTCGGTGGTCCGCCAGAGGCCCGCCTGATCGGCGCGGGCGTCGGCGGCGCCGACATAAATGGTCTTACTGTCGTCGGGATCGACGGTGAAGTCCTTGGGCCAGAGGAACCGCCGGCCCTGGTTGACGAGCTTCCAGCGCCGGGCGCCGTCGGTCGAGCGGTAGAGCCCCGGTCCTTCTCTGACGAACTGCCGATGGGAATCCGTCATGGCGGTGATCAGCACGAACAGCGAGCGGTCGCCGTGGAGCTGGAGCCGGCAGACCCGCATGTCGGCCGGCGAGCCGAGTCCCTGGCTGGCCGATTGCCAGCTCTTGCTGTCGTCGGTCGACTTGTACACGCCGTGGTTGAAGATGCTGGTGTAGAGCGTGCGGCGGCCGGCCGGGCTCTTCGGATCCAACACGATCGAGGTGCAGGCCGCTTCGGGGAGCCCTTGGGCCGAAGCCTTCCAGGTGGCGCCGAAATCGGTGCTCAGCGCGACGCCTCCCTTGAGATTCGAGCGGTGGCCCCCGTAGATGATGTTGCCGTTGGGGATGTCGTGAACGTCGGAGAAGGCGCCCCAGATCTTGCCCGGCGTTTTCGGGTCGAAAGCCAGCTCATAGCAGGTGTTGCGCCAGGGGGTCCGGCCTTTTCCGGCCCACCAGGCCCACGTCTTGCCCGCGTCCAACGAGCGAGCGAAACCGACGTCGGTATAGGCGATGTAATGCCGCTCGGGCTGGAAAGGGTCGATGTAGTAGTTCCACGTCGAGGTGACCACCAGCCCGTTGCAAAGCCAGGTGTTGTCGGCCGCCCGCCGGGCATGGCCGCAGTTCCACCAGCGGCCGCCGTCGGTCGTGTAATAGACCCAATCGTTGACTTGCACCAGGTGGTCGGGATTCGAGGCGTCGATCGCCGCGCCCAAGGCGGGCTGCTGGTAGAACTGGCCGTCGGTCGTGGTGACGAAGTCCTTCTCCACGTTGCAGCCCGGATAGCGCGGGTCGGGATAGAACGTGGCCCGCCAGGTCCGGCCGGCATTGTCGCTGCGGAAGGCGGCCGTGTGGTGCGGCGGATGGACGCCCGTGTTGGAATTCAAGGCGTAGACGATGTTCGGATCGACATTGGTCGTCAGCACCCACTGGTACTGGCAGATGGGGCTTTGGGCCCAGGGGTCGGCGGCCGTGATTTCCGTGTTGATCCCGCCGCCCATCACGCTGGTCCAACTTTCGCCCCGATCGGCCGACTTATAGACGCCCCCGGCGAACTTGCCGTCCTCGACCCGGCTGGGGACGACGCAGTAGAGCACGATCTTACCGCGGCCCGAAAGAAGAGGTACGTCAGGCTTTCCAGCCTGACCCGTCTGTTCTGTCAGGCTGGAAAGCCTGACGTACTGTTCTGTCAGGCTGGAAAGCCTGACGTACTTTCGTGGCGGGGGAATACTACCCGCTTTTTCCGCCCGGGAGCCGCCCGCAAAGGAGCGGATGCCCTTCCACGGCAGGCCGCTGGTTTTCTCGGACCACGTGGCTCCTCCGTCGTCGGACCGCCAGATGCCGAGGTCCGTGGCGGCGAAGCAGGTGCGACGGATGGCGGGACTGGTCTGGTCGAAGTGGAAGGCCACGGTCTGCCCGTGCGGCCCCTGGCAGGCCCGCCAGGAGCGGCCGCCATCGGTCGAGAGGACCACCGACTGTTGGTCGCCGGCCATCATTCGCTGGGGATGGCCCGGATCGATGGCGATTTCTCCCCGGAGATCTTGCAGCGGGAAAAAGGGGACAGTCCCCATTTGGGCGAAGCCCCCGGAGGGCCGTTCCGGCAAATGGGGACTGTCCCCTTTTCCCGTCCGGCGACCGGCTCCCAGTGCTCGCCGCCGTCGCGGCTGACCTTCATACCTTTACCGCCCTGGGCGGCGAAGATCACCTTGGCATCCGTGGGATGGAAGGCGGGCCGGCAGCGCGTGCTGGAGCGGAGTTGACTCTGGTCGATCATTCGCCAATGCTGGCCGCCGTCCCGCGAGATATAGGCTCCGCTCATATCGCAGTTGAGCATCATCAGGTTGGGGTCGACCGGACTGATCGCCGGCGCGAACATCCCGCCGTTGCCGGTCAGCCCCAGCGGCTCCCAGGAGACGCGGGCGGGTTTCGCAGACTGGCCGAAGCAAGGGACCGCCAACAAGAGCGTGGCGAGGGAAAGCAGGCATCCGCGGATCATGGCAAGAATATCTCCAGCAGCGGTAATTCGTAAACGACGAGTAGGGTGGGGTTCGGCCTTCACACGAAGGCCCATTCTGAGGTATCGCAAGGCTGCCGTCAAACGGTTTCCGCCGTGGTGACCGCTCACGGTCCGGAATGTAGCAGGCACACGCCGTGTGCCGTCCGTCCCTACAGGCGGAGACAGCGGACGGCACACGGCGTGTGCCTGCTACATGGATGCCTCCCCGTGAACGATTTCCGCCGTGCAGCCTCAGCCGGGGTTGCACTGGTGGCCAACGGCTTCTTCGTAG
Source organism: Pirellulales bacterium (assembly GCA_963843465.1). Lineage (GTDB taxonomy): Bacteria > Planctomycetota > Planctomycetia > Pirellulales > Thermoguttaceae > CAWJKP01. The sequence continues at coordinate 51,695 of CAWJKP010000003.1, forward strand.
CGGGCCCAGAGGGCGTCGCCCAAAGGGCCGAGACGGTCGCAGAAGCGCCAGACGAGCTTGTAGAGGCGGTTCCAGCCGCTGGACTCGAAGCGGAACGTCAAGGCCGCCTCGGTGACGGAGGAGCGGACCAGCGCCCAGCCGTCGGGAAAGTCGATCCGCACGCCGTCGACCTGCGCCTGCGGGTACTGCTTCCACGCGGCGCGGACCTTGGCCAGGGCCTTGGCCGCCTCGTCGGGCTCCAACGGCACGCGGAGATCGGGCGTGAGGTAGGCCGCGGGGCAACTGCGGCGCAGTTGGCCCAGCGTGCTTTGCGACCAAATCAGGTAAGCGACTAAGCGGCAGGCGGCCAGCATCGCGTCGTCGTCGCCGCCCAGGTCGCCGAAGAAGTAGTGGCCCCGCACGCCCGCGCCGAACAGAGCGCCGGAGTCCTGCATCCGCGCGTGCAGCCGGGCGTAGCCGCTGCCTTCCTCGATGGGCGCCGCCCCCAAGCGCTTTGCGGCCTGGGGAATCCGCTTGGAGAACTTCAGGTCGTAGACCAGCGACCGGCCCGGCCATTGGGCGCCGAAGCTGCGGATCAGGGCCCAGGCGGCCTCTTCGGCGGTGAGCACGATGCCTTGGTTATCGATGAAAGCCACGCGGTCGCCGTCGCCGTCGAAGGCAATCCCCAAGTCGGCCCGCTCGTGCTCGACCGTGATGGCGAGCTCTTCGAGGTTCTGCGGGTCGGTGCAGTCGGGCACGCGGTCGCCGAAGCCGGCGTCCGGCTGGTCGTGGATCGCGGAGCAAAGCGAGCGGGGAAAGACGGCCTGGAGGTAGCGCCTCGCCCGGGCCGAGTTGCAGCCGTACATCGGATCCACCACCACCCGCAACTCGCCGGCCTGGGCCTCGATCCAAGTCTCCTGAAGCCAGCCCACGTAGTCGAAAGAGACGTTGAGTCTTCGCGGCAGGGCCGGCTTGCGGTCGTTGCCCAACGGGCTGGGATCTTCCGCCTCGCGGCGCAGCAGGGCGACTTGCTCGGGCGTAGGCCAACGCCGGCCCAGGCGCCAGCGCAGTCCGTGCCAGCCGTCGGCGCCATAGGAGGAGGCGACGATTGCCGCGCCGGCCGCGTTCAGGCGGCGCTGGGCGTAGTAGACCACGGGCGTGGGCAGGATGCCCAGGTCGACCACGTCGGCGCCGGCCGCCGCCAGTCCGTCGATCAGGGCGGCGAGGAACTCGCGCGTCTGACGGCGGACGTCGCCCCCGACGACGAACTTGGCCCGCGGCTCGACCTGGCGGCCCAGGGTCCGTCCCCAACTGCGGTAGAGTTCCGGCGTCAACTCGGTGTCGACGCAGCCGCTGATTTCGTGAGGTTTGTAGAGACTCAAGGCGTTTCCGACGTCAGGCCAAATCAAAAGCCCGAACCATTATATGGACCCGGCAACCGAGCAAGGCAAACCGATCGGGATTTGGGCGGCGTCCTACTACCCGCGGGACAAACTAGCGCAAGTTCGTAGTACCGGCTTTAGCCGGAAATCGACGACAACACCGCCTAAAGGCGGGACTACGAACGCCCCTCCCCCGTCCGCCGTCCCCCGCCCACCCCCGACCCCCGACCCCCACGAAGCGGGACCGCTTGGCTATATGTTCCGCGGGGCCCGCAGCAGGCGGCGCAGATCGTCCATCAGGGCCTGGGCCTGCCGCAGCAGGGCCTGCTTCTTGGCCACCAGGTCCGAGGCCGCCTCGAAGGTGTGAAGCTGGATATGGAACCGCAGCGAGTTGCCCGTCCCGGAGGGGCGGATGGTGAGGTGGTTCCATTGGTCCTCGAAATAGAAGCGGACACCTTCGTCGGGGAACTGGAAATCGCAGGTCGGCGGGTAGATCGCGTCGTACTTTCCGGTACGGTAAATCACCGCCGAGCGGACCGCCTTGCCGCCGATCTGGAGGTCTCCCACCAAGGCCAGTTGGAAGTAGCCCAGGGCGCGGCGGAGGATCTCTTTTTCTTGCGGTCGCCCTGGATTCCCGGATACTCCCCATCAAGGGGGTCTGGCTCGTAGGCCGTGACGAACAGGCCGATCTGCGGGTCGCGGTGGATCTGCTCGTCGATGAGCTGGAAGAGGGTCGTGCCCCGTTGTTTGGCCCAAGCGGCGATCTCCGCGACCAACAGCGCGGCCAGGACGCCGTCCTTGTCGCGGACGTGACCGCCGACGCCCAGCGAGCGCTGGTCCGGCGGCGGTCCGCCCAAGAGCGAAAAGCCGTTGCTCTGCTCGAAAGCCCCCAGGTTGATCGAGCGCTGGCCGGCCCGCACGTCGATATATTCGCAGACGAAGGGATGGCACAGCGCGGCCGGATCGGTGCGGCCCTCGACCAACGACGGGACCGGCTTCTTCTCCCAGACGTCGCGGACGGCCGCCGCCAGCGCCGCGAAGCCCACCCAGGTGCGGACGACTCCCAGGCCGTGTTTGCGGGCCAGCAGCGTGATGGCGTCGGACGTGGTGTGCGAGAGGACCACGAACTTCTTGTCGGCCTCCGGCACCTGGCCGCCGTTGACCTCCGCCTCGCGGTGCAGGCGGTACCAGAGCAACAGGGCCCAGAGCAGGTCGGCCGGCAGCAGCAGCCAGTCCTGGCCGTAGAGATGCTGCTGATCCGGCGGCACCTTGGCCACCACGCCGCAGCGATCGGCATCGGGGTCCGTACCGATGAGGATGTCCAACTCGTCGAAACCCCAGGGGCCTCGCTGCCGGGCGACTTGCCGCTGGAAGGCCTCGATGGCCGTCCTGGCCGAGCGGGGATCGCCCGGATCGGGCTGCTGCTCGCGGCCCGATTGGCTGGAAAAGGAGGGGAAGAAGCCGTTGAGGTCGTTCAACCCGCCTTCCGTGATGATCTGGACATTTTCGTCCGGGAAACCGACCTCGCGGAGCAGTCGCGGGACCGCGCGGCGGCCAGCCCCGTGGAACGCGCAGTACGCGATCTTCAGCGGCCTATCCGACTCTCGCTCCCGGGCGCCCAGGTCGGCCGTCATCAGGAACGACCGCACGTGGGCGGCGTGCTCCCGGTGAATGTTCACGATCTTCCCCTGCCGGCCGTGATAGTCGAAGCCCGCAATCGGCGATTCCCCGCCCAGGAAGACCAGCTTCTCCGTTTCCACCTCGGCGAAGGGGCACAGCCGGATGTCGCGGCTGGTGGCCCGGGCGATGTACTTGTTGTACATCTCGTCGCGCTGCTCGGGATCGAACTGCGAGCCGTTGCCGCAGGAGAGCTTGTAGCCGTTGTAGCGGTAGTCGTTGTGGCTGGCCGAGATGAGGATCCCCAACTCGGCCTTGATCCCGCGGTAGGGAATGGCGAAGGTCATCTCGGGATAGGGGCAGGGCTCGTCGAAGAAATAGACCGTGTAATCGTAGGCCAGGAACAACTCGGCCACGATGCGGGCGAAATCGAAGCCGCGGATGCGGCTGTCGTAGCCGATGACCACCTTCTCGAAGGGCGGGTTCTGCGCCCTGCCGAACTGGGCCACGCCGGTCGAACAGCTCAGCAACACGATGTCGTTGATGGTGTTCGGACCCTTGAGCACCGGCGCGGCGATCCCCTCCGACGCCAACAGGTCGATCGATGGCCGGTCGAAGGCCATCATGCCGCGAATGCCGCCGGTGCCGAAGCGGGCCTTCTGCCGGAAAGCGTTGACGATCGCCTCCCAGTGAGCGGACTGGATCGCCCGCGCGATGCCCTCCCCAAGGTTGGGGGAGATCCGCGGGTAGTGCTCGTCGCGGAGCCACTCATCCAGGAGGGGGAACGTATTTCCCCGGGCCTGGGCGTAAGAGCCCTCGTCGATCCGGCCTTCTTGGAGCCCCTCTTCCAGAAACCGGGTGATCCCCGTCTTGGCCGACTCCAGGAGCCGGTCTATGTCGAAACTCGCCACTGGCTAACGCTCCTGATCGCCGCTTGTGGTGCAGGCGTCCCGCCTGCACTGTCTGGGCAGGCGGGACGCCTGCACCACCATGAAATGAATTGCCCAAATTACTCTCTGACGGCTCCTTGGGCCTACCCCGCCCCCCTGTCGACGCTGCCGGATGAGCCGGCAGTGGCACTCATCTCGGTGCCGCCATCGACCGGCAAATATACGATCCTCGCCGCCGGCAGGCCAGCCCGACTTGACTGGGCCCCGATAATAGGCGGGGAAGACGCGGGGTGACGGAGACGCGGGGACCGAGGACAGGAGGAGAGGAGGAGAAGAGGAGAAGAGGAGAAGACGCGAAGCCAAGCTGTGTGGACGCGGCGACGCGCGGATGTCTCCTCCTCACCCCCTCTCCTCTTCTCCCTCTCTCCTCTTCTCTCCCACTTCTCGTTTCCCAATTACCGCGTGCGTCGCCTATACTGTCACAACCTCCAGGAGAAAAGCCATGTGCCTCCGCCGGATTCTCAGTACGCACGCCCCCGCCGCCGTGATCCTGGTTCGACTCCTGGTGGGCGGCGTGTTTCTCTCCGAGGGCGTGCAAAAGTTTCTCTACCCGGAGTTGGGTGTCGGCCGGTTTACGAAGCTCGGCATCGGCATTCAACATCCCCAGACCGTGCCGCCCGTGTTCGGCTGGCGGTGGGCATCCTGGGCCAGCCCCGCGAACCTGGCGTCCGTGGTGGGCGGCTTCGAGATCGGCTGCGGCGGCCTGCTGATTGTCGGCTTCCTGACCCGCCTGGCCTCGATCCCGCTGATCGTCATTATCTCCGTGGCGATCTGGACCACCAAAGTGCCCCTGCTGGCCAAGAGCGGCTTCTGGGGCATGGCCCATGAGGCCCGCACGGATTATTGCATGTTGTTGGGCGGGCTGTTCTTGCTGATCGTCGGGGCGGGCCTCTGGTCGCTCGATGCGGCGATCGCGGGCGGCCGCGATGGATCTGCTAACGGGGCGCCGTCAGGCACAAGAGGCCTTTAGAGGTTTTGCCAGCGGAATGCGCCACCCGCCCTCGCTACCGTCGGCGCCGCCCAACGGCGAGTCATGGATCGTCGGCGCCGCCCTCTGGCCGGTGGGAATCCTCTTCGTCCGCATCACCCCAGAATTCCGACTCTTCCACATTGCCATACTTCTTGGCTGCCTCGCAGAGCTCGCGATACTTGTCGCGCACGAAAGGGTTCAACTGCTCGGCGTAATCCGCGGAAAGCTTGCGCAGCTTGATCAGCTCCAGCACGTCCGCCAGGTCCTTCAGCCGTGCCGGATTGGTCATTCCCGAGGCCAGCTTCAACTCGATCAAAGCGGGAAGCGTTATATGGCTGACGCCGTCGGACTCGAAACTCACCGATCGCGGGTCGGGAAACGCTACCGGTTTTGGTTGGCCACCGCCAGGGAAATCACCGGAGGTAAGGAACTCAATCCGCACGCCGAATTCCGTGTCGCGCAGGTGCTTGCTGTGCGGGTGGACCGGCAGGTAGCCCAAGCCTGCCAGTTTCTCGTGAATGGTCCTCAGATCGTCTTTGGTTACGAGGATGTCAACGTCTTCGGTAAAACGGCGCAACCCATGCCGGAACAGGGCCATGCCATCGACAATTGCGTAGGGGATCCCCAACTCGGCGAGTCGTTTTGTGATTTTATGAAACGCTCTGAAGACATCGCTGTCTTCCTGGAAATGCCGGCTTGCCTCGCTCAATGCCCACCTCGCGTTGTTGGAAAGGCGATCTTCATACGTAGCAGCAGGGGGAAGAGCGGGCAGGACACGGCCGCGCAGGACGCTTCATGGCATCGCGACTCCAGCAAGTCCATTCTACCCCGTGCCGGGGCGGCACGCTGGCAGTCAGGCAGTATAATAGCTATGTAAATTGTACACGCCACCACGGGGTTCATCCCCGTGGAGCGATGATTGGCAGCTAGAAACGCCGTGATACCGACGGGCGATTTTTTCGTCTCCGCCCGGCCGGCGTTGCCGGCCGGGCGGAGACGAAAAAATCGCAACTCCTTGGAGCGCCGGCGTTTCTAGCTGCCAATCATCGCTCCGCCGGCACAAGGCCGGCGGTGGCGTTCACAATTCGAGTTCACCTGCCGAGCCACGCCATGATTTCCGGGATCAGCATCACCTGTTTTGCGGCCAGCTACGCCGTCGTGCTGGCCTTGGAGATCAGCCGGCTCTTTTTCCGCAGCCGGGTCCGCTGGGCCGTAATGGTGGGATTCGCCGGCGCCGGAATGGTGGCCCATACCGCGTTTTTGGCCTATCGGGCGGTCCATGCGCAGGGTTCGCCGCTGTCGAGCAAGGAGGACTGGTACCTGATCGCCGCCTGGGTGCTGGCGGGGGCTTACCTCTACCTCACCTCTTTTCACCCCAGGAACGCCTTCGGGGTCTTTCTCCTGCCGCTGGTCTTGGGGCTGATCGGCGTGGGAGCGCTGTTGGCCGGCGCGGCGCCTTTCGCCCGGGAGCCGGCGTCCAGGGTCTGGGGAGCGATCCACGGCGTGTCGCTGCTGTTGGCCACGGTCGCGGTCGTGGGCGGGTTCGCTGCCGGGCTGATGTATTTGCACCAGTCCTACCACCTCAAGCACAAGCTGCCGCCCCGGGCCGGTTTGCGGCTGCCCAGCCTGGAATGGCTGCGGAAGGCCAACAGCCGGGCGCTGATCTTCGCCATGCCCATGCTCGGCCTGGGCATCCTCTCGGGAATCGTCTTGAACCTCGTCCGGCGCGGCCCGCAGTCCAGCGGCGTCGCCTGGAACGATCCGGCGGTGCTCAGCACGATCGTGATGTTCGCCTGGCTGCTGATCGCGGCGCTGGCCGGGTGGTTCTACCGCCCGGCACGCGAAGGGCGCAAGGTGGCCTACATGACCGTGGTGAGTTTCCTCTTCCTGGTGATCGCCCTGGGCATCGGGCTGTTGATCGACAGCGGGCACGGCGACCTCCGCGGCCGGCGCGGATCGCAGGGCCACAGCTCGGTTTCCCAAGGGAGACCCTGGGCATGAGCTTCCAGGTGGTCGGGTGCAGCCATCGCAATACGCCGCTTGCGGTCCGCGAGCGGCTCTCCTTCAGCGAGACTCAGACCCGCCGGGCGATCGCCGAGTTGCGCCAGACCTTTCCCCGCCTGGAGGTCGTGCTGCTGTCGACCTGCAACCGCGTCGAGCTCTACGTGGCCGGCGAAGAGGGGCTGCCTTCGCCGCAGCAGATCGCCGATTTCCTCGGGCACTTCCACGGCATCCCGCCGCCGGAGATCCTCGAACATCTCTACTCCCGCGACGGCGAGGAAGCGGTGCGGCACCTGTTCACCGTGGCTTCGAGCCTCGACAGCATGGTGATCGGCGAGCCGCAGATCCTTTCCCAGGTGAAACAGGCCTGCCAATTGGCGACCGAGGCGCAGGGCGCAGGGCCGCTGCTGGAGGACCTCTTCCAGGCAGCCGCGAAAGTCGCGCGGCGGGTGGCCGGGGAGACAGCCATTCACCAGCGGCGGGTGAGCATCCCCAGCGTGGCCGTGGCCGATTTCGCCCTGCAGATCTTCGAGCGCTTCGACGACAAGAAGACCCTGGTGATCGGCGCCGGGGAGATGGCCGAAGAGACGCTCCGCTATCTCCGCGACCAGGGGGCCCGCGACCTGACGGTGATCAACCGCCACCACGACCGCGCCCGCGAGCTGGCCCAACGCTGGCAGGGCAGGGCCGTCTCCTGGGACTGCCTGCCGGCGAGCCTCGCCGAGGCCGACCTGGTGATCAGCACCACCGGGGCCGAGGAGCCGATCGTCACGCTGGAGCGGTTCGCGGCCGTCGAGTCCGCGCGGCGGGCGGCCGCTGTTCGTGCTGGACCTGGCGGTGCCCCGCGATTTCGATCCGGCCATCGGCGGGCGGCCCGGCGTCTACCTCTACTCGATCGACGATCTGCGGCAGGCCTGCCAACGGAACCGCGCGGCCCGCGACAAGGAGATCCCGGCCGTCCAGCGGATCGTCCAGCAGGAGACGGAGGCCTTCCTGGCGGAGCTCAACCACCGCCATACCGCGCCGCTGATCCAGCAACTCCGCCGGGGCTGGGAAAAGCCCAAGGACGAGGAGTTGCAGCGGTTGTTTCACAAGCTGCCCGAGCTGGACGAGCGATCGCGGAACGAGGTTCGCCAGGCTTTCGATCGCCTGGTCAACAAGCTCTTGCACCCGCCGATGGAGTCGCTTCGCCACGCATCCCGGCACGGCGTGCCCCGAGGACTGTTGGACGCGCTGGCCCGGTTGTTTCAATTGAAGGACTGACTACTTCCAATCCTCCTCGCCCTCTTCTTCGTCTTCGTCTTCGTCGTCCCAGTCATCGTCTTCGTCTTCGTCTTCGTCCCAGTCCTCGTCGTCGTCGTCGTCCCAGTCCTCGTCCTCGTCTTCCTCTTCGTCGAGGTCCTCTTCCTCGTCGTCGTCGTCCTCGACCTCCTCCCAATCGTCGTCGAGATCCTCGTCGTCGTCGTCGTCCTCGTCTTCGTCGGGGTCCTCGTCTTCGTCCTCGTCGGACTCATCGAGGTCCTCATCGTCGTCCTTGGCCTGGGCGGCGATAGTCTCTGCGATCGGCAGGCCCAACCTCTCTTCGAGGGTCTCCTGCGGAATGACACTGGTTCGGATGGCGGTTCTCACGGTCGATTCCCCTCCCGGCTGGATAAAAAGAAAAGGTTGATGTTCTCGTTATCGAGGCGCCGGCGGGCCCGATCGCGCGAGCTCCGGCCTGGGCAGCTCCTCGAGCTGGCGGAGCCCGAAGATCTGCAGGAAACGCCTTGTGGTTCCATACAGTAGTGGCCGACCGAGGTCTTGCGAACGGCCGGCAATTCGCACCAGGTCACGCTCCATCAACTGTCGCAGGATCTCGCCGCATTGTACGCCGCGTATGGCCTCGATCTCCACCCGCAACACCGGTTGCCGGTAGGCCACCACGGCCAGGGTCTCCAGGGCCGGGGCCGAAAAGCGAATCTCGGCCTGCCAGGCCTGCCCGCGCCGCAACCAGGGGGCGAACTTCGGCCGCGTCATCAACTGGAATCCGCCGGCAACCTCCATCACGCGGAAGGCACAATCCTCTGCATCGTACATGCGGTTCAGTTTTCGCACCAGTGTACGCGCTTCCGTCCCGTCCGCCAAGCCGGCCAACTGGGCCAGCTTTCGACTCCCCAGCGGTTCCCGGAGCAGAAACAGCACCACCTCGAGCCGGGCCATCCGTTCGGGGCGTACCGTCGGCCCCTCGCCCGTCGCCGCAATGCTGGACTGCGGCGGGCCTAAGTACCTTGCAATTCCCCTACCAGGATCGACGGGAGGCCACCGTCGCCAGGGGCCCCAGGACCGTGGTCCACCGGCCGCATTGCTCCCCGGCCAACCGCCGCGTCCCGCAAAACCGTACATCGGCCAAACCATGCTGGAAACATCGGGCAAAGATCTTCACCAGGGTCTCTTATTAGCCGGAGAAGGGGCCGTAAGTCAACCCCTCGCGTGCGAGAACTTCGGCGGACCCCACTTACGGCGAGGATTTCCACTGCTCCACTTCATGGAGCACCTTCGCCATGGCCGGCAGCGGCTCGGCGTCGGAGGCCTGGAAAAGTCGATTGAGGCCCGGATTGCCATCGACCGAGACCCGGCAGGTGAAATGAAAACGGCCCTCGTTTCCCCAGGTTTCCAGGGCATACGAGGTCGCCCCGAGCTGGCGGAGCCGCTGTTGGATGGCCGTGAATTGATCGCTTGTCCGCGAGGCCACCTCCTCAAGAGGGGCTTTGTCGCCTCGGGATCGTGATCCCCCAAAAGGCAGGGTTGTAGACACTTGCGTTTCCGTTCTTCCCGCCTCATAACCCGCTTGGTTCACGTCCGGCCAGGGCGCCGACTTCGCTAGTTCCAGCCCCGTCAGTTCCGGCGTCGGGTTCAAGGTGGCAAGGCTCGGGGACCAGGTTTCCGCGGGTTTGGGCAAGGCCGTCGAGTAGCCGGCGGCCAGGCGGCGGCAGCACTGGTCCCAAAGAAAATCCGGCAGCGACTTGCCGAAAATAGCCACCGCCGGGATGGCGATCGCGCAGGCCACCATCAGCAGCGCTCGGCATCTCACCACAGCGTTCGATTGCATGGTCCCTAGCGCCTCCTTTCGCTATGACCCGGCGGCCCTCTCGATTCCCCAGGGAATGTGCTATCATACCCGCTTGGAAGCATCTTGGGCAATGCCAACCCGGGCGAAGGTCTTTCAAGCTGTCATTGCCAGCATTTTGACGCCCGAAACGGGAAACGAGGAGGTAACTATGGTGGTCACGACGCCCCGAGAAACGATGACTTCCCGCCAACGGTTGCTGGCGGCGCTGGAGCACCGCGTGCCCGACCGCGTCCCGATCGACCTGGGCGGGAACCAGACGGGCATCCACAAGCTGGCCTACCAGGCCCTACTGGAGCATTGGGGCCTTTCCGAGCCGATCGAGATCATGGATGCCGTGCAGCAACTCGCCCGGCCTTCGGAGGCGGTCTTGGAACGGTTTCACGTGGACACGCGCTACATCGCGGCCGGCGCGGCCGGCGACTTTGCCGGGGGCATCGTCGCCCGCACGCGCGACGGCCGCCTTTGGCACGACCTGACCGACGAGTTCGGCGTCACCTGGTCGATGCCCGACGATCATCCTTATTACATGGACATCTCGCACCATCCGCTGGCCGGCGCCACGGTCGCCGACCTCGACGCCTACCCCTTCCCCAAGGGCGACGACCCGGGACGGTTCGCCGGGCTTCGCCGGCGGGCCGAAGAGCTCCGCCGCCAGACGCCCTACGCCGTGGTGAGCGGGATCTCCGGCGTGGTCTACGAGATCTGCTGGTATCTCCGCGGGCTGGAGCAGTGGTTCATGGACATGCTCACGCAGCCGGAGTTCTGCGAGGCGCTTCTGGATCGCACGCTGCGGTTCTGGATGGACTGGTTCCGCGCGTTCTTGGACGAGGTGGGCGACCTGGTCGACGTGATCATGATCGGCGACGACCTGGCCGGGCAAAAGGGCCCCTTGTTCCAGCCCGACTTCTACCGCCGCGTCGTCCGGCCGCGCCAGCGGAAACTGGTCCAGTACATCCGCTCGCGGACCCGGGCGAAGATCTGGTACCACACCTGCGGCGCTTGTGCCGGCTACATCCCCAACCTCTTGGATGGCGGCATCGACATTCTCAACCCCGTGCAGATCAGCGCGGCGGGCATGGAGCCGGCCGTGCTGAAGGCCCGCTTCGGCGACCGGCTGGTCTTCTGGGGCGGCGCGATCGACACCCAGCACATCCTTCCCACCGCCTCGCCGGAAACCGTGCGGGAGGAGGTGCGGAAAAACCTTGAGGTCTGGAAGCCGGGCGGGGGCTACGTCTTCAACAACGTCCACAACATCCAGGCCGGCGTGCCCCCGCAAAACATCGTCGCGCTGTTCGAGGCCGCCTACGAGTTCGGCTTCTACGAGTAGGTTATGCTTTAGAAGCTGTTTCAGAACCAGAGCGTGGCGACGGGCAGGAATGCCCATCCTACGCCCGCGGTAGGTTGGGCATTCCTGCCCGACCGTGGCTTCCGGGATTTGAAACAGCTTGTTAGCATAACCTACGCGTCCGTCATCGCATCTCAACGGATCGGTTACGGAGTCGGCGCCGTCGGCAGTGAGGCAGGCGCCGGTTGGCGAAGCGTCGGTGGAACCGGCGCGGTGGTCGACGGGGGAGCCGGCGCCGGCGGCGGGACGGGAGGATTCTCCGCATCCAATACCCCACTGGCCAGGACCAGTCCGGCTACCACGGCTGCGCCGATGCCGGCCTCGGGCAGGCACTCGTAGGTCGTCTGCTCGATGCCGGCCGGCGATCTGCGCAACACGGCCATTTCCGGCCGCAAGTGGCGGCGAATGGCGGGGGCCGAGGGGAGCAGCGAAACGTCGAAATCCAGACCGCTCTCCTTCAACGCTCCGGCGACCATGGGCGCGAACGGATAGAGCAACTCGAAAACCCTGGGCGTGTCGAGATAGCCGAGCATCGCGGGGCTGGAGGCCGCGGAAAACTGCCGGGCCGCCTGCGGCGCCGCGGCCAGCGACTGGTAGTCGTCGCCGCGGGCCAGGTAGGCCTTGATGTTCTGCGGCGTCAGCGACAGCACCAGCTCGTGCCCGTTGACGCACCAGGCCGGGAAGACATATCCCGCCCAGGGGAACCAGAACACGGTCCGGCCGGCGAAAGAAAAGCTGTGGATCTGCGGCGACGACTGGCCCGGCGGCCCGGTGCCGTCGGACGATTCCCGGATCGCATCGAGCGCCTTGCCGTAACCCAACAGAAACGTGGCGGGGTTGCGGATCGGCACGACGAGCGTCAGCCAGCCGCCCTCGCCGGGCGAGTTGTAGATGCACCAGGTGTCGCCCAGCGATCGTAGCGCGGCGATGCCCAAGCGGAGCCGGATCCAGTCGAGTTGGCCCTGGAGGCCGCCGGGGGCTTCCGGGCTGGCCTTGTCGGCGGCCGACACGATCGTGTCCACGGCCTCGGCGAGGTCCAAGCGGAAGGCCAGGGCGAAGGTCGCGTCGCGAGGGATGGGCTTGAGGTCTTCCGGCCGCAGAGGCCGATCGGAGACCAGCCGCAGCAGCCCGCCCGGCTCGCCCTCGGTCGCCAGCAGGGTCCGGCCGACGAAGCCCTCGCCTTCCAGCCCGGCCGCCTGGACCAGCGACGTCACCTTGTCCAGTCCCAGGGCTGCAACGACGTTGCGAGCTTCAGCCCCCGGGCTCTGGGCCAACAACAACTCCTGCAGCGACCTGAGATTGATGTACGTGACCACCGTTCGCCGTTGGATGGGGACTTGCTTGGCAGTGGCGGTCAGCCAGGCGGGCGGCTCCTTCTGCTTCATGCGGGCCAGGATCGCCGGCAGCTCCTGCTGGCCGGTGGCGGCGAGGAAATAGGACCCCTCGAAGCCGAAGGTCCAGGTCTGGCTGCCGGCCTGGCCGTGGCGGGTGGTCCAGCGGAACCACGTTCGCCCCTCGATGCGGACCTGCTCGATGGTCTTCTCTTCCCGCGCCACCTTTTCCGCTGCGGCCTTGAGTCTTTCCGCGTCGGCTCCCAACGAGACGACGATCCCGCCGGAGCCCGTCGGCTTGCCATCTGCGAGTTTCAGGTCTTCCACGAAGATGGCCGCGGGCCGGGTCAAAAGTTCCCGCAGAAAGTCGACGCCCAGGTCGATCAAGGCTTGCCGCTCGTCGGCCGCGGCCGTCTGCTGGACGCCGGGGGCCTTAGGCTCCGCCGACGGGGTCCCTTGGACGAGGTTGTGCAACGCCCCGTCGCCGCCCAGCGCCTTGCGCGCCCAGGGTTCCAGCGACCGCATCAACTGGCGGACTTCCGGCTCGGCCAGGAGCTGTTCGCTCTGATTCCCGCTCTTGGGGTTCGGCTCGGCGGCCCCGGCCCAACTCATGTAGAAGAGGCAGTGCTCGGGGGCCACGCGGGCGATGACCGGATCTTCCGGTCCCGGCGGCGTCCCCAACGGAAGACCCTTGCCGGCGAAGAGTATGAAAAACATCAGGAACTGGTCCATGGGCATAATCCTCCTGCAAGCCGCGACGCCTGGAAAGGTAAGGCGTTATTGTTGCAGCAGGCAAAGGCATGAGCAAGCCGCTGGTAGTTCCGCCTTCAGGCGGAAGTCCGCCTAATGAGTTTTGACGGGCAAACTGGGTAATCAGGTTATTGCGTACAACGCCCCATTGTCGCCTTTCGCTCCGCGAAAGAACGCGCATTCTTTCGCGGAGCGAAAGGCGACAAACTACCGATCTTGTCCGTCAAAACTCATAAGGCGGAACTACGAGCGCATCAGCTCTCGGGCCGATGCAGCGGAATTCCGTCGTTTTCTTCTCCGGCGCATGTTAAAATAGGGCGTTGGCGGAGGGCCCGTCGGATGCGGATGGGAGCCCTTTTTTCGTTTACTGCTTCTCTCGGGAGGAGTCGAAACATGGCCGGCGAATCGGAGAACCTATCGGGGCGCGAGGCGACAAACGGCAAGACCGCTGCGGACCGGGGCGATGGGCCGGACGAGGCGGCGGACCGCTGCCCGTGCGAGGATCTTGCCGCCCGCGTCGAGCAAGAGGCACGGGCCCTTTTTCAGCGGGTTCGCCAGCAGGCCGGCGACGCCTTGGAACTGGTCAAGAGGCACCCGGGCAAGAGCCTCGTGGCCGCCGTGCTGGTCGGCATGTTTCTCGGACGGATTACCCGGCGATGATCTCCCTCTGCGGCCAGGCCGACTCCCGGCAACTGCGGCGAGACCTGCGGGCCCGCATCGGCCGGGTGCGACGGCGGATCGATCAGCGGCTGGGCCTCGTTCGCGCCAACGGCGCCAGGTTGAGCGCCTGGCGGCACGACGTCCTGCGGTCGCCGCTTCTGGCCTTGCTGGCGGCCTTGATGGTCGGCCTGTCGCTGGCATCCGGCCTTCGTGGGCGGAAGGCGAACGAGAAAGACGGGCCGTCTTTCCCTATCGAAGAGGCGTACCGCCTCGCCCACTGGGTCCTCGGCAAGCTTTGGTCCCGTTTCCACTCCTCTGCGGCGGCCGCAGGGCCTGACCAGCCGCCGGCCGAGGCCCAAGGAGGCGAACATGGCGGGACCTGATCCGCTGGGATTGGCGGAGGTTGGCCGGCAGCTTGGCTCCTTGGTGGCCGACGCGAGGGAGATGCTCGCCCTTCGCTGGAAGCTGGCGCGGCTGGAGTTATGCGAGGCGGTAGGGTCGATGCGGCGGCTGGCCGTGGCCCTGGCGGTTGCGGCAGCGTTGACCACGGCCGGCCTATCGGCCCTGGTGGTCGCTTGGGCGGAATCGCTGGATCGTCACCTGGGGATGTCGCGCGAGGCCTGGCTGACAGCGTTCGGCCTGGGGCTGTTGGGCCTGGGCATTCTGTTGGGCGCGTTGGCCTGGTGGACCTTCCGCCGCCGCTTTACCGCCCTGGAAGAGACGTTCGAGGAGATCCGCGAGGACCTGATCTGGCTTTCCGAGTGGACCGGCCGACCGCCGTCGGAAACGGGGACCGACGATAACTGAGGATCGACCGGAGATTTTAGCCGTAGTCGCCGTCGATCCCCAGCCGCATCTTCAGCTCGTCGAACTGCCGGGCGTACTGGTCGCTGGAGGAGTGGACGTGCTCGGCTTCGGTGATGAACTTCATTTCGTCATCGCACGGCACGCCTTGCCCACGCAGCGTCTCTTCGAACGCCTGCAGATCCTGGCCGTAGACGATCAACAGCTTGTGTTCGTCGAACTGCACTTCCTGGGGAATGCCCGGGTTGAGGACCGCGATGCCCGTGCAGCCGTCGTTCGTCAACAGGTCTTCGTAGTCCCAGAGGATGCTTTTGAGCACCGGCATGTCGATGTGCTCGCGGTAGAGGTCCTCGTGCCCGTGGCGGTCGTGGCTGTGGCTGGTCTCCATCACTACGTCGGCCACCGGGCCGAGAGGATCCAGCAAGTCGAGGAAGACCTCGAAGAGGCCGCGGCTGGAGACGGCCGCCATCAGCACGGGGACCGAGGTGCGGTTCTCCTCGTCGTGGTAGCAGTCGTGCCGGTAGCCCTGGGCGGGCACGACGTCCAGGCCGTAGGAGGGCCGGATGGCGTCGGTGAGCACGAAGTCGCCGTAGCGTGCTACGCCCAGGTGCGCCTCCAGCTCCTCTTCCGTGAGCCGTTCGAAGCTGCTGCTGCCGACCGGCGTGGAACCGTCGCGAATCGCGTTGCGGAAGAATCGCTTCAAGAAGCCCATGGTTGCTCTCGAGTCTGCTGAGGCAAAACATCGTCCGCACCCGGGTTGGCGCGGAGCAGTCGCCTCCGAGGCACGCCCACTGAACCCTAGGTCACTCCGGCAGCGCTTTCCGGCCTCTTCTCCCCGGCTCGCCGCGAGCATCCCTCTCGCAAACCCTACCACCGGAAAAGGCGCTCTTCGCGCCACGATCGCTTCCGCAGCACCCGCACTTCGTCCCTGCACCTCCCAGCTTGACGCTGGAAATCGTGCCGGCCGCGTGGTCGATCTAGGCTAGTCTAGCACCGGAAAAACGCGCGGCGCGGCGGAAAAAGAACCGGGAAAAATCGGGGCCTTTCACCTGCGAAAATCTCCGGCGCGGGCGGAGTTTGCGTGCGGAAAAGTGTACGTGCGCGGAGGATTCTCACCGCCCCCGGCCGGCGCGTGTTGCACGCACGCCGCAGGCTGTTCCGCGCAGGTCGCCTTGAGGCTATCGTGAGGCCGTCCGCGCGGACGGCACACGGCACGCGGTTGCTACTTTCAGACGGCCGTTCGGGTGGGTCGCCTCAATCTGGCCGCGACTGCTATACTAACCGGTACAGACGGACAACTATTTTCCACGCCAGGTTTTACCCTATGCCTCGCCTCCGCTGCAAAGCGCTTATCGCCCACTCGTTGTTCTGCGCCGTCGCTCTGGTCCTGAGTTGCTTCTCGGGCTGCCGTCCCGGCGCCAAAGCCTCGGCGGGCGATCGTGAAATCTGGGCGATCTATACCATGGGCGGCACCCGCGTGGGCTACGATCGGGTCGTCATTCGCCACGCGACCGGCGCCGCAGGACCGATCGTCCGCATCGAAGGCTTGAGTCATCTGAAGTTCCGCCGCGCGTCCGACGAGGTCGAGCTGGACGTCAAATACTCGACCCGCGAAACACCCCAAGGCCGGCTGCTGGACTTCAGCTTGGACGTGGCCCAGGGCGCCGCTTCGACGCTGGCCGTCACGGGCCGGGTCCAGGACCATGAGCTCCGCATCGAGGTCGGCGCCGGGGGCAAGATGACGGCGGCGGCGATCCCCTGGTCGGACGACTACGGGGGACTCTTTGCCGAGGATGAATCGTTGGCCGCCCGGCCGCTACAGCCCGGCGAAAAGCGCACGCTGCGGGCCTTCGTCCCCGACGTTCAATCAGCTTGGCACGATAGGGCTCACGGCCCGGCAGTACGAAAAGGTGAAGTGGCCCCCGTCTGTCGGCAGCCGGCCGCCAGCGGCCGAGGAGCCGCTGCTGCGGATCGATGAGGAAACCACCTTGGCCGACGGTCAGAAGCTGATGGCGACGGTTTGGGCCGATCGCTCGGGCGAGATCCTGGCCCGCCGCCAACAGGCCATGGACCTCCGCTCGTTCCGCGTGCCGAAAGAGGTCGCCTTGGCCGAGACCGGCCAGGCTCCCTTCGACCTCATGCTGGGGCTGTCGGTGAATCTCGACCGGCGGTTACCCGGGGCACACCGGACGCGGCGGGTCCGCTACCGCATGCACCTGCCCGAGGGCGACCCGGCCAAGGTATTCCCTAGCGGTCCTTCGCAGGCGGTGAAGCAGTTGGGCCCGCACACGGCGGAGGTGACGGTGTATGCCCTGCGCCCTAGTTGGCCAGCCCCGCTGCCGGCCGCCGCCGATCTGCCCGGCCCGAGCGATCGCCGGCCGAACAGCCTGATCCAGAGCGACGACGCCAAGATCGTCGAGGTCGCCCGGCAGGTTGCGCCGGGCGAGAAAGACCCTTGGCGGCTGGCGGTCGCGCTGGAGAAGAAGGCGCACGACCTGATCACCAGGCCGGACTACGCAAGGGCGTTTGGCTCGGCGGCCGAGGTGGTTCGCTCGGGCGAGGGCGACTGCAAGGGGCACTCTATGCTCTTGGCGGCCCTGGCCCGTGCCCGCGGCATTCCCGCCCGGGTGGTCGCGGGCCTGGTCTACACGGAGCAGAGCGGTGGCCCCTCGCTGGCCTATCACATGTGGAACGAGTTGTATCTGGGCGGCCGTTGGATACCCATGGACTCGACCCTCGGCCAGGGCGGCATCGGCGCGGCCCACCTGAAGCTGGCCCACTCGGATCTCGCCGGCGTCTCGGCCTTCAGCAGTTTCTTGCCGGTCGCGCAAGTGGCCGGGCAGTTGCGCGTGGAGGTGGTGGGGGCTGAATAGGGCGATTATCGCACGCATTGGGCGAGCACCTCGTTCTATTGTCCCCGCAACAGATTCGCGAAGCCCTGCGAGCATTTGGTTTGAAGCAGAAGGAGTTGGGCGACCGGATCGGCGTAGCGCCGGAGACGATCTCGCGGCGGATCAGCGGGACCCATATTCAATCTCGCACGATGGGCAATCTGATGCGATTGTTTTTCGCGTTCGACAACGTCCGGTCGGCCCTGAACGCCGCGCTGCCCGCCCAGAATCTCGGCGTAATCTCAAAGTAGCAGGCCACACAGAGTGTGTCTGCTGCTTTACGGACTGCGAACGGTTACGGCATGGCCACAGGGCTTCTCGGATTTCCTCCGTTCCGCCTTTCGCCGTGCGCCCGCAGAATCAGAAATCGCCTTGGCGGTCATGTCGTTCGCATCTTGCATAGAAATCGTAGGTGTGCCGGTTGGGATTAGCCGTCAAAACGCGGAAGGCTGCGAGTGGTGGAAAGACGCTCCGGCTGAACTTGCGCAGGCTCGTGGACGCGTCCAGCGGAAACGGTCGCAACCACGGGGTGTCGTTCCATCCCAGAACAAAGGATCCACCCTGACGAAGGCAAACAAAACACCCGTGAATTGCCTTGTCAAACTCGTCTATTTCATTGAGGCCAAACCCCACCACCCCATTGCAAACGATCAGATCCAATTCGTTCTCGCGGAAGTGCGAGGTGACGTTCGTCACGGAATCGACAATATGCAGTTTCGCGCCGTAGCATTTCTTCTTTGGATCAATTTCGAGCGTCCAGAAGTTCTTACCGTCGAAGATTCGCCTGTAGCCACGCGTATACCAATCACAACCAACGAAGAGGACCGTCACGCATTCCTTCCGTTTCGCAAAGTATGGAAGGATGATCTGTTCAAGCACACGACGGTCATCCGTGCGCTTGTAGATGTCAATCCCCAGGCTCATGATTGCACGGCGCCCAACCGCACGGACTTGCTGCGTGAAAAGCCGGTAGGATTGCACGCTTGACCTGGCCATGGGGAGAGAACTACGGAGTAGTTTCGAGATGTCTATCGCACGCCAACACGCAATGGGCTGTAGAAGACATATCGACATTACCGGTTGTGACGGTCAGAAAAACTGGACGCAATGTTCCGTCACTTGCGAAGATTTCGGCTTCCATATCCCGCCAACTGCCCATTTCTCCTGCAACGGTTCTCGCGCGTCGGCTGGCAGGATGGTGCCGGCAGTTTCACGTAGGGTGGGCATGGCCCACCAGAAAAGCTGGGTACGACGAGGGTAGCTCAGGCGCGGCCGAGAAATAACTTCCGCCTGCAGGGAACGCCCTCCGTGGCGTTCCGGGAGTTGAAACGGGGACGCAGCTTGAATTCAGAAACTGACTGCGTCCTCGTTCGTATCCGCCGCCTTCGTATCCGTCCCCGCTCGTACTCCCCTTTTCGCCAGACCGGGCACGAGGGCCGCGGTAGGCCGGCGGGGCGTGTTGTCGTGAACCAGGATCCCCTGTTGGCCGACGAAGTAACTGTCGAAATCCGCCACGATCAGATTGTAGGCGAAGCCGCGAAAAGAATGATCGGTTGCCAGCTTCTCGATGCTCTCGACCCGCACGCCGCCGGAAGGCGTGTGAAGACAATTGCCCACGGCCAACTGCTTGGTCATTCGCCAGCCCTGGCCGACCACCCAGAACGGATGGCTGGGCGTGGCGATGATCGTCTCACCGCCCAGGCCGATCCGCATCCGCGGTCCCGGGAGGCGGAGGGTCACCGCCAGCACCGGCTTGTAGGCCAACTCGCCGGACTCAACGTCCTGGGCCAATACGCGATCTCCGCTGCGGATCTTCTCGATCAGCCGCCGGCCGGTGAGCGTCCAAACCTCGGTCCCCGGCGCGAAACAGGAGCAGCAGCGGGGACCGGCGCCCACCGTCGCAACGGCCCCGCTCGAACTGCCGGGGTATTCCGTAGGCGCACTGCCGGGGTATTCCACATAATATTCATAGTCGTATTGGGGCTTGTACGCCGGGTTCTCATCGTCTGGGTTCGGTGCGCCGCTGACCTTGTACGACTCGTTGTAATCCTGCCACCACCAGGTCCACCATTTTGTCGGCTCGTCGCCCAGCGCCAGGCCGGTGGTCTTGCGGAGGGCGGCCTCGATTTGGGCGTTGCGTTGGGCAATCGCCCGATTGGCGCGATCGACCGCCTCGCCAAAGGCGGCCTGATCCTGAGCCGCCTGCGCCTGCGCCTTTTGGGCGGCGATTTGCTGATCCATGACTGCCTGAGCGATGGCCGCAGCCGCAAGCTGCGGCACCGCCGCCGCGTCCGCCCTTGCCTGGGCGTAGGAGGCCGCCACCGCAGCCGGGTAGTTGCGCATCATAGATTGCTTTTCTTTCGGGCTGTCAAACACCACCGTCCCCGTCCCCGGCGTCACGGACACCGGCGGAAGAAATGGTGACGTGCCAGAGCTATAAAAAGGAGAAACCATCAGCGAGCGCGACACGTCGGCCAGCGCGCCCTCTTGGAAAATGGAATACCTCATCACCGGGTCGCCGGCGGGGCTGAACGTCCACTGCACCCTGGCCTCGATCGGCGATTGCAGGCCGGAAAGCAAAAGCGGCACGTAGTGATCCAGCGGATGCCGCTTCAGCCCCCTGACCGCCGCCGCAACGATGTCCTTCGACCCTGAGAAGACCGCCGACCGGGCCAGCGATTCGGCCGCCACGGGCTGCGGGTTGTCGCCCAGCGCCAGCGCCATGGCCAGGACCATGTCGTGATACGGTCGCCGCTGATGTTTGGCGCCGACCTGCTGCCACAAGGCCCCCTCCAGGCCGACCATCTCGGCCGCATCGGAGATCTTGGAAAGCTTTTCCCGTACTGGCGCCGGCAGCGCGGGGTCGCCGCGGTCGGCGGCCCTGCTCCATTGGGCCACCAGCGGACGCCAGCGGTCCATCGCTTTCCGCACCGCTTGCGTCTGCCCCTTGAGCCGCTCGATTTGCCCCTGCGTCAACATCATCCCACCGTACGGCCGCAGGCCGAGGGCCCGGATCGCCTCGGCGTTGTCCGGCTCCAACTGCAGGGTCCACATCCAATGCACCCGCTGTTGGTCGTCGAGGTGATTTTTCCGGCACCAGCGGGCCAGGGCAGCCTGATCGGCGGCGACCGAGCCGCACGCCTCGCGCCGCCGGGCGTACTCGGCCAGCCGCTGGTCTTGCCGGGCCGCCTCCCCGACGTCGGCCAGGGATTGCCATACGCCGTCCATGCGGACCTGGCCGAGCTGCCAATGGGCGGCGCGTTCGTTGGGCGATTGCCCGATCGCCTTGTGCAAGAGCGCCTCGCGTTGGTCGTTGTGCCCGGCCAATTCGCTTTCCAACGCCGCCCGCACCAGCCTGGCGGCCGTCGTTTCCGCGTCGCCGGCCTTCTGTTTCGGCTCAGCCGTCCAAGCAGGGCAGGCGAGAACTACCGCAATCATTGCCGTCGGGGCCCAATAGCCGCCCCGGATCGCCGCCCAGAAGAGAGAGCGTCTCACGATCGTCTCCTTTGCAAACAGGCAGCAGGAAGCGAACCGTTACCAGAATGGTGCTCGCCACTACGCCCTAGTTACACCAACGCTCCAGGCTGCGCAGGCGCCGGCCATATTGCGGGTCGGGGTGTTAGAGGCAGAATGGGCAAGACGCGGGGATGGCGACGCCAGGGCCTTGTGCTTTTCTTGGTAGGTCCCGCCTGCCGGGCGGGACTTGGCGCAACGACAGCGTCTGTTCGTCGTTCAAGTCCCTTCCGGCAGAAGGGACCTACTAATGTTCCGGTCGTCGAGGAATTCGATGGGCGGGGCGTCTTTGCCCTGCTCCCACATCAGCGAGAAGAACCAAATGCCGCTTTCTCCGATGGAGAAATCCGCCGGAGTGAATCGCAGATTGGAATCCAAGGGCGCCTCGGTCTGTTGCGGATGATACTCGGCGCGCCAGCCGAAGGCATCGCCCGACCAGGATTCTCCTCGCGCATGAAGTTCGGCTGCGAAGCGACGTACTTCATCGAGCTCGGGAATGAGGATCAGCACCACGGACTCGTAATCGTTGTGGACCCTGATTCTAGCCATCGCGGTGACCACGTTTCGCCTCCGCCTTTCGCCACACCTCGAGATTCTGGCTCGCTGCGTTGCGGTAGGCTGTCGACGACCGCCGGTTCATGGAACGTCGCGAAGGTGGATGACGGACCCGCCGCACGGGCCGCTGGCGAGGCTGTTGACAAGTCGTTCGTCCGCCGTCACCAGCTTTCCGCCCAATTCAATCGCCAGGGCCAAATAGAGGCAATCATAAACGCTGCGATCGGTTTGGCAAGCCAGCTCGAAAGCAGGTTTCAGGAGCGGCCCGTCGTGGTGCCGAACAATGGGAGCGCCAAGCAGTTGCGCGGCCAGTTCCGCCGCGACCGTGCTGGTCAACAGCGACTTGCGAACCCTCTTCCAGAGTATGTTCGCAACCTCCACGTCAAAGAACGCCGGAACATGAAGTTGGTGCCCGCCCTGGCGCAGCCGCATGGCCTCCGGCGTCCCCACTTCGGGCAAGAGCCATTTTGCCCCGACGCTCGCGTCCACGACGTAAACGCTCATCGTTCCCGGTCCTCCCGGACGAGTTCAGCGCTATCGCCAAAATCCTTCCCGGAAGCAGCTAGTTCCTCCCGGATCGCGTCAATGGCGCTCCAGGGGTCGCTCGCTTGGGGTGCCAGCGCCGAGGCGAGAATCTCCTTGACTTCCACCTCCACCGGCTGAGCATGACGGGCGGCCTGCTGCCGCAGGCGCTCGAAGGTCGCATCGTCAATATCAGGAATCAAGAGTTGCGGCATGTTTGGCTCCTTATGGTCGAGACTCGGCAATATATTCTACCCCGCCACCTGCCTGATGTGCCACGCCTGGAACGAGTTGTATGTTGGCCGCCTTTGGATTCCCATGGGCGCGATCCTCGGCCAGGCCGGCATCGGGCCGGCCCACTTGACAAGGCCGCCCTGAAGCCCGATAGTATTATCGTTTCCCCGAAAGGGGCTTGTGAGACTGCGTCCTTTAGGCCGCAGCAGGCGACGGTGACGGCGATTGCAAGCCGCCTGTCGCCTTGTAAGGGCCCTGGCGACCCCAGGGCCTTGTGCTTTTCTACGACCTCTTTAAGATAAGAAGAAGAGACGCATTGTAGGCCGAAACATGAAAACAGAATACTCAGTTGATCCCAAGGAGGTCCAGGCGGGATCGAAGGCATTCCGTTCCTATGAGAAACGCGACGCGATGTACAAGGTTGCTACGTTCCTCGTCGAACATTGCTGGGGCAAACCTACAGAAATGGCAGACGCACTCGGCGTGCTCCTCCTGACGTGGAACAACGCTTTTTACAGGTACGGGATATTCGACTTCTTTGCCCTTGAGGCCGCGCTTCGCGAAAACATGAACAGCCTCAAGGCGTTTCGATCGCGTGACATCCTGTCATTTGCCGCCGAAGACAAAGAGAGGATAGCGGTCCTGTTCACCGCCTTTCTTGATGCGTTGAAGATCGCGGGTGGGGGAAAAAAGGCGTAAAGAGCCGCGTCGCGGTTGCAAAGGCATTGCATCTCCCTGCGCCCGCGTTCTTTCCTCTTTGGGATGACAAGATCGCGAAGGCCTACGGATGCTACTACTCGACAGACCCAAGCTCGAAGTACCTTATGTTCATGCAAATATCCAAGGACATGGCAGATGGGCTTCGGGGCAAAATCCAGACCGGCGAAACGACTTTATTGAAAGTGATTGACGAGTACAACTACGCAAAGTTCACAAAGCGTTTGATATGATTAGCTGATGACGGCTTCCGCGTGGCATGTGCCTTAGGAGAACAAAGGGTCGGGGAAATGAAAGGAGCAAAGTGATGACTTCGACTGTCCATGCGATCTATGAGGGCGGTGTCTTTCGCCCGGTTGAGCCGGTCAACCTGCCGGAAAGGACGCCGGTGGAACTTGAAGTGCGCGTGCCCGGCGAGCAGGAGCCACTGCGAGCGCCGATGCCCGAAGGGTTAGCTAAGGTGTATGCCATTCTTGGGGAACGGTACAACTCCGGCCACACGGACACGGCGGCGCGCCATAACGAGCACCAGCCGTGAATGCCGTCTTCCTCGACAGCGTGGGAATGATTGCCGTCTGGGACGCCGCGGATCAGTGGCATTCCGTCGCCGAGGCCGCCTACGAGAAGTTGCTCTTCGAGGGCCGCCGCCTGGTCACCACGGAGATGGTGTTGCACGAATGCGGGAACGCATCGGCTCGGCGGCCGTATCGACGACGGGTCAATGCGCTTCGACAAGTTCTGATCGAGGGACAACTCCTCGTTGTCCCTACGCCCGAAGAAGTGGAGGGGGCGTGGGCAGCCTACGACCGAGGCGAGGCGGGGGAAGCGGGAATCGTGGACAATCTTTCATTCCAGGTGATGCGCCGGCTCGGCCTGACTGAGGCTTTTACCAACGACCAGCACTTTCAGGCGGCTGGTTTCACGACACTGTTTTGACGTGCGGCGCCATGCGCCGCCGCTGTCCCGCTTGGGCCGGGAAATGGGGGAGAAACGGGATCGAGCCGGCCGGGCCTGATTCCGGCACTCGACCCAGTTTTACTTTCACATCCTCGCCACCACCTCCAAGCACATCTCCCGGAACCGGTTCGCGTCGACGTTGGGGTTCTTCTTCTTCGCCTGACCGATCAACGCTCCGATGGCTTTGAGCTTGCCTTCCTTGATGTCGGCGATCACGCGGGGATTGGCTTCCAACAGCTCGCGGCAGAGCGATTCCAGGTTGGACGGGTCCACCTCCACGATGCCCATCGCCTGCATGGCCTCCTCGGGCGAGCGGCCGGAGTCGATCATCTCGGCCAGGACCTCCCGGCCGCGGCTGGTGGAAAGACGGCCGCCGCGGACGATGCCGATCAGCCGGGCCAGCTCGCCGGGCCGGACCGGATACTCCGCGACCGGCTTCTGCCGCTCATTGAGCCAGCGGAGCACGTCCTGCTCGATCCAATTGCTGGCCAGCTTGCCGTCGCCGATCAGACCGGCCAACTCGATGTAGTAGTCGACCAGCCCGCGGCCCTGGTTCACCAACACGTCGCTATCGTAGGGCGAAATGCCGTAAGTTGCTTCCAGCCGCGTGCGGAGCCGGGCCGGCAGCTCGCCCAGCGATTGGCAGATGGACGCGATCTGGTCCTCGCTGACGGTCACCGGCAGCAGGTTGGGCTCGGGGAAGTAGCGGTAGTCGCTGGATTCCTCCTTGGACCGCTGGCCGCGGGTCACCTGGGCCTCGTCGTCCCAGCCGCGGGTCTGCTTGGGAACGTCGCCCATCTTGCGGCCGGTCTCCTGCCAGACCTGGTACTGCCGCGTTGCCTCGTAGGCCATCGCCCGCTCGACGGCGCGGAAGCTGTTCATGTTCTTCACCTCCACGATCGGCGTGGCGACCTTGCCCTGGGGCGTGTGGACGTGAAGGTTGATGTTGGCGTCGACCCGCAGGCTGCCCTCCTGCATGTTGCAGTCGGAGACGCCCAGGTAGTTCAGCAACAGCTTGAGCTCGGTGAGATAGGCCTTGGCCTCGGCCGGGGAGCGCAGGTCGGGATGGCTGACGATCTCCATCAGCGGCGTGCCGGCCCGGTTCAGATCGATGCGGCTGTCGGCCTTGCCGGCCAGCTCGTCGTGCATGCTCTTGCCGGCGTCTTCTTCGAGGTGGACGCGGATGATCCGCACGTCCTTGGCCTCGACGCGGCCCTTGGGATCGGCGATCCGCAGCTTTCCCTCGCGGCTCAACGGCAGGTCGTACTGGCTGATCTGGTAGCCCTTGGGCAGGTCGGGGTAGTAGTAGTTCTTGCGGTCCCACTTGGTGAAGCGGGCGAGCTGGCAGTCCAAGGCCAGCGCCGCCTTGAGCGACAACTGAAAGGCCTTGCGGTTCATCACCGGCAGCGTGCCGGGCATGCCGATGCAGACCGGGCAGGTCGCCGTGTTGGGCGGCAGCCCGAACTCCGTGCTGCAACCGCAGAAGAGCTTGCTCCGGGTGAGAAGCTGCACGTGGACTTCCAGGCCGATGATGATATCGTAGGGAGGAGATGGGCTCATGGCCTGTGCGTGTTGGGGACTCCGTATCCCGGGCAACTAAAGTTGGGCAGACTCAAGTCACGACGGCCAGGATGTCGTCCTCGCTCATGATCAGCAGCTCGTCGTCGCCCACCTGCACCTCCGTGCCCGCATACCGGCCGAAGAAGATGCGATCGCCTTCGCTGACCTGATGCCTTACCCGGGTGCCGTCGGCCAACAGATGGCCGTCGCCGACCGAGAGGACTCGGCCTTGCTGGGGCTTGTCGCGGGCCATGTCGGGCAGGAGGATACCGCCGGAAGTCCGCTCCTCCGCATCCATCCGTTTGACAATCACCTTGTCCCCAAGCGGTACCAGTTTCATGGCGCTACGACTCCTTGCCGACATTTTCGCACGGGGCGAGGGAACGTACAAGTCCCCTGCCGCCCTCACACCACGCTGACGGGTGGATGGCCTCACGAGCGGGGGAGCGATACGCTAACGCGTCCAACGACAAGAATCTTTGAGTTATCCGTCAAAGAGCAGAGCCGAAAGACGGAACACCAATCCTCGCTAATCTTCGTTAATTCGCCATATTAGCGCCGATCAGTCCCAAGGAGTGTCCCCGTTACTTGCTTCTTTCCAAGGACTTAATGCCCTCCAGCGGCCCAAGACATGGCCACGGCGAGAAAGAGCATGTAGGCGACGAACCCGAGAAGCCCCCGTCAAAGCGCGCGTTTGGCGGTCTGTGGCTCACGATCATCGCACTCACCCTGTCCGTCCGGCATGGGAGAACGACCCGCCCTACTTATAGGCGGGCGCGTGGCTGAGGGCTTGGGAGGCCTTGGTGAAGATCCAGTAGGTCAGGGCGTCGGCCTGTTGCTTGGGAAGCAGCCAGGGGCGTTTCTGCGGGGGCAGAGAGCTTTGGATCACGTCGACCAGGTCGGCTATCACGCCGGAGCTGTCGGTGTAGTAGTCGTGGCCGATGAGGCCCGTATCGACCGCGGAGACGTCGATCGTGTCCACGCCCGGCACGACCACCAGTTGCGCGCCCGATTCACCCGCCCGGGGATAGCCGTGTACCCGTTTGGACAGCGCCAGGGCCTCGTCAAACGACGAGGCGTAGAGCGTCACGCGGTCGGCCGTCTTCACGATCGCCGGGGCGATCTCCTCGCGGAAGGTGTCGGCGTCGACGTCGGGCGCCGCCAGCACCACCTGGCGGAAGAGGTGGGTCGAGTCGCGCATCTCCTCGGACATTTCCTCGAGCACGGACATCAGGGCGCGGTTGCCCATGCTGTGAGCGATGAGATGGATCGACGTGGCGCCGCTCTGCTGGGCCACGGCCAACAGGAAGGCCTTGAAGTGCGGCTGGGCCCAGGCCACGTTGCACTCGTCGACCGTGTAATCGACCAGCGTGGCTTGCGAGGGCCAACTGTAGAGGATCGGCGCCCCGTCGAACTTCAGATCCACGGCCAGCTCGGCCGTCACCACCGCGGCGTCGGCGAAGCTGGTGTTGAAGCCGTGGACGAAGACGAACGCCTCCTTGTGGCTGGACCCGGCCACCCGGCTCTTGAGATCACGGTAGAAATTTTCCTCCGCCGCAGGCTGCACGTCCAGCAGGACCTGGTTCTTGCTCAAGTCGACGTGCACCCCCAACTGCACCAACGACGACGGGTCCAGGCGGGGAAACTGGCTCGCCTTGGGCACGCTCACGCGGCAGCAGCCCAGCGTCAAGTGTCCCCGATCCGGTCCGTAGCTCGGGCCTTTCAGGGGCGCTTCCGCGACGCCGCCCGTGCCGTCCAAGACGGCCGCGGCAGCCAGCAGCAAGGTCAGGGCTAGCCCCGCCCCGGCCCCGATCACCCAAGTCCGCCGGCGCTGGGCCCTCCAGGCGGCCAGCGACAGGCCGGCCGGGAGGATCGTCGAACAAGCCGTCCACCACCACCAGCCGGCCAGTCCCGACGCGGGCGGCGGTCCCACCAGCGGCGCACGATCGGTGCCATAGAAGATGGTGACCACCCCGTAATCACGGTCGCCGGCGGATGCTTTCGGCGCCGCGGCAGCCGCACCCGAAGAGCTGGCCGCAAGGGCGCCGGCCACGGCGGCCGACGCTGCCGGCGGCTGCGGGGCCGGGACCACGATCGTTGCCGGGGGCGGCGGCAATGGCGCACTAACAGGCAATGGCGCACTAACAGGCGATGGCGCACTATTATAGGAGGCA
Source organism: Pirellulales bacterium (assembly GCA_963843465.1). Taxonomy (GTDB): domain Bacteria; phylum Planctomycetota; class Planctomycetia; order Pirellulales; family Thermoguttaceae; genus CAWJKP01. The sequence continues at coordinate 79,716 of CAWJKP010000003.1, forward strand.
GGTTCGGCCCTCTCGATCACGATCGTTTCGCCGGGAACGTCCGATCGGTGGGCGCCGGGGTAGGGCCACTGCCGAGGCAAAGGGGGCGGAAGGGGATCCTTCCCCATGACGCCGGCCGTTTCGCCCAGGCCGGCGTTGGCCGTCGTCGACGACGCCTGGCTGCGACCAGCGCCTGCCGACGACGGGCTTGAGGGTGTCGATGCCTGGGCGTCTGCCTTCCGCTCACGAGGCGGACTGCGACCGGAACCCGTGTTGGAGTTGCAACCGGGCGCGGCCAGCAGGCACGCGACAAGGATGCCGGAAGCGAGGATGGCAAGACCTGGTTTCGCTCGCATAAACCCACTCCAACCAATCCCTGGGATCGACTCGGATGGACGGGGCCGGAGGTTAGCAGAATTCGCCGTTGGACCCCAGCCCAGTTGTTGCGAGAGAGGGTACGGGGGATGGGGGACGGCGAGACGCGGGGACGCGGAGAAGGGGGGACGCGGAGAAGGAGAGAAGGGGAGACATCCCCGTGTCCCCGTGTCGCCGCGTCCCCGCGTCGGCGCGTCGCCGTGTCGCCGCCTCCCCGCGTCTTTCTTGCAGCGTCGCAGGACTGCGGCGTTTCCCTGCCCCATTTATGGATGTATTATTGGTAGTCAGGGGGTCAGGAACGTTAACGGTGTGGCAGCCATGGGCATCCGATTTTTTTGCCCCAATGGGCATAAGCTGAACGTGAAGGCGTTCCAGGCCGGCAGGCAGGGAATCTGCCCCTATTGCGGGGTGAGCGTACAAATCCCGTTGGAAAGCACGCGGCCCAGCTCCAAGGAGCTTCGCGATCAACACGACTATCCGCTCTCGCCCGGCCCGAGCGGATCGCCGTCGCTGGGCCGGCAGGCGCCGTCGGGCACGACGCCGAAGACGGCGGAACCGATCGGCACACCCTTTCAAACGCCGGTCCTTCCTCAGTCTCAGATGCCGGATGCGTCGCCAACGCGGACGTTCGTGGCGGCGATGCCGCTGGAGACGGCAGCGCCGGCGGTCGTCAATGCGCCGATGCCGACGATGGCCTACACGCCCCCCCAGCCGGCCGTATCAGCCGCATCGGCTCCGGCGTCACGGGCGCCGCTGTGCCGCCCACTCCGCCCGCCGTTGCCGGCGATCCCTTGACCGAATCGCCTGGAGCGGTCTGGTACGTGCGGCCGGCGTCGGGCGGGCAGTTCGGTCCGGCTACCGCCGAGGTCATGCGCGGTTGGCTGGCCGAAGGCCGCGTGGGGGCTGACACCCTCGTTTGGCGCGAGGGCTGGCGGGAATGGCAGGAGGCCTCCGCGACGTTCCCCCAACTGAAACCGGACGAAGCGACGGAGTTCTTTTCGGGCCTGTCTTCCGGCAGTACGGCGCCCTCGGCAGCGGCGGCCGGCGGAAGTCATGGCCAGCCGTTGCCTTCGCAGCGTCGCTCCAACGCCAGCAGTGCGGTGATCATCGTCGTGCTGGTAGCCGCGGTGCTCGTTCTTCTGACCGTGCTCCTGATGGCCCTGTGGCAACAGCCCAAGGAGGAAAAGGGCTCGGGGGCGGGCCCCAAGGCGGCTGTGCTGTTCGTGCGTCCCCCTCTCCCTTCGGGAGAGGGTGGGGTGAGGGGAACCGGCCAGAGATTCGGCGACTTACCCGGCCTTCGTTGTTGCCAGCGGGGTTCGTGGGGGTGGTGGGACCGTGGGCAATTCCCCCTCACCCTACCCTCTCCCGGAGGGAGAGGGGAAACATGAGAATCCGACAATTCCTCGAACACCACGGGATCGCCGAGAACCCCTTCGCGGATGAAGACGCCCAGACCGACCTAATCTTCAAGGGATACTGCATCACCAGCACCTACCATCCCACCTGGGACAAGATTTACGGCAATCCCGCGGAGCCCGCCACGGCCGTGGTCTTCGGCGAGAAAGGGTCGGGAAAGACGGCTTTGCGGCTGCAAATCACCAGGCACCTGGCCGACCACAATGCCGATCATCCCGAGGCCCGGGTGTTCGTCATCCAGTACGACGACTTCAACCCTTTCCTCGACCGCTCCCGCGAACGGTTTTCCGGACGCCGCCGCCGGGCCGACCGCGTGCTAGGTCAGTGGAAGCTGTGGGACCACGCCGACGCCATTCTCTCCTTGGCAGTCACCCAAATGGTGGATCGGATCCTGGAGGTCCGGCAGGCCAGTCATCCGGCCGCCGTGGATACCCAGCCGCTGGCGATCACCTCGCTGGAGCCAGCGCAAAGCCGCGACGTGCTGCTGTTGGCCGCTTGCTACGACCAGTCGAGTTCCGAGAACGTCGCCGAACGCTGGAAGCGGCTCCGCAAGAAGCTTCGCTACCCTACTTGGCGATCCAAGTGGGACCTGGTCCTGGGAATCCTGGTCACGCTGGCGGTGGCCGGCACGTTGATCGGGCTCGGCAAGTGGGGTTGGTGGGGCAGGCCTTGGCCCTACCTGGCGATCGCGGCCGGCTGGCTGCCGCGGCTCTACCGGCTAGCAAAGTGGACCGCTGGGGCGTGGCAGATCGCCCGCAGCACGCGGGTGCTCAACCGCAACGTCGGTCCCCTACGCCGGGTGTTGATGCAATTTCCGCCCGGCAAGCTCGTCGGTCAGCCCTTGCCCGCCCATGCCAGGACCGACGATCGCTACGAGCTTTTGGCCAAGCTCCAGAACGTGCTCGGCACGCTGGGATTTACCGGCATCATCGTGCTGGTCGATCGGGTCGACGAGCCCTACCTGATCAACGGCTCGGCCGAGCTGATGAAGGCTCTCGTCTGGCCGATGTTGGACAACAAGCTCCTCAAGCATCCCGGCGTGGGCTTCAAGCTGCTGCTGCCCGCCGAGTTGATCCACTTCGTCGACCGGGAGGACCGCGATTTCCACCAACGGGCCAGGCTCGACAAGCAGAACCTGATCCGCTCGCTGGAGTGGACGGGCCAGTCGCTTTTCGATCTGGCGGAGTCGCGGCTGAAGGCGGCGGCGGTCGGTGGCCGCTCGCCGGCCCTGGCCGAGTTCTTCGATCCGGACATCGAGCACCGCCGGTTGGTCGACCTCATGGGGGCGCTGCGGACGCCACGGCACCTGTTCAAGTTCCTGTACCGGCTTTTCGTCTCGCACACCAACGCTCACACGGACGACCAACCTGCCTGGACGATCTCCCGCGAGACCCTGGAGAAGGTGCTGGCCGTGTACCAACGGGACCAAGAGGCCGCCGACCGCAGCGCCGGGGCGGGCTGATTCCGCCTTGACGTGCCTGCCGGTTCCTGCGACACTCCCCGCCGCTTCAGCCGGCGCAATTTGAGGGCGTGCCTAGTCCGGATAATTCGCGCCGCGCGGCGTAGACGGCGCGGAGCGCGCCATCGAAACCCGAAGCGTAAGCGAGGGTAAGTCCCTTAGCCGCCCTCGCTTACGCTTCGGGCTATGATGCGCCCGTGGATAATCCGGGCTAGTCCGGGTTGGAATGCGGTTCACCCTTCCGGGGAGTCATGTCAGGAGATCGACAGGATGCGATCGGTGCATTGGATGCCGTTGGCGGCTCTTCTCTTGGTTGGTGCTAGCGGGTGCGGTGCTTCCAGCAACGGCCCGACGTCCCAGGCGGCTGCGTCGAAGAAGGCGGCCGTGAAGGACGCCGGCGACGCTGCCCGCAGCGGCGAGGAACAGGGGACCGGTCCGCAAGCGGAGGGCAAGGCCGCGACACGCCCCAAGGTGGCCCGGATTCCTTTGGCCCAGACCAATACCCCGGAAAAGGCGGTGGCCGTCTTCCTCGAAGCGGTCCGCAAGGGAGACGATGAGCGGGCGGCAGGCATGTTCACCCCCTTGGCTCGGGAGAAGGCGGCCGGCATGGGAATCCAGGTCGCACCCAAGGGCAGCGACACGGCGAGCTTCCAGGTGGGACCGAAGGTCGAATACCTGGCCGAGGACGGCGCCCGCGTCCAGAGCAAGTGGACCGACCTGGACAAGGAAAACAACCCGCGGACCGACGAGATTACCTGGATGGTCCGCAAAGAGGCGGAAGGGTGGCGGGTGGCCGGCATGGCGACCGTAGTGTTTGACGGCAAGCCGCCCCTGCTCTTGGATTTCGAGAATCCCCAGGAGACGATGCAAAAGCTGGAATTGCTCCGTCGGGAGATGGAGCGCCAGGCGCAGCCGGAGACGGCCTCGGCCCGAGAGCCTCAAGCCAGGCCCGCTGTCGGGGCACAACCCGGCGACCGGCCGCAAGCCGGCAGCCCGCTCCCGCCAGGCGAGGATACCCAGCTACAGAAGGGTACGACAACCCAGGGGACTGGATCTGATCCCACCGCAAGAGCTAGTGAGCAGACAAAATCACCAGAAAAATTGGAGAGCCCATTTCGCCGTTAACCAGAAGAGGGTGACATTTTTTCACGTTTTTTGTTACCCGAGAACCTGGACAAAGTTTCAGGTCGCAGGCGGAGCCCGGCGGGGAGCCGATGAGCGAGGGCGAGAAGATGTAAGCTCCTTGGATTGCAGAATTTATTGAGAGTGCAACAGAGGGGAGTGCCGCAACGGGCACTCCCCTTGTCTATTGGGTTGGGAGGCGACTCAGAGGCTGGCTGGAATTTTTTTTCAAACAAATCCCGCAAAATTCCTAAAGTTCCGCTAGGCCGCAGGGCGCACATTTTGTCGCTTTTCCCCGCTTGACAAGCAAATTAGCCATGCTAGCTTATCGTCATAAGCTGTGAATTTAATACCACGCAAGAGGGCCGCTGAGGTTCAACAGGGCGATCCGCGTGCGGTCGTGTTCTGCGTGGCACAGCTAGGTTTGTGCGACTCCCCTCCAACGCCGTCAGGGATGGGGAGCGAGAAAGGACGTTCGACGGCGTGAGTACGAATCCCTGAACGCTACGGTACCTGTAAGTTGGAGGATTCTCAATGAATCGCATGTTTGTGATCTGCGTTGCGACGATCGTCGCGGTGCTGGGCACCGCCCTTACGGCGGACGCTGCCCGGAGTTGTCGTCCGAAGTCCTGTTGCCCCGAGCCGTGCTGTGCGGCTCCGGCTTGCTGCGCTCCGGCTTGCCCGGCTCCCTGTGCGGCTCCGGCCCCGGCGCCCTGTGCGGCTCCGGCCTGCACCTCTTGTGGCTCGTCTTGTGGCTGCGAGAGCTGCTGCAAGTGCAAGTGCCACCACAAGCGGCGCTGCCGAAGCTGCTGCCCGTGTGAGAGCTGCTGCTCGGCCCCGGCGTGCTGCGCCCCGGCTTGTGCGGCTCCGGCCCCCTGCGCTCCGTGCGCTCCGGCCCCGGCCCCCTGCGCCGCTCCGTGCCCGGCCCCGTGCGCCGCTCCGGCTTGCTGCGCTCCGGCATGCAGCAGTTGCAACAGTTGCTGCTGCAAGTGCAAGTGCCACCATAAGCGTCGCTGCTGCGGCTGCGGCTGTGGCTCTAGCTGTGGCTCTAGCTGTGGCTGCGCCGCTCCGGCTTGCTGCGCTCCGGCTTGCGCCGGCTGCGCTGGTGGCGGTGCTGCTCCGGCTGCCCCGGCTCCGACTGCGGCTCCGGCTCCTCCGGTTGCCAATCCGCCGGCTGCCCCGGCCCCTGCTCCGCCCGCTCCCAAGACCTGAGGCGTGCGGCCCGGGTGAGGTAAGACTTTCCCGAGACGTTCCGCCAAGGGCGGAGTCGCGGGAGAGGCGAACTCGCTCAAGCGATGCCGGGCCTGCCCTGTTGGCCTCGGCTCCGAGCTTTGTCCATCAGTGCCGGATCTCCTTTGAGATCCGGCCTTTCTTTTCTTGGAAGCGGCGATTTCAGATGGAGCGCACTGCGAAAGCGCGTGGCTTCTCGCCGGAGGCATGGATCTCCCACATGGTGATATACGCTTTCTCAAGATTCCGCGCGAACTGCCCGGCGTCGAAAAGGGGGGACGTCTTGCGATTGGCCGCCAGCCGCGATCGCAACCCGCCAAGATAAGCGGCATCACTGGCCAGCCGCAGCGCCAGCCGGTAATACTCGTCCGGCGACCTTGTGATCAATTCCGGCAGCCCTACGGCCCGCATCAGGCTGCCGGCCACTCGGGAAACGAAGGTCTCCCCGGCCATCGTCAGCACGGGGCAGCCTGCCCAGAGAGCGTCGCTGGCCGTGGTGTGGCCGTTCACGGGGAAAGTGTCGAGGAACAAGTGGGCCAAACGATGCCGTGCGAGATGTTCCGGCAGGGGCATACGCGGTGCAAACACCAACCGCTGCGCCGCCACCCCCCGGGCCTCCGCCTCCCGGCGAAGATTGGCAGGGGCGAAACGATTCCCTTCCAAGAGCCAGAGCACGCTCCCGGGAACTGCCTTCAGCAGCCTCATCCACACGTCGAACATCTCCGGCGTGATCTTGTAGCTGTTGCTGAACGAGCAGAAGACAAATGCCTTCTCCGGCAGTCCGCACTCGGCGCGGGAAGGTGTTTGCGCGGAGATCTCGCGCCGGCTGTCGTTGACCTGGTAGCAGCCCGGCAGATGCACGAGCTTCTCGCTAAAGAACGGCTGCTGCTCCGGCGGAACGACGAAATCATCGACCAGGATGTAATTCATGAACGCCGCGCCCATCGTGCCGGGGTATCCGAGGTAATTCACCTGGATGGGGGCGGGACGAAGCGACAAGATCTCCGTGCGGGTATCCTTCGTGTAACCCTTCAAATCGACCAGAATGTCAACTTCATCCGCGGTGATCTGCTGCGCGGCTTCCCTGGACGAAATGTCCTTCACATCCACAAAACGGTCAAACGCGCTTGCAAGTCGCCGCCTCGTCGGGCTACGGTCATCCGGACCGTAGGAATAGCCGAACACCGCGAACCCGGCACGATCATGTTTCTCGATCAGCTCGGCGATAAGCCAAGCGGTCGCATGGGAGTAGAAGTCGGCGGATAGATACCCGATGGTAGTCTTTGACTTGCGATGCAACGCTCGGTTGCGTGCCAGGCTGCGTCCGGGCCCGCTTACCGCTTTCAGTTGGCTGTCCACCCACCGCCGTGCGCATCGCAGTTGTTGCTCCGCGGTAGTCGTCGCCGGCAGGGCAAGGAAAACGAACGGCGAAAGGGGATAAGCAGGCTCGCCACCGGCATCTCTATCAACGACCTCGATCATGCGTTGTGAAAGAATCTTCAGGTCTTCCCAGCAGCACAGATTCTGAAGCACGTGAATCAAGAAACCAAGAGATGCCGCAGAGTTGGGCTTCAGTTCCATTACCCGGCGGTAGCAGGCGACCGCTGCGTCGAGTTGCCCCTGGGCCTCCAAGGCAACGCCCAGGTTATGGTGTGCGTCGGCAAAGTCCGGCTTCAGCTCCAGTGCCCGGCGCCAGGAGGCGATTGCTTCGTCCAGCTTCCCCAGGTCCTTCAAGGCGATGCCCAGGTTGTAGTGTGCCTCGGCAAAGTCCGGCGTCAGATCCAGTGCCCGGCGCCAGGAGGCGACCGCTTCGTTCAGCTTCCCCTGCTCCTTCAAGATATTGCCGAGGTCGAGGTGAAAGCTTGCCACATAGGGAGCCGCCGTTATCGCCCGTCCCAGGTACTCGACGGCAATCCCGTGCTCGCCCGCCTGGCGAGCAATCAGACCGAGAAGACGCCACGCATCGGCTTGATTCGGCTCGACCTCGAGAATCTGCCGATAAATCTGCTCGGCAGCTTGCAGCCGACCGGCTTGATGGTGCTGGATGGCAATCGCCAATGCTTCGGAAATCGTTGCCATGACGAAGCCGTACGGGCAAACGGGCTGAAGCCTGCACGGCCAACGGGTCCGGCCACTCGACACACCGCCCTGCCCTTCGGCGGGGCTGGGCTGGCGGACGACAACCGGCGAGCGGCAACAGCTACTTGGACTTGCGCTTCAGTTCCGCGTCGTGCGCCTTGAGAAACTTGGCGATCTCCTCGCTGAAGGCCAGCAGACGCTCCCATTGCTCGACGTAGAGCGTGACGGGCATCCGCTGGAGCCCATAGAGGCTCACGCCCCCCTTTTGGCTAACCCTGCATTCGAGTTGCCCGCGGGGCCGAGCCTGCTCGGCCTCTTCGAGCATCTTGGTGGCGTCCTCGACCCGGATTTCTCCTGAGGCGACCTTGGCCAGAATCTCTTCCTTCTTCATGCTATCTCTCCGTCTCTCCATCTGGTGGGCAGCAAGGAACCATTCTAATGGCCGGGCTGCCCTGGAGTCAACCTTGGAGTGCGGCGACTTGTCGCCGCTTTTTCGCGAGCTGTGGGACCTATGAGACCTAGCCGCCAATCTGCCGCGCAAAAAAGCGGCGACAAGTCGCCGCACTCCAGAAGGCAATCGTAGGGTGGGACAAGGCCGCCGTGGCGGCCGCCGGCCCACCAGCAGCGGTCGGTGGGCCGGCGCTCGCTAGCGCGAGCTTGTCCCACCCTACTCGTCTTCGGCCGATCCCTATTTCCGCTTGCCGGCGCCGGAGGCGGCCATTCCCAGGGCCTTGAGTACCCCCGGCTCTACCTCCAGCCGCAGTCGCACGCCGCTTTCGATCGGGCTGGCCACCAGGCTTACATGGTCCTGGTAGGGGGATTTGGCCAATAGATCGGCGGCCAACGCCGCCTTCGGGCGGTCCTCCTCCTTGCCAATGTCGGCCACAAGCTTCGTCAGCTTCTCCGCATCCAGCCTGATTCGCAGCGGCGGAACCGCCTTGCCGGCCAACTCGTTGGACTTGTCGATGACCGTCTTGATCAGGTCCATCGGGGATCGTCCGGCCGCGAAATAGACGCTCTTGGGGCCGATCCCCACGGCGACTTCCAGCGTGTCCCCAATCATCTTGGCGACCTTCTCCTGGTTGTCATCCCCACCAGGAAGAGGGATGCCGATGGTGTGGAACTTCACGCCCTTATGCTCGCCTGCGTCGAGCTTGACCAACGAACCGACCGCCGGGTTCTCATCGGAGACGGCAGCCACCAGATCCTTGACGGCCTGATTCAACTTGTCGCCGTCGACAATCACCCCACCGGCAACCAGCGTCAAGGCGCCCGGTTTGGCGACGACCGCCAGCCCGCCGTCCGCACGGCCGGCGGCCAGCGTCGAACGGATCACGTCCAACACCTCGTTGACCAGCTTGCGGCCCATCACCGCCTTTTCCTCCGATTGGTGCTGTTGCTCGATGTCCGCCAGGGCTTTCTTGCGAATCAGGTCGGCGACGTTGGCCAATTCGGCGGCGTCGGCGGCCGAGATGGTCCGCGTCCAGTTGCCCACCAGCAGGGCCTCGGGCAGCAGGAAGCCGCCGAAGTCGGTCTTGGCTTGGCCCAGCGCGGCGAACTCGCGGGCCGCCTGGGTGCCGGGCAGGGCCGTCACCACCAGGTCCAGATAGGTCTTCTCCGCCTTCTGATCCAACGACCAGCCGATCGTCACTTGCTCGATCTCGTCGATCCCCCTGGCGATGCCCCGAACGATCTGCTCGCCAATGATTCTCCGGACGGCCTGCTCGTCGGGGTTCTCGCCGGGGTGCTGCTTGAGATCCTGCCGGGTCTTGGCCCGGATGCCGGCGATCAGCATTTTGCGGATCTCGGCCGGGACGTAGCTCGGGTTGAAGCGGACGGCCAGGTCGTACTGCCGGCTCAGGCCGGCCAGGAGCTTCATGGGGTTCGCCGGAGGCGTGGCCAGACGTTCCAGCCGGTCGGAGAAGACGGCCCAGTCGTCGACTTGCTTGACGTAGAAGGACTTGCCCTCCTTGTTCTTCAGTTCCAGAGCCCCGTCGCCCGCGTCCTTGGACGGTCCGGTCGCCGGTTCGAGTACTTGCAAGAGAGTCTTCAAGTCGGTGACGGGGACCAACGCGTAGCCGGAGAGCAATTGCTCGGGCTGGCGGACTCCCTGGGCGAACTTTTCCTGGTCCAACAGGACCACCGCACCCCAAGGCCGGTCTTTATCCAGGCCCGCCAGCGGCTGATTCTTCAGCACAATCTGCAACAACACCTCCAAGCCCACCGCCAGGTTTGGATTGCCGGCCAGCCGGCCGACATAGGCGACGTCGCCTTTCAGCCCGTTGTAGCCGGAGAAGGCGAGCACGGCCAAGGGCTTTTCGGCGTTGGGCGAGTCGGCCAGCGCCGCCGCGGCGGTTCCCGCGCCGAGCAAAAGGGCCACTACGATCGTTGAAAACCAGGTCTTTCTCATTTCTTCTCTCCCAAGGTTGGAAATTTTCCCCATGGCCGTTATTCGTTGCCGGCCGGCCGATCTTGCCAACGGTGGCCGGAATTTTCCGGGAAATCTATAGGGGTCGGGGGTTGGGGGACGGCGGACGGGGGCCGGCGGACGGGGGTCGGGAGACGGGCGAGGCGGGGAGCTTCGAGATGCTCTTGCGACGACCTCGGGCTACAAGACCACGAGACTATACTGCACGCGGACGAAAATGAGACGTTTCCGCCGCGGGCATAGTAACCCGAAGCGTAAGCGAGGTGACAGGTTACATCCCTCGCTTACGCTTCGGGTTACTATTAGTCTCGCCCGCGTGCGGTATAACAAGGCATAGCATAGGCGCCTTAACGGCCGACACTAGACACAGGCAGTGGGCCCAGCGCACAAGGGCGACTGCGATCGCGGGCCTCCTGGGACCCGGCCTGCGCAAGCGCGTGGCCATTGTCCCGACCCCTGGCCCCCGACCCCCGTCCGCTGGCCCCCGACCCCCGACCCCCGCTTATCGTTCCCGATAGGTGATGCGACCCTTGGTCAGGTCGTACGGCGACAGTTCCACGCGGACTTTGTCCCCGGGAACGATACGGATGAAGTTCTTCCGCATGCGGCCGGCAACGTGCGCGGTGACGATATGGCCGCCATTATCCAATTGCACGCGAAACCGCGTATTGGCTAATGCTTCCGTCACCACGCCTTCCACCTCAAGCGCTTTTTCTTTAGGCATAAACTCCTCGCTCACCAGACCTTGGCAGTAAAGTCATTGCCACGACAACCCCGGCATTTTATCATCCTAACAGATCCCAAGGAGCAGTCCAGAGCAATCCGCAGCAGACGGGCGTGCGGATCGGTCAACACCAGCTTGCCAGAGACCAAGGGTCGCGGCGGCGGTTTATAATGCACGCGGGACTACGAACAGCGCATTTCCGACCGCGTGCAGTATTACCTACCATGGAGGGGATCCCTGGTGGAGAAGAGCCATGACCCGTGCGGCTTGGGGGCGATCCTTGGTTTTCCTGGCGCCGGCGCTGCTTTGCCTGGCTAGCCTTGTCGTCCTGGCGGCCGGACCGCACAAATCGCCGCATCAGACTGCCCCATCGGACCTGGCGTCCTCCAGCGGGCCGCGGGCCGTCTCCTCCGCCACGCCGTGCGTCCGCATCGACAGCGAGGCACACCTGCACTACACCCCCTTCTTGCGGGGCGATACGATCCCGGATTTCTCCTATTGCGGGTTTGGCGGCGGTGGGGTGCCTCTACCCCAGGCAGTTGTCCGGCAGACCATCGAGCCGGCCTCCGGCGCGGACGATATGGCCCGCATCCAGGCGGCATTGGACGCGGTTGCCCGGTTGCCTTTGGGGAGCGACCGGATGCGCGGCGCGGTGCTGCTGCGGCGAGGGACCTACCGGCTCGCCCGATCGTTGCGGATCAACGACGACGGGATCGTGCTTCGCGGGGAAGGGCCGTCGGAAGACGGCACCGTGTTGCTGGCCACCGGCACGGTCCAAGGAACCCTGATCGAGGTGGCGGGCGAGGGCGTCGAAAAGGTCCTCCCCAAGACCAGGCGTTCGGTCGTCGACGCTTATGTTCCCGTCGGCGCCCGCTGCTTCACGCTGGATTCCGTCGAGGGCCTGAGCGTGGGCGCCGCGGTGAGCGTCTTCCGGCCGAGCAGGCCCAAGTGGCTGCAACTGCTGGGCGTGGAGGTGCCCAAGGACAAGCAGAGCAGAGCCCGGCTGGCCAAGAGCGAGGGCCTCTATTTCGACCGCCTGATCGCCCGCATCGAGGGACGGAAGATCACGCTCGACGCCCCCTTGGGCAACTCGCTGGACGCCGATTTCGGCGGCGGCCTGGTCTTTCGCTCCCAGTTCCACCAGCGGATCCGCAACGTGGGCATCGAGGACCTCCGCGGCGACTGCCAGTTGGAGGGCGAAGAAGACGAGAACCACGCCCGGGTCTTCGTCGGGCTCTCGGCCGTGGAGAACGCCTGGGTCCGGCGGGTCACGGCGGTCCACTTCGCCTCCGCGGCAGTGAGCGTCGGGCAGGGGACGAAGTGGGTCACCGTCGAGGATTCCGCTTGCCTGGACCCCGTCGGCCGCTCCGGCGGCGAACGTTGCGGCTTCGAGATCGCCGGGGGCCAGTTGACGCTTGTCCAGCGCTGCGTCACCCGCAACGGCAGCCATGATTTTGTCACCGGGGCGGCGGAGGGACCGAACGTCTTTCTCGATTGTTCGGCCGCCAAGGCCCACGCCCAAAGCGGTCCCCAGAAGCACTGGGCCGTAGCCACGCTGTACGATAACGTCCGCATCGAGGGGGGCGACCTGATGGTCACCTGCCGGGGAAACCGCCCCGGCTGGACCGGCGCCAGCCAGGTCTTCTGGAACTGCCGGGCCGACACGATCCGCTGCGACTCGCCTCCCACGGCGCTGAACTGGGCCGTCGGCTGCTCGGCCCGTCGCCGCTTGGGCGACGGCCACTGGGAGTTCGAGCGGGTCCCGGCCGAGCCGCCGAGCCTCTATCGGGCCCAACTCCGCGATCGCCTCGGCCCGGCCGCCCTGGCGAACCTGGGCGAATGAGGGTGAGTGTCGCCTTTCGCTCCGCGAAAGTGGGCGGGCTGCGGCGAAATAATCCGGGATAACGCAGCTTTCGCGGAGCGAAAGGCGACACTTATTTACTCGCCGATCCTTACGTCCTTCTTCCTTCCTCCCTCATCCTTCCTTCCCGCGGAAGCGATTCCAGTCGATGCCCAGCTTGCGCATGCGGCGCGGAGCGTGTGGGGATTGATCTCCAACACTGCGGCGGCGCCGTGCGGGCCTTCGATGCGGCCTCCCGTGGCACTCAGCGCGGACTCGATGTGCCGCTTCATGGCGGCGTCCAGGGGAAGAATCTGGGTAGGCGCCGCGGGCAGCGCGGGGGCCGCGGGCAGCGGCTCGGGCGGCAACGTTTCCCGCCCGGTCCCCACGCCCAGCGCCGTGGCCACCTCCAGCTTCCGCCCGTCGCCGAGAATGGCCGCGCGGTCCAGCACCGTGCCCAGCTCGCGGACGTTCCCCGGCCAGGGATAGGAGACCAACAACCGCAGGTCCTCCGCCGAGGGCATCAGCGGCGTGAGGCCGAACCGCGTGGCGGCCCGCTGGGCAAAGTGCCGGGCCAGGGCGGGGATGTCCTCGGGCCGCTCCCGCAACAACGGCAGGCTGATGGGGAAGACGGCCAGGCGATACCAGAGGTCTTCGCGGAACTTCGCCTCGCGGACCATGCCCGACAGGTCGCGGTGCGTGGCCGCCACGATCCGCACGTCGACGGTAATCGGCTGCTGTCCACCCACCCGCTCGAAGGAGCCGTCCTGGAGCACGCGGAGCAGCCGCACCTGGGCGGCTGGGGGCAGTTCGCCGATCTCGTCCAGGAAGAGCGTGCCCCGGTCGGCCCGCTCGAACCAGCCGCGGTGCGTCTCGGTGGCCCCCGTGAAGCTGCCCTTTTCGTGGCCGAAGAGCTGCGAGTCGATCAGCTCCGCCGGGACCGCACCGCAGTTGACGCGGATGAACGGGCCGCCGGACCGGGGCGAGCGCTCATGGATCGCCCGGGCGATGACCTCCTTTCCGGTGCCGGTCTGGCCGAAGATCAGCACCGGCACGTCGGACCGCCCGACCAGTTTCACCCGCTCCATCACCGCCTGGAGGCCCGAGTCGGCGCCGATGATCGTATCGCCCAGCGCGCTGCGGCCGAGCCTGGTCAACAGCGACTGGCAGTCGGCCTCGGCCGCCTCGCGCAAGGCGGCCATTTCGCGGACCCGGCCGTCGTTCTCCAGGGCCACGGAAAACGGCTCCCGCAGGGCGTCGAGGATCGTCGCGTGCGTGGGGCTGAAGGACCCCGGCGGCCGTGCAACCAGCAACAACACGCCCGCCGGTCCGTGCTGGTCGACCAGTCCGATCGCCATCAACTCGCCATCGACCGCGTGCGGACGCAAGGCGGCCAAGGGGCCGCCTTCGTCCGGCGTGGCGGGGTGGTAAATCTCCCGCCCGTTGCACCAGGCGAGGATCTGCTGGAGCTGGGCGTGCGGGACCTCGCTGCGGCTCTCCTCCAAGGCGTGGCCATCGGCGCGGGCAACGGCCACCGTCTCCAGGGAGCAGCGGGTAACGTCGATCCGCCGCACGAGGATCTGCTCCAGGGGCATTCGCCGCATCAACAACTCGCCGATGGCCAAGGTCGACTCGGTGATGCGGATGTGGCGGCACGCCTCGCGCCATACATCGAGCATGATACGTCGGAACTTTTCCATTTCAGGCCAGCCTCAGAGGGTACATCCGTGAAATATGACGGTCATTCTACCACAGGATCGGCCTGCGCCCAGCAAGTATCACAGTTTCCCCCGGACTGATCGCCACGTCTGGTGGGACGATCGGAAAGCAGATCCGCCGACTGAACGTTGCACGGCCTTTGCAATCGTTGTGCCACTCCAAAGCGTGGGAGACCAACCCATGAGTCTCCCGAAGGAAGCGGGGGACTACGGGACGAACCTCTACGCCGCGTGGGTGTCCACCATGGGGTGCCAGATGGGACATTCTTGGTGCTTGATCCGCAAGTCATTGGCACGAAATAAGTTATGTGCTTGATTTCTGCTCCCAGCCCGCTCCTTCTGAAGACGCAAAAGTCACTTTGCTTGACTGTCTCGATTTTGACAGATAATTCTGCATATATTCTTGACGGTGTTAGGCACGTCGGGGTTTATTGACTGCGGTCGGTCCGGTTCGATTCGGGATCTCTAAGGGTAGCTTGCATGGTAAATTCGGGTGGTTTGGAAAGCGCGGCGCCCCTGTTCGATCAGCAGGACAGGGCCGTGCCCCACAATCCGGATCAGCAAAGCTCAGAACGTCCGGCGACTTCCGGGGTTGCTTCGCCGACCGGCCGGCGAGGGCCGCGCCCGCGGCTCCTGGCCTGGCTGCTGGCCTTTCCCATGTTCGTGAAGATCCTGGGCATCACCGTGCTGGTGCTGACGGTCTTCGCGCTGGGCGATCGCCTGATGGCCCGGCAGTTGGTGCGGATCGACCGCTCGACGGTTTTGGCGCTGGCGCTGAGCCTGGTCGTGGCGGCCGGGCTGGCGGCCCTTCTGGCGCACCTGGTGAGCCGTCCGATCAACCGGCTGGTGGAGGCCGCCCACGGCATCGGCGAGGGGAACTTCAACGTCCGCGCCGCGGCGATCTGCGAGGACGAGATCGGCCATTTGGCCGTGGCCTTCAACGACATGGCCCAGCGGCTGGCCGAGTATCGCCGCCAGGTGCTGGAGACCGATCGCGACCGCCGGCGGCTGATCCAGCGGATCGTCGACAGCCAGGAAGAAGAGCGGAAGCACATCGCCCGGGAGCTGCACGACCAGGTGGGCCAGTCGCTGATGGCGCTGTTGTTGTGGGTGCAGTCGGAGTGCCAGTTCCGGCAGTCGCCGGGCAGCTTTTGTCCGCAGTTGGAAAGCAAGATCCGCGAGCTGGCCGACGAGATCCATCGCTTGACCTGGGGCATGAGGCCGTCGATCCTCGACCACTATGGGCTGGACACGGCGCTGAACCGCTACCTCGAGGAAACCTCGCGGAAGACGGACATCGCCATGGACTACCAATCCAGCGGGCCGCCGGAGGCGGGCCGTCTGCCGGACCGCTTGGAAGTCTCGGTGTACCGCATCGTGCAAGAGGCGATCACCAACGTCGTGCGTCATGCGAAGGCCAAGCGGGCGAGCGTCGTCTTGCTGCGGACCCGCGAGGACCTGACGGTGCTGGTGGAGGACGACGGCTGCGGTTTCGACCCGGCGGTCCTGCCCGCCAAGCCGCGGCTGGGATTGACCGGTATCCGGGAGCGTGCGACTTTGTTCGGCGGCGTCTGTACCGTGGAGTCGGAGCCCGGTCACGGCACCACCATTCGTATCAAGATTCCCTTGGATGAAAAGCTATGCCTATCCGCATCCTGATCGCTGACGATCATGCCGTGTTCCGCAGCGGGCTTCGCGCCCTGCTGGAGAAAGAAGAGGACGTGGAAGTGGTGGCCGAGACCGGCGACGGCAATGCGACCGTCGACGCGGTCGATCATTACGAGGTCGACGTGCTGATCCTCGACATCACCATGCCCGGAATGCCCGGCACCAAGGTGGCCGAGGCGGTGCTCAAGAAGCAGCCGGACCTGGCCATCGTGGTGCTCACCATGCACGAGGACGAGTACTACGTGCAGCAGCTCTTGGCCATGGGGGTCCGGGCGTTCGTGCTCAAGAAGTCGACCGGCACCGACTTGATCCAGGCGATCCGCGCCGCGGCCCGCAAAGAGCAGTACGTCGATCCCGCCCTGGCGGGCACCGTGATCCACGCCTACCTCGGCCGCCGCGCCAAACGCAAAGGGCAGACCAAGGCCGGCCTGCTCACGCCCCGCGAACAGGAGGTCTGCTGCCTCCTGGCCAGCGGCCACACCAACGCCGAAATCTCCGAAAAGCTGGCGATCTCCGAGCGGACCGTGGAAACCCACCGAGCCCACATCATGAGCAAGCTCGACCTCGACAGCCGCGCCGACCTGGTCCGCTTCGCCATCGATCACGGGCTGATGAAAGTGCCGTGAGAGTGGCGAGTGGTGAGCTAGACGAGTAGGGTGGGACAAGCTCGCTTCAAGCGAGCGCCGGCCCACCAATCCCTCGCCAACCCTTGGTGGGCCGGCGGCCGCCAGGGCGGCCTTGTCCCACCCTACTACTGCTTCACGTCGAAGCAATAAAGGTGCTTGTCGTAGCGGAGATAAAGCCGTCCGCCCGCGACCACCGGATGGGCCCAGCTATTGTCCCTGCCCTCGACCTTGACCTTACCTTTGATTTCCAGCCCCTCGGGCGAGCAGGTGGCCAGCGCGGCGTGGCCATTGTTCTCGCTGAAAAGGTAGAGCATGCCGTCGGCAAAGCAGAGCGAGCCCTTGCCGACCGCTCTTTCGCTCCACTTCTTCTTGCCGGTCTTCAGGTCCAGACAGGCCCAACCGTCGTCATGGTTGCCGTAGATATAGCCCTGGTGAATGACGTAGCCGCCATGGTGGCAGACCATATCGTGGGTGGTCCAAGCCACGTCGGCCTTGACCTTGCCCTCTTCCTTCTTGAGCTTCAGGCAGATGCCGCCCCTGCCGTAGCCGGTGGACCAGAAGACGTAGCCGTCGGCGTAGGCGGGCGTGGTGCAGTTGGCCGTATTGCCGGCCGACCAATCGTTAGACCAGAGCAAGTTGCCGTTGGCGGCATCGACGGCGAAGATACCCCGATTGGTCCCGGTGACGATCATCGGCTGCCCCTGGAAAGTCGCCGCGATCGAGGAGCCATATTCCGGGCCGGCCTCGAAGCCGCTGCTCTTCCAGAGGGTTTCGCCGTTGGTCTTGTCCAAGGCGACGATGCAGTTCTTGCCTCCCGGCTTGAAGATCGCCAGGTTCTTGTAGATCAACACCGATTCGGCGTAGCCCCATCCGCCCGCCGACCCGCCGAAATCCTTGGACTGGCGGGACCATTTCTTCTCGCCGCTGGCCGCATCGAAGCAGCCGATCGGGCCGTTGCCGTTGAGCAGATAGAGATTGCCGCCGTCGATCACCGGCGAGGAGCGGGAGGCGTCGGGCCCGTGTTCGCTGGGACCGAAATCGGTCTTCCAAAGTGGCTTGCCTTGGCGATCGAAGGCGAAGATCCAGAGTTTGCCGTCCTGGTCGCCGGTGACGTAGACCCGGCCCGCGACGACGGCCACGCTGGAGTAGCCGGCGCCGATGCCGTCGGCCTTCCAGAGCAGCTTGGGCCCGGCCTTCGGCCACTGCTTGAGCAGGCCCACGTCAGACGACTTTCCGTCCCGGTTGGGTCCGAGCCAGTCGGGCCAGCCCGCCTCCGCGATGGCTAACGTGAGTCGCTTTGTCACCCGGGCGCTTTCCACCCAGCCGCTCTGCTTCTTGCCCTCGACGGTGGCCGATCCGCCCAGCCAGTGGCCCTGGATCTTCGACACCTGGAACTCGGTGCCCTGGGGCAGATCCGCGACAACCGTCGCACCCGTCTTCAGCGCGGCCCCCTCGGTCAAGACGACCGTGTCACCCGCTTGGATCTCTCTGGGGCCGGCCTCCGCCGGCTGGGCGAAGGTTTCCGCTCGAAGGACGAACAATGATGCCGCGGCGGCAAGTACGATTCTAGGGACCACGACTATATCTCCTTGTGGGTTGTTGGTAGCATGGGCATTCTTTCGGCGATTCTCCTCGCGTGGTGGGAGGAGTAGGGTGGGACAAGCTCGCGCAAGCGAGCGCCGGCCCACCATTTCCGCCAGCTCTTGGTGGGCCGGCGGCCGCCAAGGCGGCCTTGTCCCACCCTACGATTGCCGGGAGAGGGGGCAAGGCTTATACGCTCCATCCCGGCCGATAAGGCGGATGGACCAAGCGGTTGCCGGCCTCGGAGTTGGTGAACCGCAGGTTCTCGCCGTCCCAGAGCAGCTTCTCCTGGGTGCGAATGGCGATGTTGCCCAGGAGCACGACTTCCGCGAGGTGGGCCGCGTGATGGGCGAAGTTCGAGCCGGCCGGCTTGCCGCCCTTGCAGGCCGCGAACCACTCCTGCCAATGACCGGGCGAGCGATCGAGCACCTTCGGCGGCCGGCCGATCTCCTTGGCCTTCGACTCGGGAATGATGCGGTGGCCGTACATCTTCGCCTTGTCGCCGACCACCATCAGCCAGTCGCCTTCGGCAAAGTCGCGGCCGGGCTCGAGTTCCTCGGGCCGGGGCGGCTTCAGGCCGCCGTCCCACCAGGTGAGCGTGACCGCGGCCCGGTCGCCTTCGGCCGGAAATTGCCAACGGGTGATGGAAGCGATGGGGGCCGTCTCCTGGGCGATCTCCGGCCCGTAGGAATGGTTCGACGAGCTGGCCTCGATCGAAGTGGGATGTCCCAGCTTGAGGGCCTTGAAGGCGGCCGAGAACTGGTGGCAGCCGATGTCGCCCAGGCAGCCGGTGCCGAAATCCCACCAGCCGCGCCAGGAGAAGGGGAGGTAGCAGGGATGGTAAGGCCGTATGGGCGACGGGCCGACCCAGAGGTCCCAATCGAGATACGTCGGCACGGGCGGCCTGTCGCCGGGGCGGGCGATGCCCCGCGGCGAAATCATGGGGATGCGGTTGGAGCCCGCGTGAACCTCGCGGACCGTGCCCAACGCACCCGACCAGACCGTCTCGCAGATCAGCCGGGCCTCTTCGCTGGCCTGGCCGAAATTGCCCATCTGCGTGCCGACCTTGGCCTGCCGGGCTGCCTCGCCGATGGCGCGGGCCTCATAGACCGAGTGCGTCAGCGGTTTCTGGCAGTGGACGTGCTTGCCCATCTTCAGGGCCATCATCGTCACCGGGGCGTGGACGTGGTCCGGCGTGGCCACCAGCACGGCGTCGATCAGCTTCTCCGTCTCCAGCATCTTGCGGTAGTCGGCATAGAGCTTGGCCTGGGGAAACTGCTTGGCGTTGTTGTCCAGGGCCCGCCGGTCGGGATCGCAGAGGGCCACGATGTTGTGGCCGCCCCCGGCGGCGCTCCGCACGTCGCCGGAGCCCATGCCGCCCACGCCGATGGCCGCCACGTTGAGCTTCTCGCTGGGCGGCGTCTGGCCGGAACCGCCGAGCACGTGCCGGGGGACGATGGAAATGGCCGCAGCCGCAGCGCCGGCGGCGATCATCTGGCGCCGATTGATCGGGGGCAGGGAGTTCATGGGTCGATCTCCTGGGTTGGCGGGGTACGAAAGGTGGGCATCTGCTAGAGTGTAAGCTAGGCGACCCGTGGGAAGCAATATGCTAGAGCAAAAGCCGCTTGTGGTGCAGGCGTCCCGCCCGCATTTTCTCGACCGGCGTCCCGCGTAAATTCTCTAGGCAGGCGGGACGCCTGCACCACAAGGTAAGCCCGTTGCTTTGACGCCCTCCATCTGCGATTAGGTTTCTTCCCTTTTCGGGTTTTCGTCTTTTCGGGGTTTCGTGATTCTCTTCTTCAGCGTCTTGACGTAATCCGCCCAAAGCTCGTCCACCGTCTTGCCGGTATAGGTCTTCCACAGTTCGGGGGCATACTTGCCCTCGCGCATGGCGGCGTTGAGCTTCTTCACGAGGTCCTTGTCGCAGTTCTCGGTGACGTAGTCCAAAAAGGCCGCCGTGGTGCGGTAGCTGTCGGTGTACTTGGCCCGCTCGGGATTCGGGCGGGGCGCAGGGATGGCGGCTCGTACTTGAACCAGCGGATATAGTCCGCCATGCCCTCGACCAGCCATCCCGGATTGCGATTTCCGCCCTTGACCTGCCGGTACTGCTGCACGACGTGGACCATTCCGTGGACCACCGCGCCGGCCGCTTCGCCCTTGAGGTTCTTGCCGAACCAATCGGCGGCGCAGACGATCCGCGTGCCGGTGGTGTAGGCCACGCCCTTCATCTCCTTGCGGAAGGTCACCGTAAATCGCCGCGGGGCCGTGTATCCTTCGCTGGGCAACATGGCGACGATCCTCGGATACCACTTCTGGCAGACCGGCCGCAGCGCGGCGTCGACCCACGGCCGCAGCTCGGGCGTTTCCGACGTATCGAAGACGATCTCGTACTTGCCCGTCTTGACCTCGCCCGGAGATCTCGCCGCCGCCAGCAGGACCAGGCAGAGCGCCGTGCAACCGAGGATGCGTCGAATCATTGGTTTCCTGCTACCAAGTGTTTCATGGTGGGGTCTGGGAAGACCAACGACCGTCCTTGTTCCAGTCAAGGCGGACGACTTGCACGTCGGGGAAAAGTGCTTCGACTGCTTTCCCACCCCCAACCGTATCCACCTGGTCCGTAGAGAGTTCCAAGTACGTCAGCTTTTTCCTGCCGAGCAAGCGCGCGAGGGTTACCGGGTTGATCTGGGTAGCGCCAACGTCCAAACGTTCCAGGCTTGGGAGCTTGGCAAGGGTCTCGACCGCTTTGTCTGTGATCTTCGTTCCGTACAACTGGAGGTTCTCGATGTTTTTCAGTCCGCTCAACCGTTCGAGTCCGGCGTCGGAAATCGGTTGAAACGTTAGATTGACGCATCGCAGCATAGGGAGGTTACCAAGAAGGAACAGATCCTCATCGTGGACGTTGGTTTGTACAACGCGCCTTCGATACTCCCATGCGTATCGTGGAAAATCCACCTCTGCTATCCAGTAGCCCGCCAGCCCATTGAATAGATCATCGCCGAGCAACTTCCGGAGCCTGGGGGAGCCTGGCGGATCTTGTAGACCGAGCGGCCCATTCTCGAGCGGGTGCGATTGGTTGTAGTTGTAGTCGTAATCGTACTCGGAAAACCCTCCCAATCCATTGATACGTTCCACGGCCGCCCGCTGCTGTTGAGCCCGCTGTAACCTGGTTTCGACCCACCCCATCGCCAATGCGAATAGGACGAACGCCAGCAGCAGTGTCCGCAGGCTGTACTGATACCAGCGGCGTTTGGGCTTGGGCGCGGCAGGTTGCGATTCCGTCGTGTTCATGCTGCTATCGTTCAACCGGCCGGAGGGACGCTGGCGGCCGATAATTCGCATTGTACTTCGTCTGACGGGGCCTGGCAATCGTGCCCAAAATCGCGGGCGGCATTGTCAGACATTCCGGTAGCAAGTTTCCATGCTGGCAGAGCTATTCGGACGATTTGTGGAGACTGGCGCCGTGCCGAGCCCCGAAGGGGCGCGACTCGATAGCCCAGGGCACGGGCCTGTAAGAAATCTTGTGTCAGCTTGGAAGGATAGGTATTATCCTCAGACTGGTCAAGGACAGATTTTTTGCAGGAGACGTGGAGCATGGATGCGACGTTACGTGATAAGGCGGCGGAGTTTGCCAAGGAGTTTGCCCGGAACATTTCAACTCAGCAGGAGTTGAGCGACGTCATGCGTCTGATGTCCAAAGCGATGATCGAACGCATGCTCCAGGCCGAAATGGACGTTCATCTCAGCGAGGATGTCGCCGCGAGGCGCGGCCGGGGCACGGCGACCGCCGCCGCGAAGGACGGCACCGCGGAGACCGCGGCCGAGGCAGCGCAGGCACCATCGCCAGAGGGGAAGCGTGCCCGCCGCAATCGCCGCAACGGCAGCTCGACCAAGACGGTGCAAGGCGAGCCGGGACAGATGACGATCGACACGCCGCGCGATCGCAACGGCACGTTCGAGCCGCTGTTGATTCCCAAGTACGAGCGGCGGTTGGCCGGCTTCGACGAGAAGATTCTCGCCTTGTACGCCAAGGGCATGAGCACGCGCGACATCCAAGAGTTGGTGCAAACGCTCTATGGCGTGGAACTGTCGCCGATGTTGATTTCCAGCGTGACCGACGCCGTGGACGAAGAGGTCACGGCCTGGCGGTCGCGGCCGTTGGAGGCGGTCTGGCCGATCGTCTACTTCGATGGGATCGTGGTGCATGTGCGGGGCACCAGCGGCCGTGTTTCGCAGCATACGATCTACGTGGCCTTGGGCGTGAATCTGCAGGGCAAGAAGGAATTGCTCGGCCTGTGGCTGGCCGAAAATGAAGGCGCCAAGTTCTGGCTTCAGGTGTTGACGGACATGAAGAACCGCGGCCTGAACGACATCTTCGTGGCATGCGTCGACGGCCTGGCCGGCTTTCCCGAGGCGATTCGCGCGGCCTATCCGCAGACCAAGGTCCAGCTCTGCGTAGTCCATCTCGTGCGGGCCGCGCTGCGCTACGTCAACAGCCAAGACGTCCAGGCGGTGGCCCGCGACCTGAAGAAGGTCTATCAGGCCGCGACGCTGATTGAGGCGGAGCAAGCCTTGAACGCTTTCGCTCAAGTCTGGGAGGAAAAGTATCCGACGATCGTGAAGATGTGGCGCGCGAAGTGGACCGACATCATCACGCTGTTCGACTTCCCCGCGCCGATCCGCAAGGCCATTGCCACGACGAATGCGATTGAATCCGTCAACAGTGTGATTCGCAAGTTCACCCGCAACCGCAAGATTTATCCCAACGAGGAGTCGGCCCTGAAGATCACGTTCATGGCGATCCGCGAGGCCTCAAAGAAATGGACGATGCCGATCCGAAACTGGAAGGCGGCGCTGAATCATTTCGCCATCCTCTTTGAAGGTCGATTGCCGATGCAACTTCCCTGAGCCCACCCGGAAGAGCTGACACAGAAATCTTTACAGGCCCCAGGGCAACAGCCCTGGGAAGGCGGGCGACGCTCGCGGTCACAAGGCCCAAGGGGCCGTTACAAGCTTGCCGCCAAGTCTGTCACGGCCCGTTGGGCCTTGCGCCATTTTCGCTCGACCGTTTTCCCAGGGCCTTGCCCTGGGCTATCGAGTCACGCCCCTTCGGGGCTGAATGCTCGGAAATCGCGGTAGGAGAGCCGGCCGTTTCCTCAGCGGTCGAAGATCTTCTTCAGCGTGTGCAACGTGGCCGCGCGGCCCATGCGGCCGATAGAGGTCGTCAAGGGGATCTCCTTGGGACAGACCCGCACGCAGTTCTGGGCGTTGCCGCAGACCTGGATCCCGCCTTCGGCGATCAGCGCGTCGAGCCGCTGGCTGGCGTTCATGACGCCGATGGGGTTGCTGTTGAGCATGTCCACCAGGGCGATGGCGAAGGCGCCGATGAAGGAGCGGTCGTACTCCTCCTGCTGGCGGCGGCGGAACTCCTCGTCGCTCTCGTCGGGCCGCCGCGTCAAATCGATCTTCAGATACTGCGGACAGGCCTCCAGGCAGCAGCCGCACGTCATGCACTTGCTCAGCTCGTAGGCAATCTGCTGTTGCTCCTGCGATTGCCGCGGGCCGGGGCCCAGGTCGTCGTAGCTGTCCACCGGCAGCCAGGCCTTGACCTTCTTCATGGTCTCGAACATCCGCGAGCGATCGACTACCAGGTCGCGGACCACGGGAAACTTGCTCATCGGCCTCAGCTCGATCTCGCCGGGCCGCTCGGCCAAGAGCTTGTCGACCAGCGCCGTGCAGGCCTGGCGGACCCGGCCGTTGATGACCATCGTGCAGGCCCCGCAGACCTCCTCCAGGCAATTGCACTCCCAGGCCACCGGCGCCACCGGCTTGCCCTCGGCGGTGAGTCCCTGGGCCGCGATCTTCTGCAGCACGCTGATGCAGTTCATGTCGGCCTCGTACTCCACCGTGTGACGCTCCCAGTAGCTGGACTGGGCGGGACCGTCCTGGCGGAGAACGACCGCGTCGAGCGTGCGGGTCGCAGCTTGCCCGCTTTGTTGCTCGCGGGCCGGAGCGTGAGTGGAAGTGGCGGTCATGGGGTAGTGGTCAGTGGCTTGTGGCTAGTGGTCAGTGGCGGCTGATGCGGGACGAGAGCTAAGAGATGAAGGCGAAAACTCAATCCCCGCTTTCCGCCAATTCCTCGATGCGTCCGTCGATCGTCTCCACCCAGCTTTCGCAAATAACGGCGGTCTCTTTCAACTGTGCTCGTTCTTCCAGGAGCAGTGTTCTTGCCAATTCGTGTTCACCGGATTCAACGAGGTACTTCGCAAGTACGACCAGTTGTGCCGCCTTGCCGTAAATGCCATCTCGGTCGTATTCCAGGTCCAGTCGTTTTCGCAGATGCTCCATGCATTTCGAAATTGGTTGTCTCGTGTCGACCGCCAACATCAACAGGCGGCCCTCTATGGCTCGCAAGAAGTGCAACCAGAGAAAGGGATCTTCGGCGAACACCTGGCGGAGCGTCTCCCGCAACTCATCAAACGCTTGCACTCCTTCCGAAAAGGGCCTATCGATGACACGAATGTACGTCCAATCAACTTGCCGGTACTCCTTGGGGATTTCCAAGAGCGGTCGGTACTGAAAATCAGCGTACTCGTCTTTCATCTCTCGCCCGACTGAATTCAATTGCCCTCATCCCTTATCCGCTGAAAGCTGACCATTGACCACTAGCCACTAACCACTGGTTCCCGGCGGCGCTGCCAGACTTCTTCAATGACGCTGCCGCCGACCATGCTGTAGAGCCGCGGCCGGGGAGGGATCAAGGTCGTGTCGACGTCCTCGTAACTCAGCTCCGGCTCGCCCTGGGCGCCCAACACGGCGATCGTGCTCTTGAGCCACTTGCGGTTGTTGGCCTCGAATCGCTCGCACCAGGCTTCCGCCTGCCGCAGGCGCTCGGCCGGCTCGGCGGCCGTGATGTCGGGCATGGAGAACTCGGGCTTGAAGTGGGCCCCGCGGCATTCGTCCCTCGCCCGGGCGCCCTTGAGAATCGTCCTGGCCAGGGGGATCATGTCCAACATGGCCCGGGTGAAGACCAGGTTCTGATTGGTCCAGCGGCCCGTATCGGAAAGCGACGAGCGGGCCGCGCGCTCTTGCAGGGCCAGGACCTCCTCGTAGGCCCGGTCCAAGTCGTCGTTGTGCCGGACCACGGTCGCCGCGCGGGTCATCACGCGGCCAAGCTGCTGGTGAAGCAGGTAGGGATTCTCGCCGTCGCGGGGCCGAGCCAAGAGACCGTGGTAGTCGGCCTGGTGTCGGGCCACGGCCCGGTCCAGGAGCGTCGACGAGGCCGAGGCCAGCCGGCCATTGCGGGACTCGATCAGGTTGACCACGCTGGGGGCCACGATCAGGCCGCTGAAGATGCAGGACAAGAGCGAATTGGCGCCCAGGCGATTGGCCCCGTGATATTGGTAGTCGCACTCGCCGACGGCGTAGACGCCGGGGATGCTGGTCTGCTGGTTCCGCGGCGAGCCGATCTCCAGGCCGCCGGCAGCCGAGCGCTGGTAGTCGACCCACAGCCCGCCCATCGAGTAGTGCACGGCCGGGAAGATCTTCATGGCCGTATGACGGGGGTCGGCGCCCTGGAACTTCTCGTAGATTTCCAGGATGCCTGCCAGCTTGCGGTCCAGCTCGTCGGCCGGCAGGTGGCTGACGTTGAGGTAGACGCAGAGCCGGTCCTGCTCCACGCTCAATCCTTCGCGGGTGCAGATGTCGAAAATCTCTCGCGTGGCGATGTCGCGGGGGACCAGGTTGCCGTACTCGGGATAGCGCTCTTCGAGGAAATAGTAGCGCTGGTCTTCGGGGACCTGCTCGGGCGGACGAGGATCCTGGGGCCGGCGGGGGACCCAGATGCGGCCGCCTTCGCCCCGCGCGCTTTCACTCATCAACCGCAGCTTGTCGGCGCCGGGGATGGCGGTGGGATGGACCTGGATGAACTCGCCGTTGCCGTACTTGGCCCCGGCCTGGAAGGTTCGGCTGGCGGCGCTGCCGGTGCACGTCATGGACATCGTCGAGCGGCCGAAGATCAGGCCCAGGCCGCCGGAGGCGATGATCAGGGCGTCGGCCGGCAGGGCGCGGATCGCCATGGTGAACATGTCCTGGACCACGCAGCCGCGGGCCACGCCGCCGTCGTCGATCACCGGGCCGAGGTAGTCCCAGAACTCGTACTTGGTCACGTGCCCGTACACCTCCCAGCGGCGGACCTGCTCGTCCAGGGCATAGAGAAGCTGCTGGCCGGTGGTGGCGCCGGCGAAGGCCGTGCGGGGATAGAGCGTGCCGCCGAAGCGGCGTTGGTCGCGGAAACCTTCCGCCGTGCGGTTGAAGGTCACGCCCAGGCGGTCCATGAGGTCGATGATCCGCGGGCCCCACTGGCACATTTCGTTGACCGGCGGCTGGTGCTGGAGGAAATCACCGCCGTAGACGGTGTCGTCGAAGTGTTTCCACTCGTTGTCGCCGCGTTGGCGGGTAAGATTATTGACGCTGTTGATGCCCCCCTGCGCACAACAGCTATGCGATCGCTTGACGGGCGTGAGACTGACGACGCTCACGTCGGCGCCGAGCTCGGCCAATTTCATCGTGGCTGCCAGGCCCGCCAAACCGCCGCCGACGACCACCACCCGTTGTCTTGCCATGATTTCTGTCCAGCAATGGTAGGGTGGGACAAGGCCGCTGGGGCGGCCGCCGGCCCACCGGGAGCCGAATTGGTGGGCCGGCGCTCGCTCGCCCGAGCTTGTCCCACCCTACTTGTCTTTCGTAAGTCCGTGCGCAGTTCGTGCCCCGAAGGGGCCGAGCCGGCCGGGGTCGTCATGTCCTGGAAGTTGTACATATCCAACAGGGTGACCACGCTCAAGACGGCAAAGATGACTGCCAAGCCGGCGCACGGGATCAGGGCCCACCGCTGGGACCGGGGGCTGGTCCAGACTCCCCAGGTGATCCCCGCCGTCCAAACGCCGTTGAAAAGATGATACACGCTGCAGAGCACGCCGATCAGGTAGCAGGCTGCCGCAATGATGCTCACGCGGACGGCGTCGGCCGAGCTGATGGCCGCATGTTTGGGGTCGAAGATGCCTCCGCCCAAGGGCCGCGTCACGTGCTCGACCCACCAAGGGCTCTGGATCCAACCCCGGGTTTGGAAAACGTGCCAAAAGATGAAAAAGAAGGCGATCACCCCCGTCCATCGCTGAAGCGTATAGCGGACATTGCCGCCGTAGGGGTAGTTGAGCACGTTCCGCTGCCCGCGGGTAACAATCAACATGCCGATCAGGGCGTGAAAAATGATCGGCAGGAAGATGAAGATCCACTCCACCGTCAAAAGTGTGCTCGGGCCGACCGAATGGATCTGATTGACCCGGGCTTGGTAGGTGTCGCCGCCGTCGAGAATGCTGGCGTTGGTGGCCAGGTGGATCATCAAGAAGGCCCCGACGGGAAACAGGCCCGTCAGCGAGTGGAGCCGGCGGATGAGAAACTCATGCCGTCCGAAGGCCGGCGAGAGGGGGGGAATGTCCACGGCAGACCCTCGAAAATCCGCGCGACGTAGTTGCCAGTTGCGGCAACCCTAATTATCCCTAGCTACGTGGGTAGGTGAAAGGTCGCGGCTTTGGGCCACAATTCCGATTGCGCAATCTCTTCCGTTTTCCCGCCCCAAGGGGGCGGCCGTTCTTCCAGCCCAGGGCAACGCCCTGGGGACGATGGTGCCGCCTCGCGAGCCCTGCCGGCCCAACGGGCCAAACGTTCTCCCTGGCGAAACGTTAGCCCGTTGGGCCGATCAACGGAACGAGTTCTACCGGCTCCCCAGGGCGTTGCCCTGGGCTGGACGAACTACCGGGCCTTCGGCCCGAAAACCACGCCGAACGTGCGAACAACAATGGGAACCATGACGGCGTCATGGCGGTCAACCTTTCACCTGCCCATGCGGGATGTAAATATAAGGAGAGCTTCGCCAGAAACAAGACCTGGACGTTCGCTGGACCAAAGACCGTAGCACGGGGACCTTGCCCGTGTGATGCGGAAAATACGGGCAAGATGCCCGTGCTACCTCTAGGACCCACCTGCCAGACTGGCAGCAAGCAGCGATTAGCCAGTGGAACGGTTTTTGCGCTTTTGCTGTCGCATTCCCTGAATCTTCGTTGTAAAATGTTATGTGAGCGGTATTTACCATTACCGGCCGGGACGAAGAAAAATGGCCCGGGATCTGGTATCAAACTTGCTCAGTACCAGGGATGGGAAAAATGAGTGAGGTCCGCAATCCATGAACATTGCATCTCCGTCGTTGCTGATCACCGACGACGACCCGGCGTTCCGCGAAACGCTGCGGGTGGTTTTCGAGCCGGAAGGATATCGGACACTTCTTGCCGGCAATGGGGAGGAAGCGCTCGATATTGTTCGCAACCAGGAAGTACATCTGCTCCTGTTGGACATGCACATGCCGAAGCTCACCGGGCTGGAGACCTTGCGGCAGGTGAAGCAATTCCGGGCAATGCTACCCTGTATCCTGCTCTCAGCCCACCTGGACGAGTTGCTCATCGAACAGGCCCTCCTGGCCCATGCGTTCTCGGTCCTCTCCAAGCCGGTTACGCAACGTCAGATCACCGGCGTTGTCCGCCAGGCGTTGGAACGCACGTATAACTGGCGCGTAGCATCCCCCCCGCCCCGGTTTGACGGAGTCCGTTAATTGCCGTATTATTAGGCTCCGTGTTGTGCGGTCCCCTCTCCCTCCGAGAGAGGGTTAGGGTGAGGGGGAATTGGTGAGAAACGTGTCTCCGTTTCCGGTGCCTAACGTGGCTTCCCCTCACCCCGTCCCTCTCCCGGAGCAACATTATGCATCAGCTATCACTGCTAGCAGAATTCGACCGTCAAATAAGGACTTACGTCAACAAGGCGTGAAGTTTCGCGCCAGGTCGGCGACCAATCGTGGTAGTCTGGGTCGATTGCTCCCGATGTGGCAAGACGATTTGGCTGTCAATGCTAGCTGATGCATAATGTTGCGGAGGGAGAGGGGGACTAATTCCGGGTAGCAGCCAGATGAAATCGACACCTAGCGATCTGCCGACCGCCTCCGGCCGCATCCCAGAAACGGTGGGTACCCTGCGGCACCTGTCGCAGGACAGCGATCCCCAGGAAACGGCCGAGTGGCTCGACGCGATGGAGTACGTGATCGAGACCGGCGGGGGCGAGCGGGCCGCTTTCCTGTTGGAGAGGCTCAGGAGCTGGGCCTTCAACCGCGGCGTGCAATTCCCCTATGCCGCCACCACGCCCTACGTGAATACCATTTCGCCGGACCGCGAGCCGGAGTATCCCGGCGACCGGGCCATGGAGCGGCGGATCAAGAGCCTCCTTCGCTGGAACGCCATGGCAATGGTGGTCCGAGCCAACCGCGAGAGCCCGGGCATCGGCGGCCACATCTCGACCTACGCCTCGGCGGCCACGCTCTACGAAGTGGGCTTCAACCACTTCTTCCGCGGCAAACAGGGCAAGCATCCCCCCGACCAGATCTACTTCCAGGGCCACGCCAGCCCCGGGATCTACGCCCGGGCGTTCCTCGAAGGCCGGATCAGTGCCCAGCAACTGAACAACTTCCGCCGCGAGCTGGCCCCCGGCGGCGGACTTTCCAGCTATCCCCATCCCTGGCTGATGCCGCAGTTCTGGGAGTTCCCCACGGTCTCGATGGGGCTGGGGCCGATCATGGCCATCTACCAGGCCCGCTTCAACCACTACCTGGTCGACCGGGGCATCAAGCCCGACGCCTCGCGGTCGCGGGTCTGGGCCTTCCTGGGCGACGGCGAGTGTGACGAGCCGGAAGCGCTGGGCGCGATCACCCTGGCCGCCCGGGAACGCCTGGACAACCTGATCTTCGTGGTCAATTGCAACCTGCAGCGGCTGGACGGCCCGGTCCGCGGCAACGGCAAGATCATCCAGGAACTGGAAGGCGCTTTCCGCGGGGCGGGCTGGAACGTGATCAAAGTGGTCTGGGGCTCGGATTGGGACCCGCTGCTGGCCCGCGACACCGACGGCGTGCTGGTCCGCCGCATGGGCGAGGTGGTGGACGGGGAGTTCCAGAAGTACAGCGTGATGCCCGGCGGCTTCATCCGCAAGCACTTCTTCGGCGCCGACCCGCGATTGGAGTCGCTGGTGGCCGACATGACCGACGAGCAGATCCGGCGGCTGAAGCGCGGCGGTCACGACCCGCTGAAGGTCTACGCGGCTTACCAGGCGGCCGTCGAGACCGAGGGCGCCCGACGGTGATCCTGGCGCACACGGTCAAGGGCTACGGCTTGGGCGAGGCGGGCGAAGGGCGGAACATCACGCATCAGCAGAAGAAGCTCAACGAAGACGAGCTGCGGGAGTTCCGCGACCGCTTCGACATTCCCATCTCCGACCGGGACGTGGCCGAAGCCCCCTTTTACCGCCCGCCGGAGAACAGCCCGGAGATCCGCTACTTGCAGGAGCGCCGCCGGGCGCTGGGCGGATACGTGCCCAGCCGGCGGTCGCCCACGGCCAAGCTCAAGCCGCCCAAGTGGGAAGACTACGCGGAGTTTTTCGCCGGCAGCGAGGGCCGCGAGGTCTCCACGACGATGGCCTTCGTGCGGTTGTTGGTAAAGCTCATGCGGGACAAGTCGCTGGGGCGGTACATCGTGCCGATCGTGCCCGATGAAGCCCGCACCTTCGGCCTGGAGGCCCTCTTCCGCCAGTTCGGCATCTATGCCCACAGCGGCCAGCTCTACCAGCCGGTCGACTCCGATACCGTGCTCTTCTACAAGGAAGCCAAAGACGGGCAGATCATCGAGGAAGGGATCACCGAGGCCGGCGCCATGTCGTCCTACATCGCCGCAAGCACGTGCCATTCCAGCCACGGGCTGAACATGATCCCCTTCTTCATCTACTACTCGATGTTCGGCTTCCAGCGGATCGGCGATCTGATGTGGGCCGCCGGCGACATGCGCTGCCGCGGATTCGTGCTGGGCGGCACCGCCGGCCGCACCACCCTGGCCGGCGAAGGCCTACAGCACCAGGACGGCAATACCCACGCTTTCGCCCTGGCCTATCCCAACTGCCAGGCCTACGATCCCTGCTTCGCTTACGAAATGGCCGCGATCATCCTGGACGGCATCCGGCGGATGTACTACGAGGAAGAGGACATCTGGTACTACATCACGCTGATGAACGAAAACTACGACATGCCGATCCTCCCCCTGGGCTCGACCGAAGGGATCGCCAAGGGCATCTACCGCGTCTCCTCCCGCGACCTCGGACCGCAGCGCCCCAAAGTACAGCTTTTCGGCAGCGGCTCGATCCTCCGCGAGGCGCTGCGGGCCCAGGAGATCCTGGAGCAGAGCTTCGCAGTGGCCAGCAACGTCTATAGCGTGACCAGCTACAAAGCACTTTACTACGACGGCCGCGACTGCGAGCGATGGAACCGGCTGCACCCCGACCAGGAGCCCCGCCGGCCGTACGTGGCGCAGACGCTGGACGGCCAGCCGGGCCCGATCGTGGCCGCGTCGGACTACATCGCGGCCGTCCCGCAGACCATCGCCGCCTGGCTGCCCAAGCCCTACCGGGTGCTGGGCACCGACGGCTTCGGCCGCAGCGAGGCCCGCCGCGATCTGCGGCGGTTCTTCGAAGTCGACGCGGAGAACATCGTGCTGGCGGCCCTCTACGAGCTGGCCGATCTGGGCCAGTACCCGCGGGAAAAACTGGGCCAAGCCATCCAGACCCTGAACCTCGATCGCGACAAGCCCAACCAGGTCAAACAGTAATGAACATCGAGTTCAAGCTCCCCGAATTGGGCGAGCACATCGAATCGGGCAACGTCGTCAAGGTGCTGGTCGAGGAAGGCGAGCCGGTCGCCGTCAACCAGGGCGTCTGCGAGCTGGAAACCGACAAGGCGGTGGTCGAGATCCCTTGCCCGCAAAGCGGCCGGGTCGTCAAGGTCCACATCCACAAGGGCGACACCGTGTACGTCGGCCAAACGCTGATCACGCTGGATAGCGGCAGCGACGGCAATTCGGCCGAGGCCGAGCCGATCGCCGTCGAGGAAACCAGCGTCGGTGAGGAAACCGGTGTCGCTTCTGGTGTGGGACGGTCTGATGTGGGACGGATTGCTAATCCGTCCAGCGGTGAAGCCGATCCCCTTGGCGGATTGGCAATCCGCCCTACGGGAAAGCCGACAACACCCCTCTCGCCGGCCGTTGGCCCCGGAGGCCACGCGGGCGCGGCCCCGGCGATCGAGCCTGATTACGGCGGAGCGCCCATCCCTGCCGGCCCGGCCACGCGCCGCCTGGCCCGGCAGTTGGGCGTTGATTTGCGCCGCGTCCACGGCAGCGGACCCAACGGCCGCATCACGCCGGAAGACGTCCAGGCGGCCTTCACCACCGCCCGCACGCCGCAGGCCCCACAGCCGGCCGCCGCCGAGGCGCCGCCGGCGATCTCGCTAGAGCCGGTGGTGCCGCCGGGCGAGCCGGCCCAGGACGCCTGGGGCCGGGTCCGCCGTGAGAAGATGTCCAAGGTCCGCCGCACGATCGCGGCGCAGATGTCGAAGTCGGCCGGCGCCATCCCCCACGTGACCAACTTCGACGACGCCAACGTCACCGAGCTGGAGCAGATCCGCGCCGGCATCCCCAAGGGGTTCGTCGGCGCCGGCATCAAGCTCACGGCGATGCCGTTGGTGATGAAGGCCGTGGCCATCGCCCTGCGGCGCCACCCGGCCTTAAACGCCAGCCTCGACGAGACCCAAGAGCAGGTGATCTACAAGGAATACGTTCACCTGGGCGTGGCCGTGGATACGCCGCGGGGGCTGATCGTGCCGGTGGTGCGGAACGTCGACCGCATGAGCATCGGCGAGCTGGCCCGGGCGCTGGCCTCGCTGGCCGAGCGGGCCCGCGGCGTGCAGTTCGGCGTCGAGGACCTCCGCGGCGGCAGCTTCACGATCAGCAACATGGGCGCGGTCGGCGGGTCCTACAGCACGCCGATCATCAACCATCCGGAGGTCGCGGTGCTGTTGTTGGGCCGCACCCGCTGGCGGCCCGAGGTCCGCGACGGCGGCCGCATCGAGCCGCGGCAAATGCTGCCTTTGAGCCTTTCCTACGACCACCGCCTGGTCGACGGCGCCGCTGCCGCCCGCTTCCTCAACGAAGTGATCGACCACCTCCAGAACCCCGGCCGGCTGCTGCTGGCGGATTGACAGCGTGGTCCGGGCACCGTTAGCCCCGGCGGCCACGCCGGCTGTGTGACGCAAGTAGTAGGGTGGGACCAGGCCGCCTCGGCGGCCGCCGGCCCACCAGCAGCGGACAGGACTGGCGAAGTTTTGTGGTGCAGGCGTCCCGCCTGCCCTGCAAACTGCAGGCGGGACGCCTGCACCACAATCGAACAAGGATCAACTCAGTTTGACGCAGTTACGAAGGATCGCCATGGACACACAACTCGTCGTCTTGGGCGGCGGCCCGGGTGGATACGCGGCGGCCTTCCTGGCGGCCGACCTGGGCATGCAAGTAACGTTAGTGGACCGCGAGCCGCGGCTGGGCGGCGTCTGCCTGCTGCGGGGTTGCATTCCCTCCAAGGCCCTGCTGCACGTGGCCAAGGCCATGGCCGACGCCCGCCGCCTGGCCGAGTGGGGCGTAAGCTTTCCCGAGCCCAAGCTGAGCCTCGACGCCATGCGGGCCCGCAAGGACAAGGTGATCGCCACGCTCACCGGCGGCCTGGCGCAGTTGGCCAAAAAGCGGAACGTCCGGCTGGTCCGCGCCCAAGCCGAGTTCGCCGACTCGCAGTCGCTCCGCTTGCTGCCCGCCGGCGGCCCGCCCTTGGAGGACGATCGGCTGCGCTTCGAGCATTGCATCCTCGCCACCGGCTCCAGCCCGGCGCGGATCCCGATTTTCGATTTGCCCACCGATCGCGTGATGGACTCCACCGGCGGGCTGGAGTTGCCCGAGGTTCCCGATTCGCTGTTGATCGTCGGCGGCGGTTACATCGGCCTGGAGATGGCCACCGTCTATGCGGCCCTGGGGAGCCGCGTCTCGGTGGTCGAGATGACCGACGGGCTGTTGCCCGGCGCGGACCGCGACCTGGTCCGCCCGCTGCACAAGAAGCTGGAGAGCGAGTTGGCGGCCATCTACCTCAACACCAAGGTCGTGTCGCTGAAGGACAAGAAAAAGACCATCGAAGTCGGTTTCGAGGGCCCGGTGGACAAGCCGGTCCAGCAGTTCGCCCGCGTGCTGGTGGCCGTGGGCCGCAAGCCGAACAGCGCGGGCCTGGGCCTGGAGAACACGCAGGTGGAAGTGAACCCGCGGGGCTTCGTGGTCGTGGACCGCCAGCAGCGGACGGCCGACCCGCACATCCTGGCCATCGGCGACGTGGCCGGCGAGCCGATGCTGGCCCACAAGGCGGCCCACGAGGGGAAAGTGGCGGTCGAGGTTCTTTGCGGCGAGCCGGCCGAGTTCTCGCCCCGCGCGATCCCCGCGGTGGTCTTCACCGATCCGGAGATCGCCTGGGCCGGCCTGACGGAGACCGAGGCCAAGCAGTCCGGCCGCCCGATCGAGCAGGCGATGTTCCCTTGGGCCGCCAGCGGCCGGGCCCAGTCGGTGGGCCGGACCGAAGGGCTGACCAAGTGGCTGGTCGATCCGGCCAGCCAGCGGCTGCTGGGCTGCGGGATCGTCGGCTACGGCGCCGGTGACCTGATCAGCGAGGCCGTGGTGGCCATCGAGATGGGCGCCACCGTCCGCGACCTGGTCGACTCGATCCATCCCCACCCCACCCTCAGCGAGACCCTCGCTAGCGCCGCCGAAGTGTTCTTGGGCACGGCCACCGACATCTACCGGCCACGGCACGAGAAAAGGTAGGTTATGCTTCAGCATAACATCCGCCCGCGCATCGAGCTTCTCGACGAGGCCGTCGTGGAGGTCCTGCGTCGAAAGACTCCGGCCGAGCGGTTGGCGATGATCTTCGCCGCCGATCGCACCATGCGACTGAGGCTGGAAGGCCACCTGCGGTCGCGTCATCCCGATTGGGACACTCAGACGGTGATGCAGGAGATTGCGCGGAGGATGAGTTGTGGAGCAGAGTGAGCTACTGCGCCGCGTGGTCGAGATTCTGGAAGAGCAGGAGATCACCTATCTGCTGGTGGGGTCCTTGGCCAGCGGCGTTTACGGCGAGCCCCGGCTAACGCATGATATCGATATTGTGATCGAGCTTCGGCCGGACCAGGTTGCCCGACTCTGCGAGTCGTTCCCCGCCTCGGATTACTACGTCAGCCAGCAGGCCGCTCGCGAAGCGGTCGCTCGCGGCGGCCAGTTCAACGTGATCCACCCGGCTTCCGGCAACAAGATCGACTTTATGATCGCGCGGCAGGACGCGTGGGGGCGCAGCCAGATCAGCCGTCGTCGCCGGGAGCAGATCCTGCCCGGCCGGCCCGGCTACACGGCAGCGCCGGAAGACGTGATCCTTGGAAAGCTGTGGTACTACCGCGAAGGCGGCTCGGAAAAGCACCTCCGCGACATTGCCGCCATGTTGCAGGTCAGCGGCGGCGAGATCGACAAGGAGTACATTCACCATTGGGCGCGGCAGCTCGGCCTAACTGAACCTTGGCAGGCCATCCTCGATCGGCTGCGTGGGCAATAGACGCGGTCACCGACATCTATCGGCCGCGCCGTCAGAAGAGGGCTTGGGTCTTAGGTCTTAGACTCGCTGAAACCCACGCCCAAGACCCAAGACCCAGCGTTGACGGCGATCAGCGCCGCCGTCGTGATCGGCCAATGATAAATCGGCGCATCGGTGCCGTAGGGAAAGAACATCGGATAGCCTCCGTCGCGGGAAGCGGCCGAAGACCCGGCCAGTGTGGTCAACCGTCCCGTGGGTCGAAGCTTTGCCCGATCTCGTAGAGGAACTCTGGCGCAAAGTCGGCTTTGTTTGGCCAAGCGATCGTATCGATGTCGCGGTTGACCGTGAACAACTTGAAATAAGCGAGGTTTTTGAGCGGCCGGAAGATCGGACCGGTAAGATGCTCTTCAAGGTCCACAAGCTTGCTCTCGGCGTTTTCGAAGCGAACCATGATCCGGTAGCCGCCTACGTAGGTTGCATCAGTGACGTAGTGCATGGTGCTCGACAATTCCAAGGAACCTGCTGATTTCCGGCATGAGATAAAACCGGTTCATCCGGCTAAAGCGTACGTGCGGCCATCCTCGAAAAACTGGAAACTCGTTGGGCAAGGAAGCCGAGTATACTTCCTCTTCTCTGTTCCACGCTGACAGGTGGCACGCAACCCGCTGCCGTGAACAGAGAAGAGGAAGTATACTCGTTGTCGGCGCTGGCACGGCGCTCCCCCGAGTATGGCTGCGAGTGCGCTGTGGCTGGCTGAACCACGCTTTTGACCCCTCTGCGCATTCTTGAACCGGATGAACCATAAAACCTTTAGCTGGCCCAACGCAATCGGATGCTCTTGTTCGCTGAACGGGGAGCCCCTCGTGAGCCAAAGCCTGAGCACTAGCGGTTATCATACCGCATGATCCCAAGGGAGGCTAGAACCAGAACCGCAAGCCGGATACCAGGCTGTTGATATGGGTCGCAGCGACCCCGGCAACCAAGAGACCGCCGCGACGAGGCCAGCCGCGCCGAAACGCAGCAATGCCCACACTCCGAAACAAGAGGGACGGCGCATCCCCGCACCTCCGCTGAGCGGTTCCCGACCAGCGGCGCCGTTGCTACTGACGCGACAACCAGCCAGTCCAACGCCCGTCTCGTTTCTTCTATTGCATCTTGAACCCGAGCCTTTCGGCCTCGGCAAAGTCGGCAATCGCCTTGGTACTCTCGTGTTTCTTGGTGTAGGAAGAACCGCGCCAATAGTACGCCCCGGCGACCGTGGGATCGATGCGAAGGGCCTCGCTGCAATCGGAAATTGCCCGGTCATAGTCGCCCGTTGCATAACGGGCGGAGGCGCGCTGGTAATACGCCGGCGAGCTCTTTGGATCGAGCCGGATGGCTTCGCTGCAATCGGCGACCGCCTGGTCGAATTCGCGTCTGGCGTAACGGACTAGGGCGCGGGTACGATAAGCCTGCGCACATTTCGGATCGAGCTTGATGGCCTCGGTGCAATCGGCAAAAGCCTTGTCGAAGTCGCCCTTGCATCCGCCGGCCGAGCCCGGGTCGAGATGCCTTTCCGCGTATTTTGGGTCGCGTCGGACGGCCTCGCTGTAGTCGATGACAGCCTCCTCCCAGCAGCGTTTCCTTCCCTCCGTGTCGCTTGGCTCGCTGTAAGGCTCGGGAAGCTTCGGCAGCAGCGCGACGCAGGATTTGGCCAAGTCGGCCGCGGGCTTGAATTGCTCGCCCTCCTTATCGCCGGCGGTGCCCGGGGCGTTCCAAGCCTGGGCAAAGAAGGACTGGAACGCCGTGCTGCTGTTGAAGCTGGCAGCGGCCTTCTCGCGGCCCCTCCTCGCGAACGCCGCGCCCGGGTCTTGTAAGCCGCGACGCATTTCGGGTCGCGCCGAATTGCTTCGCTATCGTCGGCGATCGCCTTTTCGAGCTTGTAGGCCTCGGCGCATTTCGGGTCCAGCCGAGCCGCCTGGTTGTAGTCGGCGATGGCCTTGTCGACGTCGCTCTTGTTGTCATAGGCCCAGCCGCGGTTCTTGTAAGCCTCGGCACACGTTGGGTCGAGCCGGATGGCCTCGCTGCAGTCGGCGATCGCCTTATCGAGGTCGCCCTTGGCGGCGTACGCCCAGCCGCGGTTCTTGTAAGCTTCGGCATATGTCGGGTCCAGCCGAATCGCTTGGCTATTATCGGCGATCGCCTTATCGAGGTGGCCCTTGTTCGCCAAAGCCCCGCCGCGCTCCGTGTAGGCCTCGGCGGATTTCGGGTCGAGCCGGACGGCCTCGTCGAAGTCGGCGATCGCCTTACCAAAGTCGCCCTTTTCCGCGAAGGCCCAGCCCCGGACCTTGTAAGCATCGACGGATGTTGGGTCGAGCCGCACGGCCTCGCTGCAGTCGGCGATGCCCTTGTCCAGGTCGCCCTTGGCGGCGTAGGCCCGACCCCGGTTCCTGTAGGGATTGGCAAATTTCGGGTCCAGCCGAACCGCCTCGTTAAGGTCGGTGATAGCCTTATCGAAGTCGCCCTTTTGTTCGTAGAGATAGCCCCGGTTGTTGTAAGCCCCGGCGCATTTCGGGTCGACCCGAATGGCTTCCGCGCAGTCGCGCATGGCCTTGTCGAAGTCGCGTTTCGTTTTGTAGGCGCTGGCCCGTAATAGGTATGCGTTGGCACATTTCGGGTCCAGCCGAATGGCCTCATTGTGGTCGGCGATGGCCTTATCGAGGTCACCCTTGCACTCGTAGACCGCGCCCCGGTTGCTGTAAGCTTGGGCAGATTTCGGGTCGAGTCTGGCGGCATTGGTCAGATCGACGATGGCCTTGTCGAACTCGCGCTTCATGAAGTAAATCGCCCCCCGCGACTCGTAAGCCTCGGCGGACTTCGGGTCGAGCCTGATCGCCTCGCCGGCGTCCTCGATGGCTTTGTCGAATTCAACCTTCACACAATGGCAGGCCGCAAGTTGGACGTAAGATTTGCTGCATTTCGGATCGAGCGCAACCGCCCGCGTGCAATCTCGAATGCCCTCGTCCACTTTGCCCAGGAAGGTGCACGCCAACCCTCGGTTGGAGTATGCACCCGCGCATTTCGGATCGATCTCGATGGCCCGGGCGGCATCCGCGATCGCTCGCGGCCACTCTTTTTTGTAGAGAAAAACCGTGCTTCGATTGCAGTAGGCGTCCGCGCAGGTTGGGTCCAATCGGATTACTTCGGTGAATGCCTTTTCGGCGGTCGCGTAGTCCTTCTGCTCACACAACGCCTTTCCTTTGGCCAGCAGGTCCTCTTTCACGCCCGCAAATCCAAGGGAGCCGCACACAAGAAGGACCACCGCCACGAGGCCAGCCGGGGCGAGAGGCCGGGGGAACCAGGTTGGAAAAGAGTGGCGATCAATTCTCGTAACTCCTGCCGAGCGACTCCGGGTAAGCGGCGGCTCTCGTGCTAGCACAACCAAGCCCTCGTCCAACGCGCCCGGGCTCGAGGGCAAGGGTCATGACGAGGGAGGGATAATACCCATTTTGGGTTGGATCGGTCAAGGGCAGAAACGCGGCATGGGCATTCTTGCCCGTGTGATTCGGAAAACACGGGCAAGAATGCCCATGCTACCAAAAGCGCCGAGTCGCTCTGGCGTGGATTCCGGATCGCCGCTAGAATGCCGCCCCACGAGTGCCGGCGTGGCCGCCGGGGCTAACAGTACCGGCGTGGCCGCCGGCGCTAACAGTACCGGCGTGGCCGCCGGGGCTAACATCGTCGAGAATTGCGCCGCCGACGGGCTGTCCGCCGGACGGTCGATATTCCCAGTGCGGGGAGGTGCGTATGGAAACCGCCAGCAAGCGCCGGCGCCAGGACCCGGACGATGAACCGGAGGCCGGGCCAAGTCGGGGCGGACTACTGCAAAGGCACTGGTTCTGGACGGTGCTGGCCGCCTCGATCGTGGTCGTCTGGCTGGCCCCGGTGATCGTGGTCCGTAGCCCGCTGGTCAATGCCATTTTGGCCCGGGCGACGGGCAAGCTCAATGGCACGGCGACCGTCCGCTCCGCCTCGTTCGGCTGGTTCTCGCCGATCGCCATCGACGGGGTGGTGATCCGCGACCAGCGGGGACAGACCGTCGCCGAGATCGAGCACGTTTCCGGCGACCGGTCGCTTTTCGGCATCGCCTGCAACCACCGCAACCTGGGCCGGGTCCGGCTCCAGCGGCCCTCGCTGACCCTGATCCTCCGCGACGACGGCAGCAACGTGGAAGACCTGCTGGCCAAATACCTGGCGGACCTGGATTTGTCGGCCTTGGATCTGTCGGCGATCGGACAGGCGATCGGACAGGCGAAAGCGGTCGACGCCCAGATCGAGGTGGTCGACGGGCAGATCGCCGTCCATCACGTGCGAACCGGCCGCTCCTGGCAGATCGACAACCTGCAGGCGAGCTGCCTCGTGTCGGCCGACGCAAGCAAGCCGGTCTCGGTCAAGCTGAGCGGCGTGCTGGCCAACCGGCGGCGGCCGGGACAGTTCGCCCTGAGCGGCACGATCTATCCCGCGTCCAAGGGGTCGCCCGCGCCGTCAGCATCGCCTGCCCAAGACAGTGAGATCCTGCTGCAGACCGACGGGCTGCCGCTGGCCATCTTCAGGCCCCTGCTGACCCGCTTGGCCCCGGCAACGCACCTCGGCGGCCGGCTGACCTCCTCGCTGGTCTGCCATGCCGGCGCCGCCTTGGACCGGATCTCGCTCCAAGGCACGCTGACCGGAGAGGAACTTCGGCTGGCGTCCTCGTCGCTGGGCGCCGATCCGCTCAAGATCGGGCGCTTGGACGCCGACGGCAAGCTCGCCTGGCAGGACGGGCGGATCGGGGTCGAGCAGATCACTGCCAAGTCGGACCTCGGCGAGCTGTCCGTCTCCGGCACTTTGGCGGGAATCAAGCCCGGCGACTCCTGGGCGGCGGCCCTGTCGCGGCAGGTCTGCCAGCTCCACGGCCGGCTGGACCTGGCCCGGCTGGCGGCCACTCTTCCCGGCACGCTCCGCATCCGCAAGGGGACCCAGATCACCTCCGGCCAGGTATCGCTGACCTTGGCCGTCCAGCCCGAGGCGACGGGCAGCGCGTGGAAGGGACAGATCGAGGCCAGCAACCTGGCGGCCGTCAACCAGGGCCGGCAGATCGCCTGGCGCCAGCCGATCCAGGTCGCGATTGTCGCCCACGCCACGGCCCAAGGTCCGGTCGTCGAGAGTCTGAAATGCGAGTCGAGCTTCCTCCGGCTGGAGGCTTCGGGCACGGCGGAGCGGCTAGGGGCCTCGGCCAGCTTCGACCTTGCGCAACTGGCCTCGCAACTGACCGGGTTCGTCGACTTGGGCCCGACGCAACTGTCCGGCGGCGGCTGGGCTCAGTTCGGTTGGCAGCGGTCGCCGCAGCAGACTTTCCAGACGGTTGCCCGGCTTCACCTCGAGGATTTCCACTTGGCTCTGCCGCGGCGGCCGGCGTGGGCCGAAGAGAATCTCACCGCCACGCTGGCGGCCTCCGGCCAGACCGATTTCACCGCCGCCCGAATCGACGCCGCGAGCCTGGACCTGATCACCAACCGCGACCAGACTTCGGTCCGGCTGCTAGAACCGGTGGCCGATCTTCGCGGCGGGACCTGGCCGGTGGAAGTTCACAGCGAAGGCGATCTGGCCCGCTGGATACCCCGGTTGAACCCCTGGTGCGCCATAACCGATTGGCGGTTGGGCGGAACGTATAACCTCGGGCTCAAGGCCTCCGCCTCCGCCGCGGCCGTGCGATTGGACGGCGTGCAGATCACGGCCGATCAACTCCAGGTCCAGGGGCCCGGACTGCACCTGGCGGAATCCCGCTGCCAAGCAACCTTGGCTGGCGGCTGGGACAAGGCCGGGCGCCGGCTGGACGTGAAGTCGGCCCGCGTGGACGTCGGCGGTCTGACGCTTTCGGCCGACGGGCTGGTGGTCGCCCTGCCGGCCGACGGCCGCGTCGAGCTGTCCGGAGTGGTCGACTGCCAGGGCGACTTGGGCCGGCTCCAGCAATGGACCATCGACCCGGCGGCGCCGCCGGCCTGGCGGATTGCCGGCCAGCTTGCCTCGCGGACCGAGTTCCGGCAGTCGCCCGGCACGATCACCGCCGCCACCACGACCACGGTCCGCGGGCTGTCGGTCGCGCACTCTTCAGGCCAGCAGTTCCAGGAGCCTGAGGTCCGCCTGACCGCCCAGGCCAGCTACGACATTGCCAACGGCACGTTGGTGGTCCAGCAGGCCCAGCTTAGTTCCGACTGCCTGGCTGCCGGGGCCTCCGGCCGGCTGGCGGCCAAAGCCAACCCGGGCCGCCTGGACGCCGACGGCAAGCTGGATTACGACCTGGAGAAGCTTTCGGCCCTGGCGCGATCCGTCTGGGGATCGAAGGTGCTGGTGAGCGGGCGGGGCAGCAACCCCTTCGCGTACCACGGTCCGTTGAACCCGGGCGCCGCCGGGGCCAACGCCTCGTTGGCCTGGCAATCGGCCCAGGTGTTCGGATTCCAGGTCGGACCGGGCCAATTGCGGCTGGCCTTGGATCGCGGCGTGCTGGGAGCCAGCCTGCAGGATCTGGCCGTCAACGAGGGCCGGGTCCGGCTGGCCCCCGAGATCCGCCTGGCGTCTTCGCTGCCTTCCACGCCCGCGGGGACCGCCGCGGCGGATCGGCCTGCGGCGGCGGCGGACGCGCTGATACTCTATCACGCCCCGGGCCGGATCGCCGAGCAGATCCGCCTCAATCCCGAGCTCTGCGCCAGGCGCTGAAGTTCGTCGCGCCGGTGATGGCCAACGTGGCCACGGCCGAGGGCCGCTTCTCGCTGGACATCGACCGTTGCCGCATTCCCCTGGCCGATCCGGCCCAAGGCGAGCTCCTCGGCAGGCTGACCATCCACAGCGCCGAGGTCTCGCCGGGTCCGCTGGTCGCGGAGCTGGCCGTGCTCCTGGGTCGGGCCTCGCCGGCGCGGATCAACCAGGAGTCGGTGATCACCTTCCGCATGGCCGACGGCCGCGTCTATCACGAGGGCATGGAGCTGGTCTTTCCCAACCTGACGATCCGCACGCAGGGCTGGGTGGCGTTCGACGATACGCTCTCCTTGACGGCCGAGATGTCGGTGCCGCCCAAGTGGCTCGCCGGCAACCCCGCGGCGCCCACGCTGCGAAGCCAGACGATCCGCCTGCCCGTGGGTGGCACGCTCAAACACCCGCTCATCGATCGCAAGGTCCTCGCCCAGACCAGCACCAGTTCCTCCGCAACGCGGCCCACAACCTCATCCAGGAAGAGTTCCACCGGCAGGTCGACCGGTTGCTCGGCCCGCCTCAGCCGGTAAAATAAAAACGGCGATGTACTCCTCTCGCTCCGCGAGAGGGATTACGTCACGCGGAGCGTGACGAGTACGGATTGCTTGCGGTTTCGACGATGCGATTGGTTCTGCTGGGCACTACCGGCTATCATCCCAACGACCAGCGGCAGACGGCCTGCTTCCTGCTGCCGGAGTGCGGGGTGATGTTGGATGCGGGCACGGGC
Organism: Pirellulales bacterium; assembly: GCA_963843465.1. Taxonomy (GTDB): domain Bacteria; phylum Planctomycetota; class Planctomycetia; order Pirellulales; family Thermoguttaceae; genus CAWJKP01. The sequence continues at coordinate 123,030 of CAWJKP010000003.1, forward strand.
CTGTACCGCTCGGCCGACTACCTGGCGGGGCCGGAGCTGGACATCTTTCTGACCCACGCCCACCTCGATCACGTGATCGGGCTGAGCTTCCTCTTCGACGTGACCTTCGCCCACCCGCTTTCGCGCATCGTCGTTCACGGCCAGTCCGAGAAGCTCGCGGCGATCCAAGAGCATCTCTTCTCGCCGCTGTTGTTTCCCGTCCCGCCTCCCTGCCGCTTCGAGCCCCTGGAGGGAGCGGTGACGGTGGGACAAGGCGGACGGGTGAGCTGGTTTCCCCTGGTTCACCCGGGCGGGAGCGTCGGCTATCGCCTGGACTGGCCCGGCCATTCGCTGGCCTACGTGACGGACACCACGGCCTCCCCGGACGCTCCCTACCTTGAGCAGATCCGCGGCGTGGACCTGCTGTTGCACGAGTGCTACTTCCCCGATCGCCGGGCCGAGTGGGCGACGCGAACGGGCCACAGCCATACCACGCCGGTGGCGCAGACGGCGCGGCGGGCGGGCGTCGGCCGCCTGCTGTTGGTACACCTCAATCCCCTAGCCAGCGAGGAGGACCCGATCCAGCTCAACGTCGCCCGATCGATCTTCCCTCGCACCGAGATCGGCAAAGACCTGATGGAACTGGACTTCTAGGCCGCCATCTTCTCCGGTTCCAGCTCCTCGAAGAGGTTGATCGTCCGCAGCATGTTGCCCGCCGCGTCGTAGAACTGGACGATCCCGCCGCTGACGAACCACATGGCCATCATGCCGTCGAGGCGGTAGGTGCGGGCGACATAGTCGCCGTTGTCGATGAGGATCGTCTCATCAATGTCCAGGAGGCTGCGGGACGACACTCCCAAATCGCGGAAGATGCGGAGCACGAGCTCGCGGACCTCAAAGGGGCGAGGGGAAAGCTGCATGGTTCCCGCTCCCAGTAGACAAACTTCTCGACTCCTTGCTTTGTATCGTCCCTCGCCATGCACCAAGATTGACACGAGGCCGCGATCCCTACCATTTTGCCCAAGCGGTCGCCTTGCCGTAGAATTCCTACCTGGAATGCGGCCCCCTCGATCCGGCGGGGGAAGCAGGTTATGCTTGAGCATAACGTTTGCCCAACTTATTGTTTTACAGGCGCTGAAGCGTAGCCCACCGATGCCTAAGTCCCATCGAGAACTACCGACGATCGGCTGGCGGGAGTGGGTAGCGCTGCCGGCGCTGGGCATCGCGGCGATCAAGACCAAGGTCGATACGGGAGCCCGCTCCTCGGCGATCCATGCGTTCAACGTGTCCGTAGTGCGACGCGGCGGACGCGACATCGTGCAGTTCCAGGTGCACCCCCTGCAACACAACGCGAAGATCGCCGTGGCCGCGGAAGCAGAACTCGTCGAGTATCGCCACGTGCGCAACTCCGGCGGCCAGCAAATGCTCCGGCCCGTGATCCTCACGGAGCTGGCCCTTTGGGATCGGCTTTGGACCATCGAGCTGACGCTGGCCGGCCGCGACGCGATGGGCTTCCGCATGTTGCTGGGCCGCGAGGCCCTCAGGCGGCGATTCCTGGTCAACCCCGGCAGGTCGTACCTGGCCGGCCGGCCCGACCGCGATCGGCGGATTTGCTAGGAGTTAGAAGGTAGGAGTTAGGAGTTAGAATGGGGGAGCGGCAGCCGTTGAGGATTCGTGACTTCTATTCTAACTCCTAACTTCTAACTCCTAACTTCTAACTCCTTCTTCTACACGAACCTACGAGCGGCAGACATGAAAATCGCCATCCTCTCGCGGAAACCGTCGCTCTACTCCACCCGCCGGCTCAAAGAGGCCGGCGAACAACGGGGGCATGAGATGCACGTCATCGATTACCTCCGTTGCTACATGGACATCACCGCCCAGAATCCCAAGCTTCACTACCAGGGCAAGCCGCTGACCGGCTTCCACGCCGTCATTCCCCGCATCGGCGCGTCGAAAACCTTCTACGGCACGGCCGTCGTCCGCCAGTTCGAGATGATGGGCGTCTTCTCGGCCAACGAGTCGCAGGCCATCAGTCGCTCCCGCGACAAACTCCGCGGCATCCAACTCCTCTCCCGCCGCGGCGTCGGGCTGCCCATCACCGGGTTCGCCAACTCGACCAAGGACATCGACGGGCTGATCAACATCGTCGGCGGGGCGCCGCTGGTGATCAAGCTCCTGGAAGGGACCCAGGGGATCGGCGTGATCCTGGCGGAGACGCGAAAAGCGGCCCAGGCGGTGATCGAGGCCTTTTGCAATCTCGACGCCAACATCCTCGTGCAGGAATTCATCCGCGAGGCCCGAGGCTCGGAACGTCCGCTGCTTCGTCGTGGCCGGGAAGGTGGTGGCGGCCATGCGCCGTCAGGCCCCGCCGGGCGAGTTCCGCTCGAACCTGCACCGCGGCGCCAGCGCCACCAAGACCAAGCTCACGCCCGAGGAGCGGAGCACGGCGGTCCGCGCGGCGCGGGCCCTGGGGCTGAATGTCTCGGGCGTGGACATCATCCGCTCCAAACGCGGCCCGCTGGTGATGGAGGTGAACTCTTCCCCCGGCCTGGAAGGCGTCGAAACGACCACCGGGCTGGACGTCGCCTCCAGCATCATCGAGTTTATCGAGCGGGCCGCCGCGCAGGGCAGCACGCAGGACACGGTGAAAGGCTAGCCGGCGGCTTCATTTTGGATTTTGGATTGCCGATTTTGGATTCCAACCCAAAATCCAAAGCCTACAATGCAACAACTTACCAGCCACGGGCTTCCTAACCGGCACAATCGGCATTTCCTGCCTTCTCCTCATCCCTTCTGATCCCAACGCCGATTCTGCGGAGTACGATTGCAGTGGGCAAGATCGGCGGATCGCCGACGAAGGCTCAACATCCTATTCGCGCCGCTGAAATGACCAGGCTTCGTCGTTGTTCCGGCTTTACGCTGATCGAGGCACTGATTGTCGTGGCGATCATGGCCATCTTGGCGGCCACGCTCGTCCCCCAGTTCTCGTCCTCCACCAACGACGCGAGAACTTCCACGGTGGAGGTCAACGCCAATGCACTTCGGACGCCGATCGAGTTATACCGGGCGGAACACCTGACCACCTACCCGACGATCACCAACAACTCGCTGCCGCAACTCACCGGCACCACCGATGTCAACGGGAACGTCGGCACCGGTGCGGCCTTCATTTATGGCCCCTACATCAACGCGGTTCCGATCAACCCGCTCAACGGCCTGGCCACCATCGGCCCGGTCCCCACGCCGGGCACGCCCCCCGCCGCCGGCGACGGCCAGTACGGCTACCAGTACGATGCGACCACGGGGAACATCTATCCCGACCAGGTCGGCTGGACCTATTCGCCCTGACGCGGACTAGCTGCGGGCGTTGGGGGTCGGGGGTCGGGGGTCGGAGCCGGGCCGTATCGGCCCGGATGTGCATCGCGGAGGCGTCGGACATCGTGGCAGCTTTCCTCCTCTACCTGCCGGAAAGGCGGCCGAAGAAGCGGTAAACCGCGGCCGTTGCGTGACCTGATATAATAGAACGGAGCCTGTTTGCCGAGCTCATGGCCGGCCCAGTAGGGAAGAAAGGAGCCTGATGATGACCAGGACGATTCATGGCAAAGTCCAAGGCCAAACCATTGTGCTGGACGAACCCCTCGGCCTGCCGCTTGGGCAAGAGGTGGACGTGACCGTCACGCCCGTCACCCGTCGACGTTCCGCGGGCGAAGGAATCCGCCGCTCGGCGGGGGCGTTGGCCGACTCGTGGACCGACGAGGACGACCGAATTCTGGCGGAAATTCACGAAGACCGGAAGCGAGCCACCCGTCGCGAGATTCCCGAGTGAGCTTCCTTCTGGACACGAACATCTGCTCGGCACACATGAAGCGTCCTGGTGGACTGACCCATCGTCTGCTCCAGCATGCGGGACGCCTGTACCTGCCAACCGTTGTCCTCGGCGAACTCTACGCTTGGGCTTATCGGCGAAGCGATTCGTCCAAGCTGCTGCACCAGATTGAAAATGAGCTTCTGCCCGACATGGCGGTGCTCGACTATGACCGGGCCTGCGCCGAGAAGTTCGGGCGAGTCCGAGGGACGCTGCTGCGACAGGGGATTGTTGTCGATACCGCGGACCTGATGATCGCTTCCGTGGCCCTGGTGCATGACCTTACGCTGATTACCAACAATACGGCAGATTTCCGCTTCATCCCCGACTTGCGGCTGGACGACTGGTTGACGCCGTAATGGCACACAACGGCCGTGCCCCTTGACGAGAACTTTTGGCGGAGGACTTCAGGATGGCGCATGGCGAATTCAAGATCGCAAAGCAATCTGGCCCGCGGGGATACTTCGGCCGAGTAAGCTTGGACGTGGAACCCGGCGAAGGCAGCGGCCCTGAAGTAGTCTTTGATCGCACTTGTGCCCCTCGCTGGCAAAGCGGAGTCCGATTTGGAATCGAATATGTCTTCGAACACATCCCGAAGCGAAAAGACTTTCCCAGAGGCATGAGGGTCCACGTAGACTGCATCGAAGGACATGAGGTCGATACGAGCAATACGCTCATCGCCTATGTGACGGCAAATGCCCTGTTTCAGGCTCTAGGCATCGACGAACCGAAGAAGAGACCAAGTTTGGACGAGGATCGGGGCTTGGTTGTCTTTCCGAAATAGGTTCGCGCTCGACGCCTCGCGGCCGAGAAGCTGAGAGAGGCGTCCAATTTCCGGCTGACAGTCGGAATTATCCCCTTTCCCGCCCTCGTCGGTTCAACACCCCTATGTGGGCCCAACAGCGGAACCAAAGGAGCGTGTGCCAAATGACGGGCTATTAGTTAATCTCCATGCTTTCGGCGACCATTAGGTCGGCCTTTCCCGACGGGGATGCGAGAATTCTTCTGGCACGTTAAGTCATTGAGCGGTTGGGCACCCAGACGTTCGCCTGCCCGAGTCTACTCAAATGGGCCATGTTATGCTTGCTAACGAGCTTCAAGACGTCAGGAACGAGCAACCTCATGTGTTGATCCAGGCCGCGGTAGAACGCGTTCTCGCGTCGTCCCGCTCCGGGCTGCAAGAATAGCTTTCTAAGGACGGTGAGCAGCACTTTTGTGCCCTCAGCGACTGAGAGCGACAGTATCTGATTATTTGTGGATGCGGAGTTGACTGTCGTATCCGCACTGCATTCGAGAAGAATCATGCTGCCCGATGGCTGGAGCGTCGTTTCCAGTAGCTCAAAATGACACTCGCGGAACTTTGGCAGTTGGGATTGGTCCGCCAAGGGATCAAGACACAGTCTGCCAAAGATGGACTCAACGAACTCTATGTTACCCAGGCCCGTGGTCGTCTGGTCGAACTCGATATCGCGCATTGGCACATCGCGGACAACGAGAGGTTTCTGATTATACGCCAAGCCTCGTCTCGCCATTGCGGCGATAATCTCGCCCGCGATGCCAGGGCAATTCAGGCTGTAAACGGCAGCCTGGGCGGCAATCGACAGCTCGGACGCTCCCAACCCTGCCTTTTCCGTCTGGTGGGCAATCACGTCTAGGCCTAGGCTCGCGCAAGAGCAATTCCACTCCTCATGCAGATGGGGCGATTCGAAGAATGGATTAACGCAAAACCTGGCAATGTCGCCGCTCCTCAAGGCGTCCACGAAATCGCAATCAATGAACTCCCTCGCTGCGTCAATTTGGCGAGCGACACCAAGCCCCGGAAGTCTCTGGAGAAGCTGAATGCCGTTCTCATCAGGAACGTAGCCGCAGACTTCTTCGAACACCTCCGTCATTTCTGTCTGCAGGATCGGTCCCATTCCGTCGATATGCCGCCTGGCCTTCGTCGCCATGCGCTCCAGCAGCCGCCTAACCGTGTGGCCATCCATGCATGGATCAATTTTTGCCTCGCGCTCGCACACTAGGTCGATCAATTCATTCCAACCGACAGCCTCCGAAACGGAGGTGGCAACTTGCGTCAACTCAGAGAGAAGCCCGCGTGCAGCTAAATAGCCGAGCAATAACGGCCGCGTCGGCACCCAATCAGGCACGTTGTGTTCCCATCCGCGTGACTTGAGAAAGGCACGTACCTGCTCTTCCGTGAACTCGCTAAGAGAGAACATCCCACACGCAGACCCGATACCCAAGGCCCGCATCAGTTCGTCCGGACTGTCGAAGAAATGAGACCTGCCGGCGATGAAGATGGGCACCCGCGGCGGTGTTTGATCGACGAAGGATCGAACTAACTCCATAGCGCGATGCCGTTGAACACTTAGCCGACGAGCCTGGCCCGTCCAACCGGATGTTGCCAGCTCATCAAAACCATCGAGCATGACTATCGCAAGCCCGCCTCTCCACGCCCTAACCAATTGGTCTGGCGCTGCAAAGCCTAAGTTGTGTGCGTGCCTATGAAGAGCCTCCGAGGGATAATCCTGCCCTTGATGATCATGGAGATTAAGAATGACCGGGAATCGTCGTGAAGCCCCTCTCCGGTAGTCGGACGCAGCGCAGTCAAAGAGATACTGTAGCGTCTTACTCTTGCCAGCCCCGTAGTCGCCGAGGATTACGACCCGCATAGGAAGCGCCGCGATCTCGCTTGACGCGGTTGCTAGGATCTGGACAAGGTCGTCCACAGACGCCTCGCAACTTTTTCTCATTTCGTAAAGGCCTAGCTTGATATAGGCCGTCGAGTCCCGACTTTCACCTGTCTCCGGGTCTCTTACGCTTCCGAATGGGTAAGCGGATCGCGCCTCAAATACGCTGTCGCGTCGATCAGGCGGGACCGAAAGGAATCGTAGCTTAGCGCCGTTAACTGCACGTTTTTCTTCGCGGCGATGTCCTTTGCCACGGTACGCTGGTCGGCGGTCGGTTCCTCAAGCGTAACAAACCAGCCTTTGTACACCCGTCCGTCGTTTTTCTTCCGAAGCTTCACGACCAGGTCGACGATCTTTGTGCAATCCGTCTCCGCTTTTGCCTTCGTACGAGATGTCGTCGCCTCGAGCACATGAACAACGTCGTCCGTGTCAAAGATGCCATCGCGTTCACGACCCTCGATCACCTCAGCCCCGCCGTACACCGCCCGTGTCCAGAGCATACGAGCGACTGTCCGGACGTCTTGTTCGAACTCTCGGCCGTCTATCATGAAACCCTCCCACAAATCGTCAAGTAAGGGTGGACAATGCCCACCGCTGGAACGCTCGCCGGATGGCATTCGTAGCGGGAGAAAGCGGGACATGCGCGCTTTCGGGGAGTTCGTTTGTGTCAATAAGCGCCTGTCCCCCTTCTCCGGCCCGTTTCTCAGACCGACATAGCCGACGGCAGTATACGCTTGGGGAGCGGGTCCCGTCAATCAGCGGGGGAAAAAGAGGCGGGAATCTCTCGAAAAGGGCCGGTGCTCAGGCCGAAGCGCGAAGACGCCCGATCCGGCGCACCGCGGCGAGCCGAATCGGGGCTTACACGCCGCCGTAGACAGCCGGCGGGCCGGCAGCGCGTCAAGGCGTGGCCCGCAGGGAAAAGAAGGCAAAGCGTTGCGACTGCCCCGCCTGCGCGTCGCGCCGAGCGTCGTTGCCGGCCGCGTGGAGCATCATTCCGCACGTACTGCTTGCCGCTTGAACGCTGGAAGCGCCCGCTTCGTGCGGAAACGTCGCTGGAAACGCATCGCCGGGGCGGAGACTGCCCCAAACTGGCCAGAAAACGTCGCTCCAGACGCACCGGCGACCCGGAAACCGCGCCTTCTTGGACGCCATCGCTCTGGTTTGCGCCGCTGCAAAGCGGACAGGGCGTCAATTTGCGCCGCTGGAGAGTACACAGGGCGGCAATTTGCGTCGCTCTAAGGAGGACAAGACGGCAATTTGCGTCGGGCGGAAGACGCCATCAGGCCGCTTGCCGGCGAGAAACGCAACGTCTACTGTCATACTCGCAAAACGGGCGTTTGGACCTTAACGATTGTCCGCAAGAAGGTTGCGCCGACCAACGGCGGCGGCGAGGCGGCCGAGGGCCGGCGCGGGGAGAAAAAAAGGGATTGCCCGCGCCAGAGATGTCAAGCCGGTTTGTCGCATTGCGGGGGTGCGGCCGGGGCCGGCGGAAAAAGGGGACAGGCACGGTCGCCCGAAACCGCATTGGCAGGGCCATATTTGTCGCTCAGGAAGAAGAACCCAACGACAGAACGCTAATCCTCGCTAATCTTCGCTAATTCACCCTATTAGCGTCGATCAGTGTCAACGAGCGTTCCTGTTACTCGCTTCTTTCCAAGCAGCGCGATGCAGAAGTCCTTAACTTCGTGCGTGTTGCGTGGGCGGGCTAGGTGACCGTTCCCGGGCAGGCGCTCAATGTAGCAGGCACACTCCGTGTGCCGTCCGCTGTCTCCGCCCGCATGGACGGACGGCACACGGCGTGTGCCTGCTACATTCCGGACCGTGAACGGTTACCGGGCTGGAAGCCCACCCTACATTTCGCCTTCGAGCTACTTCTTGTCCTTCAGCGAGGCCTGCGCCGCGGCCAGCCGGGCGATCGGCACGCGGAAAGGGGAGCAACTGACGTAGTTCAGTCCGCTGGCGTAGCAGAACTCGACCGAGGCCGGATCGCCGCCCTGCTCGCCGCAGATGCCGATCTTCAAGGCCGGCCGGGTCTTGCGGCCGCGCTCCACGGAGATCTGGATCAACTGCCCGACGCCCTCCTGGTCGATCGTCTGGAAGGGATCGGCCTTGAGGATCTTCTTGTTGAGATACTCCGGCAGGAAACCGCCGATGTCGTCGCGGCTGAAGCCGAAGCCCATCTGCGTCAGGTCGTTGGTGCCGAAGGAGAAGAACTCGGCCGTCTTGGCCATCTTGTCGGCCAGCAGGGCGGCGCGGGGGATCTCGATCATCGTGCCGTAAGGGCAGGGCAACTTCAACCCCGACTTCTCCTCGACCTCTTTTTGGACGCGGTCGAAGATCATCTTGGTCACGTCCAGCTCGGCCACGTCGCAGGTGACCGGGACCATCAGCTCGGGCTTGGGGCTCTTGCCGGCCTTCTTCAACTCGGCGGCGGCCTCGAAGATCGCCCGGATCTGCATCTCGGTGACCTCGGGGTAGGTGATCCCCAGGCGGACGCCGCGATGGCCCATCATGGGGTTGGTCTCGTGGAGCTGCTCCCCTCGCCGCTTCACGTCCTCGACGCTGATCCCCAGCGACTGGGCCAGCGCGGCCTGGGCCTCCGGGTGCTGCGGCACGAACTCGTGCAGCGGCGGGTCCAACAGGCGGATCGTGACCGGCAGGCCGTCCATCGCCTCGATGGTGTTCTTGATGTCCCGCTTGACGAAGGGGAACAGCTCGTCGACGGCCTTCTTCCGCTCTTCGACCGTGGTGGAGAGGATCATCTTGCGGAGCACGAACAGCGGCTCGTCGGAGCCCTCGCCGTAGAACATGTGCTCGGTGCGGAACAGGCCGATGCCCTCGGCGCCGAAGGCGCGGGCGACCTTGGCGTCGTGCGGCGTGTCGGCGTTGGTCCGCACGCCCAGCTTGCGGTGCTTGTCCACGATCTTCATGAACTCGGCGAAGCGCGGGTTCTCGGTGGCGTCCATGGTCTTCAGGGCCCCCTCGTAGACCCGGCCGCGGGTGCCGTTGAGCGTGATCAGGTCGCCGTCCCGGAAAGTCTTGCCGCCGACCTTCATGGTCTTCGCCTCCAGGTCGACTTTCATCTCGCCGGCGCCGACGATGCAGCACTTGCCCCAGCCGCGGGCGACCAAGGCCGCGTGGCTGGTCATGCCGCCGCGGGCGGTGAGGATGCCCTTGGCGGCCCTCATGCCCTCGACGTCCTCGGGGTTGGTCTCTTCGCGGACGAGGATCACTTTCTTCCCCGCGGCGGCCAGGTCCACCGCCTCCTGCGAGGTGAAGACGATCTGGCCTACCGCGCCGCCGGGACCCGCCGGCAGGCCGGAGGTCACCGCGGTGTACTTCTTCTCGTCCGACGGATCGATGATCGGGTACAACAACTCGTGCAACTGCTCCGGCTCGACGCGGGTCACGCAGGTCTTCTCGTCGATGAACGGGCTGCCGTCGGCGACCTTCTCCTTGAGCATGTCCAAGGCCATTCTCACGGCCGCCGTGCCGGTTCGCTTGCCGTTGCGGCACTGGAGCATGTAGAGCTTGCCTTCCTGGATGGTGAACTCGATGTCCTGCATGTCGCGGTAGTGCTGCTCGAGCTTGTCGCGGATGTCGTGCAACTCGCGGTAGATCTCGGGCATCCCCGTTTCCAGCGAGGGCAGGTGCTTGTTCTGCTCGTTCTTGGTGGCTTCGTTCAGCGGGTTGGGAGTGCGGATGCCGGCCACCACGTCCTCGCCCTGGGCGTTGACCAGCCACTCGCCGTAGAACTTGTTCTCGCCGGTGGCCGGGTTGCGGCTGAAGGCCACGCCGGTGGCCGAGGTGTCGCCCATGTTGCCGAATACCATCGACTGCACGTTGGTGGCGGTGCCCCATTCGTCCGGGATGCCCTCGATCCGCCGGTAGGAGACGGCCCGCTTGCCGTCCCAGCTCTTGAAGACGGCCCCGATCCCGCCCCAAAGCTGTTCCATGGGGTCGTCGGGGAACTCCTTGCCGAGATACTTCTTGATGGTGCTCTTGAACTTCTCGGCCAGCGACTTCAGGTCCTCGGCCGTGAGGTCGGTATCCGACTTGTAGCCCTTGGCGTGCTTGCACTGGTCGAGGATCTCGTCGAGGACCTTGCGGATCCCCTTGCCTTCGGCCGGCTCCAGGTCCTCGGCCTTCTCCATCACCACGTCGGAATACATCATGATCAGCCGGCGGTAGGCGTCGTAGACGAACCGCGGGTTGCCGGTCTTCTTGATCAGCCCGGGGATGGTCTTCGAGCAGAGGCCCACGTTGAGCACGGTCTCCATCATGCCGGGCATCGACTTGCGGGCGCCGGAGCGGCAGGAGACCAACAGCGGGTCGCCGGCGTCGCCATACTTCATGCCCATCGCGGCTTCCGTCTTCTTCAGGGCGTCGGCCACTTCCTTCTTCAACGACTCCGGGAACCTCCGGCCTTCCTTGAGGTAGACCGTGCAGAACTCGGTGCTGATGGTGAAGCCGGCGGGCACGGGCAGCCCGATCTTCGCCATCTCCGCCAGGTTGGCCCCTTTGCCACCCAGCAGGTTCTTCATGCTCGCATCGCCATCCGTCCCTTGAGGACCGAACCAGAAAACGTATTTTGCCATGACTGTCGCCTTGAACTGTCGGGAAGAAACAAAGCGGTTGAATGTAACAGCCGAGCGCCGCATCGTCAATAACCACCCAGAAGCAGGTCTTGGGACTTAGGACTTGGGTCTTGGGTGTTTCAGCGAGTCTAAGACCTAAGACCGAAGACCAAAGACCTCTTCCCTTGGGAAGACCGTATACTTCGGCTCATGGCTACGGATCGCGACCTGCCGCCGCAACAACTGGCCCTGCTGGGCGTTATTTGCGAGGGGGGGCTGGCTCTGCTTGCCATCGGACTGGGGCGGTGGCTGGACCATCCACCCCAACGGTTGATTGGCTGGACTCTCTCGGGCGCCGGCTACGGACTGCTGGCGAGCCTCCCCCTGCTGGGTTTCTTCGCGCTCTGCCTCCGCTTTCCGCGCGGGCCGCTGGCCGACATGGTGGAGGTCGTCGATCGTCATCTGGTGCCCTTGTTTCGGCCGTTGTTTGTCTGGGAAATGGCGATCATCTCGGCCCTGGCCGGCCTGGGCGAAGAGATGCTTTTCCGCGGCGTCCTTCAGGAAGAGTTCGCCGGTTGGGTCCGTGGCCCCCAGGGCGTCATCTTTGGGCTGCTGCTGGCCTCGCTGTTGTTCGGATTGCTGCACTTCATCACGCCCGGCTATGCGCTGTTTGCCGGTCTGACGGGACTCTATCTGGGCGGGCTCTGGCTCCTGACCCGTAATCTGCTGGCCCCGATCACGGCCCACGGCCTGTACGACTTTTTGGCCCTGGTCTACTTGACGCGCGTTCGCCGTAGCGTCGGGCCGGTCCCTCCCGCCGGTGGTGCTTGACCGGGGGCAGGGAAGACCGTACAACTCCCGGGGTTGTTAGCGGAGTGATTCTTCTTGGAGCCTCGATGGGGCATCTCCGCACCGGCGTGGCCGCCGGGGCTAACACGAGTTGCCTCCATCTTCCCCACAGGGGTTTGCCATGTCTTCACCGCGGATCGAGCGCGCGATCGTCAGTGTGAGCGACAAGTTGGGCCTTGCCGGCTTTGCCCGAGGTCTGGCCTCGGCCGGCGTGGAGATCTACAGCACCGGCGGAACGCGGCGGCACCTGGAGAGCGAAGGGATCCCGGTCCGCGACGTCGCCGACTATACCGGCTTTCCGGAAATGATGGGCGGCCGGCTGAAGACGCTGCACCCCAAGGTTCACGGCGGAATCCTTGCGCGGCGCGACAACGCCGAAGACATGAGGTCCCTGGCCGCGCATGGTATCGCGACTTTCGACCTGGTGGTCGTGAACCTCTATCCCTTCGAGGCAACCGTGGCCAAGGAGGGTATCGGCAAGGAGGAGGCGATCGAGCAGATCGACATCGGCGGCCCGACGCTGGTCCGCGCGGCGGCCAAGAACTACGCGTTCGTCACCGTGGCCACCCGGCCCGAGCAATACTCGGAGATCCTCGACCAGGTGGCGGCCGGCGGCGGGACGAGTCTCGAGCTTCGCCAACGGCTGGCCGGCGAGGCGTTCGCGCACACGGCCGGTTACGATCGGGCGATCGCCGCTTATTTTGCCGGATTGAACGTGGAGGGGCCATTCCATGCCACGATCTCGGTCGCGCTGACCCGCAAGGAAGTCCTCCGCTACGGCGAGAATCCGCACCAGAAGGCGGCCCTCTATGCCCTGCCCAACCACGCCGCCGCCAGCGTCGTGGCCGCCAAGCAGTTGCACGGCAAGGAGCTTTCCTACAACAACCTGCTGGACCTGGACAGCGCGCTGGGCATCGTGCGGCGGCTTTCCGAGCCGGCCGCGGCGGCGATCAAACACAACAACCCCTGCGGAGCCGCCGCGGCCGAGACCCTGGCCGGCGCGCTGCGAAGCGCCCTGGCCGGCGATCCGCTCAGTGCCTTCGGCTCCGTGCTGGGCCTGAACCGCGTGGTCGACGCGGCGACGGCCGAGGTGCTCTGCGAGCCGGGCCTGTTCGTCGAGGCGATCGTTGCTCCCGACTTCTCGCCCGAGGCCCTCGAACGGTTGACCACGCGGCCGAAATGGAAGGCCAACGTGCGGCTGTTGAAGGTCGGCCGGCTGGACCAAGCGGAAGGCAGTTGGTCGCTACGGTTCATCGAGGGCGGCGCGCTCGTGCAGGAGGCCGACGATCGGCCCGACGAGGAACAGGCGTGGAAGGTGGTCAGCGACGCCCGGCCGGACGATCGGAAGCTGGTCGATCTCCGCTTCGCCTGGGCCCTGGTGCGGCCGGTCAAGTCCAACGCCATCGTGGTGGCCAAGGACCGCATGGTCTTGGGAGTCGGAGCGGGCCAGATGAGCCGCGTCGACTCGGTCGAGATCGCGCTGAAAAAGGCCGGCGACCGCGTCAGGGCGCCGTGTTGGCCTCCGACGCCTTCTTCCCCTTCGCCGACTCCATCGAGCTGGCCGCTAAGGCCGGCATCGCCGCGGTGATCCAACCGGGCGGCTCGGTGAAGGACGCCGAAGTGATCGCCGCTTGCAACCAGCACGGCCTGCCGATGATCTTCACCGGCCGCCGGCACTTCAAGCATTGACACTAGCCCGAAGCGCAAGCGAGGGTGACAAGAGGCCGGTCCCTCGCTTGCGCTTCGGGCTAGCGTGTGACGCCACGAATAATGCGGGCGAGGGGAACCTGGAAAGATGGACACCATTCTCGACAAGATCGTCGCCACCAAACGCGAGGAGATTCGCCGGACCAAATCGCGGCTGCCGGAGGAAGCGTTGCGCGGGCAGGCCTCCGCGGCGCCGCCGGTCCGCGATTTCTTCGCCGCGGTGGCCCGGCCCGGGCCGATCCGCCTGATCGCCGAGGTGAAGAAGGCCAGCCCTTCCAAGGGCGTGATCCGGGCCGATTTCGATCCGGTCCGCATCGCCCGGACCTACCAGGAGCACGGGGCGTCGGCGATCAGCGTGCTCACCGACGAACCCTATTTTCAGGGCAGCCTCGACGATCTGGGCCGCATCCGCCGGGCGGTCGATCTGCCGTTGCTGCGGAAGGACTTCATCGTCGATCCCTACCAGGTCGTGGAGGCCCGGGCGGCCGGGGCCGACGCCGTGCTGTTGATCGCCGAGTGTCTGGGGGACCCGATGCTGCGGACGCTCTACGACGCGGTCGTGGCTTACGGCATGACGCCCCTGGTAGAGTTGTACGAGCCGGAGAACCTGCCCCGCGTGCTGGCGCTGGGCGCCCGGCTGATCGGCGTCAACAATCGCGATCTGCGGACCTTCGAGGTCGACTTGGAGCGGACGTTGCGGCTGGCGCGCCGCATCCCCGACGATCGCATCGTGGTGGGCGAAAGCGGCATCCGCAGCCGGGCGGACGCCCTGCGGTTGCAGTCGGCGGGGGTCCGCGCCATGTTGGTCGGCGAGAGCCTGATGACCCGGCCCGACCTGGGCGCCGCCGTGGATGAGCTGTTGGCAGACTGAGACATGTACTGCTCGCAGCAGCAGCCGACACGAGCCCGAAGCGCGAGCGAGGGACGAAAGTGCTTCCCTCGCTCGCGCTTCGGGCTGGTGTTTTGCGCCAAGAGACTTCCTGGGGATAGACCCTTGGTGCCGTCGCGGCCTTTACCGATCGTAGACGTCTCGCCGGTGCCCGATCCTGAGCACCAGGACCTCTTCTTCCTGGACCACGAAGATGACCCGATAGTCGCCCACACGGAGCTTGCGAAGACCTGCGAACACTCCTTTCAAGGGTGGGCAATTCTCGGGACGGCTTGTCAATTCCTTCTCGATCTTGTCCAGCACCCAACGCGCCTCCACCTTTGAGAGTGCAGCCAGGTCTTTCTGAACGCTTCTCTTGTACGAGATTCTAAAGGCCAAGAGACTTCCTCAGATCGCGGCCCGAGACGGTCGAATCGCCCGGGTCGCGCAGCCGGTCCAAGGCAATCTGCAAGTCGGCGAATTCGTGGATGTACGTCTCCAGGGCCTTGTGGACGTGAAACGACCGGGAACGTTCCGTTTCGGCGGCGATCTGATCCAGTTCTTTGACCAGTTTCTCCGAAAGGCGAATGGAAAACACCATGCTCATCTTGTCACCTCATGTCCGTATTGTAATACAATGTAGGCGGATGTCAAGCCTGTGCAGCATTGTATTCGACGCGAACCTCTACCGGGCCTGGCGACGCTCCAGAGACTCTGTAGGGTGGGACAAGCTCGCGCGAGCGAGCGCCGGCCCACCAATCCTGCCAGAGCCTGGTGGGCCGGCGGCCGCCAAGGCGGCCTTGTCCCACCCTACAACTTCGTCGTCTCAGGGGAGGAGCGGGTGCCACAAGTTGTGCAGCCGAACGATCGACACGCCGTGAGGGGGGATCTCGGCTTCGTGAGCGTCCCGGGCGATTGGGAGATCGCTTTGACGCCAGAGGTCGCGGACGCGCTGCGGGCCGGAAAGACCAAGCTCACGCCAGGAGACAGAAAGCCTCGCCGCCTTGGGACCGAGGTTGAACAGGCCCACCGCTGTCGAGCCGTCTTCCATCGGCTTGGACAACACCAGCTCGCCGGCGATCTGCCGGACGATGCGGGCCTGCTTGCCCAGCGGGTCCTGGTCGACATCGATCAGCTCGGGGCTGCAGAGCACGTTGAGGGTGAAGGGATCGAGCTTTGCCATGTCGCCGGAGAAGATCAACGGCGAGGCCATCAGGCACCAGAGCGACATGTAGGAGTATTGCTCGTCGGGCGTGAGCGGGCTGGGCGTGCCCTTGCCCATGTTGTGCGCGTCGCCGACCCAGCCGACGAGGATGTAGTCGGGATCGTTCCACGCGCCGGGCCGGGCGTATTGCCAGTGTTGCGCATTGCTCAGGCCGATCCTGTAGAAGCCGGGCAACCCGGCGGCCGGCCCTTCGACCCCCAGGTCGCCCGTGGTCCGCCAGCAGTTCCCCACCTCGCCGCCCCACTTCCAGACCTCGCCCATGCCGTATTGGCAGAGATTGAAGACCAGGTCGCGATCGAGCTTCTGAAGCTCGCCCCACATCTTCTGATAAGGCTTCTCGAAGTACTCCAGGCCCTTGCCCTTGGCGACGCTGCCGTAGCTGCACCAGTCGTACTTGAGGAAGTCGAAGCCCCAGTCGGCCAACGTGCGGGCGTCGAGCGCTTCGTGGCCGTAGCTGCCTTCGTAGCCGCCGCAGGTGGTGGGGCCGGGCGAGATGTAGATCCCCGCCTTCAGGCCCTTGGCGTGAATGTAGGCGGTCAGGGCCTTCATGTCGGGAAAGCGGCGGTTGGGCAGCAGGCGTCCCGAGGCGTCGCGGGCCGGGCCGCCGATCTCGGGGTCGCGGGAGCCGGGCTTGACATCCCAGCAATCGTCGCTGTTGACGTACTGGTAGCCGTAGTCGGCCATGCCGCTGGCGATCATCTGGTCGGCGGCCTGGCGGAGGATCTTGTCGCTGACGCGGTCGTAGTGGATGTACCAACTGTTCCAGCCCATCGGCGGCGTCAGGGCGAGCCGGTCGCCGACCACCAGCCGCAGCACGCGGCTGGCCCGGCCCAGGGCGTTGGCGGCCCCTAGCGTAACGCGGTAGGCGCCGGCCTTGGTGACGCGACCGGTGAGGATTCCGGTATGCGGGTCGAGGGTGAGCCCGGCCGGCAGCCCTTCGGCGGAGACGGCCAAGGGCCGGTCGCCCGTGGCCGGGATGCGATAGATCAGTGGCGAGCCGGGTCGCAAACCGTAGATTCTCGGACCGTGGATCCGCGGCTCGTGTGGGGCCGGAGGAGTGAGCAGCAGGGGCTTCTCCTCGACCGCCGTGGCGATCGGGGCGGCAGGGGCGTTGGCCGTGGCCAAGAGAGCCGCGGCGACGAAGATGCAGAAAAGGATCGTTCGCTTCATGGGAGTCTCCTGCTGATGATTGCGACAAAACGGCGTGAGTTCCCCTCTTCCCCGCATCCCCTCATCATAGCCATTTCCCGGTGGGGCAACGGCATGGGCGAAGGGTGATCTAGTAGGTCGCCGGAAGTTTCCCTCGCTTCCGCCTCGCATAATAGCTTTGATTCACACCGTTGGGTCGCGAGTTACCTCTAGGCGGCCTTAGCCGTGAAAGATCTGGAAGATCGGCCGGGAAGCCCATGAGGCTGAGAAACAGCTCAGAATCGTAGGCCATGGCAAGTTCGACGTTTCGAATCCATACGAGTCGGAACTGCTTGTACTCTTCGGAGTTCAAACCGAGAATCAGAATGATCCTCTTCGCGTCGTCAGACCGAGCATCGAGTGCTCCATCAGGGCTCACGCGGACTTGGCCGGCCGTCAGGCATGTGCATGGGTCGGGAACATTGCGACCACCCTTGCGCAGGTTGCATGTGTGGCAGGAGTTGAGCAGATTGTCGTAGTCGACCGCGCGTTGCGGGGATTTCGTTTGCGGTTCAAAATGGTCGATGTCGAAATCCCCCGTGGCGACGCCCCATTGCTCCCGCTTCAGACAGTAAACACAGCGGAACGTGAACTCGTCGCGAAGCCAGGGGCGGTAGGATGAGTAGTCCGCATATCCTTGTGGACCATGCCGCCGCAAAACCGCCGTGAGTGGATAGTCGAAAGCAGTCAAAACCGAGCGCGTCCTACTTATCTTTTTGCTGCCGCATTTTCTTGAGGAGACGCTCGTGGAGCCTCCGAGCACCCTCGACTGGTGGCGGGGCAACGCGATCGAAGTATTCCAGCGCCTGCCTCTGCAACTCAGCCAATTCTCGCGACTCGGCGGGCTGAAGCGTGCCTTGAATCATCTTGTCAATAAGCTCGCAGCGACGAGCATCCTTCTCCGCACTCCACGGCTCGTCCCTTTGGCCCTGGGGTTGTTTCGCTGCTTCCGATACCTCGTCCCAAGCGGGCGGCTTCGCCTTCCGCTTGAACGCCAGAAGCTTCACCACCACCTTGTCGCCGATTTCCGGGACGTACCCAGGCAAGAATTGCGATGACTGGTAGATCCGTTCAAGGCGGCCCTCGTCGGTCTCAAAGAGAACTCTAATACCGTCCCCTGTAACGTCAACGACCTCACCGCCCAGCGACTCCATCTTGAGAGACTCGAAACTTGGGAGATTGGTCATGGCATTATCCGGTGTTCCGACGTATCGCGATGCAACTGCTGTACGCTCCGTGGGACGTTTGCCTTCTTCCGTAGTTTATCCTCGGACTGCGGCGCGGGGAAGATGCACCGCCCGAACCTGCTCGAAAGACTGCCTTTGCCGCGCGTCGCTCGCGGAAGTCCTAGCCGGTATTTCTCACCAGTTCTTCGTAGCATGGGCATTCTTGCCCGTGTTTTCTGCATCACACGGGCAAGAATGCCCATGCTACGTCCGCCGGCATTTCGTCGGCAATTCTCCCCGTGTGGTGGGAAATACGGGCTAGGATGGAGGAATCATTCCCCGCGTTCCCTCACCCTCACACCCCCTCGGAGGGGGATGCAACCTCGACGCAAAACGGGAGCGAAATGATTCCGCCATGCCGCCGCGGCGGACGCAACTCTCGGCCAGCCATGATTACTGGCCCTTGACCGGCTTCTGCACAGCGGGTTTCGGCTCCGTGAGGCGGACGGCGGCCAGCAGGGCTTCGTCGGCCTTGTTGAAGCGGAGAAGGAGACGGCTCTCGACGGTGAAAATGAAGACCACCTGGCGGCCGTACTTGTCGGCCACGAGGTAGTAGATCCACCGGATGGGCACATCCTGCTCGACGCCGTCGGCCACCACGTGGGAAACCTGGTAGCCGAGGATGTTGGACCCCTGGCCGGCCTCGATCAGGGCCTTGAAGTTTTTGCCCAGCGCCTTGCGGACGTCCGCCTGGAACTCCTCGAGGGTGGCCGTCTTGCCGGGGACCGCGTTGGGCAGCGTGGCGACGTTGCACTGGGCCAAAAGCTCCCCCTTGTCGATCAGCCGCAGGGTGGCCAGCTCCTTCTCGTCCCGGACCAGGAACCAGCGAACATCGTGCAGCAGCCGCCAACCCCCGGCCGGCGACTCGTAGGCCAGTTGGAGAAGCTCCGGCGTGGGCTTCAAGGCCAGGTCCTTCAAGGCGGCGTCGGCCAGCCGCGGGGCGTCCGCGCCCGGGGTAATCGTCATCTGTACGCGGGCGGTCACCTCCAGCCCGGGCCCGACGTGGCCGATCGAGCGGTCCTCTTTGACCAGGATCCCGAACCAAGTGATCCGGCCGGTGTCTAATTGAAAGCGGTACTTGGCCTTGACCTCGATCGAGGTGGAGACGCCTTCGATGGCCCCTTCGACGTGGCCGTTGATCTCCACCCGGGCGGTCCCCTGGGCAACGGAGACCAACGTGCTTTGAAGGTCGTTCTGGGCGACAACGTCAAGACCCAGCAGCGCGGTCACCAGGTTGGTCGAGTGTTTCCAACTCTCGCCCACCCCAACGGCCTTCTCCGGCAGCAGCCGATCCAAGAGCAGGCTGTTGCCAAACAGGTCGACGAGCTCGAGTTCGTTGCGGGTCAGCGGGCCGGCGGGACTGTAGAGGTTCACATGGGGCGGCGCGATCAGCACGCCGATGGTCGTCCTCTGGTCGCGGAGCGTATGTTGCTCGCGGTCGTTGTCCACCTGGATAGCGGCGGCCGCCTTTTGATAGCAGCGGATCGATCGCCAGGGACCGGCATCCGCAGAGGCATATTCGAGGGTTCTTTCGTCGTAGTGCAAGCTCGCCTGGACGCTCGTCTTCTGACGTTGGATGGCAGTACCGTCCTTGGGCTTAGCGCTGGGGATCTTGAGGTCTCCGCCCATGTCCATCGCCGTCTCAACGTGGTCCACGCTTCCCACAGTCCTGGAAGAGTGAAGCGTATAGCTGGCCGGCGAGTCGGCCGCATTGGCTATCCGGGGATTGAAAACCGAAAGCACCAGCAGCAAGAGGGCGTGGTGCACGATCGTCCGCTGGTGCAGTTGTGGTCGCCGTGAGACGCTACCAAGTGTGTCTTTTCGCAACATAAACCAACTACTCATTTTTCCCATCTTGCCGGCCCAACTGATCGGGCTTGGCTACCAGGCGGGTGTATTGACTGTTTTCCGCAGATTGGCTCCGATAGTAGATTAAGCGACCTGGTGGGGTGTTGTCCACGTCGGTTTTTACCAAATGGCCAGGGTTCGGCCACCGCCGCGGTAGGGTTGGCTCAGACGCAGGCGTCGCCAAGCCATAGACCCGTGTGGGGCTAGAGGGCGTGTAGCAGGCACACTCCGTGTGCCGTCCGCTCAACATAGACCCGTGTGGGGCTAGAGGGCGTAGTGTGGATTAGGCTGGTCGTCAGTGTGTAGCAGGCTTGGTTCGCAAGAACACCCGTAGCTATGGGTAGTTTTCGACTACCGCTGTGGAGTTTTTTCTTTGGATTTTTTGACGACGGTCGGATTTTTGCGGGCGGAAGCTGCTAGAATTCTCGGTTAATTGCTAGATCGCGGGAAGGAAGCAGAGTAGGCCCTCCAGGAGGGGGGACGCGGATGCATACCGATTACGTGAATCCGGCTATTCGGCAGCTCCGGGATCAGCAGGTTCGCTTTGCGCCTCGCGAGAAGAAGATTGAGCAAGTCAATCGGGCGGAAAAGCTTCTCGGCGAATTAGAAGCCGCTCGGACCTATACCTACGAATATCTCTGCTACCGGATCACCAACTACCGGCCGGAGTCGTATCCCAGCTTGAAATTGTCGGGCGGGGAGGCCAGCCACGACCTGCAGTTGTTCGTGGAGGATCTCTCCGACGCGGCGAATATCAGCGCGGAGGCCGCGGGCGAGCGGGTGCTGACCATCGACGAGCTGAGCAGGCAGTTCCAGGTCTCCACCAAGACCATCTCCCGCTGGCGGCGGCAGGGTTTAGTGAGCCGGCGTTTCGTCTTCGACGGCCGCAAGCGGGTGGGGTTCCTGGAGAGCTCCGTGGAGCGCTTCGTGCGGAAGAATACCGAGCGGGTTCGCCGCGGGGCGCACTTCAGCCAACTGACCCAGCGCGAGCGGCAGCGGATCATCGATCGGGCGCGGCGCTGGCCCGCGCCGGCGGCTGCCCGGCGGAGGTGAGCAGGCGTTTGGCCCGCGCCACCGGCCGCAGTGTGGAGACCATCCGTTACACGCTCAAGCAGTTCGACCACGATCATCCCGAGCTGGCAATCTTCCCGGACAACACCGGTCCGTTGCGCGACGAGACGAAGCGGAAGATTTACCAGCAGTACCGCCGCGGCGAGGCGGTCGAGGCGCTGGCCAAGAAGTTCTGCCGTACGAAGACCAGCATCTACCGCGTGATCGGCGAGATGCGCGCCCGTCGGATCTGGGAATTGCCGTTGGACTGCATTCCCAACGGGGAGTTTGCCGCAATCCGCGGCGACAAGCGCGAGCGCGAGGTGCTCGGTCCGATTCCGCCCGGCGACGCGCCGCTGAAGCGCGGCCGGCTGCCCAGCGGTCTGCCTCCGTACCTGGCGAGCTTGTACGAGGTGCCGTTGCTCTCGCGGGAGCAGGAGGGGCACCTGTTCCGCAAGATGAATTACCTGAAATACAAGGCCAGCGAGCTGAGAAAGGGGCTGGACCCTTCGCGGCCCAAGAGCAGCCTGATGGATCAGATCGAGCGGCTGTACGAGGAGTTGGTGGGCGTTAAGAATGAGATTATCTCGGCCAACTTGCGGCTGGTGGTCTCGATCGCCAAGCGGCACGTCGGTCCGGTGGAGAACTTTTTCGAGCTGGTTTCCGACGGCAACATGTCGCTGATCCGGGCGGCGGAGAAGTTCGACTACGCGCGGGGCAACAAGTTCAGCACCTACGCGAGCTGGGCCATCATGAAGAACTTCGCCCGCACGATCCCCGACGAGCACCGTCACCGGGACCGCTACCGCACGAGCAATGCGGAGATGTTCAGCGCCACGGAAGACGTTCGCAGCGACCAGTTTGAGCAGGAGTCGGCGCAGAATCAGCGGGAGTCGCAGGTCGAAAAAATCCTCGAACGGCTTGACCAGCGGGAGCAGCAGATTATCATCAGCCGTTTTGGCCTTCAGCGGGGCCACGAGCCCTTGACGCTCAAAGAGGTGGGAGCGGAGCAGGGGGTGACCAAGGAACGGATCCGCCAGATCGAGGCCCGGGCGCTGGACAAGCTGCGGAAAGCGGCCCACGAGGAAAAGATCGAGATCCCCGGGCTGGACTGAGTGGCGTTTTTCGCAAGGGACTTCAGGGTCCGGGGGGATCGGCTGGACAAGCCCACCGCGGCCGGCGTTTTCCCGCCGCTTGCGCCTAAACCCGGAAGAGTCCAGATTTTTCTCCCCAGCCAGCCTTGCAAGGGACGGCCGGACGGGTATATTAAATGATTCGCGTGTCGGGCCCCAGCCGGCTAGCGTAGCTCAATCGGCAGAGCAGCTGATTTGTAATCAGCAGGTTGTGGGTTCAAGTCCCTCCGCTAGCTCGTGACGGAAACCCCGGGGGCAGTTTAGGTTAGGGACGAGTAGATAACGCGGCAAGCCGGTGAGCTTTGGGGTGCCTCGGGCACCCGAGGCGGAAGATTGGCAGTGAAAAGCGGGGGGTTTCCCGAGTGGCCAAAGGGGTCAGACTGTAAATCTGATGGCTATAGCCTTCGAAGGTTCGAATCCTTCACCCCCCACTGGAGCCAGGCAAGGAACTACAATCATACCCGCCGCGTGGTTAACCCCATGAGTGGAACGCGGGTGTAGCTCAATGGTAGAGCAGTAGCCTTCCAAGCTACTCACGAGGGTTCGATTCCCTTCACCCGCTTAGGGCCTGTAAAACCATGAGTTGGGCAAATAGGAAAGAGCAACCAAGCGAAGCGCCGTTACCGCCCCTTGGGGGAGAAATCGGCTGCTGTAGCTCAGTCGGTAGAGCGCGTCCTTGGTAAGGACGAGGTCAAGGGTTCAAATCCCCTCAGCAGCTCCTCGTGTCGCACAGTCGCAGAAGTTTCGTCCAAGTTATTCCAACACCTACCCGCTAGCTCGAATGCAGGGAGATACAGACAGAAATGGCCAAGGACGTATTTCAGAGGACTAAACCCCACGTCAACGTGGGCACCATCGGTCACATCGACCATGGCAAGACCACGCTGACCGGCGCGATTCTGGCCGTCCAGCAACACAAGGGACTGGCCAAGTTCAAGTCGTACGCCGACATCGCCAAGGGCGGCACGGTCCGCGACGCGACCAAGACCGTGACCATCGCCGTGGCCCACGTCGAGTACCAG
Source organism: Pirellulales bacterium (assembly GCA_963843465.1). Lineage (GTDB taxonomy): Bacteria > Planctomycetota > Planctomycetia > Pirellulales > Thermoguttaceae > CAWJKP01. Next base: position 146,260 of record CAWJKP010000003.1, read on the forward strand.
ACCGCGAATCGTCATTACGCGCACATCGACTGTCCCGGGCACGCCGACTTCATCAAGAACATGATCACCGGCGCCGCCCAGATGGACGGCGCGATCCTGGTCGTTTCCGCCGCCGACGGCCCCATGCCGCAGACCCGCGAGCACGTGCTCCTGGCCCGGCAGGTGAACGTGCCGGCGCTGGTCGTGTTCCTCAACAAGATCGACCTGGTCGACGACCCGGAGTTGTTGGAGCTGGTCGAGTTGGAGTTGCGGGAGCTGCTGACCAAGTACGGCTTCCCCGGCGACGACATCCCCATCGTCCGCGGCGACGCGCTGTCGGCCTACAACCATCCCGACGATCCGGCGGCCACGAAATGCATCCAGGAGCTGCTGGACGCCATCGACGCCTACATTCCGCAGCCGGAGCGGCTGATCGACAGGCCCTTCCTGATGGCCATTGAAGACGTCTTCTCGATCGAAGGCCGCGGCACGGTGGCCACCGGCCGTATCGAGCGGGGGATGGTCAAGGTGGGCGACGAAGTGGAGATCGTGGGGCTGGCCCCGGAATCCCGCAAGACGGTCTGCACCGGCGTGGAGATGTTCAACAAGACGCTCGACTCGGGACAGGCCGGCGACAACGTCGGCTGCCTGCTCCGCGGCATCCGCCGGGAAGAGATCGAGCGCGGCCAGGTGCTGGCCAAGCCGGGCTCGATCACCCCGCACACCAAGTTCGAGGCCAAGGTCTACGTGCTGTCGAAGGAAGAGGGCGGCCGGCACACGCCGTTCTTCAGCGGCTACCGTCCGCAGTTCTACTTCCGCACCACCGACGTGACCGGCTCGCTGAACCTGTTGGGCGGAGCCGAAATGTGCATGCCGGGCGACAACGTGAAGCTGAGCGTCGAGCTGGGCCAACCGATCGCCATGGCCGAGAACGTCCGCTTCGCCATTCGCGAGGGCGGACGCACGGTAGGGTCCGGCGTGGTGACCAAGATCCTCGAGTGACCGTTAGCCCCGGCGGCCACGCCGGATTGAAGCGTAAGCCCCGGCGGCCACGCCGGAACGTCGAACCGCGGTTTCAGGGGTGTAGCTCAATTGGTAGAGCACCGGTCTCCAAAACCGGCGGTTGGGAGTTCGAGTCTCTCCGCCCCTGCCATGAAACGGCCAGCCAGTTCCAGCCCAGTTTCCCCAGCTTGCCACGGATCGCAATGAACGCCTTTTTCGAGGAGATCTTCCACACCCGCATCTACAAGCGAAGCCAGGGGCGAATCACCCGGCAGGTGACCTTCTTCGCGATGGCTATTGCCGTGTTGGCGGTGGCGTATCGGCTGAGCGATACCATGTCCGAGACGAAAGCGGCGCTGTACCTCGGGGTGCCGGGGCTGCTGGTTCTGATCGGAGTGTGGATCTGCTACCGGATCGTGAACTTGCCGGCGTTTGCCGACTTCCTGATTGCCGTGGAAGCGGAGATGAACAAGGTCTCCTGGCCCAGCCGGGGAGAGTTGTACCGCCATTCGGTCGTCGTTCTGGTGGTGCTATTCATGTTGACGGTCGTGCTTTTCGGGTTCGACATCGTTTGGGCCAAGATTTTCCAGGTGTTGCGAGTGATACCCCGGTGACCCCTGCCTCGGGGCAACGGCGGGTGAGATTAGCGAAGGGTAACGTTTGTTTCCTCGGAAACCGTGTTGGAAATCAGGGAATCGCCGTGACTGACGAGCCGAACCATCCGATCGACGAGCCGGCCGGTGCGCTCGAAGGCGGGACGGTGCTGCCTCCGGCTGGGGAAGCTCCGTTGCCCCCCGCGGTCCCTGCGGAGACAGCCGCGCCTCCGCCTGCGCCGGCAGCAGCGGTGCCGGCGGAAACCGCCTCGCCCGTCGCGCAAGCCGGCGTGGCCGCCGGGGCTAACGAAAGCCAGCCGTCCGCGCCGGAAAAGGCGGCGGCGGACACCGGTCTGGCCGCCGGGGCTAACGTCCCGGAAGCGGCGGCGCCGGATCAGCATGCCGTGCCCCAAGCCATTGTGCCGCAACCCGCTGCGCCGCAAGCCGCCGAGGGTACCAGTCCTGGTGCTGATGAGGCGCCCGAGCCACCCGCCCCCGCGGTCACGCCTGTCGAGAGCGGCAACGGTACGTTGCCGTCGGCTCCCCCGCCGGCCGGTACGTTGCCGTCGGCTCCCCCGCCGGCCGGTACGTTGCCGTCGGCTCCCCCGCCGGCCGGTACGTTGCCGTCGGCTCCCCCGCCGGCCGGTACGTTGCCGTCGGCTCCCCCGCCGGCCGGTACGTTGCCGTCGGCTCCCCCGCCGGCCAAAGAGGCCGCGACAGCGGAGATTCCCGCGGACAAGCTGGAAGTTGAGTCGCTCGTCGCCTTGCGGCGAACTCCGGCCAAACCGGCCAAATCGGGCGGCAAGAAGGCCAAGGCCGCGGCGAAACCGGCCGCGGCGAAACCGGCCGCGGCGAAACCGGCCGTGGAGCCGGCGGCGGAACCGGCGGTGCCGGCGCCCAAGTCGGAAAACATGAATTGGTTCATCCTCAAGGTCCAGAGCAACCGCGAGGACTCGATCCGCGAGGGATTGCTCCGCCGCGTGGCGATCGCCGGGCTGGATTACTTCTTCGGTGAGGTGATCGTGCCCACCGAGAAGGTCACGGAGGTCAAGCAAGGCCGCAAGCGGGTCACCAAGCGGAAGCTCTATCCGGGCTACCTGGTGGTGCAGATGGAGATTAACGACGACACCTGGTTCCTGGTCCGCGAGACGCCGGGCATCGGCGACTTCACGGGAGCGGCCGGGCGCCGACGCCCATGTTGCCCCACGAGGTCAACCGTATTCTGCAGCGATCGGAGGAGAAGACCGACCAGGCCCCCAAACTGGACATCCGCGTGCACGCGGGCGATCGCGTGAAGATCAACGAGGGGACTTTCGAGAACTTCGAAGGCGAGGTGGACAACATCGACGCGACCAACGGTCGCGTGACGGTGATGATCAATATTTTCGGGCGGAGTACGCCCGTCGAGTTGGAATATTGGCAGATCGAAGGCCTCTAGTGAAGGTAGTAGGCACACGCCGTGTGCCGTAACTAGTGAACGTAGTAGGCACACGCCGTGTGCCGTAACTAGTGAACGTAGTAGGCACACGCCGTGTGCCGTAACCGGCGGACGGCACACGGCGTGTGCCTGCTATAATTAGGGTGACGTATGGCCAAGCAACTGGTAGGGACCGTGAAGTTTCAGGTGCCGGGCGGACAGGCGACGCCGGCCCCGCCGGTAGGCACCTCGTTGGGCCGCTTCGGCATCAATCTCGGGCAGTTCGTGCAGCAATTCAACGAGCGGACCCGGGAGCACCAGGGGATGCGGGTGCCGGTGGTGGTCAAGGTCTACAGCGACCGCACCTTCGAGATGGAGACCAAGAGCCCGGTCGCCGCCGACCTGTTGAAGCAGGCGGCGGGGATTGCCAAGGGCGCCGGGGCCACGCCGCGGGACAAGGTCGGCACGGTGACCCGGGCCCAGTTGGACGAGATCGTCAAGAAGAAGGCCAAGGACCTCAATGCCCGCGACCCGGAGCACGCCCGGCGGATGATGGAAGGCGCCGCCCGCAGCATGGGGCTGGAACGTCGTGGACTGAGTTCGCAATAGAAACGGAGGGTGGGCTTTGGCCCGCCTTACAGGAGCCGCAAGGCGGGCTGAAGCCCACCCTACAAGAGTACCGATCATGGCTAAGCAATCGAAGCGTATGAAGACCCTGGCCGCCAAGGTTCCGAGCAAGAACGTCCTTGCCGCTTCCCGAGGCGGTGTCGCTGTTGAAGAGCTTCAACAACACGAAGTTCGACCAGTCGGTGGAGATCGCCATGCGGCTGGGACTGGACGCCAAGCAGGCGGACCAACTGGTCCGCGGATCAATTGTGTTGCCCAACGGCATCGGCAGGTCGTTGCGAGTGATCGTCTTCGCCAAGGGGGAGAAGGCCGACGAGGCCAAGGCCGCCGGGGCGGAGGAGGTCGGCGGGCCGGAACTGGCCGAAAGGATCAAGGGCGGCTGGACCGAGTTCAACGTCTGCATCGCGGCGCCGGACATGATGGGCGTGGTCGGCCCGCTGGGCAAGGTCCTCGGTCCCCGGGGCCTGATGCCCTCGCCCCGCGCCGGCACGGTCACCCCGGAGATCGCCAAGACCGTCAAGGAGTACAAGGCCGGCAAGGTCGAGTTCCGCAACGACGCCGGCGGGATCGTTCACGCCGTGGTCGGCAAGCTGAGCTTCGACGCGCCGAAGCTGGTCGAGAACATCCAGGCCTTCATCAACCACATCCAGGCGATCAAGCCGGCTGCCATCCGCGGGCAGTATATCAAGGGAATTACGATCAGCGGCACGATGACGCCCGGAGTGCGCATTGCCGCCTAAAGGTTGTCAAGATGAGCAAATACGTTAAGAATCTGATTAGCGACTATCTGCGGACGCAGCTCAACGGGGTGGACGACGCCCTGCTGGTGAACATGGTTGGCCTGAATGCGAACACCGACGGCCGGTTGCGCGCGGAGCTCCGCAAGAAGAACATCCACGTGCTGGTGGTGAAGAACAGCCTGGCGCGGCGGGCAACGGCCGGGACGCGGCTGGCCCCGATGTTCGAGAGCATCGGCGGCACCAGCGCGGTCTGCTGGGGCGGCGAAGACATCGTCAGCCTGGCTAAGGAGATCGTGCGGCTCGCCAAGGACGAGAAGCTCAAGCCGTTCGAGGCCCGCGGGGGCGTCATGGACGGTCAGAAGCTGACCCCGGAAGAGGTGGTGCGCGTCAGCAGGCTTCCCAGCCGGATCGAGCAACTGGGCATCCTCGTCGGCCAGATTCTCGGACCGGGAGCGCGGTTGGCGTCCCAGCTCAACGGACCGGGCGGCACCCTGGTCAGCCAGTTGACCGAGAGGGCCAAGGCCCTGGAGGAGCAAGCGGCCGCCGCAGCGCCCGCGGCGGAAGCTGGCGCCGCAGCGCCGGCGGCGGAAGCTGGCGCCGCAGCGCCGGCGGCGGAAGCTGGCGCCGCAGCGCCGGCGGCGGAAGCTGGCGCCGCAGCGCCGGCGGCGGAAGCCCCAGCACCGATGGCCGAAGCAGCTCCCCCTCTCCCTCCGGGAGAGGATCGGGGTGAGGGGACACCACAGTAGATCCAGCGAACAGAAAGTAGGTTATGCTTCAGCATGACATTTCCGGACGGTCATGCTGAAGCATCATTCGCGGCTGTTGTGCTGAAGCATAACCTACACCTGAACCGTAAATGAACGTCAAGTAGAAAGGAAGAACCCCCATGGCGACCGACACCGCAATGCCGACCGAAGCCCCGGCCCGCGAATACTCGCCGGCAACCAAAGAGATGGGCGACAAGATCGTCCAGTTGACTTTGATGCAGGCCAAGGAGCTGAGCGACTACCTGGAGAACGTACACGGCATCAAGGCCGCGGCGGGCGGCGTGATGATGGCCGGCCCGGCGGCCGGTCCGGCGGCCGCGGAGAAGCCGGCGGAAAAGACCGAGTTCACCGTGGTCCTGGAAAGCTTCGGTGACAAGAAGATCGGCGTGATCAAGGTCGTGCGGGCGGCCACCGGCCTGGGCTTGAAAGAGGCCAAGGACCTGGTCGAGGCCGTGCCGGCGAAGATCAAGGAAAACATTCCCAAGGATGAAGCCGAGAAGCTCAAGAAAGAGTTGGAAGAGGCCGGCGCCACTGTCTCTGTCAAGTAAGGGCGGCGTCCGACAATCGCCAGACTGCTTTTCCCATGGCGGCGTGCGGCGGGGAGGGATTCTCGCCGGCGCGCTGGTGGATTTTTTCGAGCCTTGCCGAAGCCGCACAAAGATCTGAAGGGTTTTGGCCGCTTGGGTGCTTCCGCGCGCGGGCGCTCGGGTGCGACAGTCGGCTTGTCCAAGTGCGCGTGCGCCCATCACTGTAGGGAACGCCCTCCGTGGCGTTCCGGGCGTCGGGAGAGAGCCAATTTCCGCGCTCGCGGCGGAACGCCACAGAGGGCGTTCCCTACAGATGGAAATTGTGCAACATGTTTGCGCGGCTGTTTTCGCGTTCCGCTGGACTTTGAGGAGGGTCTCACGCTATGGCTACCACGGCCCAACAACGTCTCCACCCCAAGGAAATCCGTCACTTTGGCAGCCGGCGGGCGCCGCATCCGATCCCCGATCTGACCGAGATCCAGACCCGCAGCTACGCCAATTTCCTCCAGTACGAAGTCCCGGCGGAGAAGCGCCAGGACCAAGGGTTGGAGGGGGTGCTGCGGGAGATTTTCCCCATCGAAAGCTACGATAAGTCGCTCAAGGTGGAATACCTGCGCTACGAGCTGGGCAAGCCGCGCTACGAGCCGGACGAGTGTCGCCAGTTGCGGCTGACCTACGGCCGGCCGTTCAAGGTCTGGCTTCGCCTCACCAAGGAACAGCCGATCGAGGAAGAGGTCTACCTGGGCGACATCCCCATCATGCTCGGCGGCGGCGAGTTCATCATCAACGGCGCCGAAAGGGTGGTCGTCAGCCAGTTGCACCGCAGCCCGGGCGTGGACTTCGTCGCCGAGGCGGAGGGGGTCGAGCGGCGGCTGCACAGTTGCCGCATCATCCCCGAGCGCGGTAGCTGGATCGAGCTCAACGTGACCCGCAAGGAATCGCTTTCCGTGCGCATCGATCAGAGCGGCAAGTTCTCGGCGATGATGCTCCTGCGGGCGATGGATCCCAAGTATACCGACAATGCCTCGTTGATCCGCGCCTTCTACACCACCACGAAGGAGGCGATCGTCGACGGCCGCAGCGCGGCGAAGATCGAGGGCAAGCTGGCGGTCGGCGACATCGTCTATCCGGCGGATTCGCCCCGGGCGGGCGAGATCCTCGTCGAGTGCGCGGCGAAGATCAGCAAGAACCTGGCCGAGCTGATTTGCACGTCCGGCTTGAAGGAAGTGGAGGTCATGCCGGACCAGAAGAACCCGCTGCTGCTCAATGCCCTCAACGACGACGCCACGGCCAGCCACGAAGAGGCCCTGCTGCGGATTTACCAGCGCTTACGGCCCGGCAACCCGCCGCAGTTGGAGAAGGCCAAGGCCCTCTTCCACGAGAAGTTCTACGACACCAACCGTTACCGGCTGGGCCGCGTGGGCCGCTTCCGCATCAATCGCAAGCTCAAGCTCGAGGTCCCCGAGACCGAGATGACGCTCCGCCCGGAAGACCTGATCGCGGCGATGCGCTACCTGCTGATGCTGCGGGCGGACCACCCCTCGGTCGAGATCGACGACATCGACCACCTGGGCAACCGGCGTCTGCGGACGATCGAGGAGCTGGCCTCCGACGAGCTCCGCAAGGGGTTCCTCAAGCTCCGCCGCACAGTGCAGGAGCGGATGAGCCTCAAGGACGTCGAGGACATGACGCCCCGCAGCCTGGTCAATCCCAAGAGCATCTCGGCGGCGATCGAGTATTTTTTCGGGCGGGGCGAGCTCTCGCAGGTGGTCGACCAGACCAACCCGCTGTCGATGCTCACGCACGAGCGGCGGTTGTCGGCCCTGGGTCCCGGCGGCCTGAACCGCAAGCGGGCGGGATTCGAGGTCCGCGACGTGCACATTTCCCACTACGGCCGCATCTGCCCCATCGAGACCCCCGAAGGCACGAACATCGGCCTGATCTCCAGCCTGGCGATCTACGCCGGCGTGGACGAGTACGGCTTTCTGGTCACGCCCTACCAGGTGGTCAAGAAGGGCAAGTTGACCGACGACATCAAGTGGCTGCGGGCGGACCAGGAGCACGAGGCCTACCTGGCCCCGGCCGACACGCCTATCGAGAACAACAAGATTGTCGGCGAGAACATCATCGCCCGCCACTTCGGCGACTTCGTGATGGCCGCGCCGGACAAGGTCGAGTACCTGGACGTGGCGCCCAGCCAGATGGTGGGCGTCTCGGCCGGGTTGATCCCCTTCCTCGAGCACGACGACGCCAACCGCGCCTTGATGGGCTCCAACATGCAGCGGCAGGCGGTGCCGCTGTTGATCACCGAGCCGCCGATCGTGGCCACGGGACTGGAGGTCCAGGCGGCGCAGAACTCCAGCATGCTGGTCCGCGCCCGGCGGGGCGGCACGGTGACCTTCGTCGACGCCCGGCGGATCGAGATCGGCTCCGACGTCTACCCGCTGCGGAAGTTCGTGGGCCTGAACGAGCGGACCTGCCAGAACCAGAAGCCGATCGTGCTGCCGGGGCGGCACGTCAAGACCGGCGACGTGATCGCCGACGGCGCCGCGACCTACCAGGGGGAGCTGGCGCTAGGCCGCAACGTGCTGGCCGCCTTCATGGCCTGGGACGGCTTCAACTTCGAGGACGCCATCATCATCAGCGAAGAGCTGGTGCAAAACGACACCTACACCTCGATCCACATCGAGGAGTTCGACACCGAGATCCGCGAGACCAAGCTCGGCCGCGAGGAGTTCACCCGCGACATTCCCAACGTCAGCGAGAAGGCCCTGCGGAACCTCGATGAGAACGGCATCGTGCGGGTGGGCACCTACGTCCGCCCCGGCGACGTGCTGGTGGGCAAGGTCTCCCCCAAGTCGAAAACCGAGCTTACCCCCGAGGAGAAACTGCTGCACGCCATCTTCGGCCGCGCCGGGGAAGACGTGAAGAACGACTCGCTGGAAGTCCCTTCGGGCATCGAGGGCATCGTCATCGACGCGCAGAAGTTCTCCCGCCGCATGAGCCTCAGCGAGGACGAGCGGAAAAAGTTCGAGGAAGACCTGAAGGCGGCCGAGGCCGAGGGCAACGCGACAATCGCCAAGGCCTTCGGGGTGATGATCCAGCAGATCGAAGACGTGCTCAAGAAGAGGCTTACGGACGAGGACGGCCAACCGCTGATCGAGGGCAAGGACCACCGCAACGTGGTCGAGGAGGCGCAGGCCTTCCGCCTCGACGTGCTGGAGATCCGCAGCCCGCAGCGCAAGGCCGAGGTCGAGAAGATCTACCGCGCCGCCTGGCCGGCCGTGGAAAGCGCCATCGACGGCCGCGACCGCAAGCTGAATTCGATGAAGCGGGGCGACGAGCTCCGCAGCGGCGTGCTGCAGATGGTCAAGGTCTACATCGCGGCCAAGCGGGTGATCTCGGTGGGCGACAAGATGGCCGGCCGCCACGGCAACAAGGGCGTGATCGCCAAGATCCTGCCCCGCGAGGACATGCCCTTCTTGGAAGACGGCACCTCGGTCGAGATCATGCTCAACCCGCTGGGAGTGCCCAGCCGCATGAACGTGGGCCAGATCCTCGAGACGCACCTCGGCTGGGCCGGGGCCAAGCTCGGCTTCCAGGCGGTCACGCCGGTCTTCAACGGCGCCGGCGAAGAGGACATCAACCGCTGCCTGGCCGAGGCCGGCCTGCCCGCCCACGGCAAGACGAGGCTCTTCGACGGCCGCACGGGCGAGGCCTTCGAGCAGCAGGTGACGGTGGGCTATATCTACATGCTCAAGCTGCACCACCTGGTCGACGACAAGGTCCACGCCCGCTCCACCGGGCCTTACTCGCTGATCACCCAGCAGCCGCTGGGCGGCAAGGCCCGCTTCGGCGGCCAGCGCTTCGGGGAAATGGAGGTCTGGGCCCTGGAAGCCTACGGCGCGGCCTACATCCTCCAGGAGCTGTTGACCGTCAAGAGCGACGACGTGGAAGGCCGCACCAAGATCTACGAGTCGATGGTCAAGGGCGAGAACACGCTGGAGGCCGGCACGCCGGCCAGCTTCGAACGTCTTGACCAACGAAATCCGCGGTTTGGCCCTCAACATGCAATTGGAGAAGAGCCACGTTTGAGCCTTGGAGTGCGGCGATTTATCGCCGCTTTGGACGCGATATTTCCGCCAGCCGGCAATGCGCGGTGTTAGGGCCTTTTGCAAAGCGAGGACCAGCGGAAAAGCGGCGACAAGTCGCCGCACTCCAAAGGTCCCGCCCGCCCACGCTTGGCATTTCCCCACTTTCTTTGCTACAGTTCTTTTTTGCGAACATTCTCTCCGGATAATAAGGAGTGCCACAATGAGTATCGGCGAAAACTCTTATGACCGGATCAATGACTACGCCGCCGTGAGGATCAGTCTTGCCCGGCCGCACGACATCCGCAGTTGGTCGTTCGGCGAGGTGAAGAAGCCGGAGACGATCAACTACCGCACCTACCGTCCCGAGAAGGACGGCCTGTTTTGCGAGCGGATCTTCGGCCCGGAGAAAGACTGGGAGTGCGCCTGCGGCAAGTATCGCGGCATGAAGTACAAGGGCATGATCTGCGACCGCTGCGGCGTGAAGATCACCCACAGCCGCGTCCGCCGCAAGCGGATGGGCCACATCGAGCTGGCTGCGCCGGTGGTCCACATCTGGTTTTTCAAGGCCATGCCCAGCCGCCTGGGCACGCTCTTGAGCATGAAGACCACCAGCCTGGAGAAGGTCGTCTATTTCCAGGACTACGTGGTCACCGACCCCGGCGAGACGCCGCTGAAGAAGCAGCAGCTCCTGACCGAGGAAGAATATCGCAAGGCCCGCCTGGAGTATCCCGAGGGCTCCTTCAAGGCCGACATGGGCGCCGAGGCCGTCCGCAAGCTGCTCACGGATCTGAACCTGGTGACGCTCTCCGTCGAGCTGCGGCAGAACCTCGCGGACACCAACTCCAAGCAGAAGAAGAAGGACCTCATCAACCGGCTGAAGATCGTCGAGTCGATCCGCGACAGCGACAACAAGCCCGAGTGGATGGTCTTGGACGTGATCCCCGTGATCCCGCCGGACCTCCGCCCGCTGGTGCTGTTGGACTCGGGCAACTTCGCCACCAGCGACCTGAACGATCTCTACCGCCGCATCATCAACCGCAACAACCGGCTGAAGAAGCTGGTGGACCTCAACGCGCCGGAAGTGATCATCAAGAACGAGAAGCGGATGCTGCAGCAGTCGGTCGACGCGCTGTTCGACAACAACCGCTGCAAGCGGCCGGTGCTGGGCTCCAGCAACCGCCCGCTGAAGTCGCTGACCGACATGATCAAGGGCAAGCAGGGCCGCTTCCGCGAGAACCTGCTGGGCAAGCGCGTGGACTACTCCGCCCGCAGCGTGATCGTCGTCGGCCCGAACTTGCGGCTGCACCAGTGCGGTCTGCCCAAGAAGATCGCCCTGGAGCTCTACCAGCCGTTCATCATCCGCCGGCTGAAAGAGCTGCAGCACGCCGACACCATCAAAAGCCAAGAAGATGCTGGAGCGGAAGGACGAGGAGGTCTATGACATCCTCGAAGAGGTGATCCGCAACCACCCGGTGATGCTCAACCGGGCCCCCACGCTGCACCGCATGGGCATCCAGGCCTTCGAGCCGATGCTGGTGGAAGGCAACGCCATCAGGCTCCACCCGCTGGTCTGCAAAGGTTTCAACGCCGACTTCGACGGCGACCAGATGGCGGTCCACCTGCCGCTTTCGATCGAGGCCCAGGTCGAGGCCCACACGCTCTTGATGTCCACCAACAACATCTTCAGCCCGGCCAGCGGGGCGCCGATCATCAGTCCCTCGCAGGACGTGGTGATGGGCTGCTACTACACCAGCGTCGAGCTGCCGGGCCGCAAGGGCGAAAACATGGTCTTCTCGACCATGGACGAAGTCCAGTTGGCCTACTCGCTGAACCGGGTGGACACCCACGCGAAGATCAAGCTGCGGATGCCCGCCAATCGCCGCGTCAAGGGCCGGACCGACGTCCGCGCCGGCGCGCTGTTGGAAACCACCGTCGGCCGCGTGCTGTTCAACGCCATGCTCCCCAAGGGCATGCCCTACTACAACGAGCCCATGCGCTCCGCCTCGCTGGCTGGCGTGATCTCCGACTGCTACGAGATCCTCGGCCGCCGGGCGACGATCGACCTCTTGGACGACATGAACCGCCTGGGCTTCCGCCAGAGCACCCGCAGCGGCCTGTCGTTCGCCACCGACGACCTGATCACCCCGCCCAACAAGTCGAAGATCATCGCCGGCGCCGAGCGGGAGGTGATGAAGAAGAACAAGCTCTACCAGCGCGGCATCATCACCGAGGGCGAGCGCTACAACCAGGTGCTGGACGCCTGGACCCACGCCCGCGAGCAAATCACCCAGGAAATGATGTTCGAGCTGGAAAACGACACCAGTGAGGGCACCTCCCGGAAGCGTGAGCCGGGCTACGTCAACCCGATCTTTCTCATGGCCCACTCCGGCGCCCGCGGCGGCGTCGAGCAGATCCGCCAGCTCTCCGGCATGCGCGGCCTGATGGCCAAGCCCTCGGGGAAGATCATCGAGACGCCGATCAAGGCCAACTTCCGCGAGGGCCTCAGCGTGCTGGAGTATTTCAGCTCCACGCACGGCGCCCGCAAGGGCCTGGCGGACACCGCCCTGAAGACGGCCGACTCGGGCTACCTCACCCGCAAGCTGGCCGACGTGGCCCAGAACGTGGTCGTCACGCAGCACGACTGCGGCACCACCCAGGGCATCACCAAGGGCGTGATCTACCGCGGCGAGAAGGTCGAGGTCAGCCTGGCCGACTCGATCCGCGGTCGCGTCAGCCGGGCGAACATCGTCAACCCCATCACCGACGAGGTCATCGTCCGCGAAAACGACCTGATCACCATGGAGATCGCCCGCAAGGTCGAGGAGCTGGGCCTGGAGAAGATCCAGGTCCGCAGTCCCATGACCTGCGACGCCACGCTGGGCGTTTGCGCGCTGTGCTACGGCATGGATCTATCGACCGGCTCGCTCGTCGAGGAAGGCATGGCGGTGGGCATTATCGCCGCGCAGAGCATCGGCGAGCCCGGTACCCAGCTTACCATGCGGACCTTCCACATCGGCGGCACCGCCGCCCGCCACGTCGAGGAAAGCGAGATCCGCGCCAAGAAGGCCGGCACCGCCAAGTTCACCCGCCTGAAGGTCGTCCGCAACGACGCCGGCGAGCAGGTCGTGCTCACCCGCAACGGCGAGATCGCCGTCTTGGACCCCAAGGGCCGCGAGCTGGAAAAGTACGAGATTCCCGCCGGCTCGCACCTCCTGGTGGAAGAGAACAAAGAAGTCCCCGTGGGCACGGTGCTCTGCAAGTGGGACCCGCACAGCATCCCCATCCTGGCCGAAGTCGGCGGCAAGGTCCGCTACGAGGACATTATCGAAGGCGAGACCATGCGGCTGGAAAAGGACGCCGCCGGCACGGTCCGCCGCCTGGTCATGGAGCACAAGGGCGACCTGCACCCGCAGGTCGTGTTGGAAGACGCCCAGGGAAAGATCCTCGACTTCTACTATCTGCCGGAACGGGCCCACATCGAGGTCGACGAAGGCAAGCAGATCTCCGCCGGCACGCTGCTGGCCAAGACGCCGCGCGAGGTCTCCGGCACGCAGGACATCACCGGCGGTCTGCCCCGGGTCACGGAGATCTTCGAGGCCCGCAAGCCCCGCGACCCCTCGGTCATCGCCGAGATCGACGGCACCGTCGAGCTGTTGGGCGAGAAACGCCGCGGCAAGCGGACGATCATCGTCCGCAGCGAGGCGGGAATCGAGCGCGAGCACCTGGTGAGCCACGGCAAACACCTCCGCGTCCACGCCGGCGATTTCGTCCGCGCGGGCGAAGCCCTGGTCGACGGTCCGCTGGTGCCCCACGACATCCTGCGGATCTCCGGCGAAGAGGCGGTCCAACAGTACCTGGTCCGCGAGATCCAAAACGTCTACCGCTCTCAGCGGGTGGAGATCAACGACAAGCACATCGAGATCATCGTCGCCCAGATGCTCCGCAAGGTGCGCGTGGAGTCCGGCGGCGACACCGGGCTGCTGGAAGGCAGCGTGATGGACAAGTTCGAGTTCCGCGCCAAGAACCAGGAGCTGGCTCACTGCCTGAAGATCACCGAGCCGGGCGACACCAAGTTCCAGGAGGGCGAGATCGTTCCCCGGGAGGTCTTCGAGCAGCAGAACACCCAGTTCGAGGCCAGCGGTGGTCGAGCGGCCAAGGGAGTGAAGCCCGCTTCGGCCACCGCCGCCACCCAGTTGTTGGGGATTACCAAGGCGGCCGTACAGAGCTCGAGCTTCATCTCCGCCGCCAGCTTCCAGGAGACCACCAAAGTGCTCACCGAAGCGGCCTTGGCCGGTAAGGTGGACAACCTGGTGGGTCTGAAGGAGAACGTGATTCTAGGCCACCTGGTGCCGGCAGGAACCGGTTTCCGCACCTACCAGCAGTCGGAGGTCCGCCTGCGGCCCAGCGCCCTGAGCCAGTTGGCCGCCCAAAAGGTGGCTGCTCCGCGGCCTATCTTCCCGTTGCTCGAGGGGGATGGCGGCAAGGGTGGAGCGCAGCAGGCGGCCGAGAAGCCCCGGGCTCCCAGTGCCCTGGAGGCCCTCTTCGGCGATTTGGAGCCGAAGCCGCCGGAGGAGTCGTAACGGGGGTCGGGCGCCGGGATTCGGGGGCCAGAGAACCGCTCCACTGATGTCCGGAGGCGATTAACCCGGATTATTCACGGGCGCATCGCAACCCGAAGCGTAAGCGAGGACGGCTAAGGGACTTACCCTCGCTTACGCTTCGGGTTGCGATTGCGCACTCTGCGCCGCTCAAATCGTGGGGCGTGAATAATCCGGGTTGAAGTCACGCGTACCACGCAGAGAGTCCCTTGACAGGGTAACCATTTTGGATAGGCTTAGGGATTCGCCGAAGTGACCAAGTCCACCGTGGTGAGCTGCGAATCGCCCGACCCCCGACCCCCTATTGAGCTTATGCCTACCTTTAACCAACTGGTCCGCAAGAGGCGGCGTCCGCCGCGGAAGTTCAGCAAGGCGCCCGTGCTGGAGAAGTGCCCCCAAAAGCGAGGGGTCTGCCTTCAGGTGAAGACGATGACGCCCAAGAAGCCCAACTCGGCCCTGCGGAAGATCACCCGCGTGCGGCTGTCCAACGGCAAGGAAGTCACCGTCTACATCCCAGGCGAGGGGCACAGTCTCCAGGAACACTCGATCGTCCTGGTCCGTGGCGGTCGTATCCGCGACCTGCCGGGCGTGCGGTACCAGGTGGTCCGCGGGGCCTTGGACACGCTGGGCGTGGAGGGCCGCAAGCAGTCCCGCAGCCGCTACGGCGCCAAAAAGAAGTAAGTCAGCAGCACGCAATACCGTTAGCCCCGGCGGCCACGCCGGTGTGGCGCCAAGAAAAAGCAAGCCAAGAGTAAGAAACAGGAATATCCGATGGGTCGCATCACCGCCAGTAAAAAGACACTCGTCGCCGATCCGGTGCACGGGTCGATCCTGGCCAGCAAGTTCATCAATTGCCTGATGTGGGACGGCAAGAAGAGCACCGCCCAGCGGGTCTTCAACAAGGCCCTGGAGATCCTCCACGAGAAGCTCCCCGACCAGGTGCCGATCGAGGTCTTCACCCAGGCGGTGGAAAACGTCAAACCGAACATCGAGGTCCGCTCGAAGCGCGTCGGCGGCGCCTCCTACCAGGTGCCGATGCAGGTCAACCGCAACCGCCAGCAATCGTTGGCCATCCGCTGGATCCTGGGCGCGGTCCGCGAGAAGGGCGGCCGGGCGAGCTACGAGAAGCTGGCCACCGAGCTGTTGGCGGCCTACAATCGCGAAGGCACGGCGATCACCAAACGCGAGAACGTCCATCGCATGGCCGACGCCAACAAGGCCTTCGCCCACTTCGCCTGGTAATGTCACGCGACATCCACCAACTCCGCAACATCGGCGTCATCGCCCATATCGACGCCGGCAAGACCACGGTCACCGAGCGGATGCTCTTCTATGCCGGCTTCACCCATCGACTCGGCGAGGTCGATGCGGGGACCACCGTCACCGACTACGACCCCGAGGAGCAGGAGCGGGGCATCACCATCCAGGCGGCCTGCGTCACCTTCCCCTGGAAAACCGCGGCCACCCCCGCCGGCCAGATCACCGTCAACCTGATCGATACGCCCGGCCACGTCGATTTCACCGCCGAAGTCGAGCGCAGCCTGCGGGTGCTCGACGGCGGCGTTGTCGTGTTCAGCGCACGCGAGGGCGTCGAGGCGCAGAGCGAGACGGTTTGGCGCCAGGCCGACAAGTACCATGTTCCCCGCATCGCCTTCATCAACAAGATGGACCGCGAAGGGGCCGACTTCTACGCCACGCTCAAAGAGATCGAGAAGCGGTTGGAGTCCAGTCCGCTCTGTCTGGCGCTGCCCGTGGGCAGCGGCCCGCCGCACCTCAGCGAGGCCTTTCGCGGCACGATCGACCTGGTCCAGATGAAGATGCTCAGCTTTCCCCGGGAGTCGGCGGGCCGCGAGATCGTCGCCGCCGAGATCCCGCCCGACCTGCGCGACGAGGCCGACCTATGGCACGGCCAGCTTCTGGACCAGCTCTCCAATTTCAGCGATGAGCTGATGGAGCGCTTGCTCAACGAGCAGCCCGTGCCGCCGGAGCTGATCCGCAAGGTGATCCGCGACGCCACGCTCTACCACCTGGCGGTGCCGGTGCTCTGCGGCTCGGCGTTGGACAACATCGGCATCCAGCCGCTCTTGGATGCGGTGGCCGCCTACCTGCCCAGCCCTGCGGACGTGCCGCCGGTCGAGGGCGTCAATCCGCGGAAGCACAACGCCAAGGAGGTCCGCAAGCCCGACGCCGACGAGCCCTTCTGCGGCCTGTTGTTCAAGATCCAGGCCGATCGCCACGGCGACCTGCACTACATCCGCGTCTATTCCGGCACGCTGAAGGCCGGCAGCCGGGTCTACAATCCGGGCAAGGACAAGAAGGAGAACGTCCCGCAGCTCTGGCGGATCCAGGCCGACCGCCGCGAACAGGTCGAGCGGGTCGAGGCGGGCGACATCGTCGGCGTCGTCGGCTTCCACCACTCGATCACCGGCGATACGCTCTGCGAAACCCAGCACCCGATCCTGCTGGAGTCGATCACCTTTCCCGAGACCGTGATCTCGATGGCCATCGAGCCGGAAACTTCCGCCGAGCGGAAGAAGCTGGCCGACGTGCTGGAGATGATGAAACGCCAGGACCCCACCTTCCGCGCCAAGGAGAGCGAAGAGACCGGCCAGACGCTCATCAGCGGCATGGGCGAGCTGCACCTGGAGATCATCCGCCATCGACTCCTGCGCGATTACCGGCTGAACGTCAAGGTCCACAAACCCCGGGTAAGCTACCGGGAGACGATCGGCAAGAGCGTGGAAGTGACGGGCCAGTGTCATCGTCACATGGCCGGGCAGAACCTCTTCGCCGAGCTGACCGTCCGCATGGAGCCCTTCGCCCAGGGCACCCGGCCCGTGACCGTGGTCATGGACCTGGCCGAGCCGTCGGGTGCCACGGGCTCGCCCGTGCCCGGGCCCCTGCTGGCCGCGGCGCTGGAGGTTCTCGACCAGCAGGGCGAAGGCGGCGGACTGTTGGGCTTTCCGCTGATGCACGTCAAGGTCATCGTCCGCGGCGGCAAGGTCCACGAGACGGAGTCCAACGAGCTGGCCTTTCGCCTGGCCGCCGCCGACGCCTTCGACCGCGGGCTTCGCGAATCGGGCATCGTGCTCTTGGAGCCCATCATGCGGCTGGAGATCACCACGCCGGAGGACTATCTCGGCGAGTTCGCCGGCGATCTCCAGCAGCGCCGCGGCACGATCACCGGTACGCACCACCGCGGGCGCAGCACGGTGGTCATCGACGCCCGCGCCCCCCTGGCCACGCTCTTCGGCTACTCCAACGCGATGCGCGGCCTCAGTCAAGGCCGCGCCTCCTGCACCATGGAGCCCGCCAGCTACGAGCCCGCCCCCGAAGAGGTCGTGAAGAGCTTCAGTTAAGACACTGGGAATGTCACTGCCGGGACGCAGTCCGTAGGGTGGGACCAGCTCGCGCAAGCGAGCGCCGGCCCACCAACGCTGCTGCTGGCACTCTTGGTACCTGGTGGGCCGGCGGCCGCTGACGCGGCCTTGTCCCACCCTACGGTCTATTCTCCGCGTCTCCGCGTCTCTGCGGTGAATTCTCCCTCATGGCCCCCCAAGCACTCGGCGATCCGCTCCGCCGTCACCGGCTCGATCCGGCCGCGCTCGCAGATCAGGGCCTTGACCAGCCGGGCGGGCGTGACGTCGAAGGCCGGATTGTAGACCCGGATCCCTTCCGGTGCCGTCGGGCGGCCGAAGCCGTGGGTGATCTCGCGCGGGTCGCGCTGCTCGATGGGAATCTGCTCGCCGCTGGCCAGCGACAAGTCGAAGGTGCTGCTGGGCGCGGCCACGTAGAAGGGGATGCCGTGGGCGGCGGCCAAAAGCGCCACGCCGTAGGTGCCGATCTTGTTGGCCACGTCGCCGTTGGCCGCGATGCGGTCGGCCCCCGTGACTACCGCCTGCACGCGTCCCTCCCGCATCACCTGGGCGGCCATCGAATCGCAGATCAGCGTGACCTCGATCCCCCGCTGTTTCAACTCCCAGGCCGTGAGCCGGGCGCCCTGCAACAGCGGCCGGGTCTCGTCGGCATAGACCGAGATCCGCTTGCCCGATTCCACCGCGGCGAAGATCACCGCCAGGGCCGTGCCGTAGTCGGCCGTGGCCAGGCCGCCGGCGTTGCAATGGGTCAGCACGCCCTGGCCGTCGCTGAGAAGCTCAGCCCCGAATCGCCCGATCTCGCGGCACATCCGCCGATCTTCCTCGTGGATCGCCCGGGCTTCGGCCAAGAGCTCCGCAAGGATCTCCGCCGGCGGCAAGCGGCCCCGTCGCTCGGCGGCCTCCCGTTTCATGCGAGTAATCGCCCAGAAGAGGTTCACCGCCGTCGGCCGGCTGTCGGCCAGCCGGGCCGCGACCTCCTCCAGCCGATCGAAGAAGACCGCCTCATTACTTTCCTTCACCGTTTGCAGGCCCAGGCAGACGCCGTAGGCCGCGGCGATCCCGATCGCCGGTGCGCCGCGGACCCGCAGCGACTTGATCGCTTCCACGACCGTCTCCACGTCGCGGCAGTCGATCTCGACGCACTCCACGGGCAACCGCGTCTGGTCGATCATCCGCAGCCAACCGTCGACCTCGCCGATCCAGTGGAGGGTCTTGATGTTCCCCTCTCCCTCCGGGAGAGGGTTAGGGTGAGGGGAAATCGGGGAGGAGTGTGATCCGCCATTTTTCTTGTCTAACAAATGTCTTCCTCCGTCAAGGGCATCCCGTGTGCCGCCCGAGCGTCCAGGCACCCGCGGATGGCCTCGTGCACGTTCTGAAGAGCTTCTTCTACGGTGTACCCCTGGGAAACGCAACCAGCAATGGCAGGGCATTCCGCCACAATCACGCCCGTTTCGTCCCGCTGCAACGTGACAACCAGTTTCATAGCAGTCCCATTCCTACGGTGCGGGTTCGTCGTGTGGGTCGTAAACGCGAATGCGGCCCGGTTCCACGATCCACAGCAGCCCTGTCAAGGGCTCGTCCAGCTTGAATCTCATGGCTTGACGGGCTCCGGCGGCAGCGGGATGATCCGCTCGCGGGTCATTTCCGCCGCGAACGCCAGGGCGGCACGAATGTCTTCCGGCTGCAATTGCGGATACGCCTCAAGAAGCTCCGCCTCGGAAACTCCTTCGGCCAGGTTGTCGACAATCGGCGGAACCCAGATCCGCGTACCCCGAACACACGGCTTTCCGAAGCAGACGTTCGGGTCCATCGAAATCCGCTTGAGCAGTTCTTCACGTTTGGTCATGGTTTATCTCACATATCAAAGGCGGTAGGTCAGGCATCCCGTGCCCGACGACCGGCCAAATGGCGAGCCGTATCCAAGCGACGCGGGCGAATGGCGATAAATTGATGTTGTCGGGCACGGGGTGCCCTGACCTAAAGGACAGCCCTTGTTGCAAACGGAGTTCATGGGCGTGGCGAGATCTTTGGCGATCCTCCCTCACCCCTACCCTCTCCCGGAGGTAGAGGGGCGGCGCGCAGCTTGCCCTGAAATGCCGCGTCCTTGGCAGCTACCTTGCTCGCCAGCTCGCGTTTGAACGCCGCCAGCCGTGCTTGCAACTTCTCGTCGCTGAGGGCCAGGATCTCGACGGCCAACAGGCCGGCGTTGCGCGGGCCGCCCATGCCGGCGCCGACCGCGGCTACCGGCACGTCGCCGGGCATTTGTACGATCGACAAGAGCGAATCCAGGCCGCCCATCAACTCTGTCGGCACGGGGATTCCGATCACCGGCAAGGTGGTGCGCGAGGCGACCACGCCGGCCAAGTGGGCGGCGCCGCCGGCCGCGGCCAGGATCACTTTCAGGCCGCGAGCAAGAGCCGTGGTGGCATAGTCGCGGACCAGGTCCGGCGTGCGGTGGGCACTCATCACGCGGGCCTCGTAGGCAACGCCGAATTCCTCCAAGGCGGCCGCCGCCGCTTGGATCTTCGGCCAGTCGCTGTCGCTGCCCATGAGGATGCCGACTAAGGGACAGGATGTTAGTCCCGGCGGCCACGCCGGCTGGTTCGATGAGGTTTCAGGCATGGGTTCCGCCTCAGGTTGCATCGTCAGGTAGGGCGGGCTTTAGCCCGCCTGTTAGTCATGAGATTCCGGTGGCGGGCTAAAGCCCACCCTACGACGCGAAGCGTGGGTTGTACGGCAGGGAAAAGGTTTCGGCGACGGCCCGGTTGGTCAATTCGTTCTGGTAGATGTTGATGGCCCGGGCGATGGGGCGGTACCGCTCGGCGGCGGGGAGCAGTCCCAAGCGTACGATCTTCAGGGCCCAGGGGAGCGTCACGTTGCACAGCGCGAAGGTGCTCGTCCGGCCCACCGCGCCGGGCATGTTGGTCACGCAGTAGTGGACGACGTCGTCGACGATGAAGGTCGGGTCGCTGTGCGTCGTGGGGTGGCTGGTGGCCACGCAGCCGCCCTGGTCGATGGCCACGTCGATGATCACGCTGCCGGGCTTCATGAGGCGGAGATCCTCCCGCTCGATCAGCCGCGGCGCCCGGGCCCCCGGCACCAACACCGAGCCGATCACCAAGTCGGCCGAGCGGAGCTGCTCGCGGATCGTGTGGCGGTCGCTGAAAAGCGTCGTGACGTTGGGCGGCATGATGTCGTCGAGGTAGCGGAGCCGGTCCATGTCGACGTCGAGGATCGCCACGCCGGCCCCGAAGCCGGCGGCCACCTTGGCGGCGTTGGCGCCCACCGTGCCGCCGCCGAGGATCGTGATCTGGGCCGGCTGGACGCCGGCAACGCCTCCCAGCAGGATGCCCCGCCCCATCTGCGGACGCTCCAGGTACTTGGCCCCCTGCTGGATGCTCATCCGCCCGGCCACCTCGCTCATGGGGGTCAACAGCGGCAAGCGGCCGTGCTCGTCGCGGAGCGTTTCGTAGGCCACCGCGGTCGCCCCGGAGCGGATGACGGCTTCGGTCAACGCCCGGTCGGCGGCGAAGTGGAAATAGGTAAAGACGATCTGGCCGGGCCGCAGTTTCGTCAGCTCGGCCGGCTGCGGCTCCTTGACCTTCACGATCATCTCCGCTCGGGCGTAAATCTCATCCGAGCCGGAAACGATCTGGGCCCCGGCCTGCTGGTAATCCTGGTCGGCCAGCCCGGAGCCGAGCCCCGCGCCGGCCTCGATCAGCACCTGGTGGCCCGCCCGGGTCAGTTCCTCCGCTCCCACGGGCAGCATTCCCACGCGGTATTCGTCTCGCTTGATCTCTCGGGGCACTGCGACGATCATGGCCTACCTTTCCATGACGGGATCGTTTCGCCGGCGATCATCTCCTCGAACGTCTGGCGGCGGCGGATGAGTTCCGCCCGGCCGTCCCGCACGAGCACCTCGGCGGCCAGCGGTTTGGAATTGTAGTTCGAGCCCATGACGAAGCCATAGGCGCCGGCACACTCGATCACCAGGTAGTCGCCGACCACGGCGGCGGGCAGGCGGCGGCTGGCGACGAAGCCGCCTTCCTCCTGGGTGAAGATGTCGCCCGACTCGCACAGCGGCCCGCCCACGATCGCCTCCACCTCCTGCCGCGCAGCCGGCGTGTACTCGTCACGCTCCGCGTGACGCGCGTTCCTCACGCGGAGCGTGAGGAGTACGTGCGGCCGGCGCGATCGACATGGGCTGATAGGCCCCGTAGAGGATCGGCCGGGCGAGGTTGTTGAAGCCCGCATCCAGCAGGTAGAACAGATTCTGGGCCTGCCGCTTGACTGCGCGGATCTCGGCGATCAGGTAACCGCTTTCAGCCACCAGGTAGCGGCCGGGCTCGATCTCCAGGCGGACGGCGTGGCCGAAGTTCTGTTCGAGCCGCTTGCGGGTAGCGTCCCAGAGCTGGAAATAGGCGTCGAGGTCAACAAATGACTGGCCCTCGCGGTAGGGCGTGGGCAGACCGCCGCCGGCACTGATCGACCGCAGGTTGCGGCCCACCTCGCAGGCCGCCTCCTCCATCGCCGCACAGACCTGGGAGAGGTGCTCCAGGTCGGTGCCCGAGCCGATGTGCATGTGCAACCCGGTGACGCCGAGACTGTAGTCCTCGGCGTTCACCAGGCACTCGGTGAGTTGTTGGTGCCAGATGCCGTGCTTGGAGTGGTCGCCGCCGGTATTGGTCTTCTGGCTATGGCCGTGACCGAAGCCCGGGTTGATCCGCAGGGTGATCTCGCGGCCGGGGGCCCGGGAGCCGTACTGGTCGATCATGTCGGGCGAGCCGCAGTTGACGTGGATGTTCTTCTCCAGCACCAACTCCAGCGACGAGGCGTCGAAGATGTCGGCCGTGTAGACGATCGGCGGCGGGTCACCTGCCGGCGAGTAGCCGGCCGCGATCGCCCGGCGGATCTCCCCCGCACTCACCGCATCGACCAGCGCCCCTGACGCCGGATCAGGTCCACGATCGCCAGACTCGAACAGGCCTTTTGGGCATAGCGCACCTGGTCGAAGGCCCGAAGGTCCTGGATTCGCTCGACGATCTTCGCGGCGTCGTAGACGAACGTGGGGGTGCCGAACTCCCCCGCTAGATCGGCGACCGAAATCCCGGCGATCTCCTGGCGGAGGGTTTGGAAACGCGGCGCAGTAGGCATGGGCAGACCGGTCGGGAATCGAAGAATCCACTCGCAGCACGTACCCATTACCATACCGTAACCACGCGAGAAGGTGTAGGCCCTCCGCAACCGGGCTCCCCCTCATCCTTCATCCTTCATCCTTCATCCTTTACAATGCGGGGCATGAACACGATTTGCCTGGTCCTGGATCGCTGTCACGCCGGCTACCTGGGGCCCTATGGAAACGCCTGGATCGAAACCCCCTCGTTCGACCGCCTGGCCGCACAGTCGTTTCTCTTCGACCAGTCCTTTCTCGATTGCCCACAACTGGAAAGTCTCTACCGCTCGTATTGGTATGGCTGGCATCCGCTTCACAAGGGGGATCCGCCTTCCTCCCAGGCGGGTCTCCCGGCGTTACTGGCCGCTTCGGGACTGGCTACGACCCTGATTACCGACGAGCCGGCCGTCACTGCCGGTCCTGCCAGCGGCGGGTTCGGCCTGATCGAGAAGATCCAGTCGCCCGTGGGCAGCGAGGTGGCCGGCCAGCTTGACCAGACGCACCTGGCCCGCTGCTTCGCCCGGATCGTCGATTGGCTCGGCACGGCCAGTGAGCCCTTCTTCCTCTGGGCCCATCTGGCGGGCCTGGGCACCCTCTGGGACGCTCCGCTGGAGTTCCGCCTCCACTATCAGGGGGATGGCGACCCGCAACCGCCCCTTTCGGCCGAGGTCCCCTCGCGGCTGCTGGCAGAGGATTTCGATCCCGACGAGGTGCTCGGCTATCAGCAGGCCTACGCCGGGCAGATCTCGCTGGTGGACGCCTGCCTGGGCGGGCTCTTGGAGTTCCTGGACGACAGCCCGCTGGGCCAGGAGACGTTGCTGATCCTCCTCTCCGCCCGCGGTTTCCCCCTGGGCGAGCACCGGCGGCTCGGCGGCTGCGACGAGGCGCTCTATGAGGAGTTGATCCACACGACGCTCATGCTACGCTTCCCTGGTCTCCGCCCGGGAGCGGTTGGGAACGACCAGAATCCTTCTGCCGCCGCGCGGACCCCGGCCCTGGCTCAACCGGCCGATGTTAGCCCCGGCGGCCTCGCCGGGCGAATCGTAGAAGCCGCGCGGACCCCGGCCCTGGCTCAACCGGCCGATCTTTGGGCCACGCTGCTGGATTGGCACGGGTTTGCCGAGCGGCCGGCCGCGCCTGGGCCGGCAGCCTGCTGCCGCTGATCCGCGACGAAGCCGACGTGCTTCACGATCGGCTCTGCTTGCTCGACGGCTCGGGCAGCACGGCGATCCGCACGCCTGCCTGGTATCTGCGGGAGGGGCCCGAGCCGGAGCTGTACGCCAAGCCCGACGACCGCTGGGAGGTCAACAACGTCGTCGGCCGCTGCGACGAGGTCGTGCAGATGCTCCGCCGTGCGTTGGCCGAGTATATCGACCATCTCCGCTCCGGCCGTCTGGACGCCTTGCCGCCGCTGGAGGAAGTGCTCCGCGTGGGGATGGAGTAGCTGGGCAGGCCGCAGGAAGTGGGGTACCGGTAGGACGGTAGCCGTTCACGGCCTCGAATGTAGTAGGCACACGCCGTGTGCCGTCTGTCCATACAGGCGGAAACACGACGGCACACGGCGTGTGCCTACTACATTGAGCGACTACCCGTGAACGGTTACGTAGGACGGATTGCCAATCCGTCCTACACCCTTACGTTTCGACGTGAGTTCCGAGGGAGGAACTCTCGGACTGTCCCACCAGCGCAGCGCGAGCGGCCGGCACCCCGAAGTAGACGCGCAGGTATCGGTCCATAGCCCGGGTTTGAGTCAGGGCGCCGTTCTCCCATCGCGAGATCGTTTCCACGGCCACGCCCAGATGCTCGGCCAGAAGCCGTTGGCTGAGGCCCAGGTCCTCGCGGTTCTTGCGAATCTGATCGCCCGAAAGAAGGCCAAGCTGTTGGCGTAACGCCCGGGCGATCTGCTCGTCCGCGTCGTTGTCAAACACCAGTTCGCCGCACGCGCTGCACTGAGGGACGCGCAGGTCGGGAATCTCCACCGTATAAAGCCGGCCATCGTGCTTGATCTGTGACGTATGCTGCACCGTGGCAGGCTTCACCGCCTTCTTCCCACACTCCGGGCACCGCCAGGGAAAGGGCTTAGCTTGGGAATCGGTCGTTTCAGTTGTTCTGGCTTTCTCAGGCGTCATGGATACCGACCACGTGAATAGTAGGGTCATCCGGGTCGTCGTCGACGAGGATGGTTTCGATGTAAAGCAGCCGGCCGCCAACCTCCATGCGGAAGTCGTAATGGAAGTGATGTACGCTCCACTCGGGCCGCGTCTCGCGAACCTGGTCGATTTCGCCCCCCGCCGCAAAGAAGCGGAACATCTCTTCTCCGACGGATCGCGTTGTGAACCCTTCCAGGCTCCGTTCGAGCCACTGGCGGGCAGTCGGCTTCCAAGTGATGTAGCCGGTGAACTGCCACTGGCTCAGAGCGTGCTGGAATTTTGCCAGGATTTCAGGTTCGGTCAGCCGTGCCATCGCAGTTTCCTCGCAGCCGGAGGCCGACCGGCCCCGCGTCTCTCATGTATCGTATCGACCGCCATTGACGTAAGTCAACGCATCGTGTGGGGGGTGTTCAACTGGCAATTCCAGCCTGTAAATGAATAGCCAACATGGCCGCACGCCCGCCTGGTATCGGCGGGAGGGGCCCGAGCCGGAGCTGTACGCCAAGCCCGACGACCGCTGGGAGGTCAACAACGTCGTCGGCCGCTGCGACGAGTTGGTGCAGATGCTCCGCCGTGCGTTGGCCGAGTATGTCGAGCATCTCCGCTGCGGCCGTCTGGACGCCTTGCCGCCGCTGGAGGAAGTGCTCCGCGTCGGGATGGAGTAGCTTCACGCAGGCCGCGGGAAATGGGATACGGGTAGGACGGATTGCCAATCCGTCCTGCAATGCGCCGCGGCCGTTAGAAGGCCCGCGTCCGAACCGGTTTCAGTCGCCGCTATCGGACGTGGCAAATAGTTCTGACCCGTTTTGTCGGCCGTTCGTCAATGCCACCCGCCGTTGACGGGCAGCCAATCGCTCGGCTACATTCATTACGTCCCGGCACCCCACAATGCGGCGATCCGAAACGTCCCATGCACGTCCTGGAAACCTATCTGCACCGCCTCCACGAAATACGCTCGACCGAGCGTGGCACCCCCGAGCTTTCCTACCGTGCGGCCTTGGAAAATCTTCTCAACGCGGTAGGGAGTGGGCTCAGCCCGCGCGTTCAGGCCACGGCCGAATTGGCCGACACGGGGGCGGGAAGGCCCGATTTCGGCTTGTTCGACTCCCAGTCGGGCGATCTGCGCAGCGCCGTGGAAGTAAAACCGGTCGCCGAGAACACGCCGCAGACGGCCGATGGACGACAGGTAGCGCGGTATTGGAAGCATTACGGCTGCGTGCTGGTGACCAACTACCGCGATTTCTTGCTCGTCGTGAAGGAGCCCGACGAAAAGACGCCGCGCGTCGAGGGCTCCTATCAGCTTGCCCCCGATGAAGAGACCTTTTGGCGAGCCAAGCCCCATACCTTGGCGAAGCAGCACGGCGAGGGGTTGCTCGATTTTCTCGCCAGCGCGATGACCCGCACGGCGCCGATCCTCCGACCCGCGGACCTTGCCGCCGACCTTGCCCGACACGCCCGGGAGGCGAAGCGCCGCCTGGCCGGGCACGACATGTCGGCCGTGGGGCCGCTGCAAGAGGCGATGGAACAGACCCTCGGGCTGCACTTCCAGGGCGACGAGGGCGCGGCCTTCTTCCGCTCGTCGTTGGTGCAGACGTTATTCTACGGCCTCTTCTCCGGCTGGATGCTCTGGCGGCAGAGCCGGCCTAGCGGCGATCGTTTCGATTGGCGGAGCGCCAGCGAGTATCTTGCCCTGCCTCTGATCGGCGACCTCTACGAGGAAATCGCCCGGCCGCGGCGCCTGGCCGACCTGGGCCTCCGCGAGCCATTGGAATGGGCCACCGCCAGCCTCAACCGCGTCGTCGAGGAGGAGTTCTTTCAGCGTTTCCAGACCGAGCACGCGATCACCCTTTTCTACGAGCCGTTTCTTCAGGCGTTCGACCCGGAGTTGCGCAAGCAACTTGGCGTCTGGTACACCCCGCCGGAGATCGTCCGGTACATGGTGGGTCGGGTCGATCAATTGCTCCGCTGCGAGTTGGGCATCCCCGACGGCCTGGCCGACGACCAGGTATTCGTGCTCGACCCGGCGGCCGGCACGGGGTCGTACCTGGTCGAGGTCGCGCGGCGGATTCACCAGACGCTCACCGAGCAGGGGCACGGCTCGCTGGCCGCGGGGCGAGTGAAGCGGGCCTTGAAGACGCGGATCTTCGGCTTCGAGATCCTTCCCGCCCCCTATGTCGTCGCGCATCTCCAGCTTGGCGTCTTTCTCCGCTCGCTCGGCGCCTGGCTGAGCACCCGCGAGCGGTTCGAGGTATTTTTGACCAACGCCCTCACCGGCTGGGAGCCGCCCAAAGAGCCCAAGAGCCAGTTGCTCTTCCCCGAGTTGGAGGAGGAGGCCGAACGCGCGACCACCGTTAAGCGGAAGCAACCGATCCTGGTGATACTCGGCAATCCGCCTTACAACCGATTTGCCGGAGTCGCAGAGGACGAAGAGGCCGACCTTATCGAACCGTACAAGAGTGGCTTGTACGAGAAATGGGGCATCCGGAAGCAGTTGTTGGACGATCTCTACATCCGTTTCTTCCGACTGGCCGAGAAACGCATCTCGGAGGTTGGCGGACGTGGAATCGTTTGTTACATCTCCAATTACTCCTGGCTGGAAGGTCTTTCCCATCCCGTGATGCGGGAGCGGCTGGCCGCGGGGTTCGACGTTGTATTGATCGACAACTGCAACGGGGACAAATACAAGACGGGCAAGCGCACGCCCGACGGCCGTCCCGATGAGTCGATGTTCACCACCGACGAACATTCCGTCGGAATCCAGGTCGGCACCGCGGTTGCGACGTTGGTGAAGCGCGGGCCTCCTCGGGCAAAGGAGGCGGCAGGCGCACGCATATTGTACCGCAACCTTTGGGGAACAGGCAACGAGAAGCGCGCGATGCTCACTCGATCGCTGGCGTCCCCAGCCTCGGAAAGCGCGGAGTACGTCACTTTTTCCGCACGGGCCGCAACGCGATGGGCGTTCGCTAACGGGACCTCCGGCCAATCGAACGCATCGGACTCATGGCCCATGCTCGCCGAGCTCTTCCCGGTCCATTACAGCGGGTTAAACGAGAATAGGTGCAACGCCTTCATTGCGATTGATCGCCAGGAGATTGCGCGGCGAATGACGGCGTACTTCGACGATAGTCTCTCCTTGGAGGAATTGGCTGAGCGAGTGCCGCGCGCGGTAAGCAAAGCCGTCGGATATGATCCAGCCCGTGTGCGGAGGGCCATGCTCGCCAATTCGCGGTTTGATCCCAGCCGAATTGTGCCACTGAGCTATCGGCCGTTCGATAATTGGTGGACGTACTGGGAAGGTCGCTTCAAGCTCTTTAACCGCTCTCGACCCGACTTTTTCGCGCAGGTGTGGCCGGGAAATCTCTTCATCGCCGCCTCACAAACAGCCCGCAAGGGCGGATTGAACGAGCCAACGATCGTAAGTATGCTCGGCGACCTGCACCTCCAGGACCCTTGGTCCCAATTCTTTCCTCTATCGGTCCGGGTCAACGGCGAACTGGGTGGCCAGCGGGTTGAGCCCAACATTGACTCGAAAACGCTGGAGACATTATGCGGTTCTTACCGCATCAGAGCGTATGAGGAGGACCGGCACACCTGGAACCCACGGGCTCTGGAAGTTGCGGAGCAGGTGTTTTTCCACGCCCTGGCGATAACCTGGTCGCCTGCCTACCGCGGAGAGAACGAAGCCGCATTGCGCCAGAACTGGCCGCGGGTCCCGCTTCCGGCCCAGCGCGGCCTGTTGGCCGAGTCGGCCCGTTTGGGCCGGGCGGTGGCGGACCTTCTCCTGCCCGACCGGCCCGTTCGCGGCGTTACGTGCGGCAGCATCCGGCAGGAACTGCGGCCGCTGGGCGTTCCCAGCAAAGTCGGCGGCGGGAACATCGACCCCAACACTGACCTGAAGGTCGAGGCCACCTGGGGTTTCTTCGGCGCCAAGAATGCCGTCATGTGCGGCAAGGGCAAGACCCTGCCCAGCATCGCCGATCCGCCGAGCGCCTTGGATGTCTACGTCAACGACCGCGCCTACTGGGCCAACGTGCCGCTGGACGTTCTGGACGATGACCATCGGCGGCTATCCGGTGATCAAGAAATGGCTCAGCTACCGCGAGTTCCGCATCCTTGGCCGTCCGCTGCTCCAGGAGGAGATGACCTATATCACGGAAGTCATACGTCGCCTGAAGGCCCTGCTCCTGCTGGGCGGCGCCCTGGATGCGAACTACCGTGCGGCGGAGAAGACAATGGCGTTTGGGGGGCCTTCCAGACCAGCAACGAGGTCCGAAGCCGATTTGTGAGGGTTCCTGGAGCAAGTAGGTCCCGTCTGCCGGACGGGACTTCACTGGACCCAAGGCCCACAAGTCCCGCCCGGCAGGCGGGACCTACTTGATGTCGCCCCGTCGGCAAGCCGCGATCAGCGGGGCCCTGCTCTCCGCCCAGTAAGCAGTTACGGCGAAAACCCGCGATTTCTGGCCTTCCCCCTCGTGGGATACGCATTTCGCTCGTTTTCACCTTGACTACCCCAGCGGTCGAACCGATAATTGTACAAATTATACAAGTTGTACAAACCTTGGAACGCGCCATGAAAACCCTGGACGCCAGCCAGCTCCGGCAAGGGATTTCGGATGCGATGAACACGGTTGCCTACACGGGCGAGCGAATCAGCATTTGTCGGCATGGCAAGCCCGTGGCGGTTCTCGTGTCGGTCGAAGACGCGGCCATGCTCGAGGCGATGGAAGACGGTTTCGACGTGGCTGCTGCCAAGAAGGCATTGAAGGAAAAGGGGAACATCCCTTGGGCAAACGTCAAGAGACGGTTGGGCCTCGCAAGGCGATAGATTAGCGGTGGCCTACCGAATCGAAGTCAAGCCTTCGGCGGCGGATGCGTTGGCCCGAATCCCGCAACCACATCGTCGCCGCATCGCCCGGAAGATCGACCGACTGGCCGAAAACCCTCGACCGCGGGACGCAAGGGCCTTGGAAGGGCGGCTCTCCCTTTACCGCATCCGCGTCGGCGATTATCGGGTTGTCTACCAGATTCAAGATGCTGCCCTGCTGGTGCTTGTAGTGCGGATCGGCGAGCGCGGTGACGTTTACCGTCACCTTCCCTGAGCCCAACGCCGACAGCCGCAACACCTGCCGGGGCTGCACTTTTCACCTTCTTTCCAGCAAGGCGGTTGCAAAGTTCGGGTTTTTTGAGACCGGGGCGTCGCAATCGAGGAGCGGAAAGAGGACCCGGCATCAGAACCGGCCCCCGGGAAAAGAGGCGCGGC
The DNA here is from genome assembly GCA_963843465.1 of Pirellulales bacterium. Classification (GTDB taxonomy): domain Bacteria; phylum Planctomycetota; class Planctomycetia; order Pirellulales; family Thermoguttaceae; genus CAWJKP01. The sequence goes on from CAWJKP010000003.1 coordinate 176,564, forward strand.
CCAAGGCAAGGCCCGGGGGAGGCGAAGTTGCGCCAAGAAGTGTCGCTCCAGGCGAGCAGGTGCGCGAAAAAGTGCTCGTTGGGGATTGCACGTGCTCCTTTTCGTGTCGGCCCGTGTTGCCACGCGCGACAAATTGCGTCGCGCCCGACGAGACAGACGGCCGGTTGTCGTCGTGGCTGCGTCCCTCTATGGTTACACTCGCAAAACGGGCGCTCTGACCTTACTGATTATCCACCAACAGTTTACACCGGCGAGCGCAGGCGGCGTCGAGCCTCGGACGCCCCCCAGAATGGGCCAGCGGGGAAAAAACGGGGCGGCCTGCGACAATACGTGCCGCCCGTCTGTCGCATTTCGGCTTCTACGGCACGCGGGTGCAGGTTTGTCAGGCACCCCCTCACCCAACGCCGTTAAGGACTTTGGGAGTTGAGTGGAGGCCGGGCGAAATGAAAATTGCCTATATTCCCGCAGTTTCCTGGAATGGCCGTTTTATCGCACTTGCAGCCCCACGTTCAAATTACGCACGTAACTACCGAATCCCCCCATTTTCACGGAAAAAAGTCCTTAACGGCGTTGCCCCTCACCCCGACCATCTCCCGGAGGGAGGGGAGGAGTCAACCGATCTCGACCCACTGGCCGCGTTGGGCGCTGTCCAGCACCGCGCCGCAGACCTTCTGGGTCCGCAAGGCGGTCCGCATCGTGGGCTCGAAGGCCGGCCCGCCTTCGAGACTGGCGAGGAAGTCGGCAAAACCGTTGATGAAGGTGTGCTCGTAGCCGATGGTGCAGCCGGGGACCCACCAGTTCTTCATGTAGGGGTGCTCGAAGTTGGTGACGTGGATCCGCTGCCAGCCGGTGAGGTGGTCCTCGATCTTCTGGCCCGTCTTGGGATCGGCGTACTTGAAATACTGGAGGATGTGCGGGTCTTCGAGGTCGAAGAACAGCGAGCCCAGCTCGCCGTTGATCTCGAAGGTGCTGTAGTTTTTCCGTCCGCGGGCGTAGCGGGTGCTCTCGAAGGTGCCCATCGAGCCGTTGGCGAAGACGGCCAGAAACATGCAGGCGTCGTCGATGGTGACGGGCTCCATCTTGCCCGTGTCGGCGTGCTTGCGCTGCTTGACGAAGGTCTCGGTATGGGCCACGACCCGCTGGATCGGTCCGTTGAGCCACTCGGCCGTGTCGATGGAGTGGGCCAACAGGTCGCCGGTCACGCCGGAGCCGGCCACCTTGGCGTCCAGCCGCCAGAGGGCCATGCCGCCCTGGGGGACGTTGGCGGAGATGGTGTAGTCCTGGTTGTAGGTGGCCCGGTAGTGGAACGGGCGGCCGACGCGTCCCTCCTGGATGATCTGCTTGGCCAGGGAGATGGCGGGAACGCGGCGATAGTTGAAGGAGACCATGTTGGCCACGCCCGCCTTCTCCACGGCGGCAACCATCTCCTCGCCCTGGGCGACGCTCATGGCCAGCGGCTTTTCGCAGACCACCATCTTGCCCGCCCCGGCCGCGGCGAGCACCACGTCGTGGTGCAGGTTGTTGGGCAGGCAGACGTCGACCAGGTCGACGTCCTCGCGAGCGACGGCCTTTTTCCAGTTCAGTTCCATCGACTCGTAGCCCCAGGCCTGGGCGAACTTTTCCAGCTTCTCCTTTTCCTCCGGCCTGGCGACGGCCACCTTGAGCACCGGCTGGTGCCGGCGGGGGAAGAAGTGGTTCACTTGCAGCCAGGCGTTGGAGTGCGTGCGGCCCATGAAGCCGCAGCCGAGAACGGCGATCCGCAGGGGTTGGGACATGGCGGGGAGTGCTCCTGAAGAGTTAGTGGTTGGTGGCTGGCAGTCAATGGCGCTAAGACGTTGAGAACGCAAACATTTTTCTTCCACCACTCCTTTGGCGGTTTCCCTTCGATCCGGGTATAACTATAGTATTGTGAAGCAGCGCAGGTTAGCAACGGGGGACGGACGTACTCACCGCCGCGCCCGTCAAGATCGGCAGCGATGCCCCGAAGGCCCAGCCGCAGCCGAAGAAATAGCCCGCGGGGGAGGAGTACGAGTCATGAGGATTGCTCCCTTAGCGGATGTGAAGGCGCATTTGAGCGCCTATTTCGATGAATGTGTCGCCGAGGGCCCTCTGGTCATCACTCGCAACGGCAAGGCCGTCGCCGTGCTTTTGGTTCCTTACGACGACGATGACCTTGAAACGTACGCCCGCTCGGTGCGGGACGCACATCCGGGCCGACACGGCCCGGCTCAGATTACACGAGCGGTGGCCACCCCTCCGCAACCGGCGTGGCCGCCGGGGCTAACTAACCACTAGCCACTGACCACTAGCCACTGACCAATGGCCACTGACCACTAACCACTAGCCGCTAACCACTAGCCACTGACCCATGAAAACCCTTGCATACCTCCTCGTCGCCGGACTGCTGGCGGGCTTGGCCGGCACGGCGGCTTCGGCCGCCGATCTGGGGCCGCTGCTGGCGAAGCTCCAGGCGGTCGGGCCGGGAGGAAAGGGACATCGGGAAGTGGCCGAGGCCTGGAGGGAACTGGCCCGGGCCGACGCCTCACAGTTGCCTAGCCTGCTGGCGGCGCTGGACCAGGCGGGACCGCTGGCCGCCAACTGGATCCGCACGGCCATCGATGCGGTCGCCGAGCGGACAGTCCAGTCCGGCGGCACGCTGCCGGCGTTGGAGTTGGAGAAGTTCGTGCGCGATCGGCGCCACGTCCCCCGGGCAAGGCGGCTGGCCTACGAGTGGCTGCGGCGGGTCGATCCGACGGCTCCCGACCGCTTGATCCCCGACGCGTTGGACGACCCGAGCCTGGAAATGCGTCGCGACGCCGTCGCCCGGCTCATCGGCCAGGCATCGGAGCTATCCAGCCCGGAGCGGAAGGCCGACGCGGTTGCCCTCTACCGCAAGGCGTTGACGGCCGCACGCGACGCCGACCAGATGACGCTTGCCGCCCAGCGGTTGCGGTCGCTGGGCGAAACCATCGACCTGGCGCGGCAGTTCGGGTTTATCGCCGCCTGGAAAGTGATCGGGCCGCTGGACAACGGGGACGACAAGGGTGGCGACCTAGGCTACGACGCGGTCTATCCGCCCGAGACGGGCCTGGACCTGGCGTCGAGCTGCCCGGGCCGGCACGGGGTGGTCCGCTGGATCGACTATACGGCGACCGACGACTACGGCAACGTGGACCTCAACGCCGCGCTGGGCGTGGAGAAGTCGGTCGCCGGTTATGCGAGGGCCGAGTTCTTTGCGGCGGGCCGGCGGGAGGTCGAGATCCGCATCGCCTCGGACAATGCCCTCAAGGTCTGGCTCAACGGCAAGCTGATCGACCGCCGCCACGTCTATCACGGCGGCTCGCAGTTGGACCAGTACGTCACCCCCGTGGTTCTCCAGCCGGGCCGAAACGTGATCCTGGTGAAGGTCTGCCAGAACGGGCAAACCCAGGATTGGGCCCGCAGTTGGGGATTTCAGCTCCGCGTCTGCGACCGCTCGGGGGCGGCCGTCCTGTCGGGCGACCGGCAAAATTGGTAATTGCAGTACGGTAGTTGAGGACGGAGAGGACAGGAAGATCGACGAAGGAGAGATGGAGTTGGGCAAGTCAAGCACAATCTTTCTGTCCCCTATCTTCTTGTCTCGTTCGTCAAAACCCAGGGAGATCGTATGCCTGGCGATGGCGGCGATCGCCGTGGTGCTGTTTTGCGGCAGCGACTGGCTGCAGTTCCGCGGGAGCGATAATACGAGCGTCTGCGCCGAGAAGGACCTGCCCCTTCACTTCGGCCCGGAGGAGCGCGTGGCTTGGAAGGCGCCGCTGCCGGGGAGCGGGCCCTCGGGACCGATCGTCGTCCGCGGGCGGGTCGTCGTCACGGCGGCCAGCGGCCCGAGGCAGGACCGGCTGCACGTGCTGGCGCTGGACGCGGCCTCGGGCAAGCTCCGCTGGGAGCGCCAGCTCTGGGCCACCGGCAGCACGATCCACAACCCGTTCGGCGGCGTGGCCGCCAACACGCCCGCCAGCGACGGCCGGCGGATCTTCGCCTTCTTCTCTTCCAACGACCTGGCCTGCTTCGACCTGGACGGCAATCTCCAATGGCTCCGCGGGCTATCCTATGAGTGTCCCCTGGCGCGGAGCGACGCCGGCATGGCCTCCTCGCCGCTGGTCGTCGGCGGGATCGTGATCGTGCAGGTGCAAAGCGCGGGGGAGTCGTTCGTCATGGGGCTTGACGCGTCGACCGGCCAGACCCGCTGGCGGCTCGAGCGGGAGCAGGCCCCGATCTGGTCGTCGCCGACGGTGCTTCGCGGCAAGACGCGGGCGGACGACCTGGTGTTGCTGCAATCCCGCTCGAACTTCACGGCCCACGATCCGGCCACAGGCCGGGTGCGGGCGGTCTACGATCACTGGTGCGACACGATCGCCTCGGCCACGACCTGGGACGACCGCGTCTTTCTGCCGGCCGCCGGAATCCACGCCCTCCGCTGCGACCGGCAGGCCGGGAAAATGACGCTCCTCTGGAGCGAGCCGCACCTCCGCGGGGGCGAGGCCAGCCCGGTGGCCGGCGACGGCCGGATCTACATGATCAAGGACGGGTCAATCCTGGTCTGCGGCGACGCCTCCGACGGCCGCATCGTCTGGCAGCTTCGTCTGAAGGGTCCGATCTGGGCTACGCCCGTGTTGGCCGGCGGATATCTCTACGCCGTCAACCACGATGGCCTGGTGCAAACGGTGCGGCTGGGAGCGAAGGGCGAGGTGGTGGGCGCCAGCCGGCTCGATGCGGGCGTGCTGGCCTCGCCCGCCGTGGCCGACGGGGCGATCTACTTTCGCTGTCCGCAGAGTCTCTGGAAAATCTCGAAGACCAGCCCATGACGCAATCCATCGAAATCCAGCCGACCGGTCCCCTGCACGCCCGCATTCGGCCGCCGGGTTCCAAGAGCCTTACCAATCGGGCGTTGATCTGCGCGGCACTGGCCGAGGGCGACTCGACCCTCTCGGGCGCCCTGGAGAGCGAAGACACCCGGGTGATGGTGGAAGCCCTGCGGCGGCTGGGGATCGCCGTGGCGCACGATCCGCCCAGCCGCACGATTCGGCTCACCGGCTGCGGCGGGCGGCTGTGGGCGGCCTCCGCCCGGATGGACATGGCCAACATCTCGGACAGCCGAATGTTTACTTCTTGGGTCGAGATGCGGCGGGCCCCCATCCAGATCGACGTGGCCAACAGCGGGACCTCGCTGCGGTTCCTCACCGCCCTGTTGACGCTCGGGCAGGGCACGTTCCGGCTGGACGGCTCCCCGCGGATGCGCCAACGGCCCGTGCAGGATCTCCTCGACGCGCTGGCGCAGCTCGGCGGGCAGGCCGCCAGCGAACTGGGGACGGGCTGCCCGCCCGTGGTCCTGACGGCCCACGGACTGCCGGGCGGCAAGGCCACGATCGCCGGCAGCGTCTCCAGCCAGTTCCTCAGCGGGTTGTTGATGGCCGCTCCTCACGCCCGGTCGCCCGTGGAGCTGACCGTCTCCGGAGAGCTGGTTTCCAAGCCCTACGTGGAGATGACTCTGGCCGTGATGCGGGCCTTCGGGGTTTCGCTCCAGACGGAAGGTCTGAGCCGCTTCCTGATTCCCGCGGGCCAGGCTTACCGCGGCCGCCATTACCCCATCGAGCCCGACGCCTCGGCCGCCAGCTATTTCTTCGCCGCGGCCGCGATCGCCGGCGGATCGGTGACCGTCGAGGGCTTGTCCCGCCGGAGCCTCCAGGGCGACGTGGCCTTCTGCGACTGCCTGGAGCGGATGGGCTGCCGCGTGGATTACGCCGCCGACGCGATCACCGTCACCGGCGGCCCTCTGGTGGGCATCCAGACCGACATGAACGCCATCAGCGACACGGTGCAGACCCTGGGGGCCGTCGCGCTTTTCGCCCGCGGTCCGACGACCGTCACCGGAGTGGCGCATATCCGTCACAAGGAAACCGATCGCATCGCCGCGCTGGCCGCCGAGCTTCGCAAACTGGGGGCCGACGTCGACGAACTCGCCGACGGCCTGCGGATCACTCCCCGAACGCGGCGCGGGGCCGTGATCGACACCTACGACGACCACCGCATGGCCATGAGCATGGCAATCGTCGGGCTGGCCCAGCCGGGCGTGGTGATCCGCGACCCGGGCTGCACGGCGAAGACCTATCCGCAGTTCTTCGACGACCTTCGCCGCCTAGAGGTGGTCGTAAGACCGCGATTGGAGTAGATCCCGATCCGCGCTGCGGAGAAGCTCGTCGGCGCGGCGGAGCAAGTCCTCGGAAGCTTGCCGGGGCGCCGGATAGCGGTGGCTGGCCGGATCGCTCGCCACCAGCCGCCCGCGGCAATGCCAACAAACGACCGCTTTTCCCAGGTATTCCACGCGGATCTGCAATTGCCTCCCGCATGTCGGACACTCTTGGACGAAATAGACGGCGTTCGACATGTCGGCACCTCCTGCAACCCAGCGGTCATCCGTAGAACTCAATCATCCTACAACATTTCGATTTCCGGTTCAATGACCGCGCTCGACGATTGGCCTGCGAAGGTTTCCAGCCGGCAAAATTTCCGCCCAAGCGAAAGTTAGTCGATCCGTATCGGGCAGTCCTAGGGGTAAGGCGGCTGATTTCCGATAGCATTGCTGTCACGTCCCTCAGATTTTGGGGGGAAGGCCGATCGCGGAGACCTCGGCGGAAGCCACGTCCGCCTACGCAAGTCCCGCCGCGCAAAAAACTTAACGTTGCGCGCTTGCAACCGTCCCTATCTCATCCCTCTGAAAGGACCCGGCGAACCCAGACTTCGCAAGTGTCCCCGATCATCGTCCGCCGATCGGGGAAACTGCACTTTTTCCAGGGATTTTCTCTCCTCGCGCGGCGCTTACCTGCCGTAGGGGGACGGCTGAGGAGGACGCGGAAAGCAGCCTAAAGAGTTATTGTGGACACTTGGTCTATGGTACAAACGTCCCATTCTTGCTCACCATATCCTAACGCCGTGACGAGATATTTGCCGCCATTTTGCCGGTGGAAAATACAGGTTTGTCTGGTAGACCTGAGCTCGGAAGAGCCAAAACGGTCTACGTCGCGGCGTTCTTGAGGGACTCGTACCGATGGAAAGCCTGCTCCGGCTTCTCGCCGTCGTGGACTACCGCGCGGACCGCCTGAATCATCGCCGTGGGGCATTCGGCCTGGAACACGTTGCGGCCCATGTCCACTCCCGCCGCGCCCTGATCGATGGCCTGCCACGCCATCCGCAGCGCGTCCCGCTCGGGCAGCTTCTTGCCGCCGGCGATCACGATCGGCACGGGACAGGAGGCGGCGACCTTCTCGAAGTCGCACTCGCAGAAATAGGTCTTGACGACGTGCGCCCCGTTCTCCGCCGAGACCCGGCAGGCGAGGCTCAGGTAGCGGGCGTCGCGGGTCAGCTCCTTGCCCACGGCAGTGACCCCCAGGATCGGAATGCCGTAGCGGCTGCCCGAGCCCACGACGGCCGTCAGGTTGCGGATCGTCACCGCCTCGAACTTGCTGCCGACGGCCACCATCACGGCCAGCATCGAGGCATTCAAGCGCAGGCACTCCTCGATGTCCAGCAGGCACTCGTCGTTGAGTTCCGTGAGCACGGTGGAGCCGGCGGAAGCGCGGAGCGAGATCGGCTTGTTGCTGGTGGGCGGAACGATCTGGCGCAGGGCGCCCGCGTACACATCAGGCAGTCGGCGTACTCGATCAGCGGCACGATGGAAAGGTCCATCCGCTCCAGCCCGGAAGTCGGGCCCATGATGTAGCCGTGATCGAAGGCGAGCATCACGGTTCGTCCGCTGCGGGGATTGAAGATGCGGGCGAGCCGATCCTTCATGCCCCATTCGAGATGCGCGGCGCCCTTGAGAAAGAAGCCTTCGGTCTTCTGGGGAATGCCGATGCCGTAATCCCTGGCGTCGAGGTTGCCGATTGCTTCGGGCATGGTGTCAGTCTCCGATGGTTCGGTGTTGCTTGTCCCGGCGAAAAAGTAGGTTATGCTTCAGCATGACATTTCCCGGCGGTTATGCTGAAGCATAACGTTCCGCAGCAGTTATGCTGAAGCATAACCTACACGATTTCCCCCAGGCCGTCGCGGAAGCCCGCAAAAAGCAGGGAGATGGAAGTGGCGCCGGGGTCGACGTGTCCAAGGGTGCGGGGACCCAGGTTTCGCGCCCGGCCGAATCGAGCCTGTAGGGCCTTCGTGCTCTCGGCCCCTTGCGCCGCTGAGCGGGCCGCGGCGGCGAAGGCATCCCGGGGGGTCAAACCGGCCTGGGCGGCCTGGCGGAATGCCTCGACCGCCGGCACGAGGGCGTCGAGCATGGTCTTGTCGCCGACCTGGGCGGGGGTTTGCCTGCGAAGCTTGTCCAGGCCGGCCGTCAAGAGGGCCGACAGGCCGGCGGCGTCCCATTCTTCCCGGTGCCGGCGGCTTCCGCCATGCCTAAGAAGAACGAGCCGAGCAGGGGGCTGACGGACCCGCCATCGACCGACATCACGCTCCAGGCCAGCGACTCCAACAGCGGGCCGACGGCCTTGATCTCAGGGTTCCCCGCCGATTCCAGCATGGCATCGGCCGTCCGCTTCATGGTCAGGCCATGGTCGCCGTCGCCCGTGGCGGCGTCCAGCCGGGAGAGCAGATCCTGGTTCTCCTTGACGCGGTTGGCCCCGCCGGCCAGCAGCCGCACGAGATCCGCACAGGTCAGGTTCTTGGGCATCGTTCAGGACCGGTTCTGGAGCTTCATCGCACCGTGAGATAAGGAGTGTCGCAGGGAGCGGTCCACCAGCGGATCAGCTCATCGTCCATCTTGGCGACGAACATCTGGAACCCGGCCATCTCTTGGACCGTGAGATACTCGCCGATCCGCGGCGCGACCGGCTCGATGCCGCGCTGGCGGAGACAGGCGTCGACCGCGCGGTAGACAATGAACAACTCCATGAGCGTGGTGGCCCCGACGCCGTCGAGGATCACCAGCAGGCGGTCGCCGGCGCGGGCGCCGACGGCGGCGACCAGTCGGTCGAGCATGATGTGGGCCGTCTCGTCGGCCGTGAGGAGCTTGCTCGGGCCGGTGCCCGCCTCGCCGTGCTGCCCCATGCCGATCTCCATCTGGTCGTCGGGCAACTCGAAGATCGACTGGCCCGTGCCGGGGTGCGTGGCGGTCTTCATGGCGACCGCCAAGGTGGCCATGTTGCGGCTGAACCGCTCGGCCAGCGCGTAGACCCGCTCCAGGTCCATGCCGGCTTCCGCAGCCGCGCCGGCGATCTTGTAGAGCGGAATGCAGCCGACCAATCCGCGGCGGTCCGCGGGGGGCGTGTCAGCGCCCGGGGCGATGTCCTCGTGCGTGAGCGTCATGCGGACGTTGAGGCCCTGCTTCCTGGCCATTTCCAAGGCCAGGTTGGCGCTCATCACGTCGCCGGCATGATTGAGCACCACCAGGAGCACGCCGGCCGGCCGGTGGGCCTTCTTCAGGGCCTCGAAGACCTTCGGGGCGCCTGGGGCGGCGAAGATGTCGCCTACCACGCTGATGTCGAGCATGCCCTCGCCGACGAACCCGCTCAGCGCCGGCTCGTGCCCCGCGCCGCCAAGGGTCACTAGGGCCACCTTGTCCTGGCGCTTCGGCCGGGCACGGACCACCAGTTTGCCGGATTCCAGCTTCACCTTATCGCCGTAGGCCAGGCTGAAGCCTTCCAACAGCTCCGCGGTTAGGTTGCCTGCGTCGTTGATGAACTTCTTCATGACCATGATGCACTCACCTGGAATGTGCTGTACTCAGCCGCAGCTTACCTGGCCCGGGCCGATTCGTCAAGCAACCGCAAGCACTGGCCGAGCCCGTGGCGCCCTGCGATACTTGTTCTGGATCCCAAGCATCCGACCGTCACGAATCCGGAGCAAGCCGCGATGACGAAGCGAATCCTGCACCTTGCTGGTTGCCTCGCGCTGACCGCGTCTCTCTGCAGCGTCCTGCGTGCCGACCCGCCGCCTGTCCAGGTGCGAGTGGTGTTCGGCAGGAAACTCGGGCCGATGCACATGGAACGCATGGCGCTGGGGCAGGGCGGGCTGTCGGAAGAACCGATGCTCGCCGACCGCGTGACGGAGATCCGCGCGCTTCGCCCGGGCGTCATCCGGCTCTTCGTGCAAGAGTATTACAACCTCCTGCCGGAGCGGGGGCGGTATCATTTCGACGCGCTCGACCGCATGGTGGACTGCATCCTCAAGGCCGGCGCCAAGCCGCTGATGTGCCTCTGCTTCAAGCCCCGAGTGCTCTTTCCCGAAACCAACGACAGCATCGTGGAGCCGAAGGACTATACCGCGTGGGAGGAGCTGGTCTTCAGCCTCGTGAAGCACTACCGCGACCGCGGCGCGGGCATCCGCTATTGGGAAGTCGGCAACGAGGTGGACATCGGCGAGAGCGGCGGCACGCCTTATCGGTTCCAGCCGGAGAGCTACGTGCGCTACTACCGGCACACCACGGCAGCCATCCTCCGCGCCGACCCGGAAGCGCGCGTCGGCGGCCCGGCGCTGGCGAGTGTGCAGTCGCCGATCTTTCCCGCGCTGTTGGACGCCTGCGCGACGAAGAAAACACCCTTGCACTTCGTCTCGTGGCACCTTTACAACAGCAGCCCCGCCGCGATCCGCGGCACGATCGACTACGCGTATGGCTTGCTGAAGAGGCATCCCGATCTCCAGCCTGAGACCTTCCTTGACGAGTGGAACATGGACCTGTTCAGCCCGCCGCTCGATCCGCGCTTCCAGCCTTGCTACGTGGCCGAGACCGTCTGGCAGATGAAGGACGCGGGGCTGGACTGGTCGTGCTACTATCACCTCCGCGATTACTATGTGTCCTACGACACGTTCTCGAGCTACTTCTCTGCCGGCGGCGCTGCGTTCATGACGCGATGGTGGAACCGACAGCCGCAGTTCGACGGGCTCTTCGACTTCCAGAACCAGATCCGCCCCGCTTATTTCACCTTCAAGCTGCTCTCGCGCATGGCGGGCGAGCGCCTGCGCGTCAGCTCCACCAGCGACAAGGTCCACGGTTTCGCCACGCACGACCCGCAGTTGCAGATGCACAACGTGATGATCTGGAACTTCTCCGGTGGGCCCGTGCAGGTCGAATTGAGCCTGGAAGCGTTGCCTAAAGGAATGCGCGCCCGGCAGCTCACGCTCGATGCCGCCGGCGCGGGCGGGGAGGAAAACCAGCGCCTCCATCCTGCGCCGCTCCAGACGTTGAAGGCAGGCGACCAAAAGCTCTTCTTGAGACTCGAACCGTGGGCCATCCACTATTGGTCGCTGGAATAGCTGCGGCAGCGGGCTTGCAACGCACCCTGCCGCAGGGGTAGTATGGGGCAGGAAGCATCGTGCGATCGTCGCAACGTCAACGCCGGGAGCGGCTCATGGGTTCTCTGAATGCGGGTTGCATTCGTCTCTTTAACGTGGCGGGGATCACGGTGCTGTTGCACTGGTCCTGGTTCCTTGTGGCGTTGCTGGAGATCCAGCTACGGCGGGACAAGTACGGCTCGCTGGCCTGGAACGCGGCGGAATACCTGGCCCTGTTCGGCATCGTGCTGATGCACGAATTCGGGCACGCGCTGGCCTGCCGGCAGGTGGGGGGCAAGGCGGAGCGAATCGTGCTCTGGCCCCTGGGGGGCGTTGCTTACGTGAATCCGCCGCCACGCCCCGGCGCCCTGCTCTGGAGCATCGCGGCCGGCCCCTTGGTGAATGTGCTGCTGGCGCCGGTCACGATCGGGGCGTGGATACTGGTTCATTTTGCGTCTCCGCCGGGGCTCCTACACCCCGCGGAAATTTTCTGCACGACGTTGATAGTTATCAACCTGCTCCTGCTGGGTTTCAACCTGCTACCGATCTACCCGCTTGACGGCGGGCAGATCCTTTACGCACTGCTTTGGTTCGTGCTGGGCCGTGCCCGCGGCTTGCAGGTGTGCAGCGTGATCGGCATGATCGGCGGGGCAGCGGGGTTCGTGCTGGCGGTCAGTCAGGGCGAGGTCTGGTGGATTGTGCTGTCGGCGTTCGTCGGCATTCAGGCGCTTTCAGGATGGAAGCAAGCCCGGACGCTGCTCTGGTTGCAGCCCGCGGCGGACCATATCGCGCGCGGCATGGCCTTGGTGCGGCAAGGGGCTGCGGCGGAGGCGATCGCCGAGTGCGACCAAGCCCTCGCGCTGATGCCCGAAGGGCAAAGGGCCCGCGCGGACGCCTACGCCTGTCGCGCGACGGCATGGACCGTGCTGGGTGAGGACGCCAAGGCGCTGGTCGACGGCGAGAATGCGATCCGCTTGAACCCGGCTGCCCCTTACTACGTCGTCCGCGGGCTGTCCCATGCCCGACTCAGACACTACGCCGCCGCCGAAGCAGACCTCCTCCAATCGCTGGGGCTCGACCGCCAGGGGACGGCCACGCTGAACAACCTGGCGTGGCTCTGGGCGACCTGCCCAGATCCCCAGTTCCGCCACGGCGACCGGGCCGTCCAGTACGCCACGGAGGCCTGCGAGTCGACCGGCTGGAAAGAGCCGACGCATCTTGGCACACTCGCCGCCGCCTTGGCCGAAGCGGGTGATTTCGACAGGGCAATCACCATGCAGCAGACGGCCCTGGAAAACCCGGAGTATCAACGGCAGCATGGCGCAGGCTTACGAACGAATTCGGCTCTACCGAGCGGGAAAGCCTTACCGGGAAGGGCCGGGAGCGAATTGCGAGATCCCGTAGGTTATGCTTTAGCATAACGCAACATCTTATGGAGTAAGGTGTTATGCCAAAGCACAACCCAGGCGATTTGCGGGAGTCGTAGGGTGGGACCAGGCCGCCTTGGCGGCTGCCGGCCCACCAGCGGGACCGGTGGGCCGGCGCCCGCGACCGCGAGCTTGTCCCACCCTACCCGTTTCGGTCTCCCTACCGATCCCGCTCCGCCCTGCCGATCTAATCTAGTAAGCTCTTGGGAGACTCCCTTTTATTTCTCCCGTGAATAGGCTAGAGTAACCTGTTCGGATAGGCAATGCGGCAACCCAACCGGTGGAGCATATGGTCAAAATGATGTTGAGGGATCGGGAATCGATCCAAGAGGCGGTGCGTCGTTTCCGTAAGTTGGTGGAGCGGTCCGGGCTCAAGAAAGAGATGCGGAAACGCGAGCGTTACGAAAAGCCGAGCACGACCAAGCGGCGTGCGAAACTGCGTGCCGAACGGCGGGCCAAGTCGGCGCGGTTGCCGTAGATCCTCAACGTCAGTCGTCCAAGAGCACCTTCTTCGCCGGCTTCAGGTGGGTCTCGTCGAGCTTGTCGACGGCCCAGAGCAAGCCGCGGGTGACGAGGTCCAGGTAGCGTGGGTCCTGGACCGTCTGGTTCTGGTGGCCGAGCGTCGTGCCGAAAACGCGGGCCTTGCCGTGGTAGAGGTTCGTCCAGACGACGGCGAAGTCGTTCTTCCCCTGGGTGCCGCGGGCCAGCAAATGCGCGGTCGCCAACAGGTGGCCGGCGCTGTTGTTGTAAAGCTCCTCGTTGATCGTCGTCCAGTCTTCGAGGGTCCTGGTGATCGGGTTCTGCTTGTCGACGAAGCGGATGGCGATCGGCGCCTGGGCGCCGTGGCCCGTGCTGGGCAGGCCGGTGAACTCGAACCAGGGCGTCGACTTGGGGAAGCCCTCGCTGCGGTAGCAGTGCATAGCGCAGTGCAGGACCACGCCCGGCAGGCCCTCCCGGTGCGGCTTGAGGATGCCGTCGATGACCGCCAAGTCCTTCACGTCGGACGAGCACTCATCGTGGACGACGACGTCGAACGTTTTCGCCCAATCGGCCGCGTCGTAGACCGGATTCTTATGGCTGGTGCTGCCGTCAGTATCGTAGGCGATCTTCCATTGGACGTTGGCGCGGGCGGAGATGCCCTTGGTGAGGATCTCCTTCTGGTTGCGGTAGTCGTGGCAACACCCGCCGATGACCAGTAGGGCGCGGATGGGCTTGTCGTCGGCGCGGGCGGCGCGGGTCTGGGCCAGTGCGATCGGCGAAACGAGCAACAGTGCGAGGATCAACGTGACGGGCGTGCGGAGCGTTTGGTGGGTCATCGAGGCTTCTCCATGGCCGGCGCGCGGCCGGCGGTTGCAAGGAAGGAAAGACATGCTTGTGAGTTTACTTGCGGCGCGCTTGAATACAAGAGGCTCTTGCTGTTCTAGGTCCAGACCTAGAGGGGCCGCTGACGCTCGTAGTCCCGCCTTTAGGCGGAATGCCGCCTAAAGGCGGGACTACGAGCGGGCGTTCTACGACTCTTGCACCCAGGACGAGAAGAGCCATACATTGAGCACAGCGGAAATCTTGATTCCGCCGGACGGGTCTGGATTTATGACCATAATGGGTGGTGCCATGCGGGGGCGAGGGTCCTTGCTACCGGGACGCGGGGGGAGAACAATTGCGGCGAGGGGAGGCAGGACAGGTCTTGGTCAAACCGGAGTAGCTAGCGATGACTGACCCGAAACCCGTGTTGCCGGAGCCGGACCGAACAACCGGCGGCGAGAGAACGCCGAGTGGGCGGCCCGAGCGGGCGTTGACCCAAGAGGGTCTTGCGGAAGTGCTGTTGCGGATCCTTGGCGTCGTCCTCGTAGCGCGCGGGATCATTTTGAGCGTCGGGACGGCCGTCAACCTGCTGGTTCTATGGTCCAGCTACGGCCTCGACTTCGGATTACGGTATAACCAATGGGAATGCTTGGTTGCCCCCGGCGCCGAGTTGATTATTGGCATCTATTTTCTCGTCGGCGGACAATGGGTCTACGAAAAGGTATTGACCCCCATTTTCCGCAGTTGCCCCGAGGATGCGATGCAGGAGACGCAAGAAGACGGCCCCGAAGGGGCGCGACTCGATAGCCCAGGGCGCAGCCCTGGGAGGTGATGTTCACAGGTCGTTGTAGCCCTGAAAGGGCGTGACAACCGCGCAGCCGGGCTGGGCCTGTTACGCCCCGGTGGGGCTTGCAGCGATGATGGAGACCTGGTACCCAGGGCGTTGCCCTGGGCTATCGAGTCGCGCCCCTTCCGGGCTGAGTACGAAGCCGTTTTCCGCAAAGTCCACGCAAAGCTCTGCCAATCTGGTCGCTCCTTAGCCACAAACGAGAGGATAGCGCGTATGAGAAGCGATGCTATGCAGCGCCGGGCGTTTCTGGGTTCGGCTTGTGGGACGCTGGGCCTCCTGGCGACGGCCGGCGGCACGGCGGCGGCTGAGGCGACCGCGGGCCGCAAAGTGCCGGCCGATCTCCAGGCCGCCCGCGACAAGCTAAGGGCCGAGATGGAAACTCGCCTGGGAATCGCCGTGCCCCACGTCGACGGCGAGTTCCTGCGTCTGATGGTCCACGCGACCGCCGCCCAGAAGGTGCTCGAAGTGGGCACCTACCGCGGGTACTCGGGCATTTGGCTGGGACTCGGACTGGAGCAGACCGGCGGCCGGCTGATCACCATCGACATCGACCCGGCGCGGGTCAGGGAGTCCCGCGGCAATTTCCAGAGAGCGGGCCTGGCCGAGCGGATCACCGTACTGGAGGGCGACGCCCACCAGGTGGCCAAGACCGTCGATGGTCCGCTGGACCTGGTCTTCCTCGACGCCGAGAAGGGCAACGAGGTGGACTACTTCCACACGATCTTCCCCAAGCTGCGGCCCGGCGGCTTCATCCTGCTGCACAACGCCATCAGCTCGAAGAAGGTCATGCAGCCCTACTTCGACCTGGTCTCCAAGCACGCGGAGATTCTCCACGTGATTCTCAGCCTGTCGATGAAGGACGGGTTCTCGGTCAGCTTCCGCAAACTCAGGCCAGGAGCATGGCCAGCAGTCCGATCATGAAGATGCCGTCGAAGGTGCCGGCTCCGCCGATGGAAGCGACGGGCGCGTGCATGCCTTGCAAGGCGCCCAGGTGCAGCAGGTCGGCGCCGATCAGCGTGCCCAACGTGCCGGCGATGTAGGCCAGCGGTGCGGCTGCTTCCGGCGCCAGCAGCAGGGCCACCAGCGCGGTGATGAGCGGTGGAAGAAGGACCGGCACGGTGATCCCCACGCCCTCGGTCGGCTTGGCCATCCAGAACAGCACGGCGGAGACGATGGCCACGCCCGCCAGGCCCGGAAGGTAGAGCCGATGCTTGATGAGCAGGTAGATGGAAAGCAGGGCGGGAATAATGGCCCCGCCGAGGTTCAGCGCCACGGTCGTGCCCTTGGTTTGCCGCACGACCGGGACGACATAGCGGATGCCGAAGCTTTGCACCTCGACCCCCGAAAGCACCCGCTCCCCGGGGATCTGGGCCACCGGGATATTGACGTAGCTGCCCACCAGCGAGAGGAAGAGCAAAAGGAAGACCCCGCGACGGCTGATCCCCATTTTTTCGGAGGCGTAGCTTACCACGCCAAACTCGATCAGCGCGACCGCGGCGATCAACAGCACCACCAGCGCCAGGAAGAACAAGGGGGCCAGCGGCAGAAAGTGATAGCTGGAAGGTTCCATCGGAGAGGCTCCAGGGAGTTTGTAGCGGGCACACGCCGTGTGCCGTCCGCCCGTTACGGCACACGGCGTGTGCCTACTACTTTTGCTAAGTCACGCCTGGCGGGTAACCACGAACTCGGCAACGCCGCGCAGCGAATCGACGGCAGCAGAAGCCGGCAGGATCTCCAGCTCGCGGATGGCGCATTGGACGCATCCCTTGGCCTTCTCGCGCGAGTAGACGATCGCGTCGGAGCGATCCAGCCACCGCCTCAAGCCGGCCGATCCGGCACGATCGGGCTGGGAGACCAACGAGAGGATCTCCGCCCGATCCTCGGCCTCCGATTGGCTCAACAGCCGGATCAACGGCAACGTCGGCTTCTGTTTGAGCACGTCGGTCCCCAGCGACTTGCCCGCCTGGGCCTCGTCGCCCAGCACGTCCAGCAGGTCGTCGACGATCTGGAAGGCGACGCCGAGTTGATGCCCGAAGCGAGTCAGCGCTTCCTGGATTTCCACCCCGGCGCCCGCGTAATGCGACCCGAGCCGGCAGCAGCAGGCGCAGAGCGCGGCCGTCTTGTCGGCGATGATCTCCAGGTAACAGGACTCGCTGAGATCGAAGTCGCCCCGAGTGGCCACCTGCCGCAACTCCCCCTGACACATGGCGCGGCAGGCTTCGCTGATCGCCTGAACGGCGTACATCGTGTCCAAGGAGCTGATCAGCCTGACCGCCAGGCTGAAAAGGTAGTCGCCCAACAGCACGCTGGTCTCGTTGTTCCAGCGGGCGTTGACCGTCTCCAGGTGCCGGCGGATGGTGGCCTCGTCCAGCACGTCGTCGTGGACCAGCGTGGCCGTGTGGATCAATTCGACCGCCGCCGCCAGCGGGCGGTGGGCCGGCCGGAGCCCGCCGCAGGCCATGCCGCAAAGCAGCACCAGGGCCGGCCGGAGCCGCTTCCCGCCCAGCCGGAATCCGTGCTTCGCCAGCCGATCGATGAAGGGAAAATCGCTGAACAACTCCGCCCGGAGCAGGTCCTCCACCTGGTCCAAATCCTCCCGGATCGGCGCGTAGGCGCCTGTAGCTCGTGGGGCGCCCTGGGGTTCCGCATCACTTGGCTCATCAATCGTTTCCTGGCCGTCAAAGCAAAACTATATCTTAACGTAGAGACAGCCGTTTGTGGTAGGCGGTCTGCCCCCAAAGAGATTGTCGAAATTCTAGCACCTCCGCCAACCAAACCCCCTGACAAGAGCGGCTGGCAACGACCCGGCCAACGCGGATTGCCGGCGAAATCTGCTGCAGATCCGCACGCCGATGGGAAAAGACACCAAAACGGCAGCCCGGAAGGGGGGCCGCCAGCGCCCGTCCCATCCGACGACCGTCACACGGGCCTCCTACCAGAAGATTATAATGGCTCGGGAGGCATGGGTGGTTTGTCATTCTAACTCCTAACTCCTGGCTCCTAACTTTTGACGAATCTGCGGATTGTAAGGGTTAGTTCAAGTTTTCAGGTGGTAGGGGCCGATAAGAGGTGCCAGTCGTCAGCGGCGCGCTTTTCAGTCCGCGCCCCGCTGGCGGCGGCGGTGGCTGGGTCTTATTCCGTTAGTCGTTGGCAAGCAAGGACTTACGGAACCAGGACTGGAAGCGGACCCGGCCCGCAGAGGCTAAGATCTTTGACAATAAGGACTTACTGAGACACAGCTCGTCACGGCTGGTGGTACGTCTTACAGGCGTCCTACGCAGCCGCGGCACGAGAAAACGTTCTGGAATGGCCGTGATTGATCTTGACTGTACTCGTTATGGCACCTACACTTGGAGCGATACTGGGTTGTTGAGCGGGTCTGCCGGTGGTGAAGCCCAGCGAGATCCAAGGGGAGAATGAAGCTGTGACTAAGAAAGAGATCGTCAGGACCATTTCCGAAGAGATCGGGCTCACGCAGCTCAAGACCAAGGAGATCGTTCAGAAGACGTTCGACGCCATCGTTGCGGCGTTGGTCGAGGAAGAACGGATCGAATTGCGGAACTTCGGCGTCTTCGAAGTGAAGCGACGTGCCCCTCGCAAAGCTCGCAACCCGCGAACCGGTGAGAAAGTGGATGTGGCCGAGAAATTCGTGGTCACCTTCAAGCCGGGAAAGGAAATGGAAGAGCGGGTGCGGGAGTTGGAGCGAAGGGCCGCAGCCAAGACTGGCCGGGCCAAACCGCCCGAGCCCAACCTCCAGCCGACCGGCACGTCGGCAAGCCCTGGCAGTTCTGCAGGTTACAACTCCAATAACGGCCAGAGCTAAGGATCTCTCCTCGTGCTGCCGGCAGGCCCTGGCCTGCCAAGTCGGTGGCTGGCAGCACGAATGCCCCTGTGGCGGCACTGTGTCTCGAAGTCCTCGTTGTCAGCACTTCGTAGACAACCCGTCCTTGGGAGGAGTGGTCCGATGCGGAAACTTCTGTTGGCTGCCGTGCTCGGAATGCTACTGAGCAGCTCGGTCGGGTGCATCATCCCGGCATACTCGGGTGACCCCAACCGGCGGACCTCCGAACTGATCTGGACCTCTGAAAACCTGCGGTTGCTGCTGGACGAGTGGGAGCGGCTCTGGTTACTCGATCAGCCGGACCACATGACGCCCTATCGCACACATGGCGGCCTGATCTAGCGGCCTGTAGAATAAGAGGTTAGGAAGAACCATCGGATAATTCCCTGCGAGTTTCATGCTCCCGGTGACAGCGCCCCCGCCCGCCTCGACGTCCGCTTAGGCCGGCTTCTCTTGGCCAACCCGATCATGGTGGCCTCAGGCACGTTCGGTTACGCGCGGGAAATGGCCGCCGTGGTCCCTTTGGCCCGGCTGGGCGCCATCTTGCCCAAGACCGTCACCCTGCACCCCCGGGCGGGCAACCCTCCGCCGCGGACCGTGGAAACGGCCGCGGGCATGCTCAACTCGATCGGGCTGGATAACGACGGCATCCAAGGGTTCCTCGAAAACCAGTTGCCCTACCTCGTCAGCCTGGGGACGGCGATCATCGTCAGCATCGCCGGAAAAAGCTACGAGGAGTTCGTGGAATTGGCGGACCGCTTGAACGGTTTGGCCGGCATCGCCGCGCTGGAGTTGAACGTCTCCTGTCCCAACGTCAGCGGCGGCGTCGATTTTGGCACCAGTCCCACGATCTGCCGGCAGGTCGTGGCAGGCGTCCGCAATGCCTGTTCGCTGCCGATCCTGGTCAAACTCACGCCGAATGTCACCGACGTCACGGCCATCGCCCGGGCGGCCGAGGACGGCGGAGCGGACGCGCTGTCGCTGATCAACACTTGCCTGGGCATGGCCATCGACTGGCGGCGGCGGCGGCCACGCCTGGGAAATGTCTTGGGCGGGCTGAGCGGACCGGCCATCAAGCCCATCGCGCTACGAATCGTTTACCAGGTGTACCGGGCGGTGAAAATTCCCCTGGTGGGCATCGGCGGCATCGCCAGCATCGACGACTGCATGGAGTTCCTCGTGGCAGGGGCCAGCGCCGTGCAGGTGGGTACGGCGAACTTCTACCGCCCCACCGCCGCCCTGGAGATCCTCGACGCGCTGCCCGAGGCCCTGCGGTTCCTCGGCGCCGCCAGCGCCGGCGACGTGGTCGGCACGCTCCAGCCGGGTCTTCCGGCGGCGTGCAAGGCAGTTCCCTGAGGAGTGTGACGACAACCATGCGTGTTCTCTCCGGCATTCAACCCACCGGGCGATTCCACTGGGGCAACTACTTCGGCGCGATCCGGCAGTACATCGACTTGCAGGGCCGGCCCGAGGACGCCTTCTACTTCATCGCCAACCTGCACGCCCTGACCACCGTCCGCGACCCGCGGCAGTTAGCCCAGCTTACCCTGGACGCCGCGCTGGATCTCCTGGCATTGGGCCTGGATCCCCAGCGGGCGACGCTCTTCGTGCAGTCCGAGGTGCCCGAGGTCTGCCAGTTGTGCTGGCTCTTGATGACCGGCGCGCCGATGGGCCTGTTGGAGCGCTGCCACGCCTACAAGGACAAGATGGACAAGGGTCTTTCGGCCGACGCGGGCCTGTTCACTTACCCCGTGCTGATGGCGGCCGACATCCTCATGTACGACTCCGACACGGTTCCGGTGGGCGCCGACCAGGTGCAGCACATCGAGGTCTGCCGCGACCTGGCGGCCAGCTTCAACTTCCAGTTCGGCGAGACTTTTGTGATGCCCAAGGCGAAGATCCTCGACGCTTCCGCCCGGGTACCGGGCACCGACGGTGAGAAGATGTCGAAGAGTTACGGCAACACGATCGAGGTCTTCGAGGATCCCAAGGAAGCCCGCAAGAAGATCATGCGGATCAAGACCGACTCCCGGCCGATGGACCAGCCCAAGGACCCCGCCGGCGATCATCTTTTCCAGCTCTACGCGCTGTTTGCCACCGCCGCCCAGCGGGAGGAGATGGCGGCCAAGTATCGCCGCGGTGGCTTCGGCTACGGCGAGGTCAAAAAGGCCCTGGCCGATCTGGCCGAGAGCTACTTCGCCGAAGCCCGCCGCCGCCGCAGCGAGTTGGAGGCCCAACCCGAGCGAGTGCGGCAGATCCTCGCCGAAGGGGCCGCCCGTGCCAGGAAGAAGGCCGCCGAGGTCTTGCAGCGGGCGCGAAAGGCGTGCGGGGTGAAATGAAATGGGGAGTGCGGGCGCATGATATCCCTGATCGAGGTGCTCAATTATCGTTGCCTGCGCTACGTTCGTCAGCCTCTCGGCCGATTCCACGTGCTGGTGGGGCCGAATGCGAGCGGGAAGACGACATTCTTGGACGCCGTCTCTTTCCTCTCCGATCTGGTCGCGGACGGATTGGATGAGGCGGTAAGGAAGCGGACGCAGAACCTACGGGATCTGACATGGCAACGGGACGTTACAGGGTTTGAGATCGCGGTCGAAGCGACGATTCCAGGTAACCGCCGGCGCTTGCTGGCGGAGGAGAACCAGCGATTTGACACCATACGCTACGAGGTTTCCATCGGATTCGACCCGGAAACTTCGCGGGCGGCCATTCGCCTCGAGCAAGCGTTTCTCAAGTTTGCCGGCTTGCAGTCGCAAGAAAAGGTTTCTTTTCCAAGTCCCGAGACCGCTCCCCATACGATCATCGACTCGCCGCGGTCTGGCGAGAGGAAGAAACTCTTCAGTACGACCCAAACCGTGGACGACCTTCTACACCCCGAAGCGAACGCTGAGCAATGGCCCAGGGATTGGATGTCATGGCCCGGGCCAAGAAAATCGACGTTGGGAAACCTCTTCGAAGAGGAAAGCAAATTCCCGGTAAGCAGTTGGTTCAAGCAACTGCTCGCCGGCGGCGTGGAAAGGATCACGCTTAACAGCCAGGAGATGCGCAGGCCGAGTCCGCCCGGGCAACAGGTCGGGTTCAAGCCGGACGGATCGAATCTTCCCTGGGTGGTTGGGCGGCTGCGGGCGAGGAACCCGAACCAATTTCAAGAATGGCTGGAGCACGTCCGCACGGCCCTGGCCGACATTGACGACGTGCGAACGGTCTTGCGCCCGGAGGACAACCATCGGTATCTCGTGCTCGTCTATCGCGGTGGCTTGGAGGTCCCTTCGTGGACCGCTTCCGATGGGACCCTGCGGCTCTTGGCCTTGACGTTGCCTGCGTACTTGGAAGATTTCAGCGGAACCTACCTGATTGAAGAGCCTGAGAACGGCATTCATCCGCGGGCGGTGGAAACCGTCTGCCAGTCGCTCTCCTCGGTCTATGAAGGCCAAATCCTCGTGGCGACGCATTCGCCGGTGATCCTGAGCATGGTCGATCCCAAAGACGTGCTCTGCTTCGCGAAGACGCCCGAGGGGGCCACCGACATTGTTTCCGGCAGCCAGCACCCGAAGCTGAAGGACTGGCGAAACGAGGTGAATTTCGGCACGCTGTTCGCCGCGGGGGTCCTGGGATGACGGCCGAGCCGGCAGTCAAGGACCTGATTGTCTTGGCCGCCGACGGGCAGATCGACTCCACGGTCCAGGGACTTCTGACTCGCCGTGCCTCCCTGCAAACCCGCGAGATCACCGCGGACATTTACGTGCATCCCGAGAAAGACCCGGGATGTTTATTGCGCGGGCACGACTTTCTCCGCCCCTTTTGCCGTCAGTACGAACACGTTTTGCCGTCAGTACGAACACGCTTTGATTCTCCGCGACCGGGAAGGCTGCGGTCAGCAGGATCTCCCGCGGGAGGCCCTGGAAGAACAGATCGAACAGCGGCTTGCAAAGTCGGGATGGGGCGGCCGCGCGGCGGCCGTGGTGTTGGATCCCGAGCTGGAAATCTGGGTTTGGAGCGACTCACCCGAAGTGGACCGCTCGCTCGGTTGGGCCGGTCGTCAGCCGGGCCTGGCGGATTGGCTGGTCTCCGAGGGGTATTGCACCGCAGGTCAAGGAAAGCCCAACACGCCCAAGAAAGCATTCGAGGAAGCGCTTCAGATCGCAAAGAAACGCCGTTCTTCGGCTATCCACCACCAACTTGCCTTGCGGGTGGGGCTTGGTCGGTGTACGGACCCCGCGTTTCTGAAACTAAAGGGGCTGCTGCGCCAGTGGTTCGGCACGGCCAATTAGCTTTGCCAAACCAACTTTCCACCATTCACGGGCATCCCGATAGCAGAGCTAGCGGGTCACCCGCGGCCTCACGTGAAATGGAAAGGCCGGGCGCATCCGTCTCAAGCGGCACAGTCTCTCTTGTCGATATAACCGGAGTACCTTTCGCCAACGCGCAAGTCTACGCTTTTCGGCCGAGCCGGTTGCTTTACCTCGGGCTCTTTGATCCGGCAAGAGCCATAGGGGTCGTCCATGCCTCAACCTTGGGTCGCGCGGGCCGTGATTCGCGCTATTCGCCGGCTGCCCGGCTATCCGAATCTCGCGGTTCTCGACCTCAGTTGCGGGGAAGGCGAGATCCTCGGACACCTCCACCGGGACGGCTGCACCTGCCGCGGAACGCACTACCGGGAGGATGACTACGTCATCCAGCAGGAACCAGCGACGCTCTCGATGGTGCCGATCGATCAGGACGTCGATCTAACCCGGCCGCTGCCCTACACCGATCGATCCTACGACCTGGTCGTGATGTCGGAGGTGCTGGAGCACCTGCCGAGCCATGACTCGATCATCCGCGAGGTGGCCCGCGTGCTCAGGCCGAATGGATACTTCATCTTCAGCACCCCGAATATCCACCGCGTGCAATCGCGATGGCAGTTCTTCTGGTCAGGGACGCACAAGCTGGTCCGCCGCCGGGTCGGCTGGGACCTGATGCCCGACGACCTCTACGCCTACCACATCCATCCGGTCGATTTTCCCCTGATGCACACGCTGCTGTTCCAGTCCAATCTCTGCGTGGAAGACGTGCGATTCACCCGCCTCAAAGCGGCCTATGCCTCCTGGCTCTTGCTCTATCCGCTCTTCTGGCTGGGCACCCGCCTGAAAATCCACCGCCGGCGCAAGGAGGCGGCCATTTTCAGCCGCGGGGAGCAAGACCTGTTTCGCTGGATGGTCAAGCCGGCGATGCTCAGCAGCGACCAGATTCTGGTCGTCACCCGGCTTCAGGCGGCGGCCGTCCCGAGGGCCTACGCCGGCTGGCCTCAGGAAGCGCATCGCCGGGCGGAGTAGGGCCTCTGGCTGTCCCCCGCGTCGGGCAACGCTAGAATTGCCAGAGGGTCCCGTCGAGGTCGTCGAAGGCATCGCCCGCGGAGGCGGGACCGTCGCATTCCGCATGGACCCCCGCTCTTAGGAGACAGAACGTCATGGTCAAAACCGTCAGTACGATGCTCCTTCCTTTGGGTGCCACCGCACCGGACTTCGCCCTTCCGGACACTGCCGGCAGGATAGTGTCGCTGGCCGACTTCGCCGCGCGCCGGCTTACCTGGTGGTCTTCATGTGTAACCATTGTCCTTACGTGAAGCACGTGGCCGACGCGCTGGCGAAGTTGGCCCGCGAGTACCAGGGCCGGGGCGTTGCGGTGATCGGGATCAACTCCAACGACGCGGAGTCGTACCCTGACGATTCGCCCGCGAAAATGGCCGAAGAGGTGACCCAGCGCAAGTACACCTTCCCCTACCTCTACGACGCGGCGCAAGAGGCAGCCAAGGCCTATCGCGCCGCATGTACGCCCGAGTTCTACGTCTTCGACCCCCAGCGCAAGCTGGTCTACCGGGGCCAGATGGACGACAGCCGGCCACAGAGCGGGGTGCCCGTCACGGGGATGGATCTCCGTGCGGCCCTGGACGCCGTGCTCGCCGGCCACCCGGTGGGCCCGCATCAAAAGCCCAGCCTGGGATGCAACATCAAGTGGAAGCCGGGCAACGAGCCGGATTACTTCGGTTAGCAAGTCACTTCCGCGATTGGAGTTGCGTCAACGGGGCTCTCCTCGGGTTCCTCCGATTTCGGGTCCATGTTACCTAAAATGTTACCTTTGCCCGCCGTTTTGCCCTCATCCTCCCCCCGATGGCTGGCCCAAAGCCTGTCCGCCATCTCGTCCGCATCCAGGTCCACGTAGAACGTCATCGTAGTGATGACGTTCGCGTGCCTCATCAGCCGTTGCAGCACGGCGGGCATCACCTTCCGCGCCCACCTGCTTCCGAAGGTCCTCCTGAGATCATGGCTGGAAGCGGTCTTGCCGCTGGTCGGGTTGACGACGACCCCCGCCAGCCGGCCGATCTTGTCAACGATCTGGCCGACGTGGTGAACGTCCAGGGGGATCGACCCGCCATCCTGATTCAGCCGGAAGACCCGCCCTCGGCGTTGCCGCTCCGAGGTCTGGAACAAGAACTCCGCGAAGTCGGGCGTCATCGGGGTAAGCTCGTCCCTGCCGCTCTTCTGCGCCTCTCCCTTGATCCGAAACCGCGGGTGTCGGCCCGTCAGGTCAACGGCAAAGGGTGCATCGGCATCCCACGACAACGCCACGGACTCGGACAACCGCAGCCCCGAGAGCCACAAGCCGCGCAGGTAGCGGACCCACTCCGCCGTGTCCTTGGGGCGGGCTCGGGGAACGGCCAGCAGCAGGCGCTCGAATTGCTCGCCCAGCAGGGGACCGCCCTTCATCTTGCGGTGCTTGGCGGCCTTCGGCATGACCACCTTGGGCACGGCCGCCAGCAGGCCCACATCCACGCCCCAAGACAGCGCCGCCTTGAGCGATCGGAGCATGGAAGCGATGCTCGTATCCTTGATCCCCGTCGCCCGCATCTTCGTTTGGAACGTGGACAGGGCCCCCGCATTGACCTTGCACAGCCGATCGGGATTTAGCTGATGCTCCAGGTGGTTGAACGCCGTCGAGACGTGAGAGCGTGTTGCTGGGGCAAGCGTGGCCAGGTGCTCCGCTTCGTATCGCTTGCGGAAGTCCGCCCACGTCACCCTGGACGGCGGGCAATGCGGGCCGCTGCGAAGCTCCTCCTCCCACTTCGCCGCTGCCTTCCAGGCGTCCTTCTCGTTGGACGTGCCGGCCGACTTCGTCCTCCGCTTGTTGCTCACTGGGTCGGTGAAACACAACACCAGGTTTTCCCGGTCGGGATAGCTGCGCACGGTGACCTTGATCTCGTCAGTCATGGTGGAACCCTTCAGAAGAGACCCCGGGCCGTGATACCCGCTGAAAAGCAGCAAGAGACTGCCGCGCCGCCTTGCTCGCTGGCCTCTGCCAGGTCAACGCTTGGTTGGACGCACGGATACCACGGCCCGGAGCCTGTTTGTGGGAGACCATCGGAGAATCTCTTGTCGGGTTTTCAGCCCTTGGGGTCGATGATGATTCGACCGTCAAGGATCATTATCGTCCGGCCGCCAGGAAAGGCAACCCCCATTTCCATTTTTTCGTCAGTCGCCGCAATTCGGCCGCGCTGCAGGTCCAGCCGGCGCGGTGACCGACGACGTCGACCCGGGCCCCGCCAGCTTCTCACGCCGCCCTCGCCCTGGTTCACTTGGGCGAAGGGTTGGCGTCGGGTTCGCCCCACGTCGCCCACCGCTCCCGCAACTCGACAGCCAGCGTATCGCTCACCTGGACGACGTACACCTGGACGGCGGGCGCGTACACCACGGCCGACACGGCGAACAGCTTACCGTCGTGGTCCAGGTAATCGCCCGGGCGCGGGACGGAGGGCAACCGCTGCGTCTGGCCTGCCTGCCCGTGGAAGTAAACCTGTACGTCAACCATGCCCTGGCTCCCGTTATTCGTTGCCTTCGTCTTGATCTCCGTCGAACCCCTCGATTCGCATTTCCTTCAGCACGGCCAGCACTTGACCCCGAACACTCGCCAAGAACGCCGCGTCCGCCCGCTCCGCGTCCAATTGCGCGTTGAAGCGCTCCGGGTGGATGGCGTTGTCGATCGCCTCCCGTAGCGCCTCCTGGAGCACGTCCGGCGGCAGGGCCTCTAGCTCGTATGCCTTGGTCCCGTAGCGGCGGACAAACTGCCGGTACTGCGTACTGGACGGCTTGGCGTCCAGGGCCGGCGGCAGGTCGAGAGTCTGCGTCTGCTCGTAGGTCACGGCCACCTTCACGGCCTCGATGTTGTCGATGGCGAAGTCGTCCCGCATGGACCGCGCGAAGCTCTCACCGATAGTCACGCCATCCGGGTCGTGGTCACTGAGCACCAGCAGGATCAGCTTTTCCTTGCCTGATCGGCGATAGCGCTCTGCCATTTTCCAACGTGGCGGCACTGAGCAATAGCCGCGTCCCAAGGTGTAGGGCAGACAGTTTTCCGCGGCCACGGGCCGGATGATCGGCTCCAGGGCCAGCTTCTCCCCGATGATCTCCAGGTGGTTCGGTTGGGACTGTAGGACGTCGCGCCAGTAGTTTCTGAGAAAGCCGTCCAACTGCTTCCGAATGAAGTCCTGTGCGTCCCGCCATACGTTCCAGGTCGTGACCGGGCGGGTCTCGTCGGCGATAACATTCATCGGCACCCGTCCCACGATGCGGGCTCGGGTGAGTAGCTCGCTGAGCGCCTTGCTACTCTCCTTGGTGTTGCTGTACTTCGACCCCGGCTTGCTGGCGTGAATGAGCGGACGTGTATTGAGCAGGCGGTAATGGATCGCACGCTCGCTGATCGGCAGGTACTTTTTCATTGCCTCCAGCACGTCCAGGATCGCTTGCAAGAACGGCTCTTTGGCCGCGGTGATGCGTGCCCGCTTCCGCGCCTCGGGCAAGTCCATACACACCATATCGGTCTGCGCGGCCTGCCGCCGGTGGGCTAACAGATTGGCGTAGGATTCCTCGGGATCGGCGGAAACAACCTCTTCCCGCAACTTCTCCGCCAGTGTCTTCTCCCGCTGCCGATTGTACTCGCGCAGAAGCGACAAGAAACTCGGGGTTGACGTCACCGTGGCCGCTCTGTCGGAGATTTGCCAAGCGCCGGATCGGCTCGAATCGGCAAGGGACCGTCTTGAGTCCGGCCGCCTGTGCCGCCGCGTGCCGACGATGCCCACTCAGAATCCAGCCGTCCTCAGTCACCACCAAGGGCTCTTTGACGCCGTGCTGCCGGATGCTCTGGACGAGGGCCTGCATGTCTGGGCTTTCGAGGTTGACCGGCCGGTAGAGCGAATCATTCTCCGGGGATGGCTTGAGCCATGCGATTTCGAGAATTCGGACATGTCCCAATTTCGGGGCTGGCTTGCCGGCGGGCGTCGTGCTGGTCGTGCTCATATCGTCTGCTCCTGCGCCTACCCCTCGGGGATCGCCACGTCGGCCACGTTGCCGGCGGGGACCACGGCCGCCGTCTGCCCCTGGTCCTGGCCGTCGCCGGCCTCTGCCGGCCGGATCTCAACGCAACGGAAGTGATAGCTTCTCAAGAGCGACTTCAGCACACGCCGCAACCGAACCAGCACAGGCACCTCGTCTGGGTCTTTCAACGGCCGTAGGACCAGGGTGTAGCACCCGCCAACTTTCGCTTTCTGGTTTTTCATTCAGCCTTGGCTCCCGGGCTTGCATTCGAACCCGCCAACGGCCAACTCCCCTTTAGGGAGTTGTTGGCCTGGCGGGTGCGACCGCACCGGCCAACCCGCCAAGAATCGGACTTTGGCGGGTACTTGGCGGGTACGAAATCAGGGGTCTTCTTCACGTAACTTCCACGCCGGAACGGGCCGGTTATTGCCCTTGATGATCTCTGCCGGTTGCAAGGTGCCGTCCTCGATCAAACTGTCAAACGCCCTCTTGAACCGCTCCCCGTGCCCCAAGGTGGTCCTTTCGCGTAGGTCCGTCTGGGTCTGCGGTTTCTTCATTCGGGTGGCAGCTTTCACCAGTTCACGCCGATCGGCTTCCAATTCCGTGGCGGCCTTCACGCGGCGTTTTTCGTCCCTGGCAGCTTGGGCTTGCTCGGCCTTCTCTTTGCGAACTTCGCTGGCCTCGAAAATCTCAACTTCCCAACGCCGCCCGCCCGGATCGCTCCGCCTGCCCTCGTGAACGTCCAGGGCGTGTAGCGACGAATGACCGACACGGCCGCCTGCCGTCAACCACAGCTTGTGCTCCCCGGGTTGGTCGGCGTCGAAGGGCTCGCGTCGTGCCAGCAGGAGCCATCCTCCCGCAATTTCCGCGGCCCCGGCTTGGGTCAAATCGAGCAATTCACCGGGGGCGTACAGATCGCCGTTTCCTCGGGTCCGCTTGAAATGGTGGACAAAGACGGGTGTTATGCCGCGCTCCGTGCAAACCCGAATGACATTTCCCAGCACGTTCCCCATTTTGTAGACGTTCCCGGCGTTGTCCCCGGAAAGGCATAGCATCAGGTTGTCGAAAACCATAACCTCCGCGCCGGTCTGGTCGTATACCCGCTGGATCGCGTCCAGGTCTCCAAAGTCCTCGAAGCGCGGTACGCGAAAACACCATTGCAGATTGGTGGCCTCGGCAAGCTGAAGTCCCTTTGACTCGGCAATACGGCGGGCGTACTCTTGCGCCACGCAAGGCCCGCCTTCACCAGTGAAGTAAACCACGCGGAGAGGCGCAACGACGGGGAACCGCCCAAAGAACGATCGCCCTGTCGCAACACTGATTGCGAGGTCGGTTGCCAGGAGAGTTTTCAACGTCTTGAACATGCCGCCGCAGACGGTGGGGCTTCCCGCAAACAGCATCCCCTCAATAATTGCCCGCGGCGTGTAATCGTTGCTGTCGAGGGTCGCACAAGTGACGAGGGGGAAGCGGTCTTTCTTGTCGCCGGCCTTGCCCGCAGGCTCCGTTGTCGCCCCGTTGTTCCGGTCGTCAGACAGCGGCGGATCCCAATGGTCCGCATCCGGCGGGCCAATCGCGGCCTTGAACTCTTTCCACCCGCGGCGGGAGCAAGAGTTGTGCATACATTTGGCCGACAAACTTCCATCGGGGCCTTGCATGATGGACGTTTCACCGCTGCCACCGTGGCCCTGGTCAAACGGACAATGTTCCAGCAAGTAGACCGTGCGGCCGTCGCTGGTGGGCCTGTCTTTGACCTTGAACGAGACTCCACGAGCTGCCAGCCATCGTGGAACGTCCAGGTGGCTTGTGAACGTTTGGCCGTGTCCCTGGCCGCCGGCAGATGTCGCCGGCGCCGGCTTTGCAACCGTCGCTGCCAGGGCCTCTAGCTTGGGCTGGGGAACGACTTGGACCGTGGAGGGGACGTCGACGAGCCGGGCCACCCGATGCGGCCTATCGGCCATGTGGCACCCCTTGCGTGCTGTTGTGCCGTAGACCTTGAAAATGCGGGCCGCGTTGTAAACGGTCTGGTCAACGTCAATGCCCCTCCCGGTGAACCGCTCGGCGATCGCCCGGATTGCTCCTTGCACAAGCGCCGGGCCGCCTCGTCGTTGGGCAGGTCCACGCGGTAGAGAACGTGCCAGCCGTTGCCGCTGTCCGCAAGGATCGGCTCGGGCCAGCCGGCGTCCTCCCGCAACCAGTCGGCACACTCACGCGCCGCCGCTTGGGCCGCGTCGTGCTCGGCATTGGTCGAGGAAATGCCACTGGGCCGCTTGGGATCGAAGTCGAGGGGCAACCAGCGCCGCCGGATTATGTCGATGTCACTGGTGGTGGGTTCAAGGTGGTCTGTCGCCTGATTCGGCGACCGTGCCAGCAAGGCGGGGTTGGTTTCGTTCAGGACGAGATAGACGCCCGCGGCCTTCCGCGCGTCGAGGGCCACCGCGGCTTGTGCGGCTTTGTCCAGGTCCGTGAAGTAGCCGGCCGCGGTGAAGGGCTTGCCCCGCCCTTGCTGAGGAATCTTCAGGGCTCGAATCTCTACCACGCCACCGGGAACGTTCAACAGGTCGAGACCCCGCCGGACTTCGGCAACGTCGGCCGCCGGATCGGTGCTCTTGCCTTTGGCTCGGGCTGCCGTGGTCATGGCCGTTGCTCCCGGGCTTTGGCGATCGCCTCGTCCAGGGTGGGACCCACGGCCAGCTTGCCGCCGATAGACACTTCATGCTGGCCGTCCGACCGCAGGTTGTACCGCGCCCCAATGCCGAGACGTTGACGAACACGAGCGCCGTTGACGATGTTCTCAACCCGAAGCCGGCGGGCAGCTTCGCGGTTAGCGGCAGATATGCGGGTCACGTCTGCGCCTCCGTGCTGGTCGTCGCCGGGCCGCCGGTCTGTTGCTCGGCTTGAGCCTCCACGAATTGGCGTACCCAATCGCCGGTGACGTACTTCCGCCTGCCAATCAGAACCGACCGCAGCCCCATCTTTTGGGCGTCAATGGTCATTCGCTTTTGCCAACCAAGACGGCGGGCAGCTTCAGCGAGGGGCAGCACTTCGCCAGGCAGGATGGACCCGAGGCGCGGGGCAGGATCGCGGGCCTTCTTCATCGCTGTCCCTCCCCGTTGCCGCCCGTCTTGCGGCGGGGAAGAGCGACCGCCCGTTCACGGGCTTCGATCTCGCGCTTCAGAATGCGGACACTGACTGACCCCGGGTAGGATTTTTCCGTGTCGCGGAGCATTTCCCGGAGGGTCTCGATAGGCAGGTCTGATAGTCGTGTGCTCATGCGACCGATGATCGCACAGACGCCCACAACTGCATTGCGGATTGTCGCCGGACTGTCGCGCGACAATCGAGAAAACCACGGGAAAAGACGGGTCTTTCGGGCCGCGGGGGGTGGGGTGGATTGTCAACCCGTGGCCGTTCCTGCCGTGGCCTTTCCGGCAAGATCCTTGATCGCTTCCCATACCGCGGAAACCCGGTACAGATATTGGGGTTCGCCGGGCTTGGGGCTTGAAACTGCAAAAAAGCCCCGTCCATCTTCTTCCGGGTGCCTTTCCTTCCATCGCGTCAGCCGGTTACGAAGCGCATTTAGAGGCATCCCGTACTTCTCGGCGATTGCATCCGCTCCAAGTGCTCCGTGGTCAAGAGCACCGTCAAGCAGCTTGGGTGGGTCTCCCGCCGGTTTGCCGCTGGCTAGGACTGCGGCCCACTCCCGATCAATCCACGCGCCGACCTGGTGGAGCCCGGGCGCGTCAACGAGGCCACGGAGAGACGTTCTTTCTTCCAGGCGAGACAACGTGTTTCGCAGCGCTTCCAGCGAAAGCTCGTGTAACGCTTCCAGCGAAAGCTCGTGTAAGCCGTCGATACCTTTCAGTTCGTCAAACACTCCGCTTTCCAAACAACCGAGAGTCCTTCTCAACAGTTCATGCGCCGTTTCGTGCGCGGTGGCGCAACAAACGACCCCGAACCGGAAATCGGGTCGTGGCCCCTCACCGACACTTGCCAAGGCAAGCGAATCGAAAAGGCCACGCGACAACATGATCGCAGTCCGCTTGAAGGTGTCGCGCGCCGTGTCGATCGCCGCCAAATGCAGAGCAGCCCGATCCGCGTTGTAATCATCCTCCTGGGATGACTCGGCATGACAGATCAAGCTCCCCGTAGCATCGAGACAGTCCAATGCCGCTTGGCGTACTGCGGTCCAGTCGATCTCTTGCTGAGAGTCGGCCATGCTTTTCGCCCCTCGTTGGCGGGCCGATCCCCCGGCGCGCCAGCACGAAGGGCAGAGGCGGGCGTACCGGAGAATCGCGTAATGGCGGGCCGCGCTTGCAAGTCGGACCCAACCGCCCGATACCGTTACTCTAACTCTTTGCCAGTTCAGCGGCAACAGGTGCCGACCAGAGCGGCGACGATCGCCCGCCGGGGCGAAACTCGTGGGCGATTGGAGTTTCCCACGGGCACCCATCCGGCCTGTCTCGGACTAGGTTAGGAACCCTATATCCACAGCCAGCCCTGCTTGTCGAGGGCCTTAGCGTTGCCGCCGCCAGCACGGTTGGCCGTTCTACTGTTTCCTCTGGTCCCTAATCCACTCCCGATCCACTTCGCTCAAGTTTTCCAAAGGGATGAAAATCTTCGTCCCATCTTTCTTGACCAGCTTGACCTGACCGCCGATTGCCCCGCTAAATCTTGCTTCTGCGATGTGTGTCCCCGATGCGTCGCTCCAAACGCGCCATAGGGCCTTTTCTCTCTCGTATTTCTCTCGCTCTTTCTTCGCCTGCGCCTCGCCTACGGCTTTTAGCCGTCTTACCGCCTCCTCCCGCTCGCGTTCCCCAAAGTTGGTCGGCGGATGCTGCTGTGCGACCGAGTGAAGCGGCGGCAACAAGGTGGACAGCGGGCGGGGAGGGGCCACTTTTGGCAGGAGGTCGGCGATATGCTTGGCGGCCACGGCGAAGTTCAGACCCTGACCCGTTGTTACGGTCCAGGTGTTGATCCCCACCACTTCCCCCTGCGTATCGACCAGCGGGCCTCCGCTGCTGCCGGGCGAGATGGGGGTCGTATTCTGAATCCAGGTTGAATCTCCGTCATAGCCCATGCGCCGACAGAAGTCCCCATTGCCGCTTTCGAGGCTTATCTTGTTGACCTCATCGGCATCACGGATCGCGCTGACGTTCCCCTGTGTAACAGTAGAAGAGAATCCCTTGGGCGACCCGAACGCCATCACCACGGCCAGCTTGGCGGGCAGGTTCGCGCTGAGGCGAAGCGACGGTAAGGGCGCGTCGGGCTGGACGGCCAAAATCGCCAGGTCCTTGCCACGGTTCACCGCCACGTAGCCGAGCACTGGCAGCGACCGATGATCTTTGAAGGTCACGGTGGCTCGCGAGGCCCCGTTAATCACGTGGTAGTTAGTGCAGATCAGTCCCTTCGGATCAACGACAAACCCGCTACCGACGACAGCTTCGTCCGTGTCGATTCGCACCACTGCCGCCTCGATCCGGTCAACCAAGGCCACGGCGTTCGGCGGCGCGGGTCCAGCCTGTGGCGGAAGATTTCCCTGAGCCCACGCCCGAGGTAATCCCACGAGGAACGTCAAGACCGCAACGGCTACAAGACGAGTTGGCATGGTCCATCCCCCAAGCCGGAGAGCCGCAGATACCGCAACGGCCAGTTTGACGCTGCATTCGGGAATGCGTCAATAGACCGGATAGGGGGGCGCTAGGGAGACGCCATAGCTGGAGAATGCGGCGCGTCCCCGGCCGGCTACCAAGCTGGGTGGCCTCGCAACCACGGCCGCCTCGCGCGCCCGGGAGACGGTGCAAACGAAAGCCGCAAGGGAATGGAGAGAAAAACTAGCGTGCGCGGGTGCTTCCCCGGCTGCTTTCCCGCTACAACCTCGTCTCGCTCACCGCTGGCCTCGCCAGCCGCAAAGCCGCCGAGGCTCTCGGCAGTCGTCGCCAGATTCCGCTTCAGGTCGCCGAATCCTCGTGTCGGTCAAAGCCCGTCGAAGCCTTCCATCGTCGGAACGCGCCCCAGGCTTGCCTATTCTAACACCCGCTAACTGGGGCTCGCGCAGGAAGCGAGATATACGTGGTACCTTTCGGCGAACCGAGGGGGGGTCTGGCTCAAACGTGGTGCGACGATGCAGGTCCAGGGGCTCGAAGCCGACGACGGCCGCGGGCTGGTCTTGCACCGCTACGTCGCGTATACGCCACGCTGTCGCGTCGTTCGCCGACATGGCCTTGGACACCTTCCCCGGCGTTCCGTCGCGTCTGCGGGCCTCTGGAGGGCCGTTTGCTCCGTCTGCTGGCCAGGCGCTCGACGGCCAGACCACCGTTGCCTCGAAGGGATGCAGGTCCACGGCCGCGGTCCAGGTGCAGGTGGTGACGATCTTCGTCGTCGTGACGATCATCGTCCTGGTGACGGTGACAATCATCGGTCGAGTGCATGGCCAGCGCCGGGGCTTCCTGGTGTTACCTGAAATGTTACCTTTTCCCGGGTGTAACCCTTGTGTCGCCCTTGTGTCGCACGGATGCGATACCCTGTTTTCCGGGGGAAAGTGACGGCTTCGCAACTCGTTTGACACAGTGACGCACTTATGGCAGGGATGCAACATCAAGTGGAAGCCGGGCAACGAGCCGGATTACTTCGGCTAGTTTTCCACGCCGCTAGGGGGAAGCCATTGCGGAGCGGGGATGCTTTCGCCTAGAATGAAGAGCGTTGGTCGAGGGGCCGATGGCCTCCCCGTTGTGCCTATGGGCGGCAATGGTGCTCTTGATAGCGCCACGCGTCCGCGAACCTTCCACCCGTGCATTGTTGTCTATAGCACTGCCGAGACTTGGCGCGTGTATAGATTCCCGTTGGCGACGGGCTGAGGGCGTCGGTCAGGTGCTGTTCAAATCGGTCGCTGCATGGTAACTTTGGCCGTTAGGAGACTTGCGCACCGATGCCTATGGATTTCGCTGACAGAGCCCAACTGGAGGTATTCGACGATCTATGCATCCAATTTGGCAGGCGAGCCGACCTGCCCGTGCATGACTGTCCGGCGCTCCGCCTTCTTCACGATGAGCTAAGCGCAAAAGGCGTTGTTTGCCCCGAGCTTTCGCGCCGAATCGCCGTCGCGTTCGAAATCAAACTTGGGTTTCTGCACACCGAGTACTACGGCGGTGAACTTATGGGGCTCGAAAACACTTATCTTGTGCCGGACGAACGCCGCGCTTGTTACCGTCCACTTGACAACTTGGACTCATTTGCCGTCGCTCTCCGCCGTTCCCGTGCGGCCTTTGGTCTCGTCACTCGGATTCGTTCGCTGTGGGACAAGGGCTTTCTGTATGTCGCGCTCACCTATGGGGGCGACGCCATCGTTACCCAATTACAGAGCCAACGTAGCAAGCGTAAGTTCTTCTTTAGCCATTTCGCCGCAGGCTTCGGCGCGGTCACCTCCGAAACGCTCACCCGCGCGAATGACGCTCTTCAACGCCTCGAACGCGACTTTCGAACCCCTGAACTTCACGGCTTCGGTAACATTCGCAACTGGGTCTTCGACCCCGCTGTCAAGTTTCAATTGCAACTTTTGAGCGTGAGGCGAGAACTTCGTTGGGAGTTCGATAGCCCAGGCGTTTTCTCGGACGGTCGTTGAGAAGTTGTTGAACTTTGGTGAACCGATGCTCCGGAAGGCTGGCCAGGTCGGTGCCCTTGGGAAAGAAGTCGCGGACCAGGCCATTGGTGTTCTCGTTTGTGCCGCGTTGCCAGGCACGGTAGGGCTTCGCGAAATAGATCCGCAATGCGGCTTCAACCTCCAACTGCTCATGCTCGGCAAACTCCTTGCCGTTGTCGAGCGTCAGGGTCTTTCGCAGGGTCTTGGGAGTGGTTGCATACTTTTGGGCGGCGGCTTGGCGAACGGTCGCTGCCTGCAAGTTGGGAACCTTGGCCAGCAACAAGTATCCCGATTTTCGCTCCACCAGCGTTACCGCTCCGCCACGGCGATTGGCACCCACGATCGTATCCCCTTCCCAGTCGCCGAAGCGACTTCGCCGATCGACGACCGAGGGGCGTCCCTCGATGCTCACGCTGGCACGGAGCCGCCCCTGGTTTTCCCGGTCTTGCCGCTTTCGCCCCAAACGTCGGAGATGACGCTGCCAGTGTTTGCCGATGGCCTCCTCGGCACGAATCCAGGTGTAAATCGTCTGATGCGAAATCTGCCGCCGCCGATCACCCGGAAACTCGCTACGCGCGCGTCCCTCGATCTCGTCGGGAGACCATCGCCAACGCAACCGCTGAGTGACATACTTACGCACATCCGGTCGATGCATCTTGGCCACCCACGGCCGCCCACTCCGGTGTCGCTCGGCCTTCCGCTGGGCAGCCACCGCCCAGTAGCCGTTGCGGCTGCGGTTACGTCGCAGTTCGCGGGAGACCGTGCTCTTGTCGCGGCCCAGTCGCTCGGCGATTCGCGTCTGCGATTTTCCGTCCCGGTGCATGTGGGCTATGATTTCACGCTCTTCCAAGGTAAGATGACTTGCCATCGCGGGGACTCCTTTCGAATGGGACCTCCTGGAAAAGCCCATTCAAACGTCCCCGCGATGTTTTCACCAATACCAGTTTCCCATAAAGTTGCAATTCAATTATGACAGCAGGATCTTGATTCTGGCGAGGAACGGAAGATTTGGGACTACGTGGAAGCCCTCGTTTGCCAATCCGAGCTTTGGACACAGGGGGATGAACTCAATGGCCATGTAATCATCTCCAACAACGTAGCGCGTGGCACGATGACGAAGGTCGCCGCTTTTGTCCGCCGAGAGCATCGTTTGGGCAAGGAGCACGGAAACGTAGAGACTGTATTTATGATGGACAGTTTTTTGCGGCATCTCTACGACACCGTTCGAGACAAGGAGGACGAATT
Source organism: Pirellulales bacterium (assembly GCA_963843465.1). Classification (GTDB taxonomy): domain Bacteria; phylum Planctomycetota; class Planctomycetia; order Pirellulales; family Thermoguttaceae; genus CAWJKP01. Next base: position 213,513 of record CAWJKP010000003.1, read on the forward strand.
TCGAAAGCGCTGGGCGTTCTTGTCTCAGCGGACCGCGAAGGTTATGAAGGAGAGAAACCCAGAGGGCTATGTGTACCTTGATAGGGGCTCTGCCAAATTGCTTTGTGATTGGGTGTTGGGTCAACGTGCAATCGACAACGTGCCCAATCTCGCCCGCCTACGCAAAGGGCTCGACGAGACAATGACCCAATCGTGAAAAGGTTGAAAGACCTTATCGCTCGCGACGCAGCCTCAATCCGGCGAGATGAAGGTGACATGCCTGGCGGTTCCATGTCTTCGGTTCACGCCGTTTGATTGGATTCGTGCGGCAGCAGTGTGCCGTCCCCTCACCCCAGCCCTCTCCCGGAGCAACATTATGCATCAGCTATCACTGCTAGCAGAATTCGACCGTCAAATAAGGACTTACGTCAACAAGGCGTGAAGTTTCGCGCCCGGTCGGCGACCAATCGTGGTAGTCTGGGTCGATTGCTCCCGATGTGGCAAGACGATTTGGCTGTCAATGCTAGCTGATGCATAATGTTGCGGAGGGAGAGGGAGACTACTCGCCCCGCGCGCCCGATTCAAGGTAGTGCGTCTCACTCAGCTCCCGCAACCTCTCGGCCGCCTGTTCCGGCGTCAGGTCGCGTTGGGCTTCGGCCAGCATTTCGTAGCCCACCATGAACTTCTTCACGGTCGCCGAGCGGAGCAAGGGCGGATAGAAGTGGGCGTGAAGCTGCCAATGCGGACTGTCGCCTCGCGGCGACCCGTGCCAACCCATTGAGTAGGGGAACGAGGTCTCGAAAAGGTTGTCGCACTTGGTGAGGAATCGCTTCAAGGTCCGGGCCAGGCTGACGCGCTCGGGGGCCGTCAGATCGGGAAGCTGCAAGACGTGCCGCCGCGGCACCAACAACGTCTCGAAGGGCCATGTCGCCCAGAAGGGCACCACCACCACCCAATGCTCGTCCTCGACCACGATACGCTCAGCCCGGTCGAGTTCTTCGCCGAGATAGTCGCAAAGCAGCGGCGACTGATGCTCGCGCCAGTAGGCCGCCTGCTGCCGGTCCTCCTTGGCGGGCTCGTTGGGAAGGCAATCGCTGGCCCAGACCTGGCCGTGGGGATGCGGATTGGAGCAGCCCATGATCGGGCCCTTGTTCTCGAAGACCTGGACCCACGTGTAGCGGGCCCCCAACTCCTCGGTCTGCGCCGCCCAAACGTCGACCACGCCCCGGATCGCCTGCTCCGACATCCGCGGCAGCGTCAGGTCGTGCCGCGGACTGAAACAGATCACGCGGCACGTCCCCTGGATCGGCTGGGTACAGAACAACGGTGAGGCGTCGGCCGGTTGGCCGGGACCCTCAGGCAGGATCGCGGCGAAATCGTTGGCGAAGACGAAGGTCTCCGCATAGCGGGGATTGACAGCCCCACCCGCCCGGGTGTTACCGGGGCACAGGTAGCACTGCGGATCGTAGGCGGGCCGCTGTTCTGCTGGATCACTCTCCCGCCGGCCCTGCCAGGGCCGCTGCGTCCGCTGCGGGGAAACCAGGATCCAATCGCCAGACAGCGGGTTGAAACGCCGGTGGGGATGATCTCGTTCGAGGTGCGGCATTCAAGGGGTCGGGGGCCGGAGGTCGGGGGCCGGGGGTTAGGGGCCGGGCGGGGCTTCCGCGCCCGGCGGCAGCGCGGTACTATAACGCACGAAACGTCCCATCTCAATCCGACGCACCAGGGGAAGAATGAAAAATGCAAAATGAAAAATGCAAAATGACGCGCGGCGGGAGGCGCCTTTCCATTTTTCATTTTGCATTTTTCATTCTTCATTTTGCATTCATTCCATGGGTTCGGCGCGAGGGACCATCATGTCGCACGCAGCTTCCAAGCGTTATGAGCAAGTCTGCCGCTACGCCCGGCAGACGGCGGTCCTGGCGTCGATCGAGGCGGTTCTCGACTGGGACGAGCGGACGATGCTGCCGCCGGCGGGGACGGAGCATCGGGCCCAACAGGAATCGCTCCTGGCGGGGATGGTCCACGACCGCTGGACCAACGCCGAGTTCGGCCAGTGGCTGGCGGAATTGGTCGAAGACCCCCTGGCGGCCGATCCGGCCGGCGATGCGGGGGTCAATCTTCGCCGTTTGAAACGGGAGTACGACAAGAAGGTCAAGCTGCCCAAGTCGTTGGTCGAGGAGTTGGCGCAGACGGCCGTTTTCAGTCAACAGGCCTGGGTCGAGGCGCGGCGGAGAAGCGACTTCCGCCATTTCCGCCCCTGGCTGGAGAAGATGCTCGGGCTGAAGCGGCAGGAAGCGGAGGCCCTGGGCTATGAGGCGTGCCCTTACGACGCCCTGCTGGACCGCTACGAACCGGACGCCCGTACCGCGGAAGTGGCGGTCGTGTTGGCCGGGTTGCGGCAGCAGTTGATTCCCCTGGTGCAGGCGATCCGCGAAAGTGGCCGGCAGCCGGACGTATCGCTCCTGCGCCGATCATTCCCCGTGAACGCGCAGCAGGCCTTCGGCCGGATGGCGGCGGCGCGGATTGGGTTCGACTTCGATCGCGGCCGGCTGGACATTACGGCGCATCCGTTCTGCAGTGGCTTGGGACCAAACGACTGCCGCATCACGACCCGCTACGACGAGCACTTCTTCAACGAGGCTTTTTTCGGCATTCTGCACGAGGCGGGGCACGGTATTTACGACCAGGGACTGCGGGCGGACCAATACGGCCTTCCCCTGGGCGAGGCGGTTTCGCTGGGGATTCACGAGTCGCAATCGCGGCTGTGGGAGAATTTCGTCGGCCGCAGCCTGGCCTTCTGGCAGTTCTTCTACCCGGAGGCCCAGCGGCGTTTCAGCGCCTTGTCGGACGTGGGGCTCGGCGAGTTCCACTTCGCGGTCAACAACGTCCGCCCCTCGCTGATCCGCACGGAAGCCGACGAGGCCACCTACAACTTGCACATCCTGGTCCGCTTCGAGCTGGAGCAAGCCCTCTTGGACGGCGACCTGCCGCTGGACGACCTGCCCGGGGCCTGGAACGCCAAGTATGAGGAGTACCTGGGGATCACGCCCCCGGACGCGGCCCAGGGCGTGTTGCAGGACATCCATTGGAGCGCCGGCCTGATCGGCTACTTCCCCACCTACTGCCTGGGGAATCTCAACGCGGCCCAGCTCTTCCGCCAAGCCGACGCCGACCTGGGCGGCCTGGCCGGGCAGTTCGCCCGCGGCGAGTGCCAGCCGCTGCGGGCGTGGCTCGGCGAAAAGATCCACCGGCAAGGCCAGCGGTATTCGGCCGCCGAGTTGGTCCGTCGGGTAACCGGGCAGCCCTTGTCACACGTGCCTTTGATCGACCACCTGCGGCAGAAGTTCGAGCCGCTCTACGGATAGTCTCTAGCAATCGTCCGGCGGCCGGTGTTAAACTATAGGCATTGCCTTGTCTTAGGAGATCCCATGTCCAGCTTTTCCCATTGTCCGGACTGCCGGCAGCAGGTCGCCATTCCCGACGCTGCCGACGCGGCCGCCCAGGTCCGCTGTCCTCACTGCCATGCCGAGTTTTCCTTGAGCGACACCTTGGCCGACCGCGCGGACGGTCCGCCTGACGTGATCCTGGTGACCCCGCCTCCGGCCGAGACGCCGCTGGTCGCCGGCCCGTCGGCGGTGACAGGTCCTCCGGCCATCGAGGTGTCGCCCGAGACGGCCCAGTTGGAGCAGGAGGCATTGGAACTGGCCGAGGAAGCCTCGGCGCTGCAAAGCCGGGCGGAGGGATTGCAGGTCACCGTACACACCTCGGACCCGGCGCCCGTGGCGGCAGCCGCCCAAGCGGAGGCCTTGGAGGAGGAGGCCCAGGCCTTGCTGGCCAAGGTCGAGGCGATTGCCGACCCCGTGGCGACCCCGGATAGGCCCACGGCCCGGCCGGCGATGGTCGCCGGCACGTACCGAGCCGCGGGCGGGGCACTCGTGGCCACGGCCGACGCCCTGGACACCGTGGCGGATGCCTTCCAGCGCAAGGGCGTCGCCTCGCAGCCGGAAGCATCGGAAGAGACGCCGCTTGACGAGCTGGAATCCGATCTGGCGGAGGCACTAGAGATCGGTGAGCATCACGACGAGAAAGAGGACGAGACGATCCCTCTTGAACTGCCGCAGCCGATCCTGGAGGACGAGGCCCCGTTGCCGATGAGCGACGCGGAGCCGTTTTTCGCCGCCGCGGAGCCCGCGGTCACCGAGCCGGTTGGTGCCTCTCCAGAACCATCTTGTGGTGCAGGCGTCCCGCCTGCCCAAGCAGCCGGGACGGCTGCACCACAAGAGGGCGACCAAGCAGCCGGAACGGCTGCACCACAAGACGGCGGAGTTAATCTTGGACAGACACCTGCCCCTGCCGAGGCCGCCGCTGTCGATGCGAGCTCGCTACTGTTGAAAGCGGTGAACCTGCGATCCAAGGCCGAGGCGTTGCGGGCCAGCGGACAGGACCTGTTGGCGAAGGCCGATGCCTTGGCGGTTGCGGCCGGCGCTGCCGGTACGGAGTTCGAGGCGGGCGAAGAGGGCCGGGAGGCAGGAGAATATGCGTTTCATCGTGACTGGGCCCCAGCCGGTTTAGTGGGCCAGACGGCGGGCGGTTCCGCGGGGCAGTCCGCCGGTGTGGCAGCGGCGGCCGGCGGCACGGCACTGCCCTTCCCAGTCACTCCGCGGAAACAAAAGAAGCCCAAGAGCGTCGTCCGCGAACTGGTCGCCATCCTCCTCGGCATGGGTACCGCGTTCGTGTTGAGCTACCTGATCTTAAACCTGGTCAGCGCCCAGTATGATTGGTTCGGGATCTGTCCCAGGTGGTTCCCGCGCATCATGAAAGCGGAAACCGCCACACAGCCCGCGGCCAAAAAATCGTCGAAGGTATCCAAGGACGCCAAGCCGGGGCAGCCGAAGGCGGAGATCTGTACGTCGCCGGCCACGCCCGGCCAGGGCACCCAGGTGGCCCATGCCGGCCCCGAGAAACAACCGGCCGACAAACTGGCTCCGCTGCCAAGCTTGCCGCCGCAGAAAGCCGCGCCGTTGGATTCCTTGTCCGGCGACACCGCCCCCACCACGCTCCCGTCCGAGGACACGTTGCCCAGTGCGATGGTTAGTCCCAAGCCGGAGGGTTCCGAGCCTAAGCCGCCGCCGGCCGGCGGCGCGAAGTTCGGCAACGTGGTCGACATCCTCAAGCCGCCCGCCTACGGCTCGGACGACCTGCGATTGGCGTTGAACAGTGCCCGAGTCGCCTTCCAGGGCGACTTGAAACCGGAGACTTATTCCCGGCTCTGTCGCCTGGCCGAAGTCTTGACTTTTGTGGATCCGCAGAAGGGCGTGACCGACCTGCCCGGCCAGAAGGAGGCGGTCGAGAAGCTGTTGCGCGACGTGGGCGAGCGCGATAAACACAAGAACGTGAAGGCCATCGCCCAGTTGGCGGACAAGTGGCTGGACGATCCCGGCCGCGACAACAAGGGGGTCCTCTTGGCCGGCCGCGTCCAGCAGATCGGCAAGAACGGCCAGGGCACGACCATCGCCATTGTCGCGCTGGCTAAGCCGGACAAGAACGCCCTGACCGAGCGGACGATCAAGATGCTCAGCCAGGAGCCCTTATCCGGCATCCAGGAGAAGGACGCCGTGATCATCCTAGGCGGGCTGGCTGTCGGTGGTCCCGACGGCCACAAGGAATTGGTCGTGTGGCACGGGATGACCGTCAAGTTCGCCGTGCCCCCGCCGAAAGCCAAGTAGTCCCCCTCTCCCTCCGCAACATTATGCATCAGCTATCACTGCTAGCAGAATTCGACCGTCAAATAAGGACTTACGTCAACAAGGCGTGAAGTTTCGCGCCAGGTCGGCGACCAATCGTGGTAGTCTGGGTCGATTGCTCCCGATGTGGCAAGACGATTTGGCTGTCAATGCTAGCTGATGCATAATGTTGCTCCGGGAGAGGGCAGGGGTGAGGGGATCTACGCCGGACATGCCATTTTCGGCGACACAAAGCCCGCGTGGCCACCGGGACCAAGAGGCGACGGACCATCGGCGTGTCGGCTACGTACGACGCGGGGACGCGCAGGCACGGGGAAAGGAATCGACCAATGGACGAAACATTTTCAGCGCCCCCTCACCCTAACCCTCTCCCGAAGGGAGAGGGGACCTCCCCCAATCCCATCGGCGAGCCGGACATCGCCCGGGTGCGTCATTTCCTGCTCTATTCCCTTTCGCTGCCCGAGCGGGCCTTGCGGTCCGCCACGGGCCTGGTCGGGGGCACCCTGCGGGAATCCTGCGACCTGCTGGTGCCGCAGGCCTTCCGCAGCGGACGCACCTACTCGATACTCGTGCAGCAAATGCTCGACTTCCTGGCCGAAGACGTCGGCGGGGTCCAGCGCAAGGCGGGTACCGACGCCGGTCCGCCGATCGAAAACTACGTCGCCCGCAAGGCCGTGGCCAACTTCATCGACCTGGCCGGCCTGGCCACGCTGCACCTCTCACCGATGCTGCTGTTGGCGGTCACGAGCGACGTGGCCTACGGCTCCCAGAGCTACCTGCGGGAGTTGGCCGACGAGCTCAAGCGGCAGGGCGTGATCGCCGCCGACTCGACCGTGGACCACGTGGACGACCTGTTGGCGGCGGTGGCCAACGCGACGGGTACGACGGCCCTGGCTTTCGCCGTGCCGCCGCTTTCGGTCGAGGGACTGAAAAAGACCATCGAGGATACCCGGGCGGCGGTCCGCTCGATCGATCCGGCCGGCGTGCTGCCGCAGGCCGAGACCCGGCGTCTCTGGGAGGAGATTCACGAGGTGGCCACCAGCCAGGGCGTCAGCCCTCTGGCGATCTCCAGCGCGATGACCCTCTACTCGCTCCGCAAGGTCGGCACGGCCTGCCGCGGCGCGCTGTCGACGGTGACGGTCGCCGGCCGGCTCTTGGACCGCCTGGTCCTGGCCCACTATGAGCGCGCCCTGGCCGACATCCGCAGCAAGGGCCTCTACCGCTCGCTGGCCGAGACCAGCAAGCCCTACGTCGCGGCCGTCTGGAGGAACTTCTCCACCGAGCGGGCGACGTTCACCGAGGATCTGCTCTCCGGCAAGATTTTCGGCCGCTTATGGCACGCCTTGCGGCGTGGTTTGCCCGGTCGGCGCAAGCCGTAGGGTGGTTTCCACGCAACCTGCAAGGATTCCCAGCCTCTCGGCTCTACCCAACGCCGCCCTGATAGCGGGCATCGCCGAATCCGAGGATCGGGTAGAAGATGAACGGCAAGAACAACAACCCCAACCCGAAGCCGATTCCTTTGCCGAATTTCGAGGCGATGTCGAAGGGGAGGACGATCAGGATCAGGCTCACGATGGGGATGAAGGCCAGGATCAGCCACCACCACGGCCTCCCGGCGACTTGAATCATCACGTAAATGTTGTAGATGGGGATTATAGCGGCCCAACCGGGCTGGCCCGCCTTCGCAAACACCTTCCACAGGCCGGCAATGCACAGCACGATAATGGCCAGGTAGACCAGCATAACGATGGTCATCGCAGCCCCGCCGCCTTCGGATTCCTGCTGCGCGAGAAGGAGGGGAAGAAGTCCGCTCATGAGACGACTCCTGATCAGAGTGTGGGTGGAAACCGGTCCTTGACGTTCGGCGCAAGATACACCAAGCGAGGCCCCACGTCAAGCGCAGGGGACAATATTGCACGCTGCGGGGGGGTTCCCCGACTGAACTTTGCCCCCGGGTTGACCGCACAGGTCAAACGAGTTCCCCCTTGCGGAGCCGGGGGAAGTCGGGCGTGAGGTTGGCCAGGGAGTTCTCGCGGCACTGGCGGAGGACCTCGCGGTCCTCGGAGGTCTGCGGCTTACGGGAGTGCAAAGAGAGGAACGACGAACGGAAATTGGCGTCGGAGCACGTTTACCAATCGTTCGTCGGCGGTGACAAGCTCGCATCGCTGGCGTTCGGCGAGAGCCACGTAAAGGCAGTCGTAGATTCCGATGCGAATCTTGGACGATCATCACTCGGGAAGCGGGCCCCGAAGCTCGCGGATGGCAGGCACGCCGATGTCCACGAGGCCATGCTCTCGGAAAATCCGCTGCCTGATCTCTTCGGTGCGCTCTTGGACGCGGCGCAAGACCTCCGGATCCAACGGGCGGCCAGTCATGACATGATCGATCACGGCTTGATTGTCGGCTGCCACGTCCGGGGGGATCATGTCCCCTGAGCTTGTACCAAGAAGGCTCGACATACCACTATTGTCCTATTGTCCTGACCCTTGTCAACGGCGCTTCTCACGTTATCTCGCGGTCCCTTGACAAACAGCGCCCTTCATGCTGGAATGGCCCGGTTTCGTCATCCCAAGTTGAAAGCTGTCCCATGCAAGTGATGGTCGCGGGCGGGGCGGGCTACATCGGCTCGCACGCCGTCAAACAACTGATCGAGGCCGGGCATCAGGCGGTCGTGGTCGATAACCTCTTCCGCGGCCACCGCCAGGCGGTCCACCCAAAGGCCGAGTTCTATCCCCTCCACCTCTCCGATACCCGGGCCCTGGCCGACCTGCTCCACAAACACTCGGTGGATTGCGTGATGCACTTCGCCGCCTTGGCCTACGTGGGCGAATCGGTGGCCGATCCGCTGGCCTACTACGACAACAACACGGCCGGCACGATCAGTCTCTTGGAGGCGATGAACGAGGCCGGCGTGAAGCGGCTGGTCTTCAGCTCGACCGCGGCCACCTACGGCGAGCCCACCGCCACGCCGATCGTGGAGACCATGCGGCAGGAGCCGATCAACCCCTATGGCTGGTCGAAGTGGTGCGTGGAGCGGATCCTGCGCGACTATGGGTCGTCCGACCCGCAGTTTGGCTACGTGGCCTTGCGGTATTTCAACGTGGCCGGCGCCGCGGCCGACGGCTCGCTGGGCGAAGACCACGAGCCGGAGACGCACCTGATCCCGGTGGTCCTGCAAACCGCCTTGGGCCGCCGCGAGAAAGTGACCGTTTTCGGCAGCGACTACCCCACGCCCGACGGCACCTGCATCCGCGACTACATCCACGTGGAGGACCTTTGCGCCGCGCACATCACGGCGATCGAGGCCCTGCGGCCCGGCGACGCGCGGTTCTACAACCTGGGGATCGGACGCGGCTACTCGGTCAACGAGGTGTTGGACGCCGCGCGGCGCGTGACCGGCCGGGAGATCCCCGTGGACTACGGCCCTCGCCGTCCCGGCGATCCGGCCGTGCTCTACGCCAACGCCGACAAGATTCGCGGCGAGCTGGGCTGGTCCGCCCATTACACCCAGATCGACCCCATCGTGGCCACCGCCTGGAATTGGCACCAGCGGCACCCCGAGGGCTACGGGCCGTGACCGCGGCTGAATCATCGAGGGCAAGAGAGGACTGGTACCAAGCAAGAAAAGAGAATCACGAAACCCCGAAAGAAGAAAAGAAGCTAGGGAGAAAGGAAGATGGGGGAATGGGGCCACTCATGATTTTCGACTCTACTTCGCTCATCGTAAAACGTGTCGTTGTATCGAGATTCTTCTCCCGCGTCTCTCCCTCTCATCTCTTCTTGTTTGTCTTCTTCTTTCGAGTTTTCGTTTTTTCGGGTTTTCGTGATTGCCTTTTCTGAAGGTATGAGCGGGCGGGTCTGCCGATCCCTTGGGCCTAGCCTTACAGCGTTCGCTCGGAGAAGGTGCTGATCTCCAAGGCCCAAAGACGCTCGATCAATTCCCGCGGGGTTTGCGGACGCCGCAGGGGCTCTTTGCAGAGCATCTCACGGACCAGACGGACGACGCCTGCAGGAAGGTGCGGGACGAGGCGACGTAGCTCGGGGGCGCGGTCTTGCCGATGTTGGGCGGCCAACTCGGCCAACGTCTGCCCGGTGAAGGGAAGGCGGCCGGCGAGCATCTCGAAGAGCACCACGCCCAGGCTGTAGATGTCGCTGCGGATGTCGCATCGCAGGGCCGAAACGATGGTCTCCGGGGCCAGGTAGCCGACCGTGCCGAGCACGCACCGGTCGACCACCGAACCGGTCTCTTGTCGATGCCGGGCAAAGCCGAGGTCCAGCAGGGTCACGTGCCCTTCCAGGGAAAGGTGGATGTTGGCCGGCTTGACGTCGCCGTGCATCCACCCGGCCGATTCGAGGGCCTCCAGGGCCTCCCCCACCTGCCGGGCGATCCAGAGAACCTCCGGAAGATCGAAGCTGCCGGATGCCGCCAGCCGGTCGGCCAAGGTTCGCCCTGCCAACCAGGGCATGACCAGGTAGTAGGGCGGCCGGGTCGTGCTGGCCGCCAGGATCGGGACCAGGTGCGGGTGGGAGACTTGCCCGCCCACCAGCGCCTCGCGGCGAAACAGGGCGACCGCCTCGGGGTTGTCTTGCCACTCGGGGCGAAGCCGCTTCACGGCGTAGGCGGGTTGACCGGCGGGGGCGCCGACGGGCCGCGCCTGATAAATCTCGGCCAGGCTGCCCGCCCCTGCCCAGCGAACCAGCTCCCACGACCCCGTCCGCTCGGGCAGTTTCTCCGGCCGCGCTGGGCGCGTAGTGCGGGCCTCGGCACTGGTTTTCAGGTCGATCGGGGTCATGCTTCGGTGCGCGGGAATAGAGCGTGCGCGAACAGGGTCTTTTGTTGGGATCGGTCGTCGGGGCCGGCAAGTTGAGCTAGCGCAGCGAGCAGGAAATAGGTTGCCCAAAGCGTTTAACAGGTAGTCTTTTTCCTGCCGCCAGCCCAAGAATCGGGCGCAACTGCCGGCTGTGCAGGTGCCCGAGGCGAAGCGCCGGGCTCTTGCGAGTCGGCCTGTGCCGGTCTAAAATGCGAGATTCTGCCGGTTTCACGTTCACTTGCGAGGATTTGCTCATGCCCAAGTTGCTACTCTCCTTTGGTGTCGCCGTTGCCTGCCTGGCACTCCTGGCCGGTTGCACCCCTCCCCCCGCCGACCAGCCCGCCAGCACCCAAGGGGGACTCCCCGCCGTCTCCCCGGCTACGACCACCACGGCGCACCAGCCGAAGCCTGCTAAGAAGTTAGAAAAGAAGGTCAAGAAAGAGACCGACAAGGCCGCAGCAGCAGCGGCCGAGAAGAAGGCCGAGGAGAAGCCGGCCGAGGCTCCCAAGACGGAGGAGAAGAAGCCCGAAGAGAAGCCGGCTGAGGCTCCCAAGGTCGAGCAGAAGAAGGCCGAAGAGAAGGCGGCTGAGGCTCCCAAGACGGAGGAGAAGAAGGCCGATACGCCTAAGGCTGACGAAAAGAAAAGCGACGAAAAGTAGAGCGGCCGGAAGCGTGGGCCGCCCGAAGCGCGGGAGGAGAAAAAATATCCGTCGCGGGGGTCTTACCGCGACGGTTGAATCGAGCCGGCGATCGGTTTGGGGCTCCGCGGGGTCGCCGCGGAGGGTCGCTCGTCCTAGACGAGCTCTTTCTTGGCACCGATGAGGGTCCGCAGCCGTTCGGCGAGCAAGGCCGCGTCGAATGGCTTCTTGAACGTCTCGTTGATGCTCGAGCGATCAAAGCTCGTCGAGCTGCCGTCGTCGGGCAGCAAGGCGATCAAGATCACTTCGGCGAACTCGGCGTTGCGACGCAGATTCTGACAAATCTGCAACGCCTCGGTCCGACCGATGGAGAAGTCGACGATGATGCAATCCGGGTGGAAGCTCTCCGCCTGGATGCCGGCGTCGAAGCCGCTGGCGGCCACGGCCACCTTGAACGACCGCTCCAACGGTAGTTCCCGCTTCAGATTCTCGATGAGCACCTGGTCTTGTGCCACGATCAGCACCTTGGCCATGGCCTCATCTTCCAAGTCGCCCAAGGGCATGCCGTGTTCCTTGAGGAACTTGATCAAGTACTCTCGCGGAATACGGCGGTCTTGAGATCCGGGGATGCGGTACCCCCGAAGGCGTCCCGAGTCGAACCATTTGCTGACGGTGCGCGGGGCCACCTTACAGATCTTGGCGACCTGACCAGTTGTGAAGACCTTCATTGCAGGCTCTCCAATATCTCACTCGCTAAGTTTCCACTTCCGCTTCGGCCGGCTCACCCAATCCGGTCGAAACTCGCCATGGTCCCAAGCTCGCGGAACTCTGGCCTCGCTTCGCTCCATCACACCGGCTGCTCCAGCCGGTTGGCCGTCCACGAACTGCTGGGTCGGGACCGTCTCCAAATTGCTTCGCGTTGGCAGTGGCTCAGCTCCCTCTGACCCGCGCCGTTATGTCTATCCATCGGCAACCGGGGCAGCCGGAAGTGAGTGAAAATCCGTAAAATAGATAAGCTGCGATTCAACCACCCTACGGTTCTCACCTTCCCCCTGCGACTGCTGCGGAATCCTCCACGGATACGGAGAAACCTCCCAGACGGCCCTCCCGGTCTCCCGGTTGCGGCCGACAAAGGCCTGCTAGCCTTCAGAACTGGTTCCCCCCTTGGGCTCATTCTGACGCCTCCCAGCTCACACGGCGGTCGGCGGACAGGATAAGCCATCCGATGATTAGTTTCGTGTCGGATCGGGGTTGGACTTTAGAAACTTTGTCGTGTTATAGCAATCCGGGCGATAATGCGGTCTTTAGCTGATCTGCCGCCGCTGCCGTCCGGGACGGATTTCTGTAGCCAGCGCCCTCTGCGGCGGTCCGAGGGATAGCGGGACGGAGCCTTTCCCCCTTCCAGAACGCCTCACAGGGCGTTTCCTGCCGCGGTGCGTAATCGCTTCAGGGCCGTTTGCCTGACTTTGCCTCGAGCGGGTGCGATTCCAAGAACTTTTCCACCCGTGGAACGACCTCCTCGCAGGCATCTTCCAGCACGTAGTGGCCCGCGTTGGCCAGGCGGTGAACCTCGGCTTGGGGGAAGAACTCCACGAACCGCGCCAGGAAATCAGGCGTGAAACACCAATCTCGCATCCCCCAAATCAAACAGACTGGCCGCGAGCGGAACCTGGCCAGGCCCGCTTCGATTCGGGCCAACGTCGCATAGCTCGGATGGCTCGCCCGCAGCGGGATGTCCAACACGAACTGCTGGATCGCCAAACGATGCTGCCAGCAGTCGTAAGGCGCCAACAGCCCGGCACGGACCGCCGGCGTGATACGCTCGTGGCGGCGAACGGCCATGCGGATCGCCGCACGGGCGAAGAGATTCAATCCTTGCACCCCCAGGCGACCCAGCAGCGGCGTGCGGCAGACGCGGATTCGCCAGGGACATCGCCTGGAGCGAAACGCGGCCGTGTTCAAGAGTACGAATCGGGCAAACCGTTCCGGCTGGGCTAAGGCTGCGCCCAGGCCGATCGCCCCACCCCAGTCGTGAGCCACCAGCGTCACCGCCTCCAGCCCCAGCCGCCCGACGAGCTGGCCGAGATCCTCGATCCGCCGTGCCAAGCGGAACTCGTACTGGTCCGCCGCCGGCTTTTCGGACAGCCCGCAACCGATATGATCCGGCACGATCAGCCGGTATTTCCCCCGCAGGGCCGTGACCATCTGGCGCCAATAGAACGACCAGGTGGGGTTGCCGTGGACCAACAACAGCACCGGCCCCTGCCCCTCGTCGAGGTAATGGTAGCGGTGGCCGCCCACGAGCATTTCGTGGGACTCGAACGGGTAGAGAGATCGCCAGTCGTGCATGGACGGTAGGTCCCGCCTGCCGGGCGGGACTTGGGAGAGTTTGAGATCCCCAGTCGTGCATGGAAGATAGTATACCTCCGGGGGGATGAAGCCGGTAGGTGCCCCCCTTGCTGCAAAGCGGCCGACGAGCGGATAATAGAAAGTGTACGAGAAGTCCCCTTCCGCATTGGAGATTATTTTGGGACGCCGCCCATGACGACCTCCGTTATCCTTTACGACGAGGTTGAGATTCCTTTTGTCGGCTCCCTGGCGGATTTCCGCACCTGGGCGCTCTCCGACCAGTTTCCCCAGCGCGGCCGGATCGACTACGTCGACGGCCGGATCGAGGTCGATATGTCGCCCGAGGATCTTTTCACGCACAATACCCTGAAAATGGAGATCGGACGCGCCCTGGCGACGATCGCCAAGGCGTCCGGCCTGGGTTACGTCTTCGGCGACCGAGCGCGAGTATCATCGCCTGCGGCGGGTTTGTCGGTTGAGCCGGATGTGGTGTTCCTCTCCTACGAATCGATCCAGCAGCAGCGCGTGCGGCTGGTCCCCAATGCCTCGCAAGAGGCCGGCCGCTACATGGAGATCGAGGGCCCGCCGGACCTCGTGGTCGAGATCGTGAGCGACAGCTCGACGACGAAGGACACGCGGCGGCTCCCGCCAGCGTATCATCGGGCCGGCGTCCGCGAACTCTGGCTGATCGACGCGCGGCGCGAGCAGCTCCTCTTCCAGATCCATCACCACGGCCCTGCGGCTTTCGATCCGGCCCCCGCCGATGCCGAGGGTTTCCAGACCTCGCTGGTGTTTGGCAGGGAATTCCGCCTACTGCGTCACCGCGATCAACAGGGCCAGTGGATGTACGATCTGGATGTCTCCTCTCCCTCTGGGACAGGGTAAACGCCGGCTTTGCCGCCTGGGCTAACGGGTACAGCGCCGTAAGCCCCGGCGGCCTAGATTTCGCCTGGAAATAACTTGGCAATTCTTTTGTGGTGCAGGCGTCCCGCCTGCCCGGAAAAGGCAGGTGAGACGCCTGCACCACAAGAACCGCATCAGTGCCCGATGTACTTCGCGTACACGCTCCGCGCGACGGCGGGGTCGCTGGTGCCGCCGATGATCGCCCGTCCGTCGGCGAAGACCGTCAACTCATACCCGTCGACCGCAAGCCGCAGCAGGAACGGGTTGCGGGTCAGCGGGCCGATGCCTTGAAGCTTGGCGGCCAGAGCGTCCAGGGAAACCGCGCCCGCCGGCGGGCTGAGCTGCACGGCGTTGCGGCCGCAGAGCACCGCCGAGCGGCTGCCCTGCTTGCCCGACAGCCAGGCAAACTCGCGGTGCTTGCAGCACGGGCAGTCGACCTGCTCCCGCAGAGAGCCGAGATTTATCTGCCGCGACTGGTTCCGCCAGAGGTCGATTACGGTGAGGCTGCGGCTCACGGACGAGCGGTGGCCGCTGAGGATCTTCAGGGCTTCCATGGCCTCGATCGAGGCGATCAGGCCCACGATCGGCCCGAGGATCCCGGCCGTATCGCAGGTGGGCAGCGTGCCCGGCGGCGGGCAGTCGCGCAGCAGGCATCGCAGGCAGGCCGTCTCGCCGGGCAGGATGGTCATCGTCTGCCCCTCGGCGCCCAGGCAGCCGCCGTAGACCCAGGGGATGCCGTGCTTGACCGCAACGTCGTTGATGAGGAAGCGGAGCTCGAAATTATCGCTCCCATCGACGATCACCTGCACGCCCCGGCAGAGGTCTTCCAGGTTGCCATGGTCCACGTCGGCCACCACCGCCTCGACGCGGACCTCGGAGTTGATGCGGCGCAGCTTCTCCGCCGCCGCGACCGCCTTGGGAAGCTGTCGGGCGACGTCGTCCTCGTCGAACAGCACCTGCCGCTGGAGGTTGCTGGTCTGGAGGAAATCGCGGTCGACGATCCGCACCCGTCCCACGCCCGCGCGGACCAGCGTGTTGGCCGCCATGCTCCCCAGCGCGCCGCATCCGCAGACCAGCGCGGCGGAGGCCGCCAGAGCGCGCTGGCCCTCTTCGCCCCAGCGGGCGTAACGGATCTGGCGGACGTATCGCTCCCACGACGGCTCCACGGACATCGCCTTTCCCCCTCTCCCTCCGGGAGAGGGTAGGGGTCAGGGGCAGTCGCCGACGATCCCACCACCCCCATGAATCCCGCTTGCGACAACTAACGGACCGCGCCACAATAAGTTGATGAAGTTTTGTGGTGCAGGCGTCTCGCCTGCATTTTCCGCGCAGGCGGGACGCCTGCACCACAAAGAAAGTTCGTCAAGTTATTTTGACGCGACGACTAAGCCCCGGGAGCCGCCGAATCGCTGGCAGTTTCCCCTCACCCCGACCCTCTCCCAGAGGGAGAGGGGGACCCAAACAATTCTCGCAAAGCAGTTGGAGGAGTGCAAGTGCCGAAGCCAAACCGTCACATCGTCGTTCGTGCGGCAAGAATCTTTGCCCTGGGACTACTGTCCCTTTGTGTGGGCTGCGGGCAGGATGGGTCGGGCAGTGCGAAGCTGTCAACGACGGGGGCCAACCCAGCGGAGACTACCGGCATGATAACGCGCGAGTTTACCATTGACGGCATGATGTGTCAGGGCTGCGCCGATACGGTCACCAACGCGATCGCCAACATTCCCGGGGTGCATTCGGCCAAAGTGTCGCTGGCCGAGAAGCGAGCCGTGGTCGTGGCCGACCCGTCGCACGTCCCTGCGGACAAGATCGAGGCAGCGGTTGCCGCGGCCGGCTACAAGGCGAAGGTCTGCGCGGCTAAGGGCCCCGCGAGGCATTAGACCTGGACCAGGCGAAGTTTTAGAGTGCGGCGACTTGTCGCCGCTTTCTTGAGCGGCCCAGAGCGATGGGGAGACAGACCCCGGAAAAGCGGCGACCAGTCGCCGCACTCCAAGGGTCAGACGTAGCGGGTCATCAGGCGGTCGACCAGGCCGGGAGAGAGGCGGTCCAGCAGACAGAGGACCTTGCCCCAGAAATAGGGCACGATCTCGTGATCGCCGCGGCGGATCGCCCGCACAGTCGCCCGGGCGACGGCCGCTGCGGCAACCGGCTTGTGCTCGGGCCAGGCGGGACGGCTGTTGCGGGTAATCGCCCGGTCGAAGAACTCCGTCTCGGTCGTACCCGGGCTGACCACCAGCACGTCGATCCCCAGGCGATGGAACTCGGCGCGGATCGACTGGCTGAAGCCCTGCACGGCGAACTTGCTGGCCGCATACTCGCTGTTGTGCGGCACGCCGCGATGCCCGAGGATCGAGCCCACGTTGACCACGATCGGCTTGCGGCCCTCCTTCAGCAGCGGCAAAGCCAGCCGGGTCATCTCGATCAGGGCGAAGAAGTTCACTTCCATCACGCGGCGGACCGTCTCCGGCTGGCCATCCTCAAACAGTCCCATCGCGCCGATGCCGGCGTTATTCACCAGCACGTCCAGCCCGCCGTAAACGGAGCGGGCCGCGTCGATCGTTTTTTGGCGGACGGCCGGGTCGCTGACGTTGCCGGCGACCGTTTCCACCCGGCCTCCCCCGGCCTTGATCTCCTCGGCCAGCGCTACGAGCCGGTCCGCCCGCCGGGCCGTAATCACCAGCCGCGCGCCCTCGCGGGCCAGTTCCAAGGCGATTTGCCGTCCGATCCCGCTGGAGGCGCCGGTGACGATGGCGCGGGTGTCACGGATCGTGCGTCTGGACATGAGCGGTCGGTGGTTCGTGGTCGGTGGTCAGTTGTCAGAGCCGGGCCGTGTCGGCCCGGATGTGCGTTCCGCGCGAAGCGGCGTTCGGGGCGTTAGAGATCGGCGGTCGGCGGTCGTTGGTCAATCCTCGTTAGTGGGCGGTCAGTGTCGACCAAAAACGGAAGTCCCATCGAGTGGGGGCAGATCAACGTCAATATCGGATTCGTTTTGCAGTCGTTTTGTGATCTCAGGGTCTCCCAATGCCTCGGCTGGGCTAATCTGGCAGTTGGGCAATGCGTTCTGAACGCTCCGCATGCCTTCGAGCGTAACCATTGTCGAACGCACGCTCAGCCCCTCGAGTTGTGACAGACCCTTGAGGTGCTCCAGGCCAGCGTTCGTTACATTGGTTCGATCAAGCCGCAAGTTCTTGAGATGACTCAACCCTTTGAGGTACTCAAGGCCAGCATCTGTGACCTTGGTGCCTCTGAGGTTCAAGTCTTGAAGTTTAGTCAATCCCCGGAGGTGCGCCAGCCCAGCATCCGTGACCTTGGTGTCACGCAGGTTGAGACATTCTAGTCGGGTTGCCTCCTCGATGGACCCCAGCGCCCGATCCGTGACCTCGGAATCGTCAAAGCTTAGGAATACAAGTCGGGGCAAACGTTTAAGTTCGATGCGATCTGACGACGCATCCGTGACTTTCGAGTTGTCCAGACCAACCTCGGTAACGTTTGCAAAGAAGTCATCCCCAAGTAGCTTCCTCAGCCACGCCCAGGCTGCCGGTCCGAGCTGCGGTGGCTTATTCGTTCCCAAGAAGGCCGTATTGTTCTCCTCGTAGTCGAACCAAACCCATCCGCCCAATTCGGTAATCGTTTCCACCACAGCCTTCTGTTCCTTCGCGCTCGTCATCTCGGTCGCCAGCCAACTTAACGCGACCGAGGCGGCAACGGTAAGCGCGAGCAACGACCGGACGCTGAACTGCATACGCCAGCGTAGAACGACGGCGAGGGCTGTCCAACTCTCCAGCAGCACGATCACGGCAACCAAACTTGCCAGCGCGATCAGCACGGCCCAACCTTTGTGGTGGCCGAAGCCGAACCAGCGGAACCGGTCCGAGAGAAAAAGCAAAGGCTCCAGGGCGAACAACCCGGCGATCAGCCGGCCCGGCGTGGGGCGGAACGAGCGGCGTATCAGCGTCAAAGAAATCATGCCTTTGATGCCCGTTCACGGGCATTTTCCGCGAAGCGGTATTCGGCCCGGCGTTTACGCCGGGTAACCGTGGGCGACCGCCGCGTGTTTCTCATTTACCCGCGCAGTCAGCCCCGTTCACGGGGCTCCTGCTCGCGCAACGGGAGGCCCGTGAACGGGCCTGACCAACCAAAAATGACCCAAGAAACCAAGACGATTCTAGCCCACCCGCAACCCGGCGTAAACGCCGGGCCGAATACCGCCTGCGGCGGCAAAGGGGCGTAAACGCCCCTCAAGGCGGCGGCACCACCTACGCAAAGGACTCGCTGCGTCTTGGGCGGCTTCCCCTCACCCCAACCCTCTCCCGGAGGGAGAGGGGGCAAAGGGGATCAGGCGACGTCTTCGATGGCTTCCGCCTGCCCGTTAGAGCGGAGCTGGACGGTGATCCCGTCGCGCTCCATGCGGCCGAAATAATACTGCGGGATGCGGCAGTGAACCGTGACCTTGGAATCGTGATACTGCTTGGAGAGGATCTCCCCGTGCGCGGCCAGGTAGGCCATCGCGCGGCCGTTCTCGACGCCCATTTCCACGTCAACGTCCAAGAACGCGCGGCTCAGGGCGTCGCTCACCGCGGTGGCCAGCCGCGGGATGCCCAGGCCGGTGCGGGCGCTCAAGGGGATCGCGTTGGGATAGCGCCGCAAGAGCCCCTCCAGCCGCGCGGGGCCGTCCAGGGCGTCGGCCTTGTTCAAGACCAAAAGCGTGTCCTTGGCCTGGATGCCGAGCTCCTCCAGCACGCGGTAGGCGGCGCTGATCTGGTCGTAGACGGCCGGGTTGGCGGCGTCGGCCACGTGCAACAACAGGTCGGCCCGCCGGGCCTCTTCCAGCGTGGCCTTGAAGCTGGCGATGAGGTGATGCGGCAAGTCGCGGATGAAGCCCACCGTGTCGCTCAACAGCACCGGGCCCCAGCCGGGCAACTGCCAACGCCGGGTCCGCGTGTCGAGCGTGGCGAACAACTGGTCCTCGACATAGACGTCGGCCCCGGTCAGGGCGTTCATCAGCGTACTCTTGCCCGCGTTGGTGTAGCCGACGAGGGAGACGGTCATCGAGCCCCGCCGGGCGGCCACTTCCCGCTCCTTGCGGTGGTGGATGGCCTCGAGCTCGCCCTTGAGGTCGGCGATCCGCCGCTCGACCAGCCGCCGGTCGACTTCCAACTGCTTCTCGCCGGGACCCCGCAGCCCGATGCCGCCCTGGGCCTGCCGGGAGAGGTGCGTCCACATCCGCTTCAGCCGCGGCATCGCGTATTCCAACTGGGCCAGCTCCACGGCCAGCCGGGCCTCGTAGGTCCGCGCCCGGGTGGCAAAGATGTCGAGGATCAGCTCGGTGCGGTCGACGACCTTCAGCGCGAGGGTCTTCTCCAGGTTGCGGACTTGCGCCGCGCCGAGGTCGTTGTCGAAGACGATCACGTCGGCGTCGTGGAAGTCGGCAAGGCGTTTGAGCTCCTCGACCTTGCCTTTGCCGAGATAGGTGGCGGCGTCGGGCGCCGGGCGGCGCTGCGTGAGCTGCCCGACGACCTGCGCCCGGCCGCCTCGGCCAGACCTTCCAGCTCCTCCAGCGGTTCCGAGGGATGGTCCTGATCCGCCAACAGGACGCCGACCAGCACCGCCCGCTCGCTGGCGACGCTCTCGGCGCGTTTCATTTCTCTCACGATGAAGGGGTTCCTCCTTTCAGGTTAGGATCGGCCCGCAGGTGACAGTAGCTCTCATAACGCCGCTCATCGAGCCGGCCGTCGGCCACCGCATTCTTGACCGCACAATCGGCCTCGTGGGTGTGCGTGCAGTCGGGGAAGCGGCAGAGACTCACGTAGGGCCGCAGGTCGCGGTAGAAACCGGCGATCTCTTCGGCAATCACGTCCCAGAGCTCGAACTGCCGTATGCCCGGCGTGTCGACCACGTAACCGCCGAAATCCAGCGGCAAGAGCCGGGCGGTGGTGGTCGTGTGGCGGCCTTTCTGGTTCTCGGTGCTGACGGTCTTCACCGCCAAGGCGAGCCTGGGATCAACCGCATTCAAGAGCGAGGACTTTCCCACCCCGCTCTGGCCGGCCACGGCCGTCGAACGCCGCGCCAGCCGCCGCCGCAGCCGCGGGACGCCGAAGCCGGTAACGGCCGACAGGAGCAGGACCTCGTGGCCCATCTGGCTGTAGACGCCCACCAGCGGCTCCAGCAGGGAAGGGTCCACCAGATCGACCTTATTGATGCAGACGATCGGCAGGATCTTCGCCTGCTGGGCCGCCACGAGCATCCGGTCGATGAGATTCGGCTTCAGCCGGGGCTCGGCCGCACTGGTTACGATCAGCACCTGCTCGACGTTGGCGACCAAAAGCTGCTGGCGGCCCTTGGCCGCCCGCCGCAGACACCCCTGGCGCGGCTCGACCCGGTCGATGACTCCCTCGTGGGCACCGGAAGCGGCAACCGGCCGGAAGAGGACCCGGTCGCCGGCGGCCACCACGTGGCGAAACTCGCTGGCCACGGTCTTCAGCACTTGCCGGGTGACGCACTGGTAAATGGTGCCGTCTTCGGCCTGGACACTGCTGGTAAGCCCAAAGACACAGAGAACCCGGCCGCCAATGCAGGCCGCTTCGTCAACGTCCAGCCGCGATGCCACCCCCTCCGGCGCGCCGAGGCCGGATTCGTTGACGATTACCGTCCGCCGCCGCGAGATCTCGCCCCGGCCGCCGATCCGCTCATCGGCCGCGGCTTGCGCGTTATCATCGGATTCCTCGTTGCGGACGAATTTCCGCGTCCAATCACCCGGCCGGGCCCGGTCCGTGCGGTTCTTACGGAAGTCGATGCGGATCTTTCTCTTTCTTGCCATAGTAGGGCGGGCTCTAGCCCGCCACCGCAAACCACCAACCTTTCTTTGGGCTCCTCAATTCTCTTGTCGTCGGCGCCGGGTCGTGAAGGCGGGCTAAAGCCCGCTCTACCTCTGTTAGACGGGACGGTCCTTCCGTTTTTGTATCTGGCCGGGGGCGTCGTTGCTGATGTCGAACCGCACCTCGTCGTCGTCCGGCTGAGGCTTGATCTTCTCGACCTGCTTCTTCACCAGTCCGGCCCGTTCCATCAGCGACTTGCCGAAAATGTCCGAATCAACGTTCTCCGGCGGTGGAGGACCGACGGCGCCGTTATCGACGGGTGAATACTGGACCTTATACTTATGCTTGGCCACCGAGAGCTCGTCGCCCGGATCGAGCCGCTTCTCGGTTACCCGCGTGCCGTTGACCTTCACGCCGTTACGGCTTTGCATGTCCCTCACGTACCAATATCCCCCGTTGACCGTGAGCTGACAGTGGTGGGCGGAGACGTTGGAGAACCGCAAAACGATATCGCAACTCTCCCGGCGTCCGACCAATAGCGACTTCTTCAGCAGTGGGATCGGGTCCCCACCTCCGAGCGGAATAAGTTCACCGTACATATTCGATGACCATCGCCTCGGCTATCTGTGCTTCGTTTTACCCAATGGCAGGGTGGACTTTAGTCCGCCTGAGCGGACTAAAGTCCACCCTATGGACTTGTTCTTGGTCACGTGTTTAGTGTAACGAGGTCCTCCTGTGGCGTCAATCAAGGGCAATCCGAAGTCCCAAGAACCAGCTCCCTGGCTGGAAGCCGGTCTCCGCTATTGTAGCCTGAACTACTTGCTACGGCGGAAGTTCGGACACCGGGTCTGGAAAGTCAGTCTGGACGCCGGACTGGGCTGCCCAAACGCCGATGGCACACTGGCCAAAAACGGCTGCATTTTCTGCAATATCGATAGTTTCAGTCCTAGCCGGCGGCGGCGGGTCCGCTCGATCAGCCAGCAGATCCGCGAGGGCACCCAGCGGCTGAGCCAGCGGTACGGCGTCGAGCATTTCCTGGCCTACTTCCAACCGGCCACCAATACCTACGCCCCCGTCCAGCGGCTACGGGAGATGTACCTGGAGGCCCTAGCTCATCCGGGGATTGTGGGACTGGTCATCGGCACCCGGCCTGATTGCGTCTCGCCGCGGGTGCTGGACCTCTTGGCAGATATCTCCCGGCAGACCTGGCTGGTCGTCGAGTACGGCCTGCAAACGATCCACGACCGGTCGCTGGAGTGGATGAACCGGCAGCATCACTACGACGCCTTCCTCGACGCCGTCCAGCGGAGCCGGGAACATCAACTCGATATCGGGGCCCACGTGATCCTGGGAATCCCAGGCGAGACGCCCGAAGAGATGCGGGCCACCGCCCGAGAAATCGCCAGGCTGAGGATCGGCTCCGTCAAGATCCACAACCTCTGCGTTTGTAGGGAAACGCGCTTGGCCGACCTCTGGGCGGCAGGCCAGGTGCCGCTCGCCGATCGTGAGCAATACGCGGGGTACGTGGCCGACTTTCTCGAGCTGCTGCCGCCCGATTGCGTCATCGACCGGCTCAGCGGCGACGCCCCACCGCAATACCTGCTGGCCCCCGACTGGTGCCTCGACAAGTCGGCCGTGCGGCGGGCGATCGAGGCGGAGTTGGTGCGCCGCGATTCCTGGCAGGGGAAGTATAATAGGGGTCGGGTCGTGGAGTGAGCGGGACGGCCGCTGGCCGGGACCTTCTCGGGCCTCGCTAGGGTCCGCGGGGGTCTCGACGAGAGGAAAGTCCGGGCTCCGCAGGACACGGTGATGGACAACTTCCACCGGCCGTGAGGCCAGGGAAAGTGCAACAGAAAGCAGACCGCCCGGCGAGATTTCTCGCCAGGCAAGGGTGAAACGGTAAGGTAAGAGCTTACCAGCAGGCCGGGTGACCGGTCTGGCTAGGCAAACCCCACCGGGAGCAAGGTCAAACAGGGAGCAGGGATCGCAGGGATCTTTCGCCCTACGGTTCCACGGACTGGTCCGGTCCGTTAGCGACTTCCGGGTAGACCGCTGGAGACGTTGGGCAATCGGCGTCCTAGAGAAATGGCCGTCGCCTGCCGGCGCGTCAGCCGAGCAAGCACAGAACCCGGCTTACAAGCTCACTCCCGACCCTTCTTTTTTGCTCCTGCGATTCTGGGTGCAGGAGTCGCGAAACGCCCGCTCGTGGTTCCGCCATTAGGTGGCATTCCGCCTAAAGGCGCGACTACCAGCGTCGCCGGCCACTCGCGTTGCACCTAGAAGCGGAAGACGCTTCTTTTTCTGCAAGGGTCGGCAAGCTGCCCGGACCGGCGTTCTTTGCCGTAAGTCGGTGTAGAAAAGCACCTTGCGACTTTCGCTTCTATTCAACTGGACACTTGGTATTTGTGACTAACCACGAAATGCCATGCACTGACAGCAGTTATGTCAATGCAAGCAACCCCCCCCTCACGGACGGAATGGCTGCTTCTCGTTGAAACGGAAAGACCTCCCAGGTCATGGCTGTACATCACACTATATGGCTGTTTATTTACCACCTATATTTACTGTTCACTAACCACAAAGGCGTAACATGGACTGGCCGCTAGAGTGTCTATTCCAGGGACGAGAATACCGGCGGAAAGACCGCTCGGTGACGACGCCGAGCATTGGCCCCAAACCTAACCGCCGCGCAGGGAGAGTTGAGGATGACGGAGACCAAGAAGAAGATCGAACCCCGCAAATTGGAGGATGTACTTCAAGCCGCGCAACAGTCATTTGGGAGGACTCCGGATTGGGTCGCGTTTTTCCGGGACGTTCTCGGGCTAGGGGGGATTGTGCGGAGGACCTTTACAACCCCCGATCAAATGACCGAGTTCGAGCATAGCGACGCCTGCCGGGAGATCCAGCGGATGCTGACCAGGCTTCGGGCACGGCCCGTCGTCAGACCCGAGCCGAAGAAGACCGAAGAGGCGGAGCTGGCGGAGGTAACTTCCGAGACCGTGCTGGAGGAGGCCCTCGAGGGGACGGAGTCGAAGGAGAAGACCAAGACGCCGAAGCCGGAAGAGACCAAGGTCATCACCGTGCGGCTGCCGCTGAGCCTTCATGCCGCTTTGCAGGAGGAGGCCCACGAACACCGGACCAGCGTGAACAAGCTTTGCATTTCCAAACTACTGCAGTTCATCGACCACGACTTTGTCCCCGCGCGGCAGGCAGGCCCTTAGGGTGGGGGGATACCCAGCTTTTCCTCTTCCTCTTCCTGGATGATGATGCGTGGGGTGACCATCATCATCAGGCTCTGCGTTTCCCGGCCGATGCCGACGTTCTTGAAGAGCCGGTTGATATAGGGGATGTCCTTGAGGATCGGCGTGCCGAACTCGGCGCGGCCCTCGCTGAGCCGTTTGATGCCGCCCAAGAGCACGGTACCGCCGTCGGGGACGCTGACAGTGGTGGTCACGGTGACGAAGGAGAAGGTTGGCAACTGGACGGTGGTGCCCTGCGAGGTCGTCGTGTTGGAGGAGCTGCTGGCGGTATTGTTGTTGGGCGTGCTCTGGATGCCCTGCTGCGAGCTGCTGCTGGTGGTGGTCTGCGTGCCCTCGAAGGTGAAGGTGCTGACATTGCCGATATTGCTGAAGAAGGGCACGACGGTCAGCCGCACGAAGCGGCGATCGTTGGAGATCACGGCCTGGACGGTGAGGAAGGTGCCTGCGGAGAGCACGACAATCACCGGCTCCTCGGCCGCGGCGAAATCGCCCACCACGGGGATTACGGTGATCACGAAGGGGGCCTGCGTGGTGTCGGAGACGAACGCCTGCTGGCCGTTGAAGAGCGTCACCTTGGGGGCTTGCAGCACGTTGCTGCGCTGGTCGCCGGTTGAGGCGGTGACAAAGAAGTAGGCTTCGATGTCGCTGAGGATGGCAAAGCCGAAAGACAGTCCGGCCGAAGCGTAGTCGGTGGCGTTGCCGCCGAACTGGGGAACGGCCAAGGCGTAGCTGTTCTGCGTGAAGGGAATTTGCAAGTCCGAGGCGAAGGTTCCCGGATTGCCTACCGTGCCGGGGGTTGGAGCGGTCGAAAGGCCCACGGTCACCGATCGGCCTGTAAAGCCGGCCGCCTGCGGCACGATCTGGTCATAGACCGGCGCCGTGCCCGTGGCGGCGTTGCCCGGTACGGCCTGTTGACCGAAGACCGAGAATTTATTGGTGATCTGCGGATTGGGCTTGAAGTCGAAGTCCACGCCGATGTATTCGAAGAAGTTGTCGTTGAGGGTGATGAAGCGGACCTCGATGGTCACCTGGAGGTCCTGCAGGCGTCGCAACTGTTCCAGGAGGTCGACGATCTGCTCGTGGACGTCCTGGGTCTGGCTGACGACGATGCTGAGGTTGGTCTCGAAGGGGGCGATCGAGCCCGGACCGCCCACGTCGTCCCAGGTGGTGGGCTGGATGGTGGAGGTGATGAGGTCGATCAGGCTGTCGAAGTCGGCCTGTGCGCCGCCGCCCAGTCCGCCCGGTCCGGCGTTGCCGAGGCGGCCGGCACTGACCTTGCCGCCGGGGTTGGCGCTGGAGACCTGGGCCATCAGCGCCGGGTTGATCATGCCGCTGTGGCTGCCGCCCTCGTTGCTGGCCACCACGGCCAAGGGCGCGGCGCTGGCGCTGCCAAACCCGCCGCCCTGGTTGAAGCCCGCGTTGCTCATGGCGTTGCGCAACGCGCCGTCCAGGCCCATGTTGGGACTGGGCACAAAGTTGGGGATCGGGATCACCAGGTCGGCCACGTTGTACGTTACCGTGTAGACCTCGCCGTTCTTGAGCTGCTCGCTGGTGATCTTCAGCACCTCGTCCTTGATCACGAAGGCCAGGTGGCGCGGCTGGAGGATCAGGTTCAGCGCACTTTGCAGCGAGATCTCCTGGGCCAGGTTGATGGTCACCGGCGAGGCGGTGGAAACGCCCTCCTGGGCCAGACCTTCCGGGTCGAGGAACAGGTTCACCTGCGCCTGCTTGGCCAGGTAGTCCATCACCTGGGCCAGCGGGGCGTCGTTGAAGCTGACCATCACCGGCGTTCTCAGCTTGCGCTTGATCTCCAGCTCCCGCTCGGTCCAGCGAGGACGCTGGGCGTCGCCGGAAAATTTCGCCCGGCGGCGGGTAAGCTCGTCCCAGCGCTTGGCATCGCCGATGACGAAAGGCTCGTTGTCGTTGAAGGGAATGGCGGATTTGTCGACGTTCTCCAAGGCGTAGAGGAACCCTTCCTCCTTGGCGCTTTTGATGACCATGTCGTGGGTGTAAGCGCGGATCAGCTTGGCCTCCTGGAGGATCTGCTTGGCCAGGCCGTTCTGGGGATCGAACTCCACGGCCCGTTTGGCCACCACTTCGGCCTCGTCGACCCGCTGCTCGCGCATCAACTGGTTGTACTCTTCGACCATGGCCGCCAGCTTCTGTTGGATTTCGAGCTTCACCTGCTGATCGTGGTCGACCGCCTGTCGGACCTGGTTGTTCCGCTTGTCGAGGCTCGATTCGGGGGCGGTTCTGCTCGACGAACTGCTTCATCTCGGTGAGCTTGCGATCCAGCCGGCGGAGGATCTGGTCGCGCGTGCCCTGGTCGAGTCCGGAGGCTTCGACTTTCTGCCGGGTCTGGACCAACAGGGCCAAGGCGCCCTCGGGGTCCTTCTCTTTGAGCTTTTCGGCGTTGGCTTCCTGGTGGGCCACGTCCATGGCGACCTGTTTGGCCAGTGCCTGCTGCTTGGCGGCGGCGTCGTCGATGAGCGTGTTGTTCCCCTGTCCGGTCACTGCGGAGGAGGCCGGGGCGGAGAGCGCCTGGAGCATGTCCTGGACGTGCTGCCGGGTCATGGGGTCGAGTTCCTGCGAGCGGGCGGCCGCCTGGCGGAAGAAGTTCAGCGCGGCGTCGCGCTGATGGGCCCGCGCAGCCCTTTCCCCTTGTTGCACCAGGGCCATGGCTTGGCTCTGTTGCGTGGGCTCCGGGGGCGACAGGCTCTCGGGGGCCAGCGCGCCGGGAGACAGAACGGGTCCGCCCGGCTGCGGCTGCTGGTTGCCAACCTGCATGTTCCAGGTGCGGTCGGCGGCCGGATCGTAAACGGCCGAGGCGGCGCGGTGGTCGTAGTCGCCCGTGCCCGTGGCTGGCATCACATATTGTCCGCCGGCCGGGATCACCGCGGAGGGACCATAGCCCTGCGCCTGGTGGACGTCGCGCAGCACGTAACTCGGCCGGTCGTCCTGGGGCGCGTAGAGGCTCTCCGGCACCTGGAGGGCCTGGGCCCGGTGGGCGAGATCCTCGGCCGTGCGGGTATCGCCGGCGGCCAGGGCCATTCGGGCCTGGCGGACCAGCTCCCCGACCTTCTGCCGGGCGGCCATCGACGGCGCCATGCCGGGCGCGGTCAGCCCGGGCGATGCGGAGGACGCCCCTTGCGACTGGCGGCGTTCGGCGGTAATCCGCTCCAGCAACATCCGCGGTTGGAGTTCCGTGGGACTGAAGTTGTTGTACTGCTGGGCGGCGGCGCTGGCCAGCCGTTCAGCCTCGTCGTAATCATGCCAACGGAGCATCGCCTGGGCCTCTTCCAAGAGCAGCCGGGCAAGTTGGTGGCGATAGCCCTCGCTTTCGCCCCAGCGTTTCTTCGTGTCGGCCAACTCGTTGGCGGTGGTAATCAGGGCCTCGATCCGGGCCGGGTTGTCGTCGTTGGGGCCATAGGGGACCGCCAGCGACTTGGCCTGCTGGACCTTGGCCGTCGCCGTGGCGACGTCGCCCACGGCCAAGGCGCGTCGGGCCGCCAACAAGAGCCCGTTGCTCTGCAGGCGGTTCGCGTCCGCCTGGAGGCGGTTTGCGGCCGCGGGGTCTTGCCGGACTGCACCTTCCAAGTAGAATCGGTCCGGCTCGGCCGGCAGGGCTGTGGGCACGGCCGGGTCGATGTGGGGAAAGCGGAGCATTCCCTCCGCACCCGCGCCTGCCGGATCGGCCGCCTGCACGCCTCGTGCGGCGAAAGGATCCAACGGCCGGCCGGCTTGCGGATTGCTACCCGCGACCTTGATTTTGCGGTCCAACTCCAGGCGGAGTTTCTTCGGTGTGTCGCCCATATAGAGCACGCCGTAAGGCACCTGGAGTGAGTCCGCCCGAGAGATCAACTCGCCAGCGGTCGCCAGGTCGTTCTCCGCCATCGCCTGCCGCGCCCGGTGCAGCAGGTCGTCGGATTGACGCCGTGCTTCCTCGGACGTCGGAGCCGGGCTCGACCCGCCGGCCGTGGAGTCGCGGGCATTGGGCGATTGGGCAAGGGCCGCCGTGCAGCCCCAGGCCACTGCAATCAGGCCGAGGAGGATGGTTGCGGTCGTTTTCAACACGATATCTCCTTTCGAGATTCGCGGAACTGCCGCCCCAGATGGGACAGACTCCCTCGGAGGCAATTCCACGCCGAACGACACGTCGCGACGCTCCCGCGGACGTGCCGTCGCCCGGGGCTCGCCCTTGGGGTGCCCGGGCCAGTGGACCATCGGCGCAGCACCAGCTAAGACTGGCATGGGACTTCTTCCGGAAAACCGTGGATGAGAGCGGGATAAATACCCGTGACGAAAAAACGGGTCAAGAGCACTTCGCGACAATTCTCCCTTGCGGACCGTAATTTCCACACCACTCCCGTTGAGCGACCGGAAACGCATACCCTCTTGTAGCGGCTCAAGAGCAACGTTGCTGATCGTGGGTAATTTGGGAGGAATGGGTGCCATGCCCACGCTTGTCGTGAGCATGACGTAACAGGGCTGGCGCGCTTGACACGCTTGCCCGGATTATTCACGGCCACGACGATTGCGGCGCAGACTTCGCGATCGTAACCCGAAGCGTAAGCGAGGCCAACGCCTTTAGCCGCCCTCGCTTACGCTTCGCCCTTACGATAGGGCCGTGAATAATCCGGGCTTGCTGTCTGGCTACGCTCGCTTGGCAAGCACGTCACCCATAAGCAAGAAACGGACAAGCCCACGGATCAGGAGCGACCCGTGGGCTTGGCCAACGAGGCGATGCTCACTGGCCGGAGCCTATTGGGTCTTCTTGTAGCTGGGTTTCTTCGGTGTGGGCGGCCCCATCAACGCGTCGAGACCGTTGCCCTTGTCCTTCTTGTTGGTCTTGGGGCCCGGCTTGGGGGCTTTCGGCCCGACAAGACCTTTGTCTGGACTTGGCGAGAGACTCTTGATCTCGTCCTCGTCGGTCAGCTCATGGAGCACGACGAGATTGCCCTGCGGGTCCAACAACAAGATGTGGCCGGGCTCTCTCAGGCTGGGATCGTGGCTGGGTGTTATCTTGGCTCCGCCGGAAACGTCCAGCAACAGCGTATCGGTAACGTAGTCGACCTTGACTTCCGCCAACTCCGTGCCCGCCGCGGGACCCGGTTCGGGGTGAACACGCGTCGGCGGATGAGGAGGAGGCGGCGGAGGGTGATGGCCGGAAGCCTTACTGGTGCTGCTGCCGTGGGTGACGGGTTTGACGGTCTCGTGATGGCTGCTTACAAGGGGAGGTCCCACCGGCATGGGGCCGCGATATCCTGACCGCTCCCGCGGGTTGTGCAAAGTCCTGCCGGAGAAATTCAGCCACTGCCCACGTTCCACTTCGAGCGTCTCGAACGCCTCGGAACCCGAGGCGATGTCGAAGTAGGCGATGCCCGCTTTGCACCGTTCGGGGTGCTGTTTAATCACCTCGCCGGCCAGGATGCGGGCGTCGCGCGGGACCCCGACGGACTCGGATGGCGCACTCCACTCGGTCTTGACGTAGGACTCCTTCGCATCATCGGGATTCACGAGGTATTGCCGGGGGATCGCGCAGTTCGGGTTGGTCCACCAGAGCTGAACGCGATAGCGGTACTGCTTGCCGGGCTGAACCGTGAAGTCGAAGAATCGGAAGAGCTTAACGGGGGACGCCTGATCGCTATCCCCGCCGCCCCCAGGAATCATTCCGATCCTTTTGGGGCCGCCGCCGCCCAGCGGGACGAAAGTCGTACGCCCACCCGCATTCGCACCACCGGGGATTGGCCCGACAAACGGCTTTCCGGGTATCGGTGGCGCCACAGGGCCGCCCGGTACGGGCGGATTTGGCCCTTCCCCGGTCCCGCTGTTGTCAGGCGGCAAGTCGGGCACGTCGGGCTCATTAGCCTCGGGCTTCGCCGTCTCAACGTCGACGGGCCGATGAGGTTTCGGTTTTGAGCGCTGGCCAGGCTGGTTTAGAAACCGGGGCTTCACAATCTGGTCTTCCTGACGGTTGGCAATCGCGGGAATCTCCGGCAAATGGACCACCTCGTCGCCCCAAATATGGTCGTCCCCCGTCGGTGGCAGGGGGAAGACGAGGGGAAGGTCCTTGGTGTTGTACATGTAGTTCTCGGACACGACTTCCCGGTGGGACCCTTGGAACCGATTGTAAAAAGCCCATGCCTTCTTCACACTCACGGGACTCCATTCCAGGTGGTCGAGATCTGCCTTGGCGCCCACTTCCGCCCGTTCCACCTGGAACCAAACGATCTGGGGGATGTCCCGGACCGGATCGAAGGGCGGGAGAGTTTCACGGTAGGCGTCAAGGGCCTCGTCGAGCTGTTTTTGCAGGGGAATCAGGCCGGTGAGCACAACCCAGCGAGTGCCCGTCATCCCGCGGTTCTCCGCGAACGCATTTCCCACGGCTGTGGCCAGCGACCGCACGGCGCCATGACCGCCGGAACCGCGGACTCCCTCCACGGTCAGCGCGGTCAGCGGCGGCCTGAGATGCGGCAGGTCGATGGGCGGTCGGTCCAGGTCGGTCTTCAACAAGTACTTGTCCTCGAGAATATCCTGGCGGATCTTCTTGGCCACTTCCGAATACAAGGTTGCCTGGCGCATCGGCTTGGGCGGGTTGCGATTCGCGCCGGGCAGAAGGCAATCGCTCTGGGTGCGCTCGATCATGTCTTGCGCCTCGCCGGCGGTCTTAATGAGCTGCTCCGGCGTCAGATCGAACGGTTCTCTGCCCACGGAGCTCCAGGCGAAATAGACCAAGACAACGATCACCGCCCCGAAGACAAACTTCTCGACGTGCCGAATGAAGAACTCTCGCATCGAGTTCAGGTCGAACTTCAGCTTGACTTTCATGGATCGTTCTCCTTCCGCGTAAATCGAGCACATGCAGGGCGGGCTTTAGCCCGCCACCGCGACCTTTCCGCCCTTCCTCGCACCACACGTTCAGGCTTGCGACGGCATCGTGACGGCGGGCTAAAGCCCACCCTACACCTCTCCCTCATCCCAACCCTCTCCCGGAGGGAGAGGGAGGAGCTGCTGGCACCGCCGGCACAACGCCCGGAAGCCCAGCCGCGGGTGGCACACGCGGGGCTCCTGGCGTTGCCGGCGCCGTAGCCGGCACGGTCGGTGCCGCACCCGGCGCCGCAGGCGCTGCAGCCGGCGCGGTGGGCCTTGCGCCCGGAGCCGCAGGGACTCCAGTCGGCACGGCTGTCGTTGGGCCGGGCGCCGCAGGAGTCTTGACCGCGGCGGGGGCCGTAGCGGCGGCAGCCGCGGTCGCCACGGTTCCGGTTCCCAGTTTCTCCCTCTTGGGGACGTTGAAGATGTAGATAATTCCGTCGATCTCCACGGGCAAGTCCAAGGGGTCCCTCTCATCAGGGTCAAGCTGGTCGCTGTCGGCGTATCCGCCCATGCCCCCTCCTGGGCGCGACCCGCCGCCGACGCCATACCGCGGTCCTTCGCCTCCCGGCATGAAGCCGGACGACGGCATACCCGACATACCCGGCCGCCCAGACGATCGTCCCATGGAACCCCCAGGCTCCTTGCTGGGCAGGAAGCGGCTGAAATCGATGGCCGATCCTTGCTCGCCGGGGCGGATGCTCACGCGGCGGACTTCGATGGGCATGCTGGAATTGGCCAGGTTGACGATCAGGTTTACGATCTTCCGCTGGTTCATCCACAGGCGCATGTGGATGGGCATCATGTTGTATTCTTCGAAGGGCGGCTTCTCGTCGCCCCGCAGCGGCGTGCCGAGCTGGTTGACGTAGCGATAGTCGGTCAGCGAGGCATCCGCGGAACTCGGCGGCCCGCCTGATCCGCCCGAGGACAACTTCTGTCCGCCCGAGGGCGGCCTCTTTTCAGCAGCAGCTTGCGCACCGGTCTGAGCGTGGCCGGGGCCGGCGGCGCTGGGCATGCTGAAAATCCGCCCTTCGGCGCTCACGAACGACACGGCGGCCGCCTGGGCGATGGACAGGGCGTCGATCCGCTTGATGGGCATCTTGTGAAAATAGGTCTGCGTGCCGTTGGTGGCGGCGATCGTCCGCAAGAGCGCCTGGTAGACCCAAAGATCTTCCTGCGCCAGGCGGACCTGGCGGGTACTCGGCGTGGAGCCCCATTGGGCCTCGCCGTCGGCGCTGATTTGCGTCGCCCCTTCCTTGAACTGTCCCTTCACTCGGTGGAGGTCCGCCTGGTTCCAGTAGACCTTGCCGATCCTCGGCGGCACGATGCGCCGGCCGGTGTCCCCGTGCTGCCCGGGGGCAACGACCGTGTGTTCGTCGGCAGATTGCTTGCTCAGCGGATCGACTTTCAGCGGCCGTCCCTGGCTGTCCGTCTTGACCTTCCCGTTGGCATCCAGTTGCGCGTCCAAGCGGAGATCGACGATCTCGTAGACCTTGGGAAAGTGCTCGTCGATGAAGTTCTCATACTTCTCGCGGTATTCGCGGGGGATCTCGGCATCCGGTCCCTGCTTCTCCACGGTGGTGATCATGTCGTGGAAATCCGACCCCAATTCCTCCGGCCAGTCGTTCTTCTCTTTCTGGTAGTTGTAGAGGTTCTCCCAGGCCTTCTGGGCCTCGTCGTGGACCTTGTCGGTCTCTTTCTGAACGACCTCGATCACTCCGTTGTTGACCAGAGGCTTTCCGATCAGCCCGGCGACGTCGGACTTGGCTTTCTGGATCTGGCTGGTGCGGGCCGTGGTGAGAGCGTCAAGGTCGTTGGTGGACATCGCCCACACTACCAGGCCCACGAGGATCACGGCCGCGCAGATCACCCAGAAATGGTATTTTTTCAGTCCTGCCAGGATGATCTTGACCTTATCCATTGCAGGGTTCCTTTCTTTTTCAAGGAGTTAACTCCTAGCTCCTGCGTCCTTGGCCTTTTGTTCGGCCTTTTCCTTGTCGGCCTTCTTTTTCGCGCGTTCGCTGGGGAGCACGGGCTGCCAGCAGAACTGGACGACGAAATGGAAGCGGCGGACTTTCACCGTCTTCACCTCGTTTTCGGCTTTGTCGCCGGGCCCGCGGGGGCCTTGCCCCATGATGCCTCGCGCTGCCATGCCCGGCGGACCCGCCGGCCCGGCGGCCGCCGGGACGCTCCAATCTTGGATCTCCTCTTCATGCACCGACGGGGGATCGATGAGCACCGGGCAAGTGATGCCCAGTTCCTTCATCGAGACGAAGTCCAATTCGTCCTCGTCCGTCTCGTCGCCTTTGGCGTTCTTCTTCTTATTGCCCGTCGGCAGGAGAATCTTGGTCCGTTCGAGATTGGCGATCAGCGTGTCTTCGACGTAGACCGCACCCTGGGGAAGGTTGGGATTCTTGGGGTTGTGATCGTGATAACCGGTGACCTGGACGATCCAGCCCGGGCCGGTGGGTCCTTGGCTCGCGCCCGGGGTTGTGCCGCCCGGCGTCGAGCCCGGAGTCGCTGCCGGCGTCGGGCCGGGGGACGGGGTTGCGGGAAGACCCGGCGTGGCGGGGGGCGGCGCCTCTCGTCGCCAAAACACCCGGCGCCGCTGCGGGAGTGACCGCGCCGGGGACCGCTGCCCCAGCAGCGCCAACCGGCGGCCCGCCGGCACCCTCCGCCGCCGGCCTGGCCACAAACCAGTTCGTCTGCTTCATCGTTGCGTACCAATCTTCGACCTTCTCCAACCGCTGGACTTCGAGATTGTGGACGTGCAGCTCGGCGCGTTTCCAGATCTCGTCCGGCCCCGGCCGCTTCCCCGCCGGGTCCTTGGGGAGGCACGCGTCGATCGCCTTGAGCAGCTCCAGCCAGCGAACCCGCCCTTCCACGTCGCTGACCACGTCCTTGCCGACCTTGTCGAGATTGTCGAATTGCTTCTCCTTCTCGGCCAGCGTGCCCATGAGCTTGGTCTCGTTGTTGTAGACCAAGTTCGCTTTGCCCTCCGCGTCTTGCCATTTGGCGACGCCGACGATTCCCAGGGCACGGGAGAAGCTCACGAAGCTGATCGTCAGGGCGGTCAAGAGCACGGCCACCGAGGCCACCGCCCAGGGCTTCTTCTCGCGGATCAGACGGTCTTTGACCAACTCTTTGGGCAGCAAGTTCGTCCGCAGGGAGCTCTTGCCCAGCCCCTGGAGGGCCAATCCGTAGGCCACGCCGAAGGAGAGCAGGTTGTCCTTGAAGGCGGGCGAGGTGAGGACTTCCGGGCCGGACAGCCCGCGAAACGATTCCACCCGCTGGACCTCGAAACCCAAGCTCTGCGCCAGGTAGCGCCGCAGCCCGGGCAGTTTCATGGCGTTGCCCAGGGTGAGCACCGTGCCGATCTTGGCCGAGCGGTCGATGCTGGAGAAATAGCCCAGCGACCGCTGGATCTCGGTGAGCATGTCGTTGAACACGGGCCGCATCGCCTGGAAGACGGCCTTGGGGTCCTGGGCCGAGGTGGCGTTGCGCTTGAGATGCTCCGCCTTGGCGAAGGTCAGCTTCAACTCCTTGGTCAGGGCCTTGGTGAAATGGTTGCCGCCCAGCGGGATGCTCCGCTGCCAGACGCGGTAGCCGTTGCTCACCACCAGGTCCGTGGCGTCGGTGCCCAGCGAGAGCACCACCAGCGACGGCGGCGGGTTGTCGGGATCGTATTCGTCGATCGGCGGCAGATCGTGGAGCTGGTCGAAGGCCACGTAGTTGTAAAGTGCCAGCGGCGTAAGCTGGATCACGTCGACCTCGATCCCCGCCTCGCGGAAAGGCTCCAGCGCGGAACACCTGGTCGCGTTTCATGGCGAACAGGCCGATTTCGGTCTCCAGCGCGAACCCTTCTTCCTCGCTGCCCCCGCCCATCCGCTGGTAGTCCCAAACCACGTCGTTCAGGTCGAAAGGGATCTGCTGCCGCGCCTCGTAGCGGACGATATCGGGAATCTTCTTCGACTCCACCGGCGGCAGCTTGATGAAGCGGGCCAGGCCGTTCTGCCCGGGCACGGAGATCGCCACGTGATCGCCGCGGACCGAGTTGCGCGACAAGAACTGCTTCAGGGCCTCGGCGACCAGCTCGGCCGGCTCGGCCCCGGGCTGCGTGAGAATCTTGGGATACTCGATGTAATCGAACGCATCGGCAAGGACACGGTCGGTAGACTCGTGCGGGCGGCAGCGCAGCGCCTTGAGCGACGAGTTGCCGATGTCGATTCCCCACACGGCGTCGCTTCTGGCCATTGGGACGTTCCTGCTCTGGTCTTCGATTGGCAGTGGAGGTTAGGAACCGAGGACCGAGCACGGCGCCAGGCCATACGCAGGGACAGGGCGGTCGAGATGACGTCCCTTACGCACTGTTCCGGTTCCACCTGAGGCCGAAATCGGGCCTTTGTAGATGTGACGGCAGCACAAGCTGCTAGCCTCTCCTAATAACCAATCTATCCCTACTACCCTCACGATGTCAACTGATTCCCCCCACCCAAACGGCGCTTCTTGGACCGATTTTGGCGGCATGGCCCCCGCTTCTTGGTCCCGGCATCGCTGCGAGGGTTTCCTCGTCAAGCGCGATATGCCACTTACGGGTGGATCTTAGCGTTTCTCCTTGCCGCGTGCAGGCATCAGCGGGGCAGTCGTCTTCTCATACAAAGCAAAGAGGAACTCGACGCGCTGGCGGTCGGAACGGAACGGCTGCCAGCGGTAGCAGCGATCGACGGCACGATCCAGGACCGAATGGGCCTTGGTCAATTCGCGCGGCATGGCCAGCGGGTCGTAGAGGTCGGCCAGCGTCGCGCCCTTTTTCAGGTGCTCTTCGCGGACGTCCAGCACGGCCTGCGCCGCGGTCTCCACCGAGGCGAGTTGCCTGGCACTAGGCGATTCCGGCCAGGAGTAGTTGTTGTAAACGAGTTTCGCCGAGTAACGGTAGCGGGATTCCAATCGCCCACACACCTGACGCACCCAGGCCATGTGCATGGTTGATGACAACACGCCGAAATGGTAGAGCGTGGCGTCCGGAAACACGAAAACAAGGTCGCTGACCAAGGTTCTTGGAGACATGAATCCGATGGGGATGAAGCGACGCCGCTCGGACGACACCTTGGGGATCAGCAGGAAGCGGCGTGACGGCATGTTCTCCACGTGGAATCTGGTCGGCGTTTCGGCGAGCTTTCTTGTCGGCGCGCTGCGGCTGGCTAGTCGAAATGCGCGAACCGCCTTAACCCGACTCATGGCCGCGGGCATCTGCCGGAGTTTTTCCGGCGGACAATCGCCGAGCCAGAGGCACCAGCGCTCCGGGCCGTTGAGAAACTCCTCCGCGCCCAGCCAACGGCGGAAGAACTCCCTGGCCTTCGGCTCCACTTTGAGAAAATCTGCCTTCTCGTGCGGCGTGAAGAGGTAGTTGCCACCGTCGATCGGCTTATTTCCAATGCCGATCTCGGGGACGTTGCAAAGAGGCTTCTGGCGGTTGACGACGGCCAAGTCGGGAGCATCAACCAGGTACGGGCTGATGTTCTTCGCTATGGCCACGGTAGTTTTCCGGTCGTGGTCCTCGAAAATGCGTTTGTTAGCCGTGTCGAAGGCCGCGAAGCCGATGATGACGACGTGTACGTGCGCCTTGCCTCTGGCTGTGCTCTCCCAGGGAAACATGCGGTGGGCAAAGTGGATCTTCAGCCCGAATCGCTGGAAGATCGCACTGCAAAGCGTACCGACTTGCTCGCCCTGGGTGATGGAGTTCGTTGACACGAAACCGACAACGATTCTTGTTCCCTGAATGTAATCTGCGGCTTTGAAGTACCAGCCCGTCACGTAATCCAGCAGTCCGCGCTGCATGACGCCTTCGGCGGCCAAGGCCATGTCGGCGCGTTGTTCCTTGGTCTGGTATTTGCCGCCCACGAACGGCGGATTACCGAGAACGTAGCTGCACTTTTCCGGTGGGAGGAGCTCCTTCCAATCGCGGCGCAGCGCGTTGTCGCAGACGATTCTTGGACTCTTCGTCAAGGGGAGACGCACGAAGTATTGGCCAAAGGCTTCGGCGAGCCGGACGTTCATCTGGTGGTCCATCAACCGCATCGCCACCTCCGCGATCCGCGCCGGCCAGGGGCCGATCTCGATGCCGAAAAAGGCGTCCACATCCACCAGCGAAACCGTTTGGATGTCCAATCGCCGCTGGATGCCGCCATCGATCGCCATGAGCAGCTCGATTTCCAGCAGGCGCAGCTCGCGGTAGGTGATCACCAGGAAGTTGCCGCAGCCGCAGGCGGGATCGAGGAAACGAAGCTGGGAAAGCCGCTGGTGGAACTGTTTCAGTTGGCTCTTGCTGCCCTTGATCCGCTCGAACTCTGCTCTCAGGTCGTCAAGGAACAGCGCGCGAACTACCTTGAGGATGTCGCGCTCGCTGGTGTAGTGGCCGCCGACTTGGCGACGCTCGCGTTTTTCCATGATGCCCTGGAAGAGCGAGCCGAAGATGGCCGGCGAAATCTGCGACCAATTGAAGCGAGTACAGGCGAGGAGGCTGTTTCGCATGTCGCGGTTGAAGTCGGCGAAACCGAGGCTCTCCGCGAAAAGATCGCCGTTGACATAGGGGAACGCGGCCAAGGTCTCGTCGAGGTTCGTCTGTCGCCTGTCGGGCGGCGTGTTGAGCAGGGCGAAGAGGCGCGCCAGGTGAAGCCCAAGGTCCGAGCCGTCTGGTTTTGTGCGGTCCTCGATGTAGAGCCGGAACGCCTCGCGGTCGAAAATGCCGGTATCTTCGGCAAACAGACAAAACAGGACGCGGACCAGGAAACGCTCCAATTCGTGACCGCGGTAGCCGCCGGCTTCCAGCGCGTCGTGCAGGTCGTCCATGATAGCCACGGCCCGCAAGTTAATCGGATCCTGGTCCTCGAAACGATGCCGCTGGTAGCCGGGGATCAAGGCGAACTCGTGGATGTGCCGATGGAGTTGTCCAAGCTCGAATTCCTGGGAATCAACCCGGTCGCGGGCAAAGCGAATGGCGTTTTGGCGGATTTCATTCCAGGAAATGGGCATAGGTTACCCCTCTCGCTGCGAGCTGCCGTCGAGTCTCTCGCGTTTCATGGGACGTAGCATACCACATGCCCACGACAAGCGTGGGCGCGGCACCCATTTCTTCCGAGTTGTGCAACATGCAAGCCATACCCCCATCCAGGACCGCTCGACTTCGCGCGATGCAGCCGTTATGGTAAAGGTTTCGGCAACCGGGCCCTGGTAGCGCAGCACCGCCCTAAGTTACTCTCTGCTATGACCTTTGATCGCCTGACCGTACTCCTGCCCTGCCACAGTCTCGAGGACCTGTCGCTGGAGCGGTCCGCGGAGGAGTCCGAGGAGCTGCTCTCCGCCTGGTCGGCGCTCTACCATCCGGCCCTCCTGCTCCACGCCCGGGCCCTGCCGCGTTGGGTCCAGGCCGATACGCCGCCGGACGATCCGGCCACCTGCCTGACCGTCATACCGCGGCCCGCCGAATCGCTGCTTCCGGCGGGCTGGCTGGATCAGGCCCTGGCCGGCGGGGCGGCCGTGGTCCGCAATCAGGCCGATCGGGAGGCGATGGTCGCCGACGCGCTGGCACGTCTGCCCGGCGAGTCGCCAAGGTTCGATCCGGGCTTGGTGGGCGATTTTCTGGCCCTCGGTTTCTGCCATTTCCAGGTCGAGCTGCTCACCCGCCGGCTCCGCTACATGAGCAACCTCGACGAGTCGCGTTTTCAAGAGCGGACGCTGGCCGCGGCCCAGGAGGCTGCCGACGGCCGGGACGAAACGGCCCGGGAGCACTTGCACAGTGCCTTCGACCTGCTCACCGAAGCCCGGGAGTATTTCTATCCGGTCGAGACCTACTTGCTGGACCTGACCCTGGTCGCGCCGACGACCATCGGGCCGTCGCTGCGGGCGGAGCTGGCTCGGGGCGGGCCGCTCAATCTGCTGCTCTCGGGCGAGACCGTCCAACGAATGGCCGAGCGCGAGCCGCTGACCTTGGCCGCACTCCGTGAGGGCCTGGAAAAGGAACAGGTTACGATCATCGGCGGGGAATACGACGAGCGGGAGCTGCCGCTGTTGACCCACGAGGCGATCCTCGATCACGTTGGCCGGGGTCTGGACGTCTATCAAGAGCACCTCGGCCGCCGGCCGGAGATTTTTGGACGGCGGCGGTTCGGGCTCACGCCGCTGTTGCCCGGCGTCCTTCGCCGCCTGGGTTTTCTCGGTTGCTTGCACTTCACGCTCGACGACGGCCGGTTCCCCACCGGAAACCAGAGCCGCATCCGCTGGGAGGGCCTGGATGGGGAGGCGATCGAGGCCCTGGCCCGACTCCCCTTGGACGCTTCGAGGGCGGAGAGCTTCCTGCAATTGCCGGAGAAATTGGGCCGCGCGATGGATGTCGACCACGCCGCCAGCGCGGTCTTCGCACATTGGCCCGGGCAGGCAAGCCGCTGGTACCGCGACTTGCAACGGATGGCACAATACTCGCCGGCGCTGGGCCGTTTTGCCTCGGTGGCCGACTGTTTGCGCCGCACGGAGTACGTCGGCCAGTCGACCCGTTACAAGGCCGATCAGTATCGCTCCGCCTACCTGCGGCAGGCCGTCCAGGCCGGCCAGGCCGATCCGATCTCGCGTTGGACCCGTTACTACGGCCGCCTGGCCCGGGCGGAAACGGCCGACCGGCTCCAGTTCCTGGCCGATGCGGTGGGCAACCGCGCCGGCTCGGGCCCGCTTCTCCCTCCGGGAGAGGACAGGGGTGAGAGGGGCGACGATGGACGAACCATGCTTGTCGCCACACGGCCGGCGTGGCCGCCGGGGCTAACAGATCTGCTCCCGTCAGCCCCGGCCACACCGGCGTCAGCCCCGGCGGCCACACCGGCGTTAGCCCCGGCGGCCACGCCGGCGCAAGGAGGACCGCCGGCCGAGATCGACGAATCGTTGGCAGCAGCGACCCAGGCGGCGCTGGCGAGTTTTGCCGACGCGTTGGCCGGGCACTGCCAGGTGGTGGGCCAGGCGGCGGGCTACACGCTGGCCAACCCCAACACGTCTCCACGTCGCGTCGTGCTGGATGCCGCGGACTTGGCAGGGCTCCCTGCAGTCGGTGGGGCCGTGTTGGCGGCCCAAGAGACGGCCGGGCGGAAAGAGGTGCTCGTCGAGGTCCCTCCCCTGGGCTTCGCCTGGGTCGCCGCCGCCTCACCGGCGGCCCCGGCGGCCAAGAGAACATCCTTTTGGAATCGTCTGAAGAAAGGCGAAGATCCTCCCTTGGTAACGGGAAACGTGCTGCGCAACGAGTTTTTGGAAATGGCCGTCGATCCGGCGACTGGCGGGATCAAGGCCGTCCGCGCCGCGGGACGCCGCGAAAACCGCCTTGGCCAGCAGATCGCCCTGCGGATTGACCCTGCCCTTGCCGGCCGCGGGGCCGTGGAAAAGGGACACGAGTCGCAGTACACCGTGATGGCGGCCGACAAGATTTCCGTGATCTCGCCCGGTCCGCTGGCCGGCAGAGTGGCTAGTCGCGGCCGACTGCTGGACCGCGAAGGACAAATCGTGGCGCGGTTCGTCCAGACGGTCACCCTGCGTCGCGGAAGCCGGCTGATCGAGGTCGAGATCGAGCTGGACGTAGATCGCCAGCCGGGGTCGGATCCCTGGGAGTCGTACTACGCGGCCCGATTCGCCTGGGGCGACGATGCCTTGGAGTTAGTCCGCAGCGTCGGACTGGCTGGCGAGGTCACGGAGAGCACGTTTCTCGAAGCCCCGCAGTTTCTCGATCTGCGGCTGAATAACGCCCATACCACGATCTTCACCGCCGGGCTGCCCTACCACCGCCGGCTAGGCCCTCACAAGCTCGACACGCTGCTTTTGGTCCGCGGCGAGACCTCGCGCAGATTCCGCCTGGGGATCGGATTGGACCTGCCCCATCCGGCCCCTATGGCGTTGGAGTTTCTCACGCCGGACCTGATCCGCTCGCAGTCGCCGCCGCCATCGTCGCCCTTCGGGTGGCTGTTCCATCTGGATGCGAAGAACGTGGTCGCGACCCACTGGGAAACGATCGTAGGTCCCGCCTGCCGGGCGGGACAACCTGGCCATAGTGTGCCGCCGAGTCCCGCCCGGCAGGCGGGACCTACCGGGCAGGGGGGACCTGCCGGGTTCCGCGTGCGGCTGCTGGAGACGGAGGGACGCGGTTGCCGAATCGGCCTGCGATCGTTTCGCGCGCCGCCGCCGCCCGGCTGCTGGATCCCTCCGGCTCGGAGCCGGTCGCGCTGGAGGTAATCGGCGATTGCATTACGGTGGAAATGCCGGCCTACGGCTGGATCGAGGTCGAGGCGGAGTACACGTGATCATCACCATTGACGGACCTGCCGGCGCGGGGAAGAGCACGGTGGCCAAGGCGCTGGCCCGGCGGCTGGGGTTTCGCTACCTGGACACGGGGTCGATGTATCGGGCGGTAGCGCTGGCCGGTTGGCGGCGGGACGTCGATTGGCAGCAGCCGGAGCAACTGGCCGAGGTGGCCCGGCAGGTTCGGCTGGATGTCCAGGGGGACCGAATCCTCTTGGATGGCGAGGACGTGACCGACGCGGTGCGGACCAGCGAAATCACGGCCGTAACGCGATTCTCCGCCGACAATCCCCAGATCCGCCAACGGCTGGTGGAACTCCAGCGGCGGGTGGCCGAGCGGGACAACGTGATTACCGAGGGCCGCGACCAGGGCACCGTCGTCTTTCCTCACGCCGACTTCAAGTTCTTCCTCACGGCCAGCCCGCCAGAGCGCGCCGTACGCCGGCAAGGGGATCTCGCGGCTCAGGGGGAGTCCCGTTCGCTGTCGGAGATACTGGCGGATATCAATCGGCGCGATTTACAAGACGCCGCCCGGCCCGTCGGACCTTTGCGCCGCGCCGACGATGCGATGGAAGTCGATACGGATCGCAAGACGGTAGAAGAGGTTGTAGACTTCTTGGAACGTCTGGTGCGTCAGTCCCCTCTCCCTCCGGGAGAGGGTTAGGGTGAGGGGGAACTTCGAGAAACCCTCCTTCACTTTGCCGGGAGCAAGAGCGTGTCATTTCGGTCCTTCACCAATCGGGGCGGCAAGACGTGCCGCGGAAACGTCAAGGAGAGGGCGGGCAAATCTTTGGCGAGTCCCCTCACCCCGACCCTCTCCCGGAGGGAGAGGGGGACCTTGAATCGCCAGTTTGCGAGAGTCCAGATAATAGGATGAACGCTCGTTCGGCAATCCACTGGTGTTGGTACAACTTCTCGAAGCTCTCCTTGCAGGCGTGGGAGTCGGTCTATTTCAGCCCGCGCTATTCCGGGGTCGAGAATATACCGCCAACCGGGGCTGTGCTCATGGTCTCGAACCACCAGAGTCACCTTGACCCTCCTCTGGTTGGGTCTGGATGTCCGCGGATGATGAACTACGTCGCCCGCGACACGCTTTTCCGCTTCAAGCCCTTCGGCTGGCTGATCCACTCCTACAACGCCATCCCCATTGATCGGGACGGGACAGGGATTTCGGGCATCAAAGAGACGCTGAAACGGTTGAAGCGGGGCCAGATCGTGCTCGTGTTTCCCGAGGGGACGCGGACGCGGGATGGGAACGTAGGCAAATTCCGGCCGGGCTTCTCGTCGCTGGCGGTCCGCACGGGGGCGGCGATCGTGCCGGCCGCCATCGAGGGGGCCCACGCAGCTTGGCCTCGCAACCAGCTTTTTCCGCACCCCGGCCCTGTACGTGTCCATTACGGCACGCCCATCCTGCCCGAGGAGGCCCGGAAATACGAGGAGCGGGCGCTGGTCGAGGAAGTCGAGCGGCGGGTCCGCTACTACCATGCCCAACTGCGGCGGCGGCTTTCTAGCGACGCTTCGGCGCGGTCTTCTTGACGAACGACACGAGCGTTCCGAACGCGGGGCACTTCTTGGCCACCTTGTCGAGATCGAGGTGCAACGCCATCCTCTCGTTATGGGTAGCGTGCCTATACCGCGGCCTTTGTTTGCCTTCCTTGCTCACCCTCTCCAAATACTCCTTGGGTTTGAAGATTCTTTCCGGGCTCTCGATTGGCGAGGGGTGCCAGGAGGAGAATATCTTCGACGCGCACTCGATATCCGCCAGGATCCATGCCTCCAACTCCTGAACGGGAATAACGATGCAGCAGTCTTCCGTGAACCCCGAAGGCCGTACGATCCGTTGAATTACCTCGTCCCTCTTGGGCTGAGGATCGGGGCCATCGGCGTCGTGACAAACAATAAAGTGTGTAAGACTCAGCATCTTGAAAAGTTGTAATTGCTTGGCCCCCTTTCGAAGCAGCTCGCTGCACCCGCCGTAGCCTTTCGTCTTGACGGTCAGCCGTGGGTTGCCAGCAAGCCTCTGAACGAGGACCTTTAGCGTCTCGGCGTCGGAATCATCTTCTCCGAGAATCCCATACACGTTCCTACTCCTGCGCGACCGTTTCCAGGAAGTCGGCCAGCGTCCCCTCTTCCTCGAGGTAGCGAGTGGCAGCTTGCGTCTCTTGCGGCGTCAAACGGCGGACCGTGGTTTGCCCGTCTTCCATGGTGACCAACAGGATCGCGTCCGGGGTAACGGTGTTAAAGACGACCGCCGAATGGCTGGCCACGATGAGTTGGCTCTGGTCGGAATAACCCTGCAACAAATCGATAAGCTTTATCAAGAGCGCCCGATGGATGCCGTCTTCGGGATGTTCAAGCAACATCACCGAGGAGTGATCGTAGATCAACGACGTGATAATGGCAATTAGTCGTTGAGTCCCGGACGATAAGTCGCCTAAACTGAAGTGCTGAGGCAGACTTGTCGGCGACTGCAAGCTCGGCTGAAAGCGAACGCTGTACCACGTTTCACCTCCCACTTGCCGCGGCTGGGCGATACCAAGCTGCTCAACGTCGATTCTATCAATTAACCCCAAACCGTTAGGGCCGAGTAGCTGTTGAACCTCATCGAACTCCTCGGGCCGGGTCAGATGCATGTTCAATAGTCGCATCAGATCGGCGGTACCGAGGGCATCGGTGCCGCGATGTCGATTAAGCCATTCATTGTACTCGGACTGAGGGATTACCGGGTACGCAGCGCGTGGCTCGAACCCGGCGCCGGCCTCGGGCTCTAGTGGATAGTATCGGATCGCCTCAAAATCTTGCAGCAAAGGACGAATCAGGCGAACAGGCTCTGACCCAGGTGGTAGAACCGAGACAAGCGCGGGCATACATGGCGCACGTGAACCGATTCTAATCCTCTTTCCGTCAACAAGAGTCACGTCCCCATGTTCGCGCTTGAAGACTTCTTTTCGCGTGCCATCGCTCGTCTCGTGGCACAATATCTCGGTGATCTCGGGTTCCGCCTCCGGTGATGGATGGATGGAGCGGTCGTTCATTTCAAAAGAGTAGTCGTAAGTATCCTGGCCAAGGATGTTCTGTACCGCGAATGCTCTCGGCACCATATAGGCCGAAAAGCGGGAGGAGTCCGACGATGTTGCGGTGCTAGCCAGCCAAGAGATGGCCCGTAAGATATTTGACTTCC
Source organism: Pirellulales bacterium (assembly GCA_963843465.1). Lineage (GTDB taxonomy): Bacteria > Planctomycetota > Planctomycetia > Pirellulales > Thermoguttaceae > CAWJKP01. The sequence continues at coordinate 258,389 of CAWJKP010000003.1, forward strand.
CTACGGCATTTCTTCCGACCAGTACGGTCAAGGCGCCCAAACCTTTAAGATCGACGTTGTGGCAGGAGCGAAAACCCTTTATCACAACGCGTTTAAGCATTTCAGATCGTCGTGGTTAGAGCTATACGAACCCCGGCCGAGCGTCACGCAAACAAGCCAACCCGATGGGTGGCATGCAAAACCTGATGCCGACTCGGCGAGCACCTTCAAGTACCGCGCAGGAACTATACCACACGGGCAAGAGCGGACCCAGGCCCCCGTCAGAGTGGAAGACTGCCCTGCCCTGCAATTGTGGAGCATAAGCGGCTCTGTTATAGTACAGGGCTAGCCCGTTCCTCCGCGGTAGCCCTCCGCTGGTGGGGGCCGGACGAACGGCAGACACTTCTTACCAATTACCAAACTGAACTAATGGTCAATCGCAACCTGATTCGGGGCCTCGATCTCAGCGACGAGGAATGGGAACAAGAACTGGGCCAGGCGATGGAAGGCAACCTGGCCGAAGACATCGAGTGGGGCGGCGCCGAGATCGCCGTCAACCAGATCGTCACCGGCCGCGTGTTGCGGGTGGAAGGCGAGTTCGTGCTGGTCGACGTGGGTTACAAGAGCGAAGGCATGATCCTGCGGAACGAGTGGGAGGAGAATCAGCCGCCGCCGGAGCCGGGCCAGACCATCAAGGTGCTGATCGAGGACGTTGAGGACGTTGCCGGCAGCCTGGAAGACTCGCGGGGGATGATCGCCCTGAGCAAGCGCAAGGCCGAGAAGATCGAAGCCTGGATCAAGGTCATGGAGGCCGTCCACGAAGGCGACGTGGTCACCGGCACCGTCACCCGAAAGATCAAGGGCGGGCTGTTGGTGGACATCGGCGTGAACGTCTTCCTCCCCGCCAGCCAGGTCGACATCCGCCGCCCGGCCGACATCGGCGACTACATCGGCAAGCAGATCCAGTGCATCGTGCTGAAGATCGACGAGGCCCGGCGGAACATCGTCGTTAGCCGGCGGGCGCTGATCGAGGCCGAGCGGGCCAAGAAAAAGGCCCAATTGTTGGCCGAGCTGCAGGTGGGCCAGCGCCGCACGGGCGTGGTGAAGAACATCGCCGAGTTCGGCGCCTTCGTGGACCTCGGCGGCATCGACGGCCTGCTGCACATCACCGACATGAGCTGGGGCCGCATCAATCACCCCACCGACGTCGTGCAGATCGACCAGGAGATCGAGGTGCAGATCCTGCACATCGACTACGAGAAGGAGAAGATCGCCCTGGGCCTGAAGCAGAAGTCGGCCAGCCCCTGGGAAGAGGTGGAGAAGAAGTATCCCGTGGGCAGCCACATCAAGGGCACCGTGGTCAACGTGATGAGCTACGGGGCCTTCGTCAAGCTCGAAGAAGGCATCGAAGGCCTGGTCCACATCAGCGAGATGTCCTGGACCAAGCGGGTCAGCCATCCCAGCGAGCTGGTGCAGATCGACGACGAGATCGAGGTGGTCGTGCTGGGCATCAACAAGGAGAAGCAGGAGATCTCCCTGGGCATGAAGCAGACCCAGGAAAACCCCTGGGACCGCGTGGCCGAGCATTATCCCCCCGGCGCGACCGTCAAGGGCACGGTCCGCAACCTCACCAACTACGGCGCCTTCATCGAGATCGAAGAGGGCATCGACGGCCTGTTGCACGTCTCCGACATGTCCTGGACCCGCAAGATCAGCCATCCCAACGAAATGGTCGAGAAGGGCCAGCGGCTCACCTGCCGCGTGCTCTCGGTGGACCAGGATCGCCGCCGCATCGCCCTGGGCCTGAAGCAGTTGGCCGAAGACCCCTGGGCCCACGATATCCCCGGCAAGTACGAGCCGGGCCAGATCGTCACCGGCACGGTCACCAAGATCACCAACTTCGGCGTCTTCGTGGGGCTGGAGAACGGCCTGGAGGGCCTGCTGCACATCTCCGAGCTGGCCGACCACAAGGTGGAGAACCCCGAGGAGATCGTCAAGGTCGGTGACAAGATCGAGGTCAAGGTGCTCCGCGTCGATGCCGAGGAGCGGAAGATCGGTCTGTCGCGGAAGCGGGTGGAATGGGCGGAAGAGGAGGAACAACCGCTTGCCGCTGGGGCCGCCAAGCCCGGCGGACCCGGCGGGCCCGGCAAGCCCGCAGCGCCTTCCCGGGAGCTCAAGGGGGGCGTGGGTGGCGGCGGACCGTTGATCCAACCCTTCCGCCCAGCGGAATCGGCAAAACCGCAGGAACCCCACGGGCAGGAAGAGCAGTCCTCGGACCAGGGCTAAGTGCCGACGGAAGAATTGTTCTAGGATTTGCCCGTAGGACGGATTGCTAATCCGTCCGGAAATCGCGGATGGATTAGCAATCCGTCCTGCGAAATTCGTCGCATTTGCTCTTCAACCGGTCCTAAAGCCGTTGGAACCGGCAGCTTGCCGACAGGCGACAAAAGCGTCGTGCCTGCAACCGCCCGCATGTCATCCCCGGACCCCGCCGGTCTCGACCGGCGGGGTCGCTGTTTTCCCTAACCGCCCTAACTCGCGCACATTCGTCCCACCTCGTCGCTCGGCCGCTTCCTTGGAGAAACCACCGCCGCGTCGTCGATAGTGCTGTTGGACCGACACGACCCGTTTTCTCACCGCCGAAGCCCATGAACAAGCCCCGACGAAGACCCACCGCACCGGCCGTCCAGTCGCCGCTGGAAACCTATCTCCACGAGATCAACGAGACGCAGTTGCTCGCCGCCGAGGACGAGCAGGACCTCGCCGTGGCCATCGGCGAAGGCGACCTCCAGGCCCGCGACCGCATGGTCCGCGCCAACCTGCGACTGGTGGTCAACATCGCCCGCGGCTACTCCGGCAAGGGCCTGGGCCTCCAGGACCTGATTGAAGAAGGCAACCTCGGCCTGTTGCGGGCGGTGGAAGGCTTCGACCCCGCCATGGGAACGCGGTTCTCGACCTACGCCAGCTACTGGATCAAGCAGTCCATCAAGCGGGCCTTGATCAACACGGCCAAGACCATCCGCATCCCGGCCTACATGGTCGAGCTGCTGTCCAAGTGGCGGCGGGCCAGCACGCGGCTGACCGAAGAGCTCGGCCGCACGCCCACGCCCGAGGAGATCGGCCGCGTGCTGGGACTTCCCCGCAAGAAGTTGCCGATCATCAAGAAAGCGATCCGCATCTACAACCTCACCCCCCAGACCGACCAGGCGGAGGCCGGCTGGTCCCTTGGCGAAATGCTGATGGACGAGCGGATGCGGAGCCCCGACGAGGAGCTGGTCGAGAACGACAACCTGACCCACATCCTCAAACAGCTCCAGAACATGGACCAGCGCGAGGCCACCGTGCTGCGGATGCGTTTCGGCCTGGACGACAACGAGCCGCGGACGCTCAAAGAAATCGGCGAGAGCCTCGGCCTGACCCGCGAACGCGTCCGCCAGATCGAGACCGAGGCCCTGGACAAGCTGGCCGACAGCCTCAACGGGGCCCCGGTCGATCCGGCACTGTAGTCCGGCTCAGTCTTTGACCACGAAGTCGACCACCATCACCTTGTCCAGGTACGGCCCGAGCATCTTGCCGAACGCCTTGTGAGCCGGGTGGACGAGGTAGGCGTCGCGATCCTTGCCGCTGTTGAAAGTCAGCACGAAGCAATGGGTGAAGCCGTCGGAGAAAGGCTCCGGGCTGACGTTGGTCCCCCACTCGTAGCGTAGGATGCCGGGAACCTTGACCGGAAGCTCGCGGAAGGCGTCTTCCACCTTCTTGATGTCCTCGGGCTTGGCGTCCTTCTTGAAGCGGAACAGGACTACGTGCCGGAGCTGCCCCAGATGCGGGTTCTTCTTCGGCGGCTCGGCCGACAAGCTCATCGCCCACGCCACCACGCCCACCAAACCGATCACCAGGCCAATCGCCAACAACTTCTTCATCGCAAGTGTCTCCAAGCAGCCATCATCAAGGGGTGAAGAAAGACGGGTAGGGTGGGACAAGCTCGCGCAAGCGAGCGCCGGCCCACCAATTCTGCCGGCGATTGGTGGGCCGTCGGCCGCCACGGCGGCCTTGTCCCACCCTACGATTGCCGGAACGTCGCAGTCAGTATAACCCGGCGGCCGGCCGCGGACAAACGGCACGCTGCTCTTCCCGGCCGGGACGACTGGCCTTATATTCGAGCCCAGGGCTCTTCAAGAACCGCCGCTGGAAACTCCCGATGCCTCCGCAGAACCAACTCAATCTGGCCGATTACATCCGCGAGATCCCCGATTTCCCCAAGCCGGGGATCCTGTTTCGCGACATTACCCCGCTGTTGGGCCATCCCCAGGCGTTTCGCCAGGCCGTCTGCCAGTTGGCCGAGAGGATCCGGCCCTGGAAGGTCGACGTGGTGGCGGCGGCCGAAGCTCGCGGGTTCCTCTTCGCTGCCCCGCTGGCCTTGGAACTGTCCGCCGCGTTGGTTCCCGTGCGAAAGAAAGGAAAGCTCCCCCACCAGACGATGTCCCACACCTACGACCTGGAATACGGCAGCGACACCCTGGAAATCCACGCCGACTCCATTCCCCAGGGCGCCAACGTGGCGGTGGTCGACGATCTGCTGGCCACCGGCGGCACCGTCCAGGCCTGCTGCCGGCTTGCCGAAAAGGCGGGCGGGCGCGTGGTGGGCTGCGCGTTCCTGATCGAGCTGACCGGCCTCCAGGGCGCCAAGCGGATCGAGAGATACCACGTGACCAGCCTGATCCAGTACGCCGGGACCTGAAGTAAAGGAGACGCGGAGAAAGGGAGACGCGGAGACGCGGGGATGTTCCCCGTGTCACCCCATCCCCGCGTCGCCGCGTCTTTCCTGGCGGTCGTAGAGTGCTAACATGGCTGGGAGCCCGCTCGCCAAGAACATCCTCTTGATCGCGCCCGACCTGGACGAACGCAGGCTGCTCCTGGCGGAGTTGCAGGAGGCCGGCTACGAGGTGCTGCCGGCGCCCAGCGCCGATTACGCGAGCCGTGCGATTCTTCTCCAACTGACCGCGCCGTCGCTGGTTCTGTGGGACGAGCATGGCGAGCCGTCGACAACGCCTGCGGAAAGGCAGCGCTTGTCGAGCCTGACGCCCAACGTCCCCTGGATGGTGATCGAAAGCGCGATCCCGGAGGGCCGGCGCGAGCCACTTGGCCGGCCGCTGGCGAAAGTCCTGCGGCGCCCGATCCGCATCGGCCAAATTGTCGAGGCCGTACGAGCGGTAATCGGGTAGGCTATTTCGCGACGCTCCCCGGTTCGGGCCAGGCGGCGGGAATGGGAATCGTGACCTTCCCCGTGGCGGCCCATTCGGTGCCGCGGAGCATCAGCGTTTGCCAGGCTATACAGCCCATCGCCTTGGGGTCGTGGCCCATGGCGTTGTGGAAGACCCGGCCTTGGCCGTATTCGGTGACCACGATCATCGGCTCGTTCTGGCCGGTGCCGCCCTTGGCCTTGTCGGAATAGGCGGTAGCCAGCACCTTCGCCGTGCCGTGCTTCAACTGGCGGTGGTAAAGCTCGTCCTTGAGGTGCTGGAAGTCCTTCATGCCCTTGGTGACCGGGTGCTCATGGTCGAGGATGCTCACGACGAACGAGTGGTAGGCGCCGTGGGCACTTTGGCCCATCTGCCAGCTCAAACCGATCAGGTCGGTGAACTCGGGCCAGTCGTTCCAGGCGGTGCTGGCGGCGTGGAAGAGTACCAGCCCGTGGCCGGCGGCGATGTACTCCAGGAATGCCTTCTCCGTCTCCGCGGGCCAGCGATGGCCTTTGACGTTGGGGAAGGTCGTGTAGTTGCTGACTAGGGCGTCGTACTTGGCGAAATCCCCGCCCGAGAGTCCCGGGACGTTTTCGGTCACGTCCACGGTGAAGTATCCGCTCTCCTCGTACATCTTCTTCAGCACGGGGGTGGTGGATTTCCAGTCGTGGTTGTTGGCCCCGCTGAGGATCAGCAGGCGGATCTTGCCGCCACCAACCTCCCGTTGGTGCCCCAACTCGGCGGCCTGAACCGTCATCGAAAGACCGCACACAGCCGTCGCCATGATGAAGGCTACACCGAGACGCTCTAGATTTCCGGACATGATGTGCTCGATAGGGTTGCGCATTCTTCAGACCGCTCTGGCACCCATTGCCATCCGCTTGGCATCCTACTACCGTGGAATCCCCATTGTCAAATGATCCCGCGGTGAGGGAGCTGAAGGCGCGGTTGGATTCTGTAGGCAGCGGGCTCTGTCCCGTTCCGCCGGCCGTGGAACGCCGCGAAGAGTAGTCGTGCGCTCTCCCACCACATCGTAACCCGAAGCGTAAGCGAGGGAGGGCCAACGCTTTCCCTCGCTTACGCTTCGGGTTACGACTGGCCAACAGCTTCCACCGTAAGACGCCCTGTTATGCTAAAGCGCCCTGTTATGCTAAAGCATAACCTACGGCTTCTTGGCCGGCGGCGAGGCGGCCGGCTCAAGCCGCAAGGAAGCCGAGTTGATGCAGTAGCGCAACCCGGTCGGCGCAGGACCGTCGTCGAAGACGTGGCCCAGATGGGCCCCGCAATGGGGACAGATCACTTCCACCCGGTGCATGAAGTGGCTGTTGTCGTCCTGCGTGCGGACACTCTGTTGCGAGACCGGTTGCGAGAAACTGGGCCAGCCGCAGCCGGAGTCGAACTTCGACTCGGAGTCAAAAAGCGGCGCTCCGCAGCAGACGCAGCGGTACGTGCCCGGCGTCTTACAGTTCCAGTATTTGCCGCTGAATGGCGGCTCGGTGCCCTTTTCCTGGTCACCTCGTATTGTTGCGGCGTGAGGCTGGCCCTCCATTGGGCGTCGGACTTTTCCGCCCGTTCCGTCCTCGAAGGACTCTCTACGGGGCTGGTCTTTGGAGGATCCGTGGGAGATGTCATGGGTGGTTCCCTTTCCGCAGTTGGCGCGCCCGGCGGCCCGGCCTGGCCGTTGCAGCCGGCGACCAGCACCAGAATCGCGAAAGCCCGAAACGACGAAATCCCGAAAAAAAAGCAGGCAGACGCATGGTTGCTCACCCGGTCAGCGGCTGCTGTCTCGTCCGGGTTTTCGTGCTTTCGGGTGTTCGTGATTCGTTTCCTTACTATGCGGCGAGCAAGACGTTTCCAGCCCCTCGCTACTAGGAATTGTACAAGGGACGCTTCCCCAGAGCGCGAAGTTAAACTCGGTAATTTGCCTAGAATGAGGTGAGTTTCGTCGTTTGCGGCCTCTTAGGGGATTCCGCAGGCCCTGCCGGTAATGAAGATGGAGAGGCCGGAATCTGCCGAATCTGAGGATGAGGCGTTCTGCTGGCATTTTCTTGAATCGGTATGGCTCTCTACCACCTGGGCGGGCGCGACGACCGGCGGCGGCGGGTGCTCAACGAGACTTCGTTGGGAACTCTCGTCCCCGCGCGCCGAAACCCCGGAAACGTCGTACCGCGAAAGGATGGCTGGGCAAATCGAAGAACTACGGCGACGCGACGTTCCTCGACGAGCAGCCGCGAGTAACCGACCTGGTGCCCACACGGTTGCTGCCGATCATTGCCTGGTTCTCGGTCGCCTTCGGATGCGTCGCTGGTCTGGAGGCGCTCTATGCGGAGATGCCGCAGGTTGCCGCGGCGACCGGCCAACGCCGCATCGCCGCCTTCGATCTGGCCGCCCAAGGCAGCCTGGCAACCTGGTTCTCCTCCCTGCTGTTGCTGCTGGCAACACTGGCCGCGATCCTCGTCTACACCATCCGCCGCCACAAGAACGACGACTACCACGGCCGCTACCGCATCTGGATCTGGGCCGCCTTCTGCTGGACGCTCTTGAGCGTTGACGAGGTGTCCAACCTCCACGAAGCCTTTCGCGACCTGATGGTTCGCTTCTGCGGCACACCCCTTCTGGGCGACGGCTCTGTCTGGTGGCTGATCCTCGGACTGTTCCTCTTCGGCTCCGTCGGCCTGCGGCTGCTGGTTGATATGCGGCACTGTCGCGCCTCGTGCTCGGCGCTGATTCTGGCCGGCCTCTGCTACGCGCTGGCCGCTGGCTGCCATTTCGGCCTGCTCGTGGCCGGCGAAGTCCAGCGGCAGGTGATGATCGCCGCGGGGACCAAGATGGCCGGTCATCTGCTGCTATTGTTGGCCATCGTCCTGCACGGCCGGCATGTGATCCTCGATGCCCAGGGATTGATCTCGCACGAGCAACCAAGACCGAAGAGGAAGTCCGCCAAGCGGCCCCAGGATGGCCCGTCCTCGTCCGGCGGCGACGACCTGAAGATCCATCCGCCGCACGGCGGAGTGCCGAAACCGGCCATGCCGCTGGCTCCCCAATCCGCCGCGTCCTTGGCGACAACGTCCGTTGGCCCGTCAACATCCAGCGTGGCCGCCGGGGCTAACGGGGGCGGCGCTGTCAGCCCCGGTGGCCACGCCGGATTTGTCCCGCCGCCCGCAACTGTAAACGCCGGCCAGCGGAAGTTGAGCAAGGAAGAGCGTCGCGCGCTGAAGAAGAAACTCTTGCAGATGAAAAGGCAGCGCGAAGGCGGGCAGGGCGACGACGACGAGGAGTAGTCGTTCTATTAGCGCCGGCGGCCACGCTGGCCGTATGGCACCGAGAACAGTGCGTCTGTAGGGAACGCGCTGCGTGGCGTTCGGCAGCCTGCGGAACGGGGCTATTCCAAGTTCGCGGAACGCCACGCAGCGCGTTCCCTACAGACGGTTTTTTACCAGACTTCCTTCCCCACGGCTGGCCCCGTGTCCCATTGGCCGTGAAGATTCTCCGCCGTAACGCCGCGAAGCAGATCGTCCAGCGAAGGCGGTTCTTCCCCGTGGGGTTGGATCACGAGTTTGCCCTCCCTGACCGACAGATCGACCACGAGATTCTCGCACTGGCCGACCTCGGCAGCCAACCACTTGGGGACCCTCAGAGCAAGACTGTTGCCCCACCTGCGAATGCGCGTCCTCATGATGATTCTCTTTCCATGACACTACAGTATATTACGCACAGGTAGCCGACACGTACACCGGGTAGAGGGAAGGAGCACGGCCTTTTATGATCGACGACAATCCTCGATGCGTGGAACCGCGATCAAACCCACGTGCGGTGCGTCGCGCTCGTTGGTTTCAATTCAGCCTTGCAACCGTGTTCGTCATTGTCACCGCGACGGCGATGTTCCTGTCGATGTATCTAAGCGTTGGTCGTCTGCTTGGCCTCACGGACATTGAGGTCATGCAATGGCTTGAAAACTCCCTCTTCCCCGGATTGCCAAGCCTACTCGTCTGGACGCTCGGTTTGATAATGGCAATCCGGCGTCGGAAAGGAAATCGCGCTGCCGCCAGCCTAACGATGATTGCCCTCATTGGGATGGCTCTGACCTCAGTCGTTTCTGACGTCGTTGAAATGGTGTTGTTACGTTTTTCCAACCATCTCGGCATCACCCTCTCATGCTCCTTAACCATCCTCAGATACTTCTACGGGGGCCTCGAAACGGCCTGTTGGATTCTGATCCTCTTGGCCATCTTCACCAATCGCCCTACCGATGCTTCGCGGCCCCAGCGGGCTGATCCCGGCGGTAATCCATTTCTGCCGACCTCAGGCCATTTGCCCTGACCCCCTACCTACGTGGGGTCACACAGACCGCTTCCCCCTCCTAGCCCCGATCCGCCGACTTCGGTATCCTATAGTGCCGATGGACTCTTCCTAGATCCTTGGCTGGTGTACGCTCCCGATGGTTCGCACGCGGTTTGCTCCCAGCCCGACGGGCTACCTCCACATTGGTGGGGTCCGCACGGCTCTGTTCTGCTGGCTCTTCTCCCGGCGGCACGGCGGCCAGTTCATCCTGCGGATTGACGATACCGACCAGCAGCGGAACGTCGAGGAGGCGTTGGCGCCGATCCTCCACGGGTTGAAGTGGTTGGGGATCGACTGGGACGAAGGGCCCCAGGTCGGCGGCCCGCACGAGCCCTACTACCAGTCGCAGCGGCTTTCACGCTACCAGGCGGCGGTCCAGCAACTCCTCGATCGCGGGGCCGCCTATTACGACTACGCCACGCCGGAAGAGATCCAGGCGGAACGGAAAGCAGCCGAGGAGGCGAAGCAGTCGTTTCTCTATAGCCGGCGCTGGATGGCACGGACGCCCGAGGACCGCGTGGGCTTCGAGGCCCAGGGCCGCAAGCCGGCGGTGCGGCTGAAGATGCCCCGCGAGGGGACCCTGGTGATCGACGACCTGATCCGCGGCCGGGTGGAGTTCCAATGGGCCCGGGAGCAGGACCACGTGATCCAGCGGACCGACGGCTCCTGCCTCTACCACCTGGCCAGCGTAGTCGACGACTACCAGTTCGAGATCACCCACGTGATCCGCGCGGAAGAGCATTTGTCGAACACGCCGCGGCAGATTTTCATCCTCGAGTCGCTGGGCTATCCCCGGCCGCAGTACGCCCATCTGCCCTTTGTGGCCGAGCCCGGCAGCCGCAACAAGCTCAGCAAGCGGAAGCTCGACAAGTACCTGAAGAACAAGGATTTTGCCGATCTGGTGCAGCAGGGCCGCGGGATCATGGAGGCCCTGGGCGAGCAGCCCGATCCGGATACGTTCAACCCGGTGATCGTCGATTTTTATGAGCGGCTGGGCTTCCTGCCCGAGGCGATCATCAACTACCTGGCGCTGCTGGGCTGGTCGTTGGACGAGACCAGCGAGGAGTTCACGCGGGAGGAGTTGATCCGCGTGTTCAGCTTGGAGAAGGTTAACAAGGCTCCGGCCAGCTTCGACCCGGCCAAGCTGATGTCGTTCCAGGACCGCTATATGCGCCGCGTGCCGATCGACGAGAAGGTGGCCGCGGTGCTGCCCTACCTGGAGCGGGCGGGCCTCGTTATTACCCCGGCACGAAAGTACGTCAGACTTTCCAGCCTGACAGAACAGGCAGGTCAGGCTGGAAAGCCTGACGTACATACAGAACCCGGTCCCTCGCTTGCGCTTCGGGCTACTGTGGAGCAGAAGGTCCGCGCGATCCTGGCGGCGGCCGGCGACCGCGTCAAGATCGCCGGCGACATCCTGGAATACGCCGATTTCTTCTTGGCGGACGATCGCTTGCGTTACGACGAAAAGGCCTTCGACAAATCGCTGCGCAAGCCCGGCGCGGCCGAGCTTCTGGCCCGATTCCGCGATCGGCTGGCGGCGGCCGGGACCTTCGACGCGGCCTCGCTGGAGGCGCTGATGCAGACGTTCGTCGCGGAGCAGAAGATCAAGATCGCCGAGATCATTCATCCGGTCCGCGTCGCGGTAACTGGAAAGAGCGTGGGCTTCGGCCTCTTCGACACGCTGGCCATCCTGGGCAAACCGCAGAGTTTGGCGCGTATCGAACGCGCGTTGGAAATCGTCAGTGGAACGCAAATCTGAAATCTGAAATCTGAAATCTGAAATCCAAAATCCCATTGGCAGTACGCATGAGCAAGTTGAATCCCGACTCCGATGGCCGGCAGGAGCCCCGCGAGGGGACGCCCGATCGCGCGGCCTCCAAGGACTTCATCCGCGAGATCATCGACGAGCACAACCGTTCGGGGCGATTCGGCGGGCGGGTCCAGACCCGTTTCCCGCCCGAGCCCAACGGCTACCTGCACATCGGCCACGCCAAGTCGATCTGCCTGAACTTCGGCATCGCCGAGGATTACGGCGGGCAGTGCAACCTGCGGCTGGACGACACCAATCCCACCAAGGAAGAGGTCGAGTACGTCGACTCGATCAAGGAAGACATCTGCTGGCTGGGCTTCACCTGGGACGACCGCGAATACTACGCCTCGGACTACTTCGAGCAGCTCTACCAGTGGGCCGAGCAACTTGTGCTGGCCGGCAAGGCCTACGTCTGCGACCTCTCGGCCGACGAAGTGCGCCGTTACCGCGGCTCGCTCACCGAGCCCGGCGAGAACAGTCCCTACCGCAACCGCTCGATCGAGGAGAACCTGGACCTATTCCGGCGGATGCGGGCCGGGGAGTTCCTCGACGGCTCCCGCACGTTGCGGGCGAAGATCGACATGGCCTCGCCGAACCTCAACCTCCGCGACCCGGTGATGTACCGCATCCTCCGCGCCACGCACCACCGCACGGGCGACGCTTGGCTGATTTACCCCACCTACGATTATGCCCACGGCGAGTCGGACTCGATCGAGCGGATCACGCATTCGATCTGCACGCTGGAGTTCGAGAACCACCGTCCGCTGTACGACTGGTTCGTCGAGCAGTTGGGCATCTTCCATCCCCAGCAGATCGAGTTTGCCCGGCTGAACCTGACCTACACGGTGATGAGCAAGCGGCGGTTGCTGGAGTTGGTCAAGGAGGGACTGGTCCGCGGTTGGGACGATCCCCGCATGCCCACCATCTGCGGCATGCGCCGCCGCGGCTACACGCCGGAATCGATCCGCACTTTTTGCAAGCGGATCGGCGTGGCCAAGTTCGACAGCACGATCGACGTGGCGATGCTGGAGTTCTGCGTCCGCGAGGACCTCAACCGGCGGGCGCCGCGGGTAATGGGCGTGCTGCGCCCGCTGCGGGTGGTGATCGAGAACTATCCCGAGGGCCAGGTGGACGAGCTGGACGCGGTGAACAACCCCGAGGACGCCTCGATGGGCACCCGCAAAGTGCCCTTCTCCCGCGTGCTCTACATCGACCGCGACGACTTCCGCGAGGACCCGCCCAAGAAGTTTTTCCGCTTGTCGCCGGGCCGGGAAGTGCGGCTGCGGTACGGCTACTATGTGACCTGCAGGGAAGCCATCAAGGACCCGGTCACGGGCGAGGTGGTCGAGCTGCGCTGCACGTACGATCCGGCCACCCGCGGCGGTTCCTCGCCCGACGGCCGCAAGGTGAAGGCCACGATCCATTGGGTGTCCGCCGCCCATGCGATTCCGGCCGAGGTGCGGCTTTACGACTACCTGTTCGCCAAGGCCGACCCCTACGAAGTCGCGGAAGGGGGCGATTGGCGGCAGAATCTCAACCCCAACTCCCTGGAAGTGCTCCCGCGCTGCTGGCTGGAGCCCAGTGTGGCCGAGGCTCGCCCGGGCGACCGCTTCCAGTTCGAGCGACTGGGCTATTTCGCGGTGGACTACGATTCCGAGCCCGGGGCCCTGGTTTTCAACCGCACGATCACGCTGGTCGACACCTGGGCCAAGATCGAGAAGGCGCAGGCGCAGAAAAAGTAGTTGTCGGTGGCCACGGATGAAACACGGATCAAACACGAGAACGCTGAGAATGATCTGAATTGTGATCCGTGTTCCATCTGTGTTTCATCCGTGGCTATGTTTCCTGGCTTCTTTCCTCTTGACGTAGGATAACTTCAGATGCCGCTTCTGGTCGTTGGATCGGTTGCTCTGGACAGCGTGGAAACCCCGGGCCAGACGCGGGAGAACGTGCTGGGCGGCTCGGCCGTCTACTTCTCCTACGCCGCCAGCTACTTCACGCCCGTGCGGCTGGTCGGCGCGGTCGGCGAGGACTGGCCCGCCGAATATACCGGACTGCTCCAACAGCGGCAGATCGACACTGCCGGGCTCCGCGTGATCCCCGGCGGCAAGACGTTCCGCTGGCGGGGCCGCTACGCCCGCAACATGAACGACCGGGAGACGATCGAAGTCCAGCTCAACGTGCTGGCAGAGGCCCCCGTGCTTCCCGAGTCCTTCACCCGCTGCCCCTTCTTGTTCCTGGCCAACGGCTCGACGCGGACGCAGTTGAAGGTCCTCGACCAGTGCCCCGGCGCCACCTTGGCCGTGGCCGACACGATGGACCTCTGGATCCGCACCGAGCCGGACGAGCTGCGGCAGTTGCTCCAGCGGATCGACGGCCTGGTGCTCAACGACAGCGAGGCCAAGCTGCTCACCGGCGAGGAGAACCTGGTGCGGGCCGGGCGCGAGGTCCGGGCGATGGGGCCGGCGTTCGTGGTGATCAAGAAGGGGGAGCACGGGGCGATGTTCTTCAGCCAGCACGAGACCTACGTGCTGCCTGCCTATCCCACTCCCACGGTCGTCGATCCCACCGGCGCCGGCGATAGTTTTGCCGGCGGCATGATGGGCTACCTGGCCCAGCAAGGAAACTTCGAGCCCAAGACCCTCAAGGAGGCCATGGCTTACGGGATCCTGGTGGCGAGCTTCACGGTGGAGGACTTCAGCCTCGACAAGCTGGCCTCGATCAGCCGGGAGGACCTCGACCAGCGGATGGACGAGTATCGGAGGATGTTGTCGTTCTAAGAGCAGTCAGTTATCAGCAGTCAGCTATCAGCAGTCAGCGGAGACCAAAGGGAGCTGGCTTGGTCTTGGTCGCAACCTAGTGCAGGGACGAGGTTATGGCCTGGAAAGCTGATCGCTGAAAGCTGATCGCTGAACGCCACGTAGCCCTTTTCAAAAACGTTCTAACCATCCACACTCATGAAACAGATCATCCGCGCCTTCGTGGCGGTCGAAGCCGGCCTGCCTTCCCGCAGCGAGCTCGAGCAGTTCATCCGCGAAGTCGGCGGCACGTCGGTCAACGTGAGCTGGGTCCAGCCGGAGAACCGCCATCTGACGCTGAAGTTTCTCGGCGACGTCGACCTGAGCGACACGTACGACGTCTGCCAGGCGATCCAGCGGGCCGTCGAGGGCATCGAGCCTTTCGAAATGGAGGTCCGCGGCATCGGCGCCTTTCCCGACGCCCGGCGCCCGCGAATCCTTTGGCTGGGCTCCGGCGAAGGGGCCGAGACGATGATCGCCCTGGCCGACCGGGTCGAGGACCAGTTGCACCGGCTGGGCTATCGCCGCGAGCCGCGGCGGTTCCAGCCGCACCTTACGCTGGGCCGCGTCCGCGGGGGACGCGCCGTGGAACTGGGCCCACTGCTGGAAAAATACGCCGACCTCCAGATCGGCCAGATCTCGGTCGACGAGGTGATTGTCTTCTCCAGCACCCTGGAACGCACCGGCCCGATCTACGACCCCATCGGCCGCGCCGCGCTGCGAGGGTGAGGGAGCCTGCGTCTTGCGAGCCCCCTCTCCCTCCGGGAGAGGGTTGGGGTGAGGGGATCAACGATGGACGAACCATTCTCGGCGCCACATAGCCGGCGTGGCCGCCAGGGCTAAACAGAACTCGACCCGTTAGCCCCGGCGGCGCGAGACACCCATGAAATCATCGCATTTCGCTCTATTGGTCGTCGGCGTCCTGCTGATCGTTGCGGGCGTGCTGGCGCCCTGGCTGGGATCCCTTGGGATCTTCGCCCGCGGTGGGCCATCCGCCCTGCCCGAGACGGTTCCTTCGGCGCTGCACGGCACATTTCTGGCCTTGCTGATCGGCATCCCCGTGGCGGCGGCCGGCTGCGTCCTGGTGGCGGGCGTGATCGTGGCCCACGTTTTCCGGTCTCGCGGTCGGTAAGGATCGGAAAATCAATGAGTGTCGCCTTTCGCTCCGCGAAAGTAGGCGGAATGCGGCGAAGTAATCGGGGATAACGCCGCTTTGGCGGAGCGAAGGGCGACACTTGTTTGCTCGTACTTGGGAAAGACCGTCCCCTTGGGCTTCAGCAGAATCACGATCCAGAGTGCCAGGGCCGAGACCAGGAAAATCAGGCTCACGTTTTGGGAAATGGTCATCCCGGTGCCGAAGATGGGCGGCTCGTCGGTGCGGATCCGCTCGATCAGGAAGCGGGTGATCGGGTAGAGCGTCAGCGCCAGGGCCAGCACCTCGCCGTCGCGGCGGCGGAAGGGAGCATAAACCAGCAGGAACCCACAGAGGATCAAGCCGTTGATCGCATCGTAAACCTGCGAGGGATGGACCGGCGCTGCGGGGCGTGAACGGCGCCGCCGCGTAGGTCGTCGTCGACCACTTCCCTTGGTCGACGACAATCAGGTGGATTTGCACCCCAGGCCGAGCCCATTCGGCGATCTCCTGGCGGGCTCCGCCGATCTTGCGGACGCGAACGGTGTTGACCGCGAACACCTCCTGCCCGACCTTGAGCCCCTGCCGGGCGGCCGGCGAACCGGGCGTCACCTCGGCGAGGATCGGCCGGCCGTTCCTCGGACCGGAGAACTTCAGTCCCAGGCTCGCCAGGGCATCCTTGTCGGGAATCAGGGTCACCAGCCGGCCCTGTTCGATCCGCAAGGAGACCGTCGCTGCCGGCTTGTCCGCGTCGCAGAGATACTTGTAAACCTCGTGGACCGAGTCGACCGGGTGCGGCGGATCGCCGACGGCGTCGATCCAAAGCCGGGGACGATCCTCGGCTTTCCCTTTTCCGCGGCCAACTGCCGCAACCGCTCGGCCAGACCGGCCTTGGCCGCCGCGGAACCGGGCTCCACGTCCGTGATCCACGCCAATGTCCCGGGCCAGCCGTAAACCCTGATTCCCTGGAGGGCCAACTGGCTATGCTGGAACTGGTAGAAATGCGGCGGGCTGCCCGGCGGAAAGGTTACCGCCCAGGGCAAGCTGCAAAGGCTGCCGAAGCAGCAGCCGTTCATCAGGCACCCGAGCCGCCCAAGCCCCATGCCGAGCATCAAGCTGGGAATCGCCAGATCGAACATCGCCAGCGACGGCAACTTATAGCGATGGATGAAGGCCAGCGTTCCGAGGATTCCGCCGATCACCGCGCCGTAGACCACCAGCCCCCCCCCAGCCACGTTGACCACCGCCCCGGCCACCCCCCAGAAGCCCTCCGCCTGGTAAACCGGTAGGAACTCAGAAGGCCACTTCTGCACCACGTAAAAAATCCTCGCCCCCAACAGCCCGGGAATGAACGCCCAAAACGCCAAGGCCAGGATCATCTCCGCATCCAGTCCCAACCGCCGGACGCGATACGCCGCCAGACCCACCGCCGAGCTTACCGCCAGCAGAAGCATCACGCCGTATCCCCGAATAGGCAGTCCCGCCGGTTCCTCCAGTCGTGGAAGGAGAAACCAGATGGCCGCGCCCATCAGCAACAGCAGCGGCAAGTATCCCCGCGTATCGTCGTTGAATCCCTGTTTGTAAGCCAGTCGGGCCAGGAACAGGGCGCTGCCAACCGCCCAGACCGCCAGCAGCAGCCCAAAGCCGAAGACCGGTATGCCGCCTACCTGGTTGGGGATATAGAAGAGGGTCTGAAGCACGAAAACTCTCTTGGGTCTTAGGACTTAGGTCTTAGGTCTTAGGTCTTGGGCCGCACCTAAGCGCCAGGTCCCAAGACCCAAGACCTAAGACCCAAAAAGGCAATTGTCGATCAGCCGGGTGCCGCCTACGTGGACCGCCACCGCCGCCAGCGTCCGGCCGCGAATCTCACGGACCGGGGCCAGCGTATCGGGATCGGCCAGTGCAATATAATCAATACGTGCCTCAGGCACCGAGAGGATTATCTGCCGCATTCTTTCCACGATCCGGCCCGGGTCCCGCTCCCCTTGCTCCGCCAGATCCCGCGCCAGGCAAAGGCTCTTCCAAAGCACCAGCGCCTGCTGCCTCTGCGGCGGGCTGAGGTAGGCATTGCGGGAGCTCCTCGCTAGACCGTCCGGTTGGCGAACCGTCGGCTGGATTTGGATCGTCACCGGCAGGTCGAGGTCCTCGACCAGGCGGCGAATGACGGCAGCCTGTTGGTAATCCTTCTGGCCAAAGTAGGCTTTGTCGGGCAGGACGATGTTCAGCAGCTTGAGGACCACGGTGGCGACACCCCGAAAATGGCCAGGGCGGAAGTAGCCCTCCCAGGGCTCGCTGACCCCGCCCACTTCGACCCACGTGCAGAACCCTGGCGGATACATTTCTTCATCGGCGGGGAAGAAAACCACCGGGCTCGCGCGCCGCAGCGGCCGAGCATCTCCAGGTCCTCTTCCAGGTCGCGGGGATATCGCCGGTAGTCCTCCTCGGGAGCGAATTGGCTCGGGTTCACGTAGATCGAGACCACGGTCAGTCCGCATTCCGCCTGCGATGCCCGGACTAAACTGAGATGTCCCTCGTGCAGGGCCCCCATCGTGGGAACGACGCCGATGCTCAGACCCTCCTTTCGAGCTGCACTGAGTTGCTCGCGGAGCGACTGAATGGTTCGAAATACGGCTAACGGTGACGGCGCTTCGCTCATAGCGGTATTGCGTTTCCAAGGGCCTGTGGAACGATAAACTTTACTGCATCGAGTCGATGGCCGCCAGGACTTCAGTGAGCACGTCAGGAGAGGCGGGTCCAGCCAGGTGGAGCATGGGACCCTGTCCCGGCTGGCTTGCCTGGGCGACGATAGCGCGGCCAATTTGCTCCAAGCTCGATGGTCCCTGGGCGGGCGCATCGAGCAACACCGTGAGCCTGGGGGCGACCGCGGTCCGATTTCGTCGGTCCCAATGGCTCCGAAAGGCCAGTTGTTGCTCAGCGGAGAGGTAAACGCCAACGTAGGCCAGCGACTGGGACAACCAGAAATCGCTCACGGACCATCGCGTCCGATCGGCCCATGCAGGCCGCTCGGCGTCCAAGCGATCCGCTCGCCGGTCGAAGATCCGCAGTTCCGCTTCCAGAAAAGGGGTCAGAACGATTGGTTTCGCTCTCGCTGGCCGGAAAATAGTTCTGCGTCCTTTGTCGTCTTCGTCTTTGTCGTCGAGGATCAGTCTGGCATCGATTTTGCGGGCGATTTGCCGGGCCAGGTCCGTCTTGCCGGCAGCCGGCGGTCCGGCGATTGCCAGGTAGGGCGCCGCCGTATGGAGATGTTCCCATAGCCGAGCGACGCTCCAGCCCAGCGTCGGGTGCAGCAGGGAACCGGCAATCTCGGCCGCCGGCTCCAGCACGAACCGCCGCCAGGCCATCCTGGGGTGGGGGATACAAAGCTGCGGCGTGTGCAAGACCAGGCGGTCGTAAAGCAGCAGATCGAGATCCAACGATCGCGGCCCCCACCGCTGGCGACGATCGCGGCCGAACTCTGCCTCCGTCGCCTGAAGCACTTCGAGCAGCCGTTGGGGAGCCAAGGAAGTCTCCAGCAGCAGAGCCCCATTGAGGAACTCCCCTTGGCCCGGCGGACCGCCGACCGGCGCCGTTTGGCGCCAGCGACTACGTCGCAGCAGCCGTAGATGCTCTTGTCGCATCAAGACTTCGACCGCCCGATCGAGCGTCTGCTCCCGGTTACCCAGGTTCGATCCAACGGCGACCAGGCAGGTTGCCACTTCCGTGGAGATGGGCTTACTCGTCTTCCAGGCGGCTGCGGGCTTCGCGGCGGCCGATGCCGCGCAGGGAAATCAGCGCGGCGAACTGCGCCGCCCGCGGCCGGCCTTTTCCCTGCTCCCAATGATACACGGTCTGCGCGGAGACGCCGACCAGCTTGGCGAACTCCTGGGCCGAGAGCTTCAACCGGCTCCGCTGCGCCCGGACCGATCGGGGCGAGAAGCGTAGACCCTGCAAGGCGTCCTCCTTGCCGTTGGCCCTTTCGCCGGATGACCGCGCCTGTGACGCGAGCCTGGCAATCTTTTTCTCCTGCGCTTGCAACAGCCGCTTCAGCCGGGCAATCTCCCGGCGGTGCGAAGCGGCGGCCTTGCGGGTCGTGCCCATCTGGGCGCGGATCTCTTTGCGGGCCAGACGGCGGATCTCTTCCTTGATGGTTGCGGCAAGGTTCGGCATGAACTTGGTCTCCTCAGCTTTCTTAAGGAATCGTGAATTTCCTCTGCCCACCGTTTTCAAGCCGTTCAGGGCGAGCAAGCCATTCTTGCGAAGCGCGCACCCTTGAGATAACGGCGGTATTATTATACTATGCGCAATGCTCTACGCAATGGTCTTGCAACTAAGGGAGCCGGAAAACATCCCATGACGACGGTTGCCTGGGCTACGGACATTCATCTCGATTGGGCCGACCCGGCCCTGCGTCGCGACTTCTATCAGTCGCTGCGGACCAGCGGGGCCGACGTGGCGATCCTCAGCGGCGACATCGGGGAAGGCAAGAGCACCGGCCGTTGGCTGCGGGAAATCGCCGCTGCGCTGGGCCGGCCGGTCTACTTCGTCCTGGGCAACCACGACTTCTACGGGGGCTCGATTCAAGAGGTCCGCCAGGAGACAGCGCAACTGGCCGCCGATTGCCCAGGGCTTGTTTACCTCTCGTCGGCTGGGATCGTCGAGCTGGCCCCCGGCGTGGGCCTGATAGGCCACGAGGGCTGGGGCGACGCCCGACTGGGAAACTTCGAGGGCTCGCAGGTCTTTCTCCCCGATTTCATCACCATCAAGGATCTGTCGGGCGTCTATCACGATCGCCGGCTTTTGCGGGAGCGTCTTGGGGCTTTGGGCGACGAGTCGGCCGACTACATCGCCCGGGTCCTGCCTGAGGCCCTGGCCCGCTATCGCCGGGTGGTGCTGGCGACTCACGTGCCCCCCTTCCACGAGGCGGCCTGGCACGACGGCCGCTCGTCCGACGACGACTGGCTGCCCTACTTCTCGTGCCGGGCCGTAGGCAACGTCCTTTTGGACATCATGCGGCGGCATCCGGCCTGCGACCTCTTGGTGCTCTGCGGACATACCCACGGCAGCGGCGAAGCGCAGATGCTCGACAATCTCCGCGTTCGCACCGGCGGCGCGGAAGACCGCCGCCCACGAATCCAGGAGATGCTCCAGTTCCCCTAGGATTTTGGATTCTCGATTTCAGATTTTGGATTCTGCTCTAAGACGCAAATGTCAAATCTCAAATTTCAGATCTGAAATCCGGAATCTCTTCGGCCGATCGCTCACGGCTGCCGGTCCAAAATGGCCCGGGCGTAGTCGCGGTCAACTCGCAGCCACTTGCCGCATTGGCTCGCCGCGCTGGGCAGGCAGCGGGCGATCTGCTTCTCCAGCCGCCGGAACTCGGACTCCAGCGGCAGCGTCATGGAGAGATTGGCCGATTCGTTGGACAGCACCAGCTCGATCTCCGCCTCCGCGCCCGGTTGGCAAACAATGCCGCCGTAAAACAGTTGGGCATGGCCGCCCCGCTGGTCCTCTTCCAGCGCCTGCCAGACGACCTCTTTGAAGACCTCGACCGTGCGGTCGTCCAGGTTGTCTTCCCAGATCAGAACCTTTTCCACCAGCTCGTTCATGGTCGCCACCAGGCGGAAGGCATAGGCGTTGCCGCTCAGCGTGTTAAGCAGGCCGAACGACTTGTCCGTCAATTCCGCGGGCTCGCCGCGGCCGGAACGCCGCAGGATCATCAAGCGGCGGTCCATGTCGTGATAGAGCAGGTCCTGCTCGATGCTCGCCGTGCCGCCGCACTCTTCGCAGGTGAAGGTGGTCAGCGAGCGATCGAGGACCCGCGGCTTGAGCTCCGGGTCCTGCGAGACGTTGACCGAATGCCAGACGGTGAAATGCTGGCTGTGCCGGCAGTGCGGACAAGTGAGGGTCGTGACGGCGGATTGGCTCATGTTGTCAAACTAAGGTCCATGCGGTGGAAAGTCAAGCGGCGCGACGGTACTTGTGCTTCCAACCCCGGTACAGTCGTAGGGTGGGACCAGGTCGCCTTGGCGGCCGCCGGCCCACCAAGATCCGGCGGAATTGGTGGGCCGGCGCTCGCTGGCGCGACCTGGTCCCACCCTACTCGTTGAAATGCCCCGTAAACGGGTGCCGTCGGCGCGACGGTACTTGTCTTTCCTGTGGCGATCCAGTAGAAAGTTCGATGCGAGCCACGCAGACCTGGTGCAGGAGACCCTTTCGTGCGGATGCTCATGCGAACAGCGGCCGCCGGCGCCGTGCTGATTGCCGCCTCGACGGCGACGGCGGCGACCGTCGAAGTCAGGGGCTCGGCGGGATCGGCGATCGCCGCGGCCATGCTCCGGGCGGCGCCGGGCGACACGGTCCATTTGCCCGCCGCGACCTTCGTGCTCACCGAGCCCATCCGGCCCCGCTCGGGCGTGAAGCTCATCGGCGAAGGGATCGAAAAGAGCTTTGTGGTCTATGCGGGCAGCAGGCCCGCGTCGATGATCGACATCGAAGGCTGCGAGGACCTGGAGATCGCCCAATTGACGCTCGACGGCCGCAAGAATCCCTTGATCCGTCAAGGCATCAGCGGCAGCCGCAGCCGCCGTCTCTGGCTGCACGACCTGGGCATCCGCAACCTGGCCGGCATCAAGACCTGGGGGCCGCACGCGATCCTCTTTTCCGGCCGCAGCCCCACCATGGAAGGCGGCGTGACCGACAGTTGGATCAGCAACTGCCAGATCGACAACATCGGCGTAGGTGCCGATTTCGGCGGCGGCATCCGCCTGGCCTGGGGCTGCGTGCGCAACCGGGTCCTCGGCAACACCATCAGCAACACCGGCCGCGGCGGCATCTTCGGCGACCACTCCGCGGAACTGGTGATCCGCAACAACCGCGTGAGCGGCTCCGGGGGCGAGGGCCTGGGGATCGAGATCTGGGGCGGCTGCCCACGCTCGCTGATCGAAAACAACGCCGTCGACCACTGGATCAGCGTCGACCAGGGCTCGCAGTCGGCCGTCCGCCGCAACCTGGTCGGCTCCAACGACAACACGCTCAAGGGCTACGGCATCGAGATCATCGCCCGCGACGTGGTGGTCACCGACAACGTCGTCAAGCGCGGCGCCCAGATCGGGCTGTCGGTCTCCAACAAGCCCGTCAAGGAGAACGTTTTCTGGGGCTACAACACGGTCCGCGACTGCATCCAGTGGGCCGCGCAACTCCAGGGCGACAGCGGCGGCATCGCCCATCACTACTTCTACCGCTGCGACTTCGAGGGCACCATCCGCGGCGATCCCCAGGCCCTCTATCGCAACGACAGCGGTCACGGACTGCGGACCAACGGCAATTGCCGGCAACTGGTGTTCGAGAACTGCCGCTTCCGCGGCAACGGCGGCTACGGCCTGCAATTCGGCGGGCAAGCCGTGGATCAGATCTGCCTGCTGCACTGCCTGATCTCGGCCAACGGCCTGGCGGGCGTCTCGGGGCCCTCGGCGTACGCGGCGATGGAGTTCACCGACTGCAAGGCCGCGGGCAACGGCAACGACACCTTGCCCGTCTCGAAGCCCCTGCCCACGCCTCCGCCAGCCGCTGATTTTCGCGTGCCGGAAACGATTCGCGCCGGAGAGCCTGCCCTCTTCGCCTGCAACTCGCGGCCCGGCTCGGGCACGATCGTCCAGTGGCTCTGGGACTTCAACCAGGGCATTCCCGAGGTCACGGCCAATCCCCGGCACACCTTCGACCGGCCCGGCAAGTACCGCGTGACGCTCATCGTCTGGGACTCCGCGGGCCGCGGCGGCCACGCCGAGAAAATGGTCGAGGTACTACCGAAGAAGTGAGGGATGGGTAGTGGGTCCACAGCGTGTTGCTGGTGACATGCGTCTCAGCGCCGCCCAGCGGCTTAGCTCGACCAAGGCACGATTATTCTGCTCCTAATGTACGCGATCGCGTCCCAAAACCACTCTACGAACCAGCCTGGGCGAATAATCGTGATGCAGACAAATGCGGCGATGATCGGCCCCAGGATCGCAAGCAAGATACCTTTGTCTTTTTGCGTCAGTGTCACGATAATCGCTTCCTCTTGTTTGCAAAAAGTGAGGGGAGTCGTAACGGGGACGCAGCGAGTGTTGGGGCATTAAGGAGTCGCCATTGGCTAGCTGCGTCCCCGTTGCGACTCCCCCGAGAACGATCGCTCCCGTTAGGCCTGTTGACCATTGGACACGAGCAGTTCCGTCATCAGCAGCAAATCGAGAACGCTGTAGCTCTCATCCGGTTGAAACACGATTACGGTACGGCCGGATGGTGACTGCGCGACGAAATCGGGATGCGAGACCTGAAACGACCGGCCATCCGCCATGCGAATCGCAAACGGCCTGAACGGCTGCAGGTGTAGCGTTGCTCTGAACTGTTCAGCGGTCATACAAGAATCCGATCACGGGTTCCGGCCTGTAAGTGGGGCGATCGCCACCCTCTTGCAGTATAGCCGTGACCAGCGGGAGAGACAAGCAGGGTACTCTGATTTTGAAAGACGGCCCCGGAACCGCTTCAGCCGAAGAGCCGACCATAAAAAGGGCCCCGGAACCGCGGAGGTCGCGGAGCCGTCGACAAAAAATGGCCCCGGAACCGCTGAGGTCCCGGGGCCACTGGGGGAAGAACGCGTCGTCTGGCAAGACCCGCTCACCGCACGGCCTCGTTGAGCATCTTGGTGTTGGGGACGCTGTGACGGTTCAGCAGTCCGTCCTCGTCGGTCTCCACGATCGTGGCCACCGGGCCGACCTCGCGGACCTGTCCTTCCAGGCCGCCCACGGTCACCCGGTCACCGGCCTGGAGCCGCTGGCGGAGGTAGTAGCCGCTGAGCACGCCGGCCATCACGTCGCGTCCGCCCAGGCCGAAGGAAAGGCCGAAGCCCACGGCCAGGCCGCCGAAAGCGATCATGATCAGGTTGTCCAGCAGCTTGAAGTTGATGTTCAACTGGTCGAAGGCCGCCATGAAGGTCAACAAGGCCAGCACATAGTAGCAGGCGCTGGCCAACTGGCCGGCGTAGCTGATGCCCACGCGGTCGGCGCTGGTGGCGATCAGGCCCCGCAGGAAGTTGGCGACCAGCAGTCCGATCACGACGACCACCGTGGCCACCAGCACCTTGGGAATGTAGTCCACCAGCGACTGCATGGCCTGCGAGAGCTTCTCCAGGCCGAGGATGTTGAAGCTGGCCATGACGAACACGCACATCAGCAGCCAGAAGACGATCGCGCCGACGATGGCCGGCACGCCTCGCTTGATGCCGATATGTTGCATCGACTGCGCCAGGCCGCTGCGCTCGGCGGCGGTCTGCAGGCCGATCTTCTCGCTGAGCTTGCCGATCGCCTGGCCGATCAGCCGGGCCACGATGTAGCCCACGACCAGCACGGCGACCATCGCCAGCACCTTGGGCGCCAGTTGGATCACCTGGTGGAATGCCTGGTTAAAGCTCTCCAGCACCGCGTCCTTGGAGGTCGCCACCACCGCGGTGACGTTGGACAGGGTATTTGCAGCGTTTGCCATGGGAAGTTCCTTTCGCATCGTGTGGATGGGTTCAACTCTTCTCTCGTCTACCGGTCACTGACCGGCTTCTGTCATCTCTGTTTCCGGCCGGGCCGGGCGGGTCACAAAAAACCGCGAGAAGTTTTGCAGCGCGGGTCGACGGTCACCGATGCGAAGGAAAGTAGGGTGGGACAAGCTCGCGCGCGAGCGCCGGCCCACCATCTCTGCCGACTCTTGGTGGGCCGGCGGCCGCCACGGCGGCCTTGTCCCACCCTACAATGGCCGGAAAGGGCGTAGGTGTAGGGCGCGTTGAGCGCAGCGAGCCCCACCCTACGTCTACGTTGCCGGCCGATCGCCGGCGGTCACCGGGACGGCCTGGCGGCGGGCGGAAAACACGGGAAATGCCGATCGTGCCGCCGACGGCAAGGCTTCCGAGTGTACCAACTCCCGCACGCCTTTCCTTGCTGATACCGCCGCAGAGGGTAGACTTGACTGTCAGGACTCGGTTTCTCAACGGCAAGGGGATCGCTGTGAGGTTGCAATTTCTCGGCGCCAACCGGCAGGTGACCGGCTCGCGGTACTACCTCGAATCCAACGGCACGCGAATCCTCATCGATTGCGGGATGTTTCAAGAGCGGGAGTTTCTCCAGCGCAACTGGGAGCCCAGCCCCATCGAGCCCAAGAAGATCGACGTGCTGCTCTTGACCCACGCCCATCTCGATCACTGCGGGCTGATTCCCAAGCTGGTCCGCGAGGGCTTCCGCGGCAAGATCCTCACCACGCCGGCTTCCGCCGATCTGGCCGAGTTGATCCTCCGCGATTCGGCCCAGATCCAGGCGGAAGACATCGCCTTCAAGAGGAAACGGCATTCGAAAGAGGGCCGCCGGGGCGGCCACCCCGAGGTCGTCCTCTATACCGACGCCGACGTCGATCGGGCCATGCCGCGGTTCGAATCGGCCGCTTACGGCCACCCCCTGAAACTCGATCGCCGCACGACGGCCACCTTCCACGACGCCGGGCACATCCTCGGCTCATCGATCGTGGAGATCAACGTGGAAAACAACGGCCAGCCGCGACGCCTGATCTTCTCCGGCGACCTCGGCCAACGCAACATGCCGATCCTCAAGGACCCGGCGGTCTTCGATTGCGCCGACTACGTGGTCATGGAATCCACCTACGGCGACCGCGAGCACCAGCGGTCCGAAGACATCCGCACGCAAATGGCCCGGGTGATCCAGGAGACGGTCGAAGCGGGTGGAAACGTGGTCATCCCCACCTTCGCCGTCGAGCGGGCACAGGAGCTGATGTATTACATCAGCCAGTTGGTCCAGCAGCACCGCATCCCCGCCGTGCCGATCTTCCTCGACAGCCCCATGGCCATTCACGTGACCGGCATCTTCGACCGCTACCGCGACTATCTCGACGCCGGGACCCAAAGGCAGTTCAACGAGAAACACTCGCCGCTGCACTTCCCCGGGCTGAAACTGGTGGGCTCCGTGCAGGAATCGATCCAGATCAACGACCTGCGGCAGCCGGCGATCATCATGGCCTCGTCGGGCATGTGTACGGCCGGCCGCATCAAGCACCACCTGGCGCACAATATCCATCGGCCCGAGTCGACGATCCTCTTCGTGGGGTTCCAGGTCCGCGGCACGCTCGGCCGGCAGATCCTCGACGGCAGCGCGGAAGTCCGCATCCACGGCCGCTACCGGCCCGTGCGGGCGCGGATCGCCCAGGTTTACGGCTTCTCCGGCCACGCCGACCGCGCGGGCCTGCTGGGCTGGCTTTCCCACTACCGCCAGCCGCCCCGCCAGCTCTTCCTTGCCCACGGCGAAGAACAGGTCTCGCTCGGGCTGGCCGATCAGATCCGGCAGTCGATGCGCTGGGAAGTCACGGTCCCCTACTATCAACAGACCATCGAGCTGTAAGCAGGTCTTGGGTCTTTGGTCTTAGCGCTCGGGTTCTCGGTCTTTTCATCGCGCCTAAGACCCAAGCCCCAAGACCCAAGACCTCTTCTTACGCGCCCGGCTTCTTCATCGCCAGGCTGTGCAGCACCAGCACCGCGCCCGCGGCGAGCAAGCCCCAATGGAGCGATTCCGGAAGCCGGACGGTCTTGGGAGCGACCTGGCTTTCGGCGCCCACCAGGGGCCCCAAGAGATTACTGGCCGCGACGGCCGGATGGTTGTTTCCCTCGCCGAGCAGTCGCGTACACTCCGGCGTGAAGACGATCGTGTCGACCCAGTGGAACTCCAAGCCGAGGAGAAGGAGCACGAGTCCGGCAAGAAAATACTGGTTGCGGTTGATGTCCATGGGAGACGTTCCTTGCTTCTCGGCCGCCGTCGCTGGGTTCCCCTGTCTCTATCATCGAGCAAGACGCGCGGGGACTATAGAGGGCCGGAGATCGTAACGGAAGTAGAGGAGTTAGGAGTTAGGAGTCAGGAGTCAGGAGTTAAGGGTTAGACGTATTGTGCGGCCTTGCGGTCGCTACGTTCCTTCTAACTCCTAACTCCGCCCTAGCGACCAGCCGTCGGGCAGGGTCAGGTTCTTGGGGATCACGACAATCCGGTCGCAGATCATTCCGTAGGGGCTCTCCTCGGTGGATTCGATTCCCGAGGGGTTGACGATCCGCACGTTGCGCCCGATGCGGCAATTCTTGTCGATGATGGCGCCGTCGATGCGGCTGCCGTCGCCGATGCCCAAAGGAACGGCGTCGCGAGGTTGGCGCAGGCCGTCGTCCGGCGACTCGTAGAAGTCGTGGCCCATGAGGATCGAGTTGCGGATCAGCACGTTGCGCCCGATGCGGCAGCGCAGGCCGACGACGCTGTTCTCCACGATCGCCCCCTCGTCGAGTACACAGCCGTCGGAGATCAGGCTGCGGCGGATCGTGGCCCCGTCGATGCGGGCAGGCGGCAGGAAGCGCGGCCGGCTGAAGATCGGCGCGGCCGCCGACAACAGCGAAAAGGACGGATTGGCCACCGCCATTGCCAGGTTGGCTTTGAAGAACGACTTGATCGTGCCGATGTCCTCCCAGTAGCCGTCGCAAAGGTGGATCTGCACCCGGCGGGAGCGGATCGACGCGGGGAAGACCTCCTTGCCGAAGTCGTGGTAGTTGGTCTTCTCCAATACCTCGACCAGCGTCTTGCGGTTGAAGAGGTAGATCCCCATGTTGGCCAGGCAGTCGCGTCCGCAGGCGGCGAAGCCCCGTTTGTCGATCCAGGCCGGGTCGGTCCGCACCAGGTCCAATTCTTGCTCCGTCTGCGGCTTCTCCAAAAAGCCTACCACCCGGCCCGAATCGTCCACCCGCATGATCCCCAGGCCCGATGCCTGCTCGCTGGAGACCGGCACCCCGGCGATGGTCACGTCGGCCCCCGACTTCTCGTGGCAGGCGATCATCTCGCGGAAATCCATGCGGTAGAGCTGGTCGCCGGAGAGGATCAGCACGTACTGCATGTCGGGCTGCTGGAAGAAGCGGAACATCTGCCGCACCGCGTCGGCCGTCCCCTGGTACCAGTTGCTCTGGTCGTTGGTCTGCTGGGCGGCCAGGATCTCCACAAACCCCCGGTCGAAGGGATCAAAGTTATAGGTGCTGCGGATGTGCCGGTGCAGGCTCACCGAGTTGAACTGCGTGAGCACGTAAATCCGGTTCAGCCCGCTGTTGATGCAGTTCGACAAGGGGATGTCGATCAACCGGTACTTGCCGGCCACCGGGACCGCCGGCTTGGAGCGAAACTTGGTGAGCGGGTAGAGCCGGGTGCCACGACCACCGCCCAATACCAGCGTAACCACATGCCTCATCGCAGATCCTCGTTAGCAGCCGCTGCCATGCCGCGTATCTTAGCCTATCGCCCGCTGCACAGAAACCACCCGGTATGAGCAATGAGTAGGGTGGGACAAGCTCGCGCAGGCGAGCGCCGGCGCACCAGTCCGGTTTGGTCATGGTGGGCCGGCGGCCGCCAAGGCGGCCTGGTCCCACCCTACGACCGGCCTTCGACCACCGACCACGATCCCACGTCTCACGGCGCCGCCAGGCGGTAGACCGCATAGCCCTCGCCGCCCGCCTGCGAGCCGGATCTTTCCGTGGCGGAGCAGGCACCGATCTGTTTCGCTAGATCGGGCTCGGCGACGACCACCAGGTAGCGCGCGCCTTGGACACGGCACTGTTGAAGTGCCCGATCGAGCTGCGGCGTATCTGGCGACAGGGCCCAGCCTGGCCGGCGACAGTAGTAGAGCAGATCGATGCCGGAGCCGTGCATGGTCACCACCGGCTCGTCCGCCGCGGTGAGCCTTTGGATCGCCCGGCCTGCGGGAACCACGGCACGATCGGCCGGGGGCGTGATCATGGCCGGCCGCACCGCGTATCGCAGCGAGAAGAGCAGGGCCACCGCCAACACGATCGCGACCGCCGTCCGGCCCGGGGCCAAGCGGTCGTGGACCTGCTGCCAGCCCAGGCCGATGAGGATCGCCAGTGGCGGCAGGGCCGCCATCCAGTAATAGTTCATCTGGTGAAACTTCGGCGGCAGCGCGGCCACCAGCAGGGCCGTCGCCGTCAGCCAGGGCAGGTATCGCCGCCAGGCCGGGTGCAAGAGCCCGGCCATCGCCAGCGACAGGCCCAGCGGCGTGAGCACTACGCCCGCCAGGTCGTCGAGAATCTGCCGGTAGAAGTCGGGCGACCAGAGCAGCGGATGCGGCGGACGGAGGACCTCGGCGCTGTCCAGCACCGAGTAGTAGATCCGCGGCTCCAGTGTGCTGTCGGTTGCCGTTCGGGCCGCGTGGGCGTACCAGGCCGCCGCCGGGATCAAGGCCAGCGCCAAGACGGCCACGGTCCAGGGAGGGCAGCGGGCAGCGTTAGGCCTCCCGTCTCCGCGTCTCCGCGTCTCCGCGTCTTCGTTTGCCGGAGCGTCCGGCCTCCGTCGCAGGATCATGGCCGCCAAAGGCAGCAGCATCACGAGCATGTAGATCTTGGTCAGAAGCAGCAGGCTCAAGCACAACGCGGCGGCCGGCAGCCATGCCCGGCGGCCGCCGGCCAACCAGCGGTCCAGGCACCAGATGGTCCCCACGGTAAAGAAGACCAGCGACGCTTCGAGCATGAAACTCTGACCGTAGATCATGCTTACCGGAGAGATTGCCAAAGCCGTGGCGGCCCCCGCGGCGGCGACCGGTCCGTGACGCTGGCGGACCAGGCAGAACAACACACCCACGGAGGCCAGGCTGAAGCCGATGGCCGTCGCCCGTCCCCAAACATCCAGGGAGCCGCCCAAGGTCTTCCAGAGCCAGCCGGTGAGATAGGCCGAGCAGGGCAGTTCCAACATGTGGAGCGACCGCTGCCCGCCAGCCAGGCAGTCCAGCATGGGGTAGCGGAAGTCGCTTCGCCCCTCGGCCCAGTTCCGCGCAATCATCGCATAGACCACGTTTTTCGTGGCGAAGTTTCCCACCAACGGCCGGGCGATGCCCGGCAGGCGGACCACCAAAGTTAGCAACAACAGCCCCACCAGCAGCCAACATGTCTTAGAACGGGACCCTACAGGCTCGCCAATCGCACCAAAACCTGGGGCCGGAAACTCGTTCATATCAGAGAAACTTGGAAAAAAATGCGGGTTAGCCAAGAGTTCCGGCCGAATATACCGTTGAATCCTCAAGTATCCCAGAGAAATTGGGGATTCACGGTAAAATGGGAGTCTTTTCACTCATCTTGTCCGGTTGACTGACGAGGCGACCTAGCATGTCTCGCACGCAGCTCGTTTGGATTCTGCTGGGGCTGATAACCCTGATGTCAGGCTGTTGCATGGGCGCCCATCCTTACGACTACTGCGGGCCGACCTACACTTGCGGTCCCGGCGGCTGCTCGCTTTGCGAGCCGCGGGCCGGCTCGATCCTCTCTGGTCCGATCCGCATGGAACCGCCGCCGGTCGCGGTGCAGCCCGTTGGAAACGTCGATTTCGGCCAGGACATTCTCTCCGCGAGCGAGGACAACGTGGCTGGACCATTGATTGATAACCCCGCGGCGCCCAGCGGCGAGACGGTCGTCGAAGGACCGGTGATCGGCGAAGAAGGGACCGTGGTGGAGGGCCCGGACATTGTGTCCCCAGCGCCTCCGGCCCACCCCAAGGCCGCCGAATACGGCGGATGGACCGCTGTCCGTCCCCGTGAACCCGGCCCGGCGGCGACCACCGATCAGTAGGGTATGACTCCCGGCGATGTCTGGCTAAAGCGAATCCCCGGTTGCTGGCGACGGCTGGCCGCCGGTCTGGCCGAGCGGCACCCGAGCGGACGGCGGGAAGAGTGCGAGATGGCCGCCCGGCAGACGATCGAGTCGCTGTTGCTGCTGCGGCTCTGTCAAAGCCGTGGACTGGCTCCGCCGGATGCGCTGGCGGCCTACGGTGGGAGGCGGGACCTATCGTCCGAGCTTGTCCGGGGGCTCGATTGGCTTGAAGCCCAGTACGGCAGCGCTATTTGCCGGGTCCGTCAGGGCGGGGGCGCGGGCGAGGAATTTTTTCCCTGGCCCGCGATCGACCTGCCCGACGATCTCCTCGAACCGATCTTAGGGCAGCTTTCCGGCCTGGACACCCTGGTGTCGGCCGCAGGGCCGGAGATCCTCGGGCGGACCCACGAGCGGCTGTTGGACCTGCGGTTGGCCGGCAGCAACCGGCCGGCGAAGAGGGCCTCCGGCGTCTATTACACGCCCGAGTACGTCTGCCAGTACATCGTGGACCGGACCTTGGCCGACGTGCCCGACCCTCCAGGCTCACTCCTTGACCCCGCTTGCGGCGCCGGGTCGTTCCTGTTGGCCGCCTGCCGCAGGCTAAGGCTCCGGGGACGGTTGTTAGCCCCGGCGGCCTCGCCGGATGCACACCAGACGGCGTGGCCGCCGGGGCTAACGGGGGAATCCCACAAATCGCCCTTGGGGCCGGCCGACTTGGCGGGCAGGCTGCACGGCGTGGACCTGGACGCCGAGGCCGTTCTCGCCGCACGGCGCTCGCTTTGGCTGGAGCTCGTAGGTACTCCTCACGCTCCGCGTGAGGGCGTGCGTCACGCGGAGCGTGACGACTACGAGTTGGCCCGGGCGGTCGCCGAACGTTTGGGATCGACGATCGAGTGCGGCGACGTGCTGGTGGACCCGATCTGGGAGGAGCGAGCCGAGCGCTTCGATTGGGTCGTGGGCAATCCGCCCTATCGCCGAGAGTTGAACACCAAGTCGATGTTCGATGCTGTCGCCGCCAGTCCGCTAGGCCGCCGCTACCGGGCGCCGCGGATGGACCTTTGGTACTACTTCCTGCACCGCGGCCTGGAACTGCTCAAACCGGGCGGCCGGCTGTCGTACATCGTGGGCGCCTATTGGACCTCGGGCACCGGCGCCCGGCACGTGATTCGAGCCCTGCGGGAGTCGGCCGAGGTGGAGGAGATCTTCTCGCTGGGTCGCCTCCGCGTCTTCCCCAGCGTCGCCGGCCGGCATTTGATCCTCCGCGTCCGCAAGGGCGCCGGCACGGGTCCCACCACGGTCAAGGTCGTGCCGCCCGATGCGCGGGCCGACGCCGAGCCCTATGTCCGCGGCAGCGTGCCGGTCGCCACGTTCATCAAGAGCCCCCGGCAACTCTTCCTCGCCGACCGCATCGACCTCGAACCGCCCTGCGAAGGGATTCTGGCCCGATTGTCAGCTTTCCCAACGCTGGGCAGTCTCGGCCGCATCCGCCAAGGGATCGCCGAGAATCCGGCAGCCGTCACGGCGGCGGTCAACCGCAGGCACGACGGCCGCTGGACCGCCGGCCTAGGGGTCTTCGCCCTAACGCCGCAAGAGTTGCAACGCCTGCGGCTGCCGGAAAACGAAGCCGGGCTGGTGCGGCCGTACCACGACCTTGGCGACCTGGGCCGCTACTACCTGGCCGAGGAACCTTCCTTGCGGCTGATCTACTCCACCGCCCGCACCTGTCCCGACATCGCACGCTACCCGGTGCTCCGCCGCCACCTGGAGCAGTTCCGCCCGATCATGGAGCAGCGGCGCGAGACGCTCTCCGCGCGCGGGGCTGGTGGCAGCTCCACTGGCCGCGCGAGGAGCCGCTTTGGCAGGCGTCGAAACTGATCGCCGTGCAGATGGCCGCACGCCCGGCGATCGTGCCGGCAGTCGTGCCGGTCTACGTGCCTTTCAGCGTGAACGTGTTTGTTCCCCACCCGCTGTTTGGCGAGCACCTGCACTACCTGGCCGCCCTGCTCAACAGCCGGCTCCTCTGGCAATGGTATCGCCACCACGCCAAGCGGCGCGGCCTGGGCCTGGAGATCAACGGCCACGTCCTGGCCCGCACGCCCGTCCGGCGGATCGATCCTGCCAGCCGCGAGGACCTCGCCCGGCACGATCGGCTGGTGGGCCTGGTCGAGCAGATGTTGGCCGGCACGCGGCAGCTTCGCGCCGAGCCGCTCCCACCGCAGGAGGCCGCTCTGCGGGAGCACCTGGCCCTGACCGACCAGCAGATCGACCAGCTTGTGTACGAGTTGTACGCGCTGGCGGACGACGAGATCGCATCGCTGGAGCAGTAGGGAGGTCTCTCTTTGATTGATTTCTTGTCAAAGAGATCCACATTGCAGGCGTCGCATCTGCTTGTTTCGCTCTCATGAGCCGGAAAAGAACTCCGACCTGACGCGCACGTCCCAGGTTATGAGGACCATGCCGGAGTTGGTTATGCGGCAGGCGGCGTAGCCGGACTCTTATTACCCGTTGACCTTCAACAGTTTTCCGTCCGACGACGGCAGCCAAATGTCACCTTCGTTCGAGCTGACGTTGAAAAAGCCGACGCGATGCTTCGCGGCGAGCTCTTTCATCCGCTGATATGCGGGTTTGACCTGTGACCATGCAAACGCGGCGTAAATGATTGATCGGCCAACGCTGTAATCAGTGACCTTCGGATCGTCCACGTCATCGCTTCGTAACGGGCCGTTCATCGGAGGGAAGGACTTGATCATCTCTTGAAACCAAACCTGCAACTCCGGCGTCGGCACATTTGGATCGCTGTAACCGTGCGACTCGGTCCACTGCGTTTGCTGCTCGTACCACGCAATGAACGCCTTCCGGCTATGAGGCGCGGCAGCGGCATCGAATACCATCAAATCGTAGCTCAACAAACGTCCCTCCTGCTACTTCTCATGACCGCTTATCGCTTAATCGCCGCCTGTGCAGAAGGCCCCGGTGTGTATCCGGCATCGTCGAGAACGAAATCCGGTCTTCGCTTTCTTCGGCGGCCGCGCTGGCTGCGCCGTGGGTTCCCTAAAGGCCCAGTCCATCACGGAGACTATTGGAAACCAGCTCCATCAACAAGTCGGATAAGCGACCCAATCGGCGAACAACACGGTCCGACTTAATGGTCGCCAACTGGGAGCAGTTGACCGCGGATTGTAACCACAGGCCGGATGCCTTTCCGGTTTCGGTGGAGACGTCGATGAAGATGTGGCGAGGCTCCCGTCCCACCAGCGCCGTCTGCTTCGTGATCATCGCGACGATGATCGTGCCCAATCGCCGATTATCCGCGTCGCACTGGACCACTACCGCCGGCCGAAGCTTCGAACCGCTTCCCTCGCCGAACGGGAAATCGACCATCACCACATCACTGCGATCGGCTTGCATGACCGTCTTTCCCGCTACGACAACGGCTATGTCGCATGTCCTTCAGGCATGGTCCAATCCTCGTCATCCAAGACCTCGGAAGTCAGCATAGAAAGATCATCCGGATCGCAGGGGGAGTAGTCCGAACGTACGCGCAAGGGGTCGAGTAGGTCTTCTCGCACGACAACACACTCGACCCGGGAGTCGGGAATGACGTACTTGACGACGCCGCCCTTCTCGACGGCCTCACGTTCTTCCGCGGTTAGTTCCATTTCGCACCTCCGCAGGTGATCT
The DNA here is from genome assembly GCA_963843465.1 of Pirellulales bacterium. Classification (GTDB taxonomy): domain Bacteria; phylum Planctomycetota; class Planctomycetia; order Pirellulales; family Thermoguttaceae; genus CAWJKP01. The sequence goes on from CAWJKP010000003.1 coordinate 293,067, forward strand.
TACTGCCTGCCGATCCCAGTAGCAAGTGGGTTTTGCTTCTTGGCTCGCGCCCCCCAATTTAGTGTCTCAGGGGTGCCGCTTGCCTTTACACGCTGAAGCGGATGTAGAGGATGTCGTCGTCTTTGACCACGTAGTCCTTGGGCTCCTGGCGGACCAGGTGCTGGGCCTTCACTTCGCGCTCGCTCCCCAGGCGGACCAGGTCGCTGACGGTCATGATCTCGGCGCGGATAAAGCCCCGGGCCAGGTCGGTGTGGATGCCGGCGGCCGCATCGACGGCGGTGCCGCCTTTGGGCATCATCCAGGTGCGGACCTCCTTCTCGCCGGCCGTGAAGAAGATCATCTGGCCGGAAACGTCCATCAACGTGCGGATCAGGTGGTCGCGATCGGAGGCCACCAGGCCCATCTCCTCCTCGAACTCGCGGCGGTCGGAAGGGCTCATCCGCGCCAGCTCGATCTCCAGCCCGACGGGAACGGCGAAAGCCTGCACGCCCGGCGGCACGAGGCGGGTGAAGCGGCCGGGATCGGATTCGTCGTCGGCCGTGTTGAAGACCACCATCCGCGGCTTCTCGGAGAAGAGGCGGAAACTGCGGGTGACCCGGGCCTGCTCGTCGGTCATCTGCTCTTCCCGCAGCGGCTTGCCGTTTTCCATCCCCTCATAGACCATGTGCAGCGTCTGCTGCTCGTGCAACAGCAGGTCACGCTCCTTGCCAGGGATCGGTTTGCGGAGCGAATCGGCCACCCGCTGCAATCGGCCGCTGACGATCTCCATGTCGGCCAGCACGAGGTCTTCGTCCAGCGAGTGCAGATCGGCGGCCGGGTCGGTGCCACCGTAGGCGCCCACGACGAACACCAGGCAGCCGGCCTCGCGGATGGTCGCCATCCGGGCGGCGTTTCCCTCGTGGGTCCGGCTCAGCCCCGGCGTATCGTCGATCTCCAGGGCCGCCAGCGTCACCTTCTTGGGATGGTAGATCTGGCAGAGCGATTCCACCCGCGGCTCCGGCACGGTGGCCATCGCACTTTGGCCGGCGTGCGAAGCGGCCGGATCCGGGGCAACTCCCGTCAGCCACTCGAAGAGCGTGCTTTTTCCCGAACCCTGGTAGCCAATCAGTCCGATCTTCATGAGTTGCTTTCCGTCAACGACGAGCCCCGCAGGTTATGCTTTAGCATAACATGCTCTGGCGCAGGGTGTTATGCTGGAGCATAACCTACGTGCCCGGCGGCATCTGCGGCCCGGGCGTGGCAGGGCGGGGCGGCGCCGCCGATGGCCGGCCCAAGTCGATGTCTTCGCCGAAGTACCGTCGGCGGGCTTCGGCGTTGTTGAGCACCACGTCCGGCGGACCGTGGCAAAGCACGCGGCCGCTGTCGATCACGTAGCTGCGGTCAGTGATCTGCAACGTCTCCCGCACCTGGTGATCGGTGACCAGGATCGCGATGCCCCGGTCGCGGAGCTGGCGGATGATCTCCTGGATGCTGTCGATGGTCACCGGGTCGATGCCCGTGAAAGGCTCGTCCAAGAGAATGATCTTCGGACTGGAGACCAGCGCCCGGGCGATCTCCAGCCGCCGCCGCTCACCGCCGGAGAGCGACATGGCTTTGGCCTTGCGGAGCTTCTGGATGCCGAACTGTGCCAGCAGCGCTTCGCAGCGCGCGCGGCGCTTCTTGGCGTCGATGCCCAGCATCTCCATCACGCCCAGCAGGTTGTCCTGGACGGAAAGCTTGCGGAAGACGCTGGATTCCTGCGCCAGGTAGCCCATGCCGCCGCTGCGGCAGCGGCGGTACATCGGCCAGCGCGTGACATCAATCCCGCCCAGCGTCACCTTGCCGGCGTTGGGCTCGATCATCCCGCAGGTCATGCGGAAACTGGTGGTCTTGCCCGCGCCGTTGGGTCCCAAGAGGCCCACCACCTCGCCCCGATAGACCTCGAAATCCACGCCGTCGACCACGCGGCGGCTGCCGTAGATCTTCACCAGCCCGCGGACTTCCAGCATGGGGGCCGTCGGCGCGCCGGCCCGCGACAGGCCGGCGGTCGCGTGATCTGCTCGTTCGTCGGGGATTGCACGGGCCATGGAGATCCGTCTCCTTTGCTGAGGATCGGCCAAGGAACAACTGTCCGGCGATCGTAGGGTGGGACCAGGCCGCCGCGGCGGCCGCCGGCCCACCAGGCGCCGGCAAAAACTGGTGGGCCGGCGCTCGCCTGCGCGAGCTTGTCCCACCCTACTCGTCTCTCTTCAGCGGACCAGCCCCATCCGCCAGAAATTGGGGAAATAGTAGACCGGGATCTTCGTGCCCGGAATGTGGATCAGGGCGTGCGGCCAGTAGATGAACAGGGCCTTGCCGATCAACAGGTCGCGCCGCACGAAGTAATCGCCTTCCCAGAGCCGGCCGTCCTTGCTGGCGGCGCTGTTGTCGCCGAGCATGAAGAACTGGTCGGGCCCCAGGGTGAACTCGACGGAGTTGGTGCGGGAGTAGACCTGCCAGGCCTGCGGGTCGGAAAGCAAAGTGGCCGCATCCATGCCCTCCGGAAAGGATTGGCGGGGGTCTTCGCCGGCTCGGAAGTCCGTCATCGGGTCGCCCGATGCCAGCCCGAACTTCGTTGCCAGGTAGTAAATGTCGCGATCAATCCGCAGATGGCTGACCTCCAGGGCGGCGCCGCGCGAGCCGATCCGCACCGGCTGGAGATCGGCTGGTTGGGGCACGTCGTTGTGCAAAAGCTCGCCCCGGTAGGCGGTCGGCGAATCCCCGTCTTGAACCGACTGCGATCCGGGCGCGGCCTGGAAAGAAACCGTGCTGCCGCCCACCCAAAGGGTCAATTGGTGGTCGACATTGGCCAGGCGCAGTTGGTAGGTCCCCGGCCCGCGGATGGACGTCTCGGCCGTGGGATGAAAGAGCTTCAGTCCGCTGATCGAAAGCGAGGCCCGGCCGCTGTCAAGGTCCAGCCGGCACTGGAAGACCCGCCCACCCTTGACCAACTCCAGGATCGCCTCGCCGCCCGGCCTCTGGACGCGGATCTGGCAGGCCAGGCAGAGGTCGCCCACCCAATTCAAGGGAGAATAGGTCGGTGGCAAGACCTTGTTCAGACTGGTATCGTACTTGATCTCCGAATCATAGGCCGTCATATCGGCGATCAATTGCGGCCGAGTGGGGCCTGGAGACGTTTCCTGCGTCCAATCGTCTTCGGAGGGAACCAGGTGACGGTATTGGAGCCAGACAGGCTCCGGGCTCGTGCCGTCGGTACGGAAAGTGAAGTGGCCGGCCTTCTCGTCGATCTTCTCATCGACCCAGTCGCCTTTTCCGCCGCCTGGGCCTGGAGTTTGCGGCGCCCACCGCGGCAGCCAGACACCGTCACGGATCGGCGGGGCCAGGTAGTCATTGTCATAAACCACCTGGAGCATGGCGAGGATTTTTTGCGGCGGCTTGCGGGCGATCTGGAACTCCTGCTTACCGTCGTGCTTGACCCAGATGTCGCCGTGGCTGATGCGCAAGGTCTCGTTGGGCAGGCCCACCAACCGCTTGATGAAGTTCGTCTTGGCGCCGTCCGGATAGTGGAATACGGCAACGTCCCACCGCTGGGGCTCGGCGATCTCGTCGGCGAACTTGCAGACCAGGATCCGGTCCCCCCAATACGAGGGATGCTTCTCGTCCTCCGGCCCGAACTTCATCCTGTGCCGACAGTTAGGGCAGGTGCCCCCGACGACGCGATACCTCGTCAACTCATTCGTCTCAGCATCCACCTCGTCGCTTGCGCTCACCTGAAAGGGCATCCCGCACTCGTCGCAAATAAGATCCTTGTGGCGGCCCATCAGGGTGGGGGCCATCGAACCCGTGGGAATTACGAAAGCCTCGGCCTCGAACGTACGAAACAAGAACGCCAGCACAAAAGCGATCACCACCGACTCGATCACTTCGCGAATCATCTCCGGCGATACATAAGCCTGCAGCCCACCCGACGACGGTTCCTGATGGCCCCCGGCCTGCCTGCGGTGGTTCTCCTTGGCGTGCGGCGACGCATCGTTCCGCTGCGCTGTAGCCGCCTTCTTCTTGGTCATATCAATCCCGCTCAGGTAGTAGTAGCAGTAGGTTATGCTTCAGCATAACACAATGTGCTCACGGAAAACGCGTTACGCTAACAACGTATCTTGCTTTAGCATAACCCAAGCGTGTTATGCTAAAGCATAACCTACGTGCGCTTCCGTTCCAGGTCTTCTCATCACACCTAAGACCAAAGCCCCCAAGACCTCTTACCGAATATAGCGAATTCTAAAGATGTCCGGAACTTGGAAATGCCGCCCCTCTATCATTATTCCTCGGCAGGGGAAATGGACCAGCAGCGGCTTCCCCACCAATAGAGACTCGGGCACGGCCGGACCGTCAATCCAAGACCGGCTGTCGATGGAAACCTCACTGTTGTCGCCCAAAATGAAGTACTCGTCCTTTCCTATCTTAACAGGCTTGCCATATCCCCACCGCGCATTGACCCCGGCCGGGCGGGAGTAGTCGATGTCGCGATAAACCCGCAGATCAGAGATCTCGACCCCTAAGTCCGACGCACCGATCGCCAAAGAATTGTACTCGTCACGCTCCGCGTGACGCACGCCCTCACGCGGAGCGTGAGGACTACCCGGCTCATAGCACCGCGCGAAGACCTGCCGGCCATCGACCAGGAAGACCAGGCGAGCGTCGGTAAGCCAAACCTCGATCTCTCGGCCACCCATGGCCAGCGGCAACGGGCAGCCACCAGCCCCTGTCACGGGGCGCCCGCCTTCCAGGATTACGTAGCTTGCCCGATTTGGGTCGATCTCGACCTGAAACTCTCTCCGCCCGTCGGCAATCGCAATCGAGAGCCGGCCTCGTCCGCACGTCCGCACCAGGCGGAATGCCAGCAGCAGATCGCGGACCGGCCGGACCGTGCCCTCGGGACGCTCCAGCGCAGCATTGTAATAGCACTCATTGGTGATCGGAGCCAGTTGCACCTGCCCGCGCTGGCCTCCCGGGACCCGACGCCAGTGGCGATAGCGGAGCCAGTCGATCGAGCCGGCGTGGCCGCCGGGGCCTGCGGGCGTAGAGCCGTTAGTTGGCGCAGAGCCATGAGAAGCCGTTTCTAGACCCCGGGAGCCACTGTCGGGCAGGAATGCCCGACCTACACTTGCCGTAGGATGGGCATTCTTGCCCGTCGCCGCCTTGCCCGTCGCCACGCTCCGGTTTTGAAACGGCTCGTTAGCCCCGGCGGCCACGCTGGCCGCGTGGAGGAATCGCCCCTCGGACTGGCTCCAGCGGCTGGCCGATCCGTCGCCGGCCCACCGTGGAGGCAGGCAGCGACCGAGTTGAGGAGCATGGCTGGCGTCGTAGACCAAGACGGCCATCGCCCGTTGCTGGGCAAGGGGCTTTCGCTGGATCCGGCCATCAATATAGAGATCGCCGTCGCGGATCTCGACCGACTCCCCCGGCAGGCCCACGACCCGCTTTATGGCCACCCGCGCGGCGTGGTCCGGCTCGCGGACCGCCACCACCTCCCAGCGTCGCGGCGGTCGCAGCCGGAAGGTCGACCTATCGACCAGCAGCCGGTCGCCCGCCACGGCCAAGTCCGGCTCCGGCCAATCCTCGCGATAGCCGCAGTTCGGGCAGACCGCTCGGCGGCCGCGCGGCGTCGCGGACGAGTCGCACGCCAGCCGGCATCCACAATCCCGGCACACCAGGTCGAAGTGCGGACCCAGCAGGGCCGGGGCCATCGAGCCGCTGACCACGCGGTAAGGCACCAGCAGCCCCTCGACGTACCAAGTCCGAACCGCCAGCCCTGCCAAGCTCAGGAAAACGACTCCTTCCACAAGGCGGCGGATCACGCGAGAGTTCCAGGGACCGTGCACTAACCGTCGATCCTAGCAGACAGCGCGTGCCGCGACAAGCAAGAGCGTTTCGGCCCGTCGCGCGGCCGTAGACCGCCCAACGGTCTGCCCGGCGATTGTCACCCAGGCCGGGGCTCTGGCAGGACGGATCGGCAGTCGGTATACCAGTGGAGAGTAGTGACGCCCGGGGTCAAACGATCGCGAGCTCACAACATCAACCGTCGTGAAGGAGGCCGTTCCATGCCACGCGAGACCACGGGAAGCGCGGCCTGGCGATCGCGGCCGGTGTTCATCTCCAGCACGTTCTCCGACATGCAGTCGGAACGCGACTGGTTGCGGGACCACGTCCTACCCGAACTGCAGGAGCGGCTGCTCCAACGGCGGCACCATCTGGAGCCGATCGACCTGCGGTGGGGCGTCGAGACGGTCCGCGTCGCCCAACAACAGGCCAAGGAGCTGCTGGTGCTGAAAGTCTGCCTGGAGGAAATCCAGCGAAGCCGGCCGTTCTTGATCGCCCTGCTGGGCGACCGCTACGGCTGGGTGCCGCCCGAGCAGCGGATGCGGGCGGCGGTCGACGAGCAGGGCTTTCGGACCGACGTTCAGGGCAAGAGTGTCACGGCCCTGGAAATCGAATTCGGGGTCCTGGACAGCGCGGACCAGAAGCGGCGGAGCCTGTTCTACTTCCGCGATCCGCTGCCCTACGACCAGATGCCGCCCGAGACGGCGGCCCTGTACAGCGAGGCCCACAACCCGGCTGCCGGGGCCGGCGCTGCGGCCGCGCGGCTGCGGGCGCTGAAGGAGCGGATCCAGCGCGATCCCAGCCTGGCGGGCCGCGTCCACCGCTACCAGGCAACGTGGGACGCCCGGCAACAGCGGGTCACGGGCCTGGAGCAGTGGGGAAAGCAGGTATTGGAAGACCTCTGGCGCGACTTGGACGAAGAGACCCGCCCCTTCGCCCAGCAGCCCCTGCCCGCTTGGCAGGAGCAGGAGCGGTGGGCCTTAGAGGAGTTCGTCGAGAATCGCGGACGCGGTTTCCTTGGCCGCGTCGAGATTACCGGGGAGCTGTTGGCCTTGGCCCACTCGCCGGCCGCTCCGGCCTCCCCTCTCCCGCTCGCGGGAGAGGGGCAGGGGGTGAGGGCTTCTCAACGGGGCGCCTGCGTGACGGGTGAGTCGGGCTCCGGCAAGAGCGCCCTGTTTGCACATCTCTACCGGCAACTGGAAGGCCGGGAAGACGTGCTGCTGCTGGCCCACGCGGCGGGGATCAGCCCGCGCTCGACCCAGGTCGACGCCCTGCTGCGGCGCTGGATCGGCGAGCTGGCGCGGGCCGCCGGCAGCGCGGACCCGCTGCCGGACGCGGCCAACGCCGACGAGTTGGAACGGACGTTCCGCGAGCTGCTGGTGCGCGTTCGGCCGGCCGGCGGGTGGTGCTGCTGATCGACGCCTTGGACCAGTTCGAGCCGACACCCCGGGGGCGTTACCTGACGTGGCTGCCCGCCGCCTGGCCCGACAACGCGCGGCTGATTGCGACCGCGATCCCCGGCAGCCAGTCGCAGGCGCTGCAAGAGCGCCGCGGCGTGCGGCTGATCCGGCTGCCGCTCTTGGATCGGGACGAGGCCCAGGCGATCGCCGCGGCCGTCTGCGGGCGGTATCACCGCAGGCTGAACCCCGACGTGCTCGAAGAGCTGCTGCGGAAACATCGCGGCGACGGCCAGTCTTCGGCCGGCATCCCCTTGTGGCTGGAGTTGGCGCTGGAGGAGCTGCAACTGCTGGACGCCGACGACTTCCAGCGGGCCCAGCGGCAATACGAGGGCAGCGACGACCAGCGGCTGCGGCTTATGATGCGCGACGTGGCGGCCGGGCTGCCGGGCGACGTCGAGCCGCTTTACGGCGAGATGCTGGCCCGCTGCGAGACGCTCTATGGCCGGGGCTGGGCCCGGGGCTTTGCCGCCCTGATCGCCGTCAGCCGCCACGGTTGGCGGGAAGCCGACCTGAAGGAGCTGTTGCCGCGGGCGGCGCGGCTGATGGCCCCCGGCGAGCCGGCAGAGGCGTGGAACGACCTGAAGTTTGCGGCCCTGCGGCGTGCGTTCCGCGCGCACCTGGTGCAGCGGGGAGCGCAGGCGCAATGGGACTTCTTTCATGCCCAGATGCGGCTGGCGGTCCAGCGGAAGTGGCTGCAGGATGCCGGCCTGGAGCCGCAGTTGCACGTGCTGATTGCGGATCACCTGCAAACCCTGTTCGACGGCGACCCGCTGCGCCACGCCGAATTGATGTTCCATCAGATCGGCACGGAGGACCGGCTGCGGGCCGGCCGTTACTATGCGGGCCTGGCGCGTGGCGGGGATGAACTCCTTGGGGCCACGCGTGCCCTGGCTGACCACATTGCGGCGGGTCTGGCGGAGGCGGGTAACCCGCGTTTGGCCTGGATTCTTTCGCTACTCGACGAGGCCGGGCTGGAAACAGACCAGCGGGCGGAACTGTGCAGCCGTTACGATTCTGAGCTTTTGAATGTCTTGGAGTACGATACGCCGCTAGCATCGCGGCTGGGGGTTGTCGATCGAACCTGTGCGGTCCTCAAGCGACTTTGTGGGGAAGACGCGGGCAACACCGTCTGGCAACACGAACTCTCGGTCAGCGAAAGCAACATCGGCGATTTGCTCATCGCACAGAGGGACCTGACCGGGGCGCTAGCGTCCTACCTCGCGAGTGTGGAAATCCGCGCGGCTGGCGGCGGCCGAGCCAGGCAACGCCGGCCGGCAACGCGACCTCGCGGCCAGCCAAGGCAAGATCGGCGATGTGCTCGGCCTGCAGGGGACGCGCTCGCGGGGCTGGCGTGCCACCGCGCGAGTCTGGAAATCCGTGCGCGGCTGGCGGCGGCCGACCCAGGCAACGCCGGCTGGCAACGCGACCTGTCGCTCAGCCGTCTCAGAATTGGCGATTTGCTCCGCGCGGTGGGGGACCTGACCGGGGCGCTAGCCTCCTACCGCGCGAGTCTGGAAATCTGCGCGGCTGGCGGCGGCCGACCCAGGCAACGCCGGCTGGCAACGCGACCTGTCAGTCAGCCACGGAGTGATCGGCGATGTACTCAGTGCGCAGAGGGACCTGACCGGGGCGCTAGCCTCCTACCGCGCGACTCATGGGATCTCCGCGCGGCTGGCGGCGGCCGACCCAGGCAACGATGGCTGGCAACGCGACCTCGCGGTCAGCCAGCTAAAGATCGGTGAGGTGCTCGGCGCGCAGGGGGACCTGACCGGGCGCTAACGTCCTACCGCGCGAGTCTGGAAATCTGCGCGGCTGGCTTCGGCCGACCCAGGCAACGCCGGCTGGCAACACGACCTCGCGGCCAGCCAGGACCAAGTCGGCGGTGTGCTCCGCGCCAGGGGGACATGACCGGGGCGTTGGCGTCCTGCCGCGCGAGTCTGGAAATCATAGCGCGGCTAGCGGCGGTCGACCCGACAAACGCCGTCGCGCGGAACGACTTACGATTGGCGCAGCGTCGAGTCTCTGATACTCGTTTGTCCTTCCGCGGCACTGCGTTGCTTTGCCTTCTCGGAGCGATAGCAACCTTCTGGGGCGCGCTCGGGTTGGCGCGTTACAATCCGTGGTGCTGGCTAGTCTCGGGACCCATGATCGCCTTAACGCTGCTATTCACGCTCAAAATTGCCATTCTACAGGCATACCGCGTCGCCATGCGAGAACCACGACGTGCATACCCTCGCATCAGTCCAATGGATCTCGCACTCTGGGTTCCAGATTCGCGCAGGAGATTGGAGGAGCTCGGTTTTGCAGGGTGGTTGCAGGAACGGTACCGGGCCAGGTCGTCCGAAATCAAACCGCCTGAGCACTACTCATTCGCCTCATCACTTGCGGACAGCATATGTAAGAGGCTATCCGGAAAATGAAATACTCGTGCGGCTGGCGTCATCCGACCCGGGCAACGCCGGCTGGCAACGCGGCCTCGCGCTCACCAAGGGAAAAATCGGTGACGTACACCTCGCGCGGGGCGACCTCACCGCGGCGTTGGCTGCCTTTCGGGCGACTCATGAGATCTTCGCGCGGCTGGCGGCGGCCGACCCGGGCAACGCCGACTGGCAACGCGATTTGTGGGTCAGTTGCTGGCGCATGGCGACGATGGCTGAGCAGACAGGCAGCGTCGAGCGCGGGCCTGGTGGCGCAAGGTGTACGACGTGCTCTCGGGGATGAAAGAGCGTGGGCTGTTCGTCTCTGCTGAAGATGAACAGGCCCTGGCGCAACTGCGGCAAAAGGTCGAGGGCGAGTCGGCCCAATCGTCCAGGCCGCGAGGCTACGCTGGCTCCCCTGCGCATCCGGCCGCGGACCCAGACCGGGCTGCGCAACTGAACGTCGAATACCAGGAAAAGTTGAAGGAGTGGCAGGACTTACCGCTCTGGAGGCGTCTCTGGCGCAAGCGGCCGGAGCCACCGAAGGGAATTTCGAGGCTCTTCCGGTTCTGGGTGCAAGAGTCGTGAAACGCCCGCTCGCAGTTCCGCCTTTAGGCGGCATTCCGCCTAAAGGCGGGACTACGAGCGTCAGCGGCCCCTCCGGGTTTTTGCACCTAGAACCGGAAGAGCCGAATTTGATGACCGAGGGCGTCAAGGCTCTGCCTCGCTTGAGTAACCCCCAGGTGCGTGGAATCCGCCCGGCCCTACGGCAGCAAGGAAAGGGTCAGGCGCGACGCGCGATCGGCCGAGCGATAGACGCGCTGGAGGGCCTTGCGGAAATCGGACTCCTTGGCCGTGTAAATGTCGACGAACGTCTGCGGATTGCGGTCAACCAGCGGAAACCAGGTGCTCTGGACCTGAACCATCAGCCGGTGACCGGGCCGGAACGTGTGGCACACGTCCTGCATGGTAAATCGCACCGGCGTGGGTTGGCCGGGCGAAAACGGCTCGGGCTTCTCGAAGCTGTTGCGGAACTTGCCGCGCATCACGTCGCCGCGGACCAGTTGCTGGTAACCGCCCATCCGCAGGCCGGCGGGGTTGCTGCTCGGGTCGGGATAATCGTCGGGGTACACGTCGATCAGCTTGACGATCCAGTCCGCGTCGGTTCCCGACGTTGCCACGTGCAGCTCGACCTGGATCGGGCCCGCCAGGGCAAGATCCTCTTCCAGGGCCTCCGTCCGGTAGACCAGCACGTCGGGCCGCGTGGCGGCAAACCGCTGGTCCTCGACCATGTATTCCGGCGACATGCCGATGGCGATCTTGTTGAGAAAAGGCACCGGCCTGGCGGGATCGCTTAGGTACTCGTCATAGCAGGCCTGCGGGTTGGCGTCGGCCGGCGGGTCGAAGGCCAGCCGGCCGCCGGCCCGCAGAAAGATCGCCTTCGGCTGGGTCTCCTTGGGCGGCCAGGCGGTGAATTGCCGCCAGCGGTTGGTGCCGGTTTGGAAGACCCAAGCCTTGGGATGTTGGAACGGCCCCTTGCCCTTGAGGTAAAACTCGAAGAAGGGCAGCTCGATGCTTTCGCGGAAGAACTCCGAAGTCTTGGCGTTGAAGGAGATCGGCCCCAGGGACTGCCCGTCGGCGTGGGACCAGCCGCCGTGGCTCCAGGGCCCCATCACCAGCATGTTCTCCGCGCCTCGGCTGCCGGCCTCGACGTGCTTGTAGGTCTCCAGAGCGCCGAACAGGTCTTCGGCGTCGAACCAGCCACCCACGGTCATCACCGCCGGCCGGACGTTCTTCAGATGCCGGCGCACGTCGCGCGCTTTCCAGAAATCGTCGTAGACGCCATGACGCATGACTTCGTTCCAGAAAGGGACATCGTTCTTGAAGTACCGGGCGTCGGCGTTGGCCAGCGGCCCCATCTGCAGGAAGAACTGGTAACCGTCGGGCGTCTCGTGATCGAACGTGAACCGCGACTTCTTGATCGGCTGCGGGCGCGGACGGCCGAAGACCGCCATGAAGTTGAATGCGTGCGGCAGCATCAACGCGCCGTGATGGTGCCAGTCGTCGCCGAGGAACCAATCGGCGATCGGCGCCTGGGGCGAGACGGCCTTCAGGGCCGGGTGGGCATCGATCATGCCCATCGACGCGTAGAAGCCGGGATAGGAGATCCCCCACAAACCCACCTTGCCGTTGTGGTTGTCCAGGTGCTTGATGAGCCACTCGATCGTGTCCCAGGTGTCGCTGCTCTCGTCAACGTCGGCCGGGCCTTTCTTGGCGGCCTGGTAGGGCGCATATCGACGAAGTCCCCCTCCGACATCCACCGCCCGCGCACGTCCTGGTAGACGAAGATGTAACCCGCCTTGCCCGCCAACGGCGACGGGCCCAGATCGCTCTTGTACTGATCGGCCCCGTACGGCGCCACGCTGTACGGCGTCCTCGTCAGGAGGATCGGATACCGCTGCGACTGGTCCTTGGGCGCGTAGACGGCGGTGAGGAGCCTCTTGCCGTCGCGCATGGGGATGCGGTACTCATATTTCGTGTAGCGTGCTGTAACCTGCTCCAAGCCCTGTGCCGCGGCGTCACGGGAAGAAAGCAGTCCGGCCCCAAGGATCGGCAGGACAATCGCCGTCAACAGAAGGCTGGAAAACGCCTTGGGCGCGAGGCATCTCATCGGTGGTCCCCTGCAAGGTGCCGATCATGGATTTCTACTACCTCCAGGGATACATCAGTCGTGGTGCATTGTCAAGAACCGCCGGTGGCTGTCCCTTCAACGCAGGAAAGAGCAACGGCGCTTCGTTGCTCTTTCTTGTTTGCTCAACTTATTGCTTTACAGGCCCTTACCCGTGCGCCGGCGTCTTCCAGATCATCTGGGCCTGGATGTTGTCGGAGAGCTTGTAGGTCTTGACGTGCCTGGCCACGGGTTCGCCGAGTACCTCGATTTTCTTCAGGTCGGCCTGGCCCAGCCCGGCGTCGGCACAGAAGTTCAGGTAGCCGACCTTGGCGAAGTCGATGCCCATCAATTCCAGGGCCAAGCGGTCGGCGGCCAGCCAGTCGCTGCTGACGACGCAGACGCGATGGTCCACGGCCTTGCCCATCGTGGGGCCGTTGCCCTCCATGCCGTCGTAGCCGTCGATCACGGCCAGGTGCGGGTGCAGCCGCTGGCCCAGGGCGAACAAGTTGTAGTTGATGCCGCGGAAGCCGGAGCCGTGGCAGATCGGCTTGTCGGTCTTCGCCCCCGGCTTCGCCCCCGGGCCGAAGCGGAAGCCCAGGTCTTTCACGGCCGCGCCGACGACGATGTTCTTCAGCGACAGCGTCGCCACCACGCGGTCGTGCGTCTTCATTTTCGCCGCGGAAATGATAAAGGTCTTCGGATCCAGCAGCAGACGCGACATCCGCACCGCGTGAGGGCGGAAATCGCCCTCGTCGAAGACCTGCACGACGGCGTGCCCCGCCTGGTCGAGGTCGACCAGCTTCACGCCGAATTTCGCCGCCAGCCGCGTGTAGCCGAAGTTGGCGAATCCGTCGAGCGTCGGCCCGTTGGCGGCCGATTCGGCGATCATCGCGTTGCCTAGTTTGCCGAGCGACTTGAGGAACTCCAGGATCCCCTCGATGCAGTCGGCGTGGGTGGCGGAAAGCTGGTTGTCGATGGCCACGTTGTTGGGCTTGATGACTACCGGCCGGTCGCCGATGGCCCGCGCAATCTCGTCGCGAAACGGTTGCAGGCCGCGGAAGGTGTTGGCGGCCCGGTCGTCGCCGGCCGTGAGAGCGACACGGGCGGCCGGCTTGGCTCCCGCCGCTTCGGCGGACGCTGCCAACCCCGGAAGTCGCACTGCGGTCATGGCCGCCAGACCGCCGACAATCGACCCCTTCAGAAAGATTCGCCGGTTGAGCGCAGTCGTTCGCATCGGAGAAACTCCTGGGATTTCCGCAACCAAATCTTGTTAGGCCGTGCCCTACCGAACCTCCAGTCGTTGTGTGAAAACCCAAGGCCGACCGTAAGGTTTGGCTTCTTGCTCCCCGTCTGTTGCAGCAGGCGGGGAGCTTTCATTTGGTACGGAATTTAGTACGGCGCCGGACTACTGTCGTCGTAAGTCCTTATGCCGCAAGTACGCCCGGCAGGACTCGAACCTGCAACCCTCGGTTCCGAAGACCGATGCTCTGTCCAATTGAGCTACGGGCGCAACTTGCTTGCATTTGTCGGTGACTGTGCGTTTTTCCCTCTTTTCTCTCGCCTCTGCCTGTTAGCAGCTTGACACCTGCATAATCAAGGCTAGATGAAGGCAACCTCACCGTCAAGAACCTGGACCTGAAAGCCGGCTGGGTCGATTTTCCCCGGCCGAAAACGGGTGTTCCGCGAAGGTGCCCGCTATGGCCTGAGACCGTGGCGGCCGTCAAGGAATCGCTTGAGCTGCGCCCCAAAGCGAAAAGCCCCGCCGATACCGCGCTGGTTTTCGTCACCAAGCAGGGGCACAAGTGGGAGAAGTCGGCCATCAGTGAGGTCATGCTTCACGATGATCGCGAAGCACGCCATCATCCGCCCAGCCACGTCCGTCGCTCTGCGAGGAATCGTTGGTGCCCAACCGCAATCCCCGCGACCGAACCGGTGAGTCCTCGGGGTCACGGTGCGCTAACGGTGGCGTTGCTTCGCAGCAGCCTTTCGCTACTTTCGCTCCTTCTTTTCCTTCACCGACAGCTTGGGCTTGTTGTTGGCTGAGCCGATGGAGCATCCACTCGGCATAGAAAGCAGGAATGTCAGTCCTTCGACTCGCGCTGATAATCATTAGAGCCAGCCCCTGCTGGGGAATACGAAAAACGCGGCATGGTGCAGCCATTTCATCTTGTGCAGATTACCGAGATTTCCAATTACCCGGTAACTACCCTTTTCCACCTCGGAAAACGGGCCACACTGCCGACCGCCGGCAGATATCCTAGCTCTTGGATTCGGCGATACTTAAGAAAAGTGCGCACGAAGAGTCGAACTTCGGACCTCGTCCTTATCAGGGACGCGCTCTAACCAACTGAGCTATGCGCCTAGTGGCCAACTCCGCCGAGCGGTCATATAAAGATAACGTCCAAAACGCCGACTGACCACCCGGGTAGCGAACAATACGACGCATTCTATAGAACCAGCGACTGCCGTCAAATCGGAATCGATTGTGTAAATCCACAGGCGATCATCCTTGGAACACGACAACGCTTTCCCCTGTCAGAAAATTGCTGGTGCATCCCGGTGAGGATAATGCCACGTTAACTGCGCGTAGGACCGGATTGCCGGCGATTGACAGAGCACTGTGGACCCGGTCGATACGCTGGTATAAAACCACCCGGAAAAGTCCGGCTCATAGGAAAAACTTATGCAAACCGCTTATCCCGAGCGATTGCCTGGACCGAAACAGAAGAAGACGGTGAGCCGGCTCGGCTTAGTGGCCTCTGATCGTTAGGAGCAATAGGCTATATGAAAGCAACAAGACACTTTCCGCTGGTAGTCGCATACCTGATTCTGGGGGCAGCTTGGCTCCCCAAACCGGCCGGAGCGGCGACGCCGACCGCGCAACAGGCCTTGAGGCTGGTCCCCGTGCAGCCGGATGTGGACTACTCTCGCCCCTCCCCTGAGGAGGCGGCGAAATGCACCATTTCGGCCAAGAAATTCGATGGCAGGGTGGGCTGGGTGATCGAGGACGCCAATGGCGTCGTGCTGAGGAAGTTCCTCGATACCGATGGCGACAACAAAGTCGATCAGTGGTGCTACTTCAAAGATGGACTGGAAGTCTATCGGGACATCGACAGCGATCACAACGGGGTCGCCGACCAATTCCGCTGGTTCAACACGGCAGGCACGCGTTGGGGCGTCGATAAGCGTGAAACGGGCAAGATCGATTACTGGAAAGTGATTTCCGCCGAAGAAGTTACGGCGGAAGTCGTGGCAGCCCTGGCCAACCGCGATGCGGCCCGGTTCGAGCGGCTGATCCTCACGTCCGATGAACTGAGGGGGTTGGGATTGGGGCCCACCAAGTCCCGGCAGATCGCCGCTAAGATCAATGGCCTGGAAGGCAAGTTCCGGCAGTTGATGTCGCGTCAGAAGGAGGTTGCCCCCAACGCGCAGTGGTCGCAGTTCAGTGGCGGCCGGCCGGGGATTGTCCCGGCAGCAACCGATGGCTCGACCAAGGACGTCCACGTTTACGAGAATGTGGTGGCGGTGACTCAGACGGGGGATAAGCACGGTCAGGTGCAGATCGGTACGCTGATCCAGGTAGGCGACGTTTGGCGGGTCATCGACCTGCCGCAACCGCTGGCCGCCGACGCTCAGTTGACCGCCAATGGGCTCTTCTTTCAGCCTCCTTCGCCCGAGCGGGCACAAACGGCTGCCGATGCTCCCAGCGAACCGATGCAGAAACTGCTGAAGGAGTTGGAGCACCTGGACACGCTGGCCGCCAAGGCCGCTTCCCGTGAGGAACAGGCCAAGATCAATGCGCAGCGGGCCAACGTGATGCTCGAGATCGCCGACCAGGCCACCAAGCCGGGGGACCGGGTGATCTGGCTGCGGCAACTGGCGGACATGATCAGTGCGGCCGTCCAGGCCGGAACGTTTCCGGATGGTCCCAAACTGCTGGCAACGCTCTACGAGAAGCTCGCCCGCAACCCGGCCGACAAGGATCTTGCCCCGTATTTCAAGTTCCGTCAACTCAGTGCGGAGTATGGTCAGGCAATCCAGGCAGAAGGCGCGGACTTTGTCAAGATTCAAGGCCAGTGGCTGAAGAAGCTTGAGGATTACGCCTCCACTTACCCCAACAGCCCAGATTCTGCCGAGGCCATGCTCCAACTTGGCATCGCCCAAGAGTATGCGGGTCAGGAGGAGGAGTTCAAGAAGTGGTATGGACGGATCATTAAGGACTTCCCTAACTCCACGGCGGCCAAGAGGGCGACCGGCGCCTTGCGGCGATTGGACTCCGTGGGCCACGCCATCGCCATTCAAGGAAAGGGGATCGATGGTAAACCGGTCGATACCTCGCGGTTCCGCGGCAAGATCGTGCTGGTCCACTACTGGGCGACCTGGTGCGAGCCGTGCAAGGCCGAGTTGCCGACGATCAAAGATCTGCTCGGCAAGTACGGGTCGTCGTTGGCCGTGGTGGGGGTCAGCCTGGACAACGATGCCAAGGATCTCACCGCCTACCTCTCGCAGAACCGACTGGTCTGGCCGCAAATCTACGAAGAGGGCGTGTTGGATAGCCGCCCGGCCACCGAAATGGGTATTGTGTCCCTGCCGACGATGATCCTCATCGACCAGGACGGCAAGGTAGCCAACCGCAACGTCCATGCGGCGGAATTGGAGCGGGAAATCAAGAAGCTGATCCGCTGATGGTCTGACAAGACGCTGATTGTAGTATTTGCCGATGCGGAGCGCTCGGTTACAATGCGGCTCGGTCATAAGCTGGGAAGAGTTTGACGGCGGTGCGAGTGGGGCAGTCCCCCGGGACCTGTGCGGGCAGCTTTTGCAGGTCTTGGCACAGGATTCGCTAGATGCGGCGAGACATGAGAACCGTGCAGGATGCCGGTTGAGGACCAGCCAACCTGGTCGAGACCTTGGAGATCCCGAGAGCAGTCGGGAAAGGATTCCCATGCATTATTTGGATGGCGCTTTGGCGATTTATGTTCTTGGGGCAGTTCAAGGTCTGGGTCTGATGAGTGCCGTGATGGCACGCCTTGGCGAAGGCTCCGACTGGCAGCCGGCGACCCAGCATCTGTTCATCGTCTGCCTGGCATTGGTGGGCATGGAGAGCGTGCTAGCGCTGGCCCTGGGACTGGTGGGCTACTGGCTTCCCTCCGCCGCGACCCTCGCCGTGATGGTGATCGCCGCCACGTGTGATTTCAGCCGAACCCAAGGGGCTGGTTGCTGGTGGTAACGTGACGTGAGAACGAGTCGGGGGACGGCGGAGGCTGACGGGGCCACGCCATGCCTTCTCGTTCACATGACGTTGTATCCCAACATCGGTAGCCCGACATCGTCCTGGATTCATCTTCACCCTCTCGGCGCCACCGCTTCGCTCCGTGCGCCGCCTCTCGTCCGCCGTCCGACGTTAAAGGTTGCGTCGGTTCTCTAACCTGAAGTGAGAGGGCCGCGTCGGCTCGCACGGCACGTCGGCCGATCCTCGGGATTAGGCCTCGCACGCCCTATCGTTCCACTCTACGGAAGGGGTCCACCTGAGTCGGCCGTCGGCCCTAGGTTTCTTTCCTAACTGGCGGCACGTCATGCTTTTGCGCTTTCACCGTTAGGACCCGACTGTTCCATACAACCGGGAGCGGCGGCAAAATCGAAAAAAAGCTCCCCGGTGGCATAGTCGGCAACCGAAACAGATATGCAGGCAGCAATCGCCAGACACGGGATATCGAGAGACTGTCTCCGTGAGAGACCTACCGCGGAGTCTGATCCAGACAGGAGGGAAGGCATGCGACGTTTGATACTTGGTATGGTGGTCGCCGTTGCCACCGCTCTGGTGCCCCTATGGGCTCTGGCCGGAAACCAGGAGGTTGCCGAGCAGATTGGGGCCAACCTGCGGTCCAGCGGTCAGCTCCACGGCTACAAGATCGGGGTGAAGTTCCAGGACGGCACGGTCTGGCTGCGAGGCAGCGTCGCCGACCGTGCACAATTGGACGCGGCCTCGAAGATCGTTTCTCACACTCCCGGCGTGAAAAACGTGATCAACAATGTGACCATCGTCCGGGAAAGCCAAGAGCCCGCCGGCCAGCCGCAACAGGTCACCGGCGCGATGGCTCCGGAGCAGTCCAAGCCGTTGATGACCGCGGACGTGGCCGCTGGGCAGGCGACGGCGGCGAGCAATCGGGCTTTCACGGCGAGTAACCCCAGGACGGGGCGTGTGGAAGCTGTGGCCACATCGTTTACCCCCAGTCCCGCCCAACCGGCGGGGGTTGAAGAGCCGACCTCGGGACCCGACATGGTGCGGCAGCCGACGGGGAACACTCTGTTTACCGGCATGGCCCAGTTGCAGAGCCAGTCGCGTTCCATGATGCCCACGGCTGTCCCCCAAGCGGCCGCTAACCACCCGGTGCAGCCGATCCCTGTGGCTATGGTTCCCAACGCGGCGCCCGCTCCGGGCATTGTGCCCGGTTCTACGCCGGCGATCGGCACGGCACCGTACGGCGCGATGCCTGGAGCCCCAGGGATGGCCCCCGGAATGGGCGGACCGATCCCGCAGTATGCCTGTCCTCCAATGATGGGTGCTCCGGCGGCCCGCTACGACCAGCCTTACATGCCCAACTATGCCTGGCCGGGTTACGCGGCTTACCCGAACTACGCCGGCTTGACCTACCCGAAGCAATACTCGCCGACGGCTTGGCCCTATATTGGTCCTTTCTACCCCTATCCGCAGGTACCGCTCGGATGGCGGAAGGTGACCATGGAGTGGCGCGATGGTTGGTGGTTCCTGGACTTCGACGATGGCAGCCACAAGGGACCGCTGTCGGGCGCCTTCCGGCCGCTGAGCTGGCGCTAATAATACTCTTCAACCCGACTTCCGAACCCCCGCGATCTCCTTCCGAGCGGGGGTTTTTCGTTGGTTTTCCCCTTTTCACCGGCAGAACCCGGAAAATCCGCAAGTTCGGCGCAGTTTGACACGATAAGTAGTGCTGGCTTTGCGATGGACTCAGCTTGCCGTGGCAGCCGGATCTTGGAACGCTGTCGCAGTTGCGGATCGATCAGTCGAGGTACCGTCCATGTTACAGAGGACAGTTTCCGCCGCTTTTCTGGGCCTGGTCTTAGGGATGCTGGCCACGACCTCCGGCTGCGTCACTGAATACGGCCCGACTCTTGGGCTTCTCAGCTATCCGGTTCCCGTGAGTCCCTACTTTCAGAAGGCGTTCGAGGACCGTTTTTGGAACCACGAGCGTTATGAGCTCGTGCCGATTCTAGGCCCGATTACCCAGGGCGGCCCGGCGGTAGCGCTGGACCCGCCGTCGCAGGACGAGATCATGCGGGCGTTGGAGAAGGCCCGGCCGGTACAGGGCGGATTGCCCTTGTTGTATGAAGTGCAACGGAACAACGTGCGGATGGTGGTCGAGCCGATTGCCGACTACGTCGATCCGCCGCGCGTGTATCCCATGGTGGGCGTGGCGCAATTGCACCACGCTCATTACAAGTGCACGATCTACTTCAGTGAAACAACCCGGGTTGGTTGGCCCATCCCCTACACGACGGTCAAGGAGGATGCTCAAGAGGTGGTATACATCGACCACAACCACCTGCACATGGTCGGTAATGTCAACACGGGCCCGGGCAGCCAGTACTAGGAAAAAGGGCTGAGAACGAGCTCGGCGGCAACGGCTCATGCAGGGCCGCTGCCGCCGGTCTGTTTCTTGCCAACCGCTCGGAAGCCCTTCGGTAGTCCTTCTGAGCGTTCGGTCGGAGGGCTTTGTAGGGAACGCCCTCCGTGGCGTTCCGCAGCCCGCGGAAAGAGGTTCTTCGGAGTTCCCGGAACGCCACGGAGGGCGTTCCCTACAGGCCGAAGTTGTTTTTCGGGCGGTGGAAAGCGGCGGGCGGGGTTGTCGAAACGGGGTCGGACCGGTTACGATTGTTAGACGGGGCAGTACGTTGCGTCACCGCGGGTCGCGTGCCTGACACGGACCCCAACCTGGTTGGACCTGGCGTTTTGGTGGCGGCCTGGTGGCCCCACCGGGAGTCGGCGATTGTCTGCGTCCTACCCACCTGCGTCCTACCCATACGGTGCGACGGCCGAGATCCTTTTCCGTCGCGCGTTCGGGCGTCGCATCGGGCTTGGCTGGCTGGTCATCGTTCTGGGCCTTGTGCCGGCGCCGGTGCTCCGCGCGGATGAGGTCGAAGACGACTATACGGTGGCGGCCGTCCAGTATCAGCGCAAGCAGTGGAAATTCGCCGCCGAGGGCTTCGAGGCGTTTCTCAAGAGACATCCCGATCACGCCCGGGCCGGCCAATCGCGGTTTTTCCTCGCCGAGACGCTCGTCCAGCTCGGGCGGATGGAAGAGGCCGCCGCGCGCTTCAAGGAGTATCTCGATCGCGACAGCACCGGCCAGTACGCCCGGCCGGCGTTGTTCCGCTCGGGCGAATCGGCCTATCTGCTGGGCAAGAACGACCAGGCCAAGCCTTTGTTGGAGCAGTTCCTCGCCAAGTACCCCGACGACAAGCTTGACGCCTACGTCTTGCCCTACCTGGGCAACGTGGCGCTGGGGGCCAAAGACCTGGCCGGCGCGGAGAGGTATTTTCGCCAAGGGCTGAAGCAGTATCCTCAGGGACACCTCCAGGATGATTGCCGCTTCGGCTTGGCGCAGGCGCTGGAGAGGCAGGGCAAGCGAGATGAGGCCGAGCGCCTCTATCTGGCCGTCGCGGCGAAGACGTTGAGTCCGCTGGCGGAAGACGCCCAGTTCCACTTGGGTGCCACTCAGTATGCGATGGGCCGGTTCGAGGAGGCGATTTCCACCTTTGACGCCTTTGAGACCCGGCTGGCCCAGAGCCGCTGGCGCCCGACGGTGCGCTTGGGCGCGGCTGGGCCCTGGTGAAGCTCAATCGCCTGGCCGAGGCCGTGCCCGTCTTCACAAGCATCGTCGCCGATCCGCAGGTCGGTTTTCAGGGCGCTATTGGCTGGGGTTGACGCAGAAGCGCAAAGGGACTACCCGGCGGCGGCGAAAACGCTGCTGACGGCG
Organism: Pirellulales bacterium; assembly: GCA_963843465.1. Classification (GTDB taxonomy): domain Bacteria; phylum Planctomycetota; class Planctomycetia; order Pirellulales; family Thermoguttaceae; genus CAWJKP01. Next base: position 314,491 of record CAWJKP010000003.1, read on the forward strand.
GCGGCCCAGGATCCCAAGAGCCCGCTTGCGGCCACGATCCGCTTCCACGCCGGCGATGCGCTGTTGCGGGCGGGAGACACCGCCGGGGCGGCCCAGCAGTTCGACGAGGCCATGGCCGCCGCGGGTACGGACGAGGCGTTGGCGGCCGATGCCTTGCACGGCAAGGCCCAGGCGGCGCTGAAGGCCAAGGACCAGGCCACGCTGGACCGGGTGACGGCCGACTTTGCCAAGCGGTTCCCCAACAGTCCGCTGGCCGGCGACATGCGGCGGATCTCCGCCCGCTCGCTCCTGGAGCACAAGCAGTTCGCGCCTGCGGCAGAGATCCTCAAGCCGATGGTCGACGCCCGGCCAAACGGCAAGGGCGAGCAGGAGTTGGAGGTTCGCTACCTTCTGGCGTTGGCCTACGAGGGGATGGGCCGATCCCAAGACGCCCTGCAGTTGCTCGCGCCCGTGCTGAGCGCGTCGCCCGGCCAGCTCCAGGCCAACGCACGGTTGGCGCAGGGGTCGCTGTTGGTGGCCCTGAACAAACACGCCGAGGCGATTCCGTCTTTGGAGGCCTTTCTGGCAACGCAGCCCACCGGCGAGCCGGCGGTCAAGTGTCTCGGCGAGTTGTCGGTCTGCTATGCCAAGACGAAGCAAATGGACAAGGCGAAAAAGTTGTACGGGGAGTTGATCCAGAAGCACCCGACGAGCGACCTGATCGTGCCGGTCAGCGCGCAGATGGCCGACGCGGCGTTCGATGCGGGCGAGCTGGAATGGTCGCGGCGGCTCTACGAGTGGTTGAAACAGAGCGCGCCGTCGGGGGACGCCAAGGCCAACAGCCTGGCAGGCGTGGGGTGGACGCAGTTCAGGGCCGGGCAATGGAAAGAGGCGGCGGCTTCTTTCGCACAGGTGCTCGAGAAGAACCCGCCCCCGGCGTTGGCGGCCGAAATGGCCCTGGTGCGGGGGAAAACGTTGGAGAAGCTCTCCCGTTTCGACGACGCGTTGGCGATGTACGGCCTGGTGATCGACAAGTACCCGCAGTCGGTGCAGATGCCTGAGGCCCTCTGGGCGGCCGCCCAGGTCCACGACAGGCTCAAGCAGGCGAAAGCAGCGGCCGTGCTTTATGAGCGGATTGGCAAGGAGTACCCGCAGTTTCCCAAGATGGATGAAGTGCTCTACTGGTGGGCCTGGGATTTGGACGACCTGGATCGCAAAGAGCAGTCGGCGGCGACCTTCCAACGGATCCTCAAGGAGCATCCCCAAAGCGTCCTCGTCTGGGACGCGACCTACCGCCTGGCGTCCCGGGCTTACGAGCAGCGCGACTACAACCGCGCCAAGGAGCTGGTGGGCGCGGTGCTGCGAGGGAAGCCCACCACGGAAGTCCGCAAGAATTCCCTTTACATGCTGGGCCAGATCGCCATGGAACAGCAGAAATATGACGAGTCGCGTCAGGCCTTCGGGACGCTTTTGGCGGAGTTTTCCGACGCCGACTGCCGCGCGAAGGCCCTCTTCGGCGTGGCCGAAGCGTATTACCGGGAGCAGAAGTTCACCGAGGCCATCCCGCGATTGCAGTCCTTGGCGCATGAGACGGCGGGCCAAAGCGAGCCGTGGATGGCCTCGATTCACTTGCGTCTGGCGCAGTCGCTGTCGCTGAAGCAGCGATGGAACGAAGCCTATCTTGCGGCGTCCAAGATCGAGGCGCAATTCCCCGGGTATGCCGCGCAGTACGAGGCCGATTACGTGATGGGTTGGTCGCTGGCCAACCAGGCCGAGTTCCAGCAAGCCCGGGACTCTTACCGCAAGGTGCTCCGCAACCCGGCCGCCGAGAGGACGGAGACGGCCGCCAAGGCCCAGTGCATGATCGCCGAGACGTTCTACCATCAAAAGAACTGGCAGGAGGCGCTGCGCGAGTACATGAAGGTGGAGATCCTTTACGATTTTCCCTACTGGCAGTCGATCAGCCTGATCCAGGCGGCCAAGTGCCACGAGGCACTGGGCGAGCGGAAAGGGGCCGCCGCGCTGTATCAGCAGGTTATCGAGAAATACCCCAAGACCGAACAGGCCGCTGAAGCCGCTAAGCTGTTGGACGCGGCCCGGCAGCCGATGGCGGGAAACTAGCGAGAAGTTAGGAGTTAGGAGTTAGGAGTTAGGAGTTAGAATGTAGAATGATGGGCGGGCGCAACCCAGAGGGCCGAAAAACGCAAGTGGCGAGGAGGATGCTCACTGCTACCTTCTAACTCCTAACTCCTAACTTCTGACATGGCAGGAGCTTATACAAAAATGCGAGTCAACTACCCGTTGCGGAACTGGGTCATGGCCTTGGTTGCGGTCCTGACGCTAGTTTGGCTATCGAACTTTTCCTTGCGGTGTTCGGCGGCCCAGGCGCTGAAGCGGCCGACGCGGGCGATGCCAAGGCCGCGGCTTCGGCCCCGGCGCCGGACAAAGACAAGGCGGAGCCCGTGGCCAAGAAAGGCCTCGTGGCCACCACCGATCCGCGGGAATTGATGATCCAAGGCGGCATCCTGATGTGGCCGCTGTTGCTCTGTTCGGTGGTCCTCTTGACCTTCGTCTTCGAACGGCTGGTGAGCCTGCGGACCGGCCGGGTGATCCCCAAGGCGTTCGTCAGCCGCTTCCTCAAGCAGATCAAGGACGGCAGCCTGGACCGCGAGCGGGCGCTGACCATCTGTGACGACAACGGGAGCCCTGTCGCCGAGGTCTTCGCCGGCGCTGCCCGCAAGTGGGGCCGGCCATCGGTCGAGGTCGAGCAAGGGATCATCGACGCCGGAGAGCGGAGCACCCAGGGGCTGCGGCGCTTCCTCCGCATCTTCTCGGCCCTGGCCGTGGTCGGACCTCTGCTGGGACTGTTGGGCACGGTGGTCGGCATGATCCAAGCCTTCAACGCCGTAACCACCAACGGCATGGGACACCCCGAAGACCTGGCCGGCGGCATCAGCCGGGCGCTGTTGAACACGGCCTTCGGACTGGTCGTGGCCATTCCCGCCCAGACCGCCTATTACTATTTCGTCAGCCGCGTGGACCGCCTGGTCATCGAGATGGACCGCCTGGCCCAGGAGGTAGTGAACATGATCTCCGCCGAGGAACTACAGTATAAGAGCGACGCCCGCAAGACCCGCCGCGCGGCGGCCGGCGCGGCCGCCGGCTCGCAGGAATCCAACGTCAGCTAACGATCAATGCAGAAACAAGTGTCGCCTTTCGCTCCGCGAAAGAAGGCGGCTTTCGCGGAGCGAAAGGCGACAATCCGACAGATATTGATTCGCCGGTCCTAAGGATCCTAGAGATGCCCCTGAAAACTCAAGTCGACGAACCGCCGACCATGAACCTCATTCCCATGGTGGACATGATGTTCAATCTGATTATCTTCCTGCTGGCCACCACCACCTTCGCCAGCATGGAACGGAACATCGGCCTGAAGGTCCCCGAAGTGGTCGACAAGGGCTCGCTCACCGCCGCGCCGGAGCGCAAGGTGATCAACGTCTTCCGCGACGGGCACGTCGAGATCGACGACGTCCACGGGCCCCGCCAAATCTCCCTGGAAGACCTGACCCGCTGGTTGTCCGCCAAGCGCGCCCAATATGCCGACCTGGGCGTGATCGTCCGCGGCGACGGCCGGGGGGCCTTCCAGCACGTGGCCGAAGTTCTCAACGCCTGCAAGCAGGCCGGCATCAAGGAGTTGGGCATTACCGTCCGTCTCTCCACCTCCGAGAAATGACCCATGGACGCCTTCCTCACTAGCCTGTCGGGGTTTCTCCACCGCCTGTTGGACGTTGCGGAAAGCTCTTGGTCGTCCACGCAAGTGCTGCTGGCGGCGATCGCGGCCGGGTTGAGCGTGTTGGCCGTCACGCTGATCGTGATGATGTACTCCCGCTGGGGACAACTGCATCCGCTGCGCAAATGCCTGTTCCTTTCGCTTTTCGCCCACTTGCTGCTGGGCGCTTCCGCGGCCACGGTCCGGATTCAGCAGTACGCGGCCGCTCGGCCGGAGGTGATCGAGGTCGCGATCAACGACGCCGCACTGGGACCCCAGTCCCTTTCGCCCGCAGCCAGCCAAGCAAGCGCCGACCAGGGCAAGGGCATGACTGCCGCGGAGCCGGTGAAGCCCTGGGAGCCGAATCCCCAACAGGTGCCGGGGCGGCCGGCCAGCGGCCCGGTGCCCCGGCCCGAGCTTCCCGACACTCTCCCGCCGCAGAAGACGGTTGTCAGCGAGGCCCCGGGCCTGCCCGGCATGGGCTCACCCGAGCAATTGCCCCTGGCCGAGGCCGCGGCCCCGCAGCCGCAGCCGTTGCAGACGCTGATGTCGATCCCGCGGCCGGCCTCGGCCAAGACGGCCGAACCGATCGAGGCCTCCAAGGCCTCGCGACGCGAAGGCGTCCAGACGCAGGTCCCCGGCCAGCAACAGTTCCGACCGGGCTTGCCGGCGGGCAGCTCGGGTCCCACGGTGGCCAAGGGCAGCCACGTGGGCTCGCCGAACTCGCTCCTGGACCGCTCGCTGCCGCTGCCGACCTTGAAGGACGTGCGGCCGACTTTTGGGTCCGGGCCGGGCGATTCCTTGCCCGGGACCGTCGACTCGCAACCGAGCCGCGGGCCGAACCGGGTGGCGGCGGCCTACCTGCCCGATGCCTCGCCCGGCGTCCGCGGCCCGACGCTGCCCGGTGAGTCGGGAAGCGGCGAGGCCGGCCTGGCGGCCGGGGCTAACGACGGAACGTCGCCTGTTAGCCCGGGCGGCCACGCCGGTTTTTCGCCGGACATTCCCAGCGGACCGGTGGGCGGCCCGGAAGTGGCCGTCACCGCGCCCTTCAGCCCGCCCACGATCGGTGGGGAGAGTGGAACGGGAAATAGCGTTGGTTCGCCCTGGGCTTCCGGCGGCCCGGGCATCGGCGTGGTCCTGCCTTCACGCCGTCAGGGTTTCTCGGATCGCGACATCCCCGGGATCTACAAGGGCCGCGTCGCGCCCGATCGGTCCCAACTGGCCCAGCGGCAAGGCGCTACCCAAGAGACCGAGAAAGCCGTGCACGCCGCGCTCGGGTTCCTCGCTCAATGCCAGGAGTCCGACGGCCACTTCGACGCCAGCCGCCACGAGGCCGGCCGCGAGATGCGGATCGCCGGTCGCGACCGTCAGAGCGCCGGCGGCAAGTCGGACAGCGGCATGACCGGCCTGGCGCTTTTGACGTTCCTCGCCTCCGGTCATACTCACCTGCACGGCGACTACTCGGCCAACGTCCGTCGCGGCCTGGAATACCTGATGCACCAGCAGCGCGCCGACGGCGGCCTGGGCGGCAACGGCATCGTCTACGAATACATGTACTGCCACGCCATGGCCGCTTTCGCCCTGGGCGAGGCCTATGGCATGACGGGCGACGAACGATTGGAGCCCGTCGTCCGCAAGGCGGTCGGGTTCACCCTGGCGATGCAGAACCGCCAGACCGGCGGCTGGCGGTACACCACGGGCGACCCCGGCGACACGAGCCAGCTCGGCTGGCAGCTCATGGCCTTGAAGAGCGCCGAGCTGGCGGGCATTCCCATCCCCAGCGAGTCGCGGCAGGGAATGCTCCGCTTTCTCACAAGCGTCTCGTCCGGGAACCAGGGCGGCCTGGCCGCTTATCGGACCGGGGAGACGCCCACTCCAACCATGACCGCGGAAGCCCTCGTCTGCCGCCAGTTCCTCGGCGCGCCCTCCGACACTCCCGCCGTCAAAGAGGCGGCCGACTACCTCCTCCGCCAGATGCCGGGCGAGGGCAAGGACAACAACATCTACTACTGGTACTACGGCACGCTGGCCATGCACCAGCTCCAGGGCGCCTCCTGGCAGCGCTGGAACACCTCGCTCCAGAAAGCCCTTCTCGCCACCCAGAACACCAGCGGCCCCAACGCCGGCAGTTGGGATCCGGACGGCCTCTGGGGCACCTACGGCGGACGGCTCTACAATACGACCTTGTCCACCCTCTGCCTGGAAGTCTATTACCGCTTCCTGCCGATGTACGTGCACGACCCGTCCGCCGACGTGGCGCCAAAATAGGGGAACATGGGGACAATTCAGCAGGGAAGACCGGATAATCACGAAAGCCCGAAAGGACGAAAACCCGAAAAAGAAAGGAAGAATGAAAAATGAAAAATGAAGAACGGGAAAGGTTGAATCCTGATCGGTGAGACGCAGCGCGCGGTGCTCCTTCCTCATTTTGCATCTCTCATTTTTCATTTCTTCTTCGTCTCTTCGGGTTTTCGTGATTCGTTTGCTCTCATCGGCGGCATCCGCGTAATCCGCGGTTCCTATTTCGGTGCAACCCAATTCGGTTGCTACCGTTTCCAAACAAACTGGAGATCGCTCGTATATTATGGCCAAACGCAGCTCCTATCAGGACCGCATCATCAAGCGGTATTACCAGAACCGCGACGACATCATGCTTCAGCGCCTGGGCGAGCTGGTGACCGACCTCTATCTGGCCGAAGGGAAATCGCGGGCCAAGCTCTGGGAGCGAATCGCGGCCGCGTTGGCCAATCTCAAGATCCCGGCCGCGCGAATCGAGCACCTCGTCGCCAGCGACAATCCCTCCCTGGTGGCGAAACTCCTGGAGGAACTGCTCAACCAGCAAAAGAGATAAGGGATAAGGGATAAGGGATAAGAGGGGGGTGCGATTTCCTCTCTCATCCCTTATCTCTTATCCGGTTCATCCGACTGGAGCATGCGCAACCGGCTTGCGCACTTGATGGTGCGGCGAAGTACCGGTGCCTCTTCTCTGTTGCCCCGTCCGGCAAAATGTGGGACAGAGAAGAGGCACCGGTACTTCGCCGGGCATCGTGGTCGGTCGGGGATCGCGACGCGCACTCTCCGGTCGGATGATCCTCTCATCCCTCATCCCTTATCCATTATCCCTTATCAACCGCCGCAGCATCAACTCCACGATCCGTTGGGCGGCATGGCCGTCGCCGTAGGGATTGCGGTCGACCTGGCAGGCGGCGTAGGCGGCCGGGTCGGTGAGCAGCCGGGTTGCGCACTCGACGATCGCCTCGATCGACGTGCCCACCAGGATCGCCCCGCCCGCCTCGACGATTTCCGGCCGCTCCGTCGTCTGGCGCATCACCAGCAGCGGTTTGCCCAGCGAGGGCGCCTCTTCTTGCACGCCGCCGGAGTCGGTCAGAATGAGCGTCGAGCGATCCATCAGCCAGACGAACTCCGCATAGCCGGCCGGATCGGTGAGCCGGAGGTTGGGGCGGTCGCCCAGGGTGCGGCGGACCGGCCCCTGCACGTTAGGGTTCGGATGCACCGGATAGATGAACCGGCACTCGGGGAAGCGGTCGGCCAGGGTGGCGATGGCCTGGCAGATGTTCTCGAAACCGCGGCCGAAATTCTCCCGCCGGTGGCCCGTAATGAGGATCATCCGCCGCTGGCCGAGCCAACTGTATTCTTTCGCCCACGCGGCCGGCGCCGCCCGTTGGCGCTGGAGCGTCTCCAACAGGGCGTCGACCACCGTGTTGCCCGTCACGTGCACCGCCTCCGGCCGAGCGCCTTCGGCCAGCAAGCGGTCGGCGGCCCGCTGGGTCGGGGCGCAGTAGAGCGAGGCCGTCAGGTCGGCGATCCGCCGGTTCAATTCCTCCGGCCAGGGCGCGTGCAGATTTCCGGTCCGCAGCCCGGCCTCGACGTGTACCAGCGGGACCCGCCGATAAAAAGCCGCCAGGGAGGCGGCCATCACGGTCGTCGTGTCGCCTTGGGCCACCAGGCAATCCGGCCGCAGGCGCAGGAGCACGTCATCGATCCGCTCGACCAAGCGGGCGGACAGTCCGGCCAGCGTCTGGTCGGGCGTCATCGCGTCCAGGTCGATGTCGCCCCGGATGCCCAGGTCCTCGGTCACCTGGGTCAACAGCTCCCGGTGCTGTCCGGTGAGGCAGACCGTGGCCTCGACCTCGTCGCTGCGGCGGCGGCACTCCCACACCAGCGGCGCCATCTTCACCGCCTCGGGCCGGGTGCCGAAGACCAACAGCGGGCGAAGCTTCATCGTGGAGTCCCGTGTTGGTGGCCAATCGGGAGAGGGTAGGTGTTAGCCCCGGCGGCCACGCCGGCCGAGCGCGTGGGTCGAGCGTAGCAACCCGACCATTTTACAGGAGTTGGAAGTTAGAAGTCAGGGACCAGAATGGGGGGGCGGTAGCCGTGGAGGATTCGCAACTTCTAACTTCTAGCTCCTGCATTCTTGCGGTGGGGCCCGCTGCGATCGGCGCATCCTACCCGGTTACGGCGGCGGCGTCATAGTGCTTATGCCGCACGTGGCATCGTCGGGGGCCATCAATGACGCATATACGCCGTAGACGACGTCCTGGCTCAGGTTGTCCTGGTGCCCGTCGCAGTAGGTCACCACCACCACGCCCGGATGATTGCTGGAGGGCAGCGTTCCAGAACCAGGGCCCATGGCCGGCGTTAGGTTGCCGCTATTGATGCCGCTGAGATTGGGATTGGAAGGAGATGCGGTCCAGAACATCCCAATCAGGAAATCCGAAACGGGGCTGCTACCCCAAGTCGTGGGCAGCGGAGCAGGTGGCATGCCTCCCATCCAGTTGCCCGTCTGGAGGCTCTCGGAGAACATCAGGGTCTGGGAAGCGCCGTCCTTAATGCTCGACGCGGATATGCGGGGCATGGCCGAAACATTGTAATAGTCGAGGATCACGCCCGCAAATTGCTCGTTAACAGTTCCGTATAGATTCTGACCGCTATCGGGTCCAGCAATGAATGTCTTGTCGGACGAGCCGCAGTTGCCCACATAGCTGAGGGATGTCGCTTGCGGATCGCTGCTCGGGCAGATGAACTGAGGGACGGTCGGTGATAACGCGGTTCCCCCGGCCGTGGCCATCGCAGCCAGCCAATTGTTCCAGACGTCCTGGCGTCCCAGGTTGGGCAGCAAGACGGCCGCCCAACTCAACTGCCAGGTCGTTCCGGAGGTGATGGGACCCAAGCCATTCACCACCCCCGGCAGATGGCCGTTTGCCGTGTCGTAGGCCATCGCTGCCAACCCAAGCTGGTGCTGGTTGTTCGAGCAACTCGCCCGTCGAGCCGATTCCCTCGCCCGGAGAGTCGCCGGGACCAGCAGGCCCACGAGCATGGCGATAATCGCCACCACGACCAACAACTCGACCAGCGTGAAACCCGCGCGCTTGCGACCGGTCATCATCAGCACCTCGTCCTGGGCTTGTCGTCAGGATCGGTTCGGGGTAAACGTTCACAACCCGTAAAGTAGCAGGCACACTCCGTGTGCCGTCCGCTGTCTCCGCCACCGTGGGCGGACGGCACACGGAGTGTGCCTGCTACCCGCCGTGGGCGGACGGCACACGGAGCATGCCTGCTACTTTGAGCGATCTGCTGTGAACGGTTACGGTTCGTTTGCCCCTTGTCCCTTACCCCCATTGTTCCCGAAACGGACAGAAATTGCCAGTGCTTTGAAGGCGGAAGCGCAAAGAGGAAGGAGGAAGGAGGAAGGATGAAGGCTTAACCCTCCGAAATGGGGGTCATGGCAAATCGAGCCCCCCTTCTGGACAGACACCGCCCGCCTTCATTCACCTGCTGTACCCTTCTCCAGGAGGGGACACGGGGCCTTCATCCCTCATCCTTCATCCTTCCGCCTTCATCCTTGTGAAAATCGCTGGACCTTTTTTCCCGCATTTGCGAGAATAGACGCAGGGCAAGGATTCAGCATCACATCTCGCGTCCCGCTTCCGAGGACAGAGGAGGGAGGAGCGTCTATGAGCCGCAGGAACCGAAAAGGCTTCACGCTGGTGGAATTGCTGGTGGTGATCACCATCATCAGCATGTTGATGGCGCTGTTGATGCCGGCCGTCCAGGCGGCACGCGAGGCCGCACGGCGGGCCACCTGCATGAATAACCAGAAGCAACTCGCCTTGGCCATGCAGGGGTACGAGGGCACGCGCATGAAATTCCCAGGCTATCTGAACACCTTTACCGACAGCAGCGGAAACCTGGTCACGGCCAACTGGGTGGTGATGACTTTCCCCTACATCGAGCACAACGACCTTTGGAAGAACTGGCACATTCCCGCCAGCAACAACACGCCTCGGGCCGTCTACCTGAAGCTGTTCGTTTGCCCGAGCAACCCGACCGATAACACCACGGTTGGCTCCACGCCGCTGTCGTACTGCGTGAACACGGGTATTCCCGACAATGGCAGTTGCAGTTTTTCCGGTCGTGCTACGTCGAAAAAACAAAAGAGCGACGGCGTGTTCTTCAACCTCGCGACGAACGCGGCCAGCGGCACTCCGGCTTATACGATGTCGTTGGACTACCTCAGTCAGCACGACGGGGCATCCAATACGCTCATGCTGAGCGAGAACATTCTCAACATCTCGACCAGCATCCAATCCAGCGGGACCGGTGTCCAATGGGCAAACGATTACACCGAGGGTGACTTGGGCTTTCAGTGGGATCCCTCGTCAGCAACGGCTCCTACGTACCATATCAACTCCGCGTTGACCACCGCCATATCCGGTACCCCGATGCCTCCGTCGTCGCGGCACGGGTCCGGCGTGGTGGTCTCCTATTGCGACGGCCACCAGGAGTTCCTGTCGGATGCCATCAACTGCAACACCTACCAGCATCTCATGACGCCCGACAGCTCCCTGTCCGGAATTACGGGCGTCTTCGATCCGGCCAACCTGTAAGGAAGATAGTAGGGCACGAGCCTCAAGGCCCCCCGCTTCTCGCATGTCCGGGGGGCCTTTTGTATTCAACGAGCCGCCAGACGTGGCGGGCCATGGTTGATCTGCGCGGTCGGAAATGCGCCGTTCGTAGTCCCGCCTTTAGGCGGTCTTGCCGCGGATTTCCGGCTAGGCCGGTACTACGAACTCGTGTCATTTCGTCCCGCGTGCGGTATAAACTGGACCTGGGGCGGTGAAAGGGTCGGCCCCCGTGTGGCCGTAATGGTTCCCTTTTTTGTTCGCAGCTTTGCGCGTGCTTTTCGGGCCGAAGGCCCGGCAGTTCTTTCAGCCCAGGGCAACGCCCTGGGGACAGGGGAAAATTCATACCGCTCGTCGGCCCAAAGGGCCAACCTTTCGCCAGAAGAACCGTTGGCCCGTTGGGCCGGCGGGGCTGCTCAGCGGGTGCCATCGACCCCAGGGCGTTGCCCTGGGCTGGAAGAACGACCGCCCCCTTGGGGCGGAAAACGGAACAAAATTCGGAACCGCAATTCCGACCCAAAGCGGCGACTTTTCAGCTCCCCATATTGGACCCATGAAGATCGGCCCCGTTCAACTCGCCTGCCCGGTGGTGCTGGCCTCGATGGAGGAGCACACCCACTATTATTTCCGCCTGCTGATGAAGCAGCACGGGGCCGCCCTGGTCTGCGGCGAGCGGGTGGACGCGGCCGGCGTGGCGCGGCGCGATCGCCGGGCCCTGCGGCTGCTGTATACGCTGCCGGACGAGGCTCCGCGCTCCGGGCAGATCAGCGGCGCGGACCCGGCGGTGATGGCCGAGGCGGCGCGGGTGGTCGAGGAGTTGGGCTTCAACCTCGTGGACCTGAATTTCGAGTGTCCCATCCGCCGGCTCCTGGGCCGCGGCGAGGGCGGGGCCTTGATGGCCGACCCGGCGGCCATCGGGCGGATCGTCCGGGCCGTGGTGCGGGCAGTGTCCACTGCCGTGACCGTGAAAATTCGCTCTGGCCCCGACGGCCAGCGCGAGACGGCCGGCGAAGCGGCCTGCCGGGCGGAACAGGCGGGGGCGGCGGCCGTCGAGGTCCACGCCCGCAGCGTCGCGCAGGCCTACGCCGGCGGTCCGGACCTGGGGGTGATCGGCCGGGTGAAGCGGCGGGTTCGCATTCCCGTGCTCGCTAGCGGCGGCATCCGCCAGGCGTCCGACGTGCCGCGGTTGCTGGCGGAAAGCGGCGCGGACGCGGCGGCCATCGCCCGCGGTTGTCTGGGAAATCCTTGGATCTTCCGCCAGGCCCGGGCGCTGGTGGCCGGCGGGGCGACGGTCGCCGGGCCGACGCCGGCCCAGCGCGGCCGCGTGCTGCTGGAATTGATCGAGGGCGAGTTCCGCCTCTACGGTCCGATCGTGGCCCGGCGGCGTCTGGCGCGGACCAGTTGCTACTATGCCAAGTTTTTGCCCGACTTTCCCGCCTTCCGCCAGGCGGTGCAGAAGGTGGAGAACCTGGCCCAGTTCCGCAGGCTGGTGAAGGAGCATTTCCGGTGATGGGCTGGCGGCGAAGAAGGAGAATCACGAAAACCCGAAGAGACGAAAACGCGAAGAAGAAATGAAGAATGCAAAATGCAAAATGCAAAATGCAAAATGAGGAAGCAGCGCCGCGCGCCGCGTTTCACCGATTAGGATTCAACATTTCCCGTTTTTCATTCTCCATTCTCCATTTTTCACTTTTCATTTTTCACTTTTCATTTTTCATTTTGCGTTTTGCCTTTTGCATTCTTCATTATTCCTTCCTCTTTCGGGCTTTCGTCTCTTCGGGTTTTCGTGATTCGCTTCCTCGTTGAGGGCCGGCAAAAATGGTGGGCCGGCGCTCGGCTGCGCGAGCTTGTCCCACCCTACTCGCTTTAATGCGCCGGCAGCAGCGAGGGCTCGGGATTGGCCGAGGACAGGCGGGGCGGTATGGGCAGGTGGACCGTAAACTGCGTGCCGCGCCCTACTTCGCTCTGGACGGCGATCTGCCCGCCGTGGGCTTCGATGATCTTGCGGGCGGTGGGCAGCCCCAGGCCGGAGCCGCCGGGCTTGGTGGAAAAAAAGGCGTCGAAGATCTGCTCGCGCATCTTCTCGTCGATCCCCTTGCCCGTGTCGATCAGGTCCAAGGCCACGCCGTTGCCCCGCACGCTGGTCCGCAGCACCAAGGAGCCGCCCTGGGGCATGGCTTGCTGCGCGTTGAGCACCAGGTTCAAGAGGGCCCCCTGGAAGGCCTCGCGGTCCAGGAGCACCGTGGGCAGGTCGCTGGCCAGATAGTCGATCACCTCGATCCCCGATTCCTTCGCCTTGGGAGCGAAAAACTGGAGCATCTGCTGCACCTGGTGGTTGAGATTGGTCGGCACCAGGTTCAGCCGGCGGGCCTTGGCGAAGTTGAGGAAGTCCTCCAGAAGCGACGTCAGCCGCCGGCACTCCCGCTGCACCAGCCGTACCTTGGCCAGCGCCCGGCGGTTGCGGGGGTCCTGCTCGTCGCTGAGATCCTCGGCCAACAGCTCCATGTTGAGCTGGATGGTGGACAACGGGTTCTTGATCTCGTGGGCCAGCGCGCCGACCAGGCGGACCATCTCCGCCACCTTGTCGATCAGCTTCTGGTTGACTTCGCCTTTCGCCGGAGTGAGCTTGGCCATGGAAGATCGTCTTGTAGGTTATGCTTCAGCATAACGGGCGAGTGACAGGCAATCGTAGCCCTGGGCTTCTGGCGCCCTCTTCATTGCCGTACCCGGTCGCCGAGCGTCTAAAAGTCGGAACAGAGAAGAGGAATTATACTTCCTGCGGGGAAGTATGATTCCTCTTCTCTGTTCACGCTTTTCCCAGGCGAATGTTGGACTCGTGGATCCTACGCTACGATTGCCGGTCACGGTAGGCTCGGGTCGGACGAGCCCCGAAGTTCCCGACAGCTTCCCCTCACCCCGACCCTCTCCCGGAGAGAGAGGGGGAAACTAGCCGACACGTCCCCTCGCTCCAGCCGGCGTGGCCGCCGGGGCTAACGAACTGATCACTGGCCGCTGATCACTCGCCACTCGCCACTCGTCACTCGCCAGCCGTCACTCGCCAGCCGCCACTCGCCACTTTACTTGCGGCCGCGACCGCCGCCGTCGCTGGCCGGCTGGGCTTCGCCCTTCTGTTCCCGCAGCAAAGCCTTGCGGCTGAGCTTCACGCGGTCCTGGTCGTCGATGGCGATGACTTTCACCTGGAGCACGTCGCCCACCTTGCAGACGTCGGCGACGCTGGAGACGTACTCGTCCGACAGCTCGCTGATGTGGCACAGCCCGTCCTTGCCGGGCAGGATCTCGATGAACGCGCCGAAATCCTTGACGCTGGTCACGCGGCCCTCGTAGACGCGGCCGACCTCGACCGACGCGGTCAGGGCCTCGACCTGATTCATGGCCTGCCGCGCCCCATCGGCGGAGGCGCAGGCGATGGTCACCGTGCCGTCGTCCTCGACGTCGATCTGGGCGCCGGACTGCTCCTGGATGGCGCGGATCATCTTCCCGCCCGGTCCGATCAACAGGCCGATCTTCTCCGGATCGATCTTGGTCCGCAGCAGGCGCGGGGCATGGGGCGAGATGTCGCTGCGGGGGCGGAAGATGGTGGTGAGCATCTTCCGCAAGATCTCCATCCGCGCCTCCCGCGACTGCTGCAAGGTGGCCCGGATGATCTCTTCGCTGATGCCGGCGATCTTCAGGTCCAACTGGATGCCGGTGATGCCGTTTTGCGTGCCGGCGATCTTGAAGTCCATGTCGCCGTAATGGTCCTCGTCGCCGATGATGTCGGTCAGCAGGACCCACTTCTCGGACTCCTTCACCAGTCCCACGGAGATTCCGGCCACGGGGTTGCTGATCGGCACGCCCGCCGCCATCAGCCCCAGCGTGGCCCCGCAGACGCTGGCCATCGAGCTGGAGCCGTTGGATTCGAGGATGTCGGAGATGATGCGGATCGTGTAGGGGAAGCCGTCCGGATCGGGGAGCACCGGCTTGACGCTCCGCTCGGCCAACATCCCGTGGCCGATCTCCCGGCGGCCCGGGCCGCGGATCGGCCGGACCTCGCCCACGGAGAAGGAGGGGAAGTAGTAGTCGAGCATGAACTTCTTGGTGTACTCTTCCACCAGGCCCTCGACCCGCTGCTCGTCGCGGGTGGTGCCCAACGTCACGGTGACCATGGCCTGGGTCTCGCCCCGCTGGAACAGGGCCGAGCCGTGCACCCGGGGCAGCACGTCGATCTTGCAGGTAATCTCCCGCAGGGTCTTGTAGTCGCGTCCGTCGGGCCGGGTGCCGGAGAGGATCAGGTCGCGGACCACGACCTCCTCCAACTTGTGCCAATCCCGCGCCAGCGCCTCTTCGCAAACCGCGCCTTCGGCGTCCGGATCGGGGATCACCTCGGCCAGCGCCTTCTGCTTCAGCGCCTTGACGGCTTCCGCCCGGGCCTGCTTGCCCTCGGTCCGCTTGGCCTCGCGGAAGTCGGCGTAGTAAGACTGCTTCAGACGCTCATAGAGCTGGTCCGAAGGCGGCGGCGGGACCACTTGCTTCACCGGCTGGACCTGCGCCGCCAGGTCCTCCTGCAACTGGCAGATCTGCTGCACGTAGCCGAAGGCCGTGAGGATCGCCTCGATCATCAGGTCCTCGGGCATCTCGCGTGCAAAGCCCTCGATCATCAGGATTGCGTCCCTGGAACCGGAGACGATCAGGTCCAGGTCGCTGTTTTCCAGGGCGTCGTGCGTGGGGAAGGGAACGAACTTGCCGTCGATGAACCCCAGCCGGACCGCGCCGATCGGACCCTGGAAGGGGGCCTTGGAGACGCACAGCGCGGCCGAAGCCCCGTTCATCGCCAGCACGTCGCCGTCGAACTGGCGGTCGCTGGCCATGACGAACGACTGGATCTGCACCTCGTCGGCGAAGCCGTCGGGGAACAGCGGGCGAATGGGGCGGTCGATCAACCTCGCGGTGAGCGTCTCCTTGATCGTGGGGCGGCCTTCACGCTTGATGAAGCCGCCGGGAAACTTGCCCGCCGCCGCCGTCCGCTCGCGATAGTCGCAGGTGAGCGGGAAGAAGTCGATTCCCTCGCGCGGAGGCCCGAGAGCCACGGCACAGAGGACGACCGTCTCACCGTATCCGACCAGGCAACTGCCGGCCGCTTGCTTTGCCAGCTCTCCGGTTTCGATCCAAAAAGTCTCCGCCCCGATCCGTTTCTCTACTCGTACTTTCAATTTCTTGTCCTACCTTGACCTGCGGTAGGGTCCCGGTAGACAGGGCGCGGGTCGCGCTGGCGAAGGAGCGGCGATTCGGTGCCACTGGCTCTGCCGGTGCTGTCCGCGGATATCTTTCGACAAGTCCTACGGACGCACTGGCAGAGCCAGTGGCACGCGGCGCGACTACTTGCGGATGTCCAGACGCCGAATGATGTCCAGATACCGTTGCGGTTCCACCTTCTTGAGGTAGTCCAGCAGACGGCGACGGCGGCTGACCAGCATCAACAGTCCGCGACGACAAGCAAAATCCTTGACGTGACCCCGCAGATGCTCGGTCAACCCGTTGATCCGGCTGGTGAGAATGGCGATTTGCACCTCGGCGGAACCCGTGTCCGCGTCGCCACGCTTGAACTGCCCAATCAACTCCTGTTTCCGCTCTCTGGTAATAGTCATCTAACCGCAATTCCTTCAGCCAGGCCAACTTCCGATGCTTCTTGCCGAAGCTCGATGCTCCCAAGCGTGTCTACCGGCACACTACCTAAACGAGTGATGCCAACTCTACAAACAGCTAAGTGTACCAGTTGTCGTCCTTTTTGCAACGGGGGTCCAGCACGATCGCGGTTTATTCTTGCCCCCTTTCCCTCCGCGAGATGGTTGGGGGTGACGGAACGGAAAAGTAGGGTGGGACAAGGCCGCCTTGGCGGCCGCCGGCCCACCAGCAGTGGTCGGTGGCTAGTGGTCAGTGGCTAGACGTTGGGCTCTGCCTGTCCCAACCACTGGCCACTGACCACTAGCCACTAACCACTCCCTTTTGGTGGGCCGGCGATCGCTGCGCAATCTTGTCCCACCCTACGCGCCCTTCCCTCCGGGAGAGGGGCTATTTCGTCGGCGCAAACCCCCTGACGGCGATCCGGCGGTCGTCGATCGCCACCAGCACGGCGCCAACGCGGCCGGTGTGGAGCACCTCGCCGCCGGCCCCGCGATAGATCTCGGTGGTCGAGGCCGGATCGAAACGGACCGTGCCGCTGATTACCACCCAGCGCGGCCGGCACCAGGCGGCCAGGCCCGGCGGATCGCTGGCGCGGCTGCCGTGGTGCGGCGCCATCAGCACGTCGCAAGGCCAAGGCTCTTCGGCCAATACGTCGTCCAGACCGGGCGACGATAGGTCCCCGGGCAACAGCAGCCGCCGGCCGCGATACTCGACCGCCAGCACGATGCTGTTGGCGTTTTCGCTGCCCACGACCCCGCGGCGCGGCGGGTGCACGACCTCGATCCGGCAGCCTTCGCCGCCGCGAAGCCGATCGCCGGCGTAAATCTCGCGGATCGGCACCCGGGCCCGGCGAATCGCGGTCTGCAAGGCCGCCAGCGCCCGGTTGTGCTTCTGCTGGAACATCACCGGCGAGACATAGACCACGCCGACCGAGAAACGGTCCAGGAGCATGGGCAGGGCGTTGTAATGGTCGCTATCGGCGTGCGAAAGGACCACGGCGTCGACGTGCCTGATGCCCTGCGACCAGAGATAGTCGGAAACCGACTCCCCGGCGAAGTCGGCCCCTGCCATCTCGCCGGCGTCGTAGAGCATCGTCGCGCCCGAGGGCAGGTGCAGCACCACCGCGCAGCCGTGGCCCACCGAGAGAAAGGCGGCATCCAGCCGGTTGTGGTGCGAGTGGAAGAAATGGCCGGCGAAGCCGACGGCCGCCCAACCGGCGACGATCGCCAGGCACCAGCGGCGCGGCGGGCGCCAGCGCCCCAGGACGGCCCCCAAAGCCAGCAGGCCGTAAAAGCCCACCAGCCACCAACTGTCCGGCCCGGCGACCCAGGTCCGTCCTCCCGGGAGCCAAAGTCCCGCTTGGATCAGCCCTTGGATTGCGGCGAGCGACCCGCTCAGGCACCAGGCGAAAATCGTCGCCAGCGGCGGGCAGAGCCAGCCGAAGGCCAGCACGCCAAATCCGCTCACCAGTGCCAAGCTCAGCGGGGCGACCATCAGCACGTTGATCAGTAGTCCCACGGGCTGGAGGATATGGAAGCGGGCCATTGTCAAAGGGAGCGTCACGCACCAGAAGACCAACGTCACCAGCAGTGCGTCCCGCAGCCTGCGCCAAGCGAAGATCGCCGCCCGCTGCGGCCAGCCATAGCCTTCGCCGATCCATCGCCGCAGCGGGTCCGGCTCATCCCGGCGGCGCCATCGCGGGGCAAACCAGAGCACCCCGGCCACCGACACAAACGACAGTTGCGCGCCGGCATGGAAGACCTCGTTGGGGTTGAGGGCCAGCAGCACCAACGCCGCGACGGCAAGCGTATTGAAGCCCAACCGCTGCCGGCGAAAAGCATGGGCAGCGCACGCCGCCAACACCAGGACCATCGCCCGCACGACCGGCGGCTGGGCGTCGGTCAGCAGCGTATAGAGCACGGTCAGGCTCGCGACAAGCCAAAGCGACAAGGTCCGCGGGACCATCAGCAGCCGCAAGAACAAGACCATCGCGCCGGCGAGGATCCCCACGTGCAGCCCGGCAATGGCTACGATGTGGATCGTGCCGGTCTCCACGAAGGGCGCCATGCCTTCGCTGCCCAGTTCCTCCCTTGCGCCGAGCAAGACGGCGGCTGCCAAAGGAGCCTGGCGAGCACCCAGATATTGCCAGAGCACCTGGTCGCCGCCGGACCGCAGTCTTTCCAGCCAGCGCGACGGAGTTGCCCAGGGCGCCGCCTGGAGCACGGAGACGCATTCGGGGAACCCGGAGCGAAGCTCGCTGCGGCGGCCCTCGGCGCGGGCGTAGGCCGCGTGGTCGAACTCGCCCGGGTTCTGCGGTGAGCGCGGCAGGCCCAGGTGGGCGAAGATCCGCAGCCGGTCGCCGGTGTGGACGCCCAGCAGATGGCCTTCGACCGTGAGCCGTGCCCGGCCGCAGGCGGGCCGCCAGCGGGGTCCGTCGCGGATGCCGGTGACCGCCACTTCCAGCCGCGTCTGGTCGCCCCGCGGAATCGCTTGCATGGGATCGAACTTGGGAGCCGGCAGACGCCGCGGGCCCTGCAAGGCGACGGCCTCGACGCAGGCCGGCTGCGAATCCCGGCGGGCGAACTGGCCCAGGTCGTCGCGGGTCACGAGGTACCAATGATCGTGGTGCCAGATGGCTCCGCACGAGGCCACGCAAACCCCAAGGGCTACGGCCGCGGTGCGGTCCCATCGCCACCGCCACAAACCCAGCCAGAGGCCCCAGGCAACCAGAGCGCCCGTCCAGCACGCGGCCAGGGGCAGCCCCAGTTGCCGATCGGCCACGATCCCTGCGCCGACGGCCGCCAACACGATCACCAGCGGTTGGTAGCGCAACCCGGCCGGCTGCGGCGGAGGCGTTGCGGGACCTGGGGAGGCACTGGCAGAGCCAGTGGCACGCGGCGTCGGCTCCGCCGGCGGACTCTCGGCGGTCGGCGCGACGAGGCTCTTGCCGTCCGATTTCAGGTCCAGTGGGAGGGTGCCTGACATGCGGTCATTGTCCGTTCTTGCCTGCCTCCTGGCAAGCGGCGGCTCGATGTACTCCTCACGCTCCGCGTGAGGGTTCCGTCACGCGGAGCGTGACGAGTACAGTGCTTGACGCGGCAAACCCGCCGAATCAGAATGGGACCGGTCTACCACCCGGAGTTTCAACGGAGCCACCCATGAATCTGCGAAATTTGCTCGTTGTTTTCCGCCCTCGATCCGCCTCGTTGACGATCGCCTTGGGGGCGGTTGTCGGACTGGCCCTATGGCTTTCGTCCTGCCCGGCGGCCGAGCCTGCCGCGAAGGAGGACCTGCCGGGATACGATGACACGCCCTTCTTGCCCCATTCGCCCTGGCGGGTCCATGACCGCCGGCGGCCGCAGCCCCCGCTGGTTGAGCCGGGCAGCCAGCCCGGCGCCCCGCCCTCCGACGCGATCGTGTTGTTCGACGGCAAGGACCTGTCCCAATGGAACGGCGGCGATCCCGCGGGCATCGAAGAGGGCACGATCAACATCCTCAAGGCGGGCGAGCTCCGCACCAAACAGTCGTTCGGCGACTGCCAGCTCCACGTGGAATGGATGTCGCCCGCCAAGGCCGACGGCGACCGCATGACCTGGGGCAACAGCGGCGTTTTCCTCATGGATCAGTACGAGGTCCAGATCATCGAGTCGCGCGAAAGCCACATCTACGCCGACGGCAACGCCGGGGCGATCTACGGACAGGCGCCGGCGTTGGTGAACGCCTCGCGGAAGCCGGGCCAATGGCAGACCTTCGACATCGCCTTCACCGCCCCGCGCTTCGAGGGCAATACGCTGAAGAAACCGGCCTACATCACCGTCTTCCAGAACGGCGTGCTCGTGCAGTGTCACCAGGAGATCCTGGGCGCCACGGGCCACAAGATCCTGCCGGCGTACAAGCCGGGCGTCACGCAAGGGCCCGTCCAACTGCAAAAACACGGCTCGGCCGTGCGGTTCCGCAACATCTGGGTCCGCCCGCTCAAGCTGGAGGAAGTTAGAAGTCAGGAGTTAGGAGTTAGAAGTTAGAATGGGTGAGGTCGAGGGCCGCAGGTTCGGCTCTGTGCGCGTCTGAGCCAAGCCCACCAAGCCAAGTAGGGTGGGCATCGCCCGCCAAGGGAGTGCTCTCCGGTTGGCACTCCGATCAGACGGCACGGTCCCCACCACCTACGTCTTTGCCCTGGTAACTTAACCGCGTCGTACTTGGCTTTGATGGTGGGCTTACTCGCCTCTTCTAACTTCTGACTTCTGACTCCTAACTTCTGACTTCTAATTCACGGGCTGGATCTCCATCGCCGGGCCGTCCAGCTCCAGTTTCACGATCGTATCGATCGGGCGGCGGTCCTGGGGAGCGACGCGGATCGAAAGGCCGGTCTGGTTCTGTTGGACCTCGACCTTGCCGCCGGTGAGCAGCGTGGCGGCGAGGATCTTCTTGGGCACTGCGGGCAAGCTCAGCGCGTCGCCGCCCCAATCGAACACGTGGACGAAGATCGTGTTTGCCTTGCGGGTGCTGGCGATGCGGCGGTCGGGCTTGAACGGGCCGCCGCGCGTGCCGTAGATGCTCTCGCCGTACTTTTCCAGCCACTGCCCCATTTCCAACAGCCGCTGGACCTGCCGCGGCTCGATCTCCCCGCTGGGCATGGGACCCACGTTCAACAGCAGGTTGCCGTCGCCGCCGGCGCATAAGACGAGCGTCTGGATGCACTGCGGGAGCGATTTCATGCCGTCGTTGGGCTTCCACGCCCACTGGTTGCAGATGGTCATGCAGGTTTCCCAGGGCGCTCCATGCGGAAAGTGCCGACCTGCTGCTCGGGCGTGTCGTAGTCGCCCGGATTGGCGCAGCGGTTGTTGATGAGGATGTCCGGCTGCAGCGACCGCACGAAGTCGACCACCCGCTTGCCGCGCCGGGCGTCGAAGTCCTGGCACACGTCGAACCAGATCGTCTCCAGCGGCCCGTAGTGACGGATCAGCTCTTCGACCTGGTTGCGGAGGTACTGCTCGTAACGATCGAGGTTCGGATGCGGCTTGAGCGACGTGCCGCCGGGGCTGCCGTGGGGGAAGTCGGGATGGTGCCAATCGCAGACCGAATAGTAAGTGCCAAAGGCAATCCCCTGCTTGCGGCAGGCTTCGGACAGCTCCTTGACCACGTCGCGGCCGAAAGGCGAGTGCATGATGTTGTGCTCGGTCTGTCGCGTGTCGAAGAGGCAGAAGCCATCGTGATGCTTGGTGGTGAGCACGAGGTACTTCATGCCGGCTTGCTTGGCGATGCTCACCCATTGGCCGGCGTCGAACTTCACCGGATTGAACCGCTTGTAGAGGCTGTCGTACTCGTCGACGGGGACCTGCGCGCCCGCGACCAGCCGATTTCCGTGCCCTTGAGACTCACCGGCCCCCAGTGGATGAACATGCCGAAGCGGGCCTGGCGCCAGGCGGCCAAGCGGGCGTCGTGCTGCCGGTTGGCATCCCTGGGGGCCTTTTGGGGCAAGTCGGCCGCCGTCGTTCGGCCGGCCAATGCGACGGAGAGTCCCAACAACGCAGCCAGAAGAAAGCGGATTCGGGTCATGGGGGATTTCCTCGCTCGTGGGTGGCTCTGAAGGATGCGGAAACCGGGGCGATCAACGCAAGCCCGACCAGCCCACCAGTTTACCCAGGCTCACGCCGCTTGCAAGACGCGGGTAGGTCATGCTTTAGCATGACGAAACCGCGAGGCGACGCAGTGTGGGTGGCGGGCCATTGATGGCCCCTCTATAATACCTGGCGACGTGGACGAGAATCGGGAGGCCACGACGATAGCTGGGTGAGAGTCAGACCCCGGAAGCAACGTAATGACGGCTGAGTGTCTGCGGCACATCCTGACGATCAATAGCGGTTCGTCGAGCCTGAAGTTCTCGCTCTACCAGATGGGACCGGCGGAATCGCTGACCCTGGCCGGGAGCGTGGAGCGAATCGGACTGCGGGGAGGCCGCTTTTCCGTCTGGGAGGCCTCGGGCAAGGTCCTGGCGGAAGAGCACCCGGAGGTGGCGGATCACGACGCGGCGATGAAGCTCCTCCTTGATTGGCTCAAGCGAGATCGGCCCGAGCACGGCATCGACGCCATCGGGCATCGCGTGGTCCACGGCGGGCCTCGCTTCAGCGAGCCGCAGCGGATCACGGCCGAGCTGCTCCGCGAGCTGGACGAACTGATCCGGCTGGCCCCCGAGCATTTGCCGCACGAGTTGCGGGTGATTCGCGCGTCGCAGCGTCACTACCCGGCCGCTGCGCAGGTGGCCTGTTTCGACACGGCCTTCCACCGCCGCATGCCCGAGGTGGCCCAGCGCTACCCGCTGCCCCGCAGCCTGTGGCACGAAGGGGTGCGGCGGTACGGTTTCCACGGGCTGTCTTACGAGTATATCGTCGGCAAGCTGAGGGAAGAGGCGGGCGTGGCGGCCGAGGGGCGATTGATCATTGCCCACCTGGGAAACGGGGCCAGCATGGCCGCGGTCCGCGGCGGGGTGGGCGTCGAGACGACGATGGGGCTCACGCCCGCCGGCGGCCTGGTGATGGGCACGCGCTCCGGCGATCTCGACCCCGGCGTGCTCTTGTACCTCTTGGAAGAGAAGGGACGCAGCCCGGCCACGGTCGACTACCTGGTCAACCAGCGGGCCGGGCTGATGGGCGTTTCCGAGTCCAGCTCCGACATGCGCGACCTCTTGCAACGCGCGGCGGAAGACCCCCACGCGGCCCAGGCCGTGGAGCTCTTCTGCTACCAGGCCCGGAAGTTTCTCGGCGCCCTGGCGGCTGCGCTGGGCGGCCTGGACATCCTGGTCTTCACGGCGGGGATCGGCGCCGGCGCCCCTCGATCCGGCAGCGGATCTGCGAGGGGTTGGAGTTTCTCGGCATCCGACTGGACGCGGACCGCAACCGTGCCGGCGGACCAGTCATCAGCCGCGATCAGAGCCCCGTGACCGTCCGCGCGATGAAGACCGACGAGGAATTGGTGATCGCCCGGCATACGTGCGAGCTGCTGCGGAAGTAGGGGTAGGGTGGGACCAGGCCGCCTTGGCGGCCGCCGGCCCACCGAAAACTGGCACCATTGGTGGGCCGGCGCTTGCTCGCGCGAGCTTGTCCCACCCTACCATCATTGGCGAGACCCGAATCATGGACAGACCCAACGTTGTCATCTTCAAAGACGCGGATCGCCTGGCGGAAAACGCCGCCGAGCTGATCGTCCGGGCCGGGCGGGAGGCGATCGACCAGCAGGGCCGGTTCCTGTTGGTGCTGGCCGGCGGCTCGACGCCGGAAAAGACCTACGCCCGGTTGGCCGAGCCCCAGCGGGCCTCTGCGCTGGACTGGACGAAGACCTACGTCTTCTTCGGCGACGAGCGGCTGGTGCCGCCGGACGATCCCCGCAGCAATTTCGGCATGGCCCGGCGGACACTCTTGGACCGGGTGCCCTTGCCCGGCTCGCAGGTCTTTGCCATTGCGACCGTGGGAACGACGGCCGCTGAGGCCGCGAAAGCGTACGCCGCACAGCTAGCACGGTTGTTCCCCGGGGCTACGGGCCCATCGCCTCCCCGCTTCGACCTGGTCCTGCTGGGCCTGGGAGAGGACGGGCACACGGCCTCGCTCTTTCCCGGTGCGGCCGCGCTGGAGGTCCAGGACGCCTGGGTCGCCGGCACTCCGCCCGGCAGGCTCCCGCCGCCGGTTGAGCGCGTCACCCTGACATACCCCGTGCTCAACGCCGCGCGGCGGGTGGTTTTCTTGGTCGCCGGAAAGAACAAAGCGGCCGTGGTGCGGACGGTGATCGAGGGTCATGCGGACCGGCATCGCTATCCCGCCGCCGGGATCAGGCCGGCGGACGGCACGCTCACCTGGCTGTTGGACGAAGCGGCAGCCGGAGAATTGTCGGCTGTGCAGGAGGACAGAGAATTGTCTGCTACGCAAGTGTACTTAGCCCCTTCGATTCTCGCCGCGGACTTCGCCCGGCTCGGCCAACAGGTGTTGGAAGCCGAGCAGGCCGGGGCCAGCCGGATCCACGTGGACGTGATGGACGGCCGGTTCGTCCCCAATCTCTCCCTGGGCCCGGCGGTCGTGGCGTCGCTCCGCCCAGTGACCCGGCTGCCGCTTGAGGTCCATCTGATGGTCCGGCGGCCGGAGTCCTTTGTGGAGGCCTTTGCCAAGGCGGGGGCCGACACGCTGATCGTGCAGCAGGAGAGCACGGTCCACCTGCACCGCGCGGTGCAGCACGTGAAGTCGCTGGGCAAGCGTGCGGGGGTCGCCCTGAACCCGGCCACGCCCGCGATGCTCTTGGAGGAGATCCTTCCTTACCTGGACCTGGTGCTGGTGATGACCGTCAATCCGGGCTTCGGCGGCCAGGACTTCATTCCCGGCACACTGGCCAAGATCCGCAAGGTCCGCCAGGCGATTGATCGGGTCCAGCCGGCCTGCGAGCTGGAGGTCGACGGCGGCATCGAGCCGCACACCGTGGCCGCGGCGGTCGAGGCGGGCGCCCGGGTGCTGGTGGCCGGGTCGGCCATCTTCCGCTGCCCCGAGGGCGTAGCCGCCGGCATGGCTCGACTGCGGGCCGCGATCGGCTGAGCAAGAAAGAGTCGTACCAGCCGGCCCCACGTCTATTCGGCCAGGAGCGTGTCTCATATCTTCTCCAGATTTGGTGGCTGTCAGCTTTTCTCGCTCTTTTCTCGTCTTTTCTGGCGCCTGTCTTACGACATCGCGGCTAGGCGTGCCCTACTCGGAGGGTTGCCCGCATCTCCTCTTGCCATAGAATTGCCCACTGTCGTCTCGGCGATACGAGTTCAGTCGTTGGAACCGCATCTTCTAACGTGTAGCGACGCAACGCTGGTAGGTTGCAGAAGGAATACCCATGTGGAGTTGGCTTCGCCTTCGCAAGAGGGCCGCTTCGGTGCGCAGAACCTTTCGCCGGTTCGTGCCGGTCCTGGAACAACTGGAACCCCGTTTGGCCCTGGCCGGAAATGTCGCGGCCGTCGTTTCCGCAGGCAGCCTGATTGTCACCGGCGATAACCTGGGCGCGGACATCACCATCAGCCAGCCTGCCGCCGGAAAGATCACCATTGCCGGAAATGGCACCACCGTCAACGGCTCGGCCGGGCCGGTCACCTTTTCCCGCGTTACCCGGAATCTAAGTGTCAATTTCGGCAAGGGCGACGATTCGCTCGCCTTCGATCAAACGAACCCCATTACCCTGTCCGGCAACCTGTCCATCAATGGTGGCCAAGGCAGCAACACGGTATACACGCTTCTCAGCTCTACTAGCCCCCTGAACGTCGGCGGCAACCTGAGCATCCTCAACCTGCCTGGCCCCAGCGAAGTAACCTACCTCCTCAACCTGAACGTCAAAGGCAGCGTGCAGATCCAGAACCTGGGCGGGAACGCCTACGTCGGTGTCGGCTACGCCTACGCTTCGGTCAGTAACATTCTTGGCAACCTGCTGATAGCCAACGGCCCGGGGAATTCCGACGTGACGGATCTCTCCTCCAACGTGAACGGGAACGTGCAAATCTCAAACCGGGGCACGTCCGCCAGTACCACCATCTATTCCTCGGACGGCCAGAACACCATTGGGGGCAGCCTGGAAATAATCAATGGCCCGGGGCAGGTCAGCCAGACCGCATCCTACAGTACCCAGATTGACAGTACGAACGTCGGACAGAACCTTCAGCTAGCGGGGGTCGGCGCGGTCGAAAGTTACATTGGGCTCACCAACTCCGCAGTAGGCGGGAGCACCATCCTGAGCGGCGGGAACGGCGACACGACGGTCCTTGTGGATAACGCAATGTTCGGCGGCGCCTTCCTGCTCCAGACCGGCAACGGTGCCGACAATGTCTCCATCGGTACAGCAGGTGCTGCCACGATTACTCGCCTTGTCCCAGAAGCGCGAACAAAAACAGTAACCGACCCAACCACGGGGCGTGTCTATGAGGAGACTTATATCGTATTCGTACCGGTTTACGAGACCATTGAGGAAGCCGGCACTCCGGTCACCTTCAACGGCCTGGTGGCGGTGGGCCTCGGGGGTGGGGACGACACGCTGAACCTGGCCCTCGATGCCGAGGTGTCGTTCCATAAGGTGGCCATCATGGACGACGAGGGCGGGCATAACACGGCCTACGTGCATACCGCCAACGTCTCCGGTGTGCCGATGC
Organism: Pirellulales bacterium; assembly: GCA_963843465.1. Taxonomy (GTDB): domain Bacteria; phylum Planctomycetota; class Planctomycetia; order Pirellulales; family Thermoguttaceae; genus CAWJKP01. The sequence continues at coordinate 340,997 of CAWJKP010000003.1, forward strand.
TCATTGGCTTTCAGGTAGTAGACGAGTAGCGCAGGTCGGCCTTTACCTGACGGGTGGGTAGCAGACGAAGGGGCTGAGATTGTGCGCTGCTTGGTCTGGAATCGCTTTCGGCGGATTGCCCTTCCATCGTGGGCAGGCGAAAGAAAGGTAGGGTGGGTCGAGCGCAGCGAGCCCCACCACAAGAACTCCTATTCAGGGGAAGGATCGAGCCCTAATTGCCTCTTCAGGTCGTCATGGCCGACAGTGCGGCCCTCTTGAACCTGTTGGCGCGCCTGCATGAGCGATGCCAAGAACGCCGGATCGCGCTCTTGGGTGTACCACTCCAGATCGTCGTCGTCGAAAGGGACGAACATTGCCACCGCGTGCCCGTCGCGCACCACGAGCACCTCTTCCTGCTCTGCTTGCCGTACGGTCTCTTCCCAGGGCGTGTTCTTGGTCCAAGTCACAGTCTTCATGTTGGCTCCTCCGGCGTTGATCGGGTGGCCTTCTTCAGCACTCGCAACACGTTGACCGCACGCCGATCTACAACGACGTTGGGTCGCGCGATTATCTCTGAAAAATGGTCAAATGGCCTCCGCCCATACAGATAACTTGTTGATCGCCGTGGCCAGTGCGCCAGCCCTCATAGCCTGCCGACAGAGTCACAAACTGGATTGCAGTCATGCCGAAATGAAGACACAGGTCACCAGTGCGATCATCAAGCTCGAAGCGCTCAACGGTCTTGTCTTGGATACACGCTTTGACCACTTGGGCAGCGTCAACAGGGGCCGGGAGCCCGAACTGATGTCCGTGGTCTTCCGACGTGACCGCTATCCCGTCCGCGGTGATAAGTCGCCAAGGCGATTCCGTCGCGATGCTGCTGCCATCATCAAGGCGGAAGAACCATGAATAGTCCTTCTTTTCCACCTCGTTGACACGCCGCCCGACCAACCATGTCATGTCTGGTTTCATGCTTTTCGACCAAACCAACGGATGTTCTATCGCACAGAATCGGGTTGCCTTGTCCTTGAGGGTGTTCAGAGATAGTCGCCAAACAACTCCCGGCCGGGCCGGGGAATGACGATCTCCGAGACCAGCAGTCCTCGCTGCCGGACCTCGTCGGCGGCGGCCTGCACGCCGGCGCGGACGTCGGCCACGGCGCCGGTCATCAGGAGCAATCCCTTGCCGCCCAGGGCCATGGCCACGTGGATGCGGAAGAGCGTTACCCGGGCGGCCTTGGCGGCGGCGTCGGCGGCGGCCAGGACGCTCACGCCGCTGAAGGTCTCGATCACGCCCAAGGCGCCTTCGTGGTCGTGGTTCAGGGTCACCGACTGGCCCAGGGCCGGAAAGACCGACTCGTGAACGTTGGGGATCACCATCTGGTCGATGATCGAGTCGGGCGCCGCATTCAGGCCCGCCTGCATGGCCGCCTCGACGTCGCTCACCGTGCCGCCGATCACGATCAGGTACTTGCCCGAGCAGATCGTCCGGGCGATCAAGAGATCGACCGCGGCCGCCTTGAGCATGTCGTCCTCGATCTGGTAGCCGATGCCGATGCTGGATAGTTCGATCGCGCCGATGGATTTGGCAGTGGCCATGTTGGGTCTCTACTATTTCGCAACTTGTACGTCAGGCTTTCCAGCCTGACCCAACAGACGGGTCAGGCTGGAAAGCCTGACGTACGTTCTTATCGCTCGATCCAAAGCACGCCGCCGCTGATCGAGGCGACCGTGCCGTCCAGCGAGGCGTGTACCGCCGCGCCCAGGGCCGGCTTGCCGTTGGCCGACGGGGGCCGGCCCAGGAGCTGACCCTTGGTCACGCGCTGGCCCACGCCGACCACCGGCTCGCAGGCCGTGCCCAGGTGCTGTTTGAGTTTCACGCCCACCTTCTCGGCCGCCAGCAGCCGGTCGTCCAGCGGGCCTTCGTTGTGGAAGCGGGCCAGGCCCAGTTTCTGGATCAGCCGCGACATCGGCGCCTTGCGGTTCTCCAGGTGCATCTCGGGCCGCCGGGGATTGAACGGCGGGTTCTCCCAACGCTGCTTCTGAGCCGCCAGCCGCCGCTTGTTCTGCGTGCAGACGTTCTTGGGGTCCAGGTCTTCCGGGCAGGAGTAGAGGCTGCAAAGATTGCACTCGCAGCAGAACGAGGCGCCGATCACGTTGGCCTCCCCTACCAGGTTGAACTCCAGGCTCCGCATGGCCCGATGGGGCTCGATGGGGTGCCCCAGCAGCCACCGCGGGCAAAGCTCGGTGCAGAAGCTGCACTGGTCGCACGCGCTGCGGCCGATCCGCGTAATCTGCTGCCAGTCCTGCCGGCGACGGCGGACGACCACGTGGTCCGAGGGCAGCACAATCACGCCGCCGGTGGTCTTGTCGACCAGGGCCTCGTGATGGTCTTCGAGGTAGCCCATCATCACGCCGCCGACGATGTAGTTGGCGTCCGGCACGCTCGGGCCGCCGGCCGCCGCCACGCACGCCTCCAGCGTCACCCCGACCGGGACGCGGAGCGTCACCGGCCGGACCACGGCCCCGGCAATGGTCAGGAACTTCTCCGTCACCGGCCGCTGGGCCGCCTGGGCGACGTTGAAGGCCGTCTCGACGTTCATCACCACGGCCCCCACAGCGAGCGGGATCCCGCCGGGGGGGATGACGCGATGGAGCACGTCGTAGACCAAGATCAGCTCGTCGCCAGCCGGATAGGCGTCGCGGAGCGGGACAATGTCCATGTTGGCAGCCAACTTCGGCTGCAGGGCTTCGATCACGTCGACATACTTCGCCTTGATGCCCACCGTCCCTCGCTGGGCGCCGACCAACCGCATTCCAACCGCCAGCCCCTCGACTACTCCGTCGGCATACTCGCGCAGGACCTCTTTGTCCTTGTGCAGCAGGGGCTCACACTCGGCCGCATTGATGAGCACGGTGTCGGCCCTGCCGGCCAGCTTGACGTGGGTTGGAAATCCGGCCCCGCCCGCCCCCACCACACCGGCCTCGGCAACGTCTTGGATGGAAATCTTCGTCATGCTGGTCTCGAAGGATCTTGTGCGTACCGAACGAGTATAACCTCCCCGGTTTTTGCAGGCCAAGAGGATAATCGACGCGTGGGGTGGGACAAGCTCGCGCCAGCCAGCGCCGGCCCACCAAAACAGAGTGGCTAGTGGCCGGTGGTCAGCGGCCAGCGGCCGGGACAGGCAGAGCCTAACCTCTCTAGCCCCTGACCACTGGTCACCGACCACTTCCGGTGGGCCGGCGGCCGCCAAGGCGGCCTTGTCCCACCCTACTTCCGGCAAGCGAGACTGCCCGGCTAGCGGTCTTGACCTGAGGGCCTGAAAAACAATAAGTTGGGCAAATCATGGGCGCAACCGGCAAAATCTTCGTTACGGGGGCCACAGGCTTCATCGGAACGCGGCTGGTCCAGGCCCTGACGGATCGGGGGGAGAAGGTCCGGGCGCTCTGCCGGCGGGAGCGGCCGGAGGCGCCGCCCGGGTTCGGCTGGCGGGACGGCGGCCCGCTGGCGCGGCCGGGGGTAGAGTTGGTCCACGGCGACATCACGGATCGGGAGTCGCTGCTAGGCGGCATGGAAGGCTGCGATCGGGTCTTCCACCTGGCCGCTTACGCGAAGAACTGGGCCCGCGACCCGGCAACCTACGACCGGATCAATGTCGAGGGCATGAACAACGTCTTTGATGCGGCGGAAAAGCTGGGGGTCTGCCGCGTGGTCTGGACCTCGACCCAGCTCACGCTCGGTCCCAGCCGGCCGGGCGAAGAGCGCGGCGAAGACGCGCCGCGGATCAGCGAGCACTTCCTGACCGATTATGAGCGGACCAAGACCATCGCCGAGAGGCAGGCCCTGGAACGTGCGGGCCGCGGATTCCCCCTGGTGATCGTCAACCCCTGCCGGGTCTACGGGCCGGGACCTTTGACCGAGGGCAATTCGGTTTCGCACTTGATCGACCAGTACGACCGCGGCAAGGTGCCGGTGCTCTTGAACCGCGGGGTGAACGTGGGCAACTGGGTGCTGGTGGACGACGTGGTCCAGGGACATCTGTTGGCCATGGACAAAGGCCGCGTCGGCCAGCGCTACCTGCTGGGCGGCGAGAATGCCTCGCTGAAACGGTTCTTCCGGCTGATCGACCAGGTCAGCGGCAAGCGGCACTTTCAGGTCCCCATGCTACGGTTCGGCCCGCTGGTGTTTGCCTACCTGCAGAAGAAGCGGGCGGACTGGTTCCACGTCTACCCGCAGATTACGCCGGGCTGGATGCGGACCTTCGTCACCGACTGGGCCCATAGCTCGAGAAAGGCCGAGCAAGAGCTGGGCTACCGGCCCACGCCCTTGGCCGAAGGATTGCGCATCACCTACGAGTGGCTCCAGCGAGTGCGAAAGGAGCAAGGCGTTTGGCGGGAATGAATTGCACGATTTCCGACTGTAGGGAACGCTCTCCGTCGCGTTCCGTGAACTGCTAACAGTCGCTTTTTCGAGGGCAGCGGAACGCCACGGAGGGCGTTCCCTACAGAGGTTCGGCAGGAGCAAGACCAATGGAGGCTATCCCATTTTCCCGGCCCATTTTGGCCGCCTTCCAGGGACGCCAGCTCAAACCGACCGTGATCCTCCTGGTCTCGAGCCTCACGCTGATCACCTGGAAGTGTTTCGCCTCGCCCCAATACCTGGAGCCGCTTGCCCGCCGCTACGGCGGTTTTTCCGATCCGCAGGCCGCCGGGGCCATCGGCAGCTTCGTCGGCGCACTGCTGCTCCTCGGGCTGCTCCCCGCGCTGATCGTGAAACTCGTTTTCCGGGAGAAGCTGGTGGATTACGGCGTCGGCCTGGGCAACCGCCTGCGAACCGTGCGAACGTTCCTGATTTTCGCGCCGGTTGTCCTGCTGATCGCCTACCTGTCGGCCGGGAGTGCGTCGTTGGCGAGCGAATACCCGATCAATCACCTGGCGCGGGTCTCGGGGTGGGGGTTCACCCTGCACGCCTTGACGTACCTGCTGTTCTATTTGGGATGGGAGTTCCAGTTCCGCGGATTCATGCAGCACGGACTGAAAGAATCGATGGGGGCGACCAATGCGCTGTTGGTGCAGGTGCTAGCCTCTGTGCTGCTGCACCTTGGCAAGCCCGTAAGCGAGATCTACGCGGCGATCGCCGGCGGCCTGCTCTGGGGCCTCCTGGCCTACCGCAGCCGCTCGCTGCTTTCCGGTATGCTCCAGCACTTCTTGTTGGGGATCGCGTTGGATTGGTTCATCTGCCATCCGTAGGGTGGGACAAGTGGTAGGGTGGGACAAGCTCGCGCGTGCGAGCGCCGGCCCACCATTTCTGTCGGCCCCTGGTGGGCCGGCGGCCGCCAGGGCGGCCTTGTCCCACCCTACATCTTCCGCGCGAGCCCGGAATCAATTTGCCTACCTGGGGGTCGTAAGGGTAGGATAAGGTGTAATCCCACCCCGCGGCCAACGATCCTTCCTTGCCGCAAGTGCCAAGGAGGCTTCATGCGACGATCGGCAGAGCCCAACCGGCCAAAGCCAGCATTACGAACGACGGCATGGGCCGCCGGCTTGGCTCTGCTGGGCTGCGCGCTGCCGATGGCGGCAGCGGCGCCTGCCGCCAAGGCCCCAGCCGAGGCGACAAAACCGGCGGCCGGCGGGTTGTTTGCCGACTTCGACGACCAACAGCCCTACCCGAGCAAGGAGGCGCTGAAACAATTCCTCCTGCCGGTCCCTGGCAACCGCTACGATCTGGCGGACGCCGTGAAGAACAATCGTCCCTTTTGTCGCTTCGGCGGCCTGATGCGGCTGAACCTGCCCTGGCCCGAGGATACGGCGCTGCGATTCTCCTTCATCGACGCCCGGGATATTCGCTGGTCGATTTGGAACGGCAACCGGGGCGTCACGCTGCAGTTTTGCAACGAGTTTTACAACGCTTGGGCAGCTTACGGCGCGGTGCGGCAGGGCAACCAGCCAACGTCCAAGGAGTTGGCCCTTTGGGCGACCGATGGCGACCGCTATCGCCGCTGCGGCGTGGGCACGCTGGAGATCCATTATCGGCGGGGCCGGCTGGTCCTGATGCGAGGCGACCTGCGGCTGTTGAGCGTTCCTTTCGCGGGGCCGCCGCAAGAGGCGTACCTGGAAGGCGACGGGCTGGTACGCGGTTTGGCGATGGTTCCGTCGAGGGCGATTCCGCCGCCCATCGCCCCGACTCGGGAAGGGGACAGTCCCATTTTCGTCGGACGAAAATTGGGACAGTCCCCCACCGCTGTGCTGCCGACGGACAGACCTGCCGAGCTGGAATGGACCGATCCGCCGAAAGGTGTGACGTTCCAGCGGCTGCCGGACGGGGGTGTCGAGTTGCGGGCCGGCGAAAAATCGCCCGCCGGACAGGCGGCCACGAAGCTCGCCCAGCCGGGATTCTACGAAGTGCTCGCGGAAGTCGAGGACGCCGACCCGGGGACCGGCATCTTCCTCGGCGGGCTCGACGGCAAGCCGGTCTGCCGGCTGGCCGTCTTCCGTCATCCCGAGACCGGGCGAAAGATCTTCGGCACGCTGCCGGTCTACGCTGCGGACTACGACCGCGGGGCCGACGTTCGCAAGGTGGTTCCGTATCTTGGTCCGCACCATTGGCTGCGGCTGACCGCCGGCGCTGGGGTGGCCCGCTGCTGGACCAGTAGCGACGGGATTTATTGGAGCCCAATCGTCGTCACCACCGACACTTTCGAAGGCGCCTGCCGGCAGGTGGGACTGTATTGTCTGGCGGGCGACCGGCCGCGCACGATCAGGCTCCGCCGGTTGCAGGTCCGCCGTTTCGACTGTTTTTCCTCGCTGGTTTCCGACGCCGTCTTGCGGCGAGCGCGGACCGCCGGTCCCGGGGCGAGCCTGGCAGATATCGATGCCTGGGAGATCGACGTGGCCAAGCGTTGGCCGCGTGAAGTGCCCTTCGACGCCTGGTGGAAAGCCTGTGCCTTGGCGACGTTGGCCGACGGACCGAAAGCTCCGCTGGGGCAGCCGATTTTCGCGCGGCTCCAGGACCGCGTGCTCCAGGACCCGGCGGAACTGCCTCGGGCTTTCCAGTTTCTCGCCGAGGCGGTCCAATTCTACCCTTACGACTATAACGGCAGCCTGCCGTTGGAGCGTGCGTACCGGCTGGTGGGAGCTGCCATGATCCGATCGGGCCACAGCGGGGCGTTCACGGCCGTGAGCCAGGCCATGCTGCGGTCGCCGATCTGGCTGGAACTGCGGTTGGCGGCCTTCGACCTGCCAATGCTGCGCGAGGAGTTGTGGGCCAAGATGGGGCAAGATCGCTGGCCGGAGGTGATCGAACTCTGCCGGCAGATGGAGTTCTGGAACCGCGTGGGATTTCGTGAAGCGGAACCGCCGCCCTGGAACGACCAGGTGCGGTACCTGGTCTTTTGGGCTCACACCCAGGCCACCGGCCGGGTTCCGCAGGAATGCGCCTTTCCGCCGGGGACTTCGCCGCTGCGTTGGAAGCATCCGCTGGCCAACGAAGTCAGCAAGGACGCCTACAACCTGATCTCCGAGTTCCACGCGGCGGTCGACGCCCAAGCGTATCGCGAGGCATGTCAGTTCGTCTCCACCGCCGAGACGCAAGGTGTGGGTTTGGTGCCCGACCGCAGGGATCCACGCCTGGCGGTGAGCCTGCCGGTGGCGATCGGCTTGGCAATGCGCGATACGCCGGAGTTGAAGCAGGCGATGCAGGAGAAGTTCGGCGCCTTGGCCGGGCTGCGGTTCCGCCAGGCGGCGGCCGGCGGGAACCGGACGGCCGTGGCCGACGTAGCGCTGCGGTTCCCAGGCACCGAGGCCGCGGCCGAGGCCCACCGTTGGCTAGGCGACCGGGACCTGGCGGGCGGACGTTTTACCGAGGCCCTGGCCGAATATGCTCGCAGCCTGGAAAGCAGTCCGGCGACCGCCCAAGAAGCGATCCACGTCCGCCGGCGGCTGGCGGCGGCGATGTTGGGGCAGGAGCTTGGCCCGCGGGTGACTTTTCCCGTCCAACTCGGTGCTCGGCGGTTCACGGCCGAGGAATTCGAGGCCCTGGTCCAACAGTCGCGGCAGTCGCACCGCGCCGGCGTGGCCGCCGGGGCTAACGGCGCCGCGCCCGTCAGCCCCGGCGCGGCGGCCGGGGCTAGCATTACTGCACCTATTAGCCCCGGCGGCCACGCCGGTCCGATCGAGTTGCAGCCGGCGGTGGAATACGAGTCGGCCCGGCTGCGGCGACACGGGTCGATGCCGGACCGGGGCATCGACTGGGCCGGACGGCAGACGGCCGCGCTGGTGGCCGCGGGACAACTGTTCGTCAGCAACCAGGTAGACCAGTTGGCCTTCGATCTGGAAACGGGCCAACCGCAGTGGGCCCAGCGGGGAGCCGTGGACGAGCGGCAGCAGCAGTGGCCGCTGGTGCCCATGCAGCCGGTGCTCTGTCGCGGCGCGATCCTCGTGCGGCGGCTGGCGGAGGACGGCCCGGAGCTGGCCTGCTTGCTTTCGGCCGACGGCCGGTTGCTGTGGAGCGTCAAGCCGGACAAGTATGTGGTCTCGGATCCGTTGCTCTTGGGTCAGAACTGCTACGTGTTGACAGCGAGCGACGAAGGCAGCCAACGGCTGGGCCTGGGGCTGGCCACGATCGACGTGGAATCAGGCCAGGTGCGGAACCGGACGACTTTGGCCGAGTTTACCGACCTTTGGAACCTGCGGATTCCCTGCCAGGCGACGCTGGCCGAGGGGCGGTTGGTGGCCACGGTGGGCGGCTGCGTGCTGGCCTGCCGGCCCGGTTCCGGCCTGGACTGGATCCGCCGCCAACTCTGGATGCCGCCGCCCAGCGAAGCCTTTTACGAAGCGGCGGCATGGTACGGGCAGATCCACCAGCCGCCCTTGGTTGGCGGCGGCCGGGTCTTTGCGACCCAGCCAGGCGTCTGGGGCGTCCAGTGCCTCGACCTGGCCAGCGGCCGGCTCGTCTGGCACCGTGCGGCCGGCGAGCTTGTGCGGCTGGTGGGCCTGATCGAGGACCGCTTGGTGGTGGAGGCGGCCGATGGGCTGTTTGCGGTCGACGCGGCCACGGGCGACCGGCTCTGGACCCATGAGGTCGCTCACCCGGCCGAAAGTCGCGTGCTGGCCGGCCAGCGGGCCATCGAGTATCTCCAGACCGTGCCCCAACCGGGAGGCGCTGCCCCGCAGCTTGCACTCGCGCGGATCGACGTGGATAATGGACAACTCCGCCGGCGCACGCTCTTGAAGGGGCCGGCGGAAAAAGAGCCGCTGTGGGGACCGCTGGCAACGTCTGGTGGCCGGCAGTGGTTGTTATTCGCCCCCGCCGCCAGCCCCGCCAAACGAACCGTCTTCGAGTTGATAAGGAAGGACGCAGAATCTTTAGCTCCCTAGCTTGACAGGCGGCGATCCGCGTGCCCACAATCAGATTGACGTTCGATCTCGGCCGCCACCTCAAGGCTTTTTGGAAGGTAGACGGATGACGCAACGTACAGCCGGGTGGAAAAGGGGACAGTCCCCATTTGCCGGGACCAACCTTCGGTCGGTGCCCGCCCGGAGGGTGCTTCGCACAAATGGGGACTGTCCCCTTTTCCGGCTTGATGGCCGTGAGTCTCTTGCTGATCGTCGTCTGGTGGCCGATGGCGGCCCGCGGCGACGACGGCGAGGTTACCCGCGAAAGCGACGAGACGCTGGCCCGCGGGCTGGCCTGGCTGGCCCGTACCCAGGGCCCCGAAGGCAATTGGACGTCCAACGACTTAGGCCTGGTCTCCACGGCGATGCTGGCCTTCCTGGCCGACGGCCACCTGCCCGGCCGCGGACGCTACGGCGAGAACGTGCAGCGCGCGATGGACTACGTGCTGCGGCACGCCAAGCCGTCGGGGCTGTTGAACATCTCCGACCCCGGCCGGGCGATGTACAACCACGGCTTGTCGACTTTCGTCCTCGGCCAGGCCTACGGCATGACCGGCGATCCGCGGCTGGGACCGTCGCTGGATCGGGCCTTGAAGCTCATCGCCCAGACCCAGTGCGGCGACGGTGGCTGGGACTATCAGGCAGCGCGGCAGGACCACGGCCACGATTTGAGCCTGGCGGTGATGCAAGCCTTGGCGCTGCGCAGCGCGGTGGACAGCGGCCTGGAAGTTCCTCCCGAGGTCGTGGACATGGCGATCAAGAGCGTCCGCGAGCACTTCACGCCGGAGGGTTGCCCGGGCAACGCCAACGATGCCGAGCAGAAGAAGCATCCTGGCCAGTTCACTTACACCCCCTACCAGGCCGGCACCCCGGCCATGGCGGCGGCGGGCATCGTCTGCATGCAGGAGTTCGGCCAGTATGACGACTGGCGGATCGGCAAGAGCCTGGAGAAGACCATCAAGAACATCGACGATCGCGCGAAGCTCAACGAGGCCCAGCCCAACGGCCGGGCGCCGTTCAACGACGCCTATACGTTGTACTACGTCAGCCAGGCTCTCTACCAGGTCGGCGGGGAGCCTTGGAGGAGCCACTACCCGGCACTCCGCGATTACCTGGTCAAGAGCCAGATCCGCGAGCCCAATAATCCCCTGCGCGATGGCATGTGGGAATCGGGCGATCGGGTCAGCGGCCGGCCTGGCGAAATGTACGTCACCGCCGTGGCCTGCTTCGTGCTGGCCATCCCCAATCGTTACCTGCCGATCTTGCAGGAAGGAAAGATCGAAGGTCTGCAAGGACGGTTCGGCCAGTGAGCGAGTGGCCAGGAAGACGAGAAGGAGTTGACTTGGGGCCAAGCTGGAGAAAGAAAAAGAACTGGCGTGGGCACTGCCCGCCATGACATAATAGATCGCGGTGGGCGGTGCCCACCTAAACAACACGCGCAAATCCAACCGCCTGCCACAAACCGCCTGCCAGCGCCCACCAACCCGACTTCCTCGATTGCTGACCACTGAGGGGATCTGAATGATTCGGTCTCGGAGGGATTACCAAGCGCAAGCTGGGCCGAGCATAGCCAGTCCGCCAGGAGAATTCGCCCGGAAAATGGTGGGGCTCGCTGCGCTCGACCCACCCTACACTCTCGCCACTAGCCACTAGCCACTCACCACTGCTGCCGGCAACGAGCACCATGTCTTTCCTCTACAACTGGTTTGCGATCGCCGGCCTGGCGGCTGCCGCCGGCCCGATCCTGATTCACCTGCTCAACCGCCGCCGGTACAAGGTGATCTCTTGGGCGGCGATGGACTTCCTCCGCCAGGCGGTGCGCCGCAGCCGCCGGATCATGCAACTGCGGGACCTGATCCTGCTCTTGCTCCGCACGGCCTGCGTGATCCTCTTCGGCCTGGCCCTGGCCCAGCCGTTCCTCACCTCGGCTCGGGCCTTCTTCGACCGCGATCAGCCGGTCCATTCCGTGCTCTTGATCGACAACAGCTTGAGCATGAGCTACAACCGTTCCGGCAAGAGCTCGCTGGAGACGGCCAAGGCCGCGGCCAAGGAGTTCATCGAGCGGCTGCCTTCGGGAAGCCGGATCTCGATCGTGCCGGTCTGCGGGTCGGCGAAGGACTTCAGCGCTACCGGCTACGCCACCAAGGCCGACGCCCTGGAGGCCCTGGGCTCGATCGAGGTGGTGGACCGGGAAGTCCGAGTCCCCGTTGCCGTCAGCGAGGCGGTCGAGGCCTGCAAGCGGGTCGATACCCTGCGGTCGAAGCAAGTCGTGCTGATCTCCGATCAGCAGGTCCGCAACTGGCCATCGGGCATGGAGTCGGAACTCAAGCGGCTGCCCTGCCCCTTGCAGATCGTCCAGGTGGGCTCGCCCGACATGGAGAACACCTGGATCGACGACTTCCACCTCCAGGACGGCATTGGCGACCTCTCCACGCCGGGGCTCTTTGTGGCCACCGTGCGCCACCAGGGCCCGCTGCCGCGGAGCGACGTGCAGGTGTCGCTGGCCATCGACGGCGTGACGGTGGCCACGCAATCGGTCGACCTCCAGCCGGACCAGCAGCGCGAGGTGGTCTTTCCGCCCTACTCCTTCGACGCCCCGGCCGAGCCGGGCAAGCCGGCCTTCGTCACGGCCGAGGTCTCCCTCAACCCGCCCGATCATCTTCCGGTCGACGACCACCGCTTCCTCGTCGTCCCGGTGGTTGCCTCGCTGCCGGTGGTCTTTGTGGACCAGCACGGGGCGGACGAGGACCGCAACAAAAACCGCTTCGGCGAGACCTTCCATCTCCGCCGCCTCTTGGCGCCGGTGACGGTGCAGGAAAAAGGCGAGAAACCGTTGGTCCAAGTGCAGCACGTCGGCCTCGACCGGCTCGACCGGGACCTGCTGAGCGATGCCCGGTTGGTGGTGATCGCCGGCGTCGGCAGCCCGCGGGCCGATGTGCCGCTTCTGCGGGAGTATGTCGAGCAGGGCGGCTCGCTGGTGATCTGCGCCGGCGGCGATTTCGATCCGGTCGCCTGGAACGAGATTGCCTGGCAGGACGGTCTGGGAATCCTGCCGGTCCCGCTGAAGCCGGAAGCGGTGGGCCAGGTGCCTGGCTCGAGCAACCGGCCGCTGCGTCCCTTCCAGATCGATTTCGACAGCCTGCACCACGACTATTTCCTGCTGGAACAGACCTCGCGGGAGGATCTTCGCGACCTTTATCAAGCGCCGCTGTTTTTCAAGGCGATCGATAGCGATCCGAGCGAGAGCGTCAAACAGCAGGTCGTCCGCGCGATGATCGAGAAGATCGAGAAAGACCGCAAGGCCCTGGCCGAGATCGACCAGCAGTTGCAGAAACTGGCCGAGAAGGGAGCCCGAGGGTCGTCCGGCGCGGCCGACGCCGGCAAGCGGGAGCAGTTGCTCCAGGCGCGGGCGGAGCTCAAGCCGCAGTGGCTCAGTTGGGCCAACTACCAGCGGCAGGACGAGGATGTGGCGTCGCGGCCCGATCTGCTGCGGCCGGAGGTGCTGGCGAGCTTCGACAACCAGGTGCCCTTCATGATTCAGCGGAAGATCGGGCGGGGGCGCGTGCTGTTTGTCTCTACCGGCGTCCTCCAGGAATGGAACACGTTGGCCGTGACCCACGCGATGTTGATCTTCGACCGCATCTTCCGCCGCATGTTGGAGGAGAGCCTGCCGGCGCGGAACCTGGCATCCACCGGGCGGCTGATGGTGCCGGTCAACGACGAGTTGCGCCGGGCCCGCTTCACGCTCACCGCTCCCGGCGGCCGCGAGGAGGCGGTCTCGGTCGACGCCGTCTCGTCCGACCGCTACGGCATCACCCTGGCGAACGTCACCCAGCGGGGCATCTACCGGCTGACGGCCTATGCCACCAAGGAAACCCCCCAGGCCGCGCTGGACAGCAAGCTCTGGACGGCTCCGCTGGCGGTCAACGGCCCAGCCGGCGAATCGGACCTCAAGCTCATCGACGAGCGGGGGCTGGCGGAGAAGATCGGACAGGCCGACTACCTCTGGACGAGCGCCGGCCAAACGATCAGCCTGGCGCAGGCGCAGATCTACGGACAGGACTTTTGGGAATGGCTGATCCTGGCCGTGATCGCCGGAGGATTGCTGGAACTCGCCATCCTGGCCTTTTCCAGCGGCGCGAAAGCGCGAGCATCGTGAACCCCGTTAGCCCCGGCGGCCAGGCCGGTCAAGGACCCGTTCCGAACGTCGCGGGAGGACGAGCGCCATGAACCTGATGACCTGGCTGGGACGCTCCTTGGGCCTGGAGGAAACGCAGTCGATCCAATCGATCGAGCCCTCGCTCACCGCCCGTTGGACACAAAGTACGCCCGCTTGGCTGTTGTTCGCCTGCCTGGGCGCGGTGCTGGTGGCCCTGGTCTTCTATACCCGCTACCAACGGACGCGCCATGGCACGGCGCGGGTCGTGTTGGGTGCGCTGCGCAGCCTGCTTTTCTGCCTGCTGCTGTTGATCCTCGCCAAGCCGGTGTTGCTCTTGCACACGGCGAATCGTCCCCGGCCGTCGCTGTGGATCGTGCTGGACGGCACCGACAGCATGAACGTGCCCGACAAGATGTCGGAGGCGGAACGGACGAAGCTGGCCGGCGCGGTAGGGTTGGCTGGGCGGATCTCTGCGACCGACAAGACGGGGAGGATCGACGATCCGCCTAGCCGCGCGGATTACGTCAAGGCCCTGCTGACCAAGAAGGACGACAACCTGCTTACGCGGCTGGCGGAGAAGTTCCGCCTGAAGACGTTCCTCGTCGAGCGGCCGGACGGCGTGCAGGCGATCGAGACTTCGGCGGAAGGCGAGGGCCGCGTCGATCCGCAGTACATCGCCGCCCGGATGACGACCAAGGGCCAGACCACGGCCCTGGGCGCTGCCCTGGACGACCTGGCTCGCCGCAATCCGGCCAGCAACCTGGCCGGCGTGGTGATGATCAGCGACTTCAATCAGAACGCCGGGCCGTCGGCCGTGGAAGCGGCGCGGCGTCTGGGCGTAGGCGTCTTCACGGTGGGCGTCGGGCCGCTGACCGCCACCGACATCGCCGTCGATCTCCAGGCTCCGCCGGTGATGAAGAAAGACGAGAAGTCGGTGCTCACGGCCATCGTCCACCAGGAGGGCGCCACCGGGCAGACGGTCCCCGTCCGCTTCACCATGCAGCCGCTGGGCGGCAGCGGCAAGCTGACCCGCGCGGTGGAGATCGGCACGCGGAGCCTGAAGCTCGACGCGGCCTCGCAGAGCGTGGAATTGCCCTACGTGCCCCGGCAGGCGGGGCAGTTTCTCTTCGCCGCCGAGGTCGATCCCCTGCCGGAGGAGACGGCCAAGGAGAACAACCGGGCCCAGCGCCAAGTGACGGTCCAAGGCGACTACCTGAGGCTGTTGTTCGTCGAGTATGAGCCGACCTGGGAGTGGCGGTTCATCAAGGAGGTCTTCCACCGCGACCCGCTGGTGACGATCAAGGGTTTCCGCACCTTCCTGCGATCGGCCGATCCGCGGGTGCGGCAGACCAACGAGCTGTTCCTGCCCACGCTCACGCCCCCGCGGAGCGAGTTTTTCGCCAACGACGTGATCTTCCTGGGCGACATGCCCGCCTCGGCCCTGAGTCCCTTGTTCTGCCGCATGACCAAGGAGTTTGTGGAGAAGTTCGGCGGCGGGCTGGTGATCCTCAGCGGTCCGCGGTTCGGTCCCGGCCAATTGGCCCAGACCTCGCTGGGCGAGTTGATGCCGGTGAGAGTCGATCCGGAGGCCCATCGCCGCGACCGGCAGCCCTTCGAGCTGCAGCTTACGCCGCTGGCGGCCCTGTCCGAGTACGGCTTCATGAATCTGGGCGACAACGAGGCGGAGAACCAGAAGGCCTGGAAGGACCTCGGTCCGCTGCCCTGGTACCAGCCCGTTCAGCGCAAGGCGGCCGACGCCGAAGTGTTGGCCGTCCATCCCAGCGACACCACGGTCGACGGCAAAGAGAAGCAGCCGCTCGTGGCCATCAGCAAGTATGGCGCCGGCGAGGTGGTGTACCTGGGCTTCGACGAGACCTGGCGGCTGCGGAAGCGCTACGGCGAGCAGTATTACCGGAAATTCTGGGGCCAGTTGATCCACCGGCTGGGCCTGCGGCACGCCCAGGGCGTGCAGAAGCGGTTCGTCGTTCACACCGACCGCCAGCAGTACCAGGCCGACGATGAAGTGATCCTCACCGTCGGGGCCTACGACGCCAACTTCATGGCGCTGACGGAGACCAAGCTCCCCGGCAACAAGCTCACCGCCGAGTTGGTGCTTCCCGCCGCTTCCTCGCGCCAGGTGGGCCAGACGCGGGAGATCCCCGTGCCGCAGTCGCGGGCCGGGGGGATTTTCGAGGCCCGCTTCCCCGTCTACGCCGAAGGCGAGTATCGCATCCGCGTCCGCGACCCGATCGCCAAGGACTTCGCCGAGGCAACCTTCCGCGTGACGGCCCTCTCGGCCGAGCGGGAGCGCCCCGTCCGCAACGCCGCCCTGCAACAGTCGATCGCCGACGAAACCGGCGGCAAGAGCTACGACCTGACCACCGCGGGCCAGCTTCCGGACCAGATCCCCGCGCTGTCCAAGGTCGAGACCGCGGTGCAGGTGGTCCCCTTGTGGAGCACGAAGTTCATGTTCTTCTGCGTGCTGCTATTGATGTTCAGCGAATGGCTGGGCCGAAAGTGGGTGAACCTGCCATGACCATGCTCTCCAAGCTGCACCGCCGCCTGGCCCGGCTCCGCCGCCGCCGCCGCTTTATCCGTTGGGGGACGGGCTACTCGGCCCTGCTGACGGTCCTGCTCTGGCTGCTGGCGACCCTGTTCCTGGCCGACTGGCTGCTCCACATGGACACCCGGGCGCGGATCGTAGGCATGGCCATCGCCGGCGTGTGCCTGATCTGGGTCTTCCGCCGCTACACGCTGCCCTGGCTGGGCGACGGGGAGACCGAAGTCGACATGGCACTGTTCGTGCAACAACAGCACCATATCGATACCGACCTCGTGGCCGCGCTGGAGTTCGAGCGGCCCGAAGCCGTCACCTGGGGATCCGTGCAGTTGGAGGAGGAGGTCATCCAGCAGACCGCCGAAATGACGCGGGACATGGATGTCGCCGAGGGCCTGAAGAAGGAAAACCTCCGGCGGCGAACGACGACGCTGCTGGTCACGGCCGCGGTGGTCGCCGTCGCCGTGGGTCTCTACCCCGACTACGCCCGGGTCTTCTTCAACCGCCTGCTGCTGGGCCGAGGCCACTACCCGACGCAAACCACGCTCGTTGCCCTGGAGCTCAACGGCCACCCCATCGACCTCAACGCCTGGCAGAAACCCTCGCTGACCAGTTCCTACGGCAAGCCGGTCAAGTTCAAGGTCCTGGCCGCCGGCCGGATCCCCGAGGAAGGGCGCGTCGCCGTGCGGATCGTCTCCGGCGGACAAGACCTGGCGGTGAAGCTGGAGAAAGCCAAGGCTGCGGCAGACGCCGCCGTTGAGGCCGTTAGCCCCGGCGGCCACGCCGGCCGTGTGGCGGCGGGCACTGCCGGACAAGCCAACAGTGGTAGCCAGGCAGGAGGCAAACCGGTCGCCTCCGCCCCCTCAGCTCTGCCCTCTCCCGGAGGGAGAGGGGGAACGGGCACCGCCGCAGATAAACCAGTGACTTTCACCGGCGAGCTGCCGCGCCTCGTGGAAACCGTGGACTACCAGGTCTACCTGGGTGACGCCTGGACCGATCCGGCGGAGGTGCGGGTCGTGCCGCTGCCGCTGGTCAACGTCTCCCTGCTGGTCACGCCGCCTTCCTACGCCAAGGACGATCCGACGGTCGCTTCCGGCGCCACCGGTCTACGGCAGATCTACGTGATCGAAGGCTCGCGGGTGGACGTGCGGATCATCTCCGACAAGCGGCTTCGGGAGGCCGCCGTCACGATCGGCGGCGTCGCCTTCCCCATGAGCCGCGATCCGTCGCCCTCGCGCGACCGCAAGGACCACTGGCGGCTCGATCCCCGTCAGCCCGCCCTGTTGCCGGTGTCGTGGATGCTCTGGACGGCAGTCGCTCCGCCTTTGGAATCGGTGGTCGACCCGATCGCCTATTCGATCCAGGTGACCGACCTCGACGATCTGCCCTTGGAGCGTCCAATCGAGGGCGTGATCCGCATCAAGGTCGACCACCCGCCGACGGCCGCCATCACCCGGCTGGTCACGCTGCACGTGCTCCCCAAGGCGGCGCCGAGCATGAGCTACCGAGCGACCGACGATTACGGGCTGTCGAAGGTCAGCGTGCTGGCCGAGGTGACCCACCCGGATGGCCGGACGGAGACCCTGGAGCCGATCCTGCTGGCCTCTCTCAAGAGGGGGGAGACGCCCAAGCGGTTGCTGCAGGACGAGGTGCGGATCGACTTGGCCAAGCTGCGCTCGGCCCCCGGCGAATCGCCGGCCTCGCCGCCAGCGTCCGGCCCGGTAAAATTAGTCAAAGGCGACCAAGTGAAGCTCACCCTGGAAGCGGTCGACTATCGTGGTCCCTCGCGGGAAGGCAAACCCTCGCAGAGCGACCCGGTGGTTCTCCAGGTGACCGATGAAGAAGGCATCTACGAGGCGATGAGCGAGACGGACCGCGAAACGGCGCGTCAGTACGAGACTATGATCGAACGTCAACTCGAAGTAGGAGGTGGGCCATGATCGCTCGCTGTACAGGGATGATCGCGTTGGTGGTGGGTCTTCTCGTCCCCGGGTTTCTCGCCGCGCAGTCGCTCGATCGACGGAACCTGGTGGCGAAGCAGGAGACGCAGAAACGGGTCCGTAAGATAGCGGCCGACGTGGTCGCTAGCATCCTCGACGTACAAATCCAGCAACTGGAAGACAACCGGCTGACGTCGCTGGACATCTACCGCGACGTGAAGGAGATGCGGCAGCACGTCAACCTGCTGGTCGCCAACGAGATGCCGGAGGTGGTGGACCTCTTGGGCAAGATCCAGGGGGAACCTGCCGGACTGCGGGAAAAGACCCTGCAGAACGTCCGGCACAAGAGCCGCGAGATCCTCATTCAGCTTCTCGCCCAGCGGCAGACCCTGCTCCGCCGGCTGCGGATCGCGCAGATGATCTCCGAGGCGCTGCGGCTGATCGAGTTGGAGACCAAGACCCGCACGACGACCCTCTCGATCTCCGAGAAGGCCCGATCCGCACGGGACGCCATCACGCTGGCCACCCTCGAGGACCAGCGGGACGTGAAGGCCGTGTATCTCGGTCTGAAACAGATGCTGGTCGACGCCAGCGCCTGGGGCGGCCCGGTGGGCGCCGAGACGGCCGGCGGACTGAAGAAACTCAAGCAAAACCGCGTGGACGAGGAGTTGGACAACGCCTCCAAGTTCCTCGAGGCCGTCCATTTCTCCGACGCCGCCGCGAGCCAGCAAAAGGTGATCGATGGCCTGCGGCAGCTTCTGGAAGTCATCGAGCGGGCCCAGGGATTGATGAAGAACAACGACCAGCAGCTTGCCCGCGACATTCTCCAACAAATCGAGCATCGCCAGGAAGAGTTGAAGAACGAGACGGCCCAGCCGGAGAAGAAACCCGAGGACCTGGCCGCCCCGCAACAGCAGATCGCCCAGGACATCGCCAAGGTCCAGGAGGAAGTGCAGACCTCGCCGCAGGCCAAGGAGGCCTTGGAGCAGGCCCACGAAGCGGCCGAAAAGGCCAGCGACCAGTTGTTCGCCGACAATCGCCAGCAGGCCGAGCAGAAACAAGAGCAGGTCATCGAGAAACTCAAACAGGCCGCCCAGGACCTGGCCAAAGAAGCGGCCCGCGAAAACCGCGAGCTGACCGCCGAACAGCTCAAGCAGCAGATCGCCGACCTGGAGAAGGCCCGCGAGGATCTCCAGCGGATCCAGAAAGAGCAGGAGGCGGCCACGCCCCAGGCGAAGAGCAATCCGCCGGAGGCCCAGAAAGAGGAGAACCAGGTCGCGCATGACCTGCAGAAGGTGCCGGAGAACCGCCAGCTTCCCGAGCAGGTGACCGCGCGGGTTGCGGAGGCCCAACAGGCGGCCCAGGAAGCGGCCCACGAAATGCAACAGGCCACGCCGGAGCCCAAGCGGACGGAGGCCGCCGAGAAGACCGAAGAGGCGATCCAGCGGGCCTTGTCGGAAACCGAAGCGGCCCTGGCCGATGCCAAGCGGCGGGAGAAGGCGATCGAGATCGGCCAACTCGCCCAGGCCGCCGACGCCCTGGACCGCGCAGCCGCCGCCGAGCGGCAGGTCGCCAACCAGGCCCAGCAGGCCGAGCACCAGAAGGGCCTCGACACGCCCCAGGCGCAGGAGTTGAGCCAGAAGCAGGCGGGCGTGGAGAAGGTCGCCGAGAAGGTCGCCGAGGGGATCAAGGACCTGGCTCCGAAGGTGGCCCAGGAAGTCCAGCAGGCAACCGAGCCGATCAAGGCCGCCCAGTCGCAGCTCCAGGCGGCCGAAAAGAATCCCGGAGAGCCCTCGAAACCGGCCGCCCGCGAGGCCGCCCACGAGGCCGCCAAGGCCGCCGATCAGCTTTCTCAAGCCTCGGCCGACCTCCGCAACCAGATCGGCCAGACGGCCCAGGACTTGGCCCAGACCGCCGGACAGCAGGAGCAACAGGCCCAGCACGCGGAGCAAGCTGTGGAAAACGCCGTGGCTAAGGAGGAGTCCCCCTCGATCGGTGAGCGGATCGACCGCCTGGCGCAGGCCGCGGAAAAGGTCCAGCAAGCCGCCGCCGATCAGCAGCGGGCGGCCGGGCATCCCGAGGCCGCCGACGCCATGAATCTCGCTGCCGGCATCCAGAAGGCCCTCAATCTTCAAAAACAGGCCGACCAGGCCGCCAAAGACGCCGCCGCGCCCCTGGATGCTATCTCCAAGGAACAGCAGGTGGCCCAGCTCGCCGGCCAACTCGCCCAACAGGCCGGCGCCCCCCAGACGCCGAAGGCGGACCAGGGTCACGACCAGGCCCAACCCCAAGGCCAAGCGGAACAGCCGAAGGGCCAGGACCAGGGTCACGACCAGGCCCAGCCCCAAGGCCAAGCGGAACAACCGAAGGGCCAGGACCAGGGTCACGACCAGGCCCAACCCCAAGGCCAAGCGGAACAGCCGAAGGGCCAGGACCAGGGTCACGACCAGGCCCAGCCCCAAGGGCAGGCGGAACAACCGAAGGGCCAGGACCAGGGGAAACCCGATCAGCAGCCGGCCAACCCGGTCGCTTCGGCCTTGGCCCAGCGCAACAGTCGGCCCAGGAAGCGGCCCGGGACATGGTCGACGCCAAGCCGACCCAGGCCCAGGACGCCAGGGAGAAGACCAAGCAGGCCCTGGAAAAGGCCAAGGAGGCGCTGCAGGCCCAAGCCCAACAGCTTGCCGAGAAACCCGCGGGCAAGCCTGATGCCGCGGCGCAGGAGCACGCAAGCCAGGAGATCGGCCAGGCGGAGCAACTCGCCCAGGGCGATGCGCCGCAGGCCGCGCAGACGTTGGACAAGGCCGGCGAGACGTCGCATGAGGCCGAGAAGGCGCTCGAGCATGGCAATGCCGAAGCGGCCCAACCGCCGCAAGAGAAGACGGCCGGTCAACTGAAGAAGGCAGCCGACGAACTCGCCCAGGCCCAGGCCCAGTTGGCCGCGGAGGCCGCCAAAGAGATGGCCGCCGAGGCCCACGAGGCCCATGAGCTGGCCAACCAGGCGACTCCCGTCGATCCCAACGCCACCGCGGCGCTGCAAGGTGCGGAGCATACGGCCCAACAGTCGGCCCAGGCGGTTCCCCCGTCGCCCCAGCAGGCCACGCCTGCGGAAAACGCCGTCAACCAGGCGATGAACTCGGCCGCCGCCGACCTTAAGGCACGCGACCAGCAACTGGCCCACGATCAAGCCCTGGCCCAGCAATTGGCCGACCTGGCTGCCCAGCAGCAGGCGGAGGCCCACGAGATCGCCCAGCTCGCCCAAGAGCCGGCTGGTCAGCACGAGGCGGGGCAGGAACAGGGGCACGAGGCAGGGCATGAGGCAGGCCAAGAGCAGGGACACGAAGCAGGGCAGGAACAGGGGCACGAGGCAGGGCAGGAACAGGGGCACGAGGCAGGGCAGGAGCAAGGACACGAAGCCGGCCAAGAGCAGGGGCATGAAGCGGGCCAAGAGCAGGGGCACGAGGCGGGCCACGAGTCCGGTCATCCGGGCGGCCAGGGCCAGCAGATGGCTGAAGCCTTGCAGCAACTGGCCGAATCCGAGCAGGCCACCCAGCAGGCCGCCGAGGAGATCGCCGGCCAGAGTATCCCGGCGTCGCCGGCCATCAGCGAGGCCGAACAGGCGGCGGAAGCCCTGATGCCCGGCGAGCCGGAGAACGAGCCCCCACATCTCTCGCACGGCATGAGCGGCGGCGGCATGACCGGTCCGCGGAAGTGGGTGAAGAACCGTGTGGTGCCTGGCGGAACGCCGGCCCAGAAGCTGCCGCCGGCCCCGGCGTCGTTGCCCAACTCGGCCGAAGACGCCAAGAGCCAGGACCGCCACTTCGCCGAGGAGCCCTGGTTTGCCAAGCTCCCGCCCGAGGTCCGCACCGCGATCCGTTCCAGCGCCGAGCGTCGTCCGCCGCGCGGGTACGAGGAAAAGCTCGACCGCTATTTCAAGAACAAGGACTAACCCTGAGTAACGAGGACAACCATGTCGACCGTAAATGTTCCGCCCGATGATGTCGCCGCCGTGGCGCATTGCAAGCAGTCCTACGACCGCATCCGCAGCGAGCTGTCCAAGGTAATTGTCGGGCAGGACTGGGTGATCGAGCAGGTGCTGATCGCCGTCTTCTCGCGGGGCCACGCGCTGTTGGAGGGCGTGCCGGGGCTGGCCAAAACGCTGCTGGTGAGCTCGCTGGCCGAGGCCACCCACCTGAGCTTCAAGCGGATCCAGTTCACGCCCGACCTGATGCCCAGCGACGTGACCGGCACGGAGATCATCCAGGAGGAGATGGTCACGCACGAGCGGCAATACAAGTTCCTCCCGGGCCCGATCTTCGCCAACATGATCCTGGCCGACGAGATCAACCGTACGCCGCCCAAGACCCAGGCGGCGATGCTCGAGGCGATGCAGGAGCGACAGGTCAGCGCCGGCGGCAAGGTCCACAAGCTGCCCGACCCCTTCTTCGTCCTGGCGACGCAGAATCCCCTGGAGCAGGAAGGCACCTACCCGCTGCCGGAAGCCCAGTTGGACCGCTTCCTCTTGTACATCAAGGTGGAATACCCCAGCGGGGCCGAGGAATGGGAAATCGCCCGCAAAGTGACCACCGGCCAGCTCGGGCGGATCGAGCCCTTGATGTCGGGTGAGGAGATCCTCGACTTGCAGAAGCTGGTGATGCGAATCCCGGTCAGCGACCAGGTGCTGGGTTATGCCTGGGCCCTGGTCCGCGCCAGCCGTCCCGGCAAGCCCGAGGCCCCCGATTTCATCGACCGCTGGGTGGCCTGGGGCGCCGGGCCCCGCGGCGTGCTCACGCTGGTCACCTGCGCCAAGGCCCGGGCGATCCTCCACGGCCGCTACCATGCCACCGTGGGCGACGTCCAGGCCGTCGTCAAGCCGGCCCTGCGGCACCGCATCGCCGGCAACTACGCCGCCCAGGCCAACGCCCTGTCCAGCGACCGGCTGGTGGAAATGCTGTTGGAAGCCGTGCCCGCCGACCGGCGGTACGAGAAGCCGGCCGCCGAGCGCGTGCCGGCCTGACCCTTTCCGGAGGTTGTAGGGTGGGACAAGTTGTAGGGTGGGACAAGGCCGCCTTGGCGGCCGCCGGCCCACCATGATTTAGCAGAACTGGTGGGCCGGCGCTCGCTCACGCGAGCTGGTCCCACCCTACTCGTCATGACTTAACAAAGGCGGACGACCCGTGGCCCGAAACGTGCTCTCGCGTTACCTCGATCCGGAGGTCCTCAGCCGGATCGCCAACCGTCGCATCGAGCCGCGGGGCCTGGTCCAGGGCAACCTGGCCGGGGCCCATCGGTCGCCCCTGTCGGGCTTCGCCGTGGAGTTTGCCGGCCATCGCGAGTACGCCCCCGGCGACGACCCCAAGCACATCGACTGGCGGGTCTACTACAACCGCGAGCGGTATTTCATCAAGCAGTACGAGATGGAGACCAACTTCGTCTGCCACCTCGTCCTGGACGTCAGCGCCTCGATGCGCTACGGCGAAGAGGACCGGCAGAAGCTCAACTACGCCGCCCGCATGGCTGCCTCGCTGGCCTACGCCGTGGTCCGCCAGAGCGACAAGGTCTCGTTGGCCACCTTCGACGACCGCGTGCGGGGCTTCGTGCCGCCGAGCAACTCCATGGCCCAGATCGTCCGCATGACCGAGCATCTCGACCAGGTCGAGCCGGTCAACAAGACGCAGATGTCCGACTGCCTGATGGAGCTGGCCGGACGGATGAGACGCCGGGAGATCGTGGTGATCCTCAGCGATTTCTTCACCGAGTTGGACGCGCTGGAGGCTGCGCTCCAGCGGCTCCGCTACAGCCGCCACGAAGTGGTGCTGTTGCAGGTCATGCACCACGACGAGCTGGTCTTCGAGTTCGACGGGATGATCAAGTTCGTCGGCTTGGAGATTCCCGAGGAGCTGGTCACGCAGCCCGACGAGCTCCGCCGGGCCTACCTCCGTGCGCTGCGCCAGTTCAATGACCAGTTGGCCGACATCTGCCTGCGAAACCGCATCGACCGGGTGCTGGTCGATACGTCTCGCGACATGGGCGAAGTGTTTGTCGACTACCTCAACCAACGCAGCCAGTTGAACCGCGGCCGGTAGCGACCAGCGGCTCATAGCGCAAGACACTAGCCCGCAGCGCAAGCGATGGTAAGTCGTTGTGCTGCCGTCGCTTGCGCTTCGGGCTAGTGTGCGGCCGTGAAAAGTCCGGGCGCGGCGGAAATAGTGCCCTCTTGCCTCGGGTGGAGGTTATACTAGAACCGCGAATGGACGGACGTTCTAGCGCATAAGGCTGAACCGTGCCCCCTGGACAAGTCGTGATTACCGGCATCGGCGCCGCCACTCCAGTCGGCGTGGGCAAGGAGTGCGTGTGGGACCATTTCTGCGCCGGCACCAGCGGCGTGGCGCCCATCCGGCTGATCCACTGCGACACGCTGCCCGCACGGATCGCCGGGGAAGTCAAGAACTTCGACCCCCGGGCCTATGTCAAACAGCGCAAGGCGCTCAAGGTGATGTGCCGCGACAGCCAGTTGGGAATCGCCGCGGCGGTGCTCGCCTGCCGCGACGCGGGGATCGAGGACGGGTCCATCGATCCGGAACGATTCGGGGTCGTCCTGGGCGCCGATCGGATTTGCAGCTCGCTGGAGGACAGCGATCTGATCTACCGGCCGTGCATGGCCGACGGCCGGTTCGATTTCAGCCGCTGGGGCACGCACGGCATGCCGTCGGGCTTCCCCCTGTCCTTCCTCAAGGTGTTGCCCAACATGGTCGCCTGCCACATTTCCATCAATCAGGATGCGCGGGGGCCGAACAACACCATCCACCAATCCGATACGTCGAGTCTTCAGGCGGTGATCGAGGCGGCCCGGGTGATCCAACGAGGGATCGCCAACGTCATGATCGCCGGCGGCGCCAGCTCGATGATGAATCCCTTCGATTGGGCCGCCCGCGCGGTCAGCGGACGGCTCTCTCCCCGCAGCGACCAGCCGCCGGAGGTGATGCGGCCCTTCGATGCCCTTCGCGACGGCGAAGTTGCCGCCGAGGGAGCGGCCGTCTACCTCCTGGAAAGCAGCCGCCACGCCGAGGCGAGAAAAGCCCGGATCCTGGCGCGAATCCTCGGCGGCGCCTCGTCCGCGGAGCCGGCCGGAACCTCGCCGTGCCCGTTAGCCCCGGCGGCCACGCCGGCCGGGATCGGGCTCCAGCGGGCAGTACGGTTGGCGATGGCGGACGCCGGTCTTCGGCCGGAGCAGATCGGCCATGTCAATGCCCAGGGCGCCAGCCTGGCGTTGGAGGACCGGATCGAAGCCCGGGCGATCCACGCCTGCCTGCCCGACGTGCCGGTGACGGCACCACGCAGCTACTTCGGCAACGCCGGCGCGGCAGCAGGCGCCATAGAAATGATCGCCAGCGTGATGGCCGTAGGCGAAGGCCGCATCCCGGCCACGCTGAACTACCAGTACCCCGACCCCGAGTGCCCCGTTCCCGTGATTCACGGCAAGCCGCTGGTCACAACCCTGCGGACGGCCGTGGCGATCAACTGGACCCGTGTCGGTCAGGCGACCGCGTTGGTACTGGCGGGACCCGACGGGCCTGGAAAACAATAAGGGCCCGAATGAATCGGAGCGGCCGCACTGACCCGGTGCTTCCCCTCGCGGGTCTTGAGGTCGAACTTGTAGGTCCTCAATTCGAGGTACAGAAAGAGGGTCCCAACGATCAGGCCCAACAGCGAGATCCAGAGCATCATGGTGTAAGGACTGGCCTCGGCCAACCGCTGCCAGATCGACTCGCCCTTTTCCTCGCCCTCCTCGGAATCGCCCGTCTTGGCAGTCTTGCCCTTCTTCTTTTTTTCTTCGAGGGTTTTTCCTCCGCGCCCGGCTCTTCACCGCCGAACTCGGGGACTTCGGCTGACTCGCCGGCGGCCGATGGCTTGCCTTCCTCGGTCGATGCCTGCTCCAGGGGAATCACCCCAGTCTCAATCACCGTCCCCTCTTCCTCTGGGAGAGGTAGCTGGCCGCCCTCCGCCATCTCGAAAGTCGCATCCCCATCGGCAGGGGTAACGTTAGCTTCCGGAGCTGGGGCCATACCCTCTTGCGGCTGAGGGTGCTCGCCGGGTAGCTCAAACTCGGGGAAGTTCAACTTGTCGTCTTCAGGATGCGACACGGTCGGTTGCTCCGGGCAGGGACAATCTCCGGGAGGTCGAAAAATCGCGCCGGTGGACTATTTATTATAATTGCCGCCGAAACCACCTGTCACGCAGAATTAACCCCGTGAACCAAGACGGCTCAACGCGCAGGATCACCCGGGCCTTCACGCGACGCCACACCAGTTTGCCGCGAAGGCACTGAGACGACAAGCGGCAACGGGACGTCTGCCGTCTCCTCGTAACGCTGCCGCAGATAGGCGGCCGCAAGGAATCCTAAGCCCAAATTCAACGCCGCGATCGACAGTACGTAACAGACGATCATCTCGCATCTCTCCGCAGTCTTCCTCGCAAGCCTACCATATTGTGGTGGCTAGTGGTCAGTGGCAAGTGGTCAGTGGCTAGTGGTCAGTGGCTAGTGGTCAGTGGCTAGTGGTCGAGGGGCAGTAAGTATAAGCCCGGATTATTCACGCCACGCGACGTAAACGGCGCAGAGCGCGCAATCGAAAACGCGAAGCGTAAGCGAGGGCAAGTCCCTTAGCCGGCCTCGCTTACGCTTCGCGCTTACGATGCAGCCGTGAATAATCCGGTATAAGACCAGCTCTCAGGATCCGGCGCAGCTCGACCAGAGGAGTGTGGTCAGCAGCTACTACCTTATGGTGGTGCGATGGCGAGCAAGGTCGCTTCCGCCTTCGCAGGCCAGCCCATTCTGTCAGCTCTGGCCACTGACCACCGGCCACTGCCCACTAACCACTGACCACTAACCACTGACCACTAGCCACTGACCACTAGCCTCTCGTGACGAGTCTGCGGATTATCATAGGTTTTCCGTGTAGGTAAGATTTTCCGATTGCGCAAAGAAATCCTTGAAGCCGTGACCACAACACAACCGATAACGGGAGCGTGCTCACCGGACGGTGAGAATTGCAGGGGGATACGATTCCAACGCTGAAGACCATGCCACACCAACCAGACACCTCCGCCGCCCAGGTCCCTTGGTTGTCCTTTACCAAACCAGTTGGCCGCAGTGTACTTGGGTTGCTGTTGCTGGGCCTGACTTTCTCCCAGGCCTCAGCCCAGAGCGTCTATTCGCCCTATGGGACGTATAGCCCCTATAGCCGCCAAGGGCAGGCTTACGCCTCCGGCTGGGTCCCTGCCCGTCCGGCAGCAACCCAGCCGAGCGACAACGGCTCACTGGCCTCCTACGTGTCAGATTACGCCGGGGCGCCGGCATCTGCCGAGGGAAGCGCGGCGGAACCGTCGGCGCCGCTTGGCCCGGTAATGTCTCCGCCTACGGTTAAGCCCACGTCACAGGCTCGGGCGGGGGTGGCAAACGTGTCGCCCACGATCGGCGAAGCGGTCAGTCCGGGCTACCCCGCCCAGCCACCGGCTAACCCGCCGGGGCAGCCGGCCGGCGTACCCTACCCCACTCGCGGACCCGAACCCTATGGCGGTGGCGGTCCAGGAGCTTATGGCGGACCGGGACCGTACGGCGGACCCGGACCGTATGCCGGACCCGGACCCTATGGCGGCCCGTATCCGGGCGGACCGTGCGAGGGCGAGTGCTGCGGTGGCGAGTGTTATGGGGGCGGCGAGTACTGGGGCGGGGATACGCCCTTCTATTCCCTTTTCCGCAAGTTTTACGATCCGTTGCAGAGCGGGGTGCAGAACCGGTTGTATGTCTCAGCAGACTACTTGCTCTGGTGGACTAAGGGCGACAATCTGCCGCCCCTGGTGACGACCAGTCCCGCCGTTCCCTTGACCCCACTGGCCAACGCCGGGGTCCTCGGCTTGCCAACCACGAGCGTCCTGTTCGGCGGCGACGAGGTCAATAACGATTTCCGTTCCGGCGCCCGGTTAACCTTGGGCGCCTGGCTCGACCCCTACCAGCGGGCCGGCATCGAGGTGAGCTATCTGGCACTGGGCAACAGCGACCAGTCGGCGAACTTCAACAGCATGAGCACGCCGATCCTGGCCATCCCCTACACCAACGTCCTAACCGGCAACCAGTCTGCGTTTAACATTGCCTACCCGGCGACCCTCATCGACTCCTCGATTAACGTACAGAGCGTCAGCCAGTTCTACACGATCGAAGCCTTGCTTCGGAGGAACGTTTATCAGAGCTCCAACGCGGGAATGGACTTCGTCGTCGGCTACCGCTACGCGCGGCTGACGGACACGCTCACCATGAACGACGCGTTCACCGTGGGCACCCCCCCTCCCACCGGCTTCGTGACGGGCGATACCATCGCCGTGGTGGATGCTTTCAACACCGACAACAGCTTCAACGGCGTGGAATTCGGCTTCAACGGTCAGTTCCGCAGAGCGGCCTGGACCTTGGACTGGCTGATGAAGTTGGGCCTGGGCGATACCCGCAGCGAGACGACCATCAACGGTTCCAAGACGGGCACCCCCCCCGGCGGGGCACCGACGGTCACAAGCGGCGGTTTCTTGACCTCCGCCTTCGACATCGGCGCTTACAGCGGCAACCAATTCTCGATCATGCCCGAACTGGGCCTCACGCTGGGCTACGATATTACCTCCCGCCTCCGCGCCACGGTGGGTTACAGCTTCATCTACTGGAGCCAGGTGCACCGGGCGGGTGAGCAGATCGACGCGAACAACACGAGCGGGTTCCTCCCGGCCACATTCAGCCCGGTCATCCCGAAGGGCTTAGTGGTGCCCCCAGGCCCGGGCAGCCCCCCCAGTTCCTCAACGCGAGCAACGACTTCTGGGCCCAAGGCGTCAATTTCGGCCTGGATTACTCGTTCTAGCCCGGATTATTCAGGGTCCCATCGTAACCCGAAGCGTAAGCGAGGCCGGCTAAAGGAGTTGGCCTCGCTTACGCTTCGCGCTTACGATCGCGCACTCTGCGCGGCGATCGCCAGGACCGTGAATAATCCGCGCTAGTAGCGTACGCCGAACTGCCGAAACTCGCCCGTGGCTGGCCGAATCGTCGGCGTTGCATCTTCAATGCAGTGACCCATTTCGGCTTCAACCGCCGCGAGGAAGTGGTCCAACGCCACTTGACTGCCCTCCACGACCATGCGTACCCGGCCATCGGCGAGGTTCTGGATATAGCCGGTCACCGGAAACCGCGAGGCGATCCGCCGCGCGGTATAGCGAAAGCCCACCCCCTGGACCAACCCCCGGTAGACAATTTCGCGTTGCTCTCGACTGTCGCTGGCGGCCACGATGGTCTGCCCTCCGAAATGACATCTCCCCCATCAGGGCGGGATGCGTAGCGATGTCCGGTAGAACACGCGGTTATGAGTAGCTAACCCTTATTTTCTCCACTTGTGACAAGAATGTAATTGCCAATAAGGGGGGGTCGGCGAGGAGATTTTATCTTGACAGCCCCCAACCGATTTCCTACCCTGCCGTCCCACATGACTCATAATCGCTCGCGAGTAGACGTAGGGTGGGCTTTAGCCCGCCTCCAAGACACGAGGCCGAGAGTGCAGGGCTCGCCAGTAAGGTCGGGAAGGTGGTGGTGGCGGGCTGAAGCCCACCCTACGTTCTTGGTCCTGGCAGTGATGGTTTCCCTGCTCGGGGTACTGTCCAACGTCGGCCAAGGTCAAGTCGTCTGGCCGGAAACAGCCCCGGCGGACAACGTGCTGGTGATGCGCAGCGGCGAGGTCTTTCAGGGCCGGATCACCAAGAACGGCGATCGCTACGTGGTCCACGTGCCTGTCGGCGAGGTCAGTCTCCGTGCCAGCAACGTCGACTTTACTTCAGCTACCTTGTTCGAGGCTTACGCTCGCAAACGGGAGCGGATCCAGCCGGACAGCGCAGGACCACGCCGAGCTTGCCCAGTGGTGCCAACGCCAAGGAATGCTGGACGCCGCATGGCGAGAAATCGGCGACGCCAAGGCACTAGACGCCTCGCTCCCCATGATCGCCCTGATCCAGCGGCGTTTGGAGATCGCCATCCAGCAGAGTCAGTCCGCGCGTTTGCCCGGCAGAACGGGCGACGCACCGGCGACGGCGGAGGATCTCGATCGGCTGGTTCGCGGGATGCCGCCGGGAACGGTCGAGCAGTTTACGCAGACGATCCAGCCGCTACTGATGAACCATTGTGCCGCATCGGGGTGTCACAGCAGTTTCGGCAGCGGTAAGTTCAGTCTGCTGAAGATTCCTGCGGGCCGGCCGCCTAGCCGTCACCTGACCCAGCGCAACCTGATCGCCGTGATGCAGCTTGTGGACGGCAACCAGCCAGCCGCAAGCCCGATCCTCACCGTGCCGATCCACCCCCACGGCGGGTCCAAGGCGGCCGTCTTTACCGACCAGCAGGTGGCCCAGTACCGGGAGATGGTCAATTGGGTCTACCGCGTCACCCGGCTGTCGGCGCCGGCTGACCATGCGGTGGCCGTGTCTTACCAGCAGCAAGGTGGGCCGGAACCCGCCCCGCTGTCGCCCGGGGCAGCTCCGCCGTCGCCGGAGCCCATCGGGCCTGCGACCCCCGAGTCGATTCGAGCGGGCTACAGCGCCAAGATGCGTGTGACGCGGTCACGACCGCACGACGCTTCGGGTCGCGCTACGGTCGCCGCGCCCGGCAAGAAGAACTCGGTGGAGCCGGCCGGCTCGTCCAAGGCGGAGGGGGGCGCCGCTAGGCCGGAGAAGCCGGGTGTCGATCCGTTCGATCCCGAAGTCTTCAATCGCCAATTCGCTCCGCCACCACCCGGCCCGGGCCAAGGCGCGACCGCCGGGCCTTTCCCCACGCCCGATGTGCTGCCCAGCGATCCACACTAGCCCGAAGCGCAAGCGAGGGTAACTTGTTCCCGGTCCCTCGCTTGCGCTTCGGGCTAGTGTGAAGCGCTGTGAACGATCCGGGTGAGCGCGAGCACGTAGGTTATGCTTCAGCGTAACGTAGGTTATGCTTCAGCATAACACCTTGCCCTATCGGACGTTATGCTAAAGCATAACCTACGGCTACGGCTTCGGCAACGAGCGGGTCCCCTCGGCCACCTCCCGTGCGACCCGCTCCAGGTCGGCGTCAACCATCATTTGCACCAGGCCGGCGAACGTCACCCCGGGCTTCCACCCGAGCACCCGGCGGGCCTTGCTCGCGTCGCCGCAAAGCGTGTTCACCTCGGCGGGACGCAAAAGACGAGGGTCGATCTCGACGTGCTGGCGCCAATCGAGGCCCACGTGCTGGAACGCCAGCTCCACCAGTTCGCGGACGGAATGCTGTTGGCCGGTGGCGACCACGTAGTCGTCCGGCTGGTCCTGCTGAAGCATCATCCACATCGCTTGCACGTAGTCGCCGGCGAACCCCCAGTCGCGCTTGGCGTCGAGATTCCCCAGGCAGAGCTTCTCTCGCAGGCCGGACTTGATCCGGGCGACGCCGTCGGTCACCTTGCGGGTGACGAACTCCATGCCCCGCCGCGGCGATTCGTGGTTGAAAAGGATCCCCGAGCAGGCGAAGATGCCGTAACTCTCCCGGCAGTTGACCGTGATCCAATGCCCGTAAACCTTGGCCACCCCGTAGGGACTGCGGGGCCAGAAGGGCGTGGCTTCGTTCTGCGGCTCCTGGCGCACGGCTCCGAACATCTCGCTGGAACTGGCCTGGTAGAAACGGATCGTGGGATCGACCAGGCGGATGGCCTCCAAGACCCGCGTCACGCCCAGGGCCGTGAACTCGCCGGTCAAAAGCGGCTGCAGCCAACTGGTCGGCACGAAACTCTGCGCCGCCAGGTTGTAGACCTCGTGCGGCCGGATGTCGCGGATCAGCGTGACGATCGAAAGCTGGTCCAAGAGATCGGCCTGGTGGAGCCGGATCCAGTGGCGAAGATGGGCGATCCGCTCGAAGTTCTCGGTGCTGGCACGGCGGACCATGCCGTGGACTTCGTATCCCTTCTCCAAAAGGAACTCGGCGAGGTAGGAACCGTCTTGTCCGGTAATACCGGTGATCAGGGCTCTGCGAGTCATGGACTGCCGTAAATTGCAGGTATCAGCGACCACTGCCGGCCGCTCCGCTGAGGCGATTGTAGCTTAGGGTCTGGAAAACAAAAGGGTGCTGTGATTCCTTGGGTTCAATACCCCGCCTTCTCCTCCGGGAGAGGGGGGTGGCAACGAGCGTTGACACCTCGAAGGGGAATTAGTATATATTTTGTCCCCTATCCCTTGGCCGTTGACGAAGGCAGCATGAAGCTCTTGTCGATCCAATCACTGGCGATTCCCGAGATCCTCGTTCTCCGATTCGCCCGTTTTTCCGATTCGCGGGGCTATTTCACGGAAACCTTTCGCTTCAGCGACATTGCTCAGCATCCGCTGGCAGGGAGCCTTGCCGGAGTGCGGTTCGTTCAGGCCAATGAGAGTTATTCCCACGCGGGCGTGATCCGCGGGCTCCATTTCCAATGGAACCCCTACGTGGGCAAGCTGGTCCGCACGATTTCAGGGCGGATGATCGACCTGGCCGCGGATATTCGCCTAGGCTCGCCGACCTTCGGCAAGATCATTGCCTTTGACATGCCTTCGCCTTGGGACGCTGCCGAAGGCACTTGGATTTGGGTGCCGCCCGGCTTTGCACACGGTAATCTGTTCCGCCAACCGACGCAGATCGAATATCTCTGCTCGGGCGAGTACAATCCGGGTTGCGAGGGGGGCATTTCGCCTTTGGCCCCCAACCTGGATTGGTCGTTGTGTGATCTGTCGTTGAAGGCTCTCTTCGACGACACGGCACCCGAGGCGAATATGACGGACAAGGACCGCCGTCATCCGACACTGTTGCAATGGAAGAACGACCCTCGCTCGGAGAACTTCCGCTACGGTGCCCTTGTTTCGGCCCCCGCG
The DNA here is from genome assembly GCA_963843465.1 of Pirellulales bacterium. Lineage (GTDB taxonomy): Bacteria > Planctomycetota > Planctomycetia > Pirellulales > Thermoguttaceae > CAWJKP01. Next base: position 373,940 of record CAWJKP010000003.1, read on the forward strand.
GCTGGATAAGATTCCGCTTGCACCGCTTCTCGTCGGCTCTGCAGGAAGACGTAACCGCGGAACAGGAGGCCCCCACTTGGGACGAGTCTACATCGCCATGGCGACTTACCAGGGGGCCGACTATTTGCAGCAGCAGATCGACAGTATTCGCCTGCAGACGGTCCGCGACTGGACGCTGCTGGTCCGCGATGACGGTTCCAGGGACGCCACGCTGGAAATCCTCCGTCGACAGGCGGCTCTCGATAGCCGGCTGGTCGTGCTGGAAGACGACGGACTTCGGCTCGGCGCAGCCATGAGCTTCGCTCGCCTGGCGCAGGAGGCTTATCATCGCGGCGCCGAGTATCTGTTCTTCGCCGATCAAGACGACTTCTGGCATCCCGAAAAGCTCGACCGGCAGTTGACGCGGATGCGCGAGGCAGAGCAGTCGTGCGACGGCCCAGCGCCGAGCATGGTCTACTCGGACCTGGAGGTCTGCGACGTGGAATTGAGAAGCATCCACCCCTCCTTCCTGCGATACTCGTGCCACGGTCAAGGCGGCCGGCACCCTTTGAAGACATTGCTCGCGCGGAACTTCGTGCCCGGCTGTGCTTGCCTGGTCAACCGCCCGCTGCTGGATTTTGCTCTCCCGGTACCTCCGCCGGCGCTGATGCACGACTGGTGGCTAACCTTGTCGGCCGCAGCCATCGGGCGGATCGCCTCGCTGAGCGAACCGTTGGGCCGCTATCGGCAGCACGGCCGCAACGCCAGTGGCCCGACTGGTTTCTGGGCTGGCCTTAACCCGTTGCTTCACCCCTGGAGGCGTCGTTGGCAGCAGGGTACGGCCCATTTCCGCCAGTCGGTGGAGCAGGTCCGATCGCTGCGCGATCGGCTCATCGAGCGCCGACCACAGACTGACCCCCGGATCCTGGAACTCCTCAACCGTTACTTGCAGGTCTTCGACCGCACGACGCCAGGGCCCAGGCGGTTGTGGCGGTTGTGGCGGTTGGGCCTGCCCGGCCTCCGCGCGCCGCGGCTATTCTTGTTCTGCCTTTGCACCCTCGTAGCGAGAACCTCGCTGCAACCGACGGTCCGCGAGACAACGCTCCACGCAGGTAGAAGCCGGCGTGGGAAGTCCTGACGGCAACTCGATGATCACTTCGCCGGGCTCCGCTTTGCCGTTTGAGTCATGAAATATCCTCTGTCATACTATCTGCACGCACTCCGAGGCAACGTGTGCTATGGCTCTGAATTCGTTGCGGCTAAACTCAAGTCCAAGCTCAACCCTCATGCTCCGCTGCGCCCGAGCGGAAGCGATAAGTATTACAGCGACTTTCTCCTGGCGATCAACGATGCCTGCGAATTCCTCAAGATAAGCCTGCCTGACTTCATAGCCTATTTTGGCGAACATGCCAGATGGCCCGGCGAGTTGTGGACGTCCGTGGGCGCCGACCCCGAACAGTTCAACAGAAGACTGACGGAACAATACGGGCGTTATAACATTTGCGCAAATACCATTTGTTCGTTTTCGCTTAAAAGAACCTATGATGCCCTGGCTTATGTCTTGGACATTCTTTCCCGGAGGACCGAGGGCATCCGCGTTTGCGATTATGGCTGCTGCAACGCCAACATCAGTTTCTCCATGCTATTGAACGATCGGATCTCGTACTTGGCAATGTGCGATTTCTACTCCGAATCCACCGCGCTTATCGCTTATAGAATCAATAAGTATCGCTTGGAGCACAAGGCCAAGTGGCACGACGTGAGCCAACGTCCGGAGATGGGATTGTACGACGTGGTTTATTGCATAGATGTGTTGGAGCACGCAACCCATCCCTCGGAAATACTTGAGGGAATCCTCTATCCGCTGCTGAAATCAGGTGGATTCCTTGTTCTTCAAGCTCCTTGGGGCGGCGGCGTTGTATCCCACCTCGATGAAGCAGTCGTCGATTTCTATACGCGAGGGGGCAGGCGGTTTCTGGCGAGGAGATTCAAGAAGATACGGTCTCTTTCGGCTCTTGACGTTTCCGGAGTGTGGATCAAACGCTGAGGGGGCGGGGTAACGTTCACGCGTCGGGCGGGGACTGGTCCATTTTTCGGCCAAGAAGCGCATTTGGCCGCGGCACGTAAGGCCGAAAACATGGACCTGTCCCCTTGGCACTGCCCTAAGGATCGGCGAGAGGAATAGCCGTCGGCTATCCCATGGGACGGACTGGTAATCCGTCAAGGAGATCGGCCTCGTTGTTGGACGGATTACCAATCCGTCCCACGTCAGAACCGACACTTGTCTCCTCGCCGCTGCCAAGCCGCGAGAAAACGCTAGAGTATGCGCTGAGGCGTTGATCCACCCACTCTTTCGCCTGGACGAGCGAGGAAGCGACGAAATCAATGCCGTGGCTGCGATATTGTTCCAACTCGACCGGTTCCATCTCTCGCAGTTGGGCGAGGCTGAGCTCCTGGCTGAGCACGAGGAACCGCTCCCGGTGCATGACAATCTTGTATCCCCGGTAGGCATCGAGAACCACCATCGGCGAGGGGGCGGCGGATTCACCGCGATGGAGCACGGCGGCCAGGCATTGCTCCTCGAATCCGCGAGGGAACACCATCGGCGGCTCCTCGACGGAGGCCGTGCATCCTTCTTCCTGCGGAACATCGCCGGCGGCCGCGAGAGCCGCCTCCCACTCCGACGGCAAACTCAGACCGAATTGTTCGCCGAGGAAGGATGCCAGCTCCCGGGTTCGGTCGTTGTGCAGTTGCTGCAAGAAGCGTCCCAGGGAAGGCGGAAGCTCGCCGGGCAGCCCGGAGAAGATCTTCTCCGAGGACGGGAAGGCCGAGAGATCCACGTCCCGAGTAACGCCGAGAAACGCAAAGAGGTTGCGGAGCAACTTCTGCGGGTCGTGGACAACCGACTCGTAGAAGTCGACGTAGATCTGTTGGCGCGGGAAGACGGAGAGCCAGCGGCGCAGTTGGCCGAGGTAATCCCCGCTGGCCAATGGCCACTCGTGGAGGAAATTCTCGCGCCACAGGCTTGGGGAAACCGCTTCGAACTCGCACGTATTGCCCAGGAAATTGGCCTCGTGGTAACGGAAATTGTGCTTGGCGTGAGACCAGCTTCGGGCAATCGGCTCCCGCATCAAGAAGACGAGCTTCAAGTTCGGCATGAGGGAGCGGATCTGGCGGATCGTCTCCACGGGAAGGATCGCGTAGGAAGGGGAAGCCTCACCCTTGACCCGGCCGCCCGCCGCGCTGAACTGATCCAGATACCAACTCAGGTCGAGCCACTTGGAATAATAGCTGAAATACTTGACCTCTTTGATGGCGGGAACAAAAACTTCCGGATGGCAGCGGAGGTTGTCGGCCAGCCACGTGGACGCGGTCTTGGCGGGAGAAATGACGAGGAAATCAGGAAACGGCATGGTAACCTCGTGAATAGCGCCGGCCGACTGCCGAAGGCACCAGGCAAGGAACTCGCGGTCCAAGGCAAGATCAACCATAGTTATCACCTTTCTGTGCAGACTGCCTTCCGGCATCGCTCCTGAAATGCCCCTTCCGCATAGTGCGCGGCCACGAGTGCCCGGTAGACAAGCCCCGGCAGCGGAAGCCGCAACCGGCGGTCGGCGAAATCCGCCAAGGGTAGAATCGGCATGGCGATCCGGCGGAGCCACGACAGCCGCTGCAAGACCGCCTGTCTCAGCGATTCCTTCCCGAGCTCCGGGTGCTTGCGGATCAACAGCCGCGACACCGCGCCCGCCTGCCGCGCACGTCGGCACGATTCGAGCATCGTCGTGGGATGATCGTGATAGGCGACGGCTTGCGGATGGAAGTACAACTCCATGCCTCGCTTGGCAAGACGGTACCCCAACTCCGTATCCTCGTGCAACGCGGCGGTGAAATCTTCGTCGAAGGGATGCTCCCGCGAGTCCAAGAGTTCCCGGGAAAGCGATACGTTGGAGCTGTAGAAGAATTGATACGGGCAAGGGGCTTCCCGGGGCATGGCGCGGAAGGCGAACTGTGGGCCGTATTCACCGCTGTAGCGCACAAAAGGCGTGACGTCCATTTCCGCCGGCCACGTAGTGTAGCCGACGACGGCCACCTTGGGACTCCACCCGTGTCGGCCGTGCCGCCGCCGATGCTCCGCGAGGAAGTCGGGGGCCGGAATCGTGTCGTCACCCAGCAGTACCAGCAACGACCGGTTGGACGCCGCAATGCCGCGATTCCTGGCCGCGGCCGGCCCCCGGTTCTGCTGCCGCAGGTAGCGCAAGGAGATCGCCGACTGCGCGGCGAATCGCTCCACCACCGCCGGCGTGTCGTCCTGCGAGCCGTCGTCGACCACGAGCACCTCGAAGGCCCGGAGGCCGACCGTCTGCGCCTCCAGCGCGCAGCACGCGCGACAGCGTGGCCGACCGGTTGCAGGTGGGAATCACGACGCTCAAGCCGCGCTCAGGCATACTTCCTCTCCAGCGTATGCGCGGTCATCTGCTGGACGTGCCGCACGGTATCCTCACCGAATTTCTTCCGCAGGAAGTCCAGGTAGCGCGGATTTGTGTAGTAGGATTGGAACGCCTTGTCGCGGAAGCGCAGAGACGTCGGAGCCGCTGAGATAGCGCGTCTGCAGGGGCAGCGTATCGATCGAGTGCTGCGAGTAGCCGGCCCAGTTGTCGGGCAGCCTCCATCCGCCGGCCACCGCGGCTTCGTGCAGCTTCGAGCCCGGGTAGGCCATGGCACAGTAGAAGTTGGCGAATTCGCAGTTCAGCTCGATGGCCAGATCCAGGGTCTCCTGCATGGTCTGGAGGTTGTCCTCGGGCAGACCGAAGATGTAGTTGCCGATGACGTAGATGCCGGCGTCCCACACCTTTTGCAGCGTGTTGCGGATGTCTTCCTGGTCGAACCCCTTTTGCACGTCGTCGCGGACCTTGCTGTTGGCGGCCTCGATGCCGAAGGCCAGCCAGTTGATGCCCGCCTTCTTCAGCGATTCGAGCACCTTGGGCCGCATCGTGTCCACGCGGGCATAGGCCCAGATGTTGAGATCCAACCCCCGCGCGGCAATCAGCTCGCAGATCTGCAAGACGTGCTTCGGGCTGAGCACGAACATTTCGTCGGCGAACTTCACGTGCCGCACGCCGTACTGTTGGACGACGTGCTGCAGAGTGTCGACGACGCGCTGGGGGCTCCAGTAGCGGTAGCTGTTCGTGGTCGCCGGCATGCCAAGCTGGTGCTCTCCGCTCTTGAACGGCGCCTGGATGCAGCAGAACGTACATTTGAACGGGCAGCCCAGCGTGGTGTAGATCGCCACGTACGGCGAGCGGACCAGCTCGCCGGCCTGGTTGACGTCGCCCAGGCAGTGCCAGTTGTGGGCGCGATACTTGTCCATGGGCAGCAGGTCCCAGGCGACGCCGGGCATCTGCTCGTCGAGATTCTGCACCAGGGGCGCCTTCTTGGTCGGGGGCAGGACGCGATTGCCGTCGCGGCGGTACAGGTCGGATACCTTTCCCAGGTCGGCGTCGCCGGCCTTGAGGGCCGTGAGCAACTCGGCCAGGGTGACGAGCCCTTCGCCGCCGGCCACGAAATCGGCGGCTTCTTCCCGGAGCGTCCGCTCGGGCAGCGCGGCGGCGTGCCCGCCGGCCAGCAGCACCTTCCGGGAGGGATCCAGCTCCTTCAGCGCCGTGCAGACCGCGCCGGCGGCCGGCATGATCTGCGTGGAGGCCGAGGGCTGATGCCCGTAAACCACCACGGCGACCAGCGTGGGCTTGATATCGCGGCAGCGCTGGGCCGTTTGTGCGGCGCTGAGGCATTCCGCCTCGGCATCGATGATCTCCACGCCGAAGCCTTGGTTGCGAACGTAGGTTGCCATCAGACCGGCCCAAACCGGCGGTTCGACGGCACTAAGGGTCGCGGCGAGGGACTGATAGACCTGGGGGCGGCTGGCGGGATTGACCAGGACCAGGTCCGGACGGGCTTGCGGCATGATGGTCGACCTCGGAGGATGTCGCGGGTTGGCGGGTTCGTCCTTGTTCACAACTCGTTAAGAATCGCGCAAAGCCGCAGGATCTTCTCCTCTTCCAGGTCGGGGTAGTTCCCCAGGTAAAAGCCGAAGAAGTGGACGTGTTCTGCGCAGGGAAACTCGCGGTGCTTGTTGTCGCCGAAGCGCTTGCGCAAATAGGGCTGGCGGAGCTGGTTCCCGCCGCCGGAGGTGCCGCGGCGGAACTCGACCCTGCAGGCGCGGAGCGTCTCGATCACGCGGTCGCGGAAGCGGTCGTCCGGCTCTTGCAGAACGAGCGTGAAGGCGTAGTTGCAGCTCCCGGCGGTCTCGAAGTCCGTGCGGTACTTGACGGGATCCAGGCGGCTGAGGAACAGATCCAGGTTGCGCCGCCGCTTGGCGTTGTTGGAATCGAGCCGCTTCAACTGCGATCGGCCGATCACGGCGTTGATCTCGGTCGAACGGACGTTGTAAGCCGGAAAGGCGAAGATGAAGTCGGGCGTGAGGTCCGGGCAGCTCCGATGGTAGGGCTCCTTGAAAGCCGCCTCGCTGCACTCGCGCACCATGCCGTGCGAGCGGAACATGCGCAGCATCTCGTACAGGCGGCAGTCGTCGGTCGAGACCATGCCGCCTTCCACCGTGCTCATGTGATGGGCATAGTAGAAGGAGAAGTTCGACATCAGTCCGAAGGTGCCCAGCTTGCGGCCCTGGAAACACGCGCCGTGCAACTCGCAGAACGTCCTCGATCAGCGGGATGTGCCGCTTCGCAAGCTCGTCCAGGAGCCGCTGGCTCAGGGCATTGTAGCCCAGGACGTGGGTGATGAAGACGGCCTTGGTGTCGGGCGTGATCGCTTGCAGGACCAAGTCGTTGTCCATCCCCAGCGTCCGGGGATTGATGTCCACAAACACCGGCGTGAAGCCGCACTGGATCACCGAGGCGATGTCCGAGACCCAGGTGATCGGCGGAACGATCACCTCGCCGGGGCCGGCCGTCTCGCCGAGCGCGGCCAGGGTGATGAGATTCGCCGACGATCCGGAGTTGACCAGCACGCTGTGCTTGACGCCCAGCCACGCGGACCATTCCTCCTCGAACGCGCGAACCTGGGTCGACTGGGTCAGGATCGGTCCCCCGTCGCCTTCTTCGTCGGAAAGCAACCGAACGACCTCGCGCAGGTCGGCCCGGCTGATATTGTTCTTCATCAAAGGCCAATCGAGGGAAGTGGCAAGCATGGTGCTCATGGTTGGTGCCCTTCAGGGAGTTGAAATCCTTTCCTGTCCTGGCGGAGATTGTTTCACCGATCTCGGACCGCAGCACCTGCAACGGCGCTGAGGACTCCTTCCACGTCGATTCCACAAAGTTGATGCAGCCGTTCTCGACCCCCGAGCTCGAAGAGGTAGCGATCGTCGACCCCCAGCCGGGTCAGCTTGGCGGGGGAGCCGTTGTCGGCCAGGAGCCGGCCGATCATCGCGTCGAGTCCGCCGCGCTTGATGAAGCCTTCTTCGAGGGTGACGATGCGGTCGTAGCCGCAAAGCGCCTCGTAGAGCGGCTGCTCGTCGGCCGGCTTCAGCCCGAAGACGTCGACCACCCCGACGCGATCGTCCGCCCGCGCCGCCGCCTTCAAGGCCACGTGCGTCATGAAGCCGGTGGAGACAATGCAGGTCTCTTCGCCCCGGGCCAGCTCGTGGAAGCCGGCGGCCAGGTTCAGCGCATCCTCGGAGCTATAGATGGCGGGCGTCGGCTTGCTGTCGAAGCGGAAGTACTTGGGACCGCCCTTCTCCACGGAATAGTCGGCCAGCCGCGCGGCCGTCCGCCAGTCGCTCGGCGAGAACAGCTCGACGTGCGGCAGCAGTCGCAGCAGCGTCAGGTCTTCCAGGCAGTGATGCGAGGGTCCGGAGACGTCGTAGCTCATGCCCGCCCCGACTCCGACGATGTTGAGGTTCATCGGCCGCAACTGCGAGGTCATCGAGACGTTGACGCGGATCTGCTCGAAGGACCGCATGCTCATGAAGCAGGCGATGCCGTAGGCATACACGGTGAAGCCTTCCAGGGCCAGCCCGGCGGCGACGTTGACGCAGTTCTGCTCGGCGATGCCCACGTTGATGAAGCGGTCGTCGAAATCGGCGCGGATCTTGTCGAGCACTCGCGAGCCGAAATCATCGGAGACGAGGAAGATCTCCTCGCGTTTCTTCATGGCGGCATGGATCCGCTCCAGGAAGACGTCCCTCATGCTCTTGAGTTCGCCGGCGCTCATTCCGTTTCCCCCATGGCCGCCAGGGCCTCTTGCGGGCTAAGGGTTCTGACATGGCAGAGGGCGTCTTGTTCGAGGACGGGCACGCCCTTGCCCTTGACCGTGTTGGCCACGAGCACCTTGGGGCGTCCCTGGCGGGAAGCCTTGAAGCGGCTCAGTTGTCCGTGCACGGCGCGGACGTCGTGGCCGTCGACTGCGGCCACGTCCCAGCCGAAGCCGGCAAACTTCTCTTCCAGCGGCAACAGGTTGAGGATGCTAGCGCAGTAGCCGAGCATCGATTTCTTGTTGCTGTCGACGATCAGGACGAGGCTGTCCAACTCGTGGTGGGCGGCGAACATGACGGCCTCCCAGACCGAGCCTTCGTACAGCTCGCCGTCGCCCAAGAGGACATAGACCCCGGCCGCCGATTTTTTCTTCCTCAGCCCGCTGGCCATTCCGCAGGCGACGCCGAGCCCCTGGCCGAGCGAGCCGTTGATCGTCTCGAAGCCGGGGATCAGCATGTCGGGGATGGCGCCGAGGAATGAGTCCGCCCGGCAGACGCGCGCCAGGTGCCGGCGGTCGAAGAAGCCCAGGTCGGCCAGGATCGGGTAGAGCGACACGCCGCCGTGCCCCTTGCTGACGATGAAGCGGTCGCGGCCTTCGCAGCGCGGGTCGGCCGGATCGTAGCTGAGGATCCCGCCGTAATACAGGGCCACGAAGATCTCGACGTCGGAGAGCGACGAGGCGATGCGCGTCTCCGGGGCGAGACGGTGAATGCGGAGCGTCTCGCGCCGCACCCACTGCGCCTTCTGCCGGAGGGTCTCGAAGGATCGTGCCGCCCCGCTGCTTTCAGACCGGCGCATGAATCCCCTTTCGCAGGTCGCTCTTTTGTCCATGGTCGAGATACCACTGGTACGTAATGCCGAGGGCGTCCTCGAAGCCCACCTGCGGCCGCCATCCCAAGCGTTCCAGGCGGCTCGACTCCAGACCCTTCATCGGCATGCCGTCGGGTTTCGAAGGGTCGAACTCCAGCCGGCCCGCGAAGCCCACGACGCGACGGATGATCTGGGCCAGCTCGCCGACGGACAGTACGGGTCCGCCGCCGAGGTTGATCGGTTCCTCGTGAGAGTAATCGAGCATTACCTGGATGCAGGCGTTGGCCAGGTCATCGGCGAAGAGGAACTCGCGTCGTGCGGAGCCGCTGCCCCAGACCTCGACGCGATCGTCGCCCCGCAGCGAGGCCTCGTGCATCTTGCGGATCAGCGCGGCGATCACGTGGGAATTTTCCAGGCTGAAATCGTCGCCCGGACCGAAGACGTTGGCCGGAATCCCCACGATGAAGTCGTGGCGATATTGCCGCCGGTAGGCCTGGCACAACTTGATGCCGGCCAGTTTCGCCACGGCATAGGCCTCGTTAGTGGGCTCGACGGGCCCGCTCATCAGGTCGGCGACGCGCATCGGCTGCGGGCACAGCTTGGGATAGCTGCACGAGCTGGCCAGGTAGAGCAGCTTCCGCACGCCGTGCCGGTGGGCCGAACCGATCACGTGCGTGCTGGAGAGCAGGTTGTCCTGCATCAGGTCGGCCGGGAAGCTCATGTTGGCCCCGATGCCGCCCGCGCGGCCGGCGGCGAAGAAGACGTACTCCGGCCGGACGCGCTGAAAGTAGGCTTCCACGTCCCTTGCCGCGGTCAGGTCGCCCTCCTCCTCCAGGCGGTTGCACAGCCCGGTATAACCCCGCTGCTCGAGGCGTCGAAGGATCGCGGCGCCGATGAGCGTATCGCCGCCGGCCACGTAGATTCTCGAGTCGCGCTGCATCAATAGTTCCTTGGGACCTCTTGCGGGCCGCCGCTTTCACGCGGCGAAGCGGCCGGCTTCTTCGGAGAGTTCCTGGAACTTGTCCGCGGGAAGGCCCTGCCGCGCGAGGTCCTCGTTGGCGTAGTCGATTTCCGGTTCGAAGAGCACGATCTGGCTGCCTTGAGACTCGAACTTGAAGGGTACGTGGATCAACCGGTCGAACTTCCGCTGCACCTGTTCGTGCCGGTCGGGCGGAACGAACAGCAGCATGAATCCGCCGCCGCCGGCGCCGAGCAGTTTGCCGCCGATGGCGCCGGCCGCCAAAGCGTCGCCGTAGATCGCGTCGACCCGGTCGTTGCTCACTTTTCCGCTCCAGTCGCGTTTCACCAGCCAGGCTTCGTGGAGCAACTCGCCGAAGTGTCGCAGGTCGTTGCCGGCAGACAGGACCGCGAGGCCCTCTTCGACCAGGTTTTGCAGGATCCGCATCGAACGGCGGCGATCCTCGATGTCCTCGACGTACGAGCTGGCCACACCGGAGGCCGTACGCTTGATGCCCGTGTAGAAAAGCATCAGCCAGGAGTTCAATTCCTTGACGCGATCGGCGGACATGATGATCGGCCGGACCGAAATCTCGCCGCTGGGAAGGAAGCGGATGTGGTTCAGCCCGCCGTACGCCGTGGCCACCTGGTCCTGCGAGCCGACGGTCTCGCGGAGCAGCTCCTGCTCGACGTGGATGCCTTCCGTGGCCAACTGGTGCTTGCTGACCATGCGCCCTTCAAGTGCGTGCAAGGCGTGCAAAAGCCCGACGGTGAAGGCCGAACTGGACCCCATGCCGCTCCGGGCGGGCAGGTCGCCGTCGTGATGGATTTCCACGCCGCGGGCGACCCGCAGATATTTCAAAGCCTCGCGGACGGAAGGGTGCGAGACCTCGTCGACCGTCTGGCAGTTCTCGATCTTGGAGTACACCACGCGGATGCGGTGTTCGAAGAAGGGCGGCAAGTAGCGGCAGGTCAGGTAGCAGTACTTGTCGATGGTCGTGGCGATCACCGCGCCGCCGTGGTTTCGATACCACTGAGGGTAATCGGTTCCGCCGCCCAGAAAGGAAATGCGAAACGGGGTCCGGCTAATAATCATCGACTCGACTCCCATCCATGGTAATGGCCGGTAGACACCGCCTCTTTTACCAAGTCGCCTAGACCCTGTCAATGGCGAGCGCACGGCTCCAGAATCAGCAGCGTAGCGTCCTGGCGGCGAAATCTCTCCCTTTCTTTCCAACCGACTTCCGCCAGCGAGCCTTCGCGGCTGCGGCGGATCATGTCGGCGGTCAGTCTCGACGTGGGCTCCTGAAGCTTGTACTGCGGCACGCCGGGGGCTGCATCGCGGGTATCGAGCAGAACGAAGCCGTAGCGATCCGACTCCAAATGTCGGTAGCCCTCGCTCAGATCCCGGAAGTTCCAAGGATACCCAAACCGCGTATTTTGCTGGTTTTCCAGGGCCAGCAGATTGAGAGCGTGGGGGCAGAAGGCACGCGACTCGAAGGTATGCACCGCGAGGCTCAAACAGCATATTGCGTCGCCGGATGGAATGCGTTTTTGGACTTCGAGGAACACGCCGCGGTTCTGGTCTTCCCACGGTCGTGCCCGCATGTACCCGCCGACGTGCTCATAGATCCTTTGTCCCGCATCGGGAAGAAAATTCGCTCCGGCGGCGGTCCAGACAAGGGCCGTTTGCAGCAGTGCCAGTGCGGCGACGGGCACGATCCGCAGCCATGCCTGGCGCGCCGACCCGCCAGCAACGGAGAACAAGACGAGTCCAATGAACAGGTGATAGAATCCGGCCAGGCCGCGCCTCAGATCGCTGCCCGCCATGAGCGTCGCCAGGACCAGCACCAGGACCACCTGGGCCGCTCCAATCGCCAGGAAAAAGCTCCCGGCCAGCGGACGGCGCCGGCAAGCAAGCGGCAGAACCGCGACCGCCAGCAGGGCCACGCCTGCCAACTGCCAGCCGCCCAGCTCTTGCAGGTACGTCGTCATGGCGGCCCAGGGGTTCAGGCATTCTCGCCCCTTATACAGGTGGATCATGTCGCCCAGGCTGCATTGCCATACCCAGATCGCCAGCCCGTGCATTCGCGGCCCATACCACATTCCGGCGCCCAGCAGAGCGACAGCAATGCTAGCAGCTAGTGCGACATTCCTACGGCCTCGGGCGCGATAGACGATCCAGGCGTAGAGACCCACGATCGCGGCGATGACGACCGGCGACCACCAGGCGAAATGCCGAGGCTTAACTCCGGCCACCAGCGCGAGGGCCACGAGGAACGCCGCGGCCAGGGCCCAAAGCAGGTCGTCCCGGTCGAGCGTCTTATGGCGCAGGCCGGAAACCGCCAACCCGACGAGCAAGAATCCTGCTGCTGGGAGGGGCTCCAGTGGACGAAACATGAGGGCCAGGGCGATCCAGAGTCCCGTTTGGACTCCCAGGCCGAGCGACGTGCACCGGCCGGCGTGGAAGCGTTCCGCGTAATACAAGGCGGCCGTGAGACAAGCCAGCATCGGCAGTTCCGCATAGAATACGCAGGAGTAGACGAAGTACGCCGGCAAAGTCGTCAGAAACGACGCGCAAACGGCCGACGGAACCCGTTCCAGGCGCCGTCGGAAACAGAGGTAGGTGAAACCATACAGGACGATCCAAGCCAGGACGAGCGCCGTGGAAGCGGCATGCACGGCATTGCCGCGGAAGACGAACACCAGCAGGGCCGTGAGGTTGGGCAGGAGGACGGGCCGCCACCCGCTGCGAGCATAGAGGGCCTTCAGGCCCGCCAGGACGCCCTGCTGTTGCCAGGTCTGGTAGATTTCCAGCGACGTGCAGGCCAGATTGGCGCAGTCGTCTTGGGGAACGCGCTGGTCGCGCCAATGCCAGACGCTCAGCCCCGACAAGGTCAAGGCAAAGATCAGCGCGGCCGACGCGGCACTCAAACTGCTTCTCGACATGCCTGGTCCCTCCCTTTACGCGCCGCCGGGTTTCGCCGCGACGGCCACCATGTTTCCGGCGCAAAAGGGAATGGACCGGTCCTTCAGGCCGCAAATCGAAATCAATCCCGTGGCGGCCGCGCGGAGCCAAGCCGGCATGGGGAACATCTTCAACGCGTACTGACACGTGTAGGAGGTGGCAATGCCGTGAGCGTATTTCACCTGGAAGCCGCAGCGTGCCAGCAACCCTGCGACCGTCGAAGGGTCAAAAAGACAGATATGCTCCACGTCGTACATCGGGCACCGCTCGCCAAGCGCCCGGGCAAATCCCGAGCGGATATTGTGGTTGACGGCCAGCATGATCCCGCCGGGGCGGAGAACCCGAAACACGTCCTTCACCAAGGTCAGGGGATCCAGCAGATGGTCCAAGACCTGGAAGGCGCAGACGCAATCGAAGCTCTCCGCCTCAAATAGCTCGGCGCGGAAGACGTCGTTGATAATGGCGCCGCGGATATCCGGGTCGGCGTTTTCGACGGCTTGGCGGCCCGGCTCAACTCCTGCGACTTCCTCAAACCCCGCCGTCTTCGCCGCTTTAAGGAAAAGCCGCTGGCGCAGCCGATCTCCAGTAGTCGCCGCCGGGAAGGGACCAGCGGAAGCGCCCGCCGTAACTGCCGCAGGTAGTCCTTCAGCATGTTATCGAGCTGCGGTTCCACGATGTAGCGCGCGGAGCGCTAGAGCTGAAGGATTTCGTCGCGAGAATAAATGGGGTTCGAGTAGACCAGCCCGCACTGCGCACATTGCACGATGCGGAAGTGGATTCGGCACGGGGTCCGCCGGGCGGCGAAGTCGACGCCGGCATCGGGCAAGCGCTGGGCGTACCTGACGCGGAACGCCGCGTCCGGCCCGCAGAGCGCGCAGGCGAGATTCTGGCTTGCTGAGAGCGTCAGCGGGACTCCAAGTGGTGGATTAGTTGTGCACGGCAAGTGCACGCGACACGCTGCGGTCGATTTCCGCCTCGACAAAGGACAAATTCAAGCCGTACACGCGGAGAATCTTGTTCGCATTGGGCACCGTAAAGGAAAGTTTGTATTTCGCAAACGGTTTCTTGGAGGAAACCGCGCGAGTCTTGGTTTCGTTCGCTCGCCAGCTTTCCATGGCCACGGTTTCGATGGGCTGCCAAGTGGCCCCGTCCTGCGATCCGACGACCGTGACGCGGGACGGCATGCGCTCGACGGCATCAGCGCCGCTGGATAAGGTGATGCCCTTCAAGGTCAAAGGTCGGTTTAATGAGACAAGCAGGTATTGCGGGCGCCTGTCGGTCACTTCCCAGAAGCGATTGCGGTCGATCAGGCACTGGGCGGAGAAGAGCGGGTTATCGCTGTCGCCTTGAAGGGTGAGAGTGGTCAATTTTGTATTCTCGCCGACGACTTTGTAGAGCGTGTAATTGACATAGACCTCGCGCAAGAAGGGCGCATGGTTGACGGCACGGCCCCTGTAAAAATCGTTTTCCAAGTCGGGTGAGAAGAGGACATTGGTGAGTTCCCTGGGCGTCAGGTTCTTCAGGGGATCAAGAAAAGGATAGCGAATGTCGATCGCAGACATGGACCAGAGCTTTTGGATTTCGAAGTCCTTGCTCCTGACGTACCTGTGGGAGTGATAGCTGCGCTTGTAGGGGATGAAGTCGTAGTCCATGTCCAGGAAGTAGACGGCTGCCTTGTCATGCTTCGCCATGAAGTCGAGCAGGCTCGCCTTGGTCATGAATGCTCGATCCACGGAATAGGGAATGCCCACGTCCACCGTCCAGTACGAGGTAAAGTGGCCGCCGGAAACGAGGCGTATGTCCTCCAGGTGCGTGGCATTGCCGATGACGACAGCGCCGGCCGCAGTCGTCCGGCGAATCTTGTCCGCCACCTGCTGCATGCCTTGATTGATGCCGGTGACGATGCGGATGCTGTTAGGGACGTTCAGCGCCTGATCGCCCACCCCCACGGCCACAAGCAGCATGACCGCCGCCCACGTGCTCGTGCGCATCGCGCCTGAACCGCGGCTTGCTGTCGCCATGTACCGTGCAGCGGCCGCCGCAAGAATGGAGAAGGGCACCAGCGCGTAGCAGAGATGGACTTCCTCGGTGAAGACTCTCAACAGCGGAAGCAGGGAGCCCAGCCACCATGCGACCGCAAACCAGACCAGCAGCGTCTGGCGTTCAAGCCGCAGCGGACGCAGCGGCCGGCCGCCTCGCCACCACGCAAGGAGCGAAACCGTGGATTTGACGACGGCGGCCGCAAGCATGAGAAGGAGAAAGGGCGAAGGCAGTTGGCAAAGAAAATGTCCCACGACCAGTTGACTCTTTTGCCCAAACAGGATCTCGGACCACCCGCCGCGGCTGGCGGCGGCGCTCGCAGCGACCTGATTGCCCAGCGTGCCGATGTGGAAGACCAGGTCGGCAGGCGCCGTGGGGAAGAACTGGTGTACGATCCAGCCGGGAAAGAGTGCGTGGGCAAGCCCAAGCGTGCAAATCAGGGTAATCCAGGTGGGCCGCCGTCTCTCGACAACGTCCAACAGGGCCACCAGAATCGCCGTCAGGCCGATGAATTCCCGGAACCAAGGGCCGAAAAACAGAATCAGCACCAGTGCCACGTACCCAAGGCGCGATCGGAAGCCGGAATCCTGAATGTGCCAGTAAGTCAGCAACCCCAGGCAGATGAAAAGCGGCACGAGAACTTGCTGTCCGGCGACGATGACCCAGGAGGCCGCCACGAAGGGCGACGAACAAGCCGACAGCACGACGGCCAGGACCGCATAGCTTCGCGAGCCGATGATGCGCAGCGCCACGTGGTACATGGCGACGAGGAAAGCTCCGATCAGGCCCCCTACGGGAAGCGACCAGAGGAAAACCGATCCGCCCAAGGCCAGATAGTGAACGCCGATATTGGAAATGAAGAGCGACAGCGGCCGGTAGCCGCTGGGATTGGCGTAGCGAAACGCGTATTGCAGGGATGCGCTGACGGACTCCTCGCAAGGCCACAATTTGCCGCCATGCTCATCGAATATGGCGGCCAGACGCGGTGAATCGTTCCAGACCAGCGGCGTTGACTGGTGCACCGACCGCAAATGCCAGCGCCACCAGGAGAACGAAAAGAAGCGGCCACAATCCCGATAACCGACGTAGATCCATCTTCCATCCTCTCTTCGTCACCTTCGGTTTTCGCGTGGCCGCGCAGGATCGCACTCTCTTCGGCATCACGCGGCCTTGGCTGCGGCGGGCGCCTCATTCAACAACTCGACCACCCGCGTGGCAAAGGCCGCCAAGTTCACCCCGCCGGCGTGCAAGGCCAGGCAGATCCGGTCCAGGCGCCGCAAGCGGACCTCCTGGTCGATGTACGGATCTTCGCTGTACCACAACTCGGCGGGAATGTAGAAGGGGTTCTCGCGGAGGATCTTCTCCTTCTCGCCGCGGAAACGGATCTTGTGTTCTTCAGGGTTCCGCAAGTAATCGCTGCCGGAAGCCAACAGCAGCGTGTTGAGGCTGTCGACCGACTGAATGTAGGTCTTGCAGGCCACGATGTTGCGGATCATCTCGTCAACGTCCTCCTCGGTCTCCCCGGCACGCCCAGCACCAGGTTGACGGCCGTGCCGATGCCCGAGGCGTGGCAATCGCGGAGGTTCTGCATCGCCATGGCCGTGGTGTATCCCTTCCTCTGCAGCCGGATCGTGTTCTCGGACCAGGCGTCAACGCCGAACCGCAGGTAGGTGAACCCGGCCTCCCGCAGATGCCGGAAGTACTCCGGCGTGTTTCCCTTGTGGATGCGGAGCTGGCCCATCAAGTGTACCTTCAGGCCGCGCCGCAGGATCTCGGAGCACAGATCGTACAGGGCCTCGGGGTTGCCGTTGACGTCGCTCTCGTTGAAGTGAAAGCCGTGCAGGCCGCGGCGGACCATGCTCTCGATCTCGTCGGCCACCTTCGCCGCGCGCGATTGCGGAAGGGGAATCGTTCCGAGCAAAAGCGGCAACGGCCCCATTTGCACCCCCGGCTGGCCGTGATCGGCACCAGGTGCTTGCGGTCGTAGGTCTGGTACAAAACCATCTCCGCCCAGGGATAGCGCGGGTAGTCGACCGAGTCCAG
The DNA here is from genome assembly GCA_963843465.1 of Pirellulales bacterium. Lineage (GTDB taxonomy): Bacteria > Planctomycetota > Planctomycetia > Pirellulales > Thermoguttaceae > CAWJKP01. Next base: position 391,004 of record CAWJKP010000003.1, read on the forward strand.
GTCGGCCAGCAGCGGCGCCGGCTCCCAGACGCGCCCCGGCGTGTCAAAGCGGGAGATGATGCCCGGCAGATCCTTCGGCCGCTGCCCTCGGGCCAGGGCGCTGACCAGCGGGCCCACCGTCAGCTCGCCCTCGAAGATCACCATATAGTCGAAGTCGGGGAAGAGCGACGGCCCCACGCTGGCATACACGCAGTCATAGCCCCCCACGACCACCGCCACCTCGGGGGCCAAGGCACGAAGCTCCCGCACAAACCGCTTCGCCAGCACGCGGTTGCCGGCGTGGACCGAGATCCCCACGGCCTTCACGCCATTGCGGACGATCTGCTGCAAGAGGTCCGCGATTTCCGCCCAGAAGAAGTCCAAAACGTCTTCCCGCTCCCACTCGGCCGTGTTGGTGTTGTCCCACGGGTCGTCCTTCATCGCGTATCCGCCCGGGGTGACCAGCGGCACGCCCCCCAGGATCCGCGACTGGTGGTAGCGATGGTACATCAGCACGTTCACGTCGACCGTCTGGAAGCGGACGTCCGTCTTCAAGAGGACGTTGTGTACGTAGCCGATGCCGTTGGGCATCAACGGCTGGTAGCGAGGCGGCAGCTCCAGCAGCAGGAAATCCAGGCCAGGCTGGATGGCGATGGCGGGGATATCCAAGGGATACAGGGGCGGCGGCGGAACCGTCGCGACCGCCTCGATCGTCTGGACGGTCGACTCGCGGGCGTGGGGTTTCGGCAGGAGACTTCCCCCCGCGGAGCAAATACGCCGCCATAGAGATTTCCTGAGCATCGTTTCATCCCTGGTTGTGCTCGGCCTAGGACGTTTCCTTGGGCATCACGCGGCCTTGGCAAGGGCGGGCGCCGCCTTCAATTGCTCGATCACCCGCGACGCAGCGGCCCCGATGTTCACTCCGCCGCAGCGCAATGCCACGCAGATCCGGTCCAGTCGCCGCAAGCGGACCTCCTGGTCGATGTAGGGGTCTTCGCTGTACCAGAGGTCCGGGGGAACGTAGTACGGATGCTCGCGGAGGATCGCCTCCTTGTCGCCGCGGAAACGGATCTTGTACTGGTCGGGGTTTTGCAAGTAGTCGCTGCCGCCGGCCAGGATCAGCGTGTTGATGAATTCAACCGACTGAAGGTGCCGCTTGCAGGCCATGATGTTGCGGATCATCTCGTCAACGTCCTCTTCGGTCTCGCCCGGCACGCCCAGCACCAGGTTGGCCGCCGCGAAGATGCCCGAGGCATGGCAGTCGCGGAGGTTCTGGATCACGGTGGCAGTGGTGTATCCCTTCCTCTGCAGGCGGATCGTGTTCTCGGACCAGGCGTCAACGCCGAACCGCAGGTGCGTAAACCCGGCCTTTCGCAGATGCCGGAAGTATTCCGCCGTGCTCCCCTTGTGGATGCGGAGCTGGCCGACAAGCTGGACTTTCAACCCGCGACGGAGAATCTCCGTGCAAAGGTCGTACAACATCTGCGGGTTGCCGTTGACGTCGCTCTCGTTGAAGTGAAAGGCGTGCAGGCCGCGGCGGACCATGCTCTCGATCTCGTCGGCCACCTTTGCCGGAGCGCGATTGCGGAAAGGGAATCGCTCCGCGCAAAAGCGGCAGCGGCCCCACTTGCAGCCCCGGCTGGCCGTGATCGGCACCTGGTGCCTGCGGTCGTAGGTCTGGTACAGGACCATGTCCGCCCAGGGATAACGCGGGTAGTCGACCGAGTCCAGGTCGGCCAGCAGCGGCGCCGGCTCCCAGACGCGCCCCGGCGTGTCGAAACGGGAGATGATGCCCGGCAGGTCCTTCGGCCGCTGCCCCAGGGCCAGGGCGCTGACCAGTGGGCCCACCGTCAGCTCGCCCTCGAAGATCACCATATAGTCGAAGTCGGGGAAGAGGGCCGGCCCCACATTCACATGCACGCAGTCATAGCCGCCCACGACAACGATGATCTCTGGGGCCAGGGCGCGAAGCTCCCGCACAAACCGCCTCGCCGGCACGCGGTTGCCGGCGTGGACGGAGATCCCCACGGCCTTCACGCCGTTGCGGACGATCTGCTGCAAGAGGTCCGCAATCTCCGGCCAGAAGAAGTCCAAAACGTCTTCCCGCTCCCACTCCGCCATGTTGGCGCTGTCCCACGGGTCGTCCTTCATCAAGTATCCGTCCGGGGCGACCAGCGGCGCCCTGCCCAGGATCCGCGACTGGTGGTAGCGATGATACATCAGCACGTTGGCGTCGACCGTCTGGAAGCGGACGCCCGTCTTCAGCAGGACGTTGTGAACGTACCCGATGCCGTTGGGCATCATCGGCTGGTAGCGAGGCGGCAATTCCAGCAGTAGGAAATCCAGGCCGGGCTGGATGGCGATGGCCGGGATATCCAAAGGATACGGGGGCCGAACCTTTACGAGCGCCTTGATCGTTTGGATGATCGACTCACGGACGTGGAGCTTCCGCAGGAAATTTCCCCCCGCCGAACGAATACGCTGGCATAGAAATCTTCCGCTCATCTTGGCCCTTCAAGGCCGTATTGCCAGGATCGCCTTGTGGGCATTGAAGAAATCGTCCGGCATGCCGCCGGGCGGATTGGAAAACTCGACGATCTCGGAGAAGCCCATCAACTCCAACGACTTCCGCAGCAGCTTCCCGGAGGGCCTTACCAGGTTGTCGAAACAGAGGGGGAAGGTGTCCGCCCCGTAATACTTGTTCGGCTCGCCGAAGCGGATGCAGTAGTCGTCGTCGGTAGTCACGGGCGCCCAAATGAACAGCGCCTTCTTCGCCATGCCTCCCAGAACCCCCAGGTGCTGCAGCGTGTCGCTCAAGTGGCAAAGGACGGCCACGGAAACGACAACGTCGAACTTGCCGGCGCCCGGGATGCACTGTTGCTTGCCGTCGTACCCCTGGTGAACGAACTCCGCCTTCGTGTTCAGCACGCTGTTGATCCACGCGAACGTCTTCTGGTAGTCCTCGCGATCGAAGCCCACCGACCGCTTCGCGCCCCGCTTCTGGAAAGAGACGGGGAAATACCCGGCATTGCACCCCACGTCGGCGAAGGTCAACCGGGAGATATCGCCCAGCTTCCGGCAGATTCCCTCGATGAACCCCTCGTAGAGGACGGCCAGCCGTCGATTGCCGTCGATGAATTCGTCCTTGCGGGCAGGATCGGCAATCCATCGCTTGAGGTCGCGGTTCTGCTGATGCTCCGGCGGAATGGTGGGCCAGTAGGCGCACCCGGAGAACTCGCCGCGAATGAATTCGTAGCCGGCGCCGACGTGAAGGTCCTCGGCGATGGCAAACGGCTGGTAGAGCAATTTGCCCTCCACCACCAACTGCTTGGCCTGATCTACCTGTTTGCGGTTCTTGATGAACGGCATCAAATCCATGACGATCTCTCCACCTGCAACCGACGTTTCCCAGTTACCGTGAGCCCGGAACCGATCCGGGCCCACACGGCCGTCTTCGGCATCACGCGGCCTTGGCGGGGGCGGGCGCCGCTTTCAATTGCTCGACCACCCGCGAGGCAAAGGCCCCGATATTCACCCCGCTGGAGTGCAGCGCCATGCAGATCCGATCGAGCCGCCGCAAGCGGACCTCCTGGTCGATGTACGGGTCTTCGCTGTACCAGAGGTCCGGGGGAACGTAGTACGCATGCTCGCGGAGGATCGTCTCCTTGTCGCCGCGGAAACGGATCTTGTACTGGTCGGGGTCCCGCAAGTAGTCGCTGCCGCCGGCCAGAATCAGCGTATTGAGGCTTTCCACCGACTGAATGTACCCCTTGCAGGCCACGATGTTACGGATCATCTCGTCGACATCCTCCTCGGTCTCGCCCGGCACGCCCAGCACCAGGTTGGCCGCCGTGAAGATGCCCGAGGCATGGCAGTCGCGGAGGTTCTGGATCGCCATGGGAATGGTGTATCCCTTCCTCTGCAGCCGGATCGTGTTCTCGGACCAGGCGTCAACGCCGAACCGCAGGTAGGTGAACCCGGCCTCCCGCAGATGCCGGAAGTATTCCGCCGTGCTCCCCTTGTGGATGCGGAGCTGGCCGACAAGCTGGACTTTCAACCCGCGACGGAGGATCTCCGTGCAAAGGTCGTACAACATCCGGGGATTGCCGTTGACGTCGCTCTCGTTGAAGTGAAAGCCGTGCAGGCCGCGGCGGACCATGTTCTCGATCTCGTCGGCCACCTTCGCCGGCGCGCGATTGCGGAAGGGGAATCGCTCCGCGCAGAAGCGGCAGCGCCCCCACTTGCACCCCCGGCTGGCCGTGATCGGCACCAGGTGCTTGCGGTCGTAGGTCTGGTACAAAACCATCTCCGCCCAGGGATAGCGCGGGTAGTCGACCGAGTCCAGGTCGGCCAGCAGCGGCGCCGGCTCCCAGACGCGCCCCGGCGTGTCAAAGCGGGAGATGATGCCCGGCAGGTCCTTCGGCCGCTGCCCTCGGGCCAGGGCGCTGACCAGCGGGCCCACCGTCAGCTCGCCCTCGAAGATCACCATATAGTCGAAGTCGGGGAAGAGCGACGGCCCCACACTGGCATACACGCAGTCATAGCCCCCCACGACCACCGCCACCTCGGGGGCCAGGGCACGAAGCTCCCGCACAAACCGCTTCGCCAGCACGCGGTTGCTGGCGTGGACCGAGATCCCCACCGCCTTCACGCCGTTGCGGACGATCTGCCGCAAGAGGTCCGCGATTTCCGGCCAGAAGAAGTCCAAAATGTCTTCCCGCTCCCACTCGGCCGTGTTGGTGTTGTCCCACGGGTCGTCCTTCATCGCGTATCCGCCCGGGGTGACCAGCGGCACGCCCCCCAGGATCCGCGACTGGTGGTAGCGATGGTACATCAGCACGTTGGCGTCGACCGTCTGGAAGCGGACGCCCGTCTTCAGCAGGACGTTGTGTACGTAGCCGATGCCGTTGGGCATCATCGGCTGATAGCGAGGCGGCAGCTCCAGCAGCAGGAAATCCAGGCCGGGCTGGATGGCAATGGCCGGGATATCCAAGGGATACAGGGGCGGCGGCGGAGCCGTCACGGCCGCCTTGATCGTCTGGATGGTCGACTCGCGGACGTGCAGCTTTCGCAGCAGCCTCCCCCCCGCGGAGCGAACATGCTGCCACAAAGACTTCCTGAGCATCGCGTCATCCCTGGAACTGCTCGGCTTAGGCCTCGTCCCGAACGAGACGTTTCGTCCGGCCGCCTATTTTATGCCCCGACTGGAGTTCGTCCAACACCAATTCCTGAACTTCCCTGGATTTCCCCTCAGCGCCAGAGGAAGACCTCGCGGAGGAACTGGTAGTAATAGGCGGCCCCCCAACGCCAGATGCGCAGTTTCCGCTCGCCGCCGACGCGGGGCGGCTCGTCGCCGGGGATCTCCGTCACTTTCAGTTTTCGCTTGGCCGCGCGGACGGAGAGCAAAGGCTCCCAACTGATGCGGCAGCCAAAAAGCCGCTCCGGGGTGCTGTGCGACTTGTCCAGGTCCAACTGCAAATCGTAGATCAGTTGCGTGCGATAGGCGCGGAGGATGACCATGGCGTCGGTGTAATGGCCGCCGTGCAAGACGTTCACCGTCTTGGTGAAGAGCCAATTGCCGAAGGCGGTGAGGCAGTCGTCATCCTGGCTCTTGGCCAGTCCCAGGTAGCGCGAGGCTATCACCATGTCGTAGCCCTCTTTCATCTTCGCCACCAAGGCGGGAATGAGCTGGGCAATGGAGTTGCCGTCGGGACTGAAGGTGATCAGCACGTCTCCTTCCACATGGGGCAGGATGGTCATGTACGCCTGGCGGACCCCGGGCTCCTGTTGCGTGTAGAGCGTGTAGCCTTGCTCCCTGGCATACTCCACCGTGCCGTCGGTCGACCCGCCGTCGACGATCAGGATCTGGTCCACCCAGTCCCGCTGGATTTGCGGCATGATGGCCCTCATGCCGTCGATCTCGTTCAACGTGGGAATCAACAACGTTGTTTTCATGAGGTTCCCTCTTTCTTGAGAACACATCCTTTCTTGAGAACACATCCGATGACGTCGGCGGCCTGGGCCAGGTCGTGTACGACATGGTCGGGCGCTGGACGACGATCGTACCGTCGCGGTCCAGTACTGCGAAACGCCGCGTCGTCATCCAGCCGCCCTCGCGGAAAAAAACTCCTCGGCCACGGCGTAGGAGGCCGGCGTGCCGATGTCCAGAAAGGGCGATTCGCTCGCGCAGCCGTACAAACCGCGGCCAAGCCAACCAGGAAAAATCTCCCGCTCCAACGAGACGGCGGTCTGCTCGGGAATCTCCGCGAGCAATTGCCGGCTGAGCAGGTAGACCCCCGCGTTGATCCAACCAGGGCCGTCGTGCTCGCCTTTCTCGGCGAAAGCCCGGATCAGACCATCATCGTCCAGTTGCACGCGTCCATAGCGCCGGGTGTCGGGCACGCGCGTCAGAAGCAGCGTGGCGGCGGCTCTTCGCGCCTCGTGCCGGCGGAAGAAGGACGCCAGGTCCGGCCGGCAGAAGGAATCGCCGTTGATGACCAGCACCGGCTCGGACTTCAGCATGGGCAGCGCCAGCCGCACCGCGCCGGCGGTGCCCAAGGGCGCGTGCTCGCACGAATAGGCCACGCGCAGGCCGGCGTAGGAACGTCCGAAGACGGCCTCGACCTGTTCGCTGCGGTAGCCCACGCAGAGCACCACGTCGCGAAGCCCTTGGCCCGCAAGGTGTTCGAGAAGGTAGGCCAAAAACGGCTTTCCTTTGACGGGGGCCAGGATCTTCGGGCAATCGGCCAGCACGGGGCGCAGCCGCGTCCCCAATCCGCCCGCAAGAACCGCCGCTGAGGCATTGCCGAGGGTGCTCATGGATGGTCAGACATTCTTCAGCGGTGAACGCCCCATCATGCGATAGCCTTTGATCAATTCCTGGATGCCGTCGTCAAGCGAGCGGCGGGCTTCGAACCCGGCATCGCGCAGCCGCTGGTTCGAAACGATGTAATCGCGCTTGTCCGGATCGACGCCGATCTCCGAGAAATGGACCACGAAGCGCGGCACGTGCTTCTGCACGAGCCTGGCCAGCGTCTCCTTCGAGACGTTGGCCGAGTCGAGCCCCACGTTGTAGGACCGGCCGATCATCTTCTGAGCATTGGCGATACAGTGCAGAAAACAATCGGCCACGTCGCGGACGTGTACGAAGTTCCGTTTGAAGTTCTTCTCGAAGATGATGATGTAACCGTCGGTCAAGGCCACGTAGACGAAGTGATTGACCAACAGGTCGAGGCGCATCCGCGGCGAGGTGCCGAATACCGTGGCCAGCCGCAGCGTGATCGTGTTCGGGCGGGCCAGCAGCTCGGTTTCCGCCTGGCATTTCGTCCGGCCGTACAGCGAAATGGGTTCCAGCGGGGTGTCTTCCGTGCAAAAGGCCTCGCCGGTCTGCGCCCGTAGCCGCTATTCGTGTTGGGGTAAAGAACGAGCTGCCGCGGCGAGCGGAGTTGGTTCAGAAGCTTGACGGCCTCGAAATTGACCGCCCGCGTCAGCCAGGGATCGCGATCGCACGCCGGGGCGCCGACCACGGCCGCCAGCGGGATGATCACGTCGGCCTCGGCGAGCAGCTTCCGCATCAGGGACTCGTCCCGCGCGTCGCCCGGCACGAAGTCCAACGAGGGGTTCTCGCAGAGGTGGAACAGCGGCGCCTGGCCGTGGTACAGGCGATCCACAACCGTCACGCGGTGTCCGGCATCCAAAAGATGTTCGCAAAGGATCGATCCCAGGTAACCGGCTCCGCCGGTGACGAGCACATTCGTTGACATGGCTAGTTTCTTCGGAAGTGATGTTTGCCGGCTGCTGCGGAGAGCCGGGTTTCGGGGCCCGCGCTGCCGGGGTTTCGTTCGGATCGCGGGATTATCGTCCTCGGAGGGCGTGCCAATGGGCCCGCAGTCGTTGGTACTTCCTTTCGCCCAGCACGTTTCGCAGGATTTGCAGGAACCGCGGGACCGCCGGCATCATGCTATGTGCGAGGCCCAGAGCGGACCGCCGCGTCTGCCGCCACAGCGGCGCGAGGCCCAGCCCGGACCGCCGCATCCCGCGCAACAGCGGCGCGAGGCCGAGCCCGGACCGCCACATCCGACGCAACAGCGGCGCGAGGCCCAGCCCGGACCGCCACATCCCGCGCCACAGCGGCACGAGGCCCAGCCCGGACCGCCACATCCCGCGCCACAGCGGCGCGAGGCCCAGCCCGGACCGCCACATCCCACGCAACAGCCGCGCGAGGCCTCGCGCGGACCGCCACATCCGCCGCGCGATCCGGACCGGAACTCGCGCGACCTGCCGCGCCGATCGCAACAGCGGGAGGAGGCCCAGTCTCTCGCACAGCGCGCAACGTTCGCGTCTGCCCCTCGCGCAGCAACTTGAGGTGCATTCGCAGCCACTGCCACCGCGTGAAGCCCTGCGGACCGGTCATCGTGGCGTACTTCTCTTCAAACTTCGTCCCGATCCGGCGGAGGGCCATCCGCCGTGCATGGACTTCGGCGTTCTCCTTCAGCGGCAGAAGTCTGCCCGAGGAAAACGCTTCGACCGCGGTCAGTGCATGGTGGTCCACGTGGGGATAGGCCACCTCGCGCCACCTCCTCCGAGAGAACCCGCTCAGCGCCAGGCCGAGGGGCTCGGGATGCTGAAAATGCCAGCTCGCCATCGCTTCGTCGTGCCAGATCTCGGGAAGGCCCGCGTTGACCAGCCGCCATCCCAGCTCGTAAGGGCCGCACAAGTATCCTCGCAGCGAGCGGTGTTCGTCGAACCCGCCGAACCGCAGGGAGTCGACGGTTCTCATGCACACGCACGCCCCGGCGTTGGGCAGCAGCGGCCGCCACTCATACTGCTGGAGCTGGCTGACATCGGAGAAGCCGTCAGGATACGTATGGTTCGATCGCCACTGATAGTACATCAGCACCATCGCCTTCAGCTCTGTGCCGCCGGGCACCTTGAACGCGGCGAGGATGGACGAGATGAACCCGGGAGGATAGATGGCGTCGCTGTCGCAAATGACGGTGATCGCGCCGTGCGCCTGGAGCAGGCCGATGTTGTAGCCGTGGTGCTTGTGATAGAGGCCCTTTTGACGGCAGGTGATCACCACGTCGGCCAGCTCCATGGCTGCCGGCACCACGCGGTTGAACAACTCGACCCAAATGATCTCGTATTGGTCGCGCGGCGCGTCTTGCCGGTTCAGCCAGTCCAAGCTGTGAAATCGCTCGCGGCACTCCCAGTCCAGGAGCACCAGCGATACCAGAGGATCGCTCGATCGCGAGTTGGCCTTATGTACGAGTGTCGCCATCCACTCCGTTCCTTACTGCTGTCTATCGGATCATTTAGTGCCAAATTCGATCGGCACGGGCGGCCGGAGGAGGGGCCCGACGAGTCGCTTCAGGGTCTTCGCTGCAGGGTCGAACACGCGGCGGACCGGCAGGGGAAGGCGCTGGTATCGCCGCCACGCCAAAAGCGCCTTCGCGCGCGCCGCCGTCACTAGAATTCGGGTCCACGGATGACTCTCGGCCACGGACCGCGCTGTCGTGAGGAAACTCCTTCGCCGGGCGATCTTGCCGATCTCGGCCGACTCGCCCGGCTGCGGTGGCGCGGGGCTTGTGCGGCCGTATGCCGGCCGGCAGCCGAACGGATCTCGCACTTTCGCCAGCAGCGTTTCGTAGGCGGCCTGGCGGCTTTCCACAGCCGCCGTCTCAATCAATCGCGCCAATTTGCAGGTGTCCCGCTTTCGATCCTCGAGCAATGCCGCAAAATCTCGCGAGTCGCCGGCGAACTTTCCCGGCTCGAGCACGTAGACCTTGCCTTCCCCGGATTCGAAGCTCGGGGCGGCATTTCCGCGGGCAGCGCCCGCGGTCGTGTAGTTTCCGTGCTCGAACACCACGTCCTTCAAGTAGACCCGACGCTCGTGCCCCAGGCAGGCCAGCAGGCCGTACGTGTCGCAAATGTGGTCGTCGATGCGGTAGCGACGGTAGCAGGCTGGGCAGATGCCGATTTCCAGGCACGCCTTGCGGGACAGGATGGGGAACGTGCAAAGCCGCTCCTGGAAAAGCAGGTCGTTCACGTGCACCAGGGCAATGTCGTCGCCGAAGCGCGCAAACGCCCGATAGATGGTGGTATCCCAGCCCGGCGTCCGCACGATCACGTCGTCATTGATGAGCATTACGTAGCGACCGGTCGAGGCATCGAAGCAAGCTCGATTGAGCGCGCCCATCGTCAGCCCGCGAGGGAGGATCACCGTCTTAATGGCCAACCCCTCGTGGCTGAGGGAGTGGCTCTGCGGGTCGTCTTCATCGACGCCCAGGATGACTTCGATTTCCTCGGGACGATGGGCCGTTTCGTAGAGGCTACGGAGAAACCCGCGGGCCAGATCGGGTTTGCCCCGCGTGGGGAGCAGAAAAGAAATCCAAGGCATGGCTGATGTTTTTTTCCACGCGACGGAAACAAAGTCAATGCATGTTATCGTTCAAGAAGAACTCTCATTTCTTGGGAACGGCACAAGGCAGCGGGAAAGCGTCTTCCCTGGGTTGCTGTGCCTTCGAGCCATCTTCTTGCCGAGAAGGGTGGGGATTCTAGGTAAACGTAAAGGGCAGGTCAAGGTCAGTTGCCGCCTTGGGCGAACTGGCTGCGGTGACCGTGGCAAGAGTATCGCAGAACGGAAGAGTGGATGCTTCTTATTGACCCGCGGGGCCGAAACAAGGGCACTCCCGGGGAGCCGCAAAGTGGTCATACCGCTGGCGGTGGACAGTCGTTTCGCCAGGCGAAGTACCGAGCATCGGCAGCACTACTCCATGCGGCGGGTTCGATGGGGCGTTTGGCCCGTTTTTTCGCGGATCGGTCCCTTTTCCTTCAATCCAAGGGCGGCTGGGGTGGACCGAATCGAGTTTTCTGAGTATTGTGCCGGGGCATGAACCAGTGGGCCCCATCGCGACGGAGAGGCCACCATCGCCTGGGAAAGATAGGTCGGGCAAGACGCCCGCAGCGTGGCAACGGATGGCACTATGTTTGGGTTGGTCCTGACTTTCGTCGTCGCCCTCGTGGCGTCGCTGATTTTTACCGCGATCGTGCGGTCGCTGGCTCGACGTTGGGGCATTCTCGACAGTCCCGACGGGCAGCGGAAACTACACAAGAGCCAGGTGCCCCTTTGGGGCGGCGTGGCCGTCTTCCTGGCGATGATCTTGGGGCTGATCGCCGCCCGCCACGGTTCCATCGGCACCGGCCAGGCTCTGGACCGGCTTTCCACCCTGGTGTTGGCGGCCGGCGGATTCGTCTGCCTCATCGGAGGGGTTGACGACTTCTGCCGCCTCGGCCCGAGGTTGAAGCTGGTGTTGCAGATCCTCGCCGTGCTGCCGATCGTGATCCTGGGCGATCACCTCCACCGGATCGTGCTCGGCGGCTACTCCTTCAACCTGGGATGGCTGGGCATTCCTCTAACCATTGTCTGGCTCATCGGCTGCATCAACGCGCTGAACCTCCTGGACGGCATGGACGGCCTGGCCTCGATCGTCGGCCTCTCCACGGCCGCCATGATGGGCTTGCTGGCCGCCAACATCGGCAACGACCACGTGGCCGTGATCGCCCTGGTCCTGGCCGGGGCGCTGGCCGGGTTCTTGGTCTACAACCTGCCGCCGGCGAGCATCTTCCTGGGCGATTCCGGGAGTATGGTCATCGGACTGGTGGTCGGGCTGCTGGGAATTTACGGCACGCTCAAGACCTCGGCCACCCTCTCGATCATGGCCCCCACCGTGGTCATGACGCTGCCGATCTTCGACTCGCTGATGGCCGTTGTGCGGCGCAAGCTCACCGGACGCCGCTTCGATGCGGCTGACCGCCAGCACATCCACCACCGCCTGTTGGCCCGCGGCTTGAACCAGTGGCAGACGCTCTGTATCCTCGGCTCTCTCTGCCTGCTGACCGGCGCCGCCGCGACCTTCGCCAATCTCGTTCGCAGCGAGACGCTGGGCTGGGTCTGCGCCCTGACGTTGGTGGCGCTGTTGGTCCGCCTGCGCCTCTTCGGCCACCATGAGCTGGCCTTGGCCAAGAACGCCGTGGCCGGGAGGCTCGCCCGTCTGGCCGCCCTGTTGGGCAGCTTCGACCCGCGGTCCTCGCTGCCCTCCTTGGGCGAACTGGACCGGCTCGCGCCCGACGAGGCTTGGGCGGTCGCCGTCCAGGAGATCAAGCCCTGGAAAGTGAGCCGCCTGGAAATGACGCTTTCCCATCCGGCCAAATGCCTGGAACGCTATGGCTGGAACGACGCCGCCGTCGGCGCCGAGGAGCCCGCCTGGTCGCTGGGGTTGGTCTTCCAGGGGCCGCAGGGACAGCACTGCGACCTGCGGGCGACGGGCCTTACGATCCCGCACGGCGGCTTCGCCGGACTGACTGGGCTCTGCCAGATGCTAACCGTCTTCGGCACCCATTTCGCCGCGCGACCCCTGGAGCTTTTCGATCGCCCGGAAGGGGAGCGGCAGTGGCCACTCTCTCACAGCCGGGCCGCCTGATCGCCTGCTAAACTTGGAGATCTGCGAGTGCTTGGCTATCTGTCCCGAGTGTGGAAGCTGCGATATTTCTGGTGGGCCCTGGTCCGCATCGACTTGAGGAAGCGGTACCGTGGATCGGCCATCGGCCTGGGCTGGTCGCTCTTGCAACCGATCGCGATGACGGCCGTGCTCTGCACGGTCTTCTGCCAGCTATTTCACGCGGACCTGCGGACGTACGTTACCTACGTGCTTTCCGGTTTGACGGTCTGGAATTACATCACCGCGGTGGCGATGCAGGGGTGCCAGTGCTTCTTCGGTGGTGAGCCGTACATCCGCCAGCACCCGGCCCCGCTGGCCATCTATCCGTTGAGGGTAACCCTGGGGGCCAGTGTGCATCTCCTCCTGGGCATGTTGGTGGTGCTATCGTTGGTCTGGTGTCTCCAGGGCTTCAGCAACCTTCGCGCCTTGATCGGCTTGGCGCCTGCCCTGGCGCTTTTGCTGGTGTTCGGATGGTCGTTGGCGATCTGCACGGGAGTGGTCAACGTGCTCTTTCAGGATACCATGCACTTGACCGAGATCCTGCTGCAGATCCTCTTTTATCTGACGCCGATCCTGTACATGGCCGATTTGCTGCAGGAGCGGCACTTGGGCTGGTTCCTCGGGAAGAATCCCTTGGCTGCCTTCCTGACCTTGGTGCGAGAACCGATCTTATACGGCCGTTTCCCCTCGTGGGAAGCTCTTGCGATGGCCGGCGCGGGGGCCTTGCTGCCGGCGGCCGTCGCGGTGCTGCTCTTGCGCTGCATCGAGCGACGATTGGTCTTCTATCTCTAATCCGCGTAGGGTGATCGCCATGACGCTGATTGAGCTCGATGATGTCGGCCTGGTGTTCCGCGTGCGGCGGCACGGCAGGGTCAGTTTAAAGGAATACATTGTCAGCGGGCTGCTTCGCCGTCCGCGCCAGAATATCATGGAGGTCCGCGCCCTGGGGGGCATCAACTTGCGGGTTGGCGAAGGAGAGCGGCTGGGCATCGTGGGAAACAACGGCGCCGGCAAGAGCACGCTGTTGAAGCTGCTGGCCGGCATCTACCCTCCCACCACGGGCCGCCGCGAGGTTCACGGGCGGATCAGCTCGCTGTTCGAGATCTCCACAGGCTTCGAGCCCGACGCCACCGGCTGGGAAAACATCGCCTATCGCGGTTATCTGCAAGGGGAGACTCCCCGCTCGATCCGCGAGAAGGTCAAACCCATCGCCGAGTTCAGCGAACTGGGGGAGTTCCTCGACATGCCCGTCCGCTACTACTCGACCGGCATGATGATCCGCCTGGCGTTCTCCATTGCCACGGCCGTGGAGCCGGAGATCCTGATCATCGACGAAGTCCTGGCCGCAGGCGACGCGGCCTTCCAAGTCAAGGCCCGCGACCGCATGAGGAACCTGATCGCCCGCGCCCGGGCGGTGATCGTCGTCAGCCACGACATGAAGGCGATCGCCGGCTTGTGCGACCGCGTGATCTGGATAGATCACGGCCGGATCCGCCGGGAAGGTCCGGCCGACGAGGTGATCGAGGCCTACACCAGCCCACCCGACCCGGCCAAGCGCCAAGCCGCCTAGCCGGCGCGGCGAGCGGCGGCGGGCGGGGCCACGGGGCTGCGCGGAGCGATGCCCCACTTGCGTATCCAGCGAAGATATGAACGGAGATGAAGGCCGGCATCGGCGGAGAAAATCCGCGCTGGCCCGCTGCTCCAGGTGATAGCAGAACGTGGCGCCGTGATACATCACCCGCCAACCGGCGAGTCCCATCCGCAGGCAAAGGTCAACGTCCTCGAAGTACTTGATGAACTGCGCATCGAGGTAGCCGACTTCCTCGAACGCCCGGCGGCGGATCATGAGGAAACAACCCGGGATCCAGTCGCACGCCCAGGATGCGGTGGCGGCCCGTTCGGCATAAGAGTACCGGTTGAGGACGCGGCGAAACAACCGCCGTGGTCCCACGCGGTTGGCAAAAATCACCGGCAACGTCTGAAAACGCCGGGCGGAAGGGGAGTGGCTGCCATCGGCCCGGTGCAGCCGGCAGCCGGCAATGCCGCAGTCGGGATGCGCTTCCATGAATCGCACCATCTTCGCCACGCACTGTTCTTCAGGATCGAAGTACATGTCCGTGTTGAGCAACAACACGTAAGGACTTGTGGCGACCGCCAGCACGCGGTTGAGGTTCGCAGCGTAGTGCAGCCGGCGCGGGTTGCGGACCACCGCCGTATCGGGAAAGTGCCGGCGCCACTGCCCTGCGCCGTCGGCGGAGGCGTTATCCACCAGGATCAGCCGCAGATGGAGACCCTCGCCGGAAAGTGCCAGCGACGACACAAGCCGCGGCATGTACTGCCGTTCGTAGGTATACACCACGCCGATGTCGACGTCGGCAGGGGGCAGCAGGTGGGCCGGCTGCCCTCCGCAATCGCTCTCAGTGGCGAGGATCCGAAGCCGTGAATCGTCCATGACAGGGCTCCGCGCTGCTTCTGGCGACGGCTGCTAGCAAACGGCCGGCTTTCCCGCGACCAACGCGCCACAAAGCGGTGAAAGTATATCCGCCCCGGGTCGAGAACGGAAGCACAGTTTTGTCCTCGTGGAGCGTCCACGATCGGACGCGGCGACGGCCGAAGCCGAGTTCCTTCCCTAGTTGCCACGAACCCGGGCGGCCCGCTACAATGGAGAAGGCGCAGAAAAGGAGTAGGAAACACACAATGCGACGCGATGAGTTGGTGGCGGCGCTCCAGGCCCGTCCGTTTCGGCCTATTCGTCTCTACGTTTCGGACGGCGGCACGTTCGACATTCGCCATCCCGAGATGCTCATGGTGGGGCGTCACGACGCGACTGTCGGCCTGGAAGGAAACGGGGGACGGGAACTACGCCAAGGTTATCCGGCGATCGAACGTTTCACGTGTTTTGATCTCTTGCACATTACGCGATACGAGCAAATCCCGCAGCCCGAAAGTCACACGGAAAGCGGTGGTTGACCAGTGATGGGAACGAGGAGACACCCATGAGCGTCATTGCCCAACTTACGCTCGAACAGTACGACCGCATGGTCGAGGGCGGGGTCTTCGACCCAAGCCGGCGCTGGCGGTTGGAATTGATTCGAGGGGAGATCCGCCAAATGAACCCGATCGGTTCGGAGCACGAAGAGGTCGTAGACCGATTGACCAAATGGAGTGCTGCCCTGGCTGCGGCGGGCAGGATTCGCCTCCGCGTTCAGAACTCGGTGGGCTTGCCGAGCTTGGCGAGCGCTCCCGAGCCGGACGTCGCCTGGGTCGTCGAGCGCGACTACTCCCGCGGCCGGCCCACGCCGCCGGACGTGCTCTTGATCATCGAGGTCGCCGAGAGCAGTCTGAAGTACGACTGCGGCGAGAAAGCGGAGCTTTACGCCGAGGCCGGCATTGCCGATTATTGGGTCGTCAACCTTGCCGAGCAGTCGATCGAGGTTCGCCGCGACCCGGCCGCCGGCCGCTACCGCAGCCTGCAAACGTACCAAGACCAACAGGAGGTCCGCCCCCTGGCCTTGCCCGAGGCCGTGCTGCATCCGGCAGCGCTCTGGAGCACGGCGTAAACCCGATTCGTTAAGCGAGCAACGAGGAGACGCCCATGAGTGTTCTTGCTCAACTGACGCTCGAACAGTACGACCGCATGATCGAGGGCGGAGTCTTTGACCCAAGCCGGCGCTGGCGGTTGGAATTGATTCGAGGGGAGATCCGCGAAATGAACCCGATTGGTTCCTTGCACGAAGAGGCTGTAGAGCGTTTGACCGCGTGGAGCTACAGCATCGCTGCGGCAGGCAAGATTCGCGTCCGCGTTCAGGACTCGGTTGGCATTCCGAACTTGGCCAGCGCTCCCGAGCCGGACGTCGCCTGGGTCGTCGAGCGCGATTACTCCCGCGGCCGGCCCACGCCGCCGGACGTGCTCTTGATCATCGAGGTCGCCGAGAGCAGTCTGAAGTACGACTGCGGCGAGAAGGCGGAGCTTTACGCCGAGGCCGGCATTGCCGATTATTGGGTCGTCAACCTTCCCGAGCGGTTGATCGAGGTTCGCCGCGACCCGGCCGCCGGCCGCTATCGCAGCCTGCAAACGTACCAAGACCAACAGGAGGTCCGCCCCCTGGCCTTGCCCGAGGTCGCGCTTCATCCGGCAGCGCTCTGGACAACGGCGTGAGCTGGTAGGTCATGCTTCCGCATAACCCGGCGTGGCCGCCGGGGCTAACGGGCGCGGATCTGTTAGCCCCGGCGGCCACGCCGGCTGATGCCTATAAGACGTTATGCTAAAGCATAACCTACTTCGCGATCAGCGGACTTCGTCCAGTTTCACCGGCCGCCGCTCCTGGGCCGAGAGCATGGCGGCTTCCAGCACCCGCTGGGTCTGGTAGGCGTCGTTGAAGTCGGGCAACGGCAGCGTCGGCTCTTCGCCGGCCAGCACCTTGAGGATGTCGTAGGCCTGGTTGGTGAAGCCGTGCTCGTAGCCGATGATGTGGGCGTCCGGCCACCAGTTGGCGACATAGGGATGGTCGCCGCCGTGGGTGGCCATGATCGTGTTCCACCCCTGCACGGCCCTGGGCAGCGTGGCGTCGTAGTATTGGAGCTCGTTCATCCGCTCGAAATCGAACTTCACCGATCCTTTGCTGCCGTTGATCTCGAAGGTGTTGCGGTTCTGATTGCCGGTGGCCTGGCGGGCGGCCTCGAAACTGGCCACGGCGCCGCCGGAGAAGCGGGCCAGGAAGAGCACCGTGTCGTCGACGGTCACCGGGCCCATCTGGCCGGCGCCGGCGCGGCCCGCGGCGATGCCGCCGGTGGCCGTGCCGGTGGGAATCCTGCGCTGGCGGATGAAGGTCTCGGCAATCGCCCCGGCGACTTCGGTGATCTCCTCGCCGCTGACGAAGCGGGTCAGGTCGATGATGTGGGCGTTGAGATCGCCGTGGGCGCCGGAGCCGGCCAGCGTCTTGTCGAATCGCCACAAAAGCGGCACATTGTCGTCGGCCCAGTCCTGAAGATAGGTCGCCCGCACGTGGCGGATCTGGCCGAGCTTGCCCTCCTTGACCAGCCGGTGGGCCAGGCCCACGGCCGGGCAGCGACGGTAGTTGAACCAGACGAAGGTCTTGACGTTGCTCCGCTTCGCCGCGGCGACCATTTCCCGGGCGTCGGCCAGCGTACCGGCGATGGGTTTCTCGCAGGAGACCGGCTTGCCGGCCGCGATGGCGGCGCGGGCCACGGGGGCGTGCATGTAGTTGGGCGTGACCACGTCCACCAGGCCCACGTCGGCCGAGCAGACCAGGGATTGCCAATCGGTCGAGGCGTTCTGCCAGCCCCAGTTGGCGGCGAAGGCCTTGGGGTTCTCTTCCGGCTGGCCGAAGACGGTGTGCATCACCGGCCGCAGCGAGGGTTTGAAGAACTTGCCGACCTGGCCCCACGCGTTGGAGTGAGTCCGGCCCATGAAACCTTGCCCGATCAGGGCTACGTTGATGCTGCTGCTAGGGATGTTATTCATCGTCTATTCCTGGGATGGCGGGATGGCGTGGCCAAACGGCTCTTCCGGAATCAGGTGTAAAACGCCAGCGATGTTAATGGCACACCCCTGTAGGGAACGCCCTCTGTGGCGTTCCGGGGCGAGCAAAGGGGCCCGCTCCCGGCGTCAGGAACGCCACGGAGGGCGTTCCCTGCAGGTTCGGCTTTCTGCACCTAACGCCCGGAAGAGCCAGAAACACGGGCGTTTATAACCGATCCGCACCTGTTTACAAGTCCCCGGGCAATTTTTTCTCGGCGGATCGCTGGAAATCCCCGGGGGGAAGCATTAAAATACAGGCAGTTCTCGTCCGGGGGTTTTTACCGAACCGTTTCTGGTAGAGGGAGGAGTCATCCCGTGCCATATTTCCGTTTGCCTTTTTGGCCCACGCTGGTGGTGTTGGGGGTACTGTTGGGACTCGTAGCAGGCCTAATGGCCGGGGGCCTCTGGCCGGATACGCCGCTGCACGCCGTGGCCAGCGATCGTGCCGATAATTTCATCCTCGCCACCGGGCCGGTCGATGCAGCCAGCGAGGCCGTCTACTTCTTGGATGGCCTCAGCGGCACACTCAGTGCCGGCGTGCTTTCCAACATGGGTATGCCCTTCCAGGCATTCTACAAGGCCAATGTCGGCGCCGATCTGACGACTATTGTTGGCAACCTGAACACAGGCATCAAGAAGGCGAACCGAACAGCCGGCCGAGGCGGCGCACCACCGGCACCTGAGATCCAAGTACCGCAGAACCCCCATTTTCTCATGGTGACCGGAACCATCGACATCCGTCGCGCGATGGGTACTCGCGTAAAGCCCGGTTTGGCGGTGGTCTACGTGGCTGAAACCAACACCGGAATCGTCATGGCTTACGGCTTGCCGTGGGACCAGAGCAAGCACGCATCGAATGTACCCGAGCAGGAACAATTGAGATTCCTAACGGGCTACCAGTTCAGCGCCCCCGTCATCGCCGCTGAGAGGTAACGGCGTGAGGATCCTCCTCAACGGCAAACCACGCCAGGTCGCCGATCGTACAACCGTGGCCCAACTGATCGCCGATTTGAAGCTCGACGACCGCCCTCTGGCGGTCGAGGTAAACCTCGAGCTTGTCCCCCGCCCCAAACATGCCGAATATCGACTGGCGGAGGGGGACCGCCTGGAAATGGTGACGCTCGTAGGGGGAGGCTGATTGCATGGTCATTGATCCGGCGCTGGCCGATCTGCTGCGGATCGGCTCGCACACGTTCTCCAGCCGCCTGATCGTCGGCACGGGGAAGTATGCCAACTACGAGTTGATGGCCCAATGCTTGGAGGCGGCCGGCGCCGAGTGCATCACGGTGGCCGTTCGCCGCGAGCGATTGATCGACTCGCAAGGCAAGAGCCTGTTGGACTGTATCGACACGGGCCGGTATACGATCCTGCCCAACACGGCGGGTTGTTTTTCGGCCGAGGACGCCGTTCGCGTCGCCCGACTGGGCCGCGAGATCCTCTCGCAGATGGGCAATCCCGGGGCCGACTGGGTGAAGCTCGAGGTGCTCGGCGACAGTAAAACCTTGCTCCCCGACCCTCTGGCCACGCTCCAAGCGACGGAGAAACTCGTGGCCGAAGGCTTCCAGGTGCTGGTCTACACCAGCGACGACCCGGTGATGGCCCGGCGGCTCAAGGCGGCGGGGGCGGCCAGCGTGATGCCGGCGGGCAGTCCGATCGGCTCGGGCCAGGGCGTGCTCAATCCCAACGCCATACGGATCTGCCTGGAGTACCTCAAAGACGGGGATCCCGAATACCCGGTGATCGTCGATGCGGGCGTGGGCACGGCCAGCGATATAACCGTGGCCATGGAGCTGGGCGTCGACGGGGTGCTGCTCAACACGGCGATTGCCCACGCCAGGGATCCGCACCGCATGGCGAGGGCGATGCGGTTGGCCTGCGAGTCCGGACGCCATGCCTTGCTGGCCGGCCGCATTCCCAAGAAGCTTTACGCTACGGCCAGCAGTCCCCGCGAAGGCACGATCCAAAGCGCGGATAAGGGATGAGGGATGAGGGCGCAGTGACGCATGTTTTCGCTTCATCTCTCCCCGGATTATTCACACCCCGCGATGTAAACGGCGAAGAGCGCACCATTGAAACCCGAAGCGTAAGCGAGGGTAAGTCCCATAGGCGGCCTCGCTTACGCTTCGCGTTTACGATGCGGCCGTGAATAATTCGGGCTCTCGTCTCTCATCCCTTATCTCTTATCGCTTATCGCTTATCCCCCATCTCTCATCGATCGAGTATCTCTTGCACCAACTCGACCACCGAGCCGACTTCCAGCTTTCTCATGATCCGGGCGCGGCGGTCTTCGATCGTGCGGATGCTGAGGCTCAGCTCGGAGGCGATTTGCTTGTTGGACTTGCCGGCCAGGATCCGATCCAGCACCTCCTGCTCGCCGTTGGAAAGCCTGGCCAGCCGCTTCTGGACCTCGGCCCGGCGGACGCGGCGATCGCGGTTTTCGCGGTCGATGTCCAGAGCTTTACGCACGCTGTTCCAAAGATCCTGTTCGCGGGCCGGCTTCTCCAGGAAGTGGACGGCGCCGGCCTGCATGGCTTCCACGGCGATTTGCACGTTGGCGTGCCTGGTGACGAAGATCACCGGGGGCGCCGGCTGACCATCGGAGGCCTCGCACAGGCGGCGGTGCAATTCCAACCCGCTCATTCCCGGCAACACCACTTCGGTCACCAGGCAGCCGGGCCTGGCCGGATCGCGGGCGGCCAGGAATTCGCTGGCCGACGCGTACCCTTCTACCCGCGTGAAGATCGCTCCCAAGAGCGCGACCATCGCCCGCCGGGCGTTAGGGTCGTCGTCGACGACGAAGACGGTCGATTCGCTGCTCACGTCGATGCGCCCCTTTCCTGTTCCTGCCGAACGCCAATCTCCTGAAAGAGACCGGCCGTCTGCCCCCGAATATGATGCCATGAAAAACGCTTCCCTACAACTCATTCGTCACTGCCGGGTCGGAAAAAATGTCAGTTTCTTGGGGGGTATGACCCGCATAAAACTCCGGATAACGTGGAGGTCCACGCGAGTCATGCGGATAGCGCTTTGTTGCAAGCGGATCGCGCATTAGGGCCGGGCATCCTTTCGGTCGACCAGCATCCCGGGAGAGCGATGAACCGTACGGGGGTTGCGAGTGGGCGAACAACGATGTAGACTTGTCCTGCGATCCCTCTGACGGGGAGGTTCGTTCTTCAGTCCACTCGGAGGCGTGCAAGGCGTGTCTTCTTTGAAGCGGATCCTGGTCACCGGCGGCGCCGGCTTCCTCGGCTCACACCTTTGCCAACGCTTGGTCGGCGCGGGCCACGATGTGATCTGCCTGGACAATTTTTTTACCAGTCAAAAATCGAACCTGGCCTCGCTGCTGGGGCGGTCCAACTTCGAGCTCATTCGCCACGACATCACGCTGCCGATCTTTCTGGAAGTCGACGAGATCTACAATTTGGCCTGTCCCGCCGCTCCAGGCCACTACCAGTACAACCCGATCAAGACCATGAAGACCTCGGTCATGGGGGCGATCAACGTCCTGGGCATGGCCAAACGCTGCCGGGCCACCGTGCTTCAGGCCTCGACCAGCGAGGTCTACGGCGATCCCGAGATCCACCCTCAGCCCGAGAGCTACCGCGGCGCGGTCAATCCCATCGGCCCCCGGGCCTGCTACGACGAAGGCAAGCGAGCGGCCGAAACGCTCTTCATGGACTATCACCGCATGAACCAGGTCCAGGTGCGGATCGTACGGATCTTCAACACCTACGGCCCGAGGATGCACCCTTTCGACGGCCGGGTCATCTCCAACTTCATCCGCCAGGCCCTCACCGGCCAACCGCTGACGATTTTCGGCGACGGCAGCCAGACCCGCTCCTTTTGCTACCGCGACGACATGATCGAAGGCATGATCCGCATGATGGAGAACGACCAGGAGTTGATCGGTCCGGTGAACCTGGGGAACCCCGGAGAATTCACCATCCGCCAGCTTGCCGAGATGGTGATCGAAATGACCGGCTCATGGGGTGGGCTCGATTTTCACCCGCTGCCGGTCGACGACCCCGCGCAGCGCCAGCCCGACATCAGCCTCGCCCGGCAGAAGTTGGGCTGGGAGCCGACGGTAAGTTTGCAGCAAGGACTCGCCACGACCGTCGATTGGTTCCGCTCGATCGACATGAGCCATTACCGGCCACCCACCCCGTGCTATTGATTCCCGTAGGTTATGCTTTAGCATAACGACCATAACGGCCGGGTGGCGCAGTCCAAAGCGGCCGACGCTGGGTGCCACTGGCTTTGCCAGTGCTGCCGGCCGGTTGACGTTGGATCATCGGGGGGGAAGATGGCGGAAAAATAGGGTAGAGTCGAGAGGTGGCGCGGTGGGGTAGGCTTCGGCATATTCTGGGTCGGGGTTTCCCCGTCTGTGTCTCACTAGCCGCATGCCGTGCTCCGTTTCCACCTCCCGCTCATCGAACCGGACGGGCGGATTTCCCGCATCCGGCTCTCGGACAAGGTTCATGGTTTCGCCCACGAGTAGCGACGGGGAAGTTTCTTGATGTTCAGCAGCCCAAGCTCACGCTCCAGGCGGCTGTCGGGATATTGGCTGTATCCTTGTCCATCCAGCGTGAACTTCCTTCGTAGCCACCGACGGACCCGGCGACAGACGTGCCAATGCACGATCCCGAACGCCGCGGTGTAGGTTCCGTAGCAGAAGTAGTTGGCCCACCCGCGCAACACCTGATTGACCTGGTAGACCAGCGCTTCCGGCCGGATGAACGTCGGCAATCGGCCTACCAACTCGTTGAGCTGGCGGCAGACCCCAAGCACCTTCTTGCGCCGGTCGCGCGCCCAGATAGGCCCCGCCCGTTCGCGGTGAATACATCCGTCCGAACGTATACCCAAGGAAGTCGAACGATTCGGCAGGCAGGCGAGCGACGTGCGTTTTCGTCTCGTTGACCGTCAATTTCAGCCGCCGCATCATGTCGCGCATCGTCGCCAGGGCGTCATCCGCCCGGCGGCGACACAGGATCACGAAGTCGTCGGCATAGTTGACGATCCGGGCCTGATAACGGGTCTCATGCCCAAGGGTCTTCCAACCCAGCACGAAACGTCGCATGTACAGGTTCGCCAACAAGGGTGAAATCGGCGCGCCTTGCGGCGAACCGCGCTTCGTGTCCTTGTTCCGCGTGGTACGTCGCACATGGCCCCGCTCGTCGGTTTCCTCCACCGGCGCCACCAACCATTGCTTTATCAGGTGCAGCATGGCCTTGTCGCTCACGCGACGGGCGACGCACAGCATCAGCTCCGGGTGCGGGATGCTATCGAAATACCCGCTCAAATCCGCATCGACGACCGCGCGATACCCCTGGCCCAGCAGGCGATGCACTTCTTGCACTGCCTCCAGGGCACTGTGGTCCGCGCGATAGGCGTGTTGTTCGGGTTGCAGGTCGGCCTCGAAGATCGGTTCCAAGACCAGCAGCGCGGCGGTTTGCACCACGCGGTCGCGGATCGTGGGAATCCCCAGCGGCCTCTGCTTCCCGTCCGGTTTCGGCAGGTAGACCCGCCGGACCGGTTGCGGCTGATACCGTTTCGTTCGCAATTCCTCCGTCAGTTCGTCCAACCAGCGATCCACGCCGTACTTCTCGATGTCCTCGAAGGACTGGCCATCGACCCCGGGCGCTCCGCCGTTGGCACGGCATTGCGCGTAGGCCGCTTCCAGCACGTCGCGGCGATACACCTTGTCGTACAGGGAGTAGAAGCGAAAATTGGGCGCACTCTTCGCTTTGTCATGCAGCGCCGCGCGGAGTTTCTGCAACGGATTGGTGTTGGTAGGCTCTTCGCCAATCATCCTCTGCCTTGCTCCTGCGTACGCTGATCCTTGAACTGAGGCCCCTTGGCTCCGCCGGCATTACCCGGTTTCAACGCTACTACGAGCCTCTCCGCCGCCGACGCGACCGGACCTGGCCCTCGCGGGTTGCCCGTTGCGGTTGCCGCCGCTGTCGTCGTCGGTTTCCCGTGCTTCATGTGCGTTCCTTCGATACATGCCGTCGTCTCTACCCCGGCGGAACTGCAGAGTGCTTTCGTCGCTCACTTCCTCTGCAACACTGGCCTTCCCCAACAGTCAGAAGGGTCGGCTTCCGCGACTAGGGTTTCGGGGCCTAATCGAACGTTCACTTGCGTTACGGCCTGCATCTTCGCGGGGTCACCAAGTGACCCTTTCCATCGAAGGCTCCGACGAATTCGTTGCCTCCTCCGCCGCTTCGATTGCTACTGGGCAAGCGACCCTTCCCAGGCGGGACTTTCACCCGCTAGAATACACACGCATTCACGGCGCACTGACTGTCCCCTATTTGCCTATTTGCCTGGGCAGGGATACCGCCAATATCCCGACAGCTATCTGGAGCGTGAGCTTGGATTGCTGAACATCCGCAAACTTCCCCGCCGCTACTCGTGGGCGAAACCATGAACCTTGTCCGAGAGCCGGATGCGGGAAATCCGCCCGTCCGGTTCGATGAGCGGGAGGTGGAAACGGAGCACGGCATGCGACTATCGAGACACAGACGGGGAAACCCCGACCCAGAATATGCCGAAGCCTACCCCACCGCGCCACCTCTCGACTCTACCTGGAATGAATAGCGAAGAAGGAGGGATCGAAGGCCTTGGCCACGGAGACGTCGTCAATCCACGTGGACTCGCCCGGCTTCTGTTGGCGGGCGCCGAAGATGAGGACAGCGGTGCTCACACCCGAGGGCACCGAGAAGGTTGCCTGCACGTGGCGCCATTCGGAGAGACCCCCAAGGGGGTAAGGCACCTTGAACCCGGGGTTCTCCACACCGACATCCGGCAGCCACTTCGCAGCAGGGGCTTCTGTCCAGACCTTCTGCTCGTTCTGCCAGTGGATCACTAACCCCTCACCCTTGGCGACGGGCTGTGGGTTCTCTTTGACCCAGAAGGAGATCCGGTAACGGCAGCCCGGCGTAACCGGCAGACCGTAAATGAAGCAAGCGTACATTTGGTCCTCGCCAATGGCGAAGGAACCCTTTCCCGAGTGGGTTTCGCCGCGATCCCAGGACAAGCTGGCCCGGAAGGGCGGGTATTTGTAGAAGTACCAGCCGGGCAGGTTTCCGGGCGCGGGATGCCAGTCGAACCGCGCAAGGTCAGCATCGGAGTATTGGACGGCTCCGGGCGCCTGGCCGGGGCCAGGCATAAGGTTTTGGGCAGGAGCGGCCGGCGCCTCCGCGGTGTAGACCTGGGTAAGAAGTAGCGCCTTGAGCCTGGCATCGGTTTCCTGCGCGGCGGCTTTGCGCAGAAGGCGCCGATGGTCTGCTTAACGCCCTTCGCCTCGCGCAGCAGACGCTCCGTTGCCAGGTCGAGGTTTCTGTCGCCTTCGCGTTGGACGATCACGTCGATGGGCGCGCCCTGGCGGAAACAGGCCATTGCACCCTTCCCCGGCTTGTAGAATATGAGGCGCTGATCGTCGTCACTGATCTGGTAGTTGGCGATGCCGTCGAGGGCCGTCAAGCTGTGCCGAATCGTGCCGATCGTCTTCGTGATTTGGGCCTCGTCCGCGATCGTCTGCGTGGCCTGGAGGTCTCGGGCGTCGAGGTAGGCAGCGACATGCAGCTCGCTCAGGCCCCAGAGCTCGCCAAAGAGCGCCAATCTCCGGGCGGCGTTCGCGTCCTTCGCCAGGCGGGTGGCCTCGCTCAGCTTGTTGTCGAGGCAGGTCAGGTCTGCCCGCGTGTACTGCTGGTACTGGGCGGTAAAATCGGCGCCGCCCCAGATGCAATCCGCGCGAGGGTCGGCGGGATCGGCCATGCGTCCATAGATCGCTTCAATCCGATCGTAGAACTGGTGCATCGGGACGGCCGCCTCGGCATAGAAGCTGCTGAAGTAGTCGTCGAGGAGGGCATCAATGTTGGCATTGATGTTCCACGCGAGCTCGTTGAGGACATAAAATCGCGGGCCCTCATAAAGACTGGTCTGGCCGCCGATCTCGAACCAGCCGCCGCGGAGGCCGTCCTCGCGGTAGGCCTTCTTCCAGGCGTTGCCGACGTAATGCGGGTAGTGCCTGGGCAGGACAAAGCCGGACTCGCCGGAGGCGTAGTCCCAGCCGTAGATGCCGGTCAGCTTCGCGCCGGCCTCATGCCAGAGCCGGAGCCTCTCACAGTTGCGGGCCTGACCTTCCATCACCTCCACATAGATGTTGGGCTCAACCTTGATGTTGTGAGGCACCGGTCCGGCCTGCCCATAGGCGAGGAAGCCGACATACTTGTCGGGGAAATCCTTCTGGAAGAGGCGTGCCACGGCGTTGGCGAAAACGAGGTACTGGTTGCCGTACTCCTTCCGCCATGCCATGCACTTCGGGCACTGACAGTCGCCGCCGCCGTCGTTGATCCCCACCGACAGGCCCAGGGCAGAGCGGCCGTTCTTGAAGAACGTCCGCGCGTAGTCCACGGCGATGGCCGGCAGGTCGGGGTTGCTCACGCAGGGCTGCCAGGCGTCCGGCCCAGCCTTCTCCCGCTTGCCGTCCATCATGCCGTAGTACTCTGGGTGGGTCGCCATGTACTTGCTGGGCGGGTATATCTCGTCGAGGTTGTGCGTGGCCTGAAGAGTGAGTCGCCACGCGCGGGTGAAGCCTCCCACCCCGCCGCCGCCGCTCGCCAGGGTGATGAAGGACGGATTCTCCCGGAGATTGAGATCCGAGGGCAGCGTGATGACCGGATGATGGGGAATCACTTCGCCGAGGTCCCCGGGCATGAAGCTGCGGTAGCCGCAGAAACGCTTGAGGAAGTCGTAGACGGCAAACGTCGTGTGGCCGGCGAGGACGAGGTTGCCCGGGTCCACCAGCTTGATGAAGTAGCCATAGGGGTTCATGGAGGCGAAGTCCAGGTTGTGGCCGGCGACGAACTTGTCGATGCCCACGTGGATCAGCAGGCCTTGCGACTGAGCATCCGGGCCGACCACGGGAACTGTGGTACCGGTGATCTTGCCCAGGAGGTTTGCCAGGTCGTGGGTATCGCCGTAGTCTCCGCCGGTGACTGAGACGGGCTGAAGCTTACCTCCGATTGAGATGATCCCTGTGGCGCCGGTCGGTTGCATGTCTGCCGCCTGGGACTGACAGGAAGGGCCAAGGACACAAGCCCCAAGCAAAGCCATCGGAACGCACCATCCGCAAAGAGCTTTCATTAGTTTTCTCCTTGCCGCGAGCGCGGCCTATCTATCCTTCGAAAATATGAAAATAAAAAATACGGGACAGTCACCTATTTATCTCCTTCTTCCAAAATAGGGGACAGTCACCTATTTATCTCCTTCTTCCTGGGACGACCGACGGGAAGTGGGCGTAGGCGACGGCCCAGAAGGGACTCGATCTTGCTGAGGAATCCGTCGCTCCCCAGTGGGCGCCCTCGATGGGTGCTCAGCCGTAACGCGGAGACCGTCTCTCGTGGAAGCAGTTCGGCCAACGTCTGCTGCCATCCCCCCGCCGCAAGTGAATTTCCCCAGGCGGCTAAGTCCAACAGACCAGACCGATCCGGTCCCTGTCCGCAGTGGGCTAGCGCGCTGGACCACGGATAGCGCCACGGGCGTCGGACCATGTGGGCTCGCACTGGGTTCTGCTCCACGTAGGCCATCGCCCTCCAATAGTGGTCGTCGTCCAACGCGCAGGAGTAGAAGCGGTTTTGCCAAAGGTGGCCGCTGCGGCCGTGCAGGCGATTGATGTACTGGGCATACCGATAATGCGTCCGCCCCAGCGCCTTCGCCAAAGCGGCCTCGGACCCCGGCGTCACGATCAAGTGGATGTGGTTGCTCATCAGGCAATAGCCCTGCACCCCCAAGCCAAACCGCTCCCCCTCCTCGCGAAGAAGCCCCAAGTAGCTCGCGCGGTCGTCGTCCACGAAGAACACGTCCTGCCGGTTATTGCCCCGCTGAGTCACGTGGTGCGGACAGTTCGGGATCACGATTCGAGCAACCCTTGGCATCCCGTGATTCTCAACCGCTCAGCTCACCTTGTCAACCACAAATAGGTGACTGTCCCATATTTCCGCATATTTCCATATTTCCATATTTCCCAGATTTCCGGCGGACGCCAGCAAGCGTCTGTCGTGCGGGTCCCGCCAATCAGCGGGGAAAAGGAAACGGGAATCTCTCGAAAAGCGGCGGTCCTCGGGCGGAAGCTGCGAAGACCCCCAATCCGGCGGCGGGCGGTGAGCGGGAATCGCTCGGGAAAAAAGACTTGCTGCCTGCAATCGCGCCGAAAAAAGGACGTCACGCCGGAAATCGTTCCCCAAAAAAGACTTTACGCCAGGAATCGTCGCGGAAAAACGACATTCGGTCAAATAACGCCGGGCCGAACGATCACCGGCAGCGGCTTCACGCGGCTTTCGTCCCGCCTAGTACGACGCTCGTGAAATGGCCCTCTGGACCTTACAGCTTGGCAGCAAAACGGTTACGTCGAGGGCCGGCGGCGGCGCAAATTCCCGGGGGTAACCCGAGAGCGGGGCGACGGGAGAAAAAACCGAAACTCGTGGCGCAGAAACTGGCGGTGGATTGTTGCAACGGCCGGGCTACAGGGAGGCTGTGGACGGTTGGCAAGCCGAGGTGTTGTTGCGGGGGATCAACCAGGTAGTATCGCGCAGCGGACCACTTCCAGTCCACGGCCCTCTTGACAAGCCAACAGTGGCCCCCGGCATAACGCGTAGGACGGAATGCCATTCCGTCTTACCTCGCCACTCAATCGTTGCCCAAGATGGGCGACGATTCCCGCTGACGGAATGCCATTCCGTCTTACCTCGCTCCTCAATAGATCTCGATGCTCTTCAGCACGCCCCCGCCTGAGGCGCGGGAGCCGCTGAGGCATCGGCCGGCGGCCACCAAGAGATCTCGGGCGGGAAAGTTTTTCGGCGGCAGCGAGACCGTCGCCGCGCCGACGCTGATGCTCACCGCCGAACGGCCGTCCGGCCCGCGACCCGGCGCCAGCCGCCGCACCTCGTCGATCAACTGGTTTCCCAACCGCGCGGCCGGGCCGCGGTCGCAGTCGGGCAGGATCAAAGCGAATCCCGCTTCGGCGTGCGGCAAGCAGAGTGCCCCGGGGTGGTCCAAGCCGCGGCAGGCCGATTCCAGCAACCGCCGCAAATGGCCCACGCTCTCGGTCCCAACCCGCGAGAGCACGTCTTCCCGGTGGTCCAGCTCGACCAACAGCAGACTCAGCGGGCGTCGCGACTGGCGGCAGGCGGTTGTCGCGGCGGCCAAGGCCTCGCAGAGCCCAAGATCCGCATCCGCCGAGCGAAAGGCCGGCCGGCGCTTTGGCGCGGCGCCTGCCGTTGAGCGACTCGGGCGGCCGCGTCCGCCAGCTCCTGAAACTCCTCCAGCAGCGATTGGCCGTCGGCCGCCGGCGGCAGCGGCGTGGAAGGTTGCCGGACCAGGTCGCTCACCGCCTCGGCGGCGGCGTCGGCCAGTTGCTGGTGGGCTCGCTGAAGCAGGTCGCGGTAGTTCCAACCGCCGGGCAGTTGCAGCGAGAGCACGTCGGCAAGCTGCTGGACCTTTTCCTCCAGCCGTTGGACCATTTCTTCCAGCCGGGTCGGCTCGAGCCCCTGTCGCGCTGCGCCGTCCAACAGACGGCCGAGCGTCTCCGTCCGCCGGTCGGCCAGCAGCCGTGCGACCCATTCCGCCAGACGCAAGACCTCGGCCAGCCGCGGGGGCGGGCCGGGCTGCGGCCGGTCGGCCAGACCGTGTTGCCAGCCGACGGCCTCCGTCAAGACCGAAGGAAGCCCCCACTCGGCCAGCAGCCGAGCCGACAACTGCACGTGGTCGAAGCCCATCGCCTGGACCTCCATCGCCGCCAATTCGCCGCCCTGGGAGAGGAGGCGGTCGAGGAACCGCGCGTAGGGCTTGCCCAATTCCTTGATCAGCACCAGCACACCCAGGTCCTGGAGCAGGCCGGCGAGGAACGCCTCGTCGCCCGGCTGTTGCCAGAGGGTCTCGCAGATTTCTCGGGCGGCCACGGCCTTGGTCAGGGCGTGCCGCCAGTAGTAGCCCAGCGCCGCCGAGCCGATGCCCGCGAAAAGTTGGCCCGGCAGGCTGAAGCCCAGCACCAGCAGCTTCAGCGGCTTGGTGCCCAAGAGCGTCAGGGCGTGCTGCAAGTCACAGACCTCGCGGCTCAGGCCGAACAGCGAGCTGTTCACCACGCGGAGGATGCGGATGGAAAGCGCCGGGTCGTTCTCGATGCACTCCTTCAGGGCCTGGGTATCGAGCGTGGGACTGGCGGTCAACTCCAGGACCTTGATCGCCACCGCGGGCAGCGAATAGAGGCGGCCACAGCGGGCCACCAGGCGGTTGATCGTCGGGGTTGAGTCCTGCATACCAGTAAACCTTAGCTCATAGGCAATCGTGCCAAGGAATCGCTTTCCGGCAATGCGTTACGATCGTCAGAACCGGCAAGAAAGAAAAACGGTGGGTCGCCAGAGCGGCGGCCCACCGTGGAAGTCCAGGAGAGGCTGGTCGTTTCAGACGCTGATCGCTTGCGTGGGGCAAACGTCCACACAAGCGCCGCAATCGCCACAGGTCTCGGGATCGACGTGGGCGACCGTCTCTTGCATGGTAATCGCGTCCAGAGGACAGGAGGCGACACACTCTCCACATGCGGAGCATTTTTCCGCGTCAACAACTGCTGCCATGAATCAAAACTCCACGGGAGGAATCAACGGCCCGCTGCAGATCGCCGAACTGCGCATCGGCCGCACGAGCCTTCGGGCCAACCTTTGGAGCATAACAGGTCGCCGCCCGCTTGGGAAGGACGATTCGCACGCTACGCAAAATCTTGAAGAAAACGCCGGGAAAACACAGGTTTCTGTCAGGGAGAATTCGCAATTTTCGCAATTAAAAAAGTCGCTGGACGCCTTGGTAATCCGGCGCGATAGGATTACAATTACTGCACATGATCCCGGGACGGGTGGTTGGGGGAACTGGGCCCCCGCGGTGCCACGGGCGGCTTGCCCTGTCCCCTTCCCAAGTGCGGAGGTCATCCCTAGGTGGGCGAGGATTCTCGAGAACTCGAAGAAGAGTCGCGGACCGTCGAGCTCCGCGACCCCGAGCTTGCCGCTTTCCTGGCTTGGCTGGTTCCCGGCCTAGGCCACTTGTACCAGCGGCGGACGGCCAAGGCGATCCTGTACTTCGTCTGTATCCTGGGAACCTTCCTCTACGGCATTTACTTGGGGGGCAACAGCCGGCTAGGCTGGGGCCGGGTGGTCTACGCATCCTGGAAGCCGGACGACAAGCGGATCTCCTATTTCGGCCAGGTCGGCGCGGGGCTGATCGCTCTGCCGGCCCTGGTCCAAACAGTCCGTGCTCGCAACGGCAGCCCGCCCCTCTGGAACGGCTTCATGGCCCCACCGGGCGACAGGCCTAGTACCACGCTCGACAATCTCGAGAAAGACCTCAATCGTTATTTCGAGTTGGGGACGGTCTATACGCTGGTCGCCGGGCTGCTGAACGTGCTGGCGATTTACGACGCCTGGTGCGGCCCGGTCTTCGCCGAGGCCGAGGACGAAGATGACCAGCACGAGCATGACGAAAAGAAGGAGCCGTCCGGCGGCTGATCAAGATATGCACAATCTGCTCGTGGCCCATTGGTGGGACGTCGATTTCTGGTATGCCGTGCCGCTGATCATCGTGATCAGCCTGGTCTATGCGGCCACCCGCCACGAGGCGATGGAGCCCCTTCTGCGTCACGCCGCAAGGGTCGGGGCCTGGATCGTCGGGCTGATGGCCGCCGTGGGCCTGGTCCTGTGGTTCATCCTCTGGTGGGTATGAGAACAGCGATCTGTTTGCCCTGGCGACCGCTGGTCGCTCGTGCTGAGATCTGTACAATCGTCCCGGCGTGGTTAGAATACTATTTAGCTCGCGAGGTCGGAACCGGAACCGTGACCACAAGAGCCAAGTGGCAACAACTCGCGGAAGACCGGATTCTCGACGCGCAGGCTCATCTCCTTCCGGCCGTGGGACGTTGGTCCGCTGCGTACTACCTGACCGGGTACGCCGTCGAGTTCGGTCTGAAGTCCTGCGTCTTGGCCCTCGTCGGCGCACATCCCGAGGTGATCTACGAGGACAAGGGGTTCTCGCAACGCGCTTGGACGCACGACATCGAAGGTCTCATCCTGCTTGCGAGGCTGAGGGCCGGCCGGGATTCGGACGCGGCGGCCAATCCTGCCCTTTACAAAAACTGGCAGCATGTTAAGGATTGGACCGAAGAATCCCGTTACCTGCAAAAGACCCGGGCCGAGGCGGAACGACTTTTCGAGGCCGTTACTCATCCCAATGATGGAGTGATGCAATGGATAAGGCTCCGCTGGTGATGCACGAGTACGATGCGGGAGAAGCATTCATCAAACGGTTTCACGAATGCGCTCCCGTGAAGGCTGCCTGGTGGATGCGGAGCGCCGAAGAGGGTGAACGCTACCTTTACGTCGCTATCGACGGCCTTAACGAGAGCGATGTCGACGATGCGTATGTCGAGGTGCTCCGAATCACCCAAGAGATGAAAGACCAATACATCGATCCTTTCCGGGTGAAGGTGGTCAGCACAAATGACCCCGTCGCGAAAGCCATCATGGACATTTATCGCCGCTTCCTCGGTCGCATCCCTTATAGTTTCCACGGGCCGGTGCTCGGCGGCGTTGCCGTCGCCGATGTGGTCTACGTTTACCCGGAACTCCCTGCAAAGCCGTAACCGTTGGCTCAGATCTCGTCGGCCGGGCGGACGATCACACGGTAGCCCTCGACTTCCACCACCACCACCGGCTGGCCCCGTTCGATGAACTGCCCGTCGGCCATGACGTCCACCAGGCGGTCGCCGAAGAGGGCCTTGCCGCCGGGAACCAACTGGGTGGTCGCCGTTCCGCGGGCGCCTAGCAGAGCGTCGAAGTGGGCCAGCGACTCGTTATGGCTGACGCGGGCAAGCTCCTCTTCCGTGAAGGGCTGGTGGACGATCCGGCCCAGCACCGGCGTCTTGGGAAGCCAGCGGTTGAGGATTATCGCCAAGCAGATCGTGCCGCCGATGGCCCCCGCCAGGATCAAAAGCGACTGCTGAAACTGCGCGAACTGGTAATCGTTGCGCGGCAAGGCGAAGGTCTGACTCGCCAGCACCAGGGAGGCGATGATCAGCAGGCCGCCGCCGAGGCCGAAAATGGCGAATCCCGGCAGGACGAAGATTTCCAGCAGCAGGCAGGCGACGCCGGCGGCAAAGAGGGTCACTTCCAGCCAGCCGGCCGTGCCGCCGAGGAACCGGCTCCAGAAGAAAAGTGCAAAGCAGACCGCCGCGATGAAGCCGCCGACCCCCATACCCGGGGAATGCAGCTCCGCGTAAGTCGCGGCGAAGGCGATCATCAACAAGATCACGGAGAGCCAGGGCGAGGCCAGGGCTTGCACCAGCTCGTCGGCCCAGCCGGGCTCCAGCAGGGTGGGGTCCTTTTCCAGGTTGTAGCGTTGCTTCAACTCGTCGAAGTTCTTCAGCACGGCGTCGGCCAGCAGAAAGTCCTTGACCTGCGGTCCGATGGCCTCGAAGACTTTGCCCGGCTGGGTCACCCGATCTTCCTTCTGCCACTTGGCCTGGTCCGGCTGGCTGGCAAGCTCTTCGTCGCAGTAGAACCGCACCTCGCCCGGTCTGGTGCAGCGATAAACGGTCACGTTGCGGTCGAGGATCGCCGCGGGCAGCGACCAGGAACGGTTCTTCTGCACGCAGATCCGCTCCTCGGCCACCCGGCGGCCGGCGGCAACCTCGCGATCGGTGAAGACGTGAGCCCCGTCGCCGCCAAAGATCGCGTGCGGCCCGACGATCACCTCGTCGCAGGCCAGGGCCACCAGGGCCGCGTCCGCCCGGGCTTGCGCGGGCACATACGCCACCGTGCGGATCCGGCTGGGGTCGATCAGGCTGGAGTTCACGAGGAAACTGGCCAGGCTCGCCGAATCGTCCATCGACCCGCCCGGACTATCGATCCAAAGGCAGACGAAGTTCACGTTGCGACGCTGGATCGCGTCCTTGATCAGCGTCTTGGCGCGGTCGATCATGCCGTCGCTGATCGGGCCCAGCAGGTCTACGCGGACCGCGCGAAAGTCCTGCACCAGGGCTGTCTTCACCGATTCCGGCGCCAGGTCCAGTTGCCGGGCCAGCTCGCGGATGTTCTGGGCCTTGAAATCGATGAAACCGTACTTGCGGGCAACGTCGGTCGTGAGGCGCGCGGGCTGGACGCCGTCGAACAACACCTCCTGGGACTGAATGGTCCGCGTCTTCTTCAGCTCGTCGAGCTCGTCGGGGGTCTTGAACTCCGTGCCCGCGTCGGTCTCGACCGCCAGCACTCGCTGCCGGGAATCCAGCAACCCCAGGGCCACCTCGGCGGGGATCTTCTTGTTGCGATCGGCCTTCTCCCGGTATTCACCCCGCATCCCGTTGGTGATCCGCTCGGGATTGCCGACCGGCCCGAGCTCGGCGTCGGGCCCCATCACAATTTGCTGACAGGCCAGAACCACCAGGTCGGCGTGGCCTTCGATCGGCTGGGGGACATAAGCGACGGTGACCGCCCCGTTGAGGGCCTCGCTGGAAAGGGCCCCGGCGAGATCCACCGCGGGGCCGTACTCGCTGGTCTTGGCCAAATTCTCGTGGTTAGGCCGCACGCGGAAATCGAAGATCAGCACCGGCCGCTGCCCGGCGCCGCTCAGATCGCGGAGCGTGGCGTCGACGGTCTGCTTGACGGTCTTGGCGACGTCGTTGGTGATCGGCAGGTCGACCGAGATCACCCGGCCGATCCGCTTGAGGCGAGGCGGCTTAGCCCGCTCGGCTTTCGCCGCGCCCTGCGCCGGACGCCGTTGGACATCGTCGGCTAAAGCGCCACCGTCGAGCAGGGCCACCGCCAGGAGTCCGCTCCAGAGCAGCCCCGCCGGAAGCTCGCCCGAGACGAGTCGGCGAAAAAATGAGCCCATCACGGTGATCCATGACCGCTGGAAGAAACTCGGCCCCTTCCCGTATCGCACAATTATAGCGGATCGGGCCAGCGCTGGTGGATCAGATGGGGTAACCCGAAGCGTAAGCGAGGGGGGCTAAGGGACTTCCCCTCGCTTACGCTTCGGGTTTCGATTGCGCCTCTGCGCCCTTTGCATCGCGCAATACCCAGCGGAATGCCACAGAGGGCGTTCCCTACAGGGGTGGAGAGTGTTTTCGTTCCTGTTGCATCAGGACCCAAGTCCTAAGACCCAAATCCTAAGACCTAAGACCCAAGTCCTAAGGGGCACCTAGCGTCGCCCGGCTTGGTTGGGGCGGGCGGCCTGCGCGGCGGCAGCGGCGGCTTCGCGATCGAGCTCCTTGGTCCAGCCGCGGGGAATCTCCGGCTTGAACGGGTCAGGAGGGTCAGGCTGCAGTATCCACAGCCCTGGTATTCTCCGCCGAGGGTCGATCGCATTGATCTTCGGCGGATCGAAAGCAAAGACCGTCCAGATGTTAGGATTGGGCGAGTAGAGCCGGATGGCGATCGGCTCCAGGTGCGGAACCTTGAGAATCATCTCGGCGGCCGAGAAGTTCTGGGCATCCTCACGGAACCGCGGCCGGGCCACCAGCCAAACCTGCTGACCACCCTGGCCTGCCGGTGGAGGGACGACCTTGAGGAAGTAGCGTTGCTTGAGCTTGTTGGCTTCGGCGCCGAAGAGGAAGGGCAAGGGGCCGTTGGTGATCTCTTTGCCGTGCAACTCCGGCGGCAGAGGATACTCGACGACCTTCTGATTGACGAAATCGTAGCGGAAAATCGACCGCCCGTCGCAGACCCATTTCTCGGCCGTCGCCGGCTGCGTGGGGGAGGAAGCGTGGACCACGAACAACCCCTTATCCGGCGCGGAATACTTTAACTCGCCCTTCAAGACGGTCACCGGCTTGTCGCCGTTGCTGGAGCCTTGATTGCCGCCGTTATTCCATACCCGATTGTAAAACAGCCGCGTGAAGCCGCACTCGAACGACTTGATCCGCTCGCCGCGTTTCTCCCAGGCATCAAGCAGCCGATCCAGATCGTCTTGTTCCTCTTTGGTGAGCTCGAATCCCGGGGGCACCGGCGGCGGACCGGGTTGGGGATTTGGTCCGTTCGGGGGCCCTAGCCGTTCCAGCCGCGGATCGGGCGGCGGGCCATAACCGCCCGGCCCACGGCTGCCCGGCTGGGGCTGGTCGTACTGTTCAGCGCCGGCGGGCCATTGAGTTGATTGCTCGATGGCCCATTATTGGGGGGTTGCGGCTGGTTGTACAGCGGCGGCGAGCTGTTTTGACCTTGTTGGGAGCTGTCATAGACCGACCGCTGCTGGTCGGGCGGCATCCGTTCGTCGCGAAGTGGACCGTAGTTCTGCCCATACAACGATAGAGGGGTGGCCAGTGCCAGTAGTTCAAGCCCCAGGAGAGTCAGCCCGCCGCGTCCTTGCCGCATGGAACACCTCCGTCGGATCCGTCCTTACGTTGGCCGGGGATTCTAGCAGTCCCTCACCGAACTCCCTAGAGCGATTCGCCGCAGATTCGTCTTGACGCTGCCGTAGCCTCTGTGCAACGATTCCCGTGGGGTGGGCTTTAGCCCGCCTGCCGTCCTGGTAGACCTCAGGCCGCACGGTGGGACAAGGCTGCGTGAGCGGCCGCCGGCCCACCGGGCACGAGGGGCAGCAACGGTGGGCCCGCGCTCGCTTAGGGCCCATATTTGCCCAACTTATTGTTTTACAGGCCTTTACGCGAGCTGGTCCCGCCCTACTCTGCTCTCTTTCGGAGGCGGGCTAAAGCCCGCCGTACGATGAAAATCGCC
The DNA here is from genome assembly GCA_963843465.1 of Pirellulales bacterium. Classification (GTDB taxonomy): domain Bacteria; phylum Planctomycetota; class Planctomycetia; order Pirellulales; family Thermoguttaceae; genus CAWJKP01. Next base: position 427,795 of record CAWJKP010000003.1, read on the forward strand.
CTGGTCCACGACTGGCTGACCGGAATGCGGGGCGGCGAGAAGTGCCTGGAGGTCTTCTGTCGCCGTTTCCCCGACGCCCAACTCTTCACCCTGCTGCACGCGCCCGGCTCGACCTTCCCGGTCATCGAGCGGATGCAGATCACCACCAGTTTCCTTCAGCGTCTGCCGGCCGCGACGCGACACTATCGTTACCTGTTGCCGTTCATGCCGGCGGCGGTTGAGCACCTGGCCATCCCCGAAGACGTCGACCTGGTGCTCAGCTTCAGTCACGCCGTGGCCAAGAGCATCAAACCTCCGCCGGGCGTGCCTCACGTCTGTTACTGCTTTACGCCGATGCGCTACGCCTGGCAGCGCCGGGCCGATTACTTCGTGGGCCAGGAGCGGTTCCGGCAAACGACGCTGGGCGTGGTCCGCAACCTGCTGTTGGACCGGCTGCGGCAATGGGACCAGCAGACCAGCGGCCGGGTCACCCATTTCATCGCCGTCAGCCAGACCGTGGCCCGGCGGATCGCCGAGAGCTACGGCCGGCCCAGCCGCGTGATCTATCCTCCGGTGGATACGCAGTTCTATACGCCGGAAGACGTTGCCCGGGAAGACTATTATGTCTGTCTCTCGGCCTTGGTGCCTTACAAGCGGATCGACGTGGCGATCGAGGCCTGCAACCGGCTGCGGCGGCGGCTGATCGTGATCGGCGAGGGACCCCAGCGGCGGCGGCTGGCGGACCTGGCCGGCCCGACGGTCACGCTGGCCGGCTGGCAGAGCGGCGAAGAGATCCGCCAGCACTTGCGCCGCGCCCGGGCGATGCTCTTTCCGGCCCACGAGGATTTCGGCATTGCGCCGCTGGAGGCCCATGCCTGTGGAATGCCGGTCATCGCCTTCGGCCAAGGCGGGGCGACGGAGACTATCCTGCCCGCCGGCCCGGGGCAAGCGGGAACGGGCGTCTTCTTCGACCATCAGACGCCTTCGTCGCTGGCCGAATCGATCTTGCGGCTCGAGTCTCATCCGGACTGGTTCTCGGCGTCGCTGGCCCGGCAGCAAGCCGAGCGGTTCGCCGTCGAGCATTTCGAGCGGGAGATGATTGCTTACCTGGAGGAGGTCCGCTCGACGTGGTGCGCTGTGGGGTGACGCACGACGGCGGTCAGCTTTCAGCGGTCAGCGGCCAGGGACCTGAGTCCCATACGTCTCCTTGCTTGAACGACATCGACCTCGATTGACTCCCCTGCACTTTTGGGGATAGAATCCCGTTAGGATAGCGCGAACCGTCTTGCCCAACTCGCGCACTCGGAAATGGAAAATAGCCATGAAGAGTGTTCCCATTTGCGTCCTTCTCTTCACCATTGCGGCCGCGGCCTGCGCAGAGCCTCCAAGCTGTCCGGTCTGTGGGGGAGCCGTCGTTGCTGTTGAGCGGGTGAAAGACGACGTTTCCAAACCGAGCCGAAACCTTGATGTTTGGAACCGAAGCTCTTGCGGGAACCTATTGTTTGGCCCTGGGTCAATGATATGCCCTCACGATTGGTATGCGTATTCCGCACTCTCGAAGAAGTGGGAATTATCGCTGGAAGACCCCGAGGGATTTGCACTAAAGTTGGATGGACGGATTCAGTCGGTTCCGCTTCCTGAGAAAGGCAAGATTCGTTCCCGAGTCGTCTACTCGCAGAGTATTGATGGAGAAGGTGTCGTCCACTCCGTACTGTTCTGGTGTGATACTGACCAAAGCTACCTGGAACGCCTGAGAGAGTACGCGAAGCGGGCAGGGGTGAATGTCAAGATCGAGCGCGAAAAACTTCCTGGGCAGACGTATGCCAGAGCCGAAGTGGAAACGAAAAGGAAGCATGGCGATACGCATAATGTACTTGAGGGATCATCCGCTGACCGCTGACTGCTGAAAGCTATACAATGGGGGACAGAGCCACGAGAACCCCATGTCTTCCGGCCGCCCGAAAATCGCGTTCGACGCGGGAACCCTCACGCTGGAGGGAATCTCGCGAGAAGACCTGATGCGGGTCTTCGGGCCGATCCCTTGGGTCTGGGACCCGCGGGCGGGCGTCTGGCGATGCGATGCGCTGCACTACGCGCGGGTGGCGGAGTCGGCCCGGCAGGCTGGACTGGCGGTGGAGGACGAGGTGCCCAATTGGCAGGCCGTCGCTTGGGGACAAGTTCGCATCCACGCCTTGCGACCCGAGCAACAAAAGGCTTTGGCGGCTTGGCGGCTGGCCCGGCGAGGCCTGATCGTGATGCCGACGGGCACGGGCAAGACGGAGGTGGCCCTGACGGCAATGGCCGAGGTGTCGCTGTCCACGCTGGTGGTCGCTCCCGTGCGGGACCTGATGTACCAATGGCACCGGCGGATCCTGGCCAGCCTGGGATACGACGCGGGAATCATCGGCGACAACCTGTTCCGCGTGCGGCCGGTCTCGGTGACCACCTACGACAGCGCCTGCATCCACATGGAACGGCTGGGCAACCAGTTCGGCCTGATCGTTTTCGACGAGTGTCATCATCTGCCGGGCGAGGTCCGCCGCGACGCCGCGCGGATGTCGGCGGCTCCCATGCGGCTGGGCCTGACCGCGACCCTCGAGCGGTCCGACGGCCGCCACGTGGACCTCGGCGAGCTGATCGGGCCGGTGGTCTATGAAATGCCGCTGGCCGAAGCCCGGGGGCAGACGCTGGCCGATTACGACGTGGTGCGGATTCCCGTCCACCTTTCGCCGGAAGAGCGGGTCCGTTACGACGAGCTATCGCGGATTGTCCGCAGCTACCTGATCCAACGGCGGAAAGACAATCCGTCCTACGGCTGGCAAGACCTTTGCTCGGAGACCGGCAAGACGCCCGAGGCCCGCCAGGCGATCCGGGCCTATTATGCCAAGAAGTCGATCGAGGACCGGGCGGAAGAAAAGGTCCGCGTGCTGGAAGACCTCTTTCGGCTGCACACGGGCCAGGCTTGCCTGGTCTTCGCCGGCTCCAACGCCATGGCGCGGGATGTCTCGCGGCGGTTCCTGATCCCCTGCCTGTTGAACCACTGCGGCAAGAAGGAGCGGCTGGACGTGCTCCAAGGGCTGGCCGACGGCACCTACCCGGCCCTGGTCGCCAACCAGGTGCTGGACGAAGGGGTCGATCTGCCCGAGGTCAAGGTGGCGGTGGTGATCGGCGGCACGGCTTCCAGCCGCCAGGCGAAGCAGCGGCTGGGCCGGGTCCTGCGCAAGCGGGGCGGCGCCCGGGCCGTACTCTACGAGATTGTCTGCGCCGACACCAACGAAGAGAAGCGGTCCCGCCTCCGCCGCGGCAGCGACGCCTACCACGTCACCCGCCGCGGCAAGCGAAGGAGTTAGAAGCTAGGAGAATCGCCGCTCCGGGGTCAGCCATGAATCCCATTGTAAGGAATCGCGTCAGAATAAATCGACGAATTTCTCCCTAGGGAGCGCCTTCCGTAGCGTTCCGCGGCGAGGGGCGGAATACGGTCTTCCTCGGCTCCCGGAACGCCACGCAGCGCGGTCTCTACAGGGGGAAGTTCTTCCTCGGCCAGTCCTAACTTCCAGCTCCTAACTCCTAACTTCTAACTCCTGCCTTCTACCGGCTGGCCGCCTCGACGATCAGGTCGGCGACCGTGGCCGGGCCGAGATGGTCGACGCAGAGCACCAGGTCGTAAAACCGTGGATCGGTGAGATCGTGGTGGAAGAACTTCTCCACGAACTCTTCCCGCCCGTGATCGACCTCGTCGAGGAAGTGCCGCGCCTTGGCCTCGTCGTAGTTCAGTCGTTGGACGATCCGCGCCACGCGGTACTTCATCGAAGCGATGATCCGCACCGCCAGTCCACGGTCGCGGGGCAAGAGGAACTGCGCCCCGCGTCCGACCAGGACCACGTTGCCGCGTCGGGCCGCCGCACGGAGCACGCGGCCGAGGTGGGCCATGTACTTGACGTGGGGGACAATCTTCGGGTCGAGGAAGGGCCCTACCAGGTCGAAGGCCCAGCTCGGATCCGTCTCGTCGACCAACTCCAGCATCGGCTTGGAAAGCTGGAAGCGATCGGCGACCTGATCCAGCAGGTTCTTGTCCAGCACTTCCCAGCCCAGCTTCCGTCCGACCATGGCGGCGATCGCGCTGCCGTTGGCCCCGGCTTCCCGGGAAACGGTGATGTACCTTACTCTCTGCGAGGTTGACAACGGCGGCCGCTCGCCGGGCGCCGCGCTGCCGGCAGTCTCGTGCTCGTGACTCCAGGCCCAAGTGCGCATCTGCCGCTCGGCGGCGGCGAGGATCTTGGGCTCCTCCCGGGTCTGCTCTTTCATGGTCCACCCCCTGCAGAAAAATCGACAAGAGTAACGCTCGATAAGGTCTCGCAACTCCGATGAGGCACCGTGGACCAATCCCTTCGTATTATGGGGACTAGTCCACCTGACCTTAGTATAGCAAAGGGTGCGAGGATCGGGAAGCGTTCTCTTGGGGGAGGACTTAGAACGTCGCACCTGCCCGCAACAGCAGCGTCGAGCTTAGGTCGACGTTCGGCGACGTGAGGTAACGGAGTTCGCGGCCGAAGACATAGCCCGTCTCGACGCGGAGCTTGGGGCCGCCGAACGCTTTACGCTCGAATCCCAAGAGGAGCCGGTAATCGGTGTAGCTGACTTGCTCGTCCAGGCCCGAGTTGCGGCGGATCTCCCATGCCTCGCTGCCGAACTCGCCGGCCAGGTAGAGCCAATGCTGGATCTCGTCGTCCACGTTGCCATCGGGGTCGACGCGCCAGGCGATCTTCGGCTTGGGAAAGAGCAGCTCGAAATCCAGGTCGTCGCGAGGCTTCCAGATGATGCCGCCGATGGGAATCAGATCGATGCCCAGGCGGCGGTCGAGGTAGGCGGCGCCGAAGATGATCTTGGTGGTCGGCGACCACGTATAGATCGCGGCCGCTTGAGTCGGGACGCGGATGCCCTTGCTGGTTTGCTCCTCGAAGTCGCTATACACCCCGGGGTCCACCGTCACGTCCAGCCGCCACTCCGGCGACAGCCTAGGGAGCCAGGAGAACTCCACGAAGGCGTCATAGACCCGCGGGGGTAAGTCGATCAATCGCGGCACCTGCAGCAGAAACGCATCGAAGGTGGGCGTGAGCACCAGGGGCCAGGTTTTCTTGGGGAGCGGCAAGGCAAAAACCGAGTCCAACGCCACATCGGCTATCCCCAATTCGCTCGGGCCCTGGCCGCCGGCAAGCCACGTCGCTTGGACGCCGGTGCCTTGGAAGAAACCGTTTCGCGAGTCGCGAGGGCGGTCCGGGTCGTAATCCTCGTCGCTGGCAGGCGGTAGCGGCCCAGCCAAGGTCGCGGCCGGCCCAGGGGTTATGGAAAACTCCTCGGCGGGTCCAACCTCTCCGAGGAATGGTTCCGCAGTCCTCGGCTCCTCGACCGGAAAGGACTCCGCGGGGAACACCCCCTGCGACCAGAGCGTGGAAACCAACGGGCCCAAGAGGACCACGACGATCAGGCATAGCAGACCATGTGGGAAAAGGGGAAAGGCACCTTTTGTGCGAAGCACCCGAAGGGCGGGCACCGACCGAAGGTTGGTCTCGGCAAAAGGTGCCTGTCCCCTTTTCCTGCGGCGGTTTGACATGTGCTCCCACTTGTTCAAAATGCCAGCCCACCACGGACGTAGATCGTGGGGGATGGGCGAAAAGTGGGGGTGTCGCTGGTCGCGTACACGACCTCGCGGTCGAACGCGCCGCCGACCTCGACCAGGCCCTTGTAACTATTGGGCGTGTCGAACTCCAGTCCCACGCCCACGCGGATGTCGTTGTAGTCGATGCGGTCCGTAAGCCCCTCCAGGCCCGGGGGCAGAAAGGGCGATTCGCGCTTGATCGTCCAGGAGCCGCCGCCGTACTCGCCACGGACGTAGGTCCACCAATCGGTATTGCCGTAGGTGGCCAATCGCCAGGCCAGCTTGGGATTGGGAAAGAGGATCTCGTACCGCACGTCGGGATTGGGGGTCCAGACGATGCCACCCGTGGGAAGCAGCTTGATCACGTTCCGATCCAGGTACATCACGCCGGCCTTGACCTGAATGTGCGGCGAGAAGGAGAGCACGCCCAGGAGGTGACCTTGAAGCCGCAAGCTATCCTCGATGATCTTGCTCCTGAAGTCGGAATAGACGCCGAAGCGGCCGCCCATTTCCAAGCCCAGAAGCTGCGTCAACTGCGGGTTCCAGGCCGCGTCGAGGTAGGCATCGTAGGTATCGGCAGGAAGATCCTGAGAACCCGGGCCCGGCTGGCTGACGGGTCCGTCCCAGAAATGGAAGGTGAAGCCGGGCGTGATCAACAGCGGCGCCAGCGGACCTTCGAAGAAGGGCAGGGCGAAGGTGGCGCTCAAATCCAAGTCGTCGATACCCAACTCGTTGACGCGCCTGCCCGGCATCCAGACGTTGTCCGCGCGTATCTCCTGCAGAAACTGCTGCATCGTAGCGAAGCTGCCCGGTCCGCACGGCGGGCCGCAGGGCAAGTAAGGGTCTTGGGGAAGGAGGCTCGGCCGCTGCGTTCCCGGGACCGCAAACGGGTCCCAAGCCGGATTGGGCTGGACCACGATCGGCGGTGGCCCGATCGGGCCGCCCGCCGCAGGTCCGCCATAAGGCAATGCCGGGGGCGGCGTGTAGTTCGGCGAACCCGGGGACGGGTAACCAGGAGTTCCAGGGGCCATATAACTGGGCGTCGTGCCCGGCGTTCCTGGCACTCCGCCCGGCAGCGAAGGATAGACGGGGGCGGTCCCAGAGGCGGGCGGCGAACCGTACGGCGGAACCGCATTGGGAGTCTGTACAGAAAAAGGGCTGGTGGGTGCGGTCCCGGTCCAGCCACTGCCGCCCGGCGGGCTACTTACGCTGCCGGAGTCGGCAGGATTGCTCGCTGGCAACTGGGCCAGCGAGTTGGAGGAATCTGGGTAAGGCGGGGCATCGATCTCCGTGGGGACTCGGACTCGTTGACCCATCGCAGGCCATGGTAAGAACGCCCAGAGCGCGGCGGCCACGCCGCACGTCAGTTTGGAAGTTCTCACCGGATCTTTCCCCTGAACCCATGCTGCCGGTGGGTGATGGTGCCCAACGAATAGGTGCCTGCGATGGCCCATCTCGACCGAAGGGCGCTTCAATAGCAGGGACTTGCGCCAGGGTCAAGAGCGGTTCCCAGGATTGAACCACCGCCGGGCCGCCGCTAGCATGGTCCTATGCCCCAGCCGCCCATCGATGTCGATCTGCTTCTCCAGGCAACGTTTGTCGCCCGCGTCGAGTGCCACCAGACGCTCCGGTCCACCAACGATCGGGCCCGGCAGTGCGCCGCCGAGGGCGGACCTCTCCCCCTTTTGGTCCACGCCGAGACCCAGACCGCCGGCCGCGGACGAGGGAGCAACCGCTGGTGGACGGGTCCGGGAAGCTTGGCGTTCAGTTTGCTCCTGGACGCCGACGACCTGCGGATCAATCGCAGTCGCTCGCCCCTGGTGGCCTTGGCGGCGGCCATTGCGGTGGCGGAAACGGCCGCGGACCGGCTTCCCGACCGGCGGGTGGGGATCCATTGGCCGAATGACGTTTTCGTCGACGACCGCAAGCTGGCCGGGGTCCTCGTCGAGACGCTCTCCTCCCGGCTCTATGTGATTGGCGTCGGCATCAACACCAACAGCACGTTGGCCGACGCGCCCGACGAGTTGCGCCGCCGCGTCACCACGCTGCGGGAATTGACCGGCCAGACGCACGATCCCACCGACGTGCTGATCGCCACGTTGCAGGATTTGGCTTCACTTCTGCTTCGCTTGGCCGCCTCGCCCGAGAAGATTGCCGCCCGGGCCAACGCACTTTGCCTCCAGCGCGGACGTCCGTTGGTGTTGGAGACCGGCCGTCAACAAGTCGAGGGCCGCTGCGCCGGCATCGGCCCCGATGGCGGCCTGCTGTTGGATACCTCCGACGGCCGTCGAGTTTGCTACACGGGCGTACTGCGGTAATACTGTAGGGTGGGACAAGGACGCCTTGGCGGCCGCCGGCCCACCGGGAGATGACAGGGCTTGGTGGGCCGGCGCTCGCTCACGCGAGCTTGTCCCACCCTACTCGTAACCCTAAAGTTTACCAGGCTTGACAGCCGATCCACTCGGAAGCGGCTCATTTCTTTCTTCGTCTGGCTCGATTCGTAGAAGCTACCATGGGACAGATCCAGACCGGCGTTGGGTTGGCAAGCGGATTTCCCATCGCCTCGACCGTCAACGCCCTGATGCAGGTCGCCGAGATCCCTTTCAACGATCTCACCTCGCAGACCAACGCCATCAAACAGCAGGAAGTCGACGTCAACGAGCTCGCCTCCCTGGTCTTGGCGGCGCAGTCCGACAGCGACAACCTCGGCAAGACCAGCACCTTCAGCTCCCCCACGGCTAGCAGCAGCGACAGCAACACCCTCTCGGCCACCGTGACGGGCACGCCGTCGCTGGGCAACTACCAGTTCACTCCCATCCAGGTCGCCCAGCAGGCGCAGTACCTCAGCTCGGGCTTCCAGAGTTCCTCAGCGGCCCTGGGCGGCGGCATGCTCACGTTTCGCTTCGGCGGCAACGTCCAGCAGAGTCTCCCGCTGGCCGACATCAACGGCGGACAGGGGCTGACCCCAGGCAGCATCCGCATCACCGATTGCAGCGGCGCCAGCGCCGAGATCGACCTCTCCAACGCCACCTCGCTCAGCGACGTGGTCAACGACATCAACAGCAACACCACGATCAACGTCACCGCCTCCATCGTCGGCGACCATCTGCAATTGACCGATAACAGCGGACAAAATGCGTCCAGCCTGATGGTCCAAGATGTCGACGGCGGAACGACCGCCGAGTCCCTCGGCCTTGTCGGCGCCGGCGTGGATACAACGACGAATCAACACGGTACGATTGATCGAATCGCGGGACAGAGCATTGTCAAGCTCAGCTCCAGCCTGCAACTGGGCTCGCTAAACGACGGCAACGGCGTCCAGACCAACGTGGGCGTCCCCGACATCCACTACACCCTGCGCAATGGCGCCAGTGGGTACATCGACCTCTCGCCTGTGGAATCCGGCACGAGCCAGGTCGACCAGGCGACCACCCTGGGCGACATTATCACGCAAATCAACGCCGCCGCCCCGGGCGAGCTTCAGGCCCAGATCGCCCCCGACGGAACCAGTCTCGAAGTAAGAGACTTGACCACCGGAAGCGGCACGTTCACGTTGACATCCGCCTACAACTCCCCGGCGATCCAGGAGCTGGGGCTTACCGGCCAGGCCTCGGGCGGCGTGATCGAAGGCCAGCGGATCATCGGCGGACTGAATAGCGTGCTCCTGTCCAGCCTCAACGGCGGCCAGGGGCTGGGGACGTTGGGCACCCTGAGCCTTACCGACCGCAGCGGCGCCACCGCCTCGGTCGACCTTTCCTCCTGCCAAACGCTCCAGGACGTGATCAACGCGATCAACGGGGCCGGGGTCGGCATCACCGCCGCAGTCAATGCCGCCGGCAACGGCCTCCAGCTCACCGATACCACCGGCGGCGCCAAGTCCAACCTGATCGTGGCCAGCGGCGACGGAACCAACACCGCCCAGGAACTCGGCATCGCCTCCAATGCCGCGGTCACGTCGGTCAACAGCGGCGACCTGCACCTCCAGGTGGTGGGCGCCGACACGCTGCTGTCCGACCTCAACGGCGGCGCCGGCGTCGCCACCGGAGAAGTCAGCATCACCGACACCACCGGCAAACAGGCCACGCTCGACGTGACCAGCAGCATGCAGACCGTGGGCGACGTGATTCAGGCCATCAACCGGCTGGGCCTCAACGTCCAGGCCGAGATAAACCCCACCGGCGACGGCATCCAGCTTGTCGACACGGGTGGCGGCACGGGACAGCTCCAGGTGGCCGAGGAGGGCTCCACCACGACGGCCGCCGACCTGCACCTGCTGGGCACCGGGACCAGCCAGCAGGTCAAGGGAACGACCGAACAGGTGATCGACGGGTCAACCACCAACTCCGTCACGCTGGCGGCCGGGGACACGCTCAGCGACCTGGTTTCCAAGATCAACGGCCTGGATGCGGGCGTCACCGCCTCGATCTTCAACGACGGCTCCAGCCTGCCCGACCGGCTGGAACTCACCAGCAACCAGACCGGCGCGGCGGGACAGTTCGTGGTCGACGCCTCCGGACTGGATTTCTCGCTCAGCCCGACGGCCGAGGGAACCGACGCTGTGCTGGCCGTCGGCTCCTCGCAGGGCGGCGGCTCCGACACGCTGGTCAGCAGCCCGTCGAACAACTTCACCAACGTCGTTTCCGGGTTGACGCTGCAAGTTCAGCAGGCATCGACGTCGCCGGTGAGCGTTTCCATCACCAACTCCAGCACCAACGCGCTGGCCAGTCTCCAGGCGTTCATCAGCGACTACAACAGCCTCGTCACCCACATCACCAGCTTCACGAGCTACGATGCCGCGACCAATACCAAGTCGGACCTGACCGACGACCCGACCACCATGGAACTTCAGCAACAGACGGCGAACCTGGTCAGCGGGCAGATCTCCACCAGCGGGTCGATCCGGTCGCTCGCCGATCTGGGAGTGACCATCAACAGCGACGGCACGCTGGCCCTCGACCAGAGCACCTTCAACAACGCCTACCAGTCCGATCCGGACGGGGTCCAGCAGTTTTTCACCGCGGCCAATAGCGGATTTTCCGCCCAGTTCCACAACCTGGCCCAACAGTTCGCCGCCGCGGGCACGGGGATTCTCTCGCAACAGAGTACGGCATTGGGTACGGAGGTCACCGACAACCAGCAGCAACTGACCTCGATGCAGACGTCGCTGAACAACGAATCCGCGGCGCTCACCACCAAGTTCGACAACATGGAAGTGGCCATCAGCCAGCTCCAGAGTGAACTGAGCGTTATCAACGCCTTCTCGGAAAGCATCAACGGCAGCAGTAGCAACAGTAGCAGCAGCACTGGCAGTAGCGCTACTCCCTACAACTTCAGCAACATCGGCAGCGGAAGCACCAGCAGCACCGGCAGCACCGGCAGCGGGACCAGTAGCAACGGGACCAGCGGATCGACCTCCAGCAGTTCAAGCTCGACCGGCAGTTGATTCACCCTACGGATTGGCACGTCCCCCCAACAAATAGAGCGGAGTGCGCGATGCCCGCCTCGGCACGCAACCACTATCTGGAAACGGAAGTTCTTACCGCCACGCCGCAGAAACTGCACCTGCTGTTGATCGAGGCCGCGATGCGCTTCGCGGAGCGGGCCCGGCGCCACTGGCGGGACGGCAACCGGGAGAAAGCTTTCCAGAGCTTGATCCTCGCTCAAGAGGCCGTCGCCAAGATGCTCAGCGGACTGAACCTCCGGGACCCCTCGCCGCTGGTGCAGCGGGTCGCCGCGGTCTACCATTTCATCTTCCGCACGCTGGTCGACGCCAACCGCCGCCGTGACGAGCGGACGCTTGACGACGCCTTGCGGGTTTTGTCCATCGAGAGGGAAACCTGGCGGCTGGTCTGTCAGCAAAACGTCGAACCTCCGCCGCCGCCTGAGGGCCACGGTGTCCCCCGCCCGCTCTCCCAGGGGTTCCGGTCGGCATCCAGTAGCTTCTCGCGGGAAGCCTGACCCCTCCTGCCAGCAGGGCGGACCTCGGCACTTTTTCCAGGCCGCGAAGTAGGTTATGCTTCAGCATAACATTTCCCACGTCGAATGGGTCAGCATGACATTTCCTCTGTTATGCTGAAGCATAACCTACGGTCTCCGTCTCCTCCCAGGAAGCCCGAGAAAGTGAACGACTCCCGCTTGACGATCCGCGTCGGTCACAGCCCCGATCCGGACGATGCCTTCATGTTCTATGCCCTGGCCAAAGAAAAGATCCAGACCGGCAAGTACCGCTTCGAGCACCAACTGGTGGACATCGAGACGCTCAATCGCCGGGCCCTAGCCGGAGAGCTGGAACTGACCGCCGTCAGCGTCCATGCCTACGCCCACCTCAGCCGGCTCTACGTCCTCTGCTCCTGTGGGGCCAGCATCGGAGAGCGTTACGGGCCGATGGTCGTGGCCCGCCGGCAGTGGCCGCTGGAAGAGTTGGCCCAGAAGACGATCGCCGTCCCCGGCACGCTGACCACCGCGTATCTCACCCTGGGGCTATGCCTGGGCAAGGCGTTCGCTTACCTCGTGGTGCCCTTCGACAAGATCCTCGATGCCGTGGCCGCCGGTCAATATGGAGGCGTCGCCATCGATGCGGGACTGGTCATTCATGAGGGCCAGCTCACTTACGCCCAGCAGGGGCTTGAGCTACTGGTCGATCTGGGCCAATGGTGGTTTGACCGGACCGGACTGCCGCTGCCTTTGGGAGCCAACGCCATCCGCAGGGACCTCGGCCACCAGAGGATTCTCGAAGTACATCGATTGCTCAAGCAGAGCATCATCTACGGCCTGGAGCACCGCGACGAGGCCCTGCAGTACGCCCTGGGTTTCGGCCGCGGACTGGATCGGCAGCTTGCCGACCGTTTCGTGGCGATGTACGTCAACCACTGGACGCTGGACTTCGGCCCCCCTGGCCGGCAGGCCGTCGCCGAACTTTTGGCGCGGGGGCACGCGGCCGGCTTAGTCCCCTCGCTAGTTTCGCCGGAGTTTGTCGAGGGCTAGCCTGTCCTTGCCCATACATCCGGCTCCCCCCTTTCCTGCCCCTGCCACGAGTTATGGTTCATCCGACTGGAGCGAACGCAACTACGATTGCAGCGTAAGATCAAACAGCAAGAGGGGTACCGGTGCCTCTGGTATGTAGTCTCCAAGAACAAGAATACCTATAAAGAACTACTACTGGACTATCCTAAGGGGAATTGGATTTCGTCCCTCGATCCCCCATGGAGGTGGTCCGGTATGGCTGCCGTAGTCCGATCTCAACGTCGTTCGCCTCGTCGCGCCCAGCCCATTCACAAGCCTCAGGGCGTGCTCCAACCGAGAGTCCAGCGTGTTGGGCCGGAACGCTTCGGCATCGTCAGTGTCGACTGTGCCAAGGCTCGTTCCAAGTGGATGCTCACCGACTTCTACGGCACGGTCCTGGAACCGCCGAAGGAATTGCCGCATCAGCAGGGGCACTTCGACATGGCCATCCTTCAAATCCGTGAGGCCATGACCCGGCATGACTTGAAAGACATGGTTGTGGCAATCGAACAGACAGGAACCTATCATCAGCCCGTCAAACGGGCTTTCGAGGCCGCGGGGTTGGAATGCCGCATCGTCCATCCGCTGGCCAGCAAGCCCTTCCGTCAGGCGGCCCACCCGGGCATCAAGACGGACGACACCGATCTGGTCGGCATCTTCTCCGCGGCCACCATGGGCTTCGGACTGATGGAGCCTGCGCTCGATCCGCAAGATCGACAATTGCGGCTCTGGGTGCGTTACCGGCGCGATCTGGTGGAGAAGCGTTCCCTCCTTTGCTGCCAGATGAAGGAGCACTGGCATGCCACGCTGCCAGGCTATAGCGCTCTGTTTGCAGATCTCTGGGGCTCGGCCGCCGGATGTCGGATTGCTCGGCAGTACGCCTCTCCCCAAGCCGTCTGCCAGGCGGGACTCGCGGGTCTGCAGCAGACGCTGCGGGAGACCGGACGGCGGGCCCAATCCGCTACCCTCCAACGGATTCTCGCCTGGGCACGCACCGCCCCTTCGGCCGATCCGGAGGCGGTTCTCCATCAACAGCTCGGCGCCTGTTGGACGACGACCGCCAGGGAAAAACCCGGGAAATTCAGGCCGCCGAAAAGGAGATCGCGACCTTGTTGGTGCGTACGCCCTACGTGCTGTTGCTGGCCTTCCCGGGGATCAACGTGGCGTCGGCGGGCGAGTTCGCCGGCGAGATGGGGCCGATCTCCCATTACGCCCAAGCCCGCGCCATCACCGGCCGCGCGGGCCTCTACCCTTCGCGCTATCAAAGCGATCAGGTCGATCTCTGCGACGGCGCCTTGGTCCGCTGTGCCAACCGACGCCTGCGGGCGTCGCTGTTGGGCATTGCTGACAACTTGTTGCAGTGCAACGACTACTTCCGAGGGCTGGCCGGCCGCTGGAAGGCCGGCGGCAAGGATCCCTGCCACTCCCACGTGAAGGTCGCTTGCCGCTTCAGCCGGCTGGCCTACCTGATCGTGGCGGGAGGAGAACTCGTGCCACATCCGTGTCTCCTTCCCAGGAGTGCGATCCTCGACAAACTGATCGAATTCCATCAGCAACACCAGACGCCACCCGACCGCATGCTGGCCGAACTCCAGACGGCGGCCGACGGACTGCCGCGCGGCGAATACGCTCACGAGGCGGTGCCACTGGTAAAGCGTCTGGCAGAGACTCGCATCGCCCGGCGGCGTGGTCCCCAGCCGATCGGCGATCTCCTGCCGCTGCTGCTGGCCAAACTGGGGATCGGTGATGTACAATCGATGGCTGCAGGGGTTCGGGACCTCAGCTCGTCGCTTGGGCCAAAAGGCCACAACGCCTTGGTTCCTCGTGGGTAAAACCCTTAGAGAAGACTGGCGCTCTGTCGGACCATTTGTGCCTGATACGGCAGTTTGGGGTCCCAACCCCGCATGTACCAGAATGGCAATCCGTGGTCTTCGCCCACGACAGAGAGCACCTCTTGGCCCTGGTTGACCCCCGACCCCTGCTCTTTCAAAAAACCTGCCTTCCGGCGGGCCGTGGATACTATGCGCTCGTTTCATTTCCCCGATTTCCCATAGCACTCTTCTCTGCTCGCGTGTCTCCGTTCGTTCAAACGACGGATCGTGCAGGCCGTCGCGGCTACCGACTGGAATCAGAGAAGAGGCACCGGTACTCGGCGCCATCCCGCCCTTCGAGCGTCCTACGTTCGCCTGCGCCGAATGAGCCAGAGCTAGGTATGCTGTCCCCGGGACTGGTGCGCCCCCCAGTGGCGCACCGACTCATCGTTATGCATGCGCTTTGTCCGGCGTAGGCTCAGGATCCCAAGAATTCCGAGAGGTACGGAATCCAGTGAAGACCTGCTGTCATAATTGAATTGCAACTTTATGGGAAACTGGTATTGGTGAAAACATCGCGGGGACGTTGGAATGGGCTTTTTCCAGGAGGTCCCATTCGAAAGGAGTCCCCGCGATGGCAAGTCATCTTACCTTGGAAGAGCGTGAAATCATAGCCCACAGCACCGGGACGGGAAATCGCAGACGCGAATCGCCGAGCGGCTGGGCCGCGACAAGAGCACGGTCTCCCGCGAACTGCGACGTAACCGCAGCCGCAATGGCTATTGGGCGGTGGCTGCCCAGCGGAAGGCCGAGCGACGCCGGAGTGGGCGGCCGTGGGTGGCCAAGATGCATCGACCGCATGTGCGTAAGTATGTCACTCAGCGGCTGCGCTGGCGATGGTCTCCCGATGAGATCGAAGGACGCGCACGCAGCGATTTTCCGGGCGATCGACGGCGGCAGATTTCGCACCAGACGATTTACACGTGGATTCGTGCCGAGGCGGCCGTGGGTAAACACTGGCAGCATCATCTGCGACGTCTGGGGAGAAAGCGGCGAGACCGTGAAAACCGGGGGCGGCTGCCTGCCAGCGTGAGCATCGAGGGACGTCCCGCAGTCGTCGATCGGCGAAGTCGCTTCGGCGACTGGGAAGGGGATACGATCTTAGGTGCCAATCGCCGTGGCGGAGCGGTAACGCTCGTGGAGCGAAAATCGGGATACCTGTTGCTGGCCATGGTCCCCAACTTGCAGGCAGCGACCGTCCGCCAAGCCGCCGCCCAAAGGTATGCGGCCACACCCAAGAACTTGCGGAAGACCCTGACGCTGGACAACGGCAAGGAGTTTGCCGAGCATGAACAGTTGGAGGTTGAAGCCGCATTGCGGATCTATTTTGCGAAGCCCTACAGTGCCTGGCAACGCGGCACAAACGAGAACACCAATGGCTTGGTCCGCGACTTCTTTCCCAAGGGCACGGACCTGGCCAACCTTCCGGAGCATCGGTTCACCAAAGTTCAACAACTTCTCAATGACCGTCCGAGAAAACGCCTGGGCTATCGAACTCCCAACGAAGTTCTCGCCTCACGCTCAAAAGTTGCAATTGAAACTTGACAGCGGGGAATCGCCTGGTGGCTGCGCCGCTCAGATTTGGTAAAGCATGAGTCGTACTCCTCGCTGACTGCATGGCCTTTTCCCCTAAGAAAGTCGGCGAGGAACTGCACGCAAGAGTTCTGATCAGCTTCCAAAATTCTGGCAACCATATCGTCGGGGCCCGCCCCCTTGGGGGCCGGGACCATCGCTGTCTCGCAAATTAGTCGCAGATTGCCGGAGCCACACTTCCTGAGATGCTTGACGGCCTGGGCGCGATAGTCTTTGATGCCTGCCCCAGGGCGCATAATCGTTGGAAAAACGCCGAGGTCCTGCCAGAACTTGTCCTCTTGAGCAGCGAACATGGCGGACCGAACGCCGGTCTCTTTCTGTGTCACGGGAGCTACTCTCCTGAGAGCCGATTAGCGACGAGACCGTAACTCGGGATGTGCGCCACCTTTCGGATCAATACGCTTGGGAGGAACCTCAGCATATCGGCCGTCAAGGCACCCTCACGCGGCGTTCTCATTTGTTTCCCAAGACGCACATCGGCGACGGGTCTAACGCGCCTGTTTTTCCGAGGACTGCCAAAGGTTATGTGAGACATCGGCTTGAGGCTAATGGGGCTTCCATTGTGGCCTGTTTTCGGTATTCTAATCCTTTAAGTCCCCCTCCCGCAAGCCCCCCCACCCGGGGCGGGATGGGCGATTGGGAACGCGGATACCGCAAGGTGCCGTGCCAGGCGCTTGCGTCGGCGTATAAAATGGAACGCCCGATGAAGAGGTCAAGAATCCCCAAGACTGATTCCATCCAGGCATTAGCCGAGTTTTGGGACACCCATGACTTGACCGATTTTGAAGACGACCTGGAAGAGGTCGTCGAGCCGGTTTTCGTGCGCGGGGCCGCGATCAAAGTGCCGCTGGAATCGGGCGAACTCCAAGCGGTTGAGCAAATGGCTCAAGCCAAGGGCGTGTCGCGGGAAGAGCTGATCCGCGCCTGGGTGCTCGAAAAACTCGCCTGCGGCAACAAGAACCGCCCCACGAAACGGTGAAGCTGACCGGGACCACCAGCCGGGCGCCGATTCGTGCGTAGCCTCATTCCTATTCCTCTTTCGGGCTTTCGCTCTTTCGGGGTTTCGTGATTCTCTCCCCTCTTGCGTCTTCCTTGAGCCTTGGCAGCTTCCCCCTCACCCTAACCCTCTGCCAGGGGGAGAGTGGATGCTGAACGCAACCTCTAGCTTGCCTCCGCGCCACCGCTACAATAGAGGTCCAACATGGAGGTCTCATGGACCAGAACCTTCTCAAGACGCCGCTTTACGAGTGGCATGTCGCCCAGGGCGCTCGCATGGTCGATTTCGCCGGCTGGGCCATGCCCGTGCAATATACCTCGATCCTCGAAGAGCACACGGCGACCCGCTCGGCCTGCGGGCTGACGGACATCTCCCACATGGGCCGTCTGCGGTTCGAGGGGCCTGGGGCCGCGGAGTTCCTCGCGGGCCTGCTGACCCGCCGCGTGGCGGATATGGTCCTCGGCCAGATACGCTACTCCCTGGTAACCAACGACAAGGGGGGAATCCTCGACGACGTGCTCATCGGCTACTACCATGACGAGTGCGGACAGCCGTTCTACGTGATGGTCGTCAACGCCTCGAACCGGCAGAAGATCATCCGCTGGACGGCCGCCCACTTGCCCTGCGAGCTGGCCGAGCGGCGGGGCCGCGAGATCGTCTGGAGCGATGTGACCCGGCTCTGGGCCATGTTCGCCATCCAAGGCCCTCGCTCGCTGGAACTGCTGCAGCCGCTGGTCGACGTCGATCTGGCCTCGTTGAAGTGCTACCGTGGAGCCCAGGTGCGGATCCTTCATCCGGCGGCCCGGCGGCAAGGCGGGATCATCAGCCGCACGGGCTACACGGGCGAAGACGGCTTCGAGCTGAGCATCGGCGCCGGCATCGCCGCCGACGTCTGGCAGGTGCTGATGGAGATGGGCAAGCCCTTGGGATTGCTCCCCACCGGGCTCGGCGCCCGGGACACGCTCCGCCTGGAGGCCGGGATGCCGCTGTATGGCCATGAGCTGAGCGAAGCGATCGATCCGTTCCAGGCGGGACTGGGATACGCCTGCCACCTGGTGGGCTACGATTTTCCCGGCCGCGACGCCCTGAAGCGGATTCAAGAGCAGCCGCGGGCCTGGGCTCGCGTCGGTTTGGAGCTGTTGGGACGCCGCCCGGCGCGGGAAGGCTGCCCCATCCTCGCCGGCGGCCAGCCCGTGGGTCAGACTACCAGCGGCACCTTCTCGCCGACGCTCAGGCGGCCGATCGCCATGGGCTACGTCCGGCCGGCGTGGTCCCAAGTGGACACCGAGCTGACGATCGACGTCCGCGGCCATCCGGAGCGGGCGCGGGTCGTTCGGCTGCCCTTCTACCGCCGCAACCCGAAAGGAGATTCCCCGTGAGACCCGAAGAACTCCGCTACACCAAGACCCACGAATGGGTCCACGTCCAGACCCAGGGCGGCCAGCAGATTGCCACCCTGGGCCTCACCGCCTTCGCCCTGCAAAACCTCACCGACCTGGTCTACCTCGACCTGTCGCCGGTGGGCACGAGGCTCAAGGCGGGTGAGCCCTTCGGGCAGGTGGAGTCGGTCAAGGCGGTCAGCGACCTCTACAGCCCCGTCGATGGCGAGGTCCTCGAAACCCACGCCGAGCTGGCCGAGGCCGACAAGCTGGCTCACCTCGCCGACGATCCCTACGCTAGCGGCTGGCTGGTGAAGATCAAGGTCGCCAACCCCGCGGGCCTGGCAGCGCTGATGGACTACGCCGCCTACCAGAAGCAGTGCGAAGAAGAAACGTAACGTACTCGTCACGCTCCGCGTGACGTTTTCCCTCTCGCGGAGCGAGAGGAGTACCTGGGAAACAAACGGCGAGTGACATGCCCTACATTCCTCATACGGCCGACGACCGCCAGGCGATGCTGGAGGCGATCGGCGTGGCGTCGATCGACGAGTTGTTCGAGATGGTGCCCGAGGATCTGCGGCTGCGGCGGGAGCTGGACCTGCCGCCGGCGATGGGCGAGCTGGGGCTGACGGGCCACCTGGAGTCGCTGGCCGCCAGGAACACGTCGGCCGGCCAGGCCGTCTGCTTTCTCGGCGGCGGCAGCTACGACCACTTCATCCCCGCGCTGGTCGACGTGGTTGCCTCCCGCGGCGAGTTCTACACGGCCTACACGCCCTACCAGGCCGAGGCCAGCCAGGGCACGCTGCAAGCGATGTTCGAATACCAGACGCTGATCGCCCAGCTCACCGGCATGGACGTCTCCAACGCCAGTCTCTACGACGGCGGCAGCGCCGCGGCGGAGGCCGTGCTGATGGCGATGGACGCCACCAGGCGCTGGGGCCGCGTGGTGACGGCCGCCAGCCTCCATCCGGAGTATCGGCAGATCCTCTCCACCTACCTGGCCAATATCCAGAGCGAATTGATCACCGTGGGCACTCCCGACGGCGCGGTCCGGCCCGAGGAGTTGGCTGCGGCCGTGAACCGCCAGACGGCCTGCGTGCTGGTCCAGCATCCGAACTTTTTCGGCTGCCTGGAGGAGGTCGAGGCGGCGGCCGAGATCGCCCACCAGGCCGGGCGCTCGTGATCGTGTCGGTCGATCCGATCAGCCTGGGACTGTTGCGCAGGCCGGGAGAGTACGGGGCCGACATCGTGGTGGCCGAAGGCCAATCGCTGGGCACTCCCTTGTCCTACGGCGGGCCCTACCTGGGGATCATGGCCTGCCGGGAGAAGTTCGTCCGCCGCATGCCCGGCCGGCTGGTGGGCCAGACCGTGGACCGCCGCGGCAAGCGCTGCTGGGTGCTGACCTTGCAGACGCGGGAACAGCACATCCGCCGCGAAAAGGCCACCAGCAATATCTGCACCAACCAGGGCCTATTAGCATTACGGGCGACCGTCTATCTGGCGACGATGGGCCCCTCGGGCCTGCGGTCGGTCGCCGAGTTGTGTCTGCAAAAGGCCCACTACGCCCGCGATATGCTTACCCGCGGCGGCTCGTTGCGGCCGGCCTTTTCGGGGCCCTTTTTCAAGGAGTTTGTGGTCCGCGCCGTTGACGGCCGCGTCCAACCGCGGCTGGAGTCGGCCCTCGCCCAGGGCCTCTTGGCCGGCGTGCCGCTGGGGCGGTGGTATCCCGAGCTGGCCGACTGTTTTTTGGTCGCCGTCACCGAGAAGCGGAGCAAGGCCCAGATTGATCGGCTGGCGGAGGTGATGAAATAATGCCCGGCACGCCGGTCTACTCGCCCTATCCGCCGCCGAAGCCCGCCAGCAAGCGGCGTATTCTGATTATCGTCCTTGTCGTGGGGTTGGGCTGCGGCGGCATTCTTGTGGCGATGCTCATGCCCGAGTTGGGCGCGCCTCGCGAGGCGGTCCGCCGATGCCAGTGCCAAAAAAACCTCAGGGAAATCGGCTTGGCGTTGTTTGCCTACTACGACAAGCATAAATGCTTCCCGCCTGCCGTCACTACCGACGACCACGGCAAGCCCATGATGAGCTGGCGGGTAGCCATCCTGCCATACCTGGAGCAACAGGCGTTGTACCGGCGGTACGACTCGAAGCAGCCCTGGGACAGTCCTCAGAACCGTGCTTTGGGGAAAATCCCCGTGCCGTACTTCCGCTGTCCCAGCGATCCTGGCACGGCCGCGAATCCGACGGAAACCAACTACGTGAGAATTGTCGGCAAGGATACGGTCGGCGGGACACCGAATGAGGCGGTCAAGATCAACGACATCACGGACGGAACGGCCAATACAATCTTGGTGGCGGAAGTCACCGGCCTGCACATCAATTGGGAGGAACCCCGCGACGTCACGGTGGAGGAGTTCATGGAGATGGTTGCCAAGGGGCATGTGAGTTTTCATTCCGGCGGCTTCCAAGCGGTGATGGCCGACGGCTCGACACATTTCATCTGTGACACGATCGACCCCAAGACGCTCCGAGCGCTGCTATTGCGCAACGACGGCCAGCCCGTGGGAGATATAGGGAACGTTCTCAGTGGTGTTCGGAGTGCCCAAGCGAAAGTGCCCCAATAAGCAGTGGTGAGTGGTCAGAGATGGAAGAATCCAGCGCGCCGATCCCTCTTCCGCCGAAGCCTGCCCGCAAGGTAGCGATTCTGATCATCAAACTAGCCGCGGCCCTGGCCGTGGCGCTGACCGTCTGGGGCGTCCTGAATGCGCTCGTCTTGCCCGGCGTACAATCTGCTCTTGATGCGACCAACCGAGTCCGGTGCAGCAACAACCTCCGCCTGGTCGGCTCCGCGTTGTTACTGTACGAGTCGGCGAACGGAGCCTTCCCGCCCGCCGCCTACACGGACGACCTCGGCAATCCGACGATAAGTTGGCGGGTAGCCATCCTGCCATACCTGGAATACTCGGACACCTACCGTGCATTCGACCCCAAGCAGCCGTGGGACCGTCCTAAGAACCGTTCCTTTGCGAACGTCCCACTATCACGCTTCAACTGTCCCAGCGATCCACGACCAAGCTGGTATTCCGCGGATGCCAACTACGTGAGGATCGTCGGCAAGGACACGGTCGGCGGGATGCGGAATGAGGCGGTCAAGCTCAGCGACATCACGGACGGACCGGCCAACACGATCATGGTTGTGGAAGTCTCCGGTCTGAACATCCATTGGGCGGAGCCCCGCGACGTGACCGTGGAGGAGTTCATGGAGATCGTTGCCAGGTCCGCCACCCAGGGTCGAAGGAGCCCTCATCCCGGCGGGTTCAATGCGGTGATGGCCGATGGCACGGTACACTTCATCAAGAACACCATCAACCCCGAGAAGCGGAGCAAGGCCCAGATCGATCGGCTGGCGGAGGTGATGAAATAGCGAGTGCGATGGCAAATGACTTGAGCGACGCAGACTCGACGAATAGGTGAAGCGTGTTCGCTTTCCTTACCCATGTTCCCACCAACACTCTGTTTTTTCTCGCATTCGCCAGCGTGCTTCTGATTATTATCTTGGATCTCGTGCGGACATGGCTTGTGCGGTCTCGCAGTGGAGAACGAAATGGTCTCGCAGGAGTTCTCGCCGTGCCAATCGCGATCATCGCCTTGGCCGTGGGCCTCCTGGTGGTCGCATCGTTCTTGCTCACCCCGGGACCTCGTCCTTACCCGTCGCCCCGCCGAATGCAATGCCAAAACAACCTCAAGCAAATTGGCCTGGCGCTGCTCAACTACGAGGCGGCGAACGGGGCCTTTCCACCTGCCGCTTCCACCGACAACCGCGGCAAGCCGATGAGGAGTTGGCGGGTAGCCATCCTGCCGTACATAAAGCAACAGGCGTTGTACAAGCAGTACGATCCGAAGCAACCGTGGGACAGTCCTCAGAACCGTGCCTTGAGGAACGCCCCCCTGGAATTCTTCCGCTGTCCCAGCGATCGCGGCACGGACGAGAATTCGACGGAAACCAACTACGTGAGGATCGTCGGCAAGGACACCGTTGGCGGAATGCCGAATGAGGCGGTCAAGATCAGCGACATCACCGATGGAACATCCAATACGATCATGGTCGTGGAGGTCTCCGGCCTGCACATCCACTGGCCAGAGCCTCGCGACATAACGGTGGACGAGTTCATGGAGATGGTTGCCAAGGGGCACGCGAGTTTTCATCCCGGCGGCTTCCAAGTGCTGATGGTCGACGGCTCGGTGCATTTCATCAGCAACGGCGTCGCCCCCAAGACGCTCCGGGCGCTGCTATTGCGCAACGACGGCCAGCCCGTCGGAAACTATTGAGCACTTGTGGTCTCCGCCCCGAAGGGGCGCAACATTTCAGCCCAGGGCAAGCGCAGCGCCGCCCTGGGGAGAGGAAGAACACGAATCGCTAGCCCTGAAAGGGCGAAACAGGTGTCCCAGCGTCAAATGCGACAACGAGGGTCAAGACTCTGCGGAGAGCTAATACCCGTATGTGTCGCCCTTTCAGGGCTTCTTTCCATGAACAACCAAACCCAGGGCGGCGCTTGGCGGCTAACGCCGCCGCGCTTGCCCTGGGCTGATATTTCGCGCCCCTTCGGGGCTGAAGAGTCGCCCATCTTCCTGTCTTGTTCGTCAAGGCTCATCCGAGGATACCAGACCTGGCGGAATTGGTGGGCCGGCATCGCTGACGCGAGCTTGTCCCACCCTACTGGTAGAAGAATCCATGCGAAACCAACAAGCGACGAAGCTGCTTTGCGAGCAATCCAAGCCGGGCGTGGAGGCGGCGACGCTGCCGGCGTGCGACGTGCCCGTGAGGCCGCTGGACGAGCTTCTGCCCAAGGCGGCCCTGGCGTCGTCGGCCCCGCCGCTGCCGGAGTTGACGGAGCCGGAGCTGCTGCGGCACTTCCTCAACCTGTCGACGCTCAACATGTCGGTCGACACGCACTTCTACCCGCTGGGCTCCTGCACGATGAAGTACAATCCCAAGCGGAACGAGCGGCTGGCCGGGCTGGCGGGGATCGTCGATCTGCACCCTTACCAGCCCGAGTCCACGCTCCAGGGTCTCCTGGAAATCCTTTTCTCGTTGCAAGAGATGCTGGCCGAGATCGCCGGGTTGGATGCCGTGAGTCTCCAGCCGGCGGCGGGCGCCCACGGCGAGCTGACGGCCCTGCTGATGGCGGCGGCCCGCTTGCGCGACCGGGGCGAAAAGCGGACCACGGTGCTGATACCCGACCTAGCCCACGGCACCAATCCGGCCAGCGCGGCCATGGCCGGCTTCAAGACGGTCGAAGTCAAGAGCACCGAGCAAGGACTGGTCGACCTGGACGACCTGGCCGCGAAGCTCGGCTCCCAGGTGGCCGTGCTGATGATCACCAACCCCAATACGCTGGGCGTCTTCGAGCGGCGCATCAGCGAGATCACCCGGCGGGTCCACGACGTGGGCGGGCTGGTCTATCTCGACGGCGCGAACATGAACGCCATCCTGGGCATTGCCCGGCCCGGCGATTTCGGCGCCGACATGATGCACTACAATCCCCACAAGACCTTCAGCGGCCCGCACGGCGGCGGCGGTCCCGGCGCCGGCCCCATCGCCGTGACCGCAGCGCTGGCCCCCTACCTGCCCTCGCCGATCGTGGTCCGCGATCCGCCGGGACGGGAAGGGGACAGTCCCATTTTCGGGCAGCGACGCGAAGCGTCGGCCCGAAAATCGGGACAGTCCCCCGGCTACCGCTTGGACTACGACCGCCCCCGCTCGATCGGCCGCGTCCGCGCCTTCTTCGGCAACACGGGCGTGCTGGTCCGCACCTATTGCTACCTTTTGACCCACGGCGGCCCGGGACTCCGCCGGGTCTCGGAAAACGCCGTGCTGGGCGCGAACTACCTGTTGAGCCGCGTGCGGCATTTCCTGCCCGTGCCCCAGGGCGACCGCTGCATGCACGAGTTCGTCGCTTCGGCCGCCGCGCTGAAAAACGCGCGGGGCATCAGCGCCCTGGACATCGCCAAGCGGCTCTTGGACTACGGCTTCCACGCCCCGACGGTCTACTTTCCCTTGACGGTCAAGGAGGCGATGATGATGGAGCCCACCGAGACCGAGAGCAAAGCCACGCTGGACGCCTTCGCCCAGGCCCTCTCCTCGATCATCGGAGAACCGGCCGATCTGCTACACGAGGCCCCCCACACGACGCTCGTCTCCCGCCCCGACGAAGTCCAGGCCGCGAGAAAGCCGGTGCTGAAAGCGAGTGGCTAGTGGTCAGTGGCTAGTGGTCAGAAAGCATGGGACCTAGGGGACGAATGGGACCGATGGGACTCGCAAGCGTCATCCGTCCCATCCGTCCCATTGGTCCTATAGGTCCCATCGCTGATGCACCGCCACCAACCCCTGACCGCTTGCCACTGACCACTAGCCACTGACCACTACCTCCATGTCCACTTCCTGCCACCTGCTTATCGACCCGCCGGCTGACGGGGCCTGGAACATGGCGGTGGACGAGGTGCTGCTTAAGGCAGCGGCGGCCGGCCGATGCTGCTTCCGGTTCTATCGCTGGCAGGTGCCGACGCTCTCGCTGGGGTATTTTCAAGCGATCGACGATCGGCGGCGCCATGTAGCAAGTTTTGGCTGCCCGGTGGTTCGCCGATCCAGCGGCGGGGGGGCGATCGTCCACGATCGGGAGCTGACCTACAGCGTGGCCTTGCCCGGTGAGCATCCTCTGGCCATGGGCCGGATGCTGCTGTACCAGGCCGTCCACCAGACGCTGATCGAAGTCCTGGCCGCCGCCGGCATCCAGGCCGAGATCTATCAGAGCGCGCCGCAACGAGTAGCAGGCACACTCCGTGTGCCGTCCGCTGCCTCGTCCTTGGGCGAACGGCACACGGCGTGTGCCTGCTACCTTCCTTTCCTCTGTTTCCAGCGACGGGCGGCGGGCGACGTGGTCGTCGGCACCGCGAAGGTGGCCGGCAGTGCGCAGCGGCGACTGCAAGGGGCCGTCCTCCAACATGGCAGCGTGCTGTTGGGCCGCTCTCCAGCCGCTCCGGAATTGGACGGTTTGCTGGAATTGTCCGGAAAGCCGATTGGCGATGGCCCCCTGATAGAGGCATGGGCGCAGCGGCTCCAAGAGCGTCTGGACCTCGCCTGGCAACGGCAACCGCTGACCGACAAACAACGGGCCGAGGCCGCCGAATTGGCCCGGCGGAAATACGCTGCCGACGCCTGGACCAGGTGGCGCGGCCGCAACCCGAATGCCGATAATTCCCTACGGACAACCATGCACCGGGCCGGACCCGGCTGCGTAGAATGAGTAGAAGGGAGAAGCGCGGAGAAAATTAGTTTTGACACCCAGCCTTCCCCCTGGTAGGTTATGCTTTAGCATAACTGTGCGGCAGGTGCGGCAATGGAAGTCAAACTCGTCGTCGCCCAAGGCAAGAACGCCGGCCAGAAGATCGCGGTCCCCGGACCGAAGTTCTTCATCGGTCGTGCGGAAGATTGTCAGCTTCGTCCCAACAGCGACCTGGTCAGCCGGCACCATTGCGTGATCCTGATCGAGGAGGGTTTCGTCGCCGTCCGCGACTTCGGCAGCAAGAACGGCACGTTCGTCAACGACGACCAGGTGCGGGCCGAGCAGGAGCTGAAAAACGGCGACCGTCTGAGGATCGGTCAGTTGGAGTTCACGGTGGAGCTGGCCGTGGCCGTGGGCGGCAAGAAGAAGCCCAAGGTCCACAGCATCCAGGAAGCAGCCGCGCGGGCCGCCCAGACGGGCGCCGCCTCGCCGGAGGACCTCGATCTGGACTCGCTGCTGGGCGACGCAGCGGCCTCCGATCTGCCGCCGCAGACGGAGACCCAGCCCCTGGCCGGCGCCACCAGCGCCGCGCCTGCGGTTAAAGAGGAGGCAACGCAACTGGCGATCCCCAAGACGGAGGAAAGCGCCGCGATCAAGGAACCGGCCGCCCAGGTCAAGGCCCAGCCGCCGAAAAAAACCGAGCCGCCCAAGAAGCCCGACTCCCCCAATCGCTCGACCGACGCAGCCCAGGCATGGAAGGGCGTCAAGGAAAAGAAGCCCGACGCCAGCAGCAGCCGCGACGCGGCCGCCGACATGCTCAAACAGATGTTCAACCGCGGCAAGCGTTAGGATCGAAAAGTCAATGAGTGTCGCCTTTCGCTCCGCGAAAGAAGGCGGCCTTTGGCGAAATGATCCGGGATGACGCAGCTTTCGCGGAGCGAAAGGCGACAATTTTTTGCTCGCCGACCCTTAGGGCCTCAAGAGGCAAGGATTGTGAAAGCGACCCACAAACCCGTCAAGTCCGCCGCACTGGTCGGCCTGGGCCTGGATAACGACGATGGTCATACCCGGCTCACCCGCGGCAAAAACTTCGTGCTCCTGGGCGGCAGCCGGGATACCCACTCGGCCATGCAGGAGACGGCGATCAAAATCAACGAGCAACTTGACCGGCGAAGCAAGCGTCTGGAGGACGTTTCGATCAGAGAGCTCCGCGAGATCTACCGCGAAGTGAAGGATTCTCTCGGCGGGCCTCCCTCTCCCTCCGGGAGTGGGGCGGGGTGAGGGGAATCCGCGAGGGACGAAGCCATTCTCGATTCTTCCCTTCTCTTTGGCCCAATTCCGGCCTCTCGGCAAGCAAGGGCCCACTTGGTAAGATCAGGGCGTGAAGCTGGCCCAGGAGCGGCCAGCGTCGTTTCCCGTCCGCGACGGCAAACGAGGGGGAAGGGATGGTTTTTTCACCTGGAGGGACAAAATCGGCCGAAGCGACCTTGCCAAGCGATAGTGAACACTAGTATACTACCCGGTATGCAAGGCGTTCACCATCCCTGGGGACGTGTGCCGGCCGAAAGCTCAGGGCCGCCGCCGTCCCCAACCTTCAAGCTGCGAGGATCGTCCGATGATCAGTCCCGGAAAGACGAGGAACATGCGCGAAATGGCCAAAAAAGCACCGCAACGCGGCAAGCCGGCGGACAACAAGTCGCTGGGCGGGGAACCGGCCCAACTCCGCTCCATCGCGATGCTGGAGAACCACCCGACGCTGAAGAACACGGTGGCCCAGATCGAGAAACAGTTCGGCGAAGGGGCGATCATGCCCTTGGGCGAAGGCAAGACGGGTCCCATCGACGGCATTTCCACCGGTAGCCTCTCTTTGGATCTGGCGCTGGGCGGCCAAGGCATCCCGCGGGGCCGGGTGGTGGAGATCTTCGGGCCGGAATCCAGCGGCAAGACCACCTTGGCCCTGCACGTCATCGCCCAGGCCCAGAAAAAGGGCGGCATCGCCGCCTTCATCGACGCGGAACACGCCCTGGACCCAAGCTGGGCCAAGAAGCTCGGCGTCGACCTGGAAACCCTGCTGGTGAGCCAGCCTTCCAGCGGCGAAGAGGCCATGCACATCACGGAAATGCTGATCAAGTCCAACGCCGTCGACGTGGTGGTCATCGACTCCGTGGCCGCGCTGGTCCCGCAGAAGGAATTGGACGGCGAGATCGGCGATTCCCACGTCGGCCTCCAGGCCCGGCTGATGAGCCAGTCCATGCGGAAGCTGACCGGAGCGATCAGCAAGAGCCGCTGCTCGGTGATCTTCATCAACCAGATCCGCGAGAAGATCGGCGTGATGTTCGGCAGCCCCGAGACCACGCCCGGCGGCCGGGCCCTCAAATTCTACTCATCTTGCCGCATCAACGTCCGCCGCATCGGGGCCTTGAAAGAGGGCGAAGAGGTCGTCGGTCAGCGGGTCAA
The DNA here is from genome assembly GCA_963843465.1 of Pirellulales bacterium. Lineage (GTDB taxonomy): Bacteria > Planctomycetota > Planctomycetia > Pirellulales > Thermoguttaceae > CAWJKP01. The sequence goes on from CAWJKP010000003.1 coordinate 456,012, forward strand.
GGCGAAAGTGGTCAAGAACAAGGTCGCCCCGCCCTTCCGTTCGGCTGAGTTCGACATGATGCACAGCGACGGCATCAGCTATGAGGGCGACGTGTTGGACCTGGCGATGGCCGGCAAGCTCATCACCCGGACGGGTGCCTGGTTCCGCTACGGCGACGAGCAATTGGGCCAGGGCCGGGACAAGGTCCGCCAGTACCTCAAGGAGCATCCGAAGTTTGTCCAGGAGTTGACCGGGAAAATCCTCGCCGCCGGCGGTCATGCAGCCTTGGCAATCGACACTGACGAGAACGTCCGCCGCAGCCGAAGAGGACGGGGCGGTGGCGGAGGAGTAGCTTCCGGTGGGGGTGCTAGGCAAGGGCTCCAGGCAGGTATAATTACTGCCTGCTGCGGGTGTCGGAAGGATCGCAAATTTCAGATTTTAGATCTGGGATTGGAATGCGGGGTCGGCAATCCAGAATCGAAAATCCAAAATGACGGTGCGCATGTTGCGTTTAGCTCGACTTGGCCCGCTGCTCTTGGCGAGCGCGCTGATCGGATCGGCGGCCGGACAGGAACCCTCGGCGCCTGCCGTCCCGTCGGCGCCGCAGGCGACGGCGGGCGATGCGGCGGCGGTTGCCGCCAGTGTGTCGGGCGCGATGGCGGTCCAGCAGGCGGTGGTCGAGGCCATCGCCGCGGCGGAAAAGTCGCTGGTGGCGATTGCCCGGGTCCCCAAGGATCGAACGGCGGAGAACACGCCGCTGGAGTTTCGTCCAGACGCCTTTGGGCGGCGCATGGCCACCGCCACGCCGGCTGGTCCGACCGATCCGGATTTCGTTCCCCGCGACTTCGCCACCGGCGTGATCATCGACCGGCAGGGCTTGATTCTCACCGCCTACCATGCCTTGGGGGAAGACAACGATTACTACGTCACCACTTTCGGGCGGAAAGTGTATCGCGCGTGGATCAAGGGGGCCGATCCGCGCAGCGACTTGGCGGTGCTGGCCATCGAGGCCGCGGACCTCGCGCCGATCGTCATGGGGGATGCCGCCAGGCTCAAGAAGGGCCAGATTGTCATTGCCCTGGGCAATCCCTACGCCATCGCCCGCGACGGCCAGCCCAGCGCCAGTTGGGGCATTGTCGCCAATCTCGCCCGCAAAGCGCCGCTGGGGCCCGAAGATTTCGACGCTCCGAGCAAGGGCACTCTGCACCAATACGGCACCTTGATCCAGACCGACGCCAAGCTCAACTTCGGCACCAGCGGGGGAGCCCTGCTGAATCTCAAGGGCCAGATGGTCGGGTTGACGACCTCGCTGGCCGCCCTGGCCGGATACGAGCAGCCGGCCGGTTATGCCTTCCCGGTTGACGCCACGTTCCGTCGCGTGGTGGAAACGCTCAAGCAGGGCCGCGAGGTGGAATACGGACTGCTGGGCATTCAGCCGACGGGCCTCTCCTTGCCGGAGATGCTGGGGGGCACGCACGGCACCCGCGTCCATCGCGTCGTCGCCGGCTCGCCCGCCCAGCGGTTCGGCGTCCGCGACGGGGACGTGGTGACGGCGGTCAACGGAAAACCCATTTACGATCCCGACGGGCTGGTGCTCGAGGTCGGCAAGCTGCCGGTGGAAACCGTCGTTCGCCTTTCGCTGCTTCGCGAGGAGCAGAAGCTGAACCTCAACGTCACGCTCTCCAAGTTCCCTGTCAGCGGCAAGAAGATTGTGACCGCGCCGCCGCCGAGCTGGCGCGGGTTACGGGTCGACTATACCACGGCCGTGCCGGAAACGGACCTGCTTTCCGCCAGCACCGCGCCGTCGTTCGACGAAGCGGTGGTGGTAACCGAGGTCGATCCGAACTCGCCCGCCTGGGAAGCCGGCCTGCGCCCGCGGGATTTCATCTGCCAGGTGGACCAGGCGCCGATCCGCAATCCCCGCGAGTTTCAGGCGGCCGTCAGCGGCAAGGCCGGTGCGGTGCAACTGCGACTCTACGGCGACTCCAGCGAGAAGCCGCAGACCCGCACCGTAGGCCCGGGTTCGTAGGGTGGGACAAGGCCGCCTTGGCGGCCGATGGCCCACCAAGGACGGGCAGAACTGGTGGGCCGGCGCTCGCTTCGCGACCTTGTCCCACCCTACACAGGCCCCGCACAATTCGCTATATTGATGGATTCCCTTTCTTGCAAACCCATGGCCGCCGGGTGGTCCAGAGATGAAAGCTGACGAGCTGCGCGAGAAGTACCTGAGTTTCTTCCAGACGAAGGGCTGCGTCCGCCGGCCCAGCGACGTGCTGGTGCCGCGATGGGACCCCTCGGTGCTCTTCACGCCGGCGGGCATGAACCAGTTCAAGGACCACTTCCTCGGCCGCTGCAAGCTGGAGTTCACGCGGGCCACCACCTGCCAGAAGTGCCTGCGGACCGGCGACATCGAGAACGTCGGCCGCACGGCCTATCACCACACCTTCTTCGAGATGCTGGGCAACTTCAGCTTCGGCGACTACTTCAAGCGCGAGGCGATCCACTGGGCCTGGGAGTTCCTCACCGGCAAGCAATGGCTGGGGCTGGCCCCCGAGCGGCTCTCGGCCACCGTCTACCTCGACGACGACGAAGCGGCCGCCGTCTGGGGCGACGAGATCGGCCTGCCGCCGGAGCGGGTGGGACGCCTGGGCGAGGACGAAAACTTCTGGCCCGCCAACGCCCCCAGCCAGGGACCCGACGGCGTCTGCGGCCCCTGCAGCGAGATCTACTACCACAGCGATTTCGGCGAGGTCGAGATCTGGAACCTGGTCTTCACGCAATTCCACCGCGTTGGGCCGCCGCCCGACAACCTCCGCCCGCTGCCCAGCAAAAACATCGATACCGGCATGGGCTTCGAGCGGACCGCCGCCGTGCTCCAGAACGTGGAGACCAACTTCCACATCGACATCCTGCTGCCCATCGTCCAAGCGGCCGCCGAAGTCTGCCGCGTCCCTTACCAGCCGCAAAGCGAGACCGGCCGCCGCCTGCGGCGGATCACCGACCACGTCCGCGCCTGCACCTTCGCCATCCATGAGAACGTCCAGCCCGGACCGAAGAAGCAGGGCTACGTCATCAAGCGGCTTCTGCGCCGCGCCGTGCTGGACGGCCACCAGATGGGCGTCCGCGAGCCCTTCCTCCACAAGCTGGTCGGCGCCGTCGCCCAGATGATGAAGCAGCCCTACCCCGAACTCCAGGAGACGGCCGATCGCGTGGCCAAGATCATCCAGGCCGAAGAGGAGAACTTCTTGGGCACCATCGACGCCGGCCTGGACCGCATCCGGCGGATGTTCCAGGAGATGGCCGCCCAGAACCGCTCGATGGTCTCCGGCCAGGAGGCGGCCGAGATGTTCCAGACCCACGGCTTTCCGCCCGAGCTGTTCGAGGCCATGGCCGCCGAGCGGAACCTGCTGTTCGACTGGGACGGTTTCCACCTGGAGATGGAGCAGCACGGCATCGATTCCGGCGGCGGCAAGAAGGCGGAGCTCTTCACCCGCTCGGCCCTGGACGCCATCCGCACCGTCAACCCGCCCACCCGCTTCCTCGGCTATGACACGATCGTGGAGACGGACGCGCGGGTCATCGGCATCATCGCCAACGGCCAGTTGGTCGACGCCTTGGAGGAGACCGGCGACGGGCCGCCGGCGGCCGAGACCGGCCATGACCGGCCGGTGGTCGTGGTCTTGGACAAGACGCCCTTTTACGGCGAAATGGGCGGCCAGGTGGGCGACGTGGGCGAGATTTCCGCGGAGGGCCTCCGCTTCGAGGTCGCGGGCACGACCATCGAGCACGGCTTCATCCAGCACCACGGCCACCTCCGCCAGGGCTCGCTCGCCTTGGGGGCCCGCGTCACCGCCCGGGTCGACGAGGGACGCCGACAAGCGATCCGCCGCGCCCACTCGGCCACGCACCTGCTGCACCTGGCCTTGCACAAGCACGTCGGCAAGCACGCGCTGCAGCAGGGCTCGAAGGTCGATACCGACCTTTTGCGGTTCGACTTCGCCAACCCCAAGGGCCTCACCGCCGAGCAGTTGGCGGCCGTCGAGGACGAGGTCAACCGCCTGGTGATGGCCGGCCTGGCCGTCACCTGCAAGAACCTGCCGCTGGCCGAGGCCCGCAAGCTCGGGGCCATGATGCTCTTCGGCGAGAAGTATCCCGACGTGGTCCGCGTGGTCACGATGGGCCAGAGCAAGGAGCTTTGCGGCGGCACGCACCTGGAGAACACGGGGCAGATCGGCCTCTTGAAGATCGTGGGAGAGGAGAGCGTGGCGGCAGGCGTGCGGCGGATCACGGCGCTGACCGGCCCGGCCGCCTTGGAACACGTCCACCGCGTCGAGGTCGCGCTGGCCAAGACCGCGTCGCTCTTAAAGGTCCCGCCGGAGGAAGTGCCGGCCCGGGTGGAATCGCTGGTCAAGGAGGTCCGCGAGCTGAAGAAGAAGACGGCCGCCGCGCCGAAGTCCGGCGGGCCGACCGTCGAGCAGCTTCTGGCCGAAGCCGCCGACGTGGGCGGCGTCCGGGTGGTCATCGCGGAAGTGCCTGATGCCACGCCACAGTTGCTCCGCGACCTGATCGATCAGCTCCGCCGCAAGGCCTCGCCGTCGGCCGTGCTCTTGGGTACGCGGCAGGGTGCCGGCAAGGTGCTCTTGGTGGCGGGCGTGAGTCGCGATCTGGTGGCCAAGGGGATCGATGCGGTGAAGTGGGTCACCGTCGCTGCCCGCGAGGTCGGCGGCGGCGGCGGCGGCCGTCCCGACCTGGCCCAGGCCGGCGGCAAAGACGCCGCCAAGTTGCCCGAGGCCCTCGCTGCCGCCCGGAAGGAGATCGAGGGGCTGCTGGCGCGGTAGCGTCCTCGGCCACGGGCTCGGCGTCCGGAATGTAGTAGGCACACGCCGTGTGCCGTCTGTCCATACAGGCGGAAACATGACGGCACACGGCGTGTGCCTGCTACATTGAGCAACGACCCGTGAACGCTTACCCCTTTTTCCGCACTCCGGAAATGCGACAGAGCGACTGCCGTTTTTTGTAGCGGGACTTCCCTTTTTTTCTTCCCCGCTGGCCCTCGGCCTTCCCGCCGGCGCCGCTTGTCGGCGCAACTTTCTTGCGGGCAACGGTTAAGGTCCAGACGCCCGTTTTGCGAGTTTGACAGTAGACGCCGCGTTTCGCGCCGGCAAGCGGCGAGATGGCGCCTTCGGCCCGACGCAAATTGCCGCCCTGTCTACCTTGGAGCGACGTAAATTCCCGCCCTGTCCGCCCTGTAGCGACGCAAATTGCCGCCCTGTCCACCTTGCAGCCGCACAAACTGAAGCGATGGCGTCCAAGAAGCCGCGGTTTCCGGGTCGCCGGTGCGCCTCGAGCGACGTTTTCCGGCGCACTTGCCGCAGGCTCCGCGCCGGCGATGCGTTTCCCGCGACGCTTCCCACGAAGCGGGCGCTTCCAGCGTTCGAGCAGCGAGGTGCTTCTCGTTTACTAGCCCGGATTATGCACGCCCCGCGATGTAAACGACGCACAGGCGCAAGGGAAAATCGAAACCCGAAGCGTCAGCGAGGAAAATCCAAACCCGAAGCGTAAGCGAGGGCAAGCAAGGGTAAGCAAGGGTAAGTCCCTAAGCCGTCCTCGCTTACGCTTCAGGTGGCATCGCGGCGAGTGCGAGTGCGGCGGCAATTTCACCGGCGTCCGTCCTCCGCCCAGGTCCGCCACGGTCTGGCAACGGCCCCGCTGAGAGCGGCCGGCCGTTCGGGGACGGGTGGGGACGGGGTAGGAAGGAGAAAAGGGGGACAGGCGAGCGTTGAAAAGCGCCCCTGTCCCCCATTCGTAACCCCATTTCGTCCCGCACTGGTCGCCGCCGCAATCCGCCCGCCGGACACTGGGCGCGGAACGGCATGGGGCGGTACAATCAAGCGGTGTAAAGCGGCCGGCAGTCGTTTCTAAGCCGCAAAGAAAACGACTTCCGACCTCTTTGCTGGTCGACCCCTTGACCCGGACAGAGAGTTGGTGTACAAGTGTATCATTGCTCGGGTGACGGTCGGTTCTCCAGGAGACCTGCCGTCCTCCTGGCCAGAAGTTGACAACCCCACTAAGGGAGGTCACGATATGACTTCAGCGACTACCCCCACAGTCGAATACGTCAAGACGGAAGACGTTGAGAAACGGGCAACGGAGATTCTTCGGCAGCACGGTCTGTTTTCCATCCCGGTGGACCCCGTAATCCTGGCAAACCGCCTCGGGATCAAGGTGCATAATGCGAAGTTTTCCGACGATTCCTTATCGGGCATGATTGCCAAGCGCGGCGAAACCGTTACACTGCTCGTAAACCAATCCGATCCGCCCTACCGCAAACGGTTCACGATCGCGCACGAACTCGGCCATCATTTCTTGCACCTGCTTGCCGATGGCGATTTTGTCGATTCCGCTATCGACCTCTTCCGGGACGCAGACGCGCCCGCTGAGGTCGCGGGGCCGAGACGCGCAGAAATTCAGGCGAACCAGTTCGCGGCCGCGCTGCTAATGCCTGCCGACTTGGTACGCGCAGCGTTTGCCAAGTGCCAAGACCTTGGCGAGTTGGCGCGGTTGTTCAACGTGTCGGAAGCTGCAATGGGGTTCCGCCTGGACCGTCTGGGGCTGGGTTGAATGAGCGAAGTCGTCACGATTCCCGATAACCTTAAGAGCCGCGTTCTCGGCGTAGGTGGGGAAGTCCGGCCTGAGGACGTGGATGTCTATGGCCGCCTTCTGGAGATCGAAGACAAGAGCTACAAGCTTCGCACCGTTTTGGAAGCATGGGAAAGACAACAATCCGAAGAAAGGGCGCTTCGTCAGGGGTACGCCAAGAAGATACTGATTGCGCTTTTCGTTCAGATGGGATTGGTGAATATTGCTTTCTTCGCAATCGGCCTCCGCTGGCTTGCGGTCGAGGCGTGGGTTGCGAACACGTTTGTCATGGCGGTCTTCGGCGAAATTGCGGCAATGGCGCTGATCGTGATAAAGTACCTCTTTCCCCAGGTGGGTTCCGATGCCCTCGGATCGATCGAGAAGCTCTAGCGGAGTGCTCGCATGGCAAGAATCGACCTCAGGGAGTCGCTGAACGCGATTTCGGACGTTGTGAACAACCGCCCACGGGCGCTCCGTGAGTTCGACCAGATCTTTATGAAGACGGCTGATATGCTGCTTCAAGCTGAGCATGTCAGCCGCTACTTCGACGGCAGGCGTGTGGTGTTTATTGGAGACGGAGACGCGATAGGACTCTGCCTCGTACACTTGCACAAGAGGGCGTTGCTTGAAGCCGGCCCGGCAAGCGTTCATGTCCTAGATTTCGACGAGCGCGTGATTTTGTCGGTGCGGCGTTTTGCCGAGCAGTTTGGGGTGGCCGATAGGCTTAACGCTGAGCTGTACAACGTGGCCGACCCTCTGCCGCCAACGCATTGGCAAGCGTACCAGGGTTTTTACACCAATCCGCCGTTTGGAGCAAGCAACGGGGGACGAAGCATTGAGGCGTTCGTCTTGCGTGGGTTTGAGGCGCTCGGGGAAGACGGCGCGGGCTGCTTGGTAATAGCCGATGATCGCAACTTCCCGTGGACTCAGGACCTTCTACTCAGAACCCAGCGGTTTGTGCTTGATAATGGTTTTCTGATTGGCGAGTTGCTGCCCGAGTTCCACCGTTACCACTTGGACGATGCACCTGACCTCCGTTCTTGCAGCATTGTCATTCGCCGTGGACAGTTCACGAAATCTGAATACAGCAGCAAACGGCTGCCGAGCTGCATGTTAGAGAGCTTCTATGGAAGCAATGCGCCGCTGCGTGCCCATTACGTGCGGGACCTCACAAGCGGCGGCAAGTTCCCATCCCGCGATTACAAGATCGAACCAATAGATGGAGCGCACTAGATTGGACACTGCAAACCCGCCTCAGGCTTTCGTCTTTATGAAGGTTGGAAATCATGCCGGCGAGTCCTTCGAGCGAATCCTTGAACGGAAGAGCAGGGAGTACCAGAAGACCGGCCGGATTTTCTGGGGCTATGGGGGTACGTCGTGTCACCCCTTGACCCAGGTGCAGCCGTTCGCCCGAACTGCGGTGCAGAGGTTCGGGGCTGTGTACCTCCTTATGGAGCCGATCGACTCAAGAGCCGAGCCGGAACTTTTGCCGGCCACTGAGTATTCGGCAGACGGGGTGATTTGGCAGCCCATACCGAATGGTATCAACGTCACAGGTTCCCGCTATGCCTTGGTCTTGGACGAGATAATGCCTGGGGAGCTAGACCTTTCCGCCGATGATTTCGTGGTGGGTGTCGGCCCCAGCCGAGGAAAGCGGGCGGGCGACTACTTGCAGGGACGGATAGACAAGGCGTGTCTAACCTGTGCAGAGGTACGGGCCGCGTCGCGTGCGGATTCTGTTCACAAGTTGGTGAAGTTCAGGGCCAAGCTGCTTGAACCCTACGCAGTGATGCTGAAGTGACCAGGAGGCGTTTGAGGAGCCGGAGGCCGAGGCGATGTACCAAGTAGTCTATCTGACAGGATCGCCCGCAACCGGCAAGAGCACGCTTTGCCGATTGATCGCGGAAGGCGTGCAGCCACTTGAGGTTTTCGCGTACAGCGAGGTTCTTTCGGAGCACGTCGGCCGCCGGGATAACACGGTGCTATCCCAGAACGACATCCGGCGTGAATCTGCACGGATAATAGCTCCCGACGACGTTGCAGCCGTAGACCAAATGCTCCTGAATACGGTCCAGGCCAAACGGAATTCAACGCACATCATCATCGACTCACATGCAGTGACTAAGGAGGATTATGGATTCAGAGTGACGGCGTTCAGCACGTCGCAACTTGTCGCGCTTTCACCGACCATGATTCTTGTCACGTATGCCAGCCCTCAGGCGATCATTGCGAGGATAGCGAGTAACGACGAGGGCAGGCCGCTCGTATCAGAGTTTGAGGCTGGCTTTCACGCTGGTCTGCAAGCATCCGTGGCGATCAACTATGCAATCCAGCTTGGCCTGCCGGTCTACTTCCTCGACACGGCGCAATCGTCTGAAGCTATTGCCAGCCAAATCGTCAAGCGACTGCAGGCCTGCTCGGGACCAGCCAAGTAGGACAGGCGCGCCGTGCCTGACGACCAGCTTAACGCCCGACGGTTGCCAGGCGACGCGGGTAAATAGCGATGGATTGATGTTGTCAGGCACGGGTTGCCTGACGTAAAGTACCGGTGACCTTCACGTGCGAGATCACAATTGAATCGGGGGTGTCTTATGCAGACCGCGACGCGCTGGTATCACTTTATCGCTTACTTCTTCGGCGGGGCATTCCTCGCAAACACGATCCCACACCTGGTCAGCGGCATTTCGGGCAGCCCGTTCCAAGGCCCGTTCGCATCGCCGCCCGGGCAGGGCTTGTCATCGCCGACGGTAAACGTCCTGTCGGGAATGTTCAACCTGGTTGGGGGGAATCAAAGGGGTCGGGTGTCATTGTCTTGGCATAAGTTACGAATCAAAGACTCCCGACCCTCTTACGTTCCCCTTTACATTCCCCGCCTTGCATTCCCCGTGTCAATAGAAACGACTTCCGACGCCATTGCGCGTCCCTACCTTGACAGATCCCATGTCTGCCCTTGACTCGACCGCCCGGAACAAGCGTCCGTGTATCGAGCTTCTTGACGAGGCCATGGTGGAGGTTCTTCGCAAGAAGACGCCGGCGGAGCGGGTCGCCATGGTTTTCGACGCCGAGCGAACGATGCGTCTGATGCTGGAGGCCCACCTTCGCTGGCGACACCCGGATTGGGACGCCGGACAGGTCGCGCGAGAGATTGCCCGGAGACGAAACCTTGGACCAGGCTGAGCTGCTGCGGTACGTCGTCGAGGTTCTCGAGGCCCAGAAGCTGACCTATATGGTCGTTGGTTCGTTCGCCAGCGCGAGCTATGGAGAGCCGCGATTGACCCACGACATCGACATCGTCCTGCACCTGGACATCGCTGCGGTGGACCGTTTTTGCGGCGCGTTTCCCTCGCCGGAGTTTTACGTGAGCCTGCCGGCGGCGCGGGAAGCCGCGCTGCGGCGCGGCCAGTTCAACGTGATCCATCCGGCGTCGGGCAACAAAATCGATTTCATCATGGCCAGGGACGACGCCTGGGGCCGGAGCCAGTTGGTGCGCCGCGGCCGGAAGCCGATCCTTCCCGACCGGGAGACTTTTGTCGCGGCCCCGGAGGACGTGATCCTTGCAAAGCTTTGGTACTACCAGGAGGGCGGCTCGGAAAAACACCTGCGCGACATCGCCGGGATGCTCCGCGTGAGCGGCGAGGAGATTGACAAGCAGTACATTAACCACTGGGCGCAGCAACTCGGCTTGCTTGAACCATGGCAGGCGGTGCTCAGGCGACTTGGCCAGGAGTAGGTTTCGACAGGTGTAAAGGACCGGGTGTCTTATGCAGACAGCAACGCGCTGGTATCACTTGATCGCTTACTTCTTCGGCGGGGCATTCCTCGCCAACACGATCCCACACCTGGTCAGCGGTATTTCGGGCAGCGCGTTCCAGAGCCCGTTCGCCTCGCCGCCCGGGCAGGGCTTGTCGTCGGCGACGGTCAACGTCCTGTGGGGAATGTTCAACCTGGTTGTGGCTTACGTCCTGGTGGCCCGCGTGGGCCGGTTCGAGCTGCGGCAGACGAGGCACGTGGTTGTCCTGGGGCTCGGGGCACTGCTCATGGCACTCATGCTGGCACGGGCGTTTGGAAAGTTCCATGGGGGCAACCTCTGACATGGCTCGACTGCGGGCCGCGACCGGCGTAGCCATTCACGGTCCGGAATGTAGCAGGCACACGCCGTGTGCCGTCCGTGCGTGCAGGCGGGGAAAGCGGACGGCACACGGAGTGTGCCTGCTACATTCCGTTATCACTTCTGAATCGGCCCGACGTACTCCGTGCTCACGACAATATCGTCGAACCAGACGCGGTTCACGGGATTGGGGTCCTTGAGCTTGTTCTGCCGCTGGGCGCCTTCGTCCACGTAGTGCTCCAGCCAGAGGTGGTTGATCTTCAAGGCGTCGTCGGTGCGCAGGCGAAGGCCCTCGAAGGGCTCGCCGCCCTCGGGGAGCACGTTGAACCCCATCCCGGACCAGGGCCCCCGCGCGACGCCCTGGACGACGCGCATCACCGGCCTGCCGTCAATCCAGAGCGCCAACTCCCCGTCGCGCTTCTCGGGGGCGGAGTTCATTTGGATCATCAACTCGACGCACTGCCACTTGCCACGCGGAATGCGAGCGGGGGTCGCCGGATTGAGGCAGTTTCCCCAAAAGCGCCCGTCGGCGGAAATCTTCATCTCCGGCCAGTAGGTGTAAAGCGTCCAGATGCCGGGCGGCGGATACTTGCCGTACTCGCCGACCCCGTCAATAAAGACCAGCAGCCGATCGTTGCCGGCGGGCCTGGTTCCGGCGTGCGGGTAGGGCCAGCGCAAGGGAGGGTTGTAACCGCCCAACTCGACGAAGTGATGCTCGTAGGCGTGGTCGGGCGCGAACTTGGCGTAGAAGCGGAGGAACGCGCGATCCACGCCGCGAAAGCTCGCGTACAAGTGGCCCCCGGAGTTCTTGCCCAGCGTGCCGGTCATCTCAAGCGACCGTTTTCCCGAGCTGGAGTCGGCGACGTCGTCGCTGAAGGCCAAAACGGCGCCGTTCTTGTTGCTGACTTCCTGCCATCGCCGGCCCAGGTCGCGGATCGTCCCTTTTTCGAAGTTTTCGGCAAACAGCACGGCCGGATCGCGGTCGATCCCCGCGTCGCCCGGATATCTCGCCGCCAGCCCGGCTCCGCCCGGTGCCGCGGATCTTTGCTGCGGTTGGGCCGCATCGGTGGAAAGCGGCCACCAGCCCAGGAGTGCCAAAGCGGCAGCTCGCGACAGTCGCCAGGTCATGTCTCGGCCGATTCTCATAGGAATCCTCCGGGCTTTCCTCTTCACAGGGTCCTTGCCTTTGTCGCGGCCACGGCCCCCCCTTAGCGGCGGCGCGACGAAGTGTAGTTTCGTCGCGGTTTGTGGCGTTGTCAATCGGGCGGGTGACACGGTCAAGCGGGCTGAAATGGTGCGCCACGGGCGTTGCCGGCGCCGTCGATGGATTGACGTTCCCTGGTACTGGGGGTAAAAAAGGGCAAACTCACGTTAGCGGCCGCGCAAAGAATAGCCTGGCTCGTTGGCGCTCTAAGCTGAAATCCGCCGTCGAAGGAGAAACGCTATGGTATCCCTGCGTCTTACGTCCGCGATCGTCTGCCTGCTCTGTGTTCTCTGTGGCCCGGCGGGGGCCCAGACCGCGCCTTTCGTGAAGATACACCAAGGCAAGCACTGGATCTGGTTCGCCCGTCAGGACCAGTACCAGGCCCACAAGGCCGATATCGAGGCGCTGTACGACTACGCCGACACGGCCTTCGACAAGCTCTGCGACGCCTGGGGCCTCAAGCCGCCCAAGGACCGCTACACGTTGCTGGTCTACGACAAGCCGGGCGGAGGCTTCGCGACGGGAGACATCGGCGAGGTCCACCAGGTAACCGGCACGGCCAGCCCGGGCATCGGAGTCACCTACGATGCCTTCTCCGGCACGGCCAACGGCATCAAGGCCTACTCGGCGCACATCCTGATGACCCACGAGATGGTGAACTTTTTCACCGGCCAGGTGGTCAGCGGCGGATGGCCGGTGGACTGGTGGGCCAACCACCGCAGCCCCTTCCCCTTGATGACCGCCGTGCAGATCGAGACGGCGCTGGTGCCGGAGATGGCCGTGTACCACGCCAGGCAGGGCATGGGCGATCCGCTGGTGGTGATGTTCACGCAGTTGAAGGACCAGTACGGCTGGCACATGTTCCGCAAGGCATTCAGCACCGCGATTGCCGACGGCATCAACTGGGACCGCATCGGCGCGAACCCGTCGCGCCTGCGCACGGCCTACGTGGCCGCCTACTTGCAAATCGGCGCGCCGGAGGACATCTCGGAGCTGCTCGCCGGCCAGGTGCCCGGCTACGACGCGGCCATGGTGCGCGCCATCCTCCGCGCGCGGCAGAAGTGGGCCTCGCTGCCGCCCGACTCCGCGCGCCGCGCCCCCCTCCGGGCCGCCTATCTGAAGGGTGAATACCAGGCCAACCCGCGGTGAAGGGCAGGACCCGTTCCGCACCGGAGGCCCTACAGGATCGATCGGGTGGCCAGGACCACGTCGTCCTCCTGGTCGTGGCGCAGGGTGAAGCCGCGGTCGCGGAAGGTGGCCAACATGCGGGCGTTGTCCTTGGAGACCTCGGCCACGATCCGTTGGACGCCCCAGGTGCGGGCGACCTCCAGGGAGTAATCGGTCAACAGGCGGCCCAGGCCGCGACCCTGCCAGCGGTCGACGATCAAAAGCGCGTACTCCGCCGTCTCGTGGTTCATGTCGGCCACCAGCCGCGCCACGCCGATCAGCTTCCGCTCGTTGAGCTCCTCGACCTCGGCCACGATCGCCAGCTCCCGGTCGTAGTCGATGAAACAGTAGCGGGCGGCCATCTCGTGCGTGGTCTGCTTGAAGAGATAGCGGAAGCGGAAACGCAGCGAGTTCGTCGAGCAGTTGGCCAACAGCTCGTGCCAGAGGGGCTCGTCCTCGGGCTTGATCGGCCGGAGAACCACCGGCGAGCCGTCCTTGAGCGTCCGCTGGGTGACGAACTCCTCCGGGTAGGGCCGGATGGCGAGGTGCGCGTAGGGCCGCACCGAGCTGACCAAGGTCTGCCGGTCGACGATCACCCGGGCGTCCAGGGCGATGACGTCTTGCGGCGTCACCAGCAGTGGATTGACGTCGAACTCCTGGATCTCGGGATAGTCGGCCACGAGGTAGGAGAACCGCATGAGAACCTCGATCAGGCGGTCGAGGTTGCCGCCCGGCCGGCCGCGATAGCCCTGCAAGAGGGGCCAGGACTTGAGCGATTCCAGCGCCCGGCGGGCCAGCGACTCGTTCAAGGGAGGCAGGGCCAGGGCCCAATCGCGGAAGATCTCCGCCGCCACGCCGCCGGAGCCCACCATGATCACCGAGCCGAAGACCGGGTCCTTGCGGCTGCCGAGGACCAGCTCGAAGGCCGTGGGATGCGTGACCATGGTCTGCACGGTGGCGCCGAGCAGCGTGGCGTCGGGCCGCCGCCGGGCCGCGGCGGCCATCATCTCGGCGTAGGCCCGCCGCACCGCCTCGTCGCCGGCGAGGTTCAAGATCACCCCGCCGACGTCAGTCTTGTGCGTGATCTGCGGCGAGTGGATCTTCAGCACCACCGGATAGCCCAGCCGCCGCGCGGCGTCGACGGCCTCGTCGGCAGTGCGGGCCAGGTGCGGCCTGGTCACGGGAATCTCGTAGGCCTCGAGGAACGACTTGGAGACGTTTTCGGAGAGCACGTCGCCGCCCCGTGCGAGAATCGGGGCGAAGTCGGCCCGCACGCGCTGGCGGTCGAGCGAGAACGACACGGGCAGGTCGCGGGGGGTCTCGTAGAGCGAGCCCAGGTTGCGGGCGTAGGAGACCAGGTGCATGAAGGCGGTGACGGCTTTTTCCGCGGTGGTGTAGGCGGGGACGCCGGCCTGGGTGAGCAGCCGAAGCCCTTCGGCGACGCTACGGCCGCCCATCCAGGCCGCCAGCACGGGCTTGTGGGCGTGGGAGGCGACCTGGCCCACGGCCGTTGCCGTGCCGGCGGCGTCGGTCATCGCCTGGGGCGCCAGCAGCACCAGCACGGCGTCCACGCCGGGATCCGCCAGGGTGATGTCCAGGGCCTTGGCGAAACGCTCCGGCGGGGCGTCGCCCAACAGATCGATGGGATTGCCGTGGGACCAGAAGGGCGGCAAACACTGGTCGAGCTTGTCGAGCGTCTCGCCGGAGAGCTGGGCCAGCTCGCCGCTGCGGGCGATGAGCATGTCGGTGGTCATCACGCCCGGTCCGCCGGCGTTGCTGATGATCGCCAGGCGGTCGCCCTTGGGGGGCTGCTGCCGGGCCAGGAGCTCGGCGACGTCGAACATCTCGCCGAGCTGGAAGGCCCGCTCGATGCCCGCCCGTTGGAAGGCGGCCTCGTAAACGGCGTCGACGCCGACCATGGCGCCGGTGTGCGAGGCGGCGGCCCGGGCCGACTCGGGGAAACGGCCCGCCTTGTAGGCCACGATGGGCCGGGTGCGGGCGAAGGCCCGGGCCGCGGACATGAACTCGCGGGCCTCGGTGATCGATTCGACGTAGAGGATGATCGACTGGGTGTCGGTTTGCGAGCCGAAATAGTCGATCAGGTCGGCCATGCCCACGTCGAGCATGTTGCCCGCGCCCACGAAGTAGGAGAAGCCGACGCCGTCGTCGATGGCCCAGTCGAGGACCGAGGTGCCCAAGGCGCCGGACTGGGAGATGAAGGCGATGTGCCCCGTCTTGGGCGTGGCCGCGGCGAGGCTGGCGTTGAGCGAGACGGCCGGCACGATGACGCCCAGGCAGTTCGGACCGAGGATCCTCATGCCGGGGAAGCGGGCCTGTTGGTCGAGCACGGCCCGCTCGAGTTTGCGGCCTTCCTCGCCGATCTCGCGGAAGCCGGGCGAAATGATCACGATGCCCCGCGTGCCCGCCTCGCCGCACTGCCCCACCAAGGCGGGGACGCTCGCCGCGGGAGTGCAGATCACCGCCAGGTCCGGCGGATGCGGCAGGCTCTTGACGTCCGGATGGGCCTCGATCCCCTGGACCGATTCCCGCCGGGGATGGACCGGATAGACCACGCCGCGGAAGCCCGAGCCCACCAGGTTCCGCAGCACGGTGAAGCCGGCGCTGGTGGGCGTTTCGCTGGCGCCGATCACGGCCACGCGATGGGGATCAAAGATCTTGTCCAGATTCAGGATGCTCACGGAACGGTTGTCCGTTGTCAGTTGTCGGTTGTCAGTTGTCGGTTGTCAGTTGTCGGTTGTCAGTTGTCGGTTGTCGGTTGTCAGTTGTCGGTTGTCAGTGAGTTGAGTAGGCCATTGAGCAGCCGTGACACCTCGGCGAGCCGTCCCATGTGCGTCTGCGAACCCTTAAGGTAACCGAGCCTTTCGGCAATTGTCAACTGGGTCTCCATCTCCGCCAACGATCCTTTGGCGTGTCGGGAGGAACTGCCGGAACTCGCCTCGGGTCAACCTCCCTTGCCCTTCTGCAATGTTACGCGGTACCGACACCGCGCACCGGCGAAGTTGCGATGTCAGGCCGTAAAGTTCCTCCTTGGGGAAGGCCTTCGTTGCCTTGTAGATCTCGACAACCAGGTCGATGGCCTTCTGCCACACGATCAGCTCTTTGTAGTCGCGTTTCATAGCGCGCCTCCTCTGACAACCGACAACTGACAACCGACAACTGACAACTGACAACCGACAACTGACAACCGACGCAAAAAAAACGCAGGGTGCGCGAAACGCACCCTGCGACTAGGACTCGCGTCTAAGGGATTACAAGTTCTGCAACAGCGTGAGGACCTGTTTTGGGGCGGCGTTGGCCACGCTCAACACGGTCAAGCCGGACTGCTGGAGGATCTGCGCCTGCTCGAGGCTGGCGGTTTCGGCGGCGAAATCGGCGTCGGTGATGTCGCTCTTGGCCGAAGTAAGGTTGGCCAAAGTGGTGGTGAGCGAATTGACGTTGGTGTTCAGGGTCGTGGACTGGAAGGCGCCCAGCCGGCCGCTCATGTTGGCGACCTGGCTGATGGCCTGATCGGCTACCTGGGCGGCACCGTCGACGTTGTTGGCCAGCGACAGGCTGCCGCCGGACTGCAGCTCGTAGAGCAGGCCGGACGCACCGCCGAGGCTGGCGGTGGAGACGCTGCCGATGCCGATGCGGGCCTGCTGGCCGGAGGTTACGTCGGGACCCAGTTGGAACTGGGCGCCGCCGCCGATAATGTTGAAGTTGAGCGTGGCGCCGGAGGCGACCGTGCTGCCGACGTTGAAGCTCATGGCCAGGTTGGGGTTATCGATCGTGGCTTGCAGGCCGTTGCCCACCGCCTGCATGCCGTTGATACGGACGTTGACGTCGGAGCCCGTGTCGCGGTCGGTGGTGGTGCCGGCGGAGTTGACCGTCTGGAAACTGCCCTGGACGGCCTGGGCGGAGACGAACTGGTTGGAGCCGTAGCCCGTGGAGGTGAGGGTCAGGCCGTTGCCGACGACCTGGTTGGCGTCGAAGTTGCCCGCCAGGGCCACGCCGCCGGTGGCGCTTCCGCCGTTGACCACGCCGCCGGTCAAGGTGCCCGTATCGGAGGCGTAGAGCACACCCGCGCCGGTGCCGACAGCGGAGAGCGAGAACAGCGCGGTGTCGGTGGGGTCCGTGGTATCGGTGAAGTTGTTCAGCACGTCGTTAAGCGTGCTCACGCCGCTGACGATGTGTACCTGCAACTGCTTGGTGCCGGCGTCGTACTGGACGTACTCGCCGCCGTGGGCCGTAATCGTGTTGTCGTTGACGAAGACCACACCGACGTTGTTGTACTGGCTGCCGGCGTTCTTGGCAGTGACCGTCATCTGGGCGTTCGTGCCGCCCTGGTTGATCGTGGTGCCTGAGGCATAGGCGTTTGCCTGGGTGACGCCGGGCTGGGTGAAGCTCGTGCTGCCGGTGCCCATCAGGCCGGCGCCGGTGCTGCTGCCCAGGTTCGCGGCGCTGATGCCGAGACCCTGCAAGGCGGCCGAGGCGTTGATCGCGGCGACCACGTCCGACGCCTCGCTGGTGACGTTGCCGTTGGCGTCGGTGCCCAGGTTGACGGTGAGGCCCGTATACTGGTTGCCCCCGGAGGTTTTGCCGGACAGTCCGGCGATGACCAGGCCTGCGGCGCCCGTGCCGCTGGGGTCGTCGGGATTGATGTCCGACGCCGTGAAGAGCGAGCCGAGGGAGCCGTTGATCTGGGTGATCACGTCCGCGGCCGTAATGGCTCCGCCGGCGAAGTTATTGTTGACCGTAATCGTCTTGGCCCCGGCATTGTAGACCACGCTCGTGTCAGTGGCGCTCTGGGCATACTGCACGGTAGTGCCGTCGTATTGGGTACCCAGATTGTCGGCGACGACTTTGATGGTGGAGTTCGGGTTGGTGCCCTGGACGTAGGCGGTGGAGTAGCCGTTGGTGGCCGTGTTGGTCGCAAGGCTCAAGCTCAAGGTCTGGCTGTCGCCGTTGTTGACGAAAGTGATCGGCAGCTCCGAAGCGGCGGCGCCGCCCAGGAGTTGGATGCCGTTGTTCAGGTCGCTGGACAGTCCGGCGTTCACCGAGCCGAAGGTCGCGCTCTGGGTGAAGGGGGTGACCAGCGCGCCGGTCGTGCCGACGGCCGTCGCCGTGACCGGACTACCGCCGGTGGCGTTGGTGATGGCGGTGGCGATGTTGGCGAAGGTGTCCGCGGCGTTGAGGACTCCCCCATTGGTGCCGTCGCTATTGGTGACCGCGACGCCGGCAGGGTTGTTGGCGACGACGTCGGCGCCCCCGTTGCGCCTGCTGCAACGGTGAAGAGCGAGCCCAACTGGTTGGTGATCAGGGTTTGCAGGGCGGTGTTGGTCGTGGGCGTGCCGCCGGTGATGTCGACGCTGGCGGTGATCGTGTTGGTGGCGTAGTTGTAGGTGGCGGAGTTCGCTGTGGCGCCGGCGTTGTCGCTGATCACCAACGTCGTGCCGTTGAACTGGGTGCCGGCGATCTTGGCGGTGATCCCGAGGGTGCCGGCGTTGCCCACGGCGACCAGGCCGGCGGTGGTCGAAGCGGCCGCCGAAGAGGTCTTCAGGTTGACAGTCAACACGCCGTTGTTGTAAGAGGCCGTGTTGGCGGCGTTGCCCGCCGCCGCGTTGTAGACGATGGAGACATTGCCCGCCGCTTGACCGGCGGTCTTGGCCGCCAGTTGGATGCCGCCGCCGTTAGTTCCCGAGAGGTCGGTCTGGCCCTTGGTGGCGTTGGTGGTGGTGATGTTGCTGACGTTGGCCTGGACGCCGGTCGACTGGCTGGCGAGGTTGATGGCGGAAGCCATGTCGGCCTCGGTGCTTCCCGTGGCGAAATTGAAGGTCTGGTAGCCGTTGGCGCCGCCGAGCTGAAGCACCAACGGGTTCGTGGCGGTGCCCTGGTTGTAGGTGAGCGAGGCCTGCGTGGCCTGATTGACGATGTCGGCCGTCACGCCGATGGAGTTCTGCGTGCCGAAGTCGGCCTGGTTGATGTTGAGGTTGGAGATCTGGCTGGGATTGACGCCCTGCGTGACGAAGCCCAGTGAGCCGTCCAAGAGGTTCTGGCCCTGGAATTGCGTGGTCTGGGAGATCTGGTCGATGGCGTTCAGCGAGGCGTCGATCTGTTGCTGGTTGGCTTGGATCTGGTCGGCGGTCATGGTGCCGGTGTTGGCTGCCGCGGAGATCAGGCCGCGAATGTTGGTCAGCAGCGTGGTCACCTGGGTCAGGGCACTGCCGGCCGTGGAGATCATCTGGTCGGCCTGCTGAGTGTTGGTGACCGCCTGCTGGGTGCTGGCGATTTCGCTCCCCAGCGAGTCGCTGGCAATCAGGCCGGCCGGATCGTCCGCGGCGCTGTTGATCCGCAAGCCCGTGCTCAAACGGGTCAACGCCGTCTGGAGAGACTGATTGGTCTGGTTCAGCGCGTTCTGGGCCAGAAGCGAGCTGACGTTCGTATTGATACGGGTCATGCGAGACACCTTTCTGTAGGAGAACGGCTTTCGTCCAAGACTGGCGGGAGTGCGGGGCCCGCGCCGGCTTGGCTGTTCACCGCTGGGAGGGTACGCCTACCGAACGGGTCACAGGGTTGTTGTTTCGGGGCTGCCGGTCGGCAGCAAAATCTGCCATTGGAGGCGCGCCTCAGCCGTGCTGGCCAAACCTCGGCTTGAGACCGCGTCACCGGAGGACGGCGCTTATGGAAAAATATCGGAATGGAAATATAGCAGCTTTAGGCAATCTGGGCACCTCTCCGGATTTTGTTCGCGCCAGCCGACGCTCTCCTCCTGGATTCTTCTCGGCACGTTGGTCCGAGAGGGGGAAAGAAAAGGCCCTGGCGACGACTAAGGTTGGGATGGCGGGGCCTTAGAATCGGCACAAGCCGTAGAATCGCTCCGCCGGCTCAGCCGCCGGCAATGCGGGACGAATCGGCGATGTTATTCGGGCCCAGTCCGCGGGTGTCCTTGGGCTCCAAGCGACTGGCGCGGAGGTTCTCCCGCTGAATGGCCTCATACACCTCCCGCCGGTGCACGGGAATCTCGCCGGGGGCGTCGATCCCCAAGCGGACCTTGTCGCCGCGGATATCGACGATCGTGACCACGATGTTGTCGCCGATGATGATGCTCTCGTCACGTTGCCGGGAGAGGACAAGCATCGCTGGCTCCTTGCTTCCTGCAGTTGGCCGAAGCCAACGGTGATGGGCGTCAGGCGATTTTTTTCAGGGCCGGCAGTTGGTTGCCAAGCTCATACTGGATGGGGAGGTCGCCGTTGGCGATCACCTGCCGTCCCAGGCGGCGGTCGAGGTTGATGACCAGCGGCGCCTTGAGGTTCAACGTCACCGATCGCTCGGTCTTGCCCACCACGATCAAGACCTCGGCCGACCGGACCGACTCGAAGCCCAGCGGCTCCAACTCGTGGCGGGCCACTCGAATGCGGTAGCTGGGCACGAAACGCCGCGGGCTGACCACCGCCAGCGCCACTTCCGGCCTGTCGACGCTCTGCATCCAGGCCAGAGCGTCGTTCTCACCATCCGCCAGGAAGACCCATTGGCGGCAGGCTTCCAATCCCAATAGTCCTTCCGGGAATCGGATCAGGTCCTCCGGCTCAAACACCACTGTTCCGAACCTCGTGGTAGTGATCTTCATAGGCCCTGTCTCGGTCTTCGTGCCCTGGCGCGGTTGCGCACATAGGTTCTATCGGACGGAAAGAGATGAGGGATAAGAGATAAGAGGCCAAGTTTCAGCACTCGCGTCCCCCCTGGGTGACAGCACTCGCGTCCCCCTTCGATAAGTTTTCGCGGGAGTCTCGGGTATGAACGTAACGGGCCCATACGGGTTCCTCTTCTCTGGTTCGCCCTGCAATCCAGGCGGGAACAGAGAAGAGGCACCGGCACTTGCCCTCAAAGGAATTGTGGTTCATCCGGCTAAAGCGTACGTGCGGCCATCCTCGAAAAACTGGAAACTCGTTGGGCAAGGAAGCCGAGTATACTTCCTCTTCTCTGTTTCACGCTGACAGGTGGCACGCAACCCGCTGCCGTGAACAGAGAAGAGGAAGTATACTCGTTGTCGGCACCGGCACGGCGCTCGCCCGAGAATGGCTGCGCGTGCGCTGTGGCTGGCTGAACCGCCCTTTTGATCCCTCTGCGCATTCTTGGACCGGATGAACCGGAATAGCCGTGTTCTGGGGGGTCGTCAATGCTGTCACTTGGTCATTTCAGTCACGCTCAGGGGGGGACGCGAGTGCTGACGCTTGGCCCCTTATCCCTTATCCCTTATCCCTTATCTCTTACCCCGTAACCGCTGACCGCTCAGAGGTAGTTCAGCAGCGTGAGCTTGAAGATCTGCCCGGTGGCCTCCAGCGAAGCCTGAAACGCCGCCTGCTCGGCGGTCAGGGCGGTGATCACCTGCGTCATGTCGATGTCCTGCGTCGACGACAGGCTCGACTGCAACTGCGTGGTCTGGCTGGTGAGGCTGGTTGCTTGTGCCTGGAGCCCCTGCTCCCGGGCTCCCACGTCGGCCTGAACCAAATTCAACTGGGTCACCGCTGCGTCCAACAGCGATACGCCCAGGTTGATCTCCTGCGTATTGTTGGTCGTCAGCCCGTCCTGAATACGCGATAGGGCGGTGAACAGGCCGCCGACTTCCTGCGGGTTGGGGTCGCTGCCGGAGAGGGTCTGGGGCGTGCCTCCGGAAAGCGCTGCGGCGCGGCCGTGTTGTCGGCGACCAGGCCCGTGCCGTCGTTGGCGCCGCCGCCAGCCGCGCCGAGCGAAACGGAAAAGTCGGCGCTGGCCTGGGGGTTGGCATTGAGCAGCGAGATGATGTCGTTGGCGGTGGTCGTGCCGGCGTTGATGTCGAAGGTCATGACCTTGTTGGTCGGGTCGAAATCAAGCGACGGGGCCGCGGCGGTGTTCTGGAAGACGACCTGCCAGCCGTTGCCGAAGCTGTCGGAGCGGCTGCTGAAGACCAGTTCGTTATTGTCGCCGGGGGAAGTTACGGTGGCCGAAGCGGCCGTGCCGGCGGTACTTGTGCTCTGGCTCGTCTGGCCGGAGGGAATCAGCCCGAGGTTGACGGCGGCGCTGCTGCCGGAGGCCTGGGTGATGGTGAGCGTTCCCGTGCCGACGCTGTTGTCGACCAGCTCGATGCCGTTGCCCTGCGGCGACAGTTGCGCGACCAGCGCCGGCGGACCGCCGGAGATGGCCGGCGTGTTCTGCGAATTGTCGTTGACGGCGTTGAGGACGTCGCCGATCGTCTGGCAGCCGCCCAGGCTGACGGACATGGACACGCCGTCGGCCCGGGTGATGGTGAAGTCCTGTCCCGAGGTGCTGCCGCCGGCGGTCGTCGTCGAGCCCACGGCGACCAGGCCCGTCCCATCGTTGGTCCCCTGGCTCTGGTCCAAGGAGAGGTTGAAGTCCTGGCTCAAGGTGGGCGAGTTCTGCACCAGGCTCACCAGGGTATTGGCCGTGGTGGAGCCGGGGACGATGGAAAAGGTGATCGTTCGGGTTTGCGCGTCGTAGTTGACGCTCTCGCTACCGGGCTGGCCGCCGGAGTCGACGAAGTCCACCTGACAACCGTTCCAGGACGAGCCGGAATTCGTGGCCGTGAGTACCAGGCCGTTGTTGCCGCCTGCCGTTCCGTAGCTGGCGGACGCGTCGGTACCCGGGGCGAGGCTTATGCCCTGGCCGTAGTTCAGATCCGAAAGCGGGCTGTCGGTGGAGAGGGTCCTCAGACCGAGCTGCGTGGCCGTGGCGCCGCCGTTCTCGCCGATAGAGAAGTCGCAGCCGCTGAGCCGCGATTGGACCTGGATCCCCGTGCCGGCCTGGTTGATCCCGGCCAGCACGCCGGCTCCCGCGCCGTTGATCGTATTGAGGAGATCCTGGACGGTCTTGCACTGGCTGATGTCGATGTTGTAGGTGGAGCCGCCATTGACGATTTGGAGTCCCGAGGTCTGGTCCAGGGGCTGCCCGCTGCCGCCGGAGGTCGTAGCGGCGACTTGGCCGCCGGGCGTCACGGCGATGGGGGTCGAGCCGTCGCCGGCGCCGGCCACCGGATCGAGGCTGGCGGTGAAGGGGATCGTGCCCGCGGCGTTGGCGTTGTTCAGCGCCGTGACGACCTGTTGGGTCGTGGTCTGGCCTGCGTCGACGTGGACCACGATGGCCATGGTCGTCGGGTCGTAGGTGACCGTCTCCTGTCCGGCGGTGACGCCAGGGTCGCCTTCGATGGCGATGGTGGCGCCGTTGTACTGCGACCCGGCCGTCTGGGCCTGGAGCACGATATCGCTGTTGCCGCCGGGGGAAGGGACCACTGCCTGGGCCTGGGCGCCGAGGATGTCGTTCAGGGGCGTGGTGGCCGTCAGCTCAGGATCCAGGGCGCCGCCCACCAGGGGGTTGTTGCCGGCGCCGCTGGGATCATAGATCCCCAGGTCGTGGGCGGTGGTGCCGTCGCCGACCTCCGTGACCGAGAGGTTGCCCGGCCCGCTGGACGGGTCGAGTTGGATCTGGAGGCCCTGGGAGGTGACCTGCACGTCCAGCGTGCAGCCGGCGGGCGGATGGTTGCGGATCAAGTTGGCCACGTCGCCGATGGTGTCGGCGCCGCTGAGATCCACGATGCTGGTGTGGGTGCCGTCGGAGATGGCGATGCTGCCCTTGTCGACGCCCTGCCCGAGGTGCAGATCGGACAAGGGGGTCTGGAAGGTCACGTTCGGCTGGAGATTGACGCCGGCGCCGACCGGCTGCGACAACCCGCCGAAGACCTGGCTTCCCGGGACGCTGGTCTGGCTCAACTGGCCGACGTCGGTGTAGGTGGACAAGGTCTGATCGTTCCCCGAGTATTCGATGTTGTTGCCCTGGGCGCTGAAGGGTTGCACCTGGGTGTCCGAGCCGGCGAAGAGATAGCCGTTCTCGAACTGCTCATTGCCGGCGTCGACCAACTGCTGGATCGTCTGCTGGATGGTCTGCGCGGCGGCCTGCTGCTGTTCCGTGGTGACCGTGCTGCCCACGGCGCCGACGGCGGTGGCGCGGGCCTGGGACATGAGGTTGTTGATGTTCGTCATGGCCGAGTCGGCCTCGCTGAGGAACGACTGGGCACTGGTGACGTTGCTCTGGGCCTGCTGCTTCTTCGCCAACAGCGTTTGCAGACTGATCGCCTGTTGCGCGGCAACCGGATCCTGGCTGGGCAACTGGAACTGGTCGCCGGTGCTCAGCTCCGTTTCCAGTTGCGTGAGCTGGGTCAGGCCGGAGTCGAGCTGCGCGGTCAACTGCTGGTAGACGTACTGGTCGCTGATGCGGCCGGTGAGGATGCCGAGGATGGAGTCGATGATCGCACAACCTCAAATTTGCAGCAGGCTGTCGAACATCTGCTGGATCGTCTGGATATAGTTGGCGGTGGCCTGATAAGCCCTCTGGTAGCCCATCAACTGGATCGTCTGGTCGTCGAGGCTGACGCCGCTTTCGGAGGCTTTCTGGCTGCTGAGCGTGCTGCAGAAGGACTGGGCCCCCTGGGCCGACGAGGTGGCGACCGCCGAGGCCTGGGCGAGGTCGCTGGTCATGGTGTTGTAGAGGTCGGAGAGCGTGTTTCCGCCCTGCGAAGCCAGGGGCTGATCGGCGAAATTGGCCAGGGTGGTGGCGTTGTTCGTATCCGTGCCGATGCCCCCGGTGCTGGCGGCCAGCAGGGAGGGGTCGTTGGCGACGGTGGAATTCACGCCCAGGCTCAGGGCCGAATTCCCCGTGAAAAAGCTGTTCAATCCCAGGGCGGCCAGCAGGCCGCTGTTGTCGGAGGAAAAAGCGAACTGCTCGTTGGGCGAGCTGCAACTGATCGACAGTTGGTTGTTGGCCGTGACCGAGGCCGTGATGCCGCTGACCTGGTTGAGCTCCGCCGCCAGCCCGTTGAGCGTGAGGTCGTTTCCCTGCCCGCTGAGATCGACGGGGATGTCGGTGGTCTGCGTCAGCCCGGTCTGGGTGTTGTTGACGAGGATCTGGAAATCGCCGTTTTGCGGCGTACACGCCAGCCCGGCCTGGTTGAGCGCCGCGGTGGGCGAGTCGACGGCGTTCTGGCTGGTCAACTGCTGGTAGCCGGTCAGTCCCTGGCCGCTGCTGTAAATCTTGTTGAACTCGTTGGCCAGCGTCTGGGAGAAGTTGTTCAAGGTGTTGAGGAAACCTCCCAGGGCGGTGTCGCGCGAGGCCAACAAGCCGGCGAGTTGGCCGGAGGTGGGATCGAGGTTCGCGTCGCTGCCGGCGATCTGGAGCTGGGCCGTGGTCGTGCCGCCGCTGCTCTGGTAAGCGACGTTGACCTGGCAAACGTTCGCGCCATCGACCAGGTAGTTCCCGCCCGCGTAGACGTTCACCGTGCCGTCCGCGTTATTCTGCACCTGGATGCTGGTCAATTGCGCGAGGCTCTCCAGGTCGGTGAGCTGCTGGTCTTGCAGCCCCCCGGCTGCGTCTTGCCCGCCCTGTCCGCCTTGCAACGTGGCGATCTGCCCGTTGAGCGTGCCGATCTCGCTGGTAAGCTGGTTGATCTGACCGGCGGTGCCGACGACTTGCTGATTGAGGTTTTGTTGCAGCGAGGCGATCTGCTGCGCCATGCTGTTGATGGTGCCGGCCAGGGTCTGTCCCTGGAGCACGACCTGGTTCTGGGTGGAGACATCCTGGGGATTGTTGAGCACGTCGGAGATGCTGGAGAAGAAATTGGTCATCGCGGTGCTGAGATTGTTGCTGCCCAGGGCGTTGACGATCTGTTCGAGCTGGGTGTAAGTGCTCTGCTGCGTGGAGGTGCTGGCCTGGTCGCTCATGGCGCCGCGGAGCCGGTCCTCCAGGAAACTGTCAAGCTGCTGCTGGATCCCCTTGACCTCTACGCCCGAGCCCAGCGGCAGGTTGTCGACGGTTTGCGTGGGCCCCGGCTGGAGTACGACGTTCTGCTGGATGTAACCCGGGGTGTCGGCATTGGCGATATTGTTCCCCACGACCTGTATGGCGATCTGGTTCGCCTGCAGGCTGTTACCGGCCATCTGGAGTGAGCCGAGGAGGGACACGTTTCGCCAGCTTTCTTAGACAACCTGGTTTAACAGGGTTCCGTGGTTAGAGTCGACGTAGTCCTTTCCATATGTCGGTTTTAGGCGCCCACCGGTCGCGATAATCTCCAGCATCTGTGAGAGATGGATCAGGGTTCGCTGGACGAGCACCCAGTTGGTGAGACTGTGGTGCTGGAGCAGCCGGGCTTGTGAGGTGACCTTCTGGATCTCCGCGGTCAGGGGGGCTCGCTGCGCCTTGGGCAGTGTGCCGGCCAGCGAGCGGATGCTCTCCGAGGGGAGCCCTTGCCCGGCAGCCTGGCGGAGCAGCTCCTCCCGCCGCGTCAGACAGCCCTGGAGCCTTTGGATCAATTGCTCCTCCTCGGAGCCGAGGGCCAGGAGCCCCTCGCGATCGGAGGCCACCAGCAGCTTTCGCTTGCGGGTGAGCAGTTCCAGCGAGGCATCCTGCACGCTGGACAGGTCGGAGAGGAAGTTGGTTAGTTGGGAATCCCAGGCAGCATCCATCGTTTTGCCTTCACTTTCGGGAGCGTTCACTAATAACTGGAGAGATTTGCCTCCAAAACTCATCGGGGATTACTTCCGCCGTGCGGTGAACAGCCGGTACATCGCCCCGCTCAGTTTGTCGCCGCTGGTCTTGGCGAGTTTCTGGGCCAGCACCTGGTCCAATTGCCCGGTGAAGACCTCTTCCCCCCGGCCGCCGCTGAAGCGGGGCGACTTCGCCACGCTCTTTCGCAGCGATTGCAGCATCTGGCCGTAAAAGGTCTCCCCGACGAAGTCGTTGAAGGCTTCGTGGAGCCGGGCATCGTCCGCGGATCCCGTTGCCGGCGCCTGTGGCTGGGACAACGCGACCGGTTGGTTGGTTAGCGACGGAGACCACGCCGGCGCGTTGGTCCCCGAGACATGCGGATGGGCATACGCCGCCGGTTGGGAAGAGGTGACAGGCATCACGATACAAATCTCCCGGATTGCTTACTGAATGACCAATTGGGCGTGCAGCTTGCCGTTGCGGTCGAGGCACTTGATGATGTCGATGATGTCCTCGGGCGAGACGTGTACGGCGTTGAGCGACTCGACCAGGGCTTTCAAGCGCGGCGTCTGCGTCTGGCCCGGGTCCAGCGGCACAAACTGCTTGGCGGCCCCGGCGGCGCCGTCTCGACGGTAATGTTCTTGTGCGTCACCACGACGGCGCCGATCTCCACGTCGCCGCCGATCACGATGCTGCCCGTCCGTTCGTTGATCGTCACCCGCGGGATGGTCTGCGGCTCCGTCATCGTGAGGTTCAACACCTGCGAGACAAAGAGCACCGGGTCGTCGAGGTACTGTCGCGGAATGACGACTTCCACGTTCACCTGGTTGAGGGCTTTCGCCAAGGGCGCCGCCGGCCTGGAAAGTCATCCGCCCGTTGATCAGCTCGGCCACGTCCTCGGCCACCTGGAACTCGGCGTGGTTCTCGTTGAGCACCAGGGTGATCTTGCCGTCCTTGACGAAGACGTTGTTGAAATCCTCTTCCAGGCGGCAGCCGCCGTGGATCCGGCCGGTGGTCGGGACCGTGGCGTCCTCGATGGTGATCGGGCCTTCGGCCAGGGCATAGACCCGGCGGTCCTCAGGCCGGGTGCCGCGGGAGGGCGCGGGACCCAAAAGCGGCGTGAGGAAGAGCCGTCCGCCGACCAGGCTCTTGGCCGAGCCGACCGAGGCGATCGTGCAATCAATGCGGTCGCCCTGGCGGGCGCCGGCGGCGGGAACGATCGCCGAGACGGTCACCAGGGCCACGTTCTTCGCGTCCTTGAGTTCGGCGGCGCCGCCCTTGCCCAAGGTATCGCCCATCAGTTGCATGGCCGCGGCCAGGCTGCGGATGGTGGGCAGGTAGCTGCCGCCGTCGCCGCTGCCTTTCAGCCCGACGACGATCCCCAGTCCCTGCAGCACGTTCTCCTCCTGTCCCTTGATGCGGCAGATGCTCGACAGGGAGGTTGCCGCCCGGGCCGGGCCCGGTGAGACGCAGAGACTTGCGGCGGCCAACCAGGGCAGCAGGGCAAGGCCGTGAATCACGGTGTGGCAACTCATAGGGCAAGCCTTCTAGAACGGGTTGTAGGTGTCCAGCCATTGCGTGAACCAGCCGCGGCGATAGCCGTCGCGGACCTGGCCGGTCTCGCGTTTGACCAGCCGCATGTCGGCGACGCTCTCGCTGGACACGGTGTTGTTGGGCCCCACGTCCTCCGCGCGAATCGATCCGACAAGCGACACTTCCCAATTCATTTCGTTGACCGCGATCGTGCGGCGGCCTTCCAGCACCAGCGTGCCGTTGGGGCGGATGTCGACCACGTGGCAGGCCAGCTTGCACTTCACCGATTCCTTGCTCTGCAGGTCGGCATTGGCCTGGTAGGAATTGTTGACGAGGAAGTCGATGTTGGGCGCACCGCCAGTCTGCGGATCGGCCTTGACGCCGAGGCCGCTCGTGGTGGGGATGATCCAGCTCTTCAGGTCCCAGTTCCGTTCGCCCTGCAGCCGCTGATTGATCGAGCCGCCGCTGATCACCGTGGCCATCTCATTGACGTTCACCGTGATCAGGTCGTTGATGTGGATCTCCCGCTTCGGTTCCGGCGTCTGGTAGGTCCAGGAGACGTCGCTGAGGCTTAGCGGCCGGCGCCGGTCCGGATTGCCCAGCAGACTCGACGACTGCGCCGCCGCCGGCGCCGCCGACCGCCCCAGCCCGCCGAAAACGGCCAAGAGCAAAACGACGTAACGAAGACGATGGGTATTCATGTTCCTGCCTTGCCTGTGTACCGCTTTGTAGGGTGGGACAAGCTCGCGTCAGCGAGCGACGGCCCACCAATCCTTGCCAGCTCTTGGTGGGCCGGCGGCCGCCACGGCGGCCTGGTCCCACCCTACGAGTTCCGCGCCCGGCGCCTGCGGAACGCACGTCCGGGCCGACACGGCCCGGCTCGGAGTCCGTAGCGTGCGCGGGCGTTAGCGCCGCATCACACTTTCCTCCAACGGCCGGGCGGCAAAACCGGAGAAGTCGCTGGCGGCCGCTTCTTCGGAGTGCATGGGCCGGGCATAGACCTCCACCTCCTGTACGTCGCACACCCGGGCGTAAAACGGCTTGCGGTCCTGGAGCGATTCCACGGCGATCAGATCGCCCACGCTCCCCTCGTCCCGCGCCCGGGCAATAGTCTTCACGCGGATCCCCGAGGCCCGGGCGTAGACCGTGACGATCTCGCCTCGGCGGACCGCCAAGGGCGCGTGGACCATGCCGCGTTCCAACACCTTCCCGGCGGCGATGGTCTGGCTGGCCTCCTTGCCCGCGATCTCGTCGAGCGAGTGGAAGGCCCCGGGCGACTGGCCCGCCTCGGCCTGCTCGAGCGCGACGTTGGTCGGTCCGATGGCCGTCCCCCGGGCGATCGCGCGGGTGGCGACGACCACGGCTTGCGGCATCGCGACCCGGGCATCGACCGGGATTTCCACCCTGCCGTCGGCCGTGGTGACCGCCAACTGGAAATGTTGCAGGCCGGTCCAGGGAGCGGCGCCTCCGCGCACGGTGATCGCCCCGCCGGCGGTCGCCAGCAGCCGGGCCTGGCGCGGATCGAGCGTCACCACGGTGTGCCAGGCTTCGCTCCCCGAGACCTGCGCCCGCAGATAGCCGGCGACGGCGTCGGCCGCCTGCCGTTGGGCCGCCTTGACCGCGGCCGCGGGCAAGGCTTGCGTCTGGTCGGCCGCCGGGCTGCCGCTGAGCACGACGGTCTGGGCCGCGCCGGAGAAGCGCTGGTCGGCGAGATTCACTCCGCGCATCAAGAGCAGGTCTTGAACTTCCCGCAGCCGCACGAAGCGTTGCCCGCCGGCCGGCGCGGGGAACAGCTCGATCGCCGCCAGGCGGGCCCGCTCGGCGGCGTCCTGGCTGAAGATCTCGGCCACGTCGCCCAGCGTTACCACCGGCCCTCGCCCGCGGCATTCCGCGCGGAGCTCGATCTCGGCGGCGCGGCCCGGCCCCGCCGGCAAGACCGCCGCGACGCTGAGGATCAAAACAGCGGCAGGATGTTTCATGGATCGCGGCACTATTGCCTCCGCAGGTTGGCGATCAGTTGCAAGATCTGGTCGCTGGCGTTAATCGCCTGCGAGTTGAACTCGAACGACCGCTGGGTGGTAATCAGGTCGATCAACTGCGTGACCGGCTCGACGTTGGAAGCCTCGAGCATGTTCTGCTGCAGCGTGCCGACGCCGTTGGTGCCGGGCGTATTCTGCTGGGTGCGCCGGAGGATTCGGTCTGGGCATAGAGGTTGCCGCCCAGTTGCAGGAGTCCCTGCGGGTTGATGAAGGTGGCCAACTGGATCTGCCCGACGTTGCTCAATTGGGTGTTGTTGGGCTGCTGCACGGAGACCTTGCCGGTGTCGGAGATGACCACGGCCGTGGCGTCCTGAGGGATGGTGATGTTGGGATCCAGCAGGCGTCCCATGCTGGCCGAGCCGACGACCATGGCGCCGTTGGAATTGACGGAGAAATTGCCGGCCCGGGTGTAGTAGATCTGGCCGCTGGGATCGGTCACCTGGAAGAAGCCGTTGCCCTGGATGGCCACGTCGAGCTGGCCGTTGGTCTGCTGCAACGTGCCCTGGGTGAGGTCGCTCTGCGTGCTGGAGATCCGCGAGCCCAGGCCGACGGCGATGCCGGTGGGCGTGTACTGGCCGGAATTGGCCTCGGCGCCGGGCAGCTTCTCCTGTTGATAGAGGAGGTCCTCGAAATTGGCCCGGCTTCCTTTGAAGGCCGTGGTCTCGGTGTTCGCCAGGTTGTTGGCAATCACGTCGAGCTTGGTCTGCAAAGCGGTCATGCCGGAGGCCGCCGAGTAGAGTGCTTGAATCGCCATAGGATGGTCTCGTCAGGAGCGTGGCATCAATTACACTAAGGTCTGCCTACGTACTCCTCACGCTCCGCGTGAGGATCTGCGTCACGCGGAGCGTGACGAGTACGATACTCAGGCCTGTAACAGTTTGTTGAGGTCGCTGAGCATCTGGTCCTGGGTTTGCATCATGTTGACGTTGGCCTCGACGGCCCGCGACGCCTCGATCATCTCCATCATCTCCGAGGTCGGCTTCACGCCCGACTGCTCGAGGTAGCCGCTGACCACGTGGCGGCCGGTGGCGGGCAGCGGGCGCGGATCGGCCAGCGGGCGAAAGAGGTTTTCGCCCGCCTTGCTCAGGTCGCCGGACGAGTCGGGCTGGACGATGGCCAGCGTCTGGGCATTGCCCTGCTGGCGGACCGTGCCGGAGCCGCTAAGCTGCCAGTCGCCGCCCGAGGGGTCGATGGTGATGGGACTGAAATTCTCGCTCAGCACGGGATAGCCCTGCTGAGTGACAAGTTGGCCGCGGTCGGTCAAGCGGAAGTTGCCCGCCCGGGTCAGGTAGTGCTCGCCGCCCTTGTCGACTAAGAAAAACCCCTCGCCGTCGATGGCCAGGTCGGTGGGCGTTTTGGTAAACTTCATCGGACCCGAAGAAAAGTCGGTCTTGCTCGGGGCCATCTGCACGCCGCCGCCGAGATCGTGGATCGAGCCGGCGCCGGCCGTCGCCTGCCCACGCATGATCGCCTCGGCATAGCGGGCCTGAAAGACGGCCAGCTCCCGCTTGAAGCCCACCGTGTCGACGTTGGCCAGGTTGTTGGCAACGACCTCCAGACGCCGCGTCTGCGCCTGGGCTCCTTCCGCGGAGATGTACATTCCGTAAGGCACGGCTCGCTCGCCTACCGCTGGAGTCGCTCCCCTGCGATTTTCCGGCGGGCCTTATAGCAACCTCCGTGCCAGACCTGTGACCGAACCCGGCCGCCGCCGCCGCCGAGGGTTGGAAGCAGTTGCAGCAACACCGTTTATGTCCATTGCGCCGAGTCTCCCGCAACCCCGACCGACGAAAACTGCCATCCGCACGGCAAGCGCTTCTCGCCGACTGACCGGCAACTTCCGCCGAATCCTTTATGGGCGCCAAGCGGGGCGGTACAATGGAACCTGCGAAATGCGCAAAACACGTCACCGTTCACAGCCCGTAAAGTAGCAGGCACACTCCGTGTGCCGTCCGCCCACCGTGGCGGAGGCAGCGGACGGCACACGGAGTGTGCCTGCTACTTTGGTGGCGGGCTAAAGCCCACCCTACGTCCATGCCGTTGAAGCCCCGGGGATTCACGCTCGTCGAGCTGCTCGCGGTGATCACCATCATCGGGGTACTCGTCGCCCTGCTGCTGCCGGCCGTGCAAGCGGCTCGGGAAGCGGCCCGCCGCACGAGCTGCCGCAACAATCTCCGTCAAATTGGCATCGGCCTGCAAGGCTACCACGCCCTTCA
This sequence comes from Pirellulales bacterium, assembly GCA_963843465.1. Taxonomy (GTDB): domain Bacteria; phylum Planctomycetota; class Planctomycetia; order Pirellulales; family Thermoguttaceae; genus CAWJKP01. Next base: position 488,422 of record CAWJKP010000003.1, read on the forward strand.
TGGCTTCTTTCCGCCGGGATATCTCGCCGATGTGAACACCTGGACGAACCCCCAATGGTCCTGGTCCACTTTTCTGCTGCCGTATCTCGAACAGCAGCCGGTGTATGACGTTTTGGGGGTCAACACGCAGTCGTTCGGCGGCGGCGCGAGCTTCGCCTCGCCCTGCCCCGTATCGCAGACCTCTTTGAGCGCCTTTGTCTGCCCGTCGGACAACGGGCCCGCGCTGAACGCCTCGAAGAGCCTTTTCGCCAAGTCGAATTATCGGGCCATTGAGGGATCGCAAGGCTCGACCACCGTCACCTACAATTCCCTGAGCAACTACAACGGCGTCTTTTACCTCAATAGTTGCATTTCGACCGCGGCGATTACCGATGGCTCGTCCAACACGCTGGCCGTCGGAGAATGCGAGCTGGATCCCCACGGCCAAACGTACGTGGGGACTCTCTGGGCCGGCATGCGCGGGGTCGATCCTAGCGGCTCCGACGGCGCCCGTGTTTGCATCAGCGATGTGATGTGGTGGGTCGATTCCGATCCCTTGTACTGCATCAACGGACAAGCGGTCCAGGCCTTCAGCAGCCGACACGCGGGCGGCGCTCACTTCCTCTTTGCCGACGGCTCCGTTCACTTCCTCCAGGAGTCTATCGATGGCCAGACCCTGGAACGGCTAGCCTGCCGTAATGACGGCCTGCCGATCGGCAGTTACTGACGGTCCCCCTCTACCTCCGGGAGAGGGCTGGGGTGAGGGGGGATCGCGACAACGTCTCCTATGCGATTCTTCGCATTCCTCCACATGGAGTTGGACGCAGGGACGGGACGCAGCGATGGACATGGGAGTGGAGGAACGTTCCTTGGCAATTCCCCTCACCCTAACCATCTCCCGGGGGGAGAGGGGACGCCTAGAGCTGCCTTGGTGCCCGCCAAAGAATGCGGTAGAATACTATATTGCACCATAACCCCCTTAACTGACTATGGCACCGATGGCGGAAAAGCGTGACTACTACGAGGTCCTTGGGCTGCCGCGGACGGCGTCGGAGAAGGAGATCTCCGATGCCTACCGCAAGGCGGCCCTGAAATTTCACCCGGACCGCAACCCGGGCGACGAGGATGCGGTAGTGAAGTTCAAGGAGGCCGCCGAGGCGTTCGAGGTCCTCGGGCACGAGGAAAAACGGGCCCGCTACGACCGTTACGGCCATGCGGGACTTGCGGGTGCCGGCCAGGCGCCGGAGTTCCACGACGTCAGCGACATCTTCGAGGCCTTCGGCGACATCTTCGGCGACGGGTTGTTCGGCAACCTCTTCGGCGGCGGGCGCCGAGGAGGGGGGAACCGAACCCGCCGAGGCGAGGATATCCGCTGCGACCTGCGGCTCGATCTGCTGGAAGCCGCCCGGGGCGTCACCAAGACCGTCGCCTTCCGCCGGCACGAGCGTTGCAAACTTTGCCAGGGCTCCGGCGCCAGGCCGGGTACCCAGCCGGAGACCTGCCGCTACTGCGGAGGCAGGGGCCGGGTGGTACAGTCCACGGGGATCTTCTCCCTGCAGTCCACCTGCCCTTCCTGCCAGGGCCGCGGCTCCGTGGTCCGCGACCCGTGTCCCGATTGCCGAGGCGGGGGCTACGTCCAACGCGCCGTGACTCGCGAGGTCAAAGTGCCTGCGGGCGTGGACAGTCAGATGCGGCTGCGGCTGCCGGGCGAAGGCGAGCCGAGCCCCAACGGCGGACCGCCGGGCGACTGCTACGTCTTCATCGCCGTCGCCGAGCACTCGCTGTTCCATCGCGACGGCGACCACCTGGTCTGCCAAGTGCCCCTTGGTTTCGCCCAGGCGGCCTTGGGAGCGACGGTCGAGGTACCCACGCTCGACGGTCCCGAGGAGTTTGAGATTCCGGCCGGGACGCAGAATGGCGAGGCCTTCCGGCTCCGCGGGCGGGGTATGCCGGCCGCCCGTGGACGCGGACGCGGCGATCTGCTGATCCAGGTCTACATCGAGGTGCCCAAGAAACTCAATGCTGAGCACGAGCGGTTGCTGCGAGAGCTGGCCGAGATCGAGAAGGTCCACGTGACCCCCGCGAGAAAGAGTTTTTTCAGCAAGTTGAAAGAGTATTTTCAATCCCGATAGTCGCCTTTCGCTCCGCGAAAGTGGCGCTACTTTCGCGGAGCGAAAGGCGACTATCGGGATGGAGGAATCGAGCGTGTCGGACAAGCAACTCAACCGCCCCTCTTCGGCGGGCGACGCCGGCCCGGATAGCAGGGCCGCCGGCGGCGCTGAGTCAAGCCCGTCGGTGGACTGCAAGGCCGCCTTTGAGCAGGCCGGCCGGCAAGCGACGGCCGACAGCGCGGCCGCGGCCGAGATCCTTGCCGGCGAGCAAGAGCTCAACCGGCAGTTGTCCGATCTCCGCGGCGAGTTGGAAGAGGTCAAGGATCGCAGCCTGCGGGCACAGGCGGAGTTGGAGAACTACCGCAAGCGGGCCGCCCGGCAAATGGAGGAAGAGCGCCGCTACGCGAATCTCCCCTTCTTGGCCGACTTGTTGCCCGTTTGGGACAATACCGTGCGGGCGATCGAGGCCGCGGAAAAGACGCCCGACGTGGCCAAGCTCCTGGAAGGCTTCAAGATGGTCGCCGGGCAATTGGAGCGGGTGCTGACCGCACACCATTGCACGCGGATCCAGGCCCTGCACAAGCCCTTTGATCCTCACCGCCACCAGGCGATTTCGCAGCAGCCCTCGGCCGAGTATCCCCCCAACACCGTGCTCCTGGTGGCCCAAGAGGGTTTCCTGTTCCACGACCGCGTCGTCCGTCCCAGCCAAGTGATCGTCTCCACGGCCCCGCCGGCCAGCACGGACACCGACCCCCAACCACTAGCGTAGGTTATGCTTCAGCATAACACCGCGCCCCACAACATGTTATGCTAAAGCATAACCTACTAGCCACTAACCACTGACCACTATTCATCGCCATGCCCACCTACGACTACGTCTGCGACAGTTGCCACCATCGTTTCGAGGAGTTCCAATCGATCACGGCCGAGGCCTTGAAGCAGTGCCCCGAGTGCCACCGCAAGAAGCTCCGCCGGCTGATCGGTCCCGGCGGAGGCCTGATCTTCAAGGGCTCCGGCTTTTACAGCACCGACTACCGCAGTTCCTCGTACACCAAGGCCGCCACGGCCGACAGCGCCAACCCGGGCAACTCCTCCGGCGACGCCAAGGGCAAAACGCCGGCGACCGACGGCAAGGGCAAGGGTAAGAGCAAGAGTGATTCGGCCGCCAAATCCGGCGGCGATTGACGGCCAGTGCCATGAGCCGGCGCCTTCATTGCCCCGTTTGCCAAAAGACATTCCTGCCCGAGTTGAGCGACGCGATGCCCTTTTGCAGCCTACGTTGCAAGCAGATCGACGCCCAGCGGTGGTTGGACGAGAAATACACCCTACCCGGCGACCTGGAGGGCGAGCCCGAGGCGGACGCCCCGGACCCGCCATCCCCGGACGACGAGTAGGGCGAGAAGAGCCGTTCACGGGTCGGGCGGGGACTGGTCCATTTTTCGGCCAAAAAGCGCATTTGGCCGCGGGACGTAAGGCCGAAAACATGGACCTGTCCCCTTGGCACTGCCGAAGGGGACAGTCCCATTTTCGCGGCGATGAGGCTGGCTTGTCGCCGCAGCGCCCCTTGCGCCGCGAAAATCGGGACAGTCCCCGTGAACGGTTCCCCCTGTCTTTGCGCCTCCCCATCTGCCCTTCTCCCCATCTCCCCTTCTCCTCTTCTCCCCTTCTTTTCCCCTGCGCGGCGTCCCCGCGTCCTTCTCCCGCGCTCTCTTGCATCCTGCCGCGGGGTGCTTATAATGCCGGAACCAGGGAAAATGGGCAAAAGCAGAGGAATCCGGCCATGTTCGACGACGACAACGCGGTGCGGAAGGTGGCCTGGTCGGAGTTGTTCCCCTGGCTGATCCTGTTTCGTTGTTTCTCCCGGGCCATCGGTTTCCGGGTGCTGATGCTCTCGACGATCGGCCTGGCACTGACGCTGGTCGGCTGGTCGTTTCTGGACTCGCTCTTCCACCAAGATCCGCGGGTCGTCTGGCGGGAAGCGACCTCGTTGGTGCCCAACAAGCCGCAGCTCGGGCTGCTCTCGCCGGGCGGTGCGGCCGAGGCGGCGTCCCATCCGGCCATCGTGCCCTTCGTCAGCACTTGGCAACAGTTGAGCCAGCCGGCAATGAACGTCTTCTCCCTGGAGACGACCGTCAAGGGAGTCGTCTACTCGCTGCTGAAGGCCCTCTGGGCGCTGGTCGTCTGGGCCGTCTGCGGCGGCGCGGTGACGCGGACCGTGGCCGTCGACCTGGCCTGCGGCGAGCGGGCATCCTGGGGCAAGCTCGTGGCCTTCGTGGCGACCCGCTTCCGGGCCTACTTCGCCGCCCCGCTGATCCCGCTGTTGGTGGTCGCCGCGGTCGCTGCCGGCAGCGCCCTGTTCGGACTGTTGTTGCGGGCCGACTGGTCGATGGTCGTGGCCGGGCTGCTCTGGCCCTGCCTCTTGCTGGCCTGGGCCGCCATGACCTTGCTGCTGGTAGGTCTGTTGTTCGGCTGGCCGCTGATGTTCCCCACGATCAGCGTGGAAGGCATGGACAGCTTCGACGCCCTGAGCCGCTCCAACAATTACACCTTCCATCGCCCCCTGCACTACCTGTTCTATGCCCTGGTGGCCTCGCTCTTCGGGCTTTTGGGCTGGTGGCTGGTCTCGAATCTCGCCGCGACCGTCATCTACCTGCCGTTCTGGGCGGCCAGTTGGGGCAGCGGAGAGCCGCGGATCGCCACCATCGCGCAGCACGCCCCTGAGTTGAGCGGCGCGGGCAAGCTCGGCGCCGGGGTCATCTGGTTTTGGGTGCTCTGCGTGAAGCTCGTCGCGCTGGGGTTCTTGTACAGCTACTTCTGGACCGCCTCGACCGCCATCTACTACCTGCTCCGCCGCGACGTCGACGCCACGGAAATGGACGAGGTCTACCTCGAAGACGATCAGGGCGAAGGGCCCCAGGGCCTGCCGCCGCTGAAGACCGACGAGACGGCAGCCCCCGCCGTCGGTGGCGAAGTGGGGATCGAAGAGTAGACTACCTACAGCATGGCCCCGCGCCGCATCGATGGGCCTGGTCTCGGCGCATGAATGATGCCTAGCGACAAGTTGCGACGCCAGGTCGCCTTCGAGGCGGCCCGGCTGATGTACCAGCGGGAGGAATCGGAATACTTTCGCGCCAAACTGAAGGCCGCCCGGCGGATCGTGCGAGGAGAGCTTAAGCCCCACGATCTGCCCAGCAACCGCGAGATCCGCGACCAGATCCAGGCCTTCGCCCGCATGCACGAGGGCCAGCAGCGGACGGAGAACCTCCGCCAGATGCGCTTCGAGGCCCTGCGGATGATGCGGATCCTCCGCCAGTTCCGTCCCCGCCTGATCGGCAGCACGCTCACCGGCCACGTCCGCCAGGGCTCGGACATCAATCTGCACCTCTTCGGTGACAGCCTGGAGGCCGTCCGCGGCGCCCTGGACGCCGAGGGCGCCGTCTACGAGGTCCAGCGCAAGCGGGTGCTCAAGCAGGGTCAGGAGCGGACCTTCATCCACCTCCACGTCCAGGACCGCTTCCCCTTCGAGCTCACGCTCTATCCGGCCGATAAGGCCCACTACGTCTTCCGTAGCTCGATCACCGGCAAGGCCATCGAGCGCGCCGGCATCGCCGAGCTGGAGCAGCTCCTGGCCCGCGAGTACCCGCAGTTGCCGCTGGAGCAGGCGGTGCTGGAAACGGAGAGCCGGGTGGACCGCTTCCAGATCTACGAGATGCTGCTGTTGCCCTTGGAGCGGGTCAAAGAGAGTCCCGCGTATCATCCCGAGGGCGACGCGCTGTATCACAGCCTCCAGGTCTTCGAGCTGTCCCGGGCGGAGCTGCCCTACGACGAGGAGTTTCTGTTGGCGGCCCTGCTGCACGACGTGGGCAAGGCGATCGACCCTGGCGATCACGTCGCCGCCGCCTTGGAATCCCTCGAAGGCTTCATCACGCCGCGGACGGCCTGGCTCATCGAGCATCACATGGAGGCTCAGTTGCTGCTGGACGGCAAGCTGGGCGCCCGCTGCCGCCACCGCTTGGAGGCTTGCGAGAGTTTCGACGAGTTGAAGCTCTTGGCCCGGCTGGACCGTGCCGGCCGCCAATGCGGCGTGCCGGTTGCCGACGTGCGAGACGCCCTGGCGTATCTCCGCGAGCTGGCGGCCAGTTGCGGGGAGTGACGCGGGGACGGAGGGACGCGGAGAGGGGGAGAAGAGGAGAAGAGGAGAGGGGGAGACGGGTGTCAGGAACCATTGATTCTCCCCTGGAAATGGTTCGTGACACCTTCTCTCCCGCAGCCTCTTGCGGACGAACTGCCGCGGGGGAAAAGCGGCGGCGGGCGTAGCGTTGACCGACACCCAAGGCTTTTGCTACATTCGTAGCATACGGGTATCCGCGCAATCCAGCATCCTCAAACGTCCCATGCACCCCCTGGAAACCTATCTCCGCCGCCTGCACGAAATCCATTCGACGGAGCGGGGCACCCTGGAGTTCTCTTACCGCGTGGCCTTGGAAAACCTGCGCGGCGCGGTGGAAGTAAAAGCGGTCGCCGAAAACACTCCGCAGACGGCCGACGGCGGCCAAGTCGCCCGCTAAGGAATCGTCCAATGACGGACGCCAATCTGCCGGAGCCCATACCTTCGGGTGGGCAAATTCTTATTTACCGTGATGGCTCGCTCAACCTCCAGGTCCGGCTCGATGGCCAGACGGCCTGGCTCACGCAGGCCGGCATGGCTGAATTGTTCCAGACCACACCGCAGAACATAACCCTGCACATCAGAAACATTTACGGCGATGGCGAGCAGAGCGAGCAGTCAACTTGTAAGGAATACTTACAAGTTCGTCGGGAAAGGGAACGCCAAGTTCAGCGGGCGTTGAAGCACTACAACCTGGACCTGATTCTCGCCGTGGGCTACCGGGTCCGCTCGCCTCGCGGCACCCAGTTCCGCCAGCGGGCGACCGCGCCGAAGACCAGGCCCGCCGCGAACACTCCTCCAGTCAGGATCTTTCGCCCGCCCCTTACCGTTAGCGACAATGCGAAGAATGTGCTTTCCGAGCTCTTCCGCGAGCCGCACAGGAACCGCATTGCCGATTTGCAGTGCGATGCGCTTGTTGGAACCGAAGAATTCATACCCGTCCGGGAAGGTCTGAAGCGCAGCCGCTTCGCGAAGGGAAATGGCTCTGTCCTGAGTCGGATGGCCATATCGTCCGTTCGAGATACTATGGCAGCGGCCCGTAAGCGTCGGTGCAGGGGCGCCTAGAGCCATCCGGCCGTAGACGTCCGTATGGCCTCCGTAGCCGCCTTCATGGCAAGCGAGTCGCAATCGTTTGGGCCACGATCTTCGATCACCGCCATCGTGCGGCGTGTGGCGAAGTCGCTCGATGTTGAGAGGCGATATCGCTGCCGTGACATGATTCGGTAATTTCCGGTGGCTTGTCCCGGCTTTGATAGGCGGAAAATGCGATATGGCTTCCCAAACGGTGCGGAAAGGACGCAGAGCCTTTCCAAACTTCGCTTCGGGCAGCGATGGCTGCACGTCCTTCATCGCGATGAGTACCAATCGTCGGCGATTCTGTGGAACTCCAAAACACTTCGCGTCGAGGACATCGAAAACGTACAGATACTTATTCTTTTCGAGAAGACGAATAAAGCGCCGAAAAGTGCTGAAGCCTTCAACGTCTGCTATGCCTGGGACATTCTCCATCAAAACATACCCCGGAAGCGCTGCCTGAATCAGGCGGCCGAATTGTGCAAGTAACGTCGCGTCGCGGCGGCGCGCACCGCCTTTTCGCTGTTGACTGAATGGTTGACAAGGGCGCAGCAGGCAAAGAGCACGGCGTTGAACGTCTGGCTTCTGCGTTTGATAGCCAGATCGCCCACGTCGAGTTCCCTGATGTCGGCTTGGACGAATCGTGTCCCGGGATTGTTGTGCTCATAAGTCATGCGGCACGCCTCGTCACGATCGTAACCGGCAACAACATCTATGCCCGCGTCGATGAGCCCACGGGTCAACCCGCCCGCTCCACAGAAGAAATCAAGTGCTTTCATCGCGATCTGCTGCTGGCTGGTTCCGGCACGACGCTACAATTTCCTCACTCCAGGAATCGCAGTCCCGATCGGGCAACCCCGGACGGCACGCGATGTGCAGGTATGCCCACGACACCAACTCCCGGAAGGGGCTGTCGATGGATGCAATTCGGACGTGATCCGTCCCCGAGGAGCCGATATTCGCGATCGGGATCAAGGCTAGCTCGCGTAAATCGGCTGCCAGGGTCGGGATTCGGCCCTCCAGTCGAGGCAACGGAACGATCCCTTGGCAGTAGCCTTGAGTCAAAATCGTCTTTTCTAGCTGAATTCTGAAGTCTTTGAGCTTCTCAACGTCTCCAATCACCTTCTTCCCCAATGGCATGCTTACGCGATTCAAGGCATCCTTCATTAAACGGCATGAAGCCACCAGCACACTCTTGACCTTTGGCTTTCGGCCTCCAGAGGCTACCAGATCGCACGAAGGCGTGAGGACGACGGAGAAGGAGCGCGGGTCGTCGACGGATCCATCTTTGTGTCGAAGGATATCACCAAGTTGCAAATCAGCACTCACCGGCGGGCAAAGGTATTGCTCCCAACTTGCCAAGCGCTCTCCACCCGCATGCCTTGAAAGGTCATCCATGAGCGCGGCAAGGCGGCGTCGGCCGCACCTGAGAATTGTGTTGCTCCGTTGCTCGGCATCAGACTTGAAGACATCAAAGGCATAGGGAGCGACTTCCCGTAGCGCAAGCGCAAACTCCTTTCGCACCGTTGCCTCTGCATCTCGAATAGCCTCGACGTGCGGTCGAAAGTCATTGATTGCCGCAGCGAATTCCTCGGGGCTGCCGCGTCCCTTCTTTATGCTTTTCACGAAAGGATGAGCGGGACGCTTTTCCGCATCTGCGTCCGGTCGGGCAGAGTACACGATTATCGGACAGAAACGTTCCTTCCAGATGCTATCAAATATTTCCTGTCCAGCAACTTCCGGTTCGCCGGAAAGCCCTGGGGACAGCAAGTCAAGGCTGACGATGTCCGGAAGTTGCTGGGAGATCCATTCTTTGGCCTCGGCGAAACCCATGACCACGCATTCAACGTCGGAATGCTCTCGCTCAACCTTCTTCCTCACCTGCGCGACGCTTCTGGAATCATCTTCAACGAATAGCAGTTTCATGCGGGTGTGTCCTTTCTCTTGTTCTAGTTCTTCAGCGGTAAATCGAACGCAAACGATGCGCCGCCCCGCGTGCCTGGACACTTGGTACTCATGCGGCCGCCATACTCCGCTACGAGTTCCGACGCAACCGTAAGCCCCATGCCGATCCCGTTCGGTTTCCTCGTGACACCCGGCCAAAACACTTTGTCGACCACACGTCCGTCAATGCCGGGCCCGGTGTCGTGAACCCAAACACGAACCCTGGCACGTTCGTTGATCGGCATCAAGCGGAACTCCAGCTCCCGGTCGTCTTTAGGGACCTCGCCGAGCCAATAGACCGCATTCGTTATAAGATTCAGCAGTATCGCGTCAAGTTCGCCCGGGTCCGTCGCCACGTGCGTTTCGGAATGGGGCACGTGGCACTTGATCCGTTTACGCTCGATTTCGCCCCGCTGAAGAGCCAGGCATTCCGTGATTCGCTCCTCCAAGACGGAGTGCCGTAGTTTGCGACGGAAACCGCGACTTGCCAACGGAGCAAATGTATCCGCGAGTCGTTCCATCGCGTTCACGGCGTCGTCGGCATTTCGGTACTCTTCCATTGCGAACTCGTCTTTGAACGGGCCGAATCTACCCTTGACGAAGTCCAGAAAGCTCCCGAAGGCCGTGGTCCTGTTTCGGATTTCATGCACGAGCATTTGGGCAATCGTTCCCACCGTGGCCAGGCGGCTATAGTAGACAAACCGTTCCTGGATTGTTTTTCGAGCCGAATCCAGGGATGCGCTGAATGTCTTCAGCAATGGCACCGCTTCCGTCGCGTCAGCGCCCTCATCCGCCAAGGCGTTCACCTCGCCCAAAAGTTCATCGGCGGACAACTCGGCAAAGAGATCCTCCATCGGCTTCTCTCTTTCCCTCTTCACGCGATCTTCATCACGCTCGATTTCGAGTAATCCGACGACAGCCTTAAGAATCTCCTCAAACTCTGCCACCTGAAGGCACGACGAAAGACGCTCACGGTCGCTGGTGTCGACTATCCGGGGGTTGCTCTTGGAGGAGATTGAGACGTAGCCGACAATCTGGCTGGTACTCATACGGGTGCCGATCTTGCTGACGCGCCTCAGGTCAAGCCCTAACCAGTCCCGCGCCTTGTCCGATTTGGGAAGCACGAGGATGTCGTCGCGGTACACCGATATTCCCTTATGCGCACTGATGGCCTTGCGAACCAGAGCCTTCCGAAAATCGAACCTGTCCGAGATTTCTTGCGTATCATCAGGTCCAATGTCCCATGCTCTGATCTCGAACGAGAATGGTCCACAGTGGGAACTGGCTGGGTTGAACGGGAACGCTTGCCGATCCAGTATGCTGTCGTAAATCTGCTCCCAGCGTCGCTTTACCGGGGTCTTCCTTGTCTCTCCATTCACAATCGGGGAAAAGAGGTAATTACCTTCAATATTGCCCTTGCGGTCCACCGTTCCTTTAAGAAGGTACTTGGGCTTCGAGAGGAATTCCGGGGATTTAACATCTACTCCTTGAGCCTTATCGTCACCCGCTCCCACCAGCGAAACGTTGAAATCGCCGACTTCCGAAAACGGTGAAAGAAGGCGCGACAGATTATCCTGCAGATCCGAGATGGTACTTTCATCCCACCTGGTCTTAAGATCGTAAATGCGAACGCGCGTACCTGAGGTGCGGAATGGCGACTGCCCTTCGTACTTCCTGCACCGCGCAAAACACGCGGAGAGGTCATCCCCATTCGAAATCTCCGACCAATTCACTTTCAGTTCCCAGCACGGACAACCAGACGCCTGGGTGAGCATGTTGAGTCGTTTTCCGAGCCGTGATGCCGAAAGACGCCCGAGCCCCTTTTCGCCTACGACGCGCCGCATTTTCTTGCCGCTCGTAGCCTTCGGATTGCGCGACTTGTATGGAGTCGCGACCAGACACCAGACATCCTCGATGATCTCCCTGGTCATCCCATGGCCGTCATCCTCGATTTCCAAGAACCTTCCCTCCGCATCGTCATGGGAGAATCGCAGCCAGACATTGCTCGCAAAGGCATCGTACGAATTCTTGACCAATTCGATCACTGCGACCACATCGTTGGTGACAAGATCGGCGCCGAGTGCCGCGAAGACTCTCGGGTGCATGCGGAACGGTATTCGGTCAAACGCGTCTCCCGACGTTTTCTTTGCCATGTTGGTTGCTCTAGTCTCTGCGGTCGCGGGCGCAATGGGACAATTGCGAGATCTCAAGTAACGATTGATTCGACCTCAAGAACCTGTCCGCACGGTAGGCGACGCGATTGAGGGCGTCTGAGCGGTTTGTTCGGGGCTTTCGAAAGCTGCACTCCCAAATAATCAATACTCGCCACCCGAGTTCCCTCAGCCTGGCCACGACTCGGCGGTCTCGTAGCCGATTGTCTGCAAGCTTCTTCTTCCACCAAATCCGACGGGTTTGGGGAAGAGCGGAAAAACGGCATCCGTGACTGTGCCAGAAGCATCCGTGTACGAATATTACGGCCGTGTACATGGGAAAAACCATGTCCGGCGTGCCGGGCAGCGCTCGTCGGTGTAAACGGTAGCGAAACCCCATGGCAAACAGGCGCCGCCGCACTTCCAGTTCAGGCTTCGTGTTCTTGGCTCGAACGGAGGACATCATCCTGCTTCTGGTCTGCTTGCTGACAACGTCCGTCATGATTTGCCAGTCACGGTTCTGTTCCATGAGCCACGTCGCTACTGAAGGACGGTTACCGGCTTCATCGCGGCGGCTCGATCGTCGGCACTTTGCCCTCGCCTCCACCTTCTCTGGGCGGGACAGCCGGAAGCACGGCGAAGAGCAGGTGCATCAGGTCGCGGGTGCCCAGGGCGGTGGTCGCGGCCAGCACTTCGCCGGCGGTGAAGCCGGCGGCCAGGCCCTGCTGCTGGTTGAAGATCCGCACCCGATCCAGTATGGTCCGCTTTTCCGGCGGGAACTGGCTGGCGTAGCAGCCGATGGCGGCAAGCTTCGTCTCCAAGGTGTCGCTGATGTCGCTGACCAACTGCGACGGCCGCATCGGCAAGAGCGAGCGGAAGGCCAGGAAGAAGTGCATGTAAGCCGGAATCGCGTGGGGCGGCAGGCGGTCGAAGTGCTCGTCCCACTTGGTGAGCTTGGAATAGAAGACCGCGGCCTCGGTGATCAGCATCGCCTGGTAATGGTCGGGCGAGGCCAGGGGCGTGCGGTCGGCCAGGCCCAACACCAGCTTGGGACGATAGCGGCGGAACTGCTTGGCCAGGGCCAGCCGGGCCTCGAAGCTGTCGAACAAACGCCGGTTGGGAAGGTCCAGGGTGACGCGGACCTGCACGCCCAGCGTCGCGGCGGCCTTGCGCGATTCGGCCAGGCGGACTTCCGGTCCCGGGGAGCCGGGCGTGGGCTCGCCGTCGGTCAGGTCGACGATCCCCACGCGGCATCCTTGCCGGACCAGCGTGGCCAGCGTGCCGCCGCAGCCGATCTCCACGTCGTCGGGGTGCGCGCCGACGGCGATCACGTCCAAAGGCAGTTCGTCCATCGGGAGTTCTTCAATTGTAGTAGGCACACGCCGTGTGCCGTGGCGGGCGGCACACGGCGTGTGCCTGCTACTTTTCACCCATCCTCAGCTCGGCTTGACAATCGCCACCATGAACGTGGGAGGGATCGACTCGAACCGCACGCGGTCGAACTGGAAGTTGCCCCGGGCGAGGTTCAGCATCCAGACGTTCACGCCGGTCGAATAGGCCCGCAGAAGCTGGTGGACCTCGGCCACGTTGTCGATGCTGCCCATGGTCACCACCAGCCGGCCGCCTCGCCGCAGCCGCTGGTAGGCGGCGTCGACCAGGCGGGCGATCCGCAGCCCGCTGTTGCCGATGAAGATGGCGTCCGGGTCGGGCAAATTATCCCATGCCTCCGGGGCGCGGCCCAGGATCGGCTTGAGGTTCTTCACGTCGAATCGCCGGGCGTTCTCCACGATGAGCTGATGCTCCTCGGGGTCCATCTCGATGGCGTAGACCTCGCCGGCGGCGGCGATCTGCGCCGCCTCGACGGCCACCGAGCCGCTGCCCGCCCCGATGTCCCAAACCACGCTCCCCGGGCCCAGGTCGAGCTGGGCCAGGGCCATCGCCCGCAGCTCGGCCGGCGTCAGCAGGCCCCGCATGGGCTTGGACTGGAGGAACAGGTCGTCCGGGTTGCCGAACAGGCGGCGGCCGACCAGCTCGCGCGGCCGGTCCGGGGTGTGCGGCTTGCGGACCAGGACCATCACGTTTAGGGGCGAGAACTCGTGGGCGGCGATCTCGGCCAATTCGCCCTGCGTGACCCGTTCGTCCGGCGCGCCGAGGTTCTCGCAGACGTAGGCCGTGAAATTGTCTACGCCCTGGTCCAAGAGGAAACGCGCCACCGCCGAGGGGGGCGTCTGGTCGCTGGTGAACAATCCCACCTTTTCCGCCCCGCGGATCTGCTCCAGCACCTGTTGGACGCCGTGGCTGGCAAGGTTGGTGAGGAAGGCTTCTTCCCAGCTTTCTTTGACGCGGGCGAAGGCCGTCTGCATGGCACTGACGTGCGGCATGACCTCGAAGCGATCCTTGCCCAGGCGATCGCAGAGATAGCGGGCGACCCCGTAGAAGAGCGGATCGCCGGCGGTGAGCACGACGGTCCGGCTTTGCGGCCGGGCCTCGATCCGCCGGATGATTTCGTCCAGGCTCGAGCCCACGCGGAGCCGCTCCTGGCCTGTTTCGGGCACCAGGGCCAGGGCGTGGGCTTCGCCGATCAGCAACTCGGCTGCGTCCACCAGCCGCCGGGCCCGATCGCTCAGGCCGGCCAGGCCGTCTTCGCCGACGCCGACGATGTAAACCTTTTCCGTGAAAGTCATAGCAGCTTTCAGCGGTCAGCTTTGAGCAGTCAGCCGTCGGCTTTCGGCGCAGACCGTAGGGAGGGTACTTACGATCCGAAAAGCTGATAGCTGATCGCTGACGGCTGACTGCTCACACCGGCCGGACGACCGAGGCCCGGGGACCTTTGCCCTTGCCGCGGCCTTCGCCCGTCTCGACCTCGTACTCTACCGACTGGCCTTCCTGCAGGTCGTCGAACTTGGCTCCCTCGACCGTGGAATGGTGGAAGAAGACATCCTGTCCTGAGCCGGAAATGAAGCCGAAACCACGGTCCAACACGATTCGCTTGATCACACCCTGCGCCATCGCAACAACTCCTCGCACGAGATCTCGGGCATCGAGGCCCGGGGAAACCAGACGCTTCGCCGCGACCCGGTCGGGCAATCGCCCCCCGCGGCCGCTGAAACGGACTCAGTATAAGGTCCTGGGCAGGTGCAAGCAAGTGGGTAGGGTGGGACAAGGCCGCCTTGGCGGCCGCCGGCCCACCAGTAGTGGTCAGTGGCGAGTGGTCGGTGGCTAGCGGTCAGTGGCGAGTGGTCGGTGGCTAGGGATTTCAGGTGCCGCAAGTTCCGACCACTAGCCACTGACCACTAGCCACTCTGCTCTGGTGGGCCGGCGCCGGCTGACGCGAGCCGGTCCTACAGCAGGCTGTAGGTTGGGCATTCCTGCCCGACTTGTGCGACGGCCCGCCAAACAAAGACCAATGCCTAGCGACAGGCAAGAATGCCCGTCCTACCGTTCTGCCACGGAAAGGCTTTTCACCGGCGGCTTGGCCTCCAGGGCGACCAGGCCCACGGGGGTGTGGGAGGAGAGCGTTTTGAGATAACGGTGGAGATACTGCACGGTCTCGTCGATGGTGTCGGCCTGGATCACCACCAGGTCGCCCGGCTGGGCGGCGTTGAGGCCGGCCTCGATGGCGGCGATCGCGCCGCGGATCTCCTCGATCGTCTTGGTCCGCGTGGCGGAGGCGAGGCCCTTGCGCAAGAGGCCGATGATCTCGCCTTCGGCCCGGCCGCGGAGATAGTGGTCCTCGAAGAGAATCACGCGATCGAAGTTCCGGCCGAGGATCTCGCCCTGGCGGACGATGTCGCAGTCGCGGCGGTCGCCGGCGGTGGAGTAGACGATCGTCCGCTGTTGGTGCGGCAGCGTCTCGACGGCCTCGACCAGGGCCAACAGCGCCGAGCTGTTGTGGCCGTAGTCGATGACCACCAGGGCGCCTCGGATCTCCAGCAGGTTGAAGCGGCCAGGCGACTGTTCGAGATTGGCGGCGAAGGACTCGACGCGGGTGCGGATCACGTCCAGGGGCACGCCCAGCGACCAGGCTGCGGCGATCGCCGCCAGGGCGTTCTCCACTTGGAAGCCGATCCGTCCGCGGTGCGTCAGCGGGACGCGGTCCAACGAGATCACGACTTCCTCGCGGGCTCCATCGGCGATCACGATCGCGCCGTCGCGGACGAAGATCGCCCGGCCCCCGTTCTGGCGGTGCGCGGCCAACACGCTCTGGGCGGGGTCGCGGGCGAAGAAGACGACCTTTCCCGGGCACTTGGGGGCCATCTCGGCCACCAGTGGGTCGGCCGCGTTGAGCACGGCGTAGCCCGTGGGCATGACCACGTCGACGATCGCCCGCTTGACCTTGGCCAGGGTCTCGAGGTTATCCACGTAGGCCAGTCCGAGGTGGTCGCCCTCGGCGATGTTGGTCACCACGGCGACGTCGCAGAGGTCGAATCCCAATCCGGCGCGGAGCACGCCCCCGCGGGCCGTTTCCAACACGGCGGCGTCGACGCGGGGGTTCATCAGCACGTTGGCGGCAGATTGCGGGCCGGCACAGTCCTCGTTGTCGATGCGGCGATCGTCGATATAGATCCCGTCAGTGCAGGTCATGCCCACGCGGCGGCCAGTGCCCTGGAGAATATGGGCGATGAAGCGGGTGGTGGTGGTCTTGCCGTTCACTCCGGTCACCGCGGCGATGGGGATCCGGCCGCTCTGGCCGGGGGGGAAGAGCGTGGCGACGACGGCCTCGCCCACGGGGCGCGACACGCCGGCCGAGGGCTCCAGGTGCATCCGCAACCCGGGGGCTGCGTTGACTTCGACGATCACGCCGCTTTGTTCCTCCAAGGGGCGGCCGATCTCGATGGCCACGACGTCGACGCCGGCCACGTCCAGACCCACCATTTCCGCGGCGTCGATGCATCGGGCGGCCACCTCGGGATGGACCAGGTCGGTCACGTCGATGGCCGTCCCGCCCGTGCTCAGGTTGGCGTTGCGGCGGACGTTCACTCCCTGCCCGGCCGGCGGCACCGACTGCGGCGTCAAACCCTGGTCGGCCAGCACGGCCAGCGAGATCGCGTCCAGGTGGATCTTGCTCAGCGACGTGGCGTGGTCCTCCCCGCGGCGGGGGTCCATGTTGACGATCTCCACCAGCTCGGCGATGGTGTGGACGCCGTCGCCGACGACCCGGGCAGGCTCACGGCGGGCGGCCGCCACGAGCTTGCCGCCCACGATCAGCACCCGGTAGTCGTTGCCCGGCGCGAATTTCTCCACCAGGACCGAGGGGCTTTCCTTGCGGGCCGCCTCGTAGGCCGCCAGCACCTGTTCGCGGCTATGGAGATTCGTGGCCACGCCGCGGCCCTGATTGCCGTCCTGCGGCTTGACGACCACCGGCAGGCCGAGATCCTCGGCCGCGGACCAGGCATCCTCGGCGTCCTTGACGGGACGTCCGCGGGGCACGGGCACGCCGGCCGCCTGGAGCAACATCCGCGTCAATTCCTTGTCCTGGGCGATCTCTTCGGCAATCGCCGGCGTGCGATCGGTCTCGGCGGCGCAGATCCGCCGCTGCCGCGAGCCGTAGCCCAACTGCACCAGGCTGCCCGCATTGAGCCTCCGACAGGGAATGCCCCGGGCGCGGGCCGCATTGACAATCGAGCGTGTGCTCGGTCCCAGGCGGGTCTGCTCGGCGAAGCTCCGCAACCGGCGGATGGTGACGCTCGGGTCGTACGGCCGGCCCTCGATGGCCGCGACGAGCAACTCGCGTGCGGCGTAGAGGCATTCCTTGGCCACCGCTTCCTCTTCGAATTCAATGGCCACCTTGTAGACTCCCTCTTCGGAAGTCTCACGAGCCCGGCCGAAGCCCACGGTGATCCCGGCCAGCGTCTGGAGCTCGAGCGTGGTATGTTCGAGGATGTGTGCGAAGTAGGTTCCCCGCCGCAGGCGCTCGAAGAAGCCGCCCCGCTCGCCCATGCTGCAGCGGTGCTCGATCATCGTGGGCAGCCAGCCCATCAGGCGCTCGTTGAAACCGGGAATCTCATTGGAAGGGGTATCTTTCAGCGAGCCCAAGTCGACCCAGACTTCGAGCACGGGGAAGTTGGCCCAGATGTTGGGACCACGAAGCACCAGTACCTTGCGGAAATCCATAGCTCATCCAGTCGAAGCGGGAAACCTGAGACCTTGCAGGATCGGCAGCGCGTTGGCCAACAGCGGTCTGCGGTACAAGCTGCACGTTACGAGTTGCCTAGCTGGCGCAGAATCCGTGGGAAGCTTGTTGAAGACCCCTACGACATAGCGCCGCTGGGAAACCATTATCGGTTGTCGATGTCGTTCATACGTTAACGATAGGGCGCTTTTTTGCGGGAGGGAGCAGTCCGTGCCTGAATCAGGGAGGTTCGCCGGATGATCCACGACCGGCCGCGCGAGCTGCGCGTATTCGTGCCCCCTTCGTGCTCCAAGCTGCCGAATAGTATGATAGTATAATTGTCCCTGAGTCGCGGTCTAGTGTATTTGACCTGTTCTGCGCATTTTTCGCAGTCGGAACCGCGCTCATGGCCCCCCAAAGGAATGTTGCGGTTGATGCGTCCATTGCCGTCCGTCCGTGATGCCTGGCAGAATATTCCGCCCGGGCTGCGCAGCGCCGTCGAAAACCACCTCGATCCCGGAGAAACACCCGTTGCCTGGTTCGAACCGGATTTGGACGCCCGGTTGAACTATTCGTCCGGCCTGGTCGTGCTGACCGATCGCCGGGTCCTCAGCGTGGACTGGGATGAACAACTGTCCACGTCTTCTGCTACGCCGCCCGGCAGCTTGCGGTTCGAGTCGCGCGCCGCAGCCGGCGTGGCCGCCGGGGCTAACACGCCGCCCGACGCTTTGCGGTTCCAGTCCTGGCCGCTGGACGGGCTGGCCACACTTCGCACGCGAGAGTATGCCAGTGTGGGAGCCTTGGACCTGGCCGGGCCCGCCCATCAATTGGCACAGTGGCGTTATACGATCGGGCGTCCTCGGGGGCCCATCGGTTCGTCGCTCGCTTCCAGGCCCTGCAGCGAGCGCGCCAAGGCGAGGCCGAAGAACTGCCGGAGATCTCCGAATCGACCTGCCCGAGCTGCGGCGCCGCGCTGGCCGACGACGAGTACGAATGCGCGGCCTGCGCCGGCGCCGCAGCCTCCGCCGGCCAAGTCGCTCTACCGCCTGCTGCGCTTCGCCCGGCCGCTGCGGAGCATGATTCTCCTCGGCTTCACCCTGACGCTGGCCGGCACGGCAGCCGGACTTGTGTCGCCCTACCTCACCATACTCCTGGTCGACAAGGTGCTGATCCCGGTGCAGACCGGCAAGCACGTTCCCCTCGGCCTGTTCGCCTGGTACCTGCTGGCAATGGCGGCCGCGGCGTTGGCGGCCTGGGTCCTGGGTTGGGCGCGGACCTTCGTCGTGGCCTGGGTCAGCGAGCGGGTCTCCGCCGACCTCCGCAACCGCACTTACGCCCACATGCACTCGCTCTCCCTGGAGTTCTACAGCGCCAAGCGGACCGGCGACCTGATCGCCCGCGTGAGCACCGACACCGACCGCATCTGCTATTTCCTCTCGGTCTACCTGCTGGACGCCGTCACCGACAGCCTGATGATCCTCATGACCATCGGCATCCTGCTCTGGATCAATCCCTGGCTGACGGTGGTCACGCTCTGCCCGCTGCCGCTGATCGCCTGGATGATCTACCGCGTCCGCTGCAAGCTCCGCCGCGGCTTCCAGTTCTCCAGCCGCGTCTGGGGCGAGATGACCAGCGTGCTGGCCGATACGATCCCCGGGATCCGCGTGGTCAAGGCCTTTGCCCAGGAACGCCGCGAGATCGAGCGTTTCCGCCAGGCCAACAACCGCGTGCTGTGGGCCAACGACCGCGTGAACACCGCCTGGTCGTTCTTCGGGGCCACCGTGGTGCTGTTGACCGACGTGGGCATGTTGGTGATCTGGGCCTTCGGCGCCTGGCTGATCTACCACGCGCACGTCGCTGCGGGCGTGCCGGCTCGGCACGCCATCACCGTGGGCGTGCTGATCGGCTTCGTGGCCTACCTCAGCCGCTTCTACACCCGGCTGGAATCGATGAGCCGGATGGTGGCCGCGGTGCAGCGGGCGGCCGCCAGCACGCAGCGGATCTTCGAGATCCTCGACCGCGTGCCCAGCGTCGCCGAGCCGATCAAGCCCGTCCACCCGCAGAAGCTCGCAGGGCGGATCGAGTTCCGCAACATCGGCTTCCGCTATGGCAGCCGGCCCGTGCTGGAGGGCGTCTCCCTGGAGATCCGCGCCGGCGAGATGATCGGCCTGGTGGGCGCCAGCGGGGCGGGCAAGACCACGCTGGTCAACCTGTTGTGCCGCTTTTACGACGTCACCGAAGGCGCGATCGCGGTGGACGGCGTGGACATCCGCTCCTTCCCCGTGGAGGAGTATCGCCGGCACATCGGCATCGTGCTCCAGGAGCCATTCTTGTTCTACGGCACGGTGGCCGAGAACATCGCCTACGGCCGCCCCGACGCCTCCCGCGACGCGATCATCGCCGCCGCCAAGGCCGCCCGGGCCCACGAGTTCATCCTCCGCCTGCCCGACGCCTACGACTCGCTGGTCGGCGAGCGCGGCCAATCGCTCTCCGGCGGCGAGCGTCAGCGGATCGGCATCGCGCGGGCCCTGCTCATCGACCCGCGGATCTTGATCCTCGACGAGGCCACCAGCTCCGTCGACACCGAGACCGAGCGGGAGATCCAACTGGCCCTGGAGAACCTGATCCGCGGACGCACCACCGTGGCCATCGCCCATCGCCTCAGCACGCTCCGCCGGGCGGACCGCCTGGTGGTGTTGGACCGCGGGCGGATCAGCGAGATCGGCCACCACGAACAGCTTTTGGACCGCTCCGGCATCTATGCCCGGCTCTACCATGCGCAATTGGAAATGGCCGCGGGCTGAAGGAAAAAGGGATGAGAGATAAGGGATAAGAGATGAGGGATGAAGAGGAAGGACGAAATCTGAAATCTGAGATCTCAGATCTGAAATCAGGGCTGAGAGCTACGAGCCAATAGCTGAGAATGGTGGGGCTTGCTGCACTCGATCCACACTACATCCGTGAATGGCAAGAGGTTACGGGTTTGATATCACAATTTGTGATATCAAAGCCCGGGCTCGGCGGTGGCCCTTTGATGTCGCAAATTGCGATATCAAAGCCCGGCCGGCCACATGCAGGGAGAAGGGATAGTAGGTCCTGCCGGGCAGGACTTTGCGCACGGACAACGTCTGTTCGTGGTTCAAGTCCCTTCCGGCAGAAGGGACCTACTTGTTGAAGACAATGAGGACTTGCTGAGAAAAACCATGACCCCTGACACGCTCTCCTCTCAACCCACGGCGGACAGCCCCCGCGCGCTCTACCGCGACGCCTTCGCCCGGCTTGTGATGATCGACGCGGCCGGTCAGGAATACGTGGGCGTGGAGGTGGTCCGCGCGTTTCCCATCTCCCAGCCCGATCGCTGGATCTCGATCTGCGATGCCGACGGTCACGAGATCCTCGCGCTGGACGACATCGGCCAGCTCTCCCAGGAAATCCGTACAGTCCTGCTGGATGAACTGGCCAAACGGGAGTTCGTTCCGGTCATCCGGCGGATCGTCAAGGTCCGGGACCAGACCAACCCGCAGGAGTGGCACGTGGTGACCGATCGCGGGCCGACGAGCTTCTGCGTCGACAGCGACGAAGACATCCGCCGCCTCGAGCCGCGGCAGGTGTTGATCGTCGACGGCCACGGCATCCGCTACTTGATTCCCGACACTCGCCAGTTGGACTCCCATAGCCGGCGGATCCTCGATCGCTACGAGTGAGAAAGCGGTCAGCAGTCGCCACCCTACTTGGCCATTTCCAGCATCCCCGGAATCCGCCGGCGAGGGGTCATTGGGTCTCCAGGTCGTCGTCCGGCAGTAGTCGAGAAATGGCGTCCAGAACGCGAACCACCTCCGGGTGGATCTCCTCCGATCTCATGCTCCGGGCGATAAGAAAGAAGTCCCCTTTCTCCAAGGGGCGGCCGGCAGCCTCGAACATTTGGGGCAGCAACTCCTTCGAAGCGGGCACGCTGACGATCGCCGCACTGTCTGCCAACGGATTGTCGAAGAACGCCGGCGGCAACTGCGTTTTCAAGTAGTCGATCGCCTTGGATGCTTCGGACGGTGTAAACAGGTGACGCGGATCGGGAGAGAGTGTTCTCTTGATCGCATCCGGCACGACAAGATAATTCTCGATCTCGTAGCGACGCCAGCGGATGATCACCAACCCGTTCGCGGTTAGCTCGCGGTCTGGAAGGCCCCGGTTGTCCCCGTCCAACAGCAGCAGACCGCGGATTGACGGGTGGATGGCGTGAAGAGCAAAGAGATGTCCCTTTGCCTCTCGCGGATTACGACCCTCATTGACGTGAAAGAACGGCTTGGAAAAAAATCGTTTTGCGGGATGGTTCAGCACCTGTGACCACTCTCGCAGGATGCCAAAATCGGATTCACCCTCGCAGTACAAGACTGCCCGGCCCTGTTCGGCCAGCAGTAGATCAAGGGTCGTCAGTCGGCTCATCGCCTCGCGCACTTGATCCCGCTGGTCCGCACGGACGAGAGGATGCGGTTTCCCGAGAAACGAGACTACCCTCACCGGATCCGTCGAGTCGAGTATGACTTCAGAGTGGGTGGCGATGATCAACTGGCAATCGCGGCGCGACGCAACCGCCCGGAGACGGTCGTAGATCTGCCGCTGCAGAATCACGTGAAGATGAGCGTCCGGTTCGTCGAGCAGAAACACCGTGGCCGGTCGGGCATAAAAGAACGACAAGAGCAGCAGGACTTGATGGAAGCCACTGCCTCCGGAAGCAATGTCGAATTTCGGCAACCCTCTCCGTCGACTGCCCTCGGCGGGGATGCCGTCCAGATACTCACAGAGGATGAACGGCAACGCCTGGCTGTACTCGGGTGGCTGTAGTGTGGCGCTGAACAAGCCCTGGACGTCTCCGACCAAAGCCGCCCAGTTGTGTTCATCGTGCGAGACCTCCAACAGAAGATTGCGGAGGATGTCTCCGGACTTGCCTCTCCCGATTTCCAGGTTCTGAGCGCCGAGGTCCATACGTTTTTCCTCGGCACCGATGCCGGAGAAGGGTGGGCAATGGACGAGGGACAAGTCCAACGCTTGCTCCGGAATGTCGGTCTCGCCACGCTCTACCGGCTTCACGTAGATCAACTCGGTACTCTGGTAACGCAGTTCCATCGTGAGCGACCAAGGTTCGGCCTGCGTCAAACCTTGCGCGCACAAACGGTAATGTGAATAAGCCGCGGTTCGCCAAGTTTCTGATCTGGTCCCAACTCCGCCTTGGAGAGCGCGGTAAGCGTCTGGTTCCAAAGCAAACTGAACTCCCTTAGCGGAATCGCCGTGAAATCCTTGCGAGTCACGGGCTGTCCGGTGCGCATCTTTGCGGTGCGTGGCTTGGGTTTTCCTGCTTTGTCAGTGATTACGTGGCCTTTACCCAGTCGCCAGCGCTCCAGGGTCATCGACCAGGTTGCAAGCGCCTGCAACAGCGTAGACTTCCCCGTGTTGTTGGGACCGGCAAGGACGATGCTCTCCGATAGGGTAAACTCCTGCTGCGAGAATCGTTTGAAGTTCTCGATGACGACCTTTGTGATCATTTCCGCGCACTCCCCTTGCGCCGCCTGACGATGTAGTTGTTGACGCTCTGGGCAACAAGTCCCCATTCTAGCAAACGCACCTGAGAATTCGAGATGGGCTTGCCGAGGGGCACGAGGCACGCGTAAAGCGGTTGGTTGTTGTCTTTTCGGGCGTGGTGGACAGGATGGCGTCTCCCCGTCTTCCCGTCCGTCTCTCCTCGCCACGCCCGGAGAACCCTTGGCGTTCACGAGCCAAGGTCATAAGTCGTTATTGCAAAGGGGCTTAAGTCTCCGAACCGCGGCCCCACTCGCCGGTCGACGCCAGACGGCCGACTTGTCGCGGTCCGGAAGGCGTGTATACTGCGAGGGAGATCGTTCTTACCGGCGGGGAACCGTCCACGAAAAGGCGTTCTATGTAGCAGGCACACGCCGTGTGCCGTCTGCTGTCTCCGCCTCTAGGATGGACGGCACACGGCGTGTGCCTGCTACATTCCGGGCCTGCCGCCTGAGGCGGAAGCGAACAGTCGATGTACGCGGAGTCCGAGGCAGAGGCGATGGAGGATCGGCCAAGCACGATAGCCGACGACCCCCTGTGGTATAAAGACGCTATCATCTATGAGCTGCACGTCCGCAGCTTCTTCGACAGCAACGGCGACGGGACGGGCGATTTCCCCGGGCTGATCCAGAAGCTCGATTATCTCCAGGACCTGGGCGTCACGTGCATCTGGCTCTTGCCGTTTTATCCCTCGCCCCTGAGAGACGACGGCTACGATATCGCCGACTACCAGGGCGTCAACCCGGCCTACGGCACGCTGGACGATTTCCAGGCCCTGGTCAAGGAGGCTCATCACCGCGGCCTGCGCGTGATCACGGAGCTGGTGGTCAACCATACGTCGGACCGCCATCCTTGGTTCCAGCGGGCCCGTCAGGCGCCGCCCGGCTCGCGGGAGCGGGATTTCTACGTCTGGAGCGACACGGATCAAAAGTACGCCGGCGCGGGTCATCTTCCTGGACTACGAGAAGTCGAACTGGACCTGGGACCCCGAGGCAAGGGCCTATTACTGGCACCGCTTCTTCTCCCACCAGCCCGATCTGAACCACGACAACCCGGCGGTCCACCAGGCCGTGCTCGACGTGCTGCGGTTCTGGGTCCGCCTGGGCGTGGACGGCCTGCGGCTGGACGCGGTCCCCTACTTGATCGAGCGCGATGGGACCAACTGCGAAAACCTGCCCCAGACGCACCAGGTCCTCAAGGCGTTCCGCCGCGAGCTGCAAGCGTACAGCCCTGACTGCATGTTGCTGGCCGAGGCCAACCAGTGGCCGATCGACGTGCGGCCTTACTTCGGCGACGGCGACGAATGCCAGATGGCTTTCCACTTCCCGCTGATGCCGCGGATCTACATGGCTATCAGCAAGGAAGACCGCTTCCCGATCACCGAGACCCTCCGCCAGACGCCGGAGATCCCGCAGAACTGCCAGTGGGCCCTGTTCTTGCGCAACCACGACGAGCTGACGCTGGAGATGGTCACCAGCGAAGAGCGCGACTACCTCTACAAGGAGTACGCCAAGGATCCGCACATGCGGCTCAACCTGGGCATCCGCCGGCGACTGGCCCCGCTGATGAACAATCGCCGCGACCGCATCCAACTGATGAACAGCCTGCTGTTCTCCTTGGCCGGCACGCCGGTGATCTACTACGGCGACGAGCTGGGCATGGGCGACAATATCTTCCTCGGCGACCGCAACGGCGTCCGCACGCCGATGCAATGGAGCGGCAGCCTCCCCAACGGCGGCTTCTCCCAGGCCGATCCCTCCAAGCTCTGCGCACCGCTGATCGTCGACCCCATCTGCGGCTATCCCTTGGTCAACGTGGAGTTTCAGCAGTCCGACCCGGAGTCGCTGCTGCGGTCGATGAAGCGCATGATCGCCATGCGCAACCGGCACCCGGTCTTCGGCCGGGGAACGATGACCCTGCTGGCGCCGGAGAACCGCAAGATCCTCGCCTATCTCCGCCAGGACCAGCAGGAGACGATCCTGGTGGTGGCCAATCTCTCCGTCTACCCGCAGCCGGTGAGTTTGGACCTGTCGCAGTTCCAAGGCTTTACGCCGGTGGAGATGTTCGGCCAGACGCCGTTCCCGGCGATCGGCGAGGGGCCCTATTTCCTCAGCCTGGGCCGCTACAATTTCTATTGGTTCGAGCTTCAACCGGCATCTTCCTCTCCCTCCGGGAGAGGGTCGGGGTGAGGGGAAACTACAATAGGCATGGCAAACTGTCGCAGTCGTAGCGTGGGACAAGGCCGCGCCAGCGGCCGCCGGCCCACCCGGTGCGGGCAGCGGTGCAAGCCGCAGGATCGGTGGGCCGGCGCTCGCCTCCGCGAGCTGGTCCCACCCTACAGGGAGTCGAAATGACCAGGACCACTCCCGCCGACCGCGCCAGCGGCCGCCGGCCCACCAGGCGCGGGCGGCGGTGCAAGCCGCAGGATCGGTGGGCCGGCGCTCGCCTCCGCGAGCTGGTCCCACCCTACAGGGAGTCGAAATGACCAGGACCACTCCCGCCGACCTCTCCGAGCTGGCGTCCCGCTACGGGATCCAGCCCAGCTACCTCGACGTTGCCAAAAATCGCCAGGAGGCCTCGCCGGAGACGCTCTTGGCCGTGCTGAAACTGCTGGGCGCCCCGCTGGAACGGATGGACGACGCGGCCGAGGCCCTGCAAGCGCATCGTCGCCAAACCTGGCAGGCGATCGTCCCGCCGGTCTCCGTGGCCTGGGACGGCAAAGCGGCAGTCCCCTTGCGGGTCCCCGAAACGCAGCTCAGCTCCACCTATCGCTACCGGCTGGACCTGGAGCAAGGCGAGTCGCTCCGGCAGGAGGGCCGCCTGGCGGAGTTGCCCACGCGGCGCGGCCGCAACCTGGATGGGGTCCACTACGTGATCAAACGGCTGCGGCTCGCCGAGCGGTTGCCCCTGGGCTACCACCGGATGACGCTGGAAGCGGCCGGCAAGACGCTGGAGACGATGATCATCTCCTCGCCGCAGCGGGCCTACGCGGGCCACCGGCAACTCCAGCCGCGCCGCTGGGGAGTCTTCCTGCCGCTGTACGCCCTGCACCGGCAGTCGAGCTGGGGCGGCGGCGACTTCTCCGATCTGGAGTCGCTGATGTCGTGGGTCGCCTCGCGCGGCGGAAGCCTGGTCGCCACGCTGCCGTTGTTGGACTCGCCCAGCGCGGACAGCACCAGCCCCTACGCGCCGACCAGCCGGCTGTTCTGGAACGACTTCTATGTCGACGTTGCACGGGTGCCCGAGGTGGCCCGCTACGAAGCGGCCCGGCAGCTTCTGGAGCAGCCCGACTTCCAGGGCGAGATCCAAACGCTCCGCCGCGAGCCGATGGTGGATTACCGGCGGCAGATGATCCTCAAGCGCCGCGTTCTGGACGTTCTGGCGGACCACTTTTTCCGCGAGCCGTCCGAGCGTCAGGCGGCGCTGGAGCAGTACCTTGGCGAGAACCCGGAAGCCGAGAGCTACGCCCGCTTCCGCGCGGCGGCCGACCGGCAGCCCGGTCCGTGGCCCACCTGGCCGGAGCCGTTGCGAAGCGGGCGGATCGAGCCGGCCGACTACGACGAGCGGTCCTATCGCCGCCACCTTTACGCGCAGTGGCAGGCGGCCCAGCAGCTCCAGGCGGCAACCCGCAAGGCGCGGGAGTCGAAGCTCGCCTGGTACCTCGACTATCCCTTGGGCGTCAGCGGCGAGGGATACGACGCCTGGCGGCACCCCGAGCTGTTCGTCGAGGGCGCCAGCGGCGGCGCCCCGCCCGACTCGTTCTTCACCCGCGGGCAGGACTGGGGCTTCCCCCCGCTGCACCCGCAGGCCATCCGCCGCGATCATTACCGCTACCTGATCGCCGCGCTGCGCCAGCACCTCCGCTACGCCAGCCTGCTGCGGATCGACCACGTGATGAGTTTCTACCGGCTCTACTGGGTGCCGCGGGGGATGGCGGCCAACCGCGGCGTCTACGTCCGCTACCCGATGGACGAGCTGTTCGGCGTGCTGGCGCTGGAATCGCACCGTCACCAGGCCGAAGTGGTCGGCGAGAACCTGGGGACCGTGCCGCCGGAAGTCGACGCGGCCTTGTCGCAGCACGGCGTCGACGAGATGTACGTGGTGCAGTACGAGCTGAAACCCGAGGCCGCTCGGGCCTTGCGGCCGATCCCTGCCGCCTCGGTCGCCAGCCTCAACACCCACGACATGCCGGCCTTTGCCACTTTCTGGTCAGGATTGGACATCGACGACCGCATGGACCTCGGCCTGATCAATGCCGCGGCGGCCTCCCTGGAGCGCGATAAGCGAGCGGCCATGCGGGCGGCCATGATCGGGCTCTTGAAGAGCGAGGCGCTGCTCAGCGACGGGGTGATCAACACGGAATCGGTGCTGGAGGGCTGCCTGACCCTGCTGGCGCAGCCCGGCGGCCGTGGTCCTGGTGGGGCTGGAGGATCTCTGGGGCGAGACCCAGCCGCAGAACACGCCCGGCACGCTTTACGAGCGCGCTAACTGGCAGCGGAAGACCAAGCTCAGTTTCGAGGAGTTTATCGAGTATCCCGCCGTGCGCCGAATCCTCGACCGCGTGGCGGCGGCGCGTCGCGAGGGAGTGACTAGTGGCTAGTGGTCAGTGGTTGGAAAGTAGGGTGGGACAATCTCGTGCAAGCGAGCGCGGCCCACCAGTTTGGCACGCGATTGGTGGGCCGGCGGCCGCCACGGCGGCCTTGTCCCACCCTACGAAACTGAGTGGCAAGTTGCGAGTGAAGAGTGAAGCGTGAAGAAAGCGACCGTCGAGCAATGACCCCTAACCCCCAACCCCCAACCCCCGACCACTCGCCACTCGCCCACGGTGCGCTGGCCCGGGGAGAGACCGCGCTTTGGCGGGTTTGGGCCCCAAAGCACCCAGAGGTGACCCTGGTCACCTACCCAGGCGGCCAACGGCTCCAGACGCTGATGACGCCCGAGCCGATGGGCTTCTTCGTCCATCAACAAACGCCGGTCGAAGATGGCCTGCGCTACGCTTTCCGACTGCCCGACGACCGCGAGCTGCCCGATCCGGCGTCGCGATGGCAGCCCGACGGCGTTCACAAGGCCTCGGCCGTCTTCTTCGCCGATCGCTTCGCCTGGTCCGACGCCGCCTGGCGGGGGATCCCGCGGGAAGAACTGGTGATCTACGAGCTGCACGTGGGCACGTTTACGCCGCAAGGGACCTTCGACGCCGTCATCCCCCGGCTGGAACAGCTCCAGTCGCTGGGGATCACTGCCTTAGAGATCATGCCCGTCGCCCAGTTCCCCGGCGACCGCAACTGGGGCTACGACGGCGTCCATCCCTTCGCCGTGCAAAACACCTACGGCGGCCCGCAGGGCTTCATGCGGCTGATCGATGCGGCCCACCAGGCCGGCCTGGCCGTGATTCTCGACGTGGTCTACAACCATCTTGGCCCGGAAGGCAATTACCTCGGGGCCTTCGGCCATTACTTCACGCCCCGCTACCACACGCCTTGGGGCGACGCCGTGAACTTCGACGGCCCGCACAGCGACCCCGTGCGGCAGTTTGTCATCGACAACGCCTGCACCTGGGTCCGCGACTTCCACCTCGACGGCCTGCGGCTGGATTCCGTCCACGCGATCTTCGACTTCGGCGCGCGGCACATCCTCGACGATCTTCAGGCGGCCGTGCACGAGGAGGCCGCCCGGCAGAACCGCCTGGTCCACGTGATCGCCGAGAGCAGCCAGAACGACGTGCGGTTGATTCGACCGGCGTCCCAGAGCGGCCTTGGCCTGGACGCCGTCTGGTCCGATGATTTCCACCATGCGATCCACGCCCTGTTGACCGGCGAGTCGGACGGCTACTACCAGGACTTCGGCCGGCCCGAGCACCTGGTCAAGGCTTTCAACCAGGTCTTCGTCTACGATGGCTGCTACAGCCGCTTCCGTGCCCGCCGCCACGGCTCCCGCGTGGGCGACGCCGACCGTAGCCGCTTCGTCGTCTGCGTACAGAACCACGATCAGATCGGCAACCGGGCCTTGAGCGAGCGGCTCTCGACGATCACCGCCCCCGAGGCGCCGCGGCTGGCCTGCGGGCTATTGTTTCTGTCGCCCTGTGTTCCGCTGTTGTTCATGGGCCAGGAATACGGCGAGACCCGGGGCTTCCCCTTTTTCTGCTCGTTCCTCGACCCGGGGCTGGTCGAGGCAGTCCGCAAGGGGCGGCGCGAGGAGTTCGCCGCGTTGGCCTTCCGCTGGGGCGACGTGATTGCCGACCCGCAGGACCCCGCCACCTTCCACTCCGCCACACTGACCTGGCACTGGCCGGACGACTCGCCGCAGGCCGGGCTGCGCCGGCTTTATGCCGACTTGCTGAAGGCCCGCCGGCAGTGGCCCGCCTTGCGCGACCGCCGCCAGACGTCGGCGCGGCTGGCCGGGGAAAAAGGGGCTGTTCCGGGTCGAGGTGCAGCCGGCGAATCTGTAGGGAACGCCCTCTGTGGCATTCCTGACCCTGGAGCGAGTCCGTCTTGCTCGCCCCGGAACGCCGCAGAGGGCGTTCCCTACATCGGTATGTCACCACCACCGCTTGCGTGTTGTGGCGACGGCCCCATCTTGGTCATCGAGCGGGGTGCCGGCGAGGAGAGCCTGCTGGCCTGGGCCAACCTCTCCCCGACGCCGCAATGGATTGCGGATTTCGACCTGGGCCAGCGTCGCCCTCTGCTGTCGACGGAGGCCCAGCGCTACGGCGGTCCGCGCGACGCCCAGCGGCCGCCGCAGCACTTGTTGCCTTTCGAGCTTTTGATGGCCGGGCCCGCGGAGTGGCAGCGATGAGCGACTTGTCCGATTGGGTGCAACCGTTGGTCGATGCGGTCCAGCAGGCGCTCCGCGACCGGACTGCGCCGCCTCAGGCCAGCTACCGCCTGGAGTTCCGCCACGATCGCATGACCTTCCACCAGGCGGCCCAACTGGTTCCCTACCTGGAAGACCTGGGCATCAGCCACCTCTACGCCTCGCCCTGCCTCAAGACCCGCTCCGGCAGCACCCACGGCTACGCGGTCGTCGACTACGGCCAGTTGAACCCGGAGCTGGGCACGCCCGAGGAGTACGCGGCGCTGGCCGCCGCGCTGGGCGAGCGCCGCATGGGTCAGCTCTTGGACTTCGTCCCCAACCACATGAGCGTGGCCCCCGCGGAGAACCGCTGGTGGCAGAATGTGCTGGAGAACGGGCCCGGCTCACCCTTTGCCGCCTACTTCGACATCGACTGGCACCCGGTCAAGGAAGAGCTCAAGCACAAGATCCTTCTGCCGGTCTTGGGCGGACAGTTCGGGCAGGTGCTGGAGGCGGGCCAACTGAAGCTGGAGTACCGCGACGGCGCTTTCTTCATCCGCTACTTCGAGACCGTGCTCCCGCTGAACCCGAAGACAGCCACCACCATCCTCCGCTATCGGCTGGACGAGCTGAAAGCGGAAATGCCGGCCGAAAGCGAGGATCTCCGCGAGCTGGAGAGCGTCATCACGGCCCTGGACCACCTGCCCGGCCACCTGGAAACCAAGCCGGAGCGCGTGGCCGAGCGGCAGCGTGAGAAGGAGGTGGCCAAGGACCGGCTGAAGCGGCTTTCGGCCCGCAATCCCGAGATCAGCCGATTCATCGAGCGGAATCTCCGCGATTTCAACGGCACGCCGGACGACCCGCACAGCTTCGACCGCCTGGAGGAGCTGCTCGGCGCCCAGGTTTACCGGCTCTCGCACTGGAAGGCGGCGGGGGACGAGATCAACTACCGCCGCTTCTTCGACGTCAACGACCTGGCGGCCGTCTCGATGGAGGAGCTGGAGGTCTTCGAGGACGCGCACCGGCTGGTCTTCGAGCTCTTGGTCCGCCGCGACGTGGCCGGCCTGCGGATCGACCACATCGACGGCCTCTACGACCCAGTGACCTATCTCTGGCGGCTCCAGTGGGGCTACCTGCGGGCCCTGGGCCGCGAGGCCCACGAGCGGCAGACCGCCGAGCGGTTCAGCGCTTGGGCCGCCGGCAAAGACGAGCTGCCGCTCTGGAAGGACGTCGAGCCGCTGTTGCTGGAGGCCCTCTGGACGATCTACGGCGGCGTCCACCCGCTGAAACTCTTTCAGTTGGCCCCGGCAGCCAAGGACCAATCCCCGTTAGCCCAGGCGGCCACGCCGGAAACTCCGGTCGCCGGCGTGGCCGACGTTGGCGCCGGCGGGCAGGCCGGCGCGGATCGTACTCGTCACGCTCCGCGTGACGAACCCCCTCACGCGGAGCGTGAGGAGTACCGCGTGGACGATTTCCTCCCGGCCCAGCCGCCGCTTTTCGTGCTGGTGGAAAAGATCCTCGGCCCGGAAGAGCCGCTGCCGGAGAAGTGGCCCGTCGCCGGCACCACCGGCTACGACTTCCTCGCGTTGGACAACGGGCTGTTCGTCGATCCCCAGGGGTTGGCGGAGACGCTCAAGACTTACGATCGCTTCCTGCACCACAAGACCGACTTCCGCGAAATCGTCTTCGACGCCAAGCGCCTGATCCTGCGGACCGCCATGGCCAGCGAGCTGAGCCTGCTGGCGGCGCGCCTGAACCGGCTCTCCCAGTGCGACCGCCGCTCCCGCGACTTCACGCTCAACTCTCTGCGCTTCGTGCTGCGCGAGATCCTGGCCTGCTTCCCGGTCTACCGCACCTACGTCGGCGGCGGCGAAGTCTCGGAACGGGACCGGAATTTCATCCACCGCGCCGTCGCGCAAGCCAAGCGACGTAACCCGGCCGTCGACGCCGAAATCTTCGACTTCGTCCGCGACGTGCTGCTCTTGAAGCAACCGCCCTCGCCGCACGCCAAGGCCGCCGGCGACCGCGACTTCTTCATCGGCCGCTTCCAACAGGTCACCAGCCCGGTGATGGCCAAGGGCGTGGAGGACACGGCCTTCTACCGCTACCTGCCACTGGCCTCGCTCAACGAGGTCGGCGGCGGGCCGGCGGCCGGGGCCGTGGGCGTGGAGACCTTCCACCGCGAGAACCTGGCCCGGCTCCAGCAGCGCCCGCGCTCGCTCTTGGCCACCACCACGCACGATACCAAACGGAGCGAGGACGTCCGGGCGCGGATCAGCGTGCTCTCGGAGATCCCCCGCCAATGGCGCAAGGCCGTCAGCCGCTGGTCGCGATTGAACCGCTGGCATCACCGCGAGATCGACGGCCAGCCGGCCCCCAGCCGCAACGACGAATACCTCTTCTACCAGTCGCTGGTGGGCGTCTGGCCGCTGCGGCCGCCCGACGATAAGGCCCGCGCGGATCTCGTGGGGCGGCTCCAGAGTTACATGGAGAAGGCTTCCCACGAGGCCAAGGTCAACACGAGCTGGATCAACCCCAGCCCCGAGTACGGCGCCGCGGTCCGCGATTTCGTCGCCCGCGTGCTGGAGGATCGGCCCAAAAACCGCTTCCTCGAAGAGTTCTGCCAGTTCCACCAGCGGCTGATCGGCTGGGGTCTTTTTGCGGCCCTCTCCCAGGTCTTCCTCAAGCTGACCTCGCCGGGCGTGCCGGACATCTACCAGGGGCAGGAGCTTTGGGACTTCAGCCTGGTGGACCCCGACAACCGCCGCCCGGTCGACTTCGCCGCCCGCCGGGATCTCCTGGCCCGGCTCAAGGCCGCGGTCTGCGCCGGGCCCGGCGCGCAGTGGGAACTGGCCCGGCAACTGGCCCGCGACCCGACCGACGACCGCCTGAAACTCTTCGTCACCTGGCGGACGCTCCATTTCCGCCGCCGTCACGACCGCCTGCTGCACGAGGGCCAATACCTTCCCCTGGAAGTCGTCGGACCGCAGTCCCAGCACGTCTGCGCTTGGGCCTGGCGGTGGTCGCCGCCAGCGGGCCAAGCCGAGCAGGTGGCCATCGTCGTCGCCCCGCGGCTCTTGGCCAGTCTCACCCCCACGGCCCCCGGCGCTTCCCGCCCGCCGCCGCCGATCGGCGCCGAGATCTGGCACGACACCCGGCTGAAGCTCGGCGACCTTCCCGCCGCGGGGTTGACAAACCTCTTCACGGCGCAGCCCTGTCATGCCGACGGCCCCGATCTGGCGCTGGCCGCCGCGCTGGCGGATTTCCCCGTATCTTTGCTGGTCAACACCTCGCCGCCGCCGAAATCGTAGGGTGGGACCAGGCCGCCTTGGCGGCCGCCGGCCCACCAGCAGTGGTCAGTGGCCAGTGCTCAGTGGCTAGTGAAGAGGCATAAGAGATTGGAGATGAGCGATGAAGACGAAAACACGTGTCCCTCATCCCTCATTCGCTGACCACTAACCACTAACCACTAACCACTGCCGCCTGGTGGGCCGGCGCTTGCGGCGAGCTGGCCCCACCCCACTAGCGAAAACCCGTGTTGTGCATCGGCAAAAAGTCGCCTTGAACCACTTTTTCGACCGAGATATAATGTAGGTAGGCGGCGGGGATGATGGACTCGCTCCCGAAATCCTTGCCGCTATCCCCGGTTATTGCATTTGCACCACGATCCGTAACGGCCTGAGGAAACCGTGGTCAACTGCCGATAACAGGGGGTAGAACCGGCTGATGGCCGGACAGCGGGGTCTTCGCGCGTGGTGGGACCCGAGGGAACGGTCCCTGAAGCAAGTCGTTTTGAAGAGGAGACGCCCATGCAAGAGGTCACTTTGACCGACGGCGACGCGGTGCGGATCGGCTCGCTGATCCAACTCACGATGGTCGGAGCGAAGGAAGGCAAGACCACGCTGGCCGTGGATGCCCCGGAGGGGATCGAAATCGCCAAAGAAGACCATGCGTCGCACCGCAAGGTGCGACCCGCCAACAAGACGGCCTCGGCCGGCAGCGACGCGCAGTCGGCGACCGCTTTCGCCGACGAGGCCTGGAAGCGGGCGGCGGCCGCCGGCTTCGGCGTGGCCTACGCCAGCATCATGGGGACCGCGCCGGAGGATCGAACCCCCACCTGGTCGGAGTTCGTCGGCCAGCAAATCGCCTCCGCCGTATTGGGTCGCTGAATTGCTCGCGATTCTGTAGGGAACGCCCTCCGTGGCGTTCCGGGCGTTGGCAAAAAGACCGCTCCCGGCATCCGTCAGGGAACGCCACGGAGGACGTTCCCTACAGATCGTGGCTGGGATTGCAAAAAAGCCTCCCAAACGTCGTCGCGGACGTAAACCGTCAAGAGCACGCCGGGTTGAAGACCGTAAGTCATCTTCTGCCGGTAGTGATTGCCGAGGATCGCATCGACCGCCGGGCGAACGTCGTCGGTGAGGATCAGCACTGCGGGCCCAGCCGCGCCACGCGTCGCCCGCCGCCAGGCGCCCGCGTCCTGCCAATAGCCGACGCGGTCGAAGGCCCGCAAGTACCAAGGCAGCGGCCAATAGTTCTCCTCCGTCACCACGTGGATCAACATCCCGTGACCCTCGCCCGACGCCCGGGCCAAACGTTCCAGTTGGGCAGCCAGGTGGACCACGTCGCTTGAGGCCTGCGCGTAGACGTAAGGGTTCCGCTCGGGGTAAGCGTAGAAACGGTAGCTGAAGAGGTACGACTCGCGGGCCAGATGCCCGGCGGCCAAGACCAGGGCCAGGCCGACGATCGCTTTGGCGGGGATCGAGGGCGTGCGGCGCACCAGGGCCCAGCCGCCCAGGCCCGCCAGCAAGATCATGCCGTCAAGAAAGCTCAGCAGGCACCAAGGCGTCTTGTAGGCCAAAGCCGAGTAGAGGATCGTCAAGGTCAAGGTGTAGAAAGCCAGAAAGCGGCAGAAGCCGGCGTGCCCACTGGTAGCAGGCACACGCCGTGTGCCGTCCGCCGGTTGCGGCACACGGCGTGTGCCTACTACTTTGGCCACCAGCGCAACGACGGAGCCTGCCAAGGCCAAGCCCACGATCAGGGTTTCCGTCCCCAAGTATCCTGGCAATGGGCGTGAAGCGACAAGGACTTGCAGGTAATAGTACCAGGGATGCCAATGGCTTCCGCCTTCCATGCCGCGGTGGAAATAGGCGCCGTAGGCCAGCACCGCGTCGAACGGGCCGCACGGATTGGTCCCCAGCGAGGAATAGAAGATCTCAAAGACCCACAGGCCGGCGGCCGCAGCAACCAGTAGCGGGAGCGGACGCAGATAAGGACGCACGTCCGGCCAGACGCCGTCCCGCCAGCGCCCCCAGGCCAGCGCCAGCGCCAGTCCCACGCCCATCGCCGCGGCGGCCAGGACCCAGGTCTCTTTGGTGGCAGCCATCAATCCCCAGAGAACGCCTGTCGCGGCGGCCCAAAGCACCGATCGGCTGCGGAGGTAGCGCCATGCCGAGGCGATTGCCGCGAAGGTCAAGAAGACCAGGAGCATTTCCTGGATGTAGTAGCGCGAATAGAAGACCATGGCCGGCAAGATGGCCGTCAGCAGCCCGGCGAAGAGGGCGGGCATTCGTCCCAGGCCATCGGCCACCAGCGGCAGCAAGAGGATCAGCCCGGCGCCGAAGAGCACGGGCACGATTCGATAGTCGAACTCGCGGCTTTCAGCGAAATTCCTGGCGCCGCTGAGCCGGAGCGAAGGCAGCGTGGCATAGTAGAGCAGCGGGCCGTGATGCTCCTGGGGGTCGTAGCGGTAGCGGCCCGTCTCCAGCAGCATCGCGGCCTTCAGGGCCTGGTTGGCCTCGTCGCAGTGCATCGGCCGCAGGGCCAGTTGCGGCAGGCGAAAGGCCAAGGCCCCCGCGGTCGCCGCGAGGAACCCGAGGGCCAGCAGCATTCGGTTTCTATTTCCGCGCACTACTTGGAGGGCTTCCCGAAAACTTCGACCTCGACGTAATGGTTCATGTCGTTGGAGGTGTTGCCCTTGGAATAGAGGCGGACGTAGCGGCCTTGGACCGGCTGGCCGCGGGCGTTGCGGGCGTCGATCAGCTTGCCGCGGTAGTCTTCGATGTACTCCAGTTGCTTGCCCAGTCCGAGGCCGGAGGAGTTGTTGAAGTCGTTGTTGAAGACGGTCTTGACGTTGTCGATGAAATCGGCGTCGTCGGCCACCTGGACCACCACGCCGTGGTAGACGCGGCCTTCAGCGTGGTAGTGCCAGACGAGCAAGGCGTAGATGTCGCTCTTCTTGCCCAGGTCGATCTGCACCCACTGGGTGCCCGGCCCGAGCTCGACGAAGCTGCCGTCGGAGCCTTCCTTGTCGCCGTCGGTGACCATCGACAACTCGCCGATCACCGGGGCCGTGTCGCTGGAGGTGACCTTCTTGTTCAGCGCCAGGTTCACCAGTCCCGCGGGGACATAGAACGGGTCGCGGGGCTTGTCGACAAACTTTTCCAGGGTCGGGCAGGGCTTGATGTTCTTGGGCGTGCCCTGGAAGAGCGGTCGCGGCAGCTTGATCTCCAAGGGGACGAGCTTCGCGCCGCTGGCGCTCGTCTTGGCCTTGCCCGCCGCTTCGGCCGCGTACAAGGCGCTTGCCACCGCCAGACCCAAGATCGCCAGGCCCGCGATCCCCGCCATCGTCAGAGAAAGGGACTTTCTTCGAGTCATGATCTCCTCTCGTTATCAGTTGAGTGTGCGACCGGGTCTCCGCAGGGAAAAAGGGGACGGTCCCCATTTGTGCGAAGCACCCGGAGGGCGGGCACCGACCGGAGGTTGGTCCCGGCAAATGGGGACTGTCCCCTTTTCCCGGCGGCCCGTAACCTGTTGGAACAGCCGCACTTACTATAACCTGCCCAACCGCTGGACCGCAAGAGGCCGCCTGGAATCGACCGTGGCGCAGCTTGGCCGAGTACATTCAAGTCTTTTCGTTGGCTTCTTTCTCGTTTTCGTCCTTTCGGGATTTCGCGATTCCTTTCCTCATCTTGCCACAGCAATACCGGGTCTTGTTGTTACCGTGTTGGAGACAAGAGGGGTGAGAAAACGCCCTCCTCATAGACGCCCGACGGCCGGTCTACTATCCTGAAGTCCTGGGGGCGTCCGCAACGCACGTCCGGGCCGACACGGCCCGGCTCCAACCTTAGATCCCACCGTGGCTGCCGAAACCATCGCGCTCTCGCTGGTCCTGCCCGCCTTCAACGAGGCCGGGCGAATGCTGCCCTACCTGGAGGCGGTCCGCACCTACCTGGACCAACAATACCCGGAACGCTACGAGGTGCTGGTGGTCGACGACGGCAGCACCGACGGCCTGGACCGCCTCCTGACGCAAGTCGCCGCCGGCTGGCCCCAGCTCCGGCTCCTGCGGCATACGCGCAACCTGGGTAAGGGAGCGGCAGTCCGCAGCGGGATGCAGGCCGCACGCGGTGAGCTGCTGTTGTTTGCCGACGCCGACGGCGCCACGCCCATCGCCGACGAGGCCCGCCTCGCCGAGGCAATCCGCCAAGGGGCCGACCTGGCCATCGGCTCCAGGCTGCTGTCGGGCCGCGGAACGCACCGATCGCGGACCTTGCTCCGCGGCCTGGCGGGCCGCCTGTTCGCCTCGTTGGCCCGCCGGACCCTGCGACTGGAGGTCCACGATACCCAGTGTGGTTTCAAGATGTTTCGCGGCGACGTCGGCCGCAGGCTCTTCGCCCTGGTCCGCGAGTCCGGATACCTGTTCGACCTGGAACTGCTCGGCCTGGCCCAACGGCTCGGCTACCGCACCGCGGAGGTCTCGATCAACTGGACCGAGATCCCCGGCGGCCATTTCAGCCTGGCCCGGGCCGTTCCCCGCGTGCTCAGGGAACTGCCCCGGCTGCGACGCCGATTGCAAGACCTTCCGGCCGGCGTTGAACCTCAAATACCCCCTTAGCGTAACATAGTGAAAAGGAGAGACCGATGCAATCTTGCTTCGCCGGCCGCGTCGCCGTGACGGCCTTGGCGGTGGCCGCTTTCGCGCTCTGCACGCGCCAGGCATCGGCCCAGCCCCCCGTCGCCGAACCGCTCAAGCAGGCCGCTCCCAGCGGAAGTCAGCAGATCCCCCAGATCGAGGAGGCCTTCCAACGGCTTCGCAACCGTGACCTGGACGGGGCGAAGTCGCTCTTGGACGCGGCGGTCAAGGCACATCCCGAGCTGCCGCCCTCGCGGGTGCTGATGGCGCTCTGGTTCGCGCAGATGAACCAGGGCACAAGGGTGCGGGAGCAATTGGAATTGGCGGTCCGGGAAATGCCGGCCGACCCGGAGGCTTATCGGTGCTCGGCGAGCTGGCTCTGCAAGGTCGGCGCTGGACGGAGGCCGATCTCTGCTTCCAGAGGGCCTACGAGCTGGCCAACAAGCTCAAGGGCGACGCCCAGCGCCGCAGCCGGATGGTCGAGCAGGCGTTGTTCGGCGAAGTGGTGGTGGCGGAGAACCGGGACGATTGGCCCACGGCCCAAAAGTACCTCGAAGAGGTCGTCGCCAAGGACCCGAAAAACGCGAGTGTCTTGCAGCAGTACGGGCGTGCGTTGTTCAAGCAGAAGAAGGTCAGCGCGGCCCTGGAGAAGCTCAAGGCGGCCCGCACGTTGAATGAGAAGCTGCTGGTGCCGGAAGCCGTGCTGGCGGACTTCTACCAGCAGGAAGGGGACACGACCAGTGCAACCAAGTGGATGAAGGCGGCGATCGAGGCGGCCCCCAATGATCTGAATACCCGGCTCGCGGCCGCGCAGTGGGCGCTGGCGACTTTCCAGTTTGCGACGGCGGAAAAACAGGCCGCCGCGGCCCTGAAACTGGATCCCGCCTCGCAGGACGCGCAGATGGTCTCAGGGCTGGTCGCGCTGTACCTCAAAGACTACGCCCAGGCGGCAGCCCTCTTCCAGAAGGTCGTCGAAAAATCGCCCAGCAACTTCCTGGCCATCAACAACCTGGCCCTGGCCTTGGCCCACCAGGGCGAGGCCGACAAGAAGCGGGCCTTGGAATACGCCCAGATGAACGCCCAGCGGGCCCCCAGCCAACCGGAGGCGTGGGCCACGGTCGGCTGGGTTTTGTACCGGCTCGGCCGCGCCGCCGAAGCCGAAGCCGCTTTCCACAAGGCCCTGGAGCTGGGTCAGGGACAGACCAGTGCGAACCTGGCCTACTACATCGCCCGCATCTCGACCGACCGCAAGCGTTACGACGAGGCCCATAAAGCGCTCGACATGGCGCTCCGCTCGCCGCAGCCGTTTATCGAGCGGCCGGCCGCAGAGCAATTGGCCAAGGAGCTGGACAAGCTCGCGCCTCCCGGCGGCTCGTCCAAGGCCGGCCCCTCCACACCGCCGGCCACAAAATCCCCCTCTCCCGCCGGGAGAGGGCCGGGGTGAGGGAGAACTGGGAAAGACTCGATGGCTGGCCGCTTTGCCGCCGGCAATAGTGGTAGGTTACGACTGGTAGGGTGGGACAAGCTCGCGTGAGCGATGCCGGCCCACCAAGCGAGAGTGGTTAGTGGTCGGTGGTCAGTGGCTAGAAAAGCACGGTGCTGCCAGTTCTGACCACTGACCACTGGCCACTGGACACTGCTGGTGGGCCGGCGGCCGCCACGGCGGCCTGGTCCCACCCTACCATTGCCAGAAGGGCGCCTCGCAGACGGTTTGCTTGACGCCCCCCTCCAAGAGCCGATAGAATGAGACGGGCGTGGCTGACGAAACGTGAGCATCCGCAGATCCCCTCACCCCGGCCCTCTCCCGGAGGGAGAGGCAGACAGGAGGAC
The DNA here is from genome assembly GCA_963843465.1 of Pirellulales bacterium. Lineage (GTDB taxonomy): Bacteria > Planctomycetota > Planctomycetia > Pirellulales > Thermoguttaceae > CAWJKP01. Next base: position 528,065 of record CAWJKP010000003.1, read on the forward strand.
TTCGTCATGCGGCCGGTCCATCGCATTCTGCCGGTTCTGGCAGCAGTCGCTCTGTTGCTCTGCGTCGCGGCCGTCTCGGCCCAGCAAGCGACGGTGGGCACCCCGTTCCACTCGTTGAACAACAGCTATTTCGAGAACACGGGAGTCAGTTGGTCGTTGCAGGGGCAGGGCTGGAACGCCAGTTTCGGCGCGCCGGGCCTGGCCCAGCCGCAATTCGGCGGATTCAACGCCGGGGCCGGCCTGAGCTTCGGCTTCGGCATCCTCAACCAGGGCGTCACGGGGAAGTTCAACTTCAACTTCTCCTCGGGCAACACCGCAAGTAATGTCAGCTCGACGCCGATGGTCACCTTGCAGAACGGCGGGACGGGCTATTTCTCCGACACCACGCAGTCGCCCTTCGTCATCAGCGACATTCCCATCGTCGGCAATCCGGCCGTCGCCGACGCCCTCCAGCGGCGCGAGCCCAACGCGCGGCGATGGACGACGACGACGACCAGGCCATCGGCCCCTCGGCCGCCCAGGCCGCCGTGCGGCGCAGGCCGGTCAAGGCCCGCCCCGAGCGCAGGCGGGAGCGCGTCCCCGCGCGAAGGCGCGGGGCCCGCGGCTGCCGTCGCCCGTCCGCAGCACGACGTGCTGTTGGCCGGCCGGCCCGATGCGGCCGCCGCCCTCCAGACGGCCTCGCGGGTCGCCCGGGCCACCCAGAGCAGCGCCGGCCAGGCCGTGCCCAGCGTGGCGGAAGCCCGCCGCCTGTACGAGGCCCAGCAGCATGGGGAAACCGCCGACGGCCAGCTCGCCGAGTACCTGGCCCGCGCCCAGAACGCCGAGAACCTCGGCAAGCCGGCCGTCGCCCGGCAGTACTACCGCCTTGCCCTGCGTCACGCCAGCGCCGCCCAGCGCGACGAGATCCAGAGCCGGCTTGAGGCTCTGGGCGCGGCCTCGGCGGGCAGGGAAGACGAGAAATAATTAGTGGGTATTCCGGCTTTTGGGTGGACGAGGACGGGAGGAAAACTGGGGCTCCGCCCCAGACCCCGGGATTTTCTGAGGTATGGCAGGGCAAATGAATGGGGATAGGAAGAAGACGGTCCCGGCGGCGTAGCAACCGGGACCGTGCGGGTCATTCACCCGCCCTGACTCGGATATCCCTTGCCGGGTTGCTTCCCAGCAGAGCCCGACTCCGTGTCTCCGAGCAATACCAATCCTCGACCTTCGGTCAGTGGGCGTCAAGCGAGTATCATGGAGTTTTTCCGAACCAAGGAGAACACCATGCAAGACTCGCAACTTTATCAGCAGATTTTGGGCATCACCTCTCCCTGGCGTGTGGAGCGGGTGGACTTGCGTCTGAAGGAGGGGGAAGTTCATGTCTATCTGGGGCACGAGGCCCAGGTCGCTTGGACCTGCCCGGAGTGTCAAGCGGAGTGTCTCTTGTATGACCACGATAGCGAGCGACTTTGGCGGCATTTGGATACCTGCCAGTACCGTACGGTCCTGCACGCGGAGCCTCCCCGTTGCCGGTGTGCGGAGCATGGGGTACGTGTGGTGCGTCTGCCTTGGGCCGAACCGCACAGCCGGTTCACGGCACTGTTCGAGCGTCTGGCGATCGACTGGCTGCGGGCGGCCAGCCAGCAGGCCGTGGCCGACCAGTTGGGCCTCACCTGGGACGAGGTGCATGGGATCATGGAACGTGCCGTGCGGCGGGGACTGACGCGGCGCAAGGCGGAAATGATCGGGTATTTGGGGGTAGATGAGAAATCGTTCCGCAAGGGGCACAAGTACCTGACCCTGGTCAACGACTTGGCCCGAGGCCGCGTGTTGTACGTGGCAGAAGACCGCAAGCAGTCGAGCCTGGACGGCTTTTGGCCGACGCTGACGAAGAAGCAGCGAGGATGGATTGCCGGGGTGGCGTTGGACATGTGGGGGCCGTACGTGCAGTCGATTCAAGCCCATCTGCCTGACGCGGAAGAGAAGATGGTGTTTGACAAGTTCCACGTAGCCAAGCACCTGGGTGAAGCGGTGGACAAGGTCCGCCGAAGCGAACACAAGGAGCTGCACGCCGAAGGCGACGAGCGGTTGAAGGGCACCAAGTACGATTGGCTGAAGGGGCGGGACAAATTCGACCTGGCCGGATGGCGTGAGTTCTGTCAGTTGCGGCGGAGCAAACTGAAGACGGCGCGGGCGTGGGCGTTGAGAGAGCAGGCCATGAAACTTTGGGATTATAGCTACGTCCAGGCGGCCCGCAACCATTTCGCCTGGTGGTATCGCTGGGCCACGCACAGCCGCCTTCAACCGATGATCGACAAGGCGAAGATGTTGATGAGTCATCTACCGAACATCCTCACCTACCTGAAGCACAGAATCACCAATGCCGCCAGCGAAAGCATCAACGCGAAGATCCAATGGGTGAAGTACACGGCTCGCGGCTTCCGCAACTTCGACAACTTCAAGACTGCCATTTACTTCCATTGCGGCGACCTCGACCTGTGCCCTCGCCCCACCTAAATCCCGGAAGAGCCTAATTAGTTATGTGTCGGGAGGTCCGGGAATTGGTGTGTCCCGGGAATTGGGAATAATTCCGCGTTTTTTGCCGGAGTTGACTATTGGGCCGCCGGCGGCTCATAGGTGGGGCCGGTATACTGACCGGTTGATGTTCCCGCTTTGGCGCTCAAGCACCCGTGAAGGCATACCCCCTGCTGTTTCCACCACCTATGCCAAACCCCTCCCTCAAACTCCCCGCCCTCGCCCTCTCCGTCGCCGCATCATTGGCCCTCTCCGCATCCGCCTTCGCCGAACAAGCCCAGAGTATCACCCAGTACGGCATCACCTGGAAGTTCGACAAACCCTACACCGTCGGAAACTTCATCACCGGGGATTACTGGGTCCTCGGCCCGGTCACCATTGTCAGCGTCAGCCCCACGCCCGGCCCGGCCCCCGCCGGCGAGCCCGTCACCGCAGCCAAGAGCATTTATGGAGCCACGGCGTTGCACGATGACAAACAAATGCGCAATGGCTCGATGATCATTACCGGCCCTGACCCTGCCGCCTCCGCCAAAGGCCAAACCGGCTTCGGTGGCCAGGGCTACGACTCGCGCGGCCTCGGCTACTCGCCCGACCTTTCTGTCAAGTTCCCCCTCCAGCTTCCCGTCCACCGCACCCTCATCTCCAGTGTAAGTTGCGAGACTTACGGCCCGGACGGAAAGCTTGCCTCCCCGTGGGTCCTCAACGGCCTCAGCGCCCCCGGCGGCAGGGTATTGCTATACAGCAGCCCCACCTGGACCGGCGCCATGACGGACGTTGCCGTCCTCACCTGCCTCGACAAAGCTCCACCCGACGACGCGTTCCGCCCCCCGTACGTCGGCACCGACAAACCCATCTACGAAGCCAAAGACATCCACTGGGAACTCCTCCCGAAACTCCACGCGCCCGCCTCCACCCCCGACTGGGGCAAGATGGAACGCATCTACCAGCGACCGTGGCTCGACCACCTCGATTCCTGGGCCTATCAGTTCTGTTTTCCCGCCGCGAACCAGCCCGGCTACGGACGTGAAGTGGCGCGCATGAATTCCATTGCCGGCCTCATGCTCCTCCTCGATGTTCCCCGCGAAAAGAAGGAAAAACTCCTTATCGAGTACATCCAGAACGGCATTGACATTCACGGCGTGGGCGCGATCGGCAAGAATTGGATCTCCGAGAAAGGCGGCCACTTCATAGGCAGGAAATGGCCTGTCCTCTTCGCCAGCATCATGCTCGGCGACGAAAGCCTCCGCAACTTTCCCGTGCACGACCCTGGCCGCCCCGTCTTTGATTCCTTCCACCTCTCCCCCCCACGCCCGCCCCGAACGGCTTCTTCGCCGAGGACACCTGCACCTACTACGGCAAGGGCGGCGACGGCCAGACGGTGCTTGGTCAGGTCACATTCCACACCTTTCCACAGCTTCCATTCGAGGAAACCCCGCGCAGCCAACTCACCAAGGAGCAACGCTGGCTCGACGGTTACCGCACGATGGACGCGACCTCATGGGGCGGCGAAGCCCTCGCCGCACTCCTCATGAAAGCGAGAGCCATCTGGAACCACGACGCCTTCTTCGACTATGTCGACCGTACCATGGGCCCCAACCCCGTCATGGCTTTGCCGACATTCTTCTGGCCCGGCAGTCCCCAGCAGGCGGACCTTTTCGTTACCGACATGTACAAGGCGTACCGCAAGAGCGTGCCCGTGCAGCCGGAAGGCAAGGACAACCTCAAATGGGTCTGGAACGCCGACCAAAGAGGCGGCCATTTCGAAGACAACCCCAAGCCCGCTGCATCAGGCACCGGACAATCCACTCCTGGCGCTCGGGAAGGTGTGACCAAGTATCCGGTCGTCGAGGCCAAGGAGCGCGCTGAGCTTTCACACTACGGCATCACCTGGAAGTTCGCCCAGCCCGTCAAGTCCGGCCAGTTCGTGACAGGCGACTGGTGGGTGGTGGGGCCGGTGACCGTGGTCAGCGTCACCCCGAGTTCGACGGCCGGACCCCTGGCCGGTGAAGTGACTATGCAGGATGCGATTAACGAGGCGTGTAAGGACATCAAGGGGTATATGCACTTCGTTATGACCTGGCTTCCCGACGAGTTGCGGGTGACCGGCGACAATCGCATGCGTAACGGCTCCATGGTCATCGAGCGCTTCGGCCCCAACCAGGGCTACGATTCCCGCTCCAAGACCTATGATCCCGGTTGCAGCATCACCTATCCTTACAAACTGGCCCCCAACCGGACGCTCATCTCCACCATCAGCCGGGCCTATCCCATTGGCGAAGGTGGTTGCCACCAGATCATGTGGGGTGGCGAGAAGACGCAGCGGACCCTGCTGCGGACCGCGGCGGTCCTGACCTGCCTGGCCGCCGACCCGCCGGCGGACGCCTTCCGCCCGCCCTACGCCGGGACGGAGAAGCCCATCTACCGGGCCAGGGATCTGAAGTGGGACCTGCTCCTCAACCTGAAGCTGGACAACATGGATGGCTACTTCCAGCGGCCGTGGCCCGGGGGCGAGGCGAGCTGGGAGAACTTCGAGGGCTATTTCCAGCGGCCCTGGCTCGGTCACGCCATGACGAGAGATTTCACCCAGGTGCTCGACTATATGCAGCCCAACGAGAATCAACCCGGTAGCATGTCGGCCTGTTATGGACGGGAGGACACTCGGGTGGTTTCCGTCGCCAGCCTGATGCTCCACCTGGACGTGCCGCGGGGGAGAAAAGAGAAACTGCTCATCGGCCTGGTGCAGCGCGGGATCGACCTCTCCGGGCTGTTCAAGACCGCCGCGGACGTTCCGGCGGATCGTTGCGGCTGGATTCAATCCGGGTGCAAGTGGCCCATCCTCTTCGCCAGCCTGATGCTGGACCGCCCCGAGCTGCGCCAATTTCCGAATCCCCTGCCTTTCCACGAGGACATCGCGACCTATTACGGAACGGGCTGGTTCGGCCAGACGGCGCTGTGGCGGATCGTCATGCACGGCGATCTGATGGATTCCGCAGAAGAGCATTCGCCGGAGCAGAAGACCAACAACGACACGGTCTCGGAGATGTATCGCAGTTACGGCTCCAGCGGCAAGGCCTGGCTCGGCACCGCGCTCACCGTGCGCCTGATGAAGGCCGTCAAGATCTGGGGCCACGACGCCTTCTTTGATTACTGCGACCGCTGGCTGGGTGATGATCCGCGCTACACCGCGGCGCGGGGCCCGCACAAGCAGCCGGAGTGGGAGACCAGGACCTGGGATCCCTTCGTGGACGCCATGTGGCGCGCTTACCGTAAAAGCGCACGGCGCAGGAAATCTCCGGACAGAACTTCAAAGCCGCTTGGGAACTCCGCAAGGATGGTTGGCATACCCACTGGGTGGCGAACCCAATACCCGACCGGCAGCAGGTCGCCGAGCATGTAGCCGCAATCCATAAGGCGTTTCCCCAGGCGTACCCCGCGCTGTATCCCCAGGCGTTTCCCACGCTGGAGATGATCAGGAAACGGCAGGCCGAGCAGGAACGGATGGCACCATCATCCAGGTCCCGTTGACTAAGCTCTGCGAGAACGACCGAGAATTCGTCCGGCAGCAGTTCGCTGCCAAAGCCGACACCGCCAACCCGAAAGCGGATTCTGAGGTGGGAGCTGGCAAGCGGCAGCGTGCGGCGGCTCCAGACACCCTACCCGTAGCTGATCCGGTACTCCAGCAGAAAAGACTGCGACAGAGGATTATCAGCGTCGCTGGATAAATCGAACCCACGCGCTCAGCTTACCACGGCCCGCAAGGCTGGCGATTTATTGACGTTTACGTAGTGCGGAAACACGGTCGGACGAGCCAACCGTGACACCCGCCAATCGAAGATCAACGGCACACTAGCAGACGCGACGGGCCGAGCGTTCGGGCCTGCGGATCGATTCGAGGACGCATGACTTAATTCACACGGGGTTTGGGTTTCGGACCGCCTCCGGGTAGCCTGCCTCAAGGCGACGGCGTCAGGGGGTCCTTCGCTCTCATCGCCACGGTCAACTTCTTCTGCAACGCTTCGGCAATGCGGTTCAGCATGGAGAGTGAATGCCCGTCATAGTCCGAGTCTTCAAGTCTACTGATGACGGACTGGGTTGTTCCAACAAGATCTGCGAGCTGTCCTTGTGTCAAGCCGGCCTCGGTTCGCGCGGTGTAGACCAGACGTGCGACCTCTGCGTTGACCCGCTCGGCCTCGACAGAGGCCTTCCGTTCGGGGTCGTCCTTCACGTATCTGTTGCGAAGAATGTGCGCGGCGCTGGTCGTCGGCTTCTTGGTCATCGGTTTACTCCTTCTTGACCAGACACTTATCCTGGACCTTCTTTTCCTGCTGATCGAGCCAATCCAATACCGGGGCCGTACTGTCGTCCTCAGCAAAAAACACGACTTCCGTTTCGGGCATGGTCACCTCCTTGATGTCGCCTCTGCTCCGAGAGGCCTCTACGCTGGAAGTATCGCAATAATGCGATGAGAAGTCAAGACAATCTTGGCTTATCTCACCCGTAGTGGCCAATCCTCCGCTCCGCTGGGGCAAGCCCAGCGGGGGCGGCAGCGCGTTACTGGTTCGCCTACGGAAAGGCAGGTGCTTGCGGGCCAGGGGACGTGCGGCTATAATTCGAGGGAGTTTGCGTCTTCTCGGAAGGCAGAAACGGGTCGGCTGTCTCCCGACCGGCTTGGCTGCAAGAGACGAGAACCGACATGCTGCCGTCGGATCCACCCTCAGGATCGTTGCGGATAGACGCATTCCCGCTGGGAAACGCCGCGCTAAATCCCGACTGGCCGGAGGGCCGGTTCAACGTCTCGGGCATGTTCGTGTTCGAGGCAATGGTCCTCGCTTTTCTCGAGGCCGTGGAAGCGGGGTTCGGCTGCCGAGTACCCATCGAGGCGGTCCACGGCGCGCCCACCGTGCTCTGGAGCGGCGGGCGCCACATGCAACTGCGGCTCAATCCGGCCGGTTTCTCCGCGACCCTCGACCGCCTCTACTCCCGGGGCGTCGGCTGCTGGTTGACCTTCACGAATCACCTGCTGGAGGCCGGCGACCTGGGGGATGCCGACGGCAATTTCCTCCTGGAGAGCATTGCTCAGCGTCCCGATCTCAACGGCGTGATTGTCAGCAGCGAACTGCTGTCGAAGTACATCGCCGGCCGGTACCCGAGCTTGCGGCAGGTTGCTTCGCTGACCAAGGTGGTGGCGGAGGGGGGCACAGGCAACGCCTCCTACTACAACGAACTGGGCAAGCGATTCTCCCGCTATGTGGTTCATCCGGATGATTACCAAGACAGGCCGCTGTTGGACCAATTGGACCGGACGAAAGCAGAGATCATTCTCAATGAGAACTGCCTGCGGGGTTGTTTGCGGCGAGGGCGCCATTACGAAGCGATCGCTCGCGCCTATAAGTCCCTGGGGGACCACCAGGTGACGGTGAGCGGAGGGCCTGGCGACACGCTCCTCCAGCAGCGCATGGACGGGGAGGAGCTGGGGCAATTCCAGGCGGCTTGCCCGTCGGTGCCGATGAGCCGTCAGATCGGCAAGCGCCAGCGCAACTGCAACCTGACGCCCAACGAGTTGAAGTCTCTCTACGACATGGGCTTCCGCTGCTTCAAGCTCCAGGGACGCAACGACAACGTCTTCTGTTTTGCTTACGATCTGGCCCGCTACACTCTGGAACCGGGTTGCGCCGTCCCGCTGATCTACAAAGTGCTTTGCCTGGCGATATGCCAAAACCTCACGCAGGGGCAGTCACAGGCCAAGCAAGAGCGGCCGGCCGGCCCTCGTCAGGGCGCCAGGCCGCAATCGTAGATATTCACCAGCGGCATCTTCTCCGTGCTTCGCGTCTGCTGGAACCAGCAGAACTTGGCCGCGCCCATCGACGTTCCCGAATCATCCGGCAGCGGATCGGCATAGAAATTGAGACTGCTGAACCGATTGGCGATCTGGTAGTTCAGCAGGCAGTTGTGCGCGTGCCCGCCCGTGAAGCAGAGGTTCCCGCACCTCTGGGCGTCCACCTTCTCTTCGATCAGGCGCAAGACGGCCGCCGTGGTTTCCTCCTGCACCTTGTGCGCCAGGTCTTCGTCTTTCGCCTCCGCCGGCAGCGCGTCGCCGAAAACCTGCTGGCGGAACTTGCAGTCGCCGACCAGCCGCGTGAGGAAGCGGGCGTCCGTCACCGCCAGGGCGACCTTCGGGCTGGCGGGAACGTAGCCGCGGAACAACGGGGCATCGGCGCGATCCCGCCCGTAGGACGCCAGCCCCATCGTCTTGCCGTTCTCCATGTCCCCAATGCCGATCTTCTCCGATACCAAGGAATAGATCCCGGTAATCCCCACCCAATGTGGCGGATTGCGATAGACGACCTCGAAGCTGCACGGATAGCGGCAATAGAAGAGCGTCTCGGTCTCCACCCCAACCGCCGCCCGCGCCCGGCCGTCGATCAGAACGCTGCCGTTGCGATCCACGACCAGCACGTACGCGCAGTCGAAGCCGCTCCCGTAAAAGGCATTGGCCGCATGGGCCAAATGATGACCTGCCAGGTTGTAGCTCTTGCACTTCGGATGGAGGGAGCGGAAATAAGGGAAGAAGGGATTCACGACCGAATGCCAATTGAAAAACGCGGCTTCGCCGATATCGCCGTCGCCAAGCTCCTGATAGGGCGACGACGAGATATAGGCATCCAAATCCGAGAGGTCGAAGTGGCGCTCGATTTCCAGCAGCGGCCCGAAGGGCACCGACTGCCGTTTGATCCTGCTCAGACGCTCTTGCTTGTTCCAGTACTTGATTTCGCCGTCTTCGAGAAAACAGGCGCTGGAATCGTGCGCCAGAGAAGTCGCCACGATCTTCATCGGGACACGATCTCTTCGTCGTCGGCGAAGTAAATGAAATCCAAGGCGCTGCGCTTGAGGGTGTCCAGTGCATCGCGGCGCGTGTGCACCAGCGGTTCCCCCGCCAGATTGAAACTCGTGTTCAAGAGCAGGGGCACGCCGGTGCGCTCGGCAAAGACAGATATCAAGTCGTACCACTTGGGATTCTGCGCACGCGTTACGGTTTGGGCGCGGCAGGTCCCGTCCACGTGAACGACTGCCGGGATCCGTGCTATCCGTTCGGGTATGGTCGGCAAGGCGTACAGCATCCAGGGAGAAGAGGTGAGCTTTCCCATGACGAACCACTCGCCGGCACGCTCCTCGAGCACGGTGGCGGCAAACGGCCGGTACCATTCGCGCTGCTTGACGCGGTTGACGATGTCTTTGCCGTTGGGGACGCGGGGATCAAAGATGATGCTCCTGTTCCCCAGGGCTCGGGCCCCCATTTCCGCCTTGCCTTGAAAAATGGCGCCGACCTGCTGATCGAGCAATCTGCCAACGGCTTCTTGGAGCGCGTTCATCGGGGCAGCGACCTCCGATGCGGCGGAAACACCTCCACTACTCCCCTCCCCGCCGTCCGCTGATCGTGGCGCGCTGGTGCTGGGTGGCGTACCAGGCCTTCCACTGGGCGACATTGAAGCCGAAATCGACGCCGGTCAGCAGGACCAGGGCGTCGTGGACCGAATCGTTGGAGAGTTGGCGGGAGATGATCTTGGGTCCGCCGCCGACCGACAGCCCGCCGGGCCCGGAGGCGCCCGGCCCGTTGCCGAAGGTCGTGCTCATCTGGCCCGGGTTGCTCGTGACGATCTTGAACTTGTGGGTCGTGATCAGGCTGTCGATCAGCGGACCGACGGCCGTGGGGTCGCCCAGCACGCCCAGCGCCATGCCCGCCCGGTTGACCTGCGTGTTGTCTTTGGATCGCAGTTTGTTGGCGAAGAAGACCACGGCGTCGTGACACTTGGCCTTGCGCAAGTGCTCCAGGCAGGAGAGGCAGAGGTCCTGCACGTGTTCCTGCATGGTCCAGGCGGTCAGGGCCATCAGGGCCGGGGTAGTGCCGACGTGGGCCAGGGCGTCGATGAAAACCTGGCGGGCCTCGTCGCGCGAATCGTTCTTCAGCGCCTCGGCAAGACCTTTGATGGCCGCGTCGTCCTTGATGGCCATGAGTTTGTCGCGGGCCTGCTGATCGCGGGCGGTCCCCAGCCAGTTGCGCCAGGCGCCGATCTTCTGCATCCACTCCTTTTCGGCCAGCTCCTTTTGCCGCTCTTTCTCCATGATCTCGATTTCCTGGGGCAGCCGCCAGCGTCCCTTGTAGCGGCGATAGCCCTGCTTGGTCATCAGCTCTTCCTGCGTGGTCCAGGTGTCGCCGTGGCGCTCGTATCCCAGGGCCAGGCGGGCCTGCTGGTGGTCCGGATCGAGCTCGATGATCCGCTTGAGGTGCTTTTCCCGCTGGGCGACCAGGTGGTTCTCGCGGCACCACTCGGCCAGCTCCCACTGGCCCTGGACCGTGTCGGCGGCGCGGACGCGGAGCTTCTCATACTCGACCTCCTCGGGCCGCTGGTGGAGCGTCTGCTTGATCTGCGAGCGGGCCAGGGTGATCGTGGCGCCGGAGTCGGTCTTGATGGTCAGGTTGTCTTTGTCCGGCGGGTCCTGGGGAACGAGCTGGCCGGAGACCTTGCCGCCGCTTTGCAAAATGAAAAGCTCGCCCGACGCCCGACGCCCGGCAACCCCCAGCCCGGCCCAAACCAGCACCATGCCGGCCAGCGCGATGGGAAACGCGCGACAACGCCTCGGTTCCACGGTTCGTCTCCCTGGTCTTGGCAGGTTATGCTTGATCGTTATGCTAAAGCATAACCTACGAAAAACGGGCGGTTGAAAGACAATCGTTGGCCCGGGATTTCGTGATGCTAAAGCATAACCTACGGGGCTCGCTGCGCCGGACCCACCCTACAGTATACGACGAATTGCCGAGGCGAAGCAATCGCAAATCCCCCCGAATAGCCGGTGGGTGGGCGTCCTTGACCGATTCGTCTCTTCCATGCTATAAGCCATAGGTGTTCCCCTCTTTCATCGAGACCGAGTAATCTCCATGGCGCTGGTCACGTTGCGGGTCTTGGACGGGGCCGACCGCGGACGCATCTTCGAGAATCTTTCCACGCCGGTCACCGTCGGGCGGGAAGAAGGGAACCTGGTTCAGCTTAACGACGAGCGGATCAGCCGTTTCCACCTCAAGATCCAAGAGGACGACGGCCACCTGGTGATGACCGATTTGGAGAGCACCAACGGCACCAAGGTTAACGGCGAGAGCGTACAGCTTTGGATACTCCGCTACGGCGACGTGATCTACGTGGGTCGAACCGTGTTGCTGTTCGGCTCGCAGGAGGAGGTCGCCCGGCGGCTGGCGTCCCTGCGCGGCGCGGATCTCTCGGCGGGGGTGACTTTGGAGCCCGACGAGGCGTCCGAGCCGTTGTCGCCGATCCTGGCTCCCGAGTTGGAGTTCCAATGGGGCAGCCAAGGCAATGTCCAATCGGCCCTGCACACGCTGATGCCGCCGGACCTGCCCTCCGACCTCACCCCCGGCCAGGCCGCCCAACTGTCGGAGCTCTTCCAATACCTCCACCTGCGGATGCGAAGCCTGATCGAGGGGGCCAAAGGTCCGGGCCGCGACGACCGGGTCCCGCTCGAACAACGGGAATGGCAGAACCTGCTGGACCTGCACGACCGCATCGCCTGTTATTTGCGAGCCGTCGGCGAGCCGGAGCCCTGAGGCTGCCTGAAGTACGTAACCGTTCACAGGCCGCTGTTTGTTCTACGGGGAGGTTGCGTCGATTGTCGCCTTTCGCTCCGCGAAAGTGGCGCTACTTTCGCGGAGCGAAAGGCGACTACGACGGCCTGTGAACGCTTACCTGAAGTACTAGCGACTGCCGCGGTCGCTAGCGAAGGCGCCCGCCGAGAGGCAGGGGCTGCGAAGCATCCGGATCATCCGGCACATCAACCCCGGGGACAGCACCCCGAGGCGCCCCCTGGTCAGGCCCAGCAGGCGGAAGCTTGCCGGCCGCCTTGGTCTCGACCCAAGAGGCCTTGCCCGACACCAGCCGGAGCGCGGCTCCGCGGAACAGCGGCGTGTCGGTGCGCATCGTCCCCAGTCCGGGATGACCGGGCGAGGGCAGCGCAAGGATCGTGGGGATGTCGAGAAAGTCTTTGGGACCGGCCCAGGTGAGTTCCAGCACGTTGTCGAAGGTGACGGCGATCTTGGCCACTTCGCCGTCCAGCCGCACGGCGATCCCCAGCACGTGCTGCGGCATGGCATTGGGAACGAAAGACCGCGAGGTCACCGTGCGATAACCGCCGGCGAAGGCCCCCTGCTGGCTTGCATAAATTCCCACGATCGTGCGGCCGAAATAGATCGCGCAGCCCCGGGAGCCGACGGGGATGATGACGATCCCCTGGTCGAAAACGTTGTGCAGCGCGTAGCCGACCTGAAGATCGTAGTTGCCTTCCACGGCCACCGGAAGCATCAGCCGGGTGTAGGCCACGCCGCCCCCGCCGGCAATGCCTTCGTTGGCCCGTTTCCACTGCCCAGCCACCTGGTCGCGGGCAACGTCGACGCGCTTGAAGATGTCGACCCACTTGCCCGCCTTGAAGTCGGCCGGTCGCCGGGCCTCGGGGGCGGGGGAGGGTTGGTCGAGCTCGTCGATCTCCGCCAGCCGCTTCTCGACCCGGGCCTTGTTCAAGCCGGCGGCAACACCGGGCTGGGCCTTGCGATACCACGTGCCCGCGTGAAGCAAAAGACCGTTTCGCTCCACGTCCTGGGCCGATTCGGCGGCGTCCCACCAGCCGTCGGCCAGGGCAAGTTGTTCGCCGGAGGCCGCGGGGGAGGCCAGTTCCTCTTGGGCCAGCTTTTTCCAGGAGGCGTCGCTGCCCTTGGCCAACATCGGCAGGCCTTTTTTCCAGTCGCTCTTGACCGCCGCGCTGTACCGTCCCACGCGGTAGTTGGCCTCCGCATCGTCCGCCTGCGTGCTCAGCCGCTGGGCCAGCGGCTGGACCTCGACAAACGCCTTGCGGATCGCCTCGACCTGTTTCTTATGCTGGTTGATTTGCTTGGCCAGAGCATTGTCGTGAGTCCGGCGCGCCCGCTCCAGGGCCACCGGGACCAACGCCAGCGCGTCGTCGAAACGGTCCTGGTCGACCAATTCATCCATCAGGGCCAGGATCCGGTCCACCAGTGCCTTGAGCTGCGCCGGCGTCTGCACGGCCTTGGCAACCTTGCCGACGGCATCGGTCTTCATCGCCGTGCCGTCGACCTCAAACGCGGCGCTCATCTCGTCGATCGCCTGGAAGGCCAGGCCCGCGTCGCCTCCCTGGGTCGCCAGGTCCCGGGCCGTCTTGATCAGCACGTAGCGCGCGGCCGGATCGTTGCGGGTCGCCGCCGACTGTTCCAGGAACTTCTTGGCCAGGAGCACCTTCTGCGCCGCCGATCGTGCCGCGTCGTAGTCGGCTTGATAGATCTCGAAAACCTCCTTCGAAGCCTTCGCCAACGCCGCATCGTTCGGCACCGCAGCCCGCGCGGCGGTTTCCGCAATCGGCGGTTCCGGCTGGGCGGGAGGCGCCTTGGGGTTCTCCTTCGGCGGGACGAGGGCCACCTTGTCGGGCGGCGGCGCGATCTCCGGCGTGGCGGAAGGACCTGCCGGACCCGCCACCTGCGGCAGCTTGGGCTCGACGTCGAACCTCCGCTCGGAGCTCCAGTCGGTCCAGGTCTGCGAGGCGAGCATCGCTCGGACCTTCCAACGCCATCCACGCCGGTCGCCGAAGGGCGGAGGCACGACGCCGTCGCCATGGTAGGAGGGACCGGTCAGCTCGGAGTTGTCGATCAGCGGATCGTCGGTGCTCGGGCCGGTGACACGAAGTTGGTACTTCACTGCCTGGGCCACCGGCGACCAACGAAAGTCCCAGCCCTTGCCTTGGTTCTCCGGCCGTCCCTTGTCACACAACACGGCCCCCTCCGGCGGTTCCAGCAGGCTCGGCGGGATCGCCTGGACGGGGATCTTCGCTGCATCGCGGTTGGGCACGGGAGCCGGACTGGCGGGAACGTCCGTGGAGGGGACGTTGGGTCGGGGCGCCGCGGAATCGGCGACGGCGGGCACGACCGGCGACCTGGCACCCGAACCTTGCATCAGCCACCAGACGAATCCCAACGCGGCTATGCCCCCCGCCACGCAGACGCCCACGATCAGGTTGGTCATGTCCTGCGGCTTCGGCTGACGCGCCTTCACCATGGGCATGGGCGTGGGCGTGAACGCGGCGTCCGCCGGCCCGTCCGCCTGGGGATCCACGAGCGGCCTCTCAACAACCGGGATACTTGCAGCAGAGACGGGAACGCGCGCCGCGGCCGCCGGGGCCGGCGAGTCCAGCGCCACGGCCACCGGCAGCTTGGGCGGCCGTTTGCCGCCCACCGACGACGACTCCGCCTTGCCGCGACCGATCGCCGACGATCGGCCCGAGCCATTGACGACCGGCTTCGCTTCCGCCGGGGCACTGGCCGCCGCCGTCTTCGCGCGCAACTCGGCGTCGTAGACGGCCTTCTTCTCCGGCGAGAGCAGGGCAATGCGAGCGCTTGCCACTTCGTTGAGCAGTTGCTGCGACAAGGCCGAGTTGGCGCCGGTCTGATACTTTCTCAGGTGCGCCATCCGCTGATCCGCGGCGGCGTCGATCACGTCGGGGTCAGATTCGAACGGCGGAATCCCCAGCAGGCGATACAACGTCGGCGGCTGTTCGGCGGGCGGAATGCCGAGCCACTTGTGGTAGGGATCAAACGACGGTGACCCAGCGTTACTCATGGCAAACGATAGCGTCTTGCACCGAAACCGGAAAACATGATTCCAGTTTAGACCTTCGTCGGCTCCCTGGCAATAAGGCTACCGCACTCGGAGACCCTTACGGACTCCCCATTCAGGGCAAGTCTCACAACTTCTCAGGGCTTCGACGGATCGAACCGGGGTGCCTCAGGCAGCGCTTGCGGTGGCGTGGAGGGACTTCCTATTCCCTTGAGCAGGGAGCGGCCGAGGGCCGATAGCACGCTCCTGTGCCCTTGGACGCCGGCGGACGGTTTCAAGTTCCCCGCCATGACAGGAGTTTCCGCGGCGGTGGGGGCAGGTGGCTGAGAAGACGGGCTGGTAGCCCCCGCCGGACTCTCGGACCTGTCCAGTTCACGGGGGCGTGGCGTCTCTACAGGCCGCAGTGCGCTACCCGGCGCCGAGGGTGGCGTCCTGGGCTCAGGCGAGGGCGGCGGTTCCTGGCTGCAACCCACAATCCATACCAGGGCGGCAACGCACACTCCGAAAGTACAAACTCGAAGCATTTTTTTCTCCAATCGCAGGTTGTCTCGCGGTTCCGCCGAAGAATAGAAATTGAGAGAGTTCCCCAGGACGGATTGCTAATCCGTCCATAATTTCCGGACGGACTAGTTCTCTGTCAAATTACGCATTTGTTGACGGATTTCGGCGGCGATGAAAAATGAGCCGGTCACGCAGACCAGGTCTTCCGGCGCAGCCGCCCCGAGCATCTCCCGCCAAGCCTCGGCCGGGTCGGCGACTACCGGGTAGCCACGGCCGGTCAGATCCTCGGCTGCGGCTGCCAACTCCTCCGGCGGAACGGCACGCGGATTGTTCAAATAGCGGGTGAAGATCACGGCGTCGAATTGCGGCAGCAGGATCGCCAGCATCCCACGGATATCCTTCTCCTGGGTGGTCGCAAAGAGCAGCAATCGCCGACGGACGGAGAAGCTCTCCGTCAGCACCCGCACCAAGGCCTCGACCGAGGCCCGGTTATGGGCTGCATCCACGACGATCGCCGGCCGCCGCGCGAGCAACTCGACCCGGGCGGGCCAGCTTACGCCGGCCAATCCCGCGGATCGCTGACGGGCGGATCTCGAAACCCCGCTCTTGCAATTCGGCCAGGGCAGCCAGGGCAACCGCCGCGTTGGCCGCCTGGTGTCGTCCCAGGAGCCGCAGGGCCAGGCCGTCGAAACGATGCTCCCTGCCCGCACGGAGGTACTGAAAATCGAGGATCCCCATCCCTGGCGACGACTCCAACCCTCGCGGCGGTTGGTACTGGAACTGGAAGTCGGTCTCCAATTCCGTCAAGCGACATCCCTGCTGACGGCAGACTTCCCGGATCACCTCTCGCGGACCTGCGTTGGTGACCCCGCTGACCAGGGGGATTCCGGGCTTGATGATCCCTGCCTTCTCCCGGGCGATGGACTCCAAGGTGCTGCCCAACTGCGTGGTATGGTCGAGGCTGATGCTGGTGATCACGCAGACCTGGGGCACGCAGACGTTGGTCGAATCGAGTCGGCCTCCCAGGCCCACCTCCAGCACGGCGGCCTGGACCCGGCAGCGTGCGAAGTGGCACAGCGCCATGGCCGTGGTGATCTCGAAGTAGGTCGGACCGGCGTCGGCCGCGCCGGAGCCGGAGGCTTCACGATCCATGGCCTCGACCACCGGCACGAGCCGGTCGACCAACTCGACGAACTCCTCTTCGCTACAGGGCCGGCCATCGATGGCCGTCCGCTCCTCGATGCGTTCGAGGTGGGGCGAAGTGAAGACGCCCGTCCGGTAGCCGGCCGCGGTGAGCACGGACCCGGTCATTACCGCGGTCGACCCCTTGCCCTTCGTTCCCGCCACGTGGACGATCGGCATTCCCTGTTGCGGGTTGCCCAAGCGGGCCAGCAGTTCGCGCATGCGGTCCAGCTTCAGGTCGCGGAAGGGGAGCGAGACAAACCGCTCATAGTCGATGCGGTCATAGAGGAATCGCAGGGCCGCCTTCCGCCGAACAGACCCCGCCTGGGGGTCGGCCGGGCCGGGATCGAGCACTTTCCCAGCCGGGCCGGCCGCGCCAGGGTCAAGCGGCTTCCGAGCCGGGCCGTGTCGGCCCGGATGCGGCTGGCCGGCCGGGTTGGTATGGCGTTGATGGGAATCGGGTTGGAGCATGGAGTGGCGGGAAAGGCAAACTCTCGGGAGAACTTCCCGAGTTTACTCCCCCTTTGCCCGTTTGTCTTGGGGGAGTTACGCTAAAGCATAACCTACGGGGACGGTGCTCGGTGGGCCGGCGCTCGCTTTAACGAGCTTGTCCCATCCTACCTGCCGGACAACCGCCCAAAGGCGGTGCCGCCAACGGACCGGCCCCCTACAAATGTTCCCTCCAAAGTCCAGGTAAAGTAGGTAATCTACGTTGCCGATGTCGGTAGGTGAATCCGCCACGGTAGGCATCTGAATGTTTGGGTAGACTGCGGCACGGCTGCCGGTCAAGCGGAAGGGGAAATCGGGGTGTATAATAACTCCGCTTTCTTCCTCCGGTACTGCTTTTCCAGCTTAGGCCTGTAAAGCAATAAGTTGCACAAATAGGACCAACTTGTTGTGGTACCGGCCCGTAGCCCTGGATCGCGACGGTGACTGGCGGAGACCGCCATGAATGATTCACCTCATTACACCCTGCTTTCCGAGTCCGGCAAATTTGCCGAGCCGGGCCGCTGGCGATTCGTGCTGACGACAGCCGACGGGGCGGAGCCCGTGGCGGTCGACGATGTCGAGCCCGAGGTGCGGGGGGAGCGGCTGGAACTGCTGGCGGTGGTCCGCGGACTGGAGGCCCTCGATCAGCCCTCCCGGGTCACGCTTATCACCTCCAGCAGCTACGTCCGCAAAGGGTTCCGGCACGGTCTGGGCGAATGGCGGCGGAACGGCTGGCAGTGGGAGTATTACGGCGAGATGGTGCCCGTCAAGAACGGCGATCTCTGGCAGCGGGTTGACCGGGCGATGCGGTTCCATCGCGTGGATTGTCGCAGCCTGCGGATCGACCCGCCGCATTGGCTTTCGCCGCCGCCTGGGGGCGGCCAGCGCCGGCGTCGTCTCCAGCGTGGTGCAGGCTGCCAAGCTGCCCCAGACGCGGCAGATTGGAAGTCAGCCCCGCCGCGGCGAGTTGCCCTCTTGTGGCGACGGGTACTAGGGACCTTCGCCGGGCGCTGGACCAGGTCGCCTAACGGCGGTCTTGCCGGCGGGAGAATCTGAGGATTATCCCCTGTTCATCCGGCAGATGGCTGTGGTGATGGGGACGCAAGGAGGTTCACGTGCGTACGACGATTGCATTGGACAAGGTTCGGCAACTGGTGGAGGGGCGGCATGAGAACCCTTTCGAGCTATTGGGTCCGCACGAAGTGAACGACTCGGGCCGCCGGGCGTTGGCGATCCGGGCCTTCTTGCCGCAATCGAGCCAGGCTTGGGTGATCGATGTGGCCCATCAGCGGTCGCCCCGGCCGATGCGGCGGATTCATCCGGCCGGATTGTACGAGGCCATCTGTCCGGTGCCGGAAAACAACGAGGGGCTCCGTTACCAGATCCGTCTGGCGGAAGATGGGGGAAAGAGAATCATCACCATGCACGACCCATACGCCTTCCCTCCGCTGTTGACCGATTACGACCGTCACCTGCTCAACGAAGGCCGGCATTGGAAGAGCTATACCCGGCTCGGGGCGCAACTGCGGTCCATCGACGGCGTGGACGGGGTGAACTTCGCCGTCTGGGCCCCGAACGCCACCGGCGTGAGCGTGATCGGCGACTTCAACGCCTGGGACGGCCGCCGCCATCCCATGCGGAAGCATATCCCCAGCGGCTTCTGGGAGATCTTCGTTCCGGGGCTGGGCGAAGGCACCTGCTACAAGTACCAGGTCCGCCACCACGAACATGTCTTCGAGAAGGCCGACCCCTATGGCTTTGCCGCCGAGGTGCCGCCGCGGACGGCCTCGCTGGTCGCTCACCTGGACCGCTACCACTGGCACGACGACCCCTGGATGACCCAGCGGGCGCAGACGCCCGGGCTGGACCGGCCGCTGTCGTTCTACGAGGTCCACCTGGGGAGCTGGAAACGTCCCGGCGACGACCCCAGTCGCTGGCTGACCTATCGCGAATTGGCCCACCAGTTGGTCGACTACGTCAAGGAGATGGGCTACACGCACGTCGAGTTGTTGCCGGTCTCCGAGCATCCCTTTTCGGCGAGTTGGGGCTACCAGACCGTGGGTTACTTCGCGGCCACCTCTCGCTACGGCTCGCCCCAGGACTTCATGTATTTCGTGGACTGCTGCCATCAGAACGGGATTGGCGTGGTCCTGGACTGGGTGCCCGCCCATTTCCCCCGCGACGCCCACGGCCTGCGGCAGTTCGACGGCACCGCGCTGTACGAGCACGCCGACCCCCGCCAGGGCGAGCACCGCGACTGGGGCACCCTGATCTTCAACTACGGCCGCCACGAAGTCTGCAATTTCCTCATCACCAACGCGCTGTTCTGGCTGGACAAGTACCATATCGACGGCCTGCGGGTCGACGCCGTGGCCTCGATGCTCTACCTCGACTACAGCCGCCAGCCGGGCGACTGGATCCCCAACGAGTTCGGCGGGCGCGAGAACCTCGCCGCCATCAGCTTCCTCAAGCAGTTCAACGAGCAGCTCCACTTGCAGCACAAGGGCATCCTGACCATCGCCGAGGAATCGACGGCCTGGGCCGGCGTCTCCAAGCCCACCTATCTCGGCGGCCTGGGCTTCTCGCTGAAATGGAACATGGGCTGGATGAACGACACGCTGGGCTACATGCGCCACGACCCGGTCCACCGCAAGTACCATCACGACGAGCTGACCTTCAGCCTGATCTACGCTTTCCACGAGAACTTCGTCTTGCCCTTGTCGCACGACGAGGTGGTCCACGGCAAGGGATCGCTGCTGGACAAGATGCCCGGCGATCTCTGGCAGCGGTTTGCCAATCTGCGGCTGCTGTACAGCTACCTCTGGACCCATCCCGGCAAGAAGCTCTTGTTCATGGGCGGCGATTTCGGCCAGTGGAACGAGTGGGACTTCGACCACAGCCTGCAATGGGACCTCTTGCAGTGGGACAGCCACCGGGGCTTGCAAAAATGCGTCGTGGACCTCAACCGGCTGCTGCGGCAGGAGAAGGCCCTGCACGAGGTGGACTTCGATTACCACGGCTTCGAGTGGATCGACTGCCACAACTTCCAGGACAGCGTGCTGAGCTACATCCGCCGGGCGAAGGACCCCGGCGACTACCTGGTGGTGGCCTGCAATTTCACGCCCGTGCCGCGGGAGCAGTACCGCCTGGGCGTGCCCGAGGCCTGCTGGTTCCAGGAGATCTTCAACAGCGACTCCATGCACTACGGCGGCAGCAACCTGGGCAACTTCCCCGGCGTGATGGCCCAGCGCCCCCAGCCACGGCCGCGCCGCTTCGATCATGCTCCGCCTGCCGCCGCTGGCCGTCGTGGTCTTGAAGCCGAAACGGTAGCCGTTCCGCCCCCCTCTCCCTCCGGAAATCACCTTGGGAAATCGCCGATTTCTCGACTATCCCCAAGCCTGGGCCGGACGCGAAGAGACCGCACGGGAGAGGGAAGTAATTGGCAGCCGTCCACCGCATCTTCTCTGTTTGACTGACGCACCAGACGGCTGTAGTGTAGAATAAGATGAGGATGGCCCTGCCGATGCCCGGAGGTGACCGGTGAAAAGCTTGGCTGACGCACTGCCCCCTGAAATCGCTCAAAAGATCCACCCTGACTGGCGCAAGAACGAAGCGACGTATTGGGTGGTGCGCGAGCAATTGCTCAGCCAGTACCGAGACCAGTGGATCGGCTTTGCCGATGGTGACGTCATCGTCGCTGCGCCCACCCCGCTTGAGGTGTTTCTCGCAGTCCACCAATCAAGTCGCCATGCCTTCGTGATTCGCGTAGGGCATGAAGAGGAGCCCTGGTATCGCATACGCCGGACGAGCTTCTCCTACGATACTGCGTACCCCAGCGCGGCGCTGCCAGTTGTGAACGCTGAGTTCCGGGCCGCAAGCGGTGCCGCAGGCGTGCTTCTGGATCGCGTCATTCCCGACACAGGCGCCGATACAACGACCCTGCCCTGGTCGGACTGCCAACAACTGCACCTCGACCCAGCCCTCGGTGTGCCCAGCGTAATCAGTGGGGTCGCGGGCAGCATGGCGGTGACGATGGGCTTTCTGGTCTGGGTCTGGATGGACGGTCAGGAATATCCGTGCCAGCTTCAGGCAGACTTTGCCGGCCGGGAGCGCATCCTGGGTCGGGATGTACTCAACCGCATGGACGTGCTGTTCTGTGGCCCCAGCGGCGAGGTCATCGTCAATCCGTGAGCTAGAACGCTTGACGGGGTCGGGAGTCTTTGCTTCGGCAAGGTCGCATATTTGAGACATGGCAAACAAGGAGTCCCGACCGTCTTACGCGTCTCGTGCCCGGAACGCCTCGGGTAGGGTGCTTTCTTGGAGGACGGCGAAAAATGAGCGTTCCGGGCGAGAAGCGTTCGCGTCGTCAAACCGAGACAATAGCCGGCCCTGTCCTGGCCGACATTGTGCGACGAGTTGTCGAGGCGGCAAGGCCGCAGCGGATTGTGCTGTTCGGGACGGCGGCCCGCGGAGCGATGGGGCCCGACAGCGGCGTGGACCTGCTAGTCGTCAAGGGCGGCCGGTTCCATCGTGGCCGGCTCGTCGAGGCCATATACCGCAGCCTCCGCGGGGCAGGCGCCGCGGTCGACGTCATCGTGGCGACCCCCGACGAAATCGAGCGCTTCCGCAACGACCCCTACCTGATCGTGTCGCCGGCCTTACGAGAGGGTAAGGTCGTTTATGGCTCGTAAACGCCTGCCGCCCAACGATCCGCGTGAGTGGCTCCATCGGGCGGAGAGCAATCTGCGCGGGCAGAAGGTCCGCTTGCGACCGGAAGATAGGCATCGAACTCAGCCCCCTTCGGGATCATCCAGCCCGGGGCGGATGAATGATCGCGCATCGGGGAACGACTGTTGCGTCCAGCCGCGGAGACGGTCCAAGGTCAGCAGCAGGTCGAGTACCGAGTCGTGCGGTTCCAACGCCGGCAGTGCCTTGCGGAGGACGCACCAGGAAGCCAGCGAGCGGTCCATGGCGATCAGGGCCACTTTGGCCGAGCCGTCGGCGTCAAAGCGGCAGAAATGGTCGTCGGCCGGTCCCGCCTTCTCCCGGGAAGCGACGGCCCGGGCGAGCTTCACCGGAATCTGATACTGGTACCAGCGGACTACCTCCAGCGCGTCCCAAAGCTGCGTGGCTTCCTGCTCCTGCGATGGGTCTGCGAGGTCCACGTCCAATTTGCGGCCAAGCTCCAACTCCTTCTCCTCGAAGTGAGCCCGGTTGGCCGCGAACCAACGATCCACGCGCTTGGCATAAGCGTGTCCGGCCTTGACCAGCGGACTGGACCGCGTCCGCCGCCTGCGAGCCCCCGATTCTTGCCCAGCGGCCGGGTCCGGATGGTCCAGGTCGATCCCCTGCTCCCGGGCCGCCTCGCGGATCATCTGCTCCGCGCGCTTGAGCACCTCGCCGAGAGATTGCCAGAAGCGGCTGTTTGTCGGATCGTTGGCGCCCGGCTCGGCAGCGGCCCGTTTCTCCATGGCGAAGACGCGGCAGCGGCCAGTACACTCGCACCGCTCGCACCAGCGATCGCAGTAGTTGTAGATGCCGTCGATGTAGGGCTCGGCGCTAGACATGGTATAGCCGCGTATTGGGGGGTTATTGGGAAGGTACGCTACGCGCGTAGCAGAATTCGTGAGAATTCTGCCAAGGACCGCCGTTCGCAGCGTTCTGGCTCAGAACTCTCACGAGTTCTGCTACGCCTCGTCTGCTACGCCTCTTCCGCGTCCTCTCGCACGCTGAACTCGAGCTTCCAGCGGCCGCCGCTCTTGGTGCTGTAACACCAAAGCTCCAGCATCCCCAACTCGGTCACCTTGGGATGGAAGTGCACCGGCACATAGCCCTCGGGGATTGACTCGTCGGCCGGCAGCGTGGCCTCCAGCGAGTCGGTCTCTTGCAGCTCGTCGTCGCTCCACGACGGGAGGACGTCGCCGGGCCGGTCTTGCTTGCGGACGGACGAGCTGAAGAAGCGGAACTGGGCCGGCTCGCCGACCACCAGCCCGATCTCCTCCGAGGGAACGTCGCTTTCGCTGCCCTCTTCCATGCCGATGGGCGCCACGCAAAGCGCGTTAAGCGGACGCCCAGCACCGGGGATCGCCAGCCCGGCCGTCTCGATGCCCACGTAGTAGGCCCGGGCCGTGCCGCCGCGGATCCGCACGCCGCCGCGCTGCTTGGCATGGCCGTAGTACGCCGCTCCGCGGGCCACGGCGTGGTCCAGGTCGTGCTGGCCGGGAAGCAGTTGCGGGGAGGAAAAGGGGACAGGTCCAACTTGCCGGGACCAACCTTCGGTCGGTGCCCGCCCGGAGGGTGCTTCGCACAAATTGGACCTGTCCCCTTTTCCGCCCTCGGGGAACCATCGGCCCAGCACCTGCAAAAGCCGGCTGCGGAACA
The DNA here is from genome assembly GCA_963843465.1 of Pirellulales bacterium. Taxonomy (GTDB): domain Bacteria; phylum Planctomycetota; class Planctomycetia; order Pirellulales; family Thermoguttaceae; genus CAWJKP01. The sequence goes on from CAWJKP010000003.1 coordinate 551,812, forward strand.
GGTCGGCCTTGAAGACGCCGCCGTTGAACAGCACGTGGCTGGGCTGGACCGGTTGGCCCGCCGCCGCACCGTGGTCCTGAAGAAAGGCCGCCAAATGGCGCGTGACGGCCGTGTCGCTCTCGAAGGGGAGTCCCAGCTCCTTGAAGCCCGAAACCCGGCGCTTGGCCGGACGGTCGCCCAGCGCGCATGGAGGGAAAAACCCCTCGACCAACAACTCGCCCGCCTCCTGCCGGCTGACTTCCAGCGAGATCGTTCCACCGATCAGCCGGCTGCCGCGACCGAGGACCGAGATCGGGTAGGCGGCTGGGCCGTCGGCCGTGAGCAAGGCCTCTTTGGCCGTGCGGCAGGAGTGCCAGAGGGCCACCGACTGCCAAGGATTGAGCTTCACTCCCTTGCCGCCGAACAGGCCGGCCACGTGATGGGCCAGGGCCAGGTCCATGTTGTCGCCGCCGACCAGCAGATGGTTGCCGACCGCCATCCGCTCCAGCACCAGGTCGCCCGCCTCCTCGGCCACGGCCACCAACGTCAGGTCGGTCGTACCGCCGCCAACGTCGCAAACCAGCAACTGGTTGCCCACGCTGAGCATTCGCCGCCAGCGGTTGCCCAGGCTGCCCAGCCAGGCGTAGACCGCCGCCTGCGGCTCTTCCAAGAGCACCATCTCCTCCGGCAATCCAGCCGCCAGGGCCGCTTCCCGGGTAAGCTCCCGGGCGCTGGCGTCGAACGAGGCGGGCACGGTCAGCACCACCAGTTGCTCGGCGACCGGCGCGTCGGGGAAAGCCTGTTGCCAGGCGGCGATGAGGTGCTCCAGGCAGCGCTGCGAGGCGCCCACCGGCGAGACCTTGGGCACCTCCGCCGGCGCGCCCCAGGGGAGGATCGGCTGGCGACGATCGACGCGGCTGTAGGCCAGCCACGATTTTGCCGCCCCTACGGTCCGGTCCGGCACCTCCGCCGCCTGACGCCGCGCCAGCTCGCCGACAGCGAAGTCCCGTCCCTGGGCCCAGGGTAGATCGAAGGCCCCGCTCTCCGCCTCCCGGGGATGGGCCAGGTACAGAAACGACGGCAGCATGGTCCTCGTTTCGACCGTCCCGGCCGCCACGAGCTGCGGGATGGGCAGCACTTCGACCTGCGGCTCCGCGGCGTCCAAGGGGCTGTAGGCCAACACGCTGTTGGTCGTGCCCAAGTCGATGCCCAAGACGTATTTGGCGGTCATAGTTCCACTTCCACGGGCGCGATGATCGAGGCCGACTCCTTGCTGCCGGTCCAGGCGGGCAGGTTGCAGGCCGTGGCGATCCAACCGTGATGCGCCAGGCGGCCGTGGAAGGGAGGCTCGCCGACCACGTTGCCCGTCAGGTGAAACCGTGCGGCGTCGAACCCGCTGGGCACCTCGATCTCGGCCCCTTCTTCCTCTTCGACGACCGGCCGCAGGTCGAACAGCCGCTGGAGCACGGCCCCGCAATCGCGGTGCACGTCGCGGGCGACCGCGCCGATCTGGGCGTCGCTATAGCCGGCCAACGGCTCTTTGACGAAGTCGACCAATCTTGCTTCCCTTTGCAAGGTTGCCAGCAGGGTAACGGCCTCACTTCGCACCGCGCCCTTCGGCGACGCCGGCTTGGCCGGCCGGGCCTCCGCACGAGGCAGCTCAGCGGCGGCCATCGGCTGCGGCAGTCCCCGCTTCTTGAGGACCTCGTCCACCTGGGCCGCGATCTGGCCGTGAAACAAGACCACGAAGAAGACGCGGATGGCGATGAAAATCCGTCGCATAGTCTTATCTCACAGGGAGTTGGAGACTCGTGGCAGAGTCGCGTGCCACCCTCACCGATAGCTCCAAGAGAACAGTGTAACCCTTTAATACACCAGGACGAGCGGCCCTCGTCAACCCCCTACACGCTGGGCAGATATCCGTTCTTGGAAGACCGACACTCAATCACGATCCTCTGGCGGGCTAGGGTTTCTACAGGGCCGATCCAACCCCATCCTTCGCATCCCTTGGCGTATTGCCCGCGGCCATCCAGCGGCCGAGGCCCACGGCGATCAGCATCGCAGCCAGGACCCCGAAGGCCGTCAGCGAGATGCCGTCCCAAGGCGGCAGGTGAAGACTGGCTCCGATGGCTTCGAGGAATTGGGGAATGGTGTCGCTGAAAGAGAGGAAGGCGACCACCAGCCCGCCGATCGCCCCGCCGGCGATGTAGCCCGTCGAGAGGAGTACGCCGGGGCTCATGTCGGATGCCGACTGCTTTTGGGCCGTGGCGTTGGCAGACGGGCCCCACTTGTCGGCCACATAGCGGATCAGGCCGCCGACGAAAATCGGCGTCGAGGAGGAAAGCGGCAGGTACACGCCCACGGCAAACGGCAGCGACGGCACGCCGCAGAGCTCCAGCACCAGGGCGATCGACACGCCGATCAGCACCAGCGACCAAGGCAGCTTGCGGGAGAGGATGCCGTAGGTGATGATCGCCATCAGCCGGGCCTTGGGGGCAGGGTACTTCTGGACCTCGGTGCCGTCGGCGCGGTGATGGACACGGCCGTTGATGCCCGGATCGACCAGGTAGCGGACTTGCCCGGCGTCGTCCACGAGGTACTTTCCCGGCGGGGCTTGCTGGGCGTTGCCTTCGGTCGCACGCCAGACGTGGTAGAGGTGGCTGTCGCCGGGGGCTTTCGCTTCATCCGGCAGGGCACCAACGTCCAACGGCCGCTGGAGCTTGGGCAGGTATTCCTTCGCGCTGGTGTAAACCGTGCTGGCATCGTTGAGCACGATCAAGATCCAGCCGATCGCCAGGGCGGAGGTAATCGAGCCGACGAGGATCGCCCATTGCTGATGGCGGGGCGTGGCGCCGATCAGGTAGCCGGTCTTGAGGTCCTGCGAGGTGGTGCCACCGTTGGAGGATGCCACGCAGACGATCGCCGCCACGGTCAGCGCCAAGAGGCGGTGGACCGAGTCGGTCCAGCCGAGCAGGAAGAAGATCAGGCAGGTCAACAGCAGCGTGGCCACGGTCATCCCCGAGATGGGATTGGACGAGGAGCCGATCTCGCCCGTCAACCGCGAGGAGACGGTGACGAAGAGGAAGCCGAACAAGACGATCAGTACGGCGGCCGCGAGGTTAACCCAGCTAAACATCGTCGACAGCGGCAGGCAGACCCAGATTGCCAACAGCAGCAACAGGCTGCCGATGGCTACCCAAGGCAACGGGATGTCGTCGTCGGTACGCTTGAGCCGGCCCTGGCCGTCGGCTTTGTCGCGGCTGAGCTGGCGGATGTCGCGGAGACCGGCCCGGATCGAGGAGGCGATCAGCGGCAGGGCCTGTGCCAGGCTGATGATCCCGCCCGCCGCCACCGCCCCCGCCCCGATGTAGAGCACATAGGCGTCGGTGATCGTCTCCTGGTCCATTTGGGCGATGGGCATGGTGCCCGGGTAGAGGCTCGCGGTCAGCGGGTCGCCGAAGAAGTGGATCGCCGGGATCAGCACGAAGGCGGCCAGCACGCCGCCCGCCGCCATCACGCAGGAGATCCGCGTGCCGATGATGTAGCCCACGCCCAGTAAGACCGGGTCGACCTCGATCGCCGGCTCGGCCCCCTTGAACCAGTTTAGAGCACGGCTGGGCGTGCCCTGCCAGAGCCTCAGCCCTTTCATGAGGAACTGGTAGAGGAAGGCCACGCTGGCGCCGGCAAAGACGGTCTTCGCGCTGGAGCCGCCCTGCTCGCCGACGATCAGCACGTCGGCGCAGGCGGTCCCCTCGGGATACCTCAGCGTTCCGTGCTGCTTGACGATGAAGGCCCGGCGCAGGGGGATCATCATCAGGATCCCCAGGGCGCCGCCGAGCACCGAGACCATCATCACCCGGCCCACGTTCATCTCGAAGCCCAAGAGCATCAAGGCCGGCATGGTCACGCCCACCCCGAAGGCCAGCGACTCCCCGGCCGAGCCGGTCGTCTGGACGATGTTATTTTCCAGGATCGTGGCCCGGCGGACGCCGAAGATCCGCGTGAAGAGCCGGAAGAGCGTGATCGACATCACGGCCACGGGGATCGAGGCCGAAACGGTCATCCCCACCTTCAACACCAGGTAGAGCGACGAGGCGCCGAAGACGATGCCCAACACCGCCCCGACCAGCACCGCCGGCCAGGTGAACTCGGGAATTCTGGCGTCGTCGGGAACATACGGCTGATGGACTGCCGCCCGCTGCCCGCCGTTGGCAGAAAGGGGCTCTTGGCTCAGCGATTCTGCCATGATCCTCCCATCGTAGGTTATGCTTCAGCATAACGTCTCCCGGCTGTTATGCTGAAGCATAACCTACGCCGGCCGCGATGACTTACAACTTTTTTCCCTCCGCGAGCAGATCGAGGAGGAACTGTCGGGCCGCGTCGGCAATGCCCGGACTCTGGCTCTCCCGGGGACCGGCCACGTTGAGCTTCGAGACCGCATTGGCCGCAAGCCAACGGCGAACCGCTTCCAGGTCGGCGGCGTGGGCCAGATCGACCACCAGGCAGGGTTTGCCATGCTTGCGGGCCAGGTCCCGGGTGAGCCGCGTCCCGCCGGTCAAACGACCCCGGGTCAGGACCAACGTGGCGTCGCAGTCCGCCACGTTTTCCTCGGTGCGGACCCGATAGAGGGGCGACTCGCTCTCCGTCAGCCGATACCGGGACGGGATCCGCCCGTCCTCGGCCAGCCGGCCCCGAGGGCACCGGCCGCCATGCGGGATGCCCAGGGCGATCGCAGCATCCAGGGCCCCGCGATCGACCCCCGTCTGCCCGCCCGAGACGATGGTCAGGCATGGAGACTTCACTTTGCGCGCTTGGACTTCATCGCGGAACGGCTCGGACAAAAGGACCCGCGCAGAAACAACGTGGACGATTTGTCTGTAGGGAACGCCCTCTGTGGCGTTCCGTGGAGGGCGGAAAAACGTTGTTCCGAGTTCCCGGAACGCCACGGAGGGCGTTCCCTACAGATGGACGGGGCTGCCAGACATTGTAGCGAATCGGCGGCGGTTGCCGAGGGTCCCCCGGTGGTCTAGAATCGTAGCCGTTCACAACTCGTTCGGCGCCCTGCACCTTGAACCCTGAGGAAATCGTGGCGGAACTATCGGCCGAGGAATGGGCCCGCTATGCCCGGCAGGTCGGGCCGGGCGTGCTCAGCCGGGACGGCCAGTCGCGGCTTGCGCGTTCGACCGCCCTGGTGACGCGGGTCGGCGGCATGGGCGGACCGGCCGCGCTGGCCCTGGTGATGGCGGGCGTGGGGCGGGTGATCGTCGCGCATGGCGGACACCTGATCTCCTCCGACCTGAATCGCCAGGTGCTGGGCTCGGAGGAGTTCTTAGGCCAACCGAGGGCGCCGTCTTTCGCCGAGCGGCTGCGGTCGATGAACCGCTTCGTCCGCGTCGAGGAGATCGACCACGAGCCCGACGACGACGAGGCCCGGCGGTTGGCCCGGCAGGTGGACGTGATCCTCTCTTGCCCGCCGACCTTCGCCGAGCGGCTGCGGCTGAACCGGGCGGCGGTCGAGGCCGGGGTTCCGCTGATCGACGCGGCCCAATGGGGACTGATGGGGACGCTGATCGCCGTGCGGCCCGGCCAAACCGCCTGTCTGCGTTGCGTCTACCCGCAAGACCCGCCCTTCGAGGAAGAGTTTCCCGTTCTGGGGGCGATCTCCTCGGCGGTGGGGGCGTTGGCGGCCCTGGAAGCGATCAAGATCCTCTCCGGGACCGGCGTGCCGCTGTTCGGCCGGCTCTGGATGATCGACGGCTTTCGCGGCGGCAGTTCGCTCATCGAGTTGACGCAGAACCCCGAATGTCCCTGCTGTGGCCGCCAGGCCCGTCAGGGCCGGCAGGACAATCAGTTGGAAAATCGCATGAGGAACCGGGAATGATGGTCAAGGTAGTGATCGCCGGACGCGGCTACGACGCGGCCCAAGAGGTCCCCGAGCAGCTCACGTTTGCCGAGCAAGCCACCGTCGACGACGCCCTGGAGGCGATCGACCGTTTGCTGCCCGACGGCCATCCGCTGGCCGCAAGCTGCCTGGTCGCCGTTTCCGGCGAGCACCTGGGAACGGTCGGCAGTCACCGGCCGCGGCTGCTCGACGAGGGCGACGAGTTGGTGATCATCGCGCCGGTGGCGGGTGGGTAAGTAATAGGCACACGCCCTGTGCCGTCCCCCAGCGGCACACGGCGTGTGCCTGCTACATTGCAGGAGACAACGATGGGCAAAGCTAAACGCTGGCACCCCTCCGAAGAGAGCGACGAGATCGTCTTCGCCGTCTGCAGCCGCTTTCTGGAGCACCTGGGCAAGCAGCGCGACTCCCGGGCTGCCGAGGACGACGGCCACCGCAAAGGCGCGGCGGCGGCGATCGCCAAGTGGCTCGGCGAGGAGTGGAACCGCGGCGACCTTACCCGCGAAAGGATCTATCCGCTCCTCTGGGAGGCGGCGCGGCGAAACTTCCTGCTGCTGCTGCCGCCCCGGGAGAAGAACCTCGCCCGGCGGATCGCCGCGCGATACGGCGTCGCGCATTTCGCCGAGCACGAGGACGCCATCCAGGTGGTCAACGTCCGCGGGCCCAACGCCTTCGGCGAGGTGGCTTCCGTGGGGGCCGACACGGTGCTGGAGCTGATCCAGCGGCTGGGCAAGAAGAAAGATCGGGTCCACGTGGGGCTGGGCGCCGGCTTCGCTACGATGGTGGTCGCCAAGCGCCTGGCCCGGCGCGTCTACTCGGATTCGAGCTGTCCACCCCTGGCCCTGCACGCCCTCTCCTCCGGCGGCTTCTCCATCGACAAGCCCCAGAAAGCGCCGATCACCTATTTCAGCTACTTCGACGGCGTGTTGGCCGACGTGGAGTGCGTGGCCCTGTTCTCCGAAACCGTGGTCTCCAGCGAGGAGTACGAGCGGGTCAAGCGCGGGCCGGGCGCACGCAGATCGTTCGAGCGGGCCGGCGAGATCGACATCGTGATCACCTCCCTGGCCTCCGCGCGGGACGCCGACGGACTGCTGGGCCAATACCTCGAACACTTGATCCGGGAGGACGAGCTCGATCCCAACGCCCTGAAGCGGATGCAAGACGCCGGCTGGGTGGGCGACGTGCAGTTCCGCCCCTACAACCGCCAAGGTCCGATCATCGAGGAGTGCCCCGTCCGCGCGGTCACGCTCTTCGACCTCTCGGACCTTGTCCGCATGGCCCGCACCGACGACAAGTACGTGGTCCTTCTCGGCGGTCCCTGCGGCGAGTGCGGCCGCCTGAAGACCGACGCCCTGATCCCCTTGCTGACCCGCCAGCAGCTCCGCCTCTGGACGCACCTGATCATCAACGTCCAGACCGCCGGCGAGCTGCTCAGCGGCGAGGAATAGGTGACGCTATAGCATATACCGTTTCGCGGCAGCAACCAACACTAGCCCGAAGCGCAAGCGAGGGAGCGGCAACGACTTACCCTCGCTCGCGCGTCGGGCTAGTGTGACGCACAGTGCATCCGGGATACTGCGGCCGTGAATTATCCGGGGGAATGCTCGAAGGGTACCTGGGAGTCGCGGCTGCGACAATCCGCCGTGCATTTCTGAGGCACGAATTTCCGTTTTTCTCCCGCCGCCCCCGCTCTCGGGTTACCCCCGGCAGTGCGCGCCGCCTCCGGCCCTCGACGTAACCTTTTTGCTGCCAAGCCCTCAGGTCGACAGCGCCAATTCACGAGTGTCGTAAGAGGCGGGACGAAAGCCACGCCAACCAGCGGCCTGGGTATCGTTCGGCCCGGCGATGTTTGACCGAATGTCGTTTTACCCCAACGATTCCTGGCGTAAGGTCTTTTTTGGGGAACGATTCCTGGCCTGACGTCTTTTTTTCGGGGCCATTGCTGGCAGCAAGTCTTTTTTCCCGGGCGATTCCCGGCGCCGCCCGGCGCCGCCGTCTCGCGCCGCGGCCCGGGAGTGAGGCCGGAGTTTCTGCTAGGGATAGGCAGACGATGGAGAGTTGAAAAGGTTCCCCTTTTGTCAGGATTGCGGTTACCAGTTGTGTTCCGCTTCAGGGTCGCCCCCGCTGGGCTTGCCCCAGCGGAGCGTAGGATTGGCCACTACCGGGCCGACGCTCTGCCGCGTGGGGCGTTTTCCGCTGCCGCCGCCCGGCCTGGGCCGGGCGGCGGCAGCGGAAAACGCGAAGGGGTTTCCAGGCCGAGTTCTAGTGGCCAATCCTTTGCTCCGCTGGGGCAAGCCCAGCGGGGGCAGTCCAAGGACGAACAGAAATCGGAACCGTCACTCCGGTACGGAGCCCGAACTTTTCACCGTCCCAGGCAGACGACATCAGGGCGACGGCGTTGAGTGAGGAAGCACTCGGTTCAGATATTCCACCCGCTCGTTGCGGGTGAAATCGCGGAGCTCAGCGGCGTGCAGGGCGCGCACGAAGTGGATCTCTCGCATCATCTCGTCGTCAGGGAACTCCGACTGGACTGAAGTCCACAATGCCTGGCGTTCGGCTTCGGTCAATTCGCGTGGATTCCGCATGGCTCACAACTCCGGGGGACTGACGATTTCCACGGGCCCGTAGCCGAGGATCGCGTTGATCAGGTTGATTTGTCGCCTCACTTGGAGCTTGACGAGATGCTCGGCACGGTGGTATCGAGGTAGAGCCGCTGCAAGGCCACGGAAACTCCTCTCGATTCTCATTCCATCCCTCGACGCCGCGCTCGCCGAGCGAAATTCGGCGGTCAACTTTTGAGTGATTGGTGACCGCCAGTAGGAGGCTCCGCTGCTCGCCCCTGTAAGCAAGACAGGCAAGACCAGTGCCAGGTCGTTGGCGTCGCCACGAGTTCCCGCTGAACTTCCCCGGAATTCGGTGGTTTTTTGGGAGAACAGCAAATCGTCTGGGTTGATGGGACGGAATCGAGCGGTGCGCATGGATAGCCTGCCCATCAATGATTGGTCGGCGGGTCAGATTTGGCCGTGCCAACGGGTGCCTGCCAAGGCCAGCGCCCTTCAATCTCGACGGTCAAGGACCAACTTAGGAACGTGCGGATGAGCACGAGTAATCCGAGCACCGCGACGTTGGTCAAGGTAGGCTCCAATGCTACCGTCCTGACCACGTCCGCCGCAACGAGAAATTCTAAACCCAACAGCAAGGTTTTGCCCAACTGATGCTTGTAGTTCTCGTACGCGCCCGCTTGTCCCAGCCTAAAAAGGTAGCGAATCGTTCCGCGCGTAATCGCGACCTTGATGACTCCCGCAACGATGATCCCGGCGCCGAGCACCTCGATGACCAGGGAGGCCCACTCGAACACAGTCCGAACCATTCCAACCAGCTCGTTTCCTGACATAGACGTTGACCTATTGGGCTCAAGGTACTCCACCGGGCGGACGCAGAGATTCAGCCAGGCTGACCAAATTTTGCGGCCTCACGCGAATGACGCCGTGGCGCGGGCTGTCGATGTCCGCGATCAGCATGAAGGCGATCGAGACCACAAGCGGCAGGATCGGCAGCAATTTGGATCCTGCTTTCGCGCTTCGCGAACCATAGCCGACCAGCAAGTTGCAGCCGATGGCGATGGTTGCCATCAGGACCCACGCCCCGGTTGGCAGTTGATTCCAGTACCCGGCCTGGGTGTATCCCTGCGAATTCAAGACGTCGTTCATGCCCGAAACGGCCAGCCCGACAATGTAGGTCGGCTGCGCCACGGCCGGAGCGCGGATGGCGGACCACAACTTGGTTTGCAACTTGGCGGTACGGTCATTGATCTGTTGAAGCTCTCGTCCGTCGCCGGCCATATAAAACAGAACTCGCTCGTCGAGGTAGCTCTTCAGCAGCGAACGCACCTTCGCCGCGTCGGTGGCATGCAAGAGGTCGGCCCGCACATATTCCGTGCCGATCGCGTTGGCCTCTGCCTCCTCGTAGTTCTTGCGCTGGTCGTAGCGGCTTGTGGCCATGGAAAAGCTGAAACCGATAATCAGCCCGAGCAGCGTGAGCGTAGCAGCCAAGATGAAGCCGAAGTCCTCGCGCAGGTCCGCGTCCAGGGTGCCCTGCCTTCTGCGAAACCACCATCCGATCCGCGCCGAGAGCCACAGCGCGATGAAGGATAGTACGAAAACGAGCAGCGGATATTGCGTTGGGGGATTCATCTTTTATTCCTCCGTATGTGTCTCTCATGCACGAGCGACTCACTTCGGCTCTTCGATGACCGCCTCGATCTTTCCATCCGCGATCGCACGCTTGAGCACGGCGTGGTCCTTTTCGTTCTGGTCGGCGTAGGCAACAGAAAAAGCGGCGACCGCCTCGTCGAACACGTCGCTCTTGCCCAGATACCCGCTGATCACCGCGGGGTCCCCGGAGCGCGCATGGGAAAGTGCCAGTGACCAGCCGCACCACTGGGCAAAGAGGGTCATCTCGGCCGTGCCGAACGTCTCGACGACAGGCTTGATCTTGACGTCCCTAAGCTGGCGGACATAGAAGTGACGTCCTAGCCTGCCTTCGGTCCAGCCGAGGAAGATGTCGCTGGACGGCTGCATGAGCCGGATGCCGTTCACGACACGCTGTCCGTGGTTCGCGTAGACGCTCACCCCCGCATAGGCTTCCAGGACCGAGGCGCGCGCCTCCTTGACCTGGAGAATGAGAGGTTCCCCTCCGCCGGCCATCAAGAGGACTATGGCGCACGCTGTGCCCACGCTGCCGACGCCGACGACCTTGAACGCGGCATCTTTGATCTCGTAGTGATCGAGCAACATGCGATGGGCAGGCGTCAGGGTATCACGATAATTGTCAACTGCCTGCTTGACGTCTGGATGGACCTCCCCCGGGGAGTGATCTTTCCAATGGAAGATCGCCGGGAGCTGGTCTTTGAAGAGTGGTGACCTGCTCGACTCGTCGACGAGCTTGGGAAAGATGCCTTCGGAGGTGCTGCTCTCGCGCGCTTTCGCCAATCGCCTGATCACTCGGCGGCGGATCGCGGGATCATCGATGGTCGCGATCAGCATCTCGGCTTCGAGTGCGAAGTACCACAGGTCCAGCACCGACATCTTGTAGAATTCGGCCATGTGTTCGCGGTAGGATCTGGCACATCCGAGGGCCGAATCCTTGGCGACGGATTCGCTGAGGCCATTGTCGCGACAAGCGATCACGAAGCTCGCCGTGAGACGCTTGAGATCCCATTCCCACGGTGCCGGAAGGGTCTCATCGAGGTCGTTGATGGCGAAGATGATTTGCCTCTCCGCGGTGGCGAGGCCACGGAAGTTAACCAAGTGGCAGTCTCCGCCGCATTGCACGCGGACGCCGGTGGCCGGAGTGGTCGCCAGATCGGCCGCCATCGCGAACGCCGAGCCTCGGTAGAAGGTGAAGGGAGACAGCACCATGCGCCCGTGGCGAAGGGGAAGGAGTTCGGGGATGCGTCCCTCGTCGGTCTTCAGCACAAGGCTGACCGGCTCTGCCCGCTCGGCGGCCGGTTGCCAGACCGCGTGCGAGGCACGTGGGCACTTGTCACGCAGGCTCTTGCCCATTGCATGCCGTTCAGCCCGCGCAGGATGGGACTGGAAGGCTGGGCTACCCGTAGTTACGGGCTGTTGCGAGTCTGGCTTTGATGATTTCTTGACTTTTCCCATGGTAAGACACTCCTTATGGTTGATCGTTTGAACACACGTCAGTATGATTTGCCACCCCCCTATTTTCCAGTGCCGACCTTTTCTTCGCGCGATGCCATCCGGCTTCCGTGTCGAAAGTCGCCAATGAGGATATACGTGCTCACCAGCAGCACCCAAAACGGGACGACCAATGCGATCCAGGCAAAGTCGGTGATAACCAACAGCAGTATCAATCCAAGCGCGAAGCCCACCAACGATACCCAGCGCGCGAGGACTGCCGTGCGAAGCCCGATCGTGGACGTTACAAACATAAAGATGGCCGCCATTTTCATTCCGAAGGTGTTCACCAGCGCGTAGGCCATCGCCCGGCCAACGGCATAGGTTTCGCTGTCGGCGGGGAAGCGGTCCGGGGCGGCAAAGGTTTCCAGCAGTCCCCGCACAACGGCCACGGCGGTGAACAGCATGGCGACGAACAGCACTCCGCTGCCCAAGAAGACCGTCGCGAAGAACCGATCTTCGAGCAGGCCGATGCGGTTGCGCAGCACGGCCATGAACCAGAGGAACGCGATCCCCGCAAATGGAACCAAGTTCAGTGCGATGCTGACCCAGTTCCGGTAGGCTGGATCGGCAAGCCAGATACCAGGGTCCTTTGGGTCGGCAGGGACCGCGAGTCGGACGAGTATTAGGCTGGTGATATAAAGCGCTGAAAAGATGATGCCGCTGATCGCAACGACCCGCGGGGGCGATGAGGCCTGATGAGTTTCGGCCGGCGAATTGCTCATTGCATCCTCGGAAAGCGTGCCGACCTATCCGTGGTCTCCGTTTACTTCCGGCGCAAACGGTGTCGCGGAAATAACTTAGAAATTATACCACTGAAATGAGGACCGGCGGAAAACGCTTGCAACAATCAATAGACGGCATTGCCAGTGCAAAGCCAAGCTGGCGGACAACGCCGCCAGCCGCCTAAGAACGAAACGCCGGGTGCCACTGGCTGTGCCAGTGCCTCCGCAGGACGTATCGGGAGATAAACCGGCCCGGTAAACCGCCAATCTGTCAATGTGCGGCTACCCCTTGGTACCCGCAATACGACTACAGGCCGTTAAGCGGCCTTGGCCCACCCTACCATCGGCACAGCACCAGCCCGGCGAGGATGCTGCCCAGCACGAGCCAGGCGGCGGCCGGCTTCCAGCGCAGGGCCACGGCCAGCGCTGCCAGCGCGATGAGGATTCGCGGGCCGTGGTGCAGGACGGCCTTGCCGTTGACGGCGCCGGCGATCGTCAAGACGTCATGCAGCGAGCGGCCAGTGGCCAGATCGACGGCCAGGTTCACGGTCACCGCGACCATCAGTCCGATGGAAGCGGCGTTGACGGCGCCCAGCACGACCGCCGTCCCGCGGAGCTTCCGCAGCCGGGCGATCCAGGGGGCGGTGAGCGTGACGAAGACGAACGAGGGGGCAAAGATCGCCACGGTGGCCACGCCCGCCCCCGCCGGGCCCCCCACCCCCGCCCGTTGCCCCAGCAGATAGCCGATGAAGGCGGCGGTCGACAGCAGCGGGCCCGGCGTGAATTGCCCGACGGCCACGGCATCGAGCAACTGTTGCTGGGTGAGCCAATGACGCTCGTCCACCAGCCCGCTCTGCAGATAGGCCACCAGGACGTAGCCACTGCCGTAGAGCACCGCGCCCACCTTGAGGAAAAACAGGGCCAGCTTCGCCAGCGAAACCGAGGCGCCGGCCGCCGCGCTTCCGGCAACCACGCTTCCGGCAACCAGCGTTCCGGCCGCCGCGCCGGCCGTACCGGCCGCTTGGGCCGGCGTGGACCAGGCGGCGCTGGCGGACCCTGCGATCAGGCCGCCGGCGGTCGCCGCCGGTGAACTCGGGCCGCGCCGCGTGCAGGCGATCAGCAGCACGCCCAGGGCGCTGCCGGCCAGGAAAGCGAGCACGCTGTCCAGGCCCGCAAGCGATGCGGCGGCCACGCCCAGTCCGATCAGCGCCGTCTGCCAGGTCGACAAGGGCCTCTTGCCCAGCCGCCACACGGCCACGGCGAGGATCGCCACCACGGCCGAGGGTATCCCATACAGAAGCGGCGCGGCCTGAGGCAGACTTCCATAGCGGACGTAGCTCCAGGCAAAGGCCGAGGTGATCAGGGTGGCCGGGACGACAAAGCACGTGCCGGCCACCAGCGAGCCCAGCCGACCGGCGCGGTGATGGCCGATAAACGCCGCCAGCTCCGTGGAATTGGGACCAGGGATCAGCGTCGACACGCCGATCAGGTCGAGGAACTGCTCGTGGGTCAGCCAGCCGCGGCGCTGGACCACCTCGTGTTCCATCACGGCGGTGTGCGCCGCCGGGCCGCCGAAGCTGACGGTTCCCACCTTGAGAAACAGCTTTGCCAGTTCCAGGTAGCGTTGGATCATAGGGCGGCCTGATCGCCGAATTGGAGCAGTCTCGCCGCGGATCGTCAAGCCGCGTGTTGCGGCGCCGCCCGTTGACCTATACTGCCCGCGGGGCGAAACGAGATAAGTTCGTAGTACCGGCTTTAGCCGGAAATCCGCGATAAGACCGCCTAAAGGCGGGACTACCAGCGGCGGACTTCCAACCGCGTGCAGCATGAATGCACGCCGGGTGCTCCGCGGACCTCGCGCAGCCCATCCGTAGAGGGGGATAGGCTTGCAGCCTTGTCGGCATCCGGATATACTGGGCGGATGATGGTGCCTCAGTGGTGCCGTGGCGGGTCCAGCGTAGGCAACCAGCACGAAGAAGAAGACCCGCCACTGTAGGGAACGCGCTCTGTGGCGTTCCGGGAGCGGGAAAAGGCGTTGTTAAGCTATCGCCGGCGGAACGCCACCGAGGTCGTTCCCTGCGGCGGTATTGCGCTTTGGGTAACCTGTTTTCTGCTCCGCTGCCTATGGCGATCACTGTCGAGCAGTTCATCGAACGGCTGACGCAAAGCGGCCTGATGTCGGCGGCCGAGATCGACGCGTTCCAGGGCAGCCTCCCGCCCGAGCGGCGGCCCAAGGACCTCCAGCAGTTCGCTCAGGCCCTCATCCAACAGGGCAAACTCACGAAGTACCAGGCGCAGGCCGTCTACGAGGGCAAGACGAAGGGGCTGGTCTTCGGCCAGTACGTCGTCCTGGACAAGCTGGGCGAAGGCGGCATGGGCGTCGTGCTGAGGGCCCAGCACCGGCGGATGAAACGCACGGTGGCCATCAAGGTCCTCTCCTCGGCGGCCATGAAGCAGGCCGGGGCCGTCGAGCGGTTCCACCGCGAGGTGGAGGCGGCGGCCCAGCTTCTCGCATCCCAACATCGTCACGGCCTACGACGCCAACGAGCACCGGGGCATGCACTACCTGGCGATGGAGTACGTCGAGGGCAGCGACCTGGCCAGCATTGTCAAGCAGCGCGGGCCGCTAGCGGTTCCGCAGGCGGTCGAGTGCATCCTCCAGGCGGCCCGCGGACTTCAGTATGCCCACAGCAAGGGCATTGTCCACCGCGACATCAAGCCGGGCAATCTGCTCCTGGACAACGAAGGCACGGTCAAGATCCTCGACATGGGCCTGGCCCGCATCGCCGGGAGCGAGGCGGCCCTGGGCGGGGCGGAACGCCTGACCACCACCGGCCAGGTGATGGGCACCTGCGACTACATGGCCCCCGAGCAATCGCTGGATACGCACCAGGCCGACGCCCGGGCGGACATCTATTCGCTGGGCTGCACGCTCTACCGGCTCCTGACCGGCAGTCCGCCCTACCAGGGCGAGACGTTCGCCAAGCTGTTCATGATGCACTTGGAGTCGCCCATCCCGTCGCTGTGCAAGGCCCGGCCCGAAGTGCCCGCAGCCCTGGATGCGGTTTGCCAACGCATGTTGGCGAAGAAAGCGGAAGACCGCTACCAGTCGATGGCCGAGGTGATTGCCGAGTTGGAGGCCGTATTGGGGGTGTCGTCCGGTCACTCGGCCCCCGTCGCGCCCCCCGCCTTGCCCGAATCGCCCAGCGAGAGCTTCTCCGGAAAGTGGGACTTTTTGCAGGAAGTTGCGCCACGGGGCACGCTCACCGAGCAGAAGAAGCCCCCGGCCGCGGAGCGAACGCAGCCGGGCCTCAGCCCCGAGGACGACACGGGCTCGAAGGCGAAGGGAAAAGGGAGCAGCTCCAATTTTCCTGCCGCCCCAAAGGCGAAGGAGAAAGGGAGCAGCTCCAATTTTCCTGCCGCCCCAAAGGCGAAGGGGAAAGGGAGCAGCTCCAACTTTCCTGCCGCCCCGAAGGGCCCTTCGCACGAAACGCACCGGTCGCCGTCTCCACTCCTCGGCAAGGTGAAGCGGGCGGTGGGCACGGCTCGGCGCAGGCCGCTGCTGCTGTTGGGCATCGGCGGCGGCCTGGTCTTGCTCTTGCTGCTGACAGTCGTCCTGACGTTCACCCTCCGCCAGGGGACGCTGGTGGTCCAGCTCGACGAGCGACTGGGCAAGGACGTACAAGTGGCCGTCTACCAGGGCGGGGAAAAAGTTCAAGTCGCGGATGCGAAGTCGGGCTGGACGCTCAGCCTCAGCCCCGGCAAGTACGACCTTGCCGTCGAGGGCAGCGATGATCAGGTCCAACTCGATGCGCACACGATCACGGTCACGCGGGGTGGCCAGGTGAAAGTCAAGGTGACGCTGACGCCGGCACCGCCGGCCGTCGCGCCTTTCGATGGCAAGCAAGCACGGATGTATCAGGATCGCTGGGCCCGGCAGTTGGGCGTGCCGGTGGGGATCACCAATTCCATCGGCATGAAGCTGGTGCTCATCCCGCCGGGCGAGTTCATGATGGGCTCGCCCAAGAAACTGATTGAGGCGGAGCCCAACGCACATGGCGGTGGCTGGTACGGGAGTTATTTGCCGGGCGAGGGGCCGCGACACCGGGTCCGGATCACCAGGCCGTTCTACTTGGGGATGTACGAGGTGACGCAGGAAGAATACCAACGGGTCGTGGGCACCAACCCCAGCGCGTTCTCGGCCACCGGCGAGCACAAGGACGGGGTGGCCGGTCAGGACACGCGGCGGTTTCCGGTGGAGAGTGTTTCCTGGAACGATGCGGCGGAGTTCTGTGGGAAACTATCGGAGATGCCCGAGGAGAAAGCGGCGGGGCGAAAGTATCGTCTGCCTTCCGAGGCGCAATGGGAATATGCCTGCCGCGCCGGGAGCGTGGGTCCGTACAGTTTCAGTTCGGGCCGAAGCGGGATTCCCGAGCAGCAAGATCCTTCCGACTACGGTTGGTTTGCGGGCAGCAACGCGAACGCGCGGACGCATGAAGTGGGCGGGAAGCGAGCCAACGCTTGGGGATTGTATGATATGCACGGCAACGTTTGGAAGTGGTGCCAGGACTGGTACGACAAGGACTATTATGCGACCTCGCCTACGGACGACCCGGCGGGACCTCCCGTGGGTTCGTCCCACGTGATCCGCGGCGGTTGTTGGAACGACCCGCCGTGGTTGTCCCGGTCCGCGTTCCGCCGCCCCATCATGGCTTCGGAGTGGGGTAGCGTCCTGAGCTTCCGCGTCTCGCTGGTCTTGGACATGGCGGCCGGGCGGGCGAAGATGGGCCCTAGCAGCGACGCCGCATCACCTTCCGGCGGCTCGACGGCCGGCAAGTCGTCGCCTACCGTCGCAGGCCCTGATTCTCGCTCCCCCGCCGGTCTTCCCGCTGTCGCCAGTCTTGTCGGTCCAAAGCATGGGTCGAAGCCCGATAACCCGCCGCCCTCGGAGCAGCCCAAGTCGCGGGCCAAGGATGAAACCAAGCCGCACGTTGCACCAGCGACACCGGTCATCGCAAAGCTGCCGGAGCCGAAGCCGAATGAGGTGAAAGCTCCCTTGAAAAAGCGCGCTCCGCCTTCGCCGGAGGAGCAGAAACGGCTGATCGGCGAGATCGACGAGGTCTACAAGCCCGGCGAGGCCAAGGACCAGGCGGCCAAGGCGGCATTGGCCCGCAAACTGCTGGTAAGCGGCCGAAAGACCAAGGCCGACCGGGCGGAGCAGTTCGTGCTGTTGCGCCGCGCCGGGGAGATCGCCTGCGAGGCGGGCCAGCCGGACCTGATGCTGGAGGCCGTGGATGCGATTGCCGCCGCGGGGTTCAATATCCAGCCCATTGCGGTGAAGGCGCGGCTCTGGAAGCGGCTTTGGGAGCAAGCCTCCTCGGGCGGCGCGCATCAGATTTCGACCGTCAGCGCGTCGTGCGTGAGGTTCCTCGAAGAGGCTGCGGCCAGCGGTGCGGTCGACGAGGCGTCCGAGGTGCTCGATCCGGCCCGCAACGCCGTGGCGGAGTCGAAGAAACGGGTGCTGGGAGCGCTCTGCGCGGCACGGCTGGCGATCGCCCGCGCGCAACCCGGCCGACAAAGCGGCCTGGGAGAAGAAGGCCGCCGAGGCGCAAGCGGAATTGGAGGAGATCGAGACCGCGGTCGGAGCGCTGGCCGACTGCGCGAAGGACCTCCAACACGCCGGTAGCGACCACGAGGCGTTCCAGGCGGCCCAGCAGCGGCGCAAGACGGCCCCCGGCGACGCGGACGCCTGCCTGGCGGTCGGGCGTTGGTCTTGCTTCTACCAGGGCGATTGGGAGGGGGGCCTGAAGCTCTTGGCCGAGGGCAGCGACGACGCCCTGAAAGCATTGGCCGCTGAGGAACTGGCCTCCAAACCCACCAAGGCCGAAGCGCGGTTGGCGCGGGCCGATGCCTGGTGGGACCTGGCCGAGAAGGCCAAGGGCATGGCCCAAAGCGCCATGCGGCGGCGGGCCGCTCATTGGTATCAGCAGGCCATGCCGGACCTGGCGCCGGGCCTGGGGAAATCGAGGGTCGAAGAACGTCTTGCCCAGGCGGACGAGGAGCCGCTGCCGGAGGCAGGCGGCGGCGCCGCCCGCGTCCGTCCACCGTTGGCGGTAGCCCCCTTCAGCGAGAAGACCGCGAAGATCTTCCAGGCCCGTTGGGCCAAGTACCTTTGCGTGCCCGTGCTCCAGACGAACTCGATCAGCATGAAGCTGGTGCTCATCCCGCCGGGGGAGTTCATGATGGGCTCGCCGAAGGAACTGATCGAGGAGGAGTTGAAGGCGCATGGCGATGATCCGTGGTACAAGGATCGCCTGAAGTCCGAGTCGCCCCAGCATCGCGTCCGGATCACCCGACCATTTTACTTGGGGATGTACGTGGTGACGCAGGAGGAATACTGGCGCGTGGTCGGCGTCAACCCGAGCAGGTTCTCGGCAACGGGCCAGGACAAGGACCGGGTAGTCGGTCAGGACACGCGGCGGTCCCCCGTGGAGAATGTATCGTGGGCTGACGCGTCCGAGTTCTGCCGAAAACTATCGCAGATGCCGGAGGAGAAGGCAGCCGGGCGATCGTATCGTCTGCCATCGGAGGCGCAGTGGGAGTATGCTTGCCGCGCCGGGAGCACGGGTCGGTTCGGTTTCAGTTCGAGCAGCAGCGGGATTTCCAGGGAGTCTGACGAGAAGAAGCTGTCGGACTACGGGTGGTTCAACGGCAATTCCGGCAAGATGTCGCACGCCGTGGGCGGCAAGCAGCCCAACGCGTGGGGGCTGTACGATATGCACGGGAACGTGTGGCAGTGGTGCCAGGACTGGTGCGACAACGGCTATTATGCGGCGTCGGCTACGGATGATCCGACGGGACCTGCCGAGGGCTCGCTCCGTGCGCACCGTGGCGGTGCCTGGGACAACTTTGCGGGGTGCTCCCGGTCGGCGTTCCACGTCGGTCAGCCGCCCGGGTTCCGTTGCAACGCTTTGGGCTTCCGCGTCTCCGTTGTCTTGGCGGACAATGCGGCTGAAGAGTCGATGACAAACGCTGCCGGCGATGCCGCAAAACCTTCCGCTGGACCGCACGCCGAGAAGCCATCACCGGCCGTCGCGATCCCTGATCTTCAACCCGTCGTGCGTCTTCCTGCCGTCGGCCGTCTGATCGGCGCCGACGGCAAATGGAAACTTCTGCCCGGCGCTCCCGGTGCGGCGGTCGCTCCGTTCGACGCCGCCAAAGCCAAGCAGCATCAAGAGGGCTGGGCGAAGCAGTTGGGTGTGCCAATCGAGGTCAACAGCTCCATCGGCATGAAGCTGGTGCTGATCCCGCCGGGGGAGTTCCTGATGGGCTCGCCCCAGGAACTGATCGAAGCGGAGTGGAACGCGCACCGCGATGACAATGGGTACACGGACGAGCTTCCCAACGAGGCACCACAACACCAGGTGCGGATCACACGGCCGTTTTACTTGGGAAGGTACAAGGTGACACAGGAGGAGTACCAGCGGGTCGTCGGCGTCAACCCCAGCCAGTTCTCAGCCACGGGCCGATACAAAGACGGGATGGCCGGCCAGGACACGCGGCGGTTTCCGGTGGAGTGCGTTTCCCGGGACGAAGCGGCGGAGTTCTGCCGAAAGCTATCGCAGATACCGAGCGAGAAGGCGGCGGGGCGAACGTATCGTTTGCCCACCGAGGCGCAGTGGGAGTATGCTTGCCGCGCCGGCAGCGCGGGCCGGTTCAATTTCAGCTCGGGCCCCGGCAGGACTGCCAAGGATGAGGAGCACGAGGTGCCCGACTACGCGTGGTTTGGCGGCAATTCGGGCATGAGGCCTCATGCCGTGGGCGGGAAGCGCGCGAGCCCGTGGGGATTGTATGACATGTACGGGAACGTATGCGAGTGGAGCTGGGACGTTCGCGTCCAAGATGATCATGCGAAGTCGGTGATCGACGATCCGATCGGCCTCCTCGAAGGCAACCAATGCTTGCTGCGTGGCAGTGCCTTCCAGTGGTCGGCGTGGTCCTGCCGGTCGGCCGTCAGCATGAATATGAAGCGCGGGTGGCGCAACTGCTGGGCCGGCTTCCGCGTCTGCCTGGTTTTACCGGACAAGTAGCAGGCACACTCCGTGTGCCGTCCGCTCCGGGCGTGCTACGCCGTCCGATCGCCGCCTCGTCAGAGACTCGCTACGCTGGACATGAGGCTGGGCGGACGGCACACGGAGTGTGCCTGCTACTTTTTGTGCCTGCTACTTTGGGAGGGGACGATGGTCTTTGAGTTGTTCGATCCGAAGGGGGAGACGACCATTCGCCAAGGCAGCAACCTACCGCACTGGAACCAGGCGGGAGTTACCTACTTCGTTACCTTTCGCACCGAAGATTCCATACCGGCGGCCACGGCGCGGGTCTGGCATCAGCGTCGCGAGGATTGGCTGCTGCGGCACGGCGTCGCGATCGGCCAAGCGAACTGGGAGGATGCCTTCGCCCGGCTTCCGCGCGATGACCAGCGGCAGTATCACGAGACCTTCTCCCGAGAGTATCTCGCCGCTCTGGACCGCGGCTGGGGGGCGTGTTTATTGCGGGACGGCGCACTGGCGAACCTCGTGGCCGAGAGCCTGCTCCATTTCGACGGGTCTCGTTACCGGATGGGCGACTTCGTTGTAATGCCCAATCACGTACACTTGCTCGTCTGCCTGTTGGGCGAAACGGAGATCGAGGCCGTGTGCCGCTCTTGGAAAAGATATGCGGCGACGAGGATCAATCAGCGATCCGGCCGCAGGGGACGGTTTTGGCAGGAGGAAAGCTTCGACCACCTGGTGCGAACTCCGGAGCAGTTCGATGCGACCCGCCGCTATATCGCTGCGAACGCTCAGGATGCCCATCTCCAACCCGGCGAATATTTACACCACCAAAGGTAGCAACCACACTCCGTGTGCCGTCCGCTCGAGGTAGCAGGCACACTCCGTGTGCCGTCCGCTCGAGGTAGCAGGCACACTCCGTGTGCCGTCCGCTCCGGGCGTGCTACGCCGTCCGATCGCCGCCTCGTCAGAGACTTGCTACGCTGGACATGAGGCTGGGCGGACGGCACACGGAGTGTGCCTGCTACTTTGTGTGCCTGCTACTTTTTGTGCCTGCTACTGATAGGGAACCAACGTGCCATGAAAGCTCTATGCTCGGCGAGGGATCTGCGATGGTGGCTGGCCGTCGCGGCGGCAATTGTCGCCGGGGGTCTCGCCCGGGTCGGGCCGGCGTGGGCCGCGGAGTCGGAGAAAACCGTGCTCATCTTCGCCGCCGCCAGCACGGGCGGTGCGCTGGATGAAATCAAGGACCGCTACACGCGGCAGTCCGGCACGCGGATCGTCGCCAGCTACGCCGCCACCTCGGCCCTGGTGCGGCAGGTGGAGAATGGGGCGGACGCCCAACTGCTGCTGTCCGCCAACACGAAGTGGGCCGACTACCTGGAAGCCAAGGGACTGGTCGCCCGGCGGAGAAACCTGCTGGGGAACCGGCTGGTGCTGGTGGTTCCTCGAAACTCGAAACTCGCCGTTAGCAAGCTGGAAGATCTCCTTCAGGCCGACGTCGCGCACCTCGTCCTGGGCGATCCCGAGGCGGTGCCGGCGGGGATCTATGCCAAGAAGGCCCTGCTGAAGCGGGGGCTCTGGGACCGTTTGAAGTCGAAGATCGTCGCGGCCGACGACGTTGAGCACGCGCTGAGCTTCGTGGAGACGGGCGCGGCTGAAGCCGGGATCGTCTACGCCACCGACGCGGCCGCCTCGGCCAAAGTCAAGGTGGCCGCGGCGATCGGTCCCGAGTTGACCGGCCCGATCGCTTATCCGCTGTTGCTGCTGAAAAAGGGCGCCGCCAGTCCCGACGCGTCCGCCTTCTACGGTTACCTCGGCTCGGCGGCGGCGGCAGAAGTGTTCCGCAAGCACGGATTCGAGATCTTGCCGCAGAAACGGCAGTCGAAAGGCAGCCGTTAACGAGTAGACGCAGGGTGAGCTTTGGCCCGGATTATTCATGGCCATGGGGAAGCCGGTGGGGCTGCGGCCGCCAAGGCAGCCTTGACCCACCCTACCCTCCCTGGACGACTGCCTGCCGCTTCTCCCCATACCCGTACTTCTCGATGTACGCGTTCCACCGGCGGCTGATCTCGGCGCGCAGGGCGGGGGGCATCTCGAAACGGTTCTTCCGGTAGTCCTTCTGCCCGGCGACATAATCCTCCAGGACCGGCCGCAGCTCGTCGAAGCCGCCCAGGTCGAGCTCGTCGTAGATCCGCCGCATCTGCCCCACAGGGTCCGCCACGAGCTGCTCGTAGCTCACCTCGGCGAATTGTTTCGCGGGGATCAAGGGCCGGTCGCGCTCGAAGGCCGCGTACATGCGGTTGAAGGTCTCGAAGACATAATCCTCCAGCCCCTCGAAGCGCGGCTTTTGCAGGCACTGGTCGGCGTAGAGCCGCTTCCAGAGATTGATCGTCGAGGGAAAGATGGCCCAGGGGTCGCGGTAGATGTGTAGGAACCGCGCTTGGGGAAACATCTCCAGCAAGACCCGAATCCGTCCCGTGTGCGGCGGCGATTTGAGCACGATCCGCTGGGGATTCCTCGCCGAAAGCGTCTTGAGAAACCAGAGCAGCTTCTGCTTCCACCGTTGGAGCTCCTCGGGCGGAATCCCCTGCATGTCGATGTACTCGCCGCACTGGGGCGTGTTGGTCAAGGCGCAGGTGAGGTAGGGCGAGGGAAGACCCAGGTTGCACAGCGCGAACTCGTCCTCCTGCGGACGGTCCCAGCCGGCGGCCATGTTGTCCATCGGCCGCAGGGCCGGCAACAGGGCCGAGAGCAAAGGCGCAAACAGCGGCCGGCTCAGCAGGTGATGCTGGGGCGCGAAGCAGGCGTAGGTGTCGGCGAAGGTGTGCCGTCGGTCCAACACCAGGTACTCGTGCAGCATCGTCGTGCCGGACCGCCAGTGGCCGACGATGAAGATCGGCTGCTGGGTGATCTGCGTGCGGGCGATCTTCCGCCCATAGAACAGGGTCTGGAGCAGGCCCAGGCTGGAGTTCAGTGCGCTGATGGGGAAGATCAGGACCGACATGCCGATTCGCAAGGGTGAGATCCGCAGCCGGGCCCTCGCCAAGAGCTTGAGCCAGGCCGGGAAGCTCATCCCATCCCAGAATCGTGGGATCCACCACCGGTCCTGGTATCCGCCGGTGCTCGTTCTTGGTGACTCGACCGGCTTGTTGGCCGGCGGAGTGCCCCCTTGTCCGGCCGGGTCCGACTTTTCCGCCGTCATGGTGCTCCCCATTCTCGCTGGCGTTCAGTGGCCAGTCGTGGAAGGATGGAGGATAAGAGATAAGGGATAAGGGATGAGGGATAAGCGATGCAGGGACGCGCGTTCTCGCATTCATCCTTCATAATGGTTATCTGCTTGACGCAATTTCGTCGCATAGCAACGGTTGAAAACAAGCCGCGCCCCCTCGGGCAAGCCGGCCATTTTTCATCCCTTGTCTCTTATCTCTTATCCCTTATCCCTTATCTCTTATCTCTTATCTCTTATCCCCCATCCCTCATCGTTGGCTAACCTTCCTATCCTACTAATTCCTCGCTGCCGTCGCTACCGCAGCATGTGCTGGCTGCTTCGGTTCGCGGTGGCCTCCAAGGCGGCTTGCATCTGGAACATCAGTTCGGCGGCGGATTGCTTACCAACCAGACGATTGAGGGGGACGCCATGGGGAGTGAGAAACTGGATCGCCGGGTAGCCGCGAATGCGGAACTCCTGGCAAACGTCCGGTTCCTGGTCCGCGTCAACGAGGATGCAAATGAATTGCCGGGAAAGCGCCGCCACTTGGCTGTCGTTGAAGGCCTCGGCCTCCATCTGGTGGCAGAAGTGGCACCATGAGGCGGTAAAAAAGACCAGCATCGGCCGCCTCTCGTGGCGTGCCTGCCGATAGCCGTCGGCGTAGCCCTGGACGAACTCCAGCTTGCCCCGCGACACCCTGATAACCGGGAAGCCGCGCGCCTCCTGCCGGTCTGTCGGCCGTGAACTGGGCGTGACGTTGTCGCAACCCAAGAGAAAGAACAATCCGATTCCAAGCCAAACGCGCATCCGTGCACTTGCTCTCATTAAATCCGCCCTTGCGTCGCGATCCTGCGACGTTGGAATAGCCACCTTCGCGGGGTCCGTCCCACGGCCGGCCAGAGACATGCTACGCGGTCGCCAAGAGGTTGGTTCGCGGACGGAACGTCCGCGGGGCCAGCCATGGCGTGCCCGCGCCGACCATTATAAGGATTTGTCCCCGATCACCAACAGGAGAGTTTGCTGCTGTAAACATGCAGCAAATAGGCAGGCCGGGGGCTTTCAGCTTTCAGCCTTGAGCGATCAGCTTTCAGCCTTCACCTTCATCCTCCATCCTTCAAACAGCCCTGGACACCGGAGGCTGTTTTCGCTACCTTTCCCGCCTCTTCACGTCGGGGGCTGAACTCGTCGAAGTCTCGTCGAACAACAGGCGTCCGGAGACGCGGATGGCTTCCGCAGCACTGCCGCGCCGCGGCGCGGCGATCCCCTACGCACGACTGAGCGACCTGGTCTTGCCGGTGGGCATTATCGCCAGCGTGCTGGTGATCATGGTGCCCTTGCCGGCCGACCTGATGGACGTGCTGTTGGCCAGCAACATCACGGTGGCGGTGATCATGCTGCTGACGACGATCTACGTCCGCACGCCGCTGGAGTTCAATATCTTTCCCTCGCTGCTGTTGGCCACGACGCTTTTCCGCCTGGTGTTGAACGTGGCCACGACGCGGCTGATCCTCACGCGGGCGGGCGAGGCGGGCCTATTGGCCGCCGGGGGCGTGATCCGCAGTTTCGGCGAGTTTGTCGCCGGCGACAATATCGTGGTGGGGATGATCATTTTCGTGATCATCGTGGTGATCCAGTTCGTGGTGATCACCAAGGGCGCCACGCGGATCAGCGAAGTGGCCGCCCGCTTCGCCTTGGACGGCATGCCCGGCAAGCAGATGGCGATCGACGCCGATCTGAACGCCGGGACGATC
This sequence comes from Pirellulales bacterium, assembly GCA_963843465.1. Lineage (GTDB taxonomy): Bacteria > Planctomycetota > Planctomycetia > Pirellulales > Thermoguttaceae > CAWJKP01. The sequence goes on from CAWJKP010000003.1 coordinate 577,133, forward strand.
GACGAGAAGGAGGCCCAGCGGCGCCGCGAGGAGATTACCCGGCAGGCCGACTTCTTCGGGGCCATGGACGGTGCCAGCAAGTTCGTCCGCGGCGACGCCATCGCCGGCATCGTGATCACGCTGATCAACATCGTCGGCGGCCTGTTCATCGGCGTGATCGAGCTGGGGATGCCGCTGGGCGACGCCGCCGGGATCTTCACGCGGCTGACCATCGGCGACGGTCTGGCCAGCCAGGTGCCGGCGTTCTTGATTTCCTTGGCCGCGGCGTTGTTGGTCACGCGGAGCAACCAGAGCGTCAACCTGCCCAGCGAGTTCCTCAAGCAGTTGTTCTCCCGGCCCCAGGCGCTGGCCGTGGCCGGCGGATTCCTCGGCGTGCTGATCTTCACCGACCTGCCGCGGATCCCGCTGGGACTGATCGCGGCGAGTTGCGTGGGCATGGCGATGACGCTCAAGCGCCGCGGCGACAGAGCCCAGGCGGCCACGGCCGAGGCGGCGAAGAAGACGGCCGCCAAGAAGCCCGAAGAGCGGGTCGAGGACTTCCTCGCCGTGGACCCCATGGAGCTGGAGATCGGCGTGGGGCTGATCCGCCTGGCCGATCCCACCCGCGGCGGCGACCTCTTGGAACGCATCCACCGCATCCGCCAGAACGTGGCCTCCGACATCGGCATCATCCTGCCCAAGGTCCGCATCCGCGACAGCTTCCAGCTCGAACAGCAGCAATACCGCATGAAAATCGCCGGCATGCCGGTGGCCCAGGGCGAGGTCCAAGCGGGAATGTACCTGGCCATGGACTCGGGGGTCACCACCGGCCGCGTGGCCGGCAAGCCGACCAAGGACCCGGCCTTCGGCACGCCGGCCCTCTGGATCAGCCCCGCGGTCCGCGACCAGGCCGAGATGTTCGGCTTCACGGTGGTCGAGCCGGGCGCGGTGATCGCCACGCACCTCACCGAGACCGTCCGCAAACACGCCGACGAGCTGCTCACCCGCGACGCCGCCAAGCACCTGATCAACGAGCTCAAGCAGACCTCGCCGGCAGTGGTCGAGGAGTTGATTCCCGGGCTGATGAAGCTGGCCGAAGTGCAGCAGGTGCTGCAGATGCTGCTCCGCGAGCAGGTCTCGATCCGCCAGCTCGGCGCGATCCTGGAGACGCTGGGCGAATATGCGCCGCGGAGCAAGGACCCGATCCTGCTGACGGAGTTCGTGCGGGCCCGCCTGGCCCGAGCCCTCTCGACCCGCTACCGCGACCGCGACAACCGGCTCTTCGTGGTGACGCTGGAACCGCAGTTGGAAGACCGCATCCGCGCAGGCTTCGAGCACACCGAGCGGGGGCTGTTCATCCGCATGTCGCCGCAGGCGGTCGAGACCACCTGCCGGCTGATCGCCGCCGGCGTGGAGAAGCTCAACCTGGGCAATCATTCACCGGTGGTGCTGGTCAGCCCGCCGATCCGCCCTGCGCTCAAAGAGCTGACCACGGCGCACCTGCCGGAGCTGGTGGTGCTGAGCTACAACGAGATCACCCGCGATACGAAGATCGAATCCGTGGCCCTGGTCGCGGACGTGAAGTAGTACGTCAGGAAGTAGGGTGGGACAAGGCCGCCGCGGCGGCCGCCGGCCCACCAAGATCCGGCAGAACTGGTGGGCCGGCGCTCGCTTGGGCGAGCTTGTCCCACCCTACGTCTGCCTTGAACGGATAGGAATTGGGAGACCCGCGATGGAGATCAAGACGTACCGAGCGGCGACGATGCACGCGGCTCTGGCCATGGTCCGGCAGGAGCTGGGCCCGGACGCGGCCGTGCTGCACACGCGGGAAGTGCGGACGGGCCGGCTTTTCGGGCTGATCCCGGGGCCGCGGCAAATCGAGGTCACGGCCGCGGCGGGGGTCAACGTTCCCAGCCGGCTGCCGGGCGTAAAGCCCTTTCCCCCGGCGTGGCCGCCAGGGCTAACGGGCGCAGCTCTATCAGCCGCGGCGGCCACGCTGGGCACCGGTATGGCTCCGTTAGCCCCGGCGGCCACGCCGGGTTCGGCGCCGCGCGGCCCGCGGCGCCCGGCGACGTCCAAGACCAACTGAGCGATCTGCGGTCGATGGTCAAGGATCTCTGCCGGCGGACCCGCGGCCCCGGCCCGCACGATCTGCCGGAGTCGCTGTTCCGCGTCTTCACCGAGTTGATCGACCTCGACCTGGGCGAGGACCTGGCGCGGGAGTTGGTCGAGCGGGTGCGGACGCAAGCCGGCAGCGGCGAGCTTTCCGACCCGGTAATGCTCAAGGCCCGCATCGCCCGGCTGATCGAGGGCCAGATCCACGTGGCCGGGCCGATCGCCGTCACGCCCGGCCAACGCCGGCTGGTGGCCCTGGTCGGGCCGACCGGCGTGGGCAAGACCACGACCATTGCCAAGCTCGCCGCCGTCTACCGCCTCCGCGAGAAACGCAACGTGGGGCTGATCACCGTCGACACCTACCGCATCGCCGCCGTCGAGCAACTGCGGACCTACGCCGACATCATCGACCTGCCGATGCAGGTGGTCTCTACGCCCCGGGAGATGCGCGAGGCCGCGGGCCGCATGGACGGCCTGGACCTGATCCTCCTGGACACCGCCGGCCGCAGTCCCCGCGATGAGATCAAGATCCAGGAGCTGCGCTCATTCCTCACCGAGGCCGCCGCCGACGAGGTACACCTGGTGCTCAGCAGCGTGGCAGGGGCGAAAACCCTGAAGCAGGTCGTGGAACGCTTCGCCACGGTGGGCACCACCTCGCTGATCCTCACCAAGCTCGACGAGTCCACCGGCCTGGGACACCTCCTGCCCGTGCTGCGCGACAGCCGGCTGCCGCTGAGCTACTTGACCAACGGGCAGAACGTGCCCGACGACATCGAGGTCGCCGACCCCGGGCGGCTGGCGCGGCTGGTGCTGGAGATGGACAATCCCTCGTACTCGTCACGCTCCGCGTGAGGAGTACGTGCGAAACCCGAAAGTGATTGTTTGACCATGTACGACCAGGCCAACGATTTACGACGGCTCGTCCGCCGGGCCAGCCCCGAGCGTCCGGCCCTGCGCACGCGCCTGGTGGTCGTGGCCGGCGGCAAGGGCGGCAGCGGCACGACCACCCTGGCGGTGAACCTGGCCGCGGCGCTGGCCGCAGAAGGACGCGGGGTGGCCCTGGTCGATGCCGATCCGGCCGGCGGCAACGTCGGCCTGCTCTGCCGGCTCGCCGACCGCGTGACGATCGTCGACGTGTTGGCCGGACGCTGCTCGGCGGCGGAGGCCCTGCAAGCCGGTCCGGTGGGGCTGAAGGTCCTCTCGGGTGGCTGGGGCGCGGCGGGCCTTGCCGAGTGGCCGGGCGCAACGCAGGATCGCCTCATTGCCCAGTTGCAGGACTTGGGTCCCCAGGCCGACTTGGCCGTGATCGACGCCGGCAACCGGCCGACACGCTTCGCGCACCGCTTCTGGCAGTCGGCCGACGAGCTGCTGCTGGTGACCACGCCCGAGCTGGCCGCGGTGATGGACGCCTACGCGGCCGTCAAGCTCATGGCCGGCGGTGAGGGAGGGCTGCCGATCCGCACGGTGGTCAACCTGGCGCCGGACGGGGCCGTGGCCGGCGGCGTCCACCAGCGGCTCCGCCGCGCCTGCCGGCGGTTCCTCGGATTGACGTTGCGCGACGCCGGCTGGATCCCCCGGGACCCGCACATTGGCGTCAAAGCGGAGTCGCAAGAGCTGCTGGTGTCGACCGCGCCGCATTCGCCGGCGGCGGTGAGGATTTGCCGCCTGGCGAAGATGTTGGTAGGACTTGGCGACTCGTAAGGTGGCTAGTGGTTAGTGGCTAGTGGCTAGTGGCTAGTGGCTAGTGGTTAGTGGTTAGTGGCTAGTGGCTAGTGGCTAGTGGCTAGTGGCTAGTGGTTAGTGGCTAGTGGTTGGTGGCTAGTGGTTGGTGGATAGTGGTGCTGGGTACGGCTAGTTCCGACCACTGGCCACTGGCCACTGACCACTGACCACTGACCACTGACCACTGGCCACTGACCACTGACCACTGACCACTGACCACTGGCCACTGGCCACTGGCCACTGGCCACTCTCCCCTGGTGGGCCGGCATCGCTCACGCGAGCTTGTCCCACCCTACGGTTTGGAAAAATAGGCTCAACTCGCGGCCCACCTTGAGACGATAGAAGAGAAGAATCTTGGCAGCCAACGACGTGTTAAACTTTAACGATCGTAGGACTTTTGGCGGCCTGCGAGGGAAAACTGGTGGCTCGCACGTATGCCGGAATCCTGGCGCTCTTGGCGTTTCTGACCGCCCTTTTCCAGGGCCTTTTCCACGCGGGCGATGCCAAGGCGACTCTCGAAACCGCGTGGTGCAGCCTTTGGATCTTCGCGGGGATCGGATACGTGCTGGGGCAGATCGCCGCATGGACGGTCGCGGACTCGGTCGCTGCGCAGATCGCCGCCCAAGTGGCGGCCGAGCAGGCGGCGCAGATGAACGCCAAGTCTGCGCAAGCGGCGGCGAGCCGGTAAGGATACCCCCGAGAGGGAACTCAGATTAAGGGTGCATGAGGCACCGTCACGGAGGAATGCATGGTCACCACTGTCGCTCCGGAAGACGTGGAGCAACTTTGGATCGAGTTCAAGAAGGACAGCGACAACCAGGAGCTCCGCAACCGGCTCGTCGAGCTCTACCTGCCGCTGGTGAAGTACAACGGCGAGCGGATCTGGGCCCGGCTGCCGGAGGGGGTCGAGCTGGACGACCTGATCTCCGCGGGCGTGTTCGGCCTGATGGACGCCATCGACGCCTTCGATCTGTCGCGGGGCGTGAAGTTCGAGACCTATTGCGTCCCGCGGATCCGCGGCGCCATGTTGGACGAGCTGCGGACCATGGACTGGGTCCCGCGGCTGGTGCGGTCCAAGGCCAGCAAGCTCAACGAGGCCATGAAAACGCTCGAAGCGCGGCTGGGCCGCACGCCCAACGAGGCGGAACTCTCCGAGACCATGGGCATTTCCGTGGCCGAGCTCGAGAAAATGATGCTCGACGCCAACGCCGTCAATCTCATCAGCCTCAACAAGAAATGGTACGAGACCGACAGCTACAAGGACGTCCGCGAGATCGACATCCTCGAGGACAAGAAGGGTGAAGACCCCACCCGCCGCATCCAGAAAAACGACCTCATGCGGCTGGTCACCAAGGGGCTCAACCGCAACGAGCGGCTGATCATCATCCTCTACTACTACGAGGAGCTGACGATGAAGGAGATCGGCGCCACCTTGGATCTCTCGGAGAGCCGCGTCAGCCAGATGCACAGCTCGATCGTCCAGCGGCTGCAAAGCCAACTCGGCCGCCGTCGTCCCGAGTTCGGTAGTTAACCCTCCTCCGGCGGCTCCCCGGGCTCCAGCAAACGCTGGATCGCCAGCCATAGCACGAGAAAGACCAGATCCAGGACCCAGGCGACTGCCAGCGCCAGCCCGATCCGGTCCAGCACCAGACTGCCGGGCGCGTCGCCCATGCGGCCCAGCAGTCTCCCCAAACCCACCAGCACGCAGATCGCGATCGGCAGCATGACGGCAGCCGCCACCAGCAGCAGCAAGACGACGGGCTTCAGATTCTTGCAAGTCATAGGGTCCGCCTATCCCCTCCCATCTTGCTCACCGACCGGGTCGCTGTCAACCGGGACGCACAGCCGGCGTGGCCGCCGGGGCTTACGATTGCAGCCCTGTCGTACTGCACGCGGTCGGAAATGCGCCGTTCGTAGTCCCGCCTTTAGGCGGTCTTGCCGCGGATTTCCGGCTAAAGCCGGTACTACGAACTTATGCCATTTCGTCCTGCGGGCAGTATAGCCGCGGCGGCCACGCCCCTGCGAGCCATCTCACAGAGGGAGAGTTTTCGCTCTGGCGAGGGGTGAGGTTCCTTGACATGTCTTCTCCATCGGGCACAATGAAGGGAGTGCCGCCGGTGGAGAGGAGTCTCGATGCAACCCATCCGTAACGCTTGCCGCCTTCTTTTGCCCGTATCACCCCGGCCGCAGAGTGAATCACGTAGGATGGACCTCCAGGTCCGTCCGGGACGGACCTGGAGGTCCATCCTACTGAGGTTCTTCCTTGCCGGGGTAATAGCGCTGCTGCTTCTCGGGCCCCTGGAGGCCACGCAGATTCAGCTCAAGGACGGCCGGATCCTCGAAGGCAGGGAAGGCCGCGTCGGCGGACTGGCCATGGCGCCTTTGGCCGTAACCCAAGACAGCGGCGCGCAACTGATCGTCTTTCTGGACGACGACCTGCGGCGGACCTACGTCTCCACCTACCAGGTGGAGAAGGTGCTCCCCGATCAGCCCGGCGAGATCGTGGAGAAGTTCATGCTACACCAGCAGGTGCTCCGCAACGGGCGGAAGGTGGCCAGCGTCGGTCCGCCGGTCCGCGTCGATCCCTTCGACGAATTCGGCCGGCGGATCTTCGTGATGTACACGGCCCAGAGACAGGTGGCCATCATCCAGGCGATCACCGAGATCACGCCCACCTGGACCAAGGTCGAAGGGCACGACTACGTCTGGGACATGCGGATGGCCACCAGCTCGATTCCGCGGGAGACGCTCTCCAAGATCCTCAACCACCTCATCAACCGCAAGGACATCGAGCAGCGGAAGAAGGTCGCCCGCTTCTATCTCCAGTGCGAGCGCTACCAGGAAGCGGAGGACGAGCTGGCCGGCATCGTGGTCGACTTTCCCGACCCGGCGGTGAAGGCCGAGCTGGCCAACCCGCTGCGGGTCTTGAAGCAGCTTCGCACCAGGCAACTGATGGGGGAGCTCAAGCTGCGGCGGGCGTCGGGACAGTACAACCTGGTTCTCGGAGCCTTGAAGAAGTTTCCCACCGGCATGGCCACCGGGGAGAGTTTGCAGGCGGCCCGCTCGATGTTGGCCGAGTACGAGACCTACGACGCCGATCGTGCCGCGCTGCTGAAGGACTTCGATGCCTTGGCGGCACACCTCGATCTGGCGACGCTGAAGGCCGTCCAGGAGATCCGCGCGGAGATCGACCGCGAGCTGAACCCCACCACCATGGGCCGCATGGCCGCCTTTCGCCAGATGGGCGGCGACGCCGCGCTTTCGCCCGACGACCGCCTGGCGCTGGCCGTCAGCGGCTGGCTGCTCGGCGAGAACTCGGCCGTGCCCAAGCTCTCCGTGGCGCTGTCGGCCTGCAAGGTCCGCGACCTGGTGCGGAAATATCTGACCACGCCGGACATGCTCGGGCGAAAGAAGATCCTCGACGAGTTTCACTCGGAAGAGGCGGCCTCGCCGGCGATGGTGGCCAGGATCATCGCCGCCATGAAGCCGGCCCTCCAGACGCCGGAGCCCTCGGCCGCCGCCACGGGATATTACGAGCTGGAGGTCGCTTCGCAGGGGTCGGAGACCCCGGTGACCTACTACGTGCAGCTTCCCCCCGAGTATGATCCGCTGCGGCGCTACCCGGCGATCCTCACGCTTCGCGGGGCCGGGACGGTGACCGCGCCGCAGCAGATCGACTGGTGGGCGGGCGACATGCGCAGCGGCGCTCGCAAGGGCCAGGCCGGCCGCAACGGCTACATCGTCATCGCGCCGGAATGGCTCACCGAGCACCAGAAAGAGTATCGCTATTCCGCCCGCGAACACGCCGCCGTGCTGGACACGCTCCGCGACGCCTGCCGGCGGTTTTCCATCGACACCGACCGCGTCTTCCTCTCCGGCCACTCCTGCGGCGGCGACGCGGCCTGGGACATCGGCCTGGCCCATCCCGATCTCTGGGCCGGCGTGATCCCCATCTCGGCCCAGTCGCAGCGCTACTGCAAACTTTACTGGGAGAACGCCAAGCTCTTGCCATTCTGCGTCGTCAACGGCGAGCTGGACGGCCGCAAGATGGTCGACAACGCCGAGTCCATCGACCGCTACATGAAGCACGCCTACAACGTGACCGTGGTCGAGTATCTCGGCCGGGGCCACGAGCACTTCTCCGACGAGATCTTGCGGCTCTTCGATTGGATGGATCATTTCAAGCGCAACTTCTTCCCCAAGGAGTTCAAGTGCAAGTCGATGCGGCCTTGGGACAATTACTTCTGGTGGGTCGAGCTGGACGACTTGCCCGCCAGGAGCATGGTCGACCCGTCCGACTGGCCGCCCCCGCATGGCTCGCAGCCGGCGGAGACCGTGGGGCGGATCAACGCCGCCAACGGGCTGAACGTGGTCACCGCCGCCGGCCGCGTCACCGTCTGGCTCTCGCCCGAGATGCTCAATCTCGGCCGCAAGGTGAACATCCAGGTCGAGGGCCGCCGGGTGAATGTCCGCGAGGCCTTCGTGGAAGGCCGCCTGGAGACGATCCTCGAAGACGTCCGCACCCGCGGCGACCGCCAGCATCCCTTCTGGGTCAAAGTCGACGCCTCCACCGGCCGGTAAGGGCCCGTGAAAGAACTCCCTGTGCAAGCTGCCCTTGTGGTGCAGGCGTCTCGCCTGCATTTTCCCCACGCAGGCGAGACGCCTGCATTTTCCCCACGCAGGCGAGACGCCTGCATTTTCCCCACGCAGGCGAGACGCCTGCATTTTCCCCACGCAGGCGAGACGCCTGCATTTTCCCCACGCAGGCGAGACGCCTGCACCACAAGAAAGGTCGTTTGACGATTGCGGCCCTCCATGTTATGTTATCGCCAATCGGCTTCCTTTCTCGTCCGGGGAATGCGTCATGCCCATCCTAGTGACTTGCAGCGGCTGCCAGAAGCGATTCAGCGCTCGAGATGAATCCGCCGGCAAACGGCTCTCTTGTCCGGTGTGCAAGCAGATCATCGAGATTCCGGCCGCCAGCAGGCCGCCCCAACATGGCGTCGCGATTCCGGCAGCTCATCAGAGCCCCAGATCGGTTCCGCCGGCGCTCCCCATACCAGCGGGCACCCGGCAGGCGAAGCCGGCATCGCCTTTCGGCGCAAGCGGCGCCCGCGCATCCGGCAACCGCGGGCGAAAACCCCTTTGCCTCGCCGGCGGCCGCTTATGGACCAGACGGGAATCAAGTTGTGCCCTATGGATCTCCGCAAGCGGCGATGCACCAGTTCCGGCGATTTTCCATTCTCGCCATTCTGGTTTTGAACACCGTCACGCTCAATGTTTTCAGCGTGGTTTGGCTGAACCTCCTGCACGGGAAGATGCCGAAGCTGCGCCAGGACGATCCGTCAGCGGGCAAGGCGGTCGGATTCATGTTCATTCCGTTGTTCAATATCTACTGGATCTTCTTCACCTTCACGCGGCTGGTAAAGCGGATCGACGAGCAACGCGCAATGCGCGGTCTGCCACCCTCCTCTGCCGCCGTACCCGCCATGATGGTTTGTGTCTTCACAGTGCTCAGTTGCATCCCTGTTGTCGGAATTGTCACCGCGCTGCTGAATTACCTGATTATCGTGCCGCTGCTGGGGACGCTCGTGCAAAAGAGCATTACCTCGCTGGTCGAAGTTTCGGCCCAGCCCGCCCCGGTTCCGCCGGAGGCTGTCCGCCGCGCCGAAATGCGGGCGAAAAAGGAAGCTTTTGATGCCTGGGGCTGGCTGTCGCTGGTCGTCGGCGGCCTGTGGCTCTTGCTGATGACGGCGATGTTTTTCACCGCGCCAGACCCGGGGGACACGCCAGCCGGCCGGCAATCGGCGGCCCTGATCAGTGCCTTGGTTGTCGGCGGACCTCCGCTGGTGGTGGCGGCCGTCATGCTCTTCAAGTCTTGGAAGCTGCGAGCCGCACTCCAGGTCGCTTAGGGGACTGAACAGACTGAATGGGGGATAAGTCCAATTATTGCCACCATCGTGGCGCGAATATTGGACTTATCCCCTTATCTGTGTTGATATTCCTGCCCCCCATCTTCCTGTCAGCGCGAGGCTGTCTCTTCCCGATACCTCCGCAGCATATCAGGCAGGCTGACGTGGCGGTAGGGCTCGTCGCAGGCGTTGGTCCCGCGGCCCGCGTCGGCGAACCACATCTCCCGGGTCTCGGGCGAAAAGACGGCGTCGTGGAGATTCGAGCTCATGGCCACCGGACGCTTGATAAGCTCCGTCAGCATCGCCGCATCGATCGTGCCGTAATGCTCGCGGATCCGCCGGCAGAGAACCTCGGCCCGGTCCCGGCCGGAAATCAACACTACGTCGTCGGGAATCAGCGGCAGCCGCCGGTCCTGTTGGCCGGGCCGCAGCACGGTCAGTTTCTCGGGAGTCGCCTCGACGGCCGCCATCGCCCGCGACGAGTCGCTGAGCACGTAGTAATACTGACAGGTCCGCGGCGAGCGGCGGAGGATCTCCAGGGCCTCCTCGACGCTTGCCGCCCGCTCCATCACGTCGCGCAACAAAAAGCTCATGGGCACGCCGTCCCACTGGCCCTGGCCGCCGCCTCCCATCTCGCCGACGGCCAGCCCCTGCTGGTTCATCGCCGTGACGGTGCCGACAAAGCCGGCATAGCCCAGTGTCATCCAGGCGTGGTGCCCCTGGGGGAGGAATACGCCGACCAGCGCCGCGTCCTGGAGCTGGATGTCGCGCATGTAGTCCAGCACCCGGGCGTGGAGCACGCGGCCGTCGCGGGTGGCCTTGCCGCGCAGCGCCACGCCCGTGCAGTGGAACCGCTCGGGCAAGAGATTGGCATAACGGCCGTCCCGCGTGGAGATCCCGGCGGCCTTGGACATGGCGTCACACTCGGCGAGGAACCGCGGGGGGATGTGCGGCATGGTCCGCCGCTGGATCTCCTCCATGCGATCGAGATACCACGTTCCCGACGCAAGCGTGTCAGCCGCTCCCACGACATACACGGCCCGCTCGGCCAATTTCCTCGCCTGCCGGGCCAGCATCGCTCCGTGGGCGGCGCCCATTTGCTCGGGCGTACCCTCGACGACCATCAACGTCTTGCCTTCCGAGTGCCAGACGAGCCCGTGCCCGGCCGGGTCGCGCCCCACGATCTCGTAGGCCGGCTCCGAGGCGGCGCCGGCGGCGGTGGCCAGCATTCCCGCCAGCCAGATGGCCCCGGCCGCAAAGTAAATCACGTAGGATGGGCCTCCAGGCCCGTCCCGGACGGACCTGAAGGTCCATCCTACCGAGGTGCCACCTTGCCGGGGTAAGAGCGCCGCCGGGGATCGGCGCAACGGTGCCTGTCGCGTTCCCGTAGGGAAAATGTCGATGTTTTCGGCCCTTCGTCTCACTGCACGTTCTCCACGGCGAAGTTCAGCAATCCCGAGATCATCCGCTGGAGGTCTTCCTGCGAGACCTCCTGCTGGCTCAGCCCGGCGGGCGGCTCGAACATCGCATCCTGGGCCGGCGCGTCGAATTGCCAGGCGCGGATCGCCAGCGTACCCCGCAGGCCCGAGACGTCGAAGCTGGCCGACTTGGGACTCTTGCCGTCGGCGTCCAGCGCCAGCCGGATGACGCCCAACTCCTTGCCTTTGTGCTTGGGCACGATGGTGAGCGTCCGCAGCTTCCCGGGCGGCAACGGCTCGCGGATCTCGGCCACCTGATCCAGCACGTCGGGCGCCAAAGCGATCGCCGCCGCCGCGCCGGCCGCCATGCGGAGCCGGTCGCGGTTGCGGGGCTCGACGAAGGCAAACGGATCGCCCGGCTGCGGGCCCGGCTGCAAGACGCCTCTGAAGAGCGTCTTTCCTCCGGCGATCATCGCCGGGTTAAGAGCGGTCCCAGCGCGGCCGCTCCGGCGGCCTGCGATCATCCAGGGGAAACTTCCCTGTCCGAGGGCCGCCTCGCCCAACTTGTCACTCTGCAGCTCCAGCCGAAATCGCTGACCCCAACCTCGCAGAAGCCGCAGGCGACCCGTCAACGGCTTCCCCTCGTTGATTACCACCGAGACATCGGCATCCAGCAGATCGCAGCGGCCCGGCCGTGGCTCGCCGACCAGGCCGGCCAACTGTTGGAGTATCGCGGCCACGACCTGCTCCGGCCGGCCGGTCGCCGGCGGCGGCGCGAGCTTGGTCCCCGGCGGCAGGTCCAGGGCGAAGAAGTCGGCCGTCATCTGCAACACTCGCGGCAACTCGGACATCGCCGTGTAGTGGCCCAGGCCCGGCAGCCAAACCACCTGTTTCTCGATCCCCAGGGCGGCTGCCAGCTTCTCCGTGCAGGCCCTGGGAATCACCTCGTCTTCCCCCGCATTGACCATCAAGACCTTGCCGGCCAGGGCCCGGTCCCTCAACCGGTCCGCGGTGCGGAGCGGATCGACGGCCTCGATGGACTGTTGGACCTTGGCTTTTTGCGGCCCGGGCAGCCGGTCGATCAGCCCGCGCAGCTCCCGCGTTTCCCGGGCGTGGCGGATGATGGTCAAAAGGTCGCCGCCGGTGAGCACCAGGGCTGCCCTGGAGAGCCGAGGCTCGCGGCCGGCGGCGGTTGCCGCCACGATCCCGCCCAGGCTGATGCCCGTGATGCCGATTTTCCGCGGATCGATCTCCGGCCGCGAGGCCAAAAGGTCCACCGACCGCCTGACGTCTTCGCCGGCCTGGTCCAAAGCGGTGAGGAAGAGCTGCGGATCGCCGGCCATCGCCTGCGGTCCCCCGGGCGGCGCCCTCGGCCCGTAGTAGGGCAGCATGAAGAGCATCGCCGGCACCCCGCGCGACGCCAGCACGGAGCAGGTCGCGCGGACCAGCTCCATGTTGCCGTCGAGGATGTGCAGACAGATCACCGCCGGCCGCCGCGGATCGCCCGGCCGGATGCCGCTGGGCAGATAGTATTCCGCCGGGATCGTGTTGTTCTGCGGCACCTGGGTGACCACGGGCGACGGGTAGCTCAGCCGGTAGACGCTGAACCCGGCCTTCACCTCCCGCGAGAGGATGCGGTAGGAAAACGGCGCGTGGTTGTACGTCTGCGAGACGGGGATCGTTTGCGGAAGGTCGTCCGCCGCGGCTGAAGTCCAGCCGAAGGCGATGCTCAGCGCGAGAGCAAGGAGAAGGAGAATCGATCTTCCACCCTGCCGATTACGGCTGCATTGCACAACGCTTTCGTCGCGGCGAGGGATCAGGTAGTGGGCGACCATATTGGCAAACTCCTTCCCGCGACTTCAGTTGCCTTTGTATTCCTTGAAGCCCTCCAGCAATTGTCTGAATGAAGCGGGCTTGTACTGTTCAAAGCTCTCTTCGTCTACATAAACGAAGTCGTACCCCACATCCTTCTGCACGCGGTTCACGTCTTCGCACCATTGCCGAAGCCGCGCCATCTTCAGCGGCACGTCGAAATCTTCCTGGCCCTTGGTTTCCACAATGACGATCCGCTGGTCGGACAGCTTGACGATAAAATCCGGGTAGTAGTCGGAAATGAGGCCGTCGGCGTTCACGTAGTCCAGCTTGAAATGGACGGCCAGATAGTTCTTCGCGTAAGAGACCACGTCGCCGCAATCCTCCAGGAATGCGGCAAAACGAAGCTCCAGGCGGCTGTCGCCAATGATGCGGTTGAAGACGCTTTTCTTCGGGACAAGGTAGCCTTGCTCTTTGGCGACAAACGGCCGGGTCTGGCGCAGCTTGATGCTGTCGCGGATTTCGGCGTCGCCTTTATCCCGCACGGTCATCGCGTTGATGGCCTTCTTGAAGGTCTCCATCAACGTCTTGGCCGCGGCCAGCTCCGACAGGTTGCGCAGTGTGTTGGGGTCTTCGAGTTCCACCGGCCGGTCAAATAGCTCTTCTTGCACAAACGCCTTGACTTTGCCATAAAGCACGTCGTAGCCGCTGACCAGGCGCAGATCCTTCATGATGCTCTGCGCGAAGTACCCGATTACGCTGCGGTAGTCGGCGACGCCGGCCGTGTCGAGAATCGTGGTATGCGCAACCTCGCCGGTGGTGACGTCCTTGAAGACGATCTCCCGCTGCTGTTCTTCGCTGAATGTCTGGCAGGCCAATCGCTGATGCCCCATCGCGGTAACGTCCAGATCGACCAGGTTCTTGTATTCCCGGTAGACGCGGGGGGTCAGCACCGGAATTTCGATGTCCAGCGCGTCGATGTCTTTCCTCTCGTTCTCGTTGTCAACTTCAACCACCAGCGGCGTCTTCGGCCCCGTCCCTTCCCCCATTGCCTTACGCTCCAGCACCACGCCTTCCGCTTGAATGGATTCTACGAATTCCATGAAGGCATTGGTGCCGACCACGCTGACGTACTCTTCCACGTCGCCGGGATACATCTTGCGCAAACCCCGGCCCAGCGTCTGCTCGGGGAGGATGTTGCTCGCCGCGGCATAGGCGCGCAGACCGACGATGGTGGTGACATTCCGTACGTCCCACCCCTCTTTGAGCATCATCACCGAGACGATGGCCTTGAACGGGCTGTCCATTCCGTCAATCTCATTGGCCTGTTTGCGAAGTTTCTCCAATTCGTCCTTATCCTTGCCCGCGGCAGCTTCGGAAATCTCGCCGTTGTTCTTGGTGTGAATGAGCAGCACCGCCTCTTTCAATTCCGGGTAATGCCCCTCCAGGTATTCGGCCACGTCGTCGCAGTTGCGCGTGTCGTCGGTCATCACAAACAGGATCGCCTTCTTGCCCAGCTTCTCGTGCTCGGCGTACGCCTTGCGCCATTCGATCACGCCCAGGTGGATATAGTCGGCGTATTTCTCGGTATACTTCGCGCTCTGACGTTCCTGCAATTTCGCGCGGCTCGGCGCGTCCGGCAGGACGGGATGCTTGACCACGTTCTGCGAGATGGCCTCCACCAAGGGGTAATCGGCCACGGTCTGCACAAAGATCGCGCCGTTGTTGTGCCTGGGCGTGGCCGTCGTGTCCACCTGCATGGAAAGGGCCGACCCCTTCTGCTTCAGCCGGTTGTGGATGTCTTCGATGGCTTTGAACCAGGCCATGCGCGGATCGTGGATATGGTGCGCCTCGTCGTTCAAAACCATCAGCTCATCGATGTCCCGGACGATCATCCCCAGGTCAACCTTGGAATCCGTCGTCGCGCCCGTGGGCCGCTTGCCCAGAAAGTAGTCCATCGTGTTCTCATCGTCCGGCGAGGGCGGAATGTCGTCGCCCGAATAAACGCGGTGGATGTTGGTCAGGAAGATGTTGCCCGTAGGCCGGGTAACGCGGACCTCGTCCTGCAGGTGCAGCGTAAGTTGGAAATCGCCGCGCCAGTTGTGCCCGTCAAATCCGTCGTCCGGCAGCACCGGATCGTCGAAAAAGATACGCAGTCCCTGGAAATCCCGGTAGATACGGTCCAGAACGATGATGTTGGGCGTAATCACCAGAAAATTCGCGCCAGCTCCGATTCCGGCTCGTACAGCTTGTGAAAAAAACTCCACGCCAGCGTCAGGCTCAGCACCTTGGTCTTGCCGCTCCCTGTCGCCATCTTCACGACGAACCGCCGCCAGGTTTCGTCGAACATGCCGCCGGATACAAGGCCGCTTGCATCGAAGCGCATCAGATCGTGCTTGTCCTTGACCCTCACCACGTCGTAGAGGTAGATGATCGTCTCCATCGCCTCCCGCTGGGCGAAGTAGTACTCGAACTGGGCCATCGTCCCGTCGGCCTTCGGCAGCAGGTGCGGCCTCTTGAACCACCAATCGAGCAGGCTCCGGCTGGTCTCCGCCGCGCCCACGTAGCCCCCGTCGCGGAACTCCTTTACCTTGCGGCGCAGCACCGCGACCAGCGGCGGCATGAGCTTCTCCATGCTGCTCTCCCGCAACGCCTCGTCGGCGGGGAACCAGCGGACGGCCGGATCGAGAACCGCGTGCGGGGAATCGGGGAAATTGGGGTGAAGGGCCATGGGAACCTCGCCGGTTAGTGACGCTTGAGACCTCGCCGGTTAGTGACGCCTGAAACCTCGTCGCGTAGCGACGGCATGACGGTAGCCGTGGGTTTCAACCCACGGTGCGGATGCCGCGCACCATCGTTGCGTCGCGTAGCGACACCAGGAACCTCGTCGCGTAGCGACGGCATGACGGTAGCCGTGGGTTTCAACCCACGGTCCCGATGCCCCCCACGGTCGTTGCGTCGCGTAGCGACGCGTGAAACCTCGTCGCGTAGCGACGGCATGACGGTAGCCGTGGGTTTCAACCCACGGTCCCGATGCCCCCCACGGTCGTTGCGTCGCGTAGCGACGCGTGAAACCTCGTCGCGTAGCGACGCGTTGACCATCAACCCCATACGTACCGTTCGTCCCATTCGATTCCATGCCGCTTGAGCAACGCACGGTATTCCTCTTGGAAGCTCATTGTGCGGTGATGCTCGCGCTGCCCTCGAATGTATGCGATCACCGACGGCAGGTTCGACTTGCTCACGGCAAAGGCGCCGTACCCGTCCTGCCAGCCAAAACCTTCCATACGCGGCAGGGCCTCATGGATCCAGGCCGACGAGCCACCCTTGAGCAACTGCGCGATCTTGGCCGGAGACAGCACGGCCGGTGCGCCCAGGAGCACGTGGACATGATCCTCGATTCCGCCGATCTCCAAGGGCTTCATCCTATTCTTCTTGGCGATGCCGCCAAGGTAGGCCCAAACGCGCTCCTCGACGCTCGGTTCGATCCAACGCTCCCGATTCTTGGTGCTGAAGACGATGTGGTAGTGCAACGACGTGTAGGTGTTTGCCATGATTCCAATCGCCGCCGCGCAACGCAAGAAAGGTGTCCGGGGCAGTGCAACCATCATAGCGTCGCTACGCGACGCCCGCCAATACGGCGCGACCCGCAAACCGTGGGTTGAAACCCACGGCTACCGTCGTGCCGTCGCTACGCGACGAGAGCCAACCCACCGCAAGAGCGGCCATTTTGCTGACGTCAGCAAAATGGCCGCGCCGTCACTTCTTCCCGTTCTTCCCCACGCTCACGTCCACGATCGTCATCGTGTCGTTCCCAAATATATCCACCACCTTCACCGCGATCTTCCGCCGCCCCGGCGCACATTCGTGAAAAACGCTTTTCAGCTCCAGCGAGCGGTCTTTCTTGGTGCGGAAGCTCTGCCACTCGTTCTCAAACACATAGTCGCCGGTCCAGACTTCCTCCCATATCTCAAGATTTGCCTGCAAAGGCTCGATTCCGGGGATCCGCGTTTGCGCATCCGGGTCCAATTCTTTTCGCACGCGGATGATTTCCCGCTTGCTCTCGAAATCAAAATCCACCGCCCAGTAGTCGATCCAGTCGGTCCAGTTCTTGGTGAGCACTTCCCGGGTGACAATGCCGTGCGCGTCCTTGCTCACCTTGACGATGCGGCCCTTCTCGGCCACGATCCGGCTGCCCTTGTTCTTGATCGCCGCCTCGGCGTTGGCGATCGTGTCCTGCGAATAGAAGACGGAGAAGTCCGTCAGCTCCACGGCCACAGCGGGGGGCTCGCCTTTCTTGCCTTCCCGCACGTGCGGTTTGACCGCGATCGCCGCCACGTCGTGGAACACCACCTGGTTTTTCTCCACCGCCCGCTTGTCGAAGACCTCGGCGGGGATGTACTTCGGGGCGATGTCGATCCCCTTGGCCCGCGCCTCGTCCAGCACGTTGGGAAACAGGCCCATCTCGAACTCGAAGCCCAGGATGTCGACCTTGGTGATGTGCTTCTTGCGGCATTCGAGGATGATCTCCTCGACGTAAAGCCGCGTGACCGGGAGGTTGACGGGCCCGACGGAGACCAGCCGCCCGGCCCGCTTGCCGTGGAAACAGGCGAACCCCGTCGTCTTCTCCGCCCGGTAGGCCCGCAGAATCAGGTCCAAGAAAGCGGCTTCCTTCTCCTCGATCTGCTTGCGCTGCTCCTCCTCGCGCAGGTTGTGGTTCACGCCGATGTAGTGCTGCCGCTCGTATTTGCCCAGGTTGAGGATCTCGAACGCCCGGTAGTCCTTGCCCTCGGCCTTGAGTTGCCGCTGCACGCCGATCATCCGCTTCCGCGTGGTATGGATGGCGAACTTGCCCAGGTCGCAGACAATCCACTTCCGCCCCAGTTTCTCCGCCACTGCTGCCGTGGTGCCTGAGCCGACAAAAAAATCGGCCACGAGACCGCCCTCGCTGCTGCTTGCTGAAATAATTCGTTCGAGCAGGGCCTCGGGTTTTTGCGTGGGGTAGTCCAAGTTCTGCAACGATATGGCTTCGACTTTTCCCAAATCCGCCCAGAAGTCTTGCACCGGAACTCCCGGCGATTCGTCCAAATACATCTTGAGCCGTATCGCCCCGGATTTCGATTCGGGAAAAATGAGCCTGTTCTCTCGGTCGTATTTTTCCATCCGTTCTCGATTAACCGACCATCCATTCTTGTGCGGCGAAAAGCCCTTGAACTCATAGTAGAGGTTTGGCCGAGGATGGGGACTCCGAAGTGTCACGGACTGGAACAGCCGCCAATCGTTCTCCGGCTTGTGCCCTTTCTTAAGTCTCACAGTCGTACCATCGGGTTTCTCCGCGTATGAGAATGAAGTCTCGATAGAGTCCCTTGACCGCTCGGCGAACTGTGGATTCCAGACGTAGGTATCGGAACGCGAATAGAAGAATATTGTGTCTGTGACTGTTCCAAAACGCTGGGGGTCATTGTGTGAGCCAGTTCGCTTCCAGGAGATTTGGTTTACAAAGTTCTCTTTTCCGAAGACTTCATCCATTGCGCTTCGAATGAAGCTGTTCACCCGCCAATCACAATGCACATAAATGCTCCCGTCCTCGGCGAGCAGATCCCGCATCAGGATCAGCCGCTCATAGATCATCGCGAGGAAGGAATCCGCTCCCTTGCCCCAGGTATCGCGGTAGGCGATTTCTTCGAGGATATTGGGCTTCTTGGTGAAGGTATCGGCGCCGATCTCGATATCCATCGAGAAATCCGCGCCCACGTCGAAGGGCGGGTCGATGTAGATCAGCTTCAGCCCGCCCTGTTTCTCGATCTCCTCGCGCAAGGGACCGTTCTTGAGCGAGGAGAGGATCAGCTTGTTGTCGCCCCAGATGAGCTTGTTCGTCCAGCCCTTGAGCTGGCGTCCGCGGGCGTCGAGGCTGAACAGCAGCGCCTGCTGCTTGTCCTTCCGCTTGGCGTCCTCGGGCTTCTCGGCCCGCGGCTCGTCCACCTGCTCGATGACCTGGAAGGGCAGGACAATATTCGAGACCTCGTTGGTCTTGCCGTTCCAGACCAGTTCCACCTCCCGCTTGTCCTCGAACAGCAGAAAGCGATATTTTTCCGGCAGCGGCTTGTCCGCCTCGATAAAGCGGAGGATCTCCTGGCGTTCCTGTTCGGTCAATCGCGGCATAGAGTTCCTCCCCGCTCAAGTCGCAACCCAAAGGCAACGCTGCGATCCGGCCACAAGCCCCTATTCTAGCCACCGCCACCTGTAAATGGGAGAGGGGGGACGACTCATGTGGCCGGCAAGTCCACGTCGCGTAGCGACGATGCGACGGTAGCCGTGGGTTTCAACCCACGGAACGTATGGCCCTACCCCCTCCGCTCGTCGCGTAGCGACGATTGAAATGGCCGGTTTGCCCGATGGCACGCGGCTTGTTGTCAACCGTCGCTACGCGACGGGCGCCATATCACGCGATCCGACCCGTGGGTTAAAACCCACGGCTACCATCGTGCCGTCGCTACGCGACCGACGAAATATCACGGGATCGGACTCACCCCAACCCTTTCCCAGCGGCGGCGAGGCGGGAGCGGAACTGACGCTTGATCGCTTGCAGCAACTCGTCGCTGGGAGGGCCGTAAGGGCGGAACTTCTCCAACAGGCCGTCGGCCTCGCTGTAAAGAAGTCCCCGGTGGACGCCGAGCTGGGCAGCGGCGGGCGTGTCGATGAAACTGCTGGAGTCGTTGGCATTCATCTGGAAAACGGCCTTCAACTCGATGTCGTGCTGCGACTGCCGATCGAGCTGCCGCTGGACGTTGTTGTAGGAATCGCACCAGATCAAGGCGTGAATCCCCTGGGCCGGCCCGTCGTGAAGAATCGTGGAGAACTGCTTGGCCGGGTTGGCCGACGAGCCTTCGTCCGATCGGGAGAAGCCGAAGTCGTCGTCCGCTTTCCGCAAGTCGCGAAAGCGGCCCAGGTCGAAGATGAAGAGGAACAGCGGGGGAAAGTCGTCCCGGCCTGACTGCTCCCGGCGGACCAGTTCTTCGCTAATCTCCGCGAGCGTCGCCGCGGTGGATCGCGGCGGGACCACCTTCACGCCGTGGGGCAGGGCCGCCGCAAGCCGGCCCCAGTAGCCCGCGCGGGGCGAGTCGGGCCGGGTGCCGTCGAGGACGTAGAAGCGGGCCGCGGCAGCGCTTGTCACTTCCGGCGTAGCCGCCGGGGCCGAGTCCCCTGCCGGCGTGGCCGCCGGGGCTAACGCTTGCGGCTTCGCGGTTAGCCCCGGCCGCCAGGCCGGGGTAGCCGCCGGGGCTAACACGTCCGCCGGGGCGTGCTGGGCGGCCAGGCTCAAAAGGGCCGTGGCCAACACGCCCAGGGCCTCGTCCTCCTGGTGGCCCACGACCAGCAAGTGGTTGCCGCTTTGCCGGCTGAAAAGGATCGACGTGGGGTCCTTGATGGCCACCGCCGCGCCGAGCCAGGCGCGGGTCGCCGGGCTCGGCTGAGGCCAACCGGGGCCGGACAGAAGCGACTGGAGGGCCACGTTCTTGGCCGGGTCGGCCGGCAGGTTGCCCTCGAAGACGATCGGCGGCCGGCCATCGAGGCCCCGCTGACGGGCCAACTCTCTGATTCGCTGGAGGTAGGCCTCTTTCTTTTCGTCCGGCAGCCAGACCACCTGGAACGGATGGTTGCCCTCGAACAGGCCGTTGGCGTCGTTGTAGATCGCCTCGCCGGGCCGGTTCAAGAGGCGTGCGGCCGTGTTCTCCTCGCTGAGGATCAGGTGGGCGTCGGCCTCACCGCACTGCAAGGCGATGCGGACCGCCATCTGTCCGATCGTGCTGCGGGGCAGCGAGTAGGCCCCGGCCAGGGTCTGCGAGCCCAAGAGCACGTGGATGCCGAAGGCCCGGCCCTGGCGGACCAGGCGGTCCAGCAAGAGCGAGGCGTTCTGGGCGATGCGGTCGTCCTCGACAAACAACTCCTGGAACTCATCGACGATCAACAGCACCCGGGGCAACCGCATCTCGGGCCGGGCGCTGCGGAAGGACTGAAGGTCCTGCACGCCCTGGTTGCGGAACAGGTCGCCGCGGCGCTTGAGCTCCAGGTCGAGCCGCTCCAGCACGCTCAGTCCGAACTCCCGCTCGCTCTCGATGGCGATCACCCGGGCGTGCGGCAGGGCCGCCTGGGCGTAGGCCTTGAACTCCACGCCTTTCTTGAAGTCCACCAAGTACAGCTCGACCTCCTCGGGACTGTAGCGGATGGCCAGGTTGGTGACCAGCGCGTGCAGCAGCGTGGATTTGCCGGAGCCGGTCTTGCCGGAGATCAGCACGTGCTGCGAGGTGCCTTTGCCCAACGCCAGGTGCTGGAGCTTCATGGCCCCGGCGCGGCCCAGGGGGACGTCCAGTCCGCCGCGGCTGTCGGCGGTCCACCATTGGCCGTCGTCGGGCAAGATGGACTCGAAGGGCACTTCGACGCGGTCGGCGTCCTGCACCTGCTGCCCCACGCTGCGGACGATCCGCGTGAACGGCTCCGCGGCCGGCGGACCGTCAAGCTCCAGCGGGAGCCCGGCGAAGTCGGGGTCCTGCCAGACGAAGCGGTCGTCCTGCCAGACGAGGTTCAGGGCCTGCTTTTCCAGGTCGGGCAGGTGGAACTCGCGGGGCATCTTCAGCCGGGTATCGACGCTCAGAAGCGTGTAGACGCCGCAGCGGGCCCCGCTGGCGACGATGCTCAACAGCCGCCGCCCGGCGCCCTCGGAAAAGTTGGTGGGGAAATTGGCCACCACCAGGATCCGGTAGGCTTCGGCCATCTCGCCGGCGAAGGCGTTGTACTCCTGGATCGAAGCGAACTCGTTGCGGAGATAGACCTGAATCACGTTCTCCATGTGGCCGGTGAGCTCGCCCAGCCGCTCCTCGACGTGCTGGGTGTTGGTCCAGATGCGGTTGGTGACAAGCTGCTCGTTGTAGTCGGCCAGGTGCATGAAGGCGGAGAAGTTCTCGCCCAGCCCCACCGGGTCGATGATCGTGAAGCGCACCTTTCCCGGCGGCATCGAGGTGAGCATCCGCAGCATGATCGCCTGCATCGTCGCCACCGCCTGCGCGGCCCTCGCCGCCGGCCTTCAAGAGCAATAGCGCGTGGTCGCGGAAAGGGAAGACGGCGGGCAGGGTGAACCGCGTCCGGCTCCGCTTCAGGCGATCGTCGGTGGGCACGCCGTTGGGGATGCCATCGAGGTCCACGTGCAGCCGGCCGAAGGGCACCGCCGAGGGCATCTCGGCCGGCGGCTTCCAGTCCTCCAACTCGGGCGAGGCCCAGGCCGGGAAGCCGCGATCGCAGGCCGAGTTGATCGCGTCCAACTCCCGTTGGAAGCGGTCCATGCCGCCGTGCCAGCGGCCGGACATGGCTTCCCACTGGCAATAGTACTGCTCCTGGAAGTCCGCCATCGCCTGCCGGTGCTCCCGCGTCACCTGCTCGCTCTGGTCGCGATAGCCGTCGGCGATCGCCGCGGTCTGGGCGGAGCACTTCTCCTCGGCCGCCGCCAGGTCGGCGTCCCGCCGGGCGACAATCTCCGCCAACAGCGCCGGGTACTTCGACTCGATCGCTTCCAGCTCCGACCGCCGCCGGGCCTCCCGGGCGGCCGTCTGCTGGTCAAAGCGGTCTTGGGCTTGCTGGACCTCGCGGTTCATCGTGGCGGTGATCGCGGCCGTTTGTTGTTCCCACTGGGCCTTGACGGCCTCGCCGGCGACGCGATGCGCGACCTGCGCCTCCAGCAGGGTCTCGCGCAGTTGACGATAGGCCGACGCCGACTGACGCCGGGCAAGACGGTAGAGCCAGACGACCAGTGCCGTCCAAACCGCCAGACCGCCCCCCAGGCCCACGGGAATCCAGGGCCAGTCGTTCCAGCCGAGCAAGAATCCGGCGGGGACCAGGCAAGCGGCAACGGCGGCGAGGAACAACCCGAACGGCCCGGCGCCTTCAAAGAGCCTCGCGGTGGCCTGCTGCGCGAGGCGGCGGAGCTGGCGGTTGGCCTGGGCGGTCAGCTCGCCCAGGCGGCGGGCGGCGTCGGCGGGGGCCACCGTCGCCGCCGCCTCGGGATCGGCATAGTCGCGCCACTGCCTGCGGCGGCGGAGAACCTCGACCGCCTCCTGCTGAAGCCGCTTGAGCGACTGCCCTTGGCCGGCCAGTTGGGCCTGCGACTGCTGAAGCTGGGCGTCGAGGCCCTTGCGGGTGGCCTCGAAGATCGTGGCCGCTTCCCACTGGGCTACCTGGAGCTGCCGTTTGGCGGCCTCGGCCTCGGCCGCCAGCCGCTCCGCCACCTGCTGGCGGACCTCGTCGTATTGGCGCCGGGCCGCGCCATGATCGGCCTGGAAGCGGGCCACCGCCTCCCGACGGACCGCCGCCCCTTGGCTTTCCACGACGGTGCACTGCTGCTGGTAGCGGTCCGTGAACTCCTTTTGCGTCTCCTGGTATTGTTTCTCGGCCGCGCGGGCCTTGGCCGTGAACGTGGAGACGATCTCCACCTCCGCCGGCGTCCGTTGGGCCACGAGCCGGTCGAGCTCGGACAATAGTTCCCGCAGCCGATCGGTGCGGAGCAGTTCTGTCACGAGAAGTGTACCCTTCTTTTCCGTCCGCAGGAACCGCAAGAGCGAAGTTGGTCGCTCGCTGCTTGTGGTGCAGGCGTCCCGCCTGCATCTTCGGGGCAGGCGGGACGCCTGCACCACAATGAATTGCACAACTTATTCTATTGCGGCTCCTAATCGCGCGACCCGCACTGCCGCTCCGCTTCGGCCAGGATCTGGCTCAAGCGATCAATGGCGTCCATCGCCCGCTGGAACCTGGGCTCCAAGGGGACGAGGAACCGTTGGTCGAAGCTGCGGCTGATCGGGTCATCCCACTGGGCCATCGCTTCGGTCGTTTTCCGTTTCAAGGCCTGCATCGCCAGATCGAGCTTCGCGGCCACCAACGTCAGGTCGCAGACCTTCATGCGACACCTCCTTCTTCTCCTCTTCTACCGGCGTGGCCGCCGGGGCTAACTCTTCTGCCGCCGCGTCGCCACGTCTCCCCGTCTCCGCGTCCCCGCTTGCCGCCGTGCCCGCAACCACGCACGCCGAGGCTTCGGCGATCAACGCCATCCAATCGACGGCCGCCCCTTCCTCGGGCGACGGCAAGTTGACATAAGCGTCCAGGGCCAGGCTCATCCGCTGCAACAGCGCGCAGGCCCGGGGCAGATCGGTCTGCACCCAGCCGGCCAGTTGATTGATGCTTCCGCGGAAGTCGCGGATCTCGTGTTCGATGCTGTGGGCCCATTGGCGAACGGCTTGGACCTTCTCCTGGGCCACCTCCAGGCGGCGCTTGGCCTTTTCCAGGGCCGCTTTCTCCTCGCGGCAGGAGGGGCGCTCGTCGGTCGCCCGGTAGATCAGGCGGCGTTCCAAATTCTGTTTGGCCTCGGCCACTTCCTGGTGCCCGCGGCGGACCCGCTCGGCCCAGTATTCTTTGCGGTCGTGGTGGATCCACTCCAGCACGCGGTTGACCTGCATCTGCAAATCGGCCAGGGCCCCGCCGGCGTCCTCCTCGAACGACCGCAGCGCGGCGGCCAAGAGCCGCACGGCGTCGACGGAAGTGAGGTTGGCGTAACGTGTCATCGTTGTTGGAGATACTGCTCGATGGTCTCGGCTTTCCGCAACAAGTAGGGAATGTGCTGCTCGGTGACGTCGATGAACCGCGCGATGACCCGCATGTGCTGCTCGAAGTCGTCGACGAACTTCTTGTGTTCCTGGTCGCGCCAGGTCTTTCCCAGAGAAGCCAATTGGGCGGCCAGCGCGCCGATGCGGTCCTTCGTGTCGGTATTGAACTTCTTCAATGATCCGGCGAACCGCCGCAGTTCCTCGGGATCGACAATCGCCTGGGGCATGAGAGCTTCTCCGCGGAGTACGGCTGAGGACCGGCAAATCAATAACTGTCGTATGGTCGCCTTTCGCTCCGCGAAAGCGGCGTTCTTTCGCGGAGCGAAAGGCGACACTTGTTTTCGCGCCGGTCCTTGGGCGGGGTGGCACGGGCATCTTGCCCGTGCGCTACCGCGGTCGCCGC
Source organism: Pirellulales bacterium (assembly GCA_963843465.1). Lineage (GTDB taxonomy): Bacteria > Planctomycetota > Planctomycetia > Pirellulales > Thermoguttaceae > CAWJKP01. Next base: position 602,136 of record CAWJKP010000003.1, read on the forward strand.
CTCGGTATCACCCTTTCATGGTACGAGGTCGCCGCGTTTCCTGCAAGACAGCGGTCAGCTATCAGCTTTCAGCGGTCAGCTATCAGCTTTCAGCGGTCAGCTATCAGCTTTCAGCGGTCAGCCGAGATCCTAGGGAGCTGGCCTGGTATTGGTAAGAACCTACCGCAAATAAGGCACTTACGATCGGAAAAGCTGATCGCTGATAGCTGATCGCTGAACGCTCTCTTAGAGGGCGAAACTCGGCGCCAGGACGACGTCCAGGTTGACCTTGAGGACCACCAGCGAGAAATCGTCGGGCGGGGGGTGCGGGCAACAATGGTCGCGGACTGCCCTTTCCACCGCGGCGACGATCTGGCGGGCCGGCTTTTCCCGGTTCGCCCGCACCACGCTCATCAACCGCTCGGCGCCGAAGAAGGACTCCTCGCCGGGCCGGGCCTCGCGGATGCCGTCGGTGGGCAGGATGACGATGTCGCCCGGCGCGAGTTTCAGGCCCACGCTGATGGGGAATTCACAGTCGGCTATCACGCCTAAGGGAATGCCCGTGCTGTTCAGCTCCGCCTTCAACTCGTTGGCCGCGTCGAGAATGTAGCCTGCCTCGTGGCCGGCGCTGGTATAGACGAAGGAGCCGGTCCGCGGATTGAGCCGGGCAACAAAGAGCGTGATGAAGTGGGCGTCCTTCATGCCCGCCGTGAGCACGCGGTTGGCCAGGGTGATGATCTCGTCGACGCTGTGGTGGCTGATCACCAGGGCGCGGAGCAGCGCCCGCGTCTGGGCGCTAACCAGGGCCGCTCCCACGCCGTGACCGCTGGCGTCGCCGACGGCGATGCCCAGGTAGTGGTCGGCCATCTCGAGGAAATCATAGTAGTCGCCGCCGACCTGCTGGGCGGGAAACGCGGCTCCCGCAATATCGTAGCCGGGAATCGTGGGGGCCGACTGCGGATAGAGTCGCTCCTGGATCTGCTGGGCGATGCTCAACTCGCGCTGGGTCGCCAGGAACTCCCGCTCGACGTGCCTGGAGCGGGCCCGCTCCAAGGCGTAGCGGACGCTGCGAACCAGCAGCGGGCCGCTCATCACGCTCTTGAACAGGTAGTCCTCCGCCCCTTCGCGAACGGCCTCCAGCGCGAGTTGTTCGGAATCCAACCCGGTCATCACCACCACCGGCGTGCCGGGACTCTGGGCGTGGACCTCGCGGAACGTGTCCAGGCCCCCCCTATCCGGCAGCGTCAGGTCCAGCAGGACCACGTCCACGCCCCCCTGCGCCAGGTGCGCCAGCCCTTGGCTCAAGCAGGTGGCTCGCGTGATATCCGCTTGCACCCCCGGCACTTCCCGGAGAAACCCGCCGATCGAAGCCGCGTCGTCCGGGTCGTCCTCGATGAGAAGGACTCGTATGCACTGGGCGCCCGTGATCGCTTCGGCCACTCCATCCATGGCGAAGATCGCTGGAATCGAGTAATGGTGGTGCTCCGCGCCCGCCAGAATGGTAGCGACCCGCCAGCGCCGGTCAAGCGTGTTTCCCCCCGACGGCAATCGTAGGGTGGGACTAGGCCGCCTTGGCGGCCGCCGGCCCACCAGCAGTGGTTAGTGGTCAGTGGTCAGTGGTCAGAACTTGGAACGCCTTACCTTTCTAGTCACTGGCCACCGACTACTAGCCACTCTCCCTTGGTGGGCCGGCACCGCTAGAAGCGAGCTTGTCCCACCCTACCACCCTACCGGCTGTCGTGATAGCAAATAATTTGGGTAATTGGGATGGCCGATTGACGCGGGGCTGCGGGCGTGGTTGAATCAAGTCCTGTGGGTCGGAATTCCCCTCTTTGCCTGGTGGAGCAACCTATGAGAAGCAGCTATCTGGTAACCCTTGCCTTGGGATTGTCGGCAACGGCGTGCGCCGTGCGGGCGGCGGAGACGAAATCCGCAAGCACCTATCAGCCGCGCTACGACAAGGACGGCTGGGAGATCCTTTTCGACGGGACGAACCTGAATGCCTGGGACCTGCCGAAGCCGCCGGGGATCTGGGCCGTCAACCAGCAGGGCGAGCTCTTTCCGGCCAAGGCCGGCCGAAGCCTCTTTACGAAGCAGCGCTACTGCGACTTCGTGCTGGAGGCCGATTTCAAGTTGGGCGCCAAGCGAAAGGCCAACAGCGGCGTCTTCATCCGGGTCCACAACCGCGATGACGAAGTCAATACCGGCATGGAAATCCAGATCCTCGACAACGGCGACTACGGCGTCCCCTTCGACGCCGGCAATGCCAACGGCGCGCTGTACGACCTGGTCCGCCCGGCGGTCGACGCCAACCGGGCGATCGGCCAGTGGAACCACTACCGCATCACCGCCAACGACAACCTGATCGTCGTGGAACTCAACGGCAAGGAGATTGTCCGCGCCGACCTCAACCGCTGGACCACAGCCCACCAGAATCCAGACGGCGCACACAACAAGTTCCCTTACGCGATCGGCTCGCTGCCGCGGGACGGCTTCATCGGCCTGCAAAACTACGGCGGCACCCCGGTCTGGTTCCGCAACGTGAGGATCAAGACGCTTACCGATCGCAAACCGCGGTACACGGGCCGGGAACCGATCGAGCAGGTGCTGCGGAAGTAGATGAGGAATGAGGGATAAGAGATAAGGGATCAGTCGTAGGGTGGGACAAGGCCGCCGTGGCGGCCGCCGGCCCACCACGAGCCGGCAGACATGGTGGGCCGGCGCTCGCTCGCGCGAGCTTGTCCCACCCTACTTGGCGTCACAGGGGTGGTCCGATGCAAGATCACGAGAAGACTAAGGAGCAACTCCTCGAGGAGTTGCTCGCGTGCCGCCAGCGGATGGCCGCGCTCCAGCGGGCGGAAACGGAATCGCACAGCGACCGCAAGCGCGTGGAGGCCGCGCTGGAACAGGAACGCAGCTTGCTCCATACCCTCATGGACCACCTGCCCGACAACATCTATTTCAAGGACGCGGCCAGCCGATTCATCCGCATCAGCAAGGCGATGGCGACCCTCTTCGGCCTTGGCGATCCGGCGGAGGCGGTGGGCAAGACCGACTTCGATTTCTTCACCGACGAGCACGCCCGGCAGGCGATGGGCGACGAAGAGGAGATCCTCCGCAGCGGCCGGGCAGTGATCAACAAGGAGGAAAAGGAGACCTGGCCCGACGGCCACACCACCTGGACGCTAACGACCAAGATGCCGCTCTGCGACGAGCAGGGCCGCACGGTCGGCACCTTCGGACTCTCGCGCGACGTTACCGAACGGCGGCGCGCGGCGGAAGCCCTCCAGCGGGCCAAAGAGGAGGCCGAGGCGGCCAGCCGTGCCAAGAGCACGTTCCTGGCCAACACCAGCCACGAGATCCGCACGCCCTTGAACGCCATCATGGGAATGACGGAGCTGGTCTTGAAGACCCAGCTCACGCCCCGGCAGCGGGAGTTCCTGGCGACGGTCAGGGATTCCGGGGAAGCCCTGTTGGCCGTGATCAACGACATCCTCGACTTCTCCAGGATCGAGGCCGGAAAACTGGTGCTGGAGCGCCAGACCTTCGACCTGCGGGAGAGCCTGGGCGACACGATGAAGTCGTTCGCCATCGCCGCCGCCGCGCAGGGCCTGGAACTGGCCTGCTTCATCCATCCCAACGTCCCGCGGGTGGTCGTCGGCGACTACGGCCGGCTTCGCCAGATCGTGGTCAACCTGGTGGGCAACGCCGTCAAGTTCACCCAGCAAGGCGAAGTGATCCTCGAAGTCGGCCTGGAGCCCCCCTCGGGAAACGGCGGCCCGGCCGCCGGGGCCGGCCAGGACGTGACGCTGCACTTCATGGTCGGCGACACGGGAATGGGCATCCCCGAAGAGCGGCGCTCGGCAATCTTCGAGATGTTCGAGCAAGCCGACAACTCCATGACCCGCCGTTACGGCGGGGCGGGCCTGGGGCTGGCCATCGCCTCGCGGCTGGCCGGCCTGATGCAGGGCCGCATCTGGGTCCAGAGCGAAGTCGGCCGGGGAAGCGAGTTCCACTTTACCGCCCGGCTCGGGCTGGCCGAGCCCGAGGTCGTCCAGGCAATCCCGCCGGAGCCCTCCCGCCTGCACGGCGTGCGCGTGCTGGCGGTGGACGACAATGCCACCAACCGCCGGCTCCTGGAAGAGATCCTCCGCGGCTGGAGAATGGTTCCGGCCAGCGCCGGCAGCGCCCGCCAAGCGCTGGCTTTGATCGCCCGGGCGCGCGAGGCGGGGGAACCTTACGACCTCGTGCTCACCGATGCCCACATGCCGGACGTCGACGGCTTCACCCTGGTCGAAGAGATCCGCCGCGACCCGTCCCTGGGCAGCACCGTGGTGATGATGCTCACCTCGGGAGACCGCCCCGAGGACATGGCACGCTGCGACCAGTTGGGCATCGCCGCGTACCTGCTCAAACCGATCAAACAGTCGGAGCTGCTGGAAGCCATCGAGCTGGCCCTGGGGATCACCGTCACGGCCAGCAAAAGGCCCCCGTCGGACCAGCGCCAGCGCCGCCGCGTCGGTCCCCTGCACATCTTGCTGGTCGAGGACAGCCTGATCAACCAGAAGCTGGCCGTGGCCTTGTTGGAGAGCGAGGGACATCGGGTCACCGTGGCCCACAACGGCCGCCAGGCGATCGACGCACTGGACAACGGCGGCTTCGACCTGGTGGTGATGGACGTGCAGATGCCGGAAATGGACGGACTGGAGGCCACGGCGCGGATCCGCGCCAAGCAGCGGCAGACCGCTTCCCACACGCCGATCCTCGCCATGACGGCCTACGCGCTGAAGGGCGATCGCCAGCGGTGCCTGGAAGCCGGAATGGACGGCTACATCGCCAAGCCGATCCGCGCCGACGAGCTTTTCGACGCCATCGAAGCGCTGTTTTGCGGCTCGGACCCGTCCGCGGCGCCGCGACTCCCGCGGCGTCGGAGCCGCCGATCGTCGACTGGCCCAATGCCTTGAGCATAGCGCAGGGCGACCCCGCAATTCTCAGGGCCATGGTGGAAGCCGCCCTCGAGGAGATTCCTCGCCAGATGGCGGCGATCCGCCAGTCCGTCGGCAACAACCATCCGGCGGGCTGGCTGATTCCCGCCCACACCCTCAAAGGCGGGCTGCGCTATTTCACGCTCGGCGAGGCCTTCGACCAGGCCGCCCGGCTGGAAGAGCTGGCCCGGGCGAACCGCCTGGAAGATGCCGCGACCGTTCTGGCGGCTCTCGAGCAAGAGATCGCGCGGATTGTGCCGGCGCTGGAAGATTATCTGCGGTCTGGTTCGTAGCATGGGCATTCTTGCCCGTGTTTTCCGCGTGTAATGCCGCAGAAACATCGGCTCCCTCTACCATGAAATAAGGGCTTACGTCGAAATCCGCCGGCAAATCGCCCGAAAATCGCGCGCTTTCTTGCCAAACTGCGCAACCCGGGTTAGGGATGGGGATCTACCATTGCGCCGCCGAAGGCAGTTTCTTGCCCTTGAGCTGATAAACGTAGGCCAGCACTTCGGCCACGGCGGCGTACTTGTCGCGGGGAATGGGATGGTTGATCTCCACCTCTTTGTAAAGCGCCTGGGCCAGGGGCTTCTTCTCCACGATGGGAATGCCCTTCTCCAAGGCCAGGCGGCGAATCCGCTCGGCCAGGATGCCGGCGCCCTTGGCCACCACGATCGGCGCCTCCATCTTCTGCGGATCGTATTGGATCGCCACCGCCAGCTCCGTGGGGTTGGTCACGACCACGTCGGCCTTGGGCACCGCCTCCGACAAGCGGTGCAGCATGAGCTGCCGCTGCACCGCCTTGCGCCGCGCGGTGATCTGCGGATCGCCCTCGAGGTTCTTCATCTCTTCGCGGACTTCCTGGGGCGTCATCTTCAGGTCCCGCTCCTGCTTCCACCATTGAAAGGCATAGTCGAAGATCGCCAGGATCAACAGCGCCACGGCCACTTTGATCGCCGTCCAGAGCAGCACGCCCGCCAGGTAGGCCGACATCTGGGGCAGGTCCAAGGCCGCCAGCCCGAGAATCGCGCTGCGCTGGTTGTAGAGGGCGACGATCGCCACGGTCGCAATCAGCGCGATCTTGAAGAGCCCGAACAACAGCCGGGCCAGGCTGGGCAGGGAGAAGATCCGCCGCAGACCCTGCAGCGGATCGAGCCGCTGGAGGTCCAGCGCGAGCTTTTCCGGGAGAAACAACAGACCCGTCTGGCCCACATTGACCGCCACCGCGGCGACCAGCAGCACGCCTAGAATCGGCAGCAGGCACTTGGCCAGCCCGGCCAGCGTGCCGTGGCACTCGGCGACGGCGGTGGCGGCGTCGATCGACAGCCAGGGCGTGCCGCCGAGCTGCCGCTTCAAGCAGAGTCCGAGAAACTCCACCACCGCGCCGCCGCACATCAACAGCGCGATCAGTCCGGCCAACAACAGCACCGCCGATCCCAGGTCCTGGCTCCGCGCAACCTGCCCTTCCTCGCGGGCCTTCTGCCGGCGATGCGGCGTGGGATCTTGCGATTTTTCACCGGCCTGTTCGGGCATGGAAGGAAGTGGTCAGTGGTCAGTGGTCAGCGGCCAGCGGATGAGGGATAAGAGATGGGGGATAAGAGATGAGGCATAAGGGATGAGGGGTAAGAGATGAGGGACGCGGAGACACGGGGACGCGGAAACGCATCTATTCACCTTCAGCCCCCCATCCTCCATTTCAGATCTCAGATTTCAGATCCCTCATCCCTCAGCCCTTATCCCTTATCCCTTATCCCTTATCCCTCATGCTCCCCACCGCCCGCTGACCACGCCCAGCCCGTCGAGCAAGGTCTCGATCGCCGGCTGCAACTGCTGCTGGAAGACCCAGAGGGCGGCGCCGAGGGAAAAGGCCAGGGCCCCGAAGGTCACCAGCGAGTTCAGTCCGAAGCCCAGGGCCATCACGTTCAACTGCGGCAGGGTGCGGCTGATGAGCCCCATCACCAGGGTCCCCAACAACAGCGCCGCAACCGCCGGCGCCGCCGCCCGCAGGCCCAGCGAGAGGCTTTGCGTGACCAGCACCACCAGGGCCTGGGAAATGCCCGGCAGATGCGAGGCCTGGCCCGGCGGAATGGCGGCGAAGGTGTCCAAGAGGCCGGCCATTACCAGGCGGTGTCCGCCGATGGTCACGAAGACGGCCGTGCTGATCCAGAACAACAAGCGGGAGAAGTCGGGGAGGTCTTCGGCGATCGACGGGTCGTAGGTCTCTCCCAGGGATAGCCCGGCCGTGCGGCCGACGAGCATCCCGGCCAGGTGCGCGCCGGAGAAGAGGATCGTGATTCCCAGGCCCAGCGCCGCCCCGATCACCAGCTCGCCGCCGATCACCACCAGGTAGTCCAACAGGGCGTAGGGATAGGTCACCGTGGCCGCCAGTTGCGAGGGCGTGATGAGCATCGCCAGGGTGGCCGCCAGCAGGGCCCGGACCTGCGCCGGCGTGTCGCTGGTGCCGTAGATCGGCGCGGTCATCACCAGCCCGCTGATCCGCGTGAGGACCAGCGTGAAGACCATGAGCAGGTGCAGGTCGAGCTGGGCGATCCAGTGCATCGGGCTTTAGAGTTTGCTGGGGATGTTGGCGATCATGTCGTGGGAGTATTGCAGCATCTGGTGGAGCAGCCAAGGGAGCGTGAAGCTGAGCACCAGCACCATGATCACGATCTTGGGGACCAAGGCCACGGTCTGCTCCTGGACTTGGGTCACGGCCTGCAACAGCCCGATCACCAGCCCCACGACCAGGCCGGCGACCAGCATCGGGGCACCGATCAAAAGGCTGATCCAGATGGCCTGGCGGCCCAGCTCGATGGCGTCTTGAACGTCCATGGCGACACCGTTGAAAGAGGAGCAAACGGTTCCGTGACTTTGACCTCGGCCCCTTCGGGGCTGAGTACGAAGCCCTTTTCAACAAAAACCTCACCCGAAGGGCTGGAAGCTCTGCATCAACATGCCGACCACCAGGTGCCAGCCGTCCAACAACACGAACAACAGCAGCTTGAAAGGCAGCGAGACGGTCACCGGCGGCAGCATCAACATGCCCATCGAGACCAGCACCGTGGAAACCACCATGTCCACCACCAGGAACGGCAGGTAGATCTGGAAGCCGATCAGGAAGGCCGTCTTCAGCTCGCTGAGCATGAACGCCGGCAAAAGCGCCTGCAGCGGCACGTCGTCGTAGCTTTGGGCCTCGGGCTTGCCGGGCAGGTAGCTCATGAACATCCGCACGTCGTCGCTGTTGCCGGTCCGCTCGATCTGCAGAATCATGAACTTGCGGATCGGCGCGGCGCCGGCCGTCCAGGCTTCTTCCAGGCCGATCTCCTTGTGCGTGTAAGGCGCGATCCCCTGGTCGTAGACCTGCGTCCAGACGGGCGTCATGATCAACAAGGTGAGGAACAAAGCGATTGCCGTAATCACCTGGCTGGGCGGCAACTGCTGCGTGCCCAGGGCCTGCCGCAAGAGGCTCAGCACCACCACGATCCGCACGAAACAGGTGGTCATCAGCAGGATCGCGGGGGCCATGCTGAGCACGGTCAACAAGAGCATCACCTGGAGCGTCGAGCTGAGGCCCTCGGGGCTGGTCCAGGTGGTCGGACCCGCGGCGAGGCCCTGGGGCAGCTCGAGGCTCAGCGGGCGGTTGGCCGGGGCCTCCGCGGTCGCCGGCGCGACCAGCACCAGGCCCGCCAAGACCACCAGCGACCAGCCCAACAGCCGGCCCAGCGATCGGCTACGGCGATGCGGCGTCATGCTCGGCTCCTGCGGCGAGTTGTTGGAAGACCTGGCGGAAGGCGGCCGTGGTGCTGCCGGGCTGGGTCTGGCGGCAGAGTGCGGCCAGCCGCTGGACCTCGTCCGGCTCGGCGATCTCGGTCAGCGTTTCCATCCCGCCCGGCGTGGCCGAGACCAACAGCAGCTTGCTGCCGCAGCGGACGAGGTGCACCTGCTGCCGGGCGCCGAGACTGGCCCGGCCGAGGACCTCGACGACCTCACTGGGAAGCAGGCCCGAACGGCCCGGCATGGCACGCTTGACTGCCCAGGCGACCAGGAGGAACAGGCCCAACACCACGGCCAGGCTGCTGCCGATGGTCAACAGCGAGGTGGGCCCGCCCGGCCGGCTGCCCGGCTCGCCCAAGCGGACGTGGTGCGACGGGGAAATCGGCAGCCGGCCCCCGCTGCGCGGCGTCGACGGGACTGACGACGAAATCGGCGAGGGGCTTGGCGACGAGGTCGGCGATGCGGTCGGCGACGGAATTCCGGCGGCGGGCCGGCGGATGGGATTCGCGGGAGCCTGGCCTTGGCCTGCCACCACGTCGCTTAGCCGCGAGGCGGCCCGATCCAGCGAGGGGAGATTGTCGGCCGGGCCGAGCGACGGCGTCGGGTATCCGCGGTTGGCGGCCGGAACCGCCGACCGGGTCGCATCCGCCAGCCCGCCGGACTGCGCAACCTGCTTCGCCTCTTCCGCCTCCCTCAGAAACGCATCGCGGGCCGCATCCGCCGGTGCCCATGACTGCGCAGCCGCCAGCCCCGGCCACCCGAGGACGAACCCCATCGCTACGGCGATTTTCAGCGGAGGCATCCATGCACTCCCAAAAGAATACAGGAGTTAGAAGTTAGGAGTTAGAAGCTGGCGTCTTCCTCGCCATTCGTGCTATTCGGCGTCACAGGTTGCGCCTGCTCGTTGCTCTACCTTCTACCTTCTAACTCCTAACTTCTAACTCCTCCATCCTCACTCCACGCTCGCCCCGGCGATCAACTCGGCCACGCGGACGCAGAAGTTGTCGTTGAGCACGAGCACTTCGCCTCGCGCCACGAGCCGTCCGTTGACGAAGATGTCCACCGGGTCGCCCGCCAGCTTGTCCAAGGGAACGACCGAGCCCTTGCGGAGCTTGAGCACGTCTTCGAGGTACATGTGCGTGCGGCCGAGCTCGATCTTCAGGTCCAGCTCAACGTCGCTGATCAAGTCCAGCGTGGCCGCCTCGCCGCTGACCGGGGTGCCGCCAAACTCCGGAAGGTGGAACGCGGTGGCCCCCGCCGGAGGTCCGCCGACCGTGGCGTCGATGGATTCCAATGCCTGGGTGGCCTGGTCGAGCAGGAACTCAACGTCGCCCTGGGGGATCTCGCCCTCGCCGGGAAAGAGCGACGAGGCCCCCTCTTTGCCGGCCGCCGGCCTGGGCCCAACCGGCAACTTGCCCGCCTCGTTCAGCAGTCTCTTCGATCTCGTTGGGCCCCAGCGGCTTGTCGGTGTTTTCGACGGCGGGGCCGGCACCGGGAGCCTTCGCCCCGGCCTCTTGGAGCAGGGCTTCGATCGGGCTGGGGTCCGGCGGACCGGCGTCCGGCTCGGCCGGCTTGCCGGCGCCGGACGATTGCAGCAGACGCTCGATCTCATCCTGGTTGATCAGTTCGTTTTCGTCAGCCATGGGAGTCCATTCCCCGCGGAATCTGCCGGTCCGCTATTGTTCTGTGAAGGAGAAATCGCCGAAAATGATCGTTCGCAGATAAGCCTTGCCGAGGATGGTGTTACTTTTCTCAAGAATCCGGCGTTTAAGCAAGCCCAATCCGGGCTCGGTCAGCTCGGCGAGGTCCGCGCTGCGGACAATCACCAGGATCTGGTCGCGTAAGCGGTTCTTGTTCAGCTCGATGCTAGCATTGAAGGCCGATTTCTCGGAGGAAGCAATCGTGGCGTAGAGGTGGAAGTCGATGATCGAGGTGGTGTTGGCCTTTGGCTGGTAAGAGTTTACGTCGAACTTGCCGAGGTCGACTTCCAGCTCCTCGGTCTGGCTCTTCTCGGCCGCGTCCTCAGCCTCCTTGGCCGGTTTCCCCTTGCCGGCCGCCTCTTTGAGTGGGCCGGCCGCGATCGCAACCCCACTGGGCCGATAAGCGCTGGTGAGCAGATAGGCGGCAACGCACTCCCCCCCAATCACGGCCACCATAAAGAACAACGGCATCAACTTCCCCATTAGCGACCCGCGCGGCTTGCCCTCCGGGGGGTCCACGACCGCCATCGCCTCGGGAGCATTCTTCTCTACACTGACCATCGTTATCGCGCCGTCCTATGCCAAACCACCCTACATATATATAGCCCAAGAGCAGATGAAAAGCGGCGACGGGCGGGACGAAACGTCGTAAGCCAATGATACTAAACAGTTTACATCATTGACACTGGCGGCGGGCCCGGCCACCAAGGCTTCCCGAGCAGCCATCCTCCGTTGCTTCCGCCCCTCAACCCGGATTGTTCACGGGTGCATCGTAAGCGCGAAGCGTAGGCGAGGACGGCGAAGGGACTTATCCTCGCTTACGCTTCGGGTTTCGATTGCGCGCTCTGCGCCTTTTACATCACGGGGCGTGAATAATCCGGGCTCAAAACTTCCAGCTCAGATCCAGGGTGTAGTCGAGGGTCTTGGTTTGCTCCCGGTTAGGAGCGTAGGTGGAGGATTCCAGTACCGCCGTGCGAAGACTGAGAGTCTCCTGCGGGTCCAAAAGCACTTCCCATGCAGCTTGAGTGCGGAGGGTGCGACTGCCGGGATCGGCAGGGTCGCAGGCATATTCCACCGCGCTGAAGAGCTTGTTGCAGCGGCTGAGCCGATGTTCGAATTCGCACCGAAAAAGCACCTCGGAAACGCGATCCTCCTCGCTCAAGCCCGGATGCACCTCGCAGTAACGGCCCGCCACACGTCCCAGGAACGTGGTGTCCTCATTCTTAATGAGCAGGTACTCCGGGCCGATGCCCGACCCGTTGTTGAGGCCCAAGGTGAGCGGTTCGTCTTCGTCCGGTTTCTTGCTGGAGAAGGCTAGTCTCTGGTCGCCGCCCGCCCGGTCCGATTCCAGGAAACGGCTGCTGGTCCAAAGTTCCCCGGTGGGCGGGAAGAGCGGCGCGGCTGGATCAGGCCGATCAGCCGGAAAGATGTTGAGAACCGTAGCGTCAGCGTCTAGGGTGGGCAGGGGAAAGAAGATATCCGGCGTGGTCGGCGCCAGCGCCGTTTCCGGCAGGAAGGCTCTCGCCGGTGCGGCCGACGCAGCCGGGTTGGCCGCGGGCGGTGGCGAGCTTTCCAATACCGATGGTCGCTGTGCTGCGCTGCCGCCGGCCAGGTTGGGTGTCGGGTCTGATGCGAACCCGGGGAGGGGGCTGGATCGTTGCGATTGAACGTAGACCAGGATGCCCCCTGCCGCCAACCAAGCCATAGCAGCTAACCACAAGCAATGTTTCAACATCTCGCCTCGGCGATGGGTGTCTGTGCAAGAGAACAGCGGACCGTATCAAAAACGGACCCTTGCGACAAGAGTGGTGGCCGCGGCAACAACGAGTGAATCTGGGAGGCATGGGTAAATGTGGTAAACGTTCACGGGTAAACGTTCACGGGGACTGTCCCGATTTTCGCAGCAAGGGGCTGCGGCGACAAGCCAGCCTGATCGCCGCGAAAATGGGACTGTCCCCTTCGGCGGTGCCAAGGGGACAGGTCCATGTTTTCGGCCTTACGTCCCGCCGCCAAATGCACTTCTTGGCCGAAAAATGGACCAGTCCCCGCCCGACCCGTGAACGGTTACGTTCACGGTTTGGAAAGTAGTAGGCACACGGCGTGTGCCTGCTACATGGGGCATCAGACAAAGCTATAGGGAGGCCAAGGCCCTACGAGCGTGTACCGCTGGCCTGCCAGGTCGGGTTCCACGGTTTCCAGCCGATTGCGGAACGCCTCCCAATGGTTTCGCGGAACCAAGAAGGCCAAGCGCAGCGTGGTGGGTGCGGTGCTGGTCAATACGCGCCATTGGCGATACAAGCCTTTCACCGCCCGGACGAAGTTCTCCGTCACCCTTCGAGCCTGGCGGTCCCGTTGATCTTTCCACTCGTAACATTGCCGGCGCAGGGCCAGGTATTGATGAGCCGACATGGCCGGCAGGCGGTTGTCGTACGTCTCGCGGGGACAGGAGGGGGCAGCCGGGCCGAGTAGCTCGACCCGCAGGCCGATCTCGCCGGTCCCCTCGATGTACAACAGGTCCCGAAGCAGGCTCGCGCCGCGGTGGCGGAGAAAGTCGCGGACCGCTCTCTCCTGCGGCAGCACGGTCCCATACCGCAGGGGACGAATGGCGATCTGCCCGTGGATGGCCGCCAGCAAACGGGCCTGTTCCAGCGGCCCGAAGGATTCGCCCTGGGAGTCGACGGCGGCTGCGGCCAATGGCCCCTCGACCACCCATCGGGCCTCGCTTTCCTGATTGCCGGACAAGCGACCGACATCTCCGCTGCGGGAAACGCCTAACACGTGCAACGGCATGGCGGGTTCTCCTGAAGCGGTTCGAGGGAGGGAGCAAAGTGGTACGGGGGCCAGGGCCCCGTGGCTTCGAGCAAAAGGCCGTCGGGAGCCAGCTCGCTTCCGAGTTGCCCGCAGGCAGTCTGAAACGCGGCGACGGCCGACGCCGCCAGCAGCAGCGCCCCGTTCCAGACCATCTTGTCCGCTCGATGGGTGAGAGCCGTCGGTAAAGGGGCAAGCCGCTGCCAGGAGTCGGCAATGCCTTGCAAGCGAGTTTCCACGGTCAGAACCGCTCGCCTTGCGGCGGCTTCGGACTGGCGACGGCGCCTTGCCCGCTGCACTTGGGCCGCCAGGTATTGGGTGCCGTCCCCGCCGCGCGGCACGTACTCGTCACGCTCCGCGTGACGCACGCCCTCACGCGGAGCGTGAGGAGTACTTTGCGGTTCGCCGCCGGCGGCGGCGACGTAGAGTTTTGCGGCCCACTCCTGCCGGCCTTCGAGGCGTCGCAAGGACTCGGCCGCGCCGGCTTCACGGGACGCCAACTTGGCGATCAGGGAAGACCGGGAGCGAAAAATGGAGCCCAGTCGCATAGGGATTACGGACCGACGTTGCGCCAGCGCTGCGATGACTTCATGGTGTCGCACGGCCACCTTGCTCACCCACGCCAGCTCGGCAGAGCCTTGCTGGAGCTTGGCCAGATCGCGGTCATCCCATCCGACCCGGCTCGCCAGGGCGGCCAGTTGGCCGCAGCGGATCAACTCCGCCGCAAAGCGCGGATCGACCCCGGGCCCAAAGCCGTCCTGCGGGCAGTCGGCCCACGTCAGTGCGTACAAGTACCAAGATTCATTCATGGTTTTCACCATTTATTCCTCGACAAACACTAGCCCGAAGCGCAAGCGAGGGACTGCCAGCGGGTTACCGTCCGCCGATCTCCTCGATGGCCGCTTGCAGGTCGTCGCGCCGGACTTGCAGTTTCTCGGCCGCCGCACCAGCGGCGCCAGCTCCAATCCGCCGGGCGATCGTCGCCATCAGCGCGCGGCGGCAGACTCCGGCGATCTGCGCCCGGTGAAACCTTCGGTCTGATCGGCCAGCCAGGCGGGCGTGGCCCCCTCCTCCACCGGCCGATCACGGAGGTGAATGGCGAAGATTTTCTCTCGCGAGGCAGCGTCGGACGCGGGGATCTGCAACTGGATGTCGAAGCGGCCCGGCCGCAAGAGCGCCGGATCGAGCAAATCGAGCCGATTGGTGGCGGCCAACACGAAGACCCCCTTCAGTTCTTCGATGCCGTCCAGCTCGGTGAGCAGTTGGCTGAGGACGCGGGCGCCGACGCCGGAATCGCTTCCGCCGTGCGAGCGGGCCGAGGCCAGGGCGTCGATCTCGTCGAAGAAAATGATGCAGGGCGCCGCCTGTCGCGCCTTGCGGAACACCTCGCGAAGTCCGCGTTCCGATTCCCCCACGTACATCGACAACAACTCCGGCCCTTTGACGGAGACGAAGTTCACGCCGGCCTCGGTCGCCAGGGCCTTGGCGATCAGGGTCTTGCCGCAGCCCGGCGGTCCGCAGATCAGCGCGCCCTTGGGAGGGGCGAGATGAACGGCCGCGAACAGGTCGGGATGCCGCAGGGGCCACTGGACGGCCTCTTGCAATCGCTGCTTGATCTCGTCCAGCCCGCCGACGTCGTTCCAGGCCACGTTGGGCACCTCGACAAACACCTCGCGCACCGCCGACGGCTCCACTTCCCGCAGCGACTCCTGGAAATCGCCCATCGCGACCTGCAAGCGGGCCAACATTTCGTCGGGCACGTAAGGCCGGGAGAAATCCAACTGCGGCAAGAGACGCCGCAAGGCGATCATGCCCGCCTCGCGGCAAAGGGCCTCGAGGTCGGCGCCCACGAAGCCGTGCGTGATCGCGGCCACGCGCTCCAGCTCGACGTCCTCGGCCAAAGGCATTCCACGGCTATGGATCTCGAGGATCTCCCGCCGCCCGTGCTGGTCGGGAATGGGGATCGAGATCTCTCGGTCGAAGCGGCCCGGCCGGCGCAGGGCCGGGTCCAGGGCGTTGGGCAGGTTGGTGGCCGCCAGCACGACGACGTGCTGCCGCTGCGACAGGCCGTCCATCAGCGCCAGCAGTTGCGCCACCACGCGTTTCTCCACGTCGCCGACCACGCGCTCCCGCCGCGGCGCGATGGCATCGATCTCATCGAGGAAGATGATGCTGGGCGCCCGCTGCGCCGCCTCCTCGAAGAGCCGCCGCAGGTGGGCCTCGCTCTCGCCGTAGAACTTGTGGATGATCTCCGGCCCGTTGATGGAAAAGAAGGCGGCCTCCGTTTCGTGGGCCACCGCCCGCGCCAACAACGTCTTGCCGCAGCCCGGCGGGCCGTACAAGAGCACGCCCTTGGGCGCATCGATCCCCAGCCGCTGGAAAAGCTCCGGGTACTTCAGCGGCAGCTCGACGATCTCCCGCACGCGCTCCAAGGGCCGCTTCAACCCGCCGATGTCCTCGTAGGAAAGCGGCGCGGCCGCCGCCGCCGGGCCCTCGCCGGGCTGCACTTTCAGCCGCGTCTCGGGCATCACCGTCACGGACCCCGCTGGACGCGTGCGCAAGACCACGAAATCGGCGCGGCGGTTGCCGAAGAGCGTCACCCGCACGCGGTCGCCGCCGGTCACGGGCAAACCGTCCAACAGGCCGCCGATATACTTCAGATCGCGGCTGGAAGGAGTGCCGCCCTGCGGGACCAACGTCAGCTCTTCCGCCGGCCTGGCCGATGCCCGGCGGACCACCGCCGGCTCGCCCAGCCCCACGCGCGCGTTCTCCCGCACGACCCCGTCGATCTGCAGATGCTCCTTGCCGCGGTGTTCCTTGAAGGTCGGCAGGACGCGGCAGACGGTCCGCCGCTTGCCCTCCACCTCCAGCAGGTCGCCGACGTCGACGCCCAACCGTTGCATGTCGGCCGGATCGATCCGGCAATCCCCCGGCCCACGTCCTTGCCGGTCGACTCGCTGACCCGAAGCGTGATCTCCTCAACAAGCGATGTCATTTTTTCCATCAGACTACTTGCGCTCCAGGCGAATCTTGAGAATCCCGTTGGCGCACTCCCAACGCATGTTCTCCCGGGAAAAACTCGCCGGCAAGGCGACCTCCTTGCGATAGCGCTTCTCCCCGCGCCGGGCGCCGATCGTCAAACGGCTGCCGGCCAGCTCCAATTCAACGTCCTTCTTGCTGACCCCCGGGATCTCCGCCAGCACCAGCACGTGATCTTCCTCCTCGTGAACGTCGACCAACGGCTCGCGGACGTCCTCGACGACCGTCTCTCCGGAGGATTCCCGGCGGATGTTGCCGAAGGGCTCGATCTTGACCTCCCGTTGGCCCTGGTCGCCCAGCGCCGTCTTCACGGAGAAGCCGTAGACGCCGCGGAGTCTCCCTTGCGGATCCAGTCCCTTGATCTCGCCGGTCTTGGCCAGGGTCTGCCCGCTTTCGGCCAGGTCGACCAGCTTCTCCATCGCGCTGCCGAGCTTTCCCAGGAAGCCTCCGAAATTAAAGCCGACGTCCAGGGGATGCTCATTGGGGGTGGAGCCGTCGGGCGGCGGGCGACGAGACCGTTCCTTGTGGGCTTTGGCCATCGCAGGGTCCTTTCTGTTTCTTGGGTGGTTGTGAAAGTTGCGCGAAAACGTTTTCTACCGGCTGGGCACGCCTCAGCAGCGGCGAGGGAACAGGCGCCGGCTTTCCCGTAGGACGGATTGCTAATCCGTCCACGAGACCGGCCTCGTTGCTTGACGGATTAGCAATCCGTCCCACATCAGCAGCGGGCAGTCCCGCCGCCGGCCCGGGCACGGCCTGCGGCGGCAACGGTTGCTGGGGCGACTGCCACCACCAGCTCAGGCCCATCTCCCGGGCCTTGTCCACCGAAGCGATCAACAGCCGAATCTGGATGCTCAACAGCTCGATGTCGCAGAGCTTGATCTTGATGTCGCCGGCAATCACCACGCCTTTGTCCAGCACCCGCTCGAGGATCTCCGCGAGACCTTCGCTGTGGCAGGCGGTCGCTATGACTTGTGGATGCGCCATGTACTTCACTTTCTTGAGTTGACCGGTTTCCTCTGTAGGGAACGCCCTCCGTGGCGTTCCGCGGTGAGCGGCCGGCGCCGCTTTCGCCAACGCCCGAAACGCCACGGAGGGCGTTCCCTAATGAACTTTGACGAACAAAACGGGTAATGTGCGAAGTTGGAGTTCCGGCTTTAGCCGGCGTGCGGCGAGGGCCGCCTAAAGGCGGAACTCCAACCGAGCCGCCGGATTATTACTCGTTTTGCTCGTCATAAGTCATCAGGTTCCTCCGCCCACGGTCAACTTATGTGCACGCGAGACCTTACCGCAGCCTGCCCAGCGGACCCAAGTCGAGGTTCAGGTCGTCGTCGGTCAGGCCGAACTGCCGTTTCAGCCGTTGCATTTCTTCCGCAAGGCGAAGAAACGTCCGCCCCAGGTTTTCGATCTCCTCCTCCGACAGGGATCCGCCTTCGATCCGCTTCAGCGCTTGCCGTTCCAGCAGCTCGCGGAGCAATTCCACCAGCGTCAGCACCAGTTGCACCAGTCCGCTGCTGACGTTTTCGGGGTCCAGCCGAAGCTGAGACTGCGCAGGCGATCGGGCCGCCGCGGCGGGCAGGGCGCCCGGCGTCCGCTGGTTGTCGGAAAAAAGCGTGTCCCACTGCGCCATGCTGTTCTTTCTGCGCCGTTGTCTGCCAGTAGGGTGGGACCAGTTCGCGTGAGCGAGCGCCGGCCCACCGTCGCCGCCAAATCATGGTGGGCCGGCGGCCGGCAAGGCCGCCTTGTCCCACCCTACAACTTCCCCTCACCGAGGCGCCCCTCCGGGCGGGCACCGACCGAAGGTTGGTCGCGGCAAGAGGTGCCTGTCCCCCTTTCCCGCCGGCAAGGATGCTGGTTTGCCGAAGTGCGGCGCGGGCGGAAGCCATCCCGCCTGCCGGGCGGTCTCCGCGGAGCTGAGCAACAACTGCAAGCGGAGGTAGATGAGCTCGATGTCGGCCACGGTGATCGCAATCTCGCCCGCCAGAACGACTCCCGTATTGAGGACGCGGTCGAGCAATTCCAAAATGGTGTCGCCCCTTTCGCCGGCCGCAGCGTCTTCGCATTTCATGGTCGTTCTCCGATGCTCCCGGCCTCCTGGCAGGCCTCCAGCCGGTCGAGGAGGTCGGACTCGCGGGCATTGAAGTCTGCGTCGCCGATTCGGCCCCCGTCCAGGAGTTGATGGAGCTCGGCCAGGGCGGCCAAGATGTCCTTCTCCTGTTTCTCCAGGTCTTCTTGCGCCGCCTCGCGGACCTTCTGGCAGATCGCAGCCAGGCCTTTCATCGGCGCCAGGAGGATATCGTCGAGGAGGAACATGAGTTGTCTGCTTTCCGGTGATGCCCAAGTCTCTGTTGAGTTTTGACGATCAACTTGAGTAATCGTGCGCCCCCCACCACATCGTAAGCGCGAAGCGTAAGCGAGGGAGGGCCAACGCTTTCCCTCGCTTACGCTTCGGGTTACGACTGGCCGAGTATGCCTCTCTTGTCCGTCAAAACTCATCAGATGAAAATTGTCCAAGTAATTCCTGAGCGCGCGCTACGCGGCCCGCCG
Source organism: Pirellulales bacterium (assembly GCA_963843465.1). Taxonomy (GTDB): domain Bacteria; phylum Planctomycetota; class Planctomycetia; order Pirellulales; family Thermoguttaceae; genus CAWJKP01. The sequence goes on from CAWJKP010000003.1 coordinate 620,965, forward strand.
CTAGTTCAAGGTCAAGTCCACGTCCGCGAAGTTGTAAGGCGGCCAGGGGCCGTTGTACTCGAAGCGATAGTGATCGTCGAAGAGCAGCGCCGCCCGCCTGACGCCCTCTTCCCATTCTCCTTGCCGGTCTCTCTCGACCAGGCTGGCCAGCTTGAGGATCATCCGCTCCTCGCCGGGGTCGATGCTGCGAACGTCGACGCAGCAACCGGCCAGCGACTCTTTCACGCGCTGCGCGTGGCGCTGGCGGGATTGCCGCAGCAAGGAGACGAACCGCTCGCCCAGCTCGATCTTCTCCTCGACCGTCGGCAGCCGGCCGGGCCGGAACAGCCGGTCGCGCATCGCCTCCAGCTCCTGGTGGGTAGCCACGAAGTATTCGAAGACGTTGGGCAGGTCCCAATAGACCTTCAGTCCCATCTCCACCTTGCCCCGCAGGCGGTCCAGCAAACAGGCGAAGCCCTCTTGATTCCGCCGCAGCACGCGCCGCAATTCCGCGTCGCTGCCGCTGACGGTGCCGAAGACCACCGGCAGCACCGGCCGCTGGTCGGCCAGATCGCGCAGGACGTGGTGATGGGCCGCCAGGTTCGCCCGCTGCGGGCGGACCTTGCCCACGCCGAGCCGGCTCACGATGGCCGCCAAGGAGCCCTCGACGACCAACTCGACCGCGGCCCCTCCCACGCCGTCCCGGGAGCTGGCCATCGGCTCCGCAACCGTGATGCCGTAGAGATACCAACCTGTTCGACTCGGGGCCGACGCGATTGACACGCGGGTTCCTCCTGTTCCGGCCTGTAAAATAATAAGTTGCGCAATCTTATTGAACCCAAGGAAGCGCAGACTACTCCGGCGGCTGCGACGTGCAGGCAACCGCCTCGCGCGGGCTTCGTACCAGCTCGACCGATTTCACGTGGCCCTCTTCAGTGCGGATAGCCAGGAGGCTGGCGCAAATGAAACACCTTACCTGGCCTTGATAATCGTCGTAGGCGTCCCGCAAATCGAGCGCATGGCCGCACGACAGACAATTCACCTTCATGATGCCCTCTCCGCTTCTTGGATTTCATAGGCGACGACGTTCAACCGCTCGTCCAGACGGACCACATAGCAGCTCTGATCGAGCACGGGACGCTGCGTCGAAAGCCGGAGGGCCTGAAGGATGGCGTTGGGCTGCCAAACCACGGCGTCCGCCTCCCAGACGGCTTCGTGGGACTCCAGGGGAGCGATCCTGGTGACGTCGACCCGCCAGACCTCCGGCAAGGCTTCCCGCAGGAAAGTCTGCACGGCGGCCCGGGCGTCCACGAGCGTGGGACGATGGCCGGCGAGTTTTTCGGTCGTCATGGTGCCTCCTTGTGCTCCTCTCGCTCCGCGAGAGAAATAACGTCGCGCGGAGCGTGACGAGTACCAGTACCTCAATATTTCAACGTGAAACCGTGCGCCTGCTGAGATCCGGCCTCATCGGCTGGAGGAGCAGCGGCCAGGAGTCCTGCCTGTTCATGGTCGAGCTCGCCGATCTTCCCTTCCATTTCTTCCGCCCGCTTCCTCGCCGCGTCGCGGACCTTGCGGCAGAGCGACTTCTTCAGCTCCAGGCTGGCCGCGCGAAGGAACTTCCGCTGCGGATTCTCCACTTCGCTGGTGAGGCTGCTGCGGGTGCGGATGTCCTGCAGCCCTTTGCGAGTCAGGCTTCTCATACGAGCACCTCTTCGACTTCGGCCGGCGACGGAGACGGCGGCGGGAGGCGCGACGCGCGGCCGGCGGCCTTTCCCCAGATCGCCTCGAGCATCGCCGGCAGCTCGTCCGGCGAAGCGGGGTTCTCGCCCTTGCCGCAGCGTTTGCCCAGGTGCAGCACGTCGCGGCAGGTGTTCACCACCAGCGGATCGGCCGGATCGCAGGAGAGCCCCTGCGCCGCCAGCACCCTGGCGATCATCACGGCCGCGCGAATGCTGGGATGCTGGCCGCAAAGGCCCCGTTTTCGCACCTGGTGCACCAGCTCGACGATCTGTCGGGCCATCTCCTCGCCGACGCCGCCGCTGGAGGCGGTAATCGCCACTTCCGTCTGCCGATCGTAGTCGTCCATAGTGATCGTGATCAGCCGGTCCAGCAAGGCGTCCTGGCTGGGGTGTACGCCGGCGTATTCCTGGGGATTGGAGGTGAAGATCGCGCGAAAGGCCGGGTGGACTTGCAGGTATCCCTCGCCGCCAGGGCCGCGCTTGGGCAGGTTCAACAGCCGCTGGCCGAGCACGCTCAAGAGCACATTGTTGGCTTCCGGCCGGCTGCGAGTGAACTCGTCGTAGATCAGCACGTGGCCGTGGCGGCAAGCGGTGGTCAAACGATTGTCCGCCCAGAGCGTCCTCAAGGTCTCTTCGGTCTTCACCACCGAATGGATGAAGTTGTCGATCAGTTTGCTGCGGCGGTAGCCCTGGTCGCTGCCCACCAGGTCGGAGCTGCCGAACTCGTCGTCGCCGTGGATCAGGGTCACCGGTTGGCGCAGTTGCGCGGCCAGGTGCAGGGCCAGCGTGGTCTTTCCCGTGCCGGAGGGGCCGGCAAGGTTGACGGGATAGCCCGCCCGCAGGTAGGCCGACGCCCGCTGCACCAGACCCTCCAACTGCGGCGTGAGCACGAACTTCTCACCGGGCTCGGGCCACACCGGCGCCGGGAAGCTCGCGCAAATTCGCTCGTCATGCTCTCACCTCTGCTTGCTGGAGCTGTTTACTCATCCTGCAAACGCCACCACCGGCCTTGTGCCCGGTGGGGCGATGATTGGCAGCTAGAAACATCGGCCGCGGAAGGTGTTCCGTTTTTTTCCTTTCGCCCGGCCGGCAGAGCCGGCCGGGCGAAAGGGAAAAAACGGTACATCCGTACAGGGCGTTGCTAGCTGCCAATCATCGCCCCACGGGGATAAACCCCGTGGTGGCGCATGCACTTTGAGTGTTTAGCGACCGCGAAATCCCCGCCTCGCGGACGGCCGGCCACCGAAGACCTCGCCGCCGTGGCGGAGATCGGCGGCCAGCTCGACCAATTGCCCCCGCGTTTGCTCTGCTTGCTGGCGGATCGTCCCGCGCAGACCCTGGATCATGGCCGCGAACTCCGCGCGCCGCGTCCGGCCTTGTTCGGCCAGCCGGCCGCCGGTCTGGCAGGCCATTTCCCGCACTTCGGCGCGGATCTGGCCAATCAGCTTGCGACGGTTCTGGCGGCTTTGGTCCAGATCTTGCCGCAGGCGAAGGAATGCCTCGGAAAACAGTGCCATCGTACCTCTCCTCTTCGACGGGCCGCCACGCGGAAAAGGGGACAGTCCCCCTTTGCCGGAACGGCCCGCAGGGTGCTTCGCACAAATGGGGACTGTCCCCTTTTTCCTCCCGGGTAAGCGCCGTTGGTTTGCAGAAGGCCGCGGCGGCGGCTGGAGCCCGCCGCAGGCCAGGGGTTGGCTTTCGCCACCGCCGCAGGCCTCCCCGCAAACAACAACCTTCGCTTCGATCAGGCAGGCGTCGCCGCGGTGGCGGTCAGGCCGATCGCCTCGGCGTACTTGAGGTACGTCTCCACGCTGGCGATGACCACGCGGGCCTCGATCGACAGAAGCTCGATGCCCACCAGCGAGACCTTGACGAAAGCATCGATCACGATGCCCTTGTCCAGGATCCGGTCCACCACTTCCGACAGGCTGGAAGAATCCATGCTCTTCTGAACCTTAGCCATCACACACACCCTTTCATAACAGAAGCTGCGATCCGCTCGTCCCAGGCTTACGCGACCCGGGGGTAAGGATCCCAATGACGATCGCCGACATGCACCCTCGGGCAGCGCGGGTATACTTGCATTCGTCGCATCCTACCGACCTGCTTGAGAGTTTCTTGTGCGACGCGATTCGTCGTCCATTGAGTGAACCATAATACAAGACAACAATTCGTCAATGTGATCCGCGCGTTTTGTTGCATTTACCACGGCCCGCTATCGCAAGCGCGACCGTCGGACTCACGCGGCGCGCGGCCCGCGCGGCATCAGGTCTCAGATGGCTGACGAGGGGCGAGCGGCGAGTGGCGAGCGAAGCCAATATTGGCCCTTCGGCAGAATGCTTGGGTGGTTCTTCAGGCTTTTGCCCCAGAACGCCTTGGATTCTCGGCGGTTTCACATTCTCCGGGTCACCATCATTCCCGTGCTGACAACGATGAACCGAATCGAACAGAGAAGAGGCACCGGTACTTCCAACGCAGAGTACCGGTGCCTCTTCTCTCTTGGCCTTGCCGGCCGATGGTTGGGTTTCCCGAGATTCCCGGATGAACCAGGATGCGGGCGGTGTGCGGCTCACCAATCGCCGCTCACCAATCGCCACTCGCCACGTAATCGTTCACGGGCCGTCATAGTCGCCTTTCGCTCCGCGAAAGTAGCGCTACTTTCGCGGAGCGAAAGGCAACAATCGACGCAACGTCCCCGTAGAACAAAAAACGGCCTGTGAACGGTTACCTGGCCACTCGCCGCTCGCCACTCACCACTCGCCACTGTCGAGCGTCGCCACCTCGAGGCCCGTAGCGCGAAGCGCGTCGAGCCGGTGTGCTGCGCCGAGGAAGAAGAGACCGGTCTGGCCGTCGGGCAGGGTGGCCGCGATCCGCTGGGCCATGAAACGATCGCGGGCGGCGAGGATCTCGGCCGCTTCGCCGGACGTGGCACGGGCATCTTGCCCCTGTAACGAGGACGGAGTCTGCTCGTTGGCGGCGCCCAGCCGGCGGCGCTGGAGTTGATACTCGCGGATCAGCAACTGGGGATCTTCCGTGCCCACCAGAACGGCGCCCCGGCCCATCAATTCGCGGACGAGCTGGTGGTTGAGGCTGCCGGCCTCGGCGAGCTCCTGGAGGATCGGCTCTTCCTTGCCGCAGACCGGCAATCCGTCCTGGTAGATCCGCACCCGGCGGTAATCGAGGTGCAAGGCGTCGATGGCCCGGCCAGTGCCCTGCCAGAGATCGCGGACGGCCCTCTGGCGCTGGTCCCAGCCCGCCGGGCCGAAGCATTTCAGGTAGTGCGCGCGGACCGATTCCGCCAGCGAGCCGAGGTCGGCCGCGTTGTGGATAATGGGAATGACGATGACGCGTTTCACTCCCCCAGTATCCGGTACAGCGTTCGCCGGTGCAAGCCGAGCACCCGCGCGGCTGCCGCCTTGTTCCCCCCGTTCCGCTGGACCACCTCATCGACGATCGTGCGCTCGATCTGGCGAAGATCCCCGGCCAGGGGCACCGGGAACGTTTCACGACGACTGCCGGGGACCCTGGGCGGCGGCAAATCAATCGCCTCGCGGCCGATCTCCGGGCCGTCCGACACCGCCACCGCGCGGGCCACCACGCTGGCCAACTCGGGCAAGTTGCCCGGCCAATCGTAGCTCCGCAAGCGTTCCCATGCCCCCGCTGAGAAATGCCACGATGGTCCATTGGCGACACCCTGCCGGGCAACGGTTTGGTCCAGGCAGCGCTGGGCCAGGATCTCCAGGCACTGCGGGCGCTGTCGCAGCGGCGGGACATGCACGTTAACCGCGTTCAGATAGTAGTAGAGCATTCGGGAGAAGCGCCCTTCGGCTACGGCCGCTTCCAGGTCGCTCGTGGTCGAGGCGATCGCCCTCACGTCCATAAGCTTGGGCGGTTGGCCCGCGCCGCAAGCGTAGACGCAGCCGTATTGCAGAACATTGAGCAATTGGACCTGGGCCCAAAGCGGCAGGCGGTCGACCTGCGAGAGGAAGACGGTCCCTCCTTGGGCCTCCTGCAAGAGACCCTGGTCTTTTCCCTCGATGCCCCGCTGATGGGCGCCGAGGAGCTGCACCGCGAGATCCGCTTCGCGGATCGCGTCGCAGTTGACGTGGACGAAGGTGCAGCCGGCGCGGCGGCTTTGCCGGTGAATCGCCCGCGCCACCGTCGTCTTTCCCACGCCCGGCTCGCCGTGGATCAGGACGGCGGAGAGGGCCGGGGCGATCTTGGCCACCAGGTCGTAGACCCGGCGCATCGCCGGACATCGCGCCACGATCGAATCGTCCGGTCCATCCCCGCCGTCCGCCTGGGCCGGGGCCGGGACCGGCGCCGGGGGAACCTGCGGCGCGGCGCGACCCGGCCGACGGCAAAACCACAACGCTCCAGGGCCAGGCCCAGCGCGGTCCGAATGGCTTGCGGCGTGAAAGGCTTCGTCAGGTAATCGCAAACGCCAAGCCGCAGCGCTTCGATGCACGAACCGACCCTGGCATGACCGGAAACGATCACCGCCGACGCTTGGGGGAGGATTCGCCGCACTCGCCGCAAGAGATCCAGGCCGTCCATGTCCGGCATCACGAGGTCGACGAACAAGACCTCCACCGGCTCGCGCTTCAGCAGGGCCAGCGCCTCCTGACCGCTGCCGGCCAGCCATGTCCGCACGCCTTCTCGCTGGAGGACGTTGTCCAGGAACGTGCGGGTATCCGCATCATCGTCGACGACCAGCACCCCAGTGTTTGACACGGCCGAATCCCCCGACAACCGTTGCCAACCAGGTTACGAGATCATAGGACGCATTTAACCCTATGGTAACAACCCCCTGTGCCCTCAGTATGTCACAGGTTGCTGAATTAGCGCGGGAAAAAAGTAAATTCTCCGGGGCTATGGGCAAGATGGCCCCTCTGAAGCATCAGTCAGACCAGGGTGACGCTCCGGCGATCGAATTCCGTAGGGTAGGACAATCTCGCCGAAGGGAGCGCCGGCCCACCAAGGGAGAGTGGTTAGTGGTCGGTGGTTAGTGGCTAGAGAAACAGGGTTCTGCCCGTTCTGACCACTAACCTGGGGCGGTGAAAGGATCGGCCTCCGTGTGGCCGTGATGGTTCCCCTTTTTGTTCGCAGGTTTGCGCGTGCTTTTCGGGCCGAAGGCCCGGTAGTTCTTCTAGCCCAGGGCAACGCCCTCGGGACAGGGGAAAATTCACACCGCTCGTCGGCCCAACGGGCCAACCTTTCGCCAGAAGAACCGTTGGCCCGTTGGGCCGGCGGGACTGGTGAACAGGTGCTATCGTCCCCAGGGCGTTGCCCTGGGCTGGAAGAACGACCGCCCCCTTGGGGCGGAAAACGGAACAAAATTCGGAACCGCAATTCCGACCCAAAGCGGCGACTTTTCACCTCCCCACCACCAATCACTAACCACCGACCACTAGCCACTGACCACTGCTGGTGGGCCGGCGGCCGCCACGGCGGCCTGGTCCCACCCTACGAGCCTTTCCCATTGTGGTGCAGGCGTCCCGCCTGCATTCTTTGGTGCAGGCGTCCCGCCTGCATTCTTTGGTGCAGGCGTCCCGCCTGCATTCTTTGGTGCAGGCGTCCCGCCTGCATTCTTTGGTGCAGGCGTCCCGCCTGCATTCTTTGGTGCAGGGGGGACGCCTGCATTCTTCGCGGCAGGCGAGACGCCTGCACCACAAGCGATCCACCCTACGAGCAAAAGGCGCTGGAGGCGGTGTCGGCCGCGCCGGGGTCCAGGACCAAGGGCAGAGGTTTTCCCTGCTCATTGACCGGGGCGTCGTCCTCCAAGAGGCGATACAGGGTCCGCCGGTGCAGTCCCAGCAGTCGCGCGGCCGCCGCCTTGTTCCCCCGGCAGCGCTCGATCACCGCGGCGATCACCGCCCGCTCGATCTGTTTCAGGCCGCCAGCCAGCGGCACGGCGAGGGTCTCGGAAGCGGGCGGGGAAACGGCTTTGACCAACGACTGGCTGATCGCCGCCGGCCCGATCCTTTCGCCCTCGGCCAGCAGCACGGCGTGAGTCACCACGCTTGCCAGCTCCAGGTTATTGCCCGGCCAGTCGTACTGCAGGAGGCAGGGGAAAGTCTCGTCGGCGAAGCGGCAGGGGCCGCTGTCTTTCCACCGCGCCCGCACGGCGTTGGCCGCTTGCAGGTACAACTCGGCCAGCGGGCGGATGTCCTGCGGGCGATGCCGCAGCGGCGGGACGTGGATCGGCACGACGTTCAAGTAGTAATAGAGGCTCGGGAGGAAAGCCCGTGGGGCCGTGGCGGTCTGAAGGTCGGCCGTGGTCGAGGCGATCACCCGCAGGCCAAGGGTCGCGGGCCCCCGATCTCCGCCGCGAGAGTCCGGCCCTTGCTGTAAAGCGTCCAGCAGCATGACCTGGGTCCACAGCGGCAGTTCCGCAACGTTGTGAAGGAAGAGGGTTCCTCCCCGCGCTGTCCAAAAGGGAGGAGTCGCCGAAAAGCCGCTGAGCGACCTCCGACTCGCGCAGCGCGCCGCACGCGACCCGCACGAAGGGGCCGCCGGCGCGCGGGCTTTGACGGTGAATTTGCCGCGCCAGCAATTCCTTCCCCGTATCGGGTTCGCCGTGGATCAACACGGCGGCGTCCGTCGGCGCGGATCGGCGGACCAGCTCCAGGACCTCGCGCATGGCCTTGCTGGCGGCGATCATCGGGCCGTCGGCGGAAGACCGCGCCTCGGCGGGCTGGAAAGAAGTTTCCGTCCGGGGCGACGTGGCACGGCCATCTTGGCCGTGTTTGCTCACGGGCTGGAAGCCCGTGCCACCGTCGGCCGCTCTGCGCCTCGTCTGCTGTTCCAGGGCCCGTTGGATCGACGACCGCAAGGAATCCCTCGTCACCGGCTGCCGAAGGTACTGCACCGCAGCAGGCGGCATCCGCTGCGGGACGTTATCCAGGCAATCCGCGTCCACCAGCAGCACCACGCCCAGGAACGGGTGAATGGCGGCCGCCTGCCGCACGAACTCGTAGCCCAGGCTCAGCACGTCCAGGCCCGCCACCAGCACGTGAACGCGGTTGCTTCTCAGCAGCGACAAACCTTCCTCGTCGCTGGAGGCCGACAAGACGCGCACCCGATCCTCGCCGAAGGACTCCGCGACGAGTCGGCGAAGTCCGGGCTCGCGGTGAATCACAAGGACCTGCGGCCTCTCCATCGTAGCACCTCCGTGATCGCAATTTCATGTCAGCCGTGACGGGCGGAATTATAGCAGCTCCCGCCTGGTTTTCCAGGGCAGGAATCGCTCGGTCAGGCCTCTTTGCGGCCTCTGCGCGACGCCTTGTCGCAGGTCTTTGTCTCACCTGTGACCCAGCGGCGCGCAGCGCGAAAATCGCCGCGGCGGCTCGCTCTTGGGCGCTCCTGGCGAGCTTGCGTGAACTAGGTTTTAGGTGAGGTAGGGTGGGTCGAGCGCAGCGAGCCCCACCACAAGAACATGCCCGAAGAATGGTGGGGCTCGCTGCGCTCGACCCACCCTACACGACTTCCAGACCTTCAACGCACTTTCGCAGCGAGATGGGCGATGACACACGGCGTAGCACAAGTCGACGAGCGGGACCCGCGGCAGATGCACTCGCAACCGCGGGAAGCGGACCGGCGGCAAGCCGGCTATCAGGGGCAAGAGGCCGGGAAGCTGCACCTGCTCGTGCAGGTCGTCTCGCACGATTTGCGAAGGCCCTTGCAATCGGTCGCGGACTCCTGCCGTTCGCTGTTGGAGCGGTATCCCGATGCTCTCGATCCGAAGACCACCTCCCTGGTCGAGGATGCCCTGGAAGCCGTGGCGAACATGCAGTGCCTGCTCAAGGGCCTGCTGGAAAACGAGGAACTTGAGACCAAAGGCCCGTAAAAGACGGCAGGACACGAACTGTAGGGAACGCCCTCCGTGGCGCTCCCCACGGCGTTACGCGTTGCCATCAAGTCAACGGAACGCCACGGAGGGCGTTCGCTACAGCCGATCCTGCGGGGATCACCTAAAACGACAGGTTTTGCCAACATGAGCCTCAAGGGCCACAAGCAGACCATTGCGGCGATCCTGATCGTCGAGCGCGACCCCCACGTCAGAGACCTGCTGATGCAGGCGATCGAGGACGCGGGGTACGACTTTGCCGCGGTGGACTCGGTGTCCAGCGCGGTGGCCCTGTGCAAGGAGGAGGTCCTCGACCTGGCGCTGGTCGACATTTCCCCGCCGGGGATCGACGGCAAGGAGGCCGCCGGACAGCTCCGCCGCAACCCGGCCTTCGCCGCGCTGCCGATCATCGCCATCACGGCATCGATCACCGCGGAGGAGAAGAAGGCGCTGGGCCAGCGCGGCGTCGCCGCGATGGAAACCAGGCCGATCGACGGATTGCGCCTGCGACGAACGATCGAGACGCTTTTGCGTGAAAGGGTCCGCCGTGGCGAAGGTTCTCGTTGTCGATGATTTACCGGCCACCGTCAGGCTGCTGGCCGCCGACCTGGAGCAGCAGGGGCACGAGGTTTCGGTGGCTTGCGACGGTTGCGAGGCGCTGGCGATGGCGGCGGCCGATCGCCCCGACGTGATCCTGCTGGACATCATGCTGCCGGGAATGGACGGCATCGAGGTTTGCCGGCGTTTGAAGGCCGATGACGACCTGCGGATGGTGCCGGTCATTTTCGTCACGGCGAAACACCTGGAAGCCGACGTGGTGGACGGGCTGGACGCGGGCGCGGACGATTACGTCGTCAAGCCGTTCAGCAGCCACGTCTTGGCCGCCCGCATCCGCGCCGCGCTGCGAATCAAGCGTTTGGAAGACCTGTTGGTGGAACAGGCGCATATCGATCCGCTGACCGGATTGTGGAACCGCCGGGCACTGAAGGAGCGTCTGGAGCAGGAGTGGGCCCAGGTCCAACGGCACGGCCGCCGGCTGGCCTTGGTGATGGTCGATGTCGACCATTTCAAGGACGTGAACGACGCCTACGGCCATTTTGTCGGGGACAGGCTGCTCCAGGAAATCAGCCGGACGATTGCCGGCCAGTGCCGCAAGAGCGACTTGCCGGCTCGTTACGGGGGGGAGGAGTTTGCGATCATCGCCCCCGACGAGACGGCCCACGGCGCGGTTCACCTGGCGGAGCGCTGTCGGCGGAAGATCGAGACGATCCGTCTCCCCCTGTTCGCCGAGCCGCTCATGGCCACGGCCAGTTTCGGGGTGGCCGATGCCTGCGGCTTGCCTTCTTTAGAAGCGTTGTTGGGGCGGGCGGATGCGGCCCTCTATGCCGCCAAGCGAGCCGGACGGAACACGGTCCGCTGGTCCAGCCCGCCGGCGACCGCGGAGGCGGCGAGCTAGGATTGATTGCTAACCCGGATTATCCACGGCCCTGACGATCGCCGCGCGGAGTGCGCGATCGTAACCCGAAGCGTAAGCGAGGCCAACTCCTTATAGCCGCCCTCGCTTACGCTTCGGGTTACAATGGGACCGTGAGAAATCCGGGCTAATCCGTCCGCGATTTCCCCCGGATTGGCAATCCGTCCTACGGGCGAACAACCCGATCTGGCATGAATGCGGGATCTCCCGGTAGCATGCTCGGACTTTCCCTGATATTCGCCCTCGGGGAAAATCGCTATAATGTGCCCCGAACGTCCATATTCACTCCGCAGGATGAGGAAGAGACGATGTTACACCAACTGCCGCCGCTGCCTTTTGACCGAAGCGCCCTGTCGCCGCACCTTTCCCCGGAAACCATCGACTATCACTACGGCAAGCACCACGCCGCCTATGTGAACAACCTCAACAAGTTGATCCCGGGAACGGAGTTCGAGAACCTGCCGCTGGAAGAGATCGTGAAGCGGTCGTCGGGCGGGATCTTCAACAACGCGGCGCAGATCTGGAACCACACCTTCTATTGGAACTGCCTCTCGCCCCAGGGTGGCGGCGAGCCCAGCGGCGCCGTGGCCGAGGCGATCCAGCGGAGCTTCGCCTCGCTGGCCGCGTTCAAGGAGAAGTTCAGCGGCGCGGCAACGACCCTTTTCGGCTCCGGCTGGGCCTGGCTGGTCAAAGACCGCGACGGCAAGCTTTCGATCGAAGGCTTGAGCAATGCCGGGACACCGCTGGTGAGCGGCCGCACGCCCCTGCTGACCTGCGATGTCTGGGAGCACGCCTACTACATCGACTATCGCAATGCGCGGCCGGCCTACGTCGAGGCCTTCTGGAAGCTGGTCAACTGGAACTTCGTGGCCCAGCAGATGCGCATCTGAGGGTGGGGAAGAGGTCTTGGGGCTTTGGTCTTGGGTCTTGGGTTCGACGATAAGAACAGGCACCAAGACCTAAGACCAGAATCGTTATCCAGTTGACTCAAGTGATCGGTAAGTCCACGTCGCGTAGCGACGATGTGACGGTAGCCGTGGGTTTTAACCCACGGAACGTATGTCCCCACACCTTCCGTTCGTCGCGTAGCGACGATTGAAATGGCCGGGTTGCCCGATGACAGGCGGCTCGTCTTCAACCGTCGCTACGCGACGGGGGGGCAATATCACGGGATCCGACCCGTGGGTTAAAACCCACGGCTACCATCATCACGTCGCTACGCGACGAACTTGAGTCAAGGCCCAAGAGTCAAGGCCCAAGACCTAATGAGCGGTTGGCGGCCGCATCATTTTCCGCCAATCGCGAGGGATCAGCGAAATGGGATGGATGTAGGACATGCGGCCGACCACTTCGGGGGCGACGTTCTGCGACGTGGGAATGCCGATCAGCCGCCAGGAGGCGTCCACCGCGGCTCCGCCGGAACTGCCCGGTCCGATGCTCGCGTCGGCCTTCATCAGCAGTCCCGCCTCGGTCTTCTCGAAGCCGCTGATCACGCCGCGGGTGAGGGTCAGGCTGCCGCGGCCGATGGTGCTGCCGATCTCGGGAAAGCCCAGGGTTGTCACGGGGTCGCCGATCTCCATCTTCGCCGGATCGCCCAGGGGGATCGCGGGAAAACGGTAGTCCTTGGGCAGCGGCTGGTGGTAATAGCCGCCGGTGATGCGGACCAGGGCCAGGTCGGTCGTCTTGTCGAAGGCCACGACCTTGCCCCGGAAGAGCTCCCGCGGCGGTTCCTTGAGGTCCAGGGTTACGGCGATCACGACCGGGTCTTGGGAGGCGGCGCTGTCGGCAGCCTCCTCGATCACGTGATAGTTGGTCAGCACCAACCCGTCTTCGGAGACCAGCGTGCCGGAGGCCCCGCCCGTCTCCGTGGAGACGTCCACCGTGGCGTAGATCGCCCGCTTGCGTCTATCGGTAGCTGGCGGCATCTGGGGCACCACCAACAGCGGTGGGGGCGGATCGGGCGAGAGCGAGGCATAGATCGTGAACTCCACCATGCCATAATCCACCGGGTTCACGACGTTGACGTACCACCGGCCCGGCCGAAGCGGCTTGGGCGAGTGGGCATCGATCACCAGGCTTTCGCGGCAGAGCTCGCTGATGGCCGTATCGTCGGCGGTGTCGTTGCCGACGATCAGCGCGCCCTGCCGGGCCAGCAGATCGAGGTTGCCGCTGACCTCGTCGAGATCCAATCGCAGGACCTTGGCGTCGGCCGGCACGTCGACGGCGAAGGTCCGCAGACTGCCCTCTTCCGCGCGGACCCGCCCGGAGAACTTCTCCCCCGGCTTGAGCACCTGGTCGACCTTCGCCCGCTGGAAAGAGACCGTCAGGGTGAAAGGCACCGACTTGACCGGCGACTTGTGGATCACCGGCGGCATCGCGCCCGTGTAAGCCACGGCGATGGTGAAGATCCCCGTCTCCAACGCGGGGTTGCTCTGCCGCGAGACGAGAAGCTTGGGACGGAAAGAATCGGAATAGGAGCGATACTCCGCGTCCGCGATCGCCTCCAGCGACTCGCCTTTGCGGGCGAGAATATCGAGGACCAGCGGGCTGCGGGTCACACAGACCGTCATCAGCACGGCGTCGGCCGGCACGTCGACCTGGAAGCGGGTCATGGCGCCGTGCTCCACGTCGATCGCCGCCTCCGTCGGCGTCGCCTCCTTGATCTTCAGCGGTGCCGGCGGTCCCGGGACCTTCAGCGGCGGCGGTTCGGCCCCCAGAAGCGAGGCGCTAGCGGCCAGCCATCCGACCAGCAGCACGATCGGCCGGAGGTTGCGTTTTTGCGGGTCAACAAAGCGGTGGAGGACGGATGGCATCGGCAAAGACCTCGGGCTGGACTGAACGAACCGTGGCGAAAGCCTATTATCGCCGGAGGAGACGGCAAAGTACAACTTCCGCCTGTAGGGAACGCCCTCCGTGGCGTTCCGCGAACTGGCAATAACCCTGTTCCGCGGGCTGCGGAACGCCACGGAGGGCGTTCCCTACAGAGGGAGTAGGGTGGGACAAGCTCGCGTAAGCGACGCCGGCCCACCATTTCTACCCTCCGTGGGGATATCCCACTTGCCCACTATCCCACTTCGTGCTAAGATTATCATGGCAACGACACCAGGATTCCTGCAATGACCATCAAGACCGCGGATAGTAAGGGACGCATTGCCCTAGGCAAGACTTTCGCCAACAGCACGGTGCTGATTGAGCGGGTCAGTTCTAATGAGTACCGGGTGATTAAGGCCCGGGTCATCCCTGAGGATGAAGCATGGCTATGGGAGAACGACAAGGCCCTGGGCATGGTGATGCGCGGCCTTCGGCAGGCCCAGGAGCACCAGTTCGTGGAGACTCCGCCCGACCTGGATCTGGATGACAAGCTGGCCAGCGGACTTGACGACTGATGTTCACGCTGAAGTGGAGCGAAGAGGCTGACCAACAGTACCGCCAATTGAAAGACCTGGCAGAGAAGAGCCTTCAGGCGAGAGAGGCTCAAAAGGAAACCAAGAGTTCCAAAGCCGAGGGCCTGTTCAAACAGGTTCACAAAGCTCTGAAGCTACTACGAGAAAACCCACGCCACCAGGGCCTTCAAACGCACGTGTATCGTTCGATCAGGCATCCGTTCGACAAAAAGGGCAAGGTCTTTGAGGCCTATGCCCAGAACCAGACCCCAGGGGCCTACCGTATTTTCTGGTGCTATGGTCCCGGGAAGCGGGAAATCACCCTTATCGCGATTACGCCTCACCCTTAGCCGATGAAGCCCGGGCAAACCGGCGGCGGGCGAAGTCCCGCATCCGCCGCTGCCAGATCCGCCAGGTTTCTCGGGCCAACGACCACGAGGAAGGCTGCGGACCGCGGCCGAACCGCTCGGCCAGCGACTCCAGCACCTCGAAGCGGCTGGGCCGGCAGATCATCAAGTCGCCCAAGGCCGACAACGGCAGCCGCCGGGCCATCAGCACCACCAGCGGCGCGACTACCTCGCGTGCCTCTTCCGCCACCACGCACGCGCCGACCACCCGCCCCGTCGCCCGGCGGACGTGGACCAGCAGGAATCCTTGCGGCCGGCCCTCGACGGCAAACGGGGCAAGTTCCGATAGTTCCACGCGGTAGCTGTCGATGGCGATCTCGGCCGCCGCGGCTTCGGCCTGGCTCAGTCCCACGCGGACGATCTGCGGATCGGTCCAGACGCCCCGGCTGACCAGTCGCCGATCTAGCCCGCGGAGCCGCCAGCCGGTGGCGTTCTCGACACAGCGGCGGGCCATGGTGCGGATCACGTTGTCGGCGGAGAACTCGCGTCCGCAAACCTCACCGGCGGCCAAGACCCGGCGATTGGTCGTCCGCAATTGCCGCCCAACAACCACATAGGCGCCTTCGGTGGCGATCCCCGCGGCCTCCAGGCGCAGGCGGGAAAGATCCGGCCGGCGAGCCGGCACCAGCAAGATCCGGTCGACAAACAACTTCTCCTTCCGCCCCCCGCGGTCGAAGAGGACCGATCGCTGGCTCCCGGTCCGATCCAGCCAAAGGTGATCACAGCCCAAGTGCATCTGGATCCCCTCGGCCGCCAGTTGGCAGCGGACCACCTCGGCCGCCTCGGGTTCCTCCGCGGGAAGAATGCCTCGATATGCCCCAAATAGGTGTACGTCGCTGCCCAAACGCTGCACGGTCTGCGCCCAACGACACTCCTCGGACCCATCGCCGAGAACCGCCAGCCGGGGGGGAAGCTCCGTTTGCTCGAGGAGATCCTCAGGCGTGAGGAAGCCGGTCGCTTCCGCGCCGTCGATCGCCGGTGCGATCGGCTCGCAGGCGACGGCCAGGATCGCCCGCCGGAATTGAATCTCCCCACCGTCCACCTCCAAACGATCCCCGCTGGTGAATCGAGCCTCGCCTGAGAAGACCGTCACACCTTCTGCCGGCGGCCCAGAGGAATCCTGGGCGGCCAGCAGGTCCCGCAGTCGCCGGGCACGTTGGACCACCGAGGGGAATTCGGGCGTTTCGCCAGCGTCCGTCCGATGTCGCCCCTCGACCACGCCTCGACGATGAACCGCCCGGGCAGCTTGCGTCAAGAATTGGCCCACAACCCCTTGCAGGCTGCACGGGTCCGGGCCGGCGGCAATCTGGCCGATCAAAGCGGGGCGTAGCCCCCGTCGGACCGCCTCTTCCAGGGCCGTCCGGGCCGCTAACCCGCTGCCGATGACAACCAAGTCCAGCCGCAATGGGGTCGCTGCGGTCGCAGTTTGTCTGGGTATCGTTGCCACGGCCATCTTGACCCGCTCTGGTTCCCGCGCCGGCGAGCGCTCCAGCGAATCATTATACGACTCGCACGGGTAGGGTGGGCCGAGCAGTCGTAGGGTGGGACCAGGCCGCCTTGGCGGCCGCCGGCCCACCAGCAGTGGCAAGTGGTCAGTGGCAAGTGGCCAGAACGAAAAGAGTGCTGCGTCTCTAGCCACTGACCACTAACCGCTAACCACTCTTTCCTGGTGGGCCGGCATCGCTATCGCGAGCTGGTCCCACCCTACGTCTAATTCACCCTATTAGCGTCGATCAGTGTCCATTAGTGTTCCCGTTGCCCGCTTCTTTCCAAGGAGCTACAAGGGCGCCTCGCTTCCTTGCTCTTCCATATTAGCCGAAGTTATTGTTTTGCAGGCCCTTAGTCTACGGTCTGGGTAAAGTTTGCCGGCTAACTTGCCCGATATAGAAGGCGGATCAATCCCTACGGAAGGATCGATGATGGCTGATATCGCTCCTGAGACCCCCTTTCGACAGCCACCGGCGTCCCCTCGCGACCTTCCGCTTTACTCTCGCAGCTTGCTGCGGATCAAGGTGCCGGTGGTCGTCACGCTGGCTCGGAAAAGGCAGCCGCTTAGCCGTATCCTGGAGTTGGGGCCCGGGGCGATCATCCAATTCGACAAGTCGTGCGACGCGATGCTGGAACTGGATGTGGCGGCCCGATCCGTCGCTCTGGGTGAAGCCGTCAAGGTGGGGGATAAGTTCGGCCTGCGGATCAGCTCGATTACCCTCCCCGAGGAGCGATTCATTCCCCTGAAAAAGGGTCGCCCCAAGGAAGGCCCGCAAGTTGGGAACGTCCTGAAGCCACCACTCTGATGGGATCTTCGCAGTGCGGCCACTTGTCGCCGCTTTGCAAAGCTCCGCCAGGTCTAGCCCGGATTATTCAGGGGCACGGCATCCGGGCACAGTCTGTTCGACACTAGCCCGAAGCGCAAGCGAGGGTAACTGGTTCGCAGTCCCTCGCTTGCGCTTCGGGCTTTTGTTTGCCCACGAATCATCCGGTCCGGGTCCAGCAGCGGCGAAAACACGGTTGGCCAGGAGGCGAGGGACCGTGTACACTGTAGGCATTGCCGCCCGAGGCCTTGCCTGGCGCCCGCCCATGATCCTCTTGATCGATAACTACGATTCGTTCACCTACAACCTCGTGCAGCGGCTTGGGGAAATCGACCCCACGCTGGACTTGGAAGTCTACCGCAACGATAAGATCACGCTCGACGAGATCGAGGCCCGGCGGCCCTCGCACCTGATCATTTCCCCCGGACCTTGCACCCCGGACGAGGCAGGCATCTCGGTCCCCTGCGTGCGGCGGTTCGCGGGCCGGATCCCGCTGTTGGGCGTCTGCTTGGGGCATCAGTCCATCGGCCGGGCCTTCGGCGCCCGGATCGTCCGGGCCGACCGCTTGATGCACGGCAAGACCGACATGATCCACCACGACAACCGGTCGCTCTACGAGGGCCTGGATAACCCCTTCCGCGCCACCCGCTATCACAGCCTGGTGATCCAGCCCGAGACCCTCAGCGATGAGTTCAACGTCTGCGCCTGGAGCATCTCGCCCGATGGCACGCGGGTGATCATGGGCGTGCGTCATAAGCGGTTCCCCCTGTTCGGCGTGCAATTTCATCCCGAGAGCTTCCTCACCGATTGCGGGCCGACCTTGCTGGAGCGATTCTTGGCCGTGCCCTCGCCGAACATCGAGGCCGCGGCCGCGCCGGGACGCGGCGAGGATTAGGCGTTGCGTCAAAATAAGTTGACCATATTTGTAGGGCGGATTGCCTAATCCGTCTCCGGAGACTGGACGGATCAGGCAATCCGTCCTACGAGAAACGGCCCAATTTATTGCGACCCGGCAGGATCAGCATGAGGACGGAAACTCCGCGGAAGCGTCTGCGGTCGCCCCACGAGCCAAAAACCGCGGATCGCCCAACGCCGCGTGGAATCGGACCTGCGATCGCCGGCTTCTATCGCTCGACGCTGGGCCAGGCGCTGGCCGGATCGCTCCTCTTGGCGGCAGCCCTCCCTCCTCTGGACCTTTGGCCGCTGGCCTGGATCGCGCCGGTCTGGTGGGTGCTCTTGATTCGTCGCCGCCAGTTGCCCGGATGCAGACCCTATCGGTCAATCTGGCTGGCGGGGTTCGTCTTCTGGCTGTTGGCCTATCACTGGCTGCGGCTGCCGCATTGGGCCACCACCTTCGGCTGGATCGCCTTGGCCTTCTATCTGTCGTTCTATTTGCCGGTCTTCGTGGGCCTGAGCCGGGTAGCCGTGCATCGGCTGCGGGTGCCGGTGATCGTCGCGGCGCCGGTGGTCTGGGCCGGGCTGGAACTGGCCCGGGCGCATCTGCTGGGCGGCATTACCATGGCCGCCCTGGGAGACACCCAGTATCGCTGGCTGGCGCTGATCCAGGTGAGCGATCTGGCCGGGGCCTACGCGGTCAGCTTCCTGGTGATGTTCGCCGCCGCCTGCCTGGCCCGCTGGATACCCTGGGAAGGCCGCCCCCGGGCGGATTGGGCGATGGCGGCCCTGGCACCGGTCATGGCGGCGGCCCTGCTGTATGGACACCTGCGGTTGAGCCACCCCGCGTCGCCCCCGCAACTCCAGGTGGCCCTGATCCAGGGCTCGATCAACGTCACGCTCCAGCACGATCCTGCGAGGTCCGAACGCACCTGGCGCGACTACCTGCGGCTCTCCCGAGGCGCGATCCGAGAGGCCGCAAGCAAGCCTATCCCGCTGGACTTGATCGTCTGGCCGGAGACCATGCTCCAGGAACCCTTGATCTCGTACGAGCCCGGCGCCGCCGTTCCACCCGACTGGCGAGGCTCGCCCGAGGAGTTTCGCCAACGGTTGCGCGAGGGTGCCGAAGAGAGCCGCTTGCTGGTGGGGCGTGTTGCCGAAGTGCTGCGCACGCCGATGATCGTGGGCCTCGATCGGGAGCACTTTGCCGGCCACCGGATCGAGATTTTCAACTCGGCCGCACAGCTTTCGGCCGGTGGCGACGTGCTGGCGACTTACGACAAGAACCACCTGGTGCCGTTCGGCGAATACGTGCCCGGGGCTGACCGTTTTGCCTGGCTCCAGCGGCTGACGCCCTTGCCCGGCGGCGGCCTTGCTGCCGGCCGCGGGGCGGCGGCGTTCGCGGTCCACGGCCTGCGGCTGGCGCCGCACATCTGTTACGAGAGCGTGTTGTCGCACCTGATTCGCGGGCAGGTAAACGAGCTGGCCCGCCAGGGCCGCGAGCCCGACGTGCTGGTGAATCTCACCAACGACGGCTGGTTCTGGGGCTCCAGCGAGTTGGACATGCACCTGGTCTGCGGCGTGTTTCGCGCGGTGGAGTGTCGCAAGCCGTTTCTGATCGCCGCCAACACGGGCTTTTCCGCCTGGATCGACGCCGACGGCCGGATCCTGGCCCAGGGGCCTCGCCGCCGTGAAAAGGTGCTCTTTGCGGCGGTCGGCCGCGAGCCTCGCCAGTCGTGGTACCTGGTCCACGGCGATTGGCCGGCGGGAGTCTGCCTAGCCCTGTGCGGCCTGGCGGCCATCGTCGGCGTCTGGGATCGCTGGGCGGCCAGGCGTCGCCAGATTGACCCCCTGCAAGCTCACTAGTATATTGAGCGTTTGCGATCAATGGTGGGTGTAGCTCAGTTGGTTAGAGCACCAGATTGTGGATCTGGGGGTCGCCGGTTCAAGTCCGGTCTCCCACCCTTGATAAAGCCTTGCGGAGTAAGAAGTTACGCAAGGCTTTTTTCGTGCCTATTGAGTGGGGCAAACGCCCGGTGCTATGCGGGTGCTAGGAGTCCGATAAACCGGAAAGAGGAGAGAAAAACCGGCCAGCAAGAACGCCGATCGTCGAGGTCCAGCCGTTTCAACCTTGCCGCCGATCGACAGTCCAGCCGGGAAGCTCGGCATGTCGAGGACGTCGACCTGGTCCAGGGTGCCGGCTTTGCCGCTGCTGGCCGTCGAGGATCGCTCAGGATCGACGGTCGAGGGTGCCGCCCTCTCCCTGGTCCTGCCGGCCGTTGCCGTGCCGAAACTGGCCAGCCGGGTTGAACCGGCTCCGCTTTCGCTCCGTGTTCGCCCCCACGGCCTTGACCTGCAGCGCCACCTTCCCCGCGTCGGTCGTCACCGTGGCCGCGGTGTCGGCCGGCAGTAGCACCGTCACCCCCCCGCGGCCGTGTAGCTCCAGGTGGGCCAGCCGGAAAGCCTGGTAGGCGGCAAGGGCCTCCGCCGGGCTGCCGGCCTCGGTCTCCAGGATCAGGAACACGTCGGCCGTCACCGTGTAGCGCTGCAGCTTGGGGGTCGTCTCGATCATGGCGATTACCTCGTACCACCCTGGCCCTTTCCAGCGTCGGCCCGGACATGCCCACGGCCGCGCCGAGTTGAGAACGGGTTCGCTTGGATTCGTCACGGATAGGGGTGGGTAAAGTTTTCCCACCCCTATCGTCTTCGCCCCTCTCGCCCGTGGGCAATCCGTAAGTTCATTTCAGTTTTCCGAAACCAGAGTGAACTTTCGCCCCTCTCGCCCCTGGGTGCCGCTTTGGGGGAACTTCCCCCCGAGCGATTTTTTGCGGTTCCCCCTCTCCAATCTCAGGAAACGGTGGTGGGTGTGCGTTTCTAGCTCGGGTAGGGCGTCATGCGTGATTTATCCCTCCCGCCGTCCGCTCGATAAATTCCCTCATCGCCCTTGTCAACCGTCGCCGCGTTTCGTCGCCAGAGTAGAACAACGCGAACGCCTCTGCGTAGGCTTCCCGCGGGCTTCGCTTGCCGTTGTAGCCGTCGTTCGCAAAGGAACTGAGGTCCGCCAGAGTTTGCAAATCGTCTGACGCGCTGCGGTCGGCCGCGACGATGCGCTGCCATTCCGAAAGACCAGAGAAGCGGTCGGACCGGTCGTGCCAATGGCCTAGCTCGTGCAAGACCGCCCGGGGATCCCCCGCGACCGCCACAACGATCAGGGGTTGGGCTTCACCGCGAGCACCAGCCTCTTACAATCTTGCCGGGGGGCGGTCGTTGTCCGCACTGCGGATGTCGGCTGGCATCCTCGCCGGGAACGATGTCGATTGTGCCGCCAGAGGCACGAAAGGCCGCAACGACGCGCGAGGGTGCCTTCGCCGCTTCCCGCTCGATCGCCGCCGCCTGCCGCAAGCCGGGAAGCCGGCCGTCGATCGGGACAAGGCGAATCAGCGGACCGGCGGGAGGGTCGGCGGGCACGTCGTGCAAGAGCAAGTCCAGTCGGCCGCGAGTCGCGTCAAGGTCGGGGCGCGGTAGTGGAGTCGCCCCTGCGAGTCAAGGAACCAGCCATCAGAAACGTGGCCGACGTATTTCGGCTCGCTTAGCGTTGTGCTCATAGTTTCCCCCACCCGCCCGGGCGCGTCGCTGTTTTTGCTCGACGCGCCCGGGCTGTCCACCCTTCACCTGACGAGGCAAAAGTCACGGCTGCCGACTTCGCGCCCTACCATGTCAATAGCGGTCAGACCCCAACCGCCCTGGTTGAAGACCGCAACGCGCTGGCCGTCGATCACTCGCCACTCGTCCGGCTCGCTGCCGTGCCAGTCCGCCTCAAAGCTCGTTTCGCGGGCTTGGTCGAGGGAATCGGGGCGAACGTCGGGATGGCACACAAGAAGCCGGAGTCGGTTGCCGCGGACCTGCAATTCGGCATAACCGTCCCCGAGTTTCACGGCAGTCCCCACAATCGGGACGCCCTCGAAGTCGCCGGTGCAAAGGCCGCTGCATTCCAAGAGCGTGGGGCCGAACCGCGAAGTGAACACCTCGTTGACGATGATGCCCGAAAGCAGACCGTCGAAAGCCGGAAACTGCTCTGCGTCCGGGGTTGCCGTCGCTGCGGGCCGGCGGGTCGGGCTCAACCTGGCCGGGGCTGCCTCTCGGCTGGGCGGCCCCGCCCACGAGGGCTGCGGCCCGATGCTTCCGCCGATCTGGGCGGCGCGGGCGTTCTCTCTCGCTTCGGCCGTGCTGCGACCGTAAAGCAGTTTGCCCGTGGTCGGATTGACCGCGCGCTGCTGCGTCTCGGGGTCAAAGGCCGGGTACCAGGTGCCCCCGGAATGAAGTGCTGTTGCTGTGGGCATGATTGATCTCTCTCTTGGAAAATGGAAATTGAGACCCGGCGGCGGTGTGCCGCCCGGCTCGGGGTAGGGTCACTTGGGATCGACCGGCAGGGGCTCCAGGGCTTCGCCGAATTCGGCCACCTTGCGAAGCTCGATGTCCGAAAATTGCAGGAAGTTGAACCCGGAAGCCGGCCTCGTGGAATGGAACTGGTGGGCCTGGCCGACGTGCCCGCTTCGCTCGTAGGCCCTCAGTGCGCGATAGGCCGCCCCGAAGTTTCGCAAGGCGGTTTCCGCGGCCTTAATCAACTTCTTGTGCTCGCCCTTCGTCGGCTCGGCCGTGCGGAGTAGCGCCCGCAACTGGTGAATCCGCGTCTCGGCAAGGTCCACCAGCCCGTCGCTGTAGGCCGTGTGGAGCGTGTCTCGAAGCAGACACAAATCCGTCAACGGCATTGCCGCAAGGTCGGTGCCGGCGGCGAGTAAATCGCGGTAACGGCGGGACGTGGCAGCAACCGCGGCGGGGCTGGTCGAGTAGACTTGGCTCGGGTCGGCGTCAAGGATATTTCTCGCCGTGGCAAGCTGCCCCCGGAGGTGCGGCAACTGGGATTCCAACTGCGCCAACTCCTGCTCCGGCGGAATCGCCGGGGGCGGGGTTGGTGCCGGCTTGGGTTCGTTGCCGGGCCAAATCGTGCGACCGATGATCCGCGAGAAGATGCTCTTCGCGGGGGCAACGGCGCGAACCTCGCGGTTGCCGTCGCGCTCGTCACAGTCACCCGGATAAAGGACACGGACGGGGGCGGCGATGGTTTCACTTTCGTTCACAGTAAATCTCCTGTCGAATTTGCCGTCGAACCGGGCGGCGCGGGCCGGCAAACGCCGGCGGTGAATCGTACTATCCCTGTTGGATGACGTTGACGGTAATCGACGCATTGCCAAGAAGCTGCACCAGCGCCAAATCGGCCGCGTTGCAATCCAAGGCAAGGGGCGTTGTGGGAACGGGGATGCTGCCGCTGGTGGCCGCCGCGTTGTAGTTCACGGTCACGCCCGCGGCCGATGCCCAAAGCAGAATCTTTGCGACCGTCGAAACAATCGACAAGCCAAGGGCGGTGACCGTTTCCGATGACGCCGTAGGCGTCAAAACCGACGTGGCCTTGACGGAGGTGGCCGGAGTGGTGGCGACCGTCCCTTCAAGAAGCATCGTTCCGGGGACAGTGAACACGCCGTTGGCGACATCGACCAAAAGCGCGCCGGTGTCGGTGTTGACTTCGAACGTCTGCGGGTCGTTTGGGTTGACGCCAACCCCGGCAATGTAGGTCTCGCGGTAGGTGTTTGACATTTTCTCGTCCTTTCATCGGCCGATGCCGGGCCGTTCGGCTGCCGGCGGCGTGCCGGCGGTGTTTCAATCAAAGTCTCGCGGATGCTGCCTCGTCTGCTCTGTGTCTCGCCGGGGCTTCCGCCGCTGTCGGTCGGTTTCCCACAGGATGCTGAAGCCCATCAGTCCAATTCCGGCCAGCATCAAGGCCAACGGCTGCCACAAAAGCCAAGTGCCATAAACCAGACAGCCGGCTCCTGCGATAATCGAGCCGTCGCGGATGATCTCGGGTAACTTGCTTTTCATGGTCGCCTCAATTCATCTTCGGTCGGCGTTGCTGCTTCGGTTTGGCCATGTTATCCGATCTCCAGAATCCGCGCTCGGCTCGAAACTGCCGCCGGGCGTTTTGCTTGTGGAACGATTCGGACCCGTGCCCTTGCCGATGGCGTCATGCCGAGTTCAACCGCAAGGCGCGTCGCCTGCTCGATTGCCTTCGCGCTGATAGTCACCCACGGTGACACAACCGCCGCGCCCGTCGCCGATCGGACCACGGCCCCCAGTTCCAGGATTTTGCCCTCCGCTTCGATGTGCCGCGCCCACGTCACGCAGAACATGGCCAGCGCCGCCCGGTCGGCCGCGGTCAACACCCGCATTGCCGCCAGGGCCTCGCCTTCGCGCTTCCACGTTTTCCTCGCCTCGCCTTTCAGGTGTGCGGGGCACCGGGGCAGGCAGGGCTCGCCCGTGGGCTCGTCGGGGTTTGCTCTGTCTGTCCGAAACGTGCCGGCCAGCTTCTTCAATTCACTCGGGATAGGCTTTCTGCCTCTCACTTGCGGTGCTCCGTGAAAAGAGAATCAATCCAGCCCCGATGGAAAGCGGCTAGCTCGGCGTCGTTGAAAATCGCCATTTGTTCGAGGCTGGCACAGGATCGCAAATTGGCCGATGCCTCGATGACGTAGTTCTGGGCGTCCGTCGTCTCGATAACGAGAATCTTGGAGTGTTGAAGGAAAGCAACTATCCGGGCTCCTCGCCGGCCAAGCTCTGCGGCCATGTGCTGACAGTTCGCCTTTTCGAGGCTGCGAAAGTAGATACTGAAAATGAAGTCCAGCCGGCCCACCTGTCCGCTGTCCAGCATGGCGGCCAGTCCTTCGACGTTGGCCGGGCTGAATCCCAGCGTGCATATCCCGAGAAAGCTGATCGTCGCCGGGGTGCGCAGCTCCAGGACCGCGCGGATCACGTCGAACAAGGCAAACCGCTTGGCCGTTAGCAGGTGGACCACCGTGCCGGACTGGGGCAAGTCGCCGATGTCGGCGATGGCGTTGACGAGCTGGCGCGCGTCCTTTTCGATTGCCCTGCTGGTACGGCTGATGTGCCGGCGCGTCGGCCCGAATTGCCGGCTTGCCTCTTTCTTCAGTCCGGCCAGTTCGTCAATCGCCGGCTTGAGGCTGGAAACGTCGATCACCGGCAAGGCGGTCTGCCAGTCGGCCGGGGGGGTAGTTTCGGGTTTAGGTCTCAAGGCCGAATTTCTCCCAAAAACGTCCGATGGAGTGAATGCGGTTCCGAGAAAACGCGGGTGGCCGCGGAAACCCCCCTATCCCGAAGGGTGCGTTGGCCGCGTCGGTCAAGGATCATGCCTTTCCCCCTTCCACCAGTCGGCGGGCAGGCTCCACGGCTCCGCGTCGACGTCGTCGTTGCGCGAGTCGAGTAGCGCTTGGGCGGTGTCCAGCAAGGCTTCCGCCCGCTGGCGGGCCGCAACAAGGCGGAAGCCGACAAACTGATCCCGCAGGGCAAGGCCGGCGGGGGACGTGGCCGTAACCGCGTCGGCAATGACGAGGAGTGGGGATGCTGGAATCATGGCCCAGGCCTCCTGCCCCACGCCCTTGACGGTGCTGTCGTCTGTCGCCGTGCATCTGCCCTGGTCCGCTCCTGCGCCTGTGCCGCTGCCTGCCTGCCTTGGTCGTATGCCGCTGCGATTTGCTGCAATGCGACGCCGTGCGCCTCCCAGAACTCGCGGGTGGTGGCCGATGCGCCTACCGCCTCGCTAACATCACGCCGGAGGGCAGAGGAACCGGCCGCCCATTGGAGCCACCAGGATAGGCGACGGGCACCCGCTGCGGCCGCGCTCCGCTGCCAACTCCGCAAACTGGGATTGCGATCGCACAAGGCGGACCAGGTGACGGCGGGCTGGACGGCGGGGATGGTGGTCGTCTGGTTCATGGCGTCGATCCTTGGTTTCTCCGGAACCCCGCCGGGCACAATCGCCACGGCGGGGCCGGAGAAAATGGACGGGCTAGTTCTCAGCGGTCACGAGGCTGTGGCCGCGTCGCTCGCAATACTCGTCGGGTGAGAGGTTCACACCGTCCAGCCAGTTCAACACGGTGGCCACTGCGAGGAAGATATGGCCGTTCGTGTCCGGCCGGTTGGAGAGGTAATCCTTGATCTCGTCCTCATACAGGTAGTCCACAACCTTGACGATCGCCTGCCGCACACGGGCGGGCACCTGCTGGTTCTGCCTCTTGGTCTCGGTCGCCATTTTTCATTTCTCCTTGCGCCTCGGGTGGTTAAACCGTCGTGCCTTAGAGGCGTCCGGCCGGCGGGGAAAATTTAGGTCGTTGTCTGCTCCGTCTGCCCCTCGGTGATCGCCACGCCGGCCGCGGCCACGGCGGGGACCACCACGGCCACCGTCTGCCCCTGGACCTGGTCGCCGTCGCCGCCGCTGGCCAGCAAACGCCAGAGCCGCTGGACCGTGGCGTCGTACACGGCGGGCCCTAGCCGTGCGACCCTGCCAAGTGCCGTCCAATGCGTTAACCAGAACCGCCGCACAGGCTGGCCGGAGTCGCGTTGGGCCACGGCCGCGGCTTCCAAGTCGCGGATTACGTCGGCGATTGGCCGGCGGGTGCTATTGGTTCTCACGTTTTCGCCCTCCGCCGAATCATCGCGTCCGCCAGCGTGTACGCCTCGTCGGCAAACTCTTCCGCGTAGCTGATTGGTTGGCCGTTCTCGTCTTGGGTGTGCGGTATGGGTGCCCCCCAGCCGGAACAACGGGCGTCCTGCACCAGACTGGCATCCTCCCCACTCGTAAGGTCGCTGCTGCCCTCGGGCGTGCCGCCGGTGGTGAGTAGGGCTATGAGGGCCTGCCCTGCGAAGTAATCGCGTAGTGGGGGGTTGGCCTGCGCCTCGGCGTGCCGGCCGATGGCCTCGGCAATGCCGTCCAGGGCCGATGCTATCCGGTCGGCGCCTTCGGTGATTGCCACGCCGTGCGCCTCCAGGGCTCCCATAGGCGTGCCGGCGTCCCCGTTGCCAAGCCACTTGGCGGAATACCTCAAGGCGTTCCCGATCTGGGCGATAGCGTCAACGAGGTTGGCGGGCTCCATGTTGGCGTCGGGCACGTTCGGGGAAATGCCGATCTGTAAGAGGGCGTCGGCGGTCGTGGGCTGGGGTGTCATGGTCTTAGGCTCCATCCGTTCCCATGGGAACGGTTACTCGGTAATCGTTCTGTTGCCATCGGAACGAGGCGTACCCGTTCCCACCCCTTATAAATAAGGGGGTGGGAACGGTTACTCCTCGATCCGTTCCGAGTCGTTCCCGGGAACGCATGGGAACGCATGGGAACGAGTCAATAGTGGTACTTGTCATGGGTTAGGACTCTACTCGATAAATGGGGGAGTTGTGGCCGTTTGCCTTTCGCTCGCTGCCGACCTCCAAGATCGTGCCGTCGTCAACCAGACTTGCCCACGCGCGGATAAACCGGGCCCGTTGGATCGGCGTTCGGGCTTGTATCTCTGCACGTCCGGTGGGGTGTTTTAACTTGACCATCGCCGCAATGACCATCTTGCGGGCGTTTTCCGTCTCACGTTCCGCTTGTTCTTTTTCCCGCCGTTCCCGGTCGGCAGACTTTTCCTCTTTACCCCTTTCGATCGCTTCCGAGTACGAGGTGACGGTGGGCTGCCAATATCGGCCGCCCTCGCTGTCCGGCGTGCCTTCGCTGATGTGCATGGCCCATTTCGATGAGAACCCCATCCGGCTCCCCAACTTCACAATCAAGTCATGCTCTCCGGGTTGCTCTTCGTCGTATGCCCGTTGGCGGTTGGTCAAGAACCACTGGCCTGCGAACTCGGCAAGTCCGGCTTGAGACAGGTCTGATAGCTCTGGCGCTTGCCCTATCGGTTGGCATTTTCGGAAGTGGTGAACGACAATCGGCCACGCCCCGGCCGCCCGGCACGCCTCTAACATCCGCCTGAGAATGGCCCCCATCGAAAAGACGCTGCTGGCGTTGCCGCCCTCAGTGGCCAGCATCAGATAGAAGGGGTCGAAAATGGCCACTTCCGCCTCGTGATCGACGAGAGCCTGAGTCGCATCCTTCACGGCCATGTCGTTGTCAAGACTTGGCACCTCGTCGCACAGATAGAATCCTTCGACATCCGCCAACTTTCGCCCCTTGCTCTCAGCAACGCGCCGGGCACAGTCACGCGCGAACATCAGGCCACCCTCACCCAAGAAGTAAACCGACCGGAACGACCGGACCGGCTCGAAGTGATTCAACCACGGGGTGAAGGTGGCCCCGCTGATGCCAAGGTCTATGGCGCTGGTCGTCTTGAAGCTCTTTTCCCGTGCGCCTATCGCACCCGGGGTATTTGCCACCAGGGCGCCACGGAAGAGGTAATCGACGGACAGATTCATGGCGGCCAGCTCCGCCATCGAATAGCAGTTGAACCGCGGCTCCTTCTTGTCACCGCTGGCCTGCTGTTGGCTCTGTGCGGCCAGCGTGGCAAGCTGCCGGGATAAGTCGGTCACGTTCTCGGCGTCCGCTCCGAAGTATCGCGCGGCGCGCTTGATACTTTCCTCCCGCTGGAATGCCGAAACCATATCGACCGAATCGGGGAAAACAAGCTCGCCGCGCTGATAGGTGACGTGCTGTTTCCCGTCGCCGTTCGTCTGGTCGAGTCGCACCTGTAGGTCACTCACGATAGCGCTTCCTGCAACACAAGGCGGGTGATTTTGGGGCGCGGCGGGGTGCCCAGGGTTGGCGGTGTTTCGTCGTGCCGATCGACAAGCAGATAGCCCCGCTGATCGGGCCGCTGATCGGCGCTTTCGAGCTTGTGACGCAGCTCCCGTTCGCTCCACGGCGGTTGGCAGGCCGCGTTCCACTCTGCCAGGATCGGGAAAGCGTCTTCGACCCGTAGGCCAAAGCCGAGAATCAGACAGCACGCAACGTGAAACGTCGCGTCGTGCCCACCCTGTCCAGCGATCGCGCCGGGGATGGTGCCCGCGTAGCGCCGTGCGCGCTCGATTGTGCTACGCGGCCACCAGGTTTCGCCGTTGCTCGGCGGGGTGTAGCTGATCGGCCGCGGTGTCGGTGGCGCCGGTAGATGCTCCTCGAAGTCTTGGCCTCGATACCGTCGCCCAGGCTCGAAAACAAGTGCGCTGACCGTGCTGCCGTATTTGTGGTTTGTGGTGCCGATCGGCCGGAGTACCCGGACAAGATCAAAGGTGCTGTCGAGGTCATAGGGCGTCAACTTGCTCTTGAGAAGTCGCTGCCAGCGCTCGGACAGGCTCTTGATTCGTTGCCGGTCTTCGTCACCCTCGATAAGGAATGGCTCGCGGAAAAGCCAGTAAACATGCAATCCGCCGTCCTGCCGGCCACTGACGACAACGATTGACGCGCGGACCGGCATATCGGCCAGCGCTTGGAGGATTCGCCCCTGCGGCGGGTAGTTATGGCCGTCCTTGCCGGCGGCGTCCGCGTCGGCAACGAGCGCCACAACGGCCGCTACTTCATTTTCTGTGCCGCGAGTGCTCCTTCCGCGTTTGCGGATGGCGCGGCCGTCCAGCGTGTTGACGGTCAGATAGCAGTCGAGCCCCTGCGCGTCGAGCTCGTGAATCTGACGGGCCAGCGCTGGAAGATTGGCGGGCACGCCGAAGCGTCGGCAGAATGGGTTCTTGACATAGGCCAGGACTTCGCCCGGGGTGCCGGGTGGATAGAGCGCCTGGAGGTGGTCCAAGGTGGTGGCCGTAGTCATGGCCGTTGCTCCCGGGCCTGGTCGATCGCCCCTTGGAGCGTGTCGCCCGTCGCCGTCCGGCCCCTGATGCTGATCTCGTGTCGGCGGTCCGGGAGTAGCCGATGGGTGGCGCGCTGACCGAAGGCCTGGCGGACGATCGCGCCGTCACGGATGAGCTGGACGCGGGCGCGGCGGGCTGCCTCGCGCTGCGCCGGGCGGGTGGGGATCGCGGTGGCCGTGCCGGGCGCCGCTGCCTTGCGGGTGTCGCCTTCCGCCTGTAGACTTGACTGCATCGTGCAATCTCCTTTTTCGGCCGGTGCTTTTGCTGGGTGCCGGCCGAAAATTTTGCGCGGTTAGGCGGTGGCGGGAAGAGGAGATTCGCCGTCGGCGCCGACGGTCCGCCGCGAAATGAAGTCCTGGAGGTCTTCGACGCGGTATCGGACCGATCGACCGATCTTCACGTAACGCAACTCGGGATACCTGCGGACGCATCGCCAGACGCTCAAAGTCCCGGGGGTCGTTCCGAGAAGTTCGGCGGCCTGCTTCTCGTTGAGAAGTGGAGAAGAGAGGGCAACGGGTGCCATGAAAAACCTCCATACGGGCTTAGTTAGGTGTCGCTAACTAGAGTCTAGGGAGGTTAAAAACTTTGGCAACGTGCTTACTGGTGGCGGTTCAACCGCCACCAGTTTTTCTTGCTTTGAGGTAGCTCCGCACGGTCTCCACGGGGATCGGCTCGGGCAATTCGAGCCGTGTTGCCGCCAGCTCCCCCACCTGTTTGCAGACGGTTTTCTTTCCCAGCCGCTTGAGGTCGGCGGCCGTGTATTCCGTGAACGCCTGACGACACGCCCTGGCCCTTCGGCTGGCCCCAAGCCTGCGCATGGCTCCGTTTGCTTGCTTGCCTACGCGGCGTTTGAGTTCCTTCTGTGTAACAGCGTTGGAGAGTGCCGCCTTATCTGCGACCAAGGCTGCGGCCAGCATGACGTTCTGGCGAGCCATCTTGCCGACGATCGTTAGTGCGGCCAACAGTGCGCCTTGCGCGTTGCCGCTTTGCCACTCGGTTCCGATTTTTCCGAGGTCGGGGAGAATCCACTCTTCCAAATGACGGTAGTCACAAGCGCGGTTTTCAACGGTTTCAATGAATTCGTCGGAGAAAATAGGGTACAACGGTTCAAGCCCGTCATTGAAGGCCGCTTCCAACTTGTCGAGGTCGAGGGCTGGGAGTGTTGGTGTCTTACTCTTGCGTGCCATTGCTGCGGCCCTCCTCTTCAATCAGCTTCACGTGGCCTGCCTGAAGCATGGCCGCGGTCGCGCCTTCCATCGCGGCCCGCTGCGGGTCCATCGCCACGCGGGCATAGATCGCCGTCGCCTGGGGCGTCTTGTGCCCCAAGACTTTCCCCACGATGGTCAAGCTGACGTTCTGCCCCGCCATCCAACTTCCAAGGCTTCGCCGCAAGTCATGGGGGCGAAGATCGGCCAGCCCGGCCCGCTTGACGATACGTGCCCACGCCGTCTTGGGCGTCTGTAGGTGCGTGTCGTGTCGGTGGCCGGGAAAGACCCACGGGGAACCGTTCGTCTGCTGCCGGCGGGCCTGGAGGATCGCCACGGCGGGCGCGACGAGGGGCACCACCACCACCGACCCGTTCTTGGTTTCGGGAATCCGCCAGTAGCCGGCCTGAAGGTCGACGTCGGTCCACGCCATCGCCAGCACGTTGCTCTTGCGGGCGCCGGTCAAGAGCGAGATGGCGAAGAAGTCGCGGAATAGGGGCGTCTCGGCGGCCAGGGCATGAAAAAACGCCTCTAGCTCCTGGGGGTGTAGGAATCGGTCTCGGGCCTCTTCCTTGAACATCTTCACGCCGGCCGCGGGATTGCCGCCGCGGTGGCCGATGTCCTCGGCCTTGTTGAGCATCGCCCGCAACAGGGCCAGCACGCGGTTCGCGGCATAGATGCCCTTCTCCCGGCCGATCCGGGCGTGTAGGGCCTGCACTTCCGCCTTCTTGATTGTCGAAAGCCGACGGCCTGCCAGCGTTGCCAAGTGGAGCCGGTAGTTTCGCTGATCCTCTTCCACGCTACGTGGCCTCTTGTGGGCCGTCGCGTACAAAAGCCAGTGTTCCCACAAGTCGGCCAGCGTGGGTTCTTGGCGCTTGGCGTTGCGCTCGGCAGTCAGGTCCCGGCCGCTGGCCAGTTGTCCGACTGCCTCCGATGCCGCTTTGCGGGCGGTCTCGACCGATAGGTCTGGGTACTTGCCCAACCGGATGCGGACCGGCCTTCCAGCGGCCCAGCGGTACACGTACCAGGTCTTGGAGCCGTTGGCAGTGACGCATACCGCAAGGCCGGCGGTCTTGGCGTCGTAGATGTACTTTCGGCCAGTCTCCGGCGGGTGGAGTGACTTGACACGGGCCTCGGTGAAGATGATCTTCTCTGGCATGGTGGTGACCCTCTGATGTGTTTTCAGAAGCTTTAGGTGCGTTTCCGGTGCTATGTTGGTGCTATGCCGTGCGTTAAAAACGGTTAAAAAACGTCATAGCACGGTAATAGCAGTGTAGCCGTAAGCCTAAGAGTAGTCAAGGACTAGCAATGTCTGTTAATCAGGGAATATAAGCCTTTCGTCAGATTGTGGATCTGGGGGTCGCCGGTTCAAGTCCGGTCTCCCACCCTTGATAAAGCCTTGCGTGATAAGAAGTTACGTAAGGCTTTTGCTATGCGCCGGTAGAGGGGTAACAGCCCCGTGCTACGCCGGTGCTACGGGAACGAAGAGCCGCAGATAGCCGCGCGGAGAATTTGGGAGCGTTTGCACCGATTGCGGGGTACTATGGACAATGGAACCCCAAACACCCCCGATGGACGTGATCTATTGATAACCCATTGCCGCGGCCGAAAAATGATATGGTGTTCTCTGGTCGCTTGCGGTTATCGTGGCGACCTGTAAGAATCGGGGCATGGAAGATAACGGTAAGCGAAAGCCTCGGAGGCCGCCCCCAAGAGTGACCTTTTCGGACGTGCGCCGCGTACCGGGGCGGGAGGTGTCGCATTCGGTCTTGGGCTACGATACGGTGTGGTTCACGAACCATGCAATTCAGAGAATGAAGCAGCGTCGTATTTCAGAGGCCCAGGTGTTTTCGGTTTTGGAGCATCCGACGGCGAAAGGACTCAAGACGCAGCCGGGGAGAGAAAGATGGCGAAGAAACAACGTTGACGTTGTTTTTGCCAGGTGGCCTGACAAGATTTGCATCATTACCGTGATTTCGATTTGAGGTGTAGAACGTGTCCAAGATTGCCTTTCGGATAAGCATCGAAACCCACGACCAGACAGGGGAGGTGATCGCGGCGTACCTTCAGATTCGCAAGGGCAGGGTGAAAGTCACCAAGGAATACGCTGACGGAGCTGCGTTTGCCGATTACGACAAGCATGGTGAGCTCTTAGGAATCGAAATGCTGGCGCCGTGCACGGTCTCGGTCTTGAACAAGATCGCGCAGAAAACCCAGGAAAGGCGTTTTGTACGTGGCGCCGTTCCGCGTGCGATGCTTGTACATGCCTAAGCCTCTTCTGCTTGGTCTTGGTCTTGGTCGCAAGACGCGGGCGGGGCGGGTCTTGCCGTGGTCTAGTCCCCATTTGAACGTGGAACCGTTCACGGGCAGGGCCTCGCCAGTTTGATTTCAACCCGCGTTCCCGTTCCGTACCTGGCCCGTCGGACTGAACCGGCTCGGCTTTCGCCCCGTGTTCGCCCCCACGGCCTTGACCCTCAGCACTTCCCGCCCGGCCTCGGTCGTCACCACGGCCGGGGAGTCGGCGGGCAGGAAAACCCTCACCCCGCCACGGCCGTGTAGCTCGGGGTGGGCCAGCCGGGGGGCCTGGTAGGCTGCCAGGGCTTCGCCGGGCTGGGGCAAGGGGTCGGTCCATAGGGGGTGGGTGAGCGGGATGTCTTCTCCGACCATCTGAAAGTTGGTCGCCTGTAACCAGGGCGGGACCCGAGAGCACTAGATATTAAGTGCCCGGGCGGCTCGGCACGGAACTTGGGGGTTGTGGGTCCTCAAGAGAAGTTCCCCCTGTTCATGAACATGACCCCCAATGGAAAATCCCAAGGAAAATGTCGGATGAATGCGACCGTGGATTGTGGCGTGTTCTTGTCCGTGATTCTCTCGGCAACGAGCTTGTATGCCGCTGATTGGCCGTCGTGGGGCGGACAGTCGTCGCGCAATATGGCTTGCGAAACGGAGAAGGGGCTGCCGGGGTGGTATGCACTCGGGGGCATCCACTTCGATCCAGCCGCGATGAAAAATATCAAATGGGCCACCAAGCTCGGCAGCTTTACGGGCGGCGGCCCGATCGTGAGTCGCGGCAGGGTTTTTATCGGCACGCAGGACGCGGAGGCCGAAGACGGCATCGTGCTGTGTCTGGATGAGCAGACGGGCCGGGAGCTGGGCCGATTCATCTGCCGCCGGCCGCCCGGCCGCGGCGAGCATTGGGGCGTGTGCTCGACGCCGACGATCGAGGCCGACCGTCTGTATCTAGTGACGCCCTACGGCGAGGTGGAGTGCGTGAACGTGGCGTCGTGGCTGGCATCGCATACGGAGGCCAGCGCGGAAGAGTCGGACCGGCACATCGTGTGGAAGTATGACATGGTCGAGAAGTTGCACGTGGAGCAGGAACACACGGCCAGTTGCTCCCCACTCATGCTCGGCGACTTCGTATATGTCTGCACCGGCAATGGGCGCAATAAGCTCACGAATCGGTCGTTCGATCCGCTGAGACGGCAGGCTGGCGGACGACCGGCCGGCGAGCGGCCAGATGGGACCACGAATCGGCCGTTCTATCCGCAGATGCGGCGGGCTGGCGGACGACCGGCCGGCGAGCAGCCGTTCTATCCGCTGACACCGAGCTTGATTGTGTTCAACAAGCACACGGGACAGTTGGTCGCGCGCGACGATGAGCAGATCGGGGAACAGCTTTGGCGCGGGCAATGGACGTCGCCGTCGGCGGCGATGGTCAATGGCAAGGCGCAGATCCTGTTCGCCGCGGGCAGCGGGCTGTGTTATGGGTTCGAGCCGGTGGACCCGGCAGCGCAGGTCACTCCGGACAGGTGGATATCTGGTCTGCTTCGATGCGACCAAGACCGGCGACATCACCCGCAGCGGCCTCATCTGGAGCTATGACAAGCTGAACGCGACGCTGACCACCGTGGCGATTGCCGATGGTCTGCTGTTGGTGATTGACGAAGCCGGCGTCGTCCACTGCCTGGATGCGGACACCGGGCAGAAGTACTGGACCTATAAGCTGAAGAGCGATCGCGACATGTTGAATTCCGCCCTGCTGGTCGCGGATGGGAAAGTGTTTGTCGGCAAGAGCATCCTGGCGGCAAGCAAGACCCTGAAAATACTCGGCACCATCGAGAGCAATGCGTCCACCAGTTGCAGCACACCGTGCGTTGCCAATGGCGTGCTGTTTACGGTCCTCGGCAGAAGATTGTGGGCGGTCTGCGACAAAGGGGATAAAAAGCCCGAAACCTCAAGCGATGCACCAGTTCGGTGACCTTCTGCATCGTGTAGCCGCTCCGGAGTCGAGCCGGTCCCGATTACGCTACCTTTCCTGACCGACTGACGACCGAAATCACAAGTAGATGGGGCAGCGATCCTCCTAAGGGCTAAGCCTGGGACTCCAGCCATGCTTGGGATTGGGTTCGTACATCGCCAACAGCCCGAGCCCGATCGTACCCATTCCTTGGGGGCGTGTCGCTATTGCTGGGCCAGGTTCCAGACGCGCAACAGCGCCAGGGCGCCCACGCCGTAGTAGGTGTACTCGACATCCGGCGACTCGTCCCCTACGCAGGAGAGGAATCCGCCGGCGGCGTGGGCCGTGCTGCGGAGGAACCGGGCCACCGCCGCAACGTCGATGGGCTCCAGTCCCCCCAGCCCCCAGAGCGTCAGCAGGCCGGTGAAGGTGGACAACAGGTCGCCGCCGCGGACGGCGGCGTGGGGCTTGAGCCCGCCGTCGGCACTCTGCACGCCGGCGAAGAATCGCGCCGTTTTGGCCGCGTTTTCCTCGGGCAGGGCATCGTGCATCAGGAGGAAGGCCACCGCCGCCGCGGTGGCGCTGGTCTGGGATGCGGTTTGGCCGGGCAGCTCGGCATAGCCTCCGTCGGGGCGACTCAGGGCTGCCAAGGCACAAGCCGCATCCTCGACCGCCGGCATCTCGCCCCCCAGCATTTGGAAACACAACGCGCCCAGGAACGTGTGGTAGGCGCTGACTCGCTGGTCGCGGGAAAAACGCGCGAAACCACCGCTGGGCAAGAGCTCTCCGTAGAGCCACTCCGTCAGCCGAAGAGGGTCCAGCGCCGCCCGCAGCTTCCCAGCCGGCGTGGCCGCCAGGGCTAACGGCTGCTTCCTGCTGGCGCGGAGATTCCTTCTGGGGCGAAGATTCCTTGCCGGCCCCGTCGCCGGCGACCTTCGCCCAGCGACCTTCGAGCAGGCGATGGGCGTGGAGCAGGTTGAAGCACTCCACGACGTTGCGCGGCGGGTAAGGTTGGCGGGCCAGGTAGCCGGCAGCAGGGCCGAAGGCCTCGTGGCCGGGAGCCAACCAGGCCAGCGTCCGCAGGGCGAAGTCGGTAAAGTAGGCGTCAGATCCGCCTTGCCGGCCGCAGAAACCGCCGTCGGATTGCTGGCAAGCGGCCACAAAACGAACCTGGCTCTCCACGAACCGCGCTGAGGCCGGCGATGCCGGGACGCAACAAGGCGTCCAGCATGTCGAGGTAGGGGGACGAGGTCATCGAGCCGAGCCCTCGGGCTCGGCCGAGTCCGGCAGGACCACGCGCACGAGGAACCGCATCAGTTCGCGGAGATCGGCGGTAGGGAAGTCGCCTGCGGCCTCAAGCGCCCGCCGGCGGAGTTTCCGCAGCAACTGCTCGGCCTTGGCCAGCGCCGGAGCGGCAGTAGAGATCCCAGACCCGATCCATCAGCTCTTCCCGCGGGAGATGGCCGTTGCCGGCGGCCAATTCGGCGAGGGCCACTGCATACGTGCTCTCGGCGACAAAGGCGCGGAGGATGGTAGGGCGGCCGGCCTGGGCGTCGAGGCCCCGCCGGCGCTTGTTGCGGTCGTCTTCCTGCCAGTCATCGAGGTCGTTCCGGATCTGGAACCCCTCGCCGAGGAAGGTGGAAAATCGCCGCAGCACGCCGACCTCCAGGCACACCTCGGCGGCGCGCAGACCGGCGTAGAGCGCCACCTCGAAGGCGGGCGCCGTTTTCAGGGCGTAGACCGTGAGCACGTCCACCGGCCGATGGACGACCCGCGGCTGACCCCGCCACAAAAGCTCGGCGCCTTGCCCCCGGCACAACTCGAGGTGGGCGTGGGAAAGCCGAGCGAGAATGTCGGCGATGCAGTCCGCGCCCAAGGCGGCGGTTTCCCCGGCGATCAGCCGGTAACCCAGGCCGATGAGGAAGTCGCCGATGTTGATTGCCTGCCCCGTGCCGTGAACGCGGTGCAGCGTCGGGCGGCCGTAGCGGAACTCGTCGTCGTCCTCGATGTCGTCGTGCGCCAGCGAGGCCTTGTGCAGGGCCTCGATCGCCAAGGCAAGCCGGCGGACCGGCCGGGGAATCTTCTCGCCCGTCTGTTGGCCGCAGTCCAGAACGGCCGTGCCGTGGCGGGCGACGGCATAGGCGGCAACCGTCACGAAGGGGCGCAGCCGTTTGCCGCCTTCCTTCAGCCAATCCAGGGCAATGTCTTCCACCGAAGCCAGGCCGTCGTCCCGGCTGCCGGCAAGTCCGGCCGATTCGTCGTAAGGGGCCAAAAGCTGCGAGAACGCCGGCTGCTGGAACATCCGCGCGGTCTGCGCAAGAGGGGAATATAACTGCGGGGCGCCGCCTCCGTGCTCGGCGCGTCGGCGGCCAGCAGCGCGCGAATCTGATCCACCTCGGCCTTCGTATCGAGGCAGCCGTCCTTGAGCAGAGGCAGCGCCATGTGGGGCACTCCCAGCTCGGCGACGCGGCGGAAGGACTTTTCCAGCGAGTCGAGGCAGGCCACGCCCAGGATCGCGTCGGCTTCGCCTTCCAGGATCTTCGTGACCACCGAGCCGGTCCCCTCGGCAACGATCACCGCATAGCCCAGTCGCTCGGCCTCGTTCTTTAGCGCGTGGATCTCGCACGCTCCACAGCCGCCGCAGTGCAGGCCGACCGCATCGTACTTTCCCACGCAGGCGGCCCGATCGGCGAGGCAATGGGGCAGAAGGAAGAGGCGGCGAGAGGGCGGAATGGCTGCCAGCGTGGGACGCCAAAACTCGTTGCTGACCGCCACCATGGCGAAGCCGAGAAACTGCCGGGCCAGCCCCAACTGCCGCAAAACGCTCTCACCACTCTGCTCAAGGTCCTCGCGCGACGGAGGACGGCTGCGATCCATCCCCGTCACAAGCTGGGCGGCGGCGGAGCGGATGGCCTGACGTGTCGCCGTCTCTTGCGGGACGTGCTTGATGCTGTCGGCCGGAGGGTCCGAGGTTGTGGGAATCTCAGGTGCCATCGGCAAGCTAGGAGGGACTTCTGGGTGGGAGATCGCCAATGCTAGTATTGCATCCCTCGCTTGGCGCGTCAAACGCTTGCCGGCCGGGGACGCTAGACCCTACTCCCGGCCGTCCGCAATTGACGAAGTTCTTTTCGCAAACCCTTACGACGCGGCCCAGGGCATCCAGGGTCCAGATGAGCGGATAGAGCGCCTCGGAGTACCAGAGACGGGCGAAATACAGGCCGATAGGGGAGGGGTGGTCGGAAATGCACGCAACGCCGCTGATCAGGTACCGGACGCCTCGAAAAAGCGCCTCGTGGGTTGCCGGCGTCTTCGCCCAGGGAACTAGGGCCGCCACGGCCATGGCCGCTTCTTCCAAGGAGGAGGGCACCGCCTGGGCGCCGCCCCAGCCGCCGTCGGCATTTTGCGCCCGCAGCAGGTATTCCACGCCGCGGGCGGCGGCAGGTCCGTTGCGGTCCAGGATCTCCAGCGCCCGAAGGACGCGCGACGTGCCGAGGACCGGGTTGGTTTTCCCGGGAGCCCCCTGGTTCCCAAACCACAACGGTATCCAGGAGCCGTCCGCCTGCTGCACGCGGTCGAGATAGTTCAGGCCGCGACGGATGGCCCGTCGCAGCCGAGGCGTCGCCGTAACGTTGGGACAGTCTCCCGCCGATGCGCAATGAATCGCCCGCAAGGCGTGCGCCGCAAGATCGGGCGAGCTGCGGTCGAAAGGGAGCTTTCCCCAACCGCGGCAGAAAGTCGGCCAGCCGCCGTCGCCGTTCTGCATGGCCAAGAGCCACTGGAGGCCGGCGGCCACGCCCTCGTCGTGGCCCAACGCCCGCAAAGCAAGGATCGCGCCGGAGGTGTCGTCAACGTCGGGCACGCCGCCGGCCAGATGCGTCCAAGCCCAGCCGCCGGGCTCCGCGTGCGTATAGGGATGACGCACTTGGTATTGCCGGGCGGAAATCCATCGAGCGGTTCGACTCCGATCGATCCGCGGCAGTTCCCCCGCCGCCGCCAGCGCCGCCACGGCGGCCGTGGTCAGCCACACCGACAGATTCGTGTCGATGGGCCAGGCCCCTTCCGATCGCTGGGTCCGGCGAAGGAAGCGGAAACACTCGGCCGCCACAGGCTGGTCGCGGCCATACAAGGCGGTCATCGCCAGGGCCACGAAACTGGTCAAGGGCGCGGCCTCAAGGAATCCGCCGTGCTCGGGTTGAATCCGCCGGAGCTTTTCCAGCACCCACGGCCGGACGATTCGGCGCAGCAACCGCCGCAGGACGCCGGCAGGCGGATGGCGTCGATCGATCAACAGGCCGACGGCGATCAACGCCGGCAGCGCGTAACTTACCACGTGCAGCCGCAACAGTTTATAGCAGCCATGCGGCAAGACGGCCAACTCGAAGGGCAAGCCCGGAATGTCGTCCCAAGCCGCCAGACCCGCCAGGCCGCAGTTCATCAGGATCGGGACGGCGAACGTGCGATCGGCCCCGTACTCGCCTCGGACGGCTTCCACGATCGCCCGGGGAGACTCCCCCGCTCGCGTCGCAAGATACCCTCGTGCCTTTTCCGGAGCGCCGGAAAGACGAGGGGCAACCGTGCCCTTGGCCGTAACAAGATTCATGGCGGCGACGGCCAAGACGGTGGTCGCCAAGTTGCTGGGGCTGTCCGTGGTATCGCCCCAGCCTCCGTCGGCGTTCTGGCTGCCGGCCAGCCATGCCAGGCCGGAAGCGATGCGGTCCGCGTCGCCCGGGTCATCGGCCAGCGCCAGGGCGCTGAGGGCCGTCGCCGTGGAGAGGGCCGAGGAGGAAAGCCGGCCTTCCCAGAAACCGTCGGCGTGCATCCGTTGCAGGAGGCGGTCGCGGACCGCGCCCACGGCCTCGGCCAGCGGGCCCGGCCCGCAGCGCGCGTCGCCTGAATCCGAAGAGGGCGTCCCGCTCATCGCCGCGCCCTCCGCTGGTGCCACGCCAGCAAGATCTTCCACTGAAGCACCTGGCCGTAGCCCATCAGTTGCAGCAGCGTGCGCCGGGCGAAGGAGACGCCGGCGGCGGCCTGATTGTCGCGGTAAATCCAAGGGACAAAGCGGAAGTTGAAACGATAACAGGCCTTGATCAACTCCCAGTGCAGAGGCCGCAGGCTGCGCGGATCCAGCGGCTTCCGGCCATCGACGGGCGCGTAGAGGAGCGGGAAGACGGCCATCCGCTCGCCGCTGAGGGACTCGACCCAGGCCAGGGTTTCCTGCACGTGCTCGTCGCGCTCGCCGGGCAGGCCAATCATGAGGCTGGCCATGGGAAAAAACTTGGCGCGGCACAGCCGCCGCAAGTGGCACGCGCAGAAATCGCCCCAGGGTTGCGAGACCTCGCGGCCCCTTTTCCCTGCCGCGCCCGCGCTGCGGAGCAGCTCCTCGGAGACCGTTTCCACGCCCACGTTCACCCAGACGTAGCGGCGGCTATCTTTGCCCGCCAGCAGATCGTGAAGGATCTCCAGTTGCCGGTCGTTGTATTGCGCGGCGCTGGCGACGTTTGCATGATCGACCTGGATCAAGCGGACCTGCGGAATCCGGCGGATGCCCTGAAGCAGAGCGATCAGCGCGTCGGGATCGACCTTCATGCCGTCCGCGCCGTAGCGAAAGAAATCCTCGCTCAATACGGCGACGTTCTCCACGCCGGCGGCCACGTTGGTCCGCACGTCGGCCAGCACGGTCTCCGGCGGCAGATGAATCATGGGCACGCGAGCGATCGTGCAGAACGAGCAGCCCAGCCCGCATCCGCGGCTGATCTCCACCACGCCCATCGTGCTGGCCCCGCGAATCGGCGGAATGGGAACCGCCGTGTGCCAACCGCCGGGCACGACCTCGGGCACGGTCTCCCGCCGCATCAGGCTGCGGAAGATCGCGGCGGCGTCGCCCTCGGCATAGCCGGTGACGACGTGGTCGATGCCCAATTCCTGGCGGGTGGCCGGATTGCCCGCAATCTGCCAGGCCCCCGGCCCGCCCAGGACGATCTTGGCCCGCGGACCGCGGTTGAGATGATGGATCTTCGAGAGCAAACGGCGGAACATTGCCTGGGGATAGATTCGTCCGCCGGTGATGGCCGTCATCGTGGAGCTGTTCATGCCCAGACCGGCCGGTTCGCCGGACGATATTCCGATCACCCGCGTGGCGGCTCCGACGGCCTGGCGCAGTTGGTCCTCGCGGACGACGGCCACCTCGTCCGGCGTCAATCCTCCGGCCAGCAAGGCGGCTTCGATGCGGCGCAGGCCCAAAGGGGCCACGTTCGCGCGTCTTCCCCCGCGGCTCCCCTGCGGCATCAGCAGGCGGCCCAACAGCGCCGGCGGCGCGCTGGTCGTCTGGCTGGCCGCCAACATCCCGTCGAACAGCAGGCGATACGCGGCGGTCAAGGTTCGATCGGCCGTCAATACGATGGGGAAGCCGTCGCGCGTGGACAATCAGGGTCTCCGTTGCATCCGCTGGTCCAACTGCTCGACCAGCTCGTCCAGATCGTCGAACGGCGGCCGGCTCGGCGCCTGGCTTCGGCGGTCGAACATGCTCCTGGCGCCCGCATCCGGGGTCACGAACCGCCCCGCGTGCCGGCGATGGCGGCGTCCATCTCGTACAACGGGAAGATGATCGCGCTTTGAGGACAAATGCGGGAGCAGGCCGGGCACCCCGGCTTGCAGCGGTCCGGATTGCCAACCGCCACCTTCCCCTCGGCGTCCAACTCATAGACGCCAAAGAGGCAGAATTGCAAACAGTGCTGACAGTGGGTGCAGAGGGAACCGTCGAGGACCGGGTACCACCGTCGCCCCACCGGCTCCTGGAATCGTTCCATCCGGCCCGGCGACGAGCTCTCCCCTTCGCCTCGCCCCCGCGGGACAGACTCTTGCACGGCGCTCAGCGCCGCCGCAAAGGCTGAGTCGGCATCGGAAAAACCGCCGAGGTCCAGGATCGAAAGCCCCTGCTGAGCAATCCCGCGGCGGCGCAAGATCCACTCGGCGGGCCGCGGGTGAAGCCAGCAGAGCAAGACGCCACGCGCAGCGCGCACCGCCAGGTCTTGCCACAAATGGCTCGACTCCGAAAGATGGTACAAATGCGGGATCAATAGACAATCCAACCCATGCTCGCGGCATCGGTCGACGACGGCCTCTTCCATCGCGCTCAGGGCGCCGGAAGTCTCACGCACGGAGAGGATCATCAGCGGTCGGTTCATGGGACATCTCAGAGGCGTCATCCGAATCCAACGGGCTTTGCAGGATTCCCCCAAGTATACGGCAATTCAGATGGCAATTCCAGGGACACGCAACTGAATTATGGTTCATCCGACTGAAAACGACCCCAGGGCGGCGTTTGGCGGCTGACGCCGCCGCACTTGCCCTGGGCTGATATGTCGCGCCCCTTCGGGGCTGAATGCACCGGACGTATGCCT
Organism: Pirellulales bacterium; assembly: GCA_963843465.1. Taxonomy (GTDB): domain Bacteria; phylum Planctomycetota; class Planctomycetia; order Pirellulales; family Thermoguttaceae; genus CAWJKP01. The sequence goes on from CAWJKP010000003.1 coordinate 663,532, forward strand.
GGAAAATCCATGGCCGAAACTCCGCATTCTTGAGTCGGATGAATCTCAAAAACCTCATTCATGGCGATCTCCTTCCTGATTCAATTCCAGGGGTCCGACAATCCCTCCCACCGCCTCAACCTGGGAATCCAGCGAGGCACGTTCTGCTTGTACAACAGGTAGCCGATGAGCCGAACCGCCAAAGCCCTGATGATCCTGCGGGTGGCCCGTGTCCCGTGGATGTGCATCTTCCTGTTGGGCATGGCACGCGGCGTGAGTGTATCAGGGGTTGTCGATGAAGTAGCCACCCCACCAGGGGCGGACGTGAGGCACGCTTGGGCCTCCCAAATTCGGCGAGATTATTGTACAATCCTCGCTCTGGGCTTGCGAGACGCTAAATCCAGAGGAAACGTTGGCCATGACGGACCACGAGAAGTCCAAAGAGCAACTGATCGTAGAGAACGAGGAGTTACGGCAACGGGTTGCCGCACTGGAGGCCAGCGAGCGGCGATACCGGACGATCATCGATACGGTGCCGTTGGCAATCGGCGAGATCAATCGGGATGGAATCATTGTCTTTGCCAATGCTGTAACCGAGAAACTCTTCGGGTATACGCCGGAGGAACTCGTCGGCAAGCGGGCGGGGGATGGGATAGAACCAGCCAGCGCCCGTGAAGCGTTCCGAGCCTGGTTCCACCAAACCATGTTGGAGCAGCCGACGCCGAGTCCGGTCTTCGCCCACCAAGTCAATAAGAACGGTGAACAAATTGATGTCCGGGGCGACTGGAACTACTTGCGGAACGAAAAGGGGGAGGTAACCGGTCAAGTCACCGTCATTGCAGACATCACTGAACTCAAGCGAGCGGAGGAGGCGTTACGACAGAACGAAGGCCGCTACCGTGCCTTGGCGGAATCGACGAGAGACATCATTTACATCCTGGACCGGCAAGGAACACTCCTCTACGCCAATCCGGCCGCCGCGCAGTGTATCGGCATCCGTTCCGATGAGATTCCCGGCAAGCGGCAAGCCGATTTGTTTCCGCCCGAAATGGCCCAAGCCCACGTCGAAAGGATCGGCCGGGTCTTTGCCACCGGCGAAGTGCTGGAGGAGGACGAGTTGTTCCATTTCGGCCCGGAAGAGGTCTGGCTGCGCATTCACCTTCTTCCCCTTCGAGACGAGGCGGGGCAAATAACGTCGGTGATGGGCGTGTGCCACAACATCACCGAGCGGAAACAAACCGAGCGGGAACTGGCCAAGCACCGGGTCATGCTTCAGGCAACCATCGACTGCCTGCCCTTCAACTTCTTCGCCATCGGACTAGATGGGCGGTACATGTTGCAAAATGCGGTGTCCAAAGCACAACAGGGGGCCGATGTGGTTGGCCGACGGCCCGAGGAAGTCTGCCCGAACGAACATGACCTTGCCATCTGGGCAGATAACAACCGACGTGCCTTTGCGGGGGAAAAGGTCGAGGGGGAAGTCACCCTGTCGCTCACTGGTCAGGAGCGATTCTACTACAACGTGATTGCCCCAATTTCGGACGGAACGGAATTACATGGCATCCTCGGGGTGAACATTGATATTACAGAACGCAAGCGCGCGGAAGAGGCGTTGAAGAAGGCCCATGACGAGCTCGAGGAGAAAGTCCGAGAACGCACCGCAGAGCTTTCCAAGGCCAACGAGCAGCTCAGGCGGGAAGTCGAGGCTCGCAAGCAGGCCGAGGAGGCATTGCGGGAAAGCGAGGAAAAGTATCGGACTTTGGTGGAAACCTCGCCGGATGCGGTGCTAATGACGGACCTGGAGGGCCATATCACGTTTGCATCCCCACGGGCAGTCGAATTGTATGCTGCGGAGCGGGTCGAGGAACTGCTTGGAAGGAATCCCCTTGACTTCTTCGCCCCGGAAGACCAACAAAAGTTTCTCGCAAATCTTCGGAGAACTTTGGACGAGGGCGTCACGAGGGACGTTGAATACACTTTTCTCAAGAAGGATGGATCACGCCTCTCGGGAGAAGCATCGGCTGCTGTGATCCGCGATGTATCGGGGAAGCCCAGGGGTTTTGTTGCCATCGTTAGGGACATCACGGAGCGGAAGCGAGCCGAGAGCAGAATGGCCTACTTGGCGTCGTTCCCCGAGAGAAATCCGAATCCGGTCGTCGAAGTGGGCCTGGGAGGAGAAGTCCGATACGCGAACCCTGCGGCACAGCGCCTATTCCCGGAGTTGCGCGAGCAAGGGCTGAATCATCCCTGGCTGGGGAACTGGGGAGTCGTGGTGCGACCGCTATGCGAGGGCCGGGTGGAAAACCTTTTCCACGAAGTGGCCGTGGGTGACCGCTGGTATCAACAGTCGTTTCATTACGTCGCCGAAGATCAGGTTGTCCGCATCTACAGCCTTGAGATCACCGAGCGCAAGCAGGCGGAGGAATCGCTTCGTGCGAGTGAGGAGCGGTTCCGCAGCTATTTCGAGCAGGGATTGTTGGGCATGGCCGTGAGTTCAGTCGAGATGCGATGGATTCAGGTCAATGATCGCCTCTGCAACATGCTCGGCTATTCCCGTGACGAGCTTTTGACGATGAAGTGGACGGATGTCACTCATCCCGATGACCTTGAGCAAAACCTCGTGCCGCAGAATCGTTTGCTGGCAGGTGAGATTGACCACTACACGCATGGCAAGCGATTCGTGCGGAAGGATGGAAGGGTGGTCCACGCCACGGTGTTCATCCGGTGTTTTCGTCGCAGAGACGGGACAGTAGACCACATCCTCGCCTTGATTGAAGACGTTACCGAACAGAAACAGGCCCAACAGGCTTTGGAACGGGAACGTCGAACCTTGGAGCACATGCTCCAGGCCAGCGACCGTGAACGGCGACTGATCGCCTACGACATTCACGACGGATTGGCACAGGAGCTGGCCGGTGCGATCATGCAGTTTGAGACGTTTGACCACTTGAAGGAGGCCAAACCCAAGCAAGCCCTTGACGCCTACCAAGCAGGAATGACCATACTTCGCCAGGGCCACTTTGAGGCCCGGCGACTCATCAGCGGCGTAAGGCCGCTGATTCTGGACGAGGCGGGTGTCTTGGCCGCCATCGCCCACCTGGTTCATGAGCCTGCCTTCGACAAGGGACCAGACATCGATTTTCGCAGTCGGGTCACCTTCAAGCGATTGGCCCCGGTCTTGGAGGACATAGTCTACCGGATCGTCCAAGAGGGACTGACCAACGCCCGGAATCACAGCAAGAGCCAGAAGATTCTGGTTAGCCTGGCGCAACGGGGTGACCGCCTGCGGATCAAGATCCAGGACTGGGGAATTGGCTTTGATCCCAAGACGGTCCAGGAGAATCGCTTTGGGTTGGAGGGCATCCGGGAGCGGGCACGAGTTCTGAGGGGGAAATGCAGCATCAAGAGCAAGCCCGGCGAGGGGACGGTTGTCGTTGTGGAATTGCCGGTGGTCGAGCAGCGGGTGGACGAGTGAATCACCACTGGCAGTCTCCCGCCCCCCATCGCCTGGGCAGATGCCGAAAATGTCGATCGGTAACGATCAGGAAAGCTGGGTTCTTCATTCTCCTCTTTGATTCGGGCAATGAGGGGCCGTCTCCCCCATGGAAAACGAGTGAGCTTTATGTCCAGTATCAATAGCGTGAGTAGCCTGAATTACAAGCCGTGCCAGTACATCTCGCAGGTCGCCTCGCAATCGAGCACCCCATCGACTTTAGCCAGCAGCGGTGCGACACAGGCCATTGCGTCTTCCGGCAAACTGGGCTCGACAACCACCAGCTTCCAAGATCAGCTTGCCTCTGCCATGAACAAGGTTGGGAACCTGGCGTCAAGGCGATCCGCTTCTGGACACCACAGGGGGCATCGACCGGTTCACGGGAGAAAGGGGGTTGGTGCATCGCCACTCGGCATAGGGTAAGCGCAATAGTAAAGGCCACTTACAACGTTTGTTGGAAGTGGCCTCTCAGACCTAATTCAGCGGAGGGCACGGGAATCCGCGCATCGACCAATTTCCGTGGCTCCCGATTCGTTCCTTTCTCGTTTAGTACCAGACACTTACAGCGAGACAACTGCTCCCGCCACAGCACGCCATCATGCTCCTTATCAGAAAGCCGCCCAACCCTTAACGGCGTCGGCACCCCGGACTTCTTTATTTCGCGGCTCGATGGCTGGCCTGCGTGTGCCCCTGTCAACGCTTCACCTGTGACCTCGCGGCCACCGGCGCATGACTCGGGGTCGGGATGACTGGCTAGGTCTTTCCCGTGTGACTCTTTCATTCACTACTCCTTGCCCGTTTTAACAGGCGCACTAAGCGTCAAAGAATCGCCATCGCCTAGCGCAGCCCGACGCTCTTCTTGCTATTATAGTCTTGTCGGGCGAAGCTACGAATTGGCCGAAAAATCGCAACGGCGAAGCCAATTTCCGCGAATTGCGACAATACAGGCTAGAGGGCCATGCCTGACAAGGCAAAATAGTAGGGATTTACCTCCCCGCACCTCTGCCTACCCTGCACCTTCCACCACACCCGGCCTCTGCGCCATTTGTTCATCAAGAAAGCTCAGCATGTCCAGGACCGCAGTCCCATTCCTATTGTTCTTCGGGTTGACCCTCGTCGCCGCCGGCCAAGAGGTGAAGTTCGTGCCGACCGACGAGTTCAACGGCCCCTTTCCAAGTTGGCGGGACGTGAAGCGGGATTACGGTGCCAAGGGCGACGGCATGGCTGACGACAGCGACGCCATCAACCGTGCCTTGGCGGATCTCAAGAAAGAGAAACGCGAGTTCTGCGTGCTCTATTTCCCCACCGGAACCTACCGGATCACCAAAACGGTGACCACCTCGCCCTGTAAGACCCATCACGAGGGCAGTGGGATCGCCGTCGTCGGTGAAGATCCGGCGACCACCATCATCAAGTGGGACGGCTCGGACAAGGGCATCGTCTTCAGCTACACCGCCTGGTACTCCAGGATCGAGCGGCTGACGATCGACGGCTCCCGCCGCGCCGGCGTGGCACTGCTCTACAACGGTGAAAAGTTCTCCACCTACAACGAGACCGCCGACATCTACGTCAAGGATGCAGAAGTCGGGATGAAATTCGGCGGCCTCGGCGGCGACTGCGGGCAGGCGGAGAACATGGTCCACCGTTGCCGGTTCCTCAATTGCGAGACCGGACTGGAGACGGCCTCCTTCAACACCCTCGACATCTGGGTCTGGGACGGCCTCTTCCAGGACTGCGGAACGGCATTGTTCAACCGCGCGGGCGATTTCCGCGCCTACTCCTGCATCTTCCTGCGCTCGAAGAAGCGCAACGTCTTCACGACCAACCTCAGCAGTTTCAGTTTCACCAGTAATGTGTCGATCGGGTCGGCGATGTTCCTCGACTTTACCTCGCAGCCGGGCGGGCTTCTCAGCAGCGCGCCGATCAGCATGTGTTGGAACCGCATCTACGATTGGACGGGCAACCAAGGCGCGGTTCAACTCGGCGGCGGGCCAACCCTGCTCTGGGGCAACGTTTTCCGGAACCGTGCGAGCGACCAGACGCCGGCCGTGTGTATCGGTGGCTATCAAGCCTTCTTCGGCAACGTCTACAGCGCCCCGGTTCCGCGAGCCATTCCGTCCAGGCCGAACTTGAATGGTGCCGTCTATCGGCCACGGATGATCATCGGCGATGACATGGTCGTCCCACGCGACAGCATCGCCGACCCCAAGCTGCGTCTGCCGGCCGCCCCGCCGAGGATCGCCAGGAAGGTCTTCGAGGTCGCGGCGGGCTCCGACGCCGCTGCCATTCAGGCGGCCATCGACGCGGCAGCCGCCCTGAAGTCCGGGCAGCGGCCCGTCGTCCACCTGCCCAAGGGCGTCTGCAAGATCAAGAAGACACTCGTCGTGCCGGCCGAAACCAATCTTCAGATCGTCGGCGACGCCGCCACCGAGGCCGGGAGTTCGCTCCTTTGGACCGGCGCGAAGGGGGAGTATGTCGTGCGCGTCGAAGGTCCGGGAAATGCGTCGCTCCGCGATCTGTTCATCAACAACGGCAGCGGCAAGGGCATCGTGTTCGAGAATTGCGACCGCGACGGGGGATGCTTCTACGCCGACCGGCTCAACTCGGGAACCCTGCGATCCGGCCGAGCCGTTCGCGTCGAGGGCATGGACCAGTCGCGCGTGCAGTTCCGCTGCCTGGCCTGGGGCGACGGGAGTTTTCGAGTCAGCCGCGGCGCGGCCGCCGCCGGCGCTGGCCCCGTCAAAGGCGTGACCTCCGTGTTCGGCGGCACGTCCGGAGACTGTGACGACAAGGTGTTCGACATCGGCCCGGGCGCCACGGCCGTCCTCAGCGGCGTCTACTACGATGCCGCCGGAGTGATTCAGATTGTTTCCATGACAGGTAACGGAAACCTGCTCTACGACAACGGTATCTTCGCCGCGGGCTCGTCGCCGAAGTTTCCCATGCTCAAGTTCCAGGACTTCTCCGGCCGGGCCCTGATCACCACGGCCGCGCTGGTCGAGTGCATCCGCGGCGACAGCGGTCCGCGTCTCCACTTGGAGGGCAACTGCTCCCGCGGCTCGGTCCTGCTTTTCGGCACTTCTTACCAGGCCAATAGCTACCACGACATCAAGGACCTGTTTGTCGACAACTCGACGCCCAAGTGCCCGAACGCGGGGGTTTATCTTTCCACATTCCAAAGCCCGGCCCTGCCCAGCCAGTCGCTGCGTCCGGACAACGTCGCTCCTGCCGACGCTAAGGCTCCGCAGCCCGGGCTGGCGATTGCACGCTCCCTGAGCTTCTTCGGCGAAGCCTCGAAGCCACGGACGCCGGGCATGGACGATGACCAGCGTCCGCGTCTCCACACCGTCATTGTCAAAGTCCACGGCGACACGGGCGTGCTCATCCAGGGCGGCAAGTGATGTCAAAGAACCCCTTGAAGTCTATCCCGGAAGTACCGGGGAGATGCCCAAGAGCGCAACGAGTGCAGACTCAGGACCACCATCGCCTAGGGGCGGGGGTTGGGAAAGGCTTACCAAGCCCGGCCCGAGGCCCGCGTCGGGGCCAACGTCGCGGCCGTGGGGGGCAAGGGTACGCGGGGCCGCCAGCCGCCGCCACCAGAAGCCCGCCGGCACGATCGTCAGGGACGTATATGGTATCCGCCATTATAGCCGGGGGACGCGATCCGTACAGGCGCGGGGGCCGGAATGGCAGATTGAGGGGGCCGCCTACGCAAAAAGGTATTGAACGCAGGTTCGGTTCTTGGTTCGGTTTCCAGGTATTGTGCAGCCCGAGGCCGCCGCCCGCAGTTCGCCACCCACGAACCCCGTTGGACGGAACTTCGATCCCAGGCTTCTCCGTCCGCGACGGAACCCCGGCTTCACCAAACAGCGACCCGTCAAGTGGGACCGGACGAAGTTCTCCACGCCGCCGACGCTCGGATTACGGGCAAATTGGGTCTTACAGAACGAGTGCCATAGCCAGCCACGCAGGCCGGTGGTCAACTCGCCGTCCTCGGTCTCGATGATCTCCGGATAGGTTGCCAAACCGAGATTGGCCAGTTCGCATTCCTCGCCCGGTCAGGCTGAGAAGGCGATGACGTGGGTGCCGATGTCATTTCTTGGAGGGACCTACGGGGCGTTATGGGTTTACTTCTTTGGGCTGCCAAGTCAAAATCAGGGTAGTATCGTTGGGTTGACTGTTCGGCGTGGAGTGGGCGGCCTGGAATGGCAGCCAGGAAGCAAAGTGTCATGCGACGTTTCACGATTGCCAGATGTTTGGGACGGGGTCCGATGGCTTGGGTCCTGTTGGCCGGCGCAATGGCGCTGCTGGGACCGTGCCCCTGCGTCCCGGCCATTGCCGCCGGCGTCATCCCGGCCGATCGGCGGATCGACTGGTCGCCGGGCATCCCCGGCGGGATCCCTACCTATCCGGTGGGCATCAACGTCGAGGATGCGCCCTATTCGGCCAAGGGCGACGGCGTGGCGGACGATACGGCGGCCATTCAAGCGGCCATCAGGGCTTGTCCCGCGGGAAGGGCTGTGTTCTTGCCGGCGGGGACCTATCGCACCACGAGTGAGCTGGAGATCCTGGGCAAAGGGGTCGTCCTTCGCGGTGCCGGGCCGACACAGACGCGCATCCGTCGCGACTCGATCAACGGCCAGATCATCGCCATCTACAATTGGAGCAACGCTGGACAACGTGCGGTGGTCGGAGGGTTTCTGAAGGGCTCCACGACCCTGAAGCTAGCCAATACGGCTGGCGTCAAGGTCGGACAACACGTGATCATCGATGAAGACAACGACCCCGCAGCCCTGGACCAGGTACCGGCCTACTGCCAGCGGGTGCTGGCGCAGATGGCGACCGTCAAGGCCGTGCGGGGCGATACGGTTACGCTCAGCCGGCCCCTCTATTTCACCTACAATCCGCTCATGCATATCCAGTTCTCAATCTTCGCCGGTTGCTTCAAAGCCGGCGTCGAGGATCTATGCGTCGATCGCGCTGTGGCCGGCGGGGGTGACAACATCTTGATCAACTGTGCCGCCAACTGCTGGGTCAAGAATGTCGAAAGCCGTAACGCCTTCAAATGGCATGTGCGTCTCAAGGCGTCCTTGGGGTGCGAAGTGCGCAACTGCTACATCCACGACGGCTGGAACGCCGGTGGCGACGGCGACTACGGCGTCGGCTGCTTCGATCGGTCGACCGACAACCTCATCGAGAACAACGTGTTCAAGAAATGCCGGCATGCCATGATTCTCGAAGACGGCGGCTGCGGCAACGTCTACGGCTACAACTACTCGCGCGACCCCATCAACGAAGGCGGAGACCACACCGATTTCCTCATGACCGACATGGATCTCCACGGCGGCAACCCTTACATGAACCTGTTCGAAGGGAATGTCGCCGCCCATATCGGCTGCGACAACTCGCTGGGGGGCAGCCGCTACAACACCTTCTTTCGCAACTGGATCGAGCGGAAATCGCTGCCAACGGTCAAGTACGGGTGTTGGGGCATCGAAGTGCAAATGAACAGTCTGTACGTGAACCTTGTCGGAAACTGTGTCGCCCGGCAACCGGCCTACCAATCTGTCGCCAACGTCTGGCACATCGGCTACGATCGCCTCACTTCAACGATTGATCCGCGGGTGGCGCAGACGATCTTACGGCACGGCAACTACGACGAGACCACTGGCAAGACCCAATGGGACAGCAAGATCAAGGATCACACTCTGCCGGCCTCGCTCTATCTGAAGGCCAAACCGGCATTCTTTGGCGACCATCCCTGGCCGGCCATCGGACCGGATGTCGGTCCGTATGTGGGCTTCCTGCCGGCAAAGGACCGCTATGACTGCGAACTCAGCAAACAGGCGACGGGGAAGTGATGACTCGAATACCCCCCGCTGGCGGACTTGTGCGTGCCAGAGCCAGTGTCGAATCGGTCGGACCCTTGTCCGTCTACCGGGAGCGGAAGCGGGAATTCGCTGGTCGATACCGCCCAAGCCGATGCCAAGATTGGGGAGTTCGAGGCACGCACCGGCTCCGCTCGCTCAGCCTCAGCCCCGGCAGGTACTCCCTGGCGGTGCGGGGCGGCGACGACCGGTTCCAACTCGATCCGAACCGTATCGTGGTCAAGCGGGGCGGGCGGGCGATCGTGCGGGTCACCCTGAAACGCGCGGTCGCCAGCGTTGCAATTCCCAGTCCCCAATTTCCAGTCCCTCCCCCTCCTCCCGTCGAAGCCGGCTGGACCCCTTGGTAGGACCTCTTCGACGGCAAGACGTTGGCCGGCTGGACCAAGGTATCGGACAGCCGCGACAATGCCCCCGGCCCCGTCTGGGACAAGCGCCTGGTCGAGGTCCGCGACGGTTTGATCTCGCTGGAGAACCCCGCGGGGTCGGTGGGCATCGTCTCCGTTCTGCCAGTACCGAAGCACGATTACGAGCTGTCCTATCAGGCCATGCGGGTGAGGGATTACCATGGGCCCACTCCGACGAGCCACGGCAATTTCTGCTACACGACTTTTCCGGTCGGCCTCCAGGCGACCAGCATGCGCGTGGGCGGGGACGAGCACGGCCCGTGCGTGAGCCTTCCCTGGCTCGACGGCGGCGGCGACGACAACGAGACCCGCCGCCCCATGACCTTCGAGACGGGGCGATGGTACGCGATTCGCCTGCGGGTCGCGGACGACCGCATCCGCGCCTGGATCGACGAGAAATCAGTCGTCGACCTGGCGACCCGCGGCAGGGAATTGGACGGTTCGGCGGAGTCGCTTCCGCTGGGGCTGGCTTCAGACGCCGGCAAGGCTGCCCTCCGCGCGATTCGGCTGCGGCAGCGGAAACCGGCGGCTGGCAGTCCCCACCCCGGCCTTCTCCCAGAGCAACATTATGCATCAGCTAGCATTGACAGCCAAATCGTCTTGCCACATCGGGAGCAATCGACCCAGGTTACCACGATTCGTCGCCGATGGGGCGCGGAACGTCACGCCTTTTTGACGTAAGTCCTTATTTGACGGTCGATTTTTGCTAGCAGTGATCGCTATTGCATAATGTTGCAGAGGGAGAGGGGGATTTCTTGGACAACGCGGCGCTGCCGGACGCCACGCGGGAGCCCAAGAAGCTCTTCGATTTGCTCACCCCGGGCCAGTGGGTCTCGCTCTTCGATGGCAAGACGTTGGCCGGCTGGAAGCGGGAGGACGCTGAAAAGGCGGGGCAGAAGCTTTCCGTTATGGGGGGCGCGATCCTTTTCGACGCGACTGCGCCCGGCGAGAACCCATGGCTCATGTGGGACGGCGAGACGCCGGCGTCCAGGTATGAAATTGCCTTCGAGAGTGCGGCCGGCCCGGCCACGGAGCCGAATCGTCTCAATTTCATCGTCTATTTCAGGAACGGTGCGGAGATGATCGGCGTCGGCCAGTGGCCGAGGCAACTTGGCTTTCGCTGGGCCGGCGGCGAGGCGTGCCTGCGGGAGCTTCCGCAAGAGCGCGGCGAGTGGCGCCGCGTGCAGGTGCGGGTGACACCGGGCCGCGTCCAGGTGTGGGTCAACGGAGTGCGCGTTGTCGACGCCGCGCCGCCCCAGACGCAGTGGTCCGCCGAAGCCTTCGGCTTCCAGACGTGCAGCGCGGCGGCGGCCGTGCGGCAGATCCGCATGCGGCGGATTACGCTGGTCATGGTCAACGACCTGCCGCTGGCGCCGGCGAAGCCCTACGTCGCCGGCCCGCTGTTGCCGCCGCCGAAACCCGAAACGATCGAGCTGGAGCCCGCCCCGCCCTGGGTCCAGCAGGGCCAGCCGCTGCGCCCGTTCGCGCTGGTCGTCCAGCCGGCGGCCCTGGACGGCGTGCGGACCTGGACGATGGAAACGGCCGCCCACCGCGGCCCTGCTAATGCCCTGGCCTTCAGCCCGGACGGCCGCCTTTTGGCCTCCGCCGGCCGGGAAGCCGTCATCCGCATCCACGACGCCGCCAGCCGGAAGCTCCTCCGCGTCTTCTCGGCCATCGATCCGGAGACTGTCGGACTGGCCTGGTCGCCCGACGGCAAGTACCTGGCCAGCAGCTCCAACACTGCCTCGCTCGGGCGCTTCGTTCGCCTGTGGGATGCACGATCGGGCTGCCTCGTGCGCAGCCTAGGACCGGCCCAACCGTCCCAACTGGCGTGGGGGCAGCCGCTGGTGAGCATGGCCTGGTCGCCCGAGGTGCGGATGCTCGCTTGCGGCGGCGACAAGGGCACCTTCGTCTACGATCTGGCGGCCCCCGGCGGCTCGGGCGAACTCGCGGGCTTGCAGGTGACAAAAGGCCGCTGCAACAGCCTCGCCTGGACGCCGGACGGCAAGCTCTTGATCGGCAGCCTGCACCGGGTGCAACTCTGGAATCCCGCGTCGGAGGTCCGTTCGCTGGTGGACTTCATGGCCGACGGAACTGCCGCGGGCATCGCCGGCTCGCCCGATGGCCGCATGATCGCGACCGCATGGCAGTGGGGAGACCCAGATAACGGGCCTACCGGCATCATCCTCCGCGTGCGGGACGTCAAGACCGGCGCGGCCCTCTTGCCCGCTTCATGCCCCGGCCATGAGTTGCTGGGCACCCGGTGGACGCCGGACGGCAAGAAGGTGGTCTTCTGCTCGGGGGACTGCCCTCCCCGTTTGCTTGCGCAGTACGGCACGCGCGGCGCCGTCGGCGTCTACGACCTTTCCACTCAGCTCACGACCCGCCTGTGCGACGCGGATGCTTGCTCGTTCGCCTGCGCGGCGGATGACGCCACCCAAAGCGGGCTTGCCTGGTCGCCCGACGACAAGACCCTGGCGGTCTCAGGGCAGGATTCCCTGAGGCTCGTCAGCGTCGACCGGAGCGCGGCCGACCGCCGCCTTGCTTGCCCGCCAGGGCGTGACAGACGCAGCTTGCTGGCCTGGTCGCCCGATGGAAAGACCATCGCCGCCGTATACTTAGGCTACAACGTCACGTTATGGGACGTCGCCTCCGACCAAGAGCGGCCAATCGGGGCCGCGTGCTCCACGGTCGGGCCGTGTTGGCTAGATGAAGGCAAGACGTTTGGCCGCGATCCGCCGCAGCACGTCCGTCAAATACGGCCATACGTCCACGCAGTTCCGCCGGGCACTCTGCACCAGCGTGTAGAGCGTCGCCGCCGTCTGGCCGCCCCTCTCGCTTCCAAAGAATAGGTAATTTTTGCGACCGATTGCGACAGGCCGCAGAAGTCGTTCAATGACATTATTGTCTATTGGAATCCTTCCGTCGCTGGTGTACCGGACGAACGCCTCCCAGCGGTTGAGGACGTAGTCAATCGCCTCGGCCAGTTTCGCCGTGGGACGTAACGTGGGCCGCACTTCATCGAAACGGGCCTTCATCTTTGCCAGGATCGGCAACGCCTCGGCCTGGCGCAACGCCGGACGCTCTTCCGCCGACATCCCCTGCGCACGGTCCTCGATGTCGTAAAGTTGCTGCGTCCAGATCATGGCTTCGTGAACCAGTGGGTGGCTGGTCGCCGGAATCGCTTCCTCGAAGCCCCGCCGACCATGCGCCCAGCACGCCACGTCCACAAGGCGGCCCTCCGAATGGTGGACCAGCGAGGTGTAGACGATGTAGCCGTCTGTTTAAAGATAACCACGATAACCGGCCAAGACTTCTTTGGGACCGTCGCGACTACGGCTGGGCCGGAAGTCGTAGAACACGTACCGATGGTCAGCATCCCCGGCGTAACCGCTGAGATAGCCCTTGATCGCCTTGCCGTGCCCCGGTTTGAGCATCCGCACCTCCGTTTCGTCGGCGTTGATGACGGCGCTGGCGAGTACCCGCTCGTGAATGAGCCGCTCCAAAGGCCGCAAAGCCTGGGCTGCCCTGCTCAACAGCCCGCACAGCCACCGCTTCAGCGGACCAAGGAGCAGTTCCTGCTGCCGATAGACCGGCAAGTGGTGCAGGAACTTCCATGTCACTAACCAGGCTAGGATGCTCGGCCCGAAGGGGCTCTTTTCCACAGCCTGCGGCGGCCTCTGCGTGGTCACCATCTGTGAGCCGTCGTGGCAATGGGAGCAGCCGTAGGTGTACCGCGTTTCCTCGACCACGTACAGCTTCGCCTCTTCCATCTCCAGCCGCTTGATTACGTGGGTGCGGATAATCACCCGCTGCTGGCCGCAGCAGGCACAGGGCAATTCCGCCTCGGGAAGCGGATAATCCTTCTGCCGATGTTCCCAGAATTGCGGGAACTCGATCCTCGGTCGCCGTGGCTTTCGCCGAGTCCGAGGCGGCGGCGAATCAGCAGCGGCCATCGCTTGCTGTTGGGCAATGACTGCCGCCTGGTGTGCGATGACCTCTTGCTGCTGCGCGATCATAGCCTGCCGTTCGGCATCCCTCTGCTCCAGCTCACGAATCCGTTGCTGGTAGGCTGCCAATTGATCGGCAAGAGATGGACATCCTTCTTCCATGTCCTGTTAAACGCTGGACACCGCAATTTGGTTCTGCCGACACGGAGATTTTTTTCAAGACAGCAAACCGTGTGGGTGATCTTGACCGGAGATGGCTTTACGCGCGCCGCCATCGCGGGCGACGCCGCACGCTAGCCAAGTCGATGCCTTCCAAAATGAGCGTCAGGTCACTCAGACGCATCTCGATCCCGGCAGGCGAGGATGAACCATCCTCCTGCACAACCCGGGCAGCTTTCGGCACTTCAAAGGTTCCACCCTCAAGACGCTTGTACCAAATTACAAGCCCGTCGCCCGCAAACCATAGTACCTTCACACGGTCACTGCGCCGATTGAAGAACAGGAACAGATCGCCCGATTCCACCTGCTGGCCCAGTTCCCGTTCCACGAGTCCCACCAGACCCTCGAAGCTCCGTCTCATGTCGGTGGGGCCGGTCTTGGCAAACACCCGCAGGGTCGTAGGCAAGGTCAGCATCGGCGTGCCCTTCGCGCTGGCGAGGCCGACAGAGCAGCGACCACCATGCCGATTGTCTGTGCCTCGCAGCCCTGGACCCGTAGCACGACGCCATCGGGCCATTCGACTTCCAGCTTTCCCGCGACGGTCGGTACGGCATCGACGACCTGGACGGGAAGGAGGGCCTGTGCTGCTGCCTTCCGCCCAGCTTCGCGCCTAGGCCGCCGCAATCGGCGGAGCGTGTCAATAGGTTTGAGACGACTGTGGTACGAAATTAGTGTCGCGGGGTAGTTGTAGCATACGGGGTTCCGGCCCGTCGGCCGGAGGGTTAATCCAAACTTCGCGCGGCAGCGCCAGCGGTCGCGGCGGTTGCCGAACGAATCGTTCGGGATGGGCGGCGTGGGCCGCGGTGAGCACCGTTTGCCGCGCAGCCAGCACGGTGCCGGCTTGGCCGTAATGGACCATAGCCGGGGTCAGCAGGCCCAGCCCCCAATGGTGATGCTCGTGGTTCTGCCAGTGGAAAAACTTGCCGCAGAAGTCGAGTCCGTGTTCGATGCTGCCGAAGCGGTCCGGGAACTCCGGCCGATACTTCAGCGTCTTGAACTGGCTCTCCGAGAACGGGTTATCGTCGGAGACGTGCGGCCGGCTGTGGGACTTGGTGATCCCCAGCGTTGCCAGGAGTTGAGCCACGGTCTGCGAACGCATCGCCGGCCCGCGATCGCTGTGGATCGTCAGTTGGTTGCGAACGATTCCGTGCTTCACCACCGTCTCGCGGATCAGCCGCTCGGCCAGGTGTTCGCTTTCGCGGCGGGCCAGCATCCAGCCCACGACATAGCGACTGAAGATGTCGAGGATCACGTAGAGGTGGAAGTAGGTCCACTTCGCGGGCCCCAGCAGCTTGGTGATGTCCCATGACCAGACCTGATTGGGTGCGGTGGCCACCAACTGTGGCTTGTGGTAAGTGGGGTGCCGCAGTTGGTCTCGTCGCTCGCGGACTTCCTGCCGCTCGTCCAGGATGCGGTACATCGTGCGGATCGAGCAGAGGTACTGCCCCTGGTCCAACAACGCTGCGTAGACCTCGGCGGGGGCCTTGTCGGCGAACGGCTCGCTGTGAAGCACATCGACGACCTGTTGCCGCTCATGGTCGCTTAGCGCCCGCGGCGGCTTGGGCCGTGGCATGGTCGCGGGCTTTGCCGGCTTCGACTGACGATGCCGATAAAGTGTCGCTCGGGGCACGCCCAGGCTGTGACAGGCTGCTGTCGTGCCCACATGCGGAGAGAGTTCCTCAATGGCCTTCATGGCATCCTCTCGCTGCTGTCGGGCGGCGGCAGAGGAATCCCCAGGATCTCGGAAAGTTTTTTTTGAACCTCGATGATCGTTTCGGCCTGACGGAGCTTGGCCGTCAACCGCTGGTTCTCGCGTCGGAGCAGATCGTTCTCGGCGACCAACGGGGCATCGGGCGAGGCCTTCCGCCCCCGACGCTTGGGAGTCAGACCGGCCAACGTTCCTTCCTCGCGATGTTGCCGCCAGGTTGTCAGGTGCGACGAGTACAGACCCTCGCGGCGCAACAGGCGCCGAGCTGGCCGGGCTGGGTACAGCGATCGGCCTCACGAAGAATACGAAGCTTGTACTCGGCCGTGAACCGTCGTCGCACAGGTTTCTCCAGTACAGCCGGGTCCAGGATCGGCCTTCCGTTGCCAGTAGGGGCCCCCAAGGCCGGAGCCGCGGTGGCGGGCGGAACTGTCGAGTAGGCCCGGGGGATTGCTCCCCCGGGCCTCTCTCAGAACCGGACTTGTGGACCACACATCCGGCTCTTTGGGCCGGTATCTCACAGATCAAACAACAGGGTTTGACCAGAGGCCAGCTTGGGTGGTTGGTTCAGTTCATACCACGACGCCTTCAGCGACACCAACCGCTCGTGAAACCAAGCGTTTGGGTAAGCCGCTGTCATGCCCCGCGTATTGCTCCGATTCCAAACGCCGCGACGGCAATAGGCCGTCTGCGCGGCAGCACCCTCGCTCACGTCGCAACGCCGCAGATGCCGGTAGAGATGGCGGGATCGTTTCTTCTGCCGGATGATGATCGCCCGCAACCGTCGCCGGATGTGGGCATCGAACCGGTGGAAGAGCAGTACGCTCTCCTCCGTGCAGATCCGGAAGTAAGCGATCCAGCCTTGCAGGTAACGGTTTGCCTCCGCGATGCACGTCGCCAGCGATTGGCCCCAGGTCCGGGGCGTCAGATCCCGAATCCGGGCATCCAACCGCTCCTTGGTGCGCGCCGAGACGTGAACCTCCACCTTGCCTTCCGGGGCCTTCCGCAAGCGAAATCCCAGGAAGTGAATCTCCTCGGGGCGGGCGACCTTGCTCTTCTCCTCGTTGACCAGAAGCCGCAAGCGACATTCCAGGAAACGACGAATCGAGGCCATCACCCGTTGGCCGGCTCGCAGGCTACGCACGAAGACATTGCAATCATCGGCGTAACGCACAAAACGGAGCCCCCGCCGCTGCAATTCCCAGTCGAACTCATCGAGCACGACATTGGAAAGTAACGGGGAAAGTGGACCGCCTTGGGGTGTCCCCTCTTCGGTTGACACCCGCGTGCCGTCCGGCATCACGACCTTCGCCTTCAACATCTGGCAGATCAGCTTCAGGATACGAGGGTCCGCGATCCGTTGGGCCAGTCGGCTGATAAGCCGCTGGTGATGAACGCGGTCGAAGAATTTCGAGAGGTCGAGATCGACCACTATCTCGTGTCCTTCACGAAGATACGCCTTCGCTTGGGCGATGGCCGTGTGTGCCCCACGCGACGGGCGGAATCCGTGGCTGCTGTCGTGAAAGGTCGGCTCGAAGATCGGCTCCAACACCTGGAGCACGGCCTGCTGAACCCACCGATCGATTACGTTGGGAATGCCCAGCCCGCGTTGACCGCCTCCAGGCTTGGGTATCCAAACCCGGCGGATGTCTCCCGGCTGGTAATCTCCCTCCAGCAACGCGCGTCGCAGTGTCGGCAGGAGCGATCGAGCGGCCCCAACCACCTCGTCCACGCTGCATCCGTCCACGCCAGGGGCACCTTTGTTGCGTGCTACGTTCAGCAGCGCCGTCGCCAGGTTCGACGCCGACGCTGCTTGTTCCAGCAGCCGATCCGTATCGGCCGCCGGGGCGATGAGATCGCTCGTGGCTTTACCCTTCGTTATGTGCAGCAGGAAAGCCCTCCCGTCGGATACGTCCGTCGGGCCTGCTCCCTTGCTCCCTTGCGGGCTGTCGGCGAACACGAAGGCCAATTGACGTGATCTCATGCTTCTCAACCCATCACCCCCTTCGCTCGACCGATTTTCACCGGCTTCCTCGCTATTATGGGGTGATCCGACTTCTCTCCAGGCATCGAGCCCGCGTCGTTGCCTCCTTGGGCTCTACCGCAAGGCGGACCAGGAGAGATCTCTTGGGGTAAGGATGAACAACTTCCCGCCGCCTCCGTCCCCAATACTGTCCTGCCACGGTTGGATATTGGGCGTCGCGTTGCCGAGCACGCTTGCCCAGACAGGCCAGCCTTACGGGGCTTCACTTGCGTTCGGTGCTGCGGTTCGCCTCGGGCTTCCATCCCACACGCCCTTGCGGGGAAGGCCTCGGCTGTCCAAAGCCAGCTTCGACCTCGTGCAGTTGCCTCCGGCTCATGGTTGCCTCCAACAGGCTCCATAAAGGACTTGCACCTCCGGTCATTCATCCATGCCCAACGCACCCAGTCGGGCTACGCCCTCCTTCCGTTCCGCCCGCCACCGCCTCTTCCATTCCCAACATCCTTGCTTTCTCCATCCTTTCACCACCTCCTTGCCCTCTACTGTAATAACCAACGAGGCAGTTGTCTCACCTATTATTGGCACGGAGGGCTGTGTTGCCCACGCTACGCGATGCCGACGACCGCAATCGGCTGGCATCCCTGCGGAACGGTTGGACGAACTACATCGCTGCCTGCTTGCGGAACGCTGGCTTTCGTGAGCAGGGCGACCTTGAAGAGCGCATCCATGATGTTGTGGTCAAATTGTTGGTTTCCCCAGGCGGCATGAGTTCCGAAGACCTGCCTGCCCCCTCCGAGCCGAACCATGATCCAAAGCTGATAAATCGCTTCAGGGCAATGCTGCAATCCCGACTGGGCGATTTGGCGGTCGCAATCTTCGACGCTCGCCTGGAAGGCCATGAGACGAAGAGCCTCGTTGGCCTGCCAGAGTTGGGCCGTCCAGGTCGTTGGGTCGTGAAGCGAGTCGTCCAACAGATCAAGACCGCCGCCCGTGATTACGCCCAAGCATTGGGCGATACCGACTTTCTCTGGCAGGTGGAAAGACTTTTGGATGCGGAGGCGGCGACCGTTGCCCGAAGGACGGCGACGACCCAACAACGGCGAGTAGCGGTGGGGGCGTAAGCAACTGGCCGTCACCAATCTCACACGGAGGAAGACGAAACCCGCCAAGTCGGCCAGGCAGGGGACTGATGACGCCGCCAGTACCAATGACCAAGGCCGCCTTGATATAATGGACGTGCCGACACAAGGAGACGCGATTGGGCCTGACGATCCACTACAGCCTGAAATCCGATGCCCCTGGCCCCGAGCAGGCGAGGCAACAGGTTCAGCAGCTCCGGCAGGCGGCTCTTGACCTTGCCATGACCGAGGTTGACGACGTTGTGGAGTTCTTCGGCCCCGCCTGCAATTTCCAGACTGCCGAAGATGAATCGCACCGCTGGCTTCTCGTCCAGGCACGCCGCATGGTTTCCATTGGCGACACATACGATCTGGTCGTGCCGATACACGTTATCGCCTTTTCAACTTGGCCCGGCGAGGGGTGCGAGGTCGCCAACTTCGGCCTCGCTCTTTACCCTGATGGAAACGGGGCGCTGGCCACGAGCCTCAACGGTTGGTTGTGGCAGTCGTTCTGCAAGACTCAATACGCCAGCAACCCTGACGACGGCGGGATCGCCAACTTCGTCCGATGCCACACCACGGTAGTTCGGCTGCTGGACCGTGCCAAGGCGCTGGGCATCCTTGAATCCGTCAAGGACGAGAGCCACTACTGGGAGAACAGGGACGTGAAAGCCCTGGTGGAAACGGTCGGCCACTGGAACCGCCATATCGCCGGGATCGTCGGGCAGTTCAAGGACCAGATCGGCGGCGACTTCGCCGCTCCCATCACCGAATTTCCCAACTTTGAGCACCTGGAGGCGGATGGCCGGAAGGAAAAGGAGCGTAATCCGCACCCCTGAGAAACCAGAGGCCGACAGGTGTCCAGATGGTTGTGGTTGCCCAACTGCGGTGAAAACCGGCAGGATTGGCCCGTATGGGATGAGAACGAGCGGCTTCACTGTGCGACCTGCGGCCACGTCTATGACCCGACCGATCCTCTTCCGGCAGCCACATCGTGAAACAGGCTTGAAAGGCATCCGGCTTCAAGGTGGCCAAAACACGTCGGAAGACATCTTTCTGCGGAATGCCATGCGGAAGGTCCAGCAACTTCAACAAGACCTCGGACTGCATATTGGCCCACTTGGCGATGGCCGTTGGTCCGTTGGCTCCGGCCAGCACTGCCATGATCGCAATGACGACCACACTGTCGAGCGGATGCAGCAAGTTCACCGACGATCGCGGATCTTCCAGCTGTTTGAAATGCCGCAAGATTTCCTTCACACCCATCCGCACACAACTGGCCATCGCTCGTCCTCCATGTTCGATACAGAACCGAAGCCCACGGACGATGGTTTACTACAACACAGGCGAAAGCGCAAGTCCTCCTATATCGCCAAAACTACGCAGAGTGCGCGCGGGCCCTGCCCCCGCCACCTCCTTCTCCGGCATCGCCGCGATCTTCCTGGCAATCGCCTCCAACCGCTCATGGTCCTGCGCAGCAGGACCATGAGCCCCCGGAACCCGACCGCCCCCAGATTTGAACGAACCTAGCAGTTCCAACAACGCGGGCGTCGGGCGCAGTTCGGCGGTCTTGCCAGTGCGGGTGTTCCTGACCCGCACTACGATCTGCTCGGCCTGCACCAAAGTAAGCGTCCGTTTGCCCATCGTGGCCCCGGTCGCCACCTGGATGCCGTCCAGGAAGCAGGATTGGGCGGCTTCGCAAACGGGCCTTCGCACGTCACCCCGACGTCGAAGAAGCCCTTGGCCTCCACCGCCCGCAGCCCGATCATCCCCATCCTGGCCCCGGCGACCACGGACGGCCCGAGGTGGCCGTGGAACTGGACGACCTGGGCCAGCCATTCGGGATCGCCGGGCTGCCGGTGGTAATCGGGCGTGGGAAGGTGGTCGTCCGCGAGGGCGAGGGTTGGAACGGCGAGGAGAAGGAGAGTGAGGCGGATCATGGTCGTTCCTCTGCGCTCGGCTCCTGGCCTGATTGGATTCCTGGGGCCGAGGCGTCGTTCTCTTTGAGGCAGCTCGGGCAGTACCAGGGGGCGGGAGTCTTTATGGGTTTCGGACTTCGTTTGCGGCACTTGGCACAGAGAAAGCGTTTGCCTTTCACGGCGGTTTTCGGGCGAGCCTTTTTTCCAGTCCTGGGAATGTTCTTCGACATCGGAACCTCGGTGTGTCACCCGAACGGGACTTTCGGCTACGGCGATTCATGGTAATGCCACGTCCGGGAAAGGGCAAGCGACGGCCCTCCTAACCGTGGTCTCCAGGGCCTATTGTGGAACCAGCCCCGGCCCGGCGGTCGCTGGGCCGGGGCCGCCTAACCCAAAGGAGACCGCCATGCCGCCGACCCAACGCACCCTTCGCTTCACTGCGCGGATTATCGTTGAGATCGAGGAGTCTAGCCACCTGGCCCAAATGCTACGCGATTCATTGACTCAGGCAGTCAGGGCCGCCGCTTCTGTACTGCCCGCTCCGGCCCCGTCGCCCCCATTCCCGTCCGTTCGTGAACCCGTACCGATCAAGCCGGTGCCCGCGTCCCCGGAGGCCGAACGGGAGAATCACCTGCTCGACACCAAGCAAGTCGCCAAACTGCTCGGCATCTGTGAGCGCACCCTCTGGTCTTACTGGAACTCAGGGCGCATTTTGAAGCCCATCAAGATCGGTAGTAGTGTGCGATGGAGTGCCCTCGAACTTCGCCAATGGATTGAGGCGGGGTGCCCAACGTATGAGGAATGGGTGAAGATGAAAGAACCCAACTCTGCGGTGGTCCCGTAGGGCTGGTATTGGAGCGAGCCGTGAGCGGTGGCGGTTCGCCACGGCGGCGTGTACCGCGATCAGTTCGGGGAAGCCTTGTCCGCCGCCGCATCGCCTTGGGCACGAATCCCTTTTCCGATCTTTCGCCCCTTGTTGCCCTTGCCGTCGAAGAAAGGGTTTGCCACGCCATCCAAGGCTGATTCCAGCTTCTTCTCCAGCCGCCGCTGCACTTTGAACACCATTTTCCAGGGGACGTTGGTGTATCGCCGCAGGTTCTTGTCGCCAGACTGATGCTTGTGGGTCAGGCGGGCCGAGGCGACCTCCCCACCGCCGATTCTGCGGATCATGTCGGCTGAGGTGTCGCGGAGCGTGTTGAATCCGTACCGGGGAAACTCTCGTTTCGCCTTCTTCTCCGCTTCGCAGACTCGATCCAAGAGCCGATACCAGGCGTTCGCTATGTCGCGGCAACGCCGCCCGCTCCTGGTTTTTCGCCAAAGTGGATGCCCTTTCCGATTCACCAGAACGTAGGCGTGCGGCTGGTCCTCGCGGCCACGGATCGCCCATCGCAACCCCTCCAGGGTCACTTTGAACAGCCGGTGGATGCCCCGGACCTTCTGTTTCCGTCTGATTCGCTTGATGTAGTGGATGCCGTTCTTCTCCTGAATCTCGCCCACTTTCAAGCGTCCAACTTGGTCGGCACCGAAAGCGCAGTTGATCCCGAGGAGCAAGAGTAGCCGTTCCAGAGGCGTTGCGTGGTGATAGAGGGTTTGGAGTTGATCCACGGTGTACGTCGGGATTTCGCGCGACTCCACCTCCAAGTCGCTTTCTAGCTCAATGGGGCGATGGCTGATGTCGTCGTAATCTGGCGGCTTCCTCCAGTCCCAGTCCGGGGACTTGTGCAACCAGTCGAAGAAGCGGGAAAGCTCGCCAATCAGGTTGCTCGCCGTCTTCCTCGCCATCGATTTGCCGTGGCGAGTAATCGGACGGTTGCGAAGGAGCCCGAAAGGCTGATCCACCGAGGCGAAATCCGCCAGGACGGTTAAGGGCCGGTCGGCCAAGTAGGCTTTCAAATGCCGCACAAGGCACTGGCGCGTGATGCCGGTATCGTTGACCGCGTTCTCGGACTTGTCGAACTTTTCGTTGCCGATCCACTTGCTGTAGGCGTCGAAGGCTTGGTGCAGCGTGCAATCACCGAGGAGATCAACGTGCTTGACGGCGTTACCGGGGGTCTCCAATGCAAGGTCTCTGAGGAATTGCGCCCGGCGCAGGCATTCCTTTTCCTTGTCCACGATGTCCGCACGCTTGGCCTGGTCTTGGGCCTTCCCTTCCCGATAGAACTCCTCGTCTGCCGGTACGACCCTGATTTCGGGGTATACCCTTGCTGCGGCATCGACATGCTCGGCGTAGCGAAAAGGATCGTCGCAGGTTCGTTCCATTCCGTACTGGGGCTCGCCGTTGGCAATAGCCTTGGCGATGCCCAACGACAGATCATCCCAACGAGGCCGCGTCTCGTCGTCCAATGCCGTCAGTTCCACGCGCCGCCAGATGGCCGCGATCTTATCAAGCCGCTCTTGGGCCTTCCTTTTCGCACTCCCGAGACAGAACTTGGGCTGGAAGATGACCCCCGCTCCATTCTGTCTGAAACCGAGATTGCGTCGGTAGTGGCCGTCTAGCGAAGCCTTCAGTTCTGTTCGACGCATGGCATTTCTGTTGCGGGTCGAGGGTAGTTTCTGATAACAGCCATTTTAGGCCCTTATCAGAAAATCAGCAACCGCTTATCAGAAAGAGATGGGTCGAATTATCCGAAAAAACGGGGTTTCGGCAGCCAGGGACGGCGTGGAGATTGACGCTAGAATAGCCGTATCTCAAGAAGCAGAAAAGGCTTGCGACAATTCACAAGCCTGTCTGATAGCGGAGGGCACGGGAATCGAACCCGCAACCGGTTTCCCGGCACCACATTTCCAGTGTGGCCGCTAGCCATTCGCTTACCCTCCGAAGTCGTTTTATAGTAATGACTTAGACATATCTTTTCTGAGAGACTTGACTCCCGAGAGACTTTCTGAGAGACTTTCTCTTAGATTTCCGATGCTCGCCCGGTTGTGGTTGAAAGCAAAAGGGATCATCGGAGCACCTTGAGAGAGTTTTGATAGAGTTCCACAAGTCTATCACGAAGCTGCCAATCATGGCAAGGCAGGCGAAAATCCGATGGGACAAGGCCACCAAGCGATGGTATGTCTACTTTAACGGCCGAAACAAGTATCTCGGCTACGGCCGGGGGAAGACCGACGCCGAATCTTATAGACTGGCCCAGGACAAGTGGGACGAAATCCGGCTTGACGAAGAGGCCAAAGCCAGAGCAGCAAAGCCGCATGCAGACCAGTATCAACAGGCCATCGCTTTGCGGGAAGCCATGATTGATTGGTGCATTTCCAATCGAGCCGAACCGGATACGCACGACCGCCTCGTCAAAGAATTGGAATGGCTGCGCCAGAACTTCGCCAAGCCAAACCCCCCTAACCTGAAGGACTCTTACATAACCTGGGACAATGGTTCGGTAGTAGGGGCCACTATTGATCCAGTAGCCTACCTCGACCAGACCACCACACTTATATGGCAAGATCGGCTTGACGTTCTGCGATCCTTCCAGCGATCCACAGAACCAAATAAGGCCATCGGCAAGCAAATTGACAACTACTTGACAATGCGGCTGGCCCAGGCCCGCAGCGGGAAGATTGCCCATAAGCGCTATCGAACATGCGAGGATAACCTGAACCACTATCGCCGATTTGCGGGGGCCTTGTCTGTGGATCGACTCGACGCCAAAGCACTGACGGCCTACGAACAGCACTTACTTGGCATGATCGAGGCTGGGCGCAGTCCCTTCTATGTTCGGACCATCCTTGCTGACTTCAAGGCTTTCGTGAAATGGTTGGATCAAGAGGAGATCATCGAACGATTGCCCCGCAACTTCGCACGGTTGAAGATCGAGGCCCAAGTCCCGGAACCCCCGACCATTCCAACGGCCGAAGTTAGAGCGCTCTTGAAGAAAGCCGAGGGCAAGACGAAGTTGTACATCTTGTTGATGCTCAACTGTGGATATACACAGAAAGACCTTGCAGACCTACGGCCCGAGGAGGTGAACTGGAAAACGGGGGTCATAAGCCGCAAGCGATCCAAGACCAGGAAGCAGGCTTCCGTTCCGTTGGTCCGCTATCGGCTATGGTCCGAAACATTCGACCTTTTGAAGTTCTACGGCAATCGCACAGGCGATAGAGTTCTGTTGAATGAAGCGGGACAGCCTTTGCGTACAATGGCCTTCCAAGACGAAGGTACGGGCCTTAAATCGGGCGATGCAGTACGCAAGGCGATTCAGAAAATCACAGACCGACAGCCGAAACTGTTTCGCAAGACTTCCTCCACCTTGCTCTACAATCATAAGGATTTTCGGGGGCTTGCAGATCTGTTCCTGGGCCACAGCCCCAAGACGGTAGGGGAACGCAACTACTACAAGCCGGGCGATGATATTCTAGGCGATGCGATCGCTTATCTGGCCGAGCAATACGCATTGAAGACCGAGCTAGTCACGGCTTGACCAGCGGGGCTTGTGACCGAATCCGAAGTTTGCCTTTCATTCAGACTGCCCGTTAGACTTGCTAGCGTCCTGGCCCAAGGCCACTCACCATCTCGGCTGCACTTGAGCCTACCCCTTCCTCGGCCTCGCCCTTTCATCCCCCATCGCCATTGGCGGCGTCCCAAAGATCACGAACTCGAACTCCTTTCCTCCGAGGCTTCCAACGAGTGCAGCACCCCGGCTGGAATCACCGGCACGCTGCCCGGCCGTAAGGGATGCGTTTGCTGGCCCAGCGTGATCCCACGCCCACACCAGAGAACGTAGCACACCTCGTCATTCGATAGGTGCAGCGTGCCTTGTGATCCTCCGCCTGGACGTTGGCGATGTCACCCTCCCGTCCCATCACGATCCGTGGGACACGGCCGAAGGGGCATTCGAGGGCTGGTAGCTGAACCACCGTTCGTCCCCCAGCACCACCGAAGTTTCCACCTGCCGCTCCGGGATCGACCAGTATTTCTTCAGCAGCCGGTTCTTCTCCTCGGGCGTGACGAGCCGGAAGCCATGCTTCTCGTAGAATCGGATCGCCCAGGTGGCAGCGGCCCAGGTGCCCATCAGGACAGGGCGACTGGTCAGCCTGCGAAGCTCGCAGAGCAGCTTCCCGCCAATCCCCTGGTTCCGTTGGGCTGTCCGCACGTAGGCATGTCGGATCAAGGTCACATCCTGCACATCCTGGATGCCCATCACGCCGACCAGTTGGCCGTCTTCCTCCCAACCCCAGAACCGCACGCCGCTTTCGATCTCGTGGCGAAGCTCCTCCTCGGGCATGTAGGGCTCTTGCCAGCGGTCAGCGGGGATTACGCCTCGGTAGGCTTCAGCGGCTTCATTGATGATGGAGAAGATGGTGTCGAAGTCAGCGTCGGTGCAGGGGCGGATCATCTTTCCACCTTCTTCCTCCATCCTCGGCCCAGATAATGGCGTCCCCAGAACTCGGCGATCTCCTCGACCATCGAAGCCGACTTGGGGATCAGCCCAGATCCGTAATGCGAGTCGTATCGCTGCGCATACTTCCTTGCCACTTGGTATCCGATGAGCGAGGCGTGCCAGGGATTCAGCAAGCATTCCATCGCCGTTTCCACAATTAGCAGTTCCCAGCATTCGATGATCCGAACATCGCCCCATTGCTGATGCTCGACCCGATCTTGGGCGTCCCGTGCCCTCTGGTGCATTTCCCAGAGCTTCGATTTCGTTCTTTCGTTGGGAGATTTCAGGTAGCGGGTCATTGCCGGGATGGCAGTGGCAATCAACCGCCCATACTGCTGCCGTGTTGTCGCCTTCGAGCGTTGGGCCTTGAATTGCCGCTGGGCCAACTTGGCAATGTAGACAACGAACTTGGCAGCGGCATCGGGGTCGGAGCAAAAGCTCTTGATGAGGGTGAGGCGGGTGATGTTGAAGTCTTTACCTTGGCGAAGATCGGCGGCGATCTGGGCCAACGATTGGATCTTCTTCACGATTGCGGGAGATGGTGCGTTCGTCGTCGCCATGACTTTTCCTTGGCCCGAAAATATCGCTGTCGTCCTCGGGGTGGCCTTCACCCCTTCTTCTTCACTTTCTCAACCTTCTTGGTCTTGAGATCGACCGTGAAGTGCTCGTTCTTCTCGTTGGTCACCAGGAGGGCGTTGCCACGAACTGCCAGTCCCGTGATGAACACCCATTGAACGTCCTCTTCGAGGTTCGGGTCGATCTTGACGGTGTAGACGACCACATCCCAGAGTTTCTCGCCGGTCTTTTCGTTTCGGGCTTCAACCTTTCCTTGACGCCCGCTCTCGTTGGGGGCGACGTACTTCACGCCATTCTGGACCACGGGGGTCACGGGCTTTGGAGCCGCTCGTTTTGCCCATGCCTCGCTGGCAATCGCCGTCAGCATCAGACTCAGCGCAATCGACAGTCTGCTCATTTCGTCTCCCCTGCGTTTCGGACCTAACGTGTGGAATGAATCCCCTTGGCTCAGCATACTATGCTCGATCCTCCCCTGCCAACCGGATCACATCCACATACGGATCGCAAGAGCGGCATTCCAAGACATGATCGGTCGCCTTCTCCAAGTCCCATCCTTGAGCCCAGTGGAGGTAGGCAATGGCAACGCTGGGAGAACGGTTGATGCCCATGTTGCAGTGGACGTAGACGGTGTGGCCCTGGTGCAACAATTCACCCAGAACTTGGACACAATGGGGAAGATTTCGGTGTAGATCATCAGGATCGAAATCTCGCACCGGCACCCGCCGAACGTCGATGGCTATCGAACGGTAATACGGTTCCAGGCGATCCCAATTGATGCCCCAGTAAGCCATGTCGTCGTCGGTCTGGACGTTCAGCACCGCCGTGATGCCTTCTCGGTGTAGCCAGTCGATGTCCTCGGTGCTCGTGGGGCACGAGCCAACGAGTAGCTTGGGAAGGATTTGGCTAACGTCCATCTGCTTTCCGCAACTGCCTTGCCCACAGCGTCAGCCAGATCACCGCCAACACCATCAGCCACAGGATGAACTTGAGGATCGCTATGGCCCAGAACCAGACCCTCTGGACGAAGGCCGAATCAACATCCGGCCCCCACATGGCCAGTAACCACGCAGGCCGAGCCGACATGACAATGAGGTAAATGATCCATTGCAGCGTGATGAACGCTACGGTGATCAGCACCGTCCACCATCCGGCCACGGCTGCGGCCCGGACCCTCTTCTCGAATGCGTCATTCATGGCAATCTCCTTTCCCAATTTCGTTCACCTGGCTATCCTTATCGCCGAAAGAACCAGAAGAAAAGGTTCAGCAGCAGGGTCAGCAGGACGCTCACAAGAATGCAGGTCACGACGGGGAACGAGAACGACCAGCCTTCGCCTCGCATCCGAATATCGCCGGGCAGACGGCCGAGCGGCAGGCCGAGGCTTTCGATCAGCCAGACCACGACCCCCACCAGGATCACCACGACGCCGAAGATCAAAATCCACTTGCCGATCATGTCATCCCAATCCCGCCGCTGGCTTCAATATACTGCCCCGTCACCCATCCGGCATCATCGGACGCCAGCCACGCCGCCACCCCGGCAATGTCCTCGACCTCACCAAGCCGCCCGAGGGCCGTGTGTGCCGAAACCGCCTGCACCACCTGCGGATTTTGCCGGGCATGAGCGGTGAAATCGGTGACGGTCAGGCCAGGGCCGATGGCGTTCGCTGTGATCCCACGCTTGCCCAAGTCGGCCGCAAGGATCATCGTGAAGAGGTTGATGGCGGCCTTGCCCATCGAGTAGGCCGCCATGTCGGGGATCGGATGCCGGGAGAGGGCCGAGGACAGGTTGATGATCCGGCCGCCGTCCCGCAGGCGAGGGATCGCTTCCTGGGTCACGAAGAACGAGCCCTTGACATTCACCGCCATAAGCTCGTCGAAGACCTCCTCGGACGTGGTTTCGACGGTTCCCTGCCTGCCGATCCCTGCGTTGTTTACGAGGATGTCGAACTGGTTGCTTCCATGCCGTTTGGTCAGTTCGGCGTCGAGGGCCTGGAAGAACTGGGTGATTCCGGCCACGGTGCCGACATCGCCCTGGAGGGGAAAGGCTTCACCGATTTCCTTGACCACGGCGGCTGCGGCCTCGGCGTTCTTCTTGTAGTTGACGGCCACCAGCGCCCCGTCTCTTGCCAGGCGCAGGGCGATGGCCCGGCCGATCCCCCGGCTGGCTCCGGTGACGACGGCGATCTTTCCGCTCAAGGTCATTTCCCCCTCCTTGTTGTGGGTCGCTGAAGATATTGTACCGGGCGCTGAGAGATGTGACCAACCCTCGTACCTTTCTCTCCATTGGTGTTGGTAAAGTATTCCCGCCCGCTAGGCATATTATCTGACACCGACTTCAGGCCCAGCTTCGTTCCACGAGAACGAACTGGGCCTCGTTTCTTGATTTGACACCGGATCGGAAAGCCAGAACGACCGGGATTCCTGGCTGTACCTGCCCAAGGCAAGGCAGAAAGAATTGAGGTTCGCATGAAACTGATGATCGATGCCTGCGGGCCAGAGTTCGCTCGCCGCTATTTCCTTACGGACGGTGCGAACAACTTTTGGAACGAGAAAGGTCAGTGCTGGACCAAGGACTTCAAGGAGGCAGGGCTGTGGTCTGACGGCGATGAGGTTGGTCGCAAGATGCACGACCTGATGATGGCCCTGCCGGGCCAACTGCTGCGGTTCGTGGCTCCGATCCTCGTGGAGGTTAAGTCCACTGAGCCGGTGGATATTGCCGAGTTGCAAGAATGGCTGGATAGGGCCATCGAGGTTTTTATCAATGCCAAGCATGGCGTGGGTCCAGGCCAGAGCATGGTGATGATGCAGATTGACTGGGAACAACTGGACAAGAAGGAGAACGACGATGTACCGCAGTAGACTCACCATCATTCTGAAGTTGTCCATCATCCCGTGGATTGTGATCTACCTGCCGTGGTTGTTTTTCGAGTGCTGCTCGAATCGGGAGGTGGACTGGTGGTGGAGGCTGGAGATCTTCTGCGTGATCCCGTTGTCAATCGCTGCCATGCTCTTCTCATTCTCTCTCATCATGCGAATCTACGGGAGGCTCTTCCACTGGCACGAGCCCGAGTATCGGAAGTACATTCGGAACGGGGGCGACCCGTATTTTGACAATGCGCCTTCAGGTTTCAACACCGGCCGACCGTTCTATCATAATTGGGAATGCCCCACCTGTGGCGCAGAGATTCTAACCCTGGATGAACCTTGCTGGAACTGTGGAATCAATCCGCACTCTTACGAACCAGTTGCCACCGGCCGTCACTTCACTTGCGGCAGTTGTCAACGGGATGTTGTGGAGATGAACTACGGCGACCTTGATAGGGGCGGCGTGATCTGCCCGTACTGCAACACGAACAACGTGCCAAGCTCGCCGCCGACATAAGCCTGCTTGATCTCGGTGGCCACCGAGCGGGTGGGGGATTGCCACTTCTCCCTCCCGGAGCAAGAGCGAGAGCCAGAGGAAAACCGGCTCAAAGTCCCCGGAATCGACATGGCTGCTCGTCGTATGCAGACTGTAGAGGGGGCAACAAGAGCGGGCCGCTTGGCCGCATCTTGTTTCCACCTTGCCGCTTGGCTAGGATGAGGGGGTCTGGCCAAAGCCAGAGAACCGAGTTCAGGAGGAAACGAAGAAAAAACGTGGCCGATGACGGCCACACCGACAATTCGACGACTCACGATGTTCAGTTCTGCTCCATCGAAAACCGCCAACTTGAACCGCTAGGTTCTTGAAGATCCGAAGCAGTGCTGGTGTCGCCCCGCAAGGGGCGGCAACCATGCGCTGCTCGGATCTACCCCTTGGCGGGGGTTCGATGGGTGGCCTTGGCTTGCCGCCCTCTTTTGCGCTCACCACGGTTGCGGACACCGACTGGAGGTTCTCGTGAGCCGGTTTGACCTCGGCTTTCGCTTATTCGAATGGAGGTGCTGGGCCGACATGGGCGAGGCTACGCAGCAATCGGAAACCGGCAGCACGGTCGCAGGGAGCAAGTCCATGTTCGACCCTTACCATAAATGGCTTGGCATTTCTCCCAAAGACCACCACCAAACCACTACCGGCTGCTGGCTATTGATCTGTTTGAATCCGATGCCGAGGTAATCGATGCCGCTGCCAACCGCCAGATGGCCTATCTTCAGCAAAGGGCCATCGGTGAACATGCCGCTCTGTCACAACGGCTCCTGAATGAGATCGCTGCCGCTCGCCTCTGCTTGTTGAATCCGCAGAAGAAGCACGCCTACGACGGCGAGTTGAAAGCCAAGTCTGGCAATGTGGCGGTTGGCACTAGCAGCAATGATCCGAGCCCAGCGTCGGTTGCACCGCACGACCCAGTTCCAGCGCCGAAGCTCGACAAGCCCGCAAGTTTGCCGATTTCCCGAACAAAGCCGACATCGAGTAGTCCATCCAAGCCGCACCATCGCTCTCTTCTCGGCAAATCTTGGCAATGGATAGGCTTGGTTGCTTCGGGGATAACTGTCGTTCTGGTTCTGGCCGGGGCATTCCTATGGGGGACCGGGCACGGTCGTGCAGTTTCGACGCAGACACCACCTGAAGCAGTTGCAACGGTACCCGAGTGATGGCAGGGCAGCAAGCAGAGGACATCTTGATATTCCATTAGCAGGGAAAGAAACATGCCACCTCAAGAAGCGGCAGTGGGGATTGATCTCGGCACGACCTTCTCGGTGATCGCCCACCTCGACTCGACCGGAAGGCCATGCACAATCCCCAACTCCGAAGGCGATCTGATTACCCCAAGTGCCGTTTTTTTCGATGGTGCCAATGCGATTGTCGGCAAGGAGGCCATCAAGGCGGCCGTCATCGCCCCCGAGGACGTGGCCCAGTTTATGAAACGAGACATGGGTTGCGCCGTTTTCGGAAAGCCGATTCACGGGGAACACCTGCCGCCCGAGGTCATCCAATCCTTCATCCTCGACAAGCTGCGGCGGGATGCGACCCTCAAACTCGGCGAATTCCGCAAGGTCGTCATCACGGTTCCGGCATTCTTCAACGAGCCACGCCGGAAGGCGACCCAGGACGCCGGTTCGTTGGCGGGCTTGGAAGTGATCGACATCATCAACGAGCCCACCGCCGCTGCCATCGCCTTCGGGGTGCAGCAGGGGTTCCTGACGGCCAAGGGAGAAGTCGAAACAGACCGAGAAAATAGTCATTTACGATCTCGGGGGCGGCACGTTCGACGTGACTCTGATGGAAATCGACGGCAGGCATTACAACGCCATCGCCACGGCCGGTGACGTGTACTTGGGTGGAATTGACTGGGATCGGCGGATCGCCGATTATGTGGCTGAGCAATTCTCCAAGAAGAACCGGGGCTGCGATCCACGCCAGAATCCCGCTGGAATGCAGCGACTCTTGCGTGAGGCCGAAGATGCCAAACGCACTCTTTCGGCGAGAGATCAGACCACGATCACCTTTGAGCATGCCGGTGATGCCGTCCGAGTGCCGCTTAGTCGCCAGCAATTCGAGGAGATGACGGCTGATCTGCTTGATCGAACTCGGTTTACGCTGACGAATCTCCTCCAAGAAGCAAAGTTGAAGTGGGACGACATCACTCGGCTTCTCCTGGTTGGCGGCTCCACGAGGATGCCCATGGTACAGCGGATGGTGGAGCAGGTGTCAGGCAAGAAGCCGGATCGGTCCCTCTCTGCGGATGAGTCCGTCGCCCACGGCGCAGCGATCTATGCCGGTCTGATCCTCGCTTCGGAAGCCGGTTCTCGACCGGAGTTTCGAGTGCGGAACGTGAATTCGCATAACCTTGGCGTACTGGGGATCGAGAAGGCCACGAACCGTCCCCGCAATCAAGTGATGATCCCTCGGAACACCAGCCTGCCTGCCACTCGGACATCCCGCTTTGTTACGTATCGGCTGAACCAGACCAGCGTGGCTGTCAATGTGGTCGAAGGCGGTGACGCCAGCGGCAACGATGCTACCGCCATTGGGAAGTGCGTTGTACGAGACCTGCCACCCGGCCTTCCGGCTGGAACACCCGTGGAAGTCACCTTCCAGTATGGACAAAATGGCAGATTGATGGTCAAAGCCCGGCTTCCCGGCCTGAACAAAGAGGCCGCAACTGAAATCGAACGGGCGTCGGGCATGACCGTGGATATGCTTCGGGACTGGAACCAGCGTCTTCGAGAAACAAGTGGCCTGCGTCCCAGTGCTGCCATCCAACAGAAATCCCCGCCGCCTCGGTCAAGTTTCGATGAGCCATCTCCATCGCTTCCCGAGCCAGAAGAGCCGCCGTCGCCTCCACACATCGCCCAGCAACGGCAGGGAGAACCGCCAGAACTTCCGGTGGTGCCGCCGTCTTCAACCGGCACCGCTTGGTTCTACGCCAAAGACGGAGTTCGGCATGGCCCTGTCACGGATGTGAACATGAAGGAACTGGCGGCTCGTGGTCAGCTTGCTCCAACCGACCTTGTGTGGAAGGAAGGCATGAGCCAGTGGGCGGAGGCACGGAGCCTCAAGGGGCTCTTTTCGGCCCCGGCGAGCACTCAGCCGCCGCCGCCTCTTCCCTCGGCTCCAAACATTCCTCCCATTCCAGCCACAGGGGCGACGACCTCCGGTTCTTCGTCGCTAGGTAGCGCCGTAGCCACGCCTGCTTTGTGGAATCCTCATGCAGCGGGGTTCTGGAGCCTTTTGTTTGGCTGGGCTTTTGGTTCTTTCCTGCTTGCTCGGAACTGGAAAGCACTTGGCGACCAAGCCAGGGCCAAGCGTTGCATGTTCTGGTTCTATGCCGTTTTCCCCTGGATACCAGTTTTCGCCCTCGTATATCACCTGACGACTCTCGATTTGGACAAGGACTCCCCGTCCCGAACATTGATACTGGGTTTGGCCCGTCTCGCAGCAGTGCTGGTTCCCTATTTCGTTTGGGCACTCATGGCGGTCAATCCGCAGGTAAAGTTCGTCAAAGACCATTTCGGGGGTCAATATACTCGCAAACGGTGGCTGGCCCCATTGGCACTCGCAGCAGGTTTGGTCTATGGCCTGCCAATCCTCGGTGGAGCCCTCATCGGTTTCGTGATTGGGATGATCTCAAACGCCCACTAGTTACCTGCCACCGTCCCCGCTACACCGGCCATCCCGCTCACAATTGAGACTGTTGAGGCAAATACAGGCGCACCTCCTCTGTGGAATCCTACGGCCGCAGGGCGGTGGAGCTTTGTGCTCAATTGGGCCTTCGGTGCCTTTCTCTTGGCACGCAATTGGAAGTCGCTCGGCAACCCGGCGAGGGCAACTCGATGTATGATTTGGTTCTACTCAGTTTTCGCTTGGATACTCCTGGCCGTCATAACGCCCAATACGGCGGTTATTGCACAAGGCTTCCAGGTAGGTTGGTTTGCGATTGCCCTCGCATTCTATTGGCTGGAAGTCGTTCCTCAAAGCAAGCTCGTGAAGGAGCGGTTCAATAACCAATATCCACACAAGACATGGGGGAAACCAGTGGGGGTGTCGGTCGGTTGCATCAGTGTGTTGGTTCTGTTGGTAATCGCCAAGGCGGTATCGGATGATAGTCGAACACCCTCGGTGCCCAGCGTGTCGGGGGGAGGAACCATCACTTTCGCAGAACACGTAGATCCAGGCACGTTGAAGACGGCCAACGAAGGCACTTGCTTCTCAGCGGGATGGGTCCACTTCTTAGTGAGAGCGAAAGAAGCATTCGGTGACACGAAACTCATTGCGTATGTTCGTATTCACGGAACAGAGGCATGGCATACAGTAGACGAATGGACGGTTGATCCCATGTGGGATGTGTTTGCAAAGCCGATCCTGTTGGATGCAGTGGGCACCTACGACATCAAAGTCATAAATGGGAAAGGTAACACGATTGCGACTGGAACAGTACAGGTATTGAGTCCCGGTAACGCTCCTGGCGTGTCCCAAGCATCGGATTCACCACCTAGCCACCCGTCAGCGACTCTTGCAGATTATGAACGGGTGCGGGTTGGAATGACGCAGGCCCAAGTGCGATCCATATTGGGCTAGGGTCACGAATCCATGACCTCTGAGGTTGCGGATCAATCCATCACGGGCTGGGAGTATGAGATTGAGAATTGCGACATCGCCATTGGCTTTGTAGATGGGCGTGTATTGACGAAGACGAAGGTTCCGAAATGAACACGAGGTTGGATGTTGAGTGACACGAGGAACGAATGAATGGATGTTGGACGCCATCGCAGACGAGCTTTGGAAACACATCGACCACATCCTGGCCGCCCATCGTTCCTTCCCCTGGTCAAACTCTACCCCCGGCGATTTTGGGGCCGGGGCCGTTTTGTGAGGCCGCCGATTCTATGAGGCTTTCGACCTGGGACAAGAAGTTTCAAACAATGTAACAAACAAAGAGGTGGGGCTGTCCCCTATTCCCGGTGTCATCTGTCCGTTCTGCGGGGCGCACCTGGTGTCACCCTAAGCCGCTCTTTCCAGCACCACCGCCCGGCACCCGTGGACCCGTGGTTCTTCGACCACTCGGAACCCCAACTCCCCGGCCGTGGCAACCGTCTGCTGAAACGCCCGGCCGGGGACATGGATCTTGGGCTCGGCCACCAGCAACCGCCCGCCTGGCTTGAGGCAAGTGTGGATCTCACCCAGCAGTCGCCCTTGATCCGGCACTTCATGGACCATCATGAAGCCCAGGGCGAAATCTGCCTGAGCATCGACCCCCAGGCGGTTTTGCTCACACTTATGGGTTTCGATGCGGTCGGCCACTCCCGCCCGCTCAGCCCGCCGCCGCAGCACACCGAGCATTTTTTCCTGGAGATCGACGGCGATCACCCGGCCCTGGTCACCGACCATCTTCGCCGCTGCAATCGAGAACAACCCCATCCCGCACCCCACGTCCATGACGGTCATGCCCGGTTTGACGTAGGGGCCGAGGATCGTCTTGGGATCGTGGATCAGGCGGCGCAGCGAGTTGTCGAGGAAATAGCCGCCCCACCAAGGGCAGACGTGACTGGCCATACCTCCTCCTTCTTGGTATGTGTACAATTGTAGCAGGAGTTAGGAGGAAACCGCCATGCCCGAGAAGAAGCTGACACTGAATCGTTTCCCGCT
Organism: Pirellulales bacterium; assembly: GCA_963843465.1. Taxonomy (GTDB): domain Bacteria; phylum Planctomycetota; class Planctomycetia; order Pirellulales; family Thermoguttaceae; genus CAWJKP01. The sequence continues at coordinate 699,204 of CAWJKP010000003.1, forward strand.
CTTCGGCCTCTTCGCTTTTCGTGCTGCTAAGAAGATGGGCTACCCCGAGCAGGATGCACGATTGCTTGGCTACTCGACGGCCTTGCTATACGCCATCTACAAGGCCAAGGCCCAGGCGAAGAAGGAGAAACCCGAAAAGGAAGCGAAGCCGCCCAAGGAGATCGAGGCCAAGACGAAGACACTTCAGTTCGGCGGGCAGGACTTCCAAGTGATTTACGGCAAGGGCATGGCTGCGGGAGGACATCGAACCAACGCCGTCTGCTTGATCCTCGTCTCTAAGCAGCGAACGCCACTCACGCTACGACCGACGTGAGTTCCACCGCCGAGTGGATGATCCGATCCGGCTCAACGCCCAGCACGTCGGCCGGTGCATTCTGACGGTTGAGCCAATATGCCTGGAACCCGAATGCCTTTCCACCGGCCACGTCCCAAGCGTTTGAGGAGACAAACCCGATCTCCTCACGCTGGATGCCGAGGTGGGTCTCTGCCAACTGGTAAACGGAAGGGTTTGGTTTGTAGGTGCGGATCTCGTCAACGCTGAGGATGTGTTGGAACCGGCCCTCAAGCCCGGCGTTTCGGACCACGCTGTCGAGCATGGTCGGCGTGCCGTTGGAGAGGATCGAGCAGGGAACCTCGCCGAGGGCCTCCAAGGCGGCGGGAATCTCGGGAAAGGGATTCAAGGTCAGGTACGCCTGCATCAGGTGATCGATCTGATCCTGTGAAGGGGCGAGACCGAGAGATCGGCAGGCGAACACCAGCCCGTCCTGGGTAACCTGCCAGAAGTCCTCGTATCGGCCCATCAAGCTCCGCAGCCAGGTGTATTCCAGTTGCTTCGTCCGCCAAAGGCCGGTCAGGTCAGAACTGTGGCCGGGAAAGACCTCTTCGCACCGTTCCAGGACGGAATGCACGTCGAAGAGCGTGCCGTAAGCGTCGAACACCAGTGCCTTAATCATCGGCTCTCTCCTGTTGAGCGTTGTCCGGCTACGGAAGGGCATCGAACCGCCGCCGTCTTCTTGAGTCCGGCCTGAAAGCTATGATGACTTCGGCTTTGCCGCCCGCACGATCTCTACGGGAACCCACATCGACTCGATCATGCCCTGGGCCGTGACAAACCCAGCGGCTTCCAGGGCACGGCGGGCATAGATCGGACGGCAGTCCATGAGATTGGGAAAATGCCGGTGGGTCCACTCGAAGACCTGAACCACCACACCCTGCTTGCCTTCCTTCGACACGGCAACGACCACGATCCGCCCACCCGACCGCAAGACCCTGCTGCACTCCGCCAGCACCCGAGGCAGTTCCGGTGTGTCGAACAGTTCCAGGGTGAAGCACATGAAGATCCCGTCCACGGACTCTGCCTCGTAGGGCAGTTTCTCGGCGTCTCCGCATGTCAGATCCACTCGGCCGGTCAGGTTTTCTTGTTCCAGCAGTCCTTGTGCGTGGGCGAGCATGTTTTCGGAGAGGTCAATGCCAAAAACCTTTCCTGTCGGCCCCACCGCCTTGGCAAGCTCGACGAGAACATGACCAGTACCAAAGCCGATCTCCAGCAGGCGTTCGCCAAGCGAGGGGGCCAGCATCTTGATCCCTTCCTCCCGCATCGCTCTTTCCGATTGCTCCGACAAGAGATCGTACACCTTGGCGATCTTGTTGTAGAACGCCTTGGTCTCGGCCTTGCCTTGCAAGACCCGCAGCACGCCGGGTTCGTAATCAACGGAATCGTCTGACATTTCGATCACTCCTCCTTTGCCTCTGCTGGACCGTGATGATGTCGCAAGTACGTGCTGGAGATGTCGAAACAACTGCCCCAAGTGCATGGATGCCGATCACACCACTTCCTTGAACTTCGACTTTGGTGCCCCGCACACGGGACACTCGTCAGGGGCATTGCCCAGGACCGTGTGGCCGCACTCGTTGCAGACGTACATGGGGCCAGCCACCAAGTCTTTCCCAGCTTCCAAGGCTTCCAGTGCCTTGCTGTAAAGCTCGTAGTGCTCCCTTTCGACGCTGTTCGCATTGCGGAATGAGGATACCGCCTCGGCGTTTCCTTCCGCTTGGGCCTCTTTGATGAATGCAGGGTACATCTTCTTGAACTCGTACCCCTCGCCCTCGATGGCGGCCTGGAGGTTCTGCTTCGTGTCCTTCACACCACCCATAACACGCAAGTGGGCATGGGCATGGACTGTCTCTGCCGCCGCAGCCGCACGGAAGAGTTTGGCGATCTGCGGGTGGCCCTCGGCCACAGCCTTGGCGGCGAAAGCGAGATACTTGCGGTTGGCTTGGCTCTCACCGGCGAAGGCGGCTTGAAGGTTGTCCGAAGTTGACATGCGATTCTTCTCCTCTTGTTGGGGTTGGGGCATGGTTTACGGCCAGCCGACCCCGGCATACGTGATGCCAGTCAGGTCGGCCATTTCCCGCTTCCAGGTCGTGATGTCGTTGAGGTTAAACTGGCGGAGATGCGTGTGCCGAGCATTCGTACCGAGCCATCGTTCCCATCCTCGCATCGCCGTGGAATGGCGATATTGTACCATTCGTGAGCGGTCATCGACAGCCCCTCGGCGAAGGAGCAGATCATGATGTTGCGCACTTCCCTAATAACCGCCCCTACCGGCCGGTGAGTTTTCGGCGGCGGCGTATTCTGCGATCTTCGACCTTGCCTGCGCTTTCAGCCCTGGGGCAGGATTCTCGAAGAAGAAAGATAACAAAAAGGTGGGCGGCATGCCACTCTGGAAGGCCGTCCGGGTGTCACAGCCCCTAAGAAACGAGGAGGAGTTTTTCGATTGCAACTTTTGCAACACAGAACCATTTGTCGAGACAGCCCCGACCCTCGTGCCCGATTACACGAGGGTTGGTGCTTCAAGGATGCCTCTCGTCGATCTCCCGCTGGATGCAGTCGGGGCACTCCCCGTTCTCTTCCAGAGCACAACCGCAATGGCACTGGCCAAAGCGGAAGGCGGCATCGCAGTCGTCGGCATCGGCGTCGGCAACCAGCAGGTCTCCAATAGGATGTTCTCAACACTCACCAAGCCGGTGTCAGTCAACCCAGTACGTCGTAAAGAGCCGCTCGTCGTAGTGGTCAGTCTGGACGTGCCGCTTCAATGCGGGGTCCATGGCGGCAATCGTGTTGTGCAACGTCACGGTGGCCTGACGCAAGGATTCACGCCACACCATCATGGCTTCATCGACAATCTGCCGGGCCTCTTCGATCTCTTCCGCCTGAGTCACCACCGGGCCGCTCTGGTTCAGTTGTTCGAGAATCTCGATCCGTGCCTGACGGCGTAGGACTTTGGTGGGCGACTTGCGGAGCATGGGTATCCTCCAAAATGACTGTCAGGGGCTCACTCGTCCCCTGACAGTCATTTCCTCGGTGTCACCGTCAGTCGGCGAAGTACACGTCGAACAGGCCCTTGAATTCCTTGCGGAATTGCGAGATACGACCGGCGCTCAGGCTGTACTTGGCGGCGGCCTCGCTGGTGGACATTCCCCCTGCGAGATCGACGGCCATCCGGCGCTGGCGGTCGTTCAACGTGCCCATGAACTGCGGCACGTCCACCCTGAAGCTGACCTGATCGAAGACGGGCGTGAAACGGCCGACGAATTGCTCCAGGTCGAAATCAGGCGAGCGTATCGGCCCGACCCACCGGCGAGAAAGAACGTCCTTCGCCCTGGGGCAGCCCTGCGGAGTCCTTCCGGCCCTTGTCTGCCGGATTGCGAACCGCATACAGGAGTCGAGGATGCCCGGCTCCTCGGCACGGCCCAGGTGAAACAGACGGTAGAACGCCTTCCACGTCAAGCCAATGGCGTTGGTGATCGACTCCTCCTTCGCTTCCGGCGGCAAGTGGCGGAAGCTGATCCTCGCCATCTTGCGCAACACCGGAATCCGCCGAACGAACACAGCCTGAACCGTGCTGAGGTGGAGCATGTAAGCTCTCCTGGGTTGGGGGTGATGATCGGAACAACCCCCAACACGGTGTCAGCCTGCCCTACAACTCGACCTCCTTCATCGCTCCCTGATACTTCCGTTCAAGCTCGCCATCGAGGGCGACGTGCTGGTAAATTGCCAGCGTTTCTCGGCGGGCATGGCCCGTGATCAACTGCAATTCGGCGTCAGCCATGCCGCTGTGCCTTGTCAGCCACGTAATGGCTTGATGCCGGAACGTGTGCGGCGTGGCCCGCACCCCAGCCTCCTCGGCGTATTTCTTCACGATCTGTTCAACACGACGAGTGGAGAACTTCGTGGCCCGCTTGGTCTGGAACAGATAACGGTTGTGCGGATGCGCCGCAATGTGCGTCCGCAGGGCTGTGGCGAAGGTTTTGCCGAAGAGCACGTAGCGGTCCCTGCTGCCCTTGCCCTGGTTCACGAAAATCTTGCAGTTCTCCAGATCCACGTCGGCCACTTCGATCCGGCATAACTCGCTCACCCTCACCGCCGTGAAGAAAATCAGGCGCAGCATGAGGGAGTGCTGCACGTCCTCGGCCCGATCCACGATGGCGTAGAAACGCCTGAACTCATCGGCGTTGAGCACCTTCGGCAGCCGCCGTCCCTTCTTGGCGGGCCGTAAATCGCAAGCCTGCCGCACCTTCTTGGCGACGTAGCGCCAGCCGTCGTAGTCGAGCCCGGCCTTCCGCACGATGCGGACGACCTGGGCAACCACTTTGGATTTCGCTTTTCCATTTTGCGATCCGAAATTGGACGTGTTTCTGCTCGGTATCATGGGTCTGAACCTGTCAAAATGCCTGTTGTATTTCGGGAACTACCGCTTATGCGAAATGGGGTGTCTCACTCTCGTCGCACCGATCCGGTCGGTGTCAGCCGGAACGATGCCTCAGCCCTGGTCGCCAGGAAGTCGCAGGGGATGCCCGCTAACGGTGTTTCTCACGGTCCACTCCCCGCTCCGTAAAGCCTCGTAGGCTTTCGTCAGCATCGTGGGATTGATCGGCCGTAGCGTCGATGGGCAAACCTCTTCGCACAAGCGGACCAACAGAAGGGATAATCTGTCGCTACGAAGGACGAGCTTGCCCCCATGTCGCAAGTCATAGAAGTTTCGCACGGTCCACCTCCGAGCCACACGGCTCGGTTTGGGCATGGTCCGTTGTCCTTGACCTGCCAATCAACTCGGTGTCAATCGAAAAGGCGCTTCCACTCGGCGTAGCCGGGATCGCTGGGGTTGCGGACTTCTTCGGTGTTGCCGTCCTTGTCCCTGCGCCGGATCGTGCCACCATCCGGCCACTCGATCACGCCGCCATCGCTCAATTCGATGCCATCGTCCGACAATTGCGGACCGTTGTCCCGCTTCTGGGTACTGACGGTCACGGCGGTGTCAATATGCAAGGCGAGGGCATCGGTGGGGTCGATGATCTGATCCTCTTCAGAAAGATCGACGCTGGCCTCGGCATCGCTCAGACCGGCAGCGATGATCGTGTCCACCAGCCCAGCCACCTTCGAGGCGGAAAACCGCTTCGGGGCGTGGACCTTGAGTTGGACGGTGTGCGTGTAGAGTTTCTTCGCCATGTCGGTTTCCTTTCTCACGTTTTCGGAATGAGGATGAATGACCGTTCGTCGGTCAAGGTGTCGGTGTCACTCCTCGGCGATGGTGAAACCGTCATCCCGCAGGTGTTGAATCAGGTCGTCGGCCATGCGGTGATCGACCATGATGGAACCGCCCATCAGTTGCCACGGTTCGTAGGCAATCACACCAACATCGCAGGCTTTGTTGGCGTCTGCCGATATGGGGGTGAGGGCAACCATGCTGCCGTAATCGGCCACGAGGAAGTCGGCCTCGGCTCTTGCGTTGCAGAGTGTCATGTTGGGCTCCTTTCAGGTTATCGGCCGGTGTCAGACTTCTTCGATGTGGCGGATCGACGGGATCACGGCATCGACAGAGACGCCGAGGTTACGTAGGGCCTCCGCAAGCTCCCGGTGCTCGTCGGCCGGAAGGCCGTAGTCGTTGGCCACCTCGATCATGTCCTGGCTTTGCTCGACGGGTTCGGCCTCACCAGCGAAAAGCATGGCGATGGCCTCGGCCTGGCTGGCAGCCTCGACCCGGTACTTCATAGCGTGTAGCTCGAATTGTTCGATCTCGTAGGTAGGCATAGGTTTTCCTTTCTGCTTTGGTTGTCGGTGTCACGAAACAGCAAGAGCGGGTACAATAGCTGCGGAGGAAAAGCGAATGGGTCTGTATCTGGCGATGTCGGGAGTGGCGAATTCAAGCCGGGCAGCGGTCGAAGAGGCGCTGCGGGCATACGCTACCGAAAGAGGTGGGACTCTGGAAGCGGTCGGCCCATCCGCCGATCCGTCCGACGCTCTGCTGATCGCCGAGTTCGGAAACCACGTCACGGTGATGTATCCTGGCGAATTCGTCCCAGGGGACGAGGCATCCCAGTTCCTCTCCAGAATGCTCAGCACCTCCGTATTCTCCCTCCACATCCATGACGAGGATCTCTGGATGTACCTTCTGTTCTCCAACGGTGAACAGGTCGATCAGTTCAATCCGATCCCCGACTACTGGAAGAGGAAAATGCCGAAGAGCGACAAGCAGATTTGGGCTGGGAATGCTGCCGTTGTCGCTCAACATTGGCCTGATCTGGAGCCCGAATCCATTCGTGGATACCTCCACGAGTGGGACTTGGACGTGGAAGATTCGGACAACGCCTACGCCGACGACGAGTTTCCCTACAATGACTGCTGGCAGGTTACGGATTTCATGCGTCGGCTGGGACTCATCTATCCCATTGACGACGACGGGAAGGCGAACGCTTCCAGCTATCGGTTCGTGATAGCGAATCGGGGATGAGGTCGGTGTCACGAAGGCAGGGGCCCCCGGCCGCAGGAGCCCCCACGCTGCCCGCTATCCCGGTTGCGGTCCCCAAGGCTCGAACGCCAGACCGAACTCTTGCAGCCTCGCTCGCACTTTGTCCGCCGCTTCGTCTCCCCGGCATTCGATGTAGTAATCCATTCGGTGGCCGGTGCTGTACTTCACTTCCGGCCCGTCCCGCCAAGCGTCGAGGCATTCCAGCAGGGCTTCCCGGCGGCCGTCTTGCCAGTCGAGGGCCTGATGAAGATCGACCTTGATGCGGTGAATCCGTACCGGCGTGTCCAAGAGCTTGAGCCAGCCGTGCTGAAGGAACTCGTCCAGACGTTTCTGGTCGGCGATGGCGAGGTGCAGGCCAGAGCCATAACGGAGAAGCTGTTGCTGGAAGTGCCATTCGTCGTCGTTCTGGACCAAGCGGCAGGGCCGTCCCTTCTCATCCACGGCGATGTTTGCCACGACCGTTTTCATCCAGCCGTAGTCGTAGTACTCGGGAGCGTTGGTGACGGCTTGTAGGGCTTTGAGGGTAATCATGTTGTGTCCTTTACGGTGAAGGATGGTTGCCAACGTCCTTCGAGACGGTGTCACCACGGAGACGGCGGGACCACCGTCGCCACGATGGTCCCGCCAACCAAGGCTGCGCTATTCCGGTTGCCAGTTGAAGAAGTACCGGGGTGCATGTTGAAACTCCAGCGAGCCTCGCATCCCGTCCGAGCGGCGACGGACGACGACGAAGGGGGCGGCGAAACCTAAAACATCGAAGTTCTGACCAAGCTCTTGGGTTGTCCAGACCTCTCCGTACTGGGCCTCCAAGGCTTCCCTGCTCCCCGGCTCGGCGTTGATCTCGGCCAGGCACTCACGCCGCAGTGCTTCGGTTGGATCGCTCATACGATCTCCTCGTGGTGAAAGGTGTCGTGACTGTGTGCTACTCGGTGTCACGTCGGGCCGCTCTGAGCACGTCCCTTGCTGCTTGGCCGGTTAACCAGTTGAATCCACACGTTGCGAGTTGGTGTTCGATCCGCTCCAGGGCCTCGGTCACGTTTGGGCGGGGGACGCCACGATACCTGTCGGCACCCCAGGAAATGTCGATGGCTTCGTCGAGCGTCATGAACACTCCTCCACGGACACGGTTTGAAGCCACTCTTCATCGCCCTCCTCAATGCGGCTGTCGTCGTAGGCGACCTTGCCCGCACGACACAGATCCTCGGCCATCGCTGGCACAAACCTCGCCCCAATCCCCACGCACATGGCGAGCGAGAAAGAACTGCACGTTCTGGCCGCTTTCCTGCAAGGCTTCGAGAGCGCCGGGAGTGGCAAGAATCTGGCCGAGGTTGAACTTGGGTTTGCCGTTGGTAGTCATGGTGTTCCTTTCAGGAAGAGAGGCTGACAGGGAAGTGAGGTGCTCCCCCATAGCCGGTGTCATAGCAGTTGCCAGCCCTCGACTTCGACCACAGGAAGATCGTCTTCGGTCTGCGCCTCGGAGACGGCCTGGGCAACGTCTCTCATCGGCCTGGGCTCGCCTGCGAAGGCGACTCCCTCGCCGGTGTCAACGTCTTTCCCCGTGCCGATGGCGATTGTGCCACCGTCGCACCTGGCTCCAAACACTTTGATTCTCATGGGTTCCCTTTCAGCAGTCTTGCGTGCTCTCCTGCCAGCCATCGAGCCGGTGTCAGCCGGTCATTTTGGTGACCCAACGATTCGCCTGTGGGGCCGTCTTGAAGCGGGCGTGAACCTGCCCATCAGCCAGCACCTCGGCCTCGAAGCCCGGTTCGGACGACGGTTGAACGGTCAAGGTCGGCGTGTGGTGGTGGGGATGCCGGTACAAGACCCGGCCATTCGTTTGCCGAATCTTGAGGATGCAGTGTTCCAGCAGCGCCGGGCCGCCGATGCTGGTTTGTCGTGCGAGCAGGATAGGCACCTTGACCGGCCCCATGCTCCGGGAAATCCGGCCTTCCACGTCGAACTCTTCCAGCCAATCCCGGCCGGTTTCCGTGTCGCCGTAGCTCAGGCGGATGCGAGTGCCTGCCTTGCGGGCGTGTTCAAGAACGTCGATGACGGCGGCTGGAGTGCCGTGGTGGTAGTACGTGCCATTGACGATGTGCATGGTTGGTTCCCTCATCCCATCACCGACGCCGATCTGTTCCATCTGGCTCCGCTGGTCTGCCTCAAGTTCCGAGGGCGCAAGACCAGGGGAGCAGAGGCGAAACGGGTGACCGAGACGGCCTTGGCAAACTACGTGGCAAACGCAGATCAGCACGGCCTGAAGTCCCGGCCGATGCTGGCCTTCGTCCTCTGCTACATCGGTGCTCACCTCGCCCTCGACCTGTTGAACGATCAGGACGCAGAGGCTATCTTGAACTACTGTGAGGAACACCTGGGCAAGGCATAGTTCCAAAGGCAAGACCATGACCGGCCGGATCGTAATCATCCCATTCCTCCAAGGCAAGCTCGCCCCTGATGGGACGCTGATCGAGCCGGACATTGACGCCATTTTGGAAAAGTGGCTGGAACGCCACCCAGAGTTCCGAGGTAGGAAGTTCCATGTCATCAAGACTGGGGGCGATGAAACCTGCCTCGTCCGAGTGACGGCCGACTTCAGCCTCGACCTTGCCGACTACGATCCAGCCCAAGATGCTGATCTGTACGAGGCGTTTCTCGCCAAGAGCGAGGGCTCGCCTCAGAAGTTCGAGAGAATCTGGATCGAACAGTGCAAGGCGGCAGAACAGATCGAGGCCGAGCACGGCACGCAGAAGGCGCTGGGCTACCTGATTGGCGAGAAGTTCCTGAACTTCCTGGAAGTGGCCGAAGAAGACCGGCAGTGGCGTGCTGAGATCCCTCTCTTCGTGGCTGAAATCAAGGATATCTTCGAGCCGTGGCAACTGGCCGAGTACCTGGATACGCCCCGCAGGCTTGGGGTTTTGGGCCACGTTGCCGACGAGGAAGGCCACCGGTTGCTGCGGTCCCAGCTTGAGCCCGAGGACTTGGTACGGGAGGATGCCCGTAACCTGCGGCTCTTGGAATGGGCGAAGGAGTTGTTGCTGGAGGACAAGGCAGAATCATGATGGCTCGCAGGAACGTATCACCCCCATTAGCCAAAATGTCCGACGAGCTTCTGTCCAAGTTCAAGGTGATCATCGCTTTGACCGACGCCTTCTGTAAGCGGCACTTGAACGAAGAGTACGTGAGGATGTGTCGGCGGCTTGCGATGGCTCTTGCTCGCAAGCGGCCATCGCCACTTGAGCGAGGCAGCAAGGAAGTCTGGGCGTGCGGGATCGTCCGCACTATCGGCTGGGCGAACATGCTGGATGACCCCAAGGGGTCTCCCTACATGAAGCTGATCGACATCGATCCCGAGTTTGGTGTGGCCAATAGCACTGGCCAGGGAAAATGTATGGCCATCAAGAGGATGTGCGGCATTGGACGACTCAATCCCGACTGGACGTTGCCGCGTCGCTTGGGGGAGAACCCGCTGGTCTGGAATGTCGAGGTCAACGAGCGGTTTGTGGACATTCGCCAGGAATCCCGTGAACAGCAAGTGGCTGCGTTCAAGAAGGGCTTGATCCCCTATGTCCCGGCCGACCGAGAAGCAGCGATGGCCAAGGACGAAAAGCCGAGTTTCGCCTCAGTAGAAGAAGATGTTTTCGAGGCGTTGGTTGGTTTTCAGCAGCGAATCGTGACCATGCTGCGGCAGTCGTCTTTGGATGATGGGACAGCGAAAGTTCTGTCCCGGCATATCAAGTCGATGATTCAGAACATCACCGATGAGATGAAAGGCTCAAGAGACTTCGATTTGGCAGGGCGATTGGAGTCGGCCTACGAGGAAATACGACGCCTCGTAGAAGACATTTCCTAATAATCCTGTTACCCCTGCGGCTCGGTTTCCCGAAGCAGTCTCAACTGTTCAACGATCAAGTCGATCATCTGCTTGCCAACGGCGTGGACTTCTTCGTTTCCCTCGACCAAATGTACTGGCTCAAAGAGAATGAACTGGATCGCTGTCATTGCCACCAGCCGTTGAAGCGACTCGGGACGGCAGTTCTTCCACTTGGCTGATCCGAATGGAGTCGGGTGCTTGTCTCGCAGCAGAGCATCAATGTCTACCTGTAAGTCCATGATCTCGAACAGCTTCTTGCGCACCAACGCTCCGATTCTTTCGGCCTCTCGACGTTCTTCTTCGGGTACGTCCACGTAAATGCTCCTTTGCACAGCAAGTTGTGGGTGCCGCCGTCTCGGAATCAATCTCCCGTAAGTCCCTTGGCCCCCTTGGCTCCTCCGAACTGCTCGATTGCGTTCGCCGCCACCGCCACGCCACTCTTCCCCGAGAATCTCTCGGCGGTCCTGCGGCACGCAGCCTGAACCGCTTCCGATCCAAGCAAGGCACCCAGTTTAGCGGCGACAACCGGACCACGGAAACGGGATGGCTTGAGCCAATTGCCCACGCCCAATCGCTTCACTCGGGCAGCATTGTCGAACTGGTCGTGCGCCAGGGGCATCACCAGTTGCGGAATCCCTGCCGCAAGTGCCTGCGCAGTGCTCCCGATTCCACCGTGATGCACGACTACCGCCGCTTTGGGCAGCAGTTGGCCAAAGGGAATGTAGGAGAAATGCTTTACGCTGCTGGGCAGTAACTCAGGAACGTGTTCGGAGAATCGGCTGAGGAGAATTCCCCGGCGTCCGAGTCGTTGGCAGGCTTCAATTGCCGCCTCGAAGAACGGCCTTCCGAACACATTGGCTGAGCCCGGCGTGAAGACGACGGGTGGCTCGCCGCCGCCGAGGAATTCCTGGACTTCTGGGGCGAGGGCCGCATCAGTTCGCTCGTCCCATAGCGGGAAATCGGTCTGCAACAGGTTCTCGGGCCAGTCCTGTTGCGGTGGGGCGAACCATTCCGGGAACAAGCAGACAACAAGCTGGGGAGAGTGCCACCACCGAACAATCTGCCGCACGGGAGGGAGGCCGAGTTCCTGCCGAAAGCGGTTTACCTCGGGACAGATCGTCCGTTCGATCACGAAACGTTCGGCCAGGCTGAACATCAAGTTCCTGAGCCAGCGTGGGCCGATGACGCCGGAATAGGTCGGAGGCTCGATGCGGCTCAGGATCACGGCGGGCTGGAGGTGGACGGTCACCAGCGGCACGCCCAGCTTCTCATTGGCGATCCGGGCACCCAAGCCAGTGCAACTGGCAACGACAACCGTATCCCGAGACTTGGAATACTCCTCGATGGCGGCGTACTGGAGACGGAGGATCGGCTGGATGGCCTTTTGGAAAACGTAGCGGAAGGCACGGCGTGGCTTCCAAAGGTCTGGATGATTTGCCACGGCGAGGAATTGGTCTTTGCTGCCCAGTTCGACGAACCGCAAGCCCTGCCGCTCGACCGTTTCCTGGAAGTATCCGTTGGTTTGGAAAGTGATCTCATGCCCTCGCTTCTGAAGCTCGACGGCAATGCCCAACATCGGATGCACGTCGCCTGCACTGCCAATCGGCGAGAAGATGAAATGCACGTCGCTACTCCTTGAGGGTCTCCTTGACGAGCTTGCCTCGGTGAGCGCTTTCTACGACAACGGGTGGCGATGCCATCGGCGTCACCAGCAGCCGATGATGGGTTCGTGTCGTTGTTTGACGGCAAGACGCTCAACGGGTGGACCATCTGCTGTTTGCCCAAGGATGCAGGGTTGGGCGCAAAGGCATGGACCATCGACCGGGGCACGATCCTGGCCAATACCATGGGCCATAAGGAGCAGTTCTACATCTGGCTTACGACCAACAAGGAATATGGCGACTTCGTCCTGCGGCTGCGTTTCCAGGTCGAGCGGAACGTGGGTAACAGCGGCGTCCAGATCCGCAGCCGCTACATCGCCACAACGGGATGGATGGAAGGGCCGCAGATCGACATTGATCCGCCCAACCCACGAGGGACGACCGGCAAGCTGTGGAACGAAGGACCGGGCCAGCACCGCTGGCTCTCCAACGAGCCGATCCCAGGTTTGAAGTTTTTCTACGCCGACCAAGGTGATGGCTGGAATGACCTGGAAATCACGGCCAAAGGGATGAGGATCAAGTCGGTGCTCAATGGCGTGACCGTGGTGGACTACGATGGTTCCGGCGTGCTGGACGACGAACTCCACAGGCAGCACCAGGTCGGCACCCGAGGCGTGATCGGATTGCAGATCCACCAGCACGATGAGTTGAAGCTCCGCTTCAAGGATCTCTGGATCAAGGAACTCTGATGGCAGGTTCACCCTACGGGAAGATGCGGTCGAAAGTCGATGTCCATACCCGATCTTATTGACAGCACCGCCGCCTACGTGAGAACCACGCTCTCGGGCGACGGCACCGGCCACGACTGGTGGCACGTCTACCGTGTCTGGAGGACAGCCCAGCGGATTGGTCAGGCCGAGAAAGCCGATCTGCTCGTCGTGGAACTGGCCGCCCTGCTGCACGAGATTGCCGATTGGAAGCTGCACGGCGGCGATTCCACGGTCGGGCCCAGGATAGCCAGGGAGTGGCTCGATTCCCTCGATGCCCGCATTTCCGACCATGTCTGCCAGATCATCGCCAACATCTCCTTCAAGGGGGCGAAAGTTGAGCAGCCGACGCTCTCGCTGGAAGGGCAGGTCGTGCAAGATGCCGACCGCTTGGATGCGATGGGGGCCATCGGCATTGCCCGAGCCTTCGCCTACGGGGGAGCCAAGGGCCAGGCGATCTACGACCCAGCGGTTTCACACACGGCCCATCGCACGCCCGAGGCGTACTTGCAGAGTGGCACCACCATCAACCACTTCTACGAAAAGCTACTTCTCTTGAGGGACCGCATGAACACGGCGACCGGCAGGGCGGTGGCTGAGGAGACGCATCAGTTCATGGAGGACTATTTGCGGCGGTTCTTCGAGGAATGGGAAGGCTGCCAATGAAAGCCCTTACCGAGTCGCTGAAAATTATCCTGCTGTGCATCGTGGCCGCCATCGTCTATGGCATCCTGCACGATCAGGTCACGGCACGGGTTTGCGTCGAGTATTTTACCATCGGACATACCCCTATCTTTAGCACCGAATCGCCAACCCTACTCGCCTTTGGTTGGGGAATTCTGGCGACGTGGTGGGTGGGCCTGATTCTCGGCATCTTGGCTGCGCTGGCTTCCGGGGTTGGAGCATGGCCGAAACTTGATGTCGCCCAGCTTGTTCGGCCAATTATCGGCCTGTTGATCGTCATGGCGGTTGTTTCGCTATTGGAGGGAATCACCGGCTATCGGCTTGCCAAGGCCAGCGGCTTGGTGCTGCCCGAGCCGTTCGGACATCGCATTCCAAAGGCTCACCACTGCCTCTTCTTTGCCGATTCGCTGGCACACCTGGCCTCTTATCTTGTTGGGGTCATTGGTGGACTGATTCTCTGCCTTCAGGTGCTCGTTCAGCGTCGTCGAATGACTCATGGCAATGGAACCAAACCAACGGGGTATCCCATTGTGGTCGTTAGCCGTTGGACGGCGAGGTCTGTCAGCATCCCGTTGTTCGGCCTCGTGGCGGTTTTTGTGTTTGGCGACGGCGTGCCGAACCCGCTGACGGCATCGTTGCAAGAGACTCTGCTTAGTATCGTTGTTGTGATGATGTTTGTTGGGCTGGTTCTTGTGTGGAAATGGGAGGAAGTCGGTGGACTGCTGATGTTCGGTGGTTTGCCCCTGTTTGCCGCAAGCACGCAAGGATTTTTGCTCAACATCGTCCTTATCCCCTGGCTGGTCGCTGGTCTGTTGTATCTGGTATGTTGGTGGGGAAAGAATAGGGCAATTGGTCTACGGTAGCGGCTACCCGTCAGTCGCCAACGCCTTCTTGAGCGGGCACTCCCCGACCGCTTCTCCCCTCCGATACCGGCTCAGCAACTCCTGGGATCGTCGGGCGAGCATTCGTCGAGCCTCCCGCCGCTTGCCTTTGACCCTGGGGATCGCCATCGACTCGTAAGCCGTGGTTTGATGCCGCATCCAGGCAATGACGGCGGCTTCGGCACGCTGTTCCACGGGGATTCGCTTTGTCCTGGCGACGGTGCCGCTTCCAACCGGCGTGGCGTGGTAGGCAACGGCACGGGCGAGCCGGTCGGCGAGATCAGCATGGACAGGATGGAAGGCGAGGAACGTCAGCACCGCTCCATAGAAATCCTCGACGTATTCGGCCTGAGCTTTGTCTCGGTGTCGGGCGTCGGCGTCTTTGCGTTTGGCGTACCCCTCGGTGGACCGCTCCGCTTGGAGTTCAGCACGGATCTTGTCGATGGTGGCCGCCGGTGCCCAAACTCCTCTGGAGAAGACCTTCCGCCCCTTCTTCTCCTGGACGACCCAATGGTCCCCAACAGCCTTTACCCTGCGGGTCAGGGCAGCGTCACCGGGTGGAAGTAGCACCCAACCCTCTGGGGCCGTCAGCACCTTTCCATCGGCTGAGCGGACGGTGTTTGGGGTGGGACCGGGAGTGAAGGTGTTGTCGCTCATTTCCAATCTCCTACCCACGCTATTCGCTCAAATAGTCGAAAACGTCAGTCTTTTTCGAGAGCAGGAATCGCAAGAGACTGCCTCCCTTTCTACGCAATGTCTGATAAATACTCAGAAAGATCAAGTAGTTTCCGATTCCTTCTTCCGACATCAAGCCATCGATCAGCCGTCGCCGGGAGACGATGAGCTTGACAGCATTCTCGGCAAGATTGTTGTTCCACGGAACCCCATCGTACAATAAGAACGTGAAGAGTCGGTCCCCGTACTTACCAATCCGTCTCTGGTAGCCCTGTGCAACCTTGGAGGTAAACTGCTGCCCCGCCACCCATTTTCGGTATCGCTCGGCATCGACGCTATATTTGTTGAGGTGCCGTTTCGTCAGTCCATAACGGTCGATGCTCTCGATAATCGGCGTCATGAGTGCGGTGAACCTGGTTGCAGTCTCCTTCAATTCCTCGTCAAACGGTGCTTTCAAGAGGTCATCGTTGATATCTCGGATTAGGTGAAACAGGCATTTCTGCTGCGGACACGCTGCTGAGTCATACACGTTGTAGAAGTCCGAAACCAACACTCCCTCAAAGCCTTTCAGCACCTCATTGAGGACAGTGCCATCCCGGCTCTTGCTGAAACGGTAGATGACCACCTCGGGACCAGAGAAGGCCCACACGTACCCAGCAATGCCCCGTCTGATCTTGATCTTGGCTTCATCGCCGCACATTACATCGCCACGCCGGAGTCGTGCCAATAACCGGCCCTCAGTGGTCTCGTGTTCGCTCGCCAGGAGGGCCACGGCACTTCGAATAGTGGGTTCGCTGAAGGAGTAACCGAAGAGATCATTTACACTCATCGTTACACCTTCGAACGATTGCCGAAGTGCAACATGCTGGTACACCGCCCAACTCCCCAGTCCGTGGCCGAACTTCGGCTGCTTTGTCGGATATTCGGGAGAAAACCGAGTACACCGGCAGTCTCGGCATTGATAACGGTGCGTTTCGAATTTCACTACCCAACGCTTCACTCCCCCTCGCATAAACTTGAGGTCTCGCACCATCTTCGCCTGGCGACTTGAGTTGTAATTCGTGAAATGTTGCGACCCGCACTTCGGGCAGTGCGATGGCGAGGCACAGACAACGGTCGCATTCAGCCGAGTGTTTGCTCTTTTCGCAGAATGCTTGCGGCGGACGCTCTTTCGGACGTTCTTGTCGGTGCGAAAAAAGACTTTGTTCTGCTGATAGTTGAAGTATGCACACTTGGTTATCGTTTTCATGGCGGGCAGTGCAAACCCCTTGCTTCCGAACTCACCTTTACGTTGACTTGGGAGCGTGTCGATCTCCTGGCAGTTTGCCGATTTGCCGTTCGCATTTCCGGCAAGCTGAATCAGGTAATCGAACACGGCCATCACCGCCAAGCAATCCACATAGTTGTAGCTAAGGAGAGCCTCCTTCACTGAAGCGTCCCGTGTCTCTTCCCATTTACGCCGCCATGCAATACTATCAAGCCCAGAGTAGATCGGGCCTTGCCACTGGACCCCAAGATACGACGCAATCTCCTTGAGGCCATTGCCATAGACAGGGAAAAAGACGTTGGTGCGTATTGCCCCATGCACGTCGAACAATCGGGAGAACAGCCCTTCCTCGGATGTACCGCCGCTCGTGCCGAACCGCTGGATCATTTCCCGAATGAAGTCTCTTTCGTAGCGGCCAAAGTGAATCACTGCATAATCGTCAAGGCGGTCCAGAAATGATAGGAAGTCGTGCCGCATCGACTCTTGATCCGACTCGCCATCCGCCCAAAACTGCTGCCGCACCGGTTCTCTGCCATCCGTGACTACCAGCAAGCCGATCAGGTAGTACAATCCGGTATCGGGAATGCCTTCAACATCCAAATAGACCTTCGTCGCTGCCGCACGCATCTCTGGTCGCCTGCGAACATACGTGGTCTTATCTCCGATCGCCATCGCCTGGAGTGGCTGGGAATGGCGTTTTGGCTTCGAGGACTCTCGGCCCATTGCCTTTGGGCGAAACGTGTGAGCAAGCTGGGTAACAGTAAAGATGCCACGCTGGTTCCACGTTTCGGTTTCCTTGGCCTGCAATCCCTTCAAGAGGCTCAAGTCGTCTCGGTCGGTGGCGTCTTTGCGGCATCGCTCGTGATACTCGCAAGTGGCACAATGGGAGTTGAGGCATAGTCGTGGGGCCACTGGCGTCGTTGCCATGCTCTCAAGATCAGCGAGCATGGATGCCGCCTGGTTTCCGAGTAGAGTGATCCCATTCGGGCCAGACAACCCCAGACGAGTCACGGTCAACTGCGGACCGAAGATCACCTTCGCATAAGAGATGGGAAGGCCGATCTTCCCGATAGCCGTAGCCAGGACAGCAGCCCGTAGCTTCGTGGGTCTTGCAAGCTTGTTCACGGGAGAGAAGGTCACGATCCCGTATTCCGATTGACGACCAGATGGGAGACGCTCAACTGCTGGAATGACGACCGACAGGTATTCGTCGTCACGAAATGCGTTCAGGATCAGCCGATAGCGGCATTTGAGTACGTCTTCTAACGGTAGCGGTCCAGGGGCGACTTCACGGGGAGAATAGCGTTCTACCAGGCGTTGCATTGCCTTCGGCCCGTACTCGCCGTTCAATCTTCGTTCGAGAACCTCGTATTCGGTAGGCGTGCCAACGTCACCCGCACATTTCAGGAAGCTCTTATAGCGGCAATGAACGAACGCCTCCATTAGCTCAAGCGTTAGGTGCATCTTGCGGTCCCCAAGACAACGGTACAGGCATGTGGACGAGGATGCGGGCAGTCCACCTCCACTGTAACGGTGTTGTCAATCGTCATCTGAGGCTGCCACTCTCTCCACCGCCTCCACCATCGCCTTCAACGACTCTGGGTCGGCCAGCCGGTGCTCATACCCGACCACGATTAAGGCCGACTCGGGGAGGCCGCTGTTGCGGAGAAGTTCCTGACTGTCGGCGAAGGGGATCACGTCGTCGGCCCTTGAATGCAGGATTACCGTGCCGGGCTTGACCGTGGTAGCGGTCCCCCATCGCTTCCAGGCCGGGCAGAGGAGGACGAGAGGCACGTCGATCTCGATGTTCATGGCGACGGCACCACCCCTGGATGAGCCGACGACCACATCGGGGTGGTGAAGGTGGAACTCAGCCTGGGCGATGCGAACGGCGGCGTCGAAATCCTCATCGGGCAGAGCCGGGTTGAGAACCTCGTGGCCGTGGTCCTTCAGGTAGGTCGGCTTTACGCCGCCCGGTGTCGATTGCCAGCCGTGAAGGAAGAGGATTTTCATGGCCCCTTGTAGCCGAGTTTCTTGGCCTGGGTGAAATCTACTTCGGCTTTGGCTTTCTCGCCTTTCTTCTGGTAGGCGAGACCCCGCTCGAAATACCTCCCACCCTCCTGTGGATCAAGGCGGATGACCTCAGTAAAGTCTGCAATCGCCTTATCTAGCTCTCCTTTCTTCTCGTAGGCGATGGCACGATTGTCATACCCCATCGTAGACTTTGGGTCGATGCGGATGGCCTCAGTGTAGTCGGCGATCTCCGTGTCGTGGTCGCCCTCGTTCCCGTAAGCAACGCCCCGGTTGCTATAAGCTATGGCAAACTTCGGGTTCAGCCTGACGGCTTCCGTAAAATCGGCGATTGCTTTGTCGATCTCATGCTTGAACTCGTAGGCAAGGCCCCGGCTGTTATACGCCGTGTACTCTCCTGGGACGAGCCGGATGACCGTCGTAGTCGGCGATGAGTTCCTTACCGCCGACCGCCGTGAGCCAGTTGGGATCGTAGGGACGGCCCAGACTCGTCGAGCAGCACATCACCCGAAACGCCAACTTCTGCCCCGAGTCGTGCGTTTCCTTGAGCACCTTGTCCAGGAACTCGGTGTTGAGCTTCCCCGGCTGCGGCTCCAATTCACCCCAGCCCCAGCGGGCGTACTGGACCGTGGAGGGAATCCACGATGGCAGGTTCTTATCCTGCTTGCTGGTTCGGTGGAAGGTTTCCCAGCCCATGCCGGGATTGGCGAGGATTTCATCGGTTTCTTCAGGCGTGACGACAACCGGTTGGCCTCGGGCTACGCCAGTTGTCAATGTCACGATGATGATTGCAGTTGTGATCGACCTCATGGATGCTCCTCTCTGGTTCACTCTGCCGCCTTCTTCCATGCCCTGACGTATTCCACGCTGAACGTGGAGGGCAAGTCCTCGTCTTTCGGCATCCCCATCCAGTCGGGCATCGTTTCACTGTCGAAGGTCAGCAAGAGCGGTTGGTGCCAGTGGGTATTCTCGACAGAGCGGACTAGCACCCCATCCACGTAGAACCTTAGTTCGTCCTTCCCCCAATCGAATCCGTAGACGTGGTAATCGTCGGCCAGCCGCCAAGGTGCGATCCAAGCCCCACCCACCTGCCAATGCTTCTTCTCCTTCGGCGTCTCCCAAACGTGAACGGTAATGTTGACCTTGTGCTCAAAGCCCTTGGCCTTACCGCCGATCTCGAACACGTCGATCTCCGTCTGCCAGCCGGGCGTGTCTCCCTTGTGAAACCAGAACGAACTTGAACCGCCCGAGTTCATCGGCTTCGCCTTGACCTCAAAGCAGCCGTAGGCGGTACGGGCATTGGTGTGCAGGGCAGCGGACGTGTAGTCCTTGTAGCCCTGCTTCTCGGCCTCGGGCGGCAGTTTCTCCTTCCGCATGGTCAGGTGCAGCTTGCCGTCAGACACCGTGACGTTCTTGTCGCTGAACAGGGCGGGCTGACGGCCCTTCCACCCCTCCAGGCCGACCACCCACTTGTTGCGATCGAGTTCCTTGCCCTCGAACTCGTCGCTCATCGGCTCGAATTTCACCCAGCCGCCCTTGTTCTGCTGGTCGGAGAGGGGCAAGGTGTCGGTAACGGCGTTGGGGGTCTCGCCAAGGGGACCAGTGAGATCCCAGATCTTGACGGGCCGCTTGGGCGGCTCGGCCCCGCCAACACCGCTGGCGGCCAAGAGCATACCCAGGACGATTGCATGAACAAGGCGATGGATCATCGGTGTTTCCTCAGCCTGGGTTACAAGGGTGCAGACCTGTGCCCATCATACCATCCTCGTCGCCATGCCCACCAGTGGCGGCCACCCCGCAGGTGGATTAGAATCCGGGTCTGGAGGATCTTGTCATGAACCGCAGGGAATTCACACGTCTTGCCCTGGCCGGGCTGGGGATGCAGGCACTTCCGCTGATTGCGGGTGAAACCGGTTACGTCCGTGCCAGCACCGGCTGGCTGGCGAAATGCCGTTACGGGATCGGTGTCCATTGGACGGCACAGACCGTTCCCCGGCACGGCGATCCACTACCTTTTCAGCGGGCCGTCGATGCCTTCAGGCTCAAGGACTTCGTGGCGCAGGTGCAAGATGCCGGGGGCGACTATGTCCTCTTCACGGCTGCCCATGCCCTGCAAATGCTTCCTGCCCCGCATCCCATCATCGACCGCATTTTGCCGGGGCGAACCTGCAAGCGGGATCTTCTGGGTGAACTTGCGGACGCCCTGGCCGCCAAGGGCCTGCCGCTCCTCGTCTACTACAACCATTCCTGCAACGGCCGGGACGATCCCCCGTGGCGGAAGGCGGTCGGCTACGACGGCCAGGACAAGAACGTCCTCGCCAAGAACCTGATCGACATCGTGGCCTGGATGGGGGACCGGTATAAGGACCGGATCAAGGCGTGGTGGTTCGACAGCGCCTACTCGCTCGATCCCCGAGGACCGCACAACAGCGTGACGACCGATATGACCGGTTTCCAGTTCCCCTGGGAGCGGTTCACCGTGGCGGCCAAGGCGGGCTATCCGGCTCGGCTGGTCACCTACAATGCCGGTGTCGCCAAGACCTTTCTCTACACGACCCACCAGGACTACTGGGCCGGGGAGTTGGTGAACCTCAAGACCCCAGCGATGAGCCGCTACCTGGAGAACGGCCTCCAGTGGTTCGGCTGGACGTGTTTAGATTTTCGGGCCTGGGTTCACACGCAGCGGAACAGCGAAATCCCAAAACCGCTCTACTCGGATGAGGAAGTCGCTGCTTTCGTCCACACCTGTAATTCCCACCAAGCCCCGATGACGTTCAACGTGGGGATCTACCAGGGCGGCACGTTGGCTCAGGCTTCGGTGGAACAACTTCGCCGCCTGGGCGATGCCCTTGGTAGAGCGTAGATGTGTCGTGGGCGGCTGGGCAAACAAAGAGCCCTGGCGTTGCCAACGGCGACACGAGGGATTGACGAGATCGGAGGCCAAGGTGATGACTTCGTTGGACGACGTTACCACAGCATTCCTGCAAATCTACCTGTCGAAAAGTCACGACGCCCGATACACCTTCGACATGGCGTCCCTGTCGATTGACGACGCTTACGAGGTTCAGCGTCGGATGATCGCCGCTCGGGTGGCAAGGGGCGAGGAAGTCGTGGGCTACAAGGTCGGATGCACCAGCAGGGCCATACGCCGCCAATTCAGCCTGGCTGAATCGATCTGCGGCCAAGTCATGGCTCCTCACGTCTTCCACGGCAACACCGTCCTCAA
The DNA here is from genome assembly GCA_963843465.1 of Pirellulales bacterium. GTDB lineage: Bacteria > Planctomycetota > Planctomycetia > Pirellulales > Thermoguttaceae > CAWJKP01. The sequence goes on from CAWJKP010000003.1 coordinate 721,016, forward strand.
CTGGCACGATTACGTCTGCTGCGCCGTCGAACCCGAGTTCGTCTTCGGCATCGTCAAAGACCTCTCCAACGAGGTCACGGATGACCAGCAGCTTGTGGAGGCCATCGAGTACATCTCACCCGGCATCGAGATTCACAACTACAAGTTCTGGTTCGGCAAGCCGACCCTGCAAGAACTCATTGCCTCGAATGGCATTCACGCTGGTCTGGTGGTCGGGGAGGGAAGGGTTCGCCCCGAAGGGCTGGATCTCGATAGGGAGGACGTGGGCCTCTTCAAGAACGGCGAATTGGCGGCGTCTGGGATCAGTGCCGAGATCATGGGCGGGCCGTTGAAGTCTCTGCGATGGCTCGCCAACCATTTGATCCGGTGTGGCGAGCATCTCAAAGCTGGGCAGATCGTCATTCCCGGATCGGCTGTTGAGCTTGTGGCTGTGGAGCCGGAGGATCGTGTATCGGCACGGTTTACGCACGTCGGGAGGGTCGAAGCGGAATTCCGTGCCTGAGCGGTGAACACGTCGATCTCGGTGCCCAGGGCAGAGCATAGATGTGGGCGGCTGGGCAAGCGAAAAGCCCTGGCGTTGTGTCCAGGGCTTGGATCAGCTTTGAGGGTGACGGCGATGATGCCCGCTTAGGCCGCCGACATGGCCTCCAGCAAATCCTTGAACTTCTTCAATCCGCCGACTTCCCGAACCAACCCCAGGAGTTCGTTCAGGCGATCAAAACCGCCGACGACCTTGACCGTCTGGGTTACTGCTCGAACCTGCTCGAAGGTAACCGTGTCGGCCTTCTTCTCCGCCGCTGCCACGACGGGAGCGGGGGCCACCACTTGTTTTCCGTTGAATTGGTGGTTGCACTTGGGGCAGGCTTTCGCTCTTGGACCCCTGACCCATCCGTTGCACTTCGGGCACTGTTTCTGGCCCCGTCTTGTCTTCGTAGCCATTTCCGATTCTCCGATTGGACTGAGTGAATCACAATCCTTATCGGCCGGGTAATCTGCGACGTGAAGGTAAAGCCTGGCAGCAGTGACAAGGATGCGGGATAATCCGAAGACAACGGGCGTCGATTCTGCTTTTGGCATTTTTGACGGCGGCGGTGAGGCGACGAATCATTTGGTTCTGGCTCTTGGGCCAGCCACCCGGATCATTGACTCTTTCTCCTGGCGTGACAGGCCCTTGATCGCCAACTCCCTTTTCAGGGCATGGCTGTGACTGACCTGTGCTTCCTGGTAGACCAAGACAGCAGGCAGGCGGCTACGGGTGTAGCGTGATGCGGTTCCGGCGTTGTGCTGCTTCAATCGACGAGGCACGTCATTCGTGATTCCGGTGTAGAGAGAGCCATCTGCACACCGCAGGAGATAGACAAACCAAGTCCTCAACTCCCTCAGCAGCTTCTCTACCGCCACTTCCTTCGCCTTGGCTTCGACTTCCACGGTGATCTTCTTTCGCAGCCAGGACTCCGGGAAGTCATTCACGTCGATGAAGTCATGATGCCGCTCAGGATTTGGACCTTTCCAGCCTTCAATCGGGCTTGAGATATGGAAGAGCGGCTCCCGATCCCAGGTTGTCAGCGCCAGTCGGGTCGCTTCTTCCACATCCATGGCATCCGGGTTACAGCGGTGGTGATGAACATCATAGACCAGGGGGACGCCCGTGGCGTGACAGATCGGCAATAGGTCGGACGGCGTGAAGATCTTGTCATCGTTCTCGACGGTCAGTCGCTTGCGAGCCGCCTTGGACAGCCGGGCAAGACTCTTGGCGAATCGTTCCAACGCCGCAGCCTTGTCGCCATAGGCCCCACCGGCATGGATGTTGATGACATCCGCACCGATCCACTGGGCAACCTCTGCCTGATATTCGATCTCCTGGAGCGACTGCGTGACGACATCAAGCCGAGGTGAGTTCAACACCACGAACTGGTCGGGGTGGAAGGTGGTTCGCAGCCCGGCCGCCCTGGCAAACTTCCCGCACTCCTGGAACTGCTTGACGATTCGCCGCCCGCCAGGAAGTTCCCGCACGTCATAGCCCACCTCGGGATGCGTCTTCAGCGGAAGAATCTGGCTATTGACACGGAAACATCCGAAGCCATTGGCCGAACAGAATTGCAGAGCCGCCATGAGAGCTTGGGCATTCGCAGCACACAGATCGGCCAGCTTCTTCCGGCCTTGGTCACGGGACAACCGCTTGATGGCCGTCGCCGTGGTGGTGCGGAACTTGATCGGTTCATCCCGGAAGATGCAGCAGAGGCCGAGGCGAAACATAGCAACTTCACTCGGTCCATTGCCTCTGACACGCCTACTGGTCCTATACCTCGCCACCAGTCGTCCCAGTTAGCCAATATGGACCTCTTGGGGGCTTCATAGACTCCAGAATTATAGCTTGGCTCGGTAACCAAGAGCCATTTGCTTGACGCAGATGCCAGGAGTGGTAGGCTGAACTTCTGGGGCACCCCGTTACCTCTGGTCTTTCGGGGAGCGGTGCTATGGTCGGCGTCATCAGCCATTGGGACATCCTGGCCCATCCGGTCGTTACGATTCGGAGCTTCGGGTGGGGAGTCTTCTTTCGGGCTGTAGGCCCCTGGCAAAGTAGACCATTTCTCTCCTTACTCCGGGACATTGGTCGCTTTGGAACGACTGCCTCCAAGGTTTCCGCAATTCTGGACCGCTGCATCGGCCTGGAACTGCGGGCCAAGCGAATCTACGAGGCCCTGGCGAGAACTTTCAGGCGGGACGAATCGGTGGGGCCATTTCTCGCAGGCTTGGCGGAGCAGGAGCAATACCACGCCGATTTGCTGGCGGTCTGTCGGGCTGCTGCCATTCGTGCGGGCTGGAAAGCAAACCTTTTCAACCCTTGGGAAGCCTATTTGACCCCACTGGAGCAACAAATGGACGCCACCGAGGCAGCCGTACCCGAGATTCATTCAGTCGAGGCTGCCCTCCAGTTGGTCGTCCAGATCGAATCCTCCGAAGTCAACGAGGTTTTCGATGCCGCTCTGGCCGCCACAGATTCCGCCTTCGTCAAGAAGTTACGTCCATTTCAGCGAGCGATGGAGTCCCACATCGCCCACCTTATCGAACAACTGCCGGAATTATCTCCCAAGATGACGGCGGCCTGCGAAGAACTGCGGACGAAGTTCCCGATGGTGGGGAAGAGTTGACGGTCTGCCGGGTTCCTGGCCGTCTGCCCACGGACCAACCCAGGGCAGATTACACGCCTGCTGGAGTACCATCGCCAGCCGGACCTGGCCCCGGACTTTGATTGACGATGGAAGGAAGGGCCGTGGTCCTACATCTACCTGGGCTTTCGCTGTCCCAGCAGGTTTGGATGGTCATGTCCCCATCAGTGCTGCCATCGGTATGACCGGCACAGGCTTCGTAGAGCAAGTCGAAATCAGCATCAGCCAGGTTGAACCAGTCGCCACGGAATGCTGCGGCCAGGTCGGCACCACGTTTCCCATGCCCAGGATCGTGGCCTTCATTCACTCGGCAGGCATCATGGAACAGAGCGAAGAGTTGGACAACTTCGACCTTGGCTCCGGTGTCCTTGGCCAGCCGCAGGCCGTTTTCCAACACTCTGGCCCAGTGGGAAATGCCATGCGTCCCCTGCCAGGGCAAGGAGTAGTCGTCCAGGATTGCGTGGACGAGGGGTTTGAGGGGGAGCATCTTACCTTGCCGTGAACTGCCTGATCTTTACAACATCATCACGGGTCAGTTCCCAAAGGGTCGCCTGAATCAATTTCTTTGCCGGTGGGCTGGCTATGGAACGCCGCCGATCCGCCCAGGTGATGTCGAATATCCGCTCCCAACTCTTCTCAATCTGTCGGCGGTATTGGGCGTGGGGCAGCGGGTGCTGGTGGTCGCTCTTGTAGAATGACAGGCCACGCTCGGCCAGTTTCTTCTCGAATGCCGCACCGCTCTTTTCGGATTCGGGCAAGTACCAATAGTTGAGAACGTAGTGCCACAGGTCGAAGTCGGAGAGCAGTACCCGTTCATCTGCCACCCGGAGTTCAAGCCTGACACCTTGCTCCCCCTTTGGCAAATGCCCACCAGTCCGCAAATCAGGCTGGCACCGCTTCCCTTCCCACTGATACCATGCCCAGATCGGCATGGCATCTTCGCTCGGCTTTTGGACGGTCAGTCGCCGTTCCATCTGCCCGGCCATCCAAACATACGGACCGAGGAACGCTTGGATGACGTGGCGACGAGTGACTCGCAGACGGCCCTTCCGCTGGAAGTGGTCCCATGCTTCCTCGGTTAGAATTGACCAAATAACCATCGCTGTGCAGGATGACTACTGTTTCTTCTCGGCAATCCGATTCAGTCGAGGGCCTTGATCTTCACGTTGCGGAAATAGATCGGGGCCCCAGCGTGCTTTCCTTGCAGACCGACGTGCCCTTTGGTGGCCATTTCAGCGAGCGGTCGGCTGAGCCAGGGCGGGATGTCGCTGCCATCCGGGTTCTTCTTGGCGGAAGTCCATTTCTTCATGTCGATCTGCGTGACGTGCTCGCCGTTGAGGATCACGTAGATTTCCGGTCCCTGGCAGGTGACGGTCATGCGGTTCCACTCACCGGCTTTCTTGACCACTTGTTTGGAAGGAGCCAAGCGTCCGAAAATACCCGCACACAGCCAGGTCTTCGGAGCTTTGGACCATTTCGGCGAGTAGTCATCGAGAATCTGGACCTCGACGGAGTTGGGAATCCAGTTCTTCAGGTCACTCCCGTACACAAATACCCCGCTGTTGGTTCCGGGGGCGTTCTTGAACTCCAGATCAATAATGCAGTTGCCGTATTCCTTCTTCGTCCAGATGTTTTCGTCCTTCGTTGCCGTCAGCAGCCCGTCCTCGAAGTACCATACTCCCTTGGGGAAGATGGCGTCGGACAAGTCCTGGTTGAAAAGGTTGTCCCAGTTCTTCGAGTCGGGGTGTGTCTTCGGCGGAACATTTTCGGCAGCGACCGCCGAGGCAACCCAACCAAGGCCAACCGTTGCCAGTAGCAAGACCATCTTTCTCATCGTGTTCTCCCTTCGCAGTCGTGGGGCCGATGCCCAGCAAATTGGTTGCATTCCAGAATACCAGAGCGGGCCGCCTCGTTCCAGCTTTCCCGTGTCCAATTCAGGAATATCCGGTACAATGTCTTCATGAAGGTCATCTCCCTCCAATCCGGCAGCAACGGCAACTGCATCTACGTCGAGGCAGGCGGCGTCAAGCTGCTGTTCGACGCTGGAATCAGTGCCAGCCGGGTCGAGGGGCGGCTCGCCCAGCATGGCCGGGATGTGGAAGCCGTCGATGCGGTCCTCATCTCCCACGATCATGTGGATCACAGCCGCAGTATGGGAATCTTGCACCGGACGTTCCACTTGCCAATCTACGCCACCGCCAAGACCTACGGGATGGCCAAGCGATTTGCACTGGGCGAGATCGGAGACCTTCGGCACTTCCAGTCTGGAGAAACAATCCGCTTTGGCAAGGTCGTCGTGGAAACGATTCCCACGCCGCACGACGCCGAGGATGGCGTGGTTTTCGTGGTGGACGATGGCAAGCACCGGCTGGGTATCCTGACCGACCTGGGCCACGTCTTCACCGGCCTGGCCGACGTGATTGCCTCGCTGGACGCCGTGCTGTTGGAAAGCAACTACGACCCCGACATGCTGGCCAACTGCGCTCGTCCAGAATGGCTCAAGGAACGAATTTCGGGGCCAGCCGGGCATATTTCCAACTTTGAGGCCGCCGAGTTTCTCGCCGCATCCAAGCGGCTGAAGTGGGCCTGCCTGGGCCATCTTTCCGAAGACACCAACACGCCGAAACTGGCCCTGGCAACGCATCGCAAGATCCTGGGCGACCGGCTGCCGGTCTTCGTGGCGACCCGGTACGAGGTGAGCGAAGTGATGGAAGTGTGAAGTCGGACGTACATCCCTGGCGCTGAGTCTGGGCATGGTCGTTCGGTGTTGACCGTCTTTCCCATTCAAGGTTGTTTGATCGACAGGCTCCCCGTTCTCTTCCACTCCCGCACGGCTACGGGCTGGTCGGGATTCTCGCAAACACTCATTTCAACAATCACCTCATCATCGGAATCCGCTGTCTTATCCGCTACCAAGCACGATACTCGTCCATCGGGTAGATCGAAGCACTTGAGCGTCATGTATCCTCCCTGCTTCGATTTCGGTGGTGCCATCGCCATCATCGTTTCCTTCGCACCGGACGCTGACAAGGCTTCCAAGGCACGCCGCAGAGACATCCCCACACGCAGAGTTGTCGCCGCCACCCCGGCCAACTCATTCGTGCTGACCACCTTCCAGACCGTCTCCTGGATCACCTCTGCCAACTTCGGATCGGTGACCTTGTACGGTTCGCCCGGCAGCCCCTTCGGATTCTCCTTGTAAAGCGTGGCGAAGTACGTGCAGCCGACGGCGTAAGAGCCGACATTGTTCAGGTGGATGCCATCGGCAAAGACCTCCTTGATGTGCTTATACCCCGGCACCTCCCCGGCCTTCATCCGCTGATTCAACTCGTACAGAACGTGGCCAACCGGCACCATCAGAATCTTCAGCCTGGGATATACCTTCCTGAGTTCCAGCGTCAGCCGCTCGAAATAGTCCTTGGTTTCGTTCGTATTGTCCCATCCGCCCGTGTACTTTTTCAGCCAGGCCGTGTCGAAATCATCCTTGCCCTGCCTCGGCCACCGGGCATACACGTAGACCCGGAGGTTGGGGCTCTTGGGCAGGGCGAGGTCGATGAAGTTCTTCGCCATCACCAGATCGCCGTCTTTGCCATCGAGGTGGCGGTCAAAGGGCTGGAGGCTCAGAACATCCCACTGGAAGTTGGCAAGAGCGTTGGGGTAGTGGCCAAAAGGCGGCTCTTGGAAGCCGTCCTTCGGGTGCTGCCAAATCCACTGGAGGGGAGCGCCGGGGATCATGTGGCGGCCCCAGACCTGCTTGTGGCCCCGGCTCTTCGCCAGTTCGGCCAGTCCCCGGTAGTTGATCGTGTCGGTGACGCTGTTGCCGACGAAGTAGACCCGGAAGGGCTTTTCCTGGGCCTGGGCCTGGCCTTGGGCGGCGGCCAGGATGATGAGCAGAGCGAGTCGGTACATGGCGGTGGCTCCGGGATTGCAATTATTGTAACGCCGGGCAGGGCCGGTCGCCACCCGTTTGCGTCGAGGAGAATCAGAAGCCGTGTCTCTGCCAGTCGGGACGTTCGTCGTCCTCCGGTTCCACCTCACCAAAGTTGGAGATGAGATATTCGTCGAAGTCGGCGGTCTGCCCAACATCCTGGATGTGCCGCAGCAGCGGCTCGATGATGTCCTCGCCGCACCAGTTGACCAGGACGTTTGCCTTTTCTCGAAAGTCTCAGTCAAAGCGTTCCGAAAAACTATCAAAGACCTCTTGTGCCGTCCTTGGCATCGCCATCTCCTCATGTTCCAGTGGATGATCTATCTTTCAGCCATGCTGCCCTGAGCCTGGTTCTTTCCTGTTCATCCCGTTTCTCCTGGTCGAAGACCACTTTGGCCCGGCGAAAGTGCTTCAAGAACTCCTTGCGGGAACAACCGTAGTCCCGACGCACGGAGTCGATCACCTTCCAAAAGGTCGCATCTGGATTTCCGACCACAGCGTCGGCGATTTCCCCGTAGACTCCTGCCGCCGTCACTCTGGCAAGGGGATCGTTATAACCGGCGATCTCTTTCCGCAGAAGGCCCGCCAGTTCGGTGCGGCCGATTTGTTCGGCGGTTGCCGCTGCCCGCTCCATTCGTGCCTGCCACTGCTTCCCGTGTCCCCCATCGGCGACGGCGTGGGTGATCTCGTGGATGAGCAAAGCCGCTCCTTCTTCGCCCTCCGGCAGGTGCGTGAGGCGAATGGTCTGGTCCTCTCGGCAACATCGTCCCTGCGCCCCATCGAGGTCACCGACTTGGCGAATCCGCCAGCGGCCCGCACGATCCCAACGGGGAAAGAACTGCTGTCGAACGGCCTGGAACTCTTGTTGAAGTGTGTTCTTGTTCATGGCATCTGCCGTTTAACCTGCTGCGCCCATGCGCCCACCGCCTGACGGAGGCGATCCACGATAGCGTGATCGTACTCGGGGTATTTTCCTGCAAGTTCCGCCGCAACCAATGCCAAGCGCAATGTCTCGGCTGGATGATCGCAGTGGTCGGACGCTCGCAACGCACGCCGTAGTTCCCGCTCCTTGTCGTTGCGATCCCTGCATGCGTGTTGAACCGCTTGGTGTAGTCTGATTCGTATAGTCATCGCCTGCGTCCTTGCATGAATGTTCCCATTGCCATTTTCGCTTACGGCTTGCTTTCGTGTCGTTGACGTGCCGACGCCTGATGTCACGTCTCTTGTGCCGTCAGTAGAATCGGCCACCCTGCTTCGTCAACGATCTTCTCTGCTTTGGCGAGGGCCTTCTTCCAATCATGCTGATAGAATACGGCCATCGTCTTCGACAAGACGCCTCGCTCTTGATCACACCAGTAGCCGTACAAGGTGCAACGCCCGCTTTCTCGTTGGTGCAACACGATGGTCGGCTCGTATGCGCCAGTGTGAAACAGCGTTTCCTCGTGGACGATCTTCGACTTCAGCGTCTTGGTTCTCATTGCACTCCTCTTTCTTCCTTGTTGGTTAACTTCCATTGGAAGCCCTGTACGAGCCAGCCAAAGGCATCGGAAAGAAGATTCGCCCCCTCCTCATTGAGGAACGTGGCGAGGTCCATGTCCAACGACTCGGGCACTTCCTCGTCTACTTCCAGCACACACTCGGTGGGGAGATCGACTTCCTCTCCGTCAGTTTCCCATTCGATGTCAAAGAATCGGACTCTCATTTCTGTTACTCCTTCACGTTTGCCCACGGCCATCACCCCGTCCATGCCGCCTTCTGCGGATCGTGCCCCTCGCAGTCGCATGAGATCCGTTGCCCGTTACAGACCGAGCAGCGTTCGATGTCGCACTCGTTGATGTGGGGTTGGCCGATTCCGACGCCGCAGTCGGGGCAGGTCGCCCGTGGTCCTCCTTGCCCACCCAAGCCATGACGCTCTATGAATCGCTCGATGACGGCCGAAGCGACTTCCACCACGGCACCGGCATCAATCTTGTGCGCATCAGCATCAACATCCAGGTCCAGTGCCGGAGCATCGCCGCAGAACTTGTAGCGGACAACAACCTCCAGGCCGTCCTCTTGCAGGTGGCAACACTCGCCATCCTCCAGTTCCTTGGGGGCCAGGACAATGCCGAAATACTCGGCTACGGCGTCCTGCAATTCATTGTTCAAACCAATGAGGCCCATGGCGATGTCTTCGATCTCGGTCTCCTCGTCTGTTTCTTCATGGTTGTCATACCTCTCGTCGTACAATTCCGGTCCCCAATAGAACCCCTTCCTTAACTCCTCGACGGCAACGCAGGTGCAGCACGCTGTGCAGCCGCCGCAAGGCTGCGGGGTAAGCACAAGGGCCTTTCGCCTCGCTCGCTGCCGTTCTTTCTCCCGCTTCTTGCGTGCCTTCCGTTGCTTCTTCATTACATCCTTGTACGACATCTTCTGTTCCTCCATGAAGTTGGTGTCGTGATCAGACTCAGCCGATCAGGCGCTCGTAGTCGTCCTCGTCGAGTTGGTATAACTCGCAGGGCGGGTTTTCCAGATACGTCGCCGTTACCACGACTTCGCAGTACGCCCCGTTGGCCCGCCAAATAGCCTGCGTCAGCCGCTCGGCAAACTCCTCTTCGCTGTCACGCAGATGCCCCTCCGCAGAGCAACCCAATTGGATTGTGCCTTCCTCCCACTCGGCAAACGGCCACTCTTTCGTAGCGGCCAGCCTAATCGCTTCCTTCTTGTTCGAGGCGCAACCAGTGATCTCGACTCGCATCCGGTACTATTGGCTCATGATTTCCTCCCTTCGCTTTGTCCGCACTCTTCACACTGGCACTCGACTTCGACGATCCGCCAGCGTTCCACTTCGTAATGGTTCTCCTGCCCTGGTATCGGCATGGCCTTGGCAAAGCGGAATGCTGTCCGATCCGAGATCGCCATCGTTTCGCCGACCGACACGTTGTTTCCTGGGTCGCTCATGTAATCGGAGATCTCTCGCAGAATGTTCGCTGCGGCCTCGACCAGGAAACCGGGAACTTCCCGCATCTCCAACTCGGGCAGGCCGAGGCGATCCATGCCATGCGTATGGACCCCCTTGGTGTCCCTGCCGCTGACAACGTGGTGAAACTGAATGCCCTTCATCATGAATCCTCCTTGATGCCGTCGAAGACCAGTTGATCGAGAATCTCCTTGGTGGTCATGGCGGCGTGAATATCGAGTGCCTCCTCCCTGGTCCTGGCCTCGATTTCGACATGCCCACACCACTGTGCCCGAAAACTCCTCTTCTCATTACCATCCAGGTGTTGGCCCTGGCGACTGCCGACCTCGGCGATGATCGCCCTGTAGATGGCGACCCTCTCCGAAACAGTGTAGTCCTTCCGCATCACATTTTCGGTGAGCATGCCTTCCAGGATGCTCGGCACATCGACGATTCGTACAGGGATCGTCTTCCAACCCAGGGCCTTGGCTGCCAGCATCCGTCGTTCGCCGAAGACAAGCTCATGTTTGGGCGTGACGCCAATCGGTTGGAGCAAACCAGCCTTGAGCGACTCCGCAAGCTCCCCCAGGTCACCGAAGTCCTTGCGAAACCGTTTGCCGATCTTGATGTCACTGATCCGCAGATGCTTGATGTCCATCATTGGCAGTCCTCGTGCAGGGCCCGTGGCACTTGGCGCACCCGCAATTCTAGCGGCCACTCCGACCAGTCGCCAGCGTGGCCGTCCTTGAAAGTCAGCCGCTTGCCATTCTCGACAACAGTTGAACCGAGTTGCTTCAGGAAGTAGGGAAGGTGACGCCGCCGACATTCTCGGGCAAGCCGCTTCGCCCAGCCGATGTCAAACGGTCTTGCATGCGTCCTGACTCACCGCCGTGCAATATCCAGTCCAGGCCGGTCATCCAGTCGCCGACCTTGATCTCCTCCGTCTGTGGCTCCACTGATAGAAAGCGGTGTGCGCCAACTCCGAGCAAGTGCCTTACTCGCTTCGTGGTGGCCTGATTCGTCACGCTCGTCCCTGCCCAGAGATTGTCGGGCCAGCGGATGCCTTGCTTCTTCAACCACTTGGCGAACTCGGCCATTCGCTCAGGCCGCTTGGTGAGCCAGAGCCAGCGATGACGCTGGCCGAGGTCGCTAGGGACATTCTGGATGATCTCATCCCGGAGGAACTCGAAGGGCACCACGGAAGACAGGGCATCGCTCATGTCCGAGATAAACACGAGCCTGGGCAGCCCATCGAGCCACGGCTTTTCCTTTCGATTCTTCCCCAAGAGGTTGGACCAGCGGGCAGGTTCAGCCAGAGGATAGCTCCTGGGCAATAGACCTTGACGAAAGTGTCGGCGGGCAGCGGGGTGATGTGATGGAGCACCGGGGCTTCTGGCGACTCCAAGTATTGACGGCAAGGAGCGTCCTTGTAACCGATGAAGAAAAGTACCGGGCAAATGAAGACAATGGGTGTCCGGTTGCCGACGACCTCGACGATCTGCTGAAGCCAACGCAATGCCTTTTTCCAGGGCGGGTTACAGATGACGAGGTCACAGGTGGCGGCCTTGGCCTCAAAGAAATCCCGATCCTGGTTGATCTCGTACTCGATCACCTGCGACCGTGGTCGAAACGGTCGGGTCAGGTTTCCATTTCCGGCGCAAGGATCGAGTATGGTCTTGGGATGAATACCCGCATCGGCCAGCCGCTCGAAGATCCACTGGCACAGCGACGGAGGAGTCTCCGTGTTTTGCAGGTTGTCTTTCGCATCCCCGCCGCCTGCGATAGTACGGGCGTTGTTGCCACCTTTCAACGTAATTTCCAGCCGTCCGGGAATTCCGATGATGCTGGGCTCGCCTTTTTCCCAGATGATGAGGTAGTAACGCCCAAACCATTTCTTCACATCCCAGACCGAGAGATGCGTGAGACCCCAGCCCGCTTTCTCGTATTCCTTCAATCGCCCCGGCGTCAGGGCGTTGAAGACCTTGTGGTTCACAAAATAAATGACACGCCTTCCTTCGGCTTTTCGACCGAGGTGCGTGCCGCCGTTGTCCTTGGGCGGATCGTCGGCGACAGCGGCCTCGCTCTTCATGGTGGTAAGGCCCTGGGCCTCGCTCCCCGAGAGACGGAGTTGCTTGCCCACGGCCCGAGCCAGGAAGCCGGGATCTTCCAGGAGGCAGTTGCAGATGGCTTGACCGCAGCGAGGGCAACGCATGACAATCCGGCATCACGATGTTGTAAGAGGTGGAAACTGCATCAGCGCAGACGCAATCGCCTCAATGGTGTTCATGTCGAGGTTGGTGTTGTCTTTCACGGCTACTGGCCCCACCACCTTCTCCACAATCGAGATGACCTTGAGCACCTGGAGTGTGAGGCGAGGGAGATACATCCACGCCAATTGCAGAGCAGCTTTGACGCAAGGATTCTCTGGACTCGCAGTGTCCCAATCATCGGTACGGATGATAAGAACGCCCCCAAACCCGTTCGACGCCCGAGCCGAACCCAACACCCATGCCCCCCACTTCTCGATACGCTTTCGCACCCTCGCCTGGGTCTCCGGCGTGACCGTCAGCCAAAGCACAGCCCCGTCGAGGTAGCACATCATGTTGGCTGTCTCGGAGTTATGTTCCCCCCAGAAATCCGCCAATGCCTGAGCTTCCTTATTCATCTCGTGTCTCCTGTGATAGTGAAAACGATTGCCTGTGGTGAATCAGTGTCTCTGTCGGGAGCCTGCCTCGTGAATGGATCGGCTTTACCATGCCTCTCATCGCCTTGAAGCGGCTGCCGGATGCCGATGTTATGGCGATCAAGCGGCAATTGGAGCCGCGCAGCGGCACCGCCACACTTCGTATGGTTGGCTCAATTTCACGCTCACACGCCACGGCGCACCCTTTACCGTCATTTGCGTTTGGCCGTGTCCTCTTCAATAGGTTCTCCCTTCAGTTGTGTGAAGACATAGCGGACATGGGGCGGTTGGCCTTCCCAACGTCTGCAACCGCCTTCAAGGCGAAGCCGATACCGCATCGTCTCCGTCTCGGCGTCGAAGACGATCTGCCGGTGTCGTTTGAGAATACGACCGATGGCACGCTCACGGCCTTTCGGCGTGTCCCGCTCATTGGGGCCGAAAAGGGTCTTGGCCAACCCTTGCTCGACAGCCAAGGTGGCCCATTCCATTGGTCGAAGTGATGTACCGATCTTCGCCACCCCGAGAATGCCAAGAGCCTCTCGGATGGGGTCGTCGGCGGTCTTGCAAGTGCCGTAGTTGCCCAGGAAGTCGGTGAAGCCGTTCACCCGAAGGATGCCGCCAATCGTTCTGGCCCACCGGGTCATTGGATGGCGCACGGATGTGTCCAAAGGACAGCCAGCCTCCTTCCACGTCTCGATCATCCCTCGAAGCTCAGCCTCGATTCGCTCACGGTTCCTCGGGAGGAACTCCAACTTGGGGTTCTCCGCAACGAGCGATAACCGGTCTTGGATGTCTCCGGTCGGCACAAGACCGATGGTGAGCGACCGGTTCATCATGTCTGGGCTTGATGCGCCGTCGTTGGTGTTCACGGTCAGGATCTACTGGTTTACGAGGTGGATAACCTCACCGGCACCGGGCGAAGCCAGTGTGATCTCAGGACTCGTAATGAAACCTTCTACGAACGCCGAGCGGATGAATCCGCTTCGCCCCCCAGCGGAATCGACCCGCACATTATCAAACATGACCACGCCGATGTCGGGATTGTTCTGGATCTGCTTTTGAAACTGCTGCTGAATCGGCCAGTCCAAGGCTTCATAGAGGAGGTTGGCCTTCGGCACACGCCCACAAAAGAACTCGGTGATCGTGCCCTTCCCGCCGTGGCTCAGAGTGGACGTGACGAGGATCAACGGCTTCTCACCCAGCCACAGCCGTCGCAGAAGCACCGTGAGCCCCGCCCCAACCGTGTTGGTGCGGTCGGCATAGGAAGCAAAGGGCATCATGTCAAGGAAGGTCTTGATGGTCTCCATGGACCGGACCACCAGCGGCTCTTCCCCGAGATAGAAAATGCACTTACCTGGCCCATAGTTGTGATAACCGTGGGGCACGAGCGAAAAGTCGTCAAGGTACACAGGCAACTTCGTGATTTCATCCACCGGCTTGAACTTGCTGAGAAACGCTTCGGAGTGGAGCATGGTGCGGGAGATGGTGTGCTGCGGGAAGTTCGCTGACGACCTTGCCGTCCTTCTTGACCTGCATGGGTACTTTGTCCACGATCAAGGGGGCAAGCTCAGGGCCCTTCTCGATGAGACGGAAGCTGCCATCTAACAGAATATGAACCAAGCCGTGGCCGTTCGTCCCGTGACGGTACAGCCCGCCAGTGGCCGCCAGCCGTTCACCGAGTAGCTTGTAGTTTGGGGCCGCACCATCCTCGACCTTCCAGTCGAGTTTTTCCTCTTGTCGTGAGGGACTACCACCCCCAACATTTCCTGACGGCTTCTGGTCGGTTCCACTTGGCTGAGCACCAAGATCACCGATGGGGATGACTCCCTCACGGGGCTGGCGGTGCTTTCGACGGGAGCGGGCTTGCCGTCCGTTCTCGGGGATTGCTCTGGCAATCCGGGTCTGGAGAGCACATCCAAGAGCCTCGGGAGTTTGGCCCTCAGATTTCCCAGAACCGGAACTCTGCTCGACGGGGAGGGCCTGGAAAGGGTTGGCGGGGGTGGGGTCTGCCGATGGGCGCATCGGCAACCGGACGTGAAGGTTGCGCATGGAAGTGCTCAAAGAAAAAACGGAAACTGTGGCGAGTCCGTTTTCGTTCCCTGCACTTGGGGACGGGCGGGTGAGCAAATCCGCCTATGGCTGTTTCGGGAAGCAGATATTCGGCTCGATACGCAGAAAGCAAGCTAACCGGACCCCCCGTAGGTTTGCTTTCTCCCGCTGTCGGCCGCTTACCGTGTTCAATTTTATAGTGCCCGCCATTCCAGGCACTTCTTCCTATCGGTGTAGTCCTCCTACACTTGCAGGGCTCTTATTTATACTGTCGTTCTCCCATCGCAGTAGCTATCCCCCCATACTGGCCGGTTGCCATTCGGCCGGGCTCACCACGGTTCCTGGCCGTGGCGGTCTAGCTTTTCCCAATTCTATCCACGCCGAATCGTCTTGCAAGTGGTTTTATGTCGCAAGGCACTTCACAGATAGGACTTACGAAATCACTAATCGTTTGGGGGGTATGCGTAAGTCAAGACGGCGCTTCTACTTATTGCGGGGGAGCCTGCGGCCGGCCGGATTTCCGCTCCGTAAGTTTTTTTCCGCAGAGAAAAACCCCATCTCATAGGTGGGTTACTGTGGTGATGGGCTTCTCACACGAAATGGGACGGGCCAGGGAAGCCCGTTTAACATCATTTGAATTCTTGTTTCACGATGGCTGCTTCGGCTCCGCTCGGGGCTCGCATCTCTGACGAGAACCCCTCAGCACGCTTCCCGACAGCCACCCCAGGCAGCCCGAGTTCGCCGCCAGCAAGCACCCTCCAGTTTAGGTACAGGTTAGCTTAGCCTTCTGAGGACGAAGCTCGGGCGGCCTACGATCCCGCCGCTGCCACGTCAATCGTCGAGCCTGCGGGACTTCGGCCTGGCGGATGCTCAGATCCTCGACGACCATCTCGTTGGCCGTGATGTCGGCGGCGAGGATGATCCAGCCTCGGCCCCTGTCCGACCATGACAGCGATGCGTGCCCCTGAGAAGCCGGTCTGGCGAGGAAGTTGGCGACTGCCCCGGAGGTCGTCGTGCCGCACGTTGTCCAACCGTGTCTTGAAGGGTGTCGGCGGGCAGGGGTGGCCGACAAGTTCTGCATGAAGGACTTGGTGGAGATCCGTGAGGACCAACGGGCAGGCCGGGCTGGGATAGGCTCCAAACGGGGCTACCGTTGGAGCAAAAGAAAAGGTCGTCGAGTTGACGGGCCTTTTTGAGAGACTTTTTGAGAGACAAAAGCCAAGATATTCTCTCAAACACAACCGACAGATAAGGACTTACGTTCGATTTTAACTTTTCCAGTGTGGCCGCTAGCCATTCGCTTACCATCCTAAGTCGTTGTGATGTATATGTTTACGTATCCATCTCGCTGAGTCGATTTGACTCTTGAGTCGATTTCTGAGACGACTTACCCCGCTGAGACGACACCTACCTAAACGGGCCGCTGTGCCGGCCCGCTCGGAAAGTATATCGGAGGAAATCGGACATGGCAACGGACCTGAAACTAACCTGCGCCACCCGAACGGGGACGCGCTTCTTCCCGACGGCAGATCTCTGCGCCGTCGATGTGAAGCGCACGGCCAGCGCCGTCCTCGCCCAAAGCCGCGATGCCATTCGCCTTAGCAGCGTCCTACTCCGCCCTTTCCAGCCCCGCAAACAGCAAAGCAAGGGCGTGCTGGTACTGTTTCCATCTGCCCACCGATGTCCTGAAGACCGGCTCGCGGACCTGGACGGCGCTGGCCGTTCTCACCGGCCGCTTCGTGCGGTGGAACTCCAGGCAGGCCGGCTCCCACGCCAGGCCACACCAGGCCACCAGTTTTCGGGCCACACCCTCCAGATCGGCCACCGTCTCCTCGTAGTCCACTTCCAACAGGGGCACCGGCAAGACCTTCCGCCAGTGTTCCATGATCCGTTGGTACTCGTGAAATCGTGAAGCAATGTGTTGCTGGTCGTTGGTCCAATGAACTTCCTCGAAATACGTCATCCAGCAGGAGACGGCCACGTCGCGCAAATCGCGCCGGCAATGAATAAACCTCGCCCGAGGAAAGAGGCTCGCCAACAGCCCCAGATACAAGTAGTTGTCCGGCATCTTGTCCACGATGCGAAGAGCCGTGCGATTCCATGCGCGAAGCCTCTCCAAGTGCCGCGAACCGAGACGATCCGCCGTCCCGCGGTTCAACTGCCGAAGGCCCTCGAAGCGGTCTGTGTCTTGTCCGCCGAGCGCGGTCCAGGT
Organism: Pirellulales bacterium; assembly: GCA_963843465.1. Lineage (GTDB taxonomy): Bacteria > Planctomycetota > Planctomycetia > Pirellulales > Thermoguttaceae > CAWJKP01. The sequence continues at coordinate 737,996 of CAWJKP010000003.1, forward strand.
TTCGCGGGCCAGTTTCAGCTCCCCCGCGCCGAAGACCTGGCAGTGGCTGGCCAGGATTTGTTCGATGAGCGTCGTGCCGGACCGCGGCAGTCCCACGACGAACACCGGCAGGTCGCTTTCCAACCCTGAACCGCCAACCCGCCCGAAGAAATCCGGCGTCGAGACCCCGATCATCCGGGTAACGAAATACTCGTGCTCTGTCGGGTCGTACTCCTGGCCGCACTTGCGCCGTTGGGACAGTTGCAGCGCGTTGCCCCGATCGAGGTGCTCCGCGGCCTGGGCATACTCGCCCTGCGCGTCCAGTACGCGGGCCAAGCTGAAGTGCAACAACAATCGTTGTGCGTCCGTCAGCTCCGTTGCTTCCAGCAACCGGCGCTGCGCAGCCAGATCCTGCTGCGGGAGCTTGCCGCCGAGGATCTCCGCCAATTGGTAATGCGCGGAGACAAGCCGGCAATCGTGTCGCAACGCGGCGCGGAAGCAGTCTTCGGCGCCCTGAAGATCGCCTGCCTCTTGCAAGGCGCTGCCGATGTTGCCGTGGGCGTGGGCAAGGTCCGGCTTCAGTTCCAGTGCCCGGCGCCAGGAGGCGACGGCTTCGTCGAGTTTTCCCTGGTCCTTGAAGGCATTGCCCAGGTTGTAGTATGCCTCGGCATAGTCCGGCCTCAGCTCCAGTGCCCGGCGGTAACAGGCGACCGCTTGGGGAATTCGATGCAGGGCGCAATACGCTGCGCCCAAGCTGCTATGGAAGTTGGCCTCCGTCCCGTTTAATGCGATCGCCCGCTCAACGTGCTCGACGGCAACCTCGTGCCTGCCGAGTTGGTGAGCCAGCACGCCGAGAAGATGCCACGCATCGGCATGATTCGGCTCGACCTGCAAAATCTGCCGGTAAATTTGCTCGGCAGCTTGCAACCGGCCGGCTTGATGGTACTGGATCGCAATCGCCAAGGCTTGGGAAATAGTCGCCATGACGTGAATTATGGCGACACGACCCGCCAGCCGCAACCTGCTTCACGAGGACCGGCGACTGGACGTGGGGATGCGGAGTTCGGGTTTTCCAAGAGGAAACAGCTTCTTGACGAAGCCCGCCACGCGCTCTCCCAATCGCCGGGCGCCGTCCAGTTCCTGTTCGCTCACGCCGGGATCCAGGGGGCCGGTCATGGCCGCCGACCCCGGCTCGCCCCACACGCTGCCGGTCTTGTCGTTCCCGTAGAGCGGACCTGCCACGACCATGCGATTGCTCAGCAGGAACAGGAGGAGGGAAATCACCACGTGCTCCTTGCCTCCGACCTGGCCGCCGCCGGTGGAAAATGCCCCGCCGACCTTGTCCGTGAAGTCCACCTTCATCTTCCAGGACCAGTCGTCGATGACGACCTTCATCTTGCCGGGGATGTTGGCGTAGTACGTCGGGCATCCCAGGATGATGCCGTCAGCGCTCTGCAGGTCCTGCTTGCTGACCTCGCCGACCTGCTTGACGACAGCCGTCACGCCCGGCACCCGCCGAATCCCCTCGGCAACCCCGCGGGCCATCTTCTCCGTGTTGCCGGTGAGCGAGTAGTAGGCCACCAGCACACGCGGCGACGCCCCAGCCCTGACTTTCGGCGGCACCGCCTCGGCCCCGAAACACAACGGCACCGAAGCGGTCAGGGCGACGGCCGGCAGGATCAACATCACCAGGGGCGCGTGGACGGGAAGGGTCTTCATCGGCGGGCTCCGTGTGAAGGGAGGTGGGCGAAGATATGCACCAGCCGATTATAGCCTCGCTGGCCGGGTTTGCGGAATAATGGGCCTGGTTCAACTCTGTAACCGTTAGGGCAACAATCCGGCGGTCGCCACAAGGCTCCGTAGGGAACGCCCTCTGTGGCGTTCCGGGCGTTGGGAAAAGCGGCGCCCGGCGTTTGCCCCGGAACGCCACAGAGGGCGTTCCCTACAGAATTCGGGTACGGGAGTGTTACCCTGCTTTGAACCAGGCCAAATAGGCGCCTGGCTCCGTGGCGGCAACCGGTCTGGTGCCGGGAGAAACGTCACTGCCACGGTACCCGTCCCCCCCTTTCCGTGTAGCCGGGGACTCTTTCGGTCTTATCGGCGCCTGGGTATAGTAGACTGGTTGAACCCCCAGTGGTCTGGTCGCGGGTCTAGCGCATGGCGATGACCATCCAGCAGTTTGTAGAGCGGCTGGCGCAAAGTGGCCTCATGTCGGCGGCTGAAGTCTCCGCGTTCCAGGACAGTCTCCCGCCCGACAAGCGACCCCAGGATGTCCAGCAACTCGCCCAGGCGCTTGTCCAGCACGGCAAGCTGACCAAGTACCAGGTCCAGGCGGTCTACGAGGGCAAGGCCAAGGGGCTGGTCTTCGGCCAGTACGTCGTCTTGGACAAGCTGGGTGCAGGCGGCGTGGGCGTGGTCTTGAAGGCCCAGCACCGGCGGATGAAACGCACGGTGGCCATCAAGGTCCTCTCCTCGGCGGCCATGAAGCAGCCCGGGGCCGTCGAGCGGTTCCACCGCGAGGTGGAAGCGGCGGCCAAGCTTCTCGCATGCCAACATCGTCAGGGCCTACGACGCCGACGAGCACCAGGGCATGCACTACCTGGCGATGGAGTACGTCGAGGGCAAGGACCTGGCCACGGTCGTCAAAGAACGTGGCCCCTTGCCCGTCCAGCAGGCGGTCGAGTGCATCCTCCAGGCCGCCCGCGGACTTCAGTACGCCCACGGCAAGGGCATCGTCCACCGCGACATCAAGCCGGGCAATCTGCTCCTGGACAACGAAGGCACGGTGAAGATCCTCGACATGGGCCTGGCCCTCATTGCCGGGAGCGAGGCGGCCCTGGGCGGGGCGGAACGGCTGACCACCACCGGCCAGGTGATGGGCACCTGCGACTACATGGCCCCCGAGCAATCGCTGGATACGCACCAGGCCGACGCCCGGGCGGACATCTATTCGCTGGGCTGCACGCTCTACCGGCTCCTGACGGGCCATCCGCCCTACCAGGGCGAGACGTTCGCCAAGCTGTTCCTGATGCACCTGGAGTCGCCGATCCCCTCGCTCTGCGCGGCCCGGCCCGAAGTGTCGCGGTCCCTGGATGCGGTCTACCAACGCATGTTGGCGAAGAAACCGGAGGACCGCTACCAGTCGATGGCCGAGGTGATTGGCGAACTGGAGGCTGTCTTGGGCGTGTCGTCCGGTCATTCGACCCCCGTGGGCCCGCCGCCGCCGCCACCGCCGCCACCCTTGGGTGTGCCGTCCGGTCGTTGGACGGCCGCCGCGGCCGAATCGCCCAGCGAGAGCGTGTCGAAGAAGTGGGCCTTTTTGCGGGAAGTTACGCAGCGGGGCACGCCGACCTGGCAGAAGAGGCCCACGGCCCCGGAGCCAGCGCAGCCGTACGTTCCTGTAGGGAACGCGCTGCGTGGCGTTCCGGGACGAGCGCCAGGCGCCGCATCTTCCGATGGCCCGCAGCGCCACGCAGCGCGTTCCCTACAGGCGAAACTCCGCAGGGCGGTCGCAAGCATCCGCCGCAGGCCGCTGCTGCTATTGAGCATCGGCGTCGGCCTGGTCGCGCTGTTGGCATTCGTACTGGCGTTGACCACGAGCCGTACTCACGACACCGCACAACCTTCCGACGGCTCTACTGCGCCAAGGGCAAATGCTGAATCTCAAATCCCAAATTTGAAATCTGAAATCCCCTCCCCTCCTCCCGCCGTCGCGCCCTTCGATGCCAAGAAGGCTCGAAAGCACCAGGAGGCCTGGGCCAAGCACCTCGGCGTGCCGGTCGAGATCGCCAACTCCATCGGCATGAAGCTGGTGCTCATCCCGCCGGGTGAATTCATGATGGGCTCGCCCAAGGAACTGATCGAAGAGGAATTGAAGGCACGTGGCGATAACCCGTGGTTCAAGGAGCGATTACCGGCCGAGGGGCCGCAGCACCGGGTGCGGATTACCAAGCCGTTTTACCTGGGGAAATACCTGGTCACGCAGGAGGAGTACCAGCGGGTGATGGGCGTCAACCCCAGCGAGTTCTCGGCCGCGGGCGGGCACAAAGACCAGTTAGCCGGCCAGGAGACGAAGCGGTTTCCGGTGGAGGGCGTTTCCTGGGATGATGCGGTAGGGTTTTGCCGGAAGCTATCGGAGACACCGGAAGAGAGGGCCGCGGGGCGAACGTACGGGTTGCCTTCGGAGGCGCAGTGGGAATACGCGTGCCGTGCGGGGAGCACAGGTCGGTACAGCTTCAGTTCGGGCCGCGAGGGGACTGCCAAAGAATACGAGGAGCACGAACTTGCCGACTACGGATGGTCTAACGACAACGCGGGCGGGATGCCACACGCGGTGGGGCTCAAGCGAGCGAGCGCTTGGGGGCTGTACGATATGCACGGCAACATGTGGGAATGGTGCCAGGACTGGTACGACAAGGGGTATTACGCCAGCGCGCCTACGGATGATCCGCAGGGCCCCATCGGGGGCTCGGTCCGCGTGCATCGCGGCGGCACCTGGGACAGCCCGGCGTGTTTCTTCCGGTCGGCGTTCCGCGACTACTACGGGCCCGGGTCCTGTTGCAGCAACCTGGGCTTCCGCGTCTGCCGAGTTCTGGCGGACAAGCCGGGAGGGCCAACGGCGCAGCCGGTTGACGCGATAAGGGCCGGCTCCGAATCCAAGATTGCAGATTTGAGATCTGAGATCCCCGCTCGACCTCTCGCGGCCGCTCCGGTTGCCACCTCGTCGCCACAACAAACGCCACCGCCGCCCAAAGCCCCCGGCCCGGAGCCGAAACCAACGGAACCCAATCCCGGCCCGGCTTCGAGTCCCGCCGTTCGGCCGGTTCCTGCCTCGTCGCCGCAACAACCGCCGCCGGCGCCGCAACAACCGCCGCCGCCGAAATCCGAAACGCCGCCGACCCTGACGGCGCCCAAGCAGAAACTGCCTGTCCCCGACGACGCCGCGCAGGCGCAAGCCAGGAAAGACGCCGATGCCTTGTTCAAGACGGAAATCCAGCAGGCGAAGACTTCCGCCGACAAGGTTGCCCTGGCAAAGCGGCTGCTGGCGCAGGCCCTCGACCAGCCAAGGGATACGGCGGGTCAGTATGTGCTGATGCTCGGGGCGAAGGATCTGGCCGCTACGGCCGGGGATGCCCAGACGGCTTTCCAGGTCGTCGACCAGATGGCGGGCGTCTTCGAGGTGGATCGGTTTGCGATGAAGACCGAGATGCTGAAGGACTGGGCGAAGGAAGCCCGCACGCCGGAGGCGCGGAGATGGGCCGTCGAGCAGATGTTGGCCGTCGGGGACGAGGCGGTTGATGCGGGCAGCCTGGAGGCCGCCAAGGAGCTGGGGACACTGGCCACCAGCAAGTCGGGCGGACTGCGGGACAAAAACCTGACGCTTGAATTGAAGGCTTACCGGCAGCGGCTCACCGAGGCAGGCCAGGAAATCGAAGAACTCCAGGAGGCACGGGCGGCCCTGGCCAAAGACCCCAAAGACCCGAAGGCCAGTCTCGTCCTCGGGCAGTACCTTTGCTTCAGCAAAGGCGACTGGGAAGAGGGACTATCCCTGTTGGCCCAGGGAAGTGACGCGTCGCTCAAAGGGCTCGCCGAGCGGGAATTGACATCGCCTCCGAAGCAGCCCGAGGAGCAGGTCAACCTGGGTGACGCCTGGTGGGAGATCGCCTCGACCCGCGGGCGTTTGCAGACCAGCGCCATCAAGATGCACGCCGGGCGGTGGTATCGTGAAGCTGACGCAGGGCTGGCTGCCAGCCCGGTCAAGTACAACGTCGAGAAGCGCCTGGCTGAAGTGAGAAAGCTGCGGAGCCAGTCGCCTTCGCCGCCTGGGGCTATTGCCCCGTTCGACGAAAAGAAAGCCAAAGAGCATCAGCAGCGATGGGCTCAGTACCTGAGCGTGCCGGTGGAGATGACCAACTCCATCGGCATGAAGCTGGTGCTCATCCCGCCGGGAGAGTTCATGATGGGCTCGCCCAAGGAGCTGATTGAAGAGGGGTTGAAAAGCGATGAGAAGGATGATCGTTTTGCGGGCGAGTTGCCGCAGCACCGGGTACGGATCACGAAGCCGTATTACTTGGGGACTTACCTGGTGATGCAGGAGGAGTATCAGCGGGTCATGGGCGCCAACCCCAGCGAGTTCTCGGCCACGGGCAAGAGCAAAGGCGCGGTAGCTGGTAAAGACACGAAGCGGTTTCCGGTGGAGTGCGTCTCCTGGGACGATGCGGTCGAGTTTTGCCGGAAACTATCGGAGATGCCGGAGGAGAAGGCAGCGGGCAGATGGTATCGTTTGCCTTCGGAGGCGCAGTGGGAGTATGCGTGCCGTGCGGGGAGCACGGGTCGGTACAGCTTCAGTTTGGGCGGCAGTGGGATTTCCAAGGAGTCCGAAGAGCGGAAGCTGTCCGACTACGGCTGGTCCAAAAACAATTGGGGCGGGGCCACGCGCGCGGTGGGCCTCAAGCGAGCGAGTGCGTGGGGATTGTATGATATGCACGGAAACGTGTTTGAGTGGTGCGAGGACAGGTACGACAAGGAGTATTATGCGAAGTCGCCTTTAGACGATCCGACCGGTCCTCTCGGCGGAGCGCGTGGCGAGTGACTCGCGGCGGATGCTTCAACTTCTCGGCGTCCTGCTGCCGGGCGGCGGCCCGCTCCAACAGCGGGCCTGGGACCCGCGCCGGCGGCCTAGGCTTCCGTGTCTCCGGAGTTCTGGCGGACAAGTAGGTCCCGTCTGCCGGACGGGACTTCGCCGAACCCGAAGCCCAGAAGTCCCGCCCGGCAGGCGGCAGGCCGCCCGTTCGTAGTCCCGCCTTCAGGCGGTGCTCGGGAACGGGCGGGCAACCCATGCCGCCTAAAGGCGGGACTACGAACGGCGCATTCCCGGCCATGTGCGGTATATTGAGAGCATTGAGGGGTTTTGTGCGAAGGAGGCTCCAAGCGAAAACGAGGAACCGAGGAGAGGCACCGGTACTCCGTCGGCCGAGTACCGACGCCTCCTCTCTGTTCGATTCGGTTCATCGTTCTCGGCACTGGAATGATGGTGACCCAGAGACCATTTCCAACCCTTACACTTTCATCAAGGAATCAAGATCATGAACCGTCGCGATGTGCTCCGCATGGCGCTGGCGTCGGCCCTGGGCGGCGCGGCCGCCCGAACGCTGAGAGCGGGGCAGAAGCGTCCCGAGCTGCCCGAGGCCACGCCGCGCAAGCTGCCGTACTGGAGGGGCTTCAACTTGCCCGTCGCCTACCGCGGCGAGCGCAAAGAACTGTTCGACGAGCGCGACTTCGCCGACGTTGCCGACCTGGGATTCAACTTCCTGCGGCTCGCCCTGAACTACCGCGACTGGACCGATCCCGGCGACCCCAAGCGTCTCAAGGAGCCGGTTCTGAAGCAGATCGACCGGGCGGTCGAGCAGGGAAAGCAGCACGGCATCCACTTGTTGTTGGACTTCCACATCGCCCCGGGCTTCGGCCAGTTCTTCCCGCCCGAGCGGACGAACCTCTGGACCGAGCCTGGGCCGGCCGCGTTGTGCGCCTACCAGTGGTCGGTCTTCGCCGAGCGGTACAAGGGCGTGCCCAACCGCCGGCTGAGCTTCAACCTCTTCAACGAGCCGGACGACAAGGTAAAGCCCGACGATTTCCGCCGGGTGACGCGGCAGCTCGTGGCGGCGATCCGCGCCAAGGACCCCGAGCGGCTGATCATCGTCGACGGCCGCAACTGGGCCCGCACGCCGATCACGGAGCTGCTGGGCCTGAACGTCGCGGCCGACATCCACTCCTACGATCCCATTCCCTTGACGCACTACAAGGCTTCGTGGGTCAACTGGAACGAGAGCTGGCCCAAGCCCACCTGGCCGCTGAAGGATTGGAACGGAAAGATCGTGGACCGCGAGACGATCCGCCGCACGCTCTTCGCGCCTTGGCAGGAGCTGGAAAAGAAGGGCGTGGGCATGTTCGTGGGCGAATGGGGCGTCTACCAGCACACGCCGCACAAGGCGGCCCTGGCGTGGATCCGCGACATGCTCGGACTGTACAAGCAGGCCGGCTGGGGTTGGGCCCTGTGGAACTTCGCCGGCAGCTTCGGCGTCTGCGACAGCGGCCGGGCGGACGTGAAGTACGAGACCTGGCACGGCCGCCAGCTCGACCGGGCAATGCTCGAAGTCTTGCAGGCGTTCTGAGAGCCGAGGTCCGTGAGGAGAGAATCAACCGGAGGACACCCATGGTTACGAGCTGGAAGAAGGCTGCCTGGCTAATGGTGGTGATGGGGATGCTGGGCGGCTGGGCAAAGGCCGTCGAGCCGGACGCAGTGGTCCCCTTGTGGCCCGGCGACGGTTTGCCGCCCGGCGTGAAGGTCCAGGACCCCTTGGACCGGCTGAACTGCCGCCCGGAATTCGTCATGCTGATGTGTCCCTGGAACACCTGGAAGGTGGACAGGTACCCGCTGAAGGCTCCCTTGCCCCCGGTGTTCCTCGCTTGCGCCGACGACGACAAGGTGTCGATCGACTTCTCCGACCCTTTAGCAGAGCGGCTGAAGGAACTTCAGACGCCCGTCCTGTACTGGAGAGTCCACGGCGGCGGACACAGCGCGTTTCATCGGCCCTCGGCCTGGGGCAAGTGGATGGAGAAGCTCGTGCCGTGGTTGAAGCAGCAGGGATTTGCGGTTCGACCAGCACCCTCTTAGGCTCCCTGCTGCGACGACAAACGACGGCAGCAAATTACCAGAGGGGGGGGTGGGCAGCGAGGGCAGGCTTCCCGGCGATTTTTTCTAACAGCTTGAGAGCGCTACACCAATGCGGTAGGATGACGCCGTGTTGTTCTCGGACAGGCCATTCCTTCACGTCAACAGGGAGCTACCATGAAACGACGAAACTTCCTTGCAGCAGCGGGTGTCGGGGCGGGCGCAGTTCTCCTGGGGTCAACCCGTCGCGCGGTGGCCGCAGGCAAGCCCAAGGAATCGCGTGGCCAGGTCTACCAGTGCCCGAAGTGCGGTGCGATTGTCGAGATCGTCGTGTCCGGCAAGGCGTCGACGTTGGCCCATTGCGGCGTGCCGATGACGTTGCTCGAAGAGCATGTGACGGACCCGGCAAAGAACCCGCATGTCCCGGTCATCACCAAGGTCGATGGCGGCTTCAAGGTCGCGGTGGGGAGCAGGCCGCACCCGATGATTGCAAGCCATTGGATCCAGTGGATCGACTTGATCGCCGATGGCAAGACCTATCGGCAGTTCCTCAATCCGGGTGATAAGCCTGAAGCAGTCTTCATGCTCGTCGCCACGGAAGTCTCTGCACGCGAGCACTGCAACTTGCACGGCCTGTGGAAGGATAAGTGACAGCCACGTTCGTGATTGCAACGAAGCTGTAGACTATCTCGCATACAGGACGCCCCCGGCTCCTCACGAGGTAACCGGGGGCGTTTTCGTTACGTTGGACCGCGTCGACCTTTTACTTTTCTCGGGCGAGTTCTGCGCCTCGGGGTGAGACTTGCGGATCTCGTCGAGGGTCTTGTGCAGTTGGTCCAGACGGCGTTCCAGGGCCTCCATTCGCTTCTCCAGGCGAACGTCGGGCCGGACCTCGGGCAGCGGGAGTCCCGCACGGGGCGGGCCCGGCAAGTTGCTCAACCCATCCTTGAAGAGGTAGTACCCCGCGTTGGCGCCGCGGCCGAGCATTCGCTCGACGTGAGGGCGAACGTCGGCCGGAAGCTTGTCCAACTCCTTCTCGGTCACCTCCCACTGGTCCTTGTCCCGCTTGACGACGATCTTGGCCGGCTGCTTGCCGCTGCGGGTGACTGAGATCGAGAGATCGTCCGGCAGCGCTTCCCCGCCCGCGCTGGGCGACAGGATCACGCCGGGCCGGGAGAAGAAGAACCGCATCGGGAACTGGTCGCCGGGGTGCATCTTCTCAATCCATTTCCGCATCTGTTCCGCGTCGCCGCCGACGGGGGCGCCGGCATTTCGTTCCACTGCTCGTATTCTTCCCGGATCTCGCCCGGCCGCTTGGCAGGCGTGACGTCGATCTTCTGCGACTTGCCGTCGCGGAACAGCTCCAGGGTCAGCGGCTTGTCCTTGCTCTGCTCGACGGCCTCGACCAGCACCTTGATGCCCCGCAGCGGCTTGTCGCCGGCCTTCACCAGGACGTCGTGGGGCTTGATGCCGGCCTTGGCCGCCGGACTCTCCGGCATCACGCTGGCCACCATCACGCCCTCGTGTTCCGGCAGGCCCAGTTGCGATCGCAGCGCCGGCCCGACCGGCACGCACTCCAGTCCGATCCAGTACTGGCTCGGGTGCGCCGGCTGAGCCTCGGCCGCCGGTTCGGGTTGGTCGGCCACGAACAGAACGTCAGCGGCGCGGGCCGCGCCGGCCCAGGCTCCGCCCAGGGCCAAGGCAAGGCCAGCCAGCCAGCCGCTGAGCGTGGTCAACGTAGGTCGTCGCATAGGAAACTCCTTTCAAATGAAATGGTTGCTGACGAACGTTATTGGTAAGCCGAGTTGCCGACGTTGCGGATTTCCACCTGGTCTACCGGCACCACCAGGCGTCGTCCGTCTTGAAGCGGGAAGGGAACGAGCTGCCGCTGCTGCTGGACCTCGTGCCCGCTCTCACGCAAGGCGCTGATCACGTCCTCCGGTATCGCCGGCGGGAGACTCTCCAGCCAGCCCGGGTCGAGATGGTCGGCGACGCGGGCGGGCAAGGTCACCGAGGCCGTGCCTCCCGCCGATCCATTGGCCACCGGCACGGCCACGGTCTGCCAGATTTCCGGCGAGACGGGGCCGGCAGAGTGAACCGGCCCGGGCGGAACCAACGGCCCGCTTGGGGGCGTCGCCGGCAAAGTAGCCGCCATCTGGGTCTGGTTGGCCACTGTCTCCAGCCGACTCCAGAACCCGCGGAAATAGGCACCCAGCCCCAGCGCAATGAGGAAGCTGGCCGCCATGGCCAGCACGGTTGTCAGGCGAGACTGCCTGAATCCGCGCCGCCCCGCAAGCCGGGGCGCTGGGGCCATCGCCGGCGACTCCCGCCGAATCGCCCGCAAGTCCTGGGTCCAGGACTGGGCCTCGAGGAAAGCCAGGGCACATCGCCGCCAGCCGCCGGGCACCCCTTCCAGCCGGGCCAACAACTCGCCGCGCCGCGGATCGCCCAGCTCGCCGTCGACCAGCAGGTCCAAATCGAGATCGCTCAAGGAAGACTCATCGTGGGGATTACTCATGTCTCGACTTCCGTCACCGCCAACGCGGCCAGCTCCGCCCGCAGCTTCTGCCGGGCGCGGTGCAGCCGCGTCTGCACGGCGCTTTGGCTGGCGCCCAGGCGGTCGGCCAGCTCGCGGTAGCTACAGTCTTCGGTATACTTCAACAGCAAGATCTCCGCGTCCCGCCGCGGCAGCCGTCTCATCGCTTTGCGGACCAGGTCGCGGCGCTCCTCGGCGATCAGCCATCCCAGCGGGTCGGGCTCGCGGAGACTCTGCTCGGTGGGCCGCGTCCGCTGGGCGTAGGCATCGGTCAGTTTCCGCCGGCGGCCTTGACGGCGACGATACAACAACGCCTGCGTAACCGCCAAACGGTAAAGCCAGGGGGCAACCTTGGTCGCGTCGGCCAGCGGCGCACTCTGCCGCACGGCCGCCAGCGAGACCTCCTGCATGATCTCGTCGACCGCCTGGACCTCGCCGGCGCGGGCCAGAACGACCGTCCGCAGCCATCGCTCGTGCTCCGCCAGCGCGGCCTGCCAGTCGATCTTGACCGTGCCGCCGGGGCGATTCGGCCCGATGGTGCTCTCGGGTTGCGTCATGACCGTGAAGAAAGTTTCCGCGGAAGCCGGAATCTTTCCGAAAAAGCGGCCGATCGAGGAGATCCGGCCGGCCGGCAGCCTTGGCAATCTGCTGTTAAGCCGTTATGTTATCAAAACTTAGATCCACGCCACCGAAACCCGAAGTCTGTAGGCAGCGCCCTCGGGGCGACGTGCCCAAACAATGTGAGACCCCATGACTCCTCTTACGCACGCTTCCCTGGCCTGGATCGACGAGGAACTCTCGTCACTGGACCGGCAGGGACTCCGCCGGCAGATTCGCTGTCGGGGGGGTGCCCAATCCGCTCGGCTGCTCGTCGATGGACAGGAACTGATCAATTTCGGATCCAACGACTATCTCGGCTTGGCTTCCGACCCACGTCTGGCGGCCGCCGCGGCGGAAGCGGCAACTCGGGAGGGTTGGGGAAGCGGCGCCAGTCCGCTGATTACCGGCTACGCCGAAAGCCATCGCCGGCTCGAGCGACATCTGGCGGAGTTCGAGGGCACGGAGTCCGCCGTGCTATTCTCCTCCGGGTTTGCCGCCAACGCCGGCACGCTTGCCGCGATGGTCGGCCGGGGCGACCTGGTGCTCACCGACTGCAAAAATCACGCCAGTCTGTTGGACGGCTGCCGCCTGTCGCGGGCGGACGTGCGGACCTACGCCCACGGGGATTGGCAGCAGCTTGACCGGCTCCTTTCCCGGCTCGGCACGCACCGCCGCCGGCTGATCGTCACCGATACCGTGTTTAGCATGGATGGCGACCTGGCCCCGCTGGCGGAGCTGGTCGAGCTGGCCGACCGGCACGGAGCCATGCTGATGGTCGACGAGGCACACGCCACGGGCGTTTTTGGGCCGCGAGGCCGCGGACTCGCCGAGCAGTTGGGGCTGGAAGGGCGGATTCCGATCCGCGTAGGGACGCTGAGCAAGGCCGTAGGGTCGCTGGGCGGCTTCGTGGCCGGGAGCCGATCGTTGGTCGAGTGGCTGATCAATCGGGCCAGGCCCTATGTCTTCTCCACTGCCATGCCCGCCCCGCTGGCCGCGGCCGCCCTGGCCGCCCTGGAGATCATCCGCGATGAGCCGCAACGCCGCGAGGGGCTCTTGGCCCGGGCCGCCGAGTTGCGCCGCCTTCTGGCCGCCGAAGGTTGGAACCTGGGCCGCTCGGCCAGCCAGATCGTTCCGTTGATCGTTGGCCAGCCGGACCGGGCCGTCGCCTTGAGCCGAGCGCTCGGCGACCGCGGCCTGCTGGTTCCCGCGATCCGTCCGCCCACCGTTCCCGAAGGCGAGGCCTGCCTGCGGATCAGCCTGACCTATGGACATACACCGGAGATGGTCCGACGGCTGGTCGAAGCGCTGCGCTCGTGACGCCGGGCGGGGTGTCGGCCCCCTTGCGGGGTCGGCTACCACCGCTCATACTCGGACTACTGAGACTCACGATGCAGGGCCAGTCAGGCCCGCGAGGTAAACGCATGGGCGAGGTAACACGAGAGGCGATCATCGACGCTGCCAAGCGCGCCGCCGCGCAGGCGGATGGGCCAATATCTCGCGCCGACTTCGAGCGATTAACTGGGGTCAGCACGTATCACGTTTACCGCCTTCTTCCTGAAGGTGGGTGGTCGGAGGTCAAGGCCGCCGCCGGCTTGGAGCGGCACCCGAAAGACAAGGATCCGTTGTCCGATGATGAGCTTCTTTGCGAGTACCATCGGGTTGCGGTCGAACTTGGCGCTTTGCCGATATGGGCTATTTTCGCCGCGCAAGCCCGGGTGTCGGCAGATGTAGTAAGACGTCGTTTCGGTGGGCTACGAGGGACTCTCAAGCGATATCGGCGTTGGTTGGAGCAGCACGAGCCCAGGTCTCCGTTACTAGAGGAACTAGAGTTGAAGTCCAAGCATGAGTTGCCAACCCGGCCGAGCGCTCCTGATAACCCACAGCAAACGGTTTGGGCCAAAAACGCAGGGACGGTATTCGGTCCGCCGATCGATTTTCGTGGCTTGAGGCACGCGCCGATCAATGAGCAAGGCGTGGTCTTTCTGTTCGGTATGGTAAGCTACGAGATCGGCTTTATCGTCGAAGCGATTCATGCAGCGTACCCGGACTGTGAAGCCAAGCGGTGCGTTGACCGCCGCAACGATCGCTGGCAACGCGTTCGCATCGAGTTTGAGTTCTGTAGCAGTAACTTCCGCGATCATGGACATGATCCGAACGGCTGTGATGTAATTGTCTGTTGGCAGCACGACTGGCCCGACTGCCCGCTGGAGGTCGTCGAGTTACGGGAAGTTATCAACGATCTGGAGAGGTCGCGGCGGAACGATGATTCCAGACTTTCGTAATGACGGCTACCTGCCTGAAGGACTTCACCTGGCGACCGAGGCGGAGGTGACATTTCGCTTCGGTTCCGGAAGTCGGCACCGTCGTCGCTTAGTTCTTAGGCTTCGGCGTTGGCTCGAACTTTCGCGGCTGACGCGTGCCCGTCGTTTCTTGGTTGATGGCAGCTTCGTTACGGCCAAGGAGGAGCCGAATGACGTTGATTCCGTCGTACTTCTCGCGCGACTTTGCGCGGCAAGTCACCGATGGATCGGACGCGGCATTGGAACTCGAAGAAATGTTGGCGACGGGTCGCCCGGAAGAAATCTTCGCAGCGGAGGATACCCGCGACTGGAACGATTGGGTAGAATTCTTTAGCAGGACGCGTGAAGCGGATGGCAGACGAAAAGGCCTTATGGAGATTAGGTTGTGATAACCAACACGGTCGAATATGAAAAGGCTGAAGAAGAGCTTCGGGAACTGGAAAGGCGTCTGGAGCGTCTCCGGCAATCGAATCCGCTTGGCTCGAAAGGATTCACCAAAGCGGGTATTCACAAGATGATTGCCCGCCTTCACGAAGAACTGGCGGTCTACGAGGCAAGTGAAGAAGCACGCCGGCCGGAGCCTCCTTGAATGTCTGCTCGCGCGGGTGCCATTGGCGGCTTGCCCGCCGGTGCCGGCCTTGAGCCGCGCGGGCTAGCAACGGAGAAAAATGGATGGTCGAGACCATCAGCGTATGACCACGCTGCCCGCTTCGTGAACGAGCCTCAGAGTCTTTGCTCTGGGATCGAACCGCCAGCCCTTGCTGATTCCGTCGCCAGCCGCCAGCGGCTGCCCGTTGACGGCAATCTCGTCCGGCCGAAAGGAGAGCTTCAGGAGATCGGAACTTGAGCCGTCGGTGGTGTACGCAACCTTGTTGGACTCATAGCGGATCGCCCGGACGATTGCACCGGCGCGGAGCAAGTGATTCTCGCCGTCGGGGGCCGTTTCGGGGACCTGGCCGAAAATGTCAATCAGCCCGCGGACGCAAGTGAAGTTGCCCGCGTACCAATAGCCGAACTGGCTCTCATCCCACTCCGGGCCAAGTGAGACGCCGGGTGCCACTGGCTTTGCCAGTGCCTCCCTAGGACTTGCGGGAGATGGCACCCGCGAGTAAACGCTAAACCTCTCACTCCGCGGTTTTGCCTTGGCACCCGAAGCACGACAGAACGTCAACCCGGCGGAAGCACTGGCAGAGCCAGTGGCACTCAATCCCAGCACGTTTCGTGAGTGCCACCCGCCCCGAGGATCTTGCTTGCAACCTCAAGCCGGTTTCAGTTCCCACTTCTGCGCCCGAACTGCCAAGGCCTCACCCTGTTCCTGCCAATCGTGCAAGGTCGCCGGGTCAAAGTCTGCGCCGTTGGGCCAAACCAGGGTGTGAACTTCCGGGTCGAGCGAGACCTGGTTAAACAAGTTCAAGTCGCGCAAGGGCCCAAACAGTTCGCCCGCCAGTACGTTCTGAAAGTCGATGATCTGCTCCGTTCCGTCATCGAATGCAACCCATATCGTATAGGCGCCTACGATACGGAACTGGAGAATACGATGAATCGGCTGGCTCATGGTTCACCTCAAGGGTTCAATCGCCGGCCGTGCCACATCTTGGTGGGCCGGCGGCCGCCAAGACGGCCTTGTCCCACCCTACGCTTGGCTGATCCTTACCCCAACCCGTGCTTGGCCAGCTTGTCGCGGAACGTAGACGGCTTCATTCCCAGGGCGGTGGCGGCCGCGGTCTTGTTGCCGCCGGAGGCCCGCAGAGCATTGTCGAGAAGCTCGCGCTCGGCCTGATCCATGGCCTCCTGAAAGCTGCCGCTGGGGGCGGCGGCCTGCTTGGAGGGCAAACCGCTGATCGCGTTGGACAGCACCTCGGGCGTGATTTGGCCGGAGCCGACCAGGTAGGCCCGCTCGAGCGTGTGATAGAGCTCGCGGACGTTCCCCGGCCAATCGTGACGCTTGAGGACCTCCAAGGCCTCGGGCTCGATCTGGCGGCGGCGGTCCCCGGCGATCCGTGCCAAGAGGTGCTCGGCCAACGGCGGCACGTCTTCCAATCGCTCGCGAAGCGGCGGTACGTTGATTCGCAGCACGTCGAGGCGGTAGTAGAGGTCCTGGCGGAAGGTGCCTTCGGCGATCTTTTCCAGCAAATTCCGCTTGGTGGAAGCGATGATCCGTACGTCGGCCTGGATGGCCGTGGTGCCGCCGACCCGCTCGAAGACTTTCTCCTCGATGGCCCGCAACAGCTTGGACTGTTGTTCCAAGCGGATGTCGTCGACGTCGTCGAGGTAGAGGCTGCCGCCTTGGGCCAGGTCGAAGCGGCCCTTGCGCTGCTGGTCGGCGCCGGTGAAGGAGCCCTTTTCGTGGCCGTAGAGCTCGCTTTCCATGAGTTGCGGGGGAAAGAGCGTGCAGCCGACCTTGACGAAGGGGAAGCCTTGCCGGTGGGAGAAGCGGTGGATCACCGCGGCCAAAAGGTCCTTGCCCACGCCCGTCTCGCCGAACAAGAGCACGTTGGCGTCGGTGCGGGTGCAGATCTCGACCATCCGCTTGACGCGCTGGATCGCGGCCGACTGGCCGATTACGCACTGGTCGACGTCGGCCGGCGTGACCTGGCCGGCGGCGGCCGTCTGGGCGGCTTCTTTCTCCCGCTCGATGCGGGCCAGCAGGGGGAAGACGTTCTCGTTGCGGAAAGGCTTGGTGAGGAAATCGTAGGCTCCCAGCTTCACCGCCTCGACGGCCACCTGGATGCTGCCGTACGCGGTCATCATGATCACCGCCATCTCGGCCAGCGGGCCCTGCTTGATCCGCTTCAAGAGCTCGATGCCGTCGATCCTGGGCATTTTCAGGTCGGTGAGCACCACGTCGAAGCGGGCCGCGTCGAGCTGACGCAGGGCCTCCTCGCCGTCGGCCGCGCAAGCGACGTCGTGTCCCTGGGCGGCCAGGTCGTCGGCCAGGGTGACGCGCTTGATCTTTTCGTCATCGACGACGAGGATTCTCATGACTCGCGGACCACCTCTCTGCGGACGACGGGATTGAGAACCACGGTGAAGGTGGTGCCCTGGCCCAGGGCGCTGCGGACCTCGATCCGTCCACCCATCTCCGAGATCAGCATCCGGCAGAGGCCCAGGCCCAGCCCGGTGCCGCCGGAATCGGCGCGGGTGGTGAAGAAGGGCTCGAAGATCTTCTCCAGGTTGACCCGGGCGATGCCGATCCCCGTGTCGGCCACCTCGATCGCCACGGAGCCCATCTGGTCCTCGTCTTTGCGGCCCAGGGCCAGCGTGCGGAGCGTCAGCCGCCCGCCGTTGGGCATCGCCGCCAAGGCGTTGGTGCAGAGGTTGAAGAGCACTTCCTGCAAGGTGTAGGGGTCGCCCTGCACGGGCGGGACGTTGCGCAGCTCGGTGCCGATCTTGATCCGCGGGCCGTGGGCGGCGCCCAGCACGGCCAGCGTGCTCTCGACGGCGGCGTTGACGTCGGTGCTCTGGAGCTTGATCCCCCGCGGCTGGGCGAAGGCCTGCACCCGCTTCGCCGTCCGCTCGATGCGGCCGAGGGCTTCGGTCATCATCCGCACGTACTCGGTCAGCCGGGCGTCGTCCTTGACCCGCTCACCGATCCGCTGAAGGCAGTTCTGTACCCCATCCAAAGGGTTGGCAATCTGGTGGGCGATCCCGGCCACCAACTGGCCGATCCCCAACATCTTCTCCTTCTGGCGGATCTCGGCATGGGCCCGGTCCACGTAGCGGCGGATCGAGGTCGTGAAGTAGACCGTGATCCAGAGGGCACTGGCCAGGGCCGCGAAGACCCCCAGCAAGTAGACCCCGTCGGCAGGCCGCGCCGCCGGCGACGACGGATACCTGAGCGGGTAACTGGGGATCCAGTTCACGTACTCCAGAACCATCACGCCGCCGATCAACACGGTCGCCAAGCCGGCGAAGAAATAGGGGGCCGTTCCCCGCAGGTACATCCCGGCGATGATCATGTGGAACAGGTAATAGACCAGGAACGGGTTCCGCGGCAGATCGGCGAAATACAAAAGCAGCGTCAGCGCGGAAAGGTCGAGGAGGATTTGCAGCGAGATGCTGCGGCCCATCGGGCCTGGGGCTGGACGACCCAGCGACGGCTGCGGGAGGATCGAGATCCTGCGATCCCTTCGGCCGTTGACCGAATGGGGCCACCGCTGGTCGAGCTCCAGCAGCAGGTTGTATCCACCGACGGCCAGGGCCACCATGTACAAAGGCAGAGGGCGAGCGATGGCCCCGAAGACCGACGAGGCCAGCCAGATGGTCAAGAAAACGTGCACGAAGGCAAACCACCGCAAGCGGATTAGCCAGCGTGCGCCTTCAGGGGGGAGTTGCATGATCGGTGGCAGGAAAACCGACGGACCCAACGCGGGACGTCCGCGGGGCAGTCAACTTCTTCATGGTAAGGGGCCTGCGACCCCAGGGCAATTGCGGCGATCTTCTTTGTGCGGTTGTCTCCGCTGGTTCAAACCGCGGATCGTGCCGAACTTCGAGGCTGCTGATTGGAATCAAGGTAGAGGCACCGGTGCTCGCCGGCTTCACGACCATCCTCCCCGGCGACCCGTCGGACGGCGCCGAGGACCTGGCCGACAGCCTCACGGACCAGGTCCTGGCCAGCATCGACAACTGGCTGGGCGGCTAAGGGCCACGGGTAGGGTGGGACAAGCTCGCGTAAGCGAGCGCCGGCCCACCGGTTGCGCTCCCGGCGGTCTGTCGGTCGCCACAGCGGCCATGTCCCACCGTATCCCCGATGTGACGTGGATGTTCTGCTGGGCGCAAACGTGGTACAATGTGTGGAGGCTGGGGTGCGTCCCGCTCAACGAGGTCCAGTATCGTGAAAGCCGTGATCCAGTTTACGAAAGCGGAAGAGTTGCGAGCGCTGCCCATCCTCTTGCGACACTCGGCGGGCGCAATTTTGCCAAACCGAACCTATGTGCTCGATGAAGAGGCTGTGGCGGAACTCCGCAAGTCCGCTATCCGTTTTGCCGCGTTAAGTTACGAATCCAGCGCGCCCCGTCTGGAGGGAGCAGGGTCCGGTGAAAGAGTATGACCTCTTCGTGCCTCTGTACTACAAGAGATCCTGATCGTCCAGCGCGATGTCGAGACGCTGTGACGACTACCGGCTGGTCGTCCTATCCCTGCCGCGGTGCAACTCTCCAACGTCGGGTCTCATTTCCGTACTTGTTCGGCACAACCTCGTCCGAAATGAGACCCGACACCGTGTCTCCCCTGGTTTTCCAGGCCCTAGTCCACCAGCCCGTGGGCACTTAGCAGCGGGCCGTCGGCCAGCAGATCGGCGGTGGGGCGGTCGGCGACGATGCGGCCCTCGTCGATCAGGATCGCGCGGCTGCAGAGGCGGCGGATCAAGGGCAGGTCGTGCGTGGCCAGCAACAGGGCTTCGCCGCGTCGGTCGAGGATTTCCATGAGCCGGCGGCGCGATCGGCAGTCGAGGTTGGCGGCGGGCTCGTCCAACAACAGCAGCTTGACCTGCATCGCCAAGACCGTGGCCAGCGCGGCGGCCCGCTTCTGCCCGCCGGACATGTGGTGCGCCGATCGCAGTTCGAGGCCCGCCAGCCCGACCTGGGCGATGGCCTCGCCGGCCCGCCGTTGGGCTTCGCCGGGATCGCATCCCTGGTTCAGCGGTCCGAAGGCCACGTCGTCCAGCAGCGTGGGCATGAAGAGGTGGTCCTCGGCGTCTTGGAAGATCATGCCGCAGCGGCTGCGGGCTTGGGTCTCGGTCTTCTTGCCGACCTCGACGGCGTCGACCACGATCCTTCCGCTGAAGCGGACGGCGTTCATGACCGCCAGCATCAACGTGGTCTTACCCGCGCCGTTGGGGCCGATCAGCCCGACCCGCTCCGACGGCTGCACCGAGAGCCCGACGCCACGGATCGCGTCGACGCCGTCCGCATAGCGGACGCGTAGATCTTCGATGCGGAGAACTTCGGGGGTTTCGACCAATTTCTCGATTCGCTGAAAACGCGTAGGGTGCGACAAGCTCGCGTAAGCGAGGCCCACCAATTGTACCCTCGGTGGGCCGGCGGCCGCCACGGCAGCCTTGTCCCACCCTACTAGCTCGGATAACCCCAACGGCAGGCCACAAGATACGCGGCCACGGCCACGAGGAACAGGGCATCCATGCGGCCGAAACGCAAACGCGAGAGACTGTGCGGCTCACCGCGGTAGCCCCGGGCGGCCATCGCCACGTGAATCCGCTGCGAGCGATCGAGCGTGCGGACGAAGAGCGCGCCGATCACTCCCCCCGCCGCCGCCAGCCGCCGGCCGGCGGGCGCCAGGGCCGCTCCGCGGAAGTCGCGAGCCCTGCGAACCCGCATCGCCTCGTCCAGCAGCACGAAGAGGTAGCGGTAGAGGAACCCCAGTTGCACCACGATCGCCTGCGGCATTCCCAGGCGCCGCATCGCCTCCAGCAACAAGGCAAAAGGCGTCGTCGAGATCATGGCCGTCAAGGCCAGAACGCCGAAAGCGAACTTCACGGCCAGGTCGGCCGCGGTCAGCCAGCCGCCGGCGACGGCGTATTTCCACGGCCCCAGCGACACCGCCTGCGGCGCGCGGTCGTAGATCGGGCTGACCAGCACGAGCATGAGGATGAACGGGCTGAGAATCGCCACCCGCCGCAGGGCGAACCAGACCGGCACGCGCCCGAACCAGAGCAGCGCCAGCGGCAGCACCGCCAGCGGCGCCAGCTCGGCCACGGCGTAGCGGTCGAAGCTGATCAGCACGACGGTGTAAGCCAGCACCGCCGCGAGCTTGGCCCGCGCATCGAGGCGGTGGACAGGCGAGTCGCCCATCGCGAAGCGGTCGATGAAGTGATGGTGCATGGCAGTTCTTGAAGGATGAAGGGAAGGCCGAAGGATGAGAAACGGGGGATGAGAGACTAAGCACGATCCCCATGGCCCCTCATCCCTCGGCCCTCGTCCCTCCTCGTTCGTCCTTCACCCTTCCTCCTTCATCCTTCCTCCCTCCTCTGTGCAACCAGCGCGACACGCCGTAGAGGACGCTCAGGGTGACGACCGTGCCCAGGATGCCCGCCAGCGACCGCCAGCCGTCGGGCGCAGGCCAGGCAGAGACCGATTCGCCCTTGGCCAGAGCGGGCAACTGGCCCAAGGGCGCTTTGCGCCGCTTGTAGTCCGACATCAGGGACCATCGCTCCTGCCACCCCTCAACCGCAGCCACCACGGGGGAATGGTTCTCGATGGCTTTCTCCGCCACCGCGGCTTTCTCCGCCGCTGCATAGCGGCGTCCGACGCAACTCCATTCCAGACCGTCGGGCCAGGGGGAGGCGAACCAACTCACCACGCCCGCCAGCAGCAGCGCCGTGACCACCAGCGATACGGCCACGACCCCGTGCCCGGGAGGGCCAACGGCGGCGGGCACGCCGGCCGGTTCGATCCCCATCAGCTCGGGCCGGACTCGCCGCAGGTAGGCGATCACCGCGAAGGTGATCGCGCCTTCGCACAAACCGATCAGCAGGTGGACCACGATCATCACGTCGAGAAACTGGCCCAGCGGTACCCGCAGCACGCCGCTCAATCCGCTCTCGACCGGCACCATCGCCGCTCCCGCGACGACGCCGGCCAGACAGGCCATCCAGGCGGCCAGATACTGCCGCCAGGCCGCCGCCTTGGCAGCCGGACCGAGGAGCAAGCGGTAGAGGCCCCCGCCCAGCAGGCAGGGGATCACGCCCATGTTGATAATGTTGCAGCCCAAGGCCAACAGCCCGCCGTCCTGAAACAAGAGGCACTGGACGATGAGAATCGTGGCCATGATGACAATGCCGGCGGCAGGGCCCAACAAGATCGCCAAGAGCACTCCGCCCCCGAGGTGGCCGCTGGTGCCGGGCAGGACCGGCAAGGTGAAGTTGATCATCTGGGCGGCGAAGACAAAGGCCCCCATCACCCCCATCAGGGGCAACCGCTCGTCAGCCATCGCCCGCTTGGCCCGCCCCGCGGCAATGGCCACCGCAACCGCCGCCAGCGCCAGCGTCGCACCGGCCACCGGCACGCTCAACAACTCGTTGGCCATGTGCATCGCAAGCAGCGGTAAGATCACCGGCGGCACCCTCGTGAAAGACGCTCAATATTACAAAATGGCAGTCCGTAACATAGTCTACGCTTTGCCGGCCGGTCGTGCAACGGCTGGGACCGCCTAAGCGGCGGGAGAATGGTTTCCGCGCTGGCAGAGGTCTGTAGGGAGCGGCCGCGAAAAACGCACTCATCCGGCGTCGGTCAGGAACTGCTCGACGCGCCAGCGACGGGATCGAGGTACGGCCGCCGCGCGCCGTGGTCGATAGCGCCGCGGCCGCCGCGGCCAGCCGCAAGGTCTGTTCCAACGCCAGCTCTCGGAGCACGCCGTAGGCAAAGGCCCCATGAAAAATGTCGCCTGCGGCCGTGGTGTCGATCGCGCTGACCTGGAAGGCGGGAAAGTGTTGGAAATCGTTGCCCGTGCCGTACAGCAGGCCTCGCTGGCCGCAGGTGATCACCAGCGGACGGCCGCTCTGTTCCCAGAGCGCCCGCATCGCGGCCGATTGCCGCGGACGGCCCTGGAGATCGGGAACGCCGCTGAGCTGCCGGGCAAACCGCTCCGAGGCAACCAGGTAATCGACCCGCCGGGCCAGCTCCACGGCCCCGGGACGGGCCGAGCCGGCGTCGAGGATCGTCCGCGCGTCGGGAAAGATCGCCATCGCCTCCAGCGACGCCTCGAGCTCGTGGCCGTCAAACAACAGCACTTTCGGCGCCGGCGCCCAGTCGGGTCGCCGGGTGATGCGGCAAGCAGCCGCGGCAACCGGCACCTTGCGGTTGACAATCGTTCGGCTGGCGCACTGCTCGTTGACCAGGATGATCGAGACGGGCGTCGGATCCAGCGGGCTGCGATGCACCAGCGTCACGTCGACGCCGGCCAGGGACAATTCGTCGAGCACGCGATCGGCGTAGGCGTCGCTGCCCACGGTCGCGGCCAGCGCGCACGATACGCCCCACGAGGAGAGCAAGTAAGCCGCGTTCGCCGCCGGGCCGCCGCCGCATTCCAGCAGCGTGCTGATTTCGCACTTGCTGTTCTCGGCCGGGTACTCCGCCGTAAAGGCGCTGATGTCCCATGCCGCGTGCCCGATACAAAGCACGTCCATCAGAGACTTTCCTTTTCCCAGGGGCCCTCCGCCAGACGCCGGCGCAGGAGATCCATCAAGAGGTGCTCGATCACCAGGTGCATTCCCTCGGTCTGCGGCGTCGAGTCGACCGGGACGAGAATCGAGCAGGTCGATTCGCGGTGCAACACTCCGCCGTCGAATCCGACCAGCGAGATCGTCGCCGCCCCAACGTCCCGGGCGTAGCGCAGCGCGGCCACCAGGTCGCCGGAAAAGCCCTTGCCGCCGTGAACGGAGATCAGGATCGCGACGTCCTCGCTCTGGAGCAGTCCCCGCATCTGGTTGGCGAACACGTCTTCCCGCGCGGCGTCGTTGGCCCAAGCGGTGTAGAGCGCGACGTTGTCCGTGAGGCAGCGGGCGTCGAACGGCCGGGCGCCGGGCGGGACCACGAACTTGGCCAGGTCGCAGGCGAAGTGCTGGGCCGTCGAGGCCGAGCCGCCGTTGCCCAGGGTCCAGACCCGCCCTTGCCGCCGATAACATGCCAGCAGCAACTCGGCAGCCCGCGCGATGGCCTGGCGGTCGAGTCGCTCCAGCAGCCCTGCGGTCTCGGCCAGGTAGTCGTCGATCCAGCGGATCTGCTCTGTCATGGCGCTCTTCAACAATGCGCGGCCAAATTAGTTTCTGTTGCGGAAAGCCCATTGTCGCCTTTCGCTCCGCGAAAGCAGCGCTACTTTCGCGGAGCGAAAGGCGACAATCTAGCCCGCCGGTTCTTTCCGCAACAGAAACAAATTATGCACTGCACGCGGGACGAAATGACACAAGCTCGTAGTACCGGCTTTAGCCGGGAAGCCGCGGCAAGACCGCCTAAAGGCGGGACTACCAGCGGCGCATTTCCGACCGCGTGCAGTATAGCATCGCGCGGGCGGCCCCGATAGCTTCGCGAAGGGCCTTGCGAAACCGTTCACGGGTTGGGCGGGGACTGGTCCATTTTTCGGCCAAAAAGTGCATTTGGCCGCGGGACGTACGGCCGAAAACATGGACCTGTCCCCTTGGCACTGCCCTGAGGGACGAAATCCCTCGACGTTCCCCAGGCGAGCGACTATGATGAGTCGTTGAGACTGCAAAACCTTTGTGCCCCGCAAGCGCTCGACGAGCTTACAGCCCTGCCGGCTTCCCACCCTTCTCCCCGCCAAACAACGCCCCCCTAGGAGTAGCAACATGGCATCGCGATCCATTCCCCTCTTGGTTGTACTTGCCGCGGCATCGATGGCACTGCCCGCCGCACGCGCTGGGGAAGCCTTCGTTTGGCTTCAAGGCGAGGAGCCCACCCGGAAGAACATCGAGGTGAACACCGCCGAGTGGGCCGGCAGTCCGCTGTTGTCGGGGCAGAAGTGGCTGAAGGTATCGCTTTCGGCCGAGGAGATCGCGCAAAAGTGGCCCAAGCAAGGCGGGCTCCTGGAGTACGACTTTACGATCCATCAGGCGGGCGGCTACGAGGCGTGGGACCGCATCGGCATGGAGTTCGCCCGCTCGCCTTTCGCCTGGCGGATCGACCAGGGAGCATGGAAGACGATCACGCCCGAGATGCTGACTTGCGACCTCGTGGAGCTCGGCTTCTGGTGTGAATTGGCCTGGATCAAGCTGGGCGACGCGGAGCTTGCGGCCGGCAAGCACACCCTGCAGATCCGTCCGCTGCCCACGATGAAGGAAGAGAAGCAGAAGCAGCGCGGGCCGGACGGCAAGGAGGTCGAGGTCGTCGTGAAGACGCCCGAGAAGATCCTCTATGCCTCGGACTGCCTCTGCCTGCACCGCGGCCCGTTCCGGCCCAACGGCCGTTTCCAGCCGGGCGAGGAGTGGCAGACGGACGATGATCGCAAGGCGGCGAAGACGCTATTCGAGATCCCCCAAGCTCCCTCTTACCCGCCCGGGACAGACGCGGGCGTGATGGCGCCCGAGGAGCGGATCAAGACGTCGCTTGCCGGACTCTGGCAGGTCTGCCGTTTCGACGAGCAAGAGATCATCGATCGTACTGGGCCGACCAAGACGCTGCCCGACGCGGCCGCGGCCTACTGGATGTCGATCCCGGTGCCGGGCAACAAGTTCGAAGTCAAGCCCGAGCTGCGATTCTGCCACCGTATGGTCTACCGTACGCGGGTCAACGTGCCCGCCGCGCTGGCCGATCGCTCGTTCTTCCTGCAGTTTCCCTCGTTGAGCCTGATCGCCAGCGTCCACGTGAACGGCCAGCTCTGCGGCTGGACGAAGGCGCCCTTCGCGCTCTGGGAATGCGACGTGACCCGCGCGGTCCGGCCCGGCCAGGTGAACGAGATCTGCGTGGTCGTGAAGGATTCGTACTACGCCTTCAGCGAGAAGAAGGCGGGCAAGAGCTGCCGCTTGTTCTTCAATGAGCCGGTGACCTGGATGGGCACGCAGAACTGGGTCAACCAGTTCTTCGATTTTCCCATCGGCTCGGATATCGGGGGGCAATCGGGCATCCTCCTGGCGCCCAGTCTGGTCGTGGCCGGGGGCGTCTATACTTCCGACGTCTTCGTGCAGCCTTCGGTCCGCAAGAAGCAACTGGGCCTGGAGGTGACGCTGGTGAACGCCTCGACCCAGGACCGCACGGTGCAAATCCGCAACGAGGTGGTTCCAGCCGCCGGAGGGAAGGCGGAAAAGACGCTTCCGCCGCGGCAGGTTACGCTCCCGGCGGGCCGCCAGCAAGTGCTCAAGTTGGCCGAGCCCTGGGAGAACCCGCGGCTCTGGTGGCCCGATGATCCGGCGCTCTACCAACTGTCGACCACCATCGCGCTGGACGGCCGCGCGATCGACGTGCGGCGGACGACCTTCGGTTTCCGTGAGTGGGAGTGGAGCGGCCGGCAATTCAAGCTCAACGGCGTGCCCTGGCAGCTTTGGGCCGATTCCACGGCCGGCGACGGTGGGAAAGACCCCGAGGGGACCATCGCCCAGTGGCGCGCCGCCGGCCAGAACGAATGTCGATTCTGGGGCCAGCAGTTCGGCGGCCTCGACAAGCAGAAGACCCTGGACCTGATGGACGCCCGGGGGATGATCGTCCGCCGCAGCGGCATCTTCGACGGCGAGGGAGCCAACTATCTGCACCAGTTGGCCAACGGCCGCGAGCTGTTCGACAACTGGATCGAGCAGTTGAAGGCTTGGGTCAAGGAGGAGCGCAACCACCCCTCGATCCTCATCTGGTCGATCGAGAACGAGATCACGTTCATCAACTCCCGCAACCTGGGCCTGCAGACGGTCGTGGAGCCGCAGATCGCTCGGGCCGCCCGCGAGGTGATGGCGCTGGACCCCACGCGGCCGGTGATGGTCGATGGCGGCCATTGTCTCGTGGACGAGTCGCTGCCGGTCAACGGCGTCCATTATCAGGAGAGCTTCTGGCGCGATTATCCCGACGAGGCGTACACCCTGGCCAAGGCCTACATCGCCCATGAGAAGCCGGCAATTTCCTGGGGCAAGGTGCTCTGGCGGCTGGTGCCCGACCGGCCGATTTTCCTGGGCGAATCATTCTACGTCAGCGGCAGCAACCCGGCCGCCTTCAGCCAGTTCGGCGGCGAGAGTTGCTTTACGGGCTGGGGTCCCGGCACGCAGCAGGGGGTCGGTCTGCTGGCGAAGATGCTTTGCGAAGGCTACCGCTGGCACGGTGTTGCCGCCTATCATCTCTTGACGTCCTCCGGCCAGGACACGCTGCACTACAATTCGTGGAAGCCCGTTTGCGTGCTCTGCCGCCAGTGGAATTGGACCTTCGCCGGCGGCAGCACGGTCGCGCGGACCCTCAAGGTGTTCAACGATACTCATTATAGCGACCCCATCGAGATGGCATGGGAGCTGCGTTTGGAAGACAAAGCCGTGGCCGGCCAGAAGAGGACCTTCCAGCTTGGCCCGGGTCAACACGAGGAGGTGCAAATCTCGTGTGCGGTGCCGCCCGTATCGAAGCGGACCGCCGGGCAGTTCATTCTTACGTGCAGCCGCCAGGGCAAGGAGGTCTTCCGCGAGGTGAAGACTGTGGCGGTCCTCAATCCCAGCGAGGGGCCGAAGCCGTCGCTATCGGCTGCGCAACTGGTGGTCATCGATCCGCAGGGGTCGGCGAAGGCCAGGCTCCGCAGCCGGGAGATCGCCTTCACGGAGGCCAAGGGCCTCGCCGACGTGCCGGCCCAGTGCCGCGTGGTCTTAGTGGGCAAGGACGCGCTGTCGG
Organism: Pirellulales bacterium; assembly: GCA_963843465.1. GTDB lineage: Bacteria > Planctomycetota > Planctomycetia > Pirellulales > Thermoguttaceae > CAWJKP01. The sequence goes on from CAWJKP010000003.1 coordinate 765,401, forward strand.
GCCGCGACGCCACCGACCCGCGATGGCTGGCCCTGGCAGCCCGCGGCGCCCGGCTCCTGGTGCTGGAGCAGGAGCATCCGCTGCACTTCCAGGCCCTGCCTGCCGATCTTGTGCCCAGCGACTACGTGGGCCGCGTGGCCTTCCTGGAGAACCCCGAGCACCCGGCCTTCGCCGGCCTGGCCCAGGCCGATTTCTTCACCTGGTCGGGCGACCACGTGGTTTACCGCAACGTTTACAAGAAGGCCACGCGGGGCGCCGTCTCGCTGGCCCATTGCGACGAGCAACTGGGCTGCTCGGCGATCGCCGAATGCCCGGTCAACGAGGGCCTGATGGTCCTCTGCCAGATGGTGGTTGGCCAAAAGCTGGCCACCGACCCGGTCGCCCAGCGACTGTTCGACAACCTGTTGTGTTACTGCGAGCATTACGCGCTGGTAGAGAAGAACACGGCCCTGGCGATGGATCCCAAGGGCCCCGCCGCGAAGCTGCTGGCCGATGCGGGCCTGAAGTTCGACGTTGCCGGCGACGTGCTCTCGGCCATGGCCGACGGCAAGCACCAGATCGTCGTCTTCGACGCCACGGCGCCCAGTCTCAAGGTACTTGCCGCTGCCGGCGACCGCGTCAAGGCGTTCACCGCCAAGGGCGGCTGGCTCATGGCCTGGGGGCTGACGCCCGACGGTCTGGCCGATTTCAACCGGCTGGTCGGCGTGGAGCACTTGATCCGCCCCTTCGAGCTGGAGCGGGTGAACCTGCCCGCCGTCCGCGATCCGGTTCTTTCGGGCCTCACGGTCCGCGACGTGACCATGGAATCCGCCGAGCAGATATTCGGCTGGGCCGGCGACAAGTACCTCGTGGACGACGAATTCACCTACGTCGTCGATCTGAACGACATCGCCCCGTTCTGCGAATTTCCCGGCACGAAGGCGGGCGACCTGGCGGCCGCGAAGGCCGCCGGACCGGGCTGGGCGCGAAACGTGGTCCACGGCTTCACCAGCGCCGACGGCTGGAAACAAATCCATTACATGGACACCAAGAATCCGACGATCACCCTCAAGTTGCCGCGCGAGGAGACGATCGACGCCTTGAGCATCGTCTTGAACGTCCATTACGCGGTGGCCACCAAGATCCACCTCTTGTTCGACGACGACACGGACCCTGTCGTCCTGGTGACCAAGCCCAATCCCCAGCGGCAGGAGTTTTCGATCGGGCCGCGGAAGTGCCGCCGGCTGACCCTTCGCCTGGCCGAGTTCAACAAGGTCAGCCCGACGACGGGGATCGACAACTTGTCGGTCCACGTCCAGCGCCCGGCCGACTGGCCGCAGCGAGTCCGGCCGCTGTTGAACATCGGCGCCCTGGTCAAATATCCGATGGGCCCGGGGGGCGTGATCCTCAACCAACTTCATGCGAAACCCAGCGAGGCCGTGCCGGACAACGCCCAGAAAAAGCGGGTGATCGCGGCCACGCTGCTGCGCAACCTGCACGCCGCGTTCGCCGGCGGACGGGTCTTGACCGCCGCGAACCTGAAGTTCCACCCCTTGCCCTTGGAAGAGCAGTGCAACCAGTATTTGACCAAGGACCGCGGCTGGTTCGACGGCGGCCGGGACCTGGCCCATTTGCCGATCGGCAAGCAGGACTTCTGCGGCGTCTCGTACCTGATCCGCAACTTCCGCACTTCGCCGCTGCCCTCCTGCGTGATGTTGGCCGGACCCGGCGCCCGCGGCCAGCTTCCTCCGGCCGTCAAGGGGCTCAAGGTTGGCTGCAAGGCCGACGTGCTCTTCTTCCTGCACGCCTTCAACCGCACCGCCGAGTGGCGCCGCGACCGGCCGGAGCAGCCGACGCCGGTGCTCTTCAAGTACGTGGTACACTACGCCGACGGGCAGACGGCCGACGTGCCGGTGCTCTACGGCGAAGGGGCCGATCATTGGATCAGCAAAGAGCCGGCCGGCCTGAACGGCGCAGCGCTGGCCTGGGCGTCGCCTTTCCCCGGCGAGAAGTCGGACGATCAGGCCGTGCTGTACCAGTTTTCCTGGACCAACCCGCGGGCCGGTGCGACGATTGCCACGATCGACCTGGAATACGGCCCCGAGGGAAGCCGCTATGGCACGCCGGCCCTGCTGGCCATCACGGCGGCCGAGGAGGCGAAGTAAGGCTTTCGCTCGGATCGTAGGGTGGGACAAGGCCGCCGTGGCGGCCGCCGGCCCACCGGCAGTGGTCAGTGGTCAGTGGTCAGTGGTCAGAACTTGGAACGCCTTACCTTTCTAGTCACTGGCCACCGACCACTAGCCACTCTCCCTTGGTGGGCCGGCGCTCGCTTCCGCGAGCTTGTCCCACCCTACCAGGCTAGACGGCCTTCAGTCGCAGCGCCGACAAATCCCCGTCCACCGAGATCATGGCCACCGCCTGCAAGCCGATCGTGCGAGCGTAGGCGGCGATGCTGTCGCGGTTGATATCGGATTTCAGCTTCGAGGTTCCCTTGGGATACGTAACCCACAACAGTCCCTTGGGGGCCAGCAGGGGCTTCAGGCGGGGCAACTGCTCTTCGAGATCCTTGCGTGAACCGACGAAAACCTGGATCAGGTCCACCGCTTCGCCGGCTTCTTTCAGGACCGTAACGCCCTTGGGAATCTCTCCCAGCAAAGCCCGGTAGCCTTTCGGCGGGTTCACCAGCAGGATCTTCTGCCCCGCCTTCATCAGGAGTTTTTCGGCGACGCTCTTGTCCGACATGCATTGGCTCCTTCTATGAGCATTCACAGCCCGTAAAGTAGCAGGCACACTCCGTGTGCCGTCCGCTGTCTCCGCCGACGTAGGCGGACGGCACACGGAGTGTGCCTGCTACCTTATTGAGCCTCGATCAGGGAGTCTTCAGCAAAAAGCTCGCGGGTGCAAAGGGCGCAAGCGGAATCTCGTGGCGGCCGTCGCGGGGCGCGATCGGCTCGCCCTGCGGCCTGCCGCGCAGGTCGCATGGCTGAGCCTGGCGTCGCACAACGGCTCGGCCAAGCGGACGCCGCAAACACCGCCTTCTCCCGCTTGCTCCCAAAGTCGCAACAAGATGCCGTCGCCGTCCGGGTTGGGCCCCAGCGCGGTCACCAGCACCCCTTTGCGCGAAACCTCGATGCCCGCCTGCACCGGCGGCAGCGATCCCGCCGGGCCTTCCCACAGGGCGGCTTTCAACGGGCTGCGGGCCTCCCAAGCGGGCGTGATCAGGTCCGCTTCGAGCTTCTTCCCCTCAACAGCCCAGAGCCGCACGCGCGACGACCACGTGCCGCCGATCCACTGCTGAAAATTCGTGCCGTACACATTGGCGAACAGGTTCACCAGGACCAGCGGCTTTCGCGGCTCGAATGTCCGCGAGTAACGGTAGAGCCCGGGATATCCCAGGCTCACCAGCGGCGAATCAATCGGGCAGAGCCCCACGCCCGAGGAGTCGCTGCCCAGCACGTTCAGGCCCGTGTTGAGGCAGAAGGTGTCGAAATTGCCGGATCGCACAATGTCCTTGGCCGGATCGGTGACCGAGCCGAGGCGGCCCAGACGGAAGCGAGGCTGGTCGATCTTCAAGGGAAAACAGAGCCAGCCGCCCTCCGGCCAGGGATCGGCCCTCTTGTCGGTCACCTGCCAGTCAACGTCGATATACGGCTGCTCGGCCGGCAGCGTCACGCGCACCGTCACGCCGTGCGGCACCTCTTTGCCGGCCGCGGCCTGCATCGTGGCGACCGTCCATCACGCGCCGCGGCTAACGCTCAACTGGAAATTGCCGGGCGAGGCCGTAACATGCGGGACGTCCTTGGCGGGCGGCAGGCCCGGCTTGGCGAAATCCTGATACTCCCAGGGCGCGAGGTTCCTGCAATACGCCTTGACATAGGCGGCCGCCTGGTCGGCGTCGAAACGCTCGTAGACGTACTGGCCCAGTCCATACTTCGACGCCGCGTCGACCAGCTCGCGGCCCGATCGCTTGTCGACCAGCGACGCCACGACCCCGCGGGCCGGATCGAGTCGCAGGCGGAAGAAGGAGTTCTCCAGCGTACTCGTCACGCTCCGCCGTGACGCGCTTTCCTCTCGCGGAGCGAGAGGAGTACCCGGCGGAGTCCCAGGCGCAGGAACGTACGTGCGATAGCCCATTGCCGGCACGTTGCGGGCAGGGAACGAAAGCGTTTCGCCGTCCCGTTGACAAGGGACCGTTTGACCGGTGGCCAGGTCTTTCAGCCCGTAGGAAACCCCGGGAGCGAACTGCGCCGCAGCCATGCCGTCGCGCGGCCAAGGCAAGGGATTGAACACGACGATGCGTGGTCCCGTCACGCGCACGGCGCGGGCCAGGGCCTCCAGGTCGGCCCTGGTCGCGGCGCGGGTTACGCTGGCGGCTTTGCGAATGTAGGCGGCCTTTTCGCCCCAGGATTCCTCCAGGCGCGCATACGCGCCCAGGGCACGCGCTTGCTCCCAGGCCTTGCCGTAGAAGCGTGGAAACTGTTTGGCGTCGAATCCCCAAGTGTGCTCGCCGAACATCAGGCTGCCTTCGTAGGCCGCCGCGACCGTGTCCCGGTTCGACGGTACGCGGACGCCCCAGGCCGGAAGCAGCGTCCCCAGCGCGTCCAGGGCGGCAATCTCGGGGCGAACGTTGCGGGCCAGCTTGGTCTCGACGGGCATCGACATCACGCCCTTGATCCAGGTGTCGGCCAGGTCGGCCCGCACCACCGGCAACTTGGGGTTCTCCTTGAGGATCGCGTCGCCGAAATCCGACAGCCGGCCCATGCGAACCTTCACGCCGGGCAGCTCTCGGGCCGCCTGTTGCACCAACCTCGTGACTTCGTCCGCCGTGGGCGGTCCATGATTGTCGCCTTCGTGAATCAGCGCCAGCCAGGTCTTGTACGGCCAATCGGCCGGCGCCTTCAGACCCGTGCCGTAATCGCCGGAGTACATCGTCAGCACCCGCGAGCCGTCGGGACCCTCCCACCAGAACAGCGGCGGCACCTCCACCACGGCGCTGCCCCCGTTGCAGCCGATGTGCATGAACTGGACGCCGGCGTGCTTGAGGATCGTGGGCAGCACCCAGGTGTGGGCGGGCACGTCGGTCATCTTCGCGTCGCGCGGAAGCGGCGTGCCGAACTCCCGCGAAAGCTGCGACGAAAAGACCATCCCGCGGACCAGGTCTTCCAGGTCCAGCGACTCGGTGTGCAGACTGGCCGGAAGGGCGTGCCACACCAGCCGGCCGTCGCGGATCGCCTCATCAATCGCGCCGGCGCCGCTCGGGCGTTTGCCCCGGCCAGAGGACCTGTTCCATCGGCCAGCCGGAGAGCGTCCACACGAAGCGGTGCTCGGGGGGCATCGCGTTGGCCCCGTCGCACACCACCAGCGCGTTATCGATCATCGAGGTGCGATACTTCGCCACCACATTCCGCGCCAGATCCGTGTATCCGATGTCGAAATGGGTCTTGAAGACCACCACCACCTCTTCCACCGCGGCATCGGCCGTGGGCGCCGCGCCTGCAATCATTAGCACCATCGCGATTACGGTAACTCCCGCGTACCGGCTGCCGGCGCTTGACATGGCTGAATCTCCCTTGGTTCCTGCTGGCTGCTCAAGGTAGCAGGCACACTCCGTGTGCCGTCCGCCCGTGGTGGCGGAGACAGCGGACGGCACACGGAGTGTGCCTGCTACTTTACGGACTGTGAACGATTACGCTAGAGCACGATGGCCTGCTTCTGCTTATCGAACCGCGCGACCTTGTTTTCACGATGCGATCATGTTCGAGCCTCCGCTGAAATGGGTGATCTGAATGGTACCAGTATACGCTCCGTGCCGGGCGGACGATACCATACTTTCGTAGAGGCATGATTGACAGGCGCTCCGTTGACCGACTAGGCTGGTGCTCGAAACAGTGCCCTGACGCACCCTCTCAGAAAAGGACCTCGCATGAGAACCGCGCTGCTCGTTCTGCCCGTGACGTTCGTCGCTCTAGCAGCCGCGTCTGACGGCCAGGACAAGCCGCGCGGCGCCGTAGAGCACCGCACGCCGTACTACCGCATTGCGCTGGCCGGCCAGGGGCTGCTGGTCGAATCGCTGGATGTCGATTCGCTCGGCCAGGGCAACGTGGGCGAGAACCTTCTGAGCGGCGCTACGATGGAGAAGGCACGGCTGGAAACCCAGGAGGGCCGCGCGCTGTACCGGCTGCCACAGGCCGCGGAGCCGCCCGCCTGGGAGTTTCGCTTTGCCCAGAAGACCATTACGCTCATCGCGCGGCACGTGCCCGGGCAGCAGTCGCCGCCGGTGACGCTGCGGTTCGACCAGAAGCAGTCGCATACGACGGTCCTGGGGCGGATGAAGCCGCGGGTGCGTCAGGTGGCTACGCCTTGCCTGCTGCACGTGCCGGATCACGGCACGTTCCGCGTTACCTGCGACGTTGCCGGGCAGGCGTTGGACTACGACGCGCGGCGTTTCGCCGGCCATTGGGTGCAGGCCGGTTTCCCGCCCGCGGACAGCCGCCATCCCACTGTCACCTACACCCTGGAGGTCGTATCGCTCTATCCGCAGGCGCCCGGGATCGAAGGCGACCGGCGTTATGACGGCTTCCGCCGCAACTACCTCACGATTTTCCAAGTCAACCCGCGGCTTGGGGCCCTGGCGAACAACTCCTCCTCCGACGTGTGCGCGTTGTGCTACCACCATTACTCCGAGGTGGCGCGGTTCGCGCCCCCGCTGGCCGACGGACTGACCTGTCAGGACCTGGTGCGCATGAGCCTGGATCGCTTCCTGAGCGGCATGAAGACTTATGGCCAGGTGGGTTACACGGCGAACTACGAGGGCGCGGACACAATCTTCGGCGACTACCCGTGCGACACGTCCGACAGCCTGCCGGCCCTGTTGATCGCCGCCGGAAACTACATCCTGGGGACCGGCGACTGGGACTGGGCGAAGGCCAACTATGCCGGTTTGAAGGGCTGGGCCGAGGAGATGCTCAGCACGGACCGCGACGGCAAAGGCCTGATCCAATACTGCCTGAGCGGCAATTCGGGCACATGGAAGGCCTATTGGGACCGCGCACAAGAGCGAAAAACCGGCAGCGTTCGCTCGGCCAACTGGTGGGACATCATCGGCTTCGGTCACGAGGACGCCTACTCGAACGCTCTGGCCTACCGCGCCTTGGTGCTGCTAAGGCAAGTGGCCGAGCGGACGGGCCACGCCGAGGACGCAAAGCGGTTCCGCGCCGCTGGAGCGAAGCTCAAGGCCGCCTACCTGCCGGCCTTTTTCAACCCGAAGACCGGTTGGCTGGCGGGGTGGAGGAGCGCCGACGGCAAGTTGCACGACTACAGTTTCCTCTTCGTCAACGGGGTGGCGATCACCTATGGCGTGGTGGACCGCCGGCAGGGCCGCCAGATCATGGCCCGGCTGGTCAAGGAGATCGACCGCGTGGGCTATAAGCGATTCGACTTGGGCCTGCCCGGCAATCTGGTCCCGGTGCGGTTGGAGGACTACCTGGAATTGAGCCACGATGTCGGCGGAGGGAAGCGGGCGGACAACTTGGACGGATTCCAGATCTACGAAAACGGCGGGGCCACGCCGGCCCATGCCTTCTGGACGATCGAAGCGCTCTACAAGGTGGGACTGAAGGACGACGCCGAGCGGATCCTGATGCCGATGCTCAAGGGCTTCGCCGCCGGCCAATTCCAGGGTTTCGGTCCCAACGGCAAGAGCAAGGACTGGAAGGACTGGAAGGGCAATTGCTGGGGCTACGAAGGGTTGCTCACCGACGGCTACATGGCCCTGTTGGCGGTGGTCACGCGGGGAGGACTGACGCGCGAAACGGACGGGGAACCGTAGCACTTTTCCTTTGTGGTGCAGGCGTCCCGCCTGCATTTCGCCGGGCAGGCGGGACGCCTGCACCACAAGACTTCATCAACTTATTTTGCCGAGGTGGGTGCAAGAAACAACGACTTCTCCAGTTCCTCCAGCGACCGGCCCTTGGTCTCCGGCATGAACGTGATCGAGTAGAGCAAGATGGGCACGACGAGGACCGAGAAGATCCAGAACGTGTGGGCCGGGCCAAGATGTTCGTTCACATAGGGGAACATCTGGCAGACCAGCGTGTTGGCCAGCCAGAGGCAGACCGTGGCGACCGACATCGCGCTGCCGCGGACCCGCAGGGGGAAAATCTCCGACATCACGATCCAGGCCAGCGGTCCCAGCGAGAAGGCGAAGAAGGCGAGAAAGGAGCTGATCGAGAGGATCAGCCAGAAGCCTCCGGTCACGTTGCGGGCGAACAGCAGGCCGATGGCGGCCAGGGAGAGCATTACGCCCAGGCTGCCCACCGCCAGCAGCGGCCGCCGGCCCATGGTGTCGACCTTCCAAATCGCCAAGAACGTGCAGACCACGCACACCGTTCCCAAAATCGCCTGGCCGAGCAGCGCCTTGCCCACCGTGAGCTTGGCGCCTAAGAGGATCGTGGGGCCATAGTAGATGACGGCGTTGATCCCGCAGAGCTGCGAGGAAACGGCCAGGAAAATGGCAATCCCCAAGAGCCGGAACATCCTCGGCTGGAACAGCTCGGCCAGGCCGCCGGTCTCCTGGGCGATCGTTTCACGGATCTCCTGCATGGCGCGCTCGGCCTCCGCCTTCCCCCCGACCCGGGCCAGGATCCGCAGGGCTTGCGCCTCGTCTCCCTGCTCGGTGAGCCACCGCGGACTTTCCGGCACGAAGATCACCCAAAGGAGGAAGATCACGGCCGGCAGAGAGAGCGAGCCGAGCATGATCCGCCAGACTTCCCGGACCACCATCCACTGGTACCAGTCCGCGCTGAAAAGCGGGGACCGGGTGGAAAGCGACAGAAGTCCGGCGTTGGTCAGGTAGGCCGAGAGCACGCCCGTGGCGATGGCAAGCTGGTAGAGGGCGACCATCCGGCCCCGCAGTTTCGGCGGAGAGATCTCCGCGACATAAAGTGGAGCCACCGCCGAGGCCACGCCCACGCCGACCCCGCCGACCAGCCGGGCCATCGAGAGCAACAACGCACTGGGCGCATAGGCGGAGCCAAAGGCCGTGACCAGGAAGGCGAGTGGCGAGTGGCGAGAAACGCAGGGAACAAAAGGCGCAAAGGCGGAGCCAAAGGCAGCGACCAGGAAGAGCAGGGCCGACAGCACCAGCATCCTTTTGCGACCGAAACGGTCGGCCAGAACGCCCGCGATGGCCGAGCCGACCACGCAGCCGACCAGCGTCGAGGCGACCACCCAGCCGAGCATCAACTCGCCGAGACGGAACTGGTTTTTCAGGAAGACGATGGCCCCGGAAATGACCGCCGTATCGAAGCCGAACAGCAGTCCGCCCAGCGCGGCCGCAAAGCAGACTGCCGTGAAGTAACGCAGGCTGCCCCGTTCGGGAAGCGCCGGCGCGTCAGGACGGTTCATGATCGGTGATCTCCGAGTAGCCCTTCGCGGGAAGTCGCTCAATGTAGTAGGCACACGCCGTGTGCCGTCCGTGCCAATGTAGTAGGCACACGCCGTGTGCCGTCCGTGCCAATGTAGTAGGCACACGCCGTGTGCCGTCCGTGCCTACAGGCGGAGAAAGCGGACGGCACACGGCGTGTGCCTACTACATTCCAAGGGTGAACGGTTGCATTTCCGACAAGAGTTCCATTAGCTCCCCGCGGCGTTCGAGGGTCAAGAGCTCGGCGGGCTGGGCATCGAGGAAACGCAAACGGGGCGTCAAGCCGCAGCGGTTGGCCACCTGGATCGACAGACCGGGGCGGGCGTTGGCCTCCAGCACCACCGGGCCGCGCGAGGCGTCCAACACGAAGTCCACGCCCACGTAGGCCAGCTCCAACGCCCCGGCCAGCTTCATCGCGGCCGTCAACAGCGGCTGCCAGCAGGGGATCTCGACGCCGGCGATCGACGCTCCCGTGTCGGGATGGACGCTCACCGCCGCATCCTTGCAGACGCCGCCGAAGGTCCGGCCGGTCTTCAGGTTCACCGCGGCCGCCACCGCGCCCTGGTGCAGGTTGGCCCGGCCCCGCGAGCCCTGCGTGGGCAGCCGCGCCATGGCCATCACCGGCACGCAGCGGTAAAGGATGACCCGCAGGTCGGGCGTGCCGCCTACGGCGATCTTCTCGAAGACCGGGTGCCGCACGATCCGCTGCTCGAGGATCGCCTGGTCGGGCAGGCCCGCCAGGGAATAGAGCCCCGAGAGGATCGTCGAGAGGTGATATTGCAGGTCCGCCGCCGTGGTCCGCTGGCCGCTGGAGGTGGTGAACTGCCGGCCGTCGTGCGCGACGACCACCACGATCCCCCGCCCTTCGCTGCCCCGCGCCGGCTTGATGACAAATTCCTGCCGGCCGTCGATCAGCTCGGCCAGCCGCCGGATGTCGCCGTTGCGATCCAGCACGGCGTAGGTCTCCGGCACGGGGATGCCGTGCTGCTGGCAGATCTGCTTGGTGCGCAGCTTGTGGTCCACGCGGGGGTAGAATTCCCGCGGGTTGCCGGGGAGCACGTAAAGGTTGTTGCGGGCGTTCATGCTCAGCACGCCGCGCCGGCGAAGCTCCGAGGGCCAGGCCCAGAAGCGGCCGGGCAGACGCGGCCAGCGGAAACGCACGTTCTTGAGGATCGGCCGAAGCATAACTGCCGGATTTCGAGAGGCCATAAGGGACTCAGCCACGGATAAAACACGGATTATACACGGATGCTCCAGAAAACAAACTTCACCTTCCCTCCTGACCCGGCGCGCCGAACTCGCGGAACCGCCAGAGCTCGGTCAGCCGGTAACCGGTGTAGCGGCCCAGAAGGATCAACACCGCGATGGTGAAGAAGTGCAGCTCGGGGTATTGCAGCAGCACCCGGCCCACGGCGTCCCACCGCAGCACGAGATAGCAGAGGAAGGCCAACAGCAGCGTGCCGGCCAGGAGCTGCACGGCGAACTTCGGCCCGTCCTCCTCGGTGGTCAGGTAGTAGCGCTCGATGGTCATGGTGAGGATCACCATCGGCAGCAGCACGGCCTCGGTGCTGGTGGTCCAGTGCAGGTAGTCCAGCAGCGAGACGCCGAAGACCATCGTCAACACCACCAGCGTGAGCATCACGCTCAGCCGCGGAACCATCAGGAGCTTCAGCCGGTCCAGGGCGGCGCGGCTCATCAGGCCCAGCACGAGCACCGCGAAGAAAATCATCAGGCCCGCCTGCCACTTGTTGTAGACGAAGGCCAGCGCCAGCAGCGTAGGCGTGAAGGTGCCGAAGGTCCGCACGCCGATCACCGTGCGGAAAACGGAAGTCAACAGCGCCCCCAAGGGCATCAGCAGGACCACCGACAGCGGCGCGTGCAGTTCCAGCGGCAGCCGCGTGAAATCCAGCACGTCGATCGGCCGCGGCCCTTCCTCGCGGAACTGGCCGGGCGGGGGCGGAATCCGCCGGGCCGTGAGCGTCAGCCGGAGGTCGGCCATCTCGCTCTCCCGCAGCAGCGCCCCGCCGCCGCGACGCAGGGGCACGAAATTGTGCGGCAGGTCGTGGGCGAAGCCGTTCAGCGGATCGTAGGCCTCCCAGCGGCCGTTGCTCATGGCTTCCACCCAAACGTGCGGACGAAGATCGTCGCTGGGCCGGATCTCCAGGCCGGTCACCAGCCGGGCGGGGATCTTGGCCGCCCGGCAAAGCGCCACCATGGCCCGGGCCCGGCCCAAGGGATTGGCCCACCGCTGTTTCAGCGCGGCGGCGGCGGCGGACGGCGCCTCCTTCGCCGCGGATTTCCCGGTCGGAGCCGGCTTGGCCGACGATTTATCGGCCGGCGCCTCCTTGCCCCCGGAGCGGAGGTTCATCTGGCAGAAGTCGAACACCCGCTCCACCAACTCCGACTTGACGGCCGGATCCGCTCGCAGTTGCTCCAGAGTCTCGACCACGGCCGGGTCCTCGACCTCGATCCCCTTCTTGCTCCGCAGGTAGTCCGCCCGATTCTCCGCACTGAGCGCGGCCTCGACCGGCGTCCGCAAACCGCCCCGCGGCCGCAGGTGCAGGTCGAACTGCGCCCCCAGGGAAAACGGGCCCGGCCGATGAGCCACGATGCCGATCTCCCGGGCCTCGTTCTTCACCGGCCGGGTCCGCTCAATCCCCGCTGGCGTTGGACCGAGGAGTTTAGGGGGGAAGACGTGGCAGTAATGCGTGTCGCCGGGATAGGCGGCGTGCAACTTCGCCCCGGCCAGCTTGGCCCGGCCATTGATGTGATAGGTCAACCGCCAAATACTGTCGTCGGGCAGAAGCGGAATCCCTTGCCGGAAGTTGACTCGCAGCGCCAGGCAAACCGTACCCAGCGCCAAGAGCAACAACACCGGCGGCGTTACACGAGGAGTCGTCACGCTCCTGCCTTTCCCTGCGGAGTTCCCCCCTCCCTCCGGGAGAGGGTTAGGGTGAGGGAGACCGAGAATGGATCATCCATCCTCGATCGCCATCACGCCTTCCTTTGCGCCCTTTCCAACCCCCTCCCGGAGGTAGAGGGGGGAATGCCGCCAGAATCGCCTCTAGCCAAGAATCCGATTTTACCCCCGTATGGAACCGCCAAGAACGTCGCAGGGCCCGATTTCCGACAACTTCTCTGGAGGTCTCGCTCCCCGCAAGCCTGGCCAGGGTTCAAGAGAATATAGCATCCGCAGCAATCCGCCGCCTGCGTAATATCCGCGCGGACGGCAAGCCCGGCCGGCAGTTCGTTCTTGCCGCTCGGACTTACAGGTAGGGTGGGTTAAGGCCGCGTTGGCGGTCGCAGCCCCACCAGGAACAAGGAACAAGCAGGATCGGTGGGGCTGCGCTCGCTTACGCGAGCTGGACCCACCCCACTCGGCTCGCCCAGCCCTACTCGGCGATCTCACCGCCCGCGGAGCCTGCGGGCCAGAACGCTCAGCAGGTAGACCAGGCCGCTGGCCAGCACGATGGCCGACTCGGGCGTGATCGTCGTACTGCCGTAGACGGCGATCCGCGGCACGGTGGTCAACAGTCCGCAGAGCAACGTGGAAACGACCATCATCCGCGCCATGCGGCCGACGTGGTGCGCGGCAGTGGCCGCCGGAAGGCTCAGCAAGGCGATCACCAGGATCAGCCCCACAACCTGGGTCAGGCAGATCACCGTCAGTGCCACCAGGCCCAGCAGCACGATATTGGTGGCCAGCACGTTGATCCCTTGAAGCTCCGCCTGCTGCTGGTCGAGGCAGATCGCCAGCAGCCGCTTGTGGAAGACCAGCACGGCGGCCAGGATCAGGGCGTCCAACACGAGCATCAGCCTCACTTCGCCGGGACCGACCACGGCGATGTTGCCGAAGAGGTAACCCATCAGCTCGCCCTGGAAGCCGGGCGTGAGCTTGACCAGGAGAATGCCTATGGCCATGCCGATCGACCAAAGGGCGCCGATCAGCGTGTCCATGCGCTCGGCCACCCGGTCGTGGACCAATCCGATGATCACGGCGGCGGCCAGGGCGGCCAACGTTGCGCCGTGGATCGGCTCCAGCCAGCCGAGCGATTGGGGAAAGCGGCTGCGGAGAAAGACGGCCGCGCCGATGCCGCCGACGGCCATGTGGGCGATCGCGCCGGCAAGGAAGACGATCCGCCGGGTGATGACGTAGGGACCGATCACGCCGCAGGCGAAGCTGGCCAGAAGACCGGCGGCCAGTCCCCAGCCCAACAGCGGGCTTTCGGACATATCCTGGAAGAAGCTCAGCATGGGCTGCCTTTGGGACCAGGGAATGAATTGCTGTCGCATCTTGGAAGCTGTTCCAGAACCGCAGCGTGGCGACGGGCAAGAATGCCCATCCTACGGCCGCTGCAGGTTGGGCATTCTTGCCCGACGCCGGTTCCCGGGGCTTGGAAGCGGCTTCTTAGGAACTTGTTCATTTGCTGATCGTCAGGGCTTCTCCGGCTCCGTGCAGCCTTGCTGGCAACCCGGGTCGCTGAGCGGACACTGGTCGTCGTGACGGACGGCCCGCATCTCGCCGTGGTAGACGTGGGCGACCGACTCCCAGGAGATCTCGTCCGCGGCATGGCAGGTCAGCCGGCGGTTGAGACAGGCGACCCGCTTCAGGTGGGCCGAGACGTAGGAGACGTCGTGGCTGACGAGCACGATCGGCAGCCGCTGGTTGAGCCGGTGCAGAAGATCGGTCAGGCCGCGTTCCATGTGGGGATCGACGCCGGCGGTGGGCTCGTCCAGCAAGAGGAGCTCGGCGTCGGAGGCCAAGGTCCGGGCGATCAGCACCCGCTGCCGCTGTCCGCCGGAGAGCGTGCCGATGCGGCGCGGGGCCAGGTCTTCGGTTTCGGTCAGGCGCAAGGCGGCCCGCGCGGCCTCGACGTGCCCGGGCCCATAGAACGACCCCCACGAGGAACGGCTCAAACGGCCGGTGAGCACCAGGTCCAGCACGCTGGCCGGCACCGAAGGATCGACTGCCGCGTGTTGCGGGACGTAGCCGATCCGCGTGCGGACCTGGGCCGGCGGCCGGCCGAAGACCAGCACGCTCCCCCGCCGAGGCTTCAGCAGGCCGAGGATGATCTTCAGCAGGGTCGTCTTGCCGCCGCCGTTGGGGCCGATCACGCCGAGGAAGTCCCGCGGCCCGATCTCCAGCGAAACGTCTTCCAAGACCGGCTCGCGGCCGGGATCGGGCGGGTAGCCGAAGCTCAGGTTGCGGATCTCGACCACCGGGTTTGCCGTCATCTTTTCCTTCTTCCGCGATTCGCAGGGCTCTGTAGGGAACGCCCTCCGTGGCGGTCCGTGGCCCGCGGATAAAGGTTATTCCGAGTTCCCGGAACGCCACGGAGGGCGTTCCCTGCAGGCTACCGTCTCTCTTTCTTCGCCAGTCACGGGCCAGCCGACTGGGCAATCTCGTCGGCCGCCCGCTGGATCGCCGCCGACGGGTCGGGGTCCAGATCGTCAAGGATCGACATGCGGACCGACCCGACGCTTTGGATTATAGCGCGAACCGCCCGCTGGGGAGTCTGGGGCTGGGCGAAAATCACCTTGGCCTTCTCCCGCCGCAGTTGCCGCTGAAGTTGCGTCAGCTCGGCGTCGCTCGGCTCCTGGCCCTCGATCTCGATCGCCACTTGCCGCAGGCCGTACTCGTCGGCGAAGTAGCCCCAGGCCGGGTGGTAGACGAAAAACGCCTTTCCCTTGATCGGGGCCAGCTTGCGACGGACCCCGTCGTCCAGCCGATCAAGCTTCTTCTCCAGGGTGGCCAGGTTCTGCCGGTAAGTCTCCTGATGCGCCACGTCGATCCCTTGCAGGGCATGGGCGATCGTCGCCGCTTCGATCTTCAACAGGCGGGGACTGAGCCAGATGTGAGGATCTTTGCCTTCCGCGGCCGCGGCATGAGCTGCCGCTTCCGCTCCCGGATGACCGTGACAGACCATCTCCCGCAACGGGATTCCTTGCCGAAGGTCGACGATTTGCAGCCGATGGGAATCGCGAATTGCCTGGAAGGCCCGCTCGCTCTCGAAGGGCATGCCCACGGGGAAGTAGACGGAGGCGCGCATCACCTCCCGGATCTGGGCGTCGGTCGGCTGGTAGAGCTCGGCACTCTCGCCGGGGCGAACCAAGGTCACCACGCCAACGTCAGGGCCGCCGACCTGCCCGACCAGCCAGGCCTCGGGCAGAACGCTCACGGCGACCGTCAACCGGGCGGGCTTTTGCGGGCGGGTGGCCGCCGTCTCCTGGGGACGGCCGCAACCCAACGCCAGCGCAAACAACAACAGGGCTGTAAGTCGTCTGGTGGGCATATTCATCAGGATACCGTGCCGTGGATGGCAGTCCTAGTGTTAGACGGAGTTTCGTCTGTCGTGCGGCGCGGCGACTCGTTCATCGTCGTATTCGCAGGTCCGTAAGTGTAAGCGGCGCCCCCGGCTGGGCGTCGCCGCCGTAAGAAACCGTCACCGGCAGGGCCACGGCCCAGATCTTCTTCCCTCGGGCAAGAGCCACACGATTGAAGGCTCCCACGTAACGCCGCGCCTGCCGGGCCGTCATCGGTCTGGGCTCCGCGGGTTCCAAAGCAGTCGCCTGGGGCGGGACGTCCCCATAGTGGCCAGGCTGCCAATCGCGATAGACGGTAATCCAGACCCGAAATCGCCGGGCGACGAACCGCTTCCGATCGTTCATGGGAGAGATCTCCGGGAAAGCCGCAAACCCTGCTAAAGAGTGGTGGGGAGCCGCAATTCTGCTCAACTGCGGAAAAATTTGGACAAATGCGGGCCAAGCCGCTTGACGTCCGCCCGGCCGTATAGTATACATACGTACACTCTGTTGTCAAGCCGGTTTTTCCCTCACGCCCGCTTTCCGCCTGCTCCATCGAGGATTTGCCGCCATGGCTGACTATACGGGCGATAATTTGCGGCGTTTGATGGCCGCGCACGGTTGGACCACCGACCAGGTGGCGGCGCAGACGGGACTCGACCGCCGCACGATCAAGGCGATTCTCGACGGCCGTCACAAGTCGCACCCGCGGTCGATCAAGCGTCTGGCGGACGGGCTGGGGGTGGCGGTCGACGAGTTCTTTGTCGATCCGTCGCAGTTGCTCTACCGCCAGTTCGACCGCCGCACCAACCCGGCCGTGGACGATTTGTTGGCCAGCCGGCCCGAGCTGTTTGCCGACTGGACGACGGTCGACTTCGAGGAGTTGCACAGCCGGGTGGGCACGGGCGGGCCGCTGACGGTCGAAGGAGTACGGGAGGCCGTCAGCCGCATGAACCTCCATCGCGAGATTCACGAGAAGTTGGCGGTGCTCTTGGAGAGCAGCCAGGCCGACGTGGTCCGCGGCATCGTGGATCTGCTCTACGCCCAGGTGGTGGTGAAGACCAACTAATGTCGCCTTTCGCTCCGCGAAAGAACGCGCATGCTTTCGCGGAGCGAAAGGCGACAAATTAACGATCGTGTCCGTCAAAACTCATCAGACGAGGATGGTTCACGTTGCGCACTCAGCGCTCGATCTGCTCGATCGTCCGCCGCAGCGATTGGATCGTCCCGTCGCTGACCACCAGCTCCACGCGGGCCGAGCCGTGGAATCCCCGCCGCAGCACCTCCTGGAGCAGTTCGGCCATCGCGGCTTGCAGGCGGCTGATCTTCTCGACGTTGGCAGGCGTCTTGCTGGTGCTGATCATCACGTCAACTTACGAAACGCGGCCGGAAGTTCAAGAGGCCTTTTTGGCCACCCACCGAGTGCGTGAAACGCAGCCTACCGACCACTACCAGTGGTCAGTGGCTAGTGGTCAGTGGCTAGTGGTCAGTGGTCAGCGACGAATGGATGAGAGAGAATAGAGAAGGATGCGATTTTCCCTTATCCCTTATCCCTCGTCTCTTATCCCTCGTCTCTCTCCTGACCACTGACCACTAACCACTGACCACTACTTGGCACTACGCCGGCGCCGGGCGGTCAGCCGCCGCAGACGGGCGGCGTGGTCTTCCTGCAGCTCCAGTTGCAGGGGGCCTTGGGGCCGGTTGGGCAGCCGCGGAAGGGGATGCGCGGCGAGAAACTCGCGGGTCCGGCAGAGGCGGCAGGGCAGGTAAACCAATCCGCCGCAGCCGGGACAATGCTGCGGCGGACCGGGCTGGGGTTCCAGGCCGGCCTCCCAGCAATCGGCCTCCCGCTCCTGCAATTGCCGCTTGCCGCTGGCGACCGCGCCGATCGTGCCGCGGCTGACGCCGGTTAGCTTGGCAATCTTCCGTTGGCTGAGCTTGCCCTCGGCCAGAAGGCGTTGGATTTCCGCAATCAGATCCGCTGCAATCACGGCGGCTGCTCCTTCTGCCTTGCGGCGCACGAAAAAGGCCCGTCACCGGAGTTGCCTCCGGCGACGGGCCCTTGGGATACCTGAGGATCCAGGCTCTGCTGATACCCGTCCGATACTGGGCAGCCTACAACGATTGCCGGCCGGGCGGCAAGCCGGCTTTTTGGCCACTTCCGATGCTTTGCTCCAGCTCGCTCACGGCCCGGCTCAACTCGTCAACCAGCGGGCTGTCGCCGGCCGCCTGGAGGATCTTCACCACGCGGCCGTAGTACCAGAGCGTCCCTTCGCGCCCGCCCTTGAACATCGGCCAGAGATCCTCGCCTCGCAAGCGATAAGAAACCAGGATGGAGCGGACGTTGTCGAGCTTGTCGCAAGCCGAGACCAGCCGCACCGAGGGCGAAGCCTGGGCGAGCCGGGCCAGATAAGCCTCTTTGCGGGCCCGCCAGGGCGGCTTGGGCTGCTGATCCGTGTCCGTGCAGCCGTCGACGATCTCGGCGACTCGGGAGCCGAACCGCCGGCGGATCTCCTCGCGGGTCGCCGCTCCGCCCTGGTCCTCGACGGCATCGTGCAACAGCGCCGCGATCGCCTCCTCTTCGTCGGCGCCGAACTCCAGGGCCAGACCCGCCACCCGCAGCAAGTGCGAGAAATAGGGGACTCCGGAGACCTTGCGGGTCTGATCGGCGTGCAACTCGGCCGCCCAGACGAGCGCCTCGTTGAATCGCGGGGAGAGCTTCATGATCTTGACTCAAGCCCGTCGCGTAGCGACGTGTTGATGGTAGCCGTGGGTTTCAACCCACGGTTTGCGATGCACCCAGGTTTCCGTCCGTCGCGTAGCGACGATTCAGGCGTCGCTACGCGACACAAAACGGTCGTTGGACGATATGTTCCGTGGGTTAAAACCCACGGCTACCATCGCATCGTCGCTACGCGACGGGGACCGCGTCCCACCTGATCGCTCAAGTCAAATGGATAACCGTTTTGTTTCATGGCTCGTTAGCGGCGGGGCGTGCGGCGACGGGGCTGGCCCGGCCGCCTTCGTAGATGCTGAACTCGGCCCAGACGGGCAGGTGGTCGGACAGTTCCGCGGCATCGCGGGCGGAGAGGTAGCCTTCGCGGACCGGGTCCACGACGCCCGACCGTCCGCTAAACTCCACGGTGGCGCGGCGGTCGAACAAGAGGTTGTCGGTCAGGCGCATGCCGCCTACCGAAGCGCTGCCGGCGGTAACCGCGGGGGTAATGTGGGGCACCATCCCCAGGCGGCCCAGATGATTCTCGTCGGCCCCCAGGTTGCCCAGGAGGATGATGTCGTCTTCGCCGCGGCCGTCGTCGCGGACGGCGCGGAACACGTCGGCCAGGGCATCCAGCTCCTCGGCGGCCTGCTCGGCGTCGGTGTGGACGTTGATCAGCGTGAAGGTGAAGGCCACGGACGGGTCGGGGCCGCGGACGCGGAAGGAAGCTACCAGCGGGGGACGCCGGAACTTGTGGGCCGGATCGACCACCGTGGCGACCGTGGCCCGATCGACCTCGATCGTCGCCCGATCGAAGAGGAACGCGCTGTATTGGCGGACCGGCTCGCGACCCACCGCGGGAGCGGTCACGAAGTCGTAGTGCCGGCCGGTGGAATTGATCGCTTCCACAAAAGCCATGAGCACGCCCTGGTTTCTCGCCTGCACGTCCTGGATCGCCAGCAGGTCGAACTGCCGGGCGATCTGCGCCAAGCCGCCTGCCACCGCCGGATTGACCGCTTTACGCTCGTCGAGGGCCGCGAGTTGGAAAGTCGCGATGCGGATCGTGCTCCGACGTTCCGGCGGCAGCGGCTCCGGCTCCGCGAAACCGGCCGGCCCGTCCGCAGCGGCGTTGGCATCGCGAGGGCGCAGCGCCAGGTTTCTCAGCCCGCGGATCTCGTAGTGGGAGAAGACGTACCAGCCTCCGCCCACCGCGGCGGTCAGAAGCGCGAGATAGAACAATTTCCGCATCAGACCCCTCCTTGGACCCGTGCGGAAGAGTAACCGATGTCTGGGCTCAATTCCAGGGCAATAGTTTATGGGACTTATAGGGTTTATGGGACCTATGGAACCTATAGGACCTACGGGACATATAGGACCTATTTATCCTATAAGTCCTATAAGTCCCATTACGGTGCGAGGACTGAAAATGGCCTGCCCATGACAAATGCTCCCCCTTCGACCATCGCTTTGCAGCCTCCCCACCTACCCCCACTGGGCTTTGCGGTTTGACGCAAGCCCCGGGCTGACCTAGCCTTTCAGAGGAGCAGCTTTGACCCGCATCAGAGAGCATTCCAGGGCGTCGGTCCTCTCTTGGCACCCTGGCAACGAGGTCCCATGACCGACAGCCAGAATCTTCCCATCCCCAGCGATTCGGCTGTGCCGCAGCCGGCGTGGCCGCCGGGGCTAACAGGTGCAGCCCTGTCGGCCCCTGCGGCCACGCCGGCTCCGTTAGCCCAGGCGGCCACGCCGGCCGTTTGGATGGCCCAATTGGGCTCGCTGTTAGAAGATCTCGGCGGCGGGGCGGCCGCGCTCTGCGGTCCCCGCCCCGGTCGTCAGTCCGCAGACCGACAACCAACTCGTTCAAGTGCGGTTGGGGATTGCCTCCAGCCTCTACGTGGCCTTGCGGGCCAAGCACGCGGCCACCGCCAGCCACTCGCTGCGGATGGCGATGACCGGCTCGGCTTGGGCGCTGGCCATGGACCTGCCGGCCTCGCAGCGGGACGAGCTGGAAGTGGCGGCCTTGCTGCACGACGTGGGCATGATCGGGCTGCCCGACAAAATCCTGCTGAAGCCCGGGCCGCTGGACGACGACGAGTTGCGGATCGTGGAAGACATGCGGCGGAATCTCGGCGTGGAGATCCTCCGCGTGGCCTGCGCGGAGGCGGGGATCCTCCAGATCGTGGAGAACGTGGGCGCCTGGTACGACGGCTTCCGCGGCGGCTTCTCCTCCACCGGGACGCAGATCCCCCTGGCGCCCGCATGATCTCCATCCTGGAAGCCTACGACGCCATGACCAGCGACCACGTCTTCCGCGCGGCGGTCAGCCAGGAGCGGGCGATGGCGGAGCTCTTCCAGTCGGCGGGCAGCCAGTTCGATCCGGAGCTGGTAGGGAGCTTCGCGGAGTTGATGGCCTGCGACCAGTCGGAATTGCGGCTGGCGATCGCCCAGCGTTGGCTGCAGCGGCTCGATCCGGAGGCGGCCAACTCCTTTTGGGAGTGGAGCCCGCCGCCGGCGGCGATGCCGGCAGGCCAGGGCGAGTCGCTCTTCCAGATGCGGCTCTTGGACAACATGCACGACGCCGTGATCTTCGTCGACGCCGGCATGAGGGTGCTGCGGTGGAACCACGGGGCCGAGCGCTTGACGGGGATCTCCGGATCGAGCATGCGGCAGCGGCCCTGGTCGCCGGGGTTGCTGAATCTGCACAATGAGAAGGGAGAGCCGATGGGGGAGGACGACTGCCCGGTCCACGGCGCCGTGCGTTCCGGCGTGCAGTCGTTGCGGCGGCTGTCGATCTGCGGACGCAACGGCCAGTCGATCTCGGTCGACACGCACACGCTGGCCGTAGTGGGCGACGACGGCACGACCTTCGGGGCCGTGCTCCTGTTGCACGACGCCTCCTCGGAAATTTCGCTGGAGGAGCGCTGCCAAAGCCTGCACGAGAAGGCCACCAAGGACCCGCTGACGCAGGTCGCCAACCGCGCGGAGCTGGATTGCGTCCACGAGGCCTTCATCCGCCACCACCGGCAGCACCGTCTCCCTTGCAGCATGGTGATCTGCGACCTGGACAAGTTCAAGCTGGTCAACGACACCTACGGCCACCAGGCGGGCGACGAAGTCATCAAGAGCCTGGCGAAGCTGTTGAAGAACTCCTGCCGGCCGGGCGACCTGGTGGCCCGCTACGGCGGCGAGGAGTTCGTGATGCTCTGCGCCGACTGCGACAACACGGCCGCCGCCCGCCGCGCCGACGAGATCCGCAAGGCCCTCAGCCAGGTCTGCCAGCCGCGGCTGGACGGCCGCTCGATCACCGCCAGCTTCGGGGTCACCGAGATCCAGCCGGGCGACACGGCGGAGACGATGCTCCGCCGGGCGGACCGCGCCTTGCTGATGGCCAAGGCCAAGGGCCGCAACACGGTGGTGCAGCTTGGCAGCGGCCCCGACGACCGGCCCGAAGGAAATGCGGCCCCTTCCGGCCCGCCGCAGGGACCGCTCTTCTTCCTCGAGCAGCGGATGTCCACGCCCGTGCCCATCCAGTTGGCCGTGGAAAAGCTCCGCGGATTCGTGGCCGACCACCGCGCCTGCATCGAAAGCATCGACGGCGGCAACGTCAAGCTGCTCATCAAGCACACCTGCCAGCCGTTGCGCCGCCAGAGCGACCGCACGATGACCTTCCTGGCCGAGATCCGCCTGGAAGAAGAGCGGTCGGATGCGCCGCGCCCCACGGCCGTCTCGCGGACGCGGATCTACGTGAAGATCACGCCGCAGAAGCAGCGCGACCGCCGCCGGGAGGACGTCGGCCAGCGGGCCCGCGAGGTCCTGGCCAGTTTCCGCTGCTACCTGATGGCCACCTGCGAGTCGGGACCAAGCGCCGTCGAGTCTCGCGGCCATGCCCGCCGCTTCTTCCCCTGGCTCTTCCGCCGGCGGAGCAAGTAGGGTGGGCTTCAGCCCGCCAGCTTCCCGTCCTTCCTCGCAGGGTGCTACTGGCTTTGCCAGTGTCTCCGTAGGCAACACGATGGAAGGTCAATCCACCGAGAGCACTGGCAGAGCCAGTGGCACAGATCTGAACCCCCGCCGCACCGTAGGGAACGCCCTCTGTCGCGTTCCGCTTCCGGATCGCTAAAGGGCGCCTTTCCGCGCTCCCGGAACGCCACAGAGGGCGTTCCCTACAGCGGTTTGTAATCCTATTGCGTCTTGAACCCGAACTCATCGCCGCTGAGGTCGAAGCCCTGCGAATCGGCTTTGGCGGGCGGCTTGACCGCCGAGGCCGGTGCGGCCGACGATTTCGCGGCGGGCGCGGCGGCCGTTGCGCGTGCCGTCGCCTCCAACGGCCGTTTGAGAATGGCAGTCCAGGTCCAGTTCCCCTTGAGGTCCTTGCTGAAATTGGCCGCAACCAGTTCCCAGCCCTCCTTGCCTGCCTCGTTCAGCTCCTGGAGCAGGTAAGTCTCCGACTGTTTGCTGCAACTGCGGTACTCCCAGGGTTGACGCCGCACGGTGACGGTCTCGTCGTTCATCGCTCAACTCCTGATCGATCTTGGGTAGGTCCCGCTTGCCTGTAGGTCCCGCTTGCCGAGCGGGACTTTGCGCACCGGCAACGTCTATTGATGCTTACCGTCCCTTCCGGCAGAAGGGACCTACTTCGGCTGCGTGTAGCATCACGGCTATCAGTGTAGTGCCCGGCGGTTCCCGTGAGAATGGGTAACCCCCTGAAGACTTGGCATCAGTTGCCGGTGACCAGCGACCACCGCGGCCTCGCCTTCCCGGTTGCATTCCCGTAGGACGGATTGCTAATCCGTCCACGATTGCCCGACGGATTGGCAATCCGTCCTACCAACGGATCGCGTATAAAGAGAAATCCCGGTTGCGATAGACAGGCTCCAGTCGGGTGGAGTTGCGCTGGACGAACTCGCGAAGATACCGCATCCTTTCCGGGAACTCGGCGGGCTTGAGGGCCTCGTCGTTCTCGACCACCACCAGCCAGTTCGCCCCGTGTTGAGCCAGGCTGCTCCAAAGATCCTCGTCCCGACGGTACTGGTGATAGCTCATCGACTTGCGGCCGGTCAGCAGCGCCATCGCACGGGGCTTGACGAAAACCACCAGGTCGCCGGGCCGGGTCAGCTTCCGCACGGCCTCAAACAGCTCCTGCGATTCTCGCTTGGCGATCCCCTCGGCCAGTGGCGACCGCTGGAGGCCGCTCAATCGGATCCCATAGGTGACCGCGATCGCCACCGCCAAGACCCCGGCGATCGCTCCTTGGAGTCGCACCCGCCGGGCCAGCCACGGATGCCGCAGGCCCAGAAACGCATAGAACAGGTAGAGCGGATAGACCGGCAGCAAGTAATGCTCGCCCTGGTAACTCGGCCAGAGCAAGAGGACCGCCACGTAGCCGGCGGCCAGAAGCTCCCGGAAGGTGATCCGGCGGCGGAGCTGCTCGACATAGCCTGCCAGCACCAGGCCGCTCACCGCCAGGCAGAGCAGGATGCTCGGCAGCCGCCAATGACCGTTGTGCCAGAAGGCCGCCAGCCGGTTGGAGTAGTCGCGGACGTTGCCCGCCAGCCGCAGGCCGGAGTGAAACTGGTCGAGGTAGTGGACGTCGCTGTGCAGCCAGACTGCCTGGCCCACGGCCAGCGCGGCGAAAGCGGCGGTGGCCAGGAGCACCGGCCCGCTGATGCGCCGTCTGCGGATCAGCTCCGCGGCCCAGAGCGACAGGATCAGCAGCGCGCCCAAGGTTCGCGTGGCGAAGGCCAGGTAGCAGGCCACGCCGGCCGCCAGGAACCAGAGGTAGCGGGATGGGGTGTTTTGAAACCGTTCACCGTCCGGAACGTAGCAGGCACACGCCGTGTGCCGTCCGTCCGTGCAGTCGGAGACAGCGGACGGCACACGGCGTGTGCCTGCTACATCGAGCGCCTTACCGTGAACGGTTACGGCGTCTTTCTCCGCCCGGCCCAGGAGGAAAATGGCCAGATAGAAGAGGGCCAGGAAGGGCAGGTGCGAGCCGATCGAATTGGACTGTTCCAGCAGGAACGGGTTGAGTCCCAGGAGGAGCACCAGGATCAGCCGCTCGGCCAGCGAGAGTTCCTCGCGGAAGGCGAGCAAGACCATCCCCAGGAAGACCAGCAGGCAGGCGATCATGGCCGCTTTCATGGCCGTGAGATTCAGCCCGAAAAGGCGATAGACCGGGGCCAGGATCAGGGCCGTGCCCGGTGGATAGGTGGGCGGGCCGACGGCCGGCTCCTGCGGATTGTAGACGTAGCCGGTGGCCGCGTAGGGTCGGCCTTCGGCCAGGTTGCGGGCGTGCATCAGGTACTGGGCGAAGTCGTCGCCCCAGGCGTGCCCGCTGCGCAGGGCCAGCACGTGGACCACGGCCACCAAGAGCAGCACGGCAGCGACCGCAAGGAAAGACACGGTGACGCGGCGACACGGTGACGCGGGGATGTCCCCGCGTCTCCCCGTCTCCGCGTCGCCGCGTCCTTGGTGCTGAACACTTTCCATGTCACCGCTACTCCAATCAGAACTTCCACAAGGGCGTGACCGAAGGAGGCTCGACGTTGAACCAATGGTACAGGCCGGAAATGTGAACGAACATCAGGCCCAGGAAGACGCAGAGGCAGAGCACCAGGTAGATCATCAGTCCCCGCTCGCGGTAGAGCCGCTCGGGGGCCTGGGCGGAGCTTTGCGGCTTCAGCACCACGTGCAGGTACATGCTGAAGAAACCGGCGATAAACGGAATGCTGAGGATCAGCTCCAAGTGGTAGCGGATGATGAACACGCCCAGGAACAAGGCCGCCGCGGTGGCGTAGAAGAACATGCTCACCAGGAGCTTGTTCTCGTCGTAGTGGCGGAAACTAGCGCGATAGGCGGCGGCGCGCTCGGGGTCGGAGATCGAGCGGAACTCGGCGAAACGCTTGCTGGCCATAAAAAAGGCCCCCGCCATCCAGTAGGCGACCAAGAGCGACATCGGCGGGATGACGTGGGGGATCACCACGAACCAGCCCAGCAGCAAGCGGAGCGGGTTGTTCACCGACTCGGAGAGGACGTCGATGTAGGGCATCTCCTTGGAGCGGATCGGCCGCACGTTGTAGAAGACGCCCATGGACAGCAACCAGACGCCGGTGGTGAAGAAGGGGAGATTCACCAGCCAGGCCATGCCCAAGCCCGTCGCGGCCAGCACGAACCATTCCAAGTAGGCCAGCGGCAGCTTCACGCGGCCGCAGGGGACGGGCCGGAAACGTTTGACCGGATGGCTGCGGTCGTAGGGGGCGTCGAGAATCTCGTTGATCACGTAGTTGCTCGAGGCGATCACGCAGGTGGCTGCAAACGCCCAGGCGATCATCCCGGCGAGGCCCGGCGTCCACGGCGCCGCGCGGTAGAAGTAGGCCAGGATCACGCCCACCGCCATGAAGACGTTCTTGAACCAGTGATCGGGGCGGGCCAGCGCCACGTAGCTGGCGATCGCATCGAGCCCGCCCGGGGCTTTGGCGTGCGGCGACTGGTCGCCGCTTTCCGGCTGGCGTGCAGCGTCCCCGCCGGCGCAAAGCGGCGACAAGTCGCCGCACTCCAAAGAGGCCGGCCTTTCGCAACGGTTGCCTGGGTGCATAGCCGATTTCCTTGCTAGAGCGTGCAAATAGAGTTTCGTGATTCCAGGAGGTCGTGGTCTCGCATGACGTGGCTAACTGTCCCCGGTCGGGCGAAGAACCAGTGCCAGACGCCGGCCGTAGTCGAGAAAGCCCGCCAGCAGTTGCTGTTTCTCGTCGCGGGAGAAGATCCGCTCGGTGAGGCAGGCCTGGAGGCCGATGGCGGTCAGGGCGGTCAAGGTGACCCAGGGACCGAGCCAGAAGACCAGCGGGATCGCCAGGATGATGCAGATGCCGGCGTCGAGACGGAAGCCCAGCCGGCACATCAGGCCGAGGATCATTGC
Source organism: Pirellulales bacterium (assembly GCA_963843465.1). GTDB lineage: Bacteria > Planctomycetota > Planctomycetia > Pirellulales > Thermoguttaceae > CAWJKP01. Next base: position 791,735 of record CAWJKP010000003.1, read on the forward strand.
CAGCACCACGAGGTTGGCGGCGGCCGTGGCCAGCACCGCGCCGGGCAGGCCCAGCCGCGGCAGCAGCAGCAGGTTCAGGCCGACGTTCAGGACCAATCCCACGAGGAAGGCGAGGCTTCCCAGGCGGGCCTTCTCGGCGCACCAGAGGTAGTTTTGGGCCAGCGCCGAGATGCCGAACCAGGTGCAGTAAGTCAGGGTCAGGGGCAGCACCGCCAGCCCGCCGGCGAACTTGCCCTTCAGGGCCAGGCCGAACAACAACGGCGCGGCCAAGAGCACGGCCGCGCAACCCAGGCACATCGTCAGGCCGGCCAGTTTCAACAGCAGTTTAAGCCGCTGGGAGACCCGGTCGCGCCGGCCCTGTTCCCAGTCCTCGCTCAAGTGCGGCGTAATCATCGGCGTCAGGAGCTGGGCCACCGAGACCAACAGCAGCGGCACGAGGCGCGAACTGTGGTAGTATCCGACCTGGGTCAGGGACTCCGCCGGCGTGCCGGGGGAGAAGTGGAGGATCATGTAGCGGTCGGTGATGTCGAACAGGTTGGCCAGCAGGCTGGTGGCCCAGACCGAGGCGGTGAAGGGCAGCAGCTTCGACCAGAGCTGGAAGTGCGTGGGCGGGGCGTCGTCCTGCGGCAGGGCGTGCCAGTTCCGCAGCAGCCAGCCGATGCCCAGGGCCGAGGAGAGCAAGCAGGCCCCGCCGTAGGCGAAGATCACGCTGGCGGCCGAGCAGCGCCAGCCCAAGAGCAAGCCCACGCCCAGCACGGCGAAGACGATGCTGTTGAACAATTGCAGCCCGGCGATCAGGCGGATGTTCCGCAAGGCCGTGCAGAGGTCGACGAAGTAGTTGAAGACGATCACCGTGGCCAGCACGCCGGCCACCAGCCATACCTGCCGGGTCCGCTCCGGCTCACCGTAGATCAGCCGCGCGAACCAGCCGGGGAAGAGGGCCATCAGTCCCAGCGAGCAGGTACCCAGAATGGCGCAGGCCGCGGCCGTCCGCTTCAGCAGGGCCCGCAGTTGCCGCCGCTCGGTGAAGAATTGCAGGTAGCGGCCCAAGGAACTGGAGAGGGTCATCACCGAAAGCGGTCCGGCCAGCATCAGGAAGCCGAAGGTGATGTCCCATTGTCCCAGCTCGCCCGGATCGAGCCAGCGGCAGAAGAGCACCGCCCGGCAGAAGCCGATCAGCCGCTGGACGACCATCAGCAGCAGCAGGATCAGCACGCTGTCGGCCAGGGTGTCGGCGCGTAGCATTGTGGCGGGCTTGTTGGCCGGTGCGGCCACGCCCGACTCCAGGATGGGATCGGGAGACGTGGGCGAAGACGTGGTTTGCGGGTGGTCGTGGCTGTCAGCGATGGTCCTCTCCCGAAGGGGTAAGAATTGCGTGATTGCAAGTTTGCCTGGCGTCCCCTCACCCCAACCCTCTTCCAAAGGCAGAGGGAGTCCGTGGCCGCGGCCGTTGCCGGCCGCAAGACCCGCCTCGGGCTTGACGTCCTGGCGGCAGCCGCGCCCGCGGAAGCTTGCGCGGGTCGAGCGTGGCGCGATTCTTCAGCAAGATCAGCTCCCCGTCGCCATGGATCCGCCGCAGATGGAAGGGATCGTCGCCGGGGAAGTTATAGCCGCCGTAGGCGGAGCAGACGCCCTCGTAACCGGCTTGCCGCGCCAGGTCGAGGACCGCGGGTTTGAGTTGCCCGGGCTGACCGTAAGGGACGGCGAAGTAGCGGATCGGGCACTGCAACCGGTCCCGCAGCTCTTCCCTCGCAACGACCACCTCGCGATAGAGTATCGCGGGGTCGCTGACCTGGGTCAGGTCGAGGTGGGTGTAGCAGTGGGCGCCGATTTCGATACCCGCATCGACCATCGCGCGGAGCTCGTCGAGCTTGTTGGGGGGAAACCGCCAGCCCGCGGCCAGGTCGTGCAGGAAGGGTTCGCCGGTGAGGACGTTCTGCAGGGTGACGAAGTAGGTGCAGGGGATCTTCTCACGGATCAGCAGGGGGATCGCCTGGCGGCAGTTCTCCGCATAGCCGTCGTCGAAGGTAATGCTCGCGCAGGGCCGCGAGTTGCCTGCGCTGCCCAGCCGCCGCTGGAGCTCCGCCAGCGAGATCAGCTCGGCGTTTCGCTGGAGCCAGGCGATGTGCGCGCAAAGGAGCCGTTGGACGTGGTGCAGGGGGTGGCCCGATCGTCGGCGATGCGATGGTAGAACAGGACCAGCGCCGGCAAGGTTCCCGCGGCAGCCGCCGAGGCTCTGTACCAGGAGCGATACGGGCTGGTGCCGAAGTAATACAGGTGCAGGAGTGCGGATTTCCAGGGTGACATGACCTACGGGCGTGCAAGACGCTAAGTTGGGCAATCCTATCGATGGAGGAACGGGAGTCCGGTCTTGATCCACTGCTTCATGCTGCTGCCGACCAGCCAGAGGCGGTGCCGCAGGCGGGCGGAGGTTTGGGCGGGCACGACGCGGACGCGCCAGGTCGGCCGCGCCCGCGCCCGCCAGTGCCGTTTGTAGGGTTCGTCGCCACGGAGGAAGTCGAAAGCCCGGTATCCACCGTCGACCGCCCAGTGGAACATCAGCAGGTTGCCTAGCGAGCCCGGGGCCAGGTCCAGCGCGTCGGGGCTGATCCCCGACTGGTAGGCATAGACCACGCCGTCGCCGGTCAACAGGTACTCGGCGACCACCGGCCGGCGGTCGACTTCCAGCCAGGCCAACTGGAGTTGTCCGGCGCGGAGCAGCTCGGGCATCACGTCGTAATGGAAGGCGGTGAACCGGCGAGAGGCGAAACAGCCCCGGCCGCCCCGGCTCTGGTGGCGGCGCTGGTGCAGGTCTACGAGCACTTCCTGGGCCCGCGGCAGGTCGGCGATCTGTTGGACGCAGTGCAGCGCGTCGCGCCGGCCGTCGAGGATTGTCCGCTGCCTGCGGCGGAGTTGCTTGCGATGGTTCTTGGAGAGCTTGGCGAGAAACTCTTCCCAAGAGCCCGGCAAGGCGATCCGCCAACAGTTCCAGCCGACGCTGCGGTGGACCAGGTTCCGCCGCAGCTCCAACTCCTCGGTGAGGCGGAGGACGGCGGCGTCCTGAACGTCCACCCCGGAGAGCTCCAGCAGGTCCCAGTGGTCGTCGGGGCGCCAGGCCGGCTGGTCCGGACGGTGCGCCGCCGTGAGCCACGCAGCCAGGGCTTCAGCCACCCGTTGCTCCATCTCCGCTCGACAGAGGACGCTGAGATACTCGGAGCAAACTTCGCCCAGTCCGAGGAATCGCAGCACCCGGCCCTGGCAAGGGCAGCTCTCGCAGTACCACGGTGCGATGCCTACCGGCTGGCCTCCATCGTAGACCACCAACACATAAAGTGAAGCCCTCTGCCCCCGGTCCTCGAAGGGCCCTCCATAATGGCGCCACCAATGGGAAAGCCAGGTCCAGCTTCGAAAGGGCACCCGGCGGGCAAGGCGGTCCCAGTCGGCCGCCAGCGGCTCGAGTTGTTCGAGTGAGGAAAAGCGAACGACTTCCATCGCGGTGGTCGCGGGACTACTATGGGGGTCGAATATCTCTTCAACTCTCTGTCAGGCTGGACAGTATGCAAATCGGATTTCTGGTCGCGGCCGGAATTCGCCCTGCGCAAGGCCGACCATGCGTTGTCGCCGGGCAACACCCGTGGTTCTTGGGCAACATGGGGCTACGACGTGTTCCCCCGGGATCATGGGACGCGCCACGGTTTGGAAATCGCAAAGTCTTTACTGGCAGAGACTTACGATATTGGCTTACGTCCCCCGGCCCAGCCCGTCCCTTCTCGGCACCCGCTTTGCAATGCAGCACGAGGAACTTGGGCTCTTCGGGGCCTTCAGCTATCGGTCTCTTGCACCGCCATGTCTCGCATTCCTTGAGAGATTGCCTATGACCCCCATGAGCCCCGTGCGTCCCGCAAACGCGACTTCTTGCCAGTGGTTGGCCCTGCTGCTTCGCCATCCGGTCCGCTGGTTGCTGCCGACGTTGCTGATCGGCGGGCTGGTCGGCCTGTACGCCATGATCCGGCCACCCACTTGGGAGGCATCCCAGGCCCTAATTATCCGCAACGAGGCGGCCAACAACCAGGCCCCTCCCGGCAAGTTCAGCCAGACCGACGAGATGAAGACCGTCCAGGAAACCGTGCAGGAGCTTTCCAAAGACAGCCGCGTACTGGCAGAAGCGCTCCGAGAGGTGGGGCCACCGGCCGACAACCTTCCTCATGCCCGTTGGCCCAGCCCGCAAGACGTTGCCGACCTGCAAGGGGCGGTGAAGCTTGCCCCGCCAAAAGGGGCTGAGTTCGGCCGCACCGAGGTCTTTTACCTGCAGGCCAAGAGCAGCAGCCGCCAGCGGGCCATCGATCTGGCCGACGCCGTCTGCCAGCAGCTCGAGACCAGCTTCCAAGAGCTCCGCAACAAGCAGGCCCAGAGCATGATCCACGAACTGGAAAAGACGGTCCACATCGCCGAGGATGATCTGGCCACTTCGACCCGGCGGCTCAACGATCTGGAAAGGCGGGTGGGCAGCGACCTGGGCGAGTTGCGGATCCTCAGCGACGCCAGCAGCGGCGAAAGCGCACTGCGGCGGACGATCACCGAGATCCGCGCCGAACTCCGCCAGGCCCGCACGGCGCAGAAGTCGCAGGAGGAGCTCCTGGCCCTGCTGGAAAAGGCCCAGCAGGATCCCCAAAGTCTGACCTCCACGCCCCGCCAGTTGCTCGAATCGCAGCCGTCGCTCAAGCGGCTCAAGGAGGGCCTGATCGACGCCCAACTGCGGGCCGCCGAGCTTCAGGGCCGGATGTCCGACAGCCACCCCCTCGTGCTGGCCGCCAAGCAGTCGGAAGAGGAGATCAACCATCGCCTCCACGACGAATTGGCCGCTTCGGTCCGCGGCGTCCAGGCCGAGTTGCGGCTTGGCATTCAGCGGATAGCGATGCTCGAGGAACACCAGGCGGACGCTGCCCGGCGCCTGGACCAACTGGCCGCCTTGCGGGCGCCCTACGTGAACTTTGTCGCCGAGGCCCGCAACCGCGGCGAGCTGCTGCAGCGGGCCGAGCAGCGGCTGGCCGAAGTCCGCGGCGACCAGGCCACCGCCACCACGGCCGACTTGATCGCCCGCATCAATCAGCCCGATACCGGCCCCCTGCCCGTGGGCCTCGGCCGCAGCATGTTGGTCCTGCTGGGGATGGCCTTCGGTCTGGTGACCGGCTTCGGCGTGCTCTACCTGACGGCACCTGCGGCATCGGCGAGTGCGCCGCTGCCGACGATCCCCTCCACGGTATCGTTTGCCAAAGTGTCCGACGGCAAGATTGACAGTCCCGCCCACGCCTTCAACGAGAGGCTGGAAAAGATCATTCACGGCCGGTGAACACGGCAGCTTGCCGCGCCAGTTCGGATTATTCACGGGTGCATCGTAAGCGCGAAGCGTAAGCGAGGACGGCGAAGGGACTTACCCTCGCTTACGCTTCGGGTTTCGATTGCGCGCTCTGCGCCGTTTACATCACGGGGCGTGAATAGTCCGGCCTAGCGCGGCTTCTCGGGAACAACGTATTGCGGGGCATCGGTCAGCGTGAGGGCAAGACCTTTCGCACCGGCCGAGACGGGTTTCCCCTGGAAGGGTTTTCCCAGGTAATCGGTGACCAGATACCGGCCCGGCCCGAGCGGGACCACCCTTTCGTGGGCCGACGGCGAAGTGGTCCAGGCGGCCAGCCGAACCGCATCGCCCTTGGCAAACAGCAACAAGTAGTCCTCCCCACCGCCCGCTGGAAGCCGCCTCTGAAAGCGGAACCCGCCGAGCATCGACGTCAAGGTACTGGCGGCCGTGTAGGCGGGCTTGGCGTCGTAAAGCGGGGGGCGGTCGCGGTGCTCGGCATGGTAGACGACGCCGAAGTGGTGTTCCGGCTCGTCGGCCAGCGGGCCGTCGTCGTGCCAGTCGTACCAGATCGAGATCGGCACTTCCTCGGCCAGGTTGATCAGCCATTGACGCGGAAGGTACTTTCCCTGGAGCTCGACGTCGAACTTCTTCCAGGCCGACGAATAGCCCCATTCTCCCGATAGGATCGGGATCTTCTTCCCCTTCGGCGCGTATTCGTCGATCAGCTTCCGCAGCCGGGCGTATTCCGCAACGACCGTCTCCGGGCCGGTCTGCCGGTAGGGATGGACCGAGACGGCCGACCAGAAGTCCAGAAGTCCCGCCTGGAAGCACTTTTCCAGGAAGCGGAAATCGATGGTCGACGTGGCCGGGCCGACGTAGATCTCGCCCGGCTCAGCCTGGCGCAGCGCCTTGCCGACCTCCAGGGCGAGCTTGACATACTGCTGAACGTCGGGCTTGGGCCTCCAAAAGAAGATGTTCGGCTCGTTGTACATCTCCCAGACGACGCCGCGGCCGTGGAAGTGCTTCGCCGCCGCCGCCGCCCAGCGGGCAAAGGCCCGCCGGCCTTCGTCGCTTTGCGGAGAAAGCCCCTGGTCGTAATGCCGATGGGAATAGTCGAGGATCAGCATCGCGCGGATCTTGTGCGGCTCCAAGGCGGCCAGCAGCCGATCGTAGGCGGAGAAGTCGTAGCGGCCCTTGTCCCGCTCGGTGGCGTCCCAGCCGAAGTCCATGCGGACGAAGCGGAACCCGGCCGCGGCCAGCATCTCCATCTCGCCGGGCTTGGGATCGGTGAAGTGGATGTTGACCCCAAGCCCCTCAGGCACGACCGTTAGCCCCGGCGGCCACGCCGGTTGGGCCGCAGCCGCCGCCGCGCAGGGCGGGACCCGAAGCCAGCAAGCCAGCACGAGCCACGCTCCCAGGACCGAGATTCTCATGGTGCAGTCTCCCTTGGTTGGTGTATGTGTAGGGTGGGTGTACGTGTAGGGTGGGTGTACGTGTAGGGTGGGACCAGCTCGCGCAAGCGAGCGCCGGCCCACCAGTTCTGCCGGCTCTCGGTGGGCCGGCGGCCGCCACGGCGGCCTTGTCCCACCCTACCTTTCCGCAACGGCGCTTTGACTGGGCATCGGTCGCAAGTAAGGGCGCATCGTCTCTAGGGTCTTCGGCCCGATGCCTCGTACGCGGCGCAGATCGTCCAGGTCGCGGAACGGGCCGCTTTGCTGGCGGGACTGGACAATCCTCCGCGCGAGCGTCTCGCCGATCGCGGGGAGCTGGGTCAGCTCGGGCCAATCGGCCTGGTTGATATCGACCTCGAAACGGGCCGTCTTACGCTCCGCCCGCTCCACCTCGACCAACCGCCCTTCGAGGCCCCCTTGCGCAATCCACCAGCCGGCCATGGCCCCCAGGCACGCCAGCACCGACAGCCCCACCGCCACCTGGTCCGCGCGGCGAAGAAGCCAGGGAGGAAAGGGTCTTTCCCTCTTGGGACGTTGGGGATGCATCGGCGGTGATTGCTCCCGGGTTCTATCTTCCCTAGAAATCGTCGTCAGAAACGACGGCGGCGACCGATCTCGCCAATATACCAAGGGGGCCTCATTAGTTCCAGCGCTGGGGCCGGAATTACAGATTGACGGGGCCAAGGCCAAGCCGGTTCGCCTTACCCCCGGATGCGGCAGACCAGCCGCTACCAGGATGCTCCGCCGCCGATGCTATACTGCACGCGGGACGAAATGACACAAGTTCGTAGTACCGGCTTTAGCCGGAAATCCGCGGCAAGACCGCCTGAAGGCGGGACTACGAACGGCGCATTTCCAACGCCCTTCATCCTTCATCCCTTAACCTGCTGTCCGCTGGAAAGGTTTTGCTATGGATCGAGACTTCCATCAAGTCGCTTGGGACGAGACGCTGCAGGCGGAACTGAAGGAAATCCTGCGGCTGGCGGTCTGGGAGGATCTCCAAGACCAAGGCGACTGGACAAGCCGGGCCCTAGTGCCGGAAGGCGTGCCGGGCAAGGCCGCCGTGGTGGCCAGGCAGCCGGGCCTGATGGCGGGGCTGCCGGCCGGGGAAATGGCCTTGGCCGCCGTCGATCCACGGCTCCGCTGGCTGCCCGAGGCAGGGGATGGACAGATCGTGCGGCGAGGCGATCGGCTGGCGGTGGTCGAGGGCCCCGCGCGGGGCCTGCTCGCGGCCGAGCGGCTGCTGCTGAATCTCCTGGGGCGGTTGGCGGGCATTGCCACCCTGACCCGAAAGTACGTCGACGCGGTCGCCGGAACCGGCGCCCGGATCTACGATACCCGCAAGACGACTCCCGGCTGGCGGCGGCTGGAGAAATATGCGGTTGGCTGCGGCGGCGGCCGGAATCATCGCACGGGGCTTTTTGAGGCCGTGCTCATCAAGGACAATCATTTGGCCCTGGGCGCGCAGCCCGCAGCCGCCGGACGGTCGCCGCTTTGCTTCACGTCCGCCGAGGCAGTCCAACGCGCGCGGCGCTACGTGGCCCAGCAAGTTCCCGGGCCGGCCGGACAGCGGATGATCATCGAGGTCGAGGTCGACACGTTGGAACAATTGGCCGAGGTGCTGCCGGGCTGGCCCGACATCGTGCTCTTGGACAACATGCTTCCGGCCCAACTCCGCGAGGCGGTGCTCCTGCGCGACGCCCGGGCTCCGCAGGTCGAGTTGGAGGCGTCCGGCGGGGTGGGCTTGGAAACGGTCCGCGCGATCGCCGAGTCCGGGGTCGAGCGGATCAGCGTCGGCGCGCTAACCCACTCGGCCGCCTGGCTCGACGTAGCCCTCGATTGGACCCCGTAATCGGCTCACCGTACCGCCGCCCAGCTCCGCGGAGTGGTGGTCCTCGACTGGCTGCCGCTCTTGCAATATCTGGCTTGCGGGGTAAAATCACCGTGCCTGACGGGGCCAAAACAAAGCGCCAATGAAAGTTCGCGACGTCTTGAGGATGCTGCAAGCCGATGGTTGGCGCTTGGTAGTAACGCGCGGCAGTCATCGTCAATTCAAGCATCCGCAGAAACCCGGACGGGTCACGGTAGCCGGCAAGCCCAGTGACGATGTTCCTCCGGGCACGCTGGGCAGTATATTCAAACAATCAGGCCTCGGAGAGTGAGACGGCCATGAAGCGTTATGCCATCGTCATAGAGAAGGGGGCGACCAACTACGGCGCCTACGTCCCCGACTTGCCCGGGTGCATCGCAACGGGCGCGACGGTCGAGGAGACGGAGCAACTTCTTCGAGAAGCCATTGCCTTGCACCTCGAGGGCTTGCGGGAGGATGGGCTTCCCATTCCGGAACCGTCGAGCGTGGTTGAGTACTTGGAACTGCCGGCCGGTGGCTGACGCGATATCTTCGGCTCGCGCGAACGCCAGCCCATGAAAGAGCAACGGCGCTTCGCTTCGTTGCTCTTTCATATTTGCCCAACTTGTTGTTTTGCGCGCCCTTGGAATACTCGCTCGGGGCGGTAGAATCACTCTCGCGGGCCAAGCGGCTCAAGCCGGTCGACGCGGGGTTGTTGCCCGCCGCGACGCTGGGCCCGGCCAGTCTCGGCGCAGGCAGGGGCGGCGGCGTGCGTAACTTGAAGCCGGTTTCCAGAGGTACGTCATGCGAAAGATCGTCTCCTTGGTGTTGGGCGGCGGGCGCGGCACGAGACTCTATCCCTTGACCAAGGTGCGGTCCAAGCCCGCGGTGCCGCTGGCGGGGAAGTACCGGCTGATCGATATCCCCTTATCGAATTGCATCAACAGCGGACTCAACCGGATCTACGTCCTGACCCAATTCAACTCGGTCAGCCTGCACCGCCACATCCGCAGCACCTACAATTTCGACCCCTTCGAGCGGGGGTTCGTGGAGATCCTCGCCGCCCAGCAGACCAACGACCGCAGCGACTGGTACCAGGGCACCGCCGACGCCGTCCGGCAGAACCTGCGGTACCTCCAGCAGCCGGACGTGGCCCAGGTGCTGATCCTTGCCGGGGACCAGCTCTACCGCATGAACTACCGCGAGATGATCGAGCTGCACCGCCGCACCAAGGCCGACGTGACCATCTCCGCCGTACCGGTCCATGGCAAGGACGCCTCCGGCCTGGGCATCATGCGGCTGGACGATTCCGGGCGAGTGATCGGCTTCGTGGAGAAGCCGCAGACTCGGGAGCAGCTCGACCTGGTGCGGACCGATCCGGCCTGGATCGATGCCCAGGGGATTGAGAGTCGCGGCCGCGATTGCCTGGCCAGCACGGGCATCTATCTCTTCGACCGCGACCTTTTGGTGGACCTGCTGCAAAAGAACAACGACCGCGACTTTGGCAAGGAGGTCTTCCCGGCGGCCATTCGCAGTTGCCGCGTGCAGGTCCACCTTTTCGACGGCTACTGGGAGGACATCGGCACGATCCGTGCGTTTTACGAGGCCAACCTGGCACTGGCCAAAGCCGATCCGCCCTTCGCGCTGGCCTCGCCCGACGCGCCGATCTTCACCCGGGCCCGTTTCCTGCCTCCCAGCCGCTTCGACGGGGCCACGGTCCGGGAAAGCCTGATCGCCGACGGCTGCGTGATCTGTCCCGGGGCGGTGATCGAGAACAGCATCGTCGGGCTCCGCGGCCGCATCGGCGAGAACGTGCAAATCCGCAACTCGATCCTCTTGGGCAACGACTACTTCCCCCGGCCGGAAGACAACGCGGCGGATCGGGCCGCCGGCCGGCCTCCGCTAGGCATTGGCGCCGGCAGCCTGATCGAAGGGGCCATCATCGACAAGAATTGCCACATCGGCTCCCACGTCCGCGTGGTCAACGCCGCCGGCGTGGAAAACAGCCCCGAGTCGGATCAGGCGATGGTGGTCGACGGCATCCTGGTGATTCCCAAGGAGTCGGTCTTGCCCGACGGCTGGGCGATGTAGGGGAGTGACGAGCGGCCGGTGATGAGGGCTTTTGACCCCCTGGCGAAGAGGCCGCGCGGGCGGTATCATAGCCGACGAGTGGGCTAGGGAGAGGAGTAGGGTGGGACAAACTCGCGATAGCGAGCGCCGGCCCACCAAGTTCCCTCATCAACTAACCACCGCTGGTGGGCCGGCGGCCGCCACGGCGTCCTTGTCCCACCCTACGATTGCTGAAGCATAACGCACAAACTAGCAACCTTTTAGGAACTCGTCGAGCATGCCTACCCGCGGAATCGTTTGCCGGTCTGTCGGTGGCCCTCATCACCCCTTTCCGAGACGGCAAGGTTGACTTCAAGGCATTGAAGCGGCTGGTGGAGTTCCACGTCCAGGCGGGGGTAACATGCCTCTGCCCGGTGGGAACGACCGGAGAATCGCCGACGCTCACCTATCCCGAGCACGAACAGGTGATTACGGAGGTGGTCCAGGCGGCCGCGGGGCGGATCAAGGTCATGCCGGGCACCGGTTCCAACAGCACCGAAGAGGCCTTGGAGCTTACCCGATATGCCGCCAAAGAAGCGGCCGACGCGGCCCTGGTCGTGGCCCCCTATTACAACAAGCCGACCCAGGAAGGTTTCTATCAGCACTTCAAGGTTCTGGCCGAGGCCGTGGAGCTGCCGATCTGCATCTACAACATCCCCGGGCGGACCGGCAAGAATATCGAGCCGGAGACCATCGCGCGGATGGCCGAGCTGCCCAATATCACGATGGTCAAAGAGTCCACCGGGTCGCTGGACCAGGCCTCGCAGATTCTCGCCCTGACCGACCTTACGCTGCTCAGCGGCGACGACAGCCTCACGCTGCCGCTGATGGCCATCGGCGGCCGGGGGGTGGTCTCCGTGGTGGGCAACATCGTTCCCCGGGACATGATCGCCCTGATCCGCGCCTTCGAGGCCGGCCAACTGGCCGAAGCCCAGTGTTGGCACCGCCGCCTCTTCCCGCTCTGCCGTGATCTGTTGGGCCTGGCGAGCAATCCCATCCCCATCAAGGCCGCGATGAAACTCCTTGGCCATGACACGGGCGATCTCCGCATGCCGATGACCCCGCTGTCGCTCCAGGAAGAGGCCCGGCTGCGGAAGAGCCTGGTCCAGTACGGGCTTCTGAAGGGGTAAGGGCCAGGGACTTGCGCTCAGCCCCGAAGGGGCACGACTCGATAGCCCAGGGCGCAGCCCTGGCGGGCGAAGACCCCAATGCCTCCGGAGCCCTGAAGGGGCGCGACAGCCTCGCCACGCGGCCTGCGGTGGCGCCCCGTTGGGGCTTGCAACGTTGACGACACCATCCGTCCCCAGGGCGTTGCCCTGGGCTATCGAGTTCCGCCCCTTTGGGGCGAAGACGGGTCGTGCATCACCTTGTCCTCTTGGGCCCCCGCGGCGGCACCGTCAGAAGGCATCTTGCTGTCCGTGTCCGCACGGATCAGACTACAGTAGGCAGCGTAGTGTTTCGTCGCACGTCGGACGCAGATAATTCCCGGGACCGTAAGAATCGGGAACCACCAGGTGGCCAAGATGACGCCCACCATTCTCGCAAAAGGCAGGAAACCTTGCGGCCTGACTGCCAGTCTCTTAGCTACGTGAATTGAAGAGGCAAAAGCAGCGATGGATGCGGCGCAGAACGTAAGGATTCCGACGTTCGCATTAGTCGCAAGAGGATCTCGTTGATAGCTCCAGCCCAAAGAGATGCCGATCGCTATGGCCGAGTACGCCGCAACACCAACCACTCCCATCCACCAGTACAGGCGAATGACAACGCGCATCTGGCGACGAACGTACTGCTCGTCGGTTGCGGTGACTGGCGAGCAATCTGCCAGAGGCGAGCTGTAAGGATTCATCGACATCGGATCATTGCCGAGCGCAAGGTTACCGCCCTTGCTCTTTCACGTACGCCTGATCGTCCGGGCTCAGGCGATCCAGCCCGATCGTGATCCGCCGGCCGCTTTCCAACTCAAGCTGCACGTTGCCGGCCGCCTGACTGAAAAGCCGGGCGCGGACGTGATACTTGCCGCTGCGATCGCTCCAAGTGCGCATCTCGGCCGGCGTGGCCGCCGGGGCTAACGCGGCCGGCGTAGCCGCTTGGGCCGGCGCGGCTGGCGTAGCCGCTTGGGCCGGCGCGGGCGGCTGCGCTAACGGCTGCTGCCCTGTTAGCCCCGGCGGCCACGCCGGCTCCTTGGCGCCGGGAATGGTTCGTTCCTGGTCGTTCCCCTCACCCCGGCCCTCTCTCGGAGGGAGAGGGGGACGCGATGCCGCTGGGACCGACTGCCCGCTGGCCGGTTGGAGCCGGGTGACGACCGTGAGCTTTCGACCCGGAGCGGTGAATTGGCCCAGCAACTTCTCGCCTTGGATCGCCTGGACCACAACGGGACCGGGCCTGGGATTAAAGACCACGTAGGATGTCGTGCCCGTGCGGCGGTCGAAGTAGACGCTGCTGGTGGGCACGCTCAGGCGGATGTCCCAGCGGCGCTGGCCGAGCTTGCGGTAGGAATGGGCGTTGTAGTAGGTCGTGCCGGCGCCGAAGTGCTGGCGGACGATGTTGTTGTTGGCGTCCCAGAGGCGGTCGAATTGGCGGCAGGCCCAGGAGGGATCGGCCAGCGAGGCCTGGGCCAACAGCACGCTGCCCAGGTCGCCCATGGTGGCCAGATCGTCGCTGCCCTCCTTGGCCTTGCGCAGGGCGAGCATCTCCTGAAAGATATTGCGGGCGAAACGCGGATCGCGGACCAGGTAGTCCAGGCCCGGCGACTGCGGCAGGCATTGGATGCCGTAGACCCAGCCCGGGTCGCCGCTGAAGTAGGTGCCGAAGACCTGGCCGCCGGACCAGAGCACGCCGACGATCGGATGCCCATATTCCTTGGGCAGGATGTCGCCGTGGAGGTTGAACCAGTATTCCATCGTGGCGCGGGATTCGAGGGCGTAGCCCATCGCGGCGGCGGCGGTCATCTTGGGATCGTCCAACATCGTGCCCAGCAGGAACAGGCCGATCCACGACTGCATGGCCTCGGAGCTGGACTCCTGGTTGTTGCCGCCCGGCGAGCCCAGGCCGCCGGCCCAGGAGTGGCCGGCCCAGAGGTCGAAGGTCCGCAGCAGGGGGAAGCGAGTGTCCTTGCGGTCCCAGTTGGCGTACTGCTTGGCGACCAGGCGAGCCATGGGACCGTAATCGGCGAGAAACGCCGGCTCTTCCATCGCCAACAGCGCGGTGGAGAGCGTCAAATAGCCGTAATGGAAGTGCTGATCGTTGAAGCGGGCCGAGTCGTAGCTGTCCTTGATGCCGATCAGCGCGTGCCAGTTGGCATAACGCGTGAAATAATGGGCGCTCTCGCCGGGCGTGTAGGTCAACCAGTCGGCCAGCGACTTGTGGGCCTCCGCGCGGAGCCTGGCATAGGTCGGGCTGGACAGCTCGCGGGCCATCTGGAGGTACTGGGCAAAACGCAGCAGGTCCTTGCCGCCCCAGTAGGAATCGTCGCCGTACTTCGGATCGGCGGCGCAGCGATCCAAGAGGTATGCCATCCGCTCCGGTTGGAAATCGTTGGGCAGCCCCACCTTCTGGGGCGCGGGCAGGTTGGGCAGGAAACCATCGAAGTCGTAGACCAGCTCGAAGCGGTTGCCCAGCGAGGATTTCATCCGGCCGCGCGGGGTGAGATATTGCGGCCCGTCGAACTTGACGCTCGTCGAGGCGTCGCGCCACTGGTGGGCCAGCCAACCCTGGAGGACGACGTCCGGCCTGCCCGGCAGCAGCGGCTCGGTGGTGACGGTCCAGGTGGTGGCGACCTTGCCGCGACGCGGGTCGTAGGACCAATCCACGCGGCTGTCGCGGGGGATGGAAAACGCGCCTTGCGCGGCGATCGCAAGATCCTTGGGATTGTCCAACGCGGCAAAAGCCGCCAGCGACCGGCCGGGCGGGAACCGTAAGCGGACGGAGTCGCCGCTGCGGGACAGTCGCGTGCCCGGCGGCGCGAAGACGCCATAATGGCGGCCGGCTGAGGATACCACGAGCCGATCGCCCGTGTAGGGGAAGCGCAACTCTTCGCCGCCGGCTGCCAGGAACCGGGCGGCTCCGCCGGCCTGAAAGGAGACCTCCACGCCGTGAGGTTCCACCCAGACGATGGGCATTCCTTCGCCCACGGTAACGTCCAGGTACCTCGTCGGCGACTGCGGCAGGCGGAACGACAGCGTCCAGTCGCCCCAGTCCTTCAGCAAGAGCCCTGTCGCTCGGAAGTCGATTCCCTCGATCCGCAGGGGGGAGTCGCAGACCGGGTCCGAGCCGTTTTGGTTCCAGCGGACGGGCAGAAACAGCTCCAGCCCAGTCTCCTTGGGGTCCACGCGCCAGGGGTACATCCAGAGCGACCCCGAGGCCTTGCCGCTCAACAGCGCGGTCCAGAGTTTGTTGGTGGGAATCGGGCGGTCGGCGGGGTCCACCAGGGGGAACTTCCGGGCGGCCATCTCCCGGGCGCCATTGCCTGCGGTGGCCGGTGGAAACGCGGCGTACGAGCCTTTGCCCACGGGCACCGCTTCTTGAGCCGCGGCAGGCCGTGGGACCAAAGCGATCGCCAAAAGGAGAATGCTGCAACACTTCGACATGGGAAACTGCCTGCAATACTTGACTCAAGTGATCAGGTCGGATTCGGTCCACGTCGCGTAGCGACGATGCGACGGTAGCCGTGGGTTTTAACCCACGGAATATGTCGTCCAAGTACCGTTTTGCGTCGCGTAGCGACGCCTGAATCGTCGCTACGCGACGAACGGAAACATGGGGGGCATCGCAAACCGTGGGTTGAAACCCACGGCTACCACCATAACGTCGCTACGCGACGAGCTTGAGGCAAGTGGATAACCACAACTTAGTCTTGACGCGACGGCTAGGGCTCCGGCTGGTCTTTCCTCATGCAACATTTCTTGTACTTCTTCCCGCTGCCGCAGGGGCAGGGGTCGTTCCTGCCGATCTTGGGGCCCCCCCGCTCCAATCTCGCGAACTTCTCGCGCAGATCATCCAGGTGCTCTTCGCGGTTGTCGTCGTCCGCGTAGGCGATCTCTTCGTTCTCGTCCTCGTAGGCGAGCTCGTCCTCGTCGTCCCACTCGCACTCGTTCTCGTCTTCCTCGTCCTCGTCGTCACGATCTCCCAGGTCCTCCCGAATCCGGTCCGGTTCCAGAGAATCGCCCCATCCCCATTGCTGCTCCCGGGCCTCCTGGTACCAACGCTCGTATTCCGGGAAAGAGACTTCCATCAAGGTGCAGGCGGCAACTAGGCAGTGCCTCAGGTCCATGAGCTCCAGGTCGAGGTCTTCGGCGCCCTGGACCATTTGCCGGATCGGCTCGACCGCCTCGGCGACGAAGTTGCCCAACAGGGCATGGCCCAGGTAGTCGCGGACCTCGGGCGACTCCTCGGCGCGGAAGAACTCCAAGCACTTCTCGGCACACAGCTCCGTGTGGACCCCCTCCAGGACCTCGGCGCCAAGCGTGCAGAACTCCTCCTCGGCGTCCGGCCACTGACCGGCGATCGCGCGAACCACGGCGTCGCCGCCGATCCACTTCAAGGCGATCTGGCAGGAGTCGCTCAGATCGAGATCGTCTTCGTACAACCGCTCGACGAGGATCGGCACGGCATCCTCTAATCGCATCCTGCCGGCCAACTCCGCCAGCGGCGGTTCCAGCATCCTCATCACGTCCTTTTCGTAACCGCGATAGCGCCGCTCCAGCAGGGGGAGAATCAAGCGGCCCTGCTCGCGATGCCGGGCCAAGGACTCGACGATCCGTCGCGCGGCCCGCGTATCCCGGTCCCGATAGCGCCCTTCCGGGTAAACGTCGCGTCCCAGGTCCTCCAGCGCCTCCCAGCCGGTCTCCCAATCCCAGCAGCGCATCTCCAGCCGCTGGAGAAACTCCGTTGCGAGCTCCTCGGGGAAGCCGGGCAGATCGACCATCTCCGGCCGCAAGAGATCCGCCCGGGCCTGCGAAAGGGTCAGGGCGACCGCCGTGGTGTAATTGTCGGCAACCACATCCTCGAAATCCCAGTCCTTGGACAACTCGCCGCTGAGCCAGGCGACCGTGGCGACGGTCTGCGGGAGATCGTCGCCGTCCCGCAGCAGCCGAAATGCCTGCCGCCAGCCGTATTTCTCCACCGCCTCGATCACCAGCGGCATGATCGTCTCATCCGCGGTCTGGGCGCCGGCGAAGTAGCCCAGCGCGGTCAGCCGCACCTCCTCTTCAGGATGCAGGATCGCCTGTTTGATCTTCGCTTCCAACAGTGGCATGGTCATTTTCTCTCCTTCCCTGGATGGGATCTCACAGAACCAGACATTATCCCCCAAGATGGACCGAGAGGATAGTGGTCCGCGGCTATCCGTAAGGTAGCAGGCACACGCCGTGTGCCGTCCGCTCTCTAAGTAGCAGGCACACGCCGTGTGCCGTCCGCTCTCTAAGTAGCAGGCACACGCCGTGTGCCGTCCGCTCTCTAAGTAGCAGGCACACGCCGTGTGCCGTCCGCTCTCTAAGTAGCAGGCACACGCCGTGTGCCGTCCGCCCATGCTGGTGGAGAGAGCGGACGGCACACGGCGTGTGCCTGCTACTTTGGGTCTCCCTCTCCCGGCGGGAGCGCCGACCTGGGGCTGGATTTGCACCTTGGCAGGGATTATGATAGTTCTGACGGACCGAAGCTAATCGCAATCGGCCCAGGATGCAGTGAGCGGGCCATGACGCGTCGAGTCGATTCGAGCCATCCGTCTGCGGGAAAAACGCCGCAGCTATCGGTTTTCGTAGCCATGGGCGATGCGGCCAGACGGCGCTCGCTCACGAGTCTGTTGCGGAGCCTCTGGTTCCATGTCACCGTTTCCTTGGACGGTCAGCAGATGCTGCCCAGGCTGGCAATGGTCTGCTCCGAGGGGGCTTGCCGCAATCACCGCCGCTCGGACTTCGATCTGCTGCTGATCGACCCGAACCTCGTCGCCGACGTGCCGCATTGGGTGGCTGCCGTTCGCGCGGCCGGCTACGGCGGACCGATCTTGGCCGTCTCTGCCGACGCCGCTCGGTTGGCTGAGTTTGTCGGCGGCGGGTTCGACGACTTCTTGATCTTCCCGCCGCTGACCTCCCGGGAGCTGTGGGCAAGGATTCGACGGCCGCTGGAGCCGCAGCCTGTCCGGCTTACGCCGGCCGGATAGGCCCTAGCCGGTCGTGCCGGGGGCAATATTCTGCCGCCCGCGATTTGACAAGCGGCCCGGTTAAGCTAGCCTTTCTATGGAACCGGAAACCGCACGCGGGGCGGTGGCGGGGCTCTGGTTCTCTCGTCTGACAGGACTCCTCATTTCCGGTATACGGCCAACCGCCGTGGAGCGTCCCATGGCTATTTCGCAATCATCCCCCAGGCGATCGCGCCGGCGCGGAGCGGCTGTCGTCGAATTCGCGCTGATCGCGCCCCTGTTTTGCGGCCTGTTCCTGGGCTTCGTCGAATTCGGGCGGATGGTGATGGTGCAGCAAGTGCTGGTCAACGCGGCCCGCGTCGGCGCGCGGTCGGCCATTCTCGCCGGCGTCACCGCGTCGCAGGCCGAGACGGTGATGAGCAACTACCTGACCTCCGCCGGGATCTCGGGCGCCACCACGAGCGTCTCGCCCACCAACGCGGGATCCGGCACGGCGGTTACGGTGACCGTTACCGTACCGTGCTCGAGCGTCGCCTGGACGGGTTCGTTGACCTGGTTCAGCGGCTCGAACCTCACGTCGACCGTGGTCATGATCCACGAATGATAGCAACTGTCCCTCCAAGGAGAGCAAGCAACATGTGCCTTCCATCGCGCGGCTCACGTTCCCGGCGCGGCGTCATTACCGTGCTGGCGGTTTTTTTGATGACCATGACCCTGGCTATGGTCGCCTTTTCCGTGGGCATGGCCAACCTCTGCTGGGTCGACACCCAAACGCAGGCCACCGCCGATGCGGCGGCGCTGGCAGGCGCCCGAGGGCTGACCGTCAGCCAATCGCAGGTGCAGAGCCTGGCCATCGCCGCCGCCAAATTGAACACCTGCAACGGCCAGTCGGTCGTCCTGCAGGACTCCAACATCGCAACGGGCGTCTGGGCCCCCAGCACGCGGACCTTCACCGCCACCACCACGTCCCCCAACGCCTGCAAGGTCACGGTCCCCTTGACCGCCGCCGGGAGCAACGCCGTGAAGCTGATGTTCGGCAGCGTGGTCGGCGACACCGGCGCCAACGTCTCTTCTACCGCCATCGCCGGGGCGGGGCGCTGGGACATCGTGCTCTGCTGCGACAGAACTTCGTCGTTTTCCGAGGACCTGTCCCAAGCGACGGCCGGCATGCACGCCGTCTTGAGCGACCTCAACGCGTACACCCCCCTGTCGAATTTGGGCGTGGTGACCTTCAACGGCGTGGCGTATACCAATGCGTCGCTGCAGGCGGTGGGAACGAACTACTCGACCCTGAACACAGCCATCAACAACATCGTGGACTGCTCGTCGGGCGGCCCGCCCTGCAGCGGCTCGGACCTGGCGGCAGGGATGGCGGGGGCCATCGCGCTGTTCAGCGCGTCCGGTTATTCGCCCCCCGTGGGCACCCGCCAAGCTGTCATTTTCATCAGCGACGGTGCCGCGAATATGGGGTCAGGATGCCTCAACAAGTCGCTGAGCGACACCCAGGATAATACCCTGGCGGCGACGGAGGCCAGTAATGCCTGGACCAACAAGGGCATTTCCGTCTACTCCTTGCTCTACTTCCACGGCAGCGACAGCACCACAGACACCAACGCCATGCAAGCCCTGGCCCAGGGCACGGGAACCTTCGTCCAGGAACCTAACGCGGCCCAGTTGACGACGGATATCCAGTCCATGCTGATGAACAATCTGTCGATGCAGTTGGTGCAGTGACATGCCCGGCGCGATTCCCACGAAGATCGTTCCTGCCGCGCTCGGCATAACGGCCGTCGCCGTCTTCGCCACGGCGGCGGCGAGCATGTACTCGTTGGCTATGACGCCGGCAGGAAAGTACACCAGGCTTTCCAGCCTGGCGGAACGGACAAGTCGGTACGTCAGGCTTTCCAGCCTGACCGAGCAGACAAGTCAGGCTGGAAAGCCTGACGTACATGCCTACCGCGGCTCTCCGCTTGCTCCGCCCGCCCGCGCCGCGGCGGAAACCCGAGGCGCGGCCGAGAAGATGTTCCCCAACGGACTGACCAAAGACTTCGGCGCCGTGCCGCCGGGGACCAAGCTGCTGCACCGCTTTCCGGTCAGCAACCTTCATGCGGTGCCGGTGACGATCGCCTACCTGCAACCCAGTTGCTGCTGCCTGACGGCCACTGCCGCCCAGCGCACTCTGCAGCCGGGTGAAAGCACCACCATCGAGGTCCGCATGGACGCCGGCGACTTCACCGGCCTCAACACGCAAAACGTCCGCGTGAAGATCGTGGGCCCCGATTTCGTCTCCACGTGCAAGCTCGTGGTCTCCGCCGTCAGCCAGGCGGAAATCCGCCCAAGATGATCTTGCGGGCAGGGCGGATTTCCGGTACACCGGGCGGCCGAAGATCCCTATCCCTCATGGAGACGGTTGCCAAGCCCCCTGTCCATCCGCGGGATGGTTGCGGAGTTCCCTCTCCCTCCGGGAGAGGGTGAGGGTGAGGGGAATCCGTGGCGAATGTTCTTTCATTCTTTGGGTCCATGGCGCTGGCGGTCTGAAATGAGCCGATCCACACTAGCCCGAAGCGCAAGCGAGGGACCAGGTTGCGGCTTGCGCTTCGGGCTAGTGTCGGTCCCGGCCGCGGGCAGTCTATACTGCACGCGGCACGAAATGACGCACGTTCGTAGTACCGGCTTCAGCCGGAAATCCGCGGCAAGACCGTCTAAAGGCGGGACTACCAACGGCGCATTTCCCACTGCGGGGAGTCTAACGCAGCGTCGCCTCACCCCAACCCTCTCGCGGAGGGAATGGGGGGTGGCTTGCGTGGCCCTCGCGGCGGCCTGCCTGATGCTCTGCGGCTGCGCAGACGGCCGTGATGATGGTCTGGCAGCCGGCCGAGTCGGATGTCAGCGGGATCCAGCGGCTGGCCGTGCTCCAGTTCCGTGGAGAGGGCACCAGCGGCGCCGTCGCCCGATCGGCCCTGGTCACCACGTTCTGGAACACGGGTTTCTACACCCTGGTCGATCCCAGCGCGGCAAGCCGTGGCGCGCGGGCCGGCGTCACCGTGCCCGCAGCACCTGCCGACGTGGCCGAAGCCGTTGCCATCGGACGCCGCCTGGGGGCCGATGCGGTGCTGATCGGCGACGTGCTCCGCTATCGCGCCAGCGACCGGCTCAGCCGCGACGACGCCCCGGATGACGCCGGCGGCGGGCCCGGCCATAACCACGGCGGTCGCGGCGCCAACCCGCGCCACAACCAGGCGGTGGACCGCGATGTCTCGGTGGCGATGGCGTTCTTGATGATCAACGTCCGCACGGGCAAGATCCGCGTCGACAACCGCACTTCGTACCACGCCGGCGGCGAGCTGCTCAACGGCCAAAGCTCACTACCGGCCAAAGACGCCATGCTAGCGCAGTTGATGGAGCGCCTTGCGCGGGACGTGGTGTTGATGGTCACGCCGCGGCAGATCGCCTATCCGGTGGAACTGCCCTCGCCCCCCTTCGGCAACGGCTGGTCCGATCTGCGCCGAGGCAATGACTATGCCGCCCAGGGGCAGTGGGACCTGGCCGAGCCGGCATGGGCCGCGGCCTTGGCCGCCGACCCGCAGAACCATACCGCCATGTACTGCCTGGCGATGGCCGCGTCCGCCCGCTCCGATTACCCTCGAGCGGTCAGCCTCTTGACCGACGCCCAGCGGCTGCACCCCAGCCAGCGCTACCAGGAAGCGTTGGCTCGCCTCCAGCGCCATCAGCGGGACTACGAGACCGTGACGGCCCAAAAGGGCGACCGCACGACGCTACGCTAGTGGCAAGTGGTCAGTGGCAAGTGGTCAGTGGCAAGTGGTCAGTGGCAAGTGGTCAGTGGCAAGTGGTCAGTGGCTAGTGGCCAGTGGCAAGTGGTCAGTGGCTAGTGGCCAGTGGCAAGTGGTCAGTGGCCAGTGGCAAGTGGTCAGTGGCTAGTGGTCAGTGGCTAGTGGACAGTGGCTAGTGGTTGCTGGTCAGGCGTCAGTGGCCCATGGAGTGATTCTCGTTGATGGCATTTTGTGGTTTCTGACCACTGACCACTAGCCACTGACCACTCGTCATTAGCCACTGGCCACTCGCCACTCGTCACTCGCCACTCGTCACTCGCCACTATTTCCCTCGCGGGATCTCCTTGAGGTAGATGTTCTTGAACCAGAGCTTGTCGCCGTGGTTCTGCAGCTCGATCTGACCTACCGGGTAGATCGGCTTGCTGCGGTTCCAGTAGTTCTCCAGCGTCACGTTGTCAACCACCTGCACGCCGTTGAACCAGACGTTCACTTTCTCGCCGACCATCTTGATGCGGAAGTGATTCCATTGGCCGATGGGGCGATCGACCTTCTTCGGCGGGTCGTGCGGGTTGACGACATTGTTATAGAGCCCGCCGGAGCCGATGGGGTTGTCCCAGATCTGCACCTGGGGCGAGCCGCGGAGATAGATGCCGCTGTCGCCGCGCGGGCCGATCTTCCAATCGACGTACATCTCGAAGTCGCCGTAGTCCTTGGCCGTGCAGAGGTTGTCGCCATGTCCGTCGAAGACCAGCACGCCGTCTTCGGCCTTCCAGTGGTCCCGCATCCGCTGGTCGGCCTTCTCCTGGGCGGCGGCCAACTGCGCGGGGCTCATCTTCGCCCGCCGCTCGGGGTCCGCCACCAGTCCCTTCCAGCCCGTCAGGTCCTTGCCGTTGAAAAGGGCCACAAAACCCTCGGGCGGAGTGTTGTCGGCCGCCGAGGCCGCTGCCCCGACAGTCAAGCCCGCCACCAACGCCAGGCCGGCAGCAATCAATCGTCTCATGGTCGATCTCCTCATGTTGCAAGGGGTGGGAAGACAGTAGGTAGGTTATGCTTCAGCATAACAACTCCCCCCGGGCAGATCGACACCGCACCCCGAAAAACTCGATAAGTGCGCTGCACGGCCAAACGCCGCTGCCTACACCGGCGTGTCAAACCGACGCACACAACGCTGGCAAACTTGCCCTCCATATTGCGCCTTTCCCCTGTCATGTACGCGGCTTTGCCATAACGCTGAGGTCGCAGGTTGGAATCCAACGCTCCCCCGATACCTGTTGCTTGCGACGGGCGCCGCAATCAGGTCCAATAGAACCGTGGAAAACGAAGCCGCGTTGGGACCGTGAGGTGAACAATGTACAGACAAGAGATGCTCGTCGTCCTGGCATTGATGTGGGCCGGCGGCGTGCGCGCGCAAGGCAACGACGCTGCACCGGCGGCCAATTCCTTTGACCTGCGGCCCGACCAGATCGTGGCCGCGGCGGCCCATGACGCCCGGTTGGCCGTCCAGGTGCAGGCGTTGCTCGATGCGTATCGCACCCAGCCCCAAGGCTACCCGCGGGGCAAGGATGCGCGGGGCATTCCGTACGCCCAGCCGGACACCAAAGCCTGGTTTCGCTGGCACTTCTACAACGACGACGCGATCCAGAGCTGTGAGGATGCGAAGATGGATCGAATTGTTCAGCCCTATAACCCGTTGGAGGACAAGGGCGTCTCCGTGGACCAGGGAAAGGCGGCGAAGTTCTCTTTTGTCGGGGAACACGTCACGGAAGGCAAGCAATCGTTAAAGGCCGAGTTCACGGCGGAGGCCATTGCCGCCGGCCGAGCCGTTATCAAGATTGGCGTGACCGAGGGAGGCGATCTGCACGGCTCCTACAAGAACCAGTGGCGGACGCCTTCCTATTGGTGCCATTACCGGTGGCTGAAGCTCGACCTTTTCAACCCGGCTCCGACGGAGGTCAGGGTGCGCGTGGCGAATGTGCCGTTCATCCTTCGCCCCGGCTCCAACGTCGTGGCGGTCAAGACCGCCGACGCCGCGGGATACGCGGTCCCCTGGACCCAGCCGGTCAGTGCTTTTTCGGTCCAGGTCACGGCTGCGGGCCGGGATGCGACACTGTTCATCGACAACGCCCGCCTGGAGCAGGAAGTTCCCGCGGTAATCGCCAAAGAGGGCCGACTCTTCCAATTTCCGGCGCGACGGAACGAATACCGCGCCCGTGCTCTGGCCTGGACTGACACCCGTGGAGGCAAGCACGGTCTATGCGCCTGAACGCAGCTTCGGATGGGTCGGTTCGCCGAAATGCGCCTACAGCGCTTCCTCGTTTCGGAGCGAGGACAATGGGATCCTCTGGGGAGCGTGTTCGGGGATCGAGACACCCTTCCGAGCAGACGTTTCCGACGGCCGGTACGGCATTCTTGTCATCGCCACGCCAGGCAACGGTTTCCAGTGGCCGAAGGGCGCGACAATCCGCGTCAGCGGCAAGGATTACCCGCTTTTCACGGCCCGGACCGACGAAGAAGCGCGGCGGGCGCGGCTGTCGGGCGAGTTGTGGGACTTCCGGCCCGGCACGTGCATCTGGGAAGAGCTGGTCCGCCCTCCCTTCTATCCGCGACAGAGATGGTGTTCGCGGAAGCCGTCGACGGGCATCTTCTCCTGGAGTTCCCGAGAACCATCGAGGTCCGCGCCGTTTTCGTCTTTCCCGAGAAGTCGCGCGAAGAGGCATTGAAGGAACTTGGGCGTTTCAACTACCTCATGGCGGAAAGTTGGGACGTGTCGCATGCCTGGGTCAAAGGCGATGTTGCGGAACGGGCGCGCTATATCGGATTCCACGAAGAGGCGTCGCGGCCGGACGCAGTGGTGCGCAAGCTCCAATCGCTCTCGATCGGGGCGGAGGATTGGAAGCGCGGCTTCGTGCTGTTTCAGCGGGGACTTGCGGAATCGGTGTACCCCGACACCGTGCCGTCTGCCGAAGAGGTATCCGCGGCTTCGACGCTGAAAGCCTTCGCGTCGCCCGGCGAGAAGAAATGCACGACCCTCGGCGTGCTTCCGCTTGCCACAGTCCGGGGGCTGCGGATCAGCGCCGGCGCGTTGCGCGAAGGATGGCGGGGAAATCCCCGCTGCGAACGTTGTCCTGCGGTTCGGCTGGTTCCATCACAAGTGCATGGAATACGGCCACCACAACCACGCCTACAACTACCAGGAGCACGACCTGGTCAAACGCCCGACATTGGACCTCTATCCCGGTGCGGCTCGCAGGGCGTACGTGGACATTGCCGTCCCCGCGGATGCGAAGCCGGGGGAATACCGGGGCGAAGTCGCGATCCGCGATGCAACGGGCCAAGCGGCGGCGGCGGTGCCGATCGTGCTCGAAGTTCTTCCGATCGCCCTGCAGACGCCGCCGGTTCTCTTCGGAACAGAAGGAACAAAGCCGGAATTGCTGGACTACGGCATCAACATGGGCACAGGCAGTTACGACGATGCGGCATCGAATGGATTCAAGGCCGTGGCGATATGTCCGTATGACGCCGCGCCGCCAATGGTCAAAGGCCGGCATGTTGCCTGGAAGGGCATGGTGAAGGACAAGGAGTTCATCGAGTCGCTGATTGCGGACGGCCGTTCCGGCAAGGGCCCGCGGGTTCTCTTCGGCGGACTCGTTGCGGGACAACACGAAGGAAAAGGAAAGGAATTCGTGAATGGCCTGCTCAAGGAGTTTCCGGATATGGAGATCACCGGATACACGGTGCCCCTTTATTACTTTGTCGGGCCGGGCGCCACCGACCTGCGCCGACCTGGGATTACGTGACGGCTACCCGCGGCAAGCCCGAGCTTCTTCAACAGGCGGTGAAGGACGGGAAGTTCTTCTTCTTTACGGATTGGGTCAAACAGTCCAAGGAACAATCCGCGCGTTTCACCCACGGGTTTTGGTTATGGAGGCTAAAGGCCCCGGCGCGCTTCACCACGTTCATGCACAACTGGTACCAGGATCGGCTCGCACGCCCGCTGCCGTACTATGCCCTGGCAGGTATCGGCGGCGGGAATCGCTACGGTGCGTTTCAGGAATCGCAGGCGCCGGGCGAGTTGAATCCGAGCCGCGATCTCGTCCTCGTGCGCGAGGGGATCGACGATTACCGCTACGTCTTCACCCTGGAGCAGGCGCTCTGCGCCGCGGCGGAGAAGAAGGTCGGCGGCGCCGCAGCCGCGGCGGCCCGGAAGTTCCTGGACCAACTGGCGGCCGGGCTCAGCCTTGATCTGTCGAAGTACTACGAATCGCGCGGCGGACCGGAATACGTGACTTTCGTCGAGAACTGGTTCATGAGGCCGGACAACCCGTGGACTACGGCAAGGCTCGACGAGACCCGCAAGAAGTGCGCGGAACACATCCTGGCGTTGCAAAGAGAAGCGGGGAGCAAGAGGCGGTAGACGGCATCTGGTGCGCGGCAAAGGCACGCCGGAACCCGGCGTAAAGCGGGCGACTATCGGAAATCATCTCCAGACGACGCCCGAATCAGATTCAAACGCCTCTACCTGCAATTCAGGTCGCGCGAGGCGCTAGTCGTTTCGCCTTGATGGGTCGTGAATCTTTCGCACCATCAATGGGATCGAAGGACAAGGCAAGCTCTGCTGCCAGACACATCACTCTTACGCGCGTCGGTCACATCGGACCGATGCATCGAAACGACAGGGGGGGTTATGCTAAAGCATAACCTACGGCGACTTCGTTTTCGCCGGCGTACGGGCCGGCGCGGGGACCAGCGGCCCTCCGGCGACGCTCTTTCACCAATCGCCGGACTCACTCCACGCAAGGACAACCTTGGAAGACAAACAGGCGGACCCGTCGGCGGGCATCTAGCACCAGTGAGGGGTGGGAGACCCCGACGAACCAGCAACTCGTCAACTCACACCTTCCGTTTGCTCAGGCTTGCCAAAAAGATTTTGGTCAACATCTTGCTGGTTGCTGGATCACCTTGAACAGCTACCCAATCAAGGAACGCGTCTTCAGCCGTCATCAGGTAGGTGAAAGCTTCCGCATGGGTGAAGTCTTTAGCGACGCTGGTATCATAATCTGCCCGATGTCTTGCATCGATCAACGTCACGAAGGCCGATCCGATGCTTTGGAGTTGGGAGGGGACCACATCGCCTGTGCCGATCTTCCAAACGCCCGCCACGGACTTGGCCTCTGCATATTCCTTACAGACCGTTTTCGTCGGTTCGTGGTTTATTGACCGGCTCAACTCGGCGCGGAGCAATGGATCCGCGACGACCCGAGCCATCGTTTCATGAACGAGCAGGTGAAACAACGCATAGTAAGCCGTCGAAACGCCGCGCCGGAGCTGCGCTGGCGGCGGGGCCGGCGGGTGCGGTGGGGCGAGGTGAGGGGGAATCATCGACTTCGCCAGGTCCAGAAAATCGTCGTGGAACGGCATGGTGGCTGGTCACCCGGCTTTGTGCTCTGCGGCGGTCCTGATCCTCACGTAAGGCCATCGGCTGATGCCTTCCCTGTCAAGGGCTTGTCTGATCTTGGGAATGAGCTGTGAGGCGGCCCTTCCGAATTCTCTGCTTGGGGCACCCTCCTCCGCGAAGAGATCAACCCACACGGCGGGGCCGCCTTCCTCGTTGCTTCCCAGTTCGTAATCCCAGTTCACCACCCATACCGGAAATGGGATAGTGCGCAGGGCGGCCTCCACGTTCTTCCCCTCGTCACGCAGCGGTAAGTATGGCGATAGAATCTCAAGCATTTTCTGAAAGGCCACCGCCGCGTTGCCATACTGCTCGCTTGTTGCGGGCTTGTCTGCCGGTACTTCTCTGGCAACAGCCAGGAAACTTTGGACAGCGGACAGCAGTTCTTGCTCGCGGGTGGAACCAAGCTCGGGGAAATCGGCTGCATTGAAGCCGGCCACCGACTTCGGGGTGAGCCAAATTGCAGCCCTTGCCAGCGCGCGTTCGACCGCCGCCGTGTCGATGGTGGCGCTGTCAGCAAGAACGTGAGGGTGGACGAACAGGTTGCGGGCGATCCGGAAATTCGCGAGAAAATCACGCTTGCTGGTGCGGTCAGCCGTCTCATCCAGGGGTATCACTCGCCCCTTCTCGACCGCCACGCCACAAAGAGCATCACCGAATTCCAGCAGGAATCGAACACCGTGGAGCGGCGAGTCGTCCGGCAATCCCCAGTTGCCGCCACGCTCTATTTCGGCGCGGACACACAGCCCGTTTTTGAAGCGAAGCTTGCCGGAGAAACGGCCGCCACCTTGGGTGGCAAAGACGACGGCCAGTTCGCCGTTGCCGTCCCGATACCGGCCATCCTCGTCGAACTTACTCCTGAATACATCGGCGGCGGACATGGCCCAGCCTCCTTGGGTGTGGCAACAAAATAGATTATATCATCGGGTAACGGCCTGGGATAGGGCGGTCCGCGCCACTGCCCTCATCATTCCCGATGCCGTGCCTTGCCTTCGATTACTACAAGCCTGTGCCACTCCAGATGCCCTGGCTCCGGCGTCGACTCCAGGCGTTGCGCCCGTCGGTCACATCGACCGACGCATCGGAACGACACGCGGTTATGCTAAAGCATAACCTACGGGGACTTCGGTTTCGCAGGCTGGCGGGCCGGCGAGGAAACCAGCGGCCGGCCGGTGACGGCGGCGCGCAGCAAGGCATAGAGGAAATCGAAGCGGGTCAGGAGCTTGGCATCGGGGGCGATGTTGTATCTCAGGCCCATCCCCGTGTCGTCCAGCAGCGAGCCGCAACCGAGGACCAACACCGAGCCCTTGCCGAAACTCACCACGGCGGCCACCGGCGTCTTGCCGACCCAGAGAATCGGCTTGCCGCCCTCGATCGCGAAGGTCCGCTGGACGGGGATGGCGGGCCAGCCGCCGGACGACTTCAGCTCGCCCTGGACGCCGGGCGCAACCTTCACCACCAGCCCGAACCGGTAGAGCAGGCTGTTGGCCGTCGTCCCGCTGCTCTCCGGGGAATCGACCAACAGCAGCCGCCCGCCCGCGGCCACGTAGTCGGCCAGACGATTGCGGTAGTCGTCGCTGGTGGGCCGGGTTGGGCAGAGGATCAACAGCGCGTTGCCGGACAGTGCCTCCCGCCCGCTGCGGTGCGCGGGAAAATAGCCCAGCCGCGGAATCCACTGTTCCAAAAGGCCGTATCCTTTGTCGCTCTCGTGGGTAAAGCCGTTTACACAAAGCGGCACTTCGGAGGCCGTGCGATCGACGACCACCCGGGTCAAGGGGCGCACGGTCTGCGGCGGAGGCATCGCAGCGCGATGGATCGCCAGCACGGCCAGCGAGGCCAAGGTCCAGCCCAACAAGCCCGCGCTCACCAGCGGCAAGAGAATAGGCGTGGGCTGTCCCGTAGGACGGATTGCTAATCCGTCCGGGAGATCGGCTTCCTTGCCGGACGGATTAGCAATCCGTTCCACATTGCCGGACGGATTAGCAATCCGTTCCACGTCAGGACCGGCACTTGTTTCCGCGCCGCCGGCGACCAGGACCAGCCAGGCGGCCAGCCCCAGCCCGGCCAGGGCCGCCAGGCCGAGCACCAGCCAGAACAAGAGCCGCACGGCCCAATAGTCGAAGGCGCTGCGGCGGTTGAGCCATTCGAGCAAACCCAGCATCAGCTCCGACTTGCCCGGCTCGAAGGTGCAGAAATTGGAGAAGAGGGTCGAGTCGGCGATGGCCAGCACGCGTCCGCGGCCGTAGCGGGTGGACCAGAGCTGGATGAAGGCCCCGTAGCGCATGTCGGGCCGGTATTCCGCCTGGGGGAAATAGTTTTCCGTGTGGTAGTCCGGCGGGAGGCTCCACTTGCCCGTGGTCAGCACCACGGCACGCCCCAGGCTGCGCCCGGGTCGAGCGAGCAGGTCCCGGCGAAGTGGAACGGCCCAACGTTCTGCAGGATCGGGTGCGGAATCGCCGGCGGTTGGATGAGCTCGACGTAGGGCGAGCCGACGGGAAAAAGGATGTCGTAGCGAAACTGGAAGCCGAAGGGCCGGGCGACGGCGTTGAGATGCGTGCTCCAGCGGTCGCAGTTGGTATGGTCGCCGATCATCAACAGTCCGCCGCCCCGGCCGACGAACCGCGCCACGGCCGCCGCCTCCTCGCTTCGATAGGGCTCGGTGGGCGTCTTGATCACCAGCACGTCGCACTGCGAAAGCGACTCGTCGTCGATGGCGGCCGACTCCGACAGCCGCGACATCTGGTAGAAATGCGCGCCATAGTCGTAGATCGCGGCGTAGGTGTAGGAGGGGTCTTCGCCATAGCGGGTCGTGTCGTAGTGCGGCGAGGTGGGCTCCCACGCGGAGTGACGCTCGACGACCATCACCCGCCCGCCTTTCCGCACTCCGGCCGGATCCCAAAGCATCCCGAAGGTGACCAACGCCACCGCTGCCAGCACCAGCACCGCGGCTGCCGCCAGCCGCTTCTTAGCCCGCAGGTCGGCGGTTGCTTGCGGGTCCGCGGAGGGTTCTTCCACCGTCCCCGCCGGCAGACGGACGAACCACCAGGCCAACAACACCGGGCCGGCGGCCAACAGAAGGTGTACCCAGGGGTTGAAAAACTGGTTCATCGCCGTCGCGGCGTCGCCGCGGAGCACGCGGTGCATGTAGAGGGTCAACAGCAGGCCGGTCCGTAGCGGCAGCCAGAGGACCAACACCAGGGCCAACACGCCCGCGCTGCGGGTCCACATTCTCAGACCGACAGCCCGAAGGCCCAAGATCACCAGCCCGCCCACCAGGAAGCAAACGCTCACCGGG
This sequence comes from Pirellulales bacterium, assembly GCA_963843465.1. Taxonomy (GTDB): domain Bacteria; phylum Planctomycetota; class Planctomycetia; order Pirellulales; family Thermoguttaceae; genus CAWJKP01. The sequence goes on from CAWJKP010000003.1 coordinate 822,173, forward strand.
TCGACCAGCAGCTCCCAGGTGGCCGCGAAGCGGTGGATCTCGGGCATGGAGTAGATGGCCACGGTCGATTGGTCCAGGGCCGCGTCGAGGCCGGAGGTGGAAGCGATCAGGCCCACCAGCCAGGCCAGCGGCCAGGGCAGGTCGTGCCATCGGGCGGTGAACCCGGCGTAGTGCATCATCGCCAGCGATTGGACCAGCAGCACCAGGCCCGCTTGAACCGCACCCCAGCCCAGCGCCGCCGGCCACCTGCGCGGAACAGGCGCCCAGCCCAGCACCAGTCCGACGCCGATCGCCAGCGGCACCGCCTTGTACGGCCAGGGCATGAGCCAGGCCGCAGGCAAAAGCGCCAAGAGCGTCGTTCCTTGCCCAACCGTGCTGTGGGCGCTGCGGGACGGGCCGTAGGGTGGGACAAGCTCGCCTCGGGCGAGCGACGGCCCAGCAGGAACAGCCGTTGGTGGGCCGGCGGCCGCCAAGGCGGCCTTGTCCCACCCTCCTGCCAACAGCAGCACCGCCGCCGTCACCATCACGGCCCAGGCGGGCCAACTGACCGGCTCGAAATAGCCCAGGCCCGGCAGCCAAGAGGCGGCCAACAGGGCCAGCGCAGCCCAGGTGCGGATCATGGCGCGTCTCCTTCGTCCCCCGATCCGTGCTTGAGCCAACGATGGTAGTCGCTGAAGGGACCGAAACGGAGCTTCAGGCGATCGCCGGAAGGCTCGCCGCCCTTGGGGCTGCCCGGGGCCGCGCGATCGCCCACCCGAGGCTTGGCGGCCGCCTCCGGCCAACCGGCGTTGGGCGGCGACCAGACGGGCTGGCCGGTCGCGTAGGCCAGGAACCACCGCCAGAAATGGGCGTTTTCCCTGCGGTCCGCGGTCGGCACGCCCGCGGCGTTCTCCAGGTTCTTGTTCATCGCGAATCCCGTGTCGCCGACAACAAACACCTTGCCGTGGCCGAGGCTCATCATTGCGGCCGCCGTGCGCTGGTCGCCGGCCGGGACCCAGAAGGAGACCTTGCCGAGATCGTCGGGGCAGCGGATCGGCCAGCCAGCGTAGCCCATCAGGTCGTTCTTGTAGCCTGCATGTTCAGGCAGGTACGTCCAATGTCCGCAGCCCAAGGGCAGATTTTCGGCCTCTTCCTCCGACGGTGCGGGGGACGGCGGGACCTGAAGGTGCGAACCCTCGGAATCGAGGTCCTGCAACAGCTCATTGATCGGCCCGGCGTTTTCCGCGCCCGCCATGGCGATCAGCAGGCCGCCCTCCTCGACGAACCGCCGGATCGTCTGCCGCTCGGCGGAGGTGAACCCGCGGGCTGGAGCGATGGAGATCAGCATTGCCGCCCGCGACAGCCGCTCGGAGGTCACCTCGGGCGCCATGCAGGGGACGTAGCCGCTGCGCATCAAGGCCAGCTTCAGACCGCCCAGGCCGTCCTCCGCCCAATCGACGCCGCTGTATGCCTCCAAGTGCGAGGCGTCAATATAGACCAGGTTGCTCCGCCCGGCCCCGGGTGGCGTGCCGGGAAGCACTTGGCTGGCATGTTCGCCCAAAGTGGTCGAGAAGGCCAGCGACACGACCAGGCAGGCGGCTGCCGACGCCAGCCGCAGCGGCGAGATCTCCCAGGCCAAGAGGACCAGCAGCGCCAGGCAGCCGGCCAGCCCCAGCAGTTGCCGCCCGATCGCCTGGGGACTGCTGACGTGAGCGGCCTGGTAGCCGAGGAGCCGTCCGATGAAAGGGTAGCAATTGGAGAAACTCTGGTTCTTCACGCCGGTGACGTCGCCGAGGACAACCACCCGGCCCCGTCCGAACGATTGCTCCGCCGCCAGCACCAGGTCGCCCAGCCGGTTGCCCGGCTCGTAGCGCCAGACGTCGACGATCGTCGCGTCGCTCCCCGGGTCGCTGTAGCCCCAGCGGCCCACGAGCATCGGCCGGGCGGGCCAGCGGACGTCGATCGACGAGCTTTGGATCAGCCCGAACTCGTCGCGCAGATCGCCCAATCCCAGGCTGGCCGGGTGCACCGGCGGCTCGTGCGACTGCTGCCACTGGTAGGTCTCGGAGATCGCCGTATCGAAGCGGACCCGCATCGCGGTCGGCGCCAGCAGTTCGTCAAACGCGCTGGGCTGGCCCTCTTCCAAAACCCAGGGCTCCGCCAGCACCAGCAGCTCCCCGCCACGGCGAACGTAAGACCAGACGCGGTTTTGCAGCTCCGCGGTCCACGGCCTGAGCGGATGGATCAGCAGCAACAGGTCGGCGTCGCTCAGATCGGCGTCGGTCAGCTTCGAGGAATGCTGCAATCGGCCGCCCAGGCTGGCGACCATCGCCGGCAACATGCCGCACTCGCCGGCCGAGTCCTTGCCGAAGCTGTCGAACTCGGGCTTCTCCCAGTTGACGTAACCTTCGTCGTAGACCACGATCTTCCGGCCGCTGAGGTCGGGGATGCCCAGCGAGAGCGTGGTCACCAGCGGGATCGCCAGCGCCAGACCCGCCGCAGCCCAACCGGCGTGGCCGCCGGGGCTAACACGTACAACTTTGTCAGCCCCGGCGGCCACGTCGGCGGCAGGCGACCAGGTCGTCCATCGCAGCATGGCCGCCACCGTGGCCAACTGGATCAGCCCGGCCAGGGCGGGCAGGTTCCAGGGCAGCAGGCTCCCAATCGCCGCGCTCCAACTCCAGGGAGGCGGTACATAGAATTCGCTCGCGGGCGGCGGGGCAACCGCGGGCAGCGCCGCCGCCAGGTCCGGCGCCCAGGCCACCACGGCCAGGTACGCCAGATGCCCGGCGAAGATCGCCGCCAGGGCATAGCTCGCGCGAGCCAGCCAGGGCCGCGGCGTCGATCGCAACCAGACCACCAGCAGCGCCCCGAGGAACACCAGGTAATCAATCCCGCCGAAACTGCAGCCGATCGTTAGCGGCCGTCGCGCGACGACCCCTGCCAAACGCCCCAGGGCCCCAGCGATACCGTCGGCAAGGAGCCAGACCGTGGGGATCGACATCACGGCCAGCCGGAAGAGACCCAACACGCCGGACGCCAGCGCGACGATCCAGAGTACCCGGCGATTCTGACCCTCGTGGCACCGGGCCACGGCAGCCAAGGCCAGCGTCACCCCGAGGACGTTGTAGACCAGCGCGGCCGTCACGTTCAGCAGCACGGCGGCCAGCAGGCCCGACGCCAAGACCACCCGCTCCCGCGGCGACGGCCGCCGGTGGGGCCAACCGGCGATGCCGAGAACGGCCAGGGCCAACCAGACCAGCACATGGCGCAGCGGATGGGCGACCAGTCCCACGTCGCCCGCGGCGATCCACGCCGCCGCAACCCCGGCCAGCGAGGCGACGCTGGCCTGCGCCGACGGCCTGGATTCTCCGGGCTCGGTATTGACTAGCTCGGCGTCGGCCGGTTGTTTCGATCGTCGTTGGGTAGACACCGCGCTAGTATGCCCGGAGCGTGGAGCGAGGTCAACCCATGCGGCTTAGGACCGGCGCAGAAACAAGTGTCGCCTTTCGCTCCGCGAAAGAACGCCGCTTTCGCGGAGCGAAAGGCGACAATCCGACAGGTATTGATTCGCCGGTCCTTAGGTCTTTCTGACGGCGATGGAGACGCCACACTAGCCTACGTCCAGTTCGCGCATCACGTCGGCGGGCAACCGGAACCGCGCAGCCCGGCCCAATTCGCGGCGGCTGCGACGCTTGCCGACCGAGGGCCAAGGGCTCGTGTCTTTCAGCTCGGGCATGATCTCGATCAACTGCTCGACCATGAATTGCGCCATCCGATGGGTGGCCGCGTTCCTGGTCCGTTGGAGGATCGTGACTGCCGTCCTCATCACCCGCAGCAGCTTCCCCCGGAACAGAACCGCGGAGGACGCCTCGCCGGTATCTTCTTCCAGCAACTCGGAGATCGGCACGTTGAGGATCTCCTTCCAGCGATAGAGCATGCTCAGCGGCAGGTCGGCGGATCCCTCCTCTTGGGCCTGCACCTCCCGCAGGCCGATCCCCAGGCGCCGGGCGACGGTGCGTCGCGAAACCCCCTCTTGCCGGCGTACCGCCTCCAGGCGATGAAGTTGCCGAAGGGGTCGCTCCCGGCGGGCCGCGGGGGTCTTATGCTGCGGCGACGAGACCAGCGGCACGACCCGCCCCTCGGAAACAGCCGAAAGACCGACTACGGGGCCGGCCAAGCCGTGCAACCCGGAATGTAAAACCGAACTCATGATTTGGAACCTCCTCCACCCGTGAAATCCCGTGTACGGCTGCCAAGTGCCAACGTTTCTAAGCCGTCAGACCAAGCAACCCAGGAAGAGGCCGAAGTACGCTATTCAGGTTTTTGATCCACCCTCTGCCGCGGTGTCCGTGCCCGGCGTTCGGCAAGGCCGAATGGGCCGGATGAGCAACTCGATGATCCAAAGAAGTCCGATTGAATATGACACACTCACGGGGTCGGACCGCTTGCCGAGGAGTAATCGCCGCCTCTCTTTCCGTCGCCTCAGGCCTCTCTCCCAAACGCACTTCCCAAGTTTATCGTGAACGGCTCCCTTCGGAGCCGATTGAACCGCCGGAAGACCAGAAGCGTCCTCCGCTTGATGACGATCAAATAGCTAGCAATCGCCGTGCCAACGGTAGATTTTTTGGCATTGCACGCGAATCTGCTCTCTTACTGCGTTGCCCCATAACAACTTATGTCCATGCCGACATGAAAGGCCCTGGGGCTTTCACGTCTTGGGGCCTTACAATCAGTATGTGCAATTCTGCTACAACCGCCGCAATCAATGGATCAACTCGGGAATCTCGATCTTCTCATCGAGAGCCGCCTTGCGGAGCTTGGTCATCGCCCGGGCTTCCAGTTGCCGGACCCGCTCCTTAGTTACGCCCATGGCCGCTCCCACCTCCTTGAGCGTCAACGGTTCGTGGCCGGCGGCCAGTCCAAAGCGGCGGACGATGATCTCCTGCTCACGCTGATCGAGATAGCCGAGGATCTTGCCCACCTGGTTCTGCCGTTGCGATTGGGCCGACTCCTGCTCGTACTGATCGGTCCGCTCGTCGCGGCTGGAACTAAGAACTTCGGTCGGGCTGGGACGGAAGCGGTCATGGTGGCGGCGCTCGTTGGGGATGGTCCGGGCGAAGTTCCGCATGATGGCCCAAGTGGCGTAGGTGCTGAACTTGTTGCCCTGGGCGAAATCGAACTTCTCCACCGCCCGGATCAACGACATGTTGCCATCGCTCACCAGATCGAAGAAATCTTCCGTCGGACCCACGTGCCGCTTGGCGATCGCCACCACCAACCGCAGGTTGGCGCGGATGATCTCGTTCTTGGTGCCCACCGCATCCCCGTACAGCCTCTCGATGCGGTCCATCAGCGAAACCTGCGGGTGCTCCGTGTTGAGCCGCTGGCGGAGCCGGTGAGCCTTGTATTTCAGGTAGTTCAACTTGCGGAACAGATGGGCCTCCTGCTGCCGAGTCAAGAGCGGCACCTCGTACAAGCTGGCCAGGTAGGGCGGGAGACCCTTGGGCAGCCGCGTCTTGGCGGCCTGCTTCCTCAGATCGGGCATCGGTCCACAGATCTGACGCACCATCCTCTTCGAGCGGATGTAGGGGAACTGCGCGTTGCCGATGTAGTCCAGCGGCAGGCTGAAAACCTTTGCCGCACGGACCTGGTCGACGATCCGCTTGACCGCCGCCTTGCTGCGGCGGACGCGACGCGAGATCGCCTCCAGGGATTCCCCTCTGCGGAACTGCTGATAGATCCTCTGCCGAACCTCTTCCGACAGCGGCCCGTTGTCGTCCGGAAAAATAGCCGACTCCCGATGGGCCCGGTCGTGCTGCTTGACCGTGTAACGGATCGTCTCCAGGCTGCGTTGGGTCTTTCGGGCTAGCCGTTTGATGACCTCGGGCAGGGTTCCGCCGGCCATCGCCAACCGTCGGGCACGGCGAAGGATCATCGCCCGCTCCTCGTCGCTCATTTGGCTGAAGTGCGTGCCCCTGCGGACTTGCTCCTCATTCTGCCGAACGAAACGTTCGACGGAACTGGCGAGAAACCCCACCCGCTTCCGGCCGTCGAACACGAAACGGCGGCTGATCAGGCCCTGCTTCCGCCAGCGGGCGATGGTCTTGGTCGAGACCTTGAGCTGCCGGCTGAGATCATCGATGGTCACTACCCGCTCCCCGGCCGCGTCGGCCGGAACATTGGCCGCATCGGACACGTCCTCGACCAGCAGCCGCAAGTCGTGACTGGCCTGTTCCCCGGTGAGGGTTGCGTCCCCGGGATCGACGTCCAGGGGGACTGAGATACGCTTGACGAGGTATTGGCAACTGTAGACCCGCTTGGGATCGAGCTCCGTCAACAGTCGCTCCACACGATTGGTCTGTTCAAACTTCCGCGTGTCAGGCTCACCCGTGATGAGTCGATCCCGCAACTGGCGAATCATCGGACTGGCGTAGTCGGAATGCATGCGCTTTCCTCCCCTTGTCGGCTGAGAAACTCTGCTGGCCACCCTCTCTCGCATTATAAACAATTTAATCAGTCCAAAGTTACTTAAATATCCGTATGCGGGGACAAATTGTCAAGTCCAGGACATCCCATTCCGGCGATATTTTCTGAATTTATTTTATGTACCCTTCTAATGGTGCATGAGAGGCGGGAGCTGTGGGGCTTTGGGTCTTGGGTGTTGGGTTTTGGGTCTGACATCTGACATCTGAGATCTGACGATTTGACGAAGGCCCAAGACCCAAGGCCGTTTTCTATTTTGTCGCTCGTGAGCGTCGGCTATGATGGCGTAGGGCGCAGCACGCGTTCTGCGGATTCAATCGCAAGGGTCTCCTTGCATGGCTGGCGGTTCATACCCAAGACGGCTCTTGATCTTGACCACCTGCGGCTTGCTGCTGGCCCTCGGCGCGGACGTTGCAGGGACGGCGGAGCCGAAGCCGGACGAAGAGCGTTTGCACGGAAGCGAATTGGTCCCGATGCCGACCTTGGGAGGCATGCAGTTCTGGGGCGACGAGCTGTTTTTTCACCAATGGCGGATCCAGCGCAACGTGATCGACAAGCACTGCCGCCTCTTGGACGAAAACGATGTGCGATACGCCTCGGGCAGCTTCCAGCAATGCCTGGCCCGGCTCGAGCAGATCAAACGTCAGCGGCAACTGCCGCCGATGCGGGGCAAGGCGGTGATCGTGCTGCACGGTCTCTGCCATACTCGCGCGGCGATGAACGGAATGTGCAACTACCTGCGGGACAAGGGCGGCTACACGGTCTTCAACGTGGGCTACCCCAGCACCCAGGCCGGTATCGGCGATCAGGCCCGGTCGCTGGCGAAGATTGTCGCCAACCTGGATGGGATCGAGGAGATCAACTTCGTCGCCCATAGCCTGGGCAACCTGGTCATCCGTCACTACCTGGCCGATCAGACCGACGCCGCCACTGGCCGCCGCCCCGACCCGCAGTTGGGCCGCTTCGTGATGCTCGGTCCGCCCAACCACGCCGCGATCGCGGCCACGGCGCTGGCCCGCAATCCCATCTTTGCGGCCGTCACCGGCGAGGCCGGCCTACAATTGGGCCGCGACTGGGACCAGGAGGAGAGACACCTCGCCACGCCACGCATGGATTTCGGCATCATCGCCGGCGGCCGAGGCGAGGAAAAGGGCTATAATCCCTTCTTGCCGGGCGACAACGACGGCGTGGTCACCGTCGCCAGCACGCGGCTCACTGGCGCGGCCGACTTCGCCCTGGTTCCGGTCCTGCACCTGCTGTTGCCCAGCGATGCTCGGGTGAAGGAATATACCCTTTCCTTTCTGCGAAATGGCTTCTTCGTCCATGCCCTCAAGCGACAACCGATCCAGCGACAGTGATCGGGGCCGGGTTGCCGGGATCGATTTCGGCACCGCGCGGATCGGGATTGCGATCAGCGACCCGGGCCGCTCGATCGCCAGTCCCTACGAAAACTACACTCGCCGCGGTCCCCAGCAGGATGCGCGGCGAATGCGGCGCCTCGTGGAGGAAGAGCGGGTGACGTTGTTTGTCGTCGGTTTGCCGGTGCATCTCGACGGGCGAGAGAGCCAATCGTCGTCCCGGGCCCGCGACTTCGGCCAGTGGCTCCACGAGGTGACCCGGGTTCCGGTGGAGTTCTGCGACGAGCGCTTTTCCAGCGTCGAGGCCGAGCAGTTCCTCCTGGACGCCAAGCTTCTCGCGGAAGCGACGCAAGGCGAGGATCGACATGCTGGCCGCCCAGATTCTCTTGTCGGGCTACCTGGAAGCGGTAGGCTCGTCCCCGCAGGGGCCCGGCCCCCTGGACCAGTAAAGGGGCCCTGACGATGGCCAAGCTCATTGTCGGCTGCGGGTATCTGGGCGGTCGGGTCGCCCGACGCTGGTTGGCGGTCGGCGAAACGGTCTACGCCGTGACCCGATCCACGCAGCACGCCGGCATCCTGGCCCAGGGAGGCTTGCGGCCGATCGTGGCCGACGTGACCCGGCCCGAATCGCTCGACCGACTCCCGCCGGCCGAGGCGGTTCTCTACTCCGTGGCTTACGATCCCCTCAGCCAAGCCACCCGCGAGGAGGTCTACGCCGGCGGGCTCCGCGCCGTGTTGGACGCCTTGCCGGCGGCGACCGGGCGGGTACTGCTGACCAGTTCCACGGGCGTCTACGGCCAAGCCGGCGGCGACTGGGTGGACGAGGACTCCCCCTGCCGTCCCACACGCGATGCGGGCCGTGCCATGCTGGCCGCCGAAACGGTCCTCGACAACAGCCGCTTTTCCGACCGCTCGATTATCCTGCGGTTGGCCGGCCTTTACGGCCCCGGCCGGATCCCTCGCATCGCTGACCTGCTCGCCCGCCGGCCCCTGGCGATCGCGGCCCAGGGCTATCTCAACTTGATCCACGTGGACGATGCGGCCCGGCTGATCGTGGCGGCCGAATCACGGGCCACGCCCCCGCGGACTTACGTCATCGCCGATGGTCAGCCCGTCCGCCGGCGGGACTTCTATCAGCACCTGGCCGCATTGCTCGGCCTGCCCGCAGTCACCTTCACGGATCCTCCCCCTGGCGACCGGTCCGCATTGCGTGGCGGCAGCGACAAACGGGTACGTAGTACGAGGATCTTCGAGGAATTAGCGGTTCCATTGGCGTATCCTTCTTATAGAGAAGGACTTGCGGCGATAACGAAGGAGTTAGAAGTTAGGAGTTAGGAGTTAGAATAGCCGCAGGGCGAACTCCAACACCATGAGACCAACGCGGCCAGCCCGCCACCCTCGCGCCTCACCGCCCGGCATTCTAACTCCTAACTCCTGACTTCTAACTCCTGACTCCTAACTTCTAACTTCTAACTCCTAACTCCTAACTCCTTTCTCCTACCGATTGGACCGCTTGTAGCGGATATTCTCTCAATGCCGACGGCAACGTCTGCCGATGCTCTTTACAAGCTGACCCGATCACATTCGAGCGAGGGGGGAAGTCATGATCCGCCGGACCATGCTGGTGCTGCTGTGCGCAGCCGCGATCCTGGTTCTGTTCTCCGTTTCCGACGCCCACGCGCAGCAGGCCTTCGGCCAGCAGTGGGGCCAAAGCTACAACACCCAGGACTGGAACCGCTTCTACCACTATCCTTACGTCTACTACCCGCAGAACTTCTGGGGCGCGGACTATTACCGCAGCTCGGACAACCTCTACTACCGCTATCCGCCGGAAATGCAGATCCCGGTCTATAACCTCCACTGGCAGAACTACTATCCCGAGCCGCGGCGCTACTACCAGGGGGCACAGTTCCAACTCAACGTCTTCTAGCCGGCTGATGGGTCGTGGGGCGGACTAAAGACGCGTAGGGTGGGACAAGCTCGCGTAAGCGATGCCGGCCCACCAGTTCTGCCGGCTCTTGGTGGGCCGGCGGCCGCCAAGGCGGCCTTGTCCCACCCTACGGTTGCCAGGAAATTATTCCTTGGCCGATGCTAGCTTCGCGTTGCCAGCCGCAATGCCACGTCGCAAGCCAGGTGGAACTGGGCCAGCTCCAACCGCTCGGCCGTGGTGTGCGGATTGGACTGGCCGCAGCCCAGAGTGACCGTCGGGATCCCTCGGGCAGTCATCCAGTTGGCGTCCAGCCCGCCGTTGCTGACGGCGCGAAACGGCTCGCCGCCGACGGCTCGAATCGCGTCCTCCGCGGCCCGCACGCTGGCGTCGTCCTTGGCCAGCAAGAAGGCCTCGTAGTCCAGCCGGCCGGAGATTTCGACGTTGCCGGCAACCCCCTCACGATTGCGGACCGTGCGGGCGGCCTTCTGAAATGCGCGTTGAATCTCGCGGACGATTCGCCGGCGGAAGGCCGGGTCGTGGCTGCGGGCCTCGGCACGCAAGTCCACGCGGGGAGTGACCACGTTGGTCGCCTCGCCGCCGCGGATCAGGCCCACGTTGCTGGTCCCTTGCCTGCCGCCCTTCTCCACTTTCCCGTGCCAGCCCGCGCGGTGCAGCTCGGCGATCGCCAGCGAGGCGATGGCGATGGCCGAAATGCCCGCATCCGGGGCCACGCCCGCATGGGCCGCCAACCCCTGGACGGCGATCTCGAGGCGGTAGCCGCCGGTGGCCCCGATGGTGACCTTCTCGGCCGGTCCGCCGTCGAAATTAACCGCCAGCCGGGGCTTGCCCAACCGTCCGATCTGGAGATACCGCGCGCCGCACAGCCCGACCTCTTCCTGCACGGTCCAAAGCAGCGTCAGCGGCGGATGGGGCAGACCCCGGCGGAGAATCTCCAAAGCGGTCCAGAGGACCACGGCCGTGCCGGCGCGATCATCGGCGCCCAAGGCCGTCTGGGGGTCGGCCGGCAGCACCCAATTGCCGCGGACCCGAGGCGACGCGCCCGCGCAGAGAGGCACCGTGTCCATGTGGGCCATCAGCAGCAACCGCGGACCGCGGACCGTGCCCGGCAGCCGGCAGACCAGGTTGCCCTGGCGCCCGCCGAAGGGGCTGCGGAGCTGGGCCCGGTCGGTGCTGATCCGTTCGGCCGGCACGCCCGCTTGTCGCAACTGCCGCGTGATAAACTCGGCGACCCGCTCTTCGCCGCCGCTCGGGCCCGGCAGCGCCAAGAGATCCAGAACAAGCGAGTCGGCAGTTGTGCGGCGAGTCATCAAACCAACGCTCCGTCAATCTTCAATAGGATTGTCCACTTGACTCAAGTTCGTCGCGTAGCGACGTTATGATGGTAGCCGTGGGTTTCAACCCACGGTTTGCGATGCCCCCCATGTTTCCGTTCGTCGCGTAGCGACGATTCAGGCGTCGCTACGCGACGCAAAACGGTCGTTGGACGACATATTCCGTGGGTTGAAACCCACGGCTACCATCGCATCGCCGCTACGCGACGTGAACCGCGTCCAAGCCGATCGCTTGAGTCGAGTGGATAACCATAATTTTCAATTAACGGGAACACCGACCACTAGCCGCTAACCACCGGCCACTAGCGCTAGCGGATCGATTCGATGATCCGGGCCACTTGATCCTCGCTGTACTTCGAGGCGTCGCCGCTGAAGATGAACATGGTCATCCCGCTGTCGCTCTGGAACATGCCGGTGGCTTGCAGCCAGGGCTTGCCGGACTGCACCTCCTTGCCCGTGGAGATGGTGAAGGAGACCGGCTTGCCGTGGACGTTGATTTTGCGCTGGTGGGTCTCCTCGATCGCAACCTGTTTGGCCCCGCCGGGTTGACTGGCAGCCGATTGCTTGAGCTGCATTTCCAATTGCTGTTGGGAAACGTGCTCGATGTCCTTGCCCTTGATGGCGGCCAGCATGATCGTGTTGCCGGCAGGGTTCTCGGCGTAGACCGCCAGGCTGAAGGAGACCCCGGTACCGGGAATGCTGAAGTCGTCGATAGCCATGAACGGCGCGAACTGCGGCGGCAGATCGATGGAGACGATCTTGCCCGTAATCTGGCGGATAGCGGCCGAGTCGCGGGTAATCGAATGGCTGAGGGGGTACAGGAAGAACCCGATCACTCCGCAGCAGAGCAGCAGAACAACCGCGAAGACGATCCCCAGGGTCAGCACCACTTTGGCGCCGGTTCCCATCCCGCTGCGCAGGGGGAGTCGTGCCGGGTCCGAAATCGGCCGGGGGCGGATTCATCGACATGACCTGGTTCCTTTCGTGCAGGCTGGAAATAGGGCGTCCAGCGGCACTTTATCTCAGCATCGGCCAAGAAGCAAGTGGGGGGCGGCGAAGGAGAAGTGGCCAGTGGTCGGTGGTCAGTTGAAAAGAGATAAGAGATAAGGGATAAGGGATGCCGAGGCGCATGTCTTTGCGCTCATCCTTCATCCCTCATCCTTCATCCCTCATCCTTCATCCCTCATCCTTCATCCCTCATCTCTCATCCCTCATCTCTCTACCGTGGCTTTCACGAACAGGTAGAGATTGGTCTCGTCGGCCGACGGATCGCCGTAAGTCAATCCGCCGACCAGCACCCGCCGGCCGGCGGGCACGCGCAGCGTCGTTTCCAGGCGATAATGGTGAATCTGCGGCCGGTCCACCGCGGCGGCAATCGCCCGCACCACGCTGGCCGCGGAGCGGCCCGCGGCCCTGTTGGCCCCGGCGGCCACGGCCCCGTTAGCCCCGGCGGCAACAGCCCCGTTAGCCCCGGCGGCCACGCCGGCTGCGGGCGTTTGCGGCGTGGCGTCGGGGTTGTCCTCGCGTTGGACAAAACGGCTGCGGAGATCCAGCAGGATTTCCTTGCCCCCCGCTACGACGCACGGCCTCACCTCCAGCGCGCCGCCCTCCTGGATCGTGCGGCACACCGGTTGATAGCCGACGCCCGAGTGATAACTGACGCTCGGCGGCTGGGACAGATACGCGCGAACCGGCGAGGGAACCGCGGGCGTTTGCGGCGGAGGCGCCGGCGGTTGTTGTGGCGCGGGTTTGGGCGCCGGGACTACCGGCATGGAGCCACCAATGCCACCCATGCCGCCGCCGCCGGTCGCAGGCGGGAAGCCGACGACGGGGATCAGCGTGATCATCACCCGGGTCTGGCGGCCGGAGACGCCGCTGATCAACTGGCCGTTTTGACCCTTGAGGATCGCCTCGAAGGCCGTCATCTCCACGAAGTCGCCCGCGGCATTGTCGGCCTCGTCGCGTTTGGCTTGCCGCAGCTTCTTCCAGGCGGCCTCGGCGACCACGTCGCCCGCCGCGGGGCTCGCCTTGTCCTGCTCGGCCAGCAACGAGGCCAACTCCGGCTCGGTCAGCCAGAGCCAATGGGCCTCGATGCGGATTTGCGGCCGCGTCTCGACGCGATGCCGCAGGGCGTCAAGGTAAGCGGCAACTTTCTCGTGGATCGCCCTGGTGGCATTGACGACCAGCACCTGTTGCGGCTGGAGGGCGACGATGCCGCATTGTCCACCCTGGCAGTCCCAGACCGTGGGATCGATAGTCGCGGTGACGGAATCGATCAGACTATCGAAATCGAGCCTGGGGATGTACCTGCCAGGCACCTGTGGCCCGGACAAACCATTGCCCATGCCTCCCGCGGCCCGCTGCTGGAGAATGGGCGGGGAGGCGGACTGGCCGATGACGTTCATCATCCCACCCATGCCGCCCGGGCCCCCAACCGTGCCGCCCGCGCCCATGCCATCGCCAAAGCCGTTCATGCCGCTGATTCCCCCGGGGCCATTTCTCTCGGGTGGCGGGTCGAACAACGGACTCGGATCGCCCAGGTCGTTGGAGCGGCTGGCCGGGTAATCCGCCGCGCTCACCAAGAGGCTGCTGACATCGTAGACCTTCGTCGTCAGGAGACGATCGTTCTCCTCCAGCGAGGTCACCAGCAGCGCCCCGCTGCGGATCGTCCAGACCAGTTGGAGCGGACGCAGAAGCTCGTCCAGGGCAAAGCGGAGAGGGAGCTTCGTCACTTTGATGGTCACGGGCGTAAAGGGGTCGATGCCGACGTCGCCCAGGGCCTTCTGATCCATCAGGACATTGACATCCAACTGTCGCGCCAACTGCTCGGCAACCCTGTCCAGCGGCATTTCCACCACTTCCCACGTCACCGGCCTCCGCAGCGCCTTCTCAATGATTTCCTCCGATGCCGCCAACTCGGCCGCCGTGCTACGACTCGATGCTTTTCCTACCGTGATCTTCATGCTGGCCTGGCCTGAAGGCCCCGGCGAAGGCGCGATTGCCTGCGGGTGGGCCTTCTTTGCGGTGGCACAGGTCTTCCCCGTCGCGCATTGCGGCGGGGCCGACACCGCTTTCTCGGGAGCCGAATCGAAGCCGCCAAACGGATCGCCCACGTCCTTGGCAGGCTTCTTCGGCTTGGACTTGGGCGACTTCGCGCCGTCCGCGGGGGCATCGGCGGTTGGCTTTTCAGGCGCGGATCGACACTCGTCGGCGGAGCGAACGGGTCCTGCCCCTCAGCCGGCTTCCCCGCCGAGGAAGCAGCGGGCGGCTTTTTGGCACTCGGTGGCAGAGCGAAGGGGTCCTGGCCTTCGCCCACCTCCCCGTGTTTGTGGACCGCCGGCTTATCACCCCGCACCAGCGGCAGCCGGCCGCATAGCCCCAGCGCGATCGCGGCCAAGAAAACGGCACTCAACGCTACGGACTTCCGCATGATCGTTCTCCCCGTGGAAAGGAAGCGTGGGAAATGACGGACGCTTCGCTCGGGCGACGGGTTCCGGACCGCCGCCGCTAGATAAAACCCACAATACCCCCGAAATCGCGGGGATGCAAGTGGCCAGTGGCTAGTGAGTAGGGTGGGACAAGCTCGCGCGAGCGAGCGCCGGCCCACCGGTTCTGCCTCAAGGTGGGCCGGCAGCCGCCAAGGCGGCCTTGTCCCGCCCTACACGTGGGACAAGCTCGCGCGAGCGAGCGCCGGCCCACCGGTTCTCCCTCCAGGTGGGCCGGCAGCCGCCAAAGCGGCCTTGTCCCACCCTACACGTGGGACATGCTCGCGCGAGCGAGCGCCGGCCCACCGGTTCTCCCTCAAGGTGGGCCGGCAGCCGCCAAGGCGGCCTTGTCCCACCCTACACGTGGGACAAGCTCGCGTCAGCGAGCGCCGGCCCACCAGTTCCGCCCTTGGTGGGCCGGCGGCCGCCAAAGCGGCCTTGTCCCACCCTACCAGAGGGGGCCGCAAAACTTGACGCGGCCCTGTTTTTCTAACTATACTGAATGGTGCCCAGGCTTTGCCCTATCTTCGCCGAACCGCCGGCCTTCTCTTACTGCTGAGAACATCCGCGATGCACCGTCTCGTCTGCTACTTGGTCTCGTCCGCCGGTTTGGCCGGGTTCGTTTGGGCCGGACTGCCATCGTCAAGCTGCGGCCAGCCGCCCGCGCCGACGGCCGCCGCGGCCACGGCCGCCACGGCCCTGCCCTCGACAGGGCCCTACCGTAAGCTGGTGCCGGGCGTGATGCAGAAGGTGGATCCCCAAAGGGAGCTCGACGAGACCTTCGACATCCACGACCAGGTCGAGCTGCTGGCGGTCGATAAGACCTTCGACTGGGCCAAGGACGTCACCTTTCGACGCGACATCTGGTTTCTGATCTTCGAGTTCAAGCCGGTCCGCTACATCGAGGTCGACATCCCCCAGGCTGACGGCCACATGCAGCGGAAGCTGATCCGCTACCTGGTCTACAACGTGACCAACCCCGGGCGGATCATGCACCCGATGTCCGCCAAGGAGCAGGCAGATTATATCGCTAAGAACCACGCCTTCTCGGACGAATTGGAATGGCTGCTGCTGAAGCAGAAGGAGAAGGCAGATTGGATGGATAAGGGCTTCAGTGTGCGCGGCCAGCGCCAGGCGGTCTTGGTGGGGCCGGTCAACAGGCCGGTCAAGTTCTACCCGCAGTTCTCCCTGGAAAGCCAGGACGGGGCCCATGAAGTCTTTCCGGACCACGTGATGCCCCTGGCGATGGTCGCCATCCGTCAGCGCGAGGACCCGAACCGGGTCTTTCTGAACACCGTCGAGATGACCCGCGAGATCCCCGTCGGCCAGACCTTTTGGGGGATAGCCACCTGGGAAAACGTCGATCCGAAGATCACGCATTACTCGATCTTCGTCAATGGCCTGACCAATGCTTATCGCTTTACCGATGACCCGGGGGCCTACAAGGCGGGCGATCCGATCGGCAAGGGGCGGCATCTTACCCGCAAGACGCTGAAGCTCAACTTCTGGAAGCCGGGCGATCCTTATCTCGAGCACGAAGAGGAAGTTCGCTACGGCGTGCCGGGAGAGGTTGACTACGAGTGGCTTTACCGGTAGAAAGATAGATTCCCGCGGTTGCCAGGACGGCCGCCCCCCATCCCGTCCTTTCGGGCCAATTCGGTAAGGTAGGGTGGGCTTTAGCCCGCCTTCGTATCGCGTGGCGAGGATGAAAGGTCTTACGCGGGGAAGGACCGGATGGCCGTGCTGGCGGGCTAAAGCCCACCCTACGTGGCTCCGAGGAGAGACTGATGGCACACAAAAAAGGACAAGGCTCCAGCCGCAACGGGCGCGATTCCCAGGCCCAGCGGCGTGGAGTGAAACGTTTCGGCGGCGAGCACGTTGAGCCAGGGCACATCCTGGTCCGCCAGGTGGGCACCAAGTTCCACGCCGGCAAAGGCGTGGGCCAAGGCAGCGACTACACGCTCTTTGCCCTGGTCGAGGGCTACGTCAAGTTCGACCGCAGCGGCCGTCGCGTCAACGTCGTCGAGGCTCTTTAGCGCCGGGAGATGTTCGTCGACGAGGTCGAAATCCAGGTCCAGGCGGGCAGAGGCGGTGACGGCAGCGCCAGCTTCCGCCGGGAGAAGTACGTTCCCCGCGGCGGACCGGACGGCGGCGATGGCGGCGACGGCGGCAGCGTGATCCTCGAAGCGCGGCAAGGGGTCAACAGCCTGGCCGCCCTGGCCCACCGCAAACACTGGACCGCTGAAGACGGCCAGCCGGGCGCCAGCGCCCAGTGCCACGGCCGCTCGGGCAAAGACCTGCTGATCGCCGTGCCTGCGGGCACGATCGTGATGGATGCCGAGCAGCGCTTCGTGATCAAGGACCTGGCCCAGGACGGCGACCGCGTGACCGTGGCCGTGGGCGGGAAGGGGGGCAAGGGGAACGTCCACTTCAAGTCGGCCACCAACCGCGCCCCACGCGAGTTCGTCCCCGGCGGCGAAGGGCAGCACCGCGCCGTGAGGCTGGAGCTGAAGGTGATTGCCGACATCGGCCTGATCGGCAAGCCCAACGCCGGCAAGAGCACGCTCTTGAGCCGACTCAGCCGCGCACGGCCCGAGATCGCTCCCTATCCCTTCACCACGAAGTATCCGCACCTCGGCCGCGTGCAGATCGACTTCGACCGCTCCTTCATCCTCGCCGACATTCCGGGGTTGATCGAAGGGGCCCACGCCGGCGCCGGCCTGGGACACGAGTTTCTCCGCCACATCCAGCGGGCGGGAATCCTGGTCCACCTCGTCGAGCCCGAACCGGCCGACGGCTCGCAGCCCCTGGACAACTACCGCGTGATCCGCGACGAGCTGCTGCGTTACGGTCACGAGTTGGACCAGCGGCCGGAGATCGTCGCCGTTACCAAGGCCGACCTGCCCTCGGCCGCGGCCGTTTGCCGCGAGCTCGCCGAAGCCATCGGCCGCGACGTGCTGCTGATCTCGGCGGTCACCGGCCAGGGGCTCAACACGCTGGTCCAAACCATGGCGCGGACGTTGGAAGTTAGGAGTTAGAAGTTAGGAGTTAGAAGTTAGGAGTTAGAAGTCATGTCGCGGCCTTCGTCATTCTTTTTTCCCCTTCTCCTCTTCTCCCCCTCTCCTCTTCTCCCTTCTAACTCCTAACTCCTAACTCCTCATTCTCCCTTCTAACTCCTAACTCCTAACTCCTAACTCCTCTATATCTTATGCTCTATCCGCTGCTCGCCGTCGACGTGGGGAACAACCGCCTCAAGTTCGGCCTTTTCGATCAGGGCAGCGAGGAATCGCTGCCGGAACCGGCCGCGGTATATGACAGCGACGGGAGTTCCTCGTCGCTGGAGGCCCTGGCCGCCTGGCTGGACGGCCGTCTGCCGGCAGGCGGGCGGTGGTGGATCGCAAGCGTCAACCGCCCGAGCACGACGCGGCTCCTGCAGTGGCTCCAGCAGGCCCGGCCGGCGGACCAGATCACGCTCTTGGCCGCCGGCGACCTGCCGCTGGCCGTGGCCCTCGAGCGGCCGGACATGGTGGGCATCGACCGGCTGCTGGACGCCGTGGCCGCCAATCGGCTCCGCCGCCCGGCCGCCGCCGCCGTGCTGGTGGACGTGGGAACGGCGATCACCGTCGACCTGGTGGCCGCCGACGGCTCGTTCCAGGGCGGCGCGATCCTGCCCGGCATCGCCATGTCGGCCCGGGCGCTGCACACCTTCACCGACCTGTTGCCGCTGGTCGAGGTGCGGGAGCTTTCCTCGCCGCCGCCGCCGTTAGGCACCTCGACGGTGGCGGCCCTGCGGTCGGGACTCTTCTGGGGAGCCGTGGGGGCGATCCGGCAGTTGCTGGAGGTCTTGCCCGGCCCCTGCGCCGGGCCGCCGGATGTCTTTCTCACCGGGGGCGCCGGGCCGGTCGTGGCCCGTCTTCTGGGCGACGCCGCCCGGCACGTGCCTCACCTGACGTTGGCCGGCATCGCTTTGACAGCGCAGTGGCAAGAAGAGAGTGGTTAGTGGTTAGTGGTTAGTGGTCAGTGGTTAGTAAGAAGAGTGGTCAGTAAGCGTTAGCCCCGACGGCCGTGCCGGCTGCGGAGGAGTGGTCGACGGTCGGTGGCCAGAAAGCTAGGGTGGGTCAAGCGCAGCGAGTCCCACCGCGAGAATTCGCCTGACTCGGCCGACCACTGACCACTGACCACTGGCCACTGGCCACTGGCGTCACGCTGCCCGGCGGCGGCTGAGGATGGTTTGCAGGGCCGCTTCGATCCGCGTGGTCTGGCTCTCCAGCGAGAACGATTCCTGGACCTGGCGGCGGCCGGCCTCGCCCAAACGGCGGCGTTGGGCCGGATCGGCGAGCAAGCCCACCACCGCGGCGGCCAGCGCTTCGGGGTTGGCCGGCGGCACCAGCAGACCGGTCTGGCCGGGAACGATGCATTCGGGAATGCCTCCCACCGCGGTGGCCACCGCCGGCAGGCCCAGGGCCATCGCCTCGAGGATCACCATCGGCAAGTTCTCCTCCAACGAGGCCAGCACGAAAACGTCCAGGGCCGCGAGGACCTCGTAGGCGTTTGGGCAGTAGCCGGCCCAGATGATTCTCGAGCTCACGCCCAACTGCTCCGCCGTCCGCTCCAGCTTGGCCTGGTATTGCCGGTGCTCGTCGAGCGTCTCGCCGATGATCACCAGCCGGGCCTCGGGGACCGCGGCGAGGATTCCCGGCAACGCGCGGACCAGGTGGAGCTGGCCCTTGCGGGGCAGGATCGTCCCCAGGGTGCCGAACAGGGGCGTCTGCTCGTCCAGCGCCAGCCCTTGCCGGAACCTCGCCCGGGCGTCGGCGGGCACGCCGCTCAAGCGGCGGGGATCGATGAAGCTGTGGATGGTCGTGATGCGGCTCGGACGCACGAGGTTATAGCGGCACTGGAACCGCCGCGTGGCGTCGGAGACGGCGATCACCAGGTCGTTGAACATCCAGTGCGGCTGCATCCGCCGGTTGTGCGCGGTGGCCACGCTGGGCACCCCGGCAAACCACCGCAATAGCACGCCGAAGGAGTGCGCCCGGCTCATGTGCGTGTGGAGCACCTCGATGCCGCGGCCGCGGATCTCCGCCGCCACGCGGCGCAACTCGTCCAGGGGGAATCGCCGCAGGTCGGAGAAGATCACGTCGATCGGCTCGGCCGCCAGCTCCTGGGCGATCCAGGCGTCCGGCCGGCAGAGGAGCGTCAACTCGTGGCCCCGCCGGACCAGCTCCCGGCTCAACAGCGCACAGTGGTGCAGCGCCCCGTTGACGTGGACCCCGGACACACTCTCCATGATTCTCATCGTCGCTTCCCTGCGCGCCCGGCAGGCCCCCACCGAACAACCCCGGTCGCAGGATCGTACCCGCTCCGGCTGGCACGCGGCAAGATCAATTTCCATCGCTCTTACGGCTCTTTGAGCCCCAGCCGGGCCAGCCAGCGACCGCGGACCGGTTTCTCCGGCGGGCCGGCGGCGCTGTGGGAGGAGGAGGACGCCAGGGATTTGCGGGCTTCAAACTCCTTGATCCGGTCTTCGAGCTCCGCGCGTTGGCGGGCGATCGCTGCCCGCTCGATGGAGGTTTCGATCTCCGACTGCCGCATCTGCTCCTCCCACTGCTGTTTCAGGCGGCGGAGGTTCTCCCGCTCTTCGCGAACCACGGCGTCCTTGTCCAAGAGCTGGCCCACGGCCGCCGCACCCACGGCCAGGCTGCCGAGATTGCTGGCCTGGTTCTGCAGGACTTGCTGGAGCGCCTCGATCTCGGCCTGCTTGTCGGCGATGATCCGGTCGGTCTTCTCGACCACCTCCCGGATCTGAAGGCGCTGCTGGTCGCCGTCCGCATCTTCTGCATCAGCCGTTTCGGCTTCGAGCCGGGCCACGATGCGGCGTTTCTCCGCTTCCCAATCGAGCACTCCGCCGGATAGAGGGCGTGGCTGCTCGACCGATCTCTCCCGCCGGGCGAGCTGTTGTTCCAGCTCCTGGACGCGGTTCCGCAGCCCGCGGGCCTCGTCGAGCACCTTCTCGTAGCGGCGGAGAAAGTCGCCGTCGGCCTGCTGCACCGAGCCTTGGTCCTGATCGAGGACCTGACTGCGGGCCTTCTCCCATTCCGCCTGCCGGCTCTCCAACTCCACGCGGAGACTGCGCAGGTGATCCGACAGCCGGTCGAGCTCCTCCCCGCGCTGGTCGTTCTCCCGCCGGCTGCGCTGCGACTGGCTGTGGGTGAGCTCCAGCTCTTCGCAGATCCGCTGAACCTGGCCGGTCAGCTCCGCCTGGGCCTCCTCAAGCCGCTGCCGCTGGCCGGCCAGGAACTGCTCGGCGCAAGCGCTGTTGGTCCAGGGCGTGGGCGAAGTCGTCGGCCCACGTCTCGCCGGAGGATGCCACGCTGGCCGGATCTTGCATCGTTGGGGCCTGCGGAATAACAGGCCCTTCCCAAGGATAGAGAGCATTTCTCGTTCGCGAGTCTACGTTGATATAGGTCACGCGACGGCCCGCGTCAAACAGTTGCACCGGTGGCAACGATCGTGGGGATTGTGCGGCTTCGTCGCGTCGGTGCCACTGCCGGCTTGTCCAGCAGTCGTAGGGTGGGACAAGGCCGCCTCGGCCGCGGGCCCACCAAGCGCTGGCGGAAATGGTGGGCCGGCGCTCGCCTGCGCGAGCTTGTCCCACCCTACCTCTGCCCCGATCGCCGCACGGCCGCGGCCTCGTCGCCGGGATGCGCAAAGTCGTAGGGTGGGACAAGGCCGCCTCGGCGGCCGCCGGCCCGCCAAGCGCTGGCGGAAATGGTGGGCCGGCGCTCGCCTGCGCGAGCTTGTCCCACCCTACCTCTGCCCCGATCTCCGCACGGCGCCGGCCTCGTCGCCGGGATGCGCAAAGTCGTAGGGTGGGACAAGGCCGCCTCGGCGGCCGCCGGCCCGCCAAGCGCTGGCGGAAATGGTGGGCCGGCGCTCGCCTGCGCGAGCTTGTCCCACCCTACCTCTGCCCCGATCTCCGCACGGCGCCGGCCTCGTCGCCGGGATGCGCAAAGTCGGTCACCAGGATGTCCAGCAGGTAGACGTTGACGCGGGAATTCTGCCGGGCGTAGGCCTTGGGATCGCGACGCGGCACGGGCTCGGTGGCTCCGGCCACGCCCATGCGGATCCGCTTGGGATCGATGCCCATCGCCGTCAAGAGATCGGTGATCCGGCGGCAGCGGGCGTAGGCCAGGTCCCAGGGGTCACGGTAGGGGCAGTCGGGCGGCAGGGGGCGGCGGGTGGCGTGGCCCAGGACCTCGATCTTCTGCGGCTTGCCCGCCGCGGCGTCGGCGATGCGTTTGAGGTTGGCCTTCTGCGCGTCGCTGGGGTCCACGGACAATTCGTCGAAGTAGACCGAGCCGCCCAGGCCGGCCAGATCGCCCGCCGCGGGGATGTTGGCCCGGCCGAACTGCCGTCCGCTGGCGGCGTCGTCGGCCTGGGGCGCCAGCACCAGCCGCCGCGGCCCGTCGCCTCCGCCGGCGCCCTGGTGAGGCTGGCCGTTCTTGTAGAATCCCATGCCGGGCTTGACAAACGGCCGCCACTGCGGGCCGAAACGATACTCGATCGACTCCATGGCCGCCGCCTTCCGGCCCTCGTTCCTGGCCGTCGCCAGGGCGAACATGATCACGAAGAACGACATCATGATGGTGATCATGTCGGCGAACGACACCATCCACTCCGGCGCTCCGTCCGGTTTCTCCTCGACCGCAGGCGTCATTGAATTCATAGGGTAACCGGCGACAAGACCGAAAGAACGAAGTCAGTCGCTTCTCAATGTAGTAGGCACACGCCGTGTGCCGTGGCGGACGGCACACGGCGTGTGCCTGCTACATTAACCGCCTCTTACGCGGCCGCCGGCTCCACCCGGGTCGGCTGCCGCAGTTTCGCCGGCAAGAACGTCTCGAGCTTGTGACGGACGATCCGCGGGCTGTCGCCGGACTGAATCGCCTGCACGCCGCGGAGCACGATCTGCTTGATCAGCATCTCCTCGTGGCTGAGGAAGGAGAGCTTCTCGGTCATGGGGATGCACAGCAGGTTGGCGGTCACGGCCCCGTAGAGCGTGCCGATCAGGGCCACGGCCATCGAGGGGCCGATGGTGTCCGGATCGTCGAGGTTGCCCAACATCATGATCAGCCCCAAGAGCGTGGCGATCATGCCGAAGGCCGGGCCGCAGCGCCCCACCAATTCCAGCACCCGCTTGTTCTCCCGGTGCCGGCCGGACGCGGCCTCGATCTCCGTCCGCAGGATCTGATCGACCGACTCCGGCCGCGCCCCGTCGACCGCCAGTTGGACCCCCAGCACCAGCAGCGGATTCTGGCCCTCCTCGGTCTTCCGCTCCAAGGCCAGCAACCCGTTTTTGCGGGCGATCTCCGCCAGCTCGACAATCTGGTCGATCACCGCCCGGGGATCCTCGTGCTGGTGAAAGAACAGCTTCTTGCCGATGGCGAACAGCCGCAACACCTGGCGCAGCGGAAAACCCACCAGCGCCACCGCCACCGCCCCGCCAAAGACCATCATCATCGCCGGCGGATCGATGAACTTCAGCAGCGAGACCTTGGCCTCGCCCACGAACAACACGCCGATCATCATCGAGAAGCCGATCAGCAGGCCGATAGGGGTGCTCTTCTCCATGACGGGTCTTCCTCGGTTAGCCCCGGCGGCCACGCCGGCATTGGGGTCGGACGACAAATGAGCACCGCATTCCGCCGTCCTCCTCTCGCTCTGCGAGAGGGATAACGTCACGCGGAGCGTGACGAGTACGGCCGCAGGGTGTCTCACTTTACCTGATCGGCAGAAGTTCCCACAGTCGCCGAGTCGATTGGCCCAAGAGCGAAAGAATCAGACGCTGACGAATCTGCCGGGAATCCCCAACTTGCACTTGCCGCACGATCCAACGAAAATGAGGACGGCGACTGGGGATGGGTCGCTTGGGGATGGGTAGGGTGCGGATGGGTAGGGTGCGGATGGGTAGGGTGGGACAAGGCCGCCTTGGCGGCCGCCGGCCCACCAAGAGCAGGATTGGTGGGCCGGCGCTCGCTTGCGCGAGCTTGTCCCACCCTACTGGTCTTGATCGTCAAAGCCCATAAGGAGAGAAAGGATGAAGAACCTTGCAACGATCGCGTTGCTCGCTATTGCCGCAACGTGCCTGCCAGCGTGGACGTTTGCAAGCAACCAGGAAGTCGCAGAGCAGATCGGCAACCGCCTTCGGGAGAGTGGCCGACTGCACGACTTCCGCATCAAGATCCTTTTTCAAGACGGTACGGCGACGCTCAGCGGGAGCGTGGGTAGTCCGTCGCAAATCGATCAGGCGGTCGAAATGGCCAGAGGAGTGCCCGGAGTCCGCCGGGTTGTCAACGAATTGAAAATCGCGCCTGAGTTGACAAAATCCGTCCCCATGAAGCCTGACGATCTCCCAGGAGTTGCTGATGCAAAGGCGCCAGCCACCCGCCCAACAGGTACAGTCCTCCACTCGCGGGAAGCCCCCATCGGCTCCCTCGGCTTTCGCCTTGGCAGTCCCCTGACGCTGGAAGGCAACCGGGACGACGACTTCAAGACCGGCGACCAAACGCTGCTGATCGACACGGTAAACGGCAAGAGACTCGGCGAGCATATCGCAATTTGGGTCGAAAATGTCGAGCTTCCTCCGCCGCAATTCCGT
This sequence comes from Pirellulales bacterium, assembly GCA_963843465.1. GTDB lineage: Bacteria > Planctomycetota > Planctomycetia > Pirellulales > Thermoguttaceae > CAWJKP01. The sequence goes on from CAWJKP010000003.1 coordinate 846,424, forward strand.
TGCGTTCTGAAGGGCTACGAGATGGCCAGGATGATCGGCGTCCCACCCGCCGTCGAACAGGCGGAAAAGGCGGAGAAGAAGGCTGGCGAGAAAACTGGCGTTCTCCAGCCCGGTTTTCAGAGTGACCTCAACATTCCTTTTGTCCAGGCCGGTTGGCAGGTGGAACCCTACTTCGTGGCCCTCTCGCATGTTGCGCTGAAGGACGTCGCCTTGAAGAGCGACCCGGTAGCCGCCATCCGATCCGCACTGCCGGAAGGTTGGACCATCAAGGTGGAAGACGATACCTATCCACCGCACCGAGCCGCCGGCAAGGGAAAGGCTATCCTTCTGCGGCCGAGCTACCGCCAGAGCGCGGAGGTCATCGTATACCTCATGCCTTCCGATTATCAGGATGGCGAGAAAGTCTCTACCGAAGTCAAGAAACCGACGAGCCATCCGGCGAGCGTGGTCGCTGAGGTTCCTTCGTGCAAAATCTATTATTGGGATGCGAATGGCCATTTTGCTGCTGGATGGCCCGGGGGGGCGGACGACATCCTCAAGGCGCTTCTGAAGACGAGTTCGAGTGTCAGCCAACCACCGCCACAGCAGCGGATGAGACAGGGCAAGCCGAACGGGCAGATCAAATGATTCGTTTAGTGCCGACAAAGCAATTAGGACCGGCGCGGAAACGAGTGTCGTCTTTCGCTCCGCGAAAGAACGCAGCTTTCGCGGAGCGAAAGGCGACAATACGACAGGTATTGATTTGCCGCTCCTTACTGTCGCATGTCAATGTAGTCGGCACACGCCGTGTGCCGCTTTGGACGGCACACGGCGTGTGCCTACCACTGACCGCATTACGGACCGTCCTGCTGGGCCTGCTCGTTCTTACCGCCCGGCCGGCTGCCGCCCAACAGGCGGTTCCCGCCGCGGCACCGTCGGCCGACGCCGCCGCGGCGGACGCTTCGCAGCCTCTCGTCCAGGAGTGGAACAAGGAAGGCTACAACTTCTGGACGGAGCTGAAGACGAGCCTCGACCAGGACGCCTATGCGGACGCGGCCGAGCTGGTCTTCCACACGCTGCCCCAGGTGGACCGCGGCCTGATGCCCGACTACCGCGACCCCGACTTGCTGCTGCCGTTGGCCACGATGATCGGCCTGGTGATGCGGGACCATCCGCCGCTGCGTGACTCGCTCAGCGGGCGGTTCGGCGAGCTGGGCCGGCTGCGGCTGCACGCGGCGATCGCCGCCGGCAACGTTTCCCAGATCGAGTCGCTGGCCGTGCAGTTCGCCGGGACCGACGTGGCCTGCGAGGCGGATCGCTGGCTGGGCGACCGCTGGCTGGCGGCCGGCCGGATCGCCGAGGCCCTGGACCGCTACCAACAGGCCCTGCCGCTGTTGGCTGCTGAAGAGCAACCCTCGCTGGCCGCCCGGATGCGGTTGGCCGGGGCCGTCGAGGGCCGCCTGATCGGCCAACCGCTGCTGTCGCCGGTGGCCTTGGGCAGCCGGCGGTACGATCCGGCGGCCTTCGAGGCGATGATCGCCGGGCTGCGGCAGCGCCGTTTATCGCGGGCGGCCGACGAGCCGATCGGTGGCATGGATGAGCCGCCCTTGGGCGCCGCCCCGCCGCCGGGCCGCTACGAAGCCAAGCCGTGGGCCTCGCTGGCCCCCGACGACGCCTGGCAGCCGGCGCCCGAGAAGGCGGTCGAAAAGAGGGAGAAGTGGAAGCCCAACGCGGGCCTGCTCTGGGCCGCGGCCGGCGGCGATCTGTTGATCCTGGCCGGCGATCGCGCGGTCGCCGCGCTGGAGGTGTCCAGTGGCCAGCGCGTCTGGACCACCAACATGGCTGATCCAGGCTCCGCTCCCCGGTTCTGGCGGGAAGTGCCCCTCAAGCCCTTGGTGGCCGATGGCCGGATCTACCTCCGCCGTTGGAGCCAGCGAGGTCCCGGGCTGGTCTGCCTGGACCTGGAGCATGGCAAGACGGTCTGGTCCAGCCAGTCCCAGGTGGATTCGGACCACGGCAAAAAGGGCTGGTCCGGCCACCTCAAGGACTTCGTGGTCTCCAACCCGCTGGCCGACCGCGGCCGGCTTCTGGCCCTGACGCTCACCGAGGACAAGAGCTTTCCCGAGAGGCGAGGGAAGAAAAAGGAGAAGTCGCCGGGCGGCCGCGACGAGCCGCAGCATTGGGCCTATTGGCAGTTGTCGCTGGCGTCGCTGGACCCGCTTTGGGGTCAGGTGCTGCAACGGTGGCCGATCGTCTTGCTTCGCGATCCGGGCTGGGGCGTGCCCGCCTGCCAGGCCGTCGCCGCCGGCGACCAGATCGTGGCCAGCCTGCCGGGCGTGGTGCTCTCGATCGACCGCGGCGGCTCGATCCGCTGGGTCCGCCGCTTGAGCGTGCCGCAAGTCTCGGCGGACCACGGCCGCTCCGCGTCGCCGCTCATGGTCGCCGACGGATTGGCACTGGTGATGACCCCCTCGGGCGACAGTGCCGGCGTGGCCGCCGGGGCCAACAAGGTCCAATGCTTGGAGCTGAGCTGTGGCCGGCGGTTGTGGGAAAACGCCTCCCTGGACGACATCCTGCGGCTGGCCGGGGTCGTCGGCGGCCGGCTGATCGTGGAAGATTTGGCCGGGCTCACGGCGTTGGAGACGGCCGACGGTCGCGTCGCCTGGCGGCATCCGATCGAGGCCCCGCTCCGCGGCCTGTTGTGCGGCGGGCCCGGCCGGCTGATGTATACGTGCCTCGAACGGGACGAAGCCGACTCGCCGCACCCGGTGCTCGCCTGGCTTCACGTGGCAACGGGCCAGTCAACGTCGCATCCCCTGGAGAAGATCGAATTGCCGCGTAAGGGGAAAAGGCCCTTGCCCTTTTCCTTGGGCCCCATTTTCACGATCGGCCCTCGGCTGCTGGCCGCCTACCGCGACAACACGCAGGGCCGCAAGCTCCAGGGCCTGATGGAGCTGGTTCCGGTCGCCGATTCACCCGCGAGATAGCGCGTCCCCCTCTCCCTCCGGGAGAGGGTCGGGGTGAGGGGAATCAGGAATAGACGGGGTTGGATAGCGCGATCGGGAGTCCTTGCTTTCCGCTCTTTGCCATGCCGCCAACCTTTCCAAAACAAAGACTCCCGACCGCTTTGCGTCGTCCTGGAGTTTCGGGCCTGCTATTGGCGAAGCTCGACCAATTCGTCAGTACCAATTTGAGGCTTCAACGTGTTCGTCCGAATGCGTTCTACCACCACGAGAAGACTTGGGCCTTTGTAGCTCTGGGGTGGTTCGTAGACGAGCACTTGATCGTTCGTCGGGTCGTTGAGGGCGTTGTTTTCCGCGATGTCCCTCCCCCTATCCAGGAATAGCGCCAGTGGTTGCAGCGGGATACACCAAACATCTGGTTCCTTGCCGCCTTCCACCCACCGGGCGCGCCGCCTGAAGTTCATCGAGATATCGAGGGCTGTGTTCACTGGCGTTCCCTCGCGGCTCATGCCTTCAGGCAACTTAGCCTCCAAAATTTCGATCTCGACGTGCTCGTCGGGAAATAGTACCCGTTTGGCGACCAACGGGGCGAGCCCCTTGGGCGGCCCTGATCGTGCTACATCCCTCGCGGTGCTGTCGCCCAACCAATAGTAGACGGCCAAACGCCAATCGCCTGCGGGAAGAGAGCCGCGAAAAAGCTTGCCCGGTCCGATACTCAACTGCATCAACCAGCCTGATTTGATGGACTGAGGAATCGCTATTCGCAGCTCTTCAATCTGCCGTTCGACCGCACGCCGCCGAAGGTCCGCAGTCCGGAGGCGGAGTTCCTGAACGATTGTCGCCATTAGCAGGGCCACGCCGAGGGAAAACCAGATCAGGCTGGACAACCGGTACCGATACCAGCGGACTGGTGGGCTTTCGCCATGCTGCTGCCCAGCCGCCTCGCCGAGTGCCGTGCGAACCATAATCGACCCCCTCGCCTGGCTTGGCTCTAACCGATCTTTCCCATTTGCGGCGAACCCGGAACCGGTCCAGGCTCGCTCGGCCATCCATTATGTAATTCCGGGTAATTCCGGGGTAATTCCGGTAATTCCGGGGACACACAACTAAATTATTGGCGCCGGAAGGGATAAACGGGTTGGGAGTCTTTTCTTGCCACGTCTGTTTGCCATGCCAGCAGCCTTTCCAAAACAAATACTCGCGACCGCCTTAACCAAGACCTGATGGGATACCCCCCTTTATGGCCCTTGCGCCCCCGTTTGTCAATCGTCTCCGGCCGTTCGCTGGGTGCCACGGGCTTGCCCGTGCTTGGCCGACGTTGGCGGACGAGCACGCCCACGGCACCGATCAGAAAAGCACGGGACGTGGCACCCAATGGCCCGTTTTGCTCGTCAAAACCCATCGGGGGTTCCGCGGTTTGGGTAACCTATTTCCCGCTCGCTGGCCTAGTGAGATTTCCCACGCCCCATAGCGAACCGTTCCCCCCGAGCGTTACAATCAGCGGGATTCTCCATCGAGTTTCGAGGCAGCCAATCCAGAGGAGCAACCATGAGAACGTGGAAACAACAGGGGTTAGTTTGGGGGGCCGCCTGGATGGTGGCCGCGATCCTGCTGGCCAGCCGGGCGGCGGTGGGAGAGCCCTGGGTGGTCTACCCGGGCGGCGAGGGGCCCGGCAAGGGAAAACAGATCGTGCTGGTCTCCGGCGACGAAGAGTATCGCTCCGAAGAAGCCCTCAGCCAGCTTGGCAAGATCCTGGCCAAACACCACGGCTTCCGCTCGACGGTGCTGTTTGCCGTCGATCCCAAGGACGGCACGGTCAACCCGCTGGTCCTCGACAACATCCCCGGCCTGGAGAACCTGAAGACGGCCGACCTGATGATTATCGCCACCCGCTGGCGGAATCTGCCGGACGAGCAGATGCGGCACGTGGTCGAGTACGTCGAGTCCGGCCGGCCGATCCTCGGCTTGCGGACGGCCACCCATGCCTTCCGCTTCCCTGCCGGCAAGACCTACTCCCGCTACAGTTACGATAGCCGCGCGTGGGACGGCGGCTTCGGCCGGCAGATCCTGGGCGAGACCTGGATCAATCACCACGGGCAGCCACGGCGTCCAGAGCACGCGGGGCCTGATCGCCAAGGGCCAAGAGACCAACCCGATCGTCCGCGGCTGCGAGGATATTTGGGGGCCGACCGACGTTTACCAGGTCCGGCTGCCCTTGCCGGGCGATAGCCGGCCGCTGGTCATGGGCCAGGTGCTGGAAGGGATGAAGCCCACGGACAAGCCGGATGCCGGGCCGAAGAACGAGCCGATGATGCCCATCGCCTGGACCAAGACCTACCGCAGCCCCAGCGGCAACGTGGGCCGGGTCTTTACGACCACCATGGGAGCCGCCCGCGACCTGGAGAGCGAGGGCCTGCGGCGGCTGTTGGTCAACGCCAGCTTCTGGTGTCTGGGCATGGAGGACAAGATCCCCGCTCGGGCGGAGGTTGGGCTGGTGGGTGAGTATAAGCCCCTGGGAATGGGCTACGGCAAGTTCAAGCCGGGGATGAAGCCCGCGGACTATGGCCTGCGATAGACAGCCGCCTCCCGGCCCCTTTGGAGTGCGGCGACTTGTCGCCGCTTTCGATTCGCACGGCCACTGCGCTTTGGGCAGGAAAGCGGCGACAAGTCGCCGCACTCCAAGGGACTCATCACGCTACGATAGACAATTGTCTCCTCTTCGGGAATGATAAGGGGTATGGAACCCTGGATTTGGGCCGTACTATTGTTGGCGCTTGGCCTGGGCTTGGCGGCGTTGGAGGTCTTAGTGCCCTCCGGCGGGCTGCTGGGTTTCCTCGCCGTCGCGGCAATCCTGGGCGCGATCGTGGTGGGGTTCATGCAAAGCTGGGCCGCGGGACTGGCGCTTTCCGCGGCGGCTCTGGTGGCCGTTCCGCTGATCGTGGTCTTTGCGCTGCGCTGGTGGCCCCATACGCCGATCGGCAGGCGTGTACTGCTGGGCGTTCCCAGGGAGCAGGACGTTCTGCCCGACTCCCCCAAGGTTCGTGACTTGAAAGGGCTCGTCGGCCGTGTCGGCCGGGCCAAGAGTCAGATGCTGCTGAGCGGGGCCGTAGTGATCGACGGTCGGACCTACGACGCGATGAGCGAGTCCCAGCCGATCGAGGTGGGCCAGATGGTCCGCGTGGTCCAGGTGCGGGGGACGGAGATCGTCGTCCGGCCGGCGGATAAATCACCGCCGCCCCGGCCTGCCGACGATCCCCTCTCGCAACCGATCGATACGGTGGCTCCCGACCCTTTTCAGGAACCCCCTGCTTGACAAGTCCCCCTCGGTATGGGTAAATAAAGGTGACGGGGCGGTGGCATTTTTGGATGTGGGCGATCGTTTACCTGCCGGCTAAGGCCCCGAAAAGGGATTCGACATGTCTTACTGGTCGTTCCCTAAGTTACCTGCGGGTCCCATAGGCCTGGGAGGAATGGTCATCCTTGGGTTCTTCGCCGGGGTCGGACTTATTGGACTTTCGATTTTGTGGATCGGCTATATTTGCCTTATCCTGCGATGGCTAGTCGTTGGCGATGGATGACTGAGGTTTCACGTACGTCAGGCTTTCCAGCCTGACCCGTCTGTTCTGTCAGGCTGGAAAGCCTGACGTACTTTGGTGGGCGATGCCCACCCTACGATTTTCGGGGACCCAAATTATGCCTCTACTCGCCCAGACACCGGCCCAGGTGATCTTGATCGTCGTCGTTGTTGTCGGCATCATCTTCGGCCTGATCGTCCTGGCGGTCTTCACGCGCTATTTCCGCTTCTGGATCCAGTCCAAGACCACCGGCGCCGGGATCGGCATTTTCGACCTCTTGGGCATGACCTTCCGCAAGGTCAGCCCGGCGGTGATCGTCCGCAGCAAGATCATGGCCGTGCAGGCCGGCCTGGACCCGACGGAATCGATTACCACGCGGGCCTTGGAGGCCCACTACCTGGCCGGCGGCAATGTGCCCTTGGTGATCCGCTCGATCATCGCCGCCCGCAAGGCCAAGATCGACCTGAGCTTCAAGCTGGCCACGGCCATCGACCTTGCCGGCCGCAACGTGCTGGAGGCCGTGCAGACCAGCGTCTATCCCAAGGTCATCGACTGCCCAACGCGCAACCTCGGCCGGCCGACGTTGGACGGCGTGGCCCGCAACGGCATCCAGCTCAAGGTCAAGGCCCGGGTGACGGTGCGGGCGAATCTCAACCAGCTCATCGGCGGGGCCACCGAGGAGACGATCGTGGCCCGCGTAGGCGAGGGCATCGTCAGCGCGATCGGCTCGGCCGAAACGCACAGCGAGGTCTTGGCCAGCCCCGACCGCATCTCCAAGAAGGTGCTGGCCCGCAAGCTCGACTCGCAGACCGCCTTCGAGATCGTTTCCATCGACATCGCCGACATCGACGTGGGCGACAACATCGGCGCCCGGCTGCAAGCCGACCAGGCCGAGGCCGACCTGCGGGTGTTCCGCGCCAATGCCGAGAACAAGCGGGCGATGGCCGTGGCCAACGAGCAGGAAAACATCGCCATGATCGAAGAAAACCGCGCCAAGGTCGTGGAAGCGGAGTCGGAAGTCCCCAAGGCCATCGCCCAGGCCTTCCGCGACCGCAAGCTGGGCATCATGGACTACTACAAGCTCAAGAACGTCCAGGCCGATACCGAGATGCGCACCTCGATCGCCAAGACCACCGGGGTCCCAGTCCGCGCGGGAGCCCCCACATGATCCCTCGCTGGGAAAAGGGGACAGTCCCCATTTGCCGGAACGGCCCGAAGGGTGCTTCGCACAAATGGGGACTGTCCCCTTTTCCCGCTAGCGTTCTTGCTGGCCGACATCGGCGACGTGTTCGGCGTGCTGCTGGTGATCGTGGTGATCGTGGTTACGGTGGTGGGAAGATTGATCTCCTGGGTGCAGGCGCTTTCCGCCGAGGAGGCGCGAAAGGCCCGCCAGCGGGCGCAAAACGCGCCTCGCCGCGCGCCGTTGGACGACGAGATCGGCGAGTTCCTCCGCAAGGCGGGGCAGCGGCGCGGCGGGGGAGCGGCGACGGCCCGGCCGCCCCAGCCCGCCTCGCGGCAGCCGCCGAGGGCCCGGCGGGAAGAGCCCGTGGACATCACCCCGATCGAGGAGTCGCCACAGCGATTCAAGCCGTTGGAGTCGGGACTGGCGACCCAGGCCCAGGCGGACGCCGCTATGGAGGGCCATCTCCGCCAGGTCTTCGATCACGGACTGGGACAGCTCTCCACCGCCGGCCAGTCGCCGGCCCCGACGGCTAATGCGGCCGCCGTCAGCGGGGAACAATCGCTGGCCGACGCCCTGGCCCTCGGTCCCAGCGGACTAGTGGGTCTGCTGGCCAGCGGCGTGGTGATGCGCCAGGCGATCGTGCTCAGCGAAATCATCCAGCGTCCGGTGGATCGCTGGAAGTAGGTCTGGCGGCAAGACGCGAACAGAGAGGAGGCACCGGTACTTCTTCTGCTGCTTGAGCTTGAGCGGCAATCCTTGGCACGTTAGAGGGGCCAATATCATGTCCATCCCCATCATCAAGCCGGGCGCAACCCGGCTGGGCTGGATCGGCACGGGAGTGATGGGCGCCAGCATGTGCGGGCACCTGCTGGCCGCCGGCTTCCCCATGACCGTCTACAATCGCACCCGCGAGAAGGCCGAGCGGCTGCTCAACCGCGGCGCCCAGTGGGCCGAAAGTCCCCGCGCCGTGGCCGAGGCCGCCGAGGTGATTTTCACGATGGTCGGCTATCCGGCCAACGTCCGCAGCGTGATCCTCGGCGACGACGGCGCGCTGGCCGGCTCGAAGCCGGGCAACGTGATCGTCGACATGACCACCAGCCGGCCGTCGCTGGCCGTCGAGATCGCCGAGGCCTCGGCCGCCCGAGAGGTCCACAGCGTCGACGCTCCCGTCTCCGGCGGCGACGTCGGCGCCCGGGAGGCACGGCTCTCGATCATGATCGGCGGCGACAAGGACGTGGTCCAGGCCCTGCAACCCTGCTGGCAAGTGCTGGGCACGACAATCGTCCACCAGGGCGGCCACGGGGCCGGACAGCACGCCAAGATGACCAACCAGGTGGTCGTCGCCGGCACCATGATCGGCGTCTGCGAAGGGCTGCTCTATGCCTACCGAGCCGGACTGGATCTGAACACGGTGATCAAATCGATCGGCTCCGGGGCGGCCACGAGCTGGTCGCTGCTGAACCTCGGCGCCCGGATCATCAACAACAATTTCGAGCCGGGGTTCTTCGTCGAGCACTTCATCAAGGACATGGGCATCGCCTTGGAGGAGTCGGAGCGGATGGGCCTGGTGATGCCGGGGCTGGCCCTGGTCCATCAGCTCTACCTTTCCTTGGCGGCCCACGGCCACAGCCGCAGCGGCACCCAGGCCTTGCAGCTCGCCCTGGCCTCGCTCTCGGCGTTGGATTGGACGAGCCGTTAAGTAGTAGGCACACGCCGTGTGCCGTAACCCCTGCAAGCCGGCAGGCACACGCGGCCGTGCCGCAACCGGGCGGACGGCACACGGAGTGTGCCTGCTACTTTCTCGGACGGGCGACTGGATTTGACCGGACGGGATTAGCGAGCTATGTTTTCCCATCCCCGGTAAGAATTGCTTGCGCCACCCCGCGCGTGGCGGCGCCCCGATAGCCAAGCTATCGGGCCACCCGCCACGCCCTGCCGGACCCGCCTCCCATGTCTCTAGACCTCTTGGAACAACCCCAGCTTGCGGCTGATCCGCCGGACAAGTCGCCGCTGGTGCTGATCGTCGACGACGATCAGTCGATGGCCGAAGTGCTGGCCTGCCGGCTGCGGCGGCAAGGGATGGAGACACTCGTCGCCACCACCGGGCGCCAGGGGCTGGATCGCGCCCGGACCGAGCGGCCGTCACTGATCGTACTGGACCTCTGCCTGCCCGACGCCGACGGTCTGCGGATCTGCCAGCAACTGGCCGACGCCACGGAGACCTGTGCCATTCCCGTGATCGTCGTCACCGGCGTCGACCAGCCGGAAATCGTCCGCCAGTGCCGCCTGGCCGGCTGCCAGTATTTCCTTCACAAGCCCTACGATCCCAAGGTGCTCTTGGTCCTGATTCGCCAGGCCCTGGCCGACCAGGCCGAGTACTCTTAGGCGTCGCGTCAAAGTTGAACGACTTCTTTGTGGTGCAGGCGTCCCGCCTGCCCTGAAATTGCAGGCGGGACGCCCGCCCTGAAACTGCAGGCGGGCCGCCCGCACCACAAGCGACGGCAGAATTGGCGGGCCGGCATCGCTGACGCGAGCTTGTCCCACCCTACTCGCCTACTTCTTCGCTGGCTGGACGTGCGGCGGACCCTCGATCTCGACCACGACGACCGTGGCGATCGGATCGGTCGGGCCGCCGGGCAGACGGATCGTGGTTTGCCCGGCCTCCTGGACGGCGACCACGCCCGCGCGGTTCTTGTCGGCCAGCAGGTAGGCCCTGGTCACTTTATTCTTCAGGCCCGGCAGCGGCAGATCGTTTTGCCAGGTGAAGACGTGCAGGTAGAGCTTGCCGGGTTTCTTCGTCGAGCGGCCCCAGGGAAGCGAGCGGAAAGGGCCGGCCGTGGTGCCGTAGATCGACTCGCCGTTGACCGACAGCCAGCGGCCGACGGCGTCCAGCCGCTCGGTGATCGGTTGCGGGATCTCGCCCTCGGCAGTCGGCCCGACGGCCAACAGGCAGTTGCCGCCCCTGCTGACGACGTCGATCAGGCTCCGCAGCAGGACCTCGGTCGATTTCCACTCCAGGTCGTCCTTCCTGAAGCCCCGGGTGTTGTTGATCGTGATGCAGGTTTCCCAATCGCCGCGCGGGGTGACGACAGGCGTGGCGGCCGGGGCGTTGGGGGCCGCGGGGATGACGGCGGCCGGGACGTCCAGCTCGGGCGTGGCGAAATCCTGGCGAAGACCGAGGCGGTCGTTGATGAGGATCTGCGGCTGCCAGGAGCGGACCCGCCGGACCAATTCGCCCGCTCGCAACTCCTGGGGCGAGTGTTCCCAGCCGCCGTCGAACCAGACCAGGCCGATCGGACCATAGCCGGTCAATAGCTCGTGCAGTTGGCCCTCAACGTCGCCGAGGTAGCGGTTGAAGCTGGCCCCAAAGGTGGACCGGTCGTCCCAAGGGCGCGGGCTTCCCCGGCCGCGCGGCAGGTAGTCGGCATGGTGCCAGTCGAGGATCGAATAGTGCCAGCCGATCTTGATCCCCTGGTCACGGCAGGCTTGGGAGAGTTCCTTCAGCAGGTCGCGCTTGCAGGGCGTGTTCATCACCTGGTAGCCGGTGAGCTTGGAGTCGAAGAGGCAGAAGCCGTCGTGGTGCTTGGCGGTCACGACCAGGTATTTCATGCCGGCGCGCCGGGCCAGATCGGCCCAACGGTGGGCGTCGAACGCGGCGGGGTTGAACTGTTGGACCAGCAACTCGTACTCGGAGGGAGGGATCTGGGCGGCGAATTGCAGCCACTCGCCGGCCCCGCCGACTCGCTGTCCCTTCCACTGGCCCGCAGGGATGGAAAAGAGGCCCCAGTGGATGAACATTCCCAAGCGGCCTTCGCGCCACCAGGCCATCCGCTGGTCGCGTTGTCGGGGCGTTTCGCCGTGTTCGTCCGCTCCGTCCGGCCCGGCGGCCGTGGTCGAGACCGGAGATCCCAGCCCGAGGGCCGCCACCAGGACCATCGCCGCCCCTAGTCCCGGGCGCCGATGGACGCGAAAGACCGTTGGATGCGCCAGGGGGCGTGACTGCCTAGCCATTGAATCGCTTCTCCAAGGCCGCGCGGTCGAGAGTCGGCTCCTGGCGGCGGGCGGCAACGAGCTTCCAGAACGCATCGCTGGCGCCCAGTTCGGTTTGTTCAGCATCGAGTCCCTCGACGCCGACCACGATCGCGACGGGGTTGCCTTGGCGCATGATCACAACGCGATCCGACTGGGCGTCATGCACGCAGGCGTCCAAACTCGTCTCTCGAATGTCAACGGTCTTCAAAGGATCTCCTCCGTTGTTTCGTGCGCCGGCTCGCGGCGCACGGCGCGTACCGTCACTTGTCCGGCTACCCCTGGTAGCGCCGAATCATGACCGCGCTGGCCTGTCCTTGAGGGGTCACGTTGAGGTTGATGAAGCTATCGCCCGGCGGAGTGTCATCGGTGGTCACCACGGCCAGGGGACATTCCGGGTCGGGCGTCTGGTAGTTCAACACGCGGAACAACCGCCCGTGCTGGAGGGCCAGCAGGCTGGCCGCCATTTCCACGGCGCCGCCGCCGGCGCCCAGGTTGCCGAAGGAGCTCTTCGCCGCCACGACCGGCACGTTCCTCGTTGGAAAGACCTCGCGGATGGCCCAAGCCTCTTCCGCGTCGCTGTTGCGGGTGCTCAGCCCGTGGGCGTGCAGGTGTCCGACTTCGGCGGGCGTGGCGCCGGCATGTTGGAGCACCGCCGACAAGGCGTTTCTCATGGCCACGTCGCACCGGGCCACGAGATTTTTCTCGACCACCGAACTCGACCCCCCGCCCACAACCTCGCCATAAATCGTGGCGCCGCGGGCCAGCGCCGAACCCGAGTCTTCCAGCACCAGGGCCCCCGCGCCCTCTCCCAGCACCATGCCCGAACGGTGCAAATCGAACGGCCGGCTGGTCCGCTCGGGGGCCTCGTCGCCAGGGGCGACCTCTTCCTGTTGCAAGGCGTGGACGATCTTCATGGGGTGCAGGCGGGTACCGGTGGCCCCGCAGAGCATGAGGTCCGCCCGGCCGCGGAGAACGATCTGCAGGGCCTCGGCCACGGCCAGATTGGGGCTGGCTTCCCGCACGGTGATGGAGTTGTTCGGGCCTTGGAGATTATTGTAGATCGCCAGGTGGCTCGCCGGCATGTTGGGGAGGTACTTGAGGAGCCACAAGGGCGACATCTTGGGCATGCCCTCCTTGGCCCAACGGGAGAGCTCGAATTTCCCCTCCTCGCCCAAGCATTGCAGGATGCCCTCGGCGAAGTCGTCGGGCATGGTCAGCATGTAGTCGCTGCCGAAAGAGATTCCGGCCCGGGTCGGGTCGTAGGTGCCCGGCACGAGCCCCGCGTCGGCCAAGGCCTGCTGTGCCGCCGCCACGCCCATCTGGCACTCGCGGCACATCACCTTCAGCCCTTTGCGGATCGCCTTCTTGGTCTCCTTGTCCAGCGGTCCGAAATCGTCGATCTCGCCGCGGAACTCCTCGGCTTCGGCGGCCACGGACGTGGGCAGGGCGCCCGCGGGAACGGCCCTCAGCGGTCTGACGCCGCTGCGACCGGCGGAAAGGGCGTCCCAGAGCGAGTCCTTGCCATTGCCCAAGGGGCTGACCACGCCGAGTCCGGTAATCACCACTCTGGGCCGCGTGGAACTCATCCGTACACCGTCATTGCTGCTAACCGTCATCGCCCCCGAGACCAGCCATTTTAGCTTTTCGCCAAACTCGGGTCGAGACATCCCTGCCGGCGGGGCGTGCTGTCGGGTCAACCGTGGGCTGCAACTTGCCACGGGGCGGCCTGGCGGCTATCCTCGACTATATCGCACGCGGGACGAAATGACGCAAGTTCGTAGTACCGGCTTTAGCCGGAAGTCCGCGGCAAGACCGCCTAAAGGCGGGACTACGAACGGCGCATTCCCGACCGCATACGGTATAACAAGGGGCAAGGGGCGGCGGATTCCTGCGAGCGCTGATCATGGCCGAAGTTTCGCGGCGGCGATGGCCCTGCCTCCTGGTGGGGCTACTCACCTCGCTCGCGGCCGGCTGTCCGGCCAGTCACGAGAGACCCTATCCAGTTCATGGTGTGGTCAGCCTGGACGGCAATCCGCTGAGGGGGGGGTTGGTAGGTTTTGAGCCGAGCTCGCCGGGACCGTCCAACTCGTGTTACGGCGCCGAGGGCGCGATCGGCTCCGATGGCTCCTACCGATTGACCATGCACACCGCCAACGAAAGCGCCAACGATGGCGCTTTACCGGGCCTGTACCGGGCCGTCGTGCTGCCCGGAGAGGATCCGTCGGCGCAGAGCTCCAACGCGATTCCTTCCAAGTATTGCTCGTTGGCGGGCTCGGGACTGGAGTTCGAGGTCAAGCCAGGGGACAACCTCATCGACATCCCCTTGAAATCCACGCCGTAGCCGTAGGTTATGCTTCAGCATAACACGATAACCCCATAAGACCTTGCCCGGTGCGAGATTATGTTATGCTAAAACATAACCTCCCGGATGCAGTCACTTTTTTCCGGGCGTGGCGACCGTGCCCTTGTTCTCCACCATCACCAGCATGTCGGTCCTGGCGGGCGAGGTCGAAAACGGCAACGAGAGGCCCGGCACCAGCGATTTTCCATCGGCAGGCGCCGGCATGGGCACCATCCCCAGACTCACCAGCAACACCTTGTCCGACGGCCAGCGGAACCGCTCGTGGAAGCGGAAGCTGGCAACCTGCGGCAACTCGATCCGCACCCGCTGCCGCGGCAGCAGGCTCGTAGGCACGTCGATCATCACCGGCACCAGCTTCTCCACCTGGTCGACGTTGCACTTGATCGTCGCATCGATCGAGCGGCCGTCGACGGACAACAGCGGACTGAACTCCAGGGAGAAGCCCTCGTCGATCACGGCGGTGTCCGGCTGGTAGCCTTGATAGGCATCGGGCCGCGGGATGGCGCCGCGGACATAACTGCGGCCCCTGGTGAGGGAGACGCCGGTTGATTGACCGTTGTTGACCACTTGTTGCGGCGAGTTGTGCTGGCGAAAATCGATCCTGCGGGTCAATTCGGCCAGCAGTTGGGCGCCGCCTTCCCGTTCCAGCAGCCAGGCCTGAACGCCGGGCGTTTGCACTTGGACGGGCGTGAGCAGGGATTGCACGCGGGCCCGCCAATTGGGGTTGTCCAAGGTCATCACGTGCAGGGCGAAGGTCTGCGCCTGGGCCTCGCTGGAGACGAAGCGGTCGACAACGTCGGCCACGACGGCCTGGACTTGGGGCGTATGATAGACCACCAGGCTGCGATGGTTGACGCTGAGGATGCCCAGCGTCTCGCCGTGCCAGGTTTCGTAGCCGGTCTCGCGCAGGATCCAGTCGATGATCGCCTGCTCCGGCCGATTGGTCGAGGTGACACGGAGCGTGTAAGGGCTGATGTCGTACTCCCGCCAGACCTGTCCGTGGTCGTTGGGCAGCGTTCCGTTGCCCGCGCTAACCCGGGTCAGGGGCGCTCGGCTAACGGCGGGCGCCGACGACGCCAGCGTGCCCGCCTGACCGCCGCTGTCGGCGGTCGGGGTGCGCCAGGTCGGCGGGGGACCGTTCACCGCGGGGGCAGCCGATGTCTGGGCCAGCGCCAAGCTCGCTCCCAGCACGAGGGCCGCCGCCAGGGTACTCCTCACGCTCCGCGTGAGGCCGAACCAAGCAAACCTCACGCGGAGCGTGAGGAGTACAGTCGTCATCCTTCAGCCTCCTGCCGAAGTCGTTGCGGGGGTAATTAAGCTCGGCCGTTGCGGAGTTCGCCGACGATCAACGAGGCGTTGTGGCCGCCGAAGCCGAAACTGTTGGACATGCCCACGGTGAACCGCCGCTGGCGGGCCACGTTGGGCACGTAGTCCAGATCACAGTTTGGGTCGGGATGCTCCAGATTGATCGTCGGCGGAATTACGCCGCGGACCAATGCCAGCACGGTAATCACCAACTCCACGCCGCCGCTGGCGCCCAGCAGGTGGCCCAACTGGCTCTTGGTGCTGGACACGCAGAGGTTGCGGGCGTGCGGGCCGAAGACCCTCTTGATGCCTATCGTCTCGGCCTGGTCGCCCAGCGGCGTGCTGGTTCCGTGTGCGTTGATGTAGCCCACTTCGCTGGGGTCGATGCGGGCGTCGGCCAGGGCCAGCTCCATCGCCGTGGCGCCGCCCACGCACTGCGGATCGGGCTGGGTGATGTGCGTGCCGTCGGCGCTGACGCCGCAGCCGAGCATCTCGCCGTAAATCCTCGCCCCGCGTCGCTTGGCGTGCTCGAGTTCTTCCAAGACCAGCAGCCCGGCCCCCTCGGAGAGCACGAAACCGTCGCGATCGAGGTCGAAGGGACGGCTGGCCTTGCTGGGATCGTCGTTGCGTTCGGAAAGGGCCCGCATGGCGGCGAAGGCGCTGATGCCCATGGGCGTCACGGCGGCCTCGGTTCCACCGGTGATCACCAGGTCGCAATCGCCGTACTGGATCAGCCGCATGGCGTCGCCGATAGCGTTGGAGGCGCTGGCGCAAGCCGTCGAGACTGCACAGTTCGGGCCGCGGAGTCCATACTGGATCGACACCTGGGCGCTGGCGGCGTTGGCCATCAGCTTAGGGATCGTGAAGGCGGAGACCTTGTCGGGCCCCTTTTCCAGGAGCCGCGTATGTTGCATCTCGATCTCGTACAGGCCGCCGATCCCGGAGCCGAGGATCACCCCGCAGCGGGTGGGATCTTCGCGGGAGAAATCCAGGCCCGCATCCCCGATGGCGTCGATGCCGGCGACCAGGGCGAATTGCGTGAACCGATCCAGCCGCTTCACCTCACGGGGCTCGACGTAGCCCTCGGTGGACCAGTGGACGATTTCCCCTCCGAACTTCACGCGGAAGCGAGACGTGTCGAAACCCTCGATCCGGCGGACGCCGCTCTCGCCGTTGCACAGGCGGATCCAGAGATCCTCGACCTTGCAGCTCAACGCGGTGACTGCGCCGAGGCCGGTGATGGCGACGCGGTGTTTCATGGAAGCTCGTCGGGGGTCGGTTCCTGTTTGCCGCTTCCTTCCACGGCACTCTGGATGTGGTCGATCGCCTGACCGACCGTCTGGATCTTCTCGGCGGCGTCGTCCGGGATGTTGATGTCGAACTCTTCTTCGAGCTCCATCACCAGTTCCACCGTATCCAGGGAGTCCGCCCCCAAATCGTTGACAAACAACGTCTCCCGCGTGATCTGGTCCTTGCTGACGCCCAACTGTTCGGCCACGATATCCACGACTCGTTCTTCGACTGAGGCCACCGTAACGGTCCTCCTCCTAAACACACTCGATTGAGGGAAACTGGAAAAAACAATAACGACTTTTCGCCACCGTGTCTATATCTTTCTAGCGTGTCTGGTTCGCGTATTCGTCAAAATCGCCCTACTCGCTCAGGCCACCGTCAACCACCAGGACGTGCCCGGTGATGAAACTGGCCGCCTCGCTGGCCAAGAACAAGACGGCGTCTGCCACGTCCTGGGGGTCGCCAAGCCTGCCCAGAGGAGTTTGCGATTTGACCTGCTCCAGAACATCCTCCCCCAGTTTGGCGGCCATCTCCGTGGCAATGAAGCCCGGCGCGACCGCGTTGACCGTGATTCCGCGGCTGGCCAGTTCCCGGGCCACCGTCCGCGTCAGTCCGATCACGCCCGCTTTCGAGGCCGAATAGTTGGCCTGGCCCGGGTTGCCCATCAGGCCCGAAACGCTGGCAATGTTGATGATCCGGCCCCGTTTTCCCTTGAGCATCGGCCGTGCCGCCGCCCGGGTGAAGAGGAACGTGCCGCGGAGATTGATGCCCAGCACCGCGTCCCATTGGTCGTCCTTCATCCGTATCACCAAGCTATCCCGGGTAATGCCGGCGTTGTTGACAAGGATCTCGAGGCTGCCTAATCGGGCGATGACCTCCTCCACCACTTGGTTGACACGCTGGCTGTCGGTCACGTCGCCCACGAAGGCCTCGGCCGTGCCGCCGCCTTGCCGGATGGCAGCCACGGTCTCGGCCAGGGCCTCGGCGCTGACGTCGACCAGGGCGACCTTGGCCCCGCAAGCGGAGAGGGTTTCGGCGATCGCGCGTCCCAGGCCCCGCGCACCGCCGGTGACAATCGCCACCTGGCCGCTGAGGTCGGCCGTAATCCGACGCTTAATGTTGTTGGTACTCATGGCTCTGATCCTGAGTTCCGAACTTACTGTTTGAAGCGGTCAGCTTTCAGCGGTCAGCTTTCAGCTTTTCAGATCGTAAGCACCTTGCGTACAATAGGTTGCGACCAAGACCAAGTCAGTCCCGTATCTTCTTGGCTGACCGCTGATAGCTGAAAGCTGATCGCTGACTGCCAAGTGGCCCTCTTCAAACACGCTCCTACACCTCCACGCACTGGCAGGAGACTTTGCGATCCACCCGCCGCAACAGCCCGCGGAGCACTCGGCCGGGGCCGACCTCGTAAAACTGATCGAACCCCTGGTCCAGCAAGTAGCGCATCGAGTCCTCCCAGCGGACCGGCTGCAGGACCTGCTGGATCAGCAGTTGGCGGATCTCCTCGGGATCGTCGTGCGGCCGGGCGTCGACGTTGGATACCACGGGGATTCGCGGCTTCTGCAAGACCACGTCGGCCAGGGCCTCGGCCAGTCGCTGTTCGGCTGTCCGCATGATCGGCGTGTGAAAGGCCCCGGCGACGGCCAGGGGCACGGCTTTCATCGCGCCCATCGGCAGGGCCAGCGCGGCGGCCCGCTCGCAAGCCCCGTTGGCGCCGGAGATCACGATGGTTCCCGGGCAGAGCAGGTTGGCAATCTGCAGCACCTCGCCCTGCCGGGCCTGCTGGCAGAGTTTTTCCACTTGCACCCGTTCCAGCCCGAGGATCGTCACCATGCCGCTGGGCGTGGCGTCCGAGGCGCCTTGCATGGCGGCGCCGCGCCGTTGCACCAGGGTCAGGCCGGAGGCGAAATCCAACACGCCGGCGAAGACCATCGCCGTATACTCCCCCAGGCTCAACCCGGCCGCCGCCTCGCAGGAAAGCACCACCTCGGGCGACTCGCTCCTCAGCGATTCCAGCGCCGCCAGGCTGGTCACGAAGAGCGCCGGCTGGCTGATCGCTGTCGAATCGAGTTCCTCCGCGGGGCCTTCGAAGCAGAGCTTCGCCAGGTCGTAGCCCAGCACCTCCGCGGCGCGATCGTACAGCTTGCGGACCGCCGGAAGGGATTCCGCCAGCCGCTTTCCCATGCCGACGGTCTGGGCGCCCTGGCCCGGGAATAGGAAGGCGATGCGGCTCAAGACTCCGTGTCCACCACTTTCCTGCCCATGTAGTGCCCGCACTTCGGGCAGATCACGTGCTGGGGAATCGCCGTGCTGCACTCCGGACAGGTCCGCAATTGAATCGGTTTCTTGAAATCATGTGCCCGGCGCGAACCGGTGCGGGCATTGGAATGTCGGCGTTTTGGTACAGCCATCGTCGTGCTCGAAGTTTCCGGGTCCGGCCCTCATCGGGCAAGTCACCTGTTGACGCTGCGTGCTATGGGAAACTCCTGATGGTAGACTTGCCGGCCCGGTCTGTCAACCGCTAACCCAATGAGCCAAAAGGGTAGGCACGTGGTTCAGGCCCACTCTCCCTTCAGGGAGATGGTTGCGGGGTTAGTATGCGCCAGGCGCCTCCCCGACGACGCGTCTCGCATACGCTCCCACCGTGAGAGGGGACTCCTATTTATCAAAATGGTTTTCCACTTGACTCAAGTTCGTCGCGTAGCGACGTAATGATGGTAGCCGTGGGTTTTAACCCACGGATCGGATCCCGTGATATTGCCCCCCGTCGCGTAGCGACGGTTGAAAAAAGGCCGCGTGCAATCGGGCAACGCGCCCATTTCAATCGTCGCTACGCGACGAACGGAAGATGCGGGGCCATGCGTTCCGTGGGTTAAAACCCACGGCTACCGTCGCATCGTCGCTACGCGACGCGGACTTACCGATCACTTGAGTCAATTGGATGACCATTTTTATCAATGACTCGCCGACGCAGTATTAACCCCAGGATTAGCAACACAACGCCGAGGAGACCCAGCGGAACGACCGCGCACGACGCTACCATAGAAATGCCAACGTAAGGCGTAAACTGGGACGCCACCTGGTCGGGGGTAAGTGGCGCCGAAGATGAAGATCTTGACACCACGTCAAAGCTAGAAGCCATTGCCCGACATGTCGCAATAAGCGCAACTACCTCGCAGAGGCCCGAAAGCAGCAGACTTATCACGCCTGACCAGACCAACCAACGGGTGGTCCTGCTTTTCCGCGAGGTGGTAGTCGGCGAGGGTGACTCGTAAGGGTTCTGGTCCAAAATTCGCGTGCTCCGGTTCGCCCAATGGTTGGGCACGCCGCTATCGCGGTACGGGTATGTCCCGTCGTGCGAAAACGACCATCGCCGCCAAATAGCAGAGCAGGCCGAAGAGGATCAGTGTTCCACTGAACTGCCAGGCGAGCGGCCAGCGGTCGAGGCGGGCCAGGATCAGTCGCTGGGGCTCGAAGGCGGAAAGGAAGCTCAGGTACTTGAGCCATTCTCCGCTCCCCCAGAGGCGTGAGATCAACTTCACGATCGAGGCCAGCACGAAGATCCCGCCCGAAAGCCAGATCGTCCGCCAGCGGTCCCGGTCGAAGCTCGACACCAGCGTGGTCATGCCGCCGAGACAGAAGCCCAGGGCCGTCAGGTTCACGACCCCGGGCAGGAACTGCCGCAGGGAGACCTCCGCTCGCAATCCGACCGCCGTCAGGCCGATCCAGGTCCCGATCCAGACCGAGAAAGCCAGCACCACGCATCCGATGGCCGAAACGGCCATCGGAATCAGCACGACCGTAGGCCGGCGGACGGGCAACGTCAACACCAACTCCAGGGTCCCCTTGGCGATGCCGCCGCTGATTACGTCCGATCCTCGACCCAGCGCCCAGCTAATCACCACCAACAGGGTGACCAAATGGACGTAAAGGAACGTGAGCCGCCCGGTGGTCGTCGCCAGATCCTTCAAGGGCACGCCCAACAGCGGCTGCACGAAACTCGGCAGCAGGTTGAGCATGGCCCCCCACTTGCCGATCGTCAGCAGGCTCATCAACCAGACGAAGATCCAAGCGAATCCAATCAGCACGACCGCGCTGACCGCCAATTGCAGCCAGGCGTCGGCCACGGCTTTGCGAGCCAGGGCCAAGGGCAGCAGCAGTCGCGAACCCAGGGGCCCTTGCACCATGCTCTCGATCGGCCGCAGCATTGGATCCTCGTGGTGGTATTTCGCGCAGGTTATGCCTCAGCATAACACGTTGCCCTAGCCGCGTAGGTTATGCTTTAGCATAGCAGGGGCTGTAAAGAATTTTGTGTCCCGTGCGAAGTGGCACGGCCATCTTGGCCGTGTTTCTTCACGGGCTGGAAGCCCGTGCCACCACTTGATACAGAATTCTTTACAGCCCCGCATAACAGCCTGCCCTAGGACATGCCCCGTTATGCTAAAGCATAACCTACCGCCTACGCGGCGCGTTTCGTCGCGGCCGAGCGGAATGCTTGCTTTTCCGCAAGAGGAGCGAAGTAGTCGCGGAAGAATGCCTCGCGGCGATCCAAAAGGGCCGCGATGGAGCCGCGATAGACGCAGACCGTAACCACCAGGCAGCCCACGGCCGCACCCGCCAAGACGTCGCTCGGCCGATGCGCCGCCTCCTCGATCCGCTGGCAGGCCGAGAGCAGGGCCAGGACAAGAAACAACCATCGGCCCCGGGGGTAAAGTGCCGACAGGGCCAGGGCCAACCCGGTTGCCGCCGCTGCGTGTCCCGACGGACAGGTCTGAGCCCGAACGCTGGAGACCTCGGCGAGCCAACCGTGGAGTATTTCCCCCACCGCGGCCGCCAGATCGCCGTGCGAGGAAATTGCCCGGGAGATGAGCACCTTGATCAGGTCGGCCAGGACTCCCGAGCCTAACCCCACGGCCCAGAGCCGAGGAACGGCCCAGCGTCTGGCCGGGTCGAGTTGGAAGACCACCAGGCCGATCAACAAGATCCCGAATCCATGCCCGAAAGGTTCGGTAATCTGGAGAAACTTCCCCAACCCGGGTGGACAGTGGCGATGAATGCACCACCTGTCCAGGGGGCCGCTGAGTGGCAAGGCGACGAGCGACGCTGCCAGCAGCAGACCGGCCGCCGCCCACGGGCGCCAACCCCGCTGCGCTGGTGTTACGGTGAACAAGCTCTCAGGGGGGCTTTCGCTGCTGGGGCCAGCGGCGCCCTGCTGATCCTCGGACGTGCCCATTGCTGGCCTCGAACTGATTAGGGCCGGGAAGAGAATAAGTTGGGCAAACGAAAAGGACTTATAGCGTTACGGCCGCGGAACGTCCAGGTCAGCGCGTGGGTGGCATGGTTCAACTTGAGTTAATCGTGCGCGTTCCCACCACATCGTAACCCGAAGCGTAAGCGAGGGAGAGCCAACGCCTTCCCTCGCTTACGCTTCGGGTTACGATTGTTTCGCTCCGCGAAACAGCGCGGCTTTCGCGGAGCGAAAGGCGACAGTCCGACAGATATTGATTCGCCGGTCCTTAATCGCTCGGCGTTGGGGTACCCCCGCTCTCGACAACGGCCCCCAACCCCCGGCCCCCGACCCCGCGTCGCCCGGGAGTTGCCATCGGCCCCCGGAAGCGGTAGGATAATGCACAGGGGAGAGGCCGAGTTCTTGCTACCGGGGCGGCAAGAAAGAGCGGGGGAGTATCATGGCCGCGTCCAAGCACCACCCGCGCGACGAGAAGGAGATCGACTTCTCCGAAGTGCCCGCGACGCCGGTTGTCGCCGACGTGGCCGGCGAGACTCTCGACCCGAATAGTGCTCCCGTGGTCCGCGCTATTCAGTCGATCATCGGCGAGGCTCTTCGCTTCGGTGCGTCGCAGGTGCTGATCCTGCCGCTGAAGCAGCGTCTGAAAGTGGCGTATCGTTTGCCCAACGGCGTCTGCTCGCGCGGGGATTATCCGGCCGCGATGATCTACCCGGTGTTGACCAGGTTGATGACGATGGTCAACCTGTCCGGATACATCAGGGTCGTGACGGGGGAGAGAAGCGGAAGCTGCACGCGGCGTTCCGCTCGACCAAGCACGGTCTGTTGGCGACGATGGAGATGGTTCCTGATCCGTCGCTCTTGGAGAGCCTTCGTGCGAAGGCCGGCAGACTGGGTTATCCTTTCGTGGTTCCCGGCCAACAACCGATTGCTGCCGCGGTTCTGGAGGCCGTGCCCAAGGCGGTTGCCCGGGACAGCGGCCTGCTGCCGCTGGCCTTGGACGGAGAAGTGCTGACGCTGGCGATGAGCGCCCCTCCCTCGCCCGAGACGCTCGACCGGCTGCGGTTTACCTTGAATCGTCCGCTGGCGGTGGCGCTGGCCCCGGAAGGTATGCTCCGGGTGGCCATCGACAGCGCTTATGGCGCCGGCGATCCGGAGCTGTTGGCCCCCGAGCTCTGGGAAACTCCGGCGGCGCCCGAGGTGGACGCGGCGGCGGCGGCGCCAGTCCGGCAGCTCCCCGAGTCCGCCGCCCCGGACCGCCTCGCAGCGGAGCCGTTGATCGCGCAACTCCGCACGGGCCTTCGCGAGAAGATGTTCGAGCTGTTCGAGAGCATTCGCTCCAGCGCGAAGCTTTGCCGGCTGGAGGCCGCCACGAGGGACCTGGAAGTCGTATTTCCCCAATCGCACCTGGTGTCGTCGATGCCTGCGGCGGCGCGTCAGTACCTGGAGGACAAGGTCTGGGTGCTGCGGGACGCGATTCTTTCCCGCTTGGAGAACTTCCTGGAGCAGGATGCGCTGGCTCGCTGCCTGGGGATGGCCTACGGCCAGTACCTCGCCGGCCGCCAATGGGCCGAGGGACAGCGGGTTTCGATCAACCCGGCGACCGGCCGGGACGCCTGGATCAACTTCGTCTACTCCCTGGCGGTCCGCTCATTCCCGGCCGTCGATTCTAACGGGGCCTTACTGACCTTTCTCACGGAGCACCTCGATCAGCTCTCCGCCAAGGTGGCCTCTCTGGCCGACGCCCCCAACCTCGTGGTCGATCCCCGCAGCTCGCGCGGCTGGTTGGCACGGCTGGCCAGCCAGACGACCATCGACGAGATGCTGGATTTCGACAGTTCTCCCATCATCCACCTGCTGGAGCTATTGATCGCCGAGGCCCTGCACGTTCGCGCCTCGGCCATCGCCATCCTGCCGCTGGAGGACCGCGTGGAGGTGGCCTACCGTGTCCAGAGCGCCGTTTACGCCGGCCAGAGCCTGCACTTAGGGCGGCTCGGTCCGCTCTTGGCACGCCTGCGGATGCTGGCCGAGCTCGACGGAGCGTTGAAGATCACGGTGGGGAACAAGGAGCGGCAGTTGCGGGTCGCGCTGTTGACGACGGACCAGGGCCTGGCGGCCCGACTGGAGATCCTGCCCAACCTCTCGGCCATCGAGACCTGCAAACGCCAGGCGGCCGAGCTGGGCTACCCGCTGGTGCAACTCGGCGACGTGAAGATCTCGGCAAGTCTCTTGAAACTGCTCCCCAAAGCGGTGGCCTGGAAGAAGAAAGTGTTGCCCCTGAGAGTCCAGGACGGTAAGTTAAGGGTCGTATTCGGTACCCCGCCGACGAAACGCAGGGAGGACGAGCTGCGACTGATCTTCAACCATTTGATCACGGTGGCCATGGCGCCGGAAGACGAGATCCTCGCCGCCATTTACCGGCATTACCACCCGGCGATCGCCGAGACCGCCGCCTCGCCGCTGGCCATGTCGCTGCTGGGGCCATCCGAGCCGGGCCGTGTCGGCCCGGATGCGGCCGGCGCCTGAGGTCCGGCCGAAGAATAACTTCCGCCTGTAGGGAACGCCCTCCGTGGCGTTCCGGGAGTTCGGACCACCTTTCCGCAGGCCACGGAACGCCACGGAGGGCGTTCCCTACAGAGTGTTCGAAATGCGGAAGTTATTTTTCGGCCGGTCCTGAGGATGCGTTGGCCACCAGAGTCAAGGAGTGCGGAGTTTTCGGAGACCACCGTATCCTGCGGATCGTGAACCCATCCGGGCCGACACGGCCCGACTCGGCCTGCTGACCCCTGATCGACTGCGACAGTTCCCCCACCCCAAACCCCACCCGGAGCGACGAACCATGCAAGAGCGCGAAACCATCCAACGGCGACATTTCCTCGGCAGCGCGGCGGCAGCGGCCGCGTCGGCAACGATGTGGGGGAGCGGACTGGCCCTGGCGGCCGACTCGCCGACGCCCCCGCCCGCCCAACGCAAGATCAAGGTCGGCCTGGTCGGCTGCGGCGGCCGGGGAAGCTGGATCGCCGGCCTCTTCCACCAGCACGGTGGGTACCAGTTCCTGGCGGCGGCCGACTACTTCCAGGACCGGGCCGAGAAGACCGGCGCCTCGCTGGGAGTGGACAAGTCGAAGTGCTTCTCCGGCCTGTCGGCCTACAAGCGGCTGATCGCCAGCGGCGTGGAGGCCGTGATCCTGGAGACCCCGCCCTACTTCTTCCCCGAACACGCGGAAGCGGCCGTCCAGGCCGGCCTGCACGTCTACATGGCCAAGCCGGTCGCCGTCGACGCGCCGGGCGCGGTGAAGATCGGGGCCCTCGGCAAAAAGGCGACGCAGGACCATCGCGTCTTCCTGGTCGATTACCAGATGTGGACCGACCCGGTGAATCTCGCGGTCTACCAGCGAATCCGCGACGGCGGGCTGGGCAAGCTCGAGAATGGTCTTCTCGGTGGGCACCAGCGGCGGCGGCGGCTTCAACGATCCGCCGCTTACCGGCAATCTGGAAAACCGCCTGACGAACCTGATTTGGGTCAACGACAACGCGCTGGGCTGCGGCTACATCGGCAATTTCGACATCCACGTGATCGACGCCATCATCTGGGCCCTGGGCAAGCGCCCCGTCTCCGCCTTCGGCGCCGGCGGACGCTTCCGCAAGGATCCCCACGGCGATTCCTTCGACACCAACTTCGTCACCTACACCTTCGACGACGGCCTGGCCTGGAATCACGAAAGCGCCGCCGGACCAACCCACGACTGGCTCAAACAGGGCTCCCTGGAAGGCTCGATCCAGGGCAGCGACGCGGCCGCCCGGCTGTCGTACTGGGGCAAGGCCTACCTCCGCGGCGGTCCAAAACACTTCGGCGGCGGGCAGGTAGAAAATCTCTACGAGGCCGGCGCCAAGCGCAACATCGCCGCCTTCTACGAAAACGTCCTCGGCGGCAACTATGGCAACCAGACGGCCCAGCGCTCCGTGGATTGCACCTTGACCTGCATCCTCGGCCGCCAAGCCGCCCGCCGCGGCGCGCTGCTGACCATGGACCAGGTCATCAAGGAGAACAAGCGGCTGGAAATCGACCTCAAGGGTCTTAAAGCCTGAAACCTTGGCGATCCGGCCGCCGGCCCCTAAGGACCGGCGAATCGACATCTGTCGGATTGTCGCCTTTCGCTCCGCGAAAGCCGCGTTCTTTCGCGGAGCGAAAGGCGACACTTGTTTCTGCGCCGGCCCCTAGGCGGCCTTCTGCTCTTGGGCGGTCCCCAGGCTGACGGTTCGCAACAACTCTCCACCGGCGCCGTAGAACTCGATCAGGCCGCTGTCTGCCGACCAGGTGGCCCGCAGCGGGCCGCAGCGAAACCGCTGGCCGACGAAACGGCCGTCTTGAAGAAGCGTGGTACGCGTGACCAGCTTCGGACATAGCGCGCCAAGCTCGAGGAAACCGCTGGTCACAAACTGGAATGTCGGTTCGGGCCGCATGATGCCATCCCAAGGTTAGGGCCTGTCCTGACAGACAGACCATCGGCCAATTCGCCGCTTGGGATCGACCTTCCTTGTAGCCGCGGCCCATCCGCCCCAGCTTGCCGATCTTCGCAAACTCAAAGCTCGAAGCGCTCGATCCACTTTTCCAGCGGCGCAGCGCGGTAGCCGGCCAACAGGTCCAGCATCCGCTGGGGATCTTCTTCCACCAGCACCAGCAAGCGATGCGGACCGGCGACAAACTGCTCGCTCACGGCGTGGTCGAACAGCTCCAGCAGGGCGTCGTAGAAGCCGGCTACGTTCAACAGTCCACAGGGCTTGGCGTGCAGCCCGAGCTGGGCCCAGGTGAGCGCTTCGCAAAACTCTTCCAAGGTGCCGAAACCGCCGGGCAGGGCGAGGAAGGCGTCGGACAGGTCGGCCATCAGGGCCTTCCGCTGGTGCATCGAGTCGACCACGCGCAGCTCGGTCAGTCCGCGGTGGGCCAGCTCCTTGGCGACCAGGGCCTGGGGGATCACGCCGATCGCCCGCCCCCCGGCGGTCAGCACCGCATCGGCCAGCACGCCCATCAAGCCCACGCGTCCGCCGCCGAAAACCAGCTCCGTTCCCCGCCGCGCCAGGGCGACGCCCAGGGAGTGCGCCGCCTCGCGATAAATGGGCCGTATGCCCTCGCTGGAGCCGCAGAAGACGCAAACTCTTTCGATTTTGGATTTCAGACCATCATCCCGGCAAACTCGCGGCGGAGAACTTCCCGGGCCTGCGGGCCCTTCTCGCCATCGACGACCACGTTGATCCGCACTTCGCTGGTGTTGATCATGTCCACGTTGATGCCCACCGCCGCCAAGGACTGGAACATCCGCGTGGCCACGTCCGTGTGGCTCTTCATGCCCACGCCGGTGACGGAGAGCTTGGCGACGCGGGGACAATGCGTGGGGGCGGGACAGGCGAAACCTTCGGCCAGCCTCGCGGCGATCGCCAGACCTTTTTCCAGCTCGGTCTGCGGCACGGTGAAACTCAGGTTGGCGTGCCCGCTGCGGCCCACGCTCTGCACGATCATGTCCACCACGATCCCGCCCTCGGCGATCTCGTCGAAGACCTGGGCGGCCAGACCGGGCGTGTCCGGCACCTTCAACAACGTGATCCGGGCCTGCGTCTCGTCCAGCGAGATGTCCTCGATGATCAGGTCTTCCATGCCCTCCAGCCGGGCGATCAGGGCGCCGTTGGGAGCCCGTGCGCCGCGGGCGAGGGGCGTGCCGCCGGCGGCATCGTAGGACGGATTGGCAATCCGTCCTACAGCGGGCGCATTGAGCCGCGCCGGCTCGTCGGCCAGGCCGAAGGCCTCGTGGACGGTCCGCAAGGCCTCCAGGGCATGTTCCCGGGCCACCAGCACCGAGATCTTGATCTCGCTGGTGGTGATCATCTGGATGTTGATCCCCTTCTCGGCCAAGGCGCGGAACATCCGCTGGGCCACGCCGGGCTGCGTGGCCATCCCCAGGCCGACCACCGAGACCTTGGCCACGTTGTCGTCGTAGTCGCAGCCCTCCGCGCCCAATTCCTTGACCGCCTCGTCCACCGCCCGCAGCGTGCCCGGCAGCTCGCCGCGCAGCGCCGTGAAGGAGATCTCGGCCAGCCCGTTGGTGCCCACGTTCTGCACGATCATGTCGATGCCGATGTTCCTGGCGGCGATCCGCTGGAAGATGCAGATCGCGGCGCCGGGCCGGTCCGGCACGCCCAGCACCGTCAGCCGGGCTTCGTCCTTGGCCACCGCCGCCCCGCAGACCGGCTGGTCGGGCGACTCCGGCTGGGCCACGATCATCGTTCCCGGGCTGTCGCTGAAACTCGAGCGGACGTGGACCGGCACGCCGAACTTCTTGGCAAACTCGATCGAGCGGTTGTGCATCACGCCGGCCCCTACGCTGGCCAGCTCGAGCATCTCGTCGTAGCTGATCTGGCGGAGCTTGCGGGCCTCGGGGACGACCCGCGGATCGGTGGTGTAGACGCCGTCCACGTCGGTGTAGATCTCGCAGGCGTCGGCCCCCAGGGTCGCGGCCAGGGCCACCGCCGTGGTGTCGCTGCCGCCGCGGCCCAGGGTGGTAATGTTGTCGTCCTGGTCGGTCCCCTGGAACCCGGCGGCGATCACGATCTGCCCGGCGTCCAGGGCCTGGCGAAGGCGATGGGTGGAGATCGACTGGATGCGGGCTTTGGTGTGCGTGCTGTCGGTGAGGATGCCCATCTGGGCCCCCGTCATGCTCACCGCCTGGTGCCCGAGATGGTGAATCGCCATGGCCATCAAGGCCACGCTCACCTGCTCGCCGGTGGACAACAGCATGTCCATTTCCCGCGCCGGCGGCTCGTCGGTGATCTGGCGGGCCAGGTCGATCAGCATGTCCGTGTTGTGACCCATGGCGCTGACCACCGCCACCACCTGGTTGCCCTCCTTGTAGGCGCGGATCGCCTTGCGGGCCGCGGAAAGGATCTTCTGGCTGTCAGCAACGCTCGTTCCGCCAAACTTCTGCACGATCAGGGACATGGGAGTGAAGTAGTGGTCAGTGGTCAGTGATTAGCAAAGCAGGGTGGGACAAGCTCGCGCCAGCGGCGCCGGCCCACCAATCCTGCCAGATCCTGGTGGGCCGGCGGCCGCCACGGCGGCCTGGTCCCACCCTACATTCTCTTTGGACATCTTCCTTTCGTCCTTCGTCTTTCCTCACTGACCACTAACCGCTGACCGCTGACCACTAATGAAGTGCCCCATCAGCCGCCAGCCTTCGTCAAAGACCAGCGAGCTTCGGGCGGCCGTGGGATCGTCGTAGCTGGTCGCCGCGTCGGGCGCGATCCCCGCGCCGGCAAGGGCGAAGGGAACGTAACCGTGACTGTGGGTCTTCGTCCGCAGCGGCGTGGGATGGTCGGGAGAGACAAGGATGCGGTACTCGCCGTAGCCCTCCAGGGCCTTATGGAGCGGTCCCACGATGTGCCGGTCGATCTCTTCCAGGGCCTGGATTTTGGCATCCGCCCGGCCTTCATGGGAGGCCTCGTCGGTGGCCTCGACGTGGACGCAGACCAGGTCGACCTCCGCCAGCGCCTGGACCGCGTAACGGCCCTTGGCCGCATAATCCGTGTCGAGATAACCGGTCGCGCCAGGCACCTCGATCCGCCGCCAGCCGAGCAGCATCGCCAGTCCGCGGAGCAGATCGACCGCCGTGATCATCGCGCCCTGCTTGCCGTAAAGCTCGGCAAAGGGCGTCAGATGCGGCGTGCTCCCCAGGCCCCAGAGCCAAACGTTGGTCGCCGGAAGCTTTCCCTGCTGCCGCCGGGCGACGTTCACCGGATGATCGGCCAGCACGGCCACGCTCTCGCCCATCAACTGGCTCAGCAAATCGCTTCCCGGGCCGCGGGGATAATCTTCCAGGACCGACTTGTCCGTCAGGTCGTGGGGCGGAGTGCTCCGCGTGTCTCGGGAAAAGGGCGCCGGCTGGCCCGATCCGCGATAGAGCATCAGGTTGCGGTAGCTCACGCCCGGGTAGAACTGGAGCCGGTCGGAGCCCAGCTTCTCCTGCACGGCGCGGAGCAGCTCGGTCGCCTCGACGGTGGAGATGTGGCCGGCAGTGAAGCTCCGCATCACCTGGTCCTGGACGGTGACCAGGTTGCAGCGGACGGCCCAATCGTCGGGACCGAGCTGGATCCCTTGGGCGGCGGCTTCCAGGGGGGCCCGGCCGGTGAAATGTTCGTGGGGGTTGTAGCCCAAGAGACTGAGATTGGCCACGTCGGAACCTGCCGGGAGATCGTCGGGCACGTTGTTGGCCCGGCCCACCACGCCCGCCCGGGCAACGGCGTCCATCGCCGGAATCCGCGCCGCCTCCAGCGGCGTCTTCCCGCCCAGCGACTCCTGGGGCTCGTCCGCGCTGCCGTCGGGAATAATAATCGCGTATTTCATGGTCATGCAGCCGGCGTGGCCGCCGGGGCTAACACGCAACCACTCACCACTCACCACTCACCACTCGCCACTCGCCACTCGCCACTCGCCACTCGCCACTCGCCACTCGCCACTCGCCACTCGCCACTCGTCACTCGCCACTCGCCACTCGCCACTCGCCACTCGCCACTCGCCACTCGCCACTCGCCACTCGCCACTCGCCACTCTCACTCCCGCACCCTCATACGCACCGTCCCCGGATGCACGAAGACGAACTTCTCGATGACCTGCAAGGCCTGATCGACCGCGCCCGAGGGGGCCTCGTGGGTCATAATCACCAGCGGCACCGTCCGTGGGGACCCCTCCTCGACCTCGTGTTGGATCACCGAAGCGATGGAGATCCGGTGCCGGCCCAGCACGCCGGCGATCTCCGCCAACACGCCCGGACTGTCGTCGACCCGCAAGCGGAGGTAGCACCGGCCCGGCACCAGGGCCGGATCGCGGACCGGCACGGCGGCCTTGCCGTCGGGCGTCCAGAGATCCAGCGTGCGGAAAGTGATCGCCGCGCGTCCCACGATGGTGTCGATGATGTCGGCCACGACCGCCGAGGCCGTGGGCATCTGGCCCGCGCCCAGGCCGTGGAAAAAGACCCGGCCCACCGCGTCGCCCAGCACGCGGATGGCGTTGTACGCGCCGCGGACCTCGGCCAACGGCGTGCCCTCCCGAACCAGCGTGGGCGAGACGTGCAGTTCCAGACCGTCGGGCACCAGCTCGGCCACGGCCAACAGCTTGATGCTGTAGCCAAGCTCCTTCGCCGTGCGGATGTCGCTCACCTGGACCACGTCGATCCCGGTCCGAGGAATCTCCCGCCAGTTGACCCGGGCGCCGAAGGCCAGATGGGCCAGGATGGAAAGCTTCTGGGCGGCGTCGCTGCCGTTGACGTCCATCGCCGGGTTGGCCTCGGCGTACCCTCGCCGCTGCGCCTCGGCCACGGAATCGGCATAGTCCGTGCCGTGCTCCGCCATCTGCGTGAGGATGAAGTTGCTCGTGCCGTTGAGGATCGCGTGGATCGACTCGATGCGGTTGGCCGAAAGGCACTGCCCGATGGCCGCAATGATCGGGATGCCCCCCGCCACCGCCGCCTCGAAGGCGATTGAACGGCCAAGCTGCCTCGCCCGGGTGAATAACTCGGTGCCGTGTTCCGCCAGCAGGGCCTTGTTGGCCGTGACCACGTCCTTGCCGCTTTCCAGCAGCTTCAACACAATGGTCCGGGCCGGCTCCAACCCGCCGACTAGCTCGACCGCCACCTGGATCTCGGGGTTGTCGAGGACCTTGGAAAGGTCGTCGGTCAGCAGGCCCGGAGGGATAGCCACATTCCTCGGCCGGGTGAGGTCGTTATCGACGACCTGCACCAGTTCGACCCGCCGGCCCGCATGTCGGGCGACCCGGTCTGCACTCTCCAACAGCAGCTTGGCCGTCCCCGAGCCAATAGTCCCCAAGCCGACGATGGCAACCTTGGCAGTCTGCATAGAATATCCAAGCAGTTCCTTTGACTGAGAACCTCTTATCCTAGGCTAGCTTATCCCCGGTCGTCAAGCCGGCTGGCGGCAGCGGCAAGGTATGGAACTTGCATGTTTTCTTGAGAGGTCTTTTCCGTGGGACGGATTGGTAATCCGTCCAGGGGATCGACTCGTCTCCGGACGGATTAGCAATCCGTCCTACATCAGAACCAACTTCCAGACCATATCTGATCGAGGTTTCGCTATGATCAATCCGGTGGAACGACAAGTGAGCAGGCACCCGGCGAGGGGCGCCAGGACCATGCAGGCCAGGGCCTCGTCCGTGGCCTCCGAAAGCGGCAACGGGGCGCGGTCGGCGCAACCCTTCCTGGAGCAGCGCGGCACGGAAATCCAAGACTTTGGCAGCCTCATCCGGCTGCCCAACGGATTGGACGAAGGAGTGTGCCGCAAGAGCGTGCAGTCGCTCAATCATCTCCTGGCCGATACGTTGACGCTCCGCGACCTTTACAAGAAGCACCACTGGCAGGTGTCGGGACCGACCTTCTACCAGCTTCACCTGTTGTTCGACAAGCATTTCGAGGCGCAGGCGGACCTGGTGGACGCGCTGGCCGAGCGGGTGCAAATGCTGGGCGGGATTGCCATCGCCATGGCGCCCGATGTGGCGGAGACGACCTGCATTCCCCGGCCGCCGCGCGGCCGCGAGGAGGTGCCCGTCCAGATCGCGCGGCTGTTGGAAGCCCACGAGATGGTGCTCAAGCAAGCCCACCAGGCGGCTCGCGAAGCCGACGAGTCCGGCGACGACGGCACGGCCGATCTGCTCATCAGCCAGGTGATCCGCACCAACGAAATGCAGGTTTGGTTCCTCTCGGAGCACCTGGTCGACGCGCCGCTGGTGCGGGGCGAATAGCTCGCCGGTGCGTCACACTAGCCCGAAGCGCGAGCGAGGGCAAGGATCGCCGAATCAATAAGTGGCGGACCTTCGATTGTGCTCCTCACGCTCCGCGTGAGGTTCGGCCTCACGCGGAGCGTGAGGAGTACGACGGTTGTTGATTCGCCGATGCTAAGCCATCGCTCCCTCGCTTGCGCTTCGGGCTAGTGTTCGGCCGTGAAGAATTCGGGCTTGCGCCGCCTGATGAGGAGGGCGGCGTTTTTTTTGCGCCCAGCCCCTCTCCCTCGCCCACCTTCCGTCTGCTATAGTGCCAGCACGAGAGTTACCTCACCTGCGCGAGCGAGACTCATGGATTCCAAAGCCGAATCGTTTCTCAAAGAGATCCTGGCAACCCCCAGCCCGTCGGGATATGAGGGCCAGTTACAGA
The DNA here is from genome assembly GCA_963843465.1 of Pirellulales bacterium. GTDB lineage: Bacteria > Planctomycetota > Planctomycetia > Pirellulales > Thermoguttaceae > CAWJKP01. Next base: position 879,570 of record CAWJKP010000003.1, read on the forward strand.
CTGTCGTGCGGCGCTATGCCGGCGAGTTTGCCGACCGGATCACGGCCGACTCGCACGGCAACCTGATGACCGCCAGGAATACGGACGCCTCTTTTCGCGTGATGCTGGCCGGCCATTGCGACCAGATCGGGCTGATCGTGCAGTTCATCGACAGCGACGGCTTCCTCTATGTCCAGGAGATCGGCGGCTGGGACCCCCAGGTGCTCATCGGGCAGCGGATGACCGTCTGGACGACCGGCGGGCCGGTCTTCGGCGTGATCGCCCGCAAGCCCATCCACCTGCTCACCGAGGAGGAGCGGAAACAGGTGCCCAAGACCAAGGACCTCTGGATCGACATCGGCGCGGCCGACAAGGAAGAGGCCCAAGCGTTGGTCCGCATCGGCGACCCGGTGACCCTCGAGCTCGCCTATCGCCCGATGCGCAACGGCCGCGCGGCCTCGCCGGCCATGGACGACAAGTGCGGTCTCTGGGTGGTGATCGAGGCCCTGCGGCGGATCAACCCGGCCAAGCTCCGCTCGGCGGTCTACGCGGTCTCGACGGTCCAGGAGGAAGTCGGGCTGCGCGGCGCCCGCACGAGTGCTTTCGGCATCGATCCGCAGGTCGGCGTGGCCGTCGACGTGACCCATGCCACCGACTGCCCCACGATCGACAAGAAGCAGGAGGGCGAGGTCGCCCTGGGCAAAGGCCCGGTGATCTACCGCGGTCCGAACATGAATCCCAAGGTGGTCGAGCAGCTTGTCCAGGCGGCCGCCGGCCACGGGATCGCCTACCAGCTTGCCGCCTGCGGCCGGTCCACGGGAACCGACGCCAACGCCATCCAAATCAACCGAGGCGGCGTGGCCACCGGTCTGATCAGCATTCCCAACCGCTACATGCACAGTCCCGTCGAGATGATCTCCCTGGACGACATCGACCGCGCCGCCGACCTCTTGGCCCGCTTCTGCGAAAGCGTCGCCCCCGACGCCGACTATACGCCGTGAGACGAGGGGCGAGGGATGAGGGGCGAGGGACGAGGGATGAGTTCGTCGCGGAGCGACGTTTTGATGGTAGCCGTGGGTTTCAACCCACGGAACATGTCGCCCAACGACCGTTTTGCGTCGCGTAGCGACGCCTGAATCGTCGCTACGCGACGAACGGAAACACGGGGGGCGTCGCAAACCGTGGGTTGAAACCCACGGCTACCATCGCATCGTCGCTACGCGACGTGAACCGCATCCAACCTGATCACTCGACGACGCGGAGACTATGCGCCTTCAGCAGACAGGTCACTTCCGCGCCGGAAGCCAATTGCAGCTCGGCGGCGGCCTGCGGGGTGACCTCCGCCCAAAGAATCTGGCCGATGTCCACGGCCACGAAGACGGACTGATCGAGCGTTACCATGCGGCAGACGCGTCCGCGGAGATGATTGCGGGTGCTGAGGCCGGCGATGTCCTGGCGGCTGAGCGTGACGTTGGCCGGGGAGAACTCGACGAACAGCGGCATGGCGGCCGGCGCCGAAAGCGGCGGGATGTGGATCGCCTGGGAACCGACGTGTCCCAGAGTTTCCTCCTTGCCAAACTGCACGTCGTCCAGCCGCAGCAGGTTTATCGGGCCGGTGCCGTTTTTCCAGCCCAGCGGCTCGGGCCGGCTCAGCGCGTCGTCGGGAGTGCCCGAGGCTACGATTCGGCCGGCGTGGAGCACGATTACCCATTGGGCCAGCCGGCGGACCTCGGCCTGGGAGTGGGTGACGAAGAGCGTGGGGATGTCCCATTGGGCCACGATGCGGTCGAGATAGGCCAGGATGCGGGCCTTGAGCGGGGCGTCCAACGAGGCCAGCGGCTCATCCATCAGCAGAAGCCGCGGCCCGCTGAGCAGGGCCCGGCCCAGGGCGACCCGCTGACGTTCCCCGCCGGAAAGACTCTTCGGATAGCGTCGCAACAGCGGCCCGATCTCCAGCACCTCGACCACCCGCTCCAAGGCCATCGGCCGCCCGCCGCGGCGGTGCCGCTGGCCGTACCGCAGGTTGCCCTCGACGCTCAAGTGTGGGAAGAGCAGGTGCTCCTGGAAGACGTAGCCAATCTGGCGCTTGTCCGGCGGCAGCACCAGGCCGGACGACGTGTCGACCAACAGGCGATCATCCAGCAGGATGCGGGCCTGCTGCGGCCGAAGGAAGCCGGCGATCAGTCCCAGGAGCGTGGTCTTGCCGCTGCCCGAGGGACCGAAGACGGCCGTCACGCGATGGTTGGTTTCCAAGGTCGCGTCCAAGACGAACCCGTCGGGGTAGCCATGCCGGCAGCAAAGGCTAAGACTCATGGCGCATCTGCCTCCGTTCCAACAGCTCGCTGGCCACCAGCGCCGCCGCGCCCAGCACGATCGACAGCCCGACCAGCCGCCAGCAGGCCGGCGCCGACATTCCGCCGGGCCGGTTGGCCAGGGTATAGATGGCCAAGGGGATCGTGCGGGTCTGGCCCTCGATGTTGCCGGCCACCATGATCGTGGCCCCGAACTCGCCCAGGCTCCGCGCGAAGGCCAGCATCCAGCCGGCGATCAGTCCCCGCCCTGCCAGCGGCAGCGAGATCGTGGCGAAGGTCGTGATCCGGTTCGCCCCCAGGCTCCGGGCGGCCAGCTCCAGCCGCGGGTCGACCCCTTGAAACGCCAGCCGGATCGCCCGCACCATCAGCGGAAAGCTCACCGCCAGCGAAGCCAGCGCCGCCGCCAGCCAGGTGAAGACGATCCTCACGCCGAACCAATCTTCCAGCGGCCTGCCCAAGGGTCCGTTGATGGAAAACAGGACCAGCAGCAGGTAGCCCGTCACCACCGGCGGCAAGACCAGTGGCAGGTTGACCGCCGTTTCCGCCAGCCACTTGCCGGGAAAACGGCTCCGGGCCAAAACGTACCCGATCGCAATCGCCACCGGCAGCCCCAGCCAGGCCGCCACGAACGACACCTTGAAGCTCAGCCAAAGGGCAATGGTTTCTTCAGGCGTGAGCAACGACCAGTGCGGCATACTCAGCGAGCGTTCAGGGTGCAGTGTTCGCCGTCCGGCGGTTTAACGCGTCACTTTGGCGCAGCCACGCTCTTCCTAATCCATTTTCTCGGAAATGAGCGGACTTGATTGGTTGTTGGTTCGACACATACGACAAAGCCAACCATCTCTGTGGCCGCCTCCCGTATTTCCAGCAACGAGGCACCGTAAGTCGCACTGGCGGCATGAACGACCGTGATGATTGCTTGATGACCTAGAACCTGCCCACTTACAGGCAAGGTCAAATTGGCGGCAGTGCCATCCGCCCAGCGATTGACGGTGAGCTTTCCCGTGAGCCGGTTACCATACTGCGCGACCTCAATAACCTGATCGTCAGACAACTGACTCGAATCGTACCTGCAATGCCACGTGCCTTGCAGTTGCGGCCTGTGATAGACCATACGCTGATACCACGGGATTGCAGCGCGATTCACGAACACGAGGATCGCGGCGCCCAGTACAGCGGAGATAAAGTTGATGGCAATTCCCTCGAACATATTTCACGCCTCCTACGCCGGATTCCGAATGATGAATTCGCGGATGCCCGTAATCATTTGCCCAACCTGACGATCGTCATACTTCTCGTATTCTCCATGTGCGGCGGCGTTCCGCAGTCCCGCCCAGGCCATCGCCTCCTTCTGCTCGATCTTGCCGTACGCGTTCGCCTTTGCCAAGTCCGCATTCATTGCGTCCAACATCTTGGGCTTTCCGTTCGGAAATGTGGTATCAACGCCATGCTTCCGACAAAGCTCCCGAAGGTGCTGTTCCAGCACGCCTCCGGCGATGACCGCCGCAGGGTCTTTGTAGGTTTCGCCGAGAAGATATTCGGCAGCCTCAAGCATGTCGGCGAACAGATCGGAATGAACAAGCTCCTTGAATCGTAATGCTCCAAATTGCTCTATCTCCCAAATGCAGGCTTGAAGTATGTTCTTTGCGCATTCGAGACCGTAGTTACGGGCTTGAATGTGCGGTGTGTTGTCGCCCATAAGGGACACGCCGTGGAAGTTGTAATCCACACCGGCCAACGATTGAGATTGAGCCGAGTTTTCACCAAAGATGCGGCCAAGCACCGACCTGCGCTTGTGTTGCCAAGCGCCGAAGCGGCTTCTGTCAGCGCGAACCGCATCTTCCTCCTCGATCAGTCCCTTGATTAGCGCAACCGCTTGCGATTTATCCATAGCCAAAAGTCCTTTCTGATGTCACCCAGTTCCATTGGTCGCATTGCCCCGGGAACGCGCACAAAAGGGGTCGGAACTACTCACGATAACAAGCAGGGCCGTTCACGATTCCGGCCGCTTCCTTTTGCTCTTGCCGTTACGGCACTTAGGCTTGGTGGGAATGGAGTCAAGCGAAACGATCAGAGGAGGCTCAATAATTGACACCGAATCGTCTTCGGCAACAACGATGACCCGCCTGGGCGTCAGGGCGACGAAATCTCGATGCGGAACCGGCAGAGACCGTCCGTCAGCCAGGCGGATGAGAAAGGGTTCAAATGGCTGCCGGTGGAGCGCTTCTCGAACGCCTGCGATGTCCATGAGCCAACCTTGCGCACGTTGTTTTCAGCATCGCCCCCCGGTCTCGCCGGGCCGGGGGTTAGAGGAAACGGTAAGCGACCCAGGTTGCAAACGCCACCACGGGGTTTATCCCCGTGGGGCGATGATTGGCAGCTAGAAAGGCCCTGGTAACGATGCCCGATTTTCTCCGTTTCGGTCCGGCCCGGCTTCGGCCGGGCCGGACCGAAACGGAGAAAATCGGAACTCCTCTTGGAGGGCGGGCGTTTCTAGCTGCCAATCATCGCTCCACCGGCACGAGGCCGGTGGTGGCGTTCATAGTTTGAGTAAACGATACCCGTCGAATATATCGCAGCGGGCGAGAAGAGAAAAGCCGGCCGGCTTGCTTTCTACAACCCGGCTATATGGCACGCGGCCGGAAATGCGGCGTTCGTCGTCCCGCCTTTAGTGGATGACGTTGCCACTTTCCCAGGCGGAAATCAGCGTTCGGGGCATTGCCGCATTCAATCCGCCGGTTGCCCGGTCGATTCTGGTCGTGCGCGGCTACAGGGTATTGCTCGACGAACAGTTTGCCGCGTTCTACGGCGTCGAGACACGCGCGTTGGTCCAGGCCGTCAAGCGCAACATCAACCGCTTCCCTGAAGACTTCATGCTTCGATTGGGTGTCGATGAATGGGCCGTTTTGAGGCCGCAAGTCGCAACCTCCAGTTTAAGATCACAAAATGTGATCTTAAAGATGCGGGTCCTGGTGAAACGCCCTGATACCGATGCCCGATTTTTTCCGTTTCGGTCCGGCCCGGCTTCGGCCGGGCCGGACCGAAACGGAGAAAATCGTAACTCCTTTTGGTGGCGGGCGTTTCTAGCTGCCAATCATCGCTCCACCGGCACGAGGCCGGTGGTGGCGTCTATAGTTTGAGTAAACGACACCCGTCGAAATATACCGCACCGGGTGAGAAGAGACCAGGAGTTAGGAGTTAGAATGGGGGGGGCGGCAGCCGTTGTGGATTCGTCGCTTCTACCTTCTAGCTTCTACCCTCTAGCTTCTATCTCCTAACTTCTAACTCCTGCATTCTTCTGCTGGGGCTCGCCGACGAACGCCTCGCGTCGGTGCCCATCGACCCACCCTGCACTGCCCTTTAGGGGGGCGTGTCTTGAACGCAGGCAAGACAGCAGGGATACTTAATGGCTGCCATTAGTTTCGCGGACCTCAGCATCGGGTGCCAGCAGTGAACCAGCATCGGAAATTGCAGGAGTGGGTCGAGGAAATCGCGCGTCTGTGCCAGCCGGAGCATATCGTCTGGATCGATGGCTCGGAGGAGGAGCAACAACGCCTGACGCAGGAGGCCGCGGCCACGGGCGAGGTCATTCTCCTGAACCAGGATAAGCTCCCCGGCTGTCTCTATCATCGCACGGCGGCCAACGACGTGGCGCGGACCGAGGACCTGACCTACATCTGCACGCCGCTGCGGGAAGACGCCGGACCGACGAACAACTGGATGTCCCCGGAAGAAGGGTACCGGCGGGCGAGCGAGATCCTCCGCGGCGCGATGGGTGGCCGCACGATGTACGTGATCCCCTTCTCAATGGGTCCGGTGGGCTCCCCGTTCAGCAAGATCGGCGTGGAGCTGACCGACAGCATTTACGTCGTGCTCAACATGCGGATCATGACCCACGTCGGCGCCGCGGTGCTGAAGCAATTAGGCGCCGGCGGCGAGTTCACCCGCTGCCTGCACAGCAAGGCCGACCTCGACATCCAGCGCCGCTTGATCCTCCACTTCCCCGAGGACAACACCGTCTGGAGCGTCGGCTCCGGCTACGGCGGCAACGTGCTGTTGGGCAAAAAATGTCTGGCCTTGCGGATCGCCAGCCACCTCAGCCGGCGGGAAGGGTGGCTGGCCGAGCACATGCTGATCATGGGGGTCGAGAGCCCCGATGGCCGGGTCGAGTACATCGCGGCCGCCTTCCCCAGCGCCTGCGGCAAGACCAACCTGGCGATGATGGTCCCGCCCGAGGGCTTGTTGGTCAAGGGCTACCGCATCTGGACCGTGGGGGACGACATCGCCTGGATGCGGATCGACACCGACGGGCGGCTCTGGGCCATCAACCCGGAGACCGGATTCTTCGGCGTGGGGCCCGGCACGAACCTGAAGACCAACCCCAACATGATGAAGACCATCCGCCACAACACGATTTACACCAACGTCGTGCTGGCCAAGGACGGGACGGTCTGGTGGGAAGGGGGCGAAGGGCCGCCGCCGGAGGAAGCTCTCGACTGGCAGGGCCGTCCCTGGAAGCCGGGCATGAAGGACCAGCACGGCAAGCCGGTCCTCGGCGCGCATCCCAACAGCCGCTTCACGACGCCGCTATCGCAGTGCCCCTCGGCCTCCTTCCGCACGGAGCATCACCACGGCGTGCCGATCTCGGCGGTGGTCTTCGGCGGGCGCCGCGCCCACCTGGCCCCCCTGGTCTATGAGGCCTTCGACTGGGAGCACGGCGTCTTCGTGGGGGCCACCATGGCCTCGGAGCGGACCGCCGCGCAGTTCGGCAAGCAGGGCGAGGTCCGCCGCGACCCCATGGCCATGCTGCCCTTCTGCGGCTACCACATGGGCGACTACTTCGAGCACTGGCTGACCATGGGCAAGCGGATGAACCGCCCGCCCAAGATCTTCCACGTCAACTGGTTCCGCAGCGACGAGCAGGGCAAGATGCTCTGGCCCGGCTACGGCGAGAACCTGCGGATCATCGAGTGGATCCTCGATCGCTGCCGCGGCGAGGCCGACGCCGTCAAGACCCCCATCGGCTACCTCCCCACGCCGGACAGCCTGGACCTCACCGGCCTGGATATCTCCCGCGACGCCCTGGACAAGCTCTTCGCCATCAACCGCGCCGACTGGTTCCAGGAAACCGAGAACGTGACCAGTTTCTTCCAGCAGTTCGGCAACCGCCTTCCCCGGTCGCTCTGGGACCAGCTCGAGTCGCTGCGGCTGCGGCTGCGGGCGCCGATCGCCCTGATGCCGCCCGGCGCCGATTTGCGGCCGCTGGCCGCCGAGCTCAACGAGGTCATCGAGCGGGAGAACCCGCACGTCTACGGCATGTTGTCCGGCCTTGGCAAGCGGCTCTTCTTCCCCAAGGGGATCCTTGCGCAAGCGGCGGAGGCGAAAGAGAAGGCCAAGCACCACGACGCCACCATCGGCATCGCCCGCGAGAACGGCAAGCCGATGCACCTGGCCAGCGTGATGCGCTACTTCAACGACCTCAGCCCGGCCGAGGCGCTGACCTACGCTCCGGCCACCGGCCGGCCCGATCTGCGGAAGAAATGGCGCGAGGACCTGCTGCGCAAGAACCCCAGCCTGGCCGGGAAGAGCTTCTCCCTGCCGATCGTCACCAGCGGGGTGACGCACGCGCTGAGCCTGGTGGCCGACCTGTTCGTCGACAAGGGCGACATGGTGCTCATGCCCGACAAGTTCTGGGAGAACTACGAGTTGTTGTTCGGCGTGCGGTACCAGGCGCAGCTTGCGATCTACCCCTTCTACGACGCCAGCGGGCGATTCAACGTGGAGGCTCTGCGGCAGGCCCTGCGCACCCGGGCGGGAAGCTGGAAGACGGTGCTGGTGCTCAATTTCCCCAACAATCCCACGGGCTATTCCATCACCCGCAGCGACGCCGAGCAGGTCGTCTCGGTGCTCTTGGAGGCCGCCCACGACGGCCGCAACCTGGTGGTGGTCTGCGACGACGCCTACTTCGGGCTGTTCTACGACGACGACGTCTTTGGGGAGTCGCTCTTCGCCCGGCTGGCCGGCGCCCACGAGCGGATCCTGGCCGTGAAGGTCGACGGCCCCACCAAGGAGGAGTTCGTCTGGGGCTTCCGCACTGGCATGTTGACCTTCGGCACGCGGGCCTTCTTCAGCGAAGACGCGCTCTATGCGGCCCTGGAAAAGAAGGCCGCCGGCGCGATCCGCAGCGCGATCTCCAACTGCTCCCACGTCGCCCAGTCGGTGTTGGCCAAATCGCTGGGCACCGACGCGCTTCTGGCCGAGCGGCAGCAGAAGAAGGAGATCCTCGCCGGCCGGGCCAAGCACGTCCATGCGATCCTTGCGTCGCCCGAGTATGCCGACCTCTGGGAGCCTTACCCCTTCAACTCCGGCTACTTCATGTGCCTGAAGCTCAAAGGGATCGACGCCGAGCACTACCGCAAGCACCTGCTGGACAGCTACGGCGTGGGCGTGATCGCCGATGGCGACCGCGACATCCGCATCGCCTTTTCGGCCGTGGATCTGGGCCAGTTGGACGACCTCTACGCCTCGTTGGCTTCCGCCGCCCGCGATCTCCGCGACGGCCACGGGACGGCGGGCTAGAGCGTCTTCGGTGACGGAGGAATCAGGGTTGCAGCTCATGGCCGTGCCGGGTATCTTAATTACTATGCACTTCACGACTGAAGGTCGTCGCCCGTCGCGAGAGACTGCCCGTTTGACGCCGCGCGAGCGGTTGGAACGTTTTGTCGCGTTGCAGAGACGGGCCAGGCAACTGCTTGCCGCATCGCGCGAAGGCTACGGGCAGTACTGGGCGCGCAACCTGCGCCAGCGCAGCATTCATGCTAGGTTCTGACGATCCCCTGAATGTCTTTCGGCTTCTGGCCCGCGCCGGCGTGCCATGCGTCATCATTGGCGGACGTGCCGTCGTTTTTTCCGACAGCATCGAGCTTGACAACCTGCGATTCGTCTCCCTTCGCTGGCTGCGCAAATTGAAGCAGGCCGCCGGCCGCCACAGAGACCTTGACGACTTGGAGCATCTGCCCTCTTGCTGAGCCTTATATGGGATGAACGACGTGCTGGGGTTATAATATCAAGAGCGGGCGATAAATGCCTGGCAAGGTAACTTGGTCGTCGATTGGAAAAGCCGAAATGGATGTTGATTTTTGGGAAGACGTTGAGCGGTCGCGGCGGATGACGCCGGAACAGCGCTTTCAAGGCACGCTGGAGATGATCGATCTTGTACACGAATTTCGCATGGCGGGTATTCGGCACGATCTTCCCGGCGCGGACGATTCTGAGGTGCTTGCGGTACTTCGCAAACGGATGGAAATTGCCGAGAATTTCGGCGCGGTTCGATGAAAGCCGAGCAGGTGCTTCGCCGCGTCCTGGAGAGCCTTGAGTCCGTCAGTTCAAGACTGTAGGGTCGTCGACAACCGCGGCGACATCGGCCCTTGCCGGCGCCGGGCCGGGCAGTTGAGCCAACCGCTGTCACGCAGCCGAATCCCGGCTCGGCTGCGGTCGGTTCGTCGCCTCTTCTGCCCTGGGCCCCTGGCCCAACGAGCAGTAGGTGCGGCCCGAATCTCGCTGGTGCTGTCGCGTTTCTTCGACAATGCGGTCAAGGTCATAGTTGCACTTGGCCGCCAATCGGTTGCGGATCGCCCGAATTTCCTCCGTTGGATCAGGAATCATCTTCACTCTCCAGGAGTTGTTGCGGCGTACAAATGACGGGAGGCCGGTAACCTTCCTCACGACACACTTCCGCGATCTTGGTCTGCAGGCGCGGGTTCAGTATGTGCTTGAAGTTCCACGTCACGATGAATTCTACGCGATGAACTGCCGCGAGGGAAATGTGCAGCGCATCGCGCGGTTGGGACGCCGGCACGGCAAGACGGTTCATGAGAGCCCGCGCCAACGCCTTGGCTTCATCCGTGGTGTCAAGCAGTTCGACCTGCCGGGTGATCTCGAGTCGTTCAGCCGCGGCATCGGGGTCGCCTTCGCCGCATTCATCCAGCGCTACTTGGGACGTGAAGAGTCGGCAGCGGCGTGGCGCGATTGCCCACCAGCTTCGCGTGACTTGCTGGCGCGCCGAAATGACCGGATCGGGATGCAGCCGTCCGGCGATGTTGCCGATCACCGTCGTCTCGACGTACACCGTATCCATCGCGAAATCCCCCTACGCATATCGACCGCGTTGACCAAGCCGCGACGAGTCAACGCAACCATTCCGCAAGGCTAGTACTTGCAGCGACTCCACCGGATCATACCGGCAAGGGCACAACGGAGCAATAAGGCCATAGCGACCCCGTCTCTGCTTCGAAATGGTTCGTGACACGTTTGGTTAGCCCAACGTCTTCGCACGCGAATGACGCCATGTCGAATGTGCGTCTGTTACGCTTGCCAGGCACTCGCGAGAGGGGTACAATACGATGATCCGGATGGGACAGCGGAATCGAAAGTGTGTCTGAAGTTGCTGGAGGGTGAACATGTCCTTGGCCGAGATATTAGCGGAAGTCCAGGGGTTGTCCCGGCTCGATAGGATTCGGCTCATTCAGATTTTGGCTCAAGAGCTTGAGCGTGAGGAAAGCGAACTGATCGAACCGGGCCGGTCCTATCCCGTCTGGTCGCCCGACCGGGCATTCAGCGCGGCAGACGCCCTTTTGGACGCCTTGGCGGTCGAGAAAGGCCATGAATGACTCCCCTGGCGCAGTCGTTCCCCTATGTTCCGCGAGATCCATCCCTGGGAAATGCCAGCCTTGCGCCGATGTTGCCGCTGACATTGATCGGAGGCAACAGCGTTGCGACGTCCGGGCTCGTAGATAGCGGGGCGACGGTCAACGTGCTGCCGTACGCCCTGGGCGTGCAGTTGGGATTGGATTGGGACCAGCAGACACGCTCGGTCGAGTTGTCTGGCAACTTGGCCTCCGTTGAGGCTCGCGTGGTGGTCCTGTCGGCCGTGGTTGGGAGTTATCCTCCACTGCGTCTGGCATTTGCCTGGGCGCGGACCGATGCGGTTTCGGTCATCTTGGGGCAGGTGAACTTCTTCATGGAGTTCGACGTTTGCTTTTTTCGTTCACGCGGTTTGTTCGAGGTGCGGCCCAAGGCGTGAGGGGCAACTGATCCTAAACGTCGATGCGATCCGCCTGAGCCGGCCGCGACCCCCGGCGTCGTAACGGGGACGCGGCTTGTATTGGCAAGGTCGGCTACCGAAAACTAGCTTCCTACCGGTTTCGACTCTTACCAGCGAAGTGTGCTTACCGTCGATGGTGAATCCCCTCACCCCAACCCTCTCCCGGAGGGAGAGGGGGACGCGGGATGAAACTTGCATGGCGCAGGAACAAACAGGGACGTTGGCCGCGGCCGCCCGAGAGGCCGCCGCCCGCACCAGCGGCTGGCTGTTGGAGCGGCAACATCCGGACGGGCATTGGTGCGCCGAGCTCGAAGGCGACACGATCCTGGAGAGCGAGTACATCCTGCTCTTGGCCTTCCTCGGCCGGGAAGGCTCCGACCTGGCCCGCCGCGCGGCGCGGTACCTGCTGGAAAAGCAGCTTGCCGACGGCGGCTGGGCCATGTATCCCGGCGGCTGCCTGGACATAAGCGGCAGCGTAAAGGCCTACTTCGCGCTGAAGCTCACCGGACAGGACCCGCAGGCCGAGCCCATGCAGCGGGCGCGGCGGGCGATCCTCGATCGCGGCGGGGCCGATGCGGTCAACAGCTTCACCCGCTACTACCTGGCCCTGCTGGGCCAGATTCCCTACGATCTCTGCCCGGCCGTGCCGCCGGAGATCGTGCTGGCGCCCAGGTGGTTCCCGGTCAATCTCTATGCGGTCAGCGCCTGGTCGCGGACGATCATCGTGCCGCTGTCGGTGATGTCGGCCTGCCGGCCGGTGCGGCGGATCGAGCCCGAGCGGGGCATCCGCGAGTTGTTCCGCGCCGCGCCGGAGGACTGGCCGCCGCTGCGTCGGCCGGGCGCCCGGGGACCGGACCGGCTGGTAAGCTGGGCGCGGCTGTTTCGCGGCCTGGACGCCGGGCTGCGCTGGTGCCAGCGGCGGAGCTTGACCCCCTTGCGGCGCCGTGCCCTGGAAGCCGCCCGGCAATGGATGCAAGAACGCTTCGAGGCCGGCGACGGACTGGGCGCAATCTTCCCGCCGATCGTCTGGAGCATCATTGCGCTGCGGTGCCTGGGATACGCGGACCAGAGCGCCGAGGTCCGCGAGGCTCACCGGCAACTCGAATCGCTGATCCTCGAAGACCGCGCCACCGGCTCGATCCGGCTGCAGCCTTGCAAGTCGCCCGTCTGGGATACGGCGATCGCCCTGCGGGCGTTGGAATCGGCCGGGCTGGACAAGACGGGTCCCGAGGCGAGCCGGGCGGCGGGCTGGCTGGTGGCCCGGGAGATCCGCCGCCCCGGCGACTGGGCCCAAACCGTCCGCGCCGAGCCGGGCGGCTGGTGCTTCGAGTACCGCAACGACTTCTATCCCGACGTCGACGACACGATCATGGTCTTGATGGCCCTCCAGGGTCAGCTCGCCGGTCCACCGGCTGCGGCAATCGACCGTGGCCGGCGCTGGATCCTGGCCATGCAGAACCGCGACGGCGGCTGGGGCGCGTTCGACCGCAACAACAGCCGTCAGTTCCTCTGCTACGTCCCCTTCGCCGATCACAATGCGATGATCGACCCCAGCACGCCCGACCTGGCCGGCCGCACGCTGGAGTGCCTGGCAGGCTTGGGATACCGCATCGGGCATCCGGCGATCGACCGCGGCGTGGCCTTTCTCCGCCGCACGCAGCAGTCCGACGGCGCCTGGTATGGCCGCTGGGGAGTGAACTACATCTACGGCACCTGGCAGGGCCTCGTCGGTCTGGCGGAAGTCGGCCTGCCGCGTTGCGATCCCGCGATCCAAGCCGGCGCCGCCTGGCTGCTGAAATGGCAACAGGCCTGCGGCGGCTGGGGCGAGTCGGCCGACAGCTACGCCGCGCCGGCGCTGGCTGGACAGGGGCCGCCAACCGCCTCGCAGACCGCCTGGGCCTTGATGGGCCTAACGGCCGCCGGACTGGCGGACCACCCGGCCGTTTGCCGGGGGATACGATACTTGTTAGAGAGCCAGCAGAGCGACGGCTCCTGGCAGGAGAGCGAGTTCACCGGCACGGGTTTCCCGCTGGTCTTCTATCTCCGCTACCATGCCTACCCGATCTACTTTCCTCTCCTGGCCCTGGGGCGGTGGCTCAGTGCCGTGGGATAAGTCGGCGGATGAGGGATAAGGGACGAGGGATGAGGGACGAGGGATGAAGAGACGCATGTTCGCGCCTTCACCTCTTATCTCTTAGGCCCGGCGAATCAATATCTGTCGGATTGTCGCCTTTCGCTCCGCGAAAGCCGCGTTCTTTCGCGGAGCGAAAGGCGACACTTGTTTCTGCGCCGAACCTTATCCCTTATCTCTCATCCCGCTTCACTCGCCACCGGCCGCTGAAAAGCTGACCGCCTCATGTCCGCTCTGCGTCCCCGCCCTCATCGGCCGCGGACGGGTCGCCGGGTGCCGCGAGCCCTGCTTGTGCGTCAGCTCCGGCTTCCGGGCCCAACGCCCGCAGCAGTGGCTCGAGGTGCTGGACGTAGTGCTTCCAGCGGTGGATCGACGTGCTGTAGATCGGCTGCCGCACCTGCCAGACGCTCGAAGTCTGCACGGGCCGGCGGCTCTCGTAATACCGCAGGCAGCGGTCGTCCCAGGCCAGCCCGCAAAAGTCGATCATCCGCCGCGAAAGCTCCTCGGTGCGGCCCACCAGGTCCTCGTACTGGACCTCCAACATCGCCAGCGGCAGGACCGCGCGCCAGTGGTCCATCAGCCGCAAGTAGAGCCGATAGTAAAAGCCAACGTCCTCGAGGCGATAGTGGTAGGGCGCAGCTTTCTTGAAGTCGCTGAAGTAGCAGGAGAGGCAGGTGTCCAGCGGATCGCGCCGGCAGTGGATCACCCGCGCCTTGGGGAAGAGCAGGGCGATCAGGCCGAGGTGGAAGAAATTGGTGGGCATCTTGCTCGTGACCCGCAGGGCATTGCCGCAGACCGCCCGGCGGCGCTGGAGATAGGCTTCCGCCAGTTGCGCCAGCCGTTGCGGCTCCAAACCCGGAGGCGGAGAAGGCACGACGGGCCCCGAGAGCCGGTTGCCCCACAGCTCGTTGGCCATGACATCCGTGTCCGCCAGCTCGCCGCAGCCGTAGACCTGCGGATGGCTGGCGACGATCTGCTCGACCAGCGTCGTGCCCGAGCGGGGCATGCCGACAATGAAGATCGGCAGTTGCGAAGGGTTGCCGCTGTCGCCGCCGGCGTCGAAGCGGGACTGGGGAAACCAGGCCTCCAGCCGTTGGACCAGCCGGAGAAAGTGTTGCCGATCGAAGTCGGGCCGGGCGATCTCGTTGGCCTGGTGGTAATGGGAGAACGCCCGGTCGTACTGCCCCAGGTCGTCGTAGGCCTTGCCCAGGGTGAAGTGGAGCTGCCGGCGATCCAGCGTGGGAAGATCGTTGCGGGCCGCGGCGGCCTCGAGCGCCTCGACCGTCGCCTGGTCCTCCGGCGTGAAACGCTGGATCAGCGAGAGGCTGTAGTAGGTCTTCAGGTCGGCCGGATTGAGCTGCAGGGCGGCCGAGTACTCCCGCTTGGCCTCGTCGAACTGTCCCAGGTCGCGGTAGGCGTGGCCCAGGTTATGATGGAGGTCGGCCCGGTTCGGGGCCAGCCGCAGGGCCTCGCGGTAGCTGGCGACCGCTTCCGCCACGGCGCCGAGGCTCAAGAGGATCGTGCCCAGCGCGTTGTGGGCCTCGGCGATGGCCGGGTTCAAGGCGATCGCCTGGCGGCACAAGGTTTCGGCCTCGGCCAGGTTGCCCTGCTCCCGCAGCGCGTTGCCCAGGTTGACCATGGCGTAGGGGAACTTGGGGTCGATGGCCAGCGCGGACCGGTAGTTGGCGATCGCCTCGGACGCTTTTCCCTGGTGCCAGAGCGCGGCGCCCAGGCCGTTATACGCCTCGGCCATACGCGGATTCAGCCGGATGGCCTGGCGGCTCCAGGTCTCGGCTTCGGTCCAACGGCCTTCTTCCCCCCGCACGTTTCCCAGGTTGTTCATCGCTTGGGCAAAGCTCGGCGCCAGGTTTATCGCCGCCTGGTAGCTGGCGGCCGCCTCCGCCAATCGTCCCAGCGCTTGGTAAGCGAGGCCGAGATTGTTGAGATAGGCCGGGTTGTTGGGCGTCAGCGACAGCGCGCGCTGGATCGTGCTGACGGCCGAAGGGTAATCGCCCTTCTGGTAAGCGACCACGCCCCGCAAATGAACCGCCTCGGCGTTGGAAGGATCTTGCGCGACGATCTGCGCGTAGATCGCATCGGCCTGCGACAAATCGCCCAACCTGTGGTAGGCCAGCGCGGCCTGGAGCATCTGCTGGGGGCTGGAGGGCATGGCCGAGCCTAAGGGCGGGCGATTCAAGGCAGACGGGGAGGCAAAGCGACTTCAGTCCGCTGAATCGAGCTGGGGTGTTCTCTGTTCCGTAGCGAGCCTCGTAGCAAGCGCCACAGCGGCCGGCGTGTCTTGCAGCCGCACGACGGGTTCCGGCCCGCCACGCGGCAACGCACGCCTGGACGCCTCTTCAGGGTTCCATTCTGCTCTTCGGCAGGGAAAACACAAGCGCCGTTTCTTGCAATCCAGGGCCGTTTTGTGAATGGGTCAACGGGAGGGGTGCATTCTTCCCCGTGTCTTGCGGGTTTTGTAACCGTTCACGGGGACTGTCCCGATTTTCGCGGCGCAAGGGGCGCTGCGGCGAAATAATCCGGGGTAACGCAGCTTTCGCGGAGCGAAAGGCGACACTTATTTACCCGCCGATCCTTTCATTCTTTTACCGGCGAAAGTAGAATGGCTGCTGCCTCCCCGGAACGGAGAATCATCATCCATGATGCGGATCGCACACGCGAAACGAGTGGTCTTGGCCTTTCCCGTGACACTTTCCTGGGCGGCGGCCGTGGCCGAGGGCGTGGCGGACTACGCTCGCCAGAAGGGCGGCTGGGACTTCACCACCAGTCCGCCCACGCTGCCCCAGGCCGAAGAGTTGGCGCTGACCGTCTACAACCTCAAGGGCTGGCCGGGCGACGGCGTGATCACCATCCTTAGCGACGCGGCCGAGTGCCGCGCGGCTCGCCGGCTGAAAGTTCCCGTGGTCTTGGTGGGCGGGAACCTGAACGATTGCGGCCTGCCCCAGGTGCGAGTCGACGCCTATGCGGTCGGTCGAATGGCGGCCGAACACCTTTTGGCCATCGGTCTGCGGCGGCTGGCCTACTGTGGGCTTCGCGGCCCCTGGTATTCGCAAGAGCGACGGCGGGGCTTCGTCGAGCGGGCGCGGAAAGCGGGTGCGTCTTGCGAGGTTTTCGAGACCTCGGCGTCCGCCGATCCGCGGGCCAGTTGGCAACAGCGCCGGGCCGCGCTGGGCCAATGGTTGACGGGCCTCGTCTTGCCGGTGGGCGTGTTGGCGGTGCACGATTACCGCGCCCGGGTGCTGGTCGACGAGTGCGTGCGACTGGGACTGGACGTGCCGCACGACGTGGCCGTGCTGGGCGTGGGCAACGATCTGACGGCCTGCGAGTTCTGCCAGCCGAGCCTCAGCAGCGTCTCGCCCGCCGGGCGGCAGATCGGCTACGAAGCGGCCGCGTTTCTGGACCGCTTGATGGCCGGCCAGCCCGTGCCCAAGCGCGACCTGTCGATTCCGCCCGACGGCGTCGTCCCCCGCCGCTCCACCGACACCCTGGCGGTCGACGACCCGAACGTCAGCGCGGCGGTCCACTACATGCAGGACCACCTGGACGAGGTCTTCGGCATCGAGCGCGTGATGAAGCAGGTCGCCGTCTCCCGCCGGCGGCTGCACGAGCAGTTTCAGCGGCTGTTGAACTACACGCCCTACGGGTATCTCTGCCACCTGCGGGTTGAACGGGCCAAGTTGTTGCTGGCCGTGCCCGGGCCGTTCAAGCTCCGCACGATCGCCGTTGCCTGCGGCTTCTCTTCCCCCGCCCGCTTTCGACTGGTCTTTCAACGCCTGACCGGTATGACTCCGGCGGAATATCACCGCAAGCACCGCGGCCCGGCGAGGTCGAAGCGATCGAAGCCCAAGCCGTCGAAGCGGAGCAAGGAATAGTGGTCAGTGGCTAGTGGCTAGTGCCATGCGCTATGCGCCGAAACACTCGGACCGTGAATAATCCGGGCGAGTAGTTAGTGGTCGGCGATCGGCGGTCAGCGGCAAAACGACAACGCCACGCGATCGCTGAAAGCTGATCGCTGAAAGCTGAAAGCTGATCGCTGAAAGCTGATCGCTGTCCACCTACCGCTGGCTGACGCTGCCGGTAGCGGCCTGCGCCGAGGGCGGGGCGGACTGCGACGGGCCGGCCTTGGCGAGGCCCTCGAGGATGGCCGCTTCCGTGATCCAGGTCTCCTGGCCGGAAGGGAAGCAAATCGGGTGGTTGGGATCGCGGGCGGGCAGAATCGCCACCACCGGAATCTGCTTATAGCCCAACCCTTCCAGCATCTTCTCGATGTCCTTCGAGGGATGGGTCCAGTCGGCGGTCATGGTCACCACCCCGTTTCGCTCCACGAGCCCTCGTAACTGGCCGGAACTCAGCACCGTGGCTTCTACCACCTTGCAGTTGGGGCACCAATCGGCCGTAAAGTCGATCAGCACCGTCGAAGGTCCCGTGGGAAGATTCCGGGCGGGAACCACTTCTAGACCCTGCTCGGCAAGCTGCAACTCCGCCCGCTCGCGGAACCGATCGGCCAGGACCTTCTGCATGCCGGGAAGCGAGGCGTGCCCCGTGATCCCGCCGATTCCCGGGAACATCAAGATCCAGACCGCGCCCACGAAGGCCGACGCGCCCAGCCAGGCGCGGACCTTGGTCCCCGTATCGGCCAGGACCAAGGCTTCCCTGCCGATCCACCAGCAGCCAGCCCAGATCGCGAACAACAGCCCGAGGGTCGGAACAACATACGACGGATCGAGGAACGTGAAGAGGTAGACCACCGTCGCCAGCAGGACGAAGCCCATGATCTGTTTGAAGGTCTCCATCCAGGCCCCGGGCTTGGGCAGCACCCGCAGCAGGTTGGGCAGCGCCCCGACCAGCAAGTAAGGACTGGCCATCCCGAAGCCCACGGTGGCAAACACCAGCAGCGTGGTAGGCGCCGGCTGTCGCAGGGCCCAAGCCAATGCCCAGCCCATGAACGGCCCCGTGCAGGGAGTTGCCAGGATCGTGGTCAACACGCCCTTGGCAAAGGCCCCCGTGAAGCCCTCCTCCTGGGCCACTTCGGCCGCCTTGCCCCGGCCGATGAAACCGGGAATGGGTATCTCCCAGACGCCCAGCAAACTCAATCCCATGGCGAAGACGATGGCCGCCATGACGATATTGAACCCCGGCCGCTGAAACTGTTGTCCCCAGCCCAGTTTCAGTCCGATCGCCAGGCCCGCCAGCACCAGAAACACGCTGATGATCCCCAGCGAATACCAGACGTTCAGGGCCAGGATGCGACGGCGATCATGGCCGGCCTGCTCGACAAAGGAGAGGATCTTCAGGCCGATCACGGGCAGCACGCAAGGCATCACATTCAGGATCAGGCCGCCGAGGAAGGCCAGCAGAATCATGGGCAAAAGCGGCGTCTGATCGACAACGCTGGCGACATTGCCCTTCATCACGTCCCAATCAAACTGCGGCGCCACCCGCTTGAGGCTCGCCAGGGTAAAAGGCCGCCAGGCGAGGTGTTCTTGGCCGGCGGCTTGCTGTCCGCCGGGCACGGGCGGGGGCGGTTCCTCGGGAGGACCCACGTCCGGCGGTTGCTGCGACGATGCGGAAGGAGACGGCGGCGCCATGAGGTCCGGCGGAGCGGAAACATCCGGCGGGGCCGAAGCATCCGGCGGGGCGGAGTTAGCCCCGGCGGCCACGGCGGACCCAGGCGGGCTAAAGCCCACCCTACCAACGGCGTCCGGCGGAGGCGGCGCCGCGCCAATTTCCTCGACGGGGAAACCCGGTCCCAAAGTGGCGACGAAGGGGAAGTCCCGCGGCGGCACGCAGGCACCCGCTTCGCACGTCTGCGCGAACACCGTCCCCTCGATCTTCAGCGCGGCAAGATCAGCCCCCGGCGCGAACTGGACGGGCGCGTACCAGACGGCCGTCCGCTGGTGGGTCTCGACGATCAGGCCCTTGTAGAGAGGGCTGGCTCTCTTCTGCGGAGGCGTGGCGGCTCGAAAGTCGCCGACGTGGAACTGGTTGGACGGCTTGACCTTGATCACGGTCCGCGTCGGCCCCTTCGGGGCTTGCGTGATCGAGTAGATCTCCCAGCCGGGCTTGATCGCCGCCTTGATGAACAGGCGGGCCGGGTTGGTCCCGTCCGGCCGGGTAAACTGCCCGCTGAAACTGACCGCCGATCTGCCCCCGAAGCGGGCTGGCGAAGTGCCAAAAGCGTCCGGGCCGAACTGGGCCCGCGCAGGTACGCCGGCAATCAGCCCGGACAGAAAAAGCAACCCTAGTATCCACTGGGGGTAGACTCTACCCATTTTCCGCATTCTTGGCCTCCCATCCGATCGTCAGAACCCCCTGTGAGCTTACCGCCCGGCTACGGCGGAATCAAGGCCGCGAAATGGCCAGGTAGGGTGGGACAAGGCCGCAATGGCGGCCGCCGGCCCACCAAGACCTAGCGAAGTAGGGTGGGTCGAGCGCAGCGAGCCCCAAACGCACGAAGTTAAGGAATCTTTGATTTATCCGTCAGAAAGAAGAGCCAAAACACGGAACACTAATCATCGCTAATCTTCGCTAATTCACCATATTAGCGTCGATCAGTGTCAATTAGTGTTCCCGCTGTTTGCATATTCTCCAGGCGGAGGAGAATCTCATCCAGACGACGTGGGATCGCATCGCCGGAGACGAACACCCTCCCCTGGCGGTAGATCCAGTCGATCCAGTTCAGCCCGGACATCAACACCGTGCTGCGGTCAAATGCTTTGACCAGAAACAGTTCGGCTTCTTCCAAAGGGTGGACTGCCTGATAGGTCGCCAGACCAATCTGCCACCATTGCCGATCGTCTCCCGCCAAGCTTCCCAGCAGCCGCGCCAGGTCGGCGGACACGTTGTCGACCCGCGAGGAGCCAAAATCGACCAGACCGACAACCATGTCCCCCTGGAAAAGGAGATGGTCGCGCCAAATATCACCGATGCAGAACTGTAGGGGAACTTTAGAGGATTGACAAGCCTCCAGCAGTACGAGGACGCCC
Source organism: Pirellulales bacterium (assembly GCA_963843465.1). Lineage (GTDB taxonomy): Bacteria > Planctomycetota > Planctomycetia > Pirellulales > Thermoguttaceae > CAWJKP01. The sequence goes on from CAWJKP010000003.1 coordinate 900,099, forward strand.
CCGGCCAAGTTCGGCACCAGCCCGAGGATTCGCCGGGAGCGGAACTCGCCTTCCGGCCAAACGCCTGGGCGGATCGCGGCTTCGAGTCCCTCCAAACCGCCCGCCAACCACTGCCGCAGTTGCCCGGTCCGCTCGTGAATGCCAGGTGATGGTCCGCGGGGCGATCCAGTTCCCCCAAAAGACACAGCAGCCCGATGAAATTGAGCCAAAGCGGTCATCGCCGCACGCAGCTTGACAACAGAGGGCGATTGGTGAAAATCGGCCAGCCCGGGAAGCCAGGATGTCAGGTCCCAAAAGTGGCCCTCATGGACGACGTAGGTCTGGCCATCTCGGGTGCGTCGCGGAACTGGAACGTGCGGAAACCCGTTCCGCCAGACGTGCCGCAATAGGGCATGGATTGTTTCCAGGTCCTCCCCGCTCGGGTGTCTCCGTGGCCACTTCCGCAGGCAGAGTGGGCCGGCAGGGGCCTGGATCCGCCAGATCTCGGCCCCGCTGAAGCCGCCCGCCGACCCTAGAATTCAGCCCGTAAGGCCTTGCAATCTTCCGCGTAAGCTGTCAATACTTCCAGATAGGCGATGTGGTCGGCCGTCATGGGATTTTTCAAACGGTAAGAATCAACCACAAAGGCCACAAAGAGTCAGGAAGGAGTAGGGTGGGACAAGCTCGCGTAAGCGAGCGCCGGCCCACCAGCGCCGAACAGGATTGGTGGGCCGGCGGCCGCCAAGGCGGCCTGGTCCCACCCTACGAGTCCCCGAAAGCCAACGCGAGGGTGCGTACCGCGCACCCTGCAATTATTTCCATCCGCTGAGGTCTCTCGATGCGTATTCTACTGCGCGTGACGGCCACCTGGGTCGTTTTGAGCCTGGTGCCGGCCGCCTCGCAAGAGGTGATGGGCGATCCACCCGCCGCCGCCGCGGCTGCGCACAGCGATGGGCCCAGCCACGCGGAAGCGAAGACCCCCGCGCTGTCCTACGGCGACCTGCTGAAAAACGCCGTCGAGATCGGCGGGCTGGTCAAGCTCCATCGCAAAGAGGACAAGCTTTTCGCCGAGCTGACGCCCAACCTGCTGGACCGCGACTTCATCGTACTGATCGCCATCGCGCGGGGCATCGGCGAGGGCCGGCTCTTGGGCGGCATGAGCTGGGAGCAGGGCGACGACTGGCTCTGGCAGTTCCGCAAGACCGACCAGCGGATCCAGGTCGTCCGCCGCAACGTCCGCTTCACGGCCGCCAAGGGCAGCCCGGAAGAGCGGGCGGTGAAACTGGCCTACACCGACAGCGTGCTCTTCAGTCTGCCGATCGCCGCCACCAGTCCCGGCGGGGCCTATGTGGTCGACCTGGCGCCGGTCTTCATGAGCGACCTGCCGAAGATCTCCTCGATCCTGGAAGGCTTCACCTTCTCCCGCGAGAAATCCAGTTGGGCGGCGGTCAAAGGCTTCAAGGACAATGTCGAGATCGAAGTGGCCGCCACCTATTCCTCCAACGGCAGCCGGCAAATGGACACCGTGCCCGACAGCCGCGGGGCCACGATCAACGTCCACTATTCTCTGAGCCTGCTGCCGGAGACGGGCTACCAGCCGCGGCTGGCCGACGACCGCGTGGGCTACTTTCTCACGGTGCTGAAGGACTACTCCCGCTCCGGCGACGAGGAGCGGTTCGTCCGCTACGTCAATCGCTGGGACCTCCGCAAGGCCGATCCCGCGGCCGACCTCTCCCCGCCCAAGAAGCCGATCATCTTCTGGCTGGAGAAGACGATCCCCTTCGAGTGCCGCAAGCCGATCCGCGAGGGCATCCTGGAGTGGAACAAGGCCTTCGAGAAAATCGGCCTGGCCAACGCCATCGAGGTCCGCCAGCAGCCGGACGAAGCCGATTGGGACCCCGAGGACATCAACTACAACACCTTCCGCTGGATCACCTCCAGCGCCGGCTTCGCCATGGGCCCCAGCCGCGTGAACCCGATCACCGGCGAGATCCTCGACGCCGACATGATCTTCGACGCCGACTTCCTGCAGTATTGGCGGTGGCAGTACGAGACCGGGCATTCCGTCGCTGCCTCGCCGGGCCAGGCCCGGACCGACGAGCTGGAGCAGATGTTCGAGCTTCCCTCCGGGGCCTGTCCTTGCCCGTGGCATTGCACCCTGAGCCGCGGGATGGCCAACCAGTTGGCCCTGGGGGCGATCGCCCTGTCCGACGTCAACCGGCCCGCCTCCAAGGAGCAGATGCACAAGCTGATCGACCAGGCGCTGAAGTTCACGGCGATGCACGAGCTGGGCCATACCTTGGGGCTGCGCCACAACTTCCAGGCCAGCACGATGCTCACCCTGGAAGAGCTGAACGACCCGGCAAAAACGGCCTCGACCGGGCTGGCCGCCTCGGTGATGGACTACCTGCCGATCAACTTCGTCCCCAAGGGCCAGCGGCAGGGCGACTACTTCAGCACGACCATCGGCCCCTACGACTACTGGGCCATCGAGTACGGCTACAAGCCCTTGTCGCGCAACACGCACGCCGACCTTGCCGTGCTGAAGAAGATCGCCTCCCGCGGCTCGGAGCCCGCGTTGGCCTTCGCCACGGACGAGGACCTGCGGTCGGAGGATCCCGACCCGCTGGTCAACACCTTCGACCTGGGCAAGGACCCCTTGCAGTTCGCCCGCTGGCGGGCCAGCCTGGTCCACGAGCTTCTGCCGACGGTGGTCGACCGCATCACGGCCGACGGCGACACTTACGACCGGGCCCGCCGGGCGTTCAACGTGCTCATGGGCTACCACGGCTTGGGGATGCACGTGGCCGCGCGGTTCATCGGCGGGGTTTACGTCCACCGCGACCACAAGGGCGACCCGGGCAACCGCCCGCCGCTGGTCGTCGTCGAGGCCGCCCGCCAGCGCGAGGCCCTGGCGCTGCTCAAAGAAGAGGTTTTTGGGCCCAATGCCTATCAGCTTCCCACAGAACTCTTGAACCGCTTGGCGCCGCCCAAGTGGGTCCACTGGGGCACGCGGTCCAACGATCAGGTCGACTACCCCGTCCACGACGTGATCCTCGGCTGGCAGGACCGCATCCTCTCCCAGCTCTTGTCCTCCCAGACGCTCACCCGGCTGGTCGATTCGGAGCTCAAAGTCCCCGCCGACCAGGACGCCTTCACCGCCGCCGACCTGATCCGCGAGCTGTCGACGACCGTCTACCAGGAAGTCGACAAGCTGGGCGACGGCAAGTTCACGGTTCGCAAGCCGGCGATTTCCAGCCTCCGCCGCAACCTCCAGCGCCGCTACTTCGAGCGCCTGGCGGCGATGGCGCTGGGCCAGTCCCCCGCACCGGCCGACTGCGTGGCCCTGGCCAACCTCGAGCTGGAGGGCCTGGAGTCGCGGATCAAGACCTCGCTGGCCGGCAAGGCCCAGTTGGACGTTTACAGCCAGTCCCATCTCAAGGACCTGCTCTGGCGGATCGAGAAGGTCCGCGATGCCCGGCTGCCGATGAATGGGCCGTAAGGGCGGGTGGGTCCAGTCTCCCACCACCCCCCTGCGGCTGGTTTTGCGAGGGGCCACTGGGCGTAAAGCAGTTGATGATGAGGTCGCAGACAAGATGAAACAAACCGTTTTGATACTGGTTGTTTTTCTTGCGGCTGGGGTCCCATCTTCGGCTGGGGCCGGTGATACGCGCGGCGTCCTCACGCAGATCAGACAGATTGCGAAGGACGAGGCTCAGTCCTACGAGCGTCTTCTTGCACGCGCGTCGCCCCTAGCGAACGAGGCCTACAAGGACAGGAAATGGGGCGAGATCGAGGAGGCCCTGAAGTCGGCGGGAGTGAAGCCGGTCTTGGCGGCAGGCGGGGGGGCATACACCGACTACAGGTGCGTCGTGCTAACCAATGCCTGCGCGATCAAGGGTGGCTGCGCAATGGATCTGTACCTCAGCTTCGGCGTGTCGGGCGGAAGGTCTCAGCCGACTTACTCGATACCTCCGGATTTCACGGTGTTTCAAGCGGCGGTGGGGCTCTCCGCCACCCCGCTGGCGCAACAAGAGCAAGTCAGAAAGGAGCAATGGTTCGGAAAAGGGACGATCATTCAGGAAGCGCTCTCGGCATGGCCGGTCCGCGATGCGCTGCCTGCCTTCCCCGTTCTGGCGGCCGTCGACATTTCTTTCGGGGAGATCAGCGACCCGGCGGCCGACAGCGGAGGCCAAGGCTACCGCGTGCAGCTCGTTCTCGTCAAGGGAAAGGACGACCGGCAAAGCAGCAGGCGACTTGAGTGCTCGGCTGCCGTATCGCAAAAGCGCGGGGAGACCCGTGGCCCGGTCGGGGGCTGGTTGAGTCGGGATGAGCCGCCGTCCGGAGCGGCCCGCAAACTGGCCGACGACCTCCGCCGTGTCGTCAAGGAGAAGGAACCGTCGTACCAACGGCTTCTGTGCAAAGCTACCCACCTTGTCCAAAAGGCAGCTCTTGGCAGGCAATGGTCGGCCGTTTCCCAGGAATTGAACGGCCAGGGCCTCAGGCCGCTCGACGAACACCCGTGGCAGTACGGGAGGCTGTACAAGTACCTTGTCACCGAGAATGCCTACACCACGGCGGGCGGGCAAAGCATGGATCTCTTTGTCAAGTTCGAGACGTGGTGGGAGACTTCGAAAAGCGTACCGACGCGAGAGATGGTGTGTGAGGCGTATCCCGGCTTGTGCGCCAAGGTGCAGACGACCTACGCGCAGGCCCTGAGCGAGGCGCGTTTCGGCAAGGATACGGCAATCCACAAGGCGCTACTCCACGAAGAAGCGAGGAAGGCGGCCGAGAAGTGCCCCTTCCTGAACGCCGTCGAGGTGCACTACGACGTGATCGCCGATCGGTGGCAACCGTTGCACTCCTGGGGCTTCTCTGTCAGGCCGGAGTTCATCAGGGGCAAAGGCGATGCGTCGGCGAGCATGAGCTTGAATCTTACTGTCCCGAGCGGGCTTGACCCGCCCAAGTGCGGCGGCTCAACGGTGCTTGTGAAGGATTTCATCCCCAAAGACACGCTCGGCGATCCGTTTTGTTGGGGATCTTCGGGATCCGGGAGCAGCGGGTCGGCCCGTGGAGGGCGGAAGACCACCTTCTTCCTGACGAGGAAGGGAGCCCCGCAGTGGAGGAAGACAGGCGATAAGGAAACAGAGCCTATCGTCGCATACGGCGTGGGAGACCTGAAATCGCTTCCACCCAAGACGCCTGCCATCACGGTCGAGAACCAGGAGGTCTATGACGGCGATCTTGCCGTGTTGGGCCGGTTCACGGATTTGCAGATCCTCAACATGGCCGCGTGTCAAGGCATCACCGACGGCGGACTCCAGCGTCTCGCGGGACTGAAGAAGCTGAGATCCCTGACCTTGTCGGGTGAGCGGCTGTCCGGCATAGGCTTCAGACACCTTCACGGCCTGCCGGCCCTGACAGACCTGAGGCTCCGTTCGTCGCGGCGATTGACCGATCAGGGCATCGCCGCCTTGGCGGAGATGAAGCAACTGACCGGGATTAGCCTGGCGTGGGCAGACGCGCTGAGCCGACGACCAGCTTGCTGATCTTGCCAAGCTGACCGCGCTGCGGGGGCTCTCTATTTGGGGCAGCCGCGGCATCACCGACCTCGGTCTGAAACATGTTTCGACGCTTCCCAACCTGGAGGAACTGACCTTCAGCCACGCACGCCGCATCACGCCGAGCGGGGTCGCCCATCTCGTCCGCTTGAAGAACCTCAAAGAGATCTCGATGGGCTACATGCCGTTGACGGACGACGCGATGCTGCCGTTGTCGGCGATCGAATCGCTGGAGTACGTCGAGATCCACGGGCTTGAGATCACGGATCAAGGGATCCAGGCTTTGCGCAATTTGACTCGCCTCAAGCGGTTATACCTGGACGGTTGTGGGGCGGTCACCACGGAAGGTGTCAACAAACTGAAGGCCAGCCTAAAGGCGGATTACGTGCTTGAGTGAGACCCCGCTCCGCAGGTCATGTACCCCGTGCCTGACACCATCGCAGGGTGCCACTGGCTCTGCCAGTGCCTCCTAGGACTTGTCGGGAGATGGCTCCCTAGGGTAAACCGCGAATCTGTCGATTTGCGGTTGCCAATTTGTGCCCGCAACACGATCGTACGCCCCATGAGCGACCACTCTCGCGCATTGCATTGTCCGACCAATACGACCACCACGAACTGAAGGAGATTCGCCATGCCTCGTCCGCTTTGTGCCGCTGCCGTCCTGCTGGCGCTCACGTCCATCCCGTTGCCGCCGGCGATCGGCCAGATGTCAGGGTCGGCCCCGATGGCGTCGGTCGGGTTGCGCGGGGCGCCGAAAGTGCCGCCGCCGACGTGGCCGACTTGCCGCTCTTGGAACCGCCGATCGCCAAGGGCTACATCACCATCGAGGGCCGCGCGGAAGTCCGCGTGCGGCCAACCGACGTCCGTATGGTGCTGGCAGTGACCAGTGAGGGCGAGACCGCTCCGGCGTGCCAGCAAACCATCAACGCGGCGATTGATCGCCTGCGGGCCGCATGGTCCAAAATGGCAATCGGGCCGGAACGGGTCGTCGTGGACTTCATCGCCGTTCTGCCGCGCTATCAGTGGAGCCCGGAGAAACGCGGCAATTTGGACGCGGAAGTGGAAAAGAAGGTCGGCTACTGCATGCAGACCAACGTCCATCTGGCCGCGCACGGGGAAGCCGAGGCGAGTGCGGCGTTGGCCAAGGCACTGGAACAGGGGATCACCGACATCATCGCCTTCGACTATTGGAGCAAGGACCTGGACGACGTGAAGGTGAAGGTCCGGGGGGAGGCGGTAAAGGCGGCACGCGGCAAGGCCGACGCCCTGCTCGGCACGCTTTTCAGCGATCGGCCGCCGGTGATCAACGTGCAGGAGCAGACGACGGTTCGCTACCCCGAATCGCTTTACCACTCGTTCACCAACAGCTACGAAGAGGCGGTGTCCGGAGACATGCGGCGCAACGTGCCATACATCCACGCCTATCGTCCGCGCAACACGTACTACCGCGGGTTATACAGCGACGGTGACGTACAGCCCCGCGAGCTGCCGATGAACCCGGAGATCTCCGTGATCTCGACCGTCCGCCTCTACTTCAAGTCGCCCGCGGCCAAGGACGAGAAGAAGGTCGATCAAGCTCGCAAGGGACGGCGAGGTTCGGGCGAGCCGATTCCCTGATTTCCCTACTTCACCTCCAGCCGATAGGGCATCAGCAGCAGCGAAGGCTCGCGGAACACGCGGCGGATCAGCTCCGCGGAGGCCAGCGTAGAGGCCAGCTCGGGCAGCGCCGCACGGACCCGGGTCATGGCCGAGTCCTGGTCGAGAAGCTGCTCGAAAAAGGTCTTGGGCTCGGGCAGGGTCTCCAGGTCCACCTTCTCGTCGGGCTTCAGGCCGGCCGCTTCCTTGGCCGCCCGGACGGCGTCTTCGAGCGTCCCCAGGCCGTCGATCAACCCCTTGTCCAAGGCCATCTTCCCCGTATAGACGCGGCCCTGGGCCAGCTCCTCGACCTTCGCCCGCGGCATCTTCCTCCCCTCGGCGACCTTGGCCACGAACTGCCCGTAGGTCTCCTCCATGACGTTCATCCAGGCCTTGCGCTCCTCCGGGGTGAAGGGGGCGGTCAGCGAGAGCATGCCGCTGTTCTTGCCGCGGCTGATGACCTCCGTGGACACGCCCACCTTGCCCAACAGCTTGCTGATCACCGGTTTGCCGCCGATCACGCCGATCGAGCCGGTAATGGTCTGCGGCTCGGCAATGATCCGCCGGGCGGCCGCGGCGATGTAATAGCCGCCGCTGGCAGCCACATTGGCCATGCTGGCAATCACCGGCTTGTGCATACGGTTGACCTGCCGCCAGATCAGATCGCTGGCCACGGCCGAGCCGCCGGGGCTGTCGATCCGCAGCACGACGGCCGCCACCTTGGAGTCCTTGTCGGCCTTCTGCAGGGCCTCGACCAGCGAGGTCGAGCCGACGGTATCGTCGCCCATGAAGCTGTTGGCGCTCTTGCCCTGGACAATCACCCCGACCGCGTAGACCACGGCGATCTTCCGCGCCGGCGGTCTTCTCCGACGTCTTGCCGCCGAAGGCCAGCTCCATCAATTTCATAAGTCCGCCGATGCCCGAGAAGTCGAGATCGTTCTTCTCCTTCTTGTAGTCGGTGATGAAATCGACCTTCTCGGCCTGGAGCTTCTTGCGGAACAGGTCGCGGATCTCGTCGGCATAGCCGACCACGTCGACCAGGCGGGCCTTTTGGGCCGCTTGAGCCGTGAAGATGCCCTCGTCGATCAGCTTGCGGACCTGGGCCTCATCGAGCTTGCGGTCCTTGGCGATCGTGGCGACCAGGTTCTGGTAGAGGTCGTCGACGATCCCGGTCATTTCCTCCCGCGCGGCGGGGCTCGGCTCGGTGCGGATGAGGGGCTCGCCGGCGCTCTTATACTTGCCCATCTGCAAGATCTGAAACTCGATCCCCAGCTTGTCCAAGAGACCCTTGTAGAAGCTCATCTCCGCGCGGACGCCGGGGATCATCAGCGTACCGCCGGGGGCCATATAGATGCAGTCGCAGGCGCCGGCCAGGAGATAGGCGCGGCTGTCGGCGTCGATCAGCTCGGCGTAGACGGGCTTGCCCGCCTTGCGGACCCGGCCCACGGCCGCTCGCAGCTCGTCCACGGTTGACCGCTCCAACTCGGCCTCGGCGACGCGGAGGATCACGGCGTCGACGGCCTTGTCCTTGGCGGCCGCGTCCATGCGGTCGACGAACTTGCCCAGCGAGGGCTGGATCTCGGCGAACAGTCCGGCCGGCTGCGGGCCCTCGGGATAGCTGCCCTTGAGCGTGAACTCGACGACACTCGCCTTGGGGCGGGGCGCGGGCTTCTTGTCGTGGTCCGCCTTGTCGCCGGTCTTCTGCCCCTGGGCTTTTTGTTCGCCGGCCTTGTGATCGTTGTCCGCTGCCGCCGCGGATCGGCCGCCGAGAGGATACGCCAGCAGGCCCAGGGCGAGGATCATCGCCACCGACGCGGTAGTTAAGGATCGTCGAGACATCGCCGATTCCTCCTTCCAAGTAAAGATTGTGAATCGTTGCATGGTGGACTTCAGTCCGCCATGCGTTGTAGGGTGGACTTCAGTCCGCCATGCGTTGTAGGGTGGACTTCAGTCCGCCATGCGTTATGGAGTGGACGTCAGTCCGCCATGCGTCGGGGTCAACCCCGCCCTGGTGGACTGAAGTCTACCCTACCTGGCAAGCCGCTACAAATATACCAGCAAATGGAGGCGGTTCCACGGGTCCATGATATAATGGAGGCCGCGCAAGACACCCGCCTCCAACGGCCCCGCCGGGGATTGGCCTGTCACACAGCCGGCGTGGCCGCCGGGGCTAACACGGCTGTACGCCGGGGCTAACACGGCTGTACGCGTTAGCCCCGGCGGCCACGCCGGCCCGATAACCATCTTATGACCAGTACCACGACCCCCGAGTTTGGCGACCTCGAAGCACGCAACGTCCTGGTCCGAATCGCCGCGGAACAGGGGCTGGCCATTGCCGGCGGGCGGATCCGCCGCACGTCGTCGCGATTCTGTCTGGGCGTGGAACACGGCGACTACAATGGCACCGAGTTGTTCGGCGTGGGCACCGACCGCTTCATCTGGATGGCCTACCGGCCCAACGGCACACGGCAGGTGCGGCTTGCCAGCCGCAACTTCCCCGACGAGGGCCTGGTGAGTTTCACCCTGGGCCAGGTGCCGCCGCCGCAGACCGACGGGGAGGTCCACAGTTGGGCCCGCTTTCCCTGGGGCGTGGACTACACCCTGCACAAAGCCGGCTACAAGCTGGCCGAAGGCTTCGACGCCGTGCTCTGGGGCAATATCCCCGGTGGGGGCATGTCCCGCTCGGCCTCGCTGACGATCAACCTGATCCTCGCCTTCTTCGATGTCAACCGGATCTTGGAGTACGACGGCCTGCGGGTCGTCGACCTGGCTCAGGCGGTCGAGAACCAGTATATCGGCTCGCCTTGCGGCAAGCTCGACCAGATCATGATCTATTACGCCCGGCAAGGCATGGGCGCCTACTATCATCCGCAGAAGCGCTCGGTCACGCACATCCCGCTGGGCGCCGCTGCGGAGGATTTCCGCATCGTGAGCCTGGACACGGGCACGGTGCGGCCGGGCCTGGAAAAGTCGACCTACAAGATCCGCCGCGGCGAGTGCGAGAGACTGGTCGGGCTGGCCGCCGCCGAGTTCGGCATCTCCTGCCTGGCCAACGTCCGCGACCCGGACCTCTACGCCCGCATCATGGACCGCTTTGACGGCCTCTACCCGGATCTCTGCGACCGCTTGAAGTACCTCTACGGCGCCCAACGGCGGTTCTACCGGATGCTCGAGGCCTGGACCACCGGCGACGTGGGCACGGTGGGCGCGTTGTTCCGGGAGGATGGCCTAGGGCTGCGGGACGATTACAAGATCTCCGGCCCCGAGCTGGAGACGATGTGCGACATCGTGCGGACCGTGCCCGGGGTCTACGGCGAGCGGATGCTCGGCGGCGGCGACAAGGGGGCTTGCGGCGCGCTGGTGGCGGCCGGCAGCGTGGAGGCCGTGCGACAGGCCGTCGAGATCGCCTACCCCCGCAGCCGCCCGGCCCAAGCGGGCCGCCATGCGGTCCACGTCTGCAAGCTTGTCGACGGCGTGACGGTGTTCGACGGCATTTTGTGAGTCGCGCAATTCCTTGTGGTGCAGGCGTCCCGCCTGCCGAGAAATGCAGGCGGGACGCCTGCACCACAAGGAGTGATCGTCCAACTATTCCATGACGGCCCTAACTCACCAACCAACCGGAGGCGACCATGGCGGGACATAGCAAGTCCAGGGCTGACAAACACAGGAAAAGGAAGTTCACCCGGCGCAATGCCGAGTCGACCGCCGCACACCGCGTGAAGATCGCCTCCAACGCGCCGTCCGCTGCTTCGGCCTCGCCCTCCGGGAGAGCAGCGGAGTGAGAGGCCGCAGGTAAAGGTCGGCCGGGCGAGGGAGCGGGGCGACGTCTTTGGAGTGCGGCGACTTGTCGCCGCTTTCTAGCCGGCGTGCGGCGCCTGTGCGAGCGGAAAGCGGCGACAAGTCGCCGCACTCCAAAGGGCCGGCCTTTCGCAACCCGGAGTACGATCAATTTCTGGCAACCCCTGAAAGCCAGGGGGAAGACGGGGAATCGCGGGTGACTTCCCCTCACCCCAACCCTCTCCCGGAACAACATTATGCATCAGCTAGCACTGCTAGCAGAATTCGACCGTCAAATAAGGACTTACGTCAACAAGGCGTGAAGTTTCGCGCCAGGTCGGCGACCAATCGTGGTAGTCTGGGTCGATTGCTCCCGATGTGGCAAGACGATTTGGCTGTCAATGCTAGCTGATGCATAATGTTGCGGAAGGAGAGGGGGATCTGCGCACGCGGCCGGAAACGTAGAGGTCGCTGCCCAAGGGCTGCCATTGCGGGGCGTCGATCTCCAGGGCCCGCGACATCTCGTCGATTCCCTCGCCGGCGATGGGCACCCCAGCGGCGGCGCCGCCCACGAGCTTGGGAGCGATGAAGACGTGGACCTCGTCGAGCTGGCCCAGGTCCAGCAGGCTGCCCGTCAGTCGCCCGCCGCCTTCGACCAGGACATTGGTCATCCGCCGCCGGCCCAGTTCGTCGAGCAGTTCCAGCAGCCGCCCGCCGTGGCTCTCCGCCCGGCAAAGGAAGACCTCGCAACCGGCGTCGGCAAGCTGCGGGCGACGCTCCTCGGACGCCTCCGGACCGACGGCCACCATCAAGGGCACCTCGCGGGCCGTGCGGACCAACTGGCTCTCCAGCGCAAGCGAGCCATGCGTGTCGGCCACCACCCGCAGCGCCGTCCGCGGGCCGGCAGGCCGGGCGGTCAACAGCGGATCATCGAGCCGGGCCGTCTGGCGGCCCACGAGGATCGCGTCCACCCGCCCGCGCAGCGCGTGGACGATTTCCCGCGACCGGGCATTGGAGATCCAGCGGCTGGAACCGTTGCCGGTGGCGGTCCGGCCATCGAGCGTCATGGCCCACTTGGCCAAGACCCAGGGCCGGCCGGTCCGCAGCAGCTTGAGGTAGGGTGCGTTGAGCCGTTGGGCCTCCTCCTCCAGCAATCCCAGGGTGACCTCGATTCCCGCCGCCCGCAACTCCTTCAGTCCGCCGCCGTCGACCGAGGGAAATGGATCGGGCTGGGCCACCACCACCCGCCCGAGACCGGCGGCGATCACTGCCCGAGTGCAAGGCGGCGTCTTGCCTTGATGGCAGCAGGGTTCGAGAGTGACGTACATCGTGGCCCCGGCCGCCCGAGAACCGGCGATCTTCAGGGCCTCGATCTCGGCGTGCGGCCCGCCGAACCTCCGGTGCCATCCTTCGCCGATGATCTCCGCCCCGGCCACGATCACGCAGCCGACCATCGGGTTGGGCTCGACCAGCCCCTGCCCCAGGACCGCCAGCTCCAAGGCCCGCCGCATGTGCCAGGAGTCGAGTTCAGCGGGTTCCATGGATCGCGCCGTGCCGCGGGTGGGAGGAGAAGACAGCCGCGTCCACTTATTCTATTACTTTCCAGGACCGATAGGAAAAGCCAATCACGAAAACCAGAAAAAACGAAAACCCGAAGGAAGAAACAGGAGGAGGGGAGAAAGACATCCCTAGACAAGGACATGCTTTGCGACAAGCGCGCTGGAGTTGAAGCCCATCAGCCCGTATTATTCACGCCCCGCGATGTCACCGGCGCAGAGCGCAATCGAAGCCCGAAGCGTAAGCGAGGGTAAGTCTCTTAGCCGTCCTCGCTTACGCTTCGCGCTTACGATGCGGCCGTGAATAATCCGGGATCAAAGGTCCCTTTCCCCTTTCTGGTTTTCGTCTTTTCGGGGTTTCGTGATTCTCTGCTCTTTGCTTGGCCGGTTGCCCCCGACCGTCTGCTTTCGGCCGCGGCATGTCATCCCATATTGCGCAAACTACCCATAGTTTCAGGTTAGCGTTCGTTCGGATTTCCCCGAAAGGGATTTTCCAGGAAAAGTTAGAATGGACCCTAGACCACGGCTAGAGATCGATTAGAATTAGATTGGCCGGTCCCTCGCGTAGCTTGCCTCGCTTAATGAGGCCGACGGTTGAGAAAGCCAAGGCTTCCCGTCTCCCACTTGCTGCGAGGGACGTCCGAGTTCGGCGACTGCGAGTCGGTGTACGTCCGTTGCACTTTCCGTGGGGACCCTGGTAGCGAACCGTCCACCTGCGGCAGGTCAACAGCGCCGAGGCCCTACGCTTTGCTTTGATCCGCGGATAGATCCCACCGGCTGACAGTCTCTCGTGAATAGCCAAGCTGGGACGGTTAATCAAGCCGGACAGCGGGCGTTTTCTTTCTCCTAGTTGGAATCCTCTACCAAATGACTTACGCCGCCGCCGCCTTGGGGAAGCCGGTGGTAGAATTGCGAGTCTCAGCGCAGCCAGGTTTGTGCCATCAATTATCTTAGGAGTGTTGCACTTGTACGACGCAGACGCACTGTTGGATGAGTTGGTGGAAGTCACGGCCGTCCGCGAGGTGGACGAGGAGGATCTCGACCTCGTCGAGAAGGCGGTCAACGTCATCGATCTGGACGACGAGCTGGCCGAGGCGGTGGATTCGGCAGTCGAGGCCGACACGGAACTCGACCTGGAGGATGAAAGCGACGATTTGCTGGCGGTCGAGGAGGGCGAGTCCTGGTCGGACGATCCGGTCCGCATGTACCTTACCCAGATGGGCGAGATTCCCTTGCTCAGCCGGCAACAGGAAATCGCCCTGGCCAAGCAGATTGAAATCACCCGCGCCAAGTTCCGCCGCAAGGTGTTGGAATGCGACTACGTCATGCAGCAGGCGGTCCGCGTGCTGCGGCGGGTCCACGAGGGCGACCTGCCCTTCGACCGCACCGTACAGGTCTCGGTCACGGATAAATTGGAAAAGGAGCAGATCCTCGGGCGGATGCAGCACAACCTCACGACCTTGACCGTGGTGTTGAAGCGGAACCGCCGCGACTATGCCGTGGCCACCGGCAAGTCGCGTCCCCTGAATCAGCGCCGGGCGGCCTGGCGCCGCCTGGGCAATTCCCGCCGCCGCGCGGTCCGCCTGGTCGAGGAACTCGGCCTGAGGACGCAGCGGCTGGAGCCGATGATCGGCACGCTCGACGAGTTCAGCCGCCGCATCGACGAGTTGAAGGCCCGCATCGACCAGCATCGCAGCCAATTCGGCCCGGCCAAGGATCGGGAAGCCTGGCTGGTCGAGTTCCGCAACATCCTGCGGGCGATGCAGGAGACCCCCCGCAGCGTGCGGAACCGGGTGAAGCATTTGCAGGCCATCTATGCCCAATACCAGGAGGCCAAGCGGGGCCTCTCGGAAGGCAACCTGCGGTTGGTGGTCTCGATCGCCAAGAAGTACCGCAACCGCGGTCTGAGCTTCCTGGACCTGATCCAGGAGGGAAACGCCGGCTTGATGCGGGCGGTGGACAAGTTCGAGTACCGGCGGGGCTTCAAGTTCTGCACCTATGCCACCTGGTGGATCCGCCAGGCCATCACCCGCGCCGTGGCCGATCAGAGCCGCACGATCCGCATCCCCGTCCACATGGTCGAGACCATGAGCCGCGTGCGGAACGTCTCCCGCAAGCTGTTGCAGGACTTGGGTCGCGAGCCGACCATCGAGGAGACGGCCCGGGCCAGCAAGACCTGCATCGACGAAACTCGCCGGGTGCTGGCGATGAGCCGCTACCCGATCAGTCTCGATCGGCCCGTGGGCAATAGCGAGGACAGCCACTTCGGCGACCTGCTGCCCGACGGCGCCGCCGAAAGTCCCGCCATCGGCGCCGCGCAGGAAATGCTCCGCCGGCGGATCCACAAGGTCCTCAAGACGCTCAGCTACCGCGAGCGGGAGATCATCAAGCTCCGCTACGGACTTGGAGACGGTTACAGTTATACGCTGGAGGAGGTCGGGCACATCTTCAAGGTCACCCGCGAGCGGATTCGCCAGATCGAGGCCAAGGCGGTTCGCAAGCTGCAGCAGCCCAGCCGCAGCCAGGAGTTGGTCGGCTTCCTCGACTAGGGAAATAGGTCCCGCCGGCCGGGCGAAGATTCTGGGAGGTTTTGACAAACAAAACCGCTATACGCAGGGAACACTAGCCCGAAGCGCAAGCGAGGGAAAACGTTGTGCCTCCCTCGCTTGCGCTTCGGGTTTCGATTGCGCACTCTCGCCGTTTAAATCGCGGGCCGTGAATAATCCGGGGTCAAGAAACGGCGAGAGCCGCATCTGCGGCTCTCGCTTCGGCAGGATTTCAGGTTGTGTCGGTCTGCTGCCGTCTCCCAGCGGCGTTTCAGTACTGCGGTCCACCGGCCGCCAGCCCGCTCTGCGGTGCATTGCCCACCGGGGCGATCTGCGGTGCGTTGCCCGCCGGGGCAATCTGCGGTCCGTCGGCCGCCAGGTCGGTTTGCGGTGTGTTGAGCAGCGGGGCGGGCGTCGGGGTCGCCGATGGCGAACCGCTTACCAGGTCCCAACCCCTGTCCGTGGACTGGAAGAGGTAAGTCCCGGTGGTGAGCGAATAGCGGGCCGGATCGCCGGGCAGGCCGCGGTCGAACTCGATCGTCACGCTCGTCGTCACGTTCAACGGCTGCACCTGCCCGGCGCTCAAAGTGTAGGGCACGCCGTTGACGGTATAGGCCAGCGTGGTCTGGGTCTCGGCCGGGTTGACGATCACCAATTGACTGGCCGGCATCCCGGAGGAGTCCGCCGTGGCCACCGCCGCCGGGTCCGAGGTCACGTCACCGGACGTGGCATCGTCGCCGATCGAGCTGCCGTCGTCGTCGGAGTCGCAGAAGCCATCGTCGCAGCCATCGCCGTCGTCGTAGCCGCCGTCGTAGCCGCCCCAGTAAGGCTCCCAGGGGTAGTGGTGCTTGTGGTGGTGGTGGTTCTTGCCGTTCTTGCCGTTCTTGCCCTTCTTGGCGAACGCCTGTTTTCCGGACTTGTTTGCCGAATTCCCGTTGAAGGGCTTGGAGAACATGTTGGCTGGCTTGCCGCTAGAGCCCGCCAGTTTCAGGGCGTTGTTGTTGCCCTTGGAAAAGCCCAGGCCCGTCCCCTTGTTCAGGTTCGCCGGGCGACTGAAAGCGGACGTCGCGGCCGTATTGCGGCTAAACGCCGAGGAGGAACTGAAACCGGCCTGAGGCTGACGCAAGGCTCGGTTGTTGTTGGAAAACCTTGAACTCTGGCGGAAGTTGCTGAACGAACTCGGGCGGGAGTAGCTGTAGGAGGATCGGCTGCTGAAACTGCCGCCATAACTGCCGCCGCGGGAACCGCCGCCGCCTCCGCCTCGGGCCGAAGCCCGGTCCGAGAGGGCCGTAAACGTCAGACCGACGACCAGCAACGTCAAGATGGCTTGGGGAAGGGATTTTTTCATGATTTGCTCCAGGTTTGGGAAAGTGGCAGATCGTTAGGAGCTGCCGGGGGGTGTTGATTGGTTCTGCCCGCCACCCTCATGTACGGGCGGATCGGCAACTGTTACGCGTTCCGGCGCGAAACGTGGGGCGGACTTCAATCCGCCAAATGGGCAGGTGAGTGCCCGTCGGCCCACCGCACTTGCTCGGGGGCGGACTGAAGTCCGCCCTACAACGCTTGAACCGAGGAGCAATTGCCCCTATACTAACGGGTTTGCAGGATACTTCCGGAGACTAGTCGACATGACGATGGACAAGAGCCTTAGGATCAACCGCAGCCTGATCCGCGCTCGCAGCGTGTTGAGCCGGGCTGAGCGGGTCGAGCGGCTGAAGACGCAGGATCGCTGGCAGGAGGGCGACAGCCCTTTCGGACTGGCGAAGGTCCGGGTCTACAAGATGTCGGTCAAGAAGAAGAAGAAGAAGAAGGAAGAGGAAGGGGAAGAGGGGGCCGAAGGGGCCGCTGCCCCGGCCGCCGCCGCCGACAAGAAGGCCGAGAAAAAGCCCGACAAAAAGCCCGACAAGAAGGCCGACAAAAAGTAGGCCGAGGCCGACGATGCGGTTGCAGTTGGAGTATGGCCGGGCGGGACTGGAGGTGGACCTGCCCGACCGCAATCTCGTCAAGTGCCTGGGCTACCAGCCGGCCGAGCCGCTGGCGGACCCGGTGGCAGCCCTTGGCCGGCGGCTCTGCCAGCCCAACGCAGCGCCGCCACTTGCCGAACTGGCCCGGGGACGCCAAAGTGCCTGCGTGGCGATCTGCGACATCACGCGCCCCGTGCCCAACCAGACGATCCTCCCGCCGATTCTGGAGACGCTCGAATCGGCGGGTATCCCCCGCCAGCGGATTCTGATCCTCGTGGCTACGGGTATGCACCGACCCAACGAGGGGGACGAGTTGGTGGAGATGCTCGGCCGTCCGATCCTCGACCGCTATCGCGTCGAGAACCATCACGGCCGGGCGCTGGCCGAGCACGTCTCGCTCGGCGCCAGCCCTCGCGGCGTGCCGATCTGGATCGACCGCCGCTACTGCCAGGCGGAATTGAAGATCACCACCGGCCTGATCGAGCCGCACTTCATGGCCGGTTACTCCGGGGGCCGGAAGCTCGTTTGCCCCGGCCTGGCCGCGTTGGAGACGATCCGTGTCTGGCACGGGCCGCGGTTCCTCGAGCACCCCAACGCCCGCAGCGGCGTGCTGGAGGGCAACCCGGTCCACGAAGAGAACACCTGGATCGCCCGCCGGGCCGGCTGCGACTTTATCGTCAACACGGTGCTCGACGCCCAGCGGCGGATCCTGGCGATTGTCGCCGGCCACCCGGAGCAAGCCTTCGCCGAAGGCGTGGCCTTCGTCCGCAACCTGGTCCGCGATACGATCCCCGCGCCGGTGGACATCGTGGTCACCAGCTCCGCCGGCTATCCCCTGGACAGCACCTTCTACCAGTCGGTCAAAGGCATGGTCGCGGCGATGGACATCGTCAAGCCGGGCGGGACGATCATCCTGGCCGCCAGCATGTGCCAGGGGATCGGCAGCCCGGAATTCGAAGGCCTCTTCCGCCAACACGCCACGTTAGACGGCTTCCTGCAGCGGATTCTCGACGACGACTATTTCGTCATGGACCAGTGGCAGCTTGAAGAGCTGGCCCGGGCTTGCCGCAAAGCCACGATCCGAGTGGTCACCGACGGTCTGCCGCCCGAGGTGCTCTCGGGACTGTTCGTGGAAAGCTCGCCGACGGTCGAAGCGGCGGTTGCGGAGGCGCTGGCCCGCCACGGTCCCGATGCGACCATCGCCGTGATTCCCAAGGGCCCCTATGTGATTGCCAGCGTTGAGGAAGGGCTTGGGGCTTAGGACCGGCCAAGGAATGAATTTCCGGCAAGGTAGGGTGGGACAAGGCCGCCTTAGCGGTCGCCGGCCCACCGGGAGCCGGCAGAAATGGTGGGCCGGCGCTCGCTTGCGCGAGCTTGTCCCACCCTACTCATCTTTTCAAGATGGGGATGGGACTAAACCCGTCTTAAGAAGGTAGGAACAATCCTTATTGTGTTGGACCGTCTGCCAGCTAGCCTTGTTGATGACAATTTGGCGTTCGGCGAAGACCGGTGCCGATTCGGACTCGTGGGCAGGACGCCTTGGGACGATTGAGAGTATGCCCAACATGAGGAGGACGGTCAGCGACACGCTTGGCATAATCTCATCTGACGGGAGCAGCGCGGCGCGGGTCGATCGGCGGTGGGTGAACTACGGCAAGGCGGCGGCCGTTACGGCGCTGGCGACGCTGCTCCGCGGGGGGCTGGACCGCCTCTTCGGTCAACTGCCCATGTTCATCACCTTCTACCCGGCCGTCGTCGTCTCCGCCGCTCTCTGGGGCACCGGGCCCGGCCTTCTGGCCACGGCCCTGGGCATGGCGTCGGCCGATCTGTTGTTCATAAAGCCGATTGGATCGTTTGCCATCGCCGAGACCGCGGATGCCGTTGGCCTGGGTGTGTTCGGCAGCGTCGGCGCGGCGCTCAGCGTGCTCCTCGGACGAGTCCGGGCGGCGGTCGGCGCAGGGCGCGGCGGGCCGAGGCGGCGGCGGCGGAGTTGGGCCGGACGGCTGAGCAACGGCGGTTGGCGCTGGAGGCCGCCGGGCGGGCAGCCGAGGCGCTGCGGGAAAGCGAGGAGCGTTTCCGCCTGCTCTTCCAACAGGCGGCCGTAGGGATCCGACGCGTGGACCTCCAGGAACGCCTGCTGGAAGTCAACGACAAGACCTGCGAGATCCTCGGGTATCCCCGCGAGGAGTTGCTATCGCGCTCGCTGAAGGACTTTACCCATCCCGAAGACTTGCGCGCGAGCGGGTCCAGATCGCGCGGCTGCTGGCGCGGGAGATCCCCAGCTATACCCTTGAGAAGCGGTGCCTGCGGAAGGACGGCCGCGAGATCTGGGTCCGCGTGACAAGCTCGAAACCCTCCGGCGGCGATAGGCCGGCCGAGTGGTGGATCTCGGTCCTTGAGGACATCACCCATGACAAGCAGGCCGAAGAGGCCCTCAAGCGGACGGCCGCGGAGCTGGCCCGCTCCAACGGGGACCTGGAGCAGTTCGCCTACGTGGCCTCGCACGATCTCCAGGAGCCGCTGCGGATGGTGGCGGGCTACCTGCAGCTTTTGAGCGAGCGCTACCGGGGACAGATCGATGCCAAGGCCGACAAGTACATCGCTTACGCGGTGGACGGGGCCGCGCGGATGTCGACCTTGATCCGCGACCTGCTGGCTTACTCCCGCGTGAGCACCCGCGCCAAGCCGTTGAGCCCGACGAGTTCCCAGGAGGCTTTGGACGTCGCCCTGAAGAATCTCCACTCGGCCATCGGCGAGAGCGGCGCCGCGGTGACGCACGATCGGCTGCCGGTGGTCCGCGCCGACAAGACGCAATTGACCCAACTGTTCCAGAACCTCGTGGGCAACGCGCTGAAGTTCCGCGACCCCGACCGGCCGCCGCGGATCCACGTGGCGGTCCGCGAGGACCAGGGGCAGTGGCTGTACAGCGTCGCGGACAACGGCCTGGGCTTCGAGCAGCAGTACGAGGAGAAGATGTTCGTCATTTTCCAGCGGCTGCACAGCCGCGGGAACTACCCGGGGACCGGCATCGGCCTGGCGATTTGCCGGCGGATCGTCGAGCGGCACGGCGGCCGGATTTGGGCCCGCGGCGAGCCGGGGAAAGGGTCGACCTTTTTTTTCACGCTGCCGAGTTAAGCGGCGTTCGTGAATCCGTTAGAATCGGCGGGATAAGAGATAAGGGATGAGAGATGAAGCATGGAGGATGAAGGATGAAGGATGCAAAGGTAACCGTTCACGGGTCGGGCGGGGACTGGTCCATTTTTCGGCCAAAAGCGCATTTGGCCGCGGGACGTAAGGCCGAAAACATGGACCTGTCCCCTTGGCACTGCCGAAGGGGACAGTCCCATTTTCGCGGCGATGAGGCTGGCTTGTCGCCGCAGCGCCCCTTTCGCCGCGAAAATCGGGACAGTCCCCATGAACGGAAAGGAGTGGGGGATGCAGAGACGCACGTTTTCGCCTAGATCCCTTATCCCTTATCTCTCATCCCCCATCCGCCGTCCGCAGCTTACAACTTGCAAGTAAAGAGGTCCGTATGAATCCGCTTTCCAAGGCGTGGCCGATCGAAATTCTGCTGGTGGAAGATAATCCGGGCGACGTGGACCTGACGCGGGAGGCCCTCGAAGAGGCCAAGGTCTGCAACCACCTGCACGTGGTCGACGACGGCGCGAAGGCCGTCGACTTTCTCTTCCAGAGGGGGGCCTACGCCGCCGCCCCGCGGCCGGACTTGATCCTTCTGGACCTGAATCTGCCGAAGAAGGACGGGCGGGAGGTGTTGGCCGAGATCAAGACCGACCCGCAACTGGCGGCGATCCCCGTGGTGGTCCTCACCACCTCCGAGGCCGAGGAAGACATCTGCCGCGCCTACCAGTTGCACGCCAACTGCTACATTACCAAGCCCGTGAACCTCGAGCGGTTTCTCGACGTGGTGCGGGCGATCGAGAATTTCTGGCTGTTTGTCGTGAAGTTGCCAAAGAACGGTACTCCTCTCGCTCCGCGAGAGGGATAACGTCACGCGGAGCGTGACGAGTACGGGAAATCAAAGGACCTGGCGATGAATGAATCTCCGCTGCGCATCCTTTTGGTGGAAGACAATCCGCGCGACGCCGACCTGCTGCAGGAGATGCTGGCGACGGTCGATGCGTCGCTGGAGATCCGGCACGTCGAGCGGCTCCAGCAGGCCCTCCAGCGCCTGCGGCAGGCGGCGCCGATCGACGTGATCCTCTTGGACCTGTTGCTGCCGGACAGCATGGGCCTGGCGACCCTCCAGCAGGTCAACGGCGCCGCCGCCAATCGGCCGATCGTGGTGCTGACGGGCACGGAAGACGAGGCTTTGGGCGTCGAGGCCGTCCGCCTCGGCGCAGGACTACCTGGTCAAAGGCGAGGTCGGCGCCCGCAGGCTGCTGCAAGCGATCCGTCACGCCGTCGAGCGGAAAGAGATGGAGCGGGCGCTGCGCGACCATGAGGCGCGGCTGGCGGGCCTGGTCGCTTCGGCCATGGACGCGATCATCGCCATCGACGTTCGGCAGCAAGTGGTGCTCTTCAATCCCGCCGCCGAGACGATGTTCGGCTGCAAGGCGGCCGATGCGCTGGGCGGCTCGCTCGAGCGATTCATCCCCGCTCGCTTCCGCCAGGCACACCGCACCCAGGTGGAGCGCTTCGGCGCCACCGGCGCCACCAATCGCCGCATGGGGGCGCTGTGCATGATAAGGGGGCTGCGGGCCAACGGCGAGGAGTTTCCCATCGAGGCTTCGATCTCGCAGACGGAGGCCGGCGGTCAGAAGCTGTTCACGGTGATCCTCCGCAACGTCACCGAGCGGAAACGATCCGAGGACGCCCTGAAAGCCCTCAACGAAACCCTGGAGCTGCGCGTGGCCCAGCGGACCGCCCAGGTGCAGCAGCAGGCGGACCTGTTGCGGCTCTTGACCAGGGAGTTGACCGAGACCGAAGAGCGCGAGCGCCGCCGCCTGGCCCAACTGCTCCACGACCACCTGCAACAATTGCTCGTGGCCGCGCGGATGAGCCTGGCCCGGGCGCGTCGCCGCATCGAGGACGCGGAGGCCGGCCGCCTGCTGGGCGAGGTTGACGGGGTGCTGGACCAGTCCATCCGCGAGTCGCGGTCGTTGACCGTGCAGCTCAGTCCGCCGGTGCTCTACGACGCGGGCCTGGAGGCCGCCTTGCGCTGGCTGGCCAGGGAAATGGCCGACAAGCACCGTTTGACCGTCGAGGTCGAGGCCCGGGCCGCCGACGAGCCGGCGGAGGAGGACACCCGCGTCTTTCTCTTTCACGCCGCCCGCGAGCTGTTGTTCAACGTGGTCAAGCACGCCCAGGTCGAGCGCGCCCGGTTGCGGCTGGAGAGGACCGCGGACGGGGCGGTGCGCTTGGAAGTGGTCGACGACGGCGTGGGGTTCGACGCGTCAGGAGGGGGTGGTATTGGAGAGGGCGGCAGCGGCTTCGGCCTCTTCCAGATCCGCGAGCGGGTCCGCCTGGTGGGTGGGGAGATGAAAATCGAAGGCATGCCGAACGCGGGAACCCGCGCCACCATCCTTCTGCCGCCGGACGGCCGGCACACGGCCCAGGCCCCGGCGGACGCCGCCTTTGCGACGGCGGCCGAGCCCCGGGCCGATGCGCCCGCTGGTCCCGGCCTGCCGGCGCCGCGGGCCTCGAAGCTCCGCGTGCTGGTGGCCGACGATCACCCCATTGTCCGCAAAGGGCTGACCGACCTGCTCCGCGAGCAGAAGGAGATCGAGAGCGTGATCGGGGCCAGCGACGGGCGGGAGGCCATCGATCTCTGCCAGCGAAGCCAGATCGACGTGGTCGTGATGGACGTGACCATGCCGCGGATGGATGGTGTCGAGGCCGCACGACGGATCAAGCAGGCGCGGCCCCAGATCCGCATCATCGGGCTATCCATGCACGACGATGCCGATATGGCTAAGGCGATGATCGAGGCCGGCGCGGTCGCTTATTTTCGCAAGGACGTCCGCGCCGACGCGCTGATTTCCGCGATTCTCGCCGCCGCCCCGTGATGTAAACGACGCAGAGCGCGTAATCGAAACCCGAAGCGTAAGCGAGGGCAAGTGCCTTAGCCGTCCTCGCTTACGCTTCGGGTTACGATGCGCGCGTGAATAATCCGGGCTTAGATTTTGGATTCCGGCCGTGGGAATCGGGGATTGGCGATTGAAACAGAATCCAAAATCCAAAATCCAAAATCCAAAATTCGTTCTGGGATCGGTCTTTGCGGGACTGGCCGCTTATCTGGTCCTGTTCTACTGCACCCGCCTGCCGACGGTGGAGGAGTTGACCGGCGGCCCGTTCCTTCGATTCATGTATTTCGCTTATCTGCGGTCGCCCGGGCTGTTGCTGGAAGAATGGTTCGGAAAGCCGGCGGATTTCGCCCTGGCCGACCGGTTGCCCGTCCTGGCGGTTGCGGGGGCCGTGGTAGCGATGGGGCTCAGCGCCGGCTGGTTGCTGCTCCGCGCGGCCCGCGCGGATCGCGGCCTGACGCGGCTGGAGACCTTTGTCTTCTCCCTGGCGGTCGGGCTGAACGTACTGGCCACCTACGTGCTCCTGGCCGGCCTGGCCGGGCTGTTGCACTTCGCGGTGATGGCGGTCCCCGGGCTGCTCACCGTGACGGCGGCCCTCGGACTCTGGATCCGCTGCCGCAAGGCGCCGCAGGTGGATTGTCCTACGAGTAGGGTGGGACAAGCTCGCGTAAGCGAGCGCCGGCCCACCAATTCCGCCGGTTCCTGGTGGGCCGGCGGCCGCCACGGCGGCCTTGTCCCACCCTACGGCTTGCCGTGGCTCTGGTTGGCTGCGCCCTTTCTGGCGGTGATCGTCCTGGGCGCCATGCTGCCGCCGGTCGAGTTCGATGTCCGCGAATACCATCTTCAGGTCCCTAAGGAGTTCTACCAGCAAGGACGCATCAGGCACTTGCCGCACAATGTTTACGGCAACATGCCGATGGGCACGGAAATGTTGAGCCTTCTGGCGATGGTGCTCTCCGGCGACTGGTGGCTGGGGGCCTTGGCGGGAAAGACCGTCACGGCCCTGATGGCCCCGTTGACCGCCCTGGGGCTGCTGGCCGCCGGCCGCCGCTTCTTCTCGGCTCCCGCCGGCGCGGCGGCCGCCCTGCTCTACCTTTCGACCCCCTGGATCGTGCGGATCTCGACCGCCGGGCTGGTCGACGGGGCCGCCGGCTGCTACCTGCTGCTGGCCTTCTACGCCATGCTCCTCGGGGAGCAGGCAGCGGGCAGTGACATGAGTAGTGTCGCCTTTCGCTCCGCGAAAGAACGCGGCTTTCGCGGAGCGAAAGGCGACCATCCGACAGATAATGATTCGCCGGTCCTAAGCGAGCGCCGGCCCACCAATCCTGCTCGCTCATGGTGGGCCGGCGGCCGCCACGGCGGCCTTGACCCACCCTACCTCGCGGTTGGGTGCACGCCATCACGGCTAATGCTGGCCGGATACTTGGCAGGCAGCGCCGCCGCGACCAAATACCCGGGCCTGCTATTTGTCGTCCTTCCCCTGGCCGCCTGGTCGCTCCTGGCCGGCATCCGGCCGCTGGCCGGCGTGGCCGCCGGGGCTAACGGGTGCGACTCGGTTAGCCCCGGCGGCCACGCCGGTCTTGCCGCCGCCGGGTCGCACCCCCTGCGGACCGCCGGCGGGCGGCTGGCGATCTTTGTCGCGGCGGCTGCGCTGGCCTGCGGGCCCTGGCTGGCCAAGAACGCCGTGTTGGCGGGCAATCCGACTTATCCGCTGCTCTACGAAGTCTTCGGAGGCAAGAGCTGGACCGCCGAGAAGAACGATCGCTGGAACCGCGTCCACCGCCCCCACGACTTCTCGCCATCCGCGTTGGCGGCGAGCCTGGTCCAGGTGGGGCTGGCCAGCGAGTGGCTCAGTCCGCTGGTCCTGCCGCTGGCCGCGTTGGCCCTGGCCGTGCGGCGCCACCGGGCGATGGTCGTCCGACTGTGGGTGCTCTTCGGCTACGTGATCGCCGCCTGGTGGCTGTCGACCCATCGCATCGACCGCTTCTGGATCCCGGCTTTGCCGCTGCTTTGTCTGGCGGCTGGGCTGGGTGTCTGCTGGAGTCCCCATAAGAGTTGGCGATGGGGTTTGGCAGGTCTGCTGACCGTGGTCCTGTTGGGGAATTTTCTCGTCGCCAGCTCCAGCGGCCCCGGCTGTTACAACCGCTACTTCGTCGGCCTTGGCCGTCTGCGAGACGACCCGTTGCGGGTCACCCCTTGGCACCGTTATTTCAACCGGGAAGTCTCTCACGGCCGGGTCCTGCTCGTGGGCGACGCCGAGCCTTTCGACCTGGAGATGCCGGTGCTCTATAGCACCTGTTTCGATGACTCGCCCTTGGAATTGCTCGCCAAGGGCCGCACGGCCGCAGAGGTACGGTCGGGATTGCAGGCCCGTGGGATCACGCACGTCTACGTCGATTGGGGCGAGATTGCCCGTTATCGCCACAGCGGTTACGGATTCTCGACCTATTTCCGGCCGGAGGTCTTTCGGCGGCTGGTGGACGAGGGCGTCTTGCGACCGCTCCCGGAGATTGAGGGCGACCCGGGACAGGGTTATGAAGTGATAGGCCCTGCAGGGATGCCGTGACGCGGGGACACGGGGACGCGGCGACGCGGGGAATCTCACCCTGCCCCCCATCTCCGGGTTCCCGCGTCCCCCTATCTCCGCGTCCCCGCGTCCCCCTATCCCCGCGTCACCGCGTCCCCGCGTCCCCGCGTCCCCGCGTCCCGTGCCGCCGCATTTTCGCCGGGATGGGGAATAATTGGGGACGAAGCCGGCGAACCATCAACAGCGGGTAATTGACGGCGGCGAGCGGGGGTGGTAATATCGAAAGTTGAAGGCCGAGCCTTGCGCTGGCTCTCTGTCCCCTTGCTCCCAAGTCAATTTGCCGGCGGATCTTGAGGATCTGTCGGCGGCACGTCCGCTTCGACGCCAAACCGTGCGAAAATGCCGTCGCTCGGATCATGGTGGGCGCAGGGCTGGCTGTTTTTGTTGGGCGGGACGAAGGTGATCGCAAGGGTCGATTTGGGAACTTTCCCTGAATTCGTCGCAAGCGGAACGCTCTGGAACGAGGACTGACATGTTGAGAAGAGCTGGTCTGGTGTTGGCGGTGACGTGTTGGATGGCGGCCCTGCCGGTGATGACCCCGTCGGTGGCCGTGGCGGCCGACGGGGCCGCGGCCGAGGAAAGCGTGAAGCCGCCAGTGGAGAAGAACCGCTTCATGTGGGTCATCGAGGTGTCCGGGTTCATCGGATTCGTGATCCTTTGCCTTTCGGGCTACTTCGTGGCGACCGTCGTGAAGCTGTTCATGAAGATGAAGCCCGAGGTTGCCGCGCCCCCGGCCGTGATCGCTCGTTGCGAGGAGTTGCTGGCCGCCCGCGACTTCAAGGGGATCTACGAGATGGTCCAGCAGGACGACTCGTTCTTCAGCCGGGTGGTGTCCGTGGGGGTCACCGAGCTGCCCAACGGTCTGGCCGACGCCCGCGAGGCCATGCAGCGGACCGGCGAGGCGGAAACGGCCCACATGGAGAAGCAGATCAGCATGTTGGCCGTGTTGGGCACGCTGGGGCCGATGATCGGGCTGCTGGGCACGCTCAAGGGGATGATCAGCAGCTTCTCGGCGATCGCCCTTTCCGGGCAGCAGTTGAAGGCCGACGTGGTGGCCAAGGGCATTTCCGAAGCCCTGATCTTGACCTTCGAAGGCGTCGCCCTCTCGGTGCCGGCGATCTTCTTCTTCGCCATCTTCCGCAACCGGGTGACGACGATCACCGCCTCGGTGATGCTGCAGGCGGACCAGATCCTGCGGCACTTCTCCCAGGCCATGCGGGGCGGCGGCAAAAAGGCGGCGGCCGAGAGTCAAAAGGCAGCGGCCACCAAGACTACGTGAGGGAGTAACGCCTGATGGCTGGTGGCATGCAGCATGCGGCGAAAGCCGAACCGAACCTGACGCCGCTCTTGGACATGGTCTTCCAGTTGATCACCTTCTTCATGCTGGTGATCAATTTCAAGTCCGCCGCCTTGGACTTGAACCTCCGGCTTCCCGTGGTCGGCTCGGCGCGGCCGGTGGAAGGGGAAGAGGATCTCCTGATCCTCAACATCAACAAGGACGGAGAGCTGCGGACTACGTGCGCGCAGAAGAACATCGATGCTTACATCGCCAGGGAGGCCCAGGCGGACTTCCTCGCCGCCCGCGCCAAGAATCGCAAAATGCTGTTCGGCGAGGACCTGCCCACCACGGTGGTCATCCGGGCCGACAAGGCCACGCCCTTCAGCAAGCTCAACCGCGTCATCGTCGCCTGCCAGAAGAACGGCTATCGCAAGTTCGCGATGAAGGCCCTGAACCGCGCCAAGACCTAGTAGCGAGTGGGAATATGCGGAAAAAGAGGCAACGTAAGGGGGGCGAGGATGTCGAGCTGAACGTGACGGCCATGCTCGACATGGCCTTCCAGCTCTTGACTTTCTTCATCCTCACCTTCAAACCGCCCCCGGTGGAGGGCCAGGTCAATTTGAGGATGCCGCCCCCGCAACTGACGGTCGTGGCGAAGGACGCCGTCAAGGCCGGCGCGGATGAAAGCGACAAGCGCATGGTCCAGGGCCTGAATACCCTGGTGATTACCGTCCTGCACCTGCCCAAAGACGATCGCCGGCCGGGTTGGGTCTCTCAGATCAGCGTGGGCGACGCCGTGGTCGCCGACGAAGACCACCTCACCGGCCTGGGCGAGAAGCTCAAGGCGGCACTCACCGATTCCGGCGCCGGCTTCGACCAGATCATCATCCAGGTCGGCTCCGCGGTCCATTACCAGGGGCTGATGAAAGTCATCGATATCTGCACTCAGCAGAAGCTGTCCAACGGCCAGAAGCTGAGCAAGCTGAGCTTTGTGGAGCTGCCGGGCGGGTAGGTAGGTCCCTTCTGCCGGAAGGGACATGAACGAAGGGTGGCACGCCCTGGAAGGGCGTGGTCGTGGTGATGGCGCCGCGAAACCATGCCCTTACAGGGCGTGCCACCCGGGCAGCCGTCCGGATGCAGACGGCGAGGGCGGAATATGAGGAACAGCAAGAAAAACAAGAAGGGGGAGGAGGTCGAGCTGAACGTGACGGCCATGCTCGACATGGCCTTCCAGCTCTTGACTTTCTTCATCCTCACCTTCCGGCCACCTCCATTCGAGGGCCAGATCGGTTTGAGGCTGCCGCCTCCAGAGCCGGTGGTGGGAAGCGGCGTCAAGCACGGCGGGGACCCGAGCGACAAGCGGATGATCGCAGCTCCCAAGACCCTGGTGGTCACCGTCCTGGGCCGGCCCGCGAGTGATCGCCGGCCAGGTTGGGTCTGGCAGGTCGCGGTAGAGAATTGTGCGGTTGCCGATGAAGACCATTTGGCCCGTCTGAGCGACAAGCTCAAGGCCGCCCTGATCGATTCCGGCGCCGGCTTCGACCAGATCATCATTCAGGTCGGCTCGACGGTGCGTTACGAGGGGCTGATGAAAGTCATCGACATTTGCACCCAGCAGAAGCTGCCCAACGGCGAGACGCTGAGGAAGCTGAGTTTTGTGGAACTACCGATGTAGCCGTACTCGTCACGCTCCGCGTGACGCGCGTTCCTCACGCGGAGCGTGAGGAGTACAGGCGCAGGAAGCCCATCAGGAAGAGGCAAGAAGCATGTTGCGCGGGGCCGAATTAACGCGGCTGCTCACCAGCCTGGTCATGCTGGCCGTGCTGGGCATGTTGATCTCGGAAGCCCAGGACGCCCACACTTTCCTCTGGCTGTGCGGCAAGCAGGCCGCCGGCGGCCCGGCCGACCCGGCCAACTTGATCCACGGCCGGCCCGCGGAGCAAGGCGGTGCTGCCCGTAATGCAGCAGGCGCACGCCCTGTGCCGAAGGATGCGGACGGCACGCAGCGTCTGGCGAAAGATGCGGACGGCACACGGCGTGTGCCTGCTACCGTCGAGCGGGCGCACGGCAAGCCTTTGGACCTGCCGCCGCCGCCCAGCGGGCCGACCGACTTGGACGAGGACGAGCGGGGCGCGGCGGCCGAGGAGTTCCAGGCGCTGACCGATCGGACCTTGGAGCTGCACGGCGAGGAGATGCCGGCCTACTGGCGGCTGTTCAGTTGGGTGCGGAACCAGAGTCTGGCCGGGCTGAGCAAGCGGGCGGTGAAGGACGTCGTGTTGAACGACTTCATGCAGTCGCCCGACGATTTCCGCGGCCGGCTGGTAGCGCTGGAGCTGAACGTGCGGCGGGTGCTCCGCTATCCGGCGACGAAGAATCGGCTGGGGATCGAGAACATTTACGAGGTGACCGGTTTCACCACGGAGTCGCAGGCCTGGCTCTACTTCGGCTTGACGGCGGATCTGCCCAAGGGGATGCCCGTCGGCAGCTCGGTGGAAGAGCAGGCGACGTTTTACGGCTACTTCCTCAAGCTTCAAGGGTACTATCAAGCGGGGGCCAAGCCCAACGAGCGGCCGCTGGAGGCGCCCGTCCTGATCGGCCGCATGGTTTGGCACCCCGCCGTGGTGGCGGGGGCCCAAGGGGAAAGTTTTTCGCAGATTTTTTGGGTGGCGATCCTTGGGGCGGGCCTGGTGGTCGCCGGCGGGGTGTGGCTGATCGTCCGGCTGCTCGGCCGACGGCCGGCGGCGGTCCGGGGCCGAACGCTGCAGCCGCAGCCGATAGTGCCCATGGATCAGTGGCTGCGGACGGCTGCGGAAGACGGACTGGAGATCGACGGGGCGGACGCTGACGCAGGGGAGTCGGACTCCGGGGCGGCGGACGGCGACGGCCAGGGCAGACGTGAGTACGGCGGCCGCTTGGGAGGCGTTCGCTCGGTCGGCGAGCCTGGCGAGTTGTCCGGTGGAAACGGGTCGTCCAACGGGCGGTGAGACGTAAGGAGGGTGAGCAATGTCCCTGTTTAGCAACCCGGGCGAAACCATTTCGGAATGGGCGCGGGAGGACGGGTTTTCCTACCTGGCGAGCTGCGTCTTCCACATGGTCTTGTTCCTGACGCTGGCGCTGGTGCTGGGAACGATCAAGAACCAGCAGAAGGGCGACGCGCCGAGCTTCGAGACGCCTCCCGAAGAGGCGGCGCCTCCGGCGCAGGCGGACCTCACGAACTTCGACCTGAAAGACGCCTCGATCGACCCCTCGGAGTTGACGACCGATTCGTTGACCATGACCGAGGCGCCGCACGTCGAGGGCGATCCCAACGGGGTGGACGCGGTGGGGGATAGCGCCCCGACGGCCAACGAGGGCGGCGGCACGCCCGCCGGCACCTCGCTGACGATGATCGGCATGGGCGGGTACGACGTGAAGGGCGTGGGCCTGGGCCCCGTGTACCACGCCACCGGCGGCGGCGTGGGCATCGGCAAGGGCACCGGCAAGAACCCCGGCGCCGGCGGCTCGGGCTTCGGCTTCGGCTCCCGCGGCATGAAAAAGGGCATGCTCGGCAGCGGCGGCGGCACCAAGCAGACGGAGCGGGCCGTGGCGGCAGCCCTGGCCTGGCTGGCCCGGCACCAGAATCAAGACGGCAGTTGGTTCATCGACTACCACGCCCGCTGCCGCGGCCCGGGTTGTACGGGACCGGGCGGCGCCAACGCCCCCGGCGCGGCCACCGCCATGGGCCTGTTGCCCTTCTTGGCCGCCGGCCAGACCCACGAGACCAAGGGCCCTTACCGGGACAATATTTACCGCGGCATCACCTGGATGATCTCGCACCAGTTGCCCACCGGCGACCTGTCGGTCACCGGCGGGCAGACGCAGATGTATTCGCACGGCCTGGCGACGATCATGCTCTGCGAGGCCTACGGCATGAGCCACGACAGGCGGCTGGAGGCCCCCGCTCGAGCGGCGTTGCACTTCATCGAGGCCTGCCAGGACCAGCAGACCGGCGGCTGGTGGTACACCTTCAAGCAGCCGGGCGGCGATACGTCGGTCTTCGGCTGGCAGTTCATGGCCCTGAAAAGCGGCAAGATGGCCGGGCTGCTCACCTCCAGCATGGAGAACTGTTTCGAGTTGGGGAAAAAGTGGCTGGATTCGGTGGGCAAGGGAGCTTCCAAGGGCCTCTTCTCCTACCAGCCCCCCCGAGAATCTTCGGACACCATGACCGCCGTGGGCTTGCTCTGCACGCAATACCTGGGGACCCACTACAGCGACCCGCGAATCGTCGAGGGCACCAATTTCCTCATGGCCAACCTGCCCAACGCCGCCAATGGCAAGGTCTATTACTGGTACTATGCCACGCAGGTCATGCACAATCAGCCCGGTCCCAATTGGGACAAGTGGAACCGGCAGATGCGGACGGTGCTGATCAAGACCCAGTGCGGGGCCTCGGGCTGTCCCAATGGAAGCTGGGATCCCCAGGCGGGGATGCCGGAATGGGCGGCACAAGGCGGACGGCTGATGATGACCAGCCTGGCCGCGCTGACCCTGGAGGTTTACTACCGCTATCTGCCCTTGTATAAGGAGATGGGGGCCGGCGGCAACGTGCTGGCCGATCTCGACGTGCTCACGGCCGCCTCGCCGGACAAGGCCGCAGCCGCCAAGCCCGGCGAGAAGAAGCCGGCGGAAAAGAAGCCGTAGAAGAAGTAACCTATCGTAGGGTGGGACCAGCTCGCCTTCGGCGAGCGCCGGCCCACCAGGCGTTTCTGCCCACTGGGCCGGCGCTCGCGTTGCGACCTTGTCCCACCCTACAGCGACAGATTCAGGGGATGAAGATGCGTCGGACGACGAGTTGGTTGGCAGCCGGCCTGTTGGTGCTGGCCTGTTTTTGCGGCCGCAGCGCCAGGGGTGAGGAGGAGTACCTGCGGTTCCT
This sequence comes from Pirellulales bacterium, assembly GCA_963843465.1. GTDB lineage: Bacteria > Planctomycetota > Planctomycetia > Pirellulales > Thermoguttaceae > CAWJKP01. Next base: position 931,939 of record CAWJKP010000003.1, read on the forward strand.
CAAGGCGCTGGAGTCGCACGGCTACGGCGAAGCGGCCCTGGCCTACATCGATCGGGTCGCGGCCGACCGCCAAACGCCCACAGAAATCCGCCAGCTACTGGACCTGGAGCGGTGCAACAGTCTGCGGGTGGCGGCCGCCAAGGAGGCCTACAGCCCCGAGCAGACCAAGAAGCAGATGGACGAGGCGAAGGTCTACCTGGAGAAATTCCTCAAGGCGAACCCCGAGCACCCGGCGGTGGGCCGGGCGCTGCTTTCCACGGGCGACGTGGCCGTCGAGCGGGCACAGCAGAAGCTGGTGCTGGCCAAGCTCGCCAAGGACAAGGCGGAGCAGGCCAAGGGCTTCGCGGAGGTCCGCTCGATGCTCGCCACCGAGGCGCAGCCGGTCTTCCTCGAAGGCTTCAATCGTTTCAAGGTCCGCTACAGGGACTTGCTCAACAAGGTGCCCAAGGAGGCCCCCGGTCCACGCGAACGCGACAAGGCCGTACTGCGGCATTACCAGGCGGCCAAGGACGCGGCGGCCGAGATGGAGACCGACCTGGTCGAGGCCCGCTACAAGCTGGCGATGCTGAAGTACTATATCTCCGAGACCTACCTCGATCCCAGGGACGCCACGCGGAACAAGCTGCTGGAGGCTGCCTCGAAGGAGTTCGACGAGATCTTCCAGGCCTACCGCGACCGGCAGGCGGGCGTCTTGGCGCACACCTGGCAGGCCAGGTGCGAGGAGGACCTGGGCCACCTGGACGACGCGCGGGCGATCTACGAGGAGGTGCTGGTCAACGCGCCCGACCCGGGCGACGCCAACATCGATCTGGCCACGATGTACTCCCAGGTGGAGATGTTCTACCTGCGGCTGTTGCAGAAGATGGAGCCGAAGGCGTACTTCCGGGAGGCCAAGGAGTGGCTCGACGGGGGCGGCAAAACGATCGGAGCGCCGAGCCCGTCGCACAAGGCCTGGGAGCAGGTTCCCTTCTATTGGGGCATCTATCTGGACCTGGCAAAGATCCAGTTCGCCCAGGCTCAGAAGGCGCCCCGCGACGAGCAGAGGAGGGTGCTCCGCGAAATGAAGAAGAGGCTCACGGCCGGGATCAAGCTGGACAACGAGTTCAAGGACGACATGGTGCGTCTGCGGAAGGAGATCGAACAGAAAACGGGCGGGGGGGGCGGCGAGGAAGAGTCGTCCGACGAGCTCCTGGCCACCGCCGATTCGCTCGTGGGGGAAGGCAGGTTGGAGGAGGCGGTGACCCTGTTCGAGCAGGCCATCACCAAGAAAGACACGGTCAAGGACGCCAAGAAGATCGCCGAGATCCGCCGCCGTCTGCGGGTGGTGAAGTTGAACCAGGGTGTTGCCTTGTACACGGCGCAGCCTGTGGGGAAGTTCGAGGAGACCGTGAAGCTGGTGGGCCCGTTGGCCGCCACCGGCGACCCCAAGGATCCGACCACGGCCAAGCTGGCCGCCCTGGGCGTCAACGCACTGTTGCAGGTCTATTACCAGGTGGTGAACAAGCCGGGTGCGACGGAGGCCGAGAAAGCGGCGGCCATGAAGCGGCTGGAGGGGGCCGCCAATTTCACCGTCACCAACTGGCCCAACTCGCCCGAAGGCGACGAGGCCCGGCTTGCCCTGGGCATGGCCTTGAGCGCCCGCCGCGACTTGACCGGCGCCCTGGCCGTCTTCGAGAAGGTCAACCCAAACTCGAAACGCTACGCCTCGGCGGAGCAGCTCGCCGGCAAGACCTGCTTCACGATGTACATGCAGAAGAGGCAGACGGCCCCCGCCAAGTACGACAAGAAGACGAAGCCGGAGCGCGAAGCCCTGCTGGCCAAGGCGGAGCGCGACGTCAAGACGGCCAAGATGGAGCGCGACGCCAAGCTGGCCAAGGCGGACCGGGACGCCCTGCTGGCGATGGCGGACCGCGACGCCCTGTTGGCCAAGACCCAGGCGCACCTTTCCACCAGTCTCAGCGTGCAAAAGCAGGCCCTCAAGGAAGGCGACCCCCTGCCTCCCCAGTTGATCCAGACCCAGCTCCTGCTGGGCGAGAGCTTCCTCGAAGGCGGCGCGCCGGACAAGGCGGTCCCCTTGCTCGACCCGCTGGTCGCCGAGCTGCAGAAGAACAAGCCGGCCGCCATCGACCTGACGGTCACGCGGATCTATTTCGCCGCCGTGCAGGCCCACAAGAACCAGGGCGAGATCGAAAAGGCCGGCGACGTGGCCATGAAGCTGGTCGAGGCGGACAACGATAACGCCTCGGTCAACGACCTGATCTACAGCGTCATCAAGTTCTTGGAGAAGGAGGTCCAGAAGCAGGACGGGGAGGCCATCCGTGCCACGGACGCCACCACGGCCGAGAAGGCAAAGAAGGCCGCGGAGAAGGGCCGGGAGGTCTACAGGAACCTTTTGGAAAAGCTCGCCCCGCGAAAGCAGCTCAACGTCGCCAAGACCGTGCTCTTGGGCGACGCCTGCAAGGACAACGGCTTGATCGACCAGGCCCGGGACCTTTACAAGCGGGTCGTGGACCGCAAAGACGACCCCAGTTTCATGGCCGACGAGAACAACCAGAAAGTCTTGACTCGCGCGCTGGTGGGCTTGGCCGGGTTGCTCCGCGACCAGCAAGACTACGAAGGGGCGCTGAAGGCCGTCAGCGACCTGGTCAAGGCGCACCCCAACGCCTTGGAGCCGCTGATGGAAAAGGGGCGGATTCTGCTCACCTTGGCCAACAAGGACCCGAGCAAGTTCCCCGAGGCCGTCGCCCACTGGGCCGACCTGCGGTTCCGGCTGGAGCGGTCCCGCAGCGGCCAGACGCCCAAGGAGTATTACGAGGTGGTCTACAATTGCTCGGTCTGCCTGGCTTCGGAGGCCAGAAAACAACAGGACAAGGCCAAGTTGCTGCAGGCCGAGCAGCTCTTGAAGGCCACGATGTTCAAGCACCCCGAGCTGAGCGGCGAGGAGATGAAGAACAATTACAACCGGCTGATCCAGGTGCTGGAGAAACTGCAAAAGCAGATGGGCGACTCCGCCGCGCCCGCCGAGGCCCCCGCCGCCGCCCCTCAGGAATCCGCCGACCAGTGATTGGGTCTTCCGGGATTTGGGTGGGCCAGACCGGGTCGAAACGACGTGCGGAACACGGAATTGGGCCACCCGACAGCGCCGAACAGAGAAGAGGAACCCGTACCCCGCACCAAGAAATACGGGTTCCTCTTCTCTGGTTCCGTTCTCTCGGTCGTCCGTGCCACCCACCCAAATCCCGGAAGACCCCAGTGATTTAGGGTAGGTCCCAGGGTAGGGTGGGACAAGCTCGCGTAAGCGAGCGCCGGCCCACCGGGGGAGAGTGCTCCGTGGCCGCTGGCCACTGCTGGTGGGCCGGCGGCCGCAAGGCGGCCTTGTCCCACCCTACGCCCTGCTGGTGGGCCGGCGGCCGCAAGGCGGCCTTGTCCCACCCTACAGCTCGTGGCTTGCGGCTCACGCATCCGGCGCTACCGGCTGGGTGGCGTCCAACCGGGTCCAGCAAAAGACGGCTACCAGGTAGAGGGCGGCGAAGATCAGGAAGCAGACGTTGTAGCCCGCCAGCGAGCCCTTCCAAATCTCCTCGGGACGGAGGAGTTGCCGTACTTTTCCCAGCTTGGCGGCATAGGCGTCTTGCGACAGTTCGAGAATGAAGCCGGTCATCCACGCGGCCGCGGCGCCGCCCAGGTTGCCGACGCTGTTCATCGTGCCGGCGACGATCGCCGTGTAGCGCCGGCCGATGTCCTGGCAAGTGCTCCAGGAGGAGCCCATGGTCATGTCGCTGGTGAAGGCCGACAACGAGATCGCCACGAAGAACCAGAAGGCGTTGGGGGCCAGCGGGCAGAGCAGGAAGCAGACGGTCGAGAGCGAGTGGCCCACGATGCCGAAGATCCGCCGGCCCTGCTTGTGGTTACCGGTGCGGCGGATATAGGCGTCGGTAAGGATTCCGCCCAGCATGCAGCCCAGGGCGCCCAGCCAGAGCGGGCCGCCTTTGTAGAGCGCGGCGCCGACGTGCTCCCAGCTCACTCCGTGGAGGCCGGCCTCGCTGGGCGCGACGACGTGGTAGCGTTTCTCCATGTAACGCGGCAGGTAGGACATGTTGAAGAACCAGCCGTAGGACTGGCAGAAGTACATCACGCACAACAGCCAGAGATTGCGGCTGGCGTAGATCTTCCGCCAGGGGACATGGCGGCTGGCCGGCCGGGCTCCTCCGTCGTCGCCGCGAATCAAGGCCAGCTCAGCCGCGTTGACGGAGGCTTTCTCCTCGGGCCGGTTCCTGAACCAGAGCGCGAAGACCAGGCACCACAGGGCGCCCAGTCCGCCGAAGCACCAGAAGGCGGCCCGCCAGTAACCGTGAAAGGCCCGGACCAGCAGCATCCAGACCAGCGGCGTCAGTCCGCCCATCAACCGGCCCGACATCCAGAGCGCCCCTGGGTGGTTCCCCGCTGCCGCATGGGGAACCAGTTGCGCAAGGCCCGGGCGATGTTGGAGTAGACGCCCGCCTCGCCCATGCCGAAGAGGAACTGCACCGCAACCAGCGCCTCCACGCCGCCCAGCACGTGGCCGCCGATCGTCATTCCCACCACGCCGGTCAGGGCCACGAAGACCGACCACCAGAGCACGATGCGGATCAGCGTCCCGCGGGGGCCGAAGACGTTGCCCAGCCAGCCGTTGGGGACCTCGAAAATCGCGTAGCCCAGGATGAAGGCGAAGAAGACCCACTTCAGGTCCGCCTCGCTCCTCAGGCGCAGGTCGGTAATGAGCTGGCCGGTGGCCGAGCTGAGGGAAAGCCGGTCCAGGTAGGTGATCATCGCCAGCGCGCAGACCAGTCCCAGCACCAGGTAGCGGCGCCGCGTGGGGACCTGGGACGGCACGAGGTCGGCGGCGAGATGGTTCATGTTACGCCTGCGGCGGACGGATGCCGAAATCGCGGATCGACAGCAGGCTGTCGAAGTGGATTCCTAGCCTGGCGAAGGCCTCGGCGCCCCCTTCCATGCGGTCGATGATCGCCACCACCCGCACCACCACCAACCCGAACGCCTTGGCCCGTTGGATCGCCGCCAGCGAGGAGCCGCCGGTAGTGACCACGTCTTCCACGATCACCACTTCGTCGCCCGGCCGCACCGGCCCCTCGATGAACTGGTTGGTGCCGTGTCCCTTGCTCTCCTTGCGGACCAAAAATCCCGCGACGGGCGTGCCGCGGACGGCCGACATCGTGACCACGGCCGAGGTGATCGGGTCGGCGCCGACCGACATCCCGCCCACCGCCTTGGGCAGTCCGTGTGGACCCAGCAGGTCCAGAATCCCCTCGCCCACCAGCCGCGCGCCCTGCGGGTCGAGGGTCACTTGCTTGCCGTCGAGGTAGTAGCTGGCTTGCTTTCCCGAGGCCAGCGTGAAGCTGCCGAACTTCAACGCCTTCTCCCGCACCAGGGCGATCAATGCTTCACGGTCGTACACCCTATCCTCCCAAGCCCAAGCCATGATCCGGTGGTAGGACGGATTGTAGGACGGATTGGCAATCCGTCCTACTCGACGTGGATTGGCAATCCGTCCTACTCCGCACTGCACCTATACCATTTCGCCTGCCGCGGCGAAAGGGGGCAAGGTGACAGACGAGTCGGAGCCGGGCCGTGTCGGCCCGGATGCGTTCAGGGATCGGAGTAGACGAAGGACGGGCTTCCTGCCGTTGGCGGCAGCCAGCGACGCTAGCCCGAAGCGCCCGCCCGGATTATTCACGCGCCGTTTACATCTGTCCTTGCGACAGCGACTTATCGCTGGATCACCACTTGCGATCCGGCAGCGGTGGCCGAGGCGGGGATGAGAATGTCCCAGGCGGCGTCCATGTCCACCGGCTGCAGGCCGATCGACCCCAGGGCTTGGTCCTCGACACGGCGGCCGATGTGCTGCGGCAGCGTGGCCCCTATCGTCGTCTGATTGCTGAGCACGATCCGGTGGAGCTGCTCGTCGCCCACGATGGAAGTCCGGTTGGTATCGGCGAACGAGCCCGACAGTTGGGTCTTGGCGACCACCTGGAAGGTGCCTATCGCGGGCGGCGGCTGGGTGCCGATGCTGATGTGGAACTGGCCGGCGAAGCGGTCGTTCAACAGCAGCGTCATCTGGTAGCGGTCCAGATGGATCACGGCCCCAAACGGACCGCGGACCACTTTCAACCGCTGGCCGGGCTGAAGATGCTCCGGGTCGGGAAGGACGTTGATTTTTGCCAACAGCGGCCAAGGGACCCGGCACTGCTCGGCGATCTGCGTCAGGGTTTCGCCTGGCCGGACGACGTAGAGCGCCTCGGCCACGGGTTCCCGAGAGTAGATCACCGCGCCGGCGACATGGTTCAAGGTGTCGATGAGCTGGCGATTGTCCTCGGCCGTGAGGCCCGGGCTGTCGCAAAACTGGCTCAACACCCGGTGGACGTCCAGCAGGCCGGCCGGGCCGCCTTGTTCGAGTTTGCGCTGGACGGCCGTCATGAAATTGACGAAGGCCGCATGAGCGTCGGGCGGGGCGAGTTGCTCGGCGGCGGGCGGGCCGGGGAGCTGGGACGGGCTGGGCGGCAGATTGCGGGGATCGCCCGGGACCGGCTCGGTATGGCTGATCTGGATGTTGCCGGGATCTCGAAAAGGAGGAGCGACCGCGACCAGCGTCTCAGGCCCGGCGGGTGGTCCGGGCCGGAACGGCGGGGCCTCGCTGCCTTGCGGGCCGGCCGAGGGTGCCCCGGCGGCGAAACCGCTCGGCGAGGTCGATCCGCCCGCGGCTGGCATCTCGACCGTCGGCGGCCCGGTCCAGCTCTCTTCGGCCCCGGGCGGCGGCTTCGTGGGAGGATTGCTCGTGATAGCGATATACACCCCGCCGGCCACCGCCAGCAGGATGCCGACGACGAGTACATTCTTCAGCAGGTTCACGATCGTCCTCCTTGACGAATCCAGCCTTCCGAGCGTTGCAGATCATAGAAAAAATCCCCAAGGCGTGCCAGAGCAACTTAGTCGTCGATTCGCGTACCCCCTCCAAATACCACAACAACACCCACCACCTGCTGGATGGGGCGTGGTGAGGGACGACGAACAAACCTGAAACCATGCGATTCTTGCCCCCCAGAAAAGCCAATCACGAAAACCCGAAAAAACGAAAACCCGAAAGAAGAGAGAAATAGAGGAAGAGAGCGGGAGACAGATCCCTAGACGAGGAAACGTTTTGCGGCAAGCGGAATAGAGTTGAGATTCGTGAGCAGCGCCTTCCCCTCTCGGGGTTTCGTCTTTTCGGGGTTTCGTGATTCTCTTCTCTTGGCTCGCCGTCAACTCTTGCCGTCTTCTATCTCTGGGAGATGGCCGGGGGGAGGGGAAGTCGATTCCCGTCCGGCACGGAGTCGGCTGCGGATCGCCTCGAGCCGGACGGCCAAGTCACGCTCGAATCCCCGGTCGGTCGGCCGGTAGTATTCCCGCGTGACGCCCAGATAGTCTTGCGACGCCACTCCCTCCGGCTGATCGTGGGCATAGAGGTAGCCCTCTCCGTGCCCCAGCCGTTGGGCGCCCGGGTAATGGCTGTCGCGGAGGTGGACCGGGACGGGCAGGGTGCGGCCCTGGCGAACGTCCTGCCGGGCCTCGCTGATGCCCACCGTCGCCGCGTTCGACTTCGGCGCACAAGCCAGGTAAATCACCGCCTGGGCCAGCGTCAGTTGGCACTCCGGCAGTCCCACCAGCTCGCAGGCCTGGGCCGCCGCCACCGCCAGGGGCAAGGCCGCCGGATCGGCGTTGCCCACGTCCTCGCTGGCCAGGATCACGATCCGCCGGGCCAGGAATCGCACGTCCTCACCCCCTTCCAGCATCCGCGCCAGCCAGTAGAGGGCCGCGTCCGGGTCGCTGCCGCGGATGCTCTTGATCAGGCGCTGATCGAGTCGTAATGCGCGTCGCCCTGGCGATCATACGCGATCGCCTTCCGCTGCACCGATTCCTCGGCCAGTTGCCGGGTAAAATCGACCGGCGTGCGGTTCGAGGAGAGCACGCCGATCTCCAGGGCGGAAAGCGCCTGCCGGGCGTCGCCATCGCTCACCTGGGCGAGGAAATCCAGGGCCTCCTCGCGCATCACGACCTGGTAGCGGCCCAGCCCCCGCTGCTGGTCCGCCAGCGCCCGGCGGAGCAAGGTCTTGATCTCGTCGACCGACAGCGGCTGGAACTGGAAGATCCGGCTGCGGCTGACCAGGGCGCTGTTGATCGTGAAGAACGGGTTCTCCGTGGTGGCGCCCACCAGCACCACGATCCCCTCCTCCACGTCCGGCAAGAGCACGTCCTGCTGGGCCTTGTTGAAGCGATGGATCTCGTCGACAAACAGCAGCGTCCGTTGTCCCGAGGTGGAAAGCCGGTTGCGGGCTTCGGTCAGCAGCTCGCGGAGATCCTTGACCCCCGCCGTCACCGCGCTGAGCTGGTGGAAGACGCTGCGGCTCTCGCGGGCCAGCAGCCGGGCCAGCGTGGTCTTGCCCGTTCCCGGCGGACCGTAGAAGATCACCGACCCCAACCGATCGGCCTTCAACAGCCGGCGAAGGAGCTTGTCCTCCCCCAGAAAATGCTCCTGGCCGACGAACTCATTCAACGTGGCCGGCCGCATCCGGGCGGCCAGGGGCTGCGCCTGGCGGCGGTGGGCCTCTTCCCCGGCTTCAAACAACGACATGGCAAAGCCGGCTTAGGACCGGCGAATCAATATCTGTTGGATCGTCGCCTTTCGCTCCGCGAAAGCCGCGTTCTTTCGCGGAGCGAAAGGCGACAATTATTTCTGCATCGGTCCTTACCAATCCTCGGCAAAACCGCTCTGGAGGCCCTTGGGGTGCTGGCCCCGTGTTCGGCTGGCGCGGTGCTCGCCGCGACGACCAGGCTCCTCGTTGCCCTGGAACAGCAGCGACCAGAGCGATCGGACTTCGGCAAACGGATCGAGGTAGACCGACTCCAGCGGCCGGCTCAGCCAGACCGACTCCCGAGCGTACTCCGGCGCCAACCCGGATCGAGGAACGGCCCTGGCCCCCGCAAGCGACTTTCTGTCGACGCTCATGACGTGGATTTCTCCCCTCGTACTCGTCAAGCTCCGCGTGACGGAACCGCATCACGCCGAGCGTGATGGCTACTTCTGCTACCAGGGTCCTGTTGCAACCCGTGCTCCGTACGCGGCAACGAGCGCCATTTTCCGCCGGCGGGCGTACCCCTGTCAATCAGTTTCCCGCGCGATCACGGGCCGCTACGCCGGATTTTACCCCCGACCGGTCGCGTCCTAGCGATCGGGCAAGATTTGCGCACCTTAGGCCGTATTGCTCGTGGGCATGGCGTGCCAGCGTAGGCTGTTCGACACTAGCCCGAAGCGCAAGCGAGGGTAATTCGTTGCCGATCCCTCGCTTGCGCTTCGGGCTAGTGTTCGCCCATCAATAATCCGGGTTGGTAGTGGCGCGGGGCCAGTGGCACGCGGTGGCAGACAATCTGTGCCCGTTTCTTCCGTGCCACCCCACCCCCTGCTTTTCACCTGGCGGCCGGGCTGCTATCATGCGGGGAACTCTGCGAACGGCAGCCCAACCTTCCTAACCCCCGGACCCGGCGAGGTGTTATCATGAGCAGTCCCCAAAATGAAGCTCCACCCCCTCCGTTTGCGCCGCCGCCGACGTATTCCGTCAAGGACGAGCGGCTTTGGGCCATGTTCTGTCACCTGAGCGGCCTGGGGGCCTACGTTTTCCCCTTCGGAAACGTAATCCTCCCGCTGGTCATCTGGCTGATCAAGAAAGACGAGTATCCGCTGGTCAACGACCAGGGGAAAGAGTCGTTGAACTTCCAGTTGAGCATCCTGATTTACACGCTGGTCTCGGCGATCCTGTTGCTGGCGGTGGTGGGCATCGTGCTGCTGCCGGCCGTGCTGATCTTCGACGTCGTGATGATCATCATCGCCTCGATCAAGGCCAATGAAGGCGTCGCCTACCGCTACCCCTTGACGATCCGATTCATTAGCTGACGGAGGACGAAATCATGCGGCGCTGGACGCTTTGCCTGGCGATGCTCCTGGCAGCGACCTGGTTGCTGACCGGAGCGGCGCGGGCCGAGGAACTGTTGTTGGCCGATCACGGGCGGACGGACTACCGGATTGTCGTGGCCGACGACGCCTCCCCCTCGACCCGGCATGGGGCCGAGGAATTGCAAAGGTTTCTCGCCCAGATCAGCGGCGCCAAGCCGGACATCGTTTCCGACAAGACTCCGCCGGCAGACCACGAAATCGTGCTAGACGACAATGCCCGGCTCAAGAGCCTGAAGGTAGGCATCGATTTTCGCTCCCTGGGCGACGAGGGCTACGTGATCCGCACCGCAGGCAGCCGCCTGCTGATCGCCGGCGGGAGCATGCGCGGAAACCTCTACGGCGTCTACGGTCTTTTGGAGGATCATCTCGGCTGCCGCTGGTTTGCTCCGGGGGTCAGCCGGATCCCCAAGCGGCCGCGCCTGGCGCTAGGGCCGATCAACGAGAGGAAGGTGCCGGCCCTGGAGTACCGCGAGCCGTACATCAGGGATTGCTTCGACGGCGATTGGTGCGCCCGCAACCGCGTGAACTCCAGCTCCGCCCGCCTGGAGGCCAAGCACGGCGGCAAGGTCCGCTTCGCCGACGGGTTCTTCGTCCACACCTTCGCGCGGCTGGTACCGCCGGAAAAGTATTTTGCCAAACACCCCGAGTATTTCTCGCTGGTCGGCGGCAAGCGGCGGGACGGCTACGCGCAGCTCTGCTGCACCAACGAGGACGTGATCCGGATCTGCACGCGGGGAATCCTGGAGGCGATGCGGGCCCAGCCCGACGCCTTCGTCTTCTCCGTCTCGCAGAACGACACGGACCTGCACTGCGAGTGCGACAAGTGCCAGGCCCTGGCCAAGGCGGAAGGGAGCCAGATGGCCCCCGTGCTGGCGCTGGTGAACCGCGTGGCCGACGCGGCGGGGAAGGAGTTTCCCGGCCGGGCGATCGAGACGCTGGCCTACCAGTGGACGCGGCATCCGCCCAAGACGCTCCGCCCGCGGCCCAACGTGATCGTGCGGCTGTGCAGCATCGAGTGCTGCTTCTCCCATCCGCTGCCCACCTGCGACAGCCCCGCCAATCGAGCCTTCTGCGCCGATCTCGGCGGCTGGTCGCAGGTCTCCGAGCGGCTCTGGGTCTGGGACTACGTCACCGATTTCGCCAATTATCTCTTGCCCTTTCCCAACCAGCGGGTGCTGCGGCCCAATGTCCGGCTGTTGGTGGCCAACCACGTCAAGGGGATCTTCGAGGAGGGCCCCGGCGACACGGCATCCAGCGAAATGGCCTCGCTGCGCGGCTACCTGATGGCCAAGTTCCTCTGGAACCCCGACTACGACCAGAACCAGGCGATCGACGAGTTCCTCGAAGGCTACTACGGAGAGGCGGCCCCGCCCATCCGCCGGTATCTCGACCTGCTCGACGATTACGCCGAGAAGAAAAACATCCACGTGGGCTGCTATGCTCCACCCCAAAGCCCCCATCTTACCGACGACCTGCTGGCTGAGGCCGACAAACTTTGGGAGCAGGCCGAAGGCCGGGTGGCCGGGGAGGCGGAATTGCTCCACCGGGTCAAGACCTCGCGGCTGAGCGTGGACTATGCGATCTGCGAGCGAGCGAGGACGGCCCTTGGGCGGCCGCCGGCCGGCTCATCAACCCCTCCATTAGCGATCCATCGCTTCAAGCCTTTCTTGGAGAACCTGGCCGCTAGCGGTGTAACCCGTCTACGGGAGGGTCAACCCCTGAATCTCCCTGAGTACCGGGCCAAGCTGGCCGCCGCCCTGCACGTGGAACCGACCCCGCACTAGCCCGATGCGTAAGCGAGGGCAGCCCAGCGTCAGCGTACCCTCGCTTGCGCTTCGGGCTAGTGCGATCGGCCCGAAAATGGTACAAGACCGGCCATCGCTTGACAGTCGGCCCGAGGGCTTGGTAGCCTGAAGTAGTAGGGAAGTTGTGCTGGTGCATAGCTTCGGTCCTGTTATGCTGAAGCATGACCTACGGATCTCTTTCCAAAGCCGTTCGGCGCCTAGCCTTGCGTGTTGGATGCCCATCATGCCCCCGATCCTGTTGCGCTGCGTTGGAGTTCACCTCTTGAAGCTGCTCTCGATAGCGGCGCTCTTGGCGGGCGTCTTGATGTGGGCGGACCATCGAGTCTCCGCGCAGGACGGCAAGCCTGCGCCAGCCGCCGCGGACGATAAGGGTTCCGGCGACGACCAGCCGGCGACGCCTGCCGGAGATGGTCAGCCGGGCGCCAAGCCGGCGGCCGACGCCGATCAAGCGGAGGAGCCGGCCGAACCGGCGGAGGAGCCGGCCCCGGCGGCAATCGTGGACACAGGCACCTACTTGAAGCCGACGGTCGACCTGAGCCAGAAGAGCAAGGAGTCGACGATCAAGCAGATTGCGACGAAAGGGAGCTTCGAAGGGGGCGAGCAGGCCGACTTTGACGAGTTCTTCCAGACCTATTTCTTTCCCAGTTGGGCCGATCCGTCCTTCATTGCCACGGTCCAGCATCAACGGGCGACGCTACGAACCTTTTTCCACCAGTCCCGCGCCGGCCCGGTCCACGACCATCTTCTCGCGCTGTCGATGCGGTTCCTGAAGATTCTGGCCGAGAAGAACTTTCATCCGGCGGCCCGCTACAACGCCATGCTGGCGATCGGCGAGTTGAACGATTCCGAGCCGTCGCCCCCCAACCCGGCCGTGCCTTGCGCGGCGCCGTTGCGGTGCTGGTGGAGTCGCTCAAGAAAGGGCCGTCAGACGCCATGAAAGTGGCGGCGCTTCGCGGCCTGCTGCGGCATTGCACGTCGGGAATCGCCAGCGCCCAAGCCCGGGACACCGCCGTAATCCCCGCCCTGTTGGAGTTGGCGAAATCCAGGCCGCCCAAAGACCGCTCCCCGGAAGGGCACGCCTGGATGCGGACCTTGGCCATCGAGTCGCTGGCCGCCTTGCACGTTCCCGGTGTGGCCGGCGTTGCGGCGATCGGGCCCAACGGCGTCATCAACGCGATGGTCCAGATCGTGGGCGATCCGGCCAGTCCGCTTTCGGTCCGCTGTGCGGCCGCCCGCGCCTTGGGCAGCATCAATCCCGCGCCCCAGTTCAGCACCACGCCGGCCCAGATGGCGGCCCTGCTGCGCCAGCTTACCGCCGACTTCTGCGTCGCCGAGCTGGATCGGCTGAAGAAGTTTCCCGATACGCGGCTGTTCCGCGAGGAGGTCCGCCAGCGGCTCAACGACGTAAAGATCGCCCTGGCGGGCACCGACGCCGACCACACGGGACTCGGGGGCGAGGCGGCCGCCGACTTGCTCCGAGAGGTCCGTTCGCTGAACGCCAAACTCAACGTCAAGGCTCCCCCGGACGACGCGGCCAGGGCTGACCAGGACGACGCCATGACCGCGGACATCGAAAAAGCGCTGACCAAGCTCCGCGTCGCGACCCCTGCGGCTCCGGCCGCCGCGCCGCGCGGTACCGCCGCGGTCCCGTAGACGTAGACCAAGCGAACTTTTGGAGTGCGGCGACTTGTGGCCGCTTTCCCTCGCGGCCAGAAGCGATCGGGAGATCACGGAGAATCATTATGACCCCGTGGACATCGGCAATCACGGCGGGCGTGTTGGTTCTTGCATCCACGACATCGATTGCCCAGATTCCTTTTCAGAAACCGGCGTCTCCCACTTCCGACCTGGTTTCCAAGCGGCATGGGCCTGCCAGCGCCCAAATCAGGGCATTGCAGAAGTCGCGCATCGAAACATTGAGCCAGCTTGTGAGGGAGTATGAAGCGCTTTCCCAAGCAGGCAGGATTGATTATTACTACGTAGTTGACGCGCAAAATGCCTTGGTCGACGCCAAATTGGATTTGGCCGAGAAGCCCGAGGAACGCGTGGCTCTGTTGACGGAAAAAATGAAATTTGCGGAGGCTAATTGGGAAAGAACCGGGCGCAGGTTTGAGACGTCCTTGGCAGCGAAATCCGACCTCTTGTGGGCGAGGGCTTTCTTGCTGGACACCGAAATCGGACTGTCGCAAGAACGAATGGCGGCGGGGTTGCCAGCCCCGGAGAACCTCGTAATACCGGCTGATGGTTTGCATTGGAAAGCGCCAGCCGAGCCGCCCGAGCAAATGAAGTCACCCGGGATACCAGAGCCAGCGAAGCCACCCTGATCGCAGCATGCTTGCCAGTTCGCAGGATGCGGCGGGGCTGGCAGGATTGGTGGGCCGGCGCTCGCTTACGCGAGCTTGTCCCACCCTACCGGGCACGGCAAGAATCGTACTCGTCACGCTCCGCGTGACGCACGCCCTCACGCGGAGCGTGAGGAGTACGTGGGGAAACCGGCAAAAGGATTTGCCTCGATGTTCGTTACTGCTTTCCGTAGGTTCTGCCTGATCGGACTGATCAGCCTGCTGACCCTCGCCGGTTGTGGTTGGTGGCCGGCTGGTCAGGGTCTGCCTTCGCTCGTCTCTCTGCCGGACGACGCCAGCCAGGCGGAGCCAAGCTCCTCCCCAGGTCGGCCGGGCAAGGCAGGAAAGCCGCCGGCGCCGGCCTCCCCCGTCGCGCCGCTGGCCAATAGCGATTGGATCCACGCCATACCTCCGCCTCAGTCGTCAGACCAATCGCCGGGATTGGGCGCCACGGGTGGCTTGTCCAGCAGTGCCGACAACACGGTTGGGCAGTCCAACCCTGGCGCCCCTGGCGCCGCTGGCGCCATCCGGGATTGGAGAGCCTGGCGGGTACGCCCGCCCAAAGACACGCGGAACTCCGCAAGTCCCTGGGAGACAAGAATCCGGTCGTGGCGGCCAACGCGGCCATCGGCCTGGCCCGGCTCGGCGACGGTTCGGGCCTTGCGCAACTGGCCCAGGCGATCCGCTGTCCCAACCTGAAACTGGAGATGCGATGCGCGGCGGCCGAGGCCCTGGGCGAGATCCGCGAGCCGTCGCCCCGCAGTCTGATCGGCGAGCTGATCGACCAGTATGGCAAGGCCTCGCCCGACGGCGGCAGCCCGATCATCCCGGAGTTGCACGCGGAATTGGCCCGAAGCCTGGCCCGGCACGTCGATCCGGCCGACGATCGCCGGCTGACCGAGGCCCTGAAGAGCCTCTCGCCGGCGGTCCGGCTGGAGGCGATCGACGCCTGGGCAGCCGGCCACCAAGGCGCCCTGCCCGTCGAGGCCACGGACCTGCGGAGCGACCCTGATCTGCGGGTGAGGGCCGCGGCGCTTCGGGCCCTCGCGCTGCGGCACGATCCCCAGGCGCACGAGTATCTCGCCAGGGCGCTGAACAACGCGCAATTGCCGGTCCGCCTGGCGGCCATCGCCGCGTTGGGATTGCTGGGCGGCCCTGAGGCGAAAGCCTCACTGTCGGAGGTCAAGAAGGACGAACCGGAGCTGATCCGGGCGGCAGCCGTGATGTCGCTGGCCAGGCTCGGCGAGACGGCGGCCGTGCTCGATTCGGCCTCGGATCGCTCCTGGCGGGTCCGCCTGGCGGTGGCCCAATCGCTGACCGCCTCCCCGGGGGACGCCGGCCGGGCCGCGGCCCGAAAACTGCTGGGCGATGCAAGCTCGGAAGTCCAGCGTGCGACCGTGTTGGCGATCGCGGGCTGGCCGTTGGTGCAGTCGGGTCCGCTGTTGTTGGAGGCCCTGGCTGCCAACAGTTACACCACGCGCCGCACGGCTGCGCGGGAGTTGGCCCGGCTCTGGCCCGCTGCGGCCGGGTTCCCCATCGACGGCTCGGCCCAGCGTCGAGCGTCGAGCATCGAACAGCTCAGGCAGCGATTCCGCGAGGAGTTCGGCTCCGAGGGCTTCGCCGTGGCGGGTGGTACCTGTCCAGGAACATCTTGTGGTGCAGGCGTCCCGCCTGCCCAGGCAGCCGGGACGGCTGCACCACAAGCAACGCCTGCCCAGGCAGCCGGGACGGCTGCACCACAAACCACGACGGACGCGGCCGCCCGCGAGCAAACGGTCGCCCGAGTCGATCAGTGTCTCGGCCGGCTGGCCGATGCGGGGAGCCCGCCGGCGGACCGGCAGGCGGCGATCGAGTCGCTCCTGGCGGTCGGTCCCGCGCTGGTGCCGGTCCTGGAGCAACTGACGGTCAGCCGGCAGCTTCCCTTGCCGGAAGCCGTCTATCGTGAGGTCCTGCCGCGAGACAATCCGGTCTATGCAGCATTGGACCACCTGGCCTCGGGGAGTCTTTCTGAGAGGCGTCGTGCGGCGGAGGATCTGGCCGACTTCGCGCGGCACAAGCCCCTGGGGCGGTTGGCGACCGACCGGCTTGCGGCGATCGCTGTCAAGCAGGGCGATCCCCTGGTGTGGCAGGGCGTCCTGGCCGCGGTGGAGCGGGACGCCAGTCCGGCTGCGGTTCAATTGGCCTATGCGGCCATCGGCCATCCGGCGCCGGAGGTGCGGCGTCGGGCTTGCCAGTACCTGGCCTTGCATCCGGACCCACGTCACGTCGCGGTGTTGTTGCCGGCCCTGGCAGACACCGACGAGCAGGTGGTCACGGCGGCGTTGCGGGCGATCGGGGCCGCCGGCAAGCTCGACGACCCGCAACCCGTGCGGCGGTTGCTGACGGCCAGCGACGAAACGCAGCGCTTAGAGGCCGCCGGGGCCCTGGCCCGACTGGGCGACCCGAGCGGCCTTGCGGCCCTGGAGCGGCTCTCCTACAGCGACAATCCCAGCGCTCGGCAACGGACGGCCGAATTGATGGGGGAGGCGGGCGGTGAGGCCTGCCTCGCCTCGCTGATCCGGCTACTGGACGACAATTGGCAGAGCGTTCGTCTGGCGGCCTTGAAGAGTCTGCCCAAGGTCGCCGGTCAGGACATAAGCCGGACGGAGGGGGCGTGGTCCGTCACCGCCGCCCAGCGGATAACGCTCTGGAAGCAGTGGTACCAGAAGCGAGCGGAGTAGGTTATGCTTCAGCATAACGCGAGCACCGCTATGGCTAACCCTGTCGTTCCGCTGGACCCTCTTTCGCCCGGCCCCACCTCCTCGCCGTCTACCGCCGACGGCCAGACGGCTTCGCGGCACGTCGAGGAGCTGCTGGAGCGAAACCGGCGGGAGAGTCGGTTGGCGGCCGCCGACGCCGGAGCGTGGGAGATCGGCTCCGTTGCTATTTTGGGGGCGGGACAGATGGGAGCGGAAATTGCCGCCTCCCTCCTCGGGCGCCGCTTCCAAGTGGTCCTGGTCGATCGCGATCCGGCCATGCTCGCCTCGGCGCCCGATCGCGTCGCGGCGGAATTGGCGGCGGCGACCTCGGACCAGGAAACTCTCGACGCCGACCAGGCCGCGCGACATTTGACCTGCACGGCGGACCTGGGCCGGCTGGCCGGCTGCGGCGCGGTGATCGAGTCGATCGTGGAGGATGCGCTCCAGAAGCAGAACGCCTACCGGGAGCTGGAACCGCGGTTGGCCGAGGCAGCGATCGTGCTCAGCAACACGTCGACGATTCCCATCGTCCGGCTCGCCGGGGGGATGACGAGCCCGGAGCGGTTCTGCGGCGTCCATTTCTTCCATCCGGTCCGCCGGCGGACCGCCGTGGAGCTGATCCGCGGACCTCGGACCAGCCAGCAGACGATCGCCAAAGCGACCAGGCTCATTACGTCCCTTGGCAAACTGCCGATAGCCGCAGGCGACGGGCCGGGGTTCATCGGCAACCGGCTGCTGCTGGCCTACCTGAGCGAGGCCCCGCACTTGCTCACCGACGGGGCGCCGATGGCGGGCGTCGAGCGGGCCGCCGTGGATTTCGGCATGGGCCTGGGGCCGCTGCGCTATACCGACGAGATCGGCCTGGAGACGATCGTGATGGCCGGCCGCGTCCTCTGGCAGGCATTTCCGGATCGGGTCGCTCCCTCGCCGCTGTTCATCACGATGTACAAGCAAGGGCGTCGCGGGCGGAAGACGTCGGCCGGGTTCTTCTCCTATCCGCCCGGCGGCGACCTGGAAAGCCCCGGCCAGGCGGATCCCGAGGTCCAGCGGCTGGTGGACCAGTGGACCGTCCGCCGGCAAGAGTTTACGCCCGAGGAAATTGTCTACCGGTTGTTGTTGCCGATGATCCTCGAAGCGACGCGGCTGCTGGAGGAGGGCATTGCCCGAAGTCCGGGTGACATCGATCTGGCATCGATCCTCGCGCTGGGGTTTCCGGCCTCGCGGGGAGGGCTGCTATGGTGGGCCGATACCCTGGGCGTCCGGCAGATCGTCGACCGGCTTGCCTCCTGGGCCACGCTCGGCACGCGTATGGAGCCCACGCCGATGCTGCTGGAAATGGCCCGCAGCGGGAAGCGGTTCCATGAGGAACGATGAGGGATAAGGGATAAGGGATGAGCCGTAGGTTATGCTTTAGCATAACGCGACGCCATACGGGACGCGGTATTGCGCTAAGGACCGGTACATCAATAACTGTCGCATTGTCGCCTTTCGCTCCGCGAAAGCCGCGTTCTTTCGCGGAGCGAAAGGCGACACTTGTTTCCTTGCCGCTCCTAAAGACGCCATTCGGGGCGCGGTGTTATGCTAAAGCATAACCTACGAAGGGAGGAGTAAACCTCTTGGCCAAGTTCGCCGTGATCCTGCCTGCGGCCGGGCGGAGCAGCCGCTTCAAAGACCCGCACTACAAGAAGCCCTTTGCCCCCTTGGGGGGCCGGGCCGTTTGGCTCTACTCGGCCGAACGGTTCCTCAACCGGCCGGACGTGATCCAGACCATCGTCGTCATCGCCCACGACGACCGCGAATACTTCACCTTCAAGTTCACGTCCAACGTGACGATCATGGGCATCGACGTGGTGGAAGGGGGCGCCGAGCGCGCCGACTCGGTGGAGCGTGCCCTGGCCCGCGTCAAGCCCCAGGCCGATTTCGTCTGCGTCCACGACGCCGCCCGGCCCTGCCTGGTCGACGAGTGGATCGACCGCGTCTTCCACGCCGCCGAGCAGACCGGGGCCGCCATCTCCGCGATTCCCCTGGCCGGCACGTTGAAGCGGGTCGGCGCGGAGCACGTCATTCAGGAGACGGTCGAGCGGGCCGGCTTGTGGGAGGCCCAGACGCCCCAGGTCTTTCGCCGCACGCTCTTGATGGACGCCTACGCCCGGCGCGACGGTTTCCAGGCCACCGACGACGCCCAGCTTGTCGAGCGGATCGGCCATCCGGTCACCGTGGTTCCCGGCTCGCCGATGAACTTGAAGATTGCCACCAAGGAAGACCTCCGCCTGGCCGAGCAGGCCCTGAAGGCCCTACCCAAGCCCAAGCTCCAAGGCCCCTTGCACCCCTTCGCCGATGACGATATGTGGCGGTAACGTGTCGGGAAGAATACGTTGACGAAATTTGTAGGACGGATTGCCTAATCCGTCCTCGGAAACCGGACGGATTAGGCAATCCGTCCTACGAGAAGTTCGTCGTCCGCACGAAGACACGCTGACATGACCGCGACAGAACCACAAACCGCCGGGCCGAAGGGTAAACGCCCCTCGCGCGATCGTAGTTCGGTTTGGATTGTACTTGCATTCAGCCTGCTCGCCGTGGCGGGATATTTTTGGGTGTTCGGGGATTTTCCCAGGTTCATCAGCAGCGCATTCGGCATTTGTGTTTTGGCTGCGTTCGCCGCTTCGCTTGCCGCGCTCATCGTATTCCCACATCGTCCCGCCGAAATCCTCCTGGGCGACGAGATAAGTCCCTGGTACTGCGATGGTATTTGGGGTGTCTTCTGGGTCGCCATGGGAATTGCCATGATCGGCGTTGCCACTGTGAGGCATTCTTCCCCGCTTTCTTGGGCTGGTTACTTTGTATTCGCCGGGGCGTGCCTTGCAACCATGCTGCTGAAATTCTTCAGGGCACGCCAGCAGTTCACCCTACGAACCCTTATGCTTGTTACTTTAGGGGTAGCCATCCTTTGCAGCACAAGCCGTTATGTGCCGATCGTGGATCTTTTGGTCTTCCTTATATTGCCAGCGTGGGTGTGGGCGAGGCTATGGCCGCCGCCGCCCGGCCGCGGTAGCGACAGTCCGAAGAATCTGAAATCTGAAATCTCAGATCGAAAATCTGAAATCCAAGATCCAAGATCCAAAATCTAAAATGCAAACGCCCGACATTTTCTCCGACCTAACCTGGCGAGGCCAAGCCGGCCTGGCAGGAAAGGGAAAAAACGGAACTCCTCTGGGGCCGCCGTTTCTAGCTGCCAATCATCGCTCCGCCGGCGCAAGGCCGGTGGTGGCGTGTACGGTTCGAAGTTGTTCGCACGAAGACACGCTGACATGACCGCGACAGAACCGCAGACCGCCGAGCCGAAGAGCAAACGCCTCTGGCACCACCGCGCCTCGGTTTGGTTGGAACTGGTATTGGGCGTGCTCGCCCTAGCGGGATTTCTTTGGTTTTGCGTGGAGCATCGTTCGCTATTCAATAACTACGAGGGCAGGTGTGAGTTGGCGGAGTTGGCCGGCTTGATTGCCGTGCCCTTCGCATTCCAGCATCGCCCGGTTCAACCCCTCCCGCCGTGGTGCTTCCCTGGCATTCTGGGTGTTTTCACGCTCGCGCTTGCGACCACTACTAGAGGACCTTCGTCTTCCATGTTCTTGGTTGTTTTCTTCGTATTCGCCGGGGTTTTCTTCGCAGGCGCCGTGTGGGATTTCTTTAAGGCGCGCCAACAGTTCACCATACGAACGCTGATGCTGGTCACGTTAGGGGTAGCTATCTTGTGCAGCGTAAGCTTTTATGTACCGATCGTGCCCCTATTATTCTTCCTTACGATACCAACAGCCGCGTATGCCATGCCGAGACGTGGACCGACGGCACTTTGCCGCGGCAAGGATGGTCCGAACAATCTGAAATCTGAAATCTCAGATCCAAAACCTGAAATCTCAGATCCCAAACCTGCAATCCAAAATCCAAAATCCAAAATCTAAAATCCCCATGCCCGACATCTTCTCCGATCTGACCTGGCGCGGCCTGCTCCAGCAAACCACCGACGACGGAAACCTCCCCGCCTGGCTGGCCCAGGAGCCACGTACGATCTACGTGGGCTTCGACCCCACGGCCGACAGCCTGCACGTCGGCCATCTCGTGGCCCTCATGATCCTGCGGCGGTTCCAGCAGGCCGGGCATCGGCCGATCGCGCTGGTGGGCGGGGCCACCGGCATGATCGGCGACCCCAGCGGCAAGAGCGACGAGCGGAACCTGTTATCGATCGAGACGCTGCAAGCCAACATCGCCGGCATGGAGGCTCAGTTGCGGCGGTTCCTCGACTTCGACAGTCCCCGCGGGGCCCTGCTGGTGAACAACTACGATTGGATGGGCCGCTTCGGCTACCTGGAGTTCCTCCGCGACGTGGGCAAGCACTTCCCCGTCAACGTGATGCTCACCAAGGACTCGGTCCGTGCCCGGCTGGAGCGGACCGACAGCGGCCTGAGCTACACGGAGTTCAGCTACATGCTGCTGCAGGCATTCGATTTCGTCCACCTCCACAAGACGTACGGCTGCCAACTGCAGGCCGGCGGCAGCGACCAGTGGGGCAACATCACGGCGGGGATCGACCTGGCCCGGCGGATGCTCTCGGTGCAACTCTATGGCATCACCTGCCCGCTGTTGACCAAGGCCGACGGCACGAAGATGGGCAAGACCGAATCGGGGGCCCTGTGGCTTTCGCCCCAGCGGACCAGTCCCTACCAGTTCTACCAGTATTGGATCAACGTCGACGACGCCGAGGTGGGCAAGTGCCTGACGTTCCTCACCGACCTGGACCGTGGCGAGATCGAGGCCCTGTTGGCCGAGCACCAGGCCGATCCGGGCCGGCGGACGGCGCAGCGCCGTCTGGCCGTGGAGGTGACGCGGCTGGTTCACGGCCAGGCGGCCCTGGCCACGGCGCAGCGGGCGACCGAGATCTTCTTCGGCGCCGAGGTGAGCGAGCTGGACGACGCGCAGCTTGGCCAGGTCTTCGCCGACGTGCCCAGCAAGGAGCTTGCCCGCCAGCGGCTGGACGATCCGGGCCTGCCGCTGGTCGACGCGCTGGTCGAGGCCGGGTTGGCGCAGACCAAGAGCGAAGCCCGGCGGACAATCTCCCAGGGAGGCGCCTACGTGAACAACCGCCGGGTGGAGAGCGTGGACGCCCGGCTCGGCCCGGCCCATTTGGCTAGCCCTTCGATGATGGTCCTTCGCACGGGCAAGAAGAAGTATGCGCTTTTGCGGTTTACGTAATCGTTCACAGTCCGGAATGTAGCAGGCACACGCCGTGTGCCGTTCGTCCATATAGGCGAAGACAGCGGACGGCACACGGCGTGTGCCTGCTACATTGAGCGTGTGCCCGTGAGCGGTTACCGAACAAAGTAACGAACGAGCCATGTTCCGCCGATTCCTGGTGATCCTGCTGGTCGTGTTCTTGCTGGGCCTTCTGGTCGCCGGCCTGCTGCTAGTCTGGGCCTACCACAGCTCGCAGCAGGCGCCGGAGTTTTACCGGCAGGCATTGAAGATCGAGCCGGCCAAGGCGGCCGAACGATCGGACCGGATGTTGCAGCGGGCGACCGCCCTGGCCAGCGAGCTGAGAGAGAAGCCCAAGTGGCACGCGATCTTTACGGCCGACGAGATCAACGGCTGGCTGGCGGTAGACCTGGTGAACAACCATGCCCGCGCGCTGCCGCCGGATCTGCACGATCCGCGGGTCTGGATCGTCCCGGGGGAGCTGACCATCGCCTGCCAGATGCGGCGGGGCGGCTTCACGAGCGTGCTCTCGCTGACCGTCGACGCCTACCTGTCGGGGCCCGGCGAGATTGCCATCGAGATCAAGAAGGCCCGCGCCGGCCGTCTCCCGCTGCCGCTGGGCGAAGTCTTGGAGCAGATCTCGACGGCCGCCCGGCGAGCGGCGATCCCCATCCAGTGGCGGCAGAAGGACGGCAATCCCGTGGCCCTGATCTCGTTTGCTGCGCTGGAGGACGACAAGCGCCGCATCATCCACGTGGACCAGTTGGCGCTGGAGCAAGGGGAGATCTACATTGCCGGCACCACGGAGCGCCGCAGTTTTTCTCTCCCTCCGGGAAATGGCCGGGGCGAGGGGAAGCCGCGTTAATTCACGTTATGGCGACGATTTCCCAAGCATTTCACCCCGACCCTCTCCCGGAGGGAGAGGGGACGACGAAAAACCGCCAGCGGGCGGGCTGGGCGGAGATCGCTTCGAGCGTCACGCGGCCCTCGATTCGCCCGCCGTGAAGGACTACGGCGATCGAGGAAGCCTCCCAACGCTCCAGATCATAGGTCCCCTGGTCCCAGCGCGTGACCGATCCGCGATCGCCGGAAATCTTTCCCTCGTAGTCGAGATAGGCCGGGCGATGATCGGGCAGGGCCTCGGCCTCGAGCGTCAGGCCCGGCTCGGGCGGGCGGGGCAAGGCCCAGGTGGCCAACACGCCGGCGGTTTCCAGCATCAAGTCCCAATGGCGGCCGCGGGGACTGTCGTGCTCTAAGACGACGAAACGGGACATGGCATGGCTCACGTGCGGCCGAAGGGGACAGTCCCATTTTCGCTCGGCACGCGTAGCGTGGCGAGCGAAAATCGGGACAGTCCCCCAGGAACGGTCACGGGGCGTTGATCGTGGTCTTCTTCTGGGCGATCTTCGCCTGGCGGACGCTCTGGCTGGTGACCTGGGCCTGGACCTGGACCTCGCCCGACTGGACCGTCCGCGCGCGGACGCGGTAGCTGAGCTTCTGGTCCGGGTCGAGCCGGGCGACGGGCTGGAAGGTCACGGCCTGGCCGCGGATCTCATAGCCCAGGCGGCGGCCGTTCACGTCCGGTCCGACCGTTTGCAACCGCACCGGCATCATCTGCGGCGGGAGCTCGACGATCAGCGTCACCTGGCTGTCGGGCTGCTGGCCGCGGTTGACCACGTCGACGTAGTAGGTTTCCTCCTCGCCCACGTTGATCGGCTCGTGGACGTCGCTGATGCTCACGTCGAGGTTGCCCGCCGCGGGCTGGGCAGCCGCTCGGACCTCGAGGCACGCGCGGTCGTCGGCCCGCAAGCCTTCCCGGGAAGTGACCTGCACCCGGTTGCAGGCCGACAAGCCGGCCGAGGCGCAATTGGCCTTGATCTCAAAGCTCGTCGGCTGGTTGGGCGGCAGGCTGGGGATCATCCAGTAGTAGCTGTCGCCCTCGATCTTGCAGCCCTTGGTGGCGTCGGTGGCGACGAAGTTGGCGTCCAGGAGGCTGGTCACCTTGACGTCGCTCAGGGGGGCTGACGTGCTGTTGGTCACCTGCATGAAGAACTCGACGGCATCGCCGACCGTGGCCGATTTCGGACTCTTGAACTTTAGCGTCAGCCCCGGGGGCCCGATGGGCGACGGGATCGGCGGCGTGCCCGGGGCGGGCGTCGCCGGGACGGGAAGGCCCGGCGGCGGCAGAAGCGGGGGACTCGTCGCCGGGCTCGCGGTCAAGCACTGCCTGCGGGTGGCCAACACGAGCTTGCCGCAGCGGATGTCGACCGTGTTGCAGAGTTCTCCGGTTCCGCTGACGGTGAAGCGAATCCGCACCCGCCGCGATTCGTTAGGGGCAAGATCCGAGAGCTCCTTTTCGATCGCATGCCCGCTGGTGTCGCGGTGCTCCAAACCGGGGTCGAAGCTATCACGGAGCGTCAGCCCCACGGCGGGAAGCGGCCCGAGATTGGTGACCAACGCCTCAAAGCTCACCACGTCGCCCACCGTGGCCTGAAGAGGACCGCTCAGTTGCAGTTGGACCGTCGGCGCGGCGGGCCGGGACGGCGGATTTGCAAAGGGACTGGTGCGGGGGCAGGACTTTCCGTTGGCGGCGGGGGGAAGTTGGGCGGCAGGGCTGGCGGCGAGGGGACTAGCGACAAGCCGACATTGGTGGTCACGCAATCACGCGCGGTTAGTCCGCCGCTGGCGGAGGCCGCGGCGCAGGTGGTGAAGGTGCCGGCCCGATCGGCGCGGTAGTCGATCTCCAGGGCCCGATTCTCCAGGGCTCCGAGCCGGCCCAGGTTCCAACGGATCGTATTTGCAGCCAGGTCCCCAGCGGGTCGGGAGGCCAACAGGCTTAGCCCGTCGGAGATGGTTTCGGTGACCACAACGTTCTCCGCGGGCTGGTCGCCCGGATTGCCGATCTCGATGCGGAAGGTGAGCGGTGCGCCGAGGGGGCCCGCGGTGGGGCCCGTTCGACGGACGGCGATTCCGGGCGAGGTCCAGGTCTTCAGCGTCATACCGCGGCCGACGACCAGTGGCGGGCCGGACCCGGCGAAGCCCGCCGGCCGCATGATTTGGACGGCGATGCGATTGGTGCCCGGCAACGGCTGCGGCTCGACGATTTCCGCAGAGGCCTGGCCGGCCGGGTCGGTGGTCACGTCGGCCGCCCGAGTCCCGCCGGGCAGAAAGCCGGCCGGCGGACCGTCGGCAATCTCGTAGTGGACGACGTAGCCGGCCAGCGGCGCGTGGTTGCTCTGCCGCATGACGGAGGTGGTCAGCGTGTGCCGGGTGCCGGAGGGATGGATCGATGGCGGCGGCAGGATCCACTGCACGTCAACCCAATGGACGGTGGCCAGGGATTTTGCACAACCAAGGACACAAGGCGACGAGACTGCCACTTGGCTGGTCCCCTCCGCACAGCTTCCGACCACGATCCAGGCCTGCCCGGGGAGGATGTCCAGCGGGCCCGACGAGCCTGGTCCGGGGGGTAACCGCTCATAGCTACGTGTGGTGCTGCCGACGGCGTGACAGGGGTCGTGGATCGCGGGAGTCACCGGGTCGAGGACCACGAGGTCCATGAACGTCCGGCGATTGAGATTGAGGAATTGCCCCACGCTTCCCGGCTCCAGCGACCAGTCGACCCGCTGGTTGCTGCGGAGGTAGTCGTCCGGCCCCCGAACGCTGGCGACCAGGGCCACTTGGGTGCCGATAGGGACGACGACGGTCTGCGGGGTGAGGATCACCTGCTTGGGCCGGGCGAAGGGGTCATAGACCGGCACAGGCGGCGGTTTGGAAGTGAAGACGGCCTCGCCGGTCGGGTCGATGCGAATCCCCGCACAGCCGCCAACGGCCAGCGCGCAGAGCAACAGCGCCCAAGACGTACGTCTGCCAGCGGGGCTGTAGCCGATCATGGCTTCTCTCCGGCGGCGCCCTCCGGAATCCGAGTTTCCGTTCTATTGCACCATGAGAAGCGTAGCACGTGATTTGGCAACATGGGGGCTTTTTGCAACACGCCCGGTGGCTTTCGGGCAACATCGGTCCCCTCTTGTCGTTATGACCGCTCTCCTCGGAAGATCACCGGGACAAAGGCCGCGAACCACCTCGGATTGCTGGTCACCTGCTAGCAAGAATGGTAGGTTGGTAAGGAATTGCTGACTATTTCAACCGCGGTGACTTTGCCGACAGGGGAGGCAGGGTTACACTGAGGGCACTAGGTAGGAGTTGGGAGTCACGAGGATCTATCAGATGACGCGTCTCGTAGTTCGCACGATAATCGCCGCAGGGGTGACCGTCCTGTTGTTGACTCTCGTCACAGGGGCGAACGCGCAAACTTCGGCACCGCTAAACGATACTCAGGGGAAGACCGTCTCAGCGGCGACCTCCCCCGTGGAACGGTTACGGACCGATCTTCAAGCGTTCAGTCGTTGGCTGGCTACGGGCTCGACCGGCGCCGCCTGGCGGACCTATCTGGAGATCGATCGTCTGGAGAGTGAGCTGACCCACGCCGACGCGGCCGATCCGCTCGTTCTGGCCAAGATTCTCAGCCACTTCGCCGAAGGCAGCCCGGAATCCGAGCGGCCGCCCTATTTGGACGTGCGGCGGGACATTGGGCGCTGGCTGGACCATTTTCCACCACCGCCGCAGGATCAGCTCGCAGCGATGGCCGTGGCGGCCAAGGCGGCCTTCGTTCCCCGGAGCAAGGCTGACGTCGAGGAAGCCCGCAAGAAGCTCAGTGCGGCCATCGAGCGGCTCGATGATCGGCTCAAGCATTCGGGGTCAGATGGCGAGCGCTGTCGCCACGATCTCCTTACCGACGAGATAAAGGAGCAACTGGCGCAGCCCGTGGGGCCGAGCATGAAGCTGGTCGCGAAGGCTTACGCCCGGTTCTCCAGCGGCAAGAACGATCGGTTTCTTCGCAAAGCGCCTGGGACTACACCGCAACTGGTCTACGACCGCTTCTCCGACGGTCAACGCAACGGCCTGGACCTGGTCTGGTTCAAGGATGTGAAGGATTCCTTGCGAGAGTACTTCCAAACGGTCAACGCGGTCAACAATCCGACGGTCGGCAAAGACTACCAGGACGACATCGAAAAACTGGCGAAGAATCGGCAGGCTTATCGTCAGAACCCCACGCTGGAGGTGGCCGAGGAAATTGAGGACGCGCTCTGCTACCTGGAGGAGAACGGCCAGGCGGGATCGCTGGTCAGCGCCATCCGCCTCGAAGAACTGGCCAAGCATCTGCAAGCCTATCGTAAGAACCCCACGCCGGAGGTGGCGCAGGCCATTGAGACGGCACTCCGCTACCTGGAAAGGAACGGCCAGGCGGGATGGCTGGTCAGCGCCATTCGCTACCACTACGTCAATCCCAACGTCTTCGTCCAGGTCTCCAAGCCGGTCGTCGACGCCGGGATCGCCCGCGACGTGGACAATGTGACGGCGGTAAGCGACTGCATCCTGGGGACGAGCATCAGCGGCACCGCCCACACCATCGGGCGGATCGAGACGGAGCTGATCCCCAACAACGATCTGGCCCACATCGGTCTGGTGTTCACCGGTCAGGCCCAGGCCAATTCCGTCGGGTGCAACGGGCCGGTGGAGATCTTCAGCAGCAGTTGCGCCGCCTTCACCGCCCGCAAACCGATGTTCGTCGACGACCAGCGGGTCTCCTCGGCCGGCGCCACGGCCAGTGCCACGACCAATACCGTGGTCCGCGACATCGAGGCCCGGCGGGCCCTGGCCGAAAGGGTCGCCTGGAAGCGGGTCGGAGAGAGCAAGGCAACCAGCGACCAGATCGCCGCACAGCACGCCTCGCAGCGGGTGGCCGCCTCGCTGGAAGACCAGGCGACCAAATCCATCACGCGGGCCGACAATCGCTACCAGAAGAAGCTCCGCGAGCCACTCTTGGAGCGACGTATCTTCCCCTCGGATCTCCACTACAAGACCATTCCTTCCGACCTGCTGATCACCGCGATCGAGGCCGACCAAGCCCAGCTCGCCGCGCCCACCTCGCCACCACAGGTCCCGGCCGACGACCTGCTGGTGCGGTTTCACGAGTCGGCCGTCAACAACCTCTTTGAGGGGGCGGAGGCGGGCATGACCCTCCACCAAGACGAGTTCGATGACGACGTAGCGCAATACCGGGGGCAGCCCCTTCCCAAACCCAAGCCCGACGACGACAAGCGGCCGCCGCCGGAATGGGGCATCACCTTCGAGCAGCATCCGGTCAGGGTCCGCTTCTTCGACAACCAGTTCTCAATCCTGGTTCGCGCGAAGAGCTTCTTCAGGAACAAGGGTTCCTGGGAAAAGGACCGGGAAAAATTTGACGGCGGGAACGTCTCGGCCCTCTATCACATCGAGCCGGGCCCCAAGGGCTTGCACGCCGTCCGTCAGGGCGGGTTGAAGATTACGGATCCAAACGGCGATCAACTCGGCAACGTCGAGAAGGGCATGCTGTCGTTCCGGTTCGAGAAGATCTTTCCGGACCCCATGGAACCTGGCGTGCTCAAGTTGCCCGTCGCTTGGGACGCGGCGGGCAAGGTGGTCTTGATCCAGAAGATGGACTTGAGGCAGTGGGGAACCAGCGCCGGCTGGATGGTTGCCGCCTGGCATCGCAACGGCAAGCCCATGCCCCCGGAGCCCCCCGCCCCCGCCGGCACCGCCGCTCCCGCCGCCGCCTCATCGCCCACGCCCGCGGCGAGCCGTTGAGCCAAGGACCAATTCTTCATTTTTCATTCGTATACATGCTCGAAGCGTATTAGCAGAATCGGCGGGCCGGCATCGCTCACGCGAGCTTGTCCCACCCTACTCATCGTCACCGCCGGATCTTCTCCGAAAAATCCGGATCGTCGCCGTAGGCCGCGGCCAGGGTGTTGACGTGGGCTCGCTCTCGGGTCTCGTCGAAGCTCCCGAAGTGCTTGATCAGTCCCAGGTCGTAGGCCAATCGGTCGGAGTAGCCCGGCAGCAGCACGCGGAGATCGTAAGGCGGAATCTCGCGCGGCGCCAGGTGATTGATGTGGCGGGCGATGTTGGTGGTGCAGTTGTTGGTCAGCGTGTCGTAGAACTCCGGCTGCTGGGCAAGCCGGTTGACCCGGGCGAAGACGTCGGCAAACAGGCGCGGGACTGGTCCGGCGTGGCGACGGTCGGGTAGACGTATACGTCGACCTTGCGGTACTGGGTGCGGAGCTTGATCAGGTCCCGCTCGTCGCCCACGACGTAGGTCAGCTCGTAGCCGTGCAAGAAACCCTTGATGAGATGGTACGTCTCGTCCCGTTTCAAGCGGACCTCGGCGGAGACGGCCAGCCGGTCCTCGCCGCCGAAGTCGAAGCTGAGCATGGTATGCGCCAGCCAGGGCATTCCGGCAAAGGGCACCACGATGAAGTCCACCGATTGCAGCTTGTCCAGGTCGAAGGTCTTGTCATAGTGTTTGACCACGACCTGGTCGTCGGCCAGGTAGTAGGAGCAATCGCGGACGTTGTGGACGGTGGCCTGGTTGCCGTGCCACTGGGCGTAGGGCAGCACGGCCATCTCCGGCGACCAGTCGCCGTAATTCGACGGCGCGGCGCAGCCCAGCGGCAGCAGCGTGCCCAGAGCGAGGCTAGCCCAGCGGCGAAGCGCGGCGGCAGTTGCCATCCAAGTCGGGATTCCGGCCATTCTTGCAGAGTCCAGCCGAGGAGAAGGGCTAATTACCGCAAAATCGTCCGCCACGCAAGGCCGGTTGACCATCCTCTCGGCAACTGATATCATAACAGGCTTGCCACCTTGAGCGGTCCAGGGGGGCAAGGGTCCTGTCCTGACCGAAAGCTCGCCCTGAACGCCGGACGCCCCACTGCGGAGTGGGGACTTGGCCGGTGTGCCTTGTCCTGAGGAGGATTTGCCAGGTGGCTACCGTCCTGGTCAAAGAACTGATTGAAGCCGGGGTCCATTTCGGCCATCGCGCCAGCCGTTGGAACCCCAAGATGCGTCCCTACATCTATGGACGCCGCAACCTGATTCACGTGATCGACGTGCGGGAGACGATCCGCGGCCTGTTGCGGGCCCGGAAGTATTTGCAGCAGGTCGCCGCCGGCGGCAGCCTGGTGCTCTTCGTGGGCACCAAGCGGCAGGCCGCGGAGACCATCGAGCAGCAGTCCTTGCGCTGCGGCATGCCCTTTGTCAGCGATCGCTGGCTGGGCGGCACGCTCACCAATTTCCGCACGATCCGCAGCCGGCTCACCCGCCTGGAGGAACTCGAGGCGCTGCGCGCAGCGATGCCCTGGGCAGCTACTCCAAGAAGATGCAGTCGGCCCTGGCCCGCGAGTACCGCAAGATGTACCGCAACCTCAACGGCATGAGGACCATGAACCGCTTGCCGGAGGTGCTGGTGGTGATCGATCCCCGCAAGGAAAAGAACGCCATCCGCGAGGCCCGCAAGCTGGGCATCACCACCGTAGCCCTGATCGACACCGACTGCGATCCGGACGAAGTCGATCTGCCGATCCCCGGCAACGACGACAGCATCCGCTCGATCGAGTTGATCGTCACGCACCTGGCCGACGCGGTCCTGGCCGGCAAGGCGGCGTCGGGTGCGTTGAAGCAGGAACATCTGGAGGGTTACTCCACCGCCGGCGCCGAGACCGAAGCGGCCGTCAAAGC
Organism: Pirellulales bacterium; assembly: GCA_963843465.1. Taxonomy (GTDB): domain Bacteria; phylum Planctomycetota; class Planctomycetia; order Pirellulales; family Thermoguttaceae; genus CAWJKP01. The sequence goes on from CAWJKP010000003.1 coordinate 962,726, forward strand.
GGGCGCCCAATAATACTCGTAGGGTGGGACAAGGCCGCGCGGCGGCCGCCGGCCCACCGTGAGCGGAATTGGTGGGCCGGCGCTCGCCGCGCGAGCTTGTCCCACCCTACCTTGCCGCAACCGAGACCAAACAGGAGGTAGTTCCTTGGCAGAGATCAGTGCAACGGCCGTTAAGTCCCTGCGCGAGCAGACCGGCCTTCCCCTGATGGAGTGCAAGCGGGCCCTGACGGAGTCTGCCGGCGATGTGGCGGCAGCCATCGAGTATTTGCGGAAGCAGGGCAAGGCCAAGATGATCGGCCGCGCCGCCGACCGCGAGACCTCCTTCGGGCGGCTGGCCGTTTGGGCCAGCATCGAGCCGCCGGTGGGCTCGATCATCGAGATCCGCTGCGAGTCGGCCCCGGTGGCCTCCCACGAGGAGTTCATCAAGCTGGCCCACAACCTGGCCGAGCAATTGGCCCTGGGTCCTGGGGCGGCAACGCCCGATGCGCTGTTGGACGAGCCTTCCCCGGGCAAGCCCGGCAGCACGCTCCGCCAGCAGTTCGACGATCTGAACAACCGCATCCGCGAGGTCTTCCGGCTGGCGAGGATGCAGCGGCTGGACGGAGCGTGCGGCGGTTACGTACACCATGACGGGGCCAACGCCGTTCTACTGCAGATCGAAGGCGGCAACCCCGAGGTGGCCAAGGACATCTGCATGCACATCGCGGCCAGCCGGCCGATCGTGGCGGCCAAGGAGGATCTCGACCCGCAATTGGTGGCCAAGGAGCGGGAGATCCTTTCCGCCCAGGCCCGGCAGGAGGGGAAGCCCGAGAAAATCATCGAGAAGATGGTCGAGGGACGCCTGCGGGACTTTTACGCCCGGCACTGCCTGCTGGAGCAACCCTTCGTGAAGGACTCGGACCAGACGGTGGGCCAGGTGGCTAAGGCGGCGGGGATGAAGATCGTCCGTTTCGTCCACTGGATGCTGGGGAAGGAGTAGCCCGATGTCGGCCGAGGGCCCAACGCGCGGGGAGTCCGTCTACCAGCGGGTTCTGCTGAAAATCTCCGGCGACGGCTTTACCCGTCCCGGGGAACGCGGCATCGCCACCGACGCCGTGCTGCACCTGGCCGAGCAGACCGCCCGCGCCGCCCGCCTGGGCGCCCAATTGGCGATCGTGGTCGGCGGCGGCAACCTGCTCCGCGGGGCCCAGTTCACCTCGGGCGACTCCTGCATCCACGAGGCCACCGCCCATTACATGGGCATGTTGGCCACGGTGATGAACGGCCTGGCTTTGCAGGACGCCCTGGAGTCGCTGGGCTGCCAGACCCGGTTGATGTCGGCCATCCGCATGGACGGCGTGGCCGAGCCCTACATCCGTCGCCGCGCCGCGCGCCACCTGGAGAAGGGCCGCATCATCCTCCTGGCCGGCGGCACCGGCAGCCCCTTTGTGACCACCGACACGGCGGCCGCCCAACGGGCCTTGGAGCTGGAAGCCGACATCCTCATCAAGGCCACGCGGGTCGACGGGGTCTTCAGCGACGACCCCGAGAAAAACCCCCACGCCGAGTTCTACAGCGAGCTGACCTATGACAACGTCCGCCGCCTGAACCTGCGGGTGCTGGACCAGGAAGCCGTGGCCAAGTGCCTGGGCTACGACATGCCGATCATGGTCTTCAACTTCAAGAAGGAGGGGAACATCGAGCGGGCCATACGCGGCGAGCGGGTGGGTACCTTGATCTCCCGCACCGCCGGCAGCCTTGCAAAACGCTAGGAGTTAGAAGTTAGGAGTTAGAAGTTAGGAGTTAGAAGTTAGGAGTTAGAAGTTAGGAGTTAGAAGTTAGGAGTTAGAAGTTAGAAGTTAGGAGTTAGAAGTTAGGAGTTAGAAGCTAGGAGTTAGAAGCTAGGAGTTGGCGCCTTCCTCGACATTCGTGGTTTTCGGCCTCATGGGTTGCACATGCGCGTTTCTTGGCATTATTCTAACTCCTAACTCCTAACTCCTTCTTTATCATGACTGACGAAGAAATCCTCCTGGATACGGAAGAACGGATGGAGAAGGCCATCGCCGTTTTGAAGTCGGCCTTGGCCGGCATCCGCACCGGCAGGGCCAATCCTGGGCTGGTCGAGTCGTTGCGCGTCGAGGTCTACGGCTCGCCCGTGCCCATCAAGCAAGTGGCCGCGGTCGGCGCCCCCGAGCCGACCCAGATCGTGATCCGCCCCTACGACCCGGGCACGTTGAAGGACATCGAGAAGGCGATCCTGGCCAGCGACATCGGTTTCACGCCCCAGAACGACGGCCGCGTGATCCGGCTCAACGTGCCCCCGCTATCGACCGAGGTCCGCCGCAAGATGGTCGGCCGCATCAAAGAGCTGGCCGAGGAGTCCAAGGTGGCCATCCGCAACATCCGCCGCGACGGCAACAAGATGGCCGATCAGGCCGAAAAGGACGGGGAGCTTCCCGAGGACGACGCCGACCGGGTCAGGGAGGACATCCAGGAGTTGACCAAGACCTACGAGTCAAAGGTCAACGACCTGGCCAAGGCCCGGGAAACGGACGTGATGGAAGACTAGCGGTGTGCGGCATTTCGTCGCGTAGCGACGCCATGAAGGTAGCCGCGGGTTTCAACCCGCGGTTCGTGCATCGTCCGCGCTGGCTCGTCGCGTAGCGACGGTTGACAACGTTCGATCGTCGCTACGCGACGAGTACCGAATCCGGCCCCGGAAACGCCGGGCCGGGACAACAAAGGGGACAGGCGCATATACTGGACAAATTGCACAAGTTGGCTTGTCCAAGTCACCCAATATATGCGCCTGTCCCCTTTTCTCCTCCGTCGCGTAGCGACGCCATGAAGGTAGCCGCGGGTTTCAACCCGCGGTTCGTGCATCGTCCGCGCTGGCTCGTCGCGTAGCGACGGTTGACAACGTTCGATCGTCGCTACGCGACGAGTACCGAATCCGGCCCCGGAAACGCCGGGCCGGGACAACAAAGGGGACAGGCGCATATACTGGACAAATTGCACAAGTTGGCTTGTCCAAGTCACCCAATATATGCGCCTGTCCCCTTTTTCTCCCCCGAAGGGCGGCTCGCCAATGGGTGAGCCGAAAGGCGGAACACTAATCCTCGCTAATCGCCGCTAATTCACCATAATTAGCGTCGATCAGTGTCAATTAGTGTTCCTGTTACCCGCTATCCGGCCGTTTGCTTGGCAGCGGAGCCGGGATACAGGAGGACCACGATGTCACCCGGGCGTAAGAACTGCGGCTTCCGGGCCAGCACGCGGAACTCGCCGGGAAATCGCTGCATGAGGTGCGCCGCGTGCGAGTCGTCGGCCAAGACATAACCCCGCGACGTTCCCAGGAATCGATGCAAGTCGTTGGCATGTTCGTAGTACGCCACCGGCCGGCCGGCATAATAGACGCAGCTCTTCTGCAAGAAACCGTAAAACGCCAGCGTCGGCTCGCCCGGGCAGTCGGCGTGGATTCGCGCGATCAACGCCCGGGCGTTCTGATGGCGGTCGATCCGCAGGGCCACGAAGCCGAAGCAGACCGTGATGAGCACCAGCGACATGGCGGCAAACACCGCCATCCCCGCCTGCCGGCGACCCCGCCGGACCAGCCACAGGCTCAGACCGCCCCCGGCCACCAGGATCAGCCCTACCATGCCTAGCAGCTCCTCTCCGGGCACGTAGAGCCGAGCTGCGAACGGAAAGCCCACCAGGCCGAGGAAACCTGCCAGGATCGTGATTCCCCAGGCGATCCAGACATCCTTGCGTCCGAAGATCGCCGGCTCGGCCAGCCAATGGTGGACAAAGGCCGCCGTGGCCAGGGCCAAGGCCGGGTAGATCGGCAGCAAGTAATGCGGCAGCTTGGTCTTGCAGATCGACCAGAAAATGAAGAACACGGCCGACCAGCAGGCCAACAGCAGGTAGCCGGGCCGCCAGGGGTGCGCCCGGCGGATCCGCCGCGTCCAGTCGATGAACGTAGGGCCCAGGAAGACCGACCAGGGGAAGAAGCCGATCAGGATCGCCGGCACGTGGTACCAGAAGGGCCCGCGATGGCCCAAGAAGACCTGCGTGAACGGACGGAGGTTGAACTCGGCCAGGAACTGCGTGATCCAGACGCCGTGGGTCCGCTGATCGACCAGCACGAACCACGGCAGGGCGACGGCGGCGGTGACGGCGATGCCCGTCAGCGGACGCATCTGCCAAAGGCTGCGGAAGAAATTGACGGGGCTCACGAATCGTGCGCACCAGAGCAAGCCATCCACCCAGCGACCCAACTTGCCGGAGCGGGGTTCCGTCGGCCGGCGATGGAGATGGTTCATCACCATCAGGAACAATCCAATCCCGGCGGCGGGCAACAACAGGCCGATCGGTCCCTTGGCCAACACGGCAACGCCGAGGCAGGCGTAGACTCCCACCCAGGAGATCCACGAGCGGGGTACGTAGTCGGGGAGGCCCGGCGTAGGTTCTCTACTGTATGCGGTTGGAAATGCGCCGTTCGTAGTTCCGCCTTTAGGCGGTCTTTCCGCGGATTCCCGGCTAAAGCCGGTACTACGAACAGGGGCGAAACACAGGATTGCCAGCAGGGTGGCTAGAGTCAGGGCTGAGTCGACGGTCGCCGCTCGGGCGGAGACCGTGAAGATGAAAGTCGCCGGGAGGATCAGTCCCGCCCAGAGACCAACTTCCGCCGTGAAGAGCCGGCGGCCGAGGTGGTAAGTGGCCAGGGCCGTGAGCAGAGCCATCGCGGCCGATCCGAATCTTGCCCCTAACTCGTTGACGCCAAAGACTTTGTATCCGGCGATCATGGTCCAGAACATGAGCGGAGGTTTCTCGGGAAAGATCTCGCCGTTGAAGCGCGGCACGACCCAGTCGCCCCGCTGGAGCATCTCCCGCGCACAGGTGGCGTAAAGTGGCTCATCGCCGTCCCAGAGCGCGGTGGCGCCCAGATTGGTAAAGAACACCAAGCCCGCCGCGACTATAATCAACGCTTGGTGCAGGAGTTGTTTTGGCATGGGTTGATTCTCCTTACCGACAAAGCCGGGGGAGTCTACGCGATTTGAGGGCGTGGACCAACAGCATTTTCCCATCTTGGGAGCCGTAATGGATCAAGTCCGGACGAGCCACGTTCCGCCTCGCGATGCCGGCACCGGCCATGCCGACGATGCGGCCCGCACTCCGATCCGGCGAGAGACTTTCCGCGGAATCTGCCTCGCCCTGCTCGTGCCGCTGGCCCTGTTGGCGGCGGCGGCGGCGGCCCTGCCGTTGGACCTTCCGCTGGCCCATTGGTGTGTCGACGGCCAGAATGGACTCCGGCAGGAATTGACGCGATTTTTCAGTCCGGCCGAGGCCTATGGGCACGGGATAGGGTTGGTCTTCGTCATCCTGGCGATCTATCTGCTCGATCCCGGGCGACGTTGGGCCCTGGTCCGACTGGCGGCGATGGCCTTGGCGGCCGGCTTGATGGCCGACGTGGCAAAGCTGCTGGTGCTCCGCATCCGTCCGCGCAACTGCAACTTCCAGGGGGGTGTGCTGGACACCTTCGGCCCGTGGCTGCCGCTTTGGCACGGACTGAGCGGCCAGCAGAGTATGCCCTCGGGCCATACGGCCCTGGCCGTGGGCCTGGCGTCAGGGCTGGCCTGGCTCTATCCGCGAGGCCGCTGGCTTTTCGCGGGGATGGCGGTCTTCGTCGCCTGCCAGCGGATCACCTGCGGCGCTCATTACTTGAGCGACACGCTCGTCGGTGCGTCCTTGGGCTGCCTCTCCGCCGCGATCTTCCAGAATGTGCCTCGGATTGTGTCCTTTTTCGTCGTCTGGAGAACCGGCTCGGAGCCCGCTACGAGCGGTCCAATATCAACCCGAAAGAGGGGGCGAGATCGTCCGGGGAAGCCGATTCCAAAATGTCCTCTTGTCGATTTGTATATTATGAGACATAATTGAGTATTGGCGGGAGGGCGTCTGCGTGGCTTTCTCGCTCGAAATGCCGGGCCTGCTGTATACCGAAGGATGGAAGGTGAAAATTCGGGACAAGGAGCGGCTGGAGCCGCCTCATGTAGCGATCTTTCGCAAGCGACAACAGTGGCGGATCGGGCTGCGGGACGGTGCGTTTCTGACACCGGGCGGGAGCTGGCACGACATCGATGAACGAGTTCGGGAGGTCGTCGAGGCCAACTGGCAACTTCTTTGTGACCAGTGGGATCGAACCTATCCGAGCAACCGAGTCTCCAGTGCGGAAGAAGACCATGGCTGAAGACAGCCAGAAGGCCGAAGCGACTGGTGGTTCTGGATCTCGACGAAGACCGTTTTCGCCGTCTCCAGATCCGCGGCGCGGTGCTTTGCCGGGGCGGCGAGGAGATCGCCCGGTCCATGCGGCGATCCGGCGCTCGATCGGTTTGGATTTCCACGAGGCAAGAGGCTACGGACTATGTGCTTCGCAGTGCGCAACAGTGCCGCTATCGTCGAGGACCGATCTCCGGCTTGGTCACGCTTGAGCCGCCTCGCCCCAATAGCATTCCAGGTCTGAACAGTTGCTTCCGCCGTTTGGCGGGAATTGCACCGGACTCGAAACTTCTCCCCTTGGAGGAGCTGCTCGATGTCCTGTCGTCTCCCCAGAGCGAAGCAGCCGGCTTGTTCATTGCGGCCGTAGCGGACCCTCAAAGCCAAACGCTTGCTTTGACCCGAGGCAACCTGAGAACGATCACGGTGTCGTGGTCCATGTTTAAGCCGTCCGGCGACGGCGTTGACCCTGATTTCAACCGATTGAGCCTGACTGACTGCGGCCACACGGTTTGTCTTGGCAACTATGAAGCCGCCTCGGACGCCATTCTTTATGAGGCTGATCCCGAATATCGACGACGGATCAGGAAGAAATTGCTTGCCGAGGAGAAGACCTTTGGAGCTTCGCTTCGTCGTGTACGAATCCAGAAGGGGCTCTCACGCAACGACTTCGCTCCCCTGTCGTCAAGGACCGTTGCCCGCATTGAACGCAATGAAGTGGAGAAGCCGCACGGAGAAACGTTGCGGACCATCGCAGCTCGGCTGGGCGTAGAACCGAAGGAGATCGAGTCCTACTGAGAGGGTGCCATGAACGAACAGCGACTCTTGGAGCGGTTTCTGCGGTACGTGCAGGTTGATACCACGGCTCGGGAAGGAGCGCCGACCTATCCCAGCTCGCCGGGACAAATCACCTTGGGCCGGATGGTGGCCGACGAACTTCGCCAGGCAGGGATCGAAGACGTGGTCCACGACGAGCACGGGATCGTGCTGGCCACCATCCCGGCGACCATCCAGGGCGACCTGCCGGTGATCGCCTTTTGCGCGCACCTGGACACCTCGCCTGAGACCCACGGCGCCGGCGTGAAGCCGCAGGTGATCGCCAGCTACGGCGGCGGCGACCTGGTTCTGCCGGGCGACCCGAGCCGCGTGATCCGCGTCGCCGAAAACCCCGAGATGGCGACCCTCATCGGCCGCACGCTGATCACCAGCGACGGCACCACGCTGTTGGGCGCCGACGACAAGGCGGGCGTCGCCGTGATCGTGGAGTCGGCCGCCTGGCTGGCCGAAAACCCCCAGATCCGCCACGGCCGGGTGCGGCTCTGCTTCACCTGCGACGAAGAGATCGGCCACGGCGTGGAACACCTCGATCTAAGGCGTCTCGGGGCCAACGTCTGCTATACCCTCGATGGTCAGGGCGCTAACACCATCGACGTAGAAACCTTTTCCGCCGACCGGGCCCGGGTGATCGTCCGCGGCGTGAACATCCATCCCTCGATCGCCAAGGGGCGAATGACCAACGCCCTGCGAGTCGCGGCCAATTTCCTCCAACGTCTCCCCCACTCGACGCTATCCCCCGAAACCTCCGAGGGCCGGCAGGGCTTCCTGCACCCTTACGAGATCCACGGCGGGGTGGGCCAGGTGGAGATCTCCATCCTGCTGCGCGACTTTCAGACCGCCCGACTCGCCGATCTCCAGGGGCTGCTCCGCCAGGCAGCGGTGGCGACGATGCTCGACTACCCTGTCGCCAAGATCGAGGTCGACACGACTTGTCAGTACCGTAACATGGCCGAGGGCCTTGCCCGCGAGCCGCGTGCCATCGCCCACGCCCAGTTGGCCCTGAAGCGATTGGGCCGCAAGGCGGAGCTGACGATCGTCCGCGGCGGCACCGATGGTTCCCGGCTCACCGAGCTGGGCCTGCCGACCCCCAACCTATCCACGGGGGAGCACAACCCCCATTCCCCCCTTGAGTGGGTATGTCTGGAGGAAATGGTTCAAGCCGGCCAGTGGGTGATAGCATTGACAGAAGTCTGGGGCGGTAACTAGAATGAGCGAGCCTAAGATGGGCAACCTGGAAAACTCGGAGATATTGCGAGCTTGCGCGGAACAGCTTGGGGCAGATTGCAATAAACTTCCTCCGCCGCGGTAACCGACTTAAATCCACACCGGATGTTTCGTCCAGGAAGACTTTTCGTGCCACGGCTGTCGATCGTCATTCCCGTCTGGGGAAAACTGAAGCAGTTGGAAGACACCCTGTTGTCGGTGTTGGAGAACCGGCCCGACGACAGCGAGATCGTTGTCGTCTTGGACGAGGCCTACGCGGATCCCTACAATCTCAAAGACGAGATTCGGTTCGTCGAGGCGCCCCGCGGCGCCTGCCTTGCGGCCGCAATCAACCAGGGAGTGCTGGTCAGCCGCGCGCCGATCGTCCACCTGTTGCTGTGCGGCGCCCGGGTCTGCGAGGGATGGTGCGATGCGGCCTTGGAGCGGTTTGATGATCCCCGCGTGGCCGCAGTCGCGCCGCTGTTGGTCGATCAAGACCGGCCGGCAACGATCCTTGCGGCGGGGGTAAGCTACGGGGCCGGCGGCCGGATCCGACTTCTTGGGCGAGGACGCCCGGCGGCCGACGCCGCAGGGTACCAGCGGCGGATCCAGTCGCCTCACCTGGTTGCCGGCTTCTACCGCCAATCGGCCCTGGGCTCGGTCGCGCTCTTTCCCCCTGACGTGGGCGACCGGTTGACGGTGCTGGACTTGGCGCTGAGCTTGCAACAGGCCGGCCTGCGGACGGTGCTGGAGCCGCGTTGCCGGGTGCTGGCCGCTGCCGGCGCCGATTGCCGCGGCGGCCCATTTCGCCGGTCCCTGGAGCTGGAGCGGTTTTTCTGGCGATTTTTCCCACGAGGCGGTTGGGCTACAGCCCTGCTTTGCCACACGCTGGTCCTGCTGGGGGAAGGCCTGGCGGGGATTCCCAGGTTTTCCACGCCTGCCCAATTGGCCGGCCGGCTGGTGGGACTGCTTGGCATCGGCTCCCACGGCCAGAACAGGCGACGGCTTCGGCGTCTGGAGCGTTGCGGCGAAGCCCCCGCTGCACTAGCGTCGCCCCATTTTCGCGAGAAGTCGTCCCTGGGCATCGATCGGCCGTTGGACGCCGCCGAGTCGCGGTGACGACAGCGTACAATGGGGGAAGTGCGACTAGGATATCAGAAACGTCCTAGGCCCACACTTTTCGGGGGTCTCGCCATGAAAACCTGTCTTCGCGACGTTCCGCAGCAACTAATCGAGTGGCGCAAACGCACCGGCGCCGACATGTGGGACGAGATGTGGGAGGGAGTACTGCACATGCCGCCGGTACCGAATCGCGAACACCAGGACTTTCAGTTCCTGTTGGAAATGTGGCTTTGGACTTTTCGGCGCAGCCGCGAGGGAACCGGGTCCATCACGAGATCAACCTGGCGTCGGTCGGCGGGTGGCCGTCGAACTATCGCACTGCCGACCTGTTGCTTCTGACCCCCGATCGGTTCGCCATCGACCGTAACGAGTACTTCGAAGGGCCGCCGACGGTGGTGGTCGAGATCCGCAGTCCCGACGACGAAAGTTACGAGACGCTGCCGTTTTACGCCACGCTGGGCGTGCCGGAAGTGTGGATCATCGATCGGGACAGTAAGGCGCCGGAGGTTTATCTGCTGGCGGCAGGCGGCTACCAGAGGCAATCGCCCGGTGCCGACGGCTGGCTGAAGAGTGCGGCCACCCAAGTCCAACTGCGCAGCGAGCACGGTGGGAAACTGGCCATACAGCTTGCCGACGACCAGGCCACTGGCCGCCTCTTGCCCGAAGGGTGAGCCACGGGCACCGCCCCGAGAGTGTTACAATGGAATGAGCGGCGCAAGTTGGAAAGCGCGAGAATAGGGAGAATATGATGTTACCAGCATCAACCCTCGAGGAACGCATGTCTCACGTGGAGAAGGACTTGGCGCAATTGAAGTCGCAGGTAGAACACTTGCGGTCCGACCGTGGCTGGATTGATCGGATCAAGGGCTCGTTCAAAGACGATGCGGACTTCGAGGAGATTTTGCGGCTTGGTCGAGAGATCCGGCAGGCCGACCGTTCTAACGCAGAGTGAATCCTGGTGTACGTCCTTGACACCGACCACTTGGGCATCCTGCAGCGGGCGTCCGATCCGTGCTATGCGGCTCTTTTTCGCCGGAATATGATGGTCTTGACGCGGAATCTGGTTGATTTCCAGCGAGTTCCAAACCTCCCCGTTGAGGATTGGACGACGTGAGCGGTGACCCGTATAGGGGACACGAGCGGCGGCTCGAACTTCCTTTGTTCGGTTATTGGAGCTAGGGGTGTCCTTCCTACAAACCCAACGCCATTCGGATCGGCTGCCTGCGGCCTGGCGCACACCGACTGCGATTGGATTGGCCCTTGCTGCCGGCGTTCCGATAAGTCTTTTCCTCTGCGCATCTGCCGTTCCGTTCGGCCCTATCCTGGTCGGCTGGTTTTTGGCACTCGGCGGTGCAGTTGTTGTTACCGCCGGCCTCTGCGTTTTGGCAACGGGTCGCTTTGTTACCGTTGGCACATGCTACGCTGCCAGCGTCGCGACGACCGCTGCGGTCGCGACCATCGCGAAATCCGGAGTCGGAGTGAGCTGGTGGGAACCGTTCGCGCAATTCGGGGTCATCTTCTTGATCGTGGCCTTTGCATCGTTGTTTGGCTCAATTCCTTGCGCCTTGATCAAGTGGGAAGACAAGAGGGCCCGGGAAAGGGCGCGAAAGTTCGTTTTAGATGACCAACCGCGCCCAACCAACCGGTAAAGTTGACAGAACAAGTCGCGGTCAGCAGGGTACCCGCCACTGCAACGCCAGTAGCACCGGGCGCTATACCCGGGCAGGCTAAAGCCCGCCCTACGGCAGTTCGCCGTCTCCGTCCGCTGCGGCCAGGGCCAGATCTTCTCGAGATTCCAGCTCCTCGGCCTCCCACGCGTCCGACGCGTTCTCGGCGGCCCACTCCAGCGGACCGGCCGCGCCGCGGCGGCTGCCGGGATAGAACAACTCGATGGCCGCATGGAACTGTTCGAGGTTCGGTGGGCGGTCCGAGGGGGCCATCTCCTGCTGAAACTTGTCGCGGAGCTCGTAGATCTGGTGCCGGCCCATCGGCCAGCGGACGCTGAGGATGTCGTTAATCTCGTTGAGCAACTGGTAGACACGGGCCCGGGTCAGTCCCATGGTGCGAGCGGCCTGGCGGACGCTGCTGATCGGGCCGTTGATCCCCAAGCGGTTCTCGGCCAGCCGGGTAATCTGCTGCGCGGCATCGATCCGCACCTGGTCCAACAGCGGTCGGATCAGGCGCTGCAAGATCTCCTCGGGGTCGGGAATGCCGGGCGTCTGCAGGGTTTGACCGACCCAGCTTTCCACGCCATCGATCAGCCGCGGCACGATGCGAACCACGAGGTGCTCCTGCGCCCCCAAGCCCGCCACGATGGCGTAAACGCTGTGGAACGCGTCGAGGATCGCCCGGACCCGCTTCTCGCCGTGGGTCTTCAAGGCGCGGATTTCCGTCAAGGTCATGCGGGCGTAGACTTCCAGCGGGGTATTCCATATCACCCGGGTCATGTTTTTCAGGGTCGGGGCGAAGCGACCCAAGGCCTCTTGGCCCACGTCGTGTGCCAATACGGCCGCACGCCACTGCGACCAGACTACCTCGGAGACGTCCGACGGATCAAAGCCCTGAAACGCCGCCCGGGGAAGCTCGCAACGGCCATCGCCGATGGCGGCCAGGTCGATCGGCAGCTTGGCCGGATCGGTATTGGCCACGCGGCTGAGCAACTTCACGAAAGAGCGGACCTTCTTCTGACCGACACCTGGAGTCCCCGCCAGTTCGGCGAAGGATGTCTCCAGCAGATCCTTGAGCGTGCGTCCGAGGAAGGCCAAGGGCAGCCGCCGATCGCTGGGCATGCCCAGTAGGCCAGCGGCTTGTCGAGATAATCGGCATACTGCTCCGAGAGCAAGATCTTCCGCAGGCTCTCGAAGCGACCGACGACCTGGAGCTCTTCCACGGACGAAGTCTTCCCCAGCTTCATCATCTCCTCCTCCGTTGCAAGGCGACAAACACACCCCACCGCCACCCGGCGATACCGTGGGCCAGGCGGCGGGAAGAATCGAACGGGAACAAGAGGTTCCTGGCGTCCGAAGCAAGCTTACTTTCATGGATCCGGTGGGAGTCCGTCCCCTTGCCGGTCTGGCTGCTTTCGCCTAAGGCCGGCCAAGCCACGATCCGGACGAACTATGATGGCGGGTTGGCAGTAGAGTTCCCTCACTCCCGCTATACTACCAACGCTCTGCATTCTGATCTGGCGCCAAGGCCGCCGTCAAGATAGATCCAAGGAATTTTCGTGGAATCAAAACGATTCGCATCTGGGGGGGCAGAACCCTGAACAAGCGTTACCATGGCGAGCAAAGTGTAGTGTGGGTCGAGCGCCGCCAGCCCCACCGCAGAAATTCGCCTGACTGAGCGAGTCCCAGCAAAGAATGGTTAGGCATCACCCCGCTAACCCGGATTATTCACGCCCCGCGATGTAAACGGCGCAGAGCGCGCAATCGAAACCCGAAGCGTAAGCGAGGGCAAGTCCCTTAAACGTCCTCGCTTACGCTTCGGGTTACGATGTGTCCGTGAATAATCCGAGCTAATAGGCATTCCGATGGTGCAGCCCGCGCCAGAGCGTCAGCCAAAGGATCTTCAGATCCAGACCCAGCGACCAGTGGGAGATGTAGTACAGATCGCATTGCACACGGTGGCGCAACGAGGTGTTGCCCCGCCAGCCGTGGACCTGCGCCCAGCCCGTGATGCCGCACTTTACCCGGTGCCGCTGGCAATAACCGGGGATCTGTCGGCGGAACTGCTCGACAAAGACGCCTCTTTCGGGCCGTGGCCCGACGAGGCTCATGTCCCCCCCTAGGACGTTAAACAGTTGCGGCAACTCGTCCAGGCTCCAGCGTCGCAGCAGGCGTCCCAAGGGCGTGCAGCGGCCATCGCGCCGCGATGCCCAGACCGGCCCGGTGCTCCCTTCCGCGTCCAGGTACATGCTGCGGAATTTGAGCATCGAGAAAGCCTGGCCGCCCAGGCCGGTTCGGGTCTGCCGGTAGAAGACCGGTCCACGGCTGGTCAGTTTGACGGCCAGCGCCAGGGCGATCAATAGCGGCGACAGCAGTACCAAGGCCAGACTCCCGAGGACCAGATCCATCGAGCGTTTGGCCAGCCGGTTCCATCCTTGGTGGGGATTCTGGCGGAGACTAAGGAAAGCAGCCCCATCGATCTCCAGCATCTGCAGCCTCATCCCGGCCAGGTTCGGCACGTCGGGCACCAGTTGAACCTCGACCAAGACCTGCGAGACGGCCTGGTAAACCTCGGGCAGCTCGCCGTAGCGCGAGAACGGCAAGGCCACAAAGATGTGGTCGATGGCGTGCTGGGTGACCACCTCCTGGAGATTCTCCAGGGTGCCCAGCCGCGGGAGGATCGTGGGCTCGATTCGGGCCGGATGGTCGACGAAACCGACCGCCTCCAGGCCGGTCCAGCCATTGTTCTGAATGACCTTCGCCACCAACTGGCCGGTCCGGCCGGCGCCGACGATCAAGGCCCGCCCGTAGTTCAAGCCCCTGCCGCGGAGATACTTCAGCGCCCACCAGATTGCCCGGCGTGTGAGGGCCAGCCCCAAAGCGTTCAGCACCAGGAACAGCGCCAAGGCCAACCGCGATTCATAGAGGTTGCGACGGTAGAAGAGGAAGGTGATCGCCAGCACGAACAACAGTCCGCTGGCCTTGCAGACCATGCCCAATTCCCGAGGCAACTGCTTCAGCCGGTGTACTTCGTAAAGGCCGCAAAGCCGGTAGGAGATCGCCGCCAGAACCAGCACCAGCGGCAAGCTTTGCAGCACCAGGCGGAAGACGGGCACGCCGTCCGGCGAGGAGAAGAGCGTAAATCGCAGAAAATACGCCCCGATCCAGACGGCCGTCGTAACGCTCAGGTCGCAGGCCAGGAAGACGGCCCCCAACTTGTTTCCGTGCCGTCGGTACATAGTCTCCCCGAAGCTTTCAGCGATCAGCTTTCAGCGATCAGCCAAGAGCAACGCGCGGTTCAAGCTCATAGCTGACCACCGACCGCAAACGGGGCGTCTTGTAGCAAAGCCCGGCTAGTCGGTCAAGGAAAGATGGGTAAGCGATCGGCTTTCAGCGGTCAGCTTTCAGCCATGAGCTTTGAGCTTGAGCGGCTCATTGCTCTTTGCTGATCGCTGACCGCTGATCGCTGAAAGCTGACTGCTATTGTTCCGCCGATCCGAGGTGGATCAGGGCCACTTTGCGGGCCTTTGCGCTGTTGTAGGCCGCCACCAGCTCCGCCGTGGACATCAGTTTCCACTGAATCGAGCGCCGCGAGAGAAAACGCTGGCCGTCTTCCGCAAGCTCGAACCGACCCTTGCTGCCCGTACCCACTAAGAGCACCTCGGGCCCGCCCTTGCAGAGCTTCTCCAACTCTTTCGAGCCCAAGGTGTAGACGTGGCCGTAGCGCCGCTGTAACTTGTCCAGGTTGCGCTTCTTCACTTGGCCGTCAACGTCAATGCAAATGTCGCGGCCGTAGGTCTTCTGGTCGACCGTCACTTCACCGAACTTGGCCTGGGAGATCACCGGGTAGGCAGGCTGCACGTCGTAGCGTTTCTTGAACGGGCTGCGGCCGACGTGCTTGCGGGCCAAGGCCACGCAGCCCAGCACGACGGCATCGTCGCCCAGGGCCGAAAGCCTCACCTGCCCTCCCTCCCGCGCCGGGAAGCTGATCGCAGCCCACGATGTGCTCCACGATCGGCAACATGAACTGGCTGCACGCCTCGACCACCCCGCCGCCTAGCACGATGACTTCCGGGTCCAGCAGGTGCCGCACCGTGAGGCAGGCATAGCCCAGCACCTCCGACGCCCGCCGCATGACCTCGGTAACCAACTCGTCTTCGCTTTCCAAGGCCTTCCGCAGCGTGCTGGAGCGGATCAGGCTCAGGTCGCCCTGGAGCAAGCTGGAAAGCGCCGTTTTCCGCCCGGCTGCCACCGCCTGGCGGAGATCTCGCTCAATGGCCGTGCGGCTGGCCAAGGCTTCCAGGCAGCCTTGGTTGCCGCAACCACACTTGGGCCCGCCGATCTGCATCACGATGTGCCCGATCTCCCCGGCCGATTCCCGCGCACCCCGCCACAATTTCCCCTTTCGGACAATCCCGCTGCCAATCCCCGTACCCACCAGGATTGCAATCGCACTGGACGCCTGCCGCGAGGAGCCGAGCCAGGCTTCACCCAAAGCCCCCAGATTGCAATCGTTCCCCAAGACCACCGGCACCTTGAACCGGGCCTCCAGGTACGACCCCAGGGCCACGCCGGTGAGATTCATGTTCGGAGTGACGACCACCCGGGCGGTTTCCGGATCGACCACCCCCGGCACGGCCACGCCGATGGCCGTGAGCAGTTCCATGCCCGGCGCCGCGTCCAAGAGCACTTTCTCCATCGCCTTTTCGATCGCCACCACGACCCGCTCGGCCCCTTCGTTCCGAGGGGTGGTGATCCTTTCCCGGGCGAGAATGGTCCCCGATTCCTCGACCAGCGTGGCCAGGATTTTCGTCCCGCCCACGTCCACGCCCAAATAGTAGTGCGATTTCTTGCTTCGCGTCGCGCCGTCCATCCGCCGTCCTCGCTGATGCTTGTGGTAAGGCTGCCAACCATTGTAGCCCAGCCCGTGGCGACCTCCAGTAGCCACCCTCTTTCCAGGCCGCCGATCAGTCGAGCCACCCCACTTCCGTCCGCAGGATCTCGCGCTTCCATCCCTCCTCGTGGACAGGCCAGCCGCGGACGGTCAGCCAACCGCCGTGACGTTGGCAAGGGCGGCCGTCGCGGTGGACACTCCGGTAGCAATCCCATTCCGCCGGGGAGGGCGGCGGGACCTGGCCCGGCACGTTGCCGGCGCGAAAGTAGATCTCTTCCCGGTCGAAAATCGTGACGATCACCGGCGGCGGCATGTCCAGCATCCGCCGCGCAAGCAACTCGTGACTGGCCGTCGAGAATCGGGCCTTGAGGCGCAGCAGGTCCCAGCCGCAGGCCGCCGCGTCTTCCGCTAGCCACACTCCCGGCACCAACAGCCGGCCGGCCAAACAGTTCGCCACCACCTCCCGGGCGCGGGGGGCCGCCACACGCGGATCGATCGATAGGGCGTCGAAGACCCGGTGGGCCAGATGCTCGCCGATCTCGTGCGCCACGGCCCATTGCCGCCGTTCCGGCCGTGGCTCGGGCCGAAGGAGGATCGTGGCACGCGCGGGCCGGCCTCGCGTCCCTTGCAGCCGGACGAACCGCGCCCGGACCGCCTGCCGGTCGTCCATCGCCACGCAGATTTTCAGATCCTCGGCGAGCCGGAAGGCGTCGACCGGCGGCCCGGCGATGCGGTTTTCCGCCAAGAACGTCCGCGGCCACGCGATCCAAGGTCGCGCCGAGTTCTTCCGCCGTGATTTCGGGGAGCACTTTGATTACCCTTCTACCCTTGGCAGCATCAACCGTGAAGTGGTATAGTATACGTATGTACACTATTCTACGCTGGCAGTGAATGCAGTGCAAGCACGGAAAAAGGTCCGTCTACCCCTGACGGCGGGTTTGGATGAGGTGACGCCACGCAAACCTGTAACCAGGCGATTCTTGCTCGCTCTCCGAGGGAGGCGGCATAGAGGGGGACTTTTTCAGTCCCGGGGCGATCGACGTCCCTCTCGTGTCGCGCGACAAGGTCGCCGAGAATCTCCAGGTAATGCTGGCGGAATTCGAGCGCGCGGACCGTTGGCTACTTTGCCGCAGCGTACCAAGCGCCGAAGTTGCGCAGCACAAGAATCGGGGATACCTGCCCCAGCGCGAGCCGAACGTCATCGGCGCGCTCAGAAATGTGAAAATTGACGTGCAAGTGGAACGTCGGGTGGGCGATGTTGTCCTTCAGTTCCTCGTCCCAGTCCGGACTGTTCGGCGTCGCATTGCGCGGATCGAGGTCGTATCGCAACGAAGCGATTCGAGCGTCGCCGTCGGAAAGACTCGAGAATTCCAGTGAGTATTCAGCGAGTTCTGACTCATCTCTCTTTTTTTCCCAATTTCGCCATGGCTTGACCCGGATATATATGCTCAGCCGTCCTTCCGGATCCAGGCTGAACGGCTGCTGCCCACGGGGGTCCTGTGTCCTCCTAAAATACTCGCTGCCACGGCCGATAACCCAAACCTCTTTTTTCCCCTCCTGATGCGGCGTGAAGGGGAGAGTGCCCTCTCGCTCCTCAGGTGGAATTATCTCAAGTCTGCCCAGGCAAGCGTTCAGGCAGTGCATGAACTCCTTCGGTTGGCCCGGGAAGATCATTGTTCGCTCGCCTCTGGCGCTGACAGCTCCGATTGAATGGTGAGAAGTTCCTTCCAAAGCCATGCGTCCTGGGGTGACCTGGACAGCACGACGGTCGGATCGGCCATGAAGGAACTACTTGGTAATCCGTACTGAGCCTCCAGTCGGCCCAGGGATTCCTTGATGTCCTTAAGACCGAGACGGGGGCTAAGCTGATAGGCGAGGCAGATTCGTAACCCCACCCAATCCATGAGGTCGGGGCACGACCGCTGGAACTCGCCTCGGCGGTTCTCGCGAACGAACACGACGACTGCGGCTAACCTCCCAAGTTGTTCGCGCGCCCCATTGAGGACCCTGGCGGCTGCTGGGAGCACCTCTTCGATCCTGGAAAGGAACAGCCATGTGCGGTCGGCATCCGCGGCTTGAATCCGTTCCATCAATTGGGTGCGAAACCAGTCGCCGTCATGCCCCTCTGCATCGACCATCGCCAATTGGGCGCCGTTGGCCGCTTGCTTCACGGCCTCGCTCAGACCGGCTATCGTCTGCAAAAGGTCCGCGTCCTTGCGCCAAACCGCCATGCCCACGGCGGGACGGACGAGGACCAGACTGCGAACGAAATCACTATATTCCAGGAACACGCCTTCATCTCCGGTTCTTGGCTGCGTCGGTACCGGCGACTTGCGTTCGCTTCTCGTAAGCCCTCAAGAGCGGTTCAGCCCACGGTGCGATGCGGTACTGCTTCTCGGACGGCTGGCTCCCGTCGCGAACGAGAACTCCATCGCGCAGCGGCTGAACCACATTACGCACGTTGGCGCCCTCGGACTTTAGCACGCTTTGGATTCCTTCATAGTCGGCGTCGGTAAGCCGGCCGCGCCATTTGTTCGCCATGTCCTGCAAGACCAGATCAATATGCGAGTTGAGCACATGAGTCTCATCTGCCTCTAGTGCGTAGAGCAGGCAGGTGTTGCAGAAGTAAATGAAGGTTCGCGGCAATCCGCCGCTGGCATGAGCAAGACGGCGCTTTTGACGAGCCGAAAAGAGCAATTCAGCACCCGCTTCACGCAACATGGTCAGGTATGGCTGAAGGGCGGGCTCCGACAGATCCTGCCCATTGGATGCGGGAGTGGGGAGGGGGTCTAGGACCAGCACTTCGGTCCATGATTGCTCAATCTCAGCGATCCGCTCTCCGAAATACGCGTCGAAAGGAAGCGTCGCAACGACAGCGCACGGGAGTCGCCGCCACGCCATCGCCCGATCAATGAACAGGCTCTGCTGCAACGCGGGATCCATCACCTTGTCTAGGTCATCGATGAGCAAGAGAACCGGTTTGCCACACTTTTCCGCGATTTCCTTCAGAATCACCTCGCAACTCTCAGCGACGGCGCTGAATTCGGCCGACGCCGGGTCCGCGCCGGCGACGTAAACGATGGCGAGCCGACGAATACAGTCCGAATACAAAGCTGCGAGGTTCTCGCCTATCCGAATTCGTGCTCCAAGTTTTTCATACGCCTCGCGCACGATCTCACGGAAAACGCTTTCGTGCCGCGATATTGCTCTGGCTCTGATGGGGTGATAATCCATCTCCTGCTGCACCTCAGGCACCAGCTTGTCGACTCGATCGACGAGCTGCTCGACCAGCCCCGGCGGCATTGGCCCAAGTTTCTCGATCCAAGCGCGAATCGACGCCTCCAAAACGACGACAAGTAACGTGAATGTGTCTGCATTATTAACGCCGAGACTATCGGCGACAGAACAGCGGATGGTGAAACGCTGAGGCGCAAGCTCGTTTGCCAGGTGTACCAGTTCGGTTGACTTCCCAACACCAATGTGACCGGTCAAGAGGGCTTTGCCGAAAGGGTCCGCGCGGAGCAGTGTCGTCATCTGACGGACGGCGTTTGAGTCGCGCGGGATGCGTGGCATCGCATCCGCTCTTGTGCCCGCTGGGACGTTCGGGTTTAGCCGTCGCACAATCTCTTGCAGCGAGCCGGCGCTAATGTCAGGGTTGGTGGACATTTCATTATCGCCTAAGTTTGAAATAGCACTGGAAGAGCCCGCACGGCTCTTGAACAGGGCTATCCGCTGGTACGTGGAATGCAATCCAAAGATCCATTGTACTCCGTTTCTCGGCCGCGAGGGAGTGGCTGCATTTCACCCCGGCAGCGGCTCGATGGTCACGCCCAGGGGGAAATCGACCTTCCGCGCGGCGTAGAAGTCCGGGCCGGCGGAGCGGATCTGGTCGCGCTTCAACTCGGCCAACTCCTTGGAGCCGGACCAGACAATGCCTCGGCCGCAGTTGTGGATCTCGAGCGCCAGCGAGTAGCTCTTCTCCAGCGGGTACCCAAAGACCTTGGTGAAGGTCTCGACGACGTACTGAAACGTGTGCTGCTCGTCGTTGAAGACCACCACCGCGTAGGGAGGCAGCTTCTGGGGCGGCCGGTCCTGGGGTTTCCGCCGGCGGCGCCGCAGCGGCTCGGCCGGCGATTCCACCACGGCCGATTTCTCCACGCTCATCGGCCTTCACCTCGGATGGGGATAATTATGCTGCACGCGGGACGGAACGAAACAAGTTCGTAGTACCGGCTTTAGCCGGAAATCCGCGGCAAGACCGCCTGAAGGCGGGACTACGAACATCGCATCAGCCCATGTCCGGCGTCCAGAGCTTGGGCTTTTCGCCGGGGAGCGTGGCGCTGCCGGGGGTCCAAATCTTGCCGGGCTCGGCGGCGGCCTGCCCGGGAGCCGTGAGATCGGCGGCAGCCTCCGCGGCCCGTTGCAGGGGGACCGCAGGCGTGCCGTCCGGCCGGATCGCGCCGATGCTCATCAGCCACCGGCTGAGGGCTTCGGCTACGCCCGGCTCGCGGAGATGCCGGGTCTGAAGATGGGTCAGCAGCCGAGAGACCTCGGCCGGCTCCCGCATCTCGAACCTCAAGTTCAATTCCATGAGGTCCCAGGAGGCGCAGGACCGACCCAACGCCGCGGACGCCTGCCGGCCCTGGTCGAGGTAGGCCAGCGACTCGGCCGTATCGACGGCCTGCCGGGCCAACAGACCGAATGCCTGCTGGCGTTCCTCGTGTTTCTCGGCCAGGCTCGGCCGCTGGACGATCGACCGGGCCATGCGGATCATCGCCTCCCGCGCGGTGAAGGCCAGGGCCCGGCGAAAGCACGACAGGAGCTGCTCGTCGCTGAGCTTCTCCTCCTCGACCCTCGCCAAGCGGACCAGCGGCAATCGGTCGACGGCCGTCTGCGTGGGGTCGATGGGAGCCAGCGACGGCAGGCCCAATTGGCTCCGCAGGCGATTGGCATCGAACTGGCTGGTGGTCTGGGCTGCCATGAACTCCAAGACCAGGATCGCGCCTTGCACCCGGGTTCGGTACGCATCGTCGGCAGCCGCCTGCTGCGGAGTCTTGCCGTCCAGCACGCCCAGGGGCAACTGCGGCCACTGGTGATAGAGCGTCTGTTGGACAAACTGCTCCAGGATCTGTTGCACCTCTTCCTCGCTGGCGTCGTCGCGCGAGCGGAAGCTGCGGTGGAGCAATTCGGCGGTGGCCGAGGTCCGATCGACCACGGTCTGCGAAGGGGCGCCCAAGAGCGAACCGCCGACCTTGCCGAGGTAGCCTTGGACGGCGTCCAAGGCCGCGGTCGGCAGAGAAAGGGCCACGATCCTCGCCTCGCGATCGGTCTGCTTGCCCCAGAGCAGCAGTTGGCCCAGGGCGTTGGGCACGTTTTCCGCCGTCTGCGGCTGTCCGGACTCCGGCAGGGGGCGGTCGAAGAGGTAGAAAGCCGACTTGGGCGGCGGTTCTCCCTCCTCCACCAGCGACGACAAGTCGGCCCGGATCAGGTTTGCCTGCGGCGAAGATAGCAGGGCCACGTTCAACGCCTCGGCATCGCTCACCGGGTAATCGAGGTCGACAACGTCCATCGCGTCGCCCAACGGATCGCCTTCGGAGAAGAACATGGCCAAGGCTTCGGCCTCGGCGGCCGCTTCCGGGTCGACGTCGAGGGAGGCATACTTCCGCCAGGCTTGGGCCGCGCCGGACAGGTCGGCCAGCCAAGCCCGGACCATCGCCAGGTTGTGCCAGATCGGCGCCGCATCGGCATTCTCCGCCGCCAACGCGGCGAACCGCTGGGCCGCCGCGGCCAGTTGTCCCAGGTCGGTCAGTTCCAGGGCCTTGTCGAAGGCCGGTTTCCAGGCCGCACCAGCGGGGGCCTCCGCCAAGGGCCGATCGTCTTTGACCACCAGCGGCACCGAGGGCGAGGCGTTCAATTGCACCATGAAATTCAGCGGTTGGGGGTCCTCCCGATGAAGGGTGATTTGCAGCAGGGTCAGTGCCCGCGCGGCGAGGAATTGTCCTTCCGCGGCCAGGACGCGGCTGAGCACGGCCATTGCCTCGTAGAGCCGGCCGTGCAGGCGGTCTTGCGAAATGGCGATTGCCCGCTGCAGATAATCCAGGGCCACCCGGCCGCCCTTGTCGGCCGCCGTCACGATGGCCGACTCCGCCAAGGCGACGGGGTTGTCCGGATGCAGGCGGAGGAAAGCCTCTGCCGTGGCCTTGGCTTCGTCGTCCTGGCCCGTCAGCCGCAGCAGGAAAGTCTTGGTGGCTAGGAGACAGGCCCGGTTAGGGTGCGTCTTCTCCAGCCGCTCCAGGTGTTTCAGGCAGGCCAGGTACTGTTGGCCATCGACCATCCGCTCGATCTGCTCGAACTCATCCAGCAGGTCGCCGCAACAGAACTTGATCTTCTTACCCGTACCACCGGGACAACTGGAATAGGCATTGATCGCCATGGCAGGCCAGCTTGGGTTGAAAAGGAGACCGATAACGACAGCGTCTCGGTCGGTTGGCAAACCATTGATCGTACCAAATCGTTCCCGGCCTGACGAGGGACGGCCATCTATCAGGGGGTATACAAATACGTTGTGGTGCGTAAAACGCAGGCTACGGCCTGAAAAAGACGAACTATACTTCCACGGGGCGGGGAACGACGAGTAGTCGTTACGGTTCACGGGCCGCCGAAAGTCGCCTTTCGCTCCGCGAAAGTGACGCCACTTTCGCGGAGCGAAAGGCGACTTTCGGGGCCAAAGCTGCTGGAGGACGAGCGCGGCCCGTGAACGCTTACGAGTCGTCTCGTGCCGTCCTCGGACTTCCGGAAAGCGATCCTATCGAGCCGAGCCACATGAGTTTCCGCGTTCTGGTTGCCGATGACGACGACTTGATCCGCACGCTGATCATCCTTGCGCTGGGGGCGGTAGGGATCAGGGATACGGTGGCCGCCACCGATGGCCGGGAGGCCATGAAGTTGATCCAGCGGCAGTCTTTCGACCTGTTGATGCTCGACTGGCACATGCCGGGCAAGAGCGGCCTGGAGCTGGTCAAGGCGATCCGCGGCCGGGGCAGCCAGGTGCCGATCGTGATGGTCTCCGCGGAAACCGCCCGCGATCAAATTGTGGAAGCCATGCGGGCGGGAGCCTCGGACTACATCCTCAAGCCTTTCGACGCCAAGACCCTCTGGTCGAAGATCGAGAAGTACCGCAACGCCGGCTCCACGTCTGCCGCCGCCAAGGATACCAAGGCCACGGCGGCAACGCCCACGTAGCGCGGGGGCCTCATGCGAGACGGTCAGTCTTGGGTCTTGCACGGCTCCTCGTTTGTAGGACTTCTGGCGGGGGATGCCGATGGGTGGTAGAATCCGGTATCCGGTTCGATCGCTCGGCAATCGCTCGCGGGGGCCCGCTTGGCTGGTTCTGCCCTGCAATTCCGTTGTCCGCGTTGCTTCACCCCTTTGAAGGCCAAGGCGGGTCAGGCGGGCTCGAAGCGGAGGTGCCCTTGCTGCCAATGGGTCTTCGCCGTGCCGACGGCCGAAGAGACGGCCGCCCGGGAGGAGGTCCGCAACAGGTCAGGTTACGAAATGCTCCCACTGGCGACCGACCCAGGCCACGGCGGTGCCCCGACGACGTATATCCCGGTGGTCTGCTCCCTCTGCGGAACGCGGATGTATGGCACGACGGAGCAGGTGGGCCAGGAACTGGTCTGCCCCGACTGCGGCACGCGCACGGTCGTCCGGCCGTTGGCTGCCGCATCGCACGAGCCGGGGACTGTCCCCGTTTTCCGGCCCGGCGAAGAATACGGCATCCTGGAAGGGGTGATCCAGCCGGCACCGATTCGCCGCTGGTGAAGCAAGTCTACATCCCCGTGATCTGCCCGGTTTGCAAGACGCGGATGCTGGCAACGCCGGAGCAGGCGGGCCAGGAGCTGGTCTGTCCCGACTGCCAAACCCGCTGCCGGGTGCCCCCGCCCGCCGACCGGCCGGCCTCTCTGGAGGAGACGACGAGGCCTCGCGAAGGCCCGGATGCTGAGTACGGGCTGGCGGCGGGAGTCGATCAACCGCCGCCCGGGTCGGAGGCCTATGCCGAGCACGTCGCCATCGCGTGCCCGGTCTGCCATACGCGGCTGCACTTCACGCTCGACCGGGTGGGCCAGACGGCCATCTGTCCGGACTGTCAAGTGCCGCTGGTCGTACCGCGGCCCAGGCCCAAGCCGCCGGCCTACCAGGACGCGGAGGAAGGGCCAGTCGACTACGACGTGGGCCAGGCCCACCGCCACACTTTGACGCCGGTCATCGACCGGCCCTCGAAAATTGCGCGGAGGTACCTGGTCCCATCCGCCGACCGCCCCTCCCTGCCGCCCCATCCGTTTTTGACCGGCGTGCTCCGTTTTCCGTTCTATCGGGGCGTTTTCACACAGTGGCTGGCCTTGTCGCTCGCGGCACCACTCATCGCGGCCTTGGGCCTTTCTGGGGCCGGAATCCTTGTCGCCAAGCAGGGTTTCGAGGCCTTATTTGCGGTCCTCATGCTGGGCGCCACCGCTCTTATGGCGACGTTTTGGATCGCCGGGATGGGAACAATCTTCCTGGTGATCGTCAGCGAGACGGCCTCCGGCAACGATCGCATCCAGCAGTGGCCCGACATGGATTTCGTCGACTGGATATCCGACGCGGCCTTTCTGGTCAACAGTCTGGCCTTAGCCGCCGCGCCGGGAGCGGGCCTTGCCTTGCTCGACCCGCGCAACGGACCGTTGTACGTCGGGCTCAGCATCCTCGCCGGCTTTCCCGTGGTCTTCCTTTCGATGTTGGAGAGCGATTCCTGCATGTCGCCCTGGTCGACAGCCATTCTGCGGAGCCTCTGGACGGGCCGCCGAGGTTGGACCATTTTCTACCTGGAGACGACCGTGGGCATTGCAGCCGCTGTGGGTCTTTCGATACGGCTATACCCCACAATGGGCAATGTGATTGTCTGGACCATCCCCTTCGACCTGCTGATCCTGATCCTCTACGCCCGACTGCTGGGCCGTCTCGGCTGGTACGTAGGTTATGCTTCAGCATAACGGCCGGCATTGTTATGCTGAAGCATAACCTACTTAACCCGGATTATTCACGGCCAGGACGATCGCGGCGAAGAGTGCGCGATTGTAACCCGAAGCGTAAGCGAGGCCAACTCCTCTAGCCGCCCTCGCTTACGCTTCGGGTTACGATGGGGCCATAAATAATCCGGGTTGAAAGTTGAAGGGGGAATCGTCCCGAGTATGTCCGACGCACCGCAACCATCGTTCGTCCAAGCCCTGAAAGAAGGGGTGCTCGTCTTCGACGGGGCCATGGGCACGGAACTCTATCGACACCACGTCTTTACCAATCGCTCGTTCGACGAGCTTTGCCTGGCGGAGCCCAAGCTCATCCACCGCATCCACAGCGACTACACCGAGGCAGGGGCCGATGTGCTGACCACCAACACCTTCGGGGCCAACCGGGTCGCCTTGGGCAGGTTCGGCTTGGCCGACAAGGTCCGCCAGATCCATCGGGCGGGCGCCCAGATCGCCCGAGAAGTCGCCGCGGCGGCCGGACGGCCGATCTTCGTCGCCGGCTCGATCGGCCCGCTGCCCTCGCAGCCCCAATTCCAGGACGCGCTGGAGTCGATGGTCGTGGAGCAGGCGGAGAGCCTGATCGCCGGCGGGGCCGACCTGGTGCTCTTCGAGACCCAGCCCAACCGTCAGGCCCTGGAGAACTGCGCCTCGGCCATGCGGCGTCTGCCGGAAGTGCCCTACGTGCTCTCGTTCGTGATCGGCGAGCACTGCGAGACCGCCTCGGGCGAGTCGCTGGAACGCATGCTTTCCTCGCTGCCCGACGGGTGGCCTCCACCGGTGGCCTGGGGCATGAACTGCGGCCTGGGCCCCGACGGCTTGCTGGCGGCGGTGGAGCGGGCGGTGCGGCTGACCCCCTTGCCGCTGATCGTCCAGCCCAACGCCGGTATGCCCAGGGAGGTCGACAACCGGCGGATCTACCTCTGCTCGCCGGAGTACCTCACCGCGTACGCCAAGCGCTATGTGAATCTCGGCGTGGCGGCGGTGGGCGGCTGCTGCGGGACGACGCCTGAGCACATCCGCGAAGTGGCCTTGGCGATCAAGCCGCTGGCCCGGGCGGCCCGGACGAGGCCCGCGATCAAGCCGGCCGCGGCGGTTGAAGAGAAGCCGGCGATGGCGTTGGCCCAGCGGTCGCGGCTGGCAGAGGGACTGACGCAAGGGAAATGGGTAACCAGCGTGGAGCTTTTGCCGCCGCGGGGATACGACCTGTCGGCCACCATCGCCCGCAGCCGCACGCTGTACGAGCACGGCATCGACGCGGTGAACATTCCCGACGGCCCCCGCGCTACGGCGCGGATCTCGCCTTTGATCGCGGCGCTGCGGATTCAACAGGACGCGCGGATCGAGGCGGTGCTCCATTTCTGCTGTCGCGACCGCAACCTGATCGGCATGCAAGCGGACCTCCTGGCCTGTGCGGCCTGCGGGATTCGCAACCTGCTGTTCGTCACGGGCGACCCGCCCAAGCTGGGCGATTATCCGCACGCCACGGGCGTCTTCGACACCGATTCGATCGGGATGACGGCCGTGCAGCGGCGGCTGAACCACGGCATCGACTTGGGAGGCCAGGCGATCGACCCGCCCACCGCGGCCTTCATCGGCGTGGGCGTGGACCCCACGGCCCTGGATCGCCGTCGCGAGTTGGCCCGCTTCCGGCAGAAGATCGATGCGGGAGCCGAGTTTGCCATCAGCCAACCGGTCTTCGACCCGGAGGCCCTGCTGCGGTTCCTCGACCAACTGGGCGACTGCGGCATCCCCGTCCTCGCCGGGGTCTGGCCGTTGGCCAGCTTGCGCAACGCCCAGTTCATGCACAACGAGGTGCCGGGGGTTGAGATCCCGGACTGGATCATGGAGCGGATGGCGGCCGTCGAGGGCCGGGAGGAGCAGATGGCCACCGGCATCCGCATTGCCCAGGAATCCGTCGCCCGGATCCACAGCCGAGTCGCCGGCATCCAAGTCTCCGCGCCGTTCGGCAAGATCAAGACGGCCCTGGCGGTCATCGAGGGCTGGCAACGGATCGCGGCCGGCGACTAGAATCGTACTCGTCACGCTCCGCGTGACGAACACCCTCACGCGGAGCGTGAGGAGTACGGCCAAGAAACAAAAGAGCCGCGCCCGGCGGGGCAGGGACCGGGCACGGCAGGCACAAGCGGACGAGCCGCTCGTACTATCTCCATTTTAAGCTCGGAAAAACCCCGCTAGAACCCCTCTATAGACTGGCAGGGCCGTTTTCATTCTTCGACTTCCGCTCTCTCCCCCTCCGAGACGGGTTTGCTGAAGCACTGCCTGGCCGTAGCCCGGATTATTCACGCCCCGCGATGTAAACCGCCGAGAGCGCGCAATCGAAACCCGAAGCGTAATCGAGGTAAAGTCGTTTGGCCGTCCTCGCTTACGCTTCGCGCTTACGATGCGCCGTTCATCGCTTTACAACGGAACGCCACAGAGGGCGCCGCCTACAGGGTTGCGGGCTTCTTTTCGTGCTGGTTGCCTACATGTCGTCGCTTTCTACGGCCTCGTCCGTGCGGTGGCGTTTGGGACGGCGCGACTTATGGCTTCCGAGCGCACGTTGAAACACGAAAAGCATCGTGACCAGCGCCAGCGCCAAGGCGAAAACAGGCACCAGGACAAAGAGGATGACGAACCACACGACCTTGCCTCCAGGGTGAACGGCGTTTTGCCGCTCGCGGCAGCAACCGACACTAGCCCGAAGCGCCAGCGAGGGGCGAAAGCAGTTCCCTCGCTGGCGCTTCGGGCTAGTGTCCCGCAGCGCCAAAGGTCACGGTCCCGAGCGGCGGAGGTAGCCGGCGCTGGATTGGAAATACTTGCGGCGGCGGGTCTGGACGACTTCGGAAGACTCGGCCTGCTGCCGCTTGAGATCGGCCAGGTTCGCCTGGCACCAGCGGCAGCCGACCGTTTCCAGGTGAAAGACGATGTAGTTCTGCCACTCCGTGGAGATCGCGCCCAACAGGCAACTGCCCAACTGCTGCCGCGTGGGACAGCTCAACCGGTGACGCCGCCAGATCTCGCCCAGCGAGTGCACGCCGCTGTCGCGCCGGGCGTTGATCGCCGCCAGCCGCTCGGCCAAGGGGCGATCGGTCCGCAGAGCCTGCTCGATGCGGGCCATCTCCTCGGCGGGCAGGGCCTCGTCAAGGTAAAGTTCCAGGTCGGAATCTCTTAGCGGCCGGGTCATTCTTCGTCGTAAAGCTCGGGAAAAACGTCCTGCGGCAACCCTTGCTTGCGGA
Source organism: Pirellulales bacterium (assembly GCA_963843465.1). GTDB lineage: Bacteria > Planctomycetota > Planctomycetia > Pirellulales > Thermoguttaceae > CAWJKP01. The sequence continues at coordinate 990,999 of CAWJKP010000003.1, forward strand.
CCGCCGCCCGCAGCCGGGCGAGGAACTCGAACTTGTCATTCGCCACCGCCTGCTCGGAGATTCCCAGCCGGACAGCTACCTCCTTGTTGCCCTGCCCACGGACAAAAAGTAGTTCCAGCGAGCAGAGCTTCTCCCACTCGCCCCGCTGCCGGCAGCGCTGGATCTGTTCGGCCAGGGCGGCGGCCAGGGCCCGCTCTTCGAGTTGCCGCCGCTCGCCGCTACGGGCGATGGCGCTAGCCGGCCGCGCTGAGCCGGCGGGCTCCCAAGGACTGGTCGACCCGCCCGAGGGCGACAGCGGCAAGCTCGGCCGACGGCCTTCGCGGCGAAGATAGTCGGTCAGCTTATGCGCGGCAATGGAGAAGAGATAGCTCTCCAAAGATCGCCGCGGATCGTAGTTGGGCAGACTGGTGAGAAAGCCGATGAAGGTCTCCTGGACAACGTCCTCAGCCGCCTCCCGCCTGCCCATACGGGTCTCGACGAAGGCCAGCAGGCGTCCCTCGAAACGCTCGATCAACTCGTTCCAGGCCTCGGCCCCGCCCGCGCGGATCCGCTGGATCAGCAGGCCGTCGGACTGGCTGGTGGTGGACATGGAACCGTGCCAAGGGAGGAGATCATGTTGGTAGGTTATGCTTCAGCATAACGGGCTCGCGACAGGCGATTGTCGGCTCGGGATTCCGTTATGCTGGAGCACAACCTACGCACCTGTAGGGAACGCCCTCCGTGGCGTTCCGTGCCAAACGCCGGGAGCGGCTTTTCCCGACGCCCGGAACGCCACGGAGGGCGTTCCCTACAGGTAGTGTATTGTACCATCGCCAGGGTGCGTCGATAATGGCTCCAGCGATTCCGAATCCTGGATCGTGAACCCGCGCACCTCCGGGCCGGCACGGCCCGGCTCGGTATTACCGCGGAAGGAAAAACGTACTCATCACGCTCCGCGTGATGCCGCTTCGTCACGCGGAGCGTGACGAGTACCCTAGAAGCTTTGCCCGCGATGACTCGACTAGGCGACCTCACACCCCGGCAGTGGAAATCGGGGGTCGCCGCCTGGCTGGGCTGGCTCTTCGACGGCCTGGACATGCACCTTTACACGGTCGTGGCCACGCCGCTGGTCGCGCAACTGCTGCTGGTGCGCGACCCGAAAGACCCGGCCGTCGGCTTCTACAGCTCGCTGATCCAGGCGGCGTTCCTGGCGGGCTGGGCGCTGGGCGGCGGCTTTTTCGGCGCCTGGGCGACCGCCTGGGCCGTGCCCGGGCTTTGATGCTGACGATCCTCACTTACGCCTCGTTCACCGGCCTGGGATTTCTAGCCCAGACCTGGTGGCAGTTGTTGATCTTCCGCTTCCTGGCCGCACTGGGCATCGGCGGCGAATGGGCGGTGGGCGCGGCCTTGCTCTCCGAGACCTGGCCCAAGACGTGGCGGCCCTGGATCGCCGCCACGCTGCAAACCGGGGTGAACCTGGGCGCGCTGCTGGCCATGGTCGCCGTCTGGCTGCTGTCGCTGATCCCCTTCGGCGTCCACTATCAGGCCTACCAGCATCGCGCGGTCTTCCTGATCGGCGTGCTGCCGGCCTTGCTGGTGCTCTGGATCCGCCGGGCCGTGCCCGAGCCGGACGAGTGGCGGTCGGCCCGGGCCCAGGCCCAGGCATCACACCACGTGCCGCGGATCCGCGACCTGTTCCGCGGCGACGTGCGGCGGACCACGCTGTTGACGATGGGTGTCTGCGGGCTCTCGCTGACGGCCCATTGGGCCTTTCTCTTCTGGTTCTTGCAGCACCTGAACAACCTCCTGCAAGGTTTCCAGACGCCGGACGCCATCACGCGGACCAAGAGCGTGGCCATGATCCTCACGATGGTCACATCGATCGCCGGCAATTTCCTCGCCGGGGGCATCGCCCGACGGCTGGGATATGCCCGCGCGATCGCCCTATTCTGCCTGGCCTACTGCCTGGCCATGACGCTCACCTACAGCCTGCACCACACCCACCAGACCCTCGCCCTGCTCTTCCTGGGGATCGGGGCGATCGGCGTTTGCCAGGGGGTCTTCGCGCTGTTCACGATGTACTTGCCGCCGCTGTTCCCCACGCTCCTGCGGACCACCGGCGCCGGCTTCTGTTACAACATCGGCCGCATCGCGGCCGCCGCCGGCACGGTGCTGTTCGGCGTCTTCTCGGACCGGTACTCGCTCGCCGGCGACCACCGCCTGGCGCTGCTCTACGCCGGCTTGCTCTTCCTGCCGGCGGCCGTGATTTCGCTCTGCCTGGGCGAGCCGCCCGACGAAGACCGTGGCAACCTCGTCGCCGTAGACCCGGCGGAAGCGGGCGTCGCCAGCCAGTAGACTGCCCAAGGGACAATCCCTGGGCAAAATCACCAACCGGGCCCGGGCCAGCTCGGGATCGGCCTGCCAACCGTCCCGGCCATAGACGGTCGACCAGTTGCGCAGCACCCGCTGTTGGCCGTGGATGATGATCCGCCCGTCCATGCTCACGGGGATCTCGGGCAGGGCGTACATCAAGTAGCCGCCCCAGTCGAAGAGATTGTACATCGGGCCGGGGAGCCGCTGCCGGGCGACGAACTCCACCGCCCGCACGGGAAACTCGCCGGCAATCTTCTCCGACAAGGGCTGCCGGTGAAGGCAGGCGACGCCCAGGACCAAGGCGACCACGACGACCAGCGCTGCGCAGGGATCCTGCCAGCGACGGTTGCCGGCGCGGCCGCTCAACGTACTCCTCACGCTCCGCGTGAGGGGGGGCGTCACGCGGAGCGTGACGAGTACAACCGGCGGCGCGCTCAGATAGGCCAGCGCGGCCAGTCCCGTAACCAGTACCATCCAGGAGTCGCGCTGCGAGCGGAAGCCGAAGTAAATCGCCGCCGCCAAGGCCAAAGCCAACAGGGGGCGGATCTGTCGCCGGCGTCCTATGGCAAACGTGGCGGCCAGGGCCACGGCCAGCACGGTCCAGTTGGACCAGGTCCGAAAGGGCATCGCCAAGAGCTCGGCGATGCGGTTCCACAACGCCGTCTGGCCGAGCAGCTCCAGCGCCGCCAGGTAAAGGCGGAAATGGTACGGATTGACCAGGATCGCTCCCGCCGAGAGCACGAAGATTCCCGCCAGCCAGCCCAGCGGCAGCCGCCGCGCGTCGGGACTGACGCAGTCGTCCGGCAGCAACCGCGCCACCAGCGGCTCGATCGCGGCCAAACCGAGGAACACCAGGCCGGCCATGCACTGGATGTGGAGGTTGGCCCAGAGCGCGAACAGCGGCAGCAGCCACAACAGCAGACGGCGGTTGCCGCTGCGGCTGGCCGTGAGCAAGAGGTCCAGCTCAATGATGAAAAGAGGATGCTGAACAGCCACGTACGCGGCGAGAACATGGTGAACATACCGGCGGCGGCGACCAGGGTCATGATCGCCGTGAGGCGATGGTTCGGCTGGAGCCGGCGGAGCAGGACGTACAGGGCGCCGAGAATGGCCACCGCCATCGTCGCCAGGAAAATGCGGAGCCCGAAGAACCCAAAGGCCTGGCACAGGCCGTACAACAGCAGCTCGGCGAGCCAACTGCGGGCCAACCAGGGCTTCCCCTGGCCGTAGTCGGAGAAATAGTCCACCGTGGGCAGGGCCCGATGCTCGACGATCCAGCGGCCGGTCCGCAAGTGCCACCAGATGTCCGGATCGCAGATGTCTCCCTGGACCAAAAGCCAAATCGCCGGCAGCAGCAGAACCAGGCAGCAGGTCGCCAGCGGCGCCCACGCCTCCAGCCGGGCCGAGGTCTTCGTGGGTAGCGAGATAGCGGTCATACAAGATCATAGGTCCTAAAACAGAACGGATGGCGGTGCTCGGAGAGCAACCTGCAAGGCTCGTAGTCCCGCCTTCAGGCGGTCCTGCCGCAAGGCTCGTAGCCCCGCCTTCAGGCGGTCCTGCCGCAAGGTTCGTAGTCCCGCCTTCAGGCGGTCCTGCCGCAAGGTTCGTAGTCCCGCCTTCAGGCGGTCCTGCCGCAAGGTTCGTAGTCCCGCCTTCAGGCGGTCCTGCCGCAAGGTCCGTAGTCCCGCCTTCAGGCGGTCCTGCCGCGGGCTTCCGGCTAAAGCCGGTACTACGAACTTGTTTCGTTTCGCCCCGCGCAGTAAAGGCACGACTGAACGCCCCGAAAGGGTGGTATCGGAAATAGCATTTCCCTACCACGACTATTCCAACTGGAGAACGTTTGCCGGTTTTGCCGAAAGAACCGATGAGGAAGTGCGGCCGACCCTTGACGGTGCGGCTGCGGAGGAGTTCCCGGGAAGGAGTGTAGGGCTCCGGGCGAGTTCCGGACAGGATGGCAGGAAGGTGCAGGTTAATCCCGATCCGCAGTCCAGGACCGATTCTACCGCTCCTGGCGCGGGTAGGGCCTGAGACCGTTTTGGTCAAGTGTGCCGGCTCAAGTCGCCAATCATCTAAGCGGAGCCGCGATCGTGGCGGCCTGCGTCCTTGGCGAAACGAGGCCGAAACCGGGAGTGCCCATGCGAGCCAGATCGGTCCTGTTGTTGGTGATAGCGCTTGGCTGCGGGCTGGTGGCCTCGATCGGCATTACTCAGGTAATGGCCCGTCGCGGCGCGGGCCGGCCGGCCAAAGACATGACGGCGATTTTACTCGCCCAGGAAAACATTCCTATGGGGGACCCGATTTCTCCCCAACTGCTGCAACTGGAGGAGTGGCCCAAGGACAAGGTCCCGCCCGGCGCGCTGGCGAAGATGGAGGACGTAGAGAACCGGCGGCCCAAGAGCATGATCTTCAAGGGCTCGCCGATCCTGGACGACCAACTTTGGCCCAAGGGGAACAGCGCGGGGGGGGCCCAGCCTTATATTCCCAAGGGATATAACGTGGTGGCTGTGAAGGTGGACGATGTGAGTGCTTTGGGCGGCATCCTCCGGCCCGGCGACCGCGTCGACGTGCTGGTCTACATGCAAAGCGACCCCACTCACGGCATCCGGCGGACCGAGGTACGGACTTTCCTCCAGGACGTTAAGGTCTTCGGCATCAACGAAGTGTTCGAGCCTGACTCGGCCGGCGGCGACAAGAAGCTTTCCAGCGCGCGGACCGTGGAGTTGTTGCTGACGCCCAAGCAGGCGCAGGCCGCGACCTTGGCCAGCGAGCTGGGCAAGATTCGCCTCTCCCTGCGGAGTCTGGAAGTTGACGAATCGCCGCCTCCGCCCGGCACCGATACCGCGCAGCTCTTCGGCAACCCGCCGGACAAGCCGGATCGCAACAAGGAGGCCGGATTGTCTGCGTTGCCGGCGGATGTCCGAGAGGCGATCGTCGAAATCCAGCAACCCAAGCCGCTGCCGCCGGTGCCGCTGCCGCCGGCGCCGCTGCCGAGTCCGGATCCCCCCAAAGTGTCCGACAACTGGAAAATGACGCTGATCGACGGCCCCAACGTCAGCCACTTGACCTTGGAGCCCGAGGGCGACCCGAACGGGCCCCAGGCGGCCCAGTTCTGGAAGGTGAACGGATTGCCCGCCAATCGCGGGACCTCGAGCTCAGCGTCGGCGAGCGCTCCTGCCTCGCTGCCTTTCCCGACGGCGCCCGACGCCGGCAAGGGTAAGCCGACCACGGGCACGGGGAACGACGCTTCGTCCGACGGCAACAACTCCAATAGCAAGCCGGCGACGGTGCCGAAAGCTTCCTAAGGAATATCAACCGACAAGGAACTCCAAGGATGGAGAGGCACTGCGAGCAAAGGCTGTTTCTCGCGTCGCTGGCGCTTGTTTTGGGCTGGCTGATGGCCGGCGGGAATGCTTGGGCCCAGTCGCCGCTCGGCCCCGCGCCGCCGTCCGAACCAGAGACGACGGCCCCGCGCGGGTCGCCCGAGGCACGACCGATGCCGGCCAGGCCCCCGGCCGGGCCGTTGGCCTCGAACTCGGTGATTCACAAGCTCACCGATGCTACCGAGCACCAAGAGATGACGGTCAACACCAGCCGCATCCTTACTCTGGATGCGCGGATCCCCCAGGCCCAGGTCAACAACCCCGACATCGTCCAGCTCACGCCGCTTTCGCCCAACCAGATCCAGCTCTCGGCCAAGAAGACGGGCGTCACGCAGGTCAATCTTTGGGACGAGAAGGGCCAAATCTACTCCGTCGACGTGATCGTCTTCGGCGACGCCCGCGAGCTGACCATGCTGCTGCAAAGCGAGTTTCCCCACTGTTCGCTCCGCGTGCGGCCGATCTCCGGCGGGGTGTTGATCTCCGGTTTCGTCGATCAGCCGGAACACGTCCAGAGCATCGTGCAGATCGCCCAGGAATACTATCCCAAGGTGCTGCAGAACATGACCGTGGGCGGCGTGCAGCAGGTGCAGCTTCACGTCAAGGTGATGGAGGTCTCGCGGACCAAGCTCCGCCAACTGGGCTTCGACTTCGCCCAACTCAGCGACAACAACATCATCTCTTCGAGCATCAGCGGGCTGCTGACCGGGGTGACCGCCGGCACCCTTGCGAACGGCGCCTCTACGCCTCCCTCCATTACTGCGAGCGGCAACAACCTTGCTTTCTCGGTGGTCAGCGGCGGCAACGCCTTCTTCGGTCTCTTGCAGGCCCTGCGGCAGGACAACCTGCTGAAGATCATGGCCGACCCCACGCTGGTGACCGTCAGCGGTCGGCCGGCCAGGTTCCACGCAGGCGGGCAGATCCCGATTCCTTCCCCCGGGGGACTGGGAACGGTCACCTACGCCTACCAGCCCTACGGTACCGATCTGGATTTCGTGCCCATTGTGCTGGGCAACGGCAAAATCCGCCTCGAGGTCCGCCCGCACATCAGCGAAATCGACCCCACCACGGGCGTCACCCTCAATGGCACGATCATTCCCGGGCTGCTGGACCGCGGCGTCGATACGGGCGTGGAAATGCAGGCCGGACAGACGCTGGCGATCGCCGGGCTGGTGCAAACCATCGTCGAGGCGCAGCGGAGGGAGATCCCCTGGATCGGCGAGCTGCCTTACATCGGGGCCCTCTTCCGCTCGGTCAACGACCAGGTCAACGAGGTTGAGGTACTGATCCTCGTTACGCCGGAGTTGGTCGACGCCATGGACCAGGAGGAGGTGCCGCCGTGCGGCCCGGGCATGGAGACGACCGTTCCCAACGACCGGCAGCTCTTCTTCGAGGGGCATCTCGAGGTGCCCAATTGCTGCCCGGCGCCACCGCAAGGCTCGGGGGTTGCGCAAGCCTCCCTGCTGCAGGGACCGATGACACAGGTGCCGATGGTGCAGCGTGCGGAGACGGTGACGCCTCCCCCGCCGTCGTCTTCTACCCCATCGATGACGCCCCCGGCCAACCCCCCGCAAGCGCCCCTGCCGGCGCTGCCGGCCAACCCCTCCGGCCGTTACAACCCGGACGTTCCGCAGAACCAGGCGACAGCCACCGCCAGCGGCCCGCGTCGCCCGCTGCCGGCATTCATCGGGCCGGCGGGGTACGACGTTGCGCCGTAGTACTCCTCTCGCTCCGCGAGAGGGATAACGTCACGCGGAGCGTGACGAGTACGGATTGTAAGCAATACTATAAGCATGAGCAATGTACTCCGGCTGGCGATTGTCGACCCGAACGACTCGTCGCGCAACGCGCTGAAGTCCATGCTCCTGGGCATGGAAATGATCTGGCTGGAAGCCGAGTGCTCGCGGTTCGAGTTCTTCGGCAACGTCGTGGCCCAGACCAATCCCGACATCGGGCTGGTGGCCATCGACCAGAACCCGGAAAAGGGCCTGGAACTGGTCGCCAAGCTGGGCGAGAGCTCGCCGGAGTGCGCCGTCTTGGTGGTCAGCTCCTCGAAGGACGGCAACCTGATCCTCCAGGCGATGAGGGCCGGCGCCAAGGAGTTCCTGCCCCATCCGGTCCGCATCGAAGATCTCCTGGCCGCCCTGGGCCGCATCGGCGAAAAGCGGTTTGGCAAGGGTGAGAACAAGCCCCGCGGCTGCCAGGTCTTTGCGGTCTGCGGCTCCACCGGCGGCGTGGGCACGACCAGCCTGGCGGTGAACCTGGGCTGCATTCTCGCCCGCGATGCCCGCAACTCCGTGGTCCTGGTGGACCTCGACCTCTGCCTGGGCGACGCCAACGTCTTCTTGGATACGATCCCCGACTACACCCTGGTCGACGTGGCCCAGAACGTCACCCGGCTCGACTTCTCCCTCCTGAAACGCTCGCTGACCAAGCATTCCTCGGGGCTGTTCCTCTTGCCCCGGCCGGTGCAGTTGGAAGACGTGGCCCTGGTCACCGCGGAAGATCTGCGGCGGGTGGTCGGCCTGTTGAAGGCGACCTTCACGCACCTTGTCTTCGACCTCTCCAAGAGCTATGGCCCGCTGGACATGGTGGCCCTGGAAGTGGCCACCCAGATCCTTCTGGTCACGCAGCTCGACCTGCCCTGCCTGCGGAACGTGGTCCGGCTGATGACCTCCTTCCACGACATGAACGCCCTGGACGAGAAGATCAAGATCGTGGTCAACCGGGCGGGCCTGGATTCGGGGATCACGCTCAAGAAGGCCCAGGAGACTGTCGGCCGGGAAGTCTTCTGGCAGCTTCCCAACGAGTACCGGACGATGATCGAGGCCCGCAACAACGGCATCCCCTTGATCGAGCAGTCCCCCAAAGCGCCGGTGACCCTGTCGATCCTTGCCCTGGCTGAAGCCATCACCTCCGACAACAAGCCCGCGGAAGAGGCCGCCGCCAAGAAATCCGGCCTGGGCCGCCTGTTCGGCTTCCGCGCGGCAAAAAAGTAGCGATCCTTAACTCCAGAAAAGCCAATCACGAAAACCCGAAAGAACGAAAGCTCGAAAGAGGAGAGGGGGAGAAGGGGAGAAGGATCCCTAGACAACAACACGTCTTTCGATAGGCAACGTCGAATTGAAATACATCGGCGGCTCCTTCAGCTTTCAGGTTTTCGTCTTTTCGGGATTTCGTGATTCTCCTCCCGTGCGTCGTTCCTTCACGGCGCAGCGAGAGGGGGGTTAAAGCCCGAATCTCGCCACCAGAATCAACAGCACCACCATCGCCACGATTCCCAGCACGATCCACGCCAAACGCTTGGGACTGAGGAACTGGCCGGGCGGGACTTCCGACAACTCCGCAATCCGCCTGCGCAGCTCTTTCAACTGCGCCTCTTGGTCGCGGATCGTCCGCAGCAGCGCCTCGGGACCGCAGCCGGTCGGGTCGATCTCGAAGGCCTCGCGGCCCAACCGCTCCAGGAGCCGCCCGCGTCGGAAGCCAACCAGCATCGCGCGAAGATGGGTCCAGACGCGGCTCGGTAGACCCGGCCGCCTTGCGGCCGGCTCCGACGGCGAGGGCGGCGAGGACGCGACCGGCCTGCCTGCCTGCTCAAGCGACTCCAGGTTCTTCGCCGCCGCTTCCAGCAGCGCGTAAGTCTGCGGCAGCCGGTCCCGGCACCGTCCCTCCTGGAAGACCAACCGGCCCAGTTCCTGGAAGCTCGCCGCCAGCCGCCTCTGGACGATGCCCAACCGCCGGGCCTGGACGGCGAAATACTGGGCCGCCCCCTTGACGAAGAACCCGAACGGCACAAGCGACGCCTGCCCGGCCGCCCCCGAGGCGGCCAACTTCGCCCGCAACTGGGCGTCGTAGGCGGCCTTCTTCTCCGGGTTCAAGAGGCACACCCGGGCGGCCGACAACTCGTTCAACACCCGCTGCGAATCCTCGGCATGACGGCCGCTCTGGTAGGTCCGCACGTGGGCCATCTGCCGGTCGGCCGCCGCCTCGATCACCTCCGGGTCGTCCTCGAACCAGTCCAGCGCCAGCAGCCGGTAGTGATTCGGCGGCTGCTCCCGCTTAGGGATCCCCAGCCACTTTCGATAGGGATCGAACGATTCTGCCATCATGCTTCACTCGTCGACATGTAGGTTATGCTTCAGCATAACATGCTTCACTCGTCGACGCGGAAGCCGATCTTCACGGTCACCTGGTACTCAGCGACCTTGCCCTCGCGGATCGCGCCGCGCTGCTCGACGACCTCAAACCAACTCATGTTCTTCACGGTCTCCGCCGCCCGGGCGACCGCGACCTTGATGGCGTCGGTAAGCGACTTCTTCGAGGCACCGACCACTTCGATCTTCTTGTACACGCTGTTCTCCGCCATGCAATCGTCTCCTGTTGCGGTGGTTGTGAAGGACGGACACCACCACCAATGTAAAGCCCCCGCGGGAAAAGCAAAGGGGGGCGGAGTAGGTTATGGTTCGGCATGTTTGCCCAACTTATTGTTTCACAGGCCCTAACACCCTGCCCCATAAGGCGTACGAGTCCTATAAGCCCCATAAGTCCCATAGAACTTACAGGTCCTATACGACCTATAATACCCCCACTAAAGCATAACCGGGCGATGAGAAACCGCGCCCCACTGCTAGCATCCGCGTTAAAATAGAGAAACGGGGTTGTGTGCAGCGAACGCGACACTTCTCAAGTGAGGTCCGCCCGTGAAGTTGCGAATCCTACTGGCTTCCATGGCCGTCGCCATCGGTCTGACGACTGCGGCCCAGGCCCAGTTCAAGCAGCCTTTCGACGCCAAGGGCCCCAAGCTCGGGGAAGCCACGGTGCAGAGATGGAAAGCGGGCATGATCATCACCGCCGTGGGCGGACCTTGCGTCGGGCTGTCCGGCTCCGCCCCGATCCCCTTCGACTGGCCCGAACAGCAAGTGACCATCGTCGGCGAGGAAATCTCGCCGCAGGTCAAGCTGAGCTACGAGACGGTCAACGGCACGGCCAAGCGGATGCTGGTCAAGATCGACCAGATCCCGCCCGGCCAGGAGGTCAAGGCGATCATCACCGTGGAAGTCCGCCGTTGGATCCTCCTGCCCCCGGACAACACCGACATCTACGAGCTGCCCGACAAGCACAAGATCGACAGGAGCCTCCGCATTTACCTGGCGCCCAGCAAGCTCATCGAGAGCACCAATCCCAAGATCAAGTCGCTGGCCAGGAAGCTGGGCGTCGACAAGGAAAAGGCATGGGACCACGTCGAGGAGATCTACGACTGGGTCCGCGAGCACGTGAAGTATGAGGCCGGGCCGCTCAAGGGGGCCCTGGCCGCGCTGCGCGACGGCACGGGCGACTGCGAGGAGGTCACCTCGTTGTTTGTGGCCATCTGCCGCGCCGCCGACATCCCCGCCCGCAGCGTCTGGGTCCCCGGCCACTGCTATCCCGAGTTCTACCTGGTCGACGAGGAAGGCAAGGGCCACTGGTTCCCCTGCCAGTCGGCCGGCAGCCGGGCCTTCGGCGGCATCCCCAACCGCGACCCGATCCTGCAGAAGGGCGACAACTTCAAGGTCGGCCGCGAGTCGAAGCGCTACCTGGCCGAAGAGCTCACCGGCGGCGCCGCCGCCGGCAAGCCCAAGGTGAAGTTCGTGCGCGAGCTGGTGCAGTAGAGCTGGGGCGGTGAAAGGATCGGCCTCCGTGTGGCCGTGATGGTTCCCCTTTTTGTTCGCCGGTTTGCGCGTGCTTTTCGGGCCGAAGGCCCGGTAGTTCTTCTAGCCCAGGGCAACGCCCTGGGGACAGGGGAAAATTCACACCGCTCGTCGGCCCGACGGGCCAGCCTTTCGCCAGAAGAACCGTTGGCCCGTTGGGCCGGCGGGACTGGTGAACGGGTGCTATCGTCCCCAGGGCGTTGCCCTGGGCTGGAAGAACGACCGCCCCCTTGGGGCGGAAAACGGAACAAAATTCGGAACCGCAATTCCGACCCAAAGCGGCGACTTTTCACCTCCCCACAGTAGAGCATCTTCGTTCGCTCTCCCTCGGGGAAAGGGTTAGGAAGAGCGGCGTCTCGCTCCCTCCATGACTAACCGTATTAAGCCCACGTAGCCTTTTCTTGAGGGATGGCGATACGTTGCGTATACTGTGCCCCGGATCCCGTCCCTGACTACAGGTACTCCATGCGGTTGACCATTTCCTCAGCGGTTACACTTCTGAGAAAGCGGGCGAGTCGTCGAATCTTCTCGCCGATAGAGCAGCGTTGGTCGGGTAACACGCCAGCGTCTTCGTCAACGTAAAGACGCACCTCGCTCATGGAGCACCGCGCTCCGCTGCGCCTTGTTCTCGCAATTCATCATACCGGGCGTCGGCGGCAGCCAGCGCCGATTCGATCTCGGCGCGATTCGCGTGATAGTACGCCAAGGCGGCATACACCTGGCCGAGCGAAAGGTGTGGGTACGTCTGTGCGATCTCCTCGGCGCTCTGGCCCTGCTTATAGAGGGTGGCGATGCGATGGACGGTGATGCGCGTCCCGTCGATGCGCAACCGCCCCCCGCAAACGTCCGGGCTTCTCGCCAACATTGCGTCCAGCATTACCGACATGATTACGCCTCCTTCAACGCCAACCGCGAGGATCGTTCGCTTGGTTATTTTACATTTTACCAAGCGGGGCGAGTCGTGCAAACGGCTTCGCGGTTCGGAGCGACTCGTTGCGTCGATTGCGCGACGGCGGGCGGGGAGGAAGAGCGCCGGGCGGAAGTCGTTGTCTTGTCAATAGAATGACTGGCTCCCCTGCCAGTCGGCCGGCAGCCGGGCCTTCGGCGGCATCCCCAACCGCGACCCGCGGGTGCCGCTGGCTCTGCCAGTGCCTCCGGCGGGTTGACCTTCCGTCGTGTCGCGGGCGCCAACGCAAAACCGCAAGGTGAAAAGTTCACCGCTTACCCGCGGGGGCCATCTCCCGCAAGTCCTACGGAGGCACTGGCAAAGCCCGTGGCACCCGGCATCGGGCTACGGTTGAAAACAAGCCGCGTGCCATCCGGCAACCCGGCCATTTCAGTCGTCGCTACGCGACGAACGGAAGCTGTGGGGCCATACGTTCCGTGGGTTAAAACCCACGGCTACCGTCGCGTCGTCGCTACGCGACGGGAGCAGAGAAGGTGCCAGGAACCATTGTTGAAAGAGGGAAAGGCACTTGGTTAGAATTGGGAAGCGGCCCATGCAAGGAATGCCAAAACAACCGTTCCTAACACCTTTGTACGCTCGCCCTGTAACCGTTCACGGGTCGGGCGGGGACTGGTCGATTTTTCGGCCAAAAGGCGTATTTGGCCGCGGGACGTAAGGCCGAAAACATGGACCTGTCCCCTTGGCACTGCCGAAGGGGACAGTCCCCCGTGAACGGTTACGCTCGCCCTTGGTTCGCTCTACGACTGTTTGGATGGCAGCGGCACGACCCAGATGTTGCGGAAGCGGACGGGGTTGCCGTGGTCCTGGAAATGGAGCTTGTCGGTAGGCGACTCGGGAACGTTGGGCGGACTGCGGAGCTCGGCCTGGTCGTGGATCTTGACGCCGTTGTGATAGACCGTCACCCGCGGCTTGCCCAGAGGCTTGTCGTCCTTCAACCCGACCCGGTACTCGATATCGTAAGTCTGCCAGGCCAACGGCGGCAGTGAGGCCAGGCTGAACTTGCACTGCGGGTTTCCCTGGAGGCTCTCGATCACTTCCATCGTGTCCGGATCTTTGTAGGCGTAGGCCCCACCGCAGCCGCCGCCGAGGTAGGTGACCTCGCCAAACGAATCCAACACCTGGATTTCGTCGCGGTTGGGCAAGAAGACGCCGCTGTTGCCGCGTCCTTGGCCGTGGGCCGCCGGCATGAGCGGGATCAGGAACTCGACGTGCAAGTCGAGACTGCCCGGAAAAATGCGCTTGCTGTTCATCCCTCCCCTCGGCACTTGGATCGAGCCGTCCTGGCCGGGGCTTAGCTTGCTGGGATCCAACTCGGCCCCGTTTGCCAGTCGCATCTCGGAGAAGTCCTTGCCATCCAGCAGCACGATCGCCCCCTGCGGCGGCGGCTTGCCGAGGGTGGGCGACTTCCTCTCGACGCGCCGGAGCTGGAACGTGCCGTCCGGGCCACACTGGCCCTTGATCGCGCCGGCCGCATAGTCGCCTTTCCAGTCGACCCCGCCGGCCTTGCCCGTCAGCGCGACGGCGTCGCCGACGGTCTTGGCGAAAAGTTCCACCCGGGCGACGTTGTCCTCGCCGCGGAATTGGCGGATGAAGACGTTGTAGTTGCCGCCGCCTTGGGCCACCAGCCGTGCTTCGAGCCTGAAGGCGCCCGCGGCGTTGGCACCGGTTCCTTCGTACAATCCCTGCACTTCAGCTTCCGCGGGAGCGGCTGCCCAAGCCGCGCGGCCGACGTTCAGAGCGGCCATAGCCAGCGAAACGATGCCCAATACTACCAGAAACCCAGTGCGCGTTTCTAACATCGCCTCATCCTCCCTTGGCAAAATACGATGGCGGCAAACGTAGCCTGGGCATTCTTGCCCGTGTAATGCAGAAAAGACCGGCAAGAATGCCCATGCTACAACCAAACAGTGAGAAATGCGAGCTATATTGCACGCGGGACGAAATGACACAAGTTCGTAGTACCGGCTCTAGCCGGAAGTCCGCGGCAAGACCGCCTAAAGGCGGGACTACGAACGGCGCATTCCCGACCGCGTGCGGTATAGAATCGTCGCTCACCCCAACCCTCTCCCGGAGGGAGAGGGGGAATCGCTCGTCGCCGGCGAGCCGGCCAGGGTGATCGCCCGCCACTCGACCAGGGCCTTGGGATCGGGCGATTGCTGAACCAGCTCCAAGAGCACTTCCTGGCCTTCATACTTCGACAACAGAACGCTCAAAGGCTCGGGCGGCCTGCGATCGGCGCGGACGGGCACCTCGTACTGGCCGACCACCTTGCCGGCGACGCGGACCTCGATCTTGCTGGCCGCTGACTGCGGCGGGCGGCTGACGGCCAGCGTCAGCCGGTACCGCGCCGGGCTGATACGGGTCCGCAGGCTCAGACGCAGCGGCTTCTCGGCCGAGGCCAGCAGCCGGTAGGCCGGGTTGGCTTGATCCCGCTCGTCCCAGAAGTTGACCAGCCGGGCCCCTTCGCGTCCGCCCGTGGTCACCGTCCAGAGCTGCCAGGCGGGGATCCGCTGCGGGGCGCGGCGGAAAAGATCCTCGTGCAACTGGTCCGCGTCCAGCTCGACCAGCGGCTCGAGCCAGTCGAACGTGTCGCGGATGTCCAGCGGATCGACCGTGGTAGGTTGGCCGGTGCTCAGGGAATCGACCGTGAGAATCAGCTTCCGTGCCGCCGGGCCGGAAGAGGCCAGCGGCAGCACGCCCGAATCCAGCAGGTCGGCCGAGCCGACCACCAGGCCCGTGGCGAACAGCGGATTCTTGCCGCCCGGCGGGCTCAACCGCACACTGGCCCCGACGGAGCCGCCGTCGCCGGCCAGATGGTCCAGTCCCAGCCGGGAAGTGAACGAGCGGGCGCAGGCGGGCAGTGGGAACTCGATCTCCTGAAAGGCATGGACGCCCATTCCCCAGGCGAAATCCAGGCCGCCGCACCGCAAGGCTCCGCCCTCGGCGTTGCGGTCGATCACCATCGGCCAGACCCCGCCCAGGTCCGACTGCTGCCGGCCGCCGCAGGGCTCGATCCGCGAAAGCGGCACCTCCTGCGGCAGGTAGTAACGGCGCAGGCGGATCGTCTGGTGCTGGATCCAAAGCGGCTCCGGGCTCCAGACGGGCTGGAAGAGATGGTACCAGCCGCTGGGGTCTCCGCCCCGGTTCGAGCGGGCCTGGAAACGCTCCGTCGAGCCGGTCAAGCGGAGACCCCCGACGGTCGCAATTTGCACCAGCCGTGAAGTGCCGTCGGGACTGAGCTCCGAGGCCTGGCGGAAATAGGCCTCCCAGGGGTCCACCGCCGGCAGGTGCAGCTCCGCGGCTTCCGACCAGGGAACCTCGCGAACGCCGTCCTCCTGCAAGAGCTTGATCGACGACTCGCCCAGCCGCACCGCGCGGAAGCGGAGCTCGCGGCCGTCGTCGAGGATCAGCGTTTGCGGCTGGTAGCGATCGGCCAGCGGCTTCCAGACGATCCGCCGGACCCACTCCAACGACACGCGGAGGTTCGTCCGGCCGGGACTGTCGGGCCAGTCCAGCGGCGTGTAGGGCTCGACCAGCAGGTAGGCCGGCTGTCGATCCAGCCCCGTCTCCACCGCGCCGTGAAAGCCCACGACCCGGCCCGGCAGCCGATCCCCGCCCACCAACTCCACCATGGCCTGCGGCGGGGCGGCCGACGGCGCCAGCGTGTTGTCGGCCAGCCAGCGGACGGGCCGCTTGGGGTCCAGCAGCGCGCGGCCGGCCAGCGACGGCGCGGCGTTGGCGTCGTTCCACGGGCCGACCTGGTCGGCCGTCAATTGGCTTCCATCCACCCAGCGGGCCGTGTAGCGCAGGCTGCGGACCACGGTCTCCTCGATCAGGGAGGCGAACTGCGTGGCCTGCGGCTCGTGATCGGCCTGGGCCTGCTCGACGTAAATGGCGTGCAGGAACTGGCGCGTGCTCCGCGGCAGCGACGCCAGGCTCCGCCCCCCGCGGCTGCGGATCTCGTCGCCGATCAGGCTCATCACCAGGGCGTTCACCGGGTCGACGGCCGGCGCACCGGCCTGCTTCTCAAAATACTTCGACCGCATCACCGAATCGGCTTGGCTGCTGTGGACCGCGCCCAGGTAATGGCCCAACTCGTGCATCAGCAGCTTGAGCTGGTCTTCGGTAGTGAAACCATTCTGCACGTCGGGCAGCAACAGGTGAGTACACAGCGGCTGCCGGTCGAGCTGCGCAAGCGACGCCGGATCGTTGGCCTTCAGCCGGCCGCTGACGCCGATCGCCAGCCACGCCGGCTCGCGCGTCGCCGTGCGGCGGAAGTCGTCGTCGAGCTGGGCCAGCTCGTGGTGGTCGCCCTCCGGCTGCCAGGCATCGACCGCCACCACGCTGAACCGCACGCCGGCCCAGGTCTCGAAGAACTGTGAGGCGGCGGCCACCTGTTCCCGCAACTTCGCTTCCCAGCCGCCGCGGTCGGAGGCCTCTTTATCGGCCAGGATCTTCACCGGCACCACCGCCGTCTCGGGCGGCCCTGAGGCCTTTTCCTGGAGCCAGGGCGTCCCCGGCGACCGCGGGAAGGGCGCCTGTTTCAATTGCCGTTCCGATCCCTGCACGCTGAAGATCTGGACCGTGTTGGGCTTCAGCAGTCGACGGACTTCACTCTTCATCGAGGCATGGAAATAGATCTGCACTTCGCCGGGCACCGGCACCCGGATCGTCTTTCCGGCGGCCAGGGAGAAGAGCCTCGTTTGTCCCCAGAGCGGCCCCAGGGAAAGATCCACCGTCTTGTCGGTCTTGTTGGCAATCACCACGACAGCCGCGTGCAACGGGGCTGCCGTGATTGCCGGCAGCAGCCAGGACGACAGGACCAATATGACCCCGAACGGGAAGCACCGCCGTAGGATGGGTCTCCAGACCCGTCCCGGACGGCTCGGGAGAACCACCCTCCCTGATCCGTTTCGCTGCCGAGGTAATAGCGCGGGTCGGGTAAGGCCGTAGCGGAAGGAGCGTCTCATGTGAGTCGAGATCCCGGGGCAGGTCGTGGCGAGCGTGGTGGGCGGGACGGGGGAACCTCCTTGTATTGTGCAATGCCCGGGGGGCTGCGGTCAACTTATTGTTTTACAGGCCCGCCAGCCGACGGAGATTTCCCGGCCATCGTCGCGCTGGCGCGGCCCTCCAGCTTTGCGGTCGAAGCACGTTTCCAGGCCAGCGACTGGCCCTGCTGGGTGGTCAAGACCAGCGTCTCGGGATTAGGCAGGGTGTACTTGCCCTGGTCCATCCGGCCGTTACTCATGGTCTCCGTCCACTGCCCGTCGCCAGCCCGCAGAAAACCGGTCTCCGGCGGCGGGACACTGCCCGGTCCCGCGACGGCCAGCGTATAGCTGCCCGTCGGTCGGACGTCGAACGTGATCTGCCAGTTGCCTTGCGGCGTGGGCGTGCTCGCCTGCCAGGTCCCGATCAGGGCCGGATCGACCGCCGCGCCGGCAGTCGGCGAGGCCAGCGCCGTCAGCAGGGCCCCTTCCGAGTCGGCCAGGACCTTTCCCGAGCGGGCATCAAGGTAGATGAAGTCGACCGACGGCAGCGAGGCAGCCACCATGTCCGGCGAGCTGAGTCGCTGTCGAATGGCCGCCATCCGCCAGAGCCAGTGATCGTTGCCGTGGCAAAACAACCGCAAGTAGACCTGTTCCGGCGGCACGTCGAGATTCAAGGCCCCGAACTTGGGCATCACCTCCTCCGGCGGCGAAATGTCGTCCGGCACCGCCTGCGGCTGGAAAGCCGGGTCGCCCAACGACTGGTCCAAGCTGTCGACCTTCACTTGGCGGCCATCGATCCAAACCGAAGTGGCCAACCAGGGGTTGGCCGCGTCCTCGCGGGGATTGCGGCGGAAGTAGCGGAACACGGCCGATTGCATGCGGAATCGCTCGCCCGAATAGGACCCCGTCAGGTCCACCTCCGCAAGCTTCAGGTCGCTGCACCAGCGGGCGGCCCAGGCGTCGGCCTCTTGGCGGAACGAGGCGAAATTCAAGGGGGACTCTGCGGGAAACTCCTTGCCCTTGCGGAGCTCGTCGGCCAGCGCCGGCGTGTTGCCGGCCCCTTGTAAGACGGATTGGCAATCCGTCCTACCGCCAAGAACCACCTGGCGGCCGGTCCCGGCATCGACCTCGATCGGCGGACTGGCCGCCGCCGCAGCGCCGGTCAGGTCGATCCGGCTGATCGTCCAGACATAGCGGTTGGGACCGCCGGGCCGATCGGCGACGGCCGCCAAGCGGGCCTCGATGTAGCCGTCCTCGCGCGACGCGGGCAGAGCGATCCCCATCTGCCGGACCTTGGCCAGGGCCCGCTCCAGGTCGAGAAACGGGCCGCCGACCGGCAGCACGCGCTCGCCGGCGGAGAGGGCCACCGGCGCGCCGACGAGGATCGCATGGGACTCGCGGTCCAGGCCGATGGTCGCCTTGCGGTTGGCCTTGGCGGAAACATAATAGAACGACAAGAGATCGCCCGCCGGATCGGCCTTCCCTGCGAGATGATCCAGGTCGAGGGTGCCGTCCGCGGCGGCCTTGACGTAAATGCCTGCCAGCACGGCGTCGGGCTGCCACGAGAAAGCCAAGCGGTCGGCCGCCGCGATCGCCTGCCCGACGCCCATCATCGAGCGGACCGGCGCATCCTCGCCCAAAACGGCCCGTGCCGACATACCCAAGGACAAAATCCCTATCCCCAGGGCGAGCTTCCATCCCCGCCACGATCTTTCCCCTGCGACCTTTCGAGTCACGGTACACCTTCCATTCCACCTCGAGACGAGCAGCCCTTCAATCTTGCGAGGAATTCTAGGCGCTACCTCGCCCGACAACATCGCGGAAAATACCGTAGGTATCTGCACGATCCTTGGGGGCCGATTGACAAGCTGGCTCTCGCCGATCAAATTTACAGTCGTCAGCCCACCACCGAGGGGTTGCGGCAGGCGTGACATGGGTAATAACCCCGAGAATGGTTACGGTGCTTGAACGTCAAGAGGGAGCCCTATGAGCGACGCCGAAAACCCCTTCCAATCGCCGATGAGCTCGTTTGCCCCGGCCGCCGAGCCGCCCAATGCGTGTCCGCTTTGCGGGAAAGACAAGAAAATGGGCAAGAAGGCTCAAATGCTCTACGGTCATCTCGTCTGCCGAAAGTGTTACTATGCCTTTACCAATCGCAGGCAACTCGCATTCTTCTTGGACGCAGCCAGCTTGGAAGGCGTGGCTATCCTTATTGGAATATTCCTCGGCATAACGATGGCTGCCGCTGGCTCCTCCGAAAGCGCCATCGAGGTTGCCGGATACGCTTTGGGCTTGTATCTGCTCCCGGTCTTCCTTTGCAAGGATTGCTTCTGGGGACAGTCCCTGGGCAAAGCGATCTGTGGAGTCCGCGTCATCGACCAGACCACGGGCGAACCGGGAGGAATCGGCGCCTCCTTCAAGAGAAATCTGCCCTTGGCGATTCCCTTCATGCCGCTTGTGGTAGCATTCCAGTTGTGCAAAGGGCACCGCACCGGGGACGGGTGGTCCCGGACGAAAGTCGTCTGGAAGAAATTCGCAAACCATCCGATTTTCGCAGCCACGGCGATGCCGAGATAAGGATCGGAAAATGAATGAATGTCGCCTTTCGCTCCGCGAAAGAATGCCGGCTGCGGCCAACTAACCGGGGGATAACGCAGCTTTCGCGGAGCGAAAGGCGACACTTGTTGACTGGCCGACCCTAAGGGCACGTCGGCCCCCGGTTCAGCCGAAGCGGGCCGCGGCGACCGTGGTGTTGTCGGGCCACCACCAGCCTGGTCTCCGGCTTGTCAGAACGGTGCTTACATCGCACCCTACCTCATGGCCGACTCGAAGGGGTCGGCTTCTTCGCCGGAGGGCCGGTGCTGGCCGTTCCATTGCTTCAGCTTCCGCTGGAGGGTTCGGACCGAGATCCCCAGGCAGTGGGCCGCCTGCGTGCGGTTGCCATCAAGGCGATCGAGGGTTTGCAGCACGGCCGCCTTGACCAGATCGGCCAGCCTCAGGCCCGGCGGGATCTCGAAGCTGAACGTCGAGCCGGGTGAGCCGTCGCGGACCACGGGGCGAGGATCAGCGATGATTTGCCAGGATTCGCAGGGAACCCCCACAGACTCTTGCAAGACTGACATGTTTTCCGTCCTCTCGGCGGTTGCCACCGGCTCGCCACATCGAGCCGAATGTCCCAATTCTAGGGGTGCCGAGAGAAAGTCGTGCATCAGGAAAAGGGAAGCTTGCCGGTCGGTGTGCCTACTAGGTGGGGATCGGGGTTGCCACTACTTTCGCATTGGAAGGGGTGGCGACGGTCAATTCGTCGACCAGCCGCAGAACGCCCGCGACACGCGTGCAGCAGTTGATGCACAACTGTTTGTGGTGGAAGGAGTAGACTCGGCCGCGCAGGATCACCGTGCCGCGATCCGCCTCCACCGCGATCTGGCGCAGCGAAGGAACTTGCCGCCCCACCAGGAAGTTCATCACCCGACGTTCCAAGTCCCGATCCGCGTCGCCGCCCGCGCTGGCGGCGAGACTGTTTCCCGCGGTGCTCTTTCCGACGACACTGTTTCCAACCACTTTCTTTTCCTCACGAGTGCTAGCAGTAGCATGGACAGATTTTCCGTTATTATCGGCACGCGCGGTGAGGGAAAGATGAGCGAAATGCAAGAATTGGATACACTTTGGCATAAAAACTACAGCGCCTTGCCCCGTACCACGCCGGGGAAGACGTCGAGGTCCAGGCTCTCGAAGAGGCCGGCCCGATAACGCTCCACGGCAATCGCGCCCATCACGGCGTTGTCCGTGCAGAGGGCCAGCGGGGCGACGAATAGGCGGACGCCGCTTGAGCTTGCCTCGTCTTCCAGCCGCTGTCGCAGCCGCGCATTGGCGGCCACGCCGCCGCCGACGCAGAGTATCCGCAGGCCGGTCTTCTCCGTCGCAGCGAGGGCTTTGTCGATCAGGCAGTCGACTACCGCCTCCTGGAAACTGGCGGCCAAGTCGGCGACCTGTCCGGGCTCAAGGTGTACCTGGCTGAGGTCGGGCCGGCCGGGGCCGGCGATCGTATACCGCACGGCCGTCTTTAGCCCGCTGAAGCTGAAATCCAGCCGTTGGGGCTCGTGGAGGAAAGCCCGGGGGAAGCGGTAGGCTGCGGGGTTTCCTCCAGCCGCGGCCCGTTGGATCGAAGGACCGCCCGGATAGGGCAGGCCGAGCATGGCGGCCACCTTGTCGAAGGCCTCGCCGGCCGCGTCGTCGATGGTCGCGCCGAGCAGTTGGAAATCCAAGGGCCCCAGGCAGCGATAGAGACTTGTGTGCCCGCCGCTGATGATCAGGCCCACGCAGGGAAAGACATCCTCGCGGCTGGCCAACCGGCAGGCGTAGATGTGGGCCTGGAGGTGGTTGACGGCCACGAGCGGGATCTCCAGGGCGGCGGCCAGCGTCTTGGCCGCGACCAGGCCCACCAGGAGCGACCCGGCCAGGCCCGGCGTGTTGGCTACGGCCACGGCGTCCAACTCCCAAAGGCGGACGCCGGCCCGCCGCAGGGCTTCGTCGATCACCGGCAGGATCCGCTCGAGATCGGCGCGGGAGGCGATTTCCGGCACCACGCCGCCGAAACGCCGGTGCAGGTCGTCTTGCGAGGCGACCACCGCGCCGAGCACCTCCAGCCGGTCGTTGACCACCGCGGCAGCCGTCTCGTCGCAGGTGGTTTCCAGGGCCAGGAGGTTCATCGTGGGGAAAGGAGTTAGAAGAAAGGAGTTAGGAGTTAGAAGGGGCGCGACGGACGTCAGCTATGGCTCCCGAACCGCGCACAACGCCGCGCAAGGCGGAGCGTTATCAATAAGGTTCATCCGGCGGAAGCGTACGTGCGGCCATTCTCGAAAAACTGGAAACTCGTTGGGCAAGGAAGCCGAGTATGCTTCCTCTTCTCTGTTCCACGCTGACAGGTGGCACGCAATCCGCCGCCGCGAACAGAGAAGAGGAAGTATACTCGTTGTCGGCGCCAGCACGGCGCTCCCCCGAGCGTGGCTGCGCGTGCGACGTGGCTGGCGGAACCACCCTTTTGACCCCTCTACGCATTCTTGAACCGGATGAACCATCAATAACAGCTATTGTACCAACGGCGGCCGTGCCTTGAACGCACTTGCCTAGCCGTAGCGGCTGACTCCCGACAGCGAAGCCGCGATTGCGGGTACCTGCGCGCTCGCCTACAATCTTAAGAGAGGCGGAAGTCACGTTACAGATAATGTTGGAGCAACCGATGAAGGAGCCACAGCTTGCCGGAAATCTGTAGGTTTCTGGGAATCGTGATCTACATGCTGTACGACGATCATCCGCCGCCGCACTTCCATGCGGAGTACGGGGAGTACAAGATTGCAGTGGACATTGATAGTGGTGTTGTCGAAGGCCGATTTCCCAGAAGGGCCTTGAAGGCGCTTATGGAGTGGTACGAGCTTCACCGAGATGAGTTGCTGGCGAACTGGGCCTTGGCCGAGCAGCACCAGCCGCTTCGGAAGATCCCGCCGTTGGAGTGAACCCGATGCTAGAGGTTACGAGTGCAGAGTACGTTGAAGGCTATAAGATCCGTCTCCGGTTCAACAATGGTGAGACAGGCCTTGTTGACCTCAAGGACTCTCTTTGGGGCCCCATGTTCGAGCCGCTGAGGGAGCTGAGCGTCTTCAAGCGATTCATGGTCTCGGACGTCCTTCACACGGTGTGCTGGGAGAACGAGGCGGACCTGGCGCCCGAGTTCCTCTATGACAAGATGGTCGAACAATCGCGTGCAGCGGATGCAGCGGCGCCGCGCCGCTGAACTTCTCCATTCCCCGGAACGCAAGGGAGGACGTTTCCTACAGCTTCGACTTCAAGTAATCCAGCGCCATCTGCAACTGCCGGTCGGGGGTCTTGGACTCCGCGGCGGGCTGATCCTTCTTCTCCCCCGGCGCGGCCGGCGGCTTGGCGGCCTCGGGCTTGGCAGTGTCGGGCTTGGCTACCTCGGGCTTGACCTTGCCGGGCTCGCCGGCGGCGGGCGGAAGGAAGGCCGGACACGGCGTCGGTATGCGACGACCCGGCTGACGAGGCGTCGGCCTGCGACAACGCGAAGGGCTTCTTCTTCGGCAGCAGGATGTCGCGCTGGCGGCGGTCCTCCATCTGGGCCACCAGGTCCTCGTCGCTAAGCCGCAGCAAGAAGCCCTTGTCGGGCATAACGCCCCACTCGTCTTCCTCCTTGGCCCCGGGGAAGCGATGGATATTCTTGCCGCTGGGACGCTTATAGGCGGCCGTGGTGAGCTTCAGCGCGCTTTGGTTCTCTTCCAGCGGAATCACGTTCTGCACGCTCCCCTTGCCCCAGGTCCGCTCGCCCATGATCACCGCCCGGTGATGGTCTTGGAGGCAGGCCGAGACGATCTCGCTGGCCGAGGCCGAGTAGCGGTTTACCAGCACGACCAGGGGGAAGCCTTCGAAGGAGCCTTCCTTGTGGGCGTTCCAGACCCGTTCCGCGCTGTTGCGGCCCTTGGTGCTGACGATCCGGCCCTCGGAGACAAACAGGTCGCTGACTTCGATGGCCGAGCTCAACAGACCGCCGGGGTTGAACCGCAGGTCGAGGATCATGGCCTTCACGCCCTCGCCGGTCAGCTCCTGTAAGGCCCGCTTCAGCTCCTCGCCCGTATCACGGCTGAAGCCGGTGATGCGGACGTAACCGATCTTCTTGGCGTGGTCGTAGAGGAAGTCCCAGCAGTCGTCCTCTTTGCGGCGATCTCCCAGCACGGTGGGAACGTGGACCACCTCGCGGGTGAGCGTGACGGTTTTCCGCTCGCTCTGGCCGGGGTGAATGACGACCAGCGTCACGTGGCTGCCCACCTCGCCCTTGAGTTGCTTGACGGCGTCGTCCAGCGAGAGATCGGCCGTGCTCTTGCCGTCGATCTCCACGATCGCATCGCCGGCGATCATTCCGGCGCGGTAGGCGGGCGTGCCCGCCAGAGGGCTCAGCACCCGCAGTTGCCCGTCGTCGGTGCTGATGGTGATGCCGATGCCGCCGAACTCGCTCTCCACGCTCGATTCGAACTGCCGCAACTCGTCCGGGCTGATGTAGGTGGAGTAGGGATCCAGCTCGCTGAGCACGCCCTTGATCGCCGCTTCGACCAACTTCCGCCGGTCGACCTCTTTGACGTAGTTCCGCTGGACCTGATCGAGCGTGTCGACCAGCAGCTTCTGCAGTTGGTAAACCTCCTCTTCATTCTTCCGTTGGGCTTGGGGGTCTTTGGGCTTGGCCTCAACCGCCGGGGCCTTGCCGCTCTTGGAAGCCGTTTCCGCGGCGACGGCCGGCGACCAGAGCCCCACCAGAAAGAAAAGCACCCACACACACACCAGGGCGCGACGGATCATCCAATGATCTCCCAAGAGATTGAAACCGACAAGAACTCTGTTCCGGGTACGCAGAGAGAAGTTAGATAAAGTATACTGGCACACCACCTTGGGGGCAAGGCGAGTGAGCACCGCCCAGCGGTGCAGCTTGGCCGTGAGCCCCTGAAGTGGTATGGACTCGCGGGCCTTCACGTCAAGAATTCGACCGGAGGAGACTTGACAACTTTCGGGGGGTGTTGTAAACGTAGGATTCGCCGAGGCGAGCAGGCCAGGGGGATCGCTGGAACGGAACGAGGACCGGCCGGGTATGTCGCAACGCCTTGAAGACCTGGAACGCGAGGTGGAAGAACTGAAGGCCCAGGCCGCGCAGATGCAACAATCACGGCCGGTAATCGTGCCAATCCAAAGCCTTGAGCCCGCACCCCTTGCGATTATCAAGCCTATCTTGGCGGTCGTTCAGCAGGAGGATCAAACGTTTATTGCTTCGTTTTTCGACGCCAACATTAACGCTAGCGGCGAAACCCAACTTGAGGCGGTGGAAATGTTGAGGGATATGATCGCATCGACATTCCGTTTGCTGACCAAGAAAGAAGCCGTCCTCGGTGAAGGTCCACAAAAACAGTTGGCGGTTCTCAGGCAATTTGTAACGGCGCGATAGATGGGCGGGAAGGCTTAGCCCATTTACTTCCCCACCTTCTCCTTCTCGGCCTCCTTCAGTTTGACCGCCAACAGCTTCATGCTATAACCGCCCACGACCGAGCGGGCGCGGAAGCCCATGCTGCGGGCGGACTGCGTGTCGTGCCAGTCGCTTACGGGAATGCGGTCGGACGTTCTCGTTCAGGTAGCGGTGGACCGGCTCGATGAGCCGAGAAAAATCGCGCGGCGTCTCGGCCAGGGTCGCCGTCCAGAGGATCCAGTCCGACTTGGTGTATGACTTGCGCGAGTCCAGCGGCAGGCCGTACGCGTTCTGGTGGGTCAGGTAGAAGGCGACCTCCTTGCGGGCGACCTCCGGCGGGAAGACGTTCAGACCGAGGAGCTTGTCCCAGACCAGGTTGTACTTCTGGCTCCAGGTGCCCTTGGTGTCGAAGGTCAAGCTGAAGTGGTCGCCGTCGGCGGCCTGCCGGGTCCATTTCTTCGCCAGCTCCTTGGCCAAAGCGAGGTACTTCTTTTCCGCCGCCGCGTCGCCCTGCATCCCGGCCAGCCGGCCGTAAGAGGCCAGGCCCAGGATGGCCTTGATGGAAAGATTAGTGTTGTGGGCCAGGTGGCCGGCGAAATCGTCCGTACACAACTGGTCCTCGGGATCGAAACCGTGGCTTTCCAGGTAGCCGGCCCATTGGGTCAAGGCCGGCCAGTGCCGGCGGGCGAAGTCGGCCTTGCGCTGCCGCACGGCGATCGCCGCCGCGAGGATCAGCATGTTGCCCGACTCCTCGACGGGCATGTCCGCGCCGTAGGTCTGGCCGTTGGCCAGCGGGTAGGTGCCGGAATCGTGGGGGGCGAAAGGCTTCTTCCAGCGGCCGCTCTCGCAGGCATAGAAGATCGGCTCCATCATGCCCTCCACCAGCGCCGGGTTGTAGACGAGAAACAGCGGCGCCGAGGGATAGGTCACGTCGACCGTGCCGATCGAGCCGTTGCTGAAGTTCTCCTTGGAGAAGAACAACGGCTTGCCGTCAACGTCCGCCACCAGTTTGTGGGCGGCGATCGCCTGGCGATAGACCAGGTTCGACAGATCGGCGTACAGCGGCCCGCCCGCCGCCCGCGTGTCGGCCGTGTACTTGGCGTCGAACTCCCGGCAGCGGGCGACGACCGCCGGATAGTCCTTTTCCGCCGCGGCCAGAAGCGTCTCGGCGCTGCGCCGGCTGCCGCCGCCACCAGGCCCGCAGCCTGCGGTCGTAGTATTCCACCGAAGCGAGGTCGTCGTAGGCGACGATCACGTGCCGCCGCACGGGCTGGCGGCCGACCTTCCCCAGCGGCAAGACTGCCGCAAGCAGCGGCCAGCGATCGTTGGCCGCCCGCGGCATTTTCGTCTCATCCGGGGCGGCCGCACTGCCCGAGGCGGCGAAGCGGGCGCGGAGCGTCTCGATGCCGGCCGCCACCTGCGATTGATCGGCCGGCGCCGCCAGCAACAGGTTGCCCCAGTCGATGCGGACGTTGTCCCCCTTCCTTCCCAGCACGTTCTGTTCGGCCGTGCCGATCGCCAGGGCGTTGAGGCCGGGCACGTTCAACCGCTTCCAGCGCACGGGCTGCTTGTCGTCGTTGACCGCCCACTCGGCCGTGGCGTCGAAATAAAGCTGCACCTCGTGCTCCAGCGAGGTCGTCGACGCAACCTCGAACTCGACGTACGACGCCGGCCGGGAGAGCAGCTCCAGGTCGTCCATCAACAGCGGCGAGGTGAAGGTCAGCGTCAGCCGCAGGTCCACGTTCTGGAAGCGGTAGACGGTCTGCGTGGCATGGACGGCCAGCGATCTCTGCGGGAGCACCTCGGGGGCCTCGTTCCGCGCTCGGCCGAGGAACCGCAGGGTCTTTCCGTCGATGCGGATCAGCCCGCACATCGCCTGCGTCGCGCCCGTCCAGTGCTTGGGCCAATCGCCGTAAAGCTGGTCGCTGGTTGACCAGCAGCTCAGGTAAGGGTCGTGCGTCACCAGCGGGACAGCAGGCGGACGCAGCGCGGAGGGCGGCCCCCAGTCGATGGAGCCGGTTGCGGGCAACGTCCCCGAGACGCGGCCTTCTTTCAGCCGGCCCGGCTCCGCTCCCCAACTCGGCCCCACCCCCCAGGCAACCACCAACAGCGCGGCGAGCAGAAAGCGGTGCATGACCTCTCCTTAGGACCAGCACAAGACTAAACTAAGTTATTGACCCAAGTTCGTAGTCCCGGCTTTAGCCGGCAACCTGCCCCAGGACCGCCTGAAGGCGGGACTACGAACGTGTCATTTCCGGCCGCAGGCAGTATAAGGCCTGGCACGTTTGCGACCAACCCTCGTTGTAGGGGATTGCAGGTCGTCACGCTTTACTTGCTTGGCCCGCTTGTCCCAGCCATAATGGCAACCGATGGCGGCTTGGGCCGTCGATCGAATCGCTGGCAACCTTTCCGGAAACCGCTCCCATGATTCACTGCACAACCCTGTTGGTCTTGATGCTGGCTTTCACCGGCGCGGCCTTGGCCGCCGAGAAAGAGCCGCCGATCATCTATGACGAAGCCAAGGTGCCGCCCTATACGCTGCCCGATCCGCTGGTGCTGCAAGACGGCCAGAAGGTGACCACGCCGGAGGTCTGGTTCAAGCAGCGTCGCCCGGAGTTGATCAAGTTGTTCGAGACTCAGGAGTACGGCAAGTCGCCCGGTCGGCCGGAAGGAATGAAGTTCGCCGTGCGATCGCTGGCCGCCGACGCCCTGGGCGGCAAGGCCACGCGGAAACAGATCGCGATCCTCTTTGCCGGCTCGGACCACGGCCCGCACATGGACCTCTTGATCTATTTACCCCGAGGGGCGACCAAGCCGGCGCCGATGTTCCTCGGGCTGAACTTCAACGGCAACCACACGATCCACCCGGACCCCGGCATCTCGCTGCCCAGCACGTGGATGCCCGACAACAAGGCCATGGGCGTGGAGAACCATCGTGCCAGCGTCAAAGGGCGGGGCGCGGACCACGCGAGCTGGCCGGTGGAGCAGATACTGGCCCGCGGCTACGGTCTGGCCACTGCTTACTACGGCGACATCGAGCCGGATTTCGACGGCGGCTTCACCCAGGGCGTCCACCAACTCTACTTCAAGCCTGGCCAGACGCGGCCGGCAGCCGACCAGTGGGGCTCGATCGCCGCCTGGGCCTGGGGCTTGAGCCGGGCCCTGGACTACCTCGAAACCGACAGCGGCGTCGACGCCCGGCACGTGGCCGTGCTCGGCCACTCGCGCTTGGGCAAAGCGGCCCTTTGGGCCGGGGCCTGCGACGGGCGGTTCGCACTGGTGATCTCCAACGACTCCGGCTGCTGCGGCGCCTGCCTGAGCAAGCGGATCTTCGGCGAGACCGTGGGAGGGATCAACCGCCACTTCCCCCACTGGTTCTGCGGCAACTTCAAGCAGTACAACGAGCACGAGGAGCGGCTGCCGATGGACCAGCACGAGTTGATCGCGCTGTGCGCCCCGCGGCCGGTCTACGTGGCCAGCGCCGAAGAGGACCGCTGGGCCGATCCCAAGGGCGAGTTTCTCGGGGCAAGGGGGGCCGATCCGGTCTACCGGCTTTTAGGCACCGACGGCCTGGCGGCCGCCGAAATGCCCCCGCCCGAGCATCCCCTGACCAGCACCATCGGCTACCATCTCCGCCGCGGCGGTCACGCCCTGACGGAGTACGACTGGCAGCGTTACTTGGATTTCGCCGACCGTCGTTGGCGACCGTGAGATTTCCGTGAAAGTGGTCTTGGCGCGAAAAGCGGAATTCCGTAAATTCCGCCCCATCAGTTGAGCACAACGCCGCGGGGGCAGCCCACGGCGAGAAAAAACCTGGAAGCAGCCACGTGGCTGGGTCTGCCCTTGGGGGCGCTTTCGCGGCGCTCCTGCGGACCACGAAGCGTCCTACCGCAGCATGGACGCAGCGGTGCGCTTCGAAAACCAATCGCTCCCGGAAAAGAAGAGTGTCCTTTGCCCCCCTGGGACGCCGCCTTTCCGGGAGCTTTTTTGCGCCGACATCGCTCAGTTGCAACTGCTTGTTCGAAAGCAGGTTAACGGGGCGTCAGAAACCTTCCGGCATGATCACCGGCACGACGTGCCGCCCGCTCTTGCGATAGAGCCGGAAATCATGGTCCAACGTCAGAACCATGCTCTCCGGCGAGAGTTCCGCCATGCGGACCAGACAGGCGTCGGCCAGCGACATGGGAACATCGGCGTACTTGTGGAGGAGTTGGGCCAGCGGCTCCAGGTGGTCCTCCAGGTGAAAGGCCACCTGGACAACACCGCGACGGAGTAGTTCCATGACTTGATTGGTCCCCCCCGATGCCTTCGCCCGCAAAAGGAACAATGCCTCCGTGAGAACCGGCTCGCACGTCAGAAGCGGCGGCGCCGCCTGTCGCCATTGGCGCTTCGCCCACTCGTGGTGCGTGTCGCGGCGGTCCCATGCGGCGACAAGCGGACCGGTATCCAGCAGGACCCGGCGGTTCATCGGCCGAACCCGGACATGTATCGCGGGTTGGTCGACAGGTCGCCGGGACCCTCGACACAGCCGATCAGGTCGCCCGCCAAATCCAGGCAGGAGACTTCCGCGGCGGGCTTTCCTTGGCTGAGGTACTCGTCCAGGATTTCCCGGACCACGGCCGACTTGCTCTGGCCCCTTTTTCGCGCCGTGGCCTCCAATCGGGCGGCCACCGCCTCGGGGATTTTCAAGCACAGGGTCTTCATGGCGATTCTCCCAGTAACCGTCTTTTCGAGGATGTAATACGAGGATGACATAATTGTAATACGCAACCGTCCGTCGGTCAACGCCGGCGGCTTCCCCTAGCCCCTATTGGACAGCCGGCGGCCCGGCTGCCTATAATCGGGGCTACCGCGCGGGTGCCACTGCTGGCTTGTCCAGCAGTGCGGAAAACACGTTTGGCCAACCAACGCCGGCGTGGCCGCCGGGGCTAACGGGCACACAGATCGGCTGTTAGCCCCGGCGGCCACGCCGGCTGGCTCGCGCCAACCGTGGCACCCGCTTCCCGCCGTTTTCGGCAGAACACTTTGGAGATTGCACCATGTTACGAACCCTGAGCGTGTTGGCGACCGTCTTTTTGATGGCCTTCTCGGCCGGTCAGCTCTTGGCGCAAGGGCCGGAGATCATCGACCCGGCCGAGGCGGCCAAGGACCCCGATTTCTCGATCCAAGGGGAGTACCTGGGCCAGGGCGGCGGGGCCGCAAGCCTCGAAGGCAAGGTGGGCGTGCAGGTCATCGCCCGGGGCGGCGGCAAGTTCCAGGCCTTCGTGCTCAAGGGCGGGCTGCCCGGCGAGGGCTGGAAGAACGGCGATCCCCGCTCGGGCATCGAGGGGAAGCGGGAGGGCGACAAGGTCACGCTCAAGGGCGGCAACTTCGCGGCCACCATCGCCGGCGGCAAGCTCACCCTGACCACGACCGACGGCCAGGGCAAGGCCGAGCTACAGCGGATCGAGCGGAAGAGCCCCACGTTGGGCGCCCCGCCGCCGCAGGGCGCGCTGGTGCTGTTTGACGGCACCAACGCCAAGCACTTCCCCGACGGTCACATGTCGGCGGACAAGAACCTGATGGGCGGCTGCGTCACGGCGGACAAGTTCAACGACTACCACCTGCACGTGGAACTGCGGCTGTCGTACATGCCCAACGCCCAGGGCCAGGCCCGGTCCAACAGCGGCGTCTACCTGCACGACTGCTATGAGATCCAGGTGCTGGACTCGTTCGGCCTGGAAGGGCTGAACAACGAGTGCGGCGGGATCTACAGCATCGAGGCCCCCAAGCTGAACATGTGTCTGCCGCCGTTGGTCTGGCAGACCTACGACGTGGACTTCACCGCGCCGAAGTACGATGCGTCGGGGAAGAAGACGGCCGATGCCCGGGCCACCATCCTGCACAACGGCGTGGTGATCCACCAGGACTACCAGATTCCCCACGGCACGCCGGGCCGCCAGCCCGAGGGCCCGGGGCCCCGGCCGTTGCACCTCCAAGGCCACGGCAACCAGGTCGAGTTCCGCAACGTTTGGGTGGTGGAGAAGAAGTAGCCGCTGGCGGGGTTGCGAAAAATCGGCGCTGGTGTACGATTTCACGATGTACTCGTCACGCTCCGCGTGACGCTATCCCTCTCGCGGAGCGAGAGGAGTATGGGCAGGGGGAAAAGCAGATTTTTCTCGCGCCCGGCGGCGAAAGTGCCGATAAAGCTAACAATGCCTAAGGAATCAACCTCCCGCCTGGTATTCCGACGGAGGTGCCAACCCTTTTGCGTGAGCCGGAGTTATCCACGGCTAGTGCATTAGCACGCCCGACTCCCGCTCGTCTCGCAGCGACGCATCCGGTCGCAATCTGCGGGAGGCTTGATTCCTGAGCCGCTGCGGCCCGTGGGAGGGTTGCGGCGGCTTTTTTTGTAACAGTTCACAGCCTCCATAGTAGCAGGCACACTCCGTGTGCCGTCCGCCCAAGCGAACACCTGACAAGGCGGACGGCACACGGAGTGTGCCTGCTACTACCGCGTCGAGTTGCCGAACATGCTTTTGAGCCGGTCCAGGAGGCTGGCCGATCGCTCGGGCGGCTGGGGCGGTGCCGCGGCGGAGGGGCGGGCCAGCTCGGTCTTGCGAGTCAGGGGTGTCGCACCCGGGGCAACGTTGGCCAGCAGGAAGCGCGACCAGTAGCTCTCCAGCAGGTCCACGCAGTCGCCCACCTCGCCCTGTTGGAGCTTGACGTCGGCCGGGGCGATAAGCTTGAAGATCTCGATCACTTCGCTCTTGCTGAAGGCCAACTGGCAAAGTTGGATGTCGTCCAGCCAGACCTGGCCCTGGCCGAGCAGGTCGAAGCGGAGTTGAAGTTGCGAGAGGCCGTCCAAGGGCAAGTCGTTGACCTGCACCACCACCGGGCTCCAGACCGGGCCGAGGGCCGGCGACCCGGCTTGCCCAAGTTGCGCGAAGCGGAGGAAGTCGCGGCCCTGGTGCTTGCCGACCACCGCCAGCCGCAACGGCAGTTGCTGCCGGGGCACGTCGGGCCCGCGGAGCCAGAGCGAAATCGTCAGCCGGCCGCTGGTCGGCGGCGCAAAGGGCTGGCTGATCAGCGTGGTCACCGGCCCCTGGCTCTCCAGCCGCGCCGAGTAGAGGCCGCCGTGTCTCTCCCTGGCGTCGATCGTAACCGACGTGCCGGGCCGGTTGGAGACGCTCCAGCCGGGGATCGGGCTGCCGGACGTCGCCGGCCGCTCGAAGCCGGGGTTGTCCAGCACGTCCATCAGCGGCGGGTTGCGCAGCACGGCCGCCCGATCGCCCAGCTCGGCCAGCCGGGCCTCCAGCCCCGCCTGCACCGTCCGCGACCAGGTGACCTGGGGGCGCACGAGCTGCACCTGGGGCGCGGTCAACCGCACCGCCACCAGGTCGTACGGTTCCAAATCGATCGCCCAGTGCGCGGCGTCACCCTGGCGGGTCAGCGGCGGAACCTGCCGCAGCCCGCTGAGCTCCTCGATGCGGCAGCCGGGCGGAGCCGCCACGTCCATCCCCACCGTGGTGGCGAACGGGGCGTCGTTGGCCAGGTAGACGTAAGTGCTCTGGGCGTGTGCGCCCACGCGGATCGTCACCGGCTGCGTCGACGGTCCGCCCGGCGCGTCCGCCAGCCGCCGAAAGTGGATCGCCGGCAGACGGCGGTAAGCGGCCACCAGGTCGCCCAGCGAGTCTTCCTGTCCCAACGACAACTCCCAGCCGCCATCGACCATGATCTGCGGGTCGAGCGTGGCCAGGCTATGGACGAAGCGGCGGCGGTTCTGGCGGCAGGAAGGCACGGCTTGCGTCGCCAGCCAGGTGTAGGCCGGCTGGAAGGGGCTCTTCTCGTCGAAGGAGGCCACGCGGACTTCCTGCGGCTGGTGAAAGAAGAGGCTTCCCTGAAGGGGCAGATCCTGGAAGCAGCGATCAATGTCGGGCATTTCGCGGAGTTCGAGGTTCACGGCCTGCTGGGCCAGCGACCACTGCGGCTCGACCCGCTCCGGACGTAGGAGGATCAGGCCCTCGTCGCGGCCCAGCCGCCGCAGGTCGATCCCCCATCGCATCCATGCGTCGCTCATCGTCAACCGCTGCGGCAGCGAGGGGCGGAGTTCCCGC
Organism: Pirellulales bacterium; assembly: GCA_963843465.1. Lineage (GTDB taxonomy): Bacteria > Planctomycetota > Planctomycetia > Pirellulales > Thermoguttaceae > CAWJKP01. The sequence continues at coordinate 1,024,483 of CAWJKP010000003.1, forward strand.
TGCCAGGGGTCGCCGGTGAAGAGGCTGGCCGCGGTGAGGAAGACGTGGGCGTCGGGGCGGAAGGCGGTCAACTCCTGTTGGATGCGGCGGTGGAAGCGGCCCAACTGGTCGGCCCGCCATTGCAGCCACTCCTGAGGGCAGCGGTCGGCGAGGAAGCGGGCCCGCTGGGCAAAGCGTCCGGCCTGGCCGCCGGGGCTAACTTGGCGTCCGGATGCGCCGTTAGCCCCGGCGGCCACGCCGGCCGTATCCGTGCCCGGTACACGGATTTGCGTCTCCTGTTGGAAGCGGGCGAGGGTGACGTCGTCCAGGCCCCACTCGGGGCCTGGAAGCTGGGCGTAGCCCTGGAGCGTAAGCTGGATCGCCAGACCGCCGAACGACGGATGCTGGGCGTAGCGCGCGACCAGCTCGTGGACCACCGCCAGCATGGCCTGCTGGACTCGCGGATGGAGCACGTTGTAATAGGGCGCCATGCCCCGCACCGGCGGATAGGTCTCCAGCCAGGTCAGTCCGTCAGGCCCGACCCATGTGATCCCCTCGGCCTCGGGCCCGCCGCGTCGCAACAGGGCCTCCAGCTCGGGCAGGGGGGCGCCGAACTCCAGGGCCGGAATGAGTTGCAACCCCTCGCGGTCGAACAGCCGCAGGAGCAGCTCCAGCACGTCCTTGCGGACCGGGTCCTGTCCCGTTTCGAGGAACAGGCCCGTATCGTACCGCGGCGTGGCCTGGAGGACTTCGCTGGGATAGATCGTGCTGCCGTCGGCCAGCGCGGCGATCACCAGTCCGTTGTAGCCGACGTGGTTCAAGTAGTCGACCAGCCGCGTGCCGCCTTCGTAGAAGGTGACCCAATCGTCGACGCCCAGGTCGCTCATCGGGCCGAGCGTCTGCGTGGCCGAGAAGTTCTCGGCAAACAGCGGCCGATCGAAGTAGGCGGCCAGCAGCCGCTCGGGCCGCGGCCCGCCGGCGGGGAACGCCCGCGGCAGTCGCGGCCCGATCCGCAGGGCGCGGATCTTGCCGTAGACGGCCGGCAGGCGGTCGCGGCGGTTGGTGATCAACACCACGGGCGTCTTGGTCCGCGGCCAGAAGATCAAGCGGTGGTGGAGCATGCGGGGCGTGCCGGCCGCGGCGACCACCTCTTCCGCCTGATCGACGCCCGAGTCGAGCCCGATGGGCAGCACGGCCCCTGCGGCGTTAGGCTCGATGATGCTGATGCCCATGGTCTGCGGGACGTCGCTGGGATAGTCGACCTCCAGCACGTAAGGCTGGCCGGGCTGCTCGATCGAGAGCAAGTAGCCCTCCCAGCTCACGTCGCCGGCAGTAGCGGCCGGGGCCAGTTGCACCAGCTCGCCCAGCGGATGCGACAGGGGCCGCAAGCGGCCGTTGCCCAGCGGCCCCCTACCCAAGCTTCTCAGCCGCCGCCCGTGCGGCAGCTTGGAGAACCGCTCCCACCACTTGGGATTGGCCGGATCGATTTCCACCTCGCGCTGCGGCGCGGGGGCCTCGCCGGAAGCCGGCGGCGATTGCGCGTCCAGCACGATCACCTGGATGCGCCGCTGCGCCAGCGGCTTGTTCCAGTTCAGCGGCAGCCGGCTGGACTGTGGCAGGTGCAGCATCGACGTGCGGGCGGCCGTGATCACCAGGTCGTACACGCCCTCCTGCTTGGGCAGGGCGATCTCGATGGGGAGCGGGGCTTGTTCCGCCGAGAGCGTGATCTGGTCCTCGCGCGGGGCGGCCATCTCCTGCGTGCCGCGGCCGGCCAGCAGCGCGGTGGTCAAACGGATCTTGCTCCCCGGGTCGGCGGCCAGCAGGTGTGCCGCGACGCTCAAGCGGATCGTCTCCCCCGGCGAGAAGACCAGCGACCCGCGGCCCAGCTCGACCTGGAGCTTATCGTCCGGGGCGCGGCGGATCAGTAGCCGGTTGCCGTGCGAGTCGAGATCGGCGTTATGGAAGCCTTCCAGCAGGCTGGAAAGCGGCACCTCGATCCGGCCCGGCTCTTTCGTCTCACCGGGCGAAGTGAATTGGAGGGTGAGCTTTGCGGAAAGCGGGGCCAAGGCCAACAGATCCAGGCCGTCGTAGGTCCTCGGGCTGCGTTGGCGGAAGACGAGGGCGCCGTCCTGGATCCACATCGAGCCCGGCTCATCGGCTTCGATGCCCAACGGGCGGGGCTGATCCAGGCGGCCTTCGCTGAGGGTGATCTTTCCTTGCCAGATCCGTTCGGCTCCCCCGCCCCAGGCGATGCGGATCTTGAGCGACTCGGCCGGCAGCCATGCCGGTGCGCAGACCACCAGCGCGGCGGCCAGCATCCACTGGCAGCCCCAGCCAATCGCCAGGTGCATCGGCGACGTTCGTCGAGCCGGCGATGTCATCGGACTTCCTTGTCCGGTCATCGTCGCCCTGCATGAGACGAAAAGCGCGGCAACCCTGAGCTTGGCCGCGGAAGGGCCGCGGATTATAGCCGAGAACCCGCTTGCCTCCCAAGCCCGGAAAAAGCTTGGGGCTGCCGTCAGCTTCCAGACCCTCTCTCCCTCCGGGAGAGGGTGGGGCGAGGGGACGCCGGAGAAAACTCCAACCGGTCGCCTCTCCGCATCTCCCCACTCTTCGCCCGCCCCCGTAGCACGGGCATCTTGCCCGTATTTTCCGCGTCACACGGGCAAGATGCCCGTGCTATGCTGCACGCGGTCGGAAATACGCCGCTGGAGTCCCGCCTTTAGGCGGTCTCGCCGTTCGTAGTCCCGCCTTTAGGCGGTCTTGCCGCGGATTTCCGGCTAAAGCCGGTACTACGAACTCGGGCCATTTCGTCCCGCGTGCGGTATATCATGCCCGCCATCGTCGGTAGAAATGCCCGCCTGCGCACCTACCACTTGAGACGTTGCCCAAAATGAAAAACAGGTTGCCGCGATTCCCTCCAGCAACGACACTAGAGATTTGGAGCGCGAGAGGAGGACCATGTATCGTCGACTGGTATGGATCGAGCTACGGGGGCCAGGGGAGGCCACGACCCCCCGTGAGCAGAGACCCAATTTGAGAGGGTTCGCTGGTGGCGTCTTGCTTGTCGTTCTTGCCGCCATGGCCCAGACCGGCCTGGAGGCCGAGGATGGGAAGACGACCCCACCCGCCGCTGCAAAGACGCGGGAAGCCGTCAACGTCATGTGGCGATGCGACGGCAACGGTCATTTTCCCAACATCCATCCGCTCTGCGAGTGGTCGGACGGCAGGAATATTCTCTGGAAGACGCCCGTGGAGATCGGCGGCTATTCTTCGCCGATCGTCGCCGGGGGCAAAGTCTTCGTGACGGCCGAGATGGGCAGCCTCATCTGCCTCGACCTCGCCGACGGGAAGGTCCTCTGGCAGAAGGACCTCTTCAGCCCGGACAGCAAAGACATCCCGGCCGATCTCTCCAAGAGACTGATGCGGGGGTGCGGCGGCGAGAGCAAGCAGTCAACCCCCACGCCCACCAGCAACGGCAAACTCGTATTCTATATCAACGCCATGGGGCTCTGCGCCTGCTACGATTTGCAGGGGAACCGCAAGTGGATCCGCGTCATCGAGACGGCCGAGGACGAAGAATGCTTCTGTTCCTCGCCGATTTTCCTCGGAGACCGAATCATCCTCTCTTGGGGAGGCCTCCTGGCCTTGAGCGCCAAAGATGGCAGCACGCTCTGGAAAGCCGCCGCCGCCAAGCCCACCTTCGCCACGCCCGCGATCGCCCATATCGGCGGCGAAGCAGTCGCCGTCACGCCGGCCGGTGATATCGTCAGGCTGGCCGACGGCGAGATCCTCTGCTCCGGGCTGTTCGAGTCGCCTTACACCACGCCGCTGGTCGAGGGCCGTGCGCTTTACGTCATCAATGGCAAGGCCCTGGCGTGGGAGCTGCCCGCCAAGGCCGAAAAGGGCCTGCGGCCCAAAGAGATTTGGAAGACCCCGCTCACCGGCACCTTCATGGCCTCCCCCGTCTACCGAGACGGCCTCATTTACACCGTCGAAAAGAGGTGCCGGCTGCATATCATCGACGCGAAAACCGGCAAGGTCTTCTCGGTCAGCCGGGTCGTGGATGAAGCGACCAAGACCGAGAAGATCGAATCGGGCACGAAGATCGCAGGCTTGGCGCCGGCGCACTACGTGTATGCCAGCCCGGCGGCCTCGGAGAGGAATCTCTTCTTCTTCGACGACGCGGGACACGCCGCCGTGCTCGAACTCGGCCGGGCATACAAGCTGGTCCGAGTCAACAAAATCGACGACGGCTTCTCAGGGACGCCCTTCTTCTTCAAGGACAAGATCATCATCCGCGGCAGCCAGACCGTTTACTGCATAGGAGCGAAACACTAATGGGAATCAAATACACGTATCTCGGCACCCTGGCGATCGCCTGCCTGACGTGCGCCTCGGCGGCGGCGCGGGGCGATAACGTCGCGATGATCTCGCCGGGGCCCGCGGACTGGCCCCATTGGGCAGGGCCCAAGGGCAATTGCACGACCGACGAAAAGGGATTGCTCAAGGCATGGCCCAAGGAAGGTCCCGCCGTGCTCTGGAGGATCCCCGTGGGCACCGGCTCCAACCATCCTTCCGTCGCCGGCCACGATCTTTGCTTTGCGCAGTTGGACGACGATGCGCTGCACGAAACCGTCAAGTGCGTCGACGCCCAGAGCGGCAAGGAGAAATGGCACCACACTTATGAAGTGCCCCCGGTCTACAAGGTTGGTTGGGGAGAGCTGGGCGTTCGGGCAACGCCGACGATTACCGACCAGTACGTGTATGAGGTGGGAACCTTCGGCAATGGTTTCTGCTTCCAACGCAAGACCGGGAAGATCGTCTGGCAGCACGACTTCCGCAAAGAGTCGCCCTATCTGGACGGATCGCTGAAAAACGACGGCAACCTGGAGTGGAAAGGCTTTAACGGCTCGCTGGTCCCCATCGGCGACAAGATCGTGCTGTTCTATTGGCAGGGCGGCAACCCCGCCATTCCCGCCTGGGCCAAGACGGACGTGACCGGCAAGATGCAGGTCTTCGCCTACAGCGCCCTCACCGGCAAGGTGCTGTGGAAGTTCGAGGAAAAGTGTCCGCCCGGCACCCGCGGTCCCGGCCTGCTCACGGCCGGCGGGCTGCCCATCACGTTCCAGAAGGAAGACTGTATCGTGATTCATGGAAATCGCCAGTGGAAGATCCTGCGACTGGCGGACGGCAAGCAGCTCTGGAGCTGGCAGTGCTGCGGGCCCAATGAAGCCCCGGCGTGGGCCAGCGGCGGACTCAATCCCCTCGGCGGCAATCTCTATCTGGATGTCCTGGACGGCTGGCAGACGTTGCTGGTCCAGTGCGATTTCTCCCAGGCGGATCCCCAGCCCAAAGTGCTCTGGTCGGGCTATCCAGTCCACGAAGCCATCACGCCGCCGGTGGTCTTGAACGGCTACGAATATGGTCTATGGGTCAACTTTCGTCCGGAACAGTGGGAAATTTCCGGCAGCCCCGGCAAAGCCAATTTCTCGCTCCGCTGCACGGAATTGAAAACCGGCAAACTTCAATGGGCACGGTCGGGGTTCCACATGGGACTGTCGATGAGCGCCGCGGACGGGCATATTTACGTTCGCAGCCATCAGACCGTAACGCTGATCGAGGCCAATCCGAGCGCCTACGTTGAGACCGGACGGATCGAGAAGGTGCACAACCTGCGGAACGCGGGACCGCGCAGCCAAAAGGGCTTGCTGGATTGGAACATGCCGGTGATCGCCCGGGGACGGTTGTATATCCGAACGCCCGTCGAGATCATTTGCTATGACATCCGAGACCGCAGCGCCACGGACGAGGCTGCGAAGTAAGGAGCGCTCGATAACCGGCAAAAGGTAAGCGTTCACGGCCACGTCGGGGACTGGTCCATTTTTCGGCGAGAAAGCGCTTTTCGCCGTTGCAGCGCCGAAGGGGACAGTCCCATTTTCGCGGCGATTACGGTCGTTTCCAAGGCAACACGGTCTTCGCCGCGAAAATCGGGACAGTCCCCGTGAACGCTTTCCACCTCGCTCCGGGACAGGAGGCTATGCGTATCCGAATTCCCACCCCTTGCGAGGCTCGCGTTTCAGCAGCGCGTTGGCCTTGTCGCTGTTGGTGAACTTGCCTTCCCGGAAATCGTAGCTGAGCTTCTGGCGGACCAGCGAGGCGACGTTGCCGACCAGCATGATCTCGACAAGCCGCGCGGAGTAATCGAAGTCGGCCGACGAGCGGCCCCCCTTGCGAATCGCGTCGAGGAAATCGGCCTCGTGCCCCCTCACGCGCGGCAGCACGGCCTTGGGCTTGCCGACCTGCTGCATGAAGCTTTCCGGCACCAGCCGCACGCCGTCCATCCACCAGCCTGAGACGGCCGTGCCCTTCGTGCCGAAGTAGGCGCTGGGATGGTTGGCCACGGACGCGACGCGCTGGGGATCGACCGTCGGGGGCATCGGCTTGTCGTTGTAGGTGCCCGAGCTCCAGCGCATGATGCACGGGACCATGTCGCCGCGCTGGGGGAACCTCCAGGAGACGCGGACGCCGTGCGGCCAGTTCGTCGCGCTGGGCTCTTCCCCCTCGCACTCCACTTCACAGGTGTCGGCCTCGTAGAGCTTCAGCGCCCAGACCGCGCCGTCGGCATTGTGGCAGAACCAGTCGCCCAGCAAACCGGTGCCGTAGTCGATCCATCCGCGCCAGGCGGCCGGATGGATGCCGCTGCGGAACTCCCGCGCCTTGACCGGGCCTTGCCAAAGGTCCCAGTTGAAGCCCGCCGGCACGGCCGTCGGCTGGCCGGGGCCGCGCGAGCCGAAGTCCATCTGGTTGAAGGGCGGGCGGACGTGGGCTTCGGTCACGTCGCCGAGGCTCCCCTGCCAGATCCACTCGCAGAGCAGGCGCACGTGCTCGCCGGAGTGGCCCTGGTTGCCCATCTGCGTGGCGACCTTTTTCGCCTTGGCCAGCTCGCCGAGCTTGCGGACCTCGTAGATATCGTGGCACAGCGGCTTCTCGCAGTAGACGGCCAGCCCGGCGTCCAGGGCGCGGACGCTGGCGGGGAAGTGATTGTGGTCGGGCGTGGCGACCCAAACGGCGTCGAGATGTTTCTGCTCGTCGAAGAGCTTGCGGTAGTCGCTATAGAGCTTCGCGTCGGCGAACCGGCTCTTGATGTTCTTGATCGCGCCGGCGGCGTGGTTGACGTCCACGTCGGCCGCCGCGACGATCTGCTCGCCGGAGGCCACGCCCACGCCCTTGCCGCCCATGCCGCCGATGCCGACCAATCCAAAGCGGATCTTCTCGTTGGCAGAGTAGGTGCGGGCCATGGCCGCCGGGACGATCAGCACGGAGGCCGCCGCCGCTGCGCCGGCCTGGAGGAGTTTTCGACGGGTGATGGTGTGGTTCATGGTGATTTACGGACCCAAAGCGGCCCGGCCAGGTGAGGATTCCCGCGCTGCCGGTTCTACGTGCGAACGCCGCACCGACCGGAGCGAGGTCAATAAGGGCCATCTTACCACGACCGAAGCCGCCCGAAAAGCGTTTCCCGCAGGAATCGTGATCGCTTGCTCAAGATCGCCCAAAGTAGCAGGCACACGCCGTGTGCCGTGTAGCAGGCACACGCCGTGTGCCGTGTAGCAGGCACACGCCGTGTGCCGTGTAGCAGGCACACGCCGTGTGCCGTGTAGCAGGCACACGCCGTGTGCCGTGTAGCAGGCACACGCCGTGTGCCGTGTAGCAGGCACACGCCGTGTGCCGTGTAGCAGGCACACGCCGTGTGCCGTCCGCCGGGCGCCACGGGCTTTGCCGGCGCCTCCGCAGGACTTGTCGGGAGACCGCTCCCTCGGGTAGACTGGGCAGTGCCAGGGGGACAGGTCCATGTTTTCGGCCTTGCGTCCCGCGGCCAAATGCGCTTTTTGGCCGAAAAATGGACCAGTCCCCGCCCCACCCGGAACGGTTACCGTCGTCGTCTGCCGTTTTGCGGCGCGGGTATACTACCGATGGACCTCTCCCACCAGGACGTTTCCCCCATGAGCCAATTGACCGTGACTATTCTCGATGGAAACCGTGCCATCCACGGTGAGCCGCACGGGAGCGATGTCGACCTCCTGGTGGCCGCTCTCAGCGCCGAGCCGGAGACGATCGAGGAGTTCGAGGCGGCGCTTGAGCGATTCATCCAGCCAGGCACGCCCGGGCCGCTGGCCGGATGGCGCGCGGGGGTGTGCGACGAGCCTTATGATGCGGGAGTCTGCATCGTGGACCTTGCCGCCCGCCTCGTTGTGACCCAGTCGACTTATTCCACGCCCGGCCCGCGCGGCGAACTGCTCTACCGCGATCCCCAGCGCGATCTCGAGGCATGGCTTCCGTACCATGTCTCGGAGGATTGGCGGTTCACGAGCGGGATCGACGAGTGGAAGGGCCTGGCGGAATCGCGGCGGCGCCAAAGGCAATCGCTGCCGCGGCTGGAGGCCCGGCAGGTGCTCTATGGGCAGGTCTGCGAGTGCGTCGTCGCGGAATGCTTTGCGGCGAGGGGACCGATGTCGCCGGGCGAGGCATGGGCGCCGCCGGAGGGATGGTCCTTGCGGGAGCTGCCGCAGCGCGCAAGCCGGGCGAGCCCCTCAAGTCCTGCGATGCGGTGGCCGAGATCCATGCCCGCTGGCTGATGACGCCGCGAGAGGATCTGCGTGGTCGGTCGCCCCGCGACGTGCTGCTGGACAAGAGCGACCATCTCGTCTGGGACCTGCAGGACCGCTGCCAGCAGTGGTCGATACTGGGCGCGTGCCCGGCGCCTTTGAGCCGGGAGTCGGCCGCCTTTCGTTTCGGCGGATGCGGCACGCACGAGATCGTTTTGTATTACGAGCTGGTGCGCCACCTGGTTGAGGAGTGTTGGAAGCGCGTCGTGGAGCCGGCCGCCGATGCCGCGCCGGCCGCTTCGTCCCCGGCCGACGTGCTCCCCTGGCTGCGTCAAGTCCAGGACCAGTGGCTGAACGAGCCGGATTGGGAAGACCTCAGCGGCCGAACCCCCGCCGCGGCGATCCTCAGCGAGCGCCAGCGGATTCCCATGACCTGCTCGGGCGAAGAGGCCATGGTCGACGACGATTGCCCCTTGTGCCAGATGCTCGCCGATAGCCCGCAGCCGATGTTCTGGCATCTCGACGGCTGCAACATGGACGACGATTTCCCCTTTTCCATGTACTGCCGCACGCGGCCGGAGTGGGAGAAGGAGCAGCGCGAGCAGGAGGAGTTCCACCGCAAGTTCGACGAGGAGTGGAAACAGAGGCAAGCCGGTTCGCCGGACGCCTCGCCGTGGGATGAAGAGGCCGGGTCGCCCTCGATCTGGACCAAGAGCTACTCGAATCCCGAGGCGCCCGGCAGCAGCCCGTTTATCCGGCTCTTCGGCATCGGTTGCCACGTCGCCGAGCTGGGATCGGACTTGAAGACTCTGCCGGACACGCGCGCGCTGGTGGAATCGTTGAATCGCCAATTCGGCAATTTGCAAGCGGCGCTGGAAGATCCGTCTGCTTCACTGCTCGAATCCGTTGCCGAGCGATTCTGCCAGGAACTCGCCGCGGCGGCCGAAGCGCATCCTGATCTAGCGGAAAAGTGTGCCGACCTTGAACGTCAGCTCCGCGAGTTTGCGGCGGATGTGTCGGGCGATGAGGTTCCGTAGGTCAGTTGATTCTATAGGGAGATTCGCCCCGCAGCACGTCGCCTGTCTTCTCGTTCTCCGGTGGCGCCCGGCGGACTGCGTAGACTTCGAACCTGCCCAGGCCGGCACTGACGGTTGAACTGCTGACCTTGTCGATGGTCAGCTTGATCCAAGTCACCGTTTTGGGCGGGAAGGCGATTACCGTCGCAGCCTGGCCGTCGTTCTGCAGCCGGCCCACGGGCAGGGTGCTGCCGTCGCTGAAGGCCAGCACTGCCGACAGCACCTGGTCCCGCGTGTGGAGCTTGTCGTAGAGCCGGACCATGCCGATGGTCTTCGGGGCGCCCCAGTCGAGCCGGATCCACTCGCCCTTAGCGCCCGCCGCCGACCATTGGCTGGCCTCGTCCAGCGCGCAGCCGCGGATGGCCCTGGCGGCCTCGCCGGATGAAGCGGTGGCGGTCGACTCCGGCGCAATGTTGACGCCCTCGTCGTAGGTCGGCTCGCGCGAGACGGCCAGGTAGTCGATCATCAGGCCGGCGGCGGAATCGCCCTGGTCCCGGCGGATCTCGAAGGCGTTGGCGCCGTGGTTCAGGAAATAGATGTCGCTGCGGTCGGTCCAGTCGAGCCCGGGCGGGCAGTCGCTGCCGTTCTCGGAGAACTTCACCCGCTTCGCCTTCCGGCCGTTGACGTAGATGCTCATCACGTTGCCGTTGACCTTCGGCGACGTGTACCTGATCCGCACGATGTGCCAGCCGGCGCCGTGGACGTTGTTGAGATCGAAGACGGCCCGGTCGCCGGGCCTGGCGAAGTTCTCGATGTAACCGCTCCCCGAGCAGCCCGGATAGCCCGACGCGGCCCGTGCGCCGGTCAGCGTGGCGGCCTCGGCCTCGTAGATGTCCACCGCGCCGGTCGAGAGGTACAGCGGCATGTAGAGGAACCCGTAGTACCACAGGTCGCCCTTGTACTCGCCGCTGAACGTGTACCATGTCTTCCGGCCGTCGCCCGACGTGAACTTGTTGGCCATCAGCATGTTCCAGCCCGCGCGGCCCCAGATGCCGTAGCTCAAGGTCTGCTTCCAAGGCCCCCACGGGTGCTCGGCGCTGTAGATCTCGAAGCGCGTCTTCAGGCTGTTTTCCGGGCTCTTGGCCGCCCTGTACGCCTGGGCTCCGGTCGCGAGATAGCGATTCAGGCCGAAGTTGTAGACGACGTTCATGAAGCCGGCACTCGGCCCGGCGAAGATGATTTTGCCGGCGCCCGCCGCGCGCGTGACCAACTGGAGTCGAGCATGCCGTCCAGCGGCGCGCCCTCGTAGTACTGGAAGTCGGCCTTGTTCAGCCCGGCGAGCTTCTCCCGCGGCACCCGTGCCAGATACTCGCCGGCCGTGAGGTAGACGTACCGGTCGGCACGATCCACCGCCGGGGCGGCGCCGCCCTTGCCGTACTGAACGAAGGTGAGCCAGCTCCAGGGGAGCGCCGGGAACATGACCTTGGCTCCGGTCGGCAGCGGGGCGTTCTTCCGGCCGAGGTGGTCGAACCAGTTGCGGCCGCCGTCCGATGACTTGATGATCGAGGAGTCCAACGGCGGCCACAGCGCCGCGGTCGGGCTCCAGGCGTGCCGGATCTGATAGATGACGCCGTCCTGCTCGTAGAGCGACGAGGTGTAACCGTGCAGCCCCTCGCACTTGCTGTTGGGCATGGTCGCGCCCCGCGAGCCGGGGTTGAGGTTGACCCCGCGGAAGCCGTCGGTCGACTCGTTGGGGTTGCCGGCGAGCATGCACAGGCAGTTCCGCAGCATGACATTCTTATGGCCGGGGTCCTCGAAGCCAAGCCCGTCGTCGACATTGACGTACAGGGTATCGTCGCCCGCCCACGTGGTGTACCAGGTGTCGCCGGAGGGAGCCGTGCCGAACCCGCCGCCCTTGCCCATAGGCCGGCCGCCGTCGCTGGTGTCGTGGATCTCGCCGAAGGCCGCCGCAGTGATCTCCTCGCCTGCCGGCGCGCCGCCGGCGCCCCCTGCCGCCACGGCGGCTGTAATGACCACGGCCCCTTCGAGCAGCGCGGCTAGCGGGACCAGCAGCAGGGTGGTGACAGTGAAGAAACGGCTGATTTCCGGCATCAGATCGCCTCCAAAGCACTTCTTCGGACGCCCACGCATCACCAAGGTAACTCCTTTCGAGCCGTCCGAAAAGATAGGACTCACCAAGCGGCTGAGACCGTGTGCCACTGGCTCCGCCAGTGCTTTGGGCGCGTTGACCTTGCGGCGTGTTGTCAGTGCAAAGGGGCAACTGCCGTCAACAGAATCACGGCTTGCCCGAGCGGGCCATCTCCCGATAAGTCCTACGGAGGCACTGGCAGAGCCAGGGCACCCGGCGATTCAGTTGTCGCCCTCCGTTCGAGGCCACGGAACCAGCGAAATGTGTGCCGCTTACATTGAGGAATCCGGGTGCAGGGGCGTACCCGGCCAACTTGGCTGAGCGTAACGCGATCGGCAATCCGCCCGTAATGTCCGCGCCCGGTTCATCTCCCTGTCAGGCATCCCTCTTCACCCATGTGATCTCATCCCACCGTCTTCCAATGGTAACCAAGAACTCCGAAGTCGCCGCCGGGAAATTGTCGCTCAGCACAGTATACTCAAGTACGAACTCGCCGGGCCCCTGAACGTGAAAGCGGTATTCGTCGGAATCCGTGAAAAAAGCAAAGTTCAACACGGGAGGTTCCCTTTCGAGCACGTAGAATCCATCGAACGGGCGATTTGTGCCTGCTGCGATGGAAACGCTCGGATACCTATACCCCGTCCATTTCAGCTCAACGGTTCTCGGCCGACGTTCCTCATGCGACGAGCAACAGACAGTCTTGTTCAGATACACAGTGCAATTTCGCGCTGTCTTTTCCCGATGCAAGTTCTTAACGTGCACCGGGTACCATCGTGCAAGCTGCCTCGCTCCGAGATGAGTAAGCGCTTTCGACGGTTCACCCCGCTCCAGGGAAAGAAGGCTGCGCCAATCCGGCCGCCAGTTCCGCTCTTGTTTTTGTATTTCTCTTGCAACAACGGCGTGTAGCGTGTTGCGATCGGTGAAGGGAATACAATTGCCCTGCAAGAAGCCAAGTACGCCGTCGAGCTCCTTTACGCCTTTTTCCTGGAATGCAAGCACTGGAATGTCCAGATACGATGCGATGGCGAGTTCCTGGTTGGAAAACAACGAGCCGCGATGTTCCGCGCTTGCAGTAGTGCCCAGCTTCTCGCGCTTGAAGTCGACAAATAGGAAGTACTCGGACGATGAAAGCTGGGCGAAAATATTTTCCTTGAGCCCCCTCAGTGACTGCTCCTGAACTCCAACATAGGGGTCGAATCCGGCGTCGCGCAAGGTTGCGGCGATGGCTTCGGCGACCTTTCTCTCGTCGGTCTCGGCGTTTTGTCCGCAGCTCAAGAAAACACGCGCTGGTCCAGGATCAGCCATGTTACCACCAATTCTTAGCCTTTTACCCGAGGGGGTTCATTCACGGCACAGGTGCCGTCACCCTTAATTTAGCGGGCTACCGCTGGGAGTCAAGATACGTTCGTTCTTCGCAACGACCACCTCGCCCTCGGCGCCACGGTGATCTCGGCACCGAGCCATTCCGGAATTGCCGTCTCGGAAATCAAGACAGCGAGAACCCATGAGAATCGAGGTTCTCGACGAAGACGGCCCGATTAAACCACCTGGACTTCCCATATCTGGTAGCCGTCGACTTTTCTTGAAACATTGGATCGCGTGACCGCCCCCGTGCGTGCCAACACCGCGAAATTAGAGCTATCGCAGCCACCGGCGGCTGTCTAAGGCAAGTCGAGTGCAGCTTTGAGGCACTCATTGACCCGCTGCGTCAGGGAAGTGGAGAGTTCACCGATCTTGGTAATGACCAACCGCTGATCGTAGGTCAGCAAATTCTCGCACTGGATCATTGAGTTCTGTCGCAGTCCGGCCTCACCGCCTTCCGGCGTGGAAATGTCGATGAACAACTGGGTGGCCGACGCCCGGTGCGTCGAGCGACTGATGGCGGCCAGAATCGTATCCGTGATCCGGCGATTGAGGGCGTCCGCCTGCACGACCAAAGCGGGCCGGACTTTGCTGCCCGCTCGATCGCTGAACGGGTAATCGACAAGGACAACGTCGCCACGGGATAGGCTCATGGCTCGCGGCGAGGATCAAGCTCGTCGTAAACGTCCATTTCCGGGTCGTCCCAGCCGGCGCGTTTTCCGAACTGCTGGAGCTGGAACAGCCGCTCCTGCTCGGTCACCGGGTCCTCTTCGAACAAGGACTTGAATCGCTCGTACACCTCCGCCCGCACGAGAACGAACGTTGCGCTCTGCGCGGGATCGCTCACCCGCACGGGAAGCTCGCCCCTCCGTACTTGGGCCCACTGTTCTTCGGTAAGCTGGATTGTCATAGACTGATTCCCCCCAAAAGCTAGCGCCATCCTACACCGGTTAGGCTCGCGTGACAACGAGCCCTGGGCCGCCCGCGCTAATGCCGCCTGCTCCCGCACAACTCGTGGGGGCCACCCAGTACTCCTCTCGCTCCGCGAGAGGGATGGCGTCACGCGGAGCGTGACGAGTACGGAAGTTATTCTTTAGCCGCTACGCGCCGGAATGGCTTGTTTCACGCGCCACGGGTAATTGGCACGGTCAATGTCTGTCCGGCGGCATCGCGTTTCCCAGCGCGCCGGTGTGTCGCGCTGACGCGCGCAAGAAGTTGCTCAAACGGAGCCTCAAGTTTCAACGGCGGCGTCCTGGCGATGTCGCCGGCGCGCCAGGGGGAGTTCGTGCCCAGGGAGAACCGGCCTTAAAAGCGCTATGCGTAGTCCATTTTATCTCGTTCCGAAACAGATCCTACGAATGACGATGCGAAAGAGCTGCGGAGCCGATAGACATAAGGGTAGGGGGTCACTCCCGTGACGTGTGGCGTGTCGCAGATGGAGGCAAGCAGGTGAATTCTTGCAAATTGTCTGGAACGGCTCTCTCGGCGATTTCGGTGTTGTTGACAAGCTCCGCCGTAGCTCTTGGCCAGAACGACCCGACGGGCGACCGCGGGCTTACCGACAATGGAGAAACCTCGCTGCCGTGGTTGTACGCGGCAACGGCCGACCCGTCGCCGGGCGGCGGCGAGGCGGTGGACCTCAGTCCGTCGTGGGTTTCTCCGCGGTGGACGGCCTCGGCCGAGTGCATCCTCTGGGAGCGGATCGGCACCGTCAATGAAACGCTCGTCACCACCTATCCCGTTCAACCTGTACAGCCTCCCCCAATGCCTACGTTGATCGTCGGCCAGGGCACGGATCGGCTCTACAGCGACGACCTGGCCCAAGGCTTCGCCGCCGGACCGAAGGTCGGCTTGACGTTCCACGCCGACAACGGCTACGACTGGGAGTTTTCCTTTTTGGAAATCGACGGTTGGAACAACGCCCGGAGCATTGCCTCCAGCGCTGCGCCGGCCAATCCCATCACGCCGGTGTTCGTGGCGCCCGGCGGCTTCGTGCAAACGACCGACAATGGAAGCGAAAACATGGGATGGGAGTATGCGACGAGACTTTACAATGCCGAGATCAACGTGCGACGGGATCTTTGTCCCGGGGTAACGATGCTGGCCGGGTTCCGTTGGGTCAACCTCTCGGAAGAGCTTCAAGGGACCATCGAGCCCTCCACCAGGACGGTGCCTTTCTGGGACACCAAGACGAGGAACAATCTCTGCGGATTGCAGCTCGGCGAGGATTGGAAGATATTCAACCGTGGACGTTTTTCGATTGACGGGCTGGTCAAGGCCGGACTTTTCGACAACCTCGCGGAGGAGACCACCGAAGTGAGCATCTATCAGACCCCGTACTGGGAGTCGGCCTCGGGCAATCAGCTCGCCTTCCTGGGCGAGATCGGCTTGCAGTGCAAGTATCAACTGACCCAGCGGCTCTTGCTCAAGATTGGTTACCAAGCGATGTGCCTGGAGGGCGTTGCCCTGGCGCCCGGCCAGATCCCGGAGACCTTCGAGCCATGGTCTGCCGCGAACCAACGTCTATGTGCGAGCGCTGGGCATCAACAGCGGGTCCGGCGTGTTCTATCACGGAGCCGCGGCGGGCTTGGAATATGCGTTTTAGAAGCTGTAACCAAGAGAAAGTTGTGCGATGATGCCGGCGCTGGCCTCGTCGCCGAATACGGCATTCACTCCGCCGCCGACGGTGCAAGGGCCGCGCTGGGCCGTGACGGCGAAACCGATTTTCATCAGCAACCAACTGTCATAGGCCGAATATTGGCTCACGGTGAAACCGTAAAGTCCCCCGGTGCTCTCAACTTGGGGATCGCTGAGTGCCAGCTCACAACCGAGATCGACGGAAGGCACGATGATCCAGCCCAACCAGGGTTGAGGATCAGGGGCCACCGCCAGGTCGGCCAAGAAGCTGGGTACCGTATGCGTGATAGGACTGACGCCCAGGGCGAGTTCACTGCCGCTTTCGTTGAAGCTGCCGAGACTGACGCTGGTAATGCGGACCCCTACTTGCGGCGTAATGGTAAAGGACGCCAGGCGAATCGCGTCCCCAAGATCAACCTGGGCGCTGTAAACGCCGCCGTTGGTGTAGCCCTCGGCGATCCCCAGACCTCCGCCCAGCACGCGCCTGGCTCGGCAGTCCGCCCAGTCAAGATCGGCATTGGCCGCCACATAAGGACCGGTTTCCAGAGTGAGAAAAGCGAAACGTCCGCCGAACGTGACCGGAACCGTGTCGACCGCGGCGGAGGCGCCGGCACTTCCGACCGAACCCGCGGTAACGCCGATGCCCAGATCGGCGCAGAACTGCTCGCTGGCGCGGTAGGTGACCCCGACGAGCGAGCCGCCGCTGCCTTCGGTGCTGCTGGCAGCGCCGGCGCGGCCTTCGGACTCGAAATAGTCCCCCAGGCCCGCCAGCCAGAAACGTCGCTGACCTACGCCCAGATCGCGGCCGTCGGTATTGGGCGCCATCGCCCAATCCAGCCATAGAGGCTCGCGCAGCAAGTTCGAGGCGGCATCGGCATAGACCTGGCCGCCGATCTGCGACGGGACGCCCCCCAGCGTGCCGGCGTCGATGGACGACTGCAAATAGTAATTGTAGCTGGTATAGGCGCCCGAGAGGGGCGAGTTCTGCAAGGCATTGAGCAGCACGGCGCCCGCGGCGGCGTTGCCGGCAAACCCGCTCTGCCCGGGCAAGGTCGCATAGTAGACCATCTTCGCGCGGAGCACGTAGATGTCCGCCTGAGTGAGCCCTAATCCTTGCGTCAAATAGGCGTTCATCGATCCGTAGGACGCGGCCACTTGAGCGAGCCCGGTCTGCAAATAGCTTGGACAAACCACCGTGATCGGGTCCAAGTACGACATGTTGTTCTCTTGCAATTGGGCCTGCTGTTGTTTGATTTCCTCCTTCATATAGCAGTCCGAGGCCATGTAGTCTTGCATGATGGTTGCCTGCGGCACGCCGGCGATAGTCTCCAGGATCATCGAGGCCCAGCCGGTGCGGTCCTTGCCGGCCGAACAGTGGAATAGGGCGGGACCGGAGGAATTGGCCAGGTCGAGTAAGAGCGTGTGAAACCCCTCTCGCTGGAGCGGATCGGCGACAAATGCCTCGTAGCTGCCCAGCATGTAGGCGGTCGCTTGCTGCGCGGTGGTAATGTTGCTCGTCGGCGGTGGAGCGTAGGTGCCGTAGATATTGACGTTCTTCCAACTGGCGCCGTTGGGCACCCAGTCTTGCCGCACCCGAGATCTCCTGGGGCGTCCGCAAATCGAAATCGTAGCGGATGTTCAATGACGAGACGGTCGTCCAATCGGCGAAGTCGAGATTGGCGAGGGATTCGGACCGGTAAAAGACCCCCGTTCGCATCACTCCGCCGTAGCTGGTCGTGTTGGCAGATCCGCCTCCCCAGGCACTTGCCGAGATACCGGCCAGGTCTCGGAAATTCTCGTCGGTTAAGAGGATCGGCGTTGAAATCGGCTGCTGGGCCGATGCGGGCGCGAAAGATAAACCGAGCACGACAGCCGTGGCGCAGAGCAAAACGTTTCTCGTCGGGGCCATACCAAGGACGACAGCTTCGCCACGTTGCAAGGCAGACTCTTCCATCATGTCGGCGCCTCTTCGGATATTGCCGGTGTCGCAGGGCCTGCTTACCGAACCGCTATCGGGAAGATCGGATGGAAAGCTTCAGGCGGCGGGAAGCGATTCGCACGGCCGATCCGACTTTCCTTTCGGCGTTCTGAATAGACCGAATTTGCGGCTGCGGGCGCTCTGTCTCGATTGCACACCCCATCCGTAGGAGTCGCCCGCCGAGCCGAGTTGACATTCCCCCCAAACCACCGTATCCTTGAAAGTCCTGACAAGACAGCGAGCACCCCGCCAATCGGGTGGATTGCCAGTTTTCGCGGTCGGTTGGGAGCATTCCGCCGTACTCCTCTCGCTCCGCGAGAGGGATAACGTCACGCGGAGCGTGACGGGTACGGAAGTTATTCTTCAGGCGCTACGTGCCGAAATGACTCTTAAGGCCCATCACCCTCGCAACGGCTTCGACGGCGGCGCCCGGGCGCCGGGGTTGGGGTAGTGATTATCGAGGGGGCGGGGCCTTAAGGGCTTCGACCGGCAGCGTCCGATCCAAGCGAGCCCTGAGGTCCCCAAGACCTGAGGGTTTTTTTGTTGGCTGTAGGACGGATTGGCAATCCGTCCTACCTGACCGCGCCCGCAAGGGGACAGGCAGAAAAACATCATGCGTCGCATTCAGATCTACGACACGACCCTTCGGGACGGGGCCCAGGCCGAAGGCATCAGCTTCTCGCTCCAGGACAAATTGCTGCTGACCAGGCGGCTCGATGAGCTGGGCGTGGACTTCATCGAGGGGGGGTACCCGGCCTCCAACGACAAGGACTGCCAATACTTCCAGCGGGTCCGCGAGCTGAACCTCCAGCAGGCCCAAGTCTGCGCTTTCGGCATGACGCGGCGCAAGGGCGTCCGGGTCGAGGAGGACCAGGGGCTGGCCGCGCTTCTGGCCTCCGGCGCCGAGGTGATCACGATCGTCGGCAAGTCGTCGGCCTTCCACGCCACCGAAGTGCTGCGGGCCGGACGCGAGGAGAACGTGGCCATGATCCGCGAGAGCATCGCCTGGCTTCGCAGCCAGGGCCGGCGGGTGATCTTCGACGCCGAGCATTGCTTCGACGGCTGGAAGGCTGAGCCCGAGTATACCCGGCAGGTGATCCGCGCCGCGGCCGAGGCGGGCGCGGAAATGATCGTCTTGTGCGACACCAACGGGGGCAGCATGCCCGAGGAGATCGCCGCGATTACCCGCGCCGCCCGGGACGGCCTGCCGGTGGCCGTGGGCATCCATTGCCACAACGATTGCGACCTCGCCGTGGCCAACTCGCTGGCCGCCGTCGACGCCGGCGCCGTGCAGGTCCAGGGAACGATCAACGGCTTCGGCGAGCGGTGCGGCAACGTGGACCTGATCTCGGTGGCGGCCAACCTGGCGCTGAAGAAGCGCGACTACGAGGTCCTCCGGCCGGAGTCGATCGGACGGCTCACCGAGTTGTCGCGGTTCGTCTACGAGACGGTGAACATGAACCTGCCCACGCGGCAGCCGTTCGTGGGCCGAAGCGCGTTCGCCCACAAGGGCGGGATGCACGTCAGCGGCATCGCCCGGGCCACGTCGAGTTACGAGCACATCGACCCCCAGCGCGTGGGCAACGAGCGCCGCGTGCTGGTGAGCGAGCTTTCCGGGCGCTCGAACATCATGGCCCTGGCCGAGAAGCACGACATCACCGACGATCCGCGGCTGATGGACAAGATCCTGGCCAAAGTGGTTTCCAAGGAGAGCGCCGGCTACCAGTTCGAGGCGGCCGAAGGGTCGTTCGACCTGCTGGTCAAGGAGTGCGCCGGCACCTTCCGGCCGCACTTCGAGCGGCTCAACTACCACGTCAGCGTGGAGACCGACGCCGCGGGCAAGACCACCACGGAAGCCACGGTGAAGATTCGCATCGGCGAGACGGTCCGGCACGAAGTGGCCGAGGGCGACGGCCCGGTCAACGCCCTGGACGCCGCCATCCGCAAGGCCCTCAACGGCGCCTTCCCCTGCTTGCGGGACATGCGGCTGGTGGATTACAAGGTGCGGGTGATCAACTCGGAGGCGGCCACGGGGGCAGGCGTCCGCGTGGTGATCGAGAGCCGCGACGACAAGGACGTCTGGGGCACGGTGGGCGTCAGCGAGAACGTGATCGAGGCAAGCTGGATCGCCCTGGTCGACAGCTACGAGTACAAGCTGTGCAAGGAGGAGAAGGGACCATGAGTCGCGAGAACCGTACTCGTCACGCTCCGCGTGACGCACGACCTCACGCGGAGCGTGAGGAGTACGTAGCGAACACTGCCCGGCTTGTCGGCGCCCGGCACCAGGGGTATACTTCCCTTAGAACCATGAGTTGAGGAAAGCTGGGGTCGCCATGTTAACGATTCGCCTGCCGAAAGCCGATTGGGCGAAAGCCTGGCGCGCGATGATCGAGGTCGCGCCGGTGCGACTGATCGGGGACGATCCCGTCTACGAAGTTCTACCGGCGCACCTGGAGCTATTGACCGCGCGAGGCTTCACGTACGAGATCGTGCGGTTACGCCCTCGGAGGGTGGAGAAGCGGCGCCATGGCACGGCCGATTTACGGGGAATATCGTGAGCTCGACGCAACGCCGCTACAGCAAAGAAGAATTCGCCCGGCGCGGCGACGCCATATTCGAGAGCGGCGTCCGCCCGCACCTGAAGCCGGAAGATGACGGCAAGTTCGTTGCCATCGACATCGACAGTGGCGCGTATGAGATTGAGGCGGATGAACTGGCGGCCTGCGACCGGCTGCGTGCCCGCGTGCCGCAGGCGCAAGTTTGGCTCGTGCGAGTGGGATCGAAGTACGTCCATCGATTCGGCGGGCGCGAGGCGCGGGGCGGGCTATGATCACGGGCTTCGTCCAGGCAGGAGAAGCTCGCATCCGCTTGACGGTGCGCGGGCCGCGCCGACGGGAGGAAGAAATCGAAGCGGTTATCGACACGGGCTACACGGGCTGGCTTACGTTACCGAGCACGGTGATCGACGCGATGGACTTGCGGTGGCATAGCGTCGGGCGCGGTATCCTGGCCGACGGGAGTGAATGTCTTTTCGACGTTTACGAAGCGAGGGTACTTTGGGATGGCCTAGCGCGCCGGATTCTCGTGGATGAGGCCGAGACTGACCCTCTGCTGGGCATGGCGCTTTTGGCCGGGTATGAACTGAGGGTGCGAGTTACCTCGGGCGGAAAGGTTACCATCCAGCGGCTCCCGTAGCGGAAGGCTTGGGCTTTCAAGGAGAAAAGTGCGACCTGGAGACTGACGATGTCATCTGATCCTATTGTTGACGAAATCCGAGAGATACGCCAGCGCTACGCAGCGCAATTCGGCTTCGACATTCGCGCGATGGTGAGGGATGCTCAACAGCGGGACGCTGCCGACGACCACAAGGTCGTGCGATTGCCGCCGCGTCGGCCCCTTTGCGAGGGCATGACGCCCGACGTACAACGAGAGGCAATGGTCCTGCTGGGGGAGGTGTGGACGTTGTCGCCAGACGTGCGGCTCGGGCAGTTGCTTGCCCACCTCGGGTTCCTCGGCGAAGCGCACCTCGGGCGCGGTCTCGGGTGTATTGAAGACGATGAACTCATCGCCATCATGTATCGCCACCGGGCAGAACTCTTGGCCCGCTTGCAGGCGACACCCAACCCGGCGGTACAGCCAGCCGGGGCTGCCACGTCGGTTTCGGGAAGCCCAACGCTCCCGGAAACCCGTTAACGAACTGAGATTGGCCGTTAGGTCCGGCCGGGCGTGATGCCGCCATCTTCGTCGGAGGTTTGCGGCTGAAATCGGAGGGACACCGGAACGCAGCAAGGAGATACGTTTCAGCCCATGGCCACGACTTTGTCTTTCAAGGATCTGCCCAACCGCTACGATCACGCCGCGGCGCAGGCCCGCTGGTATCGCTTCTGGGAAGAGCAGGGCTATTTCCACAGCCAACCCCGGCCGGACCGCAAGCCCTATGCGATCGTCATCCCGCCGCCCAACGTTACCGGCGCGCTGCACCTGGGCCACGCGCTGAACAACACCCTGCAGGACATCCTCATCCGGCAGAAGCGGATGCAGGGCTTCGATACGCTCTGGATGCCCGGCACCGATCATGCGGGCATCGCCACGCAGGCGGTGGTCGAGAAGCGGCTTCTGACCGAGGAGAAGCAGACCCGGCACGACCTGGGCCGCCAAGGGCTGGTCCGCCGCATCTGGGCCTGGAAAGCCGAATACGAAGCGCGGATCCTCAGCCAGCTCAAGGAGATGGGCTGTAGCTGCGACTGGCAGCGGACGCGGTTCACGCTTGGACCCGATCTGCGCCCGGGCCGTGCGGCATACCTTCTTCAGCCTCTTCCGCGAGAAGCTGATCTATCGGGGCAAGCGGCTGGTCAACTGGGACACGATGCTGCAGACGGCGGTCAGCGACGACGAGGTCTTCCACGAGACCGTGCCGGGGCACTTCTGGTATTTTCACTACCCGGTGATCGACCCCAAGCCGGGCGAGCCGCGGCAGGTGACCATCGCCACGACCCGGCCGGAGACGATGCTCGGCGATACGGCCGTGGCCGTGCATCCCGATCCGGCGGCCGCGCTGGCCAAGGCGGAGGAGGACCTGCGGGCCCGGCTGGAGGCGGCGGCGGAGAAACTCAAGCCCGAATTGCAGGCCGAGCTGGACGACGTGCGCAAGCGCCGCGAGGATCTGCTGCCCGAGCTAATCAAGCTTCGCGACATGGCCCTGGACGGCCGGCGGGTGATGTTGCCGCTGTTGGACCGGCCGATCCCGCTGGTGGCCGACCCCTGGGCGAAGCCCGAGCTGGGCACCGGCTGCGTGAAGATCACGCCCGCCCACGACCCCAACGACTACGACGTGGCCTTGCGGCAAACGCTGCCGATGGTCAACATCCTCAACCTCGACGGCACGCTGAATGAAAACGCCGGCCCCTACCGCGGACAGACGGTCCTCAAGGCGCGGCAGCACGTGGTGGAGGACCTGGAAGAGCTTGGGCTGGTGGTGAAGGTCGAAGATCGCCAGATCGAGCTGGCCCATTCCGATCGCTCGAAGACGCCCATCGAGCCTTTGCTGACCGACCAGTGGTTCGTGAAGATGGAGCGGCTGGCGCAGATGGCGATGGATGCGGTAAGCGACGGCCGCGTGGAGATCATTCCCTCGCGCTACGCCAAGAGCTACCTGGACTGGCTGGGAGAGAAACGCGACTGGCCGATCAGCCGGCAGCTTTGGTGGGGACATCAGATCCCGATCTGGTACTGCAAGACGGCCAGCGAGAGCCAATTGCAAGCGGCTTTGGGCGGCCGCGACGACGTGGTCTGGCAATGGGACGAGGAGTACCGGCAGTGGCTGATCTCGGCCCAGGAGGCCGAGCTGGCGGACGACGCCGTGCCCGGCCATCGGCTCCAGCGCGAGGAGGACGTGTTGGACACCTGGTTCAGCTCGGCCCTCTGGCCCCATTCGACGCTGGGCTGGCCCGAGGCGACGCCCGAGCTGGCCTACTACTATCCCACGAGCGTCTTGATCACCAGCCGCGACATTATCACGCTCTGGGTGGCGCGGATGGTGATGATGGGCTTACACAACATGCGCGAGGTGCCTTTCCGCCAGGTCTACATCCATCCCAAGATCCTCGACGCTTACGGCGAGGGCATGTCGAAGTCCAAAGGCAACGGGGTGGACCCGGTCGACGTGATCGCCAAGTTCGGCGCCGATTCGCTGCGGTTCGGCCTGGCCACGCTCACCACCGAGACCCAGGACATCCGCATGCCGGTGCAGTTCGAGTGCCCGCACTGCGAGGCGCTGGTCGAGCAGACCAAGGAGAACCGCACGCGGCCCCGGGTCCGCTGCCAGCATTGCGGCAAGGACTTTTCCACGCAGTGGGCCTCCAAGCCGGCTGACAAGGAACTGCTTCGCGGGGCCGTGGTCTCCGACCGCTTCAAGGAGGCCCGCAACTTCTGCAACAAGCTCTGGAACGCCTCCCGCTTCGCTCTGATGAACCTCGACGGCTACGCGCCGGGCCCGGTCGGCGACGCGGAGCTGTTGATCGAGGACCGCTGGCTCTTGAGCCGCCTGGCGACGGTGAATGACGCGGTCGACAAGGCCCTGGCCACGTACCGCTACGCCGACGCGGCGCGCTTGCTCTACGAGTTCGCCTGGGACGAGTTTTGCAGTTTCTACGTGGAGATGGTCAAGGCCCGGTTAGCCCCGGCGGCCACGCCGGACGTTGCAGGTACTCCTCACGCTCCGCGTGAGGGGCCGCGTCACGCGGAGCGTGACGAGTACGCGCCGGCGGCCACTTCGGCCTCCGGCCGCGCCACGGTTCAGCGGTTGCTGGCCCACACGCTCGATACGCTTTTGCGGCTCTTGCACCCGATGATCCCTTTCCTCACCGAGGAGGTCTGGCAGCTTCTGGCCCAGGCCGCGCCCAGCGCGGTCTGGAGACGCTCCGGCAGGCGGAGGCGAGCATCATGATTGCGCCTTGGCCCGAGGCCGATCGGTCGCGGCAAGACGCCCGCATCGAGGCCCAGTTCGCCCGCTTCCAGGAGGTTTTGCGGGCGGTCCGCGAGATCCGCTCCCGGCAGAACGTGGCGCCGAAGAAGGAGATCCGTTTCTCCGTCCGCTGCGACGCCGCGACGGCCGAGTTGTTGCGGCCGATGGAGCCCTATTTCCTCTCGATGGCCTGCGCCGGGCGACCGGCTGGGGTCCCGACGCGAAGCCGCCCGCCCTGGCGGCCAATGCGGTTTCCGCCGGCCTGGAGGTCTTCGTCGACCTGGCCGACCTGATCGACGTAGGAGCGGAAAGGGAGCGTCTGACGAAGGAATCGGAGAGGCTTTCCGGGCTTGTCGCAGCGCAGATGAAGAAGCTATCCAACGAGAACTTTGTCCAGCGAGCCCCCGCGGCCGTGGTCCAGAAGGAGCGCGAGCGTTTGAAGGAACTCGAAGAGCAGCACTCCGCCACGGCCGCGGCGCTGGCGTCGCTTGGCCGGAAATGAGCGAATAGCCAGTTGAGATCGCACGTCGACGGATTTCATCGGTCATTGTCCTTTCCGCTTACTGCGATTGGCGGAGGCCACAGGATTCTTTGACGCCGGCAGACCTGGTGGACGAGGCTGCTCCTGCCGTTGCCGGGCAAGCCGTTCGCGGGCCAGGCGGATGGCGTCGTGCAGCTTCCTTTCCAAGACCTTCTGCGGCGGAAGCTCGGTCAGGTATTGTGCCGCCCGGATACCGCTCTGCTCCAACCGCAGCAGACGCACGTGCCCTTCGGTCTTGCCGGCGCACAGGACCAGACCCAGGGGCGGCTCCTCGCCGGGCTGCACTTCGTTCTCCTCCAGCCACCGCAAGTAGAGTCTCCATCTGCCCCTTGTCGGCCGCCTGGAACTTGCCTATCTTCAGGTCAACGGCCACCAGCCGCCGCAGCTTGCGGTGATAGAACAAGAGGTCCAAGTAGTAGTCTTCGTCATCGACCGTGATCCGCTTCTGCCGAGCGAGGAAAGCGAAGTCAGTCCCCAGCTCCAGGATGAATGCCTCCAGTTCCCGCAGGATGGCCTGTTCCACGTCCTTTTCGCTGTAGCTGCCGGCCAGTCCCAGGAAGTCGAGGAAGTACGGGTCGCGGAAGACAAGGTCCGGCGTCAGGCGGTCGTCCTCCCGCAGGGCGTCGAGGTCTCGGCGAATCAACTCGTCGGGTTTCTTGCTGACAGCCGTACGCTCAAACAGCAGCCGGTCGATCTTCTGCCGCAACGTGCGGACGCTCCATCGCTCCAGGCGGCACATCTCGGCGTAGAAGTCGCGTTTCAGCGAGTGGTCCAGTGGAATTATGGCGAGGAAGTGGCTCCAGCTCAATTGTCCAGACAACGTCTGGACAATTTCGGCGTCCGGGAACGCCTCGGCGAACTGGACCATGTAGAACAGGTTGCGCCGTCCGAAGCCACGGCCGTATTCGAGGGTCAATTGTGCAGACACTGTCTGCACAATCTCCTCTCCGTACTCCGCCCGCTTCTCGTGCAGGATGTCCTCGCGGATGCGTTTGCCAATGCTCCAGTACATCGCCACCATCGACGAGTTCACCGTCCGCGCTACCTGCTGGCGTGCCTGCTCGATCAGGCCGCGAATGTCGCGCAGAAGTTGGTCCGTTGCCCGCGGTGGCGCCGGAATGGATGGCTCGGTGCCAGGTCACGCCCGAGTCGCGTGCGATGTCGTTCCGCTGCCATGCTTCAGTCGTCCGCTGTTACGAACGGCTGCTGAAAGCGGCGACGCAGGAATGAACTCAGGGTTTCCATTCAAGAACTCCCGTCTGTCCAGGGTGAGCGGCGCCCTCCTTGTCTCGCCACTCGAAGGTGACCTTGATCGGCACGTTGAGCGCCGCGCAACAATCAAAAAGCGCTCCCACGCCTGATTTGCGCTGACGCCTTGGATGGAAATGTCCGCACCGGGGAGGTACTTGTATCCGTTTTGTTCGTATTTTCCCTTTCGAAGGTTCGCGTGCGACACACGTTTGAGCGCTTCGAACGAGCCCAGGCGCTTGCAGCCCAAAACGTGAAGTTGATCCATCAGACCGTTCCATTTCGCGGTGCACCGCGCGACCGTCAACCGTCGCTGAGACGATCCGAGTGTGGTCCAGACTGGCATGAGAATCCGGATCTTGCCGCAGAAGGCTATCCTTCGCGGCGGGCACGTAGCCGGTTCCATTCGGCGAGACGCCCCTCCGCGTGACCGCCTCGTCGATAAGACCCTCTACGAGCGACTCGCGAGTGTCTTCGAAGGGCTCCGTAACAAGGGTCTTGAGCTTCGCGTCGTACGCTTCGGATAGGGTGATAGTTGGCATTCGAATGCTCCCGCACCAGGTTCTCCAGTACAATACATAGGGAATTATATAGCCATAATCATTCCTAGCAAGTAGGAATCCATAAGATTCATGGTTTTTCTATAGTGTCTATAGGACCTTGCTTGGGCGATTGGCCCCCAAATACCCCCAAAAGACGGGCTCACGCTCCAGAGACCCCGAGAAAGATTTGGACGCGCGTTGCGCCCCGCGAGATCGAAAGGCCGCCGTCTGCCATTCGACGCCATTACTCCCGATGGCAAGCACCTCCGGCGTGACGGCCGGACGAGAATCGCGTGGTTTGAGGTTTGTCCGGTTTCCCCTCACCCCAACCATCTCCCGGAGGGAGAGGGGGAAACGCTCTAACGCCGATCCTCCCCAATCGTCAGCGTAAAGGGGAAATCCTTGTAGGGCACGGCCAGCGGCGTCACCGTGTAGCTCCAGACGCCCGGCTGGGCGTCGGGGATGTCGATGGTGAAGGTCTTGGTGTCGGACTTCTCTTCCTTGCGGCCGTCCGGCCCGGTGACTTCCAGCCGCAGCCGGGCGCCCTGGTTCTCGAAGCCCAGGGCAAACTGCAAACGGCCGGCCTTGGCCAACTCGTAGCGGTCGCCGACCGGCTGCCCGCCCGAGGAGGCGCTGAGCAGGTTCCGTTCCTGCGGCGACAGTCCGCCGCGGACCATGGTCCGCTTGATGCGGGAATCCTCGCGGGCGGTGACGGTGGTGAAGACCAGGTAGCGCAGCAGTTCTTTCTCCACGTCGTTGTTCTGGGCCTCGTTGTGGAAGGAGGTGAAGATCACGGTCCCGTCGCCGACGGGGAAACTGACCAACAGCGGCCCGGTCTGCCGGTCGCCGGACGTAAGCTCGTACTGGCCCTGCAAGTAGGTGGTCACGTCGCGGCCGGTGAAGGCGGCGGGGCGCCAGTCGGATTTCTCGAAGCGGAGCGGGATCGTCGGACCCAGCCGCTTCCGCAGGCCCGGGTCGACAACGTCGGCGGTGACCTTCTGCACTTCGCCCCGGCTGACCTTGGCCTCATCGATCATCTCGGGAAAGGCGATGGCCAAGAGGTCGAACTGCCAGTCGGAGGCGTAGAGCGTGCCGCCGCCGGCGACGAAGCGGCGGAGACTCTGGTTCAAGCGGGCGACGATCTCCGGCCGGGCGGCGAAGACGGCCGTGTTCGCACGGACGCCGGCGCGGACCCGGCGGACGACCCAATTCTTCGGCACCGGCGAGCAGGCCACGAAGAGCACGTCGTACTTGTCGAGCTCGTCGGACTCCAAGAGGTCATTCAGCGAGATCTGCGTGTATTGGTAGCCCGGCCCCAGGGTCCGCAGCAAGGCCCCCATGTCGTCCCAGTTTTCGTCCAACGGCGGCTTGGTGACCGCCAGGCGGAGCGACGTGCGGCCGGCCGGCTCGGAGACGCTGTGAGTTGCGTGCGTCACTTCCTCGACGCTGGAAGACTGCAAGCCAGGGCGGGGCGTCGAGCCGCGGCCGAAGAGGAAGACCAGTCCCAGGGCCGCCAAAAGCGCGATCCCGGCCGCCGCATCCAGCAGCAGTCGATTGCGCTGGCGGCGGGCGTCCGGCGACGCGCCGTTCTGAGCCGGCGGACCGGGCGGCAAGGGAGGCGGGTAGCTGGATGCGGCCATGGGATCAATGCTCCTATGTACTCCTCACGCTCCGCGTGAGGTTCGTTCGGTTCGGCCTCACGCGGAGCGTGAGGAGTACGAAACTACAGACTCTTCTCGCGGGCCAAAGCGGCCGGCGTGGCCTGCGTGACGCGGAGGTAGTCTTGCGGGGCCAGCAAGATCTGCGTGCCGCGGACGCCGGCGGAAATGGAGATCACGTCGTACAATTCGCAGGTCTCGTCGATATACACGGGGTAGTCCTTCTTGCAGGCCAGCGCGGTCACGCCGCCGCGGATGTAGCCCGTCAGCGGCTGCACCTCCTTGAGCGGGACCATTTCCACGCGGCGATCGTCGGCCGCCCGGGCCAAGGCCCGCAGGTCCAGCTCCGCGTCGCCGGGGACGACGGCCAGCAAGATCCCCCGGCGATCGCCGCGGACGACCAGGGTCTTGAAGACCTGTTCGGCCGGCAGGCCGATCTTTTGCGCGACGCGCTCGGCGCTGAGGTCGCTTTCGTCGACCTCGTACTCCCGCAGCTCGTAGGAAACGCCCAGTCGGTCCAGCACCCGGGCGGCATTGGTTTTCATCGGGGTGCCTACTCGAACTCGACATTCGCGGTCATATAGGGGAGCAAGTCCTTACGGCGTGCCCGACATGGCGATGACCACGGTATATGTGACCACGTTCTGCGCCATCGTGGCATTCAGCCGTATCTGTTTCACTTTGCCCTCGAAGACCCTGCCAGGAAAAGCGTCGACCGTAAAGCGGACGGGTTGCTGCTGGTGGATTTGCGGAATATCAGCCTCCTTGACGGAGGCCCAGACGTCCAATTTATCGCCGTCGCGACCAGGAAGGGCCCGGTGGCGTCGGTGGGAGCGACCATTTGCCCTACGTTACGCGGCGGTCGATGACGACGCCTTTGATCGGCGACTTGATCGTGGTATAGCCCAGTCCAATTTCCGCTTGTTTTAGTGCGGCCCTGTTCTGTCCGAGCACCGCCTCGGCCACCGTCACGGCCGCCTTGGCCGCCTTGTAGTTGAACTTGGCCAGGTCGAAATCGGAGCCCGGTATGGCCTTGCTCTTCTCCAGCTCCTGCGCCTGTTTCCATTGGGCCTCGGCGCGTTCCAAATTGATCGTCACCTGTGCCAACTCGGCTCGGGCACGGCGCAGGCGGCGTGCTCGAATTCGACACGCACCGAATAGAGCTGGCTGTCGATCTGCGCCAAGACGGTACCCGCTTCCACTGATGAATCCCAGCCGATGCACTTGTCCGGGGAGCAAGGGTCCGCGCCGAGGCTTACGATCTTGCCCGGCACCTGCGCAGACGTTGACCACCTCCTCCGGCTCGATCGTTCCCGTGGCTTTGACCTTCTTGCCCGCCGCGGCCTGGTTTGCCGTCGCCGGGTGGACCGCCGGCTTGGCGTCGTCGGCAGAATACGCCTGCCGCACGCCACTGCCGGTAACGAGCAACAACGCGACCAACACGATCAGCAGCTTTCTCATAGCGGTCTCCCTGTTACTTGAATAAGCAAGTTGGCCCACGATCAAGGTTTCCCTACGTACTCCTCACGCTCCGCGTGAGGGCGTTCGTCACGCGGAGCGTGACGAGTACGGTAAGCAACGCCTACGCCCTACGGCCGGAACTTCTTCAGGTATTTCTGCCAGACGGAAGTGGCCGACTTCTTCACCTCCTTGAACTTCTCCAACCCACGCGCTACCTGCTTGGCGGACTGGTCGATGATCTCCCCCGAGATGGCCTTGAGCTTCTCGGCGACATCCTCGACCGGCCGGGCCGGCTCCGCGGGAAGCGCCGGCGTGGCCGCCGGGGCTAACGGCGCGGCGGCGGGCGAAACCGGCGCGGCGGCTGGGGCTAACGGTCGCGGATCGGCGGTTATTCCCGGCGGCGGCGCCGGTTGTGTGGCAAGAGGCTGGTTCGTCTGTGGTGGGCTCCCCTCACCCCAACCCTCTCCCGAAGGGAGAGGGGGGATCGCCGGCGTGGCCGCCGGGGCTAACGGCGACTCGGCCGCCGCCCGCGGCTGCTCGTCGGCCGCGGCCCACGGCGGCTCGTCGGGCGGCTCGGCCCGGGGATCGCAGATCCGCAGCAAGAGCAACGTGGCGTCGTCGTAGCGCATCTCCCGCTGCTCCCGCAACGACATCACCTCGGCCTGCCAGGTCTCTTCCGGCATGTCCCAGTAATTCTCCCAGGCGGGCGGCTGGCCCGACTCCGAACGCCGCAAGGCCCAGGCGGCCACGGCGTCGGTGCAAAGCACCAGGAGGTCGCCCGGGCGGCCGCACTCCTCGAAGTTGCGGAAGCCGACCAGCTCGTCGCGGCTCAGATTCACGCTGCCGATGACCAGCGGGTCGGCGTCGAACTCGGCGGCCGTCTCGATGGGGAAGGTCCGCACGGTCTTCCCCTCGCGGAGATAAAACAGGCAGGTGTCGCCCACGGCGTAGCCGCGGATGTTCCAGGCCGGCGGCTGGTCCGGCGAGATCCCGTCGGCCGGCGATACACTTTCGACTGGCGATGCACTTTCGGCCGGCGAGGCGCCCTCGACCGGCAGCAGCCGCACCGCCAGCAGCGTGGAGAAGGTGCCGTCTTTGAGCTTGGCCTTCTGGAACCAGGCCAGCCGGTTGACGTCGATCCTCGCGGACCAGGCCGCCCGGCGCTGGGCCAGCCACTGCCGCCAGGCGTCCTTGTCGGCCGGGTCGGGCGTGTCGGCCAGCATCGACTCGGTGAGGATCGTGGCCCAGGAGCGGGAGAAGATCCCGGAGGCCACCCCGTCGGCCAGCGTGGCAATCCCGCGACGGGGATCCACCGCAAAGGCATCCTGGTTCTGTTCGGGATGCTCGGGGTCCTTGGCGAGCGTGAAGATGCGGAAGTCGAATCGCATTCTATCGCAGTCCCGGCGCTGCCTGCGTGCCCATGTTGAGGAATTGGATCAGGCAGACCATGTCGGCGTTGAAGGCCATGCCCCGCGCTCCCGGCTGCAAGGGGAAGCCTTCCGCCGTGGCGTGGCGGAAGAAGGGGTCGGGCAGCACGCTGGACATCTGAAAGAGCACTTGGGCCAGGTGGTCGGGCAGCCCTTCGCCGCTGGAGGGGAACATGAAGGGATCGGCGGCCGTCATCGACAGGTGGCAGTTGAACAACAGCACGTTGCCGTCCTCGGTGGCCAGCCGCTTGATGGCGTCGGCATAGGGCGTGGGGTCGCCGTCCTGCGATTCGCCGTCGGTGATGTGGACCACGATCGGGGGGAAGCTGCGGGGATGCTGGGCGATCCAGCCCGAGAGCACCTCGTGGGCGTGGTAGAGCATGTGGCACATCGGCGTGCCGCCTTCGGTTACCGGGTCGACCCAGACCGGCATCTCGCAGGGCACCTGGATCATCTCGCCCGTCTCTTCGTCGGGGATGAACTGGTTGCGGGTGTCGATGCGGGCCGGGTTGGCGCCGATCTCGGAGATCGAGACCACGGTCTTGCCGGCCAGCGGGCCCCGCAGGGCCGACTCGATGATCGGGTTGGCGCTGCGGTCGGTGCGGTAGCCGAAGACGCCCACGTCCATCCAGTCCTTGATCCCTTCGTCGCCGCTGGCCCGGATGGCCATGTTCTGCAGCCAGCCGTTGATGGCAGTGACCAGCTCGTCGCACTTGCGGTTCTGCGACGAGCCCAGCGGCTCTTCCATGGAGAAGGACTGGTCCAGCAGAAAGAGGAAGCAGGCCTTGTTCTGGCGGCTGATCTCCTGCGAATAGGGTGCGTGCGACATGAGTTTGTTTCCTCCTTCGTTATTGACAGGAGTTAGCTCCTAACTTCTAACTCCTGCATTCTTCTACCTTGGTCGTTCGGCGGCGCCCAGTTTCCCCTCCAAGTCGGCCAGTTGCCGATCGAACTGCTCCAGCACCGCTCGCTCGCTGGGCGTCCGCCCGGAGCGATCGGTGTACTTACCCAGGAACTCCTGCAAGAGCAGCCGCTGGGAGGCCAGCGTGCCGGCCGACTTCAGCGCCGCCGAGATCCGGTCGACGTCGTGCCAGAACTGGGCCCGAGTCTTGAGGATGCGGACCTTCTCCAGGTCGGCCGCGGGGAGCACGCCCGCATACTTCGAGGTCAGCTCGTCGCAAAGCTCGATGCAGGCCGCGTACCCGCCGGGCTTGAACTTCTCTCGGGCCTGGGTCAACCGCAGGTTGGCTTCCGTCAGCCGGGTGCCGTGCTGGATCAACTGCTTCAGCTCGGCGATGCGGCCGTCGATCAGCTTGAGGTACTCGGGCGCCGCACCGACCATCGAGATCTTGTAGGTCTCCTTCAGCTTCTCGAACTGGCGGACCGCCTCGCGGAGCCGCTGGGCATCCGTGGTGCCCGTCAGCCCTTGGACTTCGACGTAGGCTTGCACCATCTCCCGGGCCGTGGTCCAACGGGGCCAGGTCTCGGCGGCCGCATGGAAGTCGCTGCCGGCGGGAACCTTCAGCGACGGCAACGCCTCGCCCGCCAGGAAGTCGGCGACAGCGAAACGATCGGCGGCGGCTTTCTCATCGGCCGCCAACTTGCGGGCCTGTTCGGCCAACTCCGCTTCCACGGCGGTACCCTTGCCGATCGGCGGCGGAAGGATATGGTCCTCGATCCCGCGGAGCTCGACGAAGCTCCACAGCGTCAGCGCGGCCAGGGGCAGGCAACCGAGGATGATGATTCCCAGAGGTTTCATAGGCAGTTGTAGGGGCGTAAACATTGAGCCCCGAAGGGGCGCCACATACCAGCCCAGGGCAAGCGAAGCGCCGCCCTGGGTGAAGAGGACCCAAGACAACAAGCCCTGAAAGGGCGCGACAAAAACGATGCAGTTCTGTACATACCATTCATCATAATCAATACCGTGCTGTGGAAATACGCCCGCAATTCATCAAGGACGGAGACATGTCCTAAGCCCTCCCGCCTGTTTCGCCCTTTCAGGGCTTCCCGTCTCCAAATTTCCGCACCCAGGGCGGCGCTGCGCTTGCCCTGGGCTGATATGTTTTGCCCTTTCAGGGCTAAAGCTGTTTCAGGGGTAAAGCTGTTTCAGGGGTAAAGCTGTCTCAGGGCTAAAGCTCGTTACTGTCCTTCGAGCAAGTGCTGAAGTTTGTCCAGCCCTGCGGCGCTGATCTCAAACCGCACGATGTATTCCCGGTCCTGCTCCACCGGCTCGATCGACTGGGCGGTGGAGACGGCCACCAATTCGAGCTTGGATTGGAAGCGATCTGCGGGACGGCGGAAAAAGCGGATCTGCGGGCGCAAGGAGACGGCGTCCTGGTAAATGGGGTCGGCCATCGGCGAGCCCATCTCCTGGACCTGGATCTCCGGCGTCTCGATCAGCCGTACCATGCCTTCCTTGTTCTTTTCGATGAGCAGGCTGCCGATGACCGCCGACCGGCGGACGTTGGGCGGCAGCTTCTTGCCCCCTTCGGCAGTCACCGCAAAGCGGACCTTCGCCATGACGGGCGCCCGAAGTCCGGTAATGGGACGCTTCTCGAAGTGAAACGCGCCGTCGATGGCCGGTGGGCTGCGGGCGGCGGTGGGGTCGCGGTGCGGCGTGGTTTCCGGCGGCGTGGTTTCCGGCGGAGCGGTCTCGGGTGGAGGAGTGGACGGTGGCCCGGCGGGCGGGTTCTCGGCCGCCGCAGGCGGCTTTGCCGGCACCGCCGGTCCGCCGGTCATCGTAGTGCCGCCCTTCCACTGAAGCTTGAAAGTCACGGGCGGCCTTGGCGGGACCGCCGGCGCGACGGCCTTGCCGGCCGGAGGGGATGTCTCGTCGGTGGCCGGGGCGGATTCCCCACCCCGCAACACCGGCTGGTAGATCAGGGCGCTGATCGACCGGCACCGCTGCTTCAAGGCCGCCAAAGCCGGGTCGTTCTCGCGCCGGGCCTGCGAGACGGCTTGCCCCGACTCCTTCTGGAGACTAGCCAGCGTCTGCTGGTACTCGCGCAGTCTCCGGGTGGCCGTTTCGGGAACGGCCGCACGCACGGCTTCGTTCTGCGCCGAGGCGTTCTTGTAGGCCTGGACGTCCGCATTGTAGGCGTCGGGCCGGTTCTTGTACTTGGGATCGTTCGGATTCGGACGTGGCGGGATTGGCGGGAACTTGATCTGGGCCAGCTCGATGATCGCTTGGAAAACCTTGTCCTTTTGTTCGTCCGGCGTGTTCGCCCTGCGATAAGCCCGGAGCCTGGGGGTGAGCATCTCGATCCGCCGTTTGAGATCCGCCATGCGGGCTCTCTTGTCGGCTTCGCTCCCGCCCGGTGGATCGGCGGGAACGCCGCCGACCACGAGCTGGAGCACGTCGCCCCGCGGGTGCAACTCGACAAAGGCCGACTTGAGGTGCAGATCGGCGGCCAGGGCAGGGATCTCATAGCGTACTTCCGGCAGCTCCTTTTCGAAGCCGTCGCCGAAGGGATAGGTGGCGTTATCGAGGTAGATTCGTCCGTTGCCGAGGAACCAGGTGCTCGTGGCCGGCGTCGGCGGTAGAATATCCAAGGGGATCTCCGCCAGGCCCTCGATGAGCGGCTCGCCATCGATGAATCGGCCCAGGTGGTCGTGGGCGAACCGCTCGGCCTTGGTCTTCCAGGCGTCGGCATCGGCCCGCAGCGGGGCAGGCGCCTTGACTTCGGGCGCGGGCTTGACGGGCGGCTGCGACGGCGGACTTTGCGCCGTACGCTGGGCCTCTTCGGCCGCCGCGCGCCGTTTTTCCTCGGCCTCGCGCTCTTGCCGCTGGTGCTCTTCC
Organism: Pirellulales bacterium; assembly: GCA_963843465.1. GTDB lineage: Bacteria > Planctomycetota > Planctomycetia > Pirellulales > Thermoguttaceae > CAWJKP01. The sequence goes on from CAWJKP010000003.1 coordinate 1,059,349, forward strand.
TCCGCGGCCTTCGTTCGCGCCGCCTCGGCCGCCTCCCGCTGCTGCTCTTGCTCGGACTGGCGGGCCATCTCCCGTCGCCGAGCCTCTTGCTGTTTGAGCTGCTCCGCGGGGGTCTCGCTGCCGGCTTGTCCAGCAGCGCTCTCCTCACTGCTGGACAAGTCGGCAGCGGCGCCCGCCTTTCCGCTAACCGCGGCCGTCTCCTGCGGACCCGTGGGCCGGCTGACCAGCACGAAGGCCACCACTAAGAGCACCAGCACAACCAGGGTAGACAGCAACAGCCAGAGGGGCACGGGCAGCTTCCGCTTGGGGCGGAGCTTCCAGAGCGGGGCCGACGGCCAGGTGCCCCGCTCGAAATGCCAGGCGACTTTCTGCCAGAGGGCGGCGAACTGCCAGCGGTCGCGGGGCAACAACTTCTTGCCCGCCAGGAGGTGCGAGCCGACCCGCTCCAGGCACTTCCGCTTGTTGCCGCCGGTGCGGTCGTCCTCGAAGCGGTCGCGGGGCAGCGCCCGGACGACGGCCTCGGTCATCCGCCGCGCCGCGGCCTCGATCTGCTCGATCGGCGGCTGACGGAACATGCCGCCGCGTTGGTCCTGCAGCCGGCCGATGTCGAGGATCGCCGCCCGGCAGGTCGACCAGGCGGTGGCCGCCGTCTGGTCGTCGTCCTCCGGCAACAAATGTGCGGCCGAAGTAATCAGGTCCAGGCGGTCGCGGAACTGGCTGGGATGGCCGGAGAGCGACTGGATCAGCTCGTGCAGCCGCCGTCCCAAGGCCGGCTCGTCGGCGGGGTAGTCTTGGAAGAATCCTGGCCCGTGACTGCGGTAGAGCGAGACCAACGATTCCTCGCTCATCGTTTCGATGATCGCGGTGAGCCGCGGTGCGAGGGTCGACGCGGGCTTCTCCGTAGAACGGCTTGGTAATCCGTCCACGAGGTCGGCCCCTTTGCCGGACGGATTACCAATCCGTCCCACGTGGCGGCAGGAAACGACCAGGGCCAGGACGAAGGCGTCGGAGTGCTTGTCGGCCACGCTGCCGTAGAATTTCACCAGCGTCTTCAGGTCCAGCCGGGCCAGCAGCCGGGGGAGCAGATCGTCGCCGCGGGAATCGTACTCGTCACGCTCCGCGTGACGCACGCCCTCACGCGGAGCGTGAGGAGTACGTACAGCGCCGGCGTGGCCGCCGGGGCTAACTTCGGTCGCTCCGGTACTGGCCGCATTCTGCCAGAGCTGATCGCAGCCGGGCGGAAGCGCGCCTTGGGCCGTGACGTAGCGGGCCAGCACGTCGGCCTTCGCCTCGGGCGAGATCTCCTCCAGCCGCAAGAGGTCGCCGATCCGCTCGCCGGGCAGTTGCCGCAAGAGGTACTCGGCAGCCGCATGGGTGGCCGGCGCGTCCGGCTCCGCGGCGATCAGCTCCAAGACCAGCAGGTGCTGCGGTCGGCCGACCAGCGACTCCAGCGCGGGGATCCGCCAGCTCCGCCAACCGCCGCCCGAGAATCCGCCGCAGGTAGCGGATGGCCATCGGCGAGCGCCGCCAAGCGTCGCCGGGAAGCGGCTGGCGAGGATCGAACAGGGCGGGCACGATGCGGTCCACCGCGGCCAAGGCGTCGAAATCTTCGGCCGTTTTGGCGCCCACGGCTTCCAGATTCACGAGCGTCCGGTCGACGGCGTCCCAGCCCTCGGCCAGGAGCCGCTGGAGCATGGTCACCGCATACGCGGCCTGCGGCTGCCGGAAATCTGTCCGCCGATCGAGGAAGGTGTTGACGGCGAAGCCGCGGGAGCGGTAGGCGTCGGGCCGCAGGTCGGTCCGCAGGGGATCGTGGAAGATGGTGGCGGCCAGCGTCGTGCCCAGGCGCTCGGTATTCGGCTCGTAGGTGGAGAAACTGATGCCGCCCTGCAGGGGGCCGGGCGGCAGCAGGCGGACGATGCCATAGAACAAGAGGGCCGCCAGGCTCGGCTCGACCACGATCAAAAGCGACGCCCGCTGGTGGAAGTCGATTTCCAGCAGGCCGCGGAAGACGTTGGTCAGGAGGTTGATCCGCTGCTTGGGAGGCGTAGCCCGGTAGCGCGACGGGATCACGCCGGCCGGATCGTCGAAGTTTCCGCCCGCGGGCGTGGTGAGAAAGCTCCGCAACACGCCGTCATCGATGGCCGGCCGGGCGTTCTGGTGCATCTCGCTGAGGCTGTAGAGCGACCGCAGCACGAAGGGGATCGTCGTGGAATCTTCGTCCACCCAACCCCGCGCGTTCCAGAGCTTGAGGCAGTCGGCGGGCGACCAGCGTCCCTGGCCGTCTTGCTCGTCCTGGAAGAGGACGTGGGCGAAATAGGAGCCGGGGCGGCCTTCGGTGTCGGTCGGCCGGTAGCAGACCTGCCCAGCGACCTGGAGCCCGCCGGTCGAGGGAAAGAAGATCAGTCGCCGCGGGGCGGAGGCGGCGATCAGCCGCAGTTTCTCTTCGCCCGGCGTGTCGCGGGGCAAATAGTAGTAGGCGTAGCGCTCGATCTGGCGGTAGCACTTCCGCAGCTCCTGCGCCTCCAACGAGCCTGCGCGGGCACTGTAGCCGAGCATGCGATGGGCCAGCTCACCCTCGCGCCGCTCCAGGGCCGAGCTGCCGTGCGTGCAATGGGTGCAATAGATCTGCTGGATGGCGCTCATGGGTCACTGCGTCAAATCAAGCACGGAACCCGAACATCGAAATCCGAAATACATTGACACTGCAAATCCAAGAATCCGGAAAAACGGCTCACCCGGCTTATGCCTGCGCCGAACCATACTGACGGCTGAAAGACGGCGTCGGCGCGAAAACGGAGTATACTTCCTCTTCTCTGTTCCTTGCTTGAAGGCTGCGCGGCGTCTCCACCTACCATCGCTCGATCCACGGAACCTCCACATCTGCCTGGCGACATAGATCTACCGCTGCCTCATACACCGTCATTTTCTTTAACGCTGCCCAAAGCTGTATTTGGTTCCCAACAAAACCGCACTTGAAGCACCGACATACACCGCGCGCGAAATTTGCCGAGAACGATCGGCTGTGCGGCGACTGCGAACCACGGACCGGACAGGGTCCCCGAAACTGGTCCGTCGCCGCGACTTCCGCGGCAAAACCCAGCAGCTCCAGAACCTTTGCCATCGGCACACGCGCCTCAACCGCACTGTAATCAACGCCGGGCATGAAATCCCTCCTTCCAACTCATCGCGGAACAGAGAAGAGGAAGTATATTCTGCGTCGTTGCCAAGGGAGTCTCCCGTCCGCGAGGGTGGGCTCGCGTACGCTTCGGCCGGAATAATCTGAAGAATCCCCAAGCGCGAGGTTTTGGTCATTGGCCCCCTTGGTCCTTGGGATTGGTTTCGTATTTCTCGCCCTCTCCCGGAGGGAGAGGGGGAACCGCTTGCGTTACCGGCGAATTGGCCTGGCTGCCCTGCGGGCTGGGCCGGCCGCCGAAGAGTCCGCGACGGCTTTCCAACCGCCCCAGCGTCAGCGGCTGGCTGAACAGCAGCCGGAAGCCGAGGTCCACCACCGCCCAGACCACCACCAGGCCGCCGTCCCACTCGGGCTTGACGTGGATCACCCGGCTGCCACCGCCGCTCTCCCAGCTCTGCCGGTCCAGCGGTATGCGGAATAGGGCGGGCAACTGGCGGGGATCGTCGTCCGGCCCGGGCGGCTCGGCGCAAACGGCCAGCACGCACTCGTTGGTGAACCGCTGCTGCGGCCAGGTCCAGCGGACGCGGTAGCTTCCGCGTCTCTTTTCCTGGCGGACCAGGCTGGCGCGGCCCACCGCCGGCCGCAGTCCGATCCTTTCGGCCGGCAGCACTTCCGCCCGGGTCCACGCCTCCAGCACTTGCTGATAGGGACGGAAACGTTCCTCATACTGGCGGAGGATGCGGGCGTCGAACAGCAGGGCGAACTTCGACGGATCCCCCGCCCCCAAGGCGGCCTCCAGCGATTCCATCTTGGCTATCCGCTGGCGGGCCGAGCGGATCACCGGCACCCAGCTCGAAGGCATCGGGTAGTCCTTCAGGCTGGGATCGCGGATCGTCTCGGCGATCGCCGTCTCATCGCGGCGGCCGATGGCCTGCTCCAGGCGTTTCAGCAGCTCCCGGCGGTAGAGCGATTGCTCGTAAAACGGCCGCCAAGCCTCGGCCTCGGGCGTCCCGGCGATGATCTCCTCCTGCCAAAGGTCCAGCAGCCGGCGGTCGAGCTGGTCGTAGGGCAGATCTGGGGGAAGCTCGCAGAGCACGCGGAGGATCGGCAGCCGCTTCAGGGCCAGGTCGATCCGCGGGCGCTGGTCGCGGTGGATCAGCCCTTCGCAGCGGATCTGGCAGGCCTGCTGCCAGGCGGCGACGATCGGCTCGTCGTCGCTCTGCTGCATCGCGCGGCCCATGCAATCCACCGCTTCGACCCGCTGCCGGGCCTGCTCGACCCGCGTCCGCAGGCTGTAATGGTAGCCTTCCGGCAGCGGGGCGGCCGCGGCCGCGATCCCCTTCTCCCGCGACAGCGAGGTCGTCGCCGTGGCCTGCTGCACCAACAGCCGCAGGCGATCGACGACCTCCACCTGCTTGCGGGCGGCGACGACGTGCGGGCGGAACCGCTCGGCCGGCTCGAAGCCGCGGAAGACGCTTTCGTTCCAGGCGCCCAACAACTCGCGGTCCGACTGCTCGCCCAGCTCCAGGCGGATCCCCTGGAAGCGGGCCCAGGCCTCCTGCCGGCAGACGTGCTCGTAGGCCTGGTCGATCAGCGGCTTCAGATGCGGCGGCGCGTCGCGGAAATGGCCGCGGCGGTTGAGCAACTGCACGGCCGCATCCCATTGCTGCGCCATGAGCAACTGCTCGATCTTGCTGTAGGAGTTGGTGAGGTGCGATAGCGGCGGGACCTGGTCCATGCGGACCCGGCTGAACGCCAACAGTTGTTCGGCCGCCTCGCGGACGTCGTGGTCGGGCGAGTTGAACAGGTCGATGAACAGCGGGCTTGCGGCCGGGGCCTGGAAGTCCTCCTTGCGGAACAGCAGCTTGTCGTAGCTCTTCCCCTCGACGTACTTGTTCCAGAGCGAGGGGTCGGCGGCCAGGCCGCGAAGACCCACGTAGATCACCAGGGCCGAGAAGTGGTCCAGGTCCAGCGCGAGGTGCGTGGCCGCGTTGCGGTCGGGATGTTGGTAAGGCTCGACGCCCACTTCCAGGTTCCGCCGCCCGACCAGCGCCGGGACGCACATGCAATCGTAGTCGACCAGCTTCAGCTCGCCGGCGTCGGTGACCATCACGTTGGCGTGCTGGAAGTCGCCGTGGGCGATCCGCGCGTCGACCAGCTCCTTAGTGAGCGCGACCCAGCGCTCGGCGGCCGTGGCCAGGGCCCGGCGGTTGCCTTCCAGCGACCGGGCGCGGACCCACTTGAAGAGCGTTTCGCCCTGGACCCAGTCCATGAGGATCAGCGGGTACCACTTGCCGTCGCCGGCCGAGCGGATGCTCTTGTCGCGGTACTCGAACTCGACCAGGGATTTCAGCTTGCGGCCCTTGAGATACTCGCTGATCAAGTCGTAGCGCTCGTGGCGTTCGGGCGACTCGGTGGTGAAGACCCGCAGCGCGAAGTTGCGGCCGGTGTCGGCCATCACCGCCTTGTAGACCACGGCGAAGGCCCCGGCCCAGGGCCGCGGCTGGTTCCGCTGGTCCTTGTCGACCTGGCAGCGCTGCAGTTGCGGGTCGCGGAAAGCGATCCGCGGGTTTTGCAGCACCGCGCTGAAATGGGAAGCCAGCGGCCAGGACATGGATGTTACTGATTTTGGATTTTAGATTTTGGATTTTCGATTGGGTAATTGCTTAGCGGTCTGGGGAGTGGACCCCTTCGAGCTTGCTCGATGGTGAACGAGATTGAAAGCTAGCTCGACACGCCTCAATCTTTCTCCGGGACCCCTTCGAGCTTGCTCGATGGTGAACGAGATTGGCTGGCTAGCGGAAGAGTAGCCTGGCAATCTCCTTCACCACCGGGCAAGCCCGGCGGGGTCGCGGCTTCGCAAGGAACCTCCACTAGCCTCCAATCTCCTTCACCATCGAGCAAGCTCGAAGGGGTCGCTCGGTCATTTCGCTAAAGGGCTACACCATTCCGCTAAAGAGCTACAACAATCTATTATGGTACCCCTTGCTCATGCGATCCGGCCTTGTATATTCTCGCGTGTCCGGCGGTTCATCCTTAACGTAAGACGGGATACCCGTTCATCTCCAACAGCCACAACAGCGGCTCCAACAGCCCGAAGGGCGAGATCGTCCGCAGACTGAGGTCCGCTTCGCCGGCGCCGTCCAGACCCACGGGGGTCAGCGGGAAGAAGAGGTAGCGGCCGCCGAAGAGGTCGTCGATCTGCCGTTGGATCTCCCAGCCGGGCCAGATCGTGTCGCGCAGCTCGCCCAACAGCCGGCTGCGGGCCTCGATCACGTCCCAGGTCATGGCCTCGCCCGTGGGATCGATGCGGCCCAGCTCCTTGTAGAACCAGGCGATGGCGTCGCCTCCTCCGGGAACCGAGAAGGACTTGCCGGCCAGAAGGTCGATCTTCGACACGCACAGCGCCACGGGGATCCGCACGCGGCGGCCGGCCTTGACGCCCTTGACCAGGCGGATGTCCTCGCGGAAATCGGCCAGGGCCTTGGACTGCGGCTCGCTGGGATAGGTCGGATCGAGGAAGAAGATGAAACCGTCGCCCTCCAGCGCCCGGCGGCGGCGATAGTCCTCCACGCCCATGTCGGAGGTCACTTCGCCGGAGTAGTCGAAAATGTTCACCAGCAGGTTGTTGCGGCCCAGGGCGTCGCGGTCCTGGAGGTTGAAGACCAGCGGGTGAGGGATGCGGTCGCGCTGCGTGGCCGCCGTGCCGATGCGGCTGTTGAGGATCTCCTCGACCAGCACGTCGAAGTCCTGCGAGCTCTGCGAGCGGATCTTCTCGAACTGCACCGACTTGGGGTAGTTGCCCCGGTTCAGCTCCCAGTAGAGCATCGCCAGCCAGTGGGTCTTGCCGGCCTGGGGAACGCCCAAGGTGGGGAAACAGACCTTGGTCATCGAGCGGTAGATCTCCATGAAGGTGTAGTCGCACTGCTCGTAGGGCTCTTGGCTGATCACGTTCTTGCACTGCACCACGGCCACGTCGCGCGGGCCGTCGGCGTGGCGGCCGTAGTCGGGCGCCGGCTCCAGATGGTCCACGCCCAGGCACAAGGGGCAGGTGTCGCGGCTCACTTCGCGGCGGACCTGCACGCCCCGGAAAAGAGCCACCCGCCCGAGACCGCCAGCCCCACCAGCGCCGACCCCAGGCCCCCGCGGATCCACTGCCGCAAACGCCGGTACGCGGCGGTGGCCTCTGTCTGGGCGTCCAACTCCTTGCTGAGCTTGGCCAGATCGTCCAGGTCGGTCTGCATCGCCTTGGACACCCGCTCCAACAGATCCAGCGTCGTGCTGAACTCCAACGCCCGTTGGCGGGTATTCTTCCAATCGGCCGGCAGCGTGCTGCGGGCGGGCAAGGCGGACGTGATCCGCTGTTCGGCCGCCGCCAGCGCCGCCTCGTATGTCCGCTGGAGGTCTTCGTGTTTCCGCTCCAGCGGAGCGATCTGGGCCGCAATCGCCGCGTTCTGCCGCAAGATCGCCTCCCGCGGCGAAGTCTCCCGCCCGGAACCCACGGTCAACAGCGACTCGTAGATGCGGTTGCCGTTGAGGAAGGTGACGACCGTCAGCAGGGCGAGGATCAGGGCCGCGGCCGAGAGAAACTTGGACAGCCCCATGGCCCGGGCCCGGCCGCCGTTCAAGAGCCGCCGGATTTCGTGCCGCCGCTCATGGAAGACCACGCCTACCAAGGTGAGCACGGCCACCAGGCCGAAGAGCCAGAACCAGCGCTTGTCGACGCTCAGCAGCGCGGCCACCTGGCCCACCTTCCGCCGGCTCCCTTCCACCTCGAACAACAGCAGCCGCTGCTGGTCGAGCGAGCTCCGCACCGACTGCCAGGCATTGGTCACCTCCTCAAGCCGGCGGCCCAGCGTATCCGCCGCACCGTCGAAGCTTTTGGAGACCGGCCCGGCGTTCTGGTCGAGAAACTCGGCCATCGACAGCCGCGTCTGGTCGTCCATCCGCCGGAACTGGGCCAGCATCGCCTGGTCCGGAGAATCCGGCCGGCCGGCCGTCTGGAGCCGCTCCAGCTCCTTTTGCAGAAATGCGCTGGTCGCCTGGAGTTGCTCTCGCTTGAGGAAAGCATGGACGTAGTCGGACGCCAGGGCTTCGGCATCGGGGCGGGAGACGCCGTTGTCGGAAACCGACGCCGGACCCGCACCGTCGGAGGGCGGTGAGGCTGCATTCCCCAGCGCGACGGAGGCCAGGCCGGCAGCCAATAGCAGCGTCGCTGCCAGCCTACCTGTAATCGTCACGCTCCGCGTGACGCAGGGCCTCACGCGGAGCGTGAGGAGTACTTTCCTTCGTTGGACAGCGTTCAAGGGGGGCCATGCCACAGAGATTGATATCGATTGCCGTTCTAACCCCAGACTACCCAAGAAATGGGGGACTGTCAACGACCCGTCTTTCCCTCATGTAGAGGGGTCAAGTGGGTGGGGGCGGAGGCGGAGGCGGAATGCGGCGGTTCGCGGCGCCGCCCGCACCGGGCGGGTTGGGCCGAGGAGGCGCGGAACGCTGCCAAGGGACGCTTCCCCGCGGCGCCGGCCTTGCAGCCGCTGGGCTACCCTGGCCGGGCAGCGTCCCCGGAGGTGGGGCGGGCGGGGGGGGTGGGCCGGCGTGGCCGCCTGGGCTAACGGCGCCGGCGGCCACGCCGGTTGGGCCGCCCTGGTTAGCGCCGGCGGCCACGCCGGCTGGGCCGCCCTGGTTAGCCCCGGCGGCCACGCCGGCTGAACTTGCGGATTGCCCCGCATCCATGGTCGGCCCTTCCTTGCGATGGCGATGATTGAACCGCAGGATGTTGCTCCCCAGGCGGATCAGGTCGCCATCGGCGAGAATCGCCGGGCCTTGCAACGGACGGCCGTTAAGGATCGTGCCGATCCGCGATTGATTGTCCTGGATCGTGTACTGACCGTCCGGCTGCCGCGTAATCCGCGCGTGCTCCGACTCCAAGTCCCGGCCCGCATAGCCCAACAGCGGCAGGGGCAGATGATCGCCGCGGCCGAGATAGGTCATCGCCTCGCCAAGGATCACCTGCCGCCCGGGCCGGAAGCCATCCACCACCGTCAGCCAGGCTTCCTTCAGCACCACCTGGGTCAACCCGATCAGGGCTCCAATCGACACGCCGAGGATCACGAAGCCGGTCGCCCGCAGGGGCATGTCCGCGCCTGCTCGGGCGATCCAACTGAAAAGAGCCCCCCCGACAAGTCCCCCTAGTCCGCCTCCGATCATGCCGTTCCGCAGTTTCCGGCTCGACCGGTCATAGAGGCCTTCCGCGGAGCCGATTCCCAACCCCATGATCATCCACCCAGCCATTTGGGGGATTCCGACATGGTACAGGAGCTGCCCGAGCAGTCCGCCGATAGCCCCGCCGATTCCTCCGATGGCCAGTCCGGGGACCGCTCGACGAAGTTGTCGCCGCCATTGGGCGTTGGCCATCCCGGAGACGAGAATCAAGCCCACCCCCAAGCCCCCGCCCACCAGCGCACTGGTGAGCATACTCTGGACCGCCCCGGCCAGCCAGGCGGCGCGGAGCAAGTGATCCAGCCAGGGCCAGTGGAAAAAGAGCGGCTCGGCGACCATCCAGGCCAGGAAAGCGGCCCAACCGCCGATGATCGCCGCATAATAGACAAAGCGGTGGAGAGACAAAGCTAGTGGTCAGTGGCTAGTGGTCAGTGGTCAGCAAGAGTAGGTTATGCTTTAGCATAACACCTCGACAGCCCTGTAGGGAACGCCCTCCGTGGCTTTCCTGACGCCGGAAACGAGCCATTTTGCTGCCCCGGAACGCCAGTAACCGTTCACGGGCCGCTGGTGACCTACGTGCGATTGGGCACAAAAAGTCGCCTTTCGCTCCGCGAAAGTAGCGCAACTTTCGCGGAGCGAAAGGCGACGCTGACGGCCCATGAACGGTTACGAACGCCGCGGAGGGCGCTGCCTACGGGATTGATATTCCCTCGGGAAGCGGGTACCTTGGAAGATGGAGCCCTAATCCCGGAGGCGAAGGCAGATTAAGCCATGGCCAGACGATTCGTCCGCGTCGATCTCTCCGATACCGGTCGCGACTTTCACCCCGTCGCCGTCGAGCCGGGCGTTCCCCTGTTGGACTACTCCGACGCCAATTCCAAGATCGTCTTCCGCTGGCTGGGCGGATTGTCCGCCGAGCCGGAATGGGAAGGGGAATCCGTCAACTTCTACGTCCGCGACGACCACGGCGGACGCCTCGAAGACGTCGTCTGCCAGCCCGCCAGCGATGAAGACCTTCAGGGTCCGCTCAAGGCCGACCTGGAAGCCCTCCGCGACCGCCTGGCCAAGGCCAAGGCCGAAACCTCCACCGAGCGGGCAGTCTACAAGATCCTCAACCAGAGCCTCATCAAGCTCCTCGACGACCCCCATCGCACGGACCGTGACAACTACTTCTTCCGCTACAAGGACGTCCAGGGCCGATGGCGGCTGGTCTGGTGCTGGGGCTACCAGCGGGTGGACCAGGTCCCGGCGCCGACGCTGATCTGCACCGACCCCGACTGCTCGCTGTTGTTCGTCCGCCGTCCCGGCCAAAGTCCCAAGTGCCCGAGCTGCGCGTCGGTCCACGTGCCCCGCGTGGTCAAGCGGCGTCCGCGGAAACGCCGCGCGCTGTGGCCCCTCTTGCTGCTGCTCCTGGCAGTGCTTTCGGCCTGGTGGCTGCTCGGCCGCAATCAGGTCGCCAAGCTGCAATTGGGCATCGACCCCATGCCGGTCCTCTTGGGCCAATCGAGCAAGCTGCAGGTCGACGCCGTCTCCAAGGCCGGCAAGAAGTACTCGGTCCGCGACTCGTCGAAGCTGTCGCTGGCGGTCGACCCGCCGAATCTGGCCAAAGTCGACGGTGCCCAAATCGAGGGACGCGCGGCGGGCAAAGGCAAGCTGGTGGCAACGTTCCGCCAGGCGTGGGGCAAGCCGTTGGTTTCCACGCTCGACTTCGAGGTCTTGCCCGGCCGCGCCAACCACCCGGCGACAGGTGCGGCGCGGCGCCCCTCCAACGTCTCGATCGTCAGCGATCAAGGCCCGTCGGTGACCTTTCCCAAGGGCGCCGAGTTCGACGATTTCCGCGTCGAGGTCTCGTATCCCGACGGCATGAAACGGATCGTTACCAAGAAGGCCACCCTGCGGGCCTCGGGCGATTCGGCCGCTGCGCCGGTGGCCTTCAAGGGCGGCCGGATGATCGGCATCCACCCGGGGAAGACCGAGGTCACCGCCGAGTTCGAGGGCGTCGCGGCGGAACAGCCCCTGGCCGTCGAGGTGGCCGACAAGGTCGACGTGGACGAAATCCGCTTGCGGCCCTCGCCGCTGACCCTCTTGCCCAAGGACACCGTGACCGTCGAGGCGGTGGGCTACAAGAACAAGAAGTCCGAGGGCGTGATCGGCGGCCTGGCCGGCGTGAGCTGGAAGTCGCAGAATCCCCAGATCGCCCGCGTCCAAGGGCCGGAGCTGACCGCCCAGAAGCTCGGCGATACGCAGGTCACGGCCGCCTACGGCCCGATCGCCAGCAAGCCGCTGGACGTCCACGTGGTCAACTCCCTGGCCGACGCCCTGATCGTCGATCCGCGGATGCTGCCGATGCACGTCGGCGAGAGCCGGCAGTTGGGCACCGACTTGTCGATCTCCCGCGCCAACGTGGATTTCAGCCGCGAGGTGCAGGTCAGCTCTTCCGCGCCGGGCATCGTCCAGTTCCAACCCGAGGGCCGCACGCTCAAGGCAGTGAAGGAGGGAACGGCCACGGTCACCTTCAGCCTGGGCGACAAGCTGGTCAGCACCGAAGTGACGGTCCTGCCGGCGGGCGTTCTGGACGGCACGCTGGTGGTCGAGCCGGCCGAGGGTACGCTGGCGGCCGGGCAGGCCCTGCCCTTGCGGGCCTTCTTGATCGGCAAGGACGGTCAGCGGCTCGATCTGACCGACGTGGCCCAGTGGAGCAGCTCCGCGGCGGACAAGGTCTCGCTGCGCGGCAACCAGGCTTGCGCCCTGGCGGCGGGTCCGGCCGAGATCACGGCCAAGCTGCCCAATGGGGAAACGGCCGGCAAGGCCCGCGTGACGGTGACCGACGACCCGATCACCGAGCTGGTCGCCGACCCGTCCCAGCTTGTTATGTCAACCGGCGAGACGGCCCACCTGCGGATCGAAGGCCGCGCCGCCTGCGGTACGCACGAGTTGTTTCCCCAGGACAAGCTCAAGCTGGCCGCCGAGGGCGTCAACCCCTCGTCGATCCAGATCGCCCCGCCGCAGGAAGTCCACGCGGTAGCGCCGGGCAGCGCCCAGGTGGCCGTCCGTTGGGCCGATAAGCTCGGCCAGCAAGTGCCTGTCACCGTGGGCGACAACATCTGGACCGACCTGGTGCTCACCCCGAGTGCGGCGACCATCCATCCCGAGCAGGCCTTCGACTACCAGGTGACCGGCAAGCGGGGCGGAGTGGTCCAGGTGGTCGGCCCCGACCAGGTGAAGCTCTCGGCGAGCAATCCGGACGTGGCCCACCTGAACGGGATGCGCGTCGTGGCCGGCGTGCCGGGCACGAGCGAGATAACGGCCCAGGTGGGCGGCCAGGAGCTGAAGGCCAACCTGGCCGTGGTGATCGGCGAGGAGGCGCCCGGATCGTCGATCCGTTCGGCGGTGTCGCCGTTCTGGGCCGGGGCGGCGGGTTCTGGCGGGACGGCATCTGGCACGGCGGGGATGGAGGCTTTGTCGGGGGCCGCGGCGGCGGCGTGGCGGATCAGCCGATCGCGACCTTGTTCATCGACCCGGCCCAGACCGCGGTCCGGCTGGGGCAGTCGACCCCCAGGTTCCACGCACGTGCCCAGGATCTGGCGGGCAATCAGACCGAGGTGCCCGCCGCGCTGGAGAGCATGAACGACAAGGTGTTGACGCCCGACCTGGCGCCGGGCCACGAGGGCCAATTCCTCGCCGTCGGGCAGGGGCACACGCAGGTCCGCGCCCGCTATGCCGACCATGAGGCCAATGCCGAAGTGACCGTCGGCGGCGATCGCTTTGCCAACGTGGCCAGCTCGGTCGCCCCTGACTCCACGGACCACGACTTTGCGGTCAACCTGGACATCGCGGCCGGCGCCGGCGAAGGGCCGCTGGAGTATCGCGCTTACGCCGTCGGACAGCCGCCGCCGGCGGGCTGGATCGCCTCCCAGGTCCAGGGCGACGGCCAGCACGCGGTCTTCCAGAGCCCGAGGTTACAGAAAGGTCCGCCGGCAACCTTCTACGACCTGATGATCGAGTCCCGCAATCCGGCCGACGGCTCGATCCAGCAGTATCCCTTCCGCTTCCGCGTGGGACTGACGATTGAGAAGAGCACGGAGACGATTACCCCGCCGGTGCCGCCGCCCGGCCCGGCGGCTCCGGCCGCCGCACCGGCAACGCCCGCCGCAGGCCCCGAGCCCGCAGCGGCGCCTCCCGCTGATAACACACCCTTTGGGACAGAACCACCGCAGCAAAAATAGGACGACGCACGTTTCATGGGATTTCCAGATGATCGTGATCGGAACCTGATCCGCCAGGCGGAACAGGTGGAAAAGCTGGCTACCGACCTCTGCGACTGGCTGGCCGAGTTCAATCCCTCGCGCCGGGCCGTGGACCTGCTGCCCATCAGCGAAAGCGACGAGTTCGAGGTCCTTCAGCTTCGCCGCCTGGCGGGCAATCTCTACACTTCCTCCAAGGTGCCCGTGGCCGCCGCGGTCTACGGACCCTCCCAGGTCGGCAAGAGCCTTTTCATGGGCCAGGTGCTCAAGCCCTCCAGCGACGCCTACAGTCCGGTGGGCCGCGACGAGCAGTACGGTCCGCCCGCCTATTACAAAGAGCTCTCCTTCGACAACGACCTCAACCCGCAAAGCGGCTCCAACGAGGCCACCGCGCTGGTGACCCGCTTCACGACCAAAGACCGCATCGCCGCCAGCGTCTCGCCGGAGTACCCGGTGATGGTCCGGGCGTTGACCCGGGCGGAATGGCTGCGGGTGCTGGCGCGGGGGTTCCACGTCGAGTGCCAGATCGCCGACCGGACCTGGCAAGAGTCGAGCCTGGAGGAGTTGTTCGAGGAGCTGGGACGCGAGTATCCCAGCCGCGAGGTCGAGCGGAAGTGGCGGATGGACCTCTTGGACGCCTTCTCCTACATGCGCAACGTCGACCGCCGCGGCTTCGCCGCCAAGGAGGCCGTGCTCAGCGGGCTGATGAGCCGCTATGCGCTCACCGAAGAGGGCTACGTGGCCGCCGCCGCCGCGCTGTTCTGGAACAAGTGGTCCTCGCTGACCAACCTCTTCATCCGCATCAACAACTTCCTCAGCCGCATCGCCTCCGGCGCCCACGACCCGGCTATCCTCACCCACTGGGCCGGCGTGCGCTTCCTCTTGGACAGCCAGCGGGCGAAGATCCACGAGCGGCGGACCTCAAAGTGTTTTTCCTATGTCGACTGGCGGGAGTTCCACCTCCGCGAGCGCGACGGCTGGTACGTGCTGGAGTACCACCCCAACAGCCGCGACGGCGGCGAAGACCAGGAAACGATCCAGGCCGCGATGCTCGAGCTGGTGCTGCCCGTGCTGCCCCACCGGCTCAACGACGAATGGCGGAAGGTCATCGAGCAGATGGACTTCCTCGACGTGCCGGGGATGCGGGCCGGCCGGCAGGGCGTCGAGCAGGGCAAGCGGACCAGCGCCGACTCGATCGACGAGCAGATGGAGATCGTCAAGCGCGGCAAGGTGGCCTATCTCTTCGAGCGCTACACCGAGGAGCTGCAGATCCAGACCCTGCTCTTGCTCTCGCGGGGCGGCAACCTGGAAGTCACCTCGCAGATGAAGTACCACATCGACAAGTGGGGCAAGGCCCGCTACGGCGAAAAGACCTGGCCGGGCAAGGTCCGCGACGAGCTGCCCGCGCTGTTCATCGGCATGACCGGCATCGACGAGGAGTTCCGCAACCGCGAGGAATACGCCGACAAGGGGCTCTACGAGCAGCGGCTGGGCCAGTTGACCGACGCCTTGGGCGGGGTGATGGACGACTTCGGCGGACGGGGCAAACCCTTCAACAACGTCTACCCCATCCGCTATCCCGGCACCTGGGACACCAACGACGATCAGCGCAGCCGCGACGATCCGGAAAAGTGGATCCGCGCCGCAAAGCCTTCCTTGAGTCGGAGGCCGTGAAGATCTACGTGCGCGCGCCGAGCAGCGCTGGGACGCGGCCGCCCGCGACGACGACGGCGGCCTGTCGCTGATCTCCGCCGGGATCCGCGCCGTGACCACCGCCGATGATAAGCAGTCGCAGCTCCAGAAGGAGATCCTCGACATCAAGAACCGCCTGTTGCATCTCTCCCGGGCGTGGGTCGTCGATCCGGACGCCAACGTCGACCGCGAGAAGCGGATCCGCGTGGGCCAGCGGGTGGTGGAGTGGCTCCAGCAAAACGAGCTGGCGGTCTACTACCGCGTCCACGCGCTGCAGGAATCGCTGGCCATCCACGAAGGGGACGAGCTGGAGCTGTCCGACTGCACCGAGATTTCCAGCAAGCGTCACGGCGATCCGCTGCCCCGCCACCTGCGCTCCTTCCTGCACGACTGGGCCACCCAGTCCGTCGGCAAGCGCTGGGAGCAGTACACGGCCTCGCACGAGGACGGCGGTCCTTGGCTGGACCCCAACGACGTCAACGCCCTGGCCCGCTACATGTCCGACTACCTGCTCCGCGAGGAGGTCTTCGAGGATCTGCTGAAGCGGCTGGGACCGGTGGTGAACCTCAAGACCCGCGACGAGGCGGCCCGCCGCCGCGCCCGGCGGAAGTACGTGCGGATCATCATGAACGACTTCCTCATGAACCCCGGCCCGAGCATGGTCCCCATCAAGAATCCCCAGAAAGGCGAGCAGCCGCCGGGTGCCACTGGCTCTGCCAGTGCCGACAGCGGGGAGCAGGCTCCGGACGTTCAAGCGTTTCGGGCTGATGGCCTCGTTCGTCCGCCGCTGGATGCAGCGGCTGCCCCAGGCCCTGGCCTTGGGGGCCGGCGAGCACGTGCAGATCCCGCCCGGCAACGCGGAATTGATCACCACGCTGGAACCGTTCGAGCGGCACTCAATTTAGCACAACACGCTATGGTAGATTGGCCTGTGTGGAGCGGATTGGCATGGCAAGGCTTAGGAGTTCTCGATGAATTGGCAAGAGCGGATTACGGCAGACCCTATGGTCTGTCATGGAAAGACGTGTATCAAAGGCACCCGAGTTATGGTCTCGGTGGTCCTGGACAACCTGGCGGCAGGTGAATCGGCAGAGGACATCATGCGCGGATACCATATCTCGCGTGAAGATATTGAGGCTGCGGTCGCCTACGCGGCGGACTTGGCCCGCGAGACCGTAATTCCCTTTATGCCCGGGGTCACTTGATGCGATTCAAGGTCGACGAGAACCTAAACGACGACGTCGCCGAGGCACTGCGGACGGGCGGGCACGATGCGCAGACGGTCTTTGGCGAAGGACTTCGCGGGCGGCCTGACCCGGACATCGCCGAGGCGGCCCGGCGCGAAGGGCGCGCCCTGGTGACGCTCGACCTGGACTTCGGGAACATCCGCGAATACCCTCCCGAGCAGTATCGAGGGTTGGTCGTGCTTCGCGTGGTCGATCAGAGCCGCCGCGGTGTTTTGCGACTGGTCGAGCGTGTTTTGGCGGTGCTGAATCGCACGCCGCTAGAAGGCCAATTATGGGTCGTCAGCGA
Organism: Pirellulales bacterium; assembly: GCA_963843465.1. Taxonomy (GTDB): domain Bacteria; phylum Planctomycetota; class Planctomycetia; order Pirellulales; family Thermoguttaceae; genus CAWJKP01. Next base: position 1,076,179 of record CAWJKP010000003.1, read on the forward strand.
CCGGGGAATCCGAGTGCGCCCGGGTCGTTCGGCGGAGGAACCATTATGAGCGGCCAAACGGCGGGCTAAAGCCCATCCTACATTGGCCGGCAAGCTAATCGAAATGTAGAACCGGCAAGAGTTTCGTCAGCTTCCCGGGTTGGAGTGAGCAGAACGTGGATTCGATTCCCAAAATTGTCGCTGTCGAGCCCCGGGGACAAACGGAGCTTTTGGTTCGCTTCGACAACGGCGTGGAAAAGAGCTACGACTGCCAACCCCTGCTTGGCCGCCCGCAATTCCGCCTGCTGGCCACGCCGGCCTTCTTCCGCGCCGTTCGGGTAGATCCCGGCGGCTACGGAATCTCGTGGAACGACAACATGGATTTGAGCGGGTATGAATTGTGGGTCCGCGGGACGCCGTTGGGCAAAGAACCCGCGGGCGGGTGACCATTTTGGCAAAGCTCTGTGGAGATTTCGTGGAAACGCGCTTCACGCTCAGCCCCGAAAGGGCGCGGCTCGATAGCCCAGGGCAACGCCCTGGGGACCGGGTGGGTCCATCCCGGTCGCAAGCTCCGACGGGGCGCTACGCTCCAGCCCTCTGGCACGCCTGTTGCGCCCTTTCAGGGCTGCCACGGCAAGGGGGGCCTCGTCGCCCAGGGCTTCGCCCCTGGGCTATCGAGTCGCGCCCCTTCGGGGCTGAGAACAAGTTCGCCCTACGTCTAGGAGACTCGTGGTCAATGCAAGTCCTTTTTGCCAACACCGGCGTCCAGATCGTCTGCATCCCGCTCAAAAGCGGCGCCCGCTTCACCTCCGCCCAGATCGGCTACGGCTGGCAGCGGACCCGCACGGGAACCGGCGAAGAGAACCAGCAGCCGATCGAGTATCCGTTCGTCCAATGGCAGATCATCCAGTCGGGGACGACCAAGTTCTTCCTGGCCGTGGAGACGAGCTGCGGCGACCCCGAGGTGGGCTATTTCTGCGAGGCCGGGGCCCTGACCAAGGACTTCACCGTGCGGTTGGAAGGGCTCTTGGACCTTTCCGGCCGGCCCTTGAAGAACCTGCCGCCGCTGGAGTTCGTGATCCGCCCGGCCACGGCCACCGCCGGCGACGCCAAGCACGTCCACATGGTGGTCGACTTCGGCAACAGCCGCACGGGGGCTTTGCTCTTGGAGCTCACCGGCGAGATCACGCAGACGCCGCAGATGATGCCCTTCGAGCTCTTGAACCGCTATCATCTCGACGCCTGGAACGAGGAGGGCCAGTACCAGAGCGTGGCCGCCGCGCGCTGGTTCTCCTCGAAGACCCACTGGTGCAACACGCCCTATCTGCCGCCGATGCTCAGAAAAAAGACGGAGTACCACGCCATCGACGAGGACGATCAGCACGGCGGCTGGTTCGGGCGGATCCGTCGCAAGCCCACGCAGACCAAGGTCGAGGTGGTGGTGACCCCGCCGATGTTCGACGATCTGTCGATGGTCCGCATGGGCCGCGAGGCGGACGACGTGGCCCACGTGATGCGGGCGGAAGGCGACATCCGCACCGGCCTGAGCTCCCCCAAGCGTTACCTCTGGGCCGACGACGCCAGTTGGCTGGAGGGCGCCAACTGGCACATGGCCGACCCGGCCGACCGCTGCCAGTCGGGCACCTACGCCGCCACGCTCCGCGGTCCCTATCTCCGCTTCGTCCACGAGGACGACCGCGACTTCCTCCTGCAGGAAGGCGGTCCCAAGCCCCGCGACTTCGCCTCCGAGGCGCCGCACAAGCCCCGTCACGCGCCCGCGCGATGATGACCGCCGCGCTGTACGAGCTGCTCACCCAGGCCTACACCTACGTCAACTCGATGCCCTACCGCACGGCCTCCGGCGACGCCGGACGCGCCCGCGAGATCCGCACGCTCTCGCTCACCTTCCCCAGCGGCGTCATCCACGAGGAGCTGCAGCGGCTGACCGCCCAGGCGCAAAAAGCGATCAACGTCTTCGAGATGACTTTGGGCAAGAACCAGCGGGTGCGGCCGGAATTGAACGTGAGCATCGACGAGGCCAGCGCGGTGCACCTGACCTACATCTGGAGCGAGCTGCGGATGCTCGGCCAGGACCCGCGGCTCTGGTTCACGCTGCTGCACCAGGACCGCGGCCGGGAGAAGCCCAAGGTGATCGAGGAGCCCCAGCCGCTCTCCGGCGCGCCGGCGGCCCGGCGGCGGACGCAGCGGCCCGGGCTGGCCCGGCCGGGCGGCCCGCGGCCTCTTCCCCCGGGGCATCGCCCCGCGACGCCCGCCGAAGAGGAGCCCTTCGGCGACGAGGCCAACGAGATCCGCATCGCCTGCATCGACATCGGCGGCGGCACCAGCGACCTGATGATCGCCCGCTACAACTTCGAGTCGAAGATCGACGATTCGATCCGCGGCCAGGTCCTGCACCAGGACGGCATCTCCCTGGCCGGCGACCAGTTGGTGAAGCGGCTCCTGGAGACGATCATCGTCCCCGCCTTCGCCGAGACCCTGGGACTGGAAGAAGAGGACGTGCAGTTCCTCTTCGGCCCCGAGGTGCCCCGCAACCGCGAGTTCCGCGCGCAGCGGGTCAACTGGATCAACCGGCTCTTCGTCCCCCTGGCCACGGCCTACCTCAACAACGCCGTGGACGACGTGACCGACGAGCCCATCTCCCACACCAACCCCGAGCTGGTCGATCCCTCCGTGTTGGAATCCCTGCAGCAGGTCTTCGACAAGCTCCGCGGCCCGGGCTACTACAGCGCGTCGCAGGACCTGGAACTGTACCTCAACAAGACCGAGTTCGAGGGCGTGGTCCACGACGTCTTCGACGAGCTGTTGTTCGACTACTGCCAGCGGATCGTGGACCTCAACGCCGACGTGGTGCTGCTGGCCGGACTGCCCTCGAAGCTGACCTACATCCAGCGGCTGGTCCAGACCTACGTGCCGCTGTCGCCCTCGCGGATCGTGCCCATGCACCAGCACTACGCCGGCAACTGGTATCCCTACCAGGACGAGAAGGGCCGCAACCCCGGCGTGATCGTCGATCCCAAGAGCCCGGTGGTGGTCGGCGCGGCGATCGAGTTCATGGCCCGCCACGGCATGTTGCCTCAGTTCAAGTTCGAGATGAAGGGCAAGACCCGGGAGAACACCTATTACTGGGGCGTGATGACCGACGCCACCTCGGGCATCCGCAAAGAGCGGATCCTCTTCGAGCCGGCCGAGGAGCAAGCCCGCGAAGAGATCACCGAGTTCAGCACCAGCTCCCAGCGGGTGATCATCGGTCGCAAGATGAACCCCAACGAGGACTCCCAGGCGACCCCGGTCTACGTGCTGAAGATGGAAGCCGGCGACCGCATCGGCCGCACCGACATCGCCGTGAAGATCAAGCGCAAGCGGGCCACCGGCCAGGAAGAGGAGAGCCTCGGCGTGGAATCGGTCACCGGCCTGGTGGCCGGCGAGGACGCCGTGCTGGGCGACAACGTCCGCTTCATGTGGCGGACCCTGGCCGACGAGCGCTATTACCTCGACACGGGCGGATTGGACAATATCGAGCTGTCGCAGAAACGGTAGAATCGTACTCGTCACGCTCCGCGTGACGCGCGCCGTCAGACCTTCGATCTTCCCCGAAATGGGACCTCGCGGAATCAAGGCAGTGGCACACGGTTGGAATGATAGAATCGCCTAAGAAGGAGATGAAGATGACTGCCTCGGCTCCAAAACTCTCGAAAGACCGTGAGGAAGTCCTGATGAAGTTCAATCAACTCTTGGACAAAGCAAAGCACGCTTGCGACGTCTTTACGCAATCGCGTGACGGCGGCCTTCCAGGCGATGTTTACTTCGAGTTGCGAGTTAGCTCCATCAACTTACTCACTCGTCTCGCCTCCGAGGACAGCATTTATGTCCATGAATTGAAAAACATGAAGCCAAACGCGTTTTCAATCAAGGGTGTTCTCGAGGCAGCACGCGCTGACTACCTTGAGGGCTTCATGGTGGATCACAAGCTCCTGCTCTCCGCCGAGGTGTTTCGTGACCTCCTTGTTCAGGCAGAGGTTCTTCTCGACCACGACTACAACGTTGCCGCTGCGGTTCTCATCCGTGCAGTGCTTGAGGATGGACTGCGTAAGCTGTGCCAAGCTAACAAGATCGAGCCTGAGAAGCGCGACACGATACAGCAGCTAACTGATAAACTTTACAAGGCGCACGTCTACTCAGCGCTTAATCACAAGGAAGTTATCGCGAAGGCTGACCTCGGAAACTCTGCCGCTCACGGGAGGGTCGTCGATTGTACCAAGGAAAATGTAACTGGGTTCTTAGAATTTGTGCTGCGGTTCCTTGCTCAGTACTTGAAATGACCGCTCTATTATTTGGGTCGCGGCTAAGGCCGCTAGGGGATGAACGATGCCTTTATTCGCAAAAAAGGATTCCACCGACGCCGAGCGGCACGAGGAAGCCGCGCCGGGCGGTGGCGAGCTGCGGGAGCTGACCGCCCAACTCGACCGGCTCGGCGAGCAGCTCCGCCAGGCCAACAACCGCGTGGCCGAGTACCTCGTCCGCCGCGAGGCGCAAACCGCGCCGCCCGGCGGGCCGGCGGGCGGAGCGTTGGAAAAACAGATCGCCGCGCTGGCGGAAAAACTCGACCCCTTGCAAGACCGGCTGGAACGGATCGAGACGCGGCTCAAATCGCTGGCCGAATCGCGCTGGCCGGCCGGCGCATCCGCCGCCGCTCCCGACGGGTTAGCCCCGGCGGCCACGCCGGCGCAGTCGCTGGAGACTCTCATCCGCCAGACCGGCAGCCTGGCCGAAGGGCTCCGCAAGGTGCAGACGCAATTGGACGGCGGCTTCGAGGAAATCGCCCGGTTGCTCCGCCCGCCCGAGCCGGTGGCCGAGCCGCAGCCGGCCCCGCGGGTGAGCGGCGACTGGGAGCGGGCAATCGTCGGCCCGGGACTGGCCGCCAATCCGAACCTGGCCTTCCAGAGACAGCAGTTGGTGACCGGCGTCCTGGACGGCGACGCCGGCGCCTGCTCGCTGGCCGGTCAACTCCTGGTCTTCCAGTCGGCCCCCGCCGAGCGGCTGCCGCAGTTGCTCAAAGACATCGGCGAGGCCTACTATCGCTGGCAGCCCAAGACCCGGGCGGCCACCAGTCCCATGGAAGAGGCCCTGATGGCCTGGCTGCGGCAATGTTGCGACCTGGCGGGCATTTCCAATACCATCGAGCTGGTCCACCCCGGCGAGCGGTTCGACGCCGCGCGGCACAACGCCGCCTCGCGGGGCGTGGAGATCACCGCCGTTCACGGCTGGATCGTGCTGCGGGACAACGGCAAGGTCTACATGAAGGCCGCCGTGGACGTGAGATAATTGTACTCGTCACGCTCCGCGTGACGCATACCCTCACGCGGAGCGTGAGGAGTACGTTGAGTCGTAGGGTGGGACAAGGCCGCCTTTGCGGCCGCCGGCCCACCAAGATTCGGCGCCACTGGTGGGCCGGCGCTCGCTTACGCGAGCTTGTCCCACCCTACTCGTGAAGGTGGCCAACGCTGGCAATCATTAACAGAAACGCATGAAAATTTTCCGCTGCTCCAATTGCGGCTTCCAGGTCCAACGACCGGCGCAACCGTTTAGCTGTCCGCAGTGCGGGCGTCAAGCGGTGGGACTGTTCAAGGTCGTCACCGGCTCGAGCCCGGCCGGCCCCGGCGGCACGCCACCGCAGGGCGTCCCGGGCCTGCCCCAGCCGCCCGTGCAGCCCGGCCCGGTGCGAGGCGGGACCTCGCCGCTGGGCGCTCCACCGCCCCCGCCTGGCATCCCGGTTCCGCCGCGACCGATGAGCGCTGCCGGCCCGCAGCCGCCGGCCAGCCCTGGCCCGGCGTGGCCGCCGGGGCTAACGTCGCAGCCGCCGGCTCCGCTGGCCTATAGGCAACCGCAGCCGCCGGCGCAGCCTCAGCCGCCGGCCCAGCCGCCGCAAACGTTCCCGTCGCCTCCCGTCCAGCCGGCGCCGCCGGCCAGCCGCACGCCCCGGCAACCCCCGTCATCGCCATCGCAGCCGCGGGCCGGGCAACTGCCCCCGGTCAAACCGCAGCCTGCGCCGCCCGCCCACCAGCCGCCGGCGCCCCGACCGCAACCGAAGCAGGCCGACCGGTCGACTCCGCCAGCCGCGCCCGCAGGGCCACGGCCTGCGGCGCCGGGCCAGCCGGTTAGCCCCGGCGGCCACGCCGGGAAAGCACCGCCGCCGCGACCTGCGGCCCGGCCGGGCCATCGGCCGCGTGCGGAGTCGTCGACTGCCGCGGCGGCCGCGGCAGCCGCCCGCACGGCCGGCGTGGCCGCCGGGGCTAACGCCGCCGCCGCCCGCAAAGCGGCCGCTGCCGAGTCACCCGCGCCGCCTCCCCGCACCCGGCCCACGCCCGTGCGTCCGCCGTCGTTCGCTTGGGCCTATCCGCCCGAGCCGCCTTATGACGACCAGGCCAAGCCCATGCGTAACGCCCCGGCGGTGGATCCCCAGGGGCGAATCTTCCTGGCCCATCAGGGCCGGCTGGTGGCGCTGGCGGTGCAAGGGGAATCGCCCCAGGTGCTCTGGGAGTACGTGATCGGCAGCCACGTCCCGGGGCCAATCGTGGTGGCCCCCGACGGCACGCTCCGGGCCCACTCCGGCGACGGTTTCCTGCACGCCGTTACGCCCGAGGGCAAGCAGCTCTGGTCGCCGGCCCACGTCGGCGAGCCGTTGGGCTTTGCCGCACCCGTGGTCGACGCGGCCGGCATCACCTGGGTCTCGGCCTACGACGGCGGCCTGATCGGCGTGGATGACAACGGGAAAATGTCGCCCGGCCGCCGCTTCCGCTCGCGGCAAAAGCTCGACTCGGCGGGCATCCTCCACGACGGGGTGCTCTATATCGGCAGCGAAGAGGGCTACGTCTTCGCGCTGGGCCTGAACGAGCCCAAGGCCGTCAATCTCTGGAACAACGCCGCCGAGCAGGGCTACACCGGCGGCTATGTCAATTCCTCGCCCGCGCTGACCGACGACGGCATCCTGGTGGTCGCGGCTCGCGACGAGAGGCTCTTCGGCTTCGCTTTGAACGGGGCCACGGCCTGGAGCACGCGGATGCCCGGCCAGTTGCTGGGTTCGCCGGTGGTCGATCGCCGCGGGCACGTTTACGTGGGCGTCTCCCAGGCCGAGCGGGGCAAGCCGCCCAAAGGCCTCCTGGTCTGCGTGGACGGCAACTCGCACAAGATCCGCTGGCAGTACCCGGCCGCCGGACCGATCGAATCCACGCCGGTCATCGGCGACGACGACCTGCTCTACTTCGGCGACAACGGCGGCGCGATCCACGCCCTGGACGACCGCGGCGCGGCCCAGTGGACCGCCCAGGTGGAGTCGGCCGTCCGCTCTGCCGGCACGATCATCGCGCCCGAGCGCGTGGCCTTCGGCCTGGACGACGACACGCTGGTCGTTCTCCGTTGCTCGTCCAAGGGTTTGTCACCGGCCGGCTGGCCCAAGTTCGGGCGGACCCTGGGGCAAACGGGACCGGTCTGACATGGGCAGAGCGTCCCCCACTCCCTTCGGGAGAGGGTCGGGCGAAAGTAGTAGGCACACGCCGTGTGCCGTCCATTGTCTCCGCGCCCGTCGGCGGACGGCACACGGCGTGTGCCTGCTACTGGGCGGTCACTACCCCCAGCCGCTTGTATCGCCAGGTGCCAGCGCCTATAGTGAAACAAGGGGTACGTCATGTCCAAGCGCGTCTACATCGAAACCACGATTCCGAGCTACCTGGCCGCATGGCTGAGCCGCGACCTCCGTCAGGCAGCGCGCCAACAGATCACTCACGACTGGTGGAACAATCGCCGGCAGAATTTCGATCTGTGCACTTCCGAGACGGTGCTCGATGAGGCAGCGGCGGGAGACGCCGATGCCGCAAGGCGGCGAATGCTCTTCCTACAGGGTCTTCCGCTCCTCCAACTGACGGGCGCGGTCAACGCCGTCGCGAAGGCAATCATGCGTTCGCGTCTGCTTCCGGAGAAGGCGGCCCGTGACGCGCTCCACATTGCCGTTTCATCAGTTCACGGCATCGACATGCTCTTGACTTGGAACTGCCAACATATCGCGAACGCAGCAATAATGAAGGAACTCGGCGGAATCATCGCAAGTTGCGGCTTTGAAATACCACTCCTTTGCACGCCTGAAGAACTACTTGGAGATTGACTGCATGACCAATATCGACATCAAAGAGACCAGGGACGAGGTCCTTCACGAAGTCAGGAGGATCAAGGAGACCCTGGCAGAGTCCATGGGCTACGACATTGACCGGATGCTGGACGACGCGCGGCGAAGGGAGAAAGAAAGCGGCCGAACCGTTCTTCCTCCGCCTGTCCGGAAAGGCGCCTGACGGGTTCGCGGTCGGCAAGAGACAAGCGCCCCTGACCACGGCTGCCTGTTTTGCCCGGCTTTGGTGGATGTCACCTTTGTTTGCCCTTCCTGCCCGAGAAATCCGGCCGCCAGACAAAGTGTCCAGCCATCGCCCCCTCCGCTCGTAAGGTCGTGCAACGAGACCGTTTAGCGCGATTCGTCGGCCTCGCGACCGGTGATGGTTGCGCGAATCGTGGACCGCGGCCAGCGGACGCCTACAATTTGGCAACATAAGTTGGGCAAATAGGTCAAGAGCTTGCACCATGTCACGCCTGCATTGGTATCGGTGGATCGAAAACGCCGTTCAAGGGCCGCAGAATCGTCGCGCCCGCTCTAAGAACCGGGATACGCTGCGCGGCCGGCGGTTGCTCTGCGAACCGCTCGAGGACCGCCGTTTGCTGACGGTGATTGCGGTCACGTCGACAGCCGACACGGTCGACAGTTTCTCGCTCACGGAGACGGCCGCCCAGGTGACGGCCGACCAGGCCGCCTCGCTCACGCTTCGCGACGCGATCAACGTGGCCAACAACACCGGCGGCGCGAACACCATCGCGCTGGCCTCGGCTGCGACCTACCAGTTCACCACGGCCGACAACAACTGGTACGGCTCCGACGCCCTGCCGCCGATCACCAGCCAGATCACCATCCAAGGCAACGGCGCCACGCTCCTGCGGGACAGCAGCCTGCCGCAGACGGCGGCGGGAGCGTTGCGTTTCTTCTACGTCTCCGGCGGATTGGAGCTGCCGGCCGGAAGCCTGACGCTCGAGAATCTCACGCTCACCGGCGGCCTTGCGGAAGGTGGCAACAGCGGCCTTGGCGGCGGCGGGCTGGGGGCCGGCGGGGCGATCTTCAACCAGGGCACGCTGCTGCTCGATGGCGTGACGCTCAGCGCAAACCAGGCGATCGGCGGCAGCGCCGGCGACATCAGCGACGTGGACGGCGGCGGCGGCATGGGGCAAGACTCGCCGGGCAACGCCGGCGGCGGTTTTGGCGGCAGCTTCCCCGCTTTAGGCTGTTCGGCGGCGCGGGCGGGGCAGCCGGCAGCAACTCCAGCGGGGGCGGGGGCGGCTTTCTCGACTCCGCTCCGGGGGCCGGTGGGAGCGGCTCGACAGGCGGCGCGGGGGGCGGCCTCGGCGGGTTAGGCGGTGCTGCGGAGGACAGCGCGCCCGGCGGCGATGGCGGCGGCGGCGCCGGCTCCATCTACTCGGGCGCGGACGTGCCCGGAGGGGCCTTTGGCGGCGGCGGCGGCACGACCAGCGGCGGCGGCGTAGGCGGGGGCGGTGGCGTCAGCAGCGGCGGCGGCTTTGGCGGCGGCGGCGGCGGCGGCGGCGGCGGCGGCGGCTTTGGCGGCGGCGGCGGCTTGGGCTCGGGCGGCGGCGTTGGCGGCGGCCAGGGCGGCAGCGGCGGTGGCGGCGGCGCGGGGATGGGTGGCGCGGTCTTCTCCATGTACGGCTCGCTGACCATCGTCAATAGCACCCTGGCCAACAACTCGGCCCAGGGAGGCGCGGGCGGCGCAATTGGCGGAGGCGGCGGCAGCGGCTATGGCGGCGCAATCTTCAACCTCGACGGTACCGTCTCGCTTACCTTCGCCACGATTGCCGACAACTCGGTCGTCGCCGGCCCCGGCGGCCAGAGTTTCGGACCCGGCCCAAAGGGAGCAAACGGCTCGGCCGACGGCGGCGCGGTCTACAACCTGGCCTACGGCAACAACGTCTCTACCGGCGGATACGTCACGGCCTCGGTGACGCTGACGGACTCGATCCTCGCCAACAATGGCAGCGGCGGCTCAGTCAACGACCTGGTCACCCAGGAAGTCGACGGCACGAATGCCGCCAACACGGGCAACTCCGCCAGCGTTACCGCCAACGGCCCGAACATCGTCGTGGCCAGCTCCAACTACGGCCACGGCGCCAGCGGCACGTCGACCCTCACGCTCACCGGCCTGGTTGCGGCGACCAACGCCACCGTCGGGCTGGCGCCCTTGGGCAGCTACGGCGGGCCGACCGAGACCCTGGCCCTGCTGCCCGGTAGCCCGGCCATCGACGCCGGCGACAACTCCCTGGTGCCGGGCGGACTGACCACCGACCAGCGCGGCGACGGCTTCCCGCGGATCGTCAACGATACGGTCGACCTCGGCGCCTTCGAGAGCAGCGGCTTCACCGTGAAGGTGGCCTCCGGCGACGGCACTCAGAGCACCCCGATAGGATCGGCCTTCGCCAACCCGCTGGGTCTGTCTGTCACCGCCATCAACCCGGCCGAGCCGGTCGCCGGCGGCGTGATATCCTATACCGTCCCTCCCGCCGGCGCCGCGGCTACGCTTTCCGACGCCACGGCGACCATCGCCATCGACGGAACCGCCAGCGTCACCGCCACGGCCAACACCACCTTGGGCAGCTATACGGTTTCAGCCTCGGCGACGGGCGTGGCCAGCCCCGCCACGTTCGACCTGAGCAACATCGCCTACACCGTCAGCATCAGCGGCGCCGACTACCTGGTCTCCAACACCACGACCGCCGGCAGCCTGACGACGGGCACCAGCGGCGTCCCCATTGCCGGCACGACCGTCACCCTGACCGGCACCGACGAGTTCAGTAACGCCGTGATCGAGACGACCACGACCAACAGCAGCGGCCAGTACAGCTTCAGCGGCCTGAACCCCAGCAACAGCAGCGGCTACACCGTCACCGAGACGCCGCCCGCCGCCGACACGCATCTGGGGCAGACCTCGAACACCGCGGACGCTGTCACAACTCCGGCGACAACCCCGGCCGTTTCCAACATCGTGCTGACGACCAACGGCGCCAGCAGCAGCGACAACTACTTCGAGACCATCGCCGTGAGCATCAGCGGCGCCGACTACCTGGTCTCCAACGCCACGACCGCCGGCAGTCTGACGACCACGACCACCGGCGTTGCCATTGCCGGCACCACGGTCATCCTCAGCGGTACGGACGCTTTCGGCAACGTCGTCAGCGAGACAACCACGACCAACAGCAGCGGCCAGTACAGCTTCACCGGCCTGAACCCCAGCAACAGCAGCGGCTACACCGTCACCGAGACGCCGCCCGCCGCCGACGCCCATTTGGGACAGACCTCGAACACTACGAGCGCTGTCACAACTCCGGCGACAACCCCGGTCGTTTCCAACATCGTGCTGACGACCAACGGCGCCAGCAGCAGCGACAACTACTTCGAGACGGCCACCGTCAGCATCAGCGGCACGGACTACCTGGTCTCCAACGCCACGACCGCCGGCGACCTGGCGACCAGCACTACCGGCGTTGCCATTGCCGGCACCACCGTTACCCTGACCGGCACGGACGCGTTCGGCGGCACTGTCAGCGAGACGACCACGACCGACAGCAGCGGCCAGTACAGCTTCACCAGCCTGAACCCCAGCGACAGCAGCGGTTACACCGTCACCGAGACGCCGCCCGCCAGCTACAGCCACCTTGGCCAGACCTCGACCACCACGGGCGCTCTCACCAACACGCCCCCAGGCACGCCTCCCGTCGTCTCCGACATCGTGCTGACGGACAACGGCGACAGCAGCACCGACAACTATTTCGAGACCATCGCCGTGAGCATCAGCGGCGCCGACTACCTGGTCTCCAACACCACGACCGCCGGGGACCTGACGACCAGCACTACCGGCGTTGCCATCGCCGGCACCACGGTCACCCTCACCGGCACCGACGAGTTCAGTGACGCCGTCAGCGAGACGACCACGACCGACAGCAGCGGCCAGTACAGCTTCACCGGTCTGAACCCTAGCAACGCCGCCGGCTACACGGTCACCGAAACGCCGCCCGCCGGCGACGCGCACCTGGGGCAGACCTCGACCACCGCGGGCGCTGTCACCAACACGCCCCCGGGCACGCCCTCCGTCGTCTCCAACATCGTGCTGACGGCCAACGGCGCCGGCAGCACCGACAACTATTTCGAGACCGCCGCCGTCAGCATTGGCGGCGCCGACTACCTGGTCTCCAACACCACTAGCGCCGCCGGTCTGACAACGACCACCAGCGGCGTTGCCATTGCCGGCACCATCGTTACCCTCACCGGCACCGACGAGTTCGGCAACCCCGTCAGCAAGACGACCACCACCGACAGCAGCGGCCAATACAGTTTCACCGGCCTGAACCCCAGCAACAGCAGCGGCTACACGGTCACCGAGACGCCGCCCGCCGGCTACAGCCACCTGGGCCAGACCTCGACCACCGCGGGTGCTGTCACCAACACGCCCCCGGGCACGCCCTCCGTGGTCTCCAACATCGTGCTGACGGACAACGGCGACGGCAGCACCGACAACTATTTCGAGACCGCCGCCGTCAGCATTGGCGGCGCCGACTACCTGGTCTCCAACACCACTAGCGCCGCCAGTCTGACGACGACCACCAGCGGCGTTGCCATTGTCGGCACGACCGTTACCCTCACCGGGACGGACGCGTTCGGCAACGCCGTCAGCGAGACGACCACCACCAACAGCAGCGGCCAGTACGGCTTCACCGGCCTGAACCCGAGCAACGCCAGCGGTTACACCGTCACCGAGACGCCGCCCGCCGGCGACACGCACCTGGGCCAGACTTCCACCACCTCGGGCGCCGTCAGCACTCCGGCGACAACCCCGGTCGTTTCCAAAATCGTGCTGACGACCAACGGCGCCAGCAGCAGCGACAACTACTTCGAGACGGCCACCGTCAGCATCAGCGGCACGGACTACCTGGTCTCCAAAGCGACTACCGCCGCCAGTCTGACGACGACCACCACTGGATCTCCCATCGCCGGCACGACCGTCACCCTGACCGGCAAGGACGAGTTCGGCAACACCGTCAGCAAGACGACCACCACCGGCAGCAGCGGCCAGTACAGTTTCACCGGTCTGAACCCCAGCAACGCCGCCGGCTACACGGTCACCGAGACGCCGCCCGCCGGCTACAGCCACCTGGGCCAGACCTCGACCACCGCGGGCGCCGTTACCAACACGCCCCCGGGCGAGCCCTCGGTCGTCTCCAGGATCATCGTGAACCCCGGCCAGGCCAGCAGCGAGAACTTCTTCGAAGTTCTCCTCCCCGGCAGCAGGGTCGTCGGCAGCGAGTTGTGGCTGGTAGGCGGCAATACGAACGATTGGGTCGAGGTTACGCCCGTGGGCGCCCGCAACACCGGCAGCACGGGCGTACTCGTCGACGCCGAACTGAACGGAGTCTGGATCTACCAAAGGTACAATCGTTCGTTCACGGCCATCCGTTTCTTCGGCTACGGCGGCAACGAGTTGGTGCAATTGGCGGCGACCCTGACCGTGAACGCTTACGTCACGGCCGGCAACGGCAGCGACTACGTGCTGCTGGGCAAAGGCAACAACGTGGTCACGCTCGGCAATGGCAGCGACGACGTGCTGGCGGGCAGCGGCAACAACGTGGTCACGCTCGGCAACGGCAACGACTACGTGCTGCTGGGCAACGGCAACAACGTCGTCACGCTCGGCAACGGCAACGACTACGTGCAGGTGGGCAACGGCGACAACGTCGTGGTCACCGGCAACGGCGATGACGGCATCACTGCCGGCAGCGGAGACAATCTGATCGCGGCCGGGCTTGGCCAACACACGGTCAGCGTGGGCGGCGGCAGCAACATTCTTATCGACGGCAGCGTTACCCTGAACGAGAGCGGCGACTCGCTTAGCCAGGTGCTGGCGAGTTGGATACTCCACGGCGACACGGCGGCCGATCTGGCCAACATCCGCTCGCGGTTGGCCGTGACGGATAACGACCGCTACGCCAACGTGCTTCTGTCAGGGCGCGGCCTCGACTGGTTCTGGGCAACCTATGCCCGCGACTATACGAACCGTAGGCCGGGCGATATCCTCAACTGACCGGCACCAACACAGGGGTCGGGCACCCTCAAAGCACCGGGACCAGCAAAGGGGTCGGAGAAAGCGCCGGTCGTGGTAACATGACGGCTGAAGCGTTGACAAGGGTACATGCAGGCCAGCCATTGAGCTCCGAAATCATCCTTTCGGCGTGCTTTCCGCCTTTTTTTCCAGCAGCACCGTTGCAAAGGCCGAGTTTCTTGAGACCCGCGCGCCTCAATCGAGGAGCGGAAAGAGGATCTTGCGTCAAAACCGGCACCCGGGAAAAGAGATCCGGCCCCAAGACGGCCCGGGGGAGGCGAAGTTGCGCCAAGAAGTGTCGCTCCGGGCGAGCGCATGCGCGAAAAAGTGCTCGCCGGGGGAAACACTCGCTCCTTTTTGTGTCGGCCCGTGTTGCCACGCGCGACAAATTGCGTCGCGCCCCAGGTGACACATGGCCGGTTGTCGGCGCGGCTGCCTTCTCTACGATTACACTCGCAAAACGGGCGCTCTGACCTTACTTATTATCCACCAATAGTTTGCGCCGGCCAGGGCAGGCGGCGCAGAACATCGAGCGCCCCGAATTGGGCCGGCGGGAAAAAAACGGGAAGGCCTGCGTCAAAACATGCCACCCGTCTGGCGCATTTCGGCGACCGGCTCCGCCGACGCCCAGCCAAGTAGCCGATTGGGCCAGGCCATGCTCTCTTGCCCTCCGTCTTGGATTTGCGCCACCTGACGGCCCGGCCTGCCGCTGGGGGCGATTTCTTAACGTCCTTGTTCACGGGGGTTGTCATCGTCGCCCGCCGCGCCAACCCGCTTCAGCGCCTCGGCGGCCGTGTCGCGGACGGCCGGATCGGGATCGCTTAGTCAGCCTCACCGTCACGACAGCCAGTCCTCAACGCGAAGACCGGGGACCCTCCGGAAATCGTTCGTGTTCCGAGTCAACAACGTGGCGTCGTTCGCCAGGGCGATGCTGGCGATTTTCAGATCCATAGTTCCGACCCTCGTCTTCGCCCCTTTCAACGAGTCATAATGGCCGGCGGCGGCCTCGTTCCAGTCAAGAACCTGCCACGTGGCAAAGAAACGGAAGAGTTGCCGGAACCTTGCGTAGGCGCTAGTCTGGTCGCGCGGATCGTGAATCCGCCGGACTCGACTAAGTGGTCGGTGTCGAGGAGCAGCATCACTCGCCCTCGGAGTTGACCTGGTTCCGGTACTCACGACCGAGCCGGACGATCTCCTCGAACTCTGGGTCTGCGGCGAACATGCCGAACGTCTGTTGGACGTTGCCCAGCGGTCCCAAAGGCTTCAACTCGTCGCGCAACTGGGCGACTTGCCGTTCCAAGTCGTGGACGCGCTGCTCCAACTGTTCCAGCGTCATGACCTTCCCCTTCTTCGTCTCAGCGGAAATGGATTCAAGGTAGGCCCACTCTCATTCTAACCATCGACGACGGGTGGTACAACGCTGTCAGGAACCGCTGAGAATGCCCTTAACTCGGCATAGAGGTTAAAGCGGGGGTTCGAACGGGAACGCAATGAGTTGTGCGAGGATCGATGAATCCCGACGTGCCCATACTAGCTGCGGCCCCGTTTCGACTCCCACAGCCATTGTCCACGCTCCGTTCGCTTGACCGCGCCTGCGCGTCACGTCGGCGTCGGAGGTGGGTTCCGTGCAGATCGCGGTGGCGGCTCTCCCGGTGCCGAAGGCGGGAGGTTGATATGGCTCCGGCCGCTCGCGCGCTGGAGTCGGCGAATATCCGCCACAATCGCCGACAGGTCATCATCAAACTGCGCCGCATGGGCGTGTCGCACCCGTCGGATTTCATCGACAATCGGGTCGTCAGACATCGTCTTCTGGCTCCATGAGCTCTTGGGGCGTGCCGATGGTCTCAACGTAAACTCTCGGTTTCATTGCTCCCCCTCCCCGACCCGCTTTAGGGCCTCGGCGGCCGTGTCGCGGACGGACGCATCGGGATCGCTCACGGCTTCCACCAGCGCAGACTGGGCCTTCTTGGCCTCGTGCCCCAGCCGGCCCAAGGCCCGGGCGGCGATGCGGCGGACTTGCGGGTCGGCGTGGCGCAGCGCCACGGTCAGAGCCGGGATCGCTGCGGAGCCGAGATAACCCAGGGATTCGGCCGCTTCCCGCGAGGTCCGTGCGTCCTTGCCGCCCAACACTTTTTGGATCGCGGGCAGGGCCGGCGGACCGATTTCGCCCAACGACCGGGCGGCCGCGCGGCGAACGTCTTCGTCCGCGTGATGCAAGGCCCCGACCAGCGCCCCTAGGATTGGCGGTAGAAGAGCCGTCGGCTTTCCCTTAGAACCTGTTTCAGAACCCCCGGAGCCACCGTCAGGCAGGAATGCCCAATCTACAGCGGCCGTAGGATGGGCATTCTTGCCCGTCGCCACGCTCCGATCTTGAAAAAGCTCCTTAGGACGGCTTGGCAATCCGTCAGGGTGGTCGCCCGGGTTGCCGGACGGATTAGCAATCCGTCCCACGTCGGAGCCGAGCTGGCCCAGGGCCACGGCCGCCTGGTAGGGCGCCTCGCCCTTGCCTTTTTCCAGCATCTGGACAAGCTTGGGAACCGCGCGGGTCGCGGTCCAACTGCCAAAGCGCCAGGGCCGCCGCCGCTTGCACGCCGGCATCTTCGTCGTCCAGCAGTTTGGCGATGAGGGTTACGGCCTTCTGCGCCTCGTCGCCACCGATCGCGGCCAGCGCCAAGGGCGAGTTCCGCCGCACGGAGACCTGCTTCGAGGTGAGCGTGTCGATCAGCAGCGGGACTGCGGGCCGGGCCGGCTGGCCGATGCGGCCCAGGGCCCAGGCCGCCCCGCCGCGGATATACTCGAATTCGTACTTGTCCGCCAGGATCTCTTCCAGCGGCTTTAGCGCCTCGGCCGCGTCCGGCCCAAGCTGCCCCAGGGCGTGAACGGCGTACCAACGATCGCGGATGTCCGCCTCGCTCTCGACGGGCACCTGCGGCGTGGGCGATAGCTGCTTCACCCAATACGAGGCCGGGGCGTTGTGGAAGAGCTTCTGTTCCCCGGACTTTTCCGACGCGGGCGGCTCCGCGCCGACGCACAGGCCGCCGGCAGCCGCCAAGAAAAAGGCTACGAACGCTGCGAGCGTTCCCCCTCTCCGTCCGGGAGAGGGTAGGGGTGAGGGGAACCCGCGACAGATCCGGCGACTTGCGGGTCTTTGTCGTTGGCAACGGCGATTCATGGGGATGATACGGTCAATGGTAATTCCCCTCACCCCAACCATCTCCCGGAGGGAGAGGGGGAGACTTGCCCGGTTTCACGGCCCCTCCGTCGTGGCCAGCACGACCTGCTGCTTCTCCCCGGCATCGAGATAGACGCGGAAGTGGACCTTGACCTTGTTCGCGGCCTCGAAGAACTCCAGGCCGGCCAGCATACTATCGTAGGCGTTGGACTTGGTCGTCCAGAGAACCTTCTCTTGGACCGTCTTGGCCGGTTGAATCTTGCCGCGGGCGTCGTCCCGCTGCTTGGCGCATTCCTTCTTGGCCAGCCCGATATCCGCGGGGGGATTCTTGTACGCCGCCACGATCTGCGAGGGCACGTTCAGCCTTACGTCAAGCCCCGTCCTGTTTACCACCAGCATCAACGGAAAATCCACCTTGTTGGGATGCGCCTTCATCGTCAGACCGAGGCTGCCGCGCGACTTCGGCGGCAGCGGTTTGGGCATATCGACGGTGAAGCCCTTGGTGAAATCCTCGGAACCTTCCAACTTGAGGACTTCCAGCCGCACCTTGCTTTGCGGCACGTCGTCCAGCTCCACGCTGCTGTGCGCAAGCGATTTCTGCAGATCGATCACCAGCGGCTTCACCGTCTTGGGCTTTATCAGCCCAACCGTCTTCTTGTCATCCCCGACCTTTACCGCCAAGGCACAGTAGCGGAGGGCGCCGGTCGCCAGCGGCTCGGCGTCCGGCAGCCATTGGAACGTCAGCGTGTCGCCGTCGCGGAAGAACGTCGCCGCGGGTTGTTGCTTGTTCTTGCTTTCGTCCGCCGCACTGGTCTCGCTCAGCACCACCTGCCAGCTCGGCTTGTCCGGCGCGGGGTCCTTTTCCTGGAGCACGAGCTTGCGGGTCAAGCGCGGGGAGTTCTTGAAGGCCGCGTCGCCGCCGACCAGGGCCAACTGCCATGCGGCGCCGGACGGCGCGGAGATCTTGCCCACGGCAAAGGGGCCCGTATTCTCAGCGGCCGGCAAGTCGACCACCTTGGGCAGCTCGCCCAGCGGCGACTTGATCTCCGGCTTCGGCGGCGGCGGTTCGGGTGGCTTGGGCGGCGGCGGTTCGGTTGGCTTCGCCGTCGGCGTTTCGGCTGGCTTGGGCGTCGGCGTTTCGGCTGGCTTGGGCGTCGGCTCTTTGGGCGGAACCAAGGCCACCTTGACCGGCTCGCCCGGTTTGCCGCCGTTGCCCGAAGGTTTCGACGGCGGTTTGACGGGCGGTTTGGGCTTGTTGCCCCCATTCAAAGGGATCAATTCCGGAATCACCAGATTGTCGTCATTGCCCTTGGCGACCGGCTTGTTGGATTTGGGCGCAGCGGCAGCGGCTGCTGCGGCCGCTTGGGGTTTCTCCGGCGGTTTCTGTTCCGCGGGAGGCTCCGAATTGAGGTTCATCAGCACGGCGCCCAACGCGATCCCCAAGATCGCCAGCACGGCGCCGCCGGTCCAGAGCACCACCGGCCGGCGATACCAAACCACCGGCGGGGCCTCCGCGCCGGGTTTGGAAGCCTCGGACTTCGCCGGACCCTTTTCCCGGCACTGGAGGACTTGCCCAAAAGCGCCTTGCCGGAATCCGGCTTGACCGCGCCGGTACGCTGGCTGGCGGTCAGCGCGGCCAGGTCGAACGCGCCGTCCTGGTTCGGTTCCTCCTCGTCCAGGGCCACCGCCTTGAGGACCTTCTTGGGCGGACGCCATGCGGCCAGCACGGCAGCCACTTCCGCCGCCGTCTGGTAGCGGTCGGCCGGATTCTTGGCCATCATCTTCTGGCAGATCTTGACCAGGTCGCGAGGGGCGCCCGGCCTCTCTTCCAGGATGCTCCGCGGCTCGGCCGTTTGATGTTTGAGGATCTTCTCGGCCAGGCTTCCGCCGGGGAAGGGCGCATGACCGGTGAGCAGAAAGTAAAGCGTCGCGCCGAGGGCATAGATGTCGACCCGATGGTCCAGGTCCGGGCTTCGCATGGCCTGCTCGGGGGCCACGTAGTCGACCGTTCCCAGCATCCGCTCCTCCTGGCCGGGCGTCTCGCCCTGCTCGGCGTTGGCGCCGGCCAGCCGGGCCATGCCCAGGTCGAGGATCTTGACCACGCCCTGCGGATTGATGAGCAGATTGGAGGGCTTGATATCGCAGTGTATCAGCTTGCGGCTGTGGGCGTGCTCCAGTCCTTCGGCCGCCTGGCGGATGTAATCGGCCGCGCGGCTGTAGTCCAGTGGGCCGTCGGCCTCGACCACCCGCCGAAGGTCCCGGCCCTCGACCAGCTCCAGGACCAAATAGTGGCGGTCGCCTTCCTGGTCCAGGTCATAAGCATGGACGATGTTGGGGTGGTCCAGCGCGGCGATCGTCCGGGCCTCGACGAGGAATCGCTCCAAAATGGCCGAGTCGCGGCCAAGCTGCTTGGGGATGATCTTCAAAGCCACGCGGCGATTCATCGTCGTGTGTTGGGCAACGTAGACGCTTCCCCCGCCGCCGCGGCCCAAGAGATCCAGCAGCTTGTACTTGCCGACGGTAAACACGCTGGCCCCGGCCAGCAACTTTTCCGCCTGCCAGCGGGTCAGGAGATCCTGCTGCACCAGGCTGCGGAGGAGCGCTTTGGGATCGTCGCACTCATTGGCGGACTGGCGAGCCTGGGCGAGCTGCTCGGGCGTGAGCAGATGGCTCTTTTGCAATAAATCGAGACAGGATTCTAACGTCGATGCCATGACCAGTCCGAGACCGCCCGACCGGGGCCGCCGAGATGCGGAACTACGCCCCCCTCCTGTTTCAGAGTCTATCAGGATTGCAAGCAGATTGCAAACCGCCTACCCCCCCGGAGGAGCTTTCCCATGACATTTGGCCGCCGCCAAAAGAACTGGTAGCCGGCGAATTGAGGAGCTTCGCGGCCGCGTCACCCTAAGTTTGGTCGATTCGTTATTTTGTGGCGCAGGCGTCTGGCCTGCGTTTTCCGGGCAGGCGGGACGCCTGCACCACAAGAACTTGCCGCTGCCGGCGGGGAGGGCTAGAGTGTTCTCGGGCGGGCCTCGTATTTAGGGCCTGTAAAACAATAAGTTGGGCAAACTTATTGAACCCAAGGAAGCGCAGCGCCCCTTGGGTTCAATTGGGACCGCACGCAACTCGCACGGAATTCTCGGATGTTTCTTGGCATTTCTCGAACGCCGACCGATGAAAGAGCAACGGCGCTTCGCTTCGTTGCTCTTTCATATTTGCCCAACTTATTGTTTTACAGGCCCTTGCGGTTGCTTGCGGAGGCGGCGCGTTGAAACAATACATCCTGGCCCTGGACCAGGGAACGACTTCGAGCCGGGCGATGGTCTTCGACCGCGATGGCCGAACGGTTGCCTCGGCACAAGAGGAACTCCCGCAGATCCTGCCGGCGCCGGGACTGGTGGAGCACGATCCCGAGGCAATCTGGTCGACGCAGCTCGCGGTGGCGAGGGCTGCCTTGGCCCGCGGGTCGCTGCCAGCCGCCGCGATCGCCGCAATCGGCATCGCCAACCAGCGGGAAACCACGATCCTCTGGGACCGCGCGACCGGCCGCCCCGTGGCCAACGCCGTTGTCTGGCAGAGCCGCGTCTCGACGGCTGTCTGCGATCGGCTCCGGGCCGAGGGCCTGGAAGAGACCTTCCGGGCCAAGACCGGCCTGCGGCTGGACGCCTATTTCTCCGGCACCAAGATCACGCATCTGCTCGACGCGCATGACGGGCTTCGCTCCCGCGCCGAGCGGGGCGAGGTGCTCTTCGGCACCGTCGACACCTGGCTCATCTGGCGGCTCAGCGCCGGACGAAGGCATGTCACGGACTATAGCAACGCCAGCCGCACGCTGTTGTTCAACCTCGTGACGCTCGACTGGGACGACGAGCTGCTGCGAATCCTCCGCGTTCCCCGGGCGATGCTCCCCGAGGTGCGGCCCTCGAGCGAAGTTGTCGCCCTCACGGCCGGCGACTGGTTCGGCGCACCGATCCCCATCGCCGGCGACGCGGGCGACCAACAGGCCGCCACCTTCGGGCAGGCGTGCTTCCAGCCCGCAACCGCCAAGAATACCTACGGCACCGGTTGCTTCCTGCTGTTGAACACCGGCCCACAGCCGGTGCGGTCGCGGAACAACCTGCTGACGACCATCGGCTGGGGCCTGGACGGCAAGGTGACCTACTGCCTGGAGGGCTCGGTCTTCATCGCCGGAGCGGTTGTCCAGTGGCTTCGCGACGGCCTGGGGATCATCCACCGTTCGGCCGAGGTCGAGACCTTGGCCGCCAGCGTGCCGGACGCGGGCGGCGTCTACTTCGTGCCCGCCTTCGTGGGACTAGGCGCTCCTTATTGGGACTCCCACGCCCGCGGCACGATCCTGGGTATTACCCGCGGCACCACGGCGGCCCACGTCGCCCGCGCGGCCGTGGAGTCGATGGCCTACCAGACGTGGGACCTGGTCGACGCCATGCAGCGCGACGCGGGCCTGCCGCTGGACGGCCTGAAAGTCGACGGCGGCGCCTCGACGAACGATGCGCTGATGCAGTTCCAGGCCGACCTGCTGGGCGTGAGCGTGCGGCGGCCCGTGATCGCCGAAACCACGGCCCTGGGCGCTGCCTTCCTGGCCGGGCTGGCCATCGGCTATTGGAGCGGCCCCGACGAGATCGCCCGGCGGTGGGCACTGGATCGCCAGTTCGATCCGCAGATTTCTCGCGAGCGTCGTCAGGCGATGTTGGCCCGCTGGCAAGAGGCTGTCCGCCGTTCGCTCGACTGGGCGCCACACCAGTAGGTCCCTTCTGCCAGTAGGTCCCTTCTGCCGGAAGGGACATAAGCGACGAAGAGACCTTGCTCGCACACGGCGTCCCGCTCGGCAAGCGGGGCCTACCAATAGGCCGTTTTCCGGCTCATGGTTGCCCTTGGAAACCGATCTTGTCGCGAACGGCCTCGGGCAGACGTTCCAGCAAGCGACTATGCTCGGAAAGAACTCGCAGTATCGCCGTCATGTCGGTTTCGATGCGGCTGAATCGCGCGGAGGTCGTGCGTTCGATGTCCGCCAAGTCCCTGAGAAACGTCGCTTGGTTTTGGATCAGTATCGCGATCGCTTCCTCGAGCCGATCGTGGCCGTTCTCAGGTATGGCTTTCTTCGCCAAAGGAGCCTCCCGTCTTTCCGCGACCAAGCGTTTTCGGTCTTCCAGGTCGTCCACGGCACCCCACCGTAGGATTAGAGCCGTTGGCGGCCGCGCGGTCAAGACTGTAGACTGCCGTTTTCGAGCGTTTCAGCTCGTAGGGCTCGCCGCCCGGGCAGCAACACAAGTTACGCTGGAACGGCTCTTGGCGCGGTAAGGGGCGCCGCATACGATCAACATAGAAGAGTCGACGGAGATCCAAGGAGCCTGGCAATGCCCTCCCCGTTTCCCGGTATGGACCCATTTCATGGAGATCGACTTGCTCCGCGGCGGCGACAATCCCTCCCGGCGGCTTTTTCCCGAACTGGCGCCGACGCCCTATTTCATCTTCGTTGCCCGCAAGACCGGTCTGGGACGCAACGAGGAAGGCTATCCCTTGCGCCTGCCGGACCCGTTGCCGGTCATCGGCCTGCCCTTGGGTCCGCCGCGGCCGGACCTGCCGTTGGACCTGGCCGCCGCCTTTCGCGCCGCCTATGACCTGAGCATCCGCCCGGGCAGCATCCGCTACGCGGAAGAGACGCCCCCGGAGCCGGCCCTGGACACGGCCGATGCCGCGTGGGTGAAATCGCTGGTTTCCCCGGGGTAGTGGGCGCCCCAGGGTCCATTCATGAACGCGGACGTGGAAAGAAGCCCATCACGGGAACGCTAATCGACACTGATCGACGCTAATATTGGTGAATTAGCGAAGATTAGCGAGGATTAGTGTTCCGCCGTTCGGCTCTTCTTTTTGACGGATAACTCAAAGATCCCTTAAGTTTGTGCGTATGGGGTCGACGAGGCGGCTGACAGTTGGGCGCGACAAGTTCGCCTGCGCGATGCCGGCCCACCAATCGAAAGCGATCAGCAGCCGAATCCCGCGCCTGGGTCTCGGCCAGAACATGGCACGGGCATCCCACCGCCTGTGTCAATTATCGTCCATTTCCGACACGGCGACGATGGCCGGCAAATGCAACCTGTTTGCGGGGTGCGAGCCGTGCTCATGGACGCACCGAGCGGGTTTACCCAACTTTTTCAACCTGCGTCGGCGTGTCGCACCGACGCGCGTTGCGCGGGCGGAACGTCACTGGTCACCGGGCGGCGACGATTGACTGTCCACCACGAATTCGCCTGACTTCGCCGCTCCGGTGCATCGGATTGTTCGCTGCTTGCGTTGGGCAATCGGCCGGCCAGATGCTTCCAATCTCGCCTGCGCGTCACGCAAATATGCGGCTGTGTCACCGTTATATTGGGCAAGCAGTTGTCGGCGGACGGCGTGAAGTTCATCAAGGATGGCGTTACGTGTCATCGTCATTACCCCCCAAGGAATTCGATTGGCGTGCAAATCAGCATGCCAGACAGGCCAAGCTCATGGAGCAATCGGTAAATGCGGGGAAGCTCGTGGGCATTGGCGATGTGTTTACAGTTTTGCGTCAACAAGTATTGTACGCTGGCCAAGGCAGCGGTGGCTACGTGGAGTGCATCGATTCGCGCGGATCTTGGCATCATTGAACGGCGGATAATCTCATCGGCAAGCGTGTCGGCATCGGGATTCACTGCCAATACCGGAATTCCGTCGAACATTCTCGATCGGCGAGCGGCAGCATCCGAATCACCCATGCCGGCATCGTCGATCACCAATTGCGACGTGACGACATCGTAGAGTGGGCGTTGTTCAGTCATCCAGCGTTTGGCTTGATCTTGGAGAACCGCGGTAGCGGGATCTGGGCTCGGCCACCCGGTGGCATGGCTGACGATAGAAGTTTCGATGTAGACGGTGTCCATCCCAGTATTCTATGCAGCGAAAGGCTTCTATCCCGCCCGCTCCCGCCAAAGACCATGCACTTGCCCTCGACGCTAATTCGGGAGCGGGCGGGATAGAAGCAAGCCGAACTAAACCGCGCAGCAGGGTGCCTTCTGGCTTTCTATCTCCTGCGCCACCCATTTTACCCTGGCCGGTGGCCGGCAGGCAACAGGCAACGGCGGGGTTTTTCAAGTATCCTGTTGCCGAACGCCGCTCGGGTGCATGCCCTGCTTCGGCCATGTGCTGCTCCACGACACGCATCAAGTCTAATCGTAGGGTGGGACAAGCTCGCGTGAGCGATGCCGGCCCACCAATCGAAAGCGATCACCAGCCGAATCCCCCGCCCAGGCCTCGGCCAGAGATGGCACAGGCATCCCACGGCCTGTGTCGATCATCGCTCCATTTCCGACACGGCGACGATTGCCGGCGGCTGCCATCCGTGTGGGGGCAGAAGCCTTACTCATGGGCGTACCGAGCGGGTTTACCCCACATCTTCCAAACTGCGTCGGTGTGGCGCTACCGACGCAGGTATACGCAAACCGCCAACGTGCGTCGGTGTGCGCCACCTCCGCAGGCAAACAGTCGCGAAATGCTTCGGATGAAGTCGACCAGCAGGGGCAGAATAACGGCGAAGTTCGGGCGTTCTTCGGCCGTCGTCGCTACCTGGCGAACATCTATTCGACGTTGCCCGGCACTGTGGCCGAAGCCCGCCGGCACCCGGTAACGGCCTACCACGGCTCTAAATCGCCTTGCAAAGCAGGCCCAAGCGGTCTGCCGAAACGGGCCCCGGCAATATCGGTGCAGCGGGTTCTGGACGGTGCGAAAATGCCTTTCAGACCCCATCCGAGCGTTTGTTTTCCGGGCAGCGTCACTGAGAATTTCCGAAAGTCTTGGGGGCTTTATTTTTTCGCACGGGCAAGGTAGAATCGCACCCTTGCCGTTCGACTTCATTCTTCGGCGTGCGCCAGGGGTTGAACGGCTACTCATGGGACACCCTTGTAGGGAGGCAACGATGGCAGCCGATCGCCGCGAGCTTAGTGATGCTGAAAAGGTGCAGGTTAGGGCGAGATTCGAAAACTGCTATATTTGTGGCGAGACTCTGAATGACTATGAGCCGACCGAAATCCAGTATGACCATATCTACGCCTTCGCCGACGGCTACTCGCAGGATCTGAGTAATTTCGCTCCCGTTCACGCCTCCAGGGAGCCTAACAAGCGCAACTGCCATAAACAGAAGGGACGCAAGAGCCCCTTTGAGTACAAGGAGGAACTCCGAATCCGCGGCGAGATGCAAAATGTCAGCGGTTTGAGGGACATCTGCCCTGCTGCTGCATCCTCGGAAGTTACGATTGACGAAGTGCGCCTGCAGCATCCGTTTCAACGGGCGCGTCCTGCCGCTCTACAATCAGCGACTGGACAACAAGGACCACCTTTATTTTTTCGACGAGATCGAGACTCGCTACATCGAAAACGACGACAAGATTCAACCCCGCCCCCTTGAGGAGAAGATTTACGCAATGATCATTCATTTGCGTAGCCATGTTCAACTCCTGCCTTCCTTGGGCCGGCTTGATCTTGGGGAGAGGAAGGTCAAGATTTTTGATGGACAGCACAAGGCGGTCGCGCAAATCAAGGGGAACAGGCGAGATCGCATCCCGTGTATCGTCTTCGTCAACGAGGACGTGGAACAATTGCGCAAGACGGTTTTCGCGGCCCACACGGATTTTCTGCAGCAAAGGTACAAGAAGTCGCACATCGACAACAAGCTTGCGGAGATTTTCGCCGAACAGATTCGACAGTTTCGAGAGGCCCTCGGTAACCCCCAAGCCCCCTACACGGAAATGGTTATCCTGCGGCACGAGACGCCCGCGAGACGCCGCGCTTACCTCCTTGGTTGGACTATTGACGGCTTGAGGGACGCCAACGATTTCGTGGACTTCTATGTGGCTCAGGATCGGAAAGGCCAAAAGCAAAAGCCTATGATCTGGGACAGCCTTGAGTTGTTCGTCAAGACGTTCTGCAACCTGACGCCGGTGGAAGTCCCGTCGGACGATGCCCAGAATTTTCGGGAGTGCGAGGTCGAGAATCTTCAGTTTCTGCTTGATTGCGTTCACAAACATGCGATCCAAGGCAAGTGGAACCCCGCATTGCCCGACTCCGAAGGCCACAAGCTTTCGCGCAAGTTTTTTTACGACAAAGCCCTGACGAACTGGCTCCGCCGCGTGGCCGAAGCGATGAAGCACGCTTTCGACCAGATGGCCGGCCGGGCACACACCGGACCGCTATGCTACCGGCCAAGGTTTTCAGCCGAGGTCCGCCAGCGGTTTGATCACTTTTGAATTATTGGTGACGCACGGCCTGTGGCTCAATCCCGCAAACGACCCCGTCATCAGTGGAAACTCCGAAAAACAAATTGACGCGATGTTCACGGAGCAACGGCTGGACTGGGTATATCTCACCGGGCTGGAATAGTGCCCTAAGCTAAGGCGACAGGCCATCCAGCGCGGCCAATAGATCCCTTGTTCGACTGTCCAAAGCTCGCAGTCGAGCGCCGCCTTTGCCACGGGCACCATGCTTCTGGAGTCCAACCCCAACCCTCGCCCCCAAGCCCCGCACGGCGCAAGCGTCGCCGCCAGGGCGGGCTGCCGGGCCGATGGTGGCCGGGTTGGGTAAGGGCGGCGGTACGCCGCACGGCCCCGACGCTGGCGAGAGGCCTTGGGGCGTTGGGCCAAGGTTCGGGCCTTGCGGCCAACCGGCGCGAACGCCAGGGCCGACGCGGAGTGACGGGATAGCAATGTTTCGAGCGACCTTTTCCTGCGTCAATCGTCACCGCGCCGCATGCACCGGCAATCTCCGGCACAGTCCGCAGCAATTGCTTTGATAGTATCAAGCACGGCTCTACGGTCGTAGTCCTCAACCAGCGCATCGCCATCCCGAAACATCGCGCTGGCGATCCGATATGCCTGCGTAAGGTGTGACTCCGCGTGAACAATCCCTAGTTCATCGAAAGCTTCCCCGCAGGAAGTACATCGCTGCAAAAGTCCTGCCCTGACCAAGACTTCTTCAGCCACCTCTCGATTCGCCTCGATCCGATCCATGTCCTCGATATATTTCTGTTTGGCAAGCCCCATTACGTCATCCAATTGGTTCGAGTTTGTCCGACTTCAGCACACGGCCGGAAGTTTATTGTCCTTAGAGTGCGGTCAACTGGGAATCCTGCTTTTGGGCTATGGGATCGAAGCGACTGGCCTGATCGCGGCAGCCGGGACCGAAGGGCCGGTGGCCTTTGCTGCCCACCTTTCCAAGCCGGCATCCCGCGAAGCGGTCGTTGAAGCGATTGCGGCGGTCATGGCCGGGGAGGGGGTAGAAAAGCGTGGTCCAGCCGTCCCGACAAACACCCAATTTCTCGAAATGCCGTCAACCCAGCTTGCCTGCGTCGGTCGCCCCCACCGACGTGCCCAAAGCAACGCCGCTTACGCTCGTCGGTCACATTGACCGAAGCAGCGAAGCTGCGCCGGGGGGCCGGGGCAGAAAATGTTCCTATTCCGATGTCCAGCCGATGAGCTCGCGTCGCCGCCCGCTACCCCGCCAGGAGAGTCCGAGACCGCCGTCTCGGAATCCAAACCGCCGAGAACTTGTGTCGATGTCGGCTTAGGAGACATGGTCTAGCCTCGACGGTTCACGGGTGCATCGTAATCGTAACCCGAAGCGTAAGCGAGGACGGCTAAGGGACTTACGGTAGCTTACGTCGCGGGTCTCGATTGCGCGCTCTCGTTTCGCCGCTCGCCCCTCGTCCATCGTCCCTCGCTTACGCTTCGGGTTTCGATGGCGCGCCCTCGTTTTGCCCCCTCGTCCCTCGTCTCTTGCCCTCGCTTACGCTTCGGGTTTCGAGGGCGCGATCTGCGCCTTTTGCAGCGCGGGTCGTGCAGAATGCGGGCCAGTGGCCGAGAGCACCTTGCCGCTGGAACGCTGGAAGCGCCCGCTTCGTGGGGAAACGTCGCGGGAAACGCATCGACGGAGCGGAGCCTGCGCCAAGTTCGCCAGAAAACGTCGCTCCAGACGCACCGGCGACCCGGAAAACGCGGCTTCTTGAACGCCATCGCTTCAATTCGCGCCGCGGGAGGGTGGACAGGACGCCAATTGGCGTCGCTCCAAGGTGGACAGGGCGCCAATTAACGCTGCTCGAGGGTAGAGATGGCCGCAATTTGCGTCGAACCGAAGGCGCCATCTCGCCGACAAGCCGGCGCGGAACGCGGCGTCTACTGTCATACTCGCAAAACGGGCGTCTTGACCTTACCGCTTGTCCGCCAAAAAGATGCGCCGACCAGCGGCGGCGGCGGGAAGCCCGAGGGCCGGCGGGGAAAAGAAAAAAAAGGGAACGCCTGCGCCAAGAGATGGCTGCCGCTCTGTCGCATTTCGGGAATGCCGGCCCAGGTCTCCCCCGACTGTAACCGTTCATGGGAGGCGCTCAATGTAGCAGGCACACGCCGTGTGCCGTCCGCGGATTCCGCCTGTACGGGGCGGACGGCACACGGCGTGTGCCTGCTACATTCCAGGCTGTGAACGGTTACCCCCCGACTTGGCCACGTCAGCCGAACAGCGCCGTGATCGGCTCGCCTTTGACCATCTCGCGCGGCTGCTTGAGAAGGTTGTAGACGAGCGTGTGCGGGTCGAGGCCGACCGCGTGGTAGATCGTCGCCAAGAGATCGGTAGGATGGACCGGGTTCTCCACCGGGGCCGAGGCGGTGGCGTCGGACTTGCCGTAGACGTAGCCCCGGCGGATGCCGGCCCCGGCAATCACGGCCGTGAAACAGTAGGGCCAGTGGTCGCGGCCGTCGGCGCCGTTGCCGTTGCCGGAAGTGCTCAGACCGCGCTGCGGAGCGCGGCCGAACTCGCCCACGGCCACCACCAGCGTCTCGGCCAATAGACCCCGTTGGTCAAGGTCCTCGATGAGCGTGGCCAAGGCCGGGTCGAGCATCGGGGCGGCCTGCCGCTTGATGCGGTCCGGCAACCCGCTGTGCATGTCCCAGGAGTGGTTGTCCGAGTTGGCCACCTTGGGCCAGTTGACTTCCACCACGCGGGTCCCCGCCTCCACCAGCCGCCGGGCCAAGAGCAGGCTCTGGCCGAACGTCGTGCGGCCGTACTTGTCCCGCAGGCCGCCGGACTCTTTGGACAGGTCCAGCGCGATCCTGGCCCGCTGCGAGAGGATCAGTCCCAAGGCCTGGCCATAATACTGGTTCAGATCGTACTTGGCGATCGCCTTGTCCAACTCCGGCATGCCGGCGTCGATCACCTCGCGGAGTTTCGCGCGGCGCTCCAGGCGGAACGAGGCGACCTCGGGCCGGAGCATCAGGTCGTCGACCTTGACGCGGTCCATCTTGGCGTTGTCCATGTCGTCGCCAGGCGGATAGAGGAAGTAGGGATCGTAGGCCCGGCCGAGGAACCCGGCCATGCCCGCCTTGCCCACGACCCCGCTCTCCTGCAACGGCCGGGGCATCTCGACAAAGGGAAGCATGGGCGTTTGCGGCGGCTTCAGCCGCACGATGTTGCTGCCGAAATTGGGGAAATCCTTGGGCGTCGGCGGCTCGAGCTGTCCCGACGGGCTGACTTTGTCCGCCGTATAGCCGGTGAGCATCTGGTAGATGGCCGCGGTATGGTTGAACAGCCCCACCGGCGAGTAACTCATCGAGCGGATCAACGTCAGTTTGTCGGTCACCTGGGCCAGCCGCGGCAAGAGCTCGGTGACCTCCATCCCTGGGACCTTGGTCGGGATCATCTGAAAGGGGCTGCGGACGTTCTCCGGGCAGTTGGGCTTAGGGTCCCAAAGGTCGAGGTGGCTTGGCCCTCCCTGGAGAAAAATGAGAATGACGCTCTTGGCCTTACCCCAGCCTTGCCCCCCACCCGTGGAGGCTTCGGCAGCCGAGCACTGGTTGCCCTCTTGGGCCAGCAGGTCGGCCAGGCTGAGCCCAAGCAGGGTCGAGCCGCCGATGCGGAGCAACTCCCGCCGGGTTATCCCGTCGCACGTGTCCTTCCCGCGACTTCCAGGAATCACGAGCATCGCCTAGTCCTCCATCTGAGTCAGGGATCGTCCATGAATTGTTCGCAGCCCCCCCGGGGCGAGTCAACCGGCCTGCCGAGATCTCGGTTCTGAAAGCATGCTTGGTGCCGGTCGTATCGGCCCCCATGTCGGCAAAGCGAAGAATTTTCTCCTTGCCAAGCGCGCCGTTGCCATTTTGCGTGCTATGCTTTCTCAGATAGCATGTTGCTAGCTAGCCGTACTGGCCCTTACGTCCCGCCAGGTACGGCTTTTTTATTTCCCCCAGTTGGTCGCTCGTTGCTTGTGGTGCAGGCGTCCCGCCTGCACTCTTGGGGCAGGCGGGACGCCTGCGCCACAATGAACCTACACTACCCGCCCGGCTCCGCGTACCATTCCTCGCTCCTACAGAACTGCACGCGAGGAACCGACCATGCACGCCGAACTACCGCCGGACAATACCCGTCCCTTGACCGACGCCCAGGTCGGACAGTACCACTGTGAGGGGTTCTCGATCATCCCCGGCCTGTTGGATGCCGAGGAGACGGATCTGCTGATCACTACGGCCAAGGCCGACA
This sequence comes from Pirellulales bacterium, assembly GCA_963843465.1. Classification (GTDB taxonomy): domain Bacteria; phylum Planctomycetota; class Planctomycetia; order Pirellulales; family Thermoguttaceae; genus CAWJKP01. The sequence goes on from CAWJKP010000003.1 coordinate 1,107,154, forward strand.
AGGCCCTCCTCGACCATGCCTATGGCACCAGGGACGCCACGGGCCGTGAGAGCCGGCTTCTCGCTCTGGAATGATCCCGGCGACGATCTGTTCGGCATCGTCTCCCGCTCGCGGCGGATCGTCGACGCCATGGAGCAACTCCTGGGCGGCGAGGTCTATCACTACCACTCCAAGCTGATGCTCAAGGAGCCCCGCATAGGTGGGGCTTGGGAATGGCACCAGGATTACGGCTATTGGTACCAAAACGGCTGCCTTTTCCCCTACATGGCAAGCTGCCTGATCGCTCTGGACGCCGCCACCCGAGCCAACGGCTGCCTCCAAGTGCTGCCGGGCTCGCACCACATGGGCCGCGTCGAGCACGGCCGCTTCGGGCAGCAGACCGGCGCCGACCCCGAGCGGGTCCAGGCGGCGCTCGCACGGTTCAACCGCGTCTACTGCGAAGTCGAACCCGGCACAGCGGTCTTCTTCCACTGCAACCTGCTGCACGCCTCCGATGCCAACAACAGCCGCCATCCACGCTGGTCGCTGATCTGCTGCTACAACGCCGCTCGCAACGATCCCTACAAAGAGTCCCACCACCCGCGCTACACGCCGCTGGCCAAGGTTCCCGACTCGATGATCAAGCAGGTCGGGGCCAAGACCAGCTCGCCGGACAAGGCATTCCTCGATCCGAAACGCGACAAGACCCTCGGCGTGGGCAAAGATGCCGCCGATGCCCCTCTCACTCCGAAAGAGGGTTAGGATAAGGGCGCACCGAGACCGGCACGTCCATCGTGCATTCCCCTCACCCCGACCTCTTCGGGATGGATATTTTGTCCCTTGGGGGGGCATATGACGGTTTTCACCCGTACATCCTGTAGAACCCGCACTTTCACCCTAATTTTCGCATCCGTTATATCCGATAAAGTCAACCAGGGAATGTACCGACCCAGCGGGACGGTCTGTACTGGCCCCGTAAAGGTCGCTATCGGACAATCCTGCGCATTTGCCCGAGACTACCAAAACGCCGGTAATTGAACCGGCTGATCCTGGGTGGAAAGGTGGCGAGGTTGAAGGCGCCCCCGATGGACCGAACGACGAACCTCAGAAGGTGCTCGGCTGGCACTTGCTCAAGAGCAAGGCGCCGACTCGTCGGTCTGGGCTTCTTATTGACCGCCTTCGGCTTCTGCCTCGCCGGGGCAGCACGGCCCGTCGTGGCTCAGGTAGTTGGCGCCCCTCCTCCGCAGGTGTGGGGACCGGCTGCCAAGCCATCGGCGGAGGCCCAGCACAAGGCCCAGGAACTGATCGGGGAATTGATCGGCACCGACCTGACCTTGGACCTCGACCCACGCCGCTCGAAGATCCTCAGGGCTAAGAAGCCCGTCTCGCGGGTCTCGATCACCAATCCCGAGGTGCTCGAGGTCACGCAGTTCAGCCCCACCGAGTTCGAGTTGATCGGCACCCGCATCGGCCAGACCAACCTCACGTTCTGGTTTGCCGGGGCCGGCGGGCAAGGCGAAGGGGAGATGCTGCGGTACCTGGTCCGGGTCTATCCCAACCTGGGCAGCGAGGAGCAGCAAAAGATCGAATACGGCGAGTTGGAGCGGAGGATCAACGAGTTGTTCCCCAACAGCGCCGTGCAGTTGATCCCGGTTGCCGACAAGCTCATCGTCCGCGGCGAGGCCCACGACTCCCGCGAGGCGGGCGAGATCATGGCCATCCTCCGCGGCGAACGCGGGGAACTCAAAGCGGCGGGAGCCGCCAATCCGCAGGGAGCCGCGGCAGCCACGCCGGCCGCAGGAGGCGTCCTGGCCGCAGGAGGCGTCAATCCGGAAGGAGGCGTCAATGCGGAAGGAGGCGGGCCGCCGATCGAGGAAGGGACGGCCGTGACGCTCTTCCCCGGCAGGCGGGCGCGGCCTCCCACCACGCTCATCAATATGCTCGACATCCCCGGCGAGAGACAGGTGATGCTCAAGGTCCGCGTCGCCGAGTTGAGCCGCTCGGCGCTGCGCAGCATCGGCTCGCAGATGAAGCTCAATTTCGGCGATTTCTCCCTGAACTCGAACTTCGGCCTGGGCGGGGCGTTCAACGCCGTGCTGAGCACCAAGGACGTGATGTTGACCATCGACGCCATCGCCACCAACTCTTACGGCAAGATCCTCGCCGAACCGAACCTGGTGACCCTCAGCGGGAGCCCCGCCTCCTTCATCGCCGGCGGCGAGTTCGCCGTGCCGACCGCGGTGGGGGTGAACGGGATCGGCGCGGTGAGCACCAATTTCCAGGGATTCGGCGCAGTTGCAATTCACCCCCACGGTCCTCGACAAAGACCGCATCCGGCTGCAAGTGGCGCCGACCTTCAGCTCCCTCAATACGGCCAACACCGTCAACGGCATCCCGGGCCTGAATACCCGCGCGGTGGTCACCACGGTGGAGCTCCACGAAGGCCAGTGGCTGGCCATCGCCGGCTTGATCCAGGACCAGCAGACGGGGTCCAAGTCGGGCGTGCCCTGGCTGGACGAGATCCCCTACCTCGACTTTTTCTTCAGCAACCGTAGCGTCACCCGCGACGAGACGGAGCTGCTGGTGCTGGTCAGTCCGGAGTTGGTCCACCCGCTGGAGCCCGAGGAGGCGCCCTTGGTCTTGCCGGGGATGGAGGTGACCGAGCCGGGAAATTGGGCCGAGCTCATCGTCGGCGACTACGAAGGGCGACTGGGCTGTGAGCACCGCAGCACCACCGCGCCTATCGACCTGCAACACCTCCGCGAGGCGCGGATCGACGCCAGGCAGGAGGCCCGCTACCAGCGATCGGAGGACCGCTACCTCGAGGGCCCCCACGGATTCTCCCAATGAGGAAACTGAATCGAGCTTTCGCCATGCTGTCACCGATGAATCTGCTCCGCAGTTGCGCGATCGCGGCCGCGGCGCTGGGCATGGCGGGTTGCCAGCAAGACGGCCTCCAGGGCGGCCGGCAGCCGATAGTGCAGCCCTTGGGGGCCATGAGCGATTGCGTTTGGGCCCACCAGGAGGCCAATGCGGAGCGGTCCAAGTTCGTGGTCTACGAGAACGAGTTCGGCGTGGACTCGGAGATCCTCAACACGGCGGGCGAAGACCACGTCCGCCAGATCGCGGCGCGGCTGGCTTCCGGCCAGGACGCCCAGGTGTTGGTGGAGCGGAGCATGAGCTCCGCCCGAGCGGACACCACGTACCACTACCGCGTCCACCCCAATCCCGCGCTGGACCTGCGGCGGCGCGAGATCGTGGTCGGTTCGCTGACGGCGCTGGGAATCTGCGATGCCGAGGCGCGGGTGATCGTGGCGCCCTCGCTGGCCCCGAAGTATCGTTACGGAGAATCGCCGACGAATGAACCCCGCACAGCGCCCAATGCCGGCTACGGCGGGTTTTCCTTCGGTGCCGGCTACGGTGGCGGCTACGGCGGCGGCTACGGCGGTGGCTACGGCGGCGGCGGCTATGGCGGCTACGGCGGCTATGGCGGCTACGGCGGTTACGGCGGCTATGGCGGCGGTTACGGTTTTTGACAGCGATCAGCGATCAGCGATCAGCTTTTTCGATCGCACGCATTTTCTTACAGCAGGTTGTGACCAATACCAAGCCAGCCCCTTTGATCTTGGCTGACCGCTGAAAGCTGATAGCTGACCGCTTTGAATCGGATTTTGAGCCTTTGCAAACACCCTTTCAGGTCAGCGGCAGGAAACGCGATGATGGATTTCCGCTTCCGTGCGTGCGTGGCGTGGGCCCTGGCGGCACTGCTTCTGGCGGCGGGCTGTTCCCAGAACCGCTGGTTCCTGGCGAAGTCCGAAGACCCCAGCCCAAGCGGCTCGGCCGATCCTCCGCGCGATGCCGGGGCGTCTGCGGCGGAGAAGTCCGGCGGTGCGGCCGATCTGAAGAATCCTTTGACCATGGCGCGACTCTGCGGCAGCCACGGCCAGACCGCCGAGGCCAAACGCCTGTACGAGGAGGTGATCCAACGCCATCCCAAGGACCCGGCCGGCTATCATGGCCTGGCGTTGTTGTACGCCAAGCAAGGGCAGTTCAAGGAGGCCGAGCCCTGTTTCACGCGTGCCCTGGCCCTGGCCCCCGACCGGGCGGATCTTTTAGGCGACATGGGGTATTTCTGCTACCTGTGCAGCCGCAGCCAGGAGGCCGAGCGCTACCTGCGGCGGGCGTTGGAGCTGGAACCGAATGAGGCGACGTATGGCAACAACCTGGCCCTGGTCCTCGGCGAGCAGGGGCGCGACAAGGAGAGTTTGGACCTCTTTCGGCGATTCGGCACGGAAGAACAGGCCTACACCAACATGGCCTTCGTCTACGCGCAGCGGGGCGATTACGCGAAGGCCCTGGAGACGTACGACCGCGTGCTGACGGCGGACCCGAAGGACCGCACGGCGGCCATAGCCATGCTTCAGCTCTCGAGACTGCAAGACCAGCGGCAGCGGGCGGGCCCGCAGATCGCCGGCCAGTCTTCGCAGCCGCTTGAGGTTCCGAACCCGGCTGCAGCGGAGCCGGCGACACCTGCGGCGGACCAGGCGATTACGCGGGCGCCGCCGCCGGAACTTCCTCCGGCCGCTGAGGCTTGCACGCCGGTCAGCGCCGAGGTCGACCTGGCCGGCGAGGAAACGTCCCCCGCGGCGAAGTGCGTTGGCCCGAGGGCGCACTGGACATTGACCGATCTCCCGCGGTGGTCCAGTAGGCGTTGGCAGTTAGTGGCCAGTGATCAGTGGCTAGCGGTCAGAAGAGCGATGAGGGATAAGAGATAAGGAATGAGAGATAAGGGGGAATCGCATCCTTCTCTCATCTCTCATCCCTTATCTCTTATCCCTTCCTTGCTGACCACTGACCAATTTCTTTCGTCAGGCACTCTCGGCGTGCCAGGGACGGGTCGGACCACTTGGCGATTCCTCGATCTGCGGGCCCTCGGCGTGACGATCGTCTTGGTGGTCGGCGATTTCTTCGTCCAGGTCGTTGGGTTGGGAATCGTCCTTGACGAAGAGATCCTCGTCAGACTCACGGTCCGACTGCTCCTCGTCCGAGTCGTCCCCGTTCAACTCCTCCTCGTCCGAGTCCTCGTCGTCCAGTTCCTCTTCGTCCGACTCGTCGTCGTCCGGTTCCTCCTCGTCCGAGTCCCCTTCGTCTGAGTCCTCGTCATCCAGTTCCTCATCGTCCAGTTCCTCCTGGTCCGCCTCCTCTGGGAGATTGCTCTGGTCTTGGTGGCGGAAGTCGATGCGGGATCGGGAGTCGCCGCGGGGCGACAGCCCGGGACGAGAATCGTAGGACTCGTCGGGAGTTTCCATCTCGTCGCCGTCAAAGGGGAGATCTTCCAACTTGGCCGAGGGGCGTAGGACGGGGCGGACCTGGGCGTTGCGCTCGGGGCCGGCGCTGACGGTTGCGGGCAGGGGGCCATCGAGGCGGTTGGGCGCGAGGGTGATCTTGTTGCTGGGACGACGCGCGGGGGTGTCCGGCGCGGCCGATGGCTCGCCGCCGCGCATCGTCTCCCAGTCGCCCAGCGAGATGAGGATTTCGCGGGCTTGCGAGCCGTTGTAGGGGCCGACCAAGCCGTCCTCGGCCATGAAGTCGATCAGCCGGGCGGCCCGGCCGTAGCCGATCCCCAGGCCGCGCTGGAGCAGCGAGACGCTGCCGCGGCCTTCCCGCACGACCATGTCCACGGCGGCCTCGTAGAGCTCGTCGCGGTTCTTGAGCTTGGCCCCGTCGGATTCGGCCGGGTCGCCGGTCTTCAGTTGCACCAGCTCGTGGATGAACTGCGGCTCGCTGGTGGCCACGGCGCCGATCACGCGGAGCATCTCGTCGTCGCTGAGGTAGGTGCCCTGGCCGCGGATCAGGGCGCTGGTGCCGGGGCGGAGGAAGAGCAGGTCGCCGTTGCCCAAGAGCTTGTCGGCCCCCATCTCGTCCAGCACCACGCGGCTGTCGGTACGGCTGGTGACCTGGAAGCAGATTCTGGCGGGCAAGTTGGACTTGATCAGGCCGGTGATCACGTCGACGGTCGGCTTCTGCGTGGCCAGCACGAGGTGGATGCCCACCGCCCGGCTCTTCTGTGCCAGGCGGATGATGTGGGCCTCGACCTCCTTGGCGGCGGTCATCATCAAGTCGGCCATCTCGTCGGCCACGATCACGATGTAGGGCATGGTGACGGGGATCTGCTTGCGCTCGTCGTCGTCGGCCGGCTGGACCCGCTCCATCAGCTCGACTTCGCCCAGTTGGTTGTAGGAGCTGAGGTGCCGCACGCCCGCCCGGGCCAGAAGCGCATAGCGTTCCTCCATCTTCTCCACGGCCCAGGCCAGGATCGCCTCGGCCTTCTTCATGTCAGTGACCACGGGATGCATCAGGTGCGGGATCTTCATGTAAGGGCTGAGTTCGACCATCTTCGGGTCGATGAGCAACATGCGGACTTCGTCGGGCCGGCGGGTCATGAGCATGGAGACGATGATCGAGTTCAGGCAGACGCTCTTGCCCGTCCCCGTGCGGCCGGCAATCAACAGGTGCGGCATGCTGGCCAGGTCGACGATCATGGGGTTGCCGGCCACGTCCTTGCCCAGAAAGACGGGGATCCGCATCGCCTGGGCCCGGCCGTTGGTCTCCTCGATCACCTCGCGGAGGCGGACCAGTTGCCGCTCGCTGTTGGGCACCTCGATGCCCAACGTGTTCTTGCCCGGGATCGGCGCCACGATCCGCACGCTGGGTACCCGCAGCGCGATCGCCAGGTCGTCGGCCAGTCCCGTGATCCGGCTCAGCCGCAGCCCGGCCTCCAACTCGACCTCGAACTGGGCGATGACCGGACCGGTCTGGATCTCCACCACGCGGACGCTGAAGCCGAAATCGGCGAAGGTCTTCTCGAGGATCTTGGCCTTCCGCCGCACGTCCTTCTCCTGCTCGTCGAAGCAGAAGGGCTCGCTTTGCAACAGCAAGTCCAGCCCGGGCAGCTCGTAGTCGGCCGGCTCGCCCTGCTTGGCGGTCTCCTCGATCTCGTGGATCAGTTCCTCGCGGTGGCTTTTGCGGTTGCGGACGCGCAGCGGGGAATCGGGCGGTTCGGCCGCCTTGGCGGACGGGACGGAAATGCCTGGCTGATCGTTCTGCTGGTCGTCCGGCGGCTCGGATGCGTCGGCGTCGTCGACGTCGTCGGTATCCTCTTCCGCCTGGCGGCCTGCGATGCGGATGGTGAGGTTTTCCTGCTGGCCATCCTCCTCGGCGCCGGCGTTGGGGCGCTGCGCGCGGCGTCACCGCGGCGGTGGGATGGGGCCGCCGCCTTGTCGGCGCGATTGCCGGTCTTGGGCACTCCTTGCCCGAGCACCCGCAAGGGGACGCCGAAAATCCAGGCGAACCATCGCACCAGCAGGTACTCGGTGGACAGTAAGAGCCCGCCGACGATCAGGCTGGCGACGACGATATAGGCCCCCACGGCGGCGAAGTTCATCTCCAGCAGCCCGCGGCCGGCGGCGCCCAAATAGCCGCCGGGCCCGATCACCGGGCCGGGCGAGAGCCCCGGCAGGGCCATTGCCGAGAATGTCGAAATGCCCACCAGCGACAGCAGCCATCCCAGCAGCCGCAACAGCGGATCGCCCAACGGCCGCCGGGCCAGCAGCACCGCAGCCAACACGGCCAGCGAGACGACCAGGTAGTAGGCCCCCAGGCCCAACGTGCCCAGCAACACCGCGCTGGCCAGGGCCCCCGACCGCCCGCAGAGATTCATCACCTCCGCCGGCTCGGGGTAGACCAGCCGGCTGGCGGCATCCGCCGGATGATAGCCGAGCAGGCTGGCGGCCAAGAAGATAGTCAGGGCCAGCACGCCCAGGGCGAGCAAGTCCAGCTTGAGATTACGTTCTTCGAGCATACGCGTCTGGCAGGTTGACGAACAATACCGCCGCGCAAGCGCGACGAGCCGGCCTTGGGCGCGTCCATGCCCGTGGAACGTTTCCTTCCAACTGCTAACATCGTCCCGCCGCGGCTGCAAGGCTCAATGGCAAATCGCCAGCCCCCCGGGTTTACGCAGCGGGAATGCCGGACAAGAACGTTGCAAGCGCCAGGCAGGTCAGACTCCCGCCCGCAGAAACGGGAGAATCGTTATAGGCGGAAGTGGCGAGTGGCGAGTTGTAGGGTGGGACAAGGCCGCCTCGCCGGCCGCCGGCCCACTAGGATCTGTCAGAAACGTTGGGGCGACGTCGCGTGCCGCTGGTTTGATTTGGGGATTGATTCGACGGACACCAACCGATGTTGACACTCTGGGAACCACGAAATCCGCTCATGGCCTCCACGCGTGAACGCCAACATTCGGTCATATCTTACCTAAACACCGATAATTGGTTCGTGTCCCTGGAATCCTGGAATCCGGAATCCTGTGGAATCCTGCTGGAATCCTGGAATCATCGGAGATTCGCCAACGGCGCCGTCTGAATCTATTGTACCCAACCTACTTCTTTGCTGCTTCCAGCTTAGGGCAATGAATCGTCACAGGCAACGCGACCCAGCCCGGCTCCGCTGGTCTCTCGCCTGGCAAGGATGCAAGTACCGTGTAATCCTGCCCTTCTCTGAGTGAAAACATCTTATCGAGTGGAAGAACGGTGCCGTGTGCATCACCCGTCCATAACCATGACAAATCCTCTCGACCGTGTGCGGTGAGCGCTTTTCGACCATACTCCGTCAGTCGCACGGCCTTTCCTTCCTTGTCCCTTATCAAAACGCGGTAATTTGCTGGGTCAATACCCATATACGTTTCCCGACCGCCAACCTCGTGACGGAGGTCGATACAAATCAGGGAGACCACCAGACGAACTGCGTTCGGAGCCATCGGAGAACGGATGGCATCCAATATGCAATTGTCGTAAGGTCGGCCTGCTCTCGCCATAAGCTCCGCCCATTCCTTGTCGGCGGGGTCGCTTTGCGCGGACGTATTGCTAGAGGACTTGTCCCCTTCTGCTAAATCGGGACGATCCTCGTGGGGAGGAACCTGAGTGCCAATCGTCAATGCCACCGGCTTTGCTACCCAACCTTTTCCGCCCAAGTCCTTGGGAAGTGATCCGCCTGCCCTACGCATTACAAAGTCACCCAACTCTTCACCTCCCCATGCCAAGACGGTGTAGTTGCCTGGCTTTGACAGATCAAAATAGCTTGAAATGGGCATAATGCCTCCCCAAGCCCGTCCGGGTTCAAGACTGTGAGAAAAACCGCTACCAACATAGGGCATCACCTCCAAGAACTTCCGCAAAGCCTCCTTCGTCGGCTGTACTAGCGTGCCCCTGCCATCGCGGACAAGCACCTTTGCGTCGACCACGGTGTTGAACGGGCGGAGACAGGTCCACCCTGGGCGATACGGCTGATCGCTGATATTTCTAAGCGAAAAAATCAGATAGACCTGTCGGCTAGCAATAGGGAATTCGGGGATCACTCGCGCTTCCAAGACCAATCCAGCATTAGGCTTGCCCGCCTTACGCAGGAGCGGCTCCCAACCTTCCTTGTTGAGCCGGTTGTACTTAGCCCGGTAATCGGCTTCGCTACCGAAGAAGAACTCCTGTGTCGCAGCTTGGGAATGTTCCTTCGGGGCTTCGGCGGGAGCTTCGTCCTGAACCAACTGTTGCGATATTGCGGCAGGCTCCTTCTCACACCCAAAGCAAAGGCCACCAGTAGAGAAAGCCAGCAATAGACCAATAGTTCTCATATTCGTCGCTCCTTCAGGTACAATCAGCAGGCACCGCTCGCCCGTGCCGGGCGAGCGGTTAAGGGCCAAGCATCGCCGGGTTCCACTCGCCTTTCCAGTGCTTCATTTGGATCTGCCATGAATACGCGGCACCTGCGCAGCGCACATCCAGGCCGAAACGGCCCGGCTCGGACGCAACCGGCGTGGCCGCCGGGGCTAACTCGCCACTCACCACTCGCCCCTCGCCACTACTTCTGCTTGCGGAGATTCTCGATCTGGAGATAGAGCGAGCGGGCCTGCTTGGTGGTGGGCACATTCTTGGCCTTCGAGGCGGAGGACATCGCCAACTTGGCCAGGCGGCTCGCCTCCTCCAGACGATTGGCCTCCATCGCCGTGCCGGCCATGGCCAGCGCGGTCTCGGCGATCTGGCGGTGGCTGGCCAGACCGCGGGCCGCCTCGCCGGTCTCCTCCAGGGTCGTGACCTTCTCCTGGAAGACTTCGATCGCGTGCAGCTTGCCCATCTCGTCCACCACCTCGCAGGCCAACACCGCGTCGCCCGCGGCGACCGCCTGCCGGCGGGCGGCGTCCAACATGCCGTATCGCTGGTCCATGTCGTCCAGCGTTGTCCGGCCGTTGTCCAGCAGGATCTTGGCCAACGCGTCCTTGCCCCTGGGCGTCGAAGCCTGATCGTAATCGGTCTTGTACTTGTCGTGAATCGTTTGCAGGATCTGGTCGAGCTTGACCTTCTGGGGCGGGGCCGACTTCTCGGCAACGGCGGCCTCGCCGCTGGGGACCGGGGCTTCATCCAACTCGGGCAGGAGCTTTTCAACGTCGCTGTCCTGCTTGGCCGCCTCTTGCAACAGGGCCCGGGCTCGATTGCGATCGCCATTGGGACTGATCGCCAGGTAGACCCCGTAATAGACCTTCGCCGCCGGTTCCTTGGTCAGGAACCGCTCGGCCATGAAGTTCATCAGCACCCGGGGCAGTTGAGCGACCTTGTAGGTGTAGTTCTTGCCCTGGACATGGACCGTGATGCTGGAGGCGTCGCTTTCGACGACGGCGATCCGCTCCTTGCCGATGATGATCTCCTCGGCGGCAATCAATTGCGACATCGTCCGCCCGATGCCCTCCCAGTACTTCTCCAGGTAGTCGCCCATGAGCGTCAGCCGTTGGATAACCGCCTGATCGTCGGGCCCCTGGGCATTTTGGGCGGCCAGCGCCAGGTAACGCTTCAACCCGTTGGCGTCGCGTTGGGACAGGGCGATCCTCGCCGCCGCCAGGGCCTGCTTGAAGGCCTTTTGCTTGGCTGGATCGCCGGGGCCGTCGGGCTTCTTATTGGCATCCGGCTTGGACTTGTCCGGCTCCTTGGCCCGGGCCGGCGGGCCGGGCTTGGCGTCGGGCTTCTTTTCCTCCGGCTTCTTGCTATCGGTTCGAGGCGGCGTCGCTTGGCTCGTCCCCGACGGCGGTGGCGGCGGTGTCGCCTCGGGCGTGGCCGACGCCAGCAAGTCGGTCTTGACCGTGCGCGACCCCTTGAGATTCTTCTCGTAATGCTTGTATCCGTAAATGACCGCAACGGCGATCGCCGCCAGAAACATGAGGTTCAGCAGCGTGCGGACGATCGACGACTTCTGCCGCGCCGGCCCACGCGAGAGCTTCGTCGAGGGCTGTATGCCGTGCATCAGCGAGTCGTCGATAAAGGAGGCCTGGGCGGCAGCGGGTGACGCCTCGACCGCAGGCGCAGCAGACCCGGCAGGCGGGGCGTACGCGCCCGCGACGGTTGCGATCGGCGGAAGGCCCGGGGCTTGAGGCAGGGGAACCGTCGGCGAATAACCCGAGCCCTGTGCGGGGGCCGCTTGCCCGGCCTGGGGCCACGACGGGGCTGCGGGAGTAGGACCCATCGCGGGATAATACCCCTGCGGTTGACCCGCCGGCTGGCCCGGCAACGGCGAAGCGCCCGCCGGCAGGTAACCGACGGCACCCGGCGGGTTGGTCCAGGCGTTGGGCCCGGGATAGGGCGGCTGCGCCGGATAGGGATAGGGCGGCTGGGCCGGATAGGGGTATGGCTGCTGCGCCGGATAGGGATAGGACCCGGGCGTTGAAGACGTTTGGGGGCCTGGCTGAGGCCCGGCAGGGTTCCAACCCTGTGCAGGTAAAGCTCCAGGGATTGCGGCGGGCGTGTTCCAAGCCGCACCAGCCGGCAACGTCGGAGCTGTCCAGCCCGGATCTCCACCGGGGACCGAGTTAGCCCCGGTGGCCACGTCGGCCGGGGGCCGGTAAGGAGCAGAAACCGGTCCGGCCTGTGGGCCGGCGTAGCCGCCAGGGCTAACGGGGACCGACGGGGGCGCGTAAGGAGCAGGAACCGGTCCGGCCTGTGGGCCGGCGTAGCCGCCGGGGCTAACGGGCGGCGACGGCGGCTGCGGTGTTCCCCACGCTGATGTGGGTGGCAAGGCCATGACGGGCCCGGTGGGCGGCTGTGCGACTGGGGGGGCGCTGTAAGCCGGCTCCGGCGGCGGCGGCTGGGCCGGTCCGCGGAGGGAGGCGTCATAGGCCGCCTTGGACGCCGGATCGAGCAGGCAGGTCTTGGCCAGCCGCAACTGGTCCAGCAGGTCCTGCCAGGCGGCCAGATGCTGGCCCGGCCGGACCCGTCGAATCCGCGAGGTCAGCACGTCGGCCGCATGGCTGATCACCGCCGGATCGTTCTGGAAGCGATCAATCCCCAGTAGTTCGTAATAGTCCGCGGGTTGCTGACCGCCGGTGAAGCCCAGCCATTCCAGGTAGGGATTGAACGATTCAGACACCGCGGCGCTCGACTAAGGGAGGATGGTGCAGAGGAACCGGTCCCGGTATTCTCTATTATTACACGAAGCCGTCACCCGGCCGCAAGCGTAATGCCGCGTTTCCTTAGCCCCGAACGGACGCCACGGGAACTTCAGGAGGGGGTAGAGCGTCAGTACGACAGACCGTGTAATAGCTGAGGGATGACGCGAAACGCGGCTGCCCCCTCTGTCTGGTAGGTCCCGCCTGCCGGGCGGGACTTCGGAGCGTTTAGGCGGGACTTCTGGGCCCTAGGTTCATTGAAGTCCCGTCCGACAGACGGGACCTGCTTTTTGCAGAATTCCGGGAAAACAGGAATCGGCTCAGATGAAATTGAGGAGAAGTCTCATGGCGATCCTCCGGCTTGTCGGTCTGGTGCTGCTGGTGGGGCTGGTTGCGGCGGGGCTGGCGGCTTGGGGCGCGGAAGGGTCGAACACGTCATCGGCGCGGGAAAAGGCCGCCAAGGACTTCCGCGAGGGAAACTGCAAGGACGCTTACGAGATCTTCCGCAAACTGGCCCTCGATCCGGCCGACGATGCCCACAAGGTCGGCCAGGATCTCGTTACGGGCACCGATTGCCTGGTGCGGCTGAACCGCGCGGACGAGATCGACGCCTTCCGCGAAGCGGTGATCGAGGCCCACAAGGACCAGTGGCGACTGCTCTGGTCGGCTGCGCAGAATTACATGAACGTCGAGCACATCGGCTTCATGATCGCCGGCAAGTTCGAGCGGGGACAGCATCGCGGCGGCGGCCAGGTGGTCAATGCGCTGGAGCGGGACCGCGTCCGGGCCTTGCAGTTGATGGTCCAGGCGATGCCCTTGGCGCAAAAGGACGACGACCACGCCGCCGTCGGCACCTTCTTCCTCAACCTGGCGGGAATGCTTTTGAACAATCGCGGCTATAGCGACTCCTGGCGGCTGCAATCGCTCACCGACCTCACACAATTGCCCGACTACGAGCCGGGCTGGGGCTACTACGGCGAGCCGGCCTGGGGCTTCTACGGCAGTCCCCAGGTCGCCGGGGCCGCGGTGGACGAGGCGGGCAACCCCATCTTCTACCGGGTGCCCAAGAGCTTCGCCGAGGCCCAAAACGACGGCCAGCGGTGGCGTTGGTGCCTAGTCCAGGCGATGGAGTTCGATCCGGGCCGAGCGGACCAGGTGCGGACGGAGTTCGCCAATTTCCTCCACCAACAGTTCGGCGTACAGACGATGGCCGACTACGGCTGGTTCTTCGACCGCCTGGAAATGGACCAGGGCAAGAAAGACGAAAGCGGCGTCTACGCCTTGAGTACCCTGGGCGAAGACGAGACCATCGCCCGGCTGGCCACCGGCATCAAGCGATTCAAGCTCCCCGACGAGTTCAACTATATCAAGATTTACCAGGACTTGGGCCGCCGGGCGGGCCAGCCCTGGAAGGTCCAGGCGCTGGCGACGCTGGCCGGGATCTTCGAGAACCGCCGCCAATATCCCAAGGCGGCCGACTACTGGCGGCAGGCAATCCCGCTGGCCCAGAACGACCTGATGAAGCAGGGATACCAGGCGCGGCTGGAGCAGATCGTGGGCGACTGGGGCCGTTTCGAGCCGGTGCTGACCCAGCCTGCCGATCGAGGAGCGACCATCGATTTCCGCTTCCGCAACGCCACGTCGGTGGAGTTCGTCGCCCAGGAGATCCGCGTCGAGAAGCTGCTGGACGACGTCAAGGCGTATCTCAAATTGCGGCCCCCGCAGGTCGATTGGCAGAAGGTCAACGTCGGCGACCTGGGCTACCGCCTGGTGAGCGAGAACCAGGCGCAGTACGTGGGCGCGGAGGTGGCCCGCTGGAAGCTCGATCTAAAACCCCGCGAGGCCCACTTCGACAAGCGGATCACGGTCACCACGCCCCTGCAGAAAGCCGGGGCCTATCTGTTGGCCGCCAAGATGCCCGGCGGCAACACCAGCTTCGTGGTCGTCTGGCTCGCCGATACGGCGATCGCCAAGAAGCCGCTGGACGGCAAGTGCTGGTACTTCGTCGGCGACGCGGCGACGGGCAAGCCCGTGGCCAAGGCCAACCTCGAATTCTTCGGCTGGAGACAGCAATACCGCGGGCCACGCAATTTCGAGGTGCAGATCAAAGATTCGGCCGAGTTCACCGACGCCGACGGCCAGGCGATCGTCGACAACAGCGTGCAGCCCCCCGGCTACCAATGGCTGATCACCGCCCGGACCCCAGCAGGCCGTTTCGCCTTCCTGGGGTTTACCAATGTCTGGTACGGCAACTACTACGACGCCCAGTACAACGCCACCAAGGTCTACACGATCACCGACCGGCCCGTCTACCGCCCCGGCCAGGCCGTGCATTACAAGTTCTGGGTCCGCCATGCCAAGTACGACCAGAAAGACGTGCCCGACTTGGACTTCGCCGGTGAGACGTTTACCGTGGAGATCCACAATCCCAAGAACGAGAAGATCGAAACGAAACAGGTCAAGGCCGATGAGTACGGCGGCGTCGAGGGCTCGCTGACGCTGGCCGCCGATGCCACGTTGGGCGTCTACCGACTGACGCTGACGGAACACGGGCCGGGTCCCCTGGGCGGCGGGACGTTCCGCGTCGAGGAGTACAAGAAGCCGGAATACGAGGTCACGGTCGACGCGTCCAAGGAGCCGGTGATGTTGGGCGAGAAGATCGAGGCCCTCATCAAGGCCAAGTATTACTTCGGCTCGCCCGTGACCAAGGCCAAGGTGAAATACAAGGTCCAGCGGACCGGGCAGGTCGAGACCTGGTATCCCTTCGGTCCCTGGGACTGGCTTTACGGCCGCGGCTACTGGTGGTTCGCCTGCGACTATGCCTGGTATCCCGGCTGGAACCTCTGGGGCTGCCCGCGGCCGATGCCCTTCTGGTGGCCGCGGTCGCCGCAGCCGCCGGAGCTGGTGGCCGAGCGGGAAGTCGAGATCGGGCACGACGGCACCGTGAAGGTCGAGATCGACACGTCGCTGGCCAAGGCCGTCCACGCCGACCAGGACCACCGCTACACGATCACCGCCGAGGTGGTCGACCAGTCGCGGCGGACAATCGTCGGCTCCGGCGCCGTGCTGGTGGCGCGGAAGCCGATCACGGTGACCGTTTGGGTCGATCGGGGCTACTACCGCGCCGGCGAGGTGATCCAGGCCCATCTTGCCGCGCGGACCATCGACGGCAAGCCGGTCCAGGGCAAGGCCACGCTCGCGCTGCTGGCGGTCAGCTACAAGGACGGCAAGCCGCTGGAGACGCCGGTCGGCACCTGGGACACGCCGACCAACGACGAGGGCCTCGTGGGCCAGCAGATCCGCGCCGCTCGCGCGGGGCAGTATCGGCTCTCCGCCAAGGTGACCGACGCCAAGGGGCACACGATCGAGGGCGGCTACGTATTGACGATCATCGGCACCGGCTTCGAGAGCTCCGATTTCCGCTTCAACAGCCTGGAGCTGATCCCCGACAAGGCCGACTACCAGCCGGGCCAGCAGGTGAAGCTGATGGTCAACACCGACCGCCCCGGCGGCACCGTGCTGTTGTTCGTCCGTCCGGCCAACGGCGTCTACCTGCCGCCGCGGGTGCTGCGGCTGGAAGGCAAGAGTGCCGTGGAGACGATCGAGGTGGTCAAGAAGGACATGCCCAACTTCTTCGTCGAGGCGATGACGATTGCCGGCGGCAAGGTCTACACGGAGGTCAAGGAGATCGTCGTGCCGCCGGAGAAGCGGGTGCTCTCGGTGGAGGTCGTGCCGTCGTCGGAGACTTACAAGCCGGGCCAGAAGGCCGCGGTGAAGATCAAGCTGGCCGATTTCCACGGCCGGCCGTTGGTCGGCTCCACGGTGGTGGCGATCTACGACAAGTCGTTGGAGTATATCTCCGGCGGCAGCAACGTGCCGGACATCAAGGAGTTCTTCTGGAAGTGGCGCCGGCAGCACAATCCCAACACCGAGTCGAGCCTGAGCCGCTTGTCGGGGAACCTCGTCCGCCCGAAGGAGCCGGCGATGGGCGATCTGGGCGTCTTCGGCGGGAGCGTGGCGGACGTTTATTCGTTAATGGGGGTCCTTGACACCGGCGAGCCGAAAGCGGGCGGATGGGGCATGAGCGGGATGGGCGGCGGACAAGGCTTTGGCATGTCAGGCGGGCTTCCCCGCGGCATGGCGATGAATGCGCTTGCGTCCGACGCCGCTGCCTCGGTGCCGGCAGCGGCCGCCGGAATGCCGATGGCGCAAGAGGCCGTCATGGAGAAGGCCCCGATGGACCCCGGGACGCCTAAGGCAGACGCGGCCGTTGGTGGCCCGGCCGCCTTGGTCCAGCCGGCGATCCGCAGCAACTTCGCCGATACGGCGCTTTGGGTGGGCGCCTTGTCGACCGACAAGGACGGCGCGGCCGAAGTTGCGCTCAACATGCCGGAGAACCTCACCACCTGGCGGATCAAGGCCTGGGCCATGGGCCAGGGCACCAAGGTCGGCCAGGGCAGCACCGACGTGGTCACGCGCAAGGATCTCATCATCCGCATGCAGGCCCCGCGGTTTTTCGTCCAGACCGACGAAGTCGTGCTCTCGGCCAACGTCCACAACTACCTCAAGAGCAAGAAGACCGTCAACGTGGTGTTGGACGTGGACGCCAAGCTCTTGGAGCCGGCGGCTGCGGTGGAGCAATCGATTGCGGTGCCGGCCAACGATGAGGCCCGGGTGGACTGGCGGGTGAAGGTGCTGGGCGAGGGCCAGGCCACGATCCGCATGAAGGCCCTCACCGACGAAGAGTCGGATGCCATGGAGCAGAAGTTCCCCTGCTACGTCCACGGGATGTTGAAGATGGAGGTATGGTCGGGGGCCATCCGGCCGGAGGGCCAGTCGGGCCAGTTCACGGTCCGCGTGCCGGCCCAGCGCCGGCCGGCGGAGAGCCGGCTGGAGGTCCGCTTCTCGCCGACCCTGGCCGGGGCGATGGTCGACGCCCTGCCCTACCTGGTCAATTACCCCTACGGCTGCACCGAGCAGACGCTCAACCGCTTCCTGCCGACGGTGATCACCCAAAAAGTGCTGCTGAAGATGGGGCTCAAGCTGGACGAGATCAAGCGGACGCGGACGAACCTCAACGCCCAGGAATTGGGCGACCCGGCCCAGCGCGCGGCGCAGTGGAAGCGTTACGACCGCAACCCAGTGTTCGACGAGGACGAGGTCCGGCGGATGGTCAAGGAGGGGTTGGCGCGGTTGGGCGAGATGCAGCTTGGCGACGGCGGCTGGGGTTGGTTCTCCGGCTACGGCGAGTTCAGCTCGCCGCATACCACGGCCTACGTGGTCCACGGCTTGCAGATCGCCCGCTACAACGACGTGGCGCTGGTGCCCGGCATGTTGGAGCGGGGCGTCGCCTGGCTGGTCAACTACCAGAACGAGCAGGTCCGCCGGCTGAAAAACGCGGAGGAGAAACCGAAGAAAGAGCCCTGGAAGGAATCGGCTGACGATCTGGACGCCCTGGTCTACATGGTGTTGGGCAACGAGAACCTCAAGAACGCCCAGATGATGGACTTCCTCTACCGCGATCGCACGCACCTGTCGGTCTACAGCCTGGCGATGTACGGCATCGCCTTGGATCGGCAGAAGGAGAAGGAGAAGCTGGCGATGGTCCTGCGGAACATCGGCCAGTACCTGGTGATGGACGACGAGGACCAGACGGCCTATCTGAAGCTGCCCAACCAGGGCTATTGGTGGTGCTGGTACGGCAGCGAGTATGAGGCGCACGCCTATTACCTCAAGCTGCTGGCGCGGACCGATCCCAAGGGCGAGGTGGCCCGGCGGCTGGTGAAGTACCTGCTCAATAACCGCAAGCACGCCAGCTACTGGAACTCGACGCGGGACACGGCGGTGGTGGTCGAGGCGATGGCCGACTTCCTCCGCGCCAGCGGCGAAGACCGGCCGGAGATGACGGTCGAGGTCTGGTTCGACGGGCAACTGCAGAAGGCCGTGGAAGTCACTCCGGCCACCCTCTTCCAGTTCGACAACCGCTTCGTCCTGGAGGGCCGGCAAGTGACCGACGGCCCGCACAAGATCGAGCTCCGCAAGCGTGGCCGGGGACCGCTCTACTACAACGGCTACCTGACCAACTTCACCCTGGAAGACCCGATCGCCAAGGCCGGGCTGGAGATCAAGGTGCAGCGGAAGTACTACCGGCTCAAGGAGGCCCCGAAGTCGATCGACGTGGCCGGCTCGCGGGGCCAGGTGGTCCGGCAGAAGGTGGAGAAGCTGGTCCGCGAGGATCTCGCCGAGGGGGCGACGCTCCGCAGCGGCGACTTGGTGGAAATCGAGTTGGAGATCCAGAGCAAGAACGACTACGAGTACGTGGTCTTCGAGGACATGAAGCCCGCGGGCTTCGAGCCGGTGGACCTGCAAAGCGGCTACAACGGCAACGCCCTGGGGGCCTACATGGAGTTCCGCGACAACCGCGTGGCGATGTTCGTGCGGCAGTTGGCCCGGGGCCGGCACAGCGTCGCCTACCGGATGCGGGCGGAGATTCCCGGCCGCTTCAGCGCCTTGCCGGCCAAGGCCTGGGCGATGTACGCCCCCGAGTTGAAGGCCAATTCCGACGAGACGAAGTTGAAGATCAGTGACCAGTGACGAGTGTGTAGGTTATGCTTTAGCATAACATCTTGTACTACAAACCGTTATGCTAAAGTATAACCTACCGGCGGATGTCAATGCCGACGCCGACCAGGTCGGGCGTGACCACGGGACCGAACATCACCGCGCGGTCGTCGTGCTCCGTCTTGCCCACGGCCTGGGCAGCCATGAAGCCCAGCGACCAGCCGAGGATGGCCTGGGAGAGATAGTGCTGGTTGACGTCGACCCGCTCGAAGGGGACCATCAGCGAGGCGAGGTAGAAGACCGCCTTGAGGTAGTTGTTGTCGGTCATGTTGGCGGCGGTGAAGAAGGGTATGGAGCCGATGAAGGCATCGCCGCTGGCGCCGACATGGTCGCCCAACGGCCGCCAATAGGAGCCGTGGACCGTGTCGCCGTCGCTGGGCGCGACGCGCCCAGGCCGTACTGGAACAACAGTAAGGAGGGCACGCCGATGAGGTAGGCGCGGCAGGTCTCGTTGCCGAAGTCGCCGACCGTATCGCCCAGCCAGTTGTCGCCGACCAGCGTGCCGGCGACGGTCAGCCCTATGGCCGCGGGTATCATGTCCTGCCCATGTCCGAGAAAAGCGATCGAGTTGGAGAAACGGTCCGTGGCTTTGTTGCGGACGTGGTTCTGAAACCAGTCCTGGAACTTCTGGTCCAAGGGCGTATTGGCCAAGAGGGCGTCGGTGCCCAGGGCGGCCGCCATTTCGGCCAGCGTTGTCCAGGAGAGGTAGTTTTCGGCGTCGATCCAGAGCTTTCCTTCGTCTTCTCGGAATCGCCATTTGAAGCGTTCCACCACGCCGAAGTCGGCCGCCGGTTCTTCCTCCCCGACCAGGCTTTGACCGCCGACGTTGGGCTGCACGGACAGCGGTTGGCCGGGTGGTGGCAGCGTCGCTCCAAACGATGGGGCGACGACCGAACCGTTGGGAAGCGTCGTCAGGTCTTGACCAAGTGCCGGACCCGGCGAAGGCGGCGGACCGTTCAGAGTCGACAGGTAACCATCGGGCGACTGAGTCGCAATGCCGACTGACGACGGGGCCGCCGGTCCGACTACCGACAAGGGCTGGTATCCGCCCGGGGACGACTGTTGGTACCCGCTGGGCGGCAAGGGTGGATACTCGTCGGTGAATGACTGTGGATACCCGCCGGGCGATGGCGAAGGAAGCGGCGGCACGCCGGGTTGATTTGCGGTGTTTGGGTAAGCTGAGGCAACAGACGGGTAAGCAGAGGGAACGGAGTTGTCGGCCTGGAGGTTTGCGCCGGCAGGCGGGGCAGAGTAGTTAGCCCCGGCGGCCACGCCGGCTTGACCCGGGTTCGTCTCAACCGGGGGGCCTGAGTATCCTTGGGGTCGGGTGTACTGGGCCAGATGAAGCTGACCGGGGCCGCCCAAGGGCTGGTTATCTGCCTGGGTAAACGCGCGGCTGCAGCCTCCCCCCGAGACGAGCAACAGCGCAATGCCGGCAGAAACCAGGGATTGCGGCGCGTTTCTGCGCATCAGATCGGTTCTCGCGGTTGCGGGGAAGATGCGGTCGCCTGGCCTCGGAGACCCCGGGGGGCATAATGAGGCGCGGAGTGTACGCGAACGGAGAAGGCGACACAATCGCAATCTGTTGGTTTGCGGACCTCCTCTCCCTCCTGGAGATGGGTTTAGTTAGCCCCGACGGCCACGCCGGCTGTATACTAACGGTAAGAAGAGAGGGCGGCGCAAAGGGCGGGCAAAATGAAAGCCGTGTTCTTGGTCCCGACGCTACTGTCGGTGGTATTGCCTTCGGCACGAGCCGAGGAGCCGCCGCTAAGGCTTTGCGTTGAGGTCACACAACCCCAATGGGAGGTAAACGAGCGCACGGGGCACGTGCTCAAGATCACCAATCAGAGTTCCGAGCCAGTGACACTGCCGAGCTTCCGCTTTCTAAATGGCAAAGGATACGACCCGGAGATTGCATTCTATCTCAACGAGCACGTTCTGAAGATGCAAGTGGTGCATGGCAGTGCCCCCGTATCGATGAACCAAGGTTGGCAGACGCATGCCGAAAAGCCTCGGCAATTCCCCACTGTTGAGCTGCAACCGAAAGAGACGCTCTCGGTTCCTTTCTCGCTGAATTGGGACTGGTACCCGTCATTCTATTCGTTGACCGAACCGGGCGAGTACACCCTGACGGTCATACTGGACACAACGGGCACGCAGAACGACAAGATCTTAAAAGGCCGCTTTGCTTCGTCCCCCGCCAGATTTCGTATCGTTCCGGTCGCCACATTTCGAGCACAAGAGATTCACGAATCACCCGACGATTATGCAAAAGCCCTGGTGGCTTTTTATCTCCGCCGAATCGAGGAGCACAAGGGCGAGTATTTTCCCAATGTGGCCAAGATGCTCAGCACCGCAATGCCGTGCCGGCCTTGATCGTGACCCTTGATTCCAAGGATCATGGCCTGGCCAAGAGGGCGGAGGCCATCTTGGGAGAGATACACGACCACCTCGGGACGAATGAGAAACCACCTGCCTTGCCGAAGTCGAAGGCCGAGTGGCTGGAGTGGTGGAATAGGGAGGGGATGAAGTTGTCGCTTCAGGAGCTTTGGTCGAATTTCGACAGCCATTATCAATAGCAAACCCGCTGCGACGATGTACTCCGGCGCCGTGTCGCCTGGTAACCCCTGGTGTTCCTCATTTCTGTGTTGTGCGGTGGTGGCGAGGCGGTAGGTTGCGCTATTTGTCCTTGGGACGATACGCCCGCACCCAGTCCACGTCCATGCTCTTGCCGTGCAGGGCGTTCGTGAGCGGGCCGGCCCAGCCGCCGAGCACCGCGGTGCTGTACACTACTGGTGCGGGAGAATGGGCTTTGACGTTCGGCTTGCACCGATCTCCCGCCCATCGAAGTAGAAGATGATCTCGTGGGCGTTCCAATCGACGCCGTAGACGTGGAAGTCGCGCGAGAGATCCTCCGTGGCCAGGTATCGAGTGCTGCTGCCGGGTAGGCCCTCCTGATGCAGCGTGCTGTTGACCACGTTGGGGAAGTGCCCCTCGTTCACGTCAATTTCAAACCTGGCGTTGCGGTCCGGAATAATCCAAAAAGCATTGTTAAGCCCCGAGGCGCCCGCGTAGCGGAATCGCGATTCCCAATAGCCGTATGTCTGGTGGAAGCCGCTGGTGCTGATGCTCGCGCAAGTCCACTCCTTGCCGCCGCGATTCTCCTTGCGCGTGACCAGCCGCAGCAGTCCGTCCGACACGACCACGTTCTGTCGCAACCGGATCGACAGGGGGGTCTTATCCCCTTCATGGCTCTTCCAGACGCGCCAATCCAAGTCCTGGCCGTTGAACTCGTCGTCGAAGGTCAGCTCCCACTGGCCGCTGGTTGGCGGTCCCGATTGCACGATATTCTGCTGGAATCGAGCCGAAAGCGCTGCCAGTTGCGCCCGGGTGGCACCGTAAGTCTGGAACCTGTTGTGTTCCGCCGCGCCGATAAACCCCAACGCGCCGGCCATCGCGATCGCGCTCTTGCCCGACGGCTTGGCCCATTGCAGGTTCTTGCCGCTGGCGCGGGCGGCATCGACAAAAACGGACACCAGCCGCGTACCGCTCAGCCGTCCTTCAGGCACGTTCAGAGCTTCCGGCAAGCCCTTGCCGGACTTGCCGAGAACCTTCTCCAGGACCTCGCGCACCTCGGGTTCGGCGACGGCGGTAGTAGGTCCAAACCGCGTTGCGGAGACGCCCGGCAGAATACCCTTGGAAACGACCGCACGAATTTCCTTCTCGGCCCAGTGTCCCTTGATGTCGGTCAGCGGCACGGGCTTCGTAGCCAGCTTTGTCTGGTCATAAATGCGAATATCGTCCATGATCAGATTGGGCCAGAGGTTGTCGCGGTCAGGCTGCACGAATTCGAACTTCACCGCGGCAGCACGGACGTAGCCCCGTGCGCCCCGGCTCAGCCGAACGTATTCGGTCCCCTTGCCGGCAAACTCAAACTCACCCAATTCCACCCAACCCGGCGGCTCCTTGGTCTGGTCCACGCGGCGCT
Source organism: Pirellulales bacterium (assembly GCA_963843465.1). GTDB lineage: Bacteria > Planctomycetota > Planctomycetia > Pirellulales > Thermoguttaceae > CAWJKP01. The sequence continues at coordinate 1,130,220 of CAWJKP010000003.1, forward strand.
CATCGACAGTACCCGCGTGAAAGATGGCAACCTTCGCCTGGGGATCGTTGCCGGGATGCGCCGGGGTAAATAGGGAGATGCGGACCCTGCCGGGTGCTTTCAATTGCGGGTTCCAGTAGGCGGCGGCCTTGGGATCCTTCGAGTAGATGGTTGGCTTACCCGGCAAATGGCCTGGCAGGTTGCTGAAAATCCATTCGCCGGACACCGAAAAACCCGGAGGCACGGCATCGGCCGCGACCGGCTCAGCCTGAGCCGAGGCAGAAATATGGCCCAAAAGCAAAAGGATGGCGAAACCTATCCATCGCATAAAGTGCCTTTGGATCCCGAATTGGCATCGCTTGCTCTTGCGAGCGCGGGATTCACGAAAAGCGTCTCGCTCCTGCATGTGCGACGGCTGCCCGCGACAGGGTGATGACGATGAGGAGTGTGCATCTGATTGTTCTGGTACCCTACGTGCTCTCCGCGTCGAAGAGCCGGTCGAAGCGGCGACGGGTCTCGTGGGTGTAGTGGTCGAACTGGGACAAGAGATCCGACGGGCTGGGAGAGCGGAGGAGTTGGGCCAGCTTGGCTAACTCGGTTGTGTCGTCGGGGAGCTGGTTGCGGGCGGTGAAGTTCATCAGCCGCAGCCGGCTTTCCAAGGTGCGGAGGAAGCGATAGCTCTCGCTGAAGAAAGCGTAGTCGTCGGGAGAAAGAATCTCGGCCTCGGCCAACGCGGACAGGGCGGCCAGGGTGTTGGGTGTGCGGATGCCGGGGAAGCGGCGGCCGTGCTTAAGCTGGAGCATCTGCACGAGGAACTCGATGTCCACGATCCCGCCCGGCCCGCGCTTCACGTTGCCGCCGGCGGCCGACTCTTCCGTGCGATGGCGCATGCGGCGGATCTCTTCGGCGTCGCTGCCGCGCCAGGGGTGCTCGAAGGCGGCGCGGGCCAGGGCGTCCAGCGCGGCTTTGATCACCCGCGGGGCGCCGACCACGATCCGCGCCTTGCAGAGCGTCTGCCGCTCCCAGAGTTGGCCGTGGCCTTCCTGGAAGTAGCGGGCGAACTCGTCCAGCGACGTGGCCAGGGCGCCGCTCTTGCCGGTGGGCCGCAGCCGGGCGTCGACCTCGTACAGCCGGCCGTACTGGCTCAGCCGGCTGGCGGTCTTGATGATCCGCGTGCCCAGCTCGCCGAAGAAGTGCTGGTTGGAGGTGGTCTCGACGCGGGCGAAGCGCGGGGCCACGGTGTGCCCGTCGCACTCGAAGAGGAAGACGATGTCCAGGTCGCTGTGGTAATTCATCTCCTGGCCGCCGAACTTGCCCAGCGCCAGGATCACCATCTCGCAGGGCTCGCCCGCGCGGGGGCCCTCGCCGATCGTCGGCTGGCCGAACTTGCTGGAGAGCTTGACGAACTCCCTGGCGGCGATCTGCTCCAGGCAGACCTCGGCGATGTTGCTCAGGGCCGCCGTGGTTGACTGCACGTCCTCCTTGCCCAAGAGGTCGCGCACTCCCACGCAGAGCTGCTGATCGTTCTTGAAGCTGTGCAGGATCGGGTCCAGGTCCTCCGCCGCGCGGCAGAGATCCGAGAGCGTCGCCTGGAGCGACTCCCGCGTGGGCAGCTTGTCCAGCACCAGGCTGTCCATCAGACTGTCGATCATTCCCGGATTGCTGGTGAGAATGCCGCAGAGGTACGGGCTATAGGCGCAGAGTTGGACGCACAGTCTCAGCGACGGCGGGTTGAAACTGAACAGCTCCCAGAGCACCCCCTTGCCGCCGAGCGAGTCGCTCACCTGGCCGAGGTTGACCAGCGTCGAATCGGGGTCGGGCGTGGCGGCGACGGCCTGCAACAGCGCCGGGGCGATGGAAGCCAGAAAGTGGCGGCAGCGGCGGGTCGAGAGGAAGCGGATCTTCTCCTCGCCCAAGGCCATCAGGTTGCGATAGGCCAGCTTCACGTCGCGGAAGGGATACTTGCCCAGCACCGCGACGATTTCCTCCTCGGGCGGGGCCGGATCGAGCACCAGATCGACCTCGGCCTCCGTGTCCGCGTCGTCGCTGAAGGCGTCGTGCAGCAGGTGATCGAGGATGCGGCGGTTGACGGCCGTCTTCTCGCGATAGTCGTCCTGGAAGGAGTCCAGCGCGGTCCGCTGCGGCTTGTCGGCATAGCCCATCCGCAGCGCCAGCTTGCGGAGCTCCTCGGGCTGCGAGGGCATGAGGTGCGTCTGCAGATCGAACATGATCTGCAGCCGGTGCTCGATCTTCCGCAGGAAGCTGTAGTTGTCGGCCAAGAGCGAGCTTTCCAGGTTGCTGAGGCTTCCCATGTTCTCCAACTGGGCGATGGCCTGGAGCGTATTGCCCGTCTGAAGCTGGGGCGAGTCGGCGCCGTTGAGGAGTTGGAGGAACTGGATGACGAACTCCACGTCGCGGATGCCGCCGTGGCCGGTCTTCACGTCGCGGTTGTCGGCGCCGTCGCGCTGGGTCCGCTGCTCGATGCGGCGTTTCAAGGCGCGGATGCCCGAATGTCGGCCCGGCTGAGGTAGCGGCGGTAGATCCAGGGGCGGAGCTCTTGGAGGAACTCCCGGCCGAGGTCCAGGTGGCCGGCGGCCGGGCGGGCCTTGATATAGGCCTGCCGCTCCCAGGTTCGGCCGCGGATGTCGTAATAGCTCAGGGCTGCGGACGTGCTGATGACCATCGGCCCGCGCTCCCCTTCGGGACGCAATCGCAGGTCCACGCGGTAGGCCGCGCCGAGGTCCGTGGCCTCGGTCAAAAGCCGCACCAGTTCCCGGGCGAGCCGGTCGAAGAACTCGGCGTTGCTCAAGGGGCGGCGGGCATCGGGCTTGCCGTCGAGGTCGTAAAGGAAGATCAGGTCGATGTCGCTGGAGTAGTTCAACTCCACGCCGCCGAGCTTGCCCATGGCCAGGACCACGAAGCGGGCCGGGCATCCGTCGGGGCCGCGGGGAGTGCCCCGCGTCGCCACGAGCTTCTTCCAGGCCGCCTGCAAGGCCGCTTCCAGAATCGCGTCGGCCAGGTAGGAAATCTGCGTGGTCACGGTCTGCGCACTGTGCTCGCGGACGATGTCGCCGTAGGAGATCCGCAGCATCTCGCGGCGTTTGAACCGCCGCAAGGCCCGCAGCACCGTCTGGTCGTGCTCCAACGCGGCCACTTCGCTGGTGATGTCCTCGACCAGGGCCTGCCGGGCGTAGGGCTGACCCTGGCTCAAGCGCAGCAGGTCGAAGCTCTCCGGGTCGGCGACCAGCAGGTCGCTGAGGTGTTGGCTGGTGGAAAAGATTTGCAGCAGCGTGGGCAGGGCGGACGGGTCGCGTTGGAAGAGCGTTCCCAGCGCCAACGGGTTCCGCGACGCGGCCACGAAGCGGTCGAGGTTGTTCAGGGCCATGTCGGGATCGGCAGTCGATGCCAACGACCCTTCGAGCTGATCGCAGACTACGGCCAGGAGGTCCAGCGGCACGCCACTGGTGGCCATTCGCAGCAGGTTGCCATGCGCCCGGCGAAGATCGCCCAGTCCCATTGACCCCAGCCAGGGGGCCGCCGCGGACTGGTCGTCGAGGCACGTTCGCAGCGTCACAATCTCCATGAGCCCATGATAGCAGATCACTTCCGCCGCCGGAAGAAATCTCGCACCTCTTCCAGGGCCTTGCCCAGGGCCTCGACCTCGTCCTCGGAATTGTAGAGGTAGAAACTCGCCCGGGTGCTCGCCCCAATGGCATAGCGTTGGTGGAGCGGCATGGCGCAGTGGTGGCCCGCGCGGACGGCGATCCCCCGTTTGTCGAGTTCCGCGGCCACGTCGTGCGGATGGGGGTGGCTGCCGGCAAAGGTGAAGCTGAGAAGTCCCGACCGGTAGTCCGGGCTTGGGCCGAGGATCTGTAGTCCTTCGACGGCCTGCAGCCGCTCGTAAGCCCGCTTCACCAGGCGACTTTCGTGCTCGGCGACGGCATCCAGGCCGATCGCCTGGAGGTAATCGATGGCCGCGCCCAGGCCGATGGCCGGGACGATCGGCGGCGTGCCCGGCTCGAAACGGTCGGGGATCTCGCGGCTGGGGCGGTAAGAGGTCTCAAAGACTTCGTCGATCATGTGTCCCCCGCCCATGAAGGGCGGCATGGCTTCCAGCAGATCCCGCTTGCCGTAGAGCACGCCGACGCCCGTGGGCCCGAGCATCTTGTGACCGCTAAAGGCCAGGAAATCAAGGTCCAGGGCCGCCACGTCGGTCGGCTGGTGCGGCACGCTTTGGGCCCCGTCCACCAACACCAAGGCCCCGGCCTCGTGACTGCGGCGGACGATCCAATCGACCGGGTTGATCGTGCCCAGCACGTTGGAGACGGCCACCACCGCAACCAGCCGGGGACGCTCCTCCAGCAGCCGCGCGAAGGCTTCCCGATCGAGCCGGCCGTCATCGGTAATCGGCGCGCAGCGGATCACCGCCCCGCTCCGCTCGGCCAACTGGTGCCACGGGACGAGGTTGGCATGGTGTTCCATCTGGGTAACCAGGATGCGGTCGCCGGCCCGCACGTTGGCGTCGCCCCAGCTCCTCGCCACGAGGTTGATCGATTCGGTCGCGCCGCGGGTAAAGATGACCTGCTGGGGCGAAGGCGCGTGGATCAGGTCGGCCACCTTCTTGCGGGCCGCCTCGTACATCGCGGTCGACTCCTCGGCCAGGGTATGGATGCCGCGGTGTACGTTGGCGTAGTAGCCCTCATAGGCCTCGACGATCGCCCGAATCACTTGCCGCGGCCGCTGCGTGGTTGCAGCGTTGTCGAGATAGACCAGCGGAACCTCGCCCTGGACCTTCCGCGCCAGGATGGGGAAATCGCCGCGATACCGCATTGCGTCCAGCCGCGGCGCTGATCGTGGCCAATGGCGAGCGGCGAGTGGCGAGTGAACCGGCTCCGGCGGCAGCGCCGGCTCCGCTGCCACCGGCGTGGCCGCCGGGGCTAAGGGGCGCGACGTTAGCCCCGGCGGCCACGCCGGTCCGCCGTCCCCCATCGCCCGTCCGCCGTCCGCCGTCCGCCGTTCCCCATCCCCCGTCCCCCGTCCGGCGTTCGCGGCGGAATCCACGGGGGAGAAGATCGCCGCCTGGAGCACCCGCCAGGGGAGCAGACAACACTTCTGCCGGTTGGGCGTCAGCTTGGCGCCGAAGAGCTTGAGCATGTCTTCGGCGGTGAAGTTCTTCACCTCTTCGACCGTCTTGCCGTCGAACCGCTCGACCAGCATCGACGAGGCCGCCTGGCTGATACAGCAACCGCTGCCGTCAAAGTAGACCTCGCGGAACTTGCCGCCGTCGTCGATGTGCAGAGTCATGCGGACCACATCGCCGCACAGCGGGTTACGGTCCTCGTGGACGTGTGTACAGTATTCGCAACTTCCCCTGTGGTAGGGGTCTTCGTAATGTTCCAGGATCCGTTCCTGGACGATTTCGTCTTCGTCGATCGGCATGATGCCCTCAGAGGGTGGTGAACCGGGAGACAGCCACCGGACTGCTCCCGCCCTTGCTCTATTCTATACGCCGGGTCGGCCGCGAGCGGAAGGGCAGCCTAGCGGGGCGAATGTGCTCGTAGGGTGGGACCAGGCCGCCTTGGCGGCCGCCGGCCCACCAGCAGTGGCCGGTGGTTAGTGGCTAGAAATGCTGGGCTCTGCTCGTTCCGACCATTGGCCGCTGACCATTAACCACTCTCCCCTGGTGGGCCGGCATCGCTGAGGCGAGTTTGTCCCACCCTACACCCGCCGGGAGAGGGGACCCAAAAAGCTGATCTGTTGGCCCGGCGGGGATTTGGTAAACTACGGTCACTCTAGCGGTCGGGCTGCCTTGGTGGGGAGGCCCGACGGACGTGCCTCATCCTGGCTCACGACCCGTCCTCGAGGCGATCCCTTGAAGAGACTATTGCTTACGCTCGTTAAGGCCGGCCTGTCGTTAGCCATCGTGGCCTACCTGGTAGTCAACGCCCAACGGAACCGGGTCTTTGGCCAGTTGTTGGAACGGCCCAAGGACTGGTGGCTGCTGGCCGCCGCGACCCTCGCCTGTTTTTCGGCCGTGATGTTGACGATGATCCGCTGGTATTACCTGGTGCGGGTGCTGGGGATGCGGCTGGGTTTCCGGGAGTTGTTGAGGATCAGCTTCGTGGGCTACCTCTTCAACATGGCCCCTGCCGGGATCGTCGTCGGCGACCTGCTGAAGACGGTGATGCTCGCCCGGCACGAAAGGGGAGGCCGGGCAGAGGCCCTGGCCAGCGTGGTCATCGATCGCCTGATCGGACTGTACATGCTCTTTGTGATCTGCTCGGCGGCGATCCTGCTGCAAGGCTTTCTCCAGCGGCCGGACATCGTGGTCAGCCGCGTTTCGATCCACCTTATCTGCTGGTTCACGCTGGGCATCACCGGATTGGGAACGTTGGCCTTTGCCGCGTTGTTCGTGCCCGGCGTGACCAACGGGTCGTGGGTCCGCTGGCTCGAACAGCAACCCTGGGTGGGCCAGCTTCTGGCCCGGCTGGTCGGAGCCATCGGAGTGTACCGTCATCACCGCGGAGTATTGGCGCTGGCCGTGCTGATGACCCTGGGCGTCCATAGCTTATATACGCTCGGGATCTACCTGATAACCCGCGGCCTCTACGACCCGTATCCGCCGCTTTCCCTACAATTCGTCGATGCTCCCTTGGCAGCGGCGACGGGGGTCATTCCCTTGTTCGCGGGCCCCTTCGAGGCGGCGCTGGATCTGCTGTACGTGCTGGTTCCCTTGTCCGGCGGCGTACACATGGTGGCCGGGCAAGGTCTGGTCGTGGCCCTCGGCTATCGCATCGCCACGTTGGTGACGGCGGCCGTGGGCATGGTCTACTATTTCAGCGCGCGGCAGGAGTTCGCCGCAGTCCTCCACGAGGCCGAAGCGGCGGCCGACGACGAACATCCGGCCGGGGAAATCCCCTCTGGGCCGCTGGTCCATGCCGTGCAATCGGGGCCGTAGGGTGGGACCAGGCCGCCTCGGCGGCCGCAGGCCCACCGGAACACGCACAAGTGGTGGGCCGGCGCTCGCTAACGCGAGCTTGTCCCACCCTACTTGCTTTCACCCGCCCCTTATGCCGAGGTGCGACCCCGTTATGCTAAAGCATAACCTACAGGTTTCCAGGGGGCCGCTTCTTCGCCGTCCAGACGCAGCGTCAGGCATTTGGCACTACCGCCGGCCTTGACGAACTCATCCAGCGGCGTCTGGCGCGGGACGAAGCCGCGATCGGCCAGTTGGCGCTCCAGGGCCGGGCAACCGGTGTTGGTGATCACCGCGCGGCCCACCACCACGGCGTTGCAGGCAAACCTCCGCGACTCGGACTCCTCGACCGGGATCAGCTCCGGGATCAGCGACTCGATCGCCCGCCGGCCGTACTCGTCGAAGGCCGGCGGAAACCAGACGGCCACGCCCGCAGCCAGCGGGCAGAAACACGTATCCAGATGGTAGTAGTAGGGGTTGACCAGCTCTAGCGGAATCACTCGGCGGCCCAGCTCGCGGCCGATCTGCTGATGCCCGCGGATATCGCTGCGGATGCGGTAGCCGGCAAACAGCGTCTCGCCGCAGAACAGGGCATCGCCTGCCCCTTCGAAGTAGAGACCCGGCGGCGGTCGGCGGATCTCGAAACCGTGTTGAGAAAGCCACGCTTCGTTGTAGGGCTCCTCTCCTTGCCGTTGCGGGTGGCGGAAACGGGAGAGCACGGCCACGCGGCGGTCGATCATCGCGGCGTTGGCCGTGAAGACCAGGTCCGGCAGACCCCGCACGGGCGCCAGGCAGTGGACGGCGGCCCCCTCTTGCTCCAACAATTCCTTGAGGTCTCGCCACTGGGTCATCGCCCGGCCCGGATCGCTGGGCCGCGCGCGGCACATCCAGGGATTGATCTCGTAGTCAATCTCGTAGTAGTCCGGCGGACACATCAGGATTTGTGCAGAGCCCATGGGCAATTCTCGGAAGGATGAGGGAGGACGGAGGAAGGATGAGAGATCTGTATCCCCCGTCCCTCCGCCTTTGTCCCTCATCCTTCATCCTTCCTCTTTCATCCTTTCGTAAGCCGGCCGCGTGAGCAAGTAGCGGATCGCTCGCCACTCGGGGCCTTCACCGACGTACTGAAAGCCGAGTTTCTCCAGCAGCCGGATCGACGGGCGCAGCTCCGGGTAGGTGGTCGCGGCGACGCAAGACAGCTCGGCACGGGCGAAGGCCCAGGCCAACAGGCCAGCGACGGCTTCGCTCCCATAGCCGCGGTTCTGGTAGCCGGTCAATACCGAGTAGCTGATCTCGACCAGGCCGTCCGCGCCGGGCGGGCCCTTGAAGCCGCAGTTGCCGATCAGCACCGGCCCCGACCCGCCATCGTCCTTGAGAATCATGTACCAGGCCAGCCAGCCCTGGGAGAGATCCGGCTCGCTTTCCAACCGTGCCTGGAAGATCGGCACCGCGCCGGCGAGGATCTCCGGCGGCCACTCTTCGGGAACGCGGGCGCCCAGGGAACTCTCGAACCGCGGCCGATCGTCCAGTTCCAGGCCGATCATCGCCGCCGTGGCGCTGCGCAGCGCCAGCCGCGCCAGCTCGATCCGCCTCTCCTGCGGTTGGTCGTTCATCGCCGCTGCCTTGTTTCATTCATTGAACGCCACGGGTAGGGCGGGACAAGCTCGCCAAAGCGAGCGCCGGCCCACCATCGCTGCCGGGTCTTGGTGGGCCGGTGGCCGCCAGGGCGGCCTTGTCCCACCCTCCTGTTATGCTAAAGCATAACCTACGTCACGCCGCGCGGCGAAGCGGGACGGCGTCGACGCGCAGCTCGACCGTGCGCAGCTTGCCGCTCCGCTCGATCCGCAGCTTGATCGGCCCGGGAAGCGTGCGGGCCAGCTCGGCGAACTCGGCGTCGCCGGCGAAATCGCGGCCGCCGATCTGATAGACGCGATCGCCGGGCAACAGGCCGGCCAGCGCAGCGGGCGAGCCGGCGGCGACCGCCGTGATGATCGCCACGCCGGGCTCGGCCTCGTCCTGCCGCCAGGCAATGCCGACTCGCAAGGGCTTGTCGGTCGGGGACACGACCAACGGCGCGGGCTGTGCCGGTGGCTCCTGCCTCTCCTCCCGGCAAGCCGGGCGAAAAACCGGCCGGGCGTCGCGGTTCGCCAGATCGTAGACCAGGGCCAGCAACAGCCGGTCGATCCGCTTCATGCCCGCTGCGTTGATCTTCGAGGCCACGTCGCTGGGCCGATGGTAGTCCTCGTGCAGGCCGGTGTGCAGCATCAGCACCGGAACGTTTTTCACGAGGAACGAGTAGTGATCCGCGTTGGGCTGTATCAGCCAGGGAAACTCCAGCGACAACCCTTCGTCATTGTCTTGCGACACCAGCTTCCGCAGCCCGGCCGACGAACGGCTGCCGATCATGGTAAGCCGCTCGTCGCGCAGCCGGCCGACCATGTCCAGGTTGATCATCAAAACCACGCGCTCCAAGGGGATCGTGGGGTGGGCCACCCAGCGCTTGGAGCCTAAGAGGCCCTTTTCCTCCGCGTCCCAGAAGACGAACAACACCGACCGCCGCGGGGGCTCGGGCAGCCGGACCAGGGCCTGGATCAGTTCCAGCACGGCGGTCGTGCCGCTGGCGTTGTCGTCGGCGCCGGGATGGATCAGGCCGACCTGCCCTCGGCTGTTCTGGGGCGTGCCGTATCCAAGGTGGTCGTAATGGGCCCCCACGACGATCACCTGCTGCTTCAGGCCAGAGTCGCTGCCCTCCAGCAGGATGAGGATGTTGCGGAAGTTCTGGCCGAACGGTTGAAAGACCTGGCCGTTGTCGCCGGCCGGGCGCAGGGGGAGTTTCGAGAGCCGGCCCTGGAGGAAATCGCCCGCCGTCCGGCCTCCGCGGCTTCCCGCCTCGCGGCCTTCCAGCGCGTCCTGGGCCAGGTAATTGACCACGCCCTGCATTTCCTGGGCGTCGATCGAATCCAGCGCCGCGTGGTAGCCGGCGTTGGCCTCGGCCGCCACCATTCTCCCGGCCCATAGCCCGCAGCCAACCACCGCCGCCAGAAGGATCGCAACGGGACGGATACGCCGGGTCGGGGTAGATCGGAGCATGGGAAGTCACTCACTCGCTGGGACAATAACGGCTAGGTTATGCTTCAGCATAACAGCCGGAAGCGTTATGCTGAAGCATAACCTACTTCTTTGTCGTCTTCCTACCCGAGAGTCCCCCATGAAGAACTCCAAACGGATCCACCTCAACCAGGGCGAGTTGCCCAACGCCTGGTACAACCTCCAGGCCGATCTGCCCGAGCCGCTTCCCCCGCCGCTGCACCCGGGTACGAAGCAGCCGCTGGGGCCGGCCGACTTGGAGCCGATTTTCGCCAAGGAGCTGATCCGCCAGGAAGTGAGCCAGGAGCGCTGGATCGAGATCCCCGAAGAGGTCCGTCGCGTCTACCGTCTCTGGCGGCCGACGCCCCTGGTGCGGGCCACGGAGCTGGAGAAGGCCCTCAAGACCCCGGCCCGAATCTACTACAAGGACGAGAGCGTCAGCCCGCCGGGCAGCCACAAGCCCAACACGGCGGTGCCCCAGGTCTACTACAACAAGAAGGAAGGCACCAACCGGCTCTCCACCGAGACCGGGGCCGGTCAGTGGGGCAGCTCGCTGGCCTTCGCCTGCACGTTGTTCGACGTGGAGTGCAAGGTCTTCATGGTCAAGGTGAGCTATGAGCAGAAGCCCTATCGCCGTTCGATGATGCACCTCTGGGGCGCCACGGTGGTCGCCAGCCCCTCGGCGGAGACCGAGGCCGGCCGCAGCATCCTGGCCGCCGATCCCGACTGCCCGGGCACGCTGGGCATCGCCATCAGCGAGGCCGTGGAATCGGCCGTCCGCACGCCCCAGACCAAGTACACCCTGGGCAGCGTGTTGAACCACGTGATGCTCCACCAGACCGTGATCGGCCTGGAGGCCGAGAAGCAGATGCAGCTTGCCGACGACTTCCCTGACGTGGTGATCGGCTGCGTCGGCGGCGGCAGCAACTTCGCCGGACTGGCATTCCCCTTCCTTCGCCACCGCCTCCAGGGCAAGCCACTGCGGTTCATCGCCGCCGAGCCCAAGGCCTGTCCCACGGTCACCCGCGGCCAATACCGCTACGACTTCGGCGACACTACCAAGCTGACCCCGCTGATCAAGATGTACACCTTGGGGCACAGCTTCGTTCCGCCGGGCATCCACGCCGGCGGCCTGCGCTACCACGGCATGGCGCCGATGGTCAGCCTGGGCGTGAAGCTGGGACTGATCGAGCCGACCTCGTTTCATCAAATCGAGTGTTTCCAGGCCGCCCGGCTCTTCGCCCAGACCGAGGGCACGATCCCCGCTCCCGAGACCTCGCACGCGATCCGCGCCGCGGTCAACGAGGCGATCCGCTGCCGCGAGACGGGCCAGGAGGAGTGCATCCTCTTCAACTTCAGCGGCCACGGACTGTGCGACCTGTCCAGCTACGACAAGTTCCTCAGCGGCAAGCTCGACGACTTCGAGTACCCGCAGGAACGCATCGCCGAGGCCATCGCGGAGCTGCCGGTGATCGAGTAGGTCGCGTAAGAGGATGTCGAAGGTTCAGCAATTGACCACAAAGGGCACGAAAACTACTCGCAAGCGTAGGGTCGGGTCATGCAAGTCGAGGGTGCCATCCGCCCGATAGGCGATGGGTCAGTTCGGCCGCCGCCTTATCCACTTTGTGCCCTTTGTGGTTTGTTGCGTTGCTTACCGGTTGGACTGCAAGATCTTCCCCACCAGATGATCGTCGGGGAAGTTGGCCAAGAGATAAGTGTTGCGGCCGTCGACAACCTTCGCCACGGTTTGCTCTTCGGCGGAATGGGCGAAACTGCCGGTGGCGCAGAGACCGATGCGATGCGCCCGGCGGGAAGCTCGATCCGCAACACCTGGATCTTGTCGGGCAGGAGTCCCCAACAGCGGGTGTCGGCCGACTCGCTCGCTTCCCAGGCCACGCCGGCGAGGTCCAAGAGCACGTTCTGCCAACTGTTGTCCTTTGTGCCCGTGGCCGCTTTGACCGCGTAGATCGTGCCCTTCTTGGCCAGCCGGCGGAGCACGGCCCGAGTCAACACGGTGGGATAGATCGCCTGGTACTGCTCGACCGCCAGCCGGCCGACGTCGGTGATGGTCTGCGTCACTCCGGCGCCGTGGCCGTCGACCGCCACCTCGACGCCTGAAACGTGGTACGGCGAGACGACCACCATCGGCACCTTGATCGGGGCCAGCGTGGGCGGCAGCGTGTGGCGGGCGGTGCCGCTGACGATGCGGTCGCCGATGAGCATCGCAATCGAGGCGCGGACCTCGGCCTTCTCCACCTTGTACGGCCCGCGGCCGACCAGCGTGAAGACGTAGAGCACGCCGTCGCCGGGGCGGCAATGGGTGCCGTGTTCGGCCCGTTGGACATCCTCCGGACCGGGAGCGAAGCCGGGCTCCCAACTGACGACCTTGGCCCAGCTCCGGGCGGCGTCGTCGTAGTCGAAGTGGGTCTCTTCCCGGAACACGCCGCGGAGATAGGCCCCCAGGGCGACCCGCTTGTAGTCCAGCTTGGGGTTCTTGCCCGTCTCGTCGCTGCCGTGCTGGATGATCTGGTCCTGCTTTTCGGCCACCTGGAGGGAGTAGGCCTCGGCGTCGCCGCCGTCGCCCATCAGGTTGGACAAGGCCAGAAATGCGCGGATCAGGATCTTTTCGTAGTCCTCGCCGGCATAGGACATGGCGTTGTCGTCGGTGGCGATCGCCAACGCCCCCTCGGCGACGCTCTTCTGCTCGAGATAGTCGAAACCGTCGCGGACCTCGCGGAGCGTCTGCTCGGCGTCCTTGGGGCGGCCGGCCGAGAGGTCGACGATCGCCCGCTCGAGCTTCAACACGTTGGCCTCGCCGCCGTGGAGCGCAACGTCGGTATTGATGGTCGAACGGGCCGAATCCAGGCTTCCGCTGTAGAACTGGGCGCGGACTTGCCGCAAGCGGTCGGCGTGCGTGGCGCAGCCGGCCAGCCCCGCGGCAAGCAGAAGGCAGACAAGTAGGTTATGCTTCAGCATAACGACTTCCCGGTTGTGCTGGTTATGCTAAAACATAACCTACGGCCCTAGGCGGAAATCCGCGTCAAGACCGCCTGAAGGCGGGACGACGAACGGCGGACTTCCGACCGCGTGCAAAATTTGCAATAGAAGCGCGCCGCTTCAATTGAACATGTGGCCGAGCTTGGCGCCCGCCGAGACGTTGTAGGCTTTGGTGAGCTGGGCCGATTCCTTGTCGTACTGGCCGGTGCGGACGTTGACCATCTCCAGCGTCAACAGGTAGTCGCGCTGGTAGTCCTTGTTGCTTTGGGTGGTGCCGGAGGTGAGCGTGGCGTACATCAGGTACTCGAAGGGCTGGCCCATCTGCTCCATGGCGACGGAGAAGGTCCGCATGTTCTCCGGGATGAAGAGGTTGTCGGGCCGCAGGCCGGTCTGGTGCAGACCCGCCTCGACGAACCGCCGGCTGATGGGCTGGAAGACCTGCGATTGGACGATGCGGGTGTCGATCTGCTGGTAGACCTGTTCCTTGAAGTCGCCCATCTCTTCGGAGCTTTTGTTTTCCACGCCCACGAAGCAGACCCGCAACGGCGGCGGGCCCGGTTGGTTCACCTGCTGCACGCCGCCGGTATGCCGGGCCAGGAGGTTGGCGACAGCCGCCTCGACCAGGGGTTTGTAGGTCTCGCCGCCGGCCGTGTGGCTGCCGACCATGCCCGGATCCCCCGGCTTGAGCACCTCGGCGGTCTGCTTGCTGCGACACCCCGCCCCGACCATCAGCTCCAGGCCCACCAAGCCTAGGACGAGTTTGCCCAGAAAACGGCGTCTGTCCATTGGAATCCCTTCCCTCTCGGTTTCCTATCTTCCCAGCCCTGGCGAAGTCCCTTCGTCAGGCCGCAACGACCACCTCACCGTTACCACGTCCCTAATTCGGCCAGATTCCCGCTTGATCTATAATCTCCCGGAAAAACCGCCACCGTATTTCCCCTTGGTGGACGCGAAATCCGCCCAACGGTCAGTGATTTGGAAAACTCAGGGATCTGGATAAGATAGAAACCAGCTTCCCGGCGGCTCATATTCACAGGCGGCGTACCATACCTTCGCCCGGGCAAAAAGAAAATGGCACTTGGCGGGGGAGTGGCTAGTGGCTACAGCCAGAGGTGCAGGCGGCCGCCGAGCATGTCGGGCAGACCTTTGGCGACAAAATTCTCGATTTGACGCGTGTGGTAGCGGCTGCTGAAGTGAGAGGCGATCACCACCTCGTTGGCGAAGCGATCCCGACGCTCGACAATGTCGTCAAGGTGCATGTGGCCGAACTTGTGGATGCGCTCCTTACGATGCCGGGGTGAAACGAAGGTCATCTCCAGGATCAGCACCTCCGCCTGGTACATGGCCGGACAGTCGTCCAGGCCTTGGGGAGCACTATCGCCCAAATAGGCCAGCCGCGGAACGCGGACCTCGCTGGTAATGTCGGTGCCGGCCAGACGCAGGTCGCGGATCTGCGGACCGCTGAGCGAAGCGAACTCGGGCCGGAGCTTCTTGCGGCGCTCCCAGATCACGAACCCCAAAGAGGGCACCGTGTGCCGCGTGGCCGAAACGGTGACCACCAACTCGCGCGACAGTTCCACCTCGTCGCCCGGCTTGATGGGCAGCAGCTTGCAGGGCAGCCGGCCCCGGTCCAGCCGGCTCACCTGCCGGAGGATCTTTTCGATCGGATCCAGCGCCGCCTCCGGCAGGTAGATCGTGGGCGGGTCCATCTTCATCATCCGCCGCCGGGCGACGTACGTCGGCAGGGCCATCACGTGATCGATGTGGGTATGGGAGACAAACCAGGTGGGCGTGCCCATGAACGACCAGGGCTGGGCCCCCAGGTCGAAACCGACCTTGAGCTCCGGCACCCGCCAGTAGGTCTGCACCGCGGCGCGGGAATAGCCCTCGATGGAGATCGTCTTGTGGGTCAAGACTTTGACCGGGTGATCCTTCATAGGCCGTCCGCCGGCGCGGCGGTCTGGTATTGGCTGACGCTGGACAAGTCCAGCGGGCCGGAGGCGTCCGGCGGAGCCAGGAGCCAGATCTCGCCAAACAGGTCGTTCTGTTCCGCGCGGACCTGGGCGTGGCGGACCAATTCCAGGGTCGCCAGGAAAACGCCCACCAAGGCCGATTTGTGCATCCCCGGAACAAACAGGTCGCTGAAGGCCAGCCGCCCACGCTGCCGCAGCCGGTCGTAGATCCGCCGCATGTAGACCTGGATCGGCGTATCGTCGTAAACAATGTTCGAGGGCCGGGCGGCGGCCGAATCGCGGATGATCCGGCCGAACGCGCTGACCAGGTCCCAAAGCTCGACCTCCTGGATCGGCTCTTCCGCCAGGTTCCGCTCCCGCTGGGGCAGGTCGCTCGCTAACCGAACATAGCGCTGCTGCCACTGCCGGCTCCGCTCCTCCAGGATGCTGGCCGCGTCGCGATACTTCTTGTAGTCCAACAGACGGCGGACCAGCTCCTCGCGGGGGTCCTCGATCGCGTCCTCAACCTCGTCGCCCCGCGGCAAGACTTGCTGCGACTTGATCTCCACCAGCAGGCTCGCCATCGCCAGGAAATCGCCCACGGCGTTGCAATCCAACTCTTGGATCACTTCCAGGTAGGCCAGGTATTGCTCGGTGATCAGGGCGATGGGAATATCGACGATCTCCACTTCATGCTTGCGGACCAGGTAGAGCAGCAGATCCAGCGGGCCACGGAAGAGATCCAGATCGACGCGAAAGTCCATCACCGCGTTGTCCTCAGGGGGTATTTGTCAGTTTAGCCCCGATCGCCCCAGGCCGCGAGTGGCACGGGCATCTTGCCCGTGTTTTCGGCATCACACGGGCAGGACGCCCGTGCTACGGCGGGGCTGGGCCAGCCCGCGCCAGACCATCGACAAGACCGCTACCCGGGGCAAGGTCCGCCTATCCAGCCTTTTTCGGCCGCGACGGCAGGCAGTCTTGAGCCCCCTTGCCAGCGGGAGTCGCCTTTTCCCACCGCTTGTCCTTCGGCCGCAACCACTATAGACTCGGGAGGTTCTCTACAACGGTGGGTAACCTTTTGGTGCCGGTTGCCTTACAGCTTGAGCAAACCAGGATCTTCCAGCGGTGGGAAACGAACAGCTTTGGGCGCCCTGGCGGCTGCCCTACATTCAGAGCAACAAGGACGATTCGCAGTCGGACCCACGGTCGCTCGTGCTTTTGCCGGGCGCCGATTCCACCTGCTTTCTCTGCCGGGCTGTGGTCGATTCCGAGCGAAAAGACCGCTTCGTCGTCAGCCGGGGCAAGCAGATCATCACTGTGCTGAACCGTTACCCCTATAACAACGGGCATCTTTTGGTTGCCCCCCAGAAGCACCATTCGCGACTGGACCAGCTCAGCCACGACGAACATTGCGAATTGGCCGAGGGCATTTCCCGCATGGTCGGACTGCTGGAAACGACCATTCGCGCCGAGGGCTTCAATATCGGCTTGAATCTCGGCCGGGTGGCCGGAGCCGGGCTGCCGGGCCACCTCCACTGGCACATCGTCCCGCGTTGGGGCGGCGACACCAATTTCATGCCCGTCCTGGCGGCCACTCACGTCGTGCCGCAGTCGCTGGAGGCCCTCTGGGAACTGCTTACCGCAGCGCAAAAGGAGTAATCGATGGGTCTGATCATACTTCGTTTTGTCTTTGTGATGGTCGCCAGCGGCCTGGCCGTATTCATTCTCTCCTCGGGAGTGGTGCCCAGCGGCAGGCCCTGGATTGCCTGGGTCGTGTTTCTCGGCGTGCTGTCGATCGCCCTGGGCGTGATCGCGCTGGACATGGCCTTCCCCCGCAAGCACCTGGACACGATCTCGGCCGTCTACTTCGGCCTGATCGTGGGGCTGTTCCTCTCCTATGTCGTGGGACTGGCCTTGACGCCGTTGTTTCCCACGCCGGTGTTTCCCAACCCCGAAGTGGGTAATTACGCGGTCCAGATCCGCGCGGGCTCGCAGTTGGTGATCGGGGCCGTGCTCTGCTACCTCTGCATCAGCCTGTTGATGCAGACGAAGAACGACTTCCGCTTCATCATTCCCTACGTCGAGTTCTCCAAGGAGGTCAAGGGACGCCGGCCCTACATCCTCGACACCAGCGTGGTGATTGACGGCCGCATCGCCGACATCGTGGAGACCGACCTCTTGGACAGCCAGTTGATCATGCCGCGGTTCGCCATTTCCGAGCTCCAGGGCATCGCCGACAGCTCCGATCGGCTCCGCCGCAGCCGCGGCCGCCGCGGGCTGGACATCCTCAATCGCCTGCGGAACAACCCCGAGGTGGATCTGGCGATTTTCGACCGCGACCTGCCCGAGTTCGCCGGCCAGCCGGTGGACCTGAAGCTGGTGCTGCTGGCCAAACACCTCGAAGGCAAGCTGGTCACCAACGACTACAACCTCAACAAGGTGGCCCGGCTGCAAGGCGTGGGCGTGATCAATCTCAACGACCTGGCCAACGCCCTGAAACCGGTGTTCCTGCCGGGCGAGCACGTCGAGGTCCGCCTGGTTAAGGCGGGCGAAGAAGCCGGACAGGGCGTGGGGTACTTGGAGGACGGCACGATGGTGGTGGTCGAGTCCGGCCGGGAGCACGTCGGCGAGCAGGTCTTGATCGCGGTCACCAGCGTGCTGCAAACCAGCGCCGGCCGGATGGTCTTCGGCCGCTACGAGTCGACCCGCAACCCCGTGAAGAACGGCTAAGACACTATTCGAAGCTGCCCGTCTGGCCGGAGGTGCCGCTGTAACCGCTAAAGCCGGTGCCGGAGCCGGAGGTGGCGGTCGAGCTTGCGCCGCTGCTCGTGTTATAGGTAGTCACCGACGGGACGCCGGAGAACAGCGGCACGCAGGAGACGCGGACGTAGCGGCGGTCGGCCGAGACCACGGCCGTGGCCTCCAAGTTCGTGCCCTCGGGCAGCGTGATGATCACCGGCTGGTAGCCCACGGCGCCTTGAAACATGGGCAGGGGGAAGGCGACCTCGGTGTTGGCCAAGGGATTGCCGTTGGGCCCGCCGCTGTTGCCGCCGGGCATGGGAGCGCTGCCGCTGGCGATGGCAACCTGTCCGGCCGCATTGGCCGGATTGCCCCGGCCGTTGCCCGCCATTTGCGCGGCAGCCGCCCGGGCCTGGTTCAAGGCCATCATCGTCCGCGGATCGATGGCCGCGGCGATTTGCTGGCCGAGGACCTGGCGGGTCGCCAACTGGCCCAAGGCCGCATTGGCCACCTGCTGCTGCTTGAGCGGCTCGCGGCGACGGCCGTCGGCCAATTGGAAGGCCACCGCCGCTTCGTCCTTGACCAGCTTGATCGACTGCTTGACGGTCTGCTCCCGGTTGGTCGTGTAATGGGTGCAGACCTCGACGGACACCTTGTTACCCGTCACCTTGCCGAAGACGCGGCGGACCAAGAGCCGGTAGTTGCCGCTGAACCCTTGGGGGCAGACGTAGGTCTCGGACGATTCTCCCTTGCCGTTCATCTCCTTGGACCACCGGGCCAGGCTCTGGCCCAGCAATACGCCGCCGGAGGTGGTCTGCGGATTCTTCCCGGAGCAGACCGTGCCCGCCGGCTCCTCGACGAACAGGTCAATGTCGGCGCCTCCCGTCCAGCGGACCTTCACGTAGCAGTCGCGGGCCACGGCCTGATCCAGCGCCGCTTCGTACTGTTGGGCCTCCTTGGCGGTCCGCCGATCGGCCTTCAGCCGCTTGAGCGTGGCCTTGGCCTCGTTGACCGCATCCTTCCAGATTTCGATCTGGTCGTTCGGCCAGGCCCGGCAGAGGATCCCGGCCGTGGACCACTTGAGGCCATCGAGGTCGCCCAGCCGCTGGGCAACGCGGAACCCCGCGACAAACGGCTCCGGCTGGCCGGGGACCATCTGTGCGACCTGGCGGAAGACCTGGAGCGCCCGCTGCTCGAAGCCGTTCTGTTCGAGGTAGAGACCAACGTACATCAGGTACAAGGGGTTGGGGGCGAATTCGACAGCCGACATCAGCACCCGCTCAACCTCTTCCCGCGGACGGTCGTCGGCCTGCATCGCCAGCCCCAGGGCCTCATACATCCAAGGCTGGCCCTGGTCGTGCCGCAGAGCCGCATTGATCAACGCGATCACGTGGTCGAACTTCTTCCGGTTGACCAGCCGGCGGACGGCGTCCCGCACGGCGGCGGGCGGCAGGTCCTTGGGCGTGTGCGCGGCAAAGTATTTATCCCAGGCATCCTCGGGCGATTGGCCCTTGGAAATCTCGATCTGGATGGGCTGGAACTGCGGCGTGCGGGCCGGCTGGACGGCGGCCGGCGCTTGCGCCGCCGGGACGGCGTTGTTAGCCCGGGCGGCCACGCCGGGGGTACGAGGCTGGCCTTCGGGCGTAAGGTTCAGGTCGTCCTGGACGGCGAAGATGCCGCCCTGGTTGTTGATCGGGGCCATGCCCGGCGGGAAGGCCTGCTGCAAAAGGTTCGGGTTCAAGAGATTCGGCGGGATGTTCATGAAGCCGCCCATGCCGCCACCCATGCCCATGCCGCCCATGCCCATGCCGCCCATGCCCATGCCACCCATGCCCATGCCACCCATGCCGCCGCCCATGCCACCCATGCCGCCGCCCATGCCGTTCATGCCGCCGCCCATGCCACCCATGCCACCCAGGCCACCCATACTCATAGGGTTCATCGGCGGTTTGACAGGTATCACCAGGTCGGCCACGGGGTAGACCTTGGTCGACAGGCGCGTTTCGGCCTCCTCGGGCGTGGTGATCAACAACACCTCGTCCTGGATCACGTAGGTCAACTCGAGCTCGCGGAGGATGAGTTTCAGGGCCGACCGCAAGGAAATCCCCTTGAGGTTCTTGGTGATCGGCGTGGTCGGGTCGATGCCCACGTCGTTCAGCGCCTTGGTGTCGATCTGGATCTCGATGCCGTGGTAGTCCTTGAGGAAGTCGATCACGTCCTGCAAAGGCGTCTCGATGAAGTCGACCTGCGTGGGCGACTTCAAGGCAGCGGTGATTTTCTTCTCCGCCGGCCCGTGCGTGGCCAGGTCCATCGACTCATAACGCTCCTTGCGGCGGGCGGTCAACTGCTGCCAGACCTCGGCATCCGGATAGACGATCGGCGGATCGTCGGGGAACGGGACGTGGGACCGCTCGACGGTGTAGAGCGTGTCGATGAACGCCTTCTCAGCGGCCACGCGGACGGCCATGACGTCGCGGTAATTGCCGATCATGCGGGAGTTGACCGTGGCCGAGTTGAAGACCGGGTTGCCCGGGTCGAGCTCTTGGGCCTGCAAGGCGGGCCCTTCCTCGGCCATCCGGTAGCGGCCCTCGTCCATCAACGAGTTGAACCGCTCCATGAGTTGGCGGAGCTTCTGCTGCTTGCCCAGGAGGTTGTCCTCGATCAATTGCCGCTCCTTCGCCGTGGCCAGCCGTTCCAGGTGCTCCTTGCGTCGCTGGTTGTCCTCGATCTGCCGCTGGCCGGCGGTGCGGATCGCGCCTTGGAGCTGGTCGACCAGTTGGTCGCGGACTTCCGGCCGCAGGTCGGGCGATCGCTTCACGTTCTCCAGTTGCGTCTTGAGTTCCTGAATCGCAGCTTCCGGGTTCTGTCCCATTTGCCCGCGGGCATGATTGATCGCGGTCTGCACCTCGGCCGTGATCATCTGCGAGAGCACGCGGTTTTGATGTTCGACGCTTTCGGCAAAGGCGCCCTCGCCGTTGGGCTGATCGGCACCGGCCGCCGGAAGCGGCGGCAAGCCGCCCACGGCGCTCCCCGGGGCCACCAGCTCGATATTCGCCGGAGCTGCCGCCACGCCGCCCTTGGCCCGGCGCACGGCGCTGACCTTATCCAGCAAGTCCTTGGCCGCACGATCCGTGGGCTCCTCCTGTACCGCGGCGGCGGCCAGCTTCTCCGCCGCATCGAGGTTGCCCGAGGCCAGCGCCTGCCGGGCCAGTTCCGTCTCGTTGTGCGCGGAGATGGCCACCACCGTACTGGCCTCCGCCAGGCTCCCCGAGTCGACCAGCGGCAGGCTCGCGCCGCCATCCACCCGGGCCAGTTGCACCAGTTGGCCGAGATAGGCATTGGCGGGCCGGGAGGGAGCGGGAGTCACCTTCCAGCTCAACGTCTGCGGCCCGCTGGGGCCGGCCACCGTCATCTGCACGTCGAAGGGACCCGCTCCTTGGTAGCAGCCCACGACCACCGAGTCGCGGTCCAGCCGCAAGGGCGGAGTCCGCTTGGGGAAGACCTCGGTGAAGGCGGGCGGGTAGGTGACCGACTGCGGCCAGAGCACGGAACCTTGCACTGCCCGCAGCAACTGGCCGCCCAGTTGCGGGCCGGCGGGACCGTCGCTGATCACTTTTCCGCCCGTCCGCCCGGCCAAAGCGCCCAACAACGGCATGTCCAACCGCGGGCCGATCGCCAGGCTGCTGACGGCGATGCGGTTGTCGGTCAGGGCGCCCACGAGCTGATCGAAGCGGGCCGTGGCCAGGATGTTGGCCATGCTCGTGCCCTTGCCGATGTAGACTGCCGCGCGGGGATTGACCGGGGCGCCGCTGAAGGCGGCCGTCGCGGCCGAAAGCGCCTTGTCCATGTCGCTGGCGCCCAGCGGGACGCGGCCCTGGAGCTTGGCCACGGCGGCATTCATCTCCGCGCTGCCGGCGGCCACAAAGCCGGAGGTCATCGGAATGGCGTTGACGTCCACGGCCAGCAACTGCACGCGGTCGGTCGGGGCCAGCCCGGCGAGCAGGGTGGAAAGCGCCGCCAGGCCCCGCACGCGGTATTCGTCGATCTGCGTGGCCGACGTGTCGAACAGCACCACCACGTCGTGCGCGGGGGCTGCGGGCACGGCCACGTTTGGCGCGACGCAAAGCGCGAAGTAGTTCGTGCCGTCGGCGGCGGTGTAACTATCCAAACGAGCTGCCTCAGGGCTCGTCGGAGCACTCTGGGCGACGGTCAGCAACAGGGCCGCCACCGAAAGCGCCGCCAACCAAACGGCCATGCGGACGGGATTGGTTCTCGCCATGATCGTCAACCTCCGAAACGGAATAGCGTGCCACCCGCGGCCGTGTTCCGGAGCGACCGCCGGCACGCCAAAGAAATGGGCTCTTGAACAAGCGCTCGCTCTGGCACCTCATTCTACCCAAAAAGGCGCACAACTGGCAATGAAAAAGACCAGGGTTCCCCGAAAGTTCCTCGGCTACCGCCCACCCTTGAGGATAGCCCGGCTTGGCCGATTCTCGAGCCGCGCATAAAAACGGCCCTGGCGGACCTGCCGCTAGGGCCGTAAATGCTTTGTTGACAACTACTTAGAGCGAAGACTGCCAGTTCGTGGCGGCGATCTGACAAGAGAGGGTCCAAAGGGCCGCGACGAAATCGCTCAAAGTCTGCACGGCCGCCTTGGCGACCGTGTCCACGATCGGCGGTCCGCTGGACGTCGTCTCCTCTTGACGCGACTCGCTCGCGGGGGTCGTGTCAGCCGCGGGGGTCATGTCGGCCGCGGGAGTTGTGTCGGCCGCGGGAGTGGTGTCGGCCGCGGGAGTGGTGGCCGCGGGGGTCGTGTCAGCCGCGGGAGTCGTGTCAGCCGAAGGAGTCGAGTCGGCCGCGGGAGTCGAGTCGGCCGCGGGGGTCGAGTCGGCCGCGGGAGTGGTGTCGGCCGCGGGAGTTGTGTCGGCCGCGGGAGTTGTGTCGGCCGAAGGAGTCGAGTCGGCCGCGGGGGTCGAGTCGGCCGCGGGGGTTGTGTCGGCCGCGGGAGTTGTGTCGGCCGCGGGAGTTGTGTCGGCCGAAGGAGTCGAGTCGGCCGCGGGGGTCGAGTCGGCCGCGGGGGTTGTGTCGGCCGCGGGAGTTGTGTCGGCCGAAGGAGTGGTGGCAGCGGCCGGGTTTGTCTCGGGCGCCATGGTGCCCTTTTCGTTGGCGGAGTCTTGCGACGACGCTTCCGCTCCCTGCTTCACGCCGCCCTGCTCAGCGGCAGACGAGTCGCTCGGCGTCTCACCGGGCTCGCCCTCATAGCGCGGGTTGATTGTCGACTCGCTGTCAGCGTTGCCCTGTTCGGCAACACTCGGCGAGACCGCGTCGCCATAGCGGCTGTCGGCCGCGGCGCTCCGGTAATCGCCGCTGGGCTTTGTCTCCTCGGCAACCACAGGGGCCGGCGATTCGCTCGGTTGGCCATCGCTGCCGCCCTGGGACGCGGACTGCCCCTCGGACAGAGGCTTGTCCTCGGAGTCGTATGCGGGCTGTTGGCCATACTCCGAATCGTCACCGGGGACATGCATCTTCGCCGCTTCGGCCACCTCCTTCTCCCAGTCGTGGCAGCCGTTGGGGTTCTCACTGGTATTTTCATCCTCGCTGCTCTTACCCACCGTGTCGCTCGCCGCCGGAGCCTGCTCAGCGCTCGTCACCGGAGCCTGCTCAGTGCTCGCCGCCGGTGCTTGCTCGGTGCTCGCCGCCGGAGCCTGCTCAGCGCTCGTCGCCGGGGCCTGCTCAGTGCTCGTTACCGGGGCCTGCTCAGTGCTCGCCGCCGGTGCTTGCTCGGTGCTCGCCGCCGGAGCCTGCTCAGTGCTCGTCGCCGGGGCCTGCTCAGTGCTCGTTACCGGGGCCTGCTCAGTGCTCGTCACCGGGGCCTGCTCAGTGCTCGCCGCCGGAGCCTGCTCAGCGCTCGCCGCCGGAGCCTGCTCAGTGCTCGCCGCCGGAGCCTGCTCAGCGCTCGTCGCCGGAGCCTGCTCAGCGCTCGTCACCGGAGCCTGCTCAGTGCTCGCCGCCGGAGCCTGCTCAGCGCTCGCCGCCGGAGCCTGCTCAGTGCTCGCCGCCGGAGCCTGCTCAGCGCTCGTCGCCGGAGCCTGCTCAGTGCTCGTCGCCGGGGCCTGCTCAGTGCTCGCCGCCGGGGCCTGCTCGGTGCTCGTCGCCGGGGCCTGCTCAGTGCTCGTCGCCGGAGCCTGCTCAGTGCTCGTCGCCGGGGCCTGCTCAGTGCTCGTCGCCGGAGCTTGCTCAGTGCTCGTCGCCGGAGCCTGCTCAGCGTTCGTCACCGGAGCCTGCTCAGTGCTCGTCGTCGGAGCCTGCTCGGTGCTCGTCGCCGGAGCCTGCTCAGTGTTCGCCGCCGGAGCCTGCTCAGCGTTCGTCGTCGGAGCTTGCTCGGTGCTCGTCGCCGGAGCCTGCTCAGTGTTCGCCGCCGGAGCCTGCTCAGCGCTGGTCGCCGGAGCCTGCTCAGTGTTCGCCGCCGGGGCTTGCTCGGTGCTCGCCGCCGGAGCCTGCTCAGTGCTCGTCGTCGGAGCTTGCTCGGTGCTCGTCGCCGGAGCCTGCTCAGTGTTCGCCGCCGGGGCTTGCTCGGTGCTCGCCGCCGGAGCCTGCTCAGTGCTCGCCGCCGGGGCCTGCTCAGTGTTCGCCGCCGGAGCCTGCTCAGTGTTCGCCGCCGGGGCTTGCTCAGTGCTCGCCGCCGGAGCCTGCTCGGCGCATCGCCGGGGTCTGCTCAGTGCTCGCCGCCGGAGCTTGCTCAGTGCTCGCCGCCGGGGTCTGCTCAGTGCTCGTCGCCGGAGCTTGCTCAGTGCTCGCCGCCGGTGTCTGCTCAGTGCTCGTCGCCGGAGTCTGCTCAGTGCCCGCCGCCGGGGACTGCTCGGTGCTCGCCGCCGGAGCCTGCTCAGTGTTTGTCGCCGGGGACTGCTCGGTGCTGGTCGCCGGAGACTGTCGGCCGTCGGCAGGCGAACCGGAGCTGTCGGCCGCGTTGGCGCCGGAGTTCACCGGGTTGGAGTGCTCATCGGTAACGCTGCCGGGCGTGCCAGGTCGCCCGTGCCAACCTGACTGACCTTCCGGGTACTCACAGTGGTAGCCATAACGATCTTGCGGCTGCTGCGGTGAATAAGAAGAGGCGTCGGCCGCAGGTGGGTCGTTGGACGGCTCGTGAGAAGAAGAGGACGTATCGGCCGGCTGAGGAGAAGAGGACGTGTCGGCCGCTGCTGCGCTGTTGGCGACGGCGTCGGAGTGTGCCGCTTCCGCCGCCGGAGCGACTTCGGAGTTTGCCGCCGGAGCAGACGTGGACGCGGCGTCCGCTCGGGCCTCGATGCCGCTGGGTGGCGTCGCTTCGACCTCCGCGGCCCACGCCCAGGCAGCGGGCCAGGGAGAAAACGCCAGGGCTGCCGAGCCCAACAGCCCCACCATACATGACCAGGGTACTCGAATGCTTCTCATCTCCATTGATCCTCCCAGAAAAGCCTCGATGGATTTGATCCGTAACCGCCGTGCGGCTTCATGCCGCCGCCGCAAGCCGAACCTCGAAAAACCGGTTAACGTATCGGAGAAAGAAGTTTAGGGCCATTAGGCAATTGAAACGCTCTCGGAAATATGGATAGCTTTGATGAATTGATTGGCCGGGGCGATTGAATTGGTCTGGGGAATCATGCGGGTCGAGATGGCAGATTACCGGTTTGGCTTCTGCCGGTGGTACGGATTCTGTGCCGATCAACCGAGCACCTGCGACGCGCAGAGAAACTTTTCCAGTTGGAGCGGCACCGACCCTACAAACCGATTTCCAATCGGGGAACGGCGGACGCGGGGACGCGGAGAAAGGGAGACGCGGTGAAATCCCTGCGTCCCCGCGTCTTTCCCGGTTTCCCGTCCGCCGTCCGCCGGTTTCCCGTCCGCCGTCCGCCGTCGCTTACGTTGCTATAGTCTCCCTTCTCGCGTAGAATTGGCTCGCGGGTGGTGGATGGCCGTACGGGAGGAACCCTTATGAAGAAGACTCTGGTTTTTTGCTTGATTTCTGCGGTTTTCGGCGGCATTCTGGCCGTGCTGCTGATTGATCCTCCCGCCATGACCCACCACACGGCAGCTCAGGAGGCTGCGTTGCCCCCCCCTGGGCTACAGCCTGTGCTACCGCCCACCCAGCCCATCCCAGCGGTAGCGCCCGGCGGGGCTGCGCCTTTGTTGGACGATTTCACGCCGGAGGAGCGGGTCAACATTGCGGTCTATGAGCATGTCAACCGCAGCGTCGTGAACATCACGACCCGCAGTGTTCGCAACGAGGGCTTCTTCTTCGGCGACGTTGCCTCGGAGGGTGAGGGCAGCGGCGTGGTGATCGACCGCCAGGGTCGGATCCTTACCAATTTCCACGTGATCGACGGGGCCCGTGAGGTCCAGGTCACGCTCTTTAACAGCAAGACCTACGACGCCAAGATCGTGGGTCAGGACCCGACCAGCGACGTGGCGGTGGTCCAGATCGACGCGCCGGCCAGCGATCTCTACCCGGTAACCTTCGGCGATTCCACGCGGCTTCGCGTGGGCCAGAAGGTCTTTGCCATCGGCAACCCCTTCGGCCTGGAGCGGACGCTGACCACGGGCATCATTTCCAGCCTCAACCGCTCGCTGCCCAGCCGCAGCCAGAACCGGACCATCAAGCAGATCATTCAGATCGACGCTGCCATCAACCCCGGCAACTCCGGCGGCCCGCTGCTGGATTCCCGCGGACGGATGATCGGCATCAACACGGCCATCGCCAGCCGCACGGGCGAGAGCGCCGGCGTGGGGTTCGCCATTCCGGTCAATACCATCGGCCGGGTCTTGCCCCAGATCATCCAGCGCGGGCACGTGGTCCGTCCCGACGTGGGCATTAACCGCGTCTACCAGACCGACCACGGACTGCTCTTGGCCACGCTCACCCAGGGCGGGGCGGCCCAGCGGGCCGGACTCCGCGGGCCGAAGGTCGTCCGGCGGACCAAGCGGCAAGGCCCCTTCGTCTACGACTACCAGACCGTCGACCGCTCGGCCGCCGACCTGATCGTCGCCGTCGACGGCAACAAGATCCTCACCGCCGACGACTTCCTTTCCGCCATCGAGAGCAAACAGCCTGGCGAGGAAGTGACGATCACCGTGATCCGCGACGGCCGTCAGGTCAACGTCCCGGTAAAACTCGACGCCGGCGAATAACAGGAGTTAGGAGTTAGAAGTCAGGAGTTAGAAGGGGGACAAAGACCGGAAACCCGCGACCTGACTTCCAAGCTCTAACTCCTGACTTCTAGCTCCTATCTCCTAACTTCTAACTCCTTGCCTCTTGCGGGCGACTTTCCCGGAGATAATAATCGGGACATTGCCCCCGTTCTGCCGTTCCTGCCCCAACCGCATCCCTTAGGAGAAAGCCCGCTCATGAGCCAGAACCAGAATCGCCATTCCTCGTCGCGTCGCCAGTTCCTAAAGACCAGCGGCCAAATCGCCGCGGTTTCGGCCCTGGCCGGCGCGGTCGTTCCACGCGTCCACGCGGCGGAGAACAATACGATCCAGGTGGTCCTGGTCGGCTGCGGCGGACGCGGCACCGGCGCGGCGGCCGACGCGCTGTCGGCCGACAAGGGCCTGAAGCTCGTCGCCCTGGCCGACGTCTTCGAGGATCGCCTCCGCGGCAGCTACGGCAACCTGAAGCAGCAGTTCCGCGACCAGGTGGATGTCCCCGCCGAGCGGAAGTTCGTCGGCTTCGATGCCTACCAGAAGGCCATGGACTGCCTGAAGCCGGGCGACGTGGCGATTTTCGCCACGCCCCTCGCCTTCCGCTGGGTCCACTTCACCTACGCCGTCAGCAAAAACCTCAATGTCTTCATGGAAAAGCCGTTGACGGCCGATGGGCCCACTTCCCGCCGGCTGCTCAAGCTGGGCGAAGAGTCGGTGGCGAAGAACCTCAAGGTGGGCGTGGGATTGATGTCCCGTCACAGCCGCGCACTCCAGCAATTGTATCAGCGGATCCAGGACGGCGAGATCGGCGACATCGTCGCCATGCGCGGCTACCGCATGTGCGGGCCGGTGGGGTCGGCGTTCTCGACCAAGTGGTCCGGCAGCCCCAGCGAGCTGCTCTGGCAGATTCAGCGTTTCCACAGCTTCATTTGGGCCAGCGGCGGCTGTTTCAACGACTTCTACATCCACATCATCGATCATTGCTGCTGGATGAAGAACGCCTGGCCGGTGAAGGCCCAGGCCCTGGGCGGACGCCATTATCGCCAGACCCCCGACGGCAGGGCGTGCGTCGATCAGAATTTCGATTCCTACGCGGTGGAATACACCTTCGCCGACGGCGCCAAGCTTTTCATGGACGGACGCTGCATGGCCGGCGCCACGGAAATCTACAACAGCTACGCGCACGGCACGAAAGGCTCGGCGATTGTCTCCAACGGTGGTGATTGCGGGGCACCCTCCAGCACCTACAAGGGGCAGAGTCCCAACCGCGCTCAGAAAGACCTGGCAATCGCAGATCCCTCCGGGTCAAG
The DNA here is from genome assembly GCA_963843465.1 of Pirellulales bacterium. Taxonomy (GTDB): domain Bacteria; phylum Planctomycetota; class Planctomycetia; order Pirellulales; family Thermoguttaceae; genus CAWJKP01. Next base: position 1,158,437 of record CAWJKP010000003.1, read on the forward strand.
GTAATCCGTATGCCAATGAATGGCACGATCTGCTGGACGCCATTCGTAACAACAAGCCCTACAACGAGGTGGAGCGGGGCGTCCAGGCCAGCCTCGCGAGCTCCTTGGGCCGGCTGGCGGCCCATACCGCCAGGGAGACCACTTTGGAGGAGTTGCTCAACTCCAAGCACGAATACGCGTCGGGCGCGGACAAGTGGACGATGGATTCGCCTGCACCCTTACAGGCCGGTCCCGACGGCAAGTATCCCGTTCCTCAGCCGGGACTCATCGTCCATCGCGAGTATTGATTGCTAAGGTCTTTGTCCATAAGTCTTTAGCAGTGGACTTGGCGAATTCCGTGGGAGCCCCCCTTCCCAAGCGGCGGAAGGTGCTCTAAGATACTAACACCGCTGAGAGACGCGCCTGGAGTGGCGGTCAGTTTCGAGGGTGACGGAATTTCTGGAGCCCTCGTTGACAGTGGTCGAAATAACGATACAATAACTTTTGGCCGTTCGCTGAGGACGGTGGCGTGGCGTTTTCGTCGCGCATTGGATCTTTGACAATTTGGTAGCGATAGCTGTTACAAGCCCCTTTTCAATTTCAGCCTTGGGTTGAGATTGAGTTTGAGAGATGGGGTGCCCCTTTACGGGGGCACCGTGTTTCCCTTTGACCGGGGAGACGAGTTTTCCACGAGAGTGGGAGACAAGCTGGAGCGAACCTTTTGGTAGATGTTTAATTGAAGGGTTTGATCCTGGCTCAGAATGAACGTTGGCGGCGTGGATTAGGCATGCAAGTCGTGCGGAGGTACCCGCAAGGGTACTCGAGCGGCGAAAGGGATAGTAACACGTAGATCACCTACCCTTGGGACCGGGATAGCTACGGGAAACTGTAGGTAATACCGGATAACGTCTCCGGACCAAAGGTGAGAGTCCGCCTGAGGAGGGGTCTGCGTCCTATTAGCTAGTTGGTAGGGTAACGGCCTACCAAGGCCAAGATGGGTAGCGGGTGTGAGAGCACGACCCGCATCACTGGGACTGAGACACTGCCCAGACACCTACGGGTGGCTGCAGTCGAGAATCTTCGGCAATGGGCGCAAGCCTGACCGAGCGACGCCGCGTGTGGGATGAAGGCCTTCGGGTTGTAAACCGCTGTCAGTGGGGAGGAAATGCGGGAGGGAACTCCCTTCCGTTTGACCTATCCGCAGAGGAAGTACGGGCTAAGTTCGTGCCAGCAGCCGCGGTAACACGAACCGTACGAACGTTATTCGGAATTACTGGGCTTAAAGGGTGCGTAGGCGGCTCAGAAAGTTGGGTGTGAAAGCCCTCGGCTCAACCGAGGAATTGCGCCCAAAACTACTGAGCTTGAGGGAGACAGAGGTGAGTGGAACTTAGGGTGGAGCGGTGAAATGCGTTGATATCCTAAGGAACACCAGTGGCGAAGGCGACTCACTGGGTCTCTTCTGACGCTGAGGCACGAAAGCTAGGGGAGCGAACGGGATTAGATACCCCGGTAGTCCTAGCCTTAAACGATGAGCACTGGATCGAAGGACACCCCATAGTCTTTTGGTCGTAGCGAAAGTGTTAAGTGCTCCGCCTGGGGATTATGGTCGCAAGGCTGAAACTCAAAGGAATTGACGGGGGCTCACACAAGCGGTGGAGGATGTGGCTTAATTCGAGGCTACGCGAAGAACCTTATCCTGGTCTTGACATGCACGGATTAACTCCCTGAAAGGGGAGCCACGCCCGCAAGGGTGGAACGTGCACAGGTGCTGCATGGCTGTCGTCAGCTCGTGTCGTGAGATGTCGGGTTAAGTCCCTTAACGAGCGAAACCCTTGTCACTAGTTGCCAGCATTTGGTTGGGGACTCTAGTGAGACTGCCGGTGTTAAACCGGAGGAAGGTGGGGATGACGTCAAGTCCTCATGGCCTTTATGACCAGGGCCGCACACGTCCTACAATGGTGCGTACAAAGGGATGCAAAGCCGCGAGGCCAAGCAAATCCCAAAAGCGCGCCCCAGTTCGGATTGCAGGCTGCAACTCGCCTGCATGAAGCCGGAATCGCTAGTAATCGCGGATCAGCATGCCGCGGTGAATGTGTTCCTGAGCCTTGTACACACCGCCCGTCAAGCCACGAAAGTGGGGGGCGTCCGAAGTCGCCGAGGCAACCCGCAAGGGAGCTAAGCGCCGAAGACGAACTCCGCGATTGGGACTAAGTCGTAACAAGGTAGCCGTAGGGGAACCTGCGGCTGGATCACCTCCTTTCTAAGGATTTCTTAGAAAAGCACGTCTGCCGGCACGCAACGCCCGCAAGGGCCACGCGGGCCGGCAAGACGATTATGGGGTCTTCAACTCAAGGTTGAAGAGGCGGCCCACAGCGTCGCTATCAAGTTCAGCAGACCCGGCCGGGCGCAAGCCCGGCCGGGTCTGTGCTTTTCTCCGGTTCTGGGTTCGAAGAGAGTCCAGACTCAAGAGCAGGCTAGTTCGGAAGGTCTGACGCCTCGACTTGCTTAAAGCGATAGCGATCGCTAGGCGTGCTCCACTTCCCGTTGGCTTTATCAAACGACAAGGAAAACAGTGGCGGTATATACTTGATATCAAGCCACTTCGACCATGTTGTGTCTGGTGGCTGTGGCATGTATCTGCCGCCCAGATCATTCCCTTTCTCTGGACTGTAGGTGGCGCAGCATCAGCACGAAGCGAGATCATCGCGTGATACTCTACTCCGTTGAGCTTGTCCGCCTCGGTGACCTCGGTAGGGGCTAGCGCGACGTGGACGTTCCGGAGGCTCATATGTGGTTCTCGGCGGTCCAGGTTCGTTTTGCACGATCACAATCCTTTGTACGTAAAAGGACTCACCGAGCTTCGTAAGCTTCCAGTGGTCTAAGGCTATTTTCGCCGCTTCCTTGTCGAGCGGGGTTATCGGCGTGTTCCCGTGCGACTGCTCGATCCTTAGAGGAATGTCCCCAAACGATGGGTCCGAGACAGAAGGAGCGGTGCCCGTCGCCGTGGGGTCCGAGACAGAAGAACCGCTATCGCATCCGAAACCGGCCGACATCACCAAAGCACAAAGTGTCATCGGGGCACATAGGGGGCTTTTCACGGCTCTCTCCTTCGGTAGCGGGGGATTGTTTCTTTCGCGGCGACCTCTCGGCATTTTTGCAGGTGACCGGAGCGTTTGTCAATAGGCTATCAACCAATGAAACGACCGCACAGGCGAGTCCCAGGAGATAAACGTGCCGCCTTGCCTAGCGGGGCGCCTTGACCGCCGTCGGCCCGTCGGGCATGATTGCCTCCCATGGCGGCAGCAAGACGGGACATCCCCGCGTTGTTAAGGCAGGCAGAAGACAAGATTGCGTCGTCTGCTGTCGAAAACGCGGTGGCCTACGACGGCAAGGGCTACCAAATCCTCAATAAATCGGGCGATGCCCGCGAGATTGCTATCACGCAAGAGGAACAAGCCAAACTCGCTGGGGCTTCGCTCATTCACAACCATCCAGACGGGACGCTTGCCAATGGAGCAGTGATCCGCAATATCCCGCCTTCCGTCGATGACGACCTCGATCTTCTCCTGAATTGCCGGCTGGCGGAAGTTCGCGTGGTGACGGGAGACTTCCGGTATTTTCTCAAAGCCGAACCCGATCCCCGATACCATGAGCAGGAGCAACGGGTCCTGTCCATCCGCCGACAATGGCACGATGAGTACGCGCGACTCCGGACAGAACGCCATCGGCAATTCGTTCAACGTCATGGAGAGCCGCTCCCACCTTCGATTGACATTGATTTCGACGAAAAAATAACGGAAGATGCCCACAAGACTTGGCTGAAGGTGGCTCGATCGTGCAATCTCAAGTACCATAGAGAGTCGAGGGGATGAGAGAACGTAAGATTTGCTCTGGCCGTGCCTTAGCTCACATGCCCAGGCCCCTCTGCTGGAGGTGCAGGCACTTCCGCGACGACATTACGTGCAAGCCCTTTCCGCAGGGGATTCCTATGGAAATCCTTACCAGCGAAGCCGATCATCATCAGCCCTTTCCCGGCGACCACGGCATCCGCTTTGAACCTCTCGAAGAAGTCGCCCCTTTGGCCAAAAAATAACCAAGTTGGCTCTCGCCTTTTACAATCATTAGGTCCACTTTCCTCATGCTTGCACCTATCGCCGGACTGGCACCCCCGCAATTGGCAGAAGTCCCCTCGATGACCGTCTGGCCGACGATCGGCTCTACGCGGATCGGCCGCCTCGTGGGCCGGCTCTGCGGGGTCCGCATCGGCTGGGGCTTCTTCACGCTCGGCAAGCTCTTGGCGATCCTCACCATCCCCCTGAGCCTGGCCGCCTTCGTCTGGCTCCTGGTGCCCGGGGCGGCGCGCCGGTACCGCCTGACCAACCGCCGGATCGTCGTCCAGCACGGGCTGTCCGGCAAGGAAATCCGCGCCATCGGCCTGGACGAGTTCGACGCCGCGGAGGAAGAAGTGCTTCCCGGTCAAGCCTGGCTGCACTGCGGCGATCTGCGGTTTCTCCAGGGCGGCCACGAGGTTTTCCGCCTGGCGAGCGTCTCCCGGCCCGCCGTTTTTCGCGAGGTCTGCCTGAAGGCGCGGACGGCCTTGTTGAGCGTTCGCGAAGTGACGCGCCAGCAGCACGCGGAGGGATGAAGGATGAGGGATGAAATCCAAAATCCAAAATCCAAAATCCAAAATGGAGGCCCTCCCAGATGGGTTTGGTGGGTGCTGTCGTTGGAGGCCGCGGCGATAGCGGTCGCGCAAACGACGGATCTGCTCGACCACGCAATTGCCAACGTCCTGACCTGGATTCTGGCGATCGTCGCCGCCATCGTGCTGTTGGTCTGGTTTTCGCTGCTAAGCGGCTACGCGAAAGCGGTGCGCATGGGGACGCTGGCCGGATGTCTGGCCGCCGTGGGCGGATTTGTGGGTTTGTTTCGCGTGGACCACCTCAGCGGGGAGTTGGTGCCGACCTATGCACTGCGATTTTCCCCCAAGCCCGACCAGCGATTGGCACCGCCTCACCGGCAGAAGGCTCAGCCCGGCCGGCCGATGGCGCGGCTTGAAGCGGGCGACGCGGCGGGCAAGAAAAGCTCGCCGCGGAAATGGACACGGCCACGGATCTCGATTTTCCTCAGTTCCTCGGCCCTGATCGCAGCGCGTCGGTGGAGCACGTCCGGCTGGCACGGGACTGGGCGGCAAGGCTTCCCCGGCTCTGTTGGCGGCACGAGATTGGGGCCGGCTGGTCGGCCTTCTCCGTGGTGCACGGCCACGCGGTCACCCTGGAGCAGCGGGGCGACCTGGAAATGGTCACCTGCTATCACGTCCGGACTGGTCAGTGCGAGTGGAGCCATGCGACCGCCGGGCGTTACGATTCGGTGAGTGGGGGCGTCGGGCCACGCAGCACGCCGACGGTGGCCGACGGCCGCGTTTACGCTCAGGGAGCGACCGGCCGCCTCCTCTGTCTCGACGGGACCACCGGCGAGCTCTACTGGGAGAAGAACCTGTTGGAAGAGTACGGGGTGTCGCCTGAGCAAGAGACGTCGCAGCTCCCCTGGGGACGATCGGGCTCGCCGTTGGTGGTTGACGACCTGGTGATCGTCCCCGCCGGCGGGCGCAAGGAGGGTCGGCTGGTTTCCCTGGTGGCCTACGACAAGCGGCGAGGCACGCGGGTATGGGAAGGAGGTCAACGGCAGATCAGCTACAGCTCGCCCAGCTTGGCGACCCTGGCCGGGGTTCGGCAAGTGTTGATCGTCAACGAGGCGTCGGCCAGCGGGCACGACGTACGCAGCGGCCGGGTCCTTTGGGAGCATCCCTGGCCCGCCCAGAGCAACTTTCGGCCAAACGTCTCACAGGCGGTTGCCGTCCCGCCGAACCGGGTCTTTCTTTCCAAGGGTTACGGGCAGGGCGCCGTGCTCCTGGAACTGGCGTCCAAGGGCGATGGGACCTTCACCACCAGCGAGGTCTGGCGGGGGCCAGCGGTCATGCGGACCAAGTTCACCAACGTGGCGGTGAAGAACGGCTGCGTCTACGGCCTTTCCGACGGGACCTTGGAGTGCATCGACCTGGCCAGCGGCCGGAGGAACTGGAAGGAGGGACGCTACCACCACGGTCAGATTTTACGGGTTGACGATCTTCTGCTGGTGCTGGGCGAATGGGGCCAGGTGGTCATGGTGGAAGCCAGGCCCGACCGGGTCAATCGGGTGCTGGGACGATTCCAGGCGCTGGAGGGCCCGACCTGGAACAACCTCGCTTTGTCGGGTCCCTATCTGCTGGTCCGCAACGCCCAGGAGGCCGCCTGCTACGAGTTGCCGTTGCGGTGACAGGCAGAAGAGGAGAAGAGGAGAAGAGGAGAGGGGGAGAAGAGGAGACAAGGGAAAAAAGAAGAGACGTGGGGATGTCCCCTCCTCTCCTCTTCTCCCCCGCTCCTCTTCTCCCCCCTCCGCGGTCGCGGCTAATCACCCGAGTCAACCGGATTTCCCTTTTTCCCCGGCATGGGTGGGGGCACGACCTCGGGGGCCGCAGCGGAGGGCTGCGCGGCGGGCGCATCGGGAGGCGGAAGGATCGGGCCCAGCGGCTGGCAGTTGTCTTGCGGCGTGCAACGGATCTCCCAGCCGCCGCCCAGTGCCAGGTAGGTCTGGATCAGTCCTTGGGCGATGGCGCCCTCGGCTTGAGCCCGCAGGACCTCCCGCTCGACCAGGTTCTGCTCGATCACGGAAAGGCGGTTGAAGAAGTCCGGGTCACTCTTGCCTTTTTGGCGCTGCTCCAACAGCCTATACACGGCATCGTTCGTATGGGCCACGCTCTCATCGAGTTTATCCTTCTGTTCCTGGGCTTTGAGGAAGGCCGTCAGGCCGTTCTCCACTTCGGACTGGCCCTGGAGCACGGTCTGCTGGTAGGCGGCGACCAACTCGCGGAAGCGGGCTTCCTGATAGCGGTCGTTGTTCAGCAGCCGGCCGTAGTTAAGGATGTTCCATTGGAAGGTCGGCCCGATCGTGCTGTTGAAGCTTGCCGGCGTGAAGAGCTTGGACAACTCCTGCGACTGCCAGCCGAGCGTACCGGTGATGCTGACCATGGGGTAAGTCTGGGAGATGGCTACGCCGATCTGGGCCGACTGGGCGGCCGCCGTGCGCTCCGCTTGGCGGATGTCCGGCCGGCGGGTGAGCAACTGGGCGGGGATGCCGATGGCCACCGTGGGCGGAGCCGTGGGAATCGTAGCCGTCCCCAGTGTGCCCAGGCTCTTCAAGAAGTAGTCCTGTGGCAGGGATTTTGGGTACTTCGGCGGGAGGGTCAAGAGCTTGCAGAGATCGTTGTTGGCCCGCTGTATGTCGGGTGGAACCGAGGGATTGCCAAGGCATTTCACCAAATCGTCCGGCGGGAGGCCCAAGAGCACGCAGAGGCGGTCGTTGGCCTGTCGCATGTCGGCTTCCAAGGGCGGGATTTCGGACTCCACCTGCTCGACAAGGCTCTCGAGCTGATCAACGTCCAGCTTGGTGGGGTTGTTTTGGCCTAGACCTCCGCCCTGGACCAACGCTTGTACCCTGTCCTTGATGAACCCCTGCACCGCGGCGTTGACCTTGAGGACTACGATTTGCTGCTGGTCGGTGCGGATCTCCACGTAGTTTTGCGCCACCTCGGCCAAGAGCGTGATGAGCACCTCGTCGTAGCCGGCCACGGAGTAGTCCAGTTGGGCGTCGGCCGTTTCCACCGCGCGGCGGAACTGTCCCCAGAGGTCGAGCTGCCAGGCCAGGTTGAGGCCCACGTTGTACTGGGTGTAGAAGAACGGGGGCGTGGCGAAGTTCGGGTTGGAGGCCTCTGCGATCCGCTGGGCGCTGCCGGTGGCGGTCTGGGTTTGCGGGAAGAGACCTCCCACGGCGATGCCCCGCTGCGCCCGGGCCTCGAGGATGCGGAAGCCGGCTTCCTTCAGCGAGATGTTCTGACGGTAGGCATGGGCGATCAGTTGATTGAGCGTGGGGTCGGGTTGATTGAGCGTGGGGTCGCGGAAGACGGTCCACCAGTGGCAGAGGTCTTCCGTGTCGCCGCGCAAATGGTTGTCGTAGGCGTCGATCCAGTGCCCCGCCACGGGGCCGGCCGGCGGGTCGTAGTTGGGCCCCACCTTGAAGCCGTTGTGAACGTACTCTCGCACGCCGGTACACCCGACCAGGGAGAGCCCCATTGCTGCCGTCAGACTCCAGAAGATCCGTCCGAAACGATGGGGCAGGAACATGCCGATCCTCCTCGGGCCTCGAAGCCGCCGACCGTACGCCGGCCAGGCCCTACAGGGCATAAAACGACTACAATCGGTTCTTTCCCTGCTATCGACAAGAACGCTAGAACCGATACAACCGAACCCTTATCCGTCGAGGAAAACTGCGGACGCCGCGCGGAAAAGTCTGCCTAATCGGTACAACAGGAACGGCAGCGGCCCCCAGCCCGGAGGAAGTGGTCAGTGGCTAGTGGCCAGTGGCCGGTGCCTTAGTACCCTGCGGTGGGATCAGGTCACTAAGGCGAGCGCAGGTTCACTAACGCTCTTAGCCCTGCCCCCTGACCCTTGACCACCGGCCGCTGGCCACTCACCACTGACCTACTTCCGCATGTTTGACCTTGCCGGCACGCTCGGGGTATACTGGCAGCGTCGGGCAAGTGCAGGAGATTCTCCCCATGAGAGGTTTCCGAGGTTCCAGGCGTGCGTTCACCCTGGTTGAATTGCTGGTGGTGATTACCATCATCGGAATTCTCGTGGCGCTGCTGACGCCGGCCGTCCAGTCGGCGCGTGAGGCGGCGCGGCAGACGCAATGCAGGAATAATCTCTACCAGATCGGCCGTGCCTGTTTGCAGCACGTCGATAAGCAGGGTTACTTTCCCTCCAGTGGCTGGGGATACGGGTGGACGGGCGATCCCGACATGGGTTTTGGGGCACGTCAGCCAGGGGGGTGGATCTACAACATCTTGCCCTACCTGGAGCAAGGGACGATCCACGATATCGGGGCCGGGATGCCCTACTCGCAGAAATATCAGGCACTGGCCCAACAGAAGTCTGCCGTCATTGCGTGCATCATCTGTCCCTCTCGCCGCAAAGCGATCGGCTATCCGGCCGTGGAGAGCGACTCCAACGCCGCCCAGCCGTCTACCTTGAACAAGACCGACTACGCCGCCAACGGTGGAACCCAGATTTTCCTCGGCTATGGGCCGGACACGAGTTGCCTGCAGAACTATCCCAACTGCGGTTGGAGCAATCCTGACCAGTCGAGTTTCACCGGCGTCTCCGGCGAGCGGAGCGAGGTCAAGCCGGCGCAGATCTTCGACGGCCTCAGCAATACCATGCTTGCCGGCGAGAAGTACCTCTGCCCGGACAAGTACTACACCGGCGACGACGGCGCGGACAATGACACGGCCCTCGAGGGCAACGATTGGGACGTCGACCGCTGGGTGACCTACGTCGATCCTAAATCCGGGCAGGTCACCAACGCCTCCGGCTACCAGCCTTACCAGGACACTCCCGGCTTCAACATCTGCGCCGGGCTTCGGCAGCGCGCATGTGCAGGGCTTCAACGTCGTGATGTGCGACGGCTCGGTCCACTTGCTGAGTTATCTCGTCGATCTGCACGTCTATAGCTATCTCGGCAACCGCCGGGACCACCAGTCCTTCATTTCCCCGTTTTGACCACGATGAAGCTCACTCCGTACCTGGTGCTGGCGATGGCCGCGTCCCTTGGCGGGTGCTCGCACGTTCCGCCGCGCCCGCAGAGGCCGTCGCTGGATCCTGTCTCCGCCGCCCGCGCGGCGATGGACCAGTACGACACCAACCACGACGGCAAGATCGACGCCAACGAGTTGAAGCAGTGCCCGGCGCTGTCGCAGGCCCTGGAACTCATGGACGCCAATCACGACGGCGTATTGACCCTCGATGAGATCACGGCCCGCTTCCGGCAGTGGAAGGACTCGCCGGCAGTGGTCCTCAACGGCAGCACGCAGGTTTTTCTCGACGGCCGGCCGCTGGTGGGCGCCACGGTTACCTACGAGCCGGAGAAGTTCATGGGCCCGGCCTATCAGGCCACCTCAGGTGTGACCGATAGCGCCGGATTCGCCGACATCAAGGGGCAGGACCCCAAATATCCGGGGCTTTACCTGGGGCTCTACCGAGTGAGGATCTCGAAAGTCCAAGGGGGCCGCGAGTCGCTGCCTTCCCGTTACAATACCGAGACCATCTTGGCCAAGGAAGTGGCCCCCGACGTGCCCCGCGAGCGACGGTTGCTGCGGTTCAATCTCCAAAGCCAGTAAGAATCGGCCGAAGCCTGGCGCACGCCCCGCTGGTTTGTGGTACGATAGTTCGTAGTACCGGCTTTAGCCGGAAATCCGCGGCAAGGCCGCCTAAAGGCGGGACTACCAGCGGCGCATTTCCGACCGCCTGCAGGACTACTCTGCCGGGCGACGCGGCGGGTGTCGCGCCGGGGAACGGTACGGTTCCGGGGAGGATCTTACCCATGCGACTGGTAATCGTGGCTTCCTGGCTGCCGTTGCTGATCCTCGGCGGCTTGCTGGCGGCGGTCCGAGCGGCAGACGAGCCATCCTCGGCAAAGGGGACAGAATCCCCACCGGTCGCCGGCGCGGCGACGGAGATCGACCGGCTAGTCGCCGAGCTGGACGCGCCGCGGTTCTCGGAGCGTCAAGCGGCCAGTGAGAAGCTGGGGGCGTTGGGGGCGGCGGCGCTTCCGGCTCTGGAAAAGGCAACCAAGGGAGAGAGTCTGGAAGTTACCACCCGCGCCGTCGAGTTGTTGAAGAGGCTGCTCGATTCTTCGGAGGCCTCGACACAGGCAGACGCCCGGCAGGCCCTGCAGCGGCTGGCCAAGGGCGACCGGCCGCAGGCCTCGCGGCTGGCCCAAGACGTGCTCAAGGTTCAGGAGCAAGAAGATGCCGCCAAGGCCCAGCAGGCCGCGCAGTTCGCCAACCGCCAGGTGTTCGGCCCCATCCAGATCGCTCCGGGGATCAATGCCCAGCGGGTCGGCATCCAGAACAACAACGGCGGCCGGGAGATCAACATCGAGGAGGGCGATCGCAAGATCAAGATCAACGATGGCAAAGGCCAGTCGATCAAGATCGAGATCACGACGAAGACCAACGGCAAGGACTCGACCGAGAAGTACGAGGCCAAGGACGTTGAGGAGCTGAAGAAGAAGCACCCTGAAGCCTACAAGTTCTATAAGGGTTGGGAGAACCAGGGGAATCCCCTTGGCTTTCCGGTAGGCGTAGCGATCAACATCGTGCAGATTCAGCAGCCGCCCGATCAACAGGTCCGCATGGCGATCGGGATCCTCCAGGCGCTCCAGATGCACGTCGTCCCCCTGAGCAAGGGCGACCAGGTGCAGAAGGCATCCCCCCAGGCCAGGACGGACCTGAAGCGGGCCGTCGATCAGTTCAAGCAGACCCTGGCCGAGGTGGAGAAGCGTTTGCAGGAGAAGCCTGAAACGCCCGCCGCGAAGCCGGACGCCAGTCGCGGGGCCAACAAGCCGGAGTAGCTCCGGTTCATCCGACGGAAAGACAAGAAGGCCGCGGATCGAACACGGATCAAACACGGAAAGGATAAAGATGCTGGGCATTCTGATCCGCATTGCATCGGTCTTTTATCCCTGGCTCCTCTTTGCCGGGTTCCTTGCCGGATCGGCTTGTGGCGCGGCCGGCGACGCGGCCGATCGAGAGACCTCCCGCGGAGTCTTGCCCACCGCTTTGCACAAGGTGCAGCGGCAGTTTTCCTTGGCTTGCCAGGCGATCCAGCATCAGCGGTTCAGCGAAGCGGCCGCCATGCTCCAGACGCTTGTCGAAAGCGAGGACTTGTTCCTCGCCGCGGACGAAGGGGCGGCGACGCAAACGACGGTCCGCCGCGAGGCCGCCAGGCTGATCGGCTCGCTGCCGCCGGAGGGCCGGCAGTCGTATCAGTTACAGTTCGGCTCCCAGGCCCGGGCCATGCTCGAGCAAGCGGCCGCGGCGGGCGACCGGCAAGGACTGGTCCGCGTGAGCGAAAGTTGGTTTCACACCGCGGCCGGCTATGAGGCGACCCTGTTGTTGGCCCGCGACGCGTTGGACCAGGGCCGGCCGCAGGCGGCCATCTCCTGGCTGCGGCGGATCCAGGAGTCGCCTGCGGCCTTGCGGGCGTGCCAGCCCGACTGTGGGCTGTTGCTGGCGGCCTGCTGGCTCTTGGCCGGCGAGGCGGATCGGGCCCGGGAGTCACTCGTCGAGCTGGGCCGATGTTGTCCCGGGATCCGCTATCGCATTGGCGACCGGGAATTCTCCACTCCGTTGGCCTCGGCCGCTACGCCGTTAGCCCCGGCGGCCACGCCGGCCGCGGGGGATACTGACGAGGCCCTCAATCTCTTGGCCCGGTCGGTAGGGACGCAACGGGCAGCCGGCCCGGCGACGCCTGCCGACTGGCCCATGTTCCGCGGCAATCCGGCCCACGACGGCCGCGGCGATTGGAACGGTTCCGTGGGCGAGCTCCGCTGGCAAGTGAAGACCTTCGACCCGAAGGACTTGCCCCAGCCTCCTCGGCTCAGACACGTCGTTCCGGTCGGCAGCACGCGGGAGGCCGCCGCGTCGCCTTCCGTGCATCCTCTGGTGGTCGGGGACGTGGTCTTATCGCGGACTCCCTCGCGGCTGTTGGCCGTCGACTGGAAAAGCGGCAAGCCGATCTGGCAGTATCCCTGGCACGAGCCTGCGAAGAAGCCGCAGCCACCGCAGTTCGGCTTCATGGGACCCAACTGGGAGATCCAGCAGCGGCTCGAGGACGACGTGCCTTGGGGTCAGCTCAGCAGCGACGGCCAGCGGGTTTACCTGCTGGACGACCTGCCCGTGGCCCTGGAAGGCCCCAACGGCCGCGCGATATTGGCCGGCGGCGCGTTCAACTTTGGCGGCGGGACGCAAGGGATACCGTCGCCAAACTGCCGCCTGGTGGCCTTGGGTCTGCGGCGGGAGGGAGAACGGATCTGGGAAGTGGGCGGAGCCAACGGCGAAGACGAGCCGAAACTGGCCGGCGCCATGTTCCTCGGGGCCCCCGTGCCCGACGGCTCGCGTCTCTATGTCCTGACCGAAATCCAAGGCGAGATCCTGCTCTGCCAGCTTGAGGCGTCCAGCGGGCGGCTGGCATGGTCGCAGGTCGTGGCCCGGCCGAAGGAGAACGTGTTGCTCGAACCGCTGCGGCGTTTGGCGGGCGCGGCGCCGTCGCTGGCCGAGGGACTGATCGTCTGTCCCACGTCGGGCGGCGCGGTGGTGGCGGTCGACGCCGCCACCCATTCGCTGGTTTGGGGCTTCGCTTACCACTTGTCGCCGTCGCAAACCAGGTCCGTGCGTTGGCCCGGCAACTTTGTCCCTTCGCCCATGCCGGACGCCCCGCGCTGGATCGACGCCGCGGTGATTATCTCCGGCCGCCGGGTGTTGGTCACGCCCGTCGATTCCGATCAGCTCTACTGTCTCGATCTGCTCACGGGCGAGGAGCTCTGGTCCTGCGACCGCAGCGGGATGCTCTACCTGGGCTGCGTCCACGAGGGCCGGGCCGTGCTGGTCGGCCCGCACGAAGTGACCGCCCTGCGGCTTGCCGACCGCAAGCCCGCCTGGTCGCCCGCCTCGCTGGAGATTCCCTCCGACGGCCTCAGCCGCGGACGCGGCCTTTATGCCGGCCACTACTATTACCTGCCCACCAGTGCCAAGCAACTGCTGGCCATCGATCTGAACGACGGCCGCCTGGCCGCCACGATCAAGACCGACCACGTGTTGGGCAGCCTGGTCGCCGTGCGGAATTGCCTGCTCTCGCGGTCGCCGGAGTTGTTGGAATTGTTCGGCGCTTCCCGCTAAAAAAGGGTCGGCCTTTGTCCACCAGACCCCTGAAGAGGCCGAGTTGGCCGCCATCCGTCGCAGCAACGAGACGGGCTTGCCCTATGGAGGGCGACGGTGGGTTGACCATCTTTGCCGGCAACTGAAACTCGACCTGACGATCCGTCCGCGCGGGCGGCTACGCAAGGCCCTCGAACCTGGCAAATAGTTCTGACCCCTTTTTGCCCTCTGCTGAGAAGGAGAACTCGTCATGAGCAGCCTAGAAGATGAAGCAACAAAGCAAGGCAATTTGCTGCGAGGCAAAGGCGATTTTGATGGAGCGATAGCTGCATACAGCGAGGGCATTCGTCTGAATCCACAAAACGCTCAGCCGTACTCCAGCCGGGGCCAAGCTTACTTGCGAAAAGGCGAATTCGACAAGGCCATCGCCGACTGTAACAAGGCCATACAGCTTGATCCGATGATGGCCGAGGCATATTGCACGCGGGGTAGTTCCCACGAAAGGAACGGCGACTTCGACAAGGCTATCGCTGACTGCACGGAGGCTATTCGCCTCGACCCGCACGGAGCCGGGGCATACTCTATCCGAGGGTTCGTCTATGGGCAGAAGGGTGATGTTGAAAGGGGAAGAAAAGGGGTCAGAACTATTTTTCGTCTTGTGAGAGCCGCCGCCGAACCCGGTAAATAGTTCTGACCCCTTTTTTGATGAGGCCGCGGAGCGTCCGCAGGTTCACCACGTCCCAGTCCTCGCCGTTGTCATTGCCTTTCGGGGTCTCGAGGTACATCGGCACGCGGCGAAAACGGGAATCGTTGAGCAAGTGGGCGAAGGGTTCCAGGCCGAGATGGCCCCGGCCGATGTGGGCGTGGCGATCTACGTGGGAGCCCAGTTCGCGCTTGCTATCGTTGAGGTGGAAGGCTTTCACCGTCGCCAATCCGACGGCGGCGTCGAGCCGTCTCATGGTGGCCCGGTATTCCTGGCGAGTACATAGCGGGTAGCCGGCGGCGAAGACGTGGCACGTATCGAAGCAGACCCCAAGGCGGTCGGGGGCTTGGACAGCCCCGAGGATCGTTGCCAGATGCTCGAAACGCCCGTTGAGCGACGCGCCTTGACCGGCCGTGGTCTCCAGCAGGCATTTCACCCGAAGGGCCTGCGTCTGGGCATGGATCTCGTCGATCGCCCGGACCACCCGGGTCAAGCCGGCCTCGACGCTGATGCCGGTCGCACAGCCCGGGTGGACAACTACGTAGGGAATGTCCAGGATCTCCGCTCGTCGCAACTCGGTCACCAAGGAGTCGAGCGATTTTCGCCAGAGGGCGTCGTTCGGGCTGGCAAGGTTGATCAGGTACGAGGCGTGGGCCAAGGGATGGGAGATCCGCCGCTGGGCCAGCGACCGGCGGAACCGATCCGCCTCGTCGGGACTAATCGTCTTAGCCCGCCATTGCCGATTGTTCCTGGTGAACAACTGCACGCAATCGCAGCCGCAGTCGGCGGCCCTTTCGACGGCCTTGTGGTAACCGCCGGCGATCGACATGTGCGCACCGAGGATGGCCATGGGCCCACGTTACCATGCGGCGCCCGGACCCGCCAGCCGGCTTGGATCCGTGCACGCGCCAGGACGTAGGGTGGGCTTTAGCCCGCCGCCACGGCTTTCCCGTCCAGCCTCGCACCCGTTGCGCGGCTCGGCACTGGGTCGTGAAGGTGGGCTAAAGCCCGCCCTAGGTCTACTGGCGACCGGTTGTCTTGCTTTTTCTCTTCGCCCGATTGTAGAATGAACTTGGACGGACCTGGGGTTGCCCCGGGTGGGAGACGGAAATGTTCGAGCATTTCTGGCTGGTAATGTCGGCGCTGGCGCTGGTTTTGATCGTCACCGGTCTTAGCTGGCGGCCGATCCATCACTGCTGGCGAAAGGCGCGATTTGTCGAGGCCCGCCGCGATTTCCACCGCCAACGGGAGCGGCTGGAGGCCCGGTTCCTGCAACTGGGCATCGCCCACTCCAAGCCCGAGGCGCCGGCCTGGATGGATTGCGAGTTCGATGACGACGTCGCTTATGCCCGCAATCGCTCGACGGGAGAACTCGCCGCCCTGGTCGCGGTGACGATCGCCGTGGGTCGCTTCGACGATACCGCGGAGGAAGACCGCGGCGAGCCGTCCGACCAGCTCCGCTCGGCGACCGCCGTCTTCCGCTTCGACCACGGCCATTGGATGACCGATGGCCGGGCGATCTTCAATCTCAGCCCCACCGAAACCATCCACTTCTACCAGCGGGAATTGGAGATGGTCGGCCAAGAGGTGGCCGCGCGGCCGTGAGCGACGAAGGGAAGTGTCCAGTTCGCTCGATCAGTAGTGCCACCACCACCCGGGCCGCCAGAACATGTACTCGTCGGACGTGGTGAAGTGCGAGTTCCAGTGGTAGCGGGATTCGGCGCCGAAGTAGCCGTAGGGAAACGTCGGCGCCGCCGGGCCCACCCGGGGACGAAGGAGCAGAATCGGCTTTGGCGTCCGAGCCGCCGGCATGGGACCGCCGGGACCATCAGGCAAGCCCGTGCTGAAGGCTTGCGGGTACTCCCTACCGTCGGCGCCTCGCACATCTTGCGCCGGCAGCGGCGGGCAGCAGAGTCCGGCCGAGAACAGCATGGCCGCAAAGCCCGGCAGCAAACAGCGGTGAGACATCGCCAGTCCTTTCCGAGAACCCGGTCTGATGTCTCTAAGATCGGACGGTGAAACGCTTCCAATCGCGTGAAGTTGCAGCCGGAGAGACGATTCGCCGTCTCTGTCTCCCGCCGGGAGAGGGGTCGGGTGAGGGCCCTAGAGAAAACGCGGAATCTGGAGAAACATGGCGACGGTGAATCGGCAGTTTGCAAGACGGTGGCTGGCCCGTTATGCTGAAGCATAACTGAAGCATAACCTGTTATGCTGAAGCATAACCTACCCGATCTTCAGGCCATCATCCCGTTTGGCAGCCTTGTGATGAGCGAACTCCGACAGCCCAGCGAGCCGATCAACCAGGATCGGAGCTTTTCGATCGAGGTTTCCGAGCGTGTCAAACGCCTGCCGCCGTACCTGTTTGCACGGATCAACAAGTTGATGTACGACAAGCGTCGCGCGGGTGGCGACGTCATCGATCTGGGAATGGGCAACCCCAGCGATCCGCCCCAGGACCTGGTCGTCGAGAAGCTGGCCGAAGCGGCCCGCGATCCCAAGAACCACGGGTACAGTGAGGCCAAAGGCATTATGAGCCTCCGCCGGGAGGTGGCGAGCAAATATTTCAAGAATTTTGGGGTCCGTCTGGACCCCGAGCGGGAATTGGTCGTCTGTCTTGGCTCGAAGGAGGGGTTCAGCCACATGTGCCTGGCCTTGATCGGCCCGGGCGATACGGCGATTGTGCCTGCCCCGTCCTATCCGGCCCATGTTTACGGGATCGCCCTTGCCTCGGGGAATGCGATCCACCTGGAAGTGGCGGACGCCGACAAGTTCCTCTCCAGTGTCTCGTTTACCTGCCAGCACCTTTATCCCAAGCCGAAGCTGTTGGTGGTCAATTTCCCCCACAATCCCTCGACAGCCACGGTCGAGCCGGAGTTCTATGTCGACGTGGTCAAGCTGGCAAAGCGTTACGGCTTCATGGTCATCAGCGACCTGGCCTACGCGGACGTGACCTTCGACGGCTATCGGGCCCCCAGCTTCTTGGCGGCTCCGGGGCGCTGGACGTCGGCGTCGAGTTGACGACGATGAGCAAAGGCTACAACATGGCCGGCTGGCGGATCGGTTTCTGTGCCGGCAACGCCGAAATGGTCCGCGCCCTGGCGACCATCAAGACCTACTACGACTACGGCATGTTCGAGCCGATCCAGATTGCCGCCATCATGGCCCTACGGCACACTGAGGCGGCGGTGGAGGCGCAAGCCAAGGTCTACCAGCGGCGGCGGGACGTGCTCTGCGAGGGTCTGGAGCGGCAGGGCTGGCCGATCGAGCGGCCTCGGGCGACGATGTTCGTCTGGGCCAAGATCCCCGAGCCCTGGGCAAGCCAGATGGGATCGTTCGAGTTTGCCATGAAGCTCCTCAAGGAGGGCGACGTGGTGGTCAGCCCAGGGGCCGCCTTTGGCCCGGCGGGGGAAGGCTATCTGCGCCTGGCGCTGGTGGAGAATGAGAACCGGCTGCGGCAGGCGGTGCGGCAAATGGGGCGATGCTTGGGAGGAAAGACCGCAGCGGCGGCCAAGACGCCCGCCGGAAGCTAGAAAAAATGAGGGCCCCGGTTCGCCGGAACCAGGGCCCTCGAAGCGGCTGCCCGGACAAAGCACGCGAGTTTTGCGCATTGGCCGGAGACCCGCAGCCGTAATGAAGTATCGGAGCTTATGCCGCCCGACTTTAGGTTGTGGTGACGGCAGCCTAGGGGAGTTACCGATGGCCGCCTGCGATCTCCCGGATCGAGCGTCACCACTTGAATCTCCAGACATTCCTTCAGGTCCTTATGACGCAACTTGCCAAGCTTGCCTTGGAAGACGGAACGGTTTTCACGGGCTTCGCCTTCGGTGCCCGCGGAGAAGTGGACGGTGAAGTCTGCTTCAATACGTCCATGACCGGTTACCAAGAGATCCTCACCGATCCAAGTTACCGGGGCCAGATTGTCACCATGACCTACCCCGAGATCGGCAACTACGGCGTCAACGCCGAGGACGTGGAAAGCGCAAAGCCCCACCTGGCCGGGTTCATCGTGCGGGAGCGAAGCCGCCGCGTGAGCAACTTCCGCGCCAGCGGCGACCTGGAGGCCTACTTGGACCGCTACGGGATCGTCGGGCTGGAGGGGATCGATACCCGCTCGCTGGTCCGCCGGCTCCGCATCCGCGGGGCCATGAAGGGCGTGCTCTCGACGGTCGACATGGACCACGCCCGGCTAGTGGCCCAGGCCCAGGCCAGCCCGGGCCTGGTGGGCCGCGATCTGGTCCGCGAGGTGATCCCCGAGGGGGCCCGCCCGTGGAGCGAGGCCCTGAGCCCTTGGACCGACCTGGTTCCTCAGTCGCGTCCCGAGGCCGGGCCCGGCTCGCCGCACGTGGTGGCCTTGGACTACGGCATGAAATGGAACATCGCCCGGCACCTGTTCAGCATGGGCTGCCGGGTGACGATCCTGCCCGGCACGGCGACGGCCGAGGAGGTGTTGGCCCAGCGGCCCGACGGCGTCTTCCTTTCCAACGGTCCCGGCGATCCCGAGCCGATCCATTACGCCCAGGAGACGATCCGCGGCGTGCTGGGCAAGAAGCCGATCTTCGGCATCTGCCTGGGCCACCAGTTGCTGGCCTTGGCCTGCGGCGCCAAGACCTTCAAGCTCAAGTTCGGCCACCGCGGGGCCAATCAGCCGGTGCTCAATCAAGCCAGCGGCCGGGTGGAGATCACCTGCCAGAACCACGGATTCGCCGTCGAGGCCGACTCCCTGCCGGGCGACTTCGAGGTGACCCACCTCAATCTCAACGACAACACCATCGAGGGCCTCCGCCACCGCCGGCACCCGGCGTTCTGCGTGCAGTACCACCCCGAGGCCTCGGCCGGTCCGCACGACAGCAGCTACCTGTTCGAGCAGTTCCGCAAGATGCTTTAGGTCCTGCTTGCCGAGCGGGACTTGCGCAGCGAAATACTGCACGCGGTCGAAAATGCGTCGTTCGTAGTTCCGCCTTTAGGCGGTGTTGCCGCGGATTTCCGGCTAAAGCCGGTACTACGAACTTGAGCCATTTTGTCCCGCGTACGATGTTACGTCTGTTCGTCGTTCAGGTCCTTCCGGCAGACTGGAGGCCCCATGGCCCGCACCACGATCATATTTGGCGTTCTCCTGATCCTGCTGGGGCTGGGTTTCTTTGTCGGCACCGGCGCGGCGCATGCCACGGCGCTGATCCCGGCGGCGTTCGGCGTGCTGCTTTTGCTCTTGGGTCTGCTGGCCACGCGGGAGGCCTGGCGAATGCACGCCATGCACATGGCCGCGTTGGTGGGCCTGTTGGGCGCGGTGTTTTCGGTCGAGCGCCCGATACGCGGTGCGATTCACGGGCAGAAGGTGGAGTTCAGCGCCCGCCTGGCGGCGCAGATCCTCATGGCCTTGCTCTGTGCGGCGCTGCTGGCTCTGTGCGTCAAGTCGTTCGTCGATGCGCGGCGGCGGCGGAAGTAACGCTCGCCAAGCGTGTAGGTAGGTCGAGCGTAGCGAGCCCCACCATTCTTGAGGCGAATTCCTGTGGTGGGGCTCGCTGCGCTCGACCCACCCTGCTTGCCTCCGTCTACAAATGGTGATACAATGGTATAACGGCAGTGAGGCACGGCTCCGGTGGAGAAAACGCGATGTTGACCAAGAAATTGAGCAAGCACGGCAACAGTCTGGCTTTGGTAATCGACCGTTCCATCCTGGAACTGCTGGGCATCGACGAACAAACCACGCTTAACATTTCGACGGACGGCCGAGCGCTGGTTATTGTGCCCGCGCACGACAAGCGGCGGTCCAGGCGGTTCCAGCAAGCCCTCGCGGCCTGCAACGAGCAGTACGGCAAAGCGCTGAAGCGGTTGGCGGAGTGATCCGGTGCAGCCGGCCTTTCTCGCGCTTGACGAAATCATCGCCATCCATCAGGACCAGATTGCACGATACGGCGGATCGGAAGGCGTACACGATTGGGGCCTGTTGCAATCGGCCGTTGCCATGCCCGCCGCCAGCTTCGGTGGCCAGTTTCTCCATGCCGACCAATGCGAAATGGCGGCGGCGTACTTGTTTCATCTTGTGCAGAATCACCCTTTCATCGACGGAAACAAACGGGCGGGCGCGGTGGCGGCCTATGTTTTCCTCGCGCTGAGCCATCGGCGGCTGACAGCCGACAACGATGTTTACTCCGACCTGGTTCTCTCCGTTGCCCGCGGTGAAACGCCGAAGTCGGCCGCGGCGGACTTCTTTCGGGCGAACACGGTACCGGCTTAGTCGCGAGGACTTGAGGGAATGCCGACATCAATTCCGGCCCCGATTGGCAGGTACCGGCAGACGATGTACAATGCGATGGAATGGCCCCCGATGTCCGTTTAGTTTGTCCAAACAGGGTTTCCTGGCCCATCATTCGAACAATTTAGCCGCCAGGGGCTCCGCCGGTCGAGCAACGGGGTTGAGATGATGCCTAATCCATTGCCAAAGTGCCTCCGATGCGGTGGCGACATGCAAAAGGGATACATCCCCGATCGTGCTTTCGCCGGCTACTATCCGTCAAAGTGGTTTGAGGGCGACCTGGTAACAAACTGTACAGGCCGTACCGGGAAGTCCAAGAGCAAGCCGTTGTTTGTTGAAACATACCGTTGCGTTCAGTGCGGTTGTCTGGAGTCTTACGCGGCAAAGCCATTCTCTTGAGAACCATGATCGTCGAGCCGGTTTTGGTGGGGCTCGCTGCGGTCGGCCCGCCCTACCTTCCTCTCGCCACAAAACCGGCGTGGCCGCCGGGGCTAACAGCGCGCCCCTCATGCTGGCCGTCACTCCTCCTGCGTCTGCTGGCCCGACGCGATCGCCTCCAGCCGCTTGCGGTCCAAGAGCTGCACGCGACTGCCGTCGCCTTCGGCGATCGCGCCGGCGTCGATCAGCCGGCGGAGACTGCGGGAGAAGGTCTCGCTGGTCAGGTTCAGATGACTGGCGACGTGCCGCTTCAAGGTCGGCAGCTCGATGGCGCCGTCGGCGGCCGTGGGCGAGTTGAGCAGGTAGCGGGCCAGCCGGCCGGCGGCGTCGCGGAGCACCACGTCTTCCATCAGCCCGACCAGGTGCTTCACCCAGAAGGCCAGCCCGGTCATCATCCCCAGGCAGAGCGAGTGGTCTTCCTGCATCGCCTTGCGGAACGGCTCCAGCGGCAAGAGCACGCAGGTGGCCGCGGTAACCGCCTCGGCGCTGGCCGGAACGTCGAAGCCGCCGATCGCCGCCACCTCGGCGAAGCTCATGCCCGGGCCGACCATGTGCAGCACGTGTTCCTTGCCGCTGGGGGCCGTCTTATAGACTCGCACCAGTCCGCTGCCCACCACGAACACACCCGGGCAGGGCTGGCCGTCCAGGAAGATCCGCTGTCCCTTGGCGAACTTCACGATCCGGGCGATGGTCGCCAGCCGCTGGAAGCTCTTTCCCTCGACCTCGGCAAACAACCGGCAACTCTGCAAGATTTCCGCCACGTTGAGCGACAACGATCGTCTCCGGCAATTTCGTCTCCCTCTCCCTCCGGGAGAGGGTCGGGGTGAGGGGATCGGCTGCCAAGGGGACAGGTCCATGTTTTCGGCCTTGCGTCCAATAGCCAAATACACTTTTCCGCCGAAAAATGGACCAGTCCTCGCCCGCCCTGTGAACGGTTACGAAGTCCGCCCTGCAGAGCTACCGGCAAAGAATCGCTTTTTTCCGCCGGCTTGACCTGGATCAAGGACTTGCAGCCCGAATGATGCGATTATAGAAGGGTCATCACGAGGCGGCCAGCGGGCCATCAACCCCAAGGAGATCGCAAGTGTTTTGCAACCAATGTGAACAGTCGGCCAATGGCACGGGGTGTGCGAACGGCGTTGGCGTCTGCGGCAAGGACCCTGACGTGCAGTCGCTCCAGGAGACGCTGCTTTACGGCGTGAAGGGGATGGCGGCCTACGCCCATCACGCCCGGCGGCTGGGCAAGACCGACCAGGGCGTCAGCGCGTTCATCGAGGAGGCCCTCTTCGCCACCATGACCAATGTCAACTTCGACGTCCCCTCGCTCTTGGAGATGGTGCTGGAGTGCGGTCGGCAGAACCTGAGGGTGATGGAGCTCTTGGACCAGGGCCATGTGGAGCGGTTCGGGGCGCCGGCCCCGGTCACGGTCGACGAAGGCACCCGCGCCGGCCCGGGCATCCTGATCTCCGGCCACGATCTGTTGGACCTGGAGCACCTGCTGGCGGCCTGCGAAGGGACCAGCGTCAAGGTCTATACCCACGGCGAGATGCTTCCCGGCCATATGTATCCCAAGCTCCACGAGCATCCCAACCTGGCCGGACATTACGGCGGGGCCTGGCAGAAGCAGCGGCGGGAGTTCGAGGACTTCAGCGGGCCGATCGTGGTCACCACCAACTGCGTGGTCATCCCGCGTGCCGCCTACGGCCAACGGCTGTTCACCACCCGGGCCACGGCGGTCCCCGGCGGCACGCGGATCGTCGGCGACGACTTCGCCCCCGTCGTGGCGATGGCCCAGCGCTGCCCGCCGCTGCCCGAGGCGATCGTCAAGCAATCCACGATCGGTTTCCACCACGACGTGATCCTCAGCCTGGCGGGCACGATCGTCCAGGCAGTGAAGGAGGGCAAGATCCGCCACTTCTATCTCATCGGCGGCTGCGATGGGGCCGAAGTGGGACGGAACTACTTCTCCGATTACGCCCAGCACACCCCGCCCGACTCGTTCGTCCTGACCCTCGGCTGCGGCAAGTTCCGCATCCGCGACAACGACTACGGCACGCTCTTGGGCCTGCCCCGGCTGCTGGACATGGGCCAGTGCAACAACGCCTACGGGGCCATCAAGGTGGCCCTGGCCCTGGCCGAGGCCTTCGGCTGCTCGGTCAACGATCTGCCGCTGACGCTGGTCATCTCCTGGTTCGAGCAGAAAGCGGTGGCCGTGCTGCTGACGCTCTTGGCCCTGGGCGTGAAACGGATCACCCTCGGCCCCCGGCCGCCGGCTTTCGTTTCGCCCGGCGTCTTCAAGATCCTCCAGGAGACCTTCGACCTGCGGTTGACTGGCCCCAGCGCCGAGCAGGACCTAGCGTTGACACTATAGTGGTCGGCGGTCAGCGATGAGGGATAAGAGATGAGAGATAAGAGATAAGAGATAGAGGCGAGAACATACGTTTCTGCATCCCTCATCCCTCATCCCTTATCCCTCATCCGCTGACTGCCGGCCGCTGACCGCTGACCGCTACTTTGCCCGCGGGCGGGAAAGGCCGCCAAGGCGCCGACGGAGAGCAGCAACTCCAACATCGCCACGACCGAGGGATGCAGGGCCGGCTTCCGTTGTGCCACCGACGGCATCAGCCACTCGGCCTGCTGCCAACCGTTGCGGGTCCGCCGCCAGTCCCAGGGCGTCAAGCCGTCCGCCGGCGCAGGCCAGGACAACGAACTGCTGCTGTCCATCCAGCCTGCCGCGATCACTAGCAAAAGCGCTAGTCCAATCCACTTTACCGCCGCGCCCCGTGTCCCAGGTCCGAAACGGCTTCCTCTCATGAAGTCCCAGCTTGATAGCGGAACGGGTGCCGCTTGCGGCTTGTCCGCCCATGACGGCTAAGCACGGGCAGACAAACTGCCCGTGGCACCCTGCTGTTGCTCGAATGACCTGGGACTGAGTAAGGCAACTCGCGGGCCAAGCGGGCGGCCGTCGGCGGGCGCGGCGGCGCAACTCCAACGGCGGCGGAGGCTTGACGCGGGCGCCTCCAACTGGGACCGGCAATGCCGTGTGGTCTTTGGGCAACCTCCGGCCGCAGGGAGCGTTGCCGGGCGCAACGCCGGCAGCCAGCGGCTATTTTGGGGCGTCCGGCCGTCCTATGGCCTAAATTTGAAGAAATCGAGCACTACGGAGAACGAAGACTCATGGGCCAGCCAAACAGCGCCGCGCCGACCCTGGAAAAGGTACTGGCCGGGGCACAGTTGCCCGGATTGCCGCAAAGCGCGATCTGCCTTCTGGATCTCTCGCAGAACCCTGAGAACGGGCCGGTCGAGTTCGCTGCGCCGATCGAGGCGGACCCCGGGCTGACCGGGCAGGTGCTGCGGTTCGTCAACTCCTCGTATTTCGGCTTCGCCCGCGAGGTCTCCAGCGTGCGGACCGCAATCTCGGTGGTTGGCATCCGCACGATCAAGAATTTCGCTCTCTGGAGCGCCGTCTTCAGCCTGATACCCAATCCCAGTTGCGGTTGCTTCCAGTTGAAGGCTCTCTGGCAGGACTCGCTCCGCCGCGGGCTTTTCGCCCGGGCGATGGGCCGGCTGCTGGGGCTCCGCGAGGCCGAAGAGGTCTTCTCGGCAGCCCTGCTTCAGGACATGGCCGTCCCGTTGTTGGCCAAGGAGTATCCGCAGGTCTATCAGCGGCTGCTGGAGGCCCGGCGCCAAGGCCAGGTGCGACTCTCGGACCTGGAACGGAAGGTCTTCGGCTGGACGCACGCCGACGCCGGCGGCCTGATCGCCCGCCAATGGAACTTGCCCGAGCCGTTCGCCGGCCTGATCGCGGCCCATGCGGTGGACCCCGCCGGACTGGCTCGCCTGGCGACGGATGCGGGCAAGGCGGCCGTGGCCCTCTCCGCCTGGCTACCGGCCTCCCTCGATCCGCTCTGGGTCGAATGCTCAGCGTTGGACAGCGGCTACCGGCAATTGGCTCCGCAGGACAGTCCGACGGTGTTGGAGTTCCTCGGTCAGATCGACAGGCAATTGACGGAGTTTGCTCCCCTGCTGAAACTGGCGGCCCCGAATAAGACACTGGCCGATGCTTACCAGGAGATCACGGCGCCTGCCCTTAGTGGTTAGTCGGTAACGATTTACAGCCCGAGTTGAAATACGCAACTTGGCAAAGGCCGGTATTAGCGGTTAAAATAGAGGTGTCGCCGGACGGCCGTGGACAGCGAAGTCCCCCTCCAGCGTTTCCGGCGTTATTCTGAGAGTTTTCTCGCCGTGACAACCCGACATCGCATCCGTTTACGACAGTATCAGCGGCAGGCGGAAGGCTACCTGGAAATCGGCATGCCGCAGCAGGCGCTGGATGCGCTTGCCCGCCTGGCAAAGGCGCAGAGCTTGGGCAGCCATGCGCTATACCTCAGGGGGAAGGCCCTGGCCGACCTCGGCCGCTATGCGGAGGCTTTGGTGCCTCTGGGAGAGGTCGTCGACGCCGACCCGGAGAATATCCATGTCCGCGTGATCCAGGGTTGGTGTCATAAGCGGATCGGGCGGATCGACCTGGCGGTGCGCGACCTGGAGACGGCCCTGCGATCCCACCCGGACGACGCCCTGCTTCACTACAATCTCGCCTGCTACCAGAGCCTTGCCCACAACAAGCGGCGGGCTTTGCGCCACCTCTCCCGTGCGTTGGTCTTGGACGGCAATTATCGCAGCCTGATCGATGGCGAATCGGACTTCGACCCGCTGCGTTCCGACGCCGACTTCCAGGCCCTGCTCGGCATCGGCGTGTAGCGCGTCTCGTAGGTTGTGCTTTAGCATAACATCTTGACTTGTAAGCCGTTATGCTAAAGCATAACCTACAAGGCCTACGGCGATTGGATCTCGATTGAGATCTCCCCGGGTGGGCGGCCGGAGGAGGGCAGGTGTGCATCGCCGGGGTCTTGCAGCCGCAATAGCAACTCGTTGCGCGCATCGAGCCGGCCGGTTACCTCGAAACGCCCGCACGCCGCCCTAGCGACAAGCGGGCCGAGCAACACGCCGTTCAACGCGATGCTTCCGGCCTGCGGCAGGTTCTCCACGACGATCCAGAGTCGATCTGCGGCTCCCAGGCCGGTGGGACGTCCAAACCGCCGTCGCCAGCAGATCGCTCCCGCGATCGCCTCAGAGCCCCACGGCTTTCGCAGGCGGATGCGGTGCAGGGCCATCAGGAGACTCCTTGTAGGGTGGGACAAGGCCGCCGCGGCGGCCGCCGGCCCACCAGCGATGGTCAGCGGCCGGGGGTTCGTGGTCAGTGCCTGGAACCATGATGGGCGCCGCCGGCTCTGGCCACTGTTGGTGGGCCGGCGCTCGCTTACGCGAGCTTGTCCCACCCTACTCGTTATGTTCGTGGTTCATGCCGCTCCCACGCTTCCAGGCGATCACCTCGCGGATCACCTGGTCCAAGTCGAATTGGGGGCGGAAATCCAACAGGCGACGCAGCCGCGTCAAGTCGGGCACCCGGCGGCGGCAGTCCTCGAAGTTCGCCGAATAAGCCTGGGCGTAGCTCTGGAACTCGATGGCGATCCCCGGGCCGACCGCCGCGATCACCCGCTGGGCCAGCTCGAGGATCGTCACCGGCTGGTCGCTGCCGATGTTGAAGACCCCGCCCAGGGCCGCTTCCGCGGCCATCAGTCCCAGCACCGCGCGGATCACGTCGGCCACGTGGGCGAAGCACCGCTGCTGCCGGCCGTCGTCGTGGACCACCAGCGGGCCCCCGGCCAGCGCGGCGTCGACGAAGCGCGGCAGCACCATGCCGTAGGCCCCCGTCTGCCGCGGCCCGACCACGTTGAAGAACCGGCCCACGACCACCGGCAGCCCCCGCTCGCTCCCGTAAGCCAGGGCCAGGAACTCGTCAATCGCCTTCGACACGCCGTACGACCAGCGGGGCCGGCTGGTGGGACCGAAGACCAGGTCGTCCTCCTCGGTCCACTGCGACTTGGGGTTCTTGCCGTAGACCTCGCTGGTGCTGGCCAGAAAGAGTTTCGCCGGCCGGCCTTGCCCCTGCCGCCGTTGCACCTCGTCCAGGAGGATCTCCGTGGGATAGATGTTCGCCTCGATGGTGTGGATCGGCCGCCGGGCGATCAGCGCTACGCCGACGGCGGCGGCCAGGTGGTAGACCTCGTCCACGCCCTCCACCATCCTCCGCACCAGCTCGCGGTCGGCCACCGTCCCCCTGACATACTCCAGGCGCGGATGGTCGAGCACGGCGGCCAGGTTGTCGATCGAGCCGGTCGACTCGTCGTCGATCACCCGCACGCGATCGCCGCGCGACAAGAGCGCCTCGGTCAGATGGCTGCCGATGAACCCCGCGCCGCCGGTTACAAGACAGTGCTTCATGGTCTTCCGTGTCTATTATAGCGTAAATCGACCTCGCCTGGACTTCGGACGCCTGCCGGGGGATAATCAAGAAGGTGAGCCTCTCAGAGGAGTCCGCCGGCGCCATGTCCACGAATCACGAGAACCCTATGGCCGAGGTATTGCCCGCGCGCATTCCACCGGAGGCTCGGCGTCCCTTCCTGCAATTCGGCCTGGGCACGCTGTTCTGGATCACGACCGCAACGGCCGTCGTCTGCGCGGTGGTGTTTCGCATGCCCGTAGAATTCGCCATCCCGGCAATTGTGTTCATTTGCGTGGCATTGCCAGCCGTGTTGACAACCGTAATCATTTACGGGCGCAGCTACCAGCGGACCTTCTGCATCGGGGCCATGTTTCCCACAGGTTCTCTTCTCCTAGCCATGACCATGAGCCCGTTCATGCTCGTGAACCCGAATTCTATGGGGGGTTTTCAGGCGTACACGGATTTTGAGGCCCGCATGGTCGCGTGCGCCTTCTGGGTATCGAGCCTTGTACTCGGCGGCATCTGCGTCGGCGTGCGAAGGCTTGTTGAAAGGCGGCCTGCTCCAGCGCCGGACTTGGGAAGGATCGGCGCGGGGACCAGAACCGCTATCGCAGCGACGACGGAGTTTCTCAAGGACAGGGATGCACAATGAGATCAATGGTGATGGTGGCGGTCGTGCTGGCAGGCATTGCGCTCCTGCCGGTCTCCAGCCGCGGTCAGACCTTGGCCGAAACCGCAACGCAGGAATTCAGTCGGGCGGAGCGCCTTCAGTCGGAGGAATTGTTCGTCCCGGCCCTAACGACCTGGGACAAATTCCTGCAGGACTTCCCCAACGACGGCCGGGCGGCCAAGGCGTGCTACAATCGGGGCTTCTGCCTCTTCCAGACGAAGCAGTTCGACAAGGCCCAGGACGCCCTGCGAAAGGTGATCGAGAAGTTTCCCCGAGGGGAACAGCTCGACGCCGCTTACCTCTACCTGGGCATGGCTCAATACAGCCTCGGCCAGCCGGCAAAGTCCGCGATTTGCGACACGGCCGTGCAGACGTTCGACACTCTGGCGCAAAAATTCCCCCAGAGCAAGTATCTCCCCGAGGCCCTCTACTTCCGCGCCGAGTGTCTCTATCTGCGGGGGAAGAAGGCGGAGGCGGCCCGGTCCTACGCCGAGCTGGCCGCCAAGTACGCTTCCGACCGGTTGGCCGCCCAGGCCCTCTACATGGCCGGCTTCGCCGCCCTGGAGACGGGCGACTACGCGGCCGCGCTACGGCACGCCCAGGCTTTCCTCGCCGCGCATCCCAACGAGAACCTGGCAGCCGACGTGATGCACGTGGCCGCCGAAAGCCAGTTGCTCCTGGGGCACTTCCCCGAGTCGGAGCGGACCTACGGGCAGTTGCTCGAAAAGTACCCCAACCACGTCAACGTCTCCCTTTGGCGGGTCCGTCACGCGATGGCGCTCTATCTCCAGAAAAAGTACCAGCAAACGATCGACTCGCTGGACCCGGCCGCTGGCTCGATCCGCGCCCGGAGCTGGCCTGCGAGGCCCAGTTCCTCTTGGGCAGCAGCAGGCTGGAGCTGAAGCAGCCCGAGGCGGCGGCGAAGGCCCTCGAGGCCGCGATGGCCGCCGATCCCAAGTGGCGCCGGGCGGACGAGACCCGGCTGGCCCTGGCCGCGGCCTTTCGCCAGGCCGGCCAGCTCGATCAGGCCCAGGCCAACCTCCGCCGGCTGATCGCCGATTTCCCCGCCAGTCCGCTATTGGAGCAGGCCCACGACCGCCTGGGCGAGTGCTGCTATCTGGCGGGCGACTATCGCAGTGCGGCGGAGGCGTACCAGACGTTGGTCGCTCGCTGGCCGCAGAGCCCGCGGGCGCCGCAGGCCCTCTACGCGCTGGCCGCGGCGCAGTTGGACCAGAAGAACCTGGTGGCGGCCGAGCGGTCGCTCAATAGTCTCTTGGAGAAGTCCCCCGAGGCGAAGCTGGCCGCCCGCGGACGTTTCCTGCGGGGGCACGTGCGGTACCAGGTCCGCAAGTACGCCGAGGCGGCGGACGACTTGCAGTCGGCCCTGGCCGCCGGCCTTGCGGCCAAGGAGAAGTCCGACGCCCGCTACCTGCTGGGCCTTTGCCGGATGGGACTGAAACAGTATCCGCCCGCCGCCGCCGCGTTCGGCGAGCTTCTTCAGCAGGACCCGCAATACGCTTTGGCGGATACGGCCCAGTATCAGTTGGCCTGGGCCTTGTCCCTCGGCGGCGACGACGCCAAGGCCGCCGAGGCCTTCGCACAGATCTTGAAGAAATACCCGCAGAGTCCTCGGGTGGCCGAGGCGGAATACAATGCGGGGGAGTTGGCCATGAAGGCGAAAGACTATGCCAAGGCCCTGCCCCGCTACTACGCGGCCCAAGAGAAGGCCGGCAAAACGGAGTTGGCGGAAAAGGCCCTCTTCAAACTCGGCTGGTGCTACTACCAGCGAGGCGACTTCGGCAATGCCGCGCAAAGCTTCCAGTACCAGCATTACGCTTTTCCACAAGGCCCGTTGGCTGGCCAGTCCGCCTATCTCGAGGCCGAGAGCCTCTTCCGAGGCGAGAAGTATGCCGAGGCCCTCACGGCCTACGGGCGTTGGAAAAGCTTCCCCTCAGCCGACGAGCAGGCCCAGGCCCTGCTCCACGCCGCCCAGTCCGCCGGCCGGCTCAAGGAATGGGAAAAGTCGCTGGATTGGGCCGCGCAATGTGTGCGGCAGTTCCCCGCCTTGCCCGCGGCGTCGGAGGCGCTTTTTCAGCAGGGCTGGGCCCAGCAGAGCTTGGGCAAGACCGCCGAGGCCCTGGCCCTCTACCAGCAGACCACCGACCGGGCGCCGAACCAGGAAGTGGCCGCCCGGCGCAGTTCCAGATCGGAAAGCTGCAGTTCGACCAGAAGCAGTATGGCGAGGCCTCGCAGAGTTTCGTGAAGGTGGTTTACGGTTACAGTTTTCCCCGTTGGCAGGCGGAAGCTGCCTTTGCCTCCGCCGGCGTATATGAGGCCCAGGGCAAGAAGAAAGAGGCCCTGAAGGCGTACCAAGACCTGATCCGGGACTATCCCCAGAGTGACAAGGTTGCGCCGGCCAAGGCCAGGGTGGAGGAATTGGGGAAGTGAGCATTTCCTGCCGGAGCCGGCGGGAGTTATGCCCCGAGGGGGCGAAAGATCAACTGCCCGGGCTGTTATGCTGCACGCGATCGGATATGCGCCGTTCGTAGTCCCGCCTTCAGGCGGCCTTGCCGCGGATTTCCGGCTAAAGCCGGCACTACGAACTTTATCCAAACACCGCCCGCCGGACACCGTAGGAAACACCGTCACAACCCGCCCCCCCGCCAACCGCCGCGCCGCGGCCAAAGCCAAGGCCCTGGCGTGTCTGCGGGACGCGGGGCCACACGTCGCCGTCCCACGCGCAACGCGGGGCCACATCCACCACTGCTTTGGCCAACAGCTCCCGTTTTCGGGCGATTGCGGACTAGAGTTCTATAGCAAGCCGTCGCCGGTAAGGTGAAACATGAAGGGAGAAAATGTCATATCGCAGGCAGCCCTAGGGGTTGACGGTGACGTTGCCAACTCGGCGCCGCTCACGCACCTGATCGCCTATTTGAGCCTCTGCATGTTGGCGGCCGCCTTCGGAGCGATGATCGGTCCGGCCTGGTGTCGATGGTGGGCGATTTTCGGCACGTTCGGGCTGGCGTCGGCGGTCGGCCTGGACGTTCTCAACCAGTCTCGCGCACGGCGGGCCGCCCAGGCGCGGAAAAACAGCTCGCGCTCACCGCCGAGCGCAAGCTGGACGAGATCCTGGGCGACATGGAGTCGTCCGCCGCCATTCGCGCCGCCTTGAGTCAGTTCCAAGAAGGCGCCGCGGACCCAAGACCCCGAGGCCCCGACTGCCGGGTCGAGCCGAGGCTGCCCCTGGACAAGCCGGCGAGGATAACGCGTCTGCTAGAACACTCCAGCGGAGCCATTGACCGCATGGGAGAACCTCTGGCGGGCCGTCTGCGAAATGTCTCCCGGCAGGGCTTCGGCCTGGTCCACGACGAGCGACTGGAGCGAGGGCTTGTCCTGCTGGAGATTGACTTCAACCGCGGCGAGCCGCTTCAGTTGATTGGCGGCGTGCTCTGGTGCGAGCTCCAAGACAGCGGCTGCTATTTCAGCGGTGGAAAAATCCTGGAGGTGGTAAGTCCGAGTGACGCGCAGGCGGCGCAGCGCCACCGGCCTACCAGGCTGATTTGGCAGGCGCTTGCCGATACTGACGGCCTTGCCCAGGACCGGGGTTGCCGGCTTTCATCGGCCCGGGACCATGACCACGCGAAAACCGCTACAGAAATTGCCCCAGTTACCATTCAGTTCGCCTCGCTGAGCGCAACGCCGGACGGTGCTCGAGGACCACGCACCGAAGGTAAAACCACGGACGGAGCGCCCCTCCCCGAAGCTGGGCCTTGAGGATCGTCCACGGGGGATTCCTGATAATAGTTGGAACCATACCAGTCGGAACACATCTCCTGCAATATGCCGCGCAGGTCGCACACGCCCCAGGGGTTGCGCTCGCCTTCGTCCACAGGGTGCGGCTGCTGGTTGATTACCGGTGGCTCCATGGGGGCGCCGGAAGCCCAGGGCTTGGTGGTGCCGGCGCGGCAGGCATACTCCCATTGTGCCTCGGTCGGCAGCCGGTAGGCGCGGCCCGCCCGCTGTTCCTCCGCAGACTGCGAGAGCCGCAAGCAAAACTCTGCGGCATCCTGCCAACTCCTGCGGTCCGCGGGGAAGCGGCTGACGTCTTTGCCGCGAAGGCTCTCAGGGATCATCCCATCCGGCGGGAAACTGAACTTCTCGCGACTCGGCCCCATGGCGCAGGTACTCCCCTTGCGTCACCGGGTACGCGCCGATATAGAAGGGCCGCGTGATCCGCACGCGGTGCTGCGGCTTTTCGTCGGGTCTGGCCTCCCTGTCCGAGTCGGGCGACCCCATCAGAAAATCGCCCGGCGGGATGAGCACCAGCTTCATCCCGAGGGAGTTCACCACCATCCGCTTCATCTTCCCGGCGGGCACGCCGGGCAGCGGCCGGCCGATCTCCTCGATCTGGTCCAGCCGCTTCTGGATCTTCACGCGGACCAGCCCGCCGGTGGCCTCGCCCAGCAGTTGCTTGTACCAGTAGCCGGCCCTCAGCCGCAGGGCATCCTGCAGGGCCCCACGGGCCTTGGCGGCCAGGTCCCACCAGGCGTCGGCCAGCTTGAGCTGCGCCTCGGCGCCCTCGGGCGATTTCAGGTCCTCTTGGGCCGTCTGACAGAGTTCCGAGTCGCCACCCTTGGCCAGCCCGGGCAGACCTTTCTCCCAATCGTCCTTGTTCACGCAGTACCAACGGCCCACGGCCAGGTTCGCCTCGGCGTCGTCAGGATGAGATTTCAACGTCTCCTGCGCCTCCTGGACCGGCGCCCACTGCTTCTCCAGCCGCTGGATCTCCAGGTGACGGTCGCGAAACTCTTTGCGGAACGACTTGCCCAGCGGCTTCTGAACGATCCGCTCCGCTAAGGCAATGACCGCCTCGGCCGCCTCGTAGCGGTCCTCGGCCAGGTCCTGCGAAAGGATCTTCTCCGCCGCTCTGACGAAGCTCTTGACGCGTGCCGCATCGTTGGCGCCTTCGGCGAGCCGGGCCAGCAGCTTGCCCTTCATCACGATCGCATCCACCTCGAACGCCGCGCCGATCGCATCGGCCGCATCGAGCATCAAGTCGCCGTCGCCGGCGTGGCAGGCCAGCTCGGCAGCCTTGCGGAGCAGCGTAAACTGCTCGTCCGGCGCCGCTTTCGATTTCTCCGCCAATTCCATCAGGTCCTTGGCCAGCTTGACCTGGGCGGCCGGCTTCGTCGCGTCCTCGAAGTGGTAGATCTCGTCCATGGTGGCCAACAACTTCTTCTGGACCGCTTCATTGGGGACGGGGGCCCGCGACGGCTTTTCGGCGATCTGGGAGCCGGCCGGCCCGGCGGCCGCGGGCTTCGACGTTCGGGGCATTCACCTCCGTCGTGCCGACCTTAGCCGGAGCAGGCCTGGGTTCTGCTGCCGGTTTCGACACGCCTGGCCCCGCGGCATCGGACGTTTCTTCGCCCGGCCGCCTGGCCGTGGCCGCGGCGACCAGCGGCTGCCCGTCGGCACCGTTCGCCTGGCCGTCGAGCATCCGCAGCCGGGCCGTGTGAAAGACCACCACGGCCGAATCGACGCCCAACGACAGCGTCGCCGGGCGACCCATCCTCCAAAAGGGACTGCCGGTCAAAACGGACTCGGGGCCCTGCCAATCGACGAAACTCTTGCCGTCCAGCGTGGCGTGGACGGCGATCTCGCGGTCCTGCAATCGCCGAACGCGGACCACCATCTTGTAACGAACGCTTTCGGCGATCGTGCTCGGCCGCCTGGTCGGATTGCGAGCGTCGTCCCCCCAAGCGCCGTCGACGACGGCCATCCCGCTGACTCGACCGTGATAACCGCCGACCTCGACATGGACAAACGAGTTGTTGACGGGGAAGATCACGGCGGTTCCGCCGTCCCCTTTGAGCTTGGTGAACTCCGTCTCAAACTCGAAGCTGCCTGCCGGGATCACCGGAAACTGGATGAGAGCGCAACTCGTCTTTTGCACCAGCGCCAGGCCGGACGGCTGGACCTCCCACCTTCCGGCGGCCGCGTGCTTGGCCGGATCCACCAGCGCCAGCATGTCGATCGTCGGCAAGCGGGCGGCCGGCGTGCCGTCGTCCTTTGGCTGCGGCGGTGGGACCGTCGCGACGCTCGCGTCAGGCTTCACGTCCTCACGCCGTGGCGGCGCAATCGGGGATGTCGCATTTGGCTCGGGCGCGAGTTGCAGCGGCTTGGGTGTCGGCTTGGGTGACGGCTTGGGCGGGGGTGGGACAATCGGTTGCGAAATGGCGACGACCTTCGCCGGCCGAGCAGGTTCCTTGCCGCCGTTCGAGAAGACCATGATGGCCGCAACAACCAACACCAGCAGGCCGGCGGCCGCCCCGGCGAAGATCCAAACCTGCTGTGAAGGGCCTTTTGACGCCGCCACCTTGGGATGAGAATGCTGCAGCGACCCACCGGCCGGCTGGCCCAACAGCTCGTCGAGGTCCAGACCGGTCGGCGCACTCACGGTGGCAGCGGCTTTGGCCGCCAGCTTCTGCCGCAACTGCTCGTCGTAGGCGGCTTTTTTGGCCGGCTTCAGAAGGCAGACCTTGGCCGCCGCCACCTCGTTGAGCAGCTTCTGCGACAGATCGCTTTGCTTGCCCGCCTGATAGGTCCGCAGATGGGCCATCCGCTGATCGGCGGCCGCCTCGATGGCGTCAGGGTCGCTCTCCAACGCCTTGAGGCCCAAGAGACGGTAATGATCCGCCGGCTGGTCCTCCGGCGGAATGCCCAACCATTTGTGATACGGGTCGAACGCCTCGCCCATACGTGGGCTCCTTCGGCAGGTGAGATGGCGCCCGTGAGGACAACCCTTATCTTAGCCCATTAAGCCCTTCTCGCAAGAAGGTAAGAGGGTGTCAAAAAGCATCTTCTTGGGATTCCTTTGTCGCGGTTCACTTTCCAAGGCCCCTATTGGTCCCTCTCTAATTCCACCCTACATCTCATCTTCCGCGTTTTTCCTATCTGCCCACGACAAGCATTGGCATGGTACCCATTTTCCCCAAATTTCGCAACCTACACACCCATATTTCCGACTCGCTACACTAGCTCCTGGTTCCCGCCCGCAAACTTTGCCCGTTTTTTCTGCTTAAACGGCAAAGAGGGAAAAACCGGCGAAACCGCTACCTCGGTTTGAACCGGCACTCCCTGCCAACCCGATAAAGATTCACGACTGCGGTGTACGGCCGTCAAGAAACGCCCCGGTCCGACTGGATGTGCCAAGGGGTCGGATCGCCACGCCGCACCGCCTGCCGTCCGACACGGCAGTTGAGGGCAACCACGCTCCTACTGGAAAAGGTCCCTGATCGTGAGCATCCATCCCTCGGCTCTGGTGAGTCCCTTGGCCCGCATCGGTCAGGACGTCGAGATCGGCCCCTTCTGCGTCATCGAGGACGAGACCACGCTGGGCGACGGCTGCCGCCTGGAAGCCCGCGTGGTGATCGAGAACGGGACCACCCTGGGCGCCAACAACCTGGTCTGCGAGGGGGCCGTGATCGGCGGCATGCCCAACACATCCACATGCCGGAGCGGCCCGGCAGCGTGTTCATCGGCTCCGGCAACACGATCCGCGAGAACGTCACCATCCATCGCGCCCTGGAGGCCGAGGACGCCACCTTGGTGGGCAACAACAACCTGCTGATGGTCAGCGTCCACATCGCCCACGATTGCCGCCTGGGCAACCACACCATCTTCGCCAACAACGCCGCGCTGGCCGGCCACGTGACGGTCGGCGATCGGGCCTACGTCTCCGGCTTCGTAGGCGTACACCAATTCTGCCGCATCGGCTCGCTGGCCATGGTCGGCGGCCAGGCGCATATCGTCAAGGACGTGCCGCCCTACGTCACCATCGACGGCCTGAGCAGCTATGCCGTGGGCTTGAACCAGATCGGACTGCGCCGGGCGGGTTATAGCCAGGAAGACATCCGCAGGCTCAAGGAGGCCTACCGGGTGATCTACCGCAGCCAGTTGAACTGGAATCAGATCCTGGCCCGGCTCCAGGAAGAGTTTACCGAAGGACCGGCCGCCCTTTTCTACCAGTTTCTCGCCACCACCACCCGCGGCATCATCTCCGAACGCCGCCTGCCGCCGGGCGCGACGATCAAGCTTCGCCGCGATGCGGAGGAAGATCAGCGGCTGAAAACCCGCGCCGGTTAGTACGGCGGACGCGGGGAAATCACGGCGTCTTTGCGTCCCCTTTTCCCGCTTATTGCGTTTTCTCCGCCTCTATCGGCAGCGGAATTCTTACTCACCTGTCTGCCGGTGAACTCCGATAAGAAGTCTGGAGAAAACAGGATGACTTTGACGGTCCCGGAGGGGAAAAGGGGACAGGCACCTTTTGTGCGAAGCACCCGAAGGGCGGGCACCAACCGAAGGTTGGTCGCGGCAAAAGGTGCCTGTCCCCTTTTCCCCGTCTGGAATACACGACTCCCGCCCGAACAGGTCGTTGCTCGCGGCGGGGTTGCCTGGGGACGCCCTTCGGGGAAACGCCGCAGGCGGAGAAGGCTACGGCGTCGTCCCCAGGCAATTCGAGCTTCGAAGCGGTCAGCTTTCAGCGGTCAGCCGAGATGAAAGCGAGTTGCTTCGCATGGGTCACAACCTACAATAGTGAAAGCACTTACGATCTGAAATGCTGAGAACTGATCGCTGACCGCTGATTGCTACTCCCATGCAGGATGCCGAACTACTGTTGAGGACCGCCCGATTCGAGGTGGTCCGCAGGACGGTAATCATGCCCGGCGGCGGCCTGGCGACGCGTGAGATCGTGCATCATCCGGGTGCTGTGGTGATCCTGCCGCTGTTGGACGATGGCCGGATCTGCCTGATCGACAGTTTCCGCATCAGCCTCCAGCGGCGTCTGGTGGAGCTTCCGGCGGGGACCCTCGAACCAGGCGAAGAGCCGCTGGCGGCCGCCCGGCGGGAGCTGATCGAGGAGACCGGTTATCGGGCGAAGCAAGTAGAACCGCTCTTGGTCTTCCATTCGTCGCCGGGGATCCTCGACGAGAAGATGCACCTGCTGCTGGCTACCGGTCTGGAGCCAGGCCCGGCCGACCTCCAGCCGGGTGAAGATATCCATCCCCTCCCGACCACCTGGGACGACGCCTTGGAGATGATCCGTCGCGGCCAGATCGAGGACGGCAAGACCCTGGCCGGCCTGCTCTACTACCACGCCTTCCGCCGGTGACTCGCCTCGCGTAGGGTGGGACCAGGCCGCCGTGGCGGCCGCCGGCCCACCGGAACTCGCAGGCTTGGTGGGCCGGCGCTCGCTCATGCGAGTTGGTCCCACCCTACACCGTGCAATCGTAGCTGGCTAGCGGGAAAAAACAGGGGCCAGGGAACGCGCCGACTGAATCGCTTGATCGGCGGGTCCTGGCCCCTTTTATGTAGCGCAGATGCGCTACGGTACCTGTTTGCTCAACGGCGCACCCTCAGCCCTAGACAGCGATGAAGCTCGGGGGGGAAAACAACTTCCGTGACGTGCCGATACCTCGGCCATAGATGAGTGCCGCCTTGCCCGGGATGGCAGTCTTTCCGCGCCGGATTCTTCTATCCCGCGGCGAGCTTCTCACATCCCACACTTCAATCTTAACCTTTTCCCCGCGACAAGGGAAGCGTAGTTCAACAACATTCTTGACGAGAATGCGGACAAAGGCACGTCAGTCTGGACATTTTTGTCACTTCGGCCGGGCGAGTTTCGGCCTCAACAGCAGGGTCACCGGCGTACCGGCGGGCGGAAGCCGCTCGACGTAGCCCTCGAAACTGCGGTTCTCGATGGCCCCTTCGCTCTTCAACGGAAGGTCGAGCGTGGCTGTGGGCAGGTTCAGCACGGAGAATGAAATCGCCGCTCAGGTCCGCCTGGTACTCTTGCTTGCCGGTGGACTCGTTCTTCCAGAGACCGCTGCCGCCGAAGACCCAGTCGATCTTCAGGGCCTTCTTGGTCTTGATCTGGCGGACCCAATCCTGGGCCAAGACCTCCTGCCGCCGGCCGTTCTTGTCCTTCCAGCGGACCCGGATCTCGATCGGCGTGCCGGCGGCCGGCTCGTACTTGGGCTCAAACCGGACTGGGTGGCCAGGCTCCGCCCCCAACGCTACCAGACCCGCATGGACCACGCTGGGCTTCACCTTGACCACCATCACCGATTCGTAACCACGCTCCGGATAGGTGACGAGGAACTCCAACGGGTAGTTGGCCTGGCAGACCTCCCCCTGGAACACGACCTGTTGGTGCTTCATGTCGAGCCAGACCGGGGATACCCGGTCCAGCCTTTTCAGGTCGCCGATCTCGTCGACCAGCGGTGGGCCGAGGTCCCGCGGCTTCTCCTCGTCGGATGGCTCCTCGCTGGCCTGGGTCGCCGGCTTGGCCCCGGTCCTTGGCGGAGGGTTGGCCGCCGAAGCCGGCGGGGCCGCAGGGGAGGCGGCTAAGGTCTCGACCTTCGCCTTGGCCGCCGAAGCCGGCGTGGAGGGCTGGCAGCCGGCCACGCCCAGCAAGAGGGCCACCAGAAGCGAAATACAGATTTTCCAGCAGATGTGTTCCATGATCGGCCAGCCGTGCGTAGAATCGGGAAGTTTGGGAACCAGCCTCGACCATCGAGACGGGCAGACCTTCTCCATTGTATTGTATATTGTGATTCATACTGGACCGTAACCCCGAGCCAGCATTGGCCATCAGCACCCCTGCCGAAACCCGCCATTTCCCCGGACCCCTGCGACTGCCGATCCTGCCGTACCTCGCGGCTTGGACCCGTTCAGGGCCGGAGGAGTCGCACCAAGGACCCATTTCAGGCGACCACGCCTTGGCCTGGTCGGCCTGGCAAGCCTACCTTGCGCAGCGGGACCACCCTCGGCCGCTGGGTGAGTTGGTTTGCAGTCGAACGCCGCCGCTGGCCTGGGCCCTGGCCGAGATCCCCGGCATCGAGGAGCTCGATGCCCTGCGCGCCCGCCTGGCGGCGATCGGCTGTCCACCCCGCGGACGCCGGGCCGAGCGGCTCGTGGACCAGTGGCTAGGCCAGGCCAAAGCTAGCCCTAGCGGCCACACAGCCGGCGTGGCCGGCGGGGCTAACAGACAGGCACCCGTTAGCCCCGGCGGCCACGCCGGTCCGGAAGGCCCGCGCCGCGACTGCCACCGCGTGCTGGAGGCCCTGGCCTGGTGCCACGCCCTGCCCGGGGTCTGCCAGTCGCTGGCCCCGGATGCCTGGTGGCAACTCCTTCAGCGTCTGCTTGTCCTGGCCGACGAGGCGGCGGCCACTGGTTTGGTCGAGGAGCCGCTTGTCAATCAGCTCTTGGCCGGCGAGTTGCGGTTGACCCTGGCCTGCCTTCTTCCCGAGATCGAGGCCTGCCACAAGCTGGCCGGACCGGCGCGGGAGTCGCTTTCCGCGGGCCTGGTAGATTTGTTGGACGGCGAGGGGACGCCCCACGGCAAGTATCTCGGTCTGCTGCGTCCGCTGTTGGCCTGTTGGACCCGCGTGTCGGCTCTGGCTAGCCAGATCCCCCAAGTACCCGTTCAAGGACAACTCCGGCGTGTCGTCGTCGAGCGGACTTCCGTCCGCTCAGGGCGGAATGCACTCCGCCCTGCGCTTCCCTGGAGCGATGCGGCCCAGGTGCAGTACCAATGGCTGGTCCAGAGCGCCCTGCGACTCTCCCGCTGCGACGGCGCGCATGTCTTCTCGACACGGCCGACGATGGGCCGAAGCAGGGTGGCGACTGGGGATGCAGACCTTCTGGAAGCGGCTTTGCAGCTTGGCGGCAACGAGGAGGACCGGGCCATCGCCTGCCGCTGCTTCACCCCGTCTGTAGATCCTAACCGTCGGCGCAGCAAGCCGCCCAAGGCGTCCGTGCTTCCGGCCCCTGCCGCCCACGGCGAATGGGCCGGAGTGAGCGTCTTGCGGTCCGGCTGGTCGGCAGCCGACCCGCGGCTGGTCGCGGTCTACCACGACGAATCAGTCCGCGTGGAGATCGGCTGCCGGAAGGAGGTCCTCTGGTCCGGCCAGTGGGGGCTGGAGGTCCTCCAGGACGGCCAGCCGCTACGGCCGACCGGGCCCTGGGAAGAGGTCTGCTGGGAATCGGCCGACGGCGTCGACTACCTGGAGTTGGAGATCGACCTGGGCTCCGGGGTCCGTGTGCAGCGGCATCTGGCCCTGGCCGGCAAGGACAATTTCGTCTTCCTGGCCGACGCGATCCTGGCAATCCGGCCGGCACGGCTGGAATACCGTGGCTGGTTGCGGCTGGCCCCGGGCATGACGCTGACGCCGGCCGAATCGAGCCGGGAGGGTTTTGTCGAGGGCCGCAGGAAGCAGAAGCCCGTTCACGGCGAATCGGCAAAACGTACGCGTCGCGAACGGTCGCAGAAAAAGGCCCTGGTGCTGCCGCTGGCCCAGCCGGAATGGCGGATCGACACGCGGCCCGGGACCTTGGCGGCGGTCGAGGAGCGGATGGAGCTTTCGCAGTCGGCGACCGGCTCGGCCCTGTTTGCGCCGCTGTTTGTGGACCTGGATCGCCGACGGATCGCCCGGCCCTACACTTGGCGGCAGCTTACGGTGGGAGAGAACCTGGCGAGCCAGCCGCCGGACGTGGCCGTCGGCTATCGGGTGATGGTCGGCCGGCAGCAGTGGTTGATCTATCGCTCGCTGGCCCCCGCGGCCAATCGCAGTCTGCTGGGCCACAACTTGGTAAGCGGCATGTTGCTGGCGCGGTTCGACGGCAAGGGCGAGGTCGAGTCGTTGGTGGAGATCGAATAGGGGGAATGCGTCGGATGCTTCGTTGCGACCTGATGCGAGCGGCGATGCTGCTGTTTGCCGCGGCGGGGCTTACTGCTGGACAAGCCAGCGGTGGCACCCAGGCCAGGGCGCTGAAATGGGCCGCCGACGCGGAGGGCGGTGCTCCCTACATCTTCAAGGACCCTGACCACGCCGACCGGAACATCGGTTTCGAGGTCGAGTTGATCGCGGCCCTGGCCAAGGAGCTGCAGCGGCCGATCGACTTCACTCAGTACCAGTTTTCGAGCCTGGTGCCGGGACTGATGCGGGGCGACTTCGATTTCGCCATGAACGGCATCGAAGTCACGCCCGATCGCATCAAGGCGCTGCGGCTCAGCCGGCCGTATTACGTTTACACGCTGCAGTTGGTGGCCCGCAAGGACGAGTCGCGGTTCCAGACCCTCGACGACTGCAAGCGGCTGGGCGCCGTCGTGGGAACGCTCGAAGACACGGCGGCCGAGCGGCTGCTGACGCGGAAGGGGATCCGCAAGAAAGTCTACGGAAACCAGGTGGAGCCCTACCTGGACCTGGGGCTGGAGCGGATCGACGCGGTGTTCCTCGACCTGCCCATTGCCATCTACTACGCCCGGCCGGACCCCAAGCTGAAGTTTGTCGGCAAGCCGCTGGGGGAAGGATTTTACGCGATCGCTTTCCGCAAGGACCAGGAAGCGCTGGCCGAGCGGTTCGACGCGGCCCTGGGGCGGCTCTTGGCAGAGGGACAGTTGCGTCGGATCTACGAGAAATGGCACCTCTGGAACGACGCGCAGGCGAAGCTTGCCGATTTCCCGCACGGCTGGGGTGGCCCGGCGGAAACGGTGTCGGAAGACGTAATCAACGAAGCGAACCGCAAGTCCACCTTCTCCTACTACATCGGCGACTTGTTGGCAGGCGCCGAGCTGACCGTGCTGATCACGTTCGCCGGCATGGGTCTGGCGCTCGTGATCGGGCTGCCGATCGCCCTGGCCCGGCTTTACGGCCCGCTGCCGCTGCGCTGGGCCGCCCTGGTCTACGTGGAGTTCTTCCGCGGCATTCCCGTGCTGTTGCTCTTGTTCTTCATCTACTACGGTCTGCCGACGATCGCCGCAAGTTACCGTCTCGATCGCCTCGGTCCCTACCTGACGCTCGGGCCCTTGAAAGCGGCGATCCTCGGCTTCGGCCTGAACTATGCCGCCTACCAGGCGGAGATCTTCCGCGCGGGGATCCGCTCGATCCCCCTGGGCCAATGGGAAGCGGCCGCCTCGCTGGGCATGTCGCGGCTGTTGACCTTCCGGCGGATCATCATGCCCCAGGCGGTCCGCGTGATCCTGCCGCCCATGACCAACGACTTCGTAGCGCTGTTCAAAGACACCAGCGTGGTGAGCATCATCGCCGTCGAGGAATTGACCAAGCAGTACCAGGAGCTGGCCAAAGCGAGCCTGAAGTACCTGGAGATCGGCCTGGTGACGGCCGTCCTCTACCTGATCATGTCCGTGCCGCTGGGCTACCTCTCGCGGTACCTCGAACAGCGTTGGGGGAAGGGAACGTGAACGACCACCAGGTGGTGCTCTCCAGCGTGACCAAGCGCTTCGGCTCGCGGCTGGTGCTGGACCAGATCAGCCTCTCGATCGACGCCGGCGAAACCCTGGCCCTGATCGGCCCCAGCGGTGCCGGAAAGTCGACGCTCTTGCGGTGCATCAACGGGCTGAACACCTTCGACGCCGGCGAGATCCGCGTGGGGCCGCACGTGCTCTGCCCCGATCGCCGGGCGGCCGGGCCGGTCTACCGGCAGGTGCGGCGGACCTTCGGCATGATCTTCCAGGATTTCCAACTCTTCCCGCACCTCACGGCGATCCAGAACATCATCGAGGCCCCCGTTCACGTGCTAGGAATGGCCGACGGCGAGGCCCGCAACCGGGCCATGACGCTGCTGGCCCGCGTCGGCCTGGGCGACCGCGCCGGGGCCTATCCGCGAGAATTGTCCGGCGGTCAGAAGCAGCGGGTGGCCATCGCCCGGGCAATGGCCATGGAACCCCGCGGCCTGTTGTGCGACGAGATCACCAGCTCCCTGGACCCGGAGCTCAAGGGCGAAGTGCTCAGCGTGTTGGAGGATCTCAACCGCGACGGGCTGACGCTGATCGTCGTGACCCACGAGATCGGCTTCGCCCGCCGGGCCGCCGACCGCGTGGCCGTGCTGGCCGACGGCAAGATCATCGAGGACGGACCGCCCGAGCAAGTCCTCGACCGCCCCCAGGTGCCCCGCACGCAGAAGTTCTTGAGCCAGATGAGAGACGGATGAGAGATGAGGGATAAGAGATAAGAGATAAGGGCAAAAACGTGCGTCTCTGCATCCCTCATCTCAAATCTCATATCTGTAATCCCTCATCCCTCATCCCTTATCTCTCATCCGCTCCTACTGCACGAACTTCTCCTCCGCCTCGTCGGCGTGCAGCGTGATCTCGCCGGCGTCTTCCAGCCGGCGGATGACGTCGACGATCTGTTGCTGCACCTGCTCGACGCCCGACTGCCGCACGGCCCCCAGGTAGCCCATTTCTTCCTGCAACAGGGCCGCCGCCCGCTTCGACATGTTCTTGAGGATCTTCTCCCGCAACTCGTCGCTGACGCCCTTCAGCGCCATGGCCCACTGCGAGCTTTCCACGTTCTTCAGCACGGTCTGGATGTCGCGGTCGCCGAACTTGGCGATGTCCTCGAAGACGAACATCAAGCGGCGGATCTCCTCGACCAGCTCGGGATCCTCTTGGGCCAGGTTCTCCATCAGCGTCCGCTCCGTGGCGCGGTCGATGACGTTGAGGATCTCCGCCACGCTGTTTACCCCGCCGGCCTTCTCGAACTGCTGGCTCATCACGCTCGACATGCGGTGCTCCAACCCCTTCTCGATCTCGCGGATGATTTCCGGGCTGGTCTGCCCCATGGCGGCAATGCGGCGGACCACCGACAACTGCTTTTCCGGCGGCAACTCGGCGATGATCGCCGAGGCCTGGGTGGCGCGATGTGCGAGAGGATCAGGGCGATGGTCTGCGGATGTTCGTCGATGATGAAGGTCAGCAGGTTCTGGCTGTCCACCTTTTGCAGGAAGCCGAAGGGCAAGCCCTCGATCGATTGCCGCACGCTGTCGATGGTGGCGCCGGCGGCCTTTCCCAGGGCCTGCTCGACCAGGTTCTTGGCCACCTCCAGGCCGCCCACGCTCCCCGAGAGCGAGTTGGGGTTGGCGTTGCCAAACTCCTGGATCACCAGCGCCTGCTCGTCGGCCGTGACGGCGTCGAGCTTGGCAATCTCGATCGAGACCGACTCGATCTGCTTGGGCGTCAGCTTGCCCAGAAGCTCCGCCGCCTTCTCTTTCGGCAGGCTCGTCAAGAGGATGGCCGCTTTGCGGATCGCAGTGGTAGGCATAGAAAAGTGTTCAAAGGTAGTAGGCACACGCCGTGTGCCGTGATCTGCGGGCGGCACACGCCGTGTGCCTGCTACAAGCCGGGCAGGCTTTCTCCAGAACGCCCAGATTCACCGGTCTATCGGCGCGCATCCCGCGCGCGGTCAAAGGCTGGGGCCCGTATCGGCGGAAACGGCCGTGCAACTTGAGCAAAGTAGGTCCCGTCTGCCGGACGGGACGAGGATGAACGCATGACCCAAGAGCCGTGCCCGGCAGGAAGGACAGGGATGGAGCCTTCAAGAAGTCCCGCCCGGCAGGCGGGACCTACTGGTTGTCTGATCTTGGCTCCCACAGGATCTCGCAGTTCGGCAATCTCCGCCGGAGCCTCTTGACGCCTTCGGCCGTGACCTTGGTGCGGCTGAGGTCCAACTGCTTGAGCCGGACCAGCCCTTTGAGATGTTCCAGACCGGCGTCGGTCACGTCGGTCCCGCTGACGTCCAGTTCTCGCAGTCCGGGCGACCCGTGCAAACGTTGGAGGTCTCGGGAGAGTGCGGCAAGACACATCAGTGTTCGGTCGTTCGCC
Organism: Pirellulales bacterium; assembly: GCA_963843465.1. GTDB lineage: Bacteria > Planctomycetota > Planctomycetia > Pirellulales > Thermoguttaceae > CAWJKP01. The sequence continues at coordinate 1,203,326 of CAWJKP010000003.1, forward strand.
ATCGCCATTTCGACGCACTCAAGATTCCGGAATTCTCTGGCAGCCGCGAAGCCGGCAGACTCCGCGTCCTGTGCGCCTTGCTCATCCGACATGCCGCCGTGGATGCCAACCACGAATTTCGGGAAGCAATCCGAACCGACCAGCCTGCAAAGCCAGTCCGGCGCGGCTGACGAAGTTTCTACATCGAAATTGTTGTCACCCAATGCCGTGATCGCGTCCTGTTCCCGTACACACTGCACGACCGCGGCTCGCCACGATGCCAGCACGAGCGAGACTAGGAGAACGAACACCAACAGGCTACGAAGCCGATACTGGAAGTGTCTCCGGCGCCACCACTCCCAGAGAAACGCAATCGCAGCGGTGACGGCCAGCGCTACGAGCAAATCCAGGACAAGCCCCTTCCAATTCAGGAGCCAATGGCGAGAATTCGGCCAGTCGTCGAGGGTCATCCAGAACGCGTCGCCGTCACTCGCCCGGCGGAGTTCCCCGAGCCCAGCACACAAACCGGGATCAAAGCGAAAGGCTCCGGTTGGCCAGTCGCATCAATCTAGCCAAACAAAAGGCCAACCATGCTCGTGGTGAGCAAGCACCACGACCGTAATACCAAAGCTCGATTCAACGTTACCCCCTGGCACAGCAATCAGGATCAGCAACAAAAGCGTGACCGCTATTACCGCCCAGGTGGAACGGTGCCATCGATACCAGGGTCGCCGAGCCGATGCCGCCATGTTCGCACCTGCAAGCCCTACTCGTCGGGCAAGAAATGTAGGCTGGGCACCGCCCACCAGAACAACCTGCGGTCGGTGGGCATTGCCCACTCTACTTGACTAATCCTCGCTAATCATCGTCAACTCACCATATTAGCGTCGATTCGTGTCAATTAGTGTTCTCGTTACCTGCTTCGCCGGCCCAAAGCGTCGAACGGCCGATGCGGGCGAAACGGCTACGAACACTTCACGGCGGGCGCCTCGCGTTGCACGACGTCTTCGATCTCAAAGAACTCGCGGCCCGTGAAACCGAATACGCCGGCCACGGCGTTGGAGGGAAAACTCTGCAAGCGGTTGAGATAGTCCCGCACATTGGCATTGTAGAAGCGGCGAGACCGCTGAATCCGATCCTCGGTATTGGCCAGTTCCGCCTGGAGCGCCAGGAAATTCTGATTGGCCTTCAGGTCGGGGTAGCTCTCCGCCACCGCAAACACCTGCCGCAGACTCCTCACCAGCTCGTTCTCGTCGCCGGCCTGGGAGCGCGGCGAGCCTTGATTGGCGATCGCCGCCGCGCGGGCCTGCGTCAGTCTTTCCAGCAGCTCTCTCTCGTGCTTCGCATAGCCCTGCACGGTGCTGACCAGATTCGGGATGAGGTCATAGCGCCGCTTGAGCTCGGCGTCGATGTCCGCCCAGGATTCGTCGCACGCGTTGCGGCCCCGGACCAGGGCGTTGTACAGCAGCATGAGCAACACCAGCGGGGTCAGGCCGATCGCAACGCAAAGGATCACGCCCACCATCGTCATTCCTCCGTTTCTTGAAGCTCCTGCAGGAGAGACTTGGGCAATCGCGAGAGGATCCCCTCGATCACCTCAAGGGCCGACTCGAAGTCCGCGGGCTGGAAAATCGTCTGGCGATAGGCGATGATCTGGCAGAGCTGACATTCCAAATTGAACTTGGGCGAGTCCAAGAGGAACTCCAGGGTGGCTTGCGGCAAGACGTCGAAGGCCCAGCGAGGATCGGGCGAGGTAACGTGAAACTGCTTGTTGAACGCCGCGGACTCGAATTCGATGCCCTCGAAACCGAGCAATGCCGCCACGCGGTCGGCCAGCCGCTCGGGCCGAATCACCAGCGGCTTCAGCGGCAGCTTCGTCGTGAGAATGACCGCGGAAAAAACGTGGCGAGCCCTGTTCTTCCCGTCGGAGGTCTCGTAATGGTAGTCGAATGCGCAGAACGCATGATCGCCGGCGCGCCCTTCCAGGCGGTTATCGGCGAAGCGATTCTCCCCGTGGTTCAGGCAGGCGAAATGCGCATAGCGGTCACCCAGGCCGGAGTCGCGGGCGGGATAAAACTCCAGGCCGCGCAACGAACCCCAGGCGGCCAACGCTCTCCTCCGCTTGTCGGCTTGGATCTGGCCGAGCACCATTATCCCGATGGCGATCGCCACGATCGCAACGATCAGACACCATTGGCCCAAGTACGACTCCTTTGCGCGGCGGCGCGTTTGCCGGGCAGGACGTCCGGCTCCTGGTTGCGGTCGTTGTCGAGGCTCTCCGTTTTTCAGAAACGCCCGCTCGATTATCCTGGTTGCTGCGCGGTTCGTCAAGCTTGCGCCCGGCGGCAATCCAGCCTTACTCGCCGCGAAGCTCGCAGACGGCAAGCTGGCCGAAACACTCGTCAACCTCGACGCGGACCAAGGCCGGCCGGACGCCCGTGCGGGCCTGGAGGTCGTCCAGGAGCCGCCGGCCGATGTAGCGGCCCAACAGCTCGGTCGTGGTGTTCGGGATGGGCAGCAGGAGGCAGTCGCCGCGGGGGAAAACCCAGCGGCGGTCGGCGAAGGTCACCCGCACCTCGCGGTCGTCCGGCTCGACCCGAATCAAGGGATGGCCGGTGGGCAGCAGCATGTGGTGGTCCAACTCGTCGACGATTCTCTTGAGCGTGTCCCGCAGGGCGATGAAGTCGACCACGTAGTGGTTTTCGTCCAGCGGTCCGGCGACCTCCGCCGCCACGCGGTAGTTGTGGCCGTGGAGCCGCTCGCAGACGTCGCCGTCGAAGGTGATGAAATGGCCTGCGCTGAAGACCAGGTAGTCTTTGGCGATGCGGACGTGGTATTGTTCCATCGTAGTTTGCAAACCGGGGAAGCTATTGGATCAACGTAGGACCGTGGTAGCAGTTACTGTCAGGTTCCCGCATGTACTCCTCACGCTCCGCGTGAGGGCCCGCGTCACGCGGAGCGTGACGAGTACGGCAGCCGCCCGTCGCGCAGCGACGCAAACAGGCCGGCGGCGATCAGGTCGGCCGTCGTGCCCGGATTGCGGCGATTTCCGTCGCTGCGGAGCCAGAAGTCGAAGTCGGCCAGGGCGGCGTGATAACTCTCCTCCCCCGGCGCCCCCGACTGCAAGACCGACTCCGCCCAGGTCGCAGACTGCCGGGCCACCTCCGGGCCGCACTTGCGGGCGATCAGACTGTCAGGGAAGCGGGCCATTAGACGCATCTGAAGATGGACGATCGCCTGGGGCAGCGGCAAACCGGCGGACAACTCCTCCAGCAACCAGGGCAGGACCACCTCCAGCACGCCGGCGAAGTCCTCCACGTATTGCCGGGCGACCAGGTCGCGCTCGGCGGACTGCCGCATGGCATCCAACAGGCTCGGCGGAGGAGGATCGAACAGGTCGTACCGCTCGGCGCGGCCCATGCCGCCGGGCTCGGCCAGGCGGATCGCCTGGTAAACGTCGCGGGCGTCGTCCGCGGCGAGTCCCGCCAGGACCTCCGCCACGCCGGCCGCCAGCGGCCGGCCTCGCGGTACCCTGGCCAGCGGGGCCAACAACAGGACCGTGCCCAGGTTGGTGTTCTTTCCTACGGCCGCGAGGGTCGCCTGCACGGCCTCCAAGACCACCGTTCCCAAGCTCGCCCCGCAGGCAGCCGCCTCCATCGCCGGGGCGATCAGGGCGGCGCTGGTGAGGAAGTCGTCGAAGGTGAGATCCTCAAAGTCCGCGCCCCGATGGACGTTGCCCGGCTTGGGCGCCGAGACCTCCCAGAGGCAGGCCAGGGTGGCGCACTGGCCGATGGAAAGCGGCGGGCGTGGATTAGTCATCGGGCGCACTTGAAGTCAACGGGAGAAATGCCACCGCCGAGACGCGGAGACGCCGAGGAAAGCAAACGCAATTCAAGATTTCTCTGCGTCTCCGCGTCTCGGCGGTGAATCTTATCACGCCGCTTCTTCTTCGCTCGGGGGCAAAGCGGGAGTTGAAACGGTGGGGCCGCTCTCGGCGAGGATCTCGCCGTTGTCGCTGACGTCCTCGAAGCGGACGGAAACCTGCTTGGAAACGCCCGACTCCTGCATGGTCACGCCGTACATCGTATCGGCGCAGGTCATGGTCTTCTTCGAGTGCGTGACGATCACGAACTGCGTCCAGGCGAGAAAGCCCTGGAGGACCGCGGTGAAACGGTCGATGTTGGCCTCGTCCAGCGCGGCGTCGACCTCGTCCAGCACGCAGAAAGGGCTGGGCCGGCTGCGGAAAATCGCCAACAGCAGCGCCACGCAGGTCAAGGTCTTCTCGCCGCCGCTTAACAGCGAGATGCTCCGCGGCTCCTTGCCCGGCGGCCGGGCCACGATCTCGATGCCGCTCTCGAGGATGTCCGCCCCTTCCTCCAACACGATGTCCGCCTGGCCGCCGCCGAAGAGGTCGCGGAAGAGCGTGCGGAAATGGCCCTTGACCGCGTCCAGCATCTCGGCAAACAGCCGCCGGCTGTCGACGTTGATCTTGTCGATGATCCGCGAGAGGGCATTCTTGGCGTCGGACAGGTCTTGGTATTGCGCGGCCAGCGTCTGGTGGCGCTCTTCGAGCTGCCGCAGCTCCTCCAAGGCCTCGAGGTTCACGTTGCCCAGTTGGTTGAGCTTCCGCCGCAGTTCGTCGATCTCCTGCTGCGCCTCGTCGCGGCGATGCTGCTCCTCCTCGGTCGGCTCGTGCTCCAGCTCGGAAAGCTCGATCGCGTAATCCTCGCGGAGGCGATCGGCCAGGGCGGCCCGGGCGTGGCGGACTTCATGGGCCGCCAGCTCCTTGGCGTGGATCTTCTCATCCAGCTTGCGGACCTCGGTCCGCAGCTTCTGGGCGTCGTCGGACAATTGCAAGCGGAGCTCCTGGATCGCTTCCCGCCGGTTGATCGTCTCGACGGTCTCGGCGGCGAAACGCTCCTTGCAGAGGTAGAGCTCGGCCACCTCCGATTCCGCCTGCAAGATGCTGAACCGCGCCTGCTGGGCCCGCTGGTCGCATTGCGAAAGCCGCTGCCGGGTTTCGCTGATGGCGCGGAAACGTTCCTGCTGGCTCTCCTCGAACTGCTGCATGCGGGTCTGGAGGTTGCCCAGCCGCTCCTCGCTTTTGGCCAGCTCGACCTTGGTCTCGGTGGCCTCCCGGGCGCTGGCCTGGTACTGGGCGTCGAGTCGGTCGATCTGGCCGGCCAGTCCGGCAAGACGCGATTCCATCTCGCCCAGACTGGCCTCGGCGGCCTGCTGCCGGGTGCGGGCGGCTTCCAGGTCCCGTCCGGCCGCTTCGTAGCGGGCGGCGGCCGATTCCAGGTCCGATTGGATCGCCGTCCGCTGCCGGCCGAGCTGCGAGCGGCGTTCGGCGGCGGCCGTGATGCGATGGGAGTGACCGGCCAAGGATTCCGCGGCCTGGCGGTGGTCGTCGGCCAGCCGGGCGGCCCGCTCTTCCTCCTGGATCACCTGCTGTTGGAGCCGGCCGAGCGCGGAGTCGGAGTTTTGGATCTTCGCCTCCAGCTCGACCAACTGGCCCCGCAGGGCCCGCAGCTCGCTGCGGCGGGAGATCAGGCCGGTGGAGGCGTGACGCGGTCCGACCGACAGCGTGCCGTCAGCGGCCAGAAGCTCGCCGCTGAGCGTGACATAGTTCTGTGGCGGCTGGGTGGTGTCGGCCAGGGCCAGGGCCTGGGCCAGCGACTGCACGATCCAGGTCTGCCCCAGGAGCCGCCGGGCCAGGCCCGTGTATGCCGGCTCGGTCTGGACGAACTGGTCGGCCCGGCCCACAACGCCCGGCCGTCCTTGGAGACTGGCAGGCAGGGGCTCGGCGGCCGGCTCTCCGTCCAGCCAGACGAATCCCACCCGGCCCACAAAACGCCGGGAGTTCTCGCCCAGATAGTCCCACAAGTCCTTGGTCGGCGTAACCACCACGTGCTGGGCCTTCTCGCCGAGGGCCACCTCGATCAGCATCGCCGACTCAACGCCCACCTGGAACAGGTCGGCCACCAATCCGCAGGTCGACCGAAACGGGCCCGGGTCTTTTCCGCGGGCCTGGTTGAGCACTTCTTTGACGCCCGGGCTGAGCCCCTCGTGCCGCTTCTCCAACTCCTCCAGCACGGAGATCCGCTCGGAAAGCCCGCTGCGGCGCTGCTGGTGTTGGGTCAGCTCGGCCTGCCGTTGGGCCTGTTGCCGGCGCAGCTCGCCCAGGCGGGTCAGGGCGGAGGCATGCTCCTGCTGCCGCCGATCGACCTCGGCCGACAGCTCTTCCCGCTGCCGCTGGAGCTCGACCAGTTGGCCCTCGACGACCGCCAATTGCCCATCCAACTCGTCGAGCTTCTGGCGGTTGCGATCGCGGGCTGCCAGGGCCGCCGCCGCCTGGCTTTCCCAACGGCTGATCTCGCTGGCCAGCGAGGCGACCGCGCGCATCTGCTCCAGGTGGCTTGCGCGGCTTTGCTGGTTTTCGCCGCGAAGCTGATCGAGCCGGGCGATCAGCTCGGTCATGCCGCGCTCGCTTTCGGCCAGCGTGCGGGCGATCTGGCGATGCCGGTCGATCGCCGCCTGGACCGCGTCGCCTGTCTCGTGGAGCTGTTGCGCCAGGTCGCCGGCGCGGACGCTCATCGCCGCCAGTTGTTGGCGATGCCGGGCAATCTCCTCCTCCAGGTCGCGGCCGTGAGACCGCTGGTGCTCGATGGTCGATTCTGCAGCGGTGATCCGTTGGCGGTTGGCGGCCAGGCGGGCTTCGGACTGCCGGATGGCCTCGTTGAGCTGGCCCAGTTGGGTCTCGGCCACGAGCCACCGGGCCTCCAACGATTCGGCCTCGGCGATCGCCGCGTCCCGCTGGTCCGTGAGGTTGCGGGTCTCGCCCTCCAGGCCGGCAAGCTGCCCGCTCAGCCGCTGCCAGTCGACCAGGCCCACCTGGGTGCGAAGCTCCTGCAGACGGTCGCTGTATTCCTTGTACCGCCGCGCCTTGCCGGCCTGCTGCCGCACGCTCCGCAGCCGGCTTTCGACCTCTTCGACAATGTCCGACAGCCGCAGCAGGTTTTGCTCGACCCGCTCCAGTCGCCGCAGGGCCTCGATCTTCTTGGCCTTGAAACGGCTGATGCCGGCCGCTTCCTCGAAGATCATGCGCCGATCCTGGGAGGACGACTGGAGCAGGACGTCGACCTTCCCTTGCTCGATGACGCTGTAGGCTTGCGTGCCCAGGCCGGTGCCCGCCAAGAGGTCGCGGATGTCGCGCAAGCGGCACGGCTGCCGGTTGATAAGGTACTCCCCCTCCCCGCTGCGGTAGACGCGGCGGGTGATGTGGACTTCGGGGGTGTCGATAGCCAGCCGGCCGCCGGCATTATCGACCGTCAGGGTGATCTCGGCCGAGTTCATCGCCCGCCGTGCGCCCGAGCCGTTGAAGATGACGTCGGCCATCTCCTTGCCCCGCAGGCTCTTGACGCTTTGCTCGCCGAGCACCCACTTGATGGCGTCGACGATGTTCGACTTGCCGGAGCCGTTAGGGCCGACGACTACCGTAATTCCGGGGGGGAACTCGAATCGCGTGCGGTCCGCAAAACTCTTGAAACCGACGAGTTCGAGGGCCTTGAGCATGGACGGTTAGATCGGCGCAAAAACAAGTTGACCGAGTTTCGTCTGTAGGCAGCGCCCTCCGTGGCGTTCCGAGGCGAACGCCGGGAACCGCTTCTCCCGACTGCCGGAACGCCACGGAGGGCGTTCCCTACAGGATCATGTGCCCGGCAATTCGGCCAGCTTATTGCCCGTAGGCACTGAATCCGGGGTGGGCCGTCCCCATATTCTATCAAAGAAGTCCATGATCGGATGGCCCTTCTCGCTGGAATCCCCTTCGGCGGAGGCGGTTTTCTTGTCAGCGTCGGTAGAATCGCCGTTATCGGTAGCCATCGTCCCATCCTCCCTGGGGAGGGTCCGGGCGTGTTCCTGGGCCTCGTCCGTGGCACCCTCCGACCTGCCGCCGTTGCGGGTATAGCTCCGTCCGGCCTCGGGAATCGCATCGACCTCGAACCGGCCGGCCAGGCAGCCGCGAGCCTTGGCCTCCTGAAGGGCCTGGACCACGTCCGGATAGGTGCCGCCGAGGGCCACGATGGCGCGGATCACGTCGTCGACCCGGGTGGAGACGAACCGCTTCTGGTCGGGCTCGTGAACGGCGAAACGGCTGACGATGATCTCGCCCGGCTTGTTGCCGGTGACCATGATCTGGTTGCCCGCCTCGACCGCCAGCGGCGTACTGAGCTGCTGGTTCGCCCCGAAGAGCACGATCTCCGGCCGCTTGCTCTTGGTGACGTGGATCATCGGCGGGCCGGAGGTATCCAGCACGTGGTAGCCGAACTGCCCGCCGAGGTTCTCGCCCATCACCAGCGAGTCGTTGTGGTTCATCGTCCAGAGGGCGCGAAACGCGCCGTAGCGGGTCTCGGCACTGGGAACGTTGAGCAGCTCCCGCAGGTTCTCGCTGGCCGAGACGTCGTTCATCTCCGCCAGCGCGGCCAGCGCGAAGACGCGGAAGGCCGGCTGTTGCTTGGCGATCCGCGCCAAGACGTCGGCCTCGCCGGTCTCGTCGAGGTAGGCCAGCGACTCGGCGGCGTAGAAGCGGACTTCCGGGTCGCCCGCCTTAAGGGCCTTCCGCAGGGTATCCGCTCCCTGCTTGCCGATGGCTTCCAGCTCCAAAGCGGCCTGGGCGGAAGTCTGCGGATCGAACAACTGCTTTTCGAGCTTGGCGACCCGCTCGGTCTGCTCCGCTTCCGATTCCCTCAGCGGCAGGGCCCGGACGACTTGCACGTAACGGTCGATGTTGTCCTTGTAGCGGGGATGGACCTTGAGCTCGACGAACTGGTCGGTCTTGGCCTTGGCCATGCCGGTCTTGATGCCCTTGGTGAAAGTGACGAAGCGGCGGTTGACGGCCGTTTCCACGCGGGAGGCGTTGCGGATCGATTGCTTATCGGGCTTGAGCACCACGGCCAGGTTCCGCGATTGCTTGCAAAGGCCGCCGCCCAGCACGAGCCCGCGGCAGAGCTCCACCCGATCGGTCTTCTCCTTGGCCGAAGGATCGACCAACAGCGGGCCCTGCGCCTCGCCGAGGACTTTGCCGCTGTGAAGGCGGTTGTCGCTCATCACCTGCAGCTCTTGCAGGTCGACCGGCATCAGCCAGCCGCCCCGCAAGCTGGTCGTGTCGCTCTGGGACGGGACGCGGACTTCGAGATCGAAATGGTCGCCCTTCTGGATCCCCGGCCGCAACACGCCGCGGACCAATACCATCGAAGTATTGCCCGATGCCAAGAGCGCGTTCGGCGAAGCGACTGCCTGCTTCTGCATCTGGCCCATGAGCGCCTGTCGCTGCGGTCCCGGCCGAGCATCGCTGCCCGTGCCCCGCAGCCCGGTGACCAGGCCGACCGCCTCGACCTTCACGGGATAGAGCCCATAGGGCACCGCCAGGTCGCCGATCAAGTAGTCCTTCTTTTGGGCCTCAACCTTCTTGTCGTCGGCGTTTTGCCAGGGGAGACAACTGCCGATGCCGCTCCAGGTGGAACAGCCGCCGCAGAACCAAAGACCACACAACAGGAGTATCTGCGGGGACTTCATTTTCCCGTGCTCCTCACGCTGTCTTGACGCCGGGATTATTCATGGTCGGACACTAGCCCGACGCGCAAGCGAGGGTTCTCGAACAGGTTACCCTCGCTCGCGCGTCGGGCTAGTGTGCCAGTGGGTCGAGCGCAGCGAGCCCCACCGAAAGCATTCGCCTGAGAAATGGTGGGGCTCGCTGCGCTCGACCCACCCTACACGAAGAAAAGGTGTTCGAGCCGCGGACGATAGCGATTTCCACCTTGGCAGTCAAGGTGGATCATAACCCCCGGGCCGCCAAGGGTTGCAGCGGATGATCCGCCAGACGCCGCGGATCGCCCCGCGGATCGCCCCGTGCTTCTTCACCGACTCGATGAAGTAGGTGCTGCACGTCGGCGTGTAACGGCAATTCCGCCCCAACAGGGGGCTGAGAAAGAACCCGTAGAGCCGCACCCCAACGATCAGCAACCACGCCGGCAGACGGGATAAAGGGGTCGGGAGTCGTTGTTTGCCATCAATTTGATTCGTCATTCTCGTCCCCTTCGTCAGCCACTTGCCATTCCACAAGGGCACCGACACCCGCACACAACAGAACCCAAAGCGGCAATGTAATTTGCCATGCCTCGCGCCAAGCGGGCTTGAAGGCAAGGAAAAACAAAGCCGCTCCGATCCCTCCCCACATCATGGACCAGAGCAAAACACTTCGTGGCGTTGCCTTGGGATTGGTCTTGTCGAGCAGGCCCATGTCGGCTGCCTGTCTTCGAGGATGATTTGCGCGGTAGCGCGTGCGGGAGAAAATGACACTCGCCCGAAGCGCGAGCGAGGGCCGCAACGTGGCCCCTCGCTTGCGCTTCGGGCTAGTGTGGATCGTCGCATTTCAAGCCGCGTGCAGTATAACGCATAGACGAAACGGTGTAGTTCACTCCGCCTTATTGCGCGCAGCCGGCGGGCAATCCGGTGGGCAAGGTCGGCCAGTGAGTTCTGAATCTGGCATAGTTCAGGTTTGTCCGTCTTCCGGGGGATGACTACTAAGTCAAGACCCTCGGGCAGGCGTGAGCGACTCGTGCGGAAGGCCTCGCGGATCAAACGCTTCCAACGATTGCGCAGCGCAGCGCCGCCCACCTTCCGCGAAACCGACAATCCCAGCCGGCAGTGCGGCAGCCCGTTGGCCGCCCCAAAGACCAGCAGGTTGCCATCCGAGGCCGACACGTGTTGGCGGTACGCTCGTTGGAAGTCCGCCTGCCGACGTAAGCGGTGGGCGGCGGGGAAACGGCAGTTTTGGATTTCAGATTTCAGATTCCAGATCTTAGATTTCAAATCTTGGATTCCAGTTACCAGCGCAGGTCCGCACGGGGATGTAACTCGTGCTTGTGGTCGATGGCCTCAATCGCCTGCCGGTCAGCCTCGTCCAAGTCTTTGGGGATCACGATTTGGATTTCGGCCAACAGGTCGCCGGGCGGTCCGGTCTTGGGCGTAACCCCGTGCCCCTTGATCCGCAGCTTGGTCCCGCTGGAAGTTCCCGGCGGCACCCGCAGCGAGACCGTACCCTTGGGCGTGGGCACGTCAATCTTGGCGCCCAGCGCGGCCTCGCCCAACGTTACCGGCACGCGGAGCAGCAGGCTGTCGCCCTTGCGCTGGAAATAGGGGTGCGAGCCCACGTGGATGGTGATCAGCAGGTCCCCAGGCGTCCCCCCGGACGCTGTGGCCTCTCCCTGCCCGCGAAGACGGATCTTCTTGCCCTCCTCAATGCCCGCGGGAATCTTGACGGTCAGTGTTTCCGCCTTGCCCGAGGGGTGCTCGACCCGGATCTGTACCTCGCCGCCGCTCGTGGCCGTCTGGAAGGGGACGGTCATTTCGTGTTCGATATCTGCCCCGCGCCGTCGAGCGGAAGCCGACTTTCGGCTGCGTCCCGCCGTGCGGCGGAACTGAGTGAAAATGTCGCTCAGATCGGGCCCCCCTTCGGCGCCAAACTTATCACCAAAGAACTGGCTGAAGTCAACGTCCTCGAAGCCTTGCGGGCCACCCGCAAAACCGCCGCCTGGTCCGGGCCCCCCCCTGCCTGGTCCGCGGGGGCCGCCGGCCCCCATCGTCTCGAAGGAACTGCCATAGCGGTCGTACATCTCCCGCTTTTGCGGGTCGTTCAGCACGTCGAACGCCGCTTGGATCTTCTGGAACTTTTTCTTGGCGTCCTTTTCGGGGTTCTTGTCCGGATGGAACTTGCGGGCGAGCTCGAAATACGCCTTTCGTATCTCGTCCTGGGAGGCGCTGCGACTTACCCCCAGTGTTTTGTAGTAGTCCTCGGCCATGAGATTATTGTAGAGATTTCCCACGACGCGTAGCAAGCGGTATCCAAAGCCGGGCCCGTAGGACGGGCATTCTTGCCCGTCGTTGCGTATTCGTTGTTGCCTCGCGGGCGATTGCGTAAGTCGGGCAGGAATGCCCGACCTACAAACGGCCGACGCGTACATTTCGGTTCCCGCGGTGGGGCTCGCTCCGCTCGAGCGCAGCGAGCCCCACCATTTTCGGACACTTCAGCATGGAAAGCCGGTAAAACGGTTATCCAGTTGACTCAAGTGATCGGTAAGTCCACGTCGCTACGCGACGAACTTGGGCCAAAAACGACTAGTGGCGCCAGGGGTGTTGGAAGATCAGGAACAAGATCCCGAAGACGACGATCGGCAGCAGCACGGCCAGGAGGATCAGCCTCGCGGTCCGCCAGCCGGCCCGCCATTGCACGGGCGGGCGCAGCCGCTGGCAGCGCCCCGTGACCTGCACGCTCTCGGGGGCCCGCAACTCGATCCGCATGGCGGTGGCGGTGGGATAGCGGTCGTAGGGTTTTTGCTCCATGGCGTGCAGCACGATCTCCTCGACCTCCGGCGAGATTTCCGCGTTGAGCTTGCGGGGGGCCACGGGGTCGCCGACCAGCCGGGCGTTCATGATCGCATAGGGATTGACGCCCTCGAAGGGCGTGCTGCCGGTGAGCATCTCGTAGAGCATCGCGCCCAGGCTGTAGAGATCGGTGCGGGCGTCGCCCCGCTTGCCCTTGACCTGTTCGGGCGCCATGTAGTCGGGCGTGCCCATGGCGGCGGAAAAGCCGGTGAACGTTAGCCGCCGCAGCCCGACCGCCTTGGCGATGCCGAAATCCATGACGCGGATGCTGCCGTCGTCGCAGAGCATGATGTTCTCCGGCTTCAGGTCGCGATGGATGATGTTCTTGGCGTGGAGGTACTCCAGGGCCTCGCAGATCCGCGCGGCAATGTCCAGGGCGTGCTCGGCCGGCAGCCGCTCGACGCTCCGCAGCACCTGCCGCAGCGTCTGCCCCTGGAGCAGCTCCATCACGATGTAGGGCCGGCTCTTCTCCTCCACGCCGATGATGCGGAGGATGTAGGGGTGATCCAACGTCCGGCCGATCTTCTCCTCGCGCTCGAAGCGGGAGAAGAAGGCGGGGTCGCTCTCGAACTGCATGAACGGCACCTTCACCGCCACGTCCTGCCCGGTCTTCAGGTCGTGGGCCTTGAAGATGCTGGCCATGCCGCTGCGGCTGATGACGTCGATGATCTGGAATCGCTCGTCCAGGACCTGGCCAACTTCCATTTCGGGGCTCATTTGCGGCTCCGGCTCACAATAGATGGGTAGTCCGCGGTAGTACATCACGTGCTCCACCTTGTCGACCTCGACGATCTGCACCGAGAGGTTGTCGTCGGTGCCGCGCCGGACGGCCAGATCGACTAATTGGCGGCACGCCTCCGCGGGAGGGTGGTGATTGACGATCTCGGCGATCTCTTCGTCCCGCACGCAATGGTGCAGGCCGTCGGAACATTGCACCAGGCGGTTGCCCCGGCGGACCTGGGCGGTGTAGTAGTCGATCTGCACCGTGGGCTCTTTGCCGATGCTCCGGGTGAGCACGCAGCGCATGTCGCTGGCGGCGGCTTCTTCCTCCGACATCAGCCCCATCTTGACCTGCATAGCGGCGTAGGAATGGTCGCCGGTGATGCGGCGGATGCGGCCCTCCTCGACGAGGTAGACGCGGCAATCGCCCACGTGGCCGATGGTCACCTCGTCGTTGCGCAAAAGCGGAATGGTCAGCGTGGTGGCCATGCGGCCCTCGTGGCGGTTCTCCATGCCGTGGTCGTAGACGGCCAGGTTGGCGTAGGTGAAGATGTGGAACAGGGCTTGCCGCGGGGGCGTGTCCGGTTTGAGCTCCTGGAAGCGGGCGATGGCCGTTTCCACGGCCAGACGGCTGGCCACCTCTCCCTCTCCCTGTCCGCCCACGCCGTCGGCAATGGCCACCACCGCCCCGCGGTTCCTTTGCTCCTCCACTTCCTTGGGCTGCCAGCAGCCGACGTAGTCCTCGTTGTTGGACCGCACCGGACCCTGAGAGCAGATCTGGGCGTAGGTAAACTCCATACACGCTACCTGACAGGCCGTACCTGTTCGCGCCGGCGCGGCCAAAAGATTGGTACGCGTTCCCGCGGATCATTCACGGCCCCATTCAAGCCCGAAGCGCAAGCGAGGGACCGGCAGCGCCTTGCCCTCGCTTGCGCGTCGGGCTTCCGTGGAGCCGGCAAATAGGGACTGTTCCCTTTTCCGGCCCTGGATTACCCTAGGTGTGGCAACCGAGGATTACCATTGTAGCCTATCCGGCCGAGCCCGAGGAAGCGTGCGGCGGACAATCTTTCATTTCAAGCAGACCCTGCGCGGTTCCTAAGCAGGGGCGGTGCAATCTCACCGTTCTGGGGACTCGATGACATTCTTGTAACATGTTGGCGTAAAACAATTTCTCATTTCTGCGGGAAGGTACGCAGAGACCTCTGGCACAAACTTTGCTATCTCGAAGAATCGTGTCTCTTCCGCGGCACACACCTTGAGGCGATCTTCGGCAACGATCGACGTCGTCGGGTTCAGTGTCGTTCTTTGCTGATTTGACCTTCTTTGAAGAAAACGAGGTGCGGTATGGCTTCTGAACCCCAGCAGCCCCAGATGAAAAAGACCTTGGGGCTGACCGGCCTGACGATGAACGCGATGGCCCTGATCGCGCCGGGCGCCTTCTTGTGGCTTACCTACCAACAGCAATCGGAGTATGGGGCGCCGATGGCCGGCGCCGCCATCTGGTTCGGCATCGTGGTGGCCTTGCTGCTCTGCTTCGCCACGGCCATCGCCTACGCGGAGCTCTCGAAGCTCTATCCCGGCGCCGGCTCTTCCTACTTCTTCGCCGAGCAGGCGTTCCTCTCCAAGACCAACGCCTACAAGTTCGCGCGGATCTCGAAATTCGTTATCGGCTGGGCGAGCCACCTCTACTACTGGGTCTATCCCGGCGTGATGGTCGGCGTGACGGCGATCCTGGCCGGCTGGCTGGCCAGCAAGTTCCGGCCGGACATCTTCAACGGCAGCATCAATAGCCCCACGTTCATGATCGGTTTCTGCGTGTTGTTCGCCTTCGGCGTGTCCTACATCGCCTACCGCGGCGTGAACGGCAGCACCGGCGTGAACGTGGCCGTCAACGTGATCCAGATCAGCGCCCTGTTGGTCTTTTCTGTGATCGCCTTGGGATACCGCGTCAGCCATACTGAAGGCTCGGCGGGCTGGACGTTGGACCAGGACGGCAACCCGGTCAACGTCGTGCTGGCCGCCGACAAGGACGGCAAGCAGATCCCCGACGGCAAAGGCGGCTACAAGGCCGAGCAGGAAAACGGCAAGGACAAGCCGTTCATCCTCAGCTACAAGGGCGCAGGCGTCGCCCCGCAGCCGGTCGATGCGGCCAAGCCCAACGGCGACAAGCAGGATACCTTCATGTACCACGAGTCGGCCGCCTCAGTGGTCGCGCCGCACTCCTTCAACTACATGTTCATTCAGGCCTGCATCGCGATTTTGATCTTGGTCGGTTTCGAGTCGGTCACTTCGCTGGGGGAGGAGGCGAAGAACGCCAAGCGGGACATCCCCCGGGCGGTGCTCTTGTCGTTGTTCATCCAGGGCGTGGTCTGCTACCTGATCGAATATTTCTGTGCCGGTTACTTCCAGAATCCCGGCTATACGGTGCCCCAAGCGGCCAGCTCCAGCGCCCCGATCGGCGACATGATGGTCCTGGCCGGGACCTGGCTCTTCGGCAGCCCGACCGCCGGCTGGTGGTTCATGATGATCGAGGCGATCACCGTCTTTCTGGCCCTGATCGGCACCACGCTCTCCTGCATCAACACGGGCGCCCGGGTCACTTACGCCATGGGCCGCGACGACGAGGTGCCCTCGCACTTCGGCCTGTTGCACGGCCGCAACCTCACGCCTCACCGGGCGATCTGGACCTTGGCCGTGGTCTCGATGGTGCTGGGGATCTTCACGGTGATCTTCTATCTCTGCGGCCCGGCGGCCTCCGCCGCCCTGGACACCTCGCTCTCCGACCCCCAGAAGACCAGCTTCTGGTATCCCAAGTTCCTGGTCTTCTCCAACAGCCTGGCGGGCGCACTGCCCAACAGTCTGCTGATCGTGACCCTGGTGAGCAACTTCGGCACCTTCATGCTCTACGGGCTCACCTGCGTAGTCGCCATCGTGGCCTTCCGCGAGCACCATACTTTCAGCGGGATCAAGCACTTCGTAATCCCGATCTTCGGCGTGTTGGCCAACCTGGCCTGCATGGTGTTTTACCTGGTCGGACCGTTCACCGTCTCCGGCATGAGCAAGATGGAGCCCTTCATCGCCTTGGGGGTCGCCGGCGTCTGGGGCGCCTATGGGCTGGCTTACTTCATGTTGGCCGGCAAGAAGAAGGGCCGCACGGCCTTGGTGACTGAAGCGATGAAGAAGGCCGCGATTCGGACTTCGTGACCCGGCCCGTCCAGAGCGTTACTTTGCGAAACTCGTAGGGTGGGACCAGGCCGCCGTGGCGGCCGCCGGCCCACCAAGAGCAGGATTGGTGGGCCGGCGCTCGCTGGCGCGAGCTTGTCCCACCCTACTGACTGACCATGACGGTCGGCCGAAGCCCGGGGTGTTGCGGTTCCCCCCTTTCCCGCGACACCCCGGTTCTTTTCGGTCTTTGGTCTTAGGCCTTTGGTCCTGGGTCTTCGGCCTTTGGTCTTCGGTCTTGCAGGGCTTCTCTAAGACCAAAGACCAAAGCCGCAAGACCTCTTCTTGGCGATGGCCCTTGCGTGCCAGGCCGGGTTCCGATAGCTTCGCATAGGGGGCGGATCTCCGCCCGAGCCCGTCCGCTGTCTGTAGAGCCCGCATGAGTATCAATCCGCCCGACATCCCTGGGCCGAGCAACTCCAAGGACCGGCCGCGAACGCCGCCGGCACTGGCCGGCCGAGCCAAGCCGCCCTGGGACCGCAGCGCCACCGGGAGCGTGGCGCTCTTGGCCCTCTTACTGGTGGCCGTTTCCTTGGGCGGGTTCTTCTACCTTCGCCGCGAGCTGGCGGAGATCGCCGCCGAACACCTCCGGCTGCGGGTCAGCGGACCGGCGAAGCTTCAGCCGGGCGTGGCCAACCAGTTTCGCGTCTTCACCTCCAGCGTCACCGGCGGGCGGCTGCCGGCCCAGGTCCAATTCAGCCTCCACGCCTCCGACAGTAAGAAACTCCTCATGGGCTACAACGAGCGGACCGACCCTGAAGGCCGGCTGTTGGTCACCATCCCGGCCGACAAGTTGCTCGCCCCGGCGGCCGACTTGCAGATCGTCGCCACGCAGGGCAACCGGGTCGAGCGGGTCGCCACCCGCTTGGCCGTCGCACCGGTCCGCTACGCCACGCAGCTTTCCAGCGATCGTCCACGTTACCGCCCTGGCGACACGATCTATTACCGCGCCGAACGCTCTCCTGCTTCGGACTCAGCGCCGACGGTTCGTTCAAGGTGCATTTCGAAATCCAAGCTCCTGGCGGCTCGCCGCTGGCCGGATCGGGCAGCGATAGCGTGAGCCAGGGGGGTGTGGCTGCTGGGGCGTTCACGCTTCCCGCAAGCTTGCCGGGCGGGAACTACACGCTTTTGGCCCGCAGCCCCGCAGGCCGGTTCCCCGAGCAACGACGCTCGCTGTTCGTCGTGAGCGACCCTGCTCGGAAAGGGGACAGTCCCATTTTCGTCGGACGAAGATTGGGACAGTCCCCCAGTCCGGCGGCCGCTTCGAGCGCGGCCAACGATCGCGCAAGCGGTGAGGTGAGTTTCTACCCGGAAGGAGGCGAGCTGGTCGCCGGGCTGGTCAACCGCGTCTACTTCCTCGCCCGCGACCCCCTCGGCGAACCGCTGCACGTCCGGGGCAAGGTCGTGGACGCGCAGGGTGAGGCTAAGACCTTGGTCGAGACCGCGTACCAGGGGATGGGCCAGTTCAGCTTCCAGCCCCAGGCCGGCGAAACCTACCGCCTGGAGATGGAAAGCCCGGCCAAGCGCTCGCTGAAGCTGCCCGACGTGGCCGCGGGGCGGAAGGTCGTGCTCAGCACCGGGATTGGGGTCTTTGCCCCCGGAAAGCCGCTGGAGTTCAACGTCCGGGCGACCAGCGACGGGCTGCCGCTCTTGGCGGCGGCCTACTGCCGCGGATTACTCGTCGGCCAGCGGGCTTTCACCGGCCATGCGGGGGCCAACGAGGTGTCCGTCGACCCGGATGCCGCCGCCGGCGTGATCCGGCTGGCGATCTACGATTACAGCGTCAACCCGCCCGAAATCGTCACCCAGCGGCTGGTTTATCGCCGGCCATCGCGACGGTTGCGGGTTCGACTGGCGGACCGCCGCGAGCGTTATGCGCCCGGCGGACACGTGAGCTTGTCGCTGCTGGTTACCGACGAGAACGACAAGCCCGTGCCGGCGGTCCTGGGGGTATCCGTCGTCGACGCGGCCCTGCTGGAGCCGTCCGGCAGCCGCCGGCCGCGCACGCCCGGCGATCGGCTCCTGGCTGTGAACTTGGACAAGCCGGAGGACGTGGAGGAGCTGGACGAGTTCCTCTCCCAGCAGCCCAAGTCGGCCGCCAGTCTCGACCTTCTCCTCGGGACGCGGGGAGCTGGCCAGTCCCAACGTACTCCTCACGCTCCGCGTGAGGGTCTGCGTCGCGCGGAGCGCGACGAGCAATTCGCCGAGCTTGATCCTCCGGCCATGTTCGACAATCTGGCCGACCTGGAAAAACGCTACCGCAAGAGCCTCGACGACTACCAGGCAAAACGCACGCAGTTGCTCAATACCTTGACCATCATGAGCTTTTCGGCGCCGCAGGCATGGTCCTGTTGGCGGCCATGCTCAGCCTGCTGCGAATCGCCTCGGGTCTGCGGATCTGGCTCCCCGCGATGCTCTCCGCGGCGCTGGCGCTGACCATCGGCACGATTGTCCTCAACCCCGAATCTCTCAAGTCGGGCACGAAGCAGGCTGCGGCCTACGTACCGTTTCACCTGGCCCCAGCCCTCCCCCTCTCCCCCCGGGAGATGGTCGGGGTGAGGGGGCCGGACCAAACGGTTCCAAGCCCGGTAGCGGCGAGTACGGGTGGCGCTTTCAGCTACGTCCACAAGCAGGCTCAGCCTGGCGATTCCCCGCAAACGGTCTACTGGAACCCGCGGTTGATCGCCGGGCCCGACGGCCGGGCCAAGATCGAGTTCGACCTCTCCGATGCCACGACCACTTTCCGCATCCGCATCGACGCCCATTCCGCCGGCGGCCGGCTCGCCGCCGCTGAGGATGAGCTAAAGTCCGGTTCGTGAGGTCTGAAAACGACCGCCGAGACACGGGAATGCCGAGATTCACCGGATAATCGCAGGCAACGGAGTCGGAAGTCGTTTTCTGAAAGTTTGCCCCGCTTTGCGCGTCCCTCTCCGTCCGACCCCGATCAGCCCTTCTCGGGTTCCTTCGACTTACGCGCGCGGCGCGGCTCATTGGGTTTTGGCGGCGGCAGCTTGGCTTGCACTTGCTTGGTCTCATCGATGAGTCTGTCGAAATCGCTGCTGGGCTGTTGGGCCTCCAATGCCCGACGATGCTGGTCGTACTTCAAGAACTCTGCCTGGGCATGTTCCTCGGCCAATTCGTGCGACACCTTGCCGGCGTGGGTGAGGATGGTTCGCTCATTGAACCGAAGAAAGGCGTCGAGCTTGGCGACCCAATCGGTCATGTGCATGGTGCGCTTGCGGCGGGCCTGGTCTTCGGCGTAGTCGAGATACATCGACACAACACGGTTGAGCTCGTCGATCTCTTGCTCGGTCAGGTAGTTCTTGGCAATGGTCACGTCGGCCTTGCGGATCGGGCCGCGTGGGGCGTTCTTCCAGGTGGTCAGCCCCATGTTGGGCTTGGTCGCATCGGCCCGCCGATGGATGATCTCGGCGGCGGTGTGACCGTGGATGGCCCAGTGCAACTTGTTCTGTACGGTCTTGAAGAAGGTCTGCGTGATCTCGGCGTTTGGATCGTAGTCGATGCTCGTAGCGTAGATGTCGGTGATCTTCTGGTAGAACAACCGCTCGGAAGCGCGGATGTCGCGGATGCGGGCGAGCAGTTCCTCAAAGTAGTTTTGCCCGATGGTCCGCCCTGCCTTGATCCGCTCGTCGTCGAGGACGAAGCCTTTGACCAGAAGCTCGCGCAGTTGAGCGGTTGCCCACCGGCGGAACTGGGTGCCGCGGGGCGAGCGGACCCGGTAACCCACGGCGAGGATCATGTCGAGGTTGTAATGCGTCACGGATCGCTTGACCGAGCGCCTTCCCTCGACGTGAACTATTAAGTAATCCTTAATAGTTGCCGCTTGCTCTAACTCGCCTTCCTCCAGGATGTTACGGATGTGGATATTGATATTGGGCACGCTGGTCTGGAACAATTCAGCCATGCCAGCCTGCGTGAGCCAGACCGTCTGGCCGTCGAGCCGGACCTGGAGGTTGAGCGAGCCATCACGGTAAATAAGTATTTGCCCACCCGCAGGGAGGGGCTGCGGCAGACTCGCGTCAGTCATGGTGCAATTCCTCACCGACACTATCGGAACGTTCCGGCGCTAGCTGGTCCGAATGCCCCCTCAGTGTACCCGTTGGCCAGCGTCTCGTTGAGCCGGGGCGTCATTGGCAAGGTCAAGCCGGTCCGCGCTTCCTATGCGACTGATCTTCACTTTTCGACAATATCTCAATTCGTTTCTTGCAGACCATTCAATCCCCCTCTGCCGGCCGCTGGATCGCCGCGCGGTAGTTGGGATTGTCGGCCTGGCCGGTGATCTCGTAGAGGAAACGGCTGGGGATCGTCGGCCGGGCCTTGCCCCATTTCATGCGGCTCAGGGCCAGCGTCAGGCTCAGCCTTTTCTGGGCCCGGGTCACCCCTACGTAGCAGAGCCGCCGCTCCTCGTCGATCGCCGAGGCGTCGGCCGCATCGACCGAGCGGCGGTGCGGCAGCAATCCCTCTTCCATGCCTACCAGGTAGACCTCGCGGAACTCCAAGCCTTTGGCGGCGTGAAGGGTCATCAGGGCCACCGCATCGCGGGCGAGCTTCGACTCACGGTCGCGATCGTCGTCGCTGCCCGTCAGGGCGATCTCCTGGAGGAAACCGGCCAGCGTCGGCGACGCCTCCCGCCGGCAATAGCCGGCCGCCGCGTTGACCACCTCTTCCACGGCCGACCAGCGGCTCTCCCGTTCGGCCTGCTCGGGGTAGAGCCGGGCCAACTCCTCCCGGTAGCCGCTCTCGGCGATCAACGAGCGGACCACCTCCGCCAGCGGACGGTGGCCAAGTTGGCCGCGATGGCCGCCGACGAGGTTGCGGAACTTGGCGATCCCCGACGCGGCGGCCCCCGGCACGCGCCCGGCCTGCGACGCCTCGCCCAGCACCTCCCAGACCGGCCGGCCCGCTGCTACGGCCTGCTCCAGAAGCCGCGTGATCGTCGCCTGGCCGACGCCTCGCGGCGGGGTGTTGATCACCCGCAGCAACGAGACCTCGTCGTGCGGGTTCAGCAGCAGCTTCAAGTAGGCCAGCACGTCGCGGACTTCCTTGCGGTCGTAAAACGACATCCCGCCGACCAGCACGTAGGGGATCTTCGTCCGCCGCAGCTCCGCCTCGAAGACTCGCGGCTGTTCGTTCGTGCGGAAAAGGATGGCCACTTCCCGCGGCTGGACGCCCTGGCCTTGGAGCCGCGTCTGGATCTCCTCGACCACGCCCTTGGCCTCCAGCTCCTCGCTATCGAATTGCAGGATCCGCGGCGGCTCCCCGCGGGACGTCGCCCGCAACACCTTGGCATGACGCAGCTTGTTGAAGCCGATCAGCCGGTTGGCCCAGGCGATGATCTCCCGGGTGGAGCGGTAGTTGACCTCCAGCCAGACGACCTTGGCCTCAGGCCAGTCGTCGCGGAAGCGGAGGATGTGCCTCACCTCGGCGCCCCGCCAGCCGTAGATCGACTGGTCGTCGTCGCCCACGACGCACAGGTTGCGGTGCCCGCCGGCCAGGGCCTTGACGATGCGGTACTGGCTGCCGTTGGTGTCCTGGTACTCGTCAATCAGCAGGTGGTCGAACCGCCGGGCCTCCGCCTGGCGGATCTCGGGAAGACGGGAGAAGAGCTCCTCGGTCAACAGGAGCAGGTCGTCGAAATCGACGGCGCCCTGGGCCTTGAGGGTCTTCTGGTAACGGCGGTACGCGGCGGCGGCCAGATGTTCCTTGTCGGTTTGGGCGGTAGCGGACGCCCGGTCGGGGCGGACCGAGGCGTTTTTCCAGCGGCTAATCAGGGCCAGCAGGTCGCCGGGCCGTAGCAGGCCGTCGCCCACCCGGATCTCCCGCAACGCCGCGCGGGCCACGCTCTCCTGGTCCCCCCGGTCGTAGATGGCAAACTGAGCAGGATAACCGAGATGGTGAATGTTGCGGCGGAGGATGCGGACACAGAGGGAATGGAAGGTGGAGACTTCCGGTTTCTCCTTCTTGCCTTTCCCCAGCAGGGCCGCCACGCGCTGCTGCATTTCGGCCGCGGCCTTGTTGGTGAACGTCACCGCCAGGATCCGCTCCGGCCGGACGCCGTGCCCGATCAGCCGGGCGATACGGTAGGTCACCACCCGCGTCTTGCCCGAGCCGGCCCCCGCCAGCACCAACAGCGGGCCGGAGAGCGTCGTGACGGCTTCCAACTGTGCGGCATTGAGATCCATTTCACCAACCCATATCGCAATTTGCCGAATTGAAGTTTATACTTCATCCTTTAACCCCCGAAGAGGTCCGCCGCAGATGAAAAGCGAGCAGCGCCACAAGCTCCAGCAGAATGAGTTGGCCGACTGGCTGGGACGCGTCTATGCCCTCATCAAGCCCTATGCCAACGCGATCCTGGCGGTCGTCCTGCTGGCGGCGGTGATCGTCGGCCTGTGGACCTGGTGGAGTCGGCAGTCCAAAAGCGAGGTGTCCGCCGGCTGGGACCAGCTTTTCGCGGCCCTCGAGAGTGGCCGTATCGTCGAGATCGGCAAGGTCGCCGAACAGAATCCCAACAGCGAAATCGGCCTCTGGGCGACGGTGATCTCGGGCGATTTGCACCTGGCCAACGGCTGCCAGGAGCTGTTCAGCAACAAGGCGACTGCCAGCCAGGACCTGCAAAAGGCCCTCGACGAATACGCCAGGGCCCGCGGCGAAGCCCGCAACTCCCTGCTCCGCGAGCGGGCCATCTTCGGACTGGCCAGGACTTACGAGGCCCTCAGCGGCACCCGCCAGTCCCAGGGCGAGCTCGACAAGGCCCTGCAGAACTACCAGGATCTGGTGAACAACTGGAAGGACGGGCCTTATTACTCCCTGGCCAAGGATCGGCTGGAAGACCTCAAGACCTCGGCCGCCACGCGCTTCTACGACAAGTTCGCCCACTTCGATCCCCAGCCTAAGTTCTCGCCGCCCGTGACGGGCCCCGCTTTCGACTCCAAGAGCCTCCAGGAGCAAACGCCGTCCCCGTCGGCCGGACTGGACATCAAGTTCCCCGAGATCGGCAAGAACCTGGGCAAGTCCACGGAGCAAGAGAAAGGCACGAAGGCATCGACCCCTGTGAAGCCCAGCACCCTGCCCGCCCTGCCCGACAAGACGGTTCCCAAGGAGCCGGCCGGCGCGGGCCCCAAGGAGCCGGCCAGTACGGGCGCCAAGGAGCCGGCGAAGAAATAGTCGTAGGGTGGGTAAGTTCGTAGTACCGGCTTCAGCCGGAAACCCGCCGCAAGACCGCCTAAAGGCGGGACTACGAACCGCCGCAAGACCGCCTAAAGGCGGGACTACGAACCGCCGCAAGACCGCCTAAAGGCGGGACTACGAACCGCGGCACGACCGCCTGAAGGCGGGACTACGAACCGCGTACAGTCCAAAAGCCACCCTACGGAGCGAGCGTCCCCAAGGGAGCAAGCGGTGCCGCCGGAAAACCTCTCCTCCCAGCCGCTGGAGCTCGTGGTCGCCCCCGAACAGTCGGGTTGGCGGCTGGACATCTTCCTCGCCAGCCATTTCCCCGCCTACAGCCGCGCCCATCTCCGCCGAGTAATTACCGCCGGCGGCGTGACCATCGATCGAAGCCAGGGCGGAAAGCCCGCCTACCGGCTCCATCCCGGCCAGCGGGTCGTGGTCGTGCTCCCCGCGATCCCGCGCGAGGCCCCCCAGCCGGAAGACATCCCCCTGGAGATCCTCTACGAGGACGACTGGCTGGCGGTGATCAACAAGCCGCCGCGGATGGTGGTCCATCCGGCCCGGGGCCACTGGTCGGGCACGCTCGCCAGCGCCTTGCAGCACCATTTCGGCGGCGGCCTGAGCACGGCCGGCGGTCCCACCCGGCCCGGCATCGTCCACCGGCTGGACCGCGACACCAGCGGCGCGATCCTCGTGGCCAAGCACGACCTGGCCCACGGCCTGTTGGGCGCCCAGTTCCAGACCCGGGCGATCCGCAAAGAGTACTTCGCCCTGGTGGCCGGCGCTGGATCGCGACCGCGACCTGATCGACCTGCCGATCGGCGTCCACCCGCAGCAGCGGGAGAAGATGGCCATCCGCCGCGGCGACTCCCAGAGCCGGCCGGCCCAGACCTACTACGAGGTCATCGAGCGCTTCGACGGCTATGCGGCCCTTCGGGTGCGGCCCCAGACCGGACGGACGCACCAGATCCGCGTCCATCTCAACCACGTCGGCTGCCCGGTGCTCTGCGACCGTCATTACGGCGGCCGATCCCAGATCACCCGCGGCGAGATCCGCCGCCAGCCGGACGACGACCAGGTGCTCCTGGACCGTCAGGCCCTTCACGCCTGGCGGCTGGCTTTTCTACACCCGGCGACGCAAAAGCCGCTGGAGGTGGAAGCGCCCTTGCCGGCGGACATCGCGGGCGTGTTGCAGGAATTGCGGCTCTATCGCACGATTGCCGGATAACGCCACCACCGGCCTCGTGCCGGTGGAGCGATGATTGGCAGCTAGGAACGCCGTTGCCCAATGAACTCCGATCTTTTCCGTTTCCGCGCGCGGGGCTTTAGCCGGGCCGGGCGGAAACGGAAAAGATCGCGAATCGGTGTCACGTCGTTGTTACCTGCCAATCACTGCCCCACGGGGATAGATCCGGTGGTGGCGGATACGATTTGAGAATTTGCGTTTACTTTTCCCGTTTTCGAGCTGGGCGCGCGTGATAGATCACTGATAACTGGCATTTCGGTAACGCCTGACCGAGCCTCTCCACGCCGTTCGGCGTGACGTTCGGGACCGTGAGGACCAAGCTCCGGAGTTCCGTCATTCCCTTGAGATGCTCCAAGCCGGCATCCGTCACCCGCGTGTCCTCGAGTCCCAACGTCTGGAGATGCGTCAATCCCTTAAGATGATACAAGCCGCTATCGGTGACCTGCCTGCTAAAGAGGTCAAATCTCTGAAGCTGGGTTAGTTGCGTCAGATGCACCAGGCTGGCATCGGTCACCCACGAGCTATTAAAATACACGTGAACAACCGTTGCGAAGAAATCTTCTCCCAGTAGGTCCCGAAGCCACGCTGGTCCAGGCGGCCTTGCACTTGGGAGTTCATTGCCGGAGTTGTCGAGCTCATAATCGCATACGACGACCCCGCCCAACTTCCTTATCTCCTCCACCGCCGCCTTCTGCTCTCGGGCCCTCTTGATCCTGACGGCGACCCAGCTCATGCCGAGGCTCGCCAGAAACATCAGCAAAAACAGTGAGCGCAGACTGTACTGGAACCGGCGGCGGCGGGGTTTCTGCGTCTCGCTCATGACCGTAGTATAGCCGGGGCCGGCCTTGGGCGTGAATAGCTGCCGTGGGGGTGAATAGCTGTCGTCTCAGCCCCGAAGGGGCGCGACTCGCTAGCCCAGGGGCGCAGCCCTGGGACGCGAAGCCGCAAGGCCGTCGTAGCCCCGAAGGGGCGTCACAACCCTGCCACGGACCATCGGCGGCAGCGCCCCGTTGGGGCTTGCAGCGATGAGGGAGACCTGGTCCCCAGGGCTGGCGCCCTGGGCTATCGAGTGACGCCCCTTCGGGGCTGATGCGGGTCGCATGGATACACAACGGAACGCGAGTAGGGTGGGACAAGCTCGCCTCAGCCAACGCCGGCCCACCGCCTCCGCCGGACTCGTGGTGGGCCGGCGGCCGCCACGGCGGCCTTGTCCCACCCTACCTTTCTTGGACCACGGCTTGGAACGCGCTTGCAAAACGGCCGGCCGGTAGTCACAATTTCTCCAGAGGCGCTTGGCGGCAGCGGTTGCGATCGCGCGACCCGCGTGAGCCGCGCCGGCGCCGCAGCGCATCAGCCCGGGAGAATAGGAACATGCGGAAAACGAAAGCCACGCGACGAGAGTTCCTCAGGTCGGCGGCCCGGACGGGCGCGGTGCTGGCGCTGCCGGCGCTCGTCCCGGCGGCCGTGCTGGGCAAGAATGGGGCCGTCGCGCCCAGCGAGAAGATCCTCGTGGGGGGCATCGGCATCCAGGGCCGCGGCATGTCCGACCTGCAGTGGATCATGGGCAATCCCGACGTGCAGTTCCTCGCCATTTGCGACCTGCAGAAGAAGCAACGGCTGAAGGTGAAGAGCGTCGTGGACGACCGCTACGGCAACAAGGACTGCCGGATGTATCCGGAAATCCGCGCCTTCCTCGCCGAGCGGACGGACCTCGACGCCGTGCTGATCGCCACGGGCGACCGCTGGCACGCGATGGCGTCGATCCTGGCGATGCGGGCGGGCAAGGACGTCTACACCGAGAAGCCCTCCTGCATGACCATCGCCGAGGGCCGCGCGGTGGTCGAGACGGCCCGCCGCTACGCCCGCGTCTACCAGACCGGCACGCAGCGCCTCAGCGAGGCCAACCACGTCTTCTGCATCGAGATGGCCCGCACCGGCCGGCTGGGCAAAGTCCACACGGCCTACGCCCACATCGCCCCCTGGGACGCCGCGGAGATGCGCTACGACTGGCTGCCGGCCGAGCCCCAGCCGCCCAAAGAGGAGGTGGACTGGGACGCCTGGCTGGGCCCCTGCCCGTGGCGGCCCTACAACCCCAGCTACGTCGGCGGCGGCTGGCGGGGCTTTTACGATTTCCACACCAGTTGCATCGGCGAATGGGGCGCGCACACCTTCGCCCAGGCCCAGGCGGGCATCGGCTGCGGCGAGTGCTCGCCCGTCGAGTATGAGTACGTCGCCAACGACAGCGGCGACGGCATGGTCACCCACTTCGCCAACGGCGTGAAGATGATCTTCTCCCGCGGCAACAAGTATTGGCACGGCTCCTGCGGCGAGCGGTTCGACGGCAGCGAGGGCTGGGTCGCCGCCGCCGACGGCTACGCCAAGCCCAACGTCTCCTCGCCGGCCCTGTTGGGCGAGTACAAGACGGTCGTCGGCGAATATGTCGCCCGCACGGGCAGGGCCCTGAACCACATGCGGAACTTCCTCGACTGCGTCAAGAGCCGCCAGCCCACCGTCGCCAACCCGGCCGTCATGCACCACTCGATGACCACGGTCCACGCCGCCAACATCTGCATGTGGCTGCGGCGAAGCCTCAAGTTCGACCCGGTCAAGGAGGAGTTCGTAGGCGACGACCAGGCCAACCGCCTCCGCAGCCGCGCCATGCGGGAACCCTATGTGTATTAAGCGTGCGTCCGTAGGGTGGGACAAGGCCGCCTTGGCGGCCGCCGGCCCACCATGATTTGGCCGCACTGGTGGGCCGGCATCGCTCACGCGAGCTGGTCCCACCCTACTCGTAGAAGACAATGAATTGAGGAATCGAAGGAGAATCCGCCATCATGGGGAAAAGCCTGCTGAACTTCGCTCTGGCCGCGGCGCTCTTGGCCGCCACCACCGCCGCCGCATCCGCCGCCACGGAGGCGCAACTCCTCGCCGTGCTCAAGTCCAACGCAACCCAGAAAGAGAAGGTTGACGCCTGCCGCGAGTTGGCACGCGTGGCCGGCAAGCAGTCCGTCCCCGTGCTGGCCGCCCTGCTGGGCGACGAGAAGCTCTCGCACATGGCCCGCTACGCCCTGGAGACCATCCCCGACCCGTCCGTGGACGACGCCCTGCGCGACGCCCTGGGCAAGCTCCAGGGCCGGCCCCTGCTGGGCGTGATCGGCAGTCTCGGCGTGCGGCGCGACGCCAAGGCCGTCGGCGCGATCGCCAAACTGCTGACCAACGCCGACGACAAGCTAGCCCAGGCCGCCGCCCGGGCGCTGGGCCAAATCGGCACGCCCGAGGCCGCTAGCGCCCTCAGCAGCGCCCTCAGGCACGAGCAGACTCGCCTGAAAGCTAACGAACTCTTCGAGTCCACCCCGTTGCCCGGCGCGCCGGCGGCCGTGTGCGAGGGCCTCTTCCGCTGTGCGGAGTCGCTGGCGGCTGCGGGACAGGGGGCGGAATCGCAGGCGATCTACGACGACCTCCGCGGCCTGCGATACGCCCCGCAGCAGGTCCGCGCGGGGGCCCTGCGAGGCGCGATCCTGGCTCGCCAGAAGGAAGGCATCCCGCTGATGTTGGAAGCCATCCGCGGCAAGGACCACGTCCGGACCGCCGCCGCCGCGCGGACGGCGATGGAGATGCCCGGCCCGGAGGTCACCGCGGCGCTGGCCAGCGAGCTGCCCAAGCTGCCCGCCGAAAAGCAGGTCCTGCTGATCGACACGCTGGGCTACCGAGGCGACGCCTCGGCCGGGCCGGCCCTGTTGGCCCTGGCCTCGAAGGGCCCCGACAACGTCCGCCTGGCAGCCATCCACAACCTCACGCACTTGGGCTACACGCCCGCCCTGACGCTCCTGGCCGAGCTGTCGCTGGCGGACAACGCCGAGCTGGCCGCCGCCGCGCGGGCCTGCCTGGGTAGCTTCCCCGGCAAGGACGCCGACGCCGCCATTCTGGCCCTCTTGGCCCACAAGGAGGCCAAGGTTCGCCGCCTGGCCGTGGAGATGGTCGGGCAGCGGAACTTCACGCAGTCGGCCTGCAGCCTGCTGAAGGCCGCCGCAGACGATGACGAGTCCGTTCGCATTGCCGCCCTGAATGCCTTGCGCGACCAGGCCGGACTGGCCGAGCTGCCCGCCCTGCTGAACCTCCTGGTCAAGGCCCGCTCGTCCGCCGAGTCGCAAGCGGCGGAGAGCGCCCTGGCGCGCTCTGCGCCCGCCAGAGCGGGCCGGCCGCCGGGAAGGTGGTCATCGTCAAGGCCCAGTATGGCGAGCTGCCGGAGGGCCCCTTGGCTGACGTGACCCCACAGGTAGCCGCCCTGGTCAAGGCCGGCGCGCTGGCGGTGGAGGCCTCCAACGACAACTTTGGCGACCCGGCCCAAGGGCATCCCAAGAAGCTCCGCATCGACTACCGCGCGGGTGGCGTCACAGCCAGCAAGACCGTCGGCGAGGGGGAGACCGTCACGTTCACGGCCACCTCGACGCCTCCGGCGATCGTCGATGCGATCTGCGGAGCGATGGCAGAGGCCCGGGGCGAGGCGAAGCTCGCGCTGCTGCGAGCGTTGCGATCGGCCGGCGGGCCCAAGGCCCTCAAGACCGTCTGGGAGGCCGCCACCGACCTCGATGCCCAGGTCAGGGAGACGGCGCTGCGCGTGCTGTGCGACTGGCCCACGCCTGATGCCCTGCCCCTGCTGGCCGAGTTGGCCAAGGCGCCCCGGACCAAGACCATCACCAAGACCATCAAGGTCCTGGCCCTGCGCGGCTTCGTGCGGCTCGTGCCCCAGCAGGACGCGCCCGACGCGAAGAAGCTCGATGCGCTGAAGGAGGCGATGGCCCTGGCCGATCGCAGCGAGGAGAAGCGGTTGGTGCTCAGCGCCCTGGGCAACGTTCCCACGGTCGACGCCCTCACGCTGGTCACCTCGCACCTGGACAACCCGGAGCTGAAAGAGGAAGCCTGCCTGGCCGCGGTGGCGATCGCCGAGAAGATCGCCTCCGAGCACGGCGCCGAAGCGACCGCGGCGATGCGACAGGTCGCCAACGCGACGACCAACAAGAAGCTCGCCGCCCAAGCCAGCGCCATCGCCCGTCGGGGGAAGAAATAGCCTGGATCATTGGCGGACCCGGGCGTTTACAACGCGGAATGTTCGACACTAGCCTCGCCACTCGCCTCAGGGCAGCGGGATCTCCTTCAGCTCGTACTCCAGGTCGGCGTTGAGGATCATGCCGGGCGTCTTGTAGATGAAGGTGTAGGCGTTCAAGGGCGCGTCGATGTTGAAGAGGTAGGCCACGCCGACCTCGCGCTGGCTTTGCATGGTGGTCTCGTAGGCCGAATAGGCCACGGGCTTGCCGTCGCGGCCTTCGAGAAAGGCCTCGTTCTCGAAGATCCAGTTGCGGTGCGACTGGAGGGCCTCGCCGGCGTCGTCGAAACGGACGCGGATCCGCAACTCCCAAGTCTGGTTGTTCTTGCGGACCTCGTCCAACACGACCGTCACGCCGGCCATCCGCTGCTCCACGTCCTTGGCCGTATTGAGGTCCTTGAAGCGGAAGGTCTCGACCTTGCCCGGCAGGATCGCCTCGATCGTGCCCGCCAGCCGCGAGATGCGGCGGACGTCCCGCGGCGGCAGCGCCAGGGGCACGGTCAGCAGCTTGGCCATCGACTCGGCGGTAACGTCGTTCTCCCGCGTGCCTTCGGTCCCGACGACGGCCATCGGCCGCCCGGCGTCGTCCAGCGCGACGACCTTTTTGAGCGGCTCCTCCAGCGCGATCGGCGCAAGCCGCGGCTCCCAGGCCGCTTCGATCTTCACCGCCAGGGCCTTGTTGACCGGGTTCCGCAGGTCCCGCTTGGACTGGACCTCGACCGCCTCGAAGCGGAACGGCCCGCGGTAGCTGGCCGCAGCCGATCGCAACGCCTGCCCCGGCAGCCGCGGCTGGAGCACGATCGCCTTCTGATCGCCGAAGGGATACGCCGACAGCCCGGCCTGGTCCAACACCTGGTCCAGGGCCTGCCAGAAAGGTGTCTTCTCGAGGTCGATCTTCAGCGTCGGGTCGGGCAAGGCCGCGCCGGCCGCGTCCTGCGGGCCGACGATCTTGTTGCCCGTCTGCTCCGTGATCGCAGCCAGCACCTTGGAAAGCGGCAGCGCGTCGCCGTGGAGGGTCACCGTCGAGGCCTGCACGGCCGCCTTGGCCATCGCCCGCTGGATCGCCTGCCAGATTTGCTCCACGCGCATGCGCTCCTCCGGCGGCACCTTCTCGTTGGGCGGCGGCAAGAGATCCAGCACCGGCGGGCCCATCGCCGTCAGTCGCTGCTGGGCCGAGTCGCGCTGGCTCTTCTCGGCCGCGTTGAGCTGGCGGAGCAAGCGACGCACTTCCAGCTTCAGATCGGCCGCGCCGTGGGCGTCGGCTTGTCCAAGGAGCAGCCCCCCCATGAGCGCCATGACGGTCCACATCGAATTGGTTCCTGACGGAGGCTCGCAAGACGGGCCGGGCGCAGCGGGTCCGGCCTTCAGGGATTCATCCCCAGTGTAGCCGATTCACTCCTGCCGAGCAAATGCAATGCCGCTCTTACAGTATAAGCAGCGCCGATCGGCGAGCCTTGTGGTGCAGGCGTCTGGCCTGCAATTTCCGCGCAGGCGGGACGCCTCACCACAAAAAGTTTGCCAAGCCTGTCCCGCATTCACGGCGTGCATGTCGGAAAAGCCGTCAGCCGGATCGAAGGAAGCGACACCCAACCTCCGAGCGCCGATCCCGTTCAGCTAGCCTTGCGGGTAACCGTTCGCAGCCTGGAAAGTAGCAGGCACACTCCGTGTGCCGTCCGCCCAGACGGACACCTGACAAGGCGGACGGCACACGGAGTGTGCCTGCTACTATAACGCCGCCCGTGAACGGTTACGCCTTGCGGCGATAGTTGCGGACCACGTCCCAGGCCAGGCCCACGCTTTCCATGGCGCGGATGACGAGGTAGGTCATGTCGAATTCCCACCAGCGGTGACCGTGCCGGGCGCTGCGCTGGTAAGCGTGATGGTTGTTGTGCCAGCCCTCGCCGAAGGCCAGCAGTCCGACCCACCAGAGGTTGCGGCTGTTGTCGGGGGTGACGTAGTTCCGGTAGCCCCAGATGTGCGTGGCGGAGTTCACCAGCCAGGTGATGTGGTACACCGAGACCAGTCGGACGAACATCCCGAAGACCAGCAGCGAGATTCCCGTGCGCAGGTCCCAGACCGTCCAGCCGACGGCCAAGAGCGTGGCCCCGGTGGCAAGGTGCCAGAAGAGAAAGCTGCGGTTGATGAACCGCATCACGGGGTCCTTGAGCAAGTCGGGGGCATAACGGGCCTTGAGCTGATTCCACTCCGCCTGGTGGACTTTGGGGAAGAACCAGAGCATGTGGCTCCAGAGGCCGCCGTCCTTGGGCGAGTGAGGATCCCCCTCTTTGTCGCTGTACTGATGGTGCTTGCGGTGGTTGACGACCCAGGTGATGGGCGGCCCTTCTCCGGCCATCGAGCCCAGCCAGGCCAGCAGCCAACGGACCGGCCGGAAGGTCTTGAAGCTGCCGTGCGTCAGCAGGCGGTGGTAGCCCAGACAGACCCCCAGACAGCCGCAGACCCAGATCAACACTACGGACAAGAGCGCACTTTTCCAGGTGAAGAACAGCGGCGCGGCGAGAGCCCCCAGATGGATCGTCGCGATCCAGAGAAACGTCGGCCAGTCGATGCCCCCGGACCAACGGCCGGCACAGGGCTTGGTACGCATCGCCGTTTCCAGCGGATCGCCGCCCGAGGAGGGTATCAAGGGCACATTTTCAAGAGTGCCGGCGCCGTATTCTTCCACATCGCTTGCCATGCAGGTCTTACCTTTCTCAGCGGCAACAGCGCTGGTAGCCTTCGTAGGCTATGCTTTAGCATAACCCGTTGCCGTATAATATGTTACGTTATGCTGAAGCATAACCTGCGGACTTGCACTACAAGACGTTATGTTATGCTAAAGCAAAGCCGGCAGGTTTCGCGTCCATCGTTTTGCTATCACAATAATTCGTCTTGTCCGCCGCCACCGTCAAGGCGGTTTACCCAACTATTACAGAAACCAAACGCGGCGGAGACGGCCCCATGACCTGCGTGCCGGCGAGGCGGCGAGCCGCCCCTTGTTCAGACCTGTTGCGGGGGGTATGATTCCGGTTTTGGCTTTGGGAGCCGGAGGATCGTTTTTGGCCCTTGCCTCGGAGAGTTGACCATGCGTCACGTGCTTTCGGCCCTCGTGCAGAACGTGCCGGGGGTCCTCTCGCATATCTCGGGGATGCTGGCCTCGCGGGGCTATAACATCGACAGCCTCGCGGTCGGCGAGACGGAGGACCCGCAGCTCTCGCGGATGACCTTCGTGGTCGTGGGCGACGACGCCGTCCTGGAGCAGGTCCGCAAGCAGCTCGAGAAGATCGTGACGGTGGTCCGCGTGGACGACATCGGCGGGGAAGACCACGTGGAGCGGGACCTGATGCTGATGAAGGTCAAGTCTCCCCCGGGCCGGCGGAGCGAGATCCGCGAGCTGACCGACATTTTCCGCGGGCGGATCGTCGATGTCGCTGCCGAGATGGTGATCGTGGAGATTGCCGGCCAGGAGCGAAAGGTCGAGGCCTTCATCGAGATGATGCGGCCCTTCGGCATCGTGGAGCTGGTCCGCACCGGCCGCATCGCCATGACCCGCGGCGGCAACCACCGTGCCCCGGCGCCTGCGCCGCCGTCCACCTAGACCCACCATTGTGCGATACCTTGAATGAATCGAGAAAGACGCGGGGACGCGGAGACGGGGAGACGCGGGGACATCTCCGCGTCTCCCCCATAGGCGCGCAGTTAAGGAATCTATGAGTTATCCGTCAAAATGAAGAGCCGAAAGACGGAACACTAATCCTCGCTAATCTTCGCTAATTCACCATATTAGCGTCGATCAGTGTCAATTAGTGTTCCCGCTACTTGTTTCTTTTCAAGGACGTACTGCAAAATTCCTTAACTGTGCGCCTATGGGGACATCTCCGCGTCTCCCCGTCTCCGCGTCCCCGCGTCCCCTGATCCCTTTAACCTGGAGTCAACGACATCATGCCGGCCAAGATCTATTACGATAAGGACGCCGACCTTTCCCTGCTCAAGGACAAGACCATCGCCATCCTCGGCTACGGCTCCCAAGGCCATGCCCAGGCCCAGAATCTCCGCGACAGCGGCTGCACGGTGATCGTGGCGGAGCTGCCGGGGACGGCCAACTTCGAGCTGGCGGTGAAGCACAAGTTCCAGCCGCTGGCCACGCCCGAGGCGGTGAAGATGGCCGACATCGTCACCATCCTCCTGCCCGACGAGATCCAGGCCGACGTCTTCCCGCGCAGATCCGCGACAATCTCGTGCCGGGCAACGTGATCCTGGCCTCGCACGGGTTCAACGTCCACTTCGGCCAGTTCGAGGTGCCCCAGGGCGTAGCCACGGTGATGGTCGCCCCCAAGGGGCCGGGCCACCTGGTCCGCGCCGAGTTTACCCGGGGGGCTGGCGTCCCCTGCCTGATCGCCTTGGGCGAAGGGGCCGGCGACGAGGCCCGGCAGATCGCCCTGGCCTACGCCAAGGGCATCGGCGGCACCCGCGCCGGCGTGATCGAGACCACCTTCGCCGAGGAAACCGAAACCGACCTCTTCGGCGAGCAGGTGGTGCTTTGCGGCGGCGTCAGCGCCCTGGTCAAGGCGGCCTACGAGACCCTGGTCGAGGCCGGCTACCAGCCCGAGATGGCCTACTTCGAGTGCATGCACGAGCTGAAGCTGATCGTCGACCTCTTCTACCAGGGCGGCCTGAATTACATGCGCTACAGCGTCTCCAACACGGCCGAATACGGCGACTACACCCGCGGCCCGCGGATCATCACCGACCAGACCAAGGCCGAGATGAAGAAGATCCTCGAGGAGATTCAGACCGGCCAGTTCGCCAAGGAGTGGATCCTGGAGAACAAGGCCAACGCGCCGGGCTTCAAGGCCCTGCGTCGCCGGGAGCGGCAGCACCCGATCGAGGAGGTCGGCCGCCGCCTCCGCCGCCTGATGCCCTGGATCGACGCCAAGGAGTATTGAGACCGCTTGCCTTTCCGCCCTGCCCGGAAAGAATACCGAATGAAAGTGGTCAGTGGCTAGTGGCCAGTAGCCAGTAGTCGTTAGCCCCGGCGGCCACGCCGGGTACGGAGGAGTGGCTTCATTCAACCATGATTCACAGCCAACTTACCCCAACCACTAGCCACTGACCACTAACCACTGATGACCGCCTCCGTAGCCCCTTCGCCGCTCGCTTTCGAGGACCTCAAGCCCGGCGACCGTATCCGCGTGGAGCACACGGTCACCGTGGGGCCAATGCAGTGGACGGCCACCACCTGCGGCAAGGTCTTGCGGACCGAGCGCCGCCGCCACGGGCTCCACTTCCGCCGCAACGTCGACGACAAGGTCTTCAGCGACCTGATCCTGCTGGAACTGCCCGACGGCGAGCTGACCACCGTCACCATCGATGAGTTCACCACGCTCCACCGGGCCTGATGGTAGGGTGGGACAAGGCCGCCTTGGCGGCCGCCGGCCCACCAGCAGTGGTCAGCGATAAGGGATAAGAGATGAGGGATAAAAGATAGAGAATGCGATCTTCCCTTGTCCTTCATCGCTTCTCTGACCACTAGCCACCGACCACTCTTCCTTGGTGGGCCGGCGCTCGCTCACGCGAGCTTGTCCCACCCTACTCCCTGCCCCAGAAGATGTTATGCTGAAGCATAACCTACGGGATTGTCATGGAACCCCAGTTCGCTTCCCATCCGCGGAGCTTCCAACAGAACCGCTACGTCTATCCGGTGCTCAGCCGCCGCGCGGGAGGGATCTCGATCGGCGTGAACCTGAATGTGGACAAGGTCTGCAACTTCGACTGCGTCTACTGCCAGGTGGACCGCAGTGAGCCGGGCGAGAAGGAGTTCGTCGAGATCCCGCGCCTGGTCGAAGAACTGGAGGCGATGCTGGACCTGGTCGTCTCCGGCCGGATCTACGCGGAGCCCCAGTTCGCCGCGACGCCCCCGCCGCTGCGGCGGCTCAACGACATCGCCCTAAGCGGCGACGGCGAGCCGACCACCTACCGCAACTTCGACCAGATCGCCCAGTCCTGCGCCGCGGTGCGCCGCCGCGGACCGGCCGATCTGAAGCTGGTGCTGATCACCAATGCCAGCATGTTTCACCGCCCTCGGGTGCGGCGGGGCCTGGAGATCCTCGACGCCAACGGGGGCGAGATCTGGGCCAAGCTCGACGTGGGAACCGAGGCTTACTACCGCCGCATCATCCGTTCTTCGATCCCGTTGGCCCGGGTCCTCGACAACCTCCGCGAAGCCGCCCGGGTCCGCCCGATCGTGATCCAATCGCTGTTCTTGCGGCTGGAGGGGCAACCGCCGCCGCCGGAGGAGCAGGACGCCTATTGCGACCGGCTCAACGAGATCACGGCCTGCGGCGGCCGGATCAAGCTGGTGCAGGTCTACACCGTAGCCCGCCCGCCCGCCGAGCGTTCCGTCTCGGCGCTGTCCAACGCCGAGGTCGATGCCCTGGCCGATCGAGTCCGACGCCGCACGGGGTTGGAAGTCGCCGCGTTTTATGGAAACGGTCTCCCTCTCCCTTCGGGAGAGGGTTGGGGTGAGGGGCAACGCCGTTAAGGACTTTGGGAGTTGAGTGGAGGCCGGGCGAAATGAAAATTGCCTATATTCCCGCAGTTTCCTGGGATGGCCGTTTTATCGCACTTGCAGCCCCACGTTAAAATTACGCACGTAACTACCGAATCCCCCCATTTTCACGGAAAAAAGTCCTTAACGGCGTTGGGTGAGGGGAAGCCGAGTTAGGCATCGCAATGGAGGTGAGAGGGATAAGAGGGAGGACGCGACTGCCCCCTTTATGCCTTCCCTCGTTTCGACGCACTAGAGCGCGCTGCTCTCTTGTCCGTTCGACGTTTTTGAGCGTCGCGGGCCGCGCTCGCCGCTCGTTGCACCAACGCGCGATAGTTCTCCCGCAATTCGCCTGTTCCTTTAGCGTCGAGCCTGCACAGTTCCGTCTCGTATGAAAACTGGGTCAGGGAGCCGAACGATCCGACAGGGTCTTTTGCATGAAGATGCACGTGGTAGCACTCGCCGTCCGGCATGCCGGGGACCTTCTCCTGATCGAGACCCGCCAGCCAGATAAGAACCTTGGCTAGGGAGCGAAGTCCTTTACGATCGCCGCCGATGAAAATACGCTTCCGATCCCTTGAAATCTCCACGTTGCCCAATATCCTCGGGGGATACTGGGGCCGTCGAAACGCAGCCATGTCTTGCCCTCCGAAACAACGTACACGGAATCGCTCTAAAGCCTCACCGCCGAGGCGCCGAGACGCGGAGCAATCATGGCAATCTCTGTGTCTCCGCGTCTCGGCGGTTCCCCTGATTTGGCTACCGAAGCGGAATCTGCTCTGCGTCAAGAAACGCCAGCAGGGCCGCGCGGAAGTGCTCGATCTCTTCGGTCGCCAGCGTGTGGTCTGCGGCGCCGATCCAGAAGCGGTAGGTGTAGCTGCCCTTGCCCGGCGGCAGGCCCTTGCCCTTGTAAGCGTAGACGAACTCGCGGCTGCGGACCAACGGATGGGCAAAGGCCGCCAGCCGCCCTTCGAGGGCCGAGTAGCCCCGGGCGACGTCCCAAACCAGGGAGAAGTCCTGCCAGGAGAGCGGATAGATGGGCACGGGCTGGTGCTTCACGGCCGGGTAGATCGGCCCGTCGATCTGGTCCATCTCCAATTCGAACCAGACCACCTGGCCGCCCTCGGGGATCACCGCCTCCTGGATCTTGTGGGCGAGCACGCCCAGGCCGCCCAACGCGCGGTCGCCCGAGCGGATCGAGACCCAGTGATAGGGGACCTGCCAGGGGGCGTCGCCGCCGGGCGAAGGGACGAAGGCGAAACGGCCCATGCCGGTCGCCAGGGCCAGGTCCTCGATCACGCCCTTGATCGCGCGGAAGTGTTCTTCCAAGCTGGGCTGCCCGGCCTGCTGGAAGCTCACGCCCGCCAACCGCGTCACCTCCGATCTACACAAGCCCGAAGCGCAAGCGAGGGACGGGGTTGCGTCCCTCTGGCGCTCCCTCGCTTGCGCTTCGGGCTGGTGAGGCTCCCTCGCTTGCGCTTCGGGCTGGTGTTGTTCCTGGCGGCCTGCTGTTTCTTCCGGGCTCATCCAATAGACCCGGCCCAGCTCGAAGAGGCGGAAGCTGTCGCGATTGGGCCGGTTCTGCGGCACCAGCGCCAGCAGGTTGGGCAAAAGCGTGGTCCGCAGCAGTCGCTTCTCCTTGGCGGGCGGGTTCTGCATCTCGATCGGCTGCGAGGGCGCAAAGCCGAGCTTCGCCAGCCAGAGATCGTCAGTCCAGGCGTAGTTCTGCACCTCGTGGAAGCCGTGCGCCCCGGCCAGCAGACGCCGGGCCCGGTGCTGGCGGCAAAGCGGCTCGTTGGTCCGCGCCGGCTCAAGCGGAGCGACGGGCAACTGCGGCCGGATCTTGCCGTAGCCGTAAATCCGCAGCACCTCCTCGACAATGTCGGCCGGGATCGAGAGGTCTTTTTCACTGCGGTGCGGCGGGATGCCGACCTCCAGCCGGCCGTCGGGATTCTCATGGGCCTCGAAGCCCAGCGACTGGAGAATCCCCATCGCTTCGCCAGGCGGCAACTGGGCGCCGGCCAGACGCTCCAGCATTCCCGGCTCCAGCACCAGCGTGCGATAGCCCTCCTTGAGGTCGCCGTCGTAGGTCAGGCGCTAGCGACCTCGAAGGGCACTTCCGCGTCGGAGATCAATTGCAGCATCCGCGCGATGGCCAGCTTGACGTTCACCGGCGGCTGGCTCTTCTCGAAGCGTCGGGCGGACTCCGACGCCAGGTCGAGCCGGACCGACGTGCGGCGGATCCGCGAGGCCTTGAAATTGGCGCTTTCCAACAGCACCCGGCTCGTATGTGGCTCGACCTCGCTGTACAGGCCGCCCATGATCCCCGCCAGGGCCACCGGCTGCTCTTCATTCCAGATCAAGAGATCGTCGGCGTGCATCTTCCGCTCTTGTCCGTCGAGGGTGACGAAGGTCCCCTCTTGACCCATGCGGGCGACGCGGATGGCGTGGACGCGATCGGCGTCGAAGGCGTGGGTCGGCTGGCCCAGCTCCCACATCACGTAGTTGGTCAGGTCGACCATCAGGTTGTAGGTCCGCTGCCCCAGCGCGTGCAGCCGCCGCTGGATCACCAAGGGCGAAGGCCGCCCGGCCTCCACCGAAAACTCGATGCAGCCGTAACAGGGACAGCCGTCGTAGTCCTCGATGTCCAGCGGGTAGAAGGGCAGATCGTCGTAGTTCGACAGGTCCAACATCTCCAACGGACGAAGCTCGCGGCCGAAAACCGCCGCCAGCTCGCGGGCAAAGCCATAATGTCCCCAGAGATCGGGCCGATGGGTCAGGCTCTTGTTGTCGATCTCGAAGATCACGTCTTCGGCGGGAATCTGCTGCTCCAAGGGCGAGCCGTTGTCCAGCCAGTCGGGACAATCCAAAAGGCCCTCGTGCCAGTGGCTCAGCCCCAGCTCCCGCGGCGAGCAGAGCACGCCCTCGCTCACGCCGCCGGCCAGCTCCGCCGCCTGGATCGTCACGCCGCCGGTCAGCGTCACTCCCGCCGGGGCGAACGGCGCCTTCATCCCCACGCGGACATTCGGCGCCCCGCAGACCGTCCGGTAGCGCTCCTGCCCGCAATCCACGGTGACGGTCGTCAGCTTTGCCGCCGTGGGATCGGCGGGCGAGGGGCTTTCGATCGCATGGGCTTCGACCACCTCGCCGATCACCACTCCCGCGACCGAGCGGCGAAGGATCTCAAAACCTTCCACTTCCGCCGTGGCCAGCGTGAGCCGGTCGGCGATGGTCTCCGGCGTAATGCCCGAGAGGTCGACGAAGTCGGAAATCCAGTCCAGAGAAATCTTCACAGGTGTCTCCTGCGAGTAGGGTGGGACCAGCTCGCGTCAGCGAGCGCCGGCCCACCGGTTCTGCCAAATCATGGTGGGCCGGCGGCCGCCGAGGCGGCCTTGTCCCACCCTACACACTACCCGGCTCCCGGTGTTTGCCACGGAACGCCACGGGGGGCGTTCCCTACAGAACAGCGGGGAATTGTTCGTAGAAGCGGATGTCGCCCGAGTTGAACAGGCGGATGTCGGGGATGCCGAACTTCATCATCGCCAGCCGGGTCAGGCCCAGGCCGAAAGCAAAGCCGCTGTACTGCTCGGTATCGACACGGCCGAACTCCAGCACCCGCGGGTGGACCAGGCCGCAGGGCATCAGCTCGATCCAGCCCGTTCCCTTACAGGTCGAGCAGCCGCGTCCGCCGCAGAGCAGGCAGGCGAGGTCCAGCTCGAACCCCGGCTCGACGAAGGGGAAGAAGCCGGGCCGCAGCCGCACCGCCACCTCGCGGTGGAAGATCTGGCTCAACAGGGTCTTCATCACGGCGATCAAATTGGCCACCGAGATGCCGCGATCGACGTACAGCCCTTCGAGCTGGAAGAAGGTGTTCTCGTGGCTGGGGTCGATGGCCTCGTTGCGGAAGCAGCGGCCGGGAAAGACCGCCCGCAAGGGAGCGCCGAACTGCTCCAAGG
The DNA here is from genome assembly GCA_963843465.1 of Pirellulales bacterium. GTDB lineage: Bacteria > Planctomycetota > Planctomycetia > Pirellulales > Thermoguttaceae > CAWJKP01. The sequence goes on from CAWJKP010000003.1 coordinate 1,243,735, forward strand.
CCCGCACCTGGTTGGCCGAGGTGTGCGTCCGCATCAACATGCCGTTGGCCAGCCAGAAGGTGTCCTGGGTGTCGCGGGCGGGGTGGTCGGCGGGGATGTTCAGGGCGTCGAAGTTGTAATACTCGCTCTCCACCTCGAAGCCGGAGAGGACCATGAACCCCATGCCCTGGAAGATGTCTTCCAGCTCCATCTGCACCAGCGTGATGGGGTGCAGCGAGCCCAGGCGGCGGTCGAGGCCCGGCAGGGTCAGGTCGAGATTGGCGGCGACGGCGGCCCGATCCGCGGGGCCGGCCTGGCTCTTGACCGCCTCGGCGGCCTTGGCCAGGGCCTCGGCGGCCATGTTTTTCAGGTCGTTCAGCCGGCTGCCGAACTCCTTCCGTTGGTCGGGGCTGAGCCGGCTGAAATCGGTGTTCTTGGCCAGCGTGGTGATGCGGCCCTTGCGGCCCAGGTATCGGATGCGGGCCTCTTCCACCTCCTGGGCCGAACGAGCCCGGGCCAACTCGGCCAAGAGTGCCTCACGAATGTCATCCACCGTTGCGTCTCCGCTTCAACGAGGAAGCAAATCACGAAAGCCCGAAAAAACGAAAGCTCGAAAGAGAAAACAGCCAGCGAGGGATGACCGCGCATCCTTCCCCCGTGTTTCTCGGGCTTTCGTCCTTTCGAGTTTTCGTGATTGCCCGATTTCGATGTCGAAGTGTCGATTTTACTGAGGGAGCGCGGGAAAGCATAGGGGTATATGATTGTACACAATGGTAGGGTCATACTGCACGTGGTCGGAAATGCGCTGTTCGTAGTCCCGCCTTTAGGCGGCCCTGCGGCGAGTTTCCGGCTAAAGCCGGTACTACGAACTGCGGACGAGGGCTGTTCCCTCTTATGGGGAATCGGCTATACTGGCCGGCATGGCCAACGTCCCCACGCCCACCGAACGCTGGTTCCACCTTACGCCGGATCGGCTGATCCTCGGCCTGCTGGCGTTGGAAGGCTTGCTTTTCCTTTCCGAGCGCTTCCACTGGTTCGCTTTCAATGACCACAAGGGCTGGACGGTGTTGATCGCGGTAGAGGGCGTGGGTTTTGCAATGCTCTTCATGCTCGTCTCGTTCGCCGCAGGCTTGCTCTTTCGGTGTCGTTTCCAATTCTCGATCCGCTCGCTCTTGGTCTTGACTCTCGCTGCCGCCATCCCCTGCAGTTGGCTTTCGTGGGAGATGAAGAAGGCCGACAAACAGAAGGAGGCGGTGCAGGAGATTAAGAAGCTAGGCTCGTTTGTCGAGTACGATTATGAGTTTCAGCAATCCGGCAATACGCTAGGTGCAGGCTCGCCTGGACCGGCGTGGCTCTGCAATCTGTTGCGGGAGGATTTCTTCGCAGCCGTTGCTAGCGCGGTTGCTATGTCGGCCGACGCCAGATTGGGGCAGCTAGTACGACAGCGCTATGTCACGTCGTGGCAGGGAACGCAACCGATTATGGCTAAACGAGTTATGTTGATAACAGCGATCTTGCATTCGCACACGAACGTTTCGGCTTGGCCGTACTTCGCGGTGACGCAAGTGCCGACAAGAGAGTCGCTTCGGAAGTGCTGTCATTGCAAGCATGTTTTCAACTTGGCGCTGTAGTACTAGCACCACTGACGCAACTGCGAATGTTGGTATTCCGTCGCGCGCACGTCAGCGATGCCGGCTTGGAGCATCTCAAAGGACTGACGCAACTCAGGACGTTGCGGCTCGATGAAACGCAGGTCACCGATTCGGGGTTGGCGCATCTGGAAGGACTGACGCAACTCAGGTCGTTGGGCCTCTTCGGCACGAAGGTCACGGACGAGCGCGTGGAGAGACTCCAGCAGGCGTTGCCGAACTGCCAGATATTCGTCCGTGACGGGACCGTCCCTAGACCACGCCGCCGCCCGTTCCAGCACCAGCGAGTTCCAAGACCAGGCGAAGCCTTGGAGTGCGGCGGCTTGTCGCCGCTTTCTTTGAGGCGCCGAAGGGATCGGGAAGCAGATGTCACGTGAACCGCCGTGCAACTTCTTAATGGTGAATACTCGCCAAAAGCGGCGACAAGTCGCCGCACTCCGAAAATCGCTCGCCACCCCGCGATAGATCGCCGGACGTGACTGCTTAGCGGAATCAAGTAATGGACCCCTGCCAGCTTGCCTGGCACGTGAACAAGTCTTGTGAGCGAAGGGGGCCGTGTCTGAAAGTACTCCGTAGACCCCGGCCGGCTTGTCCGGCAGGAACTTCTCGCTAGAAAGACTCGTTCACCAGCCCGGCAAGCGTGCTGGGGTCCGATCCTCCTTTCCGCCAAACAGTTACCGCAGGATCATTCTCGGTTGCCCCCGAGCGGGGCAGGCACCCGCCACGGCTTCTCGCGCCGCCAATTCTTTGCACGCTTTGAGGCCAAGGCCGCGCTAGCGCCAAGTAAGCGAACGCAAAAGAAGCGGCTTGAGTAATTACTGTAGGACGGATTGCTAATCCGTCCCTCAAACAGCGGACGGATTAGCAATCCGTCCTACAACCGAACGCACAAGCTTAGCACGCTGCCCTGCGAGACGCTTTGTTGTGCCAACGCAAAACGTGCGGGAAGCCGCATGCGTACTCTCAGCGAATCCCTGAGACGACTCCCAAGAAACTGCCGATGCACGGCGGCTTCGGCAAGTGGGATATTGATGGTCCTGGACGTTCTGGTTCCTGCTGACTCGTAACTCGCGGAGGTAGTTCCATGTCTGTTACACAAGACCCGGCAGTTTCCGTCGAACCCGAAACGCAGCCGGTGGCTTCTCGGGTCCTCAAGGATAAGGTGGCGCTGGTGACGGGGGGCTCCCGCGGCATTGGTCGGGCGACCGCCCTGGCGCTGGCCGAGGCCGGCGCCCACGTGGCGGTCAACTACCAGCGCTCGGCCGAAGCCGCCAAGGAGGTCTGCGCCGCGGCGCGGAAGTACGGCATCCATTGCCATGAGTTTGCCGCCGACATCTCCCGCGAGGAAGAGGCGGTGCCGATGGTCGAGGCGATCGTCAAGGAGTTCGGCCACGTCGACATCCTGGTCAACAACGCGGGCATCACGCGGGACAAGTCGTTCCTGAAGATGACCAAGTCGATGTGGGACGAAGTGCTGGGCGTGAACCTCACCGGCCCGTTCCTCATCACCCGGCTGGTCCTTGGCCCGATGGTCGAGAAGGGCTGGGGGCGGATCGTCAACCTGGCCTCGATCGTGGGCCAGACGGGCAACTTCGGCCAGGCCAACTACGCCGTCACCAAGGGCGGTCTGATCGCCTTCACCATGACCCTGGCCCGCGAGCTGGCCCGCAAGGGCGTGACCGTCAACGCCGTGGCCCCCGGCTTCATCGAGACCGACATGACTTCCGGCATGACCCCGGAGGCCCTGCAGGGCGTGAAGAACCTGACCCCCATGAACCGGCTCGGCAAGCCGGAGGAAGTGGCCGCCGCCATCGTCTTCCTCGCCACGCCCCGGGCCAGCTATATCACCGGCCAGGTGCTGGCCGTCAACGGCGGAATGTACATGTAGGTACTCCTCTCGCTCCGCGAGAGGTGGCACGTCACGCGGAGCGTGACGAGTACGGGCACCGTCTCCGCGAGTGGGTCGTCGGAAGGGCTGGTCCGTCCTCTCCAAGGGCGTGGCTCCCTTCCGGCGACCTTTTTACGTAACCGTTCACGGGTCGGGCGGGGACTGGTCTATTTTTCGGCCAAAAAGCGCACTTGGCCGCGGGACGTAAGGCCGAAAACATGGACCTGTCCCCTTGGCACTGCCGAAGGGGACAGTCCCATTTTCGCGGCGATCAGGCTGGCTTGTCGCCGCAGCGCCCTTCGCGCCGCGAAAATCGGGACAGTCCCCGTGAACGCTTACCTTTTCATCGTCCCACCGGTTTCACGCGGGTCGGCTTGCTGGGAACCAGCTTCCGGTCGGGATACCCGCTCACCTTTTCGTCCTGGCCGGTCGACGGCCTTCGACCTTGCCGCATGGGCAACTTGCTCCGAGGGGGAAGGGTTCTAGCGGTTTTCCCGGGATCACCGCAGGGCGGGAAAACCCACGAGTTGTGCGGAAGCAAGCTCCGATGAATCTCTCGGCAGAACGTACTCATCACGCTCCGCGTGATGCGGTTCCGTCACGCGGAGCGTGACGAGTACGGACGAGCACAGGCGAGATCACATGGTAGGCGAGCAAGGACGAGTCCTCATCGTGGAAGACGACGCTTCGGGAGTGGTGATCCGCTTCCATCTCGAGCGTGCCGGCTTCAAGGCCCTCTTGGCCCGCAACGAGGTCGAAGCCTGGGGACTCCTCCAGCGGCGGGAGTTTGATCTGCTGATCGCCGAGGCGCAGATGCCCGACGGGTCGGGGCTCAATCTCTGCCGGAGGGTTCGCCAGGCGGCTCACGTTGCGGAGCTGCCGATCATCCTTCTGACCGACGGTGGACGCGATGAGGAGCAGAGGCTCCAACAGATCACTTCCGTGGAGGTCTTCTGCCGGCCGTTCAAACCCTGCGTACTGATCGACCGCGTATCCGATCTTCTGGCGATGCACCGCGCCGCCGCGTGAGTCGGCTCCGGGCGCGTCGTACTCAACCCGTCACCGATGCTCCGAGCCCGCCGCCTCGGTAGGGCGAGTCTCGATTACCGCTACGTCGTCGGCCGCCAGCGAGAGCGTTGTCCGGCCGTCGTGCCATGTCACGGTTCGCCCGCTGAGAAGCTCTCGGTACTGCGATCCCCCGCCGTCTTCCCGAGTGATCGTGACCGTTCGCCGCTGGGGACTGTCGTTGAAGACGGTCAAGTAGCGGCTGCCGCGATCCGCCGCCCCGAATCGCTCGACATAGACGTGCTCGTCACTGGAGCGGGCCTGCGTGATCGGCTCCCATCCTGCCTCCGCCACCCGCTTGCAAAGCGGCACGTACCGTCGGAACAGCGGCCGATCGCGGTTATAGAGTTGCGGCCGCGTGAAGTAGTGTCCCCCCGAGGCATCGGCGCTGAAGAACCCGGGGAACATGCCGTAAGCCAGGCAGCGTTTCATGTACTTTTCCACCAGCTCCTGGGGGAAGTTCTCGAAGCGGGTGTTCATCAGGAAGCAGAAAGGCTTGCCTTTGCACATCGCCCGGCGGTAGAGCAGCTCGGCATCGGACATCGGCCGCCAGGTGCCGCCCGGGTTCCAGTCGGTCTCCGTTCCCAGGACGTCCAACGAGGGCGCCAGCCACCATAAGCGCGTGGGAGCGCCGTTGGCCATCGCCAATTTGCCGTCGCGGTGGGCGTCGCCGGCGATCCGATCGACATACTCCCAGGCAATCAGCCCGCGGAAGACCGCCGGGCGATGGTCGTCGGGCGAGAAGACCAGCGGAGCGGCGGCGGCGGCGAAGTGCCCGCGGCAAAAATCGAGCTCGTCGGTCACGTAGCCCTCGCTGGAGTCGACGTACTCGCCGGCCAGTCCGCTGTTGCTCTGCGGGCCGTAGAGCTTGCTGCGGATCGCCGGGTTCCACTTGTTCTTGAAGTCGGTCACTTCGCCCGGGATGCCAGGCGACGAGTTCATGCTCCAGACAGCCCCGTGGCACCAGGGCGTGTCCAACAAGCGGGCGACCAGGCGGCCTTCCGCGTCGTGGTAGCCGCTGCTGAAGAGGGCCCGGGCTTCGCGACTCCCGGAAGCGGCCAGTCGCCGCGCCTCGGCCAGGGCCGCCTCCAGCGTCCGCGGCTGCGTCTTGGGCATCGGCATCCACCAGGTCATCGGCTCCGTATAGCGGAAGGTGAGCATGCCGTCGCGCGGTCCCATTGCGCTTCGTTGTCGCCCTCCTTGAAGCGGAAGCCGAAGTCCTGCCAGCCCTGCACCTCGCTGATCTTGGCAAAGGGCATCCACAGGCCCTGGTCGCGGACGCGGCGGCGAAAGGCGTCCGGGCAGATCTCATAATACCGGGCCAGCGCCCCGCGGAAGCCCCACGCGGGATCGAAGCGGAACGTGTAGAATCGCAACGCGGCGCTGGGTTTTTCCGCCGTCAATCCCAGGTCGTAGGCCAGGTACAACTCGCCCGTGCCGGAGTTGTAGGCCAGGCGGTGGAATGCGGCCCGATGAGGATCGACGGCGATGGCCGTCCCCTTCCGATCGTCGGCCACGGCGGCCAACGGATACCGCGACTGCCGGCCGTTGACGCCCACGTGGAACTGGGTGGCGTTGACATACTCGCGGCCCGGCTCGACGGCCGTACTCCGCCGCGGATCATCCAGCCATCGCAGCCGCGGGCCCTCGACGGGCAGGGCATACACGAGCGTTACCGCCCGGTCCTTGCCGGTAGTCTCCGTCAGCGTCACATCGAAGCTGGAGAAGAGGCCCCCCGCCAGCTCGATCCGGCGCTCTTCACGTCGATGGTCACTCCGAACGCCTGCCGGTCCACCCGCACGAAGTCCGATGCGGCGGCCACGTCGCGGAGCTGAAATCCTTCCCGGGCGGGCCCGCGAGGCACGACCGGAAGACCGTCGAACAGGCAAGCCCCGGCTGGCGGATGGATCACCTGCAACTGGGCATCGCGGAACCATGCCTTGCCACCGTGTCCCCGCAAGAGCAGGTTGAAGCTTATCCGCTTGACCGGCTTCTCCGGCAGCACCACCACCTGGCGGCGTTGCCAATCGTGGGTGCCGGCAGAGAAGCTCGCCACCTGGCCCCACAGGGGCGTGCCGTCGGCGTAGACCAGGTCGAGGTAGATCGAATAGTCGCTATCGGCCGTGCCGCTGACGCCTTCCGCCTTGCTCTCGCACGTGGCGACGATCGGCTCCGGACGGATCTGATTCAACTCCACGCTCTGGGCCGCGCCCCGCCGCGCCGCGGCGCTAGCGCCGTTGTCGCAAAGGAACCATGCTCCCTGACGCTGGAAGCCCTTTTCGTAGGGCTTCCAAGCGCCCGTGCGGAGCAAGTTTTCCCCGGCCTGACCTGTCCCCAGAACCGTCTTGGCGATCGCGGGCTCCTGCGCCGGCGACGCGGCCTTCTGCGGCGGCGGATCTGCCCGGGTTTGCGCGAGGCCCAAAGTGCCTGCCATGGCGGCGAAACAAGCGGCAATTGCGACACGCATGACTGGTCCTCCTGCTCGGACTAACCCTCTTCCGCAAGCTACGGAACGCCACGAAGGGCGTTCCCTAAACAACGTAAGGTGGGCTTTAGAAGCTGTAAACCCCACGAGCCACGGTCGGGCAGGAATGCCCAACCTACAACGGCCGTAGGATGGGCATTCTTGCCCGTCGCCACGACCTTCCCGTCGTTCCTCGCACCCCTGTGTTCTCGGCACGGCCACATGAGTCGGGCTAAAGCCCGCCCAACGTCTACTCGTGAACACTTACGCCCGGCTTGACGGTCTCTACCGGCGGAGCCAGGGCGATCTCTGGCATCAGCGACTGCCCGTCGGGCCCGGCCTTCTCCCATCGCCGCCGCGCCTCTTGGCGGTCCCCGCGGCGATCCACCGCCAGGAAAGAGCCGACGTGCAGGTGCATGGCCTGCGGGTCTTGGCTCAGGCTCCGCTCGGCCGCCAAAACGGCCAAGGGCCGGGGCAACTCCTGGAAGGCGTAATCCAGGTTTCGCCCGGCGGTGCGGATCGTAATCCCGGTCGCATCTACGCCGACGACAATCACCCGCGTATCAGCGATTTCCAACTCCTCGGCGATCTGGAACTGCCGGCATCCGTCCCGGGCGGCCTGCCAGAAGATCTCCAAGGAGTGCAACAACCTCGAGACCCGCTCGGCTTCCGCCCGGTCGCCGCCGAGGCGTGCCGTGCGCAGCGCGCGGTCGACATCCTGGCCTGCTGTCTTAAGATCGCGATCGAACATCGCCCGGCGGGCGGCCGTCAGCAAGGCGGCGACCTCCGCGGACGGCGGCGCCGCCGCTTCACCCTGGACCCTGTTATCGGCCACCTTTGGCGCGGGTGCCACTGGCTGCTTGCCGGCCCGTGCTGCAGGAAACACGGGTGGACCAGCCACCTGTGGCACGCGGCGTTCTTGTGGTGCAGCCGTCCCGGCTGCTTGGGCAGGCGGGACGGCCGCACCACGAGATGTTTTTGGACGGGTAATCAACGGGCTCTGCTCGGCGCCCCGCGGCGTCGATCCCAAAGAGAGGATCAGACCCAAAACGATGGCAGCCGCGCCCACCCCCGCGATCCCGATAAAGAGGACCGTGCCGGGTGCCACACGTGGCGCGCCCACCCGGGTTCCGCTTGGAACTGGCTGAGCAACAGGAGGTGGCGCCTGAGTGCCGCCGGGCGCCGCGGGCGGCTGGTCCGCCCGGGTTCCGCCCGGCGCCACACAGCCGGCGTGGCCGCCGGCGCTGACCGGCGCAGCGCCGTTAGCCCCCGCGGCCACGCCGGCCGTGACCAGCGTTACGGGCGGCTGGTCCACCCGCGTTCCGCTCGGCGCCGGCTGGGCAGCGGCCCGTGAGACCCGCGCACCGCGCAAGATCGCGTCGTAGGTCAGCTTCCTCGGGGGATCGAGCAGCGTTTGCCGGGCCAAGGTCAATTCCGCCACCAGGCGCTGGACCAGCTCCGGCTGCCGGCCCGCGTCGGCCAGGCGAACCTGCGCAATCCGCGACTGGACCGCCCGGGAGATCGCCGCCCGATCGTCGGTAAACGGCGGTAATCCCAGCAGCCGGTAATGGTGGGGAGGTTGTTCCGCCACTGGTATCCCCAGCCATTGTTGATAGGGATCGAAGCGATCCTGCATAGGCGACACTCCTCGCTTCTCCCAGTATAGAGCCCGAGGACCAGGGCTTCAATTACGACGGGGGCCGGTGGCGTCCGGCACGCGTCCGGCGTACAATCGGAGATTGTCCGCCCGGCTGAGTAGGGTGGGACAAGGCCGCCATAGCGGCCGCCGGCCCACCGGGCGTGGAGTTGGTGGGCCGGCGCTCGCTTGCGCGAGCTTGTCCCACCCTACGGCAACGACACCACGAACGACCGAGCACCAAGGAGAAGCCGATGAGAGCCACGTTGACCCTGATTCTGTTCTGCGCACTGCTGGCGGCGACCGCGTTGGCCGCCGATCCGCAAGGCGGTCCGAAGTCCGCCGGCGCCAAGGGCGATGCCAAGCTGATCATTGCCCCCGGGCCGTTCAAGCCCGACTTCGAGTCGCTCCAGCACTACCAGTGCCCCGACTGGTTCCGCGACGCCAAGCTCGGCATCTGGGCCCATTGGGGGCCGCAGTCGGTGCCCATGTCCGGCGACTGGTACGCCCGCAACATGTACATCCAGGGCAGCGATCAGTACCGGCATCATCTACAGAACTACGGGCACCCCACGAAGCTCGGCTACAAGGACATCATCCCGCTCTGGAAGGCCGAGAAGTGGGACCCCGATCGGCTGATGGCCCTCTATAAGAAGGCCGGGGCCAAGTACTTCGTCAGCATGGGCTGCCACCACGACAACTTCGACCTTTGGAACTCCACCTACCACGCCTGGAACGCGGTGAAGATGGGACCCAAGCGCAACGTCGTCGGCCAGTGGCAGCGGGCGGCCAAGAAACTCGGCCTGCGTTTCGGCGTCTCGGAGCACATGGGCGCCAGCTTCTGCTGGTTCCAGGTCGCCCACGGCTCGGACAAGACCGGACCGCTGGCCGGCGTCCCCTACGACGGCGCCGATCCCCAGTTCGAGGAGCTCTATCACTTCCCGGCCCAGCCCGGCGACACGGGATGGTACAGCAACAACCCCCGCTGGCAAAGGGAGTGGTACAGCCGCGTGACGGACCTCATCGACCACTACCACCTCGATCTGCTCTATACCGACGGCGGCGTGCCCTTCGGCAACGAGGTGGGCCGCAGCATGATCGCCCACCTCTACAACGTCGACGCCCGAGAGCACGGCCGAGTGCCACAGGTCGTGTACACCTGCAAGCAGGAATCCAAGGGCATGTGGGTGCAGGACCTGGAGCGCGGCGTGATGCCCGGCATCCGCCCCGAGCCCTGGCAGTGCGACACGTCCATCGGCGACTGGTTCTACAACAAGCACTGGAAGTACCGCGGCGCCGACTGGGTGATCCTCTCGCTGGTCGACATCGTCAGCAAGAACGGCAACCTGCTGATGAACGTCGTGCAGCGTCCCGACGGCAGCCTCGATCCGGAGGCCCTGAAAGTGCTGGACGAGATGGCGGCCTGGATCGCCGTCAACGGCGAGGCGATCTACGGAACCCGGCCCTGGCTGGTCCACGGGGAAGGCCCGGTGAAGGCCAAGGGCGGCAACTTCACGGAAGACTTCGCCTATACGGCCAAGGACATCCGCTTCACCACCAAGGGCGACAAGACGCTCTATGCCATGCCGCTGGGCTGGCCCGCCGAGAGCAAGCTCGTGATCCGCTCGCTGGCCCGCTTCCCCGGCGTGACCGGCAAGGTGACGGGCGTGGAGCTCTTGGGCCATGCGGGCCGACTTTCCTTTACGCACAACGCCGATGGGCTCGAAATTCAGCTCCCGGCGGCCAAACCGTGCAATTACGCCGTGGTCTTGAAGATCACCGGCGAGGACCTCCGCGGCTTCAAGCCCGAGCTGGCCCTGCCGCCCGCCCAGGCCGTCCTGCCCGACGCCGGCGGGAACTTCACGCTGGACGCGGAGCAGGCCGACTTGCACGGCGATCTGAAGACCGAGAACCAGGGCGGCCAACCGAACATCGGCTTCTGGGACAGGGCCGACGACTGGGCTTCCTGGAACGTGACCTTCCCGCAGCCGGGCAAGTTTAAGGTCACGGCCAGTTGCGCCGCGATGAACGGCGATTCCGCGCTGCGGCTGGAGGTTGCCGGTCAGAAGCTCGAAGGCCGCGTGCCGGCCACCGCGGCCTGGGACAAGTTCACGTCCTTCGAGATCGGCGTCATCGAGGTCAAGCGGTCCGGCCCGAAGACTCTCTCCGTTCGCCCCCGCGACGCCGGGAGTTGGAAGGCCGTCAATCTCCGTTGGGTCAAGCTCAGCAGGTAACCGTTCACGGGGACTGTCCCCTTCGGCAGTGCCAAGGGGACAGGTCCATGTTTTCGGCCTTACGTCCCGCGGCCAAATACGCCTTTTGGCCGAAAAATGGACCAGTCCCCGCCCAACCCGTGGACAATTTCCCGTAGGACGGATTGCCTAATCCGTCCCGCCCACCAGGGACGGATTAGGCAATCCGTCCTACAAATAGGATCAACTTATTGTAAAGTGACGCCTGGACTCGCGCCTACGCGCCCTTCCACCATTGCCCCAGCACGCGGCGATTCTCCTTCAGGACCGCCGCCAACGCCGATCGCGTCTTTTTCCCCGGGGGCGCCGACGGGTATTCGATGTGCATCGATAGCGGCGCACGGTAGTTCATCCTGGCCAGCATCGGGAAGAAACCGCTCCGGCCGAACTCTCCCTGGCCGAACGGCACAAATCGAGCAGGCCGCTGCACGTCCTTCACGTACACCACGCGGACGTGCGGCTTGAGTTTCTCGAAGCGAGGACGCCAGGCGTCTCCATGCACAATGATGGCGTGCCCCAGGTCGAACGCGACGGCGATCCGCCGCGGGTCGAAATCCTTCACCAGGTCGTAGAGCTCGTCCAGGTCGCCGCCGGCCGGGCCCCTGCCCTTGCCGCTCCAGGAAGAGTGGTTCTGCACCAGGCCGCATACGCCCAGCTCGCCGTTCATGGCCGCTAGTTCCTTCAGCCGCGAGCGGATCTCGGCACGGAGTTTTTCCGCCGGCACCTCGGGCTGGTGCAGCCAATAGCCCAGCCGATAGTCCCCAACGCCCAGTTTCTTGCCCGCGCTGAGGATCTCGCGCGCGTGCGGCGAATCGACGCCGCGGATCTCGGTGGCCATCAACAGCAGGCGGAGCTTGTGCCTGGCCAGCGCGTCGGCGTAGCGCGGCAACTGCTCGGCCGACTGCTCGGGAAGAATCTCGCCCTTGGGCCGCACGGCACAGTCGACGCCGTCCAAGCCCGCATCGGCGGTGACCTGGGCCGACTGCTGGAAATCGAGCTTCAGCTCCTGGAAGATCTTGCCGAAAACGGCCACGGGCGGCATCGAGGTCTCTGCACCGAGCCGGCGGACTCGTCGCCGGACAGGAGCCGGCTGGCGTTCAGTGCGGCGGCCGTCGTACCGGCCACCTCGAGGAAACGCCGCCGTGTCATGGAATCGGTGATCTTCATGCTAACAGCCTTTGACGGTGGTTTCAGCCCCGTAACTCACTTGCCGTAGCGCAGCGCCCCTCGGCGGCCGTGAGAGAAGCCGGCTGGCCGTTCAGGCTCAGTGTCGCCGACGGCCCCGCGCCCGCGTCGTTGATGACGAATGCTACAAGGTCCCCTCGCCCCACGACAGCCTTGCTCCGGCAACGCACGTAGGCGAAGCTGCGGAAGACGAAGGTCTCGCCGCTGGAAGGGTTGGCCAGCGTGACCTCCCGCTTCTCGTCCGCGGGGTTGCTGAAACTGGCCATCGCGTAATCGACATAGTCCGGCCCGAGGATCTTCACCGCAATCGCATCCGCCGTCTGCGCTAGCGGCTCGAAGCCGCGGATGCGGGGCTGATCGACCGGCTTTCCCTTGTCGCGGAACAAGACCGGCTCGTCGAGCGCGGCGTAGAGGGCGCTTTTGGCCTGTCGGCGCGCGACCACCATCGGCAGGCGGCCCTCCGGATCCTGCGGCCGCTCGGACATGCCGTGCTCCATGTCGCTGACCAGCAAGGGGCCCTCGCCCACGTAGGCCGACGTGCCCGGCGCCCCCAGCATCCACATCTTCACGCCGGCTTGCGTGGTGAACCAGGCGTCGGTGTGCCGCGAGGTGGGCATCCCTTTCACCACGCCTGCGCCCTGCTGCACCCATTGGACCGACCAGGGCCCGTCCGTCGTCTGCTTGGAGACGTCCTTGATCCACCGGTACGGCGCCAGGTCCTGGCTGGATTGGAACTTCTGCCGGTCGTACTGCAAGCGGCCGGAACCGTGCAGGGCCCAATCGTACACGTGCTCGGTCGGCGAAACGGCCCAAAAGAAGTCCGCCAGATACTCCTTGGTCAGGAAGAGCGCGCGGCTCAGGACCACCTTCTTCGGCCAGACCTGCGGCCCCACCGCAGCGGCGGCGATGCCGTCTCGCTTCTCGAAGGGCTGGCCTTGGGCGGCGACGAACTTCAGCTCGGGGCTGAAATCGTGCCGCTGGGTATACGGCGCCGGCACGTTGCTGGCCCCGTCGACGGCCAGCGTATTGTGGGCGATCGAGCGGTGGGTCCAGCCCAGGGCCTTGTCGTCCTCGTAGTTCCAGGTATTGATGTCCGGATAGAGCAGCCGTCCCTGCCCGTGCAGGACGATCTGGTAGTCGTCGCAATGGCGGTGGCTGCGGAATTCGTTCTCGCCCATGATGAAGAAGCAGGCCAGGCCCTTGCCGTGCCAGTAGGCGGGCGATTCGTCGGCGCGGAGCATGGCCAGCCCGGCCTTGGGCAACAGCGAGCTGGGCGCCGGCGGAGGCGTGGCCTGCGCGTCGTCCAAGGGCCGCCCGAAGCCCAAGGCGGGCCGGCTGAGGTCCAAATACCCTCCGCCCGTGTTGCAGAAAAAGCCGTCACGCCGCGCCGGCTGCGAGAGGAACCAGGCGTAGGCCGGCCGTGGGTCGAGATGGTCCGCGATCTCCAACATGCCTTGGGCCGACCACACCTCGTCCGGCTGGATGGGTCCCGCCGAAGATTTCCAGGGGGCCAACTGCCAGGGCGAATTGATCAGGTACAGATCGCGCCAGGCCGTGGTGCCGCCGTCGCCGTAGTTGGCGACGCGGAACGTTCCGCCCGGCACGCCGGTCTCCTCGGCCGGAAACGTCAGGTCCACCCACCGCGGAAACAGTTCCGAGAGCGAGTTGCCGTTGGGCGCCCGCCAATGGTAGAGGTCCGTGCCGTCGTAGTGCTTGGCCGCCAGCACGATGGTGAAAAAAGGGAAAGCGATCGCGTTGAAGAGGTATTCCGGCGGCTCGTGCCAAGTGCCGTCCGTGATATTGCGCTCGATGATTTGATGGAAGCCTCCATATTTCTTGGGATCGTACCGGCAGTAGACCTTGCCCGAAGTCAGGCCGCCGCCGGGATCGTTCAAGCCGTAGTCGATAAGGCGCCGATCGCCCGTGACGTATCCCATCATCGCCACGTTCCAGTGCTCGACCCATTTCATGTTCCAGGTTTGATAGCCGGACTCGGCCAGGTCGATCTCCAGCCGGCCGATGTTGCGGAAGGCGTCTTCGATGTCCCGGCGCTCTTTTTCACTGAACGTGTCGTAAACAAGGTCGTACATGATGGCTTCCCCCACCCCGCGGTTCCACTGCCAACCGATGTTCTTGTCCTGCAATTCCTTCAAGTGGTCCACGACGTGTTCCCGGGCCACCTTGGCATACTTCTGGTCGCCGGTCAGCGCGTACATCATGGCGGGGGCCACGCGGGTGGGGATCCTCCACTGGTTGCCGCCGTCGGCATCGAGCACGGCGTCGGCCTTGATGCGCTCGAAGGTCTGGCGGGCCCAAGGATACTTGTCGATCTTGGCCTTCATCTCGGCCAGATCCTGCCGGTTGAACAACAAATTGGGGTGCTTTACCTGGCCGATCGCAGTCCCGGACGAAAGGACCAGCAGAACGGCGGCCAGTGCAACAAGGTGCAGGAATTTCATAGCGTGCTCCTCGTAGTCAGGATTGGCGCAGAGATAATCTCCCCGATTCGTTGACGATGGTAGGGTGGGACAAGCTCGCGCCGCGAGCGCCGGCCCACCAACTACACTCATCCGCCCTTGGCCAGCGTGCGGATTTCCTCCGGAGCCAGCGAGCGGTTGATGATGCGGAAGTCATCAATGCGGCCCGCGAAGTAATGGCCGGGCTCCTCTACCGCGCGGCCGTCATGGAACAAGGTGTTGCCGCAACGCCCAAGGTTGATGTCGCCGCTATGCGCACCCAGCACCGGCGCCTTGCCTTCCCCGATCTTCCGGCCGTCCAGATAGGACTCCACCGTGAGTTCCGTATCCTCCGCCTTTGCGGCGCGCAGGACGAGCGCCGCGTGGTGCCAGCGGTCGCGATCGACGCTCCTGCCCGGCAGCCAAATGCCCTTGCGCCCGTTCCAAACACCGGCGTACAGCACGTCGCCGTCCAGGTACAGGTTGATGCCCGATCCCGGGCCGCCTTCCTCGTAGAGCACCTGTGGCCGGCTCTTCGGTTGGTCCTTCCCTGAGGGCGCTGCGAGCTTCTCCGTACCGCCGGCCCGGAACCAGAGTGCGATGGTCCGGTTGCGGCACGCGGCGGCCGAGTTGATGTCCGGGTTTGCGGCGATTTCGACGCGGTCGTGCTTTCCGTCCAGTTCCAGCACGGTGCCGCGTTGGGGATCGTTGACCCACGTGCCGCCGACCAGGAAGCCGATATTGCCCGCCCCGGAGGCGTCGGGGATGAAATGATACTCGATCTTGTCCCAGGTCGACCGCCAGTGCCAGCTCTTCATGCCTTTTGCCAGGGCGCCTTTCATCAGCAGCCGGCAGACGAGGTTCTCGTCGGGCTTCAGGCCCACGAAGATCGGCACTTGCTGTCGCACCACTTCGGTTCCGCCCTCGGAGCCCGTCACGCTCAGCAGGTACTGCCCCGCCTTCGCGTAGCGGTGCGTGACCCGGTCACCCGTGCCCCGTGCGCCGTCGCCGAACTCCCATTGGGCCGGGCCGATCGCGCCGGCAGGAGTGTACTTCTCCGTAACCTCGAAGGAAGCCTCGGCTCCCACGTCGAGGAAGCGGGCAGCCTCCAGCCGGAAGGAAGCCGGGCCGCCTCGGACCACCGTGCGGACCTGATGGCCGTTCTCGCTCACCTGGTAGAACGAGCCCGACTGCGGCACGTCGACCGTAATGGCTCCGTACTCGGGAACGGTGATCCGCACGCCCAGGCGGGCCCGGCGCGGAGCATTGGCCAGCACCAGCCATTGGCGGTTCGGCGCCGCCGAGGACCAGGGCCAGGGCAAACACGGGAATCTCGGTCTGCATCGCGGGCGGCCGGGCGTTGTCGAACTCTTCGGACCGCAATTCCTTGGGAGTCAGGCTGGTCTCCAGCAAGAACCAGCGGTCCACGTCCTTGTACTCCGGCGGGATATCGAACTGGTACGGATGCTTGCGGCCATGGTTGGCGACCAGGGTTCCCTTACGCCAGAACTTCTGCAAGACCTGGTTGTCGTAGATGCGGTCCACGGTCCTCACGATCGACTCGAAATAAGGGCCCGCGTACTCGACGGTCTCCAGCCAACCGCGGAATTCGCGGACCGCGCGGGCCCGGGTCAGCCAGAGGCCGAACTGCACGAACCCCTCGTAGCGCTCGGGCGTGAACGGCTGTCCCTGCCGCGCGTAGAACCTCCGCTTGTCGTTGCTTTGCCCCGGCTGATCGCCGTCCCAGGTCGACAGCTCGAACCAGAACTCGGGCCGGACCCGGTATACCTCCTTGAGCGCGAAGACCCAGTTCATCGACTCCACCTGCGGGCTCCAGAGGGTATAGTCGGTCAGGGCCATCCAATTGTGCAGATAGTACGACGGCGAGCCGCCGTCCCAGCACAGCGGGAACGGATCGAGCCGGCCGGCCGTAATGAGCGAATACTCCTTCCAGCCCAACCAACGCCCGAAATGCACCGGCGCAAAGGCCTCGTAGCCGATGAACCGCACGTTCTTCTTCCAGGGCTGACTTGCCAGTCCGGCGCAGGCCCTCCAGCAGGGCCCCATAGCGATCAATCCAGCCGTCGCCGACGACTTTCCGCTTGAAGTCGTCCGGCCGGCCTCGGCCGTACTTCTCCAGGTAGCGCGGCGACTGTTCCACTTCGCTCCAGGTCAGCTTGCCGTGCTCGTTGTTGGAGATCATCAGCACCAGGGGCGGGTCGGGATACCAGGCCTGGATGCGTTTCATCAAGGCGTTGTCCGTCCATCGCCGTCCCACCTCCCGCCACGGCCCGACCGGCCCGAACGGACAGACCCGGGCCTGCACTTTCCCGTCAACGCCGACCACGTTGGGGTTCTTGTCCGCCGGCAGGTCCAGGAAAGCCTTGTCGTAAGTCAGCTCGCTTTCCCACTGGGTCGCCAGGAAGGAGAGCGGGAGCCGCAAACGGGCTAGCTCCTTGACGACCGGCTCGTAGGCCTTGATCTGACCATCAATGTACTGCTGCCGGCGCGGGTCGCCGGCAGGGAAGTTCGCGTCAATCGAGCGGTCGGTCGGCGGCCAACCAAGCCAGGGCAGGAGATGGTGTCCCTGGCGGATCAGTTGCAGTTGGTACTCCGGCGTGAATCCTTCGTTGTATGCCCCGCTGCTGTTCCAATGGGCGGCCAGCGGCAAGGGCCGCCCGGCATCGCCCTGGTTGGAGCGGGTGGCCTCCTGCCGGATCTCCTCCACGGTCCGCAGCAGAACCTGCTCCTGTCCCCGCGCCGGCAGCGCCGAGAGGCTGAGGGCGGTCACGATCATCGCTGCGATGACCCCGAGCCGTATTGCGGCCATTTCACCTTCTCTACTTGGGCACGACGCGGATCTCGTGCATGGCGGGCGGCTTGCCGCCGGGCTCTTGCCGGCGGACGCGGAGCACGATCAGATCGTCGGCGAAAACGCCCATCTTCAACCAGCGATCGAGGATCAGGTACTGCAACTTGGCCGACATGTTCAGCTCGACCCCCTTGATCGAGACAATCTCGTCGCCTTCTTTCAGGCCCGCCTTCTCGGCGGGGGAGCCTCGCTGGACCTCGCCGATCCGCACGTAACCTTCGTCCTTGTCGGGCTGGGCCAGCTTGACGCCGATCGAGCCGCTGCGGAGCTTGACCAGCTTGACGTGCAGCGGCATCTCGTGGCCGTCGCGCTCGATGTCGATTTGCACCTCGTGCCCCTCGGGATAGATTCCGGTCAGGCCGGCCAGTTGGACGAGGCTCAGGATGGCGGTGCCCTCGAAGCGGACGATGCGGTCGCCCGCGCGGAAACCGCAGCCGGCGGCGTGCGAGCCCTCGCCGACCCCCTTGATCACCACGCGCTGCGACTTCTCGGCCTGCTCCACGTCGAACAGCAGGCCGGGCAGTTGGCCGTGGGCCACCTCGCCTCCCTTGGCCTCCTTCAGCCGCGGGACCCAAATGCTGATCTGCCGCGAGCTGACGGCGTAGCCCAGCCCCGTGTTGGAGCGGAGCCCCCAGCGCGAGGCGATCTGCCCGTTGATCCCCACCAGCTCGCCGGCGGCGTTGATCAGCGGGCCGCCGGAGTTGCCGGGGTTCAACGCGGCGTCGGTCACCAGGGCGTCGGTGTAGTTGCCGTTGACCTGGTTCCGCCCGGAGATGATCCCGAAGGTGAAGGTGGGGGCCTGGTCGACCAGTCCCATGGCCAGCGGGTTGCCGACGGCCAGGGCGTCGTCGCCCAGCCGCAGGGCCTCGGAGTCGCCGATTTTCAGGCAGGGCGCCGTCTCGCCCTTGGCCAGGGAAAGCTGCAACAGCGCCAGGTCGCCGCGGACGTCGCGGCCCACCAGCTCGGCCTGGTAGTGCCGGCCGGCGCCGGTGCGGACATCGAACCGCTGTCCCTGGGCGACGACGTGATTGTTGCTGACCATGAGACCGTCGGGGGCGATGATCACGCCGCTGCCGCCGCCGATGAAGACGAAGGCCGGCTTGACCCGCTCGCACAGGGCGGGAAGGTCGAGCTCCGCGGCCGCCGCCGGCCGGGCCGCCGCCAGCCAGACCAGCAACAGCCAGAGCAGGTACCCTCTGGGTGGCCGTCTGCCCTTCATTTCACTTCTCTCCCGCGAGGATCACTTCCACCGCCTTGGTGTCCGACTGGACCATGGTGCCCTCGAACTTCTCGTCCGCTTTGAGTCCGTCGAAGAGTTTCTGCAGGTCGGCGAGGTTCTCGACCTTCTGTCCCTTGATAACCAGGTGACGCTCGATGTTCTTGCGTTGGACTTTCAGCGTGATCTTGTCGCCGGGTTGGTGCTGGGCCACGAGATCGGAAAGCTGTTTCCAGGAGTCCAGCGGGCGGTCGTCGACGGCAAGGACGCAGTCGCCGGGCCGAAGGCCGGCCTTCTCGGCGGGCGTTCCGGGGAGGATGGCGCCGACGATCACCTCGCTGCCCAGGGCCCGGCGGGGATCGACCGCGGCCCCCAGCAGCGCGCCGGAGGACCGCTGGACTCCCTTGCCCGACTTCAGCCCCTCCAGCGCGGCGGCGATCTTGTCGCCGCGGCCGGCCAGGGCGAGTCCCGAGTTGGGTGCGGCCAGCCAGGCGTGCAGCTCCGTGGCCGACAGCAGGCGGCCCATCACGGTCCGCGGGCTGATGGGGGCGCCGGCGATGCCCAGCCACTGGCCGCTTGCGGAGATGACCGGGCCGCCCGAGTTGCCGTAGTTCACCGCGGCGTCGATCTGGAGCCGCGTCCCGTGGTTCCGCTCCGCCGCGCTGACGATGCCGGGATTGAGCGTGTAGGGCGGCGTCGCCCCGCCCAGGTAGCCCAACACGCCGACGCGCATCCCGAGTCGCGGCTCGGCCCACTTCTGCGGATCGAGGAACTTGGGCGTCTTGGCCTCGATCTTCAGCAGGGCCACGCCCAGCGGCTGGTGCTTGGCCAGCAGCTTGGCCTCGTGCCGGCTCCCGTCCGGCAAGACAGCCCAGATCCGCACGACGGGATTCTTGTCCTCGACCAGGTTCTCCGTGGCATTGTGGACCGCCTCGGCCAGGTTGCCGCCGAGCTCGATCTTCCGCGGGGCGCCGCTCTGCTTGTCCTTGAAGATCGTGTCCTCCTCGACGTTGAACTCGCTGGTCAACAGGTAACCGTCGGGGGAGACGGCCACGGCGGTCACCGCGCCGCCGGGGCGGCGGAGCATCTGGTTGGCCTCGAAGACCTGCGAGACCGACAGGAAGGTGCTGTGGATGCCGGACTGCTCGGCCGGCGACTTCTTGCCCCAATCGGCGATCTTGCCGCGGTACTGCGGCCAGGGGACGCGAAGCACCGTCTCCGCCGGGAATTTCCGCTCGACCACCAGCCCGACCAGGCAAGCGGACAACTCGGCGGCCCGCCGCGCCAGGGCAAGAAAAGGGCTCGGCCCGGCCTGGGCCACCAGCGGCGCGTCGCGGAGTTTCACCTCGCCCGACTTGAGCTTCGGCAGCCCGGCCAGGATCTCGGGCATGGGCACGGCCAGCCCTTGCCAGCGGAGCGGCGAGACGTTGAGGCTCACGATCCCGCAGAGCTGTCCCAGGGCATCGACGATGGGTCCCCCGTCGGAGCCGGGGTTGATGGCCGCCGAGGTCTCGATGGCCGAGCCGGCATAGACGCTCTCGCCGCCCTGGTTCTCCACGCGGTACAGCCCGCTGACCACCCCGGCGCTGACCAGTGCCCGGCCGTTGATGCTCATCGCGTGGTGGGCGTTGCCGAAGGCGTAAACCGGCTCGCCGACAGCCGGGAGCTTGCCGGCCGGCGGCAGGCAGTCCAGCCCCGAGGCCTCGACCTTCACCAGCGTCGCCTCGAGGTTCTCGCAGGTCTCGACGATCTTGGCCTCGCGGACCACGCCCCCGTAGAAGATGGCCTTGATCTTCGTGGCGCCCGGCGGGACGACCGTGGTTGAGGTGAGGATATAGCCGTCGGGGGTGAGCACCGCGCCGGTTCCCATGTAGGTGTCGTACTGGTCGGCCTCGCAGGAGAGGCCCACGGTCGCCCGCAGGCCGTGCTCGATCACCCGCCCGGCCGCGTCGGCGGGGTCGGCCGGCGTCCCGGCCCGGGCCAATCCGCCGCAGGCCGCCGCCAGCCCCACGATCACCGCCAGCAGCAACCACGCACCCCGTACCGAACCATGCCTTGACCGCAACACTGGCACTTCCCTCGTCGCGTTTTCCCGGCTGCCCTGGGGCCCGAGCCGGGCAGTGCTACACCACGCGCCATCCTAATTCAAGACCTGCCGCTTGGCAAGGCGCCGGCTGCCCCGGCCCGCTGTCACGTCGGAAATGCGGGTTAACCCGGATTTATTCATGGCCCCGCGATGTAAACGGCGCTGAGCGCGAATCGAAACCCGAAGCGTAAGCGAGGGTAAGTCGCTTAGGCGGCCTCGCTTACGCTTCGGGTTACGATTCGGCGGTGAATAATCCAGATTGACGGCGTTGCCCCTCACCCCGAGGCCCGGAAGGTGATGTGGTGGTTGCCGTGGGCATCGTCGCGCGAGGGGAAGTCGGTGCGGGCGTGGCAGCCCCGCGATTCTTCGCGGGCCAGCGCCGCGCGGATCATCAGCGGGGCGATGGTGAGCATGTTCTGCAGCTCCCAGGCGGACGGCGCGGCGAATTGCAGGCCCAGCACGTAGCGGCACCAGTGCTCGACGTTCTCCAAGGCTTCGCGGAGTCCCTCGGCCTCGCGGCGGACTCCCATGTTCCGCCACATCAGGCTCTTGAGCGAGTTGCGGATGTCGCCCACGTCCAAGGGCTCGTCCAGCGGTTTGCTGCGGGGATTCTCCAGCGGCAGGGCGTGGAAGCTGTCGCCGATGCCCACGGCCTCCCGCGACGCGCCTTGGCCCGCCGAGTCCCCGTAAACCAGGGCCTCCAGCAGGCTGTTGGAGGCCAGCCGGTTGGCGCCGTGCAGTCCGCTGGAGGTGACCTCGCCGGCCGCCCAGAGGCCGGGCACGGTGGTGCGCCCCTGGGCGTCGACGGTCACCCCGCCCATCATGTAATGGGCGCCGGGGCGGACCGGGATGCGGTCGCGGGTGATGTCCAGGTTGAACTTCTCGCAGATCGCCGCGATCCCGGGGAAGCGGGCCCGCACCCGCTCCGGGTTGAGATGGGTCAGATCGAGATAGACGTTCGGGTGCCGCGTCTTCTCCATCTGGCTGACGATCGACCGGCTCACCACGTCGCGCGGGGCCAGCTCCGCCCGGGGATCGAACTCGGGCATGAAGCGCTGGCCGTGGCGATCCACCAGGTGCGCCCCTTCGCCCCGCATGGCCTCGGTGATCAGGTGCCGGCTGGAGCCGGCGATGTAGAGCACCGTGGGATGGAACTGCACGAACTCCATGTCGCGCAGCTCGGCGCCGGCGCGGAAGGCCAACGCCATGCCGTCGCCGGTGGCCACCTCGGGATTGGTCGTCTCGCGATAGATCTGGCCCACGCCGCCGCTGGCCAGGATCGTCTGCTTGGCCCAGATCAGCGTCTTGCCGTGCAGGCCGTTCCAGACCAAGGCGCCGCGGCAATGGCCTTCCTGGGTCAAGAGGTCGATGGTGAAGGTGTTCTCCCAGATATCGACGTTCGCCGCCTGCCCAGCCCGTTGGATCACCGCCCGCATGACCTCCTTGCCGGTGGCGTCGCCCAGGGCGTGGGCGATGCGGTCGCGGCCGTGTCCGCCCTCGCGTCCCAGGACCAGGCGGTCGCCGGCCTTGTCGAACTGGGTGCCCCAGTCGATCAATTCCTGGATCCGCTGCGGACCCTCGCGGACCACGCGCTCGACCACCTCGCGGTCGCAGAGCGGCCCGCCGGCCTCGAGCGTGTCCGCCACGTGGTCCTCGAAGCGGTCCAGCGGGTCCAGCACGCTGGCGATGCCGCCCTGGGCCTTGCGCTGTTGGATTGCCACAGCCCGTCCTTGGTGGTCACCAGGGCCGAGAGCCGGCTGTCGACCGCCAGGGCCGCCCGCAGGCCGGCCAGGCCCCCGCCGACGATCAGCACGTCGGTGAAGAAGTGGGGAACCTGCTTGGGGTGAAAGGGAGCGAGGTAGCGCGGCGGTTGGACGGACATGATGCTCCACGGTAGGTAGAGGAAAGAGCCGGGCCGTGTCGGCCCGGACGCGGTGGGAACCTTGAGGATACGTTATGCTAAAGCATAACCTGCTTGTTATGCTAAAGCATAACCTACTTCTTGCCTGCGATCCCTTCGCTGTAGGCGTCGAACAGGTCGCGCCAGCCGGGCGGAGGATCGCTGCGCCGGGAACCGCGGAGGTGCTGCTGCTTGTCCATCGGGGTGCCGCCGCCGCGAATCTCCGTGGAATGCGGCTTCAAGCCCAGGCTCCGCAGGGCCTCCTTGTACTTCTTCCCGGCCTCCGGGCTGAGCCGGGCCTCGCGCCGCATCTGGGCCCATTGCTGGTAGAACTTCTCCAACTCGCCCCGGCTCCAGCCCAAACGCTCCAACAGGCGCGGGTCGGGCTTCTCCTTGGCAAGCTGCCGGGCGAGGTAGTCCAGCGCCAGGTCGGTCTGCTTGCGGGCGAAATCGAGGTTGGCCGCGTCGCCCGACGGCGCGCCGCTGGGCTGCGGCGCAGCCGGCTGGTGGGCCTCGTCGCTGCCGCTGCCTCCGGCCACCGGGTTGCCCGAGCTCGTCGTCCCCGCCGTGGCGGGCTTCGGGTTGGGCTCGTTGCCGGCGCCGGAAGGCTGCGACGAACCCTTGCCGCCCGACGTGGAGGGCTGGCTCGCCGGCGGCGGTTGCTGCTGCTGTAGCGTCTGCTGGCCGGGCTTCTCGCCGCCGGGCTTATTCTGCGAAGTCGAGCCGGGACCTTCGCCGTGCGAGGCCGTGTGGCCCGTCGCATGGTCCGACCGGACCTGGTCGCCGCCCCTGTGGCCGATCTCGCCTTGTCCTTGGTCCTCCGACTTTCCGGCGCCCTGCTCCGCCGACGCATGGCTGCCGGCCGTGTCGGTGCCAGCCGTGTTCGCCTGCTGCCCGCCGCCTTTGCCGCCGCCGCCGGAGCGGTCGCCCTTCTCGTCGCCGTGGGAGTCGGACTGATGGGGACTGACCGACGGCGATGACGTTGCATCGTCTTGACCCGACTTGCGTCTGTTCTCGTCCGGCGAGCCGGGCTTCTTCTGGTGGGCGGCGTTGGCCTCCTGGGGCGACGTGCCGCCGGCTTCCTTGCCGGACGAGTTCCCCTGGCCGGGCTGGTTCTCCTGTTGCGACGCTTCGCCGCCGTGGGACTTGGGCTCCTGCCCCGGAGCGTTGGTTTTGGCCTGCGGCATTTGTTGCTTGGGGCCGGCGTCTTGGGCCTCGGAGCCCTCGCCGACGCCCGACTTATCGCCCGGCGGCGTATCCCGCGATGTCGGCGGCTGGTTGTCCGCCAGCTCCTGCGAGCCGTTCTTGGTGCCGCCGCTGGAGGCCGACTTGGAAGGCGACGGCTGCTGGCCGGTGGTCTGACTTGGGTCTTGGGTCTTGGGGCTTTGGCCTTGGGTCGAGTTCGAAGGCGACGGCTGCGAGCCCGGCTGCGATTGCTGACCCGGCTGCGATTGCTGACCTGGCTGCGATTGTTGACCGGGCTGTGATTGTTGACCCGGTTGCGATTGTTGACCCGGTTGCGACTGTTGACCGGGCTGCGACTGCTGACCGCTGCACTGCTGACCCGGCTGCGATTGCTGACCGGGCTGCGATTGTTGACCGGGCTGCGATTGTTGACCGGGCTGCGATTGTTGACCCGGTTGCGATTGTTGACCCGGTTGCGACTTCTGACCCGGTTGCGACTTCTGACCCGGCTGCGATTGTTGACCCGGCTGACTGCTGGCCCGGCTGCGATTGCTGACCTGGCTGCGATTGTTGACCCGGCTGCGATTGTTGACCCGGCTGCGATTGTTGACCCGGCTGCGATTGCTGACCCGGCTGCGATTGTTGACCCGGTGACTGCTGACCCGGCTGCCTGCTGACCCGGCTGTGACTGCTGACCCGGTGTGACTGCTGACCCGGTTGTGACTGCTGACCCGGTTGTGACTGCTGACCCGGTTGTGACTGCTGACCCGGTTGTGACTGCTGACCCGGTTGTGACTGCTGACCCGGCTGTGACTGCTGACCCGGCTGCGATTGCTGACCCGGCTGCGATTGCTGACCCGGCTGCGATTGCTGACCCGGCTGCGATTGTTGACCCGGCCACTGCTGACCCGGCTGCGATTGCTGACCCGGTGACTGCTGCACTGCTGACCCGGCTACTGCTGACCCGGCTGCGACTGCTGACCCGGCTGCGATTGCTGACCCGGCTGCGATTGCTGACCCGGCTGCGATTGCTGACCCGGCTGCGATTGCTGACCCGGCTGCGACTGTTGACTAGGTTGCTGATCCTTCGGCTGCTGTTTCTCCTGCTCCTCCCGGGCTTGGTTAACCTTTTGCATCGCGTCGGCGGGGTCGGACTCGCCGTTGACCTTGTCCTCGTGTGACTCGTCCTGTTTACCGGCGTTGTCGGCCGTTTGCGGCTGGGCCAAGTCGTGCTGGTCGCCGTGATTTGGGGAATTGTCTTGGGGTTTCTGCCCTTCCCCCGGGTTCTCCTTGGGCTGCGGGTTAGCCGCGCCGCGGGGCGCTGGGGTGCTCCGCCGACGGCTGGCCGGACTCCGTTTCGCTCTCCTGCGGCTTGCCTGCGGCGTTCTTCTGGGAAGGGTCGGGCTGGCCTTGGTCGCTGCGGTCCGACGACTCGCTGCGGCCGGTGGCGTCCTGGCGTTGGGGATTTCCGGCGGGTTGGCCCTTGCCGCGGTCGCCCTGCTTGCGCTGCGGCCCGGAGTCGGCGGCGACCAGGATCGTCCGCCGCTCGGTCTCGACGTGGTTCGGCTTCCAGGCGCGGACGCCGGCGGAGTCTTCCGTCTCGCGGCAGTCGTCGGCCTCGGCCCAGTAAGTCAACTTATCGCCCGGTTTGAAGCCCAGTTTCGCCGGCGTGATGGGGCAGCTTTTCTTGAACGGTCCCAAGAGCGGCTTTTCCTGCTTCCAGTCCAGGTTCAACAGCGTGCCGGTCCGTGGAGCATCTTGGCCTTTGCGGACCTGCACGGCCACGCGGCGAAGTCCGAAATCGGGATCCTCGGCCAGCACGTGGACCAGGAGCGTGGAACCGGCCGGGAGCTGGAGCTGATCGGCCGGCGGATCGACCAGCGTGATCGTCGGCGGCGCGTCGCGGAAGACGTCGATGGGGTGGCGGATCGGCCGGGGGTTCTCGTGGTTCAAGGCGTCGGTGCAGCGGACCTGGTAGGAGTCGTACTGCGGCCGCGTGGGGTCGTCCGGCCTCAGCAGGAGCCGGAGATCGACGACGGCCGATTTCCCTTGGGCCTTCATCTTCAGCGCGGTACGTTGGTCGTTGCCCAGCTCGACGGAGGCCCGCTGGATTTCCTGGTTGGCCGTGGCATGGAGCGTTGCCCGGGTGCCTTCGATCGCCCGCAGGTCGCCCAGGCCGCGGACGGTCTTGGGCGCCAGGCCCGTGTAGGCCGGATAGCGGTAGTCGACCCGGGTCACGTCGATCGACAAGGCGGTCTCGACCTTGACGTGGTAGGACCGCGTCTTGCAGTCGCCGGCCACGAGATAATAGGAGAGGTCCTGCTGGAGCTCGAGGTCGTCCGGCGGCAGCTTGCCGCGGTGGCGGTAGCTGCCTTCGGGGAGCGTCATCGCGACGGCCTGATCGACGCTCTGGTGATCGGCCGTGCTGTAGTAGAGCGTGACCGGCTCGTCCGCCCGCAGGCCGTGGATCTCCGCCGAGACGGTCAACTGGTCGCCCTGGTAGGCCACCGTGTCGCCGGGGGTGACCTCGCTCAGCGTCACGCGGGTGGGCGGCTGGATGTCGGCCCAGGGCAGGATCACGCGGCTGAAGGAGACCAGGGGATTCTTGGGCGAGAAGAGCAGGTACAGGCAGGCCACCAGCAGCACGCCGGCCAGCAGGTAGCCCAGGCGGATCACCTGGACGCGGTCGACGGCCGCCTCTACTTCGACCTGGGCCACCCCTGTTGCTGCGGTCCGTTCCAGGCCAAGATAGACCCGCCGCTGGAGATCGTCGCGGACGGCCTCATCCCGGTCGCGGCGGAGGAAGAGGAAATTGATCAGGCTGTTCTTCAACGATGGCCGGCTCTGCTCGATCACCTGGGCGGCAAAGATCGGATTGATGCGGCGCAGCACCAGCGGGACCAGCCGCTGCCAGAGGAAATAGTATCCCAGCCCGGCCGCCAGCACGAGGAACAACAGCGATCGCCCCCAGAGTCCCAGGCCGCCGGGGATCAACCACTGGTCGGCCACCGCGGCCAAGAGCAAGTAGGCCAGTGTGGCGGCGATCATGCCGATCAGGGCCGCGGAGATCTCCACCCCTTTCACCTGCCGCCGCGTCTTCTGGAGCCGCTGGTCGATCAGTGTCTCGTAGGGATCGGCCTGTCCTTGGCCGTCCGCGGCTGGTATAAAGGGGGGGAATGTTCCACTCGCCATAACGGTCTCCATCGCTTCCCCGGCCCGAGGAGGTCGAGCGGAGCTTGAGCGCAACGCTTCCGACTGGCTGCTGCCTTCATTATAAGCCGGGAAGCGCGGGGTAGAACCGATTAGCTCGGATAATTCAGGGGCGTGGCATCTCCGGCGTGCGGTGCGTCACACCAGCCCGACGCGCAAACGAGGGTAACTCGTTGTCGCTCCCTCGCTTGCGCGTCGGGCTAGTGTTCGGCCGAAGAGAATCCGGTCCCCGAATGGGCCGATTCGCAGCGGCGGTGCGTCTGCGCCGCGGCCCCTTCGTTAGGGTGGTTAATTGGTCGGGGAGGGCAGCCGTCAGCGGCGCTCCTCTCCTCGATAACGGGACTTTGCGACTTGTCCAATAATGGCGGTCTCGCGCCGTTCGTCGCCAGGAACGGTAGCCCTCCGGCGAAGGCGGTCATCGACGCTTCCTTGCTTGCGGTCATCGGCGATTCTTTGCCTGACGACGCACGTTTTCGAAAATCGATACTCCACGTTCCATCTCGGCTTTGATGTTTCCTCAACCACCGGAGGGCTACCTCAACCGTGGACGGTGGCCAGAAGAAGTCCATCACGTAGCCTTTCGCCGCGATGCCGACCCAGCCGAGACAGGGACCGCCGACGTACACCACCAACAACAGCGTCCGCAAGCTGTACTGGAACCTGCGGCGCTTAGGCGCCGCGCGACGGGTCGAAGTTCTGACTCGGTGATACGATATTCTACGTCAACGCATGGTGGCATTGGCTCTGCCAGTGTACGGCCCCGTCCCCTGATCTCTCACTTCAGCTCAAACGTGACGGAAACCGAAGCACGGATGGATATCTTGCCCAGGGCCATCGACTGGAGATCCTCGCCGCCTGATCCACGCGTGTCCTGGATCACATTCTGCGCCATCCCTCCTCCATACCGCCCGAAACCCCATCCGGACCAACTGGAGAAGTACCAGGCCCCCCCTCCGCCGCCATAGCCCTCGTTGATCGCCATCGGCCTGCCGAGGGTGCATCCCAGCACGGCCGCCATCTTCTCCGCCTTTTCCTTCGCCGCTTTCAGCGCCAGCTCGCGGGCCGACTCTCGGTGCTGCTTGAATTGGGTGGTCTGGAACTCGACCCCGTTGACATGGTTCACGCCGGCCTCCAACATCCCGGAGATCAGCGCCTCCACCTGTCCCGGATCGGATAGCGTCACCACGAACAGGTTGCGAGTCACGTACCCGATCGGCGCCTCGTCGCGGGCGAAATCCGTGTACGGCTGGTTCCTGTACACCGGCTCGACAGACAGGTAGTCGGTCTGGACTTCCTTCGCAGGCACGCCGCACGCCTTCAGCACGGCAGCCGCCTTCTTCCAGATCGCCATGTTCTTTTGCCTCGCCGCCAGCAGCTTCGTATCCCGCGTCTCGATGCCGAGATTGAGGATGATCTTGTCGGGTTTGGCGTAAACCAGCGCCTCGCCGGTGACGGTGATCTTCGCTTGGTCGGCGCCGGGAGACGGCTCGGCCGCGAGCGCCGAGGCCGCGAACGCACCGAGGCAGGCCGCTGCGAGCAGGTTTCTCATGGGTCAGTCCTTTCGGCGAAACAGGGGAAGGCATTCGTGGACGCGCCCATTATAGCAAGTGCGGCGTGGCCCCCGTGTAACGGACCTGTAACGGCTTGCCACGCGTTGAGAACGAATACATTCTTCGACACGGTAACAACCGAATTGAGTTCCACTATAACGAGAACCGCGGATTACGCGGATGCCGCGGATAAAAGGACAAAGACGGCTGGCGTCACGTTCCCATCCGCATAATCCGCGTTATCCGCGGTTCGATTTACTTCTTCTCCGTGGGTTTCCGCTCGCCCTTGGCGGCGGCGGCCTGCTCCGGGGAGGCCGCGGTGGCGATCGACAGGTCGGCCAGGGCCGCCCCGCCTTCCATGTCGTGATAGAGCGGCAGATAGCGATAGGGGACCTCCAGGGTCAGCGCCGAGAGACTGGTCATCATCAGCCGCCCGCCCTGGCTGCCCCAGGGGTCCTTGGGCCGGTCGGGGTCCCAACTGCCGGAAGCACAACCCTTGGTCGCCTGCGATTGGGCCAGTATCCGCCGCATGCGGCGGTTCCACTGGTCCCATGCCGGCCCCTGCTGGTTGTGCATCACCTGGGCCGCGTAGTACCAGTAATAGACGTTGCGGGCCTCGATGGCGGGCAGGTTGGCCATCAGGAAGGCCGTCCCCTCGACGATCCGCGGATCGCCCCGGCTGGCTCCCAGGTACTGCGTACACAAGAGCCCCACCGCCGTCATGGTGTCGGACGCGGGACGGTCGGGCCGGTAGGAAAACAGCCCCTTCGAGGTTCCCTTGCCCACGCTGTCCAACCACTTGCGGGCCCGCTCCAGCGACGCGGGCTCGACCTTGAGTCCGGCCATCAGGCCGCTCTTCAGGGCCATCACCTGCCAGCCGGAGACCGACGTGTCGCCGCCCTGCTGGCGATGCGCGTACCACCAGCCGCCGGTCTCCGGGTCCTGGCCGACCTCGATGAAGTGCAGCGCCGCCTGGGCCGGGAGGCGGAGCCGGCTGTCAGCGGTCATGCCGTAGGCCTCGCACAGCGCGATCGTGGCTAGGCCGTGCGAGTACATCTGCGATCCGCCCGCCGAGAGATCGCCCGTCGGCTTCTGGTGGCCGACGAGCCAGGCCAGCGCTGCTCTAACAACTTTCTGGTAGTGGCAGCGGCGCTCGTGCGTCTGCCCCGCCGCCAAAAAGGGCAGCAGTCCCATGGCGGTGGCGGCGGCTTCACAGTGAGAGTCGCCCACTCCCGTGCAACTGGGGTCTTTGCACCGATTGTGAAAGTCCAGCGACCAGCCGCCGTCGGGACCCTGGTGCCGGGCCAGCCAATCCAAAGCCAGCGCGACCGCGCGATCGCTGTCGCGGATGCGGCCCGAGCCGTCAGGGACGCCCTTCGGTCGTCCAAGGGTGCGAAAGCCGAAACCGGGGCCGCCGATGCCGAATTGGTCGCCGTCGCCCTTCCCCGGCCCTGCGATGCTGATGCCCGGCAACATCGGGCCCAAGCCCAAACCGGACGCGCCGATAGCGGCCCAGCCGATGGTTGCGCTCGCTCGCCCGTCCGTCCGTCCGCCGCCGGAGCTTGGCTCGGGCGCGAGGTCGCCGCCATCCGGGTTGCCGTCAGGCTCCCCCAGCGGTTGCGAAGTCGGGGTCAGGGTCGGAAAATCCTCAGAAAGATCCGGCGGCGCAGGCGTGTCGTCGGAGAAGGCGACCATTTTCACCGGCTCGGCCGGCGGCTCCTCCTGCGCGAACGACGCGATGCTGACCGCATCGCCCAGCGGCGGACGCGGCGAGATGGTTCCCAGCGTCAAGGCCAGCGTGAGGAACAAGATCGCGTGGAAGAGCGTGCTGGCCGCGTAAGAGAAAAGGCATTCCCGCGGGCTCTCTTCAACGTCATCGACGTGACATTCGACGTACGACATGGTATTGCCTCCTGTCGTTCCTTCCGCCAGAGATTCGGGAGGTCGGGCCGCAATTATTCCCGTTTTCCCCGTACTCCTCTCGCTCCGCGAGAGGCGTTACGTCACGCGGAGCGTGACCAGTACGGGACTACCATCGCTGGGCCAGCAGCCAGACGGTCAGGGCCAGGCCGATGAGGATGATCATCCGGCGGACGTTCTTCTGGCCGATCCGCTGCGCAGTGCCCGCGCCCGCGTAGCCGCCGAAGATCGCGCCGGCGGCCATCAACAAGGCGATGTCCCAGCGGACCAGCCCCTTGGCCACAAACAGCGCGGCGGCGATGCCGTTGATGCACATGCCGTTGAGATTCTTCAGGGCGTTCATGTGGTGGATGTTGGTCAGGCCCAACAGTCCGAAGGCCGCCAGCATGAGGATGCCGATGCCCGCGCCGAAGTAGCCGCCGTAGACGCCCACGGCGAACTGGATCACCAGCACCGTTGCCCAGCGAGCCCGCGACGCCGTAGGAGCCGCGTCGCGATAAGCTGATGGATTCGTTTCTTGTGGTGCAGGCGTCTCGCCTGCAATTTCCGCGCAGGCGGGACGCCTGCACCACAAAGTGTTCATCGAGTTTTTTGGCGCGACGCCTTGGAGGCCGGCTCGACAACATGGCCCCCTGCCGGCCGTCGATCCGCCGCGCCGCCGGCGGCCCGGCGGCGGAGCCAGCGGCCAAGCGGCTCTTGCACGATGAACAGCATCGTGGCCAGGAGGATCAAGAACGGCACCACGCGGGCGAAGGACGCATTGCTGGTGCTCACCAGCAGGATCGCCCCGGCGATGCCGCCCAAGAAACTGGGGATCGACAGCATCGCGATCTCGCGGCGGCTGCTTCCCAGCTCGCGGCGGTAGCCCCAGAAGCTGCTGGCGGCCCCGGGCCAGAGGGCCACGGTGCTGGTGGCGTTGGCGAATCTCGCCAACTGGCCGGCCCAGAGCAGTGCCGGAAAGGTCAGCAGCGTCCCCCCGCCGGCCACCGCGTTGACCGCCCCGCCCAGCGTCGCCGCGATGAATAGCAGAAGGCCGTGTTGCAGGTCGAGCGTGTGCATCTTGGAGTGCGGCGACTTGTCGCCGCTTTCTTCAGCGGCCGGAAGCGACGGGGAAACCTATTTCTTTCACGTTAACGATTGTGTAACCGGTTGGCGGCAAATGCTCCGAAAAGCGGCGACAAGTCGCCGCACTCCAAAGATAGGGAATTCGCCCAAGACTGGTGCGGCTCGCTGCGCTCGACCCACCTTACCTGCCGGTGCTTCCGGGGTTCTCCTCGAGTGATGTCAATCGTAACAGAAATCAACCAGTACGTGCATGAAGGAGTTTGGGAAAACAGGGGCGAAGGGAGAAGCCATTGTGGTGCTGTTCCGCCCCATCTGATAAGATAACGCGCCAGATAGGCGGCGGATCGCCCAAGCCGCCAGCACCTTGCCGCAATTCCCCGGATTCACCATTTAGCCACAGCCCGCGATGTCCACGATCCTCGTTACCGGCGGTGCGGGTTTCATCGGCTCGAACTTCGTCCGCCAATGGCTCGCCGAGGAACAGGGCGAGGTGGTGAACCTGGACAAACTGACCTACGCCGGCAACCTCGATTCCTTGGCCGATGTGGCCGGCGATCCGCGCTACCACTTCGTCGAGGGGGACATCGGCGACGGACCCCTGGTCGCCGGGCTGCTCGACCGGCACCGGCCCTGGGCGGTGGTCAATTTCGCCGCTGAATCGCACGTCGATCGGTCGATCGATAGGCCGGCAGCGTTCGTCGAAACCAACGTCGTCGGCACGTTCGCCTTGCTGGAAGCCTCCCGGGCCTATTGGTCCGCCCTGGCCGAGCCCCAGCGGTCGGCATTCCGCTTCCTGCACGTCTCGACCGACGAGGTCTTCGGCTCGCTGGGGCCGACGGGCCGGTTCACGGAGGCCAGCCAGTACGCTCCCAATTCGCCCTATGCCGCCTCCAAGGCGGCGGCCGACCATTTTGTCCGGGCCTACTTCCATACCTTCGGCCTGCCGACGTTGACCACCAACTGCTCGAACAACTACGGCCCCTACCAGTTTCCTGAAAAGCTGATCCCCCTGATGATCCTCAACGCCCTGGCGGGCAAGCCGCTGCCGGTCTACGGCGACGGCCGGCAAGTGCGCGACTGGCTCTATGTCGACGACCATTGCCGGGCGATCCGCGCGGTGCTCACCGGCGGCACGCCTGGGGAGGTCTACGCAATCGGCGGCGACTGCCAGCAGACGAACCTCGACGTGGTGCGGAGCATTGCCACGATCGTCGATCAACTGCGGCCGGGACTGCCCCACGCTCCCTGCACGTCGCTAGTGAGTTTTGTGGCCGATCGTCCCGGCCACGATCGCCGCTACGCCATCGACGCGGGCAAGATCCGCGACCGGCTCGGCTGGCGTCCGCGGGAGAATTTCGAGTCGGGCCTCCAGCGGACGGTGGCCTGGTACCTTGACCACCCGGCCTGGATCGAGCGAGTGATCTGCGGCAAGTACCGGCTGCAGCGATTGGGATTAGGCGGCGACGGATGAAGGATGAGGGATGAGAGATGAGGGATGAGGGCTCAAAGCTCAAGGCTCAAAGCTGCAAGAAGGGCATCGTTCTGGCCGGCGGCGCCGGCACGCGGCTTTACCCCGTGACCCGGGCGGTGAGCAAGCAGCTCCTGCCGGTTTACGACAAGCCGATGGTCTACTACCCGCTATCCACCCTAATGCTGGCAGGGATCCGCGAGATCCTGTTGATCTCGACTCCCGGCGACCTCGGGCTCTTCCAGCGGCTCTTGGGCGACGGCGGGCAGTTGGGCCTGCGGGTGCAGTATGTCGCGCAGCCCAAGCCGGAAGGGCTGGCCCAGGCTTTTCTCCTCGGCCGCGACTTCATCGGCCTGGACCACGTGGCCCTGGTGCTGGGCGACAACATCTTCTACGGCCAGGGCTTCCAGAGGATGCTCCACCGCGCCGCCGCGCAGCGTGCGGGAGCCACGGTCTTCGCCTACGCGGTCAAGGACCCGGAGCGTTACGGCGTGGTCGAGTTGGACGCCGAAGGCCGGCCCCTGGCGATCGTCGAGAAGCCCAAGGAGCCGCGGTCGAATTACGCGGTGACCGGACTCTATTTTTACGACAACCAGGTGCTCCAGATCGCCGCCGGCCTGCGGCCCTCCGCCCGCGGCGAGCTGGAGATCACCAACGTCAACCGGGTCTACCTCGAGCGCGGCCAGTTGCGGGTGGAGGTCTTCGGCCGCGGCTTCGCCTGGCTGGACACGGGCACCCACGAGTCGCTGATGCAGGCGGCCAACTTCGTCGAGACCATCGAGAACCGGCAGGGGATGAAGATCGCTTGCCTGGAAGAGATCGCCTATCGCAAGGGTTTCATCGACGCCGCGCAACTGGAGGCCCTGGCCCGCGGCCAGCCGGGCAGCTACGGGCAATACCTGCTGGACTTGTTGCGCTGAGCCGGGAGCGGTCAGCGATCAGCAGTCAGCGATCAGCAGTCAGCGATCAGCAGTCAGCGGTCGGCGATCAGCAGTCAGCAGTCAGACTTTCTTCTTTCTTCCTGATGGCTGACTGCTAATAGGCTATGCTTTAGCATGGGACTACTCAGACGATGTGCCGAAGCATAACCTACCATCGCTGAAAGCTGAAAGCTGATAGCTGAAAGCTGATAGCTGAAAGCTGATAGCTGACCGCTGACCGCTGATAGCTGATCGCTCGCCGATGCAATCCCCCCAGTTCCAGATGAACTCCGAGATCGAGCTTCGCCACTGGTGGTTTGTGGCGCGGCGGCGGATACTGGTCTCGCTCATTGCCCGGGTGCTGCCTCCCTCGCTGCAATCGATCGTGGTCGACATCGGCTGCGGCACGGGCGGGAACATCGCGGCGCTGGCCGAGCGTTATGCCTGCGTGGGCATCGACCCGTCGGGCGAAGCGATCGCGCTGGCCCGGGCCCGTTTTCCCCAGGTCCGTTTCCTTGCGGGCATGGCGCCGGACGACCTGGGGGAAGTGAGCCGGCAGGCGCGGCTGCTGATGGCGACCGACGTGCTGGAGCACGTGCCGGACGACTTCTGGTTGTTCTCGCGGCTGATGGCCGCCACGGCGCCGGGCACTTATTTCCTGCTGACCGTGCCGGCCGACCCGGCGCTCTGGAGCCCGCACGACGAAAGCCACGGCCACTGGCGCCGCTACGACCGTCCGCGTTTCCAGCGGCTTTGGGAAGGGCTGCCGGTGACGCCGCTCTTGGTCTCGTATTTCAACCGGCGGCTCTATCCGCTGGTGAAACTGATCCGCATGGTGAACCGGCGGCGGGGCAAGGCCCGGGGGCAGGCGGGCACGGACTTCAAGATCCCCGCGGCGCCGGTCAACCGCCTGCTGACCGGCATCTTCGCCGGCGAGTCGCGGCGGCTGGCACGGCTGTTGGACGGGCGCGGACGCGGCTACGCGGCCGGCGTGAGCCTGGTGGCCCTGCTGCGCCGGGAAGAAGGCCCCCTTTCGCCGCGGCGCCGGCCGCCCGATGTTCCCGCCGACGCGCACCAGCCGTAGATTTTCGGATGAGTAGCTCTTAGCGAAGTGGAGAAGACCCCGCCGGGCTTGCCCGGTGGTGAAGAAGATTGCTAGGCTAGCTCCCCAGTAGCCGCCAATCTCGTTCACCATCGAGCAAGCTCGAAGGGGTCCACTCCTCCAGTCGGATAAACAGTTACCCGGAGGTTCTATGATCGACAACGTTTGGAAGAAGTTTTTCCTCAACTGGCCGGCCGACATGCCCCGCCGCGGTATCCTGGTCACGTCGTTTGGCGACCAGATTCCCTTTGCCGGCTTCATGACCAGCGAGGCCTTGCTGTTGATCGAGCGGGCGACCCCGGACGCGGTCGGCGCCCGCAGCCTGGTGTTTGCCTACGACCAGGTCGTGGCCGTGAAGATCACCGAGGTGGTGAAGTCCAAGTCGCTCCGCGCCCTCGGCTTCGAGGGCGAGCCGCCGAAGGGGTGAGCCGCCAAATGGACGACTTCCCGGACACTGTAGCAGGGGAACCGGGTAATCACGAAAACTCGAAAGGACGAAACCCCGAAAGACACGGGAAAGCACGTCTGTTCCCTGGTCAGGGGCTGCTTTTTCTTTCGGGCTTTCGGTGTCTTGCGGGTCTTCGTGATTCGTTCCCTCGTTGAAACGACCTCGAACCCGAGTTTGTTGCTCCAGTCCAAGAAAATGGTGGGGCTCGCTACGCTCGTCCCGTCCTCCTTTTCCGAAACCGACACAAGGCCTGCGGGCGCCGGAATTGCAATCTCCCGCTGACAGTGGTACGGTAGAGATTGGCCTAGCAAATCCCGGGTGGAGATGGCATGAGCAGAAGATTCGGCGTGGCGGTTATGGTCTGCGCGGTGGCGGCCGGGGCTGCGACGGTGGCGGCCCAGCAGCAGGTGAACCGGAAGCAGACGGAGACCTTCTTGGCAGATTTCCCTCCGGCGGTCTATAACACCACCCAGGTCAGCCCCAACGCCCGGCGGGTGGCCTACGTGCGACGGGAACAAGGGAAGCAGACGGTCTGGCTGGATGGCAAGCCGCAAGAGGCCTACGACAAGGTCGCGGCCCTGAGTTTCAGCCCCGATAGCCGTTGGCTGGCCTACGCGGCCTCCCGCGGCGGCAAGTGGCGGATCGTGGTCAACGGCAACCCACATCCGGAGTATGAGGCCGTGGGAACGCCGCTGTTCAGTCCCGACAGTATGAAGCTGGCCTACGTGGCCAAGCGGGCTGACGGCAAGCGGGTGGTGGTGCTCAATGGGAAGCCGAGCGAGCCTTACGAGCTGATCTCCGCCGGACTGCTGGTCTTCAGTCCCGACAGCAAGCAATTGGTCTTCGGCGGCGTCAAGGACGGGCAGTGCTACGTGGTGGTCGACGGCCAGCCACAGGGCCCTTACGCGGACCTGGGTACGGCCACCGGCTATTCGTTCTCCGCCGACGGCAAGCACCTGGCCTACGTGATCCTGAAGAACAAGAAGCTGTGCATCGTGCGGGACGGCCGGTTGGGGCCGCCCTGGGACGACGTGGGCGATGTGGTCTTCAGCCCCGACGGCAGCCGGATGGCCACGGCGGTCAAGGCCGGCGGCAAGTGGCAGGTGAGCGTCGACGGCCGCGGGCAGGCGCCCTACGACACGATCGGCGAGGGCTCGTTGGTCTTCAGCCCGGACGGCTCGCGGCTGGCCTACAAGGCCCGATCGGGGAAAGCGTGGATGTTGGTGGTCGACGGCAAGCCGGGCAAGCCGTACGACAACATCGGCCAGGTGTTGTTCAGTCCCGACGGCCGGTCGCTGGCTTACAAGGTCCGCGCGGCGGGCACGGAAATGGTCGTCCGCAACGGCCGCGAGGGGCGCGTTTTCGACCGCGTCGGCGACGGCACGCTGGTTTTCAGTCCCAACAGCCAGCGGCTGGCCTACGTGGCCAAGGCCGCCCGCAACTCCTGCGTGGTGGTGGATGAGAAACGCCGCCACCGTTACGACCTGGTGGGCTACCTGACCTTCACGCCGGACAACCGCGCCGGTCTACGTGGCCATCAACAGCAAGAAGGCCTTCACCGTGGTCGACGAGGCCGAGGCGGCCCGGCAGTACGACGGCATCTGGAACGTCCGCGGCGAGAAGCTGATCTTCGACTCGCCGAGGAAGTTCCACTACCTGGGCGTCAGGGAGGGCAAGATCTACCTGGTCGAGGAAGAGACGGAGTAGGGTATGATAATGGCTTCTTGAGGTTGTATCATGTCGGATGTTCGGTATGCAGCCGTTTCCTGGGAAAGGATGATCCGCGCCGTGGAAAAGGTTCGAGAGCGGCTGTTGCGGGCGTCTTCCGCCTTGGAAAACGCCGGCATTCCTTACGCGGTTGCGGGGGGCAATGCCGTGGCCGCCTGGGTTTCCCGGGTCGACGAGGCCGCGGTCCGCAATACGCGGGACGTTGACATTCTGTTGCGTCGAGCGGACCTTCCCGCGGCCACGGCCGCACTCTTGACAGCCGGTTTCGTCTATCGCCGCGTGGCGGGGGTCGAGATGTTTCTCGACGGCCCGCAGGCGAAGGCTCGCGATGCCGTCCATCTCGTCTTCGCCGCGGAAAAAGTCCGCGCCGAATACGTTGCTCCGGCC
The DNA here is from genome assembly GCA_963843465.1 of Pirellulales bacterium. GTDB lineage: Bacteria > Planctomycetota > Planctomycetia > Pirellulales > Thermoguttaceae > CAWJKP01. The sequence continues at coordinate 1,281,366 of CAWJKP010000003.1, forward strand.
CCCGATGTCAGCGAATCGGAAACGGCCGGCCAGTTTCGCATTCTGGCGCTGGAATCGCTGGTGCGGATGAAGCTCACGTCGTTTCGCGACAAGGACCGTACCCATCTTCGGGACCTGATCGACGTTGGGCTGATCGACGCCGGTTGGAGCAGCCGTTTTTCCAGCGAGCTCGGTAATCGCCTGCAACTGCTGCTCGACAATCCCGACGGCTAACCCATACGGGGCGGGGGGAAACCCTGGCAGGGGTCGCCGGTATCTTTTACAATAGATGGGGTAAGATTGTTCGAGTTGTAACTGAGCGCCGCCTGAGCTTTGCTCTTGGGAGCGGGAGAACCGATCTGTGTCGCACAAGCTTTCTACCATCGAAGCGGCCGTGCAGGCGATTGCCCGCGGGGAAGTCGTGATCGTGATGGATGCCGAAGACCGGGAGAATGAGGGTGACTTCGTCTGCGCGGCGGAGGTGGTCACGCCGGAGATCGTCAACCTGATGATTACCCGCGGGAGGGGAATGACCTGCGCGCCCGTGCTCCCGGAGGTCTGCCACCGGCTGGAACTGCCGATGATGGTCGAGCGGAATACGTCCGCCCATGCCACGGCTTTCACCGTCTCGGTGGACCATCGCACGAGCGAAACGGGGATTACCGCCCGGGAGCGGGCCTGCACGGTGCGGGCGTTGGCCGACCCCAAGAGCCGGCCCTCCGATTTCGCCCGGCCGGGGCACGTCTTCCCTCTGGAGGCGAAGGAGGGCGGCGTGCTGCGGCGGGCGGGCCATACCGAGTGTGCCGTGGACCTGGCCCGCATGGCCGGACTCCGGCCGGCCGGTTTCCTCTGCGAGATCCTTGCCGAAAACGGCGATCGGGCCAACCGCCAGCAGCTCCTTGGGCTGGCGGCCGAGTTGAAGCTGGAGATCATCAGCATCGAGGAGCTGATCCGCTATCGCCGCCGCAGCGAGAAGCTCGTCTACCGTCAGGCGGAGGCCTCGTTGCCCACCCGCTACGGCCGCACCCGGGTCATCGTGTATGGAGTGAAGTACGAGATCCAGGAGCCGGTGGCGTTGGTCTTCGGCGAGCTGCACCGCACGGTCGCGCCCCTGGTGCGGCTCCATTCCTCCTGTTTCACCGGCGATCTGTTGACCTCGCTCCGCTGCGACTGCGGCGACCAGCTCCAGATGGCCCTGGAGACGATCGGGCGCGAGGGGTCCGGCGTGCTGGTCTACTTGCCTCAGGAAGGCCGCGGCATCGGGCTGGTCGAAAAGATCAAGGCCTACGGCCTCCAGGACGAAGGGCTGGACACCGTCGAGGCCAACCTCGCGCTGGGCCATCCCGTCGACAGCCGCGATTACGGCGTGGGCATCCAGATCCTCAAAGACCTGGGACTGGGCCAGGTGCGGCTGTTGACCAACAACCCCAAGAAGACCGACGCCTTCATCTACGGCGGCTTCGACCTGGCGGTCGTCGACCAGGTGCCGATCGTAGGCCCGATCCACGAAGACAACCGCCGCTACCTGATCGCCAAGCGCGACAAGATGGGCCACAACCTGCCGGACGACATGACCGAAGTCGAGTAAACCTGCGGCACTCTGATAGCAAAGCTAGCGGGACCGCCCGCGCTGGCCACCGAACGCCGCGCAGCGCGCTGCCTACCGACGAAACTCGGCCAAACTTATTTTTTGCGCCGGTCCCGGCAAGGGTGTTGACAACCTCGCGCCGCGCGGTAGATTGTTGGCACCGGCCGGAGGGACCTTGCCGCTGGCGACCTACCGCGAGTCGTGACCCAGGAGGCGGCGCACACTCTACGGCAAGCCCCGCCGCTGTCTGAGCATCGGCGGGGCTTGATTCTCTTGTAGGGTGGACTTTAGTCCGCCCTGCCGCGTCAAAGCCCACAGGCGGGCTAAAGCCCGCCCTACTCAACCGTCAAGAAACACCTGGACGATCTTCCAGGCCCCGTAAACCCCGGCGATGCTTCCCAGCGAGCTGACCAGGAAGGCCCCCATGAGTCCGAAGCCCAGCGCTTCGCCGGCCCACCAGCCCAGGTAGCCGCCCAGCGTCATTCCGAGAAACACCAGCAGGCGATTCATTTCAGCTCCAGCGGAACCATCGCAACGCCAGGGCGAACGTCGCGCAGCCCCAGGCGACGATGATCGCCAGGTTGGCGCCTTGCGATGCCAGCCCGGCTCCTTCCAACATCACGCGGCGCAGCGCGTCGATCAGCGGCGTCAGCGGCAGCAGGTTCAGTAGGGGCTGCACGGCCTGGGGGAAGCGCTGGGTGGAAAAAAAGATCCCCGAGCCGATCCACATCGGCAGCATCACCGCATTCATCAGCCCCGAGACGGTCTCGATGGTCTCCGCGCGGCTGGCCACCAGCAGGCCGATTCCGGAGAACTCCAAGCAGCCCAGCAGGATCAACAGTCCGATCGCCAGGTAGCTGCCGGCAACGGCGACCCCGAAGATCAGCCGCGCCAACAAGAGCACCAGGACCACCTCGGGCAGCGTGAACAACAGGCGGCTGAGGATCACGGCGGCGAGGAAATGGCTGCGTTTCATGGGGGTCGCCAGGTAGCGCTTGAGCAACTTGCGGATCCGCATGTCGACGATCGCGAAGCCCACGCCCCAGAGGCCGCCGCCCATCAGGCCCATCCCCAGCAGGCCGGGGACGAGGAAATCAATGTACCGCCCGCCCGGCTCGTCGATCGCGTGGTCCCGCGCCGTGGCAACGTCGCGGCGGCCGGCAGCCCTTTGCAGCAGATCGTCGGCGGCGTCTCTCGCCAGTTGGCCCTCCGGCCTGGTAGGGTCGAAAAAGTACTCCAGCCGCGGCGGCGTTCCTTCCCCAGCCGCCACCAGCAGGTCGGACCGCCCAGTCCGCAGGTCCAGCCGCCCTTGCGGCTGGCGGCAGATGCTCGCGCGAAATCGCCTGTCGCCGTTCAGCGCGGCCGCCACCCTCTCGGCCTGCTCCCCTTGCAGCACGCCCACCCGGAAAGCCTCCGCGGGCCGATTGCGGAAGGCCGCGCCCAGCGTCACCACGAGCACGACGGGGAAGACGTAGACCCAGAAAATGGCCGCCGGCTCGCGGACGAACTCCCGCACCCGGGCCAGTACCAGGCTCGACAGGGGATGGCAGCCGCGGCGCGCCCGCGAACCATCCCCCTCTCCTTCTGGGAGAGGGTCGGGGTGAGGGAAACCTCTCAAAGACATATCAGCTCCCTGCTATGAGGTCACGAGACGCATCCAGGAGTCGGGAGTCAGGAGCTGGAAGTTAGGAGTTAGGAGTCAGCGCGTTCCTCGCCAGCCGTGCTTATCGGCCTCACGGGTTGCTCCCGCCCGCTATTCTGCATTCTAACTCCTGACTCCTTCGAGTTTTCCAGTCCTCCCGGCTCGAGTTGCCGGCCGGTGAGCATGATGAACACGTCGTCCAGGCTGGCGTGGCGCGTGCTGAGGCTCGCCAGGCGCCAGCCGCGCTTGGCCAGCCCGTCCAACAGGGCCGGCAGCACCACGTGCGGCTCGGTCGCCGACAAGTGGACCACGCCGCCCTCATAGCGGCAGCCCGTCACGCCCGGCAGCTCGCTCCAGGATTCCGCCGGCAGGTCCGCCCCCTGCTGATCTTGGAGCGAGAACTCGACCACGTGTTGTCCGCCCAGCCGGGCGATCAACTCGCGAGGCGACCCCAGGGCGATGATGCGTCCCTGGTCGATGACCGCCACGCGGTCGCAGAGCCGCTCCGCTTCTTCCATGTAGTGCGTGGTGAGCACGGTCGTGCGTCCCTGGCGACGGCATTCCAGGATGATCTCCCACAGTTGCCGCCGCGAATGGGGATCCAGTCCCGTGGTCGGCTCGTCGAGAAACAAGAGGGCCGGATCGCCGACCAGGGCCACCGCAACCGCCAGTCGCTGACGTTGCCCTCCCGAGAGTCTCTTGGCCCAGGTGTGGGCCTTGTCCTGCAAAGAGACCCGGGCGATGGCCTCGCTCGGCTGGAGGCCACGGCGATAGAAACTGCGGAACAGCGAAAGCGTCTCCTCGACCGTGAGCTTGTCGGAGAATCGCGTTTCCTGGAGCGAGATCCCCACCCGAGCGCGAACGGCCTGCGGGTGGTCCTGCCACCGCAGGCCCATGATCTCGACCTCCCCGCTGGTCGGCTCCAGCAGGCCTTCGAGCATCTCAATGGCGGTGGTCTTGCCCGCTCCGTTGGGTCCCAGCACGCCGAAACATTCCCCCTCTTCCACGGCCAGATCGATCCCTCGCACGGCTTCCACGGGCGGCCTGCCAGGGTAGGTCTTCTTGAGATCCTTGCAGCGGATTGCCAGCGGCATGTTCTCGTTCCGTCGAACCGAACTCGCTTTACCCGGCGGCCAGAGCGTCCAACCAAGCTATCAGGTATAGTGGACCGGCAGGCGCAATGCAACGACAGTAGCGTCTAGAAGGCCGGCGCTTGCTTGCGCGAGTTTGCGACACCCTCCTTCTCTTGCCAAACCGTCCTTTCGGCACTACTGGACAAACCAACAGTGGCGCACAACCACGACTTCCGCAAAGACAGGCTGCATGACCTAGAGTTGTGGCAGAGTCCGCCAGGCCAGGTTAACTCCAGTGGTTTGGCGTATTATGGCCAACAGTACAAGCGATTCGGCCCACGAGCAGGTGCCCCAAATCCTGGTCGTCGATGACGAGCCGTCCCTGCGGAAGATCTTTGCCCGCTGGCTGACGGACGCCGGTTATCAGTGTGCGGAGGCAGCGGGCGCCGCGGCGGCGCTGGACTACCTCGAGCAACATCCGGTGCATTTGGTGACCTTGGACATCACCATGCCCGGGCATTCGGGACTGCAACTGCTGCCCGAGATCAAACAGCGCTGGCCGGAGACGGAAGTCATCATGTTGACCGCGGTGCACGAGACCGCCACGGCCATCGAGGCGCTGACGCTGGGGGCCTACGGCTACCTGATCAAGCCCATCGAATCCGAAGACATGCTCTTCCAAGCCAGGAAGGCGCTGGAGCGGCGGCAGTTGCTCCTGGAGAAACAACAATACCTCCGCACGCTGGAAGCGAAAGTCCGGGAACAGACGACCACCATCCAGCGGGCTCACGAGGAGACGATCCTTCGGCTGCTCGGCGACTTCGCGGTACCGCGACGAGGAAACGGGAGCCCACGTCAAGCGGACCGGTCTTTACTGCGAGCTGTTTGCGAGAGTGCTCGGCTGGCCGGCCCAACGGGTGGAGGAGGTCCGCATGGCCGCTCCGATGCACGACATCGGCAAGATCGGCATCCCCGACGCGATCCTGCAGAAGCCCGGCCGCCTGACGCGCGAGGAATTCGGGGTGATGAAGACGCACACCATCGTTGGGGCCAAAATGCTGGAGCACTCGGAGTCCGCCATCCTGCAGATGGCCCATCAGATCGCATGGAACCACCACGAGCGTTGGGACGGCACGGGCTATCCGCGCGGTCTGTGCGGCACGGCCATTCCCGAGGAGGCCCGCATCCTCTCCCTGGTCAACGTCTATGACGCCTTGACGCACTGCCGCGTTTATCGCGAGGCGATGCCCGAGCCCGAAGCGTTGGCGTTGATCGAGCAAGGGGGCGGGAGCCAGTTTGATCCATTCCTTCTGGGCGTCTTTCTGGCGTTGACGCCCGAGATGCGGCGGATCGCCGACGACAACCCGGAGGAGGGCGTGGAGGGCGGCTTCTCCGTGCCCTTGGCTTGTATTGAGCAACCGCCACGTCAACCCGAGGCAGAGACATGTTTCCCTACCCGATGAGAAGGGAGCCAGCCGGCGTGCAGAATGGCCCACGAACCCCCAACCGTACCGGCCAGTGGCGTGCCCGATGGACGTCGACTCTGCAGATCGTCGCCATACCCCTGTTATTCGCCTGCTTCGAGGCGACGAAGGAATGGCTCGCCCACGGGCTGACGAAGTGGCAGTCGCACTTTCTCAGCATTAGCGTGGTGGCAATCATCAGCGTCATCGTGGTCTCCCTTGCCCATAGGCACTTGGCCCAGTCCCGGCGCGACGGCCGGCGTGCCGAGGAGGCCCTGCACGCGAGCTTCGAGCGCTATCGGCTCTTCGCCGAACACGTGGCTGACGTAATTTGGACCATGGATTTCTCCGGCCAGATCACCTACGTGAGCCCTTCGGTGCGGCCCTTGCTGGGATACACGCCGGAGGAGTATCTCGGCTTTACGATCGAGCAAATATCTACCCCTTCGTCGACGGTTCTCGCCCGCCAGCGCCTCGAGGAAAACGTTCTCGCCGCCAGCAAAACGGGTCATACGGAGCCCGGGCGCGTCGAGCTGGAGATGCTCCGCAAGGACGGTTCCACGGTCTGGTGCGAGGCGGGTTACAGCGGCAAGTACGATGTGTCGGGGAAGATAGTCGGCTTCATGGGAATCACCCGCGACGTCAGCGAGCGGAAACAAGCCGAACAAAGGCAAGCGCGCCTCTTGGAACGCCTGCAGGGCATGAACCGGCTCCAGGAGGAGCTGCTCGCGTCGGGGACGCTGGAGGAGAAGTTCAAGCAGATCACGGAGGCGGCCGTCCGCCTCTTGGACCTCGACTTCTGCCGCATCTGGCGCATCGGGCGGGGCGACCTCTGCAAAGCCGGTTGCGTCCATGCCGCGCAAACGGAAGAAGGCCGCGCGTGCCGGCACCGCGAGAAGTGCCTGCACCTGTTGGCCAGCTCCGGACGCTACACTCACACCAACGGTCCGCACGGCCGGGTGCCTTTGGGCTGTTACAAGATCGGCCGCATTGCCAGCGGCGAGGCCAAGAAGTTCATCACCAACAGCGTCACCACCGATCCCCAGGTGGGCGATCACGCCTGGGCCAAGAGCCTCGGCCTGGTCTCCTTCGTGGGATACCGGCTGCGCGACGCGGCGGGCGCTACGGTCGGCGTGTTGGCCATGTTCGCCAAACACCCCGTGGGCGAAGAAGACGACGTGTTTCTTTCCCACCTTGCCGAGACGACCTCCAAGGTCATTGTCGACCACGAGGCCGAAGAGCAGCTTCGCCAGGCGCAGAAGATGGAGGCCGTGGGGCAGCTTGCCGGCGGGATGGCCCACGAGTTCAACAACCTCCTGCAAGCCATCAGCGGATACACGCGCTTCGCCATGAAAGGGCTTTCCCCCCGGGAACAACGCTACGACGACCTCCAGGAGGCGTGCAAGGCGACAGACCGGGCGTCAACGCTCACGCGACAACTGCTCGGCTTCAGCCGCCGCAGCGAGCTTCAGCCCAAGAGCGTCAATCCCAACGACGTGGTGGCGGACCTGGTGAAGATGGTGCGACCCCTCCTCGGCGCAGATCCTGCTGGAGGTGATCCGCGACGACGATCCGGGAACGGTGTGGGCCGACGCCGGGCAACTGCAACAGGCGCTGTTGAATCTTTGCATCAATGCGCGGGATGCCATGCCCTCGGGCGGCAAACTCCTGCTGAAAACGGAAACCGTGGTCCTGGGCGACACCGACTGGGAATATGGTGCCCACACCGATCCCGGACGCTACGCGGTCTTCACGGTGGCCGACACAGGCTGCGGCATGACGCCGGAGTTGCGGCAGCGGATCTTCGAGCCGTTCTTTACCACCAAGGGGGTCGGCAAAGGGACGGGGCTCGGGCTGCCCATGGTCTACGGCACCGTGCGGCAGCACAAGGGAGCCATCCACGTCTATAGTGAACCGGGAACGGGCGCCACCTTCAAGGTGTTCTTGCCCCTAGACCGTCAGAGCCAGGAGACGGATGCCGTCATCGAGGCCCCGCTTCCGCCGCGCGGGACGGAGACGATTCTGCTGGCCGAAGACGAGGAGATGGTCCGCGGACTGGCCGTCCGCATCCTGGAGCGGGCAGGCTACACGGTCCTTGCCGCCTGCGACGGCGAGGAGGCGCTTGGCACTTTCCAACAGCAGCGGGAAGCCATCGCGTTGGTGATCTTGGACGCGGTCATGCCCAGGCTCACCGGGCAAGAGGTCTACCGCCGCATCCAAGACATGGCTCCCCAGACCAAAGTGATTTTCTGCAGCGGCTTCGATCCCGAAACCGCCCGCTCCGGCCTCATGGTTCGGCAGCGTCTGCGGCTGATCGAGAAGCCTTTCCTGGAAGATACGCTGCTGCGAACCGTGCGGGAAGTCCTCGACGAGGAAGTGGAATCCCGGGTGGAGGTGGGCACGGGGATTTAACGTCGGGCGGAGGACAACCTGGTTCTGTAGGGAACGCCCTCCGTGGCGTTCCGGGAAATTGAAACAGCCTGTTTGCGGGCTGCTTCAGTCGTTGCCGGTGGATACGGCGTCTGAGGCCCTCCGCTTCGTGGTTCCAGGTTTCCGGAAGAGTCTCCCAACCGAGCCGCGCCGAGATTAAAATAGGCGTTGGCCGTTCAGCCGCCTTTTGCTGCCGGGAGACAGACCGTGAACCGACCGTGCTCAACCTATGCTGCAACGATCTTTCTGGCACTGCCGGTGATCCTGGTCACCGGGACTGTCTTGGACCGCCATGCCCACGGCGCCGAGAAGCCGCAACACCCCAATCTGTTCGTCAATGCCGGGGAGCTGGATCAGCTCCGCAGGAAGCTCAAGACCGAGCCGTGGCGGGCCAGGCTTCTCGAACAGGTCAAGCAGGATGCCGACGGCGGCAATCCCGTGGCCGCGGCCGTCGTCTATGCGATGACCGAGGACCGCGCCTGCGGCTCGAAGGTCCGCGCATCTGTTGCAGCAGGCCAAGGACTTCGTGCCCGGGCGGCCCGGCGCAGTATCCCTGGGGGCCCGAGGCCGGCAGTGCCATCGCCTTCGACCTGGCGGCGCCGCTGCTCTCGGCCGGCCAACAGCAGGCCGTGGCGGGCTTCCTGCGGCAATTGGCGCTGGATGGCATCAAGTACCACCAGGGCCAGCCCCTGACGCCCAACATGTCGTTCGTCTGCCACTGGCGGATCGGCCTGATCGGCTACGCGATCGCCGACCCGCAGATCATCGAATGGGCCGTCAACGACCCCGGGCCACCGTGGGGCGGCAAGCGGCCGGGCCGCTGGGGCGGCTTCAAGCAGCGCATCGAGCACGCCTTGACCGACGGCGCCTTCTGGGACGAAGCCACGATCTACGGCAACTTCAGCATCCTGGGCATGATGTATCTGGCCGAGGCCGCCCGGCACCATGACGGAACCGACCTCTACAACTACACCAGCCCCAACGGCGGCAGCCTGCGTAAGGCCATTGTCGGGTTGGTCTCGCTGGCCTATCCCGTCGAGCGGACCGGCGTGGGCCGCGGCTCCGTCCGCATGGTCACTTGGGGCGACGGCTCGACCTCCCCGCCCAACCGCGTCAACAACGAGTCGGGCGACGCCTACTTCGTCAACAAGCCTAACATCTTTCCCGAGCGGCAGAACCTCTATCCCATCGTCGAGATCGCGTACCACGCCTGGAAAGACCCGCGCTACGCCTACCTGTTGGCGCTCAATCCCCGCCGCGACGAGCGGCTCGGCTGGTTCGAGTACCTGCCCGTCTCGCTGCTGCTGGGCGAATCGCTGCCGCCGGACACGCCCCCGGCGGCCATGCCCAGCGCCGTCTATCCGCAGACGGGCATCGCCCTGCTCCGCTCCGACGAGTCGCCGGGCTACTGGACCTCCGCCGGGCTGGTGGCCGTGCAGCAAATGGGCCGCAACTATGGGCACGACCACCGCGACAAGTTCGAGCTCCTGCTCTGGGGCCGCGGCCGATTGCTCTACCCGGATTGGAACGCCCAGCAGTACGAACCCATGGAATTCGGCTGGACCCGCAACGCCTGGGCCCACAGCACGCTGGTCGTCGACGAGTCGAATCCCAAAGGGGGCAGCTCCAGCGAGCGGCACGATTTCAACGCCGACGCCAAGTTCCTCGCCACCGCCAGCCGCGAGATCTACCCGGACGTGGCCGAGACCCGGGCGCTGCTGCTCACGGGCGAGTACCTCTTGGACTTGTTCTGGGCCGATTCGCCGCGCGAGCGAACCTATGACTGGTTCGTCCACGCGCTGGGGCGGCTGAGCCTGCCGGGGCCTAACGCCTTCCAGCCCAGCCAGGACCTGCTTCGGCCGTACCATTGGGTCGATCGCGAGCGAAAATGGCAGACCGATCGCACGTGGTCCGCCGACTTCGTGCAGCAATCCGGCGGGGTGCTCCGCGGCATGGGCCAGTACGGCGACGAGTGGTTCCATGCCAAGGTCGGCGTCCGCATGACGATGCTCGGCGAGCCGGGCACCACGGCCTACGCTGGCGAAGGGCTGTTCAACCCCGTGCCCAACCTCCGCGAGTACGGCAATCCCGAGGGCACCATCCCACTGGCGATGGCTCGCCGCAAGGCACGCACCACGTGCTTCGCGGCCTTGCACGAGCCTTTCGACCAGCGGCCGTCGCTGGTGATGCGGCGGGTCGATCAGCAGCCCGCAGCCATCGGCGTCTGCGTGGCGGGGCCCGGTTTTACCGACTACGCCTGCGTCTCCTTTTCCGCCGAGCAGGCGGTGACGCTCAGCGATGCGGCGGACGCGTACCAGTCATTCACGTTCGGCGACTACGGGTATCTCCGCGTGAAGCAGGGCAAAGTCATCGCCCGCGGCGCGTGGCGGTCGTTCCGCGTCGCCGCGCCGGACGCGGCACCGTCGGGGCGCTGGTGCTCAACGGCCGCGAGGCGCCCTATCGGAAGCAGGGCGGTTACGTCCTGTTCAACGATTCGGCCCAGCCGCCGCGCACGAGCCCGCCCCGGCAAGCGGCGGCAGCCGCCCCCGTCGCGCCGCCCGAGGAAATCCGCCTTCCGCGCCCCGCGGGCGTGACCATCGAGGAAACCGAGCGCCACCCGCTGTTCCCGATGTGGGTCGTCCGCGCCCCAGGCTACGAGATGCACATCCACCGGAAGTTCGGCGTCTCGCGAACGTTGATCGACGGCCACGGGCAACTGTTGTTCGGCAGCGAGTGGTGGGGCGGCTCGGGCGTTTTCGAGGTGCGACTGCCTAGCGGCGCCGAGGAGACGGCCCCCTTCGCCTGGAACCACGCGGCTAAGCAGATCCGCTGGCGGGGTCCGACGATGGAGGTCGCGGCCCCCAGCGGCGAATCGTTCACCGCCACCTTCGGCGAGCACGCCATTCGCTACCGCTTCCACGGGAAACCCAACGTGGAGTACCGCGCGGCGATCCAGTCTTTCTTCTGGCACCCCAGCGGGCGATTGCGGACGGCCAAGGAGCAGCCCCTCGCCGGCCTTCCGCCCACGCTGGGCAACTTCCACTGGACTTGCCTTCAGAACCCGGACCTGTCACCGGACTGCGTGCTGCTGTTGACCCCGAGGCAGCCGGCCGACTGGAGCCATCGCCCCGCCAACATCAGCGCGTTCTGGCCGCTCCGCGACGGCGAGAGGTTCATCCTGGTTTTCGGGCCGGAGGAAAAACTTCGGGCGCTGGCGGAGGAGGCGATTCGAGCCCCTTGACTTTCCCCTGCCGTCCATCACAATCGGCGTAGCGATTCTTGCAGAGGCCCTAGGTCGATGACGGATCTTCCCCAACGTCTCAACGCCGCGACTGTCCTGGTCGACGACCATCGGGCCCAGGGCCGGGCCGGAAAGCCGGCCATCCTCTGCGGCCCCCAGACGGTCACCTATGCCCAATTGCAGGAGGCGGTCAACCGCTTTGGCAATGTGCTCCTGGAGCTGGGCGTGCGGATGGAGGAGCGGATCGCGATCCTCTTGCCCGACAGCCCCGAATGGGTCTACGTCTTCTTCGGCGCGATCAAGATCGGCGCGGTGGCTATTCCGCTGAACACCCTGCTGGCGAGCAAGGACTACGAGTACCTGCTGAACGACTGCCGTGCACGGGTGCTCGTCATGCACGCCTCCCTGGCGGACTGCATCCAGTCCATTCGCGGCCGGCTGCGGCACCTGGCGGAGGTCGTCGTCGTGGGCGGCAAGGCCGAGGGGGCGTCGTCTTTCGAGACGCTCCTGGATCGCTCCTCGGCGACGCTCGAGCCGGCCGACACCCACAAGGACGACATGGCCTTCTGGCTCTACAGCTCGGGGACCACCGGGTTTCCCAAAGGGGCGATCCACCTGCACCACGACATGCTCGTGGCCGCCGACCGCTACGCCCGGGAGACGATCGGACTGGCCGAGTCCGACGTCTCCTTCTCGGTGGCCAAGCTGTTCTTCGCCTACGGGCTGGGCAACGGTCTGTATTTCCCCTTGAGAACCGGCGGCACCACGGTGCTCTTGCCCGATCGGCCCCTGCCCGAGAAGGTCTTCCAGACCATCGACGCTTATCGGCCCACGGTGTTCTATAGCGTGCCGACCAGCTACGCCGCCTTGCTCCACGAGGCCCAGAAGACCGGGCGGACCCGCTTGCCGGACGTGCGGATCTGCGTTTCGGCCGGCGAGACCCTTCCCCGCCACTTGTTCCTGGGCTGGCGCGAGCGGTTCGGCGTGGAGATCCTCGACGGCATCGGCTCCACGGAAATCCTGCACATTTTCATCTCCAACCGGCCTGGCCGGGCGCGGGCCGGCAGCACGGGCCAGATCGTGCCGGGCTTCGCCGCGCGGATCGTCGACGACCACGACCGCCAACTGCCGCCGGGCGAAGTGGGCACCCTCTGGATCCGGGGCGACAGCATCGCCTCCGGCTACTGGAACCAGCACGAGACCAGCAAGCAGACCTTCCGCGGCGAGTGGATCAATACCTACGACAAGTTCATGCTCGATCACGACGGCTATTTCTGGTACTCGGGCCGGGCCAACGACATGCTCAAGGTCAACGGCCAGGCGGTCTGGCCGGCGGAAGTCGAAGCGGTGCTCCAGGAACATCCGGGCGTCCTGGAAAGCGGCGTCTGCGGCGCCGCCAACGACGAAGGGCTGCTCAAGCCCGTGGCCTTCGTGGTCCTCAAGGACGGCTTCCAAGGGTCGCCGGAGCTGGCCCGCCAACTGCAGGAATTCGTCAAGGCCAATGCCGCGCCGCACAAGTATCCTCGGGCCGTGGTCTTCGTCGATCAGTTGCCCAAGACCGCTTCGGGCAAGATCAAGCGCTTCGAGCTGCGGCACCGCGCGGCCCAGGACGGGCTGCTACGCACGCAGCAACGCTGAGCCCCAAACGAACCCCGATCCGAAGGCTACCAGCAGCACGAGATTCCCCGGGCGGATCATCCCCGTGCGGCGCGACTCGTCCAGGGCGATGGGCAGCGAGGCCGAGGCGATGTTGCCGTAGTCCTCGACGTTCACGTAGACCTTCTGCCGTGCGATGCCCAAACGCTCCACGATCGCCTCCAACATGCGGAGGTTGGCCTGGTGCGGCACCAGGACCTGGATCTCGTCCAACGTCAGGCCGTTGGCGCGGAGGCACTCGAACACCGCCTCGGACATCTTCTCGACTCCGTTCTGGAAGACGGCCTTGCCGTCCATGCGGAAGTGGACGCGGCAGGCTTCGAGGTCCTCGTGGGTGACGTGCTCCCGGCGGCCCAGGGCGCTGCCCGGCGCGGCGGTGTAGAGGGCCTTGGCGTGCCGGCCGTCGGCGTGGAGGATGGTGGAGAGGATGCCCTGCCGGCCGTCGGGAGAGGGACCGACCACGACGGCCCCGGCCCCGTCGCCCAGGAGGACCGCGATGTTGCGGCCCTCGTAGGAACCGTCGATCCGCGTGGAGAGCTTCTCGCTGCAAGCGATCAGCACGTGGCGGCAGGTGCCGGCGCGAATGAAGTGGTCCGCCAGGGAAAGCCCGTAGATCAAGCCGGCGCATTGCTGCTTGATGTCGAACACGGGCGTGCCCACCAAGCCCAACTTGGCTTGCAGGAAGAAGGCGCAACCGGGATCGGCATGATCGGGGGTGATGGTGTTCATGATCAGCATGTCGATCTGGTCCATGCTCAGGCCCGCGTCGGCCACGGCGTCGCGGCAGGCCGGCACGGCCAGGTCCGAGGCCGCCATCTCGGGCGGCGCGTACCGCCGCCGCCGCACGCCGGTCCGCTGGACGATGAACTCGTCGCTGGTTTCCATGACCTTCATCAGGTCGAAATTCGTCACCACCTGCGGCGGGAGGTAGCGACCGGTGCCGAGAATACATGAGCAGGGTGCGGCAATCATGGCGTCCAGTGTACCCGCCCGAGCCGCCTCCGGGCAAGCCCGCGCCGAGCGGCCATGCCGTGCTGTGGTTTAGCTTCCGCCTCTTGACGCTCCAGCCGTCGCTTGGGTATCGTGGGAAGGTGCATTTTAGCAAGGCCGCTTTGGAGTGCGGCGACTTGTCGCCGCTTTTCATCCGCACGGCACTACATGCCGCCAAGAAAGCGGCGACAAGTCGCCGCACTCCAAATATGTTTGTTCTCCACCGCTGTCGCTGACGGGAGTAGGTGCTACATGCGAGCCATCGAGTTCCTTGGGCCGCGGAAGATCCGCTTGCGCGACGACGTTCCCCTGCCGGAGCCGGGGGCGGGCGAGGTCCTGGTGCAATGCCGTTACGTGGCGTTGTGCGGGACGAACATGGGCCCCTATCTGTACGACGGGCGTTGGGCCGACCCGGCCCTCTTGCGTCCGCCCGGCTGGCTGGGCCATGAGAACCTGGGGGTCGTCGTCCGCTCGCGCGGCCCAGTGGCCGGAAGGCACGTCCGTGCTGGCCCATCCCGAGGATTACAACGGCTTTGCGGAGTACGTCCGCTCGAAGCCGGCCGGCCTGGCCCGACTGCCCGAGGACCTTGCCGATCCGGCGGCCCTGGTGGTCGCCCAACCGCTGGCGACGGTCCTGCGGGCGATGGCCCGAACGAGGCCGGTCGTCAACCAGTGTTGCGCCGTGGTGGGCCAAGGGCCGATGGGATTGATCTTCACGCATCTCTTGCGGCGCATGGGGGCCAGCCAGGTGATCGGCATCGACCGCGTGGCGTGGCGGCTCCGCTGGGCCACGCGGCTGGGCGCCACGGCCGTGATCGACGCTTCGCGGCAGGAGGTCGTCGAAGCGGTGCGCCAGCAGACCGAGGGGCAGATGGCCGACTTCTGCGTCGAGGCGGTCGGGCAGCCCGAGTCCCTGGACACGGCCGCCCGCCTGCCGCGCCGGCGAGGCCGGCTGATGGTCTTCGGCGTGCCGCATCACGAAAGCCCTCCCTTTCCTTGGTATCACACCCTGGCCAATGAAACGGAGATCGTCACCTCGATGGGGCCCGAGTGCATGGACTATTTCCAGACGGCCGTGAACATGGTCGTCGAGGGGCACGTGGATCTGGCGGCGATCGTCCGGCCGCGGATGCCGTGGGCCAGCGCCGCCGAGGCCTTCGAGATGTACGCCAATCCGGATCAGGCCGAAGATTCGCTCAAACTGACCTTAGTGCTGTGACCCAACAATCGTAGGACGGATTGCCAATCCGTCCTACAACGTGAAGAGCGCCTCACCGGTGACCGTCACTACTTGGAATCGACCACCGCCGCCGGGTTTTCAGGGCTTGCGCGAAGATCTGCGGCTGACCGCATACTCCCGACATCTGCCGCATTGGAGGCAGGACGGCGCTACGTATTTCGTCACATTCCGCCTGGCAGACTCCCTGCCCCAGTCGAAGTTGCGCGAGCTGGAAGCCATCAAACGCGAGTGGGCCAGGAAACGCGGAATCTGTAGGACGGATTGCCAATCCGTCCTACCGCGCCGCATCCCGCACCAGCATTGGGGGACCTTTGCGAAGAGTCTGATGGGCAAAGTTGAGGGTTGGCTTGACGAGGGGATGGGCAAATGCTGGATGGCTCGTCCTGAAATATCGCAGATTGTCATGCACTCGTTGCACCACTTCGACAACGACCAGTACGAGCTGGGTTGTTACGTGGTAATGCCAAATCACGTCCATGGCATTCTCCGTCCGTTGCGACCGAAGAGCGTTCCGCTGGAGAAGATTCTCCAAAGCCGCAAACTGTGGACATCGCGCGAAATCAATGCGGCGTTGGGTCGTAGCGGATCTCTTTGGGAAGAAGAAAGTTTCGATCGGATAATTCGTGATGAAGAGCACTTGTATCGTTGCATTCAATACATTGGCGCAAACCCGGCCAAGGTGGGGATACTGCCGGACCAGTGGCGCAGATGGGTGCGGCCTTCTTGGGAATCGTTAGGTTGGAATTTCGACACTTAGGGTAGGACGGATTGGCAATCCGTCCTACGAATTGGCCGTCCTAACGTAAGACGGATTGCCAATCCGTCCTACAAGTAATTCTTGAACGATCGCTCGCCATGATATTTCACACCCAACTGGGCGGCGCGGCCGTCTTGGAAATCCGCTCGCCGCCGGTGAATGCCATCAGTTTCGCGACGCTGGAGGAACTGCTCGATGCACTCCGACGCGCCAACGACCAGCCGGACGTGCGAGGCGTGGTGATCACGGGAGGAGCCGAGCACTTCAGCGCCGGCGCCGACCTGAGCATTTTTCAGGCCATCCGCGGCGATGCCGACGCGGTCCATGCCTCCCGCGTCTTCCAGGAAGCCTTTCAGACGATTGAAGATTCCCCCAAGCCGGTGATCGCCGCCGTGGCGGGGCAGGTGCTCGGCGGGGCGCTGGAACTGGCCATGGCGTGCCACTTTCGCCTGGCCGCCGAGGCTAGCCGCTTTTCCATGCCCGAGGTCAAGCTGGGCATCAACCCCGGCGCCGGCGGCACCCAGCGGTTGCCGCGATTGATCGGGCTGGCGCCGGCGCTGGCGATGCTGCTGGGCGGCCGGCCGATCGATGCCCGACAGGCGCTGGAATGGGGGCTCATCGACGCCATCTGTCCGGCGGAGAAACTATTGGAGACGGCGGTCGCAGTAGCAGGCACACTCCGTGTGCCGTCCGCTGTCTCCTCCGCCCTGGGCGGACGGCACACGGAGTGTGCCTGCTACCTTCCCCTCCGCAAGACCACCGCGCGCCGCGAGAAACTGGCCGACACGGCCGCCAACCAGGCCGCGCTGGCCCGGGCCGAAAGGGAGATCGCCGCCGGCTGGCCTGAGCTGATCGCTCCGCGCGAGATCCTGGCCGCGGTGCGGGCGGGGCTGGACGAATGTTGCGTCATTACCCCGGCACAAAAGTACGTCAGGCTTTCTAGCCTGACAGAACAGACCGGTCAGGCTGGAAAGCCTGACGTACTAACCGCCGGCTTCCTCGCCGAACGAGAGGCATTTCGCCGCTGCATGGCCACCCGCTGGACGCAAAACAAGATCTACGTCTTCTGCGCCAGTCGGCAAACGGTGAAGATCCCCGAACTTCAGTCGGTCGCCGCCGCCCGCATTACGGAGGCCGGCGTGTTGGGGATGGGCACCATGGGCGCAGGCATTGCCCAGGCCCTGATCGCCGGCGGTAGGACGGATTGCCAATCCGTCTTACACGGGCTGCGCGTGACGGCCTGCGACCAAAGCCCGGCTGCCCTGGAGGCGGGCGTCGCACGGATTCGCGGCTCGCTCGGCCGACGCGTCGCGCAAGGGAAGCTCACCGCCCAGAGCGCCGACGCGGCGTTGGCCCGGCTTGCGACGACGCTTGAGGACCAGTCGCTGGCCGGCGCGGAGGTGGTCGTCGAGGCGGTGTTCGAGGACGTTGCGGTCAAGCGGGCGGCGATTGCCCGGCTGGAAGCGCTTTGCCCGGCCGGGACGATCATCGCCAGCAACACGTCGACGATCAACCTGGACGTGCTGGCCGAGGGGATGCGGCATCCGGAGCGGCTGGTGGGATTGCACTTCTTCCACCCGGCCCAGCAGATGCCGCTGGTGGAAGTGGTCCGCCGCCGGACGACGCCGGCCGAGGTGGTGGCCACGGCCCTGGGGTTGTGCAGGGCGATCGGCAAGACGCCGGTGTTGGTGGAGAACCGCGAGGGGTTCGTGGTGAGCCGGGTCTTCATCCCCTACCTTGTGGAGGCCTTTTGGCTGCTGGAGGAAGGAGTCAGCCCGGCCCGCATCAATCGGGCGATGGTCGATTTCGGCTTCGCCATGGGCCCGCTTCAGTTGATCGACATGTCGGGACTTGATATTCTGGAAAGGACCCATGCGATCATGCGGCGGGCGTTTCCTTACTTTGGGGACCTCCCGCCGCTGGCTCGCCGATTGGTCGAGGAAGGCCACCTTGGTCAGAAGACGGGAGCCGGCGTCTACCGTTACGAGCCCGGCGACCACACGCCCCGTCCGCACCAGTTGACGGAACAAGCCGTGGAAGCAGGGCGGGCTTCAGCCCGCCGGTTTGGCGAGGTCGAGTGCGAACAAGTGGTATCGCGGTTGATGTTGCGGATGGTAACGGAGGCTTTTCGGCTCGTAGAAGAGAGGATCGTGCGATGTGCCGCGGATCTCGACGTGGCGATGGTCCTGGGGACCGGCCTGGCCGACTTTCGCGGGGGCGTGTTGAGATATGCCAGCGACCTGGGCCTGGATCGTGTCCTCGCCGAGCTTCGGCGGCTGACCGAGCAATGCGGCCCCCGCTACGCGCCCTGCCGACTGCTGGAGGAAGCCGCAAGCCGTCCCCCTCTCCCTTCGGGAGAGGGTTGGGGTGAGGGGGAGCTGTAGGGTGGGACAAGGCCGGCTTGGCGGCCGCCGGCCCACCAGGGACTGTTTGGCCTGTTAGAATTGGTGGGCTTGCGCGAGCTGGTCCCACCCTACTCGTAGAGGAAATCGCACATGTCGACCACCGTGGAACGCAAGGACTTTGCCGCCGGCAAGAAGCTCCGCGAGGTGATGGGGCAGTATTTTGCCGCGCTGGATCGCGGCCCGGCGGAGGGCAAGAAGACGGCCTGGTGTACCAGCGTCGGGCCGGCCGAGCTGCTGCTGGCGCTGGGATACAACGTCTATTTTCCCGAGAACCACGCCGCCATGCTGGGCGCCTCGCGGATGGCCACCGACCTGATCCCGCTGGCCAACGCCCGGGGCTTCTCGCCGGACATCTGCTCGTATCTCACCAGCGACGTGGGATCGTACCTCAAGGGCGAAAGCCCGCTTACGAAGTTGAAGCTTTCCGGCCCCCCCAAGGCCGACGTGCTGGTCTTCAACACCAACCAGTGCCGGGACGTGAAGGACTGGTTCCAGTTCTACGCGCGGGAGTGGAACGTGCCCTGCCTGGGAATCCACACGCCGCGAGCGATCGACGCGATCGACGGGTCGCTGGCGGATTTCGTCGCCCGGCAGATCGAGGGCCTGGTGGTGCCCTTGGAAAAGGTGGCCGGCCGCAAGCTGGACATCGATCGCCTGCGGGAAGTGATCGCTCTGTCGCGCCGGACGACCATGCTCTGGAAGGCGGTGCTGGAGGCGGCGGCCAGCGTTCCTTCACCGATCACCTTCTTCGACGGCACGATCCAGATGGGCCCGGCCGTGGTGATGCGGGGCTTGCAGGCGGCGGTCGACTACTACGAGCTTCTGGTGGCCGAGCTTCGCCAGCGCGTGGCCGGGGGTGTGGCTGCCGTGGAAGGGGAACGGCTCCGCCTCTACTGGGAGGGGATGCCGATCTGGGGCAAGCTCAGCGCCTTGAGCAACCTGTTCCTCGAGTCGCGGGCTGCCGTGGTCGCCTCCACCTACTGCAATAGTTGGATCTTCGAAGCCCTCGACCCGGTCGATCCCTTCGGCAGCATGGCCCGGGCGTATAGCAGCATTTTCATCTGCCGCTCGGATGAGGTGAAGCAGTGCTACATCGAGCGGATGGCGCAGTTGTACCGGATCAACGGCGTCATTTACCACGATGCCAAGACCTGCCCCAACAACTCCAACAACCGCTACGGCCTGCCGCAGCGGGTGCAGCAGACGCTGGGACTGCCGTACCTGGTGATCAACGGCGACCTGAACGACCTGCGGATGTATTCGGAAGAGCAGACCCGCACTAACATCCAGGCCTTCGTGGAACAGTTGGTGGAACAGCCGCTCCAGGTACGTCAGGCTTTCTAGCCTGGCAGAACGGACAGGTCAGGCTGGAAAGCCTGACGTACATGATGCAGGTAAGGGTCGTGGAGTATTACTGCGGCATCGACATTGGCGCTTCGGCGGCCAAGCTGGCGATCATCGACGGCGGCCGGGGGATCGTCGCCAAGGCGTCTCGGCGGTCGGGAGTGGACTACGCCGAGACCGCCCGCCGTTTGCTGGAAGAGGCCCAGGCCGCCGCCGGACTCCCCCCGTCGCAGATCCGTCGCACGTTCTCCACGGGCTACGGGCGGGACAACGTCCCGGGAGTGGCCGGCAAGATGACCGAGATCGCTTGTCACGGCAAAGGCGCCTATCACTTCTTTCCCCGGGCGATGACCGTCATCAACGTCGGCGCCCAGGACTGCAAGCTGATCCATCTCGACGCCCGCGGCTGCCGCACCGCCTTCAAGATGAACCGCAAGTGCGCGGCCGGCACGGGGGCCTTTCTCGAGGAAATCGCCTACCGGCTGGACCTCGCGCCGGCCGAGCTGAACGGGCTGGCCGAGCGGTCGACGAAGGAAGCCTCCTTGGGAAGCTTCTGCACGGTCTTCGCGGCCACGGAGGTCCTGGAGAAGATTCGCGCGGGCGTCGCGGTGGAAGACATCGTCAAGGGCGCCTTCCGCTCGGTGGTCAATCGCCTGCGGGAGATGGACGTGGTCCCCGGGGCGCTGGCCATGAGCGGCGGCGTGGCGGCCTATAACCCGGCGTTGGTCCGCATGGTCGAGGAGGCTTTCGGGCGGCCGGTGCTGGTGCCGCCCGATCCGCAGTTCATCGGCGCGCTGGGTGCGGCGCTGTTTGCCGCGGAAACGTACTCGTCACGCTCCGCGTGACGCACGACCTCACGCGGAGCGTGAGGAGTACCTAAGGAGATTCGCCATGCTGATCGAAGAAACCCCGTGCGAACTCAGTCCCTACGTCTGGATGCTCGGCACGGCGGCCTACCCCGTGTATCTGGTTCGCGGCGGTCGTGAAGGGGCCGTCATCGAAGGCGGCATCAGTGCCCTCGGGCCTCTGCTGAAGCAGCAATTGCACGAGCTGGGTGTCGGCCCGCAGTACGTCCGCCAGGCCGTGATCACGCACGCCCATCCCGATCACGTGATGGCCATTCCCGCATTGCGGGAGATGTTCCCGGGCCTGTCGGTGCTCGCCTCCGGCGTCGCGGCCGCGACGTTGACCTCGGAGAAAGCGATCGCCTTTTTCCGCCAGATCGACAGTTTTCTTACCGAGGTCCTGCGCAAGTCCGTCGCCATGGCCGAAGCGCCCGCCCCGACCGCGGCGGCCTCCAACCGCATCGCCGTGGACCGCGTGGTGGGGGAGGGCGACGTGATCGCCGTCGACGAGCTTTCCTGGACCGTGCTGGCCACGCCGGGGCACAGCGATTGCAGCATCAGCCTCCACGAGGCGTCGCGGGGCCTGCTGGCAATCTCCGACGCCAGCGGCTATTACCTGCCGGCGTCCAACACCTGGTGGCCGTGCTACTTTTCTGGCTATGCCGCCTACGTCGGCTCCCTGGAGCGATTGGCGGCGCTGGACGCCGAAGTCCTCTGCCTCAGTCATAACGGCGCGGTGCTCGGCCGGGACGACGTGCGGGCCTACTTCGCCGGCGCGATCTCGTCCGCGCAACAATACCACCAGCGCATCGTGGACCAGGCCAAGGCCGGCAAGTCCGTCCGGCAGTTGGCCGAGGAATTGGGCGCCGAAATCCATCGCCAGGCGCCGCTCTTGCCCTTGGACTTCTTCCAAAAGAACTGCGGGCTCTTGGTGAAGCAGTCGTTGAAGCACGCGGGCCTGTAGCCCGGATTATTCCCTGCCGAACACTAGCCCGAGAGTGCCAAGGGGACAGGTCCATGTTTTCGGCCTTACGTCCCGCGGCCAAATGCGCTTCTTGGCCGAAAAATGGACCAGTCCCCGCCCGACCCGTGAACGGTTACCACTATTCCCCGGCCGGCCGGTCGTAGAGAAAGACCGGCGTGACCGGATTGATGCCGGCGCGGGTCAGGCAGGTAATCGCGGCATCCAGATCATTGAAGCTGAAGACGAGCACGGCGCTTTGGCCGAGCCGCTCCGTGAACGCGTACATGTGGGCGACGTTCAGTCCGGCCTGGGCGAAGAGGCCCAGCAGCTCCAGCAGGCCGCCCGGCCTGTCGGCGACCTCGATCGCCAGCACGTGGCTCACCTGGACCTGGTATCCGGCCGCCTCCAGCAGTCCCCGGGCCTGCTGCCACTCGGCGACGATCAACCGCAGCACGCCGCTCCGCTCGGTGTCGGCCAAGGACAAGGTGACGATGTTGATGCCGGCGTCGGCCAACAGCTTGCAGGGAGCGATCAAGGCGCCGGGCTTGTTGTCAACGACGAGAGAAAGCTGGGGAAGTTTCATGGCATGGCTCTCAGGTTGCTCCCAATAATAGTGTTGGGGCGCGGCCGACGGAAGAGGCAGCCGCAAGGCCGACGCGTTGCGGTCGCTATGGCCGCCCGAAGCGGTTTTGCGGTACGGCATCGGCGGGCCCGTCGCAGCCCCCCCAGACTACCGCCTTTGCCGCGTCCCGCGCCACCCACCTGCCGCCTTGGCGGCGCTTCGCCACCCCCACGCATGCCTGCCGAGAGAACACGAACGACCGGTGGCAGGCCCCCCCCCTTGACCGGCAAGTGGCTTTCCTGAAGAATGCGTGAGGTCCGAAGGTGGATTGCCGGGAGCCATGGCGATGTCGGACGTTGGTAAAATGATGGTGCGGGAGAAGAGGTCTCGCGCCTTCGGGGAGTTGGTCGCCCGCTTGAAAGCCTCCGCAGGCGGCGCTGCCAACCTCTCGCGACTGTTCGCGCTATTGCGCGAGGCCAATCTCAATGAGAACAACGCCGTCAGCAACCGGCTTGCCCGGGAGCAGCTCTTCCGCGAGAACCCGGCGGCCGAGATGCCGGAGGAGTTCGCCGATCGAGCGATTGCACAATACTATGTGAATGCGGCGTCTCTTTATGGAGATGCCGCGTCGGACTATGTCCTGCGGAACGATCTGAACAGGGCCTTCAAGTATTATCGAAAGGCGGCCACTTGTTACGCAACCGCCGCCGGACTGCTATGCGAATCGGACCGTGAATGCCCGGACAAAGCGCAAGACTATCGAGAGCACGCGGCGGCCCTTCGCCAGAAGCTGGCCAGGAAAGGCATTCTCAGGAGAAGACTGAGCCTGGGTTGGCTGCGACGGCGGCGATAGATCGACATTACAGGCCCTAAGGAGCGATTCCGATGGCGGCATATCAAAGGCTGGAAATCTCCGAAGGCGGCGGCGTGACCGTGGTGCGATTTCGCGACCGCCACATCGCCGACATGCTCGAAATCGAGCAGGTGGGGCAGGAACTTCACCGGCTGTGGGAAGAGGGAAAACAGAAGCGGTTTGTCCTCGACTTCTCCGACGTCGATTACCTCTCCAGCGCGCTGATCGGCAAGCTGATCTCGCTGAACGCCCACGTCCAGGCTCGCGGCGGCAGCGTGAAACTGTGCAGCATTCGGCCCGAGATCATGGACGTCTTCCATGCCTGCAAGCTGGATCGCATTTTTTCCATCAACAAGGACGTGGCCGACGCCTCTCCCTCTTTCTGACGATCAAGCCGCCTTGCCCGCCCGGACGACGAATTGCTTTCCCAGGATCCGCCACGCCAGCGGCACGCTCAGGTACAGTCGGACCAGAAAAGCGGCTTTGGGCAACGCGCTTCGCGTGGTGTAGGGCAGGAAGCGGGGAATGTCGGTGAGGATCGTAAAGCCCACGCTCTGGAGCACCTCGACCAGGGAACGGTCGGTGATGGGCGCGTAGTGGTCCCAGAAGTCCCAATAGGCGCCCAACAGAAAGCGAAGATTCGGGCCCAAGGCGATAAACTGCCCGTGGGGCTTCAAGACCCGATGAACCTCGGTCAATAGCTGCTTGACGTCGTCTTTGCTGGGAAGATGCTCCATCAGGTTGCTGGTAAACGCCACGTCTACCGACTGGTCCTCCAGGAAGCTCAGATCGGTGACGTCGCCCGCGTGGAACTCGATCTCCGGGGCCAGGCACGCCTGGGAATCCGGATTCAGGTCGACGCCGATGCGGCGGGCGGAGCGAACGTGGTTGAGGAACTCCCCATAGCCGCAGCCGAGGTCCAGAACCGTGTCTTGCGGCGCAATCCAGCGCTGGAAGAATTTCTCCACGATGGCCTTCCAGACAGCGGCCTTCTGCTGGCGATCTTTCTTGCTGAACCGCAGGCGGTAAAGCTGCTGAACGTCCGCGGGAAGTGTTTTCATAAGATTCTCAATTCATTCTTTCCTGGCGGGAAGCGACTCATGCCGGCAGTCTTCCGCCCGCAACGGCGTCAGGCTACCAGGCGCACTTCGGCAGCGGCGCTCGCTTCCAGCCGCTGTTCCAATCGGCTGACCCGTTGCTCGATCATTTCGATCCGCCGGTGCTCCTCGATCAGGGATGCCTCGTGGGCGGCCTTGGTCGCGGCTCGCTCCGAGAGGAGGTCGTCGGAAATGAGCACCTTCTCCGCGAAGACCTTCAGCAGGGTGCTGAGATAACGGCGTCCCATTTCACCGAGGTGCAGCTTCGAGCTGCCCCACGTGCGCCCGGTCCAGGAAATGGGAATCTGGACGATGTTGTACTTTCGCGCCACCGCTCCCAGCGACATTTCGATGGTGATGTTGAAATGGCAGGCGCACAAGGGCCCGATGTTGCGGATCACGTAGCTGCGATACGCCTTGAAGGCGTTGGTCAGATCATTAAAGGGGCAGCGGAACGCCCACTGCATGAGCTTGTTGACGATGCGGTTGATGACCAGTTTCATCGGCGGGTAGGCCTCGACCCGGCTGCCGCGGACGAATCGCGAGCCGAACACGCAATCGTAGCCTTCGCAAATCTTGCGATAATAGGCCACAACGTCCGCCGGATGGTCCGACCAGTCGGCCATGCAGATCACCACCACTTCGCCCGTCACGGCGGCCAGGCCGGCGCGGATGGCGCGACCAAAGCCGTTGGGTCCCGCGCGGTCCAGGAGTCGAATGCGGGGATTGGCGGCCTGGTACGACAGGACCACGTCGTGGGTGCGATCCCGGCTGTTGTCGTTGACGACGATGATTTCGTAGGGAATGCCTTCCGCCTGCAACCGCGGGGCCAGATCCTCCAGGACCTTGGGCAGAGTTTGTTCCTCGTTGTGCGCGGGAATGACGACCGAAAGCATAAGCTCGTTCATCGAGCGGCCTCTTGCGGAAAACCGCGATCACCGAAAACCTCCGGTCTGCGCAACAGCAGCAGCCTTTTCCTGCGCAACCGGGGGACAATACCGTCAAATGAGCGATCGGGTCAAGGTCGGTTAGCGGAGTGCCGAGGAAAACACGTTTGCGCACTCCACGCAGATTGCGTAATCCCCCTGTTGATTGTGCGGTGACTCGCCGGCTTGCGGCCCCATCTCGCGTACTACTGATGGGCAGGCAATTGAATCCCAAAAGCGAACGCGTGCAGGCTTCCGACGACGCGATCGGCCGGGCCGCCCTCGGCAGGACCGCCGTCGACAGGGCGGCCGGGGGTGGGACCGTCGAAAAGGAAAAGCCTGGCGCTCTGGCCTTCCGGGGTGTCGGCCGGCATCGACAGGCCCAAGGCGAGGTCGGCGCCCGGTGAAAACGCGATTCGGTCCAGCGCGATGCTCACGTAATCGCCCACGTCGATTTGGGCCGGGTCGACGTGCCCTCGCGTGACAATCGTCCGCTGTCCGTTGGGGTCGCGCCGGTAGAGCGTCCAATCCAGCCGTTTGCACAAGCGGCGGTGGCCAACCCTGCCCACCTCCACGTCGATGCGCGTCAGCGCCAAGCCGGCAGGCAGCGAAAATGGCTGCTGGAACTCTCGGCCGGGCACAAACGGCCAGGGCGGCGACGATTGAATGGGTTGAGTCAGCTCGACCAGCCGCTGGACCCGCACGGTCGAGTCGATGCGGTAAACCGCGTCATCGCGGTAGGGACCGCGCCTTGCCTGGCGGAGCATCTCCAACTGGGCGGCATAGACCGGAATCGGTGCGCGTCCCAGTCCGTCGCGGTGCCGAACCGCCAACGCTTCGGGCGGGATTCCGGCCCGCATGTCGGACTCCAGCCGTGCGAACACTCCCCGGGACGATTGGCCGTAATGCAATCCTTTGCGGCAGTTGACAACCAACAACACGCACATCAGCAACAGCAGCGCGCGTTGCACGTGCCGCCAGACGACGGGGCGACTGTAGATCACCCCTTGCAAATAGAAGAGGCACAAAAGCGGCATGGACAGGGTCACGTAACGGTCCTGCATGCCGGCGCCGGGGCCGCAGCAAGCGCGGCCCCACGCTACTGCGAGGGCTAAGAGCAGAATGGCCCCAAGGAACGCTAGAAGACCAAATGCTCGCACTCGTTCCTCCGGACGCCGCACAATAACCCGGACCAATTGCGCGAAGCTCCCTGCGCATCCCATGAGCACGAGGATTGCCGAAACGGGCCACGCGTTCGTGGCGGCGCCGATGCCCAAGCTGGTTGCGAGGAACTCGGCTGCCGTGACGAAAAAGGCCCAAGGCCCCGGCAGCGGAGGATGGGGCGGCCGGACGAACCCGGCGAAGTACGCGATCACCAGTGCAAAGAGGACGGCGGCCAGAGCGGTCAGCGTGACGACGTGGCGCAGGCGTCCTGCGTTTCCAGGGACCCTTCCCAGAACGCCCGCCAGGATCAACCAGCAGCCCAGTGGAGGGAGAAATAGCAGCCCGTGGGCCCCGCACAGAGCAGCGCCCACAAGGCTCAGGGTGATCCCCAGGGCGGCCGCCGGCGAAAGGCTCCCACGGCATCGAGCGATCGCCGCCAGGGCGAGTCCGGCCAAGAAGCTGCCCGTCGGAAAGGGCATCTGAAAACTCCAGAGGATGCCTGACGGCTGTCCCCAGTTTTGCACGGCCAAGGGGAGGAAGGCGTCGTAGAGGCTGCTTCGGCCGCGAACGGCCCGCGCGGTGAGCATCAACACCGCCGCGAGCGCGGCAAGCATCGAGACGTTCCAGAAGCTGCCGGCGCGAAAATCGTAATCCGTGGCCAGTCCCAGCCCCAAGTAGATCAGCCGGGGCAGGAAGATTCGATGCTCGTTGTGCGGAGCCCAAAGCCAGGCCCACGTTACCGGCTGGCGGCGGCACACCTGGGGCAGCGACGCCATTCTCGTCGGCAAACGGCAGCGAGAAGGCGTAGCTGGACGCATACCACAGGCTGGCCGCGGTCATCGCCGCCCAGACGGCCCACGCCAGCACCGATGCGGTCCGCCTCTGGGTCCACGGCAGGCGCGAGTCGCCCGGTGCGACACTGGGAGCGGACATGCGTCGTGGTCCCTTCGGGATCGAGCTGCTTGGGACAAGCCAGGCACAAGGGCTCGCATTCTAGCCCTTCCGGCGCAGCGACAAGGGATGCGGCGGACGCGCGTCGGTCAGGGCCCGCCGTTCACCACGGAACTGGTCTTGACCGATGCCACCATCCGTTATAGAAATGGCCCCCTCAAGGAGGAGGTCTTTTCGCCATGCAGCGGCTTGCCTGGAGCCGGCAACGAACCGGCGAATTGCTTGGCGCGGGGGCAGCGGCGCTGTTGGCCGCCCTGGCGCTGGGCTATCTTCTGCTCGTCGTGCTGCCTTGGCAGCCCGTTTTCCTCCAAGGCGGCTTGGACGCTTCCTGGATCGCGGTCTTGCCGGAAGCATTCCTTCGGCACTGGGACTTCGGCAAGGACATCGCCTTCACGTATGGCCCCTGGGGATTTGCCATCGTCAGCCACTACCATCCGGCCCTCTACGGGCCGATACTGGGGCTGCTGGCGGTTCTGGCAGCCATCCTCACGGTTTCCCTCTGGAGAACCGCCTGGCTGATGTCCGTCTCTTTGCCGCGGAGAATCCTCCTTGCCGCGGGGCTGACTTGGGCAATTGCCGAGCTGATTGCGCTGGAGCCGTGCCAATTCGGAAACCTGCTGAGTTGGCAGATTCCGCTCTTGCATTTCTTTGTGGACGAGCCGGCTGTACCCGCTTGGCGTTCGAGAGAAAACGGCGGCGCGTCGATCATCGCGGCAGGCCGGCCGGTTTGGTTGCGCACGCTGTGCTTCCTTCACAACTATGCCGTCGTTCTGAGCGCGGCGCTGATCAGCCTCGTCAAGTTCTCTCAACTGACATTGGCGGTTTGCATGATCGCCGGGGTCAGCGCGGACAACGTCCTTTACCGGCGACGCTTTCCCGGAAAGGGCTGCGCGTATGTCCTCGGACTGGTTGCTTTCTGGTTGCTGGCCCGGCAACCGCTGGATTCCTTGTTGCCCTATTTCGAGCACTCGCTGGCGATATCGCTGAGCTACACGGAAATGAAGGAATCCGGCCCGTGGCTGCACATCCCCTGGTACGCGCTGACCGCGGCAGGGACGCTCTACCTGGCCGCTTGCGCGAAACGACCCGGGCGAGGTTGGTGGGCCGTGATCCCCTTGCTCACCCTGGCCGCCGCGCTGCACGTGCTCGCCAAAGCGGCCTTTGTCCGGCACGATGCAGGGCACTGGCCGATGGCTTTCTGCTTTTTGGCCGGCTGTTGGCTGACCACCTGGCATTTTCTCCGGGCGGGGACCCACACCCGGCGGAATCGGCGAATCCTCCGCGTCGTCGCCGGCATGGTTTTCCTGGCGATTCCCCTCTTCCACCCCAACTTCTTTCGCACCTTACGGGCGATTCCCCGGCAGCGGGCGCAACGCCTGCTGGCCGCCAGGGACGTCCTGACCGGCAGGGCGAATTACCGCAGCGTCTATGAAGGGGCGAAGAAAACCCTTCAAGACCGCTTCCCCATTCCCCCGATGGCGGGAACCGTCGACCTGTACCCCACCGATGCAGCCATCCTCGTGGCCCATGATGTCGCCTACCGGCCACGGCCCGTTTTCCAGAGCTACGTCGCCTGCAGCGCGACGCTGGCGGCGATGAATGCCGATTACCTGCGAAGCCCGCGGGCTCCCGACAACATCCTTTTTGACATTCAGCCTCTCAGTTGGTGGAGCGTCTGGCACGATCGCGGCCGATTTCCCACGCTGGACGACGGCCTTTCCTGGCCGGAGCTGCTCACGCGCTACGACATCGCCGCGGCCTCGCCGCAGGGCGGGAAGTGCTCTTACTTATGGCTGAAGCGCTCCGCGCAGCCCCGCCAATACGCCTTGGTTCCCTTGCAACAGCGGACCATCGCCTTCGAGGAAACTCTGCGCATTCCTTCCCTCGGAGCAGGACCGATCTGGGCTCGAATCGACGTTTCCCGGTCCCTGCCGGGCGATCTGGCGGCGCTGGCTCTCAAGGACCCCATCGTTCGCCTGGAGGTAGTGACTGGCGAGAAGACACGGACCGTGTATCGCTTCGTACCAGGCAGCGCCCGGTTGGGATTCCTGCTCTCGCCGCTGATCGCCCATCGGGACTGGTACGCCTGGTTCGCCTCGACGCCGTGGAACGATCCGGCCTGGCGGCAGGCCGTCCAACGGCAGGCCATCGAAACGATCTCGCTGACGACCAAAGGGCGCTGGGCGTTCCGGCCGGCCATCTCGGTGCAATTCTTCCTGCTGAAGTTCGCGGAAAGCCCCAACAGCCCCTGCCGCTTTCGTCCACAATCGCCGGGCCCTTCGCTGGTCTCAGGAGGCGTGAAGGGCTAGGGTGCGAAAGCCGGTAACCGTTCACGGGTCGGGCGGGGACTGGTCCATTTTTCGGCCAAGAAGTGCATTTGGCCGCGGGACGTAAGGCCGAAAACATGGACCTGTCCCCTTGGCACTGCCCATCGTAAGCGCGAAGCGTAAGCGAGGGCGGCTAAAGGAGTTGGCCTCGCTTACGCTTCGCGCTTACGATCGCGCACTCTGCGCCGCGATCGTGCTGGCCGTGAATAATCCAGGCTACGGCGCGAAAGCCGCTTCCGCCCATTGCCGCCGGTCTTCACCCCGGTCCTGCAACGTCACCGTGAACGTTGCCGGAAGCCGCCGGTTGGAAAACTCCAGCCACTTCCAGAGAGTGGACGGCGGCAGTTTTCCGGCAAACGTGTTGCCGGCGCCCTCGATCGTGGCCGTCAGCTCGAAGGCCCTCGGGCTCGAGCGGAATAGCACACGGTCCCCACGGCTCAGCTCCAGCGTGAGTGATCGAGCGCCCGGTTGCCCCGTTGAGCGAAAGACGGCAAATCCCGCGGGGGCGCCGCTTGATCTTGTCGCGTCTTGCCAGCCGCGGTTCCGCACGCCTTGTCGGGAGGCCGCACGGGGCTGCGCCGCCGTGGCGCTGAGTGGCACAACGGTGTACGGGTAAACCGCCAGGTTACGGCTCCATGCTCTCAGCGGGTCGTTGGAGAGCAATGCCACAGCCTGCGTCCCCTTGACGGTGAGATACCATGTCGCGCAGGCCTTGCCGTCGTATTCGATGGGGATTGCGTAGCTGTCGAAGTGAATGCTGCTGGCAACGTGTTCGCGCCAGTCGAGATCGTCGTGGCCCTTCCAGAGATGGGGCAGCGCGTTGAGGGTGGCAATGACCAGGATGACCTGGGCAGCCCGCCGCAGCCACGGGCGATCGGTCCGGCTGCAGGCGATTTGCAGCAGCAGCCACGAGAGCAGGATGTAGGGAAAGAAAAAGTAGCGCGGCCCCGCCCACAACGGATGGAGCACCGTGGGGCTTACCCTGGTGACGCTCAGGGCAATCGACCCCAGCAAGAGGTACCCGAGGAACCACGCCGCCGCTGTTTTTCTGCGGCGCCAAGAGGCAATGCCGGCCACCCCGAGCACCGTCGCGCCTGCCGCCGCTAATAGCCAGGGTTCGCGCAACAACCGCATTTCTCCAAAGACATAACAGCCGAAGAATTTTTCGACCGTCGCCATGCAGGCGGCGCCCGTGAAGCTGGGGGCGCCGGTTACGGCCCGCCCGCGGATCATGGCGGAGAGCTGCGCGGCGAACGAGAGCGAGGCAACTCCCGCCAGCAGCCATTCCCGCCGCAGTCCGCGATAAAGCCAGGCCCGCGCCCAGAACAGCGGCAGGACCATGACGATCGCCGGCGAAGAGAGCCCACCCAGAACGATACAGGCGATTCTCCAGGGGAGATGATCCGCTAGCTCGTCCCAGAAGATCGCCGCGAACAGCAGCAAGGATGCCCACCAGCAAGAATATACCGGAATGCCGAACGCTTCCGCGCCGGTAGGAATCATCAGCACGGCAAGGCTCAGCAACGCGCCTCCCGCGAGCTTGCTGGGGTGCAGGGCGATCAGCAGCAGCACGCCCAGCAGGAATAACCAGGTCAGGATCGTGCTCAGCAGCGGGTAGAACGAGAAGGATACGGAGAGGGAGAGCCAGGATATCAGCTTGGGCACGAGAACCAGGTAGCCGCTCACCGGTTTCAAGAGCGTGACGGCTCCGTCGTTGATGAAGCCGTGAAGGATTTGTGTGCCGTCTTCGACCCAGACCTGCGGCGAGAACAGTTGCTGGCCCCTGCGGAGCATGAGCAATGCCGAGAAGATCACGGCGAGCGATGCAGGGTTCGTGACCACCCGCTGCCACGCCGGAGATTGGCGACGCGCCGAAGGGTCGAGTCTCATGACGCGCGGGTCTTTGCGAAGTTCCCGTTAGACGAGCAAACGCGATCCCGTCCTCCTTGCCGGTCAAAGGCCAGCCGCAGGACACCGACCGCGGTGGAGACATTATTGCGGCAGCGGGTCCATGAATTGAGACGGCGCAGGTGTTTTGCGATCATGCTCGGCCGCAAATAAAAGCGGCGGTAGGCTTGCTTTTGATAGCGGTAAATCTGCTCCGGCGAGAGGGCCTCGGTGCGGTGGACCGGGTAGGTATGGATGCCGTAATTCTCCACGTCAAAATCCAGGATCAGCCCGGCCGCCTTCATCTGCTCGTGGATTTCCGAGCCCGGGTAGGGTTTGAGGATGTGGAACTTCGCCACGTCCGGGTCCAGCTCCTGGGCGAAACCGATGGTCTTTTCAATCGTCTGGGCGGTCTCGCCCATCAGGCCCAGCATGAAGAAACACCAGGTCTCGAAGCCCAGGCTCTTGGCCAGGGCCACGGCCCGGCGGACTTCGTCCAGGGTAATCCCCTTACGAGCCCGATCGAGAATCTCCTGGTCGCCGGACTCCACGCCGAAGGCCACGGCATAGCCGCCCATCTCGCGCATCGCCTGCAGCACCTCCGGCGAGACCGTATCCACGCGGATCCCCGCCGTGAAGGCCACGGCGATCTTGAAACCGCGCCGCTGGAACTCGTCCCGGATCTCGAACACTCGTTTCTTGTTGCAGGTGAACATGTCGTCCCAGACGTGGATCTCGCGCGCGCCGAAATCGGAAATCAAGCTCCCCACTTCGTCGGCCACGTTCTTGGCGCTGCGGATGCGGAGCTTGCGGCCGGTGACATGCTGCTGGAGGCAGAAACTGCATCGCCCCGGACAACCCCGGCTGGTATAGAGCGGGAAAGCGGGCGTGTACTTAGCGTCGGGGTAGGAATAGCGTTGGCGGTCGAAAAGGTGGCGGGCGGCGAAGGGGAGAGCGTCGAGGTCGGCAATCAAGGCCCGTTGGCGGTTGCTGATGATCTTCCCCTGGTCCTTGAAATAGAGGCCGTCGACGGCCCGCAATCGCTCCGGCGTCGGGCCGGCATCGACCGCCCGCGCCAGTTCCACTATCGTCCGCTCGCCTTCCCCTTTGACCACGTAATCCACGCCGTCCGCCTGCAGGCAAACCACCGGCTCCATCGAGGGGTGGTAGCCGCCCAGACAGGTCTTCACCTCGGGCCGCCGGGCCTTCAGTTGATCGCACAAGTGGAGGGCATTCTTGAAAATTGGGGTGGTGACGCTCAAACCAACCAGCTTTGTCCCCCGCCGGTCAATCGCGGCGGTGATCTCGTCCACCGTCGCCCGTTGGGCGTCCACGTCGAAAATGTCAACCTCGTAGTCTGCCTCGAGTAAGGCCGCGCCCAGCATGGCCAAGCCCATGGGCGGCTGTTCGATGGTAGCCATGCTTCCATAAAGCAGACTGACATGGTCGCGAAACTGCGAAGGTTGAATCAGGAGAACATGCATAACCATTTGTCTCGAAACAAGTTAAGGAGATCAACCTGGGCCGGATCGGACATGCGTCGTGAGCTGCCTGCATCAAGCCGCTTGGACAACCCCGCCGCAAGGGCCCGCATTCTAGCCCTGTCGTCCGTTCGACACTAGCCCGAAGCGCAAGCGAGGGTAGCTCGTTG
Source organism: Pirellulales bacterium (assembly GCA_963843465.1). GTDB lineage: Bacteria > Planctomycetota > Planctomycetia > Pirellulales > Thermoguttaceae > CAWJKP01. The sequence continues at coordinate 1,314,401 of CAWJKP010000003.1, forward strand.
GCAGTCCCTCGCTTGCGCTTCGGGCTAAATAGGTTCGCACGATTCCAGGAGGGCGTTCCCTACAGACCATCCTCCTGGAATCACGGAAGGTTATTGAGGGGACACGTATAGAGGTCGGGTCTTTACTTCGGCCTTGTCCCCAAGGAGCAGGCGGCGATGGATGGCGCCAATCACGGCCCCTAGATCACCTCATTGAGGAGCGTGAAAGGCAATGCTGCGATACGGTGAAACCCCACATCGTTTGCCAAGAACCGCGTACACCCCGCCTGGGACGCTGTGGCGGCGTGCACCGCATCAGGCGTGCGCAGCGCGGGGATGGCAGCGCGAAGCCCCGCCGCCTCGCGGAGAATCGGCTGGGTGATCGGAAGCAAACGAAGGTCTCGGGACTGAAACACGCGGTCATAGGCAGCGAGTAGCTTGAGGTCTCCCGCCCTAAGCGGCGCGACCAAGACCTCCATAACGGTCAACTCGCTCGTGACGATCGTCACACCTCCAACCCGGGCCGCCTCCCATAAAGTTCGGAGCAAAGGCCAGTAACGCGCGTGCATCTCCACGCTGTAAATCACGATGTTGGTATCGAGATAGACCACGCCTGAAGTTGGAAAGGCTAGCGATGCCATGCGTCGCGTTCCTCTCGGATGTGGCGATCCACTTCCTCAGTAGTGCTGAAGAGCCGATGGCCCCCCAAGGACTCGATGATCTCCAGGGCCGAGTCGCCGGAAGGGACGGGTATCGGTCGCGGCACGAGGAACACGTCCACCGGGTCGCCCACCTTGAGCTCCGGCACGGCCACTTCGATGCGGTTCCCGGGCAAGACGCGGGTTGTCAAGTGAAGTGCGGATTGCATGTAAGTACCTCCACACTCATTATAACGCCGGCCCCGCCCCTTGTGGACACCCACGCGCCTCGAGACGCTCAAAGCGAGGCGGGTGTCTGTGTTGGGGGATGGTTGCGTAGGGAGGAAAGTGAGGCTAACATGTGGCGGTACGAAGAAGTCTCGACTCGTCACCCCAGGGAACACAACCTGAGAGCCGCCGTCGTCCACTATCCATGACCCGTCCCCGTCTCCCTCTGGAAGTCGTCGTGCTTGTCGCCTTGGCGGCAGGCTGTGGGCATGAAACGCACGAGTCGGCGACGCAACTGGCGGGGTCCAAGCGGTGCCGGGACTGCCACGAGGACTTCTACAAGCTCTGGGCCGCCTCGTGGCACGGGCTGGCCATGCAGCCCTACACGCCCAGCTTTGCCAAGGCCCGTCTCAGCCCGCAGAAAGGCGACGTTGCCATCGGTAAACGGAAGTATCGCGCCGAAATCGGCCCAGCGGAGGGCTGGGTCCGCCAGTCCGGCCCCGAGGGTGAGCGCACCTACCCCATCGCGCACGTGATGGGCGGGAAGAACGTCTATTACCTGCTCACGCCCATGCCGCGCGGCCGTCTCCAGGTGCTGCCGGTCGCCTATGACGTTCCTAAGAAAGCCTGGTACGACATGGCGGCCAGCGGCGTGCGGCACTTTCCCGACCGCCGCGACGAGGCCCTGGATTGGACCGACCGCATGTTCGCTTTCAACACCACCTGCTTCAACTGCCACGTGACGGAGCTTTCCACCAACTACGACCTGGCGACCGACACCTATCATACGACCTGGGCCGAGCCGGGCATCAGTTGCCAGTCTTGCCACGGCTCCGCCAAGGAGCACGTCGAGGCCATGGAAGCCGACCAGGCAAGCCATGCCTCCAAGGACGTCAAGATCATCCGCACCAAGCAGCTCACCCCCGCCCAGATGAACGACCTTTGCGCCACCTGCCACGCGAAGCTCATTCCCTTGTCGCTGAGCTTCCAGCCCGGCGACAAGTTTTTCGATCATTTCGACCTCGTGACGCTGGAGCACGCCGATTTCTACCCGGACGGCCGCGACCTGGGCGAAAACTACACGCTCACCTCCTGGCTCATGAGCCCCTGCCTCAAGTCGGGGAAGCTCGACTGCAACCACTGCCACACGCCCAGTGGCCGGCCGCGGTTCGAGGGCCCGCAGTCGAACCAGTCGTGCATGCCCTGCCACGAAAAGCTGGTCCAAGACGCCGCAGCGCACGGGCACCACCAGGTCGGCAGCAAGGGCAACGAGTGCATTGCCTGCCACATGCCCATGACGCGCTTCGCGGCCATGGGACGCACCGACCACTCGATGCGTCCGCCCACTCCGGCCGCAACCCTGGCCTTCAAGTCGCCCAATGCCTGCAACCTCTGCCATGCCGATCACGACGCGTCCTGGGCCGACGGGTGGGTCCGCAAATGGTACCGTCCAGACTACCAGGCCGAAACGCTCCGCCGTGCGGCGCTGGTGGACCAGGCCCGCAAGCGAGCGTGGAAACGCCTGCCCGAAATGCTGGCGGAGCTCCAGAAGCAGGGCAACGACGAGGTCTACAAAACGTCGCTGGTGCGCCTCCTGGGCGGCTGCGAAGACCCGAGCAAGTGGCCGGTCCTGCTGGGGTTGCTCGGGCACTCTTCGCCGCTGGTCCGGTCCAGCGCCGTTTCCGCGCTAGGCAGCCGCTTGACGCCGGAGGTGCTCAAGGCCCTGCTGGCTTCCACGGCCGACCCGTCGCGACTGGTGCGGATTCGCAGCGCGACGGCCCTGGCCGGCCTGAACCCCGCGTCGCTTTCCAACCAGCGCGATCGGACGAATCTCCAGAAGGCGATCGCCGACTTCATGGCGGCCATGCACGCCCGGCCGGACGACTGGGCCTCGCACGCCAACCTGGGCAATTTCTACCTGGAGAGCCACGACTTCACCGCGGCCGCGGCCTGCTTCGAGACCGCGACGCGATTGGAGCCGCGACAGATCGGCCCGCTGGTCAACGCGGCCATGGCCTACAGCAATCTGGATCAAAACGACAAGGCCGAAGCCAGCCTGCGCCGGCGCTGGCCCTGGCGCCCCGGGATGCGGCGGTCAACTTCAATCTCGGGCTGCTCTTGGGTGAGCTAGGACGTTTGCACGAGGCGGAGCAGAGGCTGCGGACCGCGCTTGCGAGCGATCCCCAAATGGCGGCTGCGGCTTACAACCTGGGCGTGATCCTCGCCAGAAATTCGCTCGACGAGGCCATTACTTGGTGTCGGAAGGCGCACCAGCTTCGCCCCGAGGATGCGAAATACGCCCACACGCTGGCGTTCTACCAGCATCAGAAGGGCAGCGACGGCCAGGCCATCGACCTGCTGCGCCAGATCATCCAACGCGAACCGCTCTACTGGGACGCCTATTGGTTGCTGGGCGAGATCTACGAGGGCCAGCGGGATTTGCCCAAGGCCGCGGCGGTCTACGGCGACGCGCTGAAGATGGACCGCTTGCCCCCTCCGCTGCGCCCGCAATTCGAGGCCAAACTGCGCGCCATCGAGTCCTATCGGCGCCCGGGCGAGGGACGCTAAGGTCCGGCAAATCAATAACTGTCGTATTGTCGCCTTTCGCTCCGCGAAAGAACGCAGCTTTCGCGGAGCGAAAGGCGACACTTGTTTCCGCGCCGGTCCTAAATATCCAGCCGGGCGAACAGCCCACCCAGGGCGTGCTCGTAGTGCTTCCATCTGCCCACCGACGTCCTGAAGACCGGCTGGCGCACCTGGACGGCGCTGGCCGTTCTCACCGGCCGCTTCGCCCGCTGGAACTCCAGGCAGGCCGGCTCCCACGCCAGCCCGCACCAGGCCACGAGCTTTCGCGCCACGCCTTCCAGGTCGGCCACCGTCTCCTCGTACTCCACTTCCAACAGGGGCACCGGCAAAACCGTCCGCCAGTGCTCCATCATCCGCCGGTACTCGCGAAATCGTGAAGCCATGTGCTGCTGGTCGTTGGCCCAGGGGATTTCCTGGAAATGCGTCATCCAGCAGGAGACGGCCACGTCGCGCAAATCGCGGCGGCAATGAATCAACTTCGCCCGCGGAAAGAGGCTCGCCAACAGGCCTAGATACAAGTAGTTCTCCGGCATCTTGTCCACGATGCGAAGCGCCGCGCGACTCAGTGCGCGAAGTCTCTCCAAGTGCCGCGAGGCGAGGCGGCCCGCCGTCTCGCGGTCCAGCCGGCGAAGGCCCTCGTTGACGTCCGCGCACTGTCCACCGAGCATGGCCATGCTGTCGCGGGCCAGTTTTATCTCCCCCGCGCCGAAGACCTGGGAGTGGCTGGCCAGGATCTGCTCGATGAGCGTCGTGCCGGACCGCGGCAGCCCCAGGACGAACACCGGGATCTCGCTTTCCGAGCCAAAGCCGCGGACCCGCTGGAAGAAATCCGGCGTCGAGACCCCGATCATCCGGGTGACGAGAAACTCGTGCGCTTTCGGGTCGTACTCCTGGCCGCCGTTGCGCCACTCGGACCGTTGCAGCGCGTTGCCGCGATCGAGCTGCTCGGCGGCCTCGGCATACTCGCCCCGCGCGTCCAGGACGTGGGCCAGGCCGAAGTGCAACAACAATCGTTCCGTGTCCGTCAACTCCATGTCCTCCAGCAAGCGACGCTGCGCCGCCAGATCCTGCGGGGGGAGTTTGCCGCCCAGGAGTATGGCCAACTGGTAATGCGCGAAGGCTAACCGGGCATCGTATCGCAGCGCGGCGCGGAAGCAGTCTTCCGCGCCCGGAAGATCGCCTGTCTCCTCCAAAACGATGCCCAGGTTGCCGTGCGCCTCGGCATAGTCGGGCTTCAACTCCAGGGCCCGGCGGTAACAGGCCGTCGCTTCGTCCGGCTTCCCCTGGTCGTGCCAGGCATTGCCCAGGTTGTAGTGTGCCGCGGCCAGGTCCGGCTTCAGCTCCAGTGCCCGGCGGTAACAGGCGAGGGCTTCGTCCCGCTTGCCCTGGTCCTTCAACGCATTGCCCAGGTTGATGTGTGCCCCGGCATATTCCGGCTTCAGCTCGACTGCCCGGCGGTAGGAGGCGAGCGCTTCGTCCAGCTTCCCTTGGTCTTTGAGCACAACGCCCAGGTTGTTGTAGGCCTCGGCAAAGTCCGGTTTCAGCTCCAACGCCCGGCGGTAGCAAGCGAGCGCTTCGTCCCGCTTGCCCTGGTCCTTCCAAGCGACGCCCAAGTTGTTGTGGACCTCGGCATAGTCCGGTTTCAGCTCCAATGCCCGGCGGTAGGAGGCGAGCGCTTCGTCCCGCTTGCCCTGGTCCTTGAAGGCCACGCCGAGGTTGTAGTGTGCCTCGGCATAGTCCGGCTTCAGTTCCAGCGCCCGGCGGTAGCAGGCGACCGCGCCTTCGAGCTTCCCCTGGTTCTTCAGCGCATTGCCGAGGTTGTTGTGGGCCTCGACATAGTCCGGCTTCAAATCCAGTGCCCGGCGGTAGCAGGCGAGCGCTTCGTCCAGCTTCCCCTGGTCCTTCAAGGTAACGCCGAGGTTGTTGTGCGCCTCGGCAAAGTCGGGCTTCAGATCCAGTGCCCGGCGGAAGCAGGCGGCGGCTTCGTCCCCCTTCCCCTGGTTCTTCAGCGCGACGCCCAGGTTGTAGTGTACCTCGGCGTAGTCCGGCCTCAGTTCCAGTGCCCGGCGGCAGCAGACGACGGCTTCGTCCAGCTTCCCCTGGTCGTTCAGCGCAGCGCCGAGGTTGCTGTGCGCCTCGACATAGTCCGGCTTCAGCTCCAGGGCCCGGCGGTAGCAAGCGATCGCTTCGGCAGTCCTCTGCAAGGCGCGAAGGGCCTCACCCAAGTTGTTGTGGAAGGCAGCCGCAGTGCCTTTCAACCTGATCGCCCGTCGGATGTACTGGACGGCGATCTCGTGCTTGCCCACTTGGTGAGCAATTAAGCCGAGAAGATGAACCGCCTCGGCCTGATTCGGTTCAGCCTGGAGAATCTGCCGATAGATCTGCTCGGCGGCTTGCAGCCGACCGTCTTGATGGTGTTGGATGGCAATCGCCAATGCTTCGGAAATCGTTGCCATAATGGAGATTATGACAACACGGCCCGCCAGCCGCAACGTGTTCCTAGCGCGTCAGGGCGATGCGGACGAAGCAGCCATCCAGGAGCAGACTCTGCGAGCTACGGTTGGCCTGGGCCAGATTGAACCAATTGCTCATTTCATAGCCTCCGCTGACCTCCCAGACGCCATAACGCCAGCCGATTCCTGCCGCCGCCTCGGTGACGGGCACTACCTGGGTCGAGCTACCGGCGAGATTGATGACCACCCCGTGAAACGTATCACTTTCCTCTTGCGCGGTCCCGAAACTGGCTACCAGGATCGACTGGGCTCCCTGGGCGAAGACGCGAACGCCGTTGGGGCCCAGCCACTGAATCTCGGCCCCGAAACGTACTCCCCCGGCATCCATGTTGGAGGGCAGATGGATCGTTCCCTTGACGGGCGTCACCCCCAGAACGTAGCTGTAGGAATTGTTGAACTGCTGATCGAGGTTTGCCCAGCGGAAACCGCCGAAGGCCCGGAAACCGAACTCCTCGTTGAGCAACGAGCGCCAACTGGCCTCGAAGTCGTATACTTGCAGCCCCAGACTGCCGTCTGCCTCCACCGAACCCATGAGCGTCTTGTCGAAGAAGCTCTGGGTGGCGAGCAAGCCGGTAAGCGCTCCCGGACCCTGGGTAACGGAGTCCTCGCCGTTGGTGTGGAAGTAGGTGTAAGTGCAGTCGATGTCCCAAGTTTCCGCGAAGCGATAGCCGACGCTCGCCCGAGTGCCGCTGGCACGGGAGAAATCCAACGAATCGGTGGCCAAGGGGGCGAAAGGCAGGGGACTCACCAGTTTCGTCGGGTCGATGACGGCGGCAAAATCCAACCCCGACCGCCGGGCGGCCCAGTTCAGATAGTCGACAGATCCGATCACACCGCCGTGATCGCAACCGCCGGAACCGAGACCGGTCTCCTCCGGCACCGGGCAGAGAAAATGCATAAACCAAGGCGCTTCGCCGGCCGCGGCCGGCGGCGAGCCACCATCGGCGGGCTCCGGCGGACTGTCCGAGACGGGCGGCGTCTGGGCGGGCAGGGAAGTGGCGGCAAGAATCCCGGCCACCAGCAAGGTTGCCAGGAAGCCCGATTGCTTAACCATCCTTGGTTCGCCCTTGATCCAAGAAGAGCATGGCCCTAGCCTGCCCGCTCTGCCGGCGGCCTGTCAAGGTCTAACGCCTACACAAGATTTGCCGACAGTAGCGGTTGTGTAGAGAGGATCGACTTTTTCGACAAAGAAGTTTAGCGGGAGCCATCAGCGGTCAGCGATCAGCGGTCAGCAGAGAGCATCGGGAGCGGGCTTGCTAATGGTCACAACCTGTTGTAAGAAAGGTGGTTGCGATCCGAAAAGCTGGTCACTGACCGCTAAGCCGCATTGCTCATGGCCAGACACTAGCCCGAAGCGCAAGCGAGGGACTGCCAACGAGTTACCCTCGCTTGCGCGTCAGGCTTGTGTCGGACACACTACGCCTGGATACCGGGCAGTGCCAAGGGGACAGGTCCATATTTTCGGCCTTACGTCCCGCGGCCAAATGCGCTTTCTGGCCGAAAAATGGACCAGTCCCCGCCCGACTGAAAGCTGATAGCTGACCGCTGAAAGCTGAAGGCTGACTGCCCTCAGAGGGCGAAAGCCCGCATCCGTTGGACGCCTGTGGCCAGGAGTTCTACGGCAGAGTCGATCTCGGCCGGCGTCGTGGTGCGTCCGATCTGGCAGCGGATCGAATGGTGAGCGGACTGTGGCTTGCCGATCGCCTTGAGCACATAGTCGGGATCGCGATCGGACTCGCAGGCCGAACCGTCGCTGAAGGCTAGTTCAGGGACCGAGGCGATGAGTCCTTTGCTGTCCACGCCGTCGAAGGTCAGATGGAGCCCGCCGGGGATGCGTTGTTCGGGATGGCCATTGAGCGTGACGCCGTCGAGCCGTGCGGTGAGTCCTTCGAACAACCTCCGCGCGAGGCGCTGGGCCTGGAGGGCGTCGTCCGGGAGCCTGGCGGCCGCCAGGGTGCAGGCGGCGCCGAAGCCGACGATGGCCGGCACGTTGAGCGTGCCGGCGCGGAGTCCTTCTTCCTGGCCTCCGCCCAGGACTTGCGGCGCCAGCGGGGCCTGCAAGGCCCGTCGCCCCAGGTAGAGCGCCGCGGCGCCTTTCGGGCCGTACAGTTTGTGTGCCGAGAAGGTGAGGGCGTCCAGGCCCAGCCGATCGACGTCCAGCGGCAGTCTGCCGGCCCACTGGGTGGCGTCGCAGTGGAACAAGACCTCGCGGCCCGCGCAGCATTTCGCCAGCTCGCCCAGCGGATTGGCGGTGTGGATCACGTTGCTGGCCGCAATGATCGAGACCAGCCGCGTGTCGTCGCCAATCGCGGCCTCGAGCGTCTCGGGGCGGACCTGGCCCAGCGTGTCCGGCCGGAGCCACGTGACCCGGAAACCTTCCATGCTCTCCAATCGCCGCACCGGCTCCAGCACCGACTTGTGCTCGATCATCGTGGTGACGACGTGACAAGGCCGGCGGGCGGCGGCCGCCAGTCCGGCGATCGCCAGGTTGTTGGCCTCCGTGGCGGAGGCGGTGAAGACGATGCGGCCCTGGCGGGCGCCGATCAGCCCGGCCACCGCCTCTCGCGCCGCTGAACGGCGTCCCTGGCACGGCGTCCCAGCACGTGCTGGCTGGCCGGATTGCCGAACTGCTCGCGCAGGAAGGGGAGCATCGCGTCCAGCACGGCATCGTCCATGCGGGTCGTGGCGTTATTGTCCAGGTAGATGAGGTCTTGCATATCCGGCCCGAAGCCACCAGCTACCAGCGTTCAGCGGTCAGCTCTCAGCGATCAGCTTTCAGCGGTCAGCCATCAGCTTCTTAGATCGTAACCACCTTCCTTACAACAAGTTGTGACCAGTACCAAGCCAGCTCACAGGCTCTCGTGCAACGTCCGAAAGCTGATCGCTGAAAGCTGATCGCTGCTCTAGCACTCCGCCAGGACGGCCAACACGCGCCGTTGCGGCTCGCCCAGGATGCGGACGCGGCGGAAACCGGCCCGCCGCGCCGCCGCTTCGATCTCTTCCCCATGAAAATAGCTCTTGTTCTCCGGGTTAGACGCATACTGGCAGCGGGTCGCCGCGTTGAGGAAATCGAGGATCGCCCATCCGCCCTCGGCCGTCAGCGACCGGCGCACCTGCTGAAGCAGCAGCGGCATCCAGCGCCGACCGTAATGCGAAAGGAGGATTCCCCGCGAGAGCACGGCGCCGCGCCGGCCACGTGCTTTGCCAGCTCGAAACAACTCCCCTCGACCAGCCGCGCGTGCGGCAAGCGGCGCCGGGCAGCCAGGGCCAGCATTCGCGGGCTGATATCGACGCCGACGCCGCCGGCAAAGCGGTCGAGGAAGTGCGCCAGCACCAATCCCGTGCCGCAGGCCAGATCGACAAGCGACTGGCCGCGGCAGAACTCCGCGCTGGGCGACGGCCGCATCGGCCGCATCGAAAAAACGACGATAGGCGTCGTCCTCATTGAGATGGAAATGCTCGTCCGCCAGGTCGGCGTCCCAGCGATCGGCCTTCTGATCCCAACGCTTGCGGATCACCTCCAGACGCAGCGCGTCGTAGTCTTCCGGCCGGCTCCAGCCCAGTCCGTAGGGGTCGCTAGGGGGATGCGACATGCGAGCGCCTCCAGCCGGCCAGCGCGGCGACCGTTCGCTTGAGCTCGTCCAGGCCGAGATACTCGCGCCAGTGCCACCGCTCAGGCATGCCCAACTCCGCAGTAATGATCTTGCGAACGTATTGCGAAGGAACCACGCCGGCGTCGTAGACGAAGCGGTCTCCTTCGTTGGTTTGCAGGAAGAGGTAGGCCTTGTCCCGGAAGCGCTGGCCGAGTTCACCCAGCGCGCCGATTCGTGCATGGGGGAACTTCTCCAGGTGGCGGTGGACGTCGACGCTGGCGGGGAACACGTTCCAATGGGCATGGTCGACGCAACAGGTCCCTTTTTCGCCCGCCGAGGAGGACGCGTGCTCGAAGAAGACGGGGCGACAGCCGTAACGCTCCCGCAGCAAGGCGGCGGTCTCGGCGGTGAGACGCTCGAGCTCGTCGAAATCGCCTGCGGGGAGATGGGCCATGGAGATGCGATGTTCGCGGGTGACGATCAGCAGTCCCCCTTCGATGAACTGCCCCAAGGGCGGGAAAAGGAGAAAATGCGGCGTCGAGTGAACCACGCGCGAGGGGATCTCGTGCCCCAGCAGCTCATGGTAGATCGACGACGCGTGGCCGTCAATCTCCTGGCAGAAGACGCATTCCGCGTCGCCCTGCCCCGGCGGGCAAGAAGCCTTGGGCAAGCCGCCAGCCAGCGCCTGCCGCAGCCGGTCGATGTCGCGGCCGAGGGCCTCCAGGGCCCGCCGGCGATGCAGGAAGACTGCATTCTCGCCGGGCGCGTCGGGCACGAACCAGTGCGCCAGCGGGCCGGGGCCGCCGTGGGCTGGGCGGCGCGGGTCCAGCCGGCCCTCCACTTCGCCGCGCCAATGCCGAAGTTGCCCCTCCACCCAGCAGCCCAGGTGACAGACCAGCCGGCCGCGCGGGCTGACGCCGGACAGGAGGCGCTCCATGCCGGCCGCGCCCAGCGCCCTGCACACCGGCCCGGTCAGCGGGCCGGGGAAACCGGGATAGGCCTCCAGCCACAGTCCGCTGTCATCGACCAGGCACGGCGCCGCGTGGGCCTCGCAGGCCGAGCGGGCCTTGCGGGCCAGCACCGCCAGCGGGTCGCTGTCCTGCAGCTCAGGCAGCTCCAGCGCCGGCTTCTGCAGCACGATCTGCAATTGCTGCAAGAGCTCGGCCAGCGGCGCATACTTGGCAGGGTTGCCCGTCAACAAACACAGCATGGAAACGACTTCCGGATCAGGTCCACGGCCCGTCGGCAAACGTCCTCCGAATCGCCTTGGTCGGCCGGGAGAAAGACCACGTTGGCGCCCTGTTCGGCCAGCCAGTGGTAGAACTCGCGCTCCCTTCGGCAGAAGTCTACGTCGTCGGGGCTGGCGGCGTCCAGCGCCTGCTCGCCGTGGGACTTGCCGGCGATGCGACGGCGGCAGGTGGCGGCATGGGCCTCCAGGACGATGGTCAGGTCGGGGACTTTCACGCGGTCGGCCGCCAGATCGAACAGCGGCAGCAAGCGTTCCAGCCGCTGGGGATCGTGCGCGAAGTGGATCGCCAGGGTCGACCAGAGGCAGCGGTCCATCACTTGCAGCTTGGCCCCGCTGCGGCCGGCCTCGCGCGAGGCCTCGATCACTCCCGAAAGAAAGTACATGGCCGAGGCGAGCCAATCGGCGTCGCGGATCATGCGGAGTTTCAGCGACGTTTCTTCCCAGGCGGCCGGCACGCCGCGGATTTCGGGAAAGCCGAGCCGCTTGCTCAAAAGCGAGCAGAGGAGCGTCTTGCCCACGCCGTTGGGACCCTCGACGGCCACCACCTTGGGCCCGCCGCCGTTGGGCGCCAGACTCCGCGGCAAGCGGCGGCGGTTGGCCGCCAGCCGTTGGGCCTCGTGGGTCAGGACTTTCCGCGCCAACTGGATGGCCTCGATCGGACGCTTGCTGAAGACCGTTTCCTTGCCGAGCATGATGGCATCGGGGCACTGCTGGGCCAGCACCGACAGGCCGGAGAGCTCCGCCCTCTGCGGCACGCCTTCCTCGACGAAACATTCCAGGATCTGCGTGGCCACGACGACGACCTTGCGCATCCGCCGGGCCGCCGCGACCAGCTCTTCCTGGACTCCCGGCAGGCCGATGAAATCGACGGCCGGCGCCAGGTCGCCGCGGGCCACCATGATGCCGTCCGAGACGCGGAGGATCGAGTCCGCCGCCTCGACGGCGGCCGCCGTCTCGATCTTGGCCATGATCCGCACCTGGGTCTGGAAGTGCCGCTGCACCTGGTCGCGCCCCGCCTCCACGTCGTCGGCCGACGAGATCAACGAAAGGGCCACCCAATCCGGCGTCAGGCCGTCGGCCGCAAAGCTCGCCAACAGCTCAATGTCCCAGGGCGTAATGATGGTGTAAGGGTTGAGGCAATCGGGCAAGCCGATGGCGTTGGACGTCTTCAGCGGGACGGTGGCCCGATTCAACCGCGCCAGCACGCCCTCGGGACCGCACTCCTCGATGTGGAATTCCACGCGGCCGTCGCAGAACCACATCCGCTGGCCGGTGGCCAGCTTATCCAAGAAGGCGTTCAGACCGGGCAAGGGAACGCAGGCCACGCTCCCCGCCGCGCCGCCTTCGGTCACCGAGGGCGCGTCGATGAACTTCACCCGCGCCCCGGCCGCCAGCAGCAGCGTCTCCATGTTCCCCGTCCGAGGCCGCGACGACGGCAGGTCCAACAGCAGTTGCAAAGGCATTCTCGCCTTGGCGGCAATCTTGCGGACCGCGCGGGCATTGGCCAGGTGCGGACGCTGCCGGTAACCGCAGGGCAGCCGGAACCATCGGGCGCCCGCCGCGACAGCCTCGCCAAACTGCTCCGGCGTTTCCAGGGTGGGTCCCACGGTCACCATGATCTCGGGTACGCTCTGCATGTCCGTTCCTTCAACGTTGTCCTACAGGTCGGTCATTTGGAAATCTCGTCAGGTATTTGGCCATGCGGCTGCCTCAATCGTCCCGGTGGAAGACGCTCATCGAGAGCGAGTTCAGAGGGGTGGAAAAGACGTAGCGATCTTCGGGCGTGGCGCGGTCGCTGCTGACGTAGCCCTCCGACTCGAGCACGGCCACGGTGTGCTCCAGCAGCTCGACCAGTTGGCGCTGCGAGAGGTAATCGAAAGAGATGTTGTCGCTCAGCCCGCCGTAGCAGAAGCTGGCGAAGTCCTTGGGGTCGCGGATCCGCAGGCCGTGCTCGGCCGGCCGGTCGTAGTACGGGGTGCCGGGGAACGGAATGAGTTGATGGATGGAGATTTCGTGGGGCCGCAGCTCGCGCATGAAGGCGACCGATTCGTACTGTTCCGCAAGCGTGCCGGGCAGCCCGAAGACCCAGCCCGTCTTCACCCGCATGCCGGCCTCCTTGGCGCTGCGAATGCCCAGGCGGATCGTTTCCCGGTCAATGCCTTTTCGCACCCGTTTGAGCACGGCCTCGGAGCCCGATTCCACGCCGAAGTAGACGCGCCGGCAATTGGCGGCGGCCATGGCCTCGGCCACCTCGGCATCAATGGCGTCGGCGCACATCTGCACCACCCACTGCATATCCAGCCGCTCGCGCCTTAACCGGCGGGAGAATCGCAGCACGTTGGCCCGCGACAGCAGGAACACGTCGTCGACGAAAAACACCTGTTTCGCTGCGTAGCGCTGGGCGAGAAAGCGCATCTCGGCCGCAAGGCGGTCGTCCGAGCGGATCATCACGCCGTCGTGCAGCACCCGGCCGGAATAATTCGCGCAGAAGGCGCAGCAATGGGGACAGCCCAGCGAAGCCAGCATGGAATGGTGCGTGTACAAGGGCAGGTTATAAACGTCGCGGTCGATCACGGCAACGTCGTCCGGCAGCGAGGGCCCGGCGCGGGGCAGCCGGGACCATGCGGCCGTTGGCGTCCCGGCACGCCGCCCCGGGCACGTCCCGCCAGGGCCGGCCGTCGCGCAGCCGCCCGATCAACTCGACCATGGGCGTGCAACCTTCGCCCAGCACGACGGCGTCGGCGCCGTCGGCCAGGAGGTCCTGGGGAAAGAGGCTGGCGTGGACGCCGCCGGCGACGATCGACACTTGGGGACACTCGCGCCGCAGGCGGCGGATCTGCCGTTGCGCCGCCGGATAACTCGGCGTGATCACCGAGAATCCCGCCACGCGCAGAGCGAAGTCGCCGAGGCGGGCCAGCAGCCGTTGGTCGTCGGCCCCCTCGGCATTCTGGTCGAAAACGACGACTTCGCAGCCCAACGGCCGCAACGCCGTGGCAATCAGCCCCAACCCCAGCGGATATTCCCGATACGTCTGCTTCGGGTTCAGACAGCCCGGCAGAACGAGGAAGACTTTCATGCCATCTCCTCATCCGGGTGGAAACGGCCCGGCAAGCGGTCCGCTTCGGCCAGCAGGCTGCGGACCTCCGCCAGGTCCGCCAGGTAAAGGTGCGCCGAGCCGATCATTCCAAAGACCGCGACCAGGGGGATTCCCAGCTTGGAAGCCACGCGCTGGGCCAGCTCGTGCAGGCACACGCCGTCGGCATAGAACTTTCGGAAGATGTCTTGTCCCCGGGCGAAATAGGTCGCCGTCAGGCCGTCCTCGCGGCGAAGGAAATGGATGGCGTTGATGCACGGCACGCGGCCGTCGCCGAGGCCCACCAGCGCGACCAGGGCACGTTTGGACGCGGGGTCCTTGCCGAGCAGCTCGATCACGTCGCCGAGGTCCGCGCGCCCTGCGGCCCCCGCAGGCAATCGCTATAGCTGTGGCCGAAGAGATTCGGCTCGCTGGAAAAGAACACCTTGCGCATCTCCTCCACCTGGCGGGAGGATGCGAAACGGACCAACAGCGGATCGGCCTGGAAGTCGCCTTGCTCGAAAGCCACCCAGAGGTGCAGCACTTCGCGCATTTCCTCGCCGACGCTGCGGCCGCTGCGATAGACTTCGCGCAATGCGGCCAACCACGTTTCCCCAAGAGTTGCGCATCGAATTTCCTTCATGTTCTCTCGTACAGAGCCTCCGCCGCCGTTCCGGCAAACTGCCGCCTTCCTCCGCACGCTCGATAACGTCATTCTAACAGATTTTCGGACGTTCAACACGCCCCAAAAAGGCTGCGCACGACAAGAAAAACAGACCGCGTCTCCGTAGCTCCGGAGAGTTGTCCCCAACCCGGAATTGGATGTACCGCCAAGACGCTCCCGCGCTCGCTTCCCACGCCGGCCGGCCGAAGGCTCTTCGCTGGCGAAGGACAGTGTTATACTGACTTCTCCATCGTCCCTTGGCCAGACCCTTCTGGAGCAGTTTCGCGAGCCAGCCCATGTCGGAAAACCTGCCCGGCGGCAAATCGCCCTACAAGTTCGAGAACGACGTTTCCGGACGGCTGTTCGTCTGGTGCATCGAGTCGGGCCAGATCAATCTGGCGGCCTTGGTCGAGGGCCTCGGGCAGGAAGAGGCGGAGCAGAAAAATCCGGTGAAGCGGCTTGCCCTGGCCCTGGAACAGGCCGTGGGGGAACATGCGAACTGGGCGTCGGAAAGGCCCCCGGCCCCCCGCCAAGGCGCCCCGGCGGCTGCCCAGCGCAGGGCACCCCCTTATTCGATCTGGTTTCGCCCCAGCCCCTCGAAGAAGATCCGCTTCAAGGAGGTGGCCGAGGCCCTGCTGATCTTCTCCGGCCGCCTGCCGCCGCCCGGGACGGAGTGAGGGAATGTCAGGCGGATTCCCCTTCTGGGCGTGCTTCCCTTGATCGACCGACTAGCCCGAAGCGCAAGCGAGGGAAAACGATGTGCCTCCCTCGCTTGCGCTTCGGGCTCGTGTGCCGCGATGGACCATTCGGGGCGGCACCATTGCCGCATTGGACCGTCGAAACGCGTTAGGGAGCGCGCTGCGCGGCGTTCGGGGTTCGGCGGAATGGGACAGAGTCCGTTAGCTACCGAATTGGGGCGCAGGACTGGCACTTGCCGTAAGTGCGATTATCATAGACGTATATGGGACGAACCGGCCGGTACGAATTGAAGTACGTGATCGACGAGGAGCGGGCGGTGGCCATCGCCGACTTCCTCCGCTGCCACACGCAGCCCAGCGTACACAATAACGAGTCGGGCTACGTCCGCGGCCATCCGGTCATCAGCCTCTACATGGATTCGCCCGATTTTTTCCTCTTTCGCCAGGCGATGTTCGGGCATCTCAACCGCATGAAGTTGCGGATCCGCTTCTACAACGAGCATTGGCATCACCCGGCGTTCCTGGAAATCAAGCGACGGGTGATGGACGTGATCGTCAAGGACCGGGCGATGATCAGCCGCGAGGGAGTGCGGCAGTTCCTCGAAGGCGGTTGGCCCAACCAGTCCTTTTGGGTGGATGCCGCGAACCTGGCCCACGGCAAGCGGCGGCTGGATGTCTACTATCGGTTCTGGAACTTCTGCAATACGATCCAGGCCAGACCGGTGGTCTACATTTCCTACCTCCGCGAGATCTGGGAAGGGGCCGGCGACGAAGAGTTGCGGGTGACGTTCGACCGCCAGGTCAGCGCCACGCCCTATGACGGAGCGAGCCCTGCCTCAAGGCTGACCGCATGCCTCCGCGGCATTCCGCCCCCGCCGCAGCGCCCGCCATTCCTTCTTCCCTTCGATGGCGTCATCTTGGAGCTGAAGTACGACACCCAGGCTCCGTGGTGGATGTACGACATGGTGCGGCACTTCAACCTTAACCGGCGGTTCATGTGCAAGTACTCCGCGTGCATCGACGGAATGCAGCTCCAGTGGGGAAAGCTTCCCTTGCCCGAGGAGGAGTGGCCGCTGATGAATCGCGGCTTCGACTAACCGGGATCATTCACGGCGCTACACTAGCCCGAAGCGCAAGCGAGGGACTGCCAATGGGTTACCCTCGCTCGCGCCTCGGGCTAGTTCACGGGACATAGGTCACGACGTCCTTGGGCAGGACGTTGAACACGCAGCCGTCGGTCCGCTGGTCTTGAGAAACGAGGAACCAGGTGTCGCTCGAGCCGCCGCTGAGAGTATCCAGGTCCGACCCGGCCTCAACCGTGGTGGCATTGAGGAAGTAAGTGCCGTTCAGCGCCGCCTTCGGCCCCAGCAGGTGGGTTACGCGGGAATGAAAACCCGCGGCGACGTTTCCCCATTCGGCGAGGATGTACTCCAGGGCCGACATACTGGTGTCGTAATCGGTCGTGCCGCCGATCACGAGGTCATAGCCCGTGCCGCCGAACAAGCTGGCAACGCCCGCGCCGGCGATCATGACCGTCGGGCCGGTGCCGGCCCTCAGGGTATTCTGGCCGCTGCCGCCCACCAGCACCGTCGGTCCTGAACCGCCCATGAGCGTGTTGTTGCCGTCGCCGCCGACAAGGATCGCGGGAATTTTGACCCCAGGCTCGATCCACATGCCGTTGTTGCCGGTGAGGCCGTACAAGACCAGGTGCGCAATCTGCGCCGTATCGAAGGTGTAGGATGCGTGGTTGGACCCCAGAATCTTGACCACGATCTGATTGGTCCCGCCGGGATAGACGGCGATCGTGCCGCCGCCCGAACTGCCGGTAATGATAATGCTCGATTCGCCGGCCACGATCAGATCGGGCACGAGGCTCGCCGTCCCGGCGCGCCGGGTGCCGCCAGCGCCGCGATGGTAATGTCCAAGGGGGGGACACTCTCGCTAGGGGCGAACCCTGCACCAGCCCCCCCTTGGTAGGCCGCGAAGGCGGCCGTCACCACATGGACACCGGCCGTAAGCGTATTCAGACTGATGCTCGCCTCAGCGGTTGCGCCCAGCTTCACCGCCGGGCCGTAAGGCATGTTGTCGATCGTGAACTGAACCACGCCGTCGCCGGCCGGCGAGGCGCCCGAACCCTTCACCCTCGCCGTGAGCGTGATCGTCTCGCCCACGTAGCCTTGCGTCGTGCTGCTCGTCAGGGTGGTGGTTGTCGGGATCTGATCTGGGCCGAACCGAGCCGCCGCCGCGATCGCCGCCCTGGGCGCGGGCTGCGCCGCGCCGGCATTTCCCGCCGTTATCAGGTAATCCCCATGCGAGGGGGCTACCGACAGCAGCCGGCGATCTTCCAGGTTCTCAAATCGCAGCATACGCCCGCGCCGGGAAACTGCTCCGGCTCGAGCCACCGGGGAAGACATGGTGAACTCCTTAACGTAGCAGGCACACGCCGTGTGCCGTCCGAGACGTAGCAGGCATACGCCGTGTGCCGTTCGTCCCTGCGGCCCGTTGCTGCGGACGGCACACGGCGTGTGCCTGCTACCTTCCTGGTTGCACTGCTCTTGCGAGGCCCCATGGGCTCCATTATAGCCAGAACGGGCTGTTTCCGCCAATTTTATCCCTACAAATGGGCGCGATCCGATCCTCGCCATTTTGCCTAAGCTTCTCTTACGGAATTGCCGATAAACTCCGCGGGATCGTCATTTCCGGCACGCTTTCACAGGCGTCCGAGCACGCGAGGCGAGAAGATGCCAATCAGGCCTTCATGGATGGCCGTCCTGCTGGCCGGGGGGCTTATCTCCGGCGGGCTGTACGCCGCGGAGCCATCGCCGCCGCCGGACGAATCCCTTCCGGTCGAGCCACCCCCAACGAGTACGGAGGGGCCGGCGCGCTCGGAGAACGTCTTTCCGACCATCGAGCGACTCTTTCAACAGCCCTCCTGCATCGGATCCCCCAGCAACGGCTGCGTCGAGGATTCCTTGTCGAAACCGGGCTTCATCGCCTATGCGGATTACCTGTACTGGAAGGCCAGTCCCACGGGCCTGGATTACGCCACGATCGAGAATCCGATCACGCTCACCCCCATTGCCACGGCATCGCTGGACTTGCCGCGTGCCGATGGCTACCGATTCGGGCTCGGCTACCGCTTCGCCGGCACCTGTTGCGATCTGACCTGCACGTATACCCACTTCCAGAGCAGCGACCAGCAAGCGGTCGTCGCCAGCGGCCCGACCACCGAGTTGCTGTCGACGCGCAGTTTCTTTTCCACCGTGGCGATGGATTCGATCGAGGCCGACGACGCCTTGAAGCTCGACATTTACGATCTCGAGGCCAACTGGCGGACGAGCCTCAACGAAACGGTAGGTTTTCGCGGCTTTGGCGGCGTCCGCCTGGCGAGGCTCGACCAGGACTTCAGCAGCAACTACACGCTGCTGGCGGCCGTCAAGGGGACCATCAACTTGCCCACCGGCATGGAGGCGGCAGGAATCCGCCTGGGGGGCGAGTTCGCGTGGCGGACGGCCTGGGGCTTCCACGTCTTCGGCCGCGGCGCGGCGTCGCTGTTGGTGGCCGATTTCAACACCGAGCGGCGCGAGGTCAATTCGCTCGACGGCCTGGTCATCGACGCCTCGGCGGAAACCACGCGGATCGTGCCGGTCCTGGAAGCGGCCGCCGGAATCGCCTGGAGCTGGGGACCCATGGAACTCAGCGCCGGCTATGAAATCAGCAATTGGTTCAACATGGTGGGCGTCGGCGATGTCTCCGGCGGCGTCGGCACGGTGCCTGTCACGGCCGCGTCGGCGGTCTTTCCGCAGCAAAGCCTCTTCATCGACGGCTGCTTCGCCAGACTGACGATCCGGCTCTAACGCCGCATTTCTCACCACACGGGGAGAATTGCCGACGAAATGCCGGCGGACGTAGCATGGGCATTCTTGCCCGTGTGATGCAGAAAACACGGGCAAGAATGCCCATGCTACGAAGAACTGGTGAGAAATGCCTGCTAACGCCGCCGTTTAGGATCGGCGAGGACATCAGGGTCGCTTCCAATGTAGGACGGATTGCCAATCCGTCCTACGGGAAAGCTTAATGCGGCTCGTATCCGGGGAGGTCTTTCGCCTCGGGAGAATGACTCAAGCGCCGAGCCGTTTCGATGGCCTGTTGAAAACCATCCTCGCCCTTGCCCAGCGGGACGCGTTGGCGGAAGAAATTGGCCCACTGGAATTCGGAATAGGAGTTGGGCACTTTCTCGAAACCGGCCCGCTTGCGCACCGCCCACGACAACGATCGGTAGGGGTCGTCGGTCATCTCGGTCACCTTCTTGGGCAGCTTCGCGGGATCGAGAGGGCCGTGGCCCTGGTTGTCGTAAAGATAGAGCCAGCCGTGCTGCTTCATCCTCTCCCAGAACTCGCCGCGCTGGAGGTCGCGCCAATTGGCGCGGACCTTCGCCTCGACCGTGTCCGACAAGTGGGTCTTCAGCAGGATCAGCGAGATGTGATGTCCGTCGATCAGGTAGGGAAGACCGCCCGGACCGATCACGATCTCGGCCAGGTGTTCCTCCAGATAGGCATTGAGCTTCCTGGGGCTCTTGTGGACGATCGACTCGGCGCGGCGATCGATCTCCCAGTAGCCGACGCAGAATTGGGTCGGCCGCAACTGCTCAATCGGGACCCGGCAACGCGACTTCGCCGGCAGCGCGGCATCGAAGGGGACGACGTCGACGGCTGCGGCCAGGTTACAGAGCCCGAGCACAAGCCCCAGCAGGAGCACCCGCAGCGCGGCGCTGGCCGCCGCTTCTTCCACACGATGGGGGGTAAAACCTGGTACGCCACGAGCAGGCGCCCGCGGCCTCGCTTTGCCCGGTCTCGGCAGCGGCCTGATGAACACGTGTTCCATTCCCTCCTCGCCTATCCCTCTTATACCCGCAAACCGCCGCGTTGCCAATTGCGCGGTCCTTTGGCGTCTCTTTTTTTCCGGGATTGGGTCAAGTCCGGCGGAAGATAGTTGCATTCTTGCGCCGGATGGATTATTAGTAATAGATTAGGCAGGGGATACCCGCTTCTGATTCTGCGCACTCGACGGGAAGAGGGGATGATGAACGGAGGGCGTATTCCGGTGCCGTGGAAGCACCGTTGGCGTCGCTTCCGCTACGGGACGTTGCCGGGCTTGGGACTGATCGCTTTCGTGGCGGCGACGCTCTGGTTCTGGACTCGTCAAGGGGAGATGCCGCATTCGATCGGCGAAGTCGAGGTCAGGCAGGTCAACGTCGCCTCGGCGCTGAGCGGCGTGCTGGCGGATTTGCCGCGAGGGCCGTGGAAATTGTACCAGGAGGTCGAGAAGGACGAGGTCGTGGCTCGACTCGATGAGAAGCCGCTGCAGGCGCAGATGGCGACGCTCGTGCAGGAGTTGGCCCGCTTGCGAAAAGAATTGGACGCGGCGGCGGCCAGGCTTACGGTGAGCGAGTCGGACCGCGCCCGCACCTATCTCGACAATACGATCCGCCTCTGCATCGAGCAGGAAGATCGCCGCCTGGTGGTCCTGGAGCGGCAGGTCCAGGTGGCCATCGACCGGCTGGAAGCCGAGCGCACCAAGACCTACTTGGAATGTTTGCAGCCGCTGTACGTGAGGAAAATTGTCTCCGACCTGGAGATGACCAACGCGCGGATCTACGCTGAAGAGGCGGCCAAGCGGTTGGAGGACACCAGCAAGGTGCTCGGCGAGGCCCAGACGCAAGAGAAAAGCGCCGACGAGCGATCGGCGAAATTCCCCGCCTTACAGAAGGCCGACGTGCCCACGGAACTCGCGCCTATCATCGCCGCGGCCAATGTCCAGCAGGCGAAGATCAATGAGCTGGATCTCGAAATCAGCCGGCTGAAGATCCGGGCGCCGATCGGCGGCAGGATCTCGGCGATTCTCCATTGGCCCAGCGAGAACGTCCGCGCCGGCGAGGCGATCGTGACCATCGCCGCCGAGAAGGGCCGCTACATCGTCAGCTATGTTCGCCAGGAGCAGCACGTCGAGCCGGCGCCGGGCATGGAGGTGGACGTGCGCAAACGGCTGGCCATCAGCCCGCGGATGCCGACCGTGGTGGAACGCGTGGGGCCCCAGGTCGAGCTGGTCCCCGAGCACCTGCGCCGCGATCCGAAGATACCCGAATGGGGCTTGCCCGTCCGCATTACCCTTCCTAAGTCCAAGGACTTCTCCGGCCGGCCGGGCGAGTTGTTCGAGGCCACTTTCAAGACGCACCCGGCCAGCGCCGCCTATTAGCGTACCGTTTCAGCCTGACGGCGATCTGTCGGTGCCACTCCTTGTGGTGCAGGCGTCTCGCCTGCATTTTCCGGGCAGGCGGGACGCCTGCACCACATTTCACCGAGGAGCGGCAGCAGCGGCCGCGGCCTTGGCGGCCGGCGCCGGGACGATCTCCGCCGGCGCCGCCTGTGCCGGGACCGGGCCGGCACGCGCCAACGGGCATTCCAGCAGCATCTCCAACTGGGTCCGCAAACGCTGGTGCTCGTAACGCACCTCTACGTCGTGCAGCCGCATCCGCACGATCGATTCCAACAGATCGACCAACTCGTACGCCGGCACGGCGCGGTCCTCGAACGCCCCGCGCAGCGCCGCCTCGGTCCGCACGAGCAAGGGCTTGATCTGCTGGCCGTAGTAGTCGGCGCACGACTGCACGTTCTCCAGCTCGACGTAAAGCGACGCCACGTCGTTCAGCGTGGTGACTTCCATCAACGACCGCCTGGCGCAACTGGTTTCGAGGTCGGCCGCCTGCTCGGCAATGTGGCCTTGATTGCGGTCGAAGATCGGCAGGTCCATCACCGCCCGCGCGCTGACCCGATCCTCGGTAGGACTGCCCAGCTCGCCGAAAAAGTGAGGGCCGATGGACAGGTCCGGCAGCGCCTTCCACTTCTCCAGCTCAAGTTGCTCCTGGTTCTGCTGGATGGCCGCCTGCGATTGCGCCAGCTCGGGCGCCACGCGGCGGGCCCGGGCCAGCACGTCCGGCAACGGCGCAAAGGCCACCGCCTCCACCCCCACCCGGCCTCCCAGCGGCGGCGGCGATCCGTCGGGCAAGCCCATCGCCCGGGCAAGTCGCACCTTGGCCTGGGCCAGCTTCTCCTGCGTCATTTGCCGCGCCAACTCGATGTTGCTGGCCGACAGCTCCGTCAGCACCACGCTGCGATAAGGCACGGCCGCCACCTGGAACCGCTCCTTCTGGATCGCCACGACTCGACCCGCCAGGTCGGAAAGCTGGCCGTACACGCCGACCAGCTCTTGCAGATAGAGGACCTCGATCGCCGCGTCGGCGGCCTCGGTCAGCACCGCTTTCGTCTCCCGGCTCAGGCCCAATTGGCTCTCGCGAATGCCGGTGGCGGCCGCCGCAGTCCGCAATTCGCGTTTTGGACCGATCGGCAGCTTGAACATCAGCCGCGCGTTCAGCACGCCCGGTCCGGCCTCGCTGTCGGAGTTGCCGGCATCCACGGTCAACTCCGGATTCGGCAGCAACCCCGCCGTGACCAGCTTGGCCCGGGCGGCCTCGATCTCGTGCTGGCGGATCTGCAGCAGCGGATGGTGCGCAATCGCGTATTGCAGCACTCCGGCAATCGTGGTTGTCGCGGTCGCATCGTTGGACGGCGACGCCGGCTTGTAACCGGGCGGACCGGCAACGGCGATGTTCGCCGAGGCCTGTCGCACGGCCCCGCCCGAACCCCCCGAGCTGAACGCCACGATAGGGATCGCAGAGGCTGGCGGCTTGGCAAGCGTTGCCCGCGGCGGCGCCGGCGGCGGTTCGGGGTCCTTGACAACTTCCGGTTGCAACAACGCGCAGGATGCCAACAGCAGGGAACAGCAGACCGCCAGGGCCAATAGGCCCAACCCGGACGATGGATAAAGCCGGCCGGCAGGAGTGCGAGGCTCGTTCATGTTCAGGAAAGCAATGCCTGCTGTAGGAAGGCAGGGCGCGCAGTGACGAGGCGATCGCCGCGCCTAGCAACCCAATAGTCGGCAATCTAGGCAAAAAGGTTGAGAGAATCGGGATTTACCGACTTTTCCGCGTGGGAGAATTGCAACGGGGGGTACGCACGCTTCCGAGGCACACCAGCGGCGTTGCTCAAGATTCCCGAATTGCCTGGACAGCCTAGATCTCGGCTTCGTCCTCATGCATGAAGACTGCCACATTTGCCAGGCCCTCGGTCTGCGACAGCAGGGTCTGCAATTCATCCACCCGCGCAGGATCGCGCAACAACATGCGGTAGGTCATGTCGATGCCTCCGTCGGTGGCCCGCCGCTCGTTGATCATCTGGGGACGCGTCGCGTGGAGGTTGAGGATCCGCCTGAGGTTGGGACCGTTGGTTGCCAGGTCGCCGGTGACTCGCACCGTGAGCACGGCGTCGTAGCGATGCCGGGTGCCGAAGGAGACCAGCCGCAGGTAGAGGAACACGGCCCCAATGCCCACCGCGCCCAACAAGGCCGTCGAGAAGCGCATCGTTCCCACGGTCAGGCCTTCCAAGATCGACCAGAGGATAAAGGTCGTATCGCGGGTGTCTTTCAGCACGTTGCGGAAGCGGATCACGCCGAAGACGGCCAGCAAGCCGAAGGCCACCAGGAGGTTCCCGGCCATCACGACCATCATCACCGCCACCAGCACCGGCAAGGCGGCGATCGAGGCCACGAAGGTCCTGGAATAGGAGATCGCTTCGTGCGTCCACATGTAGACGTAGCCGATGAAATGCCCGACGGCAAACGCCAAGAGCATGATGAAGACGATGGTGTTGGTACCACCCAGGAAGGTGGGCCCATAGTCGCTGTTCAGCAGCATCGAAAACCAGTCGTTCATGGCGCCGCCATCCTCTGCTGACTTCCCTCGGGATCGATCAACTCCATGATAACATCCCCCGGCAGCGATTCCAAGAATTAGCGCCTGTTCCCGGGCCGCTGCCAACGCCTGCGGAAACCCCGCGGGTCGATCGACCCCATGAACCCCATGACAACCAACCCTGTTTGCCACCCGAGGGGGTGGTGTTCACGACATTCGGGCCCTTTGCTATCCTTATCGACGCGGCTAACGCAACAGGAAAGGAACCGGCATGATCATCGCGTATCACTCGATTTTCGGCATGTACGGTTTCTGGCTTCCCAACGACCCGCGTGGATCCGGTTCCGATTACATCGCAAGTTGGGAGCTCTTCCGCTACGGCCCGGCGACGAAGACCGATTCGCGGCGGAGCGTGGCGCATAGGCCGCTCCCGCCGAATTGGCAGCGCAAGGCGCAGACCGCGTTGTCGTATCCGCCGGTCTCCGTAACCGGCGGGCAGGCGCTGGCGATCGGCGAAGGATTCGCCACGGCCGCCGGTGAAGGTCCTTACCGCGTTTACGCCTGCGCGATCCTTCCCGAACACGTCCACCTCGTGATCGGCGCCGGCCCGCGCCGCATCCGCGCGGTGGTGGGTCATTTGAGAAGCCGCGCGACGCATGTTTTGCGGCAGCGGGGCCTATGGGACGACCAGCGGCCGCTGTGGGGAGCGCATGGTTGGAATGTCTACGGGGAAACGGTCGCGGCCGTCGAGCGTGCAATCCGATACGTCAACGAGAATCCGCTCAAAGAGGGGAAAAAACGGCAACACTGGTCCTTCGTCGTCCCCTTCGTGGCGCGTGACGCGGTGCCAGTAGCGATCAGCGCGGAGGCCATGCGCGCCGCACAACCCCCGCGCCGCGTTGGCGGCGCGGCGCTCAAGAGTCGGGAGGAAGCGCGTCGCAAGCGACGCGGCGAACAGTGACCACGATAGGTCCCGTGTCGAGCGCCCGAAACCGTTGGCCGCGTCGCTCGCGACGCGTTTGGTGCGGAAACCGCAAAGGGAAGATGACGATCAGCGGCTACGAAGTCCCCAATCCGATCCTGAACTCGCCTTTCCACGAGTCAGCCGAGCACTGGAACATCGTGGAAGGTCAGCAGCCCGAGCGCCTACCGGGCCGGCGGCCCGCCATGTACTTCTACCGCGATCCGGGCGTCCCACTGCGGACCCGCGAGAGAATCACCATCGGCCCCAAGACCACGACCGCCCGCGGCAGCCGCTATCTCACCCAGGCGGACTTCGACCGGCAGACGGGATCACGGCGCCTGCTTTTGCTCGTCCGCTTTCGGCGCGGCTTTCGAGGGATCGTTCTTCCAACGGTACTTCTTGGCGAACGCTTCCGGCGCAAGCGTTTCCTGGCCGCGCTCGGTCTGGACCACGTAAACCAGCTCCTTCTCCAGGCCCGGCGTGCCGCGTGCTTGTGGTGCAGGCGTCCCGCCTGCCTGTGGTGCAGGCGTCCCGCCTGCCTGTGGTGCAGGCGTCCCGCCTGCCTGTGGTGCAGGCGTCCCGCCTGCCTGTGGTGCAGGCGTCCCGCCTGCCTGTGGTGCAGGCGTCCCGCCTGCCTGTGGTGCAGGCGTCCCGCCTGCCTTTGCGGGGTTCGTGGCCGCTGCGTCTAAGATGTTCTTGAGGCGGAGCACCCTGGAGGATCTTGGCTTCCAGGCGGGACGCCTGCACCACACGCGCGAGCGTAACTGCAACTGCTGTAGGGCCAGTCTTCGGGCGAGGTGCATAGGCCGGCTTCCACGGGGTTCCGCTCAACGTAGCGGACAAAACCTTCGAACTGCTCCATGTTGCGAATCAGATGATCGAACGACTCGCGCTCCCAGAACGTTCCGCTCGTTTGCAAGCGCTTGTTTGCCTCGTGTGCGGTGTACGATTTCCAGGAATGCAGAATGTCTGAAGGATCGTGTCCGCCCAGCGGCGTAAAGACTGCGTGGACGTGGTTGGGCATCACACACCACGCGCTGAGAAGATAGCGTTGTTCATGGAAATGTCGCAGGGAATCCTCGATGGCCCTGGCCAGCTCAGGACGCGTCAGGACACAGGAACCCAGGCGCAGGGGCGGCTCGGTCAGCGAAGCGATCCGCTCCGCGGAGAGCCTGTGCAGCGTCTTCTCGTCGATCGGCGGGAGATTGGGCGCTACCGCATCCCAAAGACGAAAAGTGACGAAATACGAACCACCTTCCTTGTACAAGTGGGGCAGTTCTCCCCGGCATCGCATGGGCACCAGCGGCGTGGTCCGCGGATCGATGAACTCGACGCGTTCCGGTCCTTGTGGTGCAGGCGTCCCGCCTGCCGCTTCTTGTGGTGCAGGCGTCCCGCCTGCCTTGGCTTCTTGGACCCGGGAAGCGTCGCGAAATGGTTGCATGGTTCTACCTCAGTTTGACGTTCTCACGTTATATCAGGTCGCACATCAGGCAGGCGGGACGCCTGCACCACAAATCAGTCGGCCTTCGGCGTCGCCTTCGAGGGATCGTTCTTCCAACGGTACTTCTTGGCGAACGCTTCCGGCGCAAGCGTTTCCTGGCCGCGCTCGGTCTGGACCACGTAGACGAGCTCCTTCTCCAGGCCCGGCGTGCCGCGCAGGTGGCCCTCGGGGCCGACCACGCCGGTGAAGTTGTCGCGGAGCGAGAGCAGCGTGTACAACAGCCGGCCGTCGTCCAGGCTCCGCAGCCGGATCAGCCCCAGGGCCGGGAAGGCCACCAGGCGGGCCGCGGGCGAGAAACAACAATTAGTCCCCGGATAGCCGGGCATGGTCCGCAGGACGGTGCGGCTGCGGCTGTCCCAGACACACGCGCCGTAGACGCTGCCCATGACCAAGATTTGTTCGTCGAGCCAGCAGGCGCTGTCGATACCACACCGAGGACCGATCAACGAGGCGGCCTTGCGGAGCGATGTGGAGTCCTCGGTGTGCCGCCCCGAGGCGGCATCCCAGAGACGGATCGTTTCGTCGCACACAGCCGAAAGGGTCTTGCCGTCGCGGGACCAGGCCAAGTTGTCGTGCCGCTCGGCGCCTTCGAGCGAAATCGTCGCCGACGCGGTTGTCGCGTCATAGAGCTTCAGGCCCTTCTCCGTCGCCACGGCGAGGATCTTGGCGTCGGGGGACCAGGCCAAATAATCAGGCCGTTCGGCGCCTTCGAGCGAACCCGTGGTCGCCGCGGTTGTCGTGTCATAGAGCTTCACGCCCTTCTCCGCGGCCACGGCGAGCGTCTTGCCATCGGGCGAGAGCGAGTACCGTGCGTCGGGCGAGGGAAGCTCCAATAGTTGCCGCCCGGCGGCAACGTCCCATAACCTCATGGCCTTGCCATCGCGGTTTACCAGCCTTCTGCCGTCCGCGGACAAACAAATGGGTGCCCAACCCGAGAAAGCGTCTTCGCATTCGCGTAGCGCAGCATCCCATATGTACGAACGACCATCGAAGGTGCCGGCGATCGCCTTGCCATCCGCAGACCAGACGACGAATTCGGCCGGCCCACCGCACTCGCCGATAAGGCTTCCGGTCTTCAGGTCCCAGAGCCTCATTTGTTTCTCGTTCGCGGCGGCGAGCCGGGAGCCGTCCGGGGAGAACGCGGCGATTGGAAAACAGGTGATATGATTCTGTTGTCCGGGGATCCTGCTGCGGACCTGCCCGGTGGCGGCGTCCAGAAAGTGGATTTCCTCGCCGATACCGACCGCCAGCGTCTTCCCATCGGGCGCGAACGCAAACGGTCCCTCGCTCTGGACCCTCCAGCGCACACTGCCCGTTTCCACGTCGCGAGGTTCCACGCGATTTCTGCACCCGAAGGCCACGGTGCGGCTGTCGGGCGACCAGGCCGGTACCGGATACCACCCGTCCCCGGGGAAACTGTACCGAAGCCGCCACGTCTTTGTTTCCCAGACCTCGCACTTCCCGCTCCCAGTTCCCGTAAGGGCCAGCATGGTGCCATCAGGCGACCACGCGGCTCCCTGAGAACCGCCCGGGGCGTTCAGTCTCTTCCGTTGCCTGCCTGTGGCCGCATCCCAGACGAGTGTACCGCCGCCCGAGGACGTCGCAACGGTACTTCCGTCGGGCGACCAGGCCAGTGAATGAAATCCCTCCCCCACGCCGCGCAAAAAGACCTGGTCGCGTGATGGAAGTAGCGAAATAGCAACATCGTCCTCAGGACGATGGTACGCGGTCGGAAGTGTCGAAATAACAACATCCTCCCCAGGACCATGGTACGCGATCCGTCGCCCGTCGGGCGACCATCGCGCCCTTGAGGGTACCCCCCATGGCGCGGAGAAATCGCGCAAATCGCCGCGCAGCCGCAGCCCGCTTTCAACGTCGAGGATCTTGGCCTCGTCGGTGAGCCCCGCGTCAACCGCCAACATGCTGCCGTCGGGCGACCAGCCGAGGGAGTAAATACGGTCACGAGCGCCGAGGAACGCCCGCAGCAGCTTGCCGGTGGTAGGGTCCCAGATGTGGATCGTGCCGTCCTCGCCGCCGGTGGCCAGGCGGCTTCCATCGGGACTATAGGCCAACGTGGTCACCTTGCCCCGGTGGCCGATCGTCTCGATGGTCCACGAGCGGGCCCCTTCCAGCGGGGCCGGGCTGACCACCATCGCCATTTCGCTCAGCGGCTCGCCAGGCTTGATCGCCACCGGCTCCGGCTCCAGGACGATGCGGACCGGCTTGGGCCTGATAAGGTTCGACGATACCCTAGGCCCCGGCTTTCCCGT
This sequence comes from Pirellulales bacterium, assembly GCA_963843465.1. Lineage (GTDB taxonomy): Bacteria > Planctomycetota > Planctomycetia > Pirellulales > Thermoguttaceae > CAWJKP01. The sequence continues at coordinate 1,343,163 of CAWJKP010000003.1, forward strand.
AGGACCGATTGCCAATCCGTCCTGGAGATCGGCCTCACCGCCGGACGGATTGGCAATCCGTCCTACAGATGGCAAGCCCTCGGCCTTGGAGGACGGATTGGCAATCCGTCCTACGTCCGCCGCGACGCCGTTAGCCCCGGCGGCCACGCCGGCGGTCACGGCCTTGTGCTCGATCGTGATCGGGCTGTTGTCGGCCGCCTCGACCGTGCGCTCCTTCCCCTCCTTGTCGCGATAATGAATGAGGATCGCCAACACGGCTGCCGTGCCGCCCGTTGCCAACAGCAGGGCCACGAGCCAGGGACGCACGGTCCGCCGGCCTGCTTGTTGTGCAGGCGTCCCGCCTGCCTGCACGATGCCAGGCGGCGTGGCTGTCATCGGCGGCAGCCGGGACGGCTGCACCACAATTCCGCCTGCTTGTGGTGCAGGCGTCCCGCCTGCCTGCACGACTCCAGGCGGCGTGGCTGTCATCGGCGGCAGCCGGGACGGCTGCACCACAATTCCGCCGTCCGCCGCACCCCGTCCGCCGTCCCCGGGCGACGGATGGGGCTGCGTGCCCGTCGAGGGCAAAGAGACGAAGGGATCGGTGACGGCCGTCATCGCGTCCGCTGCCGGTCCGGACAGCGCGGCCTCGGCGGCCAAGCGGGGCAGGTCGCTGCCCGCGGCAAAGCGTGCCAAGGCGCGGACCACCTCCTCAGCCGTGGCAAACCGCTTGCCGGGGTCCTTCGCCAACATCCGATCGAGCGCGGCCGCCAGGTCCGCCGGGACCTCCGGCCGGATTTTGCCGACCGCCGGCACGGGCGTTCGCACGTGGGCCGACATCTTGTCGAAGGACGTCTTGTAGGGCGGGCCGGCAAAGGGGGCCTCGCCGGCCAACAGACGGTACAAGGTGCAGCCCAGGCTGTAGATGTCGGCCCGCAGATCGACGGCGTGGGCGTCGGAGACCTGCTCCGGCGCGATGTAATCGGCGGTGCCCATCGGCTGGCCGCTGGAGGTCATTTCTTCGCCGGGCGCCTGGCCGGCGTGGAGCAAGGCCAGCCCCAGGTCGAGGATCTTCACGGCGCCGCCGGGCGTGAGCATCAAATTCGAGGGCTTGATGTCCCGATGCACCAGGCCGTGCTGGTGCGCGTCGTCGAGCCCGACCGCCGCCTGGCGGATGATCTCGCAGGCCTCGGCGATGGGCAGCTTGCCGTGCCGGCGGGCCAGATCGGCCAGGTTCACGCCCTCGACGTACTCCATCACCAGCACCGGCTTGCCTTCGATCTCCCGGGCGTCCATAGCGCGGACCACGTTGGGGTGATCGACCCGGCCCACGGCCTGCATCTCACGATAGAAGCGAGCCACCGCCTGGGGGTCTCCGCTCTTGCCTCCGGGCAGGACTTTCAAGGCCACGATCCGGTCCAGGTTGACCTGCCGGGCCTTGTAAACGGTCCCCATGCCCCCTTCGCCCAGCTTCTCCAAAAGCTCGTATTCCCCGAGCCGGTCCCCCGGCAACACCGTTGCGGGCGAATGGGGGTATATCGTGGCAGGCGTGCCGGTTCCGTCGACCATCGCCTTGGCGCCGCGAATCAGCGCCTGGCACTGCGGCTCGGCCAGGTAGGGGCTGGCGGCTTCCGGCCCGCGAAGTTTTGCCGCCAGGGTATCGTGGTCGCGGACCGTCTGCAACTCGGCCTGGCAGCGGGGGCAGGAGCAGATGTGCTCGATCAACTCGCCGGCCGTGGGCTGGGAAAGCTCCCCGGTTTGATAGGCCAGGAGCTGGGAACGATCGGGGCAATGTGCTGTAGGCATCGGTTGGGCCCTTTTCCTCAAATTCGTGGTGCTCTGCGAGTAGGGTGGGACCAGCTCGCGTGAGCGAGCGCCGGCCCGCCAGGAGAGTGGTCAGTGGTCGGTGGCTAGTGACTAGAGAGGCATGGCACTACCCGTTCTGACCACTAGCCACTGACCACTGCTGGTGGGCCGGCGGCCGCCAAGGCGGCCTTGTCCCACCCTACAAGAACAACGGAATCCCCTTACACCATTTTTCTTCAAAGGCCCGCCGGAACGTCGAGCTCGCTGCCCGTAGGTCCTGCGAGTAGGGTGGGACCAGCTCGCGTGAGCGAGCGCCGGCCCACCAGGAGAGTGGTCGGTGGCTAGTGACTGGAGAGGCAAGGCACTACCCGTTCTGACCACTAGCCACTGACCACTGCTGGTGGGCCGGCGGCCGCCAAGGCGGCCTTGTCCCACCCTACAAGAACAACGGAATCCCCTTACACCATTTTTCTTCAAAGGCCCGCCGGAACGACGAATTCGCTGCCCGTAGGTCCTGCGAGTAGGGTGGGACCAGCTCGCGTGAGCGAGCGCCGGCCCACCAGGAGAGTGGTCGGTGGCTAGTGACTGGAGAGGCAAGGCACTACCCGTTCTGACCACTAGCCACTGACCACTGCTGGTGGGCCGGCGGCCGCCAAGGCGGCCTTGTCCCACCCTACAAGAACAACGGAATCCCCTACACCATTTTTCTGGCGGGGGGGTCAATCCATCAGGTCTTCGAGTTCTTCGCGGAGCTTGCGGCGGACGCGGAAGTTGGCCGTGTAGACCGCCTGCAGGGAGATTTTCAGTTCGTCGGCCACTTCACCCGCCGTCCGGCCATCGATCGCGTAGAGCCAGAAAGCCCGCCAGGTCTGCTCTTCCACCCCCGCCCTCACGATTTCGATAGCGCGGTGCTCCGGGCCGTTGTCGGGACGGCCGCCCGTCATGGCCGTCGGGGGATCTGCGGGCGGCTCCGGGACGGCGGCCAACTGCTGCTGAGCGTCGGTGCCACCGCGGGCCTGCGGATGCCTCTTCCGCGCACGAAAATGATCGCGAATCTTGTTCCGCGTCACCGTCCAGAGCCAACCGCGAAAGCTGCTGGTGGGCTGCTCTTTGCGGAACTCGGCGATGCGGCGGGCGACGGTCGCGAAGACTTCTTGGCCGACGTCGGCAGCATCCTGCGATTGCAGGCCGGAGTGCCGGCACCAATCGTAGATGAGCGGAGCGTAAATGTCGATCAAACGCCCCCACGCCTCCGCCTGGCCCGCCTTGACGCGATGGAGCAACCCCGAGGAGGTCGAACCGGGTGCAGGGTTGATCTGGCTGTCGTATACCATCGGTTCAGCCTCCTGAACGGTCCCCAAGAGCGTGCAGGCCGATGCCAGCGCATTATCCTACTCCGGCTCACGCTGGCTGCACAAGCCGCCTATCCAGCGGGAAAAGCCCAGGGGTGGCGAGTCAATCATCGCCCTGGAAAACGGACGTCGTGCCACCAGTCGCCTGGAAGAAAGGACTTCGTGCCGCGAATCACCCGGAAGAAAGGACTTCTTGCCAGAAAACGCCCGGGGGAGTGTAAAGGGGGACAGGCGCGCTTTTCAAGGCTCGCCTCTCCCCCGTTCTCCTTTCTCGCCCGTCTTCTCCCGCCCGAACGGTTGCCTGCTTCTCAGCGGGGCCTCTGCCAGACCTGCAATGGGCGTGCGATCCAAACTTGCGCGTGACCCTGCGACTTGAGTTTCTGGATCCTCACGGCCGTGGTCTCGGAAATCATGCACCTGCTCCTTGCTGCTTGAACGCTCCAGTCGCCCGCTTCGTGGGGAAACGTGGCGGCAGTCGCATCGCCGCCGCGGGGCCCGCGGCAAATCAATCGGAAAACGTCGCTCCAGACGCACCGCCGACCCGGAAACCGCGCCTTCTTGGAGGCCATCGCTTCGCTTTGCGCCGCTGGAAGGTCGACACCGCGGCAATTGGCGTCGCTCGAAGGTGGACAGGACGCCAATTTACGTCGCTCGAAAGTCGACAGCGCGGCAATTGGCGTCGCGCCGAAGGCATCGTCTCGCCGCTTGCCGGCGCGAAACGCGGCGCCTACTGGTACACTCGTCCAACGGGCGTCTCGGCCTAACTGGTTGGCCGCAAAAAAGATGGGCCGACGACGACGGCCGACGGGGAACCAGCCGGGGGATGGGGTCGATCCCCCGTGTGGTGAAAAAAGGGAAATCGTGTTCTTGGATCGCACGGTGATCTGACACATTTCGGCCCAGCGGCCCCCCGGCTGCCGAGAGGGGGAGAAGAGGAGAGGGGGAGAAGGGGAGAGGGGGAGAGGGGGAGAAGAGGAGAGGAGGAGAGGAGGCGGGGAGATGAGGGACGCAGGGAGACTCGACTCCCGTTTCCCCGCTTTCTCCTCTTCTCCCCTTCTCCTCTTCTCCCCCTCTCCTTTTCTCGCTGTCTGCCGACTGATCGCCAACCGCACTCTTCACACCAGCCCCTCCAACACGGTCACCAGCTCGCCGAGGATCATGCAGGTGGCGCCCCAGATGCGGTGCGATTGCCAGGCGAAATGGGGGGCCGTGTAGGTCTGGCCTTGCAGTTGCCGGGAGTGACTGCCGAAATTGGCCGGATCGAGCAGATGGGAAAGGGGAACTTCCAGCAGGCACTCGACCTCCTCGACGCTGGGCGACCAGGCGGGCCGGCGCGGGGCGAAGCCCACCCAGGGGTCGATGCGGAAGTTGCTGGCCGCCACATAGATCGGCGAGAGCCGGCCGGCAAGCGCGATGGGCACGTCGCGGCCGCCCAGCTCCTCGCAGAACTCGCGGACGGCCGCCGCGGCGCTGCTCTCGCCCGGCTCCATCGCCCCGCCCGGCAGGCAGATCTGGCCCGGATGATCGGGCAGGCGGGCCGGCCGCTCGGTCAGCGGCAGGTACCACTGCCGCCGGTGCGGATAGATCAAAGCCAGCACGGCCGACGGCCGGGCGTCGGCCGGAATGCGGTCGTAGTGCCGGCCGTGAGGCGGATAGGGCTCGAAGCGGGTGCCGACCATCGGTCCGGGCAACGGCCCGGCCAGCCGCGCCGCCAGCATCTGCGGAAGGTCCGGGTTCATGGCGATCCCCCGTCGCGCGAGCCGTCGACAACGGGAACCTCGCTCTTATCTGCCGCCAGGCCGGCGCGGCCGCCGGGGCTAGCCTCGCGCAAACGGTAGACGATGTACATCTCGTTCTGATAGACGACCGGCAGCGGCAGGTCGGGGTTCCGCTCGGTCAAGACGTAGTCCGCGGCGAACTGCTTGCCCAGCCGCCGCAACCGCTCTGGCCCCATATCGCCCAACGAGGCGAACCACCGCAGGTTGTCGTCGGCCGAGCCCGTGTCGTGGATCGCGTGCAGCATGTCCCACCAGCGGACGATCGATCGGGCGTCCTGGGGGATCTCCTTCCAGTTGACCACCTCGCTGCGTCCGCAGTACCACTTGAACGTTTGCGCGTTCATGGGGGTGAGGAAGCGGGCGAGTGGCGGCGTGTGGGCGGGGTCGGCGATCCATCGGCAGGCCCGCCGCCAGGCCCAATACTGGGCGACGTCTCCGGCGTCGGCCGGCGGCACCCGGGGCCGAGCCAGGTCGGCCACCCCGAAGCCGGCCCAAGCGACGACCGCCGCCAACGTCACGCGCCCGATCCAACGGCCGGCCAGGCGCCGCCGGACGGGCGTACACCACCGACCCGCCAAGAGCGACGGCAGCTTTGTCAGCACGTCGGCCGCCAGCAGGGCCACGGCCAAGGGAACGGCCACGTCCGACAAGCGGAACCAGTAGTATTTCAGCAGCCCGGCCGCCAGCTCCGCGTTCCAGCGGCCCAGCACGTTGACGCCCATCCCCACGGCCGCGATGGCCAGCGAGCCGACCGTAAACCACCGCAGCCGCCGCCGCGGCCCGCCACCGGGCACGAGCCGGTCGACGACGAAATAGAACAGCGTCAGTCCCAGAAACAGAACGACCTGCACCAGCGGAAACTCGGAGGGCACGAGGTGGTGCGGCAGCCGCTCATAGACATAGATCACGTCGGCCTCCCGCACTAGTTTCGGGTCCATCCCCCAACTCAACCTGAGCGCCGGAATGACCCCGAACAGCGACAAGGCCAGTCCGCCCAGCAGCCACGGCCAGAGCGACCGCAGCGGCAAGCGGTCGCGGGGCGCCAGCAGCCAGACGACCCCCGCCGCCACGGCCGACCAGCCGCCGACCAGGACGTGGAATGCCGACGCCCCGCCCAACAGCAGCCACGTGCGGCGCCAACGGTTCCGCAGGATGGCCTCCAGGCCGAGGAAGACCAGGACATAGGCGAATCCCTTGGCCTCCACGCCGCCGATGATCCATTCCCCGGCCATAGGAAACCACTTTGTCAGGACCACCAGCAGCACGGCCGTGGGCAGGGCCCACCAGGCCCGCGGCACGAGGGCGAAGCTCAGCCGCCGCCAGGCCCAGGCCAGCAGTGCCCAGGTGAGCAGGCGGCCGACCCAGGCCAAGGCCGGCGGGGCGAGCCAGAGGGCCAACCAGCCGAAGGTGAAGTAGAAGACCTTGTGGCAATCGGCCGTGTTGAGGAAGAAGTCGCTGGCCGCCCAGTGGGGGTTCCAGAAGTGGATCGCTTTGCCCAGGTAGTAGGGCTCGTTGACCTCGGGGACCGGCACGGCTCCCTGGATGAAGAAGACCAAGAAGACCAGGCTCACCTCGGCGGCAATCTTCCAGCCGTCCGGCCGACGCCAAAGCCGCCAGCGGCGCAATCCCGACTTTTCCAGCGGCGGTCCCGGCTTGTCAAACTCGGTAACCATTGAGCGAAATTCTAATGGGAGGCATAGCGGCCGGCTATACGGCCCGCGGCTGGGAATGTGCCGTGGGCGATCAGTAGCAGGCACACGGCGTGTGCCGTTCTCGGCGGCACACGGCGTGTGCCTGCTACATTATCGCCTCGAACCAGCCGCCTCGGACAGCGTATAAGAAAGACCGTGATCCCGGCTGCTGTTGCCACGAAGAGACCCCCGTTGCCATGTCCCTCGCCTCCATTGGTGTCCGTCCACACTTCGCCCGGGGCGCCTTACCGCCTCTCTGCGGGCTGACGCTCATGGTGGTCGCCCTGGTTGGCTGCACGCCGAGAAGTGAGACCGGGGCGCCTGGTTCGCCGCCGTCAGCGGGGGAGAAGCTGAAGCTGGCGATCGTCGACGACCCGGCCCTGGTTGGAGCGGTCGGCAAGTTAAGGGGCGAATGGCGTGGTCAGACGGGCGGGGATTTCGAGGTCGTGCCGATCGGCCCAACCGAGATTTCCAGCGGCAAGCGGCTGCCTTGGGACGCGGTGATTTGCTCCTCCGCCCAACTTGGGGAGCTGGCGGAGGGGAACCGCATTCTGCCGGTGCCGAAGGAACTGATCGATGGTCGTCAGACCGGCTGGGGAGAGATGTTCAGTCTGCTCCGCGTGCGGGAAGCCGCCTGGGGCAACCGGGTGGTGGCGGTGCCTTTTGGTTCGGCGATCTTCGTCTGCTACTACCGGCCAGACCTACTGGAATCAGTCGGCCGCGGTCCGCCGCGTACCTGGCAAGAATACCAGGAGTTGGCGATGTTGCTGGCCGAGCGTCGAGCCCGGATGCCGGCGGGTTGGCACGCGGCCGTTGAACCGCTGGGCAAGGGTTGGGCGGCCGCCATGCTGCTGAGCCGCGTCGCCGCGTACACGGCCCACCGCGAGAACGACTCCACCCTGTTCCACATCGAAACCATGCGGCCGCTGATCGACACGCCGCCCTTCGTCCGCGCCTGAAGGAGCTGATCGCTGCCTCCGCCCTGGGACCGGCCGAGGCGACCGACTACGATCCTGCGGCCGTCCGCCGGGCCTTTTGGGAGGGCAAGTGCGGATTGGCCGTCACCTGGCCCACCGCCGCAGTGGAGAGGAAGATCGCCCCCAAGACGGCCGCGGCAGCATCGCTGTCGGTGGCCTTCGCCGAGATGCCCGGCTCTTCCGAGTCGTACAGCTTCGCCGACAAGGCTTGGGAGCCCCGGGCGGAGGACGACGAGCCGCATGTGCCGCTGTTGGCCTTCGCCGGACGAATGGGCGTGGTCAGCCGCGAGTCGAAGTCGCCGGACGCGGCCTTCCATTTCCTGGCCTGGCTCTCCGGTGATCGCTGGAGCGAGTTGGTCTCGCCCGTCACGTCCGCCACGACGCTCTTCCGCAGCTCGCACCTGAAGAACCCGCAGCTTTGGGTCGAGTTGCAGGTGCCGGGTTCCGCGGCGGCCCAGTATGGGGCCCTCGTCGAAAAGATCCTCTCCCGGTCACAACGGCTGCTGGTCCCTCGAATACCCGGACAGACGGAGTATCTTGCGGCCCTCGACGAAGCGGTTCGAGAGGCCGTCCGAGGCCGCAAAGGTCCTGAAGAGGCTCTGTCCGGTGCCGTTGGGCGATGGCAGCAGATCACCAACCGGCTGGGCCGTATCCCCCAGAAGCTGGCCTACTGGCGGAGCTTGGGGCTGGATTGACCTCTTTTGACAGTCCCTTGGGAGATCTCTACAATGATCCTTTCACCGGCATCGGCCAATACCGGAGTGAAGCCGCGTGATCGGGGGTGTAGCTCAGCTGGGAGAGCGGTACGTTCGCAATGTACAGGTCGAGGGTTCGAGTCCCTTCACCTCCACTCGATCTAAGTGTAAATCATAGAACGACTTACAAAACGGCCTCGCAAGAGGCCGTGGTCGTTCTTTGGCCTTGGCTATCTAAAAGGCTATCTAAAAAGTGCAGCCCAAAGGGTTTCTCGCAGGGGTAATCGGCGGCCACGGTGATCGTGCCCGCAAAGGCACTCAGCGTGCCCGTAGACGCCGTTTCTAGGTTGGGCCGATGGCCTTCAGCGCCAACCGCAGGAACTTCTCGATCTCCCAGTAGACCTCGTCCCGCTCCTCCTTGAACTCCAGTTGTTCCGGCAGCCGCCGCAGCGACCAGTGCAGCCGGGCCGGGGGCAAGTAGATCCCCCGCAGGTCGTCGTCGGAGTCCTCGGAGGCCAGTCCGAACGCCTTGGAGCCGACCTGGCAGCGGTAGATGATCCAGGGCCGCAGGTCGTCGGTGATCTCGCCCAGTTCGTCCTCGACCTCCCGCCGCCGCAGGGCCAGCTCATGGAAATAGGCCGTCACCGTCTCCCCATCAGCGAAACGGACCAAGTACGGCTGGTGGTTGTCCGGTGGACTCTCCAGGATTACACCTGCGCTGCCCGGTGGCGTGAACTGCTGGCCATCCGGCAGGGGCTTGGCCACCTTCAGCACCACTTGGGTGCCTGCGGGGATGACGAACCCCGGCAGCAGCTTGCGGAAGGAATGATCGTCGGCGGGCATGACGCTCCTTGACCTGGGGCCAGGCCTCAGATTTCCTTCCCCACCGCGAAAGCGTGGCCCAGTGACTCGCCGACGCCGTAGTACACGCGGTTGCCCGGCGAGAAGATGATCGGCAGGATCTTGAGAATGTCCGGCATCCCGGCCTCGTCCAGCACGGCCTCGTCCGCCTTCACATCGAGGATCTGGCCGACGAACTGGGTGTGCAGGCCCAGGTCGTAGTTTTGCAGAACCTTGCACTCCAGCACCAGCGGGCATTCCTGGACGTAGGGAGCATCAACCAGGTCGCTGCGGCCGGGCGTCCAGCCGGTGGCGGCGAACTTGTCGGTGTCCCGCCCGCTGACCAGCCCGAAGTAGTCGGCTTCCTTCACTTGGCTCTGCGACGGCACGCTTACGGTGAACGCCTTCCGCTCGATCAGGCTGCCGTAGCTGTAGGTGGCCTTCCGCAGCGACACGGCCACGCAGGGCGGGTCGGAGCAGCAGATGCCGCCCCAGGCGGCTACCATGCCGTTGGGCTTGCCCTGGGCGTCGTAGGAGCCGACGATCCAGGTCGGCGTGGGATAGATTAGGGTCTTGGCACCGATGGAGCGTTTCATGGCTGGCTCTCCGTCCTCTTGGTGGGGATGCCGTCCATTGTCGCCCGTGGTACTGGCAGGTCAAGAGTCAGTACGCCGCATCACTCGACGACCCAGGGTTCCTGCGCAACGTTCGAGCGGGCGATGGGACGGGAGGAGGTGACCGTGGCGAAGAGGCGGACGGCGACGGGGAAGCGGGCGGTGGGGGCGTGAGGAGCGACGGCATGGCTTACGCTGCAGGCTCCGGCAAGCTGGAAGACAGGCACCTCACGGCAGTCGTTTTTCATGGCATTCCATGCGGAGCACCCAGTCCTCCTCATCGGGACGTGCAGGAAGAGGGCAGACGCCATTGCCGGCAGGCAATTCCGTCGCCAACGGGCGGCTCTCCCCGGTGCGCGGGTTGAACCAGGTTCCGCGGAAAGAGGCATCCTTGACGCCGGCGATCCTGAGTGACGCGGGAGACATTGCGCCGCTGCCCTGAGGAAACCAAACGACGTAAAGGCGGTCACCATCCGATCTGGCCAACGGACGATTCTCGCGCTTCGCGCCGTCCTGCGAGACGACGGTCTCGGGACATGGCTTGAGTTTCCACCACTCCACGGATTCACAGAAGTTCCGCAAGTGGCTTAGCTGTCCCGCGCCGGGCCGCTGGAGGGCTTCCCACCAAGGAGCGGAAGTTCCCCACGGGCCGATCTTCTCCCCGGCATTTTCGCTGGGAAGCCAGAGTCCTTGCACGCCGTAGGTGTAACCGCAAGCACCTGCCAGCACCGCCTGCCATGCCGTGCGGCGGACATCGGCGGCGGTGACCTCGCGCCCCGCCAGCCCGCCGTAAATGCCTTCGTAGTTGCACTCGCCTTCGATGACGGGTTTCCCGTGGGCCCAAGCGTCGCGGTAGATCGACGCGGGCGGGACACTGCCATGGCCCGGGTGCCCGCCTTGCAGCATGACGAAATCGTACCAGGGTTCTTTCCACGCCTGATGTCTGTCGCCCCCGTGCCACCAGGGATGGACCGTCATGGCTCGCTTGTAAGGATCGCACTCCTTGATGAAGGCGCCCAGCGCCAGCACCCTCGCGATCCGCTCCGCCTGGCCGGGCTGATCCAGGTTGTACTCGCCGCAGACGAGCCACGTCACGGAATGAGCGCCATAACGGGCGACGAAGTATCGCCAGATGAACTTCCAGTCTTCCAGCGAGTGCCTCTCGATTTGCCAAGTCATGCCCACGACCGGCACCAAGCCCGCATCGTTGGCATAGTCGAAGTAGCGATCGACCGCCGGCCAGAAGTCGACGTTCCAGCCGAGTCGACGGCGCGACGCGATCAGGGCATCAAGACGCGGCGTCCAGCCCTTCCCCAGGAAGGCCATGTGGACCACGGTGAACCCTTGCTGGCGCCGCTTGTCGATCAGGGCCTTGAACATGGAAGGGCAGTCGGGCCGCGTCGAGGTGTCGATGGGCACTTGATCGCCAGGACAGAGCCACCAGGTGTCGCCCAGCCAAAAGAAGGGCTTTCCGTCGCTGTACGTCAGGTAGTGCCGGTCGGAAGAGACTTGAAGGATCCCGCCGTGTCGATCGAGAGGATTGTCGCCGGCGGCCGGCGCGACGGTGAAGGAACCTGTTTGGCCCGCCAGGCCGGCATCCGCCGCATTGCCATCGACCCGATAGGACCAGCGGCCGGGTCTTGTAGGCACGAATCGCACCTTCCAGGTGTTGCCCCCGTCCCAGTATCCGTTGACTCGGAACGACTCATGGTCCGGGCCGGCGAACTGGACGGATAATTCCACGTCCTCCCAGGGCCTCTGATAGCGCCCCGTCGTGGTGAAGGCGAACTCCGTCCGCCGCCATTGATAGCGAACTTCTTCGGAAACGCCGTCGTCGATCGAAGCCAGCACCAGGAAGACTACCGCCGAGGCGAACGTCCACGGGCGGGGCAGGATTCGACGCTTCATCATGTTGCCGCACCGATCGTCGGATTCTTGATCCAGACCGTCTTGTGTCCAGGGTTTTCTGGCTCTCATCGTAGGCGGTCGCTTGCCAACCGTCAACCGGAAGATATTCCCCGCCCTGTCCGACCGAATCCGATACGCAGGTTGCTCAGCCGGTCCTGCCCTCCTGATATCGCGGTGATGCGGCGGCGGAATCTTCCTCCGCGCCATCCACCGGGTTATACTGGCTTGGAACCAAGAGGAGACATCCATGAGCTCGACGATTTCACGACGGCATTCTCTCGGGACGACCGGAGCGACTGTTCTGCGCCGCTGTTTCGCCGGCAGGCTCTTGTGCCTGCCATGCCTGTTGCTAACCACGACCGTGGGGCTGCCGTTGGCCGCCAAGGGCTCGGCGACGACCGCCGTCCCCACAGCGGATTTCCTCAACAGCATTGGCATAGACTCCACCTTTCCCGATCGTGGCCAGCCGAGCGACAAGACCGTCGAGATGGTCAAGTATGTGGGCTTTCGCTGGGCGAGGGGTGGTATTGAAGGTCTTACGGTCCAAGGCCCGACCACCGTACAGACCTACCTGGACCTGCACCGGGAAACCGGCGTGCGGTTCAGCTGGGGCCTGGTCAGCGGCGGCACCGACCTCAAGAAACTCATCGGGACCGCCAGGCAGTTGGCGGCGGCCGACGCCCTGTTGGCGTTCGAGGGCAATAACGAGCCGAACAACTGGGGCGTTACCTATCAGGGCGAGAAAGGCGGCGGGCGGGAGCCATCGTGGTTAGCCGTCGCCAAGCTTCAACGAGATCTGTACGAGGCCGTCAAAAGCGACCCTGTGCTGAAGAAGTACCCGGTCTGGTCCATCAGCGAAAACGGCGCCGAGCGGGACAACGTCGGATTGCAGTTCCTGACCATCCCGGCAGGCGCCGGCACGTTGATGCCCGAGGGCACGAAGTATGCCGACTACGCGAATTGTCACAACTACATTTATCACCCCAATTCAGCCGGCGTGGCCGACAATAAGACGTGGAATGCCGCCGACGCGACTTCGGCCTGCAAGGTGGACGGGCTGTATGGCAACTACGGCGTGACCTGGGCTCGCCACTACCGCGGTTATTCCGCAGCCCAACTCTTGACGTTGCCCAGGGTCACCACGGAGACCGGCTGTCAAGTCGGGGGAACCGTAACGGAGGACGTCCACGCCTTGAATCTCCTGAGCATGTACCTGGATCAGTTCAATCGCGGCTGGAGTCACACGTCCGTCTACATCCTGCGAGACCGTACGGATGAAGGCGGTAATCAACGATTCGGGTTTTACCGACCTGACTACACGCCGCGCAAGGCCGCGCTCTATCTCCACAACCTGACCACGATCCTGGCCGATAGGGGCACGGTCCGGGAACCGGGCAAGCTCGACTACTCGATTCCCGAAGAACCGGCCACCGTCCATGACATGGCCTTGCAGAACAGCGACGGCACGTTTCAGTTGGTCGTGTGGGGCGAGCGGGTCAAGGGCGAGGATCGCGTGACGGTCCATCTGGGCGGCGCTGCGCATCGGTGAAGGTTTACGACCCGACGGTCGGCACCAAACCCGTCCAGACCCTCAAGGGGATCAAGTCGCTCACGCTGACCTTGAGCGATCATCCCTTGATCGTCGCGATCCCAACCGGCGTCAGCCGGACGGACCGGTAAGCTCAAGTGCTTCAACCTGCGTGACCCGACCGGACGCCGCTTTACGGATATTGTATCAATGGTCACGTAGGGAGGGATCTGGCTCTCCTCACATCCTCGCCCTCAGTTTGTCCATGTGCCTCTGTGCCAGTCCCGGATTTGCGTAGAGCAGCGCCCTTCGCCTTTCGGGCACCCATTTCGTTCCGTCCCAGTACAGCGGGCGGGACGAGGGTTGTCTGGGCTCGATGGCAATCACGAATCTCGCCCACTTTCCTCCGGTGCTGACGACTGCCAACTGGACCGATTCCATTGCTGCTTGACCTCCGGTGTCAGGTTCCATGTGGTGAACGCCGTCACCACGAATACCATGTGCGTAATTTACAGTCGCTCCCCGATCCTGGCAAGGATGGCGAACTTCATGTTAGATTCTGAACGCGAAGCCCCCACCGTGCGAACGTACCAAGCCTTTCGAGACCCTCAACCGTCCGGCGGCAGAGTGCTAGCACTGCTTGCACGCCTGGTCCGGTCGTGCGAGAATTGTGCTGGTGACTCAGATGCGCGGCGACCACTTCGATCCGAAAACCCTGGCAGCCGTCATCCCCGCCGGGGGTCAGCCGACGATCATCGCACCCCCGAGAGTCGCCGAGAAGATCCCCGCCGCGGACGGAGAGACAGTATCATCTATGGCTTCAAAAAGAGAAATGCCAATGCGGAACACGGTAATCATGCTGGCGGCGGCAGCCGTCCTCGTGACCTTCGGCGAAACGCAGGGCGAGGAGTTTGCCGCCCAGGGGAGCAGGTTCAAGCCCAATCCGACGCTGGCAAGCCTGGCCGACGACACGGTGACAAGCCTGGGCGCCTTCACTTGGGAGAAGCCGGCCGGCGAGCCCTCGTCGGGGTCGGTCACCGACTACAGCGGCATGACCTACGACCCGCACAACAACCGTATCCTGCTTTTCGGCGGCGGGCACGCCACTACCTGGACCGACGCCATCTACGCTTTCAGCTTCAGCGAATTGAAGTGGAGCGCCCTCTACTGCCCGACCCCCGCCCGGTTCTACGTCAAGGAGAACATGGATCGCGGATTCTGGAAGGCGGGAGCGGCAGGGAACTATCCCCGCCCGGTCGGTCGCCATACCTACGACTTGCTGGTCGTGCCCGACGACCGGGAAGAGCTGCTCCTGCTGATGAACGGCTGCGGTCCGTCGTCGGTCGCTCCCGGATTCGGGTTCTTTGGCAGCGCCACGGGCCGCTACGACTTCAAGACCGGGAAATGGAAGATCATGCCGCCTGCGCCTTTCGGCACTTACGGCGGCGTCGCCGAGTACGACCCGGTCAGCAAGAAGGTCATTGGCACGGCGGGACAACAGATCCACGCCTATGACCCGGAGAAGGGTAATTCGATTCTGCTCCTGGACAACATCAGTGACAAGTACAAGGTCAGCGGCTACACGGGCACGATGGTCTATTTCCCGCCGGACCGGAAGATGTACTGCATCCCCGCCAACAAGAAAGTCTGGACGATCGAGCTGGACCGCGCCAACCTGGTCAAGTCGAAGCTGGCGATTCCTAAGGTCACCGGCACCTGCCCAGCCAGCGAGTGCGCCTTTGCCTACGACGCGAAGAATCAGGTCATCGGCGGCGGGGTCATGGGCAACCGCTTCTACGTCTTCGATCCGGCAAAGCTGGCCTGGAGTTCGCAGGAGATCCAGGGCGCAAAGCCCGGCACCATGACCTTCCACTGCCTGGCCTACAGCCCTGTGGACAACATCTACGTGTTCATCGCCAACAACCAGACCTGGGCTTACCGCTGGAAGCGTTAGGAACCTAGATGGGAAATCCCGTCTTATTGTTAGCAACCGTGCGATTCCTCACGATGCGAGTTCTCCTGCACCAGACCTACCGACTTAGCTCCACCGACTTAGCACCAAGGAGTGTTATGAACCACCCTAAACCGTGCCTGCGTGCGTATGTTGCCTTGGTTACGGCCGCATCGGCGGCGCTGCTTTCCCTGGCGTGTTTCCTGCCAGACGTGTGTGCGGCGGACAAGCCATGGCCCCCGCCGAGCGGCGTGCCCATGACTGCCTGGGGCAAGGAGATTTCGCCCGACAAGCCCGTCCTGCCGGAGTATCCGCGTCCCCAGATGGTGCGGGCGGAATGGCTCAATTTGAATGGAATGTGGGACTATGCGATCACCTCCAAGGCCGCGACGGAAGCGCCGGCAAAATACGACGGCCGCATTCTCGTGCCGTTTCCCATCGAGTCGGTCCTTTCCCAGGTCGCCAAGAAGGTGGACGCGAAGGATCGGCTCTGGTACTCGCGGACATTCGAGGTGCCCAAGCGATGGAAAGGACGACGCATCCTGCTCAATTTTGGAGCCGTCAATTGGGAGGCGACCGTGACCGTCAACGGGAAATGGGTCGGCCACCACACCGGAGGCTATGATGGTTTCAGCCTCGACATTACCAACGCCCTCAAACCGTCCGGGCCGCAGGAACTGGTGGTGTCGGTCCATCATCCCATCGTGGGCGGCGAGCCCCACGGCAAACAAGAGGTGCGTACCGGATACATCACGTATACGGCTGCGGCGGGCATTTGGCAGACGGTCTGGTTGGAACCGGTGCCCATCGCTCGCATCGAGCATCTGAAAATGATTTCGGATATCAATAAAGGGCAGTTGCAACTGGTGGTGGCAACCGGGGCGATCGCTGCCGCGGGACAAACGGTGGAAGCGATCGTGATGGACGGCGAGAAGGAAGTCGCCCGTGCCTCCGGCTTCCCTGGCATGCCGATGTCCATCGCCGTTCCCAACGCCAAGCTGTGGTGGCCGGAAACTCCCTTTCTTTACGATCTGAAGATCACGCTCAAGCAGGACGAGAAGATCGGCGATACGGTGGGCAGTTACTTTGGCATGCGCAAGATATCCATCGGCCCGGACAGGAAGGGCATCACGCGCATCTTGCTCAACAATCAGTTCATCTTCCAAAACGGCCTTCTGGACCAGGGCTATTGGCCGGACGGCATCTACACCGCGCCGACCGATGAGGCGCTGCGTTTTGACGTTGAGATGACGCGGAAGCTGGGTTACAACATGCTCCGCAAGCACGTCAAGGTGGAACCAGATCGCTGGTATTACTGGACCGACAAACTTGGGGTGCTCGTCTGGCAGGACATGCCCTCCGCGGGCGAGATTGCCTGGGACGACTATTTCAGCCGTTATGTGCGGAGGGGACAGTTCCTCCCCGATCCCTGGGGCAATTATGAATCGGAATTGCGCCGCATGGTACGCGGCCGCTTGAATCATCCGTCGATCGTCATGTGGATCAATTTCAATGAGGGCTGGGGCCTGTCCATGGCGCCCGAGGTGCCCAAGCAGCCGCGACGCCCTGCTCCGGGAATGGAAGCCCTGTTGAAACGCATGGTCGATGCGGTGCGCGAGGAAGATCCCACCCGTCTGATCAATCCCGAGAGCGGCATAGGCGGAGGCGGAAAGAAGCCCGACGGCACCGGCGCCGGGAATGATGTTTTCGACTTCAAGTTGGGCGATGTGCTCGACTATCACGCTTACGCCCGCGAGACCCCCAAGGCGGAGAAGAACCGTGCGGCCGTCCTTGGCGAATACGGCTGGGCGCATCTACGCGATCGTGCCTGTAATCAGGTCGAGTGCTCGAAAGATCTCACCCTCAGCGGCATCGTTCTTGTCCAGCTCACGGATGTGGAGAACGAGGAGAATGGGGCGCTCACCTACGCTCGCGCAGAAACCCGCGGTCCCCGTGGAGCAAACCGGAATGGATCTCATCAACAAGATGCGTCGATGCGGTTATCCCAACTATCCGGGCAGAGATCCCAGGACGGTGAGACCAGACGCTGCGAAATAGGGTAGAACGATGCCTGTCGCGAGCTTGTGCCCGAATCGGACTATATTAACCTGAAGTTCCTCCAACCCGCCAGTCGCCGACAAAGAATTTCCCATCGCTGGTCGGATTCGCGATCGCTGAGTCGCCCGTGAGCGGACGAAGGCGAATGTTGCGGAAGTGAAACTCGCCGGTATGAGACTGCAACAAGACCGGGCCGGGCTGGTCTTCCGGTGTGTCGAGGCCACCACCTGTGGGGCGGGAGATATTCTGCGAGTCGATGATCCGCTCGCCGTTGACGACAACGGTCACCTGCCGCCCTACGAGTCGAACGTCAAGAGTATTCCATTTTCCTGGTCCGAGGTAGGGTTGTTTGGTTGGAGCGATCAGGCTCCAGATCGCCCCGCAGCTCTCGTTGGAAGTCTTCGGCGGGATCTCATCCCAAAGTTGGACTTCGTAGCGCCCCGCAGATAGACGCCGCTGTTGGCCTCCCGCCCGAGGAGGAATTCGACGTGCAGCTCGAAATCCTGGAATAGCTGATCGGTCACCAGGTCGTTGCGGCCCTCTCCTACGCCTATCAGTTCTCCTTGTCCCACGCTCCAACAGCGGGCGCCGTTGGGATTTCTGAGATGCCAGCCTTTGAGGGTCTTTCCGTCAAACAGCGATACGAACGCTCCTCGCTTGCTTCCTGGACGTGAAGTCCGAGGCTCCGGACGGGTGGCCTTTCCGGCGGACTCTCGGATCTCCTGGACCAAGGCCGGATTGCTCTCGATGCCGAGCATGCCAGCGTTCGGCGCGTCGGATCCGGCACCGTACTTGGAAAAGAGAACACCCGCCAGATTGTGTTTCTTTGCGGCATCGAAACAGGCCCTCATCGTGCCGGCGGCGCACTGTGGTACGAGCCCCGGCGGTTGCGAATTCCAGCAGCACCAGCGATAAAGCACCGGACGCCCCTCGGCCTTTGCCAGCCAGCCGGGCAGGACGTCATCGGCCTTATTGCGGACGGCCTCGGGGGTGGTTGCGAAGTAGATGTCCACCACGAGCACGTCGACGCATTTCGGAACGACATGGGTCTCGTAATTCCCCCGCGGTTTCTCCACATTGCAGACCCAATACTGAAGACGCGGGAACTTGGCCTTCAACGCGCGTCCGAACTCCTCGACCTCCGCGGTACTACGGCCATCGTAGAACGGCGACTCCCAAGCGACGCCGATCACGGCGCCAGGGTGATCCTCGATCAAAGGGTACAGCTTCTGCTCAATTCCTTCCCGTTGCTTGTCGTGAAACTCCAACACGACCGGCAGGCCAAGGGCTTCTGCCTTCTCGACAACCGCCGATCCTTTCTCCAGCCAGCCGCGGTCCAGGAGAATATTCGTGTAGCCCGCAATTTCCTCGACCGCGGATGCGGGACCGAAGACCGTATATCCACAGTAGCGTTTGGGCGTGCGAGCGGACCCGCCGCCTGCCTCCCGCAGCGACTCGTTGGCTACTTGGGCAAGACGACTTTCCACCCTCGATTTCCCCAAGCCCGGGGCCAGGTCCGACATTGCCTCCTGATACCAATGACCGGCGCGCCGCCGCATGGCGATCTTGGCCTTGCCCACCGCCTTCTCCGCCAGGTCCCACCATGCATCGCCCCGGGCGACCCGCTCGTCGGCCTTCGAGGGTGCCGACGCCAGCTCCTCGGCGGCCGCCGACTTCAAGGCGTCATCGCTCCCCTTGGCCAAGAGCTTCAGACCCTCGTCCCAATCGCCCTGGTAGAAGCAATGCCAACGACCAACCGCCAGGCAGGCGTCCGGGTCGTCGGGCGCGGTCTTCAGCCGCTCCTGGGCCGCCAGAAACGTCTCGTGCTCGCTCCGCGTTTGTTGAAGGCGATTGGTGCAGTCGGTCAGCACGCCCAGCGCGGCGTCGATCTCCTCCAGTTCCGCTTGTGCCTCCGTGACCTTCTTCTCCCGTGCCGTCTTGTCGGCCGGGTTGCGGACCCGCGCGGCCGCCGTCCGCGCAGCGCGCACGGCCTTCTGGGCCTGCTTCTTGGGCTCGATCAAGGACTCCTGGGCAGCGTTCAACACGTCGCCGGCCTCCTGAACCGCGCCGCTGGCCGCGGACTCTTCGGCAAACGTCACGCAGGACCCGACAAAGGTCGAAATCTGAGAAACACCGCCCGAGGAACTTTGCTCGACAAGCCGCTTCAGCAGCCGCGCCTTGACCTGAAAGGGCTGGATGTTGAACCCGGCGGCGGCAATCGCGTCCACGGCTTCCAGCATCAAGTCCGCATCGCCCGCATCGCACGCGATCTCCCCGGCGCGGCGCAGCATCACGAACTGCCCGGCCCGGTTGCCTTCGTGCTTCTGTCCCTCCTCCAACAGTTTGCGGGCCAAGGCGGTCTTGGCCGCCGGGTCCTTGGCCTCGCCGGACTTGTAGGCCTCGTCGATCTCGCTTATCCATCGCTTCTGCTCATCCGGGGAAGGCGGATCGAGCTTTTTCAAGGGCGCTTTCACCTCATTCGGCTTCGGCTCCGGCAGCTTTGCGACCGGCACGGCTGGTGCAACGTCTGGCTTTGCTTCGTTCTTGGCCTGCGGCTTGGGCTGCTCCGACGGCGGCGCGACAACCGGCTTCGACCCTTCCTTGGGACCGACAAGACTGGCGACAGCGGGAAGACGAGCGGGGGATTGGGAATCAGGGCCTGCGACGGCAGGCGCGGGAGCGATCCCCGAGGGGGTGGCATTCGGGGCAACACCAGGCGATACGTCTACGGCTACACGAAAACCGTTACCGATGCTCGCCTCGCCATCGATCACATGACGGCCCGCCGAACTGCACAAATCTGGGCCATTACCCCAACCACCGCCGCGAATCAGACGTTTGTCCCCTTTGCGCGGGCCTTGGGGATCGGCAACCGGTGATTCGGCGTAATAGTCGGCGGTGAAATAGTCCTGCACCATGTCGAAGACGTTGCCGTGCATGTCGTACAAGCCCCAGGCATTCGGTTTCTTCACGCCCACGGGATGCGTGTGTAGGCCGGAGTTGCCGTGGTGCCAGGCGGCCTGTTCCAAGTCCGCATCGCTATCGCCGGTGTTGAACCTCGTTGTGGTTCCTGCCCGGCAGGCATATTCCCATTGCGCCTCGGTCGGCAAATGAGCCGTTGAGCCCATCTGCTTGGAGACCCACGCGCAGAACTCCTCTGTGTCTTTCCACGATACGACGCAAACAGGATGATCGTCCTTCTGGGAGAATGTCGGTGTTCTCCAGGTCACGCCGGAAACAGGACCCCACTTTCCTCCCACGTAGGCCCAACCGTTATCGTATTGCTCTGCTTCCGTCCGGTACTTCGTCGTCACCACGAACCGCCTAAACTGCGCAACAGTGACTTTATACTTCCCCAAGTAGAACGGTTTGCTAATGATGACCTTGTGGACGGGCCTCTCGTTTATCGCCAGGTCATTGGAGCCCATCATGAACTCGCCCGGCGGGATCAGCACCAGCTTCATGCCGATCGAGTTGGTCGTTTCCACCGGGACGCCGAGATACTTCGCCCAGGCCTCTTGATGCTCGCGGGCCTGCTTGGCGTCGAAGGGCGCGACGGCCAGCGGGGGCGGTTTGAGCGTGACTTTGACCTTCACCTGGCCGCCGTGCGTGACCGTAATACTCTGGGAGTCGAGCTGGAACTGATCGCCGCCGTCCTCGACGGCAAGGTCGTACTTGCCCGCGGCGAGGCTCAGCGTCCAGCCGGACTTGGCATCCGCCACTCGAACTTTCTCTCCACCCTGGCTGACGGCCACTTGCACGTCCTTGCCCAGTTGATCGTCGATTTCGACCACCAGCGTCCCCTGGCGGAAGGCCAACGTCAGGACAATCCCCAACAGCAACAGCACGACCAGGCCGCCGCCGATGCCCAACAACAGCAGCGGCCTGCGCCGAGCCGTGCCGACCGCCCTTTTCACCCTGCCGAGGAGCGGGGAAGGGGACGGGCGCAGATTGGCGCCCAGGATCCTTCGGGGCTGCGGGAAAATTGGAGCTGCTTCCTTTTCCCTTGGCCTTCGAGCCCGTGTCGTGCTCCGGGCCGATGTGCGGCTGCGCTCGCTCCGCGGCCGTGGGCTTCTTCTGCGGGGTCGCCGTCTCCCACGGCGTAGCTTCCCGCAAAAAGTCCCAGGTCCCGGACAAGGTCCCACTGGCCGACTCGGGCGAGGCGGCGGTCCCCACGGGGGCCGAGTGACCGGACGACACGCCCAAAACGGCCTCCAGCTCGGCAATCACCTCGGCCATCGACTGGTAGCGGTCCTCCGGTTTCTTCGCCAACATGCGTTGGCAGACCGCGTCCAGGGCCTGCGACACGTCGGGCCGGGCCTGGCACAGCGACGGGATCGGCGCCTCCAGGTGCATCAGGAACAGCTTGGCAAACGACTCGGCCTGGTAGGGCGGACTACCGGTCAGGAGCCGGTAGAGCGTGCAGCCCAGCGAATAGATGTCGGCGCGGGCGTCGGCCTGGTGCGTATCCAGCGATTGCTCGGGAGCCATGTAGTCGCAGGTGCCCATCACCTGGCCGGTGGTGGTCAGGCGTTCCGCCCCGCCCAGGGCCGCCTCGGCTCCCACGATGAGGGCCAGGCCCATGTCGAGGATCTTGACCGTGCCTTCGTTGTCCAGGAGCAAATTGCCCGGCTTGATGTCGCGGTGGACGATGCCCTTGCCGTGGGCGTACTGAAGTCCGCGCGCCGCCTGCAAGATGCACTCGACCGCCTGGGGGATCGGCAGCGGCCCATGTTCCTTGACCACGGTGGCCAGATCTTTGCCCTCGACGTACTCCATCGCCAGGTAGTGCATGCCCTGGTGCTCGTCGGCGTCGTAGGCGGTAACGATGTTGGGATGCGAGAAGCTTGGCCGCCGCCTCCGCCTCGCGGTGGAACCGCTCGACGGCCCCGGCCTGTTTCATGGCCGCCGAGGAGAGGACCTTGATCGCCACCGTGCGTTTCATCCGCCGGTGCTGGGCCTTCAAGACCACGCCCATGCCGCCTGCGCCCAGCTTGTCCAGGACGACGTACTGGCCGAAGACCAGCCCCTTGGTCTTGCCCTCGTAGACCGCCTGGGCCTGGTACTTGGTCAGCTTGCCGTGCTGGACGAGGGCCTGGGCGAGTTGCTGGACATCCTTGGGCCGCTTGTCGGGCGGGAGGCTGTCCTGGAATGTGGAGACTTCGGCCGCCGACATGAGCCCGCTTTGGGCCAACCGTTCGACGAATTGCGCAACGGTAATCGCCATCGACAGAACCCGCGACGAGACCACTGGGGTACGACCAGCTTCCTAGTGTACCTAGACGCCTATAAGGCCGAAAGGCTCCCTCTGTTATAGAGGGGGTAGCAAGCGGCTCTACGGGTCTTCCGTGAACGACAACGGAAAGTGTTCCTACGGCTTGTCCGCATCCTTTTCCGTCTTTTCGTCCGCGTCCGCCTTTGCCGCTTTCTCCGCTTTCTCGGCTCTAGCCAACGCTTCCTCTGCCTGCGTCTTGGCCTCGTCCCGCTCAGCCTTCGCCGCCGCTTCGGCCTGCGTTGCCTTCTGGGCCTTGGCCAAGGCTTCCTTTGCCTGCGTCTTGGCCCTGTCTCTTTCAGCCTTGGCCGCCGTTTCGGCCTGCGCCGCCTTCTCGGCCTTGGCCAACGCTTGCGAGGCCTGCGTCTTGGCCCCGTCTCTCTCGGCGTTTGCGGCCGCTTCGGCCTGCGCCGCCTTCTCGGCTTTGGCCAACGCTTCCGTGGCCTGCGTCTTGGCCTCGTCCCGCTCCGACTTGGCGGCCGCTTCGGCCTGCGCCGCCTTCTCAGCCTTGGCCAACGCTTCCGCGGCCTGCGTCTTGGCCTCGTCTCGCTCTGCGTTTGCCGTCGCCTCGGTTTGCGCCGCCTTCTCGGCCTTGGCCAAGGCTTCCTTCGCCTGGGCCTTGGCCTCGTCTCGCTCTTCGTTTGCCGCGGCATCCGCCTGCCCCACCTTGTCGGCCTTGGCCAGTGCTTCCTTCGTTTGGGCCTTGGCCGCGTCCCTCTCGGCGATCGCGTTCGCTTCCGCCTGCCCGGCCTTCTCGGCATTGGCCGTGGCTTCGGTGGCCTCGGCTTCGGCCGCGTCGGCGGTCTCTTGCGACTTGTTCTGCTTCTCAAGAGCATTCGTCACTTGCGTCTGGAGATCGGCGATTCTCTTCGCCGCTTCCTCGCTGCTGACGACGAGGTGGTAGGCGGACCAGACGATCAGGGCCAGGTTCACCAGGACGAGGATCGCAATGCCCCAACGGCTTCGGCTTAGGGGTCTTCGCGTGGTGACGATTCTCTCACGGTTCTTCATCGCGGGCTGGCTCCTGCACGGGAAGGCTTCGCAAGATAGACGTTGCGAACCCATAGTCTATAACTAATTGACGCGGCGGGGGCGGTCAAGCGTTACGGTAGGGTTGGGCAAGGCCGCCGTGACGGCCGCCGGCCCAGCAAAAACCGGCTGAATTGGTGGGCCGGCGCTGGCTTCCGCGAGCTTGCCCCACCCTACTCATCTAAGGCACGCTGGAAAGGAATAGCCCGCTGTTCGGGGGGGCATCCACGGTCACAATAATTTCTGCAAAGACTTGTCGTAACCGGACTTTCGGGGCATCATGGCAGTTGCGGCACCCGCTGAGGTTTTCGCCGCAGGGGCGTTGGATTATTTGCCGGACAGCGGAAGAGGACGATGAAGGATACGCTTCTCAACGTCAGGTGTCCCAATTGCCAGCGGATCTACAAGCTTACGGAAGACCTCATCGGTCAGAAGGTCAAGTGTCGCTGTAGCTTCAGCTTTCGGGTGAGCCAGGAGCACCTCGTCGGCGAGGCCCGCAGCTCGTCGAGCACGCTGCAAGTGGCCACGGCCGACGCGGCCTATGTCTACGCCAAGCCGCCGGTGCTGGCCACGCCGCCGCCGATGCCGACGGGGGGTGCCGGAGACGACGTCCGCCGGGTGAAGGCGCTGCAGGCGGCCTACCAGCGGATGGCGGCCCAGTTGGCCAAGGTAATCGTCGGCCAGCAGCAGGTGATCGAAGAGGTCTTGATGGCCATTTTCTGCCGCGGGCACGTGCTCCTGGTGGGCGTGCCCGGGGTGGCCAAGACGCTGCTGGTGAGCACGCTGGCCCGGGTGCTCGACCTGGGCTTCAAGCGGGTCCAGTTCACCCCCGACCTGATGCCTTCGGACATCACCGGCACCGACGTGCTGGAAGAGGACCACACCACGGGCAAGCGGGTCTTCCGCTTCGTCGAGGGGCCGCTGTTCACCAACATGGTGCTGGCCGACGAGATCAACCGCACCCCGCCCAAGACCCAGGCCGCCCTGCTGGAGGCCATGCAGGAGCGGCACGTAACGGTGGGCGAGGGAACCTACATGCTGCCCGTCCCCTTCTTCGTGCTGGCCACGCAGAACCCCATCGAGCAGGAGGGCACCTATCCGCTACCGGAAGCCCAGCTCGACCGCTTCTTGTTCAACACGATCGTCGACTATCCCAAGGCCGCCGAGGAGTTCACGATCATCAAGCAGGTGACCGGCGACTACAAGCCCGACATCGACATCGCGCTTTCGGCCGAAGAGATCGTGCAGCTCCAGGAAGTCGTCCGCCGCGTGCCGGCGGCGGACCACGTGATCACCTACGCGCGGGACATCGCCCGGGCGACCCGGCCGCGCGAGGAGGTCTCGCCCAAGTTCGTCCGCGAGATGGTGAGCTGGGGCGCGGGGCCCCGGGCGGGCATCAGCCTGATCATGGCCGCCAAGGCCCGCGCCATCCTCTACGGCCGCTACCATGCCACCACCGAGGACGTCCGCGCCGTCGCCCTGCCCGTGCTCCGCCACCGCGTGATCACCACGTTCAACGCCGAGGCGGCCGGCGTCACCAGCGAACAGATCGTGCAGATGCTCCTGGATTTCATCCGTCCCATGCCGGACGGGAAGGTGTAGCTGCCTTGTCATCGGTCCCGGATTACATGCGGCTCTTGCCGCCGGAGACGCTCGGTCGGCTGGGCCGCCTGGGCGTGCTCGCCCGAACCCTGGTCGAGGGCAAGATCGCCGGCCGGCACAAGAGTCCCTACAAGGGCATCTCCGTCGAGTTCGCCGAGCATCGCCTCTATTGCCGCGGCGACGACCTGCGAAACCTCGATTGGCGGATCTACGGCAAGGTTGATCGCTACTACGTCAAGCAGTACATCGAGGAGACCAACCTCCGCGCCACGATGGTGGTCGACGCCTCCGGCTCGATGGGCTACGCCGGCTCGGCGGCCGCCCCGATCGACGGCCGGCCGGGCAGCAAGCTGGCCTACGCCCAGCACCTGGCCGCGATCCTCAGCTACCTCTTGATCGGCCAGCAGGACGCCGTGGGGCTGGTGACTTTCGACACCCAGGTCCGCGGTTTCCTCCCGCGCGCAACTGCTCGTCGCAGATGCGGATCCTGCTGGAGATGCTCCACGCCACCAAGGCCGGGGCGGAGACCAACGTCTCGGGCGTGCTGGACGAGGTTGCCGAGCGGATCCCCCGCCGCGGCATGGTCTTCATCCTCAGCGACTTGTTCGACGCCACCGAGCCGCTGCTGAGGGCCTTGCACCATTTCCACTACAAAAAGCACGACGTAATCGTGTTGCACGTGATGGCCGACGAGGAGCTGACCTTCCCCTTCGAGCAATGGACCAACTTCCGCAGCCTGGAGACCGCCGGGGTCAGCGTGCAGTTGGACCCCCGCTCGCTACGGGCCGTCTACCTGGAACGGGTGAGGGGGTTCCTCAAGAGCCTGGAGCTGTCCTGCGGGCAGATGCGGATCACTTACGTTCCCATGAACACCAAGGTCCCCTACACCGACGCCCTGGCGGAGTTCCTGTCGAGGAGGCAGGGGCATTGACCGTGCAATTTGCAGTTGCCGGGATTGTTGAGAATAGGTTGCACGACACGATGCTGGCAAGAAAGTGCGGCAGAATCACGTACGTCAGGCTTTCCAGCCTGACCGGCCTGTTCGGTCAGGCTGGAAAGCCTGACGTACTTTCGTGCTGGGTCAATGTGGGCCCTGATTCCCGAGACGCCGTAGTCCGGAGCCCCGAAGGGGCGCGACTCGATATACCGCAGGCGGCCGGGAACGACACTAGCCCGAAGCGCAAGCGAGGGGGCGCCGTCGGGTCTCTCGCTTGCGCTTCGGGCTAGTGCGGATCGTCTCATTCCAAACTGCGAGCTGGATACCATGACCACCGGCCCGTCCCAATCCGCTGCGGCGGAAGCGAAACGGCGCTGGTATCGCCTCACGCCGGATCGGCTGGTGTGGCTGGTGCTGGTCATCGAAGGGCTGCTTTGGCTGGCCGAGCGGTTTGGCTGCTTTCCCAAAGGCTACGCGGTCCTGCTTGCCGTGGCAAGCGTTGCCGCGGCGATGCTCGTGATGCTTCTCTGGTTCGCCGCCAGCCTCGTCTTCCGGTGGCGGTTCCAATTCAGCGTCGGCTCGCTGATGGTGCTGGCCGTGGTCGTCGCCACGCTGTGCGGCTGGTTTGGTGTAGAGAAGAAGGAAGCGACAGAACAGAAAGAAGCGGTCGCGGGAATCGAGAAGTTAAAGGGGTTCGTTTCCTACGATTACATGGGCGACTCGGGCGAGTGGCGCGGTCGGGCGCGGCTGCGAGGTTTGCTCGGCGATGACTTTTTCTGGGAAGTCGTTCACGCCGACATATACAACGACGCCCAGGCGGCATACCTCAAGGGTTTGGCGTACCTCCCGGCGCTCGAGCTTTGGGACCTTACGTGTGACGGCCTGGAGAACCTCAAGGCGCTACCGCGGCTCAAAGAGCTGGAATTATCTGGCACGCAGATCACGAGCAATTACTTGAGAAAGCTTAGCGGAGTGACCGATTTGCAGGAGCTAACCCTCGACGGCGATCAGGTGACCGACAGTGTACTTGAAGGGCTCAAGTTCTTCCCGAAACTCCAACGGTTGTCTCTTCCACGGCGCAAGTTTCCGATGCGGGGCTGGAAAAAATCAAGACACTGAAGAAGCTTGAATCGCTGGATATCTCCGGGGTTCCCATAACAGGTGCGGGACTGGAGGATCTCAAGACATTAGAGAAGCTCGTATCATTGGACCTTTCCCAGACGCACATCACGGATGCGGGACTGGGACATCTCAAGGCATTACCAAGGCTGGAGTCCTTAGACCTTGAAGCCACTGAGATAACCGATGCGGGACTGACGCAACTCAAAGCCCTGACGCGTCTCAAGAGCCTTTCGATTCGGCATACCCCGGTGACGGGCAACGGGTTGCAGGAACTCAAGTCGCTGCCGCACCTCCGAGAACTGAGCCTAGACGCCTCTCAACTCACCATCGTTGGCGTGGAGCACCTCAAGGCTATGCCACAACTCCAGGAGTTGAGCTTCCTGTTTGGTATTACGGATGAACATCTGGAACTCCTCAAAGAGTTGCCGCAACTGCGAACGTTGGGTCTCGCCAACCCACAGACCACCGATGAGGGCCTCGTGAAGTTCAAGAAAGCATTGCCCAGGTGTGAAGTCAGTTACGGATTCGCGGGAACGGGTCTGTGAAGAGCCATGAACCCAAAGCGTATCCGATTTTGTTCCGATCGGGCCCAAGGGCCCGCCCCGAAGGGGCGCAACATATCAGCCCAGGGCAAGCGCAGCGCCGCCCTGGGTGGCGGGTGGCATGATTGGTTCGCCCTGAAGGGGCGAAACAACCGTCGAACGTGGAGGAAATGCAGCGCTATGCTGAACGGAACGAAGAACACGACCGCCGCTGACCTTTCAGGATGAATGGCAATTCTTGTTAAAGCGTGACGAGATTGAATTCGACCAACAATATCAACGGGATCGATACGCACTTGTGAAGCCCTTTCAGGGCTTCCCCGGGAAAAACCACGATACCCAGGGCGGCGCTTCGCGGCTGAAGCCGCTGCGCTTGCCCTGGGCTGATATGTCACGCCCCTTCGGGGCGCCAAAGGGCCAAATCATGACCATCGCCGATTCCCAACCCGCTGCGGCGGAAGCGAAACGCCGCTGGTATCGCGTCACGCCGGATCGGCTGGTGTGGCTGGTGCTGGTCGTCGAAGGGCTGCTCTGGCTGGCCGAGCGGTTTGGCTGCTTTCCCAAGGGCTACGCGGTCCTGCTGGCCGTGGCCGGCGTTGCCGTGGCGATGCTGTTGATGCTTCTCTGGTTCGCCGCCAGCCTCGTCTTCCGGTGGCGGTTCCAATTCAGCATCGGCTCGCTGCTGGTGCTGGCCGTAGTTGTCGCCATGGCGAGTGGTTGGTTTGCTGTGGAGGAAAAGGAAGCAAGAGAACGGACGGAAGCGGTAGCCGGGATCGCAAAGCTTCAACACACTGCCTACGACGATTATTCCTGGAACGATTGGGGGAGCTCCATGGTCCGGCTTGGCTGCGGTATGTGCTTGGCGATGGGTTCTTCAATGAAGTCGTGGCCGTCGAGTTGCGCAGCGATCCCGAAATGGCATACCTTAAAGGCTTGCCGCAACTCCGGGGCCTGACGGTTAGTTACGATGTTACTGATCGCGGTATGGAAAACGTCAAGGGCCTTCTCGACCTCAGAAAGCTGGAAATCTTTGACACAAAGATCACAGACAAAGGTTTGGGACAACTTAGCGGATTGATCGGTTTGCAGGAGCTAAGCCTCAATGGCGATAATGTGACTGACAGCGGACTTGAGCCACTCAGAGCGTTACCGCAACTCCAGCGGTTGTCCCTTTCCCGTGCCATAACCGATGTGGGACTGGAGCACCTCAATGCATTACCGCGGCTAAAATCCTTGGATCTTGCCGGAACTCAGATAACCGATGCGGGACTGGATCGCCTTAAGGCCTTTCCGATGCTGGAATCATTGGACCTCAGTGCGACCCAGATAACCGATGTGGGACTCGGACACCTCAAAGCGTTAACGCGGCTGGACTCGTTGGACCTTGACTGGACCGAAATAACCGATGCTGGGCTGAAGCAACTCAAACCCCTGACGAGTCTCAAGAGCGTCTCGATTCGGGCGCATCGCGTAACGGGCGCCGCGTTGGAGGAAATCAAGTCCTTGTCACACCTCCAAGAACTAAGCTTAAGCGCCCGCCAACTCACCAAGGCAAGCGTGAAACATCTCAACGCTATGCCACAACTCCAGAAGTTGAGCTTCCAGTATGAAATTTCAGATGACGACCTCGAACTCCTCAAAGGGCTGCCGCATCTGCAAACGTTGGACCTCCGCAACCCCCAGACAACTGATGAGGGGATGAAGCAATTCGAGAAAGCAATGCCCAAGTGTAAGGTTAATCGTATCGACATGGGCACGTAGAGCGACGATAGCACGGAGCGACGGCTGTGTCGACAGGAGTGACCATGACAATGCAACTGCTGTCTCCACATAGATGCAGCTCTCCATGTAACTGAAAATACTTACTCCCATGGTCTTCATCAACCCCTGGATGCTCCTCGCAGGTCTCGCGGTCGCGGTGCCGATCGTGATCCACTTGCTCAACCGGCGGTCGGCCAAAACGATCGACTGGGGAGCGATGGAGTTCTTGCTCGGCTCGCTGGTCAACCGTAAGCGGCGGGTGCTGCTGGAGGAGATGTTGCTGTTGGGCTGCCGCTGCTTGCTGGTCGCCCTGGCGGTCACGGCGCTGGCCCGGCCGGTGATTCCCGCCGGCTCGTCGCTGGCCTGGGCCGTGGTGCTGCCGATGGTGCTGGCCGGCTGCGTCTCGCTGGGCGTGGGCACGGCCGCCTGGCAGCAGCCCCAGTGGCGATGGGGCGCTACGCCCTCGGCGCCGGACTGCTGACGCTGGCCATTGCGGCGGTCACGCTGGACCGGGTCTTGCACCTGGCGGCGCTGGTGGGCGATGCCCGCGACGTGGCCCTGGTGATCGACGGCTCGTCGTCGATGAAGATCGACGTGCAGGGGAAGACCAACTTCGCCCGGGCCGTCGAGGAGGCCCGGGAGGTGGTCCGCAACCTCAATCGGTCGTCGACGGCCAGCATCGTTCTGGCCGGCCCGATCCCGCAGATCAAAACGTCCTTCCCGTTGACCGACTCCGAGCAACTGCTGAGCGTGCTGAACAGCCTGGAGCCGGCCGGCGGGCCGATGGACGTCCACGACGCGCTCCAGACGGCCTCGCTGAGCCTGGCCCTGGGCACCAACCCCACCAAGCAAATCGTGGTCATTACCGACGGGCAGAGGACCGGCTGGACGCCCGGCGACCGCACCCGCTGGCAGGCCACGGCCCAGGAGATCCGCGCCCGCACGCGCTGGCGCCGCAACTCTTCTGCCGCACGCTGGACTTCCCCGCCCGGCCGCGGAACATTGCCCTGACGGAGCTGACGTGCTCCCGGCGGATCGTGGGCACCGATCGGCCGCTGGGACTGCGCGTGCAGGTGGTCAATACGGGCCAGACCCCCGTGCCGGCATGCGCGGCGTACCTCTCCGTGGACGGCAAGCAGGTCGATCGGCGGCCGATCACGCAGCTCGAGCCGGGCTCGTCCGATACGCTCACCTTCAGCTATCGCTTCCCGACGCCCGGACCGCACGTGATCGAGGTCCGCGCCGACATCGACGACGATCTGGCCGACGACAACCGGCTGGTCCACGTTGTCGACGTGCTGGATCGCCTGCCCGTGCTCCTGATCGACGGCCGCCCGGCGCCGCGCCTCTTGGACCGGGCCGGCGGATTCCTGCAATTGGCCCTCGATCCGCCGAGCGCCGTCGGGCCTGGCGAGGGAAAAGGGGACAGTCCCCCCAAGCTCAAGCTAAAGGGGACAGTCCCCTTTTTCCCACCGAGAGCCTGGTCGAGGTGCGGATGGTCGAGCCCTGGAGGGTCCGCGAGGTCCAGGACTGGAACCGCTACCGGGCGGTGATCCTGGCCGACGTGGCCGACCTGCCTGTCGAGGTGGCGGCCAGGATCGCCGAGTTCGTACTGCGTGGCGGCGGACTGTTGATCGCCCCCGGCCAGCAGGCTTCGCCCGCGTTCTATAACGGCTGGACCGTGACCCAGGGCGACGAGCGCGTGCGTCTTCCGCCCGCGACGCTGAAGACGTTTGTGGTGCAGGCGTCCCGCCTGCCCGAGCAGCCGGGACGGCTGCACCACAAAGAGGCGGGGTCAAACCTGGACGGGCACTTACAGCTTTCCTCGTCGACGCTCGTCCACCCGGCCCTTGTGCCGCTGGTGGAGGCGAAGAATACCGATCTGGATACGGTCGAGATCAACAACTACTGGCAGCTCGAAGCCGACCCGGCCCAGCGGAAGATCCTCACCGGCGGACGGCTGACCAACGGCGCGAGCTGGCTCTTGGAGAAATCGTTCGGCCGGGGGAAGGTGCTGCTGGCGGCCACGGCCTTGGACGTCCGCGACAGCAACCTGCCGACCCGGCAGTCGTTCGTGCCGCTGGTCCATGCCCTGATCTACCACCTGGCGGGCGACGCGCAGTGGGATTTGAATCAGCATCCGGCCAAGCAACTGGTGCTGCGTTTTCCCGTGGTGTCGTCCGGTTCCGCTTTGGCCGGCTACACAGCCGGCGTGGCCGCCGGGGCTAACGCGGCCGCACCCGTTAGCCCCGGCGGCCACGCCGGCCGGGCGGAGAAGATCAAGGGCGAGGTGACCGCGCCCGACCACAGCCGCCGCGAGGCGATTGGGCGGGTCGAGGAGGGGACCTTGAGCGTCGAGATCGATCGCGTGGCCCAGCCGGGACTCTACTACTTGAAAATGCCCGGCCTGGCCGCCGCCAAGCCGCTTCCGGCGAGGCCGCCGGGGCTAACGGGCGGTGCTACCGGCACCTCGTTAGCCCCGGCGGCCACGCTGGCGTTAGGCGCGGGCCAAAAACCGGCTGAGAGCCCCGACTTGGGTATCCCCTTCGTCGTGGAAAGCGACCCGGACGAATCCAACCTGGCGCGCCTCACCGACAAGGATTTCCAGTCGCTGGCGTCCTGGGTGAAGTTGGAACACCTCGCGCACCGGGAGGATCTGCAGGCGATTGCCGCCGGCCGGGCGCATGGCGTGGAATTATGGAAGTCGCTGGTGCTGTTGGCCTTCCTGATCGCCGTGTTCGAAGTGGCCCTGGTCCACTGGATCGCGCTGCGACGGATTCCCACGGCCGGCCCGGTCGATTTCTCCCAGCGAGCGACCACTACCGCCTTCCAGGAGGAGTTGGACAAGTTCCGTGCCCAAGAAGAGAGCCGGGCGGCCGAGGAGGCCGTGGATTTGAGTCAGTATATGAAATAAAGGACTTCGCGAGTTCAAAAGGAAGGAAAGGGTCGTCGTGACGCCGAGGATGAAAAACAGATTGATCTTGCTAGTACCGCGTTTCGCAAGTTGATCGGTTCGTGTTGGCAAGAATCGGGGTTGAGTGAAAATGGGTTTGATGGTTAAATGCCGGTCCTAACGTGTTCTATTGTAAGGAGGTTACAACGGCACAAGGAGTGTGCTTCATGGTTGCCCCGACGATTGCCCTGGAGGCCGGGGAGGCGAGACGGCTACGGCGGATTTGCCAAGCGCGTTCTGCCGCCCAAGCAAAGGTCTTCCGCGCCGCCTGGTCTTGCGATGCGCGGAGCCGGACGATCCGACGAATTGGCAGGTGGCCGTGGAATTCGGCTGCGATCCTGACACGGTATCCAAATGGCGCAGGCGTTTCGCAGCAAAGCGCCTGGACGGCCTGGACGATGCTCCGCGGAGCGGTCGGCCCAGGTTCTTTCCCCCTGAGGACCAGCACCGCGTGATGGTGTTGGCCACCGAGAAGCCCGCGGACCACGGCATTCCCGCGGCGCAGTGGTCGCTCTCGGACTTGGCGGCGCGGATCGTCAACGACGCGCACGCTGCCGCGATGAGCCGCAGCACGATCTTTCGTGTGCTGCACGAGGCGGCGATCAAGCCCCACAAGAGCCGCTATTGGCTGAACAGCCACGATCCCGATTTTGAGTCCAAGACGTTGGAGATCGCCCGTCTTTATCTGGACGCGCCGCGACTGCACCAGCAGGGGGAATTGGTGATCTGCACGGACGAAAAGACGAGCATTCAAGCCTTGGAGCCGAAATACCCCACCAAGCCTCTCCAACCGGGCAGGCCGGCGTTGCGAGAGTTCGAGTACGTCCGTCACGGCACCCGTTGCCTGATCGCCAGCCTGATCGTGCCCACTGGCGAGGTGGTTGGCGACGTGCTTCCTCAGCGGACCAGCGCCGACTTCTGCCGACACGTCCGCCATGTGGCGCGGCAATTCCCCGAGGTCCAGCGATTCCATTGGGTGATGGACAACCTGAACACCCATTGGAGCCTGGACTTGTGCCGCACCATCGCGCGGTTGTCGTCCGTGCGCTTTGAGCCGAAGCAGCTCCGCACCGGCAACGAGCGTCGGGCCTTCCTCACGAATCCTGAGCATAAGCACGTGATTCATTACACGCCCAAACACGGCAGTTGGTTGAACCAGATCAAGATTTGGTTCGGCGTCTTGCAACGGCGGTTGTTGCGTCGCGGGGAGTTCTCCTCGAAAGCCGACCTCACGCGCCAACTCTTGGCATACCTCGAATACTACAATGTCCACTGGGCGCGGCCCTACCGCTGGACTTACACCGGCCAGCCGTTGGCCGCATAACCGACGAATTTGTGAAACGCGGTACTAGTCATTATAGTTCTGGTCGCAGCCGTAGTCACTTGCATCGCCATTACGCGCCCGCTTCCGCTTTGGCTGTCAAAGTGGATTACAAAAGTGATTGCGGATCTGGTGGCGTACCTGAAGAGTAGAGTTTTCGACCCTTGGTTCCAATAATGCCCCCCTCGCATTTCAATCCCCTGGCGATCGCGTTCTGGTTGGCGCTGGCGGTATTGTTGCCGGCGGGGTGGGCCGGTCTACACCTGGTCGGCCGCCGCGCGAAGCGGACGACGGCGATCCGGCTCTTGTTCGCCGCCCGAGTCCTGGCGGGGTTCGCCTGCTTCTGGATGCTGATCCACGGCCTCGGTTGGCTGTTGATGGTCGGCGGCGGATGGACCGGCGGGCTGGTCGCGTTTTCGGCCGCCGCGGCGACGGAAACCGTGATCTGGCTCTCCGCCGCCGAGCGAAAGACGCTCACGCCCCGCATCGGCCGCTGGCTCTTGGGACTGCGGTTGTCGCTGGTGCTCTTGCTCTTGTGCGTGCTGTTGCAGCCGGTGATCAGCTACGAGACCGAGACCCGGCACGAGCGGTTCATCGCCGTGCTGGTGGACGATTCAGCCTCGATGCAGCTTTCCGATCCGCAGTCCACGCCGGGCGAGAAGCTCGGGCTGGCCCGGCTCTACGGGCGGACGCCCGTCGGTCCGCCCAGCCGGCTGGGCCAGTCGTTGGTCCAACTGGCGGCTCTCCGCCGGGAATTGGAATCGCAACTCGGCGCGCTACGGGCCATTCCCCCGGGCGACCCCGAGTCGATCGCCGCGCAGATCCGCCGCCGCCGCGGCCCGCTGATCGGGTTGTTGGGCAAGCTCAAGGAGTTCGCCGCCGCCAACTGCCGCGAGCTGGCAGGTCTGTTGCCGGCAAGGCCCAAGGCCGACGCCAAGCTCCGGCAGGCGGTGCAGGCGGCTTTCGAGGGGCTGGAGAAACTGCCCTCCGGCGAACTGGACCCCTTGCGAAAACTCGTGGAGTCCGAGCCGTCGGCCGCGCTGGCCGGGGCGCTGGAGCCGATCCGCGGTCAGGCCGGCAAGCTGGTCGATCAGCTCCAGGCGATGGAGATCCAATGGGAGCCGTTGCCGGCCGCGTTGGACGAGGCGCTCTATCTCTCGCTTTCGCTTGCCAAGAGGGAGGAGATCGACCATTTGCTCCAGGAGACGCGGCAGGCGGTCGCCCGGCAGGTGCTGTTGGCGGCCCCATCTCAGCCCGAAGCGCAAGCGAGGGACCGGGCGGGAAAGGCTTGTCTGCTGGACGAGTTGGCCCGCGACCACTCGTTGCGGCTGGTGCTGGTGGCGGCCAAGCCCCGGCCGACCGATCCCCGCCAATGGCGATCGTCGGCGCTGGCCGAGGACGAGGCCGAAGTCGACGGCACGATGTCCACGGCCGACTGGCGCAAGGCGACCGACCTGGCGGCGGCGATCCAGCAGGTCCAGCGGGAGATCCCCGCCGATCAGTTTGCCGGCGTGCTGGTGGTCAGCGACGGGCGTCACAACCACGGTTCCCCGGTCGAGCCCGTGGCCCGGGAGTTGGGGTTGCACGGCGTGCCCATCGCGTCGATCGTGATCGGCAGTGCCGCTCCCCGCCGCGACGCGGCCCTGGCCGACGTCCGCGCGCCGGAGACGGTCTTCCTCGGCGACAAAGTCCATCTGAACGCCGCCGTCAAGGCGACCGGTTGCCGCGGCCAACCGGTGGTGTTGAAACTGGTCTACGGGGGGAAAACGATCGAGGAGAAAACGATCCAGGTGGCGGACGACGACTTCCGTGCGACGGTGCCGCTGGTGCACGAGCCGAAGGAAGTCGGCATCCACGCGTACCGGATCGAGTTGCAGCCGCCGGTGGGCGACGTTTTTCCGGGGAACAAGAAGGTCGATTGCCAGGTCGCGGTGACCGACGGGCGGATCAAGCTGTTGCTGGTCGACGACCGCCCCCGCTGGGAGTTCCGCTACTTGCGGAACCTCTTCGCGGGGCGCGACAAGACGGTGCAGTTGCAATGGGTGCTCCTGCACCCGGACCAGCTTTCCGGGTCTGGCAAGCCGGCGCGGGTGCCGGCCTCGGCGGCCCGCCACTACGGCGAGTTCGAGGCCACGATGCCGCCGGAAACGGCCGAGGATTGGCTGAAGTTTGAAGTTGTCGTGCTGGGCGATCTGCCGCCGGAGACGTTGGACGAGGCGACGCTCGGGGTGCTGAAGAAGTTCGTCGGCCAGCAAGGCGGTACGCTGGTCGTCGTCGCCGGGCCGAACTTCATGCCCCATGCCTTCGCCGACTCGCCGCTGGCGGAGCTGCTGCCGGCCAATTTCGCGAAAGCCTCGGGACCGCAGATCGAGAGCCCCGAGCCTGCCTATCGGCTGCGACTGACCCGCGAAGGGACCACGCACCCGATCATGAGCCAGCGGACCAATCCCACTGAGAACCTGGCTATCTGGAACTCGCTTCCGCCGCTGGACTGGCGGCACCCGGTGTTGGAGGTCAAGCCGGGGGCGACCGTCCTGGCTTACGCCGAGCCGGTGGACCTCGAGGAGCTGGATTCGGCCGCCCCGGTGGGCGTCCAGGCGGCCGCCGCCACCGCCGCCGAGATCGACCCCGCGAAGCTGCAGCTCCAGAAGAAAAACCCGCTGATCGTTCTGCAACAGTACGGGGCCGGCAACGTGCTCTTGCTGAACTTCGACCGCACCTGGCGGCTCCGCTACCGCGTGGGCGATCCCTACCATCACCGCTTCTGGACGCAAGTGCTCCGCTGGGCCACCGCCGCCAAGCTCTCCGCCGGCACGCCGCACGTCCGCCTGGGCACCGGGCGGCTGCGCTACCAGGGCGACGAGCCAGTGGTCGTCCGCGCCCAACTCCTCGACGAGGAGAGCAACCCCGTGTCGGGCGGCGACGTGCAGGCCCGGGTCTACCTGGACGATCAACTCGTGATGAAGAAGCACCTCGCCTCGATCGCCGACTCCCGCGGTCTCTACCAGGGCGACCTGGGCGCGATGCACACGGCCGGAACCTACCGCGTGGAGTTGACCGGCTCGTCGGTGGACACGCTGCGGGCATTAGACGATACTGAATCGGTGAAGACCGAGTTTCTGGTCACGCCCGTCGAGCGGACCAGCGAGCTGGTAGAGCTTTCGGCCGATTGGAAGATCCCCCGCGAGATGGCCGAGCTGAGCGGCGGCCGCGCGGTCGGTCCGGCCGACGCCCGGAGTTTGTTGGACGTGTTCCAGAGCGGATCGCGCGACGTGCGCGAAGAGAAGTTCATTCCCTTGTGGGATTCATGGCCCCTGTTGACCCTGATCCTCGCGGCGGCCTGCGGGGAATGGGTCCTCCGCAAGAAGGCAGGACTGGTATGAGCACTGCACCCGCACAACCGCCGCCGTTGGGAAAAGCGCTGTCGCAGCCGATCGTGAAGAAGCTCGAAGCCGTGATCCGGCGGATTCGCCGCGTCATGCTGCTGCGCGGACTGTTGGGGCTGGCCGCGGCGATCCTGGCCACACTGCTGACCCTGATGGCCGTGGATGCCGCCGTGATCTTCTTCTCCGAAGCGGCCCGCTGGCTCTTGACGCTCGGCGGGCTGGCGGTGATCTTGCTGGCCGCGGCCTGGTTCATCAGCCGGCCGCTTCGCTGGAAGATCAGTCTGGCCGCCATTGCCCAGGTAGTCGAGACCCAGCACCCCGAGCTCCAGGAACGGATCAGCTCGACCGTCGAGCTCCGCGGACTGACGGGCTCGGGGGAAGAGGACCGGCAAAAGGCGCCTGCCGCCTTTTCCGCCGGCTCGGAAGAGCTGATCGCCGCCCTGGCCGAAGAGGCGACGCTGGAAGCCGGGCACGTCGACCCGCGGAAGGAAGTCAGCACGCGCTCGGCCCGGCCTTTCCTTCTCGCTGCGGCAGCGCTGGCCGGCGTGCTGGGCCTGATCTTCGCGCTCTGGCCGCGCCATGCGTCGGTGGTCTTGGCCCGGGTGGTGGCCCCGGGGATGAACCTGGGGAACGTCTACTCGGTCAATCTCCACGTCCAGCCGGGCAACCGCACGGTGGCCATCGGCGACGCGGTGACCCTGGAAGCGTCGGCCGCCGGCCCGCAGGACCTCTCCGGCGCGGTACTGGAAACGATCAATGCCACGGGTCACGAGGGACGCCAAAAGGCCCCGCCGGCGATCGCTTCCCCGGACCAGGCCGTGGTCGCTTGGAACTTTCCGGCCGTGATGAGCGGCTTCCGCTACCGGGTCCGCGCCGGCCGCGCGCTGAGCGAGTATTACCGCATCGACGCCGTCCCCAGGCCGCAGGTCCAGTCGATCGAGGTCCGCTACGACTACCCCGAGTACACGGTCCTCAAGCCGCAAACGTTCAAGGAGCTGCCGGCCGTGGTGGAAGCGGTCGTCGGCACCCGGGTGACCTTGGCGGTCACCATGACGGAGCCGATCGCCCGTTGGCAGGTGCAACTCAACGGCAAGCCGTTGGCCGGGCTCGGGCCGGACGCCGGGGCTAACGGAACGCCGGCAGGAACGCCGGTTAGCCGAGATTCCGTTAGCCCCGGCGGCCACGCCGCTGTTAGCCCAGGCGGCGCCGGCTGGCAAGCAGCCAGTGGCACCGGGAGCCAGCCGGCGAAAGTCGTCTCCTGGACCTTTTCGCTGGAACCCGAGAACGTCGGGCCATGTCGCGGTCGCCATGGAAGACCAGCACGGCATCTCCTGCGACCCGCTGGGCTTCGAGGTCCGCGCGATCCCTGACGGACCGCCGACGATTGCGATCGTCGATCCCAAGGAGTCGAGCCTCACGCGCAAGCCCCAGGACCGGCTGACCGTCGGCTACCAGGCCCAGGACGACTTCGGCCTCAGTGCGATCGAGATGCTCGTACGGATTGACGCGGGCGAGCCGACGGTTATTCCGCAGCCCTTCCCCGCCGGCGTCCAGCCGCCGTTTTGCGCCTGCCGCGGCGAGGCCGTCTTGGACCTCGGCCAACTCGACCTGAGACAGGCCCGGCGGGTGACCGTGATGATGCAGGTCCGGGACACGCTGCCCAAGTCGCTCCAAGGAGCGCACCAGGTCACCAGCAAGCCGCTGGTGATCGAGATCGACCACTCCGGCGAGTCGCCCGTGGTCCAGCTCGATCCGGCCGAGGCGGCCCGCGCCGCGGCGTTGGCCAAGGAAGCCCAAGAACTCCAGCAGATGGCCCAGGAGCAACAGCAAGTGGCCGAGCAGGAGAAGCAGGCCGCCGAGAAGGCCGATCCCCAGGCCGCGGCGCAGCGCCCGACCCCCAGTTGCAGAAAGAGCAGGAGAAACTGGCCAACGAGACGGCCGATGAGGTCAAGAAAGACCCCCAGGCCCTGCAAAACGAGCTGCGGGCCGACCAGAAGCAAGCCCAAGATCTGGCGGCCGACGCCCAGAAGCTGAGCGACCAGGAGAAGCATCTCCAGCAGCAGTCGCAGGCCGATCCCCAGGCCGATCGCGAGAATCTCAAGAACGCAATCCTCGACCAGTTGGCGCAGCGCAGAAGCGGCTGGCCGACCAGGCGGGCCAGTTGCAGGCCGAGATGAAGGCTGCCGCCCAGGCCGAGGCCGATGCGGCGGCATCCGACCAGGCCAAGGCGGATCAGGCCAAGGCCGATCAAGCCAAGGCCGATCAGGTGGCCACCGCCCAGCAGGAGTTGGCCAAGTCGGCGCAGGATCTCGTCGAGCACGATACGGCCGATGCGGCCAAGCAGGCCCACGAGGCAGAGAAGCAACTCGACGCCACGGCGGCGAACCAACCGCTGGCCGCCGCCGAAAAGAACCTGGCCTCGGCCATGGACGACGTGAACAAGGGGGCCCTGGAAAGCGCCCTGGAGAAGCTGCAGCAGGACGTCCAGCAGCAAGTCCAACAGGACAAGGCCGCGGCCCAGGACCTAGCCGCCCGGGCGGAAGGCGTCAGTCCGGATCAGCAGGCCCAACAGGCGGCCCAACAAGCGGCGGACCAGCTCGCCGAAGCCGGTCAACAGTCGCAGCAGGCCGAGCAGTCGCTGGCCCAGGCGCAGAAGTCGACGGACCAGGCGCAGGCCTCGGCCGACAAGCCGCAGGAAGCCGCCCAGGCCCGGCAGGCGGCGAGCCAGGCCGACCAGGCGGCCGGCAAGGAGCAGGCTCAGGCAGCCGACGCCTTACACCAGGCGGCCGGCGATCTCCAAAAGCTCGGCGGCGAGTTGGGGCGGCAAGCGGACGCGGCGGCCCAGCCGGCCCCTGCCCAAGGCTCGCCGGAGGAGAAGTCGCTGGCCTCGGCGCTGGACAAGGCGCTGGACAGTGCCAGCGAGGCGGCCCACGCCCACGACGCGGCGCACGCCGCGACTGAATCGGGCAAGGCGGCCCACGACATGGCCCAGGCGGCCGACGCGGCCCAGCGGGCGGCCAAGTCGGCCCAGGCCCAGGCGGTCGCCCACGGCCAGGCGAAGGCCGCCGCCTCGCAGGCGCGATCCGCCGGCAAGCCGGGAAAGGCGCCCGGCACGATGCCCGCCGCCCCCGGGAGCAAGATGGCTCAGGTTGCCGCTACGCCGCCTCCCGCGGCTACGGAGAACGACCCTGGCAAGCTCAAGCTTTCCGACAAGACCGACGCCGACTGGGCCAAGTTCCAGGGCAAGGTCAATCGCGGAGCCCAGGACGACCACGCCAAGAACACGCCGGAGGAGTACCGCGACCTGGTGAACCGCTATTTCGAAGAGCTCGCCCGCCAGGGCGGACGGTCCGAGGGGAAAGGAAAGTGAGGAAGGTAGGTTATGCTTCAGCATAACAAAATCCAAAACCCAAAATCCAAAATCTTCTGCTTCCTCCTCGTCGTCCTGCTCCTGCCCCCGGCCGCCCGGGCGGATGAGGAATCGCCGCGCCTGTTGGCTTACCACGAGCGGATCGATCGGGCGGTGGACAACGGCCTGCGGTTCCTGGCCAGCCAGCAGATCAGCAAGCTCCAGGCCGAGGACTCCAAGGAGCCTTACCTGGCCGGCTCGCTGCGCGGCTTCGAGCCGGGCAATACGGGCCTGACCTCCCTGGCCGTGATGGCCTTTCTCTCCAAGGGTTACACGCCCGGCCACGGCCGCTACGGCCAGGTGATCGACCACGGCATCGACTACGTGCTCAGCCAGCAGTACCCCAGCGGCCTGATCTTTTCCAGACAGCACCCTGGCAACGGGAACGGGATGATGTATAGCCACGCCATCTCGACGCTGCTGTTGGCCGAGGCCTCGGGGATGGTCGATCCGGCCCGGCAGACGAAGATCGACGAGACCCTGCCCAAGGCCCTGGCGCTGTTGCTCACGGCCCAGCAGGTGCCCAAGGGGCCCGACCATGCCGGCGGCTGGCGCTACAATCCCACCAGCAATGACAGCGATCTGTCGCTGACCGGCTGGTCGATCATGGCCTTGCGGGCGGGCCGGCTCAACGGCGTGCCCGTGCCCAAGCAGAACATCCAGCAGGCCGTCCAGTACATCCACAAGTGCCGCATCGACTCCGACGGCGGCTTCGCCTACCAGCCCCACCAGGGCTCGACCGTGGGCCTGACCGGCTGCGCCGTGCTTTGCATGGAGCTCTGCGGGGCGCACGGCGACAAGGTCGTGCAGCCGGCCGGCGATTACATCCTGGCCCACCTGCCCGACCATCCCGACGGCGGCATGAAGACCTACTACGCCTATTACTACTGCTCCCAGGCCACTTTCCAGCTCGGCTCCCGCTACTGGGAAACCTGGGCCCCGCGGATGTACGACCTCTTGTTGGCCAGCCAGCAGCCCAACGGCGCCTGGAACGGCGAGTACGGCGAGACCTACTGCACGCCCATGTGTATCCTGGCGATGACCGTCTCCTACCGTCAACTGCCGATCTACCAGCGCGACGACAGCTATGAGGAGTCGGGCGAGAAACCGTGATGCTACTGGATAGATGGATAGACGTGCTGATTCTCGCTATTGGCGTTGCGGCAGTTGCCGCCTTGATTCGCCAAACCCGCGGCGGAAAAGGCGGTGGCGTGAACTGATAAGCACAATCACGAAACCGCGAAACGACGAAAGCCCGAGAGAAGCGCAGGGGAGGGCGACGACAATCGCGTGGCGAGAGGATAGGAACCAACGAATCTGGTTGTGGATCGGAGTGCTATTCCTGGCGTTCTACATCGGCGACGCTTGCCTCTTCTGGGGACCCAACCCTCGAGTCGCAGGACCGCCGCTGGTGCATTTGTCGTATTGGGCGGCCTTCGGAGCACTCCTCATCGGATTGGTCGGATGGTCGGCGCGGCAGGGCGGTCCCAAGAAATGGTTGGTTGTGGTCCAATCGATTGTCTTGGGCGTGGCGATCACCGCGGCTGTCGTTGGCGTCCCTGCCCTGATCATTGCCCGGACTCACGACGTTACGCTGGGGCACGCGGTGCTGCTGTTTACGCTCTCGTTGGCCGCCGGCGTGATTGGGTCATTGTCTTACAATCTTGGATGGCTTCTGGCAGGATGCGCATGGGCACTGACTGGCTGCACCATTTTTTGTATTTGCCACAGATACAGGACTATTGGTTAGGTGCGGCAGTGGCGATTGGATTCGTCATCGTCGGGGCACTAAGAAAATCGCTGCCGCCAGAGACGAAATGAAATGGAGATCATCCACACCCAGACGGCCGAACACCTGCTTGCCGTTCGGGGGCTGTTCATGGAGTACGCCAACGAACTGGGCTTCGACCTGGGTTTCCAGCAGTTCGATGAGGAGATTGAGCAACTGCCTGGGAGATATGCGCCGCCGCAGGGTCGGCTGCTGCTCCTTTCGGAAAATGGCGAGGGGGTCGGCTGCGTGGCCATGAGGATGCTTGCGGATGGCGCCTGCGAAATGAAGCGATTGTACTTGCGACCACACTTCCGGGGACGAGGAATTGGGCGATCCTTGGCGCAGGCAATCATTCACGAGGCTCGGAACCTCGGCTACCGAACCATGCGGCTCGATACACTTGCACGTTTGTTGGAGGCGATGGCACTCTACCGCTCCTTGGGCTTCACGGAGATCGCAGCGTACACCCACAACCCCATACCGGACGCCGTTTATCTGGAGCTTAACCTGGGATAGTCAGCTTTCTTCTTCTAACTTCTAACTCCTGACTCCTCGTGAAATGGCCGACCTGATCGCACAAGGCGAAGAGGCCCAGCAGCGGTGGCGGCGAACGTTGCCCGGCGGGGAATCGCTCGTGCTGGGGCGGGCGCCGGAGGTCTGGAACGTGCCCTGGGATCCCCACGTCTCCCGCCGGCACGCGCAGTTGGATTGGGACGGCTGGCGGCTCCATGTCGTGCGGCTGCCCGAGTCGCACAACCCGGTCTTCTTCCGCGGCAAGGAGTCGGACCGGTTCTCGCTGGTGCCGGGAGAGCACTTCGTGATCGGCAAGACCACGTTCACGCTCACCGACCAGCAGGTACACCTGGCGGCCGAGGTCCCGCTGCCGGCCGAGCAGCAGTCGTTCAGCGCCCAGTACCTGAAGCAGATCCGCTTCCGCAATCCCGACTACCGCATCGAGGTGCTCAGCCGCGTGCCGGAGGTGCTCTCCGGGGCCAAGGACCAGGCCGAGTTGTGCGTGGGCCTGGTCGCCATGCTCCTGGCCGGCGTGCCCCGGGCGGAAACGGTGGCCGTGGTGGTGCTGGACGGAGAGGAGTCGGCGGCGGGCTCGCCGCCGGCGGTCCGCGTGCTGCACTGGGACCAGCGGCT
The DNA here is from genome assembly GCA_963843465.1 of Pirellulales bacterium. GTDB lineage: Bacteria > Planctomycetota > Planctomycetia > Pirellulales > Thermoguttaceae > CAWJKP01. Next base: position 1,386,591 of record CAWJKP010000003.1, read on the forward strand.
GGTGGGCGGCGGCGACTTCCAGCCCAGCCAGCGCCTGATCCAGCAGGCGATCCGGCAGCGCGAGAGCGTGCTTCACGTCTGGCACCAGAGCGAGGGCTCTTCGCTTTCGCCCTTTACGGTCCGGCACGACGTCGATTGGGCCTGTTGCACGCCGGTCCCCGGCAAGGCCCTGCCCGGCTGGGGACTTTACCTGGCGGGCCGGTTCCATGCGGAGCGGCCTTCGATGCCGGGCAGTTCCGATGCGGAGGACCCGCGGGAGGACGTGAAGTTCACCGAGTTGGTGGCCGCGGCGGTGGGCTCGATGAGCCAGATGCGGGCCCTGGAGCGGCAGCAGGCCAGCCTCAGCCAGTTCTTTTCCCCGGTGGTGCTGAAGACCTTGCGGTTCGAGGATCCCGAGGTCGTGCTGGCCCCGAGGGAGGCCCTGGTCTCGGTGCTCTTCTGCGACCTCCGGGGGTTCTCGCTGGAGACAGAGCGGCACGCCGGCAACCTGCTGGAGTTGCTCCACCGCGTGAGCCAGGCGCTGGGCGTGATGACCCACCAGATCCTCGACCAGGGAGGCGTGGTAGGCGATTTCCAAGGCGATGCCGCCATGGGTTTCTGGGGTTGGCCGCTGGCCCAGGACGACGCGGTGTTGCGGACCTGCCGAGCGGCCCTGGCGATCCGGGCCGAATTCGAGGCCGCCGCGCTCGACCCGCACAGCCCCTTGGCCGGCTTCCAAGCCGGCATCGGCATCGCCACCGGCAACGCGGTGGCCGGCAAGATCGGCACGGTGGACCAGGTGAAAGTCACCGTCTTCGGTCCCGCGGTGAACCTGGCGTCCCGGTTGGAGGGGATGACCCGGCTGCTCGGCGCCCCGATCCTGCTGGATCAGTCCACGGCCCAGGCGATCCAGCGGCAGGTGTCCAAGGAGGTTGCCCGCGTCCGCCGACTGGCCCGGGTGCGGCCCTACGGCATGGACCTGCCGTTGGAGGTCAGCGAATTGTTGCCGCCGGAGTCGCAATATCCGCTGTTGAGCGACGAGCACCTGGAATGCTGCGAGGCGGCGGTGGACGCCTTCCTGGCCGGTCGTTGGTCGGATGCCTATGAGCTTCTGCACCGTACGCCGGCGGCCGACCAGGCGATCGACTTTCTCACCGCCTATATCGCCCAGCACAATCGCCGCCCTCCCCCCGGGTGGGATGGCGTGATTCCACTCTCGACCAAGTAGGGTGGGTCGAGCGGAGCGAGCCCCATAGGCGCGCAGTTAAGGAAATTGGTCTTTCAATAAAACGGGGAAGTCCTTAAACCAGGCGAGGTTAGGCAAACCGACCTGGAAGAAGGAGCTTCCCTATGGAGATCGTAACGCAAGTCACGGAGTTGTTGCAAGGGTTGTTTGAGGAACCGATGGACGTGCTGGCGCGAGAAACCGGGTGTGTGAAGCGGGAACGCAAGTTCTCGGGCTCGACGCTGCTGTCCACGCTGGTGCTGACCGTGCTACAAAACCCTAAGCCTAAGCCGCGGGACTATCAAATCACGGCCGCGCAGCTCGGCGTGGACGTGACGGAAAACGCGATTCCCCAACGTTTTACCCCCGAGTTGGTGCAGTTTCTTCAAAGGGCTATGCATCGCCTACTGGACCATGTGTTGACGGCCGACGCGCCTCCCATCAAGCTTCTGGAGCGTTTCGCGGAGGTTGCGATCGGTGATAGCACCACGGTCACCTTGCCCGACGACTACGCGGAGCAGTTTCCCGGCTGTGGCGGTACTCACGGCAGCGGAAAAGCGGCGTTGAAGATCCAAGTGCTCTGGGAGTTGCGTCACGGCCGTTTGCAGGTGCTGCTGGAGCCGGGTCGGGCGAGCGACGCCAAGAGTCCCATCACGGAAGTCCCTTTGCCCGCGGGCAGCCTGTCGATCTTCGACTTGGGCTATTTTTCCCTTGAGCGATTCGAGCGTGTGGGGCAAGCGCAGGGCTATTGGCTGTCGCGGTTGCAGCACGGCACGACGGTCTTGGAAGGGGCAGGAAAACCGTTTGCGTTGCAGAGGTTCCTCGCCAAGAAGGCCCAGCACGGCGTGGTCGATGTGCGTGTACGACTCGGCGAAAAACGGCTGCCGTGCCGGCTGGTGGCCGTGCGGGTCTCGCCGGAAATCGCCGCGCGGCGACGCCAGAAAATCCGCGAAAAAGCCCGCGATCACGGCCGCGAGCCCTCGCAGGAGTATCTGGCACTCCAGGAGTGGACGATCTTCGTCAGCAACTGCCCGCGGTCGCTGCTGAAGTGGAAGGAAATCGTCGTGCTCTACCGGGCGCGTTGGCAGATTGAACGTCTGTTCAAGCTCTGGAAATCCTACAATCATTTGGCCGACCGCGAGGCCGCGGCCCCGGCGGCAGAGCAACTGGCGAAGGTGTATGTGAGACTCATCGCGGTCATCATCCAACACGGCATCCTGATGATGGCCGTCTGGCTCGATGGCCGGCGAAGCCTGTGGCGTGCTGCGGCGAGTCTGCCACACTGGATCGGACAGTGGATCGCCGTGATCGACGACCCGCCCAAACTCCGGCGGGTCCTCGAACGCAGCCGTCAATCCCTGGCCAAAGCGGCCCGAGTCAGCTCTCGACGAAAACATCCAAGTTGTTTCCAACTCCTGAACAATCCAGAACTTCTGGAATACAAAGTTGCTTAACTGCGCGCCTATGGGGTCGAGCGCAGCGAGCCCCACCCTACACTCGGCCGCTTAGGGCTTGTCCGGAGCCAGGGCGGCCGCGGGCTGCGGAGAAAGCTTGGCGCTGGGCACGGCGCCGGCCTTCAGGTCGCCCAAGGCGTACTGGATGCCGTCGAGGTAGAACTTGAGGACCGGCGCGTTCCAGAAGACCGGCTCGCCGTGGCCCAAGGAGCAGTAGAAGACGCGGCCCCGGCCTGCCTCGTGGATCCAGGCGATGGGGTTGTCCCTGTCCGCCCGGCTCTGCGCAGCGTCCCGGGGGCTCATGTGGCTGAGGTCCATGCTCAGGAGCACGTGGAGCTTCTCGCGGGAGTAGGGCGCACGCATCTTGTACATCTCGGTGTCGATGTAGAAGCCCTTGCCGCCGAAGGCTTCCAGCAGCGGGCTGGCCGGATCGTCGAGCTTCACGGCGCAATGGCCCCAGGGATGGCCGTCGAACAGGGCGCCCATCAGGGCCGCGCCCTCGGGCCACTGGTAGAAGTTGTCGGTCGCGGAGTGTATGCCGACGATCCCCTTGCCGCCTTCGACGAAATCCAGCAGGGCCTTGCGGTACTTGGGATTCTCGAACTTCAGGGCCGTGGTGTTGTCGAAGACCACGGCGTCGAAGCGGGCCAGCGCCGCCGGCTCGAAGGCGGCCATGTCGGTGCTGATCTCCGTGGAATAGGCCCCCGTCTTCTTGCCCATCAGCGTGAAGGACGTGTTGCAGGCGAGGATCCCGCCGACGTGGTTGAAGCCCTCGGTGCGGCAGAACAAGAGCACCTTCCGCGGCTGGGCCGGCTGCACCAGCGCCTTGGCCGGCAGGGCCGCTTCGATCTTCTTCAGATCGGCGTCGGAGAGCTTCGGCTCGGCCGCCCAAACGGCGGCCGCAACCGCCAGGCTCAGCCCAGCGGCAACGGCGGAAAACAGACGCGGCAACTTCGCAAAATCCAGATTCACGGCATGCATGGGAGTCTCCTTGGGTGAGGAAATCGAGGGTGGGGAATCAAAGGTGGGGCAGTCGGGGTTCGGGCAACCGGCCGTTGGTCCGACTCCAGGATTGTTCTAACACGGCGCCCGGTCGAGTGCAACCAGGTAACGGGCAGGAAGGACACTACCTACGGCTGTAGGGAATGCCCTCTGTGGCGTTCCGAGACCGGGCACTGGCGTTGTCCAGCTCGTACTCAGGGGAACGCCACAGAGGGCGTTCCCTACAGTGGCACAGCGCTTTGGGTAGCCAATTTCCTGCCCGTTGCCTGCGCGCTTCACGCGCGGGCAACCGGATCGTGCGGGCAATGGTTGTACCAGGCGGCCGGCAGTTCCAGGGGAATCCGCTTGGGATTGTAGGGGCAAAGGGCCTTGGCCAGCGGCACCCCGCGGACTTCGATCCGCTGAGGATCGATCGCCCCCACGCCCACCTGGGACAACAAGAGCAGGTGATTGTCGCCGGGAAAGGGGAACTCCCGATGGGCGGCTTGGGGGTTGTAGCCCATGGCCGCCGCCGCGATGGCGTCGGTGGTGACGGCGTTGCGGCCGGCCAACAGCAGCCCGGGCTTGATCGGCTCGACCAACTTCATCCAGGGCCCTTCGCCGCCCCGATTGCTCTCGATGCCGTCGATCACGGCCAGGTCCACCGGCCGGGCGCCGAGCAGGTCGGCCGTGATCCGCGGCACGCGGCATCTCCAATCCGCCGGTAGCCGGTGATCGTTCTCCGGCGGCACTCCGGCCGGCACGGTCCGCTTGCCGCTGTGCAGGATCTCCATGCGGTTGGAGAGCACGTTTTCGTCGGGGGCTCCGCTGCCGTAGAGCGAGGTGGGGGTGATGCCGAAGAGATTCTTGACGGCCATCGTCACGCCCGCGCTGCCGTGGTCTTTGAGCTTGGCCAGCGACACGAAGACATCGGTCTTCTCGTAGCGCGGATTGAGGTGGAAGGCCGGAAAAATGAAGCCGCCCCAGGGAACGGTGAGTTTGCTGTAGCCCGGCCAGCGGCCGCGGTTCCGCGTATCCTCGAAGGTCACCTTCTGCCCGCCGGCCGACCGGATGGCGCGGACGTCCCAGCCGCCGTCGTGAAGGACCTCCTCGGGGCTCTTGAGCGAATACTGGCTCTCCACCAGCACGATCCGCCGGGCGCCGGCATCGTGAAGCGCGGCGCACATCGCGGCCACCAGGTTCGGGTGCACCTGATAAGTGCGATAACCGGGCAGTCCGCAGAGGCTACCCGGGCCGCCCGTCACGTTGATCTTCATCGTCACCGTCTTGCCGCCGACCAGGTCCTTAATCCCGCCGATCAACTCCAGTGCCCGGTCCAACCGCTGCCGCAGTTCCTTGCCCTCGTACGAGGCACACTTCTGGATGGCCACGGGCGGGCACGGCGCTTGGCCGGACCGATCGGGGATCTCGGCCCTACGGACCGACGGCTCACCCGCCCGGCCTCTCCTCAGGCCATCGGTAAAGAGCCACCCCACGGCGGCCAACCCGGTGGTCAAAATCTCGCGTCGGCTGAAGCCATGACTCATAAGAGGCGTCTCCTCGCTCGGTAGTCCATTGGTTGGGGCGGCCCGCGACGGGCGCCCGCGTCCTCATATTTTCCTCCAAGATGCCGGGCAAGCAAGAGGAAGTGGTCCGTGGCTAGTGGTCCGTGGCTAGTTGGTAGGGTGGGACAAGGCTGCCCTTGGCGGACGCCGACCCACCTGAATTGCCAGCGATGGAGGATGAGAGATGAGACCTAGAGGATGCGATTTTACCTGTCCCTTATTCCACTCACCGCTAGCCACTGACCACTAACCACTCTCCCCTGGTGGGCCGGCGCTCGCTCACGCGAGCTGGTCCCACCCTACAAGTCTACGTTTTACCATAACTTCGGGTGGAATGATTGTACTATATTGTGGGGTCATGCGAGGCAGTTCGCGTTGCGATCTCCTGCTAATTCGGGTAAGCTAGCGGTTTTGAGACTCTCCGACCTGGAGTGATGCGTAGTCGTGACGCGTTTCATTTACCTCGCGCTGATCTGTTGCTCGGCGACCACCGTGGCCGAGGCCCAAGACTGGGCCACCGCGATGTTCGATCATACGAGCCACGATTTCGGCATTGTCGCCAAGCTGGCGAAGGTCGAGCACCATTTCCCTTTCAAGAACAACTCCGGGTACGACGTGCATATCGCCTCCGTGCAGTCGAGCTGCAGTTGCACGGTACCGGAGTTGACCAAGGATCTGGTGAAAAATGGGGAGAATGCCGAAGTCGTCGCCCGAATCAATACGCGGACCTTCAACGGACGGCGGGAGGCGACGGTGCGGGTGACGATCGACAAGCCTGTTCCGGCGGAGGTGCAGCTTCATGTGTACTGCTACATCCGCAGCGACGTCGTGGTCAATCCCGGCGAGATCAACTTCGGCTTCGTAGATCGCGGCTCCACGGCAAGCTGCAAGGTCCTGGTGAGCTACGCAGGCCGGCCCGACTGGAAAATCATCGACGTGCAGAGTGCCCAGGAGCACCTATCGGCCAGCGTCGTCCAACTCAACCGCGTCCAGGGGCAAGTGACTTATGAGTTGACCATCGAGTTGAAGAACGATATGCCCGCGGGCTACCTCAAGGATTACGTGATCCTGGTGACCAATGACCTCAACCCAGATGCGGCCCGGGTGCCGATCGCCGTGGAAGGACTGGTGTTGGCGCCGCTGTCGGTAAAGCCGGCGCTTTTTTCCGTGGGGGCGGTCCAGTTGCGGGAGACGGTCACGAAAAACCTGGTGATCCAGGGAAAAGTGCCCTTTCGGATCCTCAGCGTCGCGGCGCCGGACGAGCGATTCCAGGTCAAACATCTCAGCCACTCGGGCGTGGTGCAGGTTGTGGCGGTGACCTTCAAGGCCGACAACAAGCCGGGCAAGGTGGCCGGCGAGCTGCAAATCCGCACGGATCTGCCCACCGGCGAAACGCTGAACGTGCCCGTGCAAGGCGAGGTGCTGGACAAGGACGGCCGGCCGGTCGCCCCAACGGGGGCTCGGCTGGGCGGCAAGACGAGCGATGGCTGGCGGCCGGTAGGTGATCGCTGAGGAGGAAAGGGGGAGAAGAGGAGACATGGTGACGCGGTGATGCCTCCTCTTCTCCCTCTCTCCTCTTTTCCTCTTCTCCCCCGCTGACTGACTGCTACCCCTCTACGGAGTTCCGCTTGTGATCCAAGACCTCAATGCCCAATCGCCGCCGGCGACGCCCCGCTGGCAGCCGCTTTCGGCCATCGATCGGCGAGTGGCGGGAGTGCTCGTCGAGAAGGCCAAGACGACCCCCAACGCCTATCCCATCACGCTCAACGCCACGGTCACCGGCTGCAATCAGAAGAGCAACCGCTGGCCGATGATGAACCTCGAGCCGGCCGACGTGGAAGAATCGCTCGATCGCCTGAGGGAACTGGGCGCGGTGGGGCTGATCCAAGGGCAGGGCCGGGTGTCCAAGTACCGGCACTACCTGTACGAATGGCTGGGCGTGGACAAGGTGGAACTGGCCATCATGGCCGAACTGCTGCTCCGCGGGCCGCAGACCGAGGGAGAACTCCGCGGCCGGGCCTCGCGGATGGAACCCATCCAGGACCTGCCGGCCCTACGACCGCTGTTGGCCTCGCTGAAGGCCAAGCGACTGGTGATACCGCTTACGCCGGAGGGCCGCGGCCACGTCGTCACGCACGCTCTTTACTCACAACGCGAGCTGGAGCGGATCCGAGCCGAGTACGCGTCCGGCCGGGGCTCGCCGGATGGCGGCGGCGACGAGGGGGAGGAGTCATCGCCCGCCCAGCGGGCGCCGCTGGCTGCTTGCCAGCCGGTTCCCGAGGAAGCGGTGGTAGGAAAGCCATCCGCGGCACCCTGCGAGGGCGGCGGGGCGACGGAGCGGTTACGACGGGAGGTCGAGGAGCTTCGCGGCCAGGTGGCCCAATTGCGGTCCGAAATAGACGACCTGGCCACGGCCTGCCGCGAAACAGCCCAGGAGCTCCAGCGGCTGCGGGCCGATTTGGGGAACTGATAATTGTGGTGCAGGCGTCCCGCCTGCCGAGAAATGCAGGCGGGACGCCTGCACCACAAGTAACGATCGTCCAACTTATTCTCCTATGGTTCCTTGGTCGAGCTTCTCTTCCGCCGCACTGCGGCGAAAGTAGATCGGCAGGAGCTTCCAAAGATCGTCGCGGCGGCCGAGGGCATAATCGTCGATGGCCAGGCGGCCGACGGTCGCCGCCCGCGCGGACCAGAAGGTCCGGTCCAGGAGCCTGACGTGGCGGGGGAGCCGATCGGCCAGCCGCCGCAGGACGGGTCCGGCAACCGCGACTCCCGGGGCGAGGCTGCCGAGCCAGGCATCGACGGCCATCAATTGCCAAGGCTGCTCGGCCACGAGCCGTCGATCCGGCCCGCGATGGAAACGTTGGGCCACCAGTTGGCCCCGTTGGGCATCGAGAACCACGGACAGGTCCTGGACTTCGCCGGGGACGGCGGCAGCGATCGTGGCCAGTGTTTCCACCCCCAAGACCTCCGCCCCCGCCGCGTAGGCCAGGACTTTGGCCGTCGTGACCCCGACCCTCACCCCGGTGAACGATCCGGGCCCGATGCCGACCGCCACCAGGTCCAGGTCGGTGGTTCGCCAGCCAACTCGGCCGAGCAATTCCCGCACACCGGGCGCCAACGACTGGGCGCTCCGCCGCTTGGAGTCCAAGTCCATTTCCAACAACAGGTTGTAATCGCGCAGCGCAGCCAGGCCGGCGACCGTTTCCGTGGTTTCCAAGGCTAAGATGTTCACACGAAGTTAGAAGTTAGGAGTTAGAGGTTGGAAGCTAGGAGTTCTCGTCGCTAGGCGTCTGTCGGTGCCCTGGGCGAGAACGAGCCGCCCGTGGCTTTTCGCCCTTCTTATTCTAACTCCTAACTCCTAACTCCTAACTTCTCCCTCCTTGAGAAGGATCGCCGTTGGCGCTGTTTCCCACAAGGGGGCACTCGACTTGACCGGCCGAACCTGCGATACTACACTGTTTAGGGTCCTAATGCTGGGGCGTGCAAGGGTTTAGGGGCGGCGTACCTGCTTGCGGTCCGGCCATTCCATCGGCGGGCGATCGGCGTGTCGCGGATCCCTGAAAGTCATTGAAGGTGAAACGAGCGTTCATCAGCGACATTCACAGCAATCTCGAAGCCCTCCGGGCGGTGTTGGCTGATATCCGCGCTCAAGGCGTCGACGATATCTATTGTCTGGGCGACATCGTGGGCTACGGGCCCAATCCTCGCGAGTGCATCGATGAGGTGATGAAGTGCAAGGTCTGCCTCCTGGGCAACCATGACCAGGGCGCCTTGTTCGACCCCGAAGGATTCAACACCGGCGCCGAGCGGGCCATCTTCTGGACCCGCAGCCAACTGGAGAACTGCGGCCCCGCAGGCAACGAGGCCCATCGCCGCTGGGATTTTCTCGGCGAGTTGCCCCGCAATCAGCAGGAAGGGCCGTTCCTTTTCGTTCACGGCTCCGCGCAACCCGTTGAATGAGTATGTCTTCCCCGAGGACATCTATAACCGCCGCAAGATGGAGAAGATCTTCGCGCTGATCGAACGGCACGCCTTCCAAGGACATACGCACGTCCCCGGGGTCTTTACCGAAGATTTCCGCTTCTTGAGTCCCGAAGAGATCGACTACCAATACCAGCTTACCAACGCCAAAACGATGATCAACGTGGGATCCGTGGGCCAGCCGCGCGACGGAGACAATCGCTCCTGCTACGTGATCCAGGAAGACGATCTCGTGCGATTCCGCCGGGTAGAGTATCCTTTCGAGGAGACGATCAAGAAGATCTACGGGATTCCCGAGTTGGACAACTTCCTCGGGGACCGGCTGCGGGACGGACGCTAAGGCTGACGTAGGTTATGCTTTAGCATAACACTTTCCGGCCGTTATGCTAAAGCATAACCTACACGGTTGACCTTGCCGGGTCATGCTACCCACGCGGGAATCATCGAGACGATATTATTATGCAGAACCCTCCTCCGACCGGGATGTGGGGGCGCATTGCGCTCTTTCTGATCGTCAGCATGGCGATCCTCTCCGTCAATGAGTATCTGAATCACTGGCTCTTTCCACCGGAAAAGGTGAAGCCTCAGGCCCAGAGGCAAGTTGCCCAAGAGAAAGAAAAAGTCGCCGCCGGCCCGCCTAACGTGGAGAAAGAGCCGCCGGCTGCCGGGGCTCCCGCGGCGCCGGTTGCCGGGGCTCCGGCGGCGCCGCAAGCCGGAGCTCCCGCGGTGCCGCCCGTAGGGGCGCCTGCGCCTCCGCCGGTTGCCAAGGCTCCGGCGGCCCCGCTCCAATGGGGCACCCTCGGTTCGGCCGATTCCCGCGACCCGTACCAGATGCTCGTCACCTGGACGAGCCGTGGTGCGGCGGTCGTCCGCGTGGAGCTCAACAGCGATCGCTACCTGGATCTGGAGGACCGTCACGGCTACCTGGGAGAAGTGGTCCTGGAGGGGGCGTTGCCCGGCACGGGGGCCAAGGTTCAGGTGGTCGGCCGGGGAACGCCCGCCGCCAAAGCCGGCCTCCGGCAAGGCGACCTGATCACCTCCGTGGGAAAGACCCGGGTCACCGGCATGGCTTCGCTCAAGAGCGCGTTGAGCACGACCGAGCCGGGGCAAAAGGTGACGCTCTCGGTCCAGCGCGGCGGCAAGCCGCTTGCGCTCTCGGTGGCCCTGGTCCGCAAGCCGCTGGCCGTGATTCATCCCGAGCAATACGAACCGCCCGAGGGAACCGACCCGCTTTCGTTCCTCTTCACCTTGCACCAGGTCGACCAAGAGAAGCTTGCGGACCCGGAGAAGCCCAACGAGACCTTCGATGCCAACGGCAAGAAACCCCGTCCGGCCGACCTCGATACGGAGCTCAAGGGCCTGAATCTCCGCGGGGACACCTGGGTGGTTGCCAAGAGCACGGAGACCGAGGTCGTCTTCCGTCGCAAGCTGGATGGCTTGGGACTGGAGGTCCAGAAGACCTACCGCTTAGCGAAGAAGGGCCGCGGGGGCCACGAGGGAGCCGGCTACCATCTCACGCTGGGCGTCGAGATTCGCAACACGGGGAAGACAGTCCGCCAGGTGGCCTACCAATTGGACGGGCCCAACGGCCTGCCCGACGAAGGTTATTGGTACGCCAGCAAGGTCAGCCCGAACTGGGGCGGGGCCGGCATCCGCGACGTGGTCGTCTGGCTCGACGGGAAGCTGGGGCTCTATTCCGCGAGCAACATCGGCGCCGGGACCTGGGGCACGGTGCTCAAGGATTCCTTGATTTCGTACATGGGCGTCGACGCCCAGTACTTCTCCGTCGTGATGATCCCCCAGCGCAAGGATCCCACCGACCTCTGGATCTCCGAGGCCTGGCCGATCCGCATGGGACCGGTGGACAAGCTGTGGGAAAAGCGGACCAACAGTTCTTTTCGCCTGGTGAGTACGCTGCACGACTTGAAGCCTGCCGAGGGGCTCTCGCAGGACTACGAGGTCTTCGCCGGTCCCAAGCAGCCCGCGCTGCTGGACCAGTACGGCTTGAAAGACCTGGTCTACTACGGCTGGTTTTTCTTTGTGGCCGAGCCGATGACCTGGATCCTGCACTTCTTCTACGCCGTGGTCCGCAACTACGGCCTGGCGATCATCATGCTCACCGTGATCGTCCGCTTGTGCATGTTCCCGCTGAGCCGCAAGCAGACGCTCAACGCCCAGAAGATGCAGGAGCTGCAGCCGGAGATCAAGCGGATCCAGGAGACCTACAAGAACAACATGGAGGGGCGGACCAAGGCCCAGCAGGAGCTGTTCCGCAAACACAACTACAACCCCCTGGGCGGCTGCCTGCTGGTTTTCTTCCAACTGCCGATCTTCCTCGGCCTTTACCGCTCGCTGATGGTCGACGTGGAGCTTCGCCAGGCGCCGCTGATCAGCGAGTCGGTCCGCTGGTGCTCCAATCTGGCCGCGCCGGACATGCTCTTCAACTGGTCGAGCTTCATGCCCGATCTCCTGGCCAGCGACCACGGCTACCTCGGGCCCTACTTCAACCTCTTGCCGCTGATTACCATCGGGCTGTTCATCTGGCAGCAGAAGAAGCTCATGCCGCCGGCAGTGGACGAACAGGCCGCCATGCAGCAGAAGATGATGATGTTCATGACGGTATTCATGGGCGTGCTGTTCTACAAGGTCGCCAGCGGACTGTGCTTGTACTTCATCGCCTCCAGCCTTTGGGGCCTCGCCGAGCGGAAGCTGCTGCCCAAGACGGCGCTGGCCCCGGCCCCGGCCAAGGCCGTGGTCCGCAAGCCCCGCGACGGCGGCGGACCGGCCCCGCGGAAAAAGAGCCGCGATCGGCGCTAGGCGAGCCCTGCCATTTACCGGCAGGCCGTAACCGTAGGTCATGCTACGCGGCACGGAAAAACCAATCACGAAAGCCCGAAAGAACGAAAACTCGAAAGAAGAGGGCGAAAGAGTAAGATCCCTAAAGGACGACACGTTTCACGATCAGGGAGGCTGAGTTGAAATTCATGAGCAGCCCGACATGTCCGCATGATGGTCACTGCCGCTCGAACTGCCGGACGCTGTCCATGAAGGCTTCGAGCTTCGAGTAGTCGCCGACCCAGGTGGTGTAGATCACGCCGCGGACGCCTTGGACCTCGGCGGCCAGCTTGAGCCAAGCGACGATCCGCCGGGGATCGGCGTCGTAATAGCCGGCCAGGATCTGCGCGTGGCCCCGGCCGGCGAAAAATTGCAGACTGTCGGCGTCGTTCTGATGCCAATTGGCAATCGTCACGCTGGCCGGCAGGCCCTCCCAGGAACCGGCCCAAGGCCCGTCGCCCTTGGCCAGGTACATCGGGCCCTGCTTGCGGGCGTTGTGGAACGGGTCGAACATGTCGTTCCAGGCGGCGATCGGCTTGCCCGGGTCGGTCCGCTGGATGATCTGGACGCACTGCCGCACGTTGTCGGCCAGCATCTGCCCGCAGGTCAAGCGGCGGCAGGTGCAGGAGTCGTCCCAGCCGCCGTGACGGATCTCGTCGTGGCTCATGAAGTAAATGTCCGGCCGGACCACCTCTTTCACCCAGCGGATCTGCGCCTCGATTAGCTCATAGACCTTCGGCTCGCCCAGGCAGCAAGTGATCTGATGGCTCTTGCCGACAATCGTGGCGAAGTGATAGCCAGCCAGCACCCTTTGGCCCTCTTGGAGCCGGCTGCCGGAAGGAATCGTGACCACGGGCGGGCGGTGCCAGTAGGTGAAATAGCCCGGGTTGGGATCGTGGCCCAGCTTGGGATCCTTGACCTCGGAGAAGTCCTGGCCCTCGACGTAAACCGTCTGGCCGTCGTCGCTGGTGACGCTCAGCGGCAGGCTGGGGCGGCGGATCACGTTCACCAGCCCGCCCGGCTCCAGCCGGACGTCGCTCCACCAGATCGTGCCGCCCTTGGGAGCCCAGGAGCCGAGGTACAGCGCGACCTGCGTGTTGTCGAGGCTGGAGAAGGTGGCGTCGAGCCGGGTCCAGTCCATGGTGGGCTTGATCGGCGGCGGCTGCCAGTTCAAGGGGTAGCTGCCGGCGCCCAGCGCGAAGATGCGGAAGTCTTTCGACGTGCAGCCCTTGGTCTTGGCCATCACCGAGACGTGGTAGTAATGCCAAGGCTGGACCTGGATCGGCTGGTAGAGCCGCGCCGGCCCGCCCTTGGCGGCCGAGTGTTCCTGGCGGAGCGTGGGCCGGCCTTCGCAGGTGACCTGGTCGTCGCGGAAGGAGACCAGGCCCGGCTTGTCGGCCGTCCAGCCCGCCGGGCTGCCCCGCTTCCACTCGGCCAGCGAGCCGCCCGCCAGCGGGGGCGAGTCCAGCAGGGGCTCCAGCCGTCCGGACCGCACGACGAAGGGGGCCTTGCGGACGGGCATGCCCTCGGCCAGGTTGGGATCGACGGCCATGAACTCCGCGGCGTAGCCCATGGGGCAGACGCAGACGATGAGTTTCATGGCGTTGTCGGTCGAGACCTGGCGGAGCTTGCGGCAGTTTCTCGCGTAGCTCTTATCCTGGAGTTGGAACTTGGCCATCTTGCTGTCGGACAACAACAACCCGTTGTAGCCGGCCCGCTTGGCCCGCTTCACCAGATCGATGGTCTTTTGCAGGGAATCCTCGCTGAGCAGGTTGGCCATCGTGAAGACCCAGCAGTCCTGGATCTGGACGCCCGGCCGGGCCGCCTTCGCCGGACCGGAATCGTCCGCTGGGGATACGGAAACGCTTGCCAACAAGGCAGAGAACATCAAAACGATGCGTTTCATGGGATACAGCTCGCTCTTAGGTCCTAGGTGTTGGGTCTCGGCCAAGGCCTATTATAAGAGCCTAGGCCAAAGACCTAAACCGGCAACTGGCCGTGGCTCGGTGCGGCCGCTTGCCGTTGCGGCACGAAGATCGAGACCTCGGTCCCGCGGCCTGGCGAGGCTTCCATCTCCAGGTGGCCGCCGAGAATCTCCACGCGTTGGTGAACGGAGGCCAGTCCGAATCCCCATGCCTGCCGGGCGGGATCGGCGCCGACGCCGTCGTCGCCCACATCGACCCGGATCGTCGCCCCTTCGCCGCGCGTCAGGCGGACCCGCGCGGATGCGGCTTGGGCGTGCTTGACCACGTTAAACAACAGCTCTCGCACCGCCTGGAAGAGAAAAACCCGTGACACCTCGTCCCCCGGCTCGGCGGCCGGATCAATCTCCACGCCCACGCACAGCCCGTGTTTGTCTTCCATTTGCTGGGCCAGCCATTGCAGCCCGCCCGCCAGGCCCGCCTCGTTCAGCACGGGCGGGCTGAGCTCCAACGTCAGCGACCGCGACTCGCCGATCGACTCGGCGAGGATCTGCTCCACGTCTTTCAGTTGTTCTCTCAGGGTCTGGTCCGCCGTTCGCTTGCCGAGGCGGCCGACCTTCATCCGCGCCGCCACCAGAAGCTGCTGCAAGTTGTCGTGCAGCACTTGGGCCAGCCGCCGGCGCTGGCGATCCTCGGCCTGGATCAATTCGCAGGCCAGCGCCTGCCGCTCGGCGGTCCGCCGTTGGACCTCCGCCGTCCGCTGGGCGACCCGCTCTTCCAAGGTCCGGTTTAGCAGCCGCAACTCCTCCTCGATGCGCGCGCGATCGGTAACGTCGCGGCTGATGCCGACCAGGCCCACGACTCTTCCCTGGCTGTCCTTCAAGGGCACCTTGGTGGTGAGAACGGCCCGCCGATTCCCCGCCGTATCGAGGTGCGGCTCCTCCTTATTGACCAAAGGCTCTCCGGTGCGGGCCAACTGCTCCTCGTCCTGGCGATACTCGGCCGCCAGTTCCGCGGTGTAGAAATCCGCGTCGGTCTTGCCGATCAGATCGCCGGGCGTCACGGCGCCCATGATCCGGGCGGCCACCAGGTTGGCCGCTACGAACCGGCCCTGGGCGTCCTTCACATAAACGTGGTCCGGCAGGTTGTCGATCAGCGTCCGCAACAGGTTCCGCTCCTGCTGGAGCGCCTCTTCCACCTGCTTCCGCTCGGTCACGTCCATCACCACGCCGACCATGCAAAGCGGCTTGCCGTCGTCGTCGTGGATGGCCCGGCCGCGGATGAAGATCCAGTGTCGGCCGCCATCGGGCCAGGTGGTACGATACTCGCCCTCGTAATCGCCCGGACGGGCCAGCGATTCGTTGACGTGCCGTTGGGCCAGCTCACGGTCCTCCGGCCAGATCCGCTCGAGGAACAGCGGGAAGCTCGGCGGAGTGTCGGTCGGCAGCCCGAAAAGGCTCAAACAGCGCTCGTCGGCGGCCAGCTTGCCATTGGCCAGGTCCAATCGCCACCAGCCGGTGCGCGAGGCCTCCAGCACCAGCCGTAACCCCTCCCTGCTCTGGCAGAGCGCATCCTCCGCCTGCTTGCGGGCTGTAATGTCCGCCACGGCCGTCTTGCAAAACGCGCCCTCGCGCTCGGGGGCCTCGATGGGGACCATGTGAAGCTGGACGGCGATCACCCGGCCATCGCGGGCAACCAGGCCCGACTCGCTCGTCACCGCCCGCCCTTGGCCGCAGCACGCGCGGACCTGTTGCCGGAAGCTCTCCCGCTGGCCCTCGGCCACGTGGTCGGCGAAAGCGTATCCCGTGAGCTCCTCGCGCTGGCGGCCCAACATCTGCGCCCCGGCGAGGTTGATCTCCTGGACGTAGCCATCTTCGTCGAAAGTGACGTAACCCAGGGGGGCCGAATCATAGAGATCGACATAGCGGTCGCGATAGGCTTGCAACTGCTGCCGGGCCTGGAGAAGTTCCCGGTTCTGCACCTCGAGCTCGCCGCAGCGCTGCTCCAGTTCGCCCACCAGCCGCCGGACCTCTTCCGGACGAGGCGACTGCGGATCGCTGAAGTGTTTGTCGAGCAGCCGGTCGACCTGTTGGTCAAGTTGCGGCTGCTCTTGGCGTTCGCCTCGCATCGACTCACTCATGCGTTACGTCCTCCGTACCGCTGAGGGCATCAGACCTCGTCACGATGGCCAGGGAATGTCCGGGACGGTTGTGCATCCAGTCCGTCCTGCCCAAGAAGAGGCATGCGACGCGGTGCGAACGACCTGGCAGGCGTGAGGATGAGGTGAAATTCCTGCCACAAATCGACTATTTCAAGCCTAGCGACCGCACACGCCCAACGCAACCCCCCCGCAAGGACGCGGGCGGATGGTTTGGGAGGCCGACGGCGGGCCAGCGGCGTTGGTGGGCCGGCATCGCTTGCGCAATGCTTGTCCCACCCTGCTCGTCTTGATTCCTAAGACCCAAGACCGAGATCTGCGAGCTTCTCCCGGATCAATTCCGCAAGTTGCTCCCGAGTAATACCGCGGACCAGGAAGCGTTTGTGCGACGAGGTCTCGCCGCTGAGCAAGGCGAATTGCGATTTCCGCAGGCCAAGACCCTTGGCGAGGACCTCGACCAGGGCCTTGTTGGCCTTGCCTTTCTCGGCGATCTGGGTCACCGAGACCTTGAGCATCCCGTCCTGTTCGCCGCGGATCTCGTTGCGCTTCGCGCCGGGCTGGGCCCGCAGCGGGAGCACGGCCCCTTCGGCGTGCGGCTCCGGGTCGATCATGGCGGCACTCCTTCAAACAGCGCCGAGCCGACCCGCACGATCGTCGCCCCTTCCTCGATCGCCACCTCGTAGTCGCCGCTCATGCCCATCGAGAGGTCGTCCAGAACGATTCCTTCCGGGCAGCCGTGCCGGAGCCGGTCGCGAAGCGTCCGCAGCGCGGCGAAATCCCGCCGGGCGCGATCGAGGCCGCCCTCCAATCCGGCCATGCACATCAGTCCGCTGACGCGAACGTGGCGGTAGCCGGCCAGTTGCGGCAAGAGCGGCTCGATCGCCGCCGGCGCGAAACCGTGTTTGGCGTCCTCCCCGGAGACGTTGACTTCCAGCAGCACCTTGGCCAGCAGCGATTGCTCCCCGGCGATGCGATCGATGTCGGCGATCAGCTCCAGGCTGTCGGCCGAATGGATCAGCGTCACCAGCGGCAACGTGCGGCGGACCTTGTTCCGCTGGAGATGGCCGATCAGGTGCCAGCGAACCGCCAAATCGGTCAGCCGTGGGACCTTCTCCCAGAGGGCCTGCGGCCGGCTCTCGCCCAGCACGTCGCAACCTGCCTGGACCACCGCGCAGACCAGCGGCTCGTCGACGTACTTGGTGACGGCCACCAAAGTCACTTCCTCCGCCTTACGGCCGCTCCGCGCCGCCGCCTCGGCCATCCGGCGGCGAACGCAGGCCACGTTTTCGGCGACCCGTGGGAGATCTTGCAGCATGATGCGTTTCTGAGGGAATGTAGGGTGGGTCGAGCGCAGCGAGCCGTAGGGTGGAACAAGGCCGCCTTGGCGGCCGCCGGCCCACCAGGAGCTAGCGGCATTGGTGGGCCGGCGCTCGCTGGCGCGAGCTTGTCCCACCCCACACCCTGCGCTTGTCCCACCCTACACCCTGCGCTCGACCCACCCTACACTCTACCCGCTCTGCTCGACGGTGACCACGGCCCAGGGGGCGTTGGCCAAAAGGATGCAGGTGGCATGACGACGGGCCAGGCGGGCAAGCTCCGCGGAATCCCCGAGGGGAGAGATCTGGAGGTCTTCCAGCAACGCCCGATCGAGCCGGCTGAGCAGGTAGACGTGGCACCAACGCACGGCCCGCGCCAATTGGAGGGCGGGCAGCAGGTCGGCGGCCCGCTCGCGGCGGATCTCCCGCAAAGCCTCGCCGCGGGTGGCGGCGGTTGCCAGACGGCGGACGGCCGGGCCCGGCTCGCCTGCCAGATCGCAACACAGCGCGATCGCGCCGCCCTCTTCGACCAGCCGTTCGGCACAGCCCAAGGCCTGGCCGACGTTCTGCCAGGTCTGCTGGGCCGTGTCGCCCTCGATCGACGCCACCACCAGACTGGCGCGGCGTGGGACGCGGAACCGCCAGGCGGCCTCGTACAGCTCCCGGCTGCGGCGGTGGACCGCATCCACGGCGCCGGCCAAGACGTGCAACACCTGCCCGCACGGGCCGGGGACCATCTGGATCGTGAAGCTCACTCCCAAGAGCCAGCCCACGTTGGCCACCTCCTGGAGCAACTCCTTGCGGTCCGCCGCCGAGCCGAGGGCATCCATCGTGCGGAAACGGAGCTGCGTCCGCTGGTCGGAATAAGCGGGGAAGATCGGGCTGTGGACGCCGCGGAAGCCGTGCTGGCCGCGGCGGCGGACGCAACCGATGGGCAGCAGCACGTCGGCGTCGGTGATCGCCCGGTTCAAGTGGATCGGCTCGCCGCTTGGCGAGGCGGCCAGGTAGGCCAACGATCGACGATCGGACGGCTCGTGGAACAGGAGGTTGATCCGCTGACGGACGTTGGCGGGGATCCATGGTCCCGGCTCGGCGATGCAGGAGCGACTGTCCGCGGCCGTTTGCAGCACCGTGATACCGTCGGGATCCACTCCCGCCCGCAAGAGTGCACGGATCACGGCAGCCACGATCTGCGAGGCATGGGGAAGACCTTCGTCCAAGGCCAGCACGACCCGATCGCCGGGCGTGGCAGTGCGGGTCAGGGGAGGGAAGTCGATGGGCTCCGTCAGGGCTTGCGCCACCGCCGCCGCCGGATCGTCCGCCGGGACGACCGCAGGCGTGCCGCACTCCGCCAACAGGGCATCCTCGGCAAACTCTAAGCGGATCGAAGCGTCGGCACCGTAGCGTAAGATCAATGACACTCGGTAAACTGCGAAAGCGGGGATAAACGGGGAAAGGTGCCGCTTGGTCACGGTCATCTTATCCGCGCCGTCAGCCGCTGGTCAAGGCGATGAGGCGATATCGAGCTTTACGCAAATGACCGCTTCGCAAATAATGGTCGTAAGTCTCTAAGGCGGAGTTTGCAATGGTGGCCTAAGGGACCTATAGACCTAGGGGACCCATAAGACTCAGGATGACATTTGTCATCGGGTCGAAGGATAGATGCATGGACGGTCGAATACCTCGGAACGGGACAGGCCTTGCGTTGGCAATGCTGCTGATGGGCCTGGCTTTTTGGACCGCGTGTACGAGGTCCGACAAGGCCGCAAACCCGGCGGCGAAGGTTGCGGCGGCCGCGGGAAGGCCGGCCCAGCCGTCCAACGCCAAACGGGGCGGATCGACGCGAGGCGCAGATGGCCCGGCTGAGGCGAGTCCGAATCAGCAGCCAGACGACCAGGACATCAAAGGCGATAACCTGCCGCACGTCCCTTCGCCCGAGGAGATTCTTCAGGCGCAGAAGTTGCTAGGGGCGATGGTCGGCGCCTACCAGCAGGCGGCCAGCTACTCCGACAATGGCGAGGTGCAGGTTTCGGGCCGCAGCGTCGTGGACGACCGCGAGGAGCCGCTGGACAGCAAGTTCTTTTTCAGCATGGCCTTCGCCCGGCCGAACAAGATCCGCATGCAGGCCTACAACGGGACGGTGGTCGGCGACGGCAAGACGCTGCACGCGCTGATCGACGACCTGCCCAACCAGGTGCTGGAGAGGCCTTCGCCGGAGAAGCTTTCGATTGCCGAGTTGTTCGCTGACAAGGACCTGGCGACGCTTTTTCGACGGGCCCCACGCGGGTTTACAGTTGGGTGCCGATCCAGGCCCTGCTGCTGCTGGCCGACGACCCGTTGAAGACATTGCTGTACCAGGCCGATAAACCGTGCCTGTTGCGGGCGGAGAAGATCGGGCCCAATACGTGCGATCGCGTGGCTGTGACGCGGCCCGACGGCGAGGCGGTCTTCTGGATCGACCAGAAGTCCAAGGTCCTTCGCCGTTTCCAGTATCCGGCCGGGCCGCCGCTGAACAACTACTGGTTCCGCGGGACGGCCAAGGGTCTGAAGTTGGTGGCCGAATACCGCGACGCGGAAGTCGGGGCGCGGATCGACCCCAAGGCCTTCGAGTTCCAGACCCCGCCCGGCGCAAGCGTGGTCGCGTCGTTCCTTCCTCCCGACGTGGTGCTCTTGGGCAATCCGGTCCCCAGCTTCAAGTTCACCGCCGCCGACGGCAAGACGGTCACGTCCGAGTCGCTCAAGGGCAAGGTGACGGTGCTCAACTTCTGGGCCACTAGGTGCGAGCACTGCCCCGAGGATCTGCGCCTGCTGGACAAGGTCCGGCAGAAGTACCGGACCAACGACAAGGTGGTCTTCGAGGCGGTCAATATCGACCCGCCCGATACCGACGACCAGGCGGTCCGCCAGGCCTTGGAGGACCTGAAAATCGGCATTCCCCTGGCCCGCGACGCCGAGCAGGCTTGCGGGCGGGTGTTCCTGATCTCCGCCATCCCGACGATGGTGGTCCTCGACGCCAAGGGGAACGTCGAGTCCTACGAGACGGGCGTCGATGAGCGGCTGGAGAGCAACCTGCCGGAAAAACTGGACAAGCTGCTGGCCGGCAAGGACCTGGCCAAGGCCCTCAAAGATGAGCAGATCGCCAAACTCCAGGCCGATCAGAAGCGATTCACCGACTGGATCCGCAGCCGCGTCAAGGAGAGCGCCTACTGGGGGCCGTTGGCCGTGGACGTGGAAATACCCCATGCCGAGATCGCGGCGAAGTCCGATCCGCAGACGATGTCCCTGCGGCGCCTTTGGACCTCGAAGGAGCTGAAAAAGCCGGGCAACATCCTGGTGCTGGAGGCGGACGGCAAGACGCCGCGGATCCTGGTCTTCGACGGCGCCCAAGCCATCGCCGAGATCGATCCGCGGGGGAAGGTGGTAAAGCAATATCCCATCCAGCAGCACGAAGGAGAGATCATCGCCGAGTTGCGCTCTGCCACCGACAAGGACGGCCGCCGCTGGTTCGCCGCCTCCGGCATTTCTGCCCAGCAAATCCATCTCTTCGACGGCGACTTCACGTTCCTGCTCAGCTATCCGGCCGACGCCCTGGAAAATCCGCACCCGGGCATCACCGATTTCCAGTTGGCCGACTTGGACGGCGAGGGCCGCCTCGACTTGCTCGTGAGCTACTGGAAAACGGTCGGCATCCAGCGTGTCACGCTCCAAGGGCAGCGGACGGCCGTCAACCGCACGGTGGGAACCCCCTACCGCATGGCCCTGCTCAACCCCGACGAGCACGGCGGCCGCAACCTGCTGGCGACCAATGAGCGGGGCATCCTCACGTTGCTCACCCCCACGCTGAAAACGATCCGCGAGATCCCCGTCCCCCGGCAGAACGTGCAACTGATCGTCTCCGCCGACCTCAAGGGCGACGGCAAGCTCGCCTTTTGCGGCCTGGCCCCCAATGAGAAGTCGATTGTCGTGCTGGGATTGACCGACCAGGGCGACGTGCTCTGGACCTATCCGATCGCGTTGGGAATGCAAGAGTACCCCATCGAGCCCGTCTCCGCCGGGCAGGTCTTGCCCGAGGGGCCGAAACAATGGCTCGTAGCCGGCTGCGACGGCTCGATCCATTTCCTCTCCGGCGACGGCAAACTGCTCGACCACTTCAACTACGGCGCCGCCCTCTGCGGCTTGGCCGCCGTGCGGATCGACGGCAAGCCGCTGCTGCTGGTGGCCACGCCCGAGGGGCTGGACGGCTGGGAAGTGCAGGTCATCGAGAAGTAGTCTCTTGCCGTCCTGCTCTGTCTCCGAGAGAGGCAGCGAGGGGAAAAGGGGCGTAGAGGCGTCGGACCAGGATGTGTCGGATCGCGCTGCCACTGACGACGACAAACTACTCTTTTTCTCGCTCGGGGGATCTATTTCTCCCACAGCCGCGGAAGCGAACCGGTCGTCGATGCCGGCCTACCTTTCTTGCGGCCAACCATTTACGTCCGCACGCCCGTTTCACGAGAGAATGTCATAACTTAGCTAAACGGCCATAATCGGTTCGCGTCCTCGGATGCCCCGGATACCCCCCAGGGCGGGAGAAAATCAGAAAAGACGCAAACCCACTTGACCAGCGCTTCGAGCGCGCGTAGGATATTCTTCGGTCCTTGATTAGAATAGTCTAACAGATTTAGTTAATGTTTTCTGTTATTCGCAGTTAGTCTGGACTAATAGAAGGGACCGGACCCGCACTTTGCCCGGTTTCACGCTAAGACGACGGGGGAATCGCAATCATGTCAGACCTAGCGAGTCGGGGGATGCAGGACTACCTCAAGGCCATCCACAGGCTCGGTGGCGTCGAGCAGGTGGTTTCGCCTGTGGAACTTGCCGTGCAACTCGAAGTTCGCGCCCCTTCCGTCACGAGCATGCTCAAACGGCTGGCTGAAGGCGGCTGGGTCCAGTACGAACCCGGGCGAGGTGCCCGCTTGACCGCCACGGGCACCGCCGAGGCGCGGCGGGTAATCCGCCGCCATCGCCTGATGGAGTTGTTCCTCACCCGTGTGCTGGGGCTGGACTGGAGTGACGTCGATGCCGAAGCCGAAGCCCTCGAACACGCCATCTCCCCCCGCCTGGAGCAGGCCATCGCGGACTACCTGGGCGATCCGCCGGAAGACCCCCACGGCCATCCCATCCCCACTCGTGAGGGCAAACTGGCGCGCCGCAAGCTGCAGCCGCTGCACTCGTTTCCGCCGGGTCAGCGAGTGGTGATCCGTGAAGCGCAGGACGACAATCCCGACCGGCTGCGGCGTTGGTCAGCGCTCGGGCTTCTGCCGGGCGCGAGAGTCAAGCTGCTGGGCCGGCAGGACCTGGACGGCACCTTCGAGGTCGAGGTCGGCGAAAAGGTGGTCACGCTGGCCGCCCAGGGGCTGGCTGGCCTGCTCGCCGAGGCGGCAACTCCCCGTAATCGAACAGAGCGATCCAAGGACGAAAGGCACGTCCAACAACGGCGTCGGTCGGTTCGGCCGCTTGTGGCCGCTCCGGGAATCGCCAATCCACATGGGTCGTAGCAACCTTGTCTTTCAGTAAGGAGGAAGGAGGATCGTATGAGACAGTCGAATCCAGCCCGGCCTGGCTTCACTCTGGTCGAGCTGCTGGTTGTCATCACCATCATCGGCATCCTGGTCGGCCTGCTGCTCCCTGCCGTCCAAAATGCGCGGGAGTCAGCCAGGCGTACAAGCTGCCAGAACAACCTCCACCAGATGGGGGTCGCCTGCCACAACTTCCACTCCATTTTCGGATACTTTCTGAGCGACAATTCCGCGACCGCCCCTCCGTATCCGTATCCGAACACCTGTTGGATTCTCCAATCGCTGCCCTACTGGGAACAGCAAAGCGTGCAGCAGGCGGCGGGGACTGGCGGTAACGCCAATCAACAGGGAAATGGAGAGAACGGGAACGCGGGCGGTACCGCGTCACTCGTCCCCGTCAATAACGGTAACGTCGTGCTCAATTTCTTGCTTTGCCCCAGTCGCGGTTTTCGGGGCAATGGGCTGGCCGATTACAACTACGTCCAGCAAAGTACCGCGGTCCTCTACGGTGCGCCCCTGGGCAATTCCTTAGTGCAAATCAGCAACTGCAACGGCTCCTCCTATACGGCGATGGTGGCGCACCTCGCCTGCAACCCCCGGGACTATGGCAACGGCCCTACGCCCTGGTATAACTGCATCCAACCCCTCATCGCCAGCAGCATGTCGGACAGTCAAGTCCCCCCAGGGCTGTATGACCAAACCTTGAGTTCGCCGCATCCAGGCGGCAACCTGGTGCTGTTTGCGGACGGTCACGTGCAATTGATCGATAACGGGTGGCTCACAGCCAACCAGGCGATCTGGAACTGGACGAACAACACTCCCATTCAGTTCCCGAACCCGTAACGTCCGGAATCCACAAAAGCCGCGTTCCCCGGCGGGGAGAAATAGAGGAGTTCACATGATGGAGACGCTTCACCGGTTCCCGATGCCCTCCCGGCCGCCTCAAGGTCGCCGATTCAAGTTGGGTCCGACCTGCATTGCCTTCCTGCTGGTCATGCTGGCCACCGGGCTCGGTCTGGTGGTGCGGAGAGCGGTCCCAGCCGCCCCCCTCGCAGGCACGCAGGAAGAGCCGGCGTGGCCAGCCAGGGACTACCTGCTCAGAAACCAGGTTGCCTCCCCGTCCGGATCGCTCCAGGAGATCCTGGCCCATCCCGATGTCATTCCAAGCCATCATCACCCGCTCCTGGGCCGGCAAGCGCCTGACTTCGCGCTGGCCGATCCGGAGGGCAAGGTCTGGAACCTGAGCGAATTGCAGGGCGGCCGGCCGGTGGTATTGATCTTCTACTACGGCTTCCACTGCATTCATTGCGTCCGGCAGCTTTCCGAAATCAACCGGGACCTTCCGCTCTTCCGCGACATTGGTGCGCGGGTGGTTGCCATCAGCGCCGACCCTCCGGAGTTGACGCGGCGACAGTTTCAGAAATACGGCCCTTTCGGTTTCCGGGTCCTCTCGGATCCGGGAAACAAAGTGGCAAAGGTCTACCGGGTGTCCAAGGGGGCGCAGGACGGAACCACGGCGGACTTCCTCCGCCATGGGACTTTTGTCATCGACCGGAATGGCGCGGTTCAGTGGGTCAATGTCGGCGATATGCCCTTGCGTCGCAATCCAGCGCTGCTCTACCAACTCGCCCGGATGAATGGCCGTTTGCCGTCGGTAGAGGCTGGCCCGTGAGCGTTCGACCAGTGTTTTGATAGTCGAGATGTGAACTCTACACCGTCTTTCTAGGAGGTATTCTGCCGTGAGGAAGGTCGTCTTGTGCGTGTCGGCGGTCCTGGTGCTGACTTGCGTCTCGTGCAACAGGAATGACATCTATCCGGTTTTGGGTAAAGTGACGTACAAGGGTTACCCGGCGTCCGAAGCCGTCGTTTTCTTCTTTCGTCAAGGCGGCCACTCGAGCAACGATCCCACGATTATGAGCATCGTTCAGGCGGACGGGTCTTTTGAACTTGTGTGCGGCTCCCTGGGAAAGGGCGCACCTCCCGGCCAATACGATGTCGCGATCGTATGGACGCAAACTTCCCAAGGGTGTTGTAAGGGCCGACTCAGGCACGGCCCTGACATACTTCAACGCCGCTACGCCGACCCCAAACATCCCTTGCTGCACGCGACAGTGGAGGCGAAAACAAATAATCTGCCGCCGTTTGAGCTAGCGAGTGCAGGCTAAGCGTGAGCAAGATAATCAATGTGAGGACTTATAAGGGGGTCGGGAGTTTTTGTTTGCGATGCCAGTGCCATGTCACTCATCCAAAACAAGGACTCCCGACCGCTTTACAACGCCCGTCGTTGGGCGTAGAGTAACCGACCGCGCGGTTTGGGGATCGGCCGCCCGATCTCGTTGGCGGTCTCGATCCACTCGTTGGCGACCACTTCCACCGCAGCCAGCGCCTCCTGGTAGCTCGCGCCGTCCGCGGAGCAGCCCGCCAATTCCGGAACTTCCGCGACGAACGCCTGGTCTGGCTCGCTCCAATAGATGATGACCTCGTATCGGAGATTATTCCGCACCTTGTTCCTCGTTCCGGCCCTGGCTATCCCCCAAAGCCCTGCGGCGATCTCGTGCACAGTACAAACGCGAGTGTTCGATTTCACAAGCGGGCGGTGCTGCTAGGATGTGAGTTCCCGGGATCAATGGGATCGTCGGGTCCCTGGTGATTTTCCTCGGCCCCCAACCCCTCGCGGAGGGAGAGGGGATGGCGGGATTTCGCGCGAATTGGTATGCTACCGAGTTCTCACACTGGTGGGGCTCGCTCCGCTCGACCCACCCTACCTTCCCGAGATACCCGTTCACGGAGACCTGCAATGCCGGTGACTGTCCCGACCATGGAGAAGTGGCTGCGAACGCTGCTCAACGCCGACGAGTGCCGGCCGAGCCTGACCCTCAAAGAGTATCTCGACGCGATCCCACGCCTGGAGTCCCTCGGTGATCTTCCCCGGTCAACGGTGGTGCTGGTCCGCGGCGACACCGACGCCAAGCCGGCAGCCACCATGGGCGAAGGCGACATCCGCCTGCGTTCCATCCAGCCGACGCTGGAATACGGCCGCCAAAAGGGCTGGATCCAGGTGGTCTTCGGCCATATCGGCCGGGAGCCGGAGAAGTCGCTGGAGAAGGTCCGCAAACGGTTGGCCAAGATCCTCAAGACCGAAGTGGCCTTCATCAAGGACTGGCTCGATCCGGCCACCGTCACCATCAAGGAGGAAGTGGTCCAGGCGATCCGCTCCGCCCGGCCGGGAGAGCTGATCATGCTGGAAAATAGTCGCAAGTACGACATCGAGCGGGTCCTCTGGAAGGCCAAGCCGGCGGACATCCCCAAGCTGGCCGAGAAGCTGGCGAAGCTGGCCAATGAGTTCGCCGCGAAGGTGGCCAAGATCTACGTCCACGAGGCTTTTCGGCCGGCAGCCTGGACAGCAGCTCGGTGGTCGTGCCCGCGGGCATGGAGCGCGTAGCGTTGGGCAAGTACGAAGAGGGCGAGTTCACCGGCCCGCTGATGGACTGCCTCGAGGCCCAGCTTGTGGTCTCCAGCGGCCTGAAGATCGACAAGCTCGACGATCTGGAAGCGATGATCGACCGCGGCAAGATCCGCCTCGTCTTCGCGGCCGGCTCGCTGGCGATGGGGCTCAAGAAAGCGGCGGAGCAGCTCGACGGCAAGGACTTCTCCATCGGCGTGTCGGAAGACCCGGCCCACAGCGACAAGCCTTACTACATCCCGCCCAAACGGATCGACCAGGCCAGGAAGCTGGTTTCCGAAGGCCGCGCCAAGGGGATCGAGTTCGTGATGCCGGCCGACTTCGTGCTGGCGGACGGCCGGGTGTCCACGACCCTCGGGCCGGGCGACCAGCAGTTGGACGTGGGCCCGGCGACGGGCCGGCTCTTCGAGCAGAAGGTCGGCCAGTTCCTTGCCGCGGCCAAGTCGTTCGGCCGGCCGGGCGTGGCCTTCCACAACGGCGTCTTCGGCATGTTCGAGGACCCGCGGTTCGAGGCCGGCACCAAGGCCTTTGTGCCGCAGTTGAAGCGGATGCACGACGCGGGCATCCGGGTCTACGTGGGCGGGGGCGAGGGCGGCGCGGCGTTGGAGAAGTACGGCCGGCCGGATTGGGTGACCCACAACTTCACCGCCGGCGGAACCGTGCTCAATGCCTTGGGGAGCGAGCCGGTGCCCTACCTGGTCGCGCTGCGCAGCCACACGCTAGGGGTTGGGGGACAGGGGCCGGGGGTTGGGAGACGGGGGTCGGGGGACGGTAAAGCGTGATTCGTGGAATTACGCGTACGGAAGAGAATCTTTTTTCTCTGCCTACATGACCCTAACGTGAGCCGAGCGCCCGCGGGGGCATTTCTGGGGTTCAAGGTCATAACAACCGCGATCTCGACGGTTGCCGATGAACCTGGATCTTTCGCTTCCGTACCGCAGCACGCTACCAGCCACGAGCCGCCGACCAGTCTTCACCGGCCCCTGATCCCTGACCCCCGACCCCCGACCCCCGACCACTCTCTCTTGGGGGCGTGCCGCCTCGAGCCTGACGGCAGAAATCGACCAACTGAAAGACGGCCTGGCGGATCGCCTCTTGCGGCAGTTGGAGGCGAATCGCATCTTCCAACTGGGCGGCCGCGGGCGAGATGACGGGAAAGCCATAACTGCCGGCCGCGCCTTTGAGTTGATGCGCCGCCCGCCGCAGTCCTTCCCAATCGCACGCTTCGAGCCGGCCGATAAGTCGGGCGATCTGCGAGGGCATTTCCGCGACGAACAAATCCACCAGTAGGCCCAGCGTGGGATCACCGGCCAGATTCGAGTAGAGGGCCTTCGTCTTCACGTCGCTCATGGCAACGAACCTCGATACCGCTTGCGCAGATAAAAAGCCCCTTACATCAAGCATAGTTCAGTCTCGGTCGCCGCGGCTGGGAATCGAGGACGTAGGGGCGGTCGGTAGGGGATTGATCGACGGCGGTGCCGCCAACGGGGATAAGGAGGGCAGCATTTGGGCGTTGTCTAGTCGTTATGGTCTATTCAGGCGGTATAGAGCGACCTAGTGTTTTAAGAGAAATGGCGAAATTGGGTCGTCGAATTAAGGAGAGCCGACAGACCCGACGATATGAATCGCTAGATTCAAAGCAGAATCTTTATTTACACTAAGTTGTGTAAATATCCCAGTTGGTTTTCCCTAACAAGGAGCTTCTCCCATGAAGCGAGCTCTCCTTCTCCCGGTGCTGGCTGCGGGCGCTCTGCTCTTCGCGGTCAACGCCGCTCCTGCGTTTGCAGGTTCGAAACATCGTTGTTGCTGTGAGTCCTGTGGCACGCCTGCCTGCTGTGCGGCCGCTGCTGCCTGTGCGGCGCCTTGTGCGGCTCCGGCATGCTGTGCCCCGGCTTGCGAGAAGTGCGGCTGCTGCTGCAAGAGCAAGTGCTGCAAGGAAAAGTGCTGCAAATGCAAGTGCTGCAAGGAGCGTTGCTGCAAGAAGTGCTGCTGCTCGGCTCCGGCGTGCTGCGCTCCGGCGGCTGCCTGTGCGGCTCCTTGTGCGGCTCCGGCGTGCTGCGCCCGGCTTGCGAGAGCTGCGGCTGCTGCTGCAAGACCAAGTGCTGCAAGGAAAAGTGCTGCAAGTGCAAGTGCTGCAAGGAAAAGTGCCGCAAGTGCAAGTGCTGCAAGAGCTGCTGCTGCTCGGCTCCGGCGTGCTGCGCTCCGGCGGCTGCCTGTGCGGCTCCAGCGTGCTGCGCCCCGGCTTGCGAGAAGTGCGGCTGCTGCTGCAAGACCAAGTGCTGCAAGACCAAGTGCTGCAAGGAAAAGTGCTGCAAGGAAAAGTGCTGCAAGGAAAAGTGCTGCAAGAGCAAGTGCTGCAAGAGCAAGTGCTGCTGCGGCTCCTCCTGCTGCGCTGCCCCGGCGTGCTGCGCCCCGGCCTGCGGTTGCCATTAATCGCACGACACGGCCCGGCGGAACGCCCGCAAGCGTTCCTTTCGGGTGACAAGAACTCCTTTGCCTAGCGCAAGCGGCCCTCCCGGTTTTCCGAGGGGGCCGCTTGAGTTTCTTGGCTCTTCCGGGTCTGGGTGCGACAGGCCCTTATTCCGGGAAGAGCTTGGTCGAGAGATACCTCTCTCCCAGGTCGGGCAGGACGGTCACCACGAGCTTTCCCTGGTTCTCCGGGCGCTTGGCCACTTCCAGCGCGGCCCAAACCGCCGCCCCGGAGCTGATCCCGCACATCAGGCCCTCCCGCCGGGCCAATTGCCGCGAGGTTTCCAGGGCGTCTTCGTCGCTGACCAGCACCACGTCGTCGACAATCTCCAGGTTGAGCACGTCGGGAATGAAGCCGGCGCCGAGCCCTTGGATGGTATGTTTGCCGGGCTGCAGCGGCTTGCCAGAGCGGCGCTGGGTGATGACCGGGCTGTTGAGCGGCTCGACGGCGACCATCTTCACCTCGGGCTTGCGCGACTTGAGGGCTTCGCCCACCCCGGTGATCGTGCCGCCGGTGCCCACGCCACTGACCACGATGTCCACCGCCCCCTGGGTGTCCCGCCAGATCTCTTCGGCCGTCGTGCGGCGGTGGATTTCGGGATTGGCCGGGTTCTTGAACTGCTGGGGCATGAAGTAGTTGGCATTCCTGGCAACCATCTCTTCCGCCCGCTTCACCGCGCCCGGCATGCCCTCGCCCGCAGGCGTCAGGACCACCTCCGCCCCCAATGCCTTCAGCATCCGTCGCCGCTCAACACTCATGCTTTCGGGCATGGTCACGATCAGTCGGTAACCCCGGGCCGCGCAGACATAGCCCAAACCGATCCCCGTATTGCCGCTGGTGGGCTCGATGACCACTGTATCCTGGCCGATCTGCCCCTCCCGCTCGGCCGCATCGATCATCGCCCGCCCGATGCGATCCTTGACACTGCCCAGCGGGTTGAAACTCTCCATCTTCCCCAGCACGGTGGCCACGCAACCTTCGGTCAGCCGCCGCAATCGAACCAGCGGCGTGTTGCCGACACACTGCGTGATGTCGTCGTGCCTTCGTCCATGTGTCGCAACCGTCATTGTAGATCCTCCACTTTCCCCAACTTATTGTCCTAGAGGCCATCAGTACCCCCCATCGGGAAGGAATTGTATTCAAGTTGCCAAAGGCAGTCAACATGCTCATAAGCCGGGCGTGGCCGCACTGGCTAACCAGGTGAACGACGCTGCCGAAGGGCTTCGTAAAACAACACGGCGGCCGTTGCCGAGACGTTCAGGCTGTCGGCCGCTCCCCGCATGGGAAGCGAAACGGCCCGGATGTCCGAGCCCGACCATGCCGACGTGAGCCCCTGCGCCTCGCTTCCCAAGACGATGGCTGCGGGACCGCGGAAATCGGCCTCGGTGTAGGGCATCGCCGAATCGACCCGGGCCGCGAAGATCGTCAATCGCCGGCTGCGTAGCCACGACAAGGTCTCCTCGGTCGTGGCCTGCGCCACGGGCAGCGTGAAGATCGTGCCCAGGCTGGCGCGGATTGCGTTGGGGTTGTAGAGGTCGGTCTGGGCATCGGCCACGATCACGGCCGAGACGCCCGCGGCATCGGCCGTTCGCAGCACGGCGCCCACGTTGCCCGGCTTCTCGACCCGCTCCAGTACGGCCACCAGGAGATCGCCTCGCGGCACAAGCTCCGCCAGCCGGGCCAAAGGCATCTCAGCCACGGCCAAGAGGCCCTCGGCGCGATGGCCGAAGGCGAGCTTCTCGAAGACCGGTGGGGCAACTTCGAGGACCTCCGACCCAGCTTCCGTGAGCCGGTCAACCAGTGGTCCGCCGAGCGGATCGCGGCAGAGATCCTTGCACACAAAGACCTCGATCAGCCGCAGGCCGCCTTCCAGTCCGCGGAGGATCTCTCGATGGCCATCGATGAGGATTCGCCCCTGCAGTTGCCGATGACGACGATCGCGCAGCCGCGCGGCTGCCCTAACACGCGGGTTTTGCAAACTGGTGATGAGCATCCTGGTTCGTACGCGATTCTGATCTTGTCCGAGAGGGCGGAAACTCGTAGGGTGGGTCAAGGCCGCTTTGGCGGCCGTAGCCTCACCGCGCCGGTGGGGCTGCGCTCGCACGCGCAAGCTTGACCCACTCTACCGGCTCCAGCATAACACCTCTTGGCTATTATGCTGAAGGGTTACTTACGCGACTCTTGGTGGGCCGGCGGCCGCCACGGCGGCCTTGTCCCACCCTACTCCTGGGGACAAGATGCGGGAAGAGCCCCCCCAAGAACTCGTGCGGCTGATGGAACGGCTGAATCTGGCCACTCCGGCCCAGGTTCGTGGCGTGGCACGTCTGGTCCGCCGGCTGGCGGAAGGACTGCCGCTGTTCGAGTCGGTGTGGGTCGACGCTTTGGCCCAGGTGCGTCTTTTGACGCCCTTCCAGGCTGCCCAGATCAACGCCGGCCGAGGTCCCCTGCTGAAGGTCGGTCCCTTTGTCCTGACCCACCGGCTGCCGTCCCTCGGTTACGCGGATGCTTATCGCGCCCGGGAAATGGCGTCCGGGAAGTCCGCCCGGTTGACGATTGCCCCGGCCCAAGACGCCCGGGCGAGCGAGCAGGCGAAGCGGCTGGAATCGCTTGCGTCCAAGGCGGCAGCCCTGTCGGCGCCCTGCCTGGCTCCGGTTACGTCCGCTGGCGTGGACGGCAACCGTCTTTGGGCAGCGGGCTCCGATAGCCAAGGCCGGACCGCCGACCAGTGGATGGTTCACAACGGCCGCTTTCCGTCCGAGGCCGTCCTGGAGATCGCTCGGCAGATGCTGCCGGGACTGGTGCTGCTGGAAAAGGCGGGGATCGCGCATGGCGACCTCTCGGCGGCCTCCGTGCTCTTGACCGACGACGGCCAGGTGGTGCTTTGCCAGCCAGGGATTCGCGGGATTCTCCGGCCTGAGGAAGGCCATGCCTCGGCCGACCTGCTGCCGCAGTATTACGACGGCTTGGCGCCGGAGCGGGTTGGCCAGGGAACGCCGCCGAGCATTGCCGGCGACCTCTATGCGTGCGGATATGTCTGGTGGCATTTGCTCACCGGCCGGACTACGGTCGCGGGGGGCGATAGCCTCGCCAAGCTGCGGGCGATCGAGACCGCGCGGGTCGGCGACGTGCGCCGACTGGCGCCCGACGCGCCGAGCAGCTTGTCGGCCGCGGTGATGGCTTGCCTGCGGCGGGAGCCGTCGTTGCGACCGGAGTCGATGGCCCGGCTGGCAGCCACGCTGGGCACGTCCACGCACAGCGGCCGGCACCTGCTGGCCGAGTGTCTTCGCCACCCGGCGCGGCGACCCGCCCGCTGGTCGACGTCGATCTCGTCGCTGCGCGATTCGGGCCATGCGCCTCTCTGGCTGGCCGCGACGGCCGGCTGCCTGGTGGCGGCCATCACGCTCACCTGGTCCATGTGGCCGATGGCCCCGCCCATTCCTCCGGCCGCGATTTCCGCTGGGCCGGCTGACGGAAGATCGACTTCTTGTGGTGCAGCCGTCTCGGCTGCTCGGGCAGGCGGGACGCCTGCACCACAAGATGTTTCTGGACAGGGGCCAGCCACCGATCCGCCGGCCAGCCGGCACGACGCGGATACCAGCGATCTGATCCTGCCGAGCAGTCGGCCGCTTCGGCTGGCGTCGCTGACGTTGCGGGCGGGGCAATGCGTACGCGGGGAAGGTCGGCAGCGTCCGTTGCTGTTGGTCCCGGAAGGCGGGTTGATCGTGCAGGCGGAGAAGATCCGTTTTCAGAATCTCGATTTTGTCTGGTCTGGCCAAGAACAAGTTCGTAGGGTGGGCTTTGGCCCGCCTACGCAGGCCGGGCGGACTGAAGCTCACCCTACGAGCCCTACCGAGGAGCAGTCGCCCCTTGCGCAGCCGGCGATTCTGCGTATCGAGGCGGCCCGTGCCGAGTTTCAGGGTTGCTCGTTCCAAGCATCGCGATCCGCCGCCGTGGAGCCGGCGGCTCTCCGTTGGACCCAGCCCGGCGACGATGGCTCATTGGACCTGACGTTGCCCAGCAGTCAGATCCGCCTGAAGGACTGCGTCTTCCGCCACGTGGCGTCGGCCGTCGATGCCGAGCGAGCGGGTGCCGTCGGGCTGGACCTGGCCAACGTCCTCCACCTGGGCGAAGGTCCGCTGGTTCGCCTCCACCACTGCCCACGCTTCGACGAGCCGCTGGTGTTGAATCTCACCAACGTAACCCTTCGCGGATCCGGGCCGCTTCTGGAATGCGTTTACGGCAGGGTCGAGGAGCAGCCGGGCAAGATCGCCGTCCAGGCCGAGAGCTGTGCCTTCGTTCCCGGGCCGCACAACCCTCTCATCCTCCTCTCGGGCGAAGGCTCGCCGCAGCGAATCCTAGCGTCCCTGGATTGGACCGGCCAAGGGTCGCTGATCTCGCCGGAGGCGGTCATCGCCCAGTGGAAACGTCCCTCGGGCCAGCCGCGAACGCTCGACGAGGCCTCCGTCTCCATGGCCGGCATGGTCCGCAGCGCAGTGACCTTCGCGGGCGACCCCGATGCGAGCCCCACGGCCAATCGCGTCAACCGCTGGCAGGTCCCACTACGATCCGCCAGTCCGCCGGGAGTCGATCCACGGCCGCTGGTCTGGCCAGAGCGATAGTAACAAAAGAAACGCAGGCAAGGGCGAAACCGAGGGCCGCGGTTTGACACGGCCGGTAGGTGATATAGACTTGCTGGAGAGGGGGCCTCGTCTGCTACTCGTCTCGTGCTATCGCTCCTTGGATCTCAAGATCAGGTCCGCCGTGGATCAGCTAACCACCATTCTTTCGCAAGACGACGCGGCAACGTCGGTGGAGTATGCGGTCCTGCTGGCGCTGATTGTTTTGGCCGCCTTTGCGGCCGTTCTGGACTTCGGGACCCAGGCGAGCACACTCTGGGGCACGATCGAGAACACTTTGGACGCGGTGGGGTTTTTCTAACGCGGATTATTCATGGCCCAACACAAGCCCGAAACGCAAGCGAGGGACTGCCAACGAGTTCCCCTCGCTTGCGCTTCGGGCTAGTGGGGAACACACTGCGCCCGGACCTCCTGCCCGTGAATAATCCAGGCTGATCAGATGTCCGAGCCGATCCAACAGCGCCACAAAACCCCGGTTGCCCTCCAACGGCCACGCGAGCTAGTGGTCACATGCTCTCCCATGAGGAGTAATGTCAACCTCTCGCGGATCGTGCGGGCGGCAAGTTGCTGCGGCGTGCGCCGGGTGATCTGCTGCGGCAACGCACGGATTGTGCCGGAAATCTCCCGTGAGACGGGCGAAGCGATCCAGATCGAGATCCACCGCACTCTGCCGCCCGTCCTGAAGCGCCTCGCCAGTGAAGGGTTTCGCTTGATTGGGCTGGAACAGACTGACCGGTCCCAATCCCTCTATGGTTTTGCCTTCGCGCGGAAGACGGCCTTAGTGATCGGCAACGAGCGGCTGGGGATCGAGGAGGAGATCCTGCGGATGCTCGACGCTACGGTGGAGATACCCGTCTACGGGATGCCCTATGCTCATAACGTCGCCACGGCGACCGCCATGGCCCTCTACGAGTATTGCCGGCAATTCCCCGCCGGGTAGTTGACGGTGCCGCGCAGATGGTGTTAAACTGGTACGTTTGCAAGGCTTGCGCCCGGCGTTTGCGGGGGCGTGGCCAAGAAGTCCCGCCCGGCAGGCGGGACCTACCTCGCGCCCCTGCGTTTTCGGGAGTGTGTTAGCCCCGGCGGCCACGCCGGCTTGGCGATCGTTGGATGAGGATCGAATTGTGCCTGCGACCTCTGTTATCGGTCTACAGTGGGGGGATGAAGCGAAAGGCAAGATCGTCGACCTGCTGACCGATCAGCACGACATCGTTGTCCGCTATCAGGGGGGCGCCAATGCAGGCCACACGGTGGTGTTCCAAGGCCAAACCTTTAAGCTCTCGTTGATCCCCAGCGGTATTTTCCGCCCCCAGGTCCAGTGTGTGGTCGCCGGCGGCGTGGTCCTCAATCCGGCCAGTTTGCTGGACGAGATCGACCGTTTGGCCGCCCGGGGCATCTCCATCGGCAGCAACCTGATGATCAGCGACCGGACCCACCTGATCTTTCCCTGGCACTTTGCCGAAGACCGCCTGATGGACGATTGCACCGGAGGCGAAGCGCTCGGCACCACTATGCGGGGGATCGGCCCCTGTTACCGCGACAAGGTCGGCCGTTGCTATGCAGTTCGCCTGGGCGACTTGTACCGCGAGAACTTCGCGGCGCGAATCCAACAGATCACCCAGGCGAAGAACCAGATGTTCGCCGGACTGGGAGCTTCGGCCGACGGCTGCTGCCTGGACGCGGAGGAGATCTATGCCCAGTACAGCGGTTACGCGCGGCGGCTTGAGCCTTTTGTCGCCGACACCACGGCTTACCTGCTGGATGCGGTCGACGCCGGCAAGCGGATCCTCTTCGAGGGTGCCCAGGGGGCCCTCTTGGACGTCGATCATGGCACGTTCCCCTTCGTCACCAGCAGCAACAGCTCCGGCGTGGGCGTCTCCAGCGGCTCGGGGGTTCCCGGGCGGCACATCGAGAAGGTGATCGGGGTCATCAAGGCTTACAGCACGCGGGTCGGCGGCGGCCCCTTCCCCACCGAGCAGGACAACGAGACGGGCCAGCACATCCGCCAACAGGGCAACGAGTACGGCACGGTCACCAAGCGGCCCCGCCGCTGCGGCTGGTTCGACGCGGTCGCCGTCCGCTATACGGCCCGGCTCAGCGGCGTGGACGTGCTGGCCGTGATGCTCCTGGACGTGCTCAGCCGGCTTGCGGAGCTGAAGATTTGCGTCGCCTACGAGCTGGATGGGCGGCGGATCATCGATTTCCCCAGCCACGTCGAGGACCTGCGCCGCGTGCAGCCGGTGTACGAGACCCTGCCCGGCTGGCAGAAGGAGATCCGCGACGTCCGCCGCCTCCAAGACCTGCCCGCCGGCGCGAGGGCTTATCTCGACCGCCTCAGCGGCCTGATCGGCTGTGCGGTGGAGATCGTCTCTGTCGGGCCCGACCGGGAGCAGACCATCCTTGCAGGCAAATAGCAGGGAAAAGAGCGTGCCCCGAGCGAAGTCCACTGGCCTGTCAGCACCGGCCGCCGCTGAGTTCGAAGTGCCGCGGGAGAAGCGGCCGCGCCACATCGCCGTGATCATGGACGGCAACGGCCGCTGGGCTCAACAGCGGGGCCTGCCGCGGATCGAGGGCCACCGGCACGGCGTGGCGGCCGTCCGCCGCACGGTCGAGGAGTGCGCCCGGCTGGAGATCCAGCAGCTTACGCTCTACTGCCTCTCCAGCGAGAACTGGAAGCGCCCCCTGCGGAGCTGCAGTTCCTCATGCAGCTCTTGCAGCAGTACATGGTCGAGGAGCGGGCGTCGATCATCAAGCAGGGGATCCGCCTGAGCGTCATCGGCCGCCGCGACGCCATGCCGGCCGACGCCCTGCGGGAGATCGACAAGAGCATCGAGCTGACCCGCCATAATCAGGGCCTGCTGCTCTGCCTGGCCGTCAACTACGGGGCCCGAGCGGAATTGGCCGACGCCGTGCGGACGATCGCCCGGGAGGTGGAAGAGGGCCGGCTGCGGGCCGACCAGGTCAGCGAGGCCACGATCGCCGCGCATCTCTACACGGCCGGCACGCCTGATCCCGACTTGTTGATCCGCACCGCCGGCGAGATGCGGCTGAGCAATTTCCTTCTCTGGCAGATCAGCTACGCCGAAGTCTGGGTGACGCCGACCTGCTGGCCCGAGTTCGACGTCGGGCACCTCCGCCAGGCGATCCGCGACTTTGCCGGCCGCAACCGCCGTTTCGGCGGACTCTCGCCGCTGCCGTCGGCCGAGAGTTAGCCGCTTGGCAGAGTGTAGGGTGGGACAAGGCCGCCTTGGCGGCCGCCGGCCCACCAGGAGCCGGCGGAAGTGGTGGGCCGGCGCCCGCTTACGCGAGCTTGTCCCACCCTACGCGGCGACGGAGCCCGCACGGTAAGCCGGGCGCCGGGCAGCCGCCCGGAGCAGGTCTGCGAGCGCGCCGACGGACCTTGCTGCCCCGAAGCAGGCCAGCGGCACGATCAGCTCGCCCCAATACTGGTTGAAATCGTGCCCCACCACGGAAAAGGCCGCCACATACAGTGAGACTGTCAGCCCCACCCGCTGGCCCATCGGGCCCTCCCAGCCC
The DNA here is from genome assembly GCA_963843465.1 of Pirellulales bacterium. GTDB lineage: Bacteria > Planctomycetota > Planctomycetia > Pirellulales > Thermoguttaceae > CAWJKP01. The sequence goes on from CAWJKP010000003.1 coordinate 1,423,675, forward strand.
GCCAGGCCGAACAGGACGGCGACGAAGTAGATCGCCGTAACCCACTGGGGCAGCAGAATCAGGCAGGCGTGCATCTGCACGGTGGAAATCACAAACGGCAGTCCGCCGAACTGGATCCATCCCTCGCGGTGGGCCTGGGCGTCGGCCGGCGTCCAGCTTCGCACGGCCAGCCCGTGCAGCGCAAAGAAGAGGGCCCAGGCGGCCAGTCCCGCCAGCCAACCCAGCATTTCCCGCCGCCTGCCCTGCCGCCAGGCCAGGGCCATCGCCAACAGACAGTAAGGCAGCGATAACTCGCGGACGAAGAGGGCCGAAACTCCCAGGGCCGCCGCCAGATGCGGCCGGTCCAGTCCATAGGCCGCCATGGAGAGCCCCAAGAGGACCCCGGCCCAAAGCTCGGACGAAACATACTGATCGTCCAAGGTACACTCGAACAGCGTACCTGCCAGGAGGAGGGCCGCGAAAAGGGGGACCGAGAAAAACCGCAGGAACGAGCTCGCTATCCTCCGATCGTAGGGTGGGACAAGGCCGCCGTGGCGGCCGCCGGCCCACCAGTTCGTAGCATGGGCATTCTTGCCCGTGTTTTCTGAATCGCACGGGCAAGCGGAATTGGTGGGCCGGCGCTCGCCTGCGCGAGCTTGTCCCACCCTACCTTCCCCTTCCCGGCTAGTCCACTCGAAGCCCAGGACCATCAGCGCCAAGGCCAGCAGGATCAAGATTGCTTTGCCCAGTCCCGGGTCGGGCAGCTTGCCCAAGGCCCAGACGGGCAGGGGCGTCCGCCAGTTGAAGGCGCTTTGGGTGGGGTAGCCCCGGGAAACGAGCTCCTTAGCCGCGGCCTGGTAGTAGCCTTCGCCGGCGTGGATCCGCCTGATTTCCGCCCGATAGAGCCCCGTATCGCCCTCTCCCTGGCTCGGTTTCCCCAGCCGCGTGCTCCGCAGCGGCGAGAGCGTCACCCCGATCGAGAGCGCCAGTGCCGCGGCCAGCCCCGCCAGCAAGAGCCGCGCCTGGTTGGGGGTCAGCCTTGTATACGCCGACGCAGCCGATGTTCGAGCCATGACAGATCGTGTCCAGAAGCATTGTTCCCCTTACCCCTCCGGGAGCAGGGCAGGGTGAGGGGGAAACCCGGTAGAGACTCGGCGACTGCCAGCCCAGCCGTTACTCAAGTCTAGCTTCCGCGATGTGCGGTATCGTCAGATTCAATAAGTGAGCAAGAGGCGGTCAGCGACCACCTCAGATTCCAGGGTCTTGCCGTTCATCTGGAACCGACGGAGCATGGATCGGCCGCAATTGACAAACGCCTCGCGCTCAAACAGCCCCCTGGGTATCGGAAGGTGGCACGTCACTTCACCGGAACGCTTTGTGCCGTCGATGCTGAGCGCGACGAATATCCCGGCCTTCTTGCACCGCGCAATAACCTCGAATAGATGCTCCAAGTCGAAAGACTGGGCGCCGTACAAAATGGTCTGGCTGTGGGTATAAGGCGGGTCACAGTAGATCACGTCGCCCGCTTTCGCGCGACTCATGGCTTCATCGTAGTCCATCAAATCAAAGGTCGTTCCCAGCGTTCGCCGGTGCCAGTCGTCTGCCCTTTGGGCGAAACTCTCGGGTGGAATAGGATTGTGAACACCGCAGGGCGTCGACATGTAGCCGTCTGCCTGGCGAAAGCGCACAACACCGCCATAACAAGCCCGGCAGAGAAAGACCAAGTCTGCCCCGCTGGGCTTCGCGTTGTAGGAAGCCTTGATCTTCTCGTATCCTTCTTGTTTGCCCCCCCTTGTGGAGGATGCCCAGCGCTCGGCGTACCACCGCTTCAAAGTCGCGGGCGACTTTCTAAGCGTTTGCCAAATCTCGATCAGAGGCGGGAAGACGTCAGAAGCAAACGCCTTCTTCGGGGCAAGCGTTGCGAGGACTGCCCCGCTCCCCAAGAAGGGCTCGTGGTAGGTTCCAAAGCCCTCCGGGAAGTAAGATGCAATCTCATGGGCAAACCGTTGCTTGTTGCCGATCCACTTGAGCAGTTGGGACTTGAACGGCTCGATCCTTGGGGCGATTTCTTCGCAGTCAAATAACCACTGCTGACTCATGCGAGCTCCTTACAGCATTTTTCTCTGCTCCGCCTATTCATATCCTAATTTCGGATATGACGCAAGGCCCGCTTGTGCTCCTTATCGCCGTTTTGCCCCATCATGGGCCGATTCCGGCCGATGAATCCGAAGTTGGGATAGCCGCAGCCTACATCGCCCCGCCTCAAATATGGGAAGACTGGACCGCCAAGAAGACCGCACTGTTCTTCTGGCCTTATTGCGCCAGGTTCGATTCACCGCAAAATTGCGTCAAGTTGACCTGGCTGAACGGCTGGGGCAGCCCCAATCGTTCGTCAGCAAGTACGAATCGGGCGAACGTCGCTTAGATATACTGGAATTACGTTCACTATGCAAGGCGGTAGGCATCACTCTTGAGCAGTTTGTCGCCAAACTGGAGGAGCGCCTGCCGTGAAACCGGACCAGCGATTCCAGCGGCAACCGAAACACTTTTGGGCGAATGTTCGGACCATCAGCCAGAAACTGGGCTATACCGAGCGTGGAGAGGGCGTCATCAAGGTTCCATCGCTGGCGGAAATGCAGAAGGCACTGGCCGCCTTGGGGTTGCAATCGGATCACGTTCTTGATGCCAGGGGCAAGCCGACTTCGCTAGGGCAGAGCCTCCACGACTATTTCCGTTTTCGTGCCGACGCTTTGAACCAGACGGTAGAACCCCTCTTGCTGACCGCGGGACAGGCGGCAAGACTCTTCGCTGAGCACAAACGACGACTGCGCCCAACTTGCCCGATCCCGATGAACAAGCAGAAGGGCAAAAAGAAGGCGCCAGCCTACTTCACGGGCCTAATCAACATGCTCATCGAAGCCAACGCCAACGGCTACCCGTGCGATTTCGATCCGAGGGTGTTAACGACGATCACCGTTCAGGATGCGCCTTTGCGAACCCTTGCGCGGCGGATCGACGGCGCTTTTCCAAGAGCGGTCAACCCCGTCGCGGTCTGGGAAATCAAGGAGTACTATTACACCACCACGTTCGGCAGCCGCGTGGCAGACGGGGTGTATGAGACCTTGCTCGACGGAATGGAGCTCGAGGAACTGCGGGAACACGAAAAGATCGACGTGAAACACTACCTCATGGTCGACGCCCACTATACTTGGTGGGTTTGCGGCAAGTCGTACCTTTGCCGTATCGTCGATATGCTCCACATGGGCTACGTGGACGAAGTGCTTTTCGGTCGGGAGGTAGTCGCCGAAATGCCTCGGATCGTCAAAGAATGGGTTTCGTTGGCGAAGGCAGCCCAAAGCGGCCGTCGCTTGAATCGGCCATGACCCCGGACGGGGACTCGCCCCCCAAGGTATTCCTGTACCGAACCGATCTGCACAGCTTCACGCCTTTTGGGCCGCAGCCGCCTTTGCCGGGCTGTTCGCGGGAGCCTTGCCGGCGGCGGCCGGGTGGAAGACGGTTGCCAGGACGAGCACGCCTGCCAGCGTAATCGCCAGCGGCACCGTCCAGATTTTCCGCCATTGGAATTGGCCGTCCGTGGAGAACTTGTCCATGGTCACCCCGGCAAGCTGGGTGCCCAGGAACAGGCTGATGCCCATGGTGACGAGGATGATCAAGGCCTGCGCCGAGCTGCGGATCGCGGCCGGGACCGCGGAGGCCACGGAATCGACATAAATCTGGCCGACGATGATGAAGAACACATAGGCCAAACCGTGCAGCACCTGGGCCATGGCGACCAGCCACCGGGCTTTCGTCAGTGCGTAGATCACGTACAGTGCCAGCCAACTTGCAACCCCAATGACCAGGGTCGCCTGGACGCCCAAACTGTCCATGAAGAGTTTCAGCAGAAAAAAGGTCGCCAGCGCTTGGGCCGCTTGGGCCATGCCCATCGCGGCGGGAACGTTCTTGCCGGCGATGCCCACGTCCTGCATGAACCGGGCCGTGCCGAGGAAGTAGAACTGCATCATCCCCGATACGACCAGGGATACGCCGATGAAGATCGCGAAGGGCACATCCTTGAGCAGCGTCAGGGCCTCGATGATGGGCATTCCCTCGCCTGGCTGCGGCGGCGTGGCCGGCTGGACCAGGCAGATCACGGCCATCACCACCGAGAGCACCGAAGCCAACGCCAGGCAATCGCTGCCGTCGCCCTCGCTCTTGCGGAGCGATCGCCAGCCGGTGAGAAAGTAGCCGATCGTGGCCCAGGCGACCGGGGCCCAAATGAAGATTTGCGGCGACAATTTCGCATCCGGCAGGTGGCGGAACATCAGCGCATTGACCAGCGGGATGGTGGCCGCGAAACACAACGAGTAGAGGAGCATGACCACAAACAGCCGCCCGAACGTCTTCTGCCGGATCGCCAGGTACAAGAGCAGGGCGCCGACGAGGTGTGCGACGGCCAGGACCCAGCCGGTGTCGAAGTACTTGTCGGCCAACTGGCCGGCCACCAGCGGCGAGGCCATGCTGGCCAGCGGCAGGGTCGCATAGATCCAGCCCGTCTGTTTGCCGCTCATTTTCAACGGTCCCAGCAGCCGGGCGGCCAACACCGGGGCCCAGGCTCCCCACACCGCATACTCCATGAACATCAGGGCACTCAAGCGAACGTACAGATCCCAGCTCACTGGACCCTCCTCGCTGCGCTAGTTTGGGGAAAAGATCAGACCGGCCGGGCCGCCGCGGCGGAACGTTGGCGGCCAGACGTGACCGGCGTCACCCTATCCGGTACCCTCCGGGTTGTCAAGAATAGATCGCCGTCCAACCTAGGGCCCGTCCGCTTCAGCAAACACCCGATGCCTGCCCCTTGCCCAGGGGCATAGGATTCTGGCGGTGGATGGTTTGCCGCTACCCGGCTTGTCGGAGGGTTGACCATGAGCAGCCAATGCCTTCCCCTGAGCACGACCGTCGATTGTTACGAATTCTGGGACCGCGTTTTCCGCCGAGGCGGCGTGCTGGACTACACCGAAGGGTTGTACCACGGTGACCCGGCGGTCTCCTACCAAGAGGCGCAGCAGAACCAGATCCGTTTTCTGCTGGACGAAGTGGGATGCCGCAAGGGCTCGCAGATCCTGGATATCGGCTGCGGCAACGGAACGCTGCTGGAGGAAGTGCGGCGGCGGGACGCGACGGGCGTGGGCGTGACGATCTCGCCCCAGCAGGCGCAGTTCTGCGCAACGCGGGCTCGACGTTCATCTGCGCAACTACCGCGACATTGCCCAGGACTGGAACGGGCGGTTCGACGCGGTCATCGCCAACGGCTCGATCGAGCACTTCGTCCAACCCGCGGATGCCCGGGAGGGACGCGCGGATGCCATCTACCACGAGCTTTTCGCGATCTGCCACCGCGTGCTCGATCCGCGATCCGACAGCCGCCGGCTGATGAACACCACGATCCACTTCGACCGCGTCCATCTCGAGCCCAAGGATGCCCTGCGGAGCCCCTGGTCTTTTCCCTGGTTCTCCGATCGTTTCCATTGCGCCCTGCTGGTCCGCGGCTTCGGCGGCTATTATCCGACGCTGGGGCAGCTCCAGCGCTGCGCGGGCCCTTACTTCAACCTTGTGAACGAGCGCGACGCCACCAGCGATTATCACCTGACCTCCGAGGAATGGCTCAAGTACGGCGTGCGCTCGCTGGCCAGTCTACGGCAATTGGGCCGGTTGCTGCCGTTTACCCTGCGGCATCCGCGGCACGCGGCGCGGATGCTCTTTCTGCTGATGGTGGCCCAGTCGTGGAACTGGCAGTTCCGCGGCCAACAGCCGCCCATGAAGCACCTCTGGCAAACCTGGGAGTACGTTGCTCAGTGACCGGCTTGCCGGCTGCTGATACCCGGTGCATAATGGGAAGCAAGATTGGCGGCCAGACCGCAAGACGATTGATCTCGTAGCCCATCGCCGGCGCCAGGTGGAAGATATGACTTGTTTCGCCGTGCCCTGGGGGCTTCTCGCCCTGGCGATCGTGTTGCTACTGGCTTGTCCTTCCGCAATGGCGGCGGCAGACGCCCCGACCTTCGTCGCCGACGGTCCCAACCCGGTCGCTTTTCCGGCCCAGGAGGCGAAGTTCATCCGGGTCGTGATTCTTGCCTCCCGCGGCGGCCAGCCGTGCATCGACGAGCTGGAGATTTACGGGCCCGATGGGCAGAAGAACCTTGCCCTGGCCGCCGGCGGCGCCAAGGCAACCGCCTCGTCCTGCCTGCCAGGCTACCCGATCCACCAGATCGCCCACCTCAACGACGGGCTCTACGGCAATCGTCACAGTTGGATCGCGGCGAGCGAGGACAACCAGTGGGCCCAGATTGAGCTGCCGGTCCCGGCGAGGGTATCCAAGATCGTCTTCTCCCGGGACCGAGATGGGCAGTACCAGGACCGGATGCCGCTGGGCGTGGAGGTCCGGCTCTCGTTGGACGGTAAGAACTGGAAGACGGCCGCCGTGGTGAGAGCGGCGAGCGTCGCCCTGCGGCCCGCTCCGGTCGGGTACGTCGCCCCGGTCCCCTTGCCCGATCCGGTGACCTGGGACGGCCTGCTCCGCTATGCATTTCTGTGCGAGTGGAAGACATGGCAGCGAATCAGCCCGGCCGACCATGTCTCGCCGCTTCGTGTCGAGCGCTCGGCGGTGCCCGGCGGCCCGCCGTACTGGGGCCGCATCGCCCGGCTCGATCCCTTGGCCCGCACCCTCGCCCTCATGGAAGAGATGACGGGCCGCATGGCGGCCAAGGGACTCGACGTGAAAGAGGAGTGGTTGCAGTTGATCGAGCTGCGCCGCCGGCAGGCCGCGCTGGCGGCGAAGGCCGACCCCGACGCCGCGGCCGAGGAATCGCTCTATCTCGACGCCCGCACGGCCAAGCGAAGGCTGATGTTCCGCGACCCGGACCTGGCCGGCCTCGAGCGGATACTCTTTGTCAAGCGACATCCCTATCTCTCGTCGCACAACTATAGCGACATCCTCGACTCGCAGTTCCGGCCGGGTGGCGGGATCTGCATCCTGGAGGTCCCGCGCGTGGGCGGCCGTCTCGATCCCAAGAACGCAAAGCTCGTCACGCTCTTCGACGCGAGCCTGGGAATCGCCCGCGATCCCACGGCTGATTTCGACGCGAAACAGGTCTACTTCGCCTACCGGCCCAACCAGAGTCCGACGCCCGGACAGGATTGCTACTGGCACCTGATGTCGGTGGGCGTGGGCGGGGGTAAGGCCCGAGAGCTGACCCACGGGCCGTTCCACGACGATTACCCCTGTCCCTTGGCCGACGGCGGGCTGGCCTTCATCTCCACCCGCTGCCGCGCCCGCTTCCTCTGTTGGCGTCCGCAGGCCTTCGTGCTCTTCCGCATGGATGCCGACGGCCAGAACCTCCGGCCGCTTTCCTTCGCCAACCTCAGCGAATGGTCGCCGGCCATGATCCGCGACGGCCGCATCCTCTGGACGCGGTCCGAGTATCTCGACAAGGGGGCCAACTTCGGCCATACGCTCTGGGCGATCCATCCCGACGGCACCCACCCCGAGCTGATCTTCGGCAACGACACGATCAACTGCTATATGAACGGCCGGGAGGTCCCCGGCAGCCGGGAGATCTGCTGCACGATCATCTCGCACGGGGGCGACCACAACGGCCCGCTGGGCCTCATCGACCTCTCCAAGGGTCCCTTCGACTCGGCCGCGCTGACGAACATTACCCCTGACATCAATCCGCACTACGACATGAGCTGGCCGGCCCAGGAGTGTTTCCGCGACCCGGCGCCGATCTCGCGCGATTATTTCCTCGCCAGCCACGCCCCGGCCGACCGCTGGGGTCTGTTCGTGGTCGATCGCTACGGCAATCGCGAGCTGCTCTACTTGGACCCCGAGATCGGCAGCATGTGCCCTACGCCGCTGCGGCCGGCGCCTCGACCGCCGGTCCTGGGCCCCCCTGAGCCGAAGGGCGTCGAGGAGGAGATAGGGCAATTCACGGTGGCCGACGTGTACCAGGGGCTTGGGCCCGCCGTGCCGCGGGGCAAGGTGAAGTACCTCCGCGTCTGCCAGGAGATCCGTTCGACGCTGGAGCAACTGCCCAACGGCGAATTCCGCAAGGACCACGGGCCCGTGTTCCAGGATTTCTACGCCTCGCCGGTGCACCTGGTGACCGGCCCGTACGGCTGGCCGAGCTACGTGGCCAAGGCCTCGCTGGGCACCGCGCCGGTCGAGGCCGACGGCTCGGCGAGTTTTTTCGCCCCCGCCGGGAAGGTGCTCTATTTCCAGGCCCTCGACGAGAACCTCAACGAAATCCAGCGGATGCGGAGCGTGGTGCAATTGCAGCCGGGCGAGCAGCGCAGTTGCGTGGGCTGCCACGAAGACCGCCGATCCACGCCGCGGCCCAAGCCCTCGCTGGCTGCCCGGCGACCGCCGAGCCGGCTCGAAGAGCCGTCCTGGGGCAGCGGGGCGTTCTCCTATGAGCTGGTCGTCCAGCCGGTCTGGAACGCCCGGTGCGTTTCCTGCCACGACGCGGGCGACAAGCGGAAGATGAACCTCACGGGCACCCTTGGGGCCGACCGCGTGCCCGCCTCCTACCGCACCCTGATCACCGGCGGCTGGGTCCACTACTTCAACTGGTCGTGGGGCGAGCGGCACCATCTGGCGCCGCCGATGACCTTCGGCACCGTCAAGAGCCGTCTTTGGCAACTGCTCGATGCCGGGCACTATGATGTGAAGCTGACCCGCGACCAGATGCACCGCGTCAAGTGCTGGATCGACCTCAACTGCCCGCTCTGGCCCGACTACCAGGAGCGGATGAAACGACCCGCTCCCGAAACGGCCCTCACGACCAGCAAGCGCTAGCGGAGCGGCGCATTTCCGGCCGCGTGCAGTAGAGGGCCCGTGGGACGTCTACTCCTCTCCATACAACAGCCACCACGCGTCCGACTCGGCCCCGGCAGTTTTGCCCGTCGTTGTTCCACTCTGCGTTTGGACCGGCGCGGCGAACACCGCATCCGCCGCCTGGGCAAGGGCAGCCGCGCCGCCCTTACCGCTCGCCGCGAACTGAACGCTCGTGCTCTTGGCCGCGCCGGCTGCCGGTGGGTCCAAGATCATCACCGCGTCGGCTTCCACTTGATTGGCGCGGGCAGTCGCCTTGCCCGTGCCGGCGTTGGAGACCCCCACCACCAGCCAGCCGCCCGCGGGAATGCTGTACGCCCCGCTCCCACCAAGCTGTAGCCAGGTCCAGGCTCCTGTCCCGGTCGGATTGCTGTCCGGGACCTGGACGGCGTATGTCTGCTTGGGGTTGAGCGGGCCGTTGGCCTGGCCATTAGTCGTAAGCGGGATCTGCTGGTTAACGGTGAACGGGGTGGTGGTCCCCTGCAGGATACCGCTACTGTTGTAGACGCTGACCGTGTACGGAACGTTGGTCGCCCGATTGCTGCAGGCCGGCCACGTGACGTAGACCGTGTAGAAGTTTGCCGCCGCACTGGGGTTGGTGTAGGTCCACGTGGCAGATCCCGTGGCCGGGGCCGTGGGCGAGGTCGAGACTTGGTAAGGCGCCTCCAGGTCGTTGCCCAGGTAACCCGGGTAGGTCCAGTTGCCCTGGGTGGTCCAGGATTTCCACGTTCCCGTCATCGAGAAACCCGGGCTCGTGCTGTCGATCACGCCGGGCATCGTGGCGATCGCCCCCGTGGTGTTCTTCCCGAACGTCACCACGTAGTTGTGGCCGCCGTTGCCGTCGATCACCGAGCCCTTCGGCGTCAGCGTCAATCCCGTCCCCACGCCGCTGGTGCTGTAGGTCTCGGTGAAGTCCGGCGTGTCCGTGCCGACCACGCCGTAGGTGTTCGCCGTGGCGTAACCCGGGAGCGTGATCGTCGGCGTCGCCCCCGAGGCGCTGGTCGTCCCGTCGTAAACCTTGGTCCAGGTGGCCGCCGTCACCGTGATCGGAAGGGCCGTGATCGTGCCGGACGTGCTGACAAGCGTCTCCCTGTAGTTATTTCCACCGTTGCCGTCGTTGACCGTGTAGCCCGTCGGATTCACGCTCAGCGTCTTGCCGCCCACGTTCTTGTTGTTGAACGACTCGCTCAGGCCCGTCACCGAGTCGCTGCCCACCAGGCCAGCCACCGTCGGCGTCGCGCCCGTCGCGGTGGTCGTCCCGTCGTAGACCTTGGTCATTCTCGCCGCCGTGATCGTCAGCGTCGCCTTCGTCACCGCCTGGGTCACCGTGCTGCTGCTGCCGCTGAACCCCTGGCCGGCCACATAGGTGGCGGTGATGGTATCGCCGCCGGTGACATTGAAGGTCTTGACCGACGTGCCATTCTCGTTAGTCACCCAGGCACCAGCCGTGGTCGTGAAGGTCCAGGTCGACTTCGTCCCGCTGCTGCTCACCAACGTGCCGTCGCCAAAGTCGGTGCCGGTGCTCGCGTCCGTGAAATCCACGCTCCCCGTAGGCGTTCCCGACTTCGCCGTCACCACCGCCGTAAAGGTGACCGTCTTGCCGTAGACCACCGAGCGGTCGGATGAGGTCACCGACGTGGTCGTATTGACCACCCCCACGAGGATGTTGAAGGTCGCTGTGCCGCTGGCCGTCATGTAATCTTCGCTGCCAGGAACGCTCGCCGACGGGGTGTAGGTCGCCGTCACGGTGTAGCTGCCCGCGAGGCTCGGCGCGAGGCTCCCCAGCGAGCTCCCGGTCGTCACATCGTAGTACGTGAACGAAAGCAGCGAACTGTTTTTGCTGGGGCTGGTGCTGGCGATGATGCCGTCCGTCCCCACCCCGTTCACCACGGCCGTGGCGGGATAAGAGTTCCCATTTTGCGGCCCGCCATTGTCCGTCACGTTCACCGTGGGCGTAGCCTGATAGATGCTCGCCGTGGTGCTGGCCGTGGCGATGGAAAGCGTGTAGTTCGCCGCGTCGGCGCCGCCCACGCTCAGGCCCGTGGCCGTCACCGTCTCCGTTCCCGCGTTCTTGCTGGTGAAGCTGCTGGCGCCCACCTCCAGTCTGACCTGGTCCGAGTCATACGTTGTCCCCGTCACCGTCTGGCTGGCCAGCGTGACCGTGGTGCCGCCGTCGTAGGTCTTGCCGTAGGCGGTGATCACGGGCGTCAGCGTGGCCTGGGCGATCACCGCCGTGGTGCTGGCCGTGGTGGCCGAAAGCGTGTAGTTCGCCGCGTCGGCCCCGCCCAGGCTCAGGCCCGTGGCGGTGACCGTCTCCGTCCCCGCACTCTTGCTGGTGAAGCTGCTGGCGCCCACCTCAAGGTTCACCACGTCCGGGATGAAGGGCGTGGAGGCCGTCTGGCTGGCCAGGGTCACAAGCGTGCTGCCGTTATACGTCCTGCCGTCGGCCGTGATCACGGGCGTCAGCGTGGCCTGGGCGATCACCGCCGTGGTGCTGGCCGTGGTGGCCGAAAGCGTGTAGTTCGCCGCGTCGGCCCCGCCCAGGCTCAGGCCCGTGGCGGTGACCGTCTCCGTCCCCGCACTCTTGCTGGTGAAGCTGCTGGCGCCCACCTCAAGGTTCACCACGTCCGGGATGAAGGGCGTGGAGGCCGTCTGGCTGGCCAGGGTCACAAGCGTGCTGCCGTTATACGTCCTGCCGTCGGCCGTGATCACGGGCGTCAGCGTGGCCTGGGCGATCACCGCCGTGGTGCTGGCCGTGGTGGCCGAAAGCGTGTAGTTCGCCGCGTCGGCCCCGCCCAGGCTCAGGCCCGTGGCGGTGACCGTCTCCGTCCCCGCACTCTTGCTGGTGAAGCTGCTGGCGCCCACCTCAAGGTTCACCACGTCCGGGATGAAGGGCGTGGAGGCCGTCTGGCTGGCCAGGGTCACAAGCGTGCTGCCGTTATACGTCCTGCCGTCGGCCGTGATCACGGGCGTCAGCGTGGCCTGGGCGATCACCGCCGTGGTGCTGGCCGTGGTGGCCGAAAGCGTGTAGTTCGCCGCGTCGGCCCCGCCCAGGCTCAGGCCCGTGGCGGTGACCGTCTCCGTCCCCGCACTCTTGCTGGTGAAGCTGCTGGCGCCCACCTCAAGGTTCACCACGTCCGGGATGAAGGGCGTGGAGGCCGTCTGGCTGGCCAGCGTCACAAGCGTGCTGCCGTTATACGTCCTGCCGTCGGCCGTGATCACGGGCGTCAGCGTGGCCTGGGCGATCACCGCCGTGGTGCTGGCCGTGGTGGCCGAAAGCGTGTAGTTCGCCGCGTCGGCCCCGCTCAGGCTCAGGCCCGTGGCGGTGACCGTCTCCGTCCCCGCACTCTTGCTGGTGAAGCTGCTGGCGCCACCTCAAGGTTCACCACGTCCGGGATGAAGGGCGTGGAGGCCGTCTGGCTGGCCAGCGTCACAAGCGTGCTGCCGTTATACGTCCTGCCGTCGGCCGTGATCACGGGCGTCAGCGTGGCCTGGGCGATCACCGCCGTGGTGCTGGCCGTGGTGGCCGAAAGCGTGTAGTTCGCCGCGTCGGCCCCGCCCAGGCTCAGGCCCGTGGCGGTGACCGTCTCCGTCCCCGCACTCTTGCTGGTGAAGCTGCTGGCGCCCACCTCAAGGTTCACCACGTCCGGGATGAAGGGCGTGGAGGCCGTCTGGCTGGCCAGGGTCACAAGCGTGCTGCCGTTATACGTCCTGCCGTCGGCCGTGATCACGGGCGTCAGCGTGGCCTGGGCGATCACCGCCGTGGTGCTGGCCGTGGTGGCCGAAAGCGTGTAGTTCGCCGCGTCGGCCCCGCCCAGGCTCAGGCCCGTGGCGGTGACCGTCTCCGTCCCCGCACTCTTGCTGGTGAAGCTGCTGGCGCCCACCTCAAGGTTCACCACGTCCGGGATGAAGGGCGTGGAGGCCGTCTGGCTGGCCAGGGTCACAAGCGTGCTGCCGTTATACGTCCTGCCGTCGGCCGTGATCACGGGCGTCAGCGTGGCCTGGGCGATCACCGCCGTGGTGCTGGCCGTGGTGGCCGAAAGCGTGTAGTTCGCCGCGTCGGCCCCGCCCAGGCTCAGGCCCGTGGCGGTGACCGTCTCCGTCCCCGCACTCTTGCTGGTGAAGCTGCTGCGCACCACCTCAAGGTTCACCACGTCCGGGATGAAGGGCGTGGAGGCCGTCTGGCTGGCCAGGGTCACAAGCGTGCTGCCGTTATACGTCCTGCCGTCGGCCGTGATCACGGGCGTCAGCGTGGCCTGGGCGATCACCGCCGTGGTGCTGGCCGTGGTGGCCGAAAGCGTGTAGTTCGCCGCGTCGGCCCCGCCCAGGCTCAGGCCCGTGGCGGTGACCGTCTCCGTCCCCGCACTCTTGCTGGTGAAGCTGCTGGCGCCCACCTCAAGGTTCACCACGTCCGGGATGAAGGGCGTGGAGGCCGTCTGGCTGGCCAGGGTCACAAGCGTGCTGCCGTTATACGTCCTGCCGTCGGCCGTGATCACGGGCGTCAGCGTGGCCTGCGCGATGAACGCCGTGGTGCTGGCCGTGCTGCTCGAAAGCGTGTAGTTCGCCGCGTCGGCCCCGCCCAGGCTCAGGCCTAATGGCACGAGATTAAGCCGTAACTTGTTTTGCGACTTCGCGTTGGAGTTTGCCGCAGTTCTCGTATCAGTTGACCTAAGTCGTTGCTTTCCAACAAACGATGGCCTGAGGCGACTCCGACTCGGAACAGGTTCACAAACCGCAAGCGGCTGATCTCAAACACTTTACAGCTTAATCTCGTGCCATTAAGGCTCAGGCCCGTGGCGGTGACCGTCTCCGTCCCCGCACTCTTGCTGGTGAAGCTGCTGGCGCCCACCTCAAGGTTCACCACGTCCGGGATGAAGGGCGTGGAGGCCGTCTGGCTGGCCAGGGTCACAAGCGTGCTGCCGTTATACGTCCTGCCGTCGGCCGTGATCACGGGCGTCAGCGTGGCCTGGGCGATCACCGCCGTGGTGCTGGCCGTGGTGGCCGAAAGCGTGTAGTTCGCCGCGTCGGCCCCGCTCAGGCTCAGGCCCGTGGCGGTGACCGTCTCCGTCCCCGCACTCTTGCTGGTGAAGCTGCTGGCGCCCACCTCAAGGTTCACCACGTCCGGGATGAAGGGCGTGGAGGCCGTCTGGCTGGCCAGGGTCACAAGCGTGCTGCCGTTATACGTCCTGCCGTCGGCCGTGATCACGGGCGTCAGCGTGGCCTGGGCGATCACCGCCGTGGTGCTGGCCGTGGTGGCCGAAAGCGTGTAGTTCGCCGCGTCGGCCCCGCCCAGGCTCAGGCCCGTGGCGGTGACCGTCTCCGTCCCCGCACTCTTGCTGGTGAAGCTGCTGGCGCCCACCTCAAGGTTCACCACGTCCGGGATGAAGGGCGTGGAGGCCGTCTGGCTGGCCAGGGTCACAAGCGTGCTGCCGTTATACGTCCTGCCGTCGGCCGTGATCACGGGCGTCAGCGTGGCCTGGGCGATCACCGCCGTGGTGCTGGCCGTGGTGGCCGAAAGCGTGTAGTTCGCCGCGTCGGCCCCGCCCAGGCTCAGGCCCGTGGCGGTGACCGTCTCCGTCCCCGCACTCTTGCTGGTGAAGCTGCTGGCGCCCACCTCAAGGTTCACCACGTCCGGGATGAAGGGCGTGGAGGCCGTCTGGCTGGCCAGGGTCACAAGCGTGCTGCCGTTATACGTCCTGCCGTCGGCCGTGATCACGGGCGTCAGCGTGGCCTGGGCGATCACCGCCGTGGTGCTGGCCGTGGTGGCCGAAAGCGTGTAGTTCGCCGCGTCGGCCCCGCCCAGGCTCAGGCCCGTGGCGGTGACCGTCTCCGTCCCCGCACTCTTGCTGGTGAAGCTGCTGGCGCCCACCTCAAGGTTCACCACGTCCGGGATGAAGGGCGTGGAGGCCGTCTGGCTGGCCAGGGTCACAAGCGTGCTGCCGTTATACGTCCTGCCGTCGGCCGTGATCACGGGCGTCAGCGTGGCCTGGGCGATCACCGCCGTGGTGCTGGCCGTGGTGGCCGAAAGCGTGTAGTTCGCCGCGTCGGCCCCGCTCAGGCTCAGGCCCGTGGCGGTGACCGTCTCCGTCCCCGCACTCTTGCTGGTGAAGCTGCTGGCGCCCACCTCAAGGTTCACCACGTCCGGGATGAAGGGCGTGGAGGCCGTCTGGCTGGCCAGGGTCACAAGCGTGCTGCCGTTATACGTCCTGCCGTCGGCCGTGATCACGGGCGTCAGCGTGGCCTGGGCGATCACCGCCGTGGTGCTGGCCGTGGTGGCCGAAAGCGTGTAGTTCGCCGCGTCGGCCCCGCCCAGGCTCAGGCCCGTGGCGGTGACCGTCTCCGTCCCCGCACTCTTGCTGGTGAAGCTGCTGGCGCCCACCTCAAGGTTCACCACGTCCGGGATGAAGGGCGTGGAGGCCGTCTGGCTGGCCAGGGTCACAAGCGTGCTGCCGTTATACGTCCTGCCGTCGGCCGTGATCACGGGCGTCAGCGTGGCCTGGGCGATCACCGCCGTGGTGCTGGCCGTGGTGGCCGAAAGCGTGTAGTTCGCCGCGTCGGCCCCGCCCAGGCTCAGGCCCGTGGCGGTGACCGTCTCCGTCCCCGCACTCTTGCTGGTGAAGCTGCTGGCGCCCACCTCAAGGTTCACCACGTCCGGGATGAAGGGCGTGGAGGCCGTCTGGCTGGCCAGGGTCACAAGCGTGCTGCCGTTATACGTCCTGCCGTCGGCCGTGATCACGGGCGTCAGCGTGGCCTGCGCGATGAACGCCGTGGTGCTGGCCGTGCTGCTCGAAAGCGTGTAGTTCGCCGCGTCGGCCCCGCCCAGGCTCAGGCCTAATGGCACGAGATTAAGCCGTAACTTGTTTTGCGACTTCGCGTTGGAGTTTGCCGCAGTTCTCGTATCAGTTGACCTAAGTCGTTGCTTTCCAACAAACGATGGCCTGAGGCGACTCCGACTCGGAACAGGTTCACAAACCGCAAGCGGCTGATCTCAAACACTTTACAGCTTAATCTCGTGCCATTAAGGCTCAGGCCCGTGGCGGTGACCGTCTCCGTCCCCGCACTCTTGCTGGTGAAGCTGCTGGCGCCCACCTCAAGGTTCACCACGTCCGGGATGAAGGGCGTGGAGGCCGTCTGGCTGGCCAGGGTCACAAGCGTGCTGCCGTTATACGTCCTGCCGTCGGCCGTGATCACGGGCGTCAGCGTGGCCTGGGCGATCACCGCCGTGGTGCTGGCCGTGGTGGCCGAAAGCGTGTAGTTCGCCGCGTCGGCCCCGCTCAGGCTCAGGCCCGTGGCGGTGACCGTCTCCGTCCCCGCACTCTTGCTGGTGAAGCTGCTGGCGCCCACCTCAAGGTTCACCACGTCCGGGATGAAGGGCGTGGAGGCCGTCTGGCTGGCCAGGGTCACAAGCGTGCTGCCGTTATACGTCCTGCCGTCGGCCGTGATCACGGGCGTCAGCGTGGCCTGGGCGATCACCGCCGTGGTGCTGGCCGTGGTGGCCGAAAGCGTGTAGTTCGCCGCGTCGGCCCCGCCCAGGCTCAGGCCCGTGGCGGTGACCGTCTCCGTCCCCGCACTCTTGCTGGTGAAGCTGCTGGCGCCCACCTCAAGGTTCACCACGTCCGGGATGAAGGGCGTGGAGGCCGTCTGGCTGGCCAGGGTCACAAGCGTGCTGCCGTTATACGTCCTGCCGTCGGCCGTGATCACGGGCGTCAGCGTGGCCTGGGCGATCACCGCCGTGGTGCTGGCCGTGGTGGCCGAAAGCGTGTAGTTCGCCGCGTCGGCCCCGCCCAGGCTCAGGCCCGTGGCGGTGACCGTCTCCGTCCCCGCACTCTTGCTGGTGAAGCTGCTGGCGCCCACCTCAAGGTTCACCACGTCCGGGATGAAGGGCGTGGAGGCCGTCTGGCTGGCCAGGGTCACAAGCGTGCTGCCGTTATACGTCCTGCCGTCGGCCGTGATCACGGGCGTCAGCGTGGCCTGCGCGATGAACGCCGTGGTGCTGGCCGTGCTGCTCGAAAGCGTGTAGTTCGCCGCGTCGGCCCCGCCCAGGCTCAGGCCTAATGGCACGAGATTAAGCCGTAACTTGTTTTGCGACTTCGCGTTGGAGTTTGCCGCAGTTCTCGTATCAGTTGACCTAAGTCGTTGCTTTCCAACAAACGATGGCCTGAGGCGACTCCGACTCGGAACAGGTTCACAAACCGCAAGCGGCTGATCTCAAACACTTTACAGCTTAATCTCGTGCCATTAAGGCTCAGGCCCGTGGCGGTGACCGTCTCCGTCCCCGCACTCTTGCTGGTGAAGCTGCTGGCGCCCACCTCAAGGTTCACCACGTCCGGGATGAAGGGCGTGGAGGCCGTCTGGCTGGCCAGGGTCACAAGCGTGCTGCCGTTATACGTCCTGCCGTCGGCCGTGATCACGGGCGTCAGCGTGGCCTGGGCGATCACCGCCGTGGTGCTGGCCGTGGTGGCCGAAAGCGTGTAGTTCGCCGCGTCGGCCCCGCCCAGGCTCAGGCCCGTGGCGGTGACCGTCTCCGTCCCCGCACTCTTGCTGGTGAAGCTGCTGGCGCCCACCTCAAGGTTCACCACGTCCGGGATGAAGGGCGTGGAGGCCGTCTGGCTGGCCAGGGTCACAAGCGTGCTGCCGTTATACGTCCTGCCGTCGGCCGTGATCACGGGCGTCAGCGTGGCCTGGGCGATCACCGCCGTGGTGCTGGCCGTGGTGGCCGAAAGCGTGTAGTTCGCCGCGTCGGCCCCGCCCAGGCTCAGGCCCGTGGCGGTCACCGTCTCCGTCCCCGCGCTGGCGCTGGTGAAGCTGCTGGCGCCCACCTCGAGGCTCACCACGTCGGAGCCGAAGGTCGTGGCCACGCTGTGCGTGGCCAGGGTCACCGTGGTGCCGCCGTCGTAGGTCCTGCCGTTGGCCGTGATCGACGGCGTCAGCGTGGCCTGGGCGATGGTGTCGGTGACCGTGCCGCTGGCGCTGGCGTAGTTGCCCGTCGGGTCGGTGAAGGTCCACGTGTCGGTGTACGTGCCCGCGCTGGTGTGCGTCGTGCCGCTGAGCACCAGATCGCTGGCCGGCAACGGTCCGCTTGCGCCGTTGGCTGTCCCCGTCGCCGTGTGCGCCGCCGCGTCATACGTCACGCTGTAGGGCGTCACGTTGATCGTCGCCGTCGCCGCCGCCGCCTGGCTCACCGTGATCTGCTGGCCGAGCAGGCTGATCTGGGCGGTGCGGGCTGCGCCGGTGTTGTTCTGGGTAAAGAAGAACTGGACCGCGCCGGCCGAGACGCCGCTGATGGTCAGCCAGGGCTGGTTGCTCGTGGGAGCGAAGACGCCGGCAAGCGATTCGTTGCTGGGCAGCACCGCCGCCAGGGCGTCGCTGCCCGCCGCCGCCCCTTCGCTGAGGGCCGTTTGGGGGACGAATGCCCGCGGCAGCTCTTCGATCGCGTTGTCGAAGGTGTCGGCGATGTAGACGTTGCCCGAGGCGTCCACCGCCACGCCCTCCGGCAAATCCAGCCCCGAGGAGACCAGGGTGCTGAGCGTGCCGCTGGAAGCGTTCCACTCTTCGATCGCGTTGTTCCCGGTGTCGGCGATGTAGACGTTGCCCGAGGCGTCCACCGCAACGCCCTCCGCCCCATTCAGCCCCGAGGAGACGAGGGTGCTGAGCGTGCCGCTGGAAGCGTTCCACTCCTTGATCGCGTTGTCCTCGGTGTCGGCGATGTAGACGTTGCCCGAGGCGTCCACCGCCACGCCCCCCGGCGTATTCAGCCCCGAGGAGACGAGGGTGCCGAGCGTGCCGCTGGAAGCGTTCCACTCCTCGATCGCGTTGTTCCAGGTGTCGGCGATGTAGACGTTGCCCGAGGCGTCCACCGCCACGCCATACGGCAAATTCAGCCCCGAGGAGACGAGGGTGCCGAGCGTGCCGCTGGCAGCGTTCCACTCCTTGATCGCGTTGTCGAAGGTGTCGGCGATGTAGACGTTGCCCGAGGCGTCCACCGCCACGCCATACGGGAACAACAGCCCCGAGGAGACCAGGGTGCTGAGCGTGCCGCTGGAAGCGTTCCACTTCTTGATCGCGTCGAAGTTGCTGTTGTAGACGTTGCCCGAGGCGTCCACCGCCACGCCCCGCGGCGCCTGCCCCGGGACGAGCGTGGTGAGCGTGGTGAAAGGGCGAGCGGCTACATAGCTGCTGCCGGCCTGGGTGACCGAGAGGGTCTCGCCGGCGATAGTCAAGGTGCCGGTGCGGCTGGCGCCGGGGTTGGCGCCAAAGGTGAACGTGGCCAGGCCGTTGCCCGTGCCGCCGGAACTGGTGTGCAGCCAGGAGGCGTTGGCCGCAGCCGTCCACGTCCCGGCCATAGTGACCACGTCCGCATCGCTCCCCGCGGCGGGGCCTTCCACCAAGGCGTACGCGGCCAAGTGCGCCAGCATGACCCTCGCCTCCAGCGGTTCGAAGGAGATGCGATTTCGGGTCCGCGCGTTGCGCGGAGCCGGTGGGCATTGCTCCGTCGCCGGGCGCGAACCAACCGCCGACCCGCAAAGACGCGCAACCACGATAGGGAGTTCTGATGGCGGTACCTCTAGAAAGATCGAGGGCGCTGGACCAAACCGATCAGCGTCGATGACTGGCCGCTTCTCTTTGCACGGTTCCTACGGCTCATTGGGCTTCCATCATACCCCGCCGTTTCGTCGCGTCAACTTTTTGGTGGGAAATATTTCTCCATTTCTTGGGGGGTATGTGGTTGATTATTCCCGATAAGTACGTACTATTTCCCGACGAAATAAGGCGGACCGGCTTCTAGTCGCCCGCTAGGAGAGCATCTACCTCGGAGCCGAGGCGTTCACCGCCCGCTTCGTCACGGAGATCCATTTGCAAGCGGGACGACCGGTCTGTTTACGGGGAATCGAAGGCCCGGGGAACGGGCGGGAGATCGGCCGTCCGAAGCGGCTTCGCCGTCCGGCCGAAAGTGGTCAGATCGAAGGGCACAAAGCCCAGTTTGATCGCGGGAGAGTCGGACTTCAGACGGAAGTCGTCGTGCTCGGGATCCTCGAAGCGGGGATCGGCGACCTGCGAATGGAGGTCCTGCTTGCGGGCCTTCTGCCAGCCGTCCAAGGAGAGTCCGCCGGGGAAGGTCACGGGCTGGCCGGCGGCGTTCCAGTAGGTGTTGTAGTCCATCTGGAAATGGTTGTCGCTCCAGTTGCTGCCCAGCAGCGGGCCGGTCTTCCAATAGACGATGTTGTGCTGAAAGAAGAAGGAGGTGTGCGACTCGATGCGGGAACGCTGGAGCTGGTGCTCGGCGGCCAGGGCGAAGATGTTGTTGCGGATCTGGTTCTCCTTGCCGTAGTGCTGGTGGAAGCCGCCGGTCTTGGTGCGGTAGACGAGGTTGTCCTCCATGACGAGACGGCTGGAGCCTTCGTCGGTATAGAGGCCCCAGCCGCCGTAGGAGAAGGATTGCACGTCGTGGATGCGGTTGTGGCGGACGACGGTGCCCGGCGAGATACCCAGGGTATAGACCCCACCCATGTCGGAGAGCACGCCTTGGCCGATGGTGTGGATGTCGTTGTCTTCGATGCGGTTGTTCAGGGCG
This sequence comes from Pirellulales bacterium, assembly GCA_963843465.1. GTDB lineage: Bacteria > Planctomycetota > Planctomycetia > Pirellulales > Thermoguttaceae > CAWJKP01. The sequence continues at coordinate 1,444,119 of CAWJKP010000003.1, forward strand.
GGACTGGGACCGTAGCCCCAGGTCCAGCCGACGGAGACGCCCGTGTAGTAGAGGTCGGCGATCTCGTTGTGCTGGACGGTGTTGTCCTTGGAATGGCCGATCCAGACGCCCACGGCCGCCGGGTGCAGCCGGCCGCCGTGCGCGATCAGGCAGTTGCGGACCGTCATGCCGCCGACGTCTTCCGGCCCAGTGGGGATGCGGTGGGAGCGGTCCCAGGAGCTTGCGTCGCCGATCTTGACGCCCCCGCCGCCCAGGTCGACCAGCTCGCAGTTTTCCACGCGGTTGCAGGCGCAGCCGAGCCCGAAGGCGACGGCATATCCGCCCGTGTGCCGGATCACGCAGCCGTCCAGCACGACGCTCCGCGTGCCGGTGGCCGCCACGGCGGCGTCCAGGCCGATCTCCGCCTGCGGGAAGACCTGCCCCTCGGGCGGCAAGACCCAGTTGCTATGGGCCAGGGTAAGGCCGCGAAGCGTGATGTGCGCCACGACCGTCTCTTTGCTGGGTTCCTTGCCGGCGTTGCCGATGAAGCTCACCAGCCGCTGGAGCCGCGGAGCGACGACCACCGTCCGCTCGGGCGTCTCGCCCGGCCGGGGCACGTAGGTCAGCGTGCCGCTGGGCCGATCCAAGTACCACTGTCCCGGCTCGCTCAGGGCCTCCTTGACGTTCTCCACCAGGTAGCGGTTGCCCTTGCCCATCGCCGCCCAGCCGCTGGTCGAGAGCGTGTGACCCGTGAAGCGGACCGTGTGCTCGTGCGGATCGATCTTGGCGATCCGCATCCGCGCGGCCGACCATTGCTGGAAGGCCACCAGCTCGACGTCGCCCAGGTTGGCCCAGTCGGGTTTGATCTCGTCGCCGGAGTAGCCCAGGCCGTCGAAGCCGCGTCCGGCGGCCTCCGGCGAAGGAGGGAGTTGGCGGTCGACGTGGTAGTAGCCATGCGCGGGCAGCCGCGGCCGGAACCGCCGCTGATCGTTGACAAAAAGTTGTGCGAAGTTCCAACGGCCCTGTTTCACATCGTCGAGGGTCACTTGCCAGCGCCCGTCGGAGCCGACTTTCCAGCCGGTGATCGGCCGGCCGCCGCTGAGCACCGGCCGCTCGCCGGCGTAGGCGCGGTAAATCACGGGACCGAAGGCATCGCCGGAATCCTCGGGACCGAAGACGATCGGCTGGGGAAGATAGTAGGTCCCGCCGCGAAGCTCGACCACCATCGGCCGCGGCTTGGCGGCCTTGGCCTTCAACTCCCGCACCAACGTCTGCGCCCGGGCCAGCGTGGCCAGCGGGCCGTCACTGCCGTCGGGCTTCGGATCGGCCAGCCGCCCGGTCCATTGGTCGTTGCCGCGAGGAGAGACGTACAGGTCGGCCGGCGGGTCCTCCGCCAGTGCGGGCAGTCCGAGGAGACAAGCGACGGCAGTCAGGCTGAGCCGGGTAAACCATCGAGGCATGAGACGGGCTCCTTGGTTGCTAATCTTTGGAGTGCGGCGACTTGTCGCCGCTTTCGCCTCCCGCATTGGCTGGTTGAGGGGTGGCGAGGTCATTGTCATTCGCGGTGGAAAGCGGCGACAAGTCGCCGCACTCCAAAAGCGGAAGGCGGACTGAAGCACACCCTACACCAGCCAGCGCGACCGCACAAGATACCAAGGTGTCGCGCTGGGGCGCGCTTGATCGTAGCGTGTACAATATTCGTCGCTAGTTCTCCGTGGAAATCCCGGACCGTTGACCGTGCCACGGGCGACCGCCTGCGGGTTTTCCCTGGCCCTAAGCAACCTTTATTATGACCGTCCCTTGACATTAGCGGATCTAATGTTAACATGGATCTGATCGGCAGCAGTCTCGGCGGGGAATCCATGCCCGGCTATCCGGAAAGCCGGCGTGGCCGCCGGGGCTAACACGACACCGCACCACCCTTTACCCACCCCTTTAGCAAGAAGTCATGGCCCACTGCGCCCCCAAAGCCCAAGGACTTTACGATCCGGCATGGGAACACGATGCCTGCGGGATCGGCGCGATTGTGAACATCTCCGGCCGGCGGGAACATGCGATCCTCGAACATGGCAAGCAGGTGTTGTTGAATCTCCAGCACCGCGGGGCCGCCGGGGCGGACGAATCGACCGGCGACGGGGCCGGGATCCTGATGCAGATCCCGCTGGAGTTCTTCGCCGAAGAGGCCTCGCGGCTGGGCGCCACCCTGCCCACCCCGCGGCGATACGGCGTGGCCATGCTCTTCCTGCCCCGCAACGACGAAGTCCGCGCCCGCTGCGAAGCGATCGTCTTGGACGGCGTCCGCCACGGAGGGCTGCGGCCGCTGGTCTGGCGCGACGTCCCCGGGCGGAACGATTGCCTGGGCTCGATCGCGCGGGAGTCGGAGCCGGTGATCCGCCAGCTTTTCATCGGCGGCGAGGGGTTGGAAGACCAGTCGCTGGAGCGGCGGCTGTTTGTGGTCCGCAAGCGGATCGAGCACCGCGTGCGGAGAGAGCTGGGCGAGGCGGCCGAGCAGTTCTACGTGCCCTCGATGTCCTGCCGCACGATCGTCTACAAGGGCATGTTCCTGGCCCCGCAGTTGTTCCAATATTACGCCGACCTGGCCGATCCGCGGATCCTCACCGCCTTGTGCATCGTGCATCAGCGCTACAGCACCAACACCTTCCCGAGCTGGAAGCTGGCGCAGCCCTTCCGCATGATCGCCCACAACGGCGAGATCAACACCCTGCGGGGCAACATCAACCGCATCCAGGGCTACGAGAAGACGATGTCCTGCCCGGCCCTGGCCCGCGACCTTTCCGACCTCTTCCCCATCATCGAGCCGGGCGGGAGCGACTCGGCCAGCTTCGACAACGTGATGGAATTGCTGGTCCGCGCCGGCCGCACGTCGCCTCATGCGCTGATGATGATGATCCCCGAGGCGTTCGGGCCGCGGTACCATATCTCCATCGACAAGCGGGCCTTCTACGAGTACCACGCGGCGATGATCGAGCCCTGGGACGGTCCGGCGGCGATGGTCTTCACCGACGGCCGGCTGGTGGGCGGCACCTTGGACCGCAACGGCCTGCGGCCTTGCCGCTACACGGTCACCACCGACGGCTTGGTGGTGCTGGCGAGCGAGGCGGGCGTAATCGAGTTCCCGCCGGAGCGGATCCGGCAGAAAGGCCGGCTTCAGCCCGGCCGCATGTTCCTCGTCGATACCCAGGAGGGGCGGATCGTCGTCGACAACGAGGTCAAAGGCAAGATCGCGCGGCAGAAGCCCTACCGCCGCTGGCTGGAGCAGAACCTGATCGAGCTGCGGGGCCTTTTCCAGCCTTCGCGCCCGTTGGTGATCGATCACGAGTCGCTGGCCCAGCGGCTGCGGGCCTTCGGCTATACGCGGGAGGAGCTGCAACTGATCCTGGCGCCGATGGCCTCCAACGGGCAGGAGCCGGTGGGCTCGATGGGCACCGACACGCCGCTGGCGGTGCTCTCGGAAGGGCAGAAGCTGCTGTTTTGCTATTTCAAGCAGCTCTTCGCCCAGGTCACCAACCCGCCCATCGACCCGCTGCGGGAAGGGCTGGTGATGTCGCTGATGTCCTTCACGGGCAAGCAGCGGAACCTGCTGGCGGAGTCGCCGGAACACTGCCGCCAGCTCAAGCTGCCCCACCCGATCCTGACCAACGAGGACGTCTGCCGGCTGCGGGCGGTGAAGCGCGAGGACTTCAAGGTGGCCACGCTGCCGGCCTTGTTCGAGGCCGACGATCCGCGTCCCGGCCATGCCCTGCGGCGGGCGCTGGAGCGGCTGGTCGAGGCGGGGGAGAAGGCGATCCGCGAGGGCGCGTCGCTGTTGATCGTCAGCGACCGCGGCGTTTCGGCGTCCAAGGCCCCCATTCCCAGCCTGCTGGCCACCGCCGCACTGCACCACGGGTTGTTGGCCCGGCGGCTGAGGAGCGAGGCGGGGATCGTCGTGGAAAGCGGCGAGCCCCGCGAGGTGATGCACTTCTGCCTGTTGTGCGGCTACGGGGCCAACGCCATCAATCCCTACCTGGCGTTCGAGGCCGTTCACCGCCTCCGCGAGGACGGCGACCTGCCGCAAGACAGCGAGCTGGACGTGTTGTTCGACGAGTACATCACGGCCGTGAAAAAGGGCATCCTCAAGACGATGTCGAAGATGGGCATCTCCACGCTCCGCAGCTACCACTCGGCGCAGCAGTTCGAGGCCGTGGGGCTGGCCCGCGAGGTGATCGATCAGTATTTCCGCGGCACGGCGTCGCGGATCGGCGGCGTGGGGCTGGACACGTTGGCCCGCGAGGCGTTGGCCCGGCACCAGGCGGCCTTCGCTCCCCGCCTCTCCGGGGCGCTGGACCTCGAGTACGGCGGCGAGTACCACTTCCGTCTCGACGGCCAACGGCATCTCTGGAACCCCACGACCATCAGCCGCCTGCAACACGCCGTGCTCTACGACGACCAGAAGGCCTACGACGAATACCGCGACGCCCACAACCAACAGAGCCGCCAGCTCTGTACGCTCCGCGGCCTGTTCGAGCTGGTCCCGGGTGAGCCGGTGCCGCTGGAGGAGGTCGAGCCGGTGAGCCGGATCGTGCGGCGGTTCTACAGCGGCGCCATGTCGCACGGCTCGATCAGCAAGGAGGCCCACGAGACGCTGGCCCTGGCCATGAACCGGCTGGGGGCCATGTCGAACACGGGCGAGGGCGGCGAGGACCCGGCGCGCTACCAGCCCGCGGCCAACGGCGATTCGCTCAACAGCGCCATCAAGCAGGTGGCCAGTGCCCGCTTCGGCGTGACCATCGAATACCTGGCCAACGCCCGCATCCTGCAAATCAAGATGGCCCAGGGGGCCAAGCCGGGCGAGGGCGGCCAGCTTCCGGGCAACAAGGTGACCGAGGAGATCGCCCGGCTGCGTCACTCGACGCCCGGAGTGTCGCTGATCTCGCCGCCGCCGCACCACGACATCTATTCCATCGAGGACCTGGCGCAGTTGATCTACGACTTGAAGTGCGCCAATCCCGAGGCCGAGGTCTCGGTGAAGCTGGTCTCCGAGGTGGGCGTGGGCACGGTCGCCGCCGGCGTGGCCAAGGGCAACGCCGACGAGGTGCTCATCAGCGGCTACGACGGCGGCACCGGCGCCAGCCCCTGGTCGTCGATCAAGCACGCCGGCACGCCCTGGGAGATCGGCCTGGCCGAGACCCAGCAGACGCTGGTGCTCAACGGTCTGCGGGACCGCATCCGCGTCCAGGTGGACGGCCATCTGCAGACCGGCCGCGACGTGGTGATCGCCGCCCTGCTGGGCGCCGAGCGGTTCGGCTTCGGCACCTCGACGCTGGTCTCCCTGGGGTGCCTGCTGATGCGGAAGTGCCACCTGGGCACCTGCCCGGTGGGCATCGCCACGCAGCGGCCCGATCTGCGGGCCCGCTTCCACGGCAAGGCCGACTACGTGATCCGCTTCCTGACCTTCGTCACCGAGGAGGCCCGGCAGATCATGGCCCGGCTCGGGTTCCGCACGATGGACGAAATGATCGGCCGCTCGGAACACCTGAACTTCGTCAAGGCCGTGGATCACTGGAAGGCCGCGGGACTGGACCTCTCGCCACTGTTGGCCCGGCCGCAGGGCAAGGACGGATGCGCCTTGCGTTGCGTGCGAAAACAGACCGACGCCCGGGCGTCGAACCTGGATTGGAAGATCCTGGAAAGCGTGGGGGATGCGATCGACTCGGGCAAGCCGGTGAAGCTCGATCTTCCGATCCGCAACATCCACCGCACGGTGGGCGCGATACTGAGCAACCGCATCGTCAAACGCCGCGGCTCGGCCGGTCTGCCCGACAGTACCATCGAGATCACCTTCCAGGGCTCCGCCGGGCAAAGCTTCGGCGCGTTTCTGGCCCCGGGCGTGACCCTGCGGCTGATCGGCGAGTCGAACGACTACCTGGGCAAGGGGCTTTCCGGCGGCCGCATCGTCGTGGTCACGCCCCCCGGCTCGCCCTTCGACCCGCTGGAAAACGTGATCGTCGGCAACACCCTGCTCTACGGCGCTACCAGCGGCGAGGCCTTCATCAACGGCCTGGCCGGGGAACGCTTCGCCGTGCGAAACTCCGGCGCCGTGGCCGTCGTCGAAGGGCTGGGCGACCACGGCTGCGAATACATGACCAACGGCACGGTGGTGGTCCTCGGGCGGACGGGCCGAAACTTCGCCGCCGGCATGAGCGGCGGCATCGCCTACGTGTTGGACGAGCGCCAGTTGTTCGACACGCTTTGCAACCTGGACATGGTCGACCTGGAGTCGATCTGGCAGCAGGAAGACGAGCGGACCCTGCACGACCTGATCGCCCGGCACCATCGCTGGACCGGCAGCCTGCAGGCGCGGCGGATCCTCGACAATTGGCAGGAGATGGCCGGCAAGTTCGTCAAGGTGATGCCCATCGACTACCGCAAGTCCCTGGAGCGGCTGCGGGAGCGGGAGCACGCCGCAACCGAACAGACCCCCGCCACCGAAGAGGTCTTTGCCGAGCCGGGGGCCGGGGGCCGGCCGGGGGTCAGTGACGAGAGTTACGGCGCCCTGCCGCTTGCGAACCCTTTATCCCCGACTCCTGACCCGTAACCCCCGATCCCTGATCCCCGACCCCTGACCCCCGACCCCCGTCATGACAAACCCCACCGGTTTTCTCGAGCATCGTCGCGTCGAAGCGGGACATCGTCCGGTCTCGGAGCGGATCAAGGACTGGTACGAGGTCGACGTGCCGTTGGTGACCAAGACGCTCCACGAGCAGGCCGCCCGCTGCATGGACTGCGGCATCCCCTTCTGCCACGCGGCCGGCTGCCCGGTGAAGAACCGCATTCCCGAGTTCAACGACCTGGTCTACCGGGGCCGCTGGCAAGAGGCGGCCGAGAACCTGCACTCCACCAACAACTTCCCCGAGATCACGGGGCGGGTCTGCCCGGCGCCCTGCGAGGCCGCCTGCACGCTGAACGTCAACGACGACCCGGTGACCATCAAGCAGATCGAGTTCCAGATCGCGGAGAAGGCCTTTAGCGAAGGCTGGGTGCAGCCCATCCGCCCGGCCGCCCGCAGCGGCAAGCGGGTGGCCGTGATCGGCTCGGGTCCGGCCGGCCTGGCCGCGGCCCAAGAGCTCGCCCGCGCCGGCCACGAGGTGGTGGTCTTCGAGAAAGACGACCGCGTAGGCGGCCTGTTGCGCTACGGCATTCCCGACTTCAAGCTGGAAAAACACGTGTTGGACCGCCGCCTGGAGCAGTTGGTCGCCGAGGGCGTGAAGTTCGAGCCGGGCGTACACGTCGGCGCCGACATCTCCGGCCGCTACCTGCGGCGGATGTTCGACGGCATCTGCCTCACGATGGGCGCCGGCAAGCCCCGGCCGCTCGGCATCCCGGGCGCGGACCTCAAGGGCGTCCACTTCGCCATGGAGTTTCTCACGCAGCAGAACCGCCGCCTGGCCCACGACCCGGCCGCGCTGCTGGGCGCGAAGATCTCGGCCGAGGGCCGACACGTGGTGGTCGTCGGCGGCGGCGACACGGGCAGCGACTGCGTGGGCACCTCGATCCGGCAAGGGGCCGCCTCGGTCACCCAGATCGAGATCCTTCCCATGCCGCCGCCGCTGCGCCGCAATCCCGAGACCCCTTGGCCCTCCTGGCCCAAGATCATGCGGACCTCCAGCTCCCAGGAAGAGGGCTGCACGCGCCGCTGGAGCATCCTCACCAAGGCCCTGCTGCCCGGCCCCGACGGCGGCGTCGGCCGGCTTTGCGGCTGCGAAGTCGACTGGCTGCAAGGCGACAAGGGCTGGGAGATGCGCGAGCGGCCCGGCACCGGCTTCGAGATCCAGGCCGAGCTGGTGCTGATCGCGATGGGCTTTCTGCACGTGGTCCACGAGGGCCTGATCGAGCAGTTGGGCCTGGACGTGAACCACCGCGGCAACGTCGCCGTCCGCAACGGGATGACCAGCGAGCCCGGCGTCTTCGCCGCCGGCGACACGGTCCGCGGCGCGTCGCTGGTCGTCCACGCCATCAACGAGGGCCGCCAGGTTGCCGCGGCGATTGAGAAGTATCTGGTAGCGTAGGAACCAGGCAATCACGAAAACCCGAAAGCACGAAAACGCGAAAAAGCAGGGTGGGTCGAGCGCAGCGAACCCACCATGCTGCGGAGGAACGTCGTAATCCGCCCTCAAACGGACGGCTGGCGTCCTGGTCTCAGCCCCGAAGGGGCGCGACTCGATAGCCCAGGGCGCAGCCCTGGGGACGGGAAGTCCCCATGGCCGTCGAAGCCCTGAAAGGGCGTGACAACCGCTCGCCGCAGGGCTGGATGGTTGCGCCCCGTTTGGCTTGGCGTCGATGACGGCGAGTAGTCCCCAGGGCGTTGTCACGTTCTATCGGCGGACGCCCCTTCGGGGCTAACTTGTTGCGCCCTTTCAGGGCTACAACGCCCGTTGGGCTTCGTGACCCAGGGCTCCGCCCTGGGCTATCGAGTTGCGCCCCTTCGGGGCTGAATCCGCCGCGCCTTAGGGTCTGATTGGGCATCGCACATATTCACCTAATCGGCTCGATGCGCCCGGCTATTCACCCCCGCGGCGCCCCCGGCTATACTACGGCCATGAGCCAGACGCGCAAACCCCGCCGCCGCTTCCGCTTCCAGTACAGTCTGCGTTCGCTGATGCTGCTGGTGCTTCTGGCGAGCCTCGGCATGAGCTGGTATGCCGTCCGGGCGAAGAAGGCCCGCGAACAGAAGGCGGCGGTGGAGGAGATAAGGAAGCTGGGCGGGATGGTCCATTACGATTACTTAGGCGGCGTGCGCAGCAGCCGGCCGCGTGCAGACCCGCCGGGACCAGCGTGGCTGCGCAATCTGCTGGGAGATGATTTCGTGGCAACGGTCGTTGAGGTTCGTTTTCACTCTCCGACGCTCACGGACGCCGGCTTGCAGAATGTCGTCGGTTTGACGAAACTTCAGATGTTGGGCCTGGATCATGCGAAGGTCACGGACGCCGGCTTGGGTTGTCTTGAGAGACTCACAGAACTGAAGGCATTGAGCCTTGACGACACGCAGGTTACGGATGCCGGCTTGGAGCACGTCAAGGGGCTGACGAAGCTCCAGGAGTTGAGCCTTGACGACACCCAGATAACGGACGCCGGCTTGACGCGCCTCGTGAGACTGACGGAACTTCGGGCGTTGAACCTCGATAATACGGGCGTCGCGGACGCCGGCTTGGGGTACATCAGGGGACTGACGAAACTACAGAGGTTGTCGCTCTACCGTACGCACGTCACCGATGCCGGCCTGGAGCATCTGAGAGGAATGACGCACCTCATGGAGCTGTTTCTCGGCGACACGTACGTCACGGGCGCCGGTTTGAAGCACATCAAGGGGCTGCCCATACTTGACGCGCTGGGCCTCGGTGGTACGAAAGTCACCGATGCTGGCTTGGCAGAACTGAAAGGAACGACGCAGCTCCAGTACTTGGGCCTCGATAGTACGCAGGTCAGCGACGCCGGCCTGCGGCATCTCAAAGGACTTACGAAGCTCCAGGTGTTGTTTCTCAGATGCACGAGCGTTTCAGACGCTAGCTTGGAGCAAATCATGCGACTCAGGGATCTCGATATCTTGGACCTCAACGGCACGAAGGTCACCGATCAGGGCCTGAAGAGACTTCAGCAGGCGTTGCCAAACTGCAGGATCGAGTAGCCGTAACCGGCATCCCGCCGCGAAACGGACGCCTCCGCGGCCCGCCCTGGAGGGGCGGATCTTCTTTCAGCCCAAGGCAACGCTCTGGGACTCACGACGCCAACGGGCCGTTTACACTGGCCCAACGGGCCAACCGTTCCCCTAATCTTGGCCGCAGTCCCTTCTTGGGCGGTGATAAAAAGAACGGTTGGCCCGTCGGGCCGACGGAGTCGCGCGGGCGTCATCGTCCCCAGGGCTGCGTCCTCGTTGTTACGCACAAGTCGACGATGCACCCCATCCACCTTGTGTGGATGGTGGACAAGATTGGCGGCTAAATGACAAAACCGGTACAACCCAGACCCCATCCGGCTTGCCCGGATGGTGAATCAGATTGTCTGGCTACGCAACTCGCCTCTGAAGCCAGCAATCTTCTTCACCCACGTGACGAGCACGTGGGGGTCGACTGGTTCACGTTTACCTCTTTTAGCCAATCAATCTTGTTCACCATCGGGACAAGCCCGCTGGGGTCCAAAGTTGTGCGTAACAACGAGGGCTGCGCCCCGGGCTATCGAGTGACGCCCTTTCCCGGCCAAGAAAGCTCGCGTGGATGCGCCGCGGCCGACGATCCCCGGTGACCGGCCAATTCTTGATGGCGATGGGGGGCGAAGCCTTTGGAGTGCGGCGACATGTCGCCGCTTTTCCGAAGGCGATACCACCCCAAGCTTCCGGCCGCCCGGAACGTCAGCAACCTGCGGAAGCTGAATCAGCACCACGTCCGCCGGTTTCATGATTCAAGTTCCGGCTTGATGTCGTCAAGGCTGTACTCCGGCTCGTCTTCGCCGAATGCGTGGGAGAACTGCCTTCGACCGAACTCCTGCCAGGCTTCACGGTCTTCCTGCAAACTCAGGAATCGCGCGAAGTCCAACACTTCCTCAAGTCGGTTTTCGGGAAGGCTTTGCAGAATTCCTTTCAAGAGGTCCCTGCTGGTCATCGGCGTCCTCCTCGCATCTTGAAGCCGCGTGCATCAAGTAATCGTAGCATTGTGGGCTATCTTCTTCGAGGAAGTTGGCGGCCAGGACGACTACGCTCAAGGTATAGGACTAATGGGACGCATGGGGCCTATGAGACTAATATCGGACCCATAGGTCTCATTTGTCCCATGAGTCCCATTCGTCCTATTAGTGCCGTGTTTCTGGCTGGGTTGTCCTTCGCGGCCTCCCCTCACCCCGACCCTCTCCCGGAGGGAGAGGGAGACTACCGCATCGCCTCGTCCTGGAACTTCCAGGCAGGCTTGCTCCCCGGGCTCAGCGGCAGGCCGAGCAGCGACGCCCGCAGCAATTCGATGGGCATTGTGTTCTCGCGGAGCACGGCGCCGTGGAACTCGGCCTCTGACATCTTTCCGCCGCCGACCAGCTCCTTGTGCAAGCTGTAGAGTTGCAGGCCGCCGAGGAGATAGCCGGCCTGGTAGAGGGGCTGCGCGGTGAGGTAGCGGCGGACCTCGCCGGTGGCTCCCAGCCGCTCGTGGCCTACCCGATCGACGAGAAAATCGATCATCTCGGCGGGAGTCATCTTTCCAAGCTGATAGCGAAGCGTGACCAGGATCCGCGCGGCCCGGTGCATCCGCCAGAAGAGCATCCCGATGCGGTCCTCCGGGGTCTGAGCCCAGCCCAGGTCGAACAGTCGAAGCTCCCAGTAGAGGGCCCAGCCTTCGATGTAAAAGGGCGTGCCGAAAAGTCGGCGGTGGGTGTTGTACCGCTGGCCGTAAAAACCTTGGAGGTGGTGGCCCGGGATCAGCTCATGGGGCGTGACCAGCCGCATGAAGTGGCGATTGTTGCCCCGCATCACCATCAGCTTCTCGTCCTGATCCAGGGCGCCGTTGGCGTAGGCCACCATCATCTCCTGGCCCCCGTAAGCGGCGTAGGGCAGCGTCTTCAATTCGCCGGGCGGGATCATCGCCAGCCGCCAGCTCTCCCGGCAAAGGGGCGGAACGTCGACCAGGTTCCGCCGGCGGACGAAGTCCGTCGCTTCCCGGGCGATCCGCGCGACCAGCTCGTCCTGTTGGCCGGGCGGGGCGTAATCGGACTTCACCCGCGCCAACGCCGCCTTCCAATCCTCGCCCAGGCCCATCGCCCGGGAGTTGACCTTCATCTGCTGCTCGCACCACTCCAGCTCCCGCTGGCCGATGGCGATCAACTCCTCCGCCGAGTAGGGCAGCCACTCGAAACGGATCTCCTCCGCCAGCGACGCGGCCCCCAGGGGCTCGCCGACCAGCGGGTCGTCTTCCTTGCCCTTCTGGCCGGCGATCTCCTCCCGCAGCAGCTTGGCGTAGGCCTCCAGTTGCTTCTGGGCCTCGTCGTAGGGCTTCCGCATCCACCAGGCGAACTGCGGCCGATAACCGTCGTAGAAGCCGAACCAGGCCTTGAGCGTTCGCGACAAGCGCTGGACCGTCCTGGCCGTGCGCAAGGCCAGCTCGGCAGAGACAGTAGGGTGGGACAAGGCCGCTGTAGCGGCCGCGGGCCCACCGGCAACCGGTGGAGTTGGTGGGCCGGCATCGCGGCGGCGAGCTTGTCCCACCCTACTTGCTTGTCCGACCCTACGGACTTGGCGTCGTGGCTGCCCTTATAAGCCTTTTCAACCTGCTCGCGGAGTTGCTTGACGTCGCGGCCGAGCTGTTCGATTTTCGTAGCCGCGTCGCGAAGGTCCAGCCGTCCGCCCTGGCGCCGTGCGGATTCCAGGGTGAGGATCGTCTGGCGAAACGCCAGCAGCGGCTCCATCTCGGCCAGCCGGCGGCGATCCCGCGACGCGTGGGCCAACGAGCGGTCCAGCTCATTGGCCAGCAGCAAGTAATCGACCCGACCCGCCGGGCCGAGCTTCCGGAAGTCCAGGCCGCCGAGTTTCGCCCGCCAGGCGGACAGCAAGCGCTCGAGGCGATCGAGGCCCTCTGCGGACGCCGGCAGTTCGAAGGCCCTGGTCACGCTCGACTGGTCGGCCTCATATTGGCCGATCAGCTCGGGCATGTACTCTGGCGACGAGGGCGAGGGCTCGTCGGCCGGCAATCCCGCCCCGGGACAGGCCAGGATGAAGAGGAGTGTTACGGGTACGAGGCGTTTGACCAGCGGGAGCGGCCGCATCACGGGAGGTCCTGGCGTTGGGTTGAGAGCTGCCCTAGCGTTCAGCCTAACATGCCCGCAGGGCCGGGGCCAGACCGTCCCGTGGGCAGTGATCGTACCATTTGCCCGAAAGATCCGTGGGGGGTTTGACTTCTGCTCAGCAGCAGTCGCCGGGGCACGGTGTTTAATCCGACTGCTCTTCCTTCTCCACCCGATGGTGACGCTTCGCCGGACGGGTTGCCATCGAAGTCCACAAATGTCACAATATCTGTGCCGGGTGGAAGTTGCAGAAGCGGCTTTTTCAGCCGCATGGGAAGGTAAAGGGACGTCAACCGTTGCGGCGTCAGCGTAACGTGAATGAAGTGCAAGCCGGAGTGGCGGAATGGCAGACGCGCTGGACTCAAAATCCAGTTGCCGCAAGGCAGTGAGGGTTCAACTCCCTCCTCCGGTACTTATAAGTCGTTATTTACCAAAAACTTACGACGACGAATTTGAGGCCGGGTTTTGCAACCCATTCGTTTGACGAGTACACCATATCAGGGCGACTAGGGGGCCTTCTTCCAGTTGGATTTTTTCCCCAGCCGGGGGCAACACTGGCTTCTCCTATTTTCCAGAACCAGGATGCGGTAAACCATGAAACTTCTCCTCACCCTCGCCCTTCTCCTCCCGCTGCTCACTCTCGCCGCCGAGAAGCACGACGACGCCGAGAAGCAGGCCCTTTCCGCCGCCGAATCCTGGCTCGCCCTGGTCGATGACGGCAAGTACGCCGAAAGCTGGGATTCGGCAGCCGAGTACCTCAAGAACGCCGTCAGCAAGAACGACTTCGTGAAGTCCTTGAACGCCGCCAGGAAGCCGTTGGGCAAGTTGAAGTCCAGGGAAGTCGAGTCCAAGGAGTATCGGACGAGCCTACCGGGGGCTCCCGATGGCGAGTACGTCATCATCCAGTTCAAGACCTCGCTGGAGAACAAGAAGTCGGCGGTCGAGACGGTGACGCCGATGCTGGAGAAGGACAAGACGTGGCGGGTGAGCGGGTATTACATCAGGTGATAGGCTCAACTGCATGAGAGCTGGGCAAAATCAAGCCTTCTCGACCACCTTCCGCAACGGCTTGACCATCTCTTCCCTGATCCTCTTACGGAATTCTCGGCGGAAGCCGGGGATCAGCAGCAGCAACGTGTAGAGCCCGTGCGTGATCCTCGTCTTCAGGCTCCTCTTCGGAAAGTCGTAGAAGCCATGTTTCCTGTAATAACGATGATCTTGTCGGAACACGAACCTCAAACTAGCCCAGAGTTCGTCCCGGAACAGCTTCCTGCCACCAACGCTTAGAAAAGTGGGTGGGCGCAGGTAGGCGGTCGCCGCGAAGTCGATCAAGCGACCGGCAAGCCCCTCCAGGAGCCGGTCGAGTTCCTCGGAGCTGACGCATTCGTCGGTCACGATGCCGACGAGGTTCGCCTGCTGGCATTCCATGTACCCTTCGAGGATTTGCCGCAGACTGGCCAGTTGCATCAGCGGCCCCGAGACAAGGCAGCCGATCTGCTTGCCGGCGAACATCGGCACGTGGTTCATGAAAAAACCCCGGTCGAAAAACGTCTTCCATCGGGAGGATAGGTATCGGTCCTGCACCGATCCCGCCAGGATCAGGATGTCGGCGGCCATCAGCTTGCCGTACACCTCGTGCACGTCGTCAGCGTCCTTGTAGACGCACACGTTGTCGAGTCCGCACTGGCAGCACCCCGAGCATCCGACTCGGATCTCGATCTGCTGCAAGTTGATTACGGATACCTCGCCTTCCCAGCAACTCTGCAAGCGGGCCGTCATCTTGGCAAGATTGCCGGCCGTCTCTTCGGCATCGGTAACGATGATGATGTTCTTCCCCAGCGTGGCGACCTTCTTGATTGACTTGCCGGGCTCGTAGCTGAAGCCGTCGGGCACGACAGGCCGAAATCGTCTGGGGGTGGAACGCCGCTCCTCGATGGCGTGCAGGAAGTCGTCGGCGAAAAGCAGAAGCCGGTCCCGCTCCTGCTCACGCAGGAGATCCTGCATCTCGGCCGAATACGATCCCACGTACTTCATGCCCAGATCGTCGCAGATGCCGTTCAGGTACTCGTGGGCCGTGTGGTCGAAGAAGTGAATCGAGGTTGTGAGAACCGCAGCGTACTTGCCCTCGAAAGCGGTCCCCACGCCCCTGGCGAATACGAGCTCGATGAATCGCTTGTAGCCGCCGTGAACCAAGAGGTAATACAGAGGAAACGCCCATAGCACCCCGTCCGACTCGGCAACGGACTTGATCGTCTCAAGAAAGACCTGCTCGTCGCTTTCCAGCTTCCTCACGTCTTGGCAGACGTTGAGGATCGTGAACTCGTGTTGCGGGAGCTTCTTCCGCAGGAAGAGCACGTACTGCATCGTGACGCTCGTCATGCCTTTCGGGCTGCCATTGAGAACAACTATTTTCACGGCGATCTCTCCGAAAGGCGGGGACGGCCTGCAATACCAGCAGTGCACCAAGGTCAACACCCGCCAAGGACCATGATAATCGAGCCGCTTGTGCCCATCAATCCCAGGCCCACGGACGGCAAGCACGCTCTGCTCGGAGGGTGGCTTCCCGGAGGTCATGTTGCAACGGATCGACGTTGAAGCGTATATTGAACGGAGGAGTCCTGGCGGCAAAGGACGATTTCCGGGGGCGGGCAAGCCAAGTTTCTCCAGGGCGCCGAGAGGGTGAACCCGTTATGTCCTTGGTGATTTTTTTCATACGCTTCAACGGCGCCGTCTTCCTGGGATACGGGCTGTTCGCTCACCTGCTGCCGCGCAACCGTTTCGTCGGCGTCAGGGTCTCCTACGCCCTGGCGGACGGCGAGATTTGGCGGGCCGTTCAAGGCAAGGCCCGCTGGCCGGTGCTGGCCCTGGGCGTGCCCTGCGTCCTGCTGCCCCGGTTCGTCTCCACTCCTCAGGGACTTCTGCTGTTCGCCGCCGTTCTCGTCGGGCTCTTGGTCGTGCTGGTCGCCCTCAGCTACCGTTATGCGAGGCGTCTCTACGCGGCCAAGTACGGGACGACCAAGGTCGTGTCGAAGGGATGGCTCCGCTACGAGCCCGCGGGCGACTCGGAAGACGGGCCCTAGCGCAGGTCTTGGGGACATGATTTTTTCCTGGCTCAAGAACCAACGGCGAAACCGGCTGCTGGCGGAGCCGATCCCCTGGGCCTGGCTGGAGTATTTGAGAAGCAACGTCCGGCATTACCAGCGCCTTGACGGTCAAACCAGGTCGCTTCTCTGCCAGGTGACGCAAGTCCTCGTCGCTGAGAAGAACTGGGTCGGGGGGGCGGGACTCAACGTCACCGAGGAGATGAAGGTGACCGTGGCCGCTCAGGCCGCCGTTCTCGTGCTGGGGCTGGAGGAACCCTACTATTTCGACGAGGCCCAATCAATCATCCTCTACCGCGGCCCCTACCAGCATCCCGCCTGGTTCCAGAGCGGCCTGGGGGTCGTCCGGGAAGGCGTCGCGGTTTCCGGCGAGATCTGGCATCGCGGCCCCATCGTCTTGTCGTGGCGGGACGTGCTGGCCGGCGGCCGCAATCGGAGCGACGGCCGCAACGTCGTTTTTCACGAGTTCGCCCACTACGTGGACGGTCTGGACGGGGACATGGAGGGAACGCCGCCCCTGGTCGGCCGCCAGCGGCGGGAAACCTGGTACCGCGTAACGGAGGCCGAATACCTGCGGTTGGTGGGGCAGGCGCGGCGCGATGAAGTGACCCTGCTGGACCACTATGGCGCCACCAGCCGCAGCGAGTTTTTCGCCGTGGCCACGGAGTGTTTCTTCGAGCGGCCCGGCGCCATGCAGCGGCAGCACGGGGAGCTTTACGGCCTGCTGCGCGACTTCTATCGGCAGGACCCGGCCCGCTGGCTCTCCGACGCGAAGGTTGCCGACCCCGGCGTGCCGGCCGCCCGGTCCGCGCGGCTGGCGGCGGAGGTCCAGCGGCACCGGCAGCAGCGCTTGGCGGTTCTCGGGTCTGGCGATCCCGCCGCCCTGTTCACCTTGGCGGTCGAGTACTTCATCGAGCGGCGATATGCCTTGGCGGCGGGGGCCGCCACGCGGGTGATTGAGCTGGCGCCCGACGACGGCGAGGCCTACCAGTATCGGGCGACGGCGAGGGTCAAGCTGGGCCGCTACGCCCAAGCACTGGCCGACGCCGGCGAGGCCCTCCGCCGCGACCCCGGCGATGTCGACGCCTTTCGGGCTCGTGCGGCGGCCCACATGGGCCTCGGGCGGTACGCGCTGGCCAAGCAGGACCTCGACCGCGTGCTCGGGGAGAACCCGGACGATGCCGAGGCCCGCTTCTACCTCGGCCGGGTCTGGATGGGGCTGGGCTATGCTCGCCGAGCCGTTTCCGACTACGCCCGGTCGCTGGCCATCCTCCCTTTGGCGGCCGAGGTCTACTACCATAGTGGGTTGGCCAACCTTGCCCTGGGCGACAGCGACGAGGCCGAGGTCAATCTGGCGAAGGCCTTCCAGCTCGACCCGCTGGTCGATCGGCGGAAGTAGCTTAGGACCGACGCAGAAACAAGTGTCGCCTTTCGCTCCGCGAAAGAACGCGGCTTTCGCGGAGCGAAAGGCGACAATCCGACAGATAATGATTCGCCGGTCCATACGCCCTGGGCAAGACTTAGGGCCTGTTCCCGAGTTTCTGGCGCGTGACGCGCTGGAATCCATGTGCCGAACGCTCCTCTGGGATGCGAATGCCGGCCGATCCTGCCGCCTGTGAGGGGACTGCCGCAGGCGAAGAGTGAGTAACTCACGCAAAGTAGCAAAATTTTTCGGGAAAATCCGACAAATACATTGCTTTTTGGAGCCTCGCCCGTCATTCTCAACACTGTGGGGGCACCCGAGGTCTAGACCGACGTAAGGGGGCGACCACCTGGTGAAATTCTGTGAGCTGCCCGCTCCATCGTCCTAGTCCATAGACCTACTTTAGACGGATTGCGCTTTCGGTATCCCCGATTTGTGGAGCACGCCCCCAGGTGTGCCGCAACCGCCGACCGCTCGTTGGCAGCCCTGCGGTAATCGAGTTTTTGTCGAAAAATCTTCCCGCAAGTGAGCTATCGCATGTTCCTCTCCTGGTGGCAAGGCCTGGTAAACCGCGGAAAGCTCCAAGCCAAGCTTTCCTCCGCACGCCGCCTCCGCCGGCGACGCATCGAGTCGCGCCGCAATCTCTTCGAGCCCCTCGAGCCTCGCGTCCTCTTGAGCGGCACCGACCCCTACATCAGTCTCGGCCCCGCCGCCGCTTCCGGCGCTTACTACGGCTATACGGGCGACTATGTTGAGATCCCCATCCGCATCGATCAAACGGGACCGTCGTCCGACGGGAACAACTTCCAGGGCTTGAGGGCGGCGTTAGTCCAAATCTCGTTTTCCAAGACGTTTTTCAACGCGGCGAACGTCAGCGGCAGCAGCAACGGCGCCTCGACCGAACCTCCCACCTCGGGCTCGACTCCCGTCGTCGTCTGGGGCCCGTTGGCCAACGCAAGCACGTGGACGACGCACAGCGCGTCTGGAGGCAGCACCGGCATCATCACTGTCACCGCTATTAATAGCGCGACGGGCTCCGGCTCCCCCAATTACACGGGCAACAACGATTACTCGGGCACCGACCCCACCAACGGCGGCAACGCGCCCAATGGCAACGTCTTGGCCTTCCTTTTCCTCTACGTCACCGCCACCAGCAACTCTGTGACGGTCTCCGTGAGCAGTACACAGACCTCTTTAACTCCGGACCTTGCCAGCATGCAGGGAGGCTCATATTCATACGCGTCCGTCACGTTGGGTAAGGCGAGGGTAACGGCGGAAGCCACCAGCACGACGCCCAGCACCACGATGAGCATTGGCACCGGCACCAGTACCTCCCCTCCCGTCACCACCATCAATCCTGTCAACACGACTCAAAGTTATTCCGTGCCGGTGGATCTCGTCCCCATCGAGGCCGGCGGGCCAGGCATCTATTCTGCAAATGCGACTCATCGCTTTCGACGAAAGCTATATCAACCCTAGCAGCATTACGGTGAGCGAGGGCACCCTGCTGACGTCGCAAGGCGTTTCGTCCGCCGATTCGGGCATCGACACTACTCCCAGCGTCAATCCCCTTCCCAACCCCAGCCCCTACCCTTACGGCACCTCCCAGAACTTGGGCTACTTCACTCTTAGCCTCGATATTAACACCGCCGCGAAGGACGGAGCCTCCTGTACTTACATTCCCAACAACGTCAGCGGCAGCCTGTGGATAATCAATTTCACCACCGAGTCCTCGGCCTCGGTGCAAGGGGGCGCGACCGACTTGACGACCACCCTGAACCTGATCCCCTCCCTACCTGGTACCAACACGACCGTCAAAGACGGCGACTTGGTGCCGTACGCGATTGGTGATGGCACGACGATTACCAATAGCCCCAGCGATAGCGTCGACGGGCAGATCACCTTCAACTCCACTGCTCCCTCGGCGAGCACCTCGACGACCATATCCAGCTCCGAGCCTACGGCCACCTACGGCGCCCCGCCCATCTTCACGGCCACCGTGACCAACACCTCCGGCTCGGGGGGAGCGCCCACGGGGAGCGTGGAGTTCATCGACGAGAGCATCACCGGCGACACCCTCGATACGGAAACCGCCGCCTCCAGCACCACCTCGACGACCTCGACCTGGACCTTCACGCCGACCCCCACGGAATTGAATTCCGACAACTTTAACCTCGACACCGCGAATACCATCGAGGCGGTTTATGTCGCTGGCAGTGGCTTCCTCGACAGCACCAACACCGACAACACGGTGAGCCAGATTATCAACCAGGCCAACGCCAACGCGAGCGTGGCGGCGATTGCGGGGCTGGTCTACAGCGGCGCGGCGCAGACCACGGCGGCGGGCACGTCCACGAACATCTCCGGCGCTACGTTGCCGGGCAGCGATTTCACCCTCACGGGCACGGTGCACACTAACGCCGGGACGTACGTCGGCGACGCCTGGTCGTTCTCCGACCCCAGCGGCAACTATGCCAGCCAGAGCGGCACGGTGACCGACAGCATCGGCCAGGCCAACGCCCACGCCAGCGTGACGGCGACCGCGGGCCTCGTCTACAACGGCAGGCGCAGACCACGGCGGCGGGCACGGCCACGAACATCTCCGGCGCTACGTTGCCGGGCAGCGATTTCACGCTCACGGGCACGGTACACACCAACGCCGGGACGTACGTCGCCGACGCCTGGTCGTTCTCCGACCCCAGCGGCAACTATGCCAGCCAGAGCGGCACGGTGACCGACAGCATCGGCCAGGCCAACGCCCATGCCAGCGTGACGGCGACCGCGGGCCTCGTCTACAACGGCAGCGTGCAGACCACGGCGACGGGCACGGCCACGAACATCTCCGGCGCTACGTTGCCGGGCAGCGATTTCACCCTCACGGGCACGGTGCACACTAACGCCGGGACGTACGTCGGCGACGCCTGGTCGTTCTCCGACCCCAGCGGCAACTATGCCAGCCAGAGCGGCACGGTGACCGACAGCATCGGCCAGGCCAACGCCCACGCCAGCGTGACGGCGACCGCGGGCCTCGTCTACAACGGCAGGCGCAGACCACGGCGACGGGCACGGCCACGAACGTCTCCGGCGCTAGCTTGCCGGGCAGCGATTTCACCCTCACGGGCACGGTGCACACCAACGCCGGGACGTACGTCGGCGACGCCTGGTCGTTCTCCGACCCCAGCGGCAACTATGCCAGCCAGAGCGGCACGGTGACCGACAGCATCGGCCAGGCCAACGCCCATGCCAGCGTGACGGCGATTGCGGGACTCGTCTACAACGGCAGCGTGCAGACCACGGCGACGGGCACGGCCACGGACATCTCCGGCGCTACGCTTGCCGGGCAGCGATTTCACCCTCACGGGCACGGTGCACACCAACGCCGGGACGTACGTCGGCGACGCCTGGTCGTTCTCCGACCCCAGCGGCAACTATGCCAGCCAGAGCGGCACGGTGACCGACAGCATCGGCCAGGCCAACGCCCACGCCAGCGTGACGGCGACCGCGGGCCTCGTCTACAACGGCAGCGCGCAGACCACGGCGACGGGCACGGCCACGAACATCTCCGGCGCTAGCTTGCCGGGCAGCGATTTCACCCTCACGGGCACGGTGCACACCAACGCCGGGACGTACGTCGCCGACGCCTGGTCGTTCTCCGACCCCAGCGGCAACTATGCCAGCCAGAGCGGCACGGTGACCGACAGCATCGGCCAGGCCAACGCCCATGCCAGCGTGACGGCGACTGCGGGCCTCGTCTACAACGGCAGCGCGCAGACCACGGCGACGGGCACGGCCACGAACATCTCCGGCGCTACGTTGCCGGGCAGCGATTTCACCCTCACGGGCACGGTGCACACCAACGCCGGGACGTACGTCGCCGACGCCTGGTCGTTCTCCGACCCCAGCGGCAACTATGCCAGCCAGAGCGGCACGGTGACCGACAGCATCGGCCAGGCCAACGCCCACGCCAGCGTGACGGCGACCGCGGGCCTGGTCTACAACGGCAGGCGCAGAGCACGGCGACGGGCACGGCCACGAACATCTCCGGCGCTACGTTGCCGGGCAGCGATTTCACCCTCACGGGCACGGTGCACACCAACGCCGGGACGTACGTTGCCGACGCCTGGTCGTTCTCCGACCCCAGCGGCAACTATGCCAGCCAGAGCGGCACGGTGACCGACAGCATCGGCCAGGCCAACGCCCACGCCAGCGTGACGGCGATTGCGGGCCTCGTCTACAACGGCAGCGCGCAGACCACGGCGACGGGCACGGCTACGAACGTCTCCGGCGCTACGTTGCCGGGCAGCGATTTCACCCTCACGGGCACGGTGCACACCAACGCCGGGACGTACGTCGGCGACGCCTGGTCGTTCTCCGACCCCAGCGGCAACTATGCCAGCCAGAGCGGCACGGTGACCGACAGCATCGGCCAGGCCAACGCCCACGCCAGCGTGACGGCGACCGCGGGCCTGATCTATAGCGGCGCACCGCAGAGCACGGCGACGGGCACGGCCACGAACATCTCCGGCGCTACGTTGCCGGGCAGCGATTTCACCCTCACGGGCACGGTGCACACCAACGCCGGGACGTACGTTGCCGACGCCTGGTCGTTCTCCGACCCCAGCGGCAACTATGCCAGCCAGAGCGGCACGGTGACCGACAGCATCGGCCAGGCCAACGCCCACGCCAGCGTGACGGCGACCGCGGGCCTGGTCTACAACGGCAGCGCGCAGAGCACGGCGACGGGCACGGCCACGGACATCTCCGGCGCTAGCTTGCCGGGCAGCGATTTCACCCTCACGGGCACGGTGCACACCAACGCCGGGACGTACGTCGCCGACGCCTGGTCGTTCTCCGACCCCAGCGGCAACTATGCCAGCCAGAGCGGCACGGTGACCGACAGCATCGGCCAGGCCAACGCCCACGCCAGCGTGACGGCGACCGCGGGCCTGGTCTACAACGGCAGCGCGCAGACCACGGCGACGGGCACGGCCACGAACATCTCCGGCGCTACGTTGCCGGGCAGCGATTTCACCCTCACGGGCACGGTGCACACCAACGCCGGGACGTACGTCGCCGACGCCTGGTCGTTCTCCGACCCCAGCGGCAACTATGCCAGCCAGAGCGGCACGGTGACCGACAGCATCGGCCAGGCCAACGCCCACGCCAGCGTGACGGCGACCGCGGGCCTGGTCTACAACGGCAGCGCGCAGACCACGGCGACGGGCACGGCCACGAACGTCTCCGGCGCTGGCTTGCCGGGCAGCGATTTCACCCTCACGGGCACGGTACACACCAACGCCGGGACGTACGTCGCCGACGCCTGGTCGTTCTCCGACCCCAGCGGCAACTATGCCAGCCAGAGCGGCACGGTGACCGACAGCATCGGCCAGGCGACGCCCACGGTGATCGTGACGGACCAGAACAGCACGCAAGGCGGGACGATCGCCACGCCCCAGACCACGTTGGAGGGCGTCAGCGGCACTCCGGTCACGACCTTGGAAGGCGAGTCGCTGTCGTTGACCTACTACGACGGCAGCCCTCCCAGCGGCGGCCCAGTGTCGCCGCCGACCACCGCCGGTATTTACACGGTAGTCGCCTCGTTCACCGCCACCACGGACTACGCGTCGAACAGCGACTCGGCGGCCTTCACGATTTACCCTGCTGGTTTCTTGAACACCTCAACCACCATAAGCACCTCGGCGCCTCTGGGGACGACGTACGGCATTGCGCCTACTTTCACGGCCATCGTGACGTCCACCGCAACGCCCACGGGGAACGTGGAGTTCGTGGACGAAAGCCCCGGCGGCAACTACGGGGAGATCGGCATGGGCGTCCAGGTTGGCACCACGACGACTTCCGCCACCTGGACCTTGACGCCGGGCGCCACGCAATTGAATGCCACCCTGGGAGATACCATCGAGGCGATTTATGAGCCTACTGGGACCTTTAACCCCAGCTCACCCAACCCGACGCTGACCCAGGTTATCAATCAGGCCAACGCAAACGCCAGCGTGGCGGCGATCGCGGGGCTGGTCTACAGCGGCACGCCACAGACCACGGCGGCGGGCACGGCCACGAACGTCTTCGGCGCTAGCTTGCCGGGCAGCGATTTCACGCTCACGGGCACGGTGCACACCAACGCCGGGACGTACGTCGCCGACGCCTGGTCGTTCTCCGACCCCAGCGGCAACTATGCCAGCCAGAGCGGCACGGTGACCGACAGCATCGGCCAGGCCAACGCCCACGCCAGCGTGACGGCGACCGCGGGACTGGTCTACAACGGCAGCGCGCAGACCACGGCGACGGGCACGGCCACGAACATCTCCGGCGCTACGTTGCCGGGCAGCGATTTCACGCTCACGGGCACGGTGCACACCAACGCCGGGACGTACGTCGGCGACGCCTGGTCGTTCTCCGACCCCAGCGGCAACTATGCCAGCCAGAGCGGCACGGTGACCGACAGCATCGGCCAGGCCAACGCCCACGCCAGCGTGACGGCGACCGCGGGCCTGATCTACAGCGGCGCGCCGCAGACCACGGCGGCGGGCACGGCCACGAACATCTCCGGCGCTGGCTTGCCGGGCAGCGATTTCACCCTCACGGGCACGGTACACACCAACGCCGGGACGTACGTCGCCGACGCCTGGTCGTTCTCCGACCCCAGCGGCAACTATGCCAGCCAGAGCGGCACGGTGACCGACAGCATCGCCCAGGCCAACGCCCACGCCAGCGTGACGGCGACCGCGGGCCTGGTCTACAACGGCAGGCGCAGACCACGGCGACGGGCTCGGCCACGAACATCTCCGGCGCTACGTTGCCGGGCAGCGATTTCACCCTCACGGGCACGGTGCACACCAACGCCGGGACGTACGTCGCCGACGCCTGGTCGTTCTCCGATCCCAGCGGCAACTATGCCAGCCAGAGCGGCACGGTGACCGACAGCATCGGCCAGGCCAGTGCCCACGCCAGCGTGACGGCGATTGGCGGGCTGATCTACAGCGGCGCGGCGCAGACCACGGCGGCGGGCACGGCCACGAACGTCTTCGGCGCTAGCTTGCCGAGCAGCGATTTCACCCTCACGGGCACGGTGCACACCAACGCCGGGACGTACGTCGGCGACGCCTGGTCGTTCTCCGACCCCAGCGGCAACTATGCCAGCCAGAGCGGCACGGTGACCGACAGCATCGGCCAGGCCAGTGCCCACGCCAGCGTGACGGCGATTGGCGGGCTGATCTACAGCGGCGCGGCGCAGACCACGGCGGCGGGCACGGCCACGAACGTCTTCGGCGCTAGCTTGCCGAGCAGCGATTTCACCCTCACGGGCACGGTGCACACCAACGCCGGGACGTACGTCGGCGACGCCTGGTCGTTCTCCGACCCCAGCGGCAACTATGCCAGCCAGAGCGGCACGGTGACCGACAGCATCGGCCAGGCCAACGCCCACGCCAGCGTGACGGCGACCGCGGGCCTCGTCTACAACGGCAGGCGCAGAGCACGGCGACGGGCACGGCCACGAACATCTCCGGCGCTACGTTGCCGGGCAGCGATTTCACCCTCACGGGCACGGTGCACACCAACGCCGGGACGTACGTCGCCGACGCCTGGTCGTTCTCCGACCCCAGCGGCAACTATGCCAGCCAGAGCGGCACGGTGACCGACAGCATCGGCCAGGCCAACGCCCACGCCAGCGTGACGGCGATTGCGGGCCTCGTCTACAACGGCAGCGCGCAGAGCACGGCGACGGGCACGGCCACGGACATCTCCGGCGCTACGTTGCCGGGCAGCGATTTCACCCTCACGGGCACGGTGCACACCAACGCCGGGACGTACGTCGCCGACGCCTGGTCGTTCTCCGACCCCAGCGGCAACTATGCCAGCCAGAGCGGCACGGTGACCGACAGCATCGGCCAGGCCAACGCCCACGCCAGCGTTTCGGCGATCGCGGGCCTGGTCTACAGCGGCGCGCCGCAGACCACGGCGACGGGCACGGCCACGGACGTCTCCGGCGCTAGCTTGCCGGGCAGCGATTTCACGCTCACGGGCACGGTGCACACCAACGCCGGGACGTACGTCGCCGACGCCTGGTCGTTCTCCGACCCCAGCGGCAACTATGCCAGCCAGAGCGGCACGGTGACCGACAGCATCGGCCAGGCCAACGCCCACGCCAGCGTTTCGGCGATCGCGGGCCTCGTCTACAGCGGCGCCGCAGACCACGGCGGCGGGCACGGCCACGGACGTCTTCGGCCATGCCTTGGCGGGCAGCGATTTCACCCTCACGGGCACGGTGCACACCAACGCCGGGACGTACGTCGGCGACGCCTGGTCGTTCTCCGACCCCAGCGGCAACTATGCCAGCCAGAGCGGCACGGTGACCGACAGCATCGGCCAGGCCAGCGCCCATGTCAGCGTGACGGCGACTGCGGGCCTGGTCTACAGCGGCGCTCCGCAGACCACGGCGGCGGGCACGGCCACGGACATCTTCGGCCATGCCTTGGCGGGCAGCGATTTCACCCTCACGGGCACGGTGCACACCAACGCCGGGACGTACGTCGGCGACGCCTGGTCGTTCTCCGACCCCAGCGGCAACTATGCCAGCCAGAGCGGCACGGTGACCGACAGCATCGGCCAGGCC
>CAWJKP010000004.1:0-672487 GCA_963843465.1 Pirellulales bacterium
TCATCGCCAGGCCCATCACGGTCACGGCGGCGGCCTGGGACAAGGTCTACGACGGCGGGACCTCCGCGCCGGGAGCCGTGCCCACCGTGACCGGCGGCAGCCTGGTCGGCACCGATACGCTGGACTACAGCGAGTCCTTCAGCAGCCGCAACGCCATGAGCAGCAGCCTGCTCAACAACCCGTTGGGCGTCAACCAGCAGAGCGGTTCGGTCAGCGACGGCAACGGCGGGGCCAACTACAGCGTGACGTTCCAACCCAGCACGGCCGGCGCGATCCTGCCCCTGCCGATCACCGTGACGGCGGCCACCTGGACCAAGCCCTACGACGGCACTACGTCGGCCGCCGGCGCGAGCCCCGAGATCAGCATCAGTCCTTCCCTGGTCGGCGGCGACACGCCCGACTTCATCGAGACCTTCAACACCCCGGCGGTAGGCACGGGCAAGACGCTGACCCCGTCCGGCTCCGTCATCGACGGCGTCACCGGGCTGGCCTCCGGCAACTACAGCGTGACGCTGGCCAGCGTCGCCACCGGCGCGATCGCGCAGGCGGCCAGCCATTTCGTGGTCACTGCCATCACG
The DNA here is from genome assembly GCA_963843465.1 of Pirellulales bacterium. GTDB lineage: Bacteria > Planctomycetota > Planctomycetia > Pirellulales > Thermoguttaceae > CAWJKP01. The sequence goes on from CAWJKP010000004.1 coordinate 579, forward strand.
GCGGGCCCCGTCACGGCCGGCGCCAACTTCCTGCTGCTGGTGGAGGCCGAGGACTCCAGCAACAGCATCGTGGCCAGCTACGCGGGCAGCCCCACGCTCAGCAGCACCGATCCCAAGGTATTGACGCTGCCCGGCACCCTCAACTTCACCTCGGGCTATGCCTACACCCTGGCCAGCCTGGAGACGGTCGCCGGCGGCCCCTGGACGATCACGGCCACGGACGCGACGAACCCGGCGGACAAGATCACCGGCGCCAGCAACTCGATCGCGGTCAGCAACGCGTCGCCCTCGCAGGTCGTGCTCAGCGCGATCGCCAACACGTCCGCGGGCACGGCGATCGGGGTGACCGCCACGGTGGAAGACGCCTATGGAAACCCGGTGCTCGTCAACCCCAGCAGCGGACTGGCCGTCAGCTACTCGGTGACGCTGACGGCCTCCGGCGGCACCGCGATGTACAACAGCAGCAGCAAGACTGCGCCGGCAGCGATACCCACGGCAACCACCAGCAGCCTCACCGGCCAGGCCACCTTCAGCAGCGCCTACCTCCACCAGGCCGGCAGTTGCACCTTGACGGCCAGCGCTGCGCTGCCGGGCGGCATCAACGCCCTCACCGCCACCTCCAACTCGTTCAACGTCAGTTCGGGGGCGGCCGCGCAACTGGTCTTCACGACCCAGCCCCCCGCCGACGTTGCCGGCGCGAAGACCTTCACCGCGGGGGTGACTGTCGAAGACTTGTACGGCAACGCGGTGACCGGGGACGACTCCAGCGTGACGGTCTCCTTGCAGAAGGCGGCCACGTACACGGGCGACAGCAACGGTCTGCTCAGCAGCACCGGCGGCACGCTGACGGCGGACTACCAAGACAGCGGCGTGGCCGCCTTCAGCGGCCTGTCGATCAGCCAGCCTGGGACGGGCTACAGCGCTGCCGGCAGCGGCTACTACCTCAAGGCCAGCGACCCCGCCGTGTCGTCGCCGGCTTACTCCAACGACTTCAACACGACCCTGATCGTCACCGGCGTGAGCATGACCTCGACGGGGTTCACGGCCGCCTTCAGCGAGCCCGTCGACCCGGCCGACGTCAACCTCTACGGCGCGCAGTCGCTGCCCAGCGTGACCCTCACCGGCGAGTATACGGAGGGCCAAGTACACGGCTCCCTGGTGTTGGACTCGACCACGGCCTACCTGGCCATTTCGGCCGACAGCATCACGGAGTCGGGCACCACGGTGACCGTCATCACCACCCAAGCGATTCACTTTACGGTCGGCGACGCAGTGACCATCTCCGGCGTCACCAGCGAGCCCGCGACCGACGTGCCCGCGGGGCAGTCCGACCCCGCCACCCCCTACAACGGCAGCTTTATCATCACCAGCGTCAGCGGCTCGACTTTCCAATACACCGACGTTGCCGGCCTGCCCCCCATTTCCCCCGCGGCCGAGGGCGTGCCTGCCGGAACGGCGGTGGACACCGGCAACACGATGACCTTCGTGGCCACGACCTTGGTGAAAAATAGCGGGCTGCCGATTGCCGGCGTCTCGTCGGCTGACTCCACGTCGGCCATCCTGGTTCCGGACACTTATCTCGTCTACTTCGCCAGCGGCAGCTCGGCCTTCACGACCCTCAACGGGCAAGCCCTGGACGGCCCGGATTCCACGGGCTTCAGTCCGGCCCCGTCGGCGTCATCTGGCGCTAGCTACCGCCAGCCCGTGTATGGGCCGTACAGCGAACCGATTACCATCGGCCCCTCGGACTTCACCGCCAACGAGACGGTCGACGGCGGCGCCTACGCCACCCCGACCGACCTGGCCGTGATCGTGCCGGCGTTTGCCCGCGGCCCCGGCAACGCCGTCAACTTGCCCAACTCCAGCGGTCCGATTTACAGCCTCGTCGACCACGGCGGGACCGTGACGGTCACCACAGCAGTGCAGGACCAGGCGTCCAACGGCCAGCAGGTGCTGATCTCCGGCTTGACGGGTGCGTACGCCGACTACGACGGCACCTGGACGATCCTCAGCAATACGAATTACGGCGGCTCGCCGCCCGCCGGCCACCTTCCTTTCAGCTCCGCCTTCACCTTCACTCTCCCCGCGGGGACCCCACAACTGCTCAATACCAGCGGCGGAAGTTTCTCGGTCCTCACCGGCATCCCCATTTCGCTCAGCGATACCGGCGGAGTGACGCAGGCCACGTTCACCCTGAGCTACAACCCCACGCTGCTGAACATCGCCTCGACCACCGCCACCACCAGCGTGATCAACTCCGGCCTGGCCGGCACCGGCGCGACGTTTACGGTCACGGCGAATAATACCACGGGCGTGGCCACGATCGTCTTCGATGACGCGGCGGGCTTGGCGGGCCCCGGCGGCGGCCCGATCGTCCTCGGCAGTCTGACGGCCAACGTGCCCGCCACGGCCGTCGACGCCTACAGGGCGAAGGACCTGCTGACGCTCAGCGTGGACTCGATCAGCGGGGAAGACCTCCTTGGCAACCCGCTGGTCCCCGGCGTGAACGCGCTGGGCAGCCAGGCGGTGCACGTGGTCGCCTTCCTGGGCGATGCGACCGGCGACGGCACCCTCGACAGTTCGGATGTGGGGCTGATGGAGGATGTGCTCGGCGACGTGACGGCGGGCTTCAACGCCTACAAGTTGGCCGACCCGGCCATCATCGGCGACATCCAGGCCGAAGGGTATGTGAGCTTGGTCGACGGCAACGATCTGATCAACTACGTCAACGGCGGCTACGGGAGCAACGCGCACACGGTCGTGTATCTGCCGCCCTACCCGACCGGTCTGGGGACCATTGTCTCCACCGGCCCCGACCCGACCGTGAGCCTCCCGTCGGCGTTGCAGGTGGGGGCTGACGGCAGCCTGACGGTGCCGGTGAGCATCGACGACCCGCTGCCGGCGGCCAACGACGGCATGACGGAGGCCACGCTGGCCTTGACCTACGATCCTGCGGTCTTCAGCGTCTCCTCCAGCGACATTCACTTGGGCAGCGTGCCCGCCTCCGGCAGCGGCTGGACGCTGCAATCGACCATCGACCAGGCCACCGGCCAGATCGCCGTGACGATCTTGAGCACGGCGCCCATTGCCAGCTCCGCGGCGGGCAGCCTGGTGACCATCGACTTCCACCAAATCGGCCTTACGGCTGCGGGCACGACGACCATCGATCTGGTGGGCTCAGTCGATCCCAACGGCAGCGCCCCGACCTACACCCAGGTCGACGGCCAACAGGGGCCCTACGTGCTCTCGCCGGCCCCGGCCAACGCCTACCATCCGCAGATCGACGCCCTGGTGACCTTGGCGGGCGGAGGGTGAGGTCGCCGAGGGTGCCACTGGCTCCGCCGAGGGTGCCACTGGCTCCGCCGAGGGTGCCACTGGCTCTGCCGAGGGTGCCACTGGCTCTGCCGAGGGTGCCACTGGCTCTGCCGAGGGTGCCACTGGCTCTGCCGAGGGTGCCACTGGCTCTGCCAGTGCGCTGCCGCAGTTGACCGTCAGCGTGGTTGCCGGCCCCGAGGCCCCGGTCAGCGCGGCCGCTGCGGTCGAGGCCCTGGGCCCGGTTTCTTCGGTTGGCGTCGCGTCGCGTGCAAGCGCGTCGGCGGGCGCTGCCCAAGTGCCGCAGCAGTTGGCCGACGGTCTGTTTACGGCCCTGGCCCGCGGCGCGGTCGATCCGGCCGAGCTGGCGATCCTGGACAGCGGCGAGGAGCAAGCCGTGAGCCAGGCGTTGGCCGCGCAGATGAGCGCGGGCGGGTCGGCTCAGGCCAATCTCGATAATCTCCTCTGGGAGAGCGAGGATTCGAGTTGGCTGGATGGCGAGCGTGAATGGCTCTCATAGCAGCATTGGTCGGGGTAAAGCTTACGCGGTCTCCTTCCTGCAAGACCTGGTTGGCGGCGACCGGGCGGCGGTTGATGCGGATCAGGTGGTCTTGCAGTCGGTCGACCGCCTGACCCGAGCGTCGGTCGGTGAGGTACGAGACCAGATTGGCCAGCTCGATGGCAAAAGCCTCCTCCGCCCGCTGGACCACCCCCTCGAAGCGGCTCCACACGCTCCGGCACCCCCTCCGCTTTTCCTGCGTGGTGGTACCCGGAACGACGTGGCCACCAACGTGGCCTAGACCCCAAGCTCCCGAGCTGTTTGAGCGAAACCAAGGTGGGTCCGCTTTGCATGCCGATCTCCAGCCAAAAGCATACCTGTCGAAATGTCAGATTCGTTTGGGGTCGGGTAGGCTCGCAACACTCTTGACTTCTCTACGTCGCCAATTCAGATTCAGGATTACGCCGTTTAGGCCGGTTGTTCGCCATGGGCAGACCTGGAATGGTGATAAACCCACCTCTCATTGTCAGCTTCTGTGTCGAAAGGAGGGTTTGATGAGTGAGCCAGTGACCACCCGCCGTGAGTTCCTGGGGGCCGTCGGCGCTGCGTCGATTCTCGTGGGAGCGGGAGGGACGCCGGGCAACGCCGCCGAAAGCGAGAAACTCGCTCTCGACGGAGGCACGCCGGTGCGGAAGATCCGCCTTTCCGTTCGGAACTTCGGGCCCCAGTTCTATGATGGAGTCGAGAAGCGGGAACTCCTCGAAGTCTTAGATTCGAGGAATCCTTTCCGCTGGTCGGCCGGACGCGCATCGAAGGTTCTCCAGTTCGAGAAACAGTACGCGGCCCATATTGGTGTGAAATACGCCCTCGGCGTGACCTCCGGGACCGCGGCGCTGTTCACCGCTATGGCCGCCCTGGGGGTCGGGCCCGGCGACGAAGTAATCCTGCCCGCCTGGACCTGGTACGCCTGCTATGACGCCGTCGTCCTTTCGGGCGCGCTGCCGGTGTTTGCCGAGATCGACGAGTCCTTCGATATCGATCCCAAGTACATCAAGGCGAAGATCACGCCGCGGACCAAGGTAATCATGTCGGTCCACCTCCAGGGATGCCCCTGCGACATGGACCCTATCCTCGAAATCGCCCGAGCCCATAAGCTACGCGTGCTGGAGGACTGCGCAGTGTGTGGGCGGGCGCTACAGGGGGAAATACGTCGGTACGATTGGCGATATCGGCATTTACAGCTTCCAGCAGAGCAAGACCATCACCTCGGGCGAGGGCGGGGCCGTGGTCACTAGCGATCCCAAGCTCTTCGAGCGGGCCTTCCGTTTCCACGACGTCGGTATGCTCCGTTCGCCCTACACCGAAGCCCTTGGCGGTGGGCTGCTGGCTGCCTTCGCCGCGTGCAACTTTCGCATGAATGAGTTCACCGGTGCGGTCCTTTGCGGCCAGCTCAAGAAGCTGGAGACCATCTGCACGGCCGTTCGCCGCAGCGCGCGAAAAGTGCGCGAGGGAATCGCGGATCTTCCGGGCCTCAAACTGCGAAAGTCGCCGGACCTCGGAGGCGAGTTGGGCGTCGGAGTCTTCCTGGACCTGGGTACGAGCGAGCGCCGCGATAAGTTCATCAGCGCTCTGGACGCCGAGGGAATCTCGGCCTCGCCGCCAGGCGGATCGGCGGTCCTTCCCACCGACGGACGGATCGAAAAGAAGGCTACGGTCCACCCCGCCTGGCCTTCCTTCCAGAGTCCCGAAGGCAAGGCGATCCGCTACGGCCGCGAGTGCTGCCCACGGACTATCGACATCCTCGGTCGCCATGCCGGTGTGATGATGGACCCCACGTTCCACGAGGACGATGTGAAGGACGTTATCCGGGCGGTCCGGAAGGTTTACCTGGCCATGCGTCTGGCATAAGCACGGTCTTCAGCATGGTAATCGCTACGGCGGTCATTTTCCGGGCCGTGGTCGGGGTGAAGGGCGGATAGTCAAGAATCTTGAGCACGGTCACCGCCGCGTACTCGCCAGCCTGGTACGCCTTCGGGTCACAGAGGTAGCCGACCATCCCATCGGTATAACCGACCACGAGGGTGTTGCGCGAGGGAGAGTCGCGACGGATCGCCAGGCCGTAGAAGCTGTAAAGCTCGGATGGATGAAACAGCAGGGCCACCTCGCCAAGTTGCACCGCGCTGAGCGTGCTGGGCAGGTGCGTCCGGCTCAAGTCCCGCTTGGCGTTGGCCCGGAACCAGTCTGCGGCAAAGCCGGCATCGACCCAAGGACCCTTGACGCATTTTTCCGGCCCCTTCTGATACTGCTGAAGCCAGCTCTTCAGCAGGGCGATGTTAAGTGGCACAGGAAACTCCTCGCGAAGCGTACGCAGGTGATCGACCCGAACCGGGGCGGCGGAGGCGATGGCCTTTCGCAGGGCAGGATAAATCGCTTGGACGGTCTGGTGGGCCTCGCCCCGCCAATCGCTCCCGTCGCCGGGATTTACGTCGCCGCAGTGCCCCTGGAGGAACGATGGCTCCAGCTTCTCGTTTTTCCAGACGAGGTCGGCGACCATGCCCGGCCAGTCGGGCCCGGCCGCCTCGTCGGCGAAGCAGACCGCGTGGGCGGAGAAGTGATACCACAAGAGCGTCCGCTTGCCGGCACGACGGAACAACAGGGCATGGAGCGTCGTATCGAGCCAACGGTCATCATCGGTGGAGTTCTGGGTAAACCGCTCGTCGGTCTTGCAGATTTTCGAGGTGCGGTTGTGGTTCCCGCCGGTCACGCGGCACTTGCCCAGGGCGACTTCGGCCGCTCCCAGATCGTCCTTGGCCTGCCGGACCGCCTCGACCGTCCGCTGCTCTACCACGGCCATGAACTCTTTGGGGATCGCGCCCCACTGACGGAGAAAGCAAAAGCCGGGCATGCTGTGCGTGTGCGTGGCGCAGACACGGACGTTCGAGGCGGGGATTCCCGTCTGCCGAGCGACCTCGTTCCGTACCCGGACCGCCATTTCCTGGCCCACCGCAGCCACGTCGAGCGAGCAGATGGCAACCTGGGTCTCGCCGAACTGCACAACCAAGGCCCGGACCGCAGCCGGCTGCCGGATCGACTTGATCCGCCGCTCTTTGCCCGGCGGGCGATGGAACCCGCCCATCTCGATGCCCAGAGGCGGGGTGATATCGACCACGCCTTCGCCGGCCAATAACCCAGTCATCATCTAAACTCAAACGTAGCGCCGAGATTCTTATTGAAGCCATCGGGCGCGTAACATCTCTTTGGAAACGTTTCGGCGAGTCTGGCAGGTTTCGCCGGAGTGTTTATCGCGTGCGGAGTTCGCCAATGCCACCAATCGCGGCCGGAGGACCGAGCACAGTAAACGGCGTTCTCTATCTGTTGGTATCGCAAGCGCTCCACACCTACGCACGGGCCAGCGCCTACGTGGAACTGGACCACTGGAGCGGCATTAGCTGCGAGGACTGCGGCACCAGCATGTCCCAGGACGACGCTTACTGCTGCCAGCGGTGCGGAAGCGAGCTTTGCGATGACTGTCGCCAGTTGTGCGCCGCCTGCGAGGAGTCGTTCTGCTCCGGCTGCCTAAACCAGTGCCCCGCCTGCGGCCACGAGTATCGGCCGGCAGGCGGCCCTGATGCTGGCGGCCATCGGCGTACCGCGACCCCAGCTCGTCGATTTCGATCAGGTGGACATCACCAACGTCACCACCCAGGGTTACTGCGCAGGCGACGTGGGCATGACCAAGGCTCTCGCCGCGCTGGCGGCAATCCACCAACTCGATCCGGCTATCCAGGTTGAGGCCGTGGAGGATCGCTACCGGCACCGGATGCAGATTGGCCAGGCCGTTTTCTGCTGCGTGGACTCCATCGACGCCCTCGCGGCCATCTGGCGCTCGGCAGGCTCAAAGTGCCGCTTCTGGTGTGATGGCAGGATGCTGAGCGAAGTGATCCGCGTGTTGGCCGTGGCCGACAACGCCGGCCGGGAGCATTATCCCACGACGCTCTTCAGGCAATCCGAAGCCCAGCCTGGCCGCTGTACTGCCCGCGCCACCATCTACGCCGCCGGCATCGCGGCAGGGCTGATGGTCCACCAGTTCACCCGCTGGCTACGGGAAATGCCGGTGGACCGCGATACGTCGCTCAATCTGTTGGCCGGGGAATGGGCCGTCGTCTGATCTGCCCGGCAGGCTCTCCCTCCAGTCGGCCTCGCTCCGCTCATTCCGAAACATCCCGCCTCCGGCGGGAGTCGGTAAAGGAGTAAAGGGGCTCAGTTGCAAGTCCTGGCAACGCGGATACCGCCGGACTCCTGCGCGTCAGGCGAGCCCATGAAGCGGCGGGCGGACCGGAGATCCTCCGCGTTGAGGAACCAGAAGCCGCCCCGGAGCACGCGAAAGACTCCGAAATTGGGGCCCTTCGGGTCGTCTACGGGGGACGCACTGTAGTAAAACTTGCCGTACCGGTCCTGGCACCACTCGCGCCCGTTTCCGCGCATATCGTATAACCCCCAGGCGTTCGGCCTTTTCTCGCCCACGGGGTGCGTGCCACGTTCCCGACTGTTGTCCCAGGCGTACTTGTCAAGAACGCTCACGTCGTCGCCGAACCAGTAGGAGGTCGTGCTCCCCGCGCGGCAGGCATACTCCCATTGCGCCTCGGTGGGTAACTGGAAACTCCCCGTCCCCGCGCCGAACTTCCCATTCAGTTTCTCAAGAAACTTCTGGCAGCCGTCCCAGCTCACGTGGTCCACAGGGTTCTTCGGCCCCTCGAACTTGCTCGGGTTGCTGCCCATTACTGCTTCCCACTGCTCCTGCGTGACGGGATACTTCCCCAGGTAGAACGACTTGGTAACGCGTACCCGGTGTTGCGGTCTCTCGTCGCTGTTTGCGTTCTTGTCCGAACGGGAGCCCATCAGGAACTCGCCGGCAGGAATCAAGACAAGCTCCAACTTCACGCCTCCGCCCAGTTCGACGCTGGTCTCCTTCGAGCTCGTGGGAAGGTCGCTCGGCTCGTGCCGGCGCTCCGCAATCGCCCGTTCCAGACCGCTCATCTCCTTCACGTTCGTGCCAAGATCGCTTGGGGACGTTTTCCCCGCGGCGGTCGCTGGCGCGGCGGGCTCCGTCCCGCTCGTCGATGGGCCGGGCTCCGTGGGCTGCGGCCTAGCCGGCTTGACCTCGGGCTCCTCCGCTGGAACAAGAACAAGAGAGGCTCGGAAGCCTACGTTGTCCCAACAGTAGTCGGGGCCGTTGCCGCTGCGGCGCGCGGACCGGGAACTCCCCGCGTCGAAGCACCAACCACCGCCTCGGAAAATGCGGCTTGAGCCTTCGAGGGAACCGGTCGGATCGTCCGTAGGCGACTCCGCATAATAGTCAAAGTTGCCGTGCCGGTCCGAGCACCACTCCCACACCTCGCCGTGCATATCATACAATCCCCACGCGTTGGCTCGCTTCCCGCCCACCGGGTGCGTCATCCCGCCAGCGTTGCCACCGAACCAACCGTAGTCGGAAAGCATGTTCTCTTCACGAATCTCCTCCATCTTGTCAGTGCGACCACTGGCGGCGGGACTGAACGACCACCGACCCGTGCTCCCCGCACGGCAAGCATACTCCCATTGGGCTTCCGAGGGCAGAAGATACCTTCGCCCCGCCGCCTTCTCCTGCGGCGTCTCCGACAGCTTCCGGCAGAACTCCACCGCATCGTTCCACGACACCTGCTCCACCGGGAATCGCTTCGTGTCCTGTCCGGCAACCTTCTCTTTCCACCCGCCCGTGGCCGAGAACTTGCTGGGGTTGACGCCCATGACCTGTTGGTACTCCCCCTGCGTCACCAGGCAGGTCCCCAAGCAAAACGGCTTGGTGATCCGCACTCGGTGCTGTGGCGCCTCGCCCAGAAGGGCTTTCATGTACCAACCCCCCTCGGTGGCATGTGCCTTCGTCTCCTCTTCGATCAGTTCCTTGGGCGAGCCCATCATGAACTCGCCCGGCGGGATGAGCGCGAACTTCATGCCGATGGAGTTGGTGAGCCCGACCGGCACGCGGAGGTGCTTCGCCCATGCGTCCTGGTGCTCCTTGGCCTTCTTTTCGTCGAACGGCGCGACGGCGGGAGGTGGAGCGCCGGGCGGGAGTTTCCATTTGCCGTCGGCGCCGACAAGACTGCCCACGGCAGGAGGACGCACGGGGGATTGATAATCGGCACTTGCGGTCGGTGTCGCTGGGCCGGGCTGCGTGGGCTGCGGCTTACGGGGCTTGACCTCGGGTTCCTCCGCCGAAACCCGGGAGACGCGGAGGCCACAGTCGAAGCCCGGTTGCCGCGGCGGGAGGTACATGCGACCCGCCGAGCGACAGGCAGCGACTGTATTGTAGGAGCTACCGCCCTTGAAAACACGGTATTTTCCCGTCGCGGGTCCCCGCGGATCGTCGGTCGGTGAGTTCTCATAGTAATCGTCGTCATACCAATCCTGACACCACTCCCATGCATTCCCGTGCATGTCGAACAGTCCCCACGCGTTCGGCTTTTTTTGCCCAACCGGATGGGTCGCGCCGCCCGAGTTCTCGTTATACCAGGCATATTCGCCCAACCGCGACTCGTCGTCCCCGAAGCAATATTCGGTCGTGCTCCCCGCCCGGCAGGCATATTCCCACTGCGCCTCGGTCGGCAACTGGAACTTTCCTCCCCCGAGGTTCGACATTCCGTTGAGTTTGTCAAGAAACATCTGGCAGTCGTCCCAACGGAGCCCCGTCACCGGATGTTTCGAGCGGGGCGAGTCAATGCCCATCACTTCAACCCATTGCTCCTTCGTCACCAGATACTTGCCCAGGTAGAACGGTCTGGTAATCCGAACCCGGTGCCGAGGCTTTTGGTTCTCGTTGCCCATTCCCAAATTGGACGCGCCCATCATGAACTCGCCCGCCGGAATCAGCACCATCTCCATCTTCACCCCGCCGCCCAGCTCGAAGCTGATCTCCTTCGAGTTCGTGGCAAGATTGCTCGGGGATGTTTTCCCAGGGGTGGTTGGTGCGCCGGCGGGCTCCGTCGTCGATGGGCCGGGCTGCTTGTTTTGCGGCACAGGGTGCGTACCTGCTGCGTGGCCCGAGGCGGACGGCACACGGAGTGTGCCTGCTACTGTCTTGGGCTCCAACGTCACGTGCAGGACTTCGTGTTCACCCTGCCGCAGCGAAAACGACTTGCTCACCGACTGGTAGTTGCCGGAAGTGACCAGCAGGTCGTGCCCGCCGGCCTTCAACCGCAGCGGCTCCTTCAGGCCCGCGATGTCGATCACGTCGCCGTCGACCTTCACCGTAACCTGGGCCGCCAGGTCGCTCAGCTCGATCTTCACCGTGCCGCTGCCGGTTTGGATCGAGAGCACCACGGCGAGCACCCCCCCGGCGGCGGCGGCGAAGCCCGGCAAGGCCAGCCATTTCCACCATCCACGCCCGCGCCCCGCGGCGGAGGCCAAAGCGCCGGCGCCCCGCCAGACGGCCGTCGTTGCAGCGACAAGGGCGGCGGGCACACGCACGCGCAACGTCGCCCCGCCCGCCGCGATCGGCGAGGTCTGCAACCGCTCCCAGGAATCACGGGAAGTCAGCGACTTCTCGGGTAGCGCCAGCAGGGCCTCCAAGTCGGCCGCCAACTCCGCGGCGCTCTGATACCGCTCCTCGGGCTTCTTTTTCAGCCCGCGGGCCAGAATCCGGCAAACCGCGTCGGGCAACTGCGGCGACAACTGCCGCGGATCGGGCACCGGCTGGTGACAGTGCATATAGCCCAGCGCCCCGGCGCGGCGTCGCCGAAGGGGTCCTGGCCGGTCAGCAGGCAGTAATAAGCGCAGACCAGCGAGTACAAGTCGCTGCGGCCGTCCACCTTGCCGCCCTGCCACTGCTCCGGCGACATGTAGGCCGGCGTGCCGAAGACCGAGCCGTCCTGGGTCAGCCGGCTCTCGCTGAACTGCGAGCGGGCCAGGCCGAAGTCGGCCACCTTAGTCACGCCGTTGCGGGTCCGCATGAGGTTGGCCGGCTTGATGTCGCGGTGGATCAAGCCCAACTGGTGGGCCGCCTCCAAGCCCGTTGCCGCGTCGCGGATCGCCCGGGTGGCCTCGCGCCAGGGCATCGGCCGGCCTTCGCTCACCGCGTCGTCCAGCGACTGCCCGTCCACGTACTCCATGGCGATATAGACCAGGCTGCCCTCCTGGCCGACCGAGTAGACGGTCACCGCATTGGTGTGGTGCAGCTTGGCCGCCAGGCGGGCCTCGCGGAGGAACCGCTTCAGGCGATCTTCGTTGGCGGCAAAGCGGGCCGGCAGCGTCTTGATCGCCACGTCGCGGTCCAGGCTGGGGTCGTGGGCCAGCCAGACCTCGCCCATGCCGCCTTGGCCCAGTTTTCGGCGAACCGTGTACGGTCCGATCTTCTGCGGCGGGGAAGCGCCTGCGGGCAAGGCCAAGCCGGGAGCCGGGGGCCGGGGGTCGGGGGCCGGGGATCGGGATTCCGCTGCGGGCGAGGCCAGCCCGGGCGGCACCGCCATCTTCGCCTGGCCCTCGATGGGGCCACTACGTTTGCCGGCCGCCGACCCCGGGGAAGACAGCGGCTTGGGCGCGCCCGTCTCGTCGGCCTTCATCTCCACGGTGAAGCCCGTGCCGCACTTCTTGCAGGTCGTGCGGCTGCCGAGAATTTCCTCCCGGACCGTGTATTTCTGTCCGCAGTCCGGGTTCGGACATCGGATGGTAATCGGCATAGCATCTCCCGTCGAGTGGTTCCGAGGCAAGTTCCTACTCACGCCCCATGAGTGGTTCCGAGGAGGGTTCCCCATTGCCCCCCATCCTACCAGCTTGTGCTCAGGGCAGCAACGCTTGCCAGAAGGACGACTGAGGTCCCTATCAATCTATTCGGGCGGCGAAGCCGCTGTTGGGGAAAAGGGTTACGCGCCCAGCAGCGACTACTTGGCTTTCTTGGCTTCCACCAGGTCCAGCTTGGCAATGAAGTACCATTCGCCGGCGTTATCGGTCAGACGCAGGCGGAATTTCTTTCCCACGGCTGGGGGCACCGTCACGGCGAATTCGCCCCAATTGTTTCCGCCGCCGAAAGGTCCGGCCTGAGATACCACGGTCCCCTGCGGATCGAGGATTTCCAGGGTCATGCGTTCCATGGCCGCGCCAACGAAGTGGACTATCCCGACGGCGGGTGACCATTGGATGTCGTAGACGACGCATTTTCCGGTTACCTGCTGGAAATAGACCGGTTGGCCGAAGAACGGTCCGCGCGGATCGACCGTCATCTGCACGGGGAAGGCATCCCTCTTTGTGCCGGCGGGAAAAAGCCTCATGCTCATCTCGGGCCGGAATACAATCAGACGGTTGCGAAGCGGCGAAGCGCCAGCGGCATGAAGAGCTTTCCCTGGTTCCGCAGTCTTCGTCGGCGGCTTGCGGTTGTCGGCCACCAGCGATGCCTCGGTGGGAATGAACATCGCAACGTCGGTGAATAAACCACATCCGCCAACGGATGCGGTGCCCTCCGTGTAGCTTGAATCGCGAGTTTCGAGCAGCGGCTGGCCGTTGACAGACAGCGTCAGCGTGTCGCCAACGGCGGAAACCCCGAAAACAAAGAAATCATCGTAGGCTTTCGGGGAATCGCCGTTTTTCAAGTCAACCCACTTGCCATCGACGTGCTTTCCAATGCCAAACTGACGGCCGCCGTTGAACCAGGCGGCGTAGTAAGAACCTTTGTCAGACTTTCGGAGAGACAGATTCATGTTCAGGCCCGAGGTTTTCTTGGCCTTTGCGCGGATGCTTGCGTCTTTGGCAATGACTGGATAGCCGATGTCTTCGCCGGTGTGCGTTTCCAGGGTGCCATTGGAATAACGGATATGGTCGTTGATCGCGTCCCATCCGATCAGTTTGTCCGGCGATGTGAGCAAAGGGAACCACTTGCCAAAGACGATTCTTGGGAGGCCGTGACCTCGGCGAATGGAAGCCTCAGGGAGCAGCGGCTCCTCGGCCGCTTGCGCAAGACGTTTTTCCACCTTCGATTTCCCCAGGCCCGGCGCCAGGTCCGGCAGGGCCTCCTGGTACCAATAAGCGGCACGCGCCCGCATGGCGGCTTTGGGCCTGCCCGCGGTCTTCTCCGCCAAATCCCACCACGCATCGCCTCGGGCGACCCGCCCTTCGGCCTTGGAGGGTTTCGACGCCAGTTCCTCGGCGGCCAGCGACTTCAAGGCCTGATCGCTCCCCTTGGCCAAGAGCTTCAGACCTTCGTCCCAATCGTCCGCGGAGAAGCAATACCAACGACCGACCGCCAGGCAGGCGTCCGGGTCGTCGGGAGCAGCCTTGAGCCGCTCCTGCATCGCCTGGAACGCCTTGTGCTCGTCCCGGGCCTGCTGGAGATCCTTGACGCAGTCGGTCAGCGCGCCGAGCGCCGAGTCGATCTCCTCCAGTTCCGCTTCTGCCTCCGCGGCTTTCTTTTCCCGGGCGGCCTTGTCGGACGGATTACGGATGCGCACGGCCTCCGTGCGCACGGCGTGCAATGCCTTCTGCGCCTGCTTCTTGGGCTCGACCAAAAACTCCTGGGCAGCGTCCAGTACGTCGGAGGCCTCCTGAACCGCGCCGCTGGCCGCAGCCTCCTCGGCGAACTTCACGCACGAAGCGATGAGGGTCGAAATTGGATGAGCGTCGCCCGAGGAGCCTTGCTCCAAGAGCCGCTTCCAGAGCCGCGATTTCACCTGAAGGGGCTGGACATTGAACCCCGCGGCGGCAATCGCATCCACGGCCTCCAGCATCAAGTCCGGCTTCGACCGCATCACACGCGATCTCCCCGGCGCGGCGCAACATCACGAACTGCTCGGCCCGGTGGCCTTCGTTCTTCCGTCCGTCCTCCAGCAGTTTGCGGGCCAGGGCGGCCTTGGCCGCCTGATCCTTGGCCTCGCCAGACTTGTAGACCTCGTCGATCTGGCCGATCAGCCGCTTCTGCTCATCCGGCGAAGGTGGGTCGAGCTTCTTCAAGGGTGCTTTCACCTCATCCGGCCCGGCTGGCTTGGAAACCGGCGTCACTGGTTCAACGTCCGGCTTGGTTTCATCCTTGGCCTGCGGCTTGGGCTGCTCCGAGGGCGGCGGGATCTCCGGCTTCGATCCTTGCTTTGGACCGACAAGTCTCGCGACAGCGGGAAGACCAGCAGGGGATGGAGAATCAGGGCCTGCGACGGCGGGTGACGACTTGCTGGCGGTCGAGCCACCGGAAGGTTGTGCGGTGTCGCTGCTAGGGCTCATCTTCGCCCGCTCAGCGGCCGTGTCCGCCAGAACTTGGCAGACGCGGAAGCCCAGGAAGTGGTAGTGGAGCCCGAGTTCGACGTTGGAGCGGTACGCCGAACGGCAGCTCCACGCCGGGTATCCCCAGCCACCGCCGCGAAGCACACGGCCCGGGCCACCGAGGGGACCGGCCGGATCGTCTGTAGGCGACTTCGCATAATAATCCTTGTCGTACCAGTCCGCGCACCACTCCCACACGTCCCCCTGCATATCATACAATCCCCAAGCGATCCCTCGCTTGAGACCCACCGGATGTACCCTCCCGCCCGCGTTGTCCGGGAACCAGCCGTAGTCGGAAAGCGACTTCTCCTCGTTCTCCTTGCGAATCAAGTTGCGTGCCGAACTGAAACTGTATCGACCCGTGCTCCCGGCGCGGCACGCATACTCCCATTGCGCCTCCGAGGGCAGAAGATACGTTCGCCCCGCCGCCTTCTCCTCCGGCATCTCCGATAGTTTTCGGCAAAACTCCACCGCATCACCCCACGATACGTTCTCCACCGGAAACCGCTTTGTGTCCTGGCCGGCTACTTGGTCCTTGTGTTGGCCCGTGGCTGAGAACTCGCTGGGATTGTTGCCCACGACCCGCTGGTACTCCTCCTGCGTGACCAGGTATCTCCCCAAGTAAAACGCCTTGGTGATTCGCACCCGGTGCTGCGGCCCCTCGCCCGCAAGCCGCTCCTTATACCACTGGCCGAGCCCCTGGTCATCGCCATGTGCCTTCAATTCCTCCTCGATCAGTTCCTTGGGCGAGCCCATCATGAACTCGCCCGGTGGGATGAGCACCAGCTTCATGCCGATGGAATTGGTGATCTCCACCGGCACGCCCAACTGCCGGGCCCAGCGCTCCTGAAACGTTCGTGCCTGCTCGGCGTCGAAGGGCGCGATGGCCAGCGGGGGCGGTTTGAGCGTCACCTTAACCTTCACCTGGCCACCGCGCGTGACCGTTATGCTCTCGGAGTCGAGCTGGAACGGATCGTCGCCGCCCTCGACGGCAAGGTCGTACTTGCCCGCGTCGAGGCTCAGCGTCCAGCCCGAGCGGGCATCCGCCACTTGAACTTTCTCCCCGCCTTGGCTGACGGCCACTTGCACGTCCTTGCCCAGTTGCTCGTCGATCTCGACCACCAGCGTCCCCTGGCGGAGGGCGAAGTTCAAAACGACCGCCAGCAGCAAGAGCACGACCAGGCCCCCGCCGGCGCCTAATAGCACCAGCCGCTTGCGCCCGACCCTCGCGACAGTTGCCCGGCCTTGGCCGAGGGGCGTAGCAGGGGACCGGTCCCATGGGTGCGAAGGACCCTTTGGGGCGGCAGGAAAATTGGAGTTGCTCCCTTTTCCCTTCCCCTTCGGGCCCGTGTCGTGTTCCGGGCCGACCTGCGGCTGCGCTGGCCCCGTGGCCGTAGGCTTCTTCTGCTCGGTCAGCGTGCCCCGTGGCGCAACTTCCTGCAAAAAGGCCCACCTCCCGGAGACGCTCTCGCTGGGCGATTCGGGCAAGGCGGGGGCGCGACGGGGGTCGAGTGACCGGACGACACGCCCAAAACGGCCTCCAGTTCGCCAATCACCTCGGCCATCGACTGGTAGCGGTCCTCCGGTTTCTTCGCCAACATGCGTTGGCAGACCACATCGAGGGCTGCGGGCACCTCGGGCCGGACCGCGCACAGCGACGGGATCGGCGCCTCCAGGTGCATCAGGAACAGCTTGGCGAACGTCTCGCCCTGGTAGGGCGGACTGCCGGTCAAGAGCCGGTAGAACGTGCAGCCCAGCGAATAGATGTCGGCGCGGGCGTCGGCCTGGTGCGTATCCAGCGATTGCTCGGGGGCCATGTAGTCGCAGGTGCCCATCACCTGGCCGGTGGTGGTCAGCCGCTCCGCCCCGCCCAGCGCCGCCTCGGCCCCGGCGATAAGGGCCATGCCCATGTCGAGGATCTTCACCGTGCCTTCGTTGTTCAGCAACAGGTTGCCCGGCTTGATGTCGCGGTGGACAATGCCCTTGCCGTGGGCGTACTGAAGTCCGCGAGCCGCCTGGAGGATGCACTCGACCGCCTGCTGGACGGGCAAGGGGCCACGTTCTTTGACGACCGTAGCCAGGTCACTGCCCTCGACGTACTCCATCGCCAGGTAGTGCATGCCCTGCTGCTCGTCGGCGTCGTAGGCCCTGACGATGTTGGGATGCGAGAAGCTTGGCCGCCGCTTCCGCCTCGCGGTGGAACCGCTCGACGGCCCCGGCCTGCTTCATGGCCGCCGAGGAGAGGACCTTGATGGCCACCGTGCGTTTCATCCGGCGGTGCTGGGCCTTTAGCACCACGCCCATGCCGCCTGCGCCCAGCTTGTCCAAGACGACGTACTGGCCGAAGACCAGCCCCTTGGCCTTGCCCTCGTAGACCGCCTGGACCTGGTACTTGGTCAGCTTCCCCTGTTGGACGAGCGCCTGGGCGAGTTGCTGAGCATCCTTGGGTCGCTTGTCGGGCGGCAGGCAGTCCTGGAACGCGGAGACTTCAGCCGCCGACATGAGGCCGCTTTGCGTCAAACGCTCGATAAACTGCCCGACCGTGACCGCCATCGCCAGGACCCGCGACCAGACCAGTTGGGGTGCGACTATTTATCTACTGTACTCAGACGCCGACAAGGCCGAAAGAGTCCCCCACTATAGCCGGGGGCGCCAAGCGGTCTGAGGTCGGCTCGGGAGTGGCGATCGGCGCTCTTGCCCAGCCCTGGCCGTGCGAGGTCAGCTCATCTGGATCTTGCCCACCGGGGCCAGATAAATGACGAACTCCTCGGACCCATCCACCCGCACCAGCCGGTCCATCAACTGCTGATGGTACGCCGCCACGGCGCAGGTTCCCGCTCCGACAGCCTCGCAGGCCAGATACAGGTTCTGGCAGACGTGCCCGGCGTCCAGGGCGATGACTTTGTGGGCGGTCAGCCCGTAGCGCCACTCCATGCGGTACGGGAAGACGCCGCCCATCTCTTCCACTGATACTTCCAGGAAGCGCCTCCGCGTGGCCAGAAAGGCGTTGCTGCGGGAAGCCGCGGCATGGCGCCGGGAAGTCGCGGAGCGGCTAACTGCCACCGCAGGCGCGGGGGGGTTGGGATTGGCTGACCCGGCAGGCAGCGTCGCGTCAATCCCAAGACATCACTTTCTGGACTTTTCATTCGCCGAATCCGCGGAAAGGCTCGCGTCCCACACCTTCAGCGTCCCGTCCCAACTGCCGCTCGCGATCCGTTTGCCATCCGCGCTGAAGGCCACGCCATGCACCACTTCGGTATGCCCCTTGAGCGTGACCTGGTTCTGGTTAAACAACGTGTAAAGATAGCTGTATTCCCAACCACGAAAGTCCGCGCGGCAAGAGTCGAGATAGGACCATGCCACCCTGACGTTGTTTGTTTCCCATTCTCGCTGGGCCGAGTGGATGTTGCTCGCGTAAAGCAACCATTCCGCGCGAAGAAGCTGCTTTTCGGCCTCGCGGCGGGCCGCGGTTTCCCCGACCAGAGCGCTTTCGGCGAGGGATTTTTCCTTCTCAACCTGGCGACGGGCCGCCGTTTCCCCAGCCAACGCGCTTACGGCACGGTTCCGGGCATGGGACGTGGTGACATAGCCGATGCTCGCCACGACCGCCACCAATACCACCAACAGAGCGGCCGCCGCCTTGGCCTCGGTCAGCACCCGGGCCCGGCGGGTCTCCGACTGGAGCGTCGAGGCGTGGGGCACCTTCAGGGCAATCTCGCGGTCCAGCAGCGGGTCGCGGGCGCGGTAGACCGAGTCGGCGACCAGCCACACCCGGGCCGGTTCGGGTACAGACCATGCGGACTACCATGGTCCACTTGACGGCACTCAGCCGGCGCGTGGTACCCACGCCCATGATCGAGGCCGAGATTACGTCGGTGGTCGATAACGGGATGCCACGGTGGGCGTTCCCTACAGTTCATCTCAACGAGCTTTGGCCTTTTCGCCTTTCTTGGCCGGCGGAAGATCCTCCAGGGCCAAGCGGCGAAACTCTTCCAGGTGACGGCTCCAAGACTCTTCGAGCCCCCGCACTTTGTCGGGCTTTTCGGCCGCAAGGTTCCGCGACTCCGAGCGGTCGGACTTCAGGTCGTACAGCTCCCATGGCGAGTCCTTGGCCGCCACCAGCTTCCAGTCGCCCATGCGGATGGCGCGGTTGCCGATGTGGTACCACCAGAGGTAGTCGTGCGTGACGGAGCCGTCTTTGGCCAGCGCCGGCACCAGGCTCTTGCCCGGCGGAGGCGGAACCGGCCGGCCGGCGAAGGTCGCCGGCCAGCGGCCGCCGGCCACTTCCAGGATCGTCGGCGCCAGGTCGATCAAGTGGCCCGGATCGTGGCGCAGTTGGCCGCGGGCGGGGATGCCCCGCGGCCAGTGCACGATCAGCGGCGTGGTGATGCCGCCTTCATGGACCCAGGACTTGTGCAGGCGAAAGGGGGTGTTGGCCGCGCTGGACCAGCCCGGGCCGATGCAAAGGAAACTCTTCGCCGAGCCGGGCGCCGCGGTGCGGTCGTGCCCGTCGCCGCGGATCATCTGTTCGGCGCTGGCGCCGTTGTCGGAGAGGAAGAAGATCAAGGTGTTCTCGAAGGCGTCCATCGCTTTGAGCTGATCGACGACGCGTCCGATTTCGCTATCCATGCGATGGATCATGGCCGCATGGATCGCCATCTTGATTGGCTGGAACTGCTGCTGCACGGCGCTCAAGCGGCTCCAGGGGATCGCCCGGGCCACCTCGCCCGGGCCGATCCGCTCTTGCAGGGCCTCTTCCGGCAGGTTCCAACTGGGCACCATGTCAGGATCAAGAGGAGAAAGAGGGCAGTTGATCAGTCCCATCGCGGTCATCCGCTGCCAGCGCTCTTGCCGCAGCGCGTCCCAGCCCGCCAGGTAGCGATGGCGGTAGCCGTCGATCTCCTCACGGGGCGCCTGCACCGGGAAGTGCGGCTCGGTAAAAGCCAGGTAGAGAAAGAAGGGGTGGCCCGCATGCTTCTGTGCGTGATCTCGCAATTGGCCGATGGCGCGATCCGCAATCGCCGTGCTCGCATAGTAACCTTCGTCGGAGTTCAGCGGCTCCAGCGGCCGGTCGTCCGCGTTATACCTAGCGGCGGGGAGGAAGTGGTGGTCCGTGTCGCTATAGTTAAAGGAGCGGTCGAATCCGCCGGCAAGGGGCGTGCCGTCGACGTGCCACTTGCCGGAATGATAGGAGCGGTAGCCCAGCGGGCGGAGCAGCTCCGGCAGCAACCGAGCCCACGCCGGGCGCTTGCCATTGACGCCGCCGACCTGGGAGCCGGGCAGCCCGTCGCGCCGCACCTGCTGGGCGTAATAGCCGGTGAGGATGCTCGCCCGCGAAGGCCAGCAGCGGGCCGTGTTGTAGAACTGCGTGAACCGCACCCCGCCCTTGGCCAGCCGATCGAGGTTCGGCGTGCGGATCTCGCCGCCGTAGCAACCGGCATCGGAAAACCCCATGTCGTCCGCGAGGACAAGGACGATGTTCGGCCGCTGTACTCCCGGCTTCTCCTGGCCACTGGCCGCGCGGCCCGTGTTACCCTCGATGCCACCAATGCAAACCGCTGTGAACGCCGCGAGAAGAACCGATCGCATGATTTCCGCCTCCAGTCAGCTTGCGTAAGACGGGGGTCCAGCGACTACCGCCCAGCCTTCTCCGCCTCCCCTCGCATC
The DNA here is from genome assembly GCA_963843465.1 of Pirellulales bacterium. GTDB lineage: Bacteria > Planctomycetota > Planctomycetia > Pirellulales > Thermoguttaceae > CAWJKP01. Next base: position 21,331 of record CAWJKP010000004.1, read on the forward strand.
GGGACGAATCGCACCGGGGCAACGGACTCGCGGCGGATCGTGCCGTCCTTCCGTTTCTCGATCAACAACAGTTCCTGGAAGAAGCGTCCCACTGGGATGGCCAGCCGACCGCCGGGAGCCAGTTGCTCGACGAGCGGCTGCGGCACATGATCTGGCGCGGCAGCCACGATGATGATGTCGAAGGGGGTCTTCTCGGGCCAGCCCCGATAACCGTCCCCTGTGCGGACCGTGATGTTCCTGTAGCCCATCTTGGCCAGCCGCTCCTGGGCACTGTCGGCAAGCGGCTTGAGAATCTCGATGCTGTAGACGGGCGATGAGGACGGCGGCGGGGTAGGCTCAGCACACAGGAGAACCGCCGTCCGAGGTCGCCAGCCCAGCAGACTGGTGCCGATTACCATGACAACCATCAGCCCGATGGCCAGACGAATCGCAGTGGGACGGGCGAGTCTTGGCTGCCGTGTCGTCTCCATGACAACCTCTGAGCAATCGAAGAACTCACTCGCGGTAGACCCACGCAAACCGCGAGATCAGTTCATCCGGCGATGCAGTCTATTCTACCCTTTTGACGAGCAAGTGAACACCGGCGGGCTACGGCTCAATCTCCGCCACCGACCAGGCAACCCGGCTGGGGAGATACGCCCCTGACAGCAATCACGGTCAATCTTAACGGGGACCTACTGGGAGCTGTAACCAGCCACATTGGCCTCACTGGTGCTGGGGTCCCCAGTTGTGGCAGGGCTCGAAGGTGCTACGCGGCTGCGTCAGGCTCGATGACCCTCATTTGCTGCCAGCGACCCTGAAGAAACCTGGCCAGATAGATCAGTCCGAGCGAGCAAATCCATACTGTGATTACGGTCCAGCACCAGAGCAGACCCCAACCCTGGCGCGTCACGCCCCACCAGGTTGCCAAGAGCGGCGGGGGCGACGTCGCCAGCGTGGTCCAAAGGATGAATCGCATGTCGCCGGCACCGCGGATCGCGCTGACGAAAACCACGTTCAAGGCGTCGAACAGGCAGTAGGCCGCGACGAAACGCAGCAGCACGACGGTCGTTTCCCGTAACGGTCCAAAGACCTCGGAGACCACCAACGGCAACGACACTCGCAGCACTTCCCGTCCACCGCAGGGGCGGGTCCACCAGTCGTGAAGTCTGCCCAATCGCGTCATTACGTGCCCTGGGCGACTGGATGGTGGCGGCGGCCAAAAGTGTTGAACGGTGACTGCATCGGCCTATGTGGGCTAAGGCTCGATCTTCATCCCCAGCAGCTCCAGCAACTCCCGAATCCAATCCGAATGTCCGGGCCAAGCGGCTGCGGTGAGCAGATTACCGACGACAACGGCCTTGGCGCCTTCAGCCAATACGACCGATCATCCTATCCACCGCCTCGATCGCCTGCAACGCGCCCACCGGCAAGACGATGCTGCCCGGCGGCGCCCCGATGTCCCGAGGGTTCACGCGGATGAGCTGCCCGCCTCGACGCTCACATTCCCGCCGCACGATGGGCACGCCCGAGCCGGCCCCGAACTCGATCACCACAAGACGGTTTCCTGTAACCCCGCCAAGCCATTGGCGGTATCGTTGCTCTTGCTCCTCCGCGCGATGCGGCATCCACTCCCAGTCGTCAAACATCAGCACGTTGGGGCGGGCCAGACCGCCGCAGCGGATACACTGGGGCAGCGGCTGCCGGGCACGAATCGTGGCCTCGTCCACCGAGACGGTCGTATCGTCCGCCGACCAAATCTCCTCCGTGCAGCCTCGGACACATTGAAGGTGGCGGATCGAACCGTGACATTCCATCACCCTCTCCGGCGGAAAACCGGCTCGCTGGAAGTGCCCATCGACATTGCTGGTGAAGACGAAGCAGCCTCGCGGGCGGCCTTCGCCCCAGCGGTGAAGAATTGCGAAGCCGGCATGCGGGGCCGTAGCCCGGTAGAGATTGAGCCGGTGGCCGAAGAAGCCCCAGGCTTGCTCAGGATCGCGATGGAACCAGACGGGATTGGAGATTTCCTCAAACCGCCGGCCGCGGAAGGCCGGGTAGGCCCGCCAGAAACCCTCGGGGCCGCGGAAGTCGGGCAGGCCGGAGTCCACGCCCATGCCCGCCCCGGCACCAATCAGCAAGGCATCGGCAGTAGCGATGGCTTCGGCCGCTCGTTGGCAGGCTTGCTCCAAGTCGTTCATCGGCCGCTCCAAGCTGCGCCTTCGCGTCTGATCACGGTCAGGGGGTAGATTGTGCCCCCGTCTTGGACATACCGCAGGATTTCCCGGACTTCGGCGCCGCGGAGCACGAGGTCGTCCAATTCGTCCAAGGAGAACCAGCCGGCCCCCAGGGATTCCTCGTCGGGCGCATTTTGGGCGACACCTCGGCTTGCGGATGGGCCAGGAAGACGACACGTAATCTGGCCGTTCCGTCCAGCCGAGGCGAGTGCTCCACGCGGAGAATCCCATCCAGGATGACGGGGACGCCCGTTTCCTCCAACGTCTCCCGCTCGGCCGCCTGGATAATCTCATGGTCGTGTCGAGGGGTTCAACCAATGCTCCAGGAACGCAAGCTCCAGTTCCAAAGCTTCCTTGGTCGGCACGTGGGTGGGGCGAGAGGTCATCGCAACGCGATGCTTGCAGCCCAACACGTCGTTGACGGCAATCAGGTGATTCAGTGCCAGCCAACGCTCTGGTGGGTCTTCCGATCCGCCCGAGACCAATACCGGCCGCGGGGCCATCAAGGCGTGCAGATCCACCAGATCGTCGCCGTCAACGCTCATCTCCCGGTATAACCCCGTGCGCGGGTTGGCAGCGGAGGGCACGCCCGGCTTGCGCTCGGTCGCCGGATCGTAACCAAGGTACCACGGTTCCCAATAGTTGACGTTGGGCCTTCGCTCATCGAACACGATGCCCGGGTCCGACCAGACGGCGCAGGCGAACTTCTCATAGAGGCAGGAGGCGAACATCGCCCACTTGCCGCCGTAGGAGAGCCCGATGACTCCGATTCGAGCAGGATCAACCTGCGGCACCTGGGCCAGCACCGTGTGGCAATTGGCCGCCGCGTAGGCCAACAGGGTGAGCGGTTGACGGCGATACTTGGCGGCGGCCTGAACCAACAGCTTGCGGGTCTCCCCATTGGAGCTGGTGGACCATCCCGGCGTGCCGATAGAAAGCGTCACGAACCCTCGCCGCACAAGCTGAAGACCGTAGTCGTGTGTCCCGCGGCCTTTGGCTGCCTGGCCGGGGAGCCCTTCGCCGATGCTGGTCAAAGGCTCGTAGAAGGGGACGAGGACGGCGGGAAAGGGCCCCGAGCCGGCTGGGAGCAGCAGGTATCCTTCCGCCAGCGGACCCTCCGGCAGAACCTGGACGCGGACATGCTGCTGCGTATATCCGTCGCGCTGGACCACTTCCAGCCGTGTAACGGTCGGCCGCGTCAGCAACGGGGGCCAGGGCCCGAGGCGGCGGTGCCATGCCGCAAGGATTTCTTGCCGCCGCTGGGTCCAGTCCGCGGCTGATTGGACCCGCCTGCCATCCTCAAACAACAAGGGCGACCGATAGTGACCGAACTTGCCGGCATAGTCATCGGGCGGCTGGCAGTGCTCTTGCAGTCTTGCCCAAAAGGGCTCGGCAGCGAGCGGCCCTCCGGCTTCCGCACCTGCCGGCACACCGCAAAGGCTGCCTAACAGAAGCACTGTCAACCGAGCCACGAGTGTACGGGCGACGGCCTGCTTTGACATGATACGACACTCCTGTGAGACGGCAGATCATCCCGCTCTTCAAGGACCGCTTGCCGCTTACCACGATACCTGACCTTTCACAGCCTTGCCGCCGTGCTCCACGAGTTTGTTTCGCAGGTAGATGTGGGGGCTACCTCTCCTGTTGGATAACAGTCTCCTCAAGCTGCGACCTGGCGGGAACCACGGTTGCCTGGTGGCGCTCGACCTCCTCGGCGATGTCTCGCAGCACATCTGGGTGGGCCGTGGCGATGTCGAACCGCTCCGAGGGGTCGTGGCCCAGATGATACAGCAGCGGCGGATCATGCTTGACCGGCTTGTCGGGGCCGTAGGCGGATTGCGTGACGAAGTGAGCCTTGTACGGCCCCTTGCGGGCCGCGTAGAGCCGAGTGCCGCGGTAGTAGAAGAAGACCTGCCGCGGGCTTGGCCCTGTACCGAACAGCAGCCGGCTGATGTCCAGACCGGCACGCTTGATCACTTCTCCAATCGGACAACGCGGAAATGGCTGAAGGTAGCCCAGCGGTCCGGGTCGTTCTTCGGAGCGTAACCGGCGTGTAGGCAGATTCTCGCGGGGCCATGGACCGGCAACTCCCGGTTGCCGACCGTGCGCCACGGTTCCTGCGCCGTCGTACGGTACTCTCCTGTGATCTGGGTGCCGAGCACCCGCAGACGCAGCCAGATGCCGTCATTCTGGTAAGGGGTATCGCCAAAGGGGGGCTGCGGAATTCCCGCCTTTTCGACCACCCACAGCACCGTCGGTTTGCCGTCGATCTGCTCCTTGTTGAGGGTCACGTAATGGTCGTCGTCGTAGTACCACATCAACCCGGCATGCTCGTACGGCTGCGTGGGCCGATTCTCGACGAAGACCTCGACCGCCAACTCCCCGCCTTGCACCTCGGGCGGTGTGCGGACCAGATAGTTCCGGCCATCCCGGTTCTTCATCCACGAGGAGCCGCCGGTGGGGCGAATCTGGAACTTGCCCGCAACGACCCGCCAGTTCGGCGGATCTTCATAAACCCAGGACCAGCCATCGCCCAGCTTTCCGGCAAATTCATCCTCAAACAGGACCCGCTGGCGATCAGCCGCCCGCGCAACTGTCGCGCTGGACAGCATGACGACTGTGAACACCAGTACCAACCACAACGAACGGTGGATCATCTTTTCGTCCTCCAACTCCGCTGACGCGATGGGAGGGCTGGCCGACGCCGGATTGTCCGACGCCAGCCAGACCCAAGCAACAATCTATTCTACCAGGGGTTCTCCAGGGCATCCAGGCGAAGCGGCAGCTCGACAACGCGGCCCCGTTCACCATAGGATTGCTACAACGGCAGCCCTAAAGCAGACCAGCTCCCAGTCCCCCGGAGACCCGACCCATGAAGCGATTCCTCCCCATCCTGTCGTGGCTTGTCCTTGGTCTTGCGAATTACGCTTGGGTGCGAACCGAAAAGGCCTACGGCGATTTCGTCCTGGAGTTGGAATGGAAGGCCCTCAAGAAAGAGAAGTACGACTCGGGCGTTTTCATCCGTGCGGTGTCCCCGCCCGCCGGAACGTCTCCGTGGCCGGAGCGCAACCAGGTCAACCTGCGTCAGGACCTCATGGGCAACATCGCGGACTATAAGGGAGCGGTCGCTCGAACCGACCTGGTAAAGCCGGGCGACTGGAACCACTTCCGACTGGTCGTCGTCGGCAAGACAGCCGAGTTGCTGATCAACGGCAAGCAGGCATGGAAGATCGACAACCTCAGTCCGGCCACTGGTCTGATCGGTCTACAGTGTGAAGTGCCCGGCGGCGGGCAGTTCCTCATCCGCAATGTTCGCATCAGCGAGCGGTAGCAGCCCGTCCCCCGGCGGCCTGACCCGGTTCTCGCCGACGCCGTTTTGACCCTGCTACCGGACTTCCAGGCCGGCCAACCGCCGGGCCAGAGCGATTATCCCGCCGTCAAAGTGCGTGTCGATCAGTCTTCCGTCCTGATGGGTTGATGCCAGGGACTCCAGGGCGACTCCTGGCCGGTGTCGCTCTGCTGCCGGACGCGAAGGTAGTAGGTATGCGAAGCACCAAGGCGGTCGCGTCCGGCGAGCGGGCCGAGGAACTGTCCCGTCCGCGGCCCTACGGTCATGCACTGCGCTTCGACAAGCACGTTGGACCTCCAGACCACGGTCTTGCCGGTTTCGTCGGCGGCAATCTCGGCTCTCCATCCCTGCTGCTTGCCTGGGCCACGGTACGGCGTCTTGATGAGGACCGGGTTACAGGGGCAGACCACCGGCCCGATGGGCTTGGTCGAGATGACGAAGTTGTCGATCCAACGGGACTGGGTCACCGGCGAGCCCTGGTTCCAATAGGTCTCCAGGAAGACGGCGTTGATGCCATGCCGGTCGTAGCTTCCGCGCCAGTCGAGATTCCTGCGCTCTGCTTCCAGGCGGCCGTCGATCAAGAGCTGGTTAAGGCCGTCCTTCTTGCCGGGCGTGTTCAGCTTGGCTCGGGATTCGACGCAGACCCAGCGTCCCGCCTCCTCGGTACTGTGGAGCTTGAACGTGGAAACCGGCTTGTTGCCCAGCCAACGGAGGTTGGCGAAGTCGTTGTAGCGGGTGGTTGCAATCCGGTTGCCCCGTACTCCGCTGGCCGGATCTAGCGTCAGCGACTCGCCGCTACTCCAGACGTGAGCGATCATCGCCTGCGCCCAGTTCGACGACACGATGCTGGTGGCACGGGAGAGCTTGTCCGGCCCGCCGCCCGTCCAACCGTATTGGTGCTTGACGTAGATCCTCCAGTAGATGTCGTCGAAATGCTTGCCCTTCTGGATCACCCGGCCGGTCGGGCTATCCCCGAAGAAGACCTTGCGATTGCCCACGCCCTGGCTGCCCTTCTCGTAGAGGCCGAGCATGGACCGGCCCTGCCCACCGAAGGCCTCCTTGGCATCCAAGTCGCCTTGAGATTCGCTGTAGGACTTCACCGGGCCGTCGAAATCATCGTACCAGATCACCGCCGGGTCCGACTCGTGCGGCTGGGGCCGGGACATGACGACGCTGTCGATGCGCGGTGTGTCCGGCAAGGCGGCTGCCATCGTCACGCAGCACGCCATGCAACCAAGAATACCCGCCACCATCATCCGAGTGCCCTCCCATCACCTAGCCGGCCCCCATAGGCTATGCCTGACCATGATGATAGCCTGCCTCACCCAGGCATTCCAGCATCCCGTGAGACGCTGAAAACGAGGTGCTCGAATCCGCTGTGCTGAACCCGGTGTGGCCCCGCCATCATGCCCAGTTTCCGCGCCACGCCCTGCGACGGCAGGTTCTCCGGCCGGATCAGGGAAATCACCCGCTCCCTACCCAGAACTTGGGATAGTAACGCATGACCTCGGGATCGGCCAGCATGGCGGCCACGAAGTCGAGGTCGGCCAGCGACATCTCGCAGAGGATCAGGCGGGGAGTTTCCAGAATGACTGTCATCGAGAAGGCGAGCCCCGTTTGGCAAACTTGCGGCTGAAATCCCGCGCGGATCGTGTGAACGTGAACTCGCCTGTCTCGGGCAAGCAGCGCGAGGGAGCAGCGATCCAACTCTCGATAACGTATTGTTCCGGCATCCCTCCCACGGCGGCGTAGTCGTATCCCTGCTGCATCGTGGACACGTACCAGGTCGAATCGTCCGCCAGTCCTTGGCGCTCCATGGCTGGGTAGCCGGATGCCCAGTAGATCAGGCTGAAGGCGAGTTTGCGGTTCCGGCAACGCTGCTCCAGCTTCTTCACTTCCCGCCATGAACCCTGGTTGCGGACCGTGAAGCACACCCAATCGACATCCAAACGGAAGAAGTCCAACCCCGTGACGTGCATCTCGCCCAACCGTTTCTCCAGGGCGTCGATCCACTGGATCAGATCCGGCAAGGGGATATACGGGTAGGGCTCGATGTCGCCGACCAGCACCTGTGGGTAGTGTTTGCGGACCAGCGCGATATAGCGGGCAGTCTCCGCGACCGCGTAAACGTCCGGCTTGTGGATCTCCTTGCGCGCAGCATAGCGGTTCATCCATGGCAATCGCGTAAATACTGCCGCCCAGGCGTTCCACGCGGTCCCACATCGGGCGCTCGATGTTGAAGGTCTTCTCGCCGGTCGTGCCCCAGGGCTTCAGAGCGCCAACCTCAAGCGCGAATCTGATTCTCCAGTGCTGTAACTTGGAAAACCATAGCCGAAGCTGGTCGTCGGTGAACTGCTTGTTCACGTTGAGGTCGGTGTACCCGAGCACGTCGATCAGCGACCGCGTCTCCTGCCACGCATCCGGCTGCTCGAACAAGTCACGGAAACACTTTCCGTTGTCGTAGGACGGCGGTATCATCCACACGGTCGGTTTCGTGCTGCCGCCCCGCGCCCGAACCGGCGGTTCCGCGACCGACCGGTCCGCTGTCGCCGCCAGTAGCAGTCCCATCGAAAGAACGCCCAGCGATTTCAATCCAGGTTCTCCCTGCTCTGGCTCGGCATCGGTGTTGACGTTACTGACCCGTTGCTCCGCTGCTCAGTTCGGCAGGCCACGGTGTTGTGAGCGATCCAAGTGTTCTGCGAACCGGAGATGTAGATCCCCCGGCTGCGATTGGCGTAGACCAGGTTGTCGGCGATGATCCCGCCCTTCTTGTTGATCTCGAAGAAGATCCCCGCGCCGTCGTTGTGATCGCAGACGTTGCCGAGGATACGGATGTCGCCGTTGAAAGAAGAGTCGAAAGCAAACGCATCGTGTGATTCCTGAATCCGGCTGAGGTACAGTCAGCCCCCAGCCATCATCGCATGGCCGCGTATCATTCTCAACCCCGGCAGCTTGCGTGCCCCTCGATCCTTCACGGCTGTAGCAAGGGATCATAGAATGGCGGCATGAGTGATCACGAAGACTGCGACGATGCGCCGCTCCTCTGTACCCGCTGTGGAATGGAACTACGGCCTGGATCGGGGGATTTCTACCTGGTGCGGATCGAGGCCCTGGCCGACCCCTCGCCGCCGCGATTCTCCGAGGATGACCTGAAGCTAGACCCCCGAGCGGAAATCGAGCGGCTCTTCAGACAGATGAGCGGCCTGTCGGAGCAGGAGCTGATAGACCAGATCTACCGGCGGCTAGTCTTGTATCTTTGTGGCCCGTGTTACCGCCAATGGATCGAGGACCCGGTGAAATGAACCTGCGGATCGAAAATCTGCTCTTTGACGACCTGCGACGGTTACTCCGCGACCGTGGTGCTGCGCTGGTGGCCTGCGCGGACTTGCAGCCCTTGCCGGAGGACGTGCGCAGCGGTCTGCCCGTGGGCGTTTGCATCGGTGTTGCCCTCGCGTCTGAGATCGTGGCAAGGATCGAAAGCGGCCCGACGACCGCCTATGCCGCCGAATACGACCGCGTCAACGCCCTCTTGCAGCGACTGGCTGACGAAGGTACCGCCTTCTTGCGCAGTCGTGGTTTCCGCGCCGTCGCGCTCCCGGCGACTCTCGCCAAGCTGGACCCTGCGAACTTGGCGACCCCGCTGCCGCACAAGACCGTGGCCACGTGTCCCCTCCGCCGTCCACGCAACTCCAACCCCCGCGGACAACCATAATGAACGCCTCCTCTCGCCCCGCCTGGAACCGCTGCGTACTGCTGCTTGCCGTTCTCACCTTCGGCGTCGGTCCCGCTTACGCCCAGGAGAAAAGCGTCCGCCCGGGCATCAACAAGCAGTATGAAAACCCGGACATCAACGATTCCGTCAAGCGATTTGAGAGCGAGAACCGGGAGGTTTTCTCGAAGCGCAAGGAGATCGTCGCCGCCTGCAAACTCAAGCCTGGCATGGCAGTTGCCGACATCGGTGCGGGCACTGGCCTTTTCACCCGGCTGTTTGCCGCCGAAGTTGGTCCCAAGGGACGGGTCTACGCCGTGGACATCGCCCGGAAGTTCATCGAGCACGTCGAGAAGACTTCCAAGGAAGCGGGGCTGAAGAACGTAACCGGCATCGTCTGCACGCCGACCTCCAGCGAATTGCCGCCAAACTCTGTCGATCTGGTCTTCCTCTGCGATACGTACCACCATTTCGAGTATCCCCAGAAGACGATGGCCTCCATTCACCGAGCCCTTCGCCCCGGCGGCCAACTCATTCTGGTCGATTATTCCCGCATCGAAGGCAAGACGCCCGACTGGCTATTGAAACATCTGCGGGCGGGCCAAGAGGTGTTCACCAAGGAAATCGAGGCTGCTGGTTTCAGGGCCGTGGATCGCGCCGACTTCCTCAAGGAGAACTATTTCGTACGCTTCGAGAAGGTGAAATCTCCCCACGAAGCCTGGCTCGACCAGTGGCAGAAGAAAAACTCCACCTGGCGGGCCCTGCACCTGATCGGCCCCCAGCCGGAGCGGATGGCGCTCACCGAGGAGTTCGTCAAGGAGACGCTTGCCCCGATGGGCATCAACGTCCTGATCCTGGAAGTCGATTATGGCTTCGAGTTCAAGTCGCGCCCGGAGCTTCAGTGCCACGGGATCAGCAAAGAGCAGGCCCGCAAGCTGAGCGAGGCGTGCCGCCAGAACGACATCCGCCTGATCCCGCTGTTCAACTGTCTGGGTCGCCGCTACCATCAGGGCCGGGCTCGATGCGATGGCCGCGCCAGCGAGGGGCAAATGATGATGATCCAAAGCCTCCTATCGTAGCTGGGCGGCTGGCTTGTGCAGAACCGGAAGGCCATCCTTGGCCGCCACGTCGTGAGGGACAAGGAGGGCGTCCGGCGAGGCCGCCAGATAATTGGGCAGGTTGAAGAACCACAGGCGGCCCAGGCACAGTTTCGTGAACGACCAGACCTGCCCCGCACTGCCCGCAGGCACGGCCACATGAACGAACTCCCCTCGGCTGGTAATGCTGGCCAGCCGTTTTCCGTCCGGGCCGTTGACTTCGTGGGGTGGCCCTTCCCAGTAATACTGAATCTCCTTGGTGCCCTTGGGGACGTAGAAGTACATCCGCTGCATGTGTCCCATGTGGGCGGGGTGCAAGTTACGTTCCATCGCCAGCGAAACGGGGCGGCCCGCCGGGATGGTAATACCCCATCCGGCCGCTTGGTCGTCGAAATCCAGCCAATAGAGCCCCGGCCCCGTCACTTTGATCGCCAGCCGATGTTCCTCGCCGTCCTGGGGTAGCCGCCCGCTGGTAATCTCCTTCCCCGTCGCATCAGAAATCGTGTAGGCGGCCGCGGGCCGGTCCCGATACCAGGCGATCACCCCGGTACGGATGGTCAATTCCAAAGGCTCACCTGCCTGGCTGTAGAGAGCGTAGCGGGCTCGGCCCTGAAATTGCTGGCTTGCCATCGCCGGTTTGTCCGACCGAAAGCCGCCGGGCAGCAACTCGGTGGAAAACGTCTTCTCCTCCACCGGCTGCGGCTGGAAGTAAGCCATGTCTTCCTGAAATAGCCGCTCCGTTTCCTCGTGGGTGCAGGGCGATTCCACTTTCCAGGGCTTCTCGGGCGAAGGATCGCAAAAACTCCAGGTCGGCCGGTCGAACTCCTTGGCCACTACCGGCGTCCACTGCTGGCGGATCGCCTCCCAGTGGTTCATGTAGCTGTACCTGTTACGGTAGACATGGGTCAGAATGGCCAGTGCTACGTGCCGCTTGTGGTCTTTGTCGCTTGCGCGGTCATATTCCCACCGCAGTCGCACGTAGTGCTGGTATTGCTTGAGATGATCGAGCCGGGCAAGTACGTCGGGCTTGGCCGCGGCGAGCTTCGACGCCTCCGCCAGATCACGTAATGCCCGAGCCAGGAGATCCCGGCTTAGCAAGGCTTGGCCTGAGGGGCGTTGGCCGGTTGGACCTTCGCTGCGGCGGGCTTGGGAGCCGCCTCGGGCGCGTCACCCTCGGTCCCCGCGATCACCCGGAAGACGATGGTGTTCGGGTCGATCTGGGTGTTCGCCCAGGAGAAATCGACCTGGTTGACCCCCTTAACCAGGGGGACGATCCGTTCCTCCTCGACCAGTGTAGCGCCGGGGTTGTCCAACTGGATTTCCACCCGTTCCCGCACCGGGAGGGTGATCAGCTTGATGCGGGCCAGGGCCGTGGAGGCTACGAGTGCTTTGCCAGGTGCGTCAAGGGAGCCTCCTCCTATGTGCAGATTGTCCGCTGGGAAGGACCGCTGGGGAAGTTCACCTATCTGGCCAACAAGGAAGGCGCCAACTACGGGCTCAAGGACGGCGACACCCTCAAGGCGTCCATCGTCGGCAACGTGATCACCGTGTACATCAACGGCGTCGAGAAGGCGCGCGTCAAGGACGACACCTACAAGACCGGCAATCCCGGAATCGGCGTGTTTCTGCAATGCGACGGCCGCCATGGCGCGGGCTCCAACAAGGATTACGGATTCAAGAGCTTCACGGCCAGGGCGATCGAGGATGCCGATCAGCAGCAAGGCGAAACCACGCCTCAGACAACTATCGGCGGTTGTTACGTCGCTCGCTGGCCCCTGCGCAGCACCTGGGCAACTCCGAACGCCACGATGACGACCAAGCCAACGCCGATGGCTACCAGCCACAGCCGTTTGCCCGGCGAGGAGGCTCCGGCGGCAATGTCGCCTTGAGCCACCTTCACCACGGAGGAAGTCTTCCCGGCGCCGGGTATGCTGTCCGGCCAGGCAGCAGATCCAGGGCCACCCGGTCGGGCGTCGTAGGGCACGAACTTCCGATCCACGTAGTAAGGAAACAGCCACAGGTCGTCCGACCAATGCCGCACCGCCTCGGGCTTCAGGCCCAAAGCCTGGATGTTCGTCAGGTAGTAGCGCTCGCCCGGGTGCAGCTTCTGAAACGGCGCAGCCACGGTCGGGATGCGGGAGGCGAGGTCGCGGAGGAACACGTCGCGCTGGGGCGTGGACCAGGTCTTCCCGGCGTTGGGCTCGCACGCGGGCGTGTCCCAATCGCGGTACTTCAACCGCAGGCCGCGGTGCTCATACCCGAACTTGGAAAGGTGGTCGTTCAGCCAGGCATGATAAAAGACGTAGAGGTTCACGTCGAACGCGCGATCCTGAAGCCCCGTCATCTTCATGGGGAAGAACATCCCGTCCCGGCCACCCGTCTTGAAGGAGAATCGCAGCGGGTGCAGGTCTACCGGGGCGTGCTTGTCCAACTGGGCCTCGCCGACCTTGATGCAGGCGAAGACGTACTTCTTTCTGTCGTAGAACCCCAGCACGTCGTCGGCATTGCGGAGCGTCTGGTATCCTTCCTTCTTGAGCCACTCATTGAGTGCGCCGGGCTGGTTCTCGCGGACGACGGCTACGTCGAACGAGCCGACGATCTTCCGCGAAAGGACTTCCACCGGCGCGGCCGCAGGCTTTTCTTCGGCCGCCTTTGCACCTTCGGCCTTGGGCGCGTACGCGAAGCGAGAGGCCAGGCGAGCCTCGACATAATCGTACAGCTCTGTGAAGAGCTTCGCGTCTTCCTTGGCCACCTGGGGCTCATTGGGAAAGGGGACGACCCAGGCAAAATTGCTCACCTCTCCCTGGACGCTGATGCGAAGGATCAGGTCCTCGCGGGCCTCGCCCGGCTTCTCGGAGTCATGGAAGATGAGGATGGCCTCCTGAGCGTGTTCCTCGACAGAGCCTTGGTAAGGATGTCCTTGGTATACCGCAGGTCCCACGGCCTTGCCATCGGCCCAGGCCGACGCCTGCGAGAAGAACGAGAACGCCGCCCACAAAAGGCAAAGTAGCGCGGCGCTTTGGCACCGCGAGACTCGTAACCGCAGCAAGCCAGGACTCATGGCAGCACCTCTCAACGACACCACACAGAATCGGCAATGCCTTCCGAATAGGGGACCCCGCCGGACAGTTTCTTTTCGGTCTGGTTCCACAGACGCTGGACGCGTGTCGGGAGCGGATTGGCGCCATAGCCGCCCCAAGGGTTCTGGCCCCACATGCTGATTTCCGGGAAGTTCAACAGCGGTAGCCCGCCAGGCACGCCCTTGTCCAGCGGATAGCGGGGAAAATCCTCGTGGGCGTCGGCCTGAATGTAGTCCACCCAACTCTTGTCCTCCGCCAGGACCTTGGTCAGCCCCTCCCATTCGCCGCACGGCGGCGTGTCGAAGGTCCACGTCGAAAGAATGAACCGAACGTGAGGTGCTTTGGCACGCGCCGCGGTCGACAGCTCACGACAGAGCTTCGGGTATCCCCTCGCTCCCCAGGGCCAGCATTCCTTGCAGCCGCAACCGCCTTCGTCGTATGGCCAGTACCCGAGGTAGTCCAATTCCACGTCGGCGAACTCGTCCAAGAGCCGTCCCCAGTTGTGCAGTAGCACTTCACGAGTCTTGGGGTTGCGTGGGCAGAGATTGACACCGAAATTGCCGTACCAGCCCCAGGGGTCGGGAACAGGCGTACGGAGGAGTTCCCGCGGGGTGGACTTGAAACCGTCGTTGGCCGCATCGACTTCTCCTGCTTGAGGTTTGCAAAGATCAGAGACCCGACCGTGACAGCCGTTGGTCCAGCTCCCCAAGCCGCCTCAAGTCGTCCAGGGCTGCTGCAATCGCCTTCATCGCCTCATCGTTCACGCCACGATCCGGGACTTCGCGGTTGGCCACCAACGTCAGCTTCACTTCCGGCCCCAGCTCGAAACGCGGCTTCGTGCCGTACCAGAAATGGCCCGCCAGGATAAGACGCACGGGCTGCGTTCCCTTGGACACAAACCGTGGCTCCTTGGGCTCCGTGTAAAACTGGCTCTGGCCGTAGTAGATCCGCCCCGCGTAGTCGCGGATGTCGATCACCGGCTCCTGGGTGAACATGTGCATCTTCGGGCCTTGGATCGTCACGGCTCCTTCAGGCTGACCGGGGACGCCCTCGAAGACCAGATGCTGATCGCTCTGTTCGTTGTAGAAGTCGCTCATCACCACGGACCGATTGTCGCGGACCCGCAGGGTCGGCCTGGATTGGGTCGCCAACCGAGTCAGGAACCCGATGAGGCCTTCCTGCGAGGTGGCCGGCCCACGGATCGTGACCGTGCCTTCGTAGGAAGTGCGGAAGAGGAGCAGGGCGAAGTCGCTGCCGGTGATGCGAAGATTGCCTTGGACGTGGATGGCATCCACGACGCTGCCCGGCGGCAACTGGTCGAAGTGGAGACCATGCTTGTCCGGCGCCCTCTGGTACATGCCGAATCCGGAGACTTCGTCCAGGGTCAGACGGCACGGTGTACCGGAGGTGGAGGTGACGCGAATATCGTCGCCGTGCGTCATCGGTCCGAAGTCGTGGTTACCCACCGCCAGGTTCGCCACCGTCACGTTCTGGACGCCAGAGACCTCGATGATAGGCCGGCCCGGCTCGCCCCGCCAAACCAGCCCGCAGCGGTATCCGCTTCCGCCGACCGTGTAGTTGCGGCCCATCACGCAGAGCGTCTTGGAGACCACGTAGCGGCCGGTCGGCAGGTAGGCGATCGCCCCATGGCCGGCCAGTCTCGCGGCGTCGATCGCGGCCTGGATCGCCGCCGTATCGTCGCTCTTCCCATCCGCCTTGGCGCCGAAGTCGCGCACGGCGTCCAAGACCCTGCCTGGCGCCGGCGCCGAATCGTGGAGGAACCGTTGTTCGGCCGAGGCAATCACACCGCCCAACCGGCCGGACGGGATCACGTACAGTTTTGCCGCTGGCGCGATCTGGACCAGGCTCTCGACTGCCGCCGGCCGGTTGTTGCTCAGCATCAGTTTCTGCGCCGGGTTGGCGAGGTGGACTGGTGCCCGATCGGAAGGCGGCCGGGTGAACGAGCAATCGAACATCAGCACCGGGCTGCCGTTGAGATGTACCGCTCCTTCCGGGTCGGTCCAGCCGGCCGCATGGCAATCCTGAAGCGTTAGCGGGGCGATGGTTCCCCGCTCTTCGATGAACCGCCTGGAACCGACCGAAGTGCAGCGGCGGATCGAACTGCCGTGCTCGCTGCCGATGACGAAGTCGGCCTGGCGGCTGCCGGCGAAGTGGCAATTGCGCGCATAGAAGTTGCCCTTGTTGTCCAGCACGCCGGTACCGCAGTTGCGGAACTCGCAGCCGTCGATCGTGTTGTCGTAGTCGTTGAAGGTCAGCAAGGCTAGGGCGGTGCCGCAGTTCTCGAAGAGGCAGTTGTGGTAGAGGATCTCGGCGGAGGCGACCGTCTGCTCATGCCCGACGCGGATGCCGAAGCCGGTGAAGTTGCGGAAGGCCTCGTGCTCGTGGCGGACTTCGGTCTCGAACCGTTGCTGGGCGGCGTGGTCGAATCCCACGGCCGCCTTTCCCCTGCCGTCCCAGCTCAGGCCCACGTAACGGCTGTAGGCCACGCCATTGCTCCAGAACATGCGGCCACCTTCCGGCCCGTCCCACACGAGCCGCGTGTCCCGGCCGTGACCGACGACCAGGCAGCCGTGCCTCGGCCCCTGGAAGACCAGCGTCTTCGTGATCCGGTAGGCGCCCGGCGGCAAGTACACCGTCCTCCCATCCCCCTTGCAATCCAGAGCGGCTTGGATCGCCGCCGTATCGTCCGCCTGCCCGTCGCCGACCGCGGCTGGCGTAACGTCCGTCTTGACGTTGATCCAGTCGGACCGCTTTTGCCACGCCAAGCTCGGGATGTCGGGGGGCGCCGCCGCAACGGCCGCCTCGACATAGCCAAAGGCCATTCCGAACAGGACAATCCCCGCCAATGTTCGCGTCAACTTCATTTCACCGACTCCCTGCACGATCCATGACGAGTCACCAGTAGCTCAGAAAAACGACGAGAGAAATTCCGGTACGCGCGTGTCCAGCCAGAAACGCGGCGACCAGGGCCACCGGCCGTAAACATAACCGATATGGCCGCCGTCGTCGCTGATTTCCAGCGTCACCTTGTCGGAAACATCGCGCTGGCGCGGGATCAGGTGGGCCGGTACCAGCGGATCGTTGCGGGCGTTGAGAATGAGCGTTGGGACCGTCACGTGCTTGAGCAGCACGTCCGATCGCGTCCTGGTGTAGTAGTCCTCAGCACCGTTGAACCCATTCCACGGCCCGGTGATGCGGTCGTCGAACTTGAAGAAGGTGTTCAGCCGGCGCAGCTCCCGGCGGGTGATCCCCAGGTCATCGCCCAGCGCCTCCATTTTCCGCGCAACGTCACGGCGGAGGCTCCGCAGGAGGTACCACTGATAAATACGACAGAGCCCGCGCTCGATCTTCTTGGCCACGGTCCCCAGATGGAACGGGGCCGATACACCCACGGCCGCAGCGACCGGCAATACCCGACCGCGCTGCCCACACTCACCCAGCCACTTCAGGCAGATGTTCGCACCCACGGAGTAGCCCACGACTCCGATCGCCGTGCCCGGCTCTCTCTGGGTTAGGTGATGGACCAGGTAGTCCAGGTCGCAGGTCATCCCGCAATGGTAGCTCCGTGGTGTGCGGTTGGGTTCGACCCGGCCGCGGTAGTTCAGCAGCACGCCGCGCCAACCGCGCGCCTGGCACGCTCGCAGCAGTCCCCGCACATAGGCCGACCCCAGGTCACCCTGTAATCCTGGCACCACGATCACGATAGGGCCGCCCGTGCCAGTCCAGTCCAGCCGCGCAAAATCCCCGTCGGGAAGCTCCAGTCGCTCCGATCGCGCGTTGAGCCGAACCCGCCGCGTCAGAACCGGCCAGAGGGTCTGGACGTGTCCCCCCAGCAGCCACCAACTGGCCTGGAAGCGATCATCAGCCACGGTCACTCAGCCTTTCCCACCAATTCTGATTCCTTGGTCGGACCGAAGCCTACGTTCGACTCGGAAGTGTAATGCAACTCCTTCCCGGAGAACCTCAACCTGACAGTGATGATAAACGGCGTCTCGTAAAAGCAGAGCTTGGCCGTGAAGGTATTGTCCTCCGTCCATGCGCCGTTGGCCGCCACCGGTTGCCGGGATAACAAGCCCCATGCCAACTGCCCCTTTTGCCATGCCCCGCGACCGCAGACTGTCCGTTGTTCGACTCCGTCGAATCGCGTGACAAGAGTCACGGCACCGCCTTTTCCATCGCTCTCCAATGTGATCGCTTCCAACTTGCGTTGGTTGGCCGGGAACACGTACTTCTTGCCCGATACCTTCGCGGGAGAGCCAGAACCCTCCTCGGGACGCAGCGACAGCCCCTTTAGCGTCTGTTCGAGCTTCTTCCCGGACTGATCATCGGGGGCCAGCGACGACGGCTTCATGGCCGGAAGTAGTTTGTCCCAGACGAGGTTCAGGACGGCCTGCATGTCCTTCACACCGCTTGTGATGACGATAACCACATCCTGCTCGGGCAGCACGAGGCAGTATTGCCCGAACGCTCCGTCCCCACGATAGGCGCCATGGCGGCAGCGCCAGAACTGGTATCCATAGCCCTGGTCCCAATCGCTCTGCGGGTTGCTCCCGTTCGAGGTTTGTCGAGCGGTCGCCGCCTCGACCCACGCCTTGGGAACGAGTTGCTTCCCCTGCCACTTGCCCTTCTGCAAGTAAAGCTGGCCGAAGCGCGCGATGTCCTCGGTACGGATGCTCAAGCCGAAACCGCCGGCCGTGATGCCTTGCGGGCTGGTTTCCCAGGTTGGCCGCTGGATGCCCAGAGGCTCGAACAGACGCGGCCGGAGGTAATCGAGAACGGTCATGCCCGTCGCCTTCTGGACGATAGCCGAGAGCATGTAGGTCGCCGAGGTGTTGTAGAGGAAATGGGTGCCGGGCTTGAACGGGACAGGATGCGCAAGGAAGGTCTTGGTCCAAGATTGACCTGGCGCACGCGGTGGCTCGCTTTGGTGCCCCGTGGACATGCGGAGCAGGTCGCTGACTCGCATCGCCTTCAGGTTGTTGCTCGGCTCGGGCGGGGCATCTTCGGGAAAGAACTTCAGCACCTCGTCGTCCAGGCTGAGTTTCCCCTCCGAGATGGCCAGCCCTACGGCCGTGGAGGTGAAGCTCTTGCTCAGCGAGTACAAGGAGTGGGGAGCCTCGGCGTGGTACGGCGACCACCAGCCTTCCGCCACCACGTGGCCGTGACGCAAGAGCATGAAGCTGTTCATCGAGTCGATGTTCTTGTCGGCCGCCTCGACGAACGAGAGCACAGCCGAGGATGAGACGCCCTGTGCTTCAGGGCTGCTGCGAGGCAAGTCCGCCCCGCAGCAGATGGAACTACTGAACGTAACCACTACCATGATGGAGAGAGCTTTCATGAGTGTTGCCTTGGTGAGGTTGAGGATGGCTGTCGAAGGACGGGATGGAACGCCGGGGTTCATCACTGGGACTTCCACCGCGCAGCGAATGTCGCGAGGTAGGCCTGGCGGAACTTTTCCATCGCGTCGCCGCTGGCCGTACATGCCGCCCACGGCAGGTCGGGACGATTGGGGAGCGCGTACGCCGGGGGATTGGCCCGGAACCGCTCGGCCAGGTCGCGAAAGGTGCGGCCCCAAGCTTTTTCCTTGCCGTCCGCGGTGAACAGGCCGGTGAGTTTGCTTACGTCCATGGCCTGAGGGTCGTCATACATGCCCCAGTTCAGCCAGCCGCAGGCCATCGGCGAGGTGACCTCCAGCAGATGCCGGCACCACTGGGACTGTTGCTCCTCGGTGGCGGGTTTGCCATGAGGAGCGAGCAGCCCACCACCGTACCAGCCAAATTCAGCGATTACCAGGGGCAGCCCCGGCTTGGCACATTCACGGGCCATCGCCTCCAGGACCGCCAGGTTCGCGGTTTCTGCGGCAGGACCACCATAGTCATACGCGCCCGTCACCAAGGGGTAGAAGTGAAGCTCCAGGAAGTCGAGGTGCCGGGCAATGACGGAGGGTCGGAAGCCCGTATATTGGTCGATCGCGATCCGTTGCGCCGGGATCGACCACTGGAGCAAGCCCACGGTCACCAGGGCATCAGGATCGGCCGCGTGGATCGCCTTGGACTGTCGGGCCACCCAGTTCTCCGCAATGCTCTCACGAAAACGTTGGTAGTCGGCCAGCTCGGGTGCGGGCGAATTCATCTTTGGGTCGGGCACCGGCACCAGATCCTGGTTGTGTGCCTTGCGCCACGCAGCCCATTGAATACGCAGGTACGGCGTATCCCAGGCGACGTGTGGCTCATTCCGCAGGTCGTAAGCCCAGATGGTACTGCGACCACGATACCGGGCGGCAAACAAGCGCCAGTAGTTTTCCAACGCCGCAAGACAAGGCTCGTTGGTGTCGTTACTGAAGACGTTCAAGTCTTTGGTCCATGCCGGCATGCCTTCCCAGGCATCGGGACCTGTGGGATGGACGTAGAGCCCCGTCTCGTCGGCGAGGCTGAGCAGTTGATCGAACTTGGCCAGCCCCTCGGGATTGAGCTTGCCCGGATCGGTAAAGAACGAACCGAATGAGATAAAGACCCGTACTACATTGGCACCTTGCCTTTTCAATCGGGCAAAGTCGCGACGCGTAGCCTCGGCATCGAACTGCTTCCACAACCGAGGGGCCCAGCCAGTGCCGGGGCGGTAGTAAGTCACGCCGAAGGGCACGAAGGGCTTGCCGGCGGCGTCCGCGAAACCGTGACGCTCGCGCCGGACGCGGATCTTCGGCAGCGTCTTGGCCGCCAGCTCGAACGGCGAGGGAGCCTTTGCCTTGTCGGAAGGCGTGGCGGTGATGTCGATCAAGACCGACGGCGCTTTGCTCTGGTTAGTGGCCGGATACTGGAGCAATCCCTGCATCTGGCCCGCCAGGCGCCCGCGGATGGTGTCGAACTCGTCAAGCGCCGACTGATCCAACCTGCCAGGCGAAGGCCACATGCCAGTGGCCAGGTATTTCGGTTGGACGCGGATGGCGTTCCACGTCTCTTGCAGGACGCGCCGCGCCCGGCGAACCGCTTCCTGGCAAGCTGGGTCGAGGCAGTCTTGCCGTTGGGCGATTGCTTGCTGAAGGGTATAGACATAACGGGCATCGTCAAAACCCTCGCGGAAGCAGGACCAGTACACGGCCGGAATGACCGCGCCGTCGTCGTCCACCCTCTGTCCACACCCGGAACAACCTCCGCGCAGATAATCAAATGGGTCTGGCCCACATGTCCAGTTCCAGTTCCAGGGGATCAGCGTCGTATAACCACTCCTCCAGAAGCCGAAGCCATAGGTCATGCGGCCGCCTTTGCACATTGTCAAGCGGTCTTTGATCTCGCCGGCATTGTGGTTCGGGTAGCACCAGTATTCGTACCGTTTTTGGGCGGCGATCCGCTCGTAGGGCACGGAATATGGCTGGGAGCACCAAATGTCCAGGTACGGGGCGTAAGCGGCCGCATCAGGGTCCACGGGATCTTTGGTCGCATAAGTTCTCACGCCGGCAGCCTTGACGGCGGCGTAGACCTTCACCCCAAACTCCTTGCAGGACGGATCGACCTCGTCAATCGGGCAGCAAATGAACTCCGGCCAACCCTTGGCCTTGCGCTGGCGTTGGAAATCCCGAAACATCTCGGTGATGCGGTCATAGAACGCTGGCGGCGGCATCGGGCTCACGCGCCAGTGGCTCTGGACTTTGCCGCCGGGCGTGGTGTCGCGGTAGACGCGGTGGATGACTCCATCCGCCGTCACCGGCGCCGGTCCCCGCAGCCCCGCGCGGAGCATGTGCTGGATTTCGCCGGCATGGTCGACCACGATCTCGCGGCCGTCCTCGCAACGCAGGCCGAGCGTCGGCAGCATGTCCAGCCCGAAGTCGGCCATGGCCCGGTAGTCGTTGTCGGCGGCCTTGCGAATGAACGCCTCGCTGCGTCCTTGGTAAAGGCCCTTGTTCCTCACGTAGAAATAGGCGGAGTAGTGCTTGGCCGGGTCTTTCTGGAGGCGGAAGTCCAGGACCGGCAGACCAATCTCGATACTGAGGGCCCGGTCGAATCCGTCGTCCCAAATCGTGACGGTCCCCACGTAGAAGCCCGGCTTGGTGCCGTCAGGCACATGGATCGTGAGCCAATACCGCTGGCACTCGCGAGCGGGGGAGGTGTGGACTGTCACTCGCTCCAGAAGTTCCGGCGTGCGTCGGTAGGTGTTGACGGTCGTGTAGGACGGGTAGCCGACGTTCCAGTAGGTGGCTAAGCGGACGTCAACGCAATCGGAAGGGATTTCATCACCAAAGCAGGTCATCAGCGGCGAGACGCGGACCTTCAGGTTCACCAGGGGCCGGACGGGATAGAGCGCCAGGGTCACCGGCTGGAACTGGCCAGGTACGGCGAAGGTGCGCAGGCCCATCAGTCGCTCGTCCGGCCGTGGGCGGGTATTCGGGTAGACGGGTTCTACGGTGGGACGGGCAAACAGCAGGTATCCACGCTGCTTCTCGGCTTCCGTCAGCGCCGGCTCGGGCGCCGTCTCCACATAGGGGATCTCCGTAACGCCGGCCGGAAGGGCGGGCTGCGCGTGAGCCCGCCGCTCTTCGGCGTAATCTACCGGCTTCGGAATGAGCTTGGGACCTTCCGGAGGCGGTCGCAACGCCCCAACGGCCGTCGTGGTACCGGCCGAGACGAGTGCTACGGTGATTGCAGTGATGAACGAGCGGTAACGGTTCATGGAATCCACCTCCTTCTTGCCTGCCGACTGAACCAGATTCGTTCAATTTACTTGCCGACGAAGTATATCGGTGACTCCCCTGGGGTCACCTTTCTGCCTTCCAAGGGATTTCCCAGGAGGTCTAGCGACTGGAACCCTTGCGGCACGTCCAGCTTCGGGGCGTCGTCGTGAAAGCCCTGGCAAACGCCGGCATGGAAGAAGACCTTGCGCACCCCGTTGGCAAACATCACCGTGGCCCACTGTACGAGATCCGTCGATGCCGTCCGCTCGTCCGAACTGAATTCCCAAACGGCGACCGGTGGTGCCAGCAGAACGGAGAAACTGACGACGCGAAAGATCAAGCATGGGGATGACTCCCGGAGCGGTGGCTCATGGTTTTCGGCTCGCATCGTTCAACTTGGCTTCCATTCTCACGGTTCCGCACGATTTCGACCTCCATCGAAGCCGGGAGCATCGGCGATTGAGGAAGCGAGTCCTGGGTGAAGGACAATGGATAGCGATCCTGCGTGCCATCGGCCGTAAGCCGCAAAAGCGCCGGCCCATCCTTCAACGTGGTGAGGTCTATGACGGCCTCGGTCCCTCGCAGGTCCCGGGCGACGGTCGTGCCGTTCAGCGCGATGGAAAAGCTCGTCGGCGGCTTGCCGACCCAAGTCCATTGAACCGGCACTCGGTCTTTCGCGACGACCTCTCGGCGGCCCGGATGCGCGATGGCCAGAACCGTCGTCTGCGGCGTCTTCTGACGGTACAGGTCTACCAAGGCTCGCGTCAGGTTCAGGTAATGGAATCCCCAGCCGCCATGGCCTCGATAAGCGGGCGTGGTCAAGGAGACGGGCTCGATGTCGTCGCTCAACTCCACGCTGTAGCTGTCGCCGTACCACGCCTGCGAGCCCTCGGGAGCGCCGGTGAACTCCTGGAACTGGTGCAACTGGAGGAACCGGGGCCGTTGTTGCAGGGCGCCCTTGAACGACTCCAGATAGGTCCAGCCGCCCCGGCGGCCGAAGGCCGTGGGCGCTTTCCAGCCTCCCTGGTCAAAGAAGGCCGTGGAAGCGGTCATCGCCTCGGGCTTGCCCTGGAACAGCGTGACGGGTTGCCGAAGGCTGCCGTCCATCCAGCTCCAATACCCGGCCTCGTTGTGACGGCAGAGCTGGTGCTGGGAAGACATCCAACGGATCGTGAAGTTCCGCTCATCGACCGGCGCCTGGTGCGTGTCTTTCAGCCACGCGGGGCCGCCGCCGTTGAAGACAATCAACAGCGGCTTGCCGAGGTATTCCAAGAACAGGCGTTGGAAGCGGGGGTTGCCGATGTAGTTGTGGTAGATCCATAGGATCTCCTCGTTGATGGCCACCATGGTCGTGGACGGCCCGTTGTTCACCCCCACGAAGATGACGATACGGGGCACCGGCAGGCCCTGCTCCCGCATCGCGGCAGCAGTCTCCAAGAGCATGGTCGTCGCGCGGACAACCTCATTGGCGGCATCCGACCGCTGGTCCCAATGCCGGCGGTCCCAGAGTTGATTTGACCAGTCTACCAGGAGAAAATCGACACCGGACTCGACCAGCCAGATGAGATGCTGCCTCACGATGTCCGGGTCCCAGGAGCGGTAGAACCCCACCAGCGGCACGGCCTGGGCGGTCGTCCAGTTGAAGTTCTGCGGGGTAAACAGGGTGCAGTATTGCGCGCCGACGAGGTGCTCGGGGTCGGAGGCCATGACGGCCAGCCGCCGCCGATCGACCTGGACGGTGACGCGGTTGGACAGCGCCGCGGTCTCCGGCAGTGGCGTGCCCACCTGCAGCCGCTGGCGGCTCATCTGGCTGTCGGTCATCGTGCGCGTCCAGCTCCACTTCTCCCCGGGAGGCAAGGTCTCGACCTGGATCTCTGCGATTCCCGGCTGCGGCAAGGGCAGATAGAAAGTGGCCCGCCCTTGGGCGTCGGCGTACTGGTGAGCCCCCCAGCGCTTGCCGTTGACGTAAGGCAAGAGCAGATGACCGGCCGCCGGCTTCCCATCGGGGAGGGTCACCGCGGCATCGAGTCTCGCACTTCGCCCCATGCCGATCCTTGGGGATTCGGTCGCAATCTGGACCGTCGGCCGTGGCGTTGTCTGTCTTGTCGTGCCTCCGGGTAGTGCGACCTGCCCGCAGACGATTCCCGCGAACCCCAGGCAGGCGGTCAGCAAGACGACTCCCGCCGTGAATACGACCACCCCCCGTAGACCGAAAACGCAAGTGTCTGTACTTGGACGCATCTCGTTTCCTTCTCTGAAGAATCCATCCCGCTTGCCGGCCGGCTACTTGGCAGCGACTACTACGGCGCGCTGACCTTCTGCCCGCACTGCCTCGCCCAGACGGTCGAGATTCGGCGTTTGCACGGTCTTGACGCCGTAGCAGTGCAGGAACTGGCCCAGGTCGTGGCAATGCACCAACAGAATATTCGGACGCGGGGATTCCGCCCGAAGTTGGTCCCCGGCAAGGAACACGGCAATGACCGCAGTCAGGACCATTGGCACGCGGCAGATCGGCACCATCACAGTTCTCCTGGGGTTGATTTGACTGCGCACCCGCCGCCCACGGCGTTTCGGGGGGACCGAGCCATGGCGTCGGTACGCCACCATCCTATCCCAGTGGTGGCGCGTTGTCATCCAGGACCATGCCTTTCGGATACCGTTTCTTTCGTTGACCTTGCCAATCTGATAGAATCTCTGCGCAACTTTGAGCGTTGCGGCAACCTCGGCAGGATTGCCGCAAGTCCAAGGTTCCCGAAAAACAGAGCAACCGTTGTGGCTTCTCTGCAAGATCCGGAGGGCAACATGAAACGCACATGTATCGCAGGGTCGGCCGTGGGGTTGTTGGTTTTGTACGGGTCGTTGGCCGTAGCCGGGCAGAGGGACTTCGTCCTCAGGAATTGGATCGATCGCGATTGGCCGAGGACGCTTCTCCATTACAACGTCGCCTGCCAGAGCGGCGAATTCCAGGAGGGGAAGGTCCAGGTCGTCGGCCCGGAGGGTAAGCCGGTGTCAAGCCAAACGGTCATCCTCTCGAAGCACCCGGACGGCTCGATCCAACGGGCCCGCGTCAGCTTCTATGCCGAGCTGCCCAAGGGCGGAAAGGCTGTGTACCAGATGGTTTCCGCCGCCACGGCGCAGCAGTTCCCGCCAAAGGTCCACAGTATCAGCACCGGCCAGCAGATCGAGGTGACCTCAGACTGCGCCGGCGTGCGGCTCCCGGCGCCGCGCCGGAAACAGTACGATCCGCCGGCTGAGGCGTCGACCGTCCCCGGGCCGATCCTCGCCTTCCGCCTGGCCAACGGCGTCTGGGCGGGCAAGGGGTGGCTGGAGAGTTCGCGGTCGATCGCCTCGATGTCGCAGACGGTCATCGCCGACGGCCCGCTCTACAAAGAGTACGGCTACGAGGTGCGCTATGCGCCGGAAGGCTATTATCGAGCCCGCGTCAGCGTCGAGGCCGAACTGCCCCTGGTACACGTGGCGGAAGAGTACGACATGGGATCGGCCACCAGCGGCAAGGATTTCTTCGTCCTGGCCTTGAACGAGGGTTGGAGGCCCGACACGGCCTTTTGGGCCGCCGATCGGCTGCCGCCGGGCAAGCAGGTCCTGGTGCGCGACCGGCGCATCGAGCACGACACGTGCGTCTGGCGCCAGCCGATCGACTTCGCGGGCGACCCGGGCAATCCCACCCAGGACCGCGAGCACTCGCGGATCTATCCCGGCATGGACTGGGGACCCAAGGCACAGTGGTATAGCATCTTCGCGGACGCCGAGAAGAACTCGCCGCAGGTCGCCATTCTTACCGAGCACACGGGCGCCTGGCGATTGCCCGATCAGTCGCTCTCGTCGATCTGGTGGACCCGCTCGGGGCAGGTGCTGGCCCGCATGCGCACCTCGATCAATCTCAACGGGTGCCCGCAAAACCCCTTCTCGACGGCCGAGATCGATCCGGACCTGCCGCAGACGCTTGGCCGGCGGATGTGGGCCCTGGTGCTAGGTCCGCGGCCGGCGGGCGAAATCAAGACCATTAAGGACGGCAAAGAGGTCGTCGAGCCGAAGTTGGATTACCGGCAAATGGATTTCTTTCGGAGCTATCAGGCTTTCATCAACCTGAACGACTACAAAGATTGGGTCCTGACGTGGCCCGCCGAGGATTTGGCCCGCCCGCGCATGTTCGCCACCCCGGCGTCCCTCCAAAAGCTCAGAACCAACCTCGACCGATGCCCCGGCAAGGAGCGGATCAAAGACACCTTCCTTGTGACGGGCGACCCGGCCAAGGCGGTCGCCGAGGGGAAACTGGCCGTGGCGGCCCTGGATAGCCGGCTGAGGAACCTCGACTTCTTCTGCACCCACTATCGCCAGGCGCAGTTCGACGGCGAGACGGCCTTTTATGCCGACAGCGCGTTGTCCTGTAATAGTCTACCTGCCGATCTGAAGGAGGCGATCCGCGCGAAGCTCGCCGCCTTATGTTACCTGCTGACCACTGCCGATTTCTGCCCGCGCGGCGCCGGCATACACATGGGCAACCCGAACATGGCCATCAACCGCTACATGGGCATGCCGCTGTATGCCGTGATCATTCAGGACCACCCCTTGGCCAAGGCGTGGCTGGACGATGCGGCCGCCTACACCAAGTGGAAGGCTTCGTTCAACGTCACGTCCGCCGGCGGCACCTTCCGCGAAAATCCGGGCTACGCCACGTACGGCCCGAGCATCTTCTTGAGCACGGCCGCGATTGCCCTGCGCAACGCGGGTTACGACCTGGAGAAGTGGGAGCCGCTGAAGGACATTGCACGGTACTTCAATGATATCGACACCCCGGCCACCCGTCCCCGCGGCATGTGGCGCAAGGACCACCTGGAGTCCTTGGCCGGCAGAAAGGTCCGCGTGTTGCCGGGCTTCGGCAACGGGGCCGACGTGGCCGGCGGCCAGACCCGGATGCTCCTGGCCAACCTGACGGCCAAGAGTGATCCGGCCTACGCTGCGCGGATGATGGGGGCCTTCCACGAGGCAGGCGCATTCCTCGGCACCGAGGCCACCGCGCCGTGCTTCTGGTTCCTCTGGGACCCGGAGATCGCGCCCAGCCGCCGCCACGGACCGACCAGATGATCGCCGGCTTTGGCGGCGTGCTCCGCGCCCACGTCGGCACTCCGGAAGAGACCTACGTCTGCCTGCGCCAGGGCTATACGCAAAGCCATTGGAACCCGGACCAAGGAACCTTCGTACTGTACGCCCGCGGCGCGTGCATTGCGCCGCCCACCGGCTGGGGTTACTCCGGGACCGCCGGCATCTGCCACGACTCGCGGATCTGCTTTGGCGAGCCCCTGGCCGACCACGAGCACGGCCGCGTGGACACGAATATCGAAGACTATGGCTTTCTGCCGTCGGTCGGCTACTTGCTGGGGCGGCAAACGTTTGTCAAGCGATGGGGCAAGAGCGGCACGCTCAAGAAGGACTTTCAGTGGAGCCGGCAGGCGCTGTTGATCCGGTCCAGCGATCCTCGGGGGCCGAATTATGTCGTCCTGCGCGATACGACGCAGGGCGATTGCCCGCTGCCGAGCTGGTGGTACCAATGGCTGGTGACCCGGGCCGACAAGGTGCGGCCCACGGCCGCCGGCGTCAGCGCCGAGATGCTCGACAGCGTCCGCTGCGATATCCGCTTCCTGGAACCGGCCGACCCGCGCATCGTGGTCAAAGGGACCAAGGTAGGCGGTTTCTCTGAGGACTACTCGCAGATCAGCCTTTCGCAGCCGGCCGGCAAGGGCTACTTGAGCGTGTTCTATCCTTACAAGGCTGGCGAGCCCCTGCCCGAGCGGATCGAGAAGCTGGCCGAGGGACTGGCGAGAATCGCCACCAGCCAGTCGACAGACTACGTCTTCGCGTCGCCCGATAAACCCGTTCGCTTCAAGAACGACACCGTGGAGATTGACGCCTACGCCGGCGCCGTGCGGATATTCAGGGACAAGGTGCTGCTGGTGAACGCCTCGGGTCGCTCGGGCAGCGTCGGATACCGCAACGTGGTGGCCACGGGCCTTGGCCCGTTCGAGCAACAGGTCCCGCTCTCGCCGGTCAGGGCTCAGGTCGTCCAGGCCGGGCGTGCGCCGGCCAAGATGATGCCGCCTGAAAAGGCCCTTGACGTGGACGGCTCGGGCCGGTACGAGAATGCCCGGCTCACGGGCGAAGGGCTGAAAGGGTGGGTGGCGGTCGACGGCCACAAGGTCACGTACGTTGCTGTCGAAGGCGCGGGCACGATCGGCTATGGCGATTTTTCGATCAAGGGCGAGGCCCCGATGGTTTGCGTCCAGGAGCCCGGCAAGGTGACCATTACCACCGAAGGCCGGCGACGGATCTTCCAAATGCCGATCCCGGAGAACATCGTCCCGCCCAACTTCCTCCCGCCGTTCGAGAGCCTGCCGGCGGACTTCAAGTATCAGTGCCAGGTCGGGGGATGGATAAACTGGCCATGGTCGGTCGATGTCAAGGTGGACGGCATCAGCTACCAGGGCGGATGGTACGCCGGGCGCATGGCCGTGGGCATCCCGGAGGGCAAACACGTGGCCGAGATCACTCCCTACAACAACCCGCCCGTCTGGAAGCAAAACGCCTTCACCCGGATGTTGCCTCGGTGACTTCCAAGCGGGCTTCATGCGCCTTCCCGGAAGACTGCCGGGAAGGAGTGCTTACTAGATGTTGACACCCTCTGTCAGCAGCACTTGCCTCCCAGGTGAGCCTGCGCATCGAATCGGCTAAGGGCTCGGGAAGACCACCGAGCCGGCGGCCTGGGCCGGGGCGGCCGCGGGCCGCTCCCCCGCCTTGTTCAGCCAGAACGGCGAGCCGAAGGTCCACTGGTCGAAGTTGAAGGCCGGCTTGCCCGCCATCGAGTCGAACGAATTGCCGCCGAAGGCGTTGAAGCTGGCGTGCGGCGGCGCGTCCCGGCGGCGAGCATCGTCCAGGGCCAGCCACGAGGAGTTGGCGATCACGCCGCCGTAGCTCTTCACCTCGCCGTGAATCACCCGATTGCCGCGGATCAGGTTCCCGAACGTCAGCGGCAGCGGCTGCCGCAAGACCGCCAGCTCGCGGTCGCCGGAGAACACCACCGCGCTGGGCGTGTCCGTGAAGATACAGTTGCGCACCTCGTTCAGTGCGCTGGGCGAGTAGTACAGTCGCTCACCCTTGGGGGCGTTGTACGCGGGGAACCATACGCCAAATCCGCTGCGCAGTCCGATGAAACGATCCACCACGTTGTCCAGCGCCGGACATTTGAATCCCTTGGAGCGTGTCGCGGCAAAGATTGTTCAGCAGTACGTTCTGGTAAGCGAACTGCCGCACGACGATCCACGCCCGCAGGTCGCACCAACTGATTTCGATCCGTTGGCCGCCGCCGTAGGTGTTGATTGCCGCCGCCGGTAGCCACTCCTTGGTCACCAGCGGCGTGCGGGGGTTGAAGAGGTCGCAGCGGGTGACTGTGACGTCGTGCACCGGTCCGGCGGGCGACTCCATGAGGATGTTGAAGCCCGTGTCGTCGTTGCCGCGGAGCGAGAGGTCGCAGATCGTGGTGTCGGAGACTACGTAGACCATCGGCCTCTCGCCGGCGTG
This sequence comes from Pirellulales bacterium, assembly GCA_963843465.1. Lineage (GTDB taxonomy): Bacteria > Planctomycetota > Planctomycetia > Pirellulales > Thermoguttaceae > CAWJKP01. The sequence goes on from CAWJKP010000004.1 coordinate 51,058, forward strand.
GCGGAAGGCCGCTGCCGCCGCCCGTGCCTTCTCGGGCAGCCCGGCCGCCGGGAAGCCGCCTTGAAACTTCTCGGGCCGGGCGACCAGGAACCAAGTCAATGGCCCGCCTGACATCGTCCACCGTTCGTGTTGGCACACCCCCCTTGCGGTAATATGCTTCCGCAAAGTCGAGATAGGCGGCGGCCAATTCCACGACGGTGAGGCCCGGCATGGCAAGGTTGGCGGGCGAGAGGGGCGGCAAGGCCGCCAACTCGGCCACGAGGCGGCCATAGGCTTCCAGGCTTTCAGGGCTGCCGTGAGGCCCCAAATAACGAACGCGGCCGCGAATACGCAGGTATGCGCGGCCGCTGGGCTTGTGTAGACAGTACTTCGGAACGCGGGATTCGGTTGGCATTGCAAGACCCTTCACTGAAGACGGCGCACGTAAATTACGCGCTTCATCTCAACTTACGGGCTGCACTACCGACCGTCGGCAGGTATCCTAACTCCTGGATTCAGCTACACTTACGTTAGTGGGCGGTAGAGGGCTCGAACCTCCGACCCCCAGCTTGTCGAGCTGGTGCTCTAACCAACTGAGCTAACCGCCCTGGCCGACCTCGGTGGCCCCAATCGACTCCCAGTTCGAGCCGCGGCCATCGTCCCTAGACCTCTCAATGTGGCATCCTCCCGCACTTTCGTCAAGAGGTCACTCTTGCTAGGGTCCCTTCCCTCCGCCTATACTCTATAGTTTAATGATGCGGCGTCCATCTCGGACCCGTACCGCGGCATCCTCGGTATGGACGCCTGGCCAGATGGGGGAGCGAGCCTTGCGGGAATACCCGGAGAAATGCTAAGAGTCACCCTGCCCGACGGTAGCGTCAAAGAGTATTCTCGTCGCGTTCGGCCGATCAATGTCGCCAGCGATATCGGTCCCCGGTTGGCCAAGGCGACACTCGCTGCAGCCATCGACGGACAGATCGTCGGCATCGATACGGTCCTCCCTGACGGGGGGGACGTTCATCTGCGGCTCCTCACCCGAAAGGATGCCGAGGCCCTCCATGTCATGCGGCATTCGTGCGCCCATGTGATGGCCAGGGCGGTGATGCGGCTGTTCGAGGGGGTACAGTTGGCTTTCGGTCCGACAATCACCAACGGCTTCTACTACGATTTCCAGCTCGAACGGCCGCTGTCGGAGGCGGATTTCCCCGCGATCGAGGCGGAAATGGCCAAGATCGTCAAGGAGGGTGAGCCGTTCGAGCGGATCGAAGAGCCGCGGCAACGAGCGATGGAGATCTGCCGCGACCTGGGGCAGTCGCTGAAGGTGGAACACATCAACGAGGGGTTGGCCGACGAGGCAACCGTTTCCTTCTACCGCCAAGGCGAGTTCATCGACCTCTGCCGCGGTCCGCACGTGCCCTCGGCCGACGCGATCGGCGCCTTCAAGCTCTTGTCGGTCGCGGGGGCTTATTGGAAGGGAGACGCCTCCCGCCAGCAGCTCCAGCGGCTGTACGGCACGGCCTGGTTCGACAAGAAAGACTTGGAAGCCTATCTAGCGCAAGTCGAAGAGGCCAAGCGGCGGGACCACCGCGTGCTGGGCCGTCAGTTGGAGCTGTTCACCATCGACCCGATGGTCGGCTCGGGCCTGATCCTCTGGCTGCCCAAGGGAGCGATCGTTCGCCGGGAACTGGAGAATTACCTCTGCGGCGAGTTGCTGAAGCGGAACTACGAGCCGGTCTACACGCCGCACATCGGCCGGGTCGAGTTGTACGAGACTTCGGGCCATTATCCCTATTATGCCGACAGCCAGTTCCCGCCGATCCAGTTGGCCGACGGCGATCGCTACCTGCTGAAGCCGATGAACTGCCCGCACCACATCAAGATCTATCAGTCGAAGCCGCGGAGCTACCGCGACCTGCCGTTGCGGCTGGCGGAGTTCGGCACGGTCTACCGCTTCGAGCAGTCGGGCGAGTTGAACGGCATGACGCGGGTTCGCGGATTCACCCAGGACGACGCGCACCTGTTCTGCACGGAGGAGCAGGTGGGCGAGGAGTTCCGCGGCTGCGTGGAGATGACCCAGATGGTGCTGACGACCCTGGGCCTGGACGACTATCGCGTGCGGCTGGGGTTTTCCGACCCGGCCAGCGGCAAGTACGTGGGCGGGGCGGAGACCTGGCAGCGGGCGGAGGCGGCGTTGGAGGCCGTCTGCCGCCAGATGAACCTGCCGAACGTGGAGGTGAAGCGGGGCGAGGCGGCGTTTTACGGTCCGAAGGCGGATTTCCTCGTGGCCGACGCCCTGGGACGCGAGTGGCAGTTGGGCACCGTGCAGTTGGACTACAACCTGCCGAGCGAGGACCGCTTCGCCCTGGAATACGTCGGCCCGGACAATCGGCCCCATCGGCCGGTGATGATCCACCGGGCGCCGTTCGGGTCGTTCGAGCGGTTCGTGGGGATGTTGATCGAGCACTTCGCCGGGGCCTTTCCCCTCTGGCTGGCGCCGGAGCAGGTCCGCGTGCTCTCGGTGAGCGAGAAGTTCGAGCCTTACGCCCGGTCCGTCGAGCAGCGGCTGGCGGAAAACGGGTTGCGTGCGACGGGCGACTACCGGGCGGAGAAGATCGGGGCCAAGATCCGCGACGCCCAACTGGCGCTGATTCCCTACATGTTCGTGGTCGGCGGCCGGGAGATGGACACTCAGGCGGTGGCCGTCCGCGACCGGCTGGAAGGCGACTTGGGCGGCATGAGCCTCGATGCGGCCCTGGCAAAACTCCAAGAGGAGATCCGGGCCAAGCGCGTGCGGCAAGTGGTGAAGACCTCGGCCGGGCTGGGCCGCGGCGAGGCGAACGCTTACTGATACGCGTGTCCGGCAACCTTTCCTGACAGATTGATAAAGGAGGAATGTGGCTATCGACGCGAAACAGCAGATCCGTATCAACGAGCAGATCCGGTCGCCCAGCGTGCGGGTGATCGGTCTTGAGGGGGTTCAGATGGGAATCTTGACCACCGTGGACGCCTTGACGGCCGCCCGGCAGGTCGGTCTGGACCTGGTCGAGGTGGCCCCCCAGGAGAAGCCGCCCGTCTGCCGCATCATGGACTACGGCAAGTTCAAGTACCAGCAGAAGAAGCGGCAGCACAAGGGTCATTCGCACCAGGTGCGAATCAAAGAGATTCGGGTGCGGCCGAAGACCGGCGAGCACGACATCAACGTCAAGGTCAGCAAAGCCCGCGAGTTCTTGCTGCACAAGGACAAGGTGCTGTTGTTGGTGATGTTTCGCGGCCGGGAGCTGGCCCACATCGAGGAGGGCCGCCGGGTGATCAACGAGATCCTCGTCCAGCTCGAGGATTGTTCCAAGATCGAGGCCACGCCGTCACAGCAGGGGAAGCGTATCGCCTGTACGCTGGCCCCCAAGTAGAGCGGGTTCCCCGCCGGGAAAAGGGGACAGTCCCCATTTGTGCGAAGCACCCTTTGGGCCGTTCCGGCAAATGGGGACTGTCCCCTTTTTCCCCTCGCCGGATAGTGTATAATGGGCTTTTGCGCCCGTTGGAAGGGAAAAGGGGACAGTCCCCATTTGTGCGAAGCACCCTTCGGGCCGTTCCGGCAAATGGGGACTGTCCCCTTTTTCCCGCAGAGAGGATGTCAGCAGTCATGCCCAAGCAGAAAACCCACAAGGGAACCAAGAAGCGTTTCCGCGTTACGGCCAACGGGAAGGTAAAGCACCGCTCGGCCGGCACCAGCCATCTGGCGCAGCGGAAGACCCATAAGCAGCGCCGCATGCTCCGCGGGACGACGACGCTGGAGACCGTCGAGGCCAAGAAGGTGATCGCCGTCCTAGGGAAACATAGTTATTAGGGCACAGGAGACGTTAGGAACCGCGCCACAATAGGTTGGCGAAGTTTTTTGTGGTGCAGGCGTCCCACCTGCCCGCAAAATGCAGGCGGGACGCCTGCACCACAACGGAAGTCGGTTGTTGGCGGGACGGGCAGGAACAAACGCTTCCCCGAAACGTGGGAAGGGCCTTGATCTCGCTCGAACAGTGACAGGTTAAACGATGAGAACCACGCGAGGTTCGGCCCGCAATCGGGCCAAGAAACGTCTGTTCCACGATGTCCAAGGCTTCGTCGGCGGCCGCCGGAATCAGCTCCGCATGGCGAAGGAGACGCTGATCCGCGCCGGCGCCTACGCCCGCCGCGATCGGCGCGTGCGGAAGCGCGAGTTCCGTGCGCTGTGGATCATCCGCATCAACGCGGCGGTCCGCCAGCGGGGGCTTCGCTACAGCGAGTTCATCGCCGGGCTGACCAAGGGCCAGATTGCCGTGGACCGCAAGATGTTGGCGGAGATGGCCGTCAACGACGCGGCCGGTTTCGACGCCGTCGTGGCCAAGGTCCGCGAGGTCTTGAGCGACCAGCGGTCAGCGATCAGCGGTCAGCAGTCGGCCTCGTAGGTTATGCTTCAGCATAACGGCTAGTAGGGTGGGACAAGGCCGCCTTGGCGGCCGCCGGCCCACCAAGCCTGGGTGGTCCCGGTGGGCCGGCGCTCGCTCACGCGAGCTGGTCCCACCCTACACCCGTTTGTCGACGAAGCGGGGCGCTCCACAACAGCCGAGGATCTTGGCGGTGACGAGCCATCGCAACTCGCCCTTCTGGCGGGCCGGTGGGCCGTCGAACTCGATCGCCGCTATTGCGCCTTTGGCGAAGACAAGGTTCGAGGAGCCGTCGCCGATCAAGGCGGCGGCCAACTCGCCCACGTCCGGGGCGTGCCCCACCCAGGCGATCTGCTCCTCGTTAGCCGCAAAGCTGGCCGTCCAATCGAGGAGTTTGTCCAGGTCGCTTCCTGGGGACAGCTCGTCCCGCGGCACCAGTCTCGGCTTGCCGGCGATCTGCCGGGCGATGATCTCGGCCGTCTGACGGCAGCGGACCAAGGGGCTGGTCGCGACGACCGCCGGCGCCAATCCGCGATCGGCCAGGACGCCCACCACTTTAGCGAACCGCTTGCGCCCTTCGTCGCTAAGCGGCCGCTGGGCGTCGTCCGGCCACCGGGTCTCATCCGCTTCCTCTGCCCAGGCGTGACGGACAATGTACAAGATCATGGGGCCGTCCTCGCAACGTGAAGGGTGAATGTAGCAGGCACACGCCGTGTGCCGTCCGCCGTCTGGGCCTGTGTGGCCGGACGGCACACGGCGTGTGCCTGCTACATCCCGGACTGTGAACGCTTGCTTTCGCCCTAACACGGATGCAGCTATTTGTTGAACTCCCCGGCGTCGTACCTCTTCCAGAACTCAGCAGGCGGGAACGTATTATCGTACTTAGGTCCGACGGCCGTGAGGCTTTTCATCTGGCGGATTACGTCCAACCCCTTGGTGATGTTCTTGGGAGTGAACTGAATCGCCGTCAAGTTCATCCCTTCAAGCGGCGATAGGTCCGAGACCGGCGTGTCGTAGCAACTCAGGAACGTCAGAGGCGTCCCTCTCAGCGGCGAAAGGTCGGATACCTGCGTTTCACGGCAGTCCAGGTGCGTCAGAGGCATCCCTTTCAGCGGCGACAGGTTGGATACCTGCGTGTAGAAGAAGACCAGGTGGGTCAGAGGCGTCCCTTTCAGCGGCGACAGATCGGATACCGGCGTCCGGTCGCAATCCAGGCGCGTCAGGGGCATCCCTTTCAGCGGCGAAAGGTCGGATACCGGCGTGGAGCTGCAGTTCAGCCACGTCAGCGGCATCCCTTTCAGCGGCGATAGGTCAGATACCGGCGTTTCGCCGCATTGCAGCAACGTCAGCGGCATCCCTTTCAGCGGTGATAGGTCAGATACCGGCGTGTAGGAGCAGTCCACGCTCGCCAGCGGCATCCCTTTTAGCGGCGATAGGTCCGCCAGCTTACTTTTAGCTTCTACGGTCCCCGCACACCCGAAACCCTTCAATCCGACCAATGCCCGCACCGGCGAAATGTCCGTCACGTTTTCCGTGCAAAACCCAAACCCCGTCACCACGCCATTCTCGATCCGGAGCGTGCCATTTCCCTCGTGACCCGTGAGCTTCCCATCGAACCCCGGATTGAGTTCCTGCAACTTCTTGGCGACGGCATCCACCTGCTTCTCGGCGGGCAGGGCGGCAACGTCCTTCATCCATCGCTGGAAGGCCGGGTCACGCAGCGTGGTGATCGGTTTGCCGAACTCCCCGGCGTCGTACTTCTTCCAGAACTCAGCGGGCGGAAACTGCTTGTCCCCGCTAGGTCCGATGATTTTGAGGCTTTTCATCTGGCGGATTACGTCCAGTCCGTCGGTGATATTCTTCGGCGTGAACCAGACCAACGTCAAGTGCATCTCCTTCACGGACGTTCAGGTCGGAGACTTGCGTATGGTCGCAACACAATTCCGTCAAAGGCATCCCCGCCAGTGGCGACAGGTCGGAGACCTGCGTGTGGTCGCAACACAATTGCGTCAGAGGCATCCCCTTCAGCGGCGACAGGTCGGAGACGTGCGACTCACTGCAAGCCAGGTGCGTCAGACGCAGCCCCGCCAACGGCGACAGGTCCGAGAGCTTACCCGTGCTCGGGCCGCTGCCGCTACAATTGAAAATGCGCAATCCTTCTAGCGCCCGCACCGGCGAAATGTCGGTCACGTGGTCTGCTGCCAGTCGCAGCTCCGTCACCACGCCGTCCTCGATGTTGTACCATGGGGTCTCGGCGAAGCCCGGATTCAGCTCCCGCAATCTCTTGACGACGGCGTCCACCTGCTTCTCGGCGGGCAGGGCGGCCACCTCCTTCATCCATTTCTCGAAGGGGGGGTCTTTCGGGGCTGCTTTCTCGACTTTCGGCTCCAACGCCGCTTTGATCGACTGCTTGCCGCCCGACTCCATCGTGAAGTCCTGGGTGCCGTCTTTGCTCTGCATCCTGACGATGACGGCGGCCAAAATCACCAGGCCCAGGACCGCCGTGCCACTGGCAGCCAGAATGAGCTTCTTAGGGCCCTTGCCGGTCTTGGCGGGAGCCGGTGGTTTGACGGGTTTGGGCGGAGCCGCTTGTTTGACGGGCTTGGGCGCTAGGTGAACCGGGATGTCCCGGAGGAACGTCAATACGTCGGCGTCCAGTTCCGTATCGACCGGCTGCTGAATGCTGAGGGATGCTTGCTGGCCGGGACTGCACGCTTCCAGTGCGGCCACGACCTCGCTCATCGTCTGGTAGCGGTCCTCGACCGTCTTGGCAACCATCTTCTCGAAGACGGCCTGAACCTGTTCAGGCACGTCGGCTCCCAGGGAAGGAATCGGCGCTTCCCGATGGGCCAGGAGCTTGGCCATTGCCGTCTCGCCCTGGTAGGCGGGTTTGCCGATGAGCAGGTAGTAGAGGGAACAGCCCAAGCTATAAATGTCGGCCCTGGCGTCGGCGCGCTTGGTGCTGAGGGCCTGCTCGGGGGCCATGTAATCGACCGTGCCCATGATCGCCCCGGTGCCGGTCAGCTCGTCTTGAGTGGAGCCAGCGCCGCCCGTTTTGATGCGGGCCAGGCCCATGTCCAGAATCTTGACCGTGCCCTCCGTGTCCAAGAGAAGATTCCCCGGCTTAACGTCGCGGTGGATCACGCCTTTCTTATGGGCGAACTCCAGGCCACGGGCCGCTTGCAGGATGTAGTTCACGGCCTTGGCGTCGGAGAGCGGGCCGTGCTTCTTCACCAGTGCCGAGAGGTCACTCCCCTCGACATATTCCATCACCAGGAAGTGGACGCGATTGGCTTCATCCGCATCGTAGGCGGCGACAATGTTCGCATGGCTGAGCTTGGCCGCGGCTTCAACTTCTCGTTGAAAACGTGCAACCGCAGCGGCATCCTTGGTTACCTCCTTGGGCAGCATCTTGATCGCCACGATTCGCTTCATGCGGCGGTGCTCGGCCTTGAAGACCTGCCCCATGCCGCCCGCTCCGATCTTGTCGAGGATGGTGTAGTTGCCCAGGATCAGCGACCTCGCCCGGCCCAGATAAATCTCCTGGACCTGGAACTTCGTCAGGTGCTTACTCTGGACGAGTTGCCGGGCAAGCTCCTGGGCGTCTTTGGGATGGGCCTTGGGCGGGACAAAGTTTTCCAGCTTGCCGGGGGCGATGACGCCGGAATCGGCAAGTTGCTTGACGAACTGTTCCAGGGCAACGGCCATAGTCTTCCCCGTAGGAGCCAGACGCCCCGAATATAGCGTCGCTGGTCGCAAGAATCTATAGCTGGTAGGTCCCTTCTGCCGGAAGGGACTTCAGCGGCGAACGGACGTTGTCGGGCGCAAAGTCCCGCCCGGCAGGCGGGACCTACGGTAGGTCCCTTCTGCCGGAAGGGACTTCAGCGGCGAATGGACGTTGTCGGCGCGCAAAGTCCCGCCCGGCAGGCGGGACCTACTACGCCTACTTTGCCCGCCAGAGCATCCGGTCGTCGATTCCCAGCTCGGCCTGGGCGGCGGCAATGTCGGTCTTGAAACGGCGGGCGTCCTGGGGATAGCCGGCCGTCCGCCGCAAGCCCGGCACCCGGGCGGACCAGAAGGCGTTCAACGCGGCCATGGCCAGCTCGCGGAGATACTTCGAGGCCATCGAGGCCAGGGCGGTCGGCAGATACGACTCGGCACGGACCTCGAAGGAGACTTCCATCCGCCGCTCTCGGGGGCCGAAACGGTAGCGGCTGCACGCGGCCCCTTCGCCGTGGATCTCGATCAGCGACTCGGGAAAGTGGTCCGCCAGCAGGCGCTGGTAGGCGTTGCGCCCGCCGTGCTTGTCGCAGATCACGGTGATCGATCGGGCCTCCAGCGGCCGGCAGACCTCGGCGACCAGGTCCAAGGTGGCGTGCGAGAGGGCGGCGCCCTTGGAGCTGTGGATTTCGAGCTGCCGGTTGAAGTCGGGCTCGAAGAGGGCCCGGCTGCGGATGGCGACCAGGCCAGCGCCGGCGGCGGCCAGCCCGGCGGCCAGCGCCGCGGCCAAGGGCTCGATCTCCGCGGCCGAGGCATCGACGGGGACCGGGCCGTCGAAGTCCGCGTACCAGGGAATCCCGCGGCGGCAGTCGGCAGACTCGGGCGCGATCGTGTCCCAGAACTGCCGGCAGGTTGCCGGCCGCTTCCCCAACACGGCCAGCGCGGCCAGAAGTCCGCGCTCCAGGTGGTGCAGGCCCTTGGCCGACGGATAGAGGACCTTGGAATCCGCGACGACCACGCATCCCTTGCGCCCGGCCGCCGCCGCGGGAGCGGCGACGATCACGCTTGCCAGCAGGCGGTAGAGATCGGCGGGCCGGACGCCCTCGGGCAACTGCCAGACCGTGGCCGAGATCACCAGCGGTCCAAGGTTCGGACCGTAACCGGCTTCATCCGTTCCGACGAGGTAGTTCATGGGCAGTTCTCAGGCGAGTAGGGTGGGACAAGCTCGCGCAAGCGAGCGCCGGCCCACCAATTCTGTCGGCTCCTGGTGGGCCGGCGGCCGCCACGGCGGCCTGGTCCCACCCTACGATGGATAGTCGCCCTAGGAGACGTGATGTCATGCTAAAGCATAACCTACTTGCTGAGGGACGCACATCCGGGCCGACACGGCCCGGCTCGGACTCCCGGCCCCCGATCCCCGACCCCCGACCCCCGCTTCACCGCACCCGGAAGCAGGCGGCGAGGCGGTCGTTGCGGACCAGCAAGTACGGGCCGGAGAGGACCGGGGTGTTCCAGGTCTTGCCGTCCAGGGCGGGGAAATGGCCTAGTTCCCGCGGCCCTTCCCGCGCAGGGTCCAAGAGGAAGATCTCGCCGCTCTCGGCCTGAACCAGGAGCCGATCGCCGGCCAGAAGGAGTTGACCGCAATCATAGCGGCCCTGCTTCCAGAGCCGGCGGCCGGTCGTCACGTCGAGGCAGACCAACCGGCCGCCGTCCAGCCCATAAAGGCAATCCCCGCGGACCGCCACCGTGGAAAAACCGTTGCCATCAGCGAGCGGCTCTGCCAGCGGACCTGAGGCTGCCATCGGCCCTCGGCAGAACGTGTGATCCGCAGCAGTACGCTGCCTTTGCCATAGGCCGTGGAGACAAACAGTTGGTCCGGCCCGCCGGCGCCGGCGACGGGTTGGGAGCAGTTGATCCGCGGGGAGTTGGTCCAGGGGAAACTCCAGAGGGCCCGGCCGGTGCGGACCTCGTGCGCGTCGACGCCCGCGGAAGTGAAGAGTACGACCTGGCGGACGTGGCCGAAGTCGGCCAGCATGGGGGAGCTGTAGCTGGCCTGCGAGCTGCCCGCCTGCCATGACCCGCTTGCCAGTCTGCTGGCGGTACGCGGCCAGCGAGATGCCGCTAGTGCCGGTGGGACTGACGATCACCAGGTCGTCGGCCACCAGCGGCGAGCCGCTTTGGCCGTGGGCCAGGTTCTGGGCCTGATTGTCGGCCAGGATATTCACCGACCAGAGGGGGCGGCCCGTCGCGGCTTCGAGGCAATTGAGCAGGCCGGTGGCCCCGAGGGTGAAGACGCGGTTGCCGGCGACCGCCGGCGTGGCACGGGGTCCGAGTCCGGCCGTGGACTCGAAAGACTGCCGATCGGCATGGCACCAGATCTCCTCGCCCGTGGCGACCCGATAGCAGACCACGCACTCGTCGTCGCCCCGCTGCTCCTGGGTGAAGGCGTAGTCGCCGACGACGGCCAGCGACCCCCAGCCGGCGCCGACGCTTTGGCGCCACAAGATCCGCGGCGGGCCGGCCTGCCAATCGCCGTGCAGGCGAGCCCCGGGAACCACGGCCTGCCGCTGGGGCCCGAGGAACTGCGGATAGTCGTCCGGCGTTTCGATGACGCGAATTGGCCGGCGTTGCCGGGGGTCGGTCGTCATGGCAGGGCGATCATGCGGGGCCGAATGCCGGTCGCGGACGGTCCATCGCCAGGCGAAGTTCACCCGGCCGTCGCCGGTCAGCCCGTCGGCCTTGAGCAACAGGCCCGCGGCCACCGGCAGCGGCAAAAGAGAGGCCAACACGGCCGCACGCAGCCGCATCGGCCGCGGCCAAGAGAACATCCAAGCTGACCAGCCCAGGGGCAGACTGCCCGCCACGAAGACCAGCGTCACGTAAGTCCGGGGAAAGAGCGGGCCGGCCAGCGTCGCGGCGACCACGCCGTTGGCGACAAGCCAACCCAAGAGGGTTGCCGGGTAAATAGGGTCCGTCGCGAGAAATCTGCAGCTTGCCAGAGCCGAGGACACTAGCCCGACGCGCAAGCGAGGGCCGGGAATCTCGGAATTATGGCGCGCGTTTCCCTCGCTTCCGCTTCGGGCTAGTGTTCCACCCTCCTTTTCCCGTGAGCCGCGGCGGGTCAGGGTGGCCACGGCCACAACGCCCAGAAGAATTGCGGCGACGGATAGCCCATCGACCCGTCCGGCGAGCAATAGGCCCTTCCATAGGCGTCCCCAGGCGTAGGGTAAAACCCCTAGCGACAGCAGCCAGGCGACGGCCAGCTTGATCCGCGGGCAAGTCGGGCGAGGGTTAGGATCGGCCAAGGAACAGCTTTCCAGTAATCGTAGGGTGGGACAAGGCCGCCTCAGCGGCCGCCGGCCCACCAGCAGTGGTCCGTGGTTAGTGGTCCGTGGCTAGTGGTAGTGGTCAGGGCAAGCAGAACTCTAGGCCTCCAGCCCGCATTTCTCGCCGGTTGGTCGTAGCACGGGCATTCTTGCCCGTGTTTTCCGCATCACACGGGCAAGAATGCCCATGCTACGTTTGCCACTGACCACCGACCACTAACCACTCTCTCTTGCTCACGCGACCATCTCCCGGAGCGTGTAACCGGGACGCTGAGGGCGACCCAACAGGGCGCTGGCCTGGGCGTCGCCGACGAAGTCCTCCCGGGCGGGGTCCCACGCCAACGGGCGCCCCAGCCGCAGCGCGATGTTCGACAAGTGGCAGGAACTGGCGCTGCGGTGCTGGGTGAAGACGTCGGAGATCGGCTGCTCCCGCGTCCGCACGCAGTCGAAGAAGTCGGCCATGTGATCGCCCGGGGCTCGCCCTTGGCGGAGCTCCCGGATCGCGTCGGTCAGCCAGGCATCATCGCGGCGGGTCAACTCCTCGACGGGCCTGCCCGCGAGCTTCCTGCGATTGACAAATATCCGGCCCAGCGAGCCCTCGAACCAGATGCCGTTGTCCAGGGCCAGCCGCGGATCGGGGCAGGTCAGGGAAACCGGCAGCGGCGAGGGCTCGATCCAGGGGCCGGGGTCGGGACCGTGACGGACCTCGATCGCGGTCCCGTCGGCAAAGGTCAGCGTGACGCAAAAGGTGGTGGCCGTGTTGTAGCAATTCTTGCCCGCCGGCAGCACGCCTTGTCCCTCGATGCGGACCGGGCCGGTGAGCTGGTGGCCCAGGGCCCACTGGGCGATGTCGAGGTGGTGTGCGCCCCAGTCGGTCAGCTTCCCGCCCGAATACTCCAGCCACCAGCGGAAATTGTAGTGGCAGCGCTGCGGGACGTAGGGCACCTTGGCGGCCTGGCCGAGCCAGAAGTCCCAGTTGAGGCCCGGGGGCGGCGGTTGCCCGGCGAAGGGCCCGCCACGCGGCCCGGCGCCGATCGCGCAGACGGCCCGGCTCACGCGGCCCAAGCGGCCCTTGTTGACCAGAGCCAGGGCCTTGAGGAACAGAGCCATGCTCCGCTGCTGCGTGCCGACCTGGAGCACACGGCCCGTCTGGCGGACCGTCCGGCGGACGGCCTGGCCCTCTTCGATGGTCAACGTCAGCGGCTTCTCGCAGTAGACGTCCTTGCCCGATCGCATGGCGCGGATGGCGATGGCCGCGTGCCAATGGTCGGGCGTGGCGATGGTCACCAGGTCCACGTCGGGGCGTTCCAGCAGCTTGCGGAAGTCGTCGTAGATCGCCGCCTTGCCGTCGCGGGCGAACTTCTCCGCCCGCGTGCGGTCGACGTCGCAGCAGGCGACCAGGTCGGCGTGCCGCATGGCGGCCCGGGCGATGCCCACGCCTTGTCCGCCCAGTCCGATCGCGGCGAACCCGGGCCGATCGTTCTTCGACTGGGCCTTGGCCTGACGGCTGGTCGAGAAATAGGGCACCAAGACTCCGCCCAGGGCGATGCCCAGCGAGCGGTGGAGGAACTCGCGGCGATTTACCTGAAGAGCCATGAACTGGGCCATGCGGTGGAAAGTCCAAGGAGGAAAAGTACGGTCAGCAGGAAGAAGGCGACGGCCCCGGGCAGCCCCCAAGATTGCCGAATCGCCTCGACGAGCGTTCCGGCCGGCCGGGGAGTGCGGCGGTTGGCAGCCCTCATCGCCAGGATTCCCCCAGCCAGGGCCGGCAGGCCGAGGAACACGATATGTTGCAGTCCGCCCACGGCGGCCAGGACGCCGGAGAGCCAGACGAGATCGGGGTCGTCGCGCTGGAGCCCTCGCCGGCCGCAGCCGACCGCGGCTGCCAGCACCAGAAGCGACGCCAGCAGGTAGACGCCGCCATAACAGGCCGCCCCGACAAAATCCAGCGAGCGGTCCGCGGACTGCTTAAGGACCCAGTTGGCCACAAGCGTCCCCGTCCACCAGACCACGATGACCGAAAACGCCGCGACCAAGAACAGGGTCGTGCCCACCAGCGGCAGCAGAGATCGTGCAACAACGGGGCCGGCACTGTAGGGAACGCCCTCCGTGGCGTTCCGGAAGCCGGCAACGGACCCGCTCGCGTCCCGCGGAACGCCACAGAGGGCGTTCCCTACAGGCTTGCACGTGCTCAGCGCCCGCAAGAGCAGCAAGCAGCCGGCCAGGGAGCTCAGCCAGGTCAGGTTGGGCGCTACGACGATTCCCCAAAAGGCCCTCAGCTCCTCGGGCAAGCCGTGGACGTCGCCGGCGGAAGCCAGGACTAGGGAGAAGACGTAGCCGCATCCCAGGTAAACGATCCCGGCGAAGCCGCACAGGGCGGAACCCGCCGAGTTCGCCCGACGGAACCAGGCCAGCGCGATGGCGTGGACGTAGAGCAACAGGGCCCAGTACGACAGGCTCCTCGCCGCCTGCGAGGTTATCTGGGTGATCGAATGTTCTTGAGCGAGGAGGAAGCGGACCGCCAGCCGCAGCATGAGGAGCACGGCGACGACCGCACACGCCTCGAAGACCAGGATCAGCCCGACGACGAACCGGTCGGCGGCGCGGCTGCCGAGTCGCTCCGTGGCGGTTGCCTCGCGGGAGGGTAGATCAGCGGTCATCCGGGGCACGGGTCCACGATTTCATGTCGGTGGGGTGAAGAGAACGCCCGGATTTTGCCAACTTACCCCGGCTGTGGCAATCTCCGTTTTTTCAGAGAGGCGAGAAAACCCCACTTTTGGTGAGAATGAAGTTCGGTTTGGCGGAAGGAATCGCGTTTCGTTCCGTAGGCGGTCGCTACCTGTTTCTTTCCAAGGACTTACAATAGAAACTGAGGAGTTCCCATGGTCGTACTCGAGTTCAGCATGTTTCCCCTGGATAAGGGCGAGAGCGTCAGCCGGTACGTGGCTCGCAGCCTGGCGATCATCGAGGCCAGCGGACTGCCCTACCAGTGTCACGCCATGGGCACGATCCTGGAAGGGGAGTACGACCAGGTGATGGACGTCGTCCGCCGCTGCTTCGAGGCGATGGCCGCAGACTGCCACCGCATCGAGTGCTCCGTCAAGATCGACTACCGCAAGGGACACAGCGGCCGGCTGGCGGGGAAGGTGGCCAGCGTCGAGGAGAAGCTTGGGCACGCGGTGAAGAAGTAGGTCCCGTCTGCCGGACGGGACCAAGACAACGCCAAACGGAGAAAAGGCAGCGGCACTTCGCGACAAGGTTACGCACGCAAGCCGGTTGAGGGCACGCGTCCTTCAGACGTACTGCCATAGAGTCCCGCCCGGCAGGCGGGACCTACTTTCCCGAATCGCGCAGACGAGCCAGTAATGCGGGATTCGCTCATCCGGCATGAACGGCCTCCACGAAGGCCACCAGGTTTTCCAGCGGGATATCCCCCGGCATGTCGTGCGACGGCGCAATGATGAAACCACCATTGGCGCCGACGCCGTCCATCAATCGCCGGACCTCGTCGCAAATCTGCTGCGGTGTCCCGAAGGGAAGGAGCTTTTGTACGCTCACCCCGCCCAGGAAGGCCAAACGCAACCCGAACTCGCGTTTGATCTCGTACGGATTCATCACTTCAGGCTGAAACGGATTGAAGACGTCCAGTCCTGCCTCGATTAGTTCGGGGAACAACTCTTGGACCTGCCCACACGAATGAATGAGCACCGCCTTGCCGGTACGTTTCACTGCGACATACAACTGGGTGATCCGCGGTTTGAGGAACCGCTGCCAGAGACGCCGGCCGAAAATTAACCCTTTCTGCTGCCCCCAATCGTCGCCAAACATTACCCCGTCAAGGTCCAACGAAAGCACTTCTTCGAGGATGCCCAGGTCGAAGGCGGTGAGCGCGTCCAACAGGTCGTCGACGAACGCGGGGGCTTCCAGCATGTCGATCAGCAGTTGTTCCATGCCGCGCAGCGTCCACGCCCGCTCGAACAACGAGAAAGCAATGCTCACGTAGCGGAAGCAGTCGGCATGGGCGGCCAGGAAGGACGTCAGGTTGGCATACCGCCGCGGATCGTGCGGATCGGGAAACGCGAACCCCGCCAACGAGCGATCCTTGAGCTGAAAGTCCACCACGATGCCTATATCCTTTTCGATCGTGCGATTCCACACCACACCGAATTCGTCGCGCCAGAAACCGGGCCGCACCTCGACCAGCGCGTCGGAGGCGCGAGGCCGGTACTTGGCTAGGTGATTGCCCAAAACCGCGTCCAGGTCGGCCGTGCCGAAGTGCTGTTCCAGCTTCTGCCGTGCAGGAACCGTATAGCCGAACTGCCACGGCACTCGATCCGGTTGTTGGTGCCGGATGGCCTGCCATACGCGCTGTCGCGGAGTGGTTCGGGTCATCGTGTTATCCGCTGAAAGCCGCGCAGGTCTGATTCTATGAAAGAGCGGTCCTCCCGGTACTATTCACGGTGTGGCCCATGTGCGCCCACCAAAAGTACAAGCAGGAGGACCGGAAGATGTTATACCTTGCCATCGACCAACACCGCAAGCAGGTAACCGTGAACCTTCGCAACGAATCGGGCGACGTGCTGCTGAAACGGCAGGTGAGCACCGAGATTGGCTGCTGAAGCTGCTCAAGGAGTGCGGATGCCGTGAGACGATCCTCATCCAGCCCGAGAAGCGGTCGAAAAAGAAAACCGACCGTCGCGACGCCAACGCCTTGGGGGAGATCTTGTGGGTGAACCGCCGGGTGCCACGGGCGTGCCCGTGCTGTTCTGACCGGTCCTTGGGGTCTGTGGAATCGCCAAGTTGCGCAGAGCGAGAAGGTGCTCCCATGTGGGCCGAGGTTGTCCAGAACCATCGCGGCGAGACATTTCACGCAGTGCAATACTTTAGCAACACAAAGGGAGAAGCACTGGCAAGGCAGTGGCACCCGGCGCGGGTCTTCCGCGCAGGGTCTTCAAGGCATGAGTCCGGTATTTTCAGCCCTGAAAGGGCGCGACATATCAGCCCAGGGCAAGTGCGGCGGCGTCAGCCGCCAAACGCCGCCCTGGGGTCGTTGTTCACCAGGGGAGAAGCCCTGAAAGGGCGAAACAACCGTAACGTGCCCAAGGCGGCAATCCCAGGTCAAGAACCGCTTGTGTCGCCCTTTCAGGGCTTCCGATCTATGCCGACGAATACCCAGGGCGGCGCTGCGCTTGCCCCGGGCTGATATGTCGCCGCCCCTTCGGGGCTGAAGGCCGCGATCCTTGAGTCGGATGAACTATCGTTCTGCCCCCTTTCGCCCCCCAAAGCTCACGTGCGCGATATTGCCGCACATTTGCGGCGAAAAGTCGCCCGGCGCGCCCCTGCGTCGATGTGTCGGACCGACTGCGCGTTGCAAAAGGCGGGCCTCCGGGCGCCTGGATCGTGGCCCTCATACCGGGCACCACGTCGTCCCGGCCAAGCAGGCGGCGGCTCTCGGCCCGGAGGCTCGTCCGGCCTATGGTCACGTGGGCCAACATCCGGCCGCCGTCCCCTGCATCAACCAGGCCGTGGCCATAGCCGGTCATGCCTCAGTTTGCCGATTGCCGAGCATCGCTTCGGCCGATTTGTACGTCTGCTCGTCGAGCGGAGCCACGTTCGAGATCACGAAAGGCACGAAGACGTTGTGCTGCCCCTGTGTGGGCTCCCCAAGAGTGGTGTCAAGCGTCACATATATGGGCCGTCTTGAAAAGACCAGTTGCCCGATAGCCAGCGACCTTAGGAGGCAATTACGATTCTCCTCGTCGGTGAGCGAGAGGAGTTTCTTGAACATTTCCCTTTCGGCGTCGAACGACGCTAGGTGGTCGACACCCTCGATCGCGATTGTTGTAGCGGCGGTAAACAGCTCCTCGCTGACGCGGCAAACTGCGAGAGCTTGGCGAGCGGGAAGAGCCATTGAACTCCTGCGCGTACCCCATTTTCGTCAAAGCGGTTCCGAGGTCGGGAGCGAAGTGCCGTTGTGCGGCGAGACCGACATTCTTAGGCGAAAGGACGCTTTCGACGATCTCCCAATCTCGCTCAATTTCGGCGAATTCAATTACGAAAATGGGACCGATCCCGGACGTGTCGTAGGCAACCAACTGGCGGCCGTTGCAAAGTGCGTAGAACCGAACACGGACGTCCGGGTGAATCGCGTATGAGTACGCTTGCTCGGCGTGCTTTGACTTCACCAACGCGGCATCAGGCCGTTTCGCATCAACGACACACGCTGGCCGGCCCTCAGTGTAAAGAAGGTAATCAGGGACGATATTGACTTGGTGCCTCTTTGATCCAATCATGACAAACGGATGTTTAAGCGCTTTGCCACGGACGATCTTGTTCGGCCCCGACGCCGAGTATCCAAGCCGCTTCAAGATTGGAACCACAATCTCCTCCCGGACCGAATCCTCCTTGAACTCTGGGTCATGGAACATTGCAGGATCGAAGTTGCCAAACATACCGGTTTTCGGCCGGCCGCGTAACTCGCCCGTGCGTTGTTTCGGCAACACGCCCAAGTCGGACGCACGCGCGCACGGTATCGTCGGCCCGAGCGCCGCGTCCGCCTTCCTGTTGGATTCTGCGAGCGCGTCGTCAAAAGCGCTCATTGTCTTCACCGTAACCACATTTCTTGCCTTCATCCTCCCTTTGCCACATTGCCAGACCTCCGTGGCTCCCCAGCACCGTCTCGCAATCGGCGGCGTCTGAGAGCCCGGTCGCGTGCTGAAGTCAAGGTACGATATAAACCCAAAGGACAAGAGCCGACGGCAGAATGACCGGACCTCAGGGATGTCATACAATTCGCGGTGGTCGTCGTCGTAGCCGCGGATAGCGCATACGACGTTGTCATAACTACGTTCCTCTCGGGCTCGCTTCATGATGCGCATCTGATCGAGAATGTCCCCGTCAGTGGCGTTGATTCCAAGTTCCACGAAAAGTACCCGTCCCGCCATCTAACACCTCCCAGAATAGCACCGAACCTGCCGGTTAGGGACGTTCTCGATTCCGGCAGCATATGACGGCGCAGTGGTAGCCGCAAGTGGTGAAGGACGCTCTTCATTATAAGGGGGTCGGGCGTGATCGAGCTGGGACAAAACGCAAGTGGACAGGCTCGCGATCGGCGGTTGGCACTGACGAAACTGGGCTCGGATTGCGTGCCACTGGCTCTGCCAGTGCTTCCGGCGGATTGACGTTCGCTCGTGTCTTGGGCGCTACGGGAGGCACTGGCAGAGCCAGTGGCACCCTACGGGTGACAGACACGTTCAAGCGTTCCTCCGGTGCCCCCCGGCGTCCCGGTTGCCTGGCGCTATGACGTTCTTTTCCACACCGTCTCGCGGCGGGGCGGAGGGGGGACGCCGGTGAAATTGCCGCCGCACTGGCACTCGCCGCGAAACCACTTGGCGGGCGTCGCCCGCGATATCTCAAGCTCCCGGGCGATCCAAAGTAAGCGTCCGGCCCTGCGATTTCAAGTTCCGGACCTGAAAGGCTGTCGTTTCCGAAATCGTCTTCGCACTTTTCACCTTTCTTCGAGCATGGCGGTTGCAAAGGTCGAGTTTCTTGAGACCAGGGCGTCGCAATCGAGGAGCGGAAAGAGCATCCGGCATCAAAACCGGCCCCCGGGAAAAGAGGCCCGGCCCACGACAAGGCCCGGACGAGGCGAAGTTGCGCCAAGAAGTGTCGCTCCAGGCGAGCAGGTGCGGGAAAAAGTGTTCGTTTGGGGATACAGGCGCGACTTTTTGTGTCGGCCCGTGTTGGGCAGCGTGTCAAATTGCGTCGCGCCCAAGGAGACAGACGGCCGGTTGTCGTCGCGGCTGTCTTCCTCTACTGTTACACTCGCAAAACGGGCCGTTTGACTTTACTGATTATCCACCAATAGTTTGCGCCGGCAAGCGCAGGCCGCGTCGAGCATCGGGCGCCCCCCCAGAATGGGCCAGCGGGAAAAAAACGGGACGGCCTGCGCCAATACATGCCGCCCGTCTGTCGCACTTCGGCGACCGGCTCCGCCGACGCTAACCCGGACTATTTGCAGGCCCATCGAAAGCGCGAAGCGTAAGCGAGGACGGCTAAGGGACTTACCCTCGCTTACGCTTCGGGTTTCGATGGCGAGTGCCGAAGGGGACAGTCCCATTTTCGCGGCGATCAAGCTGGTTTGTCGCCGCAGCCCCTTTACGCCGCGAAAATCGGGACAGCCCCCGTGAACGGTCACCCCGACGCCCGGCCAAGTAGCCAAGATAGCCAAGTCGCGTAGTTACTCCGTGCTCGACGAGCGGCCGGTAGTGCTCAATCCTTCGCTCCGCCGGGGCAAGCCCGGCGGGGGCGGCAGGACACTAGCCCGAAGCGCAAGCGAGGGTAAGTGGCTTGGCTTCCCTCGCTTACGCTTCGGGTTTCGATGGCGCGCTGCGCCGTTTACATCACGGGCGCGAATAATATGGGCTAACGCCCCAGCAACTCCTTCGCCTGGGCGACGACGTTCTCGGCCGTGATGCCGAAGTGCTTGTAGAGCAGCGACTCGGGCGCCGAGGCGCCGAAGCCGGTCATGCCGACGAACCGGCCGCAGCGGCCGATGTAGCGGTCCCAGCCGAACCGTACGCCGGCCTCCACCGCCACGCGGACCGTCACGTCGTCCGGCAAGACCGACTGGCGATAGGACGGCGACTGGGCCTCGAAAAGCTCCCAGCTCGGCAGGCTCACCACCCGGGCCTTGATCCCCTCGGACGTGAGCTTTTCATAAGCCTTTACGGCCACCGAAAGCTCGCTGCCGGTGCCGATGAGGATCAGCTCGGGCTTGCCGCCGGCCGCGTCGGCCAGGACGTAGCCGCCGCGGGCCACGCCGGACGCGGGGGCGTATTTCGAGCGGTCCAAGGTGGGCAGCTCCTGGCGGGTGAGAACCAGGGCCGCCGGGTTGTGCTTCAAGGGCAGCACGGCCCGATAGGCTTCGGCCACTTCGTTGGCGTCTCCCGGCCGCATCACCACCAGCCCGGGGATCGCCCGCAGGGCCGCCAGGTGCTCGACCGGCTGGTGCGTCGGGCCGTCCTCGCCGACGCCGATCGAGTCGTGCGTGAAGATATAGAGCACCGGCAGCCCCATCAAGGCGCCCAGCCGCAGCGAGGGCCGCAGATAGTCGCTGAAGACGAAGAAGGTCGAGCCGTAAGCCCGCAGGCCGCTGAGCGTCAGGCCGTTGCAAATGGCGGCCATGGCGTGCTCGCGGATGCCGAAGTGGAAATTGCGGCCCTGGTAGCGGCCGGGGGCGAAGCTGTCGGTCTGGTCGATCAGCGTCTTGGTCGAGGGGGCCAGGTCGGCCGACCCGCCCAAAAGCCAGGGGACCCGTTTGGCGATCTGGTTGAGCACCTTGCCCGACGAGTTGCGGCTGGCGATCCCCTTGGCGTCGGCGGGGAAGGGCTTGATCTCGGCGTCCCAGCCCTCGGGCAGCTCCCGGTGGAGCATGTGCTCGATCTCGGCGGCCTGCTGGGGATACTGCTTCTTGTACTCGGCGAACTTCGCCTCCCAGTCGCGGCGGAGATCAGGCCCCCGCGTGCCGATCCCCGCGTGGAACAACTGGCGGACCTCGTCGGGCACGAGGAAGGCGGCGTCTTCCGGCCACCTGTAAACCTGCTTCGTGAGCCGGATCTCCGCGGCCCCCAACGGCGCGCCGTGGGCCTTGGCCGTGTCGTGGGCGTTGGGGGCGCCGTAGGCGATGTGGCTGCGGACGATAATCAGCGTGGGGCGGTCGCCGGTGTGGCGGAACTGCTCCAGGGCCCCGCGCAGGGCGTCGAGATCGTTGACGTCCTCGACGTGCAGCACCTGCCAGCCATAGCCCTCGAAGCGCCGGCCCACGTCCTCGCTGAAGGCCAGGGAGGTCTTGCCCTCGATGGTGATGTGGTTGTCGTCGTAGATCCAGCAGAGGTTGGGCAGCTTGAGATGCGCGGCCAGCGAGGCGGCCTCGCCGCTGAGGCCTTCCATCATGTCGCCGTCGCTGCAGAGGGCATAGACGTTGTAGCGGAACAGCTCGAAGCCGGGCCGATTGTAGTTGGCCGACAGCCAGCAGGAGGCGATGGCCATGCCGACGCTGTTGCCCACTCCCTGCCCCAAGGGGCCCGTGGTGGTCTCGACACCGCTGGCGTGTCCGTACTCGGGGTGGCCCGGGCAACGGCTGCCAAGCTGGCGGAAATTGCGGATATCGTCCAGCCGCACGGCCAGCTCACCCGTCGCTCGGCCCTGCTCGTCCAACTGCTTCACGCCGCAAAGGTGCAGGACCGAGTAGAGCAGCATCGAGGCATGGCCGCAGGAGAGCACAAAACGGTCGCGGCCGGGCCAGTTGGGCTGGCTGGGATCAAAACGCAAGAACTCGTTGTAAAGCAGGTAAGCCACCGGCGCCAGGGCCATGGGCGTACCCGGGTGACCGCTATCGGCCGCTTGGACGGCGTCCATCGACAGGGTGCGGATGGTATTGATCGTCAGAAGCTCTTGGGAATCCGTCGCAACTGCCATGAGGTAATCTCGCAAGGCCAGCGCTCAGCGGTCAGCTTTCAGCAGTCAGCCGAGATCCTGGGAAGCTGGCTTGGTAATTGGTCGTAACCTAAGTCAAAAAAGGTACTTACGATCTGAAAAGCTGATAGCCGACTGCTGATAGCTGACCGCTGATCGCCAAGTAGTCGTTCTCAAACACGCGCTTAGAAACCGAATCGTGTATCTTATGAATGCCCGTTGGCGCCGTCAATGATTCTGGCCCCCCATAAATGTTGCTCTAACGGAATAAACCTCATGCCCGCTACGGTCGGAGGTCGATAATCTGACTGATGCGGGTGTGGAACACGCCTGCTGGCCCATGCGCTGAGGACCAAGATGCTGGTGATCATCAGCGACCTGCACCTGACCGATGGGTCGAGCGGTCCTTCGCTTGCGCCCGGGGCCACCGCACGATTTCTTGGGCAATTGCCCTCCCTGGCCAACGCCGCGTCCTGGCGGACCGACGGCACGTACCAGCCCATCCAGGGGCTGGATCTGGTCCTCTTGGGCGACATCGTCGACCCGGTCCATTCGGCCCACTGGAACGCCCGGGCGGCGGTTCGTCCCTGGAGCGACCCCCATTCGGGCGAGTTCCTCGACTTGGTGACCCGCATTACGGAAGCCGTCCTGGCACATAACGAGGGTTCGCTTTCGCCACTGAGAAGCCTGTCCGCCCAGGGCCTGATGATCCCGCCGGAAACCCGGCTGGACCAGCCCGAGCCAATGGCCCAAGGGCAGCCGATCGCCGTGCGGACCTTCTACATGGTGGGCGACCACGACTGGTTCTTCCACCTGCCCGGTCCCTCGCTGGACGCCTTGCGGGAAAAGGTCATCGGCGGGCTGGGCCTGGCAAATCGGCCGGGCGAGCCCTTCCCGCACGACATGCAGGAAAACGAAGACCTGCTCCGCACCATGCGGCGGCATAAAGTCACCGCCCGGCACGGCGATCTCTACGACCCCCTGAGCTTCGACGGCGACCGGGATGCCAGCAGCGTGAGTGATGCCCTGGTCATCGAGTTGGTCAACCGCTTTTCCGCCGAGATGGAAGCCCGGCTGGCGGGGGAATTGCCGGCGTCGGCACTCCTCGGGCTGCGGGAGATCGACAATGTCCGGCCGCTGGTCTTGATCCCCGTCTGGCTCGAGGGGCTCCTGGAGCGGACTTGTGCCTTGCCGTCGCTGCGGAAGAAGATCAAGACCATCTGGGACCAGTTGGTCGACGACTTCCTGGCCATTGATTTTCTCCGCCAGCGCAACTCGGCCGAGCAACTGATCGACGGCCTGGCGGCGGCGCTGAAGTTCTCGCGGCGGCCTGCCACCGGCTGGGCCGCGGCGACGACCGCCTGGTTTCAGGGACTGCGCGGCGCGGACGGCACGTCCTACGGCCTCCGGGCACTGGCCGAGCCGGATTTCCGCAACCGGCGATCGAAGCAGATCGTTTATGGACACACCCACGCCGCCGAGTCCCTGCCGCTGGACGCCAGCTACGCCGAGACCTATGTGCTCAACCAGGTCTACTTCAACGCGGGCACCTGGCGGAGGGTCCATCGCCCGACGCTGCTGGCCAGTGGACAGCACGAGTATGTGGCCGAAGACGTGATGACCTACCTGGTCTTCTACCAAGGCGACGAGCGGCAGGGCCGTCCCTACGAGACCTGGTCAGGCAGCTTAGGCCATCAACCGGCCGAAGCGACGATCCATCGCATCGACTCGCCGCGGCCATCGCCGGCCGTTGAGGAGCCTCTTGCGGCCTCCACGGCCCGCGTCCGCTCGCCTCACTTTCCCCTATCGCCGGAGCGGCCCTCGATCGTGCCCAGCCGGCGGAGGTGAGAGAGTGGTCAGCGGTCAGCGACCAGCAGACGAGTAGGGTGGGACAAGCTCGCGTGAGCGAGCGCCGGCCCACCACAAACCGGCAGGTGTTGGTGGGCCGGCGGCCGCCGAAGCGGCCTTGTCCCACCCTACGCAGGCTCACTTGCAGATCAGCACGCCCTTATCCAAGCCGGCCCGTTGGACGATCGCGAGGAACCGCAGCCGCAAGAGGCGATTCAGCCGCAGGAGCCGCCGGACGTGCTCGGCGTTTCGCCGGTCGGCGATCTGGTGAACGAGGTCGCGTTGATCCTTGATGCGTCGAGCCAGGTCGCAGGCCTCGCCCAAGGAAACGCCCTGGGCGGCGAACCGTTGACACTTCAGGCGGATCTCCTGCCCCACGATGCGGAAAGCCGTCAACACGTCGGCCTTGCTGCACCAGCCCAACGTGCGTCCCCAGTTCCTACGGGGCAGCCCATCCTGTCGTCCACGCCTACCGGCCATAGCAATACCTCGCCAACAGTGTAGCGGGTGCCGCTAAACGGTGGAAGAGCGGATTCACCGGGCCAATTCTTCCGGTCTTGCCTTGGGGGCAGCCTGCCGTTAAACTCAGGGGTCTGGGAAAAATATGGTTGAATTGAGCGATGGCGACCGGCAACTGATCGAGGCGGCGAGGGAGATCATCCGCAAGCGGCGGAAGCCCGGTATCCACAGTGTCGGCGCGGCCCTGCGGACGCGGTCGGGGCGAGTCTTCACCGCGGTACACATCGAGGCCTACGTAGCCCGGATAGCGGTCTGCGCCGAGGCGATCGCCATCGGCATGGCGGCGGCGGAAGGCGAGGCCGAGATCGACACCATCGTGGCCGTGCGGCACACCGGCCGCGTCGCCTCGCCCTGCGGCATGTGCCGGGAGTTGATCGCCGATTACGGCCCGGCCGCCCGGGTCATCGTTCCTGCCCCCCACGGCGGCGAGACGGCCGTGCGGATCACCGACCTGCTGCCCAACAAGTACCGGCGGGAGGACAAGGAGGCCTGAGAACGGTGCGTAAGACATGCTGGTCGCTAGCTTGGTGCAGGGAGACACGGCGTCGCGGAGACACGGAGACGCGGCGAAATCGCAACAGGCGTTGGAGCACCGCTCCACGCCCCGGCGTGGCCGCCCGGGCTACCACGCTGACTACTTCCGCGTCTCGTCGTCCCCCAGTCTCCGCGTCCCCGCGTCTCCCCCTCCCCGCGTCGCTGCTGTTGCTCGTGGCGGGCCTGGTTGCCGGGTGTCAGCCCCCGGGGATTGCAACTCTGCCTGCCATCGAGGTCTACTTTTCCCCGCACGGGGGCTGCACCGATGCCGTGGTACGCGAGATCGAGTCGGCCCGATCGACGATCTTGGTCCAGGCCTACAGTTTCACCTCGGCGCCGATCGCCAGGTCCTTGGTCGATGCCCAAAAGCGGGGCGTCCGCGTGCAGGCGATCCTCGACAAAAGCGCTTTGAAAGAGAACTACATGGAAGCGGATTTCCTCGCCCAGATGGGCGTGCCCACCCGGATTGACGCCCAGCACGCCATCGCGCACAACAAGGTTATGATCATCGACGGGCAAGTGGTGCTCACCGGTTCGTTCAACTTCACCCGTCAAGCCGAGACCAGCAACGCCGAGAACCTGCTGGTGATCCGCAGCCCGGCCCTGGCCCAGCAATATACGGCCAACTGGCAGTTTCACGCGGAGCATTCGGATCCCTATGCGGGCCGGCAGTCGCGGGGCGAGTCGTCGCGGCGCGAGGAGGGCGACCGCAATTCATCGCCGAGCGGCGGCCGCAGGGAGAGTAGCGTGGCGCTGCCCTGGTAGGAGGTGTAGGGTGGGACAAGGCCGCGTTGGCGGCCGCCGGCCCACCAGCAGCAGTCAGTCCGGGAGATTTGCAAGACATGGACCCCCCTGAAGTCCCCCTGGAACACGCACACGAAGAGATGATCCATCATGCCCATGAATCCGGGGACCCTTGGATCATGGGCGTGGCGCTGACGGCCGCGTTGCTGGCCGTGCTGGCCGCCGTCACCGCGCTGTTGGGCGAGGAGTACGCCGACGAGGCGATGCACGCCCAGATCAAGAGCTCCGACCAATGGAGCTACTACCAGGCCAAGAGCATCAAGTCGGCGATTGTCGCTAATCGCATTGCGACCTTCGAGGCCCTGGGGAAGCCGGTCAGCGACGCCGTTCGGGCCCAGCGCAAGCGGTACGAAAAGGAAGAGGACGAGATCAAGGAGAAGGCCAAGGAACTGGAAGCGGAGGCACAGGTGGATCTGGCGCACCACGCCTGGCTGGGCCGCGGAGTGACCATGTTCCAGATCGCCATCGCCATCAGCGCCATCTCCGTGTTGACCCGGCGAAAGGCCTTCTGGCTGGTGGCCATCGCCTTCGGGATCGTCGGGCTGGTGCTCCTGGTGATCGGGGCGGACGCCATTCTATACGGCCGGACGGTCTGGCTGTTGAGACTCCTGCATCTTTAGCGACTGCCGCGTGGTATAATGATGCTGTAGCAATTGCGAGGCGCGTATGACGCAGATTGTATTAGAAATCCCTGATCGGAGCTGAATTCCTACCGCCACCAAGCGGCACAAGCGAGGCATCAGGCATGGCGTCGATCATTCCCGTAACGTCGGTCATTTACCCAGAGTCGGATGGGAAGCCCATGGGCGAAACGGATGAACACCGCAAAGAGATGATCCGCCTGATGCAGTTGTTGGAGCGGTACTACGCGGGCCAGCGCGTCTACGTGTCGGGCGACCTGCTGGTCTTCTACGAGCAAGGCAACCCGAAGAAGTTCGTCGTGCCGGACGTCTTCGTGGCCAAGGGCCTGGAGCCCAGGGACCGGCGAAACTATAAGCTCTGGGTCGAGTACAAGCCGCCGGATGTCATTATCGAGGTCACTTCGGCGAAGACCAGGAAGGTCGATACGGGCACGAAACCGCAGCTCTATGCCCGGATGCGGGTGCCGGAGTATTTCCTCTTCGATCCCACGCAAGACTACTTGGATCCGCCGCTACAGGGCTATCGGCTGGTGGGCCAGCGCCACGAGCGGATCGCTCCCGAGGCCGACGGGGCATTCTCCAGCGAGCAGCTCGCCCTGCGCTTGCGGATGGAGGAGCGTCACCTGATGCTCTATCGCCAGGACACCGGCCAGCGGTTGCTCACCGCGGACGAAGCGCTTCAGGCGGAAGCCGAAGCCCGCCGGGCCGCCGAGGCCGAAATCCTCCGGCTCCGCGAGCAATGGGAAAAACACGGCCATGCTGAGGCATAACTTGACATCACTCTGCTTATGCCGCGTGTCCGCGGGGCTTGTGCGGGCTTGTCCGGGGACATGTACCGATATTGGCATTCTGGGAAGCATGGTCTCCTTCGCCTGAAGAACAGATTTATGTCATATCCTGCATAAACACTCATAATCGGTTCGTGCCCCCGGAATCCCGGAATCCCCCGGAATCCGACCCCGGTGTCTTGTGGGTCAAGGGTCGCGATTTTCTCCGCTTAGTCTTTCCGGTGAATAGATACGGCGGAAAGGGCAACGTGCCAATCCATGTGTGCCCCCTTCACAGCGAATGGTTCTAGGATTTCCTTCGGTCTGATGTGAAACGAATCTCGTTTGAAGGTTTTTTCCGCGAAATCGCGCCAATCTTCGTCGAATTTTTTGTTGTCTTTTGCCGTTGCTGAATACCACCACCCAAAAACAATCCCGTGGATGTCCTTGAGTCTAATTCCTTCCTTCTCTTCCTTGTCAGACAAGTCCTCCATCTGGTCTAGCAAGTCCTCCAAAGGCTTTTCAAACTTCCCCTGGGACACCACCTTCAACTCGATGACCCGAAGATAAGAGAGTCTGGAGCATGGTGGGAGTCTGGTACAAATGAGGATGTCCCTTTTCCTACCGTTGCCCTTGCCCTTAACCTGGTCTTCCGGCTGCACTTTTTTTTCGTTTCTCGCAAACAGGGGCGGTTTTAGCTTAGACCAACTCAACCAAGTGTAAAACTCAGCGTTAAACCAGTCCTCCTTTTGCGCCCCAGAGAGCACGTGAGCAAGATGTGTTTTACGACAATGATCTGTTAGATATTCGCCAAAGCCACAAAGTAGACTGTACGTGTCGGGGGGTAACGTATTCGCGTCTTCCATTTTGTTCTCTCCACTCAATTGCGCCCCCTATTATGCCAGACAAGCGACCGTCAAGCAATGGCCCGCAAAGGAAGGCGTCCTGCCCTTTCGCACGGTATACAGTTGCGGGCACCGGGGAATAGCTCCCGTGCCCGGTCGAGCGCATGCTGATAGGTCGGATAGGGACCATGCCACCGGGTGTTTCTGCCACTACTATTAGGATGTATACCACGAGCTTCATTGCAGTATGGGCAATCACGACGATCGATTATTACGTGGCCCCACTTCTTCCATTGAAAGACGTAGTACATTGTCATTCCTCCTGGGTTCACTGAGCCGGTTCCCAAACATATCATATTCGGCTGGTGCGGGTTGGTCAAAACCGGCAAAGGGGGTCGGAAGTCGACTCCGCAACTGGGAAACGACTTCCGAGCCGTTTGCGCCGTCCCCACCCGCCAGAGAGTTGGAGCAACCGATAAACCGTAACCGTTCACGCGTAGTCGCTCAATGTAGTAGGCACACGCCGTGTGCCGTCGTGTCTCCGCCTGTATGGACGGACGGCACACGGCGTGTGCCTACTACATTCCAGGCCGCGAACGGTTACGATAAACCTTCCCACGCAAGAGACGATACTTCCTCCGCAAAATGGAGCGCAAGGAACCGACATAGGGCCAATTCCGGGCAGGTATGGGAACGATTACCATGCGGTGCCATTTCTTGAAAGCGAACGCGTCGCTATAATCCGGATGTTGGTCAGCGATTCCACGCGAAAGGCTTTCCCTCATGACGAGAACAATGCACGGCAAGGTCCGCGGCAGGACCATCGAACTTGATGAAGACCCGGGTGTAGCCGAGGGCCAGGAGGTCGAGATTCAGGTGAGAGTGATCCCCAAGACCAATACGCCCGGTGAGGGCTTTCTTCGCACCGAGGGAGCCTTGGCCGACGATGAAGAGTGGGATGCGATAATGGCCGAGATCCGTCAGTCTCGGAAGATGGAACGGCGGTCTCCCGTCGCCGATCTGGGGGACGGATGAACGTGTGCCGAGAAGTTTGGACAGGTGCGAGGCACGCTGCTGCAAAAGGGAATTGCCGTGCCTACCACGGATCTGATGATTGCCACCGCAGCCCT
Source organism: Pirellulales bacterium (assembly GCA_963843465.1). GTDB lineage: Bacteria > Planctomycetota > Planctomycetia > Pirellulales > Thermoguttaceae > CAWJKP01. Next base: position 80,062 of record CAWJKP010000004.1, read on the forward strand.
GGTCCATGACCTGACCCTGGTCACTCACAATACGGCGGACTTCCGGAACATTCCGGACCTGCGACTGGATGACTGGCTTAGCCCTTGAAGCGGGCCCCGCGCAGGACTCGTTGCGACTCCCCTTCTACCCGCCCCGCCGATGCGGTACAATGCGCTTTAGTTATGGCGAACGCCGAAGCGGTTACGACGGCGTCGGACCGGATTACCGAGATGGTCGGACGCTTGCAAAGGCAGGAAGGCTTCGACGAGGTGGTCGCCGCCCTCAAGGCGGGCCATGCGGCTACGCTCGACGGAGTCTGGGGCTCAAGCTGCGCGCTAGTGGCCGCCGCCCTGGCCGCCCACGGCCTGGCGCCGATGGTGATCGTCTGTCCCCGAGCGGACGACGCGGACGACTTCGCCGACGACTTCCAGTTCTTCTCGCCCCTGGTCCCCGAGCGATTCCCCGCCCGGGGATCCGCACCCGGCGACCGCGTGATTCACGACGAGATCTTCGGCGACCGCGTCCGCCTGCTCAAGCTGCTGGGCCGCTCTGAACCGCCCGGCCTGGTGCTGGCCAGCATCCAGAGCCTGATCGAGCCGGTGCCCGAGCCGGCCCTCCTGGAAAGCCAAACCCGCACGCTCGAAGTCGGCGAGGAAATCGAGATCCAGGCCCTGGCGCGGTGGCTGGTCGAAAACGGCTACCATAACACGACGGCCGTCGAGCTGCCGGGCGAGTTCTCGGTGCGGGGCGGAATCGTCGACATCTTCGCCCCCGACTGGTACCACCCCGTGCGGGCGGAGTTCTTCGGCGACCAGATCGACTCGCTCCGCCAGTTCGAGGTCGCCACGCAGCGGAGCCTGGAGAAGCTGGCGGCGATCGAGCTGACGGTGCTCGAGCCGACGGCCGACTACCGAGGGCACCTGGCCGACTACCTGCCGCCGGGCAGCCTCTTCCTCCTGGTCGAGCCCGAGGAGTTGCAGGACGAGGGCCGGCGCTACCTGGAGCGGCTGGAGCGTCCGCAGGACGTCCACAGCGTGCGGTCGGTCTTCGAGCAGGCGATGCGGTTCCCCTCGGTGACCGCCTCGGCCATCGCGGCCAGCTCCCTGGAGACCACCTGCCGGCTGAAGATCGAGTCGGTCGAGCGGTTCAGCGGCGCCATCGGCAAGGTCCGCCAGGAACTGGAAGAGGCCGGCACGGGCCAGGAGGTGCTGGTGGTCTGCCAGACCACGGCCGAGGCCCGGCGGCTCTCGGAGCTGTTCAGCGGCACGCGGCTGGCCGGCGCCGGCAAGCTCCATTACCCCATCGGTCACCTGAAGAGCGGCTTCCGGCTCGTGCCCGACGCGATAGTGCTGGTCTCAAGCGGCGAGCTGTTCAACCGCGAGGACCTGCGGCGGCCGGTGCGGCGGCGGCTGAGCCGGGCGATCGACAGTTTCGTCGAACTCCGCGAGGGCGACCTGGTGGTCCACGTCAGCCACGGCATCGGCCGCTACCGCGGCATCAAGCTGCTGGAGAAGGACCAGCAGGCCGAAGAGCACCTGGTGATCGAGTTCCAGGGGGGCACGAAGCTCTACGTGCCCAGCGCCAAGGTCGGCCTGGTGCAGAAATACGTGGGCGGGGCGAAGAGCCGGCCGCGGCTGGCCAAGCTCGGCGGGCGGCTCTGGGGCCGGCAGAAGCAGGCCGTCCAAGAGGCGGTCAACGACATGGCCGCCGAGATGCTCGAGCTGCAAGCCGCCCGCGCCTCGCGGCCGGGGATCACCTTCCCCCAGGATACCGAGTGGCAGCGGGAGTTCGACGCCTGCTTTCCCTACCGCGAGACCGACGACCAGTTGCTGGGCATCGAGGCCATCAAGCGCGACATGTCCCTGCCCAAGCCCATGGATCGCCTGCTCTGCGGCGACGTGGGTTTCGGCAAGACCGAGCTGGCGATGCGGGCGGCGTTCAAGGCGGTCGACGCCGGCTACCAGGTGGCGATCCTCGTGCCCACCACGGTGCTGGCCGAGCAGCACCTGCGGACCTTTTCCGGCCGCATGGCCGAGTTCCCCTTCGAGATCGTCTCGTTGTCCCGCTTCGCCACACGTGGCCAGCAGGCCAAGATCATCCAGCGCTTGGAGGCCGGCGAGATCGACATCGTGATCGGCACGCACCGCCTGGTGCAGCCGGACGTGCGGTTCCAGAACCTGGGCCTGGCGATCATCGACGAGGAGCAGCGGTTCGGCGTCGAGGTCAAGGAGCGGCTCAAGGCCCTGCGGCAGATCATCGACGTGCTGACGATGACCGCCACGCCCATCCCGCGGACGCTCCACATGTCGTTGCTGGGGTTGCGCGACATCTCCAACCTGGAAACGCCGCCCGAGGATCGCCTGGCCGTGGAGACCCGGGTAGGGCGGTTCGACGCCGAGCTGATCCGCCACGCCGTGCTGCGGGAGCTCAGCCGCGACGGCCAGATCTTCTTCGTCCACAACCGCGTCAACGACATCGAACTGCTGGGCAAGCGGCTCCGCCAGATCGTGCCCGAGGCCTCGATCGTGGTGGGCCACGCCCAGATGCCGGAGCACCAGCTCGAGCGGGTGATGCTGGACTTCGTCCGCGGCAAGTTCGACCTGCTGCTGAGCACCACGATCGTCGAGAGCGGCCTGGACATCCCCAACGCCAACACGATCTTCATCGACGAGGCCGACCGCTACGGCCTGGCCGATCTGCACCAGCTCCGCGGGCGCGTGGGCCGCTACAAGCACCGCGCCTACTGCTACCTCTTGATCGACCCCAACAAGCACATCCCGCCCAACGCCGCCCGGCGGCTCCGCGCCATCGAGGAGTTCAGCGACCTGGGCGCCGGCTTCGCCGTCGCCATGCGCGACCTGGAGATCCGCGGGGCGGGCAACATCCTCGGCACCGAGCAGAGCGGCCACATCGCCCTGGTGGGCTACGAGCTCTACTGCGAGCTTCTGGAGCAGGCCGTCCGGCAGCTCAAGCGGCTACCGCCCAGGACCTCGATCAACGTCGACCTGAACTTGCCCAGCCAGGCCTACTTGCCCCGCAGCTACGTCCCCGACCTGCGGCTGAAGATCGACCTCTATCGCCGCCTGGGCCGGGTGACCGACGCCGAGGAGCTGGCCGACTTCCGCCGCGAGCTTCTCGACCGTTTCGGTCCGCCGCCGCCCGCCGCCGAGCAGTTGTTGCGGCTGGCGAGTCTGCGGATCGCCGCGCATCGCTGGGGGATTGAGGCGATCCACATCGAGGATCGCTACGTCGTTTCCCACTACACCGACGAGCGTTCGATCCGCCAATTAGCCGCCCAAAGCAAGGGCCGGCTCCGGGTGGTTGACGCTCGCAGCGCGTATCTCCCGCTGGCCGAAGACGTTGTGGAACCGGACCAAGTTCTGGCGGCGATCGAATCGCTGTTGGACCCACCGCGCTAGCCGCATTCCCATGTAGTAGGCACACGCCGTGTGCCGTTCCGGACGGCACACGGCGTGTGCCTGCTTCGTTGCGGCCGGGGCGATTTGCGGCCCGTGAAGATGTTGTAATCTTCGTGCGTGCCGATCCAGTACCAGACGTTCGTATCCCCATCCACGACGTAGATCGCCCGGTAGCGATACGAGACCCAGACTGCCCTGCTGCCCGTCTTGTGCCTGCCTCTATGGCAATCGTCGAGCGGATGGTTATGAAGAACTGGATCTTCCGGGTCTCTCAGAAATGCCTCGAATGCCGCGTCCGCCAGGTCGGCGACACGGGAATCCAGCTTTGCCAGGCGGTCCTTGTACCCTTTGGTCCGGACGTTGCGGTTACCCCTGCCCGACGACATTCTCACCCTCGCCGCGCCGGTGTTCGTCGATGGCTTCGTCTCGCAGCCGAACTAGCGCATCCGCGGCGAAGAACTGGGCGTCTGGAGTCAGAATCCCTTCGGTCTCCCGGATATGGGCCCGAAACCGATCCGCCATTTCCACCACAAAGCCCTGACCCTCAATGCGCAAAGTGGCTCAAGGAAGTTACGACAAAGTCGCAGCCAGCGATCGTACATCGCGGCGAAGGATCGCTCCTCCACTTCCGAGTAGGCGGTTGCGCCGGACAAGACCGAATACCGCCAATTCTCCTCTTCGCGATTGATCCACTCCACCGTCTGGATAGACAGCCGCACCAAGTCCTCGACGTTCCGGCAGGACATCGCCGCCAAATGGTTGGCCTGCCATTGCTCATCGATAAGCTCAAGGTGCCGCTGCGCAAGAGAAGGCATTGTCGCGTCGTCCCCACAAAAGGATTAGGTCGGAAACCAAGAAATCCACCCGCCTCCTGTATCGGCGAGACAAGCGGCGGGCTCCATCCCCATCCCCAATATAGTCCGACGCCCGTGTCGATGGAAGTGGCTCACTTTGGGGGGATGATAGCCGCGCGGCCACCCAGGCGTCAATCGCGTGTGCCAATCGCATCTTTGCCAATCCCCGGGGCGAGGGAGGGCTCGACGGCGGCTTGACGGCTGAAGTACAATGGCCGCTATCGGGACGACCGGCGGGATGTACACGTTGCCGACCAAGCGGCCCGGGCAGGCGTTGACCTTCACTTGCCCTTCGGCGACGCCCCCGGCCGACGCGTCAACGAAGAGTTGGCTCTTACGAAGGAGAATGCAATGCTCCGGTCCCTTGTGCTGGTCGCGTTGTTCCTCGGCAGTGTTGCGCTCGGCAGCCGTGGCTCCGCAAAGGAACTAGAACCAGTCGAGGCGGGGAAGGCACAAAAGGTCGTGTTTCAAGCAGGGGCTCAGGTCGCGCCACCGGCGAAGGCCGGGTTGCCGAGGAAGGCACAAAAGGCTAGGTCACCGAAAACAATTGAAGCAACGGCTGACAAATGGACCAAGTTGCCAGTGTCACTGTTGAAAGTTGGGCAGACCGGTGTTTTGGTAGAGCGTGAAATCGATTCAGGTTTCCCGGGCGGGTGGATTGCCCTGCGCCAATTTGCTGTGTTCAGGGTTGTATCAATTGTGGACGGAAGCAACGTAATTGCCGAGTGGTCCGCCCATGACGACAGAGAGCTAGTTCAAAACATTCGCCTTTGTCTTAAAGGGTTCTCAACCAAGGGCGTTGTCGATGACGACATACTAATAATCCCTTGGGTTGTCAACGTGACGGGCACCACGAAGTGGGCCGGGATCACTATGCTGCTTATAGAGCCACGACTTGAGACCGCCGAAGAGCGCGAGGCGAAAGCGAGGGCCGCTCAAACGAAGCAGGGGGAAGAGGAAGCGGAACTTGAACGCAAGGCCGCGGCGGAAAAAGCCCTGTGGCGGGTCTGGACCGACGCATCGCGCGCGCACAGCGTAGAAGCACAATTTAAGGGGCTGGTTGGCGGTCAGGTCAAGCTGGTCAAAAAGGACGGAACGAAAATCTCCATCCCTTTGGAAGGATTAAGCGAAGAGGATCAGGGGTGGATTCTGAAGCGAGGTAAACAGTGACAATTTTCGGCACTATTCGTCGGTACAGTAGACCGAGCGTAGATCGGGTGAGTCGTCGGCGCGCTGCAAGAGCCTCGGCGCGCGGCCCGGCGGGGAATCGATGGGAATCTCGAATCGCCCCACGGTGACCGCTGGCCTGACGACGAGAAAGGACTGCGAATCGTGCCCAAGAAATCCCCCCGCAAGCCCGCCAAAGGCATCCTACGGGCCGTTAACGAGTTGCATGGCGACCCGATAAACGCCACGGGGATTTACCTCCAATCGTGGCATTTTCTCACCGCGCCGATCAGGCGACTACGGAAGCAACTGATCGATCTTTGGCCGCGCAACGACGATCCCGTAAGCGAAAACGACGAGTTCTTCTTCAAAGCCCGCCAGCTACAGACCCATATAACGATCGACCCCGCGGAATGGGAAAAGACCGGAGAACCCTTGCCCAAGAACATGCAAGAGTGGCTGGGACTTCTAGGACGGGTTGGCTTCGGGGAGCTTGCCGAGAACGGCAAATGGACACCCCACGGCGTCATGGTAGCTTTACAGGCAAGGCGTAAACGAACCGCTGGCGGCTTGACCATGCCGCTGAACGACATAACGGCGGGACGTGAAGGGAACGCCGGGACCGGCCCGAGGGAACCCGTGGCGCCGGACCGAAGCACGGTGGCGGCGAACAAGGCTCCGCCGCATTGTCCGGCATCGCAATCGGTTCTCGGTTACGACGATTACCAGCGAACCCTGGGCATCCTGCGATGCATGTCGCTCTGCATCGAACACACCCCGTCCACGTTTGCCGCCTTAAGCGAGCAAGAAATCCGAGACTTTTTCCTTGTCTACTTGAACGGTCAATTCAAGGGCGGTTCGACCAGCGAAACCTTTAATAGGTCTGGGAAGACGGACCTTCTTGTCCGGTTTGGAGGTCGAAACATCTTCATCGCTGAGTGCAAGTTCTGGCATGGCCCAGCGGGCTTTGGTAAGGCTATCGACCAACTGTTAGGATACCTTACTTGGCGCGACTGCAAGTGCGCCTTGCTGATCTTCAACCGTAACAAAGGCACGACGGCGGTCGCCAAGAAGATACACGAGACCATGACGGCTCGGAAGGAATACAATCGAACGGTAGCGCGTGACGTGCAGGGTGATTCACAGTACGTTTTCGTGAAGGCGGAGGATTCGAGCGGCGAGATCCTCATCACGACACAGTTGTTCAACGTTCCCCGGACGCTGAAGCGCCCGGGCGAGACGCGGAAATCCCGGCCCAAGACGGCAAAACGGTAGTGGGCTGCAGACGGGCGATTACCGGATTCAATTCCACGTTGCCGGGGACGTGGTGACGGTGGAAAAGGTCGGCCATCGCGGCGGGGTCTACGGAGGGTGATCTATGGCGGCACAAACCGTCCTGTTGGAAGGCAAACCTTACGTGCTCCTGCCGCGCGACGAGTACGAGCGGTTGACCACCTTGGCGAAGGCGGCGGAACTGCCGCCGATGCCCCGGCCGGATGCGCAGGGCAATTATCCGGCCGTCCAATACGCCCGCGCCAGCTTGGCCCGGAAGATCATCCGCGACCGCGTCGCGGTGGGATTGAGCCAACGCGATCTGGCGTTGCGGGCCGGCGTGCGCGTGGAGACGCTCTGCCGGATCGAAACCGGCAAGCATACCCCTAGCGTACCGACCATCGACAAACTCGACCGCGCGCTGAAGCAAGCGGCAAAGCAACAGCAAGCGGGCAAGCGGCCCGAGCGCGCGACACGGAAAGGCACCTAGGATCAGGGATAGTGACCTCCCTGGAAACCCCCAATCCTGTACTCTCTCCGAATGCCTTTCCTCCTTGAGGCCGGCTGCTTGCTATTTGGACAGTCGTGGTCAATAATGGAAGTGTGTAACCAAGACCCCCAAGAAGAAGCGGTCTACTGATGGCGGTGCCGAAGGGGTATCTTCTCGTGAGCGGGGTTGCCCCATGCGGCATTGGAGACAAGGATTTTGGCGTGTCTCTGCGACACCTCCAGCATTTGCAGGCGAACGGACCGGAATGGAAGTTTCATGCTGCGAGACTTATACCCGAGACGCTGAAGCAGCCAGCAGGAATCTTCCAGGGGCTCCACCGCGACGGCATGGAAGATGCTGTTTGCTATTCGTCGGTGCCGTCCGGCACTTGGATTCGAGACCGAATCGAGGGACCCTTTCCGCCTGGGCGAGTGTTCCTGGTTTTTGCCCAGCAGAGGAGGTGGGGCTTAGTTGTCCTTGATTGGGAGTCGCGGCAAGCGGACTCCGATAACCCTGGGTGGCCCCACAACTGGCACGAAGATTTTACGAGGAGACTATGGCCGACGAGCTGACGAGTTTTCTCACCGGTAAGGGCGTCAAGGAGTTCAGACCTCACCCCTACTACTCCCCGGATGGAGATTTTCTGACCTTCTTCCTCAGTGATGGGGATTCCATCGCGAAGCGGGTGGATGAACTTCTCACGGTTTACCTCTCCCCCCAGACCAACGATCTTGTGGGAGCAAAGATTAAGGGCGTGACGCACATTCTTGCGACCCTGGGGAGCTTCGGAGTAACCATCCGAGACCCGGATTTTACCCTGGGGATGCTGTTCTTGGCCGGCATGGCAGTCAGCCGGGAGCCCGGTCACAAGAGCGAGTACCTGCGAATCGGCGAGTCCGTGAAGTCGATTCCCCTCGACCCGGCGGAACTTCAACTGGTCTAGCTGGCCCGGAAGGTCATCCGCGACCGCGTGGCGGTGGGATTGAGTCAACGCGATCTGGCGTTGCGGGCCGGCGTGCGCGTGGAAACACTCTGCCGGATCGAAACCGGCAAGCATACCCCTAGCGTACCGACCATCGAAAAACTCGACCGAGCGCTGAGGCAAGCGGCAAAGCAACAGCAAGCCGGCAAGCGGCCCAAGCGCGCGACAGGGAAAGGCAGGTAGGATCATGGCAAGTTGCCCCCGTGAAGCAAACGGCGGGCGGCAGAGACCATAAGCGACTTAGCCACGGATGTAGCACGGATCAACACGGATTCCAGTGCCTACAAGAGGCCGCAGCAGTCTGCCGGGTTATGGCGCCCTGCCGCAAGTCGTTGGTAGCAAAGGATTAGGAGTTGCCGTTGCAATCATACTGGCTTTGCCACTATAATCCCGCCCCGCGTTGGGGTCTGGCGCAGGGTGTCGCGGGTGGCTTGCCCCCGTGTTTCCTGCGGCACTGGCTGGCAAGCAGCCGGTGGCACCTGCGTTAACCTTCACGCCGGGCCGCTTCGGCTGCTTTCCAACTGACCGCTGATTTCTCAAAGGTGGCTTGTACCTGCGGAACACACATCCGGGCCGACACGGCCCGGCTCGGAATTCTGACCACTGACCACTGACCACTGACCACCAGCTTTTCGTGCAAAGTTCGGTCTTCCGCCTGCTGCTGCTGATCGTCCTTGCCTTGGGCGTGCTGCTCCTGCTGCGTCCCGGCACGATTGGCCAGTTGAAGATCCTGGCCGAATACTTCAGCAGCCGCCCTCCCGCCAATGGTCCGGCGACAGCGGCCGAGCCGCAGCCCGCCTCCCCCTTGCCGATCCTGGCAACGGCGCCTGCGGCCCCGCTGGCCCGGTCGCTGCAAGCGAACTCCGGCGATGCGGGCGAGACCAGTGTATCGGACGACGCCCGCGCGGGTAGGCCGGAGAATCGGCTGCTCCCGCTAGAGATTACCGTGCCCACGCCGCCGGTCGAGCAGGACCTGTCGGCGGCTGGGAATGTGACGGTCGAAGCGCCGCCGTTGCGCGCCACGGCTGGCTTGCCCGGCAGTATGGGACTGTCTCCGCCCCCCGTGCCGCCGCCGAACGATCCCCGGCGAGATATGCCGCCGGCGGCGGAACAGAACAGCGGTTTCGCTCCCGTGCCGCAAGACGCCCGTCTGCCAAGGGCGCCGCAAGGCGCCGGCTTCGCTCCGGGGGCGCCAAACGCCGGGCTCCCGCCGCCAAACCAACCGGACCGGCCACAGCCGACCGACTCGATCGAGAGGAGTCACTCGGCGGAGTCCGCACCTTATGTTCCGCCGCTGCTGGCGCCGATCCGCGTTGCGGGCCTCGACGCGAGGGGGCCGTCGTCGTCGCCGGGCCCGCCGCCGGACGGGCAGTCGCCGGGCGGCACGGGCTCCGCCGGTGCTTGCAACGGATTGACCGCGGCCGGGCCACAAGTCCCGCCGGGCGGCACGGGCTCTGCCGGTGCTTTCAACGGATCGGCAACGGGTCCGCCCCCGACAACGACTTCGTCCGGGCCAGCCTCCGAAAAGCAGCTTTGCGAGGGCGCCGAGAAAGTCGCCCAGGTGGGAAGCCAGGTGATCCTGGCCAGCGATCTCAAGGTGGCCGTCAACATCTGGATGGAAAACCAGAAAAAGAGCAAGAAGCCGCTGCCGCCCGACTATGTCCAACAGCATCACACCGAGATCGAGATCTCGTTGTTGAAGGAGATGACCGAAGAGGTCATGCTCTACCAGGACATCCTCCGTCAGGTTCCCGAGGAAGCGCTCAAGAACGTCCGTGATAAGGTCAGCGAGGCCTTCGAGAACGAGGAACTTCCCAAGCGGATCAAGAACGCGGGGGTCGCGTCGCGAGGGGAAATGGAGGAGAAGCTGGAGAAGTTGGGCACGTCGCTGGAGCGGGAGAAACGCACCTTCACCCAGACGGTGCTGGCCCAACAGTGGCTCCAACAGCAGGTCAAGAGTGACGACGACACCTTCACGCCCAAAGAGGTCTGCGACTATTATCGGCAGCACACCGCCGAGTTCGAGCATCCGGCGCGGGTCAAATGGGAGGAGTTGATGGTCCGCAAGTCGCGGCATCCCAGCCGCGACGAGGCTATCGATCTGCTGGGACGCCTGGGGAACCAGGTCCTCGACGGGGCCAAGCTGGCCGCAGTCGCCCGCGCCGGCTCCGAAGGCTCGACGGCCCGCGAGGGCGGGTTGCACGACTGGACCAACAAGGGAAACCTGGTCTCAGAATCCCTCGACAACGCCATCTTCTCCCTGCCCGTGGGCCAGCTCAGCCGGATCATCGAGACCGACCTGGGGTACCACGTCGTCCGCGTGGTCCAGCGCCAGGACCAGTCGCTCACGCCGTTCCTCGAGGCGCAGGTGGATATCCGCAACAAGCTCGTCCGGCAACGCAAGAAAAAGCAGATGGACGACTACCTGGCCAAGCTCCACGAGCGAACGTTCATCTGGACCAAGTTCGATGCGCTCATGGCCCAGCAGCAGAAGGCCTCGTCCTCGTCGCCGTTCGCACAATTCGAGCGATAGATGTCAGGCGAGCCGGAGACGTTGATCGCCGTGGCCGTGGTCCGAGAGGCGGGGCGGGTGCTGATCGGCAAACGGCCGCCGGACGTGCCGCTGGCGGGCTTCTGGGAGTTTCCGGGGGGTAAGGTCCACGAGGGCGAGCAGCCCGAGGCGGCGGCAGTCCGGGAGTGCCGCGAGGAGACCGGACTGGAGATCCGCACCGAAGGCCCGTGCGAAGAGGTGGTCTATCCCTACCAACACGGGCGGCTGCGGATCCACTTCTTCCTCGCCCGACCGGCCGGCGGCTCGGCGATTCCTCGGGTGCCGTTCTGCTGGGCGCCCTTGTCGGAGCTGGCCGGTTATCGTTTTCCGCCGGCCAATCAAGCGGTGCTCCGGCGTTTGACGGGCGGCGATTGGAAGGAGCCGGCCGGTTAGGACACGGGGACGCGGAGGGAAGGAGAGGGGGAGAAGAGGAGAAGAGGAGACGGGGAGAAGCTCCATCGGCCGGCGTGGCCGCCGGGGCTAGCACGCTGCGTGTTCCCTCTTCTCCTTCTCTCCTCTTCTCCTTCTCTCCTCTTCCCCTCCTCTCCTCTTCCCCTCCTCTCCTCTTCCCCTCTTCCCCTCTTCTCCCTCTTCTCCCTGTTCCCCTCGTCTCGCTACGCCGGGCGGAATGTGGCCCTACGAAATTGGTATTTGCAAATTTCGCCTTACCGATTAGAGTTTGCAAATATTACAACCGCACTGACCGCGGTGTTCCCCGATTGGTTGGAACGCCCTGGTTCCAACCCTACGCCAAACACGAGGTTTGGGCGTGAAAGCGACGTCCTGACGTGCATCTACGGCTTTCGGCTTATTTTTTGCACGCCAGGGCATCGCACCGCGTCCGGCCCCAGGGACGAGGCCGATCACTCCTTTTTCCGGAGGCTCTGAGGAGCATGGAAGCTCGCTTCTTTCGCGCCGCCTTGCTGGCGGGCGTCGTCATGGTTTCGGCGGGGGCCAGCTACCGCACGCCGAACTTCATCATCCAGACCGCCAGCCCGCAGTTCGCCGAACAACTGGGCAAAGCCGCGGAACAGTACCGCCACGACCTGGCGATCCTCTGGACCGGCAATCCCATGCCCGACTGGGGCCAGCCTTGCGTCTGCACCATCCAGGCCGGGGCGAACCTCGGCGCCGGCGGCGCCACCACCTTCATGTTCGACCGAGGCGAGGTCTTCGGCTGGCGGATGACCATCCAGGGCTCCGAGCAGCGGCTGCTGGATTCGGTGCTGCCCCACGAAATCACGCACACGATCTTCGCCAGCCACTTCCGCAGGCCCTTGCCTCGCTGGGCCGACGAGGGCGGGGCCACCACGATGGAACACGTCAGCGAGAAGAACAAGCATCACCAGATGCTGCTGGAGTTCCTCCGCACCAACCGCGGCATCGCCTTCAACCAGATGTTCGCCATGACCGAGTACCCGCGGGACGTGATGCCCTTGTACGCCCAGGGCTATTCGCTCGCGGAGTTCTTGATCGAGCAGTTCGGTCGGAGGGAGTTCATCGCCTACCTGGCCGACGGCATGAAGACCAACGACTGGTCGGCGACCACGGCCCAGCACTACGGCATCGCCGACCTGGGGACGCTGCAAAACACCTGGCTGGCCTGGGTGGCCCAGGGGAGCCCGCCGTTGAAGTCGCGCGTTCCCTCGCAGCCGGAGAAGGGGCCGTCGGCCACCGCGGTGGCGACCGCCGGCAAACTGCCCCGTCCCGAGCCGAACCTGATCTATCATCTGCCGCCCAGATCCCAGTCGGCCGCCAGTCCGCTAGGCTCGCCGGCCACCGCTGCCAAGACGTCGCCGGCGTCTGCGACCGACGGCTGGCATGAGCCGGGGCAGCCGGCCGTCGCGGCGACGGTAACTCCCGCCTCGCAGGCGACCCCGCCCGCCCCGATCCGCACCGAGACGGCCCATCCCCAAGACGCCCAGGGCCCCGGTCAGACGATTATCCAATGGGGGCAGCAGTAGGATTTTGGATTTGAGATTTGAGATTTGAGATAGGCCGCCCCACGCGATGGAAGACGCCCTAGTCCGGACTATTCACGGCAGTCCGGACTATTCACGGCCAGGATGATCGCGGCGCAGAGTGCGCGATCGTAACCCGATCGTAACCCGAAGCGTAAGCGAGGCGGATTCCCTTCGCCGCCCTCGCTTACGCTTCGGGTTACTTCGCCGGCCTCGCTTACGCTTCGCGCTTACCATGGGGCCGCGAAAACTCCGCGCTAGCCTAGGAACAACGCGAGGAGCACTAGCACTACCGTCGCCGCCCCAACTGCGATTCCGGCGAGTCGCCAGAAGGCCCTCTGGCTCAACAGCGCCCGCTCCAGGTCGTGGAGATCCTGGGTCTTGAGAACGACGCCAATCCGCCGGCCATACTGGAGCAGGAACCAGGAGGCGAAGGCCGCAAGGATGGCCACGAACAGGGCTCCGACCAAAATGCTTAACAGGACATGTTGACCAAAAGCTCCGCTGATGCCGAGAATCGCCCACCACGCCCCGATCCCACTCAGGATAAGCCCGAAGATCCCTACGAACAAAACCCACGGCCCCGTTCCCGCCAGGGCCCGGTAAATCTCCGGGCTGTCGACCGGGCTTCCTTGGTGCGTGTCGGCAACCGACGGCGTGGTTGCGGCTTGCGGTGAAGCATAAGGGTTCGCCGCGGCCGGCGAGGGGCCGGCCGGCTCATTGCGGGTCGGCCGGTGACAATGGGGACAGACGACCATCTTGCCCTGGTGCTCGTTCTGAGGCGGGAAGCGGACCCCGCAACTGGCACACTGGATCTCCTCGGCCATCAGGACTCCTCCTCAGAGGCTGTCAATCTTTGTAGGGTGGGACAAGCTCGCCTTGGGCGAGCGCCGGCCCACCAGGCGCTTCCAAAGGTGGGCCGGCGCTCGCTGCGCGAGCTTGTCCCACCCTACGACTCGGCCATCAGGGCTGCTCCTCGGGAGTCGCCTGCTTCAATAGCTCGTTGTCGTAGGCATCTTCCAGGGTGCGGACCGTCTTGGCCATCTCGGGGTTCTCTTCCACCGCGGCCGTCACCTGGAGCTCCCATTGCGTGCTGGCGGCGCGGAGCTGGTCCAGATCCAGCGGCAATTGCAGGATCTTGGCCAGGCGGCGGGTCACGGCCTCGATGCTCAAGGGGTTGGTCCCTTGCAGGTAGCTGGGAATCTCGGCCACCAGCGAGATCATCTCCAGGCCGGCCGGCTCCGCCCGGGTCATCAGGTAAGTGCTGAACGAGCCGGGCCCCTGGTAGGTGCTGGGCTTCAGGCCATAGCGATCAAGATCCGGCAGCCGGGCGGGGTCCGAGCAGGAGACAAACAACCGCGGCTCGCGGGTATGCGGCACCGACCCGCCGAAAGAGCCCACGAAGAGGATCCGGCCGACGCCCACCTCCGCCGCCAGCCGGAGGATGCAGTCGCCAAAGGTCCGCCAGGCGACGTTGGGCTCCTTGCCCACGAAGAAGACCAGGTTGGCCCTCTCGTGGACGAAGAAGCGGTTGCTGGGCATCTCGAAGCTCTTGATCCGCCCGGCCTCGATCTCCGCATAAGGCCGGAACAGCGCGGCGACCTCCATCGAGCCGGGAAGGTTGTAGATGTAAAACGGCTCCGGGTCGATCTGGGCGATCGGCTCGGCGCCCAGCAGGTCGATCAGCCGTTGGACCGTGCCGGTGGACACGTCGCCACCGTCCATCCAGCCGGTCAGCGCCAGCACCAGCGTGGCGCGGTCGAGTTGCGGGCGGCGTTGGATGGTCAGCGGTTCCGGTGGGTGAGACGCCATGAGGGCATTCTAACCGGCAAGTCCACGGCGGCAAAAGGGGAGAGCTTCCGGCATCGCCCTCTTCCTCGATTTCATCAATGATGCGTAGGGTGGGACAAGCTCGCACCAGCGAGCGCCGGCCCACCCTGGGAGAGTGGCTAGTGGTCAGTGGCTAGTGGCCAGTGCTCGGAACTGGCATGCCCGACATCCCTAGCCCTTGACCACTGGCCGCTGGCCACCGGCCACTGACGACTACTGGTGGGCCGGCGGCCGCCACGGCGGCCTTGTCCCACCCTACGTCAGCAGCTACCGCAGCGCCGGCCGGATAAGATCGTAGCCGATCAGGAACAGCGCCGCGTCCACCAGCGCGTGGCTTAGCCAGGGACCGTAGAGCGAGCCGCTCTTCTGATAAAGCCAGGCCCAAAAGACCCCGCCGATGGCTACGGCCGACGAGAGGATCGCCGTCAGCCACGAGAGCCTGCCGAAGTAGAACCCCAGCACCAGCACGTGATGGGCCGTGAAGGTCAGGCTGGAGACAGCAAGGGCGGCTCCCACGGGAAGCCACCGCCGCAACTGGCCGAAGACGAACCACCGCCAGTAGTACTCCTCGAGCAAGGAGTGCAGCAGGGCATAGAAGACGCCCATCGCGGCGAACCACGGCCACGAGCGAACGCCGAACCCCGCCAGCTTGCCGGCCATCCTTCTGCCGGCCTCGTCCAGGTAGCCGGACGGCTTGAGCCAACCGCCGTAGACGGCCAGGGCCACCGCGAACACCAGCAGGCCGAACCCTGTGCCCAGGGCCAGTCCCCTAGTAGTCGGCACACGCCGTGTGCCGTCCAGAGCGGCACACGGCGTGTGCCGACTACCTTGAAACGCGGCCGCTCGCGGCACCCTGCGCCGTCGCTGGATCGCCAGCACCCAAATCAGGGGAAAGGCGAACTGGATCGTCTTGCCCAGGCCCGCCGCCGCTTGTTGCCAGCCGGCCGATGCTCCATTCATCGCCAGGAAATAGAACCAGGTGACCAGCGTGGGGAAGACCAGTGCCGCGGCGACCGCCGCCTTGTCGGCCGAGGACAAGTTGGATGAGGAGGTGGACATTGGAGAGTGGTCAGTGGCGAGTGGCGAGCCCGGTCCGAGAATATAACGCGCCGGCGGCCCGCTTGCACTTTCGTCGGCCGGATTTGATAATGGGCAGATATGTCTTGCAAGCTCTTGCTGTTGCTGCTTTCGCTCGCCGCGGATGACAAGGTGCTGCCGCCCGCCGCACGGTCCGGCCACGGCAATCGCTCCCTGCTCGAGGAGATCGATTTTCCAGGGCTGTTGGCCGACAACCGTCCCAGCAGATGGTTGGCGCTGGCGGCGGGGGTGGTCGTGGGCTGGATCGCCGGGCGGCTGCTGGCGGCCGTCCTGCGCGGACTGGGCCGGCGGTGCCAGCGCCGCGGATGGAACGCCCGGCAACTGGTCCTCAGTGGGCTGGCCGGACCGGCAAGCCTCGCGATCCTGACCCTGGGCCTGACGGTCGGGCTGTCCAGCCTGGCGATGAGCGATCCCTTGGCCCTCTTCTGGAGCCGCACGCTCCTGCTGCTCTGGTCCATCGCCGCTTTGTGGTACGCCTCGAACCTCATCGGGCTGGTCGACTTCGCCTTCCACCGGCTGCGCAGCGGTTCCGCCTTGGACCAGCAGCTTGCCCCGCTGGTCCGCAAGACGCTCCGCTTCCTGCTGGTGGTGCTGGGGGTGCTGTTCATCGTCGACTCGGTTTTCCATCGCGACATCGGCGCCTGGCTGGCCGGGCTGGGAATCGCCGGGCTGGCCGTCTCCCTGGCCGCCCAGGACTCGCTCAAGAACCTCTTCGGCTCGATCACGATCCTCGTCGACCGCCCGTTCCTCGTCGGCCAGTCGATCAGTTACGGCGGGCACGAGGGCCTCGTCGAGGAGATCGGCTTCCGTTCGACGAAGTTGCGGACCGACGGCGGCAGCCTGGTGACGATCCCCAACTCGAAGATCGTCAACGATCTGGTGGAGAACATGGACCGCCGCTACTTCCGCCGCGCATTCACCCTGAAGATCCCCTTGAGCACGCCGCCGGAGAAGGTGGTCGAGGCCCTGACGATCCTCGGCAAGATCTTCGAGGAGGAAGCGATCCGCGAGCCGGTCCGCCCGTTGATCGACGGCCAATGCTGGCCGCCGCGGATCTACTTCAGCGATTTTGCGCCGGAGGGCCTCTCGATCTCGGTGACCTACTGGTATGCGCCGCCCTCGTGGTGGGATTTTCAGGAGCACGCCCAGAAGGTGAACCTGCGGATCGTGGAGGAGTTTTTCAAGGCCGGCATCGAGTGGGCGCCGCCCGCCGCGCCGCCGCAAAAGTAGGAGTTGCTCCTTGCCAACGCGGCGCACGTCTGCCGCCTAAGCACTTTTATTTCGATGCGACTTCCGCCCCGTTGCCTTTTCGAGGCATGTTGGCCTCCCGGCCGAGCCGGCGGGTGATCCTGATTCCCCACCAGACACCCAAGGAAGCAAACAGAATTGCACCGACCCACGAGCCGATCAAGAGCGACCAGATTACCCCCCCCACGTGCCACCCCAAACCCGCATCCGCGAATTCGTCACCGAGGAAGCCGCCTAACGCAGCCCCGATAGGGCAGCCAACCAGTCCGAGGAAGGCAGTCTTCAATTTCCTTTTCCCTGGCGTATGCGTCCAAAAGATTCCTCCAAGGAGAGTACCAACAACGCCCAGCAGAAGAACGCTCAACCATAGGAACCTGTCGCTACGATCGGGATTTACTTCGTCCATTCGTATATTGTAATAGGCAAGGGCGATCAAGGCCAACCCCGCGACGGTCAGCCAACCCGCGAGACTGCCTGACTGGAATCGTTTCATAGATTCTTTCCGGATTCACCGAGCACGCTGGATTCCAGGACCAATCCAAGCGGGTTGACGCCACTACGATCATAGGCTCGGTTCTCGGGGAAATATATCGCCTGCTGTTGATGGCGCGACCCGAGAACCCAGGGCGCAGCCGTGGGAGGCGATCTAAGAGTCAGCCCGCCTTGCGGGCCTCGACGAACTCGTAGAGCAGGGCGTTGCCCCGTTTGCCCACCGGGCGGACCGTGCCCATCTGGCGGAAACAGTAGGCGATCCGCTGGGCCATCAAGCGGCGGACCTGGAGCGACTCCGCCAGATCGCCCGTGTGGAACCTCCGCGGCAGCGGACAGGCGGCCAGCTCGGCCAGGTCCGCGGCGGTCCGCAGCCGGCGAGTCGAGCAGACGGCGACAAGCTTCTGGTCTTCGACCTCGTAGTCGCTCGGCCGCCAGCGCCGCCGCCGCCCGTGGCCCGGGTAGCGCCATTCCTCGACCTCCACCAGCACCACGTCCAAGGTCAAGCGGGGATGAGGAAAGACCCGGGTAAAATGGATCAGCTCGTCGAACAGGTCCAAGAGCCCTCCCCGCAGCGGGCTGCGGCGGCGGCTGGCCACCGCCCCGCCCTTGGACTGCCGCTTCACCAGCAGCTTGCCGGCCACGATCGGCTTGACCACCAGCACCTGGTGGTCGCAAAGCAGGTCGCGGACCTTGTCGCGGATGGCCGCCAGTGAGCCGTGCTGGATCTCGATCAGGCGGTCCCGATCGACCACGTCGATCCGATAGCCCCCCAGCGAGACCTCGAACTGGGCCGGCCCAGGGGCGTAGAGCGTCTTCAGGTCGCGGTGCAGGGAGGTTTCCATAGGGATGGATTATCGTCCCGCGAAAGACGGATCTTCAGCCTATCCCCGTAGCCTCGCGGGACGGCCTATGGAAAGAAAAGGACAGAAGAGAAGAGATCACGAAAACCCGAAAGAAGAGAAAACCCGAAGAACAGGAAAAGAATAAGGAAAAATATGTCTCTGCTTTTCAGGTTTCCCCGTCTTTCGGGTTTTCGTGATCCTCTTCCTCCTCTTTGAAGTCTCATGGCGAAGCCGGCCCTGGTCAGCACGGCCGGATGCCGCAAGAATGGGATGGGCGGCGGGGCTGCGAACGACGAGGAGCGAAGCGGTGAACATCCTGGTCTTTACGCTCTTGGTGGCGTGCGGATCACTGGCCGCCGGACTGATCGGCTCGTTGACCGGCCTGGGCGGCGGGGTGGTGATCGTGCCGATGTTGACGCTCGTTTTCAAGGTCCCCATCCACTATGCCATGGGGGCCTCGCTGGTCTCGGTGATCGGCACCTCGTCCGGCGCGGCGGCGGCCTACGTCAAGGAGGGCTATGCCAATCTTCGCATCGGCATGTTCCTGGAGGTAGCCACGGTCGGCGGGGCCCTGGTCGGGGCCTCGCTGGTCCCCCGGGTGCCGACCTCGGCGATCGCCGTGATCTTCGGCGTGGTGTTGCTCGTCTCGGCCGCCTTTTCCCGCCGGCCGCAGGCCGAGCGGCCCGCCACCAGCGGCCGGCCCGATCGGCTGGCCGCCTGGCTGGGCATGAACGGCAGCTTTCCCACCCCACAGGGAGCGCGGTCCTATTGCGTCTACCACGTGCCGCTGGGATTCGCCCTGATGGCGGTGGCCGGGGCCCTTTCGGGCCTGTTGGGGATCGGCTCCGGAGGCGCTGAAGGTGCTGGCCATGGACCAGGCGATGCGGATGCCCTTCAAGGTCTCCACCACCACCAGCAATTTCATGATCGGCGTGACGGCCGCGGCCAGCGCGGGCCTCTACCTGAAGTCCGGCTACATCGACCCCGGCCTGGCGATGCCGGTAATCCTGGGCGTTTTGCCGGGGGCCATGCTGGGGGCCCATCTGCTGGGGCGGTTGGAGTCGCGCCGCTTGCGATGGTTCTTTGCCGCGGTGATCGTGGCCCTGGCGATCGAGATGATGTACAACGGCGCGATGGGGAGACTGTGAGACATGGCGTGGCAAAAACGAAGACGGGGGAATTGCCAAATAACTGGCGGATTCCCCTCACCCCGTCCCTCTCCCGAAGGTAGAGGGGGCTTACGCTGGAGCGACCGGGAGGTGCAGAGCGTGGTCGGCAACCTGCTCCGCGCCGGCGTGATCCTGGCGTTCACGGTGGTGGCGGTCGGCGGCGTGCTGTACCTGGTCCGCTACGGCGCGGCCCAGCCGCAGCAAGGCGTCTTCCGCGGCGAGCCGGCCGACCTGCGGAGCGTCGGCGGCATTCTGCGCAACGCGCTGGGCCTTTCGCGGCGGGGCATCATCCAGCTTGGAGTGCTGTTGTTGATCGCCACGCCCGTCGCCCGCGTCGTCTTCTCGATCGTGGCCTTTCTCGAGCAGCGCGACGGGAAGTACGTGGTGGTGACCCTGATCGTGCTGGCCGGGCTATTATATAGTCTGGTTCGCCTGTAGGACGGATTGCTAATCCGTCCGGAAATCGTGGACGCAGCAGGCAATCGTAGGGTGGGACAAGGCCGCCGTGGCGGCCGCCGGCCCACCAGGGACCGGCAGAAATGGTGGGCCGGCGCTCGCTTGCGCGAGGGCCGACAGAAATGGTGGGCCGGCGCTCGCTTGCGCGAGCTTGTCCCACCCTACTCTTGCTTTGTAGACCTCTTCGGGGCCGGACCGAGCAGCTTCGCCAGTTCCTCCTCCAGCCGCGGGCCGCGGACATCCAGGGTAATCACTTTCCCCTGCTTGTCGACCAGCGCCAAGGCGGGAATGGCGACGACCCCGTAGTAGTCGGCCAGCGACTTCTCGCCGGCCGCCGCGTCGAAGAGGATCGTCCAGGGCACCGCGTGCTCCTTGAGGAAGTCTTTCACCGGTTGGCGATCTTCGTCGAGATTGATTCCTACCACCTCGAAGCCGCGGGCGTGGTAGGTCTTGTAGGCCTCGTGGATGTTTTCGATCTCCTCCACGCAGGGTCCGCACCAGGTGGCCCAGAAGTCGACCAGCACGACCTTGCCGCGGTACTTGGCCCAGTCGAACTTCTCCCCCCCAAGGTCTCTCCCTCGACCCGCATCGGCCCGCCGACCAGCGACAGCCGCCTGGCAGCGCCTTCCAGCCGGGTGGCCAGCTTGGCGATCTCCTTGTCCCCGGCCTTGGCCAGGATCTTGGCGCAGTCGCGATAGAGCTGCGCGGCGAGTTTCGGGTCGCTATGCTCGGCCGCGCCGCCGACGGTCATCGCCAGCGCGACTTCTTCCCGCCCGATCGGGCCGCCGGCCAGGTGCCGCTTGACTTCCTCGATCAGCTTGGCAAGCTGCTTCGGGTCTTCCTCGGCCGCCTCGACGCGCATGGAGAGGACCACCGCCTCGGCCTCGCGGGCGAGCTTGGGAAGCCCGGCCTTCTTGAGCTCTGCGGGCAACGCCCGAAGCTGCTGGCCCGCCGCGGCGTCGCCCATCTCCTTGAGCGTCGCCAGGGCGTCCAACTTGTACTTGACTGCCTCCTGCGCTTGTTGTTCGTCGGGCTTGGCCGCCAGCAGGCGATCCGAGGCATCGAGCATGTTCTTAGCCAGCGTGCGGCGGAACCGCGTGACCGAATCGAAATCCGTCTTCTCCGGCTGCAGGTCTTCGAGCGTCTCCAGGTAGTCCAGCAGCTCCTTGGGCCCGCCCTTGGGAACGGCCGGCGGAGTATTGGTTGCGGTTGTCGGTGGCGGGTTGACATTGCCCAGCGCGGGCCCGGGGGGCTTCGACTTGCCGGCCGGGTCGCCGGCCACGAGGACTTGCAAGATCCACGCCGCCAGGATCGCCAGCGAACCCAGGAAACCGAACCGCCACGCCCGATTCGCTCGGAGTTTCACAACTGTATCTCCAGGGAAGACGCAAGGGAAAGCAGACCGTACCCGCAATCATCCGGGGGACCCGCCGGCAGGGCAAGTCCCGAATCCCCGTAGGTTATGCTTTAGCATAACATAATCTATTATAGGGCAGGGGATTATGCTAAGAAGCTGTTGCGCAACCGGGGCGTGGCGACGGGCAAGAATGCCCATCCTACGGCCACGGTAGGTTGGGCATTCCTGCCCGACGCTGGCTCCCCGGGGTTTCTAAAGCACACCCTACCCGCTACGCGCCTCTTCTGCCTTACGGCACCCCGACAGCAGAGCTGCCAGGCCCACCGGCCTTCGCGTGGAACTCGACGATCCGCTGCCAGGCTTCTTCGGCCGTCTCGGCGTACTGGATCAGGTCCAGGTCGGCGTCGTCGATAGCCCCCTCGTCGGCCAAGAAGTGGAGATCCAAGACCTTGGTCCAGTAGTCGCGGCCGAACATCACCACGGGGATCTCCTGCATACGACCGGTCTGGCGGAGCGTCAGCGCGTCGAACAACTCGTCCAGCGTGCCGAATCCGCCCGGGAAGACCACCAGGGCCTTGGCCCGCAAGAGGAAGTGCAGCTTCCGCATGGCGAAATAGCGGAACTGGAAGCAGAGTTCCGGCGTGATATAGGGATTGGGCGACTGCTCGTGGGGCAAGTGGATGTTCAGCCCGACCGACTTGGCGTGTACGTCGGCGGCGCCGCGGTTGGCGGCCTCCATGATTCCCGGGCCGCCGCCGGTGACAATCACGTACTCCCGCGTGCCGTCCTGCTGGGTCAACGAAGAGACCAGGGCGGCAAACTTGCGGGCCTCCTCGTAGTAGCGGGCCTTGGCGACGATCCGCTCCGCCCGGCCGACCGCCCGCCGGAGCGCCGAATCGTCGGGCGCTGCGGCCAACGCGGCCCGGGTCCGATCGAACTGCTTGCGGGCCGCCTCGGCCTCGACTACCCGCGTGCTGCCGAAGACCACGATCGTCGAGTGGATGTTCATCCGCTCGAAGGCCAGCTCCGGCTTGAGCAACTCAAGCTGCATCCGCATGGGCCGCAACGCGGGGTCCTCGAGAAAGTCGATGTCCTCGTACGCCAGCCGATAACTGGGCGACTCAAGGATCGTCCGTAGCTTCCGTTTACGCTCTTGTTCTTCGTCCACAGGCAAGCTCCATCGTTGTCTGAACCACCACGAACTCTTCCGCAGGCGAGCTATCTTTGGAGTGCGGCGACTTGTCGCCGCTTTTCGGCACCATAGGTCTTCCCATCGCTTCCGGCCGCTCAAAAAAGCGGCGACAAGTCGCCGCACTCCAAAACTTCGCCTGGTTTAGGACTAACTACGGCCGACCGATCCACAGTCGGCCGAACCCGCTGGAGACTAACGGGCCCCAGGCAAGCACCCAGCCGAGCGCCGCCATCCACAGCCATAATGTAGGGTGGGACAAGGCCGCCGTGGCGGCCGCCGGCCCACCAGAACCAATCCCAAACGGTGGGCCGGCGCTCGCTGACGCGAGCTGGTCGCACCCTACCCTTCTCGCCAGCCGGCGGCACCCGCGCGACAGGCCGTCCATGAAAACACTTGCGACCGCCAACACGATCACCGACTGCCAGCCGAGAAACAACCCCGCTCCAACCAGGGCGAGAAAGAATCCGGCCGCCGAGCGGCGGCCAACGGCCGGCCGGGCGAGCCAACCCAGGATCGCCCCGGCCGCCGCTCCCGCCGTCCCGTCGGCCAGGCCGCCGACCCAGTCGGCCGGAAGCAAGGCTGCCGGGACCGGGTGCAGCCAGGGCCAGGCCAGCGGCGCCAGCCCTCCGACCGCCATTGCCGGCAGCCAGAGTCGCCCTGGAATCCGCTGACCATCGTACTCGATCAGCAGAGCGGCCATCAACGTCGAAAAGAAGAGTAAATGGTAGGCCAATATCCCGGCCAACTGGGCCGCGTCCAACGGCGGTCCAAAGACCTCCCCGCGTTGAATCTCCGGCCGCAAGGGCAGGTTGGCCCCACGCAAGAGAAACTCTAAGACGCCGAGTGCCAAAAAAGTCACCGCGGAAATCGCCTCTACCAGGGGGTATCTCGTGGGGATCGGCGACCGGCAGTCGCGGCACCTTCCACGGAGGACCAACCAGCCGGCGATGGGCAGGTTATCGTGCCAACGGATGGGGTGTTTGCAAGTCGGGCAATGGGAACCGGGCCGAATCAAGCTCAGTCCGGCCGGCAGACGGTAGACCACCACGTTCACGAAGCTGCCGATCGCCCCACCCATCGCGAACAACCAGAACGCCAGGATCACGTTCTGGGTAGACAGCCAAGACTCGGCCAGGAGCATCAGTTCCCTTTGTGTCCCTTTGTGGTTTATTCGCCGTTCTTGTGATGATTCTAGTCTATCCTCGTCACGATCGGTCTCGACCCGAGAGGCGATTTTTCCTAGACTAGGACCCTCTGGAAGACTGGGAAATGGATCCAGTCCGTCGATCGACGGCCGCATGGAGGATCAACAGCGATGGCGACTGAACCGATTCCGCATCCCTCGGACGGGGAAGGCACGTCCAGCTCCCCAAAGCTCTACCATCCTGATGCCGGCGTGGAATCGACGCCATCGGCCGGCGGGTCGAGGGCCCGGCCCTGGAATGTGGCCTTCACGGTGGCGGCGCTCAGCGGGCTGGTGGGAATGATGGTTTCCTGGACCCTCTTGCCGGCCCGGTACCTGGCCGTTTCGCAGTTGCAGGTCCTCGCGACCCCGGCAACGCAGGACGCCGGGCAGCCGGGCGAAACCGCCGAGGCGGTCCGGCAGAACCGAATACGGCAGGTATCCAGCGACAGCGTTCTACGGACCGTGCTGGAAATGCCCGACATCGCCAAACTCTCCTCGCTCTCTCAACAGAGCGATCCCCTGCGTTGGCTGCGGGACGACCTGCAAGTCGCGCCGGTCGATGGCACCGACGTCGTCGACGTGAATCTCTCCGGCAGCAAGTACCGCGACCTGATCAAGATCCTCAGCGCGGTCGACGACGTCTACGTCGGCATGGCGAGCCAGGCCGATCGCGACCTCGTCCAACGCCGCCGGGGGCAAATGCTCGAACAGTTCAAGCCGCTGATCGCCGAGGTCAAGCAGCGGTGCGACCAGCTCTACCGCGAGCTGAGCGACGCCGGACTGGACCAGGGCCGCGTGATGCGGGTGGGCGACGAGGAGCACATGCGCTGGGCCGTGGACATGGCCGGCAATCTCCAGCGGGTCCGCGGCTTCCGCGACCTGTTGGCCTACCTCGATCGCACGGCCCAGACCCTGCAAGACGCGCTGGATGCCCCCAGACACCAGCCGCCGCCGAAATCCGATCCCTCGCAGCCGTTGCCGCCGCGGTGGATGGACGCCATGCGGGAGCGAGCCGCCGAGGGCATTCTCCCGCCCCCCTCCACGCCGCCGGAGGAGATCCGCGCGGCATTGCACCAGGTGGAGTCGGAACGGGCCAACGTCTGCCAAAAGCTCGCCGCCGCCCAGAAGGAGTCCGACCAGGCCAGCCAGACCCTGGACAACCTGGTAGCCTCCTCGCCGCGGCTGAAGGCGGAAAAGGCCCAGCTCGATCTTTCGCGGCAGGCCGTCTCGCAGTTCATCGATGCCTTTACCGCCCTGCGATCGCAGCAGACCAAGCCCGGCGTTTCCGTGATCCAGCCGGCCAACATCCCCAAGACCCAGGAGACCGATAGCCGCCACTGGACGCTCCTGCTGCGGGGCCTGATCGCCTCGGTGGTCGGATTGGCCAGCGTGCTGGCCGTGGACGGCATCTTGCGGCGAGTGAACGCGTGAGGAGTTAGGAGTTAGAATAAGCGCGCCAAGATGGCGGCGCTGAGCCCGAATCACCCACGCTCACTAGCCCGAAGCGCAAGCGAGGGACCAGGTTGTGGCCCTGCCCGGTCCCTCGCTTGCGCTTCGGGCTAGCGTCGTTCTCACCCGCCTGCAGCCCGTAAACATGCACCGCCCCTAACTTCTAACTCCTAACTTCTAACTCCTAACTTCTAACTCCTAACTTCTAACTCCTAACTTCTAACTCCTAACTTCTAACTCCTAACCTCTAACTCCCATCCAATGTGCCACCTCATGCAGAGCCCGCCCGGGGCCGAAACGGTCATCGATGGCCGCCGCTACCTGTACTTCGCGGGCACGGGCTACCTGGGCCTCCAAGGCGACCCGGAAGTGCTCCGCGCGGCTTGCGAGGCGATGGGCCGCTACGGCCTGGCTTCGGCCACGTCCCGCTCGGGCCTGGGAACCACGCCCCCGCTTCTGGACACTGAAGCCCAGGCGTCGGCCTTCTTCCAGACCCCGGCCGCTTTCTACTTCGCCTCCGGCTACGCCGGCAACCAGATCCTGGTACGGACCTTGGAGGGGACGTTCGACGCGGTCTTCGTCGACGAGCTGTCGCATTACTCCGTCTTCGACGCGGCCCGGCAGGTCGCGCGTCCGCCGATCCCTTTCCGCCATCGCGACCCCGAGAGCCTGGCCGCGGCGCTTCAGAGCGGACTGCGGCCGGGCGAGCGTCCGCTGGTGATGACCGACGGCGTCTTCTCCGTGTTGGGCCACATCGCGCCGCTGCCCGACTACTGCCGCGTCCTGGCCGAGTACCCGGGCGCGGCGCTGGTGGTCGACGATGCCCACGGGGCGGGCGTGCTGGGCGCCGCCGGCCGGGGAACGCTCGATTACTTCGGACTGACCGCCGGGCTGGACGGCGAGGAAACACGTGCCGGTTCTGACGTAGGACGGATTGGTAATCCGTCCAAAAATGGGGCGGGTTTCTTTGACGGATTAGCAATCCGTCCTCCGGGCCCGCGACTCTTCTTTTCCACGACGCTCAGCAAAGCGCTGGGCGGTTTCGGCGGCATCCTGCCGCTGGACCACGGCCTGCTGGACCGGGTCCGGGCCGCGACCCACCACTACCAAGGCGCCAGCGCCCCGCCGGTTCCCGTGGCCGCCGCTTCAGCCAAGGCGCTGGAGATCGTGCGGACCCGGCCCGAGCTGCGGGGCAAGCTGGCCCAAAACGTCCGCACGGTCAAGGACGGCCTGCGACGGCTGGGCCTGACCGTCGACGATACGCCCGTGCCGATCGTGCCGCTGTTTCTCGGCACCGCGGAGAACATGCAACGGGTCCACCGGGAACTGGCGGCCGGCGGGATCATGGTCCCCTACATGCCAACCTACTCGGGCCTCGGTCCCAGCGGCGTCCTGCGATTGGCCGTCTTCGCCACCCACACGCCGGCGATGATCGCCCAACTGCTCGATGCGCTGGCACGCGCGCTGTAAGGGAAATGGGGACATTGACTTCGGTTCACTCCAGCGGGTATGATGCGTCTATGGATGAGACCGTGAAGGATTACAACCAATGGCGTGTGCCTCACCCGATCCCGTATCAGGGGAGCAAGCGAAACCTTGCACCGATCATCCTTTCCTACTTCCCCCCCCACGTTTCCCGACTTGTGGAGCCGTTCGCCGGGTCGGCGGCAATCTCACTAGCGGCAGCTTACCGCCGCTTGGCGGATCGGTTCCTGGTGAACGACGCGCACACCCCCGTTGCTGACCTTTGGCGGGCGATTATCGAGCGGCCTGAAGATTTGGCGGACAAGTACCGGCAACTGTGGCGGGCGCAGCTTGGGCAGGAGCGGGAGTATTACGATACTGTCCGCGAGAAGTTCAATCAGACTCACAAGCCCGAATACTTCCTATACCTGCTCGCGCGTTGCGTCAAGGCTGCCATTCGCTACAACGGGGACGGTGAGTTCAACAACAGCCCGGACAACCGGCGCAAGGGCGCCCATCCCGAGACAATGCGGCAGCGCATCGTGGGGGCGGCGGCACTCTTGCAGGGCCGAACGGAAGTCAGCGCGCTTGACTATCGGGGAGTGTTAGCGAAGTGCGATTCGTCCGATTTAATTTACATGGACCCGCCTTACCAAGGCGTCTGCAAGAATCGGGATAACCGATACTGCCCCAAAATTGACCACGGGGAGTTTTGTGTCAGCCTTGCAAGACTGAACGAAAGGGGGTGCATGTTCGTTGTGAGCTATGATGGGCGGACTGGCGACAAGACCTACGGCCAACCTCTGCCCGCAAGCCTGAACCTCGCTCACATCGAGGTACACGCGGGGCGGTCAACTCAGGCAACTTTATTGGGCCGAGACGACGACACCTACGAATCGCTTTATCTCTCACCTGCGCTAACTTCGACAATGTCCCTGGGCAAGAGGAAGAAGGCACAACTGCAGTTTGCGTGGTAAGGACACCCGACTAGAGCCCTGTTGGTAAAGGATTACCAATCGTGCCGCAAGACCTGCCGCAATGGTTCATCGCAAAAGTCAAGGCTGTGACCGCCAAACGTGCAAGGACGGTCATTGACCACATCTTGAAGCACGGCCATATCACGACGGAGGAATTGAAAGACCTCTATGGCTATGACCATCCGCCACGCGCCGCGCGGGATGTGCGGGAGCAAGGAATCCCACTCGAGACTTCTCGCATTGCGGGCAGCCGTGGCCGAAGCATCGGTGTTTACCGCTTTGCCGATGTCTCCAAGATTCGAGCGGGCATCCTTGCGGGCCGCAAGGTGTTCCCCAAGGAGCTCAAAAAGGCGTTGCTTGAACAGTCGGGCAGCGAGTGCGGCGTGTGTCTGACGAAGTACGAATCCCGCTACTTACAGATTGACCATCGGGTGCCCTACGAAGTGGGTGGGGAAGGTGGCGGCGAGAACGCTCCCGGAGAGTTCCAACTGATTTGCGGTTCGTGCAATCGCGCCAAGTCATGGTCTTGCGAGCATTGCGCGAATTGGATGGAGAAGCTGGACCCGAGAGTTTGCACGGGCTGCTACTGGGCAAGCCCGGAGTCCTACAAGCACATTGCAATGCGTCCCATCCGACGCCTGGAACTGGTATGGTCGGAGCAAGAGGTGGCCGACTTCGACAGGCTGTCCAAAGTAGCTCGGAAACGAGGTCAACCTTTGCCTGAGTTCATCAAGGCTATCTTGCGCGAAAGGCAAGCATAGTCGCTTCGATGGGGAAAGCCCCCCACTTCTTTCCTCCCCGAGCTTGACTTCTCCCGCCGGCCGGGCTACCTTGCGAAGAGAACCCTCCTAGGTCGCCTACCACGAACTCATGCGGGAGAACCACAAGATGTCAACCAATCACTGCACGCGACGGGACATTCTCAAGGCCGCTGCGGCGGGCCTGGCCCTTCCGGTCCTGCTGCCGGGGCACGTACTGGGTCTCGACAGCGCCACAACCCCTGGCGAATCGGTGAAGATCGGACTGATCGGCTGCGGCGGCCGGGCCAGCGGCCTGGTGCCCGAAGGCCTCGCCGTCAAGGGCTTCCGCGTGGTCGCCGTCTGCGATTGCGAGCCGCGGAAGGCCGGACAGTTCGCCGCACACGTCGGCGGCAGCCGCAACTGGGCCGCCTACGACGACTTCCGCCAGATGATCGACAAAGAGAAGCTCGACGCCGTGATGGTCGAGACCACCACCCACGCCCGGGCCTGGATCGCGGTGCTGGCGATGCAGGCCGGCGTCGACGCCTACATCGAGAAGCCCATGTGCCTGACGATCTCCGAAGGCCGGGCGATGGTCAACGCCGCGCGGAAGCTCAAGCGCGTGACCCAGGTCGGCACCCAGCAGCGGTCCATGCCGCTGAACAATTGGGCCAGCGACCTGGTCAAGAACGGGGCTATCGGCAAGGTCCTTACCGTGCTGGCGCCGAACTTCGTCGGTCCCTTCCGTTGGACCAAGACCTCGACCAAGGACGTCAAGTCGCCCGTGGATCCCTGGTGGGACCTCTGGACCAACCAGGCCGAGCTGCGGCCTTACGACGGCAGCCTGCACCACGGCTGGGCCCGCTGGTGGGACTACGACGGCGGCGGCCTCTGCTTCGGCGTCACCGGCTGGGGCACCCACTCCTACGACCAGATCAACCGCGGCCTGGACACCGACGACACCGGACCGGTCGAAGTGCTCCTGGAGGAGCCGGTCGCCGAGCGCGAGACGGGCAAGTTCGCCCGCCGGTCGGTGGGCGGCGTGGTCCTCGGCGAAACGGGCGACATCGACACCGGCACCGACTACCACGGGATGGCCAAGATCACCGGCCCTCGGGCCCGCGTCACCATGAAGTTCGCCAACGGCACCGAGCTTGCACTGCACCTCGACGGCGACCGCGGCCCCGGCCTGGGCGCGATCTTCATCGGCCAGCAGGGCAAGATCGAGATCAACCGCGACAAGGTCGCCAGCAACCCCAAGGAGCTCGTCCGCGCGGCCGGCAATCCGGGCCACAACCGCCGCAGCGAATCGGCCTACCACCTGGAAAACTGGATCGAGTGCATCAAGAGCCGCCGGCGCTGCAACGCCGACATCGAGATCGGCCAGCGGGCCTCGACCCTCTGCTACCTGGTCAATATCGTCCGCGACGTGGGCCGCGTCGGTCAGCCCTTGAAATGGGACCCGGCCGCCGAGCGATTCACCAACAGCGACGAGGCCAACAAGCTTTTGGAGCGTCCCCGCCGCAAGCCGTACGAGCTGCCGGAGCTGGGGTGAAGACGGAAACGAAGAGAGAAGGTCTTTATTGATCTTCAGGTAAGTAATGCCGTGGGGCAGATTGCCAATCTGCCTGGCAGGTTAGCAACCTGCCCCACGTCCGCCCGACATTACTTACCTGAGGATCAATAGCCCTGGGTCTTAGGTCGAGGATCTGTGGGACTTATGGGACCTATGGGACCTATAAGCCCATACGTCCCATGAGTCCCATACGTCCTATAAGTCCCATCGGTCCCATCGGCTCAAGACCCAAGACCTAAGCTCCCATGACCCGTTACCCAACCTTCGACCGCACCCAAATCGAGCTTGCCGAATTGGCCCAGCGGGGTCACGACTTGCGGATCGAGGACTGCCTGCCGCTGTCGCCCCCGCCGAGCCCCTACCGCGGCCCGGGCTGGGACGACCTGATCGCCCGGATCGTCGCCGCCCGCCGGGCGGGCCGGCCGCTGATCGCGCTCATGGGAGCCCATCCCATCAAGCTCGGGCTCTCCGCGTTCCTGGTAGACCTGATCCAGCGGCGGATCATCACTCACCTGGGCACCAACGGCGCCGGCCTGATCCACGACTTCGAGCTGGCCGCTTACGGCGGCACCAGCGAGGACGTCGCCCGCTGGATCCGCGTGGGCCAGTTCGGCCTCTGGCGGGAGACTAGCGTGCTGAATGAGATCGCCGTCGAGGCGGCCGCGCGGGACGAAGGGCTTGGCGAGGCGATCGGCCGGGTGATCGAGGAGCGAGGCCTGCCCCATCGCCGTCTGAGCCTGGCCGCGGCCGGCTGGCGGTCGGGAGTGCCGGTCACTTCCCACGTGGCCATCGGCTGCGACATCACCCACGCCCATCCCAACTGCGACGGCGCGGCCCTGGGCAAGTCGAGCTACACCGACTTTCTGATCTTCGCCCGGGCGGTGCAGGAGCTGGAAGGCGGCGTGTTTCTCAACATCGGCACCTCGACGATCGGGCCGGAAGTCTACCTCAAGGCGCTTTCCATGGCCCGCAACGTGGCCCGGCGCCAGGGCCGGCCGCTTTCTCATTTCACCACGGCCGTCTTCGACCTGCTGGACCTGCCCGCCGACTGGTCCGCCGGTCCGCCGGCGAAGTCCCGGCCGCTTTATTACTATCGTCCCTGGAAGACGATTCTCGTGCGGACGGTCGCCGACGGCGGCGCCAGCCATTACTTCTCCGGCGACCACCGCCAGACCATCCCCACGCTCTGGTCCCGCTTGACCGCGGAGCTGCGAGCTTGTGAATCCTTGTAGGGCGTCCCGCCATCAAGGGCTTTCCGCTTTCGACGCCGGCTCCCGGCCCGCCGCCCAGAGGATGCCGCGGTGGACCAGCTCGCGGTAGTTGGGGTCGTTGTGAGCGCCGGGGCCGTGACCCAATTGCATGTAAAAGACGCGGCTCTTGCCGTAGTGATGGACCCAGGCCAGCTCGGGATTGTTCTTCGGGTGGTTGGTCTTCAAGAGCACGGTAATGCCCGGGTCGGTATAGTAGCCCTTGTAGGTCTCGTCGTGAACGACGAAGTCCTTTCGTCCCCTGGTAATGGAATGATCTTTATCGGCCACGATGACCGGGATCGTCTCGCCTTCCGACCAGAGCGAGGGGGCGTAGTGTTTGCCGTCGATCTCGCAGGGCTTCATGATGAACGCGCCACCGATGATCTTGCGGTACTCCGGCCATTGGCTATGAGCGCCCAGATTGTGGTGCAAGGCCACCAGGCCGATGCCCCGCTGCAAAAGCTCGACGAAGGCCTTTTCCTGCTCGGGCGTGACGCCGCCGACCATGTCGTAGCGCACCAGCACGTCGTACTCCTTCTCCAGGCCCGGTTTCAGCAGCCCGGCGTCCTTGGGGAGCGTGGCCTTGGTGTAGCTCACGTCCGGCATGGCGTCGAACATGGCGTAAAAGGGTTTGGCCTCGAAACCGTGCCCGCCCACGGTCAGCAAAACGCGGATCTTACCCTGCCCTGCGGGCGGGTCCGCCTGGAGCGTGGTTGCGGAAAGCAGGGCCGGCAGAATCAGTCCGAGCGTCAGGCAAGCGATGCGTTGCACGGGGGGTCTCCTTAGGAGTTAGAAGTTAGGAGTTAGGAGTTAGAAGTTAGGAGTCAGAAGTTAGGAGTCAGAAGTCAGGAGTCAGGAGTTAGAAGTTACAAGGCTGGGCCTTTGGTCTTGGGCCTTGCCCGGCTCTTCTAACTCCTAGCTTCTAACTCCTAACTCCTTCCTTAGCCCCCGTCAAGCATTTCCCGCTTCCGGATTGTTCCACAATCTCACCGTGGCCCGGACATACGGTAGAATGGATTCGGGCTCTGCGTTGGCCCCGTTTCGGCTCCTCTGGGCGTTAATTGCAAGCCCAGGAAAACGGGTGGCAAGGTTCCTGACTTCTAACTCCTGACTCCTAACTCCTAACTTCTAACTCCTAACTTCTAACCGATGCCCCCCGTGCTGATCGTCAACATGCCGTTCTCCAACCTCCGCTGGCCGAACCTCGGCCCGAGCCTGCTCAAGGCGGGGCTGGCGCGGCGGGGGATCGGCTGCGACATCGCCTATTTCAACTTCGATTTCGCCGAGCGAGTAGGGCTGGACGACTACTGCTGGATCGGCGACGATTTTGCCTTCGTGCTGGGCGGCGAGCGGCTGTTTGCCAAGGACTACTTCCACGGCCTCCTGCCCGACGACGAGGGCTACTTCCGCCAGGTCCTCAAGAAGTCCGACCCGCGGATCAGCGACGACGAAGGCCGGCAGTACGCGGCCTTGGGCCGGCACGTGGCGCCCTTCCTCGAGCGGAGCCGCGACGCGGTCGACTGGTCGCGGTACCCGATCGTGGGCTTCGCGGCCACTTTCCAGCAGACGATGCCTTCGCTTTGCCTCGCCCGGCGGATCAAGGCCCGACGGCCGGAGACGGTGATCGTATTCGGGGGCGCCGCCTGCGAAGGGGAGATGGGGATCGAGCTGTTGCGGCAATTCCCCGAGATCGACTATGTGTTTCTCGGCGAGGCCGATTTGACTTTCCCGCCCGTGGTCCAACAGATCCTCGCCGGCCAGACCGTCGAACTGCCGCCGGGCGTCGTGGGACGCCAGTTAAACGTAGGGTGGGACAAGGCCGCCTTGGCGGCCGCCGGCCCACCAGGACCCGGCGCAAGCGGTGGACAGGCGCTGGCTCCCTCGGCCGCCGGCCCACCAAGGTCGGACGGAACTGGTGGGCCGGCGCTCGCTGGCGCGAGCTTGTCCCACCCTACGAGCAGCGGGTCGCCCATCGAGAGCGACCTGACCATGGTCCGCGACATGGATGACTCCCCTTCCCCGACTTCGACGATTATTTCCAGCGTCTTTCCACAAGCCCGCTCGGCCAACAGATCGAGCCGCTGTTGTTCTTCGAGACGGCCCGGGGATGCTGGTGGGGCCAGAAGCACCATTGTGCTTTTTGCGGGCTCAACGGCAGCTCGATGACCTTTCGCAGCAAGTCGGCCGATCGGGCGGTCGACGAGCTTCGCCACCTGGTCGATCGTTACCAGGTCCGCCGGGCATGCGCGGCCGACAACATCCTCGACCATCGCTACTTCAACACCTTCCTCCCCCGCCTGATCGAGGCCCGGCTGGGCCTGAAGTTCGTCTACGAGCTGAAGACCAACCTCACGCGGAAGCAGGTCGAGACCCTGCTGGCGGCCGGGCTGGGCGCGGCGCAACTGGGCGTGGAGACCTTCATCACGCCCGTCTTGAAGATCATCGACAAGGGGGCCACGGGCTTGCAGAACCTGCAGACCCTGAAATGGTTCTCCGAGGCGGGGATCGAGGTCAAATGGAACCTGCTCTACGGTTTCGCCGGCGAGGAACCGGACGACTACGCCTGGCTCCTGCGGCTCTTGCCCTCGCTCTATCACCTGGCCGCGCCGATCGCCCGGGGCCAGGTCCGGCCCGACCGCTTCTCCCCTTTCTTCCGCACGCCGGCGGCCTACGGCCTGGTGAATCTGCGGCCCCACGGCGCCTTCCCCTACGTCTATCCCTTCCCGCAAGAGGTCCTGGCGCGGATGGCCTACTACTTCGAGCACGACTTCGCCGACGGCCGCCACCCGCTGGACTACGCGGCGGCCGTGGTCGAGGCGGCCGAGACCTGGCAGCGGCTGGACGGCACGGTGAGCTTCCGCCATCACGACGGCCCCGACGGCGCCCTGGTGCTCCACGACACGCGTCCTTGCGCTGTCTCTTTCCAACGCCGCCTCACCGGACTGGACCGCCAGCTCTATCTCTTCTGCGACACGGGCCGCTCCTTGGAAGCGATCGTCCGGCAGGCCGCTGAGCACGCCTCCGCCCGCGGCGTCGATCCCGCCTCGATCCGCCGCTTGTTGGACGGCTGGGTCGCCGATCGGTTGATGGTCTATCTCGACGACCGCTACCTCAGCTTGTCGCTAAGGGCCAAGCCAGGTCTCGCTCAAGAATTGTAGGGTGGGACAAGGCCGCCTTCGCGGCCGTCGGCCCGCCAAAGGTGGTCAGAGGATGGACGAGCTTTTGTGGTGCAGGCGTCCCGCCTGCCTCAAGAAACGCAGGCGGGACGCCTGCACCACAATTGTCTCTTGGTGGGCCGGCGCTCGCTTGCGCGAGCTGGTCCCACCCTACGTCTAGAAATCGCAGGCTAGGACTCGCTCAAGAGTCGGTCGAGCTCGTGAAAGACGGCGTCCACGACGCCCAGCGGAGGAAGGAGGTTGGCGTGGGGCTTCATGCCGTGTACCTTCCGTTCGCTGCTAAGCCACTGGATGCCGACCCGGTGTTGGCCGCCGTCCTGGACCTGGACCCAGCGGACGACGCCCCGGGTGGGAACGCCCTGATAGACCAACTCGATCGGCTGATCCACGGCTACCGCGATCGGGCCGGGGATCGAGATCTCGATGCCGTCCGACGACTCGTCGATCACGGCCGCCTGCCGCTTGGCGTCGCCCGCGACCACGGTGACGTGCGTGACGGGCGAAGGATGCCTCGGCGACGTCCGGCGGTTCTTCGCCGGTGTCGTGCTCCCGCTGTCGTGCAGAAATTTCGGTTCTCGCATCGGTCCTCTCTCCTCATGCTCTGGCGACGGTGCAATACTTGCATATAGCATGGAAAAGGAGATCGCGACGGACCGCAAAACCGGAATCTTACGAACGCAGCCCCTTCCCCCCTCCGGGAGAGGGGACCCCGGATCGGCATTTTGGAAAAGTCCCGTACCAAGAGAGGTTCCCATGCGAGATTTCGTGATTCACTTGAGCCATCGTCCCGGCGAGTTGGCGAGCGTTGCCAATGCACTCTCTTTCCAGGGCGTGAACATCAAGTCGCTGGCGGCGATGACGCTGGGCAACGAGGCCTTGCTGCGGCTGATTCCCGATGACGTGGAAGCCGCGCGGACTGCCCTGCGGGCTGAAAACATTCGCTTCGAGGAGAAGGAGCTGGTCAGCGTGCTCCTGGAGAACCGGGCGGGCGAGCTGACCGGAGTGGCGGCCAAGCTTGCCGACGCCGGCTTGAACCTGGAGGCCGCGTACGTCGTCGGCCTGGCGGACGACATGATCGAACTGGCCATCGCCGTGGACGACGTGAAGAAGGCGAAGAAGCTCCTGGAATGAGGGCTAGCCGTCCTCGCTTACGCTTCGCACTTACGAAGCCCCCGAATAATCCGGATTGGCAATCCGTCCTACGGAAGATGTCGGTCAGGCCGCTGATCGGCGTGCCACGGGCACCGCTCGGACCTCGGCGGACGCATCCGGCAGGACGCCGACTCGAATGTAGATCGGGCGCACGGCCCTTCGCAGTCCCGGCAGCAGAGCAGCGAAGACCAGCGAACCCGCCAGGCTCACCATGCCGAAGATCAGGAAGGTGGCCGCCGTTCCCCGCGTGCTGGCGAGGAATCCGGCAAGCAGGCTTCCCAGAGGACCCATGCCGAAGAAGGCCATCGTGTAGAAGCTCATCACCCGCCCCCGCTTGTTCTCTTCGACGATGGTCTGCAACACGGCGTTGCTGGCGGCCATCTGGGCCACCATGGCGAACCCGGTCACCAGGAGCAGGGCCAGGGAGATCCAGAGCGTATGGGAGAGGGAAAGTCCGGCCATCCCCACGCCGAACACCCCGGTCGCCACGGCAATCACGCTTTTCAGCCCCAGCACGCTCTTGCGGGCGGCCAGAAACAGGCTTGCCCCCAGGGCGCCGAGCCCCAGCGCCCCCGTCAGTAAGCCCATCGTTCCCGGGCCGCCGTGCAGGACCTTGGTCGCCAAAACCGGCATCAGCACCGTCAGCGGCGCGGACATCATGCTCACAACGCCCAGCAGAACCAGCAGCGTGCGAATCGGCATCGAGCCGGTCACGTACTCGAAGCCCTCGCTGAACCCCTGGAAGAATCCCATGTCCGAGACGGGCTTTGCGGCGGGCCGTACCCGCATCAGCAGGAGCGAGGCCAGCACCGCCAGGTAGCTCAGGCCGTTGAGCAAGAAGCACGGCCACTCGCCGCAGATGCCGATTACCAGACCGGCGACCGCGGGACCCAGGAGCTTGGCGCCGCTGAAGACGGACGAGTTGATGGCGATAGCGTTGGCGAGGTCCTCATGGCGCTCCACCATCTGGATGACGAAGCTCTGCCGGGCGGTTACGTCGAAGGCGCTGACCAAGCCCAAGAAGATCCCCAAAAGGAGGACCTGCCAGACGCTGATCAGCCCCGTGGCCGTGAGGGCCATGAGCGCGAAGGCCTGGATCATGGCCAGGGTCTGGGTGGCCAGCACGGTGCGATGCCGGTTCCAGCGGTCAGTCAGCACACCCGCCACCGGCAGGACCAAGGCCGCGGGGATCTGCGCGGAGAAGTCGGCCACGCCCAGCAGCAGCGAGGAGTGGCTCAGCCGGTAGACGAGCCAGACCGTGGCGATCTGCTGCATCCAGGTGCCGACGACCGAGATGCCCTGGCCGATGACGAACAGGCGGAAGTTGCGATGGGCCAGCGCCCTCCCCATAGTCGGTAGCCATGAGGTCTTCGTACTGCCTGCGTCCCTGCCTTGCGACATCATCAAGCTGCCGATCTTCCGCCGCACCGTCGCCGGCCGCGTCTATTTCCTGCCGGCTGCCTTGAAGCCCTGCATTGCGCTGCAAGGCGGCGGATTATGCCGGAGATGCCTTGTGAGAACAAGAGCAATCGTCGTCCCCCGGATATGGGGACGCGAGGATCGTAACCGTTCACGGGCAGGCGCTCAATGTAGCAGGCACACGCCGTGTGCCGTCCGCTGTCTCCCCCTGCATGGACGGACGGCACACGGCGTGTGCCTGCTACATTCCGGACCGTGAACGGTTACCGGGAATCTTTTTGGTGGTGCGAGTGGGTTGGCGGTGTTCCCCCCGCAGCGGCAGGCGGCGCGGCAGGGGCGGCCAGCGGGGCGAGCTTGTCCAGCGCGATGTCGAGCATCAAGACGTTTACGCCGGGGTCGCCAAGAAAGTCGAGGTTGGGTTGGTCGGTGTTCTGCTTGATCAGATCCAGCACTTTCGCCTTGGGGAGCATTCGGGCATCAGCAACGCGCCGGGCCTGAAGCACCGCATTCTCCGGGCTGATGTGCGGATCCAGCCCCGAGCCTGAGCCCGTGACCGCATCGCCGGGTATGAGCGTGTCGAAATCGGCGGCGATCAGGGGCGTCTTGTCGGCGGGATCGG
This sequence comes from Pirellulales bacterium, assembly GCA_963843465.1. GTDB lineage: Bacteria > Planctomycetota > Planctomycetia > Pirellulales > Thermoguttaceae > CAWJKP01. The sequence goes on from CAWJKP010000004.1 coordinate 117,430, forward strand.
TCGGAGGGTGCGGGAAGTCGTCCACCAACTTGGTATCGAGAAGGTTGCCGTCTTTGTCTTGATACTTGGACAATGGCACCTCGGCGATGCGGGCGCCGTCAGGCTTGGTTCGGTAGAGCTTGAAGGCGATGCCGTTTTCCACGCAGTAGTGGATCACGCGCAGGCGGATGCCGTCGAAGGCGAGGGTTTCCGCGGGCGGAGTGGCTGGCGCAGGGGCCGCCGCCGTTGCGGGCTGCGGGGCACTCGGCGCACCGGCCGCAGGTGGAGTGGCCGGCGCGGGGGCAACAGGCGGAGTGGCTGGCGCAGGGGTCGCCGCCGCTGCGGGCTGCGGGGCCGGCGCTGTGGCCGCAGGCGGCGGGGTCTGCGTCGCGCCGTTGATCAGTTTATCGCTCAAGGGGCCAAGATTGCTGCCGCCGGAATTGCTGGCGTCGTACCCGGCGCCGGCCGCACTGGGCCGGGGATGAAAATAGCCGGGCGCGGAAAAGTTCTGGCCGATCAGGTAAGATCCGGCCGCTTTCGTGTCGTCGGTGGTGAACGTGCCGTCGTTCTTCACCAGCGAACCGTTGGCTTGGATGGGGAAGACGGCCTGGCCGACGGCCCAGATCGCCAGGGGATAGAGCCCGCAGCAGACGACGCCCAGGACGAGGGTCACGCCGATCGACGCCCAGATGTGGCCGAGAATCGAACCGCCGCGGTCATCGGTGACGTCAATCGTTTGCGGCCCGACCGAAGCGGTCGCACCGGGCCGCGGGTCTTGGGAGCCTGCTTTCGTGTTGGTCATACTGTCGCCCATCTTCCTGTCTTGTTCGTCAAGACTCATTAGCGGTTTACGCCAGATTCAAGTAATAAATGATCATGTCGATCAGCCAGATTCCCGGGAACGGGCAGATGATCCCGCCGACGCCATAGATCAGCAGATTGCGGCGGAGGATGGAAACGGCCGACGCGGGCCGGAACTTGACGCCCTTGAGTGCCAAAGGAATCAAGGCGATGATGATCGCGGCGTTGAAGATCACCGCACTCAGGACCGCACTGTGCGGCGTGTGCAGCCGCATGACGTTCAGCGGAGCGACTTCAGGGAACGCGCCCATCAGCATGGCCGGAATGATGGCGAAGTATTTGGCCACGTCGTTGGCGATGCTGAAGGTGGTCAGGGCGCCGCGGGTCATCAACATCTGTTTGCCGATCTCGACGACCTCGATGAGCTTGGTCGGGTTGCTGTCCAGATCGACCATGTTGCCGGCCTCTTTGGCGGCCTGGGTGCCGGTGTTCATGGCCACGCCCACGTCGGCCTGGGCCAGGGCGGGCGCATCGTTGGTGCCGTCGCCGGTCATGGCCACCAGGCGCCCCTTGGCTTGCTCCGCACGCAGCAAAGCGAGCTTGTCTTCCGGCTTGGCCTGGGCCAGGAAGTCGTCCACGCCGGCTTCCTTGGCGATCGCAGCGGCGGTCAGGGGGTTGTCGCCGGTGATCATGATCGTCTTGATGCCCATGGCGCGGAAGCGCTGGAAGCGGTCGGGCAGGCCGTGCTTCACGATGTCCTTGAGGCAGATCACGCCCAGGGCCTTATCTTGGCACGCCACCACCAGCGGGGTTCCACCCTGGCGGCTGATGCGATCGACCGTCTCGCCCACTTCCTTGGGATAGGTCCCGCCGATCCAAGCGCGGACGCTATCGGCGGCGCCCTTGCGGATCGACTTGCCGTTGATGTCCACGCCGCTCATCCGCGTTTGCGCGGTAAAGGAGACGAAGACGGCGTGCGGCATCTCGTGGATCTCCCGGCCGCGGATGCCGTACCGCTCCTTGGCCAGGATCACGACGCTGCGTCCTTCCGGCGTTTCGTCCGCCAGGCTGGCAAGCTGCGCGGCCTCGGCCAGCTCCTTGGGATCGACGCCGGGGGCCGGGATGAACTCCGTCGCCTGGCGGTTGCCCATGGTGATAGTGCCGGTCTTGTCCAGCAGCAGCACGTCGATGTCGCCGGCGGCCTCCACCGCGCGGCCGCTCATGGCCAGGACGTTCTTCTGCACCATGCGGTCGATGCCGGCGATGCCGATGGCCGAGAGCAGCCCGCCGATGGTGGTGGGAATCAGGCAGACCAGGAGCGAAACCAGCACCGTGACCGAGAACGCCAGGCTGACCTGCTCATAGGCGGGGCTGTCGCCCAGATAAGTGTGCGTGAAGATTCCAAACGACATCATCGTGACGACCACCGCCATGAAGATGATCGTCAACGCCGAGAGCAGGATCGACAGCGCGATTTCGTTGGGCGTCCGCTGGCGCTTGGCCCCCTCGATCAGATCGATCATGCGGTCCATGAACGACTCGCCGGGGTTGGCCGTCACGCGGACCGTGATCAGGTCGGAAAGGACCGTCGTGCCCCCCGTAACCGACGACTGGTCGCTGCCGGCCTCGCGCACGACCGGCGCGGATTCGCCGGTGATGGCGGATTCGTCGACCGTGGCGGCGCCTTCGATAATCTCGCCGTCGGCGGCGATCACCTCGCCGGCGGTGACGATGAATACGTCGCCTTTGCGCAGCTCTTCCGCGGGCACGACGGTGAACGTTCCGGCCGGCATGACCTTCTTCGCGTGGGTCTTGGTGCGGCTCTTTCGCAGCGTGTCGGCCTGGGCCTTGCCGCGGCCTTCCGCCATGGCCTCGGCGAAGTTGGCAAACAGCACGGTGAACCACAACCAGATGGAGATCTGCAGCACGAACGTCGCTTCCGAGTGCTTGGTGAAGGCCAGATCGAAACTCGTGACGGCCGCCCCCACCTCGGTGACGAACATCACCGGGTTCTTCCACAGGTGAACGGGGTTGAGTTTGCGGAAGCTGTCGAAAATCGCCGGAACGACAATCTGGCGGTCGAATAAGGGTCGTGCTTTGGTGGACATCGAATTCCTCAATGGTTCTTCAACAATCCGATCCTACGGCCCCTGATCGGGCCGGCGCATCAGTACAATATGTGCGATCCGACCATCTTGAAGTGCTCGATCACCGGGCCCATCACCAATCCGGGCAGGAAGTTCAATGCGCCCACGATGAGAATCACCCCGGCCACCAGCAGGCAGAACGTCGGGCCGACCACCGGGAAACTGCCCGTGTGCAGCGGCGCCGCCTTCTTTCTGGCCAGCGCCCCCGCCAAGGCCAGGGTGGGGATGATCTCGAAGTAGCGGCCGATGAGGATGCAAAACGTCTGCGTCCAGTTGAACATCGTGCTGCCGTAAGTCGTTATCGTCTTGGTCTTGTCGGCCGGGTCGGGGGACGTGACGGTGGGCGCGTAGCCGACGCCGCCGAAGGCCGTGCCGTTGTTGGCGGTCCCGGAGCTGAAGGCGTAGAACAATTCGCTGAAGGCATGGGGCCCGTTGTTGGCGTTGTTGTCCGTGCCCCATTTGGCCAGGCACGACCACGCTGTAAACCCAACCGTGTCCAGCACGATCATCAGCAGCAGCAGGCAGCAGCACTTCACGTCGAAACTAGCGATCTTCTTGCCCAGGTAATCGGGCGTGCGTCCGATCATCAGGCCGGCGAGGAACACCGAGACGAAGATAAAGATCAGCATCGTGTACAGTCCGCTGCCGATGCCGCCGAAGATCACCTCGCCCAGGTGCATGTTGAACAGGAGCATGAAGCCGGCCATGGGCATCATGGAGTCGTGCTGGCAGTTGTTGGCTCCCTCGGCCGTGATGGTGACGTTATTGGCCCACGTGGCCGAGTTGTAGACGCCGATGCGGACTTCCTTGCCTTCCATGTTGCAATTGGCGGGACTGACGCCCAGCGCCGTCATCCGCGGATTGGGCTGGGCCTCGAAATACCACGTTATCAGGTTGGTGACAATCAGCAGCGCGAACATGATCAGCCAGATGTTCCAGCCGTGCAAGCGGTGATCGATCATCAGGCCGTAGTAATAGGGCAGGCCAGCAATCACGGAGAAGAATAGCATCAACTGCAGGAACTCCGACAACGGCGTGGGATTCTCGAAGGGGTGGGCGCAGTCGGCACCGGTGATGCCCGGGCCGTTCAGGCCGAGCACCTTGGGTGCCGCGTAGGCGGCGATCGGGCCCTGCACGATCGGCTGCACGCTGGGCTGCGTCGCCGAGGGCGCCGCCGACTGGTCCAGAATGGTGGCTTGGGTGTACGGCCGGTAATTCATGGGCATCCCCTGCCACAGATTCAACGTGGCGAACACCAGGCACATGGGGATGAACAGGTACAACGTGATCCGCGTCAGATCGACCCAGAAATTGCCGATGTTTCGCGTCTGCTGGCGGGCGACGCCGCGCACCAGCGCGGCCGCCGTGCCAATGCCGACGGCGGAGGAAAAGAAAAAGTGGAGCAGCGTGGCAACGAGCTGCGAGAAATGCGTGAACATCTGCTCCGGCTCATAGCTCTGCCAGTCGGTGTTGGTGGCGAAGGAGACGGCTTGGATGAAGGCGATGATTGCCGGCACCTTGCCGCCGCCGTTGATGACGCCGTTCTTATCCACCGTACCGGCGAGGCTGGCCAGGTTCGCCTTCAGGGGCAGGATGTCCTGGATGCGGTACAGACCGTAGCTGAGCACAGTGGTGACCATGCCCAACATGAGTATCGCCAAGGCGTACTGCTTCCAGTTTTGCTGTTTCTTTGGATTGACACGCGCCACCTTGTAGACGAGCCATTCCACCGGACCGAGGATCTTCTCCAGGATTCCAAGGCCGCCTTTCTTGTCGGGATCGAGCACGCGCAACAAGTAGAAGCCCATCGGCTTGGTGATGGCGGCCAGCGCGACGAGAAACACCAGAAACTGAATCCAGCCTGACAAAGTCATGTATTGCATAGAGCAGCGACTTCCTTCTTTCGAGCGCTTGGACCTGCGACGGTTTGGCGGACGGTTTGCGCCTCGGTCAGGCGAGGAACGATCAGAGATTTTCCGGGCGAATCAGCGTAAAAAACAGGTAGACGAAAAGGCCCAGCGAGACGATTCCAACAATGATGTTTTCCATGGATCAGATCCTATCGAAGGCATAGGTATAAGCGACGGACAGGACGAAGAAGCCGACGATTGCCAACACGAAAATGAGATCCATCATGAGCCGATGCTCCTGAGCCTTGAGTTTGTAGGGTGGGCTTTAGCCCGCCGGCGCGACCTTCCCGATTCCTCGCACCCTATGCATTCTCCGCACTGCGTCGTGAAGGCGGGCTAAAGCCCACCCTACGTTTGCTGCCCCGGTGGAAACCGCTCGTTTCTTTCCCGGGGGGTGAGAATCTCACATCAACGGGTCGCAGGCTTCAATGCAAAATGCGCGCCATGAATACTGGCTTTTGCCAACTTGCGATTTGCTAATGGCTTACGACAAAACGACGGGCGCGGTCTCAGCGAGAAACATTGCATTTTGCCCGGAGAGAGATTGCATTTTGCGAGATGTTAGGCTTGTGGCGGCGGGCTGTTGTCCACCACGGTCACATCAACACCGGGGACACTTTGCACCAGACGGTCCAAGACGGATCGGCCGAACCAACGGCGATACCAGGGCTGCCGCGTCCGGCCCAGGACGAGGTGCGTAATCCCGTATTCCTTGACGAAGGTGTCGATGGCGCTGATGAGATCGACGCCTTTGATGGGAAACGACGTGCCGCCCAACTCCCGGGCAAGGTCGAGGTTGTTGCCGATCTGGCGCTGCGTGGCGGCATCGACGTATTCGGGGCCTTCGCGAGGGGTCTGCACGTAGATGGCGTACCAGGGACGCCCAAACGGTCGGCGATCCGCGCGGCCTTGCGCAGCAGGGCGGCCGCATGAGGGCTCCGCGAGCTGAGGCACACCCCGACGCGCTCGGAGCCGAAAGCCCGCTGAGCGCCCCGCTGCTCGTCCTCTCGCCGGGAGCGGTCGAGCCGGAAAGCGATCTCTTCCATGGCCAGCTCGCGGAGCTGCGTGAGTTTCTCCGGCGCGAAGAAGTTCTCCAGCGCCGTGGAGACGCGCTCCGCCGGATAGATCTTTCCCGCCTGGAGCCGTTCGCGCAGGTCTTCGGCCGAGAGATCGACGTTGACGATTTGATCGGCCATCGTGACCACGTAGTCGGGAAGGCGCTCCTTGACGCGCACGCCCGTGGCGCGCTGGATGATGTCGTGCAGGCTCTCCAGGTGCTGGATGTTCAGAGTGGTGATGACGTTGATGCCCGCGCGGAGAATTTCCTGGACGTCCTGATAACGCTTCGGATTGCGGCTGCCGGGGGCATTCGTATGGGCCAGCTCATCCACCAGTGCAATGGTGGGCCGCCGCTTGAGAACCGCATCCAGGTCCATCTCCTCCAGCACGATGCCGCGGTACTCGATTTTTCGGCGAGGCACCTGTTCCAATTCGCCGATCTGGGCGATGGTCTCCGCCCGGCCGTGCGCTTCGACGAAGCCGATCACCACGTCGACGCCCTGCCTCCGCAGGCGGTTTCCCTCTTGGAGCATGTCGTAGGTCTTGCCGACCCCCGCGGCGAACCCGAGATAGATTTTCAGCCGCCCCCCCTGCTGCCGCCGGATGAGGTCGAGGAAAAGCTCAGGTCTGGAGTGCGATTCGTCGCTGGCCACTGGTTTTGCTTTCGTGGGTCACGGTTCTTCGGGACCGGCCGAGGAATAACGTCAGGACTTGCCCGTAGGACGGATTGCTAATCCGTCCGTAAATCGTCGACGGATTAGCAATCCGTCCTACGGAATTCCCCAGTTTAGTCTTCGGTCGGTACCCAGTTTACTGATCGCCATCTTGCGTCAACGATTTTTCGGCCGTTTTTCCGCTCCCTCCCGGCAATGTCATGCGAAACACGGTCGTTTCTCCCGGCCGGCTTTCGCACTCCACCGTGCCGCCGTGGGCCGTGACAATCTCCCGCACGATCGCCAGCCCCAGGCCGCTGCCGCCTTGGTTGGCATCTCCGGGCACGCGGAAGTACCTCTCGAATATCATCGGCAGGTACTGAGCAGGGATTCCGCAACCCGTATCGGCGACCGAAAAGACGACCCGGCCGTCGGCCGCGCGGGCGGAAAGCGCGATGCGTCCGCCTTGGGGCGTGTGGACCAGCGCGTTGTCGAGCAGATTCTGCAAAGCGTGTTGGAATTGCTCCACGTCCACGGCCACCGGGGGCAATTCGCCGGCTGCGTCCATCGAAAGCTCAATCCCTCGATCCTCGGCCTGCGGCCGAAAGGAGTCGGCCGCCGCCTGGAGCAGGTCGCGTGGTTTTTCCGCTCGCAGGTGGAGTTGACTCCGCCCCTGTTCCAGCCGCGCCAGGTCGAGCAAGTTATTAATCATGACCAGCAGCCGCTCGGCGTTGTCGCGGGCATCCACGAGCAGCTCGAGCTGCTTCGGCGCAAGCGGCCCGACGGTTTCCTCCAGGAGAAGGTGGAGCACCAGCCGGATGCTCGTCAGCGGAGTCTTCAGCTCATGACTCACGGTGGCCACGAGATTGCTCTTCACCTCGTCCAACAAGCGGAAGCGGGTAATGTCCTCCAGGAGCACGGCTGCGCCGATCGTCGCGCCGTCCGCATCGCGGATCGGCAGGATGCGCGGCAGAAAGAAGTGGCTGTCTTCGCCCATTTGGATCACGACGGCCTTGTCGAATCCCTCCGGCAGGTACTCGCGGCGGTTTTGCAGAACGTCCGCCAGGGGCTGCCGCAGCGGATCGGGAGGCTGCCAAGCCAACGGCGTCCCGCTGTCCGCCTCGATCGGCACGACGCCGAAGATGCGGCGCGCCATCGGATTGGCCAGCTCCACGCGCTGCTGTGAATCGACCACGAGGACGGGATCGGGAAAGGAGTTGATCGTGGCCTGGCTCGTCTTCTGCGCGGGTCAATTGTGCCCTCTGCGACCGGCGGTAATCACGAAGCTGGCGGGCCATCGAATTGAAGGCGCTGGCCAGTTGCCCCAATTCATCCTCTGACGAGACGGGTACGAGCTGATCCAGGTCGCCTGCGCCGATGGCTGCGACCGATTCGGTGACGGCGCGAATCGGGTGCAAGACCGTGCGGATCGTGCTGGCGACGAGGAATATGGCCAGGGCGATTCCGATCGCCAAGCCGCCGCCATACCAGAGGAGCGAGGAATGGGCCAAGCGGCGCGCCTGCCGGTTGACCTCTTCCATGTGGTCCTGGTTGATCCGCAGGATCTCGCTCGAAACGGTCTTGATGTCGCGGAATTTGCCGGAGAGCCCCGGCGAGTTCGGCTCTCCCCGGTAAAGCGTGTCCCGCTTTTGGCCGGCGCGTTTGAAGAAGTCTTCTCCTTGACGGCGATAATGGTCGCTCAGCGCTGTCAGTGTGTCAACCAGCTCTCGTTCCCCGGGCACGGTGATATTGTGTTGCTCCTTGGAGAGGGCGGCGTCGTACAGTCTGCCGTTTGCCTGAAACTGCCGGTAAGACTCCTCTTCTCGCCCGGCCAGCGCAAACCGGAATGAGGAGTCGATGCCTTCCAGGGCCTCATTCAGGTCGCGCATGTAGATCACGCTATCGTAGTTTTCACGCAAACTCTCATTGATGCGCTTGCCGAGTTGGTAGATCAGAACGGTCCCGGTGCCGCCCAGCGCGACCAACAGGGCAAACAGAGGAACCATTGCCACAATGATTCGGCGGCGAAAGGTCACGACTGGGTTCCTCGACTTGCGACGTTCTTCATTTCTTCAGCCACCACCGCCGCAGGGCGACGAACGACCAGACGCACTCGACCAGTCCGAACGGCCATGCACCTTGAAGGAACCCGTAGGCAGACCCCAGAGCGCATGCCACGGCAAATCCAAGAATGAATCCTGGGTGGCGATCTTCCATGGCATAGCACAATAACATCGCGGTCACGGCAAACAAACCGAATAGGGTCAGCGAATCCATTGCGAGTTGTACCTTCAGATTCCATATCGCTTGCGTTTCCTGTAAAGCGTGCTCGGGTCGATGCCCAACTTCGTAGCTGCTTTCTCCATGGTCTCCGTGGAGGCCAGGATACGACGGATGTGCTCGGCCTCGAGTTGGTCGAGCGTCAGCGGCTCGCCGTCCGGACCCACCTGGCGGCCGGTGCCCGGCTCCGCCGCGGCGCCCGGGCTTGGCTGGTTCGGGTCGCCGATCTGCGACGGCAAGTCGGTCAGAGCCAGCACGGGGCCGGCGGCGAGAATGACGCCCCGCTCGACGGCGTTGCGCAGCTCGCGGATGTTTCCCGGCCAAGGGTAGCGAAGGATGGCCTCCCGCACCGGCTCGGCAAACGCGGAGACAGGCTTGCCGTTTTGCTTGGCGAAGAACCGCAGCAAGTGCTCCGCCAACGGCAGGATGTCGCCTGGCCGGTCGCGCAGCGGCGGCACGGTCACTTCGATGACGTTCAAGCGGTAATAGAGGTCTTCGCGAAAGCTGCCGGCGGCGAGCTCGGCCTCGAGGTTGCGGTTGGTGGCCGCGAGGATGCGAACATTGCTGGCCCGGGTCTGCGTTTCTCCCACCCGCTCGTAGCACCGCTCCTGGAGCAGCCGCAAGAGCTTGGGCTGCAACTCCAGCGGCAGGTCGCCGATCTCGTCGAGGAACAGCGTGCCGCCTTCCGCCGCGGCCACCTTTCCCACCGTATCTCGCACGGCGCCGGTGAACGCGCCCTGCACGTGCCCGAAGAGCTCGCTCTCCAGGAGCTCGCTGGAAAGGCTTGGGCAGTGAAGGGTGACCAGCGGATGGGCGGCGCGCTGGCTGTATGCATGGATCAACCGGGCCAGGACTCCCTTGCCGGTGCCGCTCTCGCCGCGCAGCAGGATGGTTGCCTCGCTGGCCGCGGTCTTGAAGGCCATGTCCAGGGCCGCGCGCATCCTCGGCTCGCTGGTTTGGAGGTCCACCTCGGGCACGACCGCGCGAACCTGCTCCTCCAACTCGTTCACTTGGGATTGCAGCCGTCGCACGCGGGCGATGCGGTCGAGGATCACGCGAAGCTGATCCGGCGTAAAGGGCTTGGGCAGGTAATCGAAGGCCCCGCGACGCATGGCCTCGACCGCCGTTTCGATGGTCGCATAGGCCGTGACCATCACCACGTGCAGGCCGGGGGCCAGGCCGAGCAAACGCGGCAAGAGGTCCAAACCCTGTTCCTGGGCCAGCCGCAGGTCCAGCAGGGCCATTTCAAAGGGCCGGTGCCCCAAAAGTTCCAGCGCTTGGGCACCGTCGCGGGCTTCGATGGCCCGGTGTCCAAGCACCTCAAGCGACATCCGCAGGGTGCGCCTGAGGCTCGCGTCGTCGTCAATCACCAGGATGTTCATAGTCCGCGTTTGGATCTCCTCAAACGAGCACCGTGCATTTTGCCCGACTGGACGTGCAATTTGCAATAGCAAGGGGTCGTGCCGCCTCTAGGGTATTTTACATAAATGCTTGTATATTAGCGAGTTACGTATTATGGATCTTCCGCGGCACGCGGAATGCGACAGGCAGGGTGCAGATACGGTGCCGTTGCGGGCAGGACATCCTGGTCAATTGTCCGTTGTGGTGCAGGCGTCCCGCCTGCGTTTTTTGGGGCAGGCGAAATGCCTGCACCACAAGATCGGCGCGGCCTCGCACGATGCCTGTTTAACGAGAACAAGTCATGTGCTCGCCTTCCTGGAATAGCAAGCTGATCGCCGTAAGCTGCGCTGGCCGCTGCCGGGGTCCTGGCGTGTGCCGTGGCGATTCTCGACGTGTTTACGCCAAAGGAATCGCTCGCGGGTTTCCTCACGAACATGGCTCTCCTGGCACTCGTCGTGACCGCAGTGGTGATCGGCTACACCTGGGTCTGCGACCGGTGCGAGAGATACTTCAGTGGACGACTGGATCGATTCCGAAGGGGCGGCAAGCGGCAATCGCGCGCCCTTGATCCGTACGACCCAACGCTTGGCGGGTCGGTTTCACCCAAGGACGCCGCCACGCCAACCACGGCCCGTGTACGACATGGACAGTGACTTTTCACTACGGACCAACTTGATGAGTCTTCCAGTTCCCATTGAGAAGGAGCAAGACCTATGGACCTGACAGTTTGGCTGCCGGCCCTGTTTTTTCTGGGTTTGGCGACGTTGGCCCTGCTGACGGCCTTCGTTGTCGCATGTGACAAGATTTGAGGGATGCCCTATGGACGGTTTACAGATGCTCACCGCTGCCGCCACCGTGCTGCTGCTGGTTTACCTCACCGCCGCCCTGCTGCGGCCCGAATGGTTCTAACAGGAAAGGGTCTCGCCCATGTGGCAGGTCTGGGTTCTTCCCCTGCTCGTCTACGGGGTGACGTTTGCGCTGGCGGTACCGATCGGCCTTTACATGGCCCGGGTGTTCGACGGCCGTCTTCACGCGCCGAGGTGGCTCCGATGGATCGAATCGCGGCTGGACACCGGCCCGCAGAACTGGAAGCAGTATGCGCTGGCGTTCATGGCCTTCAACATCGTGACCTTCGTGGTTGGGTTCGCAGTCCTCACCTTGCAGCCCTACCTGCCGCTGAATCCCGACGGCAAGAAGATGCTCGCGCCGACCACGATCTTCAATACGGTCTGCTCGTTCTTGACGAATACAAATCTCCAGGACTACTCCGGCGAGGTCCACCTGTCTTACTTTAGCCAGTTGTTCTTCATCCTTTGGAAGCAGGTTCTTTCACCGATGATCGGCATGGCCGCCCTGGTGGCCATTATTCGCGGGTTGCGTGGCGACAAGCACATGGGCAACTTCTATGTCGATCTGTGGCGCGGGACGGCGTACATCTTTGTGCCGTTGTGCCTGGTGGTCGGCGTGCTCCTGATGGCCAGCGGCGTGCCCATGACCCTGCACGGGCAAGCGGAGGCGACCACGCTGGAGCCGGGGGCGATGGGGCCCGACAGCAACGGTCAGCCGACATTGGTCCAGCAGATTGCCCGCGGCCCAGTCGCGGCCATCGTTGCGGCCAAGCAATTCGGGACTAATGGGGGCGGCTTCTTCGGCGCCAATAGCGCGCACCCGTTTGAGAACCCCAATGCTTTCAGCAGTCTCTTATCGTGCGTTGGGATTTTCTTGCTGCCGGTGTCGACGCTGGTGATGTTCGGCAAGATGCTCCACCGCTACCGGGACGCAGCGGTAATTTTCGGCGTGATGCTCGTTCTCTCCTTAGGAACCGTGGCCTGGGCGATTTGGCACGACACGCTCAAGCCGAACCCCGGCTTAACCGCCCATGACGGGCGAACCTACTCCATCCCCGACACAACGTCGGCCAACGGCAATCGCGACATGACGATTCCTGCGGTGGCCGGCCTTCCCGTGGATCAATCCTTGGGAAATCTGGAAGGAAAGGAACTCCGTTTTGGGACCTCGGCGGCTGCTACGTGGGCGGCGCTGACCACGAACACCTCCAACGGTTCGGTAAACTGCATGCACGACAGCCTGAACCCGGCGGCGGGGCTGGTCCCGCTCACGGGGATGTGGCTCAACTGTATCTGGGGCGGCGTCGGCGTGGGGCTTATCAACTTCCTGGTGTACCTTGTCGTGGGCGTATTCCTCGCGGGCCTGATGGTCGGCCGGACCCCGGAATACCTGGGCAAGAAGGTCGAGGCGCGGGAGATGAAACTCGCGGCCTTGGCCCTGCTGATCCATCCGCTGATGATCTTGGCCCCCACCGGCCTCTTCGCCGCCACGGATTGGGGAATCAAGGCGGAGAGCAATCCGGGGGCTCACGGGTTCTCCCAAGTCCTTTATCAGTTCACTTCGTCCTCGGCCAACAACGGCTCCGGCTTCGAGGGCTTGGGAGACACCTGGGGATTCAACAAGCCCGACGACAACCCGTCGCCACCCGCCCCCACCAGCCGGCAACTGGACATTGCTGCGGCCCTGGTGATGCTGATCAGCCGCTTCGTGCCGATCATCGCGCCCATCGCCTTCGCAGGGAGCCTGGCGGTCAAAAAACCCACGCCCATGACGGCGGGGACCTTGCGAACGGATACGATCACGTTTGGTTTCGTCCTGCTGGGCACGATCCTCCTGATCGGTGCCCTGCTCTTCCTGCCCGTGGCCGCGCTCGGACCCGTCGCGGAACACTTCGGGCCGATCCCCTTTGGAGGCTAGACGACGGCCATGGAAACCGGCACGAAACACGATCGCCAGACAAGGAAAGAGAACATGTCCAGTACGACGCAGACACCTTCGATCGGCCGCACGGCCGAAGAGCTCAAGCTGGGGCGCCGGCACAGTCGAAGGGCCGGCATCTTCGACCCCAAGCTGCTCAAGACGGCCTTCGGGCAGTCGCTGGTCATGCTCCGCCCCGACATCCAATGGAAAAACCCGGTGATGTTCGTGGTCGAGATCGGAATGGTGCTGACCATCATCTACACGATCGCCGAGTTCCGTGGCTACCCGAGCGCGGCGGGGGTTGACTACAAATATCTGTTGGCCCTGGATTTCTGGCTCCTGGCGACACTGCTGTTCGCCAACTTCGCCTCCGCCATTGCCGAGGCCCGCGGCAAGGCCCAGGCCGACGCCTTGCGGAAGACGCGGCGAACCACTCCGGCCCGCCGCCTCCGCGCGGATGGAACCACGGAGCAGACGGTTTCTACCGAACTCCGCGCGGGAGACAAGGTGGAAGTGACCGCGGGAGACATCATCCCCAACGACGGCGAAATCGTCGAAGGCGTGGCTTCCATTGATGAATCGGCGATCACCGGCGAGTCGGCCCCCGTGATCCGCGAGGCCGGAGGGGACCGCTCGGGCGTTACCGGGGGCACGCGGGTGCTCTCGGATCGGATCGTCGTCGAGATCACCGCCAGCCCCGGCGGCTCCTTCCTCGACCGCATGATTGCCCTGGTTGAAGGGGCCATCCGCCAACGGACGCCCAACGAAATCGCCCTGGCGGTCGTGTTGGCCGTGTTCACGCTGATCTTCCTCATCGTGACCGCCACGCTCTGGCCGATTGCCTACAACGTCGAGTTGTACATGAAGGATTTTTCCGGCGTCAGCGTTCTGAGCCTTGGCACCGACGTGCCCACGCTGGTGGCCCTTCTGGTCTGCCTGATTCCCACCACGATCGGCGCGCTTCTGGCGGCCATCGGCATCGCGGGCATGGACCGCGCTTTGCGAGCCAACATCATGGCCAAGAGCGGAAAAGCGGTGGAAGTGGCGGGCGACATCGATACGCTCCTCTTGGACAAGACGGGAACGATCACCGTGGGCAATCGCCGGGCGACCCAGTTCACGCCCTTCGATGGCTTCACGGCGGCGGAGGTTGCACGCCTGGCGGCCCAAGCGTCTGCCGCCGACGAAACGCCCGAAGGCAAGAGCATCGTGGAATTGTTCCACAAATTCGGCGGCTCAAGCGGCGGCGCCGCCGGACAGAACGCGCAGAGCGCCGACGGCGATGTTCCCGTGCCGGCGGACTCGAAGTTCGTGCCTTTCACGGCGCAAACACGCATGAGCGGCATCGACCTGGCCGATGGTCAGCAGATTCGCAAAGGGGCGCCGGACGCCATCATCCGCCATGTCAAGAAGCTCGGCGGAACCGCGCCGGCCTCCGCAGAGAAGACCATTGCGGACGTGGCCAAGAATGGGGCTACGCCGCTGTTGGTCAGCAAGGGCAGCCGGATCGCCGGGATGGTGGTCCTGGAAGACATCCTCAAGCCCGGGATCCGCGAGCGGTTCAGCCGACTGCGGCGGATGGGGTTGCGGACGGTGATGGTTACGGGCGACAACCCTTTGACGGCCAAGGCGATCGCCGCGCAGGCGGGCGTGGACGACTTCATCGCCGAAGCGACCCCCGAAGCCAAGCTCACTTACATTCGCCAGGAACAGGCCGCGGGCAAGCTGGTCGCCATGATGGGCGACGGCACCAACGACGCCCCGGCCCTGGCCCAGGCCGACGTCGGCGTGGCCATGAACTCGGGCACCCAGGCCGCCAAGGAAGCGGGCAACATGGTGGACCTCGATAGCGATCCCACCAAGTTGATCGAAGTCGTGGAGATCGGCAAGCAACTGCTCATAACGCGAGGGGCACTCACGACGTTTTCTATCGCCAACGACGTGGCCAAGTATTTTGCCATCGTCCCGGCGATGTTTGCCGCGACGCTCCCCTGGCTTAAACCGCTGGACATCATGAATCTTCATTCCGCCACCTCGGCGATCCTCTCGGCGGTGATCTTCAACGCGATCATTATTCCGCTGTTGATCCCAGTCGCGCTGAAAGGCGTCAAGTATCGCCCCGTGGGGGCGGACGCCCTGTTGCGCCGCAATCTGCTGGTCTGGGGGTTGGGCGGCGTGATCGCGCCGTTTATCGGCATCAAGCTGATCGACATGACCCTGGTCGCCCTTCATTTGTTGGCCTAAGACGTAGGGTGGGACCAGCGAGCGTAAGCGATGCCGGCCCACCAACCGCAAAAATCGGTGGGCCGGCGCTCGCCGGGAGCGAGCTTGTCCCACCCTACCAGAAAAGTGGGAGTCAAGACATGAGTGCTCATCTGCGTGCGAACCTTTGGCTGCTAGTTCTTACCGTGTTGCTCTCCTCGGTGCTGTACCCACTGATCCTGTTGGGGATCGGGCAGACGGTCTTCCATGACAAGGCCCAGGGAAGCCTGCTGCCCGATGCGAAAGGCTACGCGATCGGCTCGCAACTCATCGCTCAGCCGTTCACGCTGGACGAGTATTTCCAGCCCCGGCCTTCGGCGGCGTCTTACAACGCTGCCGCCTCCGGCGCTTCCAACTGGGCGGCCAGCAATTACCTGCTCCGCGACCGCGTGGCGCGCCAGCTCGGCCCGATCGTGAAATACGCCGGCGGCCCCAAGAAGGGTCAGCCGGTCGCTCCGGACATCGAAAGCTGGTTCCAGAAGGACCAATATGGCGGGAAAGCGGGGATTGTCGCCCAGTGGGCCGCCTTGCACTCGACCGTCGCTCAGAACTGGATCAAAGGCGACAAGCTGAATACCGCCTATGTGGCCGACTGGCAGAAGACGCACGCGGCGGAAGTAGCCCAGTGGATCAAGGACAATCCCGGCACGCCGGAGCCGCAGCCCGCGGACCTGACAGTGCCCTTCTTCACGGACTATTCCAAGGCCCACCCGGGCACTTTCCCCAGTGCGGTGGAGCACAAGATGCCGGATGGGAAGACGGAGAAGAAGATCCAGCCGGTGAAGGAGGGCGGGGACATCCAGTCCGGTTTCTTCGACATGTGGCTTCAGGAGCATCCCAACGAAGACCTCCAGCCCGTCCCTGGCGACATGGTGACAACTTCCGGCTCGGGCCTCGACCCGGACATCACCCTCAACAACGCCCTTTGGCAACTGGATCGCGTCGCCGCCGCTTGGGCAAAGAAGACCGGGGCCGCCAACGAGAAATCGCTGCACGACCAGATCGAGCGATTGCTGCACGACAAGAGCCATAGACCGCTGGGCGGCCTGGTCGGCGTGCCGCTGGTGAACGTGTTGGAGGTCAATCTTGCCCTCCGGGACCGCTATCAGAAGGCGGCCGCGAGCGGCAAGTAAGGCTCCGCTAAAGAACAAAGGGGGGAATTCCGTAGGACGGATTGCTAATCCGTCCACGATTTCCGCTTTCCGGACGGATTAGCAATCCGTCTTACGGGCTTCGGGTTGCCTACCTCCCGTACACCTCCACCTCTCGCAGCATGATCTGGTGCGGTCCGGTCTGGCCGCCCGCCTTGACCACGTCTTCCGTCGCGCCGCCGCCAAAGGTGACCTCGTGGACCAGCAGGCGGATCTTCGCGGTCGTCACGGCAGGAAACGCATGTTGGAAGATCCAGCGGTCGCTGTAGAAGGAGTCGACCGAGGTCCGCGTGGTCGGGGTGAAGACCTTGTAGGTCTTCGGCGGTTCCTGGACCCGCCCGATCGTCACCCAGCGCCCGCCCGACTCCACCTGGAGCTCGTAGTCCAAAAGCGACCCCTGCCACTGCCAGGGTGGGGCCGCGTAGACGACCACCCGGCCGATCTTCACCGGCTCCGGCCATCGCAACTCGACCCACGCCGGGAACTTCTCCACGTTGCTCATCCACGGCTGGTCGTTCTTCTGCTGCGACCAGTACCAGTTTTCCAACTCGCCGTTGATGATCTTGCGGATGTCGTTGTCAATGCTCTTGTCGACCGGGTGCGCTGCGGCCCCGGAGGAGGAGGCCGCGACACCGGGCCGCCGGGCCAGGTTCTCGCCCCAGGCGGTCGGAACCACGTCGATGGTCTGCCCCTTGGCCAGCTCGACGTAGAGCGGCAGCTCCGGCACTTCGAGCACGGCCCGCCCGTCGGCCACCCGGACTTGCCGCTGGACGCCGAAGGCCGAGACGACGCGCAGGGTCGCGCCGCCGCGGACGTTAAGCTCGACGCGGCCGTCGGTGCTGCCGGCGCTCTGGAAGGCCGCCACCTGCTTCTGGGGCCCCGTGAAGAGGCTGCCCAGGTAGAGCTTGTTGCCCGGCTCGCCGAAATCGTAGGACTTGTCCAGCCGCGTGCCGAACAATTCTTCCGACCAGACGCGCATCAGCGAGGCCGCCGGGTTCAGGCCGCCGTCGTCGTTCTCGAACCAGGTGGGGAAGTCCCAGAAGCCGTGGCTCGTGTCGTACCAGAGGTGATTGTGTTCCTTGGGAATGCCGTACTGCTCGAAGACCATCATCTCCAGCATCGTCCAGCGGCCCTGGAGCCGCGGCTGGTAGGAGCCGTAGACGCAGGCGAAGAACCCCTGCTCGGTCTGCCACTTCTCCAGCTTATCGGCGCCGTACTTGCGCAGAGCGCGGTGAGGGAGTCCAACGACTTTCGCGCAAGCCAGAGGTCGCCGTTGACGTTGTTGTAGGCGTGGAAGGAGAAGGCGTCGAGGTACCGGGCGCCGCCGGCCTTGAGGAAGTCTTCGATCCAACGCAGCCCGGCGCCGCCGGGGCCGATGGTGACCGTGCCCGGGCCCATGACCTTGAGTCCCGGGTCGATCGACTTCACCAGGGCATAGAACGGCTTGAGCTCCTTTTCGAGGAACTCTCTCCCGCTGACGCCGAAATTCGGCTCGTTCCGCGGCTCGTAGTACCGCACGTCCGCCTTGAAGTGCTCGATGATCTTCCGAACCCCCTCCTCCTTCTTCGTGCCGTTGGGGAAAGCGATGAAGAGCTTCCGCGGCCGAATCGGATCCAATGGCAGGTACATCCGCTTGTCGATCTCGATGTCGGGTGAGAGGTTCTTGATCGACTCTTCAGGCTTGTCGGCGTCGCCGGCATAGCGCTGCGGCCCCATGCCAGTCACGGCGCGGAGCACCTGGTCGCCGAGGCCGTTGCGGGGGCCCGGCTCGGGCATGCGGGGAAAGTGCGGATCGTTGCGGAAGATCACGAAAGTGGTCCCGCCCGCCACGTCTCCCCAGATCGGCGCGAACTGGGCCAGCATCTTCGCCTTGGCAGGGTCCTTCGGCACTTGCGCGGGCGCGTCGGGTTTCTTCGTGTAGACGTAGAGCTTGTACCAGCCCGGCAGCGACGCCTTGAGCGTGACGCTCGGGGCGGCCGGGCCCTGGTCGACCAGGTTGCCCCAGTAGTCGCGGACCTCGAAGCGGTCCAGCCGCTGGCCTTTCAACTTGAAGACGACCGGCTCGCCGACGTAGAAGACGTGGTTCCGCCGACCAGACTCGGGCTGCACCAGGTTCGGCGGGAACTGCTGGACCCAGCCGCCAGCCCGCGCCGGCGGTGCCGGCGCAAGACAGAAAGCGCACCAGACCGCCCCGATCGCTGCGGGGCCCAAAACAGTTTGCCGGTTGTTGCGCATAAAAGTGCTCCTTTACTGCACGGTGGGCGACGGACCCCATTGGAGCGATTCGAGGAACCGCAAGCTCTGCGGGATCTGCTGGAGGGGCGTGGGTGATTCATCCTCGATGAAGTAATACTTGACGCCGGCCTTTTGCGCGGCGCGGAGCAGGGCGGGCCAAGGTACCTGGCCGCTGCCCAGCGCGACGTCGTTGGTCAGCGCGGTGCTGCCCGTCAGGCTGCCCGTGGCCACGCCCTTCTTGAGGTCCTTCAAGTGCATCAGCAGCCAGCGGTTCGGGTACTTCTCCAGCAGCCGGACGGGATCCTGGCCGGGGAGCACGGTCCAGAGCACGTCCATCTGGAAGAAGACCGTCTTGGGATCGGTCTCGGCCGCCAGCAGGTCGAAGAGGGTCCCCTGGCCGTACGGCTGGAACTCGTAGCCGTGATCGTGGTAGTAGAACTTGATGCCGTGTTTGGCCAGCGCAGCGCCGGCCCGGTTGAAGACGCGGGCCGCCTCGCGGCATTGTTGCGCGGTGAATGGGTCCTTGTGCGGAATCCACGCGCAGCCGACGTAGGGGACTCCCAGGGCCTTGGCGTCGCGGGCCACGCCTTCCACGTCGTTGCGGAGCTGCTCGAAGGGGAAATGACGCCCGACGGGGATGAGCCCTCGGCGGTCGAGCTGCTCCTTGAACTGGGCCGGCGAAAACTTTCCGAGGGCCGCCACCTCGACGTATTTGAACCCCAGCGCGACGGCCTTGTCGAGCGTGGCCTCCACGCCTTGCGCGCTTTGCATGTCTCGCAGGCTGTAGAGCTGAAGGCCGGTCGGCCCGTGAAAACTCTTGCTCGTGCCCACGTCGCCCCCCATCGCCGCACCGCAGAAGAGAGCCAGGGATACCAATGCCGCCGCCATGAGCTGTGACCGCTTCTTCATGCCACGGATCTCCGCACAACGAGGGTTTGTTCCAGACCAGTCCACCAACGAGCCGGCCCCATGCAGACCCATTGTAACCAACCTCTCCCGGTCGCCGCCAATCGACGCTGATCTAAATTCAAGTTTTTCCGCTTCTCGGCGCGAGATTCGTCAAACGCCCGCTCGTAGTCCCGCCTTATGAGTTTTGACGGACAAGAGAGGCATACTCGGCCAGTCGTAACCCGAAGCGTAAGCGAGGGAAAGCGTTGGCCCTCCCTCGCTTACGCTTCGGGTTACGATGTGGTGGGAGGGCGCACAGGACTCAAGTTGATCGTCGAAACTCATCAGGCGGAATGCCCGCTCGTAGTCCCGCCTTCAGGCGGAATGCCGCCTAAAGGCGGGACTACGAACGGAACGGTCCCCCGCATTGGCACCTGGAACCGGCAGAGTCCCCATTCAGACGACAATGTTAGTGCTGCGTTCCCCCCCGCATTAAGCGCCAGCGGTCCTTGACAGGGGACAGGCTTGGAGTTATTGGTAGGAGCAGCCTGCCGACTCATCCAACTGCCTGTTGGTTCCCGCCACAGTAAAGGAGAAGCGATGTCACCCCGAACCATGACGTGTTGGGCCGCAATGGCCCTCGCCTTGAGCGCGACGACCGCCCTGGCAGCCGCACCCCAGGCGGCGGAGAAGGCCGCCAAGGCCCCGGGACTGGTCGCCGAGATCAAGGTCCTGCCCGACAAGGCGCCCGATTGCTCCAGCCTCAAGTCGATCGTCGAGTCGATCACCCGGGAGTGCAAGACCAACGACGAAAAGGCCATTGCCATCTACAACTTCATGCAGTTGAGCCACTACCATTTCGCCTATCCGGGCGAGCCGGGCGGGCTGCCCGTCCTCAAGGAAATCAACTGCTACGGCTGGAGTCTCTGCGGCGGCCTGCACTCCGAGGAGTCGGCCTTGTGGCGGCAGCTCGGCTGGGGCTGGCGCTTCGTCGGCTGGAACGGGCACACCACGGTCGAGGCCCATTACGACGGCAAGTGGCACTACCTCGACGTGTTCCTGAAGTTCTACGCCTGGAAGCCCGATCCCGACGCGCCGGGCGGACGCACCATCGCCGGCGAAGACGAATTGACCAGCCGCTCCGAGGAGCTCATCAAGGACGCTTTTGTGCTCGACCCGGCCCGCAAGTGCGTCTATGCGAAGAACAACCAGTTCGGCCGCTACGGCAACAAGGTGTACTGGCTGGCCCCCGCGCTGTTGAGCTGCGGCGACGAGCTGAATGACGTGATCGGCGGGCTGAGAACGCACCATCGCGGCGGGCCCGACGAAGGCTGGGCAGGCATCGACCACGCCGACAAAGGCTACTCGGCGGCCGTCAACCTCGCCCCAGGCTTCTCGCTAACCAACACCTGGGACGCGGTACCCGACGCCTGGTACTGGAACGACAGCAAGAAGCCCCCCGCCCACACCTGCGGCGGCCACAAGGACACTCGCAACGATCCCGGCATCGGGCTGGTGCTGGAGCCGTACGTCAAGAGCAAGCCTGCGCGAAGCTACGCCAACGGCAGGCTCGCCTTCCTCCCCGATTTCTCCAGCGAGGTGGTGCTCAAGTCGTTTGCCTCGGCGGAAAACGTGAGGTACGCGGGCGGGTCGCTCGTGCCGGCCGAAAGCGGCAAGCCGGGCGTGGTGGTGGTCGATTTGACGAGCCCCTATCTCTTGACCAAGGCCAGCGGCGAGGCGACCGGCGCCGATGTGGTCGAAGTCTCCACTGACGGCGGCCAGACGTTCCGGGCCGTCGACCTGAAGAACTTCACCGCCGCCGTCCGGGGCCAGGTGGCCGCGCAGGTCAAGATCACGTTCAAGCAATCGCTCAAGCTGTTGAAGCTCGAAGCCATCGTGCAAAACAATTCCGGCGCCCTGCCCTACCTTTCGCCGGGCAAGAACGTGGTGACGGTTTCCGTGGCCGATCCCAAGTCGCTGGGCGACAACAAGCTCGTGGTCACGTACGCCTACCGGTTGGGCAGCCGCAGCAAGTCGTTCGAGGAGATGTACGACCAGGACAAGGAGATCGCCAAGGCGCACGACGCCGCCTGGAACGATACCGTCACCTGCGTGCAAAAGACGTTCGGCGCCGGCGACTTGCCGGCGAAGTTCGAGATCGACTGCCCGACGCCCAAGGGCCGGTACCCGGTCTATCCGCGGATGCTGTTGGTGCGCCGCGAAGTGCTGGCGCCGGGTCAGGCGCCGGCGCCGCTGCCCGCGCCTGCGACGACGCCCAGGGTCGGAGCCGGCGAGGAGCTGGCGACGCTGCCCAGCCCGTGGCTGATCGGCACGCAACTGCCGCCGGCCGTGCCTGCCAGGGCCACGAAGACCGCGGTGCTGCCCGTCAAGAAGGTCTCCTTTGTGACGAAGAAGGGGCAGGTATTCGCGCACCAGGTCGTCAAGTGGCTAAAGGACAACTCCGACGCCTGCGTGATGCTCGTCGATTTCGATGCCGGCAAGCTGCCCAAGCTCGACGACCTGGCCTCGGCCAGACTCGTACTGTACGTCGAAGAGGCCCATGAGAAGGCGCCGATGCAGGTCGCCGCCCTGATGCTCGACGCGCCGTTCGAGGCGGACGAGCCGTACGATTTCCGGAAGCTCGGGCAGAACGTGGGCACCACGACCGTGCAGAGAGGCACCGGCGCACGATCTCGCCGCCGCGGCGCTACGAGATCGACGTGACCCGAGCGGTGCGAGCGTGGGCCGGCGGCGCCGCGTGCCACGGCCTGGCGGTGCGCATCGTGCCCAACCGAGGGGTGGACGACGGTTGGACGGTCCGCTTCGCCCCGTCCAGGGAGAAGCCGGCCGAATTGGAAATCGCCACGTACTCCGAGAAGGGGCCGAAGTAGAACAACTGGTGCAATTCCTTGTGGTGCAGGCGTCCCGCCTGCCCAAGAATGCGGGCGTCCCACCTGCCCAAGAATGCAGGCGGGACGCCTGCACCACAAGTAGCGATCGTCCAACTTGTTCTTTTGCCGCTTTAATGTGAACCCCAATTGCCAGAGGTCGTCACCATGAACCGCTTGATCGTCTCGGTTAGTCTCTCGACGGTATTCTTCTGCCTGGCCGCTGCCGCCCCGGCCGCAACGCTGAAAGTCGGGCCGCACCAGCAATTCGCCAAACCATCGCAGGCGATCGAGGCCGCCAAGGACGGCGACACGATCGAGATCCAGGCCGGGGTCTACCCTGGCGACGTGGCCACGATCCGCGCCAACCATCTCACCATCCGCGGCGTCGGCAACGGCCGCGCCAAGCTGCCAGCCAACGGCAGGGACGCCGGCGGCAAGGCCATTTGGGTCGTCACCGGCAGCGACCTCACCGTGGAAAACATCGAGTTCTCCGGCGCCCGCGTCCGCGACCGCAACGGCGCCGGCATGCGGCCGGAGGGGAAGAACCTCACGGTCCGCAACTGCCGCTTCTACGACTGCGAGGACGGCGTCTTGGGCGGCAACGGCCAGATGCTCTTCGAGGGTTGCGAGTTTGAGCACTGCGGACCCGTGGCCAGTCCTGCCACGCATTCCCTCTACATCGGCGAGCGCTGCACGAAGCTCGTCTTCCGCCACAACTACTCGACCGACGTGATCGAAGGGCACCTGCTGAAGAGCCGGGCGAAGGAAAGCTGGCTGCTCTACAACCGCCTCACCGACGAGAACGGCACGGGCAGCGCCGTGGCCGATTTCCCCAACGGCGGCGTGGTGGTCGTCATCGGCAACGTGATGCACAAGGGCGCCCGCGGCAACAACAGCCGCGTGATCGCCTACGGGTTTGAGGGCGTCAAACACGAGCGGAACGCACTCTGCGTGGTCAACAACACGATGGTTTACGAGCACCGCCACGGCAACGCCTTCTTCGTGCACGTGGAGAAGAGCCCCGAGAGCCTCGTGCCCATCATCCGCAACAACCTCTGCATCGGGAAGATCCCCCTGACGAACTGGCCCACGGTCGAAGCGGCCGGCAACCTGTTGTTGAAGACCGTGGCCGAGGCGCGGCTGGTCAACCCCGCGAAGTACGACTACCGCCTCACGGCCGGCTCGCCGTGCATTGGCAAAGGCGTGGCGGCTGGGACGTTCGGCGACTTCGACCTGACGCCCGCCGAGCAATACGTCCACCCCTGCAAGGGCAAGCCCCGCCCGGCGGCCGGCCCGTTGGACGTTGGCGCGTACCAGTGGCAGAAGAGACAATAGCCTTTCAGAACAACGGCGGCCGGCCGAGCTTGCGGCGGATCGGCACGAGCTGTCCCGAGTGCATGAGCCAGTGACCGCCCAAGATGGTGAGCAGGGCGCCGACGGTGGGCGCAGTCGCGCATCGCCTCCGGTCCGGGCGCGTCGAGAGCGGCGTCCGGGGTAGCCTCGATGGCGGCCAGGATAGCCGATTTCGCCTTGTCCAGCAGCGCCAGGTATTCCGCCTTCTTGGCGAAACGGGCCGGGTCGTCCGAGGCGGCTGTCTCCTTGGAGTGGGCCGCCGCAAAGCCTTCGGGCAGCCCGATCGCCGGGTGCCCTAGCGCCGTGAGCATGCGCGACGTGCCGGCCAACAAGTGTCCCAGTTGCCAGGCCGTATGATTGCTGCCCGGCACGCTGCGGACCAGCAGGTCGGCATCGCTCATGTCGCCCACGTAGGCGCGCAACAGTGTGTCACCAGAGTTGAGAACCTGACGGAAAACGTCTTTCGGAGTCATCGCGAGTTCCCTTTACCGTTTGGGAGGAGATGAGGACCACGTGGCCAATCATCCTATGCCGACGTTCTGCGGCCGGCAAGGCCCGTGCATTACCAGGCGGCCGGGCGCCAAGAACTCAGCGGGGCCTCTTGCATTGGCCGCGCGTCCGATTAAACTTGACGGCGTCGTCTACGTGGATCGGTTCCACGGTCGTCAATGCTGAGCATCCAATGAAGGAGGTGTTTCGTGGCGCCACTCGTCCAAAAGCTCTTCGCGGTGGTTCTGGCCTTGGTAGGCCCGGCTCCGGCCGACTCCCCCAAACAGTTGCAGATCAAGCCCGGCGATCAAATCGTGGCCATCGGCGACTCCATTACCGCGGCCGGGGGGTACCTCCGCGACATGGATGCGGTGTTGGCTGGGCAGTATCCCGGCTTGAAGATTCCGAAGGTGATCAACAAGGGGATCAGCGGTCAGAAAGCCGAGGACCTGGTGAAGCGGTTCGACAAGGACGTGGTGCAACTCAAGCCGGCCTTCGTGACCATCAGCATCGGCATCAACGATGTCTGGCACCGCCTGGACAAGCCCCACGACGAGAAGGTGCTGGCGGACTACGAGGGGAACGTCGCCAAGATGGTCGATGAGGCGCAGAAGGCGGGCATCAAGGTCATTTTGCTGACGCCCACCCTCATTCAGGAAGACCCCGGCGCGGAGGGCAACCAGCGGCTGGCGATGTACGTCACGGCCGAAAAGAAGATCGCCGCCGAAAAGAAATGCCAACTGGTCGATCTGCACGGCATGTTCCTCACGGCCCTGAAGCAGAAACCGGCCGGCCAGAAGGGGAACTGGCTTACCGGCGACGGCGTCCACATGAAGCCGCTGGGCGATGCCGCCATGGCCATCGGCGCACTGCGGGCGATGGGGGTACCGGACGCAAAGATCGCGGCTACCGATCTTCCCCGATAAGGCCGGCTTTGCAGCGAAAGACCTTTGCCCGCCAACTCACAGCGTCCAGCCTTGGCGGTACCGGCTGCGCAGGTAGCGGTTCGCCTCGGGGAGGTTGGTCACTTCGAGTTTGGCGGCGTCCCAGGTGATGCGGGCATCGACGCGTTTGGCGACGTTGCCCAAGAGACACGTTTCCGTCAGCGGGCCGGAATAGGCGAAGTCGGCCCCGGCCCGATTGCCCGTCTTGCAGGCGTTAACCCAATCCTGCTCGTGCGAGCCAGCCACGCGCGGCAGCGTCTTGGGCGGCAGCTTTGCCTCTTTCATCTTCTTCTCGGGAATGATCCGCGCCCCGTCGCCGTAGACGCCGCACATGATCACTGCCTTGCTCCCTTTGAAAAAGACGCCGCCCTCGGCCGGCACCCGCCGGCCGTCTTCCAGGTCGTCGGGCCGGGGCGGCCGCGTCCCCTCGTACCAGGTGAGCTTCAACGCAGGCAAATCCGCGCGAGCCGGAAATTGAAAGGTTACGATCGCCGACAGCGGGTGGACCTCGGCCGTGCTGCCGCAACTGGTCGCCTCGACGCTCGCCGGCGGTCCGAGTTTCAGGGCGTCGACCACCGGATCGAGAGTGTGCGCGCCGCGGTCGCCCATCATCCCGCAGCCGAAGTCCCAGAAACAGCGCCACGTGGAAGGATGATAGGCTCGATGATACGGCCGCAGGGGCGCAGGGCCGATCCAGAGGTCCCAGTCCATGCCGGCGGGCACGGGCGGCGAGTCCTTGGGCCGCTCTCCCCACGAAGAGCTCCAACCGGCATGACCCCAGGGATAATACGATAAATCGCACCAGGCGTCGACCTCGCGGATCTCGCCGATCAGGCCGGCCGCAATCCACTCGCAGATCAGGCGGTGGGCCTCGCTGGAATGGCCCTGGATGCCCATCTGCGTGGCCACCTTGGCCTTCGCGGCGGCCGCGGCCAGCATGCGCACCTCGTACACGTCGTGCGTCAACGGCTTCTGGCAGTAAACGTGCTTGCCGGCCTTCATGGCGGCCATCGAAATCACGGCGTGCGTATGATCGGGCGTGGCCACCAGCACGCCGTCGATGTCTTTCTGCACGTCGAGCATGCGGCGGAAGTCGCTGTAGACCTTGGCTCGGGGATATTTCTTGATGGTGCCGGCAGCGTAATTCTGTGGATCGACGTCGCACAGCGCCACGATGTTCTCGCCCTCCAAAGCGGCCAGGTTCGCGGCGCCCATGCCGCCGATGCCGATCCCGGCAATGTTCATCTTCTCGCTGGGCGGCACGTGCCGCGGACCTCCCAGGACCTGCCGCGGCACGATCGTCATTGCGGCCGCAGTCGCGGCCAGGGCGGTAGTCTTTCTGAGAAAGTCGCGACGCGTCGGTCCGGCAGACATGGTGGGACTCCTTGTGCGTTGTGGGGAAGGATGGTTCATATGTAATTCGGTTCTCGTTCCTTGTCAAGCCGGGTAAACCTTGCGGACCGCCCGGATAACGTCCTTCACGTTGCCCTTGCGGAGGGTGGGGTCCGTCATCACGCCGGCATGGCCACCCAGGATCTCGATCGTCCGTGGGCAGCACTTGCGGCCGTAGCGGATCGTCTTGCCTTCGAGTTGTGGTACACTGAGACTATGTCCCAACCCTGCGACCACCCGGCGGCAACTAGTCCCGAACAGCTCTGGGCCGAGTGCAAGGTGCGCCGTCTCCGCCGGTCGGGACCGGGCGGCCAGCACCGCAACAAGGTAGAGACGGCCATCAGCCTGCACCATCTGCCGACAGGCGTAGCTGCGCAGTCCAGCGAGCGACGCAGCCAGGCCCAAAACCGGTCTTGCGCCCTGTTTCGGCTGCGGGTGAATCTGGCCCTGGAGGTCCGGCGACCCTGCGGCCCGGACCACGTGCCCAGCGCTGGCTGGCAATTGCGCTGCGGCGGCGGGCTGAAGATAAGTGCTTCACACGACGACTTCCCGGCGTTGTTGGCCGAGGTCTTGGACGTGCTGGCCGCCGTGGACGCCGATCCGAAGCGGGCGGCAGCCACGCTCGGCTGCACGCCGTCGCAATTGATCCGGTTGCTGAAGCTCGATCCAAGGGCCCTGCTGTTGGTTAACCGCTGGCGCGGCCAGCGAGGGATGCACGCTCTTCAATAGCCAAGATTGTCCGGATACTGGGTGCTGATGACCGCCATCTACCTGCTTCGGAGCGGCGCGGTCGAGGCCAGCCTGCCGCGGTCCAACGAGCATTTCGCCTTCCGGTTGCGGCTGGCAGGTTGCGTTGCCATAATTCACGTTATGGTGACGATTCCCGAAGCATTGGCGATTGCCATCCAACACCATCAAGCCGGCCGGCTGCAAGCCGCCGAGCAGATCTATCGGCAGGTTTTGCAGGTTGAGCCGAATCAAGCCGACGCGTGGCATCTTCTCGGCGTGATTGCTCACCAGGCGGGTGAGCACGGGATTGCCGTCGAGTATATTGGACGGGCGATAACTCTGGGTCCCTTCGTGGCATGTTACTACCTTGACTACGGCAATACCTTGAAGGAGCAGGGGAAACTGGACGAAGCGATCGCCTGCTACCGCCGGGCTCTGGAACTGAAGCCGGACTATGCCGAGGCACACAACAACCTGGGCGCAGCTTTCCAGGGGCAGGGGAATCTGGACGAGGCGGCCGCCTGCTATCGCCGGGCACTGGAATTGAAGCCGGACGACGCCGAGGCGCATAACAACCTGGGCAACGTCTTCAAGGACCAGGGGAATCTGGACGAAGCGATCGCCTGCTACCGCCGGGCTCTGGAACTGAAGCCGGACTTTACCGAGGCGCACTACAACCTGGGCCTTGCCTTGGACGACCAGGGGAATCTCGACGAGGCGGTCGCCTCCTACCGCCGCGCACTGGAACTGAAGCCGGACTACGCCAAGGCACACAACAACCTGGGCAACGCCTTCAAGAAGCAGGGAATGCTGGACGAGGCGGTCGCCTGCTACCGCCGGGCGCTGGAACTGAAGCCGGACTTTGCCGAGGCGCACGGGAATCAATCGTTATTGGCGCTGCTGACCGGGGACTTCGAGCGCGGTGGGCCGGGTACGAATGGCGTTGGAAAACCCCAGGGTGCCAGCAGCGCGGCTTTTCGCAGCCCCTCTGGGACGGGCAGCCGCTGCACGGAAGAACCATCCTCCTCCATGCCGAGCAAGGGCTGGGCGATACCATGCAGTTCGTCCGCTACGCGTCTCTGGTCAAGCAGGCCGGGGCCAGCGTGCTCGTGGAATGTCAGCAGCCGCTGGTTCGGCTGCTCGCAGGCTGTCGCGGCGTCGATGAGTTGATCGGCAAGGGAGATGATCTGCCGACATTCGATGTTTACGCCCCACTGGCAAGTCTGCCCGGCATATTCCACACGTCCCTGGAAACGATACCCGCGGATGTTCCCTACCTGTTCGCCGACCCGCGGCTCATCGAGCACTGGCGGGCGGAATTGCTCCCGATCGCGGGATTCAAGATCGGCATCTTCTGGAAGGGTACGATGACCGACCCGGCCCGCATCATTCCGCTGAGTTGCTTCGGGTCGCTAGCCGGTTTGCCCGGCGTGCAGTTTGTCAGTTTGCAAAAGGGGGCGGGCGTGGAGCAATTGCAAGAGGTCGCCGGCCGATTGCCCATCACGGAACTGGGCAGCCGCTTGAGCGACCTCATGGACACGGCGGCCGTGCTGAAGAATTTGGACCTGGTGATCACCTGCGATACGGCCGTGGCGCACCTGGCCGGCGCGCTAGGCGTTCCCGTCTGGGTCGCGCTGCCCTTCGTTCCCGACTGGCGCTGGCTGCTGGATCGCAGCGACAGCCCCTGGTATCCTACGATGCGGCTGTTCCGTCAGGACCAACGAGGAGATTGGCAAGGCGTATTCCGCAGGATCGAGGTCGCTATCGGCGAAACCATGGCCAGTCGAGCAATTCCCTCCAACGAGGAGCCCTGAGGCGACGATCTCCGGAAGCGGGGGAAACCGATGAAACGTAAGCGAAAGCAAGCAGAATCCGCCAATACTCTCCGGCTGCAGCCGTGCGGCGAGTGTCGAGCGTGCTGCTATGTTTTCCCCTTGAACGACAAGCCCTCTCGGCAGTGGTGCAGACATTCCAGGTCGGGAATTGGCTGCGATTGTTACGATCAGCGACCCGATGTTTGCCGGGGGTATCAGTGCCAGTGGAGCGGGTCTGAACTGCCGCTGCATTACCGACCCGATAAGTGTGGGATGATCGGCACTTACCGCATTACCTACAACGACTACCCCGTGATTGTCATGAGCGAGATCTGGCCGCGCGCCGCCGAATCATCGCTGGGTAAGGACTTGACAGCGATTATCATGGGTGCGGGAAAGATCGTATGCGTTTGTCTCTGCGATGGCAGATCGTGGTTGTGGTTCCGGCACCTCGGCTTGTCGTCAGAGGATGGCTCGAAAATCCTGGATCAATTGCATTCTGACACGACAGCCGGACTCGGGAAGCAGAGAAAGATGGACTTTGCGTTTGGCTCTTGGGATAGAGAATAGCCGTAACCGTTCACGGGTCGGGCGGGGACTGGTCCATTTTTCGGCCAAAAGGCGTATTTGGCCGCGGGACGTAAGGCCGAAAACATGGACCTGTCCCCTTGGCACTGCCCGCTGTCAAAGCCGCAGGGGACGGACAACCTGACCCCATGAACTGTTGCTGAAGTTGCCCAGGCTCATGGTGGGCGTCGAGCTGAAGCTGCTCTACGCGGACCTGCGTGCGCGGAAAAACCCGGAAATTAAGAACAATCTGCAAATCCCGGTTGTCGGAAAATAGGCACCAGGCCGGATTGCCCAGTTCCTTCACAGGGCACGGCCAACCGTTACCCTTGACAGTTTCGGCTCAGCCGATTGCACGAGAGCGGCCGGCAAAGCCGGCGGTGATCGCACAGTCGTATCGAGCACCGTCACAGTTATAACGTTCAGTTCTTTTTTGCCGCCTTGCACGCTCCCTGCAATAGCCCTTGAACGCCGCTTTGAGCGGTTCGTTCCGTCGTGCGAATTGTAAGAAGAAGAATGGAGTTTGTGATTCCGCCGATTCGATCAAATGAAGGCGAACTGGCGCAAGTAGGAAGGTAATGTAGTTTTCCAATTGCAGGGGGTCGTTGATATGCAGGGCGATGGCGGAGACCAGCCGATGTCGTCCCGGAAAATGATCGGACGACGCGCCATTCCCAGGTGGTGCGCCTGCGTTGTGGCAATGTCGCTTGCGGCTGCCGCGGCAAAGACACGGGCCGAGGACGGTCCGCAGCTTCCGAATCTCTCTCCGGCGGCTCCTTCGACGCTGACGATCCAGCCGGGCAGCGACCTGCTGCGGATTCCCGGTGAACAGCTCGCGCCGGCCTCCGACGGGTCTGCGGCAAACCCGCCGGCGTCAACCCAAGAAGATCCCAACGCCGACTTGGAAAGACGCATCGCGGAACTGGAGAGACGCTTAGCACAACCCGCCGGTTCAACTCCTTCGGGCGATCCTGCCGCCGAGCAACCTGCGACTCTACCCCCGCCCGGCGACCCAAGCCAGGCAGTTCTAGCTCCCGTTGCGCCTCCGGTGGGCGCTAATGTGGCCGGGCGTTTGGCCTCGGCCGAGGCGAGTCCCCTGCTCGCCGGCTGGCAGGACGGGTTCTTCATGAAATCCGCGGACGGATCGTTCGTTCTGCGGCTCACCGGGCAACTCCAGGAGGATTTCCGCGGCTATCTCAACAGCCTCGACAAGACGGATATCGACACGTTTCTGCTTCGCCGGGCGCGCCTCGGCATCGAGGCCACGATGCTGGAATACTATGAATTTCGTCTGCTGCCCGATTTCGCCGGCACGGCGCTGAACACCGTCATCACCGACGCCTACATGAACGTCCACTACTGGGAGGCACTACAGATCGAGATGGGCAAATTCAAGCAGCCCGTCAGCTATGAACAACTGATCCAGGACCGTTACGTGCCGACCCTGGAACGGTCGATGATCGACCAGTTGGTGCCGGCCCGCGACATAGGCGTGATGATCTACGGGCGCCAAATGTTCGACGACCGGTTCGAATACTTCGTGTCCGTTTCCAACGGCGAAATCAACGGCGGCACGGGCAACACCGACACCAACGATAGCAAAGACCTCGACGCCCGCATCGCCGTGCGCCCCTTCAACACCGACGATTGGGACGTGCTGCGCCACCTGCAGTTCGGCGTCTCCGGGAGCGTAGGGGTCGAGAAGGAGTCGATGAGCCCCACCAAGCTGACCACCCCGGCCACGGTGCCTTGGCTGGTGTTCACCACCGGCGACATGGCCGAGGGACAGCGCACGCGCCTCAGCCCCGAGCTGGTCTATTTCTACCATTCCTTCGGCTTTGCCAGCCAGTATTACAGTGAGCAGCAGGCGATCGCGAGTTCCGCTACGGCAACCCCCGTCCGCGTGCCCTTCACCGGCTACTACGTGCTGGCCACGTACCTGTTGACGGGCGAGGAGCGTCACGAGTACACCCAGCAGATCGCCCCCATCCGTCCCTTCGCGATCGCCACGCCGTTTGCCTCGCCGGGGGCCTGGGAAGCGGTGTTCCGCGTTTCGCGTATGGAGGTGGGCAACGAGATCTTTACCGACAAGCTGGTGAACCCCGCCCTGTACAGCTCCGGGGCCCTGGAAACGACCGTCGGCTTCAACTGGTACTGGAACCCGTGGGTGCGGGCCCAGTTCGACTGGGAACACGCCCGTTTTGACGACCCGGTGGCGTTGGGAGTCGCTCCTCACTTGCTCATCGGCCACGAGGACACCCTCTATTGCCGCTTCCAGTTCATTTTCTAGCTCCGCCAAGGAGAATGCACTTGACACGTCAAACCGTTCATCGACGCCGGTGTTTTTCCTCTCGCGGGACACTCATGTCCAGGGGGCTTCTCCGCTGGGGCGCTGCGCGCTGGCGGCGTTGCTCGCGGCAGCCGCGACCTCGGCATGGGCCCAGGACAGTCAGCAGCTTCCCAACGCCGACTTGGAAAGGCGCGTCACAGACCTGGAGCGACGTTTAGCGGAAAGCGCCGCGTCGACCGTCCCGGTCGATCCGCCGGCCGGTTCCACGAGCGGGAACACCCCTGACCCCGTCACCCCGGGAGCAGTCGGCACGGCAAACCCGAACCCGGCAGCACGCCCGCTGGCTCCCATGCTTGCCGGCTGGCAGGATGGGTTCTTTCTGAAATCCAAGGACGGATCGTTCTTCCTGCGGATCACCGGGGAGCTTGAGGGGGATTTCCGCGGCTATCTCAACAACGTCGACAAGACGGATATCGACACGTTCCTGCTTCGCCGGGCGCGCCTCGGCATCGAGGCCACGATGCTGGATTACTACGAGTTCCGCCTCTTGCCCGATTTTGCCGGCACCACCCTCCCGACCATCATCACCGACGCTTACATGAACGTTCACTACTGGGAAGGGCTGCAGTTCGAGGTGGGCAAGTTCAAGCAGCCCGTCAGCTACGAACAACTGATCCTGGACCGTGACGTGCCGACTATGGAACGGTCGATGATCGACCAGTTGGTGCCGCAGCGCGATCCAGGCGTGATGATCCACGGATACCAGATATGGGACGGCCTGCTGGAGTACGCCGTCTCCGTTTCCAACGGCGAAATCAACGGCAACACCGATACCAACGATAGCAAGGACCTCAACGCCCGCATCGCCGTGCACCCCTTCGACAACGATGACTGGGACCTGCTGCGCCACCTGCAGTTCGGCGTCTCCGGGAGCGTAGGGGTCGAGAACGAGAAGATCAGCCCCTTCGAGCTGACCACCCCGGCCACGGTGCCTTGGCTGGTGTTCACCAGCGGCGACATGGCCGAGGGACAACGCACCCGCATCAGCCCCGAGCTGGTCTATTTCTACCACTCCTTCGGCTTTGCCGGCCAGTATTACAGTGAGCTGCAGGCGATCGCGACTTCCGCCACGGCAACCGCGGTCCGCGTGCCCTTCACCGGCTACTACGTGTTGGCCACGTACCTGTTGACCGGCGAGGAGCGTCACGAGTACACCCAGCAGATCGACCCCATCCGTCCCTTCACGATCGCCACGCCGTTTGCGTCGCCGGGGGCTTGGGAAGCGGTGTTCCGCGTTTCGCGTATGGAGGTGGGCAACGAGATCTTTACGGACAAGCTGGCGAACCCCGCCCTGTACAGCTCCGGGGCGTTGGAAACGACCTTCGGCTTCAACTGGTACTGGAACAAGTGGGTGCGGGCCCAGTTCAACTGGGAACATGCCCAGTTTGACGACCCGGTGGCTTTGGGAATCGCTCCTCGCTTGCTCACCAGCCACGAGGACACTCTCTATTGCCGCATGCAGTTTACCTTCTGACGGTCCGCTGGTTCCCGTCGCGCGAGGCATTGTCCTGCGCCGGCGGCGCAGAGTCAAGTCGCCGCCGTCTGCGAAAGCCCCCTTCGATCAGCAACTCGCGCACGTCGCGGACGAAAGTGCCTCTTCCATCGTCCTGAGGAAGGCCGGCACATCCAGGGGCTTTTCCACGTAGGCCTGAGGATGGGGCACTTTCTCCGCCTCCAAGAAAGAGCGGATGAGGGTCTCCATGTCCCTGTCGTCGCGGGTCAGCCCGGTCACCACGACGACGGGCACGTCGTGGAAGGCCTTGTCTGCCTTCAGCTTCCGGTAGAAGAAAACCCCCGATTTGCGCGGCATCTTCATGTCCAACGTGATGAGGTCGGGCTTGTGACGGCGTGTCTCGGCCAACGCCTCTTCGCAGTCATAGGCCAACGCCACCGTGTATCCTGCTCCTACCAGGATCGACCGCAGCAGCGCGGCGAAGTCCGCCTCGTCTTCGACCACCAACACGTGCTTTCGCGCAGCAAGTTTGCCGCTCATGGATGTCCTCCTAACGCAAACGATGCAGAAAAGGGAATGTTAGCACGCAACTCGCGGCAAGGAGATGCGGCAAATCAAGTGCCGCTGGGAGCGGAAGCGAATTGAGGGCGAAAAGGGGCCGTACAGGCTCTGACGGCAGGGCGCTATTTTTCCCCTTTCCACCCAGCCAAGCCGGGCCCACCGGACAGGGGAAAAATCCGAACTCCTTTGCGGGCCGGGGTTTCTAGTTGCCGATCATTGCCCCATCGGCAAGGCCGGTAGCGGCGTATCCAGTCTTCAGTTGCAACGAGAATCATCAAGGGAGTCTTGCTTGCGGCCGAGCGCAACGGGGCCTCGCTGGGAAATGTGCTGGGGATGGCCAGATGATATACTGGGCATCCGTGATATTTGCTGGCATCTCCCGCGACCTTCCTCAACCCAGAAGGCCCCAGGTCGTCGGCCGAGAGCCACTCTCCCAGCAGCAGTTTCTCGCGGATCCGCGATCAGCTCGATCACTCCGGCGGATAGACCAGGTACGAGACCTCGCTGAGAGGTTCCGCTTCGGTCGGCACGAGTGTAGGCCCCTCTCCGGTGAGGATGTCCCCGTCGTCGATCAACTCGGTGATGCCTTGATCGAAACTCCTGACCCACGTGTAGTAGCCGGCCTGATTGTCTTCAATGCTCCAGTCGACGTCTTCCCGGCCGTGGCCGAGCAAAGCGTTGAAGACGGCCCGTTCGAGTTGGTCCACTGTCGTGGAGCCCAGACGTTGGATTTGGTTCAGAATCTCCGACTTCAGCAGCGCCGCCGTGCTGTTAACAATGATTCCTTCGTTTAACATTCTTCGCTCCTCTTGAGGCTCATAGTATTTCTGTCGCAATTATAGCAGCGGGCAAGCGTCATCGGTTTCCCGATACGCTTTAAGCAGCATTTTGGAAGGTGGACAGCTCACAAGCCGCGTCGACGATTTCCGGACGCTCCGGAGGAAAGCGCTTCCCGGATGGTCTTGAGAAAACGTGGTTGATCGATCGGTTTCTCGACGTACGCGGCGGGGGGCGGCACGCCCTTCGGCTCCAACAACGAGTGGACGATGCCCTCCATCTCCTCGTCACGCGTCAATCCGGTCACCACGACGATGGGCACGCCGCGGAAAGCTTCGTCGGCCCTGAGCTGCCGGTAGAGAAAAACGCCGGACTTGCGGGGCATGTGGATGTCCAACGTGATGATGTCGGGCCGGCGCTTCGAGGCTTGCACCAGGGCGTCTTCGCAGGTGTGCGCCGTCGCCACGGTGTATCCTGCACTCACCAGGATCGACCGCAGGAGGGCCGCGAACTCCCGCTCGTCATCGACAACCAGCACGTGCCGTGCCGCGGGAGGTCCGTCGCTCATCAGTGTGCTCCTCGTGCCAGGGCACTACCCGCGAAAGAACGCGTAACTCACCCATACCAGGATGGCCAACAACGCAATCCCCAGGCCGATGCTCCAGGCGATAAGCTTCTTCTCGATGGGCAACAGCGGCTCGTAGGCCAGCTTCTTCAGCTCGTCGGCAATCTTGGGTTGGTCCCGTTCGTCAACCGGCATATCAGCCTCCAAGGATCGGCGGTTTCACGCCGTGGAAAAAGATCCAGGAAATCAACAGCCCGATCCAGATAATGAACCCGAACAAGCAGACGACATAGACCGCGGCCAGTTTCCCGATGCCCTCCTCCCAGAGCTTCTTGAAGTTCGACACGACCCCGATGGAGAAGAAGGTCATCACGAAGAAGATGCTGCGGAAGACGTTGGCTTCCCCCGTCGCGGCCTTGACGTTTTCCAGCGCGGCCTTGGCTTCTGCGGCCTTGACTCCGTGCATCGCGGCCTTGGCTCCGGCGGCCTCACCGGCCAACGGCGAGGCGATCAACAGGATCGCCAGAAACGTGAGCATGTAGCCGAGCACGAATTTCGGGAAGCGGTCCCAAATCTGCCTGACGGGCACTTTTTCGCCCGGCTTGCCTTCGATCTTGGTACACCAGATCACGGCCAGCACAAAGGCCCAGACGCCGATGAAAACGTCGATGAACACCTTGACCGTCGTGGCCGCGTTGGTGATCCATTTTTCCTCATAGCGCACGCCGTCGGCCGCCTCCGCCTTGGCGCGGATCAGCGAATCGGTGATCGCGCCGCTGGCCACGGCGGCGCCGTCGGTTTTCACGGTCAAGCCCATCCATGCGCCTGCCACCATCGGTTCCTTGTAGAGGAACTCCCGGGCCGCAAAGGGAAGAACCAACAATTCGATGACGGCGAAGATCACCACCAGCGAGGAGACCATGATCGGCACCACGGGCCGGGCCTTGATCGCCGCGCCGGTGGCAATCGCCGCCGAGACGCCGCAAATCGAGATGCCGGAGGCCAGCGGCACCGCCCACTCGCGGGGAAACTTGAAGAACTTCCGGGCCACGAAGTAGACGATCGCCCAATAGATCAGGTAGGCCACGACGACCGCGCACAGCCCGAGGAACATGACCCTCTTGGCCAGTCCCAACTGTTCTGCCGCGGCCACGCCCAGGGCCCCGCCGAGGATCACGATCCCGGTTTTGATGTACCATTCCGGCCGGATCGCCGTGTGCATGGATTGTGCGAATCGAGGGAGGAAGTTTCCCACGATCAGGCCCGCAATCAGGGCGACGATAAACCCCGCCTCGGGGGTTAGATTCATCGACCAGGGAATCCCCAGCCCCTTCAGTTTGTCCGGCGTCGCCGCGATGTAGGCATAGCTACCCAGCACCCAGCAGCAGTAGCTGATCCAGAAGATGACGGTAAACCCGCCCACGAACGCCCCGATCTTCAGCCGCAACACCGCCGCACCAAGGGTGGTTATGGCGAGCAGGAAAAGGTACGTCGCCAGCAGCGATAGTGCGGACGGCAGCCAAGCGTAGGCCTTGGATACCGTCCCCAGGACATGGTCCGGTCGCAGCCAGACCTTGGTCGTCACCGCCCAGCCCAGAAGATCCACGCCCGCCAGCACGCCCAGGGACAGGGCCACGATCGCCAGCCCGATGCAAACCGCCAGCCAGTCTTCGTTCAGTCTCGGTCTTTTTTCTGCCA
Source organism: Pirellulales bacterium (assembly GCA_963843465.1). Taxonomy (GTDB): domain Bacteria; phylum Planctomycetota; class Planctomycetia; order Pirellulales; family Thermoguttaceae; genus CAWJKP01. The sequence goes on from CAWJKP010000004.1 coordinate 154,548, forward strand.
TTGGTCCCCCCGGTGGGAGTCTGCGGAGCGCTCGATTCTACCAGTCCCGGCGGCAGGAAGCCAACCGCCCGTGGACATCTTTGCGGAAATGTGATATGTTGCACGAAATACTTCCAGGCAGTATAAGGGAATCGTTCTCGACCGCCAAGGGTTGCTGCCAAGAATCCCCAGGGGAAAAGGGTCATGCCGGGAGTTCTTTCTGAGCCAGTCGAGATCGGTCGCAGCGTGGTGCGGCTGGTCCGGGACGACATCACGCAACTGGAGGTGGACGCCTTCGTGTTCTACGCTCGCCCTGACCTGGCGTTGGGTTCCGGGTTTGGGACGGCGATTTCCCAACGGGGGGGACCCTCGATCCTGAAGGAGCTGAAGGACTTTCTTCCCATCGAGACGGGGCAGGCCGTCGTGACCGGGGCCGGGCACCTGAAAGCCGGCTACATTATCCACGCCGTGGGCCCCAGGTTTAACGAACCCGACACCGAGGACAAGCTGCGCAGGACGGTCGTAAGCGCGCTGAAAGCGGCCGAGGAGCGAGGCCTCAAGCGCATCGCCCTGCCCGCGATGGGCGCAGGCTTCTACGGCGTGCCGCTGGAACTCTGCTGCCGGGTGATGCTGCAGTCGATCCAAGCCTATCTGCGAGGCGAAACGAAAATCGAAGAGGTCCTGCTGTGCGCCGTGGATCAGCGCGAGTTCGCGCCGTTTGCCTCGCAGCTCGCACTGCTGAACCGCAAGGAAGGATGAAATCTCCGCATGAGTTGGCTGCTCCATTTCTCCGAACATCGACTTCAAGAGCTGGCCCTGGCATTCATGGCCGTCGTGTACTGCGCCCGCATCGGCTGGTTCCTGCGATTCCGGCCCGGCCGGGAGCGCCAGGGGAAGACCGGCCCGGCGGATACGACGTCGATGAAGGGAGTCTTATACTCTTGGGCCATCATCGCCCAGCCCTGGGCGATGGAGAGCACGCGGAAGAAGCTCCTTCTGTATCTGCAGTTCGTTGTCTTCCACCTGGGCGTAGCAGCGGCGATCGCTCTGTCGTTCGTCATTCCCTACGCGCCGACGCTGCTGGAAAGCCGCTCGGTGGTCCTGGCGATTCAGATGGTCACGGGCGCGGCATGTGCGGTGGGAATCATTCGCCTGGCGCGGCGGATCGGCAGCCGGTACATGCGGGCGATCAGCTCGCCGGACGACTACTTTTCCTTGGGCCTGCTGATGGTCTGGCTCGGCTCTGCGGTCCTGGCGGGTCCCAACGACGCTTCGCAGGGGGAATGGCCCCTGTTGGCGTTCTTCCTCCTCACCGCCTTCTTCCTGGTGTACGTTCCGTTCAGCAAGATCTCTCATTACTTGTACTACCCTTTCACGCGGTATTACTTCGGAAAGAGCATGGGGTACCGCGGGGCCTATCCGGTCCGGCACGGCCCGACGGCGGGTTAAGGCCAGGACCGCAGCCACCTCGAGTCCACCAACGATTGCATCGGGGATATTGATGAGCGACAAGCACGCCAGGTCTCACAAGGCCCAAAAGGTCGTCGAGCGGCTGGGAAAGAAGCTGAGCCGGCAGATCGCCGGCTCGCTGGTGGCCTGCGTCCACTGCGGCATGTGTACCGACTCCTGCCACTACGTCCTGGCCAATCCCGGTGATCCGACCTACGCGCCGGCCTACAAGGCCGACCGCATCCGCCGACTCTTCAAACGCCATTACGACTGGACCGGACGGGTCTTCCCCTGGTGGGTCAAGGCCGGCAGCGTCTTCAGCGACGAGGAGCTGGAAGAGCTCAAGGACATCGTCTTCGGCAAGTGTACCAACTGCCGCCGCTGTTCCTTCAACTGCCCCATGGGCGTGGACCTGGCCACCTTCAACCGCATGGCGCGAGGACTGCTGGTCTCGGTCGGGGTCATGCCCGAGGGCGTGGCCGTCGTCAGCAAGGACCAGTGGGAGATCGGCAACCAGATGGGCGTGCTCAAGGAGGACTACCTCGAGACGCTGCAATGGATGAGCGAAGAACTGCAGTCCGAGCTGGAGGACCCCGCGGTGACGATTCCCGTCGATCAGCCGGACTGCGAGATCGTCTACACGATCAATCCGCGCGAGGTGAAGTACGACCCGCGGAGCATCGCCGACGCGGCCAAGATCTTCCACTTCGCCGGCGAGAGCTGGACGATGCCCAGCGAGGGTTGGGACATGACCAATTTCGGCTTGTTCTCCGGCGACGACGACCTCGGCGGCGCCGTGGCGCGGAGGGTCTACGAGAAGGTCGTCGAGCTAGGCGGCAAGAAGCTGGTGATGTCCGAATGCGGCCACGGTTACCGTTCGACCCGCTGCGAAGGGCCCAACTGGGCCAAGATGGACGTGCCCTTCAAGATGGAAAGCTCGGTGCTCACCATGCTGCGGTACGTCAAGGAGGGGCGGATCCGCGTGGACAAGACGCGAAACGCCGAGCCGGTGACCTTCCACGACTCGTGCAATAACGCGCGAAGCTGCGGCCTCTTCGAGGAGCCCCGCGAGCTGCTCCGCCTGGTGACCACCGACTTCCGCGAGATGCACCCCAACCGCGCCGAAAACTTCTGCTGCACCGGCGGCGGCGGGGCGATGAGCATGTCGGAATACACTCCGCAACGGTTGAAGTCGGGGATCATCAAGGCCAACCAGCTCAAAGCCACCGGCGCCAAGGTGGTCGTCACCTCCTGTCACAACTGCGTCGACGGCCTGAGCGACCTGATCCGCCACTACAAGCTGGACATGCGGGTCACGCAGTTGGTCAACCTGGTGGCCAACGCCCTGGTGGTCCCCGCGAGGGTGCCGGCGCCGGTGGCGGTTGGCGTGCAAAGACGCGAAGAGCTCCCAGCCATGGATGGGCGCTGGCCGGCCGGAGCATTGTCGTCGCCGACGACGAGCCGGACCAGGTGACCTGGCTGGCCACGGTCTTCGAGGACCACGGCGCTACGGTCTTCAAAGCGTCCAACGGCGACGAAGCCCTGCAACTCGCTCGCAGCCGGAAGCCCGACCTTCTCACGCTCGATCTGGCCATGCCCGGCCGCAGCGCGGGGGAAGTATTCGAGATGCTTCGCCGGGACTCCCTGCTGCGCGACCTGAAGATCTGCGTGATCACCGGACGGCCCGAGCTGCGCAAGACGATCTACGACCGCTCGGTCAAACCGCCCGAGGGATACCTCGACAAGCCGGTGACTGAAGAGAAATTGTTGCAGTCCGTCCGCATGGTCCTGGAACTGGCGCACGACGGACGCTGAGCAGCGGCCGAAGAGTAACTTCCGTACTCGTCACGCTCCGCGTGACGTTATCCCTCTCGCGGAGCGAGAGGAGTACGGGGAAATGCGGAACTTAGTCGAATGGAAGACTGCTACCGCCACTATTTCGAGCACATGCCGTGCTATCTTACGGTTCAAGACCGCGATTTCCGCGTGCTCCACGCCAACGAGCGGTTCCGCAAGGACTTCGGCGACTTCGAGGGGCGCTGCTGCTACCAGGTCTATAAGCGGCGATCGGAGAAGTGCGAGGTCTGCCCGGTCGAGCAAACCTTCTGGGACGGCCAATGCCACCACAGCCAAGAGCGGGTCACATGCCTGGACGGGCGGGAGGTTTCCGTGCTGGTCGAAACCACGCCGGTCCGCGACGGGAGCGGGAAGATCGCGTCGGTCATGGAAATGTCGACCGACGTGACGCGCATCACGCGACTGGAAGAGCAGTTGCGCCAAAGCCAACAGCGTTATCGGCTGCTGTTCGAGGAAGTCCCCTGTTATATCTCGATCCAGGACGCCGACCTTCGCGTGATCGAGATGAACCGCGCCTTGCGAGAGGATTTCGGCCCTTCGCTCGGGTGCCACTGTTATCAGGTGTACAAACACCGGACTGAACCTTGCCTTTCCTGCCCGGTCCAGGACACGATCGAAGACGGCAAGCCCCACGCCCGCGAAGAAGTGGTCACGTCCCTTCAGGGCAAACAACTGAACGTGCTGGTGACGACTGCGCCGATCCGGGACGCCCAGGGGCGAATCGTCAGCGTGATGGAGATGAGCGCCAACATCACCGAAGTCCGGCAGCTCGAGTCCCATCTGACTTCGCTGGGACTGCTCATCGGCTCGGTCTCGCACTCGTTGAAGGGCCTGCTCAACGGGCTGGCCGGCGGCATGTACCTGGTGGAAACCGGCTTCAAGAAAGACAACCCGGACCGGGTCCGCCAAGGCTGGGAGATTGTGCGGCGCAACGTCGCGCGGATCCGAGGAACGGTTTCCGACATCCTTTACTATGCGAAAGATCGAGAACCCCTTTGGGAGAACGTTTCGGCGGTTGAGCTTGCCGGCAACGTCTGCGAACTGGTGCGCGCCAGGGCCGCGGAACTCGGCGTCAAACTCGCCGCCGATCTGGACCCGGCTGCGGGCCATTTCGCGGCGGACCCCCAGGCCGTTCGTTCGCTGCTGACGAACATCCTGGAAAACTCCCTGGACGCCTGCCGCCTGGACGGCAAGAGACCCGGCCACGAAGTGGCGCTTCGTCTGAAGGGTTTTTCAGGCCACGTTCAGTTCGAGGTCGAGGACGACGGCATCGGCATGGACCAGGAAACCTGCGACAAGGCATTCAGCCTCTTCTTCTCCTCCAAGGGGATGGAAGGGACCGGGCTGGGATTGTTCATCGCCAACCGCATCGCCCGCGCCCACGGAGGCGCCATCCAACTGGAGTCTCAGGCCGGCGTCGGCACTCGTTTCACGGTGCAACTGCCGCGGAAACAACCCCCGCAGGAGCCGCAGGACCCTGCCGCTTGCGAAAAGGGAACGCCCCATGGCTGAAAGAGCGAAAACGATCCTCGTGGTGGACGACGATCCCGATACCCTCACCTACCTGACGACGGTCCTGGAAGACGATGGTTTCATCGCGGTCTCGGCCAGGGACGGCAGCGAGGCCCTAAGAAAGATCGACCAACAGCTCCCCAACCTGGTCGCCCTCGATATCGCCATGCCCGAGAAGTCCGGCGTGGCGGTCTACCGGGCGCTGAAAGAAAGCGATCGGCTCAAGCACCTGCCGGTGATCATCATCACCGGCATGTCCGAAGACTTCAAGAAGTTCATTTCCACCCGCCGCCAGGTTCCTCCGCCCGAAGGCTACCTCAGTAAGCCCGTGGATCCCGGCCAATTCGTGAGCATGGTCAGGAACCTGCTCGGCGAAGGATCGGCCGAAGCGCACGAGCCGTAAAAAAATAAGTGTGCAGTTCATTGTGGTGCAGGCGTCCCGCCTGCCCAGAATTGCAGGCGGGACTCTATATCTACCCGGTCCGAGGCCGCCCAAGGAGCCTTTGCGCAGCCAAACGCCGAATACCTTGACTAGCGAGTATAGGTTTACTATACTGAGGCTTGCAGCGTCTTCCGGGGGTCAGCTTTCCTGCATAACATCTTGGTACAACATAACTTATGTCTGATGCGCCACGCAGCCCGAGATCGACGACCCGGTGATGGCGATTGGCGTTCTCGCCCAGAAAGTGGGGCTGTCGGTTGCCGCAGTTCGCAAGTACGAGAACCAAGGTCTGATCGTCGCTCACCGAACTGCCTCGGGACACCGTCTTTTCTCCCACGAGGACGTCGACCGCGTCCGCAACATCCAGCACTTGATCCAGGACTTGGGCCTGAACGTCGAAGGGATACGCAGGCTGCAAGCGCTTTTGCCATGCTGGGACCTGCTTCCTTGCGACGCTGACACCCGTAAGAGTTGTCCTGCGTACCAGGACAGCATTCGACCGTGCTGGACGATCAAGGGGCTTGACTGCGCCCCCCAGGGAAACGAATGCCGCCGGTGCGCGGTTTACCGGTTCGGCTCCTTGTGTACTCGGGACATCAAGCGCCTGCTGCACGACCGGAACGGCTTGCCGAGTGTGGCCGCGGCGATGCGAGGGCTTTTGCAACGTCTGAGAGGTTCGAGCCAGGAGGGTTGAATGGGAGGTTCGATGCTGTTGGTGCTCACCTACGCTTCTGCGGCCGTCTTTCTGGGCGCCGTTGGCTACCGCGCCGTGAAGATCGCCCGGCTGCCGATGCACCTGCGCTGGGAACTGTACCCGGTGGCCCACGAGAAAGGCCGGGCAAGCTATGGGGGCTCGTACCTCGAAGAGCCGGACTGGTGGACCCGCCCTCGTCATCTCTCGCTGGTGGGCGAGCTGACGGTGATGATTCCGGAGATCCTGCTGCTGGCAGGCGTGTGGGAGCATAACCGCAAGCACTGGCTCCGCTCCTTCCCCTTCCACGTCGGCTTGTACCTGCTGGCCGCCCTGGTCGCCCTTCTGTTGGCAGGCGGCGTGTTTACGGCCGTTGGACTGAGCGTGTCGGCCGACGGCGGTCTGGCGGGAAGGACCCTTTACCATCTCACGTATGTCGTGGGATATGCCGGCCTGGGACTTGGCCTGCTCGGCGCGGCGGCGCTTTTGGCCACGCGCACCTTGAACCCGGACTATCGTGAGTACACGAAAAAGGCGGACTATTTCAATCTGGCTTTCTTCCTGGTGACGCTCGCCGTGGCGCTGGCCGCGCAGGCCGTCGCGGACCCCTCTTTCACCGGCCTGCGAGCCTACTTCGCCCGGCTGGTTACGTTCGACTTCTCCTCGGCCGATGTCCGACTGCGGTGGCCGGCGGGCCTCGGCGCGCTGGAAATCGTTCTGGGCTCCCTGCTGGTGGCCTACATCCCGCTGACCCACATGTCGCACTTTTTCACCAAGTGGTTCATGTACCACGACGTGCGCTGGAACGATGAGCCGAACCTCGCCGGCGGGAAGATCGCCAAGAAAGTCGCCGAGGCGCTGCAGTACCCGGTGAGCTGGTCGGCGCCGCACATCCGCGGGGACGGGACGAAGACCTGGGCCGACGTGGCGACGGAGAGCGTTGAAGGGAAGAAAGAGCAATGAAGAAGCGCGTCAAGATCGAAGACATTCGAAACCGTCGCCGCGGCTTTCCGAGCTTTGCAAGGCGGACTTCAAGACGCTTCCTCCGCCTTTCGACACGCCCGAGGCCACGCCCGACTTCGCGCCCTTGACCAGCGCGGCCCGAGCGAAGTACGAGGCCTCGTTGGACGACACCCTGGCCCTCAGTCTCCCTAAGCCCAAAGACAAGAGAGAAGAAGACGAGCTAGTCGCGCGGTTCCTTTCCGGCCTGGAAAAGCTTTTTACCAAGGAGAACAACTGGACGTTTCTGCAGCCGCTTTTGCTTTCCATGGATCACTGTGCGGCCTGCCACACGTGTTCCGAAGCTTGCCACATCTACGAGGCGAGCGGGCGCAACCCGATCTACCGGCCGGCCTACCGCTCCGAGGTCTTCCGGCGACTGTACAAGAAGTACGTGAAGTCGAAAGGCGGGCTTTTGCAGGCCTGGCGCGGCGGCGAAATCGAGCTCAACTGGACCACGGTGGCCCGCCTCGCGGAACTCGCCTACCGCTGCAACCTCTGCCGCCGCTGCGCAGACCTGTCCGATCGGCGTGGACAACGCGCTGGTGGCCCACGAAATCCGCAAGCTCTTCAGCCAGGAGATGGGCATCGCGCCGCGGGAGATACACCAGGACGGCTCGGTCCTGCAGCTCAAGGTGGGATCGTCGACCGGCATGAATAGCCTCGTGGTGAAGGACAACGTGCAGTTCATCGACGAGGAAGTCTCGGAGAAGACCGGCCTTTCCCTGAAGACTCCCTGGGACAAAGCGGGGGCCGACATCCTCTTGATCCACAATGCCGGCGAGATCATGGCTTGGCCGATGAACCCCGGCGCCTTCGCCGTGATCTTCGAGGCCGCCGGTTTGAGCTGGACCATGTCCAGCGAGATCGCCGGATACGACAGCATCAACTACGGCGTCTGGTACGACGACGCCCAGTTCGCCCGCGTGGCCCTCAAACACGCCCAGGCCGCCAGGAAGCTCGGCGTCAAGAAGATCGTTCTGGGCGAATGCGGGCACGCCCACAAGGCGCTGACGGTGATCGCCGACCGGGTGCTCAGCGGGGACCTGAACATCCCGCGCGAAAGCTGCATGGTCACGCTGGAAGGTCTCCTCTCCTCGGGAAGAATCAAGGTCGATCCCTCGCGCAACGACTTCCCCGTCACGCTCCACGACCCCTGCAACCTGGTTCGCCTGATGGGCGTGGTCGAGCCCCAGCGGCGAATCCTCAGGCGGATCGCCCCCCGCTTCCGCGAAATGGAGCCGCACGGCGTGTACAACTACTGCTGCGGCGGCGGCAGCGGCTTCGCCATCATGTCGGGCCACAACTTCAACGACTGGCGGCAGCAGATCGCCGGCCGGAAGAAACTGGAGCAGATCCTCAACGCCTTCCGGGACGAGCTGGACCCGTCCATCAAGAAGTACCTCTGCGCGCCCTGCTCGAACTGCAAGGGCCAGTTGCGCGACCTGACCGCCTACTACGACCTGTGGGAGAAACACTCCATCATGTACGACGGCCTGGTGGAGCTGATCGTCAACTGCATGACGGACGTCAAGCCCGGCTTCATCGAGTGGGAGCAGCACTAAGCCGCCGCGCATCAATAACCCGGTCAGTTGCCGGTTGTGGTGCAGGCGTCCCGCCTGCGTTTTGTACGGTTGTGGTGCAGGCGTCCCGCCTGCGTTTTGTACGGTTGTGGTGCAGGCGTCCCGCCTGCGTTTCTTGCGGCAGGCGGGACGCCTGCACCACAAAGCGCGCGTCGTTTCGGGCGGACGGTTGACGAGAGGGGGAGCAGCGCGGTACAATCCCCGCCATGGCGGAACAAATTGCAAACAGCCTCTGCGACCTGATCGGCGGCACCCCTCTGTTGCGGCTGGGTCGTTTCGGCAAAGACTTGCCCGGCGAGCTGGTCGCGAAACTGGAAACGCGCAATCCCCTGGCCAGCGTCAAGGACCGCGTCGGTCTGGCGATGATCGAGCAGGCCGAGAAGGACGGCTTGATCCAGCCCGGTGGGACGATCATCGAGCCGACTTCCGGCAACACCGGCATCGCCCTGGCGTGGGTGGCGCGCGTCAAGGGCTATCGCCTGATTCTCACCATGCCGGACACCATGAGCGTCGAGCGGCGCAAGATCCTGACGATCCTTGGCGCCGATGTCGTCTTGACTCCCGGCAGGGGAGGGATGCAGGGTGCCGTCGACCGCGCTCGGCAATTGCAGAAGAAGATTCCCGGTTCGTTCATCCCGCACCAGTTCGACAATCCGGCCAACCCGGCGGTCCACTACCGCACGACCGGCCCCGAAATCTGGCGCGACACCGGCGGCGCGATCGATTACTTCGTGGCCGGCGTGGGCACCGGCGGCACGATTGCCGGCGCCGGTCGCTATTTGAAGGAACAAGGCAGCACGATCCGGGTGGTCGCCGTCGAGCCGGCCGATTCCGCCGTGCTCTCGGGCGGCCGGCCCGGCCCGCACCTGATCGACGGCATCGGCGCCGGGTTCGTCCCCAAGATTTACGACGCCCGGATTGTCGATGAAGTGATCCGGGTCAGCAACGACGATGCCATCGCCACGGCCAAGCAACTGGCGAAAACGGAGGGGATGCTGGCCGGCATCTCCAGCGGCGCCAACGCCTGCGCCGCCCGGCAAATCGCCGCCCGGCCGGCCAGCGCCGGCAAACGCATCGTTACCATCCTCTGCGACAGCGGAGAGCGTTACTTGAGCAGCGGTTTTTTGTAAGGGCAAGGAGGAGGCGCTTTGCAGCGACGCATCACCAACATTCGGCGCAGCGACGATGAAGTCGTCAAGGAAGGCGGCCTGTTGCTTGATTTCGACGAAATTGCCCGGCACGGCGCCATGACCCTGGAAGAATCCAAGGTCGCCAAGGCCTATGGCCTCTACACCACCCGCCACCCCAATTACTTCATGGCCCGCATCGTCGTGCCCGGCGGCGTGTTGACCACCTCGCAGGTCCGCGGGCTGTCGAGAATCATCGAGGCTTACGGGCAAGGCCGCATTTGCCTGACGACGCGCCAGGCGCTGCAAGTGCATTACCTGCGTCTGGGCGATATCGCGCCCTTGATGCGCGACCTGGCCAAGTGCAGCCTGACCACGTTCCACGGCTGCGGCGACAACATCCGCAACACGGTCGCCTGCCCCTGGGCTTCAATCTGTCCGCACCGCCGCTTCAACGTCCTGCCCTACGTCCATAAGACCGCCGAGCTGATCAACGCCTGCCGCGACCTGGATAATCTGCCGCGAAAGTACAAAATCAGCTATTCCGGCTGCCAAGGCAATTGCGCTCAACCGTCCATCAACTGCGTGGGGATCGTCGCCGTCGTGCGAAAACGGCCCGACGGCAGCGAGCAGACGGGCTTTCGCGTCGGCATCGGCGGCGGCATGGGCTGGCGGCCGCAACTCGGCCGGCTTCTCTACGGTTTCGTGCCCAAAGACAAGATTCAGCCGCTGTGCCGCGCCGTCACGATGCTGTACCGCGACCAGGGCGACCGCTTCAACCGCGGCATGGCACGGCTGAAGGTCGTGGTCGAGCGCCTGGGAATCGACCGATGCCGCGCGATCGTCGAGGGTTTTCTGGGCGCCGCGGGGGTCGATTACAGCGAATGCGAAAAGGGCGTCGTCGAAGACTGCGGACCGGCCGTGCCGCCGCGCCCGATGGCCGAACCGTGCCCCCGGGGCGACGACGGCAAGGCCATCGCCCGCATCATGGTCTCCAAGGGCGAGATCGACTTCCACTCCCTCAAACGCATCGCCGAGCTCAGCGAGCGCTACGGCGACAAGTACGTCTACACCACCAATCGCCAGAATTTCGAGCTGCACGGCGTCGATGCAGCCAGGCTGCCCGAGCTGCAAGCCGAGATCGACAGCCTGCCGGTTGCCCGGGGGACGTTTTTCGGGCTGGACGACATCGTACCGTGCGTCGGTACCACCTATTGTCCGCTTGCCGTTTCCGAGACGCGCCGCCTGTACGACCTGCTGGGGAGCGTCGTCAAGCGCGACAGGTACGACGCCATCCGGGACAAGGCCCTGATCAACATCACCGGCTGCCCGAACTCCTGCTCGCCCTATTACATCGCCGACATCGGCCTGCGCGGCTTGCGCATGCGCGAGTGCCAGGGCTCCGCCGAAGGTTATGAGATCCGGCTGGGCGGCGGGCCGGACCGATTGGGTCACGTGCTCGGCGAGTTCAAGACCGAGGACTGTCCCCGCGTGGTCGAGGTCGTGCTCGAGACCTTCTTGGCGTGCCGTCGGGGCGAGGAGACCCTGGCGGATACGGTTTGGAGGAACGGGGAAACGAGCAACGCCGAAGTCCCCGGCATGGCCCCCTATCGCCAGGCGGTGCAGGCCCTGAACATCCGCTATCAGCGCGCGCCCCAGCCAGCCGAGTTTTCCGCGTTTACCGGCGAAGGCGGCACGGCCCTGGACCTGAAAACGATGGCACGCGACATTCCCTGCCAGGCGGCCTGCCCGGCGGGCACCAATGTGCCCGAATACATTCGCCAACTGGTGCTCAACAACCCGGACGCCTCTTACCGCATCAACCAGGAGGACAACGTCTTTCCCGGCGTGCTCGGCCGCATTTGCACCCGGCCCTGCCAGCCGGCCTGCCGCCACCAGTGGACCAACACCAACGGCCCGGTCAGCATCTGCCACCTCAAGCGCGCGGCCGCGGACAACAAGTCCCAGCCTGCGAGGCCGTTGCCGCCCTGGTTCCACGAGCCGACGGGCAAGCGCATCGCGGTCGTCGGCGGCGGGCCGGCGGGCCTCACCGCCGCGCGCGAGCTGACGCGCCTCGGTCACGCCGTCGAGCTGTTCGACCGCGAGCCGGAGCTGGGCGGCCAGATGGCCTGGGGCATTCCGGCCTTCCGGCTGCCGCGTCACGTCGTGCGGGAGGAAGTGCAGGCCATCGTCGACGGCGGCGTATCGCTGCGGCTTGGCCAGCACGTTGACCGCCAAGGCCTGACGCAGATGGCCCGGGACTATGATGCGGTCCTGGTCGCCGCCGGGGCAGTCCGCGCGATCCCCTTGAAGATCGAGGGCCTGGACGGCGACGGCCGTGCCGTCAGCGGCTACGACTTCATGAAACGCTACAACCGCGGCGATCCCATCCCGGTCAGCGGCGACGTGGTGATTATCGGCGGCGGCTTTACCGCCGTGGATTGCGCCCGTGCCGCCCGCCGCCTGCTGAGCGAAAAACACCGCGTGACCGCCATTATGTACCGCCGCGGCGAGGAGCACATGTCGGCCAGCCCCGAGGAGATCTGGCAGCTCCGCTTGGAAGGCATCGAGGTCGGCACGCTCGTCAATCCCGCGCGCGTGCGCTCGGAAAACGGCCGTGTCAAGGCGGTGGTCTTCGACCGCAACGTGCTGGGCGACGAAGCGGAAGGCGGCGGCAAACCGCCCATCCATCGCGTGCCCGGCAGCGACTATGAAGTGCCCTGCGATACGCTCATCTATGCCGTCGGCCAGACGCGCACGCTGGAAATCCTGCCCGAGGGGGTGGAGATCGGCGGGGGAAACCAGACCACGCACGCGAAGATCTTCGTCAGCGGCGATTTCCATACCGGGCCGCTCGACGTGATCCACGCCGTGGCCGACGCCAAGCAGGCCGCCACCGCGATCGACGAGTTCCTCATGGGCCGCAAGCGCCTGCGCCGCTGGGTACGCATCGAGCAGGCCGACGACACGGGCCGCCTGCGCGATCACGACCTCTACACCCCCGCCCACATGCGCACCTTGCCGCTGGACCAGCGCCACGGCAACGAAGAGGTCGAAATCGGCTACAACGCCGGTGAAATCGAAGTCAACGCCCGCCGCTGCTACCTCTGCAACTTCAAGTTCGAAATCGACCAGGACAAGTGCATCCACTGCGACTGGTGCATCAAGGCCTCGCCGCGTGCCTGCATCCACGCCTTGACGCGCCTGTTCACCGACGCGGACGGGGCGCCGGCCGGGCACGTCAAATCGTCCACGGCCCCCGACGCCACCTACATCTGGATCGAGAGCAACCAGTGCATCCGCTGCGGCAACTGCCGCCGCGCCTGCCCGACCTACGCCATCCCCCTCCGCAAGGCCGATCTGCTCTGCGGCCCAACCCCGTGACGCCCGCTGCGGCATCAACCCATGTCTTGATCGAAACGTCGTCGCGGCGCGACGGACGGCGGTCAGGCGTAAGGATACATCCCCCGTTGGATGTCGGCCAGCCGTTCCAGCAGCCGGTTGTGCTTCTGCTCATCGTCGCGCAGGTATTCCAGAAGGTAGGCCTGCAGCAGCATTCCCTTGGAGCCCTTGATCGACTGCAGCGAGTCCTCAGCCATTTGCAAGGTCTTCTTTTCAAGCTGGATGTGCTCCTCGATCATCGCCCAGACGCCGCCGAGCTCCTCGGCGCGAGACTGACCGCCTTGCCTTGCAGGCTGTCGGCGATCCACCCCTGCACGCGGTAGTGCATCTGCGAGTCGCGCTGGATGATCTCCATCACCAGGCGAACGATGGGGTTCTCGGTCTTCTCGATCACGCGGCCAGTGGAGGCGACCGACGAGTTCTCGATCTTCTGCCAGGCCTGCATGTTTGCGACGAGATCCTGCTGGACCTGTTTCTTCGATTTCGCCGTCGATTTCGCCACCGATTTCGCCATCGATTTCGCCACGATTTTTCCTCCCAGGTTCTGTCGGACGGGCCAACGCGGTAAAGCGCTAGTTTAGTGCCTTGCGGCGAAAAGTCAACGGGCCAGGGCCCGCCGAACCAGTTGGCGCACGCTGGTCCGCTGGACAATTCCGCCTTCGTACAGATCGACCGGCCCCTCGTCGGCAAGGAGCTCCGGGCGGTCGGCCAGGAGTCCGGCGTGGGCCACCTCTGCAAGACAGCAGACCGCCATGCCCCGGACCTGCGGGTCGGAGTCGTCCAAAGAGGAAACGACCGCAGCCAGGACCGCCTGGAGGTGGTCGCCGGCAAGGGGGCCAAGCCGTCCTAGGGCCCAAAGCACTCCGGCGCGGAAATGGGCGAGGTCCTCCTCGGCCAGATTCAGGATGAGAAAGACGACGATCGGAATGTAGTCGGCGAACAACTCCGGCATACGACGGACGATTTCCGCCATGGCTTCCGGCGCCCGCCAGCACACGCCTCCAGACTCCTCGCTCAAGAGCCAGTGAAGGCGCCGGAGGTGGTTGCGGACCTGTTGGGGGTCGTGCTGCGCGATACGATCGGCGGCCAGGCCCATGGCCTCGACGGCCCGCCAGCCGATGAGCGGGTCGGGATCGAACGTGAGAGAAACGAGGCTTCCCAGGACGCGACGGTTTCCCACGGCCCTGTCGGCAATCTGTTCCAGGCGCCCTTGGACGAGCAATTCACGCAGGACGCCCTTCATGGGGGCCGTCAAGGACTAACCAACATCAAATAGAGTGCCATCGCGCCCCCGAGCACTGCGAGAATGACGGCGACAACTACCGCCAACATCGCGGTGCGAGGCATGCAGATACGTCCGCGTCTGGAAAAGCGGATGAACCGGCAGTACTCCCTGGGCGCCAGCAGGCTCACGGCGACGCCCAGCGCGATCAGCGACGTCCCAATCCACAGGGACCAGCCGGAGGATGGCGGATGCGCAGCCGCTTGCTCCGTTACGGCGAGCTCCCGCAGGAACAGGCCGAATCGGGCGACCACAAAACCGAAGCCCATCAGCGCCATTCCCGTGCGTATCCAGGCAAGGAGCGTCCGCTCGGCCGCGAAGAGCAGGCGCGGATCCACCGGCTCCGGCTCCGTCTCAATGCGACGTTCGTCCATCGTTCTCAAGGAAAGCGTGATGCGGGTCAGACTCGCGCGATTGGAATGCCACCGCCGCCCGAACCAGCGACGGCGCCCAGTTCTCGGCGCCCAGGGCGTGCAGGTGCGTGTAACAAGCCAGCACGTTGCCGCGACACAGGCCGTCCCGCTGGCCGTCGAATGCGTACCCTCGGCGGACCCGGAACGCGAAAGTGAGGTCGTTCCTCTCCGACGGTTGCATGTAGGTGTAGTGGAACTCGTGCCCGCGCAGGGTGGTCCCCACGGGGAAAAAGGCGTTGTTCTCCACGGTTTCCAACACGGTGTACCCGTGTCCCAGCCGTTTGGCCCCGAAGGCGAAGACCACGGGCAGGACGGCCGCCATGGGGTAGTGTTTTTCCTCGACCACGAGGCTCTCGCCCAGGAAAACCGCGCCGCCGCACTCGGCGTAAACCGGCAGCCCTTGCTCGACCGCGCGCCGCAAGGAGCGGAGGAAGGGTTGGTTCTCCGCCACGGCCAGGCCCGCCGTTTCGGGAAAACCACCGCCGATGTACAGCGCATCCACCTCCGGCAGTTGCGGATCGCCCAGCGGAGAGACCTCGATCAGGCGTGCGCCTTCCCGGACCAGGGCTTCGAGGTTCTCCGGATAGTAGAACTGGAAGGCCGCATCGCGGAACACGCCGATCCGCACCGTAGGACGGATTGCTAATCCGTCCAGGAGACCGGCCTCGCTACCGGACGGATTAGCAATCCGTCCTACATCAGAAACGACAGTCGTTTCCTCGCCGCTTTGCAGGGCCGGCGCCTGCCGGGCGAGGCGCTCCAGGGCGTCGAGGTCCAGGTATCGCAGAGCCACGTCGGCGGCCTGTTCGACCGCACGCGGCACCTGGTCGTGTTCCTGGGGAGGCACCAGCCCCATGTGCCGTTCCGGGAAGAGCTGGTCGGGGATGCGGGGAATGGCCCCCAGCACGGGCAGGCCGCAGACTTCCGTCACGGCCTCGCGCACCACCGACTCATGACGGGGACCGGCGACCTGATTCAAGATCACCCCGCGGATGGGCACCTGCGGATCGAGCCGTTGGCAGCCCAAAACGATCGCGGCGACGGTGCGGATCGACTTCGTGCAGTCCACGGCGAGAATCACGGGCGACTGGAGCAGTTTTGCCAACTCGGCGCTGCTGCAGGTGCCCTGCGCGTCCAGGCCGTCGTACAGGCCGCGGTTGCCCTCGATGATGGCCAGGTCCGCCCCGCGCAGAGCCGACCACGGACCGCACGATGGTCTGCGGGGACATCAGAAACAGGTCGAGATTCCGGCAAGGCCTGCCGGCAGCCATCGACAGCCAGGCGGCATCGATGTAGTCGGGCCCCTTCTTGAAAAGCGCCACGCTGCGCCCTTCTTGGCCCAGGCTGCCGCGATTCCCAGGGTGATCAGCGTCTTGCCGCTGCTGCCCCGCAGGCCGGCCAGCAGGATCCGAGGAGGGTTCATGGGAATAAAGATCCGAGGAGGGTTCCTTGTGGTGCAGGCGTCCTGCCTGCCCAGGAAATGCAGGCGGGACGCCTGCACAACAAGCAGCGATCGACCAACTTATTCTCTACAGCATATCGATGAAACCACAAGGGCATTCTTCCGCATTTCTTGCAGCCCGTGCAGTTCTCCAGCTTGAAGCTGTACAGCACGCCCTTCTGCATCGGCTTGGAAACGGCCTGGTCCTGGCAGAACAGCCAGCACTTTTCGCAGTCGAAGCAGTAGCCGCAACTCATGCAGCGCTGCGACTCTGCGATCACCTGGTCCGGGGTGAACCCCTGGTTGACTTCCACGTCGACCGCCCGCAGGCGCTGTTCGAGGCCGAGGGCCGAAGGCTCGTTGCGCTGCTTCTTCTCGTAATGGTCCAGGCGCATGCGGTCCGTGCGGACCACCTTCAGCCCGTCGTCGTTGGCGGCCTGGCCGAAGAACTGGCGGTCGATGGCCTCGGCCGCCCGGCGACCGTGGCCGATGGCCGTGGTGACCAGGTCTAGTTGCGTGACGTCGCCTCCGGCCCAAATGCGTGGGACTTTCGTGGCCCCTTCGCCGTCCACCCGAATCCCTTCCTTGCCCTCGACCAGCGACTCGAAGCCGGCGAAATCGGGCTTTTGGCTGATGGCCGAGATGATCGCGCTGGCGGCAATTTCAAACTCCGAGCCCTGGATCGGTACAGGCCGGCGACGGCCGGAAGCGTCCGGCTCGCCCAATTCCATGCGGATGCAGCGCATGGCGGTGACGCGGTCCCCTTCCTTCTTGAGGCCGATCGGTGCGGCCAGGAATTCGATGCGGATGCCTTCCTCGATCGCCTCTTCCACTTCCTTGCGGATGGCCGGCATCTCCGCAAGGGTTCGCCGGTAGAGGATGGTCACGTTGGCGCCCAGGCGCCGGCAGATGCGGGCCGCATCGATGGCCGTGTCGCCGCCGCCGACGACGATGACCACCACGTCCTTGCCCAGCTCCAGCTTCTCGCCGTGGTGGAAGCGGCTGAGGAAGTCGACGCCGGAGAAGACGTTGGGAGCACTCTCGCCTTCGACGCCCAGGCGGACTCCCTGCTGGGCGCCCAGGGCCACGTAGACGGCGTCGTACGACTGCCGCAACCCGTCGAGGTCCAGGTCCTTGCCCACCTTGACGCCGCAGCGGATCTCCACGCCCAGATCGAGAATCTTCTGGATTTCGGCGTCCAGCACCGACTCGGGGAGCCGGTAGCCGGGGATGCCCCAGCGGAGCATTCCGCCGGGTCTTTGCAGCGACTCGAAGACCGTCACGCCGTAGCCGCGCCGCGCCAACTGGTAGGCGCAGGAGAGGCCGCTGGGACCGGCGCCGACGACGGCGACCTTCTGCGACTTCTTTTCTTCCGTGAGCCTTTTCAAGGAGAGGCCCTTTTCGATGCCGAAGTCGCCGATCGACCGCTCGATCTTGTTGATGCTGACCGCCGCTTCGAGCTCCTTGCGATTGCACTGGGTCTCGCAGACGGCGGGACAGACACGGCCGCAGACCGCGGGGAAGGGGCTGGTGTCGGTGTAAACGTACCAGGCCTCCTCGAATGCCTGGTCCAACGGCTTTCCCAGCCGCTGGGCCTGGGCGATCGCGGTCACGAAGCGGCGGACACGGTTTCCGCTGGGGCAGGCATCGGCGCAGGGGGGCTTCTTCTCCGCGAACTTGGGCCGCAACGGCGACTGCTCGCGACCCCGGGAAGTGGAAACTCCTGCTCCGAAATGCTTCTTGACGACTTTCTTGACTGGCATAACTTACCCTTCTGTAGCGCCTTCCTGGCGGGGGATCTCGATGAAACTGCCGCCGAAATAGGTGTACACGCACCTGCCGGAGTCCATCAGGGTGCGGATGGCGGCCTTGCACAACTGCTTGTCACACTGGGCCTCGCCGAACTTCTCGGCCATGGCCTTGGTGAGATCGCCGGCCTTGAACTTCTTCTTGCCCTGGTACTCCTTGACCATGGCGTACATCGCGTCCGCGACTTCCTGGGGTGAAAGAGCCATAGAGCACCTCCTGCCTACCCTTGCCTGAGTTGTGCGGACCGCTTGAAGGTCAGGCCCGCGTGTTTGAAGTCGTCGATATGTTGCTTGGTGAACTCGAAGCCCGTCAGCTTGAAAAAGCGGGGCCAGCCGATGCGTTGGATGAACTCGCCCATCCGCTCGTACTTGCAGGCCCCCTTGGCCCAGACCTCCACGATCGTGCGCACGGCCTGGACGACCTCCGGCCAGCGGGGCGGATTGTTGGGCAGGTAGGGAACGGCCAGCTTGGAGAACATCGGCTCGACCCGGGCGTTGGAGACCTTGCCGCCGACCCAGATCGAAAGGCCGTCGTTGAGCGGGTCGGCCATCGACATGGCGGGGCAGACGGAGAAGCAGTTGGCGCAGAACATGCAACGCTCCTCCAGCACCTCGACCGAGGGCTTGCCGTTCACGGTGCTCGGCCGGATGGCCGCCGTGGGGCAGGAGGCCACCACGCTGGGAATCTCGCACATCTTGCCCACGCTCTCGTGCTGGATCTTCGGCGGCCGCCGGTGCACCCCCAGGATCGCGATGTCGGAGCAGTGTACGGCGCCGCACATGTTCAGGCAGCACGCCAGGGCGACCCGCAGCTTGCCGGGCAGCTTCATTTCGATGAAGTACTCGTGCAGGTCGTCCATCACGCACTTCACGATGCCCGAGGCGTCCGTGGCCGCCGAGTGGCAATGCACCCAACCCTGCGTATGCACGATGTTCGAGATCGAATTGCCGATGCCGCCCACGGGGTGGCCGAGGGCCTTCAGATCGGCCACCAGGGGCTCGATTCCGGCGGGGTCGCTGAGCAGGAACTCGATGTTGTTGCGGCTGGTGAACCGCAGGTGCCCGCCGCAGTACTTGTCGGCCAGGTCGGCGAATCGGCGGAGCTTGTTGATGCCGAGCAACCTGGGTGATGCGGCGCGCACCGTGAAGAGCTTGTCGCCGGATTCCGCGACGTGGACCATCACGCCCGGCTTGAGGATCTCGTGGTACTTCCACTTGCCGTAGTTCTTCTTGATGATCGGGGGCAGAAACCGCTCGTAGTTCGGCGGCCCGATGTCCGTTCGCCTTTCAGTTCCCGTTGCCATCGCTGATCTTCCTTATGCTGAAGTCCTGTGGTTGGTTGTTTCGCTGCAAACGACGTGGTTCCCGGCGGCTACTCCTCTTGTCCGTCTTCCTCTTCCTCGAAGTACTCTTCGTAGAAGATGAAGGGATTCTCGCGCGGATGGGCGACCATTTCCGGCACGGGCTCCACACCGATGGCCTCGAGGAAGTTACCCAGGCCCACGCGCTGCATCAACTCGCCGGTGCGCTCCCGGTTCTTGCCGTGCTCGCCCCAGAACTCCCAGATCCGCCCGATGAGGTCCTTGAGCTCCTGGTAGGGCGGCTCGAGCTTCATGAAAGGCACCAGCACGGAGGACAACAGGGCGCCTTCGACGATGGGCGCCTTGGCGCCCAACAGGATCGTTGCGCCCCGATCCGTGCCGGGCCGCAGGGCCTTGGTCATGACGTTGATGCAGTGCATGCACTTCACGCAGTTGCTGTTGTCGATCGAAAGCCTCCGGCCGTCCCACTCGATGCACCTGGTCGGACACCTGCCGCAGACGTCCTTCTCGATGTTCAGCCCGCCGTCCGCGTAGGCCTTGACCGCGGCCTGGTCGATGCGGATATTGTCCCGCCAGGTGCCGATGATCGACATGTCGGCCCGGGCCACCGAGGCCACGCAGTCGTTGGGACAGCCGGCGCACTTGATCTTGAACTTGTAGGAGAAGGCCGGCCGGTGCAACTCGTCCTGGAACTGCTGGGTCAGGTCGTTGCAGAGGTGCAGCGTGTCGTAGCAGGCCCATTCGCAGCGCGCCGGCCCCACGCAGCAGCTCGGCGTGCGCAGATCCGAGCCGGATCCGCCCAGGTCGAAGTCGTTTTGCGTGAGCTCCTTGAAGATCGGCTCGAGCTCGTTGGTCACCGTGCCCAAAAACACGATGTCGCCCGTCGACCCGTGCATGTTGGTCAGGCCGGAGCCGTGCCGTTCCCAGATGTCGCAGAGGGTGCGGATGGCGTCGGAGGTGTAGAACCATGCGCCGGGCTGGTTGATGCGGCAGGTGTGGAAGTGGGCCACGTTGGGGAACTCTTCCGCGAGGAAGGAGTAGCGGCCGATGACGCCGCCGCCGTAGCCCATCACCCCCACGATGCCGCCGTGCTTCCAGTAGCCCCGCTTGTCGCGGTAGGACTTCTCGAGCTGCCCCAGGAGGTCCTGGCATGCCTTGTTGTCTTGCGCCTGGGACTTGATCTCCGTGACGAAGCTGGGCCAGGGCCCCTTCTCAAGCTCGTCCAAGAGCGGGGTTTTCCTGCCGTTGGAATCTGCCATCGTACTCTCCTATCGGTTAAGGTTCATCACGCCGTTTCCACTTGTTCTCTGACACTGACCACGATCTTGTACAACACGCTGAGGACGAAAAAGCCGAAGGCGTAGACGCCGAGGGTGATCAGGATCTCCGGCGCGGTAGGCCGGTATTCGGTGATCCTGCCCATCGGAGCAGGCATAAAACCGGCAACCACCATCCCCAGCCCCTTCTCGATCCAGATGGCGGCGATCACTCCTACGCAGAGGCCGGCCAAGAGGTTTTCCCGCCTGCGGATCCCGGGGAACAGCAGCAGCGTCACGCAGCCCACGGTCAACAGCTCGCAAACCCACATCCAGGGAACCAGGCCCGTCTTCCCCCTCAGGCCGACGAAAAGGTACTCCAAGGAATCGAGATGGTGAGGCACGTTGCTGTAGAGGGCGGTAAACACCTCCACGAGCACGAAGAAAAGGTTGATCACCATGGCGTAGGTGACGATCGTGGCCAGCTTCGCAATCGCCTCTTTGCCGGGATCGAACCTGGTGGTCTTGCGCAAAATCAGGGCCAGGATGATCAGCAGGCTGGGACCGGAAGCGAAAGCCGACGCCAGAAACCGCGGCGCCAACAGCGGCGTCATCCACAAGGGCCGGGCGGACAGGCCCGCGTAGAGGAACGCCGTGACCGTGTGGATGCTGATCGCCCAAGGGATCGAGAGGTAAACCAGCGGCTTGACCCACCCGGGCGGCAGGGTCCCTTTGCGCTCGGCATCCAGGGTCACACTGCCGATCACCAGGTTCAGCAACAGGTAGCCTGACAAGACCACCATGTCCCAGAACATGACGGAGTGCAACGAGGGGTACAGCAGGACGTTCAGCACCCGCCTCGGCTGGCCCAGGTCCACGAAAATGAACAGCACGCACATCAACACGGCCGCCACGGCCAGGAACTCGCCCAGGATGACCATCCGGCCGAAGGCCTTGTAATTGTGCAGGTAGTAGGGGATGACCACCATCACGGCCGAAGCCGCCACGCCGACCAAAAAGGTGAATTGGGCGATGTACAAACCCCAGGTGACGTGGCGGCTCATGCCGGTGATCGAGAGCCCTTCGGTCAACTGCCGGCTGTACGCGGCCAGTCCAGCGAGGATAACCAGTACCCAGAATCCGAGCAGCATCCAGTATCGCGTGCTTCCTCGGAATGCTTTCTCCAACATGGCTGCCTCACACGATATAGTAAACGTTGGGACCGGTTCCCAGAGCCACCATTCGGCAGATGGTCATCTTTTGGCGCAGCAGCCGTCTGACGGCCGAGTCGGCGTCCAGGAGGTCCCCAAACACCAGCGCCCCTTCCCCGCCAGACACGCCCCTGGCAGCCTCGACACAGGCCGGCTCCAACCCGTCTTTAAGCCGATCCTCGCAGAAATTGCACTTCTCCACGACGCCCTTGGTCCTGGTGGGGTACTCGGGCCGGATCGACTCGATGTAGGGCCGCGGGTCCTTCCAATTGAAGCTCCGGGCACCGTAGGGACAAGCGGCGATGCAGTATCGGCAGCCGATGCAACGGTGCATATCCATCATCACGATGCCGTCCGAGGGGCGCTTCCAGGTGGCCTCGGTGGGGCAAACCCTGACACAGGGAGGTTGCGTGCAATGGTTACACAGCACCAGGACCGGCTTGCCTTTCAGGGATTCCGCGACGAACGGGTGGGCCTCGTCGGGGAATGCGTTCTCGTATTCTCTGCTCCAGATCCACTTGACTTCTTCCTTGGCGCCGGAGATGCGGGGCACGTTGTGCGAGCGATGGCAGGCTTCCGTGCACGCACGGCGGACCTCCTCGCTCAGGCACTTGCGAATGTCGATCACCAGGCCCAACTGCTTGGCGGCGGGCGCAAGGGCCGCGAGGCCCGCTTCCAAGACCCTGCCGGCCGCTGCCAACAGCGGAAAGCCGCAGCCGGCCCCCACCGTTGCCCAGCCGGCCCTCTTCAGGAAGCTTCGTCTCGATTCATCCATCGCTTATTTCTCTTCTGGCGCGACGTGGCAACCGAAGCACTCTACGCCCTTCTGACTCGCCCGGCTTGCGCCGGACCAGGGAAAGAGCTGAAAGGACCGGACGCCGGCATACTCGTGGCACCGGTCGCAAAACGTCGTCTTGTTGGCATGACAACCCAGGCAGGTCTTCGTGAGACTCATCTCGTAGCTCGCGCCGGAAGCCCGGGAGACGTAGGTTTTCTTGCCTTCACGGACCACGGCGTTTCGCCACCGGTCGAGCAGCTCCATGTGGTGCGCCCTCATATAGGGGACGTCTTCCACGCAGGCGGACTGGCCGCGGGGCAACTCCAACTGCGGCCCCCCACCCAACTGAGACCCTGCCCCCGGACTCCCCGCCGCGCACGCGTACCAGAACGGGAACGTCACGAGCGCGAGTCCGACGATCAACCCGGCGAGGATCACCAGTCTCTCATTCATCCCTGGCGCCCTCCTCGTTCTTGCCCGGTCGATCAACGAAATCGGCCCCCGGGATCGGCTCCAATCGCAGGTTGTGGGTCCGCTTCTTCTCGCCCTTGAAGACCGTGGCGTTAGCCACCAGCTCCGTGATGCCGGTCACCTGTACGCCGGGCGCCCAGTAATCGCAGACGGTGGTCAGCGTCGCCCGGTCGATGGCGCACATGGCCGCGAGTTGATTGACCCCGTGTTTTTCCTGCACGTACCTCACGGCGTTGCCCCGGGGCAGCCCGCCGCGGAGTCGCATCTCCATGTTCTCGTCGGTTCCCAGTCCTGCTCCGCCGCCGCAGCAGAAGGTCTGCTCGCGGATCGTGTTTTCCGGCATCTCGAAGAAGTTGTTGCAGACGCTCTTGATCACGTACCGCGGCTCCTCGAGGATGCCCATGGCGCGGGCCGGGTTGCAGGAGTCGTGGAACGTGACGCGGATATGGTCGTTTCGGCCGGGGTCCAGTTTCAGCTTCCCGTGCCGGATCAGGTCGGCGAAGAACTCCATGATGTGAACCACCTTGGAGGACTTGGCGTTCTCGAAGACCGTGCCGGTGAAGGGGGACTTGGGCACTTCGAGGAAGTCGGCCGGGCCGTTGACGGTGTCCATGTACTGGTGCAACACCCTCCACATGTGGCCGCACTCGCCGCCGAGGATCCATTTGACGCCCAGCCGCCTGGCCTCGGCGTAGATCTTGGAGTTCAGCCGTTTGATCATTTCATGGGAGGTGAACAGGCCGAAGTTCCCGCCCTCGGAGGCATAGGTGCTGAACGTATAGTCCAGTCCCAGCTCGTGGAACATCAGCATGTAGCCCATGCAGGTGTAGATGCCCGGAGCGGCGACGTAGTCGCCCGACGGCGGAATGAAGAGCACCTCGGCGCCCTTCTTGTTCAGCGGCACCTCGACCCGGATCCCCGTGGCCTCCTCGATATCGTCCACCATGAAATCCAGCGTATCGACCATGCCGTGGGGTGGAATGGCCAGATGGTTCCCGAAGCGGTAGCAGTTGGCCACCGGCTCGATGGCCCAGTTGATGTACAGGCCCAGCAGCCCCAGCAGCTCCCGGCCCATCATGGTGACTTCGGCCGTGTCGATGCCGAAGGGGCAGAAGACCGAGCAGCGGCGGCACTCGGTACACTGGTAGAAGTAGTAGAACCACTCCTTGACGACGTCGACGGTCAGCTCCCGGGCCCCATTGAGCTTGCCCAGCACTTTGCCCAGGGCCGTGAAGTCCTTGCGGTAGACCGACCGCAAGAGCTCCGCGCGGAGCACGGGCATGTTTTTCGGATCGCCGCCGCCGATGAAGAAGTGGCACTTGTCGGCGCAGGCCCCGCAGCGGACGCAGGTGTCCATGAAGAGCTTGAAGGAGCGGTACTTCTTCAGGCGCTCGGCCATCCCTTCAAGGATGATCTGCTTCCAGTTGTCGGGCAGTTTCCAATCCTCGTCGGTGACCGCCCACTCTCTCGGGTTTGGCAGTCCGAGGATCTTGAGGTTCTTGGGCTTTCCCGGATAGATGTAGCTGCCCGGCCGGAAGTCCACGGGCGTATCCATCCACCCCGTTGCCGGCGGGCGGTGATCGACCTTCAGCAGCTCGTCCTGCCGGTAGTGCCCGACTTCATCCGGTTTTGCCATGACTATTCCTTGTCGACCGGAACTCCGGCCGCCTTCATCTTCTCCCGCCACTCGTCCTCATACTCGACATAGGGATGCGTCTTGACGGGGTAGTCCCAAGGATTGACGTGGCGCACGCGGCGGTTGTTGTTCGCCAGGTTCCTGGTAGGGCTCAAGAACACGCCGGGCATGTGCACCAGCTTGCTGAAGGGAAAGTAGGCCAACAGCACGCTGACCAGGAAAAGGTGGCCGAAGAACAAGGGACTGATCGATGGCCTGACCACGGCGTGGAAGCTGACCAGGCCCACTACCATCTCCTTGACGGCCACCACGTCCGTCTTGGCATGGTGCCTCAGCCAAAACCCGCTCAGGCCGACGCCCAACAGCAACAGGAGCGAGAAATAGTCGTCCAACAGCGAGATGTAGCGGACCTGCGGCTCCGCCAACCGCCTCACCAGCAGGAACGCCAGGGCCGCCAGAAAGAGCACCGTGGTCACGAAGAATACCGGCACCCCAACTTCGAGGAAACCGTCCAGCTTTTCCACAAACGTTACGAAAGCGGGCACGGGGTCCAGCGCCAGGCGGAGGTGCCGGATGAGAATCACCAGCATCGACCAATGGAAGGCCATGGCCCCCGCCCAGAGACCCAGGCTTGTGGCGTAGACCAGCCGCCGGCTCCCCGCGTGCAGCTCCGCCTTGGTATTGCGCAGCAGCGAGCGGAAGGCGAGCACTTCCAGCGCCATCCTTCCCACCACGCCCGGGTGCCGCTGGGGTTGTCGAGCTTCGCCTGTTTGATCCAGGGAAGCGACTTTTCCTGGCCGCAGGTCGTGGGAATCCGGAAGGGAACGGGCGCCTTGGCCCAGCTCAACACGCGGTAGATCAGTCCGCCCAGAAAGACCGCCAGGGCCAGGTAAGGGATGAGCACGCCAAAGATCGCTCCCCCCACTGCCCCGGCCCCGCCGAGAAGGCCGAGCGAGAAAAGGACGCCCACGGCTGCCAGGGAGACTAAAACCTTCATGGGCCACCACCTTGCTGCGGCTCGTCGCACTCCGAGGGCCCCAGCGGCACGCGGCCGTCGTCCGCCCGCAGCGGCCAGAGTCCCATCCGCTCCGTCAGCATGGCGACACTTCTCTTGACCTCGTTGATCCTCAGCTCGCAGACCTGGCCGCGATAGCCCATATAGATGTCGAAGACCCCCAGGGCCACCAGGTCGATCCGCCGATCGAAGCCTCAGCCAACTCGCGTTCCTGTGGTGCAGCCGTCCCGGCTGCTTGTTGTGGTGCAGCCGTCCCGGCTGCTTGTTGTGGTGCAGCCGTCCCGGCTGCTCGGGCAGGCGGGACGCCTGCACCACAAGATGTTTCTGGACAGGCGTCCTGCGGTCGCAGTTCTGCGCAGCGCTTCTTTCAACAAGAAGACAAAGCGGATCGCCTCGGAAGGCTGGAGCTCCTGGACCGCTCGAATCTTCACGATCTCGTCCAAGTGGGAACAAATCTCCCCGGGCTCCTGCCCTTCCAGGAGCGCTGCGACGGCGGCACGCGTCCCCAGCCGCAGTGCATGGCCCACGGGGTTGGCGAAGCGGTCCTGCTGTCGCGCAAACGCGGCGGCGGACTCTGCCGGGTAAGCAGCCAGCGCTTTGGCCAGCCACCTTTGGGCGATCGCCGCGCTCTTCTCCCGCGTGCGGGCAGAAAACGTCATGACCGGCTCCACGATCAGACACATCCGGTGGGCTTGGGCAGTCCCGCCACCTTGCAGGCCCCCTTCGCGGGGCCGCTGGGAAACATGTCGTAGATCTCTTTCAGCTTGAACCCCGTCTCCTTGCAGAGCTTGCGGATCATCGGCGCCATCTGGAACTCCAGGTAGTAGCCGCGCAGGTAGTTGACCACCTTCCAGTGGTTCTCGCTCATCGCCGCGACGCCCTCGGTCATGGCCAGGTCCTTGGCGACCAGTTCATCCCAGGCCGCCGGATCCTGGATGAACCCGTCTTCGTCCACTTCAATCTGCTTGCCGCCTAACTGTTTGGCTTCCATCGAAAATCGCCTCCTTCAACACTCTGTGTAGTTTCCCGCGTCAACGCAACTTGAACGATGTAAGTTACTCTTCGGCCGCTGCTTCGTACTAATCGGTCTTCGTCATAATCTCAAGATCCACGCGGGGAGGGTTGCGGAGCGTTGCGTGGACGGGGCAGCACTGGGCCAGCCGCCGGATCGCCTCTTTCCGCGTCTCGGGAAGGTCCCCGGGGACTTCCAGGTCCACCACCACGCCTCGCACCCGCTTGGGATCGTCCGCCATCTCCACCGTGAGACTGACGGCGACCTCACCCTCCGCATATCCGTGGCTCTGGCAGTAGCGTTGGACCATCATCGCGATGCAGGCGCCGAGCGAGCCCGCCAGCAGCTCCACCGGCGAGGGCCCGGCGTCCCGGCCGCCGTCCTTGGCGGCCACGTCGCAGGTCACTTCATGGCCGCGCACGCGGATGGCAAACTCCGAGCCTGCCTTGTGCGTCACGGTGATCAGGTCCACGGCACGTTTCCTCGCTCAAATCATCCGCTTCACTTGTTGGGCAACGAGCGGTAGTAGCCCATGAGGATGCGGGCCACTTCGGGGCGTGCGAACTCGGGAGGCAGATCCTCGCCCTTGGACAGCAACTCCCGCACTTTCGTGCCGGAGAGCATCACGAAGTCCTCCTTCTTGTGTCCCGCCGGCGCTTCGCACATCATGATCACGTCGCCCACCACCTTGGAGAAGGCGGTGTGGTCGGCCTTGAAGATCTCGATCTTCAGCGCGCCGGGGGGACCTCCTTGGCGAAGATCTCCTGGGCGTCGAACGGCCCGTAATAGTTGCCCACCCCGGCGTGGTCGCGGCCGACGATGAGGTGCGTGGCGCCCATGTTCTGGCGGAAAATGGCGTGCAGCACCGCCTCGCGCGGGCCGGCGTAGAGCATATCGAAGCCGTAGCCGGTGATCTCCGCGGTGTTCGGCTTGAAGTACAGCTCGACCATCTTGCGGATCGAGGCGTCGCGCACGTCGGCGGGGATGTCGCCCTCTTTCAGTTTCCCCAACAGCATGTGGATCACCGCTCCCTCGGCGCCCACGCGCTGCATGGCGATCTTCACCAGCGCCTCGTGGGCGCGGTGCATCGGGTTGCGCGTCTGGAAGGCGACGACCTTCTTCCAGCCGTGCTTCTCGATCATCTCGCGGATCTGTCCCGCGGTCCGGAAGGTCTCCGGGAAATCGGCCGGGAAGTAGGAATAGTTGAGCACTTGGATCGGACCGGCCACGAAGAACTTGCCGACCGAGAGGAACTCCTTGACCCCCGGGTGCGCCATGTCGGTGGTGCGGTAGATCTTCTCGGCCATGAGCTTCATCTGCGCGTCGGTCGCCTCGTCGATCAACGTCACGTCCTGGATCGCCAGCACCGGGTTTCCACTCACGTTCGGATCGAGCAGGGCGATCCGCTTGGCGCCCCGGATGGCGGAGACGTTGCCGACGACGTTGACGATCGGCACCGGCCAGAACAGACCGGCGGTGGTCTTCATGTTCTCGGCCACCGACAGCGCGTCCTTGAGGTCCATGTAACCGGTCAGCGGGTTGAAATACCCGCTCCCCAGCATCACCGCATTGGCGGCCGCCTGGGAGCAGACCAGCAGCTTCGGCAGCCCTTGGGCTTCCTTGAGCAGCGCGGCGCGCTTCGCGGCATCTGCCACGTAGAGGGGATTCAAGGTGTCCGAACCGTGGGGCTTGATCATAAGACTCTCCCTTTCCTTCAATGACCCGGGGGTTTCTCCATTTCCGCCCGGCCTCTTCCCGTACGCTCTGCATAGATCAGAGCCACGGTCCGGTAGAGAACGTGGGCGAACTTGGAATAAGGCAGGTAAACCAACAACTGGAATACCACCACAAGATGTAGGAAATAGACAGTGTAAGCGGTGTACTGGTAACCGTTCAGGGCCGGTGAGGTAGCAGGCACACTCCGTGTGCCGTCCGCCGCGGGGTTGGCCAGGGCGGACGGCACGCGGAGCGTGCCCGCTACGGTCGAGGCGGCGGGCTCGGCGACCACGCGGAGGATCTCGCTCAGCAATCCCGTAATTCCCACGCCCAGCAGCAACCAGACAAAGACCCAATCGAACGACGTGCTCGCCCCCGCTTGCTCCCGGTTCGTGATCCGGTCGCGGATCGCCAGCGCAGCCGCCGATCAGCGCCACGCAGCCCAAGTTGGCAAGGATTTTCCAGGGGTTCCCCAGGGCGAAAGGATAGAGGAGGTGCTGCGCGTGGTCGGCGATCAGGGGATTGATCACGTACAGCGCCACGACCGCCCAGACGCTCACCAGGAACAACGCCGCGAAGCCGTAGAACACGCCCAGGTGCGCCCAGCGGCGCGAAGCGCGTCCCTGGCACCTGGCGAATTGGCCGTGACTGAAAATCGGCGCCAGGGTGCGCAGGGCGGCGGCCGTGATGCCGAGGGTGGGCTGGTAGCCGCCCGCCGCCTCGTCCGCCGCCTTCATGCCTTGCCAAAAACGGACGATGCCTGCCAATCCGCCCAGCATGGCCAGGCCCCAAAAGAATGAGAAAAAACCGATCAATAGCCAATGCGGGAACAGGTTTGCGTAGAACCCCTCGTGCTGGAAGTAGTGCAGCACGCCCCTGGCCGATCCCCATAACGGCGCCTTGACCCAAAGGGCCGCCGCCAACAACAGGGCGGGAACCAGGAACATCAGCGGCAGGTACTTGACGCGACTCGCCGAGCGGCCCAGCCATTGCGGCACGGCGTAGTGCTCGACTGTCTGTCGCCGCAGTGCCGCCAGCACGTCGCCGGGGCGGGCCGCGCGCGGGCATCGCGTCGAGCAGTCGTTGCACTGGTGGCAGAGCCAGAGGTCCGGGTCCGCCACGAGCCGGTCTTTCAGGCCCCACTGGGCCCAAATCATCTCTTTGCGGGGAAAGGGCCGGAAACCGTCCGACAGCTCGCAAACCACGGAGCACGTGGCGCATTGGAAGCATTGCTTCAGGTCTTCGCCGCCGTCGGCGAGCGTATCCCGGAGGAAATCAGCGTCCGGCGTTATGCGATAGGCGTCTGACATTCCCAATGCACTCGACTTATCCCTTGAAGGGGTTCAGGCCGATTTCCTCGATCCGCTGGGCGAACTCATTGATGATTTGCGGCAATCGCCGGTACTCCGAGACGGCAAGTTCCTCGATACGGACGCGGTCTTCCTCCAGGGCGAGCTGGATGAGCTTTTCCCGGATATTGTCGCTCCGCGTGCCCATCAGCTCGCTGCCGCGGATGAAGTGGCACTGGTAGTCGTCGCCCGACTTGCAGCCGACCAGCAGGATGCCGTCGAAGCCGCGGGCCAGCGCATCGGCAATCCACACCACGTTGACCGCCCCCAGGCAACGGACCGGAATGAAGCGGATGAAGGCGCTGTGTTGCATACGGCCCAGTCCCGCCAGATCCAGGGCCGGGTAGGCGTCGTTCTCGCAGAGCAAGCCGAGCAACCGCGGCTTCTCCTCGAACTCGTCGGGAACATTGACCGACTTGATCATCGAGGAGACGATCTCCACGGAATAGTCCGCAAACGAGATGATCCGCTCGGGGCAGGCGCCCATGCATATGCCGCAGCGGCGGCATCGCGTGACGTTCGGCATCGGCGTGCCCTTGGGGTCCTCGTCCAAAGTTCCGAACGGGCACTCCTCGGTGCAGCGCTTGCACTGCGTGCAGCGCTGGAGTTGGATATCCGGGTAGGACTGGTCTTCCCAGCGCGGGTGGACGGCGGCGCCGCGGGCGGTAAGCTCCACGCACTGGATGGCCTTCATCACGGCGCCCGCCGCGTCTCGCCGGCAGGCCGCGGAATCGTTCGGCGCCCGCACGCACCCAGCCGCATAGATCCCCGTCCGTCGCGTCTCGTAAGGGAAACAGATGAAGTGGGAATCGGGGAACTGGTGCTTGAGCACCGGCAAGTCCGGCCCTTGGCGGTAGGCGAGGCGCAAAATCTCCGTCCCGGCGTGCTGCTGGAGTTTCTCGATCGTTTCCGTTGCCGCCCCGAGCTGGGCGACGGATTCGCCTTTCTCGAAGACCGCCTTGGCGTCGCGCAACCGGCGGATGGCCTCGCCGTCGGCTGCCACGGGAACCATGCCGGTGGCCAACACGACCAGGTCCGCCTCGACCTGGATGCGCTTGTCAATCAGCGTATTTTCCACGTCGACCAGCAGATGCCGATCGGCCGTCGGCTCCACCGAGCGCACGTCGCCCTTGGTAAAGAAGATCAGGGGATCTTCCTGGACCCTGCGGTAGAAGTCCTCGTATTGGCCCGGCGCGGATGTCCTTGTAGAATACGTAAGCCTGCACCTGGCCGTCCAGCTCGCGGGCCCAAAGCGCCTGTTTCAACGTCACGCGGCAGCAGACGGCCGAACAGTAGGGCAGGTGCGACTCGTCGCGCGAGCCGGCACACTGGATGAAAGCGATCCGCCGGGCGGGTTTGCCGTCGGAAGGGCGGTGAAGCTTGCCGGAGGCCAGCAACTCCTCCATCTGGACGTTGGTAATCACGTCCGCAGAGCGGCCGTAGCCCAAGTGGGCCAGCCGGAAAGCGTCGTAGGGTTTCCATCCGGTGGTCTGCACCACAGCGCCGACGCGGAACTGCGTCGCCGTGCCGTTGGTCTTCAGCGACACGTCGAACTGTCCGGGCTGGCCGCGGATGCCCTCGACCACCGCGCCCCGGTAGACCTCGATCCGACGGTCTTGTTCGATCTGCCGGACCGTCGACTCCAGATCCGTGGCTTCGAGGTCCCGGTAGGGCGGTGCGCTGGGAAACGTTCGGGCGACCTTTCGCGCCCAGCCGCCCAGCTCCGCCTCCTTTTCGACCAGCACAACGTGGTAGCCGGCTTTGGCCGCCTCCAGGGCCGCCGTCATTCCGCTCATCCCGCCGCCCACCACGAGGATGGTCTTATCGACCTCCGCGGCAAACGGCTGGGGCAGCTCCGCTTTTTTGCGCGGGTGATGCCCATCCGCAGGTAGTCTTCCGCGAGCATCTGCGTGTCTTCGTCGCCGGGCGGGTGGCTCCAGACGACCATCTCGCGGAGATTGACCCGCTCGGTCAGACACCCGTCAAACGTGAAGGCCCCCGCGTTGAACCTGGGCGAACATCCGGCGACCACCAGGGCGTTGACGCCCTCTTGGATTTCCTTCTTGATCCCTTCCACGCCTTCGTCGTTGCACAGGGCCGGGTGGGAGCGGCAGAGGGCGACCCCGCATTCCCCGGTGACGACCTTCTCGAGGGCCTCGACATCCAGCGACTTGCCGATGTCACAGCCTTGGCAGATCCAAACGGCGACTTTCTTGTCTTGCTTAATCACTGCTTCGTCCCACGCAACTTTGCAGGGCCTTCAAGGCGGCGCCCGTGGCGTCCCGCACGCACGACGCCACGTCCTCCGGCCGCTTGCTGCAGCCCGCCGCCAGCAGACCGGCAAGGGGTTGATCGTCCGTCAAGAACCCGTGCTCGATCTCTCCGCAAACCCGCGTCGGGCTCGATGCGGTCCGCGGCGCCTGCCGGGACCATGCCCGTCGCCAACACCACCAGGTCCACCTTTTGACTGACGCGGCGCCCGGAAAGAACGTCCTCGGCTTCCACCACCAGGTCCCCGCCGGCCGCGTCGAGAGCGACCTTGGCCACCTTGCCCTTGATCAGGTGCAGTTTTTCGTCTTTCTGCGTCGCGGCGTAGAAATCTTCCAGGCGTCCCGGTGAACGGATGTCGATGTAGAAGATATAGATCTGCGCATCCGGGTACTGTTGGCGCACGTAGCGCGCCTGTTTCAACGACCCCATGCAGCAGACGCCGGAGCAGTGTTTCAGGTAGTTCTCATCGCGCGAGCCGGCGCACTGCACGAAGGCGACGGCGCCGGGGGGTTTTCCGTCGGAAAGCCGCTGGATCTTCCCCGCCGTAGGCCCGTTGGCCGACGCCAGGCGCTCCATCATCACGTTGGTAATCACGTTCGGTAGGCTGCCGAAGCCGAGGCCGTCGATCTTCCCGGCGTCGTAGGGGTCCCAACCCGTCGCCCAAATCACCGCCTGGACTTCCACCTCCACGGTCTCGGGCTTCGCCGCCAGGTCGATGGCTTGGTAAGGGCAGGCCGGCAGGCACTTGCCGCACTGGGCCCCCGGGCAGACGCTGGGGTCGATCACGTATTGCAGCGGGTAGGCCGCGTCGAACGGCAGGTAGACGGCCTTGGTCGAACTCATCCCGTAATTGAAGTCGTCCGGCGCTGGACCGGGCACGCCTCGACACAAGCACCGCACGCGGTACACCGGTTGTTGACCAGCCGCGGACGCCGCCGGATCGTCGCTCGATACCGCCCGGAAGTGCCTGTTATCTTCTCGACTTCCGAGAGGGTCAGGCAGCGGATGCGAGGGCTCGTCCTGATCCGGCGGAAATTGATTTCCAGGCCGCAGGAGGGCGGGCAGAGCTTGGGGAAGTACTGGTTCATCTGGGCCACGCGGCCGCCCAGGTAGGGTTGCTTCTCGACCAGCACCACCTCGCAGCCCGCTTCCGAGGCTTCGATGGCCACGGTGATTCCGCTGATCCCGCCGCCGATCACCAGCACCTTTCCCCTGTTGCCGTTTGCAGTCATCGTTTCGCCTTCGCGGCCTCCAGCACGCGCGCTCTTATTTTCACCGTCCGCTCGCCGAAGAGGCTGAACCGCAGCCAGAGGAAGGCGAAACGCAACAACCCTTCCTCGTCGTAGCGCATCTCCTCGACGAGGTCCTCGCCGACCTCGAACCGCTCCAGCAGCGTGCTCCCGAAGACGAACTCCCGGAACTTGTCCAGGTCGTAGCACGCGGTGTACCACATGCGCATCTTCTCGGGCGAGAGGCTTTCTCCCTTCTCGAAGGACTCGTGGAGCGAGAGCTCCTTGAATGCTTCGCCCCAGGCGTCGTACTCGTCGATCCCCTGGTCGTCGAACCACTTGCGGACCGTCCACTGCCGCGGCTCGTCGTAACCTCGGCACACCTCTTCCCGCAACAGGAAGTAGAACCGCTCCCCGCGCCAGCCGTCCGGCGTGTCCCGTTGCGCCGCCAACCCCAAGGGATACATGCGGCAAGGCCACGGCCGGTCGGTGTAGATGCTGCAGCCCGCCTCCGTCACGAAGGGGCAGCTCTTGGCCTCGTCGTCCTTCATGCGGAGTATGACTACGGGGGTTTTCATATCCTTGTGGATCGGCAGCAGCGTGTACCGCCTGAGAAAGTCGCCCGAAGCCATCCCCAGACGCCTCTTCATCCGCAGCACGTCGTACGGGGAGAGGAAGATGTTCACGTCGCCGCAGCAACGGTTGAAACACGAGATGCCGGGGCGGCAGGCGAACTGGAAGGTGTCGTCCGGACCGAGCCGGGGGCAGTCCGCCAGGATCCTCTGCTGCAATTGGGCTTGCGGATCCTGGGGAAGCGGGGGATGCTCCTCGCCGCTCACAGGCCACCTCCTTGTTCATCGTCCACAATCATCTCTCGCATCGCGGACTTTGACCAGACCGGAAGCGGCGACGGGGTGCCGGTGGCGGGATTGACCATGTAGCGGTACGAGGTCGTTTGGTTGTACTGTTGCCTCATCCACTCCCACCCTTCCTTGTAGTAAGAGCAGTCGTCGTTGAAGCAGACGGCAAAAAACTCCTCCACCCAATTCGCCCCGTCCGGCACGAGCCACTTCCTCAGGCGGACGCCGCAATGGGGACAATTCAGCGGGATATCAATCATCGAGATCCTCGGTCAGTCCTGTTCAACGGATTCTTTCGCCGATGCTTACCACCCGGGATCGAGCCTCCGGGCGTCGTGACGCGGCGCCCGGAGGTCGCGAAAACCGGCAAGCCCCTTAATCCACGTCGTAGTCCGAGACTTCCTCCGTGAGGTACTTCACGGGCTTCTTCATCATCTTCCACTGGCCCGTGTCCTTGTTGTAGACACAGTTGCAGAAAGTGCGCCAGTTCTTGTTGTCCATGCTCGGCTTGTCGGTGCGGAAGTAGTAGCCCGGCCAGCGGGTCTCCTCCCGGAACAAGATGGAGCGCATGTGCGCATCGGCCTGGTACATGCGGTGAACATTCTCCCAGCAGCGCATCAGCTCGTGCAGGTTTTCCGCGGCGAGCTGGGCCGAGTCTTCCTTGAGGAAGCCCAACAACTCCATGCCCTTTTCCAGCAGCTTGTCGCTGGTCTTGAACTGGCTGGAGACCCCGCCGGCGTACTCGTCCATGATCTTCTGCAAGCGGTACATGAACTGCTTGGGGCGGATGTAACTGGGGTTGACGTCCGGATCGGTCGTGGCGCCCTTGTGCTGGACGAAGGTGTCCAGCGGCTTGAGGATCTCCGACTTCAGCGCGTCGATTTGCGCCGGGTCCAGTTGGCAGTGCCCGTTGGACCCGTTGAGGTCGACGATGTAGGAGATGGCGGCCTTGGCGGCGATCCGCCCCTCGGCGTGCGAGCCCGAGGAAAACTTGTGGCTGGAGGCGCCCGAGGCGTCGCCCGCGGCGAACAGGCCGTTGACCGTCGTCATGTGCGCGTAGCCCCAGAAGTACTCGTCCTTGGTCTTGGAGGTCTGGAGATCCTCCGGACCGGAGAGCCATGCCCCGGACGCCCCGGAGTGTGACCCGATGAAGTACGGATCACAGGCCATGATTTCCGAGGGCTTCGCCTCGGGCTCGGTGTTGGTCGCGGCCCAGAGGATGGCCTGCGAGATGGTCATGTCGAGGAAGTCCTCCCATGCCTCGGACTCCAGCTCCTTGAGTTTCTTCTTGGCGGCCTTCTCGTCCGGCGCCTTGTCGGCGATCTGCTTGATGGCGGCGGCGGTCTGCATGTAGATCGGGCCCTTGCCGTCCATCACGTCCAGCATCATCAGCCAGTTGCGGATGTTGGCCGGCGCCGGCTTGACCTTGCCGTAAGGCTCCCACTTGTTGAGCTCGGCGGCGTTCTGCTGCATGTAATTGCCGCCCTGCGCGTTGGTCGCGATCGACTTGAACAGCAGGAACCACGCGCCCACCGGGCCGTAGGCGTCCTTGAAGCGGACGGGGATGAAGCGGACCTCCTGGCAAGTCATTTCGGCGCCGGCGTAGATGGTGAAGAAGGCGCTGGCCCCAGAGTTGAAAGGCGGATACCAGGAGCGGCCGAAGCCCTCGCCGGTGGAACGCGGCTTGAATACGTGGACCGCGCCCCCCATAGCGACGAGGGTGGCCTTGGCCTTGAAGACGTAGACCTTGTTCTCGCGGATGCTGAACCCGATCGCACCGACGCACTTGTCGCCGTTCATCAGCGGATGGGTAATGAAGACCCGCTCGAAGTATTGCCCGCCGGCCTCGGCCAGGGCGTTCTTGGCGGCCTCCGCCACGATCACCTTGTAGGACTCGCCGTTGATCATCAACTGCCAGCGGCCCTCGTGGACGTAGTTGCCGTCCTTGTCCTTCCAGATGGGCAGGCCCCACTTCTCGAAAAGGTGGACCGTCGAGTCCACGTGGCGCGCGATGTTGGCCACGAGGTCCTCGCGGGTGATGCCCATCAGATCGTTGCGCACGTAGTCGACGTAGTCCCTCAGGGTGTTGTTGCCGCTGTTGAGGTCCACGTACTGGTTGATGGCCGAAAGGCCCATCGCCACCGCGCCGGAGCGCTCGATGGCCCCCTTGTCCACCAAGGTGACCTTCAACCCGTGCTGCTTGGCCCAGTAAGACGCCTCGACCGCCGCCCCGCAGGCGGCCATGCCGCCTCCGAGGATCAACAAGTCGGTTTCCACCGTTACGGTCTCAAAATCCGCCATGGTCCTTGATCTCCTTGAAATCTCTTGCTCACCAGCCAGACTCTGGAAAAACCTCAGCCGACTACAGTGTCGGAATCCTGTCCAAGTGGACCCGCCCCCTCTCGGTGTTCAGGCCGGCCGGCTCGCCCATCAGCGCGGGGCTCTTCAGGTTGTCGTCGTTCGTGGGATAGTGATCGAACGGCTGCACCTTGCCTTCCGCGACGCCCCTGCGAATGGGAAACTTGAAGCGTTTGGGCTTGATGTCCTTGTTGCGGAACTGGATGGTCCACATGATGTCCTCGGTGCTGCGCATCGCCGTCACGCTGGCGCCCAGGGGCACAAAGTCGGCGTAACCGCGAACTTCGACCGCCTGGGTGGGGCAGATCTTGACGCAGTTGTAGCATTCCCAGCACATCGAAGGGTCGCGGTTGAAGGCCTTCATGGTCTCTTTGTTCAAGACCATCAGGTCGTTAGGGCAAATGTGCTGGCAGGCGGTCTTGTCCAGCGCCTTGCAGCCGTCACACTTGTCCGTAATCACGAAACTCGGCATGTTCGTTTCTCCTTCCAGTCAAATGGGGTAGTTCCGAGAACCTGTGGTAGCCGATTGCGGCAACTTCGCAGCGACGCCTCTTGCCGCAAGACGGCGCGGCAGGGACTCGCCTCCGCACCGCGGCCGAGCTGGCCAGGAACCTCGGCACCGAGGCGCGGGTGCTCATCCAGGATGCACACTGTTGCTTTTACACCCGGAACAACCCTCTGTCAAGGACTCGTGTGATTTTTTTCACGTTTTGTTCGCGAGGGCCCAAATCCGACGACGCCCCGTCTTCTTGGGGGAGATCTGCCGGGGCAGGCAAAATCGTGATCGCGGACGGCCCTTCCGCCGCGCGCCGCAGGCAATGCGGCTCCCAAAACCTCCTGGTCCGACAGGCAATCCGCCCATTTTCGCCGGGCCAGTCTTGACAGGCGGTGGGAAACGTGACAAAAATCTCAGATGTCTGCCGAAGGACGCATCCGCGCCGTCGCGTCAGCCTCGCGACGCGACGCCGTGCGCCGAGACATCACCTGGACCGCGGGAAACGGGGACCGGAAAATGAGCCTGCCGCTCAAGCCCTCACGCGACGCGCTGCTGGGTCTTCTGGTGGCGGTTTTCCTCGCCGTGCCGGCCTACGCCGCCGGCTCCGTCCCGGCCGGTCCGGAGACGTCGCCCTGGTGGGTCTGCCCTTTGCTCCTCTTTGCCGTGACTTGCGTCATCGGCATCCTGGCCGTGTTGGGCGGCGTCGGCGGAGGCGTGCTGTACGTGCCGATCGTCAGCGGCTTCTTTCCCATTCACCTGGACTTCGTCCGTGGGGCCGGACTCTTCGTGGCCCTTTCCGGCGCCCTGGCCGCCGGGCCCGGCCTGCTCCGGGCCAACCTCGCCAGCCTCCGCCTGGCTCTCCCCGTGGGTCTGATCGCCTCGCTCTGCGCCATCTTCGGCGCCATGATCGGTCTGGCGCTGCCGACGCGCCTCGTACAGATCGGGCTAGGGGCGACGATCTTGGGGATCTGCGGCGTGATGCTTGCCGCCCGCAAGTCCGAATTCCCCATGGTCCCCCGTGCCGACAGGCTTTCCACCATCCTCGCTATCTACGGTCTTTACCGGGAAGCAAGCACCGGGCGCGTGGTGGACTGGAAAATCCACCGCACCGCGCTGGGGGCCTGCTTGTTTGTCGTGATCGGGATCCTGGCCGGCATGTTCGGGTTGGGCGCGGGTTGGGCCAACGTGCCCACACTGAATCTTGTTATGGGCGTACCGTTGAAGATCAGCGTGGGCACCAGCAAGTTCTTGCTTTCGATCACGGACAGTTCTGCGGCCTGGATTTATCTGAACAACGGTTGCGTGATACCCCTGATGGTCGTGCCGTCAATCGTTGGCGTGATGCTCGGCTCGCTGGTCGGTGTTCGCATTCTCAAGGTTGCCAAGCCGACGTTCATCCGCTGGGTGGTCATCGGCGTGCTGGCGTTCGCGGGTCTCAGGGCGATTTCCAAAGGGCTAGGGTATTAGAAACTGGGCGAACATCGCAGAAACGTGGAGGATTCTCCTCATGTCGCTCCTGAAACTCAAAGTGCCGGCCCACGACCTCAGCGGCGAGGATCCTCGGCCGCCGCCGGGTTCCCCCTCTGCGGAGTGCTCCGAAACCGTGGCCCTGGAAGAGCGGCGGGCGGATTCGTTGCAACCGACTCCTGAGCAGATTCGATACGCTGGCGTGCTGGAGAAAGTCGCACGCCTGGGCCTGCTCTGTCTTTTGGTCACCTTCCTCCTGTACGCCTTCGGGATCGTGGAGCCCCGCATTCCCATTGACAGGGTCTGCGAGTGCTGGAAATTGGACGCTCACCAGTACCGTAGCGCGGCGGGAATCGAGAGAGGTTGGCACTGGGTGTCGCTGTTGGGGTACGGCGACTTCCTCAATTTCCTGGGGATCATTCTCCTGGCCGGCGCGACCGTCCTATGCTATATTGCGGTTATCCCGCTGTTGCTGAAGCGGAACGACATGCTCTACACAGTCCTCGCATTGCTCCAGATCCTCGTCCTTCTCTTCGCCGCCAGCGGCGTTATCGCGGTGGGCCACTGACATGATGAAGAAACTCCGGGTATTGCTGGTTGACGATGAACAGGAGTTTGTCGAAACCCTGGCGGACCGGCTGAAAATGCGCGACCTGGAAGCGGTCGCCACCCACAATGGGCAAGAGGCATTGTCCGCCGTGAAGGGGGAGGAGCCGGACGTGATTGTCCTGGATCTGAAGATGCCGGGCCTTCCCGGCATTGAGGTCCTGCGGCGCGTAAAAGAAGCCTATCCCAACGTGGAAGTCATCATTCTGACAGGCCATGGAAGCGAAAAGGACGAGCAGACAGCGCGCGGCCTTGGGGCGTTCGACTACTTGCAAAAACCCGCGGACCTTGACACCCTCGTCTCCCGCATCAAGCGCGCATTCCAGCAAAGGATGCAGAAGCTGGAGCAGATGTCCGTGGCCGTGGCTTTTGCCGAGGCCGGTGAGTTCGATACGGTCCAGAAGATCATGAGGAAGGGCGGAAAGGACGCCCCGGGCGGTTGAATCGCCCGCGCCGTGTTTTCCCCTGGGAGCCGCCGCCTGGTCGCCCGGAAAACCAGTGGACATGCACCCGCTCAGCAAGGCGATGGGGATTTCCGGCGGCAGCAGCGGCAGGCGTGGAGAGTTCCGGTCGCACTACCGTCGGCTGTGGATCTACTCGGTCTCTCTGACGGCGCTGGTATCGCTGACTCCTCTGGGAATCATGACCTGGGTGAGCTATACCCAGTGCCAGCAGGCCATGGTCGCAGAAAGAGATCACCTCGTTTCCCGCATTGCCGCCAACTCGCAGCGAATCATGGATAGTTTCCTGGAAGAGCGGCGGGCGGCGTTGAGCTACGTGGTGAATCGCGAGTCGTATGAAGATCTGTGTGACCGCGTGAAACTCGGTCGCGTGTTTCTCAACATGAACCAGTCCTTTGGCGGCCTGGTCGACCTGGGCGTCATCGACTCCGACGGGCAGCAGCGCGCGTACGTGGGCCCCTACGAATTGCAGGGGAAGAACTACAAGGACCAGGACTGGTTTCACGAGGTTCGCATCCGGGGAATCTACGTCAGCGACGTGTTTACGGGTTTCCGCAACGTTCCCCACTTCGTGATCGCCGCCCGCCGCGACATCGGCAATCACGGAGGGTTCTACGTGATCCGGGCCTCGATCGACACGGAAGTGCTGAGCCGGCACGTGGCTTCCCTCGAGCTCCGCGCCGCCAGCGACGCCTTCCTCATCAACCGCAAGGGGATCTTGCAGACGCCGTCGCGGCACGCGGGCGGCATCCTCGATCCCTGCCCGATTGCG
This sequence comes from Pirellulales bacterium, assembly GCA_963843465.1. Lineage (GTDB taxonomy): Bacteria > Planctomycetota > Planctomycetia > Pirellulales > Thermoguttaceae > CAWJKP01. Next base: position 194,819 of record CAWJKP010000004.1, read on the forward strand.
CCCCCTCCCTTTTCCGCGAATCCGCAGGTTCTGGAGGTATCCACAAGGGAGGGACAGCCGAGGATCCTCGGGTATGCCTATATCCAGCAGTCGCCCTTTATTTTCGTGGTCCTAAAACGTCCGGAAGACGTCATGCAAGGCTGGCTGCGCCTGAAGAGCGAGATTCTCTGGCTCTTCGCCGCCAGTGTGGTCCTGATCGTCGCCGTCGTCCTGGCAAGCTCGACGTTCCTGGTCAACCGTATCCGGGAGGCGGACCGCCGCCGCGAGGAAGCGCTTCACAACATTGAATACACGGACAAGTTGGCCTCGATCGGGAGGATGGCCGCCGGGGTGGCCCACGAGATCAACAACCCTTTGGCCGTCATCGGTGAAAACGCCGGCCTACTCAAGGACCTGGTCTCGATCGCGCAGGAACCGCCCGACAAGGCACGCCTCCTGAGAATTGCCGAGGCGGTGCTCCGCTCGGTGGAGAGGTGCAGCACCATCACCCACCGGCTGCTGGGCTTCGCCAAGAGAATGGAGCCTCGGACCGAGCAGATCGCGATAGGCCCTTTGCTGGAGGAGGTGTTGAGTTTCCAGAGGAGAGAGGCGGCGTACCGCCGTATTGCCATCGACCTCGCTCTGCCCGAGAACTTGCCGATCATCGAGAGCGATCGCGGACAACTGCAGCAAGTGTTCCTGAATATCTTCAGCAACGCCTTTGCCGCCGTGGAGGACGGCGGGCGAATCAACGTCAGTGCCAAGGTGGAGGACCAAGACACCGTGGCGGTCACGATCCGTGACAACGGTTGCGGAATTCCTCCGGAGTGTATGGACCGGATCTTCGAGCCCTTCTTCAGCACCAAGGGAGATTACGGCACCGGACTGGGTCTTTTCATCACCCTGGGCATCGTGGAGAAGCTGGGAGGCCGAATCGAGGTTCAGAGCAAAGTCGGCGCGGGCACCAGTTTCAACGTGCGACTGCCGGTGAGGAAGCGGAGCTGAACCGGTGGAACTCCTCAGGCGACGATCAATCCGGGGTCAGCAAGGGGCGCGAAGCGATCTGCACGCTGGTGACCCCCGGAACCCGTGCAGCGGCGTCGTGGAGATCTTGTTCTTCGTGGGAACCTGCGCCTTCGAGGCTGAGGTAGACGACACCGCCGTTGGCAGCCACCTGGACCCGGGGATGACGCTCGATGAGCCGCACTCTGACCTGGGCGGCCAGCGCCAGATCGTCGATCGCCTGCCGCGATTCAGGGGTCGGCCGAAAACGATCCAGTTCGAGAGCATGGCAGAGGATATCGGTGGCGTCCTCCGTGGAGAGCTTCTTGATGCGAATCACGATGTCGTAGAGGGTGGGGTCGTGGGTATCGATTCCGTAGAGGTGAATGCTCCATTTCCTTCGTGTTTCGTCGACCCTCTTCATGAAGCGCAAGGCGTGCTCTTCCGTTACCCCTTTACGCTCCATCATGAGTCGGACGCGGTCCTCCATTTCGGCAATGATCCGGACCTTCAGCACGTGCGCCACGTCGCGGACGAGGAAATGGCCTGCCAGACCATGATACACGATGTTGTCTTTCTGGAAGTATTCCAGGAGGACGGCCTGAAAATAAGCGAGATACCGTTCCTTTCCATAGGTGAAGCGTTCCAGGATGGAGGGGGGATCCTGCATGGCTTCCACGAGCTTAAGCTCTGGAATATTGAATTCTTTGGCGGCCTCGACCATGATCTCCCGGGAGATGCACTGGTAGCCAAGCCTTTGAGCCAGTTTCTCCGCGACGTCTCTTCCCTGGCTGTAGGTGCCCCGAGAGACCGTGACAATCGACATGATTCACCGCCTCCAATCCGATCGTGCTTCGCCGCCTGGAGCCGAGTATTTTGCATGGCCCCCTGAGCGGCCGCATACCTATGCCGCTGAGCAGGCAGCTTCGGTTTTCTATTATAGTGGGCTGCGGCCTGCTGGAGCAACATCAGCAATTCTCACGGAGGCTTGACAGGCAACCGGCCCCCGAATAAATTGGGTTCGTCCGGCGGAAGCACGAGGTTGCAAGTTATTATAGGGATGTGGCCTGCGCACGCTCGGCTTCGCCGGCCAGGGTGGGTTTCCGTGGAACTAATTTGGTAGCAGGGGGGAGAGACCTTGGAACGGCTCGCCAGACCAGTCCTTGAACGATTGATGCGCGAGTACCGGTTCCTCACCGAATCGTCGGCCAGGAAATCGGTGCATACGATCACCAGCGCCGAGATCGCCGAGGCCCTGGACGTCGACCCGACGCAAGTCCGCAAAGATTTTGCCGCCGTCGGACTTTTGGGGATGGGCCACGTGGGATTCGATGTCTGCGAGGTGTGCCGCGCCATTAGGGTCAGCCTCGGCTTTGACCGGAGATACGAGGCCGTGCTGATCGGTGCCGGGCACTTGGGCGGTGCCCTGTTGGCCTATCCGGGTTTTGCCCGCTACGGATTGCACATCGTGGCGGCTTTTGACACCGATCAGCACAGGATCGGCGGCAAGATCGCCGGAGTAACCATCAGGTCCGTGCGTGCCATGAAGCCCTTTTTGAAGCGGCGCAAGATCCATCTGGCCATTCTTACCACCCCGGTCGATGTGTCTCAGAAACTGGCGGACCGCCTGGTTGCGGCCGGAGTGAAGGCCATCTGGAACTTCACGCCCACCCGGCTGACCGTTCCCGCAGACGTCCTCGTGCGCAGCGAGCATATTTCCAGAGGCTTGTCTGAAATTGCCTTCCATCTCAAACAGCACTCCCCTCCTGCGGGGAGTTCCGGGAATGGTGCTCATTGCGGCTCTTGAGCCGGATTTGCCCGGCAAAGCACGAGGGAAATGGCGATGGCCAAGAAAGAAGAGAAGCCGACGACCCAGTTTGACGACTGGATGGTGAGAATCTCTTTCGCGGAAGCCGGGGAAGCCGATCTGGGCTTCAAGCTTACCGGCTCCGAGATCGAGAGGAAGACCAAGCTTGCCCTGGACAAGATCCTGCTTGTAAGATCGGAGAGGGCGTCCGCCGAGACCGAAGGCGAGAAGACCATGATACCGCCGGACATGGGGATTGCGCAGGCGCCGCGAGGCGAGAGGCTTCGGGTCATGGTTCTCGATGACGAGCCCATCGTGGGACAGCGTTTGCAGCAGGCGTTGAGCAAGAACGGTATCGAAGTCGAGGTTTTCGTGGATCCCAAGGGGGCCGTATCGAGGTTGGGCGAGGCGCATTTCGACGTCGTCGTCACGGACCTGCGGATGGAAGAAGTCAACGGCATTCAGGTCCTGGAATACGTCACCGCCCACTGCAAGGGCACGCGCGTGATCCTCATTACGGGGTATGCGACGGTGGAGGTTGCCCGGGAGGCGCTGGTCAAGGGCGCATTCGACTTTATTGCCAAGCCCTTCAAGCCCCGGGATCTTCGCGCCGCGATCAACAAGGCGGCCTTGTCGTTGGGGTTTACGGCCATTGGATAGTTTGCAGCCCACACTGCCGTGCCGGGCGGCGAGCGCCGAGGAGCCGCAACAATGCCTTCAGCAACGCCCCGGCGTTTCCATCCGCCGACAATTGAGTCTGGGCTTGCTCCTGTGGTTCCTTCTGACGCTGGGACTGGCCATCGTCTCCATTGTGATGATTTCCCGGATCATTGCCAAGTTGGCGTTCCTGGAGGCCGCCACCAATTACACTTTCGAGATCCAACAAGCCCGGCGGTTCGAGAAGAACTACTTCCTCTACGGGACCAACCTGGCGGACGCCCTGGAACACGTTCACAACGCCCGCGGCATTCTGGAAGCCCAGGGCCGCAACATTGTCGCCGTGATCGGTCAGCCCGCCTTCGATGTCATGGCGGCGAACCTGGGGCAATATGAAGCGCTCCTTTCCCGGCTGCGGGAAGAGGACCAAGGGCGGCCGGCGCGTGCCGGCGCCGCACCCTTGACGGGGAGCCGGCCGAAGGGTGATTTCCGCCTTTCAGCCGCTTCCGAGATCGAGACGCGACTCCGCGAACACGGGGCGGAGATGGTTGCGGTGGCGGAGGATCTTGTCGTGAAGGAGCGCAAGTCGGTGAGCTCCATGCTGGCGATGTCGCAGCGAGTCCCCGTGGCGTTCTTGGGAATCCTCATCCTGTTGATGGTCTACCTTGCCGGCTTCATCTCCAAGCGCGTGCTCTCGCCGCTGAACCGGATGATGGAGGTTACGCAGAGGATCGCCCAGGGCGACTTCACCCCCATGGTCTGGCGGCGGAAGCAGCGCGACGAATTCTCGGCGCTGGCCCTGGCGATGAACCACATGATGCACCAGGTGGCCTATCGGCAAGAGCTGCTCGTCAGCGCGCACAAGCTGAAGGCCATAGGAACTCTCACCGCCGGCGTCGCGCATGAGCTGAACAATCCGATCAACAACATCATTCTCACCGCCTCGGTGCTGCAGGAAGATTTCAGGGAGCTTTCCGAGGAAAAGTGCCTGGAGTTGGTCAACGATCTGGTGGGCCAGTCCGAGAGAGCCCAGAAGATCGTACGCAACCTCCTGGACTTCGCCCGGGAAAGCGAGGTCGAATTGGAGCCTCACAAGGTCCAAGTCATTGTCGAGGAAACCCTTCGCTTGGCCAGCAATCAAATCAAGCTGGCCAAAGTGAAGGTGGAGGGTGACGTCCAGGAACACCTGCCGGCCATCTACGGCGATCGGCAGCAACTGGAGCAGGTGTTTCTCAATCTCGTGCTCAACGCGCTGGATGCGATGCCGGGCGGCGGCGTGCTTCGCATCAAGCTCTCCCAAAGCGAAGACCGCGAGTTTGTCGCCGTCCGCTTTGAGGACAACGGCATTGGCATTCCAAAGCAGTACTTGACGGACATCTTCGACCCCTTCTTCACTTCCAAGAAGGCGGCCAAAGGGACCGGGCTCGGACTATCGGTGTCTTTGGGGATCGTACAAAGGCACGGCGGCGATATTCGCGTGGAAAGCGAAGTCGGCAAGGGGGCGGTCTTCACGGTCCTGCTGCCCGTGGCGAAAGTCCCCGCCGACATCGGCAACCCCGAGGTGTGATCCATGGATTTCGGCGTCTATCTCCCGGTTGCCGGAAACAGCGTGAACGTCTTCCTGCTCGTGGGGCTGGGCGGACTGGTCGGCCTGCTGTCGGGCCTGTTCGGTGTCGGCGGCGGGTTCCTGCTGACTCCGCTGCTGATCATGATCGGCATCCCCCCCACAGTGGCCGCCGCCTCGGACTCCAACCAGATCGTAGCCGCGTCCACTTCGGGCACGTTCGCCCATGCACGCGGCGGCACGGTCGATTTCAGGATGGGCATCCTGATGCTCATCGGGGGCCTGGCAGGAGGTACCCTGGGCGTCCGCGTCATCCAGCACCTCCGCGCCACGGGACAGGCAAACTTCGTCATCACCGTCACCTACGTCGTGATGCTGGGCAGCATCGGCGGCTACATGTTCTACGACAGCCTTCGCGAGCTGCACGGCGGAGTCAGGCCGTCGAAGACCACCCGCGGGCGGCCCTCGATCTACACCAGGCTCGTCAACGCTCTGCCGTGGAAGGTGGATTTCAAGAAATCCGGGATCCGGCTTTCGATTCTCGTGCCCCTGTTGCTCGGCGCTTTGGTCGGCCTGCTGGCCGCCGTGATGGGCGTGGGAGGCGGTTTTATCATGGTCCCGGTGATGGTCTACCTGCTGCGGATGCCGATGCACGTCGTCGTGGGCACGAGCCTGTTCCAGATCCTCTTCACCTGTTGTAACGTTACCGTGATGCAAGCCTGGATGAATCATACGGTCGATTTCGTCCTGGCGCTGCTCTTGCTCTTCGGGTCGGTGGTGGGCGCACAGATCGGCGTGCGCATCAACCGGCGGCTCAAGGCGGAGCAACTGAAAATCCTGCTCTCGGTGATCGTCCTGCTGGTGATGGCAGAAATGCTCTACGGCCTGCTGATCGCGCCGGAGATCATGGTCTCCTACGCCGGAGGCCATTGATGCTTCACCGTCCGGCATTGACAACGATGGTGCTGTTGCTTCTGCTGCCGATCGCGCCCGCCCGCGCCGACAGCCGATCGACTCGCTTCCTGGTCGAACCCGAAACCATCCGCATCGGCCTTTTCTACTCCGGCCAAGACGTCCGGGTGACGGCCTCCACGCCGGCCGCCCGGGAGATCGTGGTGCGGGTCAGCGGACCCGACGAGCCGCTGGTGCTGAAGAAGAAAGGCAAGAAGTACGGCCTCCTTTGGATGAACGTAGGCGAGGTCCGCTACGAAGCCGTCCCCACGTTGTACATCCTTCGCAGCTCGCGCAAGCTGGACGAGCTCGCGGCGCCCGAGACCCTGGATCGGCTGAGGCTGGGCTTCGACGCCCTGAGAAACCAGGTGCCCGCCGGCTCGAAGGACGGGGGCAGGGAACTCTTCGGGGAACTGGTCAAGCTGAAGCACAAGGACCATCTGTTCTCTTCCGAGGCGGCCGGCGTTCAACGGCACGCCACCGGAGACGGACGGCAGGTAGTGACCGCCGATTTCTCCCTGTCCGCGAAGACGCCGGTGGGCGATTACACGATCGACCTGTTCGGCTTTCAAGGGCGCGAAGGCGAGCTGATGGGCACCGCGAAGATCCACCTGGAGCGCACGCCCGTCGTGTCGTGGATCACGTCCTTGAGCGACAACCACGGTCTCCTCTACGGCTGCCTCGCGGTGGTGGTGGCGCTGTTGGCGGGTCTGCTCACGGGTTTCCTCTTCGGCAGGCGCAGCTAAATCGGACCGGACGTGCAATACGAAGGCGACCATGGCGAAGTGGTGGAAGATTTTTGACCAAGGGCGAACCACACAGACCGTCGCCTCCCTGCGCGAAGATCGAACGCTTCCGAACCCTTCTCGACCGCAACAACCTGATCCTGGAGCTGATGGCCGAGGCCGGTGAAAGTCTGGGTGGGGAGCTGTTGTTCGATTTCCAGTACCTGCGCCGGCTCGCCGCGCAACTGGAAGATTCCGTGGAAAAGGTGGTCCTCGATCTGAACGTCATCACCGACAACCGGTATCTCGCCTTGGCGGAGGCCTTCGAGAGGGTCCGGAGCCGCGTGAGCGAAGCGTTGGAATCCCGGCTTTCCCCTCCTCTGACGCCCTATGTCCTCCCGCTGCAGGAGATCGACCGCGACCTGAGCGGCGCGGCCGGCGAAAAGATGGCTCGCCTCGGTGAGATCCGCAAGCGATTGAGGTACCAGGTTCCCGAAGGCTTCGTGATCACCGCTCGCGCGTGCCTGCGGTTCTTCGAGGAGATCCGGCTGGCGGACCGGCTCCAGGAAGTGTTGGATGCGCCGGATGACGGAACCTCGCTGGCCCGGAGGATCGAAGCCCGCTTGAGCAGGCTCATCCTGGAGGCCCGCCTTCCCCGCGACGTGGCCCGATCCATCCGCAAGGCCCTGGGGGGCGTCGCCGAGCACGGAAAGGCTCCGGCCTTGTTCGCCGTTCGCTCCAGCGCCATCGGGGAGGACGGGGATCTCAGCTTCGCGGGCTTGCACGAGACCAGCCTCGGCGTGACGGCTTCCGACGTGTTGGAGCATTACCGCCGGGTCGTGGCCAGCCTCTTCACGGCCCCTGCGGTCGTCTACCGCCACGAGCGCCAAGAGCCGTTGGAGCAGGCACTAATGGCCGTGGGGTGCCTCCGCATGGTTCCGGTAAGGTCCAGCGGGGTCGCCTACACCCTGGATCCCAACGATCCGGGGCGGGACGTGCTGGTCATTTCGGCGGCCCCTGGACTGGGAAAGATGGTGGTGGAGGGCGGTGGGCGAATCGACCGCTTCGTGGTTTCGCGCGTCCCCCCTTACCGCGTGCTTGCACGTGAAGTACCCCCTAAGGACCAGATGTACCAGGTCGATCCCCGCGGAGGGGTCCGCCCGTGTTGCGTGCCGCCCGATCGCCGCGACCTTCCCGCCGTCTCGGACGCGTTTTTGGCCGAATTGGCCGATGCCGCCCTGAAGATCGAGAGATACATGAAGTCCGCCCAGGACGTTGAGTGGGCGGAGGACCAGGACGGCACGCTGGTGATCCTGCAAGCCCGCCCCCTGCAGCTACGGGCCGAAATGGCCGGCATCGGCCCAAAGGCCCAGGCTGCGGCTCGGCAGCACCGCGTCCTGCTGTCAGGCAAGGGGGCCATCGCTTGTCGGGGCATCGGCTACGGCCGCGCGGTGGTGGTCCGAGGCAACGAGGAACCGGCCGATCTGCCCAAGGATTTCGTGCTGGTGGCCCATTCTTCCTCGCCGCACTTGGCGGAACTAGTCCCCCGCGCAGCGCCGTGATTACCGATGTCGGCGCCTCGACCGGTCACTTGGCCACCATCACCAGGGAGTTTCGCGTACCCGCGATCGTGGATGCCGGCATTGCGACGAGCGTGCTGGCCGACGGCCCGGAGATTACCGTGGACGCTGAGGAAAACGTGGTCTACGAGGGGAGGGTGGACGAGCTCTTGCGATACCAGGCCCTGCGACGATCTTCCTTCGAGGACACCCGCGAGTTCCGCGTCCTTCGCCGAATGCTGAAGCACATTTCTCCGCTGAACCTCAAGGACCCGCAGGCAAAAAAATTCGCTCCCCGCTATTGCGAGACCTATCACGACATCACTCGGCTGGCCCATGAAAAGGCGGTGGAGTATCTCCTGGAGGGGTACGAGATTGCCTCTACGGCGAAAAGCTCCCAGTGCAAGGCCCTGGATCTGGTCCTCCCCTTGGACTTGACGGTGATCGACATTGGGGGCGGGTTGGAGCTGGAGGGCGGCAGTTCACGGTGTACCCCCGAGCAAATTCGCTGCCTTCCTCTGAAGGCCCTGCTGGAAGGCCTGACTCTCCCCGGCGCGTGGTCCACCGAGCCGGTCGACATGGATCTCCGCAGCTTCATGTCCAGCGCCACGGCACCGCCGGTGCTCTCCGGCGGGCAAGAGGAGCTGCGCCGCAGAAATCTCGCCGTCGTCTCCGACCATTACCTCAACCTGAACCTCAACCTGGGCTACCATTTCAACCAGGTGGACAGCTACATCTCCGAGGTCCGCAACGACAACTACATCCATTTCCGCTTTGCAGGCGGCCTGACCGACATCGCGCGACGGTCCAGGCGGGCGAAGATGATCTCCATCATCCTCGAAAAACAGGATTTCATCGTGGACACCAAGGGCGATTTCATCGTCGCACGCTTGAAGAAATTCGCGCAGGTGGTTATGCTGGAGAGGATGAGAATGCTCGGCCTGTTGATCGGTTTCACCAGGCAGATGGACGTGCGCATGCGCGGAGATGCCATGATCGCCGAGGGCGTTGACGAGTTCCTGGAAACCTCTCACAATCAACTGCAGCGCTGACCGGGATTATTCAGCATCATCGCCCCTCTGAATAATCCTGGCTAATGGGGGGGACTTGCAGGCAATGGCCAGACCAATCGAGATTTGCATTGTGGACGATGAGCGAATCGTCTGCGAGCGATTGCACTCGGCGATGGAGAAGAACGGCTTCCTGGTGGAAAGCTTCACCGACAGCACGGCGGCCCGGGAGAGGCTTTCTCAGAAAGAGTTCGATATCCTGATCACGGACCTGAAAATGGCCCACCCCGACGGGATCGAGCTGCTGGAATTCGCGCGCCGCTGCTTTCCCGAGATCAAGGTCGTGATCATCACCGGTTACGCCACCGTGGAAACGGCCCGGCAAGCGATGAAAAGCGGAGCAGTGGATTTTATTGCCAAGCCCTTCCGCCTCAGCGACCTGCGCGATCTGGTGTTGAAAATCGCGCGCGAAATAGAGGACGGCTCGGACAGCAGTCTCATTCCCTGAATCAGCGTGCCGGCAGACCCCGCTACGACTTCCCGCGCATGGCGTCGGCGACGATTTCGGCGACGTCTTTGACCTTCACCGACTTGGTGGTCTGTTCCTCGCGCAGGCCGTCTTCCATCATGGTCATGCAATAGGGACAGGCCACGCAGATCGTCGAGGGCTTCCGCTCCAGCGCCTGCCGGGTCCGCTCCAGGTACATGGCCTTGCCGATGTCCTCATCCATCCACATGCGGCCGGCCCCCCCTCCGCAGCAGAAGCTGTCTTGCCGGCAGCGGGCCATTTCCAGGGGCGGCTTGCCGCTGGCCTCGGCCAGCAACTGCCGCGGTTCGTTGTACACGCCGTTGTAGCGGCCCAAGTAGCAGGAATCGTGGAAGACGATCCGCCCGTCGGCCTGGCCGTTCAGCCGGATTCTGCCCTGCCGCAGCAGGTCGGCAAGGATCTGCGTATGGTGGAAGACCTCGAAGTCGGCGCCGAACTGCGCGTAATCGTTCTTCAGGGTGCTGAAGCAGTGTGGGCAGGAGGCGATGATCTTGCGGATGCCGTGTTTTTTCCAAAGCGCGATGTTGGCGCGGGCCAACCCGTCGAAAACGTACTCGTTGCCCAGACGGCGGAGCGGATCGCCGCAGCACTTCTCGCTGGCCCCCAGGATCCCCCAGGAGAGGCCCGCGGCGTTGAAGATCCTGGTCAGGGCCAACGTAGTCTGACGATTCCTGGAATCGAAGGCGCCGGCGCAGCCGACGAAGAACAGGTACTCCACGGACACGTCGTCCGCCAGGACCTTGACATCCTGGTCCAGGGCCCACTTGGCCCGCTCTCCCGGGGCGATGCCCCACGGATTGAATCGCTGCTCCGCGGTCTCAAAAAGCTTGATCAGCTCCGGCGGGAAGGCGGCCTGTTCCATGACCAGGTGGCGGCGCAGACCGATGAGCTTGGGCACGTGCTCGATGCACACCGGGCAAGCGGCCATGCAGGCGCCGCACGAGGTGCAGGCCCAGACGGCGTCTGGCGAGACGCTGGCCTCACCGCTGCCGATCAAGGGCGTCTGTACCGGGGCCTCGTCGCCGGCGGAGCCCAGGCTGTCGGGACGACCCGCCAACGCTGCCGGGCCGTTGGCCAACAGGTTCAGCTTGCCGGCGTGGATCACCAGCCGCGGATTGAGCGACTTGCCCGTGGCGTGGGCCGGGCAAGCGGCCTCGCAACGGCCGCATTCCGTGCAGGAGTAGAAGTCCAACAAGTCCTTCCAGGAAAATTGAAAGACTTTCGACACGCCGAAACGCCGGCCCTTCTGGAAGGTCAGGCGGGGAACGGTCGTCACGAAGGACAAACTGCGGAAGAAGCAGTTGGGAATCGCCGTGAGGATGTGCAGGTGCTTGCCCAGCGGCAGGTACGGCAGAAAGCACAACAGCGCCAGGGCGTGTACCCACCAGCAGGCGCGGGCCACATCCTGGACGTGCTGGGGCTCCGCGCCGGCGGCCGCTGTGGACAACAGCCGGGAGATCGGCATCCACGAGGCCATTTCCTGCCGCCCCAAGCGGATCCCGCAGGCGTTCAAGCCGAAGTAGGCCGTCATCAGCGTGGCGATCAGCCCCAGGATGATGAAGGCATCCCACGTCGCCGCCACGTAGGGTGGGCGGAAAAACACCCGCCGCACCACGGCCACGATCACCGCCGCCAGGACGACCAGCGACATGATGTCGGCCACCAGCAATAGCGCGCCATACAACACCGGCCCAAGGAACGCCAAGGAGAACTTGGGAAACACCCCCGCCAGCAGGAACTGCGCATTGACCAGCAGCAGGGCCATGAACCCCCAAAAAATGAAGAAGTGGTTCAGGCCGAATCGCTCCTTGAGCACGCGCCGCTGGCCGAAGGCGTCCAGCAGCACGTTGCGCAAGCGGGTCCCCAGCCGATCGAAGCGGTTCTCCCAGTGCCCCAGGCACATCATGGCCAGCAGCCGGTAGACGCTGCGCAGGAAGAAAGCCGCGGCCACCAGCGACAGAACGACGAACAGCCCGATTTCAGTTCCGCTCAACGAGGTTCTCCTCTCATGCTCTCCGTGGGACGACCTGGAGCTTGCTCTGGCGCAGCTTTTCGGTGACCGTGGGCACGATCTCCAGCACGTCGCCGACAATACCCAGGTGCGCCACCTCGAAGATCGGGGCGGAGGGGTCCTTGTTGATGGCGATGATGTGTTCCGAGTCTTGCATGCCCACCAGGTGCTGGATGGCGCCGGAAATGCCGCAGGCGACGTAAAGCCGGGGCTTGACGGTCTTGCCGGTCTGGCCCACCTGCCGCCCGTGCGGCATCCAGCCTGCGGCCACGGCGCCGCGCGACGCGCCCACCACGCCGCCCAGCACGCGCGCCAGGTCCTCCAAGAGGTGCAGATTCCCCGCCGACACCATGCCCCGGCCGCCGCTGACGATGATGTCGGCGGCGGCGATATCGACCACGCCCTCGCTGGCCAAGGGGATGATTTCCAGGATCTTCGTGCTGATCTGGTCTTCCGCAAGCGTCAACGGCTCCGAGACGATCTGGCCGGTCCGGCCGGCCTGAAAGGCGGGACGGGGCATCACGTAGGGTCGCACGGAAGCCATCTGCGGTCGGGCCCTTTCCGTGAGGATCGTGGCCATGATATTGCCGCCGAAGGCCGGACGCGTCTGCTCCAACAGCCTCCGCTGGCGGTCGATGGATAGTCCCGTGCAATCGGCTGTCAGCCCGGCTTCGAGCTTCGTGGCCACGGCCCCCGCCAGGTCGCGTCCCATGCCGGTCGCCCCGATCAGCACGACTTCCGGCCGGTGTTTGCGAATCAGGTCCACCGTGGCGTGCAGATAGGGCCCGGTCCGGTAGCGGGCCAACACGGGATCGTCGACCACGTAAACCTTGTCGGCGCCGTACCCAAAAGCCTGCTCGGCCAGGGGAGCAACGCCGGCCCCCAGCACGAATGCGCACAACTCGACGCTCAAGTCATTGGCCAGCGTCCGGCCTACGCCCAAAAGCTCCCACGATACCGGATGGGCTTGGCCCTGGTCCTGCTCCACGAAGACCCAGACCGCCGAAGCGTGGTCCCCGGCAGCCGGGGCGGCCGGGGCGGCGGACGGCGATTCCATCGCCGCGGCCGTTTCCATCTCCGCAGCCGTTTCCATCTCCGCGACCATGCCCGCCTCTTCGCCCTCGCTCGGCTGGCCCTCGGGGAACTTCATCTCCAAGGCCCCCGCCGGACAAATCTTCACGCACTTGGCACAGCCGATGCAGGCTGCCTCATCGATGATCGGCTCACCCTTGTCGTTCAGCGCCATGGATTTCGGCGGGCACGCCACCACGCAGCGATCGCCGCAAGCGATGCAGCGGCCTACGATCAGCCGTGCCTTGCCTCGCGGCTTCTTCTTTCTTACCTTCGCTGTCTTTCATGGGCGACCTTGGCATCAACTTCCGTTAGAGGACCGCACGATGTCCCAACTGACGAGCCTCTCCAGCAGGCACGCCACCGCCGGTTCCTGGAACTCTCCTTCTCCCTGAACGACCTCGCCTTTGGCTCGCTGAGGGGCAAAGATCTTCTTCACCTGGGTGGGAGAACCCCGCAATCCGATCTTGCCGGCGTCGAGCTTCAATACATCGTTGGTCCAGACCGGCAGGGTCGCGTCGGCCGCGGCCAGCCTTCCCGGAACCGTCGGATAGCGGGGAACGTTGATTTCCCGGACCACCGTGAGCAGTGCCGGCAGGCTGGCTTCCACGATCTCGTGGTGCTTCTCCAACCGGCGACGTACCCGAAGGACCCGGGCCTCCAGGTCGATCTTCGAGATCTCGTCCACCAGGGTCAACTGCGAGGCCCCCAATCGGCACGCAATCCCCGGTCCCACTTGCGCCGTGTCGCCGTCGATCGTCTGCTGCCCGCAGATGATCAGGTCCACGGTTTCCTGCTGATCGATGGCCTTGATGGCTTCGGCCAGGACCTTGCTGGTGGCCAGCGTGTCGGCGCCTCCAAAGGCGCGATCGCTCAACAACACCGCACTATCGGCCCCCAAAGCGATCGCCCTGCGCAAGACGGCTTCCGCCGTCGGCGGGCCCATCGAAATGACCGTCACATGCCCCCCGTATTTGTCCTTCACCCGCAGCGCCGCTTCGACCGCATGCGTGTCGAACGGATTGGTGATGAACGGTACATCCTTGCGGACCAGCGTGTTAGTGACGGGGTCAATCTTGACCTGCGTCGTGTCGGGAACCATCTTGATACAGACCAGGACGTGCATCGAGGGCTACCTCGGTCCAGTGGGAACAGCGATAGAGCCAAACAAAGTAGGGTGGCTGGGCAGACAGACCACCACTAACAGGTTGTGACCGCCCGAGAGATGGCCACCACAGGTGGGGACTGTGGATTTCGCGGCGTGAAACCGGGGCTGCCCCCACGCCGCGGCCGACCTCGCCGCCAGTCTCGGGACCGAAGCGCGGGTGCTCATCCAAAATGCATGTTATTCCTTTTTACACTTAGAACAGCCCCCTGTCAAGGATTTGCGTGATTTTGTTCACGTTTTGTTCACGATCGCTCAAGTCAATTATACCCCCTGTTTTCTGGGGGATCTGCCGGGGCAGACAAGAAAACAAGCAGCCGGCCGCGTTTCGACGCGGAGCGGAAACGAGGGCTGGGCTCGCTCTACGAGCAGTCCGCACGGATAAACGGGTTGGGAGTCTTTTGGTCAACTCCCGGGATACATAGCTTAATTCCCGTGTGCATCGTAATCGTTGTACCCGTCCATCCGAGGATCATCCCAACCGGCTTGCATGGCCGATTCAGCCTGGGCAGCATAGGTATCGCCCAACTCGTCTTCAGCGGCAGTCTTCAACCGCTGGAACTCGTCGGCGGACACGAGCACGTAGGCCACATGGGTCTGTTCGTCAATCAATTCCAGCGGCTCGCCAGGGTGGGCACTGACAGCCGTTCGCAGCTCGTCGGGCAATTTGGCAGTCATTAGGAAACTCCTTTTCTGTCCTCTTCAAACTGTAAACGCCCCCGCTGGGCTTGCCCCAGCGGAGCGGAGGATTCGACACTACGCTCTCGGAATGGCCCCGAGATCATACTCGCCAAACGTCCCCACATAATACCCGAACTCGAACACCCGTTTCATCTCCTCTCGATAGGCCAAATTGTTCATGAACCGAACGGCAATCTCGCCAGGCGACTGGTTTGGCACACCCCCCAGCGTGAGGTGAACGTGATCCGACACAATGCCGCCACGCGAAAGAAGATATCGCTGCTTCTCGCACACGCCGACGATCATTGCTCTTCTGGCCGCAATCCGCTCTTCACACACTTCCCGAAAACGCTCTGTGTGAACCAGCACCATGTGCAAGTTGTACCAATAGATCGCGTGATCCCCCTCGCGCGGAAGTGACAAATCCACGTGCGGGTTGCAGAGCTGGTTCCGCTCGAACACTGCCTGCACTCGGGGATCGGCCATGGAGTGGTGCCCTGCCTGGGCGCGAACGTAGTTCTCCACCGCCTCGCGCGTTACCGACCCGACGCTCCGCAGGCAATAATTCCTCTGAAAGGCTTTGGGACGTTCGCCACGAACTTGGTACTGAAGTCTGCCCTTGACCGAACGAACCAAGGCGTGCGGCGAGACCGCAGGTTTCGTACTCACGAGGAGCTGGCTCATCCTCTCGTCGACAAAACGATGCTCCAGCACGCGCACGCCGTCAGGCTCGGTGGCTGCCTGCAAAGCATCGAGCCACTCTGCGGCAGAGGGCGGTTGATGCCAGAAGACGGAAAGACTCCAATTGAGTTGATAGGCAGGTTGGCAGTTATCCAGAGTGTAAATGGGGGAAAGTACCGGCATGGCGACAACCTTGGGTAGTGCTCAATCCTTCGCTCCGCCGGGGCAAGCCCGGCGGGGGCGGCAGGACGCTGGGACGCGGCCGGTAGTGCTCAATCCTTCGCTCCGCCGGGGCAAGCCCGGCGGGGGCGGCAGGACGCTGGGACGCGGCCGGTAGTGCTCAATCCTTCGCTCCGCCGAGGCAAGCCCGGCGGGGGCGGCAACACGCTCGCACGCGGCCGGTAGTGCTCAATCCTCCGCTCCGCCGGGGCACGTCCGGCGGGGGCGGCAACACGCTGGCCATATTGCCTCACTCCGGCGCCCGCACCTCGTCCAACGGACCGATGGTCACCGTCGTGCCATGGGTGAGCGGATAACGCTGGAGCACGGAGAGTACCTGCTCGATGGTGATTGCCCGGACGGCCTCCAGATCGTCGCGGACGGAGCGGTACTGGCGGCGCTGGACCCAGTCGCCGCCCAGGGCGAAGAGGCGGCCGCGGGGCCGCTCACCGGAGAGGACGACGCGGGAGGCGACCTTGCTCTTGGCCTGGGCCAGCTCGTCGGCGGTGATGCCGCACTCCTGGGCATGGCGATAGACGTCGGCGATCCGCTGGAGATTCTCCGCGGCTCGCTCGGGATCGCAGCTCAAATAGGTCAGGAAGAGGCCGGCCCCTTCGTATTCGTGGTGATAAAGGCTCACCTGCTCGGCCAGCCCGGAATCGACCAGCTCCCAATAGAGGCGGCTGCCCGTGTCGTCGCCCAGCACGGTGGCCAGGAGCTTGGCCGGGTAGCGGTCGAGGTCTTCGGCGTTCGGGCCGCCGGTGAGCTGCACGGCGTATTGCTGCGTAGCCGACTCCTTGTGGATCACCCGGAAGGCCTCGTGCGACTCGGGGGGAGGCAACAGTCGGCCGGTCTCCAGCAGTTTCCAGCCGCCGCAGTAGCGCCGGGCGGCAGCGACCAGTTGGCCGAAGTCGATCCGGCCCGCGCCGGCCAGCACGATGTTGCCCGGGCTGTAGCGGCGCTGGAAGTAACTCCGCATAGCGTCCACCGGCAGCGCGGTGATGCTGGCTGCGGTGCCCAGCACGCTGCGGCCCAGGGGGTGGTTGCCGTAGTGCAAGGCCCGGCACTTCTCGTCGGCGCCGAAGGGCGGCTGGTCCTCGTTCATGAGAATCTCTTCGAGGATCACCTGCTTCTCGGTGTTGAAGTCGGCCTCGCGCAGCGAGGGGCGGAGGATGTCGGCCAGCAGTGCCACCGACGCCTCTTGATACTCGGGCAGGACGGCCGCGTAGAAGACCGTGTTCTCCTCGTTGGTGAAGGCGTTGTAGTGCGCCCCCATCTCGTCGAACTCGCGGTTCACGTCGTCGGCCGAGCGGCTCGGGGTGCCCTTGAAAACCATGTGCTCGAGGAAGTGGCTCACCCCGGCGATCTCGTCGGTCTCGTCCCGGGCGCCGGTCTTGACGAAGAATCCCAGCGCGGTCGAGTAGGCCTCGCCGTTGCACTCGGCGACGATCTCCAGTCCGTTCTCCAAGGTCTCGCTACGAAATTCCAACGGGCACCTCCAACTCGCGGGGACCGAGGGTCACCACCGTGAAGTCCGCCGGCGGATGCTCCTCCAGGTACTGGTTGATGCTCTGGCAGGTCAGCTCGTCGACCCGGCGGTTGATCTCCTCCAACGTCCGCACACAGCCCAGGTAGTACCAGTCGCGGGCGATGGAGGAGCTGCGGGCGGAGCTCGATTCCTGCTGCATGATCAACGCGCTTTTGATGCGGGCCTTGAGCCGCGCCAGCTCGTGCGGCTCGACCCCCTTGGCCAACCGCGCCAGCTCGCGGAGCATCACGTCCAGGGTCTCCTGGGCCCGCTGGGCGGTGGTGCCGGCGTAGCAGAAGACGGCGCCGCGGTCCAGCAGGGTATGGTAGCTGGCATAAAC
This sequence comes from Pirellulales bacterium, assembly GCA_963843465.1. Taxonomy (GTDB): domain Bacteria; phylum Planctomycetota; class Planctomycetia; order Pirellulales; family Thermoguttaceae; genus CAWJKP01. The sequence continues at coordinate 212,316 of CAWJKP010000004.1, forward strand.
GCTGTAACAGAGGCCGCGCTTCTCCCGCACTTCGGTGAACAGCCGAGAGCTCATGCCGCCGCTGAGCACGCCCACCCCGCCCCAGGCCCGGTAGTAGTCCGGATGGCGGTAGGGAACGGCGGGGTAGGCGATGCCGATCTGCGTCTGATTGGAATCGAAGGGCAGGTGGTCGTATTTCCTTCCCGGCGGGCCCTCGACCGGCTCGGCGGCAGGCTGGGGCTGCCAATCGCCCAGGAGCCGGCCCACGAGGTCCTGGAGCGCCTCCCAATCGAAGCGGCCGGCCACGCCGACGATCGCGCCGTTGGGACGATAGAAGCGGGCGAAATAGCCGCGGATATCGTCCAGCGACATCGCTTCCACGTTCTCCATCTCGCCCTGCGACGGCCGGCCCCAGGGCTCGGGGAAGTGGCGCCGGCGAAGCTCGATCATCACTTTTTGCGAGGGCTCGTCTTCCACCGCGCGGAGCTCCTGGATGAGCACCTGCCGGGCTGCTTCCAATTGCTCGGCGGGGAGGTGTGGGCGGCGGAGAATGTCGGCGTACAGGGAGACGGCCCCCGGCAGGTTGGCCGCAACGGTGGCCCCGCTGAATCGCGTGTGGGCGTCGGAGACCGACTCGCCCCGCTCCACGCCCAGGCTGTCGAGGTCCTGGATCAGGTGATGGTTGTCGCGCTCGCCGGCGCCGCGCATCACCATCTCGCAGGTGAAACTGGCCAGCCCGCACCGCGACGCCGGATCGTCCACCGACCCGGCCGGCACCGAGAACGTGAAGGCCACCGACTCCAGCCAGCTCATGGGCTCGGCCAAGAGCACCAGTCCGTTGGGAAAGGCATGCTTGTAGATCGCTTCGCTCACAACGTCCTCGATTCGTTGACGACGAGTAGGGTGGGACAAGCTCGCGCGAGCGAGCGCCGGCCCACCAATTCCGCCGGCTCATGGTGGGCCGGCGGCCGCCACGGCGGCCTTGTCCCACCCTACGCTACGAATACGCTACCTCGACCGCCTTGAACACGGTCCTCACGGTCGCAAAGCCGAGCCGGCGATAGAGGCGGATCGCTCCCTCGTTGTCGGCCGTCACTTCCAGGTAAACTCGGGTCAGACCTGCTTGGCGGAAGCCGGCCAGGGCCTCCAGCAACAGACAACTACCCAGTCCGCGCCCGCGATGCGGCGGCGTGATGCCCACGTTCTGGATGGCCCCCAGTCCAAAGCGGTCGCGGATTCCCTGGATCGTGCCGCAAGCCTCCGCCTGCTGCGAGCCATTGGCGTGGACGGCCAGCCAGGTCGCCTCGGGCAGAAACCCCTCTTTGCGCGAGATCTCCTGCATCAGCCGCTGGCAGCCGGACAACTCGCCGAAGCAGGGAAAGACGTTCGCGTCGATCTCGTCGCGGAAGCTAAGGAACTTGACCTCGCCATGCCTCTCCAAAAGGGTCGGTTCCCAGGGAACCAGCCAGTAGCCCGCCGGCAGGGCGGGGTGAAACGCGTGGCGATCGACCAATTCGATCTCCATCCGATAGCGTTTGAAGTAAGTCAGACCCATCCGACAGACTCGATCTCGCTGGTGCTCGTTGGCTCCCCCTCTCCCTCCGGGAGAGGGACGGGGTGAGGGGACGCCGGACAGTTCCCTTTGGTAATCTACCGGCCGGCGCAAGCAGGGTCAACTTGCTGGCGGCGGGGCGGAGCCGTGATGCGAATTAAGCGGAAGCAGAAACCCTACGATCCGCAATGCTGCTCACGCTCCCTGCGAGGGCCTGCGTCTTGCGGAGCGGGGAAGAAAGACAGGGAAACAGCGGTTTTCGCAAAAAATGGTTCCGACCCGAGTGTCCCGTGAACTTCCGTAACATCTTAGCAGCCAATGCGTTACGCACCACCGCCTGCCGCGGCTTGCCCGTGCTGGTCCGCCGGAGGTGGCCGCCCGCTACGACCGCAAGATTGCCGGGGCCTACCTGCTGTTGCACTATCCCAGCTTCGGCCAGGGGATCGACCAGAACGGGGCGAAGTTGGACAACGTCTACCTGGCGCAGCGGATTCTCGACAAGCTGGAGGCCGCCTCGGGCGTGGCCATTGGCGACGTGCCCAGCGAACTGGCCCCTGGTCAGGACCCCAACCAGACCGCCTGGCGTCTGGAGGTTCAAGGCAGCGCCGGCGGCCAGCAGCAGGGCTTTGTCGATCGGCTCCGCTACCTGGACAGCCTCAAGGTCCGCGGCATGTTGCTGCCCGAGCGTGCCATTCTCGAAGGCCAGCACGGCACGCTGGCCGAATCGCAGTCGTGGCCCGTCGTCGGATCAGCGATCGTTACGGCCACTTCACCGACCGCGAGGGAAGCCTCAGAATCCGTCGGAACACTGCGGCGTCTCGTCATTGGGCACGGGATCGGCGCCCCCCTCCTGACCCCACGCCGGAGACGAAATCATCCAGTGCGCGAGAAGGGTGCCGACGACCAGCGCCAACGCCGCCACCAGCATACGGGTTCCAAAGGTAGCAAGGTGCGTTCGCATAAGAACCTCCCACATTGAAAAGAGTCAACGTACTATTTCGCGGCCGGCTCGGGTAGTCCGTAGGCCGACAGCCTGAATTGCCGAGAGTCGATTTTGGGCGCGTCGTGCATTTCCACGTCCGTCACAAGAATGGTCTTCCAGGGCGTTGGCTTTCCCTCGGCATCTTCCGCGCCCGCGGTGGTGATCACCTGGTGCGACACGTAGGGCACCGGCATCTTCCCGTCGACGATCTTGTTCCTGATGGTCAGCGTTCCTTTCAGCGGCACCAGACCCCGCTTCTCCGACCCCGCCATAAAAGCGGCCTGGGCGTCGACCTCGCGGACGAGCCAGTATCGTTTGGCGTCCAACACGATCGTGCCGCTCCGCAGATCGGGGCCACCACCGGTCGGCCCCGCGGGCTGGAACTTGAACTCGACCTTGACCAATCCACGCTCCCCCTTCACGTCCGTTGCGCGGACCACGCGAAAATCGGAAGAATCGAGCAGGCGCGGAAACCACTCCGCGTTAAACGTCTGCCCGAGGCAGGCGCAACCGATCGCGTCCGCAAACGTTCCCTCCTCGCCCCGCAGTGGGAACTTGAAATGCCGGCCGATCAAATCGGCCGGAATTGTCCGCGCACCCGTGCGTATCTGTTGGATGATCCATTGGCCCCCGTTCCCCGGCGCCAGGCGAAATCGGTATTCGGGGTTAAGCGCCTCGACCGTTTTGGCTTGACCCTTCTCGAATCGCACAAATTTCACCCGTGCAGCCTTTCCCTCGATGTTCAGGGCAAAAGAAGCGTCCCCGACATACTTCCGACCGCTGGTGAACTCCCACGAGCTCTTCGCACGCCCCTCCGTATGACGTGCCACGATTTGACGGTACTCCAGCCATTTCGTCGGCGCCTCCTTCAGAAAGCGGTCTTCCACAGATTGATCCGCCGCCGACGCTGTAAGGGCGCGGAAATCGCAAGCGCCGCACAGCGACTGGAAAACGATGGCGGCTGCGCAAACGCGCAACACTCGACAACTCGCGCACGAGCGCGATTTAGAGCTTTTCATGCCGTTCTCCAAGTTCGGTATCACTCATTTGGTCAGGACGGGAACTCCGGGCGCGTCTGTTTCTGGTTCCCACGGCGCTCTAGGGCGCGTTCACGACGGGACAGAAGCAAGTGCCACCAGGGGGCGGCGGGGGGAATTCCGGGGACGCACGACTTAATTCTCCCGAAAATTTTGGGGGGCGAGACGCTCTGAGGGGGACGGCAGTCTTTGTTTTGGAAAGACGGGATCGTGAAGACATGGCAGTGGAAATACTCCCGGCGGCTTCGGCTGTTTGTCGGACCGAAATAGCCGAGGCCAGTATGGCTTGGCGAGCTGGTCCCGTCAATCAGCGGGGGAAAAGCAGGCGGGAATCTCTCGAAAAGGGCCGGTCCTCAGGCGGATAGCGCGAAGAGGCTCGATCCGGCGCCGCGTGGCGAGCGGAAACGGGGCTTAGACGCCGCCGTAGAGAGCCGGCGGGCCGGCAGCGCGTCAAGGCCCGGCCCGCAGGACAAAGAAGGCAAAGCGTTGCGCTTCGCTGGCTTGCGTAAGCGTTCCCGGGCCGTGCTCGGCCCGCCCAGAGTTTGGCCCGTAGAGTCGCCTTTCGCTCCGCGAAAGTAGCGCTGCTTTCGCGGAGCGAAAGGCGACTTTGGCGGCCTGTGAACCGTTAGCTGGCTTGTGCGTCGCATCGAGCGTCGTTGCTGGCCGCGTCGAGCATCATTCCGCACGTACCGCTTGCCGCTTGAACGCCGGGAGCGCCCGCCTTCCGGGGAAACGTCGCTGGAAGCGCATCGCCGCAAACGGACCCTGCGCCAAGTTGGCCGGAAAACGTCGCTCCAGACGCACCGGCGACCCGGAAACCGCGACTCCTTGGACGCCATCGCTTCAGTTTGCGCCGCTCGAAGGCGGACAGGACGCCAATTTGCGCCGCTCCAGTGGGCACAGGGCGCCAATTCAGGTCGCTCGGGAGTAGACAGGGCGTCAATTTGCGTCGGGCCGAAGGCGCCATCTCGCCGCTTGCCGGCGTGAAACGTGGGGTCTCTACTCAAACTCGCAAAACGGGCGTCTGGGCACCACCGGACAAGACAGTAGGTACAGAAACGACAAGAGTGATCTCCGCCTTGGCAAACGTGGAGCGATTCAACTTCCCGTGGTCCTGGTGGTCAAAGAAGCAGTCCACCCGTGAAACGACGGCGCGCAACAACTCGCCCTGGTTCTCCACGGGTGCCTCTGTGAACGCCTCACGCAACGTCCAGAGCCCTTCTATCGCCCGGTCTATCTGTTGGCCGTCCCCGTCGCTGGCCTCTGTACGGGCCTCCAGGGCGGTCAGGCGGGATTGCAGGTCGCTTCGCTCCGTCTGCAAGGTCTCCAGCTTGGCGTAAAGGGTGACGGCAAGGCTGGCCGGTGCCCCGAGGCAGCGATCCGCCCCCTGGTCAATCCGGCGGTCCAGGGCTGCGATCTGCCGGCGGAGTCGATCGGGCTCCCCGGCGTCAACGGGCGTGTGCTCCGATGCCACCTGCCGCCGCATCTCGGCTTTGAGGGAGTCGAGGGCCTCGGGGGCGAGTAGCTTTCGCTGGAGGACGTCGACGATGGCAGGGACGAAACCGGCTTCCTTCACGCGGTTGCGATGGCAGGATGCCAGGCCGCGTCTCACGTAGTTGTTGCAGATGTAGTGACCGACGGCGCCGTTCATGCGACCGTGGCAGTCCGCACACCAGAGAAGCCCCGTCAACTGATAGGGCGACGATAACGAGAACGGGGAGGTACGCTCGCGGTTGCTGGCCAGCTTGGCTTGTGCCGCCTCGAAGGTGAGGACGTTGACCAGTGCCTCGTGGTGGTCGGGGATGATGATGCCCTGGCAGCGCTCGCGCCGCTGGCCCTTGGTGCGCTTCACGATGCCGCCCACCGTGGCCGCGTGGTAGCTCCCGGCCTGAGTCCGGCCCCAGACGTAGGCCCCCGTGTACTTTCGACGGGTAAGCAGTTCGGACACGCTATTTGCGGCCCACGTGCCGCCGGACGGTGAAGGGATGCCCTCGCTGGCCAACAGGGAAGCGATACCCCGAAGGCTGCGATTCTCGTTGACGTACAACTCGAAGATGCGGACCACCACCGGCGCCGTCTGAGGATCGGGGATGTAGGTGCCGTCGCCGCGCAGGTAGCCGTAACACGGCTGGAGAATCTTGCCCTGCTTGGCCGCGTCGATCATGCCGCGGGTGACGTTGCGGGAGAGGTCGCGTAGGTAGGCGTGTTTCGCCTCCTGTTGAATCGAGTAGATCATCCGCCCCGCGAAGTCGTTCCAGTCGATCGGACCTTGGGCGATTGTGACCAACGACACCCCGGCATTGCGCAGGGGCCATATCCAGTAGCCCGCTTCAAGGGAATCGAACCTTCCGAATCTGTCTTGATCCCAAACCCAAACCTCCTTGAAGTCGCCGCGGGAGGTGGCATCCTGGATCATGCGTTGAAACTCGGCCCGCTTCTCCGTCTTGTCGCCGCTGATGGCCGAATCGAGGTATTCCCGGAGGATCAGGCGGTTCTGCTTGGCGGTCCCATCCCTGATCGCCTTCCGCTGTTGCTCGGGGCTGGCCTCTTGCTTGTCGCTCGACATGCGGACGTAGGCGACCACCGGGATTGGACCGGCAGAGGTGCCGATGGTAGAATGACGTGCAGCCATGATGCAAACCTCCCTTTCAGGTTGCGTTGTGGAAGGAGCCGTTCCGGGTCGTAACCGGGCCGGCTCCGTTCATTTTAGCGGTTGCCGGACCGATTGCAAGCATTGCTAGCACGTCATGGGCGTAGCTGGCTGTCTGGGTTGAACCGGCTCGGCTTCCGCCCTGGGTTCGCCCCCACGGCCTTGACCTGCAGCGCCACCTTTCGGTCGTCACCACGGCGGGCAAGTCTGCCGGCAACAACACCGTGACGCCCCCGCGGCCGTGTAGCTCCAGGTGCTCCCGACGAAAGGCCTGGTAGTGCTCCAGGGCCTCCGCCGGGCTGCCGGCCTCGGTCTCCAAGGTGAGCAGCACGTCGGCAGTGACGGTGTACGTCTGAAGCTTGGGGCTGGTCAACGTCGTCTCGGTCATGCTGATTGCCTCCGTATCGAGTGAAGCAGCGCTGCCGCTTGTCCGACTTTCCGCCTGGGCGACCGCCTCTTCCAGCGGCGTCGGCTCCAACTCCTGTTCGCCGCCGTCGCCGTCAAGGGTTTCCCCATCGGGGGCGGATTTGCTAGGATTATCAGCGCTGATAATCCTAGCATTATCCCCCCCGTTGACCGGAAGCCAAGAAGCTACGGTTGGTTGTGCCACGCCCAGCAAGGCCCCCAGCGCGGCCTGCGTCCACCGCTGGCGCACGGCCTGGGCTACCGTGGGGCGTTGGTGCCGTGCAACGTCGCCGACGTGCCCCGCTGCGTCGATCGCCAACTCGACTATCGACACGTCCAACCGCCCTCCCTCGCCACCGTGGCCGTCCTCGTGGACTTCCCCTGGTCTGAAAAACGCCGTGCCGACACCCGACGGCGCAAGCCGGGGACGGCGCGGCGGGCAGCCGATCGCTACAAGCGGTCGGCCGTTTTGGCGATAAATTCCCGCATGGCCCGCGTCAACCGTCGCCGTGTCTCGGGACCGGAGAAGAACATTGCGAACGCCTCCGCGTAGGCTTCGCGCGGGGAGCGTTTCCCGTTGTGGCCGTCGTCGAAAAAGGAACTCGTATCCACCATGAAACTCCAGTCGTGTGCCGCGCTGCGGTCGGCCGCGACGATGCGCTGCCATTCCGAAAGACCAGAGAAGCGGTCGGACCGGTCGTGCCAATGGCCTAGCTCGTGCAAGACCGCCCGGGGATCCCCCGCGACCGCCACAACGATCAGGGGTTGGGCTTCACCGCGCGAGCACCAGCCTCTTACAATCTTGCCGGGGGGCGGTCGTTGTCCGCACTGCGGATGTCGGCTGGCATCCTCGCCGGGAACGATGTCGATCGTGCCGCCACGGCTACGGAAAACAGCGAGCACCCTTGGCGGTGCCTTGCTCAGTTCCCGCTCAATCGCCGCGGCACGCATCAGGCTAGGGGCTACCCCGTCGATCGCAACGAGTCGGATGAGCGGTCCCGCGGGACCGTCGTCGGGCAGGTCGCCCAACAGCGCGTGAAGTCGGCCGCGAGTCACGTCGACGTTGGGGGCGCGGTAGTGGAGTCGCCCCTGGGAATCCAAGAACCAGCCATCAGAAACGTGGCCGACGTATTTCGGCTCGCTTAGCGTTGTGCTCATAGTTTCCCCCACCCGCCCGGGCGCGTCGCTGTTTTTGCTCGACGCGCCCGGGCTGTCCACCCTTCACCTGACGAGGCAAAAGTCACGGCTGCCGACTTCGCGCCCTACCATGTCAATAGCGGTCAGACCCCAACCGCCCTGGTTGAAGACCGCAACGCGCTGGCCGTCGATCACTCGCCACTCGTCCGGCTCGCTGCCGTGCCAGTCCGCCTCAAAGCTCGTTTCGCGGGCTTGGTCGAGGGAATCGGGGCGAACGTCGGGATGGCACACAAGAAGCCGGAGTCGGTTGCCGCGGACCTGCAATTCGGCATAACCGTCCCCGAGTTTCACGGCAGTCCCCACAATCGGGACGCCCTCGAAGTCGCCGGTGCAAAGGCCGCTGCATTCCAAGAGCGTGGGGCCGAACCGCGAAGTGAACACCTCGTTGACGATGATGCCCGAAAGCAGACCGTCGAAAGCCGGAAACTGCTCTGCGTCCGGGGTTGCCGTCGCTGCGGGCCGGCGGGTCGGGCTCAACCTGGCCGGGGCTGCCTCTCGGCTGGGCGGCCCCGCCCACGAGGGCTGCGGCCCGATGCTTCCGCCGTTCTGGGCGGCGCGGGCGTTCTGCTGCGCCTCCTGGAAAGTGCGACCGTAGATGCGGTTGCCGGTTCGCGGATCAATGGCGGGGGCGTCACCGCTGAAGCCTGCGTACCACGTGCCCGGGGTGCAAAGTGCTGTCGGCATGATGTTCTGTCCTTTCGATAGATGATGGTGGTGGAACCCGGCGGCCGTGCGCCGCCGGGCTCGGGGTAACTGAAGATCACTTGGGATCGGGCAACGCCTGCGCGAATTCGGCCAGCCGCCCCAACTCCGTCGCGCTGAACTGCAAAAAATTGAAACCGGAATCCGGCCTCGTGGAATGGAACTGGTGGGCCTGGCCGATGTGCCCGCTTCGCTCGTAGGTGCGCAGGCGCGGTACGCTTCGCCGAAATTCCGAAGGGCGTTTTCGGCGGCCTTAATCAACCGCTTGTGCTCGGCCTTCGGCGGGTTGGTCGTGCGAAGCTGCTGACGCAACTGGAAAATGCGGCCCTCGCAAAGATCCAAAAAACCGTCGTTGTAAACCGTGTGCAGCGTGTCGCGAAGCAGACACAAATCCGTCAACGGCATTGCCGCAAGGTCGGTGCCGCCGGAGAGTAGATCGCGGTAGCGTCTGGAGGTGGCGGCAACCGCGGCGGGAGAGGTCGAGTAGACCCTGGTGGGATCGGCTTCCGGGATTCGCCGCGCGGTGTCGAGTTGTGCGCGGAGGAATGGGAGTTGCGCTTCGAGCCGCGCAAGTTCCTCCTGCGGCGGGACCGGGGGCGGGGGCGGGACCGGCTTCGCGGGTTCGAGCCCAGGCCAAATCGTCTTGCCGATGATCCTTGAAAGGATGCTCTTGGCGGGGGCAACGCCGCGAATTTCGCGGTTGCCGTCGCGCTCGTCACAGTCACCCGGATAAAGGACACGGACGGGGGCGGCGATGGTTTCACTTTCGTTCAAGGTAAATCTCCTCTCGAATTGTGCCGCCGTCCGGGCGGCGCGGTGCCGGGGAATCCGGCGGTGTTTTGGTTATCCCATTTGAATGACGTTGACCGTGATCGTGGCGTTGCCAAGAAGTTGCAGGAGCGCCAAGTCGGCTGCGTTGCAATCCAAGGCAAGGGGCGTTGTCGGTACGGGGATGCTGCCGCTGATGGCCGCCGCGTTGTAGTTCATGGTCACGCCGGCGGCGCTTGCCCATATCAAGATCTTGCTGACCGTGGAAACGACCGTCAGACCAAGAGCGGTGACCGTTTCCGAACTCGCCGCGGGCGTTAAGACCGACGTGGCCTTGATCGACGTGGCGGGCTCGGTCGCCACCGTCCCCTGAAGCGTGATGGTATCCGGGGCCGTGATTTCGCCGCTGCCGATGTCGCAAAGCAAAGCGCCGGTCGATTCGTTCACCATGAGTTGCTGCGGGTCGTTCGGACCGTCGCCCAGTCCGGTGAGTCGGGTAGGCTGGTAGGTGTTTGTCATTCGCGTCGTTCCTTTCATCGGCCGATGCCGGGCCGTGCGGCTGCCGGAGAATCCGGCGTTAGTCAAGGTCTCGCGGGTGGTGCCGCGTCTGCTCTGTGTCTCGCCCGGGCTTCCGCTGCCGGTCGATCTCCCACAAGATGGCGAACGCCATCAGCGTGATTCCGACCAGCATGAATCCCAGCGGACGCCACACAAGCCATGTGCCATAAATCAGGCTGCCGGCTCCGATGAGGACTACCGCGTCGCGTACCATCTCTCCGCCGTTCATGCGTTTCATGGTCGTCTCAATTCTCGCTCGGGTCCCGTGCTGCAAGGCCGATCCGCATTCGCCCCGTCGATCGTTCCATTCGGTCGCAAAGCCACGGAAGAAAACGTTCCATGACCAGCCGGCCTTGCCGATACCGCGTCGGCTCGGCCTTCAACTTCGCGGTCCACTCGTCAAGCTCGGCCTCGGTCACAACCCGCGAGTCAAGGCCCATGTCGCGCGTGAGCGCCACGAGCAACTGTCGGCCGATCGGGCGTCGTTTCCGTTTCTGGGGTGCCATTCAACCTGCCTCCGATCGCCTTCGGCTCGATACCTGGGGCGTGTCCACGGGGTTGACGCGCAAGTCGGTTCGGCCCGCTGGCGTGAGACCAAGTTCGCCTTCGAGCCTGGCCACCTGTGCGGCCAGCTTCAGCGCAAGCGAGGCTTGGGGATACTCGCGGTAGCCGGTCAAATTCCCGTCGCCGTCGTAGATCGGGAACGATTCGCCGTGCTTTGCGATAAACTGCCGGCAGTCCCGCAACCACACCCATAGGTCGCTGTAGAGCGCGATGGCGTCGCCGTCCACCTTGGTCAACACCTGCATACTCTCCAGGTGTTTGACGGTCTCTCGAAACTTCCGCTTTGCGACCGAGCAAAGCGTGCTCGGACAGGTCGGCCGCGTCTTGGGGGGCTGCGGCTCGCGCTTGCGTTGCTTCGCTCGCCACGAGTTTGTCAACGTCAGAATGGCGGTAGGGGTGGGTCGTGGTCCTGGTTTCATCGGGCGGGCTCCGTTGCTGGATTCTGCGGCCGGCGCCGGGCCGTGGCGTAGGTGTTTCGCAGCTTGTTCAGTTCCTTCTGTGCGGCAAGGGCGCTCTTCACGTCTTGAACCCGCAGGGCTCGCTCGTACAAGTCGTTCAGTCGCGTGATTGATTCGCCCAGCGCCTCGTCATTGGCCCACCTTGCCGCCTGGCGGATGCGCTCGTATGCCTCGCTGATCGCCACGTGTACCTCGCTCGGCCCGATGCCGAGTTTTTCGATTGCCGCCTCGGCCACCTTCGCGCGGTCGGCCAGTGAGACAATCAAGAGAACCAGCGTGTCGAGGGTCGCGGGGTCGGTGGTGGGTGGTGTCTGCGGCATACGTTTCAACTCCCGTTCAAGCCAAAGCCCCAGGCCGGTATCTCTGCCGCCCGTAGCGCGTCGAGGGAAAGTTTCATCGTGTGGCCCGAAGTTACCAAATCGTCGATCACGATAGCGGCGGGTACGCTCATTGTGGAAACATACGCTTCCTGGTCCAGCGACGCCCGGCGGCCGTGATGGTGCTTTTCGTCGGTCCGCGCGATGATCTCCGCCAAAGGCATTCCTAGCCGATTCGCAACCCGGCGGGCCAATAGGCGGGCGTAGTACGTTCCAGGCCAGCTTGCGCCCTGCGGCGGGATGGTAAGAACCGTTCCCGCTGGCCTAACGGGGATGGCCTTCGCAATGAGTCCGGCCAGTGCGTCGGCATAGGCCGCGGTCTGCGCCTCGTCCTCGAAGCTGCTCAGCTTCCAAGCGAGGATTCTTTGACGGGCGGCCTTGTCCCTGCTGACCGTCAACACCCCGAGTCCGGCGCGGCGCTGACTGAAGCCGCTACGGACGAGCTTGCCGGCTGCCGGCGCGGTGGGTTCCTTCTCGGGAATTGAAAGCGCTTGCTCCATCCAAGCCTTGTGAAACTCGAATAGGCCAGCGTCGTTTGTCAGTGACACGTTCTCGGTTGTCGAGTGGCTGCGAAGATTCGCGCTGCCTTCCGCCGTGAAGGCCATGCCGTCTACGAACAACGCCGCGATAACCTTGCAATGGTTCTGCATGGCCATGATACGGCAACCGCGCTTCTGTAGCTGCTCCTTGGCATACGCGAACCGGGCCGGCTCGTTGGCCTTGTCGTAGATGCTGATGACGAAACTGATGGCCTTGATCTGCTTTCGGTCGAATAGCTCCAACAACAGGTCGAGGCATTCGCGGTTGTAACTGAGGGTGGCGATGTAAAGCTCTTGGATCGGCTCGGGGGCCTTTAAGGCAAGCCAGGCGGGAACTAGATCGACCGTCCGGTAGGCCGCGCTGACGACCATGTGGATGGTCTCACCTTGGTCCGGCATTCGGCCTATCTGCTCTTCCGCGGCCCGCTGAAACAGTTTGTTCTCGAAGACCCGCTTGCCGGCACGACGGCGGTAAGCGAAACACTCCACGCCGATCGGGCACTCCACACCGGGGTACGAAGCGCCGTCCCGGTCGAGAATCGCGTCAATGAGAAGGTCTGGGTCCATACGTTTTCAGTGTCGTGAAATTTCGTCTGCCAGTTTGCCTAACCCGTGCGAAAATCTCTCGGCGAGTCATGCGGTTCCGAGAAAACGCGGGCTGCCGCGGAAACCCCCCTATCCCGAAGGGTGCGTTGGCCGCGTCGGTCAAGGATCATGCCTTTCCCCCTTCCACCAGTCGGCGGGCAGGCTCCACGGCTCCGCGTCAACGTCGTCGTCGCGCGAGTCGAGTAGCGCTTGGGCGGTGTCCAGCAAGGCTTCCGCCCGCTGGCGGGCCGCAACAAGGCGGAAGCCGAGAAACTGATCCCGCAGGGCAAGGCCGCCGCGGGACGTGGCCTGGATGCTGTCCGTGCTGACGAGTTGCGGTGGGTGCTGCGTCATGGCCCTGGTCTCCTGCCCCACGGCCGCGGTGGTGGTGCCGTCGCCCGGGCCTGCTGCCTCGCTGCTACTGTCTCTCGCTCCTGCGCCTGCGCCGCGGCCGTCACGCCGGCCTGATACGCCTCAGTGATCTGCCTCATGGCCACGGCGTGCGCCTCCCAGAACTCGCCGGTGGTGGCCGATGCGCCTACCGCCTCGCTAACATCACGCCGGAGGGCAGAGGAACCGGCCGCCCATTGGAGCCACCAGGATAGGCGACGGGCACCCGCTGCGGCCGCGCTCCGCTGCCAACTCCGCAAACTGGGATTGCGATCGCACAAGGCGGACCAGGTGAGGGCGGGCTGGACGGCGGGGGCGTAGGCGTAGGTGTCGGTCGTCATGGCGATTGGCTCCCGATTTCGGAAACGGTTAACATTTCGGCCTGTCTCTTTTTGTTAACCGTTACGGCCACCTGTCGGCCTGCCTCTGTCAACCGGAGACACGTTGTATGGCGCTTTCTCTCGTCGCCGTTGACGTGGTTCCAGGTCTCGACCAGTCCCCGATGCTCCAGCCGCCGGAGTGACCTCGATACCGCCGCTGCGTAGGAACGTGGCCAAGAACCGTCTGCTTTTTGCCACTTTGCCGGACGCCAACGAATCATCGGCCTGCCGTCGTCGCCGCCACCCCAACAGTATTCTTCGTGGTAGATGCCCTGCCGGAAGTCTGCTTCGACTTCGTTTGTGAGACGCCAAACGACCAAGAGGATCTGCTGCTGGTCCTGAGACAGCCGGAAAGCCGAGTAGGCCGTGACGGCGGGGACCACGGCCAGCGCGGCGTCGGTCCGCCGGTCGTTGGGGTCATTGGCCTCGATAGAAACCCCTTCCCCAATTTTTTGGGTAAGGGGTTTCCTATTTCCCCTTCCACCTTCTTTGCCGTGCGCCGCCTGCGCTGCCCCCGCTGCCTTCTGTCTCTCAGCCGCCGCGGCCGCCAGCGCCGCAACTTCCGCCGCGTCGCCGGCGGGCATCACGGCCAGTGCGGCGTCGGTCGTCCGCTCGTTGCGGCCATTCTCTTCCGCAGAATAGCTTTCCTCAATTTTTTGAGTAAAGCTATTTTTCGGCCGTCCCCGGCCTGCCGTCTTGCCACCCTTCACCCTCGCTGCCTTCTGTCTCTCAGCCGCCTCGGCGGCCAGCGCCGCAAGCTCGGCCACGGTGACGGCGTGAGCGGCGGCCAGCGCGGCGTCAGTCTCGCGCTCGTGGCGGCCATTCGCTTCAGCAGAAAAGCCTTCCCCAATTTTTTGGGTAAGGTTTTTTTTCTTCCCACGCCCACCCGATCCGTCTACCCCCTTGCCGGCCTTCTGCTTCTCAACCGCCTCGGCTACCAGCGCCGCAAGCTCGGCCGCGTCGCCGGCGGGGACCGCCACCACGGCCGGCGGCCGCCCCTGCCCCTGGTCGACTTGGTCGCCGTCGCCGCCGCCGCCGCTGGCCAACAGCCGCAAGAGCCGCGCGGCCAGGGCGTCATACACGGCTGGCCCGCCGCGTGCGACCCTGCCAAGTGCCGTCCAATGACGGAGAAAAAACTGCCCGGGCCGCTGACCGGCCGCGTGCCCTGCCAGGGCCGCCACTTCCAAGTCGGCGATGGCCTTGCTGATCGGCCGCGTTGTGCTCTTGGTGCTCACGTTTTCGCCCTCCGCCGAATCATCGCGTCCGCCAGCGTGTACGCCTCGTCGGCAAACTCTTCCGCGTAGCTGATTGGTTGGCCGTTCTCGTCTTGGGTGTGCGGTATGGGTGCCCCCCAGCCGGAACAACGGGCGTCCTGCACCAGACTGGCATCCTCGCCGCTAGTAAGGTCGCTGCTGCCCTCGGGCGTGCCGCCGGTGGTGAGCAAGGCTATGAGGGCCTGCCCTGCGAAGTAATCGCGTAGTGGGGGGTTGGCCTGCGCCTCGGCGTGCCGGCCGATGGCCTCGGCAATGCTGTCCAACGCCTCAGACAGGGAGGTAGAGCCGTCCACGGCCTCATTGGTCGCTGCGTCATGGATCGCACTGCCGATGCAGTCCAGGGATTGAATCAGGTCGTCGGTCTGGTCGTCGGTCATTGCGTTAGACTCCACTGGTTCCGGCGGGTGGTCGAGCAACGGGACAACTTCGCCGTGTTTTTGTTTGCTCCCCGATTGGCCATGCAAGCAACAGGACACGGACTCTCTAAAGAGGTCCGTTGTCCTGTTGCTGCTGGCATCGGGATAATAGTTGTCCCGTTGCGCTTGTCCCGTTGTGTCCCGTTGTGTCCCGTTCAAGATTCGTCCCCCCCATTCGAGAGTCTATAGGCGTCGTAGGATTTGCCGTTTTCCTTCCTAATCTGCCCTGCCAGGACGGCGGTATTGTCGGCAATGAGGCTTGCCAGGGCGGGGTTAAAACGGGTGCCGCTGATCCCCGTTCCGGTGCGGATAACGGTTGCCGTTTCGCCGTTCGGATATTTGAGCATGGATTTGACGACCAATTTTCGATCCTGCTCTAGCTGCTGCTCCCGGGCCTTTTGCATGTCCTGTTGGCGATTGGCCTGCTTTGCCGGTTTCAGGGCCGCCGGGTCCAAGCCATCGTCCCTCACAAAAAGCGGAAACTCCCACCTGACGACAAATGGTTCCATCGGCGGAAAGTTTCGCAGCGTAACATTGACGGTGTAGCAGTCGGGCTGCTCGTGCGCCGTCAGGTTGAGTAGGCTGTCTGGATCGCGGGCAAAGACACCACTTCCGCTAACGCGGTCGATCGCGTCTTTGCCGGCCTGGTTGCCCTTCGAAAAGTGACTACCGAACGCCACGGCTGCACCCGTTTCAACCGCAAGGGCCTCGATCGCATTCATTAGGGCCGCCACGTCACGGGCGGAGTTTTCATCCGTATCGCTGCCGTATAGCTTGTAGATCGGGTCGAGGGTTAGTAAGCCATACCCGCCATCGCGGATACGCTCGATAACGCGGGGAAAAATCTCTCTGTAGCTGGTGGCGTACCCCCGGAGGTTCCAAACGTCCAGCCGTCCGGGTTCTCGTTGAATGCCGCGTGCGTGTTCCAGGGTGACGAGTCGCCGGCGGGAAAATGCCTCTTGTAGCTCTAGGTCGATAAGCAACACTTTCGATTGCCGGGTCGGCAACCCGAGAAAATCCAAGCCATACGCCACGGCCAGACAAAGGTAATCCAGGGTCCAGGTCTTGAATCCTTTACTTGCTCCTCCGATGGATAGCTTTGACGCCTGGTGTAACAGCCCAACAACCAGTTCTGCGGGCAATGGTATATCGTTCTGGCAAAGCTCGTATGCGTCCCTGATCGCGGGCAATGGCTTTGATGGCTCGCTGCCGTCGCCGTCCAGCGGTTCCACTTCTTCCCGTGGGTAGCTTTTGACTCGGGTATTGCCGTCTGTGGGATTGGTGGTCCTAACGTCCACGGTCGGACCTTGATTGTCGGTTTCGACATAGCCGATATTTCCTCGGTCCCGCAACCGTACCCGTTGTCCTGGGGTGTAATACGTCGGGGTTGCCGGCCGTGCCTTGCTGCCGTTCTTTGTCAGCGGCGGGTCGTAGTGGTGGGCCTCGGGCTTGCCGATCGCGTCCCGAAAATCGGCCCACTGCCGGCCGCCGCACGAGGCGTGCTTACACTCGTATGTCAGTAGCCCGCTATCCGCCTGCCATACCGCCGATTCGCCGCTTCCGCCGTGTGGTCCGAACGGACAGGGGACGAGGTATCCGCGGCCGTCCGGTCGATCCTTGGTCCGATGCTCTATGTGCCGGTCGGCCAGCCACCGGGCCACGTCCAGCCGGGGCGGGACGTGCCCGTTGCTGCCGGCGGTCGCCGTCGTCTGCCGGGCAGGTTGGCGGGCCGGCTCGGGAGCTAGCGCGGCCACGGCCTGTAGCAGGTCAAGAGACACCACGTCAATCGGGCATTCGTCCAGCGGCGGATAGAGCACAGCGCGCCGGTGTGGCCGGGTGCTGGTATCGTCGCCCTTGCGGTTCATTGTGCCAGGCAGACGGATGATTCTCGCCGCGTTGAACATCGTCAAGTCGAGCGTGGCGTATGGTCCGCTTTCCTGCTCTTGCGTCCCTAGCAGACTGGCAATTCCCAGCGGAACGCGCCGGAGTAGGTCTGTCGTTTCTGTGTCGTTAGGCAGGTCGATCCTGAAGAGACGATAGCACCCGTTACCGCTTTCCATGATGGCAGGGTACGGCCAGCCGCGCGCCCGAAGCAGTTCCTCGGCAGTTTCGGCCAGCATGATGCTGGCCTGTTTTTCTTCCTCCGTCGCGGGAATGCCTGATAGCCGATGTGGGTCGAAATCGAGGGGAAGCCACCTACGCCCGATGATCTCCGCGTCACTCGTGGTCTGGTCCACCCATTCCATGATGCGGTTGTTCACTCGCGCCAAGAGCGAGGGATTGCACGTGTTGGCGGTCAGATAGATTCCAGTCGCTCCGATTTCGTCCAGCTTCAAGGCGGATTCTGCCGCTTTTCCGAGATCATCGAACCAGCCGGCGTCAACTCGCTTTCGGCGTCCGCAGACATTCAACGCGCGAATTTCGTGAACCCCGCCGGGCGTCCAGAGTGTTTCGAGTCCGGCGCGAATCTCGTCCAGGCGAGCCGATCGCTCGGCGGCCTGCCGCTGTAGCTCCGCTACTCGCTTTGCCGCGGCGGTCTGCGGGGCCGTGCCGCTGGCCGTGCCGTTGCTGGCCGTGCCGCTGGCCGTGCGGGCGTCGATCGGGCTGGTGCTGGTGGCGGCCGCGTCCTGCGGCGGGATGGGCGTCATGCGGCGGGCTCCTGGTGGTGGTGATCGCCGCCGGCCTGCTCCCGCTCCCGTCGCTGGCGCGCCACCGCCAGTAGCAGCCGGGCCGCGGCGCGGATCGCCTCGGGCGACAGCGACGGCTCGGAAGTCCAGGAGATCACCGGGGCGGGGGTCGGCGCAGGGCGAGCGGGGAGGGGGCGGGCTATCATCGGCTGCCCCCCTGTTCTGCCGTGCCGGTGTCGGTTCCCCGGGTGAAACTGATACGGATGCCGTAATCGTCGAGCAGTAGCCTTCGCGCGGCCCGCTCCAGGTCCCGATCCCCCGTGCGGTGCGCGGCACGTGCCACGCTCACTAGCGCGGCCGGTCCCTCTTTTCTGATCTCGTCCATTTGCTCGGCTCCCGAATAACCACGGGCCTTTTAGTTCCCGCGTTCGTTCGGGTTTTGGGGGCAAAATAGGCGAGAAATGGGCGACAAGAAACGAGAAAAGGGCCATTTTCCTCGGGAAAAACAGCCCTTTCACGAATTTTCGGAATTTTGCGGTGCCGTTCGGGTTTTGGCTGCGTGCGTTCGGGTTTTGTTCGGGTCTTAGTCGAGGTTGCGGCCTTGCTTCCGCCGATCGGCTCCGCCTCCATCGGTCCCGCGGTGGGTCATGCTCCGAAGCCTTTCCTGCTCAAGCATCCGATCGACTTCGACCAGTTTATGGGCTGCCTGTAGCTTCTTCCATGTGGGCGTACCTTGGATGGCTGCTCTGCTTCTGTCGATGGTGGCCTTCCATTGGCTGATGGTCCACTGTGCCGCCTCCGGGGTTTGGTCCAGGGTTAGTATCATCAGTTCGTTGGTTGTGATCCGCTTGACCTTGCGCGCGGCCGGCGGCTGCCCCTTTGGGTTCGCAACGGCCGCGGGCGGTTCTATCGGTGGCAACCGCTCGATGTAGCGGTTCAATTCGACGGCCGGCATGCGCCTGAATTCGCTGGGCGAAATGGTCGGATTGGCCGCGTGCAACTCCTCAATGATTCTCGCTTGGTACTGGCTCGGCAACAGCCCGTCGCCGTAGCGTGCGCGAGTCAGAGAATCACGCTTGAACGGCTCGAACAAACGACGCCCCAAAAGGTCGGCTGCCTCGATTGGGGTCACTTGAATGGGTTCGGCCATGATTCCGATTCCTGCTTCGGTCCTGATTCTCAAGAAACCTCGGGGGAAGCGGTCAGGATTTCCGCTCGTCGGGAGCTACCCTACCCCCGAGGTTGTTTTCAGTGTACGCTCAGCCTGCCCTGCGTGCCACGTCCGCCGCGGTGACGACAAACCTTCGCGCTTGTCCCGTTAGGTGGACCTTACCCGTTGTCTGCAAAACAGATGCGCCGACCAACGGCGGCGGCGAGGCGGCCGCGGGCCGGCGCGGGGAGAAAAAAAGGGGTTGCCGCTACAAGAAACGTCAGTCGGTCTGTCGCATTTCGGCGGCGCCGGCCCGGGACTCCCCCGATTTAGCCAGGAGGGATGCCTAACTGACGACCAGCTCCCCGCCGGGCGCCGTCAGCAGCGTTGCCAGCTCGGGCATGATGCCGTAGGAGAGGGCCAAGAGCTTGATGGGGTGGATGGTCGGCTTGCGAATGCCCTGTTCCATCTGCATCTTGCAGGTGCTGCACTCCGTCGTGCCGGCCTCGATGCTCGGATCGCGGAGCCGCCCGATCAGGCCCAGGCCGGCCCGCAAGCTGGCGCGGAAGTTTTCCCGTCGGAGGCCGTAGGTCCCGGCCATTCCCGAGCACCCTTCCTCGCAGGGCTCGACGCTCAACCCGGGGATCAGCCGCAGCAGGCGCTCGCCGGGCAAGCCCACGCCGAGGGCCTTCAACCGGCAGGGCGCATGGTAGCCGAGCGTAGCGTAGATGGGGTGCAGGTCGAGCTGCAGCTTGCCCTGCGTGTGCATCCGCCAGAGATAGGTGCAGACTTCGCTGGTGTTGTCGGCCACCAGCCGGACATCAACGTCGTCCAAGAGGTTGGGGTACTCCCGGATGAGGCTCAGCGCGGCCGCCGGCTCGGTGGCAACGATCTGGTAGCCTTGCCGCACGGCCTCGGCGAGCACCGCCACGTTTTGGCGGGCGAGCTGCCGAGCGATGTCCAGGGCCCCGCAGGAGATCGCCGCCGTGCCCGCCTGCACCTGCTCCGGCGGCACGTAGACCGACACGCCGTTGTGCTCCAGCACCGCGACGGTCGCTTCGGCAAGCTGCGGGTCGTGGTAGTTGGCATAGAGGTCGACGAAATAGGCCGCCCGGCGTCCGCTCCGCCTCGCCGGCCGCGTGAGTTTCCGCCGCGCCGCGCGCCGCAGGAAAGTCCGCGAGGCGACCCTGGGAAGCTTCCTCCCCTGGGCAATCCCCAGGGTCTTCTCCATCAGCCAGCGCATGAGGCGGTTCTTCAAGGCCCAATTGGCCAGCGGACTTACGCGGCAGGCCAGGGCACTGGCCAGGTCCAGCCGCGACATGATCCGGTCGTGGAGGCCCAGGCCGTTGGCCGCCACGTAGGCCCCCTTGCCTTCGAGCATCAACTTGGGGATGTCGACCCGGGCCGGGCACTCGACGGCGCACATCTGGCAGTTGACGCAGAGGTCGGCGACCCGCTTGAACTCGTCGCTGGTGAGGCTCGATAGCGGCAGCTCGCCGGTCAACACGCCGCGGATCAGGTTGGCCTTCGCCCGCGGCGAGGCTTCTTCCGAGGGCAGGATGCGGAAGATGGGACACATCCGCACGGCCGCGGCCTGGGCCCGGCAATCGCCGCAGCCGTTGCAGGCGCGGACCACGTGGACCACCTGCGCCGGGTCCCAGTTGAGCTGCAGCTCCAGCAGGTCCCGCATCGGCGGCTGGCCATCGCCGCCGGATTCCCCTTGCCCGGAGCGCGACTCGCAGCGCTGCGGCGCCGCGATGGCGGGCCGGAGGTTCTTGAGCATCAGGTCCGGATCGTCGCCCACGACCTTCCCCGGGTTGAGGATGCCTTGAGGATCGAAAATCCATTTGACCTTGCGGAAGACTTCCACCAGGTCGCCGAACTGCCGTTTGACGTAGGGCGTGCGGCTCAGCCCGCAGGCATGCTCCCCGCTGATCGTCCCCCCGACG
Source organism: Pirellulales bacterium (assembly GCA_963843465.1). GTDB lineage: Bacteria > Planctomycetota > Planctomycetia > Pirellulales > Thermoguttaceae > CAWJKP01. The sequence goes on from CAWJKP010000004.1 coordinate 232,855, forward strand.
CCAATCACCTCCTGGTAAAGATCGTCGGCCAGGCGGCGCATCTTCCGCAGGTCTTCCGGGTCGGCCAGGTCGAGGAAAGGCAAGATGTGGAACTGACCATGACCGGCGTGGCAGAAGGTCGAGGCGATCACCTGCTGCCGCTTGAGCACGTTCTGCACCGTCACCAGGAACTCCGGCAGGATCTCCGGCGGCACCGCCACGTCATCGACCACCGGCACGGGGCGCGCCGAGCCCTTCATCCGCGAGAGCCAGGGCTGGCTCTTGTCCGACAGGCTCCAAAAGAAATCCATCTCGGCCGGGTCGAACGTCTGGCGGACGCCTTGCGCGAGCTTCTGCCGGCGCCGCACGTGGTCCACCGTCTCGCGGAGCCGCCCGCGAACCTCCACCTGGTCCCGCCCTTCCTGTTCGACCAGCAACATGGCCTCCGCCCCCGGCGGGATCAAAAGGTCGAAACGGGCCTCCGCCTCGCGGGCCAGACTCAAGTGCCGCCGGTCCATCAGGTCGCACGCGCTGGGCTCGAACGCCAAGAGCTCGCCCGCCGCCCGGGCCGCCCGCTCCAGGCTCTCGAACAACAACAACGCCATGCCGCGGTACCGTGGCAAAGGCTGCGTCGCCAAGCGTGCCTCGGTGATCAACGCCAAGGTGCCCTCGGAACCGACGATCAGCCGCGCCAGGTCCAACGAATCCTCGGTCAGCACGTCCCACAACTGGTAGCCGCAGCGGTTGACATCGCACCGCGGGCGGTGCCGGGCGATGCACGCGGCATGGGAAGTGAGCAGGCTCACCAGGGCGTCGACCAGCTCCCGCTTCCGCGGGTGAACGTCGCTGCTGTGTCCGTTGCAAAGCGGTTCCTGGCCGACTTCCAACACCGTCCCATCGGCCAGCACCACCCGCAGACCGAGCACATGCCGGCGGGCGGAGCCGTACTTCAGCCGCCGGCTGCCGGAGCCGTCCACCCCGAGCAGGCCGCCGATGGTCGCCACTCGGCTGCCCGCCGGGTCGGGGCCGAACTGCCGGCCGAAATCCCGCAGATGCTTGTTGAGACGCTCGTGGACAACCCCCGGCTGAACGCGAACCTGGGCCTCGCCCGTCCCGACCACGCGGCGGAGGTGGCGGGAGAAGTCGATCACCAGGCCTTCTCCCAGCGATTCTCCGGCCAGTCCCGTCCCGGCGCCGCGGGCGTGCAGCGGGATCTGCTTCTGGGCCGCGTACTGTACGCAGGCCACGACGTCGGCCGTCGAACGCGGCCGGACCACGCCCAGCGGTCGGATCTCGTAGATGCTCGCGTCGCTGGCGAACATCTGCAAGAACACGTCGTCGCAACGGACCTCTCCGTCGACGAGGCCCCGCAAGTCGTCCTGGATGCGTTCGCGCTGCGGATCGAGTAAGGCCATCGCTACCTGCTAGGATTGTGCTGCAGGCGTCCCGCCTGCGCGGAAAATGCAGGCGGGACGCCTGCACCACAAGGAGCGCAGTATCCTTGATTACCTTCGTTCGCCGTAGATCAGCGTCATGATTTCCGCCCGGGTCGAGGGATTGTTGCGGAACGCCCCCCGCATGGCCGAGGTCACGCAGACCGATCCCGGCTTGCGGACGCCGCGAACCGTCATGCACGTGTGTACCGCTTCGATCACCACCGCCACCCCCTTGGCCTGCAGCTCCTCCATCAACAGGTCGGCGATGGTCTCCGTCATCCGTTCCTGGACCTGCGGCCGCCGGGCCACGCCCTCGACCACTCGCGCCAGCTTGCTCAGACCGATCACGCGGCCGTCGGGAAGGTAGCCGATGTGCGCGCTGCCCATGAAGGGCATCAGGTGGTGCTCGCACATGCTGTTGAAGCTGATGTGGCGGACCAGTACGATCTCGTCGTATTTCTCCGTAAAGAACTTCTGCAGGTGGACGCGGGGATCGTCGTGCAGGCCGCGGAACAACTCGGCATACATCCGTGCCACACGGCCCGGCGTCTCTCGCAGCCCCTCGCGATCCGGGTCTTCGCCCACGGCGGCCAGCAGCTCCCGTACGGCCCGCTCCAGCCGCGGCAGGTCGACCTGGGTGGCCGGCTGCCCGTGACGCTCGTCGGCCCGGCTGCCAGGGCGTGTTTCCAAAGGGGAGTCCATGACATCCATTACCCCGGCAAAAAGTTGGTCAAAGGTTGTAGGTGTAGGTTATGCTTCAGCATAACAGCGGGCAAATGTTATGCTGAAGCATAACCTGCTGGCTGGCTGTTATGCTGAAGCATAACCTACGTCGTTGCCGGCGCAGCGTGTACTTTGCTTACGACATGAACCATCTTAACCCCCCCCTCGAAGCCGGTCAACGGCCGCTCAGTTCATGCTGAACTCTGGCGGGAAGGCCATCGCACCGGCGACCCCCGCTTCCCCATCCCGGGCGGCTGAGGAAAGACACTCCAGGAGCAGCTCGGTCCGCCGGTGGACATTTGGCTCGCCCAGCAGGGCCTCTTTCCTCGCCAAGTCGATTTCCAGCATGTAACCGATGATGTCGGTGAGGGTCCCCAGGGAAATATCGCTGCTAAGAAGCTGCTCCAACTGGTCCTGGGCCTGGGGTAGATCGGGAAGAACCTGGAGAAAGGCGTTGCGGAGCTTACGCTGCAGCACGGCGGTGGTTGCCGCCTCGTCGGGCGGATAACAGTCTTCACAGATCTCGACGCGGGCCTCGCGGAAACTCTTCCGCGCCGGCAACTCCTTGAGCAGGCGGACCCGCTTGAGCCCGACCAGGAGAACGTTGTACGCCCCTCCCTCCAACTGATGGCAGACCGCCACGCGGCCCAGGCAGGCGACGGGAGCCAGCGGCGGTCGGCCTTCATAGTCCCGCTCCCAGCCGGGGGCCAGCATCGCCATGGCGACCAGCCGGTCGGCGGCCAACGACTCCTCCAACAGATCGCGATAACGCGGCTCGAACACGTGTAGCGGTTGCATCACGTGGGGGAAAAGCACCAGATTGGGCAGCGGGAAGAGCCTCGCCGTCCCTGTAAAATCCGCCGCGGAGAAGGAAAAGTCGTCAATCAGCGACATGGCACACCTGGAAGTTCCGCATTTCCCCCTACTCCTCTCGCTCCGCCAGTGGGATTACGTCACGCGGAGCGCGACGAGTACGGAAGTTTTTCTTCAGCCGCACTCAACCTTAGGCTACAGGGCCGATCGTGGCGGCGGAGGCTGCAAACGAATCTGCGGGATTGTCGCAGCATCCACCACCCCGGGCCGGCCGCCGCCGCGCAACGCGGCGACCACGCAGCCCTCTAGGGCCACGAGGAACCCGTCAATGTCCAGTCCCAAGTAGCGGGAGCGGTAGGGCTCCAGACAACTCTGGGAACCGGCCAACAGCTTGGTGGCCCCGTGTCGGTTTCCGCGAGTCAGATGGTAAAGGGCTACGGCCGCCTGGATCAGTCCCTTATAAAACTGCCGCGACCTGCCCGATTCCTTCCTCCACAGATCCTCCCAAACCTCATGGCTCTCGAAAAAATCGCCGCGGTTGAAATGTGCGACCCCCCTCAAATAGAGAGGATGATAAGCCTCGTAAGCCATCGTTCGCTTTCCGCACCGCCCGCCTGCGGGCCTGCTGTATCTCTATGTCGATTATAGGCAGATGCCCGGGAGAAGGCCATTTTTCCCGCGGCTCGCGGGGCGCGTGTCCCTGTAGGCAGCGCCCTCCCGTGCGTTCCTGGGGTTCGGAAAAGCGGCTCCCGGCGTTCGCCACGGAATGCCACGGAGGGCGCCGCCTACAGGCCCGGGGCACTGCACAGGCAGAATGCCTGTGTTACAATGCACGGCACACGGTCTCCCACCGTACTTCACAACCCGTGGACATTGCGGGGACTCGCATGGCGGTTGCTACCGAGGTCAAACGGCGTGCCGCCCAGGTGGTCCGGCGCTGGCCCGAAGCTACCCCGACGCCCGCTGCGCTGGACTTCCGCACGCCCTTGGAACTGTTGGTCGCCACGATCCTCTCGGCGCAGTGTACGGACACGCGGGTCAACCTGGTGACCAAGGACCTTTTCCGCAAGTATCGCTCGGCGGCCGACTACGCCCGCGCCGACCCGGCCATGCTGGAAACGGAAATCCAGAGCACCGGCTTCTACCGCAACAAGGCCAAGAACATCAAGGCCTGCTGCCAGGCGATCCAGGAAAAATTCGGCGGCAAGGTGCCGCCGAATCTCGACGCCTTGGTTCAGCTTCCGGGCATCGGCCGCAAGACGGCCAACGTCGTCCTGGGCACTGCCTACGGAGTCGCCTCGGGCGTGGTCGTCGACACGCACGTCGGCCGCATCAGCCGGCGGCTGGGACTGACCGCGCACGACGACAAGGACGCCGTGCGGATCGAGCAGGACCTGATGGAGTTGATTCCACAAAAGGAGTGGATCGACTTCAGCCACCGCATGATTCACCACGGCCGCCGGGTCTGCACCGCCCGAAAGCCCAAGTGCGACGCCTGCCCGCTGGGCTCTTTCTGCCCGCGGATCGGCGTGGCCGAGGAAAGTTCCTCATGATTCTCTCCGGCAACGAAATCCTGGCGAGGCTGGGCGGCGACATCGTGATCGAGCCCTTCGAGCCGTCGCGGCTGAATCCCAACAGCTACAATCTCACACTGCACAAGGAGTTGCTGGTCTATGAAGAGGTGGTGCTGGACATGCGGCGGCCCAACCGCGTCAGCCGCATCGAGTTGCCCGGCGAAGGGCTGGTGCTCCAGCCCAACCAGCTCTATCTCGGCCGCACCGCCGAGCGCACGGAAACGCACCGGCTGGTGCCGATGATCGAGGGCCGCTCCTCGGTAGGCCGGCTGGGGCTGTTCGTCCACGTTACGGCCGGTTTCGGCGACGTGGGCTTCTGCGGCTATTGGACCCTGGAGATGTTCGCCGTCCAGCCGCTGCGGATCTATCCCGGCGTGCCCATCTGCCAGATCCTGTATCACGAGATCGCCGGCGAGATCACCGAGTACCAGAGCGACAAGTACCAGAATAATCGCGACATTCAGCCCAGCCTGCTGTTCCGAGAACTGAACCCCGAATGCCAGAAGGATCCCCAGCGAACGTTGCCCTTCGGCATGGAGAATCCGCAGTAGGGCATCTAGTGTGCGACGACCGCAGAGGCAGACAACTGGGGCACCGTGTCCACAAGGTTCGTGTGAACGCGGATCGTAGCCAGGATCTTGCCCACCGCGTCGCCGGCTTCAAAGGTCACGGGGATCACGTGCAGCGTCTTGGCCGTGGCCTCGCTCTCGGCCGGCACTTGAACGTGGAAGGCCGGGTCCTCGCAGGTCACGGATTCCACGCGGAAGGGCCTTTTGCTGCTGACCACGAGTTGCTTGGTCACTTTCTGGCCCGGCTGCAAGACGCCCATGAAGAGCGATTCGGGGCTGATCGTCACGGGCGACTGGACCAGACCTTCCAGGGCAAGCGGTATCTGCGGCGAGCCACGGTCGTTGGTCACCAGGATCAGGTGGTCGTCCAGGTAGCCCGCCGTGGCCGCACCGTCGAGGCGAACCACGAGATTGTAAGCCACCTGGCCGTTGCTGCGTAAGGTCTGGACGGCTGCGGCCGTGACATGGGGATTGCCGCTTTTCACTTCCAGGATCTGCCAATCGTTGCGGCCGGCGTAGCTCACCGCCAGTTGCTTCTCGACCGCTTGCCCTTCGTCCACCGCGCCGAACTGCACGCTGCCCGGCGTGAAGATCACGTCGCTGCGGATATAAACGGACGTATTGAGTTGCACCACCGCGTAATAGGGCTTGTCGAAGGTCACCGTCACCGTCGCGCCCCGCTGCCCCGTGAATGCCTGGGTATTGATCGTGGCGACGATCGCGCCCTGTTCGTAGGTCTTCAGGTCGGCCTTCTTGATCCGTACCTGGGTGCAGCCGCAACTCGACTGCGCCGAGGCGATGTGGAGGTCTTCCACGTAGACGTTATTCAGCACGTACTCGTACTCGGCCTTGGCGCCCCGAGCGACGGAGCCGAAATCGTGGGTCGTCGTCTCGAACAGCTTCTTGGCCCACTCTTGGGCCGCAGCCGGCGCCGTCGCTGCCAACGTCAAGATCACCACCAGCAGGCTCTTGCAGAACATCGCTGATATCTCTCGGAAAATGGCGCCCTGGAAGTCCCCCGCGCCCTCCGGGAGAGGGCTGGGGTGAGGGGACGCCGGACAAACCTGTGACGATCTAGCCAAGATCCGTCTCCTTGCTACTTCTATCGACCGGCCACGAAAGCAAAGCCGTCAATGCGGCAGGCTGGCAAACTCTAGGTTTTGCGGTGGTTTGTGTCAAATTGGCTCCCCCCTTGCATTCTTCAGAGGGGGCTGAAACAGTCGTGTCCGGAGGGATGGACTTCCGTGTCAAGTTAGAGGCCCTACCGGTTCAAGTTGCAAACGCGGAGGGGCTGCTGACGCTCGTAGTCCCGCCTTGAGGCGGACTGCCGCCTAATGAGTTTTGGCGGACAAGATCGGTAGTTTGTCGCCTTTCGCTCCGCGAAAGAATGCGCCTGCTTTCGCGGAGCGAAAGGCGACAATGGGGCGTTGCACGCAATGACCTGATTACCCGTTTTGTCCGTCAAAACTCATAAGGCGGGACTGCCAACGGCGCATGGTCAAGGTCGCAAGGCGGCGTCCGTGCGCTTCGGGACTGCGCCCGGGCTACGCACCGGCTCCGCTGGCTCATCCCTTACTTGTCCGCCAGAACTCGGCAGACACGGAAGCCCAGGTTGCCGTCGCGGTGCCCGGGCCCGTCGTCGCCACGGTGCGCCGACCGGCACTGCCTCGCCGCGTCGTACCAGCTACCGCCGCGATACACGCGGTTCGAGCCTTCGAGGGAATCGGCCGGATCGTCGGTAGGCGACTGGGCATAATACTCCTTGTCGCAGCGGTCCTGGCACCACTCCCAAACGTTGCCCTGCATGTCATACAGTCCCCACGTGCCCGCTCGCTTGAGGCCCACCCTGTGCGGCATCCCGCCCGAATTGCCGTTGAACCACCCGTACTCGGACAGCTCCCGCTCCTCGGACTCCTTGGAAATCCCGTTGCGGCCCGAGCTGAAACTGAACCGGCCCGTGCCTCCGGCGCGGCACGCATACTCCCATTGCGCCTCCGAAGGCAGAAGATACGTTTGCCCCGCCGCCTTCTCCTCCGGCATCTCCGATAGTTTTCGGCAAAACTCCACCGCATCATCCCACGACACCTGCTCCACCGGAAACCGCTTCGTCTCCTCACCGGCCACCTTGTCGTTGCTCTTGCCCGTGGCCGAGAACTCGCTGGGGTTGACGCCCATGACCCGCTGGTACTCTTCCTGCGTCACCGCGTACCGACCGAAGTAAAACGGCCTGGTGATCCGCACCCGGTGTTGTGGCCCCTCGCCCGGCAGCCGATCCTTGTACCAACCCTCGATACCCGGTGTCTTCAGCTCCTCTTCGATCTGTTCTTTGGGTGACCCCATCGTGAACTCGCCGGGCGGGATGAGCACCAGCTTCATCCCGATCGAGTTGGCCGTAACGAGCGGAACTTTCAGGTACTTCGCCCAGCGGGCCTGAATCGCCTTGGCCCTCTCCGCGTCCAGCGGGGCGACGGCCGGCGGGGGGATTTCAGATTTCAAATCTCGGATTTGAGACTCGGAAATCGCCCTCGGCGCGACCTCGGTCTGGGCAGGCTGCTCAACGGGGGCGATCGCCGTCGCGGGCAGGCTCTTTCCGCTCGGATTTTCTGTCAAAACGAGGCAGACACGGAAGCCCAGGTCGTCGGCGCGGTGCTCGGGCCCGTAGCCGAGGTGGAACGCCGACCGGCAGTACCGCGCCGGGGAGCTCCAGCTACCGCCCCGCAGCAAGCGGTTCCAGCCTCCCGAAGGTCCGGCCGGATCGTCTGTCGCCGACGTGGCATAATAGTGCATGTCTTGCCAGTCCTGGCACCACTCCCAGACGTTGCCGTACATGTCATACAGCCCCCAGGCGTTCGGCCGCTTCTGTCCCACGGGGTGCGTCATGCCGGCCAGGTTCTTGTCGAACCACGCCAAATCAGCTAATCCCGCCTCGTCGTCGCCCGAATAGCGGCGGGTCGTCGTTCCTGCACGGCACGCATACTCCCACTGTGCATCCGTCGGCAACCCGTACCGTCGCTTGGCCGCCTTTTCCCTCGGCAACTCCGACAGCCTCCGGCAGAACTCCACCGCATCGTCCCAGGAGACTTGTTCCACGGGCCTTTTCGGATCACCTTGGAACTTGCTCGGATTGCTGCCCATCACGCGCTGGTACTCCTCCTGCGTCACGTCCGTCGCGCCCAGACAATAGGACTTGGAAATCCGCACCCGGTGCTGCGGCCCTTCGCTCGGCAAATGGGCCTTGTACCAGCCATCATCGGCATGTGCCTTCAACTCCTCGTCGATCAGTTCTTTCGGCGAGCCCATTTCAAACTCGCCCGGCGGAATGAGCACCAGCTTCATCCCGATCGAATTGCTTTGAACCACGGGCATCTTCAGGTGCCTGGCCCAACGTGCCTGCAGCGACTTGGCTTGCTTCGCGTCGAAGGCTGCCCTTGCCGGCGGAGGGGCGCCGTGCAACTCGGGAATCTCGCGGCCGAGTTTGTCGATCTCGGCCAGCCGCTTTTCGACCATTACGCGGACCAGACCCTCGGGCAGGCTCGCCTCGGCCTCCTGATACCACGTTCCGGCCCGCAGCATCAGTGCCTCTCGGGTCCTGCCACCGGCGGCCCGCGAGAGCTTCCACCAGGCGTCGCCCAGCTTCGCGGACTCCTCGGGGCTCGGGGCGGTCGATTTCAACTCCTGCTCCGCCAAGGCTTTCAGCGGCTCGTCGGACCCGGCGGCGAGTCGCTTGAGCCCTTCGGGCCATTGGCTGCGGAGGAAGCAAAGATACTGGCCCAGCGCAAGGTTCGCGTCCGGGTCGTCGGGCTTGTCCTTGAGCGTAGCGCGGGCCGCCTGCACGTCGCCGGCCGCCTTGACGTTCTCCGCCAGTTCCTTCCGCGCCGCTTGCACCCGCTGCGTCAGCTCGCGCTGGTGGACCTTGCCGGCCAGAGCGGTAGCCGTTTTCATGGTCTCTTCGGCAACGTCGAGGTTCTCCGCGTCAATGGCCTGCTCGACCAGGGCCAGGGCCGCGTCGGCGAGCGCTTTGCGGTCGTCCGGCTTGAGGGCCTTGGCGGCCATGGCCCCCAGCGCCTCCGACTTCATGGCCAGATCGTCGATGGAGAACGCCTTCTGCATCTGGTCGATGGCCGCGAAGACCGCTTTCGCATCGCCCGCCTTGGTGGCGACGTTGCGAGCAAGCCGCAAGAGCACAAAACGCTCCGCCGGCCAGCCGGCCGCCTCGGCCGTCTCCCGGAGCTTCTCCGCCAAGGCGACCTTCTCGGCCGGCGTTTTGGCCTTCTCGTAATCCTCTTGGAACGACTGGCGGGCGACTTCAAAGGCCTTGGCGATGGCCGCCTCGTCGGGCACGGGTTGCTTGGCGGCAGTGGGGGCGGCCGGCTCTTCGGGCTTCACAGGCGGATTCTCGTGCGCCGGCCTCGGCTCGCCGGGCGGCGACGTCTTGGCGATTGCCCCACCAGGCTCGGGCTTGGCGGGCGGAGCCTCCGTGACCGGCGCCGGCTTCGACGGCCCGGGCAGCGATGTCCTTGCGATGGCCGGAGCAGGTGGGGGCGGGGGCTTGACCGGCTCGATGACCTTCGGCGTCACCGGCTCCGGCGTCGCGGGCTGCCTGGCAAGATTCGCAGCTCCGGAGCCGCCGCCTCCCGAGAAGAAGGCGGCCCAGACGACGGCGATCAGGACCATCGCCGCGCCGGCCGCCGCGGCGAGGTAGATTCCTGCCCGGGGCTTGGACGCTTGCTTGACCGGCGCCGTCTTCCGCGACGGCTTTTCCTGGTCGAGGAACTCGAAGGCCGCCGGCACTCCCGGCTGGTCCGCCGTCTTCGGCTGCTGCGCCTGGAGCGTGTCGCGGAGCTGCTGGTCGTAGGCGGCTCTCTTGGCCGGATGGAGCAAGCACACCCGGGCAGCCGCCACCTCGTTCAGCAGCCGCTGCGACTCGGCGCTATGCTTGCCCGTCTGGAACGTCCGCAGATGGGCCATCTGCCGGTCGGCGGCGTGCTCGATGACCGTGGGGCTCTCCTCGAAGACCGGTATGGCCAGCAGCCGGTAGTGGTGGGGCGGTTGCTCGCTGGCCGGTATCCCCAGCCACTCGTGATAGGGGTCGAACTTCTCCGACATGGCTGCCTCGAGGATCCTTGGATGGTCCGGCCTGGCAAGCTGCCACAACCTCCAGTCTAGCGGTTGTTCTTTCGAGAGTAAATCACCCCTCTATGGAAGTGGTTGACCTGTCCGGCTTCTCGGGCGTTCGGCGTCTTTCCTTTATCCGCGAGCCATTCGCATACAGGCAAGCATTGCTAAACCGGCCCGATTTCCGTACCATAAGGGATTACTTACGCCTGGCCGGGCCGCCGTGGTGCGGTTTCCCCCATGTTCGAGACACTTCAAGAAGGACTGACGTTGGCCCTGCGGACCCTCCGCGGTCGGGGCAAGCTGACCGAGGCGAACATGCGCGACGGCCTGCGGCTGGTGCAGCAGGCCCTCCTGGAGGCCGATGTCAGTCTCCCCGTGGTCAAGCAGTTCATGGCCCGGGTTACGGATCAGGCGGTGGGCGAGGCGGTCCTCAAGCTGCTGGATCCCACCCAGCAGTTGGTGAAGATTGTTTACGACGAGTTGGTCCAGCTCATGGGACCGGTCGACCCGTCACTGCACTTGCGGTCGCCCGTGCCGGTGCTGATGCTTTGCGGCCTGCAAGGGTCGGGAAAGACGACCACCTGCGGCAAGCTCGGGCGGATGGTCAAACAGCGGGGCCGCAGCCCGCTGTTGGTCGCCGCCGACTTGCAGCGTCCGGCGGCCATCGACCAGTTGCAGGTGCTGGGCGAGAAGCTCGCGATCCCGGTGTACGTGGATCGTGCGGCCCAGGATCCCGTGCTGGTCTGCCAGGAGGCGATCCGTCAGGCGCCGTCGATGGGCGCGAACCTGGTGATTCTCGATACGGCCGGCCGGCTGCACATCGACCAGGAGTTGATGGAGCAGCTCACGCGGATCGATCGCCGCGTGCAGCCGGAGCAGGTCTACCTGGTGGTCGACGCGATGACCGGCCAGGATGCGGTCCGTAGCGCCAAGGCCTTCAACGAGGCCCTGGAGCTGGACGGCGTGATCATGACCAAGCTCGACGGCGACGCCCGGGGCGGCGCCGCGCTGTCGGTCAAGGCGGTCACCGGCGTGCCGTTGAAGTTTATCGGCACCGGCGAGCAGTTGGACGCCCTGGAGGAGTTCAACCCCGAGGGGATGGCCGGCCGGATCCTCGGCCTGGGCGACATGTTGGCCCTGGTCAAACAGGTTCAGGACAAGGTCGACCAGAACGAGATGCGGAAACAGGAGGAGCAGCTCCGCAAGGGGCAGTTCACCTTGGACGACTTCCGCAAGATGCTCGACCAGACCAAGAAGCTCGGTCCGCTGGGCAAGGTGATGAGCCTGATGCCCGGCATGGCCCAGATTACCAAGATGATGGGCGACGCCGACACCGACGGCGAGCTGCGCCACGTCGGCGGCATCATCGACTCGATGACCAAGGACGAGCGCCGCAATCCAAGGCTCATCGACCAGAGCCGCCGGCGGCGGATCGCCGCGGGGGCCGGCGTCGAGCCCCACGAGGTCAACGAGCTGGTCAAGCTGTTCGACGTGATGTCCCCCCTCGTGAAGAAAATGTCCAGCCTGGGCGTCCGCGGCAAGATGCAGGCCATCCAGGAACTGACTCGCAGCGGCGCGCTGAACCCCGGCGCCAAGCTGGCGAAGCAGAAACAAGGCACCGGCAAGCGGCTGACCCCCCAGGAGCGGGCGAAGCTCAAGAAGCTCCGCGAACGAGAGGAGCGGCGCCGCAAGCGGGAAGAGCGAGACAAACGAAACCAACCGAAAGACGAAACCTAAGGAGGACTTCGTGGCAGTTCGTATACGTATGAAACGGCTCGGCCGAAAGCACCGGCCCTTCTACCGCATCTGCGTCCAGGACATCCGTCGCCCCCGCGACGGCCGGGTACTGGAGGAGCTGGGCACCTACGACCCCCTGGTTCCCGAAACGGACGCCCGGGCGCTGATCAACGGGGAGCGGGTCCAGTACTGGCTGAGCGTGGGCGCCTCGCCCTCGGACAACGTGAAGGTGTTGATCAAGAAGTACGGAGCCAACGGCACGCACTTGGAGCAGCAGAAGGCGGCCTTGGACCGCTTGGCCCAAAGCAAGCGGGGCCGGGCGGCTCCCCCGCCGTCCCCTGCCCCGAAGGCGGCCGAGACTTCGGCGGCCGAAGAGGCCTCGGCGGCCGAGGCGGCCCCCTCCGAATAGATCGGCGGCGATGCGATGCGTTTCGACGTGGTGACTCTCTTCCCCGAGATTTTTGCCGGGTACCTGGGTCAGAGCCTGTTGAAGCTGGCCATCGATCGCGCACTGGTCGACGTGCGGTTGCACAACCTCCGCGATTGGGCCACGGACAAGCACCGCTCGGTCGATGATCGCCCCTTCGGCGGCGGCCCGGGGATGGTGATCCGAGTCGATGTCGCCGTGGCCTGCGTCGAGGCGGTCCGCCGCCTGGACCCCGAACCGGGCCACCTGGTGATGCTCACGCCGCAAGGGCGCCGGCTGGACCAGGCCGTCGTCGAGGAGTTGGCCGCCAAGCCGCGGCTGTTGTTGTTGTGCGGACGGTACGAAGGGTTTGACGAGCGGATCCGCCAGATCCTCCAGCCGGACGAGGTTTCGCTGGGCGATTTCGTCCTCAACGGGGGCGAGGTGGCCGCGATGGCCGTGATCGATGCGGCGATCCGCCTGGTGCCCGGCGTTTTGGGAGACGAGGAGAGCAGCCAGACCGATTCCTTTTCCGGCGCCGAGCGGCTTTTGGAGTTCGCCCAGTACACGCGGCCCCGGGAGTTCCGCGGCCTGGAAGTGCCGCCGATCCTGCTGGGCGGCGACCACCAGGCGATCGCCCGCTGGAGGCAATCCGACCGCACCTTGCGAACCCGCCAACGGCGGGCCGACTTGCTCGAAAATCACACACTGACAGAAAGGGAAAACCATGAGCCAGGACCTGCTGAAGCTGGTCGAGAAGAGCAGCTTGAAGGATAGCGTGCCGAACTTCCAGATCGGCGATACGGTCGACGTCCACTGCCGCATCCTCGAAGGCGAGAAAGAACGGGTGCAGCTCTTCACCGGCGTGGTCATCGCCCGCAGCGGATCGGGCACGCGGGAGATGTTCGTCGTCCGCCGCATCGTTCAGGGCGAGGGCGTGGAACGCAAGTTTCCCCTGCACTCCCCCCGCATCGCCAAGATCGTGGTCAAGCGCCACGGCGTGGTCCGCCGGGCCAAGCTCTACTACCTCCGCGACCGCACCGGCAAGGCCACCCGCCTCGTCGAGCGCCGCGGCGAGCTCCAGCGCCGCGGGGAGAAAGAGCAGGGCCAGGCCGCCGAGTCGTAAGACTCGTGGATGAGTTCGTCACGGTGGGATCTTGCCGACCGTCGCGGCCCTCCCTTTTTCATTTTGCATTTTGCATTTTTCATTTTGCCTTCTTGATTGACGAAGGCAAAATGAAAAATGCAAAAGGCAAAATGTAAGAGTGGGGGCAAGGTCGGGCCGTGGCGTAGAGTTTCGACAAAAGCGTATGGGAGGGCAACCGATGCGTGGCCTCCGGGAGCTGCTCTCCGGTTGGATGGCGGCGCTTTTCCCGCCCAAGACGCTCGGCAGGCGCGGCGAGGACGCTGCCGCCCGGTATCTCCGCCGGCGGGGCTACCGGATCATCGCCCGGGGCTCCCGGGCCAGGCTCGGGGAGATTGATCTGGTCTGCCTGGACCGCGGCACGATCGTCTTCGTCGAGGTCAAGACGCGGACCTCGAGCGAGGCCGGCCATCCGGTCGAGGCGGTCACCCCGCAGAAACAGCGGCACGTGACCCGGACTGCCGTCGCGCTGTTGAAGCGGCATCGTCTCCTGGAGTCTCCCGCGCGCTTCGACGTCGTCGGCGTCACCTGGCCCGAGGGCCGACGGCGTCCGCTGATCGAGCACTTCCCCAACGCCTTCGAAGCGGCCGGGCAGGACGAATTCTATTCCTGAGAGCGCCTTTGGAGTGCGGCGACTTGTCGCCGCTTTCTCTTCGCTCGGGCACCGCATACCGGCCAAAAAGCGGCGACAAGTCGCCGCACTCCAAGGAGAAACAAAGGTGACACGCGCCAAGTCTGACAAGGATAGGCGATGCGGGTAAAATGGCCGGCCGCCGGGCGGAGAAACGAGCTGTACCCCCCCTTTCAAGGACCCCGTTTCAAAAACCGCTACGCCTTCTACGCCCTTTGCAGCGCGAATCTCCCTTTTTTTCTCCATCCCCTCGGCCTTCGGCCGCATGCTGGCCGCCGGCCCGGGAGCGCATCTGTTTTGCGGACAACCGGTAAGGTCCAGACGCCCGTTTTGCGAGCGTTACAGTAGACGCCCCGTCTTGCGCCGGCAAGCGGTCGGATGGCGCCTTCGGCCCGACGCAAATTGACGCCCTGTCCACTCTGGAGCGGCGCAAATCGCCACCCTGCCTACCCAGCAGCGACGCAAATTACCGCGCTGTCCGCCCTGCAGCGACGCAAATTGAAGCGATGGCGTCCAAGGAGGCGCGGTTTCCGGGTCGCCGGTGCGTCTGGAGCGACGCTTCCTGGTGAACCTGGCGCAGGCTCCGCCGCGGTGATGCGTTTCCAGCAACGTTTCCCCACGAAGCGGGCGCTTCCAGCGTCCAAGCGGCAAGCAGTACGTGCGGAATGATGCTCGACGCGGCCGGCAACGACGCTCGCTGCGACGCGCAAGCCAGGTAACGGTTCAAAGGCCGCCAAAGTCGCCTTTCGCTCCGCGAAAGCAGCGCTACGTCGCCTTTCGCTCCGCGAAAGCAGCGCTACGTCGCCTTTCGCTCCGCGAAAGCAGCGCAACTTTCGCGGAGCGAAAGGCGACTCTACGGGCCAAACTCTGGGCAGGCCGAGCACGGCCCGGCAGCGCTTACGCAAGGGGAGCGAAGCGCAACGCTTTGCCTTCTTTGCCCTGCGGGCCGTGTCTTGACCCCGGATCATTCACGCCCCGCGGTGTAAACGACCGAGAGCGCGCAATCGAAACCCGAAGCGTAAGCGAGGCTAAGTCTCTTAGCCGTCCTCGCTTACGCTTCGGGTTACGATGGGCGCATGAATAATCCCGGTTGACGCGCTGCCGGCGCGCCAGCTTTCTGCGGCGACGTGTAAGCCCCGTTTCCGCTCGGCGCGGCGCCGGATCGGGCGTCTTCGCGCCTTCCGCCTGAGAACCGACCCTTCTTCGAGAGGTTCCCGTTTCCCCCACTGATTGACGGGACCCTCTCCCCAGGCGTATACTGCCGTCGGCTACGCCGGTCTCACGAACGGTCGAAGCCGCCGGGGGTATTTCTACTGCCATGTCTGCACTATGCTCTCTTTCCAAAACAAAGACTCCCGACCCCTCGTCGCCCGGAACGTGTCCTCGCCCCTGTTGGGCTTGCCCCAGCGGAGCGGAGGATTGGTGTGGGATTCGGGGGACACGAACCGATATTGACAATCTGGGAGACATGGCATTTCGTCGTGCGCCCTGCGCCTAGAAGCCATACGTATGTCATACATTACCCAAGCGCGCATAATCAGTTCGTGTCCCCCGAAGACCGAAGACCGGACCGGTCTGTCGCTACAGGCGGAAACACGACGGCACACGGCGTGTGCCTACTACATTGAGCGGCTACCCGCGAACGGTTACGTAGAGGGTAAGGAGGTAGAGAAGAAATGGAGAGAGCAAGGATGCTGGGAATGGAACAGGTGGTGGCGGGCGGAACGGAAGGAGGGCGAAGGCAGTAAATGAGTGACGTCCCCTTCTCCGTGATCGCTTCCCCAAGGCGGTGGGTCAACTCGACTGCCGGTGCGCCCAATACCCCGGACGGCGGCTTTGGTGTGCGACTGCCGATACCCAGATCCGATCTGCCAACTCGTCGTAGTAAAGCGAGTAGGGGAACCGATGCAGCGGGCAGAGCCTGATTGACCCCGACCCCACGGCATAGAGTTGCGGGTTCTGTTGAATGCGAGCCAGGGCCGCCTCCAACTCGGATCGGAAGTGGCCCCCCAAACCAGAGCGTAACCAGTCGTAGTAATCCACCGCGTCGCTAGCTTCCTGTGCCGCGTCGGGGTGGAAATCAATCGGCTTCACCGGGCCTCCGCAGGCTTTGCATCACCTGCTCGGCTGGGATGCCGATGACCCGTCCGGCGCGGACCTCGTCCATCCGCCGCTCGGCCAACGCGAGCCACTCAGCGGCGGCCCCGTCGTCGGGAGCCTCCAGGGTGCGCAGGAGATAGTGAGCCAACTCGGCCCGTTCGGGAATCGGTAAGCCCGAGATGGTCGATTTCAACTCTTCAAGTCTAGTGTTCATGTTGACCTCAGCCAGAATTCTAATCGGCAACTCGTTTCCAGGCAACACCTTCTGCCGCCTGTTGAGCCGTTTTCTCGCACACAATCATCCAGACATCCCAGATTTGGTGGCTGGCACCTCTTCCGGCTCTTTTCCGGCTCCGCATCGTAACCCGAAGCGTAAGCGAGGACGGCTAAGGGACTTGTCCTCGCTTACGCTTCGGGTTTCGATTCCGCACTCCGCGCCGTTGACATCGCGGGGCGCGAATAATCCCGGTAGGCCAGCCGTGAAGGACCTACTCCGCGGTAAACTCGTCGCGCAGGAACTTCGCGGCTGTGGGCCAATGATCGGCGGCGGCGGAGAAATCGACCTGCATCGGCTTGACGCTGCGGGGCGACTCCACCTGGAGCTTGACCCTCACGGCCGGGTTCAACGGGATCTGGGCGCTGGGACCGGCCGCCAGCTTGGCCTCCACTTCCGGCGACAACAGGTAGTCGACCAGCCGCCGGGCCGCCTCGGGATGCGGACAACCGGCGACGATCGCCAGCGTATTGGGAATGAAGAGCGTGCCCAGGCCGCCGGCCGCCTGGTCGGGATAGACGATCGCCACCGGCGAGGCCCGCTGGATCTCTTCCAGGGAGTCGTCGGTGTCGGTCAGTCCGAAGGCAATCTGGCCGCCGCCCACGGCCATCGCCACCTGCTTGTTGCCGGAGAGGATCTGGACCTGGTTGGCCTTGAGCTTGCGGTAGTAGTCCTTCGCCCGATCGTCGCCCCAGACGACGAACAGGCAAGCGGCCTGCGTGGCGGTAGTCCCGTAGAGCGGCTTGGCGATCCCGACCCGGCCTCGCCACTGGGGGTCGGCCATGTCGAGGATCGACCGCGGGCGCTTCGCCTCGGGCACCAACTTCGTATTCACCAGCAGCACCCGGGCCCGGGCGGCGAAACCGTGCCACGTGCCGGCCGGCGAGCGGCAGGCGGCCGGGTAGCTCCGGGCGATCGGCGGCCGGTAGGGGGCCAGGAGGCCCTGTTTCTCCAGCAGCACGGTGTGCAGGATCTCGTTGTTCCAGAAGACGTTGCAGCGGGGCCGTTGGCGCTCCGCGGCAATCGCCGTGGCCAGGCCGGCGGTCTTGGTCGATTCGGTGTCGAACTTGGGCAGCACGCGGATACCGGTCGCTTGGGTGAAATCGGCGAAGATCGGCGCGGAGAATTCCGAGTCCAAGGCCGTGTAGACCACCACGTCCGAGCCGGACGGCGACCAGCAGCCACCCAACAGCAGGCAGCCGACCGCCGGGATGGCGAGTTTTCCCCAAAAAGGCATCGGAATCTTTCCCAAGGTAAGTCGCGGGGCTCCGCCGAGCGGCGTCGCCTATCGTACAATAGGGTAAGGACTCCAAGGCGAAAGGACAACCGGCCGCCACGGTCTGGAGAGCGAGGCAAGCTCGCGCAAGCGAGCGCCGGCCCACCAGAAGAGAGTGGTTAGTGGTCGGTGGTCAGTGGCTAGAAATCTGGAGGGCTGTCAGTTCTGACCACCGACCACTTAACCACTAACCACTGCTGGTGGGCCGGCGGCCGCCACAGCGGCCTTGTCCCACCCTACGATTGCCGGAAAGTGTTTACTTGCGCCGAACCGAACGCGAGGCGACTCCCTTGGTCACGCATCGTCTTCTCCTCCCGCTGGCTTTGCTGGCCGCGATGGTCGCCGCACCGATCGCCAGGCCGGCTCGGGCGGAGCGGCCCAAGGTGGTCGTCGACGAAGCCCGGACCGCGGCGGCCGGAATCCGCAAGCTGGCCGGCAAACACCTCACGCTCTACACCGACCTGCCCAGCTTCAAGGAGGTCGACGAGTTGCCCGAGGTCTTCGACCTGGCGGTTCCCCAGTGGTGCGCCTACTTCCACGCCAATCCGGCCAAGCTGTCGGACTGGCGGATGACGGCTTTTCTCATCAAGGACAGGCAGCCATTCAGCAGGGCCGGCTTGTTGCCCGACGACTTGCCGCCGTTCGTCAACGGCTATTGCTTTGGCCACCAGCTCTGGCTCAACGAGCAGGCGACGGACTATTACCGGCGGCACCTGTTGCTGCACGAAGGGACGCACGGTTTCATGCAGACCGTGTTGGGTGGCATGGGCCCGCCGTGGTACGCCGAGGGAATGGCCGAGCTGATGGGCACCCACCGCTGGAAGGACGGCCGGCTGGAGCTCGGCTACCTGCCGGTCAGCCGCGAGGAGGTGCCGTATTGGGGCCGGGTGAAGATCGTCGACGACGACTTGAAGGCCCATCGGGGGAAGACGCTCCAGGCCGTGCTGGACTACACCCCCGCCCATTGGGAAAACAGCCCTTACGGCTGGTGGTGGGCGGCGGCCACCTTCCTCGAGCGCCATCCCCGCTACCGGAAACGGTTTCACGAGCTGATACCGCTGGTCCGCCAGCGGGACTTCAACCAGCGGTTCCGCGCCATGTTCGCCGCCGACTGGGACCAGCTCTGCGAGGAATGGCAGGTGTTTGTCGTCAACCTGGAATACGGCTACGACGTGCCGCGGATGGCCATCGACTTCCTGCCCGGCCGCGGGCTGCCGCCGTCAGGCGCACGGGCGACCGTGGCGGCCGATCGCGGCTGGCAGTCCAGCGGAGTTCGCCTCGAAGCGGGCCAGAGTTACCGCCTGCGGGCCAGCGGGCGGTACCAGGTGGGCAATCAGCCGCGGACCTGGTGGTGCGAGCCGGGCGGGGTCACGATCCGCTACTACCACGGCCACCCGCTGGGCATCCTCCTGGCCGCCGTCCATCCCGAGCCGCCCGGCCCCGGCTCCAGCCCCTTGATCCGGCCGCAGGTCGTGGGCCTGGGCGCCACGCTCACCCCGCAACGGGCCGGAACGCTTTACCTGCGAATCAACGATTCTGCCGCCGAGCTGGACGACAACGCCGGCTCGCTCACCGTGGAGATCCAGCCGCAGTAGGGCCCGTCCCCAACGGATCAGCGGTCAGCTTTCAGCGATCAGCTTTCAGCTTCCGGCTTTTCAGGTCGTAAGCGCTTCTCTATATTAGGTTGTGACCAATAGCGAGTCAGCTCCTTGCCAGCTCGGCTGACCGCTGAAAGCTGACCGCTCTGACAGAACGATCCTCCGGACACATCCGCCCATGGCCAAGAGCAAGATCCTCATTGCCGACGACAATTCGACCAACGTGGAGTTGTTGGAGGCCTACCTGGCCGACCTCGATTGCCAGATCCAAATCGCCGTGGACGGGCGGGACACGCTGGACAAGGTGGCCTCGTTCCAGCCCGACCTGATCCTCCTGGACATCATGATGCCCAAGCTCAGCGGCTTCGAGGTCTGCAAGAAGATCAAGGGCGACCCGCGGATGCGGCAGATCATGGTCTTGATGGTCACCGCGTTGAACGAGCAGGGCGACATCGAGCGGGCGGTCAAGGTCGGCTGCGACGATTTCTTGAGCAAGCCCGTCAACAAGCTGGAGCTGGTCACGCGGGTGAAAAACATGCTCAAGCTCCACCACGTGACCGACGAGCTGGAGCGTCTGCGGCGCTATATCGACAGCATCGAAGACGAATCCGGGCCCAAGCCCGACGTGTAGCCCGCACTGCTCACCGGTTGGTCGTAGCATGGGCGTTCAGTTTGCCCAACTTATTGTTTTACAGGCCCTTAGCCGCCCAGCCTACCGCAGACGCCAGGCAAGCCGCGACAGGAACACCAGCAGGCCGTAACTGATGAGCATCAGGCCAACGAGCCTGACAAGAAAGCCCGCCACTGCGAAGACAAATCCGGCCGTTGGGTGTTTCCGCAGGGAAAGCGGGTGATAGCCGACAAAGCTGACACAGACTCCCACCAAAATCGTGACGGGAACGCTCCAATCCGTCGAGACGCCAATAGAACAGAGCACGGCAACGAACGTCGAGAACACCATCAGCGACCACAGACTGTACTGATACCAGCGGCCATTCGGTCTGGTTTCGTTCATGTGGCGGAGTGTAGCCGAAAGGAACGAATGCGACCGCAGAGTTATCGGGCTACCCGCTTTTCCCTATCCCTTGACTCCCGGCATCGCCGTGGCGTAACTGCCTTGGGCGTCGGGCAGGGTTGGGGGATCGGCGTCGAGACGGTAACGGGCGGGGGCCAGGCGGACGGTGGAGCGGGTGGCCTCGTCCCAAGTGATGAGCTGGCCGCTGTAGGTCGCCATACGGCCCATGACGGCGGTCATGCTGCTGGCGGCGCCGTAGTCGGCGTCGAGACGATAGGGTCCGACGCCAAGGATGCTGGCGGCCAGGTCGTCGTGCTCGCGCTGGTAGGGGTTGTCGCCGCCGTAACCCTTGGCGCGGAGGCTCCGCGGGGTCATGGCGCCCATGCCCCAGGGACCGACGCCTAAGGTGAGCGAGCCCCGCGTGCCGTGGACGTTGTCGGAGACGTGGACCCAGGCGCCGGGCTGCTGCCGGGCCTGGCAGAAATGACGGACTCCGCCGGCGTACTCGAACTCGACGCAGTGATGGTCCCAGATGTCGCCGTTGCCCGGTCCGGTGCGGACCTCGCGGCCGCCCAGCCCATTGGCTGCCAGCGGCGGGCCGTCCATCACCCAGTTGGCCACGTCGATCAAGTGCGTCGCCTGCTCGACGAAGTGGTCGCCGGAGAGCCAGCAGAAGACGCCCCAGTGGCGGATCTGGTACTCCATCTCGCTCATTCCCGCGGGCTTGAGCTGGCCCGCCCTGCCGCCGGCGGCCATGTTGAAGTAGGTGCGGATCAAGCGGACCTGGCCGATCGCCCCGTCGCGGATGCGCCGGATGCCGTCGAGGTAGTTCTGCTGGTGCCGCCGTTGCAAGCCGACGACCACGGAAAGCCGCTTGCGCCGGGCCTCCTCGTTGGCGGCCAGCAGCGTGCGGTAGCCGGGGGCGTCGACGCACAGCGGCTTTTCCAGAAAGCAGTGCTTGCCGGCGCGAACCGCCGCCGCGTAGTGCATCGGGCGGAAGTGAGGCGGCGTGGTCAAGAGCACCAGGTCCACGCCCGCGTCGATCACCCGCTGATAGGCGTCGAAGCCCACGAACCGCCGCCCCGCAGGCACGTCGATCCGCGGCTGGAGCTCCTCGTATTTCCAGAGGTTCTCGAAGCTGGCCTCCAGCCGCTCGGCAAACAGGTCGCCCATGGCCACCAGTTTCACCGGGGCCTTGGTCGAAAGCGCTTCGCGGCAGGCGCCGGTGCCGCGGTTGCCGCAGCCGACGAAGCCGATGCGGATCGTCTCGCCGCCCGCCGCATGGGCGCCGCGGGCGATGGGTAGGTGGTCGGGCATGGATGCGATCCTCTCAAGCGGATGGGAAGGGAACACAAGACTCCATACTACCGGAAGGAAATCGAGCGGAAAAGCCCTACTCATCGGCCAACCCGTCGGAGTCGTCCACGTCGATGCCGGCCGAGGCGGCTTGCAACGCTGCGATTTCTTCGCTGGCCAACGGCGCGGCGGGCAGTAAGTGGCGTGGAAGGAATACGAGGTTGGCAATCAACGTCGGAATCACGGCGCTGGCAATGACCGTCGCTACCAGGAACGAATACTGTTGTTGAGTCACGATTCCGTGCGATAGCCCGTAGAGGGCCGAAATGGTTCCGAAGGTGAGCCCTGTGGACATCATCAGGGTGTAGTACCATCGTTCCTTGCGGTCTTGCCGGAACATGCCGACGACGGGGAAAAGGCCGAAGATCTTCGACGCCGACTTGCCTGCGAAAAGCGTCAGGAACACCAGCGGGGCGGCTGCCAGCGCCGGCAGGGAAACGAGCGATCCGGCGCGGAGGAAATAGAAAGGCGTGAGGAAGCCGATGGTCAGCGTTCGCAGGCGGCGGATGTAGAAGTGGTCGCGGCCGACCGTTTTGGCCAACAACATGCCGGCGATGTAGGCAGGCAGCACCGCTTCACTGCCGGCCCATAGCGCCAGCGCGCCCAGCGCCAGCAGCACCAGCAGGATCCACTTGGTCCTGATGGCGGCGGTCCGGTTGCCGTACCAGGCAATCAGGCGCGAGGTGATCCACGGCAGCAGAACGAGGAGAACGAGCGACACTCCGGCAAAGACGGCGGTTCGATAGGTGAAGGGGGCGAAAACAAGCCCCAGCGCAATCACCGTACCCAGGTCGTTGACGAAACACGCGCCGAGAATGCCTTTGCCGAAGTCGGTCTTGTTGAAGCCGGATTCGAGCATGACCGCATAGACGACGGCCATCGAGGTGGTGGAAAGGGCGATGCCGGCAAGCCAGCTTGCCGAGCTGCCCCATCCCAGGACGAATCTGGCCAGGGCCGTGCAGCCCAGGAAGGGCGCGACGAAACCGAAGAGCCCGACCACGCTCACTTCTTTCAGCTTGGCTTTCATGGCCGCCGGGTCGAGTTCCGCTCCCGCCAGGAAGGTCAGCAGCACCGCGCCCACCGAAGCCATGAAGCGGAGCCAATCGAGATTCGCGCCCAGCGCGTTGGGGTAGAACCACTTGTCGGCCGCCAGCGCGGCCACCATCCCCACGCAGATTTCCACCAGGGCCATGGAAACCCGCAAATGGCTTGCCACGACGGTGGACACAACGGCCAGGGCCAGCCAGACGGCTGCGATCGAGTAAGCTTGTTCCATCGGAGTTCCTCCGCACGGCGGGCCGGCCGCAAACCGGCGCAGGCCAACAAAAACCCCTGCCTCTCGGCAGGGTTTGCTGGTGCAAAAATGGAACCCCTGCCGTGAACGCATTGCGGCAGGAGTCATTAGCCCGATTCCGGGCGGTTGTGCGGGGGACTCCATCCCCAGTGACGTTGGATTCTACTCCGGCTCGCCGAGGCCGTCAACGTCAAGGGATCGAACCGGCGACCTCTTTTGCCTCACGGCACCCCGATTGCGGAACTAGGAGGCCACCCGCGGAGTTTTGGAGTGCGGCGACTCGTCGCCGCTTTCTTGAGCGGCCGGAAGCGATCGGGAGACATATTTCAGGTGGTCTGTCGTGTACCTCCTGGTGGTAAATACTCCGGAAAGGCGGCGACAAGTCGCCGCACTCCAAAGATCGGTCGCTTGTTCAAGCCCTACGTTAGCGTGCCCTTGGTGCTGGGCACGCCGCTGATGCGGGAGTCGGGGGCGACGGACATCCGCAGGGCGCGGGCGGCGGACTTGAAGATCGCCTCGGCGATGTGGTGGCTGTTGCGGCCGTGGTGCAGCACGACGTGCAGGTTGGCCAGGGCGTTGGCGGCGAAGGCCTGCCAGAAATCGGCCACCAGCTCGCTGTCGAAATCGCCGATCTTGGCCGAAGGGAACTCGGCCTGGAAGACGAAAAGGCGCGGCCGCCCAGATCCAGGGCCGTGGTGACCAGGGTCTCTTCCATGGGCAGGGTGAAATGGCCGTAACGCTGGATGCCCGCCTTGTCGCCCAGCGCCTCCCGCAGGGCGGCGCCCAGGCAGATGCCCACGTCCTCGACCGTGTGGTGCTGGTCGACGTGCAGGTCGCCCTCGGCCTTGACCGTAAGATCGATGGCGGCGTGCTTGGCCAAAAGCGCGAGCATGTGGTCCAGGAAGCCCACGCCGGTGCTGATCTCGGAGCGGCCTGTGCCGTCGATCTCCAGCGTCAGCTCGATTTGGGTCTCGGCCGTTTTGCGCTCGATGCGGGCAGTTCGCGACATAGGGCACCTTTTCATGTAGCAGGCACACGCCGTGTGCCGTCCGCTTCTTGTAGCAGGCACACGCCGTGTGCCGTCCGCTTCTTGTAGCAGGCACACGCCGTGTGCCGTCCGCCGATGACGGCACAGGACGTATGGCGCCCGCCGGTTACGGCACACGGCGTGTGCCTACTACTTTACATCATCGCCTTGAGGCGTTCCAGGAACGTATCCACTTGCTCGTCCGTGCCGACGCTGATCCGCAGGCCGTCGCCCCAGCCGGGATAATCCATGTAGCGGACGAGAATCTGCTGCTGCTTGAGCCGCTGGTAGAGCGGCTCGACGGGGATCTCGGGGTGCGTGTTCCAGGTGAAATTGGCCTGGGAGTCGACCACCTGGAAACCCAAGGCCCGCATCCCGGCGGTGAGCCGCTGGCGCGTGGCGAGGATTCGCGCCCGGTTCTCGATCAGCCATTGCCGGTCGCCGAGGGCGGCCGCCGCCACGGCGATCGACAGGGCATCGCAGTTGTAGGAATCCTTGACCTTGATCATCTCCCGGATGATCTGCGGCTGCGCCACCAGGTAGCCGAACCGCAGCCCGGCCAGGGCGTAGGACTTGCTCAGCGAACGCGAGACGAGGATCTTCTCGCACTGGGCCACCAGGTGCAGGCAGTTCTCGCCGGCGAAATCGACATAGGCCTCGTCGACCAGCAGCGGGCAGGGCAACTGCCGCGCAAGCTCCAGCACCCGCTCGGGCGGAACCATCGTGCCCGAAGGGCTGTTGGGATTGGCCAGGAAGACCAGCTTCAGCCCCTCGCGCGAGGCCGCAAAGCAGTCCGCCAGCGACCAGTCGCGCTGGAACCAGACTTCCTCGGCCTCCGCGCCCTGGAGTTGGGCGAGGGTCTTGTAGAGCACGTAGCTCGGGTAGGGAAGCCGCAGACATTGGCCGGCGCCGACGAAGGTCCGCGTGGCGATGGTCAGGATGTCGTCGCTGCCGTTGCCGCCGAGGATCCAGTCGGGCTCGACGCCTAGAATCTCGGCCGCCCGGCAGCGAAAGGATTGGGCCAACGGGTGGGGATACTTCTGCAAACCGCGATCGAGCGTTTGCCGAATGGCCTCGGCCACCTCGGTCGAAGGCGGGTAAGGATTCTCGTTGGTGTTGAGCTTGATGAAGCCCTCTTCCTGGGGCTGTTCGCCGGGCACGTAGCCGGCGGTGCGGGCAATTTCGGGGCGGATGAATGGCATGGGACTCGCGGACTTCATCACTCGGTAACGGCGTAATCGACGCTGCGCGGATGGGCAACCCGCTTCGAAGCGTTGAGCAGTTCCAGGCTCACCAGGTCATCGTCGTCGTAGGGAACCCCCAGCACGGCGACGGCCCTGCCGTTGCGCGATGACCAGCGGGCCCTCGACCCCGCACTGGTCCAAGGAGGCGCTGAGCCGCGCCTTCACGTCCGCCAAAGGGGCAATCCTCATCACTCGTGCTCCTCGTCTCGGATCAAAAGTCCTTTGACGCCTTTCGCGACGAAACACTATAAGATGCGGCCACCAAAGCCGGTCTGACGGTTGGCCTCATTCACCTAGGTTCTGCTTCAGCTTGATCGCATTCAGACGTTCTCCAAGAAACCGCCACCGGCGAGCCAAAGAGGTCCCACCGGTCCTGGAACTCTTTTGCATCCTTGTAAGAACAGCTATCGCAGTCCCAGCCCCCTTTCGGTGCTGGATCGACATACAGCTTCTCTGCAACGACTTGGCTGGGAACCACAAAGTACTCAGTTACGTCCTTTTTGAGGTTCACGAAGACATAGAAATGCGACGGAGACACGGTTACCTTCGCGTTTTTGCCCATCAACCAGAAACCGAACGTCGATTTGTTGGTCTTCACTTGGACGGAGCAGGCGCGCTGGCAGTGCTGGTCCGCCACGAGAATGTCAGCACCCCTTGCGCTCCGCGAGGTCACCGAAGCGACAAAGCCGTGCTTGGAAAGCTCCGCCGCCACAAGGTAGACGCCTGCCGTCCCGGTAAGCTGATGTTGAGATGCCACTGTTTTGGTCTCCCGATAGCGTGGAAAAGGGTGGCAAGCTTGAGGCGGTCGCATTTTGCGACCCCCTCAGTTTCCTCGTTCATAGCCCCGCCGCTACGTCTGCCACCCAAACAATGTAGCGAGCCAGCGACGTTGCCGCAAGGCCCTACAGGCGAATCCTGATTCGATGAGCTTCAACCAGAAGCAACTTCCCCGCGTAGTCGCTCATCTCGGCATGTTCCGACAAATACGTCTTCAGCCTGGACACGAGGTGCGGCAGCACTTCCGGATGCCCCCGCACGTGCAACCCGATGATCCCTTTGTAACGCGACGGCGGATAGGTTACGATGTCCATGAAGTCGCCATCCAGAGAAACCAGCAGGGCTTCGAGTTCCTGGGCCATCGCGATTACAGCCGGGTCCGGCGAGTCGGGCCGAATGTGCTCGCGGAGGCGCAGGACTTCATGGCCGGCATCGCGGAGTGCGTCCAGCACGAGATTGGGTACGCACTGGTCGGCAAAGAACCTCAGTGCCATCAGACAGGCACCTCGAATTCCGCAAGATCCCGGGCGTAATCCAGGCAGGCCGCGATCTGCGTCTCGTTAAGGTCAGGCAACTCGGCGATGATGTCCCGCGGGGAGTTTCCGGCCGCCAGGTATCCGAGAATCAGGCTGACCGGAATCCTGGTCCCGTTGATCCGCGGCTTTCCGCGGAGGACATCGGGTGTGCTTACGATTTGCTCTCTCCAATTGGTATTCATCGGAATGTTCGGTCTCCTGGGTCAAATTCAGTTTTCCGCCCTTCTCGTCCGCTGAATCCTCTTCGGCTCGAGCCTTACAACCCTGTCGCCGAGGGTCGCTTCAAACTTCCTCAAGTCCTCACGGATCTGGTGCAGGTCGCAGTTGAACCGCCGCGTGTGCTCGATGCGATACTTTCGCACCTCGTCGACGATCGGATCTTTCACGTCTCTTCTCCCAAAAAGGCATCGGGGGATACGATTTCAGGACACTCGTACCCCGCATTCTCGACCGATTGCCGGACCATCATCTTGGTGAAGGGGTTATTGATGTGGGCGAAGTTCCATGCCTCCATGAGCATCACCGCGGCTTCCCCATCACGCGGTCGAGCGTCTGTCGATCGGCCTCAAGATCGGCCATGCGTCACCTCATCACGTTATCCGACTTCCTCATTCCAACGCTTGCGTCGACAATGATCGCGCTCAACGGTCCCGATCCTTTCGCAGCAATTTCGCGCTATCGCTGAACGTCCGGCCGGACGCCGCCAGGCGATTATAGATCGCATCGACCGACGCCCAAGCGTCCCGGCGAGTTCCACCCAGAGACTCCGCCAAGATCGCCTTAGCCTCTTGGTTCGGGCGTGCGCCGTCGCGCGCGGCGCGCTCCTGAAGGTTGTTGAGAACTGTTTCGTCAACGTCGGTCAGCACGAGTTCCGCCATTGTTCCGTCCTCTGGTCTGGAAAAGCTCAGTATGGTGATCTTGAAAGGCATTGTCCAGGTTAGGCCCCCGATAAGTCCTTCCCTGTCCTCACCTCCACGCTGGCCCAATGGGCAGAGAGGCCCTCCTTGTCGGCCAACACGCGGACGTCCGGGGCCAGCCGGGCCAGGCCCTCGGCGGTGAACGAGAGCACGCTGCCGGCGCGGAGGAAAGCGTTGGCCGACAGCCCGCTGGCGAAGCGGGCCGTGCCGCTGGTGGGCAGCACGTGCGAAGGCCCCGCCGCGTAGTCGCCCAAGGCCACCGGCGTGTAGTTGCCCAGGAAGACGGCCCCGGCGTGGAGGATCTTTTCGGCCAGCCGTGGGGCGTCGGCGGTGGCGATGTGCAGGTGTTCCGGGGCGATCTCGTCGGCCAGCCGGCAGGCCTCGTCGGCGTCGCGGGCCAGGATCACGGCCCCGAACTCCTCCAGGCTTTGCCGGGCCAGCTCGCCCCGCTCCACCCGGCCAAGCTGCCGCGTGAGCTCCGCCACGGCCGCCTCCAGCACGTCCTCGTCCCAGCCGATCAGCACGCTGGCGCCGGGGGCGTGCTCGGCCTGGGCGATCAGGTCGTAGGCGGTGAACTCGGGCCGGGTCGAGGAGTCGACGATCACCACGATCTCGCTGGGACCGGCGATGGCGTCGATGTCCACGTCGCCGTAGACGAACTTCTTGGCCAAGGCCACGAAGAGGTTGCCCGGCCCGACGATCTTGTCCACCCGCGGAATCCCTTCGACCCCGTAGGCCAGGGCGGCCACGGCTTGGGCCCCGCCCAGGCGATAGACCTCGCGGATGCCCAGCTCATGGCAGGTGGCCAAGAGGTCGGGATTGTAAGCGCCGAACTTCGTCGGCGGGGCGACCAGGGCAAGCTGCCCAACGCCGGCCACCTGGGCGGGCACGGCCGTCATCAGCACCGTGGACGGATACGCCGCCGCGCCGCCCGGCACGCAGATGCCCACGCGGTCCAGCGGCCGGTAACGCTCGACCAGGTACCCGCCCGGTCGCTCGACGCGGACGTCGCGGTGCAGGATCGCCTCCTGAAAGACGCGGATGTTATCGCGGACGCGGCGAATGGCGGCGAGAAACTGGGCCTCGGCCGCGGCGTGGGCTCGGGCCAGCTCGTCCTCGGGCACCCGGAGCGTGGAGGCGGAAAGCTCCGCCTTGTCGATGCGGGCGGAATACTCGAGCACGGCCGCCAGGCCCCGCTGGTCCACGTCGCGGCAGATTCGCGCGACCACTTCGGCCGGGCTCAACGGCTGGCCGAAGATCTCGATCGTCCGTTGACGGCCGGCCTGGCTGACCATGTCGCCCCGCGGACTGAGTTTCCGCCGCAGCTCGGCCATGGCCGCGCGGATATCCTCTTTTCGGCTGTCAATCCGCCGGATGCGGAGCACCGCACTGTCGGAACCCATCGACGACTCCCCGTGTCACCCAACGTTCCCACCCAAATATACCCTTTGCGTCACCGCCGCCGGTCTGACGACACGCAAACCGACGATTTTGTTCGTTGCACCGCCGTGGCGAATCCCCCAGGCCGGGTATAAGGTTGACTCTGGCGATTGGGTTCGACATGGCAATGTGGTCCGAACACGAGACGCGGAGACGCGGGGACTGGGAGACGCGGAGACTCCCCGTGTCGCCGCGTCGCCGCGTCTTCTCCTCCTTCCCCCCAACCCTCTCCCGGAGGGAGAGCGAGGTGTATAATTGGTCGGATTACTGGTAGCGGGGGCCACTCTTGCTCTACAATTAGAAGATACTGTTCCAGGTCCGACCGCCCGTGGCTCGGTCTTTCTTGCGCCGGTGCTCAAACCGTGGATGATTCGCTTTTCTCGATCTCCTGCACGACCTGCCAGGCCAGGCTGAAGGTCTTGAGTGAATCGGCCATCGGGCAGATTCTCATCTGCCCAAAATGTGAGAGCATGGTCCAGGTTGTCGCGCCGCCCGGATGGCAGGCGCCGGCGGCTAAGCCGCCCCCGGCGTTGGGGAAGCTGCCCGCCGCTCGGGATGGCGCGATTTTCCCCGGCCCGACCAAGGCGGCCGCTGCGGTTCGCACTGCTGGACAAGCTAGCCGTGGCCTCCCCGCTCTCCCCGCGTCTCCGCGTCCCCGTGTCCCCGCGTCTCCCTGTCCCTCGATGCCTGCGTCTCCGTGTCTCGATGCCCCCCCCGAGATAAATGCTGAACAAGCCAGCAGTGGCGCTTCGGCGGCGATCGAGGCTGACAGTTGGGCGCTTTCGCCCGTCGGATCGGCGCCGGTCGCCAGCACCGGGTGGCAGTGGGCGCTGGCGGCACTACTCTCGGCGACCACCGTGGCGGCGCTGGTCGGCGTCTGGTCGATGCTTGCGGCAAAGCGCCCGCCGTCAACCCTGCGGGGGCAGGTTGCCGTCGCCCAGCCGTCCGCGCCGCCGAAGACGTTCTTGGCGGCCGTCGAGGTGAAGAGTGCGGTGATCGGGGTCAAGAGTTCTCAGCCGAGGTCGGCGACCCTGGGCGGCAAGCAGGACGTGGCCGTGGCGGCGCTGGAGCATCGACCCCGGAAACTGCCTTCGTCCGACCCGCCCAAGGTCGATCGGCCTCTGGCGGTTGCAGTCGCGCCCGATGCAAGTCCGAAGCTCCCGGCGAAGCCGAAGGTGGACCCGGTTGACGCCCTGCTCCACGAACTGGCGTATCCGAATGAAGCTCCCGGGGCGAAGAAGGCAAAGCTCAACGTCGATACCTCGGCCCGGCTCGAGGATCGCATCGCGGCTTTCGAGTGGAACGAGAAACCGCTGGGCTCCGCCGTCGATCAAGTCTCGGCCATCCTTGGATTGCCGGTCACCTTCGACATGGACGCGCTGGAGCAACTGGGCGTAAGCCTCGACGATCCGGTCTCGGTCAACCTCCGCCGGACGTCCGTGGGCGGAATCCTCGAAGCGATCCTGGCCAGGCGTGGGCTGATCTATATGGTCGCCGACGGCCTGGTCCTGGCGACCAGTCCGGAGAGTCGCCGTACCCAGCCGCACACGGTCCGCTACACCGTTTCCGACCTGGCCGGCACGGAAAAGGCCGGGCTGGCGGATCTCGCCCGGCGGCTGCGGAAGCTGGTCGTTCCCGAAAGCTGGCAGGAGGCCGGCGGGCCAGGGACGATCGAGGTTGCCGACGGCCAGTGGCGGGTGGTGCAGACCGACCCGGTACACTACCGCATCCTGATCTTCTGCGAGAAGCTGCGGTCCGCCCGGGGACGGCCGCTCAGGAGCCGTTATCCGGCGGCCATGTTCTCGCTGGCCACTCGGCGGGCTCAGGTCCAAGCGAAGCTCCGCGAGCCGGTGACGCTGAACTTTCACGAGCCGGCGCCCTTAGGCGAGATTGTCGGGCAGCTTGCCCAGCAGACGACGGCCAAGATCGTCGTCGATTGGCTGGCCTTGGCGGCGGAGGGAAAACCACCGCAGGTCGAGGCAACGCTGGCGGTCGATCATCGCCCGCTGGCCGAGGCCCTTGACCAGTTGTTGCGTCCGGTGGGGCTGACCGTTCGGGCGGCGAATGCAACGACCTTGGAAGTAACCACGGTCAAGGCGCTGGCGGCCCGGCTGGAGTTGGAGATCTATCCGGTCGCCGGGCTGTTGTCGCCGGACGTTACGGCCGCGGCGATCCGGCAGCGGATCAAGGCCGAAGCCGCCGGGCCAACCTGGAGCGAAGCCGGCGGGCCGGGCGTGCTCGATTTCGACGAGTCGTCGAAGTGCCTGCTGGTTCTGCAATCGCCCGCGGTTCAGGTCCAGGTCGAGGCGCTCTTGGCCCGCATCGGCGCGGAGAAGGCCGAGCCGGCGAAGCCGGCGGGGAAATAGTAGCTGAGGCCCACAAAGCAATTCCTGTGGCGGTTTAATGTAGTCGGCACACGCCGTGTGCCGCCCGGGACGGCACACGGCGTGTGCCGACTACATTAGCGAGCCCCAGCCATGCAATTCCGGCTGTCGACGTTGCTGCTGGCAATGGTCGTCTTCGGCACGTCGCTCTCGTTGGCGGGGCCATGCGGCATCGCCCTTGCTGTTTACGTGGTGCTTCTCGTCGGATTGACTCGGGCGTGCCTGTCAGGTAGCGCGGGCATTGGGGGTGCGTGTCTCGTTTGGCTCATCGGAATCGGACTACCCGTTCTCCTCATGCCAATGATTTCCGTCGCCGGTCCAGCCGCGCGAAGGTGCCAGTGTGCCAACAACCTGAAACAGATTGCTCTTGGGCTGCAGAACTACGGTGACAAATGCGGCTGCCTGCCGCCCCCCTATGTACCTGACAAGAATGGGAAACCGATGCACAGTTGGCGGGTGCTGGTTCTGCCCTACATTGAGCAGGGCAGCCTATATCAAGCATACCGTTTCGACGAGCCGTGGGACGGTCCCAATAACTCGAAGCTAGCGGCGGCGGCAAATTATGCGTATGTCTGTTCTGGCGACCGTACAACCTCTGTGCAAGGACAAACCGCTACGAACTACGTCGCCGTGACAGGAAAGGGAACGGCGTGGAGTTCCAGCAAGCTGTCACTGTCAGGGAAGCTGATGGACGACCACAAGATACTCCTTGTCGAAGTAGAGAACTCGGGAATCAACTGGATGGAACCGAAGGACTTGACGGTCGACCAGGCGATTGCAGGGCTTACGTCCAAGTCGGGGCCGAGGATTTCCAGCGGTCACGACCCGCGGCTTGCCAATGCTGTCCTGGCCGACGGTGAGCTGGTGGAATTGCCTACCGACCTGTCTCCCGAGTTGCTTCGCGTCGCACTCACCGAGGACATCAGCCATCTCTACAAGCATGTCCCCAAGGAACAGATTGAAGCGATGCGATGGGAGCTATTCGACGACTACCCGTATCTCTGGTGGCGACTGGCCGTGTGGATCGCGTCGGTGGTGATTCTTCTTGTGCATGGCGTCAGGTACGACAACCGCAAGAGAATGCAGGAGAAAGCGCCGACAGTGGGTGGGTGAAATAGCGACGAGAACCGATCTGGCACGCACTGGCCGTTCTTGTTCGCGTGCCGTCCCATTCGCGTGCGGTTTCACACGATTGGGGTCATGCCCAATCATGGTTATCCACCTGGCTCAAGTTCGTCGCGTAGCGACGTTATGATGGTAGCCGTGGGTTTCAACCCACGGTTTGCGACGCCCCCCATGTTTCCGCTCGTCGCGTAGCGACGATTCAGGCGTCGCTACGCGACGCAACGCCGTCGTTGGACGAAACATTCCGTGGGTTAAAACCCACGGCTACCATGGCATCGTCGCTACGCGACGTGGACCGCCTCCAACCTGACCACTTGAGTCAAGTGGATAACCATGTGCCCAATTGTAGTGGTGTTGGTGGGGCTCGCTGCGCTCGACCCACCCTGCCTGTCTCAAGGTAGTAGGCACACGCCGTGTGCCGTCCGTCCCTACAGGCGGAGCCGGCGGACGGCACACGGCGTGTGCCTGCTACTTTCCCTCACCCAACCCTCTCCCGGAGGGAGAGGGGGAAATCTTTTGGTTTCCCCTCTTGCCTTTTCCGCGATTTCGACGAAAATAGTAATGGTTGATGTGTTTCCCCGTCAGGGGATCGATCGCGGATTGCAAGAATGAATCGGTTTTGGGCCGGCTATTTCTGGTTTTACTTTAGCCCGCGAGGTCGCGGGGCCGGGAGATGGTTTGTAGCCCAAAACAGTAAGCGACGACAAACCAGAAAGCCTCGGGACCCGCACGGATCCCGAGGCTTTTTTTGTTTTTTCACACGAGCAGACGGCACACGGCGTGTGCCTGCTACATGGCGAGCAAAGGAGTCTTGGCGATGATTGTCGTAATGCGTAAGGGTGCGACCCAGGAGCAAGTGATGCACATGGTCCAACGCGTGGAGCAATTGGGGCTCAAGTCCCACGTTATCGTGGGCACCGAGCGAACGGTGATCGCCGCCATCGGCGACAAACGCGACGAGTTCCGCTCGTCGCTGGAGCGCGGGCCGGGCGTGGCCGAGGTGGTGCCGATCCTGGCCCCCTACAAGGTCGCCAGCCTGGAGGTCAAGCCGGAGCGGACGGTGATCCGCGTGGGGCCGCTGGTGGTGGGCAACGCGCACCTGGGCGTGATCGCCGGGCCCTGCGCGGTGGAGAACGAGGAGCAGACCATCGCCACCGCCCGGGCCGTCAAGGCGGCCGGCGCCACGGCCTTGCGCGGCGGGGCCTTCAAACCGCGGACCAGTCCCTACAGCTTCCAAGGGCTCAAAGAGGAAGGGCTGCGGATACTGGCCGCCGCCCGCGAGGTGACCGGCCTGCCCGTGGTCACCGAGGTCATGGCCGGCTCGGACGTGCCGCTGGTGGCCCGCTACGCCGACGTGCTCCAGATCGGCGCCCGCAACATGCAGAACTACCGCCTGCTGGAAGAGGCGGGGGCCGCGGGCAAGCCGGTGCTGCTGAAACGCGGCCCTAGTGCGACCATCGACGAGCTGTTGCTGGCGGCCGAGTATATTCTCAATGCGGGCAACCAGAACGTGATGCTTTGCGAGCGGGGCATCCGCACCTTCGAGACCCACACCCGCTACACGCTGCCCCTGGCCAGCGTCCCTTACCTCCGCGAGAAGACCCATCTGCCGGTCGTTGTCGATCCCAGTCACGGCACGGGTCACGCCAATCTTGTGCCGCGGATGGCCGCCGCCGCCGTGGCCGCCGGGGCCGACGGCCTGATGCTGGAAGTCCATCCCGACCCCGAAAATGCCATGAGCGACGGCTACCAGACGCTCAATTTCCCGCAGTTCGCCGAAACCATGGACCTCTGCCGCCGCGTGGCCGAGGCCGTGGGCAAGGTGATGGGACATGGGGAGTGGCCAGGCAGGCAACAGATGCGGTGACCCGAGAAGGGGAGAAGGGGAGAAGAGGAGACGCGCGGACAACACTGGGATAGCCGTCCCTGCGCGATTGCCAGCCTGAACAGTTTATGCTCTGGGCTGCGGTAAGCCATCGCTTTTGCATGGTTCAACTTCCACAACTTCAATTTCCTGGCACTGGAAAGACGCCTCCAGCCCAAAGGCGGAATCGAACCGAACCTCGAAGTTGATGTGTTCCATCTGCCGATGCCGTATGTCTTTGATGCTCAGGCCATTCAAAGCGTTCTGGCGGTTGAAGCCATCCAAAACCGCTTCCATTACCCTGGAAAATCGCAGATGGACGAGGACGTGGTTTCGCAGGACGTAGAACCCAGCGGCATTGACTTCACTTGTCATCTCGAAGGTGTGAATGAGCGTTTCGACTGTCGGGCCGTCGCCAAGGGCAGTCGCTCTACGGTCGAGCCGTAGCCACACAACCTCAGAATCGTGAAAGGACGGCCAGCGTCCGAAAATTGAGGTCAGCCGTTCGTTGTTCTGGATACGCTGGTGGGGTTCCATCATTATAGGCTTGGCGAACATTTCCCGGCAGCCCGGCGTTTCGTCGCCATCACTCCTTCCGAGTGTAAACAGTCGAGGGGCCGATTAAAGTGCAGGCTTTTTGCGATTCACATTACCGTGTCTCCCTCTCTCCTCTTCTCCTCCTCTCCTCTTCTCTTATTTCGGGTTTTCGTGATCGCTACGCCTCCTCCGCTTCGGCGCGGGCCTCGACGATGGGCAACTCGGCAATGATCGTGGTTCCCTCGCCCGGGGTGCTTTGGATGGCGGCCCAGCCGCCGAACAGCTCGGCTCGCTGGCGGATGCCTTTTAGTCCGAAGCGGCCGGTGTTGATGTTGGCCGGGTCGAAGCCCACGCCGTCGTCGCCCACGGTCACGCGGAGGCGGTCGCCGTGCTGCTGGAGGCGGATCTCGATCCGCGTGCCATGGCTGTGCCGGCAGGCGTTCTGGAGGGCCTCCTGGATGATGCGGAAGACGGCCGTCTCCAAGGGCGAGGCCAGCCGCCGGAAGGCGACCTCGCGTGTGCAGCGGATCTCGAAGTCCTGCTTCTGCCCGGCCTCGCAGACGAGGTAGTCGATGGCATCCAGCAGTCCGGCCTCGTCCAACACCAGCGGACGCAGCCCGCTCATCAGCCGCCGCGCCTCGTCGATGCCGCCCTGCAGCATCCGCGCCACCTGCCCGAAGGCTTCCCGCGCATCCGGCGGGCAGCCGGCCGCCCGGCAGTTGGAGAGCACTCCCTCGAGGGTCATCTGGGCGGCCGCCAGCCGCTGGGCGACGCCGTCGTGGATCTCGTAGGAGATCAGTTGGCGGTGTTTCTCGTAGACGTCCAGCAGTTGCCGCAGCTTCTGCTGCTCTCCCCGCAGCGATTCGTCGGCCTGGCGGATCAGGGCCTCCACCCGGCGGCGCTCGGCGATCTCGTCGCGGAGCTGCACGTTGGCCGCGGCCAGCTCGGCCGTCCGCTCCCGCACCCGCTGCTCCAGCTCCTCATGCGACGCCTGGAGCGCCTTTTCCGCCGCTTCGCGGGCCGAGCGCGTCCGCAGCGAGGTGATCCCGTAGGCCAGGTTGTCGGCCAGGTCGGCCAGCAGGGCCACCTCCTGCTCGTCGAAGGCGTCCGCTTCGCCGGCGTAGATCGTGATCGCGCCCAGCACGCTCCCCTCCGATAGCAGCGGCAGCGCGGCGACGGAGGCGTACCCGCGGCGCAGGGCCTCGGTCCGCCAGGGCGAGAAGAGCGGGTCGGCGCCGACGTCGCGGAAGACGCAGGGTTTGCCCGTGCGGACCGCCGTTCCCGTAGGGCCCCGCCCATGTTCCGTGTCGTCCCAGGTAATGCGGATCGACTCCAGGTAGCCGTCGACATGGCCGGCGCGGCTGACGGGCAGGACGCTTTTCCGGTCGCCTTGCTCCGCGAACCCGACCCAGGCCATGCGATACCCGGCCGTGCGGACCATGATCTGGCAGACCTGCTCCAGCAGCTCATTCTCGCGCCGCCCGGACCAGGGCGTGGTTCGAGCGGCTCATCGCCAATAGCGCCCGGGCCGTGCGGTTGTCCTCCAAACTCTCCGGCGGCCTGGCTCGCGGGGGATCGTTCATGGATGCCATTGTACCATGCTTTCGCCATTGGCCACTACCCGTTCTGGATGTCCGGCTGGTACCCGCTCACGTCCAACAGCACGATGCCCAAGAAAACCGCCAGGAACAACAGCGCCGTCGCGAAGATCAATCCGTAGAACGGGTTGTCGTAGCGGAGATGCATGAAGTAGAGGGCCACGAGGCTGGCCTTGATCGTGGCGATCCCCAGCGCGATCCAGACGTTCCAGGAGCCGAAGTCGAACCGCGGCGCGGCGGCGGCCACCGTGAGCACGGTCAGCACTACCAAAGCCGCAAAGACCGCCAGCAGCACCGATCGCGAGACGACGTGGCCCATCGGGCCGTGCTCGTGGACGGGGAGCTGGGCTTCGACCGCAGGCGGATCAGTGCTCATCGGACATCAATGAATCAGGTACAACAGGGGGAAGAGGTAAATCCAGACCAGGTCGACCAAGTGCCAGTAGAGGCCGACGTAATCCACGGGCCCGAAGTATTGCGGACCAAAGTGGCCCTTGACGGAGCGGACGAGGAGCCAGCCGACGGCGGTCATGCCGGCGATCACGTGGATGCCGTGCAGGCCGGTCATCATGAAGTAGATGCTGAAGAACAGTCCCACGTGCTGCGGCACGGGCTGGCGGGGCGGGCCGGCTGGGATCGCCGGGGCGACGGCTGCCGGTTCTGATGTAGGACGGATTGCTAATCCGTCCGGCAACGGGGCCGGTCTCCCGGACGGATTACCAATCCGTCCTACGGGAAAGCCGGCATTCATTCTCGCGCCGCTCCTTGGCTGGCCCGACTGTGCTTTGGGATCTGCCGGCGCGGCCGCCGGAGGCGGCTCCTTGGGGTTGAAGCGTCTGCCCCAGAGCAGCCCTTCGCGCCACTTCTGCCGGTACTCGACATACTTGATTCCCAGGAAGCCGCTGCCGCCGGCCAAGGTCAGCGCCAGGCAGACCGTCAGCAGGCGTCGCCGGCCGAGCTGCGCCAGCGGACGCCCCAGGCCATCGTCAGGCTGCTGGTGATCAGGATCAGGGTGTTGATCGCGCCGAGGGTCTTGTCCAGGTAGCGGTGGGCGTACTCGAAGATCTCCGGATGATTGGCGCGATAGACGGCGTACCAGCAGAACAGCCCGCCGAAGAGCAGGATCTCCGTGACCAGGAAGATCCACATCCCCAGTTTGCCGGCCACGAACTGCTGATCGGGGGTGTCGAAATGGTGGGCCAGGAATCGCGGATGATCGCCGTGATCGGCCGCCGGCTCGACGCTGGTTGGATGCTGGGTCATGTAGTGCTCTGTTTGCTGAGCCCCGAAGGGGCGCCACTCGATAGCCCAGGGCGAAGCCCTGGGACGCGAAGTACCCAAGGCCTCCGCAGCCCTGAAAGGGCGTCACCACCGCGCCACAAGGCCGCGCCGTTGCGCCCCGTTGGGGCTTGAAACGAGGATAGAACCACCGGTTCCCCAGGGCGTTGCCCTGGGCTATCGAGTGTCGCCCCTTCGGGGCTGAGCACGGCGCCATTCTCCAAAAAACCACCGTTAGACTTTGCCAACATTTGACTCGCTACCCTGCCTTCTCTTTCGGGTCTTTGTCCTTTCGTGATTCGTTTTCCTCATTGCGACGACTACGAAGTGACGCGGACATAGCCGCCGGTGGACGGATCGTACTGGACGCTTTCGACGTCGTAAGGATCGCCCACCACCGGGGGCGAGGAAAAGTTGTCGTGCGGCGGCGGCGAGCTGCACTGCCATTCCAGCGTGGCCCCGCCCCAAGGATTGGCCGGCGCCCGCTTCCCGGTGAAGAGCGATCGGAGCAGGTAGAAGAGCACCAGGCCCAGCCCGATCGCCAGCAGGTAGGAGCCGATGGAGGAGAGCACGTGCAGGAACTGGAAATCCGGGTGTTCCTTGAGCATTCCGGCGTACTGGTAATAGCGCCGCGGCATGCCGCGGCTGCCCAGCAGGAACTGCGGAAGGAAGGTGGTGTTGAAGCCCACGAAAACAAAGAGGCAGGCCACGCGGGCCCAGGCCTCGCTGTACATGCGGCCGGTCAACTTGGGCCACCAGTAGTGCAATCCGGCCAGCAGGGCCGACAGGGTCCCGCCGACCATCACGTAGTGGAAGTGGGCCACGACGAAGTAGGTGCTGGTGAGGTGGACGTCGGTCGGCAGCGAGCCGAGGAACAGGCCGGTCAGGCCGCCGATGCCGAAGAGGAAGAGGAAGGTCAGCGCGTAGAGCATGGGGGCGGCCAGGACGATCGAGCCGCGGTAGAGCGTGGCCAGCCAGTTGAAGACCTTGACCGCCGAGGGGATGGCCACAGCGAAGGTCAGCGCGGAGAAGATCGTGCTGGCCAGGCTGGTCTGCCCGCTGACGAACATGTGGTGTCCCCAGACGAGGAAGCCCACCAGGGCGATGGCCACGCTGCTCATGGCGATGAAGTGGTAGCCGAAGATGTGCTTGTGGCTGAAGGTGGAGATGACCTCGCTCTCGATGCCCATCGCCGGCAGGATCATGATGTAGACGGCCGGATGGGAGTAGAACCAGAAGAAGTGCTGGAAGAGCACGGGATCGCCGCCCAGCTTGGGGTCGAAGATGCCGATGCCCAAGAGCCGCTCCGCGGTCAGCAGGATCAGCGTGATGGCCAGGACGGGCGTGGCGAGGATCTGGATGATGGCCGTGGCGTAGAGGGCCCAGAGCATCAGCGGCATGCGGAACCAGGTCATGCCGGGCGGCCGCAGGGTGTGCATGGTGGCCACGAAGTTCAGCCCGGTGAAGATCGAGCTGAAGCCCAGGATCAGGGCCCCGACCAGGGCCAGGGAGACGCGGGTGCCGGTGATCGCGCTGTAGGGCGTGTAGAAGGTCCAGCCGGTGTCCAGGCCGCCGGAGAGCAGCGTGGCGACGAAGAACAGGGCCCCGCCCAGCCAGCAATAATAGCTCACCAGATTCAGCCGCGGGAAGGCGACGTCCTTGGCCCCCAGCATCAGCGGCAATACGAAATTGCCCAGCGCCGCGGGAATGCCGGGAATGAGGAACATGAAAATCATCACCGCGCCGTGGATCGTGAACAACTGGTTGTAAGCGTTGGCGCTGACCATCGACGGGCCGGGCGTGATCAGCTTGGTGCGGATCAGCTCCGCATAGATTCCGCCCAAGAGGAACGACACCAGCACCGACACCAGGTAGAGGATGCCGATCCGCTTGTGGTCCAGCGTCAAGAGCCAGCTCTTTACGCCCCGGCCGTGGGTCAGGTAGTTGTCGGAGGACGTACCAGCCGGCACACCAGCCGGCGGGGCCGCTATATCGGTAATGACCATGCAGCGTCCTCATATCTCAGACGTAAGAGCGGAAATCAGGCAATGAACCTCTTTCTGGCCCGCGTACCATCGTACTCGCACGTGCAACGCCGTGTTGGCGCGGACACAGAGTACTGCTTCCTCTTCTCTGTTCGCGGCGACGGAGTGCGTGCTTCGCATCATCGCTGAACAGAGAAGAGGAAGTATACTTTGTCTTTCGGGCTTTTGGCTTCTTGGGGATTTCGTGGCTAAGTCTGCTATTTCTTCAGGGTTTTGAGGTATTGGATCAACTCGTCGATCTCGTGCTCTTTGAGCAGCCCCTTGAAGGTCGGCATGCGGACGCTCTCGAAGCCCTCCACGATCCTGAAGTCGGGCTCGAGGAGGGACCTGCGGATGTAGTCGTCGTCGGCCTTCAGCGGCGGGCCGCCGACCACCGACACCATCGAGCCGTAAACGCCCGCAAGCGTCGGCCCGATCTTGGGCGTGCCGTCCACCGTGTGGCACGACGCGCAGCCTTTGCGGAGGAAGAGCCTGGCCCCCCGCTGGGCCGGCGGAAGATTATTGGACTGCCGCTCGGTCTCGTCCAGCCACAAGTCGAACTCGCCCGGCGGGTGGACCACGACGTGGGTGATCATCCCCGAGTGGCTCGTGCCGCAGTACTGGCTGCAATAGAGGTCGTACTCGCCCGGCTTGACCGCCTGGAACCAAGTCTGCGTGTAACGGCCGGGAACGATGTCCATCTTCACGCGGAAGGCCGGGATGTAAAGGCCGTGGATCACGTCCAGCGAGGACATCGTCAGCAGCACGGGCCGCTCGACCGGCACGTGCAACTCGGTGGTCTCAACCCCGTTGGGATACTGGAAGAGCCAGCTCCACTGCCGGGCCACCACGCGGACGTCGTAAGCGTTGCGGGGCGGCGTCTTCATGTCCATGAAGGTCGTAAAGGCCGCATAGAACAGGTAGACCACGATCCCCACCGGGATCAAGGTCCAGGTCAGCTCCAACGGCGTGCTATGCGTGGGGGCCGTCTTCTGTTGGATCCCCGGCCGCCGGCGATAGCGGATCACGAACACCAGCATCAAGACCACGATCAGGGAGAAGAAGAACGCCGAGATGGCCAGGATCAGGTTGAACAGCCAGTCCACCTCGCCCGCCGTGGTCGAGGCCCGCGGGGGCATCCAGAATTGGCCGGTCTGCTGCGCCAGCAGTAGCGCGTCCAAACCACAGGGCAAACTCATGGCCTCGCCCTCGCGTGCTTCTCGAGATGTAGGGTGGGCTTTAGCCCGCCGGCGCTGCCTTGACGCTTAGAACCAAGCCAGAAACCAGTGTCGCCTTTCGCTCCGCGAAAGCCGCGCACTTTCGCGGAGCGAAAGGCGACAATCCAACAGACAAAGCCCACCCTACGCCTAGTCGTGAACGGCTGCCTCATGGCTTGGCCCTCGCGTGCTTCTCGCCGATCCGCCAGAAGACCGCCAGCATGGCGACGATCGCCGCCAGGGTCGCCAGGGCGCCCAACCGCATGACCTTCATCGCCGCCGGCCCGTAACGTCCCCGCGTGGCATCATAGTGGTAACAGTACAACAGCACCTGGTCCACCGTCGAGCCGATCTTTCCCTGGGCCGCCTCGACCAGGGCCAGCCGGAGGGTCTGCGGGTCGTACTCGATACCGTACAGGTAGCGCGAGACCCGGCCGTTGGGCTTGAGGATCATGATCACGGCCGGATGGGCGTACTGCTTCTGCTGCTTGTCGTAGGCGTAGTGGTAGCCGATGGTCTCCGTCAGGCGGTGAATGTCCTCGTCGCGGCCGGTGAGCACGTGCCAGCCGGCGCCGACGCCGGGCCGGCCGTAGACGTTGAGGTATTTCTGCTTGGTCCTCGCGGCGCGGGCCGAGGTCTCCGTGGGGTCCATGCTCACCGTGAGCATCTGGAACGTCCGGCCGATGTTCCAAGGAACGCCCTGCAAGCCCGTGAACAGGCCGTTGAGCTGCAAGCTGCAAAGCATCGGGCAGTTGGAGTAGTTGACCGTGAGGATCACCGGCCGGACGCCGTCGAAGAAGTCTTTGAGATGGACCGGCTTGCCGCTGGAATCCACAAAGGGCAGATCCGGCGGCGCCTGGGCGTCGAGATGTTCCGTGACCCCCACGTTCCTCAAATCATTGGGCACCTCCGTCGCCGACGGGCCGGCCGACGGCGGCAGCGCTTGCGCCGGGCACATGCGGGCCGAGGCCAGAAGCGCCACAACGGTCAGCAGCCGTAGGGTGGGTCGAGCGAAGCGAGCCCCACAAGAAGAACTATCGCGGGCGGTCTTCAAGCCGTAGGATGGGCATTCTTGCCCGTCGTTGCAACCGCGTGGGAGTGTGGCCGGTCCTCGCCCGAGTCGGGCAGGAATGCCCAACCTACCCTCGGCCGATCCACGGATCTTACCTCGCGCGACCAGGACACGCTTGGGCGTCTTGCTCATGGCTTCTTCCCCCCGGCGTTCTTCTGGACCGGCGGCGGTTTGGCGGCCGGTTTCTTGATAACGGCCGGCCTGGGGATCGGCTTCGGTCGGCCGGAGGCGGCCACTTCCGCCGTCACCAGTTGCATGGCCAGATCAATGGGGATGGCCACGATCTGCCGCTTCTGATCGACCCAGCGATAACTCGCCAGCTTGCCCTCCTGGGCCGTCTTCAGGTTGGTCCACTCCTCCGGCGGCTGATTCATCTGTTTGATCTGCGTCTGTTGATTATTCACCTGGTAATAGATTACCATCAAGAGCAGGATCAGCGCGAAAACGGCGATCGCGCCGATCATGCCTGCCAGGGCGATGGTCGAGGTCTTCACGTCTTCATAGCGTTCTTGCGGCATCTGCAACCTCCATTGTACTCCTCACGCTCCGCGTGAGGTTCGGCCTCACGCGGAGCGTGAGGAGTACGACTCTCAGGAGTTTTCAAAGGCCAGGGATTCGCCCAGGCGCGGATCTTTCAGCGGCACCAGCGGCCGGCCCCCGGCGGCTGCCAACACGCCGGCCAGGTACAGCCCGCCCATCCCGACCAGCAGGCAGACATCGATCGTGGGGCAGATTGCTAATCTGCCCGAAGAGGCAGGTTGGCAACCTGCCCCACCGCCGAGGTTGGGCATCACCAGCCAGTACATGTCCAGCCAGTGAAAGACCAGGAGCCAGACGGCCCAAAACCCCAGCAGCACGCGGCGGCGTTTGACCTCGCGCGGGAGCATGCCCAGGAAAGGGATCAGCAGGTGCCCGAACAGCAGCACCAGCGATACGATCGCCCAGGGCCCGGTCTGACGCTTGAGGTAGTAGACGGTCTCCTCGGGGATGTTGCCGTACCAGATCAGCATGTACTGCGAGAAGGCGATGTAGCCCCACCAGACGACGAAGCCGAACAACAGTTTGCCCAGGTCGTGGTAATGCTCGGCAGTGATCGTGCCGGTCAGCCGGCCGCTGCCCTGGAC
Organism: Pirellulales bacterium; assembly: GCA_963843465.1. GTDB lineage: Bacteria > Planctomycetota > Planctomycetia > Pirellulales > Thermoguttaceae > CAWJKP01. Next base: position 276,062 of record CAWJKP010000004.1, read on the forward strand.
CACCAGCGCCGCCAGCACCAGCGCGGCGAGGAAGCCGACCGCCGCGCCGGAGAAGTAGTAGACGCCGAAGATCGTGCTGAACCAGGCGGGCTCCAGCGACATCAGCCAGTCGAAGGCGGCCAGCGTCACCGTGCCGGCGAAGACCAGTAAGGCCGGCCCGCTGGCCCGCTCCATTTGGATCGTCAACTGCGGGTCGCCGGAGCGGTCCTGCTGGAGCGAACGGCGGAAGAAGAAGCGGGCCAAAAGCGTCCAGGCGACGAAGTAGAACGCGGCCCGCAAGGCGAAGAACCACAAGTTCAACCAGCCCGCCTTGTGCCGCAGCAGCTCGCTGGCGGCGACGACCTGGGGGTCGGCCCAGCGGTACAAGCTGTGGTTTCCCGCGGTCATCGCCAGCAGGATCGGCAGAAACAGCACGGCCAACAGGGCGAGGTTTCCCAGGAAGATCTCGGCCAGCCGCCGCACGGCCACGCTCCAGCCGGCGCGGGAGACGTGGTGCAGGGCGACGAAGAACAGGGCCCCCAGGGAGATGCTGAGGAAGAAGGCGAAGTCGACCAGGTAGGCGTGGAAGAAATACCGCAGGTCGTCCCTTTGCGCCAGGCCCAAGCCGAAGCCGGCCGCCAGGCCGGCGATGCCCACGGCCCCCAAGACTTTAGCCAAGCCCGGGGTGGTCAGCGGAAGCGTGATCCGCTCGCGGGACAGGTCGACGAGGTTCTCTTGGTCCATCACTGCACCTTGCCTCGGTCCTCCGCCGGAACGTCGCTCAGCTCAGCGTACTGGCTCCGCTGGAGCGCCCGGACGTAGAGCACGATCGCCCAGCGGTCGGCCGGGGGGATCTGTACGCCATAGCCGGGCATCTTGCGGATGCCGTGGGTGATCGTGTTGAACAGTTGCCCGTTGGGCTGGTCGACGACCGTGTCGACGTGCAGCGACAGCGGCGGGACCCAGCTCGGCTCGCCCCGCTTGACCGCCCGCTGCTGGACCATGCCGTCGCCCTCCCCGACCAGGCCGTGGCAGGCGGCGCAGTAGATGCCAAACCGCTGCTGGCCGCGGTGCATGGTCTGGGCGCCGGCCGCGATGGGGAACCATGTGGTCCACTTGCCGTCGGGCTCCTGCCCGCGGTAGAAACGGCCGTCGGCCTCCAGATCGCTAAGCGCGATCGTGCCCGGCACCTGCAGGCGCATCGCCCGGCCGTCCGCAAACAGCGGGCTGGCCTGCTGCTCTTGATACTTGGGCTGCAAGGCCATGTCCTTGAAGGCCCGGATGCGGGGCGTGCCGGAGACGACCAGCCGCGTCCGCGCGATCCAAAGCGGCGGCAACAGGCACAGCAGCACGGCCACCACCAGGGCCCAGTAGATGCCCCGGGGCACTTCGCGCCCGGCGGCCGGGCAGCAGCAGGTCTCCACGGCCTGCGCCCCAAGCGATTGCAAAAAGTGCTCCGTCAGGACCAGGTCGAACTTGGGATCGGCGGCCTCGACCGAGAGGAAGAACCCGTCGGTCGTCGCCCGCACGAACCGCCCGGCCGTCAGCGCCGGGTGCCAGAACTGCGGGAGCCGATTGAGCACCATCACACCGCCGAAAGCGGTCAGTGCGCTGAAAAGCACGATCAGCTCGAAGGCCACCGGGATGTTGGCCGGCAAGGCCCAAAGAGGCTTGCCGCTGGCGACGATCGGATAGTCGAAGCCGTTGGCCCACCATTGGAACACGATCGCGATCACCGTCCCGGCCAGGCCGGCTCCCAGGACCAGCCAAGGCAGCACCGTGGGGCGGATGCCCATGGCGCGATCCATGCCGTGGACGGGGAAGGGACTGTGCGTGTCCCACTGGCGGTAGCCCGCCTCGCGGACCCGCCGCGCAGCGGCCACCAGCGCCTCCGGACCGTCGAACTGCGCCACGAGGCCCACAACCGTCTCCGACGGCGTCGTGGGTGTCGATGGGCTCGATCCGTGTTCGCTCATCTTCTCAAGTCATCTCCTCCCTTGTGGTGCAGGCGTCCCGCCTGCATTTCTCGGCAGGCAGGACGTTCTGCATTTCTCGGCAGGCGGGTAGGGTGGGACAAGCTCGCGTAAGCGAGCGCCGGCCCACCACTGCGGCGGGCCAATGGTGGGCCGGCGGCCGCCAAGGCGGCCTTGTCCCACCCTACAACTGCTCATCTTGCCAATATATCTCCTCTCACGCTGGCTCGCCGGCCAGCTCCGGCTCGTGCTCGCCCGGCTCCGCGGGCGCCGGGCGGGCTTTCTCGCCCCGTGGCAGGACCAGCTTGACTTCCGCCATGGCGACCATCGGCAGGTAGCGGCAGAACAACAAGAACAGCGTGAAAAACAGGCCGAAGCTTCCCAGCAACATCAGCAGGTCGACCCAGGTCGGCACGTACATCCGCCAGCTCGAGGGCAGGTAGTCGCGGCTCAGCGAGGTGATGACGATCACGAACCGCTCCATCCACATGCCCACGTTCACCAGCACGCAGATCACGACCATCATCCAGGGCGTGGTGCGGCACTTGCGGAACCAGAACAGGTGCGGCACGAGCACGTTGCAGGCGACCATCGTCCAGTAGGCCCAGGCGTAGGGCCCCAGCGCCCGGTTGAGCAAGGCGAACATCTCGTAGGGGCTGCCGCTGTACCAGGCGGTGAAGCACTCGACCCCGTAGGCGTAGCCGACCATGCAACTGGTGGCCAGGATGATCTTGTTCATGTTGTCCAGGTGGCGGATGGTCACCAGGTCCTTCAGGCCGAAGAAGGCCCGCGCGGGGACCATCAGGCTGACCACCATGGCGAAGCCGCTGAAGATCGCCCCGGCGACGAAGTAGGGCGGGAAGATCGTGGTGTGCCAGCCGGGCACCTGCGAGACGGCGAAGTCGAAACTCACCACCGAGTGGACGCTGAGCACCAGCGGCGTGGCCAGGGCCGCCAGCAGCAGGTAGGCCCGCTCGTAGCGGTGCCACTGCCGGCCCGACCCCCGCCAGCCGAGCGCAAACGCGCCGTAGGCCAGCCGGCGGAACGTCGACGCGGCCCGGTCCCGCAGGGTCGCCAGGTCGGGCACCATCCCCAGGTACCAGAACAACAGCGAAACCGTCCCATAAGTGCTCACCGCCACCACGTCCCACATCAGCGGACTACGGAAGTTCGGCCAGAGGGTCATCTGGTTGGGGTACGGCATCAGGTAGAAGACGTACCAGACGCGGCCGATGTGGATCGCGGGAAAAATTCCCGCGCAGGCCACGGCGAAGATCGTCATCGCCTCGGCGAAGCGGTTGATGCTGGTCCGCCACTTCTGCCGGAAGAGGAAGAGGATCGCCGAGATCAGCGTGCCGGCGTGACCGATGCCGATCCAGAAGACGAAGTTCACGATGGCGAAGCCCCAGGCCACCGGAATGTTGTTCCCCCAGATGCCGATGCCCGTGGCCACCAGCAAGCCGATCAGGGCGAAGAACATGCCCGTCAAACCGGCGGAGATCGCGAAGGCCACGTACCACGCCTTCGGCGGACGCTTCCGCTCGGCCACCCCGCAGACCGTCTCGGTGATCGAGACGTAATCCTGGCTGCCGCTGACCAGCGGCGCCCGCCTGCGGGGATCGTTGGTCGTGTTGTCCTCGGCCGGCAAGGCGATCGTGCTCATCTACAACTCGGGGTTGACGTTGCGGATCCGCGCCAGGTAGGCCGTCCGTGGCTTGGTGTTCAACTCGGTCAGTATTCCATAGGAGCGGTCCAGAGCCTGCCGCCGGGCGACCTCGCTTTTCGCATCGGCCAGGTCGCCGAAGACGATCGCCTGGGCGGGGCAAGCCTGCTGGCAGGCCGTGCGGATCTCGCCGTCGCGGATCGGGCGCTGGTGATTCTTGGCGTCGATCTTCACCGCCTGGATCCGCTGCACGCAGTAGGTGCATTTCTCCATCACCCCGCGGCTGCGGACCGTCACCTCGGGGTTGTAGAGCATCTTGAGGACCTCGTTGTCGGCGTCTTCCAGGTCCTTGTGATAGTTGAAGAAGTTGAACCGCCGCACCTTGTAGGGACAGTTGTTCGAGCAGTACCGCGTCCCCACGCAGCGGTTGTAGACCATGTCGTTGAGCCCCTCGGAGCTGTGAACCGTGGCCATCACCGGGCAGACCTGCTCGCAGGGGGCGTTCTCGCACTGCTGGCAGGCGACCACCTGGTGCGACACGCTGGGCTCCTCGGGATCCTTGCCGCCGAAGTAGCGATCGACGCGGATCCAGTGCATCTCGCGGCCCTTGAGCACCCGGGATTTGCCCACGATCGGCACGTTGTTCTCCGCCGTGCAGGCGACCATGCAGGCGTTGCAGCCGATGCACTTCGACAAGTCGATCGACATGCCCCAGCGGTGGCCCTCGTATTTCTTCTCCTCCCAAAGCGACCTGTACTCCTCACGCTCCGCGTGAGGGCCCCTGTACTCCTCACGCTCCGCGTGAGGGCCCCTGTACTCCTCACGCTCCGCGTGAGGGCCTTCGTCACGCGGAGCGTGACGAGTACGGGCCTGGTACTGGGCCAGCGTGGCCTCGCGCACGCAGCTCGCCGATCCGCTGGTCCCGGGCCGCGGCGCCGACCGCGTCGATGGCATTATGATCCTGCGTGGTGGCCAGCGGATAGGCTTTGCCCGTCGGCTCGATGGTCGCTCCCTGGTCGAACCAGGGCGCCGTCGATTGCCGTAGCGGATAAAGGTCCACGCCGACGCTGGCGACTTCTTGGGACTGGCTGCCGCCGACCTGGCCCGCGGCCGTCCGGCCGTAGCCCAGCGAAACGACGACCGTACCCTCGGCCACGCCCGGCAGAAGATAGGCCGGGATCTCCCGCTGGTGACCCGCGTATTTCAGCCGCACGAGCGTATCGTCGCGGACGCCGAGCTTCGCCGCCGTCGCCGGAGCCAGCACGGCTACGTTGTCCCAGGTGACCTTGGTCATCGGGTCCGGCGTCTCCTGCAGCCAGCCGCTATTGGCATAGCGGCCGTCGTCCACGGTCGCCCCGCGGGCAAAGACGATTTCCAGCGAGCCCTCGGTCCACGGCTCGTATTCCTCCGGGAGCGGGCTAGCGCTGGTCCCCTCTCCCTCCGGGAGAGGGTTAGGGTGAGGGGAACCAGGAACAGATTCGGCCGAGGAGAGGTTCGCCTGAGGCCCCCTCACCCCAACCCTCTCCCGGAGGGAGAGGGGGCCTTCGCCGGCTGCCGCCGGCAGGAGTTCCGGCGTCTCGGTCGACCACGCGCTGCCGGTCCAAAGGCCATCGTGGAGGACCGTCTTCCACGTGGCCTCGAAATCGGCCTTGCCGGCCAGCAACTCCTTGAAAGTCGAGCGGACCAGGTCATAGCCGCCGGCCTGCAACCCGAGGATCGGCGGGGGAATAGGTGTCGGCTTTCCCGTAGGACGGATTGTTAATCCGTCCTGAAGACCGGCCGCATTGCTGGACGGATTAACAATCCGTCCTACACCAGAACGAACACTTGTTTCCTCGCCGCTGGCGAGAAAGCCGGCCAGCACCTCGATCGCCGATCGGCCGCCCCAAAGCGGAGCGATCAACGGCTGGACGACGCTGTAGGTGCCGTCGTAGGACCGCGCGTCGCCCCAGGCTTCGAGGAAATGGGCCTCGGGCAGGTGCCAGGTCGATTCGAGCAACGTCTCGTCGCGATAGCGGCTCAAGTGGATCGAGGTAGCCACCTTCTTCAGGGCCTCCGCGAACTTCAGATCGCCCGGGGCGTTGTAGACCGGGTTTCCGCCGAGGATCAGCAGCGTATCGACCTTGCCGGCATTCATATCGGCGACCAGGCTCCGGATGGCCTCCAGGTGGGAAGGCCGGTCCGGTTGCGGCTCGGCGAGACAGGTGACCGTCGTGCCGGCGTTCTCCAATGCCGCGTTGATTCGGTGGACGGCCGCATGGACCTCCGGCGGCTGTGAAGGACCAGCTACGACCAGCCCGCGGCTTTTGTTTGCGATCAAGTCCCGGGCGACCGCCCGGATGAATCGGGCGACGCGGCCAGCGTTCCCCTCTCCCTCCGGGAGAGGGTTATGGTGAGGGGACGCGGGAGCAGACTCGGCTAAAGCTGGGTTCTTCTGGCCTCCCTTAGCACTCCCCTCTGCCGTAGGAAAAGGGGCGCCAGGAGGCAAGACTCTAAGGGCACCCAAATCGGTCTCACTCCAATCGGTTGCATTCCCAAAGTCCGAGATCAATGTTTCAAGTCGGGATATGAAATCGGCCACTTGTCTGCTCCGCAGCCGAAGGCGATGGTCGGCCATGGTGCCGGTGAGTGTGTATCGGCCCTCGACGGCGTAGAGCCGGTTCATCGCCCCCTGGGTCACCTCCCGGCCTTGGGCGAAGGCCCGGGTGTGGGCCAGGGCGGCGGGATGCTCGTTGAGCAGGTCGGAATCCACGCAGAGGATCACCTCGGCGCGATCTAAATGGTACAGCGACCGGTAAGGCTTCCCAAAGGCCTCCCGGCTCCCTTCCCGCTCGTTATCCGGCGAGAGTGGCTCGTACTCGTGCCAGGCGGCCCGCGGGAACGCCTTGAGGAGCCTCTCCCGCAGCGCGGCCAACGTCGGCGAGCTGTTGGCCTCGGAGAGCACGCGGAACCCATCGCCGCCGCTGGCCGCCAGTCGCTTGACCTGCGACTGGAGGAACTGGTCGAAGGCGTTCCAGTCCTGCACCATGTCGCCCTGGGGCGTCCGCTGGTGCAGGTTGCGGCTGCGGTCGGGATCGTACATTTCCAGGATCGCGGCCTGGGCGAAGAGGTCCGTGGCCCCCAGGCTTTGCGGATGCTGGGGGTTGCCTTCCACCTTGATCGGCCGGCCATCGATCGAGCTGACCAGCAGTCCAATCGCATGGCCGTGCGAGACAATCGCGGTGGCGAAACGCTCGGGCATCCCGGGCACGCGATTGGCGGGCCGGTGGGCGAAAGGGCGGATCTCCCGCTGCTCCCAACGGCAGCCGGTCAGCCCGGCCAGGGCCAGCGAGGCCCCCATCAACTGCATCCAACGTCGCCGGCTCAGCCCGCTGGGATCGGCTTCCGCCGGAAACTCCGCTTCCAGAAAGGCACGGAACCTCGGGGCGTCGGTCAACTCGGCCAGACTCCGCCAATGCGATTGTGGTGCAGGCGTCCCGCCTGCAACTTGCAGGGCAGGCGTCGTCCCTGCAACTTGCAGGGCAGGCGAGACGCCTGCACCACAAGACTTCGCCAACTCATGGTGGCGCGGCTCCTTAGCCCCGGCGGGCACGCCGGGCGACACGGTTGCGGGATCGTCTAGCGATGACATGTCGAACAGTCGGTCGAGGGATGGAGGTTGTTGTCCTTCCGCAGTCGCCTTCCCAAAGTGGCCTGATCCTCCTGGGGAACCCAGGTCAAGTCGGTGATACGGTCCTGAGGGCGAAGATGGGGGTCGGGATTGTGATGGCACTCCAGGCACCAGCCCATCCGCAGGGTCTTGACCTGAACCACCTGGTCCATCATGTCCACCCGGCCGTGACAGGAGACGCAGCCCACGCCCCGGTTAACATGCGCACTATGGTCGAAATAGGCATAATCGGGGATGTCGTCAACCCGAATCCAAGGGATCGGGTTGCCCGAGGCGTAGCTCTCGCGAACCGGCTGGAGCAAAGGGCTTGTGGGCGCGATGTTAGCATGGCAGTTCATGCAGATTTCCGTGGAAGGGATGGCCGCGTGGGCCGCCTTCTCGACGGTCGTGTGGCAATAGCGGCAGTCCATCCCCAATTCGCCCGCGTGGAGACGATGGCTGAACGGTACCGGCTGTTTGGGGGAGTAGCCGACATCGGTCGTCTCGGCCGAACCGCCGTAGTAGGCGACGCCGACGGCGTACAGCGGAACGGCTACCAAGAGTATCCCGGCCAGCGGACGGAGCCGGTCAATCCACTGTGGGAAGAGGGGTCCACCCATGGTTGCTGCAAATCGCGATGTGTTGTCCCGGGGGCGTCCGCAAGTTCGCGTAAATTGTAACACGCGCCGACTTCCGGGAAAGGTACTCTCCAAGATCAGAAAGCTGCCGATAGCTGCGCGGGGGGACGGGGTGGGGGGCGAGAGTGGTCATGCCGCCACAGGATACCGTGGTTCGGCCTGTGCCTCCGCCAACCCGAACTGCCTTACGGCCGCCTCTGACTTTTGCTCCCACCTCGAGCTGGGACTCGTGTGCGGCACTCCGAAAGACGCTTCAAAGGCATCCTGATTTCGTCTGGCTAGCTCATTGGAGGGGTCCAAACGGAGGGCAGCCTCAAACGCCGATCTAACCAACTCCGCCGGAAAGCCGAGTTCGGTTTGTGCAATGGCTCTCCATTCCTCGAGCTGGCTTTTCGCCGTGTTAGACGCGCGCATCCCGAGTCCAATCTCGCACATGGCCCGGCACTTCTCAAACCGGTTCGTGACCAGGTAGTGGTGGGCCAGGAAGAGGTAGGGCCAGACCACAGAGGCCCCGAGGTCCACCGCTTGCTCGAAGTCGGTAATAGCACGCGGGCTAGTGCCGTACAGGAGAATCCCGCGCGCGACGAGTAGCGCATCGTTGTTCGGGTTCACCCGAAGCCCACGCGTGAAGTAGTTTACCGCGGCCCCCACGTTCCCCAAGAACTCCTGGCAGAAGCCCAATTCGCCGACTGTCATCTCATAAGCCAACGCGCTACGTTCAACGTCTTGATCGTTCTCGATCCTCGCGAGGTTCCTTTCGAGGATCGAAATCAGGCTTCGGTACAGTTGGGCGGACTCGGCGACCGAGGCACGTCTGGCTTCGTTGATGCGAAGGATGTCCGCTGCTCGGGCAACCACAAAGGGATCGTACTTTGCATCGTCAGCCAACACCTCCCGTGCAAGTCTCTCCGCGGCATCGGGATTGGACCCTGCCAGGGCGTGCATGTAAACCGCCCGGTAATTCGCGTTCGCCGGGTCGCTCTCCGAGGCGTGCCCGTAAAACACTGTCGCTACGTCGGGGTTTCCGGCCTCCAGCCAGATCGTTCCTCTGAGGTAGCTCAGCAGAGCGGGGGCGATGTACTCCCGCCACCGCCGAAGCAGCGTCAGGGCTCGATCCCATTCTTTGTTCTTCTGCGCCTCGACGGCCTCGATGAGTTGCTGCTGAGCCTGGGGATTCATCTCCTTTCGGCCGATCTCCGTGGGCGGTTCGCTGATGGAGTACAGGTCTTCAGAGAGCCATTGGGCCCGTTCCTCTTCAGTCCTGTTCAGAGCGTTCAACGGCGCATCGAGAGCATCGCGGACGGACTCGGCCTCGGGCGAGTCTTCCTTCCCGTCCTTGATCAGCCGGTGAAGCTCAACGAGTCCCTTCGCCGCAAGCTTGAAGCTCGGACTACCGAATTGGAAATGCGAAACCATGGTCACGTCTCGTCAATCCGCCATGCGGTGCGGGTGTTCTCAAGGTCTTTCTGGTACTGGCCCAACGGGACGACCTGGACGGGAGCAATTACGCCATGGGTAACCGGGGATTGCCCCTGGTCGGGGATCAACTCCAGCCTGTTCGCACATACGCCATTTTGGAACGGTCCAACTCCCATGGTGAAGCAGGAGATGCTATTCGAAGCGGCTGCTCCCGGCCTGATGTGCCGAAGTCGCTTCGGGATTCGGTTAATTTTTAGATTCCGCCAGCCGGGAACGACGGACATCCCGCTCCTATCGAGGACCACGTTCCCGGCCACGTCAACCGTGATGTCGATCCCCCGGCGGGCTCCAAGCTCGGAGGAACTGGTCGATCCCGTGACAGGCAGATTATCCGCCGGGTTCCGCTTCATGGCTCGGTACATCTTCGGCGGCTGGATCCGTCGTCGAACCGGTGCGGCAGTCGGTAAACTCATATATGTCATCGTACCGATCCGTTCCCGGGAGTGCTAGGCGGCCGTTCCATTGGTTCGGGCGAGCCCTAGACTTTGCGGCGTAGGTTATGCTTTAGCATAACATTTTGCCCTGTAAGACTTTGTGTTATGCTAAAGCATAACCTACGCGAGTTCCTTCAGGACCTCCCGGGCTGCCGCAATCGTCTGGTCCACCTGCTCGCCGGTATGGGCCGTGGAAAGAAACAGGGCTTCAAACTGGCTGCACGGGAAATAAACGCCGCGCTCGATCATGCCCCAGAAGAACCGGGCGTAACGCCGTGTGTCGCAGCGGCTGGCTACATCCCAATCGGTCACCGGTTCGGGATTGAAGAAGAGCGTCATCATCGACCCGCAGCGGCCGACCGTGCAGCCCAGCCCCGCGGTGCGGGCGGCACCGGCCAGCCCGTCGGCCAGCCGGGCGGAGAGCTGCTCGAGTTGCGGATAGGGGTTCGTGTCGCGGAGGATCCTCAGCGTGGCGATGCCGGCGGCCGTGGCCAAGGGATTGCCGCTGAGCGTGCCGGCCTGAAAAACCTTGCCGGCCGGCAGCACGTGGTCCATGATCTCGGCCCGTCCGCCATAGGCCCCCACCGGCAGTCCGCCGCCGATGACCTTGCCCAGCGTGGTCAGCTCCGGATGAATGCCCAGGACCTCCTGGGCCCCGCCCAGGGCTACGCGGAACCCGGTCATCACCTCGTCGCAAATCAAAATCGCCCCGTGCCGCCTCGTCTCCTCCCGCAGGGCGTCGAGGAACGCCACCGTGGGCCGCACGCAACCCATGTTTCCCACCACGGGCTCGAAGATCACCGCGGCGATCCGCGGACCGTGCTCGGCGAACGCGGCGGCCAGGCCCGCCGGGTCGTTGTAGCGCAGGACCAGCGTGTCGTGGGCCGTGCCGGCCGTCACGCCGGGCGAGTTGGGCACTCCCAAGGTCGCCGCCGAACTGCCGGCAGCCACCAGCAAACTATCGGCGTGTCCATGATAATTGCCGGCAAACTTGACGATCATCTCCCGGCCGGTGAAACCCCGCGCCAGGCGGATGGCGCTCATCGTGGCCTCGGTCCCCGAGTTGACCAGTCGCACCTTCTCAATGGAGGGGACCGCCCTGACGATCAGCTCGGCCAGCTCGCTCTCGGCCTCGGTTGGCGCCCCGAAACTCGTCCCGCGGCACAGGGCCGCCTCGACCGCCGCGACCACCTGCGGGTGCCCGTGGCCGAGGATCATCGGGCCCCACGAGAGGATGTAGTCGAGGTAGCGGTTGCCATCGAGGTCGTACAGCCAGGCCCCTTCCGCCCGGTCGATGAAGATCGGCTCGCCGCCGACGCCTCCGAACGCCCTCGCCGGGCTGTTGACCCCGCCGGGCATCAGGCCTTTCGCCCGGGCGTACGCCAGGTGACTGCTGGTGTGATTCATGCCGTGATCTTAGCGTGCGGAGTGGGGAGTGGGGAGTGGGGAACGGCAGACGGGGGACGGCAGGCGGGGTCGGGGGACGCGGTGTTGGCCTCGGAAGTCTCACGACGTTGGCCTCGGAAGTCTCACGACGTTGGCCTCGGAAGTCTCACGACGTTGGCCTCGGAAGTCTCACGACTTCCGCTACGCAGGTAGCGGAATGCGTGAGCATTCCGTGAGCATTCTGCGACTACAAATTCATGCCGGCCGCGTCGGTCCGGGCTTTAGGTAGGCCCCCGTCCCCCGAATCCCGTCGCCCCCGTCCCCCAACCCTCCGGCCCCGAGCCCTGCTTGACGGCTCAGGGCGGCTTTGCCATACTCGTACAAAGCACGCCGCCCCCGAGGTGACCGCCATGTCCAGTGCCGCCGAGCAAACTTCCCAGACGATCGAAAATCGCTACGCCGCGCGGTTGAAGCGGTATGTCGCCGCCATGCGGAACGAGAAGCCGGACAGGGTTCCCATCCGGCCGTTCGTGGCGGAGTTCACGGCCAAGTACTGCGGCATGACGTTGCAGGAGGTCAGCGGCGACTATGAAAAGGCCTTTCTCGCCGCCCGCCGCTGTGCGGCCGATTACGACTGGGACGCCGTCGTGGGCAACATGGTCTACGGCTGGATGGGACTGGTCAAAGCGATCGGGCTGCGGTACTACGCGGTCCCCGGCATCGAAGTCCCGCACGACACGGCCTTCCAATACCTCGAGCCGGCCGAAGCGGACGCCTGGATGCGGCCCGACGAGTACGACGCCCTGATTGCGGACCCCACGGGCTACCTGTTCAACGTCTGGCTGCCCCGCGTCTCCACCGAGGTGGCGCCCATCGGCCAGGCGAGCACTTTCCGCAACAACATGTCGTTCCTCAAGGGCGGCATGGCGATGCTCCAGTATTTCAACGGTTTCGGCCGCCAGGCGGCCCTGTTGCGGAGCGAGTCGGGGACGGTTTCGGCGATCTCCGGCATCCTCAAGGCCCCCTTCGACATCCTCGCCGACAAGCTGCGAGGCTACCGGGGGCTGTGCATGGACGTTTTCCGCCAGCCCGACAAGGTGCAGAAGGCATGCGAAGCCCTGGCCCCGCACCTCTGTCACGTGGCCCGCTCCGGCGCCGACCCCCAGAAGAATGTTCCCATCGGGCTCTGGATGCACCGCGGCTGCGTCCCGTTCGTCTCGCCGCAGCAGTTCGCCCGGTTTTACTGGCCCACGCTTCGCGAGATCATCGAGGAGCTCTGGTCGCACGGCTTCCAGACCTTGTTCTACGCCGAGGGCGACTGGACGGCCAACCTGGCGTCGATCGCCGAGCTGCCCGAGCGGAGCATCGTGTTCCATGTCGACCGCAGCGACCCCGGCCAGGTGGCGAAAATGCTCAAGGGGAAGTTTGCCATCAGCGGCGGGATGCCCAACGACCTGTTGGCCTTCGGCAAGCCGGACGACATCCGGGCGGCGGCGAAGCAGCTCATCGACACGTTGGGCCGCGACGGCGGCTACATCATGGACGCCTCGGCCATCATGCAGGACGACACCAGCGCCGAAAATCTCCGCGTGCTGACCGAGTTTACCCGAGAGTATGGGGCGTATTGAGAAGTTAGGAGTTAGAAGTTAGGAGTTAGAAGGGAGTGCCCGGATTGGCCGTGACTCCCGAATCGCTTGGCCACGTTCCTCCATACGTTAGTTCGCGTTCATGTAAGCAGGGTCTGTCGCGGGACCCCATTTCTTATTCTGACTCCTGGCTCCTGTCTTCTAACTCCTAGAGGAGAGAACCCATGTCCATGACCCAACCGCCAACCGCCGAGCGCCGGCCGGGCGTCTGCGTTCCCTGGGAAGAGAAGCTCAAAGAGTGGCCGCCTATCAACGGCGACCAGGAAATGGTCAAGCGGGTCTGGGAGGAGATCGACGCCCTGGGGTACATGTACATCTGGCAGGTGCTCTTGTCTTTCTGAGGGCCTGTAAAACAATAAGTCGGGCAAATATGAAAGAGCAAGGGCGCTTTGCTTCCTTGCTCTTTCATACGTTGGCGCCAAGTACGGGAGCATTGCCTTGCACTGGGATGCCGTGCTCTTAGTTTGGTATGGGGCGATGCCAACCCTACTTCGCTTGTGGGATCAACCACTAGGCAGCGACCTTCGGGCCGGGGTAGAATAGGGGCATTGGGTTTCCTCGCCCGGAGAACTTTATGAGCACCGTGGCCGTCCACCTTGACCGTTTGTTGGAGCCGATTGCCTGCTGTTTCTCGCCGGAGGTCGCCGCCAAAGTGGCCGATCTGCGAGCGGACGACGCAATGCAGAGCCGAATCGACTATCTGGCCGACCATGCTAACGAAGGACTGATTGAGGATGCGCACGGTCTGGAGAGCAATTGGCGGAGGCGACGGACCGGTCGAGCTATGGAGTTCGGGAAGGATGTCAAGCGCGAACCTATTTTGGAAAGACAACGACGCCTTGTTGAAGATCCAAATTTGGTTTCTTCTTCGGTTCGGCAATACCTAGAGCCCGAAACAGAGCATACGCCGTCACGTAGGCGATGAGCGTATTATCCGTATCTACCTCATGTCCCTCAATGCAGCCTACGTGAACCCTCACGCCTCGTGGGAAATACTCTCGCTTCGGGATGTGTTCGAGGACATATTCGATTCCAAAACGGGCTCCGCTTCGCCAGCGATTGGCATAAACGTCGTCGAAGTCTACTTGAACGCCACCGCTGCTATCGACGTTTTCCACATCTAAAGTTACTCGGCCGAAATATCCCCGCGCGCAGCTTGCTTTGCGATCTTGAATTCGCCGCGTGCCATGCAAGGATCCTCCGCTCCTAGTCTTTGGTGGCGGGTGGCGTCATGCCAACTGCCGCCAGATCTTCGAGCGTTAGCGATCTACCTTCGCGATAAAAGACAGTGTTCCTGAACCAAAGTGGGTTAAGGACGATCTGCTGGAGCTCATACGATGTATAACGATCGACGAATTCTTCTGGATTACCAGCTAGAGCGTCAGCTATATCCACGCCGTCGAGGTTAAAGTGGATTCGTCCTCCAGCACGAAGCGTATTCGATACTACCTGGTAAAACGCTTGCCCCCATCCCTCGGCGTCCTCATAAAGCCCCAATTCCTCCCACTGGCTCATGTACGAGGCGTTCAATCGTGCGGAAAATTCTTCGAGTCCAGCAGCTTTGATACCAAGCGCTATGTCGCACATCAAAGCGGTTTCTCTCGAGCTCAACAACGCTCGTCACACAAGCCGCTACGACGTTAGGTCAGCGTATACGACAGCGCACGCACCCAATTTATCCCGATAATGTGCACGTCGGCAACGACACCCCGTCAACCTAACCATAAGGCCCTTTCGGGCCCGATGGCTTACTCCATCCACGTCCGACGAACCAGATTAGTCAGATTATCGGCCGGCCACGGAAAAAGTCAACCTAGCGTGGATTATTCATGGGCATGGCATCCGGGCGCGGTGCGTTCGACACTAGCCCCATGTGCAAGCGAGGGTAACTTGTTGACTGTCCCTCGCTTGCGCTTCGGGCTAGTGTTTGGCGATTAAAAATCCGGGCTAGAGAACGCTCGAGACGGAACCTCGATGCCACCCAAGGGTGAAATCCAGCCCGGGTTCAGCAGCAACCGAGCCGATCAAATGGCCCACACCCGCCGCAATGTTGGCTTGTAGACGACTCCCCGTACAGCGGCCGCTCCGCTACAATCCACTGTTTAGCCCTCTCCTTCGGACCGTTTTGGAAAGCGTCCCCCCCTGAGTACGAGCCAACTTTGAGCACCCCCCAACCGCGGATCTTGGTTACCAGCGCCCTGCCCTATGCCAATGGGCACATCCACCTGGGCCACCTGGTCGAGTATCTGCAAACCGATATCTGGGTCCGTTTCCAGAAGCTGCGGGGCCGGCAGGCGATCTATATCTGCGCCGACGATACCCACGGCACGGCGATCATGATCCGGGCCCGGGCGGAGGGTATCCGCGAGGAGGAGCTGATCGCCCGGATGCAGCAGGCCCACCTCGACGACTTCCGCCGCTTCGACATCGAGTTCGACAACTACGGCAGCACCAACAGCCCCGAGACCCGGGCCGCCTGCCAGCAGATCTGGGCCGCCTTGCGAAAGGCCGGGCTGGTGTCGGAGAAGGAAGTCGCCCAGCTTTACGACCCGGTGGCCGGCACCTTCCTGGCCGACCGCTTCGTCAAAGGCACTTGCCCGCACTGCCAAGCGCCCGACCAGTACGGCGACAACTGCGAGAAGTGCGGCCATACCTACAATCCCACCGAGCTGGTGGACCCGGTGAGCACGCTCTCCGGGGCCCGGCCCGAGATCCGCACGGCCAGCCACCTGTTCGTCGACATCGAGCAACTCCACGACTTCCTCGCCGCCTGGACCCAAGCCGGCGGCCACCTCCAGCCGGAGATCGCCAACTACCTCCAGGGCCACTTCCTCCAGGAGCCGCTGCGGGAGTGGGACATCTCCCGGCCGGCGCCCTACTTCGGCTTCGAGATCCCCGACAGCCCGGGCAATTACTGGTACGTCTGGTTCGACGCCCCCATCGGCTACATCGGCTCGACGTGGCAATGGTGCCAGCGCAACGGCCAGCGGTTGGACGACTGGTGGCGGAGCGACCAGGTCGAGATCCACCACTTCATTGGCAAAGATATCACCTACTTCCACACCCTCTTCTGGCCGGCGATGCTCCAGACGGCCGCTTTCCGCCTGCCGGCCAAGGTCCACATCCACGGCTTTTTGACGGTCGACGGCACGAAGATGTCGAAGTCCCGCGGCACGTTCATCCGCGCCGCCACCTATCTTGCCCATCTCGACCCGTCCTACTTGCGCTATTATTACGCCTCGAAGCTCGGCGGCGGGGTCGACGATCTGGACCTGAGCTTCGACGAGTTCATCGCCAAGATCAACTCCGACCTGGTAGGCAAGGTCGTCAATCTGGCCAGCCGCACCGCGCGCTTCCTGGAGAAGGTGGGGCTCTCCCGGGAATATCCCGGCCGGCTGGACGACCAGCACCTTTTCCAGACGGCCGCCCTGGAAGGCGACGCGATCGCCAATGCCTACGAGGAGTGCGACTACAATCGCGCCATGCGCCAAATCATGGCCCTCTGCGACCGGGCCAACCAGTTCATCGACCAGCACGCGCCTTGGAACCTGGCCAAGGACCCGGCCAAGGCCCGGGAGCTCCAGGACGTGTGTACGGTCGGGCTGAACCTTTTCCGCCAGTTGGCCATCTATTTGGCGCCGGTGCTGCCGCGGTTGAAGCGGCAGACGGAGGAGCTTTTCGGCCGGCCCATCGGACACTGGAACGAGTCGAGAGAACCCCTCTTAGGAATCCCCGTCAACCCTTTCAAGCACATGATGACCCGGGTACGCCGGGAAGAGGTGGTTGCGATGATCGAAGAGAGTAAGGAAGCGGAAGCGCCCGCCGCGCAAGCCGGCGTGGCCGCCGGGGCTAACGACACAGCCGGCGTGGCCGCCGGGGCAGAGCAGGACGCGGCGACGCGGGGACAAGGGGACGCGGGGACAGGGGGACACGGGGACGCGGGGACAGGGGGACACGGGGACGCGGGGAGAGGGGGACACGGGGACGCGGGGACACGGGCCCAGGCCGTTGCGGCGCCGCAGGACAGCGAGGCCCCGCTGTTAGCCGAGCCGCTGGTGGCGGAGGTGATCTCGATCGACGATTTCACCAAGGTCGATCTGCGGGTGGCGAGGATCGAACAGGCGGAGGACGTCCCCCAGGCTGATAAGCTTTTGAAGCTCACCTTGAGCCTCGGCGGCCAGAGCCGGCGAACGGTCTTCGCCGGGATCAAAAAGGTCTACAAGCCCGAGCAGCTCGTGGGCCGGTTGGTGATCTACGTGGCCAACCTGGCCCCGCGGAAGATGAAGTTCGGCACCAGCGAGGGCATGGTGTTGGCGGCCGGCGGCGGCGGCAGCGAGATCTACATGCTCTCCACGGACGAGGGGGCCAAGCCGGGCCATCGGGTTCACTAGGGGCCGCAAAAGAATAGGTTGGCCGATCGCTGCTTGTGGTGCAGGCGTCCCGCCTGCATCTTGTGAGCAGGCGGGACGCCGGCATTTTCCGGGCAGGCGGGACGCCTGCACCACAAAGGCACAAAGAACTCGAACAGGCCCTGATGGCCGCTGATCCTTACGTCGTCTGGCGGAACCCCAACTACCGGCTCTACGCCGGTAGCTGGTTCTTGATGACCTTCGGCCGCATGATCGAGACGCTCACGGTCCGGGCGCATGTCTACGACCTGACGCACGACCCGATGTCGCTGGGCTGGATCGGATTGGTGCAGGCCACGCCGGTGCTTTTGTTGGCCATCCCCGGCGGGCAGATCGCCGACCACTTCGATCGCCGCCGCGTGCTGATGCTGACGCTCGGACTGAACACCCTGGTTACGCTAGGGCTTCTCTTGGTCACCTACCACGGGGGACGGGTCCCCTGGATCTACGCCCTGCTGACGGTTGGGGCCATCGGCCAGGCCCTCGGCTCGCCCTCCCGGGCGGCCCTGCTGCCGCAGATCGTCGGCGTCGAGATTTTCGCCAACGCCGTCACCTGGAACAGCAGCGTCTTTCACATCGCCTCGATGACCGGACCGGCGATCGGCGGGGCGATCCTCTCGGCTCCGGCCGGGGTGACCGCGGCCTTCAGCGCCGTGATCGCCTGCCGCGTCTTCTCGATGGCCGCGCTGGGGCTGGTGCGGACCGAGCGGATCGTGCGGACGGAGACGGTCTCTCTGGAGAGCCTGGTCCGCGGCATCCGCTTCGTCTGGGAAACGAAGCTCATCCTGGCCACGATCTCGCTGGACCTGTTCGCCGTGCTCCTGGGCGGCGCCACCTACCTGCTGCCGGTCTTCGCCAAGGACATCCTGCAGGTGGGCAAGCTCGGCCTGGGCTTGCTGCAATCGGCCGAGGCCGTAGGGGCCGTCTTCATGGCCGTGCTCTTGACCCACCTGCCGCCGATGAAGCGGGCCGGACGAACCATGCTCTGGGCGGTCGCGGCTTTCGGCGCGGCGACCATTGCCTTCGGGCTTTCGCGGTGGTTCCCCCTCTCCCTGGCGATGATGTTCGTCATCGGGTCGGTGGACAACGTCAGCGTGGTCGTGCGGCACACCCTGGTGCAGATGCTCACGCCCGACGCCATGCGCGGCCGGGTCTCCGCCGTGAACAACATCTTCATCGTCGCCTCCAACGACCTGGGCGGCCTGGAGTCGGGCCTCACCGCCCGGCTCTTCGGCGCCATGCCCTCGGTCGTGATGGGCGGCATCGGGGCCATCGGCGTGGTCCTCGGCGCGGCCGCTCTCTGGCCGCAGATCCTGACCATCGGCTCGCTCAAGGACGTCCGCCCCCTCGAACCGTCCGCCGCAACCTCGTTTGTGCCGCAAGATATGGCCGATGACGAGGGCATCGCGTAGGAAGGATTTTAGATTTTGGGTCGGAATCCCAAGGCGGCCATCCAAAATCTAAAATCTAAAATCCCAAATGGGGGGGCTTGCCCTGGTGACTTCGTCGCCGAAACTAGTTATATTGTTGGAAACTCCTGAAACCGTCGTTACATGGCTTTCACGGCCCGTAGGACGGATTGCCAATCCGTCCGGAAATCGCGGACGGATTGCCAATCCGTCCGGAAATCGCGGACGGATTGCCAATCCGTCCGGAAATCGCGGACGGATTGGCAATCCGTCCTATGAAAGGAGTTCTCATGGGACCCTACCCGACGGAGAAAAATGCCTTTCAAGAGGTGCTCGACGACCACAAGGCGCTCAGGGCACTGCTGGCCAGGATCGACGAGACCCTCGCACAACACCAGGCCACGGTGGCCGAAGCCGCCAGGTTGCTCAACCAATTAGGCGACCATTTGATCGGACACTTCGCCTTGGAAGAGTCCGGCGGCTACTTCACCGAGGCCGTGCTTTATGCCCCCATCTGGCGGCCCGGTCGCAGATGCTCATGGGCCAGCATGGCAAGCTCGCCACAGCGGCCCGCGAGCTGCTGGCGCCTTCGGGCCTGGGAGCCGATGCCTGGTGGGAAGAGACCCGCCATCGGTTCGCCGGGTTCCAGCGGGCGTTGCTGCACCACGAACAGGGCGAGGACAGCCTTTTGCAGGAGGCGTATGTCTATGACCTCGGTAGTACCGACTGAGACGCCATGCGACTGACCGCTTGTTGCCTGGCCTGGGGCTGCGGCTGGATCGTGCTGGCGGGATGCCAATCCCAGCCGGGTATCCCGAACCATGAAACCCGGCCCGACGCGGAGACGGCCGCGGCCGCGCCGGCTGCGGCAAAAGGAGCTACGTCGATGAAGATCGAACTCACCAGTTCGGCGTTCCAGGAAGGGGCCAAGATCCCGAAAAAATACAGCGGCGAAGGGCCGGACTTCTCGCCGCCGCTGGCCTGGTCGGGCCTGCCCGCCGGCACGCGGGAGTTGGCCCTGATCTGCGACGACCCGGACGCGCCGACGGCGGAGCCCTGGGTCCATTGGGTGATCTACAAAATCCCGGCCACCGCAGCGGGTCTACCCGAGGGGCTGCCGAAAACGCCGACACTCAACGAACCGCCCGGCGCCCTTCAGGGCAAGAACTCCTGGAGCAGCGGTCAGACGATCGGTTATCGAGGGCCGTTGCCGCCGCCCAAGAGCGGCCCGCACCGCTATTTCTTCAAGCTCTACGCGCTGGACGCGGCGTTGGATCTCGCTCCCGCAGCGACCAAGGCGGCGCTGGTGAAGGCGATGAGCGGACACGTGTTGGCGGAAGGCCGCTTGATCGGCACCTACGAGAGGTGAGCCTTGCCCGACACCCGGTCGCACCGCGGGCCGCATCCGGAAGATGACCGGCTTTTCGCTCCCGCGGTCCGGCCTCGGCTGGTCGAGGCCGTGGCGGATCTCTGCTGGCTCTTGAGCCGTGGCTACGCGACCCCTTCCGCTTTGAAGCTCGTCGGCGATCGCTACGCGCTGGCCGCTCGGCAGCGGGTGGCGGTCGCCCGATGCGCCTGTTCCGAGGCCGAGCGGGCGCGGCGGTTGGCCCACCAGGTCGATGGCCGGCAGGTCCGCGGCGGACGAGTCTGGCTGGACGGTTACAACGTGTTGACGACGATCGAAGCGGCCCTGGGCGGAGGCGTGATCCTCGGCGCCCGCGACGGGGCCTACCGCGACATGGCCAGCATGCACGGCAGCTATCGCAAGGTGGCGGAGACTCGGCCTGCCCTGGAGTTGCTGGGGCGGAGGCTCGGCGAGTTGGGCGCGGCCCAGTGCCGTTGGTATCTCGATCGCTCCGTCTCCAACAGCGGGCGGCTGAAGCAGGTCATCGAGGAGGAGGCAGCGTCGGGCGGATGGCGATGGGAGGTGGAGTTGGTGCCCGATCCCGACCCGATCCTCTCGCAGGCCCAGGAGATCATCGCCACGGCCGACAGCGTGATCCTCGACCGCTGCCAGTCCTGGCTCAACCTGGCGCGGGAAACGATCGCCGCTTACCTGCCGGAAGTGGACGTAGTGCGGCTGTGGGAACCGCAGCCCCCTCTCCCGCCGTGAGACGGGGCCTTGCCTCAGAGCAGCAGGTCCACCGTTCCCAGGACGAACAGTCCCACGCTGACCACGGCGTTAACGTGGAAAAACGCCCGGTTCACCCGGGTCAGGTCATCGGGCCGGACCAGGCGGTGCTCGTAGATCAACAGCCCGGCGATGGCCGCGATGCCGGTCAGGTAGACGCGGCCGAAACGGGGATAGACCAGCGGCAAGGCCAAAAGCAAGAGCACCATGCCCAGGTGGCAGAGGGCCGCCACGCGCAGCGCCCGGACGACGCCCCATCGGGCCGGCAGGCTGTAGAGGCCCGCCCGGCGGTCGAACTCCACGTCCTGGCAGGCGTAGATCACGTCGAAGCCGGCGCCCCAGAGGGCCACGGCCCCGGCCAACAGCAGCGGCGGCCAGGCGATCTGCGCCCGGACCACCACCCACGCGGCCAGCGGGGCCAGCCCCATCGCCGCGCCCAGCCAGAAATGGGAAAGCACCGTGAACCGCTTGGCGAAACTGTAGCCGAAGAGGAAGGCCAGCACGGGCACGGCGGCGCAAAGCGGGATCGGGTTCCGCGGCAGGAAACAGAGCGTCCCCGCGACGAACACCAGCGACGACGACGCGGTGAACGCGGCCACGCTGCCTACGCTCAAGGTCCCCAGCGGCAGATGGCGATTGGCGGTTCGCGGGTTCAGCGCGTCCAGCCGCCGGTCGGCCAGGCGATTGAAGGCCATCGCCGCACTGCGGTGCCGGCCATCGAGATCAACAGTCCCGCCAGGTCCAGCCAGCGAAAGGTTACCGTAGGGTAGCAGGCACACTCCGTGTGCCGTCCGCCCAGGGCGGAGTACACCGCGGACGGCACACGGAGTGTGCCTTCCACTCTGGCCGATTCCCCGAGAGCACTTACCCGCCCTGCCTGCCAGGCCATCATCGCCGCCAACAGCGCGAAGGGCAGCGCGAAGAGCGTGTGGCTGAAACGGATCATCTCCAGCAGGTGACGGACGCGGGTCAACATCGAGCCGACCTGTGCCGGTCTTCCGGCGATTTTCCGTCACGTTGCGCGCCGAGCAGTATCAGGTTCAGGGAACCGCCACTCACGAGCAACTCCTCCAGGGCGCTATCGACGTCCGGGAGTTCGATGAGCGGCTCGTCTGCCCGTTCGAGGTGGTGCAGCAGCGACCGCCGCATCAATTCCTTGATGAACGCGGCACTCGTGCCTTCCGTCCTGGAGACCGCCGCGGCAAGAAGATCGTCGGAGACGCTGATGCCTCGAGAGTAAAGACGAAGCAACTTCTCCCGACACGCTTCGTCGGGGAGCGGGAACTCGATGGCTTGATCGACTCGCCCCGGCCTTGCGGCCAAGGCTTGCTCCAATTGGGCAGGACGGTTCGTGGTCAGGATGAACAGTATCTCGGCCTCCTCCTTGAGGCCGTCCATTTCATTCAGCAGTTTGTTCAGCAGCGACTCCTGGCAGGGATTATCCATCTCCGTCCGTTCCCGAGCGATCAGATCCACGTCCTCGATCACGACGACGCTCGGCTGAAAAAGGCGAGCCAAGGTCATATACTCGCCCAGGAGTCCCATCTGATCGGCGGTGATCAGCAGGGTCGTGTGGCCTTTCAGCGACCCGGCGAGGTAATGAATCGTATGCGTCTTGCCGTTTCCCGGAGGACCGTAGAAAAGGAGGCCCTTTCTCGCTGCCTGGCCGGCTTTGGAAAGGCTCGGGCGATGCCCCACGAAACGAATGACATTTCGGTCGAGCAAGTCCAGCGTTTTCGCTGGAAGGATTACCTCTTCCCGACTGACACTTCGCAGCTTGTGGACCGTCAAGCCCGTGAGTTGTCCTGAGTACATCGATCCCGCTTCGAGCGAGAGTATCTTCCCCCGGTAGGATGCGGCCTCCTGAACGGCGTTCTCCATGGCTGTAAAGAGTCGCTCCGAGAATTCTTTGTCCCCGTCTTGCGAAGCCACCTGAACGTGAACCAGCGGTGCCTCTCCAGGTATCTGGCTCGCCGACATGAGGACGGCGTACCTTCTGCCTTGGTTGGTCAACAGCCAGAGTCCGTTGACGGCACAGCGCACCGGCCTTGCTTCGCCGATATCAATATCCTCGTATTCCAGGGCGACGGGCGGGGCCGCTGACCTTTCAGCGAGCAACTCGGAAAAGCTGACGCTAAAGAAGGCGTTCTCTTTTCGGATGCCGCAGGCGACGTTGACGGTTGTGCCAGAGAGAAACAACTGGTCAATCACTCTCTGGAGATCGGCGCGAATGCGCGCGTGGAACGTCCGGCCTGTGACCAACAATCCTTCCAGCCGATTCGTTCCGAAATGGCGTTGCAAAAGCTTCCTGATTGGGGATCGGCGGTGATAGATAACAGCCTGGGCGAGCAGGACTCCGCCGACCACTCCCGCGCCCAAAACGAGAAGGTGTGTGCCAACAGAATCAGTCATGCCCATGGGACTTTACCCCTTGCGACAGCCGGCGTGCCTAGCAGCGCTGAGAAAGCAAGGATGTCCGTATCGAGGAGGAAGTTCATGCGTTCCCCAAATCGGCGACCGCGGAGCGGCGTTCCAACTTCCGGGCCTGATGGATCTCTGCCATAATGGCATCCCACTCTTCATCGTCGGCCAACGCCCCCTCAGTGCGAAGGAGCCCCTCTCCGGCTGTGTTAGCCGCGGGGAAGACTCGTACCTGAATCTCAACCTCCTGGCCCTCGTCTACCCCGAGGTCTTCATCAAGTTCGATGGTCCTCCCGTAGACCTTGCCGTGCATCGTCTTTGTCATAATAAAACCCTCCTAGTGCGGCTGTAATGGCTCCTCTCCAGCAGGTGACGGACGCGGGTCAGCACGCCGAAGGCTCGATTCCCGCCGGGCGGATCGCGTGCTTCTCCAACTGGACCTCCTCGACGGCCCCCTTGGTTCCCACGTAGAGGGTCGCCACGCCGAAGGTCATGGGATGATAATCCACCCGGCCCAGGCCCACGCGGTGCATCCGCGCGGCCAGTTCTTCTCCTTGAGGGAACTCCCCCACGCTGGCCGGGAGATAATTGTAGGCCGCCTGCTTGTTCCTCGCCAGCAACTGGCCTAGCCGGGGAAGCACATGGCGGAAATAGGCCAGGTAGAGCTTCTTGACCGGCCACGCCTTGGGCAGGGAGAACTCCAACACGGCCACGCGGCCGCCCGGCCGGCAGACCCGGGCCATCTCGGCCAGTCCGCGGTCGGTATCGCTGAGGTTCCGCAGTCCGAAGGCGACGGACACGATCTGGAAGGTGTCGTCGGGAAAGGGCAGCTCTTGGGCGTCGGCCTCGACCAGGGCGATCCGGTCTTGGGCGCCGGCCTTGCGGATCTTGGCGGCGGCGATCGCCAGCATCGGCCTACAGAAGTCGGCGCCCACGACCGGCACCCGGCCGCGCCCGGTGCGCCAATAGGCCAGGGCCAGATCGCCCGTGCCCGTGCAAACGTCGAGGATCGGCTCCTCGCCCTGCGGCGGGACGCGGCGGACGGTCCGCCATCGCCAGTAGCGGTCGGCGTTCAGCGACAGCAGGTGATTCAAGAGGTCATATCGTCCGGCGATCTCGCCGAACATCTCCCGCACCCGCGGCCCGGATTTGTCGACCATGAGTTGTCCGTCAAAAAAGAAGAGCCCGAGCTAATCCTCGCTAATCTCCCTTAATTTACCATATTGTCGCCTTTCGCTCCGCGAAAGTAGCGCTACTTTCGCGGAGCGAAAGGCGACAATCTAGCCCGCCGGTTCGTTCCGCAACAGAAACTACTCAGGCGACCCAAAGTGGATTCGTTCCGCCCCGAATGGGGAAGCCGAGCTTCTTGTCGGCCAGGAAGTTGATCAGCGGCTCGCCGGCTTGCCAGCGGCGGAGGTTCTCGCAGAACATGTTCGTCATGTCATCGATCCGCCAGGCACTCTGCCCACCCACATGGGGTGTGATGATCGCGTTGGGCATCTCCCACAACGGGCTCCGAGGCGGCAGAGGCTCTGGGTCCGTAACGTCCATCACCGCGCCCGCCGGGCACCCAGTCCGCAAGCCCGCGACAAGGTCGTCCGTGACCACCAGCGGCCCTCGGGCCATGTTGGCCAACAACGCCGTGGGCTTCATTTTCGCTAGGGCACGCGCATCGATCAGGCCCCGGGTGCTGTCGTTCAAGGGCAGCGAGAGCACAACCACATCCGACTCCCCCAGCAGATCGGGCAGCCGATCGGCCGGCCAAAGCGCCTCGACGCCTTCCGGCCGGTCGACGGGAAAGAGGTCGGTGGCCAGGATCCGCGTCTGGAAGGGGTGCAACAACTGGGCCAACCGCCGTCCTACCCCGCCCAATCCCACGATGCCCACGGTGGCGTGGTGTAAATCGCGGGTCGGCCGGCGGACGAACTCCTTGGCCTGCTGGGCCCGAAAGAAGACCGGCAGGCTGCGGAGCCAGGCCGTGATCAGGGCAATCGCGTGCTCGGCCACCTGGTTGGCCAGCACGCCGGAGGCGCTGGTAACCACGATCTTGGACGCCACGACCGACGGCACCAGGCAATGGTCCATCCCCGCAGCCGACGACTGGATCCACTTCAGCCGCCCTTGGCGGACCACGCCGTCCCAATCGACCGGCACCTTGGCATGTCCGCAGAAGATGTCGGCGGTGAACAATTCGGCGGCGATCCGCTCTTGTCCGGCGTCGACGATCTGGGCTTCCGGGGCGGCGGCGGCGATTTGCCGGCAGTGTCGCGACTCGACGGGGTAGCAAAGGACGATCCGCATGGCGTACCTTCCGGGCGTCGTAGGGCGGGACCAGGCCGCCCCGGCGGGCGTCGCCCCACCAACAGCGGCGAGTGGTTGGTGATCAGTGGCAAGTGGTCAGTGGCCGGGAATGTTAGGCACTGCCAGTTCCGACCACTAGCTACTGACCACGAGCCACTCTCGCTCGGTGGGCCGGCGCTCGCAATGGCGAGCTTGTCCCACCCTACCTCTTTGCCCCAGGTCTGAACAAGGGGCCTCCCGCCAAATGGGGGCGGCGCCATAGGCTTCGCCCCGAAGCCCTGTAGGGAACGCCCTCCGTGGCGTTCCGGGGCGAGCAAGATGGCCCGCTCCCGGCGTCAGGAACGCCACGGAGGGCGTTCCCTACAGGTTCACGCGGAAGAGCCAAAAAAAGGTTCATCCGGCTCAAGAATGCGCGGAGAGGTCAAAACGTTGATTCAGCCCGCCGCAGCGTTCGTGTAACCATACTCGGGAGGAACGCCGTGCTCGCGCCGACAACGAGTATTATTCCTCTTCTCTGTTCACGGCAGCGGGTTGCGTGCCACCTTTCAGCGTGGAACAGAGAAGAGGAACTATACTCGGCTTCCTTGCCCAACGAGTTTCCGGCTCATCGAGGATGACCGCACGTACGCTTTAGCCGGATGAACCCAAAAAAAGTTGATCCAGGCTGTGGTGGTCCGGGAGGAGAATGATTAGAATCGGGGTAGTATCCCTCCCCGATTACGCCTGCCTTAGCGGCGACGTCCCCCGTAGTCCTCGCTCCTTGGAGGTGTCCCCTGAGAAACGGCAAAGTTCAAATCGGCATGGCGACCGTGGTGATGCTCGTCGTCCTGCGGATCACCATCGGGTGTCACTTCCTTTACGAGGGAGTGTGGAAGTTCAAGCACGCGGAGTTCTTGGCCGAGCCGTTCTTGACCCAGGCCAAGGGTCCGGCGGCCCCGCTGTTTTACGCCATGGTCCACGACATCGATGGCCGCCAGCGGCTGAAAATCGAGAAGGACCCCAAGACCGGCAAGCTTTTCAGTAAGTTCTACCTGGATGCCTGGACCGACCTGGACAACCGGGTCGACGCGAAATACCGGCTCAGCGACGAGCAGACAAAGACGCTCGCCGGCCTCAACGACACCTACGCCGCCGCGCTGGACAACTACCTCAAGGAGAACCTCGACGAGATCCGGGCCTACTTCGGCAGCCTGGACCGCTTCGAGGCGGCGGAGCGGGCCGGCAACAACGGCGCCGAGCACCAGGTGAAGCGCCGCTGGGACCGCCGCCTGGAGTTGCGCAGCGAAGTCGGCGGCTGGCTCTCCGAGCTGGACGCGATGGGGGACAGCTATCGGCAGGCGGTCTGGTCGCTGTTGAGCGACGCCCAGCGGAAAATGGGAGCTCTTCCCCGAGCCTGGACGCGGACCGATCTGCTCAACTACGCCGTCAAGTACGCCCTGACGGCCATTGGCCTGTGCCTGGTGTTGGGTTTCTGCACCCGGTTGGCGGCGCTGGGCGGGGCCGGCTTCCTGGTCAGCGTGCTGTTGACGCAGCCTCCCTGGCCGACGATCTATCCGCCCGCCCCGGAAGTGGTCGGCCACGCCCTGCTGATCGACAAGAACTTCGTGGAGATGATCGCCGCACTTCTGCTGGCGACCACGGCCGTGGGCCGCTGGGGCGGGTTGGACTACTTCCTCTACCACTGGTTCGGCCGGCGGGTCGACTCCTACTTCGAACAGAAAATCTAGCCACCGGAGGCAAAAAGGGGACAGTCCCCATTTGTGCGAAGCACCCTTCGGGCCGTTCCGGCAAATGGGGACTGTCCCCTTTTTGCCAGAAAATCTAGCCCCTCAAAGGATACTCCCAAGATGATGAATCTCACTCCCGAGCAGAAAGCGGCCGGCAAGCAGGCCTTCCTGTCCGAAGTAACGGCCGGCGAAACGCGGCGCGATTTCCTCAAGAACGCGGCCGTCGCCGGATTGGTCTCCGGCGGCAGCCTGGGGGCCTTCTATTTCGGCTACGAAGCCACGCTGGCCAACCCCGTTCGCGTCGCTGTGCTGGGCACCGGCGACGAAGGCAGCGTGCTGATCGGCGGACTGAACCCGAACTTCGTCGACGTGGTGGCCATCGCCGACATCCGCCCCTACAACCAGTACCGCGCCTTGCACGGCGACTCCTTCGGCGAGGTGGCGATAAAGGTCCGGCCGGGGCTGATGAAGAAGTACGGCTACGCCACCGAGGAGGCGGCGCTACGGCACATCCGCCGCTACGGCGACTACCGCGAGCTGCTGAAGGCCGAAAAGGACAACATCGACGCCGTGATCATCGCCCTGCCGCTGCACCTGCACGCCCCCGCGGCAATCGCCGCCATGCGCCTGGGCAAGCACGTGATCACCGAGAAGCTCATGGGCCACAGCGTCCACGAGTGCAAGGAGATGGCCCGAGTGGCCCGCCAGACCGGCGTCTACCTGGCCACCGGCCACCAGCGCCACTACAACATCCTCTACGAAAACGCCAAGGACCAGATCAAGCGCGGCGTGCTGGGCGATCTGCACTACATCCGCGCCCAGTGGCATCGCAACAACCTGCCGGGCAACGATAGCTGGCAGATGCCTCTGCCGACCGGCTTGAAGGACGGCGACAAGAGCGGCAAGCGGCTCACCGACGACCTGGAGAAATGGGAGAAGGCCCTCGGCAAGGCCCGGCTGGACGAGATTGGCCTGCTGGAGCGGATGATCGCCCAGCGGAAGAAGCAGTTGGAGGACGTCGTGCTGAAGGAGACCGCGCAGAACTTCGGCTATCAGCAGTACGAGCTGAAGAACGGCGCAGGCAGCGTCGTCTACACCTGCACGCCGGCCGAGGAGCTGATCCGTTGGCGGCTCTGGGACCGCACGGGCGCGGGCCTGATGGCCGAGCTGGGCAGCCACCAGCTCGACGCATCGAGCATCTTCATCGGCGCCGCCTTGGAAGCCGCGCGGGACAAGCAAAAGGGCTCCCAGAGTGGCGAGGTGATCCATCCTCATCCCATCAGCCTGATGGCCTCGGGCACGCGGCCCATTTTTCCCGAGGACCGGGACGTTGAGGACCACGTCTTCTGCATCATCGAGTTCCCCGCTCCCGGCTACAAGGAGAACGACCCCATCGACAGCAAGAAAAAGATCGACGTGACCTACTCCTCGATCAACGGCAACGGCTTCGGCGGCTACGGGGAAGTGGTGATGGGGACCAAGGGGACGCTGGTGCTGGAGAGCGAGAAGGAAGCCATGCTCTTCAAGGAAGCCGAGAGCGAGACCAAGATCGGCGTGTCCAAGGGCAAGGGCCCCGCGTTGGACACCCAGGCCAGCGGTGCGCAGGTCGCAGCCGCGGGAAAAATGGCCACCCAGGACGTTAGCCGCGGCTACGCCGAGGAGATTGAGCACTGGGCCTGGTGCATCGCCCAGAAGGATTTCAAGAATCCCCAGGTCAGGCCGCGCTGCTATCCGGAGGTGGCCATGGGCGACGCGATCATCGCCCTGGTGGCCAACATGGCCGCCCGCAATACCAAGAGCGGCTACAAGCGTTTCGAGAGAGAGTGGTTCGAGGTCGACAGCGACGAGACCCCCGAGGGCATCAAGCCCGATCCCACCGATCCCGATCGCTACCCGGCGGTCTGAGCGAGCCCCTCCCGACCCGGAGCGGCCGTCACCTTCAGACGCCAGGCGGTCTGGTTGGGGTCCTGACCCGGCGCCGGCTCGCTGGGCACGTCGTCGATGGCCACACCCGAGGCGGCTTCGAGCTTGTCCAGAATCCGCTGCGCCAGGTAGACGTTGTCGAGCACGACCGTCAGGCACGGAGTGCCTGACCTACCTGGCCTTTCCACTATTTCCCCGGCGTTGTTCTCAGCGTGGGTCCGCCGCCTGCTCGAGCCTCGCGATTTGGCGGCTGTCGCAGCGCGAAACATCCACCAGGCACGGCCTGGCCACGAAGGGTCCCGCGTCGCACCGCAAGGCAAACCTCAGAAACCGCCCGGTGACGATCGCCTGGTCCGGCGCGGCCATCACGTCGCTGCCGCCCCACTTGTCGCCCTCGATGACAAAGCCCCTCGCCGGAGCGCCTTCCGTCGTGAAGCGCTTGTCACCGGGGCCACCATGGTCGCTCTCCGGGACGACAAGGCGCTCTTTGCACTTGGGACAGTGCCACTGGACGAGTTGGCACGCGGGGCAAACCACGGGTCCCCACCCGCAGAAAGGGCAAACGTTCGGCGAGGGTGGGACGATTCGCACGCTTCGGAAGCAATCCGTTGGTTCGTAGGTTAAGAAATACAACTCCGGGGAGCGGACCTGCGACTGGTTTACTTCCTCCGGAGTCGAAAGGGGCAGCAGCGACAACCCGGTAAGGCCGCTGCGGGAAAGCTCGTTCTTGAATTCGCGACTGACGACGACGGTCATCCCATTCGTGTCACAAACGAACTTCAGAATGTCCGCGCGGCCGTAGAGGTCCATTTCGTGGCCGTGCCGCAGGCGGTGGCCCGCCGAGGGATTCATCGAACCCAGTTGAACACCCATTTCATGCGACGCGTCCAGCGGACAGCCACGCCGCGGATGCCTCTGAAAGAAGACTTCTCCGTAGATGAACCCGGCCTCCCACTCGTCCGGGACGGGGTCGTTCACGATGGTTCCCGCCGGCCGTTCGCTGGGGGGATATTCCAGCGAAAGGTGTAACGGAACGTTGATCTCGTAGAAGATCCCCTCCACGAGCTTCCCCGAACAGTCCGACCTGAAAATGCTGTGTGCCATTAGGGCAGCTTCGTTTCCTGTTCGATGAAATACTTGGCGACGACGGACTTGGCGGAGTCGTTGAAGCCTGCCGCGGTCATGTACCTTTGGAGGTCCTCCCCAAGGAGAGCCCAACGCCGCCTGCTCACCTGCCCCTTGGAAAGCGCCTCGTCGTACGCGGCGCTGTAAGCGTCCAGGAGCTCGTCCAACTCGTGCTTCACCGCGGGAGAAGGGGACGCGATGTTCTTGGCCAGCGCGGCGTTGTCCAGAACAACGTTGAAGATGGCAAGCCCGCCTAGGGCCACGCCCGCCTTGCCGAGAACGCCGCTGATCCGGCTCGCGCGGCCGATGCTCAACGCGCGCTTGTCGGCCAGCAGGCTTTCAACCGCCGCCACCTCAGCCTCGGTGGCCTGCGCCGGGACCATGAACTTCCCGTAAACGTTTTCGATCTCGTCGTTGAGCCGGCGAATCTCCGACATGGGCGTCTCCGCGTAGGCGTCGGCCCGCTTCCTGTATTTCGCAATCTTCGCAGCCCAGAACTTGGTCTGGATTGCGTTAATTTCATCGTGAATCTCTGGCGGAACAGGCGCAGGTTTTGCAGGTTGTGAACGTCAACCCGTAACTCGTTTCGGAGGCGGTCCGCGAGAATCTTCTGGTCCACGTGGTGGATCGGCCAGCCGCTTGGCATGTACGGCGTTACGGCGACGAAGTTCTTCCGGTACGGCGCCGCCGCCAGGGTCGTTCGGGGCCGCCCTGCGCGGTTGCGCCTCCCGCGGAGCATGCGCCACCGCGCTTGCCGCGAGGCGTGCGCCGTCGCGCCTCGCCCCCGGAGACGCTGCGCTCGCCCCGTCCCTCGTCCACCGGCCGAGATCATCCCGGGGCTCGTCCGGGTCGAATCCCGCGAGGCGGAGCGCATCGGCGTCGACGGCTCCATTATGCACGTCCCGAGGGTCAACGGCAAGAGATCTGCTCGGCGGACCCGCCGTGGCATATGACTGCCCTTGGGACGGGGGCTGCCGCGTCGGTTCCAAAACGGCATCCAGCGCCTCGCGCTGAAGCTGGCGAATCGCGGAGACGATTTGCGACGGACCGGATGGACCGGAGGGGGCCTTGGTCTGGGGCAACCCGACGGCGTCGAAGATCGCGGGCCAGTCGGCGCGGTGGAAGAGATCGGCGAAGTCCTTTGGGTCGGCGAGAACTTGGGTCACAAGCTGACGCAAGAAGCCCTGGTTGGCGTCCGACAGCGGCGCGGCCTCCAGGCGGACCTTGCCGCGATAGGCGGGACCCCAATTGGC
The DNA here is from genome assembly GCA_963843465.1 of Pirellulales bacterium. Lineage (GTDB taxonomy): Bacteria > Planctomycetota > Planctomycetia > Pirellulales > Thermoguttaceae > CAWJKP01. Next base: position 307,608 of record CAWJKP010000004.1, read on the forward strand.
CTCCAACACGGGATCGACCGCCTGGCGGTTGATCTCGCGGGTGAGGTGGTGGTGGACCAACTCGGCTTGCAGCAGGGCCAGGTCGCCCTGGGACTGGGATTCGGCCAGCGTGCCGTGCTGGCCTTCGAGAATGGCCCGCTCCGGCAGCAACATGCCGCGGACCTTGAGGCTGTCCAGGTAGCGGAGCCGATCGACAAAACCCTGCTGCTGGCCGCCGGCGCTGCCTTGCACCTCCAGACGCCAGGCGGTCTGGTTGGGGTCCTGACCCGGCGCCAGCTCGCTGGGCACGTCGCCGATGGCCACGCCCGAGGCCGCTTCGAGCTTGTCGAGAATCCGCTGGGCCAGGTAGACGTTGTCCAGCTTGGCCCCGTTCTGGTCGATCCCCTGGCCGAAGCTGGGATAATGCAAGACAAGGTAGGCCCCGGCGATCTTGCGGTCGTAGCGGGCGGCCACTTCGTTGGCCTTCCGCCAGTCGTTCCAGACCTCGCGGACGTTCTCCAACAGCGGCTCGCCGTAGAGGTTCGAGCCCTCGCCGCCGAAGGAGACGAGCATGGCACTGGTGCCGGTCAGCACAACGTCGTTCTGCCGGGGAAAAGGGGACAGGTCCAATTTGCCGGACCAACCTGCGGTCGGTGCCCGCCCCGAGGGTGCTTCGCACAAATTGGACCCGTCCCCTTTTCCCCTTTGCCGCAGGCCGGCCAGGCCGCCGTGGTCGTCGATGAGGATCTCGGTGATGTCCGGCAGCAGGGGCTTGAAGCGGACGACGCACTGCCGGCCGTCGGCGTCGAGGCCCCAGATGAGCTCGAAGCCCTGGTGGCCGAAGTCGACGTAGGCGTGCTTGAGGATCGTCTCCAGGAGCGGCTCGCGGACGGTGAGGAACTGCTTGTCGATCCAGCCGCGGACTTCTTCGGGGACGTCGGCGTCTGCCTGGACGGTCCACTTGCCGGCGACCACCGGGGCCACGGCCAGGGCCCGGGCGAGGGCGATGGTCGGGTCGCGGCGCATGCGGCGGTAGGTCTCGTAGCCGGCCGCCAGCCGCGGCGCCAGTGAGGCCGGGCCGCCGAGAGGCCCCAGGCCGCTGGCGCCGATCACTTGCGGGCCGGTCCTTCCGCTCGGCGGAGAGGAGGGAGCAATGTGCCGACTAAAGTCAGCCCTACGGCCGGTCCTTCCGCTCGGCAAGGACGAGGAAACCCGCACCGCCGCCGCGAGGCGGCCCAGCACACTCTTTAGCTTTGCAATCATGCGATCACCTGTACCGGCTGATCCAGCCGGAGCTTGATGGGGAAGAGGTAGTTGCAGGCCAGGCGGAACACGTCCGCGAATCCTCCCATGGGGAAACAAGGAGGTTTCCGCCAAGGGCCTCAATGTGCAGATCCTGAGGCTGAAGGGCAACGTCTATTCTTGGCCACCCCGCCGGGGCTTTTTGTCGGCCGGCGGCAATCTGGGCGATCGAAGTCGTCCTTGCGTGGTCCGCGGTTCGGATTGGACCTTGGCCGCTCGATCACCCGATCCCTTTTGGGATGCCGGTCCGCGTCGCCGGCGAGGCAAGGAACCCATCTTATGAGTGACCCCGCCGCACCCTTCGACCCGCTCTTGGACCTCGACGCGCGGCACGATCAATTGCTCCGTCAACTCGAGGACCTGGACCGTCGCGTGCAGAAGGTTCTGGCGGATTACGCGCCGGCACATGACCCATCGTGCCAACTCGGGGCCAACCCCGAGGGTGGGCCATTGGCCGTCCCCGAAGATGCCTCATTGGAGCCGCCCGCAGCCGCAGCGTGACGCAGGTTGAGTGGCAGGCACACTCCGTGTGCCGTCCGCCCAAGGCGGAGGGGGCAGCGGACGGCACACGGCGTGTGCCTGCTACCTTACTTCCTTCGCACCAGCCGCCCGGACTTGTTGATCGCCCGCCAGAGCCGCCAGCCCAGCAGGATGCTCACCAAACAGCCTGCCACCCCGGGAAGCGAGACCCCCCCGATGGCAGGAGGCAGTGCGGTCCGCAACAATACGGAGGAGCCCAGGAACAGGGCGCTGGCGAGCATCCCCAAGACCAGCCGGTTCACGGATGGCTCCAGGCCGCGGTGGTCGAGGTGGACGTCGAACTTGCCGCTCTGGACCTGCCCCACGATATCCATGAACCCTTGGGGAAGAACCTCGACCAAGTGCCCGATCTCGGCGTAGAACCGCCGCAGCTTGCGGATCTTTCGCCGCGGAGAGAGCCGCCGCAAGAACATCTTGGTGCGGTACGGCCGAATGGCGTCCAAGAGACTGAATCGCGGGTTCAACAGCCGGCTAGTCCCTTCCAGGCTCACCAGCGTCTTGATCAGCATGGTGATCCGTGCGGGCAGGCTGATGTGGTAGCGGCGGATGATCTCGATCATCTCCCGCAGGGCCCCGCTGAGGTCGAAATCCTCCAGCGACTGGTTGCCGTAATAGGAGATGAAATCGGCCACGTCGACGCTCAACGCCGCCCGATCCAATTCCGTCGGCACGGCGCCCACGCGGACGATGATCGAGGTCAGGTGCTGGGCGTCGAGGCTCGCTACGGCCATGACCATCTCTTCGATGTCCTCCTGGAGCCGCTCGTCCAGCCGGCCGACCATGCCGAAGTCCAAAAGGCCGATCACGCCGCCTGCCATCAGCACCACGTTTCCCGGGTGGGGATCGGCGTGGTAGAAATTGTTGCCGAAGATCATCTCCAAATAGAGATGAGCGCCCCGCCTGGCAACCTCCTCCAGGTCGATGCCCGCCGCCTTCAGGCCCGCCGTATCCGAGAGCTTGATGCCCTCGACCCGCTCCATCGAGAGCACTGCGGCCGTGCTGAGCTCCGGGTAGGGCCGGGGAATGTGGACCGTGGGGTCGCCGGCGAAATCGCGGGAGAACTGCTGCATGTTCCGCAACTCGCGGCGGAAGTCCAGCTCGCGGCGGATCGTCCGCTGGAACTCTTCGGCGATCGCCCGCGGGCGGTAGTTCTCGAACTCGGGGAAACGCTCCACCAGTTGCGCCAGCCCGGAAAGGATGTCCGTGTCGACTGCCACCTTTCGCGCGATGTCGGCGTGCCGCACCTTGAGCACCACCGGCTCGCCGGTCTTCAGCCGCGCCACGTGGACCTGGCCGATCGACCCCGAAGCGATGGCGTCTTCCGCGAATTCGTCGAACAGCACGTCGATCGGCTGCCCGAGTTCCTGCTCGATCAGCTTGCGGGCCACCTGCGGCGGGTCGGCGGGCACGCTTTCCTGGAGGTTCTGCAATTCCTCCGCCAGGCTGACGCCGACCAGGTCGGGGCGGGTGCTGAGCATCTGCCCAAGCTTGATCGCCGTCGGCCCGAGCTCCTGAATCGCCAGCCGCAGACGGATCTCCCAACGGTAGCGGGCAATCGCCTCTCCTTGATGGGTCTTGAAGAGGTCCTTAGCGAAATCGGGGCCCAGAAAGCTGATCCAGTTCGCCAGTCCGTACTTGCTCAGTACAGTGAGAATCTCCCTCCAGCGGTTGATATTCCGGTAAATCTGCGGAATTGAGGTAATTTTCATCGCCGCGTGATCCCCAAGGCATTTTGTCTATTCTAACATAACCTCCGAGGGGGAGATAGGATGGCCTTCCGAGTCAGGCCGTATCGGCCCGGACGAGCCTTCCGTCGCCAACTACCCGGAAAAGTGAAATCTTCTTCGGCCGATTGCCGATGGTAAGCTGGACCGAGCGAGCCGGTGGGCGGGCGATCTGGGGATTACCCCCGTCCGGAGGGTAAGAAAAACTTTATCCGCTGACTTGAACACCGGGTTGGGACCGATATAATTGTTTCCACTCGGGGAGCAGGAATCGGCCTGCTTCAGGGGCGAGGAGTTTTCCGGGGAGAATCGCGTAGGGGGGAAGTTTTCTCAGGAAAAAGCCCCTTGGGCAGTTGACGGCGGGAAACGACTCCGGTATAGTGACTAGTCTCGCCTGGCAAGCTAGTCTTCCGGCGGCAAGGAGAGAGAAACGGCCTTCGCGGGCCAAATGGACCGGGGACCGATTCAGGCCTTTATCCATCGAGGCCAGGAGTTTGTCCCCTGTCGATTTGGCAGGTTGGGTCGGCCGAACCTTGTGTTTTGTCGACCCTTGTTGCTCTTTGACAATTTGGTTTGTGGTAGGTGTGGCATCTCACTATGGGCTGCTTCGCTGCGTCGCTGCATGTCTAGTGTGGCATAGGGCGGAGCGAAGCGGCAGTTTTTGAGAGCGCTTAGTAGACCGAGGTGCAGCGAGGGTGGAAGCCTGGAAAGGTGGAGGCTTGGACTGCACCAAGGTACGAAAGGGAATCGTTACTAGAGTTCGAGTGGCGACGGCGTGAGCCGTTGCTGCTGGATCGTGTAGCGCACGTGGGTTTGGGGAGCCGGTCGTCGGGAGCTTTCTCTCAGGAGAGCGATGCGGCGTCTGGAGCCTTGGATTCATGTGGCCAAGCTACTAAGGGCGTATGGGGGATGTCTTGGCGTCAGGAGGCGTTGAAGGGCGTGGTGGACTGCGAAAAGCTCGGGGGAGCTGTCGAACAAGCGTTGATCCCGGGATACCCGAACTGGCATGCGCTGAATTCATAGGCGTATGCGGCGAACGCGGAGAATTGAAACATCTTAGTATCCGCAGGAAAAGAAAGAAAACTCGATTTCCCCAGTAGCGGCGAGCGAAAAGGAAAGAGCCCAAACCGCGGAGGTTTTCCTCTGCGGGGTTGTAGGGCCCTCCACATGGGAGTTACAAAGCGATCGACTAACAGAACAGTACTGGAAAGACTGGCCACAGAAGGTGACAGCCCTGTAGGTGAAAGTTGATCGTCTCCCGGGGGGTACCTGAGTAGGTCGGGGCACGTGGAACCCCGACTGAATCCACGGGGACCATCCCGTAAGGCTAAATACTACCTGACGACCGATAGTGAACTAAGTAGGGCGACTGAAAGGTGAAAAGAACCCCTGCTAGGGGAGTTAAAGAATCTGAAACCATATGCCTACAAGCTGTCGGAGCACTATGGCCTCTCGGGCAACCGGGGAGCAATGTGTGACGGCGTGCCTTTTGCATAATGATCCGGCGAGTTACCGTCAGCGGCGCGGTTAAGGCCTTCAGGGCTGGAGCCATAGGGAAACCGAGTCTGAATAGGGCGACACTGTTTGGCAACAAACAGGCGTCGATGGCGGTAGACGCGAAACTGCGTGATCTACCCATGAGCAGGTTGAAGCGCGGGTTATACTGCGTGGAGGACCGAACCCACTTGGGTTGAAAACCGAGGGGATGACTTGTGGGGAGGAGTGAAAGTCTAATCAAACGCAGAGATAGCTCGTTCTCTCCGAAATAGCTTTAGGGCTAGCCTCGCGCCACTACGCACCGGGGGTAGAGATACTGAATCGGGTTGGGGACCTTTCCGGGTTACCCTCCTGAACCAAACTCCGAATACCGGTGCGACTATCGCGGGAGTCAGTCCCTGGGGGATAAGCTCCAGGGTCAAAAGGGAAACAACCCTGACCACCTGCTAAGGTCCCGAAATACCGCTTAGTCACAAAGGAAGTTGGGTTGCTGAGACAGCCAGGATGTTGGCTTAGAAGCAGCCACCATTTAAAAAGTGCGTAACAGCTTACTGGTCGAGCAACCTTGCGCCGATAATGAACGGGAGTAAGCGGTATACCGAAGCAGTGGATCACGCGCAAGCGTGGTGGTAGGAGAGCGCTGAAGATCAGACACGAGGCGTACCGTAAGGAGCGCTGTCGGGGTCTTCAGGTGCTTATGCCGGAATGAGTAACGATAAAGCAGGTGAGAATCCTGCTCGCCGAAAGCCTAAGGTTTCCTGGGGAAGGTAATTCCGCCCAGGGTTAGCCGGTTCCTTAGTCGAGGCCGAAAGGCGTAGACGATGGGTAGCAGGTCAACATTCCTGCGCCGCTTGAGTGGAGCTGATGGAGGGACGGCGTCTGTAAGGTGAGCGGTACGATTAGAAATGTCCGTGGACCGTCGGAAGGTGAGGGATAGGCAAATCCGCCCTCGCAAGCCAACCGGCGGGACCGATCGCATTTATGTTCGAGTAGTCATCTGAAGGAACGTCCAAGAAAAGCTTCTAAGCGTTGAAGCTCGAGTGACCGTACTAAAACTGACACAGGTAGGCGAGACGAGTAGTCTAAGGCGCTCGGGAGAACACTGGTTAAGGAACTCTGCAACATGACCCCGTAAGTTCGCAATAAGGGGTGCCCCCGAGGGTTCACGCTCTGGGGGGCCACAGTAAATCGGCATCAGCGACTGTTTATCAAAAACACAGGACTCTGCTAACTCGCAAGAGGATGTATAGAGTCTGACGCCTGCCCGGTGCCGGTAGGTTAAGGAAGACGGTTAGCCGCAAGGCGAAGCTGGCGACCGAAGCCCCGGTAAACGGCGGCCGTAACTATGACGGTCCTAAGGTAGCGAAGTTCCTTGTCGGGTAAGTTCCGACCTGCATGAATGGCGTAACGACTGATGCACTGTCTCAACCAGTGACCCGGTGAAATTGAAGCCGTGGTGAAGATACCACGTTCCCGCAGCTAGACGGAAAGACCCCGTGAACCTTTACTGTAGGCTGATATTGGGCTGTGGTATGTCTTGTGTAGTATAGGTGGGAGGCGTTGAGACCGGGACGCTAGTCTCGGTGGAGCCGCAATGTGAAATACCACCCTGGGCATGCTTTAGTTCTAACTCCGATTCCCGTCATCCGGGCGGAGGACATTGTCAGTTGGGCAGTTTGACTGGGGCGGTCTCCTCCAAAAAAGTAACGGAGGAGTCCAAAGGTACCCTCAGCCTGGTTGGCAATCAGGCGCCGAGCGCAAAGGTAGAAGGGTGCTTGACTGCGAGACTGATAAGTCGAGCAGATGCGAAAGCAGGGCTTAGTGATCCGGTGATCCCGTATGGAAGGGTCATCGCTCATCAGACAAAAGGTACTCTGGGGATAACAGGCTTATCGCTCCCGAGCGTCCATAGCGGCGGAGCGGTTTGGCACCTCGATGTCGGCTCATCACATCCTGGGGGTGGAGAAGCTCCCAAGGGTTCGGCTGTTCGCCGATGAAAGTGGTACGTGAGCTGGGTTCAGACCGTCGTGAGACAGGTCGGTCCCTATCTGCTGTGGGCGCACGAAACTTGCGGAGGTTCTTCTTTAGTACGAGAGGATTTAGAAGGACGTACCTCTGGTGTTCCAGTTGTCGCGCTAGCGGCACGGCTGGATAGCTATGTACGGAAAGGATAAACGCTGAAAGCATATAAGCGTGAAGCCCTCTCCAAGATCAGGTTTCGTAAGGGGGAAACCCCGAAAGTCCCCTGGAAGACGACCAGGTCGATAGGCCGGATGTGTACGCACAGCAATGTGCTCAGCTAACCGGTACTAACGGACGAATGTTTGGTCACATGAATCCAATGCTCCTAACCGAGCTGGATTCCCAAGGCGCTTGACGAGTGCCACGCATACCACAAACCATCGGCGGCCGCGCCCCGCACAAGGGCCGGCCGCCTCTTTCCGGTGACGACATCTGAAAGGTCACACCCGTTCCCATCCCGAACACGGCAGTTAAGCTTTCAGGACCGATGGTAGTACCAAAAGTGCGAGAGTAGGTGTTGCCGGATCTCATCCAGGAAAGCCCCGCGGTCTTACCACCGCGGGGCTTTCGCATTTCTTGACGCCCATCGCCCCAGGGGGCGGAAAGAGACGGGTGGCGGGACTGTGGGAGCTAGACCCCCGGGGCGAAACCGTGACGCATGGTGTTCTCGGCCAGGCAGCGCGGCTCGACGAAGTGCAGCAGGTAGTCGCGCCCGCCGGCCTTGGTGCCGGTGCCGGAAAGCCCGAAGCCGCCGAAGGGCTGGCGGCCGACCAGGGCCCCGGTGATGCCGCGATTGAGATAGAGATTGCCCACGCGGAACCGCCGCCGGGCCGCCTCCAGGTGCGATTGTCTGCGGCTGAAAAGGCCCCCGGTCAGCTTGTACGCCGTGGCGTTGGCCAGCTCCAGGGCCTCGTCGAAGCTGGCCGCGCGGACGACGGATAAGACCGGGCCGAAAATCTCCTCGTGGAACAAGCGGTGCTCCCGTCCGATGCCGGAAAAAATGTGCGGCCCGACGTAGGGCTTGCCCACCCGCTCTTCCAGTCCCGCGGGCACCTCGCAGGCCAACTCCAGCCGGCCCTCGCTGCGGCCGAGGTCGAGGTACCGGCGGATCTTCTCGGCCGCCTGCCGGTCGATCACCGGCCCTACGTCCGTGCCGGGGTCCAGCGGATCGCCGATCACCAGCGACCGGGTGGACTCGATCAGCCGCTTGAGGAACGTCTCATAGACCGGCTCCAGCACGATCGCGCGGCTGGCGGCCGAGCACTTCTGTCCGGCGTAGCCGAAGGCCGACTGGCGAACGCCCAGCACGGCCTCGTCGAGGTCGGCCGATTGGTCGACGATGATCGCGTTCTTGCCGCCCATCTCGCAGACCACCTTCTTGATGAACCCCTGCTGGGCCGCGATCTCGGCCGTCGCCCGGAGGATCTCGAGCCCGACTTCCTTCGAGCCGGTGAAGGCGATCAGGGCCACCTGCGGGTCGCGGACCAACGCCGCACCGACCACGCTGCCACGGCCGTGCAGGAGTTGGAGTGCGTCGGCCGGCACGCCGGAGAGCCAGAGGGCCTCGCACATCGCCCAGGCGACGGCGGGCGTCTGGGCCGAGGGCTTGACGATCGCCGTGTTGCCGGTCACCAGCGCGGCTGCGGTCATGCCGGTGCAAATGGCCAGGGGGAAGTTCCAAGGGCTGATTACAGCGGCCACGCCGCGGGGCTCGTACCACTGCTGATTGTTCTCGCCCACGAATCGCCCGAGGCGCTCCGGCGGCAGGAGGGCCGCCGCCTGGCGGGCGTAGAACTCGCAGAAGTCGATGGCCTCGCAGACGTCGGCGTCGGCCTCGCGCCAGGGTTTGCCCGCCTCGCGGATCATGATCCCCGCCAGCTCGTCCCGCCGGCTGCGCAGGATCGCCGCGGCCCCCACCAGGATCGCCGCGCGGGCCGTCGGCTCGCGCTGGCGCCAGGCGGGAAAGGCGGCCCACGCCCGCGCCACCGCTCGCCGCGCGTCGTCGGCCGTGGCCCCTCCGGTGACTTCCGGCACCCGGGCGGCGCGCACCGCCTGGCCAAAGGCCTCACGCTGGCTGCGGTCGGCAAAGTTCCTCGCCGGCTCATTGAAAAAGGGCCGGCCATCGCCCAAGCCGGGGATCGCCGGGCTGAGCTGATGCCGCTCGGGGGCGCTGGTCAGCGGGTCGGGGTCTGTTAGCCCCGGCGCGTCAATAGTAATAGGCACACGCCGTGTGCCGTCCTCTGTAGCAGGCACACGCCGTGTGCCGTCCTCTGTAGCAGGCACACGCCGTGTGCCGTCCTCTGTAGCAGGCACACGCCGTGTGCCGTCCGCAGCGGCACACGGCGTGTGCCTGCTACCTTGACGTTCGGGCGCGGGCGGGGCCAGCAGTTCTTCCTCTCCGGCGTGTTCGTAGGATTCGGCCCGCAGCCAGGATTGGTTCGACGTGTTCTCCAGCAGCCGGCGGACGAGATAGGCCATGCCGGGGATCATGTCGCCGATGGGCAGGTACTCCCGCAGCCGCCCGTGGGCGTCGAGGACGGCCCCCTTGAGCTGGTCGGCCATGCCGTAGAGCATCTGGAATTCGACCGCACCGGGCGGCAAGCCCAGGGCCTCGGCCAGGGCCATGGTGCGGGCGATAGAGCGGATGTTGTGGGTGCCCACCGCGAGCTTCACGCCTCCTTCGCCGGGCTTGCGGGGCGCGGCCGCCAGGAGCTGCCCGGCCATCTGCTCGAAGCAGGCATCGGTGGCGGCCTTGACGGTCCAGACGGGCACGGGCCAGCCCATCCGCTCGGCGTGGATCAGCTCGTAGTCCCAGTAGGCCCCCTTGATCAGCCGCACGCTCACCTGCCGGCCCGTCCGCCGCGTCCAATCGATGATCCGCCGGGCGTCGTCCGGCCCGCTGCGGAGATACGCCTGGAGGGCCAAACCGGCCGGGAAGGAGACTTCCTCGCAGCACCGCTGGAACAGTTCGATCGTCAGGTCTTTCAGCGCGAACTGCTCCATGTCGAAGTTCAGAAAGACGTTCCGCTCGGCAGCCGCCTGCAAGATCGGCCGCAGGGCGGCCGTCAGGCTCCGCAGCGAGCCCTCGAAGTCGATCGCGTCGGTCCGCGCATGGAGCGAGCTGATCTTGACGGAAACGTTAGCCCGGGGTATTTGCCCCAGGTAGTCCGACTCCAGACTCTGCCGGGCCGGCCAGGCGGCAAGCTGACGGGGGAGGGTGGCGATCAGGTCCAGGTAGCGATTCTGGTAGACGCGGGCCTCGGCGTCGCTGAGGCAGGCCTCGCCCAGCAGGTCGAGGCTCGCGGCCACGCCCGCCTCCCAGCGCCGGCGGAGCTTGGGCAGGGCCGTGGCGAGGTCGTGCCCGACGATGAAGTTGCCGGCCATGGCGCGGATCTGGGCCGCGACAGTCTTGGCCAGCACACCCTTGGCCAGAGAGCCCATCTTCAGCCCGAACTCCAGCCCCGCCGGCAGCTTGACGTCGGGCCGATCGAGGTATTCGACCAGGCACTGGTAGACCTCGGCCGGCGTTTGCAGCATGGGAAAGGCGTCGACGAAGCGGAACAACTGCACCTTGAAGCCCGGGTCGCTCATGGCCCAAGCCAGCAGGCGGTTCGACCAGAACCGGGACGAGAGCACGCTTGCGCTTTGTTCCCGCGCCGCGGCGAGCAGTTTGCGTCCGATCTGGCGGGTCCGTTGTTCGAGGGCTACCAGATCGGGCGCTCTCGCCGGCTCCGTCGGTAGTCCTCCGTTGCCCGCGCCGGCGGGCTGGCTGGGGACGACAACGGTTACCTTGCCTGCCGCTTTGGCAGGATCCGGGTGCAGGTGGTCGATGTGAGCCATCCCGAGTCCTCCCGCAGCCTGCTGCTGCGAAATCGCGGCGACCGATGCGCTGCGTCGTTGGAAAGAGCCCGAGGAATTCTAGGGAGGAGGGGCACAAGGTTCCAGGGCTGGGACCGAAAAAGGTGGCAGGAACGATTGATCTGTTGTTTCCGCGACAGCAATGGTTCTTGACACCTTTTCCTCCGCTTAGGGCGATACCGGCTTTTTCTCCGCCGCGCTGCCGCCGCTGCTGCTAGCGGACGTCTTCAGCGCCAGGTCCATGCCGACCTTGCGCCACTCGGGCACCGTGAGCTTGGCGAACTTCTTCTGCTGGTCCTTGTCCACCCGATCGAGCATCGACGCCGGCATGGGCTTGTTGCCCTCGCGCATCGCCTTCACGCGGAGGTAAGTGGCGTTCATCTTGGCGCAGGTCATGGCGTCGTTGAACCAGGGCTCGGCCTTGGTATGGGAGTATTTGCGGGCGACCGCTTGAACCTCCTTGGCGGAATCTTCCGAGGCCTCGTCGCCGACCGCCTGGCGGACCGCGGCCATGTCCTTGTCCAAGACCTGGCGGGCCGGCTCCACCAGCGAGCTGATCTCCTCCAGGGTGTCCTCCTCGACCAACGCGTCCCGGGTGCTCAAGTACAGGTCCACCAGCGCCGCGAAGCGGGGGCCCTTCTTCGCCTCGGGAATCTTCTTGGCCGCCGCCAGGAGCTTGCCGCCCCGCTTGAAGACGGCCAGGTCGGAGACGAGCACGTCGAACTTGACGTTGCTCTTTCCGTCGGGGAGGGAACAGGCGTAATTGTCGCCCTTGAGGTTTACGGTGAGCTTGGCCTTGCTCTCGGGCAGCTCGATGGCATAGGCCCCGCTGTTCCAGCTCTTGGTCTTGGCCGTGCCGACGGAAATGGCCACGCCGCCGACCCCTTCGCCGATGTCGTAGGCGCGGTTGCGGTTCTGATCGTTATAGACCACGCCGCCGAGCATGCGGCGGTTGCTGCCGCCGAAGTCCTGGGTGACGGCGAAGTCCTCGGCCGTCGGCCAAACGACGGCGCCGATGCCCGCCAGGTTGTAATCGGGATTGAGGATGTTGCGGCGGTGGCCGCGCTCCGGCTGCATGCCGCCGGGACCGGGCCCCCAGTCGATGATGAAGGCGGCGTGGCAGTACCAGAGATTCTTGGCGGTGCGGTAGATGTTCTCGCCGGCCCTGCCTTCGTTGAAGCCCGCCAGCTTGATCCTTTCCGAAAGCGACTGGCCCGTGTACCCCTGCTTGCCCTGCTCCTCGCTGTGCGTCTGGCCGTTGAAGATCTGGTAGTAGCTGTGCCAGCGGGCGGCCTTAATCAGGGCAAGGTCGAAGACCAGCGGCGGGGCAGGCTTGGCGTCCAGCATCTCCTGCTTGAACATGTTGGCGTCCACGGTGAGGGGCACCTGCGGAGTCTGCAGACAGCGAATCGCATCTTCGGCCGGGTTGAGCCGGCAGCGATTGACGTATTCCAGGATCAGCGTCTCAGCCGGGGTGGGCTCGGGCGAGCTGGCCTTGTAGGCCCCCGGCGGATTATCTCCCCCACAGGCAACGCCAGGCCAATGCCAGGCGCAGACGCCGCCCAGCCCCAAGAGCAGGGCGGCTAACGAAATCCTGGGAAACGGCCGCCGAAATCGCGCTGGCCGGTCAATGGTCCCTGTCATGGCACGGTCCCTTTCCCTTCGCCCCTTCACGCTCCGGCATGGGCCCAACGAGCGGCCCGGGCATAGTGGACATTGTACCCACCCGCCCTCGGCACTCAAGGGCGTTAGCATGGTGCCGGCCAGGAAAATTGCAAGAAGGGATTCCGGTTACCACGGCTGTTTCCTGAGAGTTCCCAAGGGACAGGGGAGGAAGCACCGGGTACCTATCATAACTACCTGCAGTCGTCGATAAGCGAGCCAGCCCCCTTCTCGGCTTCATTTTCTCTGCCTTCATCTTCCCTTTCGGACTGTCCTGAATTGGACCAGCAGTTGCGTAATGTTGACCCATTGGATGGCGTGGTGCGAGCGGCAAGCGACAATACATTATTGACGAATGCGTGCTCGACCTGCTCCAGGCGCACGTTCACCAATTTGCCGTGGGGCAGACCCGTGAGAAACAAGTAGTGCATTAACTGCCGCTTATGCCGCTCGGCCAGGGTTTCCACAGCCTTCATTTCGATAATCACCCCACCATCAATGAGCAAATCGATATAGTACGTCTTCGTGAAATCATCAAAGCGCACCTCGATCGGCACCTCCCGTTCCGCATCCGGGACACGGAAGGCGACCTCCCGCTGGTAAATCTTCTCATGGAACAACCTTCCGAGTTCATTATGCACGTCGAAGACATGGCCCATGAGGTCATACACCCGGGCCTTGAACTCTTCATCCTCCATCCGCCGTATCGCAGTCCCCACGTGGATCGGCATCGCAATTCTCCTTGGAAAAGAATACGCGGGAAAGGAAGATGAGGATCATATTCTCCTTTCCTCCATCTTCTTTTCTGCTCCCGATTTCGGCATTCGCGGCGGGGCGGCTTGCCAATCCGCCTTACGTTCGTCAAGAGTTGCTCAGGCCCATCAAGCCCTAGACCAAACAAGGGCTTGGCTTCGACCGGCATGGCTACGGCACCTCCTCGGAGCCCCCATTCTAAGGCACTTCCCTCGCGCGTGCCACTCGGCCGGAAATGGCGCTTGCCGAGACGTGGAGACGGGGGAGCCGCGGAGACGCGGAGGGGCGGCGCCCTACGGCTTACGAGCCGGCCCTAGCCCCGGAACCGCTCGACGATCAGCGAGACGTTCTGGCCGCCGAAGCCGAAGCTGTTCGAGAGGGCGGCGTCGCAGCGGCACTCCCGGGCGACGTTGGGAATATAGTCCAGGTCGCACTCGGGATCGGGCGTCTCGTAGTTGGTCGTCGGCGGCACGACGTTGTCGCGGATCGCCAGCAGGCAGTAGATCAGCTCGGTGGCCCCGGCGGCGGCGATCAGGTGGCCCAACATGCTCTTGGTGCTGGAGACGGGGATCTTGTAGGCCTGCGGGCCGAAGACCTGCTTGATGGCCAGGGTTTCCACCTTGTCGTTGACCGTGGTGCTGGTGCCGTGGGCGTTGATGTAGTGGACGGCGTCGAGGTCCAAGCGGGCGTCCTCGAGGGCCATGCGGATGCAACTGATGGCCCCGCGCCCCTCGGGATGGGTGTCGGTGATGCGGAAGGCGTCGGCCGTCGAGCCGTAGCCCACCAGCTCGCCGTAGATGCGAGCCTTCCGGGCCTGGGCGTGCTCCAAGGCTTCGAGGACCACCATGCCGGACCCTTCGCCGAGCACGAAGCCGTCGCGGTTGCGATCGAAGGGGCGGGAGGCCTTGGTGGGATCGTCGTTGTTGGTGCTCAAGGCGGTCAGAAGGTTGAAGCCCGTCACGCCGAAGGGATGGATCATGGTGTGCGTGCCGCCGGAGAGCATCAGGTCGGCCTCGCCGCGGCGGATGATCTCGCTGGCCTCGCCGATGGCCTGGCTGCTGGCGGCGCAGGCGGTGAGGCAGTTGACGTTGGGCCCCTGGGCGTTGAAGAGGCTGGCCAGGTGGCCGGCCGGCATGTTGGGCTCCTGCTCCAACTCGCGGATGGGGTGGAGGATTTCCAGGCCCTTCTGCGTAAACTTGGCGACGTCCAGCGGGCCGCCCGCGCTGAGGCCGGCGACCATCATCTGCGTGAAGCGGTCGAAGTCCTGCTGGCCCTCGCCGCTGCCGGTGTAGACGCCGAAGCGGGTCGGATCGATGCGGCCCAGGTCGAGCCCCGAGTCGGCCATGGCTTTCTTGCCGGCGCCGACGGCGAAATGCGTGTGGCGGCCCTGGAACTTCCAATCGGCGGGGTTCTCGCCAACGTCGCTGAGGTCCCAGTTACGGACCTCGGCGGAGATCTTGGTGGGGAAGTTGCTGGCGTCGAAGAGCGTGGTGTAGCCGACGCCCGATTCGCCGTTGAGCATTCGCTTCCAGATCGTTTCGACTTCGGCCCCCAGCGGGGTCACCATGCCGATGCCGGTGATCACCACCCGGCGTCTTGCGGCTGCGGTGCTGGCGAAAATCATGGGGTTCAGGTCCTGAGCTTGCTGAGATCTTTCGGTTCCAAGAGCGGCGAGCCGTCGGCGGCGTGGCCCACCTCGAAAGCCCGCAGCACGCGCATCATGCGGATGAACGTGTCGGGATCGAAGAGGTTGCGGGCGCCCGCTGGTCGCTGAGATGGGCGAAGACGATCTCCACCTCGGCCTGGAGCTGGCCGTCCTTGTGACTGGTGGCGGTGACCAGGGCTCCGTCCTTGTGGACGTACTCGATCTGGGCGGTGTAGATCAAGCTGTCGCCGGGGGTGACCTCGCCGTAGAAGATCGCCTTGGGGAGCTTGGCCAGCACGACCTTTTCGGTGAAGCGGCTGTGCTCGCAGACCAACAGCCCGCCGGTCTGGGCGACGCCCTCGATGATCAGCGAGCGGGGCATCAGCGGAAAGCCGGGGAAGTGGTCGTGGAGGTGGTCTTCGGCCAAGGAGACGTTCTTGATCGCCTTGGCACGCCGGCCGCTTTCGAACTCGATGAAGCGATCGATCCAATACCAGCGCATGATTTTCCAGGCCCTCACCCGCGGCCGCCGGGATCACCCGGTGACCGGAACCTTGCCCTCGATGAAGCGGCACATGTCGGCCACGGTGAGCAGGTTGGCGAAGTCCTGCACGGCGGGGTTCTTGGCGAACTCGTCGAGGTTGGCGAAAGGCATCCGCTTGCGGAGCTCGGCCAGGCCCCGCTCGGTGACGCGGCCGTCCTGCACGTACTCGGCGTTGGTCAGCACGTCCTCGGGGAAAAGCTCTCCACGGGGGATCTTGATGTCGAAGGCCTTCTCCAGGCGGAAGACAATGTCCAAGAAGTCGATCGACTCGGCCCCCAGGTCTCCCACCAGCGTGGCTTCGGGGGTCACTTCCTCTTCATCGACGCCCAGCGCCTCGACCAGCGCGTTGCGGATCTTCCCGTAGATTTCTTCCTTCGTCGGCATAACTCTCAAACCTCCCATTGTAGCAGGCACACGCCGTGTGCCGTCCGTGATTTGCGGCACACGGCGTGTGCCGACTACTATTAGTACCCGCCCAGGCTCAGCCCGCCGTCAACCCGCAGAACCTGCCCGGTCATGTAGCTCGAATCGTCGCTGGCCAGGAAGGCCACCACCCGGGCCACCTCCTCGGGCAGGCCCACCCGCCTGAGCGGAATGATCTCCTTGATCTTGTCGCCGACCAGGCCGCGGACCGCCTTGCTCATGTCGGTGTCGATCATCCCCGGAGCCACGGCGTTGACGCGGACCTTCCGCGGGGCCAGCTCCTTGGCCATGGCCCGGGTCAGGCCGTCGATGCCTCCCTTGCTGGCGGCGTAGTTGACCTGGCCGCGCGAGGCGAACTCGGCCGCCGTGCTGGAAAGATTCACCACCGTTCCGCTCCGCTGGTACATCATCTGCTGCACCGCGGCGCGGCAATAGTTGTAGGTGCCGAAGAGATTGGTTGCCAGCACGTCGAGCCACTGCTCGGGGAGCATCGAGCCCAGAAGCCCGTCGCGGACGATGCCCGCCGAGTTGACGAGGATGTCCAGCCGCTGGCGATCGTTGACGATCTCGTCGACCACCTGCTGCGCCCGGGCCGCATCACGGACGTCGGCCTGGACCGCCCGGACCTTATGGCCTTTGCCGGCCAGTTCGCCCACCAGGGCGCAGGCCGCCTCGCCGCTGGCCTGGTAGGCGAAGACCACCTCGGCGCCTTCGGAGGCCAGTTGCACGACGCAGGCCCGGCCGATGCCGCGGCTGCCGCCGGTGACCAGGGCAATTTTTCCTGCCAATCGCACGGAGAATCAGGTCCTTGGCTTGGGTTGGTTGGCTGCTCCACCGCGCCAGAGCAGGGCAAACAGGTTCCGCATCTGCTGCCGGACCAGCGCGTCGGTCGGCGCGTGTTCCGGCCGGGTGTCCGCCAGGTTGTAACGTTCCAGCACCAGTCGAGCGCCAACGGTCGTCCGCCCGTCCACGCTGCCCCGCACCTTGAGGGTCGTCTCGCGGTCCGTTTGCTCCAGGATCTCGGCCGTCACGGCGAGCGTTTGCGCCGGCTCGACGAATTGTCCGTACTTCACGTTGCGGGCCTCTTTGAGCACCACGAAACTGTGGCGGAAGTCCTCACTCGCCCGCACCAGCCACGCGCCGGCCTGGGTCATCGCCTCGAGCATCAATACCCCAGGCATGACCGGGAAACCGGGAAAATGGTCGGCTAAGTACTCTTCGGCCATGGTCAACGACTTCACCGCGGCCAGCCGAGTGCCCGGCTCCAGTTCGTCGATCCGATCGATCAGCAAGAATCGCATGGGCGTCCGTCAAACTTTAGCGCCTGCGCAAAGTAGGCGCAGGCCCGCAAATGCAAAGGCTTCAATATACTTGGCAGCCGCAGGGTTCACAACCGCGTTACAGAATAAATGCACCGAGCTTTTAAGGTCAACGGCAATAACGCCTTGCGCACTTCGAATTCCAAGCCTCCGAGCCACACGGCATGTCCCCTCTCCCTCCGGCAGAGGGTTGGGGTGGGAGTGCGGCACACTAGCCCGACGCGCAAGCGAGGGTCCCTTGTTTCAGCACCCTCGCTTGCGCTTCGGGCTGGTGTCCCACCACGAATAGCGCGGGATCAGCCACAGGCGGTAGGTCTCCCGGAGGATCGGCCAGAATCGGTCGGAAGATTCAGATTATATCGACAGATCCGGGTGCCAAATTGGCAGCCTGTTTCCCGAGCGGCGACGAGCCCGAACTCACAACTCGTTTGCCGGCAACAAGTTCTGCCCAGGCGCGCGCCGTTGGCACGGACTTTGCCCTCCTTGAGTTTCATCACGGCCACTTGCTGGGATTGGCCGAGTGGCGAAAGCCTGGAACCGGTTTTCGGCGGAATCCCGCAAACGACGACTTCTCACTTAGGAGGGTCTGAAAATGGTCTTTCGCTACAACTTTCCTCGCGGCACGGCGAGTCAACTTCGCCGGGAAATGGATCGGCTTCTGTCAAGCTTCGTCGGCAACTTCGCCGACGGTGGTCAGCCCTGGGTCGAGCGCGGTCAGCCGAGCGTCAACGTTTGGGAAAGCGGCGACGCGGTGGTTGCGGAAGCGGAATTGCCGGGCGTGCAACGGGACCAGATCGATATCTCGGTGGTCGGCAACGAACTGACGCTCAAGGTCGAGCGCCCCGAACTGGAGAAGGAAGGAGTGACGTTCCATCGCCGCGAGCGGCCCGGCGGCTCCTTCGTCCGCGTGCTGCGACTGCCGACGGAAGTCGATGCCGACCGGGTGGAGGCCAATCTCTGCAACGGCGTCCTCACCGTGACTTTGCCCAAGGCAGAGTCCGCCCGGCCGCGGAAGATTCACGTCGCCACCAAGTGAAAATCGTACTCGTCACGCTCCGCGTGACGCACGCCCTCACGCGGAGCGTGAGGAGTACAAACAGGTGCAACCCGATCCGAAATCAAAGAAAGAAAGAAGGAGGCCCAACCATGGCCGAGGAAACGACCCTTGCCAAGTCCGCCGCGGAAACCGGCGCGGCCGCCGAGCCCACCTGGTGCGGCGCTTGCTATCGCCCCAACGTGGACATCCTCGAAGAGAACGACGAGCTGCTGGTGCTGGCCGATGTCCCCGGCGCCAGCGGCGAAAACATCGCCGTCGACTTCCGCGACGGCACGCTGACGATTCACGCCAAGGTTGCACCGCGGGAGCAACCGGGCGCCAGTTGCCTGATCCAGGAGTACGGCGTAGGCGACTACTACCGCACCTTCCAAGTGAGCGAGGCGATCGACGCGGGCAAGATCGTCGCCGAGTATCACGACGGCGTGTTGACGCTCCACTTGCCCAAGGCCGAATCGGCCCGGCCGCGGAAAATCTCCGTGAAGACCGCCTGAAACGGCGCAAGACCTTTGCAAAAGGGAGGAACTATCCGATGAGTCCGATCCCCTGGAAGACCAAGGACCACGAAGGCGAGGGCGGCCAGTTGTCGCCGCTGTCAACGCTGCGGGCCGAAGTGGAACGACTCTTCGACTCGTTCATGCGCGACCCAAAGGCCGTGCTGGACTGGCCTTTCGGACAACGCGCCTTCGAACCGGCGGTCGACGTGGCGGAGAACGACCAGGAGGTGACGGTCCGGGCCGAGTTGCCCGGGGTCAAGCCCGAGGAGCTCACCGTCACCGTCAGCGGCAACCAGCTCGTGCTGGCCGGCGAGAAGCAGGAAGAGTCGGAGGACAAGGGCAAGGGGCACCATCGCGTGGAGAGCCGCTACGGCTCGTTCCGCCGCAGTATCCCCTTGCCCGAGGTGGTGGACCAGAACCAGGTCGAGGCGGAATACGCCAACGGGGTGCTGACGATTCACCTGAAGAAGTCGCCGGCCGTGGCCCCGAAGAAAATCGAGGTCAAGACCAAGTAGCCCGCTGCCTTGAGAGGTGGGACCCAACGTAGGGTGGGACAAGCTCGCGTGAGCGAGCGCCGGCCCACCGGCAGCAAGCAGGACTCGCGTGAGCGAGCGCCGGCCCGCCGGCAGCAAGCAGGGCTCGCGTGAGCGAGCGCCGGCCCACCGGCAGCAAGCAGGGCTCGCGTGTGCGAGTGCCGGCCCGCCGGTGTCAAGCCGGTTTGGTGGGCCGGCGCTTGCCGTTGCGAGTTTGTCCCACCCTACAGACTTATGGTGCGCCACCTGCCCTTCTACGTTCGACCATGTGCCCCACCCGTCGGGTGTGCCCTTTCCATTTTGGTCACCTCGGCCTATAAATAATAGGGCGAGCGAGGATGCTTGCTTGTGTGACGCCTTGATGACAGCGGCGACAGGTAGCCTCGCTGGCTCACGTTATCCCCCGAGGAGGGGTTAATGGACATCGGTTACAATCTGAACACCGAGTCGATCCAACATGCCGATCCACTTCCGCCGTTGTGTGTCGACCCCGAGACCCCGATCCGTGAGGTGCTGGTATTGCTCAAGCAGCGCCGCAGGGGGGAGTTGCTCGTCTGTCGCGGCGGGGTGTTAATGGGGATCTTCACCGAGCGCGACTTCCTGCGGCTCATGGCCCGTCGAGAAGATCTTGACGCGCCGGTCGAGCAAGTTATGACCCGGGACCCGGTGACGATTCGGGCGGAAGACAGCGTCGGTCAGGCCGTCAGCAGCATGTCGGCTCACGGCTATCGGCGGCTGCCGATTGTCGACGCGGAGGGCCGGCCGACGGGGCTGGTGAACATCGCCGGCATTGTCCATTGGCTGGTGCAACATTTTCCCCAGGCCGTCTATAACCTCCCGCCCGTGCCCAATCCCACAACCCAAGAGCGAGAAGGCCCTTGATGGAGCAACAACAGGTGAACGCGACCACGACGGAGGAAGGCCAAGCGAAGCCGCTGGTGGAGACGGATTCGGCGACGGTGCGGTTCTGCGGCGACTCGGGCGACGGCATGCAATTGGCCGGCAGCCAGTTGACCAACACGTCGGCACTGGCCGGCAACGACGTGGCCACGTTTCCCGACTACCCGGCCGAGATCCGTGCCCCGCGGGGGACGAAGGCCGGAGTGAGCGGCTTCCAGATCCACTTTGCCAGCCACAAGATCTTCACGCCCGGCGACCAGGTCGACGCGCTGGTGGCCATGAACGCCGCGGCCCTGGTCACCAATCTCCAGGACCTCCGGCCCGGCGGGATCGTGATCGCCAACAACGACGGTTTCGGCAAGCGGGACCTGGACCTGGCCGGCTGTAAGACCAATCCCTTGGATGACGGCACGGTCCGCGGCTACCAGCTCTTCCAAGTCGACATGACCCGGCTCACGCGGCTGGCGGTCAAGGAGGTCGGCCTGAGCACCAAGGAGTCCGATCGTTGCGGCAACTTCTTCGCCATGGGCCTGGTCTATTGGCTCTACGACCGGCCGCTGGATCCCACCGAGCGGTTCATCACGGAGAAGTTCGGCCGCCGGCCGGACATCGCCGACGCCAACCGCCGCGCCTTGCACGCGGGCTACAACTACGGCACACCACCGAGGCCTTCCGCAGCCATTACCACGTCGATCCGGCCCGGCTTCCGCCGGGCACGTACCGCAACCTCACCGGCAACCAGGCCCTGGCCTGGGGCGCTGATGACGGCCGCAAAGCTCAGCGGCTGCGAGCTGTTCTACGGCACGTACCCCATCACCCCCGCCAGCGACATCCTCCACGAGCTTTCGCGGCGGAAGAACTTCGGCGTGCGCACCTTCCAGGCGGAAGACGAGATCGCCGCGCTGACGGCCGTGATCGGCGCCGCCTTCGGCGGCTCGATGGGAGCGACCGGCACCAGCGGCCCGGGCATGTCGCTGAAATCCGAGGCCATGGGCCTGGCCGTGATGACCGAGCTGCCGCTGTTGATCTTCAACGTGCAGCGGGCCGGGCCGAGCACCGGCCTGCCGACCAAGACCGAGCAGGCCGACCTGCAACCAGGCGCTCTTCGGCCGGCACGGCGAATGCCCCATGCCGGTCCTCGCTCCCCGCAGTCCGGCCGACTGCTTCAACATCGCCCTGGAGGCCTGGCGACTGGCCACCCGCTACATGACCCCGGTGATCGTGCTGTCCGACGCCTACGTGGCCAACGGTTCCGAGCCCTGGCGGATCCCGGCCGTCAAGGAGTTGCAGCCGATCCCGGTCGAGCATCCGCAGGAGACCCACAACGGCGAGGAGTTCCACCCTTACGCCCGCAACCAGCGGCTTTCCCGCCCCTGGGCGATCCCCGGCACGCCCGGCTTGATGCACCGCCTCGGCGGCCTGGAGAAGCAGGACGTCACCGGCGCGGTGAGCTACGACCCGGCCAACCACCAGCACATGGTCGAGTTGCGGGCCAAGAAGATCGCCAACATCGCCCACGACATTCCGCCCCAGGAGGTGGAAGGTCCGGCCGAGGGTAAGCTCCTGGCGGTAAGCTGGGGCGGAACCTACGGCTCGGTGGCCACGGCCGCCGGCCGCCTGCGTCAGGCGGGCCATGCCGTCGCCCACGCCCATCTCCGTTATCTCAATCCGCTTCCGGCCAACCTCGGCGAGCTGCTCAAGCGGTATCAACGGGTAGTGGTCGCCGAGCTCAACCTGGGCCAGCTCCGCCGCCTGCTCCGCGGCGAGTACCTGGTCGACGCGTTGCCACTGAATAAAGTCTCCGGTCGCCCGTTCACTATCGCCGAGGTCGTGGAGGGTTTTCGCAAATGGTTGTAAACTCCACAAGCATCACGTACGTCAGGCTTTCCAGCCTGACTGGTCTGTTCTGTCAGGCTGGAAAGCCTGACGTACTTTCGTGCCTCGGAACTGTCAAGCGTGGCAGCCGACGACTGATCGCTGAGCACGTACCACTAACAAATAACCGCTATTTCCATGGCCACTGACCTCTCCGCCCGCCCCCGCCAAACTCTCGCCCAACGACTTCGCCAGCGGACAGGACGTCCGCTGGTGCCCCGGCTGCGGCGACTACGCCATCCTGGCGCAAATGAAAAAGGCCCTCTCCACCCTGGGCATCCCGCCGGAGAAGCTGGTCTTCATCTCCGGGATCGGCTGCTCCAGCCGTTTCCCCTACTACCTGAACACTTACGGCATGCACTCGATCCACGGCCGGGCGCCGGCGGTGGCGACCGGGCTGAAGGCCACCCGGCCCGATCTTTCCGTCTGGGTCATCACCGGCGACGGCGACGGACTGTCGATCGGCGGCAACCACCTGATCCACGCCATTCGCCGTAACCTCGACATCAACATCGTGTTGTTCAACAACCGCATTTACGGCCTCACCAAGGGGCAGTACTCGCCCACCTCGCCCTTGGGCAAAGTCACCAAGAGCACGCCTTTCGGCGCCATCGACAACCCCTTGAACATCCTCTCCGTGGCCATCGGCTGCGAGGCAACCTTCGTCGCCCGCACCGTGGACGTCAATACCCAGCACCTGGGCATGGTCCTCAAGCGTGCGGCCGAGCACCAGGGCACCTCCTTCGTCGAGGTCTACCAGAACTGCATCGTCTTCTACGACGGCGCCTTCCAGTACGCCCAGGAGAAGGCCACCCGCGCCGACAGCACGCTGGAGCTGGAGCACGGCAAGCCGATGATCTTCGGCAAAAACCGCGACAAGGGCATCCGACTGAACGGCATGGAGCCGGAAGTGGTGACCCTGGGCGACGGCATCACCGAAGCGGACCTCCTGGTCCACGACGAGAAGCGCCAAGGAGCCCAGCCTGGCCTACCTGCTCAGCCGCATGCGCCAGCCCGACTTCCCCGAGCCGATCGGCGTCTTCCGCTGTGTGGAGAAGCCGCGGTACGACGACCTCTTGAATGCGCAGATCCGCCAGGCCGTCGCCAGCGAGGGCCCCGGCGACCTCGACGAGCTGTTCCGCGACGGCGAGACCTGGGAGGTAAAATAGCGACATGGCCCGCTGCCCTTTCTGCGGTTTCGAGAACATCGACGGCGCCGACGCCTGCGACAAGTGCGAGCAGTCGATCTCTTCGTTGACCAAGCTTCGCCCGGCGACCGAGGTCGAGCGGAGCATCATGAAGGACTCGATCTGCGACCTGGTGCCGCGGGAGCCGTTGGTCGTGGCCCCCTCGACGCCGCTGGGGGAAGTGCTCTCGCGGATGGCCGACCGCAACGTGGGCTGCGCGATCGTGGTCCGCGATCACCAGGTGGCCGGGATCTTTACCGAGCGGGACCTGCTTTTGCGGTTGAACGTCGAGGCCCCGGAGCTCCTCGACCGGCCGGTGGCGGACTTCATGACCGCCTCGGTGGAAACCCTGGAGCTGGACGACCGCATCGCCTTCGCCCTGCACAAGATGGACCTCGGCGGCTACCGCCACATCCCCATCCTCAGCGAGGGCCGCATCACCGGCGTCATCTCCGCCCGGCATATCCTGCGGCACATCAGCGCGGCGCTGTGAAGCGGCCATTCTTGTAGGTTATGCTTCAGCATAACGGGCGGGTGACGGGTAATTGTTGCGCCGGGAGAAGAAAAGGGGATAAGTCCAATTGTTTTCTCTGCGGAGCCCCCGTTAGCGCCGATATTGGACTTATCCCAATACTCTTTTCATTCTCCTTCAGCAACAGGCCCACCCGAAGGCCGCAATCTCCTT
The DNA here is from genome assembly GCA_963843465.1 of Pirellulales bacterium. Lineage (GTDB taxonomy): Bacteria > Planctomycetota > Planctomycetia > Pirellulales > Thermoguttaceae > CAWJKP01. The sequence continues at coordinate 331,607 of CAWJKP010000004.1, forward strand.
GTGTTCGGGGCATTGCGTGATATGGCCGCAGCCAACATCGCCGAACATGAACGGCACGTTGTCCTCGGAGTCCACCTGGAAGACGTGGACCATCTGGCGCCCGCATTGCGGGCAGTGCGGGTATTCGACGCGTTGTACCCACGCAGGCCACCCAGCCAGCTTATCCCCCGACTGACTGATCGCAATTTGCTCAGCCGGGCAATCATTCATTGGGTACGTAAGGACGAAATCTAACTCGGAACATTCGATCCGAAGCGTCCCTGCGTTGAAATCGTAGGTGTACTTCAGGCCAAGTTGATCGTGTTCGGCAGGTGCCGGGAGATCAGCGAAGCGGTTCCAGCCAACGATCTGCTTCACGGGCCAGAGGCAATCCTGCTGCGGCATGGAAGTCATTAGGCTGGGGCCACTCGGCAGGACGACACGGACGCGGCTCAGGTCGTCCGCAAACGGTTCCCAGCCTCCCATGCCTTGGCAATCGTCTCGTGTGCAGTAGAACAATTGCAGCAGGCCAGCGCCGAATTGCCGACCGAGTTCTTCGGGCAGGTCATGCAGGTCGAGCTGAAGGAAGAGCATCAACGGATTCTTGCAGTGCCCACACTCGGGCCATTGCGCGTCGGGCCCGATCCAAGGCATACCGCAGAATTTCGAGCCTGTCACCGGGCCATCGCCTTCCCGCACGATGGGCTTCCAGGCTGGCCGTCGCTGCTTGGCGAGCCAGGGCTCCAACCGCTCGACAATCTCCTCAGGTGTCATAGCGTCAACCCAATTGTGGAGGAATAACAGGGGATAAGTCCAAGTGTCTTGTTTGCAGAGTCCTCTTTAGCGCCGATATTGGACTTATCCCCTTTTCCCCTCAGAAATTGCGGAAGATCTCGCATTTCGGCAACGCCTGCTGGAGCTTCTTCACGCCCTCCTCCGTGACTCGGGTGCTGTGGAGGCTCAATTCCTGGAGCTTTGCCAGTCCCTTGAGATTCTCCAAGCCCGCATCCGTGACCCGCGTGCCGCTGAGGCCCAAATTCTGGAGTTGTGTCAGTCCCTTCAGATGTTCCATGCCCGCATCGGTGACCTGCGTGCCTCCAAGGTTTAACGTCTGGAGTTGCACAAGTCCCTTGAGACGCGCCAAGCCCGCATCGCCGACCTCCGTGTCCAAGAGGTTTAACGTCTGGAGTTGCGTCAGTCCCTTCAGACGCCCCAAACCCGCATCGCCGACCTGCGTACCGCTGAGATCCAACTCCTGAAGTTGCGTCAGTCCTTCAAGATGCGTCAGGCCGGCGTCGGTGACCTGCGTACCCCAGAGGTGTAGCGTCCGGAGTTGCGTGAGTGCCTTTAGATACTTCAGGCCGGCATCGGTGACCTGCGTGCCCCCAAGGCTTAACGTCTGGAGTTGCGTCAGCCCCGCCAAATGCTTCAAACGCACATCGGTGACTTTCCTGCCCGTGAGCCACAACTCACGGAGCTGCCTTAGACCCTTCACATTTTCAGGGCCTATATCAGCGGGCGGCGAAAAGAAAGCAGTGACCTTAACAGCCGATGCGAAGAAATCCTCTCCCAACGAATCCTGGAGCCACGCTGGTCCAGGCGGCACTGCTCCAAGCGGCGGATTGCCTGGTTTCTGGACCTGATAATCGTACTGGGCGATCCAGCCTGATTTCTTCAGCGTCTCTGCCGCCTCCCTTTGCTGTCGAGCGCTTTCCATCTCCGCGCTCATCCAACTGCACGGAATGGCGACGACGACGACCAGCACCAGCAGCGAGCGGATCGAGAATTGGAACCGCCAGCGGAAGATCAGGCTGGCAGCCAGCCAAAGCAACATGGCCAGGAAAGCCGCGCCGACGCTCGCCACGGCAGTCAGGACCGCATAGCCTTTGTGCCAAGCCGGCCAGCCGAGTCGCTCCGAAAGCCAAAGCAGCCCTTCGACGACCAGCAGGGCCAGGATCAGCCGATCCGGCGTGAGGCGATACCAGCGGGGCTTGGGGGCGGAGGTTTTCATGTCATTCTTGGGCTTCATCCGACGAAGCGCCAACAAACGACTGTAGCGCAAGAAGCAGCAGAAGGAGTACCGGTGCCTCTTCTCGGTTCGTAACTGTTTAACGGAATGAAGTAATGGACCCCTGCCAGCTCGCCCGGCAGGTGAACAAGTCTTGGGAGCGAAGAGAGGCCGCATCTGAAAGTATTCCGTAGACCCCTGCCGGCTTGTCCGGCAGGTGAATGAGTTTTCCAGCCATCGGTAGCGAGCACCGCTCATCAGACTTGTTCACCTGCCGGGCGAGCCGGCAGGGGTCGCTAGCCGGTTGCGTTGGTAGTTTCTCGCAAAAAAGACTCATTCACCAGCCCGGCAAGCGGACTGGGGTCCCTTGGGAAACACGCCTTCCGAGCTAGCCACCAATCTCGTTCACCACCCGGACAAGTCGGGTGGGGTCCTCTTCGAGCTACCCTACGTCTGCTCCTCAGTGCCTGCTGAAGAATATCTGGAAGAGGCTGATGATGATCTCCAGCAGGATCAACAACACCACGTACCACTCCAGCCGAAAACTGCGGCGGGCCTGCAAAAGCTCCAGCACCGTCTGGGCCGTGCGCGAGACCAGCTCCAGCTTCCGCTCCAAGGCCACGTGACGCTCGCGGATCTCGAACTCGTCCAATAGCCGCTCGTAGAAACGCTCCAGGGCGGGATGCTCCCACAACAGCTCCGGCTTGTCGACCACCTCCACCCGGCCCACCATGTTGTGCTCGCTCAACAGCGCGCCGCCGATGCTCCGCAGCAGCTCCTGCGTGTTGCGGTGGCTCCAGGCGTTGCGGGTGAGGTCCCGGGCGAAGGGCTCGATGAGGTCGAAACTGGCCGTGGCCCGGGCCTCGTACATCGCCAGCACCGTGCTCTTGCTGAGCACGTCGGCCACCAATTGCAGCCGCTCCAGGGAACAGTCGGCCACGACCATGGTCCCGGCTTCGATCCCTTCCCGGGCGGCGGCGTCGATGCGGATCTCCAGCGACTCGATCTCCGGCGCGGCATAAGGCTGCTGGATCAACGGCCGGAGCTGGCGGAGGAACTCGCCCTCTTCCAGGGGGGCCACGTCGAACAGCACCACCGCGCCGTAGCGAAAGAGCACGGCGATTCCGCCGGCCCCCGCCGACAAGGTTATCGGATCGACCGCTAACCGGTCCACCGACCCCAGCGATCGCACGTCGATCCGCTCCCCGACCAAGAGCGCGCGGGCCTTCAGCGACGTCTTGCCGGACTGGGCGATGGGGTGCATAGGTCCAGTCTATCGTGCCCTGTGGTCCGTGGCTAGCAGGTAACGGCTGCCCAAGGCCGGCCCTTTTGGAGTGCGGCGACTTGTCGCCGCTTTCCCTTCGCACGGATGCTGCACGCCGGCTGGAAAGCGGCGACAAGTCGCCGCACTCCAAGGGTCTTCCCCTCCCGAGCGCCGGACCGTACAGTAACTCCAACGCCTTTCGCCAGAGAACGTTCCTTGCGTGAAAGATTCACACCACTGACCACTAGCCACTGACCACTTCTGAAGGTTCTGCGCGATGGCGGGAAAGTTGCTGGTTGCCAAGGTCGTTGTTGCCGAGCCGAAACTGCCTAAAGAGTCGGAGATCCGCGAGGCCTTGGGGCGAGTACGGTCGGACGCCGGGCCCCTGGACCTGACGCGAGCCGAGGACGATTCGCTGGTTTTCCAGTTCGAGGGCGAGACGGCGGCCGTTTCGCTGCTGGCAGAGCCGTTGCCCGCGGAGGAGATCCAGCGGGCGGCAGCGGCCGCCTGGTACTGGCCCACCGCGGCCGAGATCCTCGCCCGGCCGACGGCGCAGATCCTGGTCGGGGTGCTCCCCGACTCGGGGGATCGGGTCGAGTCGGCCCTGCGATTGACGAAGTTGGCCGCCGCCGCGGCAGACGCGGCCAACGCAGAGGCCGTCTTTTGGGTGGCCGCCGGGCTGGTCCACTCGCCCGCCGCGTTGGCCGCCTACGTCCGCCAGATGAGCCGGCAGGATTTGCCGCTCTATCTCTGGATCGACTTCCACCTCCACGGCGAGGCCGACGGAACCTGCTCCCTTTACACCACCGGCCTGGCCGCTTTCCAATCGCCGGAGATCGAAGTCTATGGCAGCCGGCGGGAGCCGCAGAGCTTGGTCGCCCGGGTGTACGACATCGTCCACTACCTGCTCGTCAAAGGCGCCGTACTGCACGAAGGCGACACCATCGGCCGCTCCGGCGAAGAGAAGATCGAGATCCATCTCGGCCCCTCCCGCCGGGATCTCGCCGCTCGGGTGGTCCAACTCGGGCTGTAGGTTATGCTTCAGCATAACAGCCGGAGGCTAGAGCTGGAAATTGTTATGCTGAAGCATAACCTACGGCAATCGTAGGGTGGGACAAGGCCGCCTTGGCGGCCGCCGGCCCACCAGAAGTGGTCAGTGGCTAGTGTCTAGTGGCCGGTGGATGAGGGAAGCGATGCATGTTTTCGCCTTCATGTCTCATCTCTTATCCCTCTTTACTAGCCACTAGCCACTAGCCACTGACCACTAGCCACTCTCCCCTGGTGGGCCGGCGCTCGCCTGCGCGAGCTTGTCCCACCCTACTCGTCTTGGAGCCTGGCCAGCTCCGCCTCCGCGTCGGCGATCTGCTTTTCCAGGATCCGCAACTCCCCGGGGTCGTCCACCTGTCCCTTGGCGCCGGCCAGTTGTTGGCGGAGCTTCTGCAATCGCTGGCGGAGGGTTTGGGATTTCTTCTTCGCTTTCTTGTCCATCATGGTTCCTCCTGAAGGAGTTGGTCGGCCAGGGCCAGCACCTGTTGGCGATCGCCGATCTGGCCGTCGAGTTGCGCGTCGCGGAGCCGCTCCAGCAGCCAACGGTACGCCGGACCGGGAGGGATGCCATGGCCGACCAGGTCGTCCCCTGTCGCCAACGGCGGCGGATTCAACTCGTCCGGCGGCCGGGCCAATTGTGCCCGGCACCAGGCCACTTCCTCCGCATCGCCATTGCCGGTCCGGGCCTCTGCCTCCCGGATCGCCAGCAGGTCCTCGATCCCTTCCGCGATGAAGAGCCTCTGCACGGCCGACCAGCGTTTCGAGCGGGCCCCGGCCAACGCCTCATAGTGCACAAGCAGCCAGACGACTCGATCGGCATCGCGGTTGGAGATCCGCCATCGCCTGCCGATCTCCAGGGCCCCCTCCAATCCAACCCGCCCGTGAAAGAGCACGGCCAGCGAACATGGAAAGGTGGTTTGCGGTAGCCGATCGAGCACCGCCAAGGCATGTTCCCGCGACGATCGTTCCTGGAAAACCATCTCCGGGAGGATCGCGGCGGCCAGCCCGGTCTCCAGCAAAAGCCGCACGCCCCGGCTGCGATGCGGCTCGATGAGAATCCGCTGCACCTCGGCGGTGATGCGTTCCGGGCTGACGATGCAGATCTGCTGGGCCATGCGTCCGACGGCCTCCAGCGTGGGCGGGTCGATGGCGAAGTCCAACACCGTGGCGAAACGGACCGCACGCAACAGCCGCAGCTTGTCCTCGGTGAACCGTTGGACCGGGTCGCCGATGGCGCGGAGCACCTGCCGCTTGAGGTCTTCGCGTCCGCCGACGTAATCGACCACCTCCTGCCCGATCGGGTCGTAGAAGAGGCCGTTCACCGTGAAGTCGCGCCGCAGGGCGTCTTCCCGCGCGTCGCTGAAACGGACGCTCGTGGGATGGCGGCCGTCGTCGTACTGGTTGTCGCTGCGGAAGGTGGCCACCTCGACCTGCCCGGCGCCGCCGCGCCCCTTGACCGTAATCACCCCGTAGGCGGCGCCGATGGCGAGCGTCCGCCAATGGCCGAACAAGGTGCGGATTTCGCCGGGCCGGGCATTGGTGGCCACGTCGTAGTCCTTGGGCGTTCGCTCCAAGACCAGGTCGCGGACACATCCGCCCGCCCAGAACGCCTCGTATCCGGCGCTGCGGAGCCTCCGCACCACCTCCACGGCGAAACGGCGTTGTTCTTCCGGTAGAAGTTCGCGCATAGGGCAAAAAGACCGGCTCTTCCGATTCCAGGTGCAGGGGTCGCAAAACGTCCGCTCGTAGTCCCGCCTTCAGGCGGAACTCCGTAAACGTCCGCTCGTAGTCCCGCCTCTAGGTGGAGTTCCGCCTAAAGGCGGGACTACCAGCGCATTGGAAGCCTATCCTAACCTCCCGTGCATTTCAATTCCGCTGCCCGGCCCCATCCCCCTCCGAGAGAGGGTATGGGTAAGGGGAACTACCATAGACGAACCATTCTCGGCGTCACACAGCCGGCGTGGCCGCCGGGGCTAACGGGTGCAGCTCTGTTAGCCCCGGCGGCCACGCCGGCCCGAACCATCCTCCGGAGGGAGAGGGGGGCCTCCGTGCAGCCAAGAGCAAACGTGGTCCACGCTTGCAGAAATAGCGTTTGACAGCTTTTGTACCAGGGAGCTAGAATCAATTCCCAGCGGGGCCGCTGCTGCCAAGGGCTTGATCCTGCCCGAGGGGGAGATTGCGGCGTAAAACGGCGAACTCGTCTGTCATCTTTCATAAGGTGCGTTGTTGGGCCGCCGGCCTAGTGCCGCCGGCCGCCGGGGTGTTCTCATTCTCGTCATTTTCTTGAGGAGGTGTGTCATGGTTCAACCTTCCACGAAGCGAGGGTTCACCCTCGTGGAACTGCTAGTGGTGATTGCCATCATCGGCATCCTGATTGCACTGCTCTTGCCCGCCATCCAGGCCGCGCGGGAGTCCGCCCGGAGGTCCTCCTGCGTCAACAAGGTGAAACAGCTCGTCCTGTCGATGCACAACTACCACGACAAATACAAGAAGCTGCCTGCCTCCGACCAAATCTCGACTGCGGGCGGCACGTTTTCCGAGGGTGTTGTGGGTTCGGGCGCAACCAGCGGCTGGAGCATCTGGGTCGAGTTGCTCCCCGGCTTGGAAGAGACGCCCCTCTATACGAGCCTGGACTTGACGGCCACCAATCCCGATGGTACTTCGGCTGGGACGCCGGCCGCCAACGCCGTGCAGAATGCCCAGCTCGCCTTGAGCACGTCGCTGCAGGAGTTCGTCTGTCCGAGCTTCGGTGGGAACGCTTTTGTGAATCCGAACGCCACGCCGCTGGAGGCCATTTCCAACTATAAGGTGATGGCGGCCACGCACTGGCAGAGTCAGTCGATTGCATCCGCGAGTCCCACGGCGCCCTTGTATACGCAGTCGGACCCGACAACTCCCGATGGTGCGTGCTATCCCGGCTCGACTCTGAGCTTCAACAACTTCAGCGACGGCACGTCCCATACGATCATCGTCGTCGAGACCATCGAGCAGCGGTGCGCACGTTGGACCTACGGCAAAGAGCAGGCGCTGGTGGGCCTGCCCACAACGCCCTACCCCACCGGCGCCGTTACGTTCGATGATCAATCCGGGGCTCTGCCGTACTGGACGCCAAAGGGTTTTACTCCCGGCAAGTATGACAACCAGTCGACGATCATCCCAGGCTATAAGACCTGGCTGAACGTTCCCATCACCGTTGGTACCAAGTCGACCTATTACTATGACGGCGGGACGTCGGCGCTGGACCAGGTTGACGCCGCCCACTACATTACCTACGGACCGAGCAGCAATCACGGCGGCGTGATCGTTCACGGCTTCGGGGACGGCAGCGTGCACGGCTTGTCGAGCACGATCAACGTCGCGCTTTACATGGCCTTGATCACCCGCGCCGGAGGTGACCCCATCGGCGAGGACCCCGAGACTAGTCATCGTTAAGCCTCGCCTCACGCGACCGGGTCGGCCATTGCTACGCTTGCCGCCGCCAGCTTTCGCGGCAGCGGCAGTGGTGCTTTGTGGTTTGCGGAGCAATCGACCGTTTATCTCCAGCGGTGGCAAAGCAGTGCTTCTTACCCGGGGGGCTTGCATGCACGCCTGCGGTATACTACAACCAACGGTTGAGAGCCGAAGTGGCGGAATTGGCAGACGCGCTAGGTTCAGGACCTAGTCCCTGTAACGGGGGTGCAGGTTCAAGTCCTGTCTTCGGCACCTTGATACGAAAGGACTTACGGCGATAGGCCGTAAGTCCTTTCGCTTTTCTTGCCGCCGAAATAGTGGCGAAGTAGTGGCAGGGCGGATGTTGGATGGGAGATAGAGGGCAGTCCGCCCCAGGTGGCGTATGCCGGTCCGAATTCCCGCAGGACACTCCCTCGCCGCCAACGCACGCGAGGGACAGAGGGCAGCCCTCCTCCCCCTGCCTCGTATCCACCAGCCGGGGCGGCTCCTACAACCACCCGCTGATGGACAGCACCTTCCCGTGCAGTTCCCATTGAAATCCCTCCAGGAGCTTGTCCAGACCTTCAGGGACTTCCGGGAATTCGAAAATGCGAGTGCCTTCTATCTGAGTCCTTACCTTTCCCCCTAGACGGTGTATTTCCCTTCGGACCCTTGCCTGGGTTCCCAGGCGTTTGAAGAGACCTTTCTCCAGTTGGTCGAAGGCGTTGGACATCCCTTTGAAGAGTTCGATGAACCTCTTCTCGTCTTCCTTGGATAGCCTGTCTTTTCCCATGGAGACGCACCCTATCCAATCCGTGGCATCCCCGCATTGAATTGCACACTGATTTTCTTGCTCGCAGCTTCCTCATTCTAGCAAGCCGATCCCTATTGCCGTACAAGGGCGCTCGCCGGGCGACGGCGCAGGAGCTTCACGGCGCCCCACGGATTCGATAGGACGGAAGGAAGGGGGCTTGTGAAGCTGCGCGATCGCCGGCGGCTCGCTTCCTTGACGGCGGGCTGCGGCTTGCTTGCAAGAACCTGCTTCGACCAGAAGCACCTCTATCCCCTTCCCCCGCCAGCCATGGCCACCGCCCGTTCCCCACCAGAAACGAGGAGAGTATCCGCTCTCCCCGTTCCGTTTCTTATTCATTCTTCCCCCATCCTACCATGGATTCCATCACCTACGGTATCAAGTCTGCCAACCTCATCCTCGACTCGATGCGGAAGCACTCCTCCCTGCCGCCAAACGACGGACCGAAGAGCGACTGCTGCATCGCTCGCCTCGTCCTAGTCGGAGACGAGATGTACGCCTGCGAAGCGTGCGGCAACTTGTGCAGCGACGGCACCCTCTCGATGCTGTAGCGTAGCCACCAACACCCATTCCATGACGCGACTCGGGCGGGGGCGAACGCTCCCGCCCGTCTTTCCCTATTTCCTTCCCTTCTTTCCCATGTCCCTCCCCACCCTGAAGCCCCAAGAGGTCCCCTTCGACCATCCCGCGTCCTGCGACTTCTTCCTGCCGAGCGACAAGAAGCCGTTCCTCGCCACGCCCGCGGCACTCTCTGCCTACAGCGACGTGATCTTCCCTTGCTTGGCCACGCTCCAACGCCTCGCGAAGGAGCACAACGGCATCGACTATCTCCAAGTCTTCCTCTGTCCGGAAAAACCAGAACCTCTCTGGTACATCGAAGATGGCGAGGGCGGAGCGATTACCGCTCTCCTCCCGTCCGACTACTGACCCTCTCCTCATTTCCATTCCCCCACTCCACCATGCCCGAAACCACTCCGTCCCTTTCGGCCCCTCCGGCGCTCGACCTCTTCGGCGTCTGCCTCAAAGCCCACCGCCTCCTCTACATCAATAAGGAGGAGGTGGCGGCCATCCCCGGTTTCGCCGAACTCTACGATGACATCCACGCGGCGATCGAGGACGCCATCAGCCACTGACGAAGAAACCCCCGGTGATCCGTCATCGGGGGTTTTTCCATGCGCCCCTCGCACCGTCGATTCCGCTCCCCAATCCTTCATCAATATGGCTTTCCCAAGCCATTGTTCCGTGAAGTTTCCCGGGGAAACCCCTGTACTTTTGTATGTGATGACTACATTGGTAACACTTTTGTTCAACTCGTTCGTCGATTTGAGGAACAACAGTTCCTACGTCTGGCAATGACCGGCAATATTCCTGTGGGCAGGAATCGCCGGACAGGTCCGTCATCCCTCCGCACCCCATCTTTCCTCGGGAGGGTTCTTGGCGAGCATCTGGATGGCAGCGCAGAGGGAGAAGAGCGCATCACTCGGAATGTCGCCCTCTCCCACGGCGTTCACGCCCGGGGCCACGGCACGGAAGACCTTGTCCTCTGTTCGCCCAAAGGACACCTGTAGGACGACGTACGCCTTGCCCTTCTTATCGTCTGCGATGGGGAGAGGAGTTCCCTCCTCAGCGATGATCTCCCTCTGTTCATCGGTAATCGCGAACACGTTGGCAGTGTACACCGTTCTACTGACGGCAATACAACACTCTCGCAGGAACCCATCTCTTCCGTCCTCGGGCAACGTATTGCCGATCTTTCCCGATACGTCATCCCACCCCCTGGAATACGAGCACCAGGTCCCTCCGGATTTCCTCAATCTCGTCTCGCACCGCATAGTCCGGATACCAGAACACACGGCCAATTTCCACGACACTTCCCTCTTCATCCCGCAGGATGTCATCCGACAGGATCGGCGCAGCGGTCAGAGCACCAATATCTTCCGGCGGCACCAGTTCCCACCCCGTGCAAAGGTGGTCTTCCAGGAGCGTGCAGAGGGCGGCATGGATGCCGAACCTGTCTCGTTCCTCCACGACCGTTCCGAATTCCACCTTTCCCGTCTCCGTCAGGACAATGCGCAAGTTCCCGTCAGCCATCTTCTCCAGATCGACGTAGAAGCCGTGATCGGAGCGTGCATGGGAAGACATACGTGAGCTTCCGCGGATGATAACGGGATTGCCGGCTTCCGCAATGATTTGCACTTCCGTATCCCCGCGCAACTCCTGGCACGCGGATCTCTTCCGTGGCAGCGTCATTCGCTGTCTGAGTTTCGGTTCCTTTCACCATCGGAGATATTGCCATGAAGACCGTGTCCACCTGGGACCACCTGCGCGAGTACGGGATCGATCTATTGACCGGTGAGGCGTGTAGCCTCATGTACCGCATTCTCTGTGACCTCACGGAGAAGGGCAAACGAGTCGTCGAACGCTGCCTGGGCGTTCAGATCCAGTCGGAGAACTGGAATCACGGATCAAGCGACGATCCCCATGTTGCCTCCATCATGCTGACGCACGAGATGTTCACGCCCCTCGCGGTGTTCGCGCTTCTGGAGTCCGGGTGCCGCGAGGTGTGGGTGACCGACCGTGCGGCCATCGGCATCGAGCAGACCGACACCGACGAGCAGGTGGACTGCATCAAGCAGGTTTACAAGCTCCAGCGACGCTTCGCCTACGACGGGAGGTTCCAAGACCGCAACCAGCACCAAATGAGCGGGAGGGTACGATGAGAGTCAGGCTTCGCGAGGGCCACGCTGGCACCTTCCTGCTCGTCGCGAGGAACGGGGACGACATTCTCTTCCAGAGCGACTGGGATTTCCCCGGGCTCGCCTCCGCGTTCGGATGGTGCCCTTGCCCGTGCGGGGCCACGGACGGCACCGTCGATTGCGGCCACCGTACCCGCAGCAACATGATCGCGGAAGCCTGGGACTTCCTTGATGCCTACATCGGCGATACCGTCAATGATCCCGGGTACTTCTGAGGCTCAGGCCCGCCCCTGCTTTCCGGCAGGGGCTTTTCGTAACGACTTTCTTTGCCTGTTCTCCTCCGTCGTCCTATCATGTGTTTCCCCTCCCTCCTCATCATGCCCGATCAAGACAACGGCATCACCCTCAAGACCGTCCTCGACCACATGCAAAACATGCAGAGGGTCTTAACGCAGGAAATCCGTGAAGGCGACGAGAGGCTCGCTCGCCGAATTGACGGTCTCGAAACTAGAATGGGCGGCGTCGAGAACCATATTGACCGTATGGAAAGGAACCTCACCCGCCAGATCGACGCCATCGACAAGCGGCTCGACGCCATCGAGATTGAGAAGCTCCCCAAGCGGGTCACGAAATTGGAAGTCGCCGTCGGCATTCGGTAGCCCCGGTCACCCCACGTCAGAATCATTCGACTCTGGCGCATCTCCTGGTACCATGCCGCCGATGGATCACCCCTCAGACCAGCGCCAACGGCCATCACCGTCATCAACCTCAAGGGCGGCGTGGGCAAGACGCATACGACCTGGCTCCTGGTCGGCGTGTGCGAGGAACGTGGGAAGCGCGTGCTCGTCATCGACACCGATACCCAGGGCAACATCACGAAGAGTCTGCTGACCAGCGGGGGCAGTCCCCTCCCCGGCGTCGAAGCGCTCTTCGATCCACGCACCGAGGCCGATCCCCTCTCCCTCATCCGCCGCACGCGCTTTGCCCACATTGACCTCCTCCCGTCGAGCCCGGTGCTCGCCGCGTACGATCTTTCCGACCAAAGGATGTGGGAGAAGTCCGACCTGCATTTGTCGCTTGCAGAAGGGCTCCGTCAAATTCGGGCCTCCTACGATTACCTCATCTTCGACTGCCCACCCCGCCTCTCTCTGGTCAGCTTTGCGGCGCTGTGTGCCTCCGACGAAGTCATCATCCCGCTGGAAGCCGCCGACTGGGGTGCCCAGGGCATCGTCCAGGTGACGGCCGCGGTCAACTCCGCCCGAGAGACCTATAACCCGTCGCTCCATTTGCTCGGCTACTTGGTCTCCCGCTTCAAGCCCCGCCGCAGTTACCAGCGCAGTTACTTGGCGAAACTCCGCGAGCACTTCGGCTCTCTTGCCTTTGACACCGTCGTCCCTGATCTGGCAGGGTATGAGAAATCCGTAACGCATAGTGTCCCGATCACCCTCCACGCTCCGGCAAGCACGGAAGCCTCAGTCGCCCGCTCCCTCTTCGAGGAGGTCGAGCGACGCATTGGGGAAGCTCGTCGACGCGGCCCTGAGCAAAGCCGGCGAAACGTTCGCGGCCGCGCCCACGTTGCCACCGTCTAAGGACTCCCCCACTCCCGCTTCACTTGAAGGCCGTCGCCGCCTCGGCGGTGCCTTCGCCATCGCCCGCAACCATGTTCGCCCCGATCCGAACCAGCCGCGACGCAGGTTCGATACGGAGGCCCAGAAGGAACTCAATGATTCGGTCAAGAGACTCGGCATCCTCCAGCCGATCACCGTCCGCTTCATCGAAGCGGATGGTATCTACCAGGTCATCGCCGGGGAACGGCGCTACCACGCCGCGTGCGAAGCACAGCTTCCGGAGATTCCCTGCTGGGTACAGGAGCCGAAGGAGCAGGACGTCCTCCTCCATCAGATCGTCGAGAACTGGCAGCGGCTCGACATGCACCCCTATGACCTGGCCGATGCGTTGGCGAGACTCCGGGATGCCAATAAGTTCACGCAACGCGACCTCGCGCGGGAGACGGGAAAGAGCGAAGGCGAAATTTCCAAATTGCTCTCCCTCCTCGATCTCGATCCCGCCGTACAGAAGGTGGCGCGGGAGGACACGAGCGGTCGCTTCACGCGGCGGCACCTCTACGCGATCCGCACGCTCCCGGCTGCAGAACAGATTCGTCTCGTGGAACGCACGCGGAAGGAAACCGTCACAGCGGAGCAAATGGAGGCGCTCGTGACCGAACGCACGCAGGCACTTCGCGGACGCAGACGTCGCGGCGCACCTGTGAGTCATCACCGGTTCTCGACGAGCCAAGCTCTCGTCTCCGTCACCTTCCGCAAGAAGGACGTAACGACGAAAGACATCCTATCGGCACTCGACGAGGCACGCGCCCAAGCGTCACCGAAGAGATCGTCAAAGGTGTAGAGATTGGCTTCCCGCTGCGCTCCTGTAACAACTCTCTCTCTGCGCTTGAGAAAACCGACGATTCTTGCTATACTGGAGGCAACATTCCCAACACACACATGGACACCACTTCCGCCCGCCGGGCCATCCCCGCTCTCGTTGGACTCGTCCTCGTCGCGAGCGTCATCGTTGTAGCACAGGGACATTTCTCCGCCGACCTCACCGGTTCAGGGAGCGTTTTGCCTTCGGGCACTGGATCAATCACTACGGGGAATTCAAGTAGCTCTCTGGCAGGAGCAGCATCGTCTCCCTCGTCTTCTTCATCCCTCTCGTCTACGGGAACAGGTGCCGTTGCCTCGGGGGACGAAATCGTCCTCTCGTCTTCCGGCGCTTTCGCATCATCCTCAACCAGTTCATCCCAAGGCTCTGGTGCAGGAATGGAGACATCTTCCTCATCCACATCATCCTCAGGGTCAACTGTCTCGTCATCCTCGACAGGATCATCCCTCTCATCTACGGGCACGGGTTCGTCTCTGGACTCCGGGAGCGGAACCGTACACATTTCCATAGGCAGTAGCTCTTCAACCTCAAGCATGATTTCCACCGATACATCCATTTCATCACTTCATGGGAGCGTGAATGATGTCGGATCCACGCGGACATGGACAGGAAGTGGTACGGATACCTTGTGTTCCACGCCAGCAAACTGGGGAGGAACCATCCCGCAGACGGGCGACAATATCGTCATCAACAGCGGCAGTAAGAATGTCACGTGGGATGCGGGCTGCCCCAGCACCGTGAACTCCTTCCTTATGGACACGGGATATACGGGAACCGTGACGATCGACACCGTGTACGACGGGCAGGGGTCATTCACTACATTTACCGTTACGAACGATCTCACCATCAACTCTGGAACGATGACGCATGACCAGAACACCAACACGGAAACATACCGTCTCAAAGTCTCTGTGGGGAGGAATCTCACCGTGGGATCTGGCGGCAGTATGAATGTGGACGGGAAAGGTTATTGGCATGCGGCAGCCTATGGTACTTGGGGCGTTGGCCCCGGAGCGCCTCCCGATCGCTGGCTTCCTTCAGGCGGAGGTTATGGCGGACAAGGCGGACTCGCACCCATATGGGGGCCAGCGGGTATTGGGAGAACATACGGTTCAATTACTGCGCCGACAGATATTGGATCAACGGGTGAAATGAATAACGGAGGACCATCTGGCGGAGGTGGAGCCATCATGCTCACCGTTGCGGGTCTGACGACCATCAATGGAACGATTTCCGCCATGGGGCTAAGCGGCTCACCTGGCGGTTGGTGCGCTGGTAAGGGTTCCGGCGGAAGTGCGTATATCACGACAGGTTCTCTTACTGGAACGGGAACAATTACTGTGGATGGTGGAAGTAGTGGCCCCTACAATGTCGGCTCAGGTGGGGGCGGGGGACGAATAGCGCTTGTCTTAACAAATTCATCTTCTTTTGGAAGCGTTAATCTTAGAGCGTCTGGAGGAGGATTTGCCGATAGCGGGGATTATCCTGGCATAAACGGAGGGGCGTCAGGAACGATATATTTGCAGACGAAAGATCAAACCAATCTCACCGGTCAGCTCATTATTCCAACGACGTACTTGTACCGAGATCCCGCCACAGGGTACGTTTTGTCCAGTTCCAGCGTCATTGCGGGTACCACCGAGTATCCTACAACTTCCTACACAACGCTTTCGGATTCAGCGACGGTTTCCTATTCATTCAGTTCGATACGTGTGGGCTCTCATGCTCGATTTGAGATAGGTTCAGATGACTCTCTGACGCTGAGTTCAGGTGGCACTCTTTCCATAGCAAGCGGCAGTACCTTAGTAAATAACGGCACTCTCACACTCAGTGGCGCAAACCTCACCAACCTCGGCACATTCACGAGCTCACCCGGATCGACGACGACGTATCTCGGCACGAGTGACCACGCCCCCGTGGCACTGTTCGGGGGAACGTATGGTAACCTGACTGTCAACAACGCCGGTACAACCTTCACGCAGAGCGGTGCCGCAATTGTCCAAGGACAATTGGCCATCACTGCGGGTACGTACAATCTCGGCGGCCAGAATCTCACGATGACCGGAAGTTCCGCTTCCTTCACAAATGCTGACACGTTATCCCTCCGGGGAAATGAGACCGTGTCGAATCTCGTTCCGGGAACGACGGGCACGATCGTATATACGGGGACATCAGGACCCTACGTTCTTCAGCAGTGGGCCTATCCGAATCTCTTCATCGAAGGCACGGGCGCGATATTCAGCTTACCTGCCAATACCTCCGTCACGGGAAATCTCACCATCCAAAAGGGAACACTCAATCTGAATGGGAAGAATGTTGCCATCTCCGGAACGTTCCAAAATGCAGACACTCTCGAACTTCAGGGCGGAGAGACCATACCGTCACCAGCGTTGCTCTCCGGAAGTACCGTGATCTACAACGCCCCTTCGGGCTCCAACTTTTCTATCAGGAACTGGGCCTATCCGAACCTTACGATTTCCGGATCTGGTGCGAGCTTCGGCCTTCCCGCTAGTACCTCCATTGGGAATCTCTCGGTCCGCGGGGGGACTCTGTATCTCCTTGGGAACAATACGGTCAATACCGCTCTCTCTGTGGATGCAGGTGGCACACTTCGTCTGAACGGTTTTGCCCTCGATGTTCGTCAGGCAACATTTACAAATAATGGGCACGTCGCCCGCGGCAGCGGATCGCTCCTTGCCCGCTCGTCCCTCTCTGCACCGCAGTCTGCTTCCGGTTCTTCCATCCTCTACGCACTCACGGCTCCAGCCATGAACTTGGATGGCTCAATGAAGGATACAGCCACGGTGGACATTGATGGAATACCGACGCTCTTCGTTGAAACGGCGCCGTCTTCCGGTGTGTTTGAAGCCTCCTTCTCCATCCCGACGCTTCTTCCCACAGAATGTCCCAACAAGATCATCACTGCGATCTTCTCAGATCTCAACAGTACCTCCCTCACGGCATCGGCCAGCACCGATGTCTACAACACATCGACATCCTGCAACCCACCAGCGGGAGGATCGAGAGGTGTGGCAGGCGGCACGAACCGCATGGGGATCAGCCAGCCGAGTGCGCCAGTTGGCGTTCAAGGCGAGAATGAGAACCTTTCGCTGCCGCCCATTTCCTCCTCACTGCTCCCTACGCTTCCTCCGAGTGCCCTCAGCCTTACGCAACGTGTCCTCCTGCGGAAGCAGAAGCGCCTAGCATTGCATGGTGCGCAGTCTCACTCTGCTGCTCAAGCCAGCATGCTTGCTCAACGTGTCCTCCAGCGTAAGCTAAAGCGCATGCAGAAATGGGGAATAGAGTTCACATCCGCTCCTTCCTCTACACAGATGATTTCCTCACGCTGATGCGGGGGGAGATACACGAAATCGGAAAGTAATCCCCTTTCGGTCTTCTTCTTCACAACCGTCCCCCAACTGCGGGACGGTTTTCGGACTCGCGCGCTACAGATGTGACCGAACACCGAATGTCGTCGACGGATGACACTTCTTTCTTGGCTTCCTTTCGCCATTGTCCTGTCGGATTTCCCGGAGAAACTCCGCCGCAACACCAGAATCCTCCTCTCAGCGTCAACGCGGTTTCGAGGTATACCGCATTTCCTCTTCGTATACTCACCGGCAACGCTTGCCATGGCCCCGACTCCCGACTCCCCTCCCCGGCTCCACCTCGTCACCGCGGCATTCACCCGCAATGCCGATGTGCCCTCGGTCGGCCATGCGCAGCTCTCGCTCGTCGAACACGCCCTCTGCCCACTCGATCCATCCGCTTCGCTCGGTGGGCCGTACATCCACGACAGCCGCTACTGGTACACCGACCAGAACCGTCACCGCAAGGAGGCCCGTGTCCGCATCGCCTGCCCCGACGGCCTCTCTCCGTCAGACGAGTTTTACCTCTGGGGACTCCTCAGTCTCACCTTCTCGCAGTCGAAGCCCACGTCCGACTTCTTCGCCACGCCCTACTACTGCCTCCGCCAACTCGGGTGCATCGACCCGCAGGAGGCCCGCACCGGCGGGAAGCGATTCGATCTCTTCCGCAATGCCATCAGCCGCCTCTCCGCGGTGAGCTACCGGAACGACCGCTTCTACGATCCGATTCGCGGTGAGCACCGGCAGGTCGGCTTCGGGTTCCTCAGCTACAGTCTCCCCATCGATCCCAGCTCTTCCCGCGCGTGGCGATTCGCCTGGGACCCGATCTTCTTCGAGTTCTGCTCGGCCGCCGCCGGTTCCCTCCGCTTTGACTTGGACATCTATCGCACCCTCGATCCTGCCAGCCGCCGCCTCTATCTTCTCCTCAAGAAGATTTTCTGGCGGTGCGACTCCTCTCCCGACTTCGAACTCCGGGACCTCACCATCAATGTGCTGGGTTTCAGCGCCGACCATGAGACATGGAAACTCAAGCAGAAGTTGCTTCGGTGTATCGACGTTCTCCTGCAACGCGAAATCGTCCGTCTGCCCGAAGGCATCTTCTCCGCGAAGATGCTTTTCACGAAACGCGCGAAGGGGACGTACAACATCCGCTTCCACCGCGGCCCGCACTTCGAAGCGACCGGCGCACGCCAGGTGCAGATCCTCGACTCCCCTCTCTACGAACCTCTCCACACGATTGGCCTCGACGACGCGACGATCTGCCGCGTCCTCAAGACACACGATGCACGCCTCATTGCGGAGATTGCCGACATGACGCTCGCGGCACGCGAGCGAAACGGCGAGTCCTTTTTCACCACGAGTCCCCAGGCGTACTTCATCGACAACTTGAAGAAGCAGGCCGCCGGCGAACGGACACCGCCCGACTGGTGGCGCGAGTTGCGTAAGGAGGAAGAGCGTAAGCGCTGGCAGGCCGACCGACAGGAACGCGCACCGCATGGAGGGTTTGACGCGGCCTTCGACGCGTATCTCCACACCGAGGCCAAGGAGGCTTTCGGCAAAGTCATGGACCGCATCTTCCAGGACCTCACGACGGGTGGCCAGTCCGAACGAGACGCGAAGGAGAATGCCGCGCACTTCGCCCGCACACACTTCGTGCGCCGGTTCCGCGCCGAGCACCCCGAATGGAACTCTGACGGCCCGACGCGCGTCGGAGATATTAGGAAATAGTGGAGGGGCGGACTACGTGGTTCGCCGACTTCACACGCCCCCGCGACGGACGCGCCGGGACACTCTCACCTACGAATGAGATTATACTTCGCTCGTTTGGTTGTTCTTGTATTTCTCTCTTCTTCAAAGCAGCGGCCCTTTGCTTACAATAATTTTGTAACAGTATATTTGGCGCAGCACCTCTTCCACAACGGAAACACGAAGGTAGAGGCTTTCTCAAGCCAAGAAATAAGTGGAATCTATACGAAGATTCCATCAAAAACCCACCCGCCAAGTACACTACTATCACAAGAAACCCACCCGCCAAGTACACCAGAAGTTCCCCAGAACCCACCCGCCAAGTACACCCCATCCAGACCCTATTTCGTCCTCCTCTCTCGGTCACTCTATCACCTGTCCGCACGGATGTTCTGGTAACGATTTTCCTACGCGTCATCCCTTGTGAATTCTCCGCGTTCACCTCCGAGGTCTCCCGCGAAGCCGCGCGGACGGAGCCGACGAAATCGGGCCACTGCTGAGGAGTCAACCCATACCGCGAAGCCGCGCGGACGGAGCCGACGCTTTGGCGGCTTGCGGGAGACAGAGTAGCGCCTCTGTGAGGGGACTGCACTCGCGGAGCTTCGCCCGCGAGCCCCCCGCACCCGACTTCGCCCGACGACCAGCACCTGGCCGATCATGGGCGGCGTGCGCGGGGGGCTCGCGGGCTCTGGTGTCCGTCGAGAAATCTTTGCAAGTCCCTCCACGATTTTCTCCGTGACTTCCGAGCCGCTCGTGCAGCCCCGCACGCCGTCCGGCCGTCGCCGGGATCGGCCGCAAAGCGGGTGCCTCCGGCTGAATGGCCGGACATCACGCATCCCCTCTCTCCAGTGACCGCTCTCCAAGGAACCCTGCGATCGTTCTCCACTCTTCCGCGGACAGGGACGCCACCTCCCAACCCTTGAACAATCCACCGTGCATCGTCTCCGACCACGCCAACCGAACGGGACAGACCTGTGCCAGTTCGACGACGATCACTCTCGCGGCCAGTGACCCGGCCTCCGTGCAGTCGAGCATCACGGTAACGGCCCCATGACCGGACTCCGCGGAGAACCGTCCGACCTTCTCTACCTGCTCTCCCGTGATCGTCGTCGCGCACAATCCCACCGCGGGAACCCCGAGGCCATCCAGGGCGATCACGTCGTTCGGACCCTGCACGACGACGAGGCCGAGTCTTCTGAGCTTCTCAGCAGTCCCCTCCTCTCGCAGCCGATGCTGGCCGAAGAGTTCCAGGCCGCGGGCGAACCCCATCACGAAGTGATGCTTCTCCGGCTCCTTCCCCTGCTTCCCACCGACGACCCATTCATGGACTTTCCCATCGTACTCGGGGTCGCGGCCGAACCACGTCAGCACCTCTGCGTCTTCTCCGAGAAGCGGGTACACGATCTTCCCGCGCATGGTGCCGCCCGCGTGGTCACCTCCGGTGTCTCTCGGCAGATATCCCATGCGCCACCGTCGGCACATCTCGCGCGTCAGGAATGGGCGATGGCGGAAGTACGACGCGGCCTTCGGGCTCATCGTCGCCGGGTCGGTGACGAACTTCTCATCGAGGTGGACGAGCCCCCGGGCTCGCTCGTTGTCCGACTCCGCGAGGGGAGGATTGCCGCGACGCCGCGGCGTCGCGGGCATCTTCACCGCCGCCGGTTCTTCCGCCGCTATGGCTGAGGGAGGTGGTGGTGCGCCAGCGGCCATCCCCTGCAGGTCGCGCAGGATTGCCTTGAACCGTTCTCCCCGCGGCTTCCCGCCAGCATTGTCACCCGGCTTCATCAGGTCGCACAGAGACACCAGGTTCCCGCCGCGGCCACACCCGGCCTCGTGACATCGCCAGATCTTCGCTGGATGGTCAGGTTGGATGGCGAGCGCCCGATCCCCTGTCTCCGCGTGACGCCCGCAGTTGAGAAAGCACCGGGTGCGTACCTCTGTACCGATACGACGAATTTCCGGCATCGTGATGCCGTAGTAGCTGACCGCTTGCTCCAGGGGCACCTGGGCCATCAACTCCTCAATGTTAATGAATCCTGATTTTTCGCGATTCATGCAAGCGGAAGAGGATGTACAACTCGTGGAGGCATGGTACCAATTGTATTTGGTAATGGCAACAACCTCGCCTTCCCGGCACCTCACCGACCGCGACGAAGAAGTGCTCCTCGCACTCGACCGCTGTCCCCTGACCGTCACTCAGCTTCTCAAGCTGAGCAGCACGTTCGAGAGCCAGATGTTCACGCGACCGCGCAGCGTCCAGGACCGTCTCCAGAAACTCAAGGGGGCGGGCTGGGTTCAGAGTTGGCCCTACGCCACCGTCAGTCGTGGCGGCTCACCTGACTACTACAAGCTGACACTCCTCGGGTTCCACATGCTGCACGGGCACAACGCACCTCCGCGCACCAAACGCCAATTCGCCGAACTCTCCGTCGGGCACCATCACCACACCCACAGCCTGGCGGACTTCGTCGTGCATAGCCTCGTCGCCGCACATCGCCGCGGCATCTTCCTCCGGAATTTCTACCCGGAGAATACGCTGCCGCTGCCGATTGACGGGGAAACCCTGTACCCCGATTCCGTCTTCGAGCTGCACACCCCCGATGGTCGCCAGTTCAACTTCATCGTGGAACTTGATAACGGCACCGAGCGCGTTCGCTCGGACAAGGACACGGAGTCCTGGCAGAAGAAAATCCGACGCTACAACGTGCTGCAGGACCGCAACTATCCGGACCGCTTCCGCGTCCTCGTCGTCTGTACCCGTTGCTCGGGCAGGCTCCGCTCAATCCTGAAGCTCGCCGCGGAGCACGCGACGAATCCGCAGCGGGCACTCATCTACGGCGTCCACCTCGACGAGTACCTCAACCAACCCGATGCCCTATGCCATCCGTGCTTCCGCAATCATCGCGAGGAGCCGGTCGCGCTCGTCCCGCAACTCGCCCCGCTTCCCGTCGCGTCAGCCCGTTTCCGCCGTCCGTCTCTGGTTCTGTCCAATTCTCGCGCGGCCTCGTGAAGCCGGATGCATGTCGAGCAGTTATTTGAAGGGACGTGAGTACCGGATTTACAAAACACATCTTATGGAAATGTTTTAGCAGTACCCACGCCCGATGCACAGCTTCTCATGTCAAATGTCGTTGATCAATGCGTCTTCTGCGTCCCCACCGACTCCCACCTCCATGCACGGTCTCGAACCCTCTGGTAGGGTGCGGAACTTGCCGAGACGCACCCGTCTCCCCGCGAGGCGCGCCACCGCGCCGCCTCCCCTCTCCGTCATCGTAAGCCCGCGGGAGCAATGCCCTGACGAGGTTAGCGATGAACCGCGCCCGGCACCCGCGGAAATCAGTTCGGCACAACCGACGCGCTTCCCGGATTGGGCACACGGAGGAGACGTTCAGGCTCCGGTAGCGCCTGCCCTTGGGAATCACGGACATCCCACCGGCGGGCGCTTTGCCTGGCCTACGTCATGCCAATTCCACTCTGAGAACCGCTTCTGGAAGCCAAAATTTGCCCGGGTTTCCCCGGGAAATGTTTTCGGGAGTGTACGTGATGATATGATGTGTAACGCTTCTTCTCAGAGGACTTCTCTCGCGAAACTCTGTCTTACGCTTGTCTGCCGCAAAGCATAGTCTTACTATCCGAGTGCAACATCACTTCTCCGTATGATCTTCTCTCGAAAAAACGCCGGAAAATGGATTGCCAGCAAGGACGGCAGGGTTGTCGCTACGGGAGTGAAGCTCAACACGCTGATGCGAAGGATTGAGTCCCGGGAGGATCGCGCAGATCCGATTTGACCACGTCCCCAAACAGCCTTACTTTGCAGGGACCAGTGGAATTTGAGTACATTCCCTCTGACGGCAAACTCACAACCATCTACCTGCCGTGGCTACCGGTCACTCTCTCCATCGCGAGGAAGTTTCCTGTGGGACACGCCCTCGTCGATACCGGAGCCGACATTACGCTCCTGCCGATGGAGATGAGAGAGTGGATCGGCGTGGACTTGGACGAGGGGGCCGCCATCCAAATCGGCAGTGCCGGTGGCGGTGGTTTTACCGCAGTACCGTCAGCCAAGAAGGTGCATTACTCGATTGAGAGGCCCGGCTTCCGGGCTCTGCGTTGGAAGGGAACCGTCTTTTTCGCGCCGCGTCAGCCCGTGGTCCTTCTCGGCCATTACCAGTGTCTCGACCAACTGGACCTGACCTTCAAGGGCAAGGACCGAACGCTCGTCGTACAAATGGCCTGACAGGGGCATCCCATGCCTTCACCTCGTAAAACCCACAGTAACCCACCATTATCCCTAATCACAATTCGAGACCGCGCAAACGCCGATCTTTCTGGTATCTTCTTTCCCAGTGCTCTTCTCCGTCAGCGTCCCGGCCGGAAACCTGCGCGGGCCCCAATATATGGAGCAAGTCCTCGCCGCCATCCACCAGGCGAATCCCCGTCGTCACCCCGTCACCTTCATCATCGCTCCGCACGCCAAGACCGTCCGCCTCCTCTCTCGCGTCCCGCCGGAACTTGAAGCGGCCCTCCTCGGTCAACTAGGCGCCCACTATCCCGATGCCACGATCGCACGGCTGCCCGATGATGCCCTTGCCCTGCCACCCGGCGACTGCGCGTGGTCGGTGGATCTCCGTCTCCGCCCGGACATCTTTCCCCTCCGCCGCTACGCGCAGTTCGAGGACCCGCTGAACCGCAATGCCGCAGACCCGCTCACCGCGCTGTTCGCCGCCTTCGCCGTGGATCTCCCCGAAGCCTGCCCGGCCCGGATCGAAATCACGATCCGACCGGCTAGCCAACGTCACGCCGCCCGTGCCCGTCAAACCCTCCGGCTCCTCGCCCATCCCTTCTTTCAGTCCCGCCCCACGGTGGCCCGTGCCTACGCGCTTGCCGCGACCAGTTCGTCGCTCCCCGTCCGACACGCCGCCTTCGCCGTCGGCACCGTCATGCGTTCGGGCTCTGCCCCCCAGCCTCCCCGTCCGGCTTCCTCCGCGAGGACACACGATCGCGAGGACGATCGCCAGGCTGCGGCAGACAAGCTTGGCCGTCACCTCTTCGAGGGCCATGTTCGCCTCCTCGCATTCGCGCCTCCCACTGCCGCCGACCGTGCCCATGCCCAACTTGTCTGGCTTGCCGGCGCATTTGGGCCGTTCACCGTGCCTCATCTCGCCCGTTTCTACCCCTCACAATGCCGGCAGCACATCGCGGATGCCCCGACGCCGACATCCCGCGGCTTCCTCCTCTCGTGCGAGGAGGTTGCCACGCTCTGGCATCCGGCGACATCGACCGTCCGCGCCCCCGCCATGGCTGTCACCGCCAGTCGTGAGTTGGAACCGCCTGTCGTCCTGCCGTCGCCGGAGCAGGAACCCGAACTGGCCGTGATCGGCCGGACGAAGTTTCGCTCACGCCGGCAGGTCTTCGGCATGCGCGCCGATGACCGCCGCCGGCATCTGGCCGTCATCGGGAAGACGGGCATGGGGAAAACCACGCTGCTCTACAAACTCATCGCGTCCGACATCGACGCTGGACGGGGGCTGGCACTCCTCGATCCGCACGGCGACCTCTGCGATGCGGTTCTCGCCAGCGTTCCTCCGCGCCGCACCAACCACATCGTCCTGTTCGACGTAGGCGACCGGGCGTTTCCGCTCGCCTTCAATCCGCTTGCGTGCAAGGACCCGCAGCAGCGTCCGCTCGTTGCGTCCGGCGTCGTCGCGGCCTTCAAGAAGCTCTACGGCGACAGTTGGGGCCCGCGCCTGGAGCACATCCTCCGCAACGCCCTGCTCGCGCTCCTCGAGACCCCTGGTGTCTCCCTGCTGTCCCTCCAGCGGCTCCTCAGCGACGCTGCCTACCGCACGATGCTCACGAGCCGCCTCCGCGATCCCGTCGTGCGGACATTCTGGCAAGGCGAGTTCGCTTCCTGGAAACCCCAGTACCAAGCAGAAGCCATTGCGCCCATCCAGAACAAGGTCGGCCAGTTCCTCAGCCACCCGATCCTCCGCGCCATCGTCGGCCAGGCCCGCACGAGCCTCGATCTCCGGCGCGTCATGGACGAGCGGCGGATTCTCCTCGTCAACCTCAGCAAGGGGAAGATCGGCGAGGACGGCTCGACGCTGCTGGGCTCCTTGCTCGTGACCGGCATCCAGTTGGCGGCCATGAGCCGGGCGGATGTCCCCGAGGAAGACCGCGGCGACTTCCACCTCTACGTGGACGAGTTCCACCAGTTCGCCACCGAATCCTTCGCCACAATCTTGAGTGAGGCCCGGAAGTTCCGCCTCAGTCTCACCGTCGCCACGCAGTACCTCGCACAGATGGACGAGGCCACGGCCGCGGCGGTCTTCGGCAACGTCGGCAGCCTCCTCGTCTTCCAGGTCGGCGCGTCGGATGCTGAGGCATTGGCTGACCAGTTGGGGGGTGACGTGACGCCCCAGGATCTCCTGGCCCTGCCACGGTTCACCGCGTGCGCACGGCTCCTCATCGACGGGATGCCGAGCCGACCGTTCACGATGGAGACGCTGCCGCCGCCTGCGCCACGCGGGCACGGCACGCGCTCCGCGGTCATCCGCCGTACATCGCGACATCGGTACAGCCGGCCGGCGGACGAGGTACAGGGGGAAATAGGGAAGGCGTGGGCAAAGCCGTGTGAAGCAAATGCGCTCGGGAGCGAGTATCCAGGGAAGGAGTGCGTGAACCGCTCGATCCGCAACTGTGGCGGTCTGGGATCGCGTGAAAATCTTTCGCTATAATGTGAGATGTCGTCTGCAAGGTCGAAGTCCGAGCCTTTGGCTTCCCGCTGCGGTTCCTTTGTTCTCTCTCTCTCTCTCTCATTGTAAAACACGATGAGTTTTGCTATACTGGTGCCAACACTTCCCAATATCCACATGCACACCTCTGGGCGCTCCACCCGCTTCCTCGTTCTCGGCGTCGTCTTCGCCGCCATTGCCGGTACAGCGCTGCTCCTCTCGCAGGGATCACCGCACTTCACCGCAAGTCTCATTCCCACAGACACTACGGGCACCGCCTCGGGCTACACGCTCCAGGACGTGTGGAACAAGATCACGAACAATACCTACACTGCAACGAACGGCGGCTATGCCACGAGTCCTTCGGATACTCCCAGTGCGCCGACTTCCCTGAAGACGGTGGACGATATCTACAATGCCATCCTCCCCATTGACGCATCGAAGATGCTCAATACGCTGACTGTCCAGGGCGTAACCGGATCGATTCCCACCCAGACGTTCTCCGCCTCCACGCACTCCGTCGCTGCCGGCTACTATGCGGCCACCGACCTGACGACCGTCGATCCCCGCCTCGCCCCGGGAAATATCGCCGCCGGCACCACGATCTTCGGCGTGACGGGGACGGCGACCGGCTCGGGCTCGCAGGCGTGGTACACCTACGGCAGCAATGATCCCACAACCGTCCTCACCTCCGCTACGCGCGGAGGCACCTACGATGCTGTGAACCTCTCGGGCGCGACCGTGAAAAGCGGCGTCTCCTTCGGCGTGGGCCAGACGGGAGCCTACCCGTCTGCTCTGTACCCACTCGCAGGCAACGGGACGGGCACTCCCGCCGCCGCGGCGAATATCCTCACGGGTAACTACCTCTGGTCTGCCACGGGTGCCGTCGTGCAGGGAGGCTACAACGCCCCCACCGCTGCGAACGTGGAGAACGGTGTCTCCTTCGGCGTCGGCCAGACCGGAACGTATCCTTCCACCGGCAATCCTCTCCCCACCACGGGTGCTACGGGCACACCTGCGACCACTGCCAACATCCTCTCCAATTACTTCGCTCTTTCCACGACCGGTGCAGTAATCCAAGGCTCCGCCACCGCAGGCGGCCCCGCGTTCCCCTCCTGTGCTCCTTCGGGAACGTATCCTAATAACACCGATAACTGCGCTGCGACAGCCGGATCCCACTACTCCTTCGCAACGGACGCCAATGGTGTTCTCGAAGTCGCTGATTCCGCCACCAATCTTATCTGGACGAAGTGCCCTCTTGGCCAGACGGGCTCTGGCTGCTCCGGCGGTTCCACGCTGAAAGCCACTCTCAATGGATCAAACAGTCAGCCTCCGGCGGAGGCTGACTGCGAAGCTCTCAACACAGGTGGCGTCACAGGCTGGAGACTCCCGACGTTCTTGGAACTCATAACCATTGTTAATACCTCTACTTTCGCTCCGGCTATCAACCTAACCTTCTTCCCGAATACTCCTCCCGACGGCGACTTCTGGTCATCGTCACCCTACGTCATTAACCCGGGCCTCTTCTGGGACGTGTACTTCATCGACGGCGGTACGAGCGTCGACTACCCGAGCAGTACCTTCGACGTGCGATGCGTGCGCCCGGCAAAGTAAATTTGATTATTTCATGATTTGAATCATTTGGTCATTCGTCTGCTCCACAGCCGCATTCAATCCCCCACCATGAAACACTCTCACCTCCTGTCGGCATCCCTCCTACTCGCAAGTGTTCTTGCCTCGTCACCCGCCCTCGCGTCCTCGACGAACGGTACGATTGATGCGACGAACCACTACGCTTGGTCTGAGACGACAGGATGGATCGACTTCGGTGCCATCGGTGGGAACGTGCAGGTCACAGATAGCGGCCTCACGGGCTACGCTTGGGGTGCAAAGATCGGCTGGATCAATTTGCAGGGCGTTCTCAACAATGGCGGCACCCTCTCCGGTGATGCCTGGAGTGAGACAACGGGCTACATCGACTTCAAGCCGACGGGTGGAGGCGTGACGATCGATTCCTCGGGGAACTTCTCCGGGTACGCCTGGGGCCCGAAAATCGGTTGGATCAGCTTCAATTGCAGCAATGCAAAGTCTTGCCAGTCTGGCACCGACTACAAGGTTTCGACCGACTGGCGGCCAGCGAGCGCACGGACATCGTCTTCTTCCAGAGCGGCCCCCGTCACTCCTGCACCGATTGTCCATGTCCAGCCCTCCGGCGGCAGCCGTGGTGTCACCGGCGGCACGAACCGCATGGGGATCAGCATGCCGAGCGTGCCCGTGAGCGTTCTGGGCGAGAAACAGAATCTCAACTCTTCCAGTTCCATCTCCCAGATCACTACCGACAGCAACGGCCTTACCTGGACGCACTGTCCCATCGGGCAGACGTGGGACGGCACTGTTTGCCTCGGCACCATCTCACCTTCCAACCGCGCGACGAGCCCTAAGGCATGTGTAGCTCTCGGTGCAGGCTGGAGACTTCCGACGATGGATGAACTTCTCTCCGTCACGTTCCTTCCTTCGAGCTACAACAATGCCATCTTCTGGGCTACGGATAACGCGTGGTTGGGGAACAGCGCCACCTACGATGGCGTGGAGATGGTTCGCGCTTCCCATGATGCTTCTCTCTCCCTCTCGGTTCTCTGCGTCGGGGGAATGACGATCTCTGTCCCTCCGTCAGGTCAAGCGTCGTCAACATCTGTCTCGAACACCGGCCTCCGACGTTTCAAGAGTCTCTCCTCGTCCTCGGTTACGCATCCTTCCGCTCCAGAGCCTTTCGCAAACGTTCCCGCAGATGCCTGGTACGCGCAGGCGGCTCTGCAAGCGGTCAACCAGGGATGGATGAAGAGCACCAGTGGGAACTTTCTCCCTGCAGGAACAGTAACAGGCAACGACCTCACTACAGCGCTACTGGCCCTCCATATCGACACTTCCTCCCTCCCTTCACTCCCGAGTGATCCCTCCGCCGTTCTCACCAAGGGCCAGTTCCTCCAGATCCTTACCGAAGCCTTCCCGTCACAGCTCCAGACGATCTTGAAGACGAAGTCCCAGGCGGAGTACACGAACGTCTGGAATGCCATTCCGGATGCGGTTTCGCATCACAATGCCGTACGGATGAGTATCCTCGCCGGTTGGATTACGATGCCAAGGGGGACCTTCCACGGTTCCGCCCCGATCACGCGGGCCGAGATGGCGAAGATCCTCGTGAATGTGGTGGGGACCGTGGGGAAGTGAGAGTGACAGATAGCTGTGAGTACAAGCTGATCCGAATCTCAGCTAAGCGTTCCTTGAGCACGTGGCAACTGTTCAACTCTTTGACGAGCACTCGGCGCGTGCGTAGCCTCGGGAGTTGTCCCGACATTTCACATGGGAGATATCGTATCGATACTGACCGGCGGCGAAACGATCCTCTGGCAGGGCAAGCCCGCGCTCCTTCCGTTCTTCGCCCGTGCGATCGTGTGCTTTCTCGTCGGCTTGGGGGTATTCGGCAGCGTGGCATGGCTCGTCGCCAGCCAATCGCTCCCCCCACGCCCAGACCTCCCGGCCACTTCCCTCTTTCTCTCCCCCTTCCTCCTGAGCGGCTTCCTACTGGCACTCTGCTATCCGGTGTACGAGATTCTCTCATACCGGTGCCTCTCCTACGCCATCACGAGTCAGCGCGTCGTCTTGCGGAGCGGCATCCTTGAGCGCGTCATTGAGATCGTCGATTTGGACCAGATCGTGCATGCGGACATGGACGTCGATCTCATGGACATTCTGCTCGGCTTCGGACGGACCGGCAGCCTGTCGTTCACCACAAGCCCGGCCGACGCTCCGGAAAACCCGGAGGAACCGCCGCACGTCCTCTCGCACATCCCCCATCCCGATGACGTGTTGCGCTTCTTCCACCGTGCTGAGTTCGACGAGAAGACCGACATCCAATATCCTAACGAACTCCGCCCCAACGTGAATCCCGGCTACCCCACCTCCTATTCCCCCCCGCCGCAACCATGATGCACGCGCACCCGCGGCGCTTCGCCGGCCGTCTCACGCCTTCGCGGCAGTTGCCGCGCGGCTACGTGAGAGGCATGATCGGCATCCTCACTATGCTCTCCCCTCCTCCCGGTCTGTTGCCCGGCGACCATCCTGCCGTGAACATCCGCAACACCCTGCAACGGTGGCGCTTTGTGCGCGGCATGACGCAGCAGGAACTCGCAACCCGCGCCGGGGTCACGCGCCACACCATCATGAACATCGAGCACGGACGCACCCACCCGTCGCTCCTCCTTGCCTACCGTCTTGCCGACATTCTTGGCGTGCCGGTCACGGATCTCTTCCGTCTGTAACCCGTGCCCTCGCATCTCCGCGACACCCTCCGGCGCAACACGATGGAGACCGTGCTTGGGAATGCACGACTGACTGCATGTTCGGCAGACAGCCCCGAGAGGATGGAGGAGGCCCGACGACAAGTGCAGATGGTGCTGTACGAGTCTGCGCTGGGGCGGATCACGCGAGAGGAGAGGGAGCATATTCTCGCGATCCTTCGGCCCTGCTGCCCGGAGATGTTCTCGTTTGAGCCCGCCCAGGACGATCCGTACGCGGCATCTGCATTCCTCGACGACGCAGACCATGGGAGTGCCCATGTAACCGCGGACAGGGCCTGACATTCTCGGCCGGCACCGCACGCTCCAGCACCAGTCTGCGTCGCATGTTCAAGAACGAGGCGCCTTCGCCATGCGCGCTAGCGTGGGGAGAGATATCGACGTGGTGTCGGTATCACTGCTCTCTCACAGTACTGGAGGTTTCTATGGTCTCTGCATCACGCAGGCACCGGTTCGTCGCGTGGCACGCGGGATTCCTCGCGATGCTCCCCGCCATCCGCCGCCACCTGAGACTCGCGTTCCGCGGTCTCGACCCTGAAGCGCGTGCCGAAGCCGTGCAGGAAGGCATCTGCAACGCCATGATCGCCTACCGCCGGCTCTACCAGCGGGGGAAACTCGATCGGGCCTACCCGTCACCCTTGGCAATCTACGCCGCCCGTCAGGTGCGCGACGGCCGCAAGGTTGGGGGAGCCTGAACGTAAAGGACGTGTCCTCTCCCTACTGCCGGCGGCTGAAGCACCTCGTGCTCGAACGCCTCGACAAGTGGGACCGCGACGAAGAGGAATGGCTGGAGATCGTCGTGGAGGATAGGAACGCGACGCCCGCTGACGTGGTGCGCGTCCGCCTCGACTTCGCCGCCTGGCTCAAGACCCTGCCCCGGCGCGACCGCAAGGTGGCGCTCGACCTGGCGAAAGGAAACAGGACCGGAGAGGTCGCACGCAGGTACGACCTCTCCGATGGACGCATTTCCCAACTTCGGAAGGAGATGCGACTGTCCTGGGACCTCATGATGCTGTGCTAACAGTCCAGCATCCTCTCCCGTTCTGGCAAACGAGGAG
Organism: Pirellulales bacterium; assembly: GCA_963843465.1. Taxonomy (GTDB): domain Bacteria; phylum Planctomycetota; class Planctomycetia; order Pirellulales; family Thermoguttaceae; genus CAWJKP01. The sequence continues at coordinate 362,550 of CAWJKP010000004.1, forward strand.
AGCAACAAGAAACCTCTCTCAGAGAGGAACCGCAACCGCGCGTTGCGGAAGCCCCTGACCTTCGGGTTAGGGGCCTTTTGGTGTTCGTCAGCAGTTTTCTCACGTCCGTGCATCCGCGTCTCTCCGTAGTAATCTGACGGATACCCTGCCCTCGATTTAGGAACGAATTTCCCCATTCAGTTCCCATGCCTCGTTGCGACACCGACCGCCTGGCCGCTTCCCTCGACACGCTTGCGGGTGCCATCGAGGGTAACACGCAGGAGATGAAAGCGTTGCGTGATGCCATCGACGACCTGAGAATCGAGTACGTCCACGCTGTTCGCAATGCGGATTGCCCGTATCTCGCTGAGGCATCGACGGTGAGGCGGATTCTCCCGTCGTTTCCCCTCGACGACGCTCTGGAGATGGAACTCACGCCCGAGCAAATCCGGCAGGCCATCGCTGAGGGCGTCACGACCGCCGTGGGCCTCCGCCGGATCGAAAAGAACAGCCGGAGCGACGAGGTTCCCGAAACCATTTGTTGCGCGTTATGTGGTGGACCACATAACGCGCATTCTGTGGCGCAGCGGGTTATGTGGCGCTAGCACGTTCTTTCGGGGCCGTTTTAGCGTTTCGCCGGCTTTCTGCGCCACATAATTTCCGGGGTTACGCTATGGGAGACTGTTCCGTTTTCCCCATTCCCCGGAGGTTCGAAATGTTCGAGCAACTCTATACGTCTCCTGTTGCGGTGGCGCGCCATCGCTCAGGCCCTTTGCTGCAAGAGCGCCTTGCCTACCTGACACATCTCAGGGACGAGGGCTACATGACGAACGCCTTGCGGAGGAGGGCGCGTAACCTACTGGTGATTGCGCGGCTGCTTGGGATGGCCAGCCGGCCGCGAACGACCGTGACTCTCAACGAAGTCAAACGCAAGACCATCAAGCACCCGGATCCCGACCTCTATGGACTTGCCGTTCGGTGGCTCAACTTCACGGGGCGTCTGCAACAGCGCCCCACTCCGCTCAGCCCCTGCGAGAAGAAGATCAAAGCGTTTGCCGACTACATGGAGCATGAAGCGGAACTGTCGCCGCAGACCATTTCCAGCCGTTGCTGGTACGTCAGGCGGTTTCTTGATCGGCTGCTTGTCAAAAGGGGTTCGCTCCGCGGGATCGATCCTCATCGGATCGACATGGCGTTTCAGAAGATGCTCGAACCGGAAGGTTACTCGCGGGTGACGATCCAAACCTGCGCTACCGCACTGCGGGCTTTCTTCCGTTTTGCGGAAGCGCGGGGCTGGTGCCGTAAGGGATTGGCGGCGACCATTCGCGCTCCGCGGATCTTCTCGCAGACATCGTTGCCGCTGGGGCCGTCGTGGGAGGATGTGCGGCGATTGCTCGCCATGACCGAAGACGACCAGCCGCACAATATCCGTGCGCGGCCAATGCTAATGCTGTTGGCCATCTACGGCCTCCGGCGTGGGGAGGTAGGCCGCTTGCGGCTGGAGGATTTCGACTGGGAGCACGAAGTGTTCCGCGTAGTTTCTTCCAAGACCGGCCGGGTCCGAACCTACCCGTTAATCCGATCCGTGGGCGACGCCATCCTGCGTTACCTGCGAGAGGTGCGACCGTGATCATCGCATCGGGAATTGTTCTTGACCCTGCACCCTCCCATCCGGCCGTTACGCAACACGCTGTCGGAAATGGTCAGTGATCGTTTGCACTCCCTGCACGTGTCGGCTCCGCACTACGGGCCTCATGCCCTACGCCATGCCTGTGCGTCGCGATTGCTGGTTGCCGGCCTGTCGCTCAAAGAGATCGGTGACCAACTGGGGCATACGTACCCCAACAGCACGCGGATTTATGCGAAAGTCGATCTCGTCGGCCTCCGTCAAGTCGCCGACTTCGACCTGGGAGGTGTCCTATGAACCTCCAACGCCTGATCGAACAGTACATCTCCTTTCAACATTCGCTTGGATCACCGTTCCTCGGCGGCGCATGGACGCTCCGTGCTTTTGGCCGTGCCCGCGGCCCACGAGCCAGCGTTGCCAGTGTTCGCGTTCGGCATGTGGAAGCGTTCCTGGGCAAAGCCAGGCCAGTAACCAGGACGCGGTTCGACAAGTTGAGTTGTTTGCGGTGCTTCTTCCAATATGCCCAGAGCCGCGGCCATATCGCCAGAATCCCTCTTCCGACCACAATGCCGAAGCAGCCGCCGGCATTCGTTCCCTACATCTACACGCGTGAAGAACTCCGCCGCCTTTTCCAGGTGATCGAGTCCCATCCGCAGGGCATCATCTTGAAGCCAGCGACGATCCGCACGATGATCCTGCTGTACTATGGGGCCGGTTTGCGGCTGCGGGAGGCGACAAACCTGATTCGCACTGACGTGGACTTGAGCGAGTCGGTCCTGACGATTCGGAAAACAAAGTTTGGCAAGACGCGACTGGTTCCCGTGGGACCAGAACTGAGGCGGGCTTTGGTGCAGTACGACGGCACTCGACCGAAGCGACTGCCGGCCGACGCTCCGTTTTTCGTGACACAAGCAGGTGGTCCCATCGAAACGTGGTGGGTCCAGCGGAGCTTCCGAACTCTGTGCGATCGCGCTGGCATCTGTCGGACTGATACACGCGAGCAGCCGCGGATTCACGACTTGCGGCATGCGTTCGCCGTTCATCGTCTCACCTCTTGGTATCAGGAGGGTGCCGACGTACAGCGGCTCCTGCATCACCTATCGGTCTATCTGGGCCACGTCGAACTGCGGCACACCCAGGTCTACCTGAGCATGACGCCCGAGCTTCTTCGCGAGGCCAGCCAGCGCTTCGAGCGCTATGCCAGGAAGGAGCGACACCATGCCTAACACCGATTTGCTGAGCCCGTGGGTTCGCCGGTTCTTATTGGAACACCTCATTGCCGAACGGAACCTCGCCCGCAACACGCAGAAGAGCTATCGGGATGCATTGCGACAGCTCTTGCCGTTCATCGCTCACGCCGCCCACCGACGGATCGAGCGGCTTCGGGTGGAGGACGTTTCGCCGGCCCGCACCCGAGCTTTCCTCCAGGATTTGGAAAAAACCCGCCGCTGCGGGATCGCCACCCGAAATCAGCGGCTCGCGGCGATCCGTTCGTTGGCGCGATTCATCGGTCTTCACAGCCCGGAACACCTCGAATGGTCCGGTCAGATGCGGACCATCGGGTCGAAGAAGGTTGCACGCCCGATGATCGGCTACTTGGAAAAGGACGAGTTGGATGCGTTGCTGAAAGCGCCCGACCGACGCACTGCCCTAGGCCGTCGGGACTACGCCGTCCTTCTGTTCCTATACAACACCGGCGCTCGGGCCGACGAGGTGGCGCAGGTGCAGATCGGCGATCTTGACGTCGGTGCGGCGTCCAACCGCGACGGCTCGGCCGTGGTCCTGCGCGGCAAGGGAAACAAGCTCCGCCGCTGTCCGCTGTGGCCGAGGATGGTTGACGAATTGCGATCTCTCATTGACTGCCGAGCCGCATCCCAGCATGTCTTTCTCAACCGCCGCGGGCAACCGCTGACGCGATTCGGGATTCATGCGCTCGTCGAACGCTACGCTGCTCGGGTGACAACAAAGCTGCCGTCTCTGGCGAAGAAGCGTGTGAGTCCCCACACGATCCGCCACACGACCGCAACCCACCTGCTGCGAGCCGGTGTGGACATCAACACCATTCGAGCCTGGCTGGGCCACGTATGCCTCAGCACGACCAACGTATATGCCGAGGTCGATCTGGAGATGAAAGCCAAAGCCCTTGGGAAGTGCGAGATCAAGGATGGCAAACCAAAGAAGCCTTGGCGTAAGAATCCAGGGCTCATGGAATTCCTGCGAACCCTGTAGAACTGAACTTATGTGGCGTCCAGCACGGCAGCGCCCCTAAAAGCGCCGCGAAATCGTGTTGGACGCCACATAACTCAATGCGCCACAGAATGTGCGGGTTGCGACGCAGATTCACCAGCGTCCCTCGCCGCCGCCTTACAGGAAGGTTGGACGCGATTGCAGCGCGACGATGGGGCGGGGTGGAACTACCTCGGCGTCTGTCCGGCGTGTAGGGCGCAGGATGAAGAGGACACCCCCGCCCCCAAAGCCCGTCGGACGGAAGATCAAAAGCAACTTTTCATCTGACCGCCCCACGAGCGATTTGTCTTGTTCCTGAGCTAAAAACTCCCTGTCCTTGCGCGATATCCCTCTATGCCAGGAGGTGACGATGAGTCCCCGCGAGATCCTGGACCAGGACCGAAAACGCTTCACCCTCTGGCCACCGACCGCGACGGCGGACTGCAATACCTTCTTCCAGTTTATTGCAGCAAGATTGAGTGACCATATAATCAGATGTCGTGCGGGACTTTTCCCCGTTCAACTTCGGGACCATCGTCGCGTATCTCGTGCCGGGGTTCATTGTTCTATGGGCAGTTAGCTTCCATTCCGCCATCGTCCAAGGCTGGCTCAGCATGAGCGCCGCCACGGCACCCACGGTGGGAGACCTGCTCTACGCAACCCTCGCCTCCCTGGCCGCCGGCGTGACGGTGAGCGCCATCCGGTGGGCAGTGATCGATACGCTCCACCATCACACGGGCCTGCCACCGCCGCGGTGGAACTTCGCGCTCCTGCCGGAACGTCTGGCCGCATTTCAGATGCTCGTGGAAGACCATTACGTCTACTACAAGTTCTACGCGAACGCGCTCGTCGCCCTCGTCTTCCTCTATGTCGCGTGGCGCACAAGTGCCACAGCGACAGTAAACCAGTGGAGGTTGGATGCAGCATTCTTCGTCCTGTGCATCGTTCTGTTCATCGGTTCCCGCGACGCCCTGCGTCGGTACTACCGCAGGGCCGAGCAACTCTTCAGTACCAATCACGAGAAAGGAGGTGAGAAGCATGACGAACGGCAGCGGTCCGGATCACCATGACGATCGGAAGACCGTCGAGCGGAAGGAACCGAAGCGCGCGGCAGGGAAGCGGAGCGCCAAGGAAGTGAAGAAGCCGGCGGCAGCGAAGTAATCTGCCGATGGCGACCAACATCGCGGGCATGCCCGGGGCGGGGCACGGTCGGCTGGAGCCGTCTGCCCCGCCCGCCTCTCTGCGTCGGCCATGCTCGTCGTCGTTTTTCGACCTCTCTGGTATCGCAAATATTGCATGGATTGCAACAACTGCCGCCGACGGGAAGAGCGGAACGGTTCCGGAGGCAATTCATTCGGGTTGCGCCCTACCAGCAGACGCCGTTTCAATTCTCCCTCCACGTCCTCCCGGCTCCAGACGCTGCGTTGGAGCACCATGCGTTCCTCGCGCGGGACTTCAAGAACACGATGCCCGCACTGGCGTGCGCACTCCGCACACACCTCCCGGCGGCGGGGCGCATCATCGTGTGGAACAAGTCGTTCGAGATGGGACGCAACAAGGAGATGGCGGCGTTCCTACCTGAATACCGATCGTTCTTCGAGTCCGTGAACGGCCGCGTCTTCGATCTCATGGAGATCTTCCGCAACCAGCACTACGTGTATGCCGGCTTCCGCGGGAGCAGTTCCATCAAGAAAGTCCTCCCGGTGCTTGTCCCCAACCTCTCCTACAAGGACTTGGAGATTCAAGAGGGCGCGACGGCGTCCCTCTCGTGGTATCGGATGGTGACGTCCGAGGCGGCGAAGGCGGACCGGGATCGCGTCTACAAGAACCTCCTCGACTACTGCTGCCTCGACACTTTGGCGATGGTGGAGATCTTCCGGTGTCTGGCGACGTTGTAATGAGACGGTGTGTTCCGTAAAGTCGCCGCTCACGTCGGCACCAAGTTGGCACTAAGCCGGCACCAAGTCTTGAACCTTTGTTTTCCCAGCGGCTGACCGATCAAGTCGCCGATTAAGTCAACGATCAAGTCACCCCGCAAGTGACCCCGCAAGTGACCCCGTAAGTTCTTTCCGTGCCGAAGGCTGCCATCGACTGCAATTCTCCCGTCCGAGCGGATGGGGTTCGTTACGTCTGGCTGACAACTGGCCGGGAAATCGTTATGCTGGTAGGGAATCCCCTCTTTGCAGGGACTGCCGGGTTCTGCGTTCCCGGGGGCACTGGAGATTCCCCCCCAGCTTCTTTGGGATTCGACGCACTCCCGCTCCCCCAAAGATTGGGGAATAGTGTGTGTTCCACCTTGTACGCCCGTACATCATTTGATCTACTATAGGCGGCATGATGGCACAGCCACCACCGGCACACTCAGGAATGGTCAAGATGGGTAAAGGGCGCAAAGGAGAGAAAGCGTCGAACGGTAACGGGGCGAATCTCGGCTTCGAGGAGAAGCTGTGGGCCGCCGCCGACAACTTCATAAACACGCTGGCCGGACAGTTCGAGGAGTCGGCGAGGCTGGAGAAGGCCATCCTCAAGAATCTCGCCAGCCTGGGCTTTTCCCCGAAGGAGCCAGCATGACGACGAACCTGCCTTCTCCGGCCCTGCCCCCGTGGTTTCCCGATCTGCTCGCGGAGTTGAAAGCCCGTATCCAAGTTGCACAGACCCGAGCCGTGCTTGCGGTCAACACCGAACTGGTCCGCCTTTACTGGGACATCGGCCGGATGATTGACGAGCGGCAGCAGCGGGAGGGCTGGGGTGCGGCCGTCATTCCGCGGCTGTCGCGCGAGTTGCGTAACGAACTCCCCGAGGTGAAGGGCTTTTCTGAACGGAACATCAAGCGGATGCTGGCTTTCCATCGTGCCTACGCCGACGTGCCTGGAATTGTGCCACAGCCTGTGGCACAAATCGGGGGGCCGAAGAAAGTGCCACAACCCGTGGCACAAACGGCCGGTATTGCCGGTCCGCTCTCGCCCGCCAGCGATTCCCTGCTCTGGCTGGTTCCCTGGGGGCACCATGCCCTCTTGCTGGAAAAAGTGAAGCAGCCCGCCCACCGTCTCTGGTACATGCAGCAAACACTCGCGAACGGCTGGAGCCGCAATGTCCTGGCCCTGGCCATCGACCGCCGCGCCCACGAGCGACAAGGCAAGGCGATTACCAATTTCGCAGGGCTTCTCCCCAGCCCGCAATCCGACCTGGCTTTGCAAACGCTCAAGGACCCGTATCTCTTTGACTTCCTCACACTTGAAGAGCCGTTCCACGAGCGCGAATTGGAGGCTGGACTTGTTCAGCACTTGGAGAAGTTCCTCCTTGAACTGGGGCAGGGGTTCGCCTTCGTCGGGCGGCAATATCGGCTCGACGTGGGCGACGAGGACTTCTACATCGACCTCCTGTTCTACCATCTCCGGCTGAGGTCATTCGTCGTCATCGACTTGAAGACGGGGCCCTTCAAGCCCGAGTACGCGGGCAAGCTTAACTTCTACTGCAACGTGGTCAACGACCAGTTGCGGCACCCGACCGACCAGCCGACGATCGGCCTGATCCTCTGCCAAACCAAGGACCGTGTGTTGGCAGAGTACGCGTTGAGCGGCATCGACAAGCCGATCGGGGTGTCCAGCTACGAACTCACTCGGGCATTGCCCGCGAGCCTCAAATCCGTACTGCCTACGGTCGAAGAGATCGAAGCAGAATTGACCGCGGCGGAAGCGAAGAAGCCCGAGCGGAAGGCGTTGCCCAAGACGGAGCCCAAGAAAAGGCCCAAGAAAGACGCGAAGACGAAAACCGCGAAGAAGAAACGCAAGCCGCCACGATTCGGGGAGGAAGCATGACGAAACCCTTGGCATTGGCAAGAACCGACGGCCGAGTCAATTCCAAGTCTCGCCCATCGAACAAGACGATGAAAGCGCGACCTGGAGGCCGCAAGTCGAGTGCGAAGAAGACGGGGGGAGTCTGACTGTGGCGACCAAGAAGCGCGAGTCGCATTGCCGCGATCACTGTCCGAGCACGGCCTCCCTTCGGAAAGCCGTCCATGCCCACCTTCTGAGCCTCGGGTTCTCCAAGAACTGCAAGGGGTACTTTGTAGACGGAGAGTTAACCAAAGAGAAGATACGCGATCTCCATTCTACCCAGCGACAAGAGATTTTGGAGCAGCACCGGCCGTTTATTGAAACGTATGGTCCCGAGTTGGTTCAACATTTTGCGACGGGCAGGCAGGTTGATGCCGCGTCGATTGATCCAGAGCTTGTCGAAGTTGCCGCGGAGTCGTTGGAATCGCGTCTCTTTCGACTCGCGTGTCTCTTATGGTCGGTTCCCGTCTCACAGGGCTTTGGCCGCCGCCTTCGATTCCTTGTTCGAGATCGTCAGAATGGGCGCCTCATCGGGCTTTTTGCTATAGGAGACCCGGTCTTCAACCTTTCGGCCCGCGATACCTGGATTGGTTGGACGCATGAAGACCGCAGTCGGCGACTCATCCATGTCATGGACGCGTACGTCGTGGGGGCGCTCCCTCCGTATTCTCAGCTCATCGGTGGCAAACTGGTCGCAGCTTTGATGGGGAGCAAAGAGGTTAAGGATGCGTACGAGCGAAAATACTTGGGGCTGGAGTCTGTAATCAGCAAGAAAGAGAATCGCGCACGGCTGGTTCTGCTGACCACAACATCGGCTTTAGGGCGCTCGTCCATTTACAACCGTCTGTTCATACCGGGCGGCCCTCAGTTTCTCAGGATTGGCGCGACGAAAGGCTTCGGCCACTTTCACCTGTCGGGCGGGATATTCAAAGCACTGCGCGAGTATCTTGCGGCTTCAGGACATCCGTACGCTTCTGGGCATCGATTTGGTATGGGGCCAAACTGGAAGATCCGTGTCGCCCGGGCTGCCTTGGAGAAGCTCGGCATCAATGGGAACGCCGTCCTACGGCATGGCATCGAGCGCGAAGTGTATGCGGTGCCGTTGGCCACAAACTGGCAGGAGATTCTGTTGGGGGGACAGAAGAACGTTCGGTCGTGCGTCCTTCCGGCCTCCGAGATAGCGGACTTCTGTTTGCGCCGTTGGATCGAGGCGAGAGCGGACGAGCGGCTTTCCGCACCGCAGAAATCGTGTACTTCGTTCGGAGAAGCCTCTGCGTCGGTAGCAGTCACTACAAGCGAATCCGTATATCGGGTCCCAGGCGAGGGGAAATCAGCGTACTATCGCCCTGGACACGCCGATGGAGATTGCTGGGCTGCTCTGAGTGGCGAAATGGCTGACGTGCCCCTGGTAGCATCGGTGCAGAGCGAAGCGATGCGTCCTGTGAACCGCATTTCCTGGTCGGGAGTAAGTCCGCGAGTGCGAATAGTACTCGAAGACAACGGGAAGCGCGTTCGGCGATCGGCTGTATGCGCGGGCCTCGATACGGCCGCGCTTTGAGAACCTCGGAGGAATCTGCAAATGGCAGACGCAGTCTGTTTCATCGGTTGGGATAGTTACATTTCCGGGCCGGACGGGCGTGGCTTCTTCGCGCAAGAGCCGTTGTCCTTCAACTCTGCGCAGGCTCGCCTACACCAAGTTCAGACCGGCGATTGTATTTGGCTTGTGTCTCGACATCCGGATAACAAGCAATACTACATTGTGGCAGTCCTGCGGGTTGCAGATTGCCGGCAGAACGAGTCGGGCGGCGATCTCGCACGTCAGTATGGGGAGTATGGCATCGTCGCCCAACGGACTGGCAGTTACGACCTGGCGCGACGTTTTCCGGCCGAAGTCCTTCTCAGATCGCTGTCGTATGAGACTGGGAAGCCCATCAAACACGGAGCAAGTGTAGGGCAATCGATCCAGACCATACGTCTCCTCGATAAAGCAGACACGATTCTTCTCAACTACTGTCTGAACCGCGTCTTGGCGGGTTATGAGCCCCAACCCGGGATTTGTGGTCTCTGGACCAAGTGCGACCTGACCTTCGCCAAGTATTTCACTGCCAACTGGTCTTCGCGCCGTGTTCCACAGGCGTTTTTGCTCTACGACTCACCGCCGAGTTTGCCTGTCGGAGCGCCGGTGTTCATCCATTCCGACCAATACCTCCGAATTGTGGCAAGGTTTCGCGAGTCCCAGTTCGTTTCCTCCTACAGGCGCACAGTGGAGGACCAAGAGCGCGGAAACGAACGCGAGCGGTGCTGGAGTGAATTCCGCGCGGGCACGATTAACTCCCCGGAGCGCTCGGAGTTCGATCGGTTCTGGGAGAAGCAGGATTCGATTCGTTCACTGATAATACTCGACAACTTTGTTGAATTGCAAAGCCCGCCACAATTCAAAGATTATGGAAAGGCGCTCGAATGGGGCTACCCGACGAGCGTCGGATGGCGCCCCCTCGACCTATTCCAAACGCACTACCTGATGCACCTCACGGGGCTCGACGTAGCAACAGTTTCATTTTATCTCGGCGCTGTACTCAAGTAGTTTGCTTCCGCGCGGTCACCGATTTCTGGTCACGCTAGTTCGCTATGACGATGCCTGGGGCCAGTGTGTTGCACTGAATCTGCGGTGCTTCTTCAAGAATAAGAATCGAACCGATCCTCTGGTCTTGGTCGCGGTCGTCACCACGGGCACAGGCTCCGGCAAGACGGAATGTTTCTTGCTGCCGATCCTCGGTAAGCTCGCACGCGAGGCGCAGACACACGGCTCGGAGTTCGGCGCGACCCCTGCGGTGCGCGCCATGGTGCTGTATCCAATGAATGCCCTTGTCAATGATCAGCTTGGGCGACTTCGGCTCCTGTTTGGTGACCCACGGATCGTCGCGAAGTTCATGGGTTGGGCCGGCAGGCCGGCCAGATTCGCCCGCTACACAAGCCGGACCTTGTACCCCGGTGTCCGTGACGAGGGGAAGGACAAGGACCGGCTCGTGCCCATCGGCAAGTACTACGTTCGTAATCTGGAACTTGCAGGGGGCCCCGCGTCGCCACAGCAGGCGGCCGCCGAGGCACTCGTGCGAGAGTTGAAGAAGCGCGGCAAATGGCCGGCAAAACCCGACCTGGTCGGCTGGTATGGCAAGAAAGGTGCGCGATGGAAAGACGCAAAGAGCGGTGCGTTCAAGAGATGCGTCACACTCCCAGGTGATCCCGAACTCGTCACACGACACGAGGTTCAGGATGCCCCGCCCGACGTCTTGGTTACGAACTACTCGATGCTGGAGTACATGCTCATGCGCCCCCTTGAGCGACCGATCTTCGATCGCACTCGGGACTGGCTGAAGGAGAACCCCGGCGAACGGTTCTTGCTCGTCATCGATGAGGCGCACCTCTACCGCGGTGCCGCTGGAGCGGAAGTGGCGCTCCTCATCCGTCGTCTCCGCATGCGGCTCGGAATTTCGGCTGACCGGCTCCAGGTCATCTGCACGAGCGCCAGTTTCAAGGATTCAGACTACGCCGTGAGGTTCGGTGCGCAACTCACGGGCAAGGACCCGGCGGATTTTCGAAAAGTGCAGGGCGACCTCCTGCTCCGCCCTGGCGCGGCAAAGGGAACACCGCAGGACGCGGCAGCGCTGGACACGATCAATTTGCGGGCGTTCTACGAGTCGAACACCGACGATACTCGGCTTGCGCGGGTTGCATCGTTCCTTGAGTATCGTGGCGTCAAGCCCCCTTGGCAGTTGCAGAAGGCGCTCTACGACGCCCTCATCGCTTTCGCGCCGATGGCGACGCTCATCAACCTCACGATGACGGAGGCGAAGCCCGTCGATGCGCTTGGCGAGGCAGTGTTCGACGGTGTACCGCCGGACATGGCTGCGCGGGCAGTCACGAACCTCATCGCGATTGGCAGCCTTGCTCGACGAGAAGCGGCGGAGCCCGGGCTGCTTCCGTGCAGAGTGCATGCCTTCTACAGGGGCTTGGCAGGGCTCTGGGTCTGCATGGACCCACAGTGTACGACCCTCCCTGCGGCGAAGCGGGGAGGACCGGCCGGGGCGCTTTATAGCCAGCCGCGCGATCGGTGCGACTGCGGAGCGCGTGTGCTCGAACTGTTCACGTGCCGCAATTGCGGCACGGCGTACGCACGTGCCTACACCAACGACGTCGACGATCCGAACTTCTTGTGGGCCGAAGCGGGTGGCGCCTTCCGTACACTGTCGGGTCAATTCGACGAACTCGCCCCGATCGACCTGCTGTTGGAGAAGCCCGTCTTCAACGACGCGGTGGAGCCGGCAGAGTACGATTTGGTGACCGGACGCATCAATCCTCCAGTGCTTGGAGCCCGAAACCGCCAGGTCTACTTGCGCCGGTCGGTCGGCCCCGCCGGACGCCGAGGACGAGAGCGGGAGCGATGCGCCCGGCGAGTTTCGGCCGTGCGCTGTGTGTGGCAAGAGTGCCGCATTTGGCCGTTCCACTGTTCAGGACCATCAGACTAAGGGTGACCAGCCGTTTCAAGCGCTAATCGCAAAACAGATCCAGGTGCAGCCGCCGAGTCCCGTGCCAGCGACGAGGTTGGCTCCGCTACGCGGCAGGAAGGTTCTTATCTTCTCCGATTCGCGACAGACGGCCGCGCGCCTCGCGCCAATCTCCAAACGTACTCGACGCAGGACGCGCTGCGCCCACTGATCGTTTCCGGTTATGTTCGACTCACAGGCGCGTCAATCATCGCGAGCTTGGTGTCGCTCGAGGATCTCTACCTCGGTGTGCTGATTGCCGCGAAAGACATGGGCGTGCGGCTTCGTCCGGAGCTGAAGGCGGGCGAGAGCTTCCACGATGAGAGCATCGTGGAGGACGCGGTGAAGAAGGGGCGCTCACCAGAGACGCAGAGCTGCTTCAACTCCTCGTTCGGCTGCGAGGTTCAACGCCTCCGGAGTCCTTGCTCCATGCTATCACGAAGTCACTCGCAGATCGGTACTACGGCCTTGAGTCACTCGCGCTCGCCTCACTCATCGAGCGCCCCGAGCACTCGCTCAAGATTGGCGCATTGCCCGATGTTCCTGGCGTCGCGCAGTCTACCGATGAGAAGACGGCACTTGCACGTGCTTGGCTCCGCTGCTGGAGCGGCGCTGGGTTTTGGTTGAGCCGGATGCCGCCCGCGTGGTGGCAGAGAGACGTCCAGCCGCGATCGGGAAAGTTCAAGGAGATACATCAATTCTTTCCCGACAGAGCGTCTCGATTACTCTTCGAGAAAGAATGGGTACCACAGCTCTTGAGTGTCTTCACGGAGCAGATCGTGCCGGGCAAGTTCCGGCTCAGGGGCGGTGAACTCTCGCTGGCGATTGGCGGGGCTTGGGCCTACTGCCAAACGTGCCGAACCGCCCAGCGACCGTTTCCTGGACGCACAATCTGCGTCAACTGTGGACAGGACACCGCGACGCCGATTGACCCAGACACGGACCCAGTGTTCGTTGCTCGGAAGGGATACTACCGAGCGAGCACGGTCGATGCGCTACGAACGCCTCCGTCACCTCCGATGGCCTTGATCGCGGCGGAGCACACTGCGCAACTCAATACCGCACAGGCGGATGAAGTATTCTCAAAAGCCGAGGAACACGAACTGCTTTTCCAGGACGTCGATCTGGGGGCGGACGAGACAGGGCGGGAGCGGCCCGCGATCAACGTCCTATCCTGTACGACAACGATGGAGGTCGGCATCGACATCGGCGCCCTTTCGGGCGTCTCGCTGCGCAACATGCCGCCGGCCCGCTCGAATTACCAGCAACGCGCAGGTCGCGCCGGCCGTCGCGGGAATGCCGTTGCGACCGTGACCGCATTCGGAAGCGCTGACAGCCACGATGAGCACTACTTCACGAATCCTGACCAGATGATCCGAGGCGCAGTTGACGATCCGACGCTCACGCTGGACAATGCAGAGATCGCGAAACGTCACGTCACAGCGTATCTGTTGCAGCGGTACCACCAAGCCAAGCTCCCGGAAATCACGCCGGAATCCCAGCCGCACCTCTTCGCAGTGCTTGGGACGGTGTCGGACTTCAAGAATCCGAAGAAGGTACTGAACCGTGCCGACCTGGAGCAATGGCTACGTTCGAACGTGGCGGCGCTACAGGCTGACGTCGCTGCGTGGCTCCCCACCGAGATCGTGGCGGCGGACCGTCAGCGCCTTCTCGACTCGCTGATCGAAGACACACTGGAACCGATCGACGAAGCGATCGAATACGACGCTACGGCTTCTGCCGGCGCCGGTGCCGCAGGAGGTGAGCCGGCTCAGACAGGGGACGAAGGCGAGGCGACGAACCTTGAGACACCTGACGAGGAGGGAGAGGAGCGACCTGGCCGTGATCCAGCCTCCGAGAACATCCTTGACCGTCTGCTCTACAAGGGGGTGCTGCCCCGGTACGCCTTCCCGACCGATGTCGCCACGTTTCACGTCTTCGATCTGGACCGCTCCACATTCTACCGGCCAGCCTTTCGATTCACGCCGTCGCAGGGGTTGCCGGTTGCCCTTTCGCAGTATGCCCCAGGGAAAGAAGTGTGGATCGGAAACAAGCTCTGGACGTCGGGGGCAGTGTACTCACCGATGCGAAACGATCGCTACCGGGCCTGGTTGTCTCGGCGGTTCTACTATGAGTGCCGGAACTGCCATTACGCTCGGACAACAAAACTTGAGGACGGAACGCGTGGTGAGAAGAAGGACTGTGAGGCTTGCGGCGGGGTGGGCACATTCGGCCCTGCGACGTACTGGCTGCGCCCACCAGGGTTCGCGCACCCGGTGAGCAAGGAGGAAGGGACTTCGCCAGACGACCAGCCCGCGCGGAGCTACGCCACGCGGGCCAAGCTGACGATGCATACCCCGCTCGATGGAACTATTTGGACGAAGCTCAATGATCGGATCCGCGTGTATTACACGAGGCAACATCTCCTCGTCACGAACCGCGGACCGCGGGAGGAAGGCTACACGTACTGTACGAAGTGCGGCCTCATCGAGCCCACGGCGCTGCCGCGGGGCATCGTTGGGGCATCCCACCGAAAGCCGTTCCCTGATTCGAGAGACGAGACCTGCCCGGGCGGTAGTGCGACCAAGGGGCTCGTGCTTGGAACAGACTTCATCAGCGATGTGCTCTTGATCTCAGTCAGCGTCACCCCACCTCTCACGCTCATCCCAGGGCTCCTCGCGACCGATGTCGCACTCCGCACCATCAGTGAGGCGCTCACGAAGGCCGCATGCGCTCGGCTAGAACTGGAAGCGAACGAACTTCAGGCTGAGTATCGACCGGCGCTCACAGCCGAAGGACGTGACGGACGCGAGGCGGAAATCTATATTTACGATACCCTTCCCGGAGGGGCTGGCTTTGCCAAGCGGGTAGGGGCGATCGGATTGCCCGTCTTCGAGGAGGCGCTGGAGATCCTGGAGACGTGCCCCGAGAACTGTGATCGATCTTGCTACCGATGCCTTCGCAGCTACAAGAACAAGTTCGAGCACGATCTTCTGGACCGCCACTTAGGCGCGAGTCTTCTGCGATTCCTCATTCATGGGACCTACCCCATCCTTGATTTTGGTCGCCTGACCGCGTCTACCGACATGCTTTTTGAGGACCTCCGGCGCCAGGACATTGAAGGACTGACCATCGAGCGCAATCGGGCCTTGACCTTGCCTGGACTTGGCTCCGTTACCGCACCCATTTATGTGAAGCGTCTTGGTGATGGATCGGAATTCGTTATCGGCCTCCATAGTCCACTGACGCCCGACGATCCCCCCGACGATGGCCTGAGAACCATGAAGGAGTTTGGTACCTCCGCCACCGTAATCCTGTGTGATGAGATGATCGTACGGCGCAACTTGCCGCGGGCCACCAGCGATCTTATCTCTCAGATCGGATGACGTTCGATGCCAGCACATCGCATCAGCAGCACTTTTTGGCGCGTTGTGACGCCCTCCGTGTGGCCGGAGGCCCCGCGCTGGATGTCCTTCTCCACGCTGCTAGAGTTGGAAGCTTGCCCGAGACGCTGGGCGCTGAAGGCGGCTCAGTATCCCGAAGTATGGGAACACACCGGGTATCCCAGTGTGCCGCAGTCTGCCGCACTGGAAGGAGTAGTCGTTCATTCCGCAATCGAGCGAATCGCGAGTGCGCTTGCGGAACGTGGATGCGCCTCGCTACGAGACGAGAGCGCGATCGAGACCTTGATGGAATTGGGCGGCTACACGGGAATAGTTGGCGAGTGTATAGGGAGAGCCCTCCGTCAATATCAAGGCAATCCGCGAGCTGAATCGGTACTCGAAACTGTACGGCGGGGACTTGCGACCCACCTACCGGAACTTCGGTCACGAGTCCAGAGGCAAGTGTCTCGCATTCGCCCTGCAGTGCGCGTCAGCAGGCCGATCAGCACAACGATTCAACCTGAGCGACAAACACGCTCTCAGATTCACGACGGCTACCACGTGGAGGTGGAAGTTCGCGTGCCCGAACTGGCTTGGCATGGTTTTGTTGACTTGCTCGCGCTCTCGAAAGACTTCTGCGAGATCCGTGACTTCAAGACAGGGGCTATGAAGGATGCGCACGAGTTCCAACTTCGCATCTACGCATTTCTGTGGGCCCGCGACCATGAACTGAATCCCTCCGGCCGGCGGGCGGACAAACTCGTGCTTTCGTATAACGATCGCGATGTTGAGGTTTCGGCCCCGAGTACCGAGGCTCTCCATTCAGTGGGGGAAGAAATCAGGACTCGAACCGGGAAGGCATCGCTGCAATTCAGCTACATGCGCCGGAGGCCAGACCGAACTCGGAGAACTGTTCTTATTGCTCTGTGCGACACCTGTGTGATGAGTATTGGAAGTGGCCCGGCCGGCACGGTGAAGATCAGGGATTGCCGACCGTTCGATTTGCCGACGTTGAGATCGCGCTTACCGGTCGACACGGTCCCAGTAGCTGGGACGGAGTACTGGAAGCCTCCCCGGGGTCGGATAGCACGCAACCGGCCCTCTTGCGAACAGCGAATCTGCAATTCGATCTCCAGCCTGGTCAAAAGATTCGCGTGCTAAATGTTCACATAAAGAGCCCAAACGAGGATGAGGGTCTGCCGGTTGTAGCGACGATGGGGGCGAACAGCGAAATGTTCCTGCTTCCCCCATAGACTTTCCGTTCCGAACTCCGTTCCCCTCTTGCAATTCATGCGTACCTGTGCTGATTTCGTATTTTTCCCTTCACAGAACTCCGGACTTGTTTCCGAGTGACATTTTCCGCGAAAAAATCCCGAATGTATTGCATAACGCCTTTTATGCTATGATGCTTCCGACCATCCCCCTCCTTATATATGGAGTCGCCGATGAAGCATCACGACATCATCGTCCAGTCCTCCGGTCAACTTCTGGGCATGTTCGGGGCACTCCCCTCCTCCATCACCGCCGCCGGTGAGAATGCCTCCCGGAGATTCATCGAGTTCTTCACGGCCAACATTCGGAACCGGAACACGCGCATCGCGTACGCCCACGCCGTGCGCCGCTTCTTCGATTGGTGCGAGGGACACCACATCCCTCTCGACAAGATCGAGCCCATACTCGTGGCCGCGTATATAGAGGAGATGGGCCAGTCGCTTGATGTGCCGAGCGTGAAGCAGCATCTTGCGGCGATTCGCGGGCTCTTCGACTATCTCGTGGTGGGGCAGGTGATCAAGATGAACCCCGCCGCCGCGGTCCGCGGTCCGAAGCACGTCGTCACCAAAGGGAAGACTCCCGTCCTCACACCAGAGGAGGCCCATGAACTCTTCGATTCCATCGTGCCACTCACCATCGCCGACATGCGCGACCGGGCGCTGATTGGCGTCATGGTCTACAGCTTCGCGAGGGTGGGAGCGGTGGTCGCCATGAACATCGAGGACTACTACCAACAGGGCAAGCGATTCTGGTTTCGGCTCCACGAGAAGGGCGGCAAGCGCCACGAGGTTCCGGCGCACCACAAAGCCGAGGAATACCTCGACTCCTACATCGCCGCCGCCGGCATCGCCGACCAGCGGGGCAGTCCCCTCTTCCGTACTCTCAGCCGCAAACGCACACTCAGCGATCGCCGGCTACACCGTCTGGAGGTGCTCGCCATGATCAAGCGACGATCGCGCAAAGCCCGGCTCTCCCCAGATATCTCGTGTCACACATTTCGGGCAACCGGCATCACCGCCTACCTTCTCAACGGCGGTACGCTGGAACATGCCCAGCGGATCGCCGCACATTCCTCCCCCGGCACCACAAAGCTCTACGACCGCACGAGTGACGCCATCAATCTGGATGAGATTGAACGCATAACCATATGAACGTGACTATTGCCACCTGACCGGCACCGTCGATTGTGATATACTGGCACTATGCAATTCGGAAAGGGCCAGCGGCTCCGCGACTATTGCCCCTCGCTGAGGAACCCCAGCGAACGTCATGCACGCATCCTTGACGTTGTTGAGCGCGACAGCGTCATCGAAGGACTGCCCCGATTGAATCCTACGATACGCGCACGTTGTCTTCGGAATCTCAAGGTTGCTGAACGGCGGCACGCAGCCCCGTTGAAATAATCTCCGTTAACGGGCCGAAGTCCCGAAGTATCGCCGCATTGGCAGCGGCAATGTATCGACGTCTGCCTTCTTTACGTTCGTCGTACACCAGAAGGGGCCGCTTGGTTTGAGCCGCCAAGAGATTCGTGGCCAGCTTGATCGTCCGCGCGTTGCCCTCACGAAACGGATGAATAGCCAGGAACTCACCTTGAATGTGCCCTACCGCTTCGCAGAAATCAACATCCGTTGACAGGATACGGGCGGGATACTTCTGCAAAATCATCCTCTCAAACTCCTGCATCGCGCTGTCCAGAAAGTCCGGCGGCGGCCACGTCACCCCGGGCTTGCTAATCCGAACGGTGCGCCATCTTCCCGCCCAGTCATAGAGATCGCCAAATATCGACTGGTGGATGTGTCGTAGGAGTGCGCAGCTCAAGATGGTGTCTGTCCGAACCTCGGCCAGCAATTCCCCATACGCCCTCGACAGCCCCTCCTCCTCTCGAATGTACAGCTCCCGTATTGTCGTGATCCCCGGCTTGTTCACGAGTACCGTCTCGGCGGCATCCATGTACTCCGCTTCGACATTGCCATGCACCTCGTACCGGTCGAAATGCCTTCGATCCTTTAGAATCATGCCCTGAGTATACCGCGCCTTCATGGATATCCACTCCTCAGAACTTCAGGAACTCCCACACTTCCATGTCGAACGCCTTCGCCAACCTGCGGAGAACCTTCAGTGACGGGTTCGTGCTTCCGGCTCCCTCCAGGAGTTGGAGATAGTTCTACAGCATCACTTTTTTGCAACGACGTTTGGATGCCTTGCCAGCCAGGTCTTGCGATGGGAGTTTGTGGCCTGCTCGTTACGGTCGCGGTAATAGTCGATCAGCTCTCCGGCATCCTCCAGTGTCAACTGCGGACGCGGCAGGGCCGCTCGGAGCAATCGCATGGCCATGTCCACCGTCAAATCGGGAACCTGGCTACGGACGTTGCGACGCGTCTGCACCACGTACAGATGCGCCAACGCCACCAAACTCATGTGGTGATGCCAACTCGTCCACGAGCGTGCCTCGTAGTGCCCCATCCCCAATTGTCCCTTGGCGTCCTCCAGGAACTCTTCCACACGCCACCGCGATCCCGTCACCAACGCCATCGTTTTCAAGGGCACGTTGGTTTCGGCATGGGAGAAGTAGTATTTCACCTCCGGCACCGGCTCCAGCGAGCGACGAATCAGCAACCACCCCTGTGGACCGACATGGCGATGACGCACCGACCACACTCGCAACCGAGCAAACTCGAACATCAGCGGCCCCTTGGCTCCCTCACGAAGCTGAAGGACTCGCCAATCCTTTGCAGGGATCGTCGCGACCAGTTGACTCACTTGCCAGACCAGTTCGTCCGGCGTCTGCCGCAACGGTTGCTCAGTCCATACGGTGGTGTTCGCAGGCACCTCGACCAAGTAGCGCTGGTGGCTCCTTTCCAGGGCGTCGAGAAAATCACCGTCGCGTCCAAACTCCTCATCGGCAGTGACCCAGTCGAAATGCACAGAACTTCGAGCCAACAGGGCCGCTGCGATCTGCGGCTTTGTCTGGAAGGTGATCTCCGACGGAACGCGCGTCTTCTTGCGGCGCACGGCGTCGGTGGCCCACGTCTCCGGCAGATACAGTTGGTGGTCCAGGAGGATGCTGCCCGCAGGAGTCACACCGAGGAGAAAGACACCTACTTGGCAGTTCTCCTTCTTGCCCACCCGTCCGCACCATTGGCGCTGTACCCCGACGCTCTCCGTGCCGTGCTTGACGAAGCCCGAGCCGTCGATCACCCCTACCGTGCCGATGGGCGACTCAGTGGCCGTGGGCACGAACTCTTCGTTAAACACCGCTTGGATTTCTTGCTGCACCGCCTGAGCCTCCCAAGGAGAGACCGTGAGAAACCGTTGCCATGCCAAGGCGACGCGCTGGTGGATCTCCGGCCGATCTGGTGCGGCTCCGCCGAACACCATCGCCATCGGCTCGACACTCTTGCGATCCTCCGCCAGAAGCAGTCCCCGGAGATACCCCAGGGAATGCTCTTGGCACTCGCGTCGTCCAAACAATGGGGCGAAGCGCCCGTGAAGATTTACCAACCACTCCGCCGCTGCGCAGTCCGATCGTGTCCATGATAAAGTCCTCCTGAAGACTTCCATGAAACGCCGAACTGGCCAGTTCGATCACACATCCCTCCTGTATGACTCAAACCCCCGAAATCTCCAATAGCAAAACGATGCTGTAGAAATAGTACAAGCTGATTCCCGCTCTCTCTGCAAGATTCGCCTGCGTTATTTTCCTGTCCTGCCGCATTCGTTTCACGCGGCTGCAAAGCTCCGACTGCTGAGTCAACGTGCTCATGGCCTCATTTTTCCTCTTCGAGTGCAGTTTGTAAAACAAAAAGGGTTGATGTATGTCAGAGAGTTACATTCACTCCGTCCGCCCGCGCCGATATCCTTCACAGCCTCCGTCTCTTCCCTGCCACAACTATAGGAACGAGCTCCGTTTCGTCTTCCACATTTTCGAGAAGAGCAAGCGAAATCCGTCGCTGATGCACCCGTCCCGTATGAGAGCCACCGAGAGCGTCTTTTGATTGCAGAGGACAACACGATCGGCGTAGACAGCGTAGGCCACGGTAAGGCGTGTATTGCGGGGGGCGACGAATTTCGTTCTCCTCATACTCGCTCTTACCCCCAACCGCGTCAGTGCTTGCAGGAAGCGCCGCGCATGCACCGTATCGAGCAAGAGAAATCGCATCGGGATGTGTGCCTGCAAGACCGCTGGAAAGTACACCCGTGAAAGGTTTGCGTAGTCGTGAGCGGACAGCGCGGAGACATCGCCGAATATGGAAATGTCTGCATTGCACTGAAGAATATCGTCCCGCAGAAACTCCATCCCTCTGACCCGCGCAGTGCATGGACTCCAAAGCCGCGCGGAGCCTTCCGGTCTGCCTCCGTCGCCTCGGCAAAGAGGCTGGCAATAGCGTCTCTCTGCTGTTCGAGCTTATCAATCTGCCCATCCAGGAGAGACTTCAGGCCGCGGATGTTCGCTGGTGAGTACATGCGTTTCTTTTTCCCTCGTACACACCGCAGACGATGTGGTCGCCTTCGAACTTGTCCAGAATGCCCTGAATGGTGATCCGGCTGAAACCCGTTGCACTGGCCAAGTCGCGAACCGAACAGCGTCCGAGTCGCAGGAGCACCGCATACACGCTGGCTTGGCTTTCAGAGAACCCGAAGCCCGATAGGGCATCGACGATCCGTTCCTGTGATTGGACGCCGTGTGGCATAAGAGAGTAAAGGGTCTCACCCTACCTTGACGGAAGGTCCCACGCAACCTCTTCAATATGAACGGCCTCGTCTGTCAAGTTGTGGGCCTGTAAAGTCGCGCATTCTCGCCTGGATGTGCCGCTTCGCCGTCATAATGGTCGGGCATCGGAGGAGCACGTGCTAAGCCATCTTGCAGCTTCCCGAAACAGTCGCCAGCACACCCATTCCAACTTGTTGCGCGGCTTCCCTCCCTCTCCTACCGTGGAAATTTGCTGCTCCTTCACATCCCCGTTTTCCCCACAGGAGATTCTGTCATGAACCTGACGAAGGCTCACAACGAGCTTTTCCGACGAACGCCCGACGAGGCGTTCGAGACGTTACAGTCTCTCTGGGAGCACTGCTACCAGCAGAAGACCCAATCGATGGATCGATGGGTCGCTCCCTGCGACGTGTCGGCCAAGGTCCGGGAGGATATCCTCACCATGACCCTTGGCGACGGTGCATTCTCCATGAATGACTGGTCCTTCAGTCAGCTCTGCCGTCTGGCAGAGATCAACAAGGACACGGTAAACCGTCTGACACCCGCAACCGCCAGCCTCGCGCTGGCAGAGACGCTCCCCCGGGGCACGAAGCCTTTCCAGGTCTTCACCGAAGACCAACGTGTCCGTTCGCTCCACGGCAGCACCTACACGCGGCTCTTCAACGCCGACCTCGTGATGATGCTCCGCGAATTCGCGACGGACTTCCAACCGCCCCAGAACGCCATGAATGGCGGTACCGGCCTCTACGCCGGCGAGCAGGATTTCTTCGCCTTCCTCATCGATCCGATGGGTTGGGTGGAGATCGGAGAAGAGGCATACGCCCCCGGCTTCTTCGTGTGGAATTCCGAAGTTGGGCGCCGGTCCCTCGGTATCCAGACGTTCTGGTTCCAACAGGTGTGCGGCAACCACCTGGTCTGGGATGCCATCGACGTGTGCGAGTTCTCGACGAAGCACACGTCGAAGATCCAGGATGGTCTCTCGACCATCCGGTCAATGATCGACGTGATCGTCCGCAAACGTGACGAACGCAAAGACGGCTTCGCGGCCGTCGTGCAGAAAGCCATGGAGGCGACGCTCGGCGCCGACGCCGAGGAAGCCTTCAAGACTGTTTCCAAGAACGGAATCCCGCGTAGCGTGGCACAGGAAGCCATTCAACTCGCGCAGGAGAAAGGCCGCTTGACGGTCTGGTCGGTCGTGGACGCCTTAACGCGTCTCACTCAAAAAAGCCAGTACGCTGGCGACCGCACCGAGGCCGACGCAAAGGCCGCTTCCCTGCTATCCCTCGTAGCATAAGGAGAAGAATCGTGGCTTCCAGCACACGAACCCAGCCCCGGCAGCCCCAGGCTGTCCAACCGGCCGCGCCCAAGCGCAGCCCGAGCAATCCCCGTCGTCTGCCGCGGAACCGCAGACCGACAAGAAGCCGCCCGTGTACACCTGGTCACACGGGACTGGTTCCGGGCGTTTGGAGATCAGTGTGTGGCAGAAGACCATCTCGACCGACAACGGCGACAAGGTCGTCTACCACGTCACCTGCCAGCGGTCGTACCGCAAGCCGGACGGTGGTTACGAGAACACCAATACGTACTGGCCCACGAACCTTCTGGTCCTGGCGTACGGCCTCGGAGAAGTCTTCCGTCGCATCAAAGAGATGCAGGCCGGCGAACCGTTCTAACTACCATCGAAAGAGCAGCAAGGGCCTTTCCTACGAGGAAAGGCCCAGTTTTCAGCATGGCAACACGCTTGGGCCGCCTCTCCCTAATCCCTTGTAGACTCCACCCACATCAGGGGGTGCTCTGGCGAAAATCCGCATTATTCAAAAATTCTTGTCAGGATTCCGCCTCTCTCAAACCACTTACTCTGCGGACCTTCGGGAAATTTTTCTCTCCACGCCTCCCTCCAGAGAGGGGCGCAGGCTGGATGCTGCCCGAAAAAGGTCGTAAAGTAGAATCCGCGTGAGGTCGCTTCATGAAACCCCGTCTTCCCGAAGAACTGTTTCCATTTTTGCACGATCCGTGGCTCGGACCCTGCTATCAGGCCGTCCTTAAGGCGCTCCGGCGCTGGTACGAATGGAACCCCTCGGACATCGACGACATGGTGAACCAAGTAGGTTTGCAGCTTCATGAACTCCAGCAGCAGGACAAGATCCAGACCACGTCCCAACAGGTTCTCCGAGGGATCGCGTCAAACGTCGTGAATAGCGAGATTCGCAACCGCACCCGGTCCCGTGCGCACTGGCAACGATACCTTGAGGAACCTCGACCGAATTCGCTGATGGTCGAGAAGCCGGTTCCCGAGGTATGGGAACGACTGTACGGAATTGTACGGAAACGCCTCACCGGCAGTCTCCGAGAGTTCTTCGAATACTTCATACAGATTCAGGAATTCTCTCCGGCGAACGCTGCAAAGGAGTTTGGCATAGAACCCGATGCAGCAAATCAGAGGGCCTCGCGCATACGCATGACATGGCGCCAGGTGCGCCAAGAGGTCGATCAATCGTTGATGAGCCGCTACGAGGAGACGCGGAGTCTCGACGCAGAGGAAGAATGGTTGACGCTGTATCGTAAGAACAGCCAGAAACTGCACATAAAATGTCACATTGCTTGCGATCTTCTTCGTTTGTACTACCTCGCTCCAAGCCCATCCATCATTCCCGTATTTTCCTGGCCGTCAGAACCCCTGAACACAGCGCGGCGCGACAGTTATTGGCCCCGCATCAAATCACACACACTCTCTCTCCTCGACGCTCAATTCAATGAACCACTGACGTGTTGCCTACAGGCGTGGTTCTTTGGGCTTCTCTGCTTAATCCATGGCAACGCAGACCTCTCGGCTTCGCGATACGTCTCCGCCATCCGCGAATACTGCCTCTTCGCTCCACCAGAAGATGCGGTTGCTCTCTACCGTGAGTATTCCGTTGTCTCAGCCGCCTTTCTCGATGCATCGCAGCGAGACCGGGGCCTACGTGTGCTCAAGCAGCAACCATGGCCCGAAAGCCTCCGCATCCTCCTAAATCCCTAACACCTCGCAAATCTCATCTGACGTAAATCTTTTTTTCGCGAGGATTCTTGTCAGGATTCCGGACTCCCCGAACCACATATTCTCTGACAAACGCCGAAGACAGCGTACAACAAGTACGACCTAACGCGGCGTCGGCCATCAATGCGCCCCACCGTTCGGGGCGCGGCATGGTCAGAAGTCACAGACGGCACCGGGAACTCACACGAAAGTGTGGGGCCATGCGTTCCACCGCATGGCCCCGGTGTCACGAAGGCTGGTAGAGCCAACCTTCGCAGACGCGGCGCACCGTAACGCGCCCGCGACCACTGCGCAAGAACTCTGTCAGCCCCCTGGAGCACCAGGCGGGCTTTCTTTATGGCCTGCCTGACTCTGGGGCAATAGGCTTCCCCCCACAAAGAACTGGCCGCAACCACGGTGACGCTCGCAATGCGCTTGGAGGTATTTATGGATCAGGTATATCGGTCGCTCGCCGAGCACCAGACTACCGAGCCCTGGGCGTACCAGACGCTCTTTCAACAGTTGCATCGTTTTGCGGAAATCTTCAACGTCCATTGCACACTGGACATTCCCAACATTGCACTACGTATCGAAACCGACCAGCCGAACGTTTGCGGCTATTATCGGATTGGCCACGACGGCATGGGCCTGACGAACAGCATTACGCTGAACAAGGTCCACCTGGAGCGTGATGGGTTCTGGCAAGTCCTCGAAACGCTTCTGCACGAGATGACGCACGCGTGGCAGTCTATCCACGGCACAGCGAGTGCCTGGTCCCATCACAACGTGGCATTTCGCGACAAAATGGCCAGCTTCGGGATCTTCTGCGATCACCGTGGCCAGCACGTCGGCTACGACCCGGACGGACTCTTCTTTCAACTCCTGACACAACACAAAGTGGAGTTTCCCGTCGTTCCCAAACATGAACCGAAGCCAAAAACGGTCAGCAAGTCTGCCTACAAGAAATGGACGTGTGGTTGCACAAACGTGCGTGTGGCCGTCTCGCACTTCCATGCCCAGTGCCTCCACTGCCACAACATTTTCGTCCGCGTCGATTAAGAGGCCCTATAAGTCCGTAACACCGCACTGCCTGAGATGGAATCCGTCACCCGCACTTTCCTCCTTTTGACCCCGCTCCCTCGGTTACTCAAGCCGGCACCCCAACAACAAGGAATGGGCAAAAGATGAACAGACGCCCCAGACACAGACCCCAATTACCTGCTCTCGTTATTGCGTTCGTCGCTTTGACGCTCTCGGGCTGCACCTCCCAAACCACGGGCGCCATATCTGAGGCGTCCATCATCCGATTGGTAGTGGCCTTCGGTTGTTTCGCCGGCGCCTACGGGCTGTCGCTACGCTGGTGGATCGGCGTCATGGCGGGCACGCTCGCTTGGGTCTACCCCGACCATGGCACGGCTGCCATGGCCATTGCCCTCGCCATCTTCGCCCTATGCTCCTTACTCCGCCGTCACGTCGTCAAACGCCCATCTTGCGATGGAGACGTCATCGACGTGGAATTCGAGGTAAAAACATGACTGAACATGATCTACTGGCTATTGCGCGACTCGTAATCTCCCTTGCCATCGGGGGTCTCGGCGCAGGGCAAGCCTATCAACTCATTGCACGCAACGACGAAGAGCTGGCGACGAAATCTGCCTTCTGGACGTTCGTCTTCATCGCCGGAGCGACCTTCGTCTTCTTCGACATCTTCATTCTCATCGCCGCCGTCTTCGGCCTGGTCATCGGCTTTACGGCCATCCTTCCATGGCTCATTCGATTTTTCTACTCAGCAAAAGTGGAAATTGAACAGGAAATCAATATTGTTCGCGAGGGGCCGAAACTGCTCCTCACACACCAAAAGCAAGCACAGGAGGAACTCGATGAAGCTCGCAGGAACGGTGTTCCCGATTCCGTTATCCGGGAACAAGAACAATACCTCGCCCGTCACGGTCAATCTCGGCCTGGTCAACGGAAAGCCGCTGATTCTCGACGAACAGACGCTCGCCGCGCACTGCCTTCTTGTGGGACCAACGGGAATGGGCAAATCGAGGACTGCGGGGCTCATGGCGCATCAGTTGATTCTCCAGGGCGAAGGCGTGACGGAGATCGACCTCGACAGCCAGACGACGGACGATCAAATGGGCCATTTGACGGAGAACCGTGACCGCTTGTCGCCACTCCGCCAGTACGAAATCTACTACTACAAACCGACGGAAGAACAGGCAATGACCATCGATCCCTTCTACTCGACACTCACTGGCAAAGCCTACGACTTCTGGCTTTCCATAATCGTATGGGAAATCGCACGCTGCATCGGCATGGCGCAAGGTGTGGATGATTATCGAGATCAACTAAGACGGTCACGCGTGCTCTGTGCAGTTCTCTACATGGTCGGGGTCAACGACGCGGACGGGAGGCACTATGGCATGAGCCACCTGCTCGATGCCCTGGATTTTGGAAGCAAGGCGTGGGAAAGGATGTACATTCACGTCCGCGAATTCCTGCCGAAATACATAGCCAAGGATCTGTGGAAGATCCACACCATGTCGCTCAGCCGTCGGGAGTCACTGATCGAATCGACCATGAATATTGTTGTCGCCCTGTTTGCCGGCGATTCCCCCCTTCTTCGGCAAACCTTCAACCCGAACGGACAGCCAAT
Source organism: Pirellulales bacterium (assembly GCA_963843465.1). GTDB lineage: Bacteria > Planctomycetota > Planctomycetia > Pirellulales > Thermoguttaceae > CAWJKP01. The sequence continues at coordinate 389,803 of CAWJKP010000004.1, forward strand.
CGACTTTCTCCAAGTGGTCCGCAGAAAGGCGGTGTTTCTGGCTAGTCTCGATACGATGGCGGAAGAACAGGCGAGGGTGATCGTGTCGATCATTCTGCACTTGACCCTTCTTGCCTGCTGGACGCTCAAGGTAAGGCGTTACCTTTTCTTGGAAGAGGCCGAGGCCATTCTCCGGGAGGATTTCAACAGGTTTCTGAATCAAGCTCGCAAAAGAAATTGCCGTGGGTTCTTCTCCGTCCAGAGCATTTCCGGGTTGAAGAACCGTTTTGCAGATGTCCGCGAGAAGGCCCTGTCTCAGCCAGGAGTCATCATCAGTTTTCAGCAGAAGAATGCGCCGGATGAAATCGTGGACGTCTTCGCAACGCGCATGTTCGACTTCACGCCAAACATGAAGCCGAGCGTCATTCCGCTGGCGCCAGAACTTCGCGTGATTCCCGAGCATTCGATCTCGCGGGGCAAACAACGGCGATGGGGCAGTTCCGCAAGTGTAAGTGAAACCGATGCGTTGGGGGGAAACCGCCAGGCTGGGATCAACGCGGGCAACACGGAAACCGATGGAACCGCGGCAAGTCTCGCGGACGGGCTCGCTTCGGGCACGGTGCGTGCGAACATGTTCAGTCACGAACCCGGGAAGTCCCCGCGACTCGCGTCGGACACGAATTCTTTCAATGACCAAACGAGTCGCGTTGCCACCCAAGGGACACACCACGCGCTCGCGCTTTCCTCCGGTCTCACGTTCAACGAAGGCGCGAACTGGGTGCATTCGCTTGCCCGTTTGTTCTCCCAGCAAATGGGCGGCGGGACAAGTGAACAGGCGTCGGTCGCGTTCAGGCACATGCTCTTCCCAAGGAACGAAGTCCTGTGGCTTCCGAACGGTCTGTTGATCCCTCCGGAGATAACGAGAGCCTATTTCAAGTGGAGACTGACGCAGCTCGATAGGCAGGAAGTCCTCATTGCCATCGGAAACCAGCCGACGATGCAGTGCCGCATCCACGACTTTCCCGATCCATTCGACGGGCGCCCCCACTGGGGAGAGTACCAGACCCGCAAATTCATCGACGAATGCTGCCGGAAGCCATGTTTCTTTGTTCCGGAAGGAAGTGACAAATGGGTGCCCGCGAAGAAATCCCCTACCGCCTGAGAACGCACCGGACTGCGAATATGCTCCTGGATCTCGCTCCGTCCAAGAAGATGCTCTATCGCTACCTCGCCGAGTTGCGGGAACAGAACAGGGCATTCGTCGTCGGGCGAACGCGCGCTGCGAACGGCAGACCGCAGAGACGTCTTACTCAATCGGAAAGACAAAGGAGACAACATCGAACACAACCTGACTGTTACCCGGTTGCTCGATGCCTTCGGGATGCCGTTTCGCGTTGGTCCTGAAGTGGATCAACGCCTCCTGCCCGATGCGGAAATCGGCCAACTGTGTATCGAAGTCGATCTCGGCACGATGGACGGAAACCGCATGGAGGCCAAATGCGTGCGCTACGTGGACGCGGAACGCCCCGTCGTCGCCGTGACGACGAGTGAGAATCGCGTGGAGACCCTCCGGGAACACGGCAGCCTTCTCGAAGGCTGGCTCCTCTGTACTACCCTGGCCGAGGCCCTGAAGAAAGGGCAGGCGACAAACTGGAAAAACAAGGTCTACGCACTGGAAGAAGTGTTGAAACAGTATGGATCGTTCCACGAGGGTTCGACCACCTAACCACTGGCGGCAATGGGACTTGGATTGTTCCACCCGCCCCGACTCATAGGAGAGTGCCAATGCCAGAAAGCAATGACTACCAGGAAGACCTGGAAAAACGCCTGACGCATCTTGAGATATTCGCGTGCGTGACAGGCATCGTGCTCTACGGCGCAACCTTTCTGTGCTACTGGAATGGGGAGCAGCAGAGTATGGGCGCAACATCCCTAGGCGCCATAACGCTCGGATATATGTACTTCTTCATCCGTATTCAGAGTGGGCCGTTTCTGAACAAATACTTTTGAGTTCGGCCATAACCCATGCACTGTCATTCCTCACATCATGCTCAGGGGCATGAAGTGTTGCAGGCGGTGCGTGGCGGCACCTCCGGTTCGGAGGTTTTATACGTTTTCCTCCCACAATCATGATCTACACAATCAAGCTCACCTACTGTTTCAAGGTGCAAGCGGACAATCGCACAGAAGCCTACCACAAGGCAGTCCAGGCAATGCGCGAAGAACCCGGTTGTTTCATTTCAAGCGTAATGGAGGGGGAGTTCGTCAAACAACGATCTCTCTTGAGCAGGCTTGTGTTCGGATGGTAGCGGCGAGGTGGGGAATGCCCTGACATTCCCCAAAACCTTATTCCACGTTTCAGGAGAAACATCCTGTCTCAGGTTCAAACCAGTGTCTCGATTCGGACGCACCGGAAGTGTCCTGCGGTGTTTGAAGCTAAGCGACTTCATCGGGCATATCATGTGTAACGTGATCGAACTTCCAAAAGGTACCGTCATCGTCCCGCTCATGCCGGGCGAAAAACGACCCCTTGAAGGCCGGAGAGTCGAGGACATACAGACCGATGATCCGAGCGAAATCAAACGCTTGCGGGAACGAGGTTTCGGCCTCGGCCTCCGGCTCTACGAGAGCAATCTTTCTGCTTGGGGTATTGACGACAAGGACCAAGCCCGCTTGTGGTGGGCCGCTCACTGTAAGGAGGGAATCCTACAATGCGCGTCGGAGACAAAACGTGGAATTCATGTGCTTTTCGGTGGGCACACGCGAACACGGAGATTCGAACACGGAGATGTGAAGGGGAATGGCCATATCGTGATACCGGACACGGTTATAGACGACTGGCATTACCGATGGATTTATGCGCTGAAGACGCTCGACCTCCCTCCGTTCCCCGAGCACCTCTTTCCGGAGAAGCACGAGGAACCGAAGAAGGCCGCAATCGAGATGGATTCCTTTCGCCGAATCATCCGTGCAAAGGCATACGGCGTGAAGGTGAAGTGCATTTACAGGAACGAACCGAGTAAGACGCTCTTCCGATTTGTGTGCTGGATGAAAGCACTCGGCCTGTCTCCTACGGAGGTTTTCGCCGTGTTGCTCGACTGGAATAAGACGAACTGCTTTCGCGAAGACGGCGTAACGCCGTATCCGTGGAGCGAACGTGAACTGAAACATAAGATCGACGACGTTTTCAAGCTCTAACCCACAGGAGAGACGCAATGAACGTAGAAGCGAAGGCACTCAACGCGGCGAACAAAGCCAGCCGCACGAAGATCAGGACGTTTCGGGCCTACATCAAGGTGATGGAGCAGTTCTTCGGGGACGAGGATCGCCCCGAGGTGCAGAAGGCCCATCAAGAGTTCAGGGAAGCTGAGGTTGTGTATCTGGCCGCCATGAAGGAGTTGAGTCAGGTGACGCAGAGCAACCGCAAGACGACCTGCAGAGAAGAGCCCTGAACGGAAGGAGGATCGCATGGGGCACGGATGCCCTTTTCTAAGGTGCAACCATGCAAGAGATCATCGAACGATTGGAACGCATCGAAACACAACTGGCCGCCCTCATCGGGCAACGCCAGGTACAGGAATGGTACGACACCGCCACGGCCGCCGAGATTCTCGGGAAATCGGCCTACAGCGTCCGGGAGTGGTGCCGCCTGGGAAGGGTCCGAGCGGAGAAACGCACCTGCGGACGCGGGACCGCGAAGGAGTGGATGATCTCCCACGAGGAATTGATGCGCATCAAGTCGAAGGGGCTGCTGCCCCAAACACTGCCTCGATAGCGGCCTTCCGGGCTGAGGGGAACAAGTGCGTGTACCGCTTCCGCATTTCTTCCGTAGTATGCCCCACGAACGAGTCGATGATCCGTTGGTCGATCCCCTTCTGGGCGCAGTTCGAGATGAAACTGTGCCTCAGCACGTGCCAGCCCCGCAGCTTGTCCCACTTGGAATTCGCCAGGACCCGCTTCAGATAATCATGCGCCTCGTCTCTGGTGATCGGCTGCGCCGACGTGCGCTTCGCCTTGGAGTGGGCAACTTTGGGCATGGCGAACGTATACGGACCGCCCGGATGGACCTTGAACCATTCCCGCATGACATCCTTCAGGACCGGCGAGAGCGACACGCGGCGGACCGTGTGCTGCGTCTTCGACCGCTTTCGCTCCCGGATGACGACGGACTCGTCATCGAAGTCGGCCAGACGGGACCGGATCAACTCGGAACGCCGGGCGCCCGTGTGGGCGGCCATGACGACCATCGGGTAGAGGAAGGGTTGCTGCCCTTTCTCCTTCACGTGCTTCAGCAGTTCCTCCGTTTCCTTGAGGTTCAGAAACAGGCACTCCCAGAGAATGTCCTGTTCCTTCTCCGTGAGTTTTCCCCGCTCGATTTGCTTCTCGATTTCCTCCCAGGTCTGGAACGGCGGCTTCTCCGACCCCTTCGGATACTTCAGGCCCTTGTTCGGGAACGGCCCGACGAACCCCGCTGCCGTCGCCCAGGTCCAGACCCCGCTCAGGGTGGTAAGTTCCTTGCGGATCGTGACCGGGCTGATCGCCGTGCCCCGGTTGTTCTTCTGCGTCCGCCGGCGATTGATGTAGTCCTGCAGGCCGTCGCGGGTCAGGGCCCGGACGTCCAGGTCCTCGCCGAGAATCCGCTTCAGGTGCTTCGTGTGAATCCGGATCGTGTAGAGGGTGCTCGCCTCGACGGCGCCGCCCGAGACGGCCTTCTCGTAGCGGTCGATGAGGTCCTTGAGCGTCAGGGATTGAGGGATCTCGATCGGCTTCGTAACCTTCCCGTCCGAGAGGAGGAAATCCGGCACGTCGGCCCCGGCTGGGATCGTGAGAATCCCCCGCTCGACGAGACGAATGTTCTCCTCGATCCGCCGCCGGGCACTCTCCGCCTGGTCTTCGCTGTCCGTCTTCAGCGACCGCTTGAACTTCCTATTTCCCAGGCGGAAACACACGTGGTACGCGTCGGATCGGTCTTTCTGTATCCAAGCCATCGTCCGTATCCTAGTAGCAGAGTAGTGGCAGAACGGGACATGTAGGCTCCCTGTGATTGTAGTGCTGATGCCACGCGATTTCCACCTAAGGACCGTGATTCCAGAGGGTTACATGCAGTTGCCACGCAACTGCCATCCAGGCCCAATCGCTTCCGCTAGGTTCAGGACCTAGTCCCTGTAACGGGGGTGCAGGTTCAAGTCCTGTCTTCGGCACATTGTAAGTTGTTGCGAAATAAGGGCTTGCGGAAACATCCGTAAGCCCTTTTTCGTTGCGCTTCAAGGAGTTACTTGCCATGATGGTCCAAATATGGTCCACTTGTTGGTAGGCGTTGCTCCGTGAAACGCCGATGGCTCAAGGAGATCATGGCCGAGTGGCTGAACCAGCACCCTGGGGGCCGCTACACGATCTCCGTCCCGCCCGGGATGATTCGCTCCAAGTGCAAGGCCGAGACGCCCCAGCCGCTAACGCTCAGCCAAGCCCGTAGCCATTTCGAGCAAACGCTGGACAACAGTAAGTGGAAAGTCGTCCGGGGCTTCCATACTCTCCGCCACTCGTTTGCAAGCAACCTGGCTCGCAAAGGCGTGCATCAGTCGATCATCGACCGCTGGCTCGGGCACCAAACCGAGGAGGTGACGCGAAGGTATCGGCACCTGTTCCCCGAAGAGCAGAGGCAGGCGATGGACGCTATGAGCAAGGCTATCAAAATCGGGCACTTACTCTCCAGCACATAGGGGACGATGCTCACGAGGACCCCATACAAACGGCCCCTGCAAACGCTTGCCACATGGTAACTAAGTACCGATTCCGCGACTCGATCGGCGTCTGCTGCAAGTGAAGCATCCGGCTTTCCGCTGCCGTAGGTCGGGTCACGGTTGCAACTACCGATTCAGGGTACCCCATGTGAGTCGGGGATCAGTCGTGCGATTACTTGATGGGCTTCTGGTTCGCCGTCGCCACGCTGGCACGGGCAGCAGCGTGGGCTTCGGCGAGCAAGACAAACCGCCATGATCGCGGCACAACCGGAAGCAAAAGGAGGCGAACAGGTCGGTGCCGTTCAGATCCATGGGGTTCGGCGGGGCCGCACCACGCCGGAGCGTGTTCTCCCAGGTGAGCGACCGGTCGGCGACGTACCGGTCCACAAGCCCTTCTACCTCCCGGCGGAACTCCACGCCGCTGCGACCGCGAAACGGCCCGAGCTTCACACCAGCGGCATCGAGGGCCGGGAACCGCATGAAGACCGCGTAACCGGTGACGACCGAACCGGCGTCCGCTCCCTCCTTGTAGGCCAGTTGCGGCGAATAGAACCAGAAGTTGCGGCCGAACTCGTAGGGCAACGCCTGGTCGTACTCGTTGTGTTTGGCGACGCCGTCGTAGAGTTCCCGGAAGTATTCAGGCATCAGCTCGATTCCCGTGGCCCCCAAGTTGCCGCATCCCGCCCCGCAGGTCTTCTCGGACGGTAAGAAAGGCAACATGACGGCCCAGCCAGGCGAACCGCTGGAGTTGCTCGGCCTCGAAGCTGCTGTAGTCCATTTTCGCCGGCCTCAGCGGCAGCGACTCGTCGCCTGCCCATGTTCTGGCCACGGGAATGCAAGCTAACGCACACACCACCAGCCCAACCCACATTCTCCCCATTACGTGTTCCCTTTCATCGGCGTGCAGTTCGAGGGCCCCCCGCTGCAACCCGCGAGATGCCGTTGGCGGCATAAGGCAGGGGTCAGTATATCGCGGTCTCAAGGGCCCTTCCATTCTCGGAGTGGGATTTCGTCGGCTTGCGGATTAGAATGGCGGCGGTCTATAGCGATCGAGCTGGGCATTGCGAGCGGCTTGCCAGGCAGTGAGAATAGGGTGCGTCGTGCTCCGGTGACGTTGGGCTCAATCCTGATGGAGGGAAACTCCCATGAGACGATCCGTTACAGTGTTGGTAGCGGGAATGGTCATTGCCGCCACGCTGCTCCATGCCGCGGAGCCCGTCAACATGCAAAAACGGCGGGACGAGCTGGCGAATCTGAAGTGGGGAATGTTCATCTGCTGGTCGTTGAGCACCTTTTCCGGCCGCGAATGGACTCCGGGGGTTAAGGACGTGAGCTTCTTCCGGGCCAAGGAGTGTGATACCGACCAGTGGGCCCGCACGGCCAAGGAAGCCGGCATGGGCTACATCCTCTTCCTCACCAAGCACCACGACGGTTTCTGCCTCTGGGACACCAAGACCACGGACCGCAAGGTGACCAAAGCTCCCTTGGGCCGCGACGTGCTGGCGGAACTGAGGAAATCCTGCGACAAGCACGGCATCAAGCTGGCCCTGTATTTTTCCGAGGGCGATTGGAACTGGCCCGGGGCCGTGGACGGCCAGGGGGGCGGGGGCGGCAGCAACCCGGAAATGAAGAAGGCCCAGCTCAAGGAGTTGCTGACCGCATACGGGCCGATCGAGTACATCTGGTTCGATCACGCGGTCGGCGAGGGCGGGCTGAGCCACAAGGACACGGTCGCCTGGTGCAAGTCGTTCCAACCGGGGTGTTTTGTTGGTTTCAATCATGGCGACCAGGAAGGGGCGGACATTCGGCTGGGTGAGATGGGGCGACCGGGGCCGCTCAACGATCCCCGCGGAGCAGGTCCGTACATGCAGAACGCTTCGAGCCGATCGTACCTGTTGGCGGAGTTCACGTATCCCATCCTCCCGCCCCACAACGGCGGTGCGATGTGGTTCTACTCCTTGTCGCAGCATGACAACCTCTGCCTTTCTGCACAGAAGCTCTACAAGGACTATCTAGGGGCCGTGAAGTACGCCAACATCTTTTCGTTGGACGTGGGCCCGGACTACAAGGGCCGGCTCCGTAAGATCGACGTGGAGACGCTGCGGAAGGTCGGGCAAATGATCCGCAACCCGCCGCCACCGTCGCCGCCGTCGCTGACGACCGGCAAGAGGGCAACTGCCTCCAGCACCTGGCCGCAGCCGGGGTACGAAGCTGACAAGGCCGTGGACGGCGACGAGACGACCCGTTGGGGAGCGGCTGCCGATGCACGCAGCGGCTGGTTGGAAGTCGATCTGGGCAAGGAAGCCTTGATCGGCCGGGCGGTGATCAAGGAGCTGGGCTACCACCGCACGCAGCGGTTCGCTATCGAGTGGAAGGACGGCGGCGTCTGGAAGGAACTTGCCCGAGGCACCACGATCGCTGGGGAGAACGAGATCGCATTCCGGCCCGTGAGCGCCAGGTATGTCCGGCTGAACATTCTCAAGGCCACGGAGGTGCCGACGATCGAGGAGTTCGATCTCTATTCTCCGTCCCCGGTGGTCCACAAGTAGCTGTCTTTCGCAAGCCCTGAGGAGAGGGAGTCGAGCATGATGAAGATCACTACGGCGGTGCAAGTCTGTTGCCCCATCCTGGCCGCCGCGTGGCTGACTACCGCAATCCAGGCGGCCGAGCCAACCGCAAGAACGTCTTACACCGCCTACCGGTTCGCCGAGTCCGAGAACTGGTACGTACGTAGCTCAGGCAACGCGGGGGCGACGCACTGGAAGGCCCCGGTCTGGTCGCTCGACTTTTCGCAGGGTGCCCCCTGGCTCGGGATCAGCCCACCTGATATGTCCTTGCTCGGGAAAGTGGACAAGATCCGCCTGCGGGCCCGTGGCACTGCCAAGGGGCATCCGGTTCACCTGTTCATCCACACGCATTTCATGACGTTCCACAAGGTGATCGGCGAGTTCAGCGGCGAAGGCGAGCAGGAAATCGCCACGGATGGACCACCGGGCCCCGGCTGGCAGTGGTTCTCCGGCGAGAACGACGGCAAGATCCACGGGCCGCTGCGGGTGGGCGAAATCCGGCTGGAGGCCGCCGGGCAGAAGGACCGCTGTAATCTGGAACTCCTGAGCCTTTCGATCGACGGCAACTGCCCGCCCGAGCGACGATGCGTGATGGTGGCATCGACGAAGGTCGGCGAAAGTGGATCGCAGTTCAGGGCGGAGATCCGGGCACTCTCCCAGGTCGCCCTTGAAGGCACACTCCACTGGCGGTTCCGCGACTGGGACCAGCGGGACCTGGGCCTTGGTAACCGCCGCGTCACCGTCCCTCCCGGAGCCCAGCCGCTGGTCGTCGAAGTACCGCTGCCGGCGGCTCCCGCTGGGTGCCGATTCATCGAGGCGGAATTCCGCTTGGACCTCGCCGGCCAAAAGGTGCCGCCGGTCCAGGCATACTGGCTTGCCCCGTACGCAGTTTCGGGCGACAGCACCCTGCGACCGGAGTCGCCCTTCGGCATGGGCATCTACCTCAGTCGTTATCGCCAAGGGTCGGAAATGGAGCGTGCCGCAGGCATGGCACGTGACGCCGGCGTGAAATGGTCCCGCGAGGGTTTTGACTGGTCCCGTATCGAGCCCCAAAGAGGCCGCTTCGATTGGGCCTTCTACGACGACCTGGTGGCCTGTGCCAAACGCAACGGCATCTCCGTCTACGCGATCGTCGGATTCTGGACGCCCTGGACCAAGCCCTACACCGACGAGGGCGTCAACGATTACGTGGCCTACCTGCGGAAGCTCGTCGAGCGGTATAAGAACGACGTCCGCCAGTGGGAAGTCTGGAACGAGCCGAACATCTTCTTCTGGCAGGGCCCCAGGGAACTTTACGCGACGCTGCTGACCAGGAGCTACGCGGCGATCAAGGAGACCGACCCGAAGGCCGAGGTGTTGGGCCTCTCCACGGCCGGGATCGACTACCGGTTCATCGAGCAGATGCTCGCCCTGAAGGCACCGTTTGACGTGCTGACGATCCATCCCTACCGCTCGGTGCTTGCAGACCAGGCGTTTATCGACGACCTGAAAAGGGTCTCCGATCTGGTGCGGTTGCCGGACGGCCGACGGCGGCCGGTCTGGCTGACCGAGATGGGCTGGGCGACGCACGTCCCGCACAACGCCCTCGGCCAGGACTTCCAGCCCAACAGCCAGCGGGCCCAGGCGGAGCTGATCGCCCGCAGCTACCTGTGTGCGATCGTGTCGGGCGTCGAGCCCCGTACGTTCTGGTACGATTTCCGCAACGACGGCGACGACCCGCTGAATTTCGAGCACAACATGGGGATCGTCTACCGGGACTTCCGGCCGAAGCCCGCGTACGTCGCTTTGGCCACCTTGGCCAGCGTGCTTCAGGGCAAGAAACCGGATCAGGCCGTGCCGGAAGCCGATGGAACCCTGGCCTATCGGTTCGTCCCCACGCAGCCGGGCGGCGAAAAGGCCATCGCCATTTGGAACCCCAATCGGGATGCGACGGCAATGCTGGAGATAGACGCGGCAACCGTGACGCTCGTCAACGCGATCGGGGAGAGACGCGAACAGAAGACGTTGATGGGGCCGATCCCGGGGAACGTGCGGAAGATCGAGGTGAGGGTGAACCGTGGCTCGCCGTCATATCTGCTGTGGCAGTAGCGGTCAGAACAAACTCAACTCAGGGAGAAGAAGGATGAATCGTCTTTGCTGGCTTCTGTTGGCGTCAGTTCTCTTGGCTGCTGGCGTAGTCCATTCGCAGGACAAGTCCGCTTCCACCGCCAAAGAAAGCGTATGGGCAGACATCTCCGAGAAGGTCCTTGCGGGACTCGCCAGCGAGGGCAAGAAACCGGATTGGCCCGGCAAGACTGCCGGTATTGCGGTCGATCGCGTTACCGGCGACGTATACATGGTCATTCCCGGCCAGGGAATCTGGTGGAGCGGGGACCACGGCGAATCCTTCAGGCGTGTTGACGGCGGAAAGATCGGCGGACGGTGCGAGACGGGATTTGCCCTGAACCTCGATCCCAAGGGCAGACGCTTGGCGTGTTTTATGCTCGACGGGCCCAGCGGCTACACGCTCGACGGCGGCAAGACCTGGACCGAGATGAAGGGCAATGGCCGCGGCTGGGACGCCGGTTCGGTCGACTGGTCTGCCGAGGAGCCGGTCTCGATCTTCGCCCTGAAACACGAGTGCGGCGGTGAAATCTACACCAGCGGGGACATGGGCAGGAGCTGGAAACTCAAGGGCAAGGCATTTACGTCGGTAGGCATCTTTGATGCCAAGACGTTTGTCGCCACCCAGGAGAGGGAAAAAGGAATCTTCCGCACGGAAGACGGCGGCGAGAACTGGCAGAAAGTCACCGAGCTTCAGCCTGCCGGACGTGACATCCGCATTCTCAACGGCGTCGCCTATTGGGCCAGCTCCGCCGGGCTCTTGGCAAGCAGGGACACCGGCAAGACTTGGGCCGTGCAGGGCACGGCGGTCGATTGCTCCTTCGGTCCCTACTTCGCCAAGGGCGAGAAGCATATCGCGGTCGTGGGCAAGAAAGGCTGGTTCGAGACCAAGGACGGCGGGACGCATTGGCAGCGGGTCGCCCCGTTGCCTCCGCGGTTCGGCGTTGCCATGCCCGGCTGGTTCCTGAACTTCGGCTGGGACCCCAACGCGAACATCTTCTACGCGTCCAGGATGGGAGAACCGGCTTACAGGTATCAGCGATGGTAGAGCTTCACCCACAGGATCATCGGCCGGACGGTTCCCAGGTAGCCGCTATAATTACCGTCATCATGTGGCATCGGTTGTCCCTTAGCCCTATACAGCGTCCGATACGAGACATACTGGCGGTCGTGTGCCTTGCCATCATGTCAGCCTACGTCCAGGCCGGCGACTGGCCGCAAATCCTCGGGCCCCGTCGCAACGGCGTGGCCACCGACGAGCGGATCGCCGGTTCCTGGCCCAGCAGCGGGCTGAAGACCCTGTGGCAACGCGAAGTCGGCCGGGGGTTTGCCGGCGTCGCGGTGAGCCGAGGGGCCGCCATCCTTTTTCACCGGGTCGGCGATCAGGAAGTCGTCGAGGCCCTCGCGGCTGCCACCGGAAAGACCATCTGGAAATCCGCGTTCCCCGCCAGCTATCTCCCCACCTTCTCCGATGACAATGGTCCGCGGGTGGTGCCGATCATCGCCCGAAACCGGGTGTACACCTACGGCGCCATGGGAAACTTGCGATGCCTCGATCTGGCGAGCGGCAAAGTCCTTTGGGAGCGGAACACGTACGAGGACTTCAACTCGAAGAAAGAGGTCAACGACGAGCCGCCCGAAGGATACTTCGGCATTGGCAGCTCCCCGATCGTCGAGGGCGACAAGATCATCGTCAACGTCGGCGGCGACACGCAGGATGCCGGGATCGTCGCTTTCGCAGCGGATACCGGCCGGACGGTCTGGAAAGCAACTGCCGAGCGGGCCAGCTATTCGTCGCCGGTGGCGGTCACCGTCGGGGGTGTCCGCCACGTCATCTTTGTCACCCGACTGAGCGTCGTGTCGCTCAATCCCGACAACGGGAAGGTGCGTTTTCAGTTCCCCTTCGGCCGCATCGGCACCACAGTGAACGGGGCGAGTCCGGTAGTGTTCGACGGACACCTCTTCGTTACGGCCAGCTACAGAATCGGTTCGGTATTTGCGAAGATCAGCGGCGGCGATGCCGAGGTGGTGTGGCGAGATCCCGCAATCCTGGCAAGCCAGTACACCACGTCCGTGGAAAGCGGCGGCTATCTGTTTGGCATCCATGGACGGCAAGACGGGCCGCTGGCCGAACTCCGATGCTTCGATCCCAGGGCCCGCAAGATCCTCTGGGCAGAGCCGTCCTTTGGGTACGCGACCCTGGTCCTCGCAGGTGACAAGTTGCTGATTCTGAAGACTGATGGGACGCTGGTGCTCGCGGCTGCGAACCCGAACAAATACGAGGAACTCGCTCGCACGCAGGTATGTGACAACACCACGCGTGCCCTGCCAGCTCTCGCCGAGGGCTTGCTCTACGTGCGGGATACCCAAGTGCTCAAATGTATTGATCTGCGGCCGAGCAGGCCGTAGGACCTCTTCATAGCGTCGCGGGAGGAATGGGGGCGAGTTTCCTACGTCCGCCACGCCCATTGGCATGGTACAATGGAAGCCTGGACTGGGGGGTACTGGCCGCCCAACCGCGACTTTCGTCGGAACCATCGGCGGCCCCCGATCGTCTAATCTGGCGATGGCGTCGAAGGCAGTAGGGCCGACTTCTCGGCGGAAGTGGCGAAAAGGAGACAAAAGATGCGAACATCCCTGTGTTGGCTGACGCTAATCGTGGTCCTAATCACGGCTGAATCGGCCCTGGCCGCCGTGGATCTGGTTACCCTCCCCACGAGGGAAGGGACCCAGTTGACGATCTACAACTCCGAAGACATCACCATGGTGCGGGAGCACCGCCTCCTGACCGTCAAGGAGGGCGTCAACCGTATCCAGTTCTCCTGGGCCAATACGCTGATCGACCCCACTTCGATCGAGTTCCGCATCCTGGACCACCAGGATAAGGTGGACCTAGTGGATACGACCTTCCCTTCGGGACGCAACGACGCCCTGCAATGGAACATCAAGAGCCAGATCGCCGGCAAGGTCCCCGTCGAGATCCGCTACTTTACCAGCGGCATCACCTGGACGGCCGACTACGTGGGTATCGCCAACGAGGACGAGACGAAGCTCAACGTCACTGGCTACGTGCGGGTGTTCAACAACTCGGGCGAGCTTTATGACAAGGCCCAGACCCGCCTGGTGGTGGGCACGATCAACCTCGTGGAGAAGATCGCCGACCTGGCCCGCCGGCCGCCGCCGGGCCCGCCTGTTCCCACAGCCGCCCCGGCCCCAGCGGCCCCGCCGCCTATGGATCAAGCGGCAAAGGGAGCTGCCTTTGGTGCGGCGGTTCAGCAGGCGGAGGAAAAAGCTGCGGAGAAACCAGAGGCCCCGAAGGAAGTCGTGAAGCAGGGCCTCTCCGAATACTTCCTCTTTACGATCGAAGGCCGCGAGGACATCAAGGACAACGAGCCCAAACGGCTGATTGCTCTCAAGGTGGCCGAGGTGCCCCTGGAATGCCTCTACAAGCTCACCGACCGCGACGGCCAGAGCCAGTTCACGAAGTTCTACCGCTTCAAGAACGTGAAGCTGTTGGATGAGCAAGGCAAGGAGAAGAAGCTCTCGGCCATGGAGAACCTGGGCCTTTCGCCCTTGCCCAACGGCATGGTGCGGCTCTTCTCCGAGTACAAGAACAAGGACTTGGCTTACGTGGGCGGCACGGAGACCAAGTACGTCCCCATCGGCGACCGGGTCGAGGTGAACGTCGGTCCCGACAAGGACATCACCATCCACCGCCGGCTCAAGGACCAGCAGACGGCCAACGTCGTGGTCCGCCAGTACAAGCGGCGGCTGGACGACAAGTTCGTCTTGTACTACGACCTGACGGACTACGACGAGACGCAGTTCTTCGAGGAGGAGATCGTCTCCGGCAAGCCGGTCGACGCCAAGGCGGAGGTGGAGCGACAGTTCGACGCCAGCGTCGTGCTCTGGGGCCCCGACGGGCAGCCGAAGGACTGGGGCTCCAACGCCGAGGGGGCCTACGTCGATTTGCACCAGGTGCCAGGCCGGGTCGAGCGAGTGGACCAGAACCACGCCAAGTATTTCCTGGACCTCAAGCCCGGCAAGAAGCAGCTTGTCAGCTACAGCGTTACCTATAAACGCCGCAAGCAGGGGCCGGAACTCAACACCGAGCGAAAGCGAGAGCCGCTGTGATGGAAAAGTTCAGCCGCCGACGGGCGTCGCTTACCCGAACACAAGAATCGTGAAAGGACCAAAGCCATGAGAACCATGCTTACGATCGCCCTCGCCGGCACGCTGCTGCTGGCCGCCGCCACTGCCGCCCAGGCTCGCATCAAGCTGACGACGTTGCCGGAGCGGGAGAGCGTGCGGGTGGATATTCAGAACGGCCGCTACACCCTGGTCGAGGAAGAGCGAACCGTAAATCTCCAGGCCGGCCGCAACCAGGTCGATTTCTCCTGGGCCAACATCAATATCGACAAGGACTCGATCGTCTTCCGGGTGATCCGGGCGGACGGCGAGGTGAACGTGCTGAACACGAATTACCCGCCCAACGAGAACGCCCTCTACTGGACCGTGAGTGCCGAGAAGGCCGGGCCGGCCGTGATCCGCATCTCCTACCTCATCGCCAATATGGCCGCCGAACCCAGCTACCAGGGTATCGTCGAGAACGACGAGAAGAATCTCCTGGTGCAGGTCTACATGACGGTCACCAACACCTCGGGCGAGAGTTTTGGCGAGACGGTCGTGCAGCCGGGGGTGGGAAAGACGGCGGTGCGCTACTTCAACGACGGCGAGCGGAAACGGATGCTGGCCGCCAAGTTCGCCGACGTGCCGATCGCCAAGCGTTACGTCTTCGACGCCGCCGTGGACCAGCAGCGGACGAGGATGTACTACCGGCTGGTGAACGACAAGGAAAACCAGATGGGCGGCTTCCCGCTGCCCTACGGCAAGGTGCGGTTGTTCATCAAGGAGCCCAAGAGCGACGGCGACGCGGCCCGCAGCCAGGCGTTCCTGGGCGAGGACTGGGCCCAGTACACGCCGCTGTTCGCCCCCTTGGACCTGTACGTGGGCGTGGCCCAGGACGTGAAGGTCGAGCGGTTCACGATGGACCCGGAGGGCGGCCCCAAGGCGGCCTTCGACGAGATCACCGTCCCGAGGTTCACCATCGACGGCAAGGAGGGCGTCACCAAGCCCCTGTTCCGCAACCTGCGGACCCGCTACCGCTACCGCCTCCAGAACTTCAAGACCGAGAAGGGCGACCCGATCGCCGTGCCGCTGACGATCAAGGAGCACCTGGACGGAGAATGGATCATCGAGAAGGTGGTGTTGAAGGAGATCCTCGGCGAGCGGAACGAGCAGAAGGAGAAGGAGATCCCCTACGCCGACCTGTTCAACCCCAAGCGGATCGACGTGAACAACGTGGAGTTCGAGGTAAAGCTGCCGCCCACGACGATCGACAAGAAGTACGATCTGTACGTGACCATCCTGAAGAAGTACCGGCGGTATGCGGGCCCCGTCCCCGCTCCAGGTCAATGAGCCGTTGGTGGTGGAAGGGAGATGGAAACATGCGTCCGACCTTATCTTCACTGCCGCTCTTGTTGGTTCTGGCCCTTGCCGGCCCGGCCCTGGCTGCCGTGGACCTGGTCACCCTTCCCACGAGGGAAGGGACCCAGCTTACGATCTACAACTCCGAAGACATCACCATGGTCCGGGAGCACCGATTGCTGACCGTCAAGGAGGGTGTCAACCGCATCCAGTTCTCCTGGGCGAACACCCTGATCGACCCGACCAGCATCGAGTTCAGGATTCTCGACCACCAGGACAAAGTGGACCTGGTGGACACGACCTTCCCGGCCGGCCGTAACGACGCCCTCCAGTGGAACATTCAGAGCAAGATGGCGGGCAAGATTCCCGTCGAGATCCGCTACTTCACCAGCGGCATCACCTGGTCGGCGGATTACGTTGGCATCGCCAACGAGGGCGAAACCAAGCTGAACCTGACCGGCTACGTGCGGGTGACCAACAGCTCGGGCGAACTCTACGACAATGCCCAGACCAGGCTGGTCGTGGGGACGATCAACCTGGTGGAGAAGATCGCCGATCTGGCAAGAAGGCCGCCGCCGGGGAGCGGGAGGAGCGGAGGCGGGTTCCTTGGCAGGTCAACGGGGAAAGACCGAATCCTTCTGCAAGAGGAGATGGACAAAGCGATCAAGCTGGCCGACATGGATGAGTTACAAGCTGCCGACGATTTGACTGTGAAACGTGCCAAGCAGGTGATTAAGCAAGGTCTTTCCGAATACTTCCTTTTCTCCATCGAGGGCCGCGAGGACATCAAGGACAAAGAGCCGAAGCGGTTGGTGGCCCTCAAAGTGGCTGAAGTGCCGCTGGAGTGCGTCTACAAGCTCACCGACCGCGATGGAGGCCAGCAGTTCACCAAGTTCTACCGCTTCAAGAACGTCAAGCTCCTGGATGAACAGGGCAAGGAGAAGAAGCTCCCAGGGATGGAGAACCTGGGCCTTTCGCCCTTGCCCAACGGCACGGTGAGGCTCTTCTCCGAGTACAGGAACAAGGACCTGGCTTACGTGGGCGGCACGGAAACCAAGTACGTTCCCATCGGCGACCGGGTCGAGGTGAACGTCGGTCCGGACAAGGACATCACCATCCGGCGGCGGCTGAAGGACCAGAAGGTTGCCAACGTCGTGGCCCGCCAGTACAAGCGAAGGCTGGACGACAAGTTCGTCCTCTACTACGACCTGATCGACTACGACGAGACGTTCTACTACGAGGAGGAACTGGTCTCGGGCAAGCCGGTCTTGGCCAAGACCGAGGTCCAACGGCAGTTCGATGCCAACGTGGTGCTCTGGGGCCAGCGCGAACAGCCGAAGGACTGGGGCAGCAACGAGCCCGGGGCCTATGTCGACCTGCACCAGGTTCCCGGCCGAGTGGAACGGGTGGACCAGCAGCACGTCAAGTATTTTGTGGATCTGAAGCCCGGCAAGAAGCAAGTGGTAGACTACAGCGTGACCTACAAGCGGCGGAAGGTGGAGCCGGAGCTGAATGCCGAGAAGAAGCGGGAGCCGCTTTAGGCCGATATTCCCCAACCGCTGGCTGGCATTCGCGGCGGACCATTAGGGGTCGTCGGCGGCTTCAGTCTTTCTTGGCCGTGCCGCCGAGCGAAAACAACTGGGAGCGGGTTCGCAGGTACATCACCCCACCGGCCACGGCCGGCGTCGCGTAGCTCGGCTCACCGAGGGACATGCGGCCGAGGATCTGGAACTTGTCCCCCGCGGCCAGGACAACAACGTCCCCGTTCCTGGCGACGCCATACAGGCGGTGGTTCACCCAAACCGGCGATGCGTAGTACGCCCCGCCAACCCGCTCACGCCACAGCACTTCTCCGCTGTCCAACCGCAGACACGACACGACTCCGTCGTCGGTCCAGAGAAACAACCGGCCGTCCTTGACCAAGGGTGTGGGTACCATGGGGATTGCCTTCGTCACCGCATAGGCCAGCGTGGGCGGGGTTTGCTGCCCGTGCGAGCCGGGCCGGACGGCGATACAGCGATCCCCGCGGATTCCCGCCCCATGACCCGCGATCACCAGGCCCGGCGACACGACCGGCGAAATGACGGCACGATCCATGAACGGATGTCCGAATTCCCAGTTGACCTCCCCTGTGGCCGGATCGACGCCCATGATACCATGGGCAGTGTTGGAAAAGATCAGCTCTGCACGGCCGCCTTCGGCCTGGTAGATGCAGGGCGTCGAAAAACCGGCCAAGAAGGTCTTGGTCTCGGTTTGCCAGCGGGTCCGTCCAGTCTTCCGGTCGACGGCGATCAAGAAGCTCCGGCCTGCCGGATTGGGCCCATCCTTTCTGCGGCCCGGGCTCCGCTCCATGTCCTCCTGGTCATTGGCCAGCACAACCAGGTCCCGGTACAGGATCGGCGAGGAGCCACTGCCTTGGATCGAAATCAGGGGGCCCAGATCCCGTCGCCAAAGCTCGTGGCCTTCGAGATCCAAGGCGAGCAACAAGATCGCTTCGGGGGTACTCCACGTAATGACCACGCCATCGGCGTCGACTGCCGGCGTGGCCGACGCATAATTGTTGTCTGTGTGTTGGCTATAAGTCTTCGACGGGTATTCTCTCTTCCAGAGCGTGCGACCAGTGACCGCGTCGAGGCAAAGCAACGTGCGGAGGGCCGTGACCGGGTCGCCGCAAGTGACAAATATCCTCAGGCCCCAGGCAACGGGCGAAGAATGGCCGACGCCGGGCAACTTGATCTTCCAGTTGTAGTCCTTTTCGGACCATCGGGTCGGGACCGTGGTCGCATCGCTGATACCGCTGCCATTGGGGCCCCGGAAACGACTCCACTCTCCCTCGGCAGCACACAGGGTGCGAGCGATCAGCAGGGCAACGACGACCAGGTACCGCGTCAACGGTTCCATGAATGCTCTTTTCCCCTCGTCGGCATGGACGCACATGATGGCCAAGACCAGCTACCGGTGTTACGGATAACGAACCATCGGAAGTTCACTTCGCTTCTACGATTCCCGCGTCGATGTACTGGCCGCCGCTCTCCTGTTGTGCTCGGGAGCAGCCGGCAACGCTGGCGCACGCCTCACCTGGTTTCGTGCCTTTTAGATCCTACCAAGGAGTCCGCACCGCCGCCATTTTCATTCCCGTGTGCTGATCATTTCTCACCGCTCGCCCCGACTGTCGTCGCTGTTCGGTGCATGCCCGGCCGAGGCCGGTGCCCTGGCACGGACAACACCAAGAGCTTCTTGCCAACGTCACCGCTGTGTACAAGAAGGTCGGCAGTCATTGTGAGTCCAGCCGTGCATGATGAATCTCCCGCCTGGGCAAGGCAGCGAAACCCTATCGAGTCAGGGAGAATGCTGGGAGCAGTCCCGGCCTGAAACCGATATGGTTCTGACCAGACACCACCAGGAGAAGCCGCCCATGAGCCAAGCATCCCCGACCAGGGTGGAGCAATGTCCCGCAAACCTCAAGGTCCTTCACCGGCAATTGGCGGAGATTGCCACGCGGGAAAAGCGAGCCGACTGTCCTGACCGGGATCGACGCGGCCACCCGGAGGGACCGATGATTGTAGTGCGGGGAAAATAGACGGGTTTGAGGACGGGTGAGGCCCCACCCCGGCACTCGCGTGCCGGGGTGGGCCTCCAATTCTTCTCTGGCAGATCGTGAGGAATATGCCGTCACACCTGGGAGGGAGAGGAATACCCTCAAACCCAGATTTCCCTTCTCAGGGCAGTGCGGAAATGTCGGCAGGAGAATTCCCGACACTAGGCGGTCTCTAAGGGAATCCCCTATGCCTTCGGCCGCTGTTCCCTGATGCGGCGTCCTTTGTGACCTTCTAAAGTGCCCGCCTCATCTGCCGAAAAATCTGCAATGGATTGCAGAGGCAAAGTCTCATCACATTGGACAAGAGGTCCAGCCATGATTCGAGTCATGCTTGTTGACTTACGGGGAGAGAAGCGCCACATCGAATATGAGCCGGTTCTGCCGGGCAGCAGTTTCGACAACTTCAAGTGCAGGCCGACAGGGACGATCTGTGCCGACTATGCGAGGGAAGTCGCCAAGGAGGTGGCGAAAGGCTACGTGAGCGGACTCACTGCCGGATACCGCTGGTATCGCCACGCCGGTTAGAACTCGCACACGAAAGGTGCATTACAAAGCGGCTAGCGGCGGGTTGCTGTCAATGATCTCGCCCGTGTCCGACACCTTCAAATAATAGGACGAGCGAATGCGGGCACCACTCGTGACAGCGAGGGTCTTATTTGGCTCGGGCTGCTCCCAAATGTTGATCCGGTAGTTGCTGTTGTGGTGCCGGGACACTTCCACATGGTCGAGTCGGGGCGGCGTGCCAATCTTCGCCAACACCTGGGACTTGATTCTTTCGGTGTGGTTCGGCACCGCCACGGGTTCTTCCTTTTTTGTGACGGCGTTTTTGACCTTTTCCATTATTTCCTCGGGTTAGTGGTCTTTGTCTTCGTATCGGTCGAGGTCTTCGTTTCGGTCCTGTTCTGGGTCGTGCCCGTCATGCTATGGAGGACAGAACAAGCTCGGCCAACCAAGATCGGCGAAGTGACTTGACCACACCGATGAACTTGTCCAACTCCACCGGCTTTGTCAGGAAGCCGTCCACATGAAGCCCCTGGAGGATCGCTCGATGAATTAGCGAGCCGGTGAGGACAACAACCGGAATGTCCTTCAGTTCCTCGTTGGCTCGGATTTCCGCCAGCACATGCAGACCGTCCTTCTTGGGCAACTGCATGTCCAGCAGGATCAGGTTAGGCGTCGGGGCCTGGGCGAATTCGCCCTTACGGCAGAGAAAGCTGATCGCTTCCTCGCCATCGCAAACCAGGGTCACCCGGCATGGCACGTTGCCCGATTTGAGGGCTTGTATCGTGACGTTGGCATCTTCCAGGTTGTCCTCGACCAGGAGGATTTCCAGCCTGTCCACGGCAAATCGATTCATGGTTCTTTCCCTCTGCTCACCTCCATGAGTGCGAACATAGCAGCCTTCCGTGGATGGATTCCTACCGTCCGGCACCACAGAAAACAAAAAGCCGACGTGGCGGAACACCCGAAGGCATTCGGCCACGTCGGCTTACTCTTCAACAAACCCCCCGGCAAGGTCGGGTTGTTTTTCATCTAGTCATCCGACAACGCTCTGTACAATTATACTGCCCGGAATGGGGAATGCAATCGCCCTTGCCCTGGCCTCCTTCGATTGGCTACAATCTATTCCCGTGAGAACCCAGGGAGAGATCGAAGCTGCCATCAGCGAGGGAATCAGTCGCTTCGAGCAGGATTACATGGGCCGAGGCCCCAAGGACATCCACGCCCACCTGCTCGGGGATTTCCTCGTCGTGCGTCTCCCAGGCGTTTTGACCCCAGCCGAGCAGCACTTGGTCAAGTCGCTTCCCGGCGAAAAGGGGCGGGACTTGCTGAAGCAAGTGCGATCCCATTTGGTTGAGACGGCCCGTCCATTCATGGAGGCGATGGTCGAGAAGGTCACCGGCGTCAAGGTCGTGACCATGCACCACGACATCCGCACCATAACCGGCGAGAAGGTGGTTCTCTTCACCCTCGCCCGGTCGCCTGATTTCCGTGAAGCAAAGCTGAAATAGCGTTTCCGGGTGCGTACCCTGTCTAGTACGTCGAAGTCGATGGCTTCACCATCCAGTTCGCCTCCCTGGACGAGTTGCGGGTCTTCATCTACGTGCTGGGGAAGAGGCTCCTGCGCAACACGTTGCGGCTGGCCCAGGAGCGAGGCGGTGATGCCGACCAGCACTGGCTGCGGAAGATGCCCGATGAAACGAAACCGTGGCGATACCGGGAAAAGGCAGCAAAATACCTGGAGAGGACATTGATGGGAATCGCCGTCAATCCATTCAGCAACGCCTCCGCAATGATGTAAAGACCGAATGGCAGGAGCAAATCCAGGTGCCGACGCAGTCTTCGCGTTGCCAACGGCATAAGCACCAGGCAGGTAAATCCCACTGCCACAGCAGCCACGATTACAACAACGATTCCCCAGTCCTGACGCGGCTGCATTCGTGACAGAGAGGTCGCTCGCCAAAGGAAGATAACGCCGCTTCCGATGATTGCTACCCAACGAAGACGCCCGATTTGGGGCGACACAGTAGGTCTCGGTGTGGGACCGTTCGGCTTATTTTCAGGCTCCTGCAACGTCGGTTCGTTCAAATCAGGCATGGCGTTCTCTCCTTCCGCAGCCTTTTTTCAAGAGGGCAAGCAGACCACTGGCACCATTGGGCGGATTGCCGTTTATCCCTGATGGTATTACGTCGGATACCCCTTGGCGACCTGCCTCACGTTGCGTTTCAAGTCCAGCGACCGCCAGCAGTACCATGAGCCAATGGTGGCATAGGGCCTCCAAGGGGCGGCCAGCTCAATGCAGGTCTTCTTGTCGGGGAGATCATCAAGACCATACAAGTCCTTGATGGCAGCCCGAACTCCAAGATCATCCACGGGCAACACATCGAGCCGTCCGAGGGAAAAGATCAGGAACATCTCTGCGGTCCATCGCCCAATCCCCTTCACCTGGGTCAGCATCTCGATCACGGCTTCGTCGGATAACCTGCCGATGCGATCCAAACGCACGGTTCCGTCGAGCGTCTTCACGGCAAGGTCCAACAGGTAGGATGCCTTCTGGCGGGACAGACCGACCGACCGGAGTTCGGATTCCTTCAACCCGGCAATTCCCTCGGCACTCAGGCCGCCGTCGTCAAGGACGCCCTCCAATCTCCCCCGAATTGTCCTGGCCGCCGCCGTGGACACTTGCTGGGAGATGATCGCCCTGGCCAAGACACTGAATCGGCGTTTCCGTTCGGGCTGGAGCGTGAAGGGGCCAACGGCGTCAATCAACCGCCGCATAGTGGGGTCGGCAGAACGGAGATGGGCGAGGGCGGTTTGGACTTGGTGTTGTCGGTTCATTTGGGGATACCCAGCAGCCCGGTGCCCGCATCATAGACAAACTTCAGCCCGAAACCCAACAGCATGGCGGCACAGACCCAGGAAATGGCTTTCTGGCTGCGGTTCCCAAAGGCCGAACCCTTGAACCCAGCGAAGGAGAGCACTTCCAGCCAGCCGAGGTCGCACAACCAGTGAATCAAGGCAAATAGGACCAAGGCGAGGATGCCGAACTCCATTGCTCGGCTGGTGAGCGTCAGACCGACCGTCGCCCACCAGAAGAGGAAATAAGGGTTGGCTCCGCTGAGAACAATGCCGATCCACAGGGGATGCCGACGATGGTGAAAACAAAGGTCAGCAAGGCCATCGTCACTTCTGGAATCACCCCTTCCTGTACCGCCCTGAATGCTGAACATGGGCTTTCCAGTTGGCGGTGAATTTGTCGGCTATCCTCTTGTCCCTGATGACCAGCAAGTTCTCGACGTTCTCCTCTTCGGCCTGGTCATTGTCGATCTCCGTTCTGCTCCGATCCAGAATCACCTCGACCCTTACGCCTCGCTTGTGAGCCTCCACCAACGCTTTGGCGATGGAAGCCGACGTAAACCAGTAAGCCTGGACGAGGACCGTGGTCTTGGCGGCTTTGAGTTCCTTGATGATCGCATCGGTGCAGCCGCCCTTGGGGGAGAAGAAGACCTCGATGGACGGGATTGGTCGGGGTGGTTCAGCGGATACGAGTTGCCCGCAGGCGGTGCAGGCGGCCACCGAGATTGCCATCAGGAGAAGGACGACGCCCAGGCAGCCAGATCCCGAGGGAGCGATGATGCCCCGTTGTGCGGCGACGGCCTCGACCGCATCTTTGGCCTCCTTGAGCCCAACCCCTGTTCGCTCCCGATAGACCTTGATGGCCTCGATCTTCTTGCCCCCTTCCAGCAGCGAGATGATCTCGGCCTCCATCGTCGAATCCACGGGCTCTCTCGTGGGCAGTGGCTCGCCCCGCTCGAGGGCCTCGACCGTCTCTTTGGCTGCCGCCAGCCCGGCCCCGGTCACCTCCCTGTAACGTTTGATCGCCTCAATCTTGCGGCCCTCGGCCAATAGGGCCAGGAGTTCGGCCAAGATGCTTTCTGATTCGTTGGACATGTCGTTCGCTCCTACGAGTCTGCTGCCAGCTTACCGCTGCCCCAAACCGAACGCTCCAATTGCCAGCAACAACCAACCGATGATGAACGCTATACCGCCAACCGGCACAGGATAGACGAAGAATCGGCGTCCCGTGGCCAGCCAAGCGTAGAGCAAGCCTGAGAACAGGATGATGCCGACCAACATCGCCCACCCCGCAGCGTCGAACCACCGGCTCCGCTGGTACAGGCTCAGCAGGCCAACCAGGACTAGGCCGATGGCGTGGTACATCTGGTACTGGACCGCCGTGTGGTAAATTGTAAGCTGTTCTGGCGATAGGTGCGATTTAAGGGCATGGGCGCCAATGGCACCCAGACCCACGGCCAGGGCGGCAAGCAGGCCACCGAGGATAACGAATACTGCGGGCTGCATGAAACTACCTCTTGACATCATAGAAGAAGTTGTCCGCGTCGGCCTGGGATTGCCCTGTGAAAATCCGCCGCACCGTTCCGAGGTTCCTCACCAGGAACCACTCGCCAAATATGTCGAACTTGCGGCACGATGTGACGATGTGGGCCTTGGTGATGGTCTTGAAACGCTTCCCCTTGCTCCTCCCGTAAGCCTTCAGCCGTTTGGCAAAGTCGAGGTCTTCCACGCTGACGTAGTTCTCGTTGAACCCACCGATCGCCTCAAAGTCCTCCCGCAGGCACCAGAACAACCCGCCCGACACTCGATGCCGCAGCATGATCGCCGACAGAAGGAAGGCCGTCACCACGATTCCCAAGGACCAGCGTTCCGGCCACACCATTACCCCGCCGCCGATATACCTTTCCGTTCTCAGCAGCCGGTCAATCTCCACCAGCATGTTGCGACTCATCCGGCTGTCGGCGTCGATGGTGACGATGATGTCGCCCGTCGCGGCCTTCGCTGCCGAATTCCTGATTTTCGCCAGATTTTTCTGGTCGTCATGGACGACCCTGGCACCGTGCTCCAGGGCAATCGCCTCGGTGCGGTCAGTACAACGATTGAGGGCGACAATAGTCTCAACCTGATCCGGGAATGGTTTCGCCGCCATCGTGATCGACTCAAGGCATCCAGGGAGGTACTTTTCTTCGTCCCGAGCGGGAATCAGGATGGAGAACCGAGGCGTATCCACTGGCCTACTTGCCGCCCTCCTCGCCGCTGGAATGGTCCGTCCGCACGTCCGCTGCCTGGGTCAGGACGTTGTGGGCGAAATCGAAGCCTGCCTCCCGCAAGGCGATCTCCACCTTCTTCTTGCTCGGCGGTTTGCCATCCAGGTAGATCAGACCCCAATGCACGGTGCCGCCACCCTCGACATGTACTCCGGTCGCCACTTCGTTGACCAGGAGCTTCGGGTTCAACCGAGCCATCAAGTGCTGGATGGGCAGGAACTCATGTTCGTCCCGCACGGAAAATGCCTTGGGCAGTTCGATTGTGGCGTGCATGAAATGACTCCTGGAGATGGTTGGGACGGCACTTTCCCCGTCACGAAGCGATCGACCTCGGCCATAGAAAGAGGTAAACACCGATGCCGATCAGCACCAGTATCAGCGTCCACCGCCAAACCTGCGGTATGCGATCCAGTCGCAGTGCCTCGTTAGGACTGGCCTGCCATCCCCAACGCACTCCTATTCCTATGGCCCAATCCTCTCCAAGCAGGCACCCCAGGATCGCCGTGAACATGCCGCTGGTCTCAATCGGTCGCAGCTTGCGAACGCACTCCTGGCGAATCTGCTCGGGTTCTCGGAGGGCCGGTTCGGTCATCAATTCTCCCCTGGCTCGGCAAAGCCCCGATTTTACCCCCGCTGGGGTGTATCTACAAGCATTCCCGGCCCACAACCTCTTACCCTCTACAGAGTTAGTTCCGTTTCGGCAACCCCGGCAAACACTGACGGCCCCGCTCCCTGGTCTTGCCGTCCCTGCCAGTCTACCAGCGAGCGAGACCAACGCATGTCCAACCCCCTCTGCGTAGTTTTGGCGGGGGAGAGTCCGCAGCCAGTAATATTATGATGGACAACCCCGGCCCGCCGCTGGCCCCAGGAACTTCCCCGGCCACGTCCTATTGGGGAAAGGAGATTGCCCATGCACCGTTTCGCCATCCCGCTCTTGCTTCTCGCCGGAATCGCCACCGCCGCCAACGCCCAGCAGGCCGACCTCGCCCAGGCCAGGGCCAAGGAACTCAAGGCAGGGATCAAGTCCTTCCGACTGGCACTCAACTACAACGGCAACCAGGACAAGCCGTTCTACAATTTGACCCTCAGCGTTGCGGGCATCGCCTATGACCGCAGGAACGCTTTCTACCCCCAAGTCCACATCACCGAGGAACAGGCCGGCAAGATCATCGACCACCTCGCAGCGGACGGGTTTCTGAGTCAAGCCAAGCAGTGGAACAGCCTATGGAACACACCGCTGAGGTTCGCCAAGCCGCAGGGCTGCGTGCTGACGGTATCGGGGTTCGCTGACGGGCAAGGAAGGTTCAGGGGCGATCTGTTCTGGTACGAGGAACTCGGCTTCGACCTTGCAATGCTCAAGCGGCTCGACGGCCTACGGAAGGTGTTGGATGGTGATGCGGCCAAGGAGACGGACCTGCTGCTGGGCAGGCTTTCGGGATTGCGGAAACAGTGGGAGAAGGAAGCCGTCGCCCAACTGATCCGGCAACTGGGCGACGACAAGCTGGCGGTGCGGGAGGCAGCTACCAAGACACTGACGGAGATGGGCGAAGCAGTTCATCCCTTGCTGAAAGAGGCATTGCAGCGTGCCGACTTGGACACGGAGGCCCGCAGCCGGATCAAGATCATCCTCGGCGAGAAGCCCGCCCCTCTGGCCCAATTGGTGACTGACCCGGCCTCGGGCATGACGGTGGCGATCACGGGCGACGGGAACGAGCTTACGGCCATGAGAGGCGGCAACATCATGTGGAAGACCCGCTGGGCCGGGCCTGGGGCAACAACCTTGCGGCTGGAGGGCGGGCTAATAGTCGTGTCGCCTGCCAATGCGGCCTACGATCCTGCGACGGGGAGGATGATTTGGAAGAAGTAGTCATCACGTCCATCGACCTGCGCGAGCCGGGCAAGGGCTATGGCGACAAAGTAAAATGGTCTGAGCAGAAGCGGCGACAGGTTGGGGAAGTCGATTTGCGATGGCCGATTCCGTGAAGGAGATTGCGATGCGATTACTCTCTGTCAGTCTGTTAGTCCTGATGTTCGTCGGTGCCGCATTTGCCAACCCACCCACCACGCAACCGCTCAATTGGAGCGAGGCGATCAATGGGATAAAAGTCGCCTTGCAGGTTGATCCAATGACATGGCCGCTGCACACGCAGGACGGCAAACCGCTTCCTATCGCGTTGAAACTGCACGTCAAGAACGTCTCCGACAGGCCGGTGAGCCTGCACGACTGGCGGAACCAGCCGGGGGCGATCCTGCTGGTTTACGCTTCTGGCAAACTCGTCGAGTGGGGCGGGGGCAACAATACGGTCCTCGATCCCGGCAAGGGTGAAGTCACTCGCCCTGCGGCACCGATCTTCGATCCCGTCACGGGGAAGATGGTCGGCCCTGCGGTAGTCATTCCCCTCGTCAATGTCGCCGCTGGTCAGACACACGTCTTCGAGAACACGGTGCAGTTCGACAACGGCAGGCTGCACTGGCCAATCCTCAGCGGTGGCATCTACCACTGGCCGTTCCAGCCAAACCAGAAGCTTGCTCCCGGCGAGTACCAGCTACGGGGTATTTACGAGATGGGATCGCCATCACGGCAGATCGAGGCCATATCGGCGGTCAAGGTCAAGATCGTCGTGGATGTTCCCGCTCCAGCCATGCGGCCAGCACCTTAGCGAAGTTCATGTGGCCGACGACACTGGCCCAACGTTCGGCATCACCGCAATCAAGAACGTGGCGATGGGGCCGAGGATCAGCGACAAAAGCCACCATAGCAACCCGATTCGTCCCTTGGCCGGGACAGCCCGGCGTTTCTCGTCGTCAGGGTCGCCACAACTGTCAATGGCCAAGAGCCCGATCCCACCCAGGCCAGGGCCAAACGACTCAAAGATGGTATCGGTTCTTCCGGCTGACGCACAACTACAACGGAGACCAGGACAAAGACGCCCAGCCCATCTCGGCATGAACACGCTCTCAGGATATATATGGCTCATTTTGGTGCCGTAGTCGGCGTCGGCGTTTCGGGTACGGCTGGAATTGTTGCGGCTGGGGCCTTCGGTGCGGCTGGTGCTGCCGGTGCCGGTATGGGAGTAGGCACAGAAGCATTCTCTCCACGTCCATTTCTTTCACCCCATCGCAGTATACAGGTTATCTCAGGCTTCGTCCCGTTCTTCGCAGCGGTAATGATTCCATCCCAGCACGAAATAAGCTGCTCCCTTGCAGCCAAAGTACCCCAGGGCGCCTTAGTACGATCCCAGTTTTCGCTAGCTGCCTTCTCATTATGCAAGTATACTTCGTGTGCAGCCCACAGGGCACATCCCTGCCCCAGACGTAGCCTAACCTCGGTAGCTCCATAATAATGAGGATAGAGAACACCGTATGCCTCACTGAAACAACCTCTTGTTACTCCGAGGTTCGGGTCTGTTGGACCATACGACGAGGCCGTTCGCATCGCCCAGGCCGAATACGATCAGCACCACCCCGACGTAGTGGTCGGATCGAGCCGAGGTGGTGCCGTGGCGACGAACATCAAGATTGATGTGCCCCTCGTCCTTCTCTGCCCGGCTTGGAAGCGATGGGGATCGGCCAGGACAGTCAAGCGCGACACCACGATCCTCCATTCCCAGGCCGACGACGCGATCCCGTTCACCGACAGTCAGGAGCTTCTACGCAACAGCGGCCTCCCTGCGTCGGCACTGATCGTGGTTGGGCATGAGCACCGGCTGACTGATTCGGGGTCGCTGGGGAAGATGCGGGAGGCGGTGGAAAAGACGGCACTCCCAGACTAAGATTGATGATTACGAACTGGAACCAGGGATTCGCAGTTCCCGTCGAAATGGGGCCCGCCGACAAAGCGATTTGGGGCCGCTGTACCCTTGTTTTCCCTCAATGGGCAACTATAATGGCGACGGGCAACCCGCCATGCCACGGCAACGGTGGCACATAGTCGCTCAGTTTTTCAAGCTAACCCTAGAAGAAGGAGGATGAACATGTTCAAGCGTTTGACGATGGTTGTTTTGCTGGCCGGTTTGGTCGGTTTTGCGTACACAACGTCTGCCATTGCTGCCAACGATCAGGTCCGTCTGGTCGGAAAGCTGGCCAAGATTGACGGCATGAAGCTCACCGTCGCCAGCACTGCGGACGACGGGAGCAAGAATACCGTCGTCACCTGCAACGACGCGACGAAGGTCCATCGGGATGCTGACAACGCGACGCTGAAGTTCGCGGACCTCAAGGTTGGGCAGACGGTGCGGGTGTATTACACCAAGGCCGACAACATTGCCACGCTGGTCAATATCGCCAAGCCCGGTTCCAAATAACACGGCGAAGCGACGAGAATCGAGAAAGCGAGTAAGCCCGCCTCCGATGTGCGGGCTTCTTCGTTTTCTGGGCCATTATTATCGGCGATCCCCGGTGCTTGCCTGCCGCACGGCCTTCAGGCGTCTCCCTCCCATTCCTCATAGAACCGCCGCAAGTAATCTTCCATGAACCGATGCCTCGCTTCGGCCATCGTCCTGCCAGTCGCCGTGTTCATGCGGTCTTTCAGCAACAGTAGCTTCTCGTAGAAGTGGTTGATGGTGGTGCCGCCTTTCAGGTATGCCTCGGCGGTGCGATGTTTGGTGGGCTTGATGGTTGGATCATGAATCGCCTGGCCCTTGGCTCCCCCGTAGGCGAAGGCTCGGGCAATGCCGATGGCCCCCATCGCATCCAAGCGGTCGGCATCCTGAACCACTTTCCCTTCCAGCGAGAGTAGCGACTGCTCGACTTTCGCCCCCTTGAAGGAAATCCCGGCGATGATCTGGCAGACGTGCTCCGAAATGCTGGGGGCCAGGCCCAGGGAATCGAGCCAATCTTTGGCGATCTTCGGACCAAGCATGGAATCGCCGTCATGCAACTTCCAGTCGGCAATGTCGTGGAGCAGGGCGGCCAGTTCGACGACGAGCAGATCGGCTTTCTCAGCCTGACCGATCCGTTGGGCCATTTTCCAGACACGGTAAACGTGCCACCAGTCGTGGCCAGTACCGTCGCCCGACAGAACGGCTCGGACGTGGTTGGCCGTGCGATCAATGAGGTCGGGTGGAGACATCATGGTTGCGGTGATAGAGCGTTGAGAACTGATGCCCACAGGAAGAGGACCAAGTAGGAGCCGCTGGCCAGGTTCATTGCGACCGGCCCGCCCTGCCACATCATCCAATGATCCTCGTGTGTGGGCTGTAACAAGAGCGTCAGCGGAAGCCAACTCGACCCCAACACGTTCAGCACAACCATCCAGACGGAACCCAACACGAGTCCGGCGACCATGCCCTTGCCGTATGGAGCAATGATTCGATCATGCCAAGAGCGTTCTCCGATCCCAAGAGCTATGCAGGCTGCACTGCCGAGCAGACACGGAAACGCCATCATAACGGCGAGGGAATTGTACCCACAAAGCATATAGTAGCGACCTCCGATTGCGAACCCGATGATGGAACCGGCCATCGCCCATCGCCGGGATCGCCGTGCCCAACCGGCCCAGAGCCCAATGAGCGGAGGAAACAAGAACCCCAAATTGTTGGCAAGCATCGGATCATGGCCGGGCCGACTCTCGAAACCGGATATAGGAGCGATGGCGGCGATGAAGGACACGCACCCCAGGATGGCCCCAACGAAGAAGATCCACCGTTTGCCAAGCAGAACCGCTCGTGGCCTTGCCGCAAAGCCATCCGCTAGGGGGGACTGGTAAGGATTGATGCCGTCCACCATTGCTGTCGGATTCTCTGGCGTGATGAAGGTTTCAGCGATCCCCACTGATCGCCCGTTGCACGGCCTTCAGGCAGCCGACACTCTCCTCATCGACTTCTTCAATTGATAGAGAAGATTCACGAGATATTGCCGCAGACCGACGTTGCCAACCATCTGGATACCAGCGGCGATCCAGGTCTTGTCGTCCACGACAGCCGGAAACGGCGGAATCCCGGCATAGACGGGATTGCAGATAATACCGCCCACGATCTTTTCGTCCCACCCATCCCCCCAATCTCCGTCGCTCGAACACAGAGCATCGGGTGGGGGTGTGTCTTCCTCGAACTGCCGCCGAGGGTGTTTGCCGACCGCTGGCGGCTGGCCGAGGTAGCGAGGGATCGTAAGCCGCAGGATGTGGAGCAGATCGGCGAGGAACGGTACCAAGCCGCTCTCCCTCACGTCTCGCTCGCAATTGAGCACCCAGTCTTCGTCGGAAATCGAGCGGGGATGGCACCCAATGCCGGTGACGATGGGATTGATGGCCACCCCTCTTGCCTCAGCACGGGACCAAGTTCTCGGCGGCGTTTGCAGATCAGGCCAACTCACCGTGGGATTGCAGCGTTTCTCTCGCTCTCGTGCCATAGCGACTCCTGGGCAATAGAAACCATTCTACCAGAGAGAATGCCAGCCGCACAGACCTGACACTGATTCAGGGCATCGGGCCAAGCTCGCCGTCATTTACATGACGGCTCGCTTCGTACACCAGTACGTTTCTCGTTCCGGCTCGCCTCGAACGTCAGGAGCTTCCTCGTAACAGCCGCTCCCCCGAGTGGGCACTCATCGTCGTCGGGCACGAACACCGATTGGCCGTGACTGAATGGTCGAAAGCAATGTTGACGGCAGTGGGGAATCGCTAGTTCATCCCCAAGTCTTCAACCATTCGGGCGTCACACGTCACTTCTTCCGGCTTCACCCCCAACGCACAGCAGATGCAGTCACACAAGATCGCCCAGATTTCATCCTCACTCCATTGGTGCGTAGCCATCTTCCCCGTTTGCTCGCAACTGATAGGAAACCATTCGACACGCTCAGGATGATGCTCGACGATCCAGTAAGTCAGGGAGATCACCGAATCGCATTGCCGAGGGATCTTGGGGAACTCCTCGTCTGCCAGATGTTCAAGTTGCGGAAGCGAGATTCCTAACGCCTTTTCCAGGGCTTGCCAACTTGCCGCACGAGTGGCCGAAGAAAAGCGTCGATTCAAGTCGAGTGACGAGGTGAGTCTCCATCGCCCCGTGATGCGGTTCACGGCCCCGGACACCTCCGTGAACAGGGGCTCGATGCGAGGAGCCTGCTGGTACTCACCTTGCAGCTTGGCAACGAGGTAGCGGTGGATGGTTCCGGCAGTATCGAACAGGACAGCCAAGGCTTCTTCTCGGCGGATGTTTATGTCAAATCGCTTTTCAAGGCGGAACGCCAGATCAAGTGCATCTATGCCCATGTCTTAGCCCTGACTACTTATGCTCCCCGACCCGTTTCAGCATCTTCGGTTGGCCGATCGTGGAAGCGTCCCCAGCAATCGCCCGCTGCACGGCCTTCAGGTACTCGGTGCCATCCTTGGCGGTCGGGGTTAGGTACCTGAAAACCCCGGAGTTGGTCAGGAAGTTCGTAGCCTGCTTACCGATCATGGACATTCCCGCCCGCTACGTGGTGATGAAGCCGCTCCGCGACGTGGATCTCACGCAGGACAACGTCCGCAGCATCACCTTCCTGGTCAATCCCGATCAGCTCTCGGCCCTGGTGGTCCTGGCCAACTACGAGGGAGAGCACAACGAGAACGTGATCATCCCCTTCGCCGCTGGCTGCCAGAGCATCGGGATCTGCACGTTCCGGGAGAACGAGCGGGAGCACCCGCGGGCGGTGGTGGGCCTGGTCGATCTCTCGGCCCGTAAGAATCTGCGACGGCAGCTTGGCAGGGACGTGATGTCGCTGTCGGTCACGGCCGGGATGTTCCAGCGGATGGAGGAGAACGTCGAGGGGAGTTTTTTGGGACGCGAAACGTGGAA
Organism: Pirellulales bacterium; assembly: GCA_963843465.1. GTDB lineage: Bacteria > Planctomycetota > Planctomycetia > Pirellulales > Thermoguttaceae > CAWJKP01. Next base: position 422,674 of record CAWJKP010000004.1, read on the forward strand.
GAGCCTCTTGGAGTAGCATCGCCAAACGGTTGCAGGACTTGTTTCCCCAGGCGGCGGAGCCCCACAATGGTTGAGAACGAAGGTGCCAGTTATGGGTTTCTTGCGACAACTATCGTCGTTCCTACTCAAGATGGGGCTGGGGCTGTTCGTCGTCACTGTCGCGGCGGGTGCTCCGCCGCCATCAACTGCCTGGGATGATCTCCCCGCCGTCAAGCCGGCCGATGACGACTGGCCCTGGTGGTGTGGGCCCAACCGCGACAACATCGCCGCACGGGGGCAAGATCCCCCGTTGCACTGGAGCCAGACGGATAACGTGATCTGGAAGGTCCAGGTGCCCGGCCGCGGCCACGGCTCGCCCTGCCTCTGGGGCGATGCGGTCTTCCTGGCCGACGGACTGCTCTACATGGTCGAGGACCTTGGCAAGGTGGCCTGTTTCGAGGCAAGAACGGGCAACGAGGTCTGGACCTCCAAGCTGGAGGGCGAATTCAGCTCGTCGCCTGTCCTGGCCAATGGGCACGTGTACGTGGTCAACGAGGAAGGGGTGGCCTTCGTTTTCAAGGCCGGCCGCCAGTTCGAGCTGGTTGCCAGGAACGATCTGGGCGACGGCGGCTTTGCCACGCCCGTGATTTGCGGCGACCGTATTTACCTACGCACGCTGCACTGGCTGTATTGCCTGGGGAAATCGGAGTAGCATGATGAAATCGAATATGACACGCCGCGGTTTCATCGAACATTGCACGGCGGTTTCGGCGACCACCGTGCTCTCGGCTTGGACGGCGTCTTCCGTGGCCGACGAGCTGCCGAAGACCGACTGGAGGACGGCACTTCAAGATCCTGTCTACCGTATGATTCCCGCCCAGCCGGATCTGGACCGAATCCTTACTCTGTTCCCTCGCCCGACGGGGAAGCCGGCCTTCGATCCGCAGCTCATCGCCGAGAACATCAAGAGGCTCCAGCCATCTCCGCCGGTCAACACGGGCCACCCTTTCCTGGACTTGTCGGTCAAGACAGGGCTCGCCCACATCGACGCGACATTTCGGGGCGACCATCCCAAGTACGGTGTGGGGACCTATGCACAGGACATCCACGACGGATTTCCGCCCACGATCATTGCTGCGGTCGACGCACTGTCGGCGTGGGGCATGAGCCGGCGTGCCGCTCGGCTATTCCGCTATTGGCTGGCGAATTTCGTGCGGGAAACCGGCACGATCAAATACTATGGACCCTCCATCAGCGAGTACGGCCAACTTCTTCATACGGCCGCGTTGCTGGAGGAAAGGGCCGGTACGGCGGGATGGTGGGCGGAGGGATACCAGGCCCTGGATCGAATGGCCGAGTTTCTCCTGCAACTCCAGGCTGCGGCGGCCAAAGATGGCAGTCTCATCGCCGGGGTGCCCGAAGCGGACACCAGGAAAGACATCGGGAGGTATTTCCACAACAACGCCTGGGTAGTCAAGGGTCTTCGGCGATGGGCCGATCTGTGCCAGCGTCAGAAGGCTTCTCCTACGACCGCAGTTTCCACGGTAAGAAGAGTCTCTGCCGTCTTGGCCGAAGATACGCTGCGTGCCATCCGCAAGACGTGGCCCACCGATCCGTCTGACTGGTGGTTGCCTCCGCAAGTCGAGCCGTTGAAAAGACCCCCTCGCCTCACCGTGACGAATGTTGCCTGCTACACCAACTACCGCTACTGGCCCGAGTTGCTCTCCAGCGGCCTCCTGCCGGCAGAGCTGGCCAACCGGGTTGTCGAGGCACGCCTTTCGGCCGGAGGGCAGTTCTGCGGCATGACGCGGTTTGCCGACCACCTGGACGATTGGCCGCTGGCCGATTACCTTTATGGTCTCTGGTCGCTGGGACGCAAGAGAGACTTTCTTTTCAGCCTGTACGGCCATGTGGCCTATCATCAGGCCGAAGGGCACCTGACGGCCTATGAGCAGATGTCCTTGCCACCGGGACGGCCGTCGGCCGACTATTGTCTGCCTTGTCAACTGGTTGCAGCACGTGCCGCTCGTCTGCTTCAGAAGTAGGGGGTTGCCATGCTCGGCGGGCCGGACTATCTTTCGCACAATGACGATGGATCGACGTTCCGATCCGTCACGCCGGCTCCACCGGTCACGGTGCGGATCGCCGAGTCGGCGTTCGAGGCGGCAGGGCCAAGTTTCCACTACAAGTTCCCGGAACACTCGATCACCGTCATCGAACTCCAGGCCCGATGACGAGAAAGGCGGTTACAGTGAGTCGGCTCGGGCAGCGACCCTTGCGATCTTCCCGGCGATCCCGTACAAGTGAACCTGATCAACTCGATAGTTTCCCCCAAAACGAGGAGGCAAACGTGAACCTTTCACCCACCACCGCCGTTCTGTCCGCCGAGTTGCTGGAAGAGAAGATAGTTCCCCTGGGCCCATGCGAAAATGCGGGCCAACCGGATGAGGTCCCCGTCGTGGTCGGCCATACGGACGAGGACGAAGACGACGAGGATGAGGACGAGGACGAAGAGGATGCGGAGGACGACCTCGATGAGGACGAGGACGAAGAGGAGGACGACGACGATCTCGGCTACGACTGGGAAGAAGTCGATGACGAAGACGAGGACGACGAGGAAGAAGAGGGCGATGAGTAGTCCTCCACCCGGCCACGGGCTAGAGTCGAAGAACGTGGTTGGTACAGCTAAAGGAGGGGTGCTATGAAGTCAGGCGGGGAAAAGATCACGCCCGAAGCCTTCTATCAGCAGCTTGCTCAGGTCGGGGGTCCCGATCTCGTTGCCTTTGCCCGGTGGGTCGTGGAGAACGCACCCGCCCACGGTTTGAGCGTTGCCTGGGGAAACGCTGGGCCCCAGCTAGCGTTTGCTCACGAGAAACACGCGTATTTGCCGTTCATGTTCGGGCAACTCGACAGGAGCGGCGTGCTGGGGCAAAGGCAAAGTGCCGTGCTACGCCGCTGCGAAGAACTGCATGTTCCCGTCGAAATCATTCGGGATTACTTGAAGGACGTGGCCGCCCTGATCCCGGGTGCGTGCGTCAAGACCTTTCCTCTAGCCGGCGGCGATGTCAAGGAACTGATCGTCTCCGGTCAAGATGCGGGGCCCGTCGACTGGCCTCGCTTGGCCCCGCTGGCCCTGCACAAGGAGCAGTGGCTCGCCGCGATCGACCGGGCCGTCGTGCGAATCCGCGAGGTGCTCGACGGACGCCCGGACAGGAATCGGCTAACCAGAAAGCCGTTGCCCAAAGCGTAAATGGAACGACCACCCGGCCCCATGCCAGGAGAATCGAGTCATGGCTAAGAGAGAGATCGTCCAGACGATTGCCAAGGAACTTGGCCTGACACAACACCAGGCCCAGCAGATTGTCCAGAAGACGTTCGACTCCATCATAGGCATACTCGCGGCGGAAGGCCGGGTGGAGATTCGCAACTTCGGCGTCTTCGAGGTGAGGTGGCGGAAGCCTCGTGAGGCCCACAACCCACGTACCGGCAAGAAAGTCATGGTACCCGCGAAATGCACCGTCACCTTCAAGCCGGGACTGGCGATGAAAGCACGGGTTGAGGAGAAGAACCGGACTGCGGCAATGACGGACCCTGTTGCCGTGACATCCCCTGAATACGGTGCGTGAAACGAGCGAGACTTCGAGGGCAAGACGATGCGGATCATGACCATCTTGGGCAGCCCCAGACGCCAAGGCAATACGGCCAAGGTGCTGGGCTGGATCGAGGAGCAGTTCCGGGCCAACGTCCACGAGCTGGACTCGGCCAACATCCTGGATTACCACGTGCAGGGGTGCGGCGAGTGCAGGGCCTGCAAGAAGGGCACCGTGGAACTGTGCAGCATCGGCGACGATGCCAACGGCCTATATCGGCGGATGGTGGCGGCGGACCTGGTGCTGATCGCCGCCCCGGTGTTCTGTTGGGGCTTCCCGGCCCAGATCAAAGGGCTGATCGACCGGATGTTCTGCATGATGGACTTCGATGGCGAGCGTCCCGATGCCCCTCGGCTCCACGGCAAGTGGATGGCCCTCTTGCTCACCGGGGGCGGTGAGGAGGCGAATAACGCGGACCTGGTCATCGCGGGTTTCCAGCACTTGGTAAAATGGGTCAAGGGCCGGACGGTGGGCCACTGGTTCGTCGGCGGCTGCACGCAGCCCGAGGCGATCGGCCAGGACGTGAAGACGCGTGCAGCCGAGTTTGCCAGGGAAGTCACCAAGGGTGCGAACTGACCAATCCATTGGAACGGTGGCAACACATCGAGGAGCACCCGATGCGGATCGTGACGAACTTGATCATCTTGACTATCGTATTGGCTTGCCCCACACCGGCGGTCACGGCGGAGGTCACGATCCAGGCCGAAAAAGCGGCCATTCGGACGGAAGGCGGACCGCTGCCAGGTGGCTGTTGGAACCTATGGAGCAACGGCCGCGTGGGGCAGTCCTTGCGATTCACGGGAGCTGGCAACTACGGCATCGTGGTCCGGGCCTGGGGCAGCCCCGCCGCTGGTGTCTGGCCGGAGATGGCCCTCCTGGTCGATGGCCGGGCGGTCAAGACGGTTACCGTGGGCGGTGCCCAACGGGCGAACTACCGCTTCGATGTGGAACTGGCCGCGGGGATTCACGAGATCGCTGCGGCGTATCTCAATGACGCCGTTATTGGCAAGGAAGACCGCAACCTCTATCTCGAACGCTTCACGATCATCCCGCCGCCCGCGGCCGTGGAACCCGTCCTGGCTGCCAAGCAGGAACTTGCCGAGGCCGCGGAAAAACGCGAGCTGCAGATCGTCGCCGCCACTCAGGCGGCCATCGAGAAGCACCGCAAGGCCGACGCGAAGATCCGCATCGTGGATGCCGCCGGTCGGCCAGTGCCCGGCGTCAAGGTCGCAGTCGAGCAGGTTTCCCACGAGTTCCTCTTCGGCTGCAACATCTACATGTTCGATCGCTACAAGGGCGAGGCCCAGAACGCCGCCTACAAGAGACGGTTCGAGGAACTGTTCAACTACGCCACGGTCGGTTTCTACTGGCGGTGGTACGAGTTCCAGCGTGGCAAGCCGAACTACGAGTACACCGACAAGGTCGTGGCGTGGTGCCGGGAGCATGGGATTCGCATGAAGGGGCACCCGCTGCTGTGGGGCAACGAAGCAGGAGTCCCGCCTTGGTCCCATGGTCAGCCGTCGCCGCAGATCCAGCGGCGACGGGTGGAGGAGATCATCCACCGCTACCAGGGCAAGATCGACTTCTGGGAAGTGGTCAACGAACCGTCGCACCTGGCCGAGCCGAAGATCGACCAGCCGTACCGGTGGGCCCGGCAGGCCGATCCCAGGGCCTACCTGATCGTCAACGACTATAACGTGCTGGCTGACAGCGGTCCGGGTTTCTTCAAGCTCCTGACGGCGGCGAAGCAGAGCGATGTCCCCTTCGACGGGATCGGCATCCAGGCCCACGAGCCGCCGACCATGCGGTTCCCGCTCGATCGAGTCCACGAGACCCTGGATGAATATGCGTCGCTGGGCAAGGAACTGCACATTACGGAATTCACGCCCGCCTCGGCCGGGCAGAAGATCACCGCATCGCACCGCGAGGGCGTCTGGGACGAGGCGGCCCAGGCCGACTACGCCGTGAAGTTCTACCGCGTCTGCTTCGCCCACCCGGCTATGCGGGCGATCACCTGGTGGGACTTGTGCGACCAGGGTTCATGGCGGCCCGGCGGCGGGATGTTGCGGGCCGACATGTCGCCCAAGCCGGTCTATGAACAGCTCAAACGGCTAATCCACGAGGAGTGGAAGACCAGGGCCTCCGGCACCACGGACGCCGACGGACGATTCGACTTTCGCGGTTTCTGCGGCATGTATCGCTTGGTGCTGGACGTGCGGGATCACAAGCTGGAGCGGCAATTCCGAGTGGCCAACGATGTACGGAAAGAAGTCGTGATTACGCTGGCACCCTAACCGGATAGGACCGATGGCCAAACACCCAAGACTGGGCAAGCAGCCGTCCCGCTACACGTTCTTCCTTAACCCGTACACCGACGCGCGCTTTACCAAGTGCCCCAAGTGCGAGGGCAAGATGGGGCAGAAGAAGCTGCCCCTGGTGATCCACATCGACGACGGGGGCATGATGGTTCTCAACAAGACATGCCGGTACTGTCCGGCCTGCGATCTGCTGATCGCCCACAAGGATGAGATCGAAGCCCTGTTGGCTTCGTACTTTCAGCGGGCCGCCCCTGAGGTCGTCGGCAACGACTACCTGGTTGTCGGCACCGTGGACCGGGCGGACTGGCGGCGAGGCACGGAGGGCAACGTGACGCCCCGGGACATGATCGAGGTGTTGCACGACTTCCAGGACGTGGTGCAGTTCAAGCCGATGGGCGGCTGGAGCCGTACCTAATTCACCCGGACTCCTCGCCAAAATACCTGCCAGCCGCTTCCCCCTTCTTACGGAAGTCTGCTATGATCGTCGGTAGCGGCATGCTCTGGACGTTGGTGGGGTATTGCCGCAGCCCTGTTCCCGAGGCCCCCAGTCTTCTTTCATGCGAGGAGTTTCCAATGCCCGAGCCAGGCAAGATCAAACTCTTGGTTGCGGACGACCATGAAATGCTCCGCAGCGGCGTAAAGGCCATGCTGTCAGGCACGGAGATCAAGGTCATCGCCGAGGTGGCCACCGGACAGGCGGCCGTGAAGTACGCCTTGGAGCACGAAGTGGATGTCGTGCTCCTGGACGTCCGCATGCCCGATGGCGACGGCCTGACGGCCTTGGGCCGCATCAAGCTGGACAAGCCGGATCTGCCGATCGTGATGCTCTCCGCCTTCGATAATCCCGCGTATGTTGCCCGTGCGGTCGCCCTGGGGGCCAGCGGCTTCCTGCCAAAAGGCTGTACCCGGGACGAACTGGTCAACGCAATCACGAAGGTGGCCACGGGCGAGAGTGCCTTCACCCGCGACGAACTTCGCCGCGTGACCGGGGCCCTGGCAACGCCACGCATGACGGCCGACATCGACGTTCCTTTGACCCAACGCGAGGGCGAAGTGCTACGGGAAATGGCCAATGGCCTGACGAACGAGGACATCGCCAAGACGCTGCACATCAGCTACGAAACGGTCAAGGAGCACGTACAGCACATCCTTCGCAAGATTGGCCTCACCGACCGGACGCAGGCAGCCGTGTGGGCCGTACGCAAGGGACTGGTCTGAACAAGGCCGCAGAGCCAAGCCGGTCTGCCGGAATTGCAGCGACTGATGGAGCTTAGCGAAGACCCATGAACACCGCTGACAACGATCCCTTGCACGCCGCGATCAACGCCGGGCTGGCAAAGGTCGTGAAGGTCCTGGCCGCCCAGCCGGCCTGGTATCAGGACTGGATGCACCTGGGACCCGAATCGACCGAGGAAAGGCGGCTGGCGGTTTACCAGGCAGTCCGAGATTCCGGATGCTTGCCCCCGGAGGCCGGCTTCTACCTGGTCTGCTGGCAGATCGACGCCATGGCCAGCCAGGAGGCGGAAACCAGCTTGCGGCACCTGGATGACCGGGAGCGTGGCACAGACGGTCAGAGTAGACACTTTTGCGAGAATCGCTTGGCTTCACGCCTGACGAGCATGAGTTAACGGGCGGCTGGAACGTCGTCCTCGACGCTTCCTCGCGTCCCAGGCCCATTCTCGGGGGCCTGGCGAGACATTTGGGTGCTGCCCAGTTGATTGGACGGGCGAGACTTCGTCCCAGGCGGCGTATGTTTTCCCTGGCCAAAGCTGCGGCAAGACAGGTAACCTGGGGATATACCGACTCCGCCCCGCAGCTTACCGCGGAGCATCGGGGCAATGTCGGTCCCAGTGAAGGTCCGCGGTCGCAACACGATCTCCGCGACGATTAGTTCCTGGGCGTCCACACCATACGGCCCCTTCGCCAGGATCTCTCCGCACGGGCCGACCACCAGCGAGCAACCGATGCACTTCCGGCCCGCCCAGGGCCCGCCGGTGATCCAGCCTACGTTGCTGACTCCCACCACCGGCATCTCGTACAGGCTTGCCAGGCTGCGGTAGGAGCCTTCCCACAGGGCACCATAGGGCTCGGCAACTGGATCGTGCTCGGCCGGCACTGCCCAGGCGGAGGGTGAGAGGAGGATTTCGGCTCCCATGCGGGCCAGGGAGTGGCCCAGCACGAGCGAGTCGGGGAAGTTGTCGGCACAGATGTTCACGCCGATCACGCCGCAGGCCGTCTGGGCCACGGCCAACCGGTCGCCCGTCGAGTAGACGCGCTGCTCGATGTCCAACAGATTGATCTTGCGGTGCTTCAAGAGCACCTGTCTGCGGGGGTCGATGAGCACGGCCGCATTGTAGATCCTGCTGCCGGCCCGCTCCGTCAAACCGGCCACGACGTGCAATCCGGCCTCGGCCGCCGCCCGGCACAGCACCCCGCTCGTCGGCCCGGGGATTTCCGCCGCCAACTGCCTTGCCGACGGATGGGCCCAGCCCAGATCCAGGCACTCCGGCAAGACCACGATCTGGCAGCCCTGCCGGCCGGCCTGAACGATCATCTCCACGGCCCGGGCCAGGTTCTCCTGCGGCCGGCCACCTTCGACCAGCATCTGCCCCAGGGCCAACTTGATCCGACGCTCTTCCGCCACTATCTGCTCCTCGGGCAAGACACAACAGCCTTCAGATAGGATTGTCCCGCTTAGCGGTTGCGGAGGCGAGCGGTACCGCAAGCCGGCCTCACGCTGCCTTGGCCTTCCCGGCGGCTGCCGGCACACTTGCCGGGAACTCTTTGCCCGTCAGGGCCTTGTACACGGCCTTGGCCATCTCGCCGGAATGCATGCCAGGCCGTGGCTTTTCCTTGGCTCTCCGCTGGGACGCATTCCTGGCCGGTGATGTTCGTATCTTAGCCAGGATGTCTTGGGATCGCCAGCGACGCAGGTCTCTGGCGTCAGAACCCTTCGCCCTTGGTGCTGGTCTTGATCCGGCAGAGATACTGATGGGCCGTGACGTATAGCACGGAGCCGTCTTCGCCGAAGGCACAGTTGGCAGTGATCTCATCGGGATTGATTCGGCCCAGCAACACCCCGTCCGGCGAGAAGACGTTGACCCCGCCCGGCCCGGCAGCGAACAGGTTGCCTGTCTTGTCGATCTTCATGCCGTCGGGTAGGCCCTTGAGCGTCTTCGTCCAACGCGTGGCGTCGTAGAAGACGCGGCCGGAACCGAGGGTCCCATCCTCCTTGACCGCAAACGCCATCCACACCGCCTTCTGCGGATCGGACTGCGACACGTAGAGGATCTTTTCGTCGGGCGAGAAGGCGATGCCGTTGGGTCGCGTCATCTCCTTGATCAACAGCGTGACCTTGCCGTCGGCGGCCGACACGCGGAACACGCCGGAGAAATCCAGCTCACGGGTCGGGTCGTCGGCACCCTGGGGCAGGCCGTAGGGCGGGTCGGTGAAGTAGAGATCCCCGTTGGACTTGAACACCAGGTCGTTGGGGCTGCTCAGCCGCTTGCCCTCGTAGCGATCCACCAGTTTGGTCCACCGGCCGTTCGCGTCGCGTCGCACGATCTGCCGATCGCCGTGCTGGCAGAGTACCAACCGGCCAGCCGCATCGAGTGTCAATCCGTTGGAGCCCACTTCACCGCCCCTGGGGGTTGTGCCCGTGTAACCGCTGGGCTTGAGGAAAACGCTGATTCCCTCGCCGTCCTTCCATTTCATCACCGTATTATTCGGGATGTCGGAGAAAAGCAGGTAGCCGCCGGGAGGGGCTGCCGTGGCCGGACCGGGCTGGCGGACCCACACCGGCCCTTCCGACCACTTGAATCCTTCGGCCAGCTTCTCCAACACCGCGTCACGCGGCACCAATCGGTCGAAACGGGGATCGAGTCGCTCGATCGTTCCAATGGTCGGATAGGTGGCCTTCTTCTCTCTGGCCGTTGGCAATGCCTGCTCGATGTGGGCGGCGGCACACTGGGCAAGCAGCTCGTAGGCGGGCTTCGTCCAGTGGAAACGGTCGCCCGCGGCCATGTCCAGCTTGTTCACCAGGATGCCGTAGTAGTCGGCAACCGGGATGTGGTTCTCCACCATGATCTTCGTAGCGATCTGGTTCCGCCCTACGATCACGGGGTTGAACTCGGAATCGACTGCGATGGGTCGAGTCTTGGTCGTCATTGGCGTCGTGGAGGCGAAGACGAGCTTGGCCTTGGGGGCAAACTTGCGGAGGTTGGCCAGGTGGGCCCGCATTAGGGGTTCGTATTGGCCTTCAGGAATCCGGCCAGGCTCCCAGGCATGGAGGCCGATGTCGTTGAAGAGGATCACGTCGTAGGCGTGCTCGGCGAAGATGGCCTTCATGTCGGCGGGCAGGTCCCCCGAGCCGATGTGCTTGGGGGTGACCCACACGTCGAGGTTGACCTTGCCACGGAGCAGTTCGGCAGCCTTGGCGTGATAGCCATTGAGGATGGAGTCGCCGATCAGCAGGACGTGTGGCAGCTTGGGGTCGGTGGCGAGCACCTGCCATACACCCCAGCCGCTCGGCTTGGCGGTGGCGGACTTGGGGTGGACCAATGGCTCGGCACGGTATACGGCCAGTTTGCGGATCACGGGTTCGGCCACGGTCTCCGTTGCCCGGAAGCGGATCTTCGTTACCTCCATCGGGGCGAAACGCTCGATCCGCTTGTGGCCGATCGACTGGCCGTGGGCTAGCTTCGTCCATCGGTCGCCGACCTGCCCTTCAAGCACGTATCGACGTACCCGCTCGCCCTCGGTGATCTGTTCCATGAGGATCACGTTGTCGATCACGGTGGCCTTCGCCAGGACCAGCTCCACCGTATTGCCGCGGCCACTGGTCTCGGCGATGCTCTTACCGAATCGCCGTCGGATCTCGTCGCCGAACTCCTGGAACCGTTTCATGTCGGCCTCGGGAACCAAACCGTCGCGGTCGATGTTCCCGTTGAGGATCAGGTTACAGCCACGGCCCACGGAGCCGTAGTACATCTTGACCAGTTCATCGACGGTGCGAACCTTGCTTTCATGATGGGGATGCCAGAACCAGTCGTGGTTACGCAAAGGGGCGTCGCACTCGCCGCCATCGCTGAAGGTGGCGATGTCGAAATGATAGAACATCCCAAGCTCCAAATCCTGCCAGGCCGCCTGCTCAGGCGTCGGCCGAGGGAAATGGACGTTGCTGGCCGGCGTTGCTCCACGGGCCAGAGTTGTGGCAAGCGTGCAAACCAAAGTCGAAAGCAAGACCGTCAGTCGCATGGGAGCGTCCCCTGGGAGTGTTCTCAGACCGGCTGCATTGTACCTCGCTTCCGTGGCCTGCGGTACAATGCCGGTGTGTTTCGAGGACTGCCGATGATATTGCACGCGGATATGGACGCCTTTTACGCCTCGGTCGAGGAGCGGGACCGGCCGGAACTGGTTGGCAAGCCGGTCATCGTGGGCGGCTCGCCGGAGAAGCGGGGTGTGGTCTCGGCGGCCAACTACGTCGCCCGCCGCTACGGCGTCCACAGTGCCATGCCCTCGGTCACAGCCCACCGGCTCTGCCCCCAGGGCGTCTATCTGCCGCCGCGGATCGGCTACTATGCGGAGGTCTCCGGCCAGATCCGGGAAATCTTTGAGCGATTCACCCCGCTGGTGGAGCCCCTCTCGCTGGACGAAGCATTCCTCGACGTAACCGGCAGCGAGCACCTCTTCGGACCGGCGGAGGAGATCGGGCGGAAGATCAAGCAGACGATCCGCGAGGAGTTACGGCTGGTGGTCTCGGTGGGCGTGGCCCCCAACAAGTTCCTGGCCAAGATCGCCAGCGACCTGAAGAAGCCCGACGCCCTGGTCGTCGTGGAGCCGGACAAGGTGCAGGAGTTCCTCGATCCTCTACCGGTCGAGCGGCTCTGGGGCGTCGGCAAGCAGAGCAGCAAGGTTTTCCAGCGGCTGGGCATCCGCACCATCGGCCAGCTCCGCCAGTGGCCGCTGGACGTGCTCCAGAGCCGCTTCGGTAGCAGCGGCGAGCACCTCTGGAACTTGGCTTACGGCCGCGACGACCGGCCTGTGGTATCCGAGCGGGAGGCGAAGTCGATCTCCAACGAGACGACGTTCGAGCGGGACATCGCCGACATGGAGGTGCTGAGGGCGTGGTTGGTGGACCTCGTTGAGCAGGTCGGCTGGCGGCTGCGACGGCACCGACTCCGCGGTCGAACGGTGCAGCTCAAGGTCCGCTTCGCCGACTTCTCGCTGATCACCCGGTCCCAGACCCTGCCGGAGCCCACGGACATCACCGACGAGTTGTGGCGGGCGGCCGACGAGTTGCTCTGCCAGCGGCTCCCGGCCGGGCACCTGCCGGTGCGGCTGGTGGGGATGGGCGTCAGTGGGCTGGACGACACGGGCCTGGTACAGGGGCTGTTGTTCGATCAGGAGGAGCGGGAGAAGCAGAGTCAGGTGGACGCGGTAGCCGACGAGATCAAGGAGCGGTTTGGGGCGGGGGCTCTGCGGCGGGGGAGCAGTCTTCGAGGTGAAAGCCCGAGGACGCTGTAGCACCGGTCTTGGCCGCGGAGAACGGCGGTAGGCTTCAGGCTGGATCGGGGTTAGTCTATGGTCCAAATATGGTCCACTATTGCCAATTCGGAGCAACGCCGTGGCAACGGCTTAACAACGCGGTATTGACGCAAGTCCTTGCCCCACAATCACTCAGCAACATTGATACGAAAGGACTTACGGCGAGGGCGGCACAGACATCATGTTCCCAACGACCCATGACCTGTCGCCCAACACACGGGACGCCTGCTTGACCGTGCTCGACCACATCCTCGCCCCCGGCAACAGCGTCCTAATTACAACCAAGCCCCACCTGGAGTCTATCCGGGCCGTCTGCGACCGGTTCGCGGCCCACAATCGTGCGGGCACCAATCAACAGGCCATGCACCGCCTCCACGCTCTGCCCAACCAGACCCCCTCGACTACTCCTCAAAGCACCATCTTAATACTTCGCAGGAGGCGCTGCCGGTGCCGCCGGTGGTGGTGCCATAACCGGAGTCGGAGCCGGTGTCGCTGGGGCAACGCCGGCGCAGCCCGACTGGCAGCCGCAGGAACCACCACAGGCCGAGCAGCCGCACGGCGCGGAGCAGCAGGAGGTGGCGCAGCAACTGGTGCAGCACGGCGCGCAGGGGCAGCAACACTTGCAGCGGCGAGCCCAAGCCGAGTCAGCACAGACCAACAGAACGAGCAACAGAACGGCCAGTGACAAAAAGATTCGTCGCATCGCAGAGTCTCCTTTGACGGGATAGCACAAGTGTCGTTAGGTACCAGACACTTTGACGCCTGCAATAAGCCCATCCGACGCGGGAAATCAGACCAGCGTAAGAATTATCACAACGCAACTCGGGCAGTCAATGTGTTGCTTGCAGCACGGTCAGGGTGGTGACCAGCCTCGGCCATGCATCCAACGAGCAGAGAATTCCCAATTTGCCTAGATTCGCTGGAATGCCGCTCGCGGGCAGGAGAAAGACTGTGCGCGGAGTACAGGCCACAACCCTTCCCCGCACGACAAGTCGATAATGCTACCCTCTGGGTATTCCTGGTGCAACCTGCCCGGTGACGGTACAATCGGAACCCGCAGGGGCGCGGCAACTGGCGATAACCCATCGCGGATGGTAGATTGTCTTCGGACGGTTGCAGAGAGGGTAGCCCATGAATCTGCACAGGCGAGCAGCCGCGCTGGCAACGATGCTCTTGAGCGGCTTACTGGTCCTCGTTCCCGGAGGGAGCCGCGCGAAGGACTGGCCGTGCTGGCGCGGGCCCCAGGGAACCGGCTACGCCGATGAACGAGGACTGCCGCTGGCCTGGAACGCCAAGACTTCCCAAGGTGTCCTCTGGAAAGTGTCGCTCCAAGGCACCACGGGGCACTCCAGTCCCGTTGTCTGGGGCGACCGTGTGCTGATTACCACGGCGGTCAAACAGACGGCCCCGGAGGAGCAGCGAAAAGAGATCCCCGATCATCACATCGCCTGCTACCGGACGAGCGACGGCAAACTGCTCTGGAAGACCCGCATCGCACAGGGCGGGTTCCAAGAGGGATATGCCATCTACGCGGTCCCCACGCCCGTGACCGACGGGCAAGCCGTGTACGTCTGGTTCGGCTCGGGCGTGATTGCCGCTCTGAATCTCGAGGGCAAGTTGCTTTGGCGACACGAGCGCCCCGGCCCCTTCAATCTGAATCCCGGACTTTGTGCCAGCCCGATCCTCTACCGGGACACCGTCATTCTGCCCTGCGACCAGGGCGGCGGACGAGGGTTCCTCCAAGGACTCGACAAGAAGACCGGACAAGTCCGCTGGGAGCAGAAGCGGACCAGGACGGGCTGCAGTAACACGACCCCGCTTTTGATCGAAGTCAAGGGCCGGCCGCAGATGATCGTCGCCGCGTCGGAAGAGCTTCAGGGGCTCGATCCCGCCACCGGCAAGGCGATCTGGTGGTGCAAGACGCCGGGATTCGGCGAGTCGCCCGCGACTGCTTTTGGATTGGTTTACACGAGCAAAGGCGGTGACGAGGCCGCCATGCTCGTCGATCCGACGGGCAAGGGCGACGTGGCGGCAACCCACGTGAAGTGGAAGCTCCCCAAAGTGCCCGGCGACTATTCCTCGGCTGTCGTCGCCGGCGAATACCTCTACTTTGTTCAAAAGGAAGGCATTGTCGGCTGCCGGAAGTTCACCAGCGGCGAGATGGTCTTTACCGAGCGACTGGAAGGCGTGTCCAAGCTGGCCAGCCCCATCGCCACCGCCGACGGGCGCGTCTATTTCGTCAGCACCGGCAAGAGCTACGCGCTCAAGGTCGGTCCGAGGCCGGAAATCCTCGGCGGCGGCGACTTGCAGGGCTGGGGCAACGGCTCCTCGCCGGCCGTTTCCAACGGCCGGATCTTCGTCCGTGACTTCGAAAACCTCTGGTGCATCGGCAAGAAGCAATAACGGTACCCACCATGACACGATCGCTTCGACTCGTACTATGGATGTCGGCCCTTGGGCTGGGTTGCGCGTCTTCGTTGCGGGCCGAGTGGAAGATCGACTTGCCCGAGGGCGGCGTTGGGTTCAATTTCGGCAACCTTGTGGTACCGCCGCTGAAGAACGTGTTCGGCACGTCGGCGTATAGCGACCAGGCCGGTTTCGGCTTCGTTGCCGCCAGAGGGCTTTCCCACGCCGGCGGCCAATGGCCCAACCCGCTGACCGGCACGTACGTTGGCAACCTCACAGGCAAACCGTACCGGTTCAAAGCCAGAATCGCCGACGGCGAGTACCTGGTCTGGCTGGCGACCGGCAAGATGGTTCGTGCCGATGCCCAAAGCCGCCGTTTCCTGCTAGAGCTGAACGACAGGGTCCTCGTGGATGAGACGCCCGGCGATGACGAGTTCGGCGGCGACAAGTACCTCTACCGCTTCCTCTGGACGCAATACTCGGAGAAGCCCCACGCGCTGTGGCTCAATTACATCGACAAGATGTACCCTGCGGAAATCCACAACGTCCAGGTGACGGACGGCGCAATCACGGTCGAGGCGGCGAACTACTTCCTCAGCGCCCTGATTGCCGTTCCGATCACGAAGAAGGCGGCGTTCGAAAAGATGGTGGACGACATCCGCCGGCAGCGGATCCGCTGCTTTGAACAAAGCCTGCGGAGCTCGGGCCGGAAGCCTGGCGAGCCCCCGGACCTTCCGGCCAGGCCCGAGCGACGCCCAGGCGACGGCGACGTGCTGCTCTACGTGCCGCGCGACCCTGTGGCGGTCAACCCGTGGACAGGCCCCAGCGACGAGGAGCGCCGTCAGACCAAGATCGAAGCGGCCGGCGCGTTGGGCCAGAAGGTTGTCATGGTGCTGGCTGTCGTACCGTTTGCGGACCTCGGTACGTGTACCCTCGTTCCTTCCGATCTGAAGGGCCCGGGCGTCATTCCCGCCGGCAACATCAAGGGCTACTACAAGAACTACCGCTTCAACGGCAAGGACTACGGCGAGACCGACCACGGCAAAGTGATGTCGATGCCGGAGATGTGCCTGGTGCCTACCCTGACGCTGGAGCTGGAAAAGGGCGTCACCTTCAGCTATTGGCTGCGCATGGAGGTGCCCGCGGATGCCAAGCCGGGCGTGTATACGGGCACGCTCACCCTTCAATGCGCCGGCGGCAAGAGCTTCGCGGCGCCGGTGGAGTTCGAGGTCTACCCCTTCCGGCTCGAGCCGGTCTTGCCGGTGTCGTACGGGTTTTGGGGAACCGTAGGCACGATTCCGCAGTTCCTCCCCGAGTCGGCCAAGGCGAAGCTGACCGAGCAGCGATTGGAAGTCATGGTGGACTTAGGTCTGACGGCCACCTGCGTCAACGTCTTCAGCGTCAAAGATCTCCGGCCCGACGGCAGCGTGGAGCTGGACATCCAGGAGGATTTCGTCCGCATGGTGAAGCAGGCCGGCATGGGACGCCGCCCCGAGCAGGCCCAACTCGTGTCGAACATCATGGCCTCGATGGGCCGGCAAATTGCCGTGCGCCTGCCGGGCGGAGGGGGCCGGATCTGGAACAACCCGGGCATCGAGATGCGCCTGCCCGGCTTCGAGAAGTACTTCAAGGACGCGGCGCGTCAGTACCGCGATTTCTTCAAGAAGATGGAGCTGCCGGTGGTGATCACTTCGGTCGACGAGCCGCGCAAGCGCGGGCTCAACTCCTGGAACCGCAACTACGCGGATACCATCCGTTATTGCGACTGGCTCGGCGAGGTCGGCGGCATTCGCGTCTGCTGCAACCCGATGGGCGACATCACCCACGGCAAGGACTACACGCCGATGATCGACCACGTCGACGTGCTTTCGACCCATGCCTGGAAGAACTCGGAGAAGTTCATGAAGGGCGCGCTGGCCAAGGGCAAGACGCTCTGGCTTTACAACTTCGGGCGCGACCGCTACTCCTACGGCTTCTACAACTGGCGATGGAAGTCGCGCGGCCGCTGGGAATGGCAGTTCATGGAACACGGCGACGGGGCCGTGGGCGGCTACCCGGGCCGCGAATGGTACAATCCCTTCACGGATCTCCATAGTTGGACCAACTGCGCCCCGCATGACAAGTTGAAAGGCGGGCTGTTGTGGCAGGCCCACATCTTCGACCTGGCCGAAGGCATCAGCGACTACGCCTATCTCTACACCCTGGAACAGGTTCTCAAGACGGCCAAGGGGCCCAAGGCCGACGAGGCCAGGGCTTGGCTGGCCGCT
Source organism: Pirellulales bacterium (assembly GCA_963843465.1). GTDB lineage: Bacteria > Planctomycetota > Planctomycetia > Pirellulales > Thermoguttaceae > CAWJKP01. The sequence continues at coordinate 439,840 of CAWJKP010000004.1, forward strand.
CTGGAGCGGGCCATGCCCGAGTTCCCTCAGATCAAAGGGCTTGCCTCTCCCAACGACGGCCCGAAGGTGGGCATGGGCATCGACGACGACGCCCGGCTGAAGGTCGATTCCTGGCGGAAAAGGGCCGCCGAGTTTATCAAGGACCTGAAGAAGCAACCTGATTTCGCGTAGCATGGCGACATCCTCGGGGTTGCGATGCTCGTGCTGTGGCAACCGACTCTTGTGAACGGGTGAGCAGCGTCCGCTCGTCCCGTCCGACGACATGCGGCCCGACGTTTCAAGAGACCTCCGCACAGGAGAGACGAAATGAAGACGCGGCTGGCTTTGCAGGCAGCGCTGGGCCTGCTGTGCGCCATCGCCGGAGGCTTGCAGGAAGCAGCCGTCTGCGGCCAGACGCCGTCGCAGAATCAGCCTGCCCGGAGTCCCGGGCAACTGCTCTACCAGGAAGTGGTCGTCGCTCAGAAGTCGGCCTGTCGTGTGCAGGGGCTCGATTCCCACTACGACCTCCGCTACGCCGTGCTGTCGAGCCTGACGATCCATGAACGCAACAACGGGAGGCTGAACGTCGAGCAGAAGGTCGAGGCGGCCAAGCTGCTGCAAGCCGATGAGGCAACGCAAGCACTGTTCAGCAACCTGTTGCAGAAGTTGACGGGCACCAGGTTCACGATGGGTTTCAGTTCTGAACGGGAACTGATCCGGTTCGAGGGGGCCAAGGACAGGCTCCAGGCGGCCGCTGGACCGGCGGTCGGCCAAGCGATCCTGTCGGCCTCCCTCATTGACCGGGATGGATGGAAAGAACTGGCCCGATACTCCTTCTTCCAGCCGCACAAGCCCCTGCGGCCCGAGGCCCGATGGGAGCAAAGCATGACGCACGCTTGGGGCTCGCTGGGGAACTGGACCGGCCAGGTCTCCTTCAGGTACGCGGGGCAAGAGGGCGACCTGCAACGGTTCCCCTACGCCTTCAAGCTGACCTATGTTCCGCCGAAGCCGGAGGCCCGCGACCTGCTCTTCCCGGTCTCCAGGGCGAGTTTCAAGCACGGGGAGGCCGGAGGGACGATCTCCTTCGATCCCGGCAAGCGGCGAGTCAGTCGCGTCGAGGAACGGTTTCAGGTCAAGGGGCAGATGAGCATCGAAGTCCTGGGGCAGAACCTCCCGGTTGACTTGGACGAGGAGCAGAGCTTCCAGGTCCGGTTGCTGGAGCGAGATCCTCGGTTACGGCAAGCGATTGAACCAGGAGGCTACGGACTCCGGCCGGGGGCAGAGGGCTCGGGACACAAGGCGAAGGAGCAGCCGGAGCCGAAGGCAAAGACCGAGACGGAATATGGCGACCGGCAAGACTGAGCCGACCATCGCGCAGGTGACGACGACGGCCGCCGCAGCGCAGCCGGTCAGCCTTTCAGGGCCGCCCTTGCACGCTCGATGAGCTTAGGCGTCGCGCCAGAATAAGTTGACGAAGTTTCTTGTGGTGCAGGCGTCCCGCCTGCCCTGAAAATGCACGTGTCCCACCTGCCCTGAAAATGCAGGCGAGACGCCTGCACCACAAACGAGAATCGATCAACTTATTCCGACGCGGCGGCTTATTGTCCGCGCTTCCCGTGCCGCGTAGCTGAACCATGGCTGCCGCGAGGAAGCGGTCACGCCACCCGGCCGATACGTGGTAGTGATCTTCGAGCGCCGCCACGCTGAACTTGTAGTCGTGCCCTTCGACCCGGCGGCCAACTCATTCTGGTCGCTTATGGGCAGGGGCTCGAATGGTGTTCGGACAGACCGGCGGCATCCACGCGGGCCTGGAGGTGTCCACCTCTTGGAGTTTTTCCAGCGGGTGATCGCAGATGAGGTTTCGCGCGGGATAGCCGATCGCCCGATAGAGTTGAAACTGGGCGCGGTTGTAGCCGTTGACGGCGGCGAAATAAAGGTCGTAGGCCCGATTCAATTCCTGCAGCGCCGCCACGGCTTCCTGGGGCCGGATGGGCACGTGGAACACGTTCCCCTCGCGTATGGGTTGGCGGAGGGATCTCCACGAGCGTTCGACAGTAAGGTTCGCTTCTCGGACGCAGGCCTCCGCCTTGCCGACCTGCACTGCCGCCGCTTCAAGCTGGGCGTGGGCCTGGACCACCTCCTCGGCCACGCGGTCCTGCGTATCGAACAAGTCCAACAGCGCTCGCTGTTGCTGGGCAGACCTTTCCCGCACCAAGGCCCTGTTGCCGGCGCCCAGGTTATCGAGGGTCCAGACGACCCCCAACTCCATGTCGAAGCGGCCGCCCCCGGTGTACGGCTCGTCGTTCGGGCTGCCTTCAAATATCCCGCCGGTAAAGGCCCCACCGGGGCCGCCACCCGTTAGCACCACGCTGGGAAGCAGCGGACGAAGCCGTTCCTGCCGCAGCCGTTCCAACGTCGCCTGCACCAGGGCCTTCTGGGAGGCCAATTCAGGCCGGTTGAGCAAGCCCACGGGTATCAAGTCGTCGACCGCCCGACCCGGCGGGATTAACGTCACCTGCAATTGCGGCGGCTCGACGGGAACGACTACCGCGCCAGGGTTCAAGCGGAGCACACGGTTCAGCCGGGCACTGCTGGTTTGCCAAGCCGCGCGCGAAGCCGCAGCTTCCTGTTCCAAGTCGTACCGCAGGGCGAGAACGCGGTTTACTTCAAGCGGCTTCACGATCCCCCCAACTACCGTCTCCGCTAACCCCTTGATCTGTCTTTCGAGGTCTTCCGCCTTGCTGATCGCGTCGAGATTGCCGGCCAGGCGGCCGCGGGCCTCTTGCACGTCGAAGTACGTCGTTGCGACCGTAGCCAGCGCGTTCATTGCGCCGCCTCGACGGCAAACTCGCTGGCGGACAATTCCTGGCGAGCGGCCAAAGGAAGGAAAATGGCGTCCGTGATGCCAAAGTCGAGCGTCGCGCCGGCGCCGGCGGCAAAGTAGCTCTTGCTCACGTTGATCACGGGGCCCTCGGTCTCCTGGTCGTAACCGTCGTGACGGTAGTAGTCGATGCCCACGTTGAAGTCCGGCAGCCACATGACCTTGGCGTGCTGAAGCTGCGCCGCCGCCAGCTCCACGCTGTTTTCCGCGAAGGCGATGACCAGCGGCCGGGCGTTGGACAGACACAACGCCGTCGCCAGATTGATCGGCAGAGGCCGGTCGGTCGCCGCCGGCGCGGCGGGAGGAACCGCCGGGGCCTGCGGGTTCTCGTTGAGCACGGGGGTGGCAAGGAATTGCCGCGGACCAGGCTGGGGGGCCGGAATAGCCTCCGCGGACGGCTGACGCATCTCGGTAGACTGTGGGGGAACGTTTGGCTCTGGGTAGGCAAACGGCCCGGCGGCCACTGCCGCCTCTTGGCCCAGCGCGAGGAGCACTGCGACTGGAATCGCCAAAAGATGCAATTGGGCCGGCTTGAAAGTCAGTACCATCATTCACCCGCGATTGCCGTCCAGAGCGCTGGCACCCTTCGAATTCCCCAAATGGGGCATTTAGCCGCCAGAACTTAACGGTGGTATCAGTCGTATCGGTTGTAACGGAAGATTGGCTCGATACCGTCTTGCCCCCGCGAAAATGTCTTCCAGCCTTACTCAGCTTTACACCGTCTACGAGTAGGGTAAGACAGCTCGCTTGAGCGAGCACCGGCCCACCAGGCCAATCCGCATCACAAACCGTTGTCCTGACAGGATTTATGGCCAGTGCCCGCTGCGACGCGGTGCAATTCTCCTAGGGAGTGGCGGCAAGCGGGGTACAATTGCTTACCTTGGACATGAATTGGCCCTGTCTTCGGTCCGGCCTCAGGTGCTAGCAGCATGAATCCCACCATTTTCGCCATGCGAAGGCCGATCACGGTGGTCATGATCATCGTGACCCTGCTAGGGGCGGGCGCGCTGGCGCTGAACGAGATGCGGGTAGACATTTTCCCCGCCATCAACGCCCCGCAGATCTACGTGCTCAATAATTACGCCGGCATGGACCCGTCCCAGATCGAGGGGATCATTACCAATGTTTATGAGTTGAACTTCCAGTATGTCGACGGACTCAAGGGGATCGAGTCCAAGAACATCCAGAACATGGTGATGCTCAAGCTGACCTTCTATCCGGGGACGGACATGGCGGCGGCGATGTCGCAGGTGGTCAGCTTGGCGAACCGTGCCCGGGGGCAGATGCCGCCCAGCGTGCTGCCGCCGTTCGTGATGCGTTTCGACGCGGCCAATGTGCCCATCGGCTACCTGGTCCTGGAGAGCAAGACCCGGCCGCTGGGGGAGTTGGCCGACCTGGGGATGTACAAGATCCGGCCGATGCTGATCGCCAACTTGCCCGGCACGATCTCGTTTTCGCCCTTTGGCAGCAATACCCGGGCGATCGTCATCACGGTCGATCCGGACCGTTTGCGGGCGCACAACTTCACGCCCGAGGACGTGGTGCAGGCGTTGGAGACCGGCAACGTGGTCACCCCGTCCGGCAATCTGTATCTGCCGGCGCAGATGCCCTTGGTGCCCACCAACGCCATGGTCGCCGATCCGCAGGAGATGGGCAACATTCCCATTCACGTCGGCAGCGACGTTTACATCCGCGACGTGGCCACCGTCGCCGATGCCACGGACATCAACTACGGCTGCGCGCTGGTGAACGGCCGCAAGTCGATCTATATCCCGGTGGTGAAGAAAGACACCGCTTCGACGCTCACCGTGGTGAACCTGATCCATGAGAAGATGGATCTCTTCCGCAAGGTGCTGCCCAAAGACGTTGAGTTGCATTACGAGTTCGACGAATCGCCGACGGTGCGGGCGGCCATCAAGAGCGTGGCCACCGAGGGCCTGATCGGGGCCGGGCTGACGGGCCTGATGATCCTCTTGTTTCTCGGCGACGCGCGGAGCGTGGCCGTGGTGCTGGTGAGCATCCCCTGCTCCTTGACCTTCGCCCTGGTGGGCCTGTGGCTTGCGGGTCATACGCTGAACATCATGTCCCTGGGCGGGTTGGCGCTGGCCATCGGGATCCTCGTGGACGAGGCCGTGGTCACCATCGAAAACACCCATGCCCAAATGCTCCATACGGACTCCGTGGCCCGGGCGGCGCGGCGGGCGGCTGCGGCCACGGCCACGGCGCGCCTCTTGGCCATGCTCTGCATTCTCTCGGTCTTCATTCCCACCTTCATCTTGAACGAGCCCGTTCGCTCGCTCTTCATGCCGCTGACCCTGGCGGTGGGATTCTCCATGATCGCCTCCTACATGCTCTCCAGCACGCTGGTGCCGGTGCTCACGGTATGGCTGGTGCGCCACAAGGGCGAGCACGCGGCCGAAGGTCGCTTGTTCGCGGCCTTGCTGCGCGTTTACAACCGCCTTGTGGCGGCCGTGATCGGGCTTCGCTGGGTGGCCGTTCCGGGATATCTCGCGGCCTGCGGGCTGCTGTTATGGTTGGTGGGCGCTCAGGTGGGAACCGAGCTGTTTCCCCAGGTGGATTCCGGTCAGTTCGTGATCCGCTTCCGCGCCTCCGGGGTCCGAGTACGAAATCACGAGGAAACTCGCGGTCAAGATGCTGGAGGTCATCGACCAAGAGGCCCGGCACAAGGTGGCGATCTCGATGGGCTACGTCGGCCTGGCGGCCACCAACACGGCGACCAACAACATGCTGCTGTTCATGCGCGGCCCGGACGACGGGCAGATCCGCGTGCGGCTCTTGGAAGGGTCGGGCGTACACCTCGCCGAGCTGCGCGAGCGGCTGCGCAAGGCGCTGCCCGACCAGTTGGTCCCCTGGACGAAGGGGGAATTGCAGCGGGAAGGCTATTCGGCCGAGGAAGCGCAGTCCATGGCCCGGAAGATTGCCTTCGGTTTCGAGCCGGGCGACATCGTCAGCGAGGTGATGAGTTTCGGCTCTCCGACCCCCGTCGAGGTGATGGTGGTCGGCCCGGAGCTGGCCGAGGTGCGCAAGCACGCGCTGGCGGTCCTTGCCGAGATGCGGAACAAGAAGAAGATTCCCGACCTCCGCGACGTGCAGCTTTTCCAGCAGCTTGATTACCCCACCGTGCAGGTTGACATCGACCGCGAGAAAGCGGGCCTCAGCGGCGTGTCCATCAAGGACGTTACCAACGCGCTTTTGGTGGGCACGTCTTCCAGCCGCTACGTGGCCAAGAATTACTGGCGCGACCCTCGCACGGGGGTTGATTACCAGGTCCAAGTCCAGGTCCCCCTGCAGCGCATGGATCGGCCCGAACAGATGGAGACGTTGCCCCTGCAAAGGGTCAGCAGCGACAGCAACCTGCTGGTCCGCGACGTGGCCACCGTCAGCACCGGCGTGGCGCCGGGCCAGATCGATCGCAGCTCCATGCAGCGTTACCTGAGCATCACGGCCAACGTCGAGGGCGAGGACCTGGGCCGGGCGTCGTTGCAGATCGCCAAGGCCATCCGCGATGCGGGCCAGCCGCCCCGCGGGGTGCGGGTCAGGGTCCGCGGCCAGGTCGCGCCCATGACGGAGATGTTTCACTCGCTGGCCATCGGCCTGGTACTGTCCGTGGTGGTGATCCTGGTGCTGTTGACCGGCTACTTCCAGTCGTTTAAGCTGGGAGTGGTCTCGATCGGCGCGGTGCCGGGCGTGGTCTGCGGCGTGGCGATCATCCTCTTGGCGACGGGCACCACGCTGAACATCGAGTCGTTCATGGGCTCGATCATGTGCGTCGGCGTCTCGGTCTCCAACTCGGTATTGCTCTCGACCTTCATGGACGATCACTGGCGGGCCGGCGCTACGGTCCGGCAGGCGGCGATCGAAGGGGCCAAGGACCGGCTCCGCCCGATCCTCATGACCGCGCTGGCCATGATTCTGGGCACGCTGCCCATGGCCTTGGCCTTGGAAGAGGGAAGCGGCATGGTGGCCCCGCTGGGCCGGGCGGTGATCGGCGGCCTGCTGGTCTCCACCTTCGCCACGCTGTTGGTGGTGCCGGCCATCTTCACCATCCTGATGGGCGACAAGGAAAAGGTCTCGCCTTCCATCGACCCGGATGACGAAAGAAGCCGGCAGTATGACCGCCACGTGCATGTACCCCACGCCGCCCACGGGGGGCCGAGACCCGATGAATCCCCCAACTTGTTTGGAGAAGAGTGATGCGGCAAGGGAATTGTAGCCGGCACACGCCGTGTGCCGTTGGGAGACGATGCCACGCCCTGTGTGGCGTGGGCAGATTACGGCACACGGCGTGTGCCTACTACTTTGCCCTGGCCCTGCTCGCGGTCCTGGCGGTCGGCTGCGGCCGGCAGCCGCCCGAGGCGGCGAGTTCCGTGAGCTCCGTCCCCGTGGTGCGCGTGGTCAAGCCGGAGCTGCGCAACCTCACCTGTACGGTAGACCTGCCCGGGTTCGTGAACGCGTTTGAGCAAACGGCGATCTACGCCAAGGTTTCGGGCTTCATCCAGCGATACTACGTGGACATCGGCGACCACGTGAAGAAGGACGCCCCGGTGGCCGACATTTTCGTTCCCGAGCTGGTCGAGGAGCACGGGCAGAAGGTGGCGATGGTCAAGCTCGACCGGAGCATGGTTCATGTGGCCGAGTCCAAGGTGCAGACAGCGATTGCCCAACTGGCGGAGGCCAAGGCCAACGTGGGCAAGTACCAGGCGGACATCGTTCGCTGGCAGTCGGAAGTGCAGCGCTTGACGCAGATGGTCGCCCAGCGGGTGGTGGACCGGGACGTGCTGGACGAGACCCAGAAGCAGCTTTCTTCGAGCCAATCGGCGCGCGACGCCGCCCTGGCGGCGGTGAAATCGCGGGAGGCCGCTCAGGCGTCCGCCGAGGCCGACCTGCAAGCGGCCAAGGACCAGGTGAACGTGGACGAGGCCGTGGAGCGCCGCACCGCGGCCATGCTGGCGTATACCAAGGTGACCGCCCCTTACGACGGCGTGGTGACCGTTCGCAACGCCAACACCGGCGATTATGTGGAAGCGGCTGCCGGCGACAAGTCCACGGCTCGCGCTTCGCCCATGTTTGTCATCGCTCGGGACGACCTGGTGCGAATCTTCGTCGACGTTCCCGAGGCCTATGCGCGCTATGTGCGCGTGGGAACCAAGGCCCACGTGCGTGCCGACGCGCTGAGCGGCTTGGAAATCAAGGCGGCCGTCACCCGCACGTCGTGGAGCCTGCATGAAAAGACGCGAACGTTGCGAGTGGAGATCGATCTGCCGGCCAGCGATGACGGCTTGCGGCCCGGCATGTATGTCAACACCAAGGTGATCATCGAGCGATCGGGAGTTCCGATGCTGCCGCAAGACGCGCTGCTGCCGTCGGGCAACCAGACTTACTGTTATCTCCTGCAAAACGGCAAGGCCGTCAAGACCCCGGTCGTGCCGGGCCTGCGCGACGGGAAGTGGGTCGAAGTGACGAAGATGAAGATCGACGACCCGTGGGTGAAAGTCACGGGGTACGAGAACGTGATCGTCGGCGACCTGGACGAGTTGACCAACGGCCAGGCGGTGAAAGTCGTGGAAAAACCAGGCGCCGTGAGCCCGCAACCACCGGCGCGTATTGCAGAACACGCAGAACGGGCCGGGGCGCTGTCACGAGGCGCCGGGACCGGTCGGTAACACGGGGAGGAAAAATGTCAGCGTACATCGTCTTCACCCGCGAAAGCACCCGCAACGCCGCGGAGCTTGAGACCTACTCGCAGAAGGTCGGCGCCACCTTGGCCGGTCACCCGGTCACGGTGCTCGCCGCCTACGGCCGTCACGAGGTGCTCGAAGGTCCGGAGGTGGAAGGTGTCGTGATCGTGGAGTTTCCCTCCTTGGATGAGGCGAAGGCGTGGTACGACAGCCCTGCCTATCGCGCGGTGCGAGAGCATCGCTTCCGGGGCGCCGACTATCGCGCTGTGATCGTCGAGGGCCTATGACGACCTGTGCCACGATGAATCGCCGCCAGATCGCACGGGGGGCATGTTCTGTAGTCCTGGCTTTTTCCTTCCTCTCCTGCGTGCGTGTTCCGCTCTGCGCCGCTGACCCGGCCAACCTTGCTTTGAACAAGCCGGCGTGCAGCTCGTCGGTTGAGAACGATGAACATGGCGCGGCCCAGGCCAACGACGGCGATCCGCAGACCTGTTGGCGCGCCGATGACGAACCTGAGGACGGGCCGGAGTGGTGGCAGGTCGATCTGGAAAAGCCTTTCGACCTGTCCGGCTGCCAGATCCGCTGGCCCTTCGCTGGAAAACGGTATCGTTACAAAGTCGAAGGCTCGGCCGACCGGAAGAGCTGGTCTCTCCTCAGCGACCAGACAAACGCCACCGCCACGTCGCAGGTCCACAACCTGAAGTTCCAGAAAGCCAGGCAAGTCCGTTACCTGAAGATCACGGTGACGGGTCTTGACGAAGGCTGCTGGGTGAGCATTTGTGAAGTCAAGGTATTCGGCCTCGAACAAGCTCCAGGAGCACCATGATGAAAGCCGCAGTTGCCTTCGCCTTCCTGTTCCTTTGCATCGCCGGCAGCCCGGCCACGGCCGCGGGCCCGTCCAAGCCCGACATGATCTTCGTCCTTGCCGACGATCTGGGTATTGACGGAGTCAGTTGTTACGGCGCGGACAAGCACCAGACGCCGCACATCGACTCTCTGGCGGCGTCCGGCCTGCGCTTCCAGACGTGCTACGCATCGCCCTTGTGCGGGCCGTCGCGCTGCCTGCTGATGACCGGACGTTACGCCTTTCGCAGCGGCGGGTTGACCAACGAGTCGTGGCGCGGCGGCGGGCCGGGAGCAAAGTCGGCCGACGAATACCCCATGGCCAAGCTCATGAAGAAGGCCGGCTATGCCACGGGACAGGCCGGCAAGTGGCGACAGTTGGGCGAGTCGCCGCGCGACTGGGGTTTTGACGAATACCTCACCGACAACACTGCCAGCGGCTGGTATTGGGAAACGAAGTTCAACAAGAACGGCCAGGTCCTGAACCTCCCCGAAGGGACCTATGGCCCCGATGTCATCCAGGACTTCACCGTTGATTTCATCCGGCGGCACAAAGACAAGCCGTTCTTCTTCTACTATGCGATGCACCTGGTGCACAAGCCCACCCTGCGCACGCCGGATACGGTGCAAGGCACGAAGAACATCAACAAGCTCTACGACGACAACATCCGCTATATGGACAAGCAGCTCGGGGCGCTGGTGGCCGAGTTGGACGAGCTGGGGTTGCGCCAAAACACGTTGCTGCTCTTCTCCGGCGACAACGGCACCGCCGCCGGTTACCCCAGCCCGGTCCACGGCCGCATGGTCAACGGCTGGAAAGGGAGCATGTTGGAGGGCGGGTCGCGCGTCCCGCTCATCGCAAGCTGGCCGGCGGTGACGCCCGCGGGAAAAGTGCTCGACGACATCGTGAGTTTTGCCGATCCGTACGCCACCTTCGCCGAACTTGCCGGCGTCGAGCCGCCCGAAGGTTTCAAGACCGACGGCCAGAGTTTCGCCCCGCAGCTCCGCGGCGAGCCGGGCACGCCCCGCGCATGGGCCTACGTCCAGCTCGACGGCCGCTGGTATGTGCGCGAGCCGGGATTCAAGATGAACGAGGCGGGCACTCTCTTCGATATGAGCGACGCTCCCTTCGTCGAGACGCCTGTTGCTCCCGCGGCCGATACGGATCGGAGCAAAGCCGCGCGGCAGCGGCTCTCCGCGGCCTTGGCGGAACTCAACCCAGCCGGTGGCAAGACGGACCGAGACGGTGAAGGCCCCCGCAACAACCGTCGCGCCGACTCTTCTGACTCGGTGCCGCGCTATCGGCCCGTGGAAATCGGGTGATACTCTGCCAAGCGCACGGGCGCCCTTCATCGCCCGGAAGGCGTTGGAGGTATCAGCCGAGATTGAGCCGACCGGGAGCGAAGGCGTGGTCGTGACGCAAGGCGGCGCCGCGCGCGGTTATGCGATCTACCTTACCAAGGGGAAACTCGCGTTTGCCGTCCGCGAAAACGGGGATCTGACAACGATCGTCGCAAAAGAGCCGCTGGGCAAGGGCCATTTCCTGGTGCAGGCCACCCTTCAGGAGGATGGCGCTTTGGCCCTTCTGGTAAATGGAAAACAAGTGGCCACCGGCAAGGCCGCCGGCCTGATCCCGCAGCAGCCCGGGGCGGGGTTTTCGGTCGGCGCGGCCGGCCTTGGAGCGGTTGGCAACTACGTTGCTCCCAACCCTTTCCTTGGGAAGGTGACCAACGTGCGAGTCAAGACTACGGCCGTCCATAAGGCGACCGGCGCAAAGAGAAAAGAAAACTGACGGGGCAAGCAGTGCTGGTCGCCGGCGACGCCTCGCCTGTTGCTATGGCGCTGCGAAGTCGACTTTCGGGGCTTCCTTGGCCGTGGGAGCCGCTTGGAAGTAGACGGCGTCGGCCTTAAAGCCCTGCCTGCTGGCAACCAGGCTCGCCGGGAATTGACGGACGGCCGTGTTATAGGCGCGGGCTGCCTCGTTGTATCGCTGGCGTTCCACGGTGATGCGGTTCTCGGTGCCCGCCAGCTCGTTCTGGAGATCCCGGAAGTTCTCGTTGGCCTTCAAGTCCGGATACCGCTCGGCAACCAGCAGGAGCCGAGCCAGGCCGCCTTCCAATTGGGTCGAGGCCTTCACCTTGTCGTCGACCGTCTGTGCGCCGGCCCACTGGCTGCGCAGGCGCGTGACCTCTTCGAGCACATCCTTCTCGTGCTTCGCATAGCCTTTCACCGTGTTGACCAGGTTGGGAATGAGGTCGTACCGGCGCTGGAGAACGGTCTCGACCTGGCCCCAGGCGGAGTGTACGTTCTCTTGCAGGGCCACGAGGCGGTTGTTCAGTGAAACAAGCCCCACGATCACCAGGACCGCAACCACCACGATCCCGATCAGCACAGCCAGCAGCGGATTCTTCACGGCGGGGCACTCCCGGTCTGGGGATGGAGATGGCGGTCGACGGCATCCACCACCTGTTCAATGGTAGTCAGGTACGACTCGAAAAGCGATTGGGGGACGACCTGGCGCGGCTTTCGCCGCCGGTGCTTGATCGCGTCGATCTCCACCAGCGGCTGTGGATCGAACGGGACATGTTGCGCCAGCAGCTTAACGGCCTCGATCTTCTCCCGGGGCACGTCCTGCTGGAACAGCCGCAAGGCCGCGCGAAACAAGACGAGGAAGCTGGCCACCGAGGCCGTGAGCAACGCGAGCACGCGTTTCGGGCTCCCGCCCGTCAGCAGGTAGCCCTCTCGCAGCGCCAACAGCTTCTCTTTCAGCTCCCGCTCCAATTGCAGGCGGAGATGCTCGTGCCCAATCGCGATGCCGGCCAGGGGATCTTCGCCGAACAGCACGTGATGCGACTGCTGCATGTCCAACAGCTCGATGGGGAACCAATCGGCGGAGGCCTGCAGCTCGCTTGGGGTGAACAACAGGGGCGGCCGGTGGCCCGCCTTGGCCCACGCCAACGACGGCTTCGAGAGGGCCTCCAGGTCCGCCCGCTCCAGGCGCTCGACCACCAGGAGCACGTTGTAATTGGACGACTGGGGAACAAAGTCGCCGGCTGCGGCCGACCCATACAGCACCGCGGAACACAACCGGCCGGGGATGGCCTTGCGGATCTGTTCCACCAGTTCGTCCGGAGTCATGGCATAGTCCCTCAAGCTGGAAGCCCCGATTCGCGCGCTTCCGTCGGATGAACCATAAACAACTTACCGAATTGACGACCATCGCGTCTCTGATGAATTTTGACGAACAAAACGGGTAATGTGTGAAGTTGGAGTTCCGGCTTTAGCCGGCGTGCGGCGAGGGCCGCCTAAAGGCGGAACTCCAACCGAGCCGCCGGATTATTACTCGTTTTGCTCGTCATAAGTCATTAGGGAACGAAACCGGTAACTAATTTCTTTCAAGTGCCTCACCAACCGCCGCTGGCCCCGCCGCCGCCGGAGCATCCGCCGCCGAACCCGCCGCCCCCGCCACTGAAGCCCCCGCCGCCAAATCCGCCGCCGCCAAACCCGCCACCGTACCCGAAGTCACCCCAATTCCAACCTGACGCCCAGTTCTTGCGGGCGAGCGTTCCCGGTTTGGCGAGGTGGGCCGTCTTCCAGCCAACAACGAGCATCACCACGGCAAACACTGCCAAGAGCGAGAATGCCAGTCCGGATGTAAAAAAGGCAAGGAACATGGCGACGCCGCCGAAGATCGCCCCCCATACCACAGGAAGGACTCGTCGCGACCTGAGTCCGGCTCCGATGACGCCAAATCCGAAGGCGGCGAAAACGATTAACACCAAAGCAAGCATGACCCATGCGCCATGCGGCGCTTCGCCCTGCCTTGCCTCCGGCGGCGCCGGCTCGCCCCGCTCGACGATCGCGGCGATGCGGGACACGGCCTGGGTCAGCCCTTGGGCATACCGCTGCTGCTTGAAGGCCGGATAAAGTTGCTCGGCCAGCACCCGGCCGGCCAAGGCATCGGGCAGGATCGGCTCCAGGCCGTAGCCGACCTCGATGCGGGCCTTGCGGTCCCCGATCGCCACCAACAACATCACGCCGTTATTCTTCCCCTTCTGGCCGACGCCCCACTTGGCAAACAGTTTATTGGTGAAGTCGTCGATCTGCCCTCCCTCCAGCGACGGCAGGATCACGACGGCCAACTGGGCTCCCGTCTTCTGCCGCAGGTCAATGGTCAGGCGCTCCAAGCTCTCGCGCTCGGCCGGGCTCAGGACCCCGGCGTAGTCATTCACATTTCCCCGAGGTTGGAGCTTCTGGAGCAGGGCGTCGGACGGGATAAGGGCCCACGTCGTCGACGCCGCGGCCGACACCACAATCGCGGCGGCGGCCATCAGGATCGGCCTCGCCAGGCGTCGGTCTTTCGTCATTCGGGTTGGCGCCGTGCACAGACTCATTACCGGCATTCTACGCCCGGGCGAGGGTAGACACAATGCTTTCCAGATCAGCTACCGCTTCCGCGAGTCGATGCGGCGATCACGTTGAAGGAATTTCTTCTTGTCGAGCACAGACTTGTGTCCTCGGTGTGGCAGTTCAAAAAGTGATTGCTCGGCCGCCTGCCGGTGGTTACAATCACTTCGCGGGAGATATCTCCAGCCCGCCACGCCCAAGGGAGTTCGCAAATATGTTCCGCGTGCATCGCACGTTACTCGTCATCATCGCGTTGAGCGTCCCCTCGATAGGTGGGGCCGAAGAGCCCGCTGCCGCAAAATCGAGCAGCAAAGCCGATGTCTGGCCCGTTCTTGAGTGGAAGGAGGCTGCACCGTCTCCCTTTGCGCGAGTTGAGTCGCCGGCTGCCGTGGTTAATGGCAAGATCTACTTGTTTGGCGGATTTACCGAGGACCTGGACGCATCGTGGTCACCGGCGGCGGGTTTAACAACCCGCGGCCACTCACGGCCACCACCCAGATAGCGCCGCTTCCGGACGGTAAGTAATCGGCTCAGAAGGGCACTTTCAGAGCATCGCAGAGGAACCGCATGAAGGGACGGCTGCTGGTGAAGGAAGCCGCCACGTGGTCCAGGAAGCCCCTGGCGAGTACGTCCCGCTCCTCCAGCTCTTCCAGCCCGATGAAGTCCGTCCGTTTGAGATCCTCGATCCAAGGATGGTCGGCCGGGAAGCCGCGAGGCGGGCGTTTGAGACTGCCGCCGTCCAGGGAGAATCGCCGGCGGAACTTACGGTCCTCGCGTGCCCGGCGCCAGCGGTCGGGCCCGTCGACGATCGCCTGGCGGATCTGAGCGAGCGACAAGCGGTCGGGACGCCAAACACCCAGCGCCAGGAAACACTCGCCCGGTGCAAGGTGAACGTAGAAGCCCGGGGCATGGATGTCTCGGCCGTGCTCATGCCGGAACTGGATGCCGACGTTGGTCTTGTACGGTTCCCCGCCCTTGGAGAACCGCGTGTCGCGGTAGACCCGCATGAGCGAGCCGCCCAGCCGCCGGTCGCTGGCGACGAAGCACGGGGAGATCCGCTTGAGCCGGGGCTGAAAGGCGCGGATGAAGGTCATGGCGGGCTCCAGAACCTCCTGCTCGTAGCGCTCCTTGTTGGCCTGGAACCAGGGGCGGTTGTTGTGGTCGGCCAACTGCTCCAGGAACTCGAAGAGCGCCGGCTGGAACCGCTCGAACTTCATCATCGGCGCGTGCTCTGTTGTCCTGGTCACTCGATCAGCTTCCAGCGGACGCCGCAATTGCTGGCCCGCTCCCAATAGGGATGCAGCGTCAGGCCGTTCCTCTTGGTCACGGCCTTGTCGACGCCGAAATCGACGTGTGGGCCGTCGTTGTTGCCGGCGCGGAGCATGATGCCCAGCGTCGTGCCGGGCGCCAGCTTCAATTGCGACAACTCTTCCTTGGGAATGGCCATCTCGTAGATGTAGGTGCTGCCCTCGCGTTTGACCACGTGCTTGGCGCCGGGCACCGGGCCGGTCGAGCGTTTCGCCTTGGGCTGCCGCGGCCAGTCCGACACGCGCGGCACGCCGGGAGCCATGTATCGCCATAGCTCACTGCCCTGGTTGGTCAGATACAAGGCGTACTCATAATCCGTGTCCGGCACGGCGTGGAAGCCGTAGGGCACCTTGTCGGTGGTCGGCGCCAGATCGTGCCAGTCGTCGGTCACGTCCAAGGCGATCTGCAATCGGTCGCGGCGGAAGGGAATCGTGGGCAGCGACGGGTGGTCCGGGGTCTCCGGGTTATAGCGCCACACGTAAGGCACCTCGGCGAAGCTCCGGCCCGGCCGTTTCGCCAGGAACTCCTTGTAGGGCGACTGCTGATCCGACGCTTTGCTGTGGAAGTAGAGGTCTTCATTGCGCCCGGCCATGGGGGCCAGTCCCGTCACTTGCGGCGTCGGATCGTTCACCATCGCGGCCACGTACAAGTAGTTCTCGTCCCATGCCAGCTTGAACTGGGCGAAGTTGCCCTGCGGCTCGGCGTCCTTGATCGCCAGCCACGGGCGGCGCATCGAGCTCGGTCGCCTCGGCCTTCTGGGCCTTGGCCACCACGGTCACGCCCGGGATGTCTTTCCAGTCGTCCAGGTTGCCGTCCACCTTGATCGTCCTCTTGGGGATGATCGTGGCGTTGAGCACTTCCTGATACTGGGCGTTGCCGGCGTCGCTGGTGAAGCGGAAGGCGAACGGGTAGGCGTTGGCCGGGTTGGCCGCAGCCCGGGCCAGCACGAACGGGAAGGCCTTTCGTTGGCCCGCCTTCAGCGTCACGAGTTGCCGGTTCTGCTGGAGCTCGACGCCATCCGGCGCCTGCGCGGCCAACTGGCCGCTGACGGCCCGGTTGAGGCAGTTGTGCAGCTCGACGGAGAGCACCGCGCCCTTGGCCACCGGCTCGGTGAAGTCGCGGGGCAGGATCTCGACGGGCCGCTTGCCTTCGATCCGGGCCGCGGCCAAACGCCTGGCCGCCGCCGCGGCGCCTTGCCGGCAGGTGATGTAGGTGGGGAAGATCGTCATCGGCAGCTCGACGCTCTGCTTGCCCTCGTACACGGGATTGCCCGCCAGGTCGTAGAATTGCAGCAGCCCGTCGGCGTTGTCGATGCTCATCTTCCCGCCGGCTGCGCCGTCCACCTGGCACCAGAGCCGGTCCTTGGGATCGGTCCCGGCGATGGGCATCAACTGCCCAAAGACGATCAGCAGCGCGCTGGTGTCGTCATCCTTGCCGTACTGGAAGACCCACGGCAAATGGTCCTTGAAGACGATCTTCTCGAACTTCTTTCCCGTGACAAAGTAGTTCAACGCCGCCGTGGCCGCAACGACGGGCGAAGGGATGAGGTACTCGTCGTTGGTGCCGGGCAAGGAATCGAAAAGCACGCGCGGGTGCCAGGGCGCCAGTCGCTGTTGCCCGCAGGCCATGAACTGCGCCACGCCCTGCGGCAGCAGGTACTCGGCATTGACGAACCAGGTTTCGGTCTCCATCGACTCTTTGCCGTGCGCCTTGGCCACCATCGGGCCGTAGCACGCCGGCGGGACTACATAGTGGTCGGTGAAGATGTCGATGTACTGGTCGAACTCCCTGGAGCCGTCGCTATAGAGCTTGTCCTCGGTGTTCATGATCGAGGAGGCGGCGAGGATCTTGATGTCGGGCGAGACCTTCCGCGCGGCGGTGGCGATCACCTTCTGGAGCGCGCGGTACTGGAGCATGTCGCGGGCCCAGCCGCTGATGCCGCCGCCCTCCCAAGGCTCGTTGTAGTTCTCCAGACCCCACAGAGCGCCGTTGCCGTTCTTCCAATAGCGCCGGCAGAAGTCCGTGATCCACTTGCCGTAACGCTCGTACATCTCGGGTTTGCAGACCCAGTCGCCGGTGCCCCCATAACCGAAGGAGCCCGGCCGCCAACCGGCGGCGGGGGTCGGCTCGCCGAAGGTCCAAAGCCAGCCCGAATGTCCGCCGAGCGTGACCATGATCTTGCAGCCGGCCTTCTCGGCGGCAGCGAAGAGCTTGTCGTACGAGTCCCAGTCCCGCTTCCCGTCGGCCGACTCGCGCCAGCTTAGCTCCGACCGCCAACCGCGCACGCCCATGCGGTAGAACTGCAAGGCGCGGGTGTCCATCATTTCCGCCGGGTTGAGCATCTGGCCCTCGCCGAAGATGGGAACATTGTCGATGCGGCCATACTCGCGCGGCTTGGGTACGCGGCAGAGCGAAGCCAGGAACTGCCGCTTCGCCCCGCGCGCCAACACCAAGGCGTAGGTGCCGAAGCGGGCCGGCACCGGAAGGCCCTTGACCTCCAAGGCGGTCTCCGGCTTATCGCCGAAACGGACGGTGATCGGCTGCGTGATCGGTTTGCCTTCCAGCCCCACCAGCGGAGCATTGCCTCCCGTATCGGTGAAGGCCTCCTTGATCCGGGCCTCCGGGTCGCGCGTGCTGATCTCCTGGATCTCGATGGCGAAATCTTTCACCTCACCCCGGTCCTGGCCCTTGGCGAACACCAGCTTGATGTCGACCGGCTCGCCGGGCAGGAACAACTGCCCGGGGGCGTTGCTACCGGCGAAACGGTAGGTGGTGTTGGGCATGTCGCAGCGGAGGACCCTCATGTTGGCCCCCAGGATAAACTGCGACTCGGCGCTGGCCGGCTTGCCGTCGGCCATGATCGCTAGCGACAAGAGGAAAAGCAGCCCGCACACGCGGTGTGCGGGGCCGACACAGGGAGTGCGCCGGCGGTTTGCGGTCCACGTTCGATGCTTCGATAGTGCGTACATGTTTCTCATTCTCGATGGCCCCATTGGGATCACGGGTTAGGAGGAGACGTGGCAATCAGCACCACCAGCGTTTCGGTCCCGGTGTTCTCGATGCCGTGCACGCACCAGGGAGGCAGGTAGACGAAGTCGCCCCTCTTGACGTCGCGCTGGAAGTTGGCGAAGGTCATGCGGCCCCGCCCTTCCAGGATCACGTAGGTTTCCTCGGTCTCGTGCGAGCCGGGTTCCAGCAGGACGTGCGGGGGCAGGTAGAACATCACCAGCCCGAGATTCTTGGCCGGGGCGTTGGGGTTCACCGGATGGACAACCCGCACGCCCAGCCCGTGGCACCCGGGATAGACGACCGGCACGCCGTCCTGGACCGTGACGATCTTCGGGTCCGGCGGCTGTTGGGGCTTGGGGATCGTGGGCGGCCGATCGCCCTGATAGCCCTGGAAAACGGTGATCTTGGCCATGGGGATGCCTTTCCTGTGAAGAAGCCGTACCGAGTCAAAATTCCCGGGCGTATCCGGCCGTCCAGCCGCCGTCGACGGTCAACACGGCGCCGTTGACATAGCTGGCCTCGGGCGCGGCGAGGAAGAGCACGGCGTGCGCCACCTCTTCGGTCGAACCCGGCCGCCCCACGGGGATGTGAGCCAGTAGTTTCTGGACCGAGTCGCGGAATTGCCCGTCCTCGCCGTAGAAGAGCTTCCTGGTGCCCTCGGTGAGGATCGAGCCGGGGGCGACGGCGTTCACCGTGATTCCATCGCAGCCCAGTTCGAGGGCCATGGAGCGCGTCAGGTTGATCACGCCCGCCTTCGCGGCGACAAACGCGCATTGCAGCCGCAGCGGCACCAGGCCGGCGATCGAGGCGATGTTGATGATCCGCCCCCGGCGCTGCGAGCGCATCACGCCGCCGACGGCCTTGCTGACGAGGTACAAGCCCGTCAGGTCCACTTGCACGATGCGGTCCCATTCCGCCCGGGGAAACTGATCGATCGGCACGCGGTGGTGGGCCGTGTTCACCCCGGCGTTGTTGACCAGGATATCGATTCGCCCGTACTCCCCCACGATCTGCTCCGTAACGGCCTGGACCTGCGCCTCGTTGCAAACGTCCATCTCCATCGCTTGGGCGCCCGGCGATTGCGACGCGGATCGCGTGGCGCCGGCCAGGTCGATGTCGCTGTAAATCACGCGGGCCTGGTTCATGGCCAAGGTGTCGGCAATCGCCTTGCCGATGCTCCGGGCTGCGCCGGTCACCAGGGCCACTCGATCCTGCAAGTCCACTTTCATGGGATAGCCTTCCTACACAGTTGTACCCCGTAAGAGAACACCTCGTGAAGTCTTCCCTTGTGGTGCAGGCGTCCCGCCTGCATTTTCCCGTGCAGGCGTCCCGCCTGCATTTTCCCGAGCAGGCGAGACGCCTGCACCACAAGAAATGCACGAGTCATTCTTTGCGTTCCTTAGACCCCGGGCACGTAGCCGGCGCCAAAACGAGCCGTCGACTGGTTGCGAAAATCCGAGATCAACGACATCAGCGATACGGTGCCGCCGTCGGCCACGATCGTCTGCCCGACGATGAACTCCGCATCGTCGGAGCAGAGGAAGACGGCGAGCCGGGCAATGTCCAGCGGAGTGCCCGGGCGGCCCACGGGAATCGCATCCAAGGCCCAGCGGCGCGCGTCCTCCTCGTTGAAGCCCGGCAAGGCCTTGCGGTAGTTCTCGACCACCACGCAGCCCGGAGCGATGGCGTTGACGCGGATCCCCTTGTGCGCCAGTTCCACGCCCAGGGTGCGGGTGTACGCGATGATCGCGCCCTTGGTCCCCGCGTAGATCGAATGCTCGGGCGCGCCCTGCAAACCGTGGATCGACGTGAGATTGCAGACGCTGCCGCCTCCGTGTTTCAGCATGTCGGCTGCAACGCGCTGCAGAAGGAAGAACTGCGCCCGGACGTTGACGTGGTACAGCCGGTCGAACTGTTCGGGCGTGACGGCGAGAAAGGGCCGATTGAAGGTGATTCCCGCGTTGTTCACCAGGCAATCGACCTGTCCCAGGAAAGCGATTGCCTGATCGGCCAATCGCAGGACCTCGTCGGTGCGGTCGAAATCGGCCTGGAAGACGGCGGCCTGGCGCCCCATCGAGCGGACTTCTTCGGCGGCCGATTCGGCCCCTGCTGCGGCGTGCGCGTAGTGCAGGACGACGTCCGCCCCTTGCCGGGCGAACTCCAAGGCCACCTCGCGCCCGATCCCCGTGCCGGACCCGGTGACGATCGCCTTCTTGCCGGCGAGCTTGCCTTCGGTACCCATGGGTCGGTCTCCGCCAGGAGGGAAAGGGAACTCACTTCCTGCACCAGAGCTGCCTGTCGAATTCGTCCAGCCATTGCGGACCGAGGCTGTTGCCCACGCGGCTGGCGCCAAACTCGATCGAGCCGATGGCGTCCTCGACGTTCATGATCCAACCTGAGGACTTGATGCGGATCTTGTCGCCGACCACGTTCTTCAGCAGCCGCGTATCGCCCAGGCAAAAACTGGAGTTGGGTGTTGTTCCCGTGCTCTGCTTGACGTAATCGGCCCCCGACTCGACCACCAGGTTGCAGGCCGCCACTTTCTCATCGTGCGCGAGGTAGTAGCATTCGATGATGACTTTGACCAGGACGCCGGACTTCTTCGCCTTCACCGCCTTGACGAACTCGGTCAACTCGTTCTTCACGTAGGCCGTGTCGCCGTCTTTGAGTCTCGACACGTTGATGACAACGTCCAATTCTGTCGCCCCGTTGTCGATCGCTTCCAGGCCCTCGAAGATCTTTGTGCGGGTGGTCGTGGCCCCCTGCGGGAAACCGATCACCGTCCCAACCGCCGCGCGGTTCCCGACAAGGCTCTTGGCAAAGGGCACGTCGCACGGGTTCACGTAGACCGACGCGAATCCATATTCCAGCACCTCTTCACAAAACCGCCGCACATCGCTGCTCTTGCAGTAGGTTCCCAGAATCGAGTGGTCCTGCATTTTGGCGAACTGTTCCTTCGTAAGCATCATCTGCGTCTCCAGAGAGAAACAAGGGTAAAGCAGCAGGCACACGCCGTGTGCCGTCCGCCCAAGGCGAAGGAGGCGGCTGACGGCACACGGCGTGTGCCTGCTACTCGGGCCGCCGTGTGCGCGTATCCTGCCGGGTCAAAATACCCGACCGTAAGGCGACTGTCAACCGGCCTTGATTCTAGCTCGGCGGAAGAATAAATTGGGCTCATCCGGCTAAAGCGTACGCGACGCCATCCTGGAGAACTGGAGACATGTCCGGCGAGGACGCCGAGTATGCTGCCTCTTCTCTGTTTTCCGATAACACGAGTCACGCAAACAAGCGCCGTGAACAGAGAAGAGGAACTATACTCGGTGTCCATACCCACGCGGCCTGCCCCCGCGAGTGGCGCTGCACCGACGCTTTCGCCGGTTGAACCGCCTTTTTCGACCGTCCGCGCATTCTTGGACCGGATGAACCATAAATTGGGAGAATTCCGTAGGACGGATTGCTAATCCGTCCACGATTTCCGGACGGCTTAGCAATCCGTCCTACGGGCCAATCATTTCTCAAGCAAGGGGAGCAGCGATGTTCGACGTGACGACGTTCGCCGGTGCGCTGGTAGCCGCGGCGGGGGGATTGATCATGGGCAGTTCCGCCTGGCCCTATAAGCTCATGCGGAAGTACCAGTTCGAGCACTGGTGGTTCGTTTCGGGAGTGGCCGGGCTGGTGGTCATGCCCTGGACGATCGCGCTGTTGGGCTGCCATCATCCCTGGCAGGCCCTCCGCTCGCTTCCCCTCTCCGCGATCGTCCTGGGCAACCTCTTCGCCTTGGGCTGGGGGATCGCCAACATCTTGTGCGGCCTGTGCTACTATCGCATCGGGGTAGCGCTGACCGGCGCCGTGTTGGCCGGCCTGGGCGCATCGGCCGGGGCGATCGTGCCCATGATTTTCAAGGGCTCGGGCCGCTTCCAAGACGCCCCCGACTTGGGTTCGCGGGCAGGAATGGCGGTATTGGCCGGCGTGGCCGTCTTGTTGGCCGGCGTGGTCTTCGCCGCGGTGGCAGGCTTCGGCCGGGACCGTACCCTGAAGAAGCTGCAGCAAACCTCCGGCGGTTTCCTGGGCGGGCTGATCATGGCCGTGATCTCGGGAGTGCTCTCCTCGTTCATGGCCTTCGTCTTCGTCTACAGTCAGGACCCGACCATCGCCCATTTCAGCGACGTCGATCCCAAGGGGGAGATCACGATCACCACGGGAGCCCAGAAGCAAAAATGCACGGTTGCCGACGACGGCACGGTGGAAATCGCCGGCGTGGGCCCGGTCCGGGTGGGAGGTCTCAGCGCGGCCGCCGCCGCCGAGCGGATTGCCGACCGCATCCGCTCGGCCCGTCCGGGCGATCCGCCTGAGGTGCGCGTGGAAACCGGGAGCATCACGGCCGTCTTCGCCGTCTACGCCGTGGGCCTGGTCGCCGGCGCACTGTTGAATATCGGCTATGCCGTCCATCGGCTCAACCACAACAAGTCGTGGCACGTGCTGCTGCAGAGCGGAAAGGAATTCATGCTGGCCGTCATCATCGGCGTCAATTTCAGCCTGGCGGTCATGCTCGGGGGCAAGGGCATGTTGCTCTTGGGCGCCTTGGGGGCCTCGATCGGCTGGGGCATCCAGCAAGCCATGCAGATGACCGGCGGCCAACTGCTGGGCTTCGTCAGCGGCGAATGGCGCGGCGTGCAGGGAAGGCCGCGCCTCCTTATGTACCTGGCCATCGCGCTGTTGATCGCGGCCAGCGTCATCCTGACTTACGGCAAAACGCTGGCCAGAGGAGGGTGAACTCAGGCAGGGATCTCTTCGAGCAGCGCTGCGCCGGTCTTCATTCTCCTCCCGTCCACTGCATGACCACCTTGACGACGTCCCTTGAGCTGCGGGTCATTTCCAACGCCTCAGCAAACGCTGCGGCGGGCAACCGGCGGGACACCAGCCGCGCCAGCGGCACGGCGCCCGTCACGGCCAATCGCACCGCCTCGGGCCAGGCTCCCGCGCTGGCGTTGGAGCCGATCAACTCCAACTCGCGGTGGAGGAGTTGGTTCCAGGGAAAGCCGGCGCGGCTGGCGCCATAGTCGCCGAGCACCAGGATCTTGCCGCCGTGCGGGGCAACCTCCATCGCCGCTTGCATCGCCGCCGGCGACCCGCTGGCCTCGACGACCGCCGGGAAGGGCGCTCCCGGCAGGGCCATGACGGCCTTCGACAAATCGGGGCCAGCCTCGTGGTAGTTCAGCACGGTGCATGCGGCCACGTCCCGTGCCAGGGAGAGCCGTGCAGCCCGTCCCCCAAGAAAGGCGACCTGTTGGACCTTCATGGCCTTCAGGACGAAGAGCATTAACAGGCCGATCGTTCCATCGCCCAGGATCAAGGCCGAGCGGCAATCTTCCAGACGCAGGCGCCGGGACGCGTGTACGCAGACTGCCAGCGGCTCGATCAGTGCCGCGACGGCCGGCGGAAAGTCGACCGGCAGCGGGTACACGTTGTTCGCCTCGGTGAGGAAATACTGCCCATACCCGCCGGGATGCTCGAAGCCCACCTCTTTGCCATCCGACAGCACGTTCTCCGCCACACAGGGCTTACCCAGCAAAGCGCGGTCCGCGCCGGGCCCCACGCAGTCCACCATGCCCGACCACTCGTGCCCGGGGATTGCCGGAAACCCCGTGCGCTGCCAGCCGGCGATCATGGCCAGGTCGGTGACACAGACGCCGCAAGCGGCCGTGCGGATGCGGACCTGGCCCGGGCCCGGCTCGGGCATGGGCCAGTCCTGCCACTCGACGCGTCCGGCGGCCGTGTTCACAATCGCCTTCATGGCCGGACGATCACCTTATTGCGTTGCAGTTGCCCCATGACCTCGACCGCCTGGTGAATGTCCGCAAGCGAAAAGCGGTGCGAGACGATCTTCTCGGCATCGACCAAGCCCCGTTCCATGAGCCGGATGGCCTGCTGCATGGCCAGCGGTGTGGTGCCGAAACTCGCATCCATGCGCCCTTCGAGGAAGTGCGCCAGCCCGCCGTCCAGCTCGAAGCGCTCGTGCGTGGTAATGCCGAAGACGTTCCACCGGGTTCCCCGCCGCCGCAGATCGACCATCAACCGGACCGCCGCAATGGGACCGGCCGCCTCGACCACGAGGTCCGGGCCGTCGGGCAGGATCTCGCGGACCCGCTTCCTGGCGTCCTCGCCGAAAGGATCGACGACGTGAGTGGCCCCCAGTTGGAGCGCATGATCGCGGGCGTATTGACTGCCATCGATGGCGATGAGCGTTCCCGCGCCGGCGGCCTTAGCCACCATCAAACAGAGCAATCCTATGCCGCCTACTCCGATGATGACCACGTCGTCTCCCAAGCCCATCTGGCTATATTGAATGACGCCTTTCCACGCGCCGGACAACGGCTCGGTGAGCGCTGCCGCATCAAAGGAGATCGTCTTGGGTTTATGGAAAAGGCAACTTTCGGCGGTCCTCATGTACTGGGCAAATGCGCCCGGCCGCACGTCGTCCGGCCCGTCGCCGCCGGTCGTGAAGGCGTGCTCGCAGTAATGGGTATTGCCCGCCTTGCAGTGGCGGCAGGCGCCGCAGAACCCGGAAGGCTGGCAGATGACTTCGTCGCCTTCTTGGAAGTGCCCGCACCCCGGCCCCACCGCCGCCACAATCCCGGCCGGCTCATGGCCGGGAACGAAGGGGAACTTCACGTTCCGGCGGCCGCCCGTGATCGCCTTGTAATCCGTGGCGCAGAAGCCGCAACTGACGATCCGCACCACGACTTCTCCGGCGCCCGGCTGCGGCGTCGGCACATCCTCCAACACGAGCTGATTGAAATCCTTGAGCGTTGCCGCGAGCATGGGCTTCCTCTTGACGGGGATCACAAGGCTCTGATTGTCGTTGCTGGATATCGGGGTTGTCAACTGCGGCGATCGTAGCATGGCCCGCGGCCAAAGGTTATACTGCACGCGGTCGGAAATGCGCCGTTCGTAGTCCCGCCTTGAGGCGGTCTTGCCGCGGATTTCCGGCTAAAGCCGGTACTACGAACGCGGTCGGAAATGCGCCGTTCGTAGTCCCGCCTTGAGGCGGTCTTGCCGCGGATTTCCGGCTAAAGCCGGTACTACGAACGCGGTCGGAGATGCGCCGTTCGTAGTCCCGCCTTGAGGCGGTCTTGCCGCGGATTTCCGGCTAAAGCCGGTACTACGAACGGGGTAAAGCAGTGGCTCGATGGCGATGGAGGTAGATCATGCCGTACCGGCTGAGATTCACGGCCTTCTGGATCGGCGTCTTTGCATCGCTGGCCGCCCTGGCAGGCGAGCAGCGGGGGATGGCAGCAACACCGGTAGTGCTGAGCAGCGCCGACACGATGGAGAAGGTGTTCCGGGACGAGCCTTGGAATCGGCCGCCGGCCGCCCGATTGACTGTCGAGGCCGCCAGGAACGAGGTCCAGGGCGTCCAGCTTGTCGTGGTTGCAGAGAAGCGGGACATCCGTTCGGCCACGCTGGAGGTCAGCGATCTTGCCGGGGAAGCGGGCAGCTCGATCCCCAAATCGAGCGTGGCTTGGAACATCGTGGGCTACGTCGAGACCGAGCAGCCGGCCTACCCGGTCCGCAAGGTTGGCTGGTGGCCCGATCCCCTCTTGCCGGCGGGCAGGTTCGACGTGGCCGCAGGTCAGGTCCAGCCGCTTTGGATCAACGTCCGTGTTCCGGCGGACGCCCGTCCGGGGCTGTATCGCGGCAGCGTTACGCTCCGGCTGGCCGAGGGCCAGGCGCAGTTCGTGCCGCTGGAGGTCCGGGTGTGGAACTTCACCGTGCCCCAGCAGCAGCACCTGGAGACGTGTTTCCTGCTGCGGCCGGAGGAGTTGCAGAAGTTCTACAAGCTGCCCGCCGTGCCCATCGAGATGTACGAGCAGTGGATTGACTTCTGCGTGGACCACCGGATCAGCCTGATGCTCTGCGAGTGGCCGAACTTCAAGACCGATATGGAGCGGCTCGTAACCCGGCAACTGGACCGCGGCGGCTCGGCCTTCTGCCTGGCCAACGCCTGGTCTGAGCAGGGTCCGCCCGAGGCCCGCCGCAAACACAATGCCGAGCTGGTCGCCCAGATCAAGGAGCTCTACGATCGGGCGAAGAAACGGGGCTGGACCGACCGGGCGTACATCTACTGCCAGGACGAGATCGGGAAAGAGCAATACGCCTTCGCCCAGGAGCTCTATGGGGAACTGAAAAAGTCGATGCCGGACCTGCGACTGATGCAGACCTTCTACAAAGACGACCCCGTATCGGCCCTGGGCAACGTGCTGAACATCTGGGCCCCGAACACCGGCCGCTACCGGCAGGCCGAGTTCCAGGCCCGGCAGGCCAAAGGGGACACGGCCTGGTGGTACGTGTGCTGCGGGCCGGGTAAACCCTTTGCGAATCTGATGATCGAATGGCCGGCGATCGACCACCGCGTGCTCTTGTGGCAGAACCAGAAATACGGTGTCACGGGCTTCCTCTATTGGGGCGTGAACACCTGGCGGGACAACCTGGCCGGCCAGCAGCGGTGGCCGGAAGTGAAATGGAACCCGGCGACATGGCGAAACGACGCGGGTAAGGCCCACAACGGCGACGGCCAGTTGCTCTATCCGGGCCCCAACCGCCAGCCGCTTTCTTCGATCCGACTGGAGAACTTCCGCGATGGGTGCGAGGACTACGAGTATTTCTGGCTGCTGCGGGACACTCTGGCCCGGCTGAAGAAGGCCGACGCGGCCAAGCACCAGGCTCTGATCGCTGAGGCGGAGAAGGCCCTGGCGGTGGATGATGCCGTGGTCAAGGACTTGACGCACTTCACCCAGGACCCCCAACTGCTACGGCAGGCGAGGGCCAGGGTTGCCGGGCTGATCCAACGGGCCATGTCCCCGTGAAGCCCGGCCGTGCCCGGCCGCAATCGGCGATAGAGCAGCCTGCCCAATTGCCATGACCGGCAACGGGCGGCCGTTAAATATCACGGTCTCTGCCGCTATATATCGCGGATCCCCGTAGGTGATTCGGCGACAACGGTTCTGGTTAGCCAGCGACGATTCTCGCTCAGCCGGCATCACTGCCCAGAGACATTGTTCACTATTTACGTGCTCTTTGCGTTGCCGTTGATGGTAACGGTCCACGGGCCGCCAAAGTCGCCTTTCGCTCCGCGAAAGTGGCGCCACTTTCGCGGAGCGAAAGGCGACTTTCGGGGCCAAAGCCGCTGGAGGCCGAGCGCGGCCCGTGAACGCTTAGCCGAATTCTCCGTCGTAAGGCAAGCCCAATGGTCATCGGAGAAGTCGTCAAATGCTCGCGTGGCAGGTAGGCGGTCCACTGGCGGGCCTCTTTAGCGCCCAGCAGGCAACTGGCATGGTAGGTGCTTACCACGTTGGACTTCCGACAAGTCAGGTCCGGCAGCACACTGGCCCCGATCGCCAATAGGCCCTGTTTATGACAGACAACAACCGAACCGGTTTGCGTTTCTTACGGCCTCTCCGCCTGAGGAGCGGCCGAGCGGCTGCCTCCTCAGCCAACGACCGTATCCACGGTAATCCGTCGAGGCCCTCCTCGTCAGCCGACACCCAAGGCCGCGATTTCGGCTGGCGACTCCACGGCAGATCGGTGGGAGTGCTCGCGGAGCGGTCTTTCAAGCTCGTTCCGTCCGAGAGTGCGACGGAAAGGGTCTTGGATCCGTACTGGGGGAATCTGAGCGTGCTTCAGGCGTGTCTCCAGTGCGGCACCTGTACGGCGAATTGCAGCCTCGTTGGGGAACATAGCCAGTTCCCCCGCCGACAAATGAACCTCTTCCAGTTGGGGCAGCACGAGCGGCTACTGGACGATCCCACGGCCTGGCACTGCTACAACTGCGGCGACTGTTCCACGCGGTGTCCCTCCGGGGCGAAGCCGGGAAGGCTGATGGGGGCCATCCGGCAAATGGCGGTCGAGCACTTTGCCTTTCCGGGATTCGTGGCTCGGTGTGTCAATCGACCGCAGCGATGGTGGCTGATGTTTGCCGTGGCGGCGATGTCCGTGCTCGGCGTCATCGCGCTGGCGGGGGCGTTCCGGCCTGCCGCCAACCAGGTTCATTATGCCAGCATGTTGCCGCATCTTCCCTTGAACATTTTCTTCTCCACCCTCGCCGGACTGGCGCTGACGGGTCTGGCGATGGGGGCCTCGCGGGCTTGGGGGGCCTACCAAGGCCAATCGTTGTGGCAAGCGAGCCCCGGGAGGTTTCTGCGAGCCCTGGGTACGGTCAGCGTCGACGTGCTGGCCCACCGCCGGTTCGCCGATTGTGCCGAAGATCGCCCGCGCAGCTATGCCCACCTGGGCATGTTCTACGGATTTCTGGGGCTGGCCGGGCTGGCGGGAGTGGCGGCCCTGCTGATCGCCACCGGCGGCCGGTATCCTTTCCCGGCGCTTCACCCGCTGAAGATCCTGGGCAACGCCGCGGCCGCTTTGATGATCCTGGGGACCGCGTACTTCGTTTACCAGCGTTGGGTCGCCACGGTGCGCGGCGAGCCGAGCACTTACTTCGATTGGCTGCTGCTGGCGAGCCTGCTGCTGGTGGGGATCAGCGGCGTGTTGTGCGAGACGTTTCGCTACTTGAACGTTCCGCTGCTGGCCTACCCGGTCTACTTCCTGCACCTGGTCCTGGTCTTCGTCCTTTTCCTTTCCTCGCCTTACTCCAAGCTCGCCCACGTCTGCTACCGCACCTTGGCCTTGACGAGCCGGCAGTACGGTGTGCTGCTTGCGGCCGAAGCCGCCGGGCGCATGGAGGGTCGCCTTGCCCGAGCAGGCCGCGCCTTGCCGGCCAGGGGCAATATGGCAGCCACCAGCATGGTCTGCTCCACCGCGACGGGAGAATGAGTGAGATGGCGGTACGCGAAGAGTATCTCGTGCAAGGGCACGAAGAGCTGAAGCACGTTTCGGATGCCGAGCTTTGCTTCACCTACGATACCTTGCGGGACCAGTGCCAGACGACCGAAGCAGGGACGTACTACCCTAACGTGCAGCGGTTGTGCGGCACCGCTTTCGAGCGCGAGAAGGACCGGCGCGAGGTGGACCGGCTGCTCCACCAGGTTCCACGGCCCCAGATGCAGGATTGGTACGACGAGGCCCGGCGCCAGTCTTGCGGGTGGTGGCTCGACAATCACATCGTGGCCAGGCACGCCTTGAAGAGCTGTCTTTACTGCGGCGTCTGCACCGCGCAGTGCCCGGCGGCACAGTACTACGAGGACTACAACCCCCGGACGATCGTCGACGTGGCCTTGTCGCGCGACGAGGAGCGCTTGGTCGAGCTGCTGCAATCGGACGTTTTGTGGTACTGCGGGCAATGCGGTTCCTGCAAACCCAAGTGTCCGCGGGAGAACAACGTCATGGGGTTGATCTCTTCGCTGCGGTTTCTCAGCCAGCTCAAGGGCTACCACCTGGCCAGCGTGCGGGGCCGGCAGCAGTACGCCGGGCGGCACCTGTGGGGCGGCAATTTCTGGAACCGTGCCATGAGCCTCTATTTCCGCAACGCCACCGCGGCCGGCCACCCCGACTTCGGACCGCGCTACGCCCGCTATTGGGCCGAGGTGGAGCCGCAGATGCGCCGGCTGGGCGCCACGCCCGACGCACGCGGCGATTTTGGCGGCAAGAAAGTCAATCCCGAGACCTTGGCCGAGCTCCGCCGCTGCGTGCAATGGGGCGGAACGCTCGTTCTCTGGCAGCAGATCGAGGAGCACGCGATGGCGCACGCGGCCAGCACAGGCATGACCGTCAACGAGTACTACGACAAGGTTCGCACGGAAGGATGAACCGGTGGAAAGAGTCCCCATCGCCGCGGTTCCCGAGACGGCCAAACCGCTCAGGACCGTCAAGGAAATCCCGGCCGATGATTTCTATCTGACGACGAGCTGCATCTTGGGGGTCATCAATCCGGCCACCGAGGTGCTGATCACGCGGATTTACGATCTCCTGGGGTTGCACTGGGGTCTCGCCTCGGCCCGGCCCGCCTCTCAATGCACCTGTTGCTCGGGCATCGCCACTCACGGCGACGTGATGGCCTTCGAAAGCACCCTTTTGGTAGTCGCCCGGCTCTGGTCGCTGGCTGCGGAATTGGGCTTCGAGAACATCTCCACCGCCTGCGTCACCTCGTTCGCCATTCACTCGGAATGCCTGGAGACGTATCACCAGGAGCCGGGGCTGGAGGAAAAGGTGGACCGCTGGCTGTTCGAGGCCTGCGGGCGAAGACTGCAAATCCCCAAGCACGTGGTTCACGCCAGCAACGTCATTTACCGCTATCGCGACACGCTGGTCGAATCGTTCCTCAAGCACCGGCTTGTGGATCATCGCACCGGTCGGCCGCTGCGGGTCGTGGACCACGTCGGCTGCCACTACAACAAGGTGTTTCCCGAGCGAGCCGTAGGCGGCGCGGACTACTGCGACGTGCTGACGGGGTTGATCCGCTCCTGGGGCGGCCAGACCGTGGACTATCCCGAGCGCCGCCACTGCTGCGGCATGGGCTTCCGGCAGTGCATGATCCGGCCCAATCGCGGCTACACCATGGCCTGCGTGCTGAAGAAGCTCGCCAGCATGGAACCGTATCAGCCGGACCTGATCCTCACGAACTGCCCGGGCTGCAACCTGTTTCTCGACAAGGAACAGTGGGCAATCAAGGAATTGACCGGCAAGGAGTACGGAATCCCGACGCTCTCCTACACCGAGCTGGCAGGGCTGCTCCTGGGCTGGGACCCGTACGACATGGTCGGCATCCAAGGGCATACGGTGCCCGTGGAACCGTTGTTGGACAAGATGGGCATCCCCTATGACGGCGATAGGGCCTGGCTGACGGAGCCAAAGTAGTAGGCACACGCCGTGTGCCGTCGTCTGTCTTCGCCTCCATGCGCGGACGGCACACGGCGTGTGCCTGCTACTTTGGCGGACGGCACACGGCGTGTGCCTGCTACTTTGGCGGACGGCACACGGCGTGTGCCTGCTACTTTGAGGAAAAGGTGAGGGCATCGTAATGGCGGAAGCGGAAAGAGTGTTGATCGTGGGCGGCGGCGTCACCGGGATGCAGGCTGCCACCCTGTTGGGTCAAATGGAGATTCCCTCGATCCTGGTCGAGAAGTCGGACCGGCTGGGAGGCCGGGTACGCCGGCTTTCCCGGACTTTCCCCTTCTTCAATGAGGACGGCTTCGTCGACGGGTTGGAGTTCGTCGCCGACATCGAGCGCCAGATGCGGGCCGGCTCGATGGTCAACGTCCGGCTGGGCACGTCGGTTCGCAGCCTCGAGGGCCAATCGCCCCAATTCCGCGTCGGGCTGAGCGACGGCAGCGAGGAACCGGTGAGCGCCATCGCCTTGACCACCGGCTTTGAGCCGTTCGATCCCACCTCGCTGGAAGAGTATGGCTACGGCCGCTATCCGAACGTGGTGACCGCCACGGAGCTGGAATGGATGCTCAATCCCCGCGGGCCCACCGGCGGCGAGCTGCTGCGGCCCAGCGACCGGAAGCCGGTGGACCGGCTGGCGATCGTGTTTTGCGTCGGTTCCCGCAATCGCCGCATCGGGGCGCCGTTCTGCTCGCGGATCTGCTGTTCCTATAGCACGAAACAGGCGATCACGGTCCGCGAGCGAAACCCGAAGAGCTTCGTGGCCTGTTTTTTCATCAACGTCCGCACGTATGACCGGGGTTTCGAGGAGATGTATTCCCTGGCGCAGGATCGCGGCGTGAAGTATATTCGCGGCCGCGTCTCGTCCTGCAAGGAGCTGGCCGACGGCAGCCTCGGCGTGAAGGCCGAGAACACCTTGATCCAGCGGCCGTTCTGGGGCGAGTTCGACATGGTGTCGCTCTCCACGGGCATGCGGCCTTGCGCGGACGTGGAGCAACTGTCGCAGGTCCTGGGCGTCGGCCGGAGTCCCGACGGATTTTTCATGTGCCGGGAGTGGTTTCGCCATCCCCATGAAACGACCCGGCGCGGAATCTTCATCGCCGGGTGCGCTACGGGAATGAAGCCGATCCGCAATTGCCTGATCAATGCCGGGGCCATGGCCGCCCGCATGGCCGTCGTTCTCAAGCAAACCCAAGGAGCGTGAGGATGCGCTACGGCTTCGTCATCGACCAGCGGAAGTGCATCGGCTGCCACGCCTGCTCGGTGGCTTGCAAGTCGGAGAACCGCGTGCCGCTGGGGGTCTACCGCACGTGGGTCAAGTACGTGGAGAAGGGCCGCTTTCCCTTCACCCGGCGGTTCTTCCAGGTGAACCGCTGCAATCATTGCAGCCATCCGCCGTGCGTCACGATCTGCCCGGTGGGCGCCATGTTCCAGCGCAAGGACGGCGTCGTGGATTTCGACTCGGCGCGGTGCATCGGCTGCAAGGCCTGTATGCAGGCGTGCCCCTACGATGGCATCTACGTGGATCCGGCGACCCGTACCGCGGCCAAGTGCAATTATTGCATTCACCGCGTGGATCGCGGGATGGAGCCGGCCTGCGTGGCGATGTGCCCGCAGCACGCGATCGTCGCCGGCGACCTGGATCAACCCGACAGTGAAATTGCCCGGCTTGTGAGCAGGGAGCAGGTTCGGGTCCGCAAGCCGGAACAGGGTACGGGGCCGAAAACGTTCTATGTGGCCGCCGAGGAGGCCTCCATGTCGCCCCTGGCCGCACGCTATGAGAGCGGGTACCTGTGGGCCGAGCGGAACAAGCAGATTGCCGGCGGCGGAGCCATTCGCGTTGCCCCCGACGGCGACCTGCCGGTGCCGGTGCTGGCGGCCTACGACGTCGAGCACCAGCGCCCCTGGGATTGGCAGGTGCCGGTTTACTTCTGGACCAAGTCGCTCAGCACCGGCGTGCTGGCGCTGCCCGCGGTGGCGATCGCCGCAGGCTGGGTTCAGGCCGACAAGCTGCTGAACCTTGTGTTGGTGATGATCGCGATGGTGTTCATGGGCATCACGGTTGGGCTGTTGATCTCGGATCTCTCGCGCCGCGAGCGGTTCTTGCAGGTTCTGCTACGGCCGCAAAGCCGCTCCTGGTTGACGCGCGGAGCCTACCTGCTGGTGGCTTATACCGCCTTGTGCGGCCTGTACGCCCTGGTGGAATTGACGGGGATGACGACCCTCTGTTCCGCGATGCGCTGGTTGACCGTCGCCGGCGGCTCTCTGGCGGCGGTCTACACGGCGTTCCTCTTCGGGCAATGCGAGGGCCGCGACCTCTGGCAGACGCCGGTCTTGCCGCTGCACCTGCTGCTTCAGGGCTGGCTGGCCAGCGCCGCCCTGTTGGCGCTGCTGGCCCCGTGGTTTGGCGGCGCGCAGCCAGCGATGCTGGTCGCCGCCGCGGCATTGGCCGGCGGGCTGGTCTTGCACGTGTTGACGTTGGCCACGGAGTTCCTGATGCCCCACGCCACCGATACGGCCACCTACGCGGCGCGCCTGATTACCCACGGGCCGCTGCGGATCATTTTCTGGAGCGGCGCCGTGGTGCTCGGCGTCGTGCTCCCGGTCGTGCTCTTGGCAGCCGGATGGGGCCATGCGGGACCGGTCGCAGCGGCCGGGGTGGCGGTGTTGGCGGGGCTTTTGGCCTATGAGTGGTGTTTCGTGATGGCCGCTCAAGGCGTGCCCAACAGTTGACCCGAGATAATTTGTCGTGATTCCAGGAGGCCCAAATCGACACCCTGATGAGTTTTGACGATCAACTTGAGTAATCGTGCGCTCTCCCACTACATCGTAAGCGCGAAGCGTAAGCGAGGGAGGGCCAACGCTTTGCCTCGCTTACGCTTCGGGTTACGACTGGCCGAGTATGCCTCCCTTGTTCGTCAAAACCCATCAGAAGTACCTCCCCGAATCGCGAAATGCCACTTAGCACTTGTTCAAAAATAACTTATCCGTTTCATTTTCGTGGACGGATGGTGTAATTCCAGTCGGGTAGGACCGTATGGCGCGACAACCTCACCGCCGCCTTCGCTTCGCCGGAAACCTTCGTCTTGGTCGGGTAGAACCTGGTGTCCAACGATGCGCGGCAACGGAAGCCCGTGCTGGACCGTGTTGTGCGGATGTGCTTCAGCATGACTTCGTGGCTGGTCAGGGGTTCGCCGGCCCAATTGGCGCTAATCAAGTTGAACATGCGGTGCTCGATCGGGTTCCACTTGGAAGCTCCCGCGGGATAATGTCCGACCGTGATAGTCAATCCGAATTTATTCGCCAGGTCTTGCAAGCCCACCTTCCAGGCCCAACAACGGTTCCCATTGGCACCTCCGCTGTCGGCTTCGATCGCCAGCCGAGACGCACCTGGATACCGGTGCTGCCCGATCTTCAGCCACCACGAACGAATGGCTCGCACCGCAAAGGCCGCCGTCTGATGGGTTGTGCCGATCACCACATAGCCCGCGTTGCGATCTTCGTCGTAGATGCCGTAGGGATAGCCGCGGCCTCGCGCCAGCGTGGGAAAATCGTGGTCCAGCACGTCGCGATCCTCACGCCGCCAAGTGCGTCCCTGGTTCTTAAAGTTGCCGATCAGCTCCTTTTTCTTCGTATCCACGCTGATGACCGGCCATCCTTGCCGCTGGAATCGCCGTCGCCGACGCCCCAACAAGCGGAACTGCCGGTCACGGTAGGGGTCCTTTTTCCCGCCCAACCGCTTGCGGTTCGATCGCAGCGAATACTTCTGCGCTCGCAGCAGGCGGGCCACCGTTACATGCCCGACTGGTACGCCGCGCCGCGTCAAGGCAGCCGCCAGGTTCCGGGTTGTCTTGTGCGTCCAGCGCAGACCTCCCATTGGCTCACCGGCCGTTGCATCCTGCAACAACCCCGTCAACAACTCCCGCACACGAGGCGTTTTTTTTCAACCCGCTTTCGTCCACCACCGGGGCGACGCACACGGTCCGAAGACACGGCTTGCCCCCGTTCGCTCTCACGCAATCCGCGGCGGATGGTCACGCGGCTCAGCCCGGTGATTTCCGCCACCTGTTGGACGCCGCCGTGCCCACGCTGCCTCACCAATATCCCGGCAAACAGCCGCCGGCTCCGTTCATCCAGTTCGGCCATCACCCGGTTGATGGCCCGATGGTACACAACCAACTCAGTATCGCTACGCGACCGACATCCGCGGCAACGACACCGATGGATTCGCTTGCGATCCTTGTCTGCCATGACCGTCTCTCCATCCTTGGAAGCGGAATAGGCAGATTATACAAACGGACAACTTATTTTTGAACAGCGACTTAGCTCTTGAAAGTCGAACGATGAATGATTTCCCTCGCGCCGAGAGTCCTTTGGCTTCCTCTCCGCCGGTCGACCAATGGGACGACTGGACGGAGTACGACTCGCAGGCCTGGCCGCGGCATGAGCTGCGGCATTACCAACTGATCCCCACCATCTGCTTCAACTGCGAAGCGGCCTGCGGGTTGCTGGCCTACGTCGACAAGGAAACCGGCCGGATCAAGAAGTTCGAGGGCAATCCCACCCATCCCGGAAGCCGCGGCCGGCTGTGTGCCAAGGGACCGGCCGTGATCAACCAGATCGAAGATCCCAACCGCATCCTCTATCCGCTCCGGCGCGCCGGCAAGCGAGGAGAGGGCAAGTGGCAGCGCGTGAGCTGGGACGAGGTGTTGGAAACCTTCGGCAAACGGGTGCGGCAAGCGATTCTCGAGGGACGCGGCGAGGAGGTGATGTACCACGTGGGGCGGCACGGCTACGACGGCTATATGGAGCGCGTGCTCCAGGGCTGGGGGATCGACGGGCATAATTCCCACACCAACATCTGCTCGGCCTCGGCCAGGCTGGCCTACGTCCTCTGGACGGGCTTCGACCGGCCCTCGCCGGACCATGCCAACGCCCGATTCATCCTCCTCTTGACCTCCCACCTGGAAACCGGTCACTATTTCAACCCCCACGCCCAGCGAATCATCGACGGCAAGATGAAAGGGGCCAAGTTGGCCGTCATGGATCCGCGTTTGTCCAACACGGCGAGCATGGCCGACTACTGGCTGCCAACCCATCCGGGCACCGAGGCCGCTCCCTTGCTGGCGATGGCCAAGGTGATCCTCGACGAGAAGCTGTACGATGCCCGATTCTTGCGCGACTGGGTGAATTGGGAAGATTTCCAAACCGAGGGCTTCAAGGCTCGCTGCCATTCGTTCGAGGAGTTTATCGAGGCCCTCGGCCGGCATTATGCCCGCTTCACGCCCGAGTTCGCCCAACAGGAAAGCGGAATCCCGGCGTCGCAGATCGTCGAGCTTGCCGCGAGATCGGCGCCGCCGGCAGCCGCTTCGCCTCGCACGCCTGGCGCGGCGCCGCGTCGGGCAATATTGGCGGGTGGCAGGCGGTGCGGGCCTTGATGCTGTTGCACGCCTTGACCGGTTCGGTGGGCACGCCCGGCGGCGTCAGCCCCAATGGCTGGAACAAGTTCGTCCCCAAGCCGTTTGCCGCGCCGCCGCCGCAGCCGCGCTGGAACGAGCTGCTTTACCCGCCCGAGTGGCCCCTGTCGCACCACGAGTTGTCGGAGCTGCTCCCTCACTTGCTCAAAGAGGGCCGCGGCAAACTCGATACCTACTTCACCCGCGTCTTCAACCCCGTTTGGACTTACCCCGACGGGTTTTCCTGGGTGGAGGTGCTCCGCGACGAGAAACTGGTCGGTCTGCACGCCGCGCTGACCCCGG
The DNA here is from genome assembly GCA_963843465.1 of Pirellulales bacterium. Lineage (GTDB taxonomy): Bacteria > Planctomycetota > Planctomycetia > Pirellulales > Thermoguttaceae > CAWJKP01. The sequence continues at coordinate 476,565 of CAWJKP010000004.1, forward strand.
TCTGGAGCGAAACGGCCTGGTACGCCGACTACATCCTGCCCATGGGCATGAGCCCCGAGCGTCACGACCTGATGAGCCAGGAGACGCACGCCGCCAAGTGGATCGGTTTCCGCCAGCCGGTGTTGCGCGTCTTCCAGGAGAAACGCGGCAAGCCGGTCGAGTTCACCTATCAGGCCAACCCCGGCGAGGTCTGGGAGGAGGACGAATTCTGGATCAATCTCTCCTGGGCGATCGACCCGGACGGCTCGCTGGGGGTCCGGCAATGGTTCGAGTCGCCCTATCGTCCCGGCCAACGGATCACGGTCGACGAGTATTACCAATACATCTTCGAGAACTCCGTGCCGGGCTTACCGGCGGCTGCGGCGCGCGAGGGTCTGACGCCGTTGGCCTACATGCGGAAATATGCCTGCTTCGAGGTGGCCCGCGACGTGTACCGCGTCAGCGAAACGCCGCTGCCGCAATCCGGCGGCCAGCGCGCCAGCCTGGAACCCGGCGGCCGGCTGGTGCGTGAGGGCAAGCCGGTCGGCGTCCGCGTCGCGGACAACAACGTGGTTGGCTACAACACGCCTTCTCGCAAACTGGAGCTGTTTTCGCCCACGATGGTCGATTGGAAGTGGCCCGAGCAGGCCCTGCCCGGCTACATCGGCAGCCACGTCGGGCCCGACGCCCTGAAGGTGGCCGCGGGCGGAAAGCCGGCGGGCATGTTCGATCCGGCCGTCACTCCGGCGGTGGATTGGCCGCCGCACGCGCAGGGCGAAGTCTACTGCCTGCTGCCGATCTTCCGCTTGCCCACGCTGATCCACACCCGCACCAACAACGCCAAGTGGCTGTTCGAGCTGTCCCACCGGAATCCGCTCTGGATCGCGACCCCGGACGCAAAGCGGCTGGGCGTGGCCACCGGCGATCTGGTCAAGGTACACACGGAAATCGGCTACTTCGTGCTCCCCGCGTGGGTCACGGAAGGGCTGAAGCCCGGTGTCCTGGCCTGCTCGAATCACCTGGGCCGCTGGCGAACGCAGGAGCAGGTGGGGATCGAACGCTACAGCAGTGCCTTGGTCGACCTCCGCGAGGTGGAGCCGGGCCGCTGGCGGTTACGCCAACTCCAAGGCGTGACCCCGCGACAATCCGACGACCCCGATACCCAGCGCGTCTGGTGGAGCAGCGCCGGCGTCAATCAGAACCTGACCTTCCCCGTGCATCCCAACCCTGTGAGCGGCATGCATTGCTGGCACCAGGTGGTGCGGGCCGAAAAAGCCGGTTGCGAGGACCGCGAAGGCGACGTGTACGTCGACACCCATCGCGCCCACGCCGTTTACCTGAAATGGAAGGGTTTCGCCCGCCCCGCTCCCGGTCCCGAGGGCCTGCGCCGCCCCTTGTGGTTCGCCCGCGTCGCCAAACCGGCGGTAAGCGCCTACTATATGAAGTAACGTGATCCCCTCGGCCGACTTTCCACTTCGGGATCGATCCTAGAAGTTCTTGATGTAGGTGAAACGGTAGATGGCGCCCCAGGGCTGGTAGTCCGATATCGGAATATCGGTACCGAACATGAGCCAGTTGTCTTTGCCCAGGTTGAGGCTTTCGCACTTACCGAGATTGAAGCGGACACCGGGGGTCACCGTAACGAGCGTCCGGCCGTCGTGGCTCCCATCAAGGTCGGTCTGGGCGTAGTTCTCCACGAAGAAGGTCAGACTGCCGAAAACCGGAGTTTCCGGGTCGGTGACGGTCTTGGCCAGGGTAATGTCGTAGGCCACGTCGAGGGTTTTGGTGCCTGCGGCGGCCGGCCCGGTGTAACTGTCGAACAAAAAGCTGTAGTACAACCCAACCCGTTTGAAGCCGAACCAGTAGGCCAGGTCCTCGAATCCGGCCAGGCCGTAGCTTAACGTGGTCTGGGTTACCCCCAACTCCTGATTGGGCGCGGCGACCTTGAAATTGAAGGAATAGGACGACGATTCGGTGTCGATCAATTGAATCCGGGTCACCAGTCCGGGAGTACCGCCGTTCTCTTCCAAGCCGCCGGTACGCGGATCGGTCCACTGGTAGGCGCCGGTGACTTCGATCATCAGGCGGCGATTGAAACTCCAGGCGATGAGCATATCCAAGTCGGTCAGGTTGTTGGTCGTCTTGCTGGCTACATCGTCTTCCAGATAGTAGTTGGCGCGGAATTCGCGTTCCATGAAGTTCGTTTGCACCCGCAACAAGGCCAGGTTGGGAGTGCCCGTGTCGCGCACCTGTTTCGCCCATTCGTCCGCCCAGCCGGCGGAGAAGAAATTGCCCAGGGTCAGGTCTTGGGGCCGCGCTTTGGGCGTAAGGGTGTACCCTGACGGATCATCGCCAGCCATCATTTGCGGCTGATCCGGCTGCGATGGCGAAGCGGTGGAACCGGGCAGCGGTGTATTGTCCTCCGGAGCAGCCTGGGCTATGCCCCATGCTCCGAAGGCTGTGATCAAGAGAAACCCGACGCTTCGACACCCATATCTCAACATGGTGGGATACCTCTTTTACGGCACAGATCGGCGTACGGTAGTCGTGGCAAACTGACGGGGTTATAACGATAGAGCCGTTTTTCTCACCGCCGGATGCGACGGTCCAGCTTGGGACGGTCCATTTTGGTTTCCAGCGCTGGTGGTAAGCGTTCACGGGCCGCGCGATGGTAGCAGGCACACTCCGTGTGCCGTCCGCTGAAGCCGGCACCAATAGGGCGGACGGCACACGGAGCGTGCCTGCTACTTTCCAGGCCGTGAACGGTTACCGTTGGTGCGCCACGATGCAGTCATGGTCTGCTATACTTATGTCGGCCGCCGTGGCACTTTTTCGTGAGGGTCAGCGGGGAAACAGAACCGATAGCCATATCACGGTGGTTGGGTCGAGCCGATTCGGGAGACGAGGACCGAGGACCATTCGATGTCGGAACAACGTCAACTGCAGAACCAGGTGCGGGCGTGCCGGATAGGCCGTGGATGGTCGCAGGAGGAGCTTGCGTCGCGGGCGGGCATTTCGCGGGCGGGCGTCAGTGCCATTGAAATGGGGCGACTCGTTCCCTCGGCGACTGCCGTGCTCGCGCTGGCCGCGGCGTTTGCCTGCCGCGTCGAGGACTTGTTCTCGCTGGGGGCCGAAGGGCAGAGCACCGCACAGTGGGCCTGGGAGCCCGTGGGCGAGCCGTGCCGGTACTGGCACGCCAGCGTTGCGGGCCGCAGGTTGCTTTACCCCATCGAGCCGACTTGCGTGCCGCTGGCCCACGAGGGGATCTTTCTCGAGGGACGGTTCGAGGACCGCAGCCAGGCTCCCGCTTCCGACATCCTGGTGGTCGCCTCCTGTGATCCGGCGCTGGGCCTGTTGGCCAACGAGTACCACCGCCGGAGCGGCTTCCACATCCTGGCACTGCAAAGGCCCAGCCGGGAAGCCCTCTCGCTTTTGGCTCGCGGCCTGGTGCACGTTGCGGGGGTGCATTTGGAACGACGCGGCCAGCGCGGCTGCAACGCCGCCGCGGCGCGTGAAGTTCTGGGAGATGCGTTTTGCCTGTTGCGGACGGCGTTCTGGCAGGAAGGCTTGGCAGTGGCCACCAGCCGCCGCGTGCGGTCGGTGCAAAGTGCCATCGGCGGCCGGCTGCGCTGGGTGGGGCGTGAACCGGGTTCCGCCGCGGGCGAACTCCAGCAGGAACTCCTCGGCGGCCGCGTGCCCAAACACGTTGCCCGCGGGCATCGCAATGTGGCTGAGGCCGTGCGTGCGGGCTGGGCGGACGTAGGGGTCTGCGTACGCCTGGTCAGCGAAGAGGCCGGGCTGGACTTCCTCCCCGTCCGCGAAGAAAGCTACGATCTGTGCTTTCCTGCGAAGTCCAGTGGCGACCCCCGTGTCCGGGCGTTGGTGGAAACGGTGCAATCGCCGGGCTATCGTCTTCTGATGCGAGACTTGCCCGGCTACAACGTCTCGGACACCGGCGAGTTGGAACGGATCGATTGCCGCTGACTTTCGGCGTAACCGTTCACGGGGACAGGTCCATCTATCCGGCATTTCTCACCAGTTCTTCGTAGCATGGGCATTCTTGCCCGTGTTTTCTCCATCACACGGGCACGAATGCCCATGCTACGTCCGCCGGCATTTCGTCGGCAATTCTCCCCCGGTGGTGAGAAATGAGGGCTATCAGCCCCCACCCCCACCAACCCCCCTAAACAGACGGTATTGTCTCTCGCTTACCACACGCTAACAATATGGTAACGGTTACCAAACAATCCGCTAACAATTCTAGGGAGGTTAGATCATGAACGCGCGTTGGACGATTTCGCTGGCCGCCTCTACGGCAGGGCTTCTTTTTGGAGCGCTACTGGCAACCGCGGCGGAGCCAAACCTTGGCCAACACCAGCCGGCGGTGCAAGGCTCGGCAGCGATCATCCAGAACTCGACGTTGACGGGCGCGACGGTCCTTGATCCGCAGAGCCGTAAGTTGGGCCAGATCAAGGACGTCTTGCTCGACGCTCAGACCGGTCAGGCGACTTTCGTGGTTCTCGACGCGGAAGCCCCCGGCTCGGGCCACGCGATGCTCGTCGTTCCTTATCAAGCGTTGCGAGTGAGCTTCAATCCCGCGGATCATCGCCAGTCCGTGGTGCTCGGCCTGCGAGCGGACCAGGTGCGTGCCGCGCCGCAGATTCAGAACAACCAATGGCAGATGCTGCAGAATCCGCAGTTTTTGCAAGAGGCCCGCAACTTCTATCAGATCAGGACGTACTACGCGGCGCGTCCGATTGACAACCCGAGCCCGCCGAGCGTGCCGAGCGTGCCGAGCACGCCCTGCCCGCTGATCCAGTATGTCGTGCCCCAGCCGTGCGCGAACTGGGCGGACCCCTGGGCTGGATGGACGCAGGAACAGATTGAGTTTGCCGAGGAATGACCGGCCGAAAAAGGGGACAGGCACCGCCGCCGGCCGAATGGCTCTGAGGCCTTTCTCGCAGTTCTACGGCGGAGTTGGTCCCCATCTTTTGGTTCCTCAGCAGAATTCGTGGGTGAAATCAGGGCGGTACGCATGCGGAAGTGCAGTACCCGGCGCCCGGGATGTGCGCCTTTTGCCGGGAAGAACCGGGAACAGAGAAGAGGAATCATACTTCCCTGGGAAGAATATGTTTCCTCTTCTCTGTTCCGACTTTTCAGACTCTCCAAACCATTCTCATGGTTCCCGACGTGGTTTCTTGGGCATTCCGCCATTTCCTGCCCTTCGCCGCGCAAAACTGGCCCACGAATTCTGCCGAGGAGACTATTTTTTGGGCCTCCCGTTCACAGTTCGAGCAAAGCTCTCTCCGAAATCGACAACTCTAGGAACGGTATTCCGCTGACGGCTCGGGGTACGACCGGGCGATCTGACTCGGCGGCTGTTCTATCAGAATCGGATTTGTCGGTTGTTCCGAGTTTCCGGGTTGTTCCGCGCAGTCAGCTTGCTGCCACCTTGCCGGCGCCGCGGTAGCCTCCGCATGGCGGCGGACTTCAAACACCAGCACACTTGCCAGGACCTCCGAGTTTCCGGAATGTTCCGCGCAAGCCGCTTTTCGAGACTTTGCAGACGCAAGGGACGCTGCCGTCGGTTGGATTGGAGCGGAAATAACACGTTTGCCGACTTTTGCGCCGTCAGCGGCCGGTTGATCCACAATTTTCAGACATCGCTAATAGAAAGTAATGCAAGAGTTTCCGATACAACTCTTACCTGCCTTGCAGAAGCACCTTACTGTCCCGCCGGGCGATCCCTGATGGAAGAGAGCCCGGATTTTCACGCGGCCCTACCCCGTGCTCAAGGAGAAAGTATATGAGGTGGACGTCTACGACAACTCTGCTGGTGGCTTTAGGCTTGGCGCTGGGTGCCAGCCGAGCCATGGCCCAGCAAGGAAGCGACCCGCAACTGTTCGACGATCTCCGCACTCGTCTCGAACAGCAAGACAAGCAGATTCAGGAACTCCAGGCGCAGATGGCCGGATTGCAGCAGGGTGCGACTGCGACCACGACTCAGACCGCCTACGCGCCCCCGGGCGGCGCGGTGGCAGCGAACCCCGGCGCCGCGCCTGGCAAAGAGTACGAGGTCGGCGACGACCTGAGCATCAAGGCCAGCATGAAGGACGGACTGTTCCTCTGGCTGGAGACGCCCAACAAGGACTTCACCATGCACCTGGGGGCCTGGATGCAATTGGACACAGTGTGGTGGAACCAGACCCCGCTCCTGGCCACGCCTGCGGGAGCAAGGCCGGGTGCGGCCGAGGGAGTGGCCGGCGGCGCTTCGCTGGGCGGCGTCGGCCCGCTGGAGGACGGCATTTACTTCCGCCGTATCCGCCCCTTTGCTGAGGGCAGCTTCTGGGAGACCGGCGAATACCGGCTCATTCTGGCCGCCGAGAACATCCAGTTCGACACGATCGGGCTGGATGAATTCTGGGTCGGCGAGAAGGACATCCCCGTGATCGGGAGCGTCCGCGTGGGACACGTCAAAGACCCGATCGGACTGGAAGGCGATATGACGGCTTCCAGCCGCTGCATGACCTTCATGGAAAGGTCGAGCTACTCGGAAGCCATCGAGCTGAACCAGAACTTCCTTACCGGCATCTGGGCCAGCAACAATTACTTCGACGAGCACATGACCTGGGAGGCCATGCTCGCTTATCCTGATGAAGCGGCCGCTGCCGGAGCTTACTTCGGCAACAACCAGGACGCCGCGCAGGCCCGCGTTACGGTCCTGCCGATCTATAAAGACGAGGGCCGCGAGTTGCTGCACCTGGGCCTCTCCGGCGGTTGGCGGGGCGGGCAAGGCAACGTGGACACCACCGTCGCCGGCGGCTACACCGGCAGCATGGTTCAGTTGGCCGCGCAGTCCGAACTCCGCGACGACGACCCTGCCCGTCAGGAGTTGCTCCCCAACGACAACAAATACAAAATGGTCGACACCGGCCTTCTCGCCTCCGACCAGGAGTTCATCACGGGTCTCGAGGCCTTGTACATCCGCGGGCCGTTCTCGGTACAGGCGGAGTACGGCTGGAACTGGGTCAACAACGTCACCGGCGTCGTAGCCGGCTCCATTACCGCCCCTGGCGCCGCGCGCCATTCGCCGTTCCCCAGGATTACGTCTTCAGCGGCGGATATCTGCAAGTGGCCTACACCCTGACCGGCGAGAACCGCGCCTACGACCGGCGCCTGGGCACTCTGGCCCGGGAATACTTCGGCCATCCGGGTCCTTACGAGAAGGCCTTTCTCGTGCGGGATGAGAACGGCCGCCTCTGCTGGGGCATGGGCGCCTGGGAACTCGCCGCCCGCTACTCCTACCTTAACCTGAACGACGGCACCGGGATCTACCGCATCGCGGGCGGCGAAATGACGAGCCTGTCCCTGGGCGTCAACTGGTACGTGAACAACAACTTGAACGTCATGTTCGACTATGTCTTGGACTATCGTTACGGCCTGGCCAGCGGCGGCACCCCGGCCACGACCTCCTACCCGGGCGGGACGGACGGCCTTGGCATTAGGGTGCAATTCCAATTCTAACCTGAAAGCGCAAACCACTGGGCTGCGCTTCCGTTTTCCAGGAGACAATTGTCATGATGAAGTACCTCTTCGGACTGATCGGACTGGCCATGCTGGGCGCCGGTCCTGCCTTGGCGCAAACGCCCGCCTGCGGCTGCGCCGCCCCCTCCGGCTGCGCCACCTGTGGCTGCGCCGCCTGCGGGCGCAAACGGGTTGCGACGGGGGTTGCAAGGGCTGCTCGCAATGCGGCGGGGCCTGCAAGGGCTGCTCGCAATGCGACGACGGTGACAAGTGCTGCCCGCAATGCGGCTGCAAGATGGTCCGCGTCTGCCACCCTTACTGCGAGACGAAGACCACCATTAAGCACGACTACTGCTGCCACTGCAAGGACCACTGCGTTCCCGGCCCCGAGCGCTGCCGCTCGGATTGCGACGGCTGCTGCCAGGAAGACTGCTGCCATTGCTGCATGCGCGAGATCCACAAGCTGGCGATCATTCCCGTGTGCGAGGAAAAGCAGGTCCGCAAGTGCAAGATCGAGTGGGTCTGCCCGAGGTGCAAGGGTTGCGCATCGGCCGCCGCGCCTACCGCGCCGGTGCCCATGGTTCCGGGAAACCCGCCGGGGCCCCACGTGGCGCCGCCTGCCATTCCGACGCCGGCGAAGACGACGGGTAACGCCCCTCTGCCCGGGGACCTCAGCACCACCGAAATCCCTTGATCGGGCCGCCTAGGGTGGTGCAGGCGGGACGCCTGCACCACAAGCAGCGATCGAGCGGATGATTCTCTAACAGCAACTTAGCTCTGAACGGGTTGTGGGTGCCACGGAAGGCTTGTCCAACCGCGCGGAAAGCACGGTTGGGCAAGCCGACCGTGGCACCGTTTTTTCGAGACGGTAGCACCAATACTGGTCAGAAATGCCAAAGGCATCGTAACCCGAAGCGTCAGCGAGGGAACCGGTCCTGACCCTCCGTCACGTACAGGATGGCCGATTCCAGGCCTTTCTCGTAGCCGATCGGCTCATCCATAATGATCTCCCTCACTGACGCTTCGGGTTACGATTGTTCGCTGACGGTTCGGATACGGAACAGAAATTGCCAGCAAGGACGAGATTCAAGCTCAAGGAGAATCCACCCTCTTTCAACCGCCCATCATCCGCGTGATCCGCGGAATCCGCGGTTCTTTTCCAAAAGGCCGGCGCTTGCCTTGCCTGATCGGTTGCCGTATCCTGGGATGCCGTCGAAGACTCTCCTTGCTCCGGGCCAAGGGGCCCTTCACCTGCCCTTTCCATGATGAACCGACGTTTCGCTTTAGTTGGGATCCTGCTGACGGGTTCGGGCGCCTGTGCCTTGATTTACCAGGTGACATGGCTGCGTGAATTGAGGCTCGTCTTCGGCAGCACGACGGCGGCGTCGGCGGCGGTGTTGGCGATTTTCATGGGCGGCCTGGGAATGGGCAATGCCCTGCTGGGCAGAAGGGCCGATGCGCACTCCAACCCGCTGGCCTTCTATGCCTTGCTGGAAGGCTTGATTGCGATCACCGTGGGCCTGAGCCCGTGGTTGATCGATGCCTCGCGTGCCGTTTACATCGATTTGGGCGGGCAGATGGCCCTGGGCGCGTTTGGCGCCGCCGCGGTCCGATTGGTGCTTTCGGCCTTCATTCTTCTGGCGCCGACTTTGCTCATGGGCGGAACGCTGCCGGCAGCGGTCGCCGCGGTGACCAGGCCCGAAGACGAGAACCGTCGTGCGGCGGCGGTCCTGTATGGCGTGAATACGCTAGGGGCCGTGGGAGGAGCGATGGCCAGCACGTTTCTCCTGCTGCCGACGCTCGGCACGCGGTTTACGCTTTGGTCCGCCTGCATGGTGAACGTCGGTGTATCCACCTGTGCCTGGTTCTTGTCGCGGCAGCAACTGGTGACGGCGCCGCCGGCGAAACCATCGGCAAAAAAACAGTCCGCCAGAGAACCGACGCATCCGGCCGGCGGCGGCGAGGATCTTCCCCGTCCGATCCACGTGTATGCGGCCGCGGGGGTGGTGGGGTTTGCGTTCATGTTGATGGAACTGGTCTGGTATCGCATGTTGGCGCCCATTCTCGGCGGCACGACCTACACCTTCGGGTTGATTGTAGCGGTTGCGTTGCTCGGGATCGGGTTGGGCGCGGCGCTGTATCCCGTCTGTTTTCGCGGCAGGCGGCCGGGCTTGCAGAGTCTCTCTCTGACGTGCGGCCTGGAAGCGATGTTCTTGGCCGTCCCTTTTGCCCTGGGGGATCGACTGGCGATTGCCGCGGCAATGCTGCACGAGTCGAACCGGCTGGGTTTTCCGGGCGAGGTCTTGGGCTGGTCGGCGATCGCCGTGATGGTTGTTCTGCCCGCCGCGATCGTCAGCGGAGTGCAGTTCCCCGTGTTGATCGCGCTGCTCGGCCGCGGCCACAAGGACGTGGGGCGGCAAGTGGGCTCGACGTACGCCTTCAATACGATGGGCGGCATTCTCGGATCGCTGGCCGGCGGATTCGGCTTGATACCGCTTTTGTCGGCGGTGGGGGCGTGGCGAACGGTGGGGATCACGTTGGCGGGCTTGTGTGCCTATCTTGCGGTCGTTGCCGCGCGATCTCCGCGACAGGCAACCGTTTGCGGGCCGGCGCTCCATGTAGCAGGCACACGCCGTGTGCCGTCCGCTGTCGCCCCGGCTCTGGAAGGACGGCACACGGCGTGTGCCTGCTACATTCCGCTGGCGCCTGTGGGCATCGGCGTCCTTGCCGTGCTGCTGCTGACGTTCGCCGGTCCCACTGCCGTGTGGCGGCATAGCGACATCGGCTCGGGCCGCGCCCGGCTTCCCAATCCCTGGACGGAAAACGCCAAGATCACCTGGGAAAACCAGCAGCGGCACGGAATCATCTGGGAGGCGGACGGCGTCGAGGCGGGCGTGGCAATTGCGGTCGAGAGCGGATTGTCTTTCATGGTCAACGGCAAGTGTGACGGGAACGCCATCCATGATGCATCCACCCAGATGGGCTTGGGGATCTTGCCGGCTGCCCTGCACCCGGCTCCGAAGACCTGCTTGGTCGTGGGGCTGGGAACGGGGGAGACGGCGGGCTGGTTGGGAAAGGTCCCCTCCGTCGAGCGCGTGGACGCCGTCGAGATCGAGCCGGCTCTCGACGAGCTGGTTCGTCGCTGCGCCTCGGTCAATGGGGACGTCTTCAAGAACCGGAAAATTCACGTCATTTACAATGACGCGCGGGAAGTGCTGCTGACCAACCGGCAAAAGTACGACATCATCGCCTCGGAGCCGTCGAATCCGTATCGCGCCGGAATTGCCAATCTCTTCACGCGGGAGTTCTACGAAGCCGTCGGCGGACGTTTCAACGAGGGTGGTCTGTTCGTGCAGTGGTTGCAGGCTTACGAGACCGACGAGACGACGGTCTTTACCGTCTTTGCCACCTTGAAGTCGGTCTTCAAGCACGTGGAGATCTGGCAGTCCAAACATGACGACATGCTCTTGCTCTGCTCCAACCAGCCGTTCTCTTACACCGCGGAAGGGCTTCGACGGCGGATTGCCGAGGAACCCTATCGGACCGCCCTGGCGGCGGCCTGGCGGGCTACGCAGATGGAAGGCTTCCTTGCACGCTACCTGGCGGGCCAGCGATTGGTCGAGGAGGCGAGCCGGAACTATGCGCGGTGCCTGAACACGGACGATCTCAATCGCGTCGAGTACGGATTCGCCCGCACGCTGGGGCGCCCCAGCGGCTTCTCCGTGGCGAAGCTTCACCAGCGGGCTATTGCGCTGCAATCGGATCGGCCGGCGTGCCGGCTCGAGGGCGTGGATTGGGAAGGCGTCGAGGACGAGAGGACCGCGATGTCGGTGCTTGCGCAACGGGTTCCCGATATCCGCGATGCGAGCGCGAGCCAGGCGGCGCGGATCAGGGCATGGACGCGATACCTGGCGGGCGACTATACGGGCATGATCTGGCAGTGGGAATCTCAGCCCCGCCCCGCCCGCTACCCCACGGAGACCGCTCTGCTGGCGCTGGCTTATGCCATGAGGGGACACTATCGGGCGGAATCACTGGCGGAGCAGTTGCAAAGCTACGATCCACGAGAGTCGGAGATGATCGAGGGCATTTTCCTCTTCCAGCGGGGACGCGGGTGGGAAGCTTCCCGGACGCTGGCAAAGGCATTTGTCGGTCTCAGGCAAGATCCGTGGGCGGTGTTCGACGTGACGCACAAGGCGATCGAGGTGGCGGCAGGCTTGGCGTCGCGCGATGCCGCCTGTGCACGGCAGTTGCTGCCGGCGTTGCAGGAGCCGTTCGCCGCCTTGTATGCCGACGAGCAAAGAAGGGTAGCCGCGTATTTGGTTGCTTCTCAAGTCACTCCGCAGGATACAGTTCCCTTGGTGGAGAGTTACGAGCCGAACGTGCCTTGGGAACTCAGGTTCCTCGAGTTGCGCGCGGATGTCTACCGCAAGACGCGACACCGACTGGCCGGAAGGGCCCAATCCGACCTCGCGCTTTTCCTGCGAAACGAGCGCGCAGAAAACAAGTAGTTGTTCAGTTCTCGTCGTCGGCCCCGGCGATCGCCGCCAAGAGAGCGACTGCGGCGACAACGGCGACGATCAAGATGACCAGCACCACGGCGCTGGCAGTCGCCGAGACATCCAGCCAGCGGAGCGTGCCGAACAGCAGCGCGACCACCACCGTCAGCCCCAACAGCGAACGCAGGCTGAACTGGAGCGGCCGCCGCCGGCTCGAGGGCCCGTCGGGATCGGTCACGGTTTGCCTCTACTTCGCCCAATCTTTCAACTGTTCCACCGCCGCCAGCACGTCGTTGCGGCGCTTCTCGAAGACGGCGAACATGGCCAGGATCGCAGCGCCCAAGGCGATGCCGCAGATGTACCAGATCCAGGTGTGCGCCTGCGCCGCGTGCGAGATGATGCTCACCATGTCCAACACCAAGAACGTCAACCCCAGGAAGAGGAACGACCGCACCCGGAACGAGATCCCCGCCAACATGCCGGCCACCGAGAGCACCATCAGCACCAGGGGCAGCCCCCAACTGTTCCCCAGTCCGGCGATGAACATGTCGGCCGTCGAGGAGATGTAGATCGCGCTGAGCGTCAAGTAGCGGAAGGCGGCGCTCTGGGCTTCGCTCAGCCGGTCGTGGTTGAGATATTCGGCCACCAGCCCGGCCAGCGCCAGCGGAATCACGAAGAGCTGCGGATTTCGCAGGAACTCGAATCCCGACAAGTCCAGGCCGACCCAGAGGCCCAGGTTGGCGGAGAGGACGGCCAGCGCCGCACACTTCCACGAGCGCCGCGTGACCGCCATGACTGCGTAGAACAGGGCCATCAGGAGCCACACCGCCGGCGCACGGCCGACCAGGTGCCACGGTCCCCCGAGCATCGGCGCCAACCAGAACCCGACCGCCGGCAACAGCGGCAGCAGCAGCGCCGTATGCGCCAAGGGCTGCGAGAGAACGGCCGCGCCGCGGCGATGGAACCACTGGCTGACCCCCGCGCCCGTAAAAGCCACGGCCATCACGATCAGCATCCAGTAGTCGACCAGGTAGCCCTTGAACAGCCAGGGCATCGTCAACCAGACGTGCAATCCGGCCGCCACTGCCAACGCTTCGGCGGCGTACACGTAGGCCTGCCGCCCGCGATCGCCCAGCCGCAGCGGATCGAGCCCCGGCGTCACCGCGAAGGCGAAGCATCCTGCGATCAGGCCGGCCAGCGTTACGATCACCGCGGCAATGGCGATGGGAAGCATCGGCGCGCCGCGGCCCAACTCGAAGAGCAGGGACTCCTGCACAACCACGGCTGCCAGCATGGCGATCGCCAGGCCGGCCAGCACCGGCACGGACTGCCGGCCCCGCTGGCTCCAATCGCTGCCGGCGGGCAAGAGGCGTTTCAGCCCGAACCCCGCCAGCAAGCCCGTGACGGCGGCCGCAACCATCACGATCACGCTGCGATGGAGCCAGGGAGCTGGGCCGTCCGCCGCAAGCATGGCCCAACCCAGGCCGGTAAGCGACAGGACGCCCATCTTCAGTGTCCCATACTGCCATCGGGCCCGCCATGTCCCGCTGGCGACGCCCGCCATGGCGATTGCCGCCAGCCACAGGAGAAATAGTCCCGGCACGGCAGCCATCCGGCCGGCCAGCCACCAGCGGAGGCCGTCATAGCGGCAGCCGTCGAAGTTGAAATCGATCGTGACCCATAGGGCCAGCGTGCCGGCCACGGCGACGACCACCGCCTGGACACTGGGGAACCATTCTTCGATGGTACTCCTCACGCTCTGTGCGAGGTTCGGCCTCACGCGGAGCGCGAGGAGTGCGGCAGTCGCGGCGACCAGGGCGTAGCCGGCCAACTCGTCGACCGCCGACCAGCAGAGCATCCGCGGCGTGAGTTGCCGGGCCAAGAGTCCCATGGCGATGGCCGACAGGCCGAGACCATAGAGCGCCGGCAGGGGGAAGCGCGCGCCGCGATCGCCCAGACAAACGGCCGTGGCCGTGGCGACGCCCGCCAGTGCAATCCAGTCGAGTCGCTCGATGGGTATGCCCCCCAGTTGGAACAGCGTACTGGCCACACCGGTCGCGGCAACCAGCGCCAGCAGGACGGCGCCGGCCTGGGCGGCCAGATGGGCAAACGGCGGCTGCCCTTCGGCCCTCGGGCTCGGCACGCCCCGGGGCAAGAGTTCCAGAAGCGACCAGACGACGGAACCGATCGCCAGGCAGAGCACATTGGCCTGCACCAGGCCGGCCACGTCGGCCAGGTCCCAGTCGGGCCACCGCGCGCCGCTGGGCGAGTAGGCCCACCAGGCGATCGTGCCGCCCAGGTTGATCAACAAGCCGGAGAAGTAGACGTGTAGCGGCTTCCGCAACACGAGGGCGACCAGTCCCGCGGTCAAGCTGACGGCCAGGATCGCCCCGGCGGCCCACCAAGGCCGGGCCGGATCGTGGAAGGCGTGCAGCGTGGCCAGGGCCACGGTCAGCGTGCCGATCGCGGCGATCCACGGCTCAATCAGCGAGCGCGGGCCGAACAGCCTTCTTGCCCCTATCCCCATCGCCAAGACCATCAGTCCGGCAGCGGCCCAGGCGGTCGTCAGGGCGTGATACGCAATCCACGAGTTGGCCGGCGCATGCCGATAGATCGAGGCCACCGAGCACGCCGTCAATACCCCCGCACCCACGGCAAAGCCGCCCAGCACGTGCAACAGGCTCTTCGGTTGCGATTGTCGCAAGTACCAGGCAGCGGCCGCGGTGGTCAGCAGCAGCCCGATCCAACCCTGCGGAGCAGCCAGTTCGTTCATCCACAACGGCAGCCAGCCGGGCGTGTGAACGAGCCAGGCCACCGGCAGGACCGCCAGCGCGCAATTGCCGGCCACCGGCACCAGAACTTGGGTGGCCAGCAGGGGACTTTCGCCCAGCGTCATCTCGCGGAGCTCGTACAAGCGCCTTCGTGCCGCCAGCCACACCACGGCGACGGCCGCGCTGGCGATCACGTTGGCTTGCACGAGTCGCAGCCAGTAGTCGTTGAAACTGAGGTGGCGGAGCAACTCGAAATGCCAGACGACCAAGGAGGCGGCCACGTTCACGCCCAGCGCCGCGGCGAAGGCCCATCCTTCGCGGCGTCGCCAGACGGCCATCGTAGCTCCGGCGCCGCTGGCCACCGCGATGGCGGCAGCCGCCCAAAGCTGTTCCCCTTCCTGCCAGAATGCCGCTTTCAGTCCCAGCATTACCGCCAGGATGCCCGCCACTCGGACCCAGGTGGCGGCCATGCGGATCAGGCCTTGCGGCGGTCCCGCGGCGTCGGCCGTGGTTCGCAACGACGCGACCCACCAGGTGGCCGCCACCACCAGCAACGCATAGACGGCCCAACCGAGCATCAGCGTGCGATAACCCCAGACGGGGTCGACCTCCAAGTGCCAAGAGAGCGGCAAGCCGCGGATCGTGCAGGCCAACAGGCCGAGCACCGCCATGCCGGACAAGCCGACTGCGTGGGGACGCAACCGGCCTCGCAGTTGCAAAGCCGCCAACGGCAACAGCAGCGCGATCCATCCCAAGGGCTCTCCGGCCGCCACGCTCCACGCTTGCCAAGGAAGCGAGACAAAAGCGAGGACGAAAAGTGCGATGCCGAGCACCACGACGTTGGCGATCACGGCCATGCCGATTTGTACGCTCATCAGCCCCCGCGACCAGGGCCCCGCCGAGACGCCGCTTGCCGGTGTTTCTCGCCATACGTCGAGCTGTTTCCGGCCGACGAGCCACACGATCGCCCAAACGGCGGCCGTGACGGCGAAGAGTTGGATCAGCGTGGCGAAGAACGCCGCGTCGAAAGGCCGCTTGGCCAAGGTGGCGTGCAGCGCATAGCCCAGCACGACGGCCATCTCCAGCACCAGGCCCGCGGAGAAGGCGTAGCCCGAAGAGCGTTCTCGCAACGCATAGCCGACCAGCGTCCCGATCAGCAGCGCCAGCGGCACGAGATACGACCACGTCGGCCCGAGGGTCTCGAAGAACGTTTTGGCAAGGGGTCCGCCGGGCGCCGCTCCGCCGATCTGCAAGATCGCGGCCACGCCGGTAAGCGCCAGCACGGGCAAGGCCATCGTCACGAGCAATACGCTTCGCGCGACCCGCGGCCCGCCGATGAGGGCCCGTGAAAAAATAACTTGGTGACTTTCTTGTGGTGCAGGCGTCTCGCCTGCCCGGGAAAATGCAGGCGCCTCGCCTGCCCCGCAAGACGCAGGCGGGACGCCTGCACCACAAGGGTAGATGGCACAGGTTGGGGCGAAGGGTCCGGCGTGAACCCGCCGGCACCCGTCTGCCAAGTGCTTTCGTCCCCAAACGGCGATTGAGCAGAGGGCGAAACTGATGGCCAGAGTCCACCGCGACGCCGAGGCGACGGCCAGATCCGTGGCGAACCGGCCGGCGATCAGGCAGGGCAGCGTGGCGGCCAGCAGCAGCACGGCGACCAGCTCGGCGGTCCGCCACCTCTCCCAAAGCGTCGCGATGAGCATTACGGCCAGCACCCCCAGGAGGATCCATGCGGTTGGGCCAAAGGCGCTGGGGACGGCGGCAGGCGCGGCCGACGCGACGGCGCCGCCGACAAGTTCGCTCGGTACTTCGGCAAGAGTGCAACAGGCGACCAGCAACCACTGCATCGCGACCACGCCATGGCGGATGCACCAATCGACGCTCCAGCGGCCTTGTAGCAACCGCCGCCCGTCGATACCCCTGCGGAGGCTGATGATTCGGGCCACGACCCAGACAAGCGACAACAATCCGAGAGCGATGCCCCAGGCCTGAAGATTCCGCGGATCGAGCACAGCATGGCTAACGCTGGCGATCCGCTCCAGGAGATTGGGGGTAGGGGGCAATTGGTAAGGCGTGATCCAGCCGACGTGCTTCAGCCAGGCGGTCGTGGCGGCGACGGCTGCAAAGGCTAACGCTGCCTGATGGGCGGCGAACAATACGACCCCACGATTCCGCCAGGCGAGCACCAACCACACGGCCGCCAGCCAAGGGAAACAGCAGGCCAGCCACAGGCTGCCGGCGCTGCGGCCGAAAACGATCGCCGGCACCGCCAGTGCCGATGAGAGCAAGGCGGAGCCGGCCAGCGGCTCGACGTAGCAGGCACACGCCGTGTGCCGTCCGTCCATACCGAGGGAGACAGCGGACGGCACACGGCGTGTGCCTGCTACATCGAGCGCCTTCCCGTGAACGGTTACCGCGGAACGAAGCCGGTCGAGGCCCACTACGGCCGCCACGGCCAGCGTGGCGTGGCCCAGCAGCGCTATCGTCCAATTGGGGCCAATGCGATCGGTGCAGGCGAAATAGTTGAAATTGAGCGCGTGGACCATGCCGGCCATCGCGACCAACGAAGCGGCCCACGTCCGCGGGGACGAGCGATAGAGCCACGCCAGGAGGAAATAGACCGCGGCAATGGCTGCGCTGGCGACGATCGGCGCCGGCGTGGGGGAAGCGGCGATGAGCGCCCCGTCGCACCAGGTCGTCCACACCGTCAGCGCCGCGGCGAGCATCGCGGCCGCCTCGCCCAAATGGACCAGCGGAATGCGGTACAGATCGGCCAGCGAGAGGCCCTTGCTGCGCGGCATGGAGACCGCGAATTGATCGTCGTAGATCATGTTCCACGGTTCGTACCAGACGCCGGCCGCGTAACGCTGCACCGCGGCGGCAGCCGCCGCCATGGCCAGCGCTTCGATCGCCAACACGGCGCCCCAGAGCGGTCCGACGTGCTGCGCGGCCGGCTGCGACCACAATGCCCACAACGCGGCCGACGTCACCAGAGCCAACCCCAGGTAGCTCAGTCCGAGACGGCGCCAGCGGGCCGTCAGCGCCAGGCTGCCGGCGCCATAGACGGTGTAAAGGATCGCGGCGCGCAGGGCGTCGGCCCCGCCCGTCCGGGCGCCGTCGACGGTGACCAACAGCAGTCCGGCCGCTGCCACGACGCCGCAGCCGCCGAGATAGATCACGCTGTGGCGGCGGCGACCTAAACGCGCCAAAACTTCCGAGAGGGCAGCCAGGATAACGAACAGGCCGCCCAATGCCGTCCCGCTCTTCGCACTGACCATGAGCTGCAGCAGTTTCACGCCATACGGTTCCGCCTCGGAGGAAGTCAGTTGGCCGGTCAACAGGTAGAACGAGGTGAGGTAGGCCAGGGCCGCGCAGGCGATGGCGCCGGAGTGCAAGACGGGCAGACGCCAGCGGAATGCCGCAAATACCAGGGCCACGGCGTTCAGCACGGCAACGGCAATCAGCCAACCCGGCTCCGGCCAGGCCATTGCCAGGGCCGCCAGCATGGCAAACATGGCGACCAAGGCAACGATCGTTCCGGCAAGCTGATAGGCCGCCAGCTCTTTGTCGCGCCTACTGCCGCGCATGACGGTCAATCCAGCGGCCAGCAGCGGGACGGCGGTCATGGCAACCAGCAGCGAAAATCGTTGGAGCACGATCGCCACGTCGCGAGGTGTGACGGCCTGGGCCGGTTCCAACGGCGTGATGGCCCGGGCCGCCAGCAGGCCCAGGGCCACGAGCGTCGAGAATGCCGTGATGCCCAGCAGCGTGAACAGGAAACCGATCTGAGTATCGGTGAGTCGCAACGGATGCCGGCTCGCACGGTCGAACCAGGGGTAGAGGTAGCGGCCGACCGCTCCGGCAAACAGTGCCACGCAGAGAGCACTGCGCCGACCATCAACCAGGCGGGCGAGTCGCTGCGGACCAGTTGCGCGGCCAGCAGCACCGCGATCGAGTCGCCCAGGACCGCCGCCAAAATCAGCCATCGGCCGTCCGGCACGAGGATCCGCGCCGCCAGGCCCACCAGGTAGGCGAAGACCGCCAGCGAAACGATCTCGCTGACCAGGGGCAGCAGCGTCCACTCCCCCTTCGCCATGCTCGCCATGGCGACGAAGTTCAAGGGCACCAACAGCGTTGCAATCACCAGCAATGCCCGGCTGGTCGATTCCAGCTTCCAACGATGGTGGGCGTAGAGCCCGACGCCGAAGACGGCCGACGAAATCGAGACGAAGATGAAGAACTTGGAATAAGGGATTCGCTCCAGGGTTTCCCATAGGCTGACAACCAGCGCCACCGACGAGCAGACGAACAGCAATCCACCGATCAGCTCGCCCCAGCGAATATTGCGCTGTTCCATGAAGGTGGCCAAAATCTCGCTCCAGGACCGCGACGGCGAAGCCGGCGGCTGCGGTTTCGCCGCGGCCGCCGCGACGGCCGGAACGCGGGGCTCCGCCGTCGGCGCGTGAGGAGACGCCGTCGCCTCGGCCGTGGCGAGAAAAGCGGCCAACGGCGCCGGAAGTTGGGCGTCGGCCGGAGGCCTGGCCGGCTCAAGACGCGGCGTGGGATCGTGGGCCGGAAGGGGCGACTGCGGTACGGAGGGACTGACTGCTTCAGGAGACGTTACGGCAGGGGGCAGGGCCGGCGGCAGAGCGGCAGGCCGACCTGGCTCCACCTCTTCTACGACCACGGCAGTCACGATCGGGGCCGCGCGCTTCTCGGCGGCGGGAACCAGCAATTGCTGACGATACTCCTGCAATCGGTACAACAGGCGATCCACCACCCGTGGCTTCAGCGTACCTTTCTCACGGAATCGCCACAATTGGCGCAGGACCGCCTCCAGGTCGCTCAATTCCCGGGCCTTGGGGGTTGCGAGATCCTTGCCGCACCAGTCGCAACGGTCGTAGCCGGCCGGAGTCAACCGCCCGCAGAAGGCACACGTTTGGCCCGGTTTCTTGCGGCCGGCGCCGAAGATCGCGGCCAGCAGTGCCCAGATGCCGTGGCCGACGAGCGTGACGATCGTCAGCACGATAGCAATCACCAGCAGCACGGCCGGGAGATCCCACATGATCCGAATCTCAAAGCGTTAGGGGTTGTATCTCCCCAAGTATAGGACTTCCGCGCGGCAGCGGAACTAGCTACTCAAGAATAAGGGCTCGCCCGCGGCCGGCATATAACGGAGGGGCTGAGACCAAGACCAGGGCGTATTTCGTCAGCGTGGCGGAGGGGCAGTTTCAAGAGGAGGAACGATCCGCCGATCGCATCAGGCGGTCGAGAATCCCGTTGACGAACTGAGCCGACTGGCCGCTGCCGTAGCGCTTGGCCAGCTCGATCGCTTCATTGATCGCCACCGGGGCCGGAGTCGTGGTGTGCAAGAGCTCGTAGGCGCCCATGCGGAGCACATTGCGATCGGTGACCGCCATGCGGGTCACGGTCCAGTGCTCGGCCGTCGCCTCGATCAAGCGGTCCAAATCGTCCCGATGACGCCGCACGCCGGCCACCAGATCGCGGGCAAATGCCGTCAGCTCCGCGGTACCCAGACGCCGCTGGATCAGCCCGTCGCCGATCGCCGGGTTATTGCGGGGATTCAGGTCGTCCTGGTAGAGCACCTGGAGAGCCACTTCACGCGCTCGGCTGCGTCGGGTCATTTGGGCAGCTTGGCCATCAGGCTGACCATCTCCAAGGCGGCCTCGGCGCACTCGCTGCCCTTGTTGCCGATGCGGCTGTCGGGCCGGTCCTTGCCGCGGGTGCCGGCCTGGCCGCCGGACCGCGCGACGGCCTGCTCCAGAGTATTGCAAGTGAGCACGCCGAAGAGCGCGGGCACTCCGGTCCGCACGCCGATCTCGGCCAGCGCGATGCTCACGGCGCGGTTGATGTGCTGGTCGTGCGTGGTTTCGCCGCGGATCACGGCCCCCAGGCAGAGCACGGCCAGGTAGCGGCCCGAGGCCGCCAGGCGGGCGGCGGCGGTGGGGATCTCGAAGGCCCCGGGGACCCAAGCCACGTCGATGTCTTCGGAGAGCACGCCGTGCTTGGTGAGCGTTTCCAGCGCCCCGTCCAGCAACCGCGAGGTGATCGACTCGTTGAACCGCGCCACGACGATCGCAAAGCGTCCCCCGGCCGATGCCACGATGCCTTGAAAAGTGTTGACCATCGCCTATTGTCTCTTGGGCCCTCTAGTATTTGCCTGCGGCCGGCGGCGGCAGGTGCCGCTTTTTCAACCAGTCTGCGATGACCTGTTTCCCGCCTTTCTGGGCCTTCTCCGCAGCGCCGCTAACCTCGCCAAGCTCGGTGGCAAGAGCGGCTTTGCCCTGCTCCGTGTCTCCCGCAAGCTTGGCCAGCAGTTCACACCGGTGTTTGATAAGCTCGGTTGCTTCAGGAGTCAGCGTGAAGGAGTCAGGATGCGCCATCCAGTCCAGCACCAGGAGCTTCATCTCGTTGGTTTCTCCGGCGCGCTCCAGACATCCCAGTGCCTTGTCGGCGAACTCTTTCGAGTAGAAGGTGAGCACGTGCGGGTAAGGCCGGCCGTCCATGGGGTCGCCGGCCTTGAGCGTGTCCTGGTACCGTTGGTGGCACAGCGCCAGGTAGTCGAGCATGGCTCGGGCCTTCTCCGCCGGGTTGTAGTGGAACATGACGTACTCGCGGGCGATCGCCTGCGCATCCAGGTTCGGGTCCCACATCAGCTTGGTGTAAACGTATTGCCACAAGCCGGCTAAGGTCGCCGGTTGGCCATAGGTGAAATAGACCGCGCGGACGTGGTGCTTCAGGTAAGCCCGGCACATGCCTTGCAGAAAGTCAACCAGGGCTGGATAGTACACTCCGCTGGAATACGTGCAGACGCCGACGCGGGCCGGGGCGACCCTGTTCCAGCGTTCCAACGAGTCGAACTCCTTCCGCATCGCCGTCTGGTCGTGGTCGAAACAGACGCGTCCCGCAAAGGTTACAGCCTTCATGATGTATACGTTCTTCTCCGGGACAATCTTGATCGGCGGTTCATCAGTGCCGCTGTAGGCGAACGTGACGACAATCTTGTCGGGGTATTTCTCGCCAATCGCGCGGGCCAAGGGATTGACCCAGTGCAGCAGGCGGTCGGCATACTGGCCGGGCCTGGTGTCCAGCTTGGCGCACTCGGGGCACGCGCACCAGAACGGGTTATCGCCGTAGGTGATGGGGAAGAAGGCACAGTCGGGCTGCATTTTCACCCAGTTCAGCGCTCGCTCCAGGGAGATCTTCGTTACGTCCGGGTTGGACAGGCACAGCGGGGTACGGTGATACGTGAAGGCATCCTTGCCGATTCGCTTTCCGTTCTTCATCATGGCGTAGTATTCAGGATGCTGGTCGTAATACAAGTCCTTGGGGACAAGGTAGCCGGCGGAATGGTCGATCCACTGGTCGGTCGCGGCGGTTACATCCGCCTTCAAGGCATGGCTCGCCTGCGCCCACTCACCCAACGCGTGCGATACGGTTGAGCGGAAGATCAGGGCCGGCTTGTCGGCGACGTTCAGCGTTGGGATTTTCCTGTTGGCAGGCTTGAAAGCGACCACAGCGGGACCGTCGTAGAAGCGAATGCCCAGCCTCTCGAGGAACGCTTCTACGCCGTAGCAGGTGCATGCATCCGTGTTGCCGGCAATGGCGATCTTGCCGCCGGCCGTCTTGATGACGTAACCCCCGATCGCAACCTCCTTCAGGTCCGCGGGGGTGATGATCTTCGACTGGAGGGCCGCTTTCTTTCCCAGAATGATCGTGGAACGGTCGGCGTTATTAGCCGACGCGAGCACCACGCCGTACAGTAACTTGATCCCGGACTGCAGTTGGTTGAGCGACTTCTGCTGCGTACCGGAAACAGGCGCGACAAGATAGATTCCCTGGAGATCGTCTACCTTGATTCCTTCGGCCCCTGCGACGCCCCCATCAAGCGCACATAAGCCTGCAACGATGGCCGTGCCAACGTGCCAGGTGCGACCAGACAAAACGTTCCACATAACCTGCCTCCTCCTCTGACAGCCAACTTCCGGCCCCGGGAAGAAAGCGGCGACAAGTCGCCGCACTCCAAAACTTCGCCTGGTCTAGGTCTGACGCATGTTCATCGCCATGAGGAACTCGGCGTTGGTCTTGGTCTTGCTCAGCCGGGTGACGAGGAACTCCATGGCGTCGGGCGGGTTCATCTCGTTGAGCACCCGCCGCAGCACACAGACCCGGCGGTGCTCCTCGGGGTCCATCAGCATTTCTTCCTTGCGGGTGCCGCTGCGGTTGATGTCGATCGCCGGCCAGACGCGCTTGTCGACCAGCCGGCGGTCCAAGACGATCTCCAGGTTGCCGGTGCCCTTGAACTCCTCGAAGATCACCTCGTCCATTTTGCTGCCGGTGTCGATCAGCGCCGTGGCGACGATCGTCAGCGAGCCGCCTTCCTCGACCTTGCGGGCGGCGCCGAAGAACCGCTTGGGCCGCTGCAGGGCGTTGGCGTCGACGCCCCCGGAAAGGATCTTGCCGGAGTGCGGGCATTCGGAGTTCCAGGCTCTGGCCAGGCGGGTGATCGAGTCCAGGAAGATCATCACGTCCCGCCCGAACTCCACCATCCGCTTGGCCTTCTCGATGACCATCTCCGAGACCTGGATGTGGCGGGCGGCCGGCTCGTCGAAAGTCGAGCTGATGACTTCGCAGTTCTTTCCCTTGACCTCCCGCTCCATGTCGGTGACTTCCTCGGGCCGCTCGTCGATCAGCAGCATGAAGACGTAGAGCTCGGGGTAGTTGGCCAGCGCGGCCTTGGCCATCTTCTGCATGAGGATCGTCTTGCCGGCCCGGGGCGGGCTGACGATCAGCCCCCGCTGCCCGAAGCCCACGGGCACGATCATGTCGACCACGCGGGTGTTGATGTCGGCGTCGGGGGCTTCCATCACGATCCGCTGGGTGGGGTGCAGCGGCGTGAGGTCGTCGAAGAAGACCTTCCGCGGCAGGCACGCCGGGTCTTCGTAGTTGATCGCCTCCACCCGCAACAGGGCGAAGTAGCGCTCGTTCTCCTTGGGCGGGCGGATCTGGCCGGAGACCGTGGCCCCCGTCCGCAGCCCGAAGCGGCGGATCTGGCTGGGCGAGACGTAAATGTCATCCGGGCAGGAAAGGTAGTGGTAGTCCGGGCTGCGGAGGAAGCCGAAGCCGTCGGGGAGGATCTCCAGCGTCCCCTCGCCGTACATCAGGCCGTTGAGCTTGACCCGCTCCTTGAGGATCTTGAAGATCAGGTCCTGCTTCTTCATCCCCGCGTAGTCGGCAAGGTTGTCCTTGCGGGCCTCGTCGATCAGCTCGGACATCGACATCCGCTGGAGCTCGGCGATGTGCGTGTCGCCGGATTGCTTGATCTGCTCGTAACGCTCGTCAACGTCGTCGTCGATCAGGTCGCCTTCGGCCAGCTCTTCGGCCAGCGAGAGCGGCTCGCGCTGGTCCGACTCGGGGTCCTGCTCCCGGTGGGCCAGGCGGCTGCGGGGGGAGAAGCCCGTGCGGCGGGCCCGCGGCGGATCTATCGGCTCCGGCGGCGGACTCAGCGGCTCCTGCGGCGGACCTAGCGGCTCCCGCGGCTCGGTCGGGTCTTCATCGGTCATGCGTAGATGCTCCTGAGAAGTTCTCGGGCCTCGGCACGGAAGGCCGCGGCGGCGGGTTCAAAATCGGCCACTGACGATCGTCGAAGAACGGGAAATGGGAAACAGGTGAGTGCGCAGGAAGGGTCTTCGAGACGGGTGACTAGTGCTGAGCATTAGCCGACGAGGGAGCGCCACAGTCGCTGGACTTGATCTCGGGTCTGTTCCGGCGAACCCGAGTTGTCCACCACCGCGTCGGCTCGCCCGCGTTTGGACTCCAAGAATTCCTGGACGCTCTCACGAACGGCAAACTCCTTTTCGCTCCAACCGCGGGCCAACGCCCGCTGGAGCCGCAGCTCCCGCGGGGCGTCGACAAATATCAGCTTACCACAAAACTTATCCCAACCGGCCTCCAAAAGCAACGGCGCATCCAAAATCGCCGCCACGGTTCCGGCCTCCGACAGCCGCCGCGCCTGGCGGTCCAGCAGCCGGCCGATCTCCGGATGGGTTAGTTCTTCCAGGTATTTCCGTTGCCGCGGCCCCTCCGGTGGAGGGGCAAATACGAGGCGGGCCAGCCGCTTGCGATCGATGCGACCGTCCGCGGCGAAAATCTCCTCGCCCCATCGCTGCCGGGCAGCCGCCGCAATCGCCGGCATCCGCAAGACTTCGTGCCCGGCACTGTCGGCATCCAGCACTCCCGCCCCCAAGCGGGCCAACTCGCCGCTCACCAGGCTCTTACCGCTCGCCACGCCTCCAAGGATGCCGATCACCAACATCTTGCGTTTCCACGGTACGTCCCGCCTGCCGGGCGGGACTTGTGCGTTTTGGGTTCGTGATGGTCCCTCCTACAGAGGGAGTATGGTCGGCAGCCAGGTAGGTAATACTTCAGCATAACACCATATACTATAAGATGTTATGTTATGCTATCCTAGACCGCCTCACCCTGACACCCCGACGGAGGTGGAGGTTGATAATCAGGCCGCTCAGAACCCGTGGAGCCAGCCCATGTAATGAAGATAGTTCAACAGCCAGGGGTGGGTCCAGGGGTTCCAGGTGGGATAACTGGCCGAGAGCACGGACACGCCCAACATCAGCCAGGCCAGCCCACGCAGCCCGCAACGGGCGGCCATCGCATCCAACGCCGGGAGCATGGCCACCAGCCACATCGGCGTGAACCAGAACATCCATCGCAGCCCGCTGGTCATGCCCCCGTAGTTGCGGTCGCTCTTCCCCAGGTAGAAGAGATAGAACAGCAAGCAGACCAACGAGACGGCGGCGATCAAGAGGGCCAACTCCCGCATTCGCCGCTGGGCCGGCCTTGCCAGCCAGATGCCAAGCCCGACGACGCTCAGGATCCAGATGGGCGTCAGCGAGAAGATCCCATGATGGCCCACCAGGCAATGGAGGGCATAGACGGCCTTGGACGCCTCGCCCCGGTCGATGCCCACGGGATTCTGCCAGTAACCGGGCCGGCCTTTCTCGTCCCTGTAGGCATACCAGTTGTCGGCCGGGTCCGTTGGGCTGCGGTGCATGTACGCCGGCCGCAGGCTATGGAAGGCGATCCAGTTGGTGCCGAAGAACCCGGCCGCAACCAGAACAGCAGCGGGCACAAAGGCCAGCAGGGTCCTCGCCGGCGATTTCCACAGGGCGACCGCGGACAATGCCGCAAGCAGCGACAGGGCCGGCAGCTCGTCGGCCACGGTCAGGGCCGCGAACAGCCCGGCCAGGAAGAAGTATCGCCAGCGCCTCTGGCCGTCGAACCAGATGCGGATCACCGCGTAGATCGCGATTGCCGCCGAGACGGCCCCCGGCACGTGGTTGTTCAGCGTCACGGCGAAGGTCGTGAGGAAGGTGCCGAAACAGGCCGCCGCCATGACGAACAACCGGCTCCAGTCGCTTTTTCCAAACCGCTCGGCCAGCCGGGACAAGAGCACGAAGTAGATCACCAGCGGCAGCACGTTGAACAGCACCAACAACAGCCGCACGGTGGCATAAGTCTGTCGCCCGAGACTCCAGCCGGCCAGGCGATAGACCAGCCAGTAGACGCCGCCTTGCAGCGTGGGCAGAAGCGTGGGCTTGCTGGAGTAGTAATGGCCGCCGTGCTTGACCTTGTCGATCGTGTCCCAGCAGCGGTCCCCGATCACCTTGTCGATCGCGTAGGGCGCCCCCGGCACCCGCATCGGCGGCTCGACGAGGGCCCGCAGCGTGCACCAGCGGCTGCGGTCGTTGGCGCTGAGGAACGGGCGCCGCTGCCGCTCCGTGCCCAGGCGATCGACCGTGTCCACGGCCAGGATCCGGCCGAGCATCGCCCCCGTGCTGACGACGATCAGGAGCAGGTAAACGGTCTGCCGCAGCGCGGCGTGGGGATCGGCAACTTGGCTCATGCGTCCCTCGATTCGTTAACGACGATTAGGGTGGGACAAGCTCGCCCAAGCGATGCCGGCCCACCAAGGGAGAGTGGCTAGTGGTCGGTGGCCAGTGACTAGAAAGGTAAGGCGCTGCAAGTTCTGACCACTGACCACTGACCACCGACCACTAACCACTGCCGGTGGGCCGGCGGCCGCCACGGCGGCCTTGTCCCACCCTACGATTGCTGGAAAGGCCCTTCTGGGGAAGACGCTTTATCGGCGCTGGCGGCGGGCGAAGGCGTTCGCGCCGCGATCGAGTAGCTCCTCATCTCCTGCCGCCGGCAGGCAACCAGAAGCTCGGCGACCAGTCCTATCGCCAGCAGCAAGCCGCCGAACACGAGCAGGCCCGTCGAGCCGATCATGGTCAGCACGGCGCCGCCCGCGTGGCCGGTCCGCCAGGCCGCCAAGGTCGCTATCAGCCCCAAGAGCCCCAGGAGGACCGAGCCCAGTCCGGCCGAGCCGAGCACGTGCTGCGGACGCTGCCCGTAACCGGTCACGAACTTCACGCTCAACAGGTCCAAGAGACCTTTGACGAACCGCGACAGGCCGTATTTCGAGCGGCCGAACTGCCGCGGGCGATGCCCGACGACCAGCTCGCCCACGCGGAACCCCCGGGCGGCGGCCAGCACCGGCACGAAGCGGTGCAATTCGCCATAGAGCACCAACTCGTCGAGCACCTCGCGGCGGTAGCACTTCATGCCGCAGTTGTGGTCGTGCAGCACCACGCCAGTCAACCGGCTGACCATCCAATTGAAGACGCGGGAGGGAAGCACCTTGTGCCAGGGATCGTGACGGACCTGCTTGTAACCGCTGACCACGTCCAGCCCGCGTCCGATCTCGGCCAAAAAGCGGGGAATCTCCCGGGGATCGTCCTGGAGGTCGGCATCGAGTGTCATCACCAGCTCGCCGCGGACCTCGGCGAAACCGGCAGCCAGTGCGGACGCTTTGCCGAAATTGCGGCGGAATTTCAGCCCCCGCACCCGGCCATCGGCAGCCGCCAGTCGCTGGATCCGCTCCCAGGAGGCATCCCGGGAGCCGTCGTCGACGAAGATCAGTTCGACCTCAAAGTCCCGGGCCTTGGCCGTCTCGTCCAACTCCCGATGGAGCGTCTCCAGGCTCTCCGCTTCGTTATAGACGGGGATCACGACCGAGAGCATGGGTTGGTCTCAGGTTGTAACGGTTCTTTCTCCGCAGGCTGCCATCGGCGGGCCGCCGAGGAGGTCAAGGGATAAATCAGTCCCGCACAGATCGCCTCCGACGCCAGCACGACGATCCTCAGCATCCCGCTGGCGACCGCCGCCGGACCGGCGTGGACCTGCGGCAGCAGGGTAACGATCAATTGGGCCAGGGCCGCGTCGCGGACGCCGAAGCCGCCGGGGATCATCGAGAGGATGCCGGCCACCGTGGCCAGCGAAACACAGCACGCGTACTGGGGGAGTTGCCGCAGCGGTTCGAGGCCGTCCAAGCCGATGCCGCGCAGCGCGGCCCAGAGGCTCAGCCCGATCAAGAGCCAGGCCGGGATGTTCAGGATCCAGCCCCAGAGCAAGGTGCGGTAGCCCAGCCCCAGAATTTTTTCCACGGCCATCGGGCTCCACTTGCGGAGTCCGACCAGCCGGACCGCGAGTCGAAAGACGGGCGGGAAAGTGGGGACGACCGAGATCAGCGTCATGCCCAGGGCCCCCCAGAACAACAGCATCTGGCCCGGGAAAAGCCAGGCGACGATCGCCGCACCCAAACAGGTGCCGACCGCCATCATGGTCAGGGTCTCGACGAACACGGCGGCCGCCGCGGCCGCCGGGTCGACGCGGGGTCCGCGGAGCAGCCCGGCGCGGAGGATGATGACCATCGCCTTTCCGGGAACGTATTTGCCCAGGTGGCCGATGAAATAGGCCCGCAGGGCCTCGCTGAGGCGGGGTTTCTGGCCCAGGTCGTGGAGGACTCGGTACCAGTAGAGCCCCGCGAAAAGCATCCCCAGCAGGTACAGGAGCCCCGACAGCACCAGCCAGCCCGGGGCCAGCCGCCACCGCCAGGTCGAGGCGGCCAACTGGGCCCGCGCCGCCAGCAGGGTGCTGCGAGCGAACCAGAGAACCAGCAGGACGATGATCAGCTTGATCGTCCCGAAGAGCCATTTCTTGCGGATTGGGGTCATTCGATCTCACGGGGACCAAAACAGGCGGCAGGCGGGATGAGCGATGCCGGAGGCGAGAGCCCTTACCTAGTTTGACCTATCCGGCGGGCGGTTGCAAGCGTTGTCGCCGCGAGACCCCGATTGGTGCAAAGCGTTGTCCCTTCTTCCTCCAGGAGTACGTCAGGACGACGGGGAATCTGTGAGAGGCTGTAAATCCTTGGCTCCTCCGGGTCCAGGCAAAAAGCCTGCGTAGTTCGGCTATACTGGAGAAGCAGCTCTACTTTCAAATCATGCAACAAAAGAACGCCGCGGGGATTCAGGCGATGAGCGAGACACCAACTCAACCACGTCCCTCGTGGGTGTGGCTTGTCCTGGGGCGAGCCTCCACGCGCAGGACAGCTTTCTCCCATTTGGCAATCCTGGCCCTTAATCTGTCGCTTTTTCTCGGCATTACCGGGGTAGAATCCGCCAGCGAATCGTTGTTTGGCAAGATTGCGTTTGCCTTGGGGTTGGTAGGAACGGCCCTCGGAGTGATTTCAATACTATGGGCGTGGCTGGCCGTTCGCTGGGTGGACCGAAATGGTCAGTGGGCTTAGGGCCGATACGACTCATGGAACTTATGGGGGGTGCTTTCCGTGTCTAGGGAAGCTTGCCCCCCGTCCCTCTCCTAGAGGAAGAGGGGACCGCCTTGGCAACCCGCGTCTTTACGTGGCAGGCGGGGGGAAGATACCATGCAAGTAAGCAGTTAAGGTGGGTAGGGTGGGACAAGCTCGCGCAAGCGAGCGCCGGCCCACCAAGGTGGAGAGGTTCGTGGTCGGTGGCCAGTGACTCGAAAGGTAAGGCGCTGCCAGTTCTGACCACTGAACACTAACCACTGACCACTGTCCGCTAACCACCGCTGGTGGGCCGGCGGCCGCCACGGCGGCCTTGTCCCACCCTACCATTGTTTTAGTTTGCCAGGCCCCGAGATCCGGGAGGGTTGCCATGTGCGGTACGGTGCTTTGCGTGGCGGCGGTCGCCTTGGGGATCGACGTCGGTTGGCAGCCGTTGCCGGACGGCGGCATGGAATACGTGATCCAGCTCGAGCCCCAGACGGTTGACCTGCTCCGCTCGGGCGTTGATATCCCCAGCGACATCCCGGCCTATCTCAAGAACCTGCGGCGGCTGCGGATCACGGTCGGCAATGCCACCTTGGCCCGCAAGATGCCGGCCGAAGAAGTGTCCGGGCCGGCGTTTCCCACGTCCCCCGGCGGACCGTTTCCCCGTCTATCAGCGAAGCAGCGGGCGTCGCACCTCTTTCTGGATACGCTTTCGTACCATCCCGTGAGCGTCCGGCCGCCTGAAGCGCGGATGGGGGACGGGGGACGGGGGACGGGGAACGGCGAACGGCGAACGGGGAACGGCGAACGGGGGACGGCCAGCGGAGGACAGGAAACGGGGCTGCGTGAGAAGCCCGCCGGCGAAAGGCATCTTGCGGATCAGCCGCCGGTCGCTTGGACGCTGACCGTCGGCGCCCTGATCGGCGCGGCGGCGGCCGCGATCTTCCTGGCTTGGATCGCCTGGGAGTACCGCATCCGCTATCGCCGGCTGCTGGCGCAGTTCCTTGACAGTGGACGCGGTCTGCTGGGCGACCCCGGGCAGTCGATCGAGCACAGTTGAGCAGGGATGTCCCACCGGTGGCAACTGTAGTACTAAGACCGATCCCCGACCCCCGGCCGCTTCCTAGGGCACCCGGTGGATGGCCTTGATGAGCACTTGCTGGATCGGCGTGCTCTCGAAGTTGGGAGCGTCCTTCACCGGCGAGTTGGCGATCCGGTCGACCACGTCCAACCCCTGCACCACGTGGCCGAAGACGCAGTAGCCGTAGGCGGCGTTATCCTGGTCTTTGTGGTCCAGCGTCGGATTGTCGGCCACGTTGATAAAGAACTGGGCCCGGGCACTGTCGCGGACGTTGGGCTGTCGAGCCAGGGCGATCGTGCCGCGGAGGTTCTTCAGTCCGTTGTGGGCCTCGTTGCGGACGGAGAACTTCGCCGGCTTTTCCTTGCCCTCCGGCGTAAAGGAGCCGCCGACGATCACGTAGCCCTTGAAGACCTGGTGAAAGATGGTGTGCGTGTAGTAGCCGGCGTCGACGTAGTTCGTGAGAAAGTGGTTGACCGTAAGCTCGGCGTTGGCGCCGTCGAGTTCCACCACCATATCGCCCAGCGAGGTCTCGATTTTCACCACGGGGTGAAGAGGATCGGCGGGCGGGCGGGCGCCAGCGGCCGAAGCCGGCGAGCCAAAGCCTGTGCTATTCAGGGCCGGTGTGGCCGACGCGGCCGTGCCGGGTGCGGCGACGCCCGGGCTGTCGCCATTGATGGCGGCCGTCTTGGCCGGCACCTTGGGATCCCCTTGGGTTCCGCAGCCGACCATCGCGGCACAGCAGGCTGTCAACAACGAGGCGACCAACCGTTTCCAATCTTTTCCCATCCCTTGAGCCTCCATGCTTTTGGATTGCCGTCCGGCGGGAAAAGGGGACAGGCACCTTTTGTGCGAAGCACCCGAAGGGCGGGCACCGACCGAAGGTTGGTCCCGGCAAAAGGTGCCTGTCCCCTTTTCCCTGCGACCGGGAGGCGGCATATCATCCGCAGATCCGCCTTTTGGTGCAACACCGGTTGTTGGCTGCGTTGCAAAATTTCTTTCGCCGGGGAGTTCTGTTACAATGCGAAGGCAGTGCCATGCTTGCCAAGCGAGCGGGGCGAGAGAGCCAGCATGTTTGCCGCCGAATCCTGCCCCCAGCAAGCGTGGGCGTGGCACCCATTCTCCCTGAATTACGCAATCTCTGTGCCTGATTGTTATGGTTCACGGCCGCTTGTTCAACTTCATCGTCTTTTCGCTCTGGCTTGCGGCGATGGGCTGGCTGTTCTGGGTAAAGATATACCCTGATATAATGGTTGGCGACCCCCCGAATGACAACACGATCCTGGCGGCCCAACAATCTCACCCGACCAACGGTTGGGCCGTATCCTGGAACAACCGCCAGATAGGTTGGGCGGTCAATACGACCCGCACGTTGCCGAAGGACCTGACGCAGGTTGACAGCACGATCCACATCGATTCGCTGCCTTTGAATGAGATCGTCCCCCGCTCGTTGAGGGGTTACCTGTCGTTGGGGACCCGGGACGTCCAGATTCCGGTCGAGGCGGTGAGCCAGTTGGTTTTCGACCCGCTGGGAAAGCTTCTCGCGATTTACCTCGCAGCTCCAATTACCCGGGATCGAGCCTTTCGAGCCTTTCAAGGTCCGGGGGACGATTGACGGTCCGCGGATGACGGTTTCCATCCATTGGCGGCATTTCAACAGGGATCTTTCGATGCGGACTCCGCGGGCGATGCTCCGCGACGAGTTCTCGCCGCAGACCCATCTGCCCGGGCTGCGCAACGGGCAGGCGTGGACGGTGGATGTTTTCAGCCCCATGCGGCCCGACGCCGACCCTCTGGAAGTAATCCATGCCAAGGTGGAAGGGCGGCAGCCCATTGCCTGGCAGGGCCAGATGGTTCAGGCCTGGCTGGTCGTCTATCGCGCGCCGTCGAAGGCCAGTCCGGAGGGCGAGGTGCGTGGCACGACCTGGGTCCACCCCAACGGCGAGGTGCTCCAGCAGGAGGCTAGGTTCTGTAGTGCGACCGTGGCTTTCCGCCGTTTGCCGGACGAGCGCGCCGGCGAGTTAGCGGAGCAGGTGCGGGTGAGAGACCTCACGAACCTCGGGGGAATCATGCCCTGGTTGGGGCCTGCGTTAGGGCCTGCAAAACACTTAGGGCCTGCAAAACACTTATGATTGAGTTCGACCATGTGTCCCGTACCTTCGGCCGCAGGCTGGCGGTGGCCGACTTGACGCTGAGAATTCCGAGCGGGGAGCTTTTCGCCTTCCTGGGGCCGAACGGGGCAGGCAAGACGACCACCATCAAGATGCTCGTGGGGCTGCTTCGGCCCACGGCGGGGAAGGTCCGCGTGGGCGGCTTCGACACGGCCCTCCAGACCCGCCAGGCCACGCAATTGATGGGCTATGTGCCCGACCAGCCCTATCTGTACGACAAGCTCTCCGGCCGGGAGTTCCTCGATTTCGTCGCCGAGATGCGGGGACTGGACCGCCGCCGCACGGTCGAGGCGATCGGCCGCCAGAGCGAGCGATTCGGGCTGGACGAATTCCTCGACGACCTGACGGAGACCTACTCGCACGGCATGAAGCAGCGGCTGGTCTTCGCCTCGGCCCTGCTGCACGGTCCGGCGGTGCTGGTGGTCGACGAGCCGATGGTCGGCCTGGATCCCAAGAGCATGAAAATGGTCAAGGACCTGCTGCGGGAGCTGGCCTCGGCGGGGACGATCGTCTTCATGTCGACGCATACCCTCAACGTGGCTGAAGAGATCGCCGACCGGATCGGGATCATCGACGGCGGGCAGCTCGGCTTCCTCGGCACCCTGGAGGAGCTGCAGGCCCGGCGGTCGGCGGCCGGCGACCGCTCGGCGGCGTCGCGGACATCGCTGGAGCAGCTTTTCCTCGAGCTGACTTCCAATCACCACGAGCCGGGGTCCAATCATCAGGGGGGCGACGCGGCGGCGGATCCCCGGCAGCCGTTCGAGGAGAAATCGCCGTGAAGGAGACGCCGGCTTCGACCTCTCGGCTTGTTGTGGCGCCCTGGCCGGCGGCGGAGGCGCTGCTGTCGGCGCTGGCTTCGCCGCAGGCGGAGTCGCGGGCTTTCTGGCGGGTGCGGCGGCGGCTGATCAGCACGACCTTCTGGCAGACGGTCCTGCGGGCGCGTTTCCGCCTGGTCCTGATCCTGGTGCTCAGCGTGCTTTTGTGGACGGCCCTGTTCTGGCTGTTCGCCGATGGTTTCGCGTTCCTCGGCAGCCTGATTCCGGCCTCGTACTACGACTCGACGGTGAGCGGGATCTTCGGGCTGTTTTACTTGTCGTTGTTGGTGATGCTCGTGCTTTCCTCGGCGCTGATCCTCTACAGCTCGCTCTTCCGTGCGCCCGACGTGGCGCTGTTGTTCACGCTGCCGTCGCGGGTGGAGCGGGTGTTCCTCTACAAGCTGCAGGAGGCGATTCTGCTGAGCAGTTGGGCCTTTTTGCTCTTGGGCAGCCCGATGTTGGTGGCCTACGGGGTCGTGGGGCGGGCACCTTGGTACTACCTGGCCCTGCTGCTTCCCTACCTGGTGGCTTTCACGTACATCCCGGCGGGCACCGGCGCGATCCTCTGCCTGCTGTTGGTGCGGTTCCTGCCCCGCGGCTGGAAACTGCTCTGGTTGCTCTTGGCGGCGGTGGTGGTCGTTCTACTGTTGTCGGCCGGCTGGTGGCTGATGGCCGCCGGCCGCAACGACCTGCTCACGCCCCGCTGGTTCCAGACGATGCTCGGCCGGCTATCGGCCACGGAGATGCCCCTGCTGCCGAGTTGGTGGCTCAGCGATGGTTTGCTGAGTGCGGCGCGGGAGAACTGGTCGGACGCCGTGATGTTCTTGGTGTTATTGATCTCCAATGCGTTGGTGGTCCGGCAGTTGTCGCTGATCTTGGCCGTCGGCGTCTACCGCGAGGCATATAACCGGGTACAAGGCCAGGGTCTTTCCCGCCGCCGAGCCCGCGTCGTCTGGATCGACCGTGTGGCGGCGCGGCTGTTGGCGGCGTTTTCGGCCCCCATGCGGCTGTTGATGCTCAAGGATTTCCGGCTTTTCCGCCGCGACCCCGTGCAATGGACGCAGTTCTTGATCTTCGTCGGGTTGTTGTTCCTTTACTTCGTCAACATCCGCCGCTTGCACTACGACCAGTACTACGTGGTCTGGGTGAACATGGTCAGCTTCCTCAACGTCGCCGTGGTGGGGCTGTTGCTGTCGACCTTCACCACCCGCTTCATCTACCCCATGATGAGCCTCGAAGGGCGGCGATTCTGGATGCTGGGGCTGGTGGGGGTCAGCCGGGAGACGATTCTTTGGAGCAAGTTCGCCTTCGCGGTTGCAGGCTCGATGGTCCCTTGCTCGCTGTTGATCCTGCTGAGCGACAAGATGCTCGGCGTGGAGGGGATGATCGTGGCCAGCCACCAGTTGACCTGCGTGGTGCTCTGTTGTGGTCTGTCCGGGATCGCGGTGGGGCTGGGCGCGAAGATGCCCAACCTCGACGAGGACTCGCCCTCGAAGATCGCCGCCGGCTTCGGCGGCACGCTGAACCTGGTGGTCAGCACGCTGTACATCCTTGCCGTGGTGCTCTTGACCGCCCTGCCATCGCACTTCTATCTGGGTTATGAGCACAGCGAGTCCGGCGAGTTCCTGGCGCGTTACCTTCGCGTGGGTGTCTGGCTCCGCTTCTGGCTGGTGGCCGGCAGCGCGGCCAGCGTACTGTTGGGATTAGCCGCCATGGTGGTCCCTCTGAAGGTTGGTTTCCAGGCATTCCGGAAGCTGGAGTTTTGAGGTGTAGCATGGGCAGTCTTGCGAGGAGTAGCATGGGCATTCTTGCCCGTGGGGTGCGGAAAGCACGGGCAGGAATGCACATGCTACGAAAAACTTTCCGGCAATCGTAGGGTGGGACAAGGCCACTGTGGCGGCCACCGGCCCACCAGGAGTGGTTAGTGGCTAGTGGCTAGTGGTCAGTGGCTAGTGGTCAGTGGCTAGTGGTCAGGACTTACAGGGCCGTGTCTCTCTAGTCACTGACCACTAGCCACTAACCACTCCTGGTGGGCCGGCGCTCGCTTGCGCGAGCTTGTCCCACCCTACTCGTCACAGATCCGCGAAGATTGGTCTTTACCAAAACTGGCTTTCTGGGCAGAATACCGCCAAGTGGTGTGACCCGTTCTGAGTTACCGATACGCTTGCGTAGGCCCGGCGCTGCCCATGGAAAAATGGGTCGCCGGTCACGGAAGACCGTCTTTAACAGCAAGGAGTGCTGGACGTGACGAAGTCTCAACGAGTGGCCGCCTCGGCCGTGTTCTTTGTGGTCGCCCTGCTCGCCTGTTCCATGGCCTTGGGGCAGCAGCCGGGCGTTGGGCGAATGTCCGTGCAGCCGCCCGGCGGCGTGGCCTTCCTGGACATCACCAAGATCTTCAAGAGCCATGCCCGCTTCAACGAGCTGATGGCCGAGTTGAAGGCCGACGAGACCAAGGCCGAAGGCCAGATGAAGGGCGAGGTCGACTATGTCAACCGGATGATGGAAGACCTCAAGCTGGCCAAGCCGGGCACTGAGGAATACAGCTCGCGCGAGCAGGAAATCGCCCGCCGCCGGGCAGACATGAACGTCCGCATCCAACTCCAGCGGAAGGAGTTCCTGGTCCGCGAGGCGAAGATCTACAACCAGGTCTACCAGGAGATCGCCAAGGAAGTGGAGATGTTCGCCACGGCCAACGGGATCGGCACGGTGCTCCGCGTCACGGGCGACCAGGTCGACCCCAACGATCCCCAGGCGGTGTTGCAGAACATCAACCGGCAGGTCATCTATTCCAGCCGCAACATGGACATCACCGGCGCGATCCTCGAGCGGCTCAACGCCGGCCGGCCGCCCGTGCAAGACCCCCGCATCGGCAACCGTCCGATCGGCGTGCCGGGGCCCAGGTAGTGTCCGCGGCCTTCCGCCTGGCGGTAAGGATGCCGCCGGTACGAGAAGGTTCTTTCCTCCCTTAGTCACGGATGACTCGCAGCTCTTGATGGACACGACTCGCAATCAACGCACGATCGCCGCTCGGGCGACGGTGGAAGGGTTCGGCTACTGGGAAGGGCGCAACGTCCGCCTGGAGTTCCACCCTGCCGAGCCTGACGCGGGCATTGTCTTCGTCCGCCGCGACCTTGCCGGCCGGCCGCGGATCGCGGCCCACGTGGCCAACCGCATGGAGACTCCCCGCCGGACCACGATCCGCGTGGGCGACGCCCGCGTCGAGATGATCGAGCACGTGATGGCCGCGCTGGCCGGCCTGGAGATCGACAACTGCGAAGTCTGGACGGACCAGGCGGAGATGCCGGGCTGCGACGGCTCCAGCGAGCCCTTTGTGCGGGCCTTGGACGCGGTGGGCATCGTTTCCCAAGACGCCCGGCGGACCTCCCGCGTACTGTCCGCGCCAACCCGCCTGGGTGACGCCGCAAGCTGGGTCGAGGCGCGGCCCTCGCGCGACACCACGACCGTGCTCCACTACCAGTTGGACTACGGCGGCCAGGGCACGATCGGGCGTCAGACCTTCGAGTTGGCGCTGACCCCCGAGTCGTTCCGCAGGGAGCTGGCGCCTTGCCGCACCTTCATGCTCAAGGCGGAGGCCGACTGGCTCCTCTCCCAGGGCCTGGGCCGCCGCGTCACCGGCCGCGACCTTCTGGTCTTCGGCGAGCGGGGGCCGATCGACAATACGCTGCGATTCCCCGATGAATGCGTCCGCCACAAGGTGCTGGACCTGATCGGCGACCTGGCGCTGGCAGGCTGCCGCTGGACCGGCCGCTTCAACGCCTATCGCAGCGGGCACCGGCTCAACACCGACCTGGTCCGGGCGCTGTTGGCCCGGAATGAGAAACTGCAAGAGCGGAGACGCTGCGCCTGATGCCAGTTTTGGATTTGAGATTTGAGATTTGAGATTTGAAATTGGCGATTTTGGGTTTCAGATTTTGGATTTTGTTTCCAGCCCCAAATCCAAAATCCAAAATCTAAAATCCAAAATCGTTCAAGGAGCCGCAGGATGGCTACCTACATTGCGGAAAACGTGGTGATCGATTCCCGGGCCCAGATCGACGAGGACGTCGAGATCGGCCCCTTCTGCGTCATCGGTCCCCACGTCCGCATCGGCCGCGGCACGCGGCTGGAGAATAGCGTCACGCTGATGGGCCGCGTGGTCATCGGCCAGTTCAACCACATCTGGCCCGGCACGATCATCGGCGGCGAGCCGCAGGACGTCAGCTACTCCGGTGCCGACACCAAGGTGGTCATCGGGGACCATAACCTGATCCGCGAGTGCGTGACCATCAACCGCGGCACGGAAAAGGAGGAAGGCATCACCTCCATCGGCGACCATAACTTTCTCATGGCCTGCTGCCACGTGGCCCACGATTGCCGCCTGGGCAGCCACATCATCATCACCAACGCCACCCTGCTGGGCGGACACGTCCACGTCCACGACCACGCCACGCTTTCCGGCGGCGTCGGCATTCACCACTTCGCCACCATCGGCAGCTACAGCTTCGTAGCCGGGATGAGCGCCGTGCGGCACGACGTCCCGCCCTACATGCTCTGCGAGGGCTACCCCGCCCGGCCCCGCTGCATCAACGTCGTGGCCCTCAAACGCAACAACTTTTCCGCCGAGAGCATCGACTGCCTGGCCGAGGCCCACCGGCTGCTGTACCGGGCCAAGGTCGGCCTGGACAATGCGCGGGAGATCCTCCGGGCCAACGGGCAGTTGGTGCCCCACGTAAACCACCTTCTCAGCTTCATCCAGGAACAGCAGGAAGGCCGCCACGGTCGCGGCCGGGAGCGCAGGAGGGCCGCGTGAAAAAACTCCGCCTGGCCGTCGTTGGCGCCGGGCGCCTGGGCGGGTACCACGCGCAGAAGCTCGCCGCGCTGGAGTCCGTCGAGCTGGTTGCCGTGGTCGATCCTCGGGCCGCCGCGCGGAACGCTCTGGCAGCGCAATGCCATAGCCGGGCCGTGGCCGACGCCCACGAGCTCCTGGGCCAGGTCGACGCCGTGGTCATCGCCACCCCCACCCGCTTGCACCACGCCCTGGGCATGGCCTTCCTCCGCCACGGCGTACACGTGCTCTTGGAAAAACCCTTGGCCGCCACCGCCGACCAGTCCGATGCGCTGGTCGAGACGGCCCGCCGCGCCGGCGCGGTCCTCCAGGTCGGTCACGTCGAGCGATTCAACCCGGCCTTTGCCGCGCTCGCCGACCTGAGCAGCCCGCAGTCGGTCTTCGCTCCCAAGTACATCGAGGCGGTGCGGTGCGGCCCCTTCAGCTTCCGCTCGACCGACGTGGGCGTGGTCCTGGATCTGATGATCCACGACCTCGACCTGGTGCTCTCACTGGTCCGCTCCCGCGTGCGGCGGATCGACGCCCTGGGCGTCTCGGTGCTCGGTGGTCACGAAGACGTGGCCAACGTGCGGCTGGAGTTCCAGAACGGTTGCGTAGCCTCGCTGAATGCTTCCCGCGTCAGCTACGACCAGACCCGCCGGATGCAGATCTGGTCGGCCCGATCGATGGCCGTCGTCGACTTCTCCGCCCGCACCACCACCACGATCCGTCCCAGCGAGACGCTGCTCCGTCGCCAGTTCAACGTCGAGAGCCTCGCGCCGGAAGAGGTCGAGCAATACGGCAAGACGGGCCTCTTGGAGGAGCACTTGCCGCGCCAGACGCAGCAATTTCCCGCGGTTGACGCCTTGGCGCTGGAGCTGGACGACTTCGTCGACAGCATCCGCAGTCACCGTCCGCCCCGCGTCAGCGGCGAGCAGGGCCGCGACGCCGTGGCCCTGGCCGAAGAGATCCTCTTGGAGATCGACCGTCACGTTTGGGACGCCACGACCGACGGTCCCGTCGGGCCCCAGTTCCGCCCTCGGCTTCGCACGATTCCCGCCCCTCATTTCCAGATCGCTCCCGTCCCGCAAAAAGAGGCCGGGTAAGGCTGAGTCCGTGTCACCCACCCGCCAGAGATGGATCGAAAGGGGAACGAGAGCTTAGGATCGGCGAGTAAATAAGTGTCGCCTTTCGCTCCGCGAAGGCTGCGTTATCCCGGATTATTTCGCCGCAGCACGTAGGTCAGGCGCCCCGTGCCTGACGACCGGCTGGATGACCAACCGTTGCCTGGCGACGCGGGTGAATGGAATGATGTTGTCAGGCACGGCGTACCTGACCTACGACGCTGCAAACCCGCTGTTCCGCCCAGCGACCCCTCCATGGAATGGGGCGGGCTTTCAACCTTGTCGGCGTCTGGGTAGACTAGAGTGGTTGTACCCCTCGTGGTCTCGTGGCGGGTCCTGTCGATGGCGGTCACGGTCGAACAGTTTATCGTGCGCTTGACACAAAGCGGGCTGATGTCGGCGGCCGAAGTCTCGACGTTCCAGGAGAGCCTCCCGCCCGACAAGCGGCCCAAGGACGTCCAGCAGCTCGCCCGGGCGCTTGTCC
Source organism: Pirellulales bacterium (assembly GCA_963843465.1). GTDB lineage: Bacteria > Planctomycetota > Planctomycetia > Pirellulales > Thermoguttaceae > CAWJKP01. The sequence continues at coordinate 516,533 of CAWJKP010000004.1, forward strand.
AGCAGGGCAAGCTGACCAAGTACCAGGCCCAGGCCGTCTACGAGGGCAAGACCAAGACGCTGGTCTTCGGCGAGTATGTGGTGTTGGACAAGCTGGGCGAGGGCGGCATGGGCGTGGTCTTGAAGGCCCAGCACCGGCGGATGAAACGCCTGGTGGCGGTGAAGATGATCGCCAGCAAAGCCATCGGATCGCCCGATGCCGTCAAACGCTTCTACCGCGAGGTGGAAGCCGCCGCCAAACTCAACCATCCCAACATCGTGCAAGCCTACGATGCCAGCCAGCACGAGGGCACGCATTACCTGGTCATGGAGTATGTGGAGGGCAAGGACCTGGCGGCGCTGCTCAGGGAGAAAGGACCACTGCCGCTGTCGCAAGCCGTGCAGTGCACCCTTCAAGCTGCCCGAGGGCTCCAGTATGCTCACGACAAAGGGGTCGTCCATCGCGACATCAAGCCTAGCAACTTGCTGCTGGACAAAAACGGCGCGGTGAAAATCCTGGACATGGGTTTGGCACGCATCACGGGACTGGCGGACGACTCCGACCAGGATCGCCTGACGGGCACGGGCGAGGTGATGGGCACCTGCGACTACATGGCCCCCGAGCAGTCGCTGGATACGCACCGCGCAGACGCCCGGGCCGACATCTATTCGTTGGGCTGCACCCTGTATCGCTTGCTCACGGGCAAGGTACTGTACCAAGGCGAGACGCTGGTGCAGACTCTCATGGCGCACCAGCAGGCCCCGATCCCATCGCTCTCGGCGGCCAGGCCGGACGTGCCTGCAGAGTTGAACTCGTTGTTCCAGAAGATGGTGGCGAAGAAACCGGAGGACCGCTGCCAGTCGATGGCCGAGGTGATCGTCGACCTGGAGGTAATTGCCGGAAACGGCCCAGGATCGACGCGAGCGGCCGCATCACGTCGCGAGGCGAGCGACGAAGCGATGGGCGATTTCTCCTTCCTCCGCGAGTCCGCCCCCCGGACGTCGGTCGGCAAGAAAGTCAAGCCAACTGCCGACCAGCGGACCCAGCCGTACCTCGGCCCGCAGCACGACACGGGGGCGAGCCTCCTCGGCAAGGTGAAGCGGGCAGTCGGCGCCGCTCGCCGCAGGCCGCTACTGCTATTGGGCATCGGCGGCGGCCTGGTCGTGCTGTTGGTAGTCGTCCTGGTGTTGACCCTTCGCCAGGGGACGCTGGTGGTCGAGATCGACGAGCAGTTGGGCAAGGACGTGCAGGTGGCCGTCAGCCAAGGCGGCCAGAAAGTTCAAGTGGCGGATGCCCGCTCGGGTTGGACGCTGAGCCTCGACGCGGGCAACTACGACCTTGCCGTCGACGTAGCAGGCACACTCCGTGTGCCGTCCGCCCGCGTACCAGATGCGTCTCTCGACGCGCGGCACGAGGTCACCCCTAACCGTGGGGCGGACGGCACACGGAGTGTGCCTGCTACCTTCGACGCCGACGACTTCCAGCTCGACCCGCAGAGCATCACGGTCACGCACGGCGGCCAGGTGAAGGTCAAGGTGACGCTCAAGCCGGCCTTGCCGGCCGTCGCGCCCTTCGACGCCAAACAGGCACGGAAGTTTCAGGATCGCTGGGCCCGGCAGTTGGGCGTTCCGGTGGAGATCACCAACTCGATTGGCATGAAGCTGGTGCTCATCCCGCCGGGCGAGTTCCAGATGGGCTCGCCCAAGGAACTGATCGAAGAGGAGTTGAAGGCACATGCCGGCGACGCGTGGTACGTGGAGCGTCTTCCGGGCGAGGCGCCGCAGCACCGGGTACGGATCACCAAGCCGTTTTACTTGGGAACGTACCTGGTGACGCAGGGGGAGTACCAGCGGGTCATGGGCACAAATCCAAGCGAGTTTTCGGCCACGCGGCAAGAGCAAAGACAAGGTAGCCGGTCAAGACACAAAGCGGTTTCCGGTGGAGTGTGTCTCCTGGGATGATGCGGTGGAGTTTTGTCGAAAACTATCGGAGATGCCGGAGGAGAAAGCGGCGGGGCGAACGTATCTACTGCCCTCGGAGGCGCAGTGGGAGTATGCGTGCCGTGCGGGGAGCGCGGGTCGGTACAGTTTCAGTTCGAGCCGCGGCGGGATTCCAAAGGAGGACGAGGAGAAGGCGCTTTCGGACTACGGTTGGTTCGGCGACAACGCGGGCGGGATGCCGCACGCGGTTGGCGGGAAGCGGCCGAGCGCGTGGGGATTGTATGACATGCAGGGGAACGTGTGGGAGTGGTGCCAGGACTGGTACGACGTAGGTTATTACGTGCAGACGCCTGTCGACGATCCGACCGGTCCCCTAGGGGGCTCGCACCGCGTGCTTCGCGGCGGTAGCTGGTACGGCCCGGCGGGGCGCTGCCGGTCGGCGACCCGCGGCAGCAACGGGCCTGGGAACCGCAGCGACGTCCTGGGCTTCCGCGTCTCCCTAGTTTTGGCGGACAAGTAGGGCGAGCGAGCGGAGGTCGAAAAGACGCCGAGGCGTGCCGAGCGGAGCGAGGCCGACCGGAGGGAGAGCCTGGCGTCTTTTCGTACCGTAGCGAGCGAGGGTACTAGCGAGGTGCTCCTGGGGTCCAGGGGCGAAGCCCCTGGCGAAGTTTGGGCGGCGATTCGCTAAAATGGGTAAATTGCGAAATGCAGTTCAAGTTGTTTTCCATAGCGGCTACGGGGGACAATGAAGCCGAGGCGGAATTGAACCGTTTCCTGCGGTTACACCGTGCCGTGTCGGTCGAGCACTTCGTTCGTAGTCCCGCCTTTAGGCGGCGGGCGGGAACGTCGCGTTCGTAGTCCCGCCTTTAGGCGGTGGGTAGGAACGTCGCGTTCGTAGTCCCGCCTTTAGGCGGTGGGTAGGAACGTCGCGTTCGTAGTCCCGCCTTTAGGCGGTGGGTAGGAACGGGCGTGCAACGGATTCCGCCTAAAGGCGGGACTACGAACGACGCGAACGATACCGTCATAGGGGCCCGCCTGCGAGTGGAGACCAGCGATGTATGACTTCCGAAAATGGACGCCGCAACAGCGGGCCGCGGCCGTCGCCCAGCGAAAACAGCGCGGCTATCCGTGGCACGGGCCGCCGCATATCGAAGCGCCCGGAGAATATCGCATCGTAACCGGAACGTGCTTCGAACATCGGTCGATCTTGTCAAGCCCGGAGCGCCTGGGATGGTTCGAGGGACAATTGTTGTCGCACTTGAACCATGGTGCCATGCCTTGCGCCGCATGGGTCGTTTTGCCAAACCACTACCACGTGCTGGTGCGGATCGAGGACCTGCGGAGCTTCGCGCGCGGCCTCGGCCAACTTCATGGCAGGACATCCTTCGAGTTCAACAAGGAAGACAACGCCCGTGGACGTCGGGTGTGGTATCGCAGCGAGGACCGCTGCATGCGCTCTGAGGCCCACTATTACACGACGTTGAACTACATCTACAACAACCCTGTCAAACACGGCTGCGCGATGAAATGGACAGACTGGCCGTATTCCAGCGTGTACTGGTATTTGGAAGCCAAGGGGCGCGAGTGGCTCAAGGATCTTTGGCGGAGCTACCCGGTGTTGCACTACGGGGACAAATGGGACGTTTAGTTCGTAGTCCCGCCTTCAGGCGGTTGCTGCAAGCAGAAGATGGCATTCCGCCAGGGGTTCGTAGTCCCGCCTTTAGGCGGCGGGCGGGAACGTCGCGTTCGTAGTCCCGCCTTTAGGCGGCGGGGAGTTCGTTCCTCGCCCCGCCTTTAGGCGGCGGGCGGGAACGGGCGTGCAACTCATTCCACCTAAAGGCGGAACTACGAACGGCGTGCTTACGATCGCGTGCGGCATACTGAGAGCATCGAGGGGTCTTGTCCGAAGGAGGCGCCAACCGCGTGAATCGCGGCGGCACCTGGAACAACCCGGCGAGGAACTGCCGGGCGGCGAACCGCAACAACAACGAGCCCGGGAACCGCAACAACAACCTGGGCTTCCGTGCCTCCCTAGCTCGACGGAGAGCGGAGCACGTCCGCCGAACAGGACAAGGTCCCGTCCCCGATGCGACTTCTGTCGCGCTGGGGCAAATCCGCAAGGCCCGGCGGGTCTGGTAGGCTCTCTGGCAAGAAGCTCGAAGGCCCCGCCGGGCTGTTTTCAATTTACGAGGTTACGCGGACATTGGGGTAGGCCGGGCATCACCCGCCCTATGGCTACCACGGTGGCCTCCCTCGTGGGCGGTGCCTACCGTGCCGCCGCTGTCGCCGCGCAAAAGCCCGCTCCCCCTGTCGATCGTCTTGCGCATCTTACCGGGAAAACCGCCGGGCTGTAGCTAACTCGTCTTGCCGTATGGGCACACTTCGAGTATTTCTACGCAGCCTTTCCGTGCCCGTGGGCGGGTGACGTGACGCCACGCCCTACCCGTCGGCTCTCATCTCTGCGACTGCTCATGAACAAGAATCGGGCCCCGATGATCGGCGGCGATCGCAACTGTTATGGCCTGTTGGGCGTGGCGGTGCTCTGCCTGGCAGTGACTCTGGGCGAGCTGACGGTCTACGGGCAGACCCCATCGGGACTGACAGGCGCGAGCCCGGCGGACCAATTCGGCCCGCCCGGGGGACCGCCCTTGGGGCCGAACAATGGCGAGTTCATGCCGGCTCCGCCGCCCATGGGCCGGATGCCTTCGCTGGCCCCGCCGCCGGGCCCGATGCCTTCGGAGACCGGCCCGCCGCCGGGACCTCCGACGACCGCTCCTGCCCGGCCCGGCGATCTCCCCCCCGGCGCCGTTCCGGTCGATCGGATGCCCTTGGGCGGCAAGCCGGCGGCCGCGGAGCCGGTGGCCGAGGTCCGCGTCACGGGCAACAGCAAGGTGCCGCTGGAGAAAATCCTCGCCAATATCCACACCCATGCCGGCCGGCCGTTCAATGCCGACACCATCGACGAGGACGTCCGCCGGCTCACCAAGAACGGCCAGTTCATCAGCGTCAAGCCCTTTACCCTGCGGACGCCGCAGGGCCTGGTGGTGATCTTCGAGGTCATCGAGAAGCCGATCCTGCACTACGTCAAGTACGTGGGCAGCGACGGGATCCGCAAGCAGAAGCTGGCCACGGAGGCCAAGATCAAGCCCGGCGACGCCATGGACCCCTATGCCGTGGAAGACGCGCGGCGGGCGATCGAGGACCACTACCACTCCCATGGTTTCCCCAGGGCCCGCGTGACGATCGTCGAGGGCAGCAAGCCCACCGATCGCGGGGCGATCTTCCTGATCGACGAGGGGCAAAAGCAGGCGATCCTCTGGACCGACTTCATCGGCAACACGATCGCTTCCGACGCCCGGCTGCGGACCCAGATCAAGTCCACGCCGGGAATCCTCTGGCTCTTCGGCGGAAACGTCGAGAGCAAAGAGATCGAAGAGGACAAACAGCGGCTGACCGCCTACTACCGCGGCCTAGGCTTCTTCGATTGCAAAATCGGCGGCCCGCTGAAGGAGTTCAACGACGCCCAGACCTGGCTCCATTTGACTTTCGTGCTCCAGGAAGGCCCGCGGTACCAGGTCCGCAACGTCTCCTTCCTGGGCAACACCAAGTTCCCCACCGCCAAGCTGGCGGAAACGGTCAAGCTCAAGAACACCACGGCCGAGAACCCGGTCTACTTCAACCAGGCGCAGATGAAGGCCGACGTGGTGGCGATGCAGGACCTCTACGGCAGCGACGGCTACGTCTTCTGCAACGTCAAGGCCGACATGCGCTATCTTGCCGACAAGGTGGGCTTTGTGGACATGGTCTACAAGCTCAGGGAAGGTGAGCGGTACCGGATCGGAACGGTCCACGTGCTGATCAAGGGCGACTACCCGCACACCCGCATCAACACCGTGCTCAACCGCCTGGGCTGCATTCGCCCGGGCGAGATCGCCGATACCCGCGAGATGCGCCGAGCGGAGACGCGTCTGAAGGCTTCGCAGCTCTTCGAGGTCGATCCGAAGAACGGCGCGGCGCCGAAGATTGCCTTCAGCCCGCCGGGCCTGGACAAGTCGGATGATGAAGAGGAAGTCGCCGACGCGCCGGGAAAGCCGGCCGGTGTGCGCCGGCAGAGTCCGAACACCCCGCCTGGCTGGCCGCTTCCCGCGGCGGTGACCCCCGCGAGCGCCGCCGGGACCCAGGATCGCACCATCGACGTGACGGTCGAGGGCACCTGGATCGGCGGCGACATCCCCGACGAGCCGCCCACCTGGAAACAAGGGCAGCCACAGCCCGTTCCCGCCTCCGCTCCGCTAGCGCCGCCCCCGGCCGTTCGGGCCGCGGCCGACAGCTCGCCGTGGGTGGCGCCGCCTTCCGGCGGGGCGCCATGCTCGCTAAGTGCCTGTCCAGAAACATCTTGTGGTGCAGGCGTCCCGCCTGCCCAAGCAGCCGGGACGGCTGCACCACAAAGAGCGAGCATGGCCGCCGCCGAATCATGCCCACGGCAAGCGCGGGCATGGTACCCGCCGCTGGCCGGCCCTTTCCAGCGGCCGGCAGACGACCGGCCAGCGCCCGGACCACGAACCTGTCTCACCTCCTGCCGGCTCGAGCGCGACGCCCCCGATGGCGATGATGAATTAGATCAGGCCGCGGCGACGCTCCGGCTCTGGTTGGACCGCACGGCTGCGGAACGGATTTATGTCCCACATTCTCTTACCTTTGCTGACATCCGGCTGGTCCGCACGGCTGTGGGACAGATTGGAAATCCATCCAGCAACGAGGCCGATCTTCCGGACGGATTAGCAATCCGTCCTACGGCCAGTGGCACCCAGGAAGGTCCGGCCGAGGGCCCAGCAGGCGCAGGGACCAGCCCCCTCCTCCGCCTTCTCCGCCGCGGGGCCGCCCCGAGTTCGTCGTGCGCGGATACAATCCCGACGGCGGCGTCTCCTTCCCAACGTCCGGGCCGATGTCCGGCCCACCCTCCGTTTCCGGGCCCGGCGTGGCCGCCGGGGCTAACATGGCGCCGGCGCCGGTGGACGGCCTGTCGGGGCCCAATGTTTCCTTTGCCAGCCAACTGCCGCCTCCGCCCGGCAGCGTGCCGCCTCCGCCTGGCGGTTACGGGCAGGTTCCCGTGGCCGATCCGGCGCTGGGCGGCATCGAGCCCTATTCCGGCCTTCCGCTGGACCAGCCGCCGGCCTTGCCCATATTCCCCACGCAAATCGAGACGCGGACCGGCCGGTTCATGGTGAGCGTGGGCGTGAACTCCGACGCGGGCCTGGTCGGATCGATCACCGTCGACGAGCAGAACTTCGATTGGACCCGCCTGCCCACCAGTTGGGAAGACATCCGCGACGGCGTTGCTTGGCGGGGCAACGGCGAGCGGCTGCAAATCCAATTGGTCCCCGGCACGGAGCTCCAGCGGTACTCCATCACCTGGCAGAATCCCAACCTGATGGACAGCGACGTGGGCCTGGGCCTGAATGGCTACTACTTCCAACGCGAGTACAACGACTGGTTCGAGACCTGGATGGGCGGCCGCGCGTCGTTAGGCTACCAGTTCGCGCAGGAGCTCACCGGCAGCGTCGCCTACCGCTTCGCGCAGGTCAACGTCTACGACCTGGACGCGCTGGCGGCGCCGGGCGGCGTGCCGCTCCCCGAGCTGCGGTCGGCCGTGGGACATCACAACTACCTCAACGGGTTCAGCCTCACGCTGACCAACGACAGCCGCGATAACCCCTTCCTGGCAACGCAGGGGCACTTCTTGGAAGCGTCGGTGGAAGAGGTGGTCGGCACCTTCCAGTATCCCCGCGCCAGCTCGACGCGCGGCAATACTTCCTCATCACCCAGCGCCCCGACAGTTCCGGCCGGCAGGTGCTGAGCCTCAACGGGCACGTGGGCTGGACGGGCGACCAGACGCCGGTCTATGACGCCTTCTTCGCCGGCGGATACTCCTCGCTCCGCGGTTTCGAGTTCCGCGGCGCCTGCCCGCACGACAACAGCGTCGAGGTGGGCGGAGATTTCGAAGTCCTCGCCGGCGCCGAATATCTCTTCCCCATCACGGCCGACGACATGCTCCGCGGCGTGCTCTTCCTCGACACGGGCACGGTCGAGCCCTCGATCAAGGACTGGTCGAACAACTACCGCGTGGCTGCCGGCTTCGGCCTGCGAATCACGATCCCCGCCATGGGCCCCGCGCCGATCGCCCTGGACTTCGCCATCCCCCTGGCCCTCAATCACGGCGACGAGGTCAACAACTTCAGCTTCTTCGTGGGCTTCCTGCGGTAACCAAGGCTATTGCTCCCGACTCGCCGCCGATCACTATTTGCCGTAGCTCGGCGGATTGCTTGGGACCGCGTTGGCGCCGGCCGTAGAGCTCGGTTGCCCGCCGGGAGGAGTCAACGCCGTTTGGTACAACTCCCAGCCATTGCTGGTGGCAGCAAAGGTGTAAATGGCCGGGTTCAGTGAGTAGGTAGCCGTTCCCAAGCTGCCGCCGCGATCGAAGCTGATCGCATCGCCCGGGCTGATGGTCAAGTCCTGTTTCATGCCCGACGCCAGGCTGAAGGACTGACTGTTGACGGTGAACGACAAGGTCACGCCGGTGCTGGCCGGGTTGACGACCTCGGCCGGGGCCTGGACCTGAGCCACCGGGTTGGCAGTCGTCTGGGGCCAGTAGCCCGCAGTGACCTGGGGATAAGCGTATCCACCCCACCCGCTCCAACCAGGATAGCCCCAACCATAGCCGCCGTAGCCGTAGCCGCCCTTGTAGCCGCCATAGCCGCCGTAGCCGCCTCCCCAGTTACCCTTACTTCCGCCGCCCCAGCTCCCCCCACCTCCGCCGCCCCAGCTCCCCCCGCCTCCGCCGCCCTTACCACCACCACCACCTCCACCACCCGGACCACCGAAAGCCGGTTGGACCGCCAACAGGCCCGCCACCACGAGCGCGAGAAACGTCCTCATGAGAAACCCCCTCTGGTCCCCGCAAGGGACCCTGAAGTCTTGTGAAATAGGGTTGCCAAACCGCCGGGTTCTCTGTCCAATCCAAAGAATCGCGATCGGGCTCCCAATGAAGAGTATTTCCCTCCTCGAGAGAGTCAACTCTGCAAAAGCGATTTTGTCTTGCTTGCGGTTGCGCCAAAAGGTGGACGCGATAGAGGTACGTAAAGGAGGGCCGTTGCGATTGTCGTTCACCTGCTACCCTGGTCGGAATCGCCCCATCGGTCAGAAACGGTCGGCCACCGTAAAAGCTTACTCTATAATGACTTTGGCGAGATCGTTGCGATTCAAGGCAGGATTAGGCTCGCGTCGGATCGAGATTTGTCCACGAGGGAACACGCACCGTTACCCCCCACAGGGTTACGGCCCCATGGCATCCGTAGGCTAAGGAACCGTCTGATGGTCTTCACCCGGGCTCCCGGATGCAAGAGGCTACTCAAGGCCGGACAGTCGAGATGGTCGGCGAGGCCCGGCATCAGGAAGTTGGGAAGACCCTGGACGACTAACCCCAGACAGCGTTAGGTTCTTCACAAAGTTATGCCGAAGCCCGCCTTCTGCATCCATCATGCTCTCGCGCAACACGCCGGCCGGACCTTGACGGCCGTCTTGCGGCAACTGCGGCCCGGCGAGTCGTGGTCGCAGGTCCGCCGGCTGGTCCGCAATCGGCACGTGCAGCTTAACGGCAATCTCTGCTTGGACGAGGGGCGGAAGCTCAAGGCGGGCGACGTGATCAAAGTCTGGCAGGAGCCGCGACTGCCCTTGCCCCGTGCCGAGGAGCTCGAGATCCGCTACCAGGACAAACACCTGGTGGTGGTGGAGAAGCCGGCCGGGGTGACGACGCTGCGGCACGCCGAGGAGCGGACCCTGCCGCGGCGCCGGCGGCAGGCGCAGCCGACCTTGGACGAGATGCTCGGCCAGATCCTGGCCCGATCGCCGCAGGGCCGCAGGCCGGGGTCGCACTCCCGCCGCCGCCCGCCCGCGATTCGTCCCGTGCACCGCCTCGACCGCGACACCAGCGGGCTGATGGTATTGGCCCGCTCGCCCGAGGCCGAGCAAAAGCTGGTGCAAATGTTCCGCAAGCACGACCTGCACCGCGTCTACCTGGCGATCGTCACGGGCGAGGTCCGCGCACAGACCTTCGAGTCGTTTCTGGTCCGCGACCGGGGCGACGGACTCCGCGGCAGCACCCCGCTGCCGGGCGTCGGCCAGCGGGCGGTGACCCACGTCCGCCCGCTGGAATCGCTCGACGGTTACACGCTCGTCCAGTGCCGGCTGGAGACGGGTCGAACGCACCAGATCCGCATCCACCTGGCGGAGGCCGGCCACCTGGTCTGCGGCGAGAAGATCTACAACCGCCCCTTGGGCGGACGGCCGATCGCGGATCGCAGCGGTGCGCAGCGACAGGCCCTGCACGCCGCCGAACTGGGGTTTGCCCATCCGGTCACGGGCGAGCCGCTCTGGTTCGTCTCTCCGTTGCCGCCCGACCTGGATCGGCTCTTGGCAAGGCTCCGCGGCGTAAGGTCTTAGGTCTTGGGTTCTCGGTCTATCCTTGGAGTGCGGCGACTTGTCGCCGCTTTTCCGGCGCATTTGTCAGCAAAAGGCTACGCGGCCTTTCGCCTGAAATAGGTCTCCCGATCGCTTCTAGCCGCTCAAAGAGCGGCGACAAGTCGCCGCACTCCGAAACTTCGGCTGGCTTTCAGGGCTAGGGTATGTCGTGCTGGATTCCGTTATGCTAAAGCATAACCTACGAAGGCTGCCCGCTATCCCAAGGAGAACCGCGCTCATGGCCAAAAAGACCTGGATGTTGACCGACGTCGATCAGGACCTGTACGTCCCACGGCTGACCGTTTCGCCGGCCGACGTGGGCGGCCCCGCCGCGGGCTACGCGGTCACCAAGCGGACGCTCCGCGGAGGGCTCCGCGAGGGCGTCGACGTGATCGAGGTCGATAACGGCCGGTTCCGTTTCGTCGTCGTGCCCACGCGGGGGATGGGCATCTGGCGGGCGGCGCAGGACGACCTGGTGCTGGGCTGGAAGTCGCCCGTCAAAGGCCCGGTCCATCCGGCCTTCGTGCGGCTCGAGGAGGCCAGCGGCATCGGCTGGCTCGACGGCTTCGACGAGTTTCTGGTCCGCTGCGGACTGGAGAGCAACGGGGCGCCGGAGAAGAACGCCGACGGCACGCTGCATTACGGCCTGCACGGCAAGATCGCCAATCTACCCGCCCACCAGGTGTACCTCAACATTGACGGCGACGCGGGCGAGATCGCCGTCACCGGCACGGTCGATGAGGCCCGGCTGTTCGGCAACAAGCTGCGGCTGACCTCGACGATCACCACCCGGGTCGGCCAGTCCGGCATGACGATTACTGATCGGGTTACCAGCCTTTCCGCCGAGCCGGCCGAGCTGGAGCTTCTGTACCACGTCAATTTCGGCCCGCCGCTGGCGGTCCCCGGCGCGAAGGTCGTGCTGCCGGTGAGCCTGATGGCCCCGAGGGACCGGGTGGCCGTGGAGAACCTGGACCAGTGGGACAGCTACGGGCCGGCCTCGCCCGGTTCGTCGGAAGCGGTCTTTTTCTTCGAGCTGGCGGCCGATGCGGACGGCCAGACCCGGGCCCTGCTGCACAACGCCGCGGCGGACCGGGGCGTGAGTCTGCGGTTTGCCAAGGACCGGCTCCCCTATTTCTCGCTTTGGAAGAACCGGCAAGCCGAGATCGACGGCTACGTCACCGGCCTGGAGCCGGCCACCAACTTCCCCAACGTCAAGTCGTTCGAGAAAGCCCATGGCCGCGTGATCGTGCTCGCCCCCGGCCAGTCGCGTACCTTCGAGATCGCCCTGGAGGTCCACGCGGACGCCTCCTCCGTGTCGGCGGCGGCCGAAGCGGTGGAGAAGATCCAGGAGCTAGTCCATCCGCAGATTTTGTCCCAGCCCGATCCGACGTGGTCATAGGTGGACTTCGTTGAGAGCGCCGATGCCGCTCCCGACACGTTGATTGCTCACCCCGCAGCATTCCGCTGTCCCTGGAACTGGCTTGGGTTTTCGATTGGGCAGCCTTTGACCTCTTCGACGATTAGTTGGGCGATGGCCATACCGGGCCGGAGCATGAACGACGCAGGCCCCAAGTTGATCATCTCCAGCGTCAGCGTCCCCTTGAAGCCCGGATGGACGGTCGGCGCGGTGAAGTGAATCAGAATGCCGAACCGTGCGCGGCTGCTCTTCCCCTCGATCCGCGCTGCCAGACATGTCGGGCGGGCCCGCAGGATGGGCAACTCGATATGCTCGTGCGTCCTGGCCAAGATGAAACGATGCGGTTCCAGACAGAAGGGCTGCAAGTCGCTGATTTTCACGGTCTGGGAGTGCTGCCGGATTGTGTCCGCAATACTGCCCGGCTGGGTCAAGTCGTAAGTGATTTGTCCCTCTTTGGGGACGGTGATTTCATCGCCCAACGACAAATCGACCGAGTGGGTGTCATAAGGAGAGTGGGCCTGCCCGATCGTGGGTAGTCGTGGCGCAGGCTCGGGCCGGATAATCAGCCGCCCTTCGTCCAAGGCAGAGAAGAGTTCCACGTTGGAAAGGATCATGGATGGAATTCAGACCGCCTCGCGGTGGGCGGGAAGCTCGACCTGGTCATCGCGCACCGTAACAGTTTGCCCATTTTCAAAGGTTTGGCCCGGAAGACGTACCAGTATCAATGCTCCCTCGCGAGCGAGCACGTCGACGCGAAGCCAACCGTCCACGGTTTGGTCGCCAGTTGCGGGGCGGTTGGCCTCAACGAAGTCTTCAGGCACAAAAAGCGAAAACTCGCTGCCGCCCGCAGTCTTGCCGCGGACGGCGAGCTCTCCGCTAAACATCCCGCGGTTGACCTGACACCGAAGTAGGACTTCCATCATGTTCTCCAGTGGCTTGGGGAGTGGCAACCAGGACGCAGGCGCGCAGCTGAGTTTATCCTAGCCGATCGGAGAAACTTCTCTTTCGGAGCGTCGAATGACATGACCTACCTCGAAATGCTTGAGGCAGCACGCGCCTTGCACCCAATTATGCCAGGTCATTCGCCCCCGTCAATGCCTCATGCTTTCGCGCTGAACCGCCGCACGTACTCCGCGTCCTGGGCGGGCTGGTCGGAGTAGCGGTCGTAAATGCCGACGATGACCCCGTCGCCGGGCTTGATCGAGGCCAGCGTCTGGCGAAACGCCTGCTCGACCCATTCCGCCCGCTCCGAAAGCCGGCCGGCGGCCAGGATCTTGAAGGCCAGGCAGGTCCGCTTCGTCTGCTGGATGGCCTTGAACATCCGCGGTGGGTCGTTGGGCAGATAGACCTCGCCCACGGGGATCGGGGCCTGCCCGAGCAGCTTCACCAAGTCCTGCGCCGAGCGGTGGCGCTCGTAGACGCAGGTCATGTAGTAGTCCAGATCCCAGCCCTTGGACTCGATCGCATCGACGACCGCCGGCATGTGGGTCGAGACGCCCACCGCGAGGCCCGCGTCGCGAACCTGCTTGAGATAGTCGTGGACCTTGTCGAGCTGACCCGACTTGAAGAGACCATCGGTGACTTCACCGTGGTGGGCAATGCCGATGCAGCCTCCCTTGGCGAGCCCCCGGATCACGTCCCGGCTTCCGGCCTCGAGGGCCAAGAAGCGCATCTTGCCACCCTCGTCGACCAGCCGCCGGTAGAGGTCGAGGTTCCCGTACCCCGACTGCCAGCAGTCGATTCCCACCTCCTGGCAGCGGCGGAGCGTCTTGAGGATCTGCTCGGGCGTATAGTAGCTCCGCATCTCGCGGTTCACGAAGACCGAGAGGTGCGAGCCGGCATTGAACGGATTGGCCCCGCAGATCAGCCGCGAGATCGAGTGCCGGCCCAGGCGGATCTGCGGCAGCCGGCGTTCGTCCGCCCTGGCCTGCCCGGCGGCGGCGACCTCCGCCTTCGCCTGCCCGGCCAAGGCGCCCGCCGCTGCCAAGGCGCCGGCCGTCCTGAGGAACTGGCGACGGCAAGTGCCCGTCTGTTCGCCCTGCCGGGCTCCCGGGTTTTCGTGGCGGCGGTTGGACGAGTCCATAGGATTTCCTTTCTTCTCGGTTTTCTAGTAGGGTGGGACAAGCTCGCGTCAGCGAGTGCCGGCCCACCAGTCCTGCGTACAACGCCGATAGTTAACGTAGCATACCCAGCCAGCGCCGGCCCAGCAGCCCCGCTCTCGGTGGGCCGGCGGCCGCCACGGCGGCCTTGTCCCACCCTACCTATCTATTCATCCTACCGCGCCGATGCGGAACATCACATAGCCGACCCGCCACAGCGAACGGAACAAGCCCCGGGCCCGGGAAACGTCGAGCGGCCCGGGCCCCGCGGCGGCCCGCAGGCAGTCGGCGATCGACCGGCTGCCGTCGATGCGGCTGAGCACGGCCACTTGCCAGTCGTCCAGGGGGAAGGGCGGGAAGGGAGCTCGGGCAATCGTCGCCGGAACCCGACGCAGCGGATCGGCCTTGGTCGCCTGGCTGATTCGCAGGATGGGGACGTACCCCAAAAAGGCCTCGTCGTCGAACTGCACCCGGTAACCGGCCGGGTCGCGGTCCGGGCGGCAGGCGATGAACCAGTGGCCGGGGATCGTGCCGTCGTAGAGCTCGACGGCCTGCCAGAGGCGACGATCGTCGAGCCGGTCGAAGTGGGCCCGCAGCGGGGCGGTGCGAGGGAGCCGGCCCTCGGCGTGGTACAACCCGCTGTCTTGCCACCCCTGGAAGACCAGGCCCGCCTGTTGGACCAGCTCCAGGCACTGTGCCACGCTGAAGGCCCGATCGCGGCTGTGGAGAAACGTATCGACCAGCCCCTCGTCGGTATTCAGGTCCAGAGCCAAGGCCAGGTAGCGGCGCAGCGGATGCTGCGGGCCGAGACAAGCCAGGGCGTTTTTGACAGTTTGCACGTCGCGCGGCGTTTGCCCCAGCCCCATCAGGCGGAACAACTCCTGGAACATGTAGACCCCGGCGCGGGCGTAGGGCGCATAGACCATCAGGTCGATCACGCCGTCGCGGCGGAGCACGCCGCCCAGGGCCCGCAGCCCGGCGACCGGGTCCGCGAGGTGGTGCAGCACGCCTTGGCAGGCGATGAAGTCGAACGCGGCGCCCAGCGAGGCAACGTCCTCGACGCGGCACTGCTGAAGCGCCAGCCGCGCAAGCCCGTGCTTCTGCTTGAGAACTTCCTCGTGCGCCAGGCTGGCCGAGCTGACGTCGATTCCCACCACCCGGGCCTTGGGGTAGAGATAGGCGTAACCGGCCGCGGCGATCGTTCCGCATCCCGCCACCAGGATCTCGATGTCCTCGCGGTAGGGCCGCTCGGGCCAGAACAGCGGGAAGAGCTTGCGAAAGTTCTGGTAGCGGAGGTCCGGCGAATCGAAGTTCAGCGTGGACAGATCGTGACATGGGGCCGGATACGCCCACCGCTCGTACTGCCGCGCCACCGGATCCTCGGGCCGGGAGACTTTTTCCTGCTCGGTCATGCAGTTACCCTCCCAACCGTTGCTGAACTAGACTCATCAACGACAAGCAACGTTTTCCAGCGGACATCAGCTTTGTTACCGCTTGCCGTAGTATACCGGCACGCCCTGGCTTATGGCAATCGAGGGGTCAGAATAGCGTTTGACGATTCTCCCTCGGATGGCCGCCGATGCCGCGACTCCCAGCAGGTATCCCCATCTCAGATTTCAAATTTCAAATGAGACTCATCTAATCCGTGTCTCATCCGTGTTCGATCCGTGGCCCTTTTCTTCCGAGTCGATCGGGCCCACCAGCTTCTGGAAATAGGCGGGCACTTTCGCGGTAAAGGTGAGATCCTTGCCGCCGGAAGGGTGCTTGAAGGAAATCGAGCGGGCGTGCAGCGCGAGCTGGGCGAAGGAGTCGTTGCTGCGGCCATACTTCCGGTCCCCAACGACAGGGTGCCCGATGCCGGCGAGGTGCACGCGGATCTGGTTCTTCCGGCCCGTCAATAGCTCCACTTCCAGCAAGGCGAAACGCCGGGTCTGCTTGAGCACGCGATAGGACGTCCGGGCCAGCTTTCCCCGGGCGGGGTCGGACGTCGCGTAGACGAAGTACGCCCTGTTCTCCGCCAGGTAGCTGGTAATGGTCTCCGACGTCTTCTCACAATGGCCGTGAACGACGGCCAGATACTTCTTCTTCGTCTGGGTCCAGCGGTCCTGAAGCCGGAGCTTGACCTCTTGGCTTTTGGCGAAGATCAGCACGCCCGAGGTCTGGCGGTCCAGCCGGTGAACGACGAAGACCCGTTTCCGTGAACGAGGACAGCTCTTGCGGACATAATCGGTGAGGACAAAGTGGGCCGTGCGCGTTTGGCGCGGCTGATCCGCGTCGGCGCCGACAGCGAGCAGGCCCGGCGGCTTGTCCACCACGATGAGGTCTTCGTCTTCGTAAAGGATCACCAGGCCCTGCGGCAATCGCCGGCTGCCCGGTTGGGGATGCTTGCCCACGACGGTTCCTCATCAGGGTCCCAAGAGCTAATCACGAAAACCCGAAAAAGCGAAAGCCAGAAAGAAGCGACGAAGGGAGAGGAGAAAGAACGCTAGATGACGACACCTTTTACGACCAGCGAGGTTCAAGTTGAAAATTCACGAGCAGCCCCTTTCCCTTTCGGTTTTTCGTCGTTTCGGGGTTTCGTGATTCTCTTCCCGTGCGTTGCCTTAGAGTCTGGAGGAAGAGGCGGTTTGCTGTACCAGGTTGTGGACCAGAATCCCGCTGCCGGCGGCAATCGCCAGAATCGCCATGCCGGGAAAGAAACAGAAGCCGAGCACTCCGAGGGCCAAGAGCACCGTGGCCGCGCGGCGGCTGGCAAGCCAGGCAAAGCGGTCCCGCCGGGCCAACAGGAAGACGTACCAGACGACCAGCGCCGCCAGGGCGATGGCGGCTGCCTGCAACAGGCCGTCCGCCAGGTGGTGTGAAGCGGCTAGGGCGGTGATCTCGGCTTCGCCGCGCGGCGTGGAGAAAAAGAAGACCGTGCCGCGCCGCGGGATCGCCACGTCGAGGCTCGCCAGCCCGCCAGGAGGCTGTCCGGAAGGAACGAACGGGATGTTGAGGTCAGCGCTGAAGGCCCCCGGCGCACCCGGGCCCGCCGCGCCGGCAGGCGGCGCAACGCCGCCTGCCGCCGTCAGCCGGGACCGGCGACCTTCCATATCCCCAACAACGCGCCCTGCCCAATCGTTCGCCGCTTGTTGTTGTCCAATTTGACCCTGGCCAGGTTGCGCCGAAGCAGCGCTCTGACCGTTTCCAGCGCTGCCCGGAAGCATTCTACCCCAGCCGCCCACGGGGTACGGTTGGGCCGGATTGGCGAGCTGCTGTTTCATCTGCTCCTGCTGGTAGCGGATGGCCTTGGCCTGCTGCGTATCAGCGCGCCCTCGCGGCTGAAGGGGCGCCTGGGCTTGGTTGGCCTGCTGGCCGCCGCCCATGCGGCCGACGCCGCTCTGGGACGACGGTGGTACGGGCACAACCAGGTCGGCCACAGGGTAGACCTTCTGGGCTTTCTCGCCCGCCTGGCCGCCCATCTGCTGGCCTTCGGAGGAAGACCCATTCGGCTGGAGGAGTTGGGACTGGGGGCTTGCCAGCTCGTCGAACAGTGGGAGTTTTTTCTTGCCGCCCGAACCCTTGACCACCCGTTCTTTCAAGTCCTTCTGCGCTTCCTTGCCGGACCTCGCGAGCTTGTTGTAGCCGCCGCTTTCCTTGCCGAGGTCGTCATGCTGGAGCCATTCGGGGTTGTACTGGGCGGCCTTCGAGGATTCGGCCGGCTGGTTTTCGCCCTCCGACGTATCGAAGTTGCGGCCCGCGTTCTTCACCTCGTTGCCGCTGACATGGGCCCGCTGCTCGAGGAATCGCTGGTTCAACTGGTAGCGGTTGTCCTGGACCGTTGCCTCTTGCTGGGGCGCCTTCTCGATCTGCTCGGCGGCCCGCTCGGCTTCCTTGCGCACGCTTTCATTTCGCTGCAATTCCTCCTGGAGCTTGGCGTTGCCGCGGCCGGCCGGGAAGGACTTAAGAGCCGACTCAAAGTTCAGAACCCCCATGCCGATTTGCTTGAGGTTATTGGCGGCCCGGGCCTGGGTGAAGAGGTTGGAACTTGCCATGTCCTGCTTCAAGCGGTCGACGACCTTGGTCTGATAGGCAACCTGGCCGGCCGCCTGCTCGCCTTCCTCGACCTGGCCCATCGTTCCGCCGAAGTGGAACCAGGCGTGCGTCTCGGGCAGGTAGAGGCGGACCTGGCTCATGTCCACGGGGATCCGCAGCACGCGGACCAGCGGAAACTGGACCGAAGCGAGCTGGCCGACGGGCGGGATCCGACCGCCGTACTTGAGCACCACCTCGTAGTCCAGCTCGCCGGGGGCCGTCTTCACCAGCGGGATGCGGACCCGGCCGGGCGGGACTTGGCCGGGCGCCTGCGTCGGCTTGACCGCCGTGCCGGCCACCTGCGCAGTCCAGAGGGTGGCCCCCTCGGGCAGCTCAATCTCCAGGTATTGCTCGGTGCTGTTGTCGATGTGGCAGGTGAGCTCCGCGCGATACGCCCCGTGGTCGTCGAGCACGAGATCCGTGAAGGCCAGGCCGATCCTCGCCCGGGCCGTTTCCAGGGCCTTGCGCTCCCGCGTCTGGAAAACCAGTTGCGGCATCTGAGCCCCGGCGACCGCTTGCGGCGTGTTAGCCCCGGCGACCGCTTGCGGCGTGTTAGCCCCGGCGGCCACGCCGGCGCCACCGCCGGGGGCAGTGACCAGGTAGGCCTGGGTGATGTTGCCGCCCCGCAGCTCGGCCGCCAGTTCGGCCCACTGCTTTTGCTGACGGCCCAAGGGCTCCAAGCCCGGATGGCAGACCACTTCGACCTCGTCCCGCCCGGCGTTTTCCAGCACCACGAATTGCCGATCGGCGCGGCCCGTCTCGACCACGGGGATCGGCGCCTGCTGTGGGGCGGCGGTCAGCAGCCGATCGTTCTGGATTTGCACGCGGAACTTCTCGGTAACCGCATCCTGGAGGGCAATCTGCACCCGCACCGGCGCATCGGGCCGGGCGTCGACCGGCTCGACGGTCTTCTGCCGCAGCAGGGGCACCTGGATGCGAGCGTCCTTGAGCCAGTGGGGCAGGAGGAACGCGATCTGACGGATGCCGGCGTGTTGGACGTCATAGTCCAGCATGATCGTCTCCTCGACCGCCCGATCCGTGATGCGGACGTTGGTCAGCGTGTCGCAGGTGACCAAGGGCTCGCGGGGCTTCAGCCGCAGCGTGCCGGAGTAGTCCGGGCCGTGGGATTCCAGCGAAAGCCGCGTGACCGCTTGCTGCTTGGGCGTCAGCCAGCCGGCCAACGTGCTTGCCAACACGGTCTGGCACTCCTTGAGGTTCCGCGTCTGGACGTCCAGTGCCGGATCGACCTCGATGGCGATCTCGCCCCGTTGGCGCGCCGCGTCGACCACTTCCAGCCGCGGCAGGGGGATCTCGTCGGCCAGCTTCTGGCGTCCCAGGGTGCCGTGGAGCACGACGGCCACCTCGCCCTGCTGCCCGGCGGTGAGATAGATCGTCAACAGCGGCCGCGCGTCCTGCTTGGTCACGGCCCAGTGGAACTCGCCCGGCGCGGCGACGTCGTCCAACTGGAAGCCCTCGGGCAGCCGGACGGCGACCTGGTAGATGGGCCGGTCGCGGACGTCGAGCTTGATCCGCGTCTCCAGTCCCTGGTCGTACTGCACCAGGCGGAGGATCGTTTGCAGCTCGGCTTCGACCCGGCCCTCGACCGGCGCCGCCGCCAGGCGGAGCGAAAACGGCACGGCCACGAAGCGATACGCCTGGTAGGGCCGCAACTTCAGCAGGCTCTCTTCCACCGGCGAGGCCGCCAGGGGCTGCTGCAACTGGCCCTCGCCGCCCAGGTCGGTCCGCGTGACGCCCACGGTCTTCACCGGGCGCAGCTCCAACCGCGGGCTGCGGCGGATCGCCAGCTCGCCGCCTTGCAGCGAGGCGTCGGGCACCGCCACCAGCGGCGCGTCGAACTCGGCCAGCTCGCCCTGTCCGACGGCGCACGGGCGGAGCAACCGCACGGTGAGCCGCTCGCTGTCCTTGGCAGCCTTCAAGAGCGAGACCTGCACGTTCTGGGCGGCATCGTCCGGCCGCACCCAGCCGCGGACGTTGGCGCCCTCGATCTTCTCCACGATGTAGTCCTTGGGCACCACGATGTCGATGAACTCCCGCTGGCTCCGCGGGAAATCCAGGGCCAACTGCCAGGCCACCCGCAGGCCCTCTTCCTGCACGTCCAAAAGGGCCGAGGAGCGGACGGTGAGGCTGCGATCGACCTGGCCTTCCGCCACCTTGGGCCGCCACTGGATGCTGATCGCCCCGGCCGGACCCAGGGCCGTCTCCAATTTCTGGTCGGGCTGGGCCGTCTCGTAACTGTGCCGGTCGTGTACGTGGGCCAGGCGGATCTCGGTCCCTTTCTCGGGGACGGTGAGCGTCACCGCGCTGGCCGGCGCCCAGGGCAACATGCCTTCGGCCACCCGCCACCCGCCGCGGCGCTCGAGCCTCATGCGGACCGCCAGCGTCAGCTCGTGCCGGCCCTTGCCCGAGACGCAGAGCAGCAGCACGGGCCGCATCGCCCCGACCGCCGGCCGCCAACCGCCGCCCTGCACGGGATTGTCGCTTTGCGCGTTAGCCGGCGCGGTCACGCTCAGCCGGGCCGGCTTGCCGTCCAACTCCGCGCGGGAGAGCACGCCCCCTTCCAGGCCCAGCGGAATGCTCACATACTCGCCGCTGAAGACGTTGATCGTCATCCGGCCTTCGATCGTCAGCGACTCGTCGCCGCTAGGGACCGGTACATCAATGGCTGGCGCATTGTCGCCTTTCGCTCCGCGAAAGTCGCGCTCTTTCGCGGGGCGAAAGGCGACGCTAGTTTCCTTGCCGATCCCGAGTGTGGCGGTATACGACGCGCCGGCCAGGGCGTAGGACGCGGGCGGCGGGGCGGCTTCCAACTTTTTGTCCGGGTAGGCCCGGTTCCAAAGCTCCACATACTTGTCATAAGGCACCAGCAGCCGCGTGGCGTCTTCCACGCCGTGTTCCGCCTTCGGGTCGTAAGGGACCAGGATCGCGTCGCCGGGCACCTTCACCGGCGGCCGCGCCGGCCGCTGCCCGTACTCCTCACGCTTCGCGTGAGGGTCCGCGTCACGCGGAGCGTGACGAGTACGATCCTGCGGCTCGCCGGCCATGCCGGCCGGGATCACAGCCAGTACCGCCAGCAGCAACGCAGCCGCGCCGGCGGCGACGGCCGCTTTCGCTCGCCGTCGCCGCAGAAGCTCGATCACGCCGCGGCAAATGCCGGCCAGCAGGTAGTAGGGCACCAGCAGGCCGGCGGCGTAGACGGCCATGTTCGCCGGACCGACGAGGTCCTCCAGCCCGGGGATCAAGGGCAGCACGGTCGCCACGAGGATCACCAGTGCGACCAGCTTCGCCTTGACGGCCGCCCGGCGACCGGTGAGCCGCACGCCGGCCAGGGCCACCGCCAGGGCCACCGCCCAGCCGAGGATCGACCACCGCGGGCCGTCCGCCACGCTGACGTCCACCTGCGGGTCGACTCCCAGGCTCTGGAAGGCGACTACTCGCCCAACGTCGCCTTGCGGTTCCTGCTGGTAGTCGATCTTCAGGCTGCTCATGCCCTCCAGCCGGCGGCCGAACGCCGGCTTTGATTTCACCGGCGGCGGACCGGGCAGCGGAGCTTGCGGCGGCCGCGTCTCGGACTGCGTGGGAAACAACGGTACTCCCGCAATGGGTTGTTGTTGCCCTGGCTGCGGCTGGGCGGTAACTTGCGGTCCAGGGAGTTGCGGCACAGTCCCCGGCGGCGGGTACGGCTGCGGTGCGACGGGCTGCATTGTTCCGGTTGCTCGCGGTACGAACGCCCCCAACGCATTGTTGTATGTCGGCGGCGCCGCAGTCGCCGCCGGTGGCGGCGTGGTCGCCGGCTTCCCGGCGAACGGCCGAGCGACGCTCGTGGCGTCCTCCTTGGCTTCGCCGGCATGGGGCTGCAACGCGCGCCGCCGAGTCGGCGCACTCGCCCCACGCCAACCGAAGCTGGAGCCCGCCCCTGCGTTCAGCGTGTTGCCGGGCCCACCCTGCGGAGCCGGCGCAGGTTCGGCGAGGGGATAATCAAAGCTCTCCGTCGCCAGCGAAGCGGGCGGTGGCGGAGCCTCTGCGGGTTTCTCTTGCGGCGTCATTGTCAGGTTGTCAGTCGTCAGTTCCTCCTTATTGATGGATCCGTCCTTCAAATCGGACGGCTCAGCGCCTTCCGGCGCCAAGTCACCCGCCGCCGTTTCCGCCGTTTTCGCCGCGAGCCCCAACTGTTTGAGATTGTTGGAGCTCTGCGCTTGTCGCGCCGCTTCCCTTGCACTCTGCACCGCCGGCATCAGCAACGGGCAAACGAGGCAGAACTCGCCCACGCCTTTGGCCAAGCTGATGACGGCCGGCTCGGGACGCTCGACGATGGTGGTGACCGTCCCATCGGACCGGGTCACCTGGTAGCCCGTCGGCAGCCGCATCGACCATTGGAGATCGGCCACCGGCACCTCGACCGGTTTTTGGCTGCGATCGGCGCGGAGCCAGACCTTGGGCGCGGCGATCCGCACGCGGCCGGTCATCCCCAAGGGCCGGATCGGCTCCTGGTAGACCAGTTGCAGCGTCCGCGTCTGCCCGACCGCCGCCGCGGGCAGGCTCACCAAGAGCGACGCGGAGACGCGGGGACGCGGGGACGCGGAGACACCGGCTTCGCCCCCTCTCCCTCCGGGAGAGGGTTGGGGTGAGGGGGCGGATTTCTCGTCGCCAGCACCCTTGCCGGCGTGGCCGCTGGGGCTAACAGAACTCCCCGGAGTAGATCGGCTAGCGGCCCCCGATCCCTCCGCCTGCGGCTTGATCGACTGGCCGTCGAGATCCGACGACCAGAGCTCCGCTTGCGGTGGCAAGTCGATCTGGAGGTAGAGGGCCTTGGTCCGCAGGCGATAACGGGCCCAAGTCTGGGCGACGCCTTCGGCGGTGACCTTCGTACGCAGCTCGGCTTGCTCCACGATCGCCGGACGCAGCGGGTAGCCGGGATGCCGCGCGACCTTGATCTTCACTTCGGCCGGATCGCCGTTAAAGCTGAACACCCCCAACAGTCCGCGGCCGGGCTGGTAGGCCGCATCCACCATCTCGCCCACGTCCACCCGCCGGGCCTTGGTCGGCAGGACCTCGACTTCCATCTCCGGATTGCCCTCGACCGACACCAGCCCCGACTGGTATTGGACCCCATCGGCCGCGACGATCGGCAGGGCAATGCCGGCGTGGCCGCCGGGGCTAACGGCCGGCGCCACAATAGGCGCGGGCTTTCCCGTAGGACGGATTGCCAATCCGTCCCGTCGGCCGGGCTCTTTGCTGGACGGATTGGCAATTCTGCCGGACGGATTGGCAATCCGTCCTACATCTTCGCCCAACGGCTGCCGGAACTCGATCGCCAACCGGACCTTGTCCGCGGCCGGCTCCTCCAAGAATACGTCCCATCGCCGCACCTCCAAGAACACGTCCCGTCGCCGCACCTTCTCGGCCGGTTGAGGGCTGTACTCCTTGATCGCCAGCCCGTCCAGCCCGTGGATCGTCACGCTCTCGGGCGTGGAGGCGGGCAGCAGCAGCGAGACCTGGCGGGTGCGGCCCTGCTCGAGTTGGTAGTCGACCTCGCCGTGGACCGCCAGGGCGTCGGGCTCGACGCGGAACGAGGAGAACGTCCGCGCCGTGAGCCGGGGCTGGATCTTCTCCACGGCGATCGTCGCCTTGTAGGGCTGGCTCTCGTAGCGGTAGACCAGGTTCGTGGTCACGCCCTCCAGGCCAAAGCGCGATTTCTCCGTGGCGTCCAGCGGGGTCAAGTGGTCGAGGCTCTGCGGGCGGACGGTCAGATCGTCGCGGGCTTCCACGCCGATGGCCCCCATGTCGCGGGTGGCCCCGGCCAGGGCGAAGACGGGAAACTCGATCGTCGACTGGCTCCGGGCCAACCAGTCGCCCGGCGTGCTTTGGGCCTCGAAGTCCACGCGGCACGGCTTGCCCGGCTCGGCGCCCGCCGGCAGGATCGCGCGGACCCGTCCCGGCGTGGCCGCCGGGGCTAACATTTGACCGCCGGCTTTGGCCGCCGGGGCTAACACTTGTCCGCCCCGCGCGGCGGCTGGGACCGACGCTTTTTCAGGCGCGTAATACTCGAAAGCCAGCTTGCGCCCGTCGGCCGCGGTGACCGAAGTGACTTGCCAGCCGGACGGGACGGAGAAGTCCAGTCCAAAGAGCTTCTCCGTCTCGGGCGTGATGAGGAACCGGCCGCGGACCTTGGGACCGCTTTCCTCCAAGAGCAGCAGCACGCTGGTAGTGACGGCCGTCTCGACCGGCGGCCGAACCAGCCGGGCCGAAAGCGCATACTCCGGCCGCGGCGCGTAATAGGCGGCCACCAGCGTCAGCGAGGGGGCGCCCGGCTCGGCGCGGAACACGCTGGCCGGCAGCGCCGGCCGCAAGAGATCGGTATCGATGGGAATCAACGACTCCGTCGCGATCGCTTCGGTCCGAAGCTGTTCGTCGGTCAACAGTCCCAGCACGGCCACCTGGCCCACCACGTCCAGCGGTTCCAGCCGGGGCATCTTCCAGGCCTCCAGCCGCGGCGGCGTCCGCACGGCCGTCAACTCCAGCGTGACGGTCTCCGTGGTCTGCTCGCGGAGCTTCACGTCCAACACGCGGCGGCCGTCCTCGGCGGCCATCGCCCAGCGGGCCAGAAGCGGCGAGCTGACCTCGGTGATGTCGAATCCTTCGGGCACCGCGAAGCGGAAACGGTCCACGGCCTGGTGCAGCACGAAGAGCCGCACGGAGGCGTGCAGCCGCTCGTAGGCCTGGGTGACCTCGTCGACGACCAGGCTGCGGGCGGTGACGGCGGGCTTGCGCCGCTGGAAGTGACTGTTGAGCGTCATCACGATCGACATCCGGCCCGCACGGGGCAAGAGATCGAAGCGGGTCACTCCGGCCGCCTCATCGACGACTCGGCCGGCCACGTCGGCCCCGGACTTGACCTCAACGTCGCCGGGGACCACCAGGGCCAGCTTGGTGGCCGGCGGATGGGGAAGCTGCAGGGTGAGGACTTGCGTGGCCGCCGTAGTCTCCAACGGGGCGACCATCTCCAGCATCAACTCGTGCCGGCCCTTGCCCTCGACGAACAGCGTGAGCGATCCCCCTCTCCCTTCGGGAGAGAGTTGGGGTGAGGGGAGATCACCAACGATCTCACCGCCGATCGCCGCAGGCTTGCCGTCCAACACTGCGGCGCGGAGGCCCACGTCGGACAGGTCCAGCGGCAGGGCGTGCAGTCCATCTTCGAGGACGTCAATCACCAGACTGCCGCTCAGCCGGGCGCGCTGCTGCTCGGCGGTGGCCAGGTAGTCGGCCGAGACCACGAGCGCCTTTCGCGGGGCGTGCGTCTGCGGGGTCTTTTTGGCCTTCTCTTGCAGTTGCTGGTATTCCTCGCGGGAGAGCATCACCCGGCGGGGCTTGCCCTCCAGCAGCACGGCCAGGCCATCGAAGGGAACGTACAGCTCCCGAACCTTGGGTTTCGGCTCCTCGGCCCGTGCCGCCATCGAGCCGATGGCGGCGAGCAGGACCAGAACGATCGCGGCCAGCGCAATAATGCATCTGGTCCATGGGCGGTTCGTAGTCCCGCCTTTAGGCGGTCTTGCGGCGGACTTCCGGCTAAAGCCGGTACTACGAACTTGTGCGCCGGCCCACCGGGGGTTGGCGGGGCTGGTGGGCCGGCATCGCTTACGCGAGCTTGTCCCACCCTACCGGGCCTGTCCGAGTTTGCCAATGAGCGTGTCAAGGCACTACACATTGGGCTGCCCTCCCTCCGTGCTGCCTTCGTTGGGCTGTCCTTGCGGCGGGACATTGGGGTTCGCTTCGGGCGGCGGTTGCTCGGGAGGTCTCTCCGGCGTTCCCTCACCCTGACCCTCTCCCGGAGGGAGAGGGAGACTTGGAGCCGCCTGTGACTGCGCGGCCGCGAAAGGAAACGGCGATGGCGGAGGCGACCTGGGCGGCCGGTCGCGCATTGCCCTCCAGGCCAGAGGCACCGTCGCGGCGAAGTACCAGGCCGTCCAGATGGCCAACACGAGCACGACGGCGGCCCAGAAGAGGCCGCTGAGCGCCTGCCAGGCGAAGACCGGCCAGAAAATGCCCAGGAAGACCAGGAAGACCACCAACAAGGCCAGCCAGAACACCCGCACACCCGCCCGAGCCGGCAGCAGCAATACTCCGCCCAACAGCAGCAAGGCCACCACCGTCTCCCGTAGCCAATCGCGGTCCCAGGCCGACACCCGCAACGGACCGGAGGGATGGAGCGTGGAGAAGACGTAGAGCCGGCCGTCGGTGGGGAACTCGCTCGGGGCGATTCCCTGGCGGACCCAGTCGAGTAGCTCCCCGTCGCTTTGGCGGTTCGCGGGCTGCCAGGTGAGGAGGTTGTCGTCGGCTTGCCAATCGAACTCATCGGTCCAGGGACCGGACCGCTCGACCAGCGCCCGCTCCCGCGGCAGATAGACGCAGAGGTAGACTTTCTGCACCGCCGGCTCGGAGGCGAAGTCGGGCATCTCCAACCGGCCGGCGAAACTCGGCACCGTGTAGCGAAGCTCCAACAGGAACGACTGGTCGGGATTGGGATCGACCAGCGGCACGTAGTATTGCTTGCCCTCGCTCTCCAGGGTCACGGGCTTGCCGTTGATCCGCGGGTCGGCGTCGAACTCGGCCTCCCGGGGGAGCTTGACAACCAACCGCTGCCGGGCGCTGCGCAGCCGATAGAGGGCCTGCACGGTGACCTTCTCCGCCCGCGTGACCACCATCCGCAGCACGGTCCGCTCGATGCTCGTCTGCTTGACCTCTTTGAGGTCGTAGCGGGTGGCCACCAGGGAGAGGTTCCAAGCGTCGTGAAACTCCAGGGCCGCGGCTGCCCCGGAGGCGTCGGCCCCGGGCATCAGGTCGTGCTGCGGGTCGATCGAGCGGAGACCCTCGGAGTCGTCGGTCTCGCGCAGGTCGATGGTCTCGGCCTTGGCCAGCACGATCTGTCCCCAAGCCGCGTCGCCCTTGTCGGCCTTGTAGGGCCTCAGCTCGGGAATTTTCAGCGTAAGGGGCTTGCCCACGTCGAGCTTCTCGATCGGCTTCTGCCAGGCGAGCTCGATCTTGCCGTCGCCGGTCAATTCCGTCGCGCCGGCGAAGCTCCAAGCCGTGTAGCCCTTGGGCACGTCGGGCGGCGGCGGGTCGAGCCTTTTCTCGCGGATCGCCGCGGTGTTGTTGCGCAGCAGGCCCGCCACCTCGACCGGCACGTCGATCCGCAGCGCGGGCACGCCGCTATAGAGGATCTCGTAGAAGAACGTGGCCTGGTACTTGACCTGTCCGTCTTCCACCCGCACCGCCAGCAACTGCCGCATGGTGACCTGTGGCTTGCGTCGCTCGACGGTCAACGATACGCCGGTCGGGCCTTGGGTGTACGCCAGGGCCTGCACGGCCCGCGTCGCCGCCTTGCCCGGACCGCGGGTCGATTGCATCCCTTCCAGGGCTTCCTTGGAGGAGATCGTCCGCAGACCGCTGGTCTCGGCGGCGGTCGCCAGGTTCACCAGCAGGCTCTCCGAGGCGTAGACCAGGAGCCGGCCCGAGGCCCGCTCGACGGACGCCGCAGGCACCTGCGGGATCGGCGGCGCGGCGGCAGGCTTGGCCCCTTCCGCCTTTTCGGACGCCGCAGGCATCTGCGGGATCGGCAGCAGGAGCTTCACGGTCTTGCCCGTGGGGGTCAGCAAATCCGGCTCCTTCAACTCGTAGCGCAACTGGACGGCCAGCGCCACGCGGCCGATGGCCTTGCGGGCCAGGTCGACCACCAGCCGGGTCTTCTCTCCCTGCCCGGCGTGGCCGCCGGGGCTAACCTCCATGTGATGCCCGTCGACCTGCACGGCGGACGCCCCGGCGGCGTCGATGCCGTGGACCTGGCGGACCTCGTGAGTTCTCAGTACCCGGCCGGCAGGTCCATCTCCAGCCGGAAGACGCCCGCCCGCTGGATGTTGTAGACGCTCAGCACGTCCAGCAAGAGGGCCTCGGGCGTCACTTCGGCCTCGACCAGCGAATCGCAGACGATCTGCGGCTTGACCTTCTCCATCGACAGCACCAGATCGAAGGGCACGGCCACGTAGCGGTAGGCGAACGTCCATTGTCCCCTTGCCAACTCCGGCGGAAGCTCCGACGCATCGACCTGGAGCAGGCCCGTGGTCTTGGCCGTCTCGGCCCGCAGCCCCTCGGCCACCTGGACCACCACCACGCCCTGCTGCCGTCCCACGCCAGCCGCCTTGACCACCGGCACGGCCAGGCTGTCAAGCTTCTTCTCCTCGCCGAGGAACTTCTCCAGCTCGATGATCACGTTCTGCGAGCCCTTGGCCGGCTCGAAGAGCTGCACGGCGACGGTCTGCACGTCGCCAGCCTTAGCCACGGACCACCCGCGGACGTTGGCGTCGGAGACGTTGACCACTTTCTGGTCCGCAGGGACCTCGATCGTGATCCGTCCAAGCTGCGAGCGGCTGATGGCATAGGCCAACTGTGTTCGGGTCCGCACCACCCCTTCGTCGACCGTCACCTGCTGCTGGGCCTGGACGCTGGCCAGGGCCTCCAGGCCCGTGGCCCCCTCGGCCTTGGGCGTCCAGTCGATCCGCACGTTGGGCGCCGCCCCCACAAAGGCCAACACCACCGTCTCCTCCGGTTTGGCTGGGGACGGCTTCTTCTCGGGTTTTTCGGCCGGCGTGGCCGCCGGGGCTAACGGCGGTTTCTGGTCGGGTTTTTCGGCCGGCGTGGCCGCCGGGGCTAACGGGGGTTTCTGGTCGGGTTTTTCGGCCGGCGTGGCCGCCGGGGCTAACGGGGGTTTCTCGTCGGGCTTCGCTTCGGCCGCATCGCTGGTGACTTCGGTGGCGGCGATCAACGGGGAGAGGTTCACTTTCACGCCGGCCTCGGGAATACGGACCTTCCAGCGGCTGACCGGCGCCTGCGGGGCCTGGAAGGAGACGCTGTTCTGGCCCGGCATCCGCTGAATGGCCTTGGCATACTCCAGGCTCAGTTCGAGCGTCGTCGGCTTCTTGCCCGCGTGGTCGACCAGGAGCTTGTAGCCCTGCCCGGCGACGGCCACGATCCGCGCCGGCTGGCCGTCCAACTTGGCCGAAGTGATGGCCGCGTCGCCCAGGCCCAGGGGGATCTCCTGCCAGCCTTCGGCGAGGACCTCGATCTTCAGCGTGGCCTTTACGCGGACCACGTCTTTGGCCACGGTCGCCTCGTTCTCCGCCTCGGTAATCAGCGAGGGCACGGGCGGCTGCGGCTCGGCCTGCGGGGCCGTTTTGTCGCGGGCGGCCTGCCACAGGGCCTGGAACTCCTGGTAGGGCAGAAAGACCCCGCGTCCCTCCATCTCGAAGACCTTGCGGAGCTTCTCGTAGGGAATGTAGATGCTCTGCTCGCGAAGACTCTTCTCGCCGTGCTGGTCCTTTTCTTTTTCGGCGGCGTCGTCCGGCTCCCTCTCCCTCCGGGAGAGGGTTGGGGTGAGGGGGCTCTGTTCCCTGTCTTTGTCAGCGGCTGCGTCGGGGGCTTTCTTCGCCGCCGCCCGAGGCGAAGACGGCTCCGTAGCCGGGGGATCGGCCGAGACCGATCCAGCGAGACAAAAAACGGCCAGGCAAGCGACAGCCAGGCCCGAAGGCAGACAAAATGCGATGCGATTCATCGAAGGGTCCTCGTCAAGGTTCCCTACCAATCCCTAGCGGCAACCGGCAGCCGCGTACAGACGCTCCGCCTGTGGGCAGGGCCGGGAATCCGGCCCTCACCCTCAGCTTGGTGGGGCAATGCTACTATAATCGAGATGCTTTACGCACACCACCCTTTAGACGATCCCCAGGCCGGAAAAGTTTTCGGCCTTCCGAGGATCAAGGCGGGGTAGGGTGGGACAATCTCGCCTTGGGCAAGCGCCGGCCCACCGGTCGTCTTTCACCCGGGTTATTCACGACCAGGACGATCGCGGCGCAGAGTGCGCGATCGTAAGCGCGAAGCGTAAGCGAGGCCAACTCCTTTAGCCGCCCTCGCTTACGCTTCGGGTTACGATGGGGCCGTGAATAATCCGGGTTTCATGGTGGGCCGGCGCTCGCGGCGCGAACTGGTCCCACCCTACACCTCGCGGGCGAAACGCCACGGAGGGCGTTCCCTACAACGCGGCCCACCCTACTTCTACGCCTCCGCCGTCGGGATCGGCTCGTCGGTGACGGTGATCGCCGGCGGCTCTTCCGCAGGGCCAGCCGGCCAAAGCAGCTCCCACACCACGTACCTCAGCACCAAGCCGACGAGGATCAGGCCGGCGCCGGCGATCGTCCACGGGGCGGGCACTTCGCGCCAGGCCAAAAAGACCCAGACCGGGATCAGCACCGGCTCCAACAGCCCGATGGCCACCGCCTCCTGGGCGCTGACGGACCGCAGCCCGCGGATCAAGCAGAGGTACGGTATCGCCATCTGCAAGGCCCCAAAGCCTGCCAGCACCAGCAGTTGCACGAGCGACGGCCAACGTCCGAGGGCGACCACCCAGGGCAGGATCGCCACCACGGCCACGGCGTGGTTCA
Source organism: Pirellulales bacterium (assembly GCA_963843465.1). Taxonomy (GTDB): domain Bacteria; phylum Planctomycetota; class Planctomycetia; order Pirellulales; family Thermoguttaceae; genus CAWJKP01. The sequence continues at coordinate 547,062 of CAWJKP010000004.1, forward strand.
ACGCGACCAGCCAGGGCGAGTTCTCGTGGCGGAGTTGCCGGATGCAAATCACCACGCCGGCATAAGTCGCTCCCGAGAAGAGCCCCCAGACCACGCCGCCCCGGACGAGCCCCTGGCTGTGGGCGAACTCGAATCCCAGGATCGTTCCCACGCCCAAGATTCCGAAAACCAGCGGCACCAGGTCGCGGCGGACCACCGGCTCCCGAAAGACCAGCACCGAGAACAAGAAGACCCACCAGGGCGCGGTGCTTTGCAGCCAGATCGCGTTGGCCGCCGTGGTCCGGGTCATGGCCGTGAGATAGCTGAGGTTCATGGCCGTGAAACAGATCACCATCGGCACGAGGAACCAGTTCCATCGCGGACGGCGGACGCTGGGCGCCAAGACCAGCATGGCAAAGAAGCCCCGCCAGAAGGCCAACAGCATTCCCCGAGCCTCGACCGGCCAGGCGTCGAAGATCGGCGCCTTGGCGAACAGCCCGCTGGAGCTCCACATCAACGCCGCGGCGATCACCCAGAGCCGACCGCGGAACTTGCCGGAAGTGAACTTCATGTGGGGGTGCTGCTGACGGCTGCGGGTGATGCGGGTAGACTTAGATTCTGTTGCCGAAAGGGTCATTGCCAAGCGTAGGGTGGGACAAGCTCGCCAGGGCGAGCGCCGGCCCACCAATCCTGCCTGATTCCGGTGGGCCGGCGGCCGCCACGGCGGCCTGGTCCCACCCTACGACTGCACTCGACGCACCCTACCAACATCCCTCTCAAGCGCGGAGCAAAACATGGCGAGCCGGATTCTTGCGGTCGGTCTTCTGGTCTTGGGGCTACTGTTGCCGCCCTTCGCATCCGGCGAGTCGGGCCAGTCACGGCACGAGGGGCCTGTCGTCCTTGCCTATCCGCCGACCCGCAGGGTCGATCAGGTCGACGACTATCACGGCACGAAGGTCCCCGATCCCTATCGCTGGCTGGAAGCCGACATCCGCAGCTCGCCCGAAGTGGCCGATTGGGTGGCCGCGCAGAATAAGGTTACCTTCCGCTTCTTGGAATCGATCCCCCAGCGGGAGAAGATCCGCCGCCGGCTGACGGAGCTTTGGAACTATACCAAGTATTCTTCGCCCCGGAAAGAGGGCCCGCGATACTACTACTTCAAGAACGACGGCCTGCAGAACCAGCCCGTGCTCTACGTGGCCGACTCGCCCGACGGCGAGGGCCGCGTGCTGCTGGATCCCAACCAGTGGTCCAAGGACGGCACGGTCGCCCTGGACGGCCTGGGGTTTGACGACGACGGCCGCTACCTGGCGTACGCCCGGGCCGAGGCCGGAAGCGACTGGTCCACCTGGCGCGTGATGGAGATCGACTCGCGGAAGCTGCTGCCGGACGAGCTGAAATGGACCAAGTTCTCTCCGGCCGCCTGGACCAAGGACGGCAAGGGCTTCTTCTACTGCCGCTACGAGGAGCCGCCTGCCGGGGCAAAGTTCCATGCCCTGAACTTCAACAACAAGCTCTACTATCACCGGCTCGGCACGCCGCAGTCGGCCGACACGCTGGTCTATTTCCGGCCGGAGCATCCCGATTGGCGTTACGACGGCGCGGTGAGCGAGGACGGCCGTTACCTGGTGATCGCCGTCACCGTGGGCACCGACCACCGCAACCGCGTTGCGGTCCGCGACCTGGCCGAGCCCTACGCCATGCCCGAGGAGCTGATCGCCGACTTCCGGCACGAGTTCACCTTCGTCGGCAACGACGGCCCGGTGCTCTACTTCAAGACCGACGCCGAGGCCCCGCGCCGCCGGCTGGTGGCCATCGAGCTGGGCAAGCCGGCCGTGAAGGACTGGAAAGAGATCATCCCCCAGGCGGAAGAGACGCTGCTGGGGGTGAACTTCGTGGGCAACCAACTCATCGCCGAGTACCTGAAGGACGTCACGCCGCAGGTGAAGATCTACGCCCCCGACGGCCGCTTTTTGCGGCAAGTCGGGTTCCCCGGCATCGGCGTGGCCGCGGGCTTCGACGGCAAGCGGACCGACCTGGAGACTTTCTACGTCTTCTCCAATCCCGTCACGCCGCCGAGCATCTACCGCTACGACATGCTCACCGGCGACAGCCGGCTGGTCCGCCGGTCGCAGGTCAAGTTCAACCCCGACCAATACGAGGTCAAGCAGGTCTTCTACTCCAGCAAGGACGGCACGCGCGTGCCGATGTTCATTTCCTCCAAGAAGGGACTGCACCTCGACGGATCGAATCCCACGCTCCTGTACGGCTACGGCGGCTTCAACATCCCGCTCTTGCCCGGCTTCGTCGTCAGCCGCATCGCCTGGATGGAGATGGGCGGGGTGGTGGCCCAGCCCAATCTTCGCGGCGGCGGGGAATACGGCGAGGCCTGGCACAAAGCGGGCACCAAGCTCCTCAAGCAGAACGTCTTTGACGACTTCATCGCCGCCGCCCAGTGGCTCATCGCTCAGAAGTACACGAGGCCGGAGAAGCTGGCGATCCAAGGCGGCAGCAACGGCGGCCTGCTGGTGGGCGCCGTGATGACCCAGCGGCCCGAGCTGTTCGGGGCCTGCCTGCCCGCGGTGGGCGTGATGGACATGCTGCGGTTCCACAAGTTCACCGAGGGCCGGACCTGGGTCGACGATTACGGCTCGGCCGACGATCCCCAGCAGTTCAAGGCCCTCTTGGCCTACTCGCCCTACCACAACCTGCGTCCCGGAACGCACTACCCGGCCACGCTCATCACCACGGCCGACACCGACGACCGGGTGGTTCCCGGCCACAGCTTCAAGTTCGCCGCGGCCCTCCAGCGTGACCAGGCGGGCACGGCCCCCGTACTGATCCGTATCACCACCCGCGCCGGCCACGGCGGCGGCATGCCCACCAGCAAGCGGATCGAGCTGACGGCCGACGAGTGGGCCTTCCTGGTGAAGGCGCTGGGCATGGATCCCGGATTGTAAGTCGGTTGGGCTGCGCTGACGAAACTGTTGAGGTCGTGTGCCACTGGCTCTGCCAGTGCTTGCAGCGCATTGACGTTCGATTCCGTTATCGGTACAAAGGGGGAAACTGGTACTTGGCGACGAGGCAAACGCGAAGAGAAGCTTAATGGAACAAGAAGCGACAGAATCAGAACGCGCTCTGCTGGGCACTGGTAGCGGACGTCAGATACCCCTTTGGGCAGACGATCCCGTCGGGGAGGATCCCGAATACCTGTCTCGACAGTTGATCACATACATCGGCAACAAGCGCACACTTCTCGGGCACATTGGCAGTGCTGTCGAGAGAGTGAAAGGCCGGCTTGGCAAGTCCCGTCTTCGCGTCTTCGACGCATTCAGTGGCTCGGGAGTCGTCTCCCGCTTCCTGAAAGCGCACGCCTCGCTGCTGGTGAGCAATGATCTGGAGGATTATGCGGCGGTGACGGCGCGCTGCTATTTGCGGAACCGGAGCACCGTCGATTTGCCGGCAATCGCCCGGACGGTCGCCGATCTGAACGCGAAGGTTGCTACGGAGCAGTTCCCGCCAGGATTCATCGAAGAGCTTTACTCCCCGCGGGATGAGAAGCGTATCACGAAGGAGGACCGCGTCTTCTATACCAGGAGCAACGCCCGGCGCCTGGACAACTATCGCCGACTCATTGACTCCGCTCCAAGCGACATCCGAGACCTGCTGTTGGGGTCGCTTATCAGCGAAGCATCGATCCACGCCAACACGGCAGGTGTCTTCAAGGGCTTCTACAAGAACCGTCAGACTCAGGTCGGCCAGTTCGGCGGCAGCGGCTCCGATGCGCTGGTTCGCATCCTGGGCGAGATCAAGCTGGACGTTCCCGTGCTGAGCAACTTCGAGTGCGACTACAAGGTGCTCCAGGAGGACGCCAACGTCGCCGCCGAACGGCTGAAGTCGCTGGATCTGGCGTATATCGACCCGCCCTACAACCAGCATCCCTATGGATCAAACTACTTCATGCTCAATCTCCTCGTTCATTATCAACGACCCGGCCACCTGAGCCGTGTGTCGGGAATACCCACGGATTGGCGGCGTTCCGGCTACAACGTGCGTGCAAAGTCGCTTCCCCTGTTGAAGCAGCTCCTTCAGACCATCGACGCTCCGTTTCTCCTGGTCTCGTTCAACAACGAGGGCTTTGTTTCACCGCACGAGATGCAGGGGACGCTGCGTCAACTTGGATCCGTGGATGTCATGGAAACGCCCTACAACGCCTTCCGCGGAAGCAGAAATTTCAACCATCGGCCGATCCACGTGACGGAGCAGCTCTTCCTGGTTGAGCGGAGGTAGCCCAGTCCTACCAGGGTGACTCCGATCCGTTATGCGGAAGTCGGTGGCGGGGGAGAGCGGGAAAGAGGATAAATATCTGGCTGACGAGCTTGACAATGCCCGCGCCAACGGCAAGACTGGGACTCGTGGGGCCGCGACGCGGGCGCACCGTAACCGTTCACGCGCTGGAATGTAGCAGGCACACGCCGTGTGCCGTCCGTTCCGGAAGGCGGGCACGGCACACGGCGTGTGCCTACTACATTGAGCGCCTGCCCGTGTACGGCTACGGCGTGCCCTGTTGACCGTCTTGAAGAGGAGAAACCTATGCCCAGCGGAATGAGCCGTCGCACGTTCGTCCAAGGATCACTTCTTTCGTCGGCCGGGATGGCGATGGCCGCGAAATTGCACGCGGCAGGCTCGTCGCCGACACCGCCGGCGCCGCCTGCCCCGCAAGCGGGCATGAGCTGCGGCAAGATCGGCAAGCTCCAGATCAGCCGGCTGATTCTCGGCGGCAACCTGCTGACGCACTTCACGCACAGCCGCGACTTGCGCTACGTCTATAATCTTGCCGCCCACTATAATACGGACGAGAAGATCCTGGAGACGTTGGCGGCCGCCGAGGCGCACGGCATCAACACGCTGACCATTCACAATCCGCCCCACGCCATGTCGGTCTTGCGGCGCTATCGCAAGGAGCGCGGCGGCAAGATCCAGTGGATCATCTGCCCCACCGCGCCCGTCGAGCCCGGCCTGGCCGCGTACCGCCAGCAGGTCGAGGAGCTGATCAAGGACGGCTGCGAGGCCATTTACCTGTGGGGAGTCCATGCGGACCCCATGGTGGCCCGCGGGGAGATCGATCTGGTTGCCCAAGCCGTCGAGTTGCCCAAGCAGTACGGCGTGCCCTCGGGCGTAGGCTGCCACGACCTGGCGGTGGTCAAGGCGTGCCAACAGCACGGCGTGAAGGCCGACTTCTACATCAAGACGTTTCACAGCCATAGCTACCCGACTGGCCCCAAGCCCGAGCAGATCAAAGGGCCGCTCCAGGAGTTCCCCGGTTACTGGTGCGCCAATCCGCAGGAGACGGTCGAGTTCATGCAGGGCGTCGAGAAGCCCTGGATCGCCTTCAAGACGATGGCCGCCGGCGCGATACCGCCGCACCAGGCGTTCCGCTACGCCTTCCGCAGCGGCGCCGACTTCGTGTTGGCCGGCATGTTCGACTTCGAGATTGCCGAAGACGCCCAGATCGCCAAAGACGCGGCGGCCGCCTACAAGGATCGCCAGCGGCCCTGGCGGGCTTGAGCCGGGCGGAAAAAGGGGATAAGTCCAATTTGCCGCGCCCCGCACGTGGCCGGGTGGCGATAAATCAGCAGCCTCCTGTCTGGAATGTGCTTCATGGCTCTCCCTTGGGATTTCGGCACTCCATATAGTACTTCTGGACGTGTGCAACACAAGGTCTTCCGTTAGCTGCCATCTGGGCGCAACGGGCCGCCGGGGATTTCGCCTTTTCCAAGACAGCCTTGGTTCGAGTAACGACTCCCTCCTCCACGTCCTGCTCAATGTCTTGCCGCGTCAGGCCGAAACAGGCACAGATTGGCGCAGTCGGGTCTTTGGGATAGACGGGACGGGCCAATTCCAAAGTCAGGACAACCCGTTCGAGGCCATCGAAGTAGGCTACGCCGCATTGTGAAGAAGGGCAGAAGTTGACGGGTTCGGCCAGCCGGTGCCGCTGTTCGTCCGTCAGGTAGGACTTCAGGGCCTCAACGCCGACCGCTTCCCCCTTCGACCCGCAGCGGGGACAATAGTCGGCGGTCTGTTCAGGTTCTCGAACGAAGGCTTTGTTCAATGTCGGCAATCAGGGTGGGGAGATCTTCGATCAATTGCCCATTGTACGACCGGGAATGTGGCTGTCGAGAGAGGGAAAAGGAAATCAGCGTCCCACATGAGGGTGTTGCCTTCTCCATGTAGTTGCGACCAGGATGAGTTGCACCCGAATGTTCAAGGTGCGAAGATGATTGCCGAGGCGGTTTTCGAGGTGCTTTCTGAGTTCCAAGATGGAGGTCGTTCACCATGATCCTGAGACTGGCAACGGCGACCGCCATTGCGCTACTGCTTTGCGCGAATGCACACGCCCAACATCTTTGGTGGAACCTGGAAGGGCAAAAGGACGCCACCTGCCTCTACGGCGAGATCACGGTCCTGGCAACCGCTCCCCATATCTACTACTGCGGAGCGAACTGGCACCCTGGCGAGCCAGCGGGCGGTTACTGCGGCATTCAGCACAACAGCGAGACAGAACGCCGCACCATTTTCTCGATCTGGGACTCGTCGCCGGAATTGCACCCCAGGGTCACAGCCGCCGACCCTCATACGCTGCACAATCGCTTCGGCGGCGAGGGCGAAGGCGCCCACACCCACATGCTTTGGCCTTGGAACGTGGGCGATACCTTTCAATTCTTCGTGCGGAAACAGCCGGGGAAAGGCGACACGACGGACACCCGCTACTACGTTTACGACCGCATTCAGAAACGATGGCTGCACAGTGCCACCATCACCAGTCCCAACGGCGGCAAGGCGAGCGTGGCGACCATCGGCGGCGGCCTCAACTCGTTTCTTGAGAACTTCGCGGGCAAGGACTGCTGGCTGCCGAAACTGGCTCTCTATCGGCTTTGGTTGGGTTCGAGCGTGGACACGATGAAATGCCTTACCAAGGCCGGCGGCGACGGCACCTGGGGCGAGTTGCACGATGCGTATTTTCTGGCCGAGGGCGACCCTGCCGCGCTACATGATGTTTTCGCCCAGTTGCGGAAACGGAAATACGGTCGGCCCGTAATGGGGGAGAAGGGCAAGAGCCTCGAACCGATCTCCGACATTCCCTTGTCCAAGAGGTTGCTCGTGGCCCTGAAGACATTGCCCCGGGCCAATGAGGTTGGCGACAACTAAGGCAGCATTGCCGAAGAACGTCCCCATTCTTACCAGACGCCCCTGATGGAGGGTTCCCGCGTGTCATAACATGGTAGCGGGACAATTCCTCGTTGGCGGGCGGTGGTTCTGTGGTCATCCAGCGCCTCCGGAAGGTTTCGCTGCGCACCTTAGGCTTTGCCATCTCCTCCGGAGGGTGAAAACGAGGAAACAGTGTCGTAGCGATGGTGTTCCAGCGAGTATCCCAAGTTTCGATTCTCCCAACGAAAGGACGATCTCATGCCGAGACTGAGCAGCATGTTGGTTGCCGGCGTCGCCTTGGCGATGATTGGCGGCATTCTTGCTTCTTCGACGCGGCCGGCCGTCTCGGGCGACAACGGCCAGAAGACCACCGCAAATCCGAAGGCCACAACCGCAGCCGTTCCGGCGGTCGCCAAGTCGGCCCCTTCGCCCGCCGCCAGCGAAACCCTGCTGGCCCAGGCCGACGAGAAAGCGATCCGGGCGACGGCCGACGAGTTTGTCAAGGCGTTCAACGCCGCTGACGTCAAGGCGATTGGCGCTCTTTGGGCGCCGGACGCCGAGTACACGGACGAATCGGGCCAATCGTTCCAAGGTCGTGCCGCGATCGAACAGGTGTACGCCGACGTGTTCAAGCAGCACCTGGGCGCGATGATGACGGTCAAAATCGAGTCGATACGGTTGCTGGGCCCGGACGTGGCCCTTGAAAAAGGCGTGGCCAGGGTCAAGTCGCCCGGAGGGCTCGCCGACACGGCGGCACGTTACACCGTGGTCCACGTGAAGCGTAACGGCAAATGGACCATGGTTTTCGACCGCGACGTCCCCTTCGTTCCCGCCTCGAACGAGGAGTACCTGAAGGATCTGGAATGGCTCATCGGCGACTGGCGTCCCCAAGCGAAAGAGCTGCCCCTGCGGCTCCACGTCGAGTGGATGGCGCAAAGGAACTTCATCAAGACCACCTACACGGTTACGAAGGATGGTCAATCCACGTTGACCGGAGGCCAGATCATCGGCTGGAATCCCAAGCTGGGGCGCATCGTCTCTTGGCACTTCGACGCCCAGGGCGGCTTCGGTGAGGATGTCTGGACGAAGGACGGCTCGAATTGGGTCATGGAGGCGACCGGCGTGCTTCGTGACGGCAGCGAAAGCACCGCGGTCAACATCGCGACTCCCATCGACGCCAACAGCTTCACTTGGGAGTCGATCAAGCGGACTCTGGACGGGGTAAGCCTTCCTGATACGCCGCCGGTGAAGATCGTTCGCGTGCAACCGAGCAAGTGACGCCTTTTCCCCTAACCCGGAACACCCGATGATTTTCTGAAAGGTCTCTCTCATGATCAAGGCAACGATCGGCTTGATGGTTGGAGCGTCCTTAGCGCTGATGGGGCCGCAAGTCGTCCATGCACGCGGTTGTGGCGGCGCACACGCGAGCGGCGAATACCATGGAGGCGGCTCCGCGGGCGGATACCACGGCGGCAGCTATTCCGGGTCGCACTCCTCTAGCGGCGCCAGCGGCGGCGGCTACGGCAGCGCAAGCGGTTCGTACAATCGATCCTACGAAGGTTCGCACGGCGGTTCAGCCGACGTCAGCGGCACGCGCGGCGCGGCGTACGGCCCCAACGGCGCCGCCGCTGGAAGCAGCCGCGACGTGTCTGCCACCGGCCCGCAAGGCCAAACCTATAATAGCCAGCAGGAACGGGGCGCGGCAGCCGGCCCCAATGGCGCCGCCGTCGGCGGCAGCCGCAGCACCAGCGCCACGGGCGCCTACGGCCAAAGTTACTCCGGCCAGCGTGAAGGGGCGGCGGCAGCCGGCCCCTATGGCGCCGCCGCAGGCGGCACGTATCACGGAGCCGCGGCCTACAGCACCGCGCACACAGCATTGCCCACCGACGCCGGTTTTGGCGTCGCGGCCTCCGGAACCGGCGCAGTCGCCTACGCCGGGTACCACCAGACCGAAGCGGTCAGCGGCAGCGAGTACGCCGCCCGCGGAGCCGCCGTCCGCTCCTCGTACACCGGCTACGGCGCCTTCGGTCAGGGCTGGTATACGGCGCATCCCGGGGCCTGGAATCCCAGCGGGTTGGACCGCGGGCCAAGCATGGGGCGCGGCCACCTGGCCGGCCGTCGGATCGTGGTGCGGGTGGACCGGCGGCGTGCAGCCAATCAACTACGACTACGGCAACAGCGTCTGTTATCAGGACAACCAGGTCTACTATGGGGATCAGCCTGTCGCCTCGGCGGAGCAGTACTACCAGCAGGCGGCCGCGTTGGCCAAAAGCCAGCCCGCGCCGGATCCCAAGTCGAGCGACTGGATGTCGCTGGGAGTCTTCGGGCTCATCCGGGGAAGCGAGTCCGATCCGGATTATGTGATGCAGTTGGCCGTCAACAAAGCGGGCGCGGTCGCGGGAAACTACTGGGACGTGGTAAGCGGCACTTCGGTCCCCATCCACGGAGCCGTCGACACGAAGACTCAGCGAATCGCCTGGACGGTAGGGGACAACAAGAATACGGTCGGCGAAACGGGAATCTACAACCTGACCAAGGATGAGGCCCCGGCGCTGATCCACCTCGGAAAGGACAAGACCCAGCAATGGACGCTTGTCCGGCTCAAACAGCCAAACGGGCCGCAGTGACGAAGGTGCCGATCAAACGGAGCTTATGGCCGCTTCGTCATATAGATCCGTGCGGAGCGCCACAGGGAAGCCCCCGGCGGATGCGGCAAGGTCTAACGCGGGCAGAGGATATCCGCTGAAAATGCTTCTTGCCGAGCATGAGGGAGAGGGATAGGTGCGGCATACTCGCGCGCCTGTGGCTGTGTGTCCTTTGCCGGATAATCCCGGGCGGTAGTGCTCCGGGTGTAGGGAAACTCCAGTTCTTTTCGAGGATCGGTTCGCCCGCTGTCTTGATAGAACCGATAGCAGAAAGGGCACTAGCGGCGCTTTGAAACAATCCCTCGTTGCCGGAACAAGGCCCGCGTTGCCGACGATGATCGAGGAGCGTGCTGTCATGTTCAATCGCCTCGGACGCGCATCCTTCGTTGGAGCTTCGCTTCTTTCCCTTCTGGCAGGGCTCACTGTGGTTTCGGTGCAAGCCCAAGAGTCCCCCGCCAATGTCGCCTTTTCCGCTCAGCCGGCGTCCAACGTGTACCACATCACGCTTGACGAGGCCAAGCAGCGGGCGCTGGGCAACAGCAAGCTCAGGCAACTGGCCCTTTACAACGTCCAGGCCAAGGGGGAAGCAGTCTATGTGGCCGAGTCGGACTATTACCCGAAAGTGCTGGCTAATTTTACCGGATTCCACTTTGATAGTCCGTTGGGAAAAGTGCTTACGCCCGGCATAATCCCCGTTTCTCCCATCGCCGTTAACGTCGTCAACCAAGACCTGGGACTGACGACTGTGACCGCATTACAGCCGATTACCGCCCTGCTCAAGGTCCGTCAGGCGGTCAAAGCTGCCGATGCCGATCAGCAGATCGCTCGCTCCCAGGTCGAGGAAGCGGACCGCGCCATCGCCAGCGGCGTGGAGCAACTCTATTGTGGCCTGCTGGCGGCCGACAAGATCCTCGTGGGCGCCCAGGCCGCTGCCGCCGCTGCCGCCGCCGCGCAGCAAATGGCAGCCGGCCAGCCGTTGAGCATCGAAGCCCAGATCGTCGCCGTGGAGGGGAAACAAGCGATCCAGGCGGTTGCGAGTCAACAGGCCGACTTGCAGGAGCAGTTGAATGGGCTCTTGGGTCTACCATTGTGCACCGGCTTGGAACTGGTGGATCTACCGTCTTTGAGTCCAACGGTCACGTCCGCGGACCAGGCGATCAGCCTTGCGCTGGCCAACAACCCGGCGATTCTTCAAGCCGACTGGACCGCCGCCAAGGCGGAGGCGGGTGTGAAGGTGGCGAAGGTCGACTGGCTGCCGGATGTCGCCCTGCTGGGAGGTTACGTCAACAACGACGGCATCAACGTGATTCAGCACAACGTCAGCTATGTAGCTCTCACGGCAAACATGCCCCTCTTCGAGGGATTCAAACGGATCCACGCGGTGCGTGAGGCGGAGGCGGTGGTCGCGATGGCCCGGATGAAAGCATTCCAGACGCGGGACGAAGTCCGCTTGAAAGCCCGCAAGGCTTACCGCGAGTTCTACGAGGCCATGCAAGCGAACCAGACAGCCCAGGAAATGGTCCTGGTCCGCAAGGAGGCCCAACGGAAGGCCGCCACTGCTGACGACGCCATCAAGGCCGCCAGCGAGCTCATGAAAGCCCAGGCCGGCGTCGTGCAGGCCGAGGCCACCTACCGCGTGGCTTACGCGAAGCTGTTGAATGTCGTGGGTTTGCAGTAGGCTTTGTGGGACGGCCACACTGTCTTATGAGGGGCGGAGCCCGCAAAGGCCGGTCGCGGTGCTCGTTGCCCTCCTTCTCCTCGTCTAACCCGCGGTTAACAAACGTCATCCGTTTCACGATCGCCGATTCCCCCTGGAAGGCCCACCTGGGGGGTTCCCGGGCATCGTAGCATTGGTATCAAGACAACTCGTCGCAGGCGGGCAGTGATTCTTTGGGTACCAACGGCCTGCCGGAAGGTTCCTCCCAACGAAAGGACGATCTTGTGCCGAGACTGTGCAGCATGTTGGTTGCCGGCGTTGCTCGTCCGGCTCAAGCAGCCTGGACCGGCCGGTAGTGCGAAGTAAGCCATTCTGTATTGCACGGCCACCGCCGGACCACGCGGGGTGGGCAGCGCCCATCAAAGCACTCCTGAAAGGACAGGCACCGATGAACGCCAGGAACAAGGTTCGTAGGATTCCCTGTAACCACAAGTCGCTTGTGGTCGTAATCGCGGCAGCGACGCTGCTGGGCATTGCGTCGGCAAGTTCTGCCCAAGTTTTTCGCGGTGCGCGGCGAGTCCCGGCGGAAAGCAACCCGGCCAAGGCGTCTGGGGCTTCGGCTCCGCAAACCTACGGTCAGCCGGGGGCTCCCGACGCCACGACGACCATTGACGGGAAACGACTCCCGGCGCCCGATCCCAAGTTCGGCGGCGTGATCAGGGAGAACGCCGCGGAGTCGAAGCCCTGGTGGGCGCCGCGCGTGGTGCCGCCCAAGGGTGCGCCCAACGTGCTGTTGATCATGACCGACGATGTGGGGTTCGGCGCCCGAGCACCTTCGGGGGCGTCGTCCCCACGCCGGCGTTGGATCGCATCGCCAAGGCGGGACTCCGTTACACCTGTTTCCACTCCACGGCCCTCTGCTCGCCCACGCGCGCGGCCCTGATCACGGGCCGCAACCACCACTCGGTGGGCTTCGGCGTGGTCTCGGAGCAGTCCACGGGCTTTCCAGGCTACAACAGCATTATCCCCAAAAACGTGACGACGATCGGCACGATTCTGCGGGACAACGGTTACAGCACCTCGTGGTTCGGCAAGGACCACAACACGCCGACCTACACCGCCAGCCAGGCCGGGCCGTTCGACCAATGGCCCTTCGGCATGGGATTCGAGTATTTCTACGGCTTCGTCGGCGGCGACACCAGCCAGTGGCAGCCGAACCTGTTCCGCAACACCACGCCCATTTATCCCTACGTCGGCAAGCCGGGGTGGAACCTTACGACGGCGATGGCCGACGATGCCATCGATCGGCTCGACGAGGTCAATCAGATCGACCCGAGCAAGCCGTTCTTCTGTTACTACGTCCCCGGCGGCACCCACGCGCCGCACCATGCCACGCCGCAGTGGATCAAGAAGATCAGCCGGATGCACCTCTTCGACAAAGGCTGGAACGCCCTGCGCGAGGAGATTTTCGCCAACCAGAAGCGGCTCGGCGTCATTCCGCCGGACGCGAAGCTGACCCCGTGGCCCAAGGACCTGCTGCCCGAGTGGGACTCGCTCAAGCCCGACGAAAAGAAGCTGTTCATCCGGCAAGTGGACGTCTACGCCGCCTACCTGGCTTACACCGACCACGAGATCGGCCGCGTGATACAAGCCGTGGAAGACATGGGCAAGCTCGACAACACGTTGATCATCTACATCAGCGGCGACAACGGCTCCAGCGCCGAGGGCACGCTGGTCGGCACGCCGAACGAGGTCGCCATGTTCAACGGCCTCCAGGTTCCCGTGGAGGCGCAGTTGAAACTGTTCTACGACGCCTGGGGCAGCGACCGGACCTACAACCACATGGCCGTTCCCTGGACGTGGGCGTTCGACACGCCGTACAAGTGGACCAAGCAAATCGCCTCGCATTTTGGCGGGACCCGGCAGGGCATGTGCATCTGTTGGCCCGGCCGCATCAAGGACGTCGGCGGCATCCGCAACCAGTTTCACCACGTCGTCGACGTCGTTCCGACGATCCTCGAAGCCGCCGGCATCCGCCCGCCGGAAGAGGTCAACGGCATAAGGCAGAAACCTCTCGAAGGCGTGAGCATGATGTACACCTTCGACAAGGCCGGCGCCGACAAGCCCACGACCCACAAGACGCAGTATTTCGAGATGATGGGCGTTCGCGGGATCTATCACGAGGGATGGTATGCCTGCACCACGCCGATTCGTTCGCCGTGGGACGTCAGCGGTCCGGTGGTGCAAGATCCGGCCACCGCCTACAAGTGGGAGCTCTACGACCTGACGAAGGACTGGACGCAGAACGATGATCTCGCCGCCGCCCACCCGAAGAAGCTGAGAGCGTTGCAGGACTTGTTCTGGAAGGAAGCCCGCAAATACGAAGTGCTGCCCTTGGATGCCTCGGTGGCGACGCGCTTGGTGGCGCCGCGGCCCAACATCACGGCGGGCCGCTCGACGTTCGTCTATACCCGGCCCATCACCGGCATTCCGCAGGGCGACTCGCCGCTGCTGCTGAACACCTCCTATACCGTCACGGCGGACATCGAGGTTCCCGAAGGCGGCGCCGAGGGCATGATCTTGACTTCCGGCGGACGGTTTGCCGGCTACGGGTTCTACCTGCTCAAGGGCAAACCCGTCTTCCTCTGGAACCTGGCGGACCTCAAGCGCGTTCGCTGGGAAGGCCCGGAGGCGCTCGCACCCGGCAAGCACGCCGTGGAGTTCGACTTCAAGTATGACGGCCTCGGCGCCGCCACGCTGGCCTTCAACAATATGAGCGGCATCGGCCGGGGCGGTACCGGCGTGCTCAAGGTGGACGGCAAGCAAGTCGCCAACCAGAAGATGGAGCACACGCTCCCGCTCATCCTGCAGTGGGACGAAACCTTCGACATCGGCTCCGACACCGGGACGCCGGTGGACGACAAGGATTATCAAGTGCCGTTCACCTTCACCGGCAAGCTCAACAAGCTGACGCTGAAGATTGACCGTCCGCAGTTGTCGCCCGAGGACATCAAGAAGCTCGAAGCGGCACAGCGCAACAACAAGGCGAGCGAGTAACGCAAGTTTCGATTCTCCCAACGAAAGGACGATCTTATGCCGAGACTGAGCAGCATGTTGGTTGCCAGCGTCGCCTTGGCGATGATTGGCGGCATTATTGCCTGTTCGACGCGCCCGGCCGCTTCGGGCGACAACGGCCAGAAGACAACCGCAAGCCAGAAAGCTGCAACCGCAGCCGAACCGGCGGCCACCAGGTCAGCCCCTTCCGCCGCTGCCGCCAAGACTCTGCTGGCCCAGGCCGATGAAGCGGCGCCGGCGAGCGAACCGGCCACCGGCGGAAAGAAACCGAACATCGTCGTCATCATGGGCGACAACGTCGGCATCTGGAACATCGGCGCCTACCATCGCGGCATGATGGCCGGCCGAACCCCGCATCTGGACAAGCTCGCCAAGGAGGGCATGTTGTTTACCGACTATTACGCCGAGGCGAGTTGCACGGCGGGCCGGGCCAACTTCATCACCGGTGAACTGCCCATCCGCACGGGCATGACCACGGTCGGCCAGGCCGGGGCCAAGATCGGCATACCGGCGGAAGCATGCACGATTGCCACCGCGCTTGAGCCTCTGGGTTACGCCACGGGCCAGTTCGGCAAGAACCACCTCGGCGATCTCAATGAGTTCCTGCCCACCGTCCACGGGTTCGACGAGTTCTTCGGTTATCTCTATCACCTCGACGCGATGGAGGACCCCGCGCACCCCGCCTACCCGCAGAAGTTGTTGGGCGTCGTCGGCCCGCGCAACATGGTTCATTCCTGGGCGACCGACACGGATGACGCCACCGAGATGCCGCGCTGGGGCAAGGTCGGCAAGCAGAAGATCAAGGACGCTGGCACCCTCTATCCGAAACGGATGGAAACGGTGGACGACGAAATACTCGATTACACGCTCAAGTTCATGGACAAGGCCAAGGCGGACAACAAGCCGTTCTTCGTCTGGCTCAACCCGACGCGCATGCACGTCACGACGCACCTCTCCCCGAAGTATGAGGCGATGCGCAACTCCGAGAATGGCTGGACCATTCAGGAAGCCGGCATGGCGCAGCTCGACGACATCGTCGGTTCGGTGATGCAGTATCTCAAGGACAACGGCCTTGATGACAACACCATCGTCGTGTTCACCTCGGACAACGGCACCGAAACCTTCACCTGGCCTGACGGCGGACTGACGCCGTTCGCACAGTGCAAAGGGACGGTCATGGAGGGCGGTTTCCGCGTGCCGTGCATCCTGCGCTGGCCCGGCCGCGTCCCGGCGGACGCGGTTCAGAACGGCATCTTCTCCGGTCTGGACTGGTTCCCCACGTTCCTCGCCGCTGCCGGCAACCCGAACGTCACCAAGCAATTGCTCAAAGGCGTGAAGCTCGGCGGGCGGACTTACAGGAACCATCTGGACGGCTACAACCAGATGGACGCCATCACCGGCAAGGGGAAGTCCGCGCGTCACGAACTTTTCTACTTCGCGGAAAGCACCCTCGGCGCGGTGCGCATCGACGACTTCAAGTATCGGTTCATTGACCAGCCCGGCGGCTGGCTGGGTGTCAAGGGACACCCCGACGTGCCCGCTTTGACCAACCTTCGCCTGGATCCCTTCGAGCGCGCGGGCTGGCCGGCAGACGGGGTCAAGAGCGGGTCCGTGAAATACTTCGACTGGTTCCTCTACGAATTCTGGCGCTTCGTGTTCGTCCAACAGCAGGTGGGCAAGCTGGCCCAGACGGCCCTTGAATATCCGCCCATGCAGAGAGGCGCGAGTTTCAACCTCGATGCCCTGAAAGCGGAGCTGGCGAAGAAGATGGAAGAGGCGCAGAGACACACCACCGGCGACTGACCGAAATGACCTTCATGGCGGGCGGCTCGCAAGGGATCACGCATCGATGGAAAACTCGCAGCCCGAGCCGCCGCCGAAGCGATATTCGGGCCGGAAGTGCCTGTTGGTGCTCATGGCCGGCGTCCTTGGGTTGTATCTGCTGATGGCCTACGCTCTCGTGCCGGCTGGCTGGATGCGCTACACGCGCCGTCACCCCGCGATGGAGGACGTTCCCGGCATCACGCACACCAGGACCGGCATCCCCGGCGACCCGCTCAACGTGGCCCTGATCGGCACGGAAACCGAGGTCAAGACCATCATGGCGGCCGCCAAGTGGTATCCTGCCGACCCACTCGGGCTTCGCAGCGATATGGCGATCGCTGCCGACACAGTGCTCAAGCGGCCGGACAACCGGGCGCCGGTCAGCAATCTCTACGTCTGGGGACGCAAGGAGGACCTGGCTTTCGAGCAGTCGGTGGGCGACAATCCGCGCAAGCGACACCACGTCCGCTTCTGGCGGGCCGAAAAGGCCGCCGCCGACGGCCGGCCCGTGTGGGTCGGCTCCGCCGTCTACGACGAGCGAGTCGGCCTCAGCCGCACCACGGGCCAGGTCACGCACGTTACTGCGCCCGCGGTTGACGTAGAGCGAGACTATCTCTTCCAATGTCTGGAAAAGACCGGCGACCTGTCCGAAACCTACGCTGTGAACGATTTCCACAAGGTTCGGAAAGGCAGGAACGGCGGCGGCGACCCTTGGGAAACTGACGGCCGATTGTTTGTGGGGATAATAATGCCCGGGAAGTAATCTGGTGAAACCAATTGCCGTCAAATTCATCCCTTCAAGCGGCGACAGATCGGATAACGTGCCCCACTGGTGCTGACCGCCTTCGGTCCGTGAAGGTTTCGGGAAAACCGGTTTTGGATCGCGGCTTCCCGTGGAGCCCCGCCGAGCTTAGGCTAATAGGGCCTGTTGGCCTTTACGCACCATCCTTTCTCCTGGAGCCGGATGCCATGCCCGACCCTCAAGCAGACCCCCAGCGGCGTAAGATGGTCTTGGCCTCGCAGATAATCGTGGCGGCCCTGGTGGCCGGATGCCTGTTCTTCCTGCTGATCGTGGTACTCATTGTGCCTGGCAGACTCGGCAGTTGGGACTTGGGACTGGGCAAGCCCATGACCTGTGTCGCCCTGGTCGTGGCCTTCAGCCTCCTGGCGGCGCGGATCATCGTGCCCGGCGTAATCACTGCGCAGATGCTACGGCAGCTTGCCCGGCGAGAGCCCAAGGAGCCCGACTGGAAGGACCTGTTTGGCGTGTATCAGACGACCCTCATCATCAAGGCCGCGATGCTGGAGGGGACCACCTTCCTGCTGCTGGTCATGCACATGCTGGAGCGTTCGCCCTGGACGCTGGCCCTGGCCGTGGCGTTCCTGCTGATACTCCTGATGCACGTGCCCACGCGGCTCCGGGTGGAGGATTGGGTCGAGCGGCAGTCACTCGTAGCAAGGGAAATGCAGTAGCTTTCGCGTGGGAGGAGAAACCGATGCTTGCCAAGACCCGGGTTCCAACGTCGACCTGTGCCGCAGCGATTCTTCTGGTTCTGGCCGGGCAGGCCGTCCGTGCCGCGGCGGCCGCCAAGATCGTGCTCAAGAACGATTCGATCGAGTACACGCTCAGCGCCGAGGGCAAGAACCTGAGCCTTCTTGCCAAGGGCCCCGGCAAGGAATATCTCGCCGGGCCCGGACAACAGGCCATCGTGACGTTGAACAAGGGCGGGACGAGTTACTCGCCCACGACCTGCCGCTTTACGGACGGCAAGGTCGCCGGCGAAGGCACGCTGGTGGCCGAGTTCGCCGAGGCCCATGCCGCGATGACCGTAAGAGTGCGCTGCGCCAAGCGGTACTTGTGCTTCGAAATCCAGTCGGTCGATGGCCCAGCGGTCGAGGAAGTTTCGCTGCTGAACCTGGTTCTGAAGACCGATCAGGCCAACGCGATGTCGGGCGTCGCCTCGGATGCCGAGTTTGCCTTCGCCCTGCGGGCATTGAACCTTCAGGCGCAGGGCACGGTGGGCGGCAAGCCGGCCCGGTTCTCGGCAACCGCGTCGCGACGGCATGGTTTGGCCGGCGCCAAGGTCGGCCTGGCCGCGGGCCCCGTCGCCGAGATCCGGCAAGTGCTCAAGGAAATGCTCGAAGACGAAGGGGCCACCCGGTCGCCGCTGGGCGGCCCCTGGGCCCTGGACGCCCAGCCGAATCGCGGCTCGTACCTCTTCGCCGACGTGTCGGAGAAGAATGTCGACGATTGGATCGCCCTGGCCAAACTCGGCGGCATCCAGCAGATCCATTTCATCGGCTGGGAGCAAACGCTCGGACACTACTTTCCCCGCAAGGACGCCTTTCCCCACGGCCTGGACGGGCTGAAGGCCGCGGTCGACAAGATCCACGCCGCCGGCCTGAAGGCGGGCATGCACACGCTGACCGGCGCCATCCTGCCCAGCGATCCCTGGGCCTCTCCGGTCCCCGATCCGCGCCTGGCCAAGGACGCAACCTTCACGCTCGCCGCACCCATCGACGGAAGATCCACCGTCCTGCGAATCACGGAGAAGCCGGGGGACCTGGATACGATCTGGGCCTACGGCAGCCGCGGAAATGTTCTCCAGGTCGGCGACGAGCTGATCCAGTACGACGCGATCGCCCGGACGCCGCCCTACGGCTTCAGCGGCTGCCATCGGGGCGCCTTCGGCACGAAGGTTCTGCCGTACGACCGCGGGACCCTGGTCCATCATCTTTTCGTCCGCTACCAGACGTTCCAGCCTGACGAAGACTCGACGCTGGTCGACGACCTGGCCGCGGCGATCGCCAACGTGTTCAATACGTGCGGATTCGACATGATCTACCAGGACGGTTCCGAGGGGATGGCGGGCGGCTGGTACGGCATGGCAAGAATGCGCGAGGCGATCTTCGAGAAGCTCCGTCGCGACGCCCTGGTGGAGGCCAGCGCCTGGGGCCATTACGAGTGGGCCTTTCATTCCCGTTTCGGTGCTTGGGATTATCCCAACTGGGGGCTCAAGCGATTCGTCGACGCGCACTGCCGGGCCAACGCGGATTTTCGCCGGACGGCGCTTCTGCCCGGACAGCTCGGCTGGTGGGTCATCTTGGGACCCGAGCGCGATCATCCGGCGGAAACGCCCGACGAGTTTGAGTATCTCTGTTGCAAGGCCTTGGCCTACGACACTCCGACCTCGTTCGAGGGAGTTTCGCCGGGTGGCGAGCCAGCCAACGCGCGACAGAATGAGTACCTGGCCATGCTGGGCCGTTACGAACGATTGAGACTGACCGGCCGGTGCCCGGCGGCGCTTCGGGAGAAGCTCCAGACGGAGCAGGCCGACTTCCACCTCGTCCAGTCCGCCGACGGCTCGGCGGATTTCACGGCGATCGACTACCTGGCCCACAAGGTTACCGGGCTGGCCGACGGCAGCGACTCGTGGACCGTAGGCAACCGTTATGCGGCCCAACCACTCAAGCTGAGGATCGACGCGCTCTATTCGGTCGAGCCTTACGACGGACCCGGCGGCCAGGTGCTGGCCGACTTCGCCACGCCGGGCGAGTTCGTCGCCCAAGAGGCTGCCGACGGCGTGACCCAAACTTTCAAGGCAACCGCCGAGCCGTCGAAGTCGGGCAAACCCGGCGGGCGTTACTCGGCCGCCAGCACGCGGAAGACGCCGCAAGGCGCCTGGTCCCGGGCGTCGAAAGTCTTCAACCCGCCGTTGGATCTCCACCCGTTCGACGCGCTGGGCGTCTGGATCCACGGCGACGGCCGAGGCGAGCTGCTGAACCTCCAGTTGACCAATCCGACGCAGTTCTGGCCCACCTTCGACGAGCACTACGTCAAGGTCGACTTCCAGGGCTGGCGCTATTTCGAGCTCCTCTCGCGGGAGCGCGACGCCGACCAGTATGCCGACTACGCCTGGCCTTATCAGGACGTATCGGCCGTGTATCGTTCGCCCATCATTCACGACCACGTCAGCGCACTGAATCTCTGGTTCAACCGCGTGCCGCCGGGCGGCGAGGCAACGTGCTGTCTGGGACCGATCAAGGCCCTGCGGACGATGAAAACCCGGCTCAAGAACCCGTCCGTCACGATCGGCGGGACCGAGATCGTTTTCCCGGCTGCCTTGGAGAGCGGTTGCTCGCTGGAGTTCGCGTCCGCTGCGGACTGCAAAGTATTCGAGGAGCGCGGCAAACTGATCCAGGAGGTCCACCTGTCCGCGCCGACGCCCGTCCTGGCGGCCGGCAACAACCCGATGAAATTCCGTTGCGAGGCGGCGCCCGGTCCCTCGCTGCGAGCCAAGATCACGGTGCTCAGCGCCGGAGAGTCGGTCGGCAGGATTCCGGCGAGCCGTTGATCCTCGCCCACTGCGGCAGCGGCGCGGCCGGCCGCGACGGACTGGGCGCCGCGACCGGATCCTCGTGCAGTTCCAAAGATCGCCCCAGAGCGGCGTAGATGCAGATGCGTTCCCGTACCTGGCCTGGCGAGAGCGGAACTCGATGGGCTTCACCCCACGCATAAACACTACCACTCGCCGGTCAACCAATTCCGCTCGGCCACGGCGCTGGCATGAACTGGCGCACCTTGGTAGACCAGGGCCGAGGCCAACAGGCCGTCAGTAGAGGCCCGGTATTCCTCCCCTTCGCCAACTGAGTCCGCCTTTTCCCACGGCAGGCTGCTTACGGTAGCCAGCAACCGTTCAACCTGGCTAACCTCAACCCGCGCATCGCTGGGTTGGGCTTCCAGGGCATCCAGCACCAGGCCGGAAAGCAGCCGGTTCCAGACCTTCCGGCAGGTAGCCGGCTTGTCGAACAGGTCGAGGGCGACGATCTTCTCGCCGATGGCAACCGCTAGCCCCGCGGCACCTTCCACGTAGGGAAGTTTCTCTTGGAACTCCGAGATCCGCTGCCGGTATGAGTCATACGTATCGCTCAGTGCGCTGGTGGGAGAAGCAGTCCCCAGAGCACTCTGAACACGGTCAACTTCCGCCCAGACCTCTCCCTGGTCCGAACGGTGCCCCCGGTCTTCCTTGAGAGACTTGGCCACGGACGACTTGATTGCAAACAAGATGCTGGTGGAGGAACGGGTTCCGCTCGCTCCGAAATTGCGGGTCTTGTAGTCCCACCGCCCGCGTTCCACGCAGGAAACCGGAATCGTGGTCTTCTTCTTGGCGGCGGCCAGCACGCTGGTGTTCAAGACTCGATTCTGCCTTGCCCCGCGAAGTTCCTCCCCTTCGATGAAAAGAACCAGCGTGTCGCCGCGGTTATCGACGGTCAAGGTGGGCACCGATCCGGCTTCGCTCACTTCTTCCACCGCCACCGAACCGCCTTCCAGGGCTTCGTCGGACACGAGGTATTCCAAGCCGCTGGCCTGGCTGGTGAACAAGGGGAAAACGGTCAGGGCTTCGTATCGAAGTGCCTGGCCAACGCGGATTTCAGGCAGTGCAACCGGCATAGGGTATCTCCCGCAACGGAACAGAATCTACTTGTTGAACTCCCCGGCGTCGTACTTCTTCCAGAACTCAGTCAGGCGGGAACTGCTCCTTGTCTTCCCAGATAAGTCCGATGGTCTTGAGGCTTTTCATCTGGCGAATTACGTTCATCCCCTTGGTGACATTCTTGGGCGTGAGCCAAACCCACTTCAAGTTCATTCCCTCAAGCGGCGACAGATCGCTGACGTGCGTTTGGTCGCAACGCAACAGCGCCAGAGCCATTCCTTGAACTGGCGACAGGTTGGAAACTGGTGTGTGGTCGATCGCCAAATCCGTCAGAGGCATCCCTTTGAGCGGCGTTAGGTTCGATACCGATGTCCATGCACAGTGCAGGAACGTCAAAGGCATCCCTTGCAGTGGCGACAAGTCGGTAACGTGTGTGGCGAAGCAGGTCAGGTCTGTCAAAGGCATCCCTTTCAGCGGCGACAGGTCGGAAACCGGCGTGCCGTTGCAATGCAGAGTCGTCAGCGGCATCCCTCGTAGCGGCGAGAGGTTGGAAACTTGGGTGCAGTACACTCTTAGCGACGACAGCGGCGTCCCTTCGAGCGGTGACAGATCCGCCAGCTTACCTTTGTCTGGTCCGCTGCCCGCACACGCTAAACTCTTCAATCCCGCCAGTGCCCGCACCGGCGAAATGTCCGTCACGTTGTCCGTGCAAAATCGAAACTCCGTCACTACGCCATTCTCGATCTTGGGAGTGCCTGTTCCATTGCCACCCGTGACCTTGCCATCGAAGCCCCGATTGAGTTCCTTCAATTTCTTGACGACAGCTTCCACCTGCTTCTCGGCGGGCAGGGCGGCAACCTCCTTTATCCATCGCTGGAAGGCCGGGTCCTTGAAGGTGGTGATCGGCTTGCGATCCGAAGGGGCAACTGCGGAACCCGGCTTGCCGAACTCCCCGGCGTCGCACTTCTTCCAGAACACATCGGGCGGAAAATGGTTCTCCCAGGTAGGTCCGATGGTCTTGAGGCTTTTCATCCGGCGGACTAGGTCTATCCCTTTCGTGATGTTCTTGGGGGTGAAATAAATCTCAGTCAGCTTCATCCCTTCAAGCGGCGACAGGTCGGATACCGGCGTTCCCCAGCAAACCAGGATCGTCAGTTGCATTCCTTTGAGCGGCGAAAGGCCGCATACCCTCGTACCGTAGCACACCAACCTGGTCAGCGGCATCCCTTTCAGCGGCGACAGGTCGCATACATGCGTGACTGCGCATCGCAGTTCCGTCAGCGGCATCCCTTTCAGCGGCGACAAGTCGGATACCTGCGTGCCATCGCACTCCAGGAACGTCAGTTGCATTCCTTTCAGCGGCGACAGGTCGGATACCCGCGTGCGGGCGCAACACAGCTTCGTGAGAGGCATCCCGTTCAGCGGTGTTAGGTCGGATACCGGCGTGTCGGAGCAGGTCAGGGATGTCAGAGGCGTCCCTTTCAGTGGCGACAAGTCCGAAACCGGTGAGCTGGAGATGTTCAGGTTCGTCAGGGGCATCCCTTTTAGCGGCGACAGGTCGGATACCTTGGTGTTGTGGCAACAGAGGTTCGTCAGGGGCATCCCTTTCAGCGGCGAAAGGTCGAAAAACTTGCCTCTGACACCATGAATACAACCTAGAGACCTCAATCCTTCGAGCGCCCGCACCGGCGAAATGTCCGCCACGTTGTCCGTGCTAAACCCAAACTCCGTCACCACACCGTTCTCGACCCTGGGCGTGCCGTGTCCATAACCACCATCTGTGACCTTCCCATTGAAGCCCGGATTCAGCTCCTGCAATTTCTTGGCGACGGCCTCAACCTGCTTCTGGGCAGGCAGGGCGGCAACCTCCTTCGCCCATCGCTGGAAGGCCGGGTCGCGGAAGGTGGTGATCGGCTTGCCAAGCTCCCCGGCGTCGTACTTCTTCCAGAACTCGTCGGGCGAAAACTGGTCCTTGTCTTCCCCGCTAAGTCCAATGGTCTTGAGGCTCTTCATTCGGCGAATGGCGTCGATCCCATCGGTGATCTTCGTGGGCGTGAACCAGACCAAAGCCAGGTGCATCCCCTTCAGGGGTGTCAGGTCGGACACCAGCGTGTGGTCGCAACACAACTCCGTCAAAGGCATCCCCGCCAGCGGCGACAGGTCGGAGACGCGCGACTGACTGCAAGCCAGGTGCGCCAGTGGCAGTCCCGCCAACGGCGACAGGTCGGACAGCTTACCCGTGCTCGGGCCGCTGCCGTTGCAACTGAAAATGTGCAATCCTTCTAGCGCCCGCACCGGCGAAATATCGGTCACCTTGTCCGCCGCGAAGCGCAGCTCCGTCACCACGCCGTCCTCGATGTTGTACCACGGGCTCTCGGCGAAGCCCGGATTGAGCTGCCGCAATCTCTTGACGACGGCGTCCACCTGCTTCTCGGCGGGCAGGGCGGCAACCTCCTTCATCCATTTCTCGAAGGCGGGGTCTTTCGGGGCCGCCTTCTCGGATATCGGCTCCAACACCGCACGAATCGACTGCTTGCCGCCGGATTCCATCACGAAGTCCTGAGTGAAGAACTGGAACCCGTCTTTCTCCACCTTCAGCCGGTGCTTACCCGGATCGACCGAGATCGAGATCGTCCCTTTTTGGCCGGGTTGACTGATCTCGACCTTCCCCTCGGCATCCAACACCTGCACGCTCGTATCGGGTTGGTTGACCTCGACGACCAGCGTGCCGTCTTTGCTCTGCATCTTGACCATGACGGCGGCCAAAATCACCAGGCCCAGAACCGCCCCGCCACCGGCGACCAGCATGTGCTTCTTATAGTCCCCGCCGACAGCAGCCAGGATGAACTTCCTATAATCCTTGCCGGCCTTGGACGGAGCCGGTGGTTTGACGGGCTTGGACGCGACAGGCTTGGACGCTAGGTGAACCGGGATGTCTCTGAGGAACGTCAATACGTCAGCGTCCAGTTCCGTATCGACCGGCTGCTGAATGCTGAGGGACGCTTGCTGGCCGGGGCTGCACGCATCGAGAGTGGCCACGACCTCGCTCATCGTCTGGTAGCGGCCCTCGACCGTCTTGGCAACCATCTTCTCGAAGACGGCCTGAACTTCTTGAGGCACGTCGGCTCCCAGGGAAGGGATCGGCGCTTCCCGATGGGCCAGGAGCTTTGCCATCAGCGTTTCGCCGTCGTAGGCGGCTTTGCCGGTGAGCAGGTAGTAGAGCGTGCAGCCCAAGCTATAAATGTCGGCCCTGGCGTCGGCGTGCTTGGTGCTCAGCGCCTGCTCCGGGGCCATGTAATCGACCGTACCCATCACCGCCCCGGTGCCGGTCAGCTCGGCCTGAGCGGGCGCATTGCCGCCCGCTTCAATTCGGGCCAGGCCCATGTCCAGGATCTTGACTGTGCCTTCGGAATTGAGTAGCAGATTGGCCGGTTTGATGTCTCGGTGGATGACATGGTTCTTGTGGGCATACTCCAGGCCCCGGGCCGCTTGCAGGATGTAGTTGACGCTCTTGGTGACGGAGAGCGGGCCGTGCTTCTTGACCAGGGCCGAGAGGTCGCTCCCCTCGACGTATTCCATCACCAGGAAGTGGACGCCATTGGCTTCATCGGCATCGTAGGCGGCGACGATGTTCGCATGGCTGAGCTTGGCTGCGGCTTCGACCTCTCGTTGAAAACGAGCCACTACCGCCGCATCCTTCATCACCGCCTTGGGCAGCATCTTGATCGCCACGATGCGCTTCATGCGGCGATGCTCGGCCTTGAAGACCTGCCCCATGCCGCCAGCCCCGATCTTGTCGAGGATGGTGTAGTTGCCCAGGATCAGCGACTTCGCCCGGCCCGAATAAATCTCCTGGGCCTGGAACTTCGTCAACTGCTTACTCTGGACGAGTTGCCGGGCAAGCTCCTGGGCATCCTTGGGCGAGGCCTTGGGCGGGACAAAGTTTTCCAGCTTGCCGGGGGCAATGACGCCAGAATCGGTAAGGTACTTGACGAACTGTTCGAGGGCGACGGCCATAGTCTTCCCCGCAAGAGCTGGACGTCCCCCATTATGGCGTAGTTCGCCGCAAGAATCCAGCTAGGGCTGGCTTCGAGCCACAACGACCTGGGTTTGCCGTCCTTAATATGATGGGACTTGCCGAACCGCCAGTAAGCGAGGATCAACTCACTCACCGAAATTGAGTCACCGGAACCCTCACACAGAGGGGCTGACGGGAGTGCGATGTTCGTCGGGCTCCCGGACCTTCGCTACCGATCCCCCGGCTGCCGCCGGTGACCAAGGCTACCTTACCGTGAATCGCCATGGTTTGCTCACTCTCTTGCCACCCGCACCAACTGCTTGCCGACATTCTGGCCGTGGAACAGGCCGATGAACGCCTCGGGAGCGCGTTCCAGGCCGTCCACGATAGTCTCCCGATATTTTACCTTGCCCTCCTTGATCCACTGAGCCATCTGTCGCTGACCCTCGGGGAAACGGCTGGAAAACCGAAACACCAGAAAGCCTTCGGCGCGGGCCTGTTTGACGATCAAGTGCCAAAGCACCCTCGGCCCACGAGGTGGTCGGGTGGCGTTGTACTGATCGATCTGGCCGCAGATGACGATCCGTGCCCCCACGTTGATCTGGGTGAACACGGCGTCGGTCAGCGGGCCGCCCACGTTGTCGAAGTAGACGTCGATCCCGTTGGGGCAGACCTCCTGGAGCTTGGCGGCGTAGTCCTTAACATCCTTGTAGTTGAAGGCCGCGTCGAAGCCCAACTCGCCGGTGAGGTAGTCCACCTTCTGCTGCGATCCGGCCGAGCCGACCACCCGGCAGCCTTTGATCTTGGCGATCTGGCCCACCAAGGATCCCACGGCCCCGGCGGCGCCGGAGACGAACACCGCCTCGCCCGCTTTCGGCCTGCCGATCTCCAGCAAGCCAAAGTAGGCAGTCATGCCTGGCATTCCCAGTACACCCAAGGCGGTGGACATGGGGCCCAGTGAGGTATCGAACCTGTCCATGCCTTGGCCGTCCGAGCTGGCGTACTCCTGCCAGCCCCAATAGCCCACGACGACCTCGCCGGGTCGAAAGCCTGGGTGCCGCGACTGGACCACGGTGCCCACCGTCCCGCCTACCATGACCTGGCCGATCTGGACCGGCTCGGCGTAGCTCTTGGCCTCGCTGATCCGGCCACGCATGTAGGGGTCTACCGACAAGTAATTCGACTTCACCAGGAACTGCCCTTCGGTGAGTTCCGAAACCGGCACCTCGACAAGCCGGAAGTCGGACGGCTTGGGCAAGCCCTCTGGCCGGGCCGCCAGAATGATCTGCCGGTTCATGGTAGGCATAGGGATTCCTCCGACGATGGCAATGCTCTTCTTCAACGAAATAACAGCGGCAGGAACTCGGCAAGATAACCTCGCCAAACGCCCCAAGCGTGCGTCCCTGCCGTTTCCTGGGAGGTGTGGCGGATCTTCAGCTCGTCGAGTGCCTTCACGAAGTCCCGGTTCCTCGACAGCAGAAAGTCATCCTTGCCGATGGCGATCCAGAGGAGCTTCAGCTTCTGATTGGCCGCGACGGGGTCACTGCGCAGTGCGGCGAGAGCCGGATCATTGCTTGACACGGCGGCACTGAACGCCCCGACCCAGGCGAACTGATCGAGATGTCCCAAGCCGACGCTGATCGACTGACCGCCGCCCATCGACAGGCCGACGATCCCCCGGTGCTGCGCATCGGCCAGGACGCGGTAATTCGCCTCGACCAGCGGCAACACGCTCCCCAGCAGGTCTTTCTCGAAAAGTCCCCGTCCGCGATTCCGGCTGCCCTCTTCCCGTTCGCGGGAGCGATCTGCGACATGGCCATCGGGCATGACAATGAGCATCGGCACGGACCGCCCATCGGCTAACAAGTTGTCGGCGATCACGTTCGCCCGGCCAAGCAGTGTCCAATGCGAGTCGTTGTCGCCGGAACCGTGCAGCAAGTACAGCACCGGATACCGCTTGGAGGTCTCCTGCTGGTAGCCCGGCGGCGCATAGACATGGACTCGGCGGCGAGCGCCCGTTACCTTCGAGGTGTACCAATGGATGGTGACCGTCCCATGCGGCACGTCGCGCCACTCGTCGCCGCGAGGATGCCCTGTTGGCCCGGGCACCTCGACGTATCCCCGGGAGCCCTGGCGGTTGCCGAAGACGTTCGGACTCGCCGGATCGGTGATTCGCAGGCCGTCCACGTCGAACTGGCAGTCGTAGATGCCGGGAGGGACCGGCCCCACGGTTACGCTCCAGATGCCGTCGGCGTCCTTGGCCATCGGCTGTTTGCCGACCGCTTCGCAGATCACGGAGACCTTCTCCGCCTTCGGAGCACGAAGCCGGAAGGTGATTTTGCCGTCCGTGTGGATCTCGGGCGAGACGAACGGGCTGCCCGACTTCGGTGGTGTCGCCGCCTTCCTTTCCGGTGGGGCCGACTCGGCGGTCAAGCACAACAGTAAGATAGCGACAAACGCTCCCGCTACAGACCTGGCGCGACTGGTTTGCATGGTATTCTCTCGAAGGTCATATCTGAAGGAGCTTCGGAGCCGCATTGAGATCGCTGATCGCCGAAGATCGCTGGGGGAGCGAGTCGCCACGTGCATGTGAAGCGTGGGATCGGCCGAACGGACCTCCTTGGCAGTGTCCTCCTTCTGGTGACTATTTCCTCTTCACTTGTACGTCCGCCCCAGGTAGTCCACGATGGCCCGCTTGATCGCCAGGGGCTCACAAGAACCCGACTTCCGGTAGAGCACCTTTCCACCGGGCGCGACCAGGATGGTGTGCGGGACGGGACCGGATGCCTTCTCATCCACGGCGTCCATGAGCTTATACTTGTCGTTGCCCGCGAACAGGTAGTTGCTGGCCGAAACCTGCTTCTCCTTCAACACCGCCAGGGCCTCGTCCTTTTCCTCGGGCGAGTTGGCGGAGATCGTGATCAGCTCGAAGTCCCGGTGCCGGTACATGCGGTTCATCGTGACGAACTCGGGCAGTTCCGCCACGCAGGGGCCGCACCAGGTGGCCCAGACGTTGATCAGGCGGAGCTTCCTGCCGTCGTTCTTCACCAGGGCTCGGATGCCCTTCTCGTCGACGAGCTGCAATCCCACTTCCTCCTTGGCCCAGGTCTCCAGCGATCTGGTGGCCGACTCGCGCTTGTCGGACCACTTGATCGAACAGCCGAATGTCTTGGTCTTCTCCACCGGCACCGGCTTGCCCACCAGCAGGGCCTCGATGGCGTTGCGGGTATCCTGGGACGTGGCTCGCTCGGGCTTCTCGGAGTTGTCGATCCGGCCCACGAAGCAGAGCTTCCGTTGACGGTCGAAGACGAACACGTGCGGCGTGGCGACGGGGCCGTAGGCACGCGAGACCTTCTGGTTCTCGCCGTCGTAGAGGTAGGGGAAGTTGAAGCCGTGGTCCTTGGCGCGAATTTTCATCTCCTCGAAGCCGTCGCTCAGGTCGCTGTAGCCGAGTTCGTCCAACCGCACGGCCTTGGGGTCGTTGGGCGAGATGACTACCACGGCGACCTTCCTGGCCTTGTAGTCCGTTACAAGCTGCTTGATGCGGTTCTCGTAGGCTTGGGCCGTGGGACAGTGGTTGCAGGTGAAGACGATCACCAGGATCTCGGCGTCGCGGAATGCCTCCAAGCTGTAGGTCTTGCCGTCCACGCAGGGCAAGCGGAAATCGGGTGCCGGGCTGCCGATCTCCAGCGTGTCGGCATGACAGATGGCCAAGCCGCTCAAAGCGCCCGAAAGAAGCCCCAAGACGACGACAGAAGTACGACGGCGGCGGCGGTTTCGGAACATTGGTGGTCTCCTCGGATGCCAGAGGCTCTACCAGTTGCACGGTTCTGCCTGGTAGAACTTCGCGGGGGTTCTCCAGTCGGCTGGGTCGGCTAGTACGTGACGGTTGCGGAATCCCCGACTCATCCCAATATGCCCCGGCAAGCTGCCCGCGGACGGCGCCGCCTGCCGCTGCGACTTTGTTCAGGCCAGTCCCTTGCGTACAGCCCACACCGCCGCCTGCGTTCGATCATCGACGCCGATCTTGCGGAGGATGTGCTGAGAGTGCTCCTTGATGGTCTCAAAGCTGATGTGCAGTGCTTGGGCAACCTCCTTGTTCGTCAGGCCATTGGCCATTTGCCGTAGCACCTCGGCCTCACGTTGGGTCAAAGGAGCGTCGATGTCGGCCGTGATGCGTGGCGTTGCCAGGGCCCCGGCCACGCGGCGAAGTTCGTCGCGGGTGAAGACACTCTCGCCCGTAGCCGCCTTCGTGATTGCCTTGACCAGTTCGTCCCGGGTGCAGCTCTTTAGCAGGAAGCCGCTGGCCCCCAGGGCGACCGCCCGGGCGACATGCGCGGGATTATCGAAGGCGGAGAGCATCAGGATGGGCAGATCCGGCTTGTCTAGCTGGATGCGGCCCAAGGCTGTCAGGCCGTCGCCATCGGGCATGCGGACGTCCATGAGTACGACATCCACTTCGTGCTCCAAGGCGTACTTCACGGCCGCCTGCCCGCTGACCACCTCGCCGATGACCTTGATCTGTGTGCCTGCCAGCATGGCCTTTACGCCGCTGCGGAGCATTTCATGGTCGTCGGCGATCAACAGTCGAATCTGGCCTTGCTGGTTCATGCGCAACTCCTCCTAGAAACGGTTGTGGGCCGCTACCTCGGGGATCGGTCCACGTTGGCGGTCATTGTACCCCCGGCGGCAGCCGCTGCCAGCCGATGGGCAGGGCGAGCCCGTCCCATTTACCTCCTCTGCGCTGCGAATGCGTCCGGCAGATCCTCGCGGTTGACCAGCCAGGGGTGTTCCAGGAGTTCCTTGGCGTTCTGGTTCCGTCCCAGGCTCCATTTGTAATGCCAGGCGAGGAAGAAGGACGTCTTCGGAAAATGCTTCTGCACCCCGTCCAGGAACCGGCGGTAGTCGTAGTCGCCCGGCGGGTTGTGCGGGCCGTGGGGGCCGAACTCGGTGAAGCCGAACGGTTTGGGCAGCTTGGCCACCGCGTCGTAGCCGCGAATGTGCTGCGGATCGACGAAATCGGTGTAGGCGTCCAGCCCGACAACGTCCACGTAGTGGTCGCCGGCATAGTAGGCGGCCGTCTTCTCGCCGTGGTTGGGCGAGTAGACCCACAACAGGTTATTCAGGCCCTTCGTCTTGGTGAAGTAGTCGAACATCTGCCGCCAGACCCGGATAAACGTCTCGGGCTCCTTGGCGCCCCACCAGAACCAACCACCATTCATCTCATGGAACGGCCGCCAGAGCACCACCACGTCGGCGTCCTGCAACTCCTTCAGCCCGGCAGCCAGGGTGTCCAGTTCTTTCATCCAGCGGTCATGGGCCTCGTTGCCGGGGGTGATGAGCTTATTGAGGTCCGCGCCCTGCTCCCACGGTCCGCGGCTCTTGGGATTGGCCGGGTTGTAGAGGTGCGCTGAATGGTGACCAGGCCACCTTGCTGGGCGTACTCGATGGCCACACGGTTGACGGTCTTGTACTCCAGACTTCCCTTGGCAAAATCGGCATAGTCCAGGCCGATCATCGCCGGCCAGTGGCCCGTTTTCTCATGGACTTCCGCGCACATCGCCAGTTTGGCAGCGGGGCCGGCATCGGTGAACTGCCCTGAGAGCAGTCGCTTGTCGGCCCGCTGTGGAAGTCGTTCCAGGTAACTGAGGATTGCCCGGACCTTGGCATTGGCTTTCGGATTGGCGGGCTCCAGTGCCCGGACTGGACCGGCGCTCACGATTAGCAGCATCGCGACGATGAAGGGAAGGCGTTTCATAAGTTTCGCCACTGCTATCTCCCAGCGAGGAATTGCCTACCCTCTGCGGGAAATTATTGCGCAACGTGGGGGGACACGCAAGGGGGAAACTAGACACTAAGGCCCGTAGAACTCGACGTTTCTAGCCAATAAAGACGAAAAATCAGGGTCTAGTGACAGAAACATTGGACACGTAAGTCCAATAATAAAGGCCACTTACGACTGTTTTCGTAAATGGCCTTTAGATGGAGGCGGCGGGGATCGAACCCGCGTCCCGCGACGTTTCCATGGAAGCCTCTACGTGCGTAGCCGGATGATTTCAGCCTTCACTTCTCCACCCCCAACCGGCTGGGTGTTGGATTGGCTAGTCAGGTACAGAGTTTAGTCCCGGGCGTTCCCAACAGTGACCCGGAACGAGTCGGATTTGTGGCCGGCTTTCAGGTCTCTCCGACAAAGTCCTTCAGCCGGGGTCGCCGTTGCTAGGCGGCCAAGACGAGGTTGTCCTCGGCAAATAAAAGTTTTTGGTCGGCTTTTATCGTGGCCCACTGACCAACCACGGCACGCCACTCCCACTTCAAACTGCCCGGTCGAATCCAATTCGCCCCCGTTATCCCAATTCTACGATGTCTACAACTCCTTGGTTATCGCAGTACCCCCTGTCGAGCGAAAACACCGCTACACCGCCCATTGGGCTTAGTATATTGTATCGTCCGCCGCGGTAACGGGCTACCGTGAACTTGGCCGGGAAAGTCTAACCCACCGAGTTTACCAGCCCGCGTCGCCAGAAGCACGACGAGCGTATACAGTTACGGATAGGGCTGCGCTGGCTTCATTTGGGGTGGGCGTCTGGCGTGTTTGTCTGGGATGGTGGATTGCGTTTGACGAAGGCCGACCTGGCCGTCGATTTTCCACGGCGGCAGCCGCGAGCGTTCATCTCGCACGCTCACGCCGACCACATGGCGCGGCACGAGTATGCACTGTGTACACCGGGGACCGCTGCACTCTACCGCTGCCGGATGGGTCGGCGGAGAGTGCGAGAGATGCCCTATCGCGAGCCGATCGAGTGGGGTGGTATGCGGCTGACCACCTACCCGGCCGGCCACTGCTTGGGGTCGGCCATGCTGCTGGCCGAAGATCAGGGCCGGCGGCTGCTTTACACGGGCGACTTTAAGCTGGGCGAGTCGGCCACGGCCGAACGGGCGGAACTGCCCCAAGCCGAGATCCTGGTGATCGAAAGCACCTTCGGCCAGCCCGGCTACCGGTTTCCTCCCCGCGAGGATGCCTTGCGGGAACTCTTCGCCCTGATCCGAGCGGCGCTCGACGGCGGGGCCACGCCGGTCGTCGAGGCCTACACGCTCGGGAAAGGGCAGGAAGTGACTCGCCTATTGACGGCCGAAGGCTTCCGCATCGTGCAGCATCCGAGGGTGGACGAGATTAGCCAGGTCTACCAGGCGCAGGGCGTCGATCTGGGGCCGTACGAGGTCTACCGCGGGCAGTTGGAGCCGGGCCAGACGTTGATTGTTCCTCCGCGAACGCCGCGATTGGCGGGGCTACGACGTGAAGTCCGCATTGCCGTGACCGGCTGGGCGGTCCACGCGCGGACCAAGTACCGCCTGGGCGTCGATCATGCCGTGCCACTGTCCGACCACGCCGACTACGATGAACTGTTCGAGGCCGTCCGTCGCGTGAGTCCGCAAGTGGTCTATTGCACGCACGGGCCGGAGTCGTTCGTGGACCGGCTCCTGGAAGCGGGGTACGACGCCCGAGCGCTGGGGCGTCCGACCCAACGGCGGCTTTTCTGAGGCCCGTTTTGCACGAAATGGGGAGCTTCGGGGCACTATTTCTTGCAGGCAGTAGTAGGTCCTGCCTGCCGGGCAGGACCACGGCTGTCCCGCTTGGCGAGGGGGGCCTACTTGGGGAGTTTGGTCATGCGTTTGACGCTTCGCAACATGTTGGCTTACATGGACGACATCCTCGAGGCGGAGGATGCCGAGCAGATCCGCAAGAAGATCGAGGAGAGCAAGCCGGCGACCGAGCAGATGCACCGCATCCGCGACTGTATGAGGCGGCTGCGGCTGGGCTCGCCCGATCTGACCGAGCGGGGTGGGGGGCTGGATCCCAACACGGTGGCCGAGTATCTCGATCATCAGCTTGCCAGCGACCGCGTGGCGGACTTCGAGAAGGTCTGCCTGGAGTCGGACATTCACCTGGCGGAAGTGGCCTCTTGCCACCAGATCCTGGCCCTGGTGTTGGGTGAGCCGGCGGAGGTCGATCCGGAGAGCCGGCAGCGGATGTACCAATTGCCGGAGTTGCTTGCGGCCCAGGTGAAAGCGGCCACCGAAGCGGTTAAGGCCGAGCCGGTGGCCGAGCCGGCGGAAGAGGCTCTGCCGGCGGCGACCGAGCCCTCGCGGCGAGCGAAGCCTGCGGTACCCGATTATCTTCGCCAGGGAAGGAAGTCGAAAGGCTACCTTTGGGCGCGTTTGGCGGCGCTGGCGGTGGCGGTGGTGGTCCTGGCGGGCATCGCCGGGCTGATGGTCGGCAGGCATCTCGGCTGGACTCTGGGGAGGCGGGGATTGGAAAGGAATCCCCTGGCCCAAGGGCCGACGGGTACAGCGCCGGAAAAGCCGGTGCCCAAATTGCACGCGGGGGCGAAGATGCTGACCGCCGTCGCGCAAGCCGATAAGACGGCGTCGCCCGCCACCGAGACAACGCAGAAACCGGCGTCGCCGATTGCCGGGCGGGCGGGCAAAGCGGACGCAACTGCCGCCAAAGCGGAGTCCCCAGCGGCACCCCCGGCCAAACCGGCGGGCACCGCCGGCGCTAGAGATCTCGTGGCCACGCCGGGCAGCGGTGGTCCAGGAGTCGAAAAGGCGCCGGGTCCGCCCGAGGCGCCCCCTGCTCCTCTGCCGCCACCGCCGAAAGCTCCGGGACCAGGCGCGGAGGCCGCGCCGCTTCCCGGTGCGAACGTGATAGCCGGCGGTCCCGCCGTGGCGCCGCTTCCGCTGCCGGCCGGCGGAGCTGCCAGGAAGGGAGGATTCCCGCCGGTCGAGCCTCCGGCAGCCCTACTGGATCGCGTGGGACAACTCGTTTCCCCGCGGGAGGTGCTGGTGAAGTACAGCCCCGAGACGTCTTCGTGGGTACGGGTCTCCAAGGACTTGCCGCTGATGGCCGGCGACCGTTTTCTGTCGCTGCCCACCTATCGGCCGATCATTTCGCTGGGCGGCGAGATCCGCGTGCAACTGGTGGACAACACCATGGTGGTCCTGCCCCCCGTCGATCCCCAGCAGGGGCTGTCCGGCCTGGCGGTGGATTACGGGCGGATGGTGGTCCGGCCCGAGGGGAAAACGCCGGCGCGGTTGCACCTTCAGGTCGGCGAGCGTTCGGGTACGCTGACGTTGGTCGACGGCGGGAGCACCCTGGCGATCCAGGCCGTGCGGGCGCCAATCTTCAAAGCCGATCCGGAGAAGGAGGCCGGGCCGCTGGTGGCCGATTTCTTTGCCACCTCGGGAAAGATCCTCTGGCAGGAGACCCGTGCCCCGGAGCCGGTGGCGATGAATGCGCCCGTGCGGCTGACGCTCAGCGGCCAGCCCGCGGAGCCGACGGCCGTGGACCGTTTCCCCGACTGGATTGCCGCGGACACGGGCAGCATGTTGGAGGCGAGGGCCTCGACCACGATGGAACCGGAACTGACGCCCAAGCGGTCCCTGGCGTTGACGTTGCAGGAGCTGGCCGAGGACCGCCGGCCGGAGGTCCGCTGGCTGGCCGTGCGATGCCTGGCGGCCACGGGCGATTTCCGCTTGATAATCAAGGCCCTGGGCAACGCCGAGCAGAAGCAGCGGCCCTGGCGGGATTATATCGACCAACTCCAGGCGGCCATCCGCCGCAGTCCACGCTCGGCGGCCGAGGTTCGCACGGGGATGGAGACGCTGCACGGTCAGGAAGGGGTGAGCCTTTACGAATTGCTGTGGCGTTACAACGCGCCGGGCGAGAAGGAGCAGGCATTGCCGCCAGCCGACGCCGAGCGGCTGGTCCACCTGCTGGATCATAAAGACCTGGACTTTCGCGTGCTGGCCTTTTGGAATCTGAAGAATCTGACCAGGGCGGGTCTCAGTTACAATTACAAGCCGGACGACCCGCAGCCGAAGCGGCAACTCGCTGCGCAGAAGTGGCGCGATCACTTTCGGCAGTTAAGCGCCGGCAAGCCGGCGGAGGAAGCGCCGGTGGCGCCGTTGCCGCCCGACGAAAGTCCGAAGCCGCTGGACCGGCCCATGAGTTATTGATCCTGTGAACAGCTCCGCGTAAACATTGCGGCCGGCGGCATTGCCACCCGCCGAAGATGTGAGGCGACGGTCAGCACAACGCCATTGTCGTCGTCCTGCCCCCACTCTTTCGTCGCGAGATCTACAAAATTGCGTTAGACTACCGCCCTGCAGCTCGCGGTTTCTTGAATACCGAAACGAGGCTGACGCGATGTCCAGCAGAATTCGATGGCTTGCCCTGGCCGTCCCCTTGGCACTTTTGGTAGATGTATCTTGTTGCCGGCAGGATTCTACGGAGCCACTGCCTCCTTCCAAGCCAATTCCCGCCGAGCAACTTCGCCAGACCGATGTTCTCCCGCACCTTGAAGGCCCCATCACTGCCGGCAGGAATTACGTCTACTGCGCGACCTTTCAGCTCGCGTGGAACCAGTCACAGGACAAACTCTTTGGAGAGCCGGTCCATCTGGCGGGCTCGCCGCCGATGGCTAAAGACCTTCTTCGCGGCGGCAAACTTACCGAGGCCATCCTGCCGCCGGGGTCCTATTTTGTGCGAGCCGGGTTGGTCGAGAATGGCGTGGCCGGCAAGATCCGGGAGGAAATGGCACACCGCTTCCCCAATGCGACGCTGCATCTGCCCGCCCACATGGAGAGGAATTGGGCGATTGCCTACGCATACCTGGAAACGGCACTGAGGTTCCGTGAAGCATTCGACCGCTTGAAGGAGCCGCTCGTCTTTCACTCCAAACGCGGTCCAGTGAAGGTCGCCTGCTTCGGGGTTCGCAACCTGGTGGAGTTATCGGACCGCGACCGCGCGCTTGCGAAGCAGGTTACGGTGCTTGCCTACGCGGGCGACGACGGTTTCGTCCTGCGGCTGAACACGATCTCCGAGGACGACGAGATAATACTGGCGAAGATTAAGCCCGAGCAAACGCTTGGCGCCACCCTTGCCTCGGTCTGCGAGCGGATCAAGCGGCGTGACGGGCTGCAGGAGGACAGCCCAACCAAGCTCAAACGTGAGGAATCGCTGGTGGTACCCATCGTCGACCTGAACGTGCAGCGCAAGTACACCGAGCTTGAGGGACGACCCCTGACCAACCCAAAATGGTCCAAGATCTACTTGGCCATTGCCGAACAGGGGATTCGTTTCCGGCTTGACGAGGACGGGGCTCGCCTGGAGTCCACGGCGCTTGTGGTAACGCAGAGCCTGGCGGGAGAGAAGCCTGCCCAGTACATCTTTGACAAGCCGTTCTTACTCTATCTGAAGCGGAAATCCAGGGACCAGCCGTATCTTTCGATGTGGATCGAAACGCCGGAGGTGCTAAAGGAGGTCGGGAAGTAATCCCGTAAGCTCGTCGCGCGGGCGCCACTGGCTATGCTAGTGCCGCCGTAATGTAGCAGGCACACGCCGTGTGCCGTCCGCTGTCTCCGAAAGTACGGGCGGACGGCACACGGAGTGTGCCTGCTACATTGTTTCGTGATTATCCGATTTCCGTGCTAAAGTGTCGCTTTCGGCATTGCCGTCGCCATCGCTACCCGCGGACCCGGTGGGCGTCACGGCCGGCCCTGTCCGGCAGGGCCGGAACCGCCGCCGGCAGGCTGGTAGCGACGTTGGCTGTCGTGCCCGATCTGCCGGATCTTGCGAATGCCAGCGGCGTGTCGAGAGCGGAAGATTGCCTCCGTCGCCGGGCCCCGCCGGGTCGATACCATGCGGCAGGAGGATGTCTTCATGAACAAAGACACGTTTCGCGTGGTGACCCGAGGGGCCAATGGACAGATCCGCATCCGCGATTATGATAGCGCCGAAGACCTGCTGAGACGGCACACGCAGGTCGGCATCGACGATTGCAGCACCGACCTTGCCCTGCGCGGGCTGCCCGTATTCCGCGGCCTGATCGGTCCCATGCCGGAAGGCCAGAACGTGATCCGTTACGAATCGCCCGAGATCTTCGAGACCCTGACCAAGGAGTGGAGCGCGATCAAGCCGGGCGCCGATCGCGGAGCCGGCCGAAGCTCGAAGCGTCCCAAGAGAGCACGGTCTAGCGATGGCTACGCTTTTCCAGAAGATCATCGACCGGGAGATCCCGGCCGAGATCGTCTACGAGGACGACCTCTGCCTGGCGTTTCGCGACATCCGGCCCCAGGCGCCCGTTCACCTGCTGGTGATCCCCAAGAAGGAGATCCCGTCGGTCAACGAGATTACCGCGGCCGACGAGTCCCTGGTGGGCCACCTGTTCGTGGTGATGGCACAGCTTGCCGCCCAGCTTGGGCTCAGCGGCGGCTATCGCGTCGTGGCCAATTGCGGCCCCGACGCGGGGCAGGAAGTGATGCACCTCCACTTCCACCTCTTGGCCGGCCGCCGGCTCCAGTGGCCGCCAGGGTAGGTTATGCTTCAGCATAACAGGGGGGATGTTATGCGGAAGGACAAAAGCAGGGCTATCTTTGGAGTGCGGCGACTAGTCGCCGCTTTTCCGGAGCATCCGCCGTCATAAGGCTACGCGGAAGCTCCTCTGAAATCCGCTCCTCCGATCCCTGCCTGCCCCTCAAAGAAAGCGGCGACAAGTCGCCGCACTCCAAAGCTCCGCCCGCTCTAGTGCTATACTTGTACATGGACCCTGCCCTTCTTGATGCTCCCGCCGCGCCGAAAGCGATCGAGAAGATCGTCTGCCGGAGATGTTTCGCGCTTTTGGAGGCGGAGGACAATTACTGCCGCCGCTGCGGCACGCCGACGCCCCGCGTCCAGGCCGCCTGGGCCGCCGAGACGGAAAGGGGACAGTCCCCATTTGCCTGAAAGGCCCTCCGGGTGCTTCGCACAAATGGGGACTGTCCCTTTATTCCCGCCCAAGTCGAGCGGCGGAAAGCTCCTTGAAGGCCGGATCACCGTGCTAACCATGCTCTTCGCGGTGCTCGGGCCGCTGGCCTTGCCCTTGCTCTGGCGGAGCCCGCGGTTTTCCTTGGCCTGGAAAGTCGTGCTCACCCTGCTGGTGCTGTTGCTGACGGCGATCGTGATCGGGCTCTTCTCCTACGTGGTCCAGATGACGCTCGCTCCGCTGAAGGAATTGCAGCAGGTGAAGGGGCTGTTCTGATTCGTTTCTGAGGCGGAACGTGGCGAGTGTGTGGCGCGGGTTGGGTCGAGCACAGCGAGCCCCACCATTCTTGGTTCTTGCGGAAATTGCGGAAACCGCAAGAGAAGCTCAGTAGCGCAGATTGTTGAAGTACCGCGCCCGGAACGGATCGTACCCCAGCCTGAAACGCACCACTGCAACAACCTGCTCTTGCTGTCTGGCGTCGAGCGTACCGAAAGCCGCGATGCCGAAACGGGGGCCAAATGCAGCCGTCAAACCCTGACTGCGCGGCCAGTCATAGAGCACGACAGCCTGGGGATCGCATTCGCCCTGGGGACTACTCAGCCAGACGACGTCGCCGAGTCCGTAGCCTGCCCCGGAGACATCCAGAGTCACCGGACCACGGAGACGATTGACGCCAACCCAGGGCGCGACAAAGAGCAACCCCAGGTAGCAAAGAACGAGAACGAGGCCAACAGCAAGGGCGATCGCAAGCCGCTGTCTTTTTTTCCTGCCTTTGGGGGCGGCTGCCGTGGTCGTTGCACCGGTTACGCGCATGGACGACTTCCTCTAACAA
This sequence comes from Pirellulales bacterium, assembly GCA_963843465.1. Lineage (GTDB taxonomy): Bacteria > Planctomycetota > Planctomycetia > Pirellulales > Thermoguttaceae > CAWJKP01. The sequence goes on from CAWJKP010000004.1 coordinate 586,539, forward strand.
GAGCGTGATCCCATTTGGCCCCCGAAACCATCGAGATCATTGTACAGGGAATCGCAGGCACGCCAAACTGTCAACTCGCCTTCGCCCGGCCTGGGCAGGCATGACCGATACTGCGCGCGGACGAAAATGAGACGTTTCCGCCGCGGGCATAGTAACCCGAAGCGTAAGCGAGGTAACAGGTTACATCCCTCGCTAACGCTTCGGGTTACTATTAGTCTCGTCCGCATGCGGTATAGCCGCCTTCTGGTGGGGCTCGCTGCGCTCGACCCACCCTACACTTTACAAGCGCGTGTGCGGGCCGTCGGTCCGCAACTGGTGGCGGCGCCGGCGGAGCAGGTCCTGACCGCTCAAGGGACGTCGCGGGCCAACGTGGGCCGGGGTTCCGTCGGCGCTCGCCTCCGCTTCCCGGCCGATCCCCAAACGAGCCAGGCTCGGCCAGAGGAGGTGCGCATTGGCCCGCAGGTACCGCCAGCGACAGTAGAATCGCTCAAAGCACTCACCTTGGAGCGTCTGGAGTTGCTCGGGCGTAAGCACAGGTCCAGAAGACTCTTGTGGTGCAGGCGTCTCGCCTGCCCAAGCAGCCGGGACGGCTGCGCCACAAAGACGGGGAGAGTCGCCAGGGAGGGACCGCTCCTGGTGCTCGCGGAACAACGGCGTGCCGGGATGGGGCGTAAGGATCTGGAACTCAGCCCGCGTGGGGTTCAACTGAATGGCATAGTCCAGAAGTCCGCGGATCGAAGATTCGGTGTCCTCGGGGAAGCCGAGGAGGAATCCGGCCACCGTGCGAATGCCCATCCCGCGGCAAAGGGCGATGAAGTCCCGTTGGCGCTCGTCATTCTCGGGGGAAAAGGGGACAGGCACCTTTTGCCGGAACGGCCCTTCGGGTGCTTCGCACAAAAGGTGCCTGTCCCCTTTTCCGGCCCCCGGCATCTCCACACCCACGCGGACGCTGGTCAGTCCCACGCGTTTCAGCACGCGGAGCATTTCCGGCCGCAAGAGGTCGATCCGCGTCTCGATCGAGAACTGGATTGTCTGCGGCAGCCGGCCGAGCAGCTCGGCCAGTTGATAGAGCCGGCTGCGGCTCTGGCCGAACAACGGGTCGCGGAACTTGAAGGAGCGGAAGCCGTAGCGCTCTTGGTCCAGGCGGATCTCCTCGGCCACCGACGGGGGACTGCGCAACCGCACGCCGCCTTGCCGAATCCTATGGGGACAATACGAGCACTGGAAGGCACAGCCCCGGCTCTGCTCGACCAGGGCGGTGGGAAATCTCCAGAACTCGCTGGCGACCCGAAACCGCCCGGCGGCCAGCGACGACCAATCGGGCAACGGCAGCCGGTCGAGATCCTCGACCTGGCCGAGATCCAGAGACCGGCCGGGGTGATCGAGCACTTCGCCGAGCTGCCAGAGGAGTTGTTCCGGCTCGCCTTGGACCAAGGTCACCTCCAGCCCGGCGAAGGCCTCGGGGACCATCGTGGCTACGATCCCCACGACCAGCACCCGGGGACTTCCCGCTTGGCGCAGCAGCCGGGCCATCGCCCGGCGCTGGCGGGAGATCGTGGCCAGCGAGGGACAGAAGACGTAGAGATCGGCCCCCGGCAGGAGGCGGTCTTCGACGTAGCGGACCTCGTGGCCCAGCCGGCGGAAGATGGCCGACAGGTGGGCAAAGACCAGGGAAACCGGCGGGCGGTCACGGGGCAGAAGCCGCAGGAGCCGGCCTCGCCAGCCGGTGCGGGCGGGAACAAGCCCGACGCCGAACCCGGCGGCCAGGTCTTTGGCCGGCTGGCGCCGACGCGTGTTCCAAAGGACGATTTGCATCGCTATTGCATTAAGCCGCGTGCCTTTTGGCCGATTCGTCGGCCGGCTCGTCACCGCGGAACACCCGCAGCACGCCCGGTTCTTCCCGCGAAATGGTCTGGATTTTCCCGCCGGGCAGCAGGCGATAGACAATCCCTCGCCAGGCGATCCGCGAGCCGAACAACGAGATCGCCACCATCGCCCAAGTGAACAGCCCCACCAACGGTCCAGACCAGAGATCGAAACGGCACGCCCGGCGGAGCGACTCCTGTTGGTCGGGCAAATAGAGCCCGGCCAGGTCGCGGCGGATCAGGCCGCGATAGCATGAGGCCGCGTAGGCCAAGGCGACGATTCCCGCCGGCACTCGCGGATCGATCGGGCCGCCGTGGAGTCCCCAGCCGGCCGCCGCCAGGCCGCCCCAGAACGCCAGGTTGGCCAGCGAAAGCACCGTCGCGCCCAGGAGCCAGGCGGGCAGGAAGTAGCACCGCCCGATCGTGTATTGCCGGCGGACGAAGGAGCACATCGCCGGCAGCGAAAAATCCAGGGGCGAGGCCACCACGCAGGCCGGCTGGAACTCGATGTGCAACCTTGCGCGGTACAGGACCCGGGTGGCGACGAAGTCGTCGCTGAGAGTGCCTTTCCAAGCCTCGCGGATCTCCAGCCGTTGGAACAGGTCACGGCGGATTGCCCAGGAACCGCCCCAAACCACGTTCGGCCCGTTGCGGCTGCAAAACATCGCGATCCCGGCGTTCATCGCATACAGGAGATGGTTGGCCAACGACGGACGCAGCGGGACAAACCAGCGATACCCGGTCGTCGCCCCGACTTCCCCACGATCGAGCCGGGCGAGCAAGACCCGCAGCCAGCAGGCGGTCGGTCGGGCGTCGGCGTCGAAGAAGGCCAGGTAGGTAATCTCCGGCGGCAGCGATTCGGTTGCCACGCGCAGGTTGTGTACTTTCTGCCCGCTCTCTTGGGCCGCACCGGCCAGGATCAGCCGGGTCACGGTTTCGGGATGCGCGGCCATGACGCGGTTGACGGCCGGATAGGCCGGGTCTTTGGTCCCTTCCAGGATGAACCAGACCTCGTAGTCGGGGTAGTCCTGGCGGAACAGCCCGTCGAGGTTCTTTTCCAACTCGACATCCTGTCCCCGGCAGGGAACGAAAATCACCGCCCGGCCGCGGGCACGGCAGCGCCAGACGTTGGCCAGACGATTGCGGGCGAAACGGCGGTGTTCCCAGGTTTGCACCGCCGTCAGCAGCGCCTGGATGGTTGCCAGCCCGGCCACGAACAGGCCGACCGCGTTCCAAAAGGAATCCATGCTCCGGGTTTCCCTCCCCAGTTATTCGTAGCATGGGCATTCTTGCCCGTGTTGACTGCATCGCACGGGCAAGAATGCCCATGCTACATTTGCCACCCGGCGGAGAATACTTCCCAACCGGTGACCGGTCAAGTCCAGTGAGTTGCCAAAGCGTTGGCGGGCAACGACAATGGACGATGTTTCCTGGGCGTCCAATCTGACCTCTTGCCATCAAGGCGTACCCCCACCCATGACCACCAGCGTCTGCCGCCGTGAGATGATCGCCCGGACGGGCCTTTGCCTGGGAACCGCGGCGATCGCCAGCCTAACCCCCACAGCCATGCCCGCCAGGGAACCCGAACGGAGTTCCCGCGAGCCTTTCGGCTACTCGCTCAACACGGCCACTATCCGCGGCCAGAAGCTGCCGTTGGCGGAGGTCTTCGACGTGGCCGCCAAGGCCGGCTACCGGGCCATCGAGCCGTGGATCGAAGAGATCCAGCGGCACGTGGCCGCGGGCGGCGCGCTGGCCGACTTGAAGAAGCGGGCAGCCGACCACGGGCTGGCCGTGATCGACGCCATCGGATTTGCCGACTGGATCAGCGACGACGACGCCAAACGCAAGGCCGGCCTGGAGCAGATGCGCCGCGAGATGGACCTGGTGGCCCAAATCGGCGGCTTGCGGATCGCCGCCCCGCCGTTGGGCGGCTATAACGCGCCGATCAATATTCGCCGCATCGCCGATCGCTACCGCAAGGTGCTCGAAATGGGCCGCCAGATCGGCATCGTGCCGCAGTTGGAATTGTGGGGCGGGTCGAAGACTCTCAACCGCGTGAGCGAGGTGGCCTTCGTCACCATCGAGGCCGCCGACCCCGATGCCTGTCCCCTCTTGGACGTCTTCCACATCTACAAGGGCGGCTCGGATTTCGCCAGCTTGCGGCTGCTGGGCGGCGCCGCGCTGCACGTGCTGCACGTCAACGACTATCCCGCCCAGCCGCCGCGTGCCACGGTCACCGACGCCCAGCGCGTCTATCCCGGCGACGGCGTCGCGCCCTTGGGCCTGCTCTTCAGGACCCTGGCGGCCAACGGCTTCCGCGGCCATCTCTCGCTGGAGCTGTTCAATCGCGGCTACTGGGCCCAAAGCGCCCTGGAAGTCGCCCGGACCGGCTTGGAGAAGACCCGCGCGGCCGTGAGCAAAGCGCTGCAAGAAGTTCCTGCTGGGAAAAGGTAGCTCCCGCTCGCCGAGCGGGACCACTGCTCGTAGTCCCGCGTTCAGGCGGTTTTCCGCCTAAAGGCGGATTATTCACGGGCGCATCGTAACCCGAAGCGTAAGCGAGGACGGCTAAGGCACCAACGCAGAAACAAGTGTCGCCTTTCGCTCCGCGAAAGAAGGCGGCTTTCGCGGAGCGAAAGGCGACAATCTGACAGATAGTGATTCGCCGGTCCTAAGGGACCTGCCCTCGCTTACGCTTCGGGTTACGATGGCGCGCTCTGCGCCGCTCGCATCGCGGGCCGATGATTACCCGCGCTGCGTAAGGACCACGCGCACGTCGCAGACGTTGGTGTGCGTCGGGCCGGTCCGCAGCAGGGCGTCCAGAGGGGCGAAGAAATGATAGGCGTCGTTGCGGGCCAGGTAGCCGCCCGGGTCGAGTCCCTGCCGGCCCGCGGCCGAGAGGATCTCCGCATCCAGAAAAGCGCCGGCGGCGTCGGTCGGCCCGTCTTCCCCGTCCGTGCCGCCGGAGAGGATCGCCAGGTCCCGGGCGCCGTCGGACGCCAAGGCGGCTAGCGCCGCCAGTACCAATTGCTGGTTGCGCCCGCCTAGCCCTCGCTTCTCGGCCGCCGCCAGCTTGACTACCGGTTCGCCCCCGCTGATCAGGCAGTTCGGGCCAGGCCGCCCCCGCATGGAAACGGCCATCGCCGCCAGGTGCCGGCCGACATCTTCCGCGGCACCTTCCGATCGGGCCGCGCTAACGATTGCGTGTGAATACCCCAAACGCTCCGCCTCCTGGCCCGCGGCGTCGACGGCCGTGGCGTTGTTGCCGATGACCAGGTTCCACACCGGACACACGTACTCCTCACGCTCCGCGTGAGGGTCTGCGTCACGCGGAGCGTGACGAGTACGCGCGTCACGCGGAGCGTGACGAGTACGATTGTCGCGGCACCTGGCGGCCAGGTAGTCGAAGACCGCCTGCGGCACGCCCGCCGCTAGGGCCTGGTAACGATCGAGAATCGCCAGCGCGGCGGCGGGCGTGGAGGAGTCTTCGACCGTCGGCCCCGAGGCGATGATCTCCAGGGGATCGCCCAGCACGTCGGAGATGATCAGGGCCGCCAACCGCCCGGCGCGGCAGGCCCGCCAGAGTCCGCCGCCCTTGAGCCGGCTGAGCTGCTTGCGGACCGTATTCGAGCTCTTCGATGTTGGCCCCCGCGGCCGAAAGCTGCCGGGTGACCGCCAGCTTGTCCGCCAAGCTCACGCCTTCCACCGGGGCGGGCAAGAGCGCCGAGCCGCCGCCGGAGATCAACGCCAGGCAGAGATCCTCGGGCGCCAATGCCTGGACGATCCGCAGGATCTCCGCGGCGCCGCCGCGCCGGCCGGCGTGGGCTCGTTGACGCCCGCCGGTCGGGCCCCGTGCAAATGGATCCGCGAGAGCGGCCGGACGCAGTCGTCCGGCACGTTCACCCAGCCGGTCGCTGCTTTGGCCTCAAGCCACCGTGGACCGAGGACCTCTTCCACGGCCGCGGCCATGCCGGCCCCCGCCTTCCCCGCCCCCACTACGGCGATTCGTCCCACATCTTCCCACGGCACCGTCTGCTCACCGATGGTCAACGTCGATCCATCGAGGCGCAGCGCGCGGCGGACCAGCCCATCGGAGCGGACCGCCTCGACGCCCGCCCACCAGATTCGCCGAGCATCCCGGCGCAGTTTTTCGGCTGACGACGGCATGGGGCAATTCTCTCTTTTCACGCCCTGGCTGTCGAGACCGGTTCTCTTCCAACACATTGCGACTGGCAGGTTGTGTTGTCATAATCCACGTTATGGCAACGATTTCCGAAGCATTGGCGATTGCCATTCAGCACCATGAAGCCGGTCGGTTGCAAGCTGCCGAGCAGATCTACCGGCAGATTCTCGCGCTCCAGCCGAATCAAGCCGATGCATGGCATCTTCTCGGTGTGATTGCTTACCAAGTGGGCAAGCACGGGATCGCCGTCGAGTATATCGGACGGGCGATAACTCTGAGTCCCTACGTGGAAAGCTATTACCTCGACTACGGCAATACCTTGAAGGAGCAGGGGAAGTTCGACGAAGCGGTCGCCTGTTACCGCCGGGCACTGGAACTGAAGCCGGACTATGCCGAGGCGCACAACAACCTGGGCGTTACGCTCAACGACCAGAGGAAGTGGGACGAAGCGATCGCTTGCTACCGCCGGGCACTGGAACTGAAGCCCGACTATGCCGAGGCGCACAATAACTTGGGCATCGCTATCCAGAACCTGGGGAAGCTGGACGAAGCGGTCGCCTGCTGCCGTTGCGCACTCGAACTGAAGCCGGACTATGCCGACGCACACAACAACCTGGGCAATGCATTGAAGGACCAGGGGAAACTGGACGAAGCCGTCGCCTGCTACCGCCGGGCTCTGGAACTGAAGCCGGACTTCGTCTCGGCACGCAGCAACCTGCTCTGTACACTCCAGTACTGCACGGGCGTAACGCCATCGGGATTAGCCGAAGCCCATGCCGAGTACGATCGCCGGCACGCGGCGCCCTTGTATGTTACCCTCGCGCAGCATGAGAACGCCCGTGATCGTCACCGTCGGCTCCGCTTGGGCTTCATTTCGCCCGATCTGGCGCGGCATCCCGTCGGCGTTTTCCTGGTCCGCGTCTTGGAAAACCTCAGCCAAGAACAATATGAGACGATCTGTTACTCCGACCGGATGGTCAAAGACGACTTGACCCTTCGTCTTCAAGCCGCTACGACCCGATGGCGCGATGTGATCGGCATCAGCGACCAGCGGCTGGCGGAACAGATCCGCGCGGACCGGATCGACATCCTTTTCGATCTGTCAGGGCACGCGGCTCACAACCGGCTGCTGGTCTTCGCCCGCAAGCCGGCCCCGATTCAAATCACCTGGATCGGCTATGAAGGGACGACCGGCCTGGCGGCGATGGACTACCTGCTCGCCGATCGCCACGTGGTCCCGCAAGGGACCGAGCACTACTATCGGGAGCGCGTTTTGCGGATGCCGGAGGGTTATCTGTGTTACGATCCGCCGGGCGCAGCCCCGCCGGTCGGTCCGCCGCCCTCGTTGGCGAAGCGGTATGCCAGTTTCGGCAGTTTCAACAATCCGGCGAAGATCAGGCCGGAAGTGGTGGCGGTTTGGGCGGAAATTCTCCGCCGGGCACCGACCGCGCGGTTAGTGTTGAAGTATCGCGGGCTGGGCGACCCGACCGTAAAAAGGCGGTATCTCGATCTCTTTGCCGCCCACGACGTGGAACCGCAACGGTTGGAGTTGTTGCCGTTCAGTTCGTATGCGGAGTATCTGGCGACGTATCACCAGGTGGACGTGGCGTTGGATCCCTTTCCCTTTTCCGGCAGCGTCACGACCTGCGACGCGTTATGGATGGGCGTGCCGGTGGTGAGCTGCCCCGGCGAGACGTTCGCCAGCCGGCATTCGCTCAGCCACCTGTCCAGCGTGGGCTTGACGGAGACCATTGCCCGCGACTTGAACGAGTATGTGGAACTGGCGGTTTCGTTGGCGGGCGACCAGCCGCGACTGGCCGCGCTGCGGGCGGGCTTGCGGCAGCGGATGGCTGCCTCGCCGCTGTGCGATGGGAAGCGATTTGCGACCAATTTCATGTCAATGTTGCACGACGTGTGGGAACAGTGGATCGGATAGGCGATGGCAACGATTTCCGAAGCATTGGCGATTGCGCTCCAACACCATCAAGCTGGCAGGCTGCAAGCTGCGGAGCAGATCTACCGGCAGATTCTCGCGCTCCAGCCGAATCAAGCCGATGCACGGCATCTTCTCGGCGTGATTGCTCACCAAGTGGGCAAGCATGAGGTCGCCATTGAGTACATTGAACGGGCGATCGGGCTGAAAGGGAATGCGGCTGCCTTCCATAACAACTTAGGGGGAGCGTATCGTGCCTTGCGTAGAATTCCCGAAGCGGTCGCTTGCTACCGCCGGGCCCTGGAACTGAAGCCGGACTATGCCGACGCACACTACAACCTGGGCAATGCCTTGAGGGACCAGGGGAAACTGGACGAAGCCGTCGCCTGCTACCGCCGGGCTCTGGAGCTGAAGCCGGACTATGCCGAGGCGCACACCAACCTGGGCAGTGTATTGAAGGACCAGGGGAAGCTGGACGAAACCGTCGCCTGCTACCGCCGGACTCTAGCACTGAAACCAGACTTTGCCGAGGCGCACAGCAACCTGGGCAATGCGTTGAAAGACCAGGGGAAGCTGGACGAAGGCATCGCCTGTTACCGCCGGGCACTGGAACTGAAGCCGGAGCTTGCCGGGGTACACTACAACCTGGGCAATGCGTTGAAGGGCCAGGGGAAGCTGGACGAAGCGGTCGCCTGCTACCGCCGGGCTTTGGAACTGAAGCCGGACGATGCTGAGGCACACAGCAACCTGGGCGTTTCGTTGAACGACCAGGGCAAGCCGGACGAAGCGGTCGCTTGCTATCGCCGGGCATTGGAACTGAAACCGGACTTTGCCGACGCCCACTTGAATCACTCGTTCTTGTCGCTTTTGACCGAGGATTTCCAGCGCGGCTGGGCCGAATACGAATGGCGTTGGAAAACCAAACACTGCCCGCCGCGAGGCTTTCCACAAGCACTTTGGGACGGGCAGCCGCTGGAAGGAAGAACCATTCTCCTCCATGCGGAGCAGGGGTTCGGAGACACGATCCAGTTCATCCGCTATGCGTCCCTGGTCAAGCAGGCCGGGGCCAGCGTGCTCGTGGAATGTCAGAAGCCGATGTTTCGGCTGCTGGCAGGCTGTCGCGGCATCGATGAGTTGATCGAGCAGGGAAATGATCTGCCGGCATTTGACGTCCACGCCCCAATGGCAAGCCTGCCCGGCATTTTCCGCACGTCCCTGGAAACGATACCCGCGGATGTCCCCTACCTCTTCGCCGACCCGCGGCTCATCGAGCACTGGCGGGCGGAATTGGTCCCGATCTCGGGATTCAAGACCGGCATCTTCTGGAAGGGTACGACGAGCGACCCGGCCCGCATCATTCCGTTGAGTTGCTTCGAGTCGCTAGCCGGCTTGCCCGGCCTGCAGCTTGTCAGTCTGCAAAAGGGGGCGGGCGTGGAGCAATTGCAAGACCTTGCCGGCCGGTTGCCCATCACGGAACTGGGCAGCCGCTTGAACGACTTCATGGACACGGCCGCCGTGCTGAAGAACCTGGACCTGGTGGTCACCTGCGATACGGCCCTGGCGCACCTGGCCGGGGCGATGGGCGTTCCCGTCTGGGTCGCGCTACCCTTCGTCCCCGACTGGCGCTGGCTGCTAGTCCGCAGCGATAGTCCCTGGTATCCTACGATGCGGCTCTTCCGACAGAAGAAGTTGGGGGGCTGGGCGGGCGTGTTCGACGAGATCAAGATCGCGTTGTCCTCGCCACTTCAGTCCGGAGAGTAGGCATTGCGGCATGGCAACGATTTCCGAAGCATTGGCCATTGCGCTCCAACACCATCAAGCCGGTCGGCTGCAAGCCGCCGAGCAGATTTATCGGCAGATTCTCGCCGTCCAGCCGAATCAAGCCGATGCGATTCATCTTCTCGGCGTGATGGCTTCCCAGTTGGGCCAACACGAGGTTGCGGTAGAGTACATCCAACGGGCGATCGGCGTATACGGGGCGAATGCCACATTCTACATCAGCCTGGGCAATGCATACCGCGAGTTGCAGAGGACTGCCGACGCCATAGCATGTTACCATCGCGCCGTGCGTGCGGATCCCGGCTCTGCCGAGGCGCACTTCAGGCTGGGTAATGCCATGCGGCAGCAGGGGAAACTCGACGAGGCCATCGTCTGCCACCGGCGCGCTGTGCAACTGAAGCCGGACTACGCAGAGGCACACAACAATCTGGGCGCATCTCTGAAGGACCAGGGGAAGCTGGACGAAGCGGTCGCCTGCTACCGCCGAGCCGCGCAACTGAGGCCGAACGACATGTTGCCGCACAACAACCTGGGCCTGGTTTTCAAGGACCAGGGCAAGCTGGACGAAGCCGTCGCCTGCTACCGCCGGGCATTGCAACTGGACCCGAACGATGCCGAGGTTCATAACAACCTGGGCGCTGCCTTCAAAGACCAGGGAAAGTTGGACGAAGCGGTCGCCTGCTACCGCCGGGCGTTGCAACTGAAGCCGGACTATGCCGAGGCACACTACAACCTGGGCCTTGCCTTCAGGGACCAGGGGAAGCTGGACGAAGCGGTCGCCCGTTGCCGCCGCGCACTGGAACTCAAGCCGGACCTTGCCGAGGCGCACAACAATCTCGGCATTGCCTTGAACGACCAGGGAAAGTTGGACGAAGCAGTCGCCTGCTATCGCCGGGCACTGGAGCTCAAGCCGGACCTTGCCGAGGCGCACAACAATCTAGGCGTTGCGTTGAACCGCCAGGGAAACTCGGACGAAGCGGCTACCTGCTGCCGCCGCGCACTCGAACTGAAGCCGGACTTCGCCGACGCACACTGCAACCTGGGCATTGTATTGAGGGTCCAAGGGAAGTTGGACGAAGCGACCGCCTCCTACCGCCGCGCAGTCGAACTGAAACCGGCCCATGCCGCGGCACACTGCAACCTGGGCAATACATTGGAGGACCAGGGGAACTTCGACGAAGCGGCCGCCTGCTATCACCGCGCACTCGAACTTCAGCCGGACTTTGCCGAGGCGCACAACAACCTGGGCAATGCGTTGAAGGACCGGGGCAAGCTGGACGAAGCGCTCGCCTGCTACCGCCGGGCGCTGGAACTGAAGCCGGATTTCGTCTCGGCACACAACAACCTGCTCTGTGCGCTCCAGTATTGCACCGGCGTAACGCCGGCAGCATTGGCCGAAGCCCATGCCGAGTACGATCGCCGGCACGCGGCGCCCTTGCGCGGTGCCTTCGCGCAGCATGAGAACGTCCGTGATCGTCATCGTCGGCTCCGCTTGGGCTTCATTTCGCCCGATCTGGGGCGGCATCCCGTCGGCGTTTTCCTGGTCCGCGTCTTGGAGAACCTCAGCCAAGAACAATATGAGACGATCTGTTACTCCGACCGAATAGTCAAAGACGACTTGACCCATCGTCTTCAAGCCGCCGCGACCCAATGGCGCGACACAATCGGCATCAGCGACCAGCAGTTGGCGGAACAGATCCGCGCGGACCGGATCGACATCCTTTTCGACCTGGCGGGACACACGGCTGACAACCGGCTGCTGGTCTTCGCCCGCAAGCCGGCCCCGATTCAAATCGCCTGGATCGGCTATGAAGGGACGACCGGCCTGGCGGCGATGGACCACCTGCTCGCCGATCGCCACGTGCTCCCGCAAGGGACCGAGCACTACTATCGGGAGCGCGTGTTGCGGATGCCGGAGGGTTATCTGTGTTACGATCCGCCGGAGGCAGCCCCGCCGATCGGTCCGCCGCCGTCGTTGGCAAAGGGGTATGCCAGCTTCGGCAGTTTCAACAATCCGGCGAAGATCGGGCCGGAAGTGGTGGCGGTTTGGGCGGAAATCCTCCGCCGGGCAGCGACCGCGCGGTTAGTGTTGAAGTATCGCGGGCTGGGCGACCCGACCGTAAAAAGGCAGTATTTCGATCTCTTTGCCGCCCATCACGTGGAGCCGCAACGGCTGGAGTTGTTGCCGTCCAGCTCGTATGCGGAGTATCTGGCGGCGTATCAGCAGGTGGACGTGACGCTGGATCCCTTTCCCTTTTCCGGCAGCGCCACGACCTGCGACGCCTTATGGATGGGCGTGCCGGTGGTGAGCTGCCCCGGCGAGACGTTCGCCAGCCGGCATTCGCTCAGCCACCTGTCCAGCGTGGGCTTGACGGAGACCATTGCCCGCGACTTGAAAGAGTATGTGGAACTGGCGGTTTCGTTGGCGGGCGACCTGCCGCGACTGGCCGCGCTGCGGGCGGGCTTGCGGCAGCGGATGGCTGCCTCGCCGCTGTGCGATGGGAAGCGATTTGCGACCAATTTCATGTCAATGTTGCAAGACGTGTGGGAACAGTGGATAGGATCGGGTTGACGGATCGCTAGCCACTGCTCTGCCGCCGGCCGCGGGCGGCGAGAAACAGATTGCTGCCGGGGCGGCCTTCGAGATGGGCGACGGACGAGACGGCCACCCCGTCGCACCAGCGGCCGAGCCAGGCGGAGAGCTCCCGGGGAGTGAACCATCGTTCCCAGGGATCGCAGAGCGAGAGCGGCTGTTTGGCCCGATACTTGTCGATCACCAGCACGCTCCCACCGGGCCGCACCACGCGGCATAGCTCCGCTAAGGCCTGCTCCGGCAGCAGGGAGTGCTCCAGCGACTCGACGGCCAGCGCCCCGTCCAATTCGCCGTCGGGCAGCGGGATCCGCAACAGGCTTCCCTCCAGGGCGCGGACGCCCGGCGGAAGCTGGGCCAGCATGGCCTTGGAGATATCCACGCCGATCAGCTCCACGCCGGGGAACCAGGCGGCCAGGTGTTTCAGGAAACGTCCTTTTCCGCAGCCCACGTCGGCCACTCGGGCGGAAGCCGGAAGCTCACCCATCCAGTCGGCGGCGGCTTGGACCCGGCCGTCCGCCGGATCGATGGTCGCGGGCAGGTCTTGTCCGACCGTGTCGAACGCGGCCAGCACTTGCAGGCGGGCCGCATCGAGAAAGTATTTTACGGCCAAGGGATCCTCCGGCCGGTGACCGGAAAAAAGCCCGCCACGCGCATCGCGAGGAAACCCGCCGCTGGCGTTCTGCCGCCGCTCCAACCATTGCAGAGCCAAGTCGGCCGGCCCGCGGAACCCCACCTGGTACCCGAGAACGGCCAGCCGTGCCAGGGTCGTGCTGGTGGCCGCCTGACCGCGAACAAGGCCTTGGAGAATGTCGCTGGCCGCCGGCAGGTTTCCCCGCCGCCACTGTGCCTCCGCCCGATCGAGGAGTCGTTCCTCCGGATCGCCGGCCGGGTCGCGAGCATCGTCTGCCCGGCAGAAGTGGTCCAGCAACTTCTCGGCAAAGGGGAAAAAGTCGCTTTCAGGCCAGCGGCGGCCCGCATCGAGCAATGCGAAGAGAGAGACGGGGAGTGGGGGCGAGCTGCCCATGAGCTGCTCCACCCGGGAGCGAAGCCAGACGGCCGCCCGGCGTGCGGGCTGCTCCAGTTCCGGTACGTCGTCCAGGACGGCAAGCCAGCCTTGCAACGCAGCGCCCGTGTTGGAAAGGGAGGTTCCCGCCTCGTTCGGAGCGGGCAGGGAGCCATCGGGCCGCTGCTGCGCCGCCAGCCAAACGGCCCAGCGACGCGCCGGCTCACGGCAGCCCAGCGACAGCAGGGTCTCCAGGCAAGGCCCGATAAACTGCGGCGAAGGTCCCAGCCGAAAGACCGGCGTGGCCGCCGGGGCTAACGGGCGCAGCTCGGTTAGTCCCGTCGGCAGCGCTGCGTCCTCCTGCGGACCGCCAAGGAGCAGCCGCCTCAGCGCGGCCTCGACGGGCGATGGGCGCCGTCCGCGCCGCAGTCGCCGCCAGGCGTAGCGCACCCTGCGACGCAGCCCGTCGGCCAGTCGGCCGGCCAGCATGAGGCAATAGTCCTTTGGTATCGTCAAGGAGCAATCAGAACGAGGCCTTGGGGGACGCGGGCTTGGGAGGCAGCAGGGGGTACCATTTCTCGCGAGTCCGCTGCATGAACTCGTGCCATTGGGCCCGCTGCTGGGGATTGAGCACTTCGGCCACATCCGCCTCGAACCGTTCAAGCTGTTTAGCCAGAAGTGGATCTACCACCTCGCGATGGACATCCTGAAGCGCCGCCACCCGTTTCTCCACCAGCGCCTGGACCTGCCGGGCCTGCCGGTCGTCGAGTTGCAGCCGGGACCGCATCCGGTTGGCGATCCGCTCGGGCCATCGCTCCTGATGCTGCAAGATCTCGATGAAGTGCTGCTTTTCAAACCACATTCCGATTCCGACCCCGCAGACGCCGCCCGAGACGAAGATTACCAGTCCCATCAGCAGCGTAAGCCGCCAGCGGCGCCACGGCACTGCGGGAAGCGGGGCTTGATGCTCGCCAGGCGGAAGTTCTTCGGTCACGCTCATTGCAGCACGATCGTCCACTGAAACATACCCGACAGAGAGTCCGACAGCGGCGACCAGGCTTGCATCGCCAGCAACATCCCGATCGAAGCAGCCAGCAGCGAAACCCCGGAAAAGATCAACATCGGCAAGTTCACGGTCTGCGGCGCTTCCGCCGTGCGGATCGTCCGCAGCACCCGGGCGGCAACGTCCGGCCGCAAAGCCGGCTCCCGCCGGGCAAGAGCCGCCAGCCGCTGAAAGCGTTCCCACTCGTTCATTGCGGGTGTTCTCCTTCTTCGAGCAGTTTCTTCAACTTCTTCCGCGCCGAAAGGCCTGAACTTTGACCATCGTCTGACTCCAGCCGCAAAGCCGCGCCGCCTCGGCCACCGAACACTCCTCAAGATAAAGCAGCGTCAGCACCAGGCGATCGCGTACCGACATCTTCGCCAGCAGGGCGTGCACCTGCCGGCCGGCCTCGCGGGCCGCGTCGATCCCCGAGTCGGCGCCGGCCATCTGGTCCCAGTCCTGCAACTCCAACGACGTTTCCGCCTTCTGCCGCGTGCGGCGTTTCCACCAGCGGTAGCCCACCCGGGTAGCGATCTTCCGCAGCCAGTGCAACAGCGGCGCCTCGCCGCGGTAGCCCCGCAGGCTCAAGTAGGCCTCGACAAAAACATCGTGGACCAACTCTTCCCATTGCACCCGGTCGCGGGTGAACCGCCACATGTAACTGCCGATTGCCTGCTGGTGCCGGCCGATCAGCCGGGCGTAGGCATCGCTGTCGCCCTTCAGCGCGGCCTGGATGTCGGCCCAATCGTCCGGCCCGCGGCCCGAGGCGACATCCTCACCGGCCGCCGTCCGGCCTGCCGCTGTTGCCGCCCCTTCGGCGGGGTATCCCCCCGGAACGGCAGCTTGCAGAGCTAATTCGCTCATTCGCCCTTCGCCGGTTGGATCGACAAACTTTTCCTTCGCCCCGTCGGTTGATTATACCCACCCTACGTTTATCCTTTACTGAATATTGGCCGGATCGAAGGCGCCCCAAACCCCGGACGAGGCGTCGTCAGGCGTCATGATGTGCTCGTACGTGACATAGTCGATGCTGTCCCGCAGGAATTCCTGACGGCCGTCGCACCAGGAGACCACCACGCCGGCCCCGTGCCGCGACGAGGGAGGCATCGCGGTATTTTGGGCGTTTGTGCTACTGGGACTGTCTAAGGTAATGGTGGTGTTCAGCGCGGAGTTGATCTTGTACTTAGGAGGCGTTGAGCTGGTGTTGTTCCACATGCCCTCCCACTGAAAGCCCAGGTCAGTCTCGTTTTGATCCACGGCAGTCGCGGGGAAAACCCAGGTGCCGTTGGAATTCATCGCGGCCCCCCATTGGACGCCGTTGGCGACGTTCAGGATGTTCTCGCTCATCATGAGCGTTTTGGCACTGCCGTCATGCTGATTGAGGTAGGCGACCGACATCGTGTGGTTGTCACCGTATGGCGCAAGCGGAACTCCACCGGCGGTGTTCGCCAGGTTGAAGAACACGCCGTCGCTCCTCTGTTCGTACCTGTGGTTTTGCTGAGCCGGCGGACGATTGACCAGGCCCGCGAGCACGCAATTGTCGGTCATGTCGTTGATGCCCGTGTTGACGCAGTACGACAGCGGCGTCGAGCCGGCCCCGATCCGATCGGGCGGGTCGCTCGGGCAAACAAACAACTTCAGATAGACATTGAGAACCGGAGGAGGACTCGCGTTGGAAGGCGTCTGCCATTGCTTCCAAACGTCGTTATTCTCGGTGTAGGGGAAAGTCATTACCACCCAGTTGGCCGTCACCAGGTTACCACCCATATCGGGAACGGTGTTCAAATAGCCGGGGAACTTCGTGTAGATTGCCTCGTACTGCAAGATGGCCACGGCGATATTCTTCTGGTTATTCATGCAACTTGCCCGCCGCGCGGACTCCCGTGCCATCTGAACGGCCGGCAATAACATCGCGATCAACATGCTGATGATCGTGATCACCACCAGCACCTCCACAAGGGTGAAGCCATTTTGGTTGCTGCGGCTCATGGGCCCTCCCCTTTCCCCTCTGCGCTCGGAAGCCAGAGGCGAGATTTGATGCGAAGCTTGCTTATACCATATACCCCTTCGTGACTACAGGGGATAGCACTTTTGCTCCGTGGTGCGCACTATACTGCACGCGGTCGGAAACGCGCCGTTCGTAGTCCCGCCTTCAGGCGGTCTTGCGGCGGACTTCCGGCTAAAGCCGGTACTACGAACCCCTGTCATTTCGTGCCGCGTACAGCATAAGGTCCGCGCTACCAACCAGGACTTCACTAAAGGAGTAGTGAACGCCGCCGCAGGCAAAGTTACAGCGGCCCAGGCTTTTTGCAGGTCGGAAAACGGCCGGTCACCACCGCTGCCACCGTTGCAACCGGATGAAAGCTCTGCGTGAGGAGGGCTATTCTTGACCCCGTTCCGCTCTATTGGGTGGAATGCATAGTTGCTGAAAAGTCCTGGTCATGAGACAATGGACAAACCGGATAAGAGATTCTCGCAAACTGACGCAGCTCCAAGGAATCCGCCCCATGCTGTCCTGCATCCGCCCACTGGGCTACCTGGTCTTTGTCGTCCTGCTGCTGGTTGGCCCCGTGGCTCTGGCCGCCGACCCCCCGAAGGAGGCCGCCAAGAAGTCCGACGAGGCGGCGGCTTCAGAAAAGTCGCCGCAGTCGGATAAGGAGACGAAGCCCGAAGCCAAGTCGGAAAAGGCCAAGAGCGGTTCCGGCTCGCAAGCCGCCGAGCCGGTCACCTACACGGTCAAGAAGGGGCCCTTCAAGGTCGAACTCAGCCTCAAAGGAGGGTTCGAGCCGGAAAAGACCTTCCCGCTCTCCGTGCGGCTGAAGGAGTGGAAGGTCCTGGAGGTCCGTAAGGCGGTGCCCCACGGTACGCACGTCAAGCGGGGCCAGACGCTGGTCGAGTTCAAGCTCGAAGAGATCGACAAGTTGATCGCCGACATGACCACCGATCACCAGCTTGCCGAGCTGACGCTGAAGCAGGCCGAGGAGTCGTTGCACCTCATGGAGGCCGCCACGCCCATCGACCTGGAGCTGGCCCAGCGGGCCAAGCGGAACTCCGACCAGGACCTGGCCCGCTACCTCGAGGTCGAGCGGCCGATGCAGCAAAAGGTCGAGGATTTTTTGCTCAAGACGGCCAATAACATGCTGGAATATGAGCAGGCCGAGCTGCGGGAGCTGGAGAAGATGTACAAGGCCAACAACGTCGTCGAAGAGACCGAAGAGATCATCCTCAAGCGGCAGCGAGACATGGTCGACCGCGCGAAGATCTCCCTGGAACTGTCCAAGATGTTGCACGACACGGCCGTCAAGTTTACCATTCCCCGCGAAGAAGAGTCGCGTAAGACCGAAGCCGTTCGCCAACGGCTGCTGCTGGAAAAGAACCAGACGAGCCTGCCCATCGCTTTGAGCCAGCAGAAGCTGGAGTTGGAGAAGCTCAAGGTCGCGGAGGCCCGCTCGGGCGAACGGCTGAAGAAGATCCAAGACGACCGGGCGGCGATGACCGTCACGGCGCCGGCCGACGGAGTGGTTTACTACGGTCAATACATCAACGGCGAATGGAGCGGCGGCGCCGCGGTGAGCGAGCGGCTGAAGGCGGGCGGCAACGTCGCCTCCGGCGAGGTCTTTCTGACGATCGTTAAGACCCGGCCGCTGACCCTGAAGGTCGCGGTCGCGGAAAAGGAGCTGGAGTGGGTTCACCCGGGCCTGGAAGCGACGGTGGTGCCCACGGGCTATCCCGATCAGCGACTGGCGGCGGCGGTCGCGCGGGTCGATGGGATGCCCACGGCTGCGGGCAAGTTCGAGGCCGTCTTGGAGTTTTCACACTTGGGCAAGAAGGCGGCGGCGATCATGCCGGGGATGACCGCAACCGCGAAGCTCGTGCCCTACCTTGCCAAAGAGGCCCTGACCGTGCCTGCCTCGGCCGTCTTCAGCGACGAGGAGCACGAGACCAGGAAGTTCGTCTACTTCGTCGGCAAGGGGCGCAAGGCCAAGAAGCACACGGTCACCGTGGGCAAGAAGAACGACGACCGCGTGGAGATCCTCAAGGGGCTCAACCCGGGCGACAAGATCCTCCAGGAAAAGCCCAAAGATCCACAAAGACCAGCCAAGGAATAACTTTCCGGCAACCGTAGGGTGGGACAAGGCCGCCGGAGCGGCCGCCGGCCCACCAAGAGCCGGCAGATTGGGTGGGCCGGCGCTCGCTTGCGCGAGCTTGTCCCACCCTACCTTTCCTTGTCCGCAAGAAAACCCGAGTAGGGAGTGCTGATGCGAAGTTTGTTGTGCCCCGGAACTGCCGCGGCGGTCCTGGTGACCCTGGGCCTTCTGGCCGCGACCTGCGCGCCGTCCTCGGGCGGCGAGCCGGCCCGGAAGCCGAGCGCCAAGCCGCCCGATCTGTCCGCCACCGATCCGCACCTCGATGCGATTCCGGCCCCCGCGCCGGCGGCGATCGACGCGGCGATCGGTCGCGGCGTGCGGTTCCTCTTGGAGCGGCAGAACAAGGGCGGCTCGTGGGGCTCGGCCCATAACACCACCGGACAGGACGTCTACGCTCCCGTTCCCGGGGCCCACATGGCCTTTCGCACGGGCGTCACCGCGCTGTCGATCATGGCCCTCATCGAGGCGGCCCCACGTACTCCTCACGCTCCGCGTGAGGACGCGCGTCACGCGGAGCGTGACGAGTACGCCCAGGCGATCGACCGCGGCGAGGCCTGGCTCGAGGAGAACGCCCCCAAACTTCGGCGGGCGGACCAGGTGGCCCTCTACAACAACTGGGGCCACGCCTATGCCATCCAGGCCCTGGCCACGATGTACGACCGCCATGCGGGCGATCCCGCCCGCCAGGAGCGGATCCGCAAGCAGATCCAGCAGCAGCTAGGCTTCCTCGAGCGCTACGAATGTGTCGACGGCGGTTGGTGTTACTACGATTTCAACGCCCACACGCAGCGGCCCAGCGGCTCGACGATCAGCTTCGTCACGGCCACCTGCCTGGTAGCCCTGCACGAGGCCGATCGCCTGGGGATCAAGCCGCCCGAGCGGCTCATCCGCCGCGCGAAGGCCTCGATCCTCCGGCAGCGCGAGCCCGATTTCGCCTACATTTACGGCGAATATCTCAAGTATATTCCCATGCACCCCGTAAACCGCATCAGCGGCAGCCTGGGCCGCTCGCAGGCCTGCAACCTGGCGATGCGGCTCTGGGGCGATACGCAGGTCACCGACCAGGTGCTCCGCACGTGCCTCGACCGTCTCTTCGTCCGCAACCTCTGGCTCGACCTGGCCCGCAAACGGCCGATCCCTCACGAATCGTGGTCCTCCGTGGCGGGCTACTTCTTCTACTACGGCCACTACTACGCCGCGCTGTGCATCGAGCAGTTGCCCCCCGCCCAGCGGCCGCTCTACCAGGACCACCTGGCCCAGGTGCTGTTGCCGCTCCAGGAAAAAGACGGCTCCTGGTGGGACTTTCCGCTCTACGACTACCACCAGCAATATGGCACCGCGTTTGCGCTGATGTCGCTGGTGCGGTGCAAGCACCCTACGCGATCGACACCCGCTCCGTGAAGCGGCAGCCGACGACGATCCGCCGGCGGCCGCCTTCGACGAGCGTCTGAACCCGCACCACCCGGGCGCGATAGTGCTTGAGGTGCTTGGCGGTCCCCAGGGCCACGATCAGGTCCTCGAACGGCGGCGGATCTGCCAGGCAGAAAGCGATCCCGCCGACCGAGAGATCCCGGCACTCGACCGGGAAAAAGTCGCTCGCGCGCGGCAACTCTGCGCCGAGCTGAGGGGCAATCCATTGCCGGCAGCGGAACCCCCGCCGCGGACTCCTCCGCTTATCGGCCGGCGCCGGGCCGGGCTCCGCAAGGCACTCTTCCCGATACGCCCGCAGCGCCTGCTGGCCGCGAATCGCCGCCAACAGCGCCGCCAGCGGCTGTGCGATCTTCTCGGCCGTGGAGACGTCGGCCGCCGAGAAGGGCTGGTCCTTGTCGCGGTACGCGCCGAGCGCCCCGATGGGCACGCCTAAGAAGAGGATCGGCACGCACAGCCCGGAGCCGATCCCCAGAGCCTTCAGGATCGCGTCCGTGAATCGCCGGTCTCCGCCCGGATTGGACGCGACCACGCTACGGCCCGATTCCAGGGCCCACGCGGCCATCGAGCAAGCGGCAACCCGGGAGGCCATCTGGACGTCGGGCAAGGGCCGGCCGTCTCTGGCCGTCAGACGCCAGGTGGTCTCGCGCAGCGAGGTCTGGTCCTCGACGATTTCGATCGTGCCGGCCCAATCGGCCCGCAACAACGACGCCAACACCTCAGCCGTGCCGGCCAAGAGCGAGGTGACCTCCAGCGGTCCGGTGACCGCGTCAGGATTGGCCGCCAACGTGGACATAGACGAATCCGTGGGAGGAAAACGGTGCCCCCGTCAAGTCGCCTTTCGCTCCGCGAAAGTAGCGCGGCTTTCGCGGAGCGAAAGGCGACTGTGGATGCCTCTGAACGGTTACGCAGAGGAAGTTTCTCGTGAAGCATAGCCTTCTTGACGCCACTTGGCTCCCCGAACGAATAGCCTGAACGGTGGGTGGCACGCTCGCCGGCGGCGCGTAGGATTGAGTCCGTAGTCCCCTCTCCCTCCAGGAGAGGGTAGTACCGGCGTAGCCGCCGGGGCTAACAGGGCTGAGTCCGTTAGCCCCGGCGGCCACGCCGGCTGTCTGTCGAGATTTCCGCACCTTCCACCCTCGGAGTAACCGCTATGGCGTCACCCACTGTTGGCCGGTTCTGCCTGGGCCTTCTCGTCCTGCTCGGCTGTTGGTCGGCAACGCTGGCCGCCGGGCCGGCATCGAAGTCGCCCCCGCCTTCCGCGTCGCGAGAATCTTCGCCGCCGCCGGCCGCCGCGGCCAAGGACGAAGTGCCGCGCTACGATAGTGTCCGCAAGCTGAGCGACGACCTGACCCTGGCCGTGCTGCACAGTGGCCTGACGGTCCTGGTTCAGGAGAACCACGTGGCCCCGGTGGCCACCGTCCGCTGCTACGTGAAGAACACCGGCAGCTCCTACGAGGGGCGATACCTGGGCGCCGGCCTGAGCCACGTGCTGGAACACACGGTGGCCGGCGGCACCACCAGCCATCGCAGCGAGAAGGAGATCGAGCGGATCGTCGACGCCTTCGGCGGGGCGACCAACGCCTACACCTCCGAGTACATGACCGTGTTCTACATCGATTGCCCGGCTCGCAACACGCCGGCCGCCATCGAGCTGGTGGCCGACTCGATGCAGCACGTGACCTTCGAGCCCAAGGAGTTCGAGCGGGAGCTGCGGGTGGTCCGCCGCGAGCTGGCCGACGGCGAGGTCGACCGGGATCGGGTGCAGGGCAAGCTTTTGGACGAGACGGTCTACACCCAGAGTCCCGCCCGCTACCCGGTGATCGGTTATCTGGAAGTGCTCAACCGCACCAACAAGCAGGCGATCTTCGACTTCTACCACGAGCGCTACGTGCCCAACAACCAGATTTTCGTGGTGGTCGGCGATGTGAAGACCCCGGCGGTGCTGGACCAGGTGGCCCGGCAGTGGATCGGCACGCCGCGGGGCTACGAGACCTGTGTGGCCATGCCCGACGAGCCCGAGCAGGTCGCGCCCCGCGAGGCCTACCGGGAGATGGACGGGGCCCTGTACAACCTGGCGCTGGCCTGGCCCACGGTGACGCTTTCCAGCCCCGACCTCTACGCCCTGGACCTGGCCGCGTACATCCTGGGCGAGGGCGAGAGCTCCCGGCTGGTCCGCAAGCTCAAGTACGAGCGGCAGTTGGTGTTGGCGGTCGATGCCGAGAGCGAGACGCCGCACTACGTCAAGGGCTGGTTCGGCGTGCTGGCCACCGCCGCGCCGGCGCACTGGAAAGAGGCCAGCGAGGAGATCCTCCGCGAGGTCTACCGCCTGCAAACCGACCCGATCCGTCCCGAGGAGCTGGCCAAGGCCAAGAAACAGAAGGCGGCCGAGATGGTCATGGCGCGGCAAACCGTGCAGGAACAGGCCGAGAGCCTGGGCCGCGGCTACGTCACGGCCCGGGATCCGCTTTTCGACCAGCACTACGTGGACGCCTTGCAGCAGGTCACCGCCGACGAGATCCGCGACGTCGCCCGGCGCTACTTCCTGCCCCAGCGGCTGAACCGCGTGACCATCGCCCCGCCGGGCAGCTCGGTGCTGGGGTCGGCGGCGGCGGCCTCCCAGCCGGAGGGCGCGATTCACCAACAGCGGCTGCCCAACGGATTGCGCGTGCTGTTGAAGCGTCACGCCGGCCTGCCGCTGGTCAACATCCAGGCCTACGTGCTGGGCGGGAGCCTGGTCGACACTCCCGCGACCGCCGGCCGTGCAACCCTGGTGGGCGCGATGTTGGACAAGGGAACCGCCCGCCACTCGGCCGAACAAATGGCCAACTACTTCGACTCGATCGGCGGCAAACTGGCTACGACCGCCGGCCGCAACACGGTCCTCGGCAGCGTTACCGTGCTCAGCGCCGACTTCCCCCAGGCGGCTGCCCTGTTCGCCGAATGTTTCACCCAGCCCGCCTTCCACGAAGGCGAGTTCGCCAAGATCAAGAGCCTGATCCTGGGCGAGATCGCCCAACGGGCCGACGATCCGCAGGAGGAGGCCTTCGAGCTGTTCTACGACAATCTCCCGCCAGCTTCCCCTTACCACGTCCTCCTGGGCGGCAAGAAGGAGACCGTTGCGGCGCTCACGGCCGCCGACTTGCGGGCCTACTACGCCAAGTACTTCGTGCCCGAAAACATGATCGTCACCGTCTTCGGCGACATCCAGATCGACGCCGCGCTGGCCGTGGTCCGCCAACATTTCGGCGTCTTGAAGCCCAGCCTCCAGCCGCCTAAGATCTCTTTCGACCGCGACAACGCGATCCTCAAGTCGATCACCCGGCACAAGCGGACCGCCAAGGAGACCGGGATGGTGTTGCTGGGCTATCCGGCCCCGAGCATCTTCCAGAAGAAGGACTACGCCGCGCTCACGCTTTTGGAGGCGATCATGGCCGGCTACGGTTATCCGGGCGGGTGGCTGTTCACCGAGCTGCGCGGCGAGGGCCTGGTCTACAACGTCGAGGCCTTTATCGCTTCCGGCCCGGTGCCGGGCTACTTCGTGATCCTCGCGCAGACCCAGCCCGACAAAGTCGACGAGGTGGTTGCCCGGATCCGCACCAGCGTCGCGCGGGCCAAGGCCGGCCGGATCGACGAAGACGACTTCGGCTTGGCCAAGCAACGGGTGATCGCCCTGCACGCCCAGGAGCACACCACGATCGCCGGCCAGGCCGAACAAGCCGCGCCCTACGCCCTCTACGGCCTGGGCTACGATTACGACAAGACCTTCGACGCCCAGATCCAAGCTGTGACCCTGCCGGAGGTCGTCGCCGTCGCCCGCAAGTACCTGGACAACTCGGTGCTGGTCACGACGTCGCCATGACCAGAAGGAGTCGGAACTTTACCGCAATGAGACGACACATAGTAGCCCGAAGCGCAAGCGAGGGACTGGGTTGTGCCCGCCGCTTGCGCTTCGGGCTAGTGTCGCTCCCGTCCAACGGTACAATATAAGGAACGGGGCCGGGTTCCAACGGAGGCGAAGATCATGGTCTACCGAGGGCACGTGGAAAACGGCACGATCCGACTGGACGATGCCCCGGCGCTGCCGGAAGGCGCCGAGGTCGAGGTGCGATTGCTGGCGGAAGACCTTGCCCAGGGGAAAGAAGAGGCCATTCCCAGCATTTACGAAACGCTGAAGGATTTTGTGGGCAAGGCGGAAGGGTTGCCGCCTGATGCATCCGTCAACCTCGATCACTACCTTTACGGTTTGCCCAAACGGCAATGAGCGCGGTGTTCGCCGATACTTCATTCTACCTGGCCGTGCTGAACCCGCACGACCTTGCCCACGGGAAGGCGCTGCAGGTTGGGGAGCGTTCACATCGCCCGGTGCTGCTTACCGACTTTATCCTCCTCGAACTTGGAAACGCACTTTCGGGGGTGGCCAAGCGAGAACTGTTTTCCAGACTGGTTCCCCACCTTCGGGCACACCCGAACGTTCGGATCATCCCCGCATCGCGCGACTTGCTGGACCGCGGGTTGGAGCTTTTCTCACGCCGGGAGGACAAGGAATGGTCGTTGACCGATTGCACGTCATTCGTGGTCATGCGCGAACAACGGCTGACCGACGCGCTGACAACCGACCATCACTTTGAGCAGGCGGGATTCAACGTGCTGCTGTGATGAACGACGCGTTGGGCGGTCGGCCCCCTCTCTTGCGAGTCGTCAAATCGCGTATCCTAGGCGCAAAGTGTTTGGAACGCAACCGGCCTGTCTTGCCTCGGGACGAAGAGAATCGTTCTTACCTTTTTTTGCCTCCCTACATCCAGTTGTCGGGATACTTGCCAACGACGGCGACGAGGTTACGACGTCGTCTAAGAACTGACTTCTCAAAAATACGGTGCTTTCCTTGCAGGGATTGCGGCGGGGGCGATAATCGAGGAATGGGGGTGGGGTGTCCCCATGTTTGCCTCTGATTGGGAGCTAACCGTGGTACGCCGGCGCTTACTTTCGATCTGGACTGTCGCGTTGGTCGTTTCGGTCTGGATGCCATCCCCTCAATACCTTTTGGGCCAAGGACCGAAGGCGGTGGAAAAAGGGGACTACGTCCTGCCTATTCCCCCACAGCAGTCGGCCGCGTGGACTCCGCCGCCGACGAAGCTTCCCAAGACCTTGGTTTCGACCGCCGTGCATCTGTTTCAACTCGGCCTCGGCGATCCGCGAGGGTGCGAATATCGGGAGATCGAGCCCGACGTGTATGGCCATGGCTGGTCATGGAGTGTCCCGTGTGGCCCCGCCAGTTGGCAGGAAAGACGCGGAGAGCGGGTCCCGCCTTTCAAGTTCCACGGGTGGGTCCTGCCGGCGGCTAAAACACAAGGGCAGCGCTTTGCGATCTGCTGGAACGGCGCGGCCTATCCCCTGGTCGCCGTGGGCGGTCCGGCCGATCTGCGAAGCGACGTACTGGGAGCCGTGAAGGCGGACGAAGAGGCGAGAATCGCCTGGGCCAAGGAGAACTCCAATGGGCATTTGCCCTTCCGTTTCGTCATCGTGCGTCCGGCGCTCAATTTCCAGAACGTCGACGTGTTTCGGTGCTACGTTCACCCATTGGTCGTTTTCTTATTACTGCGTGCCGGCCAAACGGACCTGGTAGAGAAGGTTTGGGACCAGTGGGCGCGTGGATTCGACAAGGAGGACATCGAGCCTTTCCATGACTGTTATGCGTGCGTGGCCGGCGACTGGACGTGGGCACTGTTCGATCAGCTATGGGATGCTCACATGGCTGGCGACGACCCACGCGCTCTTGCCACGGCCCGGTTCTTGGTTAAGGCATGGGGTGCCATCGAGGCCGAGGCCAAGCGCCGCGGTCTGAGGCCGCGCCGCGAGCCCTCTGAAGAAGCTGGGCCGGCCCTGTACCTCCCTGAGCTCGAGCCCGCGCGGCTCCTGCTGGCCGATCAGCAGCGGCGTTTGCAGGAGCGGCAGAACAATACGGCCCCCGCTGCAAACATTCACGTTTGCGGCGACGCGCTCCACTTCTGGGAGAGCCTGCAACGGCGGCTGCAGCAGTGTCCCAACAAGGCCGCGCGGATCGCCGTGCTGATTCAGCATCTCGAAGAGGCCTGCGACGAAGTTGAGTTGAACGGCGGCAACATGTTCACAAAGATGCTCGTGGAAGAGGGAGACGAAGCCGTCGAGCCGCTGCTGAAATGTCTCGAAAGCGACGACCGGCTGACGCGCCTGGACTTCAAGAGCATTCACGCCCAAGTGCAGCACGTTCACATGAAGAGGGCCGACGAGCTGGCCTTCGCTGCCCTGCAAGGAATCCTTCAGACGAGTTTCCCAACGCGCGGTTCTCCCACTATCGACACGATCCTCCAGATGGGCGCGTACTTCCCGGAAAAGGACCGGGGCGTAATCGAAACCATCCGCACGTATTGGAATCTGCAAAAAGGCAACGGCTCGACGCCGCCGGAGCGGTGGTATCGGATGTTGGCCGACGACGCACACCCGAACTACTGGCTGGAAGCGGCGGCGAAGATTGTTAGCGAAAGGCCCATTATCCGCAACGGCTGGGTCATGGTCGAACCCCAACCTCTTCCCGGCGCAACCCGCGCTCATCGGAAGATGGCGGGCGAGCCGCTGCGAAGAAAGACGCAACCGAGCGTGGCGGAGTTGATGGCGAGGCGAGTCAGCGCACTAAAGGAACAGCGCGAAAAGCGGCTGACGGACCATGAGTCTGACCGTTCGGCAACGAAAGTCTATGACATGTCGCTTTGTCTTGCTCAATGGGACCCGAAGGCGGCCCTTCCGCTTCTGAAGGAAACGACGGCGGAGTGCCGCCGCGACATTGCCGAGACCTCCATAGGTGGCGAGCGGTATGCTGCCGAAGCGAGCGAGTTATACGCTTATGTGGCGCGGTTGACCTTGGTCAGGGCTGCTGCCGGCGACCTCGGCGCCCTCGACGAGTATTCCGAATGGGTCCGCGGCGTCACGCCGGAAGACGTGCGGGAAGATCAGAGGGCGATCGTGCTTGAGCCATTGTGGCGGTACGCCTACGGCTTCCAGGGTCGGGTGACGTCCTGGAGCGATGCCCTCAATAACGCGGCTACCCGGCTGTTCCAATCGAGACAATCGCCCTGGAATCCGATAGTTCGCATCGCCCGCGAGCGAGTAACCAGGCCCGACGAGGACGATTGGATGGCAGGCCCGCTCCTGACGTCAATTGCCTTTCGGAAGCAGCTCGCCCAGGTGCTGAAGGAGAAACGGGAGGCGGGTCACGTTGACGTGCACGCGATCGACAGGATTGAACTGACGGTATCTGAAGGCTGGACCGGCACCGCGGCCACCGTGCCGGGCGATCCACTTTGCCCTCCGCCCGGAACGAAGACCGCTTTTCGCCTGTGCGATCTATGCGCCTTTCGGCTTTCCCAAATCGAAGGGGCTCCCCGGTGCAAACTCTACTGGCCGGAGAAGAAGCGAGATGAGGCGGTAGCTGCTTGCGCCGAGTTCTTGCACAATTACGGCGATCAATTCCGCGTACCGAACGAGCCATTCATGATGAGTAACGGGAAAGAGATGACCCTCGGCGTCGCACCTTGCTCCAAATGGCCGGATAACCATCACGTGCGACTGGCGTTCGAGGCCCACCCCGTCGCGGCCGTCTGGACGGCGCTGAAAGATTATCCTTTCGTGGGGGAAAATCACGAGCAGGCTGGGAATGGGAAGAAGACGATCGCCTACGAACAGCGAGGAACCGTCTGGGGGGCAGAAGAAAACAAGAACGACGACGCATGGCGGCCCAATTTCACTTTCGTCGGCCTCCATTGTGTCGGCAGGGTCCGTGCCGAAGAGATCGACTTCCCGTGGGATCAATATCCGGCGGAGCCGCTCGGACCGGCTCTCCAGGGCACCGTCGTTCCCATGCTCGGCGCGCACGGGCAGCCCGACCTTGCCCCCGGCGTGCCGGGCGTATTTCGGCTGGGAAGCCCGATGATCTGCAAACTGCGGGTGCGGAACCACGCGGGCCGGGATCGCCCGCTGCCGCCGCTGGTGGAGAAGAGACCAGGGACCGTCGCGCCGGCCGGCACGTTCGGGTTCCAAATTCAAATCGATTACACCCCATACAACTGCTCGGGCGTGAGAGTGCCGGGGCTTCCGCCACCGTTGCCTGAATGTGTGACCTGGGATCGACTCCCCTGGAAAATGGCGCCCCGCAAGGACGAGGTACCGTTCACCACTCGACAACCAGACCGGCCGCTGAGGCCGACCGAGGAATGGGACGTGGGGGAATTTGACGCCAGCCGCCAATTTGATATATCCCATACCGGCAGTTACGCACTGCGGCTGAGGTTCGCCGAGGCGGGCAAAGAAGTAGTCAAGCAGCCATCGGAAGAGGAGCACTGTTATTTCTCATTCCTCGTTGCCGACCGAATGAAAAAGGAATGAACAAGGAATCCGCCGACGCACTTCTCTCGCCTCCCGGTGGTCGTGATCGAGGGAGAGAACGAGGGAAAGAAGTTTGTCAGGAACCGTTGCCGACGGAACGTACGGCCTTGTGGGCTCTGACATACGTGTTGGTTTCATGATTCGAACACTGACCGCGGTAATCCATAAGGAAAAGGGCCTTTTCGTGGCCGATTGCCCCGAGGTTGGCACCGTCAGCCAAGGCGCCACCATTGATGAGGCGATTGGAAACCTCAAAGAGGCTACGGAACTTTACTTGGAAGAGTTTCCCCTGGAGGAGACGCAGCATCCACTGGTGACGACTTTCGAGGTTGCCGCCGATGCCTAGGCTGCCACGGATCTCCGGGGAGCAGGC
Source organism: Pirellulales bacterium (assembly GCA_963843465.1). Taxonomy (GTDB): domain Bacteria; phylum Planctomycetota; class Planctomycetia; order Pirellulales; family Thermoguttaceae; genus CAWJKP01. Next base: position 615,301 of record CAWJKP010000004.1, read on the forward strand.
AATTGCTGTTGGGGAACGTTTGGGTTTTCGCATGGACGGATGGCAGATGAATAGTTCTCACCGCTTTTTCGTTCCGGCGATCCTGATCGCCACCGCCACCACGATGCTTTCGATGGCGACGGTGGACACGCCGATTGCCTGACGCCGAGAATGGCTCGCCGATCGTAGATTCCCCTCACCCCAACCCTCTCCCGGAGGGAGAAGGGGCACAGGGAAACGCGACCGTCTCCCATGCCGTGCGGGGACTGTGACGTAAGGTTGAGAAACCCCCTGCGGCGAAGCGGCTGTAGTGTCCGATGGTAACGATCCTAGGGGAATTACCGCGCAAGCACCCTGATGGCTTCCACCTCGACGATCATCTTGTTCGGAATTCTCTTCGGCGCCCTGCAGCTTGCCGCCGGGATCCTCCTGGGCCGCTGCTTGCCCCGGGCCGTCGGGCGGAGCCGCGCCGAATCGCTCGACGCCGGCTACTTGGACAAGCTGGCGCGACGGCTCCACGAATTGGTCGTCGGTCTGTCCGGCGAGGTGGACCAACACCAGACGCGGCAGCTCCAGGACCAGTTGCTGCTGGCCCAGGAACAGTTGGATGAACAGGCCCGGCAGATCCAGTCCAGCGTCAACCTGGCGCGGACCGATCCGCTGACCGGACTGGCCAATCGCCGGGCCTTCGACGACGAGCTGGTCCGCCGCATTACCGACTGGCATCGCTGCCATGCCGGCTTCTGCCTGGTGATGATCGACGTGGACCACTTCAAGGCGCTCAACGACCGCTACGGTCACCTTTCGGGCGACCAGGTGCTGCGGGGACTGGGCGAGCTCTTTGCCGGGCTCAGCCGGCCGGCCGACCTCCCGGCGCGGCTCGGCGGGGAGGAGTTCGCAGTGCTCTTGTCCGCGGCGTCTTGCGCCCAGGCCGGACAGATCGCCGAAGAGATCCTCGCGGCGGTCGCCAGCCGTCCCTTCCCCGTCGAGGAAGCCACGATCCACATCACGGTGAGCCTTGGGCTGTCGATGGTTCAGCCGGGCGACGGCCCGCTGACGCTGCTGCGACGGGCGGACGACGCGCTCTATGCCTCAAAGCACGCCGGCCGCAACTGCGGCCACTTCCACAACGGCGAAACGTGCGAGCCGATCCGTGCCGGCCAAACGCCCGCGGCCGTCGCCCAGGCGGAGCCCGCCCAAGGAAACCCCAGCCCGCCGGCCTCCGGCGAAGCCGAATTGCACTGCCTGGTGGACGACCTGCGAGCCCGGCTCACGGAGTTAGGAGTTAGACAGTAGGGTGGGTCAAGCTCGCGCCGGCGAGCGCCGGCCCACCAACTCGGCCAGTTCTCGGTGGGCCGGCGGCCGCCGAGGCGGCCTGGTCCCACCCTACGACTCGTTCGTCCCACCCGCCAACGTTCACGTCGCCGCGGCGGGAGCGGGGTTGAAGGTCCGCTGGGCCAGCTCGCGATCGAGAATGAACAGACCAGCGGGGTTGTTGTTGTTCAGCCGCAACTGCTCGACGATCTGGTCCACCGACGCCTCTTCTTCGACCTGCTCCGTGAGGAACCATTCCAAGAACGCGTGGGTGGCGTGATCGCTTTCTTTCACCGCCAAGTCGGCCAGCTTGCTGATCCGCTGGCTCACCGACTTCTCGTGTTCGAACGAGGCCTCGAAGATCGCCAGCGGCTGCTCCCACTTGGTCGGCGGGCCGTCGATCGCCTTCAGCTCCACCTTGCCGCGGCGACTGATAATGAACTCGAAAAACTTCATCGCGTGGACCATCTCTTCCTGGGCCTGCACGCGGAACCAGTTGGCGAACCCCTTGAGATTGATCTCCTCGCAATAAGCCGCCATGGAGAGATAGAGATACGACGAGTAGTACTCCGCGTTAACCTGGGCGTTCAGCGCGTTCTGCATCGACGGCGTAAGCATGAATGACTCCTTTGTCAAGTTCGGATTCGCGTGTAATTGTCACGTACTTTTCCCAGATGACAAGCCCCTTGGCTACGGAATTCTGCCTAATTCCCGCAGCAGATCCAGGGTATAGATCCCCGTATCATGCCCGTCGCTAAAGAGGATCTTGTAGGCGTAGTTCCCTACCGGCGCCATGGCGCGGATGGTAACGCCCGGATCGATGCAAAGCGGCGGCCCCTCATCCTCCGCGGGCTCCTCGAGTCCCCCCTTTCGGGCCCGCTCGGTGCGGCAGGTCGCGCAGGGACAGTGCCGCCGCAGATCGGCTACGTCGTAGTCCAGCCGCCGTCCGTCGCTCCACTCGATGGTGAGCAGGTTGTTGCTCAAGGCGAGTTTGACGGGTTGACTGGTCATGGCAGGCCATGTTGGGGAAGACGCAGACATCTTAGGCCGGTGCTGTCGCTTTGACCAGAATGCACCAATCGAGGGGAATACGAACTGGCTGGCGCCCGCGGGCCGTGGTATGCTGGAATTCCCCACGACGATCCTGCCAGGTGCTTCGTTAGAGACGACCATGCCCCGACAGCTCTCATCCCGCGCCCCGAAGGTTCCCGGCTGCTTTCCTGCTGTGCGCTTTTGACGGCCGCCTTCTCAGCCCTTGGATCGGGCGTTGCTCGGGCCGGCGATTGGCCGCAGTGGCGGGGGCCCGAGCAGAACGGGGTCAGCCGGGAGACGCAGTTGCCGATCACCTGGTCCGAAAGCGCCAGCGTGGCCTGGAAATGCGCCTTGCCCGAGTGGGGAGACAGCACGCCGGTGATCTGGGGCGAGGCGATCTTTCTGACCAGCCACACGGACGACGGCAAGCTGTTGCTGCTGCGGATCAACCGGCAATCGGGCCAGATCGACTGGAGCCGGCAGGTCGGCAGCGGTTTGGCCGAGCGGGCCGCCGTGCTGGGCAAGGAGGGCGACCAACGCCGGCACCAGAAGTTCCACGAGGTGCAGAATCTTGCCAGCCCCTCGGCAGCGACCGACGGCGAGGTGGTGGTGGCCCATTTCGGCAACGGCGACCTGGCGGCCTACGATTGCCAGGGTCAACAACTCTGGCATCGCAATCTGCAACAGGATTACGGCGACTACACGATCTGGTGGGGACACGCCAACAGCCCGGTGCTCTACCAGGACCTGGTGATCTCGATCTGCCTCCAGGACTCTTGCCGGGACCTGCCGGGCAAGCCCTCGCCGAGCTACGTCGTCGCCCACGACAAGCGGACGGGCGAGGTGCGATGGTTCCGGCCGCGGCCCACCGACGCCCCGGCCGAATCGTGCGACGCCTATACCACGCCGCTGGTCTGGCAGCGGGCCGGACACCCGGAGCTGGTGGTGATGGGCGGGCAGATCCTCGACGGCTACGACCCCGCCTCGGGCAAGCGGATCTGGTGGCTGTCGCGGCTGGTGGGCAACCGCCTGATCACCGGGCCGGTGGCCGCCGGGGAGACGATCTACGCGACCCAGGGGATGCGGCAGGCCCTCTTGGCCGTGCGGCCCGGCGGATCGGGCCAACGGACCCGCAGCAACGTCGTCTGGAAGTACGACCAGGGAACCCCCGACAGCCCCACGCCGGTCGTCTGGGGCGAGCTGCTCTTCTTCATCACCGACAACGGTATCGCCCGTTGCCTCGATCTGCACACCGGCCAGCTCAAATGGAAGGAGCGGCTCAAGGGCGACTACCGGGCCTCGCCGCTGGCTGCCGAGGGCCGGATCTACTTCCTCAACATGAAGGGCCTGACCACCGTGGTCAGCGCCTCCTCCCGCTTCGATCGCCTGGCCGAGAACCGTCTCGACGACGTGACCATCGCTTCGCCCGTGGTCAGCGACAAGAAGATCTTCCTCCGCGGACGCCAGAAGCTGTACTGCCTGACGCGGTAAGCGTGTAGGGTGGGACAAGCTCGCGCAAGCGAGCGCCGGCCCACCAAGGGAGAGTGGTTAGTGGTCGGTGGATGAGGGATAAGAGATGAGGGATGAAGGTGAAAACGTGCGTCTTTCATCTCTCATCCACTGACCACTCACCATCGGTCACTGGCCGATGGCCACTGCTGGTGGGCCGATGGCCACTGCTGGTGGGCCGAAGGCCGCCAAGGCGGCCTTGTCCCACCCTACACGAGCCGGCGGATCACGGCGGCAATCTCGGCGGCGGCGGCGGGCCTGGCCAGCCGCCGGATGGCCGAGGACATCACGGCCAGACGGCATGAATCGGCAACCAGGGGGCCGAGAATCTTGGCCAGACGGTCCGCAAGCGGGTGCCGTCGGTCGCGCTCGTCGATCACCAGGCAGCCGCCCGAGTCGGCGAAGCTCGCGGCGTTGCGCCGCTGATGATCGTCGGCCGCGTGAGGGTAAGGGACCAGCACGGCCGGCACTCCCGACGCGGCCAACTCGGCCAGCGTGGTCCCGCCGGCGCGGCAAATGGCCAGGCGGGTCCGGGCGAGCGTCTGGGGCATGTCGCTCAGAAACGCCGCTACGATTGCCCGCAGGCCGCAGGCGTCGTAGAGATCTTGCGTGCGGCCAACGTCGGCCGGACCCGATTGGTGAACGATCGTCCAACCGGCCAGCATCGGACGGATGCGGGCCAAGGCTTGGGGCACATTCTCATTGAGCGACCGGGCCCCCGCGCTGCCGCCGAGGACCAGCAGGTTAGCCCCGGCGGCCACGCCGGCGTCGTACTCCTCACTCTCCTCGTGAGGCCGAACCGCACGCGGAGCGTGAGGAGTACCGAGGAATCCGCCGCGGATCGGGTTGCCGGTCAGACGCACCGGGCAGCCCACGGGCAGGTGGCCGTCGCACTGGCGGAAGGCCGTGCAAACCATCGTCGCCGACCGGGCCAACCAGCGGGTCGCTCGGCCGGGAACGGCGTTCTGTTCCAACAGCAAAAGCGGAAGGCCTCGCCGCGCCGCCGCCCAGGCCATGGGCACGCTGGCGTAGCCGCCCAGCCCGACCACCGCGGTCACCTGTTGGCCGGCCAGGAATCGTTTCGCCGCGCGATAGCCGCAGAGATTGGCCAGCACGAAGCCCGGCACGTCGCGCAGCCGGCCCGGCAGCGGCGCGCAGGCGATCGGCACGTAGTCGAAACCGGCCGCGACGACCTGCCGCCGCTCGAACTCCTTGTCCGAGCCTGCAAAGCTGATGCGAACCTTCGGCAGCTCGTCCGCCAGGCGCGTGGCCACCGCCAGCCCGGGGAACAAGTGTCCTCCCGTGCCCCCGCCCGCAAAAACGACATGCGCCGGCCTCATAGGCCCTCCCATACGGCAGCAAGCAAAGCAATCACGAAAGCCCGAAAAGACGAAAGCCCGAAAACAGACAGAAGCTAATGCGTTTTGACAAACGAGGGGACAGGAAGATTAAGGAAAGGAAGATAGGCAAAGGAAAGATTGAGTTGGGCAAGTCATGCACAATCTTCCTTTCCCCTATATTCCTGTCTTGTTCGTCAAAACTCATTAGAATGTATTCCAATCGCTTCGTTGATTTCTTTCGGGTTTTCGTCTTTTCGGGGTTTCGCGATTCGTTTCCTCATCTTCGGAGGTCAATACCCGCTTTGGTTGCCACCGTCTCGTTCGGGCGTCTTGCGGGCGGCTCGTGGACGCCCAGCTTCAACGTGGCCAGACCGACGAGGCCGCACAGCGCAGAGGCGATCCAGAAACGCACGACGATCCGCGTCTCGGGCCAGCCTTGGAACTGAAAATGGTGGTGCAGCGGGGCGCAGAGAAAGATCCTCCGACGGCGCCACTTGTAGTAGCCGACTTGGAGCACCACGCTGACCGTCTCGACCACAAACACCCCGCCGATCAGAAGCAGCAGGATCTCCTGCCGGCTGATCACGGCCAACAGTCCCAGCAATCCGCCCAGCGGCAGCGAGCCGGTATCGCCCAAAAAGACCTGGGCCGGATGGCAGTTGAACCAGAGGAACCCCAGCACGCCGCCGATCATGCCGCCGGACAGGACGGTCATTTCGCCTGCCCCGGGAATCCTCGGCAGGTGCAGGTACTCCGCCAGCTCGGCGTGGCCGCAGGCGTAGGTGATGAGGGTCATCGCCGCGGCGGCAAACAGCAGGCAGCCGCCGGCCAGGCCGTCCAGGCCGTCGGTGAGGTTCACGGCATTCGACGAGCCGACGATCACCAGCACCGACCAGGGGATGAACCACGGTCCGAGAGAAAAGAGGCTCCCACCAGCGGCAGGCGGCACTGGAGCCCGTCGGCGAGCGTGGCGTGATGCTGGTAGACCAGTGCTGCGGCGGCGCCGGCCACGAGGACCTGTCCGAGGAGTTTTGCCCGGGCGGAGATGCCGGCGGCGCGGCCGAAGAGCTTGGTCAGGTCGTCGACGGCCCCCACGGCGGCCAGCCCGAAGGCCAACAACAGGGCCGCTTGCAGGCAGCGATTCGTAAGGTCGCCGAAGGCGACGACGCTGCCGAGCAGTCCGGCGATGAGGAACAGACCGCCCATGGTCGGCGTGGAGGCTTTGTCCTGGTGCAGCCGGCAAAGCTCGGCCGAGTCGCTTACGATCGGCTCGCGGAATCGGGCTTTGAGCCAGCGGATCACTCGCGGCCCCAGCAAGATCGCCAGCAGGAAACCGGTCAAGGCGGCCAGCGAGCCGCGCAACGTGATCTTGGCCAGCGTATCGAATCGGGACGACCCGGCCAGAGCGGGCCAGGCCGAGGCCAGGCGATGGAGGAGCCAGAGGAGCATAAGGACGTTGCGTACGTCAGGCTTTCCAGCCTGACAGGACGGAAGTGTCAGGCTGGAAAGCCTGACGTACGATATCCCTGAGCAGCCGGGACGCGCGGATGCGCCGCCCCGGCGCTGAGTCAAAAGCTCCACCGAGAAGCTACTTGCCGGAGCGGCCGACCCAGTAGCCGCAAGTTTCCGGCAAGCTGATAGCTCCAGCCCCAGGAGGGAGGGCCACGCCAAGCTCCCGCAAGCTCGGCATGATCGGTGGAACTTCACGCTTTTTCCTTGTGTTTCGTAGGACGGATTGCTAATCCGTCGGCGCGTTCCGGACGGATTGGCAATCCGTCCTACGGTTAAGTCCGCAAGTCATTCTCGGCGGAACTCACGCGGTCCTCCGTCGCGGAAATTGTTTCATGGCCTCGATCAGCCGTTCCATGCCCAGCACCCGCGAGCCTTTGACCAGCACCACGTCGCCCGGATTGATCGCCTGGCCCAGAAACGGCAGGGCGTCGTCCAGCGTGCGGCAGGGGATCGAGTGGGTGGGCGCCATGCCGGCCGAGCGGGCGCCGGTAACCACGTCGCGGGCGTGTTGGCCGCAGGCGATCAGCAGGTCGGCCCCGCAGACGGTGACCACCTGGTTGCCCAGCCTCGCGTGCAGCAGGCCGGAGTCGTCGCCCAGCTCCACCATGTCGCCGCAGACGACGATCCGCCGCCCTTCGGCGTCGAAGTCGCGGACCAGCTCCAATGCGGCCTGCATTGCCGTAGGGCTGGCATTGTAAGCGTCGTTGATGACCGTCGCGCCGCGGACCTCCTGCACCTCGCACCGCATGGGCAGGGGGGTGAATCCCTTCAATGCCGCAGCGATCTGGTCCAGCTCCAATCCCATCAACCGGCCCACCGCCACGGCGACCAGGGCGCTGGTGAGATGGTGCCGGCCCCACACGGGGACTGAGAACTCGCAATCCGACAAGCGGAAGAGCAACTGGCCGTGTCCGCAGCGAATGTCGCTGGCCACCAGGTCGCATTCGGCCGTCCGCCCGACCCAGGTCACGGGGACCTTGCAATCGCGGGCCACGCGGCGGAGCCAGGCATCGTCGCCCAGCACGGCGTGGCCATCGGGGGGCAGCGCGGCCAGAAGCTCGGCCTTGGCCTCGGCGATCGCCCGCTGGCTGCCGAAGCTGCCCAGGTGGGCTTCGCCAATCTGCGTGATCACGCCGATCCCCGGAGCGCAAAGCGAGGCCAGCGAGGCGATGTCGCCCGGCCGGCTGGCGCCCAACTCCAGCACCGCGAAATCGTGTTCAGGTCGGACCTGGAGGAGACTCAGGGGCAGTCCGATGTGGTTGTTGAAGTTCCGCGGGCTGGCCGTGCCGGACAAGCGGCTGGCCAGCACGGTGTGGATCATCTGGCGGCTGGTGCTCTTGCCCACGCTGCCGGTGACGGCGATCACCGTGCCGGCAAACTGCCGGCGGTTCCAGCCGGCCCATTGCTCCAGCGCCTGTTGCGTGTCGTCGACGCGGAGCACCCAGCGCCCGCCCGGCGGCTCGACCGGCCGCGAGACGACCGCCCCTGCGGCCCCGCGCTCGAAGGCCTCGTAAGCGAACTCGGCGCCGTCGTGGTGCGGGCCGACCAGGGCCCAGAAGAGATCGCCCTGCCCCGCCTTGCGGCTGTCGGTGACGACCGATCCCAGCGCCGTTTCGCGAGCATCGCCGGCCAGGTCGGCGCCCAGCCTCAGCCCGCCGCGGATCGCCTCTTGAAGCTCACGAAGGGTTGCCATCGAACTCCACGCAACGTTTCCTATTTCTCATCAATAAGCCGAGCGGGGCTCGCCGAGTCTTTTCCAGGTTCCCCTCACCCCGACCCTCTCCCGAAGGGAGAGGGGGAGCCGGCCACGAACACTCCTTCCGGTTGCACTTCGTAGAGCCACTGCCGGGCGATCTCGCCGTCGTCGAAGTCGACCCGCTGGCTGCCAAAAACTTGGTATTTCTCGTGTCCCTTGCCGGCAATCACCACGCAGTCGCCGGGCTGGGCCTGGGAGAGGGCCCAAACGATGGCTTCCGCCCGGTCGAGGATCACGGCGGCGGCCTGCGGATGGGAAAAGCCCTGGAGGAGGTCCTGGGCGATTGCCTGGGGATCTTCGGTCCGCGGGTTGTCGTTGGTAATCACCGCCAGGTCGGCGTCGGCCTCGACGGCCCGGCCCATCAAGGGCCGCTTCTGCCGGTCGCGGTCGCCGCCGGCGCCGAAGACGCAGATCAGCCGGCCCTCGGTTACGTCCCGCAGGGTTTGCAGGCAGCCGGTCAGGGCGTCCGGCGTATGGGCGAAGTCGACGAACACGCTAAACGGCTGCCCACACTCCAGCCGCTCCAGCCGGCCCGGCACCTGTTGGACCGCTTCCAGCCCCCGAACGACGGTGGCCAGGTCCACGCCGTAGGCCAGGCCTATGGCGGCGGCCATCAGGCAGTTGTAGACGTGGTGCGTGCCGATCATTCGCGTCCGCACCGGGATGTTCTGGCTGCCGGCCGATAGCAAGAAGGTCTGCTCGCTGGCACAGCGTTCCAAAAGCGCGCCGGTGATCTCCGCGGCCGAGCGGATGCCGATGGTCAGCACGGGCGCGGCCAGCCGCGAGAGATAGGCCGCCGACGTCGCATCGTCGGCGTTGAGCACGGCGAACCCTTCGCCGGCCAGGTAATCCAGCAGCCGCGACTTGGTCAGGCGGTAGTCGCGGATCGAGTGATGATAGTCGAGGTGGTCGCGTTGGACGTTGGTCACGCAAGCCGCGCTCAGCCCGATGCCGGCGATCCGCGCCTGGTCCAGGGCATGGCTGGAAACCTCCAGCACCGCGTGGCTGCACCCGTTGCGGACCATCCGCGACAGCCACCCGGCGAGGACCTCCGGCGGGGCCGTGGTCATCGGCGAGGGCTCGAAATCCTCGCCGTCGAAACAACCGAGCGTGCCCATCAGCCCGGGCTTCAGGCCGGCCGTCGAGAGGATGCTGGCAATGAGGTGCGTGGTGGTTGTTTTGCCGTTGGTGCCGGTGACGCCGACGACTTTCAACTGCTTGCTGGGGTTGCCGGCCAGGGCTTGGCAGACACAGCCGTAAGCCTCGCGGGAGTCGGGCACGTAACAGACGGGCACGGACACGCCGCGAAGCGGACGCTGGGCCAGGATCGCCGCGCAGCCCCGGGCTACCGCCTGGACCGCAAAGTCGTGGCCGTCGGCCCGGCTCCCTGGCAGGGCGGCGAAGAGATCGCCGCGCTGCACCGCTCGGGAGTCGCGCGAGCAACCGCCGACCTCGATGTCGTCCGCGCCGACGAACTCGGCCTCGGGCAACACCTGGCGCAAGCGAATACGGCGTCCCCCTTCGGGACAACTTTGCATGGCCCACGGCCTCCGTGCCAATAGGCGGCGCACAACGGCGAAAAGCGAAACGGTTAAAGCCGCGGGTCAGGTCCTCTGCCCGCCCCCCGCGTGCCGCAACCGTTCCATGGGGGCGGCATTGTGACCATTTTCGCCGGTCTGTCAAGGCGAGATTCGCTCCCTCGACCCAAGCCGGCCTGCGAGGCAATGCGGCAGAATCAGTCCCGCGAAACCGGCAAGGTGAATTTGACGACAAACGCATCCCTGCAGGGGGGTGCCTTCCGCGCCTCGGCGGGGATTTCCATCGTCGTCTTGCCCGACGCATCGGTCCGCCACTCGAGCGGCTCGCGGACGCCGAGCAAACGCACTTCCGAGCCGGCCGCCGGCCGCAAGGTGGAGAAGCTGATCCGCTCCGGCATGCCCTCGGCCTCGTGCTTGGTCACATAAATGGCATAGACCGTGCCGCCTTTGCTGGTGAACGAGACTTGGCCGTCCTTGTACGGCGCAATGGGCCGGGTGGCGTAGATCGCCTCGCCGTTAACCTTCATCCAGTCGCCGATTTCCCTCATGCGGACCAGGGCCTCGGCGGGCAGGCGGCCGTCGGGTTGCGGACCGACGTTCAAGAGAAAATTGCCGCCCTTGGCGACGATCTCCACGAGCAATTGGATGAGCCGGTGCGTCGATTTGTACTTGTCGTGCGGCTTGAACGACCAGGAATCGCCCATTGTCAGGCAGCTTTCCCAGGCGTAGAGGTGCGGCTTGTCCGGCACTTCCTGCTCGGGCGTCAAGTAGTTCTCGTAACGGCCGCCCACCGTGCGGTCGGCAATGAGGAGCCCGGGCTGGTGCCGGCGGGCCATGGCCGCAAGTCGATCCATGCGGAGGTCTTGTTGCGGCGGCCGGACCTGCCCCGCGTCGAGGAACAAGAGGAAGACCGGGCCGTAATTGCTCATCAGCTCCTCAACCTGCCCGTAGGTGAAATCGACAAACCTCTGCCATTTCTCCGGCTCGGCGGCCGTGTCGTAGTTGGGGTTGCGGGTGTGCGCGTGCCGGGCGGGGTCCCAGTAGTCGGGGTGGTGCCAATCGGCCTTGGAAAAATAGACGCCGATCGCGAAGCCTTCTTTCCGGAAGGCGTCGAAGACCGCACGCACCGTGTCCGCCTGCGGATTGGCGTGGAACGGACAAGCGGGTGAAGTGATCTTGTAATCCGTGAGCCGCGTATCGAACATGCAGAAACCATCGTGGTGCTTCGTCGTATAGACGAGGTACCTCATGCCCGCATGCTTGGCGGCTTCCGCCCACGCAGCGGGTCGAACTTCGTGGGATTGAAGGTCTTCCCCAGCGCACGGTAGTCGCGTTGGAACCGCGGGAGATCCTTGTTTCGCTCGATCCAGGGCTTCAAGTCATCGGGCCGGGCCCACGTGTCCTCTTCCACCAGCGGCCACGATTCGATGCAGCCCCATTGGCTGTAGGGACCGAAGTGCATCATGAAACCGAACTTCAGATCCTTGAACTCCTCCAGTCTCTTGGCAAGCCAGGGCTCGGGAGGCGGGGGAGCCTTCTCGTCCGCCACGGCGCCCGCGGCCCACAGCAATCCGAGGACAACGGCCATCGTCAAGCAAGCCCGCCGGAAAGTCCGCCGTACGGCTGTCATGCGGTCGCCCAGGGAATCTCGGTTGATACTCATAGGTTATCTCCGTGGGGATGGAGGTTGTCGGGGCAGCATGGTCACGGGGATGATCAGGGCTACAGTATACTCTCGCGGAATCTGCGATCCAACGGTCTGGCGTGGCGAACCCACAATGGCACGCGTTTTGCAGATCGGGAATACCGGGGTATTGCTGTGGAAGCAGGCGGTGATATTGCGCACCCGTGGCGCAGCCAACGCGCAGATTCTAGGCACTCAGACGAGTCGCTTCTGCGAAACAGCGCTGATTCGGACTCGTGCTGTCAGCGGACAGCGACAAACAAAGAACGGGTATGGTAAGCGAAATCGGTGATGAACCACTATCTCATTTGGAGCAACATGAAGCGGACTTGGACGTCCTGGCCGAGATCGCCGAGTTGGTCTCCAACCAGTCGGGGCCGCAGCAGTTGCTGACTCCGTCTTGGCCGTTCTGGAGCGGAAGCTGGGAATGCTGCGCGGAACAGTAATGTTGCTGCTTCCGGACGGCAAGGAGCTTCGCGTGGAGGCGGCCCAGGATGGCCCCACGGCAACCGTGACCGGTGCGCGGTATCGAGCAGGCGAAGGGGTTGTCGGCCTGGTCGTTCAGACGGCGCAACCGGCGGTCATTCCGCGGGTTTCTGAGGAGCCCCGCTTCCAGAACCGCATCCATAATCGGCCGCCGAAAGATTGCGCCGAGGTCAGCTTCCTGTGCGTGCCGATCCGTTTGGAAGGCGAAGTGATCGGCACGCTCTCGGTGGACTTGCCGGCGCAGTCGCCGGAATTGCTTTCCGAGAGGGTGCGCGTGCTGGAGATCGTCGCCGGCATGATCGCCTACGATGTGCGCTCGCGCCAGGGCGAGGCGACGCGCCGCCAATCCCTGGAGGCGGAGAACCTCCGCCTGCGCAACGCGCTTCAGGAGCAGTTCCGGCCCGAGAACATCATCGGCAACTCGCATGGAATGCGAGCGGTCTACTTGCAGATCAGGCAAGTCGCGCCCAGCGATACCACGGCTTTGATCCGCGGCGAATCCGGGACCGGCAAGGAGCTGGTGGCCTCGGCCATCCATTACGCCAGTCCCCGGGCGAGGAGGCCCTTTGTCAAGGTGAACTGCGCGGCGCTGAACGAGAATCTCCTGGAGAGCGAGTTGTTCGGCCACGAGAAGGGAGCGTTTACCGGGGCCCTCTGCGCCGCGCGGGCCGCCTGGAGGAGGCGGAAAGGGGGACGCTGTTTCTGGATGAAATCGGTGATTTTTCCCCATCCCTCCAGGTGAAACTGCTCCGCGTGCTGCAGGAGCGCGAATATCAGCGCGTGGGGAGCAACCGCACGCTGAAGGCCGACGTGCGGATCATCGCGGCCACCAACCAGGACCTGGAGGCCCGCATGTCCGAGGGCCTCTTTCGCCAAGACCTCTACTACCGGATCAACGTCTTCCCCGTCTCCCTGCCGCCGCTTCGCGACCGCAGGGACGACATCCTGCTTCTGGCCGACCACTTCGTCGCCAAGTACGCCAGCAAGATGGGCAAGGAAGTGCGGCGGATCAGCACTCCGGCGATCAACATGATGTTTGCCTATCACTGGCCGGGCAACGTCCGGGAACTGGAGAACTGCATCGAGTACGCCGTGCTGCTGACGTCCGATGGCGTGATCCACGGCCAGAATCTCCCGCCCACGCTGCAACTGCCCGAAGCCAGTGAATCCGTGCGGCAGGGGCTGCTGCGGACCCGGGTCGAGTTGCTGGAGCACGACATGATCACCGACGCCTTGAAGAGTTGCCAAGGGAGCGTGAGCATGGTCGCCCAGCAGCTTGGCATCACGCCTCGCATGGTCCGCTACAAGATCAAGAAACTGGGCATCGACTACCGCTTGTTCTCCAAACCGCGCCAGCCTTGAGGATCGGACGATCCTGAGCTTAAAGCACGGCGCATCGCGACAACGCTTTCCTCGCACCGCATCGACGCGACATTTCTTTCCCTCGATGCAAACGACGCCTTGCTAGGGGATTCTGCGATATTCCCGGGCGCATCTTCGATCTCGCCACTCGCATCGCGCGACAACCATTTCCCGCCCGGTCCGGCTTCCGCGGCGGGCGGCACGCTTGTTTTGCCCGGGATTCCAGGCACTTGCAGCAATTTTCTCCGTTTCAGCTCCCGCGGCACGCCGCTTGCGATAAGGCTCGAAGAACGTCAGCGATTGCGTGGCGTGCTCACACGACACGTAGCATCGCGGACAACAAGAGGAGTAGACGAAGATGCGAAAGATCGCCATTTACGGCAAGGGAGGCATCGGCAAGTCGACGACCACGCAGAACACGGTCGCGGCCCTGATCGAGATGGGACGCAAGGTGATGGTCGTGGGCTGCGACCCGAAGTCCGACTCGACGCGACTGCTGTTGGGCGGGCTGGCGCAAAAGACCGTGCTGGACACCCTTCGCGAGGAAGGCGAAGACGTCGACCTGGAGGACATCCGCCGCGAGGGCTTCGGCGGGTGTTTGTGTACCGAGTCCGGAGGGCCGGAGCCGGGCGTGGGCTGCGCGGGCCGCGGAATCATCACCTCGATCAATCTCCTGGAGCAACTCGGCGCCTACAGCGCGGATCAACACCTCGACTACGTCTTCTATGACGTGCTGGGCGACGTGGTCTGCGGCGGCTTCGCCATGCCCATCCGCGAAGGCAAGGCCAAGGAAATCTACATCGTCTGCTCCGGCGAGATGATGGCCATGTATGCGGCCAACAACATCTGCAAGGGCATCGTGAAGTTTGCCGAGGCCGGCGGCGTGCGGCTGGGCGGCCTGATCTGCAACAGCCGCCGCGTGGACAACGAGCGGGAAATGATCGAAGAGCTCGCCCGCCAGTTGGGCACGCAAATGCTTCACTTTCTCCCCCGCGACAACGACGTGCAGCGCGCGGAGATCAACAGGAAGACCGTCATCGAGTGGAATCCCGAGTGCCTGCAAGCTGAGGAATACCGGAAGCTCGCCCGGGCCATCGATAGCAATACGATGTTCGTGATTCCCAAGCCGCTGGCGATCAGCGAGCTGGAAGCCTTGCTCATGGACTTCGGCCTGGCAGCCGTGTAGAAGCCAAGCTTGTGGTGCAGGCGTCCCGCCTGCATTATCTGGGCAGGCGGGACGCCTGCACCACAATCAATTGCACACATGTTACTGATAAGGAAGGACTCATGATTCTGATTCGCGCAATTATCCGGCCCGAGAAGTCGGAGGCCGTCTTGGCCGCGCTGTTGGAGGCGGGCTTCTCGGCAATCACCAAGATGGAGGTCTACGGCCGCGGGAAACAGCGCGGGATGAGGATCGGCGAGGTGACGTACGACGAGCTGCCGAAGGAGCTGATCTTGGCGGTGGTCAACGACGCCGACAAGGACTTCGTCGTCGACGTGATCATGAAGAACGCCCGCACCTCGCCGGAAGGCGCGTTCGGCGACGGCAAGATCTTCGTCTCGCCCGTGGACGAAGTCTACACCGTGCGGACCGGCGCTCGCGACGACCTGGCGTCGGTCGTCGACGCCGCAGCCGAAACCGCCGAAACGCCGTAGAAGGAGATTTCTCGTGAAAGAGGTGATGGCGATCATCCGCATGAACAAGATGAACCAGACGAAGCGGGCGCTGGCCGACGCCGGAATCGCCTCCTTCACCGCCCGCAAGGTCATCGGGCGCGGCAAGGGAAAAGTCGACTACCTGCTCATGAAAGGGGCGGAGGCCGGCTGCGAGGAGGCCATCGTGCAGCTCGGCCCCGGGCCGAAGCTGATCCCCAAGCGCATGCTGAACGTCGTGGTGCCGGACGACCTGGTCCGCTGCGTTGTGCGGACGATCATCGAGGTGAACCAAACTGGCCACCCCGGCGACGGCAAGATCTTTGTCATGCCGGTGCTCGACGCCTTCCGCGTGCGGACGGGCGAGAGCGCCGAGGCGGCCTTGGACGAAACGCTATAAGTACTCCTCTCGCTCCGCGAGAGGGACAGCGCCACGCGGAGCGTGAGGAGAGGAATAACATCACGCGGAGCGTGATGAATACTAAAGGAGCGCGGCAAAGCCATGTCCACCAAGTCGACCATTCGCCCGGAGGACGTCCGGCAAGAGCTTATCAAGAGCTATCCGCCCAAGGTGGCGCGCAAGCGGTCCCAGCAGATCGTGATCAACGAGAAGGGGCAGGAGCAAGGGGCTCCCCAGATCCTGGCGAACGTGCGGACCACGCCGGGGATCATCACGCAGCGGGGCTGCACCTACGCGGGCTGCAAGGGCGTGGTCCTGGGCCCTACCCGCGACATCGTCAACATCACCCACGGCCCCATCGGCTGCGGCTTCTATTCCTGGCTTACGCGGCGGAACCAGACGCGCCCGCCCACCAGCGAACACGACAACTTCATCACCTACTGCTTCTCGACCGACATGCAGGAGGAGGAGATCATTTTCGGCGGCGAGAAGAAGCTCCGCGCGGCGATCCAGGAGGCTTACGACCTCTTCCATCCCAAGGCGATCGCCGTCTTCTCCACCTGCCCCGTGGGCCTGATCGGCGACGACGTGCACGCCGTCACCCGGGCGATGAAGGAGAAGCTGGGGATCAACGTCTTCGCCTTCAGTTGCGAAGGCTACAAGGGGGTCAGCCAGTCGGCCGGCCACCACATCGCCAACAACCAGTTGTTCAAGCACGTCATCGGGCGCAACGACACGGTCGGACCCGGCCGCTTCCGCCTGGGGATGCTCGGCGAGTACAACATCGGCGGCGACGCCTTCGTGCTCGAGGACCTGTTGGAGCGCTGCGGCATCACCTTGGTGGCCACCTTCAGCGGCAACTCCAGCATCGACAAGTTCGAGAACGCCCACACCGCCGACCTGAACGTCGTCATGTGCCACCGCTCGATCAACTACGTGGCCGACATGATGGAGAAGAAGTACGGCATCCCCTGGTTCAAGGTGAATTTCACGGGGGCCGAGGCCACGGCCAAGGCGCTGCGCAGGATCGCCAACTATTTCGGCGATGCAGAGCTGATGGCGCGGACCGAAGAGGTCGTGGAAAGCGAAATGGCCGAGGTCCGCAAGGCCCGGGACGAGGTCCGGCCGAGGTGCCAAGGCAAGACGGCGATGCTCTTCGTCGGCGGCAGCCGGGCGCACCACTACCAGGAGTTGTTCGCCGAGATCGGCATGAGGACGGTGGCCGCCGGGTACGAGTTCGCCCACCGCGACGACTACGAAGGGCGCCGCGTGTTGCCCACCATCAAGGTCGACGCCGACAGCCGCAACATCGAGGAGCTCCACGTCGACCCCGATCCCGAGAAGTACCGGCCCCGCGCCGGCGAGGAGCTCCGCAAGCGCCTGGCGAGCGAAGGGCTCCAGTTCAAGGACTACCAGGGAATGATGCCGGAAATGGAAGAGCGGACGCTGGTGATCGACGACGTCAGCGAGTACGAGACGCAACGGTTGATCGAGATCTACCGGCCGGACGTTTTCTGTGCGGGGATCAAGGAGAAGTACGTCGTGCAGAAGATGGGCGTCCCCTGCAAGCAGTTGCACAGCTACGACTACGGCGGCCCCTACGCCGGCTTCCGCGGCGCGATCAACTTCTACCGGGAGATCGACCGCATGGTCAACACGCGGATCTGGTCCATGATCCGCGCCCCCTGGGAAACGGCCGACGCCACGCTGCAGGCCGCGTACGTGAACGGATAGAGGAGAACCGGGATGCTGCTACGACACACTACGGCGGAAGTCCTCCCGCGGGAGGCGCTGACAGTCAATCCCGCCAAGACCTGCCAGCCTATCGGAGCCATGTATGCGGCCCTGGGAATCCACGGCTGCCTGCCGCACAGCCACGGCTCGCAGGGCTGCTGCGCGTATCATCGCAGCACGTTGACGCGGCACTACAAGGAGCCGGTCATGGCCGCCACCAGCTCCTTCACCGAGGGCTCCTCGGTCTTCGGCGGCCAGGCGAACCTGCTCCAGGCGATCCAGACCATCTTCGCCGTCTACGAGCCGGACGTGATCGCCGTCCACACCACCTGCCTCTCCGAGACCATCGGCGACGACATCCCGCAGATCATCGGCAAGGCCCGCGACGAGAAGAAGATCCCCGAGGGCAAGTACGTCATTCACGCCAACACCCCCAGCTACGTCGGCTCCCACGTGACCGGTTTCGCCAACATGGTCCGGGGCATGGTCGACTACTTCGCCGAAACGTCCGCTTCCAGGACAGCGGCGATCAACCTCATCCCCGGCTGGGTCGAGCCGGCCGACATGCGCGAGATCAAGCGGCTGACCGCTTTGCTGGGCATCCCCGCGATCCTCTTCCCCGACACGTCCGACGTGCTGGACGCCCCGCAAACCGGCAAGCACGAGTTCTACCCCAAGGGCGGCACGACCGTCGAGGCCCTGCGGCGGACCGGGGCAAGCCAGGCGACCTTCGCTTTGGGCCCCACCGCCTCCGAGGCCGGCGCAAGGCATTTGCAGACCAAGTTCCACGTCCCCGCCCGAACGCTGGAGCTGCCGATCGGGCTCCGGGCCACCGACCGCTTCATCAACGCGCTGCGCAAAGTGGCCCACGTCAAGGTCCCCGCCGAAATCAACGAGGAGCGCGGCCGGCTGGTGGACATGATGACCGACATGCACCAGTACTTCTACGGCCGCCGCGTGGCCTTGTGGGGTGATCCCGATCAGCTCGTCTCGTTGGCCGAGTTCCTCACGGACCTCGACATGCGCCCGGTCTACATCGTCACCGGGACGCCGGGCAAGCGATTCCAGAACCGCATGGAAGCGGCTCTGGCCGGCCGCGTCCCGGAGGCCAAGGTCCGCCAGGGAGCCGGAGCCGACATGTTCCTCATGCACCAGTGGATCAAGAACGAGCCGGTCGACCTGCTCATGGGAAACACCTATGGGAAGTACATTTCCCGCGACGAGAACATCCCTTTTGTGCGTCACGGCTTCCCGATCCTCGACCGCGTCGGGCATTCGTACTTTCCCACGGCCGGCTACCGGGGCGGGCTGCGGATCATGGAGATGATCCTCGGCGCGCTGTTGGACCACAAGGACCGCATGTCGCCCGAAGAGAGCTTCGAGCTGGTTTTATGACGATCGACATCCTCACTGCCCGCAAACTGCAGATCCACGAGACGGGCGCCGAGCCCCTGGTCATGGCCTGTGAAAAGCAGAGCGTGGCGGGTTCGGTGAGCCAGAGGGCGTGCGTCTTTTGCGGGTCGCGCGTGGTTCTCTATCCGATCGCCGACGCCGTACACCTGGTCCACGGCCCGGTGGGCTGCGCCGCGTACACCTGGGACATTCGCGGCTCCTTGTCGAGCGGCCCCGAGTTGCACCGCCTCAGTTTCTCCACCGACCTCCAGGAGACGGACATCATCTACGGCGGGGAAGGCAAGCTCTACCGCTGCCTGGTCGAGCTTATCGAGCATTACCGGCCCAAGGCGGCCTTCGTCTACTCCACGTGCATCGTCGGGCTCATCGGCGACGACGTGAAGGCCGTCTGCCGCCGCGTCGAGGCCCAGTGCGGCATTCCCGTGATGGCCATCGAGTGCGAGGGCTTCAAGGGGACGAAGAAGGACGGCTACCAGGCGGCCTGCGAGGGCCTGTCGCGGCTCATCGGCACCGGACCGATCGATGGAATCGGCCAGCGGAGCATCAATATCCTGGGCGACTTCAACCTGGCCGGCGAAACGTGGATGATCCGCCAGTACTATGAGCGGATCGGCGTCCAAGTGGTGGCGACCATCACCGGCGACGGCCGCGTCGACGCCATCCGCCGCGCGCACGGCGCGGCGCTGAACGTCGTCCAGTGCGCCGGCTCGATGACGCATCTGGCCAAGAGCATGGAAGATAAGTACGGCATCCCCTTCCTGCGCGTCTCGTACTTCGGCATCGAGGACATGGCCAAGTCGCTCTACGCCGTGGCCGAGTTCTTCGATGACCAGGCAATCCTGGGCCGAGCCCAGGCCCTCGTATGGGAAGAGGTCTCCAAGATCCTTCCCGAGTTGCGCCGCTGGCGCCAGGCGCTGGAGGGCAAGCGGGCGGCGGTCTACACGGGCGGGGCGTTCAAGGCATTCTCCCTGGTCCGGTCGCTGCGCACGCTGGGCATGAAGACGGTCGTGGTCGGCTCGCAGACGGGCAACCGGGAGGACTACGAGCTGTTGCGGACGCTGTGCGACGAAGGAACCATCCTGATCGACGACGCCAACCCGCTGGAGCTGTCGAAATACGCTCAAGAGAAACAAGTCGACCTGCTGATCGGCGGCGTGAAAGAGCGGCCCATCGCCTACAAGCTGGGGATCGGCTTCTGCGACCACAACCACGAGCGCAAAGAGGCCTTGGCCGGGTTCCAGGGGATGCTCAATTTCGCCCGGGAGGTACATCGCACGGTGATGAGCCCGGTCTGGAGATTGACGCCCCGTGCTCGTCACGCTCCGCATGACGTTATGCCTCTCGCGGAGCGAGAGGAGTACAAGGAGAAGACGCCATGATCTCCTTGCCATCGGCTTCCTTCACCGCGGCCCGCAACACGTGCAAGCTCTGCGCGCCCTTGGGGGCGTGCCTCGCCTTTCGCGGCGTGGAAGGGACCGTCCCGCTGCTGCACGGGTCGCAAGGGTGCGCCACGTACATCCGCCGCTACTTGATCAGCCATTACAAGGAGCCGATCGACATCGCCTCCTCCAACTTCGACGAGGCGGCCGCGGTTTATGGGGGCCGCGAGAACTTGCGCAGCGCACTGGAGAACGTCATCCGCCAATACCACCCGAAGTGCATCGGCATTGCCACGACCTGCCTGGCGGAAACGATCGGCGACGACGTGCCAATGTACCTCCGCGCGATCCGCGAGGATCTCGCTCCCAATGCGCCCGAGCTGATCCACGTCTCCACGCCGGCCTATGCCGGCACGCACGCCGAAGGTTTTCGGGCCGCGCTTCGGGCGATCGTCGAGTCGTTGGCCTCCGGCGGCCCTCGGCACGATGCGGTCAACGTGCTCTGCGGGATGGCCTCGCCCGCCGACCTGAGGTACCTGAAAGCGATCCTCCGCGACTTCGGCCTGGAGCCGATCCTGCTTGCCGATTACTCCGACACGCTCGACGCTCCGGCCTGGGCCGAGTACCAGGTGATTCCGCCGGGCGGAACTCCCTTGGACGCCATTCGACGCATGGGCTCGGCCCGGGCAACCATCGAGTTCGCCGCCCCGGCGCCCCGGGAGACCACCGCCGGCGCGCTGTTGGAAGAGCGGTTCCAGGTCCCCTGCCACCGGCTCCGCTTGCCGCTGGGCGTCATCGAGACGGATGTCTTGTTCGATCTCCTGGCGACACTCAGCGGCCGGCCCGTGCCGGCCGAGCACCGCGACCAGCGCGGCCGCCTGATCGATTCCTACGTCGACGCTCACAAGTATGTCTTCGGCAAGCGGGCGATTCTCTACGGCGAGCCGGACCTGGTCGTTGGCATGGCGTCGCTGTTGCAGGAAATCGGCATGATCCCCGCGCTCTGCGCGACAGGGAGCGAGAGGGCCGGGCTTGCCGAGAAGGTCGCCTCCGTGACCGAACTGCCGGACGCGGAGCTGCGTGTCTTGGAAGGCGCCGACTTCGCCGAGATCGACGAGGCCGCGTCCGCGGTTTCGGCCGACCTGGTGATCGGCAGCAGCAAGGGCTACCGCTTGGCGCGCACGCTCGGCGTGCCCATGGTTCGCGTCGGCTTTCCCATTCACGACCGGATCGACGGCGCGCGGCTCTTGCACCTGGGCTACCGCGGGGCCCAGCAGTTGTTCGACCGGATCACCAACGCGCTGGTCGGGGCGGTGCAGGACGCCTCGCCTGTCGGTTACAGCTACATGTAGGGAGAAAGAGGAAATGCCCTTGGACTTGGCCCGGCACCCCTGCTTCAACGAGCACGCCAGGAAGACGGCCGCCCGCATCCACCTGCCGGTGGCCCCGCGCTGCAATATCCAGTGCAACTATTGCAAGCACGGGCTGGACTGCGTGAACGAAAGCCGGCCGGGCTTGACCAGCGCCGTCCTCTCCCCCGGCCAGGCCCTGCGTTATCTCGAGGAGATGGTGCAAAGAGATCCGCGGATCGCCGTGGTCGGCATCGCCGGGCCGGGCGATCCATTCGCCAACGCCGAAGCCACCCTGGAGACCCTGCGGTTGGTCCGTACGCGATTTCCGCAGATGCTCCTCTGCGTGGCCTCGAACGGGCTCGGCATCGCGCCCTGCGTCGGCCAGCTCGCCGCGCTGGGGGTCAGCCACGTGACCTTGACCGTCAATGCGGTCGATCCCCGGATCGGCCAGGCGATTTACGCTTGGGTACGCCAGCAGCCGCGGGTCTATCGCGGGCCAGCCGCGGCAGAGCTGCTCCTGGAGCGTCAACTGGCGGCGGTTGCCTCGCTGAAGGCTCACGGCCTGACCGTGAAGATCAACTCGATCATTATCCCGGGGGTCAACGACACCCATATCCCGGAAGTCGCCCGCCGGATGGCGGAGCTGAAGGCGGACATTATCAACTGCGTGCCGCTGTACGCCGTCGAGGGGACGCCGCTGGCCGACGTTCCCGCTCCCACCGCAGAGCAGACTGCCTCGATCCGAGAGGCGGCCGCCCGATATCTGCCCATGATGGCGCATTGCACCCGATGTCGTGCCGACGCGGTGGGTCTGCTGGGAGAACCGCTGGCCGCCGGTACGGTGGCGCTGCTCACGCAATGCGCGGACTTGCCTGTCAATCCCGAGGAGGACCGCCCCTATGTCGCGGTTGCCACCCGCGAAGGTGCGCTGGTGAATCAGCACCTCGGCGAAGCCAGCCAACTGGCGATTTACGGCCGAGGAGGCGACGGTTTTCAGCACGTGGCAACCCGTCAGGCTCCTCCCGCCGGCGGAGGCCAGCAGCGATGGGCGGCGCTTGCGGAAACGCTTAACGACTGCCGGGCGCTGTTGGTCGCCAGTGCCGGAGCGTCGCCCACTTCGGTGCTCGCCGCCCGAGGCATCCGCGTGGTGATGATGGAAGGCCTGATCGAGGAGGGGCTGGAAGCCGTCTACAAAAACGTGGAAGTCCGCGCTCCCTTGCGGGCCCAGCACCGCTGTGGTTCTGGCTGCGCCGGCGGCGGACAGGGTTGTTCTTAATGAAAGGACTGGACTGATGAAGAAACCGCAATATCACTTCCTCTTGTGCAACAGCTTCCGCGTCAACGGCGAGGCCCAAGGCAAGTGCAATCGCAAAGGATCGTCGGACCTGCTGCAGTACCTCCAGAACGAAGTCACGGACCGGGGATTGGACGCGATCGTTTCCACCACCAGTTGCCTGAACGTCTGCGAGAAGGGGCCGATCCTGGTGATCTATCCCAAGGAGTGGTGGTACTTCGAGCTGACCGAGGCGAAGGTCGACGAAATCCTCGACGCCCTGGAACAAGATCAGCCCGTGGAAGCCCTGCTGATGGATTAGACGAGTAGGGTGGGACAAGCTCGCGTAAGCGAGCGCCGGCCCACCAATTGTGCTCGGTGGGCCGGCGGCCGCCAAGGCGGCCTTGTCCCACCCTACCTCCCTGGAGCACCCGTATGGCCGCGTACGATAGACACCGTTTCTACCTTGTCGACACCACGCTTCGCGACGGAGAGCAAGCGGCGGGAGTCGTCTTCTCGAAGCAGGAGAAGCTGTCGATCGCGCGGAGATTGGCCGCCGCCGGCGTCGCGGAGATCGAGGTCGGCACTCCGGCCATGGGCGAGGACGAAGTTCAAGCGATCCGCGCCGTCGTGCGGCTGCGATTGCCGTCCCGGTTGACGGCCTGGTGCCGGGCCAGCACGTCGGACCTCGACGCGGCCGCGCGAAGTGGCGTGGACTCCGTCCACGTCTCGCTGCCGGCGTCGAATCTCCACCTCCGCGGCCTGAAGAAGACGAGATCCTGGGTCCTCGACCGGATGGCGTCGGTCGCCGAGCGAGCCCGGCGGGACTTCGGCTTCGTCTCGATCGGGATGCAGGATGCCTCGCGCCGACCCCGGCTTCCTCGTCCGCTGCGCGTGGGCGGCCCGCCGCCTGGGCGTCGATCGCTTCCGCATTGCCGACACCGTCGGCGTTTGGACCCCCTTTCAGGTCCACGCCTCGCTTTGCGAGTTGCGCCGCGTCGTGCCGCGTCTTCCCTTGGGGTTTCACGGGCACAACGATCTGGGCATGGCGACCGCCAATACCCTGGCGGCCGTGATGGCCGGCGCACGCAGCGCGGATGTCACCGTGAACGGCCTGGGCGAGCGGGCCGGAAATGCCGCGCTGGAGGAAGTGGTGATGGCGATTCGCGTGTCGCTGGGACGCCCTTGCGGCGTTGATCCGCGGCGCCTGGCGGAGCTTTCCACGATGGTCGCTCGTGCTTCCGGCCGGCCCCTGCCCGAGAACAAACCGATCACCGGCGCCGGGATCTTCCGGCACGAGTCGGGCATCCACGTCCAGGCCCTGTTGGCCGATCGGCGGACCTACGAACCGTTCCCGCCCGGGACGGTCGGCCGATCGGACCGCCAGGTGCTGCTGGGGAAACACTCGGGCCGCGCCGCCGTTGGCCATGCCATGCAGACCATTGGAATTCCCCTGGACGACCAACAAGCGGCCTGCTTGCTGCCGCTGGTGCGGGCCCAGTCGCAACGCTCCAAGGGGCCGGTGTCCCCGCAGCACCTCGCGCAGATGCTCGCCGAGTTGCCCTCTCCCTCCGGGAGATGAAAGGGGTAGGTAGGGTGGGACAAGCTCGCGCAAGCGAGCGCCGGCCCACCAAGCGAGAGTCGTTAGTGGTCAGTGGCTAGATGTGCAGGGCTCTACCAGCTTCGACCACTAACCACTGACCACTAACCACTGACCACTGTTGGTGGGCCGGCGGCCGCCACGGCGGCCTTGTCCCACCCTACTTTTCCGCAACAGAATCCTCCCCTGCCGCCGGGCGATAGGGTGTAATCGCCTGCTTGAGGATCGCTAGTTGCTCCTCGAGCTGCCGGATCGCCTCGGCTGCGCCGGTCAGCTCGCCGCGCCTGCCCATCTGCTCAACGCGCCGCACGGCCTCCATGGCAGGCGCCGCGCCCAAGTAGCCTACCGTTCCCTTCAGCCGGTGCGCGGCGTTGGCCAACTCCGCCTCGCCGCCGTTGGCCGATGCCGTGCGCATCCGCTCCAGCAGCGGATCGGCCTCGTCGAAGAGGCATTTCACCATGTCCTGGAACAGCCGGTACTTGCCGAAGCAGCGTCGCACGGCGACGTTAAGATCGAACACGCCGGGGGGAGTCGGCGGCGATGCCGTTTCGGCGGGAGGCAGCGCACCGATCGGCGGCGGCGACGGGCTCGCGGACGCATCCGGCGCGGCCGCCGGGGCTGACAGGCCCGCCGTCGCCTTTTCCGCCAACTGCTCGACCATTGCGATCAGCTCCTCCCGCTCGATGGGCTTGGCGATGTAGCCGTCCATGCCTGCCGCCAGACACTGCTCATGGTCGCCTTTGAGGGCGTGCGCCGTCATGGCGATGATCGGCAGCCGGGCCTTCTTCGGGTCCGGCAGCTTGCGGATGGCGCGGGTTGCCTGCAAGCCGTCCATCACCGGCATCTGCACGTCCATCAGCACGGCGTCGAACTCCTGCCGGCCGACGGCTTCCAAGGCCTGCCGCCCGTTCCGAACCAGCTTCACGCGATGGCCGCGCTTGCGGAGCAGATAGCCGGCCAGTTTCTGGTTGGCCGGCGTGTCCTCGGCCAGGAGCACTCGCAGCGATCGGGAGGCAACGGGCGAAATGGCCGCCTGCGCCGCGTCGGCGGCCTGGACGGCCTGCTGCCGGATGCCCAACGCCTCGGCGATCAGGTTCAACAAGTCGGACTGGGAAACGGGCTTTTCCAGGCAGAGCGCGCCGAGGTCCTGACATCGTTTTGCGTGACGGTGGCGCTGCGGCGCCGAGAGCATGAGGATCACCGCGCCGGCCAAGCGGGCGCCGCTCTGCAACCGTTGGGCCAGGGTGAAGCCGTCGAGG
Organism: Pirellulales bacterium; assembly: GCA_963843465.1. Classification (GTDB taxonomy): domain Bacteria; phylum Planctomycetota; class Planctomycetia; order Pirellulales; family Thermoguttaceae; genus CAWJKP01. The sequence continues at coordinate 640,879 of CAWJKP010000004.1, forward strand.
CCGGGCATCACGGCATCCGCCAGGATGAGGCGGAAGCTCTGCCCGTCGCCGGCCGCCTGCTGGATCTTCGCCAAGGCAGCCGATGCGTCCTCGGCCGTCTCCGGCTTCGCGGACCACCGCCGCAAGGTCTCGACCAGGATGCGGCCCAGCGCGGGATTCCCGGCAACCACCAGCACCGGCAGGCCGCGAAGGGCCTCGCCCAGGGCGGCGGGCGGCCCCGGCTCCTCCTCTTGTGCCTCTTGCAGGCCCAAGCGTACCGTGAAGTGGAAGATGCTCCCTTTGCCCGGCTCGCTCTGGAGCCAGATCCGCCCGCCCATGAGATCGACCAGGCGCCGGGCGATGGTCAATCCCAAGCCTGTGCCGCCGAACTGCCGAGTGGTCGAGGCGTCGGCCTGGGTGAAGGGCGCGAAGATTCGCTCTTGATCCAGGGGGGCAATGCCGACGCCCGTGTCGGCCACGGCGAATTGGAGCGTGACGGAAGTGGGGTCAGGTGGTTGATGCTTGTCCGGCCTTCCCTCACCCACTGCCCCTCTCCAGGAGGGAGAGGGGGGAACCACTTCTGCCCCTCTCCCGGAGGGAGAGGGTGGAACCGCCTTCGCGCTGACGATCACCGCGCCTTGGGAGGTAAACTTGACGGCGTTGCCCACGAGGTTCACCAGCACCTGCCGCAGCCGAAAGGGATCGCCCAGCAGTTGCGTGGGCACGTCGCCCAGATCGCAGAGCAATTCCAGGCCCTTCTCGTAGGCCCGCACGCCCAGCGTCTTGACGACCTGATCGAGGGTCTTGCGGAGGTCGAAGGGAGCCGATTCCAGTTGGAAGGCGCCGGCCTCGATGCGCGAGAGATCGAGGATTTCGTTGACCAGTTGCAGCAGACCGTCGGCCGACTGTTTGGCGGTCTGGAGATAGTCGCGCAGGGTGGGCGAAAGTTCTTCGTCCAGGGCCAGGTCGACCATGCCCATGACGGCGTTCATGGGCGTGCGCAGCTCGTGGCTCATGTTGGCCAGGAACTGGCTCTTGGCGACGTTGGCGGCCTCGGCGGCGGCTTTGGCCTCGACGAGGGCCTGGTTGGCCGCCGCCAGCTCGTTGGCGCGCTTCTGCTGCGTGATGTCGACGACCGCCGCGCGGCAGTGCCTGGGTTGCCCGGGGAGGTCCCGTGCGGCGACGCCCTCGATCAGCACATCGACCGCCTTGCTTTCCTTGAGGATCTTCGCCTCGCAGGTTTGCTTGGCGTCGCCGGAGAGCACCCGCGTGCAGAAATCGGCAAAGGCGGCGCGGCATTCCAGGGCCAGGAATTGTCCGAACCGCTTCTGGACCACGCGCCGCGGTCCAGGCCCACCAGGGCGGCCCCGGCCAGGTTGACCTCCAGGATCCGCCCCTCGTGGTCCCAGAGGAAATAGCCCACCGGGGCGAAATCGAACAGGTCGCCATACTTCTCCGAGGCCTCCACGGCCGATGCCTGGGCGCGCTGGAGTTCTTCGTTCTGCATCTCCAGCTCGATCTGATGCACTTGCAACTCGTGGACGAGGGCGCGCATCCACATCGGCAGGGGGGTGGCCGAGATTACCTTCCGTCGTCAGCAGACGTTCCTCAGCCTTGCGGCGCAGCTCGGCCGCTTGAGGCGCTCCCGAATCCATCGTTTCCTTCTCATTCATGGCTAGGCAATGCTTTCCCTAGGGCAGGGAATCCCCTTACGCCTTCCCAAGCAGTCCACCTAAAACATTGTTTGGAGACTGGTTAGCGGTGTCTGTCCGGCAGATGACATAAGGCATGATTATTGTGTTTTGACATGCATCTCTGTCTAAAATACTAGAGGGTAGAGAGGCGGCCGAAAACCAACCCGCCTAACAAGGGGAGGGGTATGTCCCACGATGCCCGACAGCACAGGAGCGGCAACCGCCTGATCGACAGCCTGCCTGAAGATGAGTCCATGCAGTTGATCTCGCGTGGGCAGTACGTAGAACTCCCTCAAGGCATGGTTCTCTACCGGCAGCATGGCCCCATTTCCCACGTCTACTTTCCAACGAGGGGTTGCTGTTGCCACGTCGTCCCGTTGGGTGAGGGCAGACAAATTGAAGCGACGACGATCGGCAAGGAGGGAATGCTGGGCATCCATCTGGCCCTGGGGCTCGACTTCAGCCCCTTGATGGCGGTTTCCGTGGTTCCTGGCGAAGCGATGCGCGTACCTGTCCAGCACTTCTTGGAGATCATCAGAGCAGGTGGATCGCTGGACAGGCTCATCAAGAAGTACGCGGCCTACTGCCTGCTCCTGGCAAGCCAAACGATTGCCTGCGCCACTATCCACACCGTCCAGCAGCGAGTTTCCCGGCGGTTGCTCATGGCGCATGACCGGGTCGGAGAAGACCAGTTCTTGTTCACCCAGGAATTGCTCGGCCAAATGCTCGGGGTTCGCCGTCAGTCGATAACGCTCGTTGCCAGGACACTCCAGGCAACGGACTTCATCGAGTACCGGCGGGGCGTGATCAAGATTCTCAACAGGCCGGGACTAGAAGCCGCTAGTTGCGAATGTTACAGGATCAGCAGAACTGCGTACGATTCTATTGTGACGAAATGACGGCCGGCGCCTCGATTGCGCCTTCCTTACAGAGGTTACGAGGTTGCCGTGACGTCCTCCATCGCCAGCAGGATCAGGCTTCGGCCCTGCTCGTTGGCGGCGATTCGCCGGGCATTCAGCAGAAGGGCCTTGTGCCCCACGGCCGGGAAATCGTGCTCTACCCGGAAACCGTCGAACTGCGTCTTCTGGGGAAGGATTTCCTCCAAGAGCTTCCGCAAAGCGGGGATGTCCCACTGCCCCCGGCCGATCTCATAGAACAGCCGGCCCTGGGTCTCCGCCGCGGCTGCCCCGAACGTCGCGTAGAAGGAACGGCTCGCCGAGACGATCCGCAGATCGCCGTCCAGCACCAGCAGCGGCTCGCGGATCGTGGCAATGACGCTCTCGGCGAAGTCGCGGGCCTCCTGCAAGCGGGCCTCCGTCTGCTTCAGCGCGGTCGTGTCGGCGAAGGTCATCACCACCCCGTCGATCACGTTGTCCGCGGTCCGGTAGGGCAGGATCCGCAGGTTGTACCAGCGGCCGTCGCTGGAGCGGACTTGCAGATCCTTGGGCGCCAGGGTGTCCAGCACCTCCCGGGCGTCCTGGACCAGCCGGTCGTACTCCAAATTGGTCGCCAAGTGGCTGATCGGCCGTCCCACGTCGCCGGCAATCAGGTTCACGACCCGGGAGGCCTGGGCGGTGAACCGCTTCACCGAAAGGTCGCCGTCCAGGAAGATCGTGGCGATCTCGCTGCCGTTCAACAGGTTCTTCATGTCGCTGTTGGACTGCGACAGTTGCTCGATCTTCGACTGCAGCTCGGCATTGACCGTTTGCATCTCTTCGTTGAGCGATTGCAGCTCCTCCTTGGAGCTGGTAAGCTCTTCGTTGGTGCTCTGCAGCTCCTCGTTGTTGGACTGCAGCTCCTCGTTGGCGGAGCGGAGCTCCTCTTGGGCGGCCTGCATTTCTTCGACGGTGGTCTGCAGGCGCTCGCGCGTGCGGCGGATCTCTTCCTCGACTTCGGCCAACGGCGTTTCCGTACCGGAGGGCAGCGGCGCCCTCTCCGCGGCCGCCCCGGCTCGGCCGGCCGCGGGATCCTCGAACACGACCAGGAACATCCCCCGCAGGTCCGACGACTCGGCAAGCGGCCTGACGGTGAGGTTGATCGTCGTGGAGCCGCCGTTGGATTTGACCTTCACGCCGCTTTGGGTGACCGTGGTCTTCTGTCTCGCCGCGTTCTGGATGGCCGTGCCCAGCGCTTCGCGGAGCCCCTCGCGGGCCATCGCAAAGACGTTGACGTTGACCTTCCCCGAAGAGGGTTCCAGGTACTTTCCGGTCCGCCCGTTGACATAGATGATATCGCCCTCCGCAGTGACCACCACGGAGGGAGGGCCGTACCAATCCAACAGCGCCCGCTGGGCCGTGTAGAAAATGTCCATGACCGGTTCTTTGGCCTTCTCGGTTACAGGTACAGCGGCGTGCTGGCGGCGCCACGCATAGGCCGGCATTTCCAGGAGGCTTCGCTCCTGCACTTCCACGCGCTGGAAGACCTTCCATTTCTGGTCCAGCGGCGAGAAAAGGTGGCCGAAGCCTCCGATGCTCTCGGCCGTGCCCAGGATCAACAGGCCGCCAGGGCTCAGGGCGTAGTGCATCAGCGTCAGGAGCTTCTTCTGCGTCTCGACATTGACGTAGATCAGCAGGTTCCGGCAGCAGAGGATGTCCAGCCTCGTAAACGGCGGATCGACCAGCACGTTCTGCGGCGCAAAAATCACCAGATCGCGGACTTCTTTCTTGATCCGGTAGCCCTCGCCCTCGGGCAGAAAAAACCTCGCCAGCCGCTCGCCCGAAACGTCCGGGGCGATGCTCGCGGGGAACGTGCCCTGGCGGGCCTTCTCCACGGCGTCATGGTCGATGTCGGTGGCAAAGACCTGAATCGCCGGGCTCGCCTGGAGTCCCAGGCCCTCCAAGCACTCCTTGAGAACGATGGCCAGGGAATAGGTCTCCTCGCCGGTAGAGCAACCGGGATTCCAGACCCGCAGCGGGCCCTCTTGCGGCCGGTCCTGGAGCAAGCGGGGAATCGCCTTTTCCTTGAGGAAGTCGAACAGGCCCGGATCGCGGAAGAAGTTGGTCACTCCGATCAGCAGCTCCTTGTAGAGCAACTCGACTTCCTGGGGGTTCTCCTGGAGGAAACGCACGTAGCGCGGCAGGCTGTCGAACTGGTGGACGCCCATCCGCCGCTCGATGCGGCGGCTGACGGTGTTGTTCTTGTAGCAGGAGAAGTCGTTCCCGGTCTGGGCGCGGAGCAGGACAAACACCTTTTGCAGCGCCGCGGAGGACTCCCCCTCGGGCAAGTCGCGATCTTCGGGCGGCCGCGGGACGTGGTGGATGTACTGGATCAGTTTGGCGGGGAGTTCTTCGGCCGGGGCTACGTAATCCACCAGGCCGGTGTTGATGGCGCTGCGGGGCATTCCGTCATACTGGGCCGAGGCCGGGTCTTGCACCAGGGCCGCCCCGAAGTGTTCCTTGATCGCCTTCAGGCCCAGCGTGCCGTCGCTCCCCATGCCCGAAAGAATAATGCCGACGGCTTTCTCCTTCTGGTCGGCCGCCAACTGCTGAAAGAAGAAGTCGATCGGCATCCGCAGGCCGCGAGGCGCGGCCGGCTCGAGCACTTGCAGCTTTCCGTGCAGGATGGCCAGTTCCGCATTGGGAGGAATCACGTAGACCTGGTTGGGCTGAACCTCCATCCCGTCTTGCACCTCGACGACCTCCATCGGGGTGTGGCGGCGAAGGAGTTCGGGCATCATGCCTTTGTGAGTCGGCTCCAGGTGGGGCACGAGGACGAAGGCCAGCCCGGTGTCCGCCGGCAAGCTAGAGAAGAACTGCTCGAAGGCCTCCAGTCCTCCCGCCGATCCTCCCATTCCTACTATAAACGGCGGGGTCGCACGAGCGCTCCCAGGATGCGTCCCTCCCACCGAGGGGAGAGCGAAATCCAAGGACCGTTTTGCGGCAGGGGACTCTTTCCGGGCTTTCTGCACAGGAAGCCTCCTTGGGGACCCCTTTGGGTGCCCGTGGACCGGCTACGTGAAGCAGTGCGATCACGGCACACGACCGAAGCTACCTGGAAGTCTAGGCGTTGCGCCGCTGCCCTGCAACCATTTGTAGTCCAAAAGCCATTACCGGCAATCCGCCGGATTGTCGCCTTTCGCTCCGCGAAAGCCGCGTTCTTTCGCGGAGCGAAAGGCGACACTTGTTTCTGCGCCGGTCCTTGTCCAAGAACAAGCTCGTAGGGTGGCCTTTAGTCCGCCCGGGCGGACTAAAGTCCACCCTACGACGAAACCGCGGAGTTATTTCTGGACAGGGGCTTAGCGCGGCTGGGTCTTGCGACTCTTGGCAGCCTTTCTTGCAACCGCCTTCTTCTTGACCGGCGGCTGGACCTTGCCCCCGGATTGCGAGCGGCGACTCGCGGAGGACCTGCCCGGCTTCTTCGCCGTTCGGCTTCCGGCCGACTTCTTCGCGGATGCGACCTCGGTTGCGCTTTGGTCCTTCGAGTCGGCGGTAGTCTCGGGCTGGAGCGTGATTCCGAACACTTCGCCGATCTCGGCTGCCGCTAGCCGCTTCGACTTCCCGCGGGAGGTGGCCGCCCGCACGGCCTTCTCGGCGTCGGCCTGGATCAGTTCCTCGTGGTTGACGCCGCGGAGCAGGAAGAGCAGCTCGGGTTTGGTGTCCAACCGCGAGCCCACGCCGTAGAGCACGGCCGCCACGTGCTTGCACATCGAGGCCCAGTCGGGACAACTGCAGCGGAACGTCATTTCCCCGGGCAGGGGGAAGAGGCCTTCCTTGCGATGGGTGACTACGCCCATCACCTCGTCGGAAAGCCGGCCCTGGAGCAGTTCCAAGAGCGAGCCGATTTGCCCGCTGCAAGACCCCTTGATCGTTTTCCACTTCTTCTCTTGCAGGGGCTTGATGGCGACCTTGACGTCGTAGAGTTCCGAGCCGGAGACTTTGGCCTCGACGTGCCCCTTGGCGATGGCCAGGTGGCAGACCGCCCCGTTGCGCACGTAGGTGCGGCCGCGAGGGAGGCGGTTCTCGAAATCGCTGAACGATTCCAGGTGCTCGCACCAGGCCTGGCCCCAGAAGCTCTGGGCGATCTTGCGGCCGTCGATCTCGACCGGCTGGACGTCGACGCCTTTCTTGCGCAGCGATTCCATTTTCTTCATCGCCTGCCGGCGCCGCTGCGCCACCGGAACGTAGGGCGCCCAGCCGCCGTAGTATCCGCCGCCGTATCCGTACCTTGCCATCGTGGCTCTCCTGAAGGGGTGATCGCGACTCACCGTAATCGAGTTCGCAGCGATCTGATAGGGTTTGACAAACAAAACGGGTAATCGACGCGGTCCATCCTGATGACTTATGACGAGCAAAACGAGTAATAATCCGGCGGCTCGGTTGGAGTTCCGCCTTTAGGTTGGAGTTCCGCCTTTAGGCGGCCCTCGCCGCACGCCGGCTAAAGCCGGAACTCCAACTTCACACATTACCCGTTTTGTTCGTCAAAGTTCATTAGGGAACGGCCTGCGTGCCGTTCCGGGAGTCGGGACAGACGCCCATTCTCCTCCCGGAACGCCACGGAGGGCGTTCCCTACAGGCGTAGGCCACTGTTCGGCTCATTTTACTCGCAAGCCCGCGCCACGTCGAGCGAAACGAAGCGGATCAGCTCGGCGTCGTTCATTTCCGTGAGCATCTTCTCGGCGCCGCCCTCGATGCAGGTCGGCGGCCAATTGGCGTTTCTCTTCGATCAGGGCATCGATCCGCTCTTCGATGGTGCCGCGGCAGACGAACTTGTGGACCAGCACGTTGCGTTTCTGGCCGATGCGGAAGGCCCGGTCGGTCGCCTGGTTCTCCACGGCCGGGTTCCACCAGCGATCGAAGTGGATCACGTGCGAGGCGGCCGTGAGGTTCAAGCCCGTGCCGCCCGCCTTGAGCGACACGACAAAGAACGGCGGCCCGCCGTCGCGCTGGAACTGGTCGACCAGCGATTTGCGGCGTTTCACGGCCGTTCCGCCGTGCAACACCAGCCCGGGGCGCCGGAAGAGCGTGGCCAGGAAGCCTGCCAAGGGCTCGGTCATCTCGCGGAACTGCGTGAAGACCAGGACGCGCTCCTGGCGCGAGGCGATTTCCTCGCAGATCTCCGCCAGGCGGGGAAACTTGCCGCTGTCGTCGGGCAGGAAACGACCGTCGCCCAAGAGTTGGCTGGGGTGGTTGCAAAGCTGCTTCAGCCGCATCAGGTAGGCCAGCACCAGGCCGCGGCGCTGGATGCCTTCGCTGCTGGCCAGCGCATCGGCCAGCTCCTCGACCAGCTTGGCGTAGAGGGCGGCCTGGCGCTTGCTCAGTCCCGCATAGGCCCGGACTTCGACCTTTTCCGGCAGGTCGTCGATCACGCGGCGGTCGGTCTTCAGCCGCCGCAAGAGGTAGGGCTGCACGAGGCTCCGCAGCGGCGCATAACGGTTCTCGGCCCGGTCGTTGAGCCGCTTGACAAACTCCTTGAACTTGCCCTGGGTGCCCAACAGGCCCGGAGAGAGAAAGTCGAACAGCGACCAGAGGTCCGAGAGCCGGTTCTCCACGGGCGTGCCGGTCAGGACGATCCGTGCGCCGGCCCGCAGCCGCTTGACAAGCTTCGTCTGCCGCGCACCCGGATTCTTGATCGCCTGGGCTTCATCCAGCACCACCAGCCGCCAATCGAGCCCCAGCAGCCACTCCTGGCGCAGGAGCATCCCGTAACTGGTCACCACCACGTCGGCGCTTTCCAGCGTCCTGGCCGGCGCGGCGGCGATGCGATCGAGCTCGTCCTTGGCCGTCTCCGACGGATGAACGAACACCGCCCGAAGCGAGGGCGTGAAGCGGGCCATCTCCGCCTTCCAGTTGGCCACCAGCGACGCCGGCAGCACCAAAAGCGACGGCTTGCCGCGTCCCTGTTTCTTCAGGGCCAGGAGCAGGCCCAGGACCTGGATGGTCTTGCCCAGGCCCATGTCGTCGGCCAGGCAGGCCCCCAGTCCCAGGCTGGAGAGGAAAAAGAGCCAATCGACGCCCGTCTCCTGGTACTTGCGCAAGGTGGCCTCAAGCCCGGTCCGGGCGGCGACGTGCTGGAGATTCTCGGGGCTGCGCATCTTCGCCAGCACGTCGCCGAGCCACTGGCCGGCATGAACGAAGGACCACTGGCGGTCCTCGTCGCGGTCATCTCGGTCGGCCGCCAGGTCGGCGGGCAGTCCGGCCAAGAGCCGCATTCCCTCGATGAACGACAGTCCGCCCTCCGCCTGTCGCTCGAGCCGTTTCCAGTGGTCGAGGGCTTCGCGGAGCTTCTGGCGGTCGACCTCGACCCACTGCCCGCGCAACAGGACCAGCCCATCGTCGGCCGCCATCAGTTGGCGCCATTCGGCCTCGGTGAGCTGCTGGTCGCCCAGGGCCAACTGCACCTTGAAATCGAGCATCGTCGCCGCGTCGAACGTCTTTTGCCGCGAGTCGCCGATGCTCACGCCGACGCGGGGCCGCGGGCGCTTCTTCCACCAGTCCGGCAGGCGCACCAGGATGCCGCTTTCCTCCAGCACCGGCACGTCCTTGAGAAAGCGATAGGCCCTGCCCGGCGTCCAGGCCAGCGCCTGGTAGAGGTCGCCCGAATCGACCAATTCCTTGACCAAGACGCTCTTCTGGGACGCCGTGTGGACCGGCGAGAGGAGCCGGACCAGGGCCTGCTTGTTCTTGGCTCCGGCCATTTCCTGCAAGGCGCGGCTGATGGGCTGGTACTGCACGCGCGAGCCGCCCGCCACGCCGGGCGCATAGGTCGCCAGGAACGCGAAAGGATGATCGGCGTCGCGGCGGTTCTCGGCGAGGTGAAAACAGACCCGTCCCACCTGATGCCACAGAGGAGCCCGCTGCTTCAAGAACCCGGACAGTCCTTGGCCACCGGCGGCAATCTGGCCACGGACCCAGGCATCGAGATCCTCCCACACGCCGGTCAGGGCCGCATCGCTCAGGTATTCTCCGCCCTCCATCGGCGGGGCATTGGCCAGCAGGGCCGCCAATTCCTGGGCGTCGGGCGCGGGGATTGCCGGCGTGGCCGCCGGGGCTAACGGGCTTGCGCCAGTTAGCCCCGGCGACCACGCCGGATCCGCCGCCGTCTCCGGCGTGTGGCAGAGGGCCGTGAGGTACCGGGTGGCAAAATCCCGCCAGTACAAAAGCGACGGCCCGAGCAGGCCCTCGAATCGCTCGCTGGCCAGCACGAAGAGCCCTTCACCCTGGCTGGCGGCAAAGGCCTGCGCCGCTTTGCTGAGCTGCCGGTCGGTCGCCGCCAACGACAGATCCTCGGAGGCATCCTCCGGAGCTTCGATCTGGCGGGCCAGAGTGATGCGGCCGAAAGGTGTAAACGCCAGTTCCATGAGACACTGTCTTCAGGGAATTCGATCCGCGGTTCCCTTACCCCGTTTCTCCAGCCGGTAGCATAACCCAAAGGGCTTCCGTAACATATACCGCGCACGGTTTAGTTTTTGGCTGCTAAAATAGGTTGTGTCGCGGCCCGATCGTAAGCGCGAAGCGTAAGCGAGGGCGGTTAAAGGAGTTGGCCTCGCTTACGCTTCGCGCTTACAATCGCGCACCCTGCGCCGCGATCGTCCTGGCCGTGAATAATCGGGGTTAGCAGATTTGATGGACATCTTCTTCGCACTGCTGTTGATCCTCGTACTGCTGGCGTGCTGGCTGCTGACCCTGCTGGGCATGCCGGGCAACTGGCTGATGGCGGCGGCCACCGCCCTGTACGCCTACCTGGTGCCTGCTCAGTCGTCGGCGTCGCTCGGTTGGAAAACGGTCGTTGCCCTGCTGGTCCTTGCCGCCCTGGGCGAGATCGTGGAACTTCTGGCGGGAGCCCTGGGGGTGGCCAAGGCAGGCGGGAGCAGGCGTGGCGCCCTGATGGCGCTGGTGGGCTCGATCATAGGCGGCATCGCCGGCATTTTCGTCGGCGTGCCCATCCCGCTGATCGGGTCCGTCGTCGCCGCCGTGCTATTGGCCGGACTCGGAGCGATGGCCGGAGCCGCGTTGGGCGAAACCTGGGCCGGACGCGATGCGGGCACAAGCTGGCGGATCGCCAAGCTGGCCTTCTGGGGGCGGCTGGCGGGCACGCTGGGCAAGGTCATCCTCGGAGCCGTGATGATCGCCGTGGTGATGGCCGCCTTGATCGTAACCTTCACAACGGCTTAGGGCCCGTAATTTCCCGCATGGCGACCATTCCCGAAGCATTGGCCGTGGCGATTGAGCACCATCAGGCCGGCCGGTTGCAAGCCGCCGAGCAGATCTACCGGCAGATTCTCGCGGTGGAGCCAGCCCACGCCGACGCCTTGCACCTGCTGGGAGTTGTCGCCCACCAGGTTGGCAACTTCCAGACGGCCGTCGACTACATCGGTCGCGCGATCGAGGTGCAACCCCGTGTTGCGGTCTTCCATCGTAACCTTGGCCTGTCGTACCGGGCGTTGAAGAACGTCGCTTTGGCGGTGGCCTGTTGCCGGCGGGCGGTGGAGCTGAAACCGGACTATGCCGAGGCACACTACGATCTGGGAGTCGCCCTGCAAGATCAATCCCGCCCGGAGGAAGCGGCGCCGCACTACCGGCGGGCCGTCGAGCTGAAACCGGATTATGCCGAGGCGTACTACGGCCTGGGCAACGCCTTGAGAGAACTCGGCAACCGGGACGACGCGGCCGCCTGCTATCGCCGGCTCTTGCAGCTCCAGCCCAACCACGCCCAGGGCCACAATAACCTGGGCAATATCCTGGGCGACCAAGGGCGATTGGACGAAGCGATCGGCTGCTACCAACGGGCCCTCGAGATCAATCCCGACTACGTTTTGGCCTACAACAACCTGGGAACCACCCTCCACGATCGGGGACAGACCGCCGAGGCCGTCGCCTGTTACCGGCAAGCCCTCGCACGGAAGCCGGACGACGCCGCGGCGCTGAACAACCTCGGCAACGCCTTGAAAGATCAGGGCCAGCTCGATGCCGCAGTTGCCTGCTTTCGGCGGGCCTTGGAGCTGAAACCCGACTTCGCCGATCCCTGCAACAACCTGGGTAACGCGCTGAAGGATCAGGGGCTGATCCCGGAGGCAATTGCCAGCTATCGGCGGGCCGTGGAGCTGAACCCCGCCTTCGCGCTGGCTGACAGTAACCTGGTCTACACGCATTACTTTCTTCCCCAGAGCGATACCCAAACCATCGACGAGGAGCTTCGCCGCTGGAACCGGCAGCACGCGGAGCCTTTGGCGAGCTTGATTCGGCCTCACGACAACGACCGCTCCCCGGACCGCCGGCTGCGGATCGGCTACCTTTCCCCCGATTTTCGCCTGCACCCGGTGGCGCAATTCCTGCTGCCGCTGTTGGAATCGCACGATCACCAGCGTTTCCAGATCTTCTGCTATGCTTCGCTGTACGTCCGCGACGCGATGACCGACCGTTGCCGCGCCCAGGCCGACGTGTGGCGAGAGGTCATGGCGCTTTCCGATGAGCAGCTCGCCGGCGCTATTCGCCGCGACGGGATCGACCTCCTGGTGGACCTGGCCATGCACACGGCCGGCAACCGCCTGCTGGTCTTTGCCCGCAAGCCGGCCCCGGTGCAGGCAACGTACCTGGCCTACTGCGGCAAGACGGGGCTGCGGACGATCGACTACCGACTCACGGATCCGTACCTCGATCCGCCGGTGGAGAACGAGGCGAAAAACGTTTCTCCGCCTTCCGAGCAGCCGATCCGCCTGCCGGAGACCTATTGGTGCTATCGGCCGCTGGGCCAGACCCCGCCGGTAAGCGACTTGCCCGCCGTCAAGGAAGGCCAAGTAACCTTTGGGTGTCTGAACAACTTTTGCAAGGCGACGCCGCCGACGCTGGCCGTTTGGTGCGGTTTGCTGCGGGCCATGCCCGAGTCGCGACTGCTGCTGCACGCCCACCCCGGCAGCCACCGCGATCGCGTGCGGGAGTTTCTCGCCGGGCAAGGTGTCGCGCCCGATCGGGTAACCTTTGTGGGCATGGTTCCCAGGGAGGACTACTTTCGCATTTACGAGCAAATGCACGTGGCCTTGGATCCCTTTCCCTACGGTGGCGGCACGACGACCTGCGATGCTCTCTGGATGGGCGTCCCCGTGGTGAGCCTGGCCGGGCAGACATCGGTAGGCCGCAGCGGCCTGAGCATCTTGTCCAGTGCCGGACTCCCGGAGCTGGTAGCCAAGGATGCCCAACAGTACACGCGAATTGCCGTCGAGCTGGCCGGCGACCTGCCGCGCTTACGCCGGCTCCGCGCGACCTTGCGAGATCGCCTGCGGAGTTCCCCTTTGATGGACGCCTCGCGACTGGCCCGCCACGTCGAGGCCGCCTACCGCGCGATGTGGCAGCGCCGGTGCGCCGGGTAGCTCTAGCGGGGATTATTCACGCGCGTATCGTAACCCGAAGCGTAAGCGAGGACGGCGAAGGGACTTGCCCTCGCTTACGCTTCGGGTTTCGATTTTACGCTCTTCGCCGTTTACATCGCGGCGCGAACAGCCTCCTACCGAAGGTCAGTTCGACCGGGGGCCGGACTTGGAAGCGGCCGAGGCCACGCGGGCAAGCTTCTCGCGCAAGAAAGCCACGCAGCCGGGCACCTGCGCCGGGCTCAGGCTGTGCAGCAGCAGCGGCCCCTTGAAGCCGTAGGCGTGCAACAGGGAGAGATAGCGATCGTAGTCGAGCTTGCCGTGCCCCGCCGGCTCGTGGCCCGCGTCGCCGTCGTGGCTGACGTCCTTGGCGTGCGCCATGACGATGTCCTTGCCGACCAGGGCAAACGCCTGGTCCAGCACCTCGCTCATGTGGGCCAGCTCGCCGGCGTGGAAGAGATTCGCGGCATCCATCGTGACCTTCAGACGCGGGGAGCCGATCTCGTCCAGCAGCCGCCGGGCCTTCTTCGCCGAATCGATCACGTTGTTGACCTCCGGCTCGAAGGCCAAGGTCACGCCCCAGGGCCTGGTGATCTCAACCGCCTCGCGCATGCAGGCGGACATGTTGCGCCAGGCCTGGGGCGTATCGTTGTCGGCGTGGCGCCGCCACATGTTCTCGCGGTCGCGCGTGCCCGAGCAAAGGTGGATCTTCGACGTGCCTAGCTGCCGGCAGGCATCGGCCAGCACTCCCAGGCGCCGCACGCCCGCGCGGCGCTGCTGGGCATCGGGATGGCACATGTTGAAGGTGCCTTGGAGGGAAGCGATCTGGATCGCCCGGGCGGCCGCCTCGCGGCGGATCCGCTGGAGAAGGTCCGGGGCGATTTTGTCGGGCATCAGCGGCAGGCCGGCGCAATCCATGCTCAGTTGCACGCAGTCCAGCCCGCAGGCCCTCACGGCATCCAGTCGCGCCTCCAGCGTCGGGCCCGGGAAGGTCCCCATGAGGATACCGATTTGGATCAGCGGGGATGGCTCCTTGCCGGGCTCGTGACCGGCAACCGGCTGAGGTGCGGCGGCCGGGGCGCCGGCTTCTGCCGCCGCCTGCAAGGACCGCGCAAGAGTCGTCCCGATCGTCAGGGCGCCAGCCACCTTGAGCCAGTGGCGGCGAGTACAGGGAACACGGTTTTCAGAGATTGCAGGGAACATAGGGCACCTATAAGGGTCATACAGGCAGGTGGCAGGCCAAAAGCACGTGTCACAACTCCGTTTTCTCCAAGCACTTGCAGGTTAACATCGAGATCTGCCCGCCGCAAGTGGCCTGTGCGATGCGGGCCTGGTGCATTGGGCGGCCGCCGGGGGTACAATCTTTGAGCGGAATGCCGCCTAAAGGCGGGACTACGAGCGGGCGTTTCACGACTCTTGTACCCAGAACCGGAAAAGCCACAAGTACGAAAGGGTTGCTCTACGCCATGAAAGCTAAAATCACGCGGCGTTATGCCAGCATCGTGTGCTTGACAATGGGGTTGGTCGGGCTGCTGGCGGCGGCCATCGGTCAGTCAGCCGCGCCGACATCTCCGGCCCAGCCGCCCACGGGACCCTTTGGCCTCTCGATGATCCGTACCGCGGACCAGGCCCACGCCGACCTTGACCTGTTTCAGGCCACGGAGACTTGCGGCGTCTGCCACCCCCGGCAGCTCGAGGAGCTCAAGGGATCGATGCACCTGGCAAGCCACACCGATCCGCTTTACCGCGCGCTGGCGGAACTTGCACGCAAAGAAGCCGGAGGGAAAGTCTACGCATTCTGCTCGGGTTGTCACTCGCCGGCGGGCGTGCTGACGGGACTGATTCCGGCCACGCCCGACGCGCAATTGCCGCCCGAAGCCAAGGCCGGGGTGACCTGCGACGTCTGCCACCAGATCTCGGCCCTCACGGGCGCTACGGGACCCTGGAAAGAGCCGGCCAACGCCTCGTTCACGATCCAACAAGGATTGGTCAAGTACGCTAATTACGGCAACATCGCCGAGAACCGTTCCCATTCCGGGGAGAAGAAGGACTTCTTCGGCAGCTCCGAATTGTGCGCCAGTTGTCACACGGTCATTCAGCCGCTGAACGGATTTCATATCGAGGCCACGTACGACGAGTGGAAAGCAGGGATTTTTTCCCAGAAGGGGGTTCAGTGCCAGGATTGCCACATGCGCACGGTCGAAGAGGCCGAAAAAGTGGCCCAGACGCTTCAGCCGCTGGTTCTCAGGGGAAAATCCGTTGCCAATGGGGCGGATCGTCCGATCTTTCGGCACTACTTTGTGGGCGGCAATGCCAACGCCGGCATCCTTGCCGGTGGAAAGACCCACGCGCAAATGGCCGAGGCGCGATTGAAAGGCGCCGCCCGGCTGGAAATCAAGTCGTCCTCGAAAGCGGCGGCCGGCAAGCAGTGGCGACTGGACGTGTTGGTTCACAACGTCGCCGCCGGCCATAACATCCCCTCGGCCGTCACGGAGTTGCGGCGGATGTGGGTCGACTTGCAAGTCCGCGACGCCCAGGGCAAGGTCCTTTTCCGCAACCCGGGCCTGGACGAGCACGGCAATCCACGGCCCGGGGCCATCGCCTTCGGCGCCATTGCCGGCGATCGTGCGGGCAAGCCAACTTTCAGGCTCTGGGAAATGACGCAGTTTCTTTGGAAGCGGACCATTCCCCCCAAGAGCTTCACCAAAGACACAGTTCGTTTCCAACTGCCGGCCGACGCCTCGGGGTCGTTAACCGTTGAGGCAAGACTCCTCTATCAATCCGCGCCCCGGCCGTCGTGGCTGCGATCATGGGCAAAGAGGCATTCACCCCGAAGGTCGTCGAAATGGCGACCGCCCGGACTACGGTGAACGTCCAGTAAGCGTAGCCGGAAATCCGCGGCAACACTGCCTCAAGGCGGGACTACCAGCGGCGCATTATGGATGCCGCTCTAGCGGTTGGCCGCCGGCGTCGGAGAGGTCCTCGGCGATCCACTTTTCCTTGCGATACCAGCGGACGTCGGCCAACTGGGGCTGCGATTTGAGCCAACGGTCGAGCGTGGCCAGAAGGCTGCGCAGGGCAAGGCTATCACGGGGAGCGAAGACCTCCTGGGTTAGTGCCAGGTGGCGGATCTCGGCCCGGGTCGCCGGCACCCATTCCACGCCGGCCACCCAAAGCCCTTCGATCCACTCCAGCACCAGGGCGAACCGCTCCTGCCCGACCACGCATTCCGCCCGCTGGGCGTTCTGGATCGTGCCCCGCCGGGCGATCTCGATTCCCGCCCGGGCCAACCCGTCGCACAGCGCGTGGAACAGTTGGATGCCGACCAGCGGGCCGTCATGGTCTTGGAGGAAGAACTCGGGCGAGTCGCCGCGGAAGGTGGCCACGGTCCGCACGCCCACCGGGTCCACGTCGGAGATGCCGCGGGGACGCCGCACCAGACTGCGGAAAAAAATCACCACCGCCGCCATCAGGCCGAGAATCACCAGCGTCAGCAGCAACGGCTCCATGGCTCTTCCGCTGATCGGTTCTCGCTTGTGGTGCAGGCGTCCCGCCTGCATCTTCAAGGCAGGCGGGACGCCCGCTTTTTCGAGCAGGCGGGACGCCCGCACCACAAATTGGCGTTCCGGGGCGAGTAGCATGGGCATTCTTGCCCGTGTTTTCCGCATCGCACGGGCAAGAATGCCCATGCCACGTTACTTCTCGTGCCCTTCTTCGAGGTACGTGTACCCTTGCAGCCCCGCCTCGTAGAACCGCAGCAACCGGCCGGCTTGCTGGTCGTCGATGCGGTTCTCGCGGATCGCCTGCTCGACGGACGAGCGGAGCTGGACGATCAGCTCTTTGGCGTCGAACTCCACGTACTCCAGCACCTCGCGGACCGAGTCGCCGTTGATTACCGCCTCGACGACCACGTCGTCGTTGGTTCCCAGCACCACGTGCACCGCGTTGGTGTCGCCGAAGAGGTTGTGCAGGTCGCCGAGAATCTCCTGGTAGGCCCCCACCAGGAAAGCTCCCAGGTGGTAGGGCAGTCCGGTGAAAGAGTGTACGGGAAGCGTCCGCTTCACGTCGCGGCGGTCGATGAAACGCTCGATCTTGCCGTCGGAATCGCAGGTGATGTCGCCCAGGATCGCGTGGTGGGCAGGCCGCTCGTTGAGCCGATGGATGGGCATGATGGGGAACAACTGCTTGATGGCCCAACTGTCGGGCATCGACTGGAAGAGCGAGAAGTTGCAGAAATAGGTCTCGCTCAACAGCGCGTCGAGCCCTTCCAACTCCTCGGGAACGTAGTCCACCTGCTGCAAGAGCTTCTGGATCTTGCGGCAGATCCCCCAGAAGATCCGCTCGGCCAGGCTCCGCTGCTCCAGCGGCAGGTAGCCGCTGTTGAAGAGGTGGACGGTCATGTCCAGCGCCTGCTGGGCGTCGTGGTAGCTTTCCAGCAGGTTGCGCACGACGATCGACTGGTAGGTGTCCAGCAGGTCTTGCAGCGGTTTTTCGGCCTCCTCGGGCAGTTTGACGGGAATGTCGTTGTCGCTGCGGTCGGAGACGCCCAGCACGTTGAAGACCAGCACGCTATGATAGGCCACCACCGCCCGGCCGCTCTCGGAGAAGATCACCGGGTGGGCCACGTCGGCCTCGTCGCAGACGCTCATCACGTGGTAGACGACGTCGGCGGCGTACTCCTGCAGGGTGTAGTTGGCGGACGACTCGAAATTGGTCTGCGAGCCGTCGTAGTCGACGCCCAGGCCGCCGCCGACGTCCAGGTACTGGAGTCCGGCGCCGTGGCGGACCAGGTCCACGTAGATCCGCGAGGCCTCGTTCAGCGCCCCTTGATGTGGCGGATGTTGGTGATCTGGCTGCCCATGTGGAAGTGCAGCAGCTTGAAGCAGTCGGCCATACCCATCGCCTGCAGCTCGGAGAGGGCCCGCAGGACCTCGGTTACCGAGAGGCCGAACTTCGAGCGGTGGCCGGCCGAGGCCTGCCAGCGGCCCGCCCCGGGGGCGGCCAGCTTCATGCGGATGCCGATGTTCGGCCGCACGCCGTAATGGGCGGCGTGCCGCAGGATCAGCTCCAAGTCGGTGTATTTCTCCACCACCAGGAAGATCTGCCGCCCGATCTTCTGCGCTAGGATCGCCGTCTCGACGAAACGGTCGTCCTTGAAGCCGTTGCAGACGATCGGCGTCTCGTTGCCGGCCATGGCGATCACGGCCAACAGCTCCGGCTTGCTGCCGGCCTCCAGCCCGAACTGGTGCGCCTGGCCGAACCGTACCACCTCCTCGACCACCTGCCGCTGCTGGTTGACCTTGATCGGGTAGATACACTGGTAGCGCCCGCGGTAATGGTGGTCGTCGATGGCCTGTTGAAAGGCCGCCTGGATCTCCGCCAGGCGATACTTGAGAATGTCGCCGAAGCGGATCAGGACCGGCGGGTGGATGCCGCGGATCTGCAGCCGGTCGACAAGCTGCTTCAGGTCGATGCTCCGCGTGGGATCTTTGCGCGGGTGGACGCAGACGTGACCCTGCTGGTTGACGGAGAAGTACCCCTTACCCCAGTTCGACACCTCGTACAGTTCCGCGGCGTCGGTCACCGTCCAGCGACGTTCCTGTTCGATCTCAAGCATCCCGCAAGGCTCTCCCTATCGCAACAAGCCAAGGAAAAACGCCCACCCCGCAACCGTATATTACTATCTCTGCGCGAGAGGTACAGGGGGTAAGCAACGCCGGAGAGGAAAATTGAGCAGAGAGCAACGGGCTCTTAGGGTGCCTGACTCGCCGGCTTCATCGCCGCGAGACTTGAAAAAGAAGGAAGAGGATCACGAAAACCCGAAAAAACGAAAACGCGCGAAGGAAGAACGGCGCGTCGAATTGCCCGCATGTCCGCGCCGTTGGCCCCATCTTCTTTTTCGGGTTTTCCCTTCTTTCGGGGTTTCGTGATCTCTAGCAGGATCGCGTGAAAAAAAGTTGACAACCGTCATTTCCATCTCACGAGGCCCCTCGCCAGGTGTTCTATTTTGATACACTTGAGCAAAAATACTGTATCAAAATGAAACAGGCGAGCTGGGGGTTATTCAGGCTGTCACCCCCAGCTCGCCTTGTCACATGGAAGCTCGCGCTTCCGCCCTTCTCAGGGGGCCTCTCCTCGTTCCGGCCTCGCCTCCGCTCCGTACTGCCTCGTTCTCAACCTCACACCCGCAAAGCACACTCGCCCTGGACATAGTCCCAGTGCGATCCTGCGAAAAAACCTCTTCTGTTTACCGGCCCCGACGGCTCCAAGCTTCTCTTTTCTGACCCACCCTGGCGGCCCGCGGTTCGGGCCGCCAGGGTGGTTGGGGTGGCTGCTCTGCGCTTGCAGAGACGTGGCCGGGAAGGTGCAAGCGGCGTGCCAATTTCCAGGATAGGAGTTAGAAGTTAGGAGTTCGGAGTTAGAAGACAGGGCCACGGTCGGGAAGTGAATGGAGCCGTCCCTCGATGCGACACGCTTCGATTGTCGAACTGGGCGCTACTGCCGGACTGCCCAGCACCGCCCCGCGCGGCCGGGCGGCCAACCGCGGCCCCTGACGCCTTCTGACTTCTAACTCCTAACTCCTAACTTCTAACTCCTGACTATCGGACCGTGGTCCCGCCGTTTTCCAGCGGGGTGACGTGCTGGGCCATGAGGTGTTGCGTCCGGGCGTTGGTGTCGTAGCCCCGTGCGCCTGTAATGCCCACGCGACGGCCGATGTAATACTGCATGTTCACGCCCGGGGCCGGCGTCACGTAGCAGATCACGTTGTTCTGGTCGTCCACCAGGGCGTACTGCGGCGTGCCGAACTTCGCGGAGACGACCCGCGCCAGCCGGCCCGTGCCGTCGAATCCTTGGTTGGGCGAAATGGCCAGTCGGCCGGCGGCGCGGGCGGAAACCGTTTGGGCAAGCTGGCGGTTTTCCCGCTCGGTCTGCGTCTTGAGATTGTGGATCGTATCGTAGCGGAGCTTGACGTCCTCCGACTGCTCGATCCGGGCCACCAGTTGCCCGCGCGGCCCCGCTCGATGGCCGTCTCCGCCTGGTTCACCAGGTCCCTCGCCCTGAGGCCCAACTCATCGAACTTCCAGACACTCGGCTCCTCCACCAGCATCACCGCCAGCTCCGAGTTGAGTTGGTCGAGTTGGGCCTGGAACTCCTCGGGCGAGATTTCCCGCGTGGGCTGCGACGGGCTGAATTGCCGGCTGGCGTAGCCTGGCCCCGTCGCGGGGCCCGCCGCAACGTCTTGCGCCGAGGGCTCCTGACCGCCGCCCGCTAGGCGAGGATCGGTGCTCGCCGCCAGCGGTGGATCGGCCGTCTCCTCGGCCAGGGCGGCTGCCGAGCGCCGGGCCGTTAGCCCCGGCGGCCACGCCGGCCCGGCGGAGGGTCCCGCAGCCTCGGGACGGACCGTGACCGTGGGATGGATCAAGGGGTTGTTCTCGGCGGTCGACTGACGGACGCCGTCGTGGGGAAACTCCGCATCGACGAACTTCCCCGCGATCCAGCGGAACTCGCCGGACGGCGGGGCCACCTTGTACCAGGTGCCCGCCTCCGGGCCGCTGCGGAACTCCTTGCTATCGAGGATCTCGACCACCTCGCCGCGGTGCAGCCGGACCTGGATCACGTCGCGGATGTCGCTGAATTCGCTCCCCACCCGGGCGGCCACCTCGTTGCCGACGACCTTGGCCAGCCCGTGGCTGCTTTTTTCCAGATACCGCGCCGAGACCCAAGTGAAGCTGCCGCTGGGCGGCCGAATGGCGAACCAGCCGCCCGGGTCGTGGCGATAGACGTTGACCGCGTCGCCAATCTTCAACTTGCTCGTGGGGTAGTAGTTCTTTCCCGGCCCGCTGCGAACGTAGACTTCGCCGGAGGTGACATAGGCTTTGTACGGGAACGTCTGGTCCCCCCGGGCTGGGGAGACGAGCAGCAGACAAAGGGTCGGCAATCCGAGAAACCATCGGCACATTGATATGCCTCCTGGCCGAAAGGGCCGGTCGACAAGAAATGGCGAACCCGCGCCAGAAGAGTGGACCGCGACTTGTATCCGAACTTGCCCAATGGCTCAAGGGCAGTTCAGCAAGCCCCCCAAGTAGGTCCCGTCTGCCGGACGGGACCGGGCGCGACGGCATCGGTCTGGAGGGGCACCGTTGGGCAAGGGCGATCGAACCCGGATTATCCTCGGCCCCAACACAAGCCCGAAGCGCAAGCGAGGGAAGCACAACAACTTGCCCACGCTCCCTCGCTTGCGCGTCGGGCTAGTGCTATGCCTCGAAGCACCCGGGCCATGGATTATCCGGTCTAGGGGGAGCCGTTTGGGCGGGACCGAAACGCACCTATAGCGCAAGAAGTCCCGCCCGGCAGGCGGGACCTACGGGCGGGCGGGACCGATCGGGATAGGACCGGGGCGAGGGGAGGCCGCGGTAGATGCAGAAGAAAACGGAGACGACTGACTGCGAGGCACTCTGCGAAGCGGCGCGGCGAGTACGCTGGGTTGGCGGTTATCTTTCGATCTCGCAATTTGGCAACGCCTGCTGGAGTCTCTTCACGCCCTCGTCTGTGACCCGCGTTACCGAGAGGTCCAACGTCTGGAGCTGCGATAGCCCCTCTAGATGTTCCAAGCCGGCATCGGTGACCTGCGTGAAGGAGAGATACAACTTCTGAAGATGCGTCAGCCCCTTCAGATGCTTCAAGCCGGCATCCGTGACCTGCGTGCCGTTGAGGTTCAAGTCCCGGAGTTGCGTCAGCTCTTCCAGACTCTCCAAGTTCGCATCGGTGACCGACGGAGAGGCAAAATTTCCGCCAACAAGCGTTGCGAAGAAATTCTCTCCCAACAGGTTCCGCAGCCACGCGGGTCCAGGCGGGCCTGTGTACGGCGCTTTGCCAGATTGCTCGACTTGATAGTCGTACCAGACGTACACGCCTGACTTCCTAAGCTCCTCCACCGCCCGCTCTTGTTGTCGAGCCCGCTTTATCTTGACGGCAACCCAGCTCATCCCGAGGCTCACCACGAGCACGAGAAGCATGAGCGACCGCAGGCTATACTGGAACCAGCGGAGTTTGCGGGCAGGCGCTTCGGGCTGGGAGCTTGCCATACCTATTACGGTCCCTGAAAGGCACACGCCGGTCAAGAGGTCCAGTCCTGATGGGTCTTGAAAAGCAGGGATAATGGTTATCCAGTTGACTCAAGTGACCGTGAAGTCCGCGTCGCTGCGCGACGAACTCGAGTCAAGTGGATGACCATTTAATAGTATCATAACATGCCGCGACGCCCATTCGCCGGTGGTCGTACAGGCCCTTACGGCGATTGCCGGCGGACGGCCCAGAGCCAGCCGCCGGTGGAAGCGACGTAGAGCGTGCCGTTGGCCGCCACCGGCGAGGCCATGACCCGCGCCGAGATTGATTCGATCCAGAACGCGCAGCTCCTTGCCGGTCGCCAGCACCCAGAGGCCTTTCGAGGTGGGCATGTAGACCTTTCCGTTGGCCACCAAGGTCGAGCCCCAGGTCTCGCACTTCGCATCGTGAACCCAGTAGCACTTGCCCGTCCGGGCGTCGAGGCAGTGCAGCCGGCCGCCCACGTCGGAGAGATAGACCAGGCCGTCGTGTACGGAGGCCGTGGAGAGCGTGCGGTCCAGGCCCTGGTAGGTCCAGAGGCGTCCGCGCCGGGTGATGTCGCCTTGGCCGGTGGCGTCGATACAGTGCAGGGCCCCGCGTCCGCGGCCGTGCGCCGGGTCGCGGCCGATGGCCACGTAGACGCGGTTGTCGACGAAGACCGGCGTGCCGATGATCTCGCTCATGCCGACCAGCGCCCCGTCGTGCTTGTTCAGCGTGCCCTGGACCCGCTTGTCGCCCAGGCAATACTGCGTCACCCAATCCACCTTGCCGGCCGGCTTGTACTCCGGCGGAATGCAGTCGCAGGACCAGACGGTCTTCAGCCGCACGGGCTTCTCGGGCACCGACGAGAGCGCCTCGAAGGCGTAGCAGCGGCCGTCGCCGGCGCCGAAGAAGATCAGGTTCCGGAAGCTCGCTTGGCCCGCCTGGTCCACCTCTTCCACCCTGCCCAGGGAAGGCGAGGACCACTGCCCGTGCAGGATCTGATCCGCGATCTGCAGGCCGTCGGTGGCCACCAGGCGGCCGGTCCGCTTGTCCAGGACGATCAGGTTCGGCGCCTGCGGGGCGGGGATCTTGCGGTTCCTCTCCCGGGCCGGATCGCGGAACGTGTTGCGATCGACCCCGTTGGAGGTCGGCACGTAGAGCAGGTCGCCGTCGATCAGCGGCGAGCCGTTGGCCGCGTCGCAGGGGAAGACGCCCAGTTGGTCCCACATATCGTAACTCCAGACGACGCGGGCCTGGCCGGCCGTGGGAGAAAGCGGCTGGCCGCGGACGTCGAGCGAGACGACCTCGAAGCGGTTGGAGACGAAATAGGCCCGATCGCCGTCAATGGCCGCCGTCGAGCAGACGCCGAGCTGCTGCGGGATCTCGCTGATCCCGATGGAGAAGCCGTTGATCGTCCGCGGGACCTCCCTGGCCGGAGCCTTCCACCGCCAGAGAATCTTGCCGCTGGCCGCCTCCAAACAGGCGAAGACGCCGTCGCGGCCTTCGACGCCGCCGATGAAGACTCTTCCTCCGGCGATCGAGGGCGTGGAGTAGAGGGCGTCGCAGATCTTCACGCCCCATAGCACGTTCTTGGCGGTGGCCCGATCGATCACGGCCTCCTTGCTCCGCTTCTCGCCCGGCACGAACGACTCGGGCAGTCCCCGCTCAAAGGATACCATGTTCTTGCCGTCCGTCCCGCACCATTGGGGCCAATCGGCGGCCGGACCGGGCCGTGCGGCGAAGATCGCTCCCAGCAGGCAAACGGCGGTTGTGGTCGCGGTTGTTTGGCGCATGGTCTCTTGGAACTAGAGATCTCGCCATTGTACGCGATGCGGGCGCCCGTGCCATGCCCGCCTTCTCCGTATGCTTCTGTATGGTGGTATCGCAGCCCACCGCAGATTGCGCTCTCAGGCGCTCAAGCGTTGACCGTCAGGCGGTTCTCGGCGACGATGGTAACTGTGGAAGTGCAGCCACCATCCGATACCAGGAGGTCTCCATGAAGAGTCACGCGAATCCCCAGGACAAGAGCAGCGCCTCGACCAGCCGCAGAAGCTTCTTGGGTCGGGCCGCCGCAGCCGCCGCGGCCGTCACCGTTGTGCCCAGGCAGGTGCTGGGCGGTCCCGGCAATACGCCGCCGAGCGAAAAACTCAACATCGCGGGGATCGGCATCGGCGGCATGGGCAAGAGCAACCTGGCCAACTGCGCCGACGAGCACATCGCGGCGCTGTGCGACCTGGACTCGGTCGTCGCTGCCGAGACCTTTGCGAAGTATCCGCAGGCCAAGCGGTACAAGGATTTCCGCGTGATGTTGGACCAGCAGAAGGACCTCGACGCGGTGATCGTGGCCACGCCCGACCACACCCATGCCGTGATCGCCCTGGCGGCCATCAGGCGGGGCAAGCACGTCTACGTCCAGAAGCCCTTGACCCATTCGGTCTGGGAAACGCGGGTGCTGACCGAGGCCGCCCGGCAGCACAAGGTCGCCAGCCAGATGGGCAACCAGGGCCATTCGACCGACAACACCCGGCTGATCTGCGAATGGATCGCGGACGGGGCCATCGGCGCGGTCCGCGAGGTGCACGCCTGGACCAATCGGCCCGTCTGGCCGCAGGGAATCGAAGTCGAGCGGCCCAAGGAGACGCCGCCGGTTCCGCCGACGCTGGATTGGGACCTGTGGATCGGTCCGGCCCCCTATCGCCCTTATCATCCCACGTATCATCCCAACAGTTGGCGGGCGTGGTGGGACTTCGGCACCGGCTCGCTGGGCGACCTGGGCTGCCACGTGTTGGACGCGCCCTTCTGGGCCCTGAATCTGAAATATCCGGTGAGCGTGGAAGGCTGCATCTCGACCTACTGGGAGGGCTTCTGGAAAAAGACCGAGCCCAAGAACGAAACCTACCCCCGATCGACCATCGTGCGTTACCAGTTCCCGGCGCGGGAGAAGATGCCGCCGGTGAAGCTCACCTGGTGGGACGGCGGCATGATGCCGCCCCGCCCCGAGGAGCTCGAAGAGGGCCGCCGCATGGGTGACAACGACGGCGGGGTGCTCTTCCTCGGCGAGCGGGGCAGCCTGCTGACCGGCTGCTACGGCCGCAGTCCGCGGCTGATTCCCGAATCCAAGATGCAACAGTACAAGCAGCCGGCCAAGTCGCTGGACCGCATTCCGGGAGGCGAAGGCGGACATGAGAAGGATTGGGTCCGCGCGTGCAAAGGCGGGAAACCGGCCAGCTCGAACTTCGACTACTCCGGTCCCCTGTCGGAAACCGTGCTGATGGGCAACCTGGCCGTGCGGTTCCCCAACCGCCGGCTGCTCTGGGACGGCGAGAAAATGGCGGTGACCAACGACCCCAGCGCCAACGCCTACGTCCGCCGGCAGTACCGCGAAGGCTGGACGTTGTAAGACTGTTGTGAAAGGAAGACCAGGAGCAGTAGTCATGGCAATCGACCCGCGCAGGCGGCAGAAGAAGCTGGAGCGGAAAAAGGCGAAGAAAATGGCGGAGCGGCGAGAGCTGGCGCGGCGCGAGGCCGGGGGACTTGCCTCACGCATCGAGCAGGGCGCTAAGGCGCCGATCTTGCACTGCTGCGTGGCGTCAACCCTTTTTGAACAAGGGATGGGCGAGGTGCTCATCAGCCGGCAGTTGTCCCATGGGAACGTGGCCTTCGTCATTTTCCTGGTCGACATGTACTGCCTGGGCGTGAAGGACGTCGTCGTCGACATCGGTCCGGAAGCACACTACCGGAAAAATGTGTACGAGAAACTGGCTGCGAGGACCACGTTGACCCGGATGAAGCCCGAGTGCGCCCGCAAGCTGGTCGAGGGCGCGGTGCAGTATGCCCTCGACCTGGAATTGCCGCCGCACGCCGATTACCGCATCGCCCGGTGGATCTTCGGCGATATTTCCGCGGAGGCGTGCAGCGAGGAATTCACCTACGGCAAGGACGGCAAGCCCTTGTTCGTCTCCGGCCCGTACGACGATGCCGCCAAGTGCAGGCGGGTTGTTCGCCTGATGGAGAAACATTGCGGCCCCGGCGGATCACACTACATCATGCGGGTGCGGCCCGATACACCTGTGCGGATCATCAACCAGGAGACCCCTAATGAAGACTAGCATCATCGGCGTTGCGTTGGCGGCAGGACTGGCGATCGGGAGCATGGCCCGGGCCGGCCAGCAGAAGGCCTACCCCTTCTTCCCCTTCTGTATCGACTGGCACGACGCCAAGCATCGTTCCTTCGACGAGCAGGCAGTGATGCTCAAGGATCTCGGCTACGACGGCGTGGGCCATATCTGGCTGGACGGGGTGGCCCAGCGGCTGAAGACTCTCGACGACGCCGGTCTGAAGTTGTTTCAGATCACGATGGTGGTGGATATTACCCCGGGCAAGCCGGCTTACGATCCGCGGTTCAAAGACGTGCTGGCGTTGGTGAAAGGGCGCCACGTACAGTTCGCGCTGCTCGTGAACGGCGCGAAGCCGTCGGACGCTACGGCCGACGCCCGCGGGGTGGAGGTCCTGCGCGGGATGTCGGACCTGGCCCGCGACTCCGGCTCGCAGTTGCTGCTCTACCCGCACGTCGGCGACTGGATCGAGCGGATCGAGGACTGCGTCCGCGTGGCGGAGAAGGTCGATCGGCCGAACGTGGGCGTGATGTTCAATCTGTGCCATTGGCTGCGGGTCGACAAGCAGCGCGACTACCGGCCGCTGTTGGAGCGGGCCCTGCCGCGGTTGTGGGCGGTCTCCATCAACGGGGCCGACGTGCGCGACGAGCGGCCCGGCTGGGACCATTACATCCAGCCGCTGGACAAGGGCTCCTTCGACGTGGGCGGACTGCTCCACACGCTCAAGGAGCTGGGCTACCAGGGTCCTATCGGCCTGCAATGCTTCGGCATCGGCGGCGACGCCCGCGAGCACCTCGCCCGCTCCATGGCCGCGTGGCGGAAGCTGAGCGAGAACCTCGGGCCCGACGCGATCGACGCCGAGATCGCCCGGCTCAAGCAGGCCGGCTATGCGCTGGTCGACTTCCACATCCACCTCAAGGGCGGCCTGACCGCCGAAGAGGCGGTGGCCCTCAGTCGCCGTAGCGGCATCAAGTACGGCATTGCCGCCAACTGCGGGCTGAAGTTCCCCATCACCGACGACGCCGGCATCGAGCGCTACGTCGCCAGCCTCAAGGGCCTGCCGGTCTTCATCGGCATGCAGGCCGAAGGCCGCGAGTGGCTGCGGCTCTTCTCCCAGCAGGCCATCGCCAAGTTCGACTACGTCTTCACCGACGCCATGACGATCGTTGACCATCGCGGCCGACGGGCCCGGCTCTGGATCAAGGACGAGGTAGATGTCCCGGACAAGCAGGCCTTCATGGAGCTGCTGGTGCGGACGATCGTCGAGATCCTCAACCACGAGCCGATCGACATCTACGCCAATCCGACCTACCTGCCCGACGTGCTGGCCAAGGAGTACGACGAGCTGTGGACCCCCGAGCGGCTGACCAAGGTCATCGACGCCGCGGCCCGCAACGGGGTGGCCGTCGAGATCAGCAATCGGCTCCATTTGCCCAAGCCGGCCTTCATCAAGCAGGCCAAGGCGGCGGGCATCAAGTTCACCTTCGGCACCAACAACGTGGACTGCAACCTGGGCCGCGACGAGTACGGCCTGAAGATGATCCGGGAGTGCGGCCTGACCCCGCAAGATTTCTGGATGCCCAAGCCCGACGGCCAGAAGCCCGTGCAGGTGCGGAAGTAAGAAACGGCTGAAGGATAGCTTGCGGATTTGCAGAGACCATAAGCGAACTGGCCACAGATGTAACACGGATAAGCACGGATGCCTCTGTCTGCGCCGGAGGGGCATAGGAAAATAGCCCAGCGATTTATCGCTGGGTCGGAGTGGTCCAGCCTGAACGTTTTCGTCCCGTAGGGACGATTGAGACCGTCTCAACCGTCCCTACGGGACGAAACGGCCAAGGCGGGTGGTCTCTAACCCCAGCGATAAATCGCTGGTTCATTCGGTTTCCGGCAGTCAGGTTTTTTCGGCCGTTTTGTCCCTGCGTAAGGCATTCTGTCGTAAGCACTTACTTCGCGTGACGCGGTGCAGCGGTTTTCCGGGTGTCCCCAATGTGTCCCTGGGCGCGTGCTAGACTAGGGAAGTGGGGAGAACTAGGAGACCGTCTGATGAAGCGTCAAACCAAGCCCTACTTCAAGAAGTCCCACCGTGCATTTTACGTTAACCTGAACGGCAAGCCAATCCGTCTCGCCAGCGAGGCGGAAGGCCACGAGAAGGCGATGGAAGCCTATTTCCGGGTCATGGCCGGGCGCTTGCCACCGAGCGACGACCTGACCGTGGCGGTGCTCATGCACCGCTTCATAGCCTCGCATGAGCACTCGCCGCCGGGCACCCGCCGCTTCTACACGCGGCCGTGCAGGTCGTTCCTGGACTACATCGGGGCCGCCCTGCGTGTCAGCGAGGCCGCCCCCTACCACGTCGAGACATGGCTACGCGAATGCCATGCCTTCAAGCGGCTGCCTAGTGGCAAGCGATCCGACCAGCCCACCAGCAGTACCTACCGACATAATCTGGTGCGCGCGGTCAAATCCGCTTTCTGCTGGGGCGAGGCGCAAGGCTACATCGCCACAAACCCCGTCCGCCGAGTCAAGGTGCCGCCGCAAGTCCCCAGGGGCGACGAAGCCTACCTCGAACCGGACCAGTGGGCGAAGGTCGTTGCTTGCGACGACCCGAACCTGCTGGACCTGCTCGACGTGCTGACGGTTCTTTACGAAACCGGCTGCCGGCCCCAGGAGCTTCGGCGTGTGGAGAGCCGCCACTACGACCGGGCGGCCCGGACGTGGGATTTCGTCGTGGAGGAATCCAAGGGGAAGCGGGACCGGCGGACCGTGCTGCTGTCCGATGTAGCGTTCGAGATTTGCCAGCGCCTCGCGCTGAAGCATCCCGAGGGGCCGATCTTTCGGGACCGGCGGGGGAAGCCGTGGACGGCCACGGCCCTGAACCGCGAGTGCGAGAAGCTGTCGAAACTGGTGGGGTTCCACCTCACGCCGTACATGGTCCGCCACACCTTTGCCACTCGCAAGATTCTTGCCGGCGTGGACCTGATTAGCATAGCTGCCCTAATGGGGCATCGAAACCTGACCAGTTTGTCAAGGGTCTACGCCCATGTGATGCGCCGGCAGGACCACCTGCGGGCGGCGCTGAAACAAGAGCGCGTAACGCCGCAGGCAGCGCTACCACAGGCAGTGCTACCGCAGGCAGTGCTGCCACAGGCAGTGCTGCCCGTATCCCTACCGTCGTAGACATAGGTGCTCAGCATCAGGCGTCTTGCGGGGTCCTGGAATCGCCCAGAGGTCCGCCGTCGAGCCATCCTCTATCGAAGCAGACACACCCGCGGCTATCGTGCAGGGACCTTGTGTACGCCGGCCGCGGTGCGATCGCCACTGAATCAAAAGCCACATGGAATCAAGCCGGCCGGGAAGCAAGCCGGCGGGAAACACTGAGGCTTCATGCACCTGATGAAGAGCCGCAGGCTTCTCGTGATCGAAGCCACGCACATGCTTCTCTGACCGTGCGCCACCAACGTGGCCGAAGCGCTATCGCCATGCCGAACACGGGGGAGCCCTTACGGCAAGGCACGTCTCTACGCCTAATCTGATAACGTCCTTTGCGATATTCGGCCGTATAGACTCGCACTTGAATGACTCCGAAGATTATGAGAAGCTAACGTGCTATGACGCCAAACGTGCTGGTGCCAGGACGCCTGAAGGTCCTCGGCATGGATGCCTGCGGATTGCAACGAAAACGACGGCCGACCATCTTGGTCGGGCCGTCGTCAATCTCTAACGTCCCGCCACTACGAAAGACGGACGCCGGGGCGGAAGATCGGCATCAAGGCGATCGGCCCAGGCCACACGGGCTCGTGGTCCTTGACACGCAGGGTATATTTCCTCACACGATACCGACGCTTGCGACCATCAAAGATCGCGGCATAGAAAGTCATGGTTGACCTGGAATATGAGAAGACAAGCCGCCTGAAGGTTCCGGCGGAGCTACGTCGTCGAGCCGAGCCCAGGCAGGTGGGCGGGTGTGAGGGATTTTCCCAAAGCCCTCCGCCAATCGCCACGGTACGCTTCCTCGAATCTGGCATCCGTGCCGGCGGGATACTGTCAGCAGAAGAGGAGGGAACCCGGCAACGACGAGTCACCGGGTTCCCGCGGCATCGCACCGCCCGCTACGTTGCCGCTATCGGCTCTGGCCGAATTTGTTTGGTCGTAGGCCAAGCGCGGCCACGCCACGCTCCTGCCGAACCCGGATATAGTCGCCCGTGCCCTGTTTGGCCAAGGCCCCCGGATCAATCCGCCCGTCTGGCGTTGTCGGTGGGGGCGGACCTTTCATCAAGTCCGGGAACCAATTCATCTCTGTATCACGCAGGCCGGCGATGTAGCGTTCCGCGGGCTGCAAGACACCGTGGCTATCCGGCACGGCCGCTTGTCCCTTGTCGTCGCGCTTCGCGCCGCGGTTGCGTAACTGGTCGGCCAGTGTCTTCGGGTTGAAGACGCCGGCCTCCTTGCAAGCGGTCAACAGGTCCCGAGTGAGAAGTTCACCTTCGAGGCGTTGGTTGGCGCGTCCACTTGCTGGTTCTTCGATTCCGCCTGCTGGGCACGCGCCTCGGCATCCTTAGCACGTTCGGTGACGTGGTAAGCGTAGCCGGTCAACTGATCGACGGGCAGCACGGCAAGTTCATCGGGTCCGAGAAAATCCATTGTCGTACACCTTCTACGTTGGGATGTCGTTGGGTAAAGCGGGGCCAGTCCCCAACATAACCGGCCCTGCGTAACAAAGTCACTTTGCGTTTCGCTTGGCGGTGGCAATGCGGCTTGACCGCACTGCGCGGCCGACGCGAAGATTGTGCTCGGCCTTCCGGCGGTTCTCTTCCGCCTTCTGGGCCTGGTAGAAGTCGTCGTTGTAGACGATCATCTTCGACTTCTCGACTGACTTCATCGTCCAGGCTCCTGCACGTCGCCTCGGATGTTCATTCGTGGGACGAGCACGTAGCTGCGTGACTGCCGCTCGTGTGACAGTTGCTTGTCCGCCGTACCGGCACGCCGCTGATCGGCGTTCAATGCGCGGACAGCGCCGGCGAGGATGCGCGTCTGCTTCGGGCTGGGCCGAGGTTCACTTTGATTTGCGTTCACCGCTCTGACCCTCCTTGTCTTCGCTGCTGGCTTCCGTGATGCGAGCAAGCGTCCGCTGCCCAAGTCCGCGTCTGCCCATCAGCTTGGCGTGTTGGTTGGCGATGGTGGTCGCGCTCAACTTTGCCGCAGTGTCTTTTCCGGTTTTTTCCACGATTGACTCTCCTGGTGAAAAGTAACGAAGTTGATTCCGCGCGCCCCTCTGATCCGCGAGTCGTGTATCCTCTAGCGGACCAGAGGGAACGCGCCTAATGCCCAACTAGCGACCTGAAGCGGCCACCAGTCAGGACGCAACGGTTTATCGGTGCTTGCTGCGCTGCGGCCGGACGTAGCTCGGTGAGACGGCACGACGCTCGAACAGC
>CAWJKP010000005.1:0-698710 GCA_963843465.1 Pirellulales bacterium
TCATCGCCAGGCCCATCACGGTCACGGCGGCGGCCTGGGACAAGGTCTACGACGGCGGGACCTCGCCCGGGAGCCGTGCCCACCGTGACCGGCGGCAGCCTGGTCGGCACCGATACGCTGGACTACAGCGAGTCCTTCAGCAGCCGCAACGCCATGAGCAGCAGCCTGCTCAACAACCCGTTGGGCGTCAACCAGCAGAGCGGTTCGGTCAGCGACGGCAACGGCGGGGCCAACTACAGCGTGACGTTCCAACCCAGCACGGCCGGCGCGATCCTGCCCCTGCCGATCACCGTGACGGCGGCCACCTGGACCAAGCCCTACGACGGCACTACGTCGGCCGCCGGCGCGAGCCCCGAGATCAGCATCAGTCCTTCCCTGGTCGGCGGCGACACGCCCGACTTCATCGAGACCTTCAACACCCCGGCGGTAGGCACGGGCAAGACGCTGACCCCGTCCGGCTCCGTCATCGACGGCGTCACCGGGCTGGCCTCCGGCAACTACAGCGTGACGCTGGCCAGCGTCGCCACCGGCGCGATCGCGCAGGCGGCCAGCCATTTCGTGGTCACTGCCATCACGGCGGGCCCCGTCACGGCCGGCGCCAACTTCCTGCTGCTGGTGGAGGCCGAGGACTCCAGCAACAGCATCGTGGCCAGCTACGCGGGCAGCCCCACGCTCAGCAGCACCGATCCCAAGGTATTGACGCTGCCCGGCACCCTCAACTTCACCTCGGGCTATGCCTACACCCTGGCCAGCCTGGAGACGGTCGCCGGCGGCCCCTGGACGATCACGGCCACGGACGCGACGAACCCGGCGGACAAGATCACCGGCGCAGCAACTCGATCACGGTCAGCAACGCGTCGCCCTCGCAGGTCGTGCTCAGCGCGATCGCCAACACGTCCGCGGGCACGGCGATCGGGGTGACCGCCACGGTGGAAGACGCCTATGGAAACCCGGTGCTCGTCAACCCCAGCAGCGGACTGGCCGTCAGCTACTCGGTGACGCTGACGGCCTCCGGCGGCACCGCGATGTACAACAGCAGCAGCAAGACTGCACCGGCAGCGATACCCACGGCAACCACCAGCAGCCTCACCGGCCAGGCCACCTTCAGCAGCGCCTACCTCCACCAGGCCGGCAGTTGCACCTTGACGGCCAGCGCTGCGCTGCCGGGCGGCATCAACGCCCTCACCGCCACCTCCAACTCGTTCAACGTCAGTTCGGGGGCGGCCGCGCAACTGGTCTTCACGACCCAGCCCCCCGCCGACGTTGCCGGCGCGAAGACCTTCACCGCGGGGGTGACTGTCGAAGACTTGTACGGCAACGCGGTGACCGGGGACGACTCCAGCGTGACGGTCTCCTTGCAGAAGGCGGCCACGTACACGGGCGACAGCAACGGTCTGCTCAGCAGCACCGGCGGCACGCTGACGGCGGACTACCAAGACAGCGGCGTGGCCGCCTTCAGCGGCCTGTCGATCAGCCAGCCTGGGACGGGCTACAGCGCTGCCCGGCAGCGGCTACTACCTCAAGGCCAGCGACCCCGCCGTGTCGTCGCCGGCTTACTCCAACGACTTCAACACGACCCTGATCGTCACCGGCGTGAGCATGACCTCGACGGGGTTCACGGCCGCCTTCAGCGAGCCCGTCGACCCGGCCAACGTCAACCTCTACGGCGCGCAGTCGCTGCCCAGCGTGACCCTCACCGGCGAGTATACGGAGGGCCAAGTACACGGCTCCCTGGTGTTGGACTCGACCACGGCCTACCTGGCCATTTCGGCCGACAGCATCACGGAGTCGGGCACCACGGTGACCGTCATCACCACCCAAGCGATTCACTTTACGGTCGGCGACGCAGTGACCATCTCCGGCGTCACCAGCGAGCCCGCGACCGACGTGCCCGCGGGGCAGTCCGACCCCGCCACCCCCTACAACGGCAGCTTTATCATCACCAGCGTCAGCGGCTCGACTTTCCAATACACCGACGTTGCCGGCCTGCCCCCCATTTCCCCCGCGGCCGAGGGCGTGCCTGCCGGAACGGCGGTGGACACCGGCAACACGATGACCTTCGTGGCCACGACCTTGGTGAAAAATAGCGGGCTGCCGATTGCCGGCGTCTCGTCGGCTGACTCCACGTCGGCCATCCTGGTTCCGGACACTTATCTCGTCTACTTCGCCAGCGGCAGCTCGGCCTTCACGACCCTCAACGGGCAAGCCCTGGACGGCCCGGATTCCACGGGCTTCAGTCCGGCCCCGTCGGCGTCATCTGGCGCTAGCTACCGCCAGCCCGTGTATGGGCCGTACAGCGAACCGATTACCATCGGCCCCTCGGACTTCACCGCCAACGAGACGGTCGACGGCGGCGCCTACGCCACCCCAACCGACCTGGCCGTGATCGTGCCGGCGTTTGCCCGCGGCCCCGGCAACGCCGTCAACTTGCCCAACTCCAGCGGTCCGATTTACAGCCTCGTCGACCACGGCGGGACCGTGACGGTCACCACAGCAGTGCAGGACCAGGCGTCCAACGGCCAGCAGGTGCTGATCTCCGGCTTGACGGGTGCGTACGCCGACTACGACGGCACCTGGACGATCCTCAGCAATACGAATTACGGCGGCTCGCCGCCCGCCGGCCACCTTCCTTTCAGCTCCGCCTTCACCTTCACTCTCCCCGCGGGGACCCCACAACTGCTCAATACCAGCGGCGGAAGTTTCTCGGTCCTCACCGGCATCCCCATTTCGCTCAGCGATACCGGCGGAGTGACGCAGGCCACGTTCACCCTGAGCTACAACCCCACGCTGCTGAACATCGCCTCGACCACCGCCACCACCAGCGTGATCAACTCCGGCCTGGCCGGCACCGGCGCGACGTTTACGGTCACGGCGAATAATACCACGGGCGTGGCCACGATCGTCTTCGATGACGCGGCGGGCTTGGCGGGCCCCGGCGGCGGCCCGATCGTCCTCGGCAGTCTGACGGCCAACGTGCCCGCCACGGCCGTCGACGCCTACAGGGCGAAGGACCTGCTGACGCTCAGCGTGGACTCGATCAGCGGGGAAGACCTCCTTGGCAACCCGCTGGTCCCCGGCGTGAACGCGCTGGGCAGCCAGGCGGTGCACGTGGTCGCCTTCCTGGGCGATGCGACCGGCGACGGCACCCTCGACAGTTCGGATGTGGGGCTGATGGAGGATGTGCTCGGCGACGTGACGGCGGGCTTCAACGCCTACAAGTTGGCCGACCCGGCCATCATCGGCGACATCCAGGCCGAAGGGTATGTGAGCTTGGTCGACGGCAACGATCTGATCAACTACGTCAACGGCGGCTACGGGAGCAACGCGCACACGGTCGTGTATCTGCCGCCCTACCCAACCGGTCTGGGGACCATTGTCTCCACCGGCCCCGACCCAACCGTGAGCCTCCCGTCGGCGTTGCAGGTGGGGGCTGACGGCAGCCTGACGGTGCCGGTGAGCATCGACGACCCGCTGCCGGCGGCCAACGACGGCATGACGGAGGCCACGCTGGCCTTGACCTACGATCCTGCGGTCTTCAGCGTCTCCTCAAGCGACATTCACTTGGGCAGCGTGCCCGCCTCCGGCAGCGGCTGGACGCTGCAATCGACCATCGACCAGGCCACCGGCCAGATCGCCGTGACGATCTTGAGCACGGCGCCCATTGCCAGCTCCGCGGCGGGCAGCCTGGTGACCATCGACTTCCACCAGATCGGCTTTACGGCTGCGGGCACGACGACCATCGATCTGGTGGGCTCGGTCGATCCCAACGGCAGCGCCCCAACCTACACCCAGGTCGACGGCCAACAGGGGCCCTACGTGCTCTCGCCGGCCCCGGCCAACGCCTACCATCCGCAGATCGACGCCCTGGTGACCTTGGCGGGCGCCGAGGGTGCCACTGGCTCCGCCGAGGGTGCCACTGGCTCTGCCGAGGGTGCCACTGGCTCTGCCGAGGGTGCCACTGGCTCTGCCGAGGGTGCCACTGGCTCTGCCGAGGGTGCCACTGGCTCTGCCGAGGGTGCCACTGGCTCTGCCGAGGGTGCCACTGGCTCTGCCAGTGCGCTGCCGCAGTTGACCGTCAGCGTGGTTGCCGGCCCCGTGGCCCCGGTCAGCGCGGCCGCTGCGGTCGAGGCCCTGGGCCCGGTTTCTTCGGTTGGCGTCGCGTCGCGTGCAAGCGCGTCGGCGGGCGCTGCCCAAGTGCCGCAGCAGTTGGCCGACGGTCTGTTTACGGCCCTGGCCCGCGGCGCGGTCGATCCGGCCGAGCTGGCGATCCTGGACAGCGACGAGGACGAGGCCGTGAGCCAGGCGTTGGCCGCGGAGATAAGTGCGGCCGGGTCGGCCCAGGCCAATCTCGATAATCTCCTCTGGGGCGATGACGGGGAGGCGGGTGGGTGGGATTTCACTCGCCAATGCCGCCTTGCCAATCGTTGGTCCTGAACGGCGAAGCGGGCGAGGATCAACCGCAAGAACCACGTCGGGCTCGTCGAAAAGAGGTTCACGGCTCGGACAATCGATACAGGGGCAAGTGGCGAAAATAGACCTCCAGGGCCAACAACCGCAGTGAGCTTGCATAGAGGCGTCCGGCCTGGTAGTCCCATTGGTCGGCCGGGTCCCAGGTTCCCGCCAGATGCCCGGTCTTGACCTGCGTCTGGACGAGCATGTCGCGGAGGGCCAGATTCCACTGCCGCCAGGCGTCGCCCTGGACATGATACATGACCTGGGTGCCGTAGTACCAATAGTAGCTCGTTTCTTCCCCCTTGCGCGGCAGGTGCCGGAGGAGATACTTCACCCCGGACTGCAAGCGTGGATCGCCGGGCTGGGCCCCCAGGTACTCCAGGCAGAGCAGCCCCTCGGCGGTCATGGCGGGAGTGATCTGGTAGCTCCCCTGGTAGCGGAAGGTGCCGATTTCGGCGCCCTTTCCCTCGACGCTTCGCAGCCACTTGTGGACCAGGTCCAACGAGTCTTGAGAAACGTTGAGGGCGGCCATCTGGCCGCTTTTCATCGCCATCACCTGCCAGCCCACGACCGAGGTGTCGGCCGCCTCTTGCGGATCGTAGCGCCAGCCGCCTGAGGGCCTGTGCTGCGCGGCCACGATGAAGTCGATGGCCCGCTGCGCCGGATCGCGCAGCTTGGGGTCCTTGGTCATGCCGTAGGCCTCGCAGAGCACGATGGCGGCGATGGCGTGGGCGTACATGCGGCAATTACGGCCCAACTTTCCGCTCAACTCTCCGTCGCGCTTCTGCTGGGCGAGCAGCCAGCTCAGTCCTCGGCTCACGGCGAGCTGGTACTGGCCAGAGAGGTGCGTGTGGCCGTCGCCCAACAAGGGCAACAGGGCAAAGCCCGTGGCGGCCACGTCGCACTCGAAGCCGCCTGCGCCGCCATAGTCGTGGCCGGGAATCTGCTGGTAGAACCGCTGCAAGCTCCAATAGCCGTTGGGGTGTTGGTGCTCGACGAGCCACTTCAGGCCGGAGTGTACGGCCGCCAGGCTTTCGGTGGTGCCCCCAGCGGCGGTAGCCAGGTCCTGCTTGTCTTCGCTTTGCCGCATGCGGAACATCGCCTGCAAGCCGATGTCGTCCTCGGCGTACATCAGCGCCGCTGACCGCGGTCCGCGGCGGGCGAGTCGATCTCCAGACAGCGCGCCGGACGCCGTGCCCAGCGGCGCGACGGCCCCCCGGAGGCCGTCGCCGCCGGGGAAACCGCCTCCCGCAGAACCCTGGCCCAATCGCCGTGACCAGTCGGCCAGCGCCGCGGCATCGCCGCCGCCGGCCAGTCCGCCGGGCACGGCGCGGGGAGCCGGCGCGGCGGGCAGATCGGGGCGCGAGACCTCGACGCCACCCAGGGAGACCCCGGCCCGTTGGCCCGCTCCATTACCCGCTCCATTACCCGATCCGCCTGCCGGAGCGGAGAGGGTCTCCATTTCGGCGCGGCTCTCCGGCAGCACGGGCGCCACGGGACGCACCGCCCGATTCAATCGCGGCACTTCCGTAAGCGCCAAGGGGGCGAAGTCGTCCAGGGCAAAG
This sequence comes from Pirellulales bacterium, assembly GCA_963843465.1. GTDB lineage: Bacteria > Planctomycetota > Planctomycetia > Pirellulales > Thermoguttaceae > CAWJKP01. The sequence goes on from CAWJKP010000005.1 coordinate 6,018, forward strand.
CCTGCCGGGGCGCCCTTTCCGGGCGACCCAGCCGCCGCCCGCGGCGGTTCCGACGCCGGCCCGGTGAGTATCGCCGCCGCGGCGGGAGGCGCGCCTGCCGCCGCGGCGCGGTCCGTGCCGACGTCGACGCCCTCGATCCGTGGCGCGGAAGGCTGCCCGGCGGCGCGAAGCGGCTCGATGCCGATCGGCTCGGCTGCAACGGCCACTGCGGCGCGGCGGCGCGGCAAACTGCGGAGGTCCAGGTTGGCAATCGCCTCGCCGGGCGGGGCCGCAAAACGGGCCGCCGGCAGCATCCGCCCCAGCGGTTCCACCGGCGCCGTCATGCCCGCAGACGGCAGAGGCGGCACCCTGGCTGTCAGAATCGGCCCGGCAACCGGGCTTTCCGTCGTCACCGATCTCAAGTCCGCGACCTTCCCGAAGCCGTCATCCGCCGGACGCAGCGACCGGCGCAGTTTCTCCAGCGGCAGGCCGGCGGCGGCCACGATCCGCGTCAGCCTCTGCCTGATTTGTGCGCCGGCGCCGTTGTCCAGGTACACGAAAAAACTGCCCGTCGCCAAGAGCACGTGGACCAAAAACGCGATCACGAAGAACCGCGGAGCAGGCAAGCGGCGCTGCGAGACCTCGCGGAAGTACCAGGCCAGCACCCCGGCCAGGCTCGCCACGAGGCCCACGGCCAAAAGGCTCCACCACAACCACGGGGCGATCAAGGTGAAGAGATTCACTTCGATTCTTCCATCACCGTGCAATAGTGCTCGACCTTCTCCCGCTCGCACAAGCCCATGACGCGGGCCGGATAGTGAAACGGCACGCGGTCGTCGGCGCGGATCTGCACGGTCTGGGTCCCCGGGTTCTTCAGGCCCAGGTCGCGGACGAAGCCGGCCAAGGCCGACTCGTCGAGCGTCTGCCCGACGACCACGTACTCTCCCTTCTGGGTCACGTTGATCACGATGTCGTCGGGCGGCATCGCCAGCGGCTGCGCCTTGGCGACTTCCGCCAAGCGGACCGAGATCTCGCGCTCCTCTTGCCCCATCCGCGTGGCCACGAGGAAGAAGATCAAGAGCACGAGAAAGATGTCGATCAAGGGGACCAGGTTGAGCCCTTCCAGCTCCGACTCGACGACGGGCAAGCGCATGGCAGTCTCCTAGCGTGTTTTCATTCGCCCCGGCGGTTCGGTGGCGCGGAGCGGTTCGCCGTTGGATTCGGCCGACCTTTCCATGTCGGCGAACGTGGGAATCGTCTCTTGCAACACGTCGATCATCTCCCGCAGGTAGCGATCGACCCGGGTGTTGAACCAATGAGCGCACAAGAGCGAGGGCACGGCGATCAGCAGTCCGAAAGCGGTCCGCAGCAAGGCCAAGTAGATCCCCTCGGCCAGAAGCTCGGCTTTTCCCGTGCCGACCTGGCTGGTGACGCGGAAGGCCAGGATCATGCCGACCACGGTCCCCAGCAGCCCGACCATGGGGGCCACCGTGGCGATGACCCCCAACATGCGGTTGCGGCTGCGCTGCGCCGGCCTCGCGCAGGGCGGCGTCTTCCATGGCCTTTTCCACTTCGGGCAGCGCCCGGCCCGCCCGAATGACGCCGGCCATCAGCACGCTGCCGATCGGCGACTCGGAGCTCTCGGCCAGCGTGCGGAGGTTCTGCACGGAATCTTCGCGCCGGGCGATCAGGTCGCGTAGGCGGCGGACGAAGCGGCGGGGCATGAGCTTCCGCCGCCGCAAGTTGACCAACCGCTCCAGCACGACGGTCATCGCCAACATGGACAGCGACCCCTCGGCCGCATAGAACATCCACCCCAGCCAATTCGTCTTCTCGAACAGCACGTGCCCGATGGAGACCACTTGCTCGGTGTTCCCCAAGGCGTCGTGTTTGGCGGCCGCCGCGCCGGGCGCCTCCGGCGGCGCGGCCTGCGGGGCCGCTTCGGCGGCCTTACCTTTGGCGGCCTCCGGCTCGGCCGGCAGGGCAACATTCCCCGTTCCCCAACAGGCCAGCGCCAGCAGAACCGCGGCGTCCAAAAGCGGCCGTCGATGCGTGCAGATCACGTTCACGTTCTCCTCCTTTGCCACCCGGCGTGCGATCACTTCAATTCCGCCAAGATCCGCGCCGCGTCCGCGGCCTTGGCATGGTCGGGGTACTTCTCCACCATCGGTTTGAAAGGCCTCGATGGCCCTCTGGCGTTTGCCCATCGCGAGGAAACAGCGGCCAATCTCGAATTGCGCCAGTGCCTGCCAATGCTTGTAGGCATAGCCCGAAGTGACCGTCAGGAACTGCTCGACGGCATCTTCGTACTTGCGCTCGGCGAAGGCGATTTCGCCGAGCATGAAACGGGCCTTGGCGGCCGTCTCCGTGTCGGTCGCCTTGGCCACCTGTTCGTCGATGGCGCGGGCCTCGCTCAATCGCCCCTGGTTTTGCAGGGCAAGGGCCAGCCCGTAGCGCGCATCCTGAAATTGCTCGAAGGCGGGGAACTCCCGCGTCAGCGTCTCGAAGAACTTCTGGCTTTCCGGCCATTTCTTCAGGCTCGCCGCGCAGGCGCCGGCTCGATACAGCGCCAAAGCATGATACTTCTCGACCTTGTCCTCCACGACCCGGGCAAACAGCGGCAGCGCCTCGGCGAACTTGTCCTGGCGGAAGAGGCACTCGGCGGCGAGGAACCTCGCCGGACCGGCGAGGCTGCCGCCCGGCTGCTCGCGGAGCTGCGCCTGCAACACGGCCGCCGCCTGCTCGAACTGCTTCTGGCGGAACTGCATGTCGGCCAGTTTGTAGCGGAGCTTCTCCTGGAGATCCGCCGGCGGGGCCTTGGCCAGGCCGGCCTCGTAGGCCTGCGCCGCATGGGCCGCCGCGGCGGTTCTCTGCTCGGCAGTCGTGGCCCGATCGGCCGCGGCTTCATCGCGCCGGCCGACTTGGAACCAGCCTTCCGCCGCCAAGGGGCTGCGGGGCAATTTCTCCGCCAAGGTGCGGATCGCCGCCGCCGCCTCGTCCGTGTGGTCCTCGCGCAGCAGGGCCTGCCCCAACTCGTAGTAGGCCCAATCCGCCTGGGCATAATCGGCCTTCTGTTGCAGCAGGGCCGCCAGCGTCGCCGTGGCCTGGTCGAACTGCTTCATGGCGATCCGGCACAGCGCCAAGGCATAGCGGGCCTCGGCCGCATCTTCGGCGGGCGGATTGCTGCTCAAGAACGCCTCGAACTCCTTGGCCGCGGGATCGAGCTGGTTTTGACGCTGCAGCACCAGCCCGCGCAAGTAGCGGGCCCGCGCCGCCAGCGCAGCCTCCGGACCGGCCGCCGCGAGCTTCTCCAGGGCCGCCAGCGCACCGCCTGGTCGCCTTTGGCGAAGCTGGCCGCCGCCAACCCATACTGCGATCGCGCGGCGAAATCGCCTTGCGGGAATTGTTCCAAGCACTGCTTGTAGCGCCCCATCGCGTCGTCGTACTTCTTCTGCCGCAGCGCGATCTCGCCCAGCTTGTAATAGGCCTGGGCCGCCTCGCTGCTCTTGGGAAAGCGCTCGATCAACTGGCGGTAGCACGTTTCGGCCTTGAGCGGATCGCCGCCCGGGGGGGCCAGTTGGCTCTCCGCGGCGATCAGCAACATGCCGGGCGCCCATTGCGGACGGGAGAGCCGAGCATCGCCCAGCAGGGTCTCCGCGCATCGTCGCGCCGCGGCATAATCCTTGCTCTCCAGGGCGGCCGACGCCGCCAGGAAAAGCGACTGCGCCGCCGACGGATGGTCCGGGTGCGCGGAGGCAAACTTCTCGAACTCGACCGCTGCCTCCTTGCGGCGGTCCGGAAGATCCCAGAGCGCTTCGGCACGCGCCAGTTCCAGGTAAGATGCGGTCTCGGCCGGCGGACCGCCGCCCAACGCGAGCTGGACGGCTGCCAAGGCGTCCTGGGGCCGCCCCGCCTTGACCAGCGTCCGCGCCAACCAACAGGCCGCCTCGGCCGACTGGCGGTCGTGCGCCTTGGCCAGCGGATCGAGCACTTGCCGGGCGTCGCTGAACTTGCCGGCCGCGAAGTAGCCCTTGCCGGCCGCCAACTGCGCCGCCGACTTGTGGGCGCTGTTGGGGAACTTCTTGGGCAACTCGGCCAACAGCGCCGCGGCCTCCGCGGGCTTGCCCGCCTCGAGCCGGCACTCGCCCTGGCGGAGCATGGCGAGGTCGGCGTGGGGGAAAGCGGCGATCGCCGCCACCGCGGCAAAGTGCGGTTCCGCTTCCACGTACTTCTTCTGTTTCAGCAGCGACAGCGCCAGCCGCAGCCGCACTTCCGCGGCAAACTCGTGGCCCGCCAGCGCCGGCGTGCCGAGGAATTTCTGGAAAGTGACGATCGCGTCGGCGTCGCGGCCCTGCTCCTGCTGGGTGGTGCCCAAGGCGTAATAGGCGTCCGCCGCGATGGAACTGGCGGGGAAGTCGTTGACGGCCTTCTGGTAAGCTTCGATCGCCTGGCGTGCATCGCCCGCGGCGGAGAGCGATTCGCCGCGATAATAGAGCGCGGCCGCCGTGTACTTGCCCTGGGGATACTTGGCGGCCAGCGCCGCCAGCGCCTCGGCCGCCGCTTGGAGGTCCTCGCGCCGCTTCGAGTCCAAGGCCGCCTGGTACCGCGCCATGGCAAGGTTGTAGTGCGCGCTTTCGGCGTGGGAAAATGCCGGATACTTGGCCAGCAACGTCTGGAAAGTGTTGATCGCCTCCGCATACTTCTTGGCATGAAGCTGGCAGATGCCCAGGTAATGGTAGGCGCGATCCAGCCGCACATCGCCCGGATACTGGGCGATAAACGCCGTCCACTTCTCCGCGGCCCGGTCGTAGAGGCCGACATTTTGCAGTGCCGCGGCGGCGTTGAAATCGCGGACCGCCGCCTGACTGGCCAGTTCGTCCCCGGCGGCCGCTCCGCTGCCGCCGATCAGCAGGATGGCAAAGCAAAGCATCCACACCGCCGGAACCTGGACCGTACCCCGGAAGGGTTGCATCGCGTTCCTCGCTTTTCAGGCCGGATCGTGCCCCTGTTGCTGGCTCGGCGCCACGGCGCATTATACCGACCCCCACTGGTGCAAGCCAGCCAGCGAAATCATGCCCGACAGAGTGCCCGCCCAGCTCTTGCCCGATCCGTTTCCAGCGGGCGCCGCCTTGGCTGGCCCGCAGCCAACTTGACGGTCGGTCGAGACGGCACTAAACTGGGGAGTGGTTCTTCCCTAGAGGGGACGCCGGAGTGATCCTCTCGGCGGGCCCGAAGAACTGGAGCCCATCGTGATGCAAGAGCAATTCGATCCCTATCACAAGTGGCTGGCGATCACGCCCCAGGAGCAGCCGCCGGATCATTACCGGCTGCTGGGGATTTCCCGCTTCGAGGCCGACCCGGACGTCATCGCCCACGCCGCCGATCAGCGTATGGCCCACCTGCGGGGCTTCCAGACGGGTCCCCATACGGCAGACTCGCAGCGGCTGCTGAACGAGGTGGCCGCGGCCCGGCTCACGTTGATGGACGCGCGTCGCAGGGCCGGTTACGACGCCCTGTTGCGGTCCGCCGCCCCGGCCGACGGAGAACCGCCCGTCGCAGGTTCCTCCGCCGCGCCGGCCAGGCCCACGGCCGGCCCCAACAGCGGCCGGACCTTCGGCAGTTTCCGCCTGGCCGAATGCCTGCGGCAAAGCAAGTTCGCCGGCATCTACCGGGCGGAAGACCTCGAGACGGGGCATTCCTACTCGTTGAAGTTCTTGACCTCCACGGCGGCGGCCGACGAGACCCTCTGCAAGCGCTTCCGCCGCGAGATCGAGCTCACCACGCGGATCAACCATCCCCATCTCGTGGCCGGCTATAGCGGCGGCCAGTGGGAAGACGTTCTGGTACCTGGTGACCGAGTACGTCGTGGGAACCGACTTGCAGGCGCTGGTCGCCCAGGGCGGCCCGCTGCCGGTCGACCAGGCCGTGGAATATCTCCACCAGGCGGCCCAGGGCCTCGGGCAGCTCCATCAGCTCCAGGTCTACCACCGCAACGTCTCGCCCAAGAACCTGCTGGTCGACATCCAGGGCCGGATCAAGGTGACCAACCTCATGCTGGCCCGCATCGAAGAGGGCTCCGAGCTGGACCAAGGCGAGGCCCTGACCCGCATGGGCGACACCATGGGCACCGTGGAATACATGGCCCCGGAGCAGGCGGCCAATCCCGCCGGCGTCGATCAGCGGGCGGACATCTATGCGCTCGGTTGCACGCTCTATTTTCTCCTCAACGCCGGGCCGGTCTATCTGGGCCGCTCGGCGATGGAGAAGCTCCTGGCCCACCGCAAGCAGCCCATTCCCTCCTTGAAGGTCCGACTCCCCGACGTACCCGACTGGCTGGATCTCGCCTTCCAGAAAATGATCGCCAAGGACCCGGCCCAGCGTTACGCCTCGATGGAGGAGGTTTGCCAAGCGCTGATGCCCGCGGGCAAGAAGTCGCCCTGGTCGGGGCTGCTGGGTCTGGTCCGCCGGGTGAAGACGAGGCTATTGGGGCCTGGAAAGGCCGCCGGCAGCCCGGAATGAATTGCGTAGCGTGTCCCCGCAATTCTCCTGGGAGCGATCGGCGTTTACGTTAGGATTGGGGGCGTTTCGCAGGATCAACATTCCTATCGGTCGGAATTAATAACCGGGGTCATCATGTGCAAACACGACCACGATTGCAACATGAATCGTAACCGCGAAACAAAACCCTTTCCTCATACAGAAGTGAAGACAACGCGGGGCGATGATGTGGAGCGATGCGAACTGGTAGATGACTTACTTAATTGGCTGGCATGGGAATTTGTCGACCGCGAGAAATGGGCCTGGGTATTTAGAGGTACTCGAAAAGACTCTTACCGGTTGGAAAGCACACTCGAAAGGAAACTAAACGACAGGGCACCATCTCCAGGTGTACCCGATTGCTCCGCAAAAAATGCCGAGGAATACCTTCTCAGCCGATTCAAGAAAGCTGCACGCCACTTTCCTGAAGCGTCAATGGTCGGAGACGCCAACAGGTTGGATTGGTTGGCTCTTATGCAGCACTACGGGACCCCGACGAGGTTGCTCGACTTCACTCGTTCTCCATACGTGGCCTGTTTTTTCGCCATAGAAAAACTCCCGAAGAAGGAAGCCGCACAACCGAAGGCCGAAGGCGGACAACGGGAGAACGACGCCGAACAACCCAAGAACGAAGCCGAACAACCCAAGAACGAGCCCGAACGAATCGGAAACTTTGCGATTTGGGCTGTCGATACTGACTGGTTGATAACGCACAGTACGATGCCTGAATGCAACGAGGATAACCTACGGGATTGTGAGTTCTTGGCGAAGCGTTTCGACCAATTATTTGCAGAGGAACAGAGGCATCTGGTGCTTCCAATCCAACCGCCTCGATGGAATCCGAGACTCTCAGCGCAACAGGGCCTTTTTCTGTGCCCAAGCAAAGCTAACGCCGGTTTTGAGAAGAACCTCGGTAACCGTTCACGGCCCGGAGGCCGTTCTTTCGTAAATTGATCTGGACACAGGAGGGGTTTTCGGGGACGACATACGTCATGCCGTCCAACGAAGCAAGGCCACTGACGATTCCACCAGAACTCGATGCCGAGATGACCCCGGCAGTCCGTGCCTTTGTCGGGTTGCTGCTGGACCGGATTGCGAAACTGGAAGCCCGGGTGGAAGAACTCGAACGTGGCCGGAAAACGCCGCAGAACTCCTCGTTGCCGCCCAGCACAGTGCATCCCCATGCCAAACCCGTCTCGACGAAACGCAAGTCGAAGAAGAAACGCGGCGGGCAGCCGGGGCACAAGAAACATGAGCGGCCGTTGATCCCCGCCGAGGAGTGCGACGAGGTGAAGCCTCTGAAGCCGACCGAATGCCGACGCTGCGGCGAAAAGCTCTCCGGCAGCGATCCCGAGCCGCTGCGGCACCAGGTGTGGGAATTGCCGGAGATCAAGGCCCACGTGACCGAGTACCAGCGGCATCGGCTGGCGTGTCCCTCGTGCGGAGAAACAACTTGTGCGGAACTGCCTCGCGGCGTGCCTCTGGAGAAATATAAATAGGGGACAGTCAGTGCGCCGTGAATGCGTGTGTATTCTAGCGGGTGAAAGTCCCGCCTGGGAAGGGTCGCTTGCCCAGTAGCAATCGAAGCGGCGGAGGAGGCAACGAATTCGTCGGAGCCTTCGATGGAAAGGGTCACTTGGTGACCCCGCGAAGATGCAGGCCGTAACGCAAGTGAACGTTCGATTAGGCCCCGAAACCCTAGTCGCGGAAGCCGACCCTTCTGACTGTTGGGGAAGGCCAGTGTTGCAGAGGAAGTGAGCGACGAAAGCACTCTGCAGTTCCGCCGGGGTAGAGACGACGGCATGTATCGAAGGAACGCACATGAAGCACGGGAAACCGACGACGACAGCGGCGGCAACCGCAACGGGCAACCCGCGAGGGCCAGGTCCGGTCGCGTCGGCGGCGGAGAGGCTCGTAGTAGCGTTGAAACCGGGTAATGCCGGCGGAGCCAAGGGGCCTCAGTTCAAGGATCAGCGTACGCAGGAGCAAGGCAGAGGATGATTGGCGAAGAGCCTACCAACACCAATCCGTTGCAGAAACTCCGCGCGGCGCTGCATGACAAAGCGAAGAGTGCGCCCAATTTTCGCTTCTACTCCCTGTACGACAAGGTGTATCGCCGCGACGTGCTGGAAGCGGCCTACGCGCAATGCCGTGCCAACGGCGGAGCGCCCGGGGTCGATGGCCAGTCCTTCGAGGACATCGAGAAGTACGGCGTGGATCGCTGGTTGGACGAACTGACGGAGGAATTGCGAACGAAACGGTATCAGCCGCAACCGGTCCGGCGGGTCTACCTGCCGAAACCGGACGGGAAGCAGAGGCCGCTGGGGATTCCCACGATCCGCGACCGCGTGGTGCAAACCGCCGCGCTGCTGGTCTTGGAACCGATCTTCGAGGCCGACCTGCAACCCGAACAACACGCCTATCGCGCGGACCACAGTGCCCTGGAGGCAGTGCAAGAAGTGCATCGCCTGCTGGGCCAGGGGTATCGCGCGGTCGTCGATGCGGATTTGAGCGGGTATTTCGATAGCATCCCGCACCCGGAGCTGATGCTGTGCGTCGCCCGTCGCGTGAGCGACAAGGCCATGCTGCACCTGATAAAGCAATGGTTGGTGGCGCCGGTGGAGGAAACCGACGAGCGGGGCCATGTGCGACGTACCACGCGGAACAAGGACACGAAGCGCGGTTCGCCGCAAGGCGCGCCGATTTCACCCTTGTTGGCGAACCTGTACATGCGACGTTTCGTGCTGGGTTGGAAGACCCTTGGGCATGAGACCCGTTATCAGGCCCGGATCGTCAACTATGCCGACGACTTCGTGATCCTGTGTCGCCGCCGGGCGGATGACGCCCTGGCGACGATGCGCGACATGATGCGGCGGCTGAAATTGACGGTCAACGAGACGAAAACGCACGTCGCTCGCCTGCCTGCCGAATCGTTCGACTTCCTTGGGTATACGTTCGGACGGATGTATTCACCGCGAACGGGCGGGGCCTATCTGGGCGCGCGACCGGCGCAAGAAGGTGCTTGGGGTCTGCCGCCAGCTCAACGAGTTGGTAGGCCGATTGCCGACGTTCATCCGGCCGGAAGCGCTGGTCTACCAGGTCAATCAGGTGTTGCGCGGGTGGGCCAACTACTTCTGCTACGGAACCTACACCGCGGCGTTCGGGATCGTGCATTGGCACGTCTGTCGCCGGGTCCGTCGGTGGCTACGAAGGAAGTTCACGCTGGATGGACAAGGATACAGCCAATATCCCGACAGCCGCCTGGAGCGTGAGCTTGGGCTGCTGAACATCAAGAAACTTCCCCGTCGCTACTCGTGGGCGAAACCATGAACCTTGTCCGAGAGCCGGATGCGGGAAATCCGCCCGTCCGGTTCGATGAGCGGGAGGTGGAAACGGAGCACGGCATGCGGCTAGTGAGACACAGACGGGGAAACCCCGACCCAGAATATGCCGAAGCCTACCCCACCGCGCCACCTCTCGACTCTACCCTATTTGTGATTGACCAGGTGTCCCACGAAGAAGTAGAGAAATAGGTGACTGTCCCGTATTTCCCGTATTTCCGTATTTCCGTATTTCCCGTATTTCCGTATTTCCCCGTATTTCCCGTATTTCGCGAAAGGCGGACGGACTCTAAACGGGCGTAACGCTGCGGAGCCTGGATCAGCCCTGGATGGCAATCACTCACTGCCGCCGGCTGCGACGCGGCCCAAGAAACGCCGAACCCCCGCCTCGATTAGAAGGCGGGGGTTCGGGAATTCCTCCGGGTGTTGCGGGAGACGGGGTCGGGTCTCGTTTCTGTCGCGGAAAATGAGGCGCGACCCCATATTTCCATGCATCATCAAAATCCATCAAGAAATCTGCGAAAGCTCAGATATCGGCAAGACAGATAATGGCTACTCGGCCCTGTAGCGGTAGAAGAATCGGCCTTGCGGGGCCACGTCGCCGCTGGTGTAGAAGTCCATCACGTCGCCGGGTTTCTGGATATTGTCGGCCCATTTGAAGTCGAGGGAAAGCGCCGCGCCGCGGCCGGCAAGTGCCTGTCCAAGGCTTACTCCGTGTTCTTGTGGTGCGGCCGTCCCGGCTGCACGGGCAGGCGAGAGGCCTGCACCACAAGTTGTTTCTGGACAGGTCCTAAGCCGCAACGCCGCGCGGGGAACCGCCAACTGCAGTTGATTGCCGTCGATGCGGTAGGGCGCCTTGGCCACTTTCTTCCAGTTCCAGCCGCCCAGGTTCTCTTCGATCCAGGCGCCGTCCGGGTCCGAAAGGCGACCGACAAGGAAATTGCTCCCCTCCCACCCCGTGGACGCGTCGTGGTCCGTGCCCAACAAGAGCCAGAGCCCTTCCATCCGACCGGCGGGCACGATCGGCTGGCGCGTCCGCAGGTAGAAATAGAGGTTGGTCTCATCGCGGGCGACCTTCATCGCCGCCAGACTGTTGCGGCCCGTGCGGTTCACGTAGTGCAGGCCGCAGGGGCCGGCGAAGTCGCGGGCAGTCGTATTGCCGGCCTGTCCGAGGAACTCGGGACCTACGCCGCGCCACTGCCCGAACCCGCCTTCGATGCGGATCGGCGCGGGGGCCGACGCCTTGGCAATCGCCGGCGCGCCCTTGAAGCGGCGGACATTGGCCACCAACTGCAGGTAGTAGTTATCGCCGTGACCGCCCCGCATGGGCTCGATGTCGCGGCTGAACTCCTGGCTGAACTGGTCGCAGAAGATGATCGGCCCCTTGGGATCACCCAAGCGGCCGGCAACCCATTCGTTCCAGCCGGTGACCATCACGAAGGGGGCGCCCAGCGTGAAGGCCCGCTTCCATTGCTCCTGGAAGTTGTACCCCCGGTTGACCGCGCCGGGGGAGCGGTCCAGCGCGCCGTCGTGGAAGCTCCGCCCCCGGGCGTCGCCGAAACTCATCATCGTCACCCGCCCGTCGCTCTGCCGCAAGTTCTGCGCGACCGCGACGTTCACCTGCTCGGGCTGCTTGGGATCGTCAACGTAGCCGTAGGGCTGCGGGTAGGTGGACTCCCAGTGCCAAGCCCGTTGCGTGTTGACCAGCGTGAAGGGCCAATGGGCCCGCCGCAGCGTGAAGAACGCCCGCAACTCGGGGCTGGCCTGCTGCGGATCGCAGATCAACAGCGGCTTGCCTAGCCAGTGGAACCAGAGCTCGGGGTAGAGGCCGGGCTTGTAGAGATCGCGATAGATCTGCCGGGCCGTCTCGCCGGCCTGGGTGTTGACCATGAAGACGAGTTGCGGAGTCCGGCCGCCTTCGCGGCGGACTTGGGCGAAGACCTCGCAGAGCTTCATGTACACGTCGGTGTACGTCACGGCGTTGGTGGTGTCGAAGATCAAGGTGTCGATGCCGGCGTCGGCCAGCAAATGAGCGTGACGCCGCAGGACCCAGGGATCCTGGCTGCGATAGTAGCCGTACAGCGGCTCGCCCCAGTAGTGCGCCGCGCCGACCTTTCCCCAGAGCGGCGAGTCGGGCTTCTTCAGGGCCTCGGGGTCGTGTGCCAGGATCTTGGAAACGTCATAGGGGCCGCCGCCCCGCGCGTTCTTGGCGTAGTCGTCGTTGTGCGTCAGGAAGTAGAAGATGCCCACAAACCGGCCAGGCTTCGGCGGTCCGACCTCCTCGGCCGTGGGCACCTTCCGCCCCAGGGCATCCGTCGCCGGCCAAGGCGTACCCGGATTGATCTGGCCGGACGCCCTGCCGGCAAGTGCCAGGAAACCGGCGGCAACCAGCGTCGTCGCAATGGTCGTTCGACGCAACGTGCAAGGGATCACGAGACTTCTCCGGAAACTAATTCACTTAAACTGTATACGCCACCACGGGGTTCATCCCCGTGGAGCGATGATTGGCAGCTAGCAAGGCCCCGATACGGACGCACCGTTTTTTCCGTTTCGCCCGGCCGGCAAAGCCGGCCGGGCGAAACGGAAAAAAACGGAACTTCTTCGGAGACCCGGTCTAGCTACCAATCATCGCTCCGCCGGCACAAGGCCGGCGGTGGCGTTTACCGTCTGAGTAATTCAACGGGGCACCCGGCGCGGCCGGCTACGCCAGGGCCGGCAGCTCATAGCCCTTGCGACGCGGAAGATCGACGAGCTTGTTGGCCTCGTCGTCGTGGGCGAACTGTTCCTTGGCCGGGTCCCAGCTCAGGCGCCGCCCGAGCCGGCGGGTGATGTTCAACAGGTGGGCCACGCTGATCGACCGATGGCCGATCTCGACATCCGCCGCCGGTCTCTGCCGCGTGCGAATGCAATCGATCCAGTTCTGCATGTGCCATTGGGCCTGCCAGAGGGCGGTCTGGTCGCTCCACTTCCGCTCTTCCTCGACCTCGTCGACCTTCTTCAGCAGTTGCGCGGCGATTTCCTTGGGATTGGAGGTGAACTTGTTGCGGTTGATCTCCAGCTTGCCTTTCTCGCCAACGAAGACGCCGCCGCCGTAAGGGCCGTGGTCCAGCGCGAAACGCAGCGGCACGCCGTTGGCGTAGCGCATCTCGACCTTGCCGCCCGGCCCTTCGCAGGGCCACATCTCGACCGGGCCGGTCCCATCCATGCCCAGCGCCCACTGGATCTGATCGATGCCGTGCGCGCCCCAGTTGGTCACTTCGCCGCCGGAGAAGTCGCGCCAGTGCATCCAGCTCATCCACTGCCCGTTGAAGGGCCGTTGGGCCGCCTGGTTCAGCCAGAACGTCCCAATTCAGCCCTGAGGGCACCGGCTCTCGGGGAAACCCCTTTGCCGGCGGAGCGTCCGAGCTCGGGTAGTTGGGAGCCAGCACCTCCTTAACCTTGCCCAGACCGCCGCTGCGCACCAGCTCGCAGGCGATGCGGTTCAGGGCCATCGACCGCTGCTGCGTGCCGACCTGGAACACGCGCCCGTATCGCCGCACCACGTCGACCAGCACGCGCCCTTCGCGAATATAGAGGGTCAAGGGCTTTTCGGCGTAAATGTCCTTGCCGGCCTGGCACGCATGGATGCAGGGCAGCACCCGCTGGAATTCCGCCGTGGCCACGATCACCGCGTCAACGTCTTTGCGCTCCAGGAGCTTGTGGTGATCCTGGAGGACGGGCCAGGCGGCTTTCTTGTTGGCCTTGAATGCTTCGGCCCGCGGCAGGTTGCAGTCGCACAGCGCCACGATCTGCCCACTCGGCGGCAGTTGGTTGAGCAAGAGCGAGGCCCGGCCGCCGACGCCGATGGCGCCAACGCCGACCCGCTCGTTGGCGCCCGGCTTGTCGTCGGCCGCCAAGACGCCGGAGGGAATGAGATAGGGGGCCGCCATCGCGCCCGCCGCCCCGGCAGCGCCAAGCTTCAACAAGTCTCGCCGTGATAACCGCTTCATCGAATGAATCTCCTTAACCCCGCACACGTGAGTAGGTTGCCGGAATTGTAGCAGGCACACGCCGTGTGCCGTCCGCGGATTACGGCACACGGCGTGTGCCTACTACTTTTGGAACAGCATGAAGCTTGATTATCACTTTGGCAGGCTGGGATTGCAAGCGTTCCAATTCAGGGTGAGCCACCGGGCCAGGATTTCGGGGTCACGGGGAACATCGAGATGCGGAATTTCGTGCATCCGTAAGGAACCAGGCGGATCGTCTCGGGCCGGCCTGCCTCGACCGGCGCAGCGGGCAGCGCCTGATCGTCCGTCGGTCGCCAGTCGAAGGCCCTGGCAGGCGCTTCGAGCGCCAGCGGGGCAGCCAGCGGCCAATCCCACTTCGCCGGCATAGGGCCCCGCTTTACGGCAATGTCGGCCCCGGCTCGCTCGGCCTCGTTGTCCAGAGCGTATTGCCAGCGAGCGCCCGCCACGGGCGTGTTGGGATCTTTGTCAGGGATCGCCAGCGCAAACAGCAGCGGCCCATAGAAAATGCTCTCATAGGGCAAGCGCCGCTTCTGGAATGCCGCAAGCGGCTTGAAGCTGAAATAGTCCTTCGCCAGCGGCGGGTACTCCGTCTCAAAACCGCGCGAAACCCTCACCGACATGGGGAAGTCCAAGGCAATCGCGTCTCCCTTGCTCCATTGCCGTTGGATACGTGCGAAGCCCTTGGCGTCGGCGACGGCTTCCAGGGGAGCTCCGTTGACGGCGATTCGCGGCTTGGCACACCAGCCCGGAATGCGGAAGTACAACGGGAACGTCGCGGGCTGCTCCGGGTCCACCTCGACGGAGATTGTCTCCCCGAAGGGATAGGCCGTTTGGCAGGTCAGTTTCACGCGCGTGCCGGCGGCGACGGCGGCAGACACCTTGCAGGGGCCGTAGAGCGTCGCCGCCAGGCCGTGGTCCGCGGTGGCCATCCACAGGTGTGTTACATAGTTCGGCACCAGGCGGTTCACCGCGCCCACGCAGCAGAGGACCGGCGGATAGCCCAGCGGCGTGAACAAATGGCAGCCGATGCCGGGCGAATCGGGCTGATCGGCGGGCAGGGATCCGGCTTGGATGCGATTGGGCGATTGATAGTAGGACATGGTCTGGAAGTCCCTGGCGATCGGCGCCGGCCCGGCGTTGAACAGCGCCCGCTCGATGCTGTCGCCGAAGGAGCGGTCACCGGTAATGCGGTAGAGCCAGAGGCTCGACCAGTTCTGCGCGACGACGTTGCAGGTCTCCGTGCAACGCAGGGCGCCGACGCCGGAGAAGAACTCCTCGCCCGAGGCGACGCCGTAAGGCAGGAGATGGTTCTCGTCGATCCAGCGGAAGGCCCGCAACGAGGCGTCGAGGCATGGCCGCCGGCCGCTGGCCAAATAGAACAGCGCCGGCAGTCGGATCTGCTCATAGGCGCAGACGGCGTGGCCGGGGAGAAACTGTCCGCCGGCCCACTCGTGCAGCGCGGTTTGGACTTCCGCCGCGTCCATCGCCGCCCGCGCCCGTTCCAGAATGCGGCGGTCGCCGCTGAAGCGGTAGGTCTCCAGCATGGCGTCGATGTTGCACAGCCCGCTGACGATGTACGTATCGCCGGCGTCGAACCGCAGGCGGCCCATGGGCAGCGGGTACTGGGCATAGACCTTGACCAGAGCGTCCAGGATGCGATGGTCGCCGCTGGCCTCGTACCAGGCCACCAAGGCCCGGCCCATGTGCGAATGGGCCCATCCCAGGAAGTCCTTGGGAGGTTTCCTCTGCCAGTAGAGGAAGGAGTTTCCACCTCGGTTCACGCCGTCCACCACGAGGTTCAGGCGATCCGTGGCCTTGCGGATAAGATGGTCGTCGTGCAGGATATAACCGAGCCGGACGAGGCCGTCGAGCCAATAGGCGCATTGCTCCAGAGACCCCTCGTTCGTTTGCCACGCGGTGCGGCGGTCGGCCTTGAGATTCTTCCACGCATCATGGAACGTCGGATGATACTCGTCCAAATGGCCCGTGATGCCGTCGCGGGCCGCCGACGCCCAGTCGCGCAGCCAGCCCTCCGGCTCGACCGCCCCCGGCGCCAGCGGAAGGAAGACCGCCTTGGCGGGGAACTCTCCCGGACTGCGATCCGCCGCGGCTTCCATCCCCGCAGCGGCGCCAGCTTCTATCGCTGCCATGATCGCACAGGCCACACACACGCTACGCGATACGACGTTCCCGATAAGCGTCATGTTTGCCATTAGTCCCTCGGTGGTTCCCTTATGAGTTTTGACGGACAAGATCGGTAGTTTGTCGCCTTTCGCTCCGCGAAAGAATGCGCGTTCTTTCGCGGAGCGAAAGGCGACAATGGGGCGTTGCACGCAATAACCTGATTGCCCGTTCTGTCCGTCAAAACTCGTCAGAAGCAGTTGCCGGTCTTGTTTGTCAAGAGCCATCACGCGGAAGTCATTCTTCGGCCGACGCTTTACGCAAAGAGAATCAGGTAGATTCTCCCTTTGTAGCCGCGACACGACGCAATGTCAACTCGCCGGCGCACTGGCAGAGCCAGTGGCACACAAGCGCAGCCCGTTTCGCCAGCCACCTCAGGGCGGTGGAAGACTGGACAGATGCTTGTGGCTATGGTATCCACGGAAGATGCAAGTGTTCATCTACGAGTATGTCAGCTCGGGCGGTTTCCTTCACGATGCGGAGGGCTCGCCGCCCGCGTGCCTGCTCCGTGAGGGAGTCGCGATGATCGACGCCCTGGCCGCGGATTTTGCCGCGATCCAACACCTGCAGGTCTCGATCCTCCGCGATGCCCGATGGTCGGGGAGATACGCGCCAGCGGCCGCTGACCGGGGGCCGCTGCGTTGTTATCCGGTTCGTACCCCCGGCGAAGAATCGGAACACTTCGACCGCTTGGCTGCCCAGAGCGACTGGGCCGTGGTGATCGCCCCCGAGCTGGCGGGCCGGCTGTTGGATCGCTGTCGCCGGGTCGTGGCCCTGGGAGGGCGACTGCTGGGGCCCGAGCCGCCTCTGGTCGAAGTCGCCTCCGACAAGCAGCGAACGGCAGAGCATCTGGCCGCCGCCGGTGTCGCGGTTCCCGTGGGCATCACTTTGCAGCCGGGAGATTCTCTGCCCGCGGACTTCGACTATCCGGCCGTGCTCAAGCCGCGATGGGGAGCCGGCTCGCAGGGAGTCCGGCGGATCGATCGGTTGCCCGCGGAGGGCGGGCCGTCGGTGGAAATCGCCTGCCCGAGCCGGCTGGAGCGATACTGTCCCGGCCTGCCGGCGAGTGTGGCTTTTCTCTGCGGTCCGGCCGGCCGGTTCGCCTTGATCCCTTGCCGCCAACGACTGAGCGACGACGGCCGCTTCGAGTACCTGGGCGGCTGCTTGCCCCTGGAGCGCGCTTTGGCCCGGCGGGCGGTGCGGCTGGCGCGGGCCGCGGTCGAGACGCTGCCCGAACCGACCGGCTACCTGGGGATCGACCTGGTGTTGGGCCGAGACCCTGGCGGGGCGGAGGACGCGGTGATCGAGATCAACCCCCGGCTGACGACCTCCTACGTGGGCCTGCGGGCGGCCGTTGCGGAGGGCGTCAACCTGGCCGCGGCGATGTTGGACGTCCGTCTTGGCCGCCAACCCCGGTTGTCATTCCGGCCTCTTGGGATACAATTCGACCCCGACGGGCGCATACGCCGCCATGGGCAGGACAAGTAGGACGGATTGCCAATCCGTCCCGAAATCGCGGACGGATTAGCAATCCGTCCTACGGAATTTCCCCATTGACTCGAATATGAACTGGCTGGCGTTGGACATCGGCGGCGCGAACCTGAAGGCGGCCGACGGACGTGGCTGGGCCCTGCGGCGCCCTTTTCCCCTTTGGCAGCGGCGCGACGATCTGCCCGACGCCCTGGCCGAACTCGTCCGCGGATCGCCGCCGGCTGACGCCTTGGCCGTGACCATGACCGGCGAGCTGGCCGACTGCTTCTCGACCAAGGCCGAAGGCGTCGAAGCGATCCTCGCCGCGGTGACCGCAGCGGCGGGCGGGCGAGCGGTTTGGGTCTATCAGGTCGACGGCTCCTGGGCGGAGCCGAGGGAGGCTTTGCGCCGGCCGCTGTTGGCCGCGGCCTCAAACTGGCACGCGCTGGCCTGCTTCGCCGGCCGCTACGCACCGCAGGGGACCGCGCTGGCGATCGACGTCGGCTCGACCACCTGCGACCTCATCCCCCTCGGCGACGGCCGGCCGGCCGCACGGGGGCGGACCGATCCCGAGCGGCTGGTCTGCGGCGAGCTGGTCTACACGGGCGTCCAACGGAGCCCGATCTCGGCGATCGCCCGGCAGCTTCCTTGGCGGGGACATCTTTGCCCGACCGCGCAGGAGTTGTTTGCCACCACCTGGGACGTGTACCTGCTGCTGGGCGACCTGCCGGAGGAAGCCTCCAGCAGGCAGACCGCGGACGGCCGCCCCGCGACCCGGCAGTTCGCCCACGAGCGTCTGGCCCGTGCGATCTGCGCCGATCGGGAGATGGTCGGCCTTGACGCGGCCCTGGAGATGGCCCGAGCGGCGGCCGACGCGCAGTTGTCACAGCTTGCGGCGGGCGCCACGAAGGTGCTCCGGCGGATGTCCCGTCCGCCAGGCCGGGCGGTGATCTCCGGCAGCGGCGAGTTCCTCGCGCGACGACTGCTGGCCCGGCTCGGCCTGGACGTGCTGGTCGTCTCGCTGGAGGAAGAGTTGGGCCCGGCCCTCTCGCGGGCCGCGACCGCACACGCCCTGGCCGTGCTGGCAAGGGAAAGGATGAGAGATGAGGGATAAGAGATGAGGGATGGAGGAGGGAAGAGGGAGGATGAAGGAGTCTCTGTCCTGGAAAGGTGGCTGGCATGGCAGACGGTAGTGGCAAACAAGGATCCCCGACTCCCGACCCCCGACCCCCGACCCCTTCATGCTTGCGGGTTGTTAAGCTGGGCGGGAGCCTTCTGGATTTCGACGGCCTCGTGCCCGCGCTGCGGTCCTGGCTGGCGGGTCAGCCGGCGATGGCCTCGCTGATGGTGGTCGGAGGCGGCTCCCTGGCCGACGCGGTTCGGGACGCTTGCGCCCGGCACCCGTTGGACGATGAAGCGGCCCATTGGCTTTGCATCCGGCTGTTGGGAGTGACCGCGGAACTGGTCGCCCGACTCCTGCCGGAGGCCCGCTTGATCCGCCGGCTGGACGAGTTGCACCGGGATAAAGGGGTTGGGAGTCTTTGTTGGGAAAGTCTGCCGGGATCGCAAGAAAAGGTGGCAAACCAAGACTCCCGACCCCTTCATCTTGTGGAGCCGGAGTCGTTCCTTCGCGACGAGGAGCCGCCCCTTGGGGCGAATCCCCTGCCGCACACCTGGGACGTGACCAGCGACTCGATCGCCGCGCGGCTGGCCGTGGCACTGGGTGCCCGGGAGCTGGTGCTGCTGAAGTCCAGCCTGCCGGCCGACGCGAGCCTCGACGAGGCGGCGCGGTCCGGCTACGTGGACGCGTACTTCCCCCGCGCGGCCCAGGGAGTGCCGGCGGTCCGCTTCGTGAACCTTCGCGCGGGCGGATTCCCGCAAGTGGAAGTGCGGTCGCAAGCAGGTTAACCACAAAGGACACGAGGGGCACGAAGAGTGCAGGGTGGGGTTCCCCTTGTGGTGCAGGCGTCCCGCCTGCATTTTCCCGGGCAGGCGAGACGCCTGCACCACAAATTGCGAGCCGGCTATTTCACTCGCCACTCGAGGATCCCGCCGGAGAAGCCGGGCTTTAGCTCCACGACCAGGCGAAGCTCGGCCGCCTCGATCGGCTCGAAGCTCGTGCGGTTGAAACGGTCAAGGTCAACACCGTACTGGCCGGCGCCGCCGACCGGCCGCCAGGTCCGGCCGTCGAGCCACTCCACGTGCCAGGCCTTCGGCACCCGGCACTCTCCCCGGCCCGTGTCGTCGAACCAGTAGACCTCGACCGCGGAGATCTTGCGAGCCTTGGGGAACTGGTAGGCGACCCATTCCGTGGTTCCCCGATGGTCCCACCAGGTGAAGCGGGGGATGCTCTGATCGTGGGAGTTCTTCGGCAACAGGCCGTCCGAGAGCGCATCCTCGGTGTCGCCCTCCCAACAGTGCGACGACGTGGCCTTCATGGCCGGCGACGCCGGCAGCGGCCAGTCGTGGGAGCCCGGCCCGTCGCCGATCGTGGGAAAGGCCGAGATCCGCAAGCGGGCGCAGCCCATGGGAATCAGCGTGATCGCCTCCGTCGGCTCGCTCGATCTCACCGGGCTGGGCTGCAAGAGGCCGACCAGTCCCAGGCGGTCCATCGTCCAGCCGGAAATCTTCCGCCCCTTCGCCGTAAGCTCGACGGGGGCCGACTCCGCCTCGAACGGCTGACCGTTGGCCGGCCAGGCCCTCTCGACAGGATGGAACGACGCGGCCGGGTCTTTCGCGTCGAGGACCAGGCCGTAGTTCCAGGCGGTGCTGGGGTGAATCTCCCAGGCAGGCCACTTCTCGGTGCCCCCGGCGCGGA
Source organism: Pirellulales bacterium (assembly GCA_963843465.1). Lineage (GTDB taxonomy): Bacteria > Planctomycetota > Planctomycetia > Pirellulales > Thermoguttaceae > CAWJKP01. The sequence continues at coordinate 26,354 of CAWJKP010000005.1, forward strand.
CGTACCGCTCGCCGATCTTGAGCGAGTACCAGAGCGGCCCGCGGCGGACCGAGACGCTGTCCTTGTTGGCCTTCCAGGTGGTCAGCGCCACCTGCATCGGCAGGCGGAGGCTGAGCCGCTCGCCGTTGGACCAGGTGCGATCGACCACCAGGAACGAGCCGCTTTCGGCCCGGACTTTCGCCGGCTTGCCGTTGATCGACACCTCGGGCGAGCGGCACCAGCCGGGCACGCGGAGCAGCAAGGGGAACTTCACCGCCTGCGGCGTCGCCAGTGCCAGTTCGATAGTCTCGTCGAACGGATAGCGTGTGGTCTCGGCGATCGTCACCTCGGTCCCGTCGCCGACCTTGGCCGTCACCCGCGAGGGGCCGTAGAGCACGGCGGCCAGCCCGTCGGCCGGCGCGGCCATCCAGAGGTTCTCGGCATAGTAGGGCCAGGCGTGGGCCACGTTGTGCTGGCAGCAGCGGTGATCGTAGGGGTTGAACAGCAGCATCGGGCCGCCATTTTGCAGGCCCGGCGACTTGTTCTTGCGGTCGCAGAGCACCAGGTTCGGGGCGGTCAGGTAGTGCAGGGCCTTGAGGTCGGGGGTCATCGAGGCCGGCAGCGAGTTGAAGGCCACTTCCTCGCAGCGATCGGCCCAGATCGGCTGGCCGGTGATCGCGGCGAGCTGCTCGGCGGAGAGCATCATCTCGGCCATCGAGCAGGTTTCGGCCGCCTGGCGGGGACCGGTGCAGCCGGGCCGGCAGTTCTCGTCGGCCCCGAACATCCCGCCCGGCACCTGGCCGTACTCGGACATCATCGTGGCATAGTTGCGCAAGGTCGCTTCGAGATCCTTGCGGTCGGCGGTCTGCTGGTAGAAGACGGCCGGGCCGCGGAAGCACTGGCAGAAGTTCACGCCGTGAAAGCTGGCGATCCCCCCGTTCCAGTCGGCCGTGTGCTTGTGGATCTTCCGGGCCAGGTCCAAGAGCCAGGCCTCGCCGGTGCGGTTGTAGAGCCAGTAGACGCTCGCCAGGTTGTCGGCCGCCCGCTGCTTTTGCCACGAGCCGGGCAGGAACTTGTCTTCCGGCAAGGCCAGCTCCCAGCGGAAGTAGCGCGTCATGAGGTCCGGCACCCGCTTGTCGCCGGAGAACTCGTAGTACGATTGCAGGGCGTTGAGCATCAGCATGTTCGGCCAGAGATCCGGCTTGCCCTTGATTTCGCCGTCGAGGTTCGCCCGCGGACCGAAATAGCCGTCCTCGCGCTGGCTGGCGATGGCCGCTTCGAGCCACTGCCGGGCCTGCTTGATGATCTTCGGGTCGTGGAGCATGTAGCCCAGGTCGCCGTAGCCCTTGAGCCAATAGGGCAGCTCTTCCCAGAAACTATGGCCTTCACCCTTGGGGCTCAGCCAGGCGTTGCCCTCTTTTCTCAGGAACCCGCTGATCTCCAGGAGCCGGCCCGAGAAGCCGTCGGCCTCCAGCTCCAACTGCGTCCGCAGCCAGCCCTCCGGCCGGATCACGCCGACGGGCAGTTTCCGCAGCGGGCTGGGAAGCAGCGGCGGGCGATTGCCGACGTAGTACGCGTTGGGCCGTGCGGCGTCGGGCGTTCGGACCGCGCGGATCGGCTCATCGGCGGCTGAAACGCCGGCGCTTCCGTTAGCCCCGGCGGCCACGCCGGCGAGGACCAGGAATGCCAGGAGGGAGGTCAAGGTTGGCTTTGTCATGGCAGGCTTCTCGTTGGCAGGGTGATAAACTGGTATTCACGACAAATACGCTGTCAATTTTCGGATGCAGAGTGCTTCCGATGTTTCCTCATTATGGTTATCCACTTGACTCATTTGATCAGGTTGGATGCGGTCCACGTCGCGTAGCGACGATGCGATGGTAGCCGTGGGTTTTAACCCACGGAATATGTCGTCCAACGACCGTTTTGCGTCGCGTAGCGACGCCTGAATCGTCGCTACGCGACGAACGGAAACATAGGCGCATCGCAAACCGTGGGTTGAAACCCACGGCTACCATCATAACGTCGCTACGCGACGGCCTTGAGTCAAGTGGATAATCACATTCCTCATTCATGCGTACTCGTTGACGACGCGCGGAAAACACGAGCGCCTCGCCACTGGCCCTTGCATTTGATCCACAGCATGAGTCCATCATTGTCTTTCGGGCCTATCGTACATACTCCCTTCCTCAACGTCAGTTTCCGCAACAGAACGAGCGGTTGGTCGGAAGAGACGATGACTGGTCCGTTGATGCGATCAACGCCGCCAATCCATTCCGAGTTGCACTCATCGGCGGGGGCCACCGACATGTCCACATAGTTCTCCCCGCCGCTGCCGTTCGCGCTTCGCATGGATATGGCGTATTTCCATACACCGTCTTTGGGATCTTTGTAGGTTGCTAGGGAAATGTCAACAGGATCTGCAGGATCTTGGGAGTCGAGAAATCTCCAGCCATCCGTAGGCGTTGGGAGGCCGTTGACTGGAATTCCGGTTGTTGCCCAATAAATGTCGTATTTTCCCCGCGGAAGATAGACGCGCCATCGCCAATGGTTCGGCTCGCCGGTCCAGAGGGCTATAGCCTGAAGCTTTGTCGGGTTCTCGACTTTCAGGATGCCATACTCGCGTCGATACTCGGCAAGCTCAGCCTCGGTCTGCCGAAATCGCCGCGCGGTGACAAAGAGCGAAAGCCCCATCGCTACGAGGAGCACAAACAGGAGCAGACCGCCGAGCGAGAATTGCCATCGGCCCGGGCTGCCGCGGTTCGGCTCCCGCTGCGGCCTGCAGGATAAATCTGCTGGCATGTCGCCCATACCTACTCTCCGCGTTCGGTTCGTCGGCGATTATTGGGCTCTGTGCCGAGTGAGCTGCGCGACTCGAAACGAGTGATCTCCTCCCGAAGCTGATTGATCAGTCGTTTGAGCGATCTCAAACTCAGCTCCCGCACGTGTGCATCCCCGCCTTGTACACGCTTTTCCGCCTCGTAACGCTCTTCGAGCAACCGCAGTTTCTTGCCAGAAGCTTCGAGCTCGCGACGACTTCGCAGATTCATGGAATGACCTCCACCGTCCCAGCATTGTAGGCGGGCGCTTATCTCACCGCAAACGGACGACAAGCGTAGCTCGCGGCCTGACCCGCGCAACTTCCAGCGGAAGCGGCGGGTTGTTTCTGCCGGGATGGCGAGGTATCTTTAAGGGATGCGTTTCAATTGATCGGTGGCCGGCGTCAAGGATAACTTCGGGATTCCCTGCCGGGATCCCCTCACCCCCTGCCCCTCTCCCGGAGGGAGAGGGGAGAAGAATCCGCCCCCGCCCAAGTTGGTGGGGCTCGCTGCGCTCGACCCACCCTACCTAAGTTGAGAGGAGCTTCCGTGGCGAGTTCGAGCCCGTTTACCGGCGAAATGGAGGAGTCCCGCCCCGTGAACCACGAGCGCGAGCGTTTCCCGCACCTGAAGGAGACGGACCCCGAGATCTACGCCCTGATCCGCAAGCAGGCGGAGCTGGAAACGGCGACGCTGAAGATGATCCCCTCGGAGAACTACGCCTCGTTCTCCGTGCTGGAGGCCACCGGCTCGGCCCTGACCAACAAGTATTGCGAAGGCTACCCGGCCGCCCGCTACTACGAGGGCAACGAGGTCATCGATCAGATCGAGTCGCTGGCGATCCAGCGGGCGAAGAGCCTTTTTGGGGCCGAGCACGCCAACGTGCAGCCCTATTCCGGCTCGCCGGCCAACCAGGCCGTCTACCGGGCCCTGGGCAGGCCGGGTGACAAGATCATGGGCATGCCCGTCCCCCAAGGCGGCCATCTCACCCACGGCTGGGGCGTGAACTTCTCCGGCAGCGACTTCGTCCAGGTGCCCTACGGTCCCGATCCCGAGACGGGACTGCTGGACTACGACCAGATCCGCGACACGGCCCGGCGCCAACGTCCGCGGATGATCTGGGTCGGCGGCACCTCCTACCCGCGGACCTTCCACTACGACCGCTTCGCCGAGATCGCCGCCGAGGTCGGGGCCTACCTGGTGGCCGACGTGGCCCATATCAACGGGCTGATCGTGGCCGGTGTCCACCCCGACCCGGTGCCCTATTGCGACGTGGTCTCCAGCACCTGCCACAAGATGCTCCGCGGACCGCGCTCGGGCTTCATCCTCTCCAAGCTCGAAGACCGCTACCAGGCCCAGTACCACGCCGACAGCAAGCTCAACCTGGCCAAGCGGATCGACCGGGCCGTCTTCCCCGGCCTGCAAGGCGGACCGCACATGAACGTCATCGCCGCCATGGCCGTGGCCTTCCGCGAAGCGGCCAGCGAGGAGTTCCGCAGCTACGGGCGCCAGGTGGCCGCCAACTGCCGGCGGCTGGCCGAGGGGCTTTTGGCCCGGGGCTATGCCCTGGCCAGCGGCGGCACCGATACGCACCTCCTGGTGATGGATTTCCGCAAAAGCGACTACACCGGCAAGCAGGTTTCCCAGGCCCTGGCCCGCGCCGGCATCATCGGCAACTTCAACATGGTCCCCGGCGACCACCGCAAGCCGTTTGTCACCAGCGGCGTCCGCCTGGGCACGCCCGCGCTGACCTCGATGGGCATGAAGGAGCCGGAAATGGACCGCGTCGCCGGCTGGATCGACACCGTCTGCCGCAACCTGGCGAACCTCGACGCCGTGGCCCCCCAAGTCCGCGGCGAGATCGCCGATTTCTGCTGCCAATTCACCCCGCCCGGCCTGCGCGAGTAGAATTTGTCGTACCCCTCACGCTCCGCGTGAGGTTCTGCCGGTTCGGCCTCACGCGGAGCGTGAGGAGTACGAAGGGCTCATACTTGGCGTCGCCGCGCTGGAGTCAGCCGGAATCGAGGTCGACCCTGTGAGCCAACGTCTCACGCGCCTCCCGGCGGTTCGGCTGAAGAAGTTGGGCCGCGGGTGAATGGCGATGGATTGAGGTTGTCAGGCAGGGGGTGCCTGAGTACGAAGCTGCCGGTGATTTATGGTACCATGCTTGCTAAGCGAGCGCAGCGAGACAGCAAGCATGTAGGCCCGCCAATCCCGCCTGGTCATGCGCACGACAAGCGTCGACATGGCACCCGGCTCGTCCGGTTCTGGGTGCAAGAGTCGTGAAACGCCCGCTGGTAGTTCCGCCTTTAGGCGGCATTCCGCCTAAAGGCGGGACTACGAGCGCCAGTGGCCCCGCCTTGACGCCACGGGGTGCGGGATGCAGAATGACGCTTCTTGCCCATTCCACGGGAGAAGTCGCGATGGCTGCCACGCCGAGTATCCAGTGTCCGACGTGCAAGGGATGGATTGCCGCCGATCCGCGTTTTGCCGGGCAGCGGGTGGCTTGCCCGCACTGCCAGGGGCAGTTTACCATGCCGGGAAACGCTTCCCTGCCGCCCGGCGCAGCCGCCTCTGCGCCGTCGTCTCAAGGGGGCGATCCCCCGGGTCTCGTCAATCCATCGGCTCCGTCCGCGCCCGGTTACATGCCTCCGCCAGCCGGCGGCTTCGGGTTCCGCTGCCCGTATTGCGGCCATCAAGGGCTTGTGAACGTGACGAAGAAGATCTCGGCCACCGGCTGGATCCTCTTTGCCGCCTTGTTGATGTTCTGCATCCCGCTTTGCTGGCTGCCGTTTGTCGTCGATGGGTGTAAAGAGGAGGAGCGGCGCTGCCTCGGTTGTGGCAGCCGGGTGGGCTAAGGAGCCGTAAGAGCATAAGTTGTGGTGCAGGCGTCCCGCCTGCCCGGAAATCCACACCTACCGCCTGCCCGGAAATCCACACCTACCGCCTGCCCGGAAATCCACACCTACCGCCTGCCCGGAAATCCAGGCGTCCCGCCTGCGCAGAAATGCAGGCGGGGTGCCTACCCGGAAATGCAGGCGGGACGCCTGCACCACAAGGAGCGATCGGCCGACTTGATTAGCGCACGAAGGTCAGGCCGGGGTCGCTGGGGTTGTCTCCCGCAAGCTTGAAGTTGAAGCGGTCGCCGGCAAGCGAGGCGACCTGGCCCACCATCATGGGATTATTGCCTTGCTTGAGAACCAGCAGGTTGTCGGCGACGGTATACGTGCCGCTGAACTGCTGCGGCTTGCCGTTTTGAGCCAGCGTCCAGGTGAACTTCCCATCGCCGGCCAGGGTCAGTTTGATCGTGGCGCCGTCCGCGCGCCGCGCGGTCCAGTGGCCCACGAGGCTCGACGCATCTGCCGGCGTCATAGCCGCCGCCGGCCGGATCGGCACTGCCTCCTCGGCGGTGTCCGATGCGGAAATGCTATGGAGCAGTTGAGCGGACAATTGGTCCCTGGGATTCAGTCGCACGACTTCCCTGAGCTGAACGGCGGCCGCATCGGTGTAGCCGCACGTCAGGTAGTGATAGGCCAACAGGAATTTCGCCTCCGCTGCCGCCGGGCGCGATTTCGCGTACTGCTCCAGGGCGCGGAGTTGCTCCGTGTAGACATCCACGCTCGGATAGAGGCCGCTGAGCGTCGTCCAGTCCCAGCCGGGACCGGTGGACAGCACGGCGTAGACGGTGGCAGCCGCTTCCTTGTAGCGCCCCAGCGCGAAGAGCACCAGCCCGCGGAACTCGTGGAGCACGGTGTCGTTGGGCACCAGCGCGATGGCCTGGTCCACCTGGGCCAGCGCGGTCTGATAGTCGCCCTGCATGAAGGCATTCCGCGCCGCATCGAACAAGGGCGTCGCCTGGTCTTCGGCGGTCAGACCCGCTGGGGTGGCGGGCGGCAGGGAGGCGCCTGGGCCATCACGATCGGCTGCGAGTAGTCGATGGTCGCACCGCCGACGACGACCGGACTCGTGTAGTAGGGATTGTAGTACGGCCAATACCCCCAGGACCAAGGAATCGCGGAAGCGGCGGCGCCGGCCCAATAGCCGGCCGTCCACCAGCCCACCGGGCGATGATACCAAGGGTGGTTCCAGTTGCCGTGCCAATCCCCGTGATGCCAGTCGCCGTGGTTCCAATTGTTATGCGTCGGCCGGACGATGTTGGTCGTGCGGTTGTTGATGTTGATGTTGTTGCCGATGTTGGCACGGTTGTTGATGCCGGGAAGACGCCCGGTGTCAAGTCGGTTGTCCCAATTGGGCGTGTTGCCAATACCAGGCCGCTGGCCGATGCCCGGCCGGTTGCCCGGGGTAATGGCCGGGCGGTTGGCTCCGATATTTTGCGGCAGCGACGGACGAAACGCCGGCGTCTCGTTGAAACGCGGCGCGTTGAAGCTGGGACGCGGCACGTTGAAGCCCTGACGCGGGGTGCTGAAAGAAGGCGTGTGACTAAATGCCGGCCGGCTGCCGCCGCCTGCGGCGCCGAATCCGCCCCCACCGCCGCCAAATCCGCCCCCACCGCCGCCGCCGACGCGGCCGCCGCCCGGGCCCGCCAGAGTCAGGCCCGCCGACGATACCACGGCCAGTGCGAGGCCCACAAGCATTTTCCAACTGGTATTCATTGCTGTTGCTCCGGTCCGGCGTTGCTCTTTCTGTGTTGGCGGCCCTTACATGGGCGGGGGTGGTTTTCGCGTGATGGGGATTTCCTTGATGTCAGGCATTTTCTCCCCGCCGACGATGCGATCCCGCGCTTGCCACGTCATGCGGTCCTTGGACACCCGCGTGATGACGTTGGTCCCGGAGGCGATCTTCCCGTCGCGCGTCACGCCGGTCCTTTTCACGATCCAGCGATTGCCCTCTCGCGTCCAGATCCCTTCACCAAAGCCGCCTTCCGAATCGAAGACCCAGGAGCGGATCTTCTTGGCCAGGGGGTCCCAGCCGATCCGCTGCGAGCCGGTCATCATCGGCCGGCCGCCGATCTGGACCTTGAATTCGCTCAAGATATAGCATCGGTTGTCGGTCCAGCGGTAGGACGTCATCACGAGGGCTTCCGGGCTTTCGTCCACCCAGTCGCCGATCATCCAGCGGAGCTGCTTGAGCTGCTCCTCGGGCGCCGGCGCCTCATCGGGAAGGTCTCGCACGCTGGCCATGAGCCACTTGCCGTCCTGCCTGGCGTGGACTGCCGTGTAGGGACCGCGATCGGCGGGCTCATCGGGCGCATTGGTCACGGTCGCCATCCCGTCCTCGACGGCCAGGTCCGCGCCGATGAAACGAACGGACCCGACGGCCAGATCCATGTGGGTCTTGGGATGCTCCTTGAAGATTCCAGCGAACACTTGCTTGATCCCTTCACGGCCCTGAGTGGATTGGCCCTCTTCGCTGACGATCTCTCCGTCGGCTACGAACAGCGAGGCGATCGCCTTGGCATCGCCCGCGTTGTACGCCTTGGCAACCGCCTCGACGGCGAGTCGGATCGCCTTCTCGTCCTGCTGATGCGCCGGGCCGGGCGCGGACGCCGCGGTTGCCGCGGCGGGCTTGGCGGGCGAGCCTCCCGAGGTGGCCTCCTGCGGTCCTACGGCAAACGCCATCGAAACCGACGCGAGGGCCACCGCTGCCGTGGTCAGAATAGTTCGCATGGGTTGCAGCCTTTCACGTTAGGCACCTCGGAAGCGATCCTTGACCGGACGCCTTGAGTATACCCCGCCGTTTCGTCGTGTCAATCTTGGCCGATCCGCAGCACGTTATCCCTCCGCCCACGGTTGCCAGCCGCCCTGGGATCTGCCATAATCGCAAGATGCTCGAACCAGGAAAACGATACGGCGTGCGGACGCGAGCCATCCACGCGGGGGAAGGTCCTGATCCGGTAACCGGGGCGTCGGCTCCTAACCTCGTCATGTCCACGACTTTCGCGCTGGAGGAGGCGGCAAGCTCCTTCTCGGCACTCTGCGAAGCTGGAGACGCAGGCTACGTCTACACCCGCTGGGCAAATCCCACCATTCGTCAGCTTGAGAAGAAACTCGCTGATTTGGAAGGCGGCCAGAGGGCCGTCGCGTTCAGCTCCGGCATGGGGGCCGCAGCCGGACTGTTGTTTCATCGCCTAGCCTCGGGCGACCACCTGGTGGTCAGCGACGTGGCCTACGCGGGCGTCGCGGAGCTGGTCCGCGGCACCCTGGCCAGGCTCAAGATCGAAGTCGGCGCGGCGGATCTGTCCGATCTCGACGATCTGAGGCGGGCGCCGTGCGCTAACACGCGGATGGTCTGGGCGGAAACACCCGCCAATCCGATTCTCAAGCTGACCGACATCCGCGCCGTGGCCGACGTGGCGCATCGCGCCGGCGCGGAGCTGGTCGTGGATTCAACCTTCGCCACGCCGTTGGCGACCCGCCCGCTGGAGTTGGGTGCGGACTTCGTGATCCATTCGCTCACGAAGTACCTTGGCGGACATGGCGATGCCCTGGGGGGCGTAGTCATCGGCGCGAGGAGCCGCTGGTCCGCTTGCGGCAGGACACCTCGATTCACTTGGGGGCCACCCTGAGCCCGTTCAATGCCTGGCTGATACTGCGCGGCATGGCGACCCTGCCGCTGCGGATGGCGGCCCATGAGCAGAATGCCCTGCACCTGGCCCGCTTTCTGGAAACGCATCCCAAGGTCACGCGCGTCGTCTATCCGGGGCTCGCTTCGCATCCGCAGGCCGAGTTGGCCCGCCGCCAGATGGCCAACTTCTCCGGCATGTTGACCTTCCAAGTCCAGGACGGCCCGAAACTGGCCCGGCAGTTGGCCAAGCGGCTGGAGGTGATCCACTATGCCGTGTCGTTGGGACATCACCGCAGCCTGATTTTCTACCTTGCCACCGATGACCTCCAGGCGAACTCGTTTCAGATGGACGCCGGCCACCTGGCCCGTTACCGCGCTTTTGCCGGAGAGGGGATTTTTCGGCTTTCCGTGGGACTGGAAGACCCGGAGGATCTCTGTGCCGACTTGGACCAGGCCCTGCATCATCCGGGGTAGCGGGCCCGCGCATCCTTCTGACGTGGAGAGGTGAAGAGGTTCCGCTTTTGTCCGGATTGCGGTTACCGGTTGTGTTCCGCTTCACGGTCGCCCCCGCTGGGCTTGCCCCAGCGGAGCGTAGGATTGGCCACTACCGGGCAGACCTTCTGCCGCGTTGCGCGTTTTCCGCTGCCGCCGCCCGGCCCAGGCCGGGCGGCGGCAGCGGAAAACGCGAAGGGGTTTCGAGGCCGGGTTCTAGTGGCCAATCCTTTGCTCCGCTGGGGCAAGCCCAGCGGGGGCAGTCCAAGGACCGACAGAAATCGGAACCGTCACTTCGGTACGGAACCCAAACTTTTCACCATCCCACTTCCGACGGATGAGAGCGCATTTCTAACACCACGCTAACCTCCCGCTCTTCGTGGTCGCGTACCATAATCTAGAGGGCATCTGACGGATCAGCAACCCATCCTGAAGGCATCTCGAGGATCGTCACAACTACGAGGTGCGGTATGGTGTCACTGCTCAACCCCCTTGGCGCGGGAAGCCACCCGCTGGCCGGCTTGGAGCGGGCCGCTTTCTGGCGCTCTGGCGACCGTCGCCGGCCGAAGATCGCATTCGCTGGGTCTTCCATCTGGGCGCGACGGACCCTTTGCCGCTCGTGCGTCGAAACGCGCTGCGAGACTATTACGCGCATCTGGCCAGGTTCCTCTCGTTTCCCTTCCGGGCCAGCCACTGCGAAGAGATGGAGCCGCTGGTGCTGGACAATTCCGTGATTGCGACCGGCCTGTGCAACCCGGCTCGAACGCCGCTGGACTCGACGACGGGCATTCTCTGCGACGTAGTCTTTCGCAACGCCGCCAGGCTTCCGCTGGCGCTGTTGAAAGTCGACCCACGGAATCCCAACTGCCAGATGATCGACGACTACTGGCACTGGTTCTGGAATTACCGCTGAGGAGCGCTTATTGTAGCAGGCACACGCCGTGTGCCGTCGGCGGTTTGCGGCACACGCGGTGTGCCGTCGGCGGTTTGCGGCACACGCGGTGTGCCGTCGGCGGTTTGCGGCACACGCGGTGTGCCGTCGGCGGTTTGCGGCACACGCGGTGTGCCGTCGGCGGTTTGCGGCACACGCGGTGTGCCGTCGGCGGTTTGCGGCACACGCGGTGTGCCGTCGGCGGTTTGCGGCACACGCGGTGTGCCGTCGGCGGTTTGCGGCACACGCGGTGTGCCGTCGGCGGTTTGCGGCACACGCGGTGTGCCGTCGGCGGTTTGCGGCACACGCGGTGTGCCGTCGGCGGTTTGCGGCACACGCGGTGTGCCGTCGGCGGTTTGCGGCACACGCGGTGTGCCGTCGGCGGTTTGCGGCACACGCCGCGTGCCGGCTACTACGCCTGCGAAGCCCGCAGGGCCTGGTCCAAATCGGCGATAATGTCGCGGATGTCTTCGATGCCCACGGAAAGGCGGACGAACTCGGGCGTCACGCCGGTCTGGGCCTGCTCCTCGGGCGTGAGCTGCGAGTGGGTGGTGGTGGCGGGGTGGATGATCAGCGACTTCGCGTCGCCGATGTTCGCCAGGTGGCTGAAGAGCTTGACCTGATTGATCAGCTTGACGCCGGCCTCTTTGCCACCCTTGATGCCGAAGCCCACGATGGCGCCCGCGCCGTCGGGCAGGTACTGCTTGACCCGGGCGTGGTCGGGATGGCTGGGCAGGCCCGGGTAATTCACCCACAGCACCGCCGGGTGCCGGGAGAGAAACTCGGCCACGGCCAGGGCGTTCTGCGAGTGCCTTTCCAGCCGCAAGTGCAGCGTTTCCAGGCCCAAGAGCGTGAGAAAAGACGCGAACGGGCTCTGGCACGCGCCCGTGTCGCGCAGCCAGTGAGTGCGAATGTAAAGGATGTAGGCGATGTTGCCGACGGGCCGCAGCGCCTCCTCGAACACCAGGCCGTGATAGGCGGGATCCGGCGCGGTGAACTCCGGCCACTTCTGCGGATCCTGGGCCCAGGGGAACTTGCCGCTGTCGACCACGGCGCCCCCGAGGTGTACGCCGTGGCCGCCGATGAACTTCGTCGTCGAGTAGACCACGATGTCGAAACCGTGCTCGATGGGACGGAAAAGCGCGGGCGTCAACACCGTATTGTCGATGATCGCCGGCAACCCGTGCCGGTGCGCGATGGCGGTCAGCTCCCGGTAGTCCGGCACGTCGTTCTTGGGATTTCCCGGCGTTTCGAGATAGACGGCGCGGGTGTTGCGGTCCACCAGCTTGCCGAGGTCTTGCGGCCGGCTGGGATCGAAAAACCGCACCTCGACGCCGAGCTTGGAGAAGGTCTGCGTGAACAAGGTCCAGGTCCCGCCATAGAGGCTGTTGGCGGAGACGAAGTTCTGGCCCGCGTGCGCGATCGTCAACAGCGCCGCGGTGATCGCCGCCTGGCCGCTGGAAAAGACGAGCCCCGCGGCGCCGCCGTCCAGCGCCGCCAGACGCTTCTCGACGACGTTGTTGGTGGGATTCATGAGGCGGCTGTAAATGTTGCCGAACTCGCGCAGCGCGAAGAGATTTGCCGCGTGATCCGTGTCGTGGAAGACGTAACTCGTGGTGGCGTAGATCGGCACGGCGCGGGCCGTCGTGGCGGGGTCGGGCACTTGCCCGGCGTGCAGTGCCAAAGTGCCGATTCTCGGAGACTGGTTCGCTTCTTGGGTCATGGCCTGGTGCTCGCAAAGTGGAGAGGAGACGGTTAGCCCTGCGTAGAAGGGGTCGCACAAAGCAAAATGTACCCTCATTGCAAGTCGCCGGCCATGCCCCCCAATTTGGAGAGCACCGTGCGACGTAGGGCAGAACCAGTAGGGTGGGACCAGTAGGGTGGGACCAGTAGGGTGGGACCAGTAGGGTGGGACCAGCTCGCGAAGCGAGCGCCGGCCCACCGTAAGAAACACTTGGTGGGCCGGCGCTCGCCCGAGGCGAGCTTGTCCCACCCTACCGGCGCGGCGTTAGCCTGGTAACGGCGGCCCCAAGAGGATGCTTCCCAGGAGACGCCCGCCGGCGGCTTCCAGAGCGTGCAAGGCGCGACGCAACGCCCGTTTGCGGGTCTCGCCCAGACGCAAGGCCAGGTAGACGCCATCGAAGTGCCGGGCCAGGCAATCCGCTCCCGGCCGGATCAACCAAGGAGCGTCGAATAACACCAGCCGGAAGCGGCCGTGCCACTGTTCCAACAGCGGCGCCAGTCGGTCGGCCGGGAAAGGGGACAGTCCCCATTTGCCGGGACAAACCTTCGGTCGGTGCCCGCCCGACCAGCCTTTGGCCGGTGCCCGGTGCTTCGCACAAATGGGGACTGTCCCCTTTTCCTCCCAGTCGCTACGGCCGGCAGGCAGAACAAACAACGAGGGAATCTCGGTCGCGGCGATCGCCTCCTCCCATCCGGTGCGGCCGCCGAGCACGCCCGCTAAACCGGGATCGGGGAGGACGCCGAAGTGCGAGCCCAGCCTCGGCTGGCGGAAGTCGGCGTCGACCGCCAGCACGCCCTGCGGCTCCCGGCGGGCCAAAGCCGCGGCGAGCGAGGCCACCATCGCGGTCCGGCCGATGCCCTCCTCGACGCTCGTGAAGCAAAGTGCGGCCGGACGGCCAGGCACGATCTGGGCCAGGATCGTCTCGGCCAACTCGTCGTAGGCTCCGCGCGGCGGAGCGTTGTCAGCCGCGACCGTCTCATTGCTCGACGGATTACCAATCCGTCCCACATCAGAACCGACACTTGTTTCCCCGCCGCTGCTGAGCGACGGCTCCTGCCGTAGCGCCAGCCCGTCCGGCAGGTACTCCGGCGGCGGCGTCAGGTCGTCGTCGGGAACCACCGCTTGCCGGGAAATGTCTGGGGGCTGAGCAGTGGCCGAGCCGGCAGAAGAGGGCGACCCCTGCTTGCATTCGAGCTGTCGCAACGCTTGCAATACGCGGCCCATCGTCGTTCCTTTCGCGCGTCGCCCTTAGCCCGGATTATTCACGGGCGCTTCGTAAGCGCGACGCGTAAGCGAGGACGGCTAAGGGACTTACCCTCGCTTACGCTTCGGGTTTCGATCGCGCTCTGCGCCGTTCACATCACGGGGCGTGAATAATTCGGGTTAGCTGCTGCGCCGCAGCCGGGCAAACAACTGGCGGTACTCCTGGCGGCGGACGGCGGCTGGCGGCTGCACGAGGGGCACGTCCGCATCATCGTAGTTGTCTTCCACGACCAACAACAGATCTTCGTCTCCCGGCTCGGCGGCCGGCTGCGGCGGATGAAGCGGAACCGTGCCAGGCTCACGCTCCCACTCGCCTGCTGCCGTCGAGTCGCCGACCGCCGCCGCGGGCTGCGACGGTCGCGTCGCCTGGCCCGCGGTCAACAACTCGGATTCCGGCAGTTGGCTGCCGAACTCGAGCGTCGTCGCCGCAACTTCCGCCGCGGCCGGCGCCGCCTCGGACGGAGTCGCCGCGGCCGGCGAGTCGAGGGGCTGATCGCCTTGCCGCGCATAGCTCAGCGGCGACTGCCGGTCGGCGGGCAGGTTGGCATAGCGGTCGATCACGATCTGTTCTTCCTCGAACGCCTCGCAAAACGGGTTGGAAAGCTCGTCGAAGACCAACTCCACTTCCGGTCCGATCGAGCCGGCCGGCTGGAAGTCCTCCTCCATGTCGGCCAGGGCCTGCTGAATCCGGGCCACCTGCCGGGCCGGCTCCGGGACCCGGTCCTGCTCTTCGCCCGCGACCCGCAGCATGGGGACCGACCCGGCCGGCGAGCCCGACGGCTCGCCAACCTCGCTCGGCTCGTCGTCCAGTCCGCTGCCGAACTCGATGACTCCCGGCGCCGGCGACTCTTTGCGGCTGCCGGCGTTCCAAGGCGTCGGCAACTGCTGGAGGTCGGCCCAGGCTTCCTCGATATCGCTCGGCTGCACCTGCCGGCGTCCGCCGCTGTAGGCCAGCAACAGGGCATGATCGCAAAGCTGGTTGATCAGCCGCGGCACACCGTCGGTCGCCGCGAAGACCGCCGGGGCCACTTCCGCCGCGAAGACCCGCGACGCCGTCCCGCCGGCGGCCGTAATCTGCGCCTGGAGATAGTCCTGGGTCTGACCCCGGTTGAGCGATTCCAGGTAGCAGCGGGCCGCGATCCGCTGGCTGAACGATTCCAGCTTGGGACTGGCAAGCCGCTCTTCCAGCGGCCCTCCGCCCACCAACACCAGCCGCACGCAAGGCTGCCCTCGGGCGACCAGGTTGGTCATCATGCGGAGCTCATCCAGCAGCCGCAAGGAGAGCACGTGGGCCTCGTCGACCAGCAGCAGGACTCCCTGAGGGCAGCCGTCGCCCTTGGCCAGGTACTCCAGGATTGCCAGCCGCAACTCGCCTTCGTCCATGCCGCGATAGGGCTGTGCAAGATGGAAAAGGATGGCCTGGAGCAATGCCCGCCGACTGCCCAAATGTCCCCCGGAAAGCAGCACAACGCGGAGCGAATCCTGGAACTGCTCGCCCAGCATCAGGCAGAGCAGCGTTTTCCCGGTGCCTGACGGCCCGACCACCAACCCCGCGCCTTCCACCCGCTGAATACATCGCGTGAGGAGCTGCAAGGCCCCGTCGATCGCCGCCCCCGGGAAGTACTGCTCGATGCAGGGGACTGAGGCAAAGGGCCTCTTGTTCAGACCGAAGTAGGCTTCGTACATGAAACGCTTTCCCTAGTCTCTCTGATCGCTACACTTCGCGCTAATTGCGGATATTCCGCGGCCGGTCCCTGAGCGCAGACCGGGAGCGTACTTTTCCATCTCCTCTGATCGGCTAGCCAGTGTTAACCACTCCACTACAACAAAGCGGCGGGCTTGTTGACCGCATTAGGCAAACTGACCGGATTGGATGGGTAGTATGGAGAAGTGGTCAGTGGCTAGTGGTCAGTCAGAGGTAGGGTGGGACAAGGCCGCCGTGGCGGCCGCCGGCCCACCAAGTCCCGCAAGAATGGTGGGCCGGCGCTCGCTCGCGCGAGCTTGTCCCACCCTGCCTTGCTAAAGCCGGTACTACGAACTTCTAGCTAGCCAAGAAAACAGACCGGGCGCCGAAGCGGCAGAGCGCCGCGGCGCCCGGTGGAGCGATTCGCGGTAAGGCTCACTGCCAACCGGTCTTCGGCTGGCCGCTGTCGATAACGCCCAGCAATTCGTAGACGCCGGGGTAGCTGCCGTTTGCGCTCAGCGCCTGGAAGACGGAATTGGGCGTCGGGCCTGCCTGGGTGGTGCCGGCGATGGTCAGACCGGCCGATGCCAGATTGCCAAAGCTCACGCCATCGGAAATGAAGTGTACCGAGCCGTCGGCGAAGACGTACTGGGAGCCGCCGGTGTGCGAGCTGCCGAAGCCCAAGGAGCAGTTATAGGGCGGACTACCGGCGGTGACACTGCTCCCCATAAGGGTCTGGGTGGTGTCGTTCTGTTTGACGCTCACGCGGCCGAGGACCAGGTAGCCGCCGCCCTTGGTGCCGTAATCGTTCGCCGTGCTGTCCTGCGGCGCTGCCACGCCGAACCAAATTCCGGCGTAGCACTTCTTATCGCGCTCGCCGACGGCCATAGTGTTGGACGTACCGTCGATGATGTCGCGGATCTTGATGTTGGTGCCGCCCGGGAAGAACCCGTTATTGTAACTCGTGCCTGTGTTATCGTAGAGGCCCATCACGCCGATGTAGTTGGACGTGGCTGGAGCAGGGATCGTTTTGCCGCCGAAATAGCGGTAGGTAAGGGGCAGTTGGTCGGGGGTCTGATCCGTAGGGCAGCGCATGGCGGCAATAATCGTGGGGACGATCTGCGCGGCCGTAACGGTGGGGGTAGAGCCGTTGCCGCCGGCCGTCGCGTTGAGCACGTTGTCGCAGGTGAAATCCTTAGGGTCCAGCGCGTTGTAAAGCGGCCCCTGTTCGATGTAGGGCAGGAGCATCACCACCCAGCTCCAGCCGGCAGTCGCCGCCGGCGCGCTTGCCGTCCCATTGACGATGTAGCCCGGCGGGAAGGCATTCACGGTGCTCTCGTAGTTCAGCAGCGCCAAGCCGAGTTGCTTGAGGTTGTTCTGGCACTGCGCCCGCCGGGCAGCTTCGCGGGCCGCTTGCACGGCTGGCAAGAGCAGCGCAATGAGGATGCCGATGATCGCAATGACCACCAGCAGTTCCACGAGGGTGAAGGCCAACCGCGATCCTCCACCGCGTGGCCGAGCGTTTCCCAGGTATCTCACAGCAGTTCTCCCTTAAGAAAGAATGAGAGGAAAGATGCCGAATGACGGTCCGGCAAATACCAAACCGGGCCTAACCGTCATCATAGGCAAAACGACAAACTCTGCAAGCTATCTTGCGGAATTCCTGGGGGAGATGCCACCGTGATCCGCGACGACGGCCTGCGGGATCGAAGACGAGGCAGGGCAGGTGCCGCACCCCCGTCGGAAGTGGTATAGGAAGACGGCCAGACGCGGAGAGGGGGAGACGCGGGGACGCGGAGAAATCCCCCCGGTCGCCGCGTCCCCGCGTCTCCCCTGTCCCCTTTTAGGCCACAGCTATTCGTCACTTCGGCCGCGACTACCGCCGTAGCCGCCGCCGCCACCACGCCGGCCGCCGTAGCCGCCGCCACCCGGGCGCCCGCCCGTTCGGGGGCCCTTATCCTCGGCCTCATTGACCTTGATCGTGCGGCCTTCCAGGTTGCTGCCGTTCATGGCGTTGATGGCGTTGACCGCATCCTCGTCGTTGTTGAAGGTAATGAACCCGAACCCGCGTGAGCGGCCCGTATCCCGATCCATAATCACCTTCGCCTCGGCGATATCGCCGAATTGCTGGAAAGCCTGCCGCAGTCCGGCATCGGTCGTGTTCCAGCTCAAACCGCCCACAAACAGTTTCTTCGACATCCTACTAATAGCTCCTGATTTGGGCATTCCCCGGGCACGGACCGCCTGAGGAAACGCCGCTCGTGACGGGCGAAAGTACGGGCCCCGTGGTCCTTGGCCCGCGGACGGCCACAGCGGCCGCCCCTAAGTGCCACGTAGCATAGCATTTCCCAAGTTCCGTGCAACGGCTGTTTTGCGGAAGTTCCTTGTGCTATACTCCAGTAATCGCTATATTGCGACGTTTGTAACCCGGTCTTCACGAAGGGAGCATTCTGTGGCCAAAGAAAAGGAAATCGACATTCCCATCCCCCCTGTCGCGGCAGAGCCTCTGGTTCAGCAGCCCCCCCCGCGGGCCCAGCCTCAGATCGACGACACCAAGGTCATCGCCTGCTATGCAAACTTCTGCAGGGTTACCGGTACCCCGGAAGAGATGATCATCGACTTTGGTCTCAATCCCCAGCCCGTGGGAATCCCCACGCAGCCGATCCCTGTGACCCAGCGGATCATCACCAACTTCTACACTGCCAAGCGGATGCTGCACGCCCTGCAGTTGACCGTGCAGCGCCACGAGGCGACCTTCGGTGTACTGGAGATCGACATCCAGCGCCGTGTCCGCCCGGGCCTGACCCAGGGCCAGCCACAGCGCTAGCCGGGGTTATACACGGTTAGCCGGGGTTATCCACGGCCCCACAGTAGCCCGAAGCGCAAGCGAGGGTGGCACACCAACTTACCCTTGCTCGCGCTTCGGGCTAGTGTTGCGTGCCGAAACACCCGCGCCACGAATATACTGCACGCGGGCGAGACTAATAGTAACCCGAAGCGTTAGCGAGGGACGTAACCTGTTACCTCGCTCGCGCTTTGCGCCTAGTGTTGCGTGCCGAAACACCCGCGCCACGAATAATCCGGCCTGGCCGGCCGTCACCGCCACCGAGCCATCGGAAGCCTCTTGCGCTTTCACCCGCTGGTTCGTGGAGAACATAACCTACGCGCCGACCGTTCACCGCTCTTCTCTAGTGCGTCTGGGCAAGATTTGCCGATTATGCCGGCGCTGCGCTCTTGCAAACGGCGTCCCCACCGGTCAATTTCGGGTATTGATGTACGGTGGTAACGATTTTGCCGAAAGAATCGTAAGGCGGGGTTGAAGCGGAAAATCTGCCTGTAACGATTATGCGGCCTTACAGACGACCCATGAGCGGCATCATTTCACCTTATCGGCTGCGATCCTCCGCCGTAGGCGGGGTGTTTGCTTGGGTCCTGGCCGCCGTCGTGGTCGCTTTCTCGGGTTGCGCGGAACGGAATCGCCTTGCCAGCCCCTTCTCGATCGAGGCGTCTGAGGAGACGCCCGCGGAAGTCGCACCGCCGGGAACGTCGATTTCCAAGGCCACATGGCTCCCCGTGACGCCCGGCGGGGAAACTCCGGCCGGCAACTCCGGCGACCGGCCCGAAGCCAGGCTCACGCAGGCGGCGGAAGTGGTTCCCGGCCCGGACCCGGTCGCGGCCCTTTCCGATGCCGCGGCTTCGGGTATCTCCTTGGAAGAAGCGGTCCTGGAAGCCCTCAAGTGCGATCCCACGCTCCGCGCCGGCGCGGAGGCAATCCAGCAGGCCGAAGCGGACTTCGAGACCAGCCGGCTGCCGCCCAACCCGACGCTGACGCTGAACGGCACGTACCTTCCGCTGCGGCCCTTCACCGCGGCGAACCCGGGCGGGCCGCCGGAGCTGGACGTCATCGCCGGCTACCCCGTGGACTGGTTCCTGTTCGGCAAGCGGGCGGCGGCCATCGGCAGCGCCAAGTTGGGCGTGTGCGTTTCCAACGCCGATTACGCCGACCTGGTCCGGCAGCGTGTTTCCGGGGCCATCGCCGCGTTCTACGACGTGCTGGAAGCCCGCTCGATGCTCGACCTGGCCCGCGAGGACCTCGCCAGCCAGAAGCGGGTCGAGGGCATCACGCGCCAGCAGGTGCAGTTCGGCGGGGCCGGCTCGATCGAGGTCGACCGCATCCGTATCTCGGTACTCGCCGGCGAGCGGGAGGTCTGCGATCGCGAGACGGCGCTGGTAACGGCGAAGGCGAAACTGCTGGCGGCCCTGGGCCGAAGGAACGTTTCTCCGACGTTTGACGTGAAAGGGAGCCTGGAGATTCCCCACGCGGCGACGTCTCCGGAAACGCAGGAAGCGATCGCGCTGGCCGAGCAGAACCGGCCCGACATCGCCTCGCTCCGCCGGCAGATCGAGAAGGCCCAGGCCGACGTGCGGGTGCAAAAGACCAATGCCTTTCCGGCGATCACGCCCTCGGCGGGCTACACAGACCAGTATCAGACCAGCCAGGGCAGTCCGGACGCGCAGTCCATGTCGGTCTCCCTCGTTGCGGCGGTCCCGCTGTTTGATCGCAACCAGGGGAACATCCACAAGGCCCAGTCCGTGGCGACCCAGGCCGCGCTGAACCTCGAGGCCCAGTTGGCGCAGCTCCACGCGGAAATCAAAGAGGACGTGGCGGAATTCGAGTCAGCCAAAGACGACGCGATCTCGACCGGGCCGGAGCAGCTCAGGGCCGCCCGCAGCGTCCGCGACCGGACCGAGGCGGGCTTCCGGGCCGGGGGCAAGACGCTCCTGGAGGTGATTGACGCGGAGAACGCCTACCGCGATACTCGGCGCTCGTATATCATGGCCCAATCCAGCTACTGGCACGCCCTTCACCGCTTGAACGCTGCCGTCGGCAAGCAGGTCCTGCGATGACGAGCCCCGCGACCCAGGGCCCAGAGGACGTAGGGTGGGACAAGGCCGCCTTGGCGGCCGCCGGCCCACCAAGGCGGAAATGGTGGGCCGGCGCTCGCTGGGGCGAGCTTGTCCCACCCTACCGATACTAAGGACTGGCGCAGAAACAAGTGTCGCCTTTCGCTCCGCGAAAGAACGCGGCTTTCGCGGAGCGAAAGGCGACAATCCGACAGATATTGATTCGCCGGTCCTAAGGACGTAGGGTGGGACCAGGCCGCCTTGGCGGTCGCCGGCCCACCAGAAGTGGCCAGTGGTCAGTGGCCAGTGGCCAGAACGAAAAGAGTGCTGGGTCTGTAGCCACTGACCACTAACCACTGACCACTAACCACTGACCACTAACCACTGACCACTAACCACTAACCACTGACCACTAACCACTAACCACTAACCACTAACCACTCTTTCCTGGTGGGCCGGCACTCGCTGGGGCGAGCTTGTCCCACCCTACCACTGCTCATGAACGGCGACTTCGATGACGAGTCCCACAGCCCCTGGTCCTGAGCAACGACCCCCGAGTGGAGTACCGATATCTCCACGATGGCGGGGCGCCTGGTTCTGGCCCACCGTGCAGTGGTTGGCGGCGATTCTGGGAGCCGTGGCCGTGCTGGTGTTGTTGCTCTGGCCCCCTTCCAAGGCTCCCCGGGAGGCGCTCGCCCAGACCGGCAAGGGCGTGGAGGACGTAAAGCTCATCGGTCCGTGCCTGGTGAAAGTGACGTCGGGCACTCCCCTGGAGCAGAAGCTGGCCGTGGCCCAGGCGGCCAGCCAATTGGTTTCCGCGCCCATCGTCAAGGTCACGGGGGCCATCGTGGCCCGGCTGCCCGCCGGCAACAATCCGGCCAAAGATCCGACCGAGGGGCGGTGGGACTTCAACAGTTCCGATCTGGCCGGGGCCTACGCCGACTGGCTGAAGGCGCGGGCCGACGTGCCGTTCAACGAGAAGGAGCTGGCCACGATCCGCGAGCTAACGCTGGCCCGGGTCACCGCCCAGACCAAGGTTGTCAAGCGACTGGAGCAACTGGTGCAGGCCGGCACGGACCCGCTCAAAGATCTCGACGCCGCCAAGGCGGACCTCTTGCAGGCGAAGCTGCAAGGGCAGAAGGATGAACACGAAGCCCTGACGGCCCTGGAAAACGCCAGGAGGACCCGGGCCACGCTGGAGCGCCAATTGTTCCAAGCCGGCATCGATCCCGAGCTTCTGGTCAAGGCGAGCACGAGAACGGCGATCGTGGTGGCCGAGGTTCCCGAAGCGCGGATCGGCCTGGTGCAGCCGGGCCAGTCGTGTAACGCTTCGTTCTACGCCTTTCCCGACACGAAGTTCTCCGGACGCGTGGGCAGTCTTGCCCCCACGCTCTCCAAGGAGCTGCGGACCCTGCGCGTCTTCTTCGAGCTGAGCGACCCGCAGGGACGGCTCAAGCCGGGGATGTTCGCCGAGATCGGCCTGGGGACGGATACGCGTCAGGCGCTGCTGGCGCCCTTGGACGGCGTGATTCACGTGGGGCGGGCGGACTACATGCTGGTGGCCGCCCAGGCGGGGGTCTGGCGGGTCACGGAGGTCAAGGTCGGCGAGCTCTACGACCGCCGCGTCGAGATCCTCCACGGGTTGACGGCGGGCGACCGCGTGATCGGCTCCGGCGCGATCCTGCTGAAGCCCTTCATGGTCGACGCGCTGGAGGAGGCGGCCGCGGCCCCGTCGGCGAAGACGGCGCCGGCCGGAGGGAAAGCCGGCCCATGATTCCCGCCCTGATCCACCTGGCGCTGCGCCACCGCTGGGTGATTCTCTCGCTGGCCGTGCTGATCGCCGGTCTGGGCGTCTGGGCCTTCCAGCACCAGCAGATCGACGCTTACCCCGACATTTCCGGGCAGATGGTCGAGGTCATCACGACCTATCCCGGCAAGGCCGCCGAAGAGGTCGAGCGGCAGGTGACGATTCCCATCGAGATCGCCATGCGGACCGTGCCGCGGGTGGACGTGATCCGCTCGCGGACGATCTTCGGGCTGTCGATCGTGGACGTGCTCTTCCAGGAGGGGACGGAGAACTACTGGGTCCGCCAGCGGGTGCAGGAGAAGCTCGACGACGCCGCCTTGCCCGACGGCGTCAAGCCCGCCCTGGGCGCGCTGGCCACGGCCTACGGCGAGATCTACCGCTACGAGCTCGTGTCCGACGGCACGCATGACCTGATGGAGGTGCGGACGCTCAACGACTGGGTGGTGATCCCGCGCCTGCTGCGCTGCGACGGCGTGGCCGACGTCTCCAATTTCGGCGGCTACGCCAAGCAGTACGCGGTGACCTTCAACCCGGCCGAGTTGCAGCGTTTCAATCTCTCGCTGGGCGACGTGATGGACGCCATCAAGTCCAACAACGCCAGTTCCGGCGGCAGCGTGCTGCGCCGCGGCAGCATGTCGCTGGTGATCCGCGGCAAGGGCTCGCTGGAGACCACGGACCAGATCGGGGCGATCTTCATCAAGTCGCTCGGCGGCACGCCGGTCTACCTCCGCAACATCGCCGCCATCGGCCTGGATTACCCGCCGCCGTCGGGCATCTTCAGCAAGGACAAGCACGACAACTCGGTCGAGGGCATCGTCATCATGCGGCGGGGCGAGAACCCTTCCGAAGTGCTCGAACGCGTCCGGGAGGCCGTCGCCGAGCTCAACGCCACGACCCTGCCCAAGGGCGTGCGGCTGGACACCTTCTACGATCGCACCTTCCTCGTGGAGGCCACGCTGCACACGGTCGCGCACAGCGTGCTGTTAGGGATCACCCTGGTGGTGCTGGTGCTGTTGTTGTTCCTCGGCCGGCCGTCGATGGCGGCGCTGGTGGCGCTGACGATCCCTTTCGCGCTGTTGACGGCGCTGGTGCTGATGTTCTTTACGAAGATTCCCATCGGCCTGCTCTCGGTCGGCGCGATCGACTTCGGCATCATCGTCGACGGCGCGGTGATCATGGCGGAGAACATCGCCCACCGCCTGGGTGCGGCCGACCGCGAGCGCTCGCACCAGAGCATCCGCAAGGTGGTGCTGGCCGCCGCCTTGGAAGTCGAGCGGCCGGTATTCTTCTCGGTGCTGATGATCATCGGCGCGTACCTGCCGCTGTTGTCGCTGACCAGCATCGAGGGGCTCTTGTTCCGCCCCATGGCCCTGACGCTGGTCTTCGCGCTGGCCGGCGCGCTGCTGTTCGCCCTGTTCGTGGTGCCGGTGCTGGCCACCTTGCTCTTCCGTCGCGGGTACCGGGAGTGGGAGAATCCGCTTTTGCGCTGGTTCCGCCCGGTCTATGCGGCAACCCTGCACAGGCTGCTCCGGGTGCGCGGGCTGGTGGCGGTGGCGGTGGCGGGCCTGGCGGCGGCCGTGCTCTTGAAGGTGGTGCCCCTGCTGGGAACCGAGTTCTTGCCCTACATGGACGAAGGTGTGATCTGGATCCGGGCCAATTTTCCCGAGGGGACCGCGCTGGAACAGACCGTCGAGTTCGGCAAGAAGATCCGCGAAATCGTGCTCGCCTTCCCCGAGATCAAGTTTTGCACCGTGCAGTCCGGACGCAACGACAGCGGCACCGATCCCTTCGCGCCCAGCCGCATGGAGCTGATGGTCGGCCCCAAGCCGCGCGAGGAGTGGACTCGCTTCCACCTCAAGCACGAGCTGGTCTCCGCGCTGGGGGCCAAGCTGCGCGAGGAGTTTCCCACCACCCGCTTCAACTTCACCCAGCCGATCATCGACAGCGTCACCGAAGACACCAACGGCACCTCGGCCAACCTGGCGGTGGAGTTCGCCGGTCCGGATTCCGACGTGCTGCTGCGGCTCGCCCGCCAAATGGTCGTGCTGCTCCGCCAGGTGCCGGGCGCGGTGGACGTGAACGTCGAGCAGGAAGGGCCGCAGCCGCAGTTGCTCATCGTGCCCGACCGGGCCCTCTGCGCCGCCACAACGTCCTCATCGACGACGTCAACCGGCTGATCGACACGGGCCTCGGCGGCCAGCCGATCGGCGCCCTGTACGAGGGCGAGCGGCGCTTCGACATCGTCGCCAAGTTCGACCGCGCCTTCTCCAACTCGCCCCAGGCCATCGGCCGCCTGCCCGTCCGCACCGCCGACGGCGCCTACGTGCCGCTGGCGGAGTTGACCAAGATCGACCTGGTCGACGGGCAGACGATCATCGCCCGGCAAAACAGCATGCGTCGGATGACGGTCCGCTGCGACATCGTGGGCCGCGACCAGGGCGGCTTCGTGGCCGACGCCCAGGACCGCTTCGACGAGAAGATCAAGCCCCTGCTCCCCGAGGGCTACCACGTGAGCTGGCTGGGGATGTTCGAGAACCTGGCGCGGGCGAGGACCCATTTCCTCGTGCTGATCCCCATCACCATCCTCCTGATCTACGTGCTGCTCTGGGTGACGTTCAGCTCCCAGCGGGCGGCGCTGCTGGTGCTCTTGGCCGTGCCTTTCGCCTGCATCGGCGGCGTGCTGGCGCTCTATTTCCGCGGCATGCACCTGAACATGTCCAGCGCCGTGGGTTTCACCGCCCTGTTCGGCGTGGCGATCATGGACGGGGTGTTGATGGTCCGCTGGATCTCGACCTTGCGGGCCCAGGGCATCGTGATGGAGGAGGCGATCGTGCAAGGCGCGTTGGAGCGCCTGCGGCCGATCCTGATGACCTCGATCGTGGCGATTTTCGGCCTGCTGCCGGCCTCGCTGGCGACCGGCCTGGGCTCGGACGTGCAGCGCCCGCTGGCCACCGTGATCGTCTGGGGCCTGTTCAGCTCGACGACCCTCACGCTGTTCGTGGTCCCCGTCTTCTACCGCATCCTGGCGCCCGGGATTCCCTCGCCGGAAACCACGGCCCACGACGAGGAGGCCGACGCCCGCTTGTTCGTCGAGCCCTTGCCCGACGTGACCGCAAGCGAGATCCTGGCCCTGCTGCTTTTCGTGCACGGGCGGGGCGGGCAAGTGGCGATCTTCACCATCGCCGAGGAGACCAACCGGGAGTTCGCCCGCGTGATCACGGTGGTCAAGGCTGCGGAGATGCTGGGCTTGGTCGACACGCCGGGGCACATCGTGGCCCTGACCGCCAAGGGCAGGCAGCTCGTGGAGGCCGCGCCCGAAGCCCGCCGGGTCCTCTGGCGGGAGCAACTCTTGACCCTGGGCCTGTTCCGCGAGGCCTACGACCTTCTCCAGCGGGAGCCCGACCACGCCATCGATCGCGATTTCGTGCTGGAGACGATCGTCACGCGGATGCCCTATGAGAATTACGAGAAGGTCTTCAACACCTTCATCCGCTGGGCCCGCTTCGGCGGCCTGTTCGCCTACAACGAGACGACCCAGCAGATCTCGCTGGGGGAGTGAGTCGGCCGGCCCCGTTGACAGCCTGTAGGACGGATTGCTAATCCGTCCGGAAATCGCGGACGGATTAGCAATCCGTCCTACGGAATTCCTCCAACGGATTCTTCGAGCCGGCCGTCGAAAACGTCGTCGGCGGTGGTATAATTGGTTTTGGATCTCGACACGGCTTACCTCCCTGAAAGGCGAATACGATGAACGCGGAAACGATCCGCGAGCTACTGCATCGACAACCGTTCGAGCCGTTCGAGGTCGTCATGTCGAATGGGCAGCGTTATCAAGTCCGCCATCCCGAGTTTGCCATGCTGGTTCGCCAAACGCTGGTAATCGGCTACGCCGATAGCGACAGGATTTCCATTTGCAGCCTGTTGCACGTGGCCTCCATCGAACGCCCCGAGGTTGCGGCGTCATAACATTGCCCCCCATTGCGGGCACATGAACACGGTTGCCTACACGGGCGAGCGAATCAGCGTTCGTCGGCATGGCAAGCCCGTAGCGGTTCTGCCGAAAAACCACCCATAATCGGCACAGGGGTGGAAAAGGCGAAAGCCAGCAAGTCTGGAAAAGACAGGCAAGCGAAGGGACCGGCCTGGTGAGCAGCTTTTCCTCTTGGATCGCTATGTGCGACAACCCCTCAAGTCGTTTCTGGCGGACTGTGTCGCGAAAGTAATCCGCGCTCCAGAAACGGCGCGCGGATTGGAGCCATGTTTCCGTTTGCGTCGCTCTCTTTGGACATTGTGCCGGATATCGACCGGCGAAGTGAACCATGCCACCCCTTGCCAGCGGCACACCTTTTCCGTCTATTCCTACACGCGTCAAGCGGGCGTCCGGGCCTAAGTGGTTGGCCGCAAGTAAGATGGGTCGCGTAGCCCCCCAGACTCCCGCCGGCCGACGCTCGGCGGCCGCGCAAAAATAAGTTGAACAAGTTTTTGTGGTGCAGGCGTCCCGCCTGCCGCAAAAAACGCAGGCGGGACGCCTGCACCACAACCGGCAATTGACCAGGTCATTGATGCGCGGCGACTTGGCGGTGCATAACCGAACGCTAACGCCGAATTCGCCGGTCGCTTACAACCGATGGCGATAATCGTCCCGTACATGGCGTAGGTCGGAGTCGTTACGCCACGCGCTCAAAGGGGGATCGCACGATGCCATGCCTCAGAAGCAGACGGGTCCACGTTCGCAGCGCCGTGACGTTGATGGAGCTGCTGGTGGTGATCGCGATCATCACGGGGCTGGCCGCGATGTTGTTGCCCGCCCTTTCCGCCGCGCGCGAGGCGGGCCGGAGAACGGCCTGCCAGAACAATCTCCGCCAGTTCGGCATCGTGATGATGGGCAACGCCCAGCGGACCGGCCGGTACAGCTCGGGCGCCTTCGACTGGCGCCGCGATGGTGCGGTGACGGAGATCGGCTGGGTCGCCGACCTGGTCAGCGCCGGCACTCCCGTGGGCAAGATGCTCTGCCCCTCCAACGCCGCGAAAGGCTCCAAGACCTACAACGACCTGTTGGGCTTCAACGCCGGCAGTTTCGCCACCGACCCTTGCGTGAACCACTTGGGCAGCCTGCCGCAAACCATGCCCGACGGCTCGATCTCCGCCAATCCCTGCCGTCAGATCGCCACGACATTTCCCGGCGGCCCCAGCAGCGGGCGGCAGGCGCTGGTCCAGCAGTACATCTATCAAGCGTGGTACAACACCAACTACACCGCCAGTTGGTTCATGGTCCGCAGCGGCGTCTCGCTGGCCACCGACGGCAGCGGCCACCTGGCCGGTTACAATCAGAATCCCAACGGCTGCGAAGTCTCGCCGAAGTCGTTGTTCTCGACGATCGGCCCCCTGGACCTGGCCCACGCCGACGCCGCGAAAGGCTCGACCGGATTCGTCCCCTTGCTGGGTTGCGGGGCCACGGTGGCCACGCTCTCGCAATCGGTCGGCGCAATGCCGGCCAATTCTGCGTTGGTGGAAGAGTTTACCAACGGTCCCGTCCTCTGCACGACGGGCTCCACCGCCATGACGTATCCGGTGACCTGGCCCGGCAGCGTGGCTTTGCTGCAGGATTACCGCGGGTTTGCCCCCGTCCACCGCGGTAGTTGCAACCTCCTGTTTGCCGACGGCAGCGTGCGGAACTACGTCGACAACAACAACGACGGACTGCTCAATAACGGCTTCCCCCCGGTCGGCGGTTTCACGGACGACGGCACGAACCCGGCGACCCCGCTCGACCTGCCACCCAACGAGGTCCTCAGCCAATGGTCACTGCACTGATGAATCGCTGGCTGGCGTTTGCCGTCGTGTTGGCCGCAATGATTGCCTCGGGCTGCGGAGAGACCGAGACGGAGCAGAAGTTCTCTGACTATCGTGGCGGGGGCAAGGGCGCCGAGCCCTGGGGCGGTAAGACGAAGGAGCAGTTCCTCAAGGACCTGAAGACTTCGCAGCAAGCCGACGCGAAGGCCACGGCAGTTTCCAAAAAGACGGCGGACGAGCGGAAGAAAATCGACGCGGAAGCAAGAGCCGAGGCCAAGCGGCTTGCGGACGAGCAAAAGCGGGCGGCCGCCGCGTCGGCGCCGCGCCTGCGCCAACGACACGCCCTGCGGCGCCCAACGCGCCCACCTCCGCCAGCCCGGCTCCGCTGCCGGCGGTCCCCGCGGCCATCGCCGACTGGAAAATGAGCGACTACTTTACGGCGCGGCTGGCCGGCGATCCTCGCTTGCTGCCGGCCGTCCAGCGGCTGGCCAAGGACAGCGTCGGCGACGATTCGGCCGTGCGGATCTTCGCGGCACTGCTGGTCCCCCAGCCGATTCTGGCAGTTCCGCAGGCGGCCGCGGGCAAAGTGCCGGACGCCAAGAACCGTTCCGCGCCGCTGCTGGAAGCCGCGGCGGCCGGCCTGGCGATGAACCAGACGCCCGGCGCCCGGCAAATCCTGAGCCTGCTCTTGTCCGGTCTCTACGCCACCGACGACGACGCGGGCGGCGCGTTTGCGGCGCTCAAGGCGCTGGTCGAGCACCCGTCGGACGAGAATGACGACCTCGTCTTGCGAGTCCTGACATCGGCAGAGCAACTCCGGCCTGCCGGCCGAGGAGCGCTCACGGCCGAGGCCTTGCGGGCCAAAGCGATCGCGCTGCTGGGTCCGGCGGCCGGCAGCGGGCTGCGGATGAAGATCGCCCGTTGGCTCGTCCAGCCCGAGGCCCCGCCTGCCCTGCGGAATCCGCTGGTCGCGTTGTTGCGGGATCCATCGCCAGCCAACTTGGAAGCCCAGGTCTGCCTCGACCAGAACGGCGTATTGCCCGCCGAGGCGAGCGGACCGATCGAGAAAGGTCTGGCTGGATACGGCTCGGACGCCTTTGGGCTGCTGACGGGCTCTTCCACCGTCGCGGCGGCGCAACACGACTCGAAATGGGCCTGCAAGGTGGCCGGACAGCTCTGGTCGCAGGAGTTCGCCGCCAGCCTGGCCGCCCGCTTGCCGCGAATCGAGTCGCTCCGTGGAGCCTCGCCCCTGATGCTCTTGGCCGCCACGGTGCCCAACGACACGGTCCGTTCTGCGCTCTACCAAACGCTGGG
Organism: Pirellulales bacterium; assembly: GCA_963843465.1. Lineage (GTDB taxonomy): Bacteria > Planctomycetota > Planctomycetia > Pirellulales > Thermoguttaceae > CAWJKP01. The sequence goes on from CAWJKP010000005.1 coordinate 55,607, forward strand.
CAAGCATTGGGAAGACGGACCGGCCGCGCTAGACGCCGCCGGCGGGGAGGTCCACGCCTGGTGCGAGCCCGGCTTTGCGGTCCTGGTCAAACTCTTCTACCGCCGCAGTTTCCCCGACCGTAATACGGGCGACGTCCAGTTCATCCGCACCCGCCTGTTGGCAGGCGAGCGAACGCTGGCCGCGTCGCGCTATGCCGCATGGATGCAGGCCGATCGGGCGATCGCCAGCCGCCTTGGCGGCTTGCCGAGCAGGTCCGGGCCGGTCGTACACGGCGCCGCTTCCTCCTCGGAATTGCCCGTGAAGCTCGATGCTCCGCAAGACGTGATGCTGGAATACCACCTGGATTGGCCGTCGGCCATGCGGGACACGCTGCTGGGATTACGGCTGGATCCGCTGAGCGTACACTACGTGAAAATCGAGGAGAGAGCCCGGCCCTCCAAGGTCGTTGCTCACTACAAGCGGGAGCTGAAGCTGGGAGACCGGGTGAAATTCCCCGAGCGGGGCAAAGATACCGAAGTCCGCGAGTCGGCCGCAAGCGTCTGGTTCGACAATCTCTCCGTAGGCTCCACGCCCAACCGTGTGCGTTCGCTGGACATCGTCATCCGTCCGGCCAATCCTGACCTGCCCATGATGCACGACCAAGAGCGGAAGATGATCGTGGAGATCCTCACCATCGAGATCAACGATCCCTCCCGCCGCGAAAATCGGGACGGTCCCTCGTAAGCCCGGAAATAGAACGGCGAGCGAGGGCCGGGCGTTGGTCGCTCAGCCACAGGCGGCAGACTCAAGGGTGCCAATCAGGCTGCAAACTCAAAGGATGCGCGTCAATCTGCGACATCAAGGATGCGAATCTCAGGGCCTCACGGCCCCCGCTCGCCGAGGGTTCGGGTAGGTGTTCGTGGCAGGTTGCTACAGGCTGTTGGTGCTCCCAGGCGGGGATTTCCGAAGCCAGTGTGCCAAGTTTACCGAGGCGCAGCGACGAACGCAAGGAGTACGAAAAAATCCCCGGAAAAAGGAGGGAAGCGGCGTTGGTGGCCTGGGGCCATGCTACCCATCTACGGGAGGGGTATGGGCGCTGTTCACGCCGTTACCGGTGCTTCGGCTTGACGATCCGGGAGACAACGTGTTAGACTCCTCAATTGCCATGATGGGCCTTCTGCGGGTAGCGGGGGTTAGGACCGGGTTCAACGGAGTTGGACGCCATGATGAAGACGATGGGAATCGTCAACGCGTGTTGCGGCAGTGCCACTCCTCAGGCCAAAGCCGCACGCCGGCTCGGTGGCAAGTCGATCTTGGAGTGGGTCGCGCGGCGGGCGACCGATTGCCTGCGGCTGAACGGGGTGATCGTGATCGTCGACGGCCAGCCGTTCAACCACGCAGTGGCCTCGTTGGTCCCCTTGGACATCCCCGTCTTCGTCGCGCGGCAGCCCGACGTTCTGGCGTCCCTGGGCGCGGCGCTCGATGAGTATCCGGCGGAATCGGTCGTGTTGATCGGCGGCGAGGAGTTGTTCGTCGACGCGGCGCTTCTGGATCGGCTGGTGATCACCGCCGACGAGCATCCCGAGTGCCACTACGTCAGCTATCGCTGCCGGGACGGCCGGCCGGCGGTGCTTTCGCCGGTCGGGGTTTACGGAGAGTACGTTCGGGCCTCGGCGTTGCGCGTGGCGATCCGCAAGGCGAAGCTGACGTCCGACCGCCAACATCCTACCCGCTACATTTACTCGCATCCCGAGAGGTTTAACATTCGCCTGATCCAGGCCCCGGCCCAGATCGACCGCGACGACGTGCGTCTATCGGTGGACATGGAAGAAGATTGGGACCACGCGGTGGCGATCTTCGAGGCCCTCGGCCCGGAGGAGCTCTACTGGCAAAGGATTGCCGACCTGCTGGACCACCAGCCTGCCCTGCGGAAACGGATGGCGGACTTGAACCGCGTCCGCGCCAAGGGCTGATCGTACTCGTCACGCTCCGCGTGACGCGCCTCACGCGGAGCGTGAGGAGTACGTGGAAAGGATTCGAGGCCTATGAACCAGATGCGGTCTGCGGTTGGCCGGCGATCGAGCGTGTCGATCGGCAGCGCCCGCCCTTCCGCCCGAGCCCTGCGGCCGGTCCGCGGGCTGTTGTTCGATCCGGGCGACGTGCTCTACGACGCCACGCTCTGGCGATGCTGGCTGCTCAAACTCCTCGCCCGGCTGGGCCTGCGGACCAACTACCGTAGCTTCTTCCACCTCTGGGACCACGAATACCTCGCCGACGTTTACCGGGGAAAACGCGATTTCCACCAGGCGCTGGAGTCGTTCCTGCTGGCCACCGGGCTGTCGCGTGGGCAGATCGACGAGGTGGAGTTGGCCTGCAAGAGCCGCCGCTGCCAGGACGAGGCCGCCGCCCGCCCGCTGGCCGGAGCGAAAGCGACGCTCCGCGCGGTCCGGGCATCGGGAACCGTGCTGGGCGTCGTCGGCAACTACGAGCACCCGGCGGCCGTGCTGGCCGGCCATCTCGATCATCTCGGTCTGGGGGGCCTGTTCGACGCGGTGGTCTCCTCCTTCGACCTGGGAGCGACCCTGCCCGAGCCGGTTTGCTACCGCGCGGCGCTGGCGGCCATGCGGCTGCCGCCGGAGCAAGTGGCTTTCGTCGGCCACGATAGCCAAGAGTTGGCGGGCGCCGCCCGCGTGGGGATGCAGACCATCGCCTTCAATTTCGATCCCGAGGCCCAGGCCGACGTTTATCTGGTTCGCTTCGACGAGCTGTTGGAGTTGGCCTCGGCCGCCTCGCGATCCGCGGCGGCGGGCTGATTTGTGGTGCAGGCGTCCCGCCTGCGCAGAAATGCAGGCGGGACGCCTGCACCACAAGTTGCGACCGTGCTACTTATTGTTTTACAGACGGCAAGGATGCCACATTGCGACGATTGCTCTTCGTGCGATACGACCTGGTCGATACGAAAACCCTGGGCCAGCAACCGGCCTTGCTGCTGGAAGGGTCGTGGCCGGAGGCCGACGATCTGCCCGGCCGCCATTCGCTGGACGCACGGATCGATGCTTCCTTCGCCTGGATCGATCGCGCGGCCTCGACGTTGGCCGAAACGTGGGGTGGAGCTGGCCCCATCGCCGATCTGAACGCGCTGGCGCTGCGATACTATTTGGTGAAGTTGCTCCGGGTGGTGGCCTATTTCAGCGAAGTTGCGCCGCTGGGCAGCGGGGACCAGATCGAGCTGGCGGCGGCAGCCCGCCGCGATGAGGATTATGCCGACCTGGTCCTGCAGCTCTGTCATCGTGCGGGGGCCAGGTGCCGGCTCCGCTGGGTCGAGCGGGGCCGCAGCGGGTCGGAAAGCTTTCCCCCGAACCGCCTTTGGCGGCGGATCGCCGGGCAACTGGCCGGACTGCTGGAACCGCGGGGGTCCGGCGGCGTGGTCTTCTGCGGCAACCCGACGCTGCTAGCTCCGGTCTGCCGCGACGTCCTCAAACAGGGTACCCCGGCCTGGTGGCTCTTCGATCGCTTCTCCCCGCGGGCCTGGTGCCGCTGGCGGCCGTTGGGCTGCGGCCAATGGGTCTGCGACGGCTCGCTGGGACGCGATGCCCTCCCCACCACCTCTTTCGTCCGAGTAGGACGGATCGAGTGCCGGGGCGTGGATCTCTCCCTGGCGGTCGAGCGATTCCTGCTTTTCTGCGAACGACGCACGGGCCACGGCAGGCCCGCCTGTTGGAGCGGCTGGACGACCATTTCCAGCAGTTCCGCCCCAAGACGTTGGTCCTCGGCGAAGACGCCACGCCGCTGGCTCGGGCGGCGGTGGCTGTGGCGCGGCGTTACGGGGTCCCGTCGTGCGTGCTCCAGCACGGGGCGCCGTGCTGCCGTTTTGGCTTCGCGCCTTTGACCGCCGACCGGATCCTGGTCTGGGGACAGTCGTCGGCGCGGCAGTTGATCGACTGGGGCGTGCCCGAGGAGCGGATTGAGATCGTCGGCTCGCCTTGGCACGAGGAGTTCCTGGCGCGGCTGCCGGCGAGGTTATTACCCCGGCCGCTAAGTGAATCACGTAGGATGGACCTCCAGGTCCGTCCGGGACGGACCTGGAGGTCCATCCTACCGAGGTTCGCACCTGTTGTGCGGAGAGTCCGCATCCTCTTCTTGGCTACGGTGCCGCCCCGCGACGATCGGCCCGACGCGGTCCAACTGCACCTCACCGCCAAGACCAACCGCCAGATGGTGGAAATGGCCCTGTCAGTGGTGAGCGAAATACCCGCCGCGGAGCTGCTGATCAAGCTCCACCCGCGGACGAAGGACGACCCGGTGATCCGCACGGCGCTGGCCCGATTTCCCGGGCTCTGCGGCCGGATCGTGAGCGGTCGGCTCGATCGCTGGCTGGCAGAGGCCGACTGCGTGCTGAGTTGTGTTTCCAGCGCCGGGGTGGACGCTGCCCTGGCCGGGCTGCCGGTGATCCAGCTCCTCCCGGCCGGCGCGGGCCCGATCCTGCCGCACGCGGCTTGGGGCATGCACGGCACCGCCCGAACGGCCCAAGAGCTCGGCGATCAACTGGCGCAGGTCTTGGCCACCGACACGCCCGCGGGAGGGCCGCTGCCGACGGCCTTCGACCGCCTCGACGGCACCACCGCCGCGCGAGTCGCGCGCCGAATCATCGCGGGCGTTAGCAGGGTTGGTGGGCCGGCGGCCGCCGAAGCGGCCTTGTCCCACCCTACAAGACTCGACTCATCCTGCAAGACCTGCTAGAGATTTCCCTTGGCCATCGACCTCCCCATCCTCGACGCGGAACCGGTTGCCGACGAACCGCTGGCGGCCGGCGAGAGTGCCGCTCGGCCAACCGCGGCGGTGCAGCCCGCGCCGGTGAGCGGATGGCGGCGCGTGTTGGTCGATTGCGCGGTGGTCAGCAGCTCGGAAGTGATCGGCAACCTGCTGTCCAGCGTCACGAGCGTCCTGCTCCGCATGGCGCTGAGTCCGGCGCAAATGGGGATCTGGCAAGGGCTGAAGATTTTTTTGAGCTATGCCAACTATGCCAACCTGGGCGTGAGCAAGGGCGCGGCCCGGGACCTGGCGGTGGCCCGGGGACGGGGCGATCTGGCCTCGGCCCAGCGGGGTCTCAACCTGGCCTTCGCGGTGAACACCTTGACCAGCCTGGTCTACGCCGCCGTGCTGGCGGCGGCGGGGCTCTGGATCGGCGGCTCCGGCGGGGTCTGGGGCGGGGCCTGGTCGCTGGGCCTGATCGTGGTCGGCGTGCTGGCCGTGCTCCAGCGGCACCTGACTTTCTACGTCACCATCCTGCGGTCGAAGCAGGCCTTCGGCATCACCTCGCAGGTCTCGATCCTCGAAGCCCTCTTGACCTTGGTCTTGGGCGGACTGGGGGCCTGGCGCTTCGGACTGCCCGGACTCTACGGCGGAACGATCCTGGTGATGGCCGGGGCGATCCTCTTTGTCGGCCGGCGGGGCGACGTGCGATTGGCCTGGGCCTGGGATACCCGCCAGATCGGACGGCTGATCGCCGTGGGCGGCCCGATCCTGCTGGCCGGCTCCGTCGCCACGCTCTTCCGCACGCTCGATAAGCTGATGATCCTCGGCTACCTCAGCGACCGGGAGTTCCAGCTCGGCTGCTACTCGGTGGCGCTGATGGTCACCACGCAGCTTTACGGCCTGGCCAACATGCTCTCGATCGTGATGGGGCCACGGTACAGCGAGAGCTTCGGGCTGACCGGCTCGCGGCGGGCGGCAGCCCGGCTGGCGGCCCGGGCGACCGAGCTGCAGTCGGCTGCCATGTCGCTGCCCTCGGCGCTGGCGATCGTCGCCGCCCCGGCCCTGCTCGGTTGGCTCTTGCCCGATTATCGTAGCGGCCTGGCCCCGCTGGTCTGGCTGATCCCGGGCAACCTGGCCCTCTCCGCCGCACTGCCGCCCAACCAGTACCTGGTGACCATCGACCGCCAAGGGCGGGCCCTGGCCGCCGTGGTGGCGGCCACTCTGCTGGCCGCCGCCGGCAACCACCTGGCGCTGGTCGGCGGTTACGGACTTTCGGGCGTGGCGGCTGCAACGTCGCTGAGTTACCTGGCCTACTACCTGCTAAGCGTGGCGATCTCGATCTGGCACGAGTTGGACGCCGCCGACCGGCTCCGCTACCTGGGCATGATGGCCCTGACCCACCTGCCGCCGATCGGGCTGGCCGTGGCCCTGGAGCGGCTCTGGCCGGGCCGGGCCGGGCCGGGGCCGATCGTCGCCCTGAAGATCGCCGCCGTCTCGGCCGCCTGGCTCCTGGCCGCCTGGATTGGCTGGCACCGCGGCCAGTGGGCCAAATCGCTGCTGCGGAAGAATAAATTGGCAGAATTGCGTAGGACGGATTGCTAATCCGTCCACGATTTCCGGACGGATTGGCAATCCGTCCTACGGGCAAACGCGGAAGTTACGACCCATGACACGAATGTCCCTTGACGCACTCGAACGACGCTGCCAGAAGCCTGACCATCGGCAAATCGGCAATTGGATGGCCCGGCGTTTCAGCCGGCCGGCGGCGCTGCGGATCACCTGGTTGATCGCCCCCTGGGGCGTCTCGGCCAATGCGGCCACGCTGGCCGCCTGGGGCTGCGGATTGGCGGCGGCAGCGGCGTTGGGCTGGGGCTCGGTCCGCGGCTGGATCGTCGCTGCCGGCCTGCTCCAACTCTGGTACTTGCTGGACCATGTCGACGGGCAGTTGGCGCGGCTCCGCGGCACGGCCTCTCTGGACGGCGTGCAGTTGGACTTCCTCATGCACCACACGCTCAACCTCCTAGTGCCGCTGGGGGCCGGCTGGGGACTGGCCGTGCGGAGCCTGGAGCCGCTGTGGCTGTTGGCGGGAGTGCTCTGGGGAATCGCCCAACTGCTCATCACTCTCCAGCACGACGCCCGCTACAAGGCCTTCTATAGCCGCTTGAAACGGGTGCGGGGCGTGCTGCTGTTGCGAGGCGGCGGCGGCGGTCGGCCCCAGCCGCAGCCGCCGATGCCCCGCCGGCCAGTGCCGTGGCTCGCCTGGGCGGCCCGCAAGGCCTGCGAAGCCCACGTAATCATCAACGTGCTGGGCCTCGTGGCTCTGGGGTCGTGGCTGCTTGGCGACCGCGATCTTTTGGCTGGCCGCTGCTACCTGGCCCTGATGGTGCCCGTTTCGACCGCCGTGGCCGGCTGGGTGATCGTTGCCGCAAACCGCAGTCAGCAGGCGGAAAGGGAGTTCGCCGACTGGCACCAACCACCGCCAGGCTGCCAGTTGTCGCTGGCCGATGGCTGGTGGACGGTCGAACCGGCAGAAAAAGGACAAAATGCCCAAGCTGCACCGATTGGGCAAGACGCTTTTCCCGAATCATCTTGACCCCAAGGCCGGGTAGGTCCTATGGTGTCGGTCCAGGGCTGGGGACCACCAGGGATTAGAGATGAGGGATAAGAGACAAGGGATAAGAGATAAGAGATGAGGGATGAGAGATGTGAAGAATGAGAAATGAGAATTCAGAAATGAGGGATGAGAGAGGGACGCGATCGTCCCTTATCCCTTATCCCTCTTCTGACCACTAACCACTAGCCACTAACCACTGACCACTAGTGCGCGTTCACCTGCTGGTGCTGAACTACAACGGACGAGGGCTGCTGGAGGAGTGCCTGCCTTCGGTGATCGAGGCGGGGCGCCAGTCGCGGCACGCCTGTGAGGTGGCGGTGATCGACAATGGCTCGACGGACCAGTCGGTCGCCTGGCTGGCCCAGCGATATCCGCAAGTGGAGATCATCCGTTGTCCGAACCGGGGGCTCTGCTCGTTCAACGAGGTGGTGCCGCGTCTGCCCGGCCCGGTTGCCCTGTTGTTGAACAACGACATCAAGCTGGACCGGCGGGCGGTCGACCCGCTGGTCGAGCCGCTGGTTGGGGAAGCGGCGGGCGCCAAGCGGCCTTGTTTCATGACGGCCCCGCTCTGCTGGCTCTTCGACGGCGTGACCTATGAGGGTTTCCGCACGGCGGTGCGTTGGCGCTGGGGTTTGGTGCAGGCCACGGCGCTTTACCCGGGCCACGAGCCGATGATCCGCCGGCAGGGCCTGACGGCCTCGGCGGGGGCGGCCCTGGCGGTAGACCGCGACAAGTTTGCCTCGCTGGGCGGCTTCGATCCGCTCTACCTGCCCGGCCGGTTGGAAGACCTGGACTTCGCCTACCGCGGCTACCAGGCCGGTTATCGGGCGGTTTACGTACCCGAGGCGACGGCCTGGCATCGCGGCATGGCCACCTTCGGCCGGGTCTACGGCGGTTCGTGCTGCGACGAGTTGGCATTGCGCAACACGCTCTTGTTCCAGTGGAAGAACCTGCGGCACCCGGCCCACCTGGCGCGGCAACTGGCGGGTCTGCCGCTGCGGTTGGCGTTGGAGTTGTTGCGCGCCCCTGGGCTCCGCCCCAGCGCCGCTGGCGTTTCGCCCGGGCCCTGATCGCGGCGATGGCCCGCAGGCGTCAACAGCCATCCGGCGCACCCGGCGCGGGCGACCTGCGGTGCGAGCGGGAATTCTTTCATCAATTTCACCCGCGCGGGATGGGCCATGCTTGAGTATCCGATCTCGCGCTGGTATCTGCGTCCGCTGGCCGGCCGGCTGGCCGGCGTGCTGGCGCCGACCCGGGTCCGGCCGGTCCACGTGACGCTCTGCGGGCTGCTGTTGAGCGTGGCGGCGGCAGCGACGCTGGCGGCTCGTCCGGCCCTTGCACCGTTGGCCGCCGGACTGGTCCTGGCCGGCTGGTTTTGCGACCGGCTGGACGGCCAGCTCGCGCGGCGACAAGGAACAGTCACTCGCTGGGGAGGTTGGCTGGACGGCAACATCGACGAGCTGTCCGACCTCGCTTTGCACACGGCCACCGCCTGGGCGGCCGCCCGCGGGCTGGGAAGCTCGCTGCCCTGGTTCCTGCTGCTGGCCTTTCTCGCCGGCAAGTATCTGTTCGTCTACGGCCTGAATCTGGAAGAGCATCTGGACCGCTCCGGCCCGCCGAGTAGGTCCCACCTGCCGGGCGGGGCCGACCGGCTGCGGACCATCTGGCATCTGCCGGGAAACGCGGACGTTCGCCTGCACCTGCTGATCGTGGCCCTGCTGAGCGGATGGCTGACGGTCGAGCTGGCGGTCGTCGCCGCCTACTACAACCTGCGATGGATCGCCGGCTACCTGCTCGTCGCGCGGCGGCTGGGAGGGGAAAGGTGAGAATCACGGCGGCGATTATCGTGCGGGACGAGGAGCAGAACCTGGCGGAATTGTTGCCGCGGTTGCAGGGGCTCGACGAGATCGTGGTGCTCGACGGCGGCTCGGCCGACGGGACGCTGGGCGTCGCAAGCGCCTGCGGCTGCCGGGTCGAATCGCGGCCTTTCGACAACTTCGCCAATCAGCGAAACCACGCTTGCCGCCTGGCCACGGGCGACTGGATCTTGTCCATCGACGCCGACGAGCGGCCCACGCCGCGGCTGCTCGGCGAGATCCGCCGGGTGACGGCCGCAAGCGACCGCGCGGCTTATCGCGTGCCGATCCGCAGCACGATCTTCGGCCGGCCGGTCCGTTACGGCGGCACGCAGGACGACCGTCCTTTGCGGCTCTTCCGCCGCGGCCGCGGCTGCTGGCGGGGCAGCGTCCACGAAGTGCTCGAAGTCGATGGCCCGACCGGCCTGCTGGAGGGCTGGCTGGAGCATTCCACGCTCCCCGACCTCGACGCCTTCCTCGCCAAGGTCCACCGTTACACGACGCTCGAAGCCCACGCCCGGGTGCGTGCCGGCCTTCCGCCCCGCCCGTGCGGCCCCTTTCTGGCCCCAGCCCGCGAAGTCTTCCGCCGATTGGTCTGGAAGTGGGGCCTGTTGGACGGCCCTGCCGGCTGGATGTTTTGCCTGCTGAGCGGGCTCTCGGAGTGGCTCCTGGCCATGCGTCATCGTCATTACTGGCGTTTTGCAAAGTGCCATTCGAGTTTCCCCCTCTCCCTCCGGGAGAGGGTAGGGGTGAGGGAGAATCGCCAATGATCTCACCACCCCCTATCAACCCCGCTCGCGACAACCAACGCCCCCAATTTGCCACTGCCTCCGGAAGACTTATCAGGGCCGCCGCAAGCACTGACAGAGGTTTGTCTGGAGTCCCCTCACCCCAACCCTCTCCCGGAGGGAGAGGGGGCAAGATATGAAAGCCGCCTCGGATTGCTCGACCTCGCTGCCGCTGTTGCCGCTGGTCCTCGACGACGTTCCCCAAGGGCTGCGGCAGGCCCTTCGGCAGGAAGGGGTTCCTTGCTGCAATCGCCGGCAGGGACCGGCCGAGGGCCGCTTCGTGCTCTTCGACTCGCGGACCGGGCGCCGCTGCCAACGAGGGCCGGGGCAGGTGGCCATCGACGTGGCGCGCCTCCGCGGCCCCGGCGCCCGCGATCCGTTCGAGGAACTGGTCGATGAACAGGCCGCCGTCCACCAATGGCAAATCGGCGAACTGTCGATTACCGAGGAAATCGCGGTGATCGACAAGCGAGCCGCGCGGCGGGAACTGCTCGACGCGCTGCGCCTGCGGATCGAAGAGCAGGGCGGCGTCTGGATTCGTCTGGCCGCGTTTCCTTTCCCCTATCGCAGCGCTTTCAACTTCCGCCTGGATTACGACCATTACCATCCTGACGACTTCTCGTCCACGCTCGAGGCGATCGCCGGCAACGAGTCGGCCACCAGCCACTACGTGAACGGCTCGGCCTTTGCGTCCTCCGGCGGCGCCCTGGCGAGGCTCCGCGGCCTGGACGTTGGCTCGCACGGTTTCTGGCACCACACCTACCGCACGGTCGAGGAAAACCTGCGGAACCTGGGCCGGGGGATCGAGATCCTCCGCTCGGCCGGGATCGAGCCCTCGGGCTTCGTTGCGCCGCACGGGCGATTCAACCGGAGCCTGCTGATCGCCTTAGAGACGCTGGGCGTCACGCACAGCTCCGAGTTCGGCCTGGCCTACGACGAGTTGCCCTTTGCGGTGGGCTCTGGCGCGGTGCTCCAGATTCCTATTCATCCGCTCTGCCTGGAGGTCTTCCTGGAAGCGGCCGCCGCTTCAACTCCGCCCTGGCGGCCGGGGCTGACAACGGCGCCCGTTAGCCCCGGCGGCCACGCCGGCTGTGCGTTAGCCCCGCCCGCCCAGCGGCCAGGGATAACGCGGGATGACGCGGTCCGCTTGGCCATCGACTACTATCGCGAGTTGATCCGGCTCCGTTGCCGGGCCGGCGAGCCGGTGTTTCTCTACGGTCATCCCACCGGCCGCCGCGGACGCCAGACCGACGTCTTGCCGGCAATCCTAGAAAGCGTGTCGTCGTCGGCCGCGATCTGGCGCACGACCCTCGGCCGGTTTCAGGCCTGGTGGCGGGCGCGGGCGTCCGTGCGGCTTTCCGCGGTGCAGCAGGGCGAGCGATTGGTGGTCGCCGCGGCCCGGTCTGCGCCCGGCTGGCGGCTGGGGATCGAGTACCTGCGAGGGTCGCGCGTGGCCCTGATGCCGCTGGAGGGCGAAACGGTGTCATTCGCTCCCAACGCTTTGGCCTATGAGAGCCGAGAGACTTCGCGCGGCATACTGCCGACTCGGGTCCAACGGGTCGAGGGCTTCCGCGGACGCGTACGCCGCTGGATCGACTGGGAGTTGGTGACGCCCGTCGACCAGATCGGCGCCGGCAACTGGCAGAACTGGACCAAGCGAACGTTGCGACGATGGTGGAAAGCAGAGGGGCGGAGGGACGAAGGATAAAGGATAAGGGATGAGAGATAAGGGATAAGAGATAAGAGATTAGGGATAAGAGATAAGAGATGAGGGCAGTTTCCCTTTTCTCCCTCTGCGAGATAGTTGCCCCCAAGATCAACGAAAGCCCTGTAGGACGGATTGCCAATCCGTCATATCCTCTTGCAACAGGAACGCGATGCTGACGGACATGTCCATGAATGACACCAATTTGCTTTCCGGAGGGAGTGTAATGGCGCGATCTGTCGAACTCGCCGCTCACCTCAGCCCACTCCCGGGGCAAGAGGGGGAAACCCTCTCTCATCCCTCATCCCTCGTCCCTCATCCCTCATCCCTCGTCCCTCATCCCTCATCCCTCATCCCTCATCCTTTAGGCCCTCTCCCCGAGCGAGGTCGCGTGCTGTTAGCGGGGAAGCTGACGGCCCTGGAGACATCCGGCGGCGGCGAGGTGCAGATGCTGGCCACGGGTCGTGCGTTGCGGGATCTGGGACTGGACGCCCGCTGTTGGCGGCCATGGGAGGAGCGGCTGGCAGGGGTGCGTCTGCTGCATCTGTTCGGCAGTCTGCCGGAGCACCTGGCGGTGGTCGAGGCGGCACGGCGGCAGCGAGTGCCGGTGGTGCTGTCGACGATTGCCTGGTTCAGCCTGGCAGGCTACTGGGCCGAGCCTCGCCCGCTGCTCCGGCGGCTGGCGGCTTGTGCGGGGCTGGCGGTCCGGGACTTGTGGCCGGGGTTCTCCTCCTGGCGGCGGAAACTCTATCAAAGCGTGGATCTGCTGCTGCCCAATTCCCAGGCCGAGGCGGAGCAGCTCGTACGCTACTTCGGCGTGCCGATGCGGCGGATCCACGTGGTACCCAACGGGGCCGACCCACGCTTCAGGACGGCGGATCCCGAGGCTTTCGCGCGGCAGGTCGGCGGGCCGGGTTTTGTACTTTGTGCAGGGCGGATCGAGCCGCGCAAGAATCAACGGGCCCTGCTCCGCGCCCTGCACGGCTCGGGCCTGCGCGTGGTGCTCTTGGGCGACGCCGTTCCGGGACACGAGGCTTACCTGGCGGAGTGCCGCCGCGTGGCGGACGAGCAGGTACAGTTCGTCGGCGCCTTGGAACACGACGACCCGCGTTTGGCCAGTGCCTACGCCGCCTGCGGCTGCCTGGCCCTGTGCAGTTGGTATGAGACGCCCGGGCTGGCGGCGTTGGAGGCCGGGATGTCGGGCGCACCGTTGGTCTTGCCCCACGGGGGCGCGGCGCGGGAGTATTTCGGCCCGCACGCGGAGTACGTCCGACCGAGGGACCTCCGCGGGATACGCCGTGCGGTGACGGAGGCGCTGCGACGCGGGCGGAGCGCGGAGTTGGCGGAGCAGACGGCCGGAAGTTTTTCCTGGGCGGCGGCCGCACGAGTTACGTTGGAAGCCTACCGGAGGATTTCTTGATCTTGTTCGCGCGTCGCACGATGGATCGGCTTCGCCGCCGGCCGCTGGGCCGTTATCGCTACGTGAGGCTGCGATGGCGGCTGCTGTTTGCGGTTGTCGATTTCGTGGGCGGATGGCTGCTGTGGCTGGTCCGGGCGTGGCAGGCGGCGAGTGGTGAGTGGCGAGTGGCAAGTGGCGAGTGGCGAGTGGCGAGTGGCAAGCGGCGATTCGACGCACTCCCGGAGGGGGAGGGGACGCGCGTTATCTTGCTGGTGCAGTTGGACCACCTGGGCGACGCCGTGCTTTCGACCACGCTTTTGCCGCCGCTGCGCCGGCGTTATCCGCGAGCCTCGCTGGAAGTGCTGACGAGCCCTTGGAACGAGGAGCTTTTCGCGGCGGCCCCGGAGGTGGACCGGGTTCACGTCGTGGCGAGGAGCCATTTTGTCCGCCCGCGGTGTTTCGGCGGGCTGGCGGCCATGCTCTGGTGCGGCTGGCGGCTTCGGCGGCGAAAGATCGACTTGGCAATCAACGTCCGCGGCGAGTTCCCCATTGCGCTGTTGATCTGGCTGAGCGGGGCTCGGCGGCGGCTGGGCTGGCACTGCGGCGGCGGGGGCTTTTTGCTGACGGACAGCCCCGCCTATCTGCCCGGCCGGCCCGAGGTCGAGTCGCGATGGGCCTTGCTGGCCGCGCTGGGGATCTATCCTGCGCCGGGAGAGGTTTTTTCCCCTGCGGTCTCTCCGCCTGAAGTGGTCCGGCGACGAGTGGCCCAGTGGTTGGACACTGCTGGACAGTCCAGCAGTGGCGCCCAGGGTGCAGGATGCGTCGAGCGCAGCGAGCCACACCATTTTTCCTCCTTCCTCACTCTTCCTTCCTCCTTCCTCACTCATCCTTCCTCCTTCCGCATTACCGTCCACGTGGGGGCAGGGACGACCGCCAAGCAGTGGCCGGTGGACCATTGGCGGGAGCTGATCGCCTGGCTGGTGGTCTGGCTGGGGGCGGAAGTCGTGTTGGTCGGCGGTCGCGGGGAACGTATAATCGCCCGCCGAATCCTCGATCCTTCCCCCTATCCGGGAGCGATCGACTGGACCGGGCAGCTTGGCGTGGGCGAGTTGGCGGCGGTGATCCAACAGTCCGACCTTTTCGTCGGCGGCGATTCGGGGCCCGCCCACCTGGCCGTGGCGGTAGGTACGCCGGCCGTGGTGCTGTTCAGCGGGACCAACGACCCGCGGCAGTGGCGGCCCTGGGGAAGCGGCGTGACGGTGGTCCGTCACGAGGTCCGATGTTCGCCCTGCCATCGCGAGCGTTGTCCGCTGAAGGAGCATCCCTGCATGAGAGGTTTGGAGGTCCAGGAAGTGGCCCGGGCGGTCGAGAAGGCGGCCCGAGCAGCGGGCGTTGGGAGGCATGGGCAGCCTATTGGGTAGTGTGGGTCGAGCGTAGACAGCAGGGTGGGACAAGCTCGCGCAAGCGGTGCCGGCCCACCCATCGCGTTTGGTACTGGTGGGCCGGCGGCCGCCAAGGCGGCCTGGTCCCACCCTACGGCCCCCATTGGTTCAAGCAAGAGGAGAACCGAGGATGATTGCCCCGCTCCGCGTGCCGGATCCAGGGACGATCGAGACGCGGCGCCGGCTGCGTCGGGCCCATCGGCTGGTGGTCTCGACACTCCTGCCGGAGCAGCCGCCGTCGCCGCCCCCTGCCCCTGGTGTCCCGGCCTGGCAGGCCTGGATGGTCGCCGGTTGGGTGGTGGTCGCGGTTGTCTGCTATTATGCCAGCATGTTGGGACTTTGGCACTGAGATGTTCGAGATCCGACCGATGTTCGACCAGTTGATCTCGATGGGTACTTTTTTGACCATCGGGCTGGCGGCCTTTGGGCTGGGCGCGCCTCTGGCCCGTGCGCTCCGGCTGGACGACGATGTCTTGACGGGCACGGTCTGGAGCATGGCCCTGGGCCTGATTGTGGGCGGGCTGGGACTGGCCGGCCTGGGGCTGGTCGGCGGCCTCTACGCGCCCTTGATCGGCGTGCTGTCGCTGGCGGCCTGCTTCTGGGGAATCGGGGAAATTATTGGTGGGCTTGCCCGGCGTCACGAGGCCCGGCTCGACGCCCGGTTCTCGCCGCCAGCCACTGCCGGCGCCGCACGGCCGGCGTGGCCGCCGGGGCTAACCGGGCCGCAGCCGTTAGCCCCGGCGGCCACGCCGGCTGCGGACGAAGCGCCGCCTTGGACGCCGCCGCCGGCGTGGCTTTCGCGGGGCGCGCTGGCCTTGGCCCTGGTGGCGGGCGTGGGGACGTTGATCGCGGCCTTGGCCCCGCCCATCGCCGGCGACGCGCTCTGCTATCACCTCGACCTGCCCAAGACCTTCCTGCTGCAACACTCGATCCGCTTCCTGCCCGACAGCGACGGCTCGACCTATCCGCTGCTGACCGAGATCTGGTACCTTTGGGCCCTGGCATTGGATGGGCCGGTGGCGGCCCAATTGGTCCACTGGGGACTGGGAATCCTCTTGGCCCTGGCCACCGTGGTCCTGGCCACCGAGATGGTGGGTCGGCGCTGGGCCTGGATTGCCGGCGCAGCCGTGCTC
The DNA here is from genome assembly GCA_963843465.1 of Pirellulales bacterium. Lineage (GTDB taxonomy): Bacteria > Planctomycetota > Planctomycetia > Pirellulales > Thermoguttaceae > CAWJKP01. The sequence goes on from CAWJKP010000005.1 coordinate 71,279, forward strand.
TTGATCCCGGGCGTGCAGAACCAGATGACGGCCCCGCTCAACGACCTCTCGCTGGCCGCGATGACCACGCTCGCGCTGGCCGCCTGGTGCCGGGCCGTGCTCAGCGATGCCGGGCGGCGATGGTTTGTGGCCGCGGGATTGGCGGCCGGCGGAGCGCTGTCGATCAAGTACACCGCTCTGCTCTTTCTCGCCGCGCTGGCGGCCCCCGCCGCCTGGACGCTCGTTCGCCAGCCGCGCCGCCGCGCGATCGCCCAAGGCGCGGCGATCGTCGCCATCGTGGCGATCAGCATCTCAGGGCTGTGGTACCTGCGCAGCCTGGTATCGCGGCAACCCGCTCTACCCGTTCACGCTTCCCGCGGTTGCCTCGGGGGCAATGCCGAGCAATCCACCCGCGGCGCCCGACGCGAAGCTGCCTTTGGGTCATAGCCCCGTGCGATTCGTCAGCGGGGTTTGGGAAGTGACCATGCACCCCGAGCGATTCGGCGGCCGGTCGCACCAGTTGGGCGTGTTGTTGTTGGCCGCACTGCCCGGCCTGGTGACCGCCCGGCGGCTCCGCGGGCTGGGCACGCTGCTGAGCGTGGGCCTGGTCTATTGGGTCCTCTGGTGCTTGCTACGGCAGAACGTCCGTTTCTTGCTGCCCATCGTTCCGCTGGGGGTGGTGGGCGTGGTTTGGTGCTGGATCGAGATGCGGCGCTACCCGTGGGCGCTGCGCGTGGCGGCCGGGCTGACCTTGGCCCTGGTCCTGGCAGCCTCCTCCGGCTTGGCGTTGGCCCGCTGCCAGGGGCGCGCGTCCGTGGCCCTGGGTCTCCGCTCCCGCGCGGCTTACCTGGAAGAGAACGAGCCCACCTGGCGGGCCGCGGCGGCGATGAATCGCACCTTGGCCCCCGGCGACCAGCTCCTCAGCGAGGACATCCGCGCCTATTATTTCAACTGCCGCGTGACCCGGGATATCGTCTATCGCCGCCGGGTCCCCTACGACCGTCAGCTCACGCAGCCGGCCCAGCTCAGCCGGTCGCTCCGCGAGGCCGGGTTCACCCATCTGCTGTTGGTGGAGAACCTCAACGGCCGGGGCATTGTTTTCGATTCCACCCTCAGCCGGCTGGCCGACGCCCAGTGGAAGACGCCTGCCGGCCAGTCGCTGATGAAACTGGCCGACTATCGTTTCCAGGACTCGGACGGGGCCCTGCGCCACTACCGCCTCGTGCAGCTTGGAGAATGACCGGTTCGCTCCGGCGCAACACCTGGATCGTGGTCGCGGCCCAGGCGGCCTCGCAACTGGTCACTCTGGCCGTGTTGGCCGTGCTCTTTCGCCGCCTGGGGGTCGAGTCGTTCGGGCTCTTGGGCATGGTCACGCCGTTGTTGCTGCTGGTGCGGATCTTCGTCGCCTCCGGTCTCGACGTGGCGGCCGTGCAAAGGGCCGAGTTGAGCGACCGGCAGGTCTCGTCTCTCTTCTGGATCAACCAGGGACTGGGTTTGACCATGGCCGCCGCGATCGCCGCGGCCGCGCCGCTGTTGGTCTGGTTCTACGGCAAGGACAAGCTTCTTCCCTTAACGCTGGCCTTGGCAGGCACGTCGATCGTCAATGCCTTGGGCATGCAGCACCAGGCGCTCTTGCAGCGGCGGCTCCGCCTGGGACTCTTGGCCCTGATTCGGCTGGCGGCCCTGAGCCTCGGGGGCGTCGCGGGCATCGTCGCGGCGCTGGCCGGCTGGGGCGTTTGGGCGCTGGTCGCTCAGCAATACGTCGAGCTGGGCGGGCTGGCCGCGCTGGCCTGGTGGGTCGAGCCCTGGCGGCCGGGACTACGTACTCCTCACGCTCCGCGTGAGGACGTGCGTACTCCTCACGCTCCGCGTGAGGGCGTGCGTCACGCGGAGCGTGACGAGTACGATTCTTGCGACCCGCGCTGCTCCGCCGGCGGACTGGTCCGCTTCGGCGGCTATTACACGCTCAGCAGCCTGATGTTCTACCTGGTGGGGAACGTCGACCGGATCCTGGTCGGCTACACCTTGGGCGCGGCAGGCCTGGGGCTCTATGGTCAGGCCCGGAACCTGATGATGAAGCCCGTGGGAATCGTCTTGACGCCCTTGACGAGCATCATGCTGCCGGCGCTTGCCCGGGCGGCCCACGACCACCGGCTCTACGTCCGGCTGCTGTTGGGCTTCTTCCGCTTCATTGCCTTGACGATGCTGCCGGCGGCGGTGGGGCTGGCGATCGTCGCGCCGGAGGCGATGCGGGTCTTGGGCGGACGGCAGTGGGCGGCTGCCGGCCCGGTATTGGCAATCCTCGCCTCGGCGCTGCTGGTTCAGGGTTTTTTTGACGCCCTGGGAAGCGTCTTCGCTTCCGCCGGCCGCGCCGACCGCCTGGCTTACGCCTCGATAGCCATCGCCTTGGTCCTCTCGGCGTCCTTCGCCCTGGGCTTCATCCTCGGCCGCCGGATGGGAGAGCCGCTCTGGGGCGTGGCGCTGGGTTACTCGGCCTCGATGCTCCTGTTGGTCTTCCCCTGCTATCTGAGCTTTGCACTGCGGACGGTTGGCGTCGCCTTTGGCGATTGGCTCGGCCAACTCTTTCCCGCCGCGCCCGCCGCCGGGTTGATGGGCCTGGTGGTCGCCCTTTGCCACGGCTTGCTCGGCTTTGTCTGGCGGCTACCGGACCCGGCGCTGCTGGCCGTCGAGATTCTCGTTGGCGTGACCGTCTACCTGCTCCTCGTCCGTCGCGACATCGCCTGGCTGCTGCGGCAGGGACTACCGGGCCGCTCGCCAAGGGAGGGGTAGCCCCGCTTGCCCAAATTCCCCGGGCAGGGTAACGTAGGGGGTGTGCTCACCCTTTATTCTTCATCCCTCATCCTTCATCCTTCCCATGAGCGATCCCTATTTTCAGAAGCTGTTCGCCGACCGCATCGGCGGTGCCAAATATGGCAAGGGCACGGAGATCTACAAGTTCGAGAAGATCAAGCGGGCCAAGCGGAAGGCCCTGGCCGAGCATCCCGAGCGGAAACTGATCGACTTCGGCATCGGGGAGAACGACGGCATCGCCGACCCGGCCGTTCGCCGGCGGATGGCCGAGGAGATCAACCGGCCGGAAAACCGGGGATACGCCGACAACGGCATCCCGGCCTTCAAGGAGGCGGTCGCCCGCTACATGGCCCGGGAGTTCGGCGTGGCGCTGGACGCCGCGACGGAGATCAACCACTGCATCGGCTCGAAGACGGCGTTGGCGATGCTGCCGGCGGCGTTTATCAATCCGGGCGACGTGACGCTCTTGACCGTGCCCGGCTACCCGGTCGCCGGAACGCATACGAAATACTACGGCGGCGAGGTCTACCGCTTGCCGCTGGTGAAGGAGAACGACTTCTATCCGGACCTCGGCGGCGTTCCCGCCGAGATCCGCCGCCGGGCGAAAATGCTGGTGATCAACTATCCCAACAGTCCCACCGGCCAGGTGGGCACGCCGGAGTTCTATCGGCAAGTGATCGACTTCGCCCGGGCCAACGAGCTGATCGTGGTCCAGGACGCGGCCCACCTGTCGCTCTCCTACAAGGCCCGGCCGCTGAGCTTCCTCGAAGTGCCCGGGGCGCGGGAGGTGGGCGTCGAGGTCCACTCCCTCTCCAAGGGCTGGAACATGATCGGCTGGCGGCTGGGCTGGGTCTGCGGCAACGAGCGGATCGTCCGCGCCTTGGCCGACGTGAAGGACAACAGCGACTCGGGCCAGTTCATCGCCATCCAGAAGGCGGCCATCACGGCCCTGGACGACGCGGAGATCCCCCGCCGCACCCGTGAAAAGTATCATCGCCGCCTGGTGAAGCTGGTCGACGTGCTCGGGCGCTGCGGCTTCGACTGCCAGATGCCGGGCGGGACCTATTTTCTCTACACGCCGGCCCCCAAGGGCCTGGCCGGCGGCCTGGTCTTTCCCACGGCCGAAGCGGCCAGCCAGTACCTGATCGCGGAACATTCGATCTGCACGGTCCCCTGGGACGACGCCGGCCCGCACCTGCGGCTGTCCGTCACCTACGAGGCCGCGGACGAGGCGGCCGAAGACGTCCTGATGGCGGAAACCGAGGCGCGGCTGAAGAAGATCCAGCCGGTGTTCTGAGGCGAAAGTTATCCAAGTCGCCGGAGAAAAAGACGTGTCAAAGGGGCGGGGCCGATGGCAATTCACCTTGAAGCAACTGATGGGTGCTGTTACCGCGGTTGCTCTGCTGCTAGGCCTGTATTACTGGACCATGACCGTGGACGTGTGCGAGGTCCCGCTGGGCACCCCTGTTGCGCAGTGGTGCTTCGGATACTTGGGGCCGAACATCAATCCTTCTTTAACGGATAAGGATATACGACCGAGGAACATCGCCCGTATATCTGGGAGGTTCTTTGCCGGCGGCTCGCACGTGCGGGCAACGCTGTATCTCGTAGAGAACGGAAAGGCTACCAGAATCAAGTCTCTGTCCGTGGGAGAGAGTCCCGATCGAATGGGGACCAGTTTCGGCGAACACCTCCGCATCACCTTCGCCCTCGGCGATCTTAACACCCCGCATGGCCGCGTTACGTCGCTTGGAAGCGTCGGAGAAACCTTGGCCTTCGGGGATGGTGGATGGTCGCACCCCCACAAAGTTAAATCGACCGCTCAGCACACACTTCTCACGGGACGAGTTGGCCGAGGCGAGGCACGCGTCGTGTACGCCGAAGGGGATCAGCCACCAAGCGTCAAGTTCGGGATGACAATCGAGGATTTCGCCAAGAGAAATCCCGGAAGCTACCTTGTCGTTACCATGTGCCTCGAATAATCACGGCAGGCTGTGACTTCCGACGGGCCGAAGGCCCAGCCGCTCGCCCAGCCCTGGGCAACGCCCAGGGAAGTCGGTGACCGAACGGCTGTCGTACCGGCCCAACGGGCCAACCGTTCGTCGGGGCGAACGATTGGCCCGTTGGGCCGGAAACCTCCAGAGAATGGCCCCGTACCCTGGGCGTTGCCCAGGGCTGGGCGAACGGCTGCCCCGTTGGGGCAAAGGCGCAAAGCCCCGACGCGGAACGAAGCCGGGAACGTGACCGAAACGAATCAACCACCCGCCATAGGATCAGACTCCGCCCGTGTACGTCAGGCTTTCCAGCCTGACTCGCCCCCGGTTTAGTCAGGCTGGAAAGCCTGACGTACAGAAGTTACTTCTCCCTCGCTCCCACGCCCACGATCCGGAGGCCGGCGGTTGTCCGCAGGGGCGCCGTCCGCAGAGAGTAGTATAAAATGGTTCTAGGCGGTTAAACCCGGCGGCTACGCCGGCCTTGTCGGGCCAAAAACGGTTCGTCCATCGTAGATTCCCCTCACCCCAACCCTCTCCCGGAGGGAGAGGGAGCAAGGCGCTTTCCCATGCTGCGGATTCTACAATCGCTCTTCTGGTGGTTCGGCCGGCGTTTGCTGCGGCTACGATATCGGGTTAAGGTGGTTGGACTAGATAAACTGGATGGTCTCCAAGGCCCAACCCTGGTAATGCCCAACCATCCGGGCTATATCGACCCGCCGCTGGTGATGTGCTTCGTCTGCTCGGGCGGACGGGTCCGGCCGACGGTGACCGAGTCAATGTACCGCAACCCGATCCTCTACCCCTTCATGCGGTTTGTCCAGGCCCTTGAGGTACCCGACCTGGCCGAGCAAAGCCGCGGGGCCCGGGAGCAGACGCTGGCGATGATCGACTCCATCGTGGCCGGTCTCGGTCGGGGTGAGAGCTTCCTCATCTACCCCTCCGGTCGGACGCAGCGAAACGGTCGGGAGGTGGTGGGCGCGTCGCGAGCGGTGGCCGAGATCCTGGAACGCTGTCCACAGGTGAACCTCGTTCTAGTCCGCACCCGGGGTCTCTGGGGCAGCTTCTTCAGCAACGCCCAGACGGGCAAGTCGCCCGAGCTGGGACGCTGCCTGCTGCGTGGCCTGGGCTGGCTGTTGGCCAACCTGCTATGGTTCACGCCCCGGCGGGAAGTGACGATCACCGTCCAGCGGGTCGATCCCAAGGATCTCCCCGGCCTGACCCGCGACAAGCTCAATCGCCACTTGGAGAACTGGTACAACGAGGGCGGACCGGAGACGCCCGTCTACGTGCCCTACCATTTCCTCTTCGGACGTCGAACCTTCGAGTTTCCGGCGATCGGCGGCGGCGGGCAGATCGACGTGGAGTCGATCGGGCCGGCGACAATCGCGGCCGTCAACGAGATGATCGAGGAGCATCTCCGACGCCCGCTCGGCGAGGCCGAGAAGCAGCCGCAGGTCGCGTTGGACCAGATCGGGCTGGACAGCCTCGACCGCATGGACGTGGCGCTGGAGATCGAGGACCGCTTCGGCTTCCGCTCCGATCGCGTGGCGGAGACCCTGGGCGAGATGTGGGCCCTGGCCGCCGGGCAGGCCGACCGTGCGGAAAGCGAATTGGCCCCGGTCCCGGAAGCCTGGCGCCGGCCGCCGAGCACCACGGGCGTCGAGGTCCTGGCCGAGACCATCGCCGAGGCCTTTGTGCGGCGGTTCCTCCTCCATCCCGACGACGTGGTCGTGGCCGACGATCTCTCCGGCGCCCTGAGCTATCGCAAGCTGCTGGTCGGCGCACGGCTGCTGGGCAAGCGATTGGGCCGCCTTCCCGGCCACAACGTGGGCCTGATGTTGCCGGCCTCGGTGGCGGCCGACCTCGTTTTCCTCGCTTTGCACCTGGAAGGCAAGCTGCCGGCGATGATGAACTGGACCACCGGTCCGGCCAACCTGGCGCACGCGGTGGAGAAACTCGACATTCGCTACGTGCTCACCTCGCGGAAGCTGGTCGATCGCTTGGGGATCCAGATCCAGGGGGCCGAGTATCTCTTCCTGGAAGACCTGAAGTCGCAGATCGGCAAGCTGGAGGCCGCCGCGGCGCTGCTGGGGACATACCTGCTGCCCCGGCGGCAGCTTGCCAGTCTGCCGCGCGTGGACGCCGGCGACCCGGCGGTGGTGCTCTTCACTTCCGGCTCGGAGAGCCAGCCCAAGGCCGTGCCTTTGAGCCATCGCAACCTGATTACCAACGTCCGCGCGGGCGTGGCCGTGCTGGAAGCGACCCGCAAGGACACGCTCTTGGCCTTTCTGCCGCCGTTTCACAGTTTCGGCATGACGGGGAACGTGGTGCTGCCGCTATTGATGGGGGTCCGCGCGGTCCATCACCCGGACCCCACGGCCGCGCGGGAGCTGGTCCATACGGCGGCCCGCTACCGGGCCTCACTGGTCTTCAGCACGCCCACCTTCCTGGGCTACATGCTGGGGGTGGCCACCGGCGACGACCTCCGCTGGCTGCGGATCATCGTCACCGGGGCGGAGAAGTGTCCGCAAGCCGTTTTCGACAAGGCCCGCCAATTGGCCCCGCAGGCGACGATCCTCGAGGGCTACGGGATCACCGAGTGCTCGCCGGTGGTCTCCGGCAACCGGCTTGGGCACAACAAGCCGGGCACGGTGGGTCTGCCGGTGGAGGGCGTCGAGGTCCTGGTGGTCGATCCCGAATCGAAGCGGAAGCTGCCGCCGAACACCACCGGGATGCTGCTGGTCCACGGCCCGTCGGTCTTCCACGGCTACCTGGCTTACGACGGGCCGGAGCCGTTTGTCGAGCTGGACGGCAAGCGATGGTACGTCACCGGCGACCTGGTGGAGTTGGACGAGGAGCGTTTCATCCATTTCCGCGGGCGGCTGAAGCGGTTCCTCAAGGTGGGCGGCGAGATGGTCTCCCTGCCGGCCTTGGAGGAGCCGCTGGCGCAGCTCTATCCGCCCACGGACAGCGGGCCCCGGGTAGCGGTGGAAGGGGTGGAGACGCCCGAGGGTCGCACGATCGTGCTTTTCACCACCGAGGACCTTTCGCTTCGCCAGGCTAACGCGATTCTGGCCGAGGCCGGATTGCGCGGCGTGATGCGGTTGGACGAGGTCGTCCGCCTCGATGCGATCCCCGTCCTCGGCACGGGCAAGACCGATTACAAAGTGCTCCGCAAGCTGGTCGCGGCGAAGGTGCAAGCCGTAGCCAAGAGCTGATAGTTCCAGATAGCATAGCAAGGAGAGAAGACAATCACGAAAAGTCGAAAGGACGAAAGCCCGAAAGAAGAAAGGAGAAAATGGTTGTCCAATTGACTCAAGTTCGTCGCGTAGCGACGTGCTGATGGTAGCCGTGGGTTTTAACCCACGGATTGGATGCCGTGGATTGCCCCCCGTCGCGTAGCGACGGCTGAAAACAAGCCGCGTGCGATCGGGCAACCCGGCCATGTCAATCGTCGCTACGCGACGAACGGAAGGTGGGGGGCCATACGTTCCGTGGGTTAAAACCCACGGCTACCGTCGCGTCGTCGCTACGCGACGTGGACTTACCAATCACTTGAGTCAACTGGATAAGCGTTATCTTTAATCATCCCATGAACCCGCGAACCCTTTGGATGATCCTGGTGCCGGCGGCGGTGGTCGTTGCGGGCTTGGCGGTGGGTGTGGCGATGGTCTCGGCGACGGCGCGCCGGTCGACGGGTTCCGAGCCTGGCGGCGGCGACACGCTCCGCCGCTACTACAGCAACGACCCGGATACGCTCAGCCCGATCACCGGCAACGACGAAGTCAGCACGGCCTTCTACCAGGACGTCTACGAGCCCCTGGCCAACCGCGACTTCGCCAATCCCGACAAGTGGGTCGGCTACCTGGCGACCGATTGGCAGTTCGACGAGAAGAAGCTGGAGTATACGATCCATCTTCGCAAGGGCGTCTATTGGCACCCCATGCGGTTGCCCGACGGGCGGATGCTGCCGGAGACCGAGTTCACCGCCCTGGACGTGAAGTTCACCTTCGACTGCATCCTCAACCCGGCCGTGCAGGCGGCCGAACTGCGCAGCTTCTACGAAGACGCCCAGGCCAAGGACCCCGCCAAACGGCAGAAGATCCAGGTCACGATCGTCGACAAGTACACGGTCAAGATCCGCTGGACGCAGCCCTACCTGAACGCCACCGAGTGTACGCTGGCGGTTTGGATCATTCCCCGGCACGTCTTCTCAGTGGACGAACAGGGCGAGCCGATCGCCCTGAACTACTCGCTCAAGGAGTTTGCCGACGGCTTCAACCAGCACTGGGCCAATACGAAGATGTGCGGCACGGGCCCGCTGATGTTCCAGCAGTGGACCCGCAACCAACAGTTGGTGCTGGTCCGCAACCCGAGGTATTGGGGCAAGCCCTATCCCTTTTCCCGCGAGGTCTTCAAGTGCATCCCCAATCCCAACACTTCGGTGGAGATGCTGCTGCAAAACGATCTGGACTACGCGGCGATCCCGGAGAAGGACCTCTACGTGCAGAAGAAGGACTCGCCCAGCGTGATTCCCGGCCGGATGGTCCGGGTCGACCGCGGCGACGGCGGACGCTGGCTCCAGTTCCAGGCGGCGCCGCGTCCCTGGCCGGGCCACGAGAAGGGCACGGTGAAGCTGGTCGAGTTTTTCGACCCGGGCTTCCGCTACATCGGCTACAATCTGCGGAAGGAACCCTTCCGGGACCTGCGGTTCCGCCAGGCGTTGGCGCACGCCGTTCCCCTGCGAAAGATCATCGATGAGGTCTTCCAGGGCCTGGCGATTCCCCACCCCGGCCCTTTTACGCCGGGCACGAGCATCTTCAACCCGCAGATCAAGCCGCTGGCCTACGACCTGGAGCAGTCACGGCGACTGCTGGCCGAGGCCGGCTGGAAGGACCTGAGCCACAAGGGCTTGTTGGAAAAGCAGATCGGCGGCACGCTCGTCCCCGCCCGCTTCGACCTGATGATCTACGCCGACGCGCCCAGCTTCAGCACCGTGGCGGAGATCGTCAAGGAGAGCTGGCGGAAGATCGGCGTCGAGGCGATCATCTCGCCGACCAAGTGGGCCCTGATGCTCCAGCGGCTGAACAACCGCGAGTTCCAGGCCTGCATGTTGGGCTGGGGCAGCGTCTGGAAAGAAGACCCGTTCCAGATCTGGCACGGCAGCCAGGCCGATGAGCCCTACAGCTCGAACTTCGTCGGCTACCGCAACCGCCGGGTCGACGCGCTGATCGACCAGCTCCGCGCGACCCTCGACGAGAAGCGGCAGATCCCGCTGTACCACGAGATCGACCGGCTGATCTACGAAGATCAGCCCTACACGTTCCTCTTCGCCGAGGACGCCACCTCCGGCTATAACGCGCGGCTGGACAACGTGCGATTTTACCGCATCACGCCCTGCATCAACATTCCCGAGTGGCGGTCGCTGGCCAAACCATGAGAGAGTGGCTAGTGGTCAGTGGCTAGTGGTCAGACCACTAGCCACCAACCACTGACCACTAGCCACTGACCACTAACCACTGACTATGTGGACCTACATCCTGCGACGCCTGCTGATCATGATCCCCACGCTGTTGGGCGTGACGATCGTCTCCTTCCTGATTATGCAGAAGGCCCCCGGCGATCCCTTGCGGGCGCAGCTCGGTCCGGCGGGCATGGCCAAACAGTCGGGGCAGAACCGCGAGGCCTACCTGATCCAGAAGCAGGACCTGATGCTGGATAAGCCGCTGCTGCTGAACTTCGACTATTTCCGCGACTTCGGCCCGGCGGTCCGCGTCGCCTCGCGCTACCTGGGTCTCGACGAGAAACAAATCGGCGAAGAACTGGAGGCCCTCGCCCGCCGGCCTCACGAGCCCCGGGCCGACGCGCGGCTCCGCTTCCTGCGATCGCTCCAGATCCCCGACTTCGAATCGCGACTTCGACGATCCGCAGAAACGCGCGGAGCTGGCCCACGCCGTCCAGATGGCCGTCGGGCTCTATCTGGACGACCTGGGACAGCAGGGCGTCGTGCCGGCCATCGAGAGCCTGTCAGAAGTCCCCCTCTCCCTCCGGGAGAGAGTCGGGGTGAGGGGGAGCCAAGAAAACCTCGCTTTGGCCAAGTCTGCTCCTGGTTCCCCTCACCCTAACCCTCTCCCGGAGGGAGAGGGGAGCCGCGAAGAGACCATCGGCGCGATCCACGCCCTGAACCACATGGTCCCCGACTCGGTGAAGTACGCCTACTCCCGCAACCCGTCCGAGGCCCACACGGAGGAGATCACGGCCGTCTGGAGCCGCTGGTGGGCCTGTAGGGAACGCGCTGCGCGGCGTTCCGCGGCACAAGACAACGTTTCCTTGGACGCTCGGAACGCCACAGAGGGCGTTCCCTACAGCTATTCACCTCTCTCTTCCCAGCGGCAGCGGGCGCTCGAAGAGCGTTTCGCGGCCATGCTCGACGCGCCGTCCCGGGCCGAGATGTACCGCCGCATGGAGTTTTTCGACGCCGCGCGGTTCGAGCCTTTCCAGCAGGCCGACATGCGGTTCTTCCTGGAAAAGCTGCTCCACGCCCGCACGCTCCAAGAGCGGGTCGTGGCCTCGACCGTGCTGGCCGGCTACGTGGGCCGGCCGCTGACGATGGACGTGGCCGACGACGCCTCGCCGGCCGAGGTCGCCCAAGTGGCCGACAACTGGCTCTTGCACTTCCGCTACCGCCGCGACCGCTACCAGCCGGGGTTCTGGCGCAAGAGTTGGTACATCGTCGCCGACACGCAGTACGCCCACCTCCTGGTCCGCCTGGCCACCTTCCACTTCGGCCGCTCGGCCCTGCGGACCCGGGAGCCGGTGGCCGGCCGGATCTGGAACGCAATGCTGGTCTCGGCCCCGATCATGCTCTTGTCGGAGGCGCTGATCTACCTGGTCGCCGTGCCGCTGGGAATCCTCTGCGCGGTGGGCCGCGGGCGGTGGATCGACCGCGCGATCTCGCTGGGGTTGTTCCTGCTCTACTCGATCCCGGCCTTCGTGGCGGGGATGCTGTTTCTGGTCTTCTTCTGCTACGGCGACTACCTGCGGATCTTCCCCATGACCGGGCTGCACGCCGAAGCGGCCGTGGGCTACGACTTCCCCCGTTACGCCCTGGACTACCTCTGGCACATCACGCTGCCGGTGGTCTGCCTGGCCCTGTTCAGCCTGGCCGGGATGGCGATGTACGCCCGCAGCAGCCTCCTGGACGTGCTCGGCCAGGACTACATCCGCACGGCCCGGGCCAAAGGGCTGGCCGAGTCCAAGGTGATCCTCAAGCACGCCCTGCGGAACTCGATGATCCCCGTGATCACGCTCTTTGCCAGCTTCCTGCCGGCGATGCTCGGCGGCAGCGTGCTGGTGGAGTCGATCTTCGGCATCCCGGGGATGGGCTACTTGAGCTGGCAGTCGATCCTCCAGAAAGACATTCCCACGCTGATGGCCATCACCTACCTCGACGCGATCGTCGTGCTGGTGAGCCTGTTGTTGACCGACCTGTTGTACGTGCTGGTCGATCCGCGGATCAGCTTCGGCACCGCGCAGCAATGACATGAACACAACCACAAATGTACTCATCACGCTCCGCGTGATGGGGTTTCGTCACGCGGAGCGTGACGAGTACGACAAGGAACCATGAGCCAACACGAGGCCTACCTGGACATCGTCTGGCGGCAGTTCCGCAGGAACCGCTTCGCCCTGGCGGCCCTCGTGGTGCTCGCCCCGCTGTTCTTGCTGGCGACTTTCGCCCCGCTGATCGCCTCCAACCAGCCCTTGGTCTTTTACGACGGCCATCAGACGCTCTATCCCTGGTTCCGCGCGATCTTCAACCCCGAAGAGACGGTCGACTTCGTGTTCAACATGGCCATGCTGGGCTTCTTTCCCTGGCTGATCGCGGCGGCGGGGCTGAACCTGGGATTGAAGCGCGGCGGCGTCCCCGGCCGCTTGCGGATCCTCTGGGCGGGGCTGCTCTATGTGGTGATCGTCGCCGCGGTGGCTTATGCCGCCAGCGGTCCGCGGCGGCCCGCCAACAGCTACGGCATGAGATCCTTCGCCGAGGAGCAGGTTCGCCGGGGGTCCAAGGCCCGGGCCCTCTACCCGCCCATCCCCTTCGGGCCGACGCAGCAGGACCTGGACGCGATCTTCCAGCCGCCGCTGTATGCCAAGCCGGCGGCCCGGCGGAAGTCGGCCACCGACGGTTTCGTCCACCTCCTGGGCACCGACAACACGGGCCGCGACGTGCTGGTCGAGATGCTCTACGGCTCGCGGGTCTCGCTCACGGTGGGTTTCATCGCCGTGGGCATCTACGTGGCCGTGGGGCTGGCCGTGGGCGCGGTGGCCGGCTATTTCGGCGGCCTGGCCGACATGCTCATCTCGCGGGTCATCGAGGTGGTGCTGTTGTTCCCCGCCTTCTTCCTGATCCTGATCCTGGTGGCCATGATCGGGCCGAGCATCTACATCATCATGGTGGTCATCGGTCTGACCGGCTGGCCGACGATCGCCCGGCTGATCCGCGGCGAGGTGCTCAAGCAGCGGGTGATCGACTACGTCGCGGCGGCGCGGGCCCTGGGGGCCTCGCACGCGCGGATCATCTTCCGCCACGTGCTGCCCAATGCCCTGGCGCCCGCCTTGGTGGCGGTTCCCTTCGGCATTGCCGACGCGATCGTCACCGAGGCCGGCCTGGGCCTGTTGGGCTTCAGCGTCCGCCCGCCCGCCCCGAGCTGGGGCAACCTGTTGAACGTCGCCAACAGCAACTATCACTATTGGTGGCTGGTCGTGGCCCCGTCGCTGGCGATCTTCATCACCGTCACCCTCTTCAACCTCGTCGGCAACGCGCTGCGCGACGCTATGGACCCGAGGCTCCGCGCATGAAACTAGCCGCTACTTGAAGGGCCCGCGGAGGCGGGTTGCTTCTCCGTCCCCTTGCTCGAATGCCTGCCGCTCAAACGGATTGTCGCGGTAGGGCCTGCGGCCCATCAGCCATAGTGCTAACGAGCAACCCAGGTAGGCAGGCCCCATCAGCGGCCCCCATCGCTCGAACTGGCAAACGTGAACCATCTCATGGTCGCGCGCAACGTCCAGGGAGGCGCCGGTTTGCCCAAGGACTGTGTGGCCCAGAGTGAACGCCATCGCGCCCTTGCCGGAAAAGAATTGCTGCAAGAGCCACTTCACGCCGCCGCCGTAGAACTCGATCACGCGGCCACGAATGCGGGCACGGCCACCCGTCGAAAGGCCGAGGCCGCCAAGAAGCAGGCCGAGGAGCGTGTAGGGCGAGGCCCAAAGCAAGGCGAGGAGGCGAAGCGGCATGTTAGCAACACTTCGTTGGCGGATGGCGTACGTCCCCTTTGCAATGACGCACCTAATCCCGGCAGGGCCCACTACTTGCAGCGTACGCGAAGTACAACACAGCCGCTAGCCCGAGGCGCGAGCGGGGGTAAGTTGTTGTGCTTCCCTCGCTTGCGCTTCGGGCTTGTGTGGGGCCGTGAATAATCTGCGCGAGGGGATGGTGCGTGAAACGTGCCTTATATCGCGAGGTCCCTGCAATGCCCAATCGAGAAACTTACAACCTCCAGGGGGTCCTGGCAACTGGCCTGGACGCGGGCGGGCCGATTTGGGAAACTCCGCCCGCAATTCTCTGTCTCTTCAGGCAGAAAACTTCTCGTTGCATGTTGCGTCTGCTTTCCAAGTTCCTGCAGGGGTTTCCGCCCGGCCGCCCTTGGGCCGCCATCCTGGGCGCGTGTCTGGCGCTATCGGGCTGCGCTAGCGTGGACGCCAAGAAGGAGCCCGACCAGCAGGACGAAATGAGATCCATGATGCGACAAATGCGCCCCCCCGCCGATCATCCAGAGCCCTTTAGCTTCAGCAACGCGGGACGGAGCATCGAAAAGGATCTGGGCATCGAGTAGCCGGGAGGAGGTCTCGATGAAAATCTATACTCGCACGGGGGATCTCGGGGAAACGGGGCTGTTCGGCGGGCCGAGGCTGGGCAAAGACGCCGCGCGAATCGAAACTTATGGCACGGTGGATGAATTGAATGCGGTGCTGGGGTTGGTCCGAGCGGAACCGTTGGCCTCGGAACTCCTGGAACTGCTGGTCCGGGTCCAGGCCGAACTTTTCGAGGTGGGGGCCGAGCTGAGCAGCGTAGATCCGCTGGCCAAGAGAACGCGGACCATCGGTCCGCAGCACGTCCAGGCGTTGGAGGCGGAGATCGACCGCTGGGTGGAATCGCTTCCGCCGCTAAGAAGCTTCATCCTGCCGGCCGGCGTCCGGGCGGCCGCTCTTCTACAGTTGGCAAGGGCCGTTTGCCGCCGGGCGGAACGGCGGCTGGTAAGGCTCGTTCGCTCCAGCCAAGAGCCGATCTCGCTGGTGCTGCTGAGCTACCTGAATCGGCTGGGCGACCTGCTCTTCGTGCTCGCCCGAGTCGCCAACCAGCAGGCCGGAGTGGCAGACGTTCCCTGGCCGAACACCCCCTCCAGTTGACGGAACGCATATCTATCTAAGTGGTTGCTTTTTTGGCGGTCAGTGCCTGTTTTGCTCTCAATCGCTGCACGTAAACCGTGCATCTTGACGGGCGTTTTGCCCACTGCCCGGTATGAGTCGCGGGGGTAGACTTCGCGCGTAAATACTGTAGGGATAAGTATTTTTGGCGGATAATCCCTGTCGTCTTCGGGCCCTTGGTATGCTGCTTGCAATGCCTGGCGGCAAACCTGTGGACACCCGCCACCTTCGGTTGCCCAGTGGTGAGGCTGGCCTGTGCCGGCCGGGCCATGACGCGTGGCGTGTCGTTTCGTAAATCCCCTAACGAAGGTGCGGAGCATGATTGCATCCAGAGCGATGTCGTTGAAGGTAGGTCTCTACCTACTGCTGGTGGCGATTTTCTTGGGTCGTTCGGCGTTGGCCGCGGACCCGTCGCCCTCGTCCGAGGCCAAGACCGCCTCTTCCCCGGGGGATGTGTCGTCTTCGGCTGGACCTGCTTTGGGCCCCGCTGCGGCGCCAGCGCAGCCCACCCCGGCGGCGACGGCGGAGAAACTCGATACGGGCGACAACGCTTGGGTGCTGACCAGCTCCGCCCTGGTGCTGATGATGACCGGGCCGGGGCTGGCCCTGTTCTATTGCGGACTGGTCCGCAAGAAGAACGTGCTGAGCGTGATGATGCAGTGTGTTTTTCTGATGTGCCTGCTGTCGGTCATCTGGGCACTCTACGGCTATACCATTGGCTTCGGTGGATCGTTGGACGACCCCGACAAGGCGCCGGCCTGGTTCGGAACGACGGACCATCTCTTCATGAACGGGGTCAAGGCGGAGTGGGTGGAGGCTACCGGCACCACTCCCGCGCATTCGTACATCCCGGTCTTTCCCGAAAAAACCGGCCTGCACATCAACCGCCTGACCCACATGCTCTTCCAGGGCATGTTCTTCGTGATTACCCCCGCGCTGATCTGCGGGGCCTTCGCCGAGCGGATGAAGTTTAGCGCGATGGTGGTTTTCATGATTATTTGGGGCACGTTTGTCTACTGTCCCTTGTGTCACTGGGTTTGGGGCAACGGCATCCTCGCCTACGGCAGCCCTCATGGGTTGCTGGGCGGGGCCCTGGATTTCGCCGGCGGGACGGTGGTCCACATCAGCTCCGGCGTCTCGGCTCTGATCTGCGCCCTGGTGCTGGGCAAGCGGCTCGGTTACGGCAGCGAAGCCATGCCGCCGCACAACCTTACCTACACGGCCATCGGCGCCGCCTTGCTCTGGGTGGGCTGGTTCGGTTTCAACGCCGGCAGCGCTCTGGGCGCCGGCGGCCTGGCGGCCAGCGCTTTCGCCGCCACCCACCTGGCGGCCGCCGCCGGCGGTATGACCTGGGCGGCCATGGAATGGATCTTCCGCGGCAAGCCCACGATCCTGGGCGCCTGCTCGGGCGTGGTGGCCGGCTTGGTTTGCATTACGCCGGCCTCCGGCTTCGTCACGCCGATGCCGGCAATCCTGATGGGCATCGCCGTGGGCGTGGTCTGCTACACGGCTTGCACTGCCCTGAAGGCGAAGTTCGGCTATGACGATAGCCTGGACGTCTTCGGGGTCCACGGCGTGGGCGGAACGCTGGGCGCAATACTGACCGGCATCTTCGCCACCCGGGCCACCGGCGCGTTCACCGACGGTAAGCTACTAGGCCTCTTGGAAGGCGGCACACGGCTGCCGGCCCAGCTCCTCGCCACCGCGATTACCTGGGGCCTGGCGATCATGGCCACCTTCATCATCCTCAAGGTGCTCGACGCCACGATGGGTCTGCGCATCGCGCCGGCCGAAGAGGTGCAAGGGCTGGATCTCAGCCAGCACGGCGAAGAGGGCTACATTTTCCTCTGAGAAGGTGCCTCGCCAGGGCTCGGTAGCTGTCAGCCGTCAGCTTTCAGCTACCAGCCTTGGATTCCGTGATTCGTTTACGTAGGGCGGCTTGCCTGAACACCAGGCCACGCGGTAGCATTTCGGCTGACCGCTGAAAGCTGATCGCTGATAGCTGACTGCTCCAAGGGAGACCTGTGATGAAAAAGGTCGAAGCGATTATCCGTCATTTCAAGTTGGAAGACGTCAAGAACGCGCTCTCTGTGCAGGGCATCCGCGGCATGACCGTGACCGAGGTCCGCGGCTTCGGCCGGCAGAAGGGGCACACGGAAATGTACCGCGGGACGGAGTACACGGTCGACTTCGTGCCCAAGATCAAGATCGAAGTCGTGGTGCCCGAAAAGGACGTCCAGGGCGTGGTCGATACCATCGTCCGCTCGGCGCAGACGGGCCAGGTGGGCGACGGCAAGATCTTCGTCGCCGAGCTGACGCAGATCGTCCGCATCCGCACCGGCGAGTGCAACGAGGACGCGCTGTAGGCCCGGTCCGGGGTAGGGTGGGACAAGCTCGCGCAAGCGAGCGCCGGCCCACCAATTCCGCCGGTTCCTGGTGGGCCGGCGGCCGCCACGGCGGCCTGGTCCCACCCTACGACCCTAAAGGCAACTACCATTGGACAGCGGAATCATCCCGCCGGTCGTCAAGCCGCTGGCCCCGGGCGACAAGGATCAGGCCCTAAGCCTGTTGTTGGCCCAGGCGGTCCTCGAGGGGCGGGCGATGCGGCTACCGACGATGCTGGCGGACCTCGGCTGCGGAGATCTTGCCGCGGGAAACCTCTTGGGCGCGTATCGCGGGCAGCAGCTTGTGGGCGCGGTTTTTTTCCAGTCCCGGGCCGGACGGTTGGGCGTCGCCGGGCTTCCGGGCACGCTGGGCGACGAGCCCCCGGAAACGGCGCAATCGCTGCTTGCGGCCGCCGTCCAGCGATTGGCCGCCGAGGGCGCCCGCCTGCGCTGCCTGTTCGTCGAGGACGAGACGCAGCGCGAAAGGACCCTGCTTGGCCGGACCGGGTTTGAGTATCTGGCCCGCTTCCTCTCGTTGGCGGCCCCCGAGTCGCAGTTCCCCCGGCTGCCTCCGCAATGCTCCCTGACGTTGGAACCCTATACGACCGAGAACCATCAGCGGCTGGTGAAGGTCATGGAAGCGACCTGCCAGCAGACCCTGGATTGCCCGGACTTGACAGCGCTCCGCTCGGTGGAGGACACGCTGGCCGATTATCGCCACTTGGGCCAATTCGATCCGGGTCGCTGGCTGATCGCCGAGCGAGCGGGAGAAGACGTGGGCTGCCTGTTGCTGGCCGATCATCCGCGGAATCAGGACCTGGAGCTGGCCTACGTCGGAGTGACGCCGGCGGCGCGGGGGAATCGCTGGGGATTGCAGATCGTCCGCCATGCCCAATGGCTTGCACGCCTGGCCGGACGCCGACGCCTGTTGCTGATCGTGGACGAGGCCAACTCGCCTGCCCGAAGGATCTATGCGGAGACGGGGTTCGAGCCTTGGAGAAAGCAGGGCCTGTGGGTGAACGTCTCGCAGTAGGGTGGGACAAGCTCGCGTCAGCGATGCCGGCCCACCAGTTCCGCTTTGTGGTGCAGCAAATGCGATGCATCCGCTTGCAGTTGTTCCAGTGCAAGAAGTACGTCGGGACAGTGGGGATGGAGCCGCGCCAATCGAATTGGTGGACGGGCAAAGACTTGTGGATTTGTTCAAGAGTTTGGAGCTGGGGCTCGTGCCGCGCGTGACCTACGACGTGGACGCCGCCTTCTTCTCCCAGTTCGAGTCGGACGACGAGGAGCTATCGTAGGCTCCTGGTGGGCCGGCGGCCACCACGGCGGCCTTGTCCCACCCTACCATCAAAGCCCAAGAACGTTGTTCATGCCGTAGAGGCCGGCAGGCTTGCCGACGAGGAACTTCGCGGCCAAGAGGCGCCTGCGGCGTAGCAGTCGCGATTGGTGGCCTTGACGGTAAGCTCGATGGTCTCGCCCAAGAGTCCGAAGACCACCGTATGCTCGCCGGGATTGTCTCCGGCGCGAATCGCGTGGTAGCCGATCTCCCCGTGCGGCCGCTTTCCCGTGCGGCCTTGGCGGCCGTACTGGTGTGCGGATTGGCCCATGGCGCCGGCGATGATTTGGCCGAACCGGAGCGCCGTGCCGCTAGGCGAGTCCTCCTTGAAGCGGTGATGCCGTTCGAGGATCTCCACGTCGGCGTCCCGGTCCTTAAGCGCCCGGGCGGCCAACTCGGCCATCTTCATCGTCAGGTTCACCGCCAGGCTCATGCTGGGCGCCCAGAGCAGCGGGATCGACGAGGCCGCCGCGCGGACCTTGGCCGCCTGCCGGTCGTCCAGTCCCGTCGTGGCCAAGACCAGCGGGACCCGCCCGGCCACCGCCGCGTCGAGGATTCCATTGACCGCCTGGGCCGTGGAGAAATCGACGATCACGTCGGCTTCCGCCTCGAGCATGCAGCTCAGCGGCACCGCCAGCGGCCGGACGCCGGCCACGATTCCGGCGTCTTCGCCCAGCCGCGGGTGACCGGCGGCGTCGATGGCCGCGACCACTTGCAGCTCGGGATCGACCGAGGCCAAGGCCACCAGCCGCTGGCCCATGCGGCCGGCCGCTCCGTGGATCGCAATGCGGATGGGATTCATGGCATTGACAGGAGTTAGGAGTTAGAAGTTAGGAGTTAGAATGGGGGAGCGGCAGCCGTTGAGAATTCGTAACTCCCTAACCTCTAACTCCTAACTTCTAACTCCTAACTTCTAACTCCTTCTAACTGTAGAGCTGGATCGCCTTGATTATCTCCTTGAGATCGTTGGGCACGGCGACGGCCCGGTTGGCGAAGGCGGCGCGGCGGACGCCGCGGCTGCCGAGGACTTTGTTGAACAGGTCCTGGTCGGTCGTGTGGTAGGCGACCGTGGCGTCGGGGTCCTTAAGCTGGTGGCCGGTGAGGATGCAAACGACCCGCTGGTCGGGGCCGATCACGCCTTCGGAGACCAGGAGCTTCGTGCCGGCGACGCTGGCGGCACTGGCTGGCTCGCAGCCCAGTCCGCCGGCGCCGACTTTGGCCTTGGCGTCGAGCATCTCCTGGTCGCTCACCTCGCGGACGACCCCGTTGCAAATCTCCAACGCGCGGAGGCACTTGGTGAGGTTCACCGGCCGGTTGATCTCGATGGCGCTGGCGATGGTCGACGCCCTGCGTTTGGCCGCATCCATCTCCTCGTAGTAGCGGGCCGCAGAGCGCAGCTCGGGCTTGCCGCCGTTCCAGCAGAGGCCGCGCCGCCCGACGAGCTGGTGCAAGGTGTTGGCGCCGACCGCGTTGATGATCGCTAGCCGCGGCACGCGGGGGATCAGTCCCAGCTTGAGCAACTCCCCGAATGCCTTGCCGAAAGCGCTAGAATTGCCCAAGTTACCGCCGGGAACCACGATCCAGTCGGGCATTTCCCAGCGGAGGGCTTCCAGCACCCGGTACATGATCGTCTTCTGGCCTTCCAGGCGGAAGGGATTGACACTGTTCACCAGGTAAATGCCCAGTTCCTTGCAGACCTCCTTGACCCGGGCCATGGCGTCGTCGAAATCGCCGGCGATCTGGACCGTGAGGGCCCCGTAGTCCAGGGCCTGGGAAAGCTTGCCATAGGCGATCTTCCCCGAGCCGACGAAGATCACCGCCTTCATCAGCCGCGTGACGGAGCAGTAGAGGGCCAGCGAGGCACTGGTATTGCCGGTCGACGCGCAGGCCGCCCGGCCCGCTCCGACCGCCCGGGCGTGCGTAAACGCGGCCGACATGCCGTTGTCCTTGAAACTCCCCGAGGGATTCATCCCCTCGTACTGGAGGAAGAGCCGGCCAGGGTTGAGACCGACGTACGGAGCCACTCCATCGGAGGGCAACAACAGCGTCTGGCCTTCGCCCACGGTCACGCACTGCCCGACGGGCGCGAAAGGCAGCAACTCATGGAACCGCCACACGCCGCTAAAGCAATGCGGATCGTTCCGCCGGCCCCACTTGCCCTCGAACCAGGAAAGCGATGGCGGGACGGGCAACCGGTCCCAGTCGTAGTTTACATCCAGCAGTTCGCCGCACTTTGGGCAACCGACCAGAACCTCGTCGATACCGTAAGTTGCGCCGCAGGCAGGCGAAATACACTGCTGGAAGGAGTGCTCGGTGAGAGGAATGTCTTGGATCTCGCGGCAAGAGGAAAGTTGGTTCTCATCTCCCAAGGGGAGAGGCAAGGGACGGCTTCTCAAGTATGCATCCTAAATCTAGAGCAGTCGCCACAAGCTATCAAGACACTCGTGAAATGAAGGGACGTCTCCACCGTGGCCGTACGCTCCACGCGACTGAACGGGGGAATCCATATTTGGAACCTACGGGCTACCCAACCAATGAGTTACATACTTCTGTGGGGGCAGTTCCGGTTCGCGACTGGGCTCTGCCATGTATCTTGTTTTACTACAGTGACTTACAGCTACACAATCCAGCCAAAGCCGGGCTTTTCGCCGGGTTTCAGCGGCGGCGGGAGCCCCACATTCCCAATGGTAATGCTTTGACATTGACCAATACGCCCCTTAGAATAGCTATTCTGTTGGCTTCGCATCGAGGGCAAATAGGATCGTGACGCTCGGAGAGAAGCGATGAATAAAGCGGATCTGAAGGTCTTTCGGGAACGGCTGGTTGCCCTGCGAGGGCGGCTCAAGGGCAACGTCAGTCAGTTGGCCGATGCGGCACTCAAGAAGAGCCGTTCCGCAGCCAACGGAGACCTTTCGAGCATGCCGATCCACATGGCGGACATCGGCAGCGACAACTTCGAGCAGGAGAACACGCTCAACTTGATGGAGAATGAGGGTCTGACTCTGGAGCGGATCGAGGCAGCCTTGGAACGGGTCGAGGACGGTACCTATGGTCAATGCGAGGAATGCGGCGCGAAAATCCCCAAGCAACGGCTGCTGGCCATCCCCTACGCCAACATGTGCGTCAAGTGCGCCTCCCGCATCGAGCAGCGATAAGCCGGCAGGCGCCGACCTTGTGGGCAAGAGCCGCTACCTTCTCTTCTCCGCGATCGTGTCGGTCGGCATTCTAGCCGACTTGGCCACGAAGCACTGGATCTTCGCCTGGCTAGGCCCCCCCGACCCCAGATTGCCCAATTTGCCTCGGTGGGTTTTTCAGGACGTCGCCGGTTTCCAGACCAGCCTGAACCAGGGCGCCCTGTTCGGGTTCGGGCAGGGCTGGACCATGCTCTTCGCCGGCCTCTCGGTCGCGGCGACCATTGCCATCCTTTACTGGCTCTTCGTCGCCAAAGCCGCACGCAGCCTGCTGTTGACCTC
Source organism: Pirellulales bacterium (assembly GCA_963843465.1). Taxonomy (GTDB): domain Bacteria; phylum Planctomycetota; class Planctomycetia; order Pirellulales; family Thermoguttaceae; genus CAWJKP01. The sequence continues at coordinate 93,744 of CAWJKP010000005.1, forward strand.
TGCCCTGGCTCTGATCACTGCGGGAATTCTCGGCAATCTCTATGACCGCTTGGGGTTGTACGGGCTCCGATCGCCCGCGGGTTTGCCGGTCTATGCGGTCCGCGATTGGATCCTGGTGCGGATCTACCATTGGGACTGGCCCAACTTCAACCTGGCCGACAGCATGCTCGTCGTCGGCGCAAGCCTGTTGTTCTGGCAGGCTTTCTTCGGACCAAGAGAGCAGGCTGGGTAACCTCCCCCAGTCACACCATCCTTCCCGCGTAGGGTCGTAGACGAGTAGGGTGGGGCAAGCTCGCGATCGCCAGTATTATTCATGGCCAAACACTAGCCCGAAGCGCAAGCGAGGGACTGCTAACGAGTTACCCTCGCTTGCGCTTCGGGCTAATGTCGAACACACTACGCCCAGATGCCGTGCCCGTGAATAATCCGCGCTAGCGAGCGCCGGCCCGCCAATCCTACTGGCCCGATCCGAAGACCTCTTGGCGCGATCGGCCCTTTCGGGTACAAGCTGCCCGTCAATTTCTCTTCCGTTTCCGGCTCGTCCCGGGATAAGGGTCCGTTCGGACCTCGCGATGACCATGCCGCCTCAAGATCTTGAGAATGAAGAAGTTTCGGCCGACGAGACGCCGCCGGGCGGTCGTTTCACGCGCTGGTGGAGCTGGCTGAAACGAATCGTGGGCTGGTCGCGGGCCGAGCGGTCGACGATGCCGCCCCAAGATCTTGAGAAGGAAGAAGTTTCGGCCGACGAGACGCCGCCGGGCGGTCGTTTCGCCCGGTTGCTGAACTCCCCGAAACGAGCCCTGGGCTGGTCGCGGGCGCATCGTTGGCGGGCCGCCCTGATCGGGCTGGCCTGCCTCGCTTCGTTGGGAGGCGTGGTGGCCGGCCACCTGATGTTGGTCTCCCGATCGCCAGCCGCTCCCAAACTGAACCCGGAAATGGTCTTCCGTACCCTTAACCAAGGCGACTACGCCGCAGCCAAGAAGCAGGCCGAGCAGTTGCGCCGTCAGCCGCAGGCCAGCGGCGAGATGATTGCCGCGGCATCGTTCATCCTCGGGGCAGCGACGGCGGGCGAGGCCGATCAGATCTGGGGGGGCGACAAGAAGGCCTTTTACCTCCTGGCCTCTCGATACTTGGAGGAGGCGAGGGATCGGGGATTTCCCAAAGGGCGCCAGGGCGAAGGGACCTACCTTCTGGGCCGATGCCTCTCCAAGGGCGAGCGGTATGCGGCCAGCCGGCCCATCTTGCGCTCGGCGCTGGATCTCTATCCGCCCAAGGCCGCCGAGATCCACTGGCTGCTGGCGACCGCCTATCAGCACGACGCCAACCCCAAGCTTTCCGAAGCCCTCGAGGAGACCTCCCGCTTCTTGAACGAGCCGGGCTTGACCGACTCGCAGCGCTGCGCTGGACTCTTGCAGCGGGCGGAGATCCTTCTGGAGTCGGGAAAGGTCGCGGAGTGCGTCAAGACGCTCGACCGCATTCCCCAAAGTGCGAGCAACCGCGACGAAGTCCTCGTGCTCCGCGGCCGGGTTCAGATCGACCAGGCCCGGGCCGCCGGCGGGCCCTCCCGCCGACCGGCCGAGCAGTTCCAGGCCCGGGCACACTACCAGGCGGCGGTCAATACGCTCCGCGTGGTGCAGGGGTCGGCGACGGTCACCACCTTGGCCGCCCGCAAGGCAATGTACCTGATCGGCGTCTGCTTCCTGGAGACGGGGGACCGCCGTGCGGCCCTGGTGCAGTTCGGCCGCACCGCGGAGGAGTACCCGGCGACGCCGGAAGCCCTGGTCTCGGATCTCGAGTCGGCGGAGATTTCGCGGTCCCTGGGCCATGACCTTGAGGCCCTCAGCGCTTATCGCCGCATGTTGAAGGCGGTCCAGAGCGCGGAGGGATTCAGCAACCCCTGGATCGGCCTCGACGCGCTGGGCAAGCGGGTCCTGGAGGCTTACCATGCCTACTACGAGGCGGAGAAGTACGGCTTTTCGCTGGAGTTGGCGCAGCATTTCCAGCCTCTTCTCCCCGAAGCCCGCCAGATCGAGTCAACCGCCGAGAGCTACCGCGCCTGGGGACGGAGCCTGCTGGCGCAGTCCGAGCGCTCGACCCCGGAGCAGGCCCAGCGGCTGCTGCACGAGGGCCGCGAGCAACTCCGCCGGGCAGGCGTCGCCTTCGCACGACTCGCCGCCCTGCGGACCACCGGCAAGGAATATCCCGAGGACCTTTGGGCCAGCGGCCAGTGTGCCATGGAAGGGCAGGACTACCCCGGGGCCGTGGAGGTCTTCCAGCAATACCTCAAGACCGCAGCGCAGGACCACAACGGCCGCGTGCTGGTCGACCTGGGCGACGCCTGCCTGGCCCTGGGCCGCGCCAACGAGGCGATCCGCTGGTTCGACGAGTGTGTCCGCTCGCATCCCCGCGACGTAGCTTCGTACCGCGCGCGGCTGGGCGCAACCCGGGCCCTCCTGGAACTGGGGGAGACGGCCCAGGCCGAGAAGCTCTTGCAGGAGGTGCTTAACGGCGACTTCCTCGCGCCCAGCAGCGAGGAATGGCGCGAAGCGCTCTTCGCCCTGGGACGCTTGTTGCACGCGGCCGGCCGCTACGAGGAGGCCGCGGGCCGGCTGGAAGAGGCGATCACCCGCTATCCGCAATCGCCGCAGTCGCTGGAAACGTTGTACCTGCTGGGCCAGTGCCGTCGCCAGACCGCGCGGAAGACCCAGGAGAAGCTGGTCACGGAGCTGATCGAGGAAGGGCGCGTGGCCGGGTCGAAAAAGATCCGCGAGAGTCTCCTTTTGGCGATCGACGCCTATCGGGGAGTGCAGCAACGGCTGGCCGAGCGCCAGGCGGTCCGCGAGTTGTCGCCCCTGGAACGACTGCTGTTCCGCAACACTTACTTCGCCATCGGCTCGGCGCAGTTCGAGCTGGGACAATACGAGGCGGCGATCAAGACCTACGCCACGGCCATCAGCCGCTACCAGAATGGGCCGGAGGCGCTGCCGGCCTACGTCGAACAGGCGCGGATCTATCGCCTGCTCCACAAGCCCGACGAGGCCCGCACCGTGCTCGGCCAGGCCAAGCTCACGCTGTCGCAGTTGAAGGACGACAAACGCTTCACCGAGACCACCAATTTCTCCCGGCGGGAGTGGTCCGAGTTCTTCTAGGGATGAGGGATAAGAGATAAGGGATGAGGGATGAGAAATGAGGGGTGAGAGATGAGAGATCAGGGATGAGGAGCGAGAGATGAGCGATCGGAGACCACAGATAGGGTGCGATTTTCCCTCATCCTTTATCCCTCGTCCCTCTTCCGACCGCTGCAAGAATCCAATCCAGAGTGCCACCCTTCACCGATGACCCCGACCACCGCCTTGGAAACTGACCTTTTGGCCACGCTAATCAGCCGCAAGCGGGATTGCTTGCTGCAATTGCGCGACCTGGGACCGCGCCAGCTCGCCTTGGTGCGGGAAGGAAACATGACAACGCTATTGGACCTGTTGTCGGCCAAGCAGCGGCTGCTTTGGGAACTGCAAAAGCTGGAGCGTCAGATCGATCCGTTTCGCGGGCAGGACCCCGCCGACCGGCGCTGGCCGACGCCCGAAGCCCGGCAGGAGACTGCCCGGCGACTGGCGGAGTGCGAGGCGCTGTTGGCCCAGATCGCGCGGCAGGACAAGCAGAGCGAAGAGGAATTGATCCGCCGCCGTCAGCAGGCGGCGATCCAGCTTCACGGCGTCCATGCGGCCCACCGGGCCCGCGGGGCTTATCTGGCCCCGGGCTGCGACGTCGCCGGCCGGTTGGATCTCTCGTCGGAGAGATGAGTGGCGAGTGCCTGGAGGTTAGATGAGTAGGGTGGGACCAGGCCGCTTCGGCGGCCGCCGGCCCACCGGAACACGTAAGATGGTGGGCCGGCGCTCGCTCGCGCGAGCTTGTCCCACCCTACGAGGAGCGTTGCCATGAGCGAAGAGACGGTCCTTGCCGGCCCCCCGCCGCTGGATTCCAGCGCCGATCTGGAAACGGTCCTGACCGCCTGGCATACGGCCACCTTGCGGCTGGAGCAGACGCACGAGGCATTGCGGGCGGAGGTCCAACGGCTGACCGACGAGCTGGCGCTGAAGAACCGCGAGCTGGCCCGCAAGAACCGCCTGGCCGACCTGGGGCAGATGGCTTCGCACATCGCCCACGAAGTCCGCAACAATCTCGTCCCCGTGACGCTCTACCTGAGCCTCTTGCGGCGGCGGATCTCCGCCGACCCGGGGAGCCTCGAAGTGCTGGACAAGATCGCGGCCGGTTTCGCGGCGCTGGACGTGACCGTCAACGACCTGTTGAACTTCACCGCCGACCGCGACCCGCACCGGCAGACGTTCGCCGTGAAGAAGCTGGCCGAAGAGGTGCTGGGCTCGTTGGCGCCGCAGTTGGCCGCCCAGCGGATCCAAGCGGCGGTGACGGTCGGCGAGGGCCTGCTGATGACGGCCGATCGCGACATGCTCCGCCGCGCGATCTTGAACCTCGTGCTGAACGCCCTGGACGTGATGCCCTCCGGGGGCGTGCTCGCGCTGGACGCCGACGACGACGAGCGCGGCGTATCGATCTCCGTGGGCGACAGCGGGCCGGGGATGTCGGAGGAAGCCGGCCGGCGGGCCTTCGAGCCTTTCTTCACCACCAAGCCCGGCGGCACGGGTTTGGGCCTGGCCATTGTCTACCGCGTCGCCGAAGCCCACGGAGGCCAGGCGGCCGGCGGAAACCGGCCCGGCGGGGCGCGCTCTTTACGCTTACCATTCCCTTTCCCGCCCAGGAGGCCGCGGCATGAGACTGAGCGAAAGCGACGCGCCCGGCCGCGTGTTGGTGGTCGACGACCACCGCGACGCCCGCGAGTCGATGGCCGACGTGCTCCGCCAGGCAGGTCACCAGGTGGCCTGCTGCTCCAGCGCGGCGGAGGCCCTGGAGGTCGTCGCCCGGGAGACGTTCGACTGCGTGGTCACCGACCTGAAAATGCCGGGCATGAACGGGGTCGAGTTCATCATCCAGCTCGACCAGCGGCACTATGGGGCGCAGGTGGTGATGGTCACGGCCCACGCCTCGGTGAGCACGGCCGTCGAGGCCATGCGGCACGGGGCCTTCGACTACCTGGAAAAACCCTTCGACGTCGACGGGCTCGAGCGGCTGGTCTCTCAGGCCATCCGCCATGGCCGCCTGGTGCGCCCGCTGCCGGCGGATGCCGCGGCGGGCGGAACCGACGAGCCGCCGGCGATGGTCGGGGATAGCCGGCCCATGCAGCTCCTGCGGGAGAAGATCGCCCAGATCGCCCCCACGCCGGAAACCGTGCTGATCCTCGGCGAGAGCGGCACGGGCAAGGAGCTTGTCGCGCGGGCGATCCACGCCGCCAGCAACCGCCGCCACGGCCCGCTGGTAAGTCTCAACTGCCCGGTGCTCTCCGCCCATCTCATGGAAAGCGAGCTCTTCGGCCACGAGCGCGGCGCGTTCACCGGGGCCGACGCGCCCCGCGACGGGCGCTTCGAGCTGGCTCAGGGCGGCTCGATCCTGCTGGACGAGGTGACCGAGATCGATCTCGGCTTGCAGGCCAAGCTGCTCCGCGTGCTGCAGGAGAAGACCTTCGAGCGGGTCGGTTCCAGCCGCACGATCCACGCCGACGTCCGCGTGCTGGCCACCACCAACCGCGACCTGCGCGCGGAAGTGGCCGCCGGGCGGTTCCGCGAAGACCTCTACTACCGCCTGGCCGTGGTGCCGCTGTGCGTCCCGCCGCTGCGGGAGCGACCCGAGGACATCCTGCTCCTGGCCGACCACTTCCTTCGCCGCGCGGCCGAGCGGTTGGGGCGAAAACCCCTGACGCTCGCCAACCACGCCGCGCAACTCCTGGTCCAATACCCTTGGCCGGGGAACGTCCGCGAGCTGGAAAACATCATGACCCGCTCTAGCGTGCTCAACCCCGCCGCCACCTTGACCGACGACGACCTGCACCGCTGGCTCTCGCTGGACTGGCCGCCGGCCGGCGTAGCCGCCGGGGCTAACAACCGATTTGCACCCGCCGGCCCCGGCGGCCACGCCGCTGCGTTCGGCGCTGCGGTTAGCCCCGGCGGCCACGCCGTGATCGCCAGCGAGGTGCCCGTGGGCATGAGGCTGGAGGAGGTGGAACGCAAATTGATCGAGGCCACGCTAGAACATTTCGGCGGCCACCGGGCAAAGACGGCCGAGGCCCTGGGGATCGGCATCCGCACGCTCAGCGGCAAGCTCCGCGAATACGGTTATGCCCCGCGGGAGAAGTCGTTCTCCAAGGCCGGGTAGCGCAATCGGCAGGTTTTGCCGAGCGGCATCGGCAAAATCCGCCGTTGGAAGGATGAGGGATGAAGGATGAAGGATGAAGATTGAAAGCTGATAGCTGATAGTTGAAAGCTCGACAGCCGGCACGGCGATTGCTTGGCATAGGTAGCGTGTAATCCGATGTACGAAGGTCTCTTCCATTCGACGACGATCCCCATCCTGGAGCAGATGGTCCAGTTCAGCCAGGCCCGGCAAACGATCCTGGCGGGCAACATCGCCAACCTGGATACGCCCGGCTACCAAGCGAAGGACCTCTCGGTCGAGGGTTTTCAGACGCGGATGCGGGAGGCCATCGAGGCCGGGCACGCGGCCGGAGCTGAAATGTCGCCCGGCGAAATGGGAGCGCTTCACGCCATGCCGATGGCCGCGGTGGCCAAGATGTCCCAGGTGATCCTGCGGCACGACGGCGGCGACGTAAGCTTGGAAAGCCAGGTCACCGAGTTGGTCAAGAACCAGATGCAGCACAACCTGGCGATTTCGATCATGCAGAACCAGTACCACTTGCTGCAGACGGCCATCAGCGAGCGGTTGTAAGGTACTCATCACGCTCCGCGTGATGGGGCTCATCACGCGGAGCGTGACGAGTACGATAACGACGTAGACGCACTAAGGAGCGCATCGCTATGTTTTCGTCGCTCGACATCAGCACCAGCGCCTTGGTGGCCCAGCGGGCCCGCATGAACGCGATCTCCAGTAACCTGGCCAACCTCTCCACCACGCACAACGAGGCTGGAGAGGCGGAGCCCTATCAGCCGCGGTACGTGGTCTTCCAGGCGGTTGCCAGCGGGAGCAACGGGGCCGAGGGAGTTCGGGTGAGCGAGGTCCAGATCGACCGCAGCGCGGAGCCCCGCTGGAAGTACGAGCCCGGCCACCCCGATGCCCTCAAGGAGGGACCGCACAAGGGATACGTCGCCTACCCGGGCGTGGACATGATGACCGAGATGACCAACGCCATGGAGGCCGCCCGGGCCTACGAGGCCAACCTGGGCGCGATGGCGATCACCAAAGACATGCACCAGCAGTCGTTGAGGATTATCGCCTGATGAACCCCGTCAACCCGCTCGCCGCCTCGTCGATTCTCCCGCTGCCTTCGCTGGCCCAGCCCGCGGCGGAAAGCGGCGGCCAATCGTTCAAGGATTGCCTGCTCAATTCGATCAACGAGGTCAACTCGATGCAGCACGCCGCCGACCAGGCCGTGGAGAAGCTGGCCGGCGGCGGCGACATAGACCCGGCCGAAGTGCTGCACGCCGTGCAGAAGGCCAACGTCGCTTTCCAGATGATGATGCAGATGCGGAATAAGATCGTTCAAGCGTACCAGGACATACAAAATGTCCGCGTTTAGCTAGGATCCACGGATGGATTTCCTCAACCGAGCGCTGGCCCAAGTCAGGGACCTCTTCCTCTCCATGACCCCCGGGGCGCGGATCACCGCGGGCCTGTTGTTGGGCGTGGTGGTGATCAGCCTGGCGTACCTCTTCCATAGCGGCGTCGGCAGCGGCGAAACCTATCTCTTCGGCGGCGCGGCCTTCACGTCGAGCGAGCAGCAGGCGATGGAAGCCGCCTTTGCCAAGGCCGGACTGAATGGCTACGAGATCGAGGGCGGAAAGATTCGCGTGCCCCGCGGCCAGCAAAACGTCTATATCGCCGCGCTGGGTCCCGGCAAAGCCCTGCCGCATAACTTCGCCGATCTGCTGGAAGCGGCCGTCAGCGAATCCAATCCCTTCCGTCCCCGCGAGGCCGCGGCGGCCGCCATCGAAACGGCGAAGATGAAGGAGCTTTCGATCATCATCGGCAAAATGAACGGCATCGACGACGCCACGGTAATGTTCGGCTCGAAGGACAAGCCCGGCCTGCTCCACGAGATCACCCGCACCGCCTCGGTCACCGTCAAGCCCCGCGGCAACGAAGCGCTCAGTGCCGAGCTGGCCGACTCGATCCGCTCGATGGTCGCCTCGGCGATGGCCATCGAGCGCTCGAACATCACCGTCACCGACCGCAACACGGGCCGCACCGATCAGTGCGGGCCGGAAGAGGCGGGCGGGGCCGCCAGCGCCTACGCCAAGGCCAAGCAGGAGCAAGAACGGCAGTACCAGGAGAAGATCGTCAAGGCCCTGGCCTATGTCCCCGGCGTGAACGTGCAATGCGACGTCACGCTGGACCCCGAGCAGGTCCACCGCGAGACGGAGGTCAAGTACGATCCCAAGACGGTCCCCGTCGACGTGGTTGATGAGACCCATTCCCGTTCCAACGACGGGTCGGGCTCCGTCGGCGGCGTGCCCGGCCTCCAGTCGCAGGGCGCCAACACGAAGATGTCGCTCAGCGCCGGCGGCGGCGGCAAAGGGTCCCACGAGGAGGACGAAACGAGCACCCGCCACGAGAAGAGTAACGCCGGCGGGACGCGGATCGAAAAAGAGACCGCCGGGCTGACCCCCAAGGAGGTCAAGGTCTCGGTGCAGGTCCCGCAGAGCTACTTCCGCAAGGTCTGGGAGGAGCAGAATCGGCCGGAGCCGGGCCAGCCGGCCAAATCGCCCACCGCCGCCGATCTGGAACAGGTGCAGACGCAGAAGATGACCGACATCCGCAGTTGCGTGGCCAACCTGCTGCCCCGGCCCGCCGGCGCTACCGACCTGACCCATTTCGACCCGACGCAATGGGTGAAGGTCACGCCCTTTCAAGACATCAAGCCGGCGGAGATTCCGCCGACTCCCTTCCGCGACGACGTGCTGAACTGGCTGAACCAGTACTGGACCACGCTGGGCCTGATCGGCCTGGGGATGGTGAGCCTGGTGATGCTGCGATCGATGGTCCGCTCGATCCCGGCGGCCGGCGAAGCCGCCGGGGCTAACAGCCGATCTGCGTCCGCCGGCCCCGGCGGCCACGCCGGCGCGGCGGCGGCGCAATCCGAGGCAGAGGAAGCGGAGGAGGAGCCCGCCGCGCCTGCGAAGACGCGTCGCTTCGCCATCGCCGGCGGCTCGCTCAAGGACGATCTCTCGGAGTTGGTCAGCACCGACCCGGACACGGCCGCCAACATCCTTCGCAACTGGATCGGAACGGGCTGATCAATGACGACCGACTCGAAACAAAACGGCATTCGCAAAGCGGCAATCCTGGTGTCCGCCCTGTCGCCGGCCGCCGCCGAGCGGCTCTTGACCCAGATGCAGCCCCGGCAGGTGGAAGAGGTCCGCCGCGTGCAAAGCGCCCTGGGGCCGATCGATGCCCAGGAGCAGCAGGCGGTGATCGAGGAGTTCTTTAACCTGTCGCCCGAGCTGCCGGGCGTCGAGATCGACGAATCCCTGGCCCGCAAGATCGCTGGGCGGACCACGGGCGAGCCTGTAGGGAACGCCCTCCGTGGCGTTCCTGACGCTGCCAGCGGGCCATCGTGCTCGCCCCGGAACGCCACAGAGGGCGTTCCCTACAGTGGTCTGCCCCACCATCGCTCGCGTCTCGAACCTTTTAGCGGAAGAGATCCCTTTTGCTCCGCCGACTCGACGGAGTCGTCCGAGTCCAAGTCGCCGCCGTTCCGCTTCCTGCAGCAGGCGGAGGACGACAAACTCGTGAAGATTCTCGGCAGCGAGCGTCCGCAGACGATCGCCCTGGTGCTGTCGCACCTGCCGCCGGAGCAGGCCGGGGCCGTGCTGATCCGCTTCGCGCCGGCGGTGCAGGTGGAGATCATCCGCCGGCTGGTGGACCTGGAAGAGACGCACCCGGAAATTCTCCGCGAGGTGGGTCATGCTCTGGAGGTCCGGCTCTCGGAGCAAGTCCGCGTGCAGCGGCGGCGGGTGGCGGGGTTGGCCGCCGTCGAAGGAATCCTCGAGGCGTCGGGCAGCCAGGTCAGCACGCAGATCTTCGAGAACCTGGCCACGCTGGACCGCTCGCTGGCCGACAAGCTCGGGCCCCAGCGGCTGGAGTTCTCCGAGCTGGTGTACCAGGACGACCAGGCCCTGGCCACGCTTTTGACGGCGGCCGGCCGTGAGCTGTGGATGCTGGCCCTGGTCGGCGCGCGCCGGCCCTGGTCCAGCGGGTCTTGCGGCGGCTCCCGGCGGCCGAGGCGGAGGCCTTCCGGCATCATCTGGACCATCTTGGCCCGACGCGGCTGAGCGACGTCGAAGAGTCTCGGCGGCGGATCGAGGAACTGGCGCGGCGGCTGGTCTTGCAGCACCGGATCACCTTGACGCAGGAGTTAGAAGTTAGGAGTTAGAAGGAAGGAGTTGACATGAGAGTGCCGGCAAAGTCGTTTCAGGACTTGATTGTTTGGCAAAAGGCCCATGCGTTCGTCTTGCAGGTTTATCTGGTTACCCGCCGTTTTCCTAAGGAGGAGTTGTACGGACTTACGTCGCAGTTTCGTCGTGCCGGCGTTTCGATTCCCGCCAACATTGCCGAGGGATTTCGCAAGCAATCAAAGCAGGACAAAGCGAGATTCCTGAACACTTCGGAAGGCTCTTTGGAGGAGTGTCGCTATTACCTGATCCTTGCCCACGACCTGCACTACTTGGACAAAAGGTTGCTCTGGGAGATGACCGAAGAAGTCGGCCGCCTGCTCAACGGTTACCGCTCCGCCATTCTAACTCCTAACTCCTAACTCCTAACTCCTAACTTCTATGTCGATGTCGACGATCATCAAAGCCGGCGACGGGCTGCAAAAGGGCCAGGGCGTGCCCTTCAATTTCGACGACCTGGCCGGCCAGGCCCAGCGCTACCTGGAAAAAGTCCGCGGGGAAGCGCTGCAAATCGTCGCCAAGGCCCAGAAGGACGCCCAGGCGCTGCGGCAAAAGGCCGAAGTCGAGGGCCACAAGGCGGGCCGGGCGGCGGTCGAGCAGTTGATCCAAAAGCAGCTTGGCGCGCAGTTGACGACCCTCATGCCGGCCCTGCGCCAGGCCGTCGAGGAGATCCGGCACGCCCGCCAAAGCTGGCTCATCCATTGGGAGAAGAGTGCGGTCCACGTGGCGGCGGCGATCGCCGGGCGGCTGGCTCGCCGGGAGCTTTCGCAACATCCGCAGATCCCGCTGCCCTTGGTTCGCGAAGCCTTGGAGCTGGCCGCCGGCAGCGCGGAGCTGCGGCTGTACCTAAGCCCGGGCGACCTCGCCGCTTTGAAGCCCCAAGTCGAGGCCCTGCTGGCGGAGTTCTCTGCGCTGGGCACGGCCGAGCTGGTGGCCGATCCCCAGGTCACGCCTGGCGGTTGCCGCGTCGAGACCCGATTCGGCACCATTGATCAGACGTTCGAGGCACAATTGGCTAGGATCGAGGAGGAGCTAACGTAGGAGTTAGAAGTTAGAAGTTAGAAGTTAGGAGTTAGAAGTTAGGAGTTAGAAGTTAGAAAGGAGGAGGTTACATGAAAGCGCCGGCGAAGTCGTTTCAAGATTTGATTGTGTGGCAAAAGGCCCATGCGTTCGTCGTGCAGGTATATACGGCCACGCGCAGATTTCCGAAGGAGGAGTTGTACGGGCTTACGTCGCAGTTTCGTCGCGCCGCGGTGTCCATTCCCGCCAACATTGCCGAGGGATTTCGCAAGCAATCGAAGCAGGACAAAGCGAGGTTCTTGAACATTTCCGAAGGCTCTTTGGAGGAGTGCCGATATTACTTGATTCTCGCCCACGACCTGGGCCACCTGGACAAGAGGCCGATGTGGGAGTTGACTGAAGAAGTCGGTCGTCTCCGCAACGGCTACCGCTCCGCCATTCTAACTCCTAACTCCTAACTCCTAACTTCTATGAACTTTACCGACCCACTCGCAGCACTGATGCCGACCGCGCTTTGCGGGAGCGTGGCCAGGACCGTGGGGATGACCGTTTCGGCGGCCGGGTTCCCGGCGCCGGTCGGGGCCCTGGCCGAGATCCAGAGCCAAACGGGCACTCCCCTGCTGGCCGAGGTGATCGGGTTCCGCGACGATCTGACGCTGCTCTATCCCTACAGCGATCTGGCGGGAGTCCGTCACGGCAACCGCGTGCGGCTGGTGCGGACGGCCCGCTGGCTGCGCGTGGGCAGCGAGTTGTTGGGCCGGGTCGTCGACGCCCAGGGAAACGCCGTCGACGGCAAGCCCCAGCCGGCGCTGGGCGACCGCGTCGGCTTCTACCGCCGGCCGCCGCACCCCTGCGACCGCCCGCGGATCGACCAGCCGTTGTCGACCGGGATCCGCGCGATCGACGGACTGTTGACCTGCGGCAAGGGGCAGCGGGTGGGGGTCTTCGCGGGCTCGGGCGTGGGCAAGAGCGTAACCCTGGGGATGATGGCCCGCTACACGGCCGCCGACGTAATCGTCATCGCCCTGATCGGCGAGCGGGGCCGCGAGGTCAACGACTTCCTCCAGCGCGACCTGGGCCCGCAGGGAATGGCCAAGAGCGTGGTGGTCGTGGCCACCAGCAACGAGCCGGCCCTGGTCCGCGTCCATGCGGCCTCCACCGCCACGGCGATCGCCGAATACTTCCGCGACCAGGGCAAGGACGTGCTGCTGCTGATGGACTCGCTGACCCGCTTCGCCCTGGCGCAGCGCGAAATCGGCCTGGCCGCCGGCGAGCCGCCCACCACCCGCGGCTACCCGCCCTCGGTCTTCGCCTTGCTGCCTAAGCTTGTGGAGCGGGCGGGCCGCAGTCCCCGGGGCAGCATCACCGCCTTCTACACGGTGCTGGTCGAAGGCGACGACCCCAACGAGCCCATCTCCGACGCCGTCCGCGGACTCTTGGACGGTCACCTCTGGCTCTCCCGCAAGTTGGCCACCAAGGGCCACTATCCGTCCATCGACGTCCTGGAAAGCCTTAGCCGGCTGATGCCCGACGTCGTCGGCGAGGAGCACCAGCAGGCCGCCTTCCTGGTCCGCACGCTCCTGTCGGCCTATCGCGACCACGAGGACCTGATCTCCATCGGGGCCTATCGCCGCGGCAGCAATTCCCAGGTCGACTTGGCGATCGAGATGCAGGAGCCGCTGAGTCTCTACGTTCGCCAGAAGGTGGACGAGCGATCTTCGGTCGAGGACGCCCGCAACCTGCTCCTGTTGTTCCGCCAGCGGGCGGCCCAGCGGCTGGCGGCGGCCCGAAGCGCGGCGAATCCTGGCGGCGATAAGGGCAACGCAGAAGCTAGGAGTCAGGAGGCAGGAGTCAGGAGTCAGGAGTCAGGAGGTAGGAGGTAGGAGGTAGGAGGTAGGAGGTAGGAGGTAGGAGGTCAGGGTGAGGGGAAGCAGCGTTAGGGAGCGAAACGCGTTTCAGATTTCAGAGTTTCAGATCTCAAATTTCATATTCTGTTTCAAGACCCAAGAGCCAAGACCCAAGAGCCAAGGCCAAAATCCAAAATAATCCATGGCCCGATTTACGTTCCGCATGGCGACCCTCTTGAAGCTCCGCGAGTCGGCTCGCGACGAGCGTCAGGCGCAACTGGTCCAGGCCCGGCGGGCGGCCGACATCCTTTGCCAGCAGCGGGAAACCTTGGAAGAGGAGGCCCGGCGACTGGACCAGCAGGGCCACTACGCCGTCCGCCCCGGCCCGATCGACGTTCGAGCGGCTCTTGAACGCCCGGCGGTACGAGCTTTTGCTGCGGGCGCAACAGCAGGATCTTCTCCAGCAGCAACAGGTGGTCGACGCCGAGCTCCTGCGGCGGCACCAGGCCCTGGTCGAGGCCAACCGCGAGGTGCGGGCGCTGGAGTTGCTGCGCGAGAAGCAGTGGGCCCGGCACCGTGACGAGGAAGCCCGGCAAGAAATGAAGCAGCTCGATGAGGTGGCCCAGCGGACGGGCCGTCGGGAGGAAGACGCTTGATTGCACGCTGGCTGGGCAGCGGCCTGACGCTGTCGATCCACTTCTGTGCCGCGACGTTGATCGCCGAGTGCCTGTTTGCGGCCTGGCTCTGGTCGGCGTGGCATCTCGACCGCGCGCGGCTGGCGCAGGTCGTGGCCGTGCTCCAGGGTGGTCCGGCGCCGTCCGCCGCGTCCGAAGCGCCCCTTCAGGCCAAACCGCCCGAGGTGCCGCCGGAGCAACCCTCGTACCAGGAGATCCTCGATCGCCGGGCGGTTAAGGCCCGTGACCTCGAGCTCCGCGAGTTGTCGCTGCGTAATGCCCTCGACCAGTTCAAAGTGCAAAAGCGCCAATTGGCCGACGAGGACAAACGGCTCCAAGAGCAGGCGGCGGAGTTCGCCGCGCAGGTGAAGTCTCTCAAAGAGGGCGCGGAGGCCAGCGGACGCGAGGTGGTGGTCCGCACGCTGCAAACCATCAAGCCCAAGCAGGCCAAGGAGCAACTGGCCCAGATGCTGGCGAACAACGAGGATGACCAGGTGGTGCTGCTGCTTTCGGGGTTGCCGGAGACAAACCGGGCAAAAATTCTCGCGGAATTCAAGACGCCGGACGAAAATAAGAAACTGGCTGAAGTCCTCCGCCTGATCCGACAAGGACAGCCGGGGGCGTCGATCGCCGACAAGGCCCAACAACAGTCTTCCCAGGCCAAACCGAGCGGTTCCTGACATGACCCGACTGAGCTTAGAGCCCTCGATCCCGCTCCAACATTTGGAGACGCCCTCGGCGCCTGGACCCTTGCCCGAGGCCGCTGCCGGCAGTCGCGGCTCGTTCAACGACCTGCTCCATCAGGCCGCAGAGGCAGCCCATGCGGCGCCTCGGCAGCGGTCCGCAGAGCCGGCCGGGACCCCGTCGCCCAAGACGCCGCCAGCCGCAAGCAACCCTGCCGGCGCCCCGTCGCCGCGAACGGACCAAGCCGGCGATTCCCAAGGATCCTCCGCCAGCCCGCCGCCCACAACCGCCGACGCGTCCGCCACGTCTGCCACGTCCCTGGCAGCCGCCGGGAAAGACGCGGCAGCCGTGCCACCCGCCTCGGCGCCAGCTTCATCGGCCGGCAAGCGTCGCGGCACCGCCGTCAGCGAAGACCGTTCCTCGGCTGGCACCGGAGGTGTAGCGGCCCCGGCTAACCCGGCCGCCACGGCTAACAGCCCGAAGACCGCGGCGGCGTGCGGCGTGCAGTCCCGCGTCTCGAAGAAAGCCGACGGCAAGCCGGCCGACGCGACCAAGAAGACGGCCGGCGATGCGGCCGCCCAAAACCCGGTCGCGGCAACCGCCGACAACTTAGCCGGGGCTTCCGCCCCGCTCTGTCCAAGCCAGGGCCCCCCCGCCCCCGCGGCGACGGCCAGTGCGCAAGCGGTCGTGCAGGACGGCGATCCCCAAGCCGCGGCCCAGGCGGTCCAGGCGGCTAAGACGGGCATCGCTGCGGCCGAGGGCACGGCCGGCGCGACGCAGCCTGCGATCGGCGATGCGGTGCCGTCGGTCGCCGGATCGCTTGCCGGCGATGGTTCGTCCGCCGCTGGGAATGCCGATTCCGATCCGCGCCCGTACTTCGGTCGCACGGCGGGCAAGAGCGCCGCTGGCCGCCGCGGAAGCGCGGCTCAGGCCTCCATCCCTGCTTCCGACGCCTCCACGGTCCAAACCGGCGAGACCGCTGTGTCCACGCTGACCGGCAGGCCCGGCGATCAAGTGAACCAGCCGGGCAATGCCAACTCCGTCGGGGCAACTCTTTCCAAGGCGGCGACCTTCGACCTGCCGGCGGCTGCGGACGCGACGAAATCCGACGGGTCGCCAGCGACCATCAAGAGCAACGTGTCGCCGACCACGGCCCAAACCCAGACCTCGGGACCGGCGCAGGACCCTTCGAGCCTAGTCGCCCCAGCCGGGAACGGAAGAGGCCAGGCAACGGCAGGCGCCCCAGCCGCGGACGCGGCGGGACAGGCCGCGCCGGGCACCAGCCAGGCAGACCGGGTGCGACTGGTGGAGCGGGTCGCGGCCGCCTTCCAGACCCTGGGCGGCCAGGGCGGCACGGTCCGTCTGCGCCTCAGCCCGCCGGACTTGGGCGCAGTAAAGGTCGAGGTCAACGTCCAAAACGGCGTGATGAACGCCCACCTGGAGACCGAGACCTCGGCCGCCAGGAGCCTCTTGCTGGACAACCTGCCGGCCCTGCGCGACCGGCTGGCCCAGCAGCAGATCAAGGTCGAGCGTTTCAACGTCGATCTGGCGGGCCAATCCTCCGGCGGGACGCCGCAGGGCGCCAACCAGCAGGCGCGACAGCCAAGCCAGCCCTATTCCACGGCGAAACAGAATCGGTCTCAAGGGCCACAGGAGGTGGACTCCGCCTCGGCCCTCCCGGCAGTTCGGACTGCCGCGCGAGGCCGCTTTGACGTCACGATTTAGTAATCGTCACGCTCCGCGTGACGTTATCCCTCTCGCGGAGCGAGAGGAGTACTTAGGAAGAAAGGAAACCAGCCATGTCTACGTCGCCAGTCAATGCCGCGTCAAGCGCCGCCCAGGCGGCCAGCCAAAGTTCCTCGAGCACCAACAGCTTCCAGAGCCTCACCGCCCAGGACTTCCTCAACATGATGGTCGCGGAGCTGCAAAACCAGGACCCGACGAACCCCACCGACCCCAGCAGCATCCTCCAGCAGATCAGCCAGATCGACGCCATCCAGTCCAACACCCAGCTCGACACCACGCTGCAAGGCGTGCAACTCGGGCAGAGCATCGCCACGGCCAGCGCGTTGATCGGCATGTCGGTCAAGGGCACCGATGCCAACGGCAACGCCGTCAGCGGCACGGTCAGCTCGGCGTCGATCAACAACGGCGCGGCGCAACTGCAGATCGGCAGCTCGTCGATCCCCTTGAGTAACGTGACCCAGGTTAACGGCTACGGCTCCAGCTCCTGAGCCGCGGGCGGCCCGTCGTCCAGACCATTTTCCGCTTTCCAGGGAAAGGAAATCTTATGAGTCTCGCTTCAGCCATGAGCACCGCGCTGACGGGCATGTCGGCGGCGGAGACCACGATCAACGTGGTGGGCAACAACCTGGCCAACTCCAGCACCGTGGGCTTCAAGGCCTCGCAGGCCGACTTCGCCACGCAGTTTCTCCAGACCATGAGCCTGGGCTCGCAGCCCAGCAACGGCTCCGGCGGCACCAATCCGCTGCAGACCGGCCTGGGCACCACGGTCGCCCAGGTCTCGCCCGACTTCAGCCAGGGAACGATCGAGACCGTCGCCACTCCCACCGACATGGCCATCCAGGGCGACGGCTTCTTCATCGTCCAGGGAAGCAGCGGCCAGCAGCTCTACACCCGCAACGGCACCTTCACGCTGAACTCCGCCAACCAACTCGTGGACATGAACGGCAACCAGGTGATGGGCTACGGCGTGAACGCCAACTACCAGATCCAGCGGACCCAACTGACGGCGCTCTCGATTCCCCTGGGCTCGTCCGAAGTGGCCCAGGCCACGCAGAACGTCACGCTGCAGGGGACCCTCTCGCCCACGGGCAACGTCGCCACCACCGCCTCGATCCTGCAGACGGGCGTGCTGGGCGATGCCGCCTATTCCGCTCCCACCACCGCGCCGACCGTGGCGCTGGCCTCGGCGCCCGACGCGACGGGCATCACCTCGTCCCAATCGAACTCCGCCACCGGCGCCCTGAGCACGGGGCAATACCAGTACGAGTTCGTCTACGCCGACGGCCCCGCCGGCTCCACGCCGCCGGCCACCGAGAGCTCGCCCTCCAGCCCCGTGACGGTCAACGTGACCGCGGGCAACAACCAGGTCCAACTGAGCAACATCCCCGCTCCCAACGCGGCCGACAAGTACAATTATGTCAACGTCTACCGCACCGCCGCCGGCGGCAGCACCTTCTACTACGACGGCCAGATCAATCTTACCAGCACGGGGACCCCCGCCTCCTTCACCGACACGCTCGACGACACCACGCTTCAAAACGCCGCACAGCTCAACACCAGCGAGCTCACCGGCAACTACAGCTACTACGTCGCCTTCGCCAACGAGACCGGCGGGCCGCCCAACGGCCTGGAAAGCCGGCCCACGCCGCTGGCCGGGCCGCTCAACGTGGTCGACGGCCGGATCCAACTCGCCGATCTCCCCACCGCCCCCGCCGGCAGCGGCTGGGTCTGCGAGCGAATCTACCGCAACTCGGCCGCCGACAGCGGCACGTTCACCTACCTCGGCGAGATCGACAACGTCACCAATCCCGGCACCTACACCGACAGCACGCCCGACTCGGCCATCGCCAACAACCCCACGATCAACCTCAACGGTCCGGCAATCACCGCCAACACCAAGCTGGACAACGTCCTGCAGCTCAACGGCTCCACCTACGACAACGTTTTCCAGAACGGCACGCTGGCCTTCACCGGCCAGTTGGGCGGCAATACCCTGGGGACCCAAAGCATGACCATCACCGACAGCACCACCGTGCTGGACCTGATGAACTTCCTCGACGGCGCCCTCGGCATCCAGTCGCCGCCGGGAAGCGATCCCAACAACCCCATTCCCAACAGCGAGCCCGACGGCAACAGCCCGGGGGCAAAAGTGGTCAACGGCCAGATCCAGTTCACCGGCAACAACGGCACCGCCAACGCCATCCAGATTCCAGCCGCGGGACTCCAGCTTACCACCAGCGCCGGCACGCAGGCCGTCAACCTGACCTTCAACACCACGCAACAAGCCGTGGGCGAATCGGCCAGCACCGACTTCGTGGCCTACGACTCGCTGGGCTCCCCCGTCCAGGTCCAGTTGTCGGCCGTGCTGCAGTCCACCAGCAGCACCGGCACCACCTACCGCTGGTTCGCCGATTCGTCCGATAACCAGCCGCTTTCCGGCAACTCGATCGCCGTGGGCACCGGGTTGATCAACTTCAACGGCCAGGGCAACTTCGTCAGCGCCACCAACGACACCGTCTCCATCTACCGCTCCCAGACCGCGGCCGCCTCGCCGCTGGCATTCAATCTCGACTTCTCCGGGCTCTCCGGCCTTTCCGCCTCCAGCAGCAGCCTCACGGTCTCCAACCAGGACGGCTCCGCCCCGGGAACCCTATCCAGCTACCAGGTAGGCACCGACGGCACGATCTCCGGCGTCTACTCCAACGGCGTCACCCGCAACCTGGGCATGATCCAGATTGCCCGCTTCGCCAACAACGCCGGCCTCCAGCAGCAAGGCGGCAGCCTCTACTCCCAAGGCGTCAACTCCGGCCTGCCGCAGGTCGAAGATCCCGGGCAACAAGGCGCCGGCTCGATCGTCGCCGGCGCCGTCGAGCAATCCAACACCAACGTCGGCAGCAGCCTCATCGACTTGATCCTGGCCTCCACGATGTACAGCGGCAACGCCCGCGTGATCACCACCGCCCAGAATTGCATGACGGCGCTGCTGCAAGTAATGTCCACCGCATGAGTAAGCCATGATCAAACTCACGCACATCGGCGGCGAGCCGTTCATCCTCAATGCCGACTTGATCCAGTACGTCGAGGCCCGGCCCGACACCTTCATCACGCTGACCAACGGCGAGCGGCTGGTGGTCAGCGAGACCATGGACGAAGTGCTCCGCCGCGCCGTGCTCTACCAGCAGGCCAAGCACATCCTGCCGCCGTCGGCGTGAGCTGGCAGGTTATGCTTTCCGGCGATCGTAGGGTGGGACAAGGCCGACGCGGCGGCCGCCGGCCCACCAAGAGTCGGCAAGAATGGTGGGCCGGCGCTCGCTTGCGCGAGCTTGTCCCACCCTACATGTCGTCAGCATATCGCGCCAGTGATAGGCGATCGTTGCCCCGGGAGTTCGTTATGCTAAAGCATAACCTACGCCGGGACCTGCCCGAAAAGCTCGTCGGCCGCCAAGGCGAAACGCTCGGCCGACGTGCCGCCGGCGGAGCGGGTGTCCGCAAGACCGCTCCACGCCGATTCGCCCGCCAACTCGTAGGGCGCCAGGCCGCAGTACGACGCCTGGCCGGTGAGCGCCTGGTCGATGGCCCCCCGGTTCCCCTGCGCTGCCGCGGCCAGCGGTTTGGCGGCGGCGACCGCGGCGCGAACGGACGGCGTCGAGACCTGGCTGATGGGAACCGAGCCCGCCGCGCTGGCGACCACGAAGCCCTCGCAGGTGCTCTGGAGCTGGGACCAGGTAAGCCACCCGTTGACTCCGGGCTGGTCGAAGCCCCAAGGGTTGTAGAGGTCGAAGGTGCCTGCCTTGGAGTTGTAGCCGATGATCGCGTAGGCGTGAGAGCCGTAGAGTCCGTAGGCCAGGGCGTCGCTGGACAAGTTCGAGGTGTCGGTGCCGATCGTAACAGCCAGGTTGTCGGTCATCGCGTTGACCAGCGCGGCCTGGTCGCTGCTGGTGGAAAGGGTGTCGGAGGTGGCGCTGTGGCCCAGCACCTGGGCGTCGACGTCGGCCATCCACCCGCCCGCGATGCTGCTGTAGAGATTCTGCCCGTCGCGGCCTTCTTTGCCCGTTTGGTTCCACTGGGCATAGGCTTTCTCGGCCAGCGGGATCCAGAGCGTGTTGCTCGTGGAGGACGCCGAGCGGCCGTAGTCGGCGTAGACCAGTTGGCCGGCGGAGTTGACCGGCAGCATGTCGTTGACCGTCACGTAGTCCGCGACGCCGTTATCGTAGAAGCGGACGGTCCAGGTGTTGTCGCCGTTGTAGATGAACATGTTCTGGACGGCGGCCGGCGACGCGTCGGCGATGCTGCCCAGCGCGGAGATGAAGTAGCAGTCGCCGAGATCCCCTTGGAGCTCGTCGTGGTACGACGGAGTGCCGTTGAACAGCGAGCCGGACGCGGCGGCGTAGGTCGTACCGGCGGGCACCCCGGGAAGATCGGCGCCGAGGAACCACTTGGCCACCAGGTCGGTCAGCCGGCTGGACGGCGAGCCGGTCGAGAGGCTGCCCAGCGCCCGTCCCTCAAAGCTGGCGTTGGCCGCGTTGCCGTTGATCACGTCGCCGGCCAGCACCTGCACGTATCCGGGCATCTTCAGCGTCGCGGCATCGCCGAGGATCGTCTTCAGGTCGCTGAAATCCGCGCTGCTGACGAGGCTGCCCTCGCCGCTGACCGTATCGAGAATCTGGACCATGTCGTTGCGGCTGATGGAGCCGTCGGCGTCCAGGCTCTCGACCAGGGCGGCCAGCCTGGGGTCCTTCAAGCCGAGAAAGCCGGACGCAGCAACGGTGGCGACGGCCGTCCCCTTGATCGAGCCGCTGGTGGCGGTGACCGTCGCGCTGGCGGGCGAGCCGCCGGCGGTGAACAGTCCGCCGCTGGTGATCGCGCCCGCGCTGGCCGACCAGGTCAAGCCCGGTAAGCTGGCCAGCGGGTTGCCGAACTGGTCGAAGCCCGCGGCGGCAAATTGCTGGCTGGTGCCGGGAGCGAGGGTCACGGCGGCGGGACTGAGCGCGATGCGGCTCAGCGTCGGGCTGACGACCACCGTGACGCTGCTGGTGACCGACAGTCCGCTGGGGTCGCTGATCCTGGCCGTGAAAACGTAAGTCCCGGCCGCGGCAAACGTGACGCTGGTATTCTGCGCCGCATTGCTGCCGTTGACGCTGAACGTCGGCGCGGCCGCGCCCGTGGGCAGCGTGGTGGCCGACCAGGCGTAGGTGAGATTCGACTGGCCGGCCGCATCGGCGCCCAGCACCGCCAGCGTGGTGGACGTGCCGGTCACCGCGCCGGCCCCGGCATGCGCCGCCGTGGCGACGGTCGGGGGCTGCGAGGGCACGCTGCTGGTGACCACCAGCGTGGGGCGATACGCGGCCCTGGCGTTTTCCCGGGTCGCAAAGTAAATGCCGCTCTGCGAGCCGGGCGATGGCAGGATGTACAGCTCGAAGGACGCCATGTGGTTGGCGTTGAAGCTCTGCGTCACCAGCGAGGTCACGTTAACCGAAAACAGTCCGTTACTGGGCCACTGCGAGACCGGAATAGTGATCGCCGTACCCTGGCCCAGCGGCCGGTTGTTCCAGGTGATCGGCCCGGTCGCCTGCGTGTTGGCGCCGCCGGTCCCTTCCACCCAGTTGTCGCCGGCGTCCGGCAGCAGTTGCACGCAAAGCTGCGAGGTCGAGCTGTTGGAGCCCCACTGCAAGGCCGTCAACTCCAGCACGGCCGAGTTGACCGTGCCGCTGACGCCGCTCATGTCGAACCGCGCATAGGACTGGCACTCGTTGCCGGTCGCGTCCTTGCTGACCGCCATGTACGTCGAATTGCCGAAGTTGGCGCAACTCTGGCCGTTGTTCTGCACGGCTGCGTTGGCGTTGTCGGCCAGATATTGCGTCAGGCCGGCGGCGCTCATCAACGTCCGCGGCTCGAGCATCTCTGCGCCTAAGTTTCGCGTTCGGCCGGCCGCCGGCTTGGCGGAGCGGGAATTACGGGGCCCAAGCAGGTTGCGCATCATGGTGTTCCTCCTCGTTCCCGGGCCGGAAACCGGCGCCGGACGAGATTGGCGGAGTGAGCAGACGAGACTGCGGATGAGACAAGAGAGAAGCGTACGTGACCGCTGTGGCGAGAGTTCGCCGTGGCAGTATTAAAACTGTAGCTTAGAAAAATCGAGCGGAGATCGCGCCGGCACATTTTTTCCAGGAGCAGCACCTGTAAGGGCCTGTAAGACAACAAGTTGGACAATCGCATTCAACCCCAGGAAGCGCAGCGCCCTTGGGTTCAATAGAGACCGCAGGCAAGTCGCGGGGAATTATACGATGGTTCCGGGCATTTTTTCCACGTCGACGCATGAACCCTCATGGAATCTATTACGTGTTCATGCGTCCACTTGTTCACGGGGCAGCACGGGCCTTGCCGGAACCTCCGCACGAAGAAGCGTCAACGAGCCCAGAACACTGGCAGAGCCGGCGGCGCCCCATCTAAGTCCCCTCGTCAGCGCCAACCGCCGCAAGAGCCGCTATTTCTCGCTTTTGCCCAGCATAAAGCCTTTGAAGAACCAGCCGTTTTCCTCGGTCACGCCGAACGTCCCGCCCGGCGCCAGCGAGCGGCGGACGAACTCGTAATCCGGCATCTTACTGCCGTTGATCTCGGGCTTGCGGGGAGTTTTGCTCCTCTGGGGATTGAACCAGCGATTGAGGAGCCGGCCCAGGACGGTCTCGCTCTCGGGCATCTTGCCCTGCTGGATCAGCTCGTAGGTCGCCCGATATTCCTGGTCGCTGTGGGTGAAGGTCCGCACGCTGTACGGGCCCGGATAAAGCTTGCGGGTGACTTCGTCCACGATCCGGTAGTCAACGTCCTGGGCCAGCGTGTTGGCCGGGTTCCGCGGCGCGAGCACCTTGAGCAGGAAATCGTAGTGCGAGGCGATCAGCAGGTGTCCAAAGGCCACCGTCGACGTACCGTAGGGCAGCAGCTTCTCCTTTTCCTCGGACTCTTCGTCCTCGTCCGTGTTGGGCTTCAGCAAGGGGGCTTTCCCCCGGGTGGACTTCGCCCGGGGCTTCTTCGGCCGGGGCACCGTCTCCCAGATGATGGCGCCCCGATACTCGTGCCGCTTCACACCGCGGTTACTTTTGTTGTGGTTGAGCTTCTCCAGGGCCTTGGCGACCGCCTTGGGGTCTTTGGCCGGGATGGCGAACAGCAGCCGCTCGCTGGAAGTGGTGATCGGCAGCTTGTAGTCGGAGAGCACGGAGATGCGATCGCCGAGGAAGACGAACAACTCCTGGCGCAGGTCGATCTGGGGGCCGTCCGTGTCGGTGAGCATGCCCTTGAGCACGTCCTGCCACAACCCGGTTTCTCCCTTTTCTCCATACAGTTCGTCGTACAGCGGGCCGAAGTTGTCGAAGCCGTTGAGCAGGTCGAAGTAGATCACGCTATAGGTGGCCACGTCGCGGGGGACGAAGGGCTCGGGGGCGAACTGGGAGGCGTCCCGGTTGGGAAGCACGAAAAGCTTCATCGACTTCTGGAAGGGCTTGGGGGCGTAGACCGCCGTGCGGTGCAGCGCCTGGAAAGCGTCCAGATTGACGTGGATGAAGCCGCCCGCCGCCTGGAAGCCGTCCAGGCCCTGGTTCTTGAAGATCTCGATCCGCGTCTTGCCCCGCGTGGGTTTCCGTTCGGGGTTCTCCAACTGCGAGATCTGCATGTAGCCCAGCGGCTCGACGAACCAACGGATCTGCGGCGGCACGTCGCCGGCGTCCTTCTTGGCGCGGGCCATCACGTACTGGAAGCCCGTCACCTCGGCCAGCGTGCCCCCCGGCTCTCCGGCGGCGTGGGTGAGGATGAACTGGAGCACGCCGGCGTCGTCGCAAGCGACGAAGAGCATGGCGGTCTGCACATAGAGCATCACCCGCTTGTCGGGCTGGGTGAAGGCCAGGACCGGCACGCCGGCGACGGCGGTCTGCGCGGGCCGCGCCCCGGCCTTGAGCTGGTTGGCCTTGACCTTTTGGAGAAGTTGCGTCGCCTGCGGCTGGTGGCCGGTGATGTCGATCAGCAGAGCGGACGAAAATTTCTGCGGGCTCAGCAGAATCTTGGCGACACTCATCTCCCCACTGGGTACCCCCCGAAGATCGTCAAGGTTGATCCCCAGGCTGTTGATGAACTTCGACCAGCGGCCCTGCATCTGCCGCCGCAAGTCGGTCGAGAAGGGCTGCATCACCGGATCTCGGAGGGTCTTGCCCAGGTCGGTCTGGCCCCAGAGGTCGTCCAGATTCTTGCTGTCGGGGATCGAGACGAAGGACTTGGTGATGCTGGGCAGCATGGACTCCATGGGAGGCATGGGCGGTGCCGCCCGCATCAAGGAAGTCCAGAGGCAGACCCAACAACAGGTGGTCAACGACAAGGGCCCAATCGAGATCCGCGGCACGGCAGGACTCCTCATACGGTCGAAATTCCCATCGTTGAGAGTGAGTAGTGTGTGAGTGTAACGGGCCCCGTCGAATTTCGCCAGACCGATGCCCCTTCCCCTCTCCCTCCGGAAGAGGGTGAGGCGGGCTCTATAGACGTCCTTGTGCCCGCCCGGCATAATTCCCCTTATGCAATACTTCCAGAGCGAGAGTCTTAGTCACGACGCCATCCACGGATACATCCCCTTTACCTCGCCGGGGGGACTCCCGCCGGGCGAGGTCTCCGAGCGCCAGATCATCGACCACCCTTGGATCCAAAGGCTCCGCCAAATCCATCAGCTTCAGACCGCCTGGTGGGTCTTCCCCACCGCCGAGCACACCCGCTTTCAGCACGTGCTGGGCGCGATGCACCTGGCCGGCCGGGCGGCGGTCGGGCTCTATCCGAGCCTCCGGGAGGTCTGCCCCGACGTGCCCAGCCTCGGCTACGTGGAAACGCTGTTGCGGCTGGCCGCTTTGCTGCACAACGTCGGCCACGGACCGTTCGGCCACTTCTTCGATCAGCACTACCTGGCCGCTTACGGTCTGACCCACGAAACCCTGGGCGTGGAGATCATCCGCCGCGACCTGGCCGGCCTGTTGGCGCGGATCCGCCGCAATCCCCATAGCGGCCTGGAGGCCGGGGAAACGCTGGATCCCGAGCAGATCGCCACGCTCATTGTCCGGCCCAAGGAGGGCGACGACGAGCAGATCCCGCGCTGGCTGCGCTTCCTGCGGAGCCTTTTCAGCGGCCTGTATACGGTCGACAACATGGACTTCGTGCTCCGCGACGCCTACATGTCGGGCTACAGCACCCGGGCCTTCGATCTCGACCGCCTGCTGCACTACACCGTCTTCACGCCCAAGGGGTTGACCATCCACGAGCGGGGCCTCTCCGCCCTGGTCCGTTTCATCAGCGTCCGCGCCGACTTGTTTCGGGCGATCTACTTTCATCGCACCGTCCGGGCCATCGACCTCTCCCTGCAAGACATCTTCCTGGACAGCAAGAGCCTGCTTTTCCCGGGCGACCCCCGCCAACACCTGGACGACTACCAGCAGCTCACCGAGTGGTCGCTGCTGGTCCAGGTGGCCGGCTGGCACCGCAGTCCGCAAGCGGAGGTTCGCGAGTTGGGCCAGCGGTGGCGGCAGTTCCTCGAGCGCAAGATCCGCTGGAAGATGGCCTGCGAGCGGACGATCTTCTTCAAGCCCGGCCAGGCGGAGGAGGCGAGCATCTTCAGCAGCGAGGCGCTCTTCGAGGCGGCGGTCCGCAGCCGTCTGCCCGCGGCGTTGGCGAAGCTGCCCTTGCGGTTCGACCCGCCGCGGCACGTCCACCGTCCCGGATCGCACGCCCCGGCCTCGGGCCAGAATTTCCTCTTCGATCCTGCGACGGAACAGATCCGCAGCCTCGACGCGCGGGAGATGTTCCGCCAGATCCCCATGAGCTACCGCATCTGCCGGATCTATGCCGAAGACGCCCGGCACAACGCCGCGCTGGCCGCCGCCATGGACAGTTTGCTGGGCGAGACGGGGGTGGATGACGTGACCAATATGTAAGCCTCGTACTCGTCACGCTCCGCGTGACGCACACCCTCACGCGGAGCGTGAGGAGTACCTGCTTGGGAGAGTTGCATGGGAACCTTGGGAGGACTGATCATCCTGCTGCAGGTGATTTGCGCGGTCCACGCCCTGAGGAGCGGGCGGGGTGGCCAGTGGATCTGGATCATTGTTTTCGTCCCCCTGGTGGGCTGCGTGGTCTACTTCGTGGTCGAGGTGCTTCCCGGCCTGAGAGGAAGCCAGGCGGTTCGCCGGGTGGGAGCGGACCTGGTCTCGATCATCGATCCGGGCCGCAACCTGCGAGAGCTCGAGGAAGCGGTCGAGATTTCGGACACGGTGAAGAACCGGCAGATGCTCGCCCGGGGATACGTGGCCGCCAAACGCTATCCCGAGGCCGTCGGGCAGTACGAGCGATGCCTCCAGGGGGTCTTCAAGGACGACGCCTGTACGATGCTCGAGCTGGCCTACGTCCACTTCCTCAACCACGACTACGGCCAGGCGAAACAGTCCATCGGGCAGTTGAAGGCCCTGCACCCCGGCTTCCGGCCCGCCGAGCGGAACCTGCTTACCGCCCGCACCCTGGAAGAGTCGGGCGATATCGAGGGCGCGCTGGCGGAATACGAGGGCATGGTGCGGACTTCCTCGGGCGAGGAGACCCGCTGCCGCTACGCGCTGCTCTTGGAGCGGGCCGGCCAGGCGGAAAAGGCCCAGCAGATCTTTCGGGAGATCGTCGCTCGTGCCCGCCGTTCGCCTCGCTACTATCGCCGCGCCCAGAAGCCCTGGATCAATACGGCCCGGCAGCGACTGTGACGATCTCAAATCCAAAATCTCAAATCCAAAATCCAAAATGGACCATTCCCTCTACGACAACCCGCTGATTACCCGCTACGCTTCCCGCGACATGAGCCGGCTTTGGGGCCCGCAACGCAAGTTCAGCACCTGGCGGCGGCTCTGGGTGGCCTTGGCCGAAGCCGAGGCGGAATTGGGTCTGCCCATCACGCCCGAACAGATCGACGAGCTTCGGGCCCACGTCGACGACATCGACTTTGCCGCCGCCGAGCGGTACGAGAAGCGGCTGCGGCACGACGTGATGGCCCACGTCCATGCCTATGGCGATCAGTGTCCCAAGGCCCGGCCGATCATCCACCTGGGCGCCACAAGCTGCTACGTGACCGACAACACGGACCTGATCCTCTTGCGCGAGGCGCTGGCCCTGGTCCGCGACCGCCTGGTGGCGATGATCGACCAGCTCGGCCGCTTCGCCCGGCAGTATCGCGAGCTGGCCTGCCTGGCCTTCACCCACCTCCAGCCGGCCCAGCCGACCACGGTCGGCAAGCGGGCCTGCCTCTGGGCCTACGACCTGGTGCTCGACCTGGAGGAGATCGAACACCGCAGCGAGGCCCTTTGCGCTGGGCTCCAAGGGCACGACGGGCACGCAGGCCAGCTTCCTCGAGCTGTTCCAGGGCGACCACGCCAAGGTCCGCCTGCTGGAAGAGCGGATCGCCGAGAAGATCGGCTTCGCGCAGCTACGCCGTCACGGGCCAGACCTATCCGCGGAAGATCGACTCGCAGGTCCTGGCCGTGCTCTCCGGCGTCGCCCAAAGCGCGCACAAGATGGCCACCGACTTGCGGATCCTCCAGCACCGCAAGGAGATCGAAGAGCCCTTCGAGGACGAGCAGGTCGGCTCCTCGGCGATGGCCTACAAGCGGAACCCCATGCGGTGCGAGCGGATCTGCTCGCTGGCGAGGTTCGTCATCAGTCTGGAATCCAACGCGGCGATGACCGCGGCCACGCAATGGCTCGAGCGGACCCTGGACGACAGCGCCAACCGCCGGCTCGTGCTGCCGCAGTCGTTCCTGGCCACCGACGCCCTGTTGATCCTGGCCCAGAATGTGGCCCGGGGACTGGTGGTCTACCCGCAGGTGATCGCCAAGGGTCTGGAGGCGGAGCTGCCCTTCATGGCCACGGAAAACCTTCTCATGGCCGCCGTGGCCGCCGGCGGCGACCGGCAGGATCTGCACGAGCGGATCCGCCGTCACAGCCAGGCGGCCGCGGCCGTGGTCAAGGGGGAAGGCGGACGCAACGATCTCCTGGACCGCCTGGCGGCCGATCCGGCCTTCGCCGGGGTCGATCTACGGTCAGCGCTCGATCCGGTCCGGTTCGTGGGCCGCGCCCCGCAACAGGTCGACGAGTTCCTGGCCGACGTGGTCGAGCTGATCCGGAAGAAGTATCCGCAGGCGGTGGGGATGGAAGGTGAAGTGAGCGTGTAGGGGCGAGTTGCGAGTGGCGAGTGAGGAGTGGCGAGTTAGCCCCGGCGGCCACGCCGGCTGCGAGCGAGTGGTCAGAAGTCCGAGCCGCGCCGTGCCGGCCCGGATGTGTGTTCCACAGACGCCGGCCACCCCTTGGAAATCAGCGGTTGTCAACGATTCCTCTTTTCAGAGCGAGGATCCAGAATGTTCTTGAGGGTATCGTTCGTTCTTCTGGTTCTGTCGGTTTCGGCACCCGCACGTGCCGGAATTGAGACGCTAAATGGAACCGAGGTCGAGTTCTGGGACAGGTGCAGCGTCGTCTACGGCAATATTGCCTCGATCAGGGACGTCACGGATTACGGAACAAGCGCGAAAGTAACCGTAGACGTACGCGCCGTCGTGACAGGCACGTTTGACCCGATGCGGGACCCTGAAGTCGCCGTCCGCGTTCACTTCATGGGACAGGAAGACACAATCCGCGAGTTGCCGCCCGTCAAGTCCCACGTCCTTGTTGTCATCGAGAAGCGACCTAACGGAGAATACAGGATTGGGAATTGCTTTTTTGCGTTCATGCCGCATTACGGATCGCCGATCGCAGCCGTCAAGGGCTTCGACGAAAAGGAAGTCCAAGAGATGATTCTGCGCTTGCGGACACTCCGAAAGTTCAAGGGAAACTCGCAGGAAGCCGTCAAACAAGGAGTGGAGCTCTACCCGCAACAGCGATCGTCGGAGTGACAGGTGCAGGCTGGCACCGTTGAAGCAAACAGTTTCCTGGGCGCCACGGCTGGTTTGCCCGCCCGCGTGCTCCGGTCGCTGTTGCGCGGGCGGTTAGCCCGGATTATTACGGAGGCGGGTTCTCCATGAGGGAAAGGGGCAACGAAACGCGGCAAGAGGATGACGCCACACCGGATCGCGACAAGGCAAAGGCTGCGATCAAGCGTTGGCTGGACGAAGCCGTCGGCCTGGACGAGGCCAAGAAGGCCAATTATCAGGCGGCGGCGGAAAAGGTTATTGGCGCGATGGGGCCGGCGGCGCTGAAGCGATGGAACGAGAACGTGCAGTCAATCACGTTCTATCCAGATACAGAAAGCATTAAACGCTTCTTGCGTCGTAAGCAGCCGCACTTAGTGAATGTCTCGGGGATTCGCGGACTCTGTATTCGCGATCGCAGCCACCCCTATCTTTGCCACTTGCACCTGAACGGAGGCGACGACACTGGCGACGCGAGCCCGCTGAAAACGAGCAACCTTTATGCGCATGAGTTTGCGCACGCGATTGATTGGGGCCGCCAAGACTTCGGCCCGCTGTCAATGAACAGAGCCTGGCGAGAGATAAGTCCCGCGGAAAAGAGACAGGTCCATCGATGGCTCGATATTCCGGATCAAGATCCCGGCGACGACTTCGCCTACTTTGCGATTGCAGCGTGGAATTATCCAGAAGACGCCCGCCGTCATTACCCGGAATGCTGGGCGTTTTGGTCCAATCGCGGATTGCTGTCCTGACTTACGGCAAGTCGATGACGCTCGGCTTTGTAACGTTTGGCTGCTTCCAGGTCGAACGTATCGACATGAATGATCTCAGTGTCCGTTTCGATGTTGAAGGAGTCCATCGGCACCTTGCCGGGATTAACATTCTCGAAGCTCTCGTCTGAATCGCTCATGGCAACCACCTTGGAGAGTTACCGAGCCGCATTACCTCACCTACGCTGATTATCGGCGTCCCAGCCGCAACAGTCAAGCGCGATCCACCGATAACCCTTTGGCGGTGGGAAAAGCGAGGACCGGCTAACTCCGGGCGCGGCACGTCGCGCACAGTCCGGTGACGAACATCCGATGGCCCAGCACGGTGAAGTCGTGCTGGGCGGCCACCGCGTCGCGGAGCGTTTCCAGGGCGTCGCTGTGGAACTCGATCAGGGCGTTGCAGGACTGGCAGTAGAGATGATCGTGGCTGGGATAGCCGTAATCGTGCTCGTAGACGCTGCGGCCGTCCAAGGTCATCTTCCGCAGCATACCCGCCTCGACCAACTCGCCCAAGGTGCGATAGATGGTCGGGCGGCTGAGCTTGCGCCGGGCCAGCGAGCCCCGCAGGTGGGTCATCAGCTCGTCGGCGTCGAAATGATCGTGGTGGCTGAAGACCTGTTGAACGATCTGCTGGCGCTGCCGGGTGAGCCGCTTCTGGCGGGCCGCCAAGAACTGCCGGAATCGCTCCACCGGCGACAGCTTGACCTGGACCAAGGGCAGCGAAAACTCGTCCGACATCGCCGGGCCTAGCCGATCTCGTCCAGCAGCCGGCCCAAGGCAACATCGAGCTTCTGCGGCGTCTCGTAAGTCCCCTCGGCGATCTGCGCGGATCTGCTGGACGCGATCCATCCGCATGTCGGGCACCTGGCCGACCTGATCGACCGCGCGAGCGGCGTCGGAAATGCTCAACTCATCCTGGATCGGGTTGGCGCCGCTTGGGGCCGGGGTCTCTGAAACCCGCGACGTGTGCGGGGCATTGAGCGGCTGCGCGCCATGAACCTGGGCCGGACCGAAAACTTGCATCCTTCTTCTCCCTCACGAAACCTTCCGTCCTGGGAACTCTACCTCACCCGCGCTTTGACGGCGGCCGCTAGATGGCCCGCCGCTCGGTCCGTGCCGGGGATGTGAATGAAGGCATCCCTTTCATCGACCGGCGCCGGCGGCGGATTGAACCAAACCCGCCGCGCCCTAGTCGTAGCGAAACGCATCGGTTCGCCTCCTTTAGCGGCTGTGCCTGGCAGGCGACGGACGCGGGAAAAACGTGGCGTCCAAGCCACAACGGCCCGGTGAGTTTGTGCCATGCACGTCGCCCAAAGGCGACCTTGTGGATCGCACGCAACTTTCTCCCGGCCCCAATCGCTCCATTATTGCACGCCACCGGCCCAGCAGCCAAGTCGATTCCTGCGGCTGCTGAACACCTGTTCCTGATACGACGGCGGGGAGGCCGCGGTTCGGGACTCTCCGGTCGCGGATTGTAGGCAGTTGCCGCGAAACAGGCAAGATCGACAAGACGAACCTTGAACCGGCAGAGGGTGTCTCTCGTAGGAAAGGCGCAACCAGACGCGGATTCGGCCGAAGGCGCGATCGCGTCCGGGGCGGACAGCCTGCCAATGGGGGAGCACCAGGATGAGCGATAAGCACCAGACGAGCGATCGCCCCGGAAAGACGGATTACCGCCAGAACGATCTCGTGGACTTCGAGTCCCGAGCTTACCGGCGCTTCAGTCGCCGTATCAATCGCCAATTGGCAAGGCTGGTCGGCCGCTGGGCCCATCTGGCCGCTCCCAACGCGCTTCGCAACGCCGCAAAGCGGAGCAATCAGCTCGGTTCGTAGAACGCCTTTCGACCGGGCCGATCGCAAGCGCGAAGCGTAAGCGAGGATGACGCAAGGAGATGGCCTCGCTTACGCTTCGCGCTTACGATTGCCTAATCCATCCATCTTGCGGTGACGGATATCGCGCACCTCCCCGCGTCACCCCATCGCCGCGTCGCCCCGCCCCCATGTCGCCCCGTCCCCCGTCCCCCGTCCGCCGCCGGCCGCCGGCGCCGATTTTCCGCTCTAGCGGCAAGGGGCCAGTCTAGCTAAACTCCCGCGCGAAAGCTTTTCTGATTCGGCGAATCTCTCACCTCGCATCTCAAGCCTCGAGGAGTCGAACCGTGCCGCGGACCCGCCTCGCGCTGCTGTCTCTGCTAGCACGCACCCCCTGGATTCGACCGGCGCTCTGGGTGACGGTCGTGCTCAGCCTGCTGTCGGCTCGCGCGGCGGCCGGCGGTCTGGAACGCCTGCTGCCTGCCAACGCCAAGGGCTTCCTTGTGGTGACCGACAGCAAGGATCTCTCCGAACGCTGGAACAACACCGACGTGGGCAAGATGGTCGGCGACCCGGCGATGCGGCCCTTCGTCGAGGACCTCCGCGGCCAGCTCCGCGCGCGGCTGGCGGGACTCCAAGACAAGCTGGGGATGACCGTCGACGATCTTTCCGGCGTGCCGGGCGGGGAGTTGTGCATCGGCCTGGTGCAGCTCGGCCCGCAAAAGTCGGCTGCGGTGCTGGTGATCGACGTCGCCGGACACCAGCCGCAGGCCGCCGCGCTGGTTAAGAACGTCACCGCGGAAAAGCTCAAGGCCGGCTCCCAATTGACGCAATTCCGCCGCTTGGCTGCCGACGTCTCGGCCTTCACGCAACCCCAAGACCAGTCCACGATCTACTACGCGCTGGGCGGCGGCCTGCTGGTCGTGGCGGACGACCTGGGCGTGCTGGACTTCATCGAGGCCCAGGCGGGCGGCGGTCGGCAGCGCTCGCTGGCCGAGGTGGCCGGCTTCCAATACGTGATGAGCCGCTGCCGCCAGGATGCCGCTGGCGCGGCGCCGCAGATTCGCTGGTTCCTCGAGCCGCAAGGCTTCATGGAAGCGCTCGCGGCGGAGAACCCCGACCGCGAGCCCCTGCGCCGCGGGGAATCCTGGATCGAGGTCTTCAAGAACCAGGGATTCGGCGGGCTCCAGGCGGTCGGCGGCTTCATCGAGGTGGGCCAAAAGCCCTTCCAGATCATCCACCGCACGGCGGTCTACGCGCCCCGGCCGCGGACCGGCTCGATGGTCCTCTTGGGCTTTCCCAACAGCAGGGAGTTCCTTCCCCAGCCTTGGGTTCCCCGCGACGTGACCGGCTACTCGACCTTCTACTTCGACGTGCTGACGGCCTTCGATCACGTCGGGCCGCTGTTCGACGAGGTCTACGGCGACGGCGACACGGGCGTCTGGCAGAACCTGCTGCGGAACCTCAAGGACGCGCCCGACGGCCCCAAGGTCGATCTCCGCGCGGAGCTGATCGCGCGCCTCGGCAGCCGCATCACGGTGCTTTCGGACCACGTCCTGCCGATCACCACCGCCAGTCAGCGGCTGTTGTTCGCCGTCGAGGCTCGGGACGAGAAGGGCGTGGCCCTGGCCCTGGAGAAGCTGATCCGCAACGACAAGAAGCTCCAGCCGCGGCAACTGGCCGGGCACGTGGTCTGGGAGGCCGTCCCCGAGGAGCCAAGGAGCGTTCCCACGATCTCCCTGAGTGCCGTCCCGCCGCTGACCTCCAACGCCGACGACGATCCGCCGCCGGACCTGGAGCGAAAGAAAACCGAGCCGCTCTTGCCACACGCGGCGGTGACCGTGGCCTACGGGCAGTTGATGGTCGCCTCGCACTACGACTTCCTGGCCAAGGTGCTGACGCCCAGCGATCCCAAGGCCGCGCTGGCCGAGGACGCCGAGTACCGCGCGGCCGAAACCATCGACCAAAGCGTCTCTCCCGGGCCAAGTTGCCTAAGGTCCTTCGTTCACACCGATCTCCAATTCCGCCCGATCTACACCATGATCCAGGAAGGCAAGCTGCCGGAGAGCGAGGGCCTGTGGGCCCGGGCGTTGAACACCTTCTTCGCGCCAGCCAGGTCGTGCGAGGTCCGCCGGCCGCGGATCGACGGCCACAACCTGCCGAGCTACGACGTCGTCGGCCGTGCTCTGGGCCCTTCCGGCGTGGTGGCCAGCAGTGAGCCCGAGGGCTGGTTCATCAAGGGTTACCTGCTGCGCAACCCTCGGTAACTTCGCAGGTTGCGTCTCTGCACGTGGACCTTCCGCATGGTTGGCTCCACGTCTGCTGAAGATTTCTTTGACACCCCCTCGGGGTGGTTTTCGCCCAACTTTTTGATTAGCCCAGATCCGCTTCTTGACAAGCCACACCAGTTCAGCAAAATGGTGGCGTGGGGGATTTGGCGAGGAAATGCGGCCTGGTTCTTTTTGTTAACCGTTAAGGCGACATTTCGGCGGTTGCCTTTTCGTCCTAGCGTGCTGGAAATGCCGAATTAACTAAGGAGAGTTCCTCGAATGCAAACGCCTGGCTGCCAATGGACGATTGATGGCGGCGGGCGGATAGACCCCTTACCTGTGAGGCGGCCACCTTGATAGCCGGCAGTTTCTATCGATCGCGGCGACGCGTGGTGATAACGGGGGCAGGCTGGGTCACGCCGCTGGGCGCGGGAGTTCCAAAGGTCTGGCGGCGTCTGGTGGCGGGCCAATCGGGGGTCGGATCGCTGACCTTGTTCAACGTCAGCCGGTTCCCGGTGCGGATTGCAGCCGAGGTCCGCAACTGGAGCATCGCCGACGCGGGGGAGGATCCGGCGGATTGGATCGGCCATCCTCGGCAGACTCTTTTCTCGGTCGGTGCCGCCAAGGAGGCATACAACTCGGCCGGTCTGCCGGACGCCTCCGTGGATCCCCTTCGTTTGGGTGTCTATCTCGGCTGCGGCGAAGTCTACCCTGATTTCGAGCAGTTCGCCCAGATGACTCTCTCGTCACTCCAGGCGGGTCAGGTCGAGTTGCCGGCTTACATCCAGCAGGCCCTGAGCTCGTGCGATCCGCAAATCGAGCGGCAGCGGGAGGTGAACATGCCGGCCTGCTACCTGGCCGGTTTGTTCAACGCCCAGGGACCGAACGTGAATTGCGTGGCGGCCTGCGTCTCCGCCTCCCAGGCCATCGGCGAGGCGGCCGAACTGATCCGCTACGGCCGTTCCGACGTGATGTTGGCCGGCGGGGCGCACAGCATGATCAACCCCTTCGCCGCCAGCGGCTTTTTCCGTCTTTCCGTGCTCTCCCAGGCCAGCGACCCGCAGGGGGCCATGCGCCCCTTCGATCGCGACCGCGACGGTTTCGTGATCGGCGAGGGCGCCGCCGTGGTGGTGTTGGAGGAGTTGGAGCACGCCCGCCGGCGCGGGGCTGAGATCTGGGGCGAGTTGACGGGCTTCGGTTCGGCCCAGGACGCCTACCGCATCACCGATTCGCATCCCGAGGGCCGCGGAACGACCCGCGCCATTGCCCAGGCCCTCGACGACGCCCAGCTCAACATCGACGAGATCGACTACATCAACGCCCACGGCACGAGCACCGTGCTCAACGACAAGACCGAGACGCTGGCGCTGAAGCAGGTCTTCGGCCGTCAGGCCTACAAGATCCCGATCTCCAGCACGAAGAGCATGATGGGACACGCCACGACGGCCTGCGGGGCCTTGGAACTGGTGGTGGCGGTGATGGCCCTGCGCACGGGCGTGCTGCCGCCGACGATCAACTACCACACCCCGGATCCCGACTGCGACCTGGACTACGTGCCCAACGCGGCCCGGCAGGCCCGCTTGCGTCACGTGCTCAGCAACAGCTTCGGTTTCGGCGGTCAGAACGTGGCCCTGATCGTCTCCCGCTTCGAGCCCCGCCAGCGGCGCTAAGGGCGATGGCCAAGAAACGGCGTGCCGATGACGACTTCTTCCTTTGCCCCTGCTGCGGGGCCCGGGTGGCCGTGGGCGCGAAGTTTTGCCGCCAATGCGGGGCCGACGCGGAAGTCGGCTGGAATCCCGAAGAGTTCCACGGCGACCTGAACGGCGGTTATCAGGAGGATGAGGACTTCGATTACGACGAGTTCATCGCCCGCGAGTTCCCCCAGCAGGCCGAGCCGCAAGCGGGCCGCCTCCTTCGCCGAACCGTCTGGACTTTGCTGGTGCTGATCGCTTGCGGCGCCCTGGTCCTTCTGTTGTTTTTCGGTTAGCCTGCTCGTCAATGAGAAACGAGTTAGGTCCGCGGCAAAACCGCATCTTTCCAGCTACCTGCCAGGGGGGTAATTCGGGAAAACTGCATGAACCTCTGTAGACAGCGCTACGTCCAAAGGGTGTAGAATGAGGGAAGCCTCCGGTTCTGCTCTCCGGCCCTGACCATCGAGGTCCAAGGTTGCAGGCCGGCCGGTACCCGAGGAGACGAGCATGACGACAAAGATCATCGAGCGGCCTACGCTGGTGCTCAACCGCAATTGGCAGCCGGTGGGCGTGGCTCCCGTCGCGCGGGCCCTGGTGATGGTCTGGAACGATTCGGCCCAGGTCGTGGGCGTGGACGACTTCCGGCTGTTTAGCTGGGCTGATTGGGCCAAGCTCGTGCCCGGCGAGGATGAGCCCTACGTGCAGGCGGTGCGGTTCCGGCTGCGGGTGCCCGAGGTCATTCTCGCTAAGGCATTACGATCGCGTGCCGACCAGTGTCGTCACTTTCAGCCGCAGAAACCTCTTCAAGCGGGACCGCTTCACCTGCCAGTACTGCGGCGCGCAGCCCGGCACGGAGGAGTTGACGATCGATCATCTTCTGCCCCGTTCCCGGGGCGGCACGACTTCCTGGGAGAACTGCGTGCTGGCCTGCGTGACCTGCAACAAGCGGAAGGCGGACCGCACGCCCGAGCTGGCCCGGATGACGCTCCGCAAGCGGCCTGCCCGGCCGGCCTGGAAACCGATCTACGCCGATCACGGCATGAAAATCGCCAGTTGGACGAAGTTCCTCAGCGAGGCTTACTGGAACGTGGAGCTTCTGGACTGAGTGCGGCGGGAGAACCAGTTCCAGTAGGGTGGGACCAGCTCGCGTGAGCGATGCCGGCCCACCAGTTCTACCAAATCATGGTGGGCCCGCGGCCGCTGAGGCGGCCTTGTCCCACCCTACAACGAAAGCTGAGGTTATCGCCGGCAGAATCGTCCCCAGACGGCGTCCAGGGCCGCGGCGGCGCCCAGCGGAAGGCGGATCTGGACCACGTCGGAGACTTGGCTGATGCCGGGATTGATCTCGATCGTGGGCACGCCGCCGTGAGCGGCCAAGAGCACCGGCTCGGCGATGTAAGGAAAGACGCTGGTCGTGCCGACGCTGAACACGGCGTCGAAACCCTGCTGGCACTCTTGGTACAGCTTCTCGACCGTCTCCTCGTGCAGCATCTCGCCGAAGAGGATCACGTCGGGACGCAGCATCGCGCGGCACTCCGGGCAACGGGGCGGGATCAGGAGCCCCTGGTAGTCGTCGACGGTGGTGCGGTAATCGCAGGCCGTGCAGTAGAGGTCGTGCATGTCCCCGTGGATTTCCAGGACGTTCTTCGAGCCGGCCTGGCGGTGGAAGCCGTCGACGTTTTGGGTCAGCGTCCAGACGCGCTCGAAACGCGACTCCATCTCGGCGATCACCTGGTGGGCCCGATTGAACCTGGCGCCTCGGGCGGCCCGCTCGATCTGCCCGAGGTACTTCCAGGTGATCTCCGGCCGGCGGCGGATCATGGCCCCGGAAAGCGCGTCTTCGATGGGAATGCCCTCGTCGGTCTCGTTGACGTTGTACAGGCCGCCGATGCCGCGATAGGTCGGCAGGCCCGAGTCGGCCGAGACGCCCGCCCCGGTAATGAACAACAGGCTGCGGCTCTGGGCGAGGATCTCGACGATGCGATTGATCGCCTCGGCCTGGGCATCGTGGGCATTCATGCCCTGATCGTACGGTGCGGCCGAAGCCGAGGCAAGCTCCGCCGGTTGACTTCTACGAGTAGGGTGGGACCATCTCGCGTGAGCGAGCGCCGGCCCACCAGTAGCATGGGCATTCTTGCCCGTGTGGTGCAGAAAACACGGGCAAGAATGCCCAGGCTACGAACAACCACGGCTGGTGGGCCGGCGGCCGCAAAGGCGGCCTTGTCCCACCCTACAACTTCTGCGCTCGACCCAGCCTGCGCCTGTTGACAACGCCCGGCAGCGGAATGAGAATCAGGGTCGAATCCCGTCGATCGGCATCTTCACTCAGAGAAAGGTCTGCTCCATGAACGCTCCCACCCCTCGTACCCAGCGGTCGGCTTCTCGTCGCGACTTTCTCAAACGGACCGGGGCCGCGGCGGCCGGCCTGGCATTGGCCAGCGAGCTGGCGCCGGGCCTCTACGCCGCCGAGAACAACACCATCAAGGTCGCCCTGGTGGGCTGCGGCGGACGCGGCACGGGAGCGGCTTCCCAGGCCCTGCGGACGATGGGGCCCACGAAGCTCTGGGCCATGGCCAACGTCTTCCCGGACCGCCTCGAAGCCAGCCT
The DNA here is from genome assembly GCA_963843465.1 of Pirellulales bacterium. Lineage (GTDB taxonomy): Bacteria > Planctomycetota > Planctomycetia > Pirellulales > Thermoguttaceae > CAWJKP01. The sequence continues at coordinate 132,347 of CAWJKP010000005.1, forward strand.
GCGGAACCTTTCCAACGACGCGCAAATCGCCAAGAACATCGACGTGCCGCCGGAGCGGCGCTTCGTCGGCTTCGATGGCTATCGCAAGGCCGTCGATTCGCTGGAAGGTAACGACGTGGCGATCTTCGCCACGCCTCCCGGCTTCCGCCCGCTGCACGTGGAATACGCCGTGGCCCAGGGCCGCAACGTCTTCATGGAGAAGTCCTTCGCCGTCGACGGCCCGGGAGTCCGCCGCATGCTCAAGGCGGGCCAGGAGGCCGCGAAGAAAAACCTCAAGATCGCCGGCGGCCTGATGGAGCGCCACTACCAGCCGCTGGAAGAGTGCGTCGAGCAAATCCACCAGGGCCTGATCGGCAAGGTCATTACCCTCTGGGCCTACCGCGAGCACGGCCCCGTGGGCTTCGGGCCGAAGTCGCCCAGGGAAACCGAGATGGGCCACCAGATCCACAACTATTCCAACTACACCTGGCTCAACGGCAGCTTCCTGCTGGACTGGCTGATCCACAATCTCAACGTCTGCTGCTGGGTCAAGGACGCCTGGCCGGTCTCGGCCCAAGGCCAGGGCGGGCGCCAGGTCCGCACCGAGCCCGACCAGTTGTTCGACCACTACGCCGTCGAGTACACCTTCGCCGACGGCACGCGGCTGTTTGCCCAAGGCCGCCACATCGCCAACACCTGGCCCTTCTGGAAAGGCGTGGTCCACGGCGCCAAGGGCTCGGCGGTCCTCGGCGAAGGCGAATCGCAGCCCCGCATCTACCAGGGCCACCGGCAGACGCCCGAGGCCCTGATCTGGCAGCACAAGGGGCCCGGCTGCAATCACTACCAGCGCGAGCACGACCTGTTGTTCGCGGCGATCCGCGAGGACAAGCCCCACAACGAGACCGAGCACTGCGCCTATGCGGCCCTGGTCGGGATCCTCGGCCGCATGGCCGCCGAATCGGGCCAGGAGATCACCTGGGAGCAGGCGCTGAACTCGAAGCGCGAGTTGGCGCCGGGCATCGAGAAGTTCACCATGGACTGCGATCCGCCCGTCAAGCCCGACGCGCAGGGGCGGTATCCGGTGGCCATGCCGGGTTTGACGAAGGTGCTCTGAGCCGAACGAGGACGTTGAGACGGAATGGGTCTTGCAAACCTGGATCGCGCCATCCGGCTCGCCCGGGGAGGGAGATGGTGTCTACCGAGAACCCCTACGCATCTCCGGGTTTTTTCAGTCCGCCGGAGACTGTTGAGGATCGACCGGCGTTTACGGCGCGAATCGTAGCGACGATCAACTTCAACGCCGATTTTTTCGTTGAGTGCCAACGGCGATATCGGCGTCAGCATCGCGAGCGCCGCTTTCTCTTGGTATTGAGGGTCTTTGTCCTCATTATTACCATTCCCACTGTGCCTATTTTGTTGTGGAAGGGAGAAATCTTCCCCACGCTGCTTTGCGCCGTCACGCCACTTTTTCTTTTTTTCGTGCATCACGTCCAAGATTGGCTGGCTCGGCGGTCGTTTAAGACGAGCCCCTTCCATGACGACTTATTGACTGCCGAGTTCACGGAGTCCGGATATCATGTGATGTCTTCCAAGCAGGATGTCAGGTTCCAATGGTGCGCCTTTACCAAGGTTGTTCATTTCCAAGATGGCTTTCTGCTGTTTCTGGGGCCGCGGGCCTTCATTTGGGTTCCGGTTTCTTCGATTGTTGACCCGACGCAGGTTCAAGAGCTAGAAAGACTGCTTGCCGCAAAGGTCGCAGAACATAAGGTCGTCGAACAAGTCGCTCTACCGAGCGCGGCAGGGCCGCTGACCTCCTAGTCTCAGCCCCGAAGGGGCGCGACTGGATAGCCCAGGGCGCAGCCCTGGGGGGCGAAGACCCTAAGGCCCCCGTAGCCCTGAAGGGGCGTAACAGCCGCGCAATGCGCCCGCACGGTAGCGCCGCGTTTGGGCTGCATCGATCATCTACCGCTCGCGGTTGAGTTTGGCGCATTTCGCACCGCGGTACACTAGCCCGAAGCGCTAGCGAGGGAAGCACTTCCGCCCTTCGCTAGCGCTTCGGGCTAGTGTCGGTCCCTGCCGCGAGCGGTATAGGACCATCGGGTCCCCAGAGCGTCGCCTGGCCTATCGAGTCACACCCCTTCGGGGCTGCGCCCACATAGGCGTGGCGTCAGAACAAGTTGACGACGTCTTTTGTGGTGCAGGCGTCCCGCCTGCCGTGGAAATGCAGGCGGGACGCCTGCACCACAAGTCCAGGCCATGCGAGCGACACGGTGGCAGGCAATGAGGTTGGCGTGACGCGACGGACAAATCGCAGAACGGGGACCGGGCGAGCTTATTGACGTTCCAAAGCGGCGACAAGTCGCCGCACTCCAAAGCCCCCCTACGCCACGACCTCCCGCCGCCGCTTCAGATAATCCCAGACCACGTACCGGTCCAGGTCCTTCCCCGCGGTGAAGAAAACTCGGCCGCGGGTCGACTCGGCGAGGCGATAGGCGAACTGCACGTCCTCGCGGGACTGCGACCAACTGGGCAGGAGGAAGATGTTGATGGTGATCCCCTCGCGGCGGCAGAACTGCCCCTCACGCATCGTGGCCGCCTCGGTCCTGCGGTGCGGCGGGTAGAGCAGGTAGAGGAACTGCCCCTCGAAGTGGGCCGTGGGCAGGCCGTCGGTGATCAGGATCACCTGGCGGTTGGGCGTGTCCTGCGTGCCGAGGAACCGCCGCGAAAGCTGCAAGCCGTGCTGAATGTTGGTGAAGTGCGGCGGAACGTCCAGCTCGCTGATCCCCGGGTCGCTCATGTCGGCGCGGAGCTGCACCACCGGGTCGTAGACCGTCACCGGCTTGGGCAACAACGCGGCGATCTCGCCGGCATGACGCGGCTTGGCGAAACTGGCGATCTCGACGAATTGCAGGTAATCCCCGGGATACTCGCGGCGGATCAGCCCTTCCAAGGCCAGGCCCATCCGTTTCACGTCGATGTACAACCCGCTGTAACGCATCGAGCCGCTCATGTCCAAAAGCACCACGGTGGCGCACTTGGGCGTGTTGCGGGTGCGATGGATCTCGATGTCTTCCTGGCCGATCCGCACGGGCAGGCCGGGGCCGTTGCGGATCAGGGCGTTTTGCAGCGTGCCGATGATGTCCAGGTTGGCCAGCGAGTCGCCGAACTCGTAGCTCTTGGTCCGCTGGAGCTCGACGGCCCCTTCACCGACCACCGGCCCCGGGTGGCGGCCGGTCCGCGAGGGATCCAACTGGCTGAAGATCCGCTCCAGGAGCCGACCCTGGAAGATGCGGTAGGCCCTGGGCGTGAGCTGGTAGCCCTGGGCGGTTTTTTCCAGTCCCTGCCGCTCGGCGAGCTGGCGGACGTACTCCTCGATCTGCCGGGCCAGGTCGCGGAGCTGATCGACGTCGCCCGGCTCCGCGAACTCGGCCAGGGCCTCCAGGTCGATCACGCCGATCTGGGCCGTCTTGGCCGCCTCCTCAAGTTGCTTGAGCAGCCGATCGATGGTCTCCAGCTCCTCCTTGATCTCCAGCGCCTTGGGGATCGTCAGGCGCGTGCGGCCGGTGAACCCGTACTTGGCCGCCAGCTCGTCGACCTGGTACTTGTCGCCCAGGCGGGCGACGAGCTCGACCAACTGCCGGGCGAACAGGCCGCGGTCGTCGCCGGCATGGTACCAGAGGCGTTCCAGTTCGTGGAGTTGTTCCTCGGCCAGCGCCCGCTGGTAGCGTTTCTCCAGGTTGCGGGGCGGGCGGATCTCGCGGCCTAAGTCGTGGACGCGCTGGGCGGCCTCGGCCTGGACGCGGTCGGTCTCGTAGGTCGCCAGGATCTTCCGCTTCCGCTGGCGGAGCATGGCCATCAGCGATTCCAGGCTCGGGCCCAGGCCGGCGATCTGGCTGGGATCGAGGCGGACCGCGCGGGCCAGCTCTTCGTCGGTCAGCTCGCGGATGTCGCCGTAGGCCAGCAGGTGCTCGAAGGCCCCGGAGACGAGGTCGGGCGGGGGCTGCGTGGGGCTGGGGATGTTGCGGGGGTCGTATTTCTGGTAAGTGTGGATCACGCCGCCCAGCGGTCTAGGGGACTTCATAGACGATCCTTCCATGGTGCTGCGAGCGAGAGACGCGGTCGTTGGCATACAGCCCGGCCAGCACGAACTCGACGCAAGAGGCCCTCACCGCCGGATCGCTGGAGGCATTGACCTCGAAGGCTTTGCCCCAGGCGGGCGGCACCCGCTTGAGCCGCTCGGCGTAATGCGCCGAGGGCAGGAGGTCGCCGACTTCGATCTTCACGCCCCGCGAGAAGATCTCGGCGATCTCCTCCAGGCCGTGCCGCTCGACATATTCCGCGAAGACGTCGCGGACGGCCTCGGCCATGATCGACTCCAGCACCTGGCGGTCCGACATCTGGTGGCTGCTCATCATGTCCAGCTCGAGCTTGCCCAGCGAGGACGAGTAGAGGTGGCCCAGGTCGCTGATCCGCGGCACCGAGGGCCGCTCGCCGAGCACCGCGCCCCGCTGCCGGGCGCTGGCCACCATCGCCCGGTAGTTGGCGATGCTGAAGCGGGCCGACACGCCCGACTGCTGGTCGATGTATTTCGACCGCCGCGCGACGGTGCTCATCTGCTCGATGATCTCCCGCATGAAGTAGGGCACCTGCACCGGGTAATCGCCGCCCAGGTCGATACCCGCCTCCTGCTGGATGATCTCGATCCCCAGTTGCCGCTCGCGGGGATAATGCGTATGGATCACCGAGCCGATGCGATCCTTGAGCTGCGGGATTACCTTGCCGCTGCGGTTGTAGGTGGCCGGGTTGGCGGAGAAGAGGATCAAGACGTCGATGTCGAAGCGGATCGGGTAGCCGCGGATCTGCACGTCGCGCTCTTCGAGGATGTTGAACAACCCCACCTGCACCAGCTCGTCCAGCTCCGGCAGCTCGTTGATGGCGAAGATCCCCCGGTGCATCCGCGGAATCAGGCCGAAGTGCAGGGCCTCCTCGGCCGACATGCTCAAGCCCCCGGCCAGCTTCGCCGGGTCGATCTCGCCGATGATGTCGGCAAACTTGGTCCCCGGGGCCAGCCGCTCCGCATAGCGGTCCTCGCGGCGCCACCAGCCGATGCGGATCTTGTGCTCGGGCATCTCGCCCAGGATCTCCTTGCCCGCCCGGGTGATCGGACGGTAGGGATCTTCGTGGACAGGCACGCCCGGCACGTCGAGGTAGGGCAGCTCCTCGTCGAGAAACCGCGCCACCAGCCGCATTAGCCGGCTCTTGGCCTGGCCCTTCTCCCCCAAGAACAGCAAGTCGTGCTTGGCGATCAAGCCGATGTTGATCTCGGGAATGACCGTATCCTCGTAGCCGATGATTCCGGGGAAAAGCTCTTCGCCCTGGCTGAGCATCCGCATGAAGTTGTCGTAGATCTCTTGCTTGACCGGCTTGGAGACCCAGCCGCTCTCGCGGAGCTCGATGAGGTTGGTTGGCCTGGTGGTGGTGCTCATAACGTCCTGCCGCTGTTCCTCGGTGGACCGGTGAGTGTCGTCTGTATTGTAGCGCCGAATCCCGCGGGGCCAAGATTACCGGAGCAGCCTTCCGGGCCCGCAGCACCATTACGGGGGATGTGCTCTGGCAAATGCAATGTTGGCCCGGCGTCGGAACACGCCTCAGAGCGCTTACACGGAACGACCGGAATAGTATACTTGGAATAGTAGGTCGTTGGGAGCGAAGCCACTCCCGATAACACAGAACCTCGGGGAGCCAGCCATGACCCGGATCACTCTCGATGCAGACTTGCGGAGCAAGCTCTTGGACCTCACCCAGCCGCTGGAGCTGTGTGACGAATCGGGCCGGGTGCTGGCCAGGGTCCTGCCTGCGATCGACCCTTCCTTGTACGAAGGACTGGAACCGCAGATCAGCGAGGAGGAATTGCAACGTCGCTGGCAGAGCAAGGGCAAGACATACACGACGGCCGAAGTGCTGGCCTATCTGGAGAAGCTGTGATGTTTCGTGTCCAGTGGCTGCCGGAAGCTGTGGAGGAACTGGCACGTATCTGGACCGCAGCCGATTCGACATTGCGTCAGGCAGTCACTGCTGCCACGCAGGCCTTGGATCAGGAGTTGGGGATGAACCCCTACCGGCAGAGTGAATCCCGCGAGGATGAGTGGCGGGTGCTGTTCCTCTACCCGCTCGCAGCCCGCATCAAGGTCGATTTGCAGCAACGCATTGTCTGGGTCCTTCACGTCTGGCGGTTCCGGCGACGTGGCAAGTAGCCGGCTCCGGCGCGTGCGCCGCCAGCCAATCCCCCAAGTGCCAGAGAATCTTTCCTCGCACGATTGTCGCATTCACTCCGAAGAGGTATGATGGCGCTTGTTGTCCGGGAGCGGTCGCAACGGTCTGGACCGCGAGTGCCCTCTAGGGCGTGTCGCCTGCGGCGGGCGATGCGATTCGCAGCCGGTAGCACCATTACAGGGGATCCGCCGTGGCGATTTCATGGTTAGTCCGGCATGAGGACAAGTCTTACGGCCCTTTCTCGCTGGAACAGCTCCAGGCGCTGGTCGCCGACGGTCGCCTGATCCCAGGCTCGCCGGTGAGCCTCGACGGGAAGATCTGGACGTTGGCCGGCAAAGTGAAGGGGTTGGTCTTCCCCGTCCTTGCGCCGACACCCGGGCGGCCGATACCCGTCTCGCTGATCCAGGCGGCGGCTCCGATTCCGCTGGCGACACGACCGCTTCCTGTGGCCGCACAACCGGTTCCTATGGCCGCACAAGCGGCGTGGCCGCCAGGGCTAACCGGCGCCCGTGCCGACGTTCCGTTAGCCCCGGCGGCCACGCCCGTCCAGGCCGCGGCGGTTGCCGGCCCGGCGGAGCCGGCGATGGACTTTCTCGCATCGACGTCCTCGCGGCCCGCGAAGCTGCCGTTGCGGCTGGCCAAGAAGGATAATGACTCGGGGTTGGTGGTGATCCTGGGCGCGGCGGCCGTCTTTTTGGGACTGGCGTTGGTTGGGGCGTACTACGTCTTCATGTCGCCGTCGAAGGAGGTCGCGCAGAGCCCGAGCGAGAGCGGCGGGGAGCGGTTGTCGCAGGAGCCGGCCGGGGAAATCCGCGAGAAAGCGCCGATCGAGAAGCCGGCCGCGGCCAAGACCCAGACGACGGCGGTCGCCTCCGGGGAAGGCGCCTCGCACAGCGGCGTGCAGATCACCTACGCGGACGACAGTTCCGAGCGGTCGGGCAAGGGCCGGGAGCCGAGAACCCAGGAGCCGTTGCCGGAGATGAGACCCGTGGTGACCGACATGGCGTCGGTCGACGCGGCGCTCAGCGCGGAGCAAGCGGCGGCGAACCAGGCGGCCGTGGCGGCCAATGCCGCCGCCCACCGGGTGGCTGCTCCGCCTGGCCGTGGCTGGACATCTTCCTACCAGGGAGTGACCAACGAAAGTGAAGACGCGGTCGACAAGGCCCTGAAATGGCTGGCCGAGCACCAGTTTCCCGACGGGGGCTGGAGCTACGATCATCGCCTGGGCCCCTGCAAGGGGAGATGTTCCGACCCCGGTACGATGGTCGAGGCGCGCATCGGGGCCACCGCCATGGCCTGCCTGTGTTTTATCAGTCACGGCAACACGCACAGGGGCGGCCGCTACCAGGCACAGGTGATTGCCGGGCTGAAATTCCTCATCAGCCACATGGCCCCCAACGGCTCGATGTATGAGAAGGGCGGGCGGATGTATTCTCACGCCCTGGCCACGCTGGCGCTATGCGAGGACCTCCGCATTCGCAAGGACAAGGAATTCGTCAAAATGACCAGCGAGGGCCTCGGGGCCCTGCCCGGCCCTCCTGCTGGACAGGCCGACGGCGGCGCGCCCGGCGAAGCGGAGGCGAAGCCGATTCCGGGCTTTAAGCCGGCCTCGATGCACTACAGTTTCCGCGACAAGCAGGCGATGAAGGAGCAGAATCGCGAGGGGCAAGCGATGGAGGGCATCATCTCCGCGGCCGCGCTGCGGGCCGTCCAATTCATCCTCTACGCCCAGGACCCCGCCAACGGCGGCTGGCGGTACGAGCCCGCCAAGCCCGACAGCGACATCTCGGTGACCGGCTGGCAGGTGATGGCCCTCTACAGCGCCAACAAGGCCCAGGTCTACGTCCAGCCCAACTGGTTCGACGCGCTGAACAAATATCTCGACAAGCTGCAGACCGACAATTACGGGTCGCAGTACGGCTACCACCTCACGGAAGGCAAGGACGCCACGCCCACACGCTCGGCGATCGGCCTGCTCTGCCGCCTCTATACCAAATGGAACGGCGCCGAGCAGGGCTTCGTCCAGGGAACGCAATCCCTGGCCCGGACCGGCGTCAACCAGCAGGACCTCTACCAGGATTACTACGTCACGCTGCTGTTGCACCACGTCGGCGGCCAGCTCTGGGACGGTTGGAACGAGCAGATGCGGGGTTACCTGATCCGCACCCAGGCCACCGCCGGCCATGAGACCGGAAGCTGGAGCTTCCACGGCGGCCTGGGCAGCGGTCCCGGCGGCCGTCATTACAACACCTGCCTGGCCACTCTGATCCTTGAAGTCTACTACCGCAGCAAGCCCATCCTGGCGCCCACCTCGGAGGGCAAGGGATTCATCCAGCCGTAAGCGCGGAAGTGCGCCCGGGAGACCGCCGTTTTGTCTGAGCCACCGGCAACCCCTACCTCTGCCATCGCCGAGCTTCTCGGCGGGCTCAATCCTCAACAGCGCAACGCGGTCCAGCAAGGACGGGGGCCGCTGCTGATCGTGGCCGGCGCCGGGACCGGCAAGACGGCGACCTTGGTTTACCGGGTTGCCTCGCTGGTGGCCGGGGGGGTCGATCCGGCGAAGGTCCTGTTGCTCACCTTCACCCGCCGCGCGGCCGCCGAGATGATTCGCCGCGTGGACGGTCTCTTGGCTCAACTCTCTCGGGCCAACTTTTTCCCTCGGCACGGCCACCGCATCTGGGGCGGCACCTTCCACGCCGTCGCCGCCCGGCTGCTGCGCAAGTATGGCAAGGCCATCGGCCTGGACGCGCAGTTCACGATCCACGACCGGTCCGATTCCGAAGACCTTCTGAACGTGGTCCGCACCGAGTTGGGCCTGGCCCGCAACGATCGCCGCTTTCCCAAGAAGGGAACCTGCATGGCGATCTACAGCCGCTGCGTCAACTCGCGGGAGAAGCTCCCGGAGGTCCTCGCCGGCCACTTTCCCTGGTGCCGCGAGTGGGGCGAGGAGCTGGCCCGCCTTTTCGACGCCTATACCGACCGTAAGGAACGCTCCTCGACCTTGGACTACGACGACCTGTTGCTCTACTGGCACGCCCTGCTGGCCGATCCTCTGGCCGGCGAGGCGATCCGCGGGCTGTTCGAGCGTGTGCTGGTCGACGAGTACCAGGACACCAACGCGCTGCAGGCCGAGATCCTCTACCGGCTCTGTCCGGCCGGAGAGGGATTGACGATCGTCGGCGACGACGCCCAGTCGATCTACGCCTTCCGCGCCGCCACGGTCCGCAACATCCTCGACTTTCCCCGGCACTATCCGCAGTCCACCATCCTGCCCCTGGAGCAGAACTACCGCAGCACGCAGCCGATCCTCGACGCCACCAACGCCGTGATCGCCCTGTCGCCGCAGCGCTATGCCAAGAACCTCTGGTCGACCCGCACCGAAGGCCAGCGGCCGGCCCTGGTGAGCTGCGAGAGCGAGGACGAGCAGACGGAGTTCGTCATCCGGCGGATACTCGAACATCGCGAGGCGGGGATCGATTTGCGGCGTCAGGCGGTGTTGTTTCGCGCGTCGCACCACAGCATCCTCCTGGAAGCGGAGCTGGCGCGGCGTAACATCCCCTACCACAAGTATGGCGGGCTGAAGTTCGTGGAGACGGCCCACGTTAAGGACTTGATGGCCTTTCTCCGCCTGGCCGAGAATCCCCGCGACGTGGTCTCCGGCCTGCGGCTGGTGGCCCTGCTGCCGGGGATCGGCCCCAAGAAGGCCCAGCAGCTCATGGAGATGCTCGCCCGCGGCGACGGGCTCGCTCACGGCGAACCCCTCGCCGGCAGCGACGGCTTCGCGGCCTGGAATGCCTGGAAGCCGCCGGCCGCGGCCCAGCGGCTCTGGCCGGAGCTGGTGCAGCTCTTGATCCGGCTGGCCCGCTCGAAACAGGAGCTGAGCGTGCAGGTCCACGAGGTCCGCGTGTTCTACACGCCGCTTTTGGAGCAGCTCTACGACAATCCGCGCCCGCGTGCCCGGGACCTGGAGCAGTTGGAGCAGCTTGCCTCGCGGTTCGGCGACCGGCAGAGCATGTTGTCGGAGATCACGCTCGATCCGCCTTCCTCGACCCAGGACCTGGCCGGTCCGCCGACCCTTGACGACGACTACCTGGTGCTGAGCACGATCCACTCGGCCAAGGGCCTGGAGTGGGACGCCGTCTACGTGATCCACGCCGCCGACGGCAACATCCCCTCGGACATGGCCACCGGCTCGCCGGAGGAGATCGAGGAAGAGCGGCGGCTGTTCTACGTGGCCCTGACCCGGGCGAAGAGCTGGTTATACGTCTGTTTTCCGCTCCGCTATTACCGTTACGCGGGCAGCTTCAGCGACGCCCACGGCTACGCCCAGCTCACGCGGTTTCTCGCCGAGGGCCCTTGCCAATTTTTCCACCGCTCGGTGGCCAACTCCAGCGGCGACATGGTCGACGCCGGCCCTGCGGTCGAGATCGAAGCCCGGACCACCAGCGTGGCAATCCGGCGGAAGACCAAAGACCTCTGGTCGTGAGACGGTTGAGTTTAACGCATTTCGCGCCGCGGTACACGAGCCCGAAGCGCCAGCGAGGGAAGCGATTTCGTCGCTGGCTGGCGCTTCGGGCTAGTGTCGGTTGCCGGCGCGAGCGGTCTCTACAATACCACCAGTATAGGTGGCTGATTTTGGCTCGAATAGCTATGGTCAGAAACTTGTTTCCCGCGGCTTTCCCGAGCTGGCTTGCTTGACACCCATCAGAAGGGGCGCTATAACCTTCCAACAGAATTGTTGCCAACAGACCTGTTGTCACATTGACGAGAGGAAGCGTAATGCCTGGGCAAGCCTCGGTTGTCCAAGGCCCATAGGCTGGGGTAAACTGGACGCTTGCAAGACAAGCCTACGGGAGCTGCTGGCATGGCCGAGCGAGATGCCGAAGAGGGAACGACGGATCGCCAATCCCAGGAACAAGCCGTGCGCTGCGGCGGATCCTCGAACAGTACGTATCGGAGTTGGAGGCCATCCGCGATTCAGGCGCCGGCGTATCCGAAACGTCCTACTATCCCGCCTTATCAAACCTCTTCAACGCGGTGGGCAAGACTCTCAAGCCCAAGGTCCGCTGCGTGATGAACCTGAAGAATCTTGGGGCCGGAATGCCCGACGGCGGATTGTTCACCGCCGACCAATTCCAACGCCAAGCCGAAGGCAAGCCCAAGGCGGGCCAACTGCCGGCGCGGGGGGCCATCGAAGCCAAGGGGACCAGGCCCGGCGTGCAGGCGATTGCCGCCTCCGAACAGGTCAAGCAGTACCTCGGAACCTATGGCATCGTGCTGGTCTCCAACCTGCGCGAGTTTCTGATCGTCCAGCGCGGCCCGGCTGGTGAGCCGGTGGAGCGGGAATCCTATGCCTTGGCCGACAGTGAATCGGATTTCTGGCAACACAAGGTCCCTCGTCGGCGCGAGACGGCCAGGCTTCACGGCCAGCAGTTCATTGAGTTTATCAAGCGATGCTGTCTTCACGCCGCACCTTTGACCAATCCAAAAGACGTGGCGTGGTTCCTGGCGTCCTACGCCCGCGACGCGTTGGTCCGCGTCGAGCGGAAGAAGGAATTGCCTGCCCTGCAAAGCGTCCGCTCCGGCTTGGAAGAGGCCCTGGGCATGAAGTTCAGCGGCGAAAAGGGGGAGCATTTCTTCCGCTCCACCTTAGTGCAAACCCTCTTTTACGGCGTCTTCTCGGGCTGGGTCCGCTGGCACAAGGACAACCCCGGCCCGGAGGCGAGGTTTGACTGGCGGACCACCGAATGGACCCTGCACGTCCCCTTCATCCGCACCTTGTATGAGGAAGTGGCCAAGGCAAGCCGGCTGGGGCCGCTGGGCCTGGTGGAAGTGCTGGACTGGGCCGGCGGCGTGTTGAACCGCGTGGATCGGGGCCAGTTCTTCGGCCGCTTCGAGGACCAACACGCGGTCCAATACTTCTACGAACCTTTCCTGGAAGCCTACGACCCCGAGCTGCGCAAAGCATTGGGCGTCTGGTACACGCCGCCGGAAATCGTCAAGTACCAGGTGGCCCGCGTGGATCGGGTGTTGCGCGAAGAGTTGGACCTTCCCGACGGCCTGGCCGACCCCAACGTGATCGTGCTGGACCCCTGTTGCGGGACGGGCGCCTATCTGGTGGAAGTGCTCCGCAACATCGCGGCCACGCTGCGCGACAAAGGCGGCGACGCCCTGGTGGCGAGCGACCTGAAACAAGCGGCGATGGAGCGGATATTCGGCTTTGAGATCATGCCAGCGCCTTATGTGGTGTCGCACCTGCAATTGGGACTGATGCTGCAGGCCGAGGGCGCCCCGCTATCCCAAAAGACCGCCGAGCGAGTTGGCGTCTATCTCACCAATTCACTGACGGGCTGGGACACATCCGCGGAGCCGAAACAACGGATTTTGGCGTTTGCCGAACTGGAGGAGGAGCGCGATGCGGCAACCCGTGTTAAGCAGCAAAAGAAGATTCTTGTTGTGCTCGGCAATCCACCGTACAACAGTAAGCCGAAGAAAGGCAAAGTCGATATCCTCTACTCCGCCGCGGAGGCGGCGAGTCCCAGCGTGAACACAGCGGTCTATAAGGTGGGACTCAACAAATCGGCCCGCACGGGCGGTTGGGGCATCAAGAAGTTCAATCTCGACGATCTGTATGTCCGTTTCTTCCGCCTGGCCGAGCGTCGCATTGCTGAAATGAGCGGCAAGGGCGTGGTTTCGTTTATCTCGAATCACTCTTGGATTTACGAGCCCTCCTTTGTCGTGTTGCGGAAGCATCTCTTGGACTCATTCGATAGGTTTTGGGTAGAGGGGCTGCATGGCAACCGCAAGATTTCGGAGTATGCACCCGATGGTAAGACAAGCGAAACCATCTTCGCGATCAGCGGTTTTTCCGTTGGCATCCAACAAGGGGTGGCGACGTTGCTCTGGGTAAAGACCGGCAAGCGGCGTAAGACGCGGGCAAAGGTGCGATTTCGCAATGATCTTGACGCCGCGAAGGCCGAAGACCGACGGCAACAACTGTTAGGCAGCCTCACACTCAAGAAGTTCGACGCGGCGTATACGCTGGCCGCGCCGTGCCCGGAAAACCGTTATTCGTTCCGCCCCGAGGACGTCGCGGGGGATTACACCGCATGGCCGAAGATCGTGGACCTTTGTGACGTTGCGCCGTTCAACGGGCTGATGGAGAAGCGCGGCGGGGCCCTGATCGACGTTGACCGTGATGCCCTGGAATCGCGGATGCGGGACTACTTCGACGCTGGCCTTTCTTGGGAACAGTACCAGGCCCGGCAGACCGCCCTTACCGCAGACGCGGCGCGCTGCAACGCCAAGGAGACGCGTGCTAAGGCGGTCGCAACCGAGTCTTTTGATGCCGACCGCCTGCGCCGCTTTGCGCTGCGGCCCTTTGAAACGCGATGGTGCTACTACACGGCTGTTCGCCCTATCTGGAATGAGCCACGTCCGACGCTTTGGCGACAATGCTTCAAGGGCAACAGCTTTCTCATAACCCGGCCGGGCGCCGTGGCTGATCCAGAGGGCGTTCCTTTCAGTTTCACTCGCTGCCTTGGGGACAACGATTACCAGCGGGGCCACGCTTACTACTTCCCGTTGCGGATTAATCCGGGGGCTTGCAATTCCGCAGAAGGCAACGGCCTTTTTGATTCCGGCAAGCTAAATGCAAATCTCTCCAAGACAGCTCTCGCCTATCTCGCCACACTGACGATCAAAGACCCCGACGGCGACGCAAAGGCAGCGGGCATGATCTGGATGCACGCTCTTGCAATCGGCTACAGCCCGGCCTATCTGGCCGAAAACGCCGACGGTATCCGTCGCGATTGGCCCCGCATCCCGCTGCCCGCAGACCGGAAAACCCTGGATAGGTCGGCGGCGCTCGGCGCACAGGTCGCGGCGCTGCTGGACACCGAGGCCGAGGTGCCTGGCGTGACGAGCGGGAAGATTGGCCCGCTGTTCAAGACCGTCGCCGTCGTCAGCAAGATCGGCGGCGGCCAACTTGACGCGACGGGTGGCGACCTGGCGATAACGGCCGGTTGGGGGCACAAGGGCAAAGAAGGCGTGACGATGCCGGCCAAGGGCAAGCTGGCGGAGCGGGCGTATGGCAGCGCCGAAGCCAATGCCCTCGACGCCCAAGCAACGGCGCGGGCCATGTCGACCAAACTCGTGCGGAAACTGCTGGGCGACAGGACGCTTGACGTGTACTTGAATGGGGCAGCCTACTGGCGCAATGTCCCGCTGGGCGTATGGGACTATTACCTCGGCGGGTATCAGGTCCTGAAGAAATGGCTGAGCTACCGCGAAACTGAAATTCTCGGCCGGGCACTGAAGCTGGAAGAGGCCCGCGAAGCGACAAACATCGCGCGGCGCATCGCGGCGATTATCTTGCTGCAACCGCTGTTGGATGAGAACTACCGAAGCGTGAAGGCGGCGGCATTCGCTTGGCCACAAGTCTGACGCCATGCAAACGCATCTCGCCGAATTGAAACTCCCGTGTACAATGGGAGGGATATAACGAGAGAACCAAGCCTGACAGAAGCCCCATGACGAGCCCCAATTTCGATCCTTATCGCGAAGCCCTGGTCATCGAGACCGATACCCTCTGGCCGGACGGCCTGGATGCCAACCTCAGCCCGGACCAACGACGGCGGGTCGCCGAGCGGCTCCACGCTGATCCCCGGCAAGCGGCCCGCCTGGAGTATGTGCGGCTGCACACGGGCTTCTGCCGCAAGATAACCGTCACCGCCGAAGACCTCCAGCGATTGAAATGAGCCACCAAGTCGTCCGCGTGAGCCTCGGGCCGCGAAGCTATGACATCCAGATCGACGCCGGCAACCTCGCCGCGGCGGGCCGCTTCGTCACGGACCGTGCCCCAGCCGACCATGCGGTGCTGATTACCGACGAGCACGTGGAGAAACCGCACGCCACGGCGGTTGCCGAGAGCCTGGCCGAGTCGCTCTCGCGGATCGACCTGCTGGTGATCGAGCCCGGCGAGCCGGCCAAGTCGATCGAGACGGCTGCGGCCCTCTGGGAGCGGCTCTTGCAGCTTGGCACCGACCGCCGGAGCGTGGTCGTGGCCGTCGGCGGCGGCGTGGTCGGCGATCTGGCCGGTTTCGTGGCCGCCACCTTCGCCCGGGGGCTCCGCTTTGTCCAGGTCCCCACGACGCTCTTGGCCCAGGTCGATAGTTCCGTGGGTGGGAAAGTGGGCATCAACCTGCCCGAGGCCAAGAACATGGTCGGCGCGTTCCTCCAGCCGCTAGGCGTGCTGGTCGACACGGCGACCCTGGAGACCCTGGCCCGGCGCGAATACCTCGCCGGACTGGGCGAGGTGGTCAAGTACGGCGTGATCCTGGATGCGGAGTTGTTCGATTATCTCGAATCGCACGTCGCCGAGCTGTTGGCCCGCAACCACGAGGCGCTCGGCCACGTGATCGCCCGCTGCTGCCGCCTCAAAGGCGACGTGGTCCAGCAGGACGAGCGGGAGGAGAGCGGGCTGCGGGCGGTGCTCAACTACGGCCACACCTTCGCCCACGCCTTCGAGGCCCTGACCGGCTACGGCACCCTGTTGCACGGCGAGGCGGTGGCGATGGGCATGATCCGCGCGTCGCGGCTGGCCGAGCGGCTGGGCCGCGTCGACGCCCGCTTCACGGCCCGCCAATGCGAGTTGCTTTCCGCCCTGGGCCTGCCTATCGAGCCTCCGCCGTTGGAGCCCGACCAGGTTCTGCGGGTGATGGCGCACGACAAGAAGGTCGAGCACGGCCGCCTGCGGTTCGTGCTCCCCACCCGCATGGGCCACTGCGAGCTGGTCGAAGCCGTCAACCCCGACGATGTTCGCGGGGCGCTCGGTTGAGTTCCGTGGGGTTGGTGCAAATTAGACGCTCGCGACGGCCGCGGTCGGCGGATGGAACAGCCGATAGGTCTTCATGCCGCCGCCGACGTTGGCGGCCTGGAATCCCGCCTGCCGCAGGATGCGGGTTGCCAGATAGCCCCGCTGCCCTACCTGGCAGTAGACGGCGATCGGCCGATCGCGGGGCAACTCCTCCAGACGCTGCCGCAGCTCGTCCAAGGGAATGTTGACCGCGCCGGGCATCGGTCCGCTGGCAAACTCGGCGGGCGTGCGAACATCCAACACCAACGGCCCCGGGCTCGAGGGGAGTTGCTTCGCATCCGCGGTCACCGCTTCAACGTCGACCTGCGGATGGTCGCCCCGCAGCAGTCCCGCAGCGACGAAGCCGGCCATGTTCACCGGGTCCTTGGCCGAGCCGTATTGCGGCGAGTAGGCCAGCTCCATCTCTTCGAGGTCGAAGACGGTCATGCCGGCTTGGATGGCCACCGCCAGGATGTCGATGCGTTTGTCCACGCCCGCCCCGCCCACCGCCTGGGCGCCCAGCACGCGGCCCGACTGGGGATCGAATAACAACTTCAACACCATCCCCTCGGCGCCGGGATAGTAGCCGGCGTGATGGACCGGGTGGACGTAGACCTTGCGATACGCCCGGCCCGCTCGGCGCAGCGCCTTCTCCGACGCTCCGCTGATCGCGGCCGTACACTGGAAGACCCGCACGATGGCCGTGCCTTGGGTTCCGCGGTAACGCACCGGCCGGCCGAAGACGTGGTCGGCGGCCAGGCGTCCCTGGCGGTTGGCGGGCCCGGCCAGCGGCACGTGGACCGGCAGGCCGGTCACAAAATCCGTGACTTCGATGGCGTCGCCCACGGCGTAGATGTCCGGGTCGCTGGTCTGGAGCTGTTCGTTGACGCGGATCCGGCCGCCCGGCCCCGTCTCCAATCCGGCCTCGACCGCCAGCCGGCTCTCCGGCCGCACGCCGACGCCCACTAGCACCAAAGGGGCCGCCAACCGCCGGCCGGATTGCAGTCGCACGCTCAGTGGGGGACTGTCCCAATTTTCGTCCGACGAAAATGGGACTGTCCCCTTCCCCGATTCGATGGCCTCGGCCGTCTGGCCCAGCAGGAGCTCGACGCCGTGCTCGCGCAACTCTTGGACGATGGGCGTGGTCATTTCCGCGTCCAGCGGGGCCAGGACCTGGCCGTTCCTCTCGACGATGGTGGTGACGACGCCGCGCCGGACGAGGTTCTCCGCCAGTTCCAGCCCGATGAAGCCGCCCCCAAGGATGACGGCCCGCCGTATGCCCCGGTCCAGGACTTCTTTGATGCGGTCGCTGTCGTGCAGGTTCCGCAGGGTGAAGACCCCGGGCAGGTCAGCGCCCGGCAGGTCCGGCAAGAGCGGCGCGGCCCCCGGCGCCAGGATAAGCTTCTCGTAGCCCTCTTCGTACTCCCGTCCACTGGCCAGGTCACGCGCCCGGACCACCTTCCTCGCCCGGTCGATGGACTCGACCGAGGTGCGGGTCCGCACGTCGAGCTTGAAACGGGTCCGCAACTGCTGGGGCGTGACGATCAGCAGCTTCTGGCGGTCGGCGATCTCGCCTCCCAGATAGTAGGGCATGCCGCAGTTGGCGAACGACACCTCCGGCCCGCGCTCGAAAAGGACGATCTCGGCGTCTTCCGCCAGCCGGCGGGCCCTCGCCGCCGCCGACGCCCCGCCCGCCACTCCACCGACGATGACCAGCTTCATGATCCGGAGATCCTTTCTTCAAGTTGCGTGGAGACCGCTTCATTTGCTTCCGTTGCAGAAACGTAGGGTGGGACCAGGCCGCCGTGGCGGCCGCCGGCCCACCAGCAGCATCGGTGGGCCGGCGCTCGCTATCGCGAGCTTGTCCCACCCTACACCCTCTACGCTGTCAACCGGTCCTGCACGCCGTGCCCGGCCCGCTGACGCGGTTCCAGGGCATGCGGGCCAAGAGCATTCCCATGCCGCAGGTGTCGGTGACGCCCGCCAGTATCAGGCCCGCGCCTACCAACGCCGAAAGACCGACAAACGCCGGGTGGAACCAGCTCAGGGCGGCCCCCAAGACGACCAGCGATCCGGCCGCGATGCGAACCTGCCGCTCCAAGGAAACCGCTTTCTTGCCCCGCACCACGGGCAAACCGGCCTCGGCCCAGGCGCTCGTGCCGCCCTCGACGCTCACCACGTTGGCACAACCGGCCGCGGTCAATTTTTCGCACGCCTGCTTGGCACGACCGCCCGAGCGGCAGATGAAGTACAGCGGCGAGCCGGCCGCACCCTGCCGGGCCTGGACGACGGCGGCCGGTTCCAACGAGTCCAGCGGCAGGTTGCGAGCGAAATCGGCGTGGATCTCGCGAAACTCCACGGGCGTCCGCACGTCGATCAGTTCCGGCGTCTCGCCGCGGCAGCAAAGGGCGTGCAACTCTCGGGGAGAGATTGTGGAAATATCCATGAGCAAACTCCTTCAGTTCCCTCTCCCTCCGGGAGAGGGTAGGGTGAGGGGAATTGGCGAGAAACATGTTCTTCCGTTTTCCGCGTCGAGCGCAATTTCCCCTCACCCCGACCATCTCCCGGAGGGGATGGGGAGCTGCGCTCAGTGTCCGAATCGTTTGCGGATGCAGGCCAAGAAGTCCTTCAGGCAGGGCTCGCAAACCCGGTAGTAGATCTTTCGGCCCTCCCGCTCTTGGCTCAGCAGTCCGCAGTGCTGCATCAACCGCAGGTGTCCCGAGGCGACGTGGCTGGCAATACCACACACCTCGGCCAGCTCTCCGACCGTGTAACGGTCCTCCAGCAGCATCTCCACAATCCGCAGACGATGGGGATGAGCCAGCGTCCGCAAGCACTCGGCCGCCTTTTCCAAAGCGCCCAGATTCACAGGATCGGTCCTGTCGTCAGCAAGCAGTTTGGCGTTCATCGCACGGTCTCCTGTCAACACTACATTATATCTCGACATTTAGATATGTCAAGTTGAGCAAAAATGGTTATCTACTTGACTCAAGTTCGTCGCGTAGCGACGTTATGATGGTAGCCGTGGGTTTCAACCCACGGATCGGATCCCATGATGTTGCCCCCCGTCGCGTAGCGACGGTTGAAAACAAGCGCCGTGCCGTCAGGCAACCCGCCCATTTCAATCGTCGCTACGCGACGAACGGAAGGTGTGGGGCCATACGTTCCGTGGGTTAAAACCCACGGCTACCGTCGCATCGTCGCTAGGCGACGCGGACGTACTGGTCACCTGAGCCAACTGGATAACCTTTTGAGCGGATGCCTCGGGCCGGGCACCGAAATCCGTACTTCTCAGCGGTTGGTTGTAGCACGGGCATCTTGCCCGCGCTTTCCGCATCACGCGGGCGACGTGCCCGTGCTACATTTGCGAGGAAACCGCTTCCTGCTCCGCTGGCAGATTCCGCACTTGCTGGATCATCCAGGCGACCAGGCCCAGGCCCAACAGGAAGACGATCAAGAAGATCACCAGCGGCGACCACTGAACGTCTGTCGGTTGCCGCACGATGTCGTAGTAGGGCCTGATTTCCAGGTGCTGCACCACCTGCCGGCTCGCCGCGTTGATTCCCAGTACGCCGAACTGGGCCAGTCCCACCAGCGATGCAAAGCCGCGGCTGATATCGCCTTGCCGCCGCCGGGCAGCCAGCAGCAACAGCCAGGGCAGCGCGGGAGCGGCGGCCGTCGCGGCCGTCAGCAGCGCCCAAGGGCTGAAAAACATCGCTTGCTTCGTTGCGGCCGGCCAGGCGCCGAAGCTATACCACGCTCCGGCGATGGCGAACCAGACCGCGCCCAGCGTGTAGAGCTTCCAAGAGAACTCCTTGGCCCATTGGCGGTAAGCGTCGCTCTCGCGGCGGGCAAACCAGGCCGAGTCGAAGGCGGCCCAGACGCCCGTCGTCGTCAGCGCCAGTCCGAACATCAACAGCCAGCGGGGCCAGAGCCGCGGGTCGGCCGTGTTCAAGGCCGTGCCCAGGGCGGCCCCGTGGAAACTGTGCGTTTGCCAGAGCTTCGGCCATGCCTCGATGTTTTCCATCAGGCTCATGGCATTGGCGAAGATGAAGCCGATGGAAACGAAGAGGATTGCGGCGATCCAACCGGCCGCCCGCTTCCATCGCGGCATCGGCTTGCCGGCCTCGGCCAGCCCGAAGGCGTAGACGTAGACGCCGTAGTAGGCGGGCAGCAAGAGCACGATCACGGCAAGCCAAGACCGTGCCATGAGCACCGTGGCCGGGTAGAAGATGCGGGAGAAGCCGACCTGGACGAACAACAGCGGCACGATGCCCAGATTGACGCCCATCGCGATGATGACCGGCATCTGGGCCATCAGCCGCGAGGAGAACCGCCGGCCGTGCTGGTGGCCGAACGCTGTCAGCCACATCGCCACGACGATCCCGGCGTACCAGAGATTCATCGGCACGGCGTGCAGCGAGAACCCCAGCCACTTGAACAGCTCAATGAACCAGACCGGGGCCGGCAGGCCGACCGCCGTCGTGGTGTCGATCAGCGTATGGGGATCGATCACGGCTCTGCTTCTCCGCGCCCGGGGCCATACCGGCGGGCTTCATGGGAGCGATGCGGTGGAGATACGCGGTGAGCAGCTCCGCTTCTTCCGGCGTGCCCGACCAGGGCGGCATGGTGAAACGGGTCCGATCCAGGTCCCGCACCAGACCGCGGATCATGTCCGGCGACCAGCCTTGCACCAGCGGCGCGACCGGCGAGTAGCCCCGGGCGACGGCGTGGCAGTCGTTGCAATGATACTGGAAGATCAGGCCGCCCAGGGTGATGCGGTCGGCCTGGGGAAGCTTGAGCAGGAGTTGCCGATCGATGCGGCCGTCGACCAACGTGCGGGGGTAGTTCGCCTGGACGAAGGCCTTGGTCCAGACGCCGCCTTCCAGGTAGCCCTGGTCTTGCAGGCGATCGGCTTCGGCCTCGGTGGCGAGGATCTGGTTCCCCAGGACGACGTTGTAGATGATGTACGGCTTCCGCACCGCCTCGCGAATGAACTCGGCGGTGGAAAAGCCGGTGAAGCCGAAGAGCAAGAGACAGGCGGCCAGTCCCGGCGAGCGGATCATGCCCGGGTTGCGGTAGGGTCCGAAGAACAAGAGCAGGAAGACCACTCCGGTCGCCGCGAACAGGATCACCATCAGCACATTGAGCACGGGGGCCGCCGACATGGCCGCCCGGGCCGAATCCGGAAGATAGACGTGCCACAGGGCGCCGCCCAGCGTGATCAACACGGCCCCGGCCAGGGCGGGCCGGGTCGAGCGCGACTCGATCAGCGCGTGCAGCTTCGCGTCCTTGATGGTGATCGCGGCGTGCAAGTAGACGTAGAGCGAGCTGAGCAACAGCGCCCCGCCGGTCCGCGAGATGATCTGCGGCAGCGATTGCCGGTTGAGGATCGCGCTCCAGAAATCGTGGTCCCGGGGCCAGGTTCCCGGGTCGAGCATGAAGGCGGTGATGGCCGAGATGATGACCAGGCTGGCCCAGGCCGACAGGCCGTAGATCCAGACGATGATCGTGTGGGCCCGCGCCGGCAGTCGCCCCCAGTAGTAATAGAAGATGAAGGCCGAGGCGATCTCGACGATGAAAAAGACATACTCGGTGGCCCAGGCGAAAACGAAGGTGCGGATCAGCACCTGGGTGGCCAGCGGAGAGGCCAGGCCGATCGTCCACCAGATTCCCACGCCGGTGATGGCGCCCATCACGACCGTCAGCAGCACGAAGAACCTGGCGTGCCGTTTCAGGTAGGCGAGGTAGTCGCGGTTGCCGCTGCGGTAGGCGTAGGTCGTCTCGACGGCCAGGAACAACCCGCCGCCGACGGCATAGTGGGAAATCAGCACGTGGACCACCGCGATTGCCGCGATCAGCATCGGCGCGGTGAGGCCCGGGACATACCACCAGGGAAAGTGCATGGATATGAATCTACCCGCGGCCGCGGCGAAATCAAGGGAAACCCTGAGTAAATTTCGCCCGCAAACAAGAAAACGCCGGCCGGCGACTTCCGCTGTCGCCGGCCGGCTCCAATCCCGTGCTCTCTCAAATCAGCCAAGCTTCCGCACTGCGGGGCGGTTCTACTGCGCCGGCATGGGCTCCGTGTTCATGACCGACTGGTCGGGCGGAGCCGTAACGGCAGCCGCCGGGGACTTGGCCGGCGGCGGGACCGAGGGGCCCGGGTAGACGGTCGGCGGCGGGGGCATGGGGCCTGGGCCTGGGGCCGGAACGGCCGGCTGGGCAGCCTCCGTGTGGCAGCCGCACGTCTGGCATGGGGCACACTCTTTGTGACAGGGATGCAGGTGGCCGAGATTCCCGCGCAGCGAATGGCAGACTCGCTTGGCGACCCCTTCCTTGCCACATTCCGCTTTGCAGGCCGACTTGCAGGCCTTCTGTCCGCAGGAGCAATGTTTCTTGCAGGCGGAGCCACAGGTCTTCTCGCCGCACGCCGCGGCGCCGCAAGCGGCTTGGCAGCCGTCTCCCGCCAGGGCCCCGCGGGCCAAGAGCAAGCTCGCGGCCAGGGTCAAAGCTAGGCCGAACTTCTTCATCGCGATTTCCTCCTAATCGTTGCCAAGAGAATGATCGGCGGCCCGTGCCGATGCGTTTCAAACGGGATACGCGGCAGGCGCGTTGTGCCCATTGCATCTAATCGCTTCGGCATCGCCTGAAGATTTAGCAGAACCCTGGTAGAAGGCGCTACCGTTGTGCGTGGAGGCCGGCGTCAGCGGAAAGTGCGGCAGAACAGCATCTACCCGCAACATTGTTTCGCAGCAAAGCCTTTCTCTGGTCTACCTGAGTTCACGCCTATTCGCCGGCCCCGGCGATTCGTATGCTATATTCCGCACGGCCGGCAGACCTGACGCTGCCGCGGTGCGGTGGCTCGACGGACCATCGGCTAACCCCGTCGCTACGAACCCTACATCTTGCCGCAGGCAGCAGCACGCTATGTCTACCCCCACCGAAACCGACCTTCCGCCCACGGTCGCCCCCCGGCGGCAGCTCACGCTGTTCGACTCGACCTCCATTATCATGGGGATCATCATCGGGGCGACGATCTACCAGAGCAGCCCGCTGATCGCCGGCAACGTGCGGGGGATTGGCGGCCTGGTGCTGGCATGGCTCTTGGGAGGGGTCTGCTCGCTGGTGGGGGCCCTCTGCTATGCGGAACTGGCCACCACCTATCCGCAAGAGGGCGGCGACTACGTCTACCTCACCCGGGCCTTCGGCCGCTCGATCGGCTTCTTCTTCGCCTGGGCCCAGCTCTGGGTCGTCCGGCCCGGCTCGATCGGAGCCTTCGCCTATGTCTTCGCCCACTTCGCCCAGGAACTCCTGCCGCTGCCCTGTGAAAAAGCCGCGGCGGAGATCCTCTACGCGGCCGGCTCGGTGGTCGTGCTGAGCCTGGTCAACATCCTCGGCGTGCGGGAAGGAAAGTGGACGCAGAACCTGCTCACCACGGCCAAGGTCCTGGGCCTGGCTGGGATCGTGGGAGTCGGGCTGACGCTGGCCGCCCCCGGGGCTTCCCGGCCGGTCGTGGAAGCCGCCGGGGCCGGTTGGCGCGACATGATCAGCCACTTCGGCTTCACCATGATCTTTGTCCTCTACGCCTACGGCGGCTGGAACGAAATGGCCTACGTCGCCGCCGAGGTCCGCAACCCCGGCCGGAACATCTCCCGGGCGCTGATCCTGGGCACGGTCGGCGTAACGGCCATCTACCTGCTGGTGACCCTGGCTTTCGTCCACGCCCTGGGACTGGGCGGCCTTCGCGGCGCAGACAACCCGGCCGCCGGCGTGCTCCGACTGGCATTAGGCCCCCGGGGCGGCAAGCTGATCAGCCTGCTGATCTGCATCTCGGCGTTGGGGGGCACCAACGGCATGATCTTCACCGGCTCGCGGATCTACTACGCCATGGGCCGCGACCATCGCCTCTACGCCTGGCTGGGACGATGGAGTCCCCGTTTCGGCACCCCCGTCATCTCGCTTCTGATCCAGGCGGTGATCACGCTCGGGCTGATCGTCGGCTTCGGACTCGCGGCCAGCGGCTTCGAGCGGATGGTGAAGTTCACCTCGCCGCCCTTCTGGGCCTTTTTGGTCCTGGTGGGCCTTTCGGTCTTCGTGCTCCGTTTCCGCGATAAGGTAGCAGGCACACTCCGTGTGCCGTCCGCTCAAGTAGCGGGCACACTCCGTGTGCCGTCCGCTCAAGGCGGAGGAGACAGCGGACGGCACACGGAGTGTGCCTGCTACCTTCCGGGCAGCGAACGGTTACGAACCTACCGCGTGCCCGGCTATCCGATCACGCCGGTGCTGTTCTGTCTCTACAGCGGCTACATGGTCTACACGAGCCTGGACTACGCCATCGGCCAGCGGACCTGGGAGGCCGTCTGGTCGGTGGAGATCCTGCTGATCGGCGCCGTGTTGAGCATTTTTGCCGTCCACCCGCTGGGCAGAGTGGGCAAGCTCGTCTCGGGACTTGCGCTTTCCGCCGCCGGCGCGGCGGCCACGATCTTCCACGAGCCCCTGGCCCGGCGGATCTTGGGCGGCGGGGACGCCGTCGTCCGGCTCCTGCTGCCACATCCGGACACGCTCGCCGACGCCCGGAACGAGGTCCTCCTGGCCGCGATTCCCGTACTGGTCCTGGGCCTGATGGTCCTGGCCGCCGGCCTTTGGAGCCGGCCGAAGCGGTCCCCCTCTCCCTCCGGCAGCGGGCCGGGGTGAGGGGAACCTACCACCGGCTCGGCGACTGCCCGGCGTTAAATTCCCCATTGGCAAGTGCCTACGCCCTGGTAACTGTCATACCGCACGCGGTCGGCAGTGCGCCGCTGGTAGTCCCGCCTTCAGTCGGTCTTGCCGCGGACTTCCGGCTAAAGCCGGTACTACGAACTTGTGTCATTTCGTCTCGGCGGGTGGCAGACGGAACGGGCTGTGATTGGGTGCCACTGGCTCTGCCAGTGCTTCCGGCGGATTGATGTTCCATCGCGTTGTGGGTATCCGTGGGTCAAGACTACCGGCTTGGCCGAGCTATGATTTTCGTAGTAAAGCTCGATGTTGCCCGAGTTCTCTTTCCCGACCGCCTCAATCACTCCCATACATGGCGCCGAGGCGCTCGTGGGCCAAGGCGAGTTGCGCCGGTAAGTCCATCCTGCCTCCGACCACCTCGATGTAGCTGGCCGATTCGCCCCTGGCGGCCCTGGCCATCGCAGCGTCGAGCTCGCCGAGGGTGGCGACTTTCGCCGTGAACCAGCCCTGGCAGCCCAGGGCGGCGGGCAGGTCATGATAGTTCCAGGGGGCGAGGTCGTTGTAGACCCAATCCGGATTCGTCTCCAGCGCCCGCTCGACCATGTAGCCCTCGTTGTTGAGGACGAAGATCATCGGCTTCAAACCGTTGCGTCCCATCGTGCCAACGTCGGCGGCAGTGAGCTGGTGTGAGCCCTCGCCGGTGAAGAGCACGGTCCGTCGCGACGGGTCGGCCAGAGCGATCCCCAGCGCGGCCCCGGTGGCCCATCCGATCGAGCCCCAGAGGGTCTGGCAGTGCACCTCCGCGCCGTCGGGCAGCGGCAACGGGACGATCCCCGAGGTGGAACTGCCGCTCTCCAGCACAATCTGATCTCGGGGCTTGAGAAAGTCTCGATAACGGGAGTACATCGCCGCCGCGGTAATCGGGTCGTTGGGCTTGCCGCCTGCTTTCGCCGTCGTCTCCCTGGGCGGCGCCGAGTATCCGAAGTTCTTTCGCACCGACCTGGCCAGCATTGCAAAGACATCGCCCATCCGGACGGGGTTGTAGATTTGGTCCCCCAGGTGAACGTGATCGACGTCGATGGTCACGAGCTTCTCGGGCGGGAGCCGGTTCGAGTAGGCCGACGTGTTGATGTCGTGGAAGCAGACGCCCCCGGCGTCGATGACGAGGTCCGCACTCTCGACTGCCTCGAGGACGGCGGGGGACGAAGCCGCGCCCGAATAGATCCCGGCGAACTGGGGATGGGCCTCGGACAGGACCCCTTTGTCCATCGCCATCGCCGCGAACGGGCAGCCCAACGCCTCGATCAACGCCCGCAGGCTGTCCTGGAGCTTGAACCTCGAGACCGTGTAGGCTGGGAGCACGGCCAGCGAGCGGGCGGCCTCGATCCGCTCGGTGATCGCCGCCACGGACCGGGCCAGGTCGGGGCCGCTCGTGGGCTTTGGGTACGGCATCGGCTCGGAGTCCGCGACGGGGGTGACGGCGTAGTCGGAGGCGACGAGGATATAAGCCGGCCGACTCTCCGCCCGCGCCGTGGCGATCAGCCGCTCCATTTCCTCGGCGCAGTTGTCGGGAGTGATCACCGCCGAGGCACACGCGGCCTGCGCCGAGATATTCGCGAAGTTCTGGAACTCGCCGTCGCCGAGCGTGTGGTGGGCGATCTTGTGGGCCCGCTGGTGGCGCATCGACGGCATCCCCACGAGGTGGAAGACGCACGACCGCTCGGCCTTGGCCCCCATCACGCCGTTGAGCGCGGACAACTCGCCGACGGCGTAGGTGGTCAAGAGCATCGAACAACCCCGCACGCGGGCGTAGCCGTCGGCTGCGTACGCCGCGTCCAGCTCGTTCGAACATCCGATCCAGTGGATCGCCTCGCTCCGCGCGACGGCGTCGCAGAGCTCGAATGCGTAGTCCCCCGGGACGCCGAAGCAGTCGGTGATCCCCTCGCGTGCGAGCCGTCGGACGATGTAATCCGCCACAGCCAGTTGCTTGTTCATCGGATTTCTCCGGATAATGAGATCTTCTTGCCGGCCAGAATAGAGATACCCCTGCGCGGCCATGCACTCCAGGCCGTCGGTATCATCCTGAACTGTGAGCAACTCGCGTGCCGGCTCAGCCGGGATTTCCCCGCTGGGCGGCAGAGGACGAGGAAAACCGGCTTCGGCAGGACCGCTGAAGTGTTATGGCTTGACGGCAACCGGATCGGTCATTTCACGGCCAAGGTGCTGTAGGGGTGCGTCTAGGCCTTTTGCACACGACTTCGATACTCTTCGGTACTCGGAGAGTATGCGAGATGCCGCTCTCGGAGTCTCCCTGCCGGGAAATCAAGCAAGACGGCCAACAGTCGCTTGGGTGCTGCAAGACGAACGTTTTCCCACTTGAACCCGGCTGGACCGTTTCGACGCGTCGGTCCGATGTGACCGACGTGCGCTGGACGACTCGTCTGTCGCATGACATCGACTGATTCAAAACGCGCACCAACCGGGCCGGTGGCAGCAACTACGCGGACGTATTGCGGCACTTCGTGCCACTTGTCAAGAGGTCCGCCGGCAGGTTATGCCGCCGAACCCGGCGGGAGAACACGTCTGGAGCCGAACTCGCCCGCCCTAAAGGGTTGGATGGAAGTAGCTTAGGTCTGCGTCTCACGCTGCCTTGAGGCGTGTTCTCCCGCCGCATCGTGCGGCGGAACACTCAGCCGCGATGGAATTACCGGCTCTCCGCCAACTTTGGGAATTTCCGCGTTTGGCGCGTGAAATGCCAGACCGACTTGTGACGCAAGTCGTTGCCGTTTAATGATTTGTGTTTGCTATCATATCGGGGGCTAGGGCTAGCGGGCCGCTCTTTCCCAAAGTTGGCGGGAGGCCGAATTACGCCATGACGGGTAGCGTCGTCGCATGCGGGCAGCGTGTTGTGCGGATCCCAGTAGACTCTCGCCGAGTTCGGGGGGCGTTCCGGAACTGCTTGACAGGCCACGCTTTTGCGGCGAGAATGCCGGTTGTCCTGTGCCTGTCGTGCCGCCGGGATTGCCACCGTAACTAGTCAGGGCCGCGTTGGATTGGCGGCAGAGTTAGAGATTAGCCCAGTCAAAGACTCTACCTGTGCCCACAACTGTGGGAGGATATCCGATTGGCAAGTCGCAAACAATCGCGAGCGACTCCCAACGTTCGGTACCGATTTCCGGCCGAGCGAAACTCGGCCGGAAGTAAGGTACAGGACGCCGCTTGTGTTCATAAGCCACGACACGCGTGACGCTGAGTTAGCGGAATCGTTCGCTAACCTGCTTACCGATGCGAGCGGTGGAGTTGTGAGGTCCTTTCACTCTTCTGACCGAAAAGGCACCGCCGGCATAGAATTCGGCTCCGAATGGTACAGCGCCATTATGGCCAAACTCGGCGATGCAACGGATGTCGTCGCCCTCCTGACACAGAATAGCGTAGACAGACCGTGGATCCTCTACGAAGCGGGCATCGCCAAGGGAAGACTGGGAACAACCGTTCTCGGTCTTACGCTGGGTATGCCCGTAGCGAAGGTAACTAGGGGGCCGTTTTCCCAATTCCAGAATTGCGGAGACGACGAAGACTCGCTCACAAAACTCATGTTGCAGTTGATCACGAGGAATCCAGACGCCTCGCCGCGCCCCGAAGCGGTCCGAATGCACGTCAAGCACTTCCGCAAAAGAATCGTTCCGCTTCTCGCAGATCACACCGCCCCCGACGGCAGCGACTCTTCGGAGATTACTCGAAGCCTCCTTGCCAAGAACGTGTTGCTGGAAAGGAAGATTGACTCTCTATCGGAACTCATTGCCGCTTTCGTCCGGCAGTTTCGGCCTTTGATCGGTGCCCGTGCCAGATCTAACTCGAAGAAAAAGACGCAGAGGAACACCGCGCCCAATGAATAGCCACATTGAACATGTATTGGACGAGATCCTGGAGAACCTGAATTGCCTTATAAAGGCGGAGACCGAGGCTGCCGTGCGAAGCCTCCACCTCAAAATAGAAGACGCTATCCAGCAAGCTGGCAAAGAGCTAAAAGGGACGTACCTTCCACGCGAAACACGGCCCAAGGAAAGTAAGGAAGGTTAGAAGACATGGCAACCTTAGAACGGCGAACGGACCTTTTGTCGACGCAACATCTTGACCTCTTTCTTCGGCAGGTCGCCGAACGCTTGAGCGACATTCGAAAAATGAAGCAAATTCTCCGTGAACATGAACGCAAACTCCGCGAACTCCGGCGGGTGGCACCGACGGAACGGGCTGTGATTGAGTGCCACTGGCTCTGCCAGTGCTTCCGGCGGATTGATGTTCCATCGCGTTGTGGTTAGCAGGGGCAGCCGTACATTGAAAGATTCACGGTTTACCAGGCCGGGCCATCTCCCGATATGTCCTACAGAGGCACTGGCAGAGCCAGTGGCACCCGGCGGCTGGTGGGAACGCTCATGGCCGCCAGCGCAAGTGGCGGGTACAATGGTGAAAGAGGATGCGGGCTTGGCGCACGGGTCGCTCGCGGGTAGTCTGCGGGCTTTGGGGAAGTGAGACATAGGAGAAGGAGCCATGAGACTCTCAGAAGTAGTCCGAGAGGTCATCCGCCTTGGCGATGCGAGCCGTGCGTATTGGGACAGAGAGTTGCCCAAGCACCATCCGCATTACCCCGTGATTCGCGCCGGGGAAGATTCAGCGCCTCCATCACCCGAGGACGCACAGATACAGGCGCTGCTCAAGAGCCTGCCGGAAAATCAGCTCTACGCCCTCCTTCTCCTCACGTACGTAGGCCGCGGCGATCTTAGCGCCGATAATCTCCTGGCCGCATACCAGGACGTGAAAGAAACCTTCCCTAGCAGAGACCTGGCGGTTGCGCAATTGACCGGGAGTAAGACACTTGCGGAGTACCTGACGGACGCGACGGAAGAGATCCAGAAGCGTCGTATCGACCTGGACGGTCTCCAATTCGCGAGCACTGTCGCGATGAGTTGACCAGGCCAGTGAAGGAGTTCCGCCGTGCCTTCGAACGCTCTTTCCCTGCATCTCGATCAGCTTCTGAGGGACGCCACCGAGCTCGATACGATCCATACGCAATTGAGGACGGGCCTCCCGGGCAGGCAGTATGGGCTGGCATCTCTGAACCGCGCCGCTGTTGTGATCAGCGTTTCGGCTTGGGAGTCGTATGTGGAAGAACTCATGCGGGAGTCGTTGCAGGCGCTCCGCCCTCTGGCTCCTCCCATGGGTAACTGGCCCGCATTGAGCGCGTTCATTCTTGGGGAACTGGCGAGGTTCCACACGCCCAATGCCCAAAATGTCGCAAACCTGATCAATCGTTGCCTCGGGCTGGCCAACGTGCGGACCTCCTGGGGGTGGCGGAACTGCACTTCGGCACAGGCAGAGGATCACCTTGATGCAGCATTGCGTCTTCGCCATGAAATCGCTCACGGTGTGAACCCCCGGCCGGTCATCCACAACCCGTATTCCAATTGGTTGCCGGGTTTCTTGCGGCGCCTGGCGCGGTGCACCGACGATGCCGTTCGGAACCACCTTACCACTACACTCGGGCTGCCGAACCCCTGGCCGCCGTAATTGCCGCCCGTCAGGTCGTTCGTTCCATCAATTCGGGCGGCGATAGGCGACGGCGATTCTTTCACGGTCGGAAGCCGTTAGCCCGCTTGCACTTCGGACTCCATCGCTAAGTCCGGGCGGCGGCGGGCGAAGGTGCCGCCGCACTCACACTCCTGGCGGTACAACTCGCCGGGCGGCTCGGACCCGAACTCGGCCAACAGGGCGGCCAGACAGTGGACGCAGGGCAAGTGGACCGGCTCCGGGCAGCCATGACACCAGCCCAGCGGCGCGGCGGAAACCCGCGCCGACACGACCTCCCACAACTCCAACAACCGCCGCAGTTGCCGGGGCGGCATCGGCCGCGGACCCCACGTGCCGCCAACCGCCCGCCGCACCGTGCTCCGCGACACCTGCAGCTTCCGGGCAATCGCCGTCTGCGTCTGGCCCTGCCGCCATAAATCGCGGATCCTCGAAAGCG
The DNA here is from genome assembly GCA_963843465.1 of Pirellulales bacterium. Classification (GTDB taxonomy): domain Bacteria; phylum Planctomycetota; class Planctomycetia; order Pirellulales; family Thermoguttaceae; genus CAWJKP01. The sequence continues at coordinate 163,195 of CAWJKP010000005.1, forward strand.
TCTCGTCGGAAATCATCGCTTCTTCCGGGGGTCGGGGGCCGGGGGCGGGGGAAAAGGGGACAGTCCCCATTTGCCGGGACCAACCTTCGGTCGGTGCCCGCCCGGAGGGTGCTTCGCACAAATAGGGACTGTCCCCTTTTTCCCCGGGGTTGGGGGCCGAAGGTACGAAATGGCGGCGCCGCGCGGTGTCGGGAATCGCACGGGAAAAAAGACTTTCTACCAGCAATCGCGCCGAAAAAAGACGTCACGCCGGGAATCGTTGCCAAAAAAAGACCTTACGCCAGGAATCGTTGCGGAAAATCGACGTTGGGGCAAACAGCGCCGGGCCGAACGATACCCAGACGCGTGGTTGGCGCGGCTTTCGTCCCGCCTGTTACGACACTCGTGAAATCGCGCTGTCGACCTGAGGGCTTGGCAGTAAAAAACTTACGTCGAGGGCCGGGGGCGGCGCGAATTCTCGGGGGTGCCCCGAGAGCGGGGGCGGCGGGAGAATAACGGAAATTCGTGTCGCAGAAATTCACGGCGGACTGCCGCAACGGCCGGGCTAGCATCGGATCGTTGGCAGTTCCCCCTCACCCCAACCCTCTCCCGGAGGGAGAGGGGGAGTGTTTCCGCCGCCCTAATCGCAATTTACAAAACTCTCCTTATAATGCTCGGCAAGGAACCCCAAACCCCAAGGAGGCCTTATGAACGAGCCACTCTCGGCGGAACTGCTGGAGAAGATGAACGCCTATTGGCGGGCTTCCAATTACTTGTCGGTGGGCCAGATCTATCTCTACGACAATCCCCTGCTCAAGGTCCCGCTGGAGGCCAAGCACATCAAGCCGCGGCTGCTGGGCCACTGGGGCACCACCTCGGCGCTGAACTTTATCTATGTCCACCTGAACCGGCTGATCAAGGACCGCGACCTGGACATGATCTACGTCATCGGTCCCGGCCACGGCGGGCCGAGCCTGGTGGCCCAGGCCTACCTGGAGGGCACCTACAGCGAGGTCTACCCCAACATCTCCCAGGATGAGCCGGGCATGAAGCGACTGTTCAAGCAGTTCTCCTTTCCCGGCGGCATCCCCAGCCACGTCTCCCCGGAGACGCCCGGCTCGATCCACGAGGGAGGCGAGCTGGGCTACGCGCTGTCGCACGCCTTCGGCGCCGCCTTCGACAATCCGCAGTTGATCGTGGCGGCGGTCGTCGGCGACGGCGAGGCCGAAACCGGGCCCTTGGCCACAAGCTGGCACTCCAACAAGTTCCTCAACCCGGTCCGCGACGGGGCCGTGCTGCCGATCCTGCAACTGAACGGCTACAAGATCGCCGGTCCCACCGTGCTGGCCCGGATCTCCGACGAAGAGCTCGAGCAGTTGTTCCGCGGCTACGGCTACACGCCCTATTTTGTCGGCGCCGCCGGGCCCGAGGCCCGTTGGCTGGACCCCGGTCCGGTCCACCAGCAGATGGCGGCCACCTTGGACAAGGCCGTCGCCGACATCCGGCAAATCCAGGACGACGCCCGCCAAAACGGTTTCCGGGAGCGTCCGCGGTGGCCGATGATCATCCTCCGCACGCCCAAGGGCTGGACCGGACCGCACGACGTCGACGGCCAGCCGGTGGAAGGCACGTTCCGCTCGCACCAGGTGCCGATGGGCGACATGGACAAGCCCGAACATATCCGCATTCTCGAAACCTGGATGAAGAGCTACCGGCCGCAAGAGCTGTTCGATGAGACGGGGAAGCTCAAGGCCGAGCTGGCCGAGCTGGCCCCCCGGGACCAGCGCCGCATGAGCGCCAACCCGCACGCCAACGGCGGCCTGCTGCTCTGCGACCTGCGGATGCCCGACTTCGAGGCCTACGCGGTAGCGGTGCCCAAGCCGGGGGCGGTGGACGCCGAGGCCTGCCGCGTCCAGGCGCCTTCATCCGCGACGTGATGAAGCTCAACGCCCAGTGCGGCAACTTCCGCGTCTTCAGCCCCGACGAGACGTCTTCCAACCGCTGGGCGCGGTCTTCGAGGTTTCCGACCGCTGCTCGACGGCCCGCATCCTCCCCATCGACGACCACGTGGCGCCCGACGGCCGCGTGATGGAGATGCTCAGCGAGCACCAGTGCCAGGGCTGGCTGGAAGGCTACCTGTTGACCGGCCGGCACGGTTTCTTCTCCTGCTACGAGGCCTTCATCCACATCATCGACTCGATGTTCAACCAGCACGCCAAGTGGCTGAAGGTGACCCGCGGCATCCCCTGGCGGCGGCCCATCGCCTCGCTCAACTACCTGCTCAGCTCGCTGGTCTGGCGTCAGGACCACAACGGCTTCAGCCACCAGGACCCGGGGTTCATCGACCACGTGGTGAACAAGAAGGCCGAGGTGATCCGCGTCTACCTGCCGCCGGATGCCAATACGCTGTTGAGCGTCACCGACCACTGCCTGCGGAGCCGCAACTACGTCAACGTGATCGTCGCCGGCAAGCAGTTGGCGCCGCAGTGGTTGAGCATGGACGAGGCGGTCAAGCACTGCACGGCCGGCATCGGCATCTGGGAGTGGGCCAGCAACGACCGGGGCGGGGAGCCCGACGTGGTGATGGCCTGCTGCGGCGACATCCCGACGCTGGAGACGCTGGCCGCGGTCGAGCTTTTGCGGCAGCACATCCCCGAGATCCAGATCCGCGTGATCAACGTCGTCGACCTGATGAAGCTGCAGCCGGCCAGCGAGCACCCGCACGGCCTGAGCGACAAGGACTTCGACGTGCTGTTCACCACGGACAAGCCGGTGATCTTCGCCTTTCACGGCTACCCCTCGTTGATCCATCGCCTCTGCTATCGCCGCACGAACCACAAGAACCTGCACGTCCGCGGCTACAAGGAAGAAGGGACGACGACCACGCCCTTCGACATGGTGGTGCTCAACGACCTCGACCGTTTCCACCTGGTGGGCGACGTGATCGACCGCCTGCCCGCGCTGGGGTCCCGTGCGGCCTACGCCAAGCAGGCGATCCGCGACAAGCTGATCGAGCACCGCCGCTACATCATGGTCCACGGCGACGACCTGCCCGAGATCCGCGGCTGGCGATGGGGGCAGAAGGGCATGGGTCACGCGCGGCACACGTCCACCGAAGGAGACAACCTATGACGGACGGACGGGTGGCCCAGACGAAGGCGCGAGGGAATGTGTGCCACTGGCTTTGCCAGTGCCTATGCCCTATTCTTTTCCAGCCGACTCACCAGACTGTGGATTTCTTCGCTCAATGCCGCCACGGTCGTTTGCAGGGTCGCGTAGCTGGCTCGGCGGCGAGTGAGTATCAACCAGATCGAGCTGAAAAGGCCTGCGAAAACCGCCACCGGAAGGATCATCAGTGCTGCGCAAAACGCCATCGGTATCGGATGGGCTTCGAAGTACGTCTCGAAGGAGCGAAGGCGAACGCCAACGTCCGGCATCTTTGGGCTCAAGGCGACATGTGTCTGATCGTGGACGGATCCTTCGGTCGCGCGGGAAGTTGCCGCAGCATCCGATCGAGGCGCGGCCACGGTCGGCGGGAACGACTCCACGGAGAGATCAACACGCGATGCAACGCCACCTAGAATCGCCAGCACCAGGAAACAGACTCCGCTGACGATCCAGAAAGTGCAGGCCGTGCGAAACCAGAATTTCTCTCGCTTTTCAGCTTGGAGCTGAATCCTCTGGATCTGTTCCAGCAATGCGCTCGAACCCTGGCCCGGGGTCAACCCTTCTTGTTTCAAGAGTTCGCCTGACAACGAATTGGTTTCACCCATAGCGTTGCTCCCGTAATACCGTGCTTTGACCTAGTTGCGACGTAGCGTTGTCCTCTTTCCCAATCGCCCGCAACAATTCCTTCTTTGCATAATGAAGTCGCGATCGGACAGTGCCAATCGAGCAGCCGATAACCTGGGCGATCTCCTCGTAGGACATCTCTTCCATGAACCTGAGCGTAATCGCCTCGCGGTGCTCGACGGTCAAACGAGCCATTGCCTGATGGACGGCAGCGGCATCTTCGGCCGTGAATACCGTCTGGTCTTGCTCCGGCGCGTCAGCCGCGGCCTCCAAGGGAAGCAGTTTCTTGCGGGTCTCAATCCGCGCCCTGGAAACAGCGAGATTGCGAGCCACGCGATAAAGCCAGACCCGAAAGGCCGCACCGCAAGTGATTCGCTTCATCTGTCGCAGTGCCGCCAGCCAGACTTCTTGCACAACGTCGTCAGCCGCAGTCGTGTCTGTCAGCAGCCGGCGGACGAAATAGCGCAGCGAACCGTCGTGCCGACAGACCAATTCCTCCACCGCGGCTACGTCCCCAGCCTGCGCCCTCAACAACAAGGCTGTATCGAGAATTTGGTTTGTCGCTTCCATTTCGCCATCTATAGTACAAGTCGTTTCTCCTCGCAAAAAGTTCAATGGCCGTGCTAAGGGCTGGCGAATCAATAAGTGCCGCAGTCTTGTCGTGGGGCTCGCTGCGATGGGCCCGTCCTGCCGGTGCTTAGCGGCCGCCGGCGCAACGGAAGCCTCGCACTTTCAACCACACGCATCCGGGCCGACACGACCCGGCTGGGACTGGGGAAGCCTGTGCGTTGCCGGTTGGCTGGGAAGCTTATTCGCATTATTGCCAATTCTTCTTGGCGAAATTGCATCAAACGGATTGCACCGGCAGCCCCTCGGTTGCAAGGCGTAACTCCTTGCGCAGCCGGTGTTTCCTGCATTAGGGTTACTTATTTCTATTATTACTTGATTGGCTCTTTATTATGGCGATTGCCGAGTTAGAATAGGCGTTTGGCTTGACGCCGACGGATGCCGACCGAGTCGTAGCTGCGTGGTGGTGCGGAGCTTCGGTACTTTTATCGGCAAGCAGGATTGGTACGTCAAAACTCATCAGGACTGCCAGGAATAGCTTCTCCCAAGGACCTTCGGTGCCAGCGATGACTCCCGATGTTGTGGTCTACGTCTGCTACAACTGCATCCCTCAAGGCAAGCGATTGCCGCGGCAGTGGACCCAGCAAGGCGCCCACGTCCTGGTCCGCGAGGTCCCGTGCAGCGGCAAGATGGACGCCCAGTACTTGATGCACGCCATCGAGGGCGGCGTCCGCGGGCTGTGCGTCGTCGCCTGTCCCAAGGGCGAGTGTCACTTGGCGCAAGGCAACCTCCGCGCCGAGGTGCGGGTCCAGACCGTTGGGCGGCTCTTGGCGGAGATCGGCATGGAGCCCCAGCGGGCCGAGCTGGTCAACGTCGGCGATACGGACGCCGACGATCAGCTCGAAGCCCTGATTCACGGCGCCGTGGACCGGCTGGTGGCCTTGGGAGAAAGTCCGATCCACGCCGGGAGTTGACGATGAGCCGTAGGGTGGGACAAGGCCGCCTTGGCGGCCGCCGGCCCACCAGGAGCAGACACAAGGATTGGTGGGCCGGCGCTCGCTCACGCGAGCTGGTCCCACCCTACAACGCGTCCCGCCGTACAAGACGTTACGACGCCACAACGAGTTTCCCATGATTACCGAAATCGACCGGCCGACGACAGGCGAGAAAACGGGGCTCCACCAACGGATCCAGTCGGGCCAGCCGCTGTTGTTGGCAGAGATCAGCCCGCCGCTGGGAAGCGATCCGGCGCCGATCCGCCAGGCGGCCCGAGCGCTGGCGGGCAAGGTCCACGCGGTGGGCGTGACCGACAACCGCGATCGGGTGGCGATGTCGGCCCTGGCCGCGTCCGCCTTGGTGGCCGCCGAAGGGGTTGAGCCGGTGCTGCACGTCACGACCCGCGACCGCAACCGCATCGCCCTGGTCTCCGAGTGCCTCGGGGCGCAGGCCCTAGGCGTGCGGAACCTGCTGTGTACCAGCGGCAGCCACCAGACGCTCGGCCCGTATCGCGCCGCCCGCAACGTCTACGACATCGATGCGGTCCAGTTGCTGCGGACCTACGCCGGGCTGGAATCCAACGCGACCCTGGTCGGGGAAGAGCGGATCCCGGGCGCCGGTCCGTTTTGCCTGGGGGCGGTGGCGGCTCCCTACGCCGACCCGCTGGAATTGCAGATGCTACGGTTGGCCAAGAAGATCCAGGCTGGGACAGAGTTTCTCATCAGCGAGCCGGTCTACGACCTGGAGCGGTTCGCCGCCTGGTGGACGGCCGTGGTGCGGCGAGGGTTGCACCAACAGGCGGCCTTCCTTGCCGGCATCCGGCCGCTGGCCGGGGCTGAGGAAGCGCAGACGCTGGCCGAGTCGCGTCCGCTGCCGCGGATCCCGGTGGGCCTTTGCGGGCGGCTGGCGGCGGCCGACGGGGCCACGGCCCAGCGGGCGGCCGGAATCCAGATCGCGCGGGAGACCGTCGAGCGTCTGGCCAGGTTGGAAGGGCTCCGCGGCTTCGCCGTCGGCGCAAGCGACGTGACGCTGGTCCTGGAAACCCTGGAAAAGTCGGCGCTTTGCGTCTAAGAGCGAGAGACACGCCATGCCCGCCAAGTACGCGATCCATACCAAGCCCGCCGTGAACCGGCAGCGGCCCGTCGGCAAGCTGGGGATCGTGGACTGGCGGGAGGACTGTTCCAGTTGCCACAACTGCGTCAAGCGGTCCTGCGTCTACGGCCTCTACCGCGACGAGGCCGACACGCTGCGAGACGAGACCGGCTACCTGGACTACGTCTACCAGTGCAAGGGCTGCCTGAGCTGCGTGCAGAACTGCACCAAGAACATCCTTACCCGGGTGGTCAACCCCGAGTTCTCCCGGCTGGGCGACGATTACTACACGCCGGAGATCGTGATGATCACCTGGTTCCAGTCGGAGAGCGGGCGGATTCCCGTCTCGGGCTCCGGCTACGGCGGGCCGTTCTCGGGCGAGGGCTTCGACTCGATGTGGACCGACATGTCGGAGATTGTGCGGCCCACGAGGGACGGGATCCACGGCCGCGAGTACATCAGCACCAGCGTCGACGTAGGCCGCAAGCTGTCGCACCTGGCCTTTCGCGACGGCCGGCTGGCGGTCCAGCCGCCGCCTTTGGTGGAATTGCCCCTGCCGGTGATCTTCGACCTGGTCGCCGAACCCTGGCAGCGGGGCGCAGTAGTGCGGGCGATTGCCGAGGCGGCCGCACAGTTGGGCACGCTGGCCGTGTTGCGCCCCGAGCACCTCGCCGCGCTGCCCGCGCTGCCGCCGGACCACGTGATTCCACTGCTGGACGGTCCGGCGTATGTAGGACGGATTGGTAATCCGTCCAGCAATGAGGTCCGGGGCCTGGACGGATTACCAATCCGTCCTACGGGAAAGCCGGCACCTACTCTCTCGCCGCTCCTCGGCGAGGCCCGGCTGGCCGCGGCGCCGATGGTGATGTTGCCCGACGGCGAGAGCGTGATGGCCGCGCAGGCGGCGATCAAGGCGGAGAACCCTGGGCAGGTGGTGGCCGTCCGCATGGCGGCCTCGCCGGGCTCCGCGCGGCGGAGCGTGGAGTTGGTCCGCCAGGGGGCCGAGGTGATCCACCTGGTTTTCGACGCCCACGGCCGCGAGGCGGCCCCGGCCCAGCCGCGGCACATGCGGGACGTGATCCGCGAGGTCCACCAGGCATTGGTCAAGGACGGCACGCGGGACCAGGCCACGCTCTCTGTCTCCGGCGGCGTGGCCCTGGCCGAGCACCTGGCCAAGGCGATCCTCTGTGGGGCCGATTTCGTGGCCATCGACGTGCCGCTGATCCTGGCCCTGGAGTGCCGGCTGTGCGGCGACTGCCGGCAGGGCCTGCCCTGCCAGATCGCCCTGGAAGAGGCCGACGTGGCGTATGCGGTCCATCGGCTGGTGAACCTGGTAGGCGCCTGGCACCAGCAGTTGATCGAGGTCTTGGGCGCGATGGGGATTCGCGAAGTCCGCCGCCTGCGAGGCGAGACGGGACGGGCGATGTTTTTCGAGGACCTGGAGCGGGAAGCGTTCGGCAAGATCTTCGGCAAGCGGAAAGGTAAGACGGTATGAGCATCAGCCCGCTGGAAGGCCAGGCCCAAACGGCCGACGACTTCCTCACTGAGGCCGACTTCGCCCGGGTGGACCGCGTGGTCCGTCCGGCCGCGCCCCGATACCGCAACGTGATCGGCAAATACAGCATCCGCCGGGCGGCGACCTGCCAGGCCTGCGGACGCTGCGTCGATACCTGCCGCTACGACGTCCACCGCCGGCCGCAAGGCTACGACGCCCTGCTGCGTCCGCTGGACTACCGTTGCGTCGGACCGGCCTGCGCCGACCTCGAAGAGTCGTGCCTGCACGTCTGTCCCCGCGGCGCCCTGTCGATCGCCGACAACCCGGCCTTCGAGACCCTGGGCGACTGCCGCTGGACGCCCGACTTGTTGGCGAGCAACTGGATGATGGCCGAGACGGGCCACGCCCCCGGCAGCCACCTGGAGCAGGAGGTCGGCGGTTCCGGCGGCGGCTTCGACCGCATCCGTTTTTGCTACCCGGCGGCGCCGCCCAAGGACCTTCGCCGCGAAGACATTTCCACGAAGCTCTTGTTGAACCGCCGCGACCCTTCGCGGCCGCGGATCACGATCGACGTTCCTTGGTACGGCGGCGGGATGTCGTTCGGCTCGACGAATATCCGCGTCTTGTTGGGCAAGGCCCGAGTGGCCAAGGCATTCAACGGCTTTACCTGCACCGGGGAGGGTGGCTATCCCGAGCGATTCACGCCTTACAAGGACCACGTGATCACCCAGGTGGCGACGGGGTTGTTCGGCGTCCGCGAGGAGACCATCCAGCGGGCGAGGATCGTGGAGTTCAAGTACGCCCAAGGGGCCAAGCCGGGACTGGGCGGGCACCTGCTGGGCGACAAGAACACGCCCAGCGTGGCGGCCATGCGCGAGACGGTGGTCGGCGTGTCGCTCTTCTCGCCCTTCCCCTTCCATAGCGTCTATTCGGTCGAAGACCACAAGAAGCACCTGGACTGGATCGCCCACGTCAATCCCCAGGCCCTGTTGTCGGCCAAGGTCTCCACGCCGGTCGACGTGGACATGGTGGCCGTGGGCATCTACTACGCGGGCGGGCACATCGTCCACCTCGACGGCAGTTACGGCGGCACCGGTGCGGCCCCCAACATCGCCAAGAAGAACATCGCCATGCCCATCGAGTACGCCGTGGGCCGCGTCCACCAGTTCCTCGTTGACGAGGGCATCCGCGACCAGGTCACCGTGATCGCCAGCGGCGGCATCCGCACGCCCTATGACGTGGCCAAGGCAATCGCCCTGGGGGCCGACGGCTGCGTGATCGGCACCGCCGAGCTGGTGGCCGTGGACTGCATCCGCTGCGGCTGCTGCGAGAGCGGCCGGGGCTGCGCCCGGGGCATCGCCACCACCGACCCCGAGCTGCTGCAGATGGTCACCGTCGAGTGGTGTACCCAGCGGCTGGTGAACCTCTACAGTGCCTGGCGGGAGGTGCTGGTCGAGATCCTCTACCGCCTCGGTCTGGACTCCGTCGCCGCGCTGCGAGGCCGGAGCGACCTGATGGAGCATTTGGACTACGAGAGATGAGGGATAAGGGATAAAGGGATGAGGGATTCGAGATTTGAGATTTCGGATGAGTTAGCCCCGGCGGCCACGCCGGGGGAGCACCAGCGGTAAAGCTGGCTACGCCGAGGGGCAGCCACGAGATTACGTCGAACCATGAAGACGAGTTCCATCAACGACGCCGCACGCATCGAGGCGATCCTGCGCTCGCGGACCGATCTGCGGCCGGAGGGGCCCTGGCAGTTCCGCTCGCCGGAGGCGGAAGGGGGCTGCGGCGTGACCGGTTTCGCCGCGACGATCCCCGTCGGCGGCAAACACATCTACGAGCCCTCGATCCAGATGCGCAACCGCGGCAACGGCAAGGGCGGCGGGATCGCGGCCTGCGGGCTGGTGGCGGAAGACCTGGGCGTGTCGCAGAAAGTGCTCGACGAGGACTATATCCTCCAGGTGGCCCTGTTGGATCCGTCCGCCCGCGAGGAGGTGGAGAAGGAGTGCATCGAGCCCTTCTTCCAGATCGACCAGGGCGGCCTGATCCCCACGGTCGACGACTACCGCGACGTGGAGTTGCTGGAGGTCCGCCCACCGGACGTGGCCCGCTACTTCGTCCGCGTCAAGCCCGGCGTGCTGGCGCGATTTGCCGAGGAGAAGGGCCTTGCGGGGCTTGCCGAGCGGGACGTCGAGGACGAGTTCGTCTCGCAGAACTCGATCCAGTTGAACAAGCGGTTCTACGCCTCGCTGGGCGACAAGCGGGCCTTCGTGCTCTCGCACGCCAGGAACCTGATCATCGTGAAGATCGTGGGCTATGCCGAAGCGGCCGTACAGTATTACCACATGCCGGACATGAGGGCCCATGTCTGGATCGCCCACCAGCGTTATCCGACCAAGGGCCGCGTCTGGCATCCCGGCGGCGCCCATCCTTTCATCGGTCTGAACGAGGCGTTGGTCCACAACGGCGACTTTGCCAACTACCACTCGGTGACCGAGTACCTGGCCGGCCGCAACATCTTCCCGCAGTTCCTCACCGACACCGAGGTTTCGGTGCTCTTGTTCGATCTCTGGAACCGCATTTACGGCTACCCGGTGGAATACATCATCGAGGCCCTGGCCCCGACCACGGAGATGGATTTCGACCAACTGCCGGCCCAGAAGCAGGCGATCTACCGCCAGATCCAGGCGGCCCACATCCACGCCTCGCCCGACGGCCCCTGGTTCTTCATCATCGCCCGCAGCCTGGCCGAGACGAAGGAGTTCCAACTGCTGGGCATCACCGACACGGCCATGCTGCGTCCGCAGGTCTTCGCCCTCCAGGAGGGTGAGGTCTCGATCGGGCTGATCTGCTCGGAGAAACAGGCCATCGACGCCACCCTGGCCAGCCTGGCCGCCGACGACCCGCGGTTCACCCCCGTGGCCGACATGTACTGGAACGCCCGCGGCGGCAGCCACACCGACGGCGGCGCCTTCCTGCTGACGGTTTCGCCACTAGCCGCCGGCTCCAATGCGGCCGGCGTTGCCGCGGGTGCCACTGGCTCTGCCAGTGCTTTTGGCGGCTCGGGGAACGGCACTGGCAAAGCCAGTGGCACCCGCGCGTCGCCCAACGGCCACGCCCGCTACGCGTTGCGCGTGACCGACAAGTTCGGCAAGGCCGTTGCCACGCCCTCGGGCCAGTTGCACTGCAACCTCTCGCTGCCGCCGATAGGCCCGGCGACCGCCCAAAGTACTCCTCACGCTCCGCGTGAGGGTGTGCGTCACGCGGAGCGTGACGAGTACCATCCCGGCGACCTGGCGGCCATCGTCGCGGCCATCGCGGCCGGCTACCCCGAAGCCGCCTTCCGGCTCCTCGAGAGCTGGCTGGCCGAGCCGGGTTACGACCGGTTCCGCGTGCTGGTCCAGCAATGGGCCAACCGCACGGCCGAGAAGTCCCCCGCGCTGGGCATCGAGGCCCTCACGCTGGGCATCGACCGCCGCTATCCCACCTTCGACAAGAAGCGAAGCTCCATCCTGACCATTCTTCGTCAGGGCCTGGAACGGATCTTCAGCCGGCAGCCGCTGGTGGACCAGCAGGCCGGCGGGACGCACTGCCGCGTGACGTGGGACACGCGCGGGCTGCTGCGGGCGCCGCAGGGCGCGGAGGAGGTGCTGTTGATCGACGCCCGGCGGTTCGCCGCCGAGGGCCCGGATTGCGACGCGGTGCTGGCGGTCAAGGCTTTTGGGCTCGGCTGGCGGCGGCTGGTGCACTACAACACCCGCGGCACCCGCTTCCACGCCGCCGGCTTCGGCCCGCAGACCGACGGCCTGCGGATCGACTGCTACGACAACCCGGGCGACTACCTGGGCTCCGGCATGGACGGCCTGGAGGTCCACGTCCACGGCAACGCCCAGGACCAGCTCTGCCAGATCACCAAGCGGGGCAAGCTGGTGGTCCACGGCGACGTCGGCCAGACTTTCCTCTATGGGGCCAAGGGCGGCGAGTTCTATGTGCTGGGCAACGCCGCCGGCCGGCCGATGATCAACGCCGTGGGTGCGCCCCGCGTGATCATCAACGGCACGGCCCTGGACTTCCTGGCCGAGTCGTTCATGGCCGGCGATCCTCGCACGGGCGGCGGATTTGCCGTCGTCAACGGCCTGAAGTTCGACCACCAGGGCCGGCTGGTGCCCTTGGAAACGCCCTATCCCGGCAGCAACCTGCTCTCGCTGGCCTCGGGCGGGGCGATCTACGTCCGCGATCCGCACCGCCGCCTGGTCGACGAGCAGCTCAACGGCGGGGCCTACCGACCGCTGGGCGCCGTCGATTGGAAGATTATCCGTCCCTATCTCGAAGAGAACCAGCGGCTGTTCGACGTACAGATTGAGCGCGACCTGTTGACCGTCGACGGCGTGGTCCGCTCGCCGCCGGAGGTCTACCGCAAGGTGATGCCCCGCAAGGACGCCGAAGCCGAAGCGGAGTTGGAGGGAATGGGAGAATAGTCGGAGCCCTAGGGTGGGACAAGTTGTAGGGTGGGACAGGTTGTAGGGTGGGACAAGTTGTAGGGTGGGACAAGTTGTAGGGTGGGACAAGTTGTAGGGTGGGACAAGTTGTAGGGTGGGACAAGTTGTAGGGTGGGACAAGTTGTAGGGTGGGACAAGTTGTAGGGTGGGACAAGTTGTAGGGTGGGACAAGGCCGCGTGAGCGGCCGCCGGCCCACCGGCAGCGAGCAGCAGGGTTGGTGGGCCGGCGCTCGCTTACGCGAGCTGGTCCCACCCTACATGAATGAGCAAGGGAAAGAAAGGACAAACGCATGACAGACCGCGTTGAGTGCATCGGCGGCGACTTCTGCCAAGAAGTCCAAAGCCGTAGCGGCACGCTGGTGAGCGTTTGCCTCCAGTGCCACAAGTGTTCCACCGGCTGCCCCGTCGGCCCGGAGATGGACCTGCTCTCAAGCCAGGTGATGCGGCTGGTGCAACTGGGGATGGCCGACGAGGTGCTCTCGTCGCGGGCGATCTGGCTCTGCGCGTCGTGCGAGGCCTGCACCACCCGCTGCCCGATGAGCATCGACATCGCGGCCGTGATGGACAGCCTGCGGATCATGGCCGTCGAGCGCGCGGCGGACCTGCCGGACCGGCACATGGAGCAGTTCAACCGCTCGTTCCTGGGGAGCGTGCGGCGGCACGGCCGGGTCTACGAGCTGGGGATGATGACCGCCTACAAGCTTCGCAGCGGCGACCTGATGAGCGACGTCGGCAAGGTGCCGCAGATGTTGGCCAAAGGAAAGCTCTCCCTGCTGCCCCACCGCAGCCGCGCGGCGGGCGAGGTGCGGGAGATCTTCCGCCGGGCGCAGCAGGAGGATCGTCCATCGTGAAGTACGCCTTCTTTCCCGGGTGCAGCCTGGAATCGACCGCCTGGGACTTCGAGCACTCGACGCGGGCCGTCTGCCGCGCCCTGGAGATCGAGCTTTGCGACATTCCCGATTGGGTCTGCTGCGGCTCCACGCCCGCCCACAGCAGCAATGCCTCGCTGGCCGTGGCCCTGCCGGTGTTCAATCTGCAAAAGGCCCAGGCCCTGGGCCGGCCCGTGATGACCGCCTGCGCCTCCTGCTACGCCCGGCTGCGGACCGCCAACCACAAGGTCCGGCACGAGCCCGACCAGCGCCAACGGGCCGAGCGGATCACCGGCCAGCCCTATGACGGCTCGGTCGAGGTGCGGCACGTGGTCGACGTGCTGGTCAACGACTACGGCGTCCCGCAGATCCGTGGGCGAATCAAGCGTCCGCTGGCCGGGTTGCGGGTGGCCTGCTACTACGGCTGCCTGCTCAGCCGGCCGCCGGAGGTCGTGGCCTTCGACGATCCCGAGCATCCCACGGCGATGGACGACCTGGTTGCGGCGACGGGGGCCGAGCCCGTCGAGTGGCCCTATAAGACCGAATGTTGCGGGGCCAGTCTCTCGATGACCGATTCCTCGGTCGTCGGCCGGCTGGGCTACAAGCTGATCGCGATGGCTCGCCGGGCGGGCGCCCATTGCCTGGCGGTGGCCTGTCCCTTGTGCCAAGTGAACCTCGACCTGCGCCAGGCCGACGCCGCCCGTTGTACTCGTCACGCTCCGCGTGACGCAGATCCTCACGCGGAGCGTGAGGAGTACGCAGGCGACGCAGATCCTCACGCGGAGCGTGAGGAGTACGCAGGCGACGCAGATCCTCACGCGGAGCGTGAGGAGTACGCCGGGCGTCAGGGCGAGTTGCCGCCGACGCCCGTGCTCTACATCACCCAGCTTCTCGGCCTGGCCCTGGGACTGCCGACCGGCGAGCTGGGACTGAAGGCCCTGAGCGTCAGCGCCGACCCCCTCTTGCATGCCTGCTACGCGGGCGGATGCGGCTGCGACTGTGGAGGCACGTCATGAGCAACGGAAACGGAAATGGCAACGGCGACGAACTGACCGTCGGCGACGGCAACGGCGACGGCCGTGAGCCCTGTGGGGCCGTGCTGGTCTGCGGCGGCGGCGTGGCCGGCATCCAGGCCTCGTTGGACTTGTCGGCGGCCGGGTTCCGCGTCTACCTGGTGGAAGAGAGCCCGACGATCGGCGGCAGCATGGCCCGGCTGGACAAGACCTTTCCCACCGGCGACTGCGCCACCTGCATCATCTCGCCCAAGCTGGTCGAGTGTACGAGGGACTACAACATCGACGTGCTGACCATGGCCGACGTGACGAAGCTCGAAGGCGAGCCGGGGCACTTCAAGGCCGAGATCCGCAAGCGTCCGCGGGGCGTCAATCTCCAGAAGTGTACCGGCTGCGGCGACTGCTGGTCAGCCTGCCCGGTCCGCAATACGGCGGAGACTCCTCCACCGCTGGTGCCGAGCGAGCCGCTTCCGGCGGCCGAGGCCGCCCGGGTCAATGAGATCCTGGACCGGCTCGAGGGTGATCCCGGGCGGATGATGCCCATCCTCCAGGAAATCAACCAGATCTACGGTTATCTTCCGCGCCTGGTCCTGGAGCACCTCGCCTGCCGGTGGCAGATGCGGCCTGCCGAGATCCTGCGGGTGGCCAGCTTCTACGACCGTTTCTCCTTGGAGCCCCTCGGTCGTCACGTGGTGGAGGCCTGCGAGGGAACGTCGTGTCACTCGCGCGGGTCGAGGGACTTGCGGGAGCGGCTGGAAGAAGAGATCGGCGTCGAGCCGGGCAAGACCGACGCCTCGGGTCGCTTCACGCTCCGCACGGTCCGCTGCCTGGGACTGTGTGCCTTGTCGCCGGCCATGAAAATCGACGGTCAGAGCTTCGGCCGCGTCGATATCGACCGCGTCGGGGATTTCCTGGAGCAATTCGTATGAGCCGACCTATTCGCACCATCGCCGATCTCGACCAGGCCGGGGCCGCCGGATCGGCCACGCTTTACCCCAAGCGGCTGAAGATCCTCGTCGGCTCGGCCAGTTGCGGCGTGGCCATGGGGGCGCGGGCCGTGGAGGCCGCCGCCCGGCAGGCGGTCCAACAACTCAAGCTCGACGCGGCCGTCTGCCGCACCGGCTGCATCGGCTTCTGCGCGAAAGAGCCGCTTTTGGATCTGGTGCTCCCCAACGGTCCGCGGGTGAGCTTTGCCGCCATGACCCCGGCGAAGACCCGCGATCTGCTGGCCGCCTACGCCTCGCGTAGCGACGCCTGGCCGGGCCTGGCCCTGGGCCGCTTCGCACGCGAAGAACACGTCGCCACCGGCGAAACGCACGAGTACCCGCCCGCTTCCGGCCGGCTTGGCAATGTCCCCGAATGGTCCGAGTTGGATTTCTATCGCCGTCAGAAAAAGGTCATCCTGCGGAACTGCGGCTCGATCGATCCCATGAGCCTGGAGGAGTCCATCGCCCGGGGCACCTATCGCGGCGCCCTGCGGGCGATCGGCCCGATGACGCCCGAGGCGGTGATCGAGGAGATGATCCAATCCGGGCTGCGGGGCCGCGGGGGCGCGGCCTTTCCCACCGGGCAGAAATGGCGGTTGGCCCGCCAGGCCGCCGCGGACGCCAAGTATGTGGTCTGCAATGCCGACGAAGGCGAGCCGGGGGCCTACATGGACCGCACCGTGCTGGAGGGCGATCCCCACGCGGTCCTCGAAGGAATGCTCATCGGCGCCTACGCCGTCGGGGCCCGCCAAGGGTTCATCTACGTCCGCAGCGAGTATCCGCTGGCCATCGAGATTCTCCAGCACGCCATCGACGAGGCTCAGGAGCGCGGCCTCTTGGGCGACGACATTTTCGGCAGCGGATGGTCGTTCCGCGTCACGGTGCGGCGCGGGGCGGGCGCCTATATCTGCGGCGAAGAAACCGCGCTGATCGAATCGCTGGAAGGACATTCCGGCGAGCCGCGGACCCGCCCCCCCTATCCCGTCACCAGCGGCTTGTGGGGAAAACCGACCGTCGTGAACAACGTGAAGACCTGGGCCAGCGTGGCTCCGATCGTCACGCGGGGCGCCGCGTGGTACAAGAGCATGGGGACCCCGCGGACCCCGGGCACGACGATCTTCTCGCTGGAGGGCGCCGTCAAGAACGCCGGGTTGGTCGAGGTCCCCTTCGGGATCTCGCTCCGCGACCTGGTCTCCGAGATCGGCGGCGGGCTGCTGGGCGACCGGCCGCTGAAGGCCCTCCAGGCCGGCGGGGCCTCGCGCGGCTGCATCCCGCCCTCGATGCTCGATCTGCGGATCGACACGGAAGACCGCGACGGCCAGACGATCATGATCGGCACCGGGGGAATCATCGCGCTGGACGAAAGCGCGTGCATGGTCGAGATGACGCGGTTTCTGGTCGGCTTCTTCCTCGACGAGTCCTGCGGCAAGTGTGTTCCCTGCCGCGAAGGGACCAAGCAGCTTGCCCGCATCCTGGACCGCATCTGCGAGGGCCGCGCGGAGCCGGCCGACCTGGCCAGCCTCGAGCGGCTGGCCAAGACCGTTCGCTCCGCCGCGGTGTGCGGGATGGGTAGCATGGCGCCCAACGCGGTGTTGACCACCTTGGCCCATTTCCGCGAGGAGTTCGAAAGCCACCTGCTTCGCAGGCACTGTTCCGCCGGCGTGTGCCGGAGCCTCTGCCCGTCGGAAGCGGCGGTGAGCGTTTAGCGAGGTCGTGAAGGGTGATTATGGACGCAACTGCATCGGATCGAGTCTTGCTGAGCGTAGACGGCCGCACGTCGGAGGTGCCCCGGGGCACAACGATCTATAGCGCGGCGCGGCAGATGGGCGTCACGATCCCCACGCTCTGCAACTACCGCGGCCTGCTGCCCTACGGCTCGTGCCGCGTCTGCCTGGTCGAGATCGACACGCCGCGCGGCGGCCAGTTGGTGGCCTCCTGCAGCCACCCCATCGAGAGCAGCCTCACGGTCCACACGGAAACCGAAAATGTCAAGCAGGCGCGGCAGGTCATCCTGGAGCTGCTCTTGGCCCAGGCGCCCGACTCCCGCGAGCTGGCGGCGTTTGCCGCGGGGCTGGGGGTCGAGTCCACGCCCTTCGAGAAGGCCGCCGCGGGGAAGTGCATTCTCTGCGGACTTTGCACGCGGGTGTGCAACGAGATGATGGGCCGCGGCGCGATCAACCTCTTCGGCCGGGGCGAGTCGCGCGAGGTCCGCACCGCCTTTGACGAAAAGACCCAGCAGTGCCAGGCCTGCGGGGCCTGTGCGTTTGTCTGCCCGACGGGCGCCGTCGACCTGGCCACGATCACCGCGCGGCGGCTGAAGCCCCACCTCACGTCGTTCGACAAGTATCTGACCGCCCGGCCCTGCATCGACCTGGCCCATCCCCAGGCCTCGCCGCGAGTGCCGGCGATCGACCGCGACAACTGCATCCATTTCAAATCGGGCCAATGCGGGCTGTGCGCGAAAGTCTGCCAGGCCGGCGCCATCGACTACGATCAGGCGGCAGAGACGCTCGAGCTTGAAGTCGGCAGCGTGGTGCTCACGCCCGGCTTCGAGGCCTTCGACGCCACCCGCCGCGGCGAGTTCGGCTTCCAGTACGCCGCCAACGTGGTGACCAACGTGCAGTTCGAGCGGTTGCTCTCCGCCGCCGGACCGACGGGCGGGAAGCTGCTGCGCCCCTCCGACGGCCGGCATCCCAAGCGGCTGGCGTTCATCCAGTGCGTCGGCTCCCGCGACAGCGGTTGCGACAACGACTATTGCTCCTCGGTCTGCTGCATGGCGGCCACCAAGGAGGCGATCCTCGCCAAGGAGCACGAGCCGGGACTGGAGGTGACGATCTTCTTTCTCGACCTCCGCGCCTTCGGCAAGGACTTCGACCGCTACTGCGATCGGGCCAAGAAGCAGTTGGGCGTCCGCTACGTCCGTTCCTTCGTCTCGCGGACCTACGAGATGCCCGGCACCCGCGACCTCCGCCTGGTCTATGTCAGCCCCGAGATGAAGCAGGTCGAGGAGGAGTTCGACCTGGTGGTGCTCTCGCTGGGGCTGGAGCCCAGCGCCAGCCTGCAAGAGCAGGCCCAGCGGCTGGGCGTGTTGTTGAACCGCTGGGGCTTCGCCGAGACTTCGGAGCTGGCGCCCTTGGACAGCTCGCGGCCCGGCGTCTTTGTGGGCGGGGCCTTCCAGGAGCCCAAGGACATCCCCGACACGGTGATGCAGGCCAGCGCCGCCGCCGCCCGGGCGATGGCCCTGTTGGCCCCGGCCCGGGGAAGCCGCATCCGCAAGAAGGTCTATCCGCCCCAGCGCGACATCGCCGACGAGCCGCCGCGGATCGGAGTGTTCGTCTGCCATTGCGGCAGCAACATCGCCTCGGTGGTGGACGTCAAGGCGGTCGTCACGCGAACGCAGTCGCTGCCCGGCGTCTGCCATGCCGAGAGCAACGTCTACACCTGCGCCGACGACAGTCAGGACCGCATCAAGGACAAGATCGCCGAGCATCGCCTCAATCGCGTGGTGGTCGCCTCCTGCACGCCGCGGACCCACGAGCCGATCTTCCGCGACACGCTCCGCGGTGCCGGGCTGAATCCCTACTTGCTGGAGATGGCCAACATCCGCGACCAGTGCTCCTGGGTCCATTCGGCCGATCCCCAGAAGGCCACCGAGAAGGCGGCCGACCTGGTCCGCATGGCCGTGGCCCGCGTCGCCCGCAGCCAGCCCTTGACCGAAGAGAGCGTGCCGGTCAATAACGCCGCGCTGGTCGTCGGCGGAGGCGTGGCCGGCATGACGGCCGCCCTGGCCCTGGCCGACCAAGGCTTCCCCGTCCATCTCGTGGAAAAGTCCTCCCGCCTGGGCGGCACGGCATTGGAGCTCCACCACACGCTTGCCAGCCAGTGGTCGGCGTCCGTTAGCCCCGGCGGCCACGCCGGCTGTGAGGCGAACTCCGACATCCAGTCATTCCTCGCCGAAACCATCGACCGCGTCACCCACCACCCGCGGATCACCGTCCACCTCCAGACGCACGCATCGAAGGTTGCCGGCCACGTGGGCAACTTCACGTCGACCCTGACCGGCGTGCAGACCGGCGTGGCCGCCAACGTAGCAGGCACACGCCGTGTGCCGGAAGATGCGGACGGCACACGGCGTGTGCCTGCTACAATTCCCGGCGTCGAGGTCAAGCACGGCGTGGTGGTCGTGGCCACCGGGGCCATGGAGCAGAAACCCCAGAGCTACGGCTACGGCCGCGACCCCCGCGTGGTCACGCAACTGGAGCTCTCCGACCGGCTCGGCCGGGGCGGGCTCTCGCTCTCCGGCGAGCCTACGGTAGTGATGATCCAGTGCGTCGAGCAGCGCAGCGACGAGCGGCCCTATTGCAGCCGCGTCTGCTGCACCACCGCGGTCAAAAACGCGCTGGCCATCCGCCGGCAGTTCCCGCAATCGCGGGTGGTCGTGCTCTACCGCGACATGCGGACCTACGGCTTCCGCGAGGCGGCCTATCGCGAGGCCCGCAAGCAGGGCGTGGTCTTCATCCGCTATGAGCCCGAGGCGCCACCGCAATTGGCGGCCAACGGCCGTCTGGCGGTCACGGTCCGCGAGCCGTCCCTGGGACGCGAGCTGTCGCTGGAGCCGGACCTCTTGGTGCTGGCCGCGCCTTTGGTGCCGCGGGCGGACCGGCAGGAATTGTCGGAGTTGTTGCGGGTGCCCTTGAACGCCGACGGCTTCTTCCTGGAGGCCCACATGAAGCTCCGCCCGGTGGACTTCGCCAGCGAGGGCCTCTTCCTCTGCGGCACGGCCCACGCCCCCAAGTTTCTCAGCGAGGCCATCGCCCAGGCCTACGCCGTGGCCGGCCGGGCGGCGTCGATCTTGTCGAAGAAGCGGATGCCGGTGAGCGGGCAGACGGCCTGGGTCGATCCGGACAAGTGCATCGGCTGCATGACCTGCGTCCACGTCTGCCCCTACATGGCCCCGCAGGTTGGCCCGCAGAACAAGGCCGAGGTGCAAGGCGCCGCCTGCATGGGCTGCGGAAGCTGCACGGCCGAGTGCCCCGCCCGGGCGATCACCCTGCGGCATTACGTCGACAGCCAGATCCTGGCGGCGGTCGACAACCTGTTGGGGAGCGACGCGCACGAGCGTCCGCTGGAGCCCGTCTATCCCGAGCAGGTCGGCGTGGCCCCGCCGCGATGGCACCTGCAAAATCTCAAATCTTGAATCTCAGATCTCAAATCTCAAATAACAGATCTCCAATTCCAAGATGACCGCGATGGAAACTGAACCACTGATCCTGGCCTTCTGCTGCCACTACTGCGCCTACGCGGCGGCGGACCTGGCTGGCTCGATGCGCTTGCAGTACCCGGCCAGCGTCCGCGTGCTGCGGCTTCCCTGCACGGGGAAGATCGAGGTCAACTACCTGCTGGCCGCCTTCGAGCGGGGCATCGACGGCGTGATCGTCGCCGGCTGCCTGGAGGGCGGCTGCCACTACCTCGAAGGCAACCTCCGCGCCCGGCGCCGGGTCGAGCGGACCAGGGAGCTATTGGCCGAGATCGGCCTGGAGCCCGAGCGGCTGGAGATGTTCAACCTCTCCTCGGCCGAAGGCCCGCGGTTTGCCGAAATCGTCAAGGAGATGTCCCAGCGGCTCCGCCGTCTCGGCCCCAGCCCTTTGCGGCCCGATCCGGCGACCATGGACCGCCATCTGCGGCGGATGGAACGCGAAGCAGAAGCGGCGCTGGCGAGCGAATGAGTGGTCAGTGGCGAGTGGTCAGTGGTCCGTGAAGAGGGGATGAATGTGAACTCACAGTGCATGACCAATGACCACGAGCCGCTGACCGCTTCTGGTGGGGCTTCGGCCGCCAACGCGGCCTTGACCCACCCTACCACTGACCACTAACCACTAGCCACTAGCGAGAGATCGATGATCGTAGCCGATCGGAAGAACGTGCGGGAAATCCGCGATATGATCCAGGGACACGACCGGGTGCTGCTGGTCGGCTGCGGGACGTGCGTGACCGTCTGCCTGGCCGGCGGCGAGCGGGAAGTGGGTATTCTCGGCTCGGCCGTTCGCATGGCGCTGCGTCTGGCCGGCCGCGGCGGCGTGGTGGTCGACGAGTGCACCATCGAGCGGCAGTGCGAGGACGCTTTCATCGACCTCTTGGCCCCCCGCGTCGCCGAGTACGACGCGGTCTGCTCGCTAGGCTGCGGGGCCGGCGTGCAAGCCCTGGCCGAGCGATTCCCCAAAACGCCCGTCTACCCCGGCCTGAACACCCAGTTCATCGGCATCCTCGAGTCGCAGGGCGTCTGGGCGGAAAAGTGCTCCGGCTGCGGCAACTGCCGCCTGGGCGAGTTCGCCGGCATCTGCCCGATCACCCGCTGTGCCAAGCGCCAGTTGAACGGCCCGTGCGGCGGATCGCGGGACGGCAAGTGCGAGGTCAATGCCGAGTTGGGGTGCGCTTGGCAGTTGATCTACGACCGCGCCAGCGCCCTGGGCACCGTCGATCGTCTCACCCAGATCGCCCCCTGTCACGACTGGTCCACCGGCCTGGACGGCGGCCCGCGGAAAGTCGTCCGGCAGGACCAGTTTATCCCGCAGGCGGCCAAATGAGGCGATGGGCTCAGCCCCGAAGGGGCGTCACTCGATAGCCCAGGGCGCAAGCCCTGGGGGGCCGAGTTCGCGAGGACGTTGGAGCCCTGAAAGGGCGCGGCAGGCGCGCCGTCGGCGGAAGGTTACGCCCCGTTGGGGCTCGCAGGGACGACAGAGACCAACTCCCCAGGGCGTTGCCCTGGGCTATCGAGTCACGCCCCTTCGGGGCTCACAACGGATCTGCGTCCCTTGGCCCCCGCGGCCACGCCGGCGCTATGCGGTGCTGGTCGGCCGTTCTTGGAAGAGGGATCTGACCGACGTGCGGTTCAGCACGATGATCGTGAAAACGCCGAGCACGGTCCCGAACGGCATAAACAAGCACTCGATCGCGGCGACCACGAAACAGTACATATAGCGGGTGCGTCGAGCGAGAAACCTTCCCGCAAGAAGGATCAATACCGCGATACTCCAGCCGATAAGAATGAACATTCCGGCAAACGCGATGAAGAACCATCCTATGAACGCCGGCGGTGGTTGCTCCCCCGGCCCGGGCTTGAAGGCCCCGCACACCAGCGCGATGCCGATCGCCAAATGGATGAAGGGGAAGCAGGCAAACAGGGCGGCCATCCCGCCAACGACGTAGTGGAAGATCAATAACAGCCGGAGATGTTCCGCGTCCTGGTCCATAATGACTTTACCTCGGTTGGGGTCCTGATTCATCTTGCACGCCCGTCTCCGCAATGAACGCCTCCAGAATTGGGGGATCAACCTCCAGTGCGTGCTCGCCAAAAGTCTCCTTGTGAAATTGGAAAGCCGACTTCAGGTCCGCCACCGCGGCCTCGTAAGTATCGCCTTGGCCGACGACCATGCCCTTGATGCCGAGCGGGTAAGCGACATACGTGTCAGGGTGTTTTTCCACGACGATCTTCAGCGAGTTCATTTCTTTTGGACCTCTTGTGCCTGACGGCACCCCGATAGCAAAGCTATCGGGGCCACCCACGCGCTGCGCGGCACGCCCCGCTGGCGAAACCGCTTCGTGGTATTCTTGCGGTGGCTTGCCTGCGTACCCAGGGGAGCCCATGCGCATCAACTGGAACCGTCAACGTCGATACTCAGGGTTATCCTTCAGTTTCTCAACTTGTTTCCTGACAGCCTCGAAAATCTGGGCGACATGGACACTGCGCCCGTCTTCCACGCGCTTGGAGATCATTGTTAGCGGAAAAACGATCACCGTCGTATTAGGATATTGCAGCGCGGGATCACGACCGTGTTCGTCATCGACCGTCACCCATTGGAGCGGCATTTCGTTGACAAATACGTTGCCTAGCACAATGCCCATAGACTGTAACTCATAGGTCTGATCACGGCGAAGAACTCTGTCATCAATCATGCGCTGCAAGAGCGGCAGATCATCCTTTGAGTGTCGAAGCGAGGTACCCTCGCCATAATGAGAATGCAGTAGCGTGGCTACCACCGCCTCCTGTTCGCCAAGCCTAGCACGTTCCTCCTTTGTCATGGGCCGAGTTGGTGCGGGTGCTGGTTGCCTGGGAGCTTCGGCCATCTTCAAATCCTTTGTGGCCGGGGCGTCGCTGCATCCGGCGAACCCAGCCAGTAAGACCATAGAGGCAAGGATGATACGGAGCATCGCAACAGGATCCTTTAAGGCAGCCAATATGTCGCATTATACTTCGCCTTACAAAACCCGGCAATCGGGCCAGAATCTCTGGCGGCATTCTTACAGATCTCCGCAACTCCGAAACAATCCACGAGGTGTTTTGGCCTTCTGGGCTGCACCAGGATCAGAGTATCCCTGCTCAACCGGCGTGGGTATGATATTGTGAAGGCGGCCGAGGGAGAAATCGAGTGGCAGAGAAGCTGACGTTCCAATACGACCGCGATGCCGACATCCTCTACATCAGCACGCGGGCGCCTTACGCGGAACAGGAGTGCGAAGAGCTTGGCGACGAAGTCGTAGCCCGCCTCAACCCAACTACGGGGGCGGTCGAAAGCGTGGAGGTCTTATTCTTCTCGACAAGACTGCTGCGGAAGAACCTCTTCGAGCTTCCAGTAACCGCCGAGTTGCACCTGGTTGCCGCAGATTAAAGTAAGGACCGGCCGGAAAGTACGTCAGGCTTTCCAGCCTGACAGAGCAGACGGGTCAGGCCGGAAAGCCTGACGTACGTGGCGTTCCTGACGCCGGAAGCGGGGCCATATTGCTCGCCCCGGAACGCCACGCAGCGCGTTCCCTACAGAGCCAAGTCGCTCAACTTGTTTCGGGGCAGCTCGTTTCGAGGCAGCCACGTAATCCGGCGTGGCCGCCGGGGCTAACATGGGATTCGGCCCGCTCCTCACGCATGGCTCCGCCGCAGTTGCCCACAGGCCGCGTCGATGCGGTCGCCTTTGCGCCAGCGGACGGCCACGGTCAGGCCGGCTTGTTCGAGAATCTCGACGAAGCGGGCCGTGGCGAAGGATGGGGGCGTCTCGTAAGGAAGACCGGCGACCGGATTGTAGGGGATTACGTTGATCAGGGCCGGCCGGCCCGCAAGCAGCCCAGCCAGCTTGTGGGCGTGCTCAGGTTGGTCGTTCAGTCCGCCTAAGAGAACGTACTCGTAGGTCGGCCGGCGGCCGGTCTTGTCGAAGTAGTAGTCGGCCGCTTCCAAGATCGCGGCGATGCCCACCTTGCGATTGGTCGGCACCAGCCGGCTGCGAAGCTCGTCGTCGGGGGCGTGCAACGAGACGGCCAGGTGGTACTGGTGGTTCTCATCGGCCAGCCGGCGGATCGCCTTGGGAATGCCCACCGTGGAGATCGTGATCCGCCGGGCGCCGATCCCCAGCCCATACGGAACCGAAGCAACCTTGAGCGCCGGCAGCAGCCGGTCGAGGTTGGCCAAAGGCTCGCCCATGCCCATCACCACGATGTGATTGATCCGCTCCTCGGCCGGCAGCAGCCGGGCAAGCTGCAGCAGCTCTTCGAGGATCTCGCCGCTGGTCAGGTTGCGGGCCACGCCGTCCAGGCCGCTGGCACAGAAGACGCAGCCCATCGCACAGCCCACCTGCGTGCTGATGCAGACCGTGCGGTTCTGCTTGTCGTCGCGCAACAGCACGCACTCGATGCGGTTGCCGTCGCCCAGGCTCAAGAGCAGCTTCTCGGTGCCATCGTCGGCGATCGGGTGCGCCTCGACCCGGGTAGTCCAAATCTGGAACTCCTCGGCAAGCAGGCCGCGGAGGGCCTTGGGCAGGTCGGTCATCTCGTGGAACTGTAAGGCCCGGCGCTGGAACAGCCAGCCCCACACCTGCGCAGCCCGATAGCGGGAGAGGTTCCGCTGGGCGAACCACTCCTGGAGCTGATCGATGGTCTGGTCCAGCAGGGGAAGCATACAGAATTGTATCAACTTAAACTGTTAACGCCACCACCGGCCTTGTGCCGGTGGAGCGATGATTGGCAGCTAGAAGCGGCGGCCCCGAAAGAGTTCCGTTTTTTTCAGTTTTCGGCCCGGCCGGGCCGAAAACGGAAAAAAACGGTGCATCGGTATCAGGGCGTTTCCAGCTGCCAATCATCGCTCCACGGGGATAAACCCCGTGGTGGCGTTTACAGTTTGAGTATCAGGGGAGCCGGCCGAAGAGCGTGAAGGGGTTGGCCTCGGTGATCGCGAGGGGGACGATCCGGCCGACCAGCTCGCGGGGACCGTCGAAGACCACGATCCGGTCGCAGGCGTCGCGGCCGGTGAGCTGGACCACGGGGCCTTCTTCCGCCCGCTTGAGGCTGGTCTTGCTCGGCCCCTCGACCAGGATCTCCAGCGTTTGGCCGACCAGCGGCAGGCTGTCCTCGTGGCTGATGGCGTTCTGGATCGCCAAGAGATCGTTGTTCCGCCGCCGCTTGACCTCCTCCGGCACGTCGTCGGCCAGCAATTCGGCCGCCTTGGTCCCCGGCCGGGCGCTGTACTTGAAGATGAAGCTGTTCTTGAACCGCAGTTCTCGCACCAGGCGGACCGTGGCCTGGAAATCGTCCTCCGTCTCGCCGCAGAAGCCGACGATGAAGTCGCTGGTCACCGCGGCGTGCGGCACGATCCGGCGAATCTCGTCGTGCATCCGGCGATACTGCCCGACCGTGTAGCCCCGCTTCATCCGCCCCAGCACGCGATCCGAGCCGCTTTGGGCCGGCACGTGCAGGTAGGGCGAAACGCGCTTCAGGTCGCGGACCGCTTCCAGCAGATCGCGGGTCATGTGGCGCGGGTAGTTGGTGACGAACTTCAGCCGTCGCAGGCCCGCCACGGCGTCGAGCCGGGCCAAGAGGTCGCTGAGCCTCACGGTCCGGCCGCCGGAGACCGCCTTGTAGCTGTTGACCGTCTGGCCCAGCAGGGTCACCTCCAGGCAGCCCTGGTCGACCAGTTGGCGGACCTCCGCCTCGATCTCCTCGACGGGCCGGCTCTGCTCGGGGCCGCGGACGCTGGGGACGATGCAGTAGCTGCAGAACTTGTCGCAGCCGAGCATGATCCGCACCATGGCCTGGAAGCGGCAGCGGCGCGCCGCGGCGGCCCGCTGGGGATCGTAACGGGCGAAGCTCTCCTGGATCTCGGTCCGCTTGCCGGCCTTGCGGTCGAGGCTCACTTCGATCTGCGGCCCGCAGCCGGCGGCGATGCGGTCCAGCAGGGCCGGCAACTGGGCCAGTTGGCCAGGCCCGACCACCAGGTCCACGTGCGGCGCCCGCTTGAAGATCTGCTCCTGGTCCTTCTGGGCCATGCAGCCGATGACGCCGATGACCTTGTCCGGCCGGAGCTGTTTAACGCCCTTCAGCCGGCCCAGGGCACTATAGATCTTGTCCTCGGCGTGCTGCCGGACACTGCACGTGTTGAAGAGAATCGTGTCGGCCTGGCCCAGGGAGTCGGCCGGCTCGTAGCCCGCGGCCAGCAGGGCGGCGGCTACCAGCTCGCTATCCAGCACGTTCATCTGGCAGCCGACCGTTTCGATATAGAAGCGGCGAGTCATTCCTTCAGTATATCCGCGCGGGTAACTCGACGTAGGGTGGGCTTTAGCCCGCCTTCACGTCGGGGCGCCGAGAAGACAGGCGTTGCGGCGAAAGACGGCAAGGTCGTGGCGGGCTGAAGCCCACCCTACGTCAGGCGGCCTTGCCGCGGCCGGCGGCCTTCGGTTTGCCGGCCTGGACCGCCTTGCGGCGTTTGGCCTCTTCCATTTTCTCGCGGAATTGGCCGACGAGCCGGTCCCGCCGGCGGATCATCAGCCGGACGAGGAACATCACGGCGAGGTACCCGGCCGTGGCCAAGAGGACGATGCTCCAGCGATCCGTCGGCATGTTGCAAGTCCAGGGTTCGGTTTCCGGCCGAGCCGCGTTGGCCTGGACGTGCGTCCCGGGCGTAGCAGACTCGGCATGGACGATCTCGGCGGATTCTAGCAGGAAACCTCGCCGGGGGCCAAGGCGAGCCAAGGCAGGATTGCCGCTCCGGTCGCCCTTGACACAACCCTATGCTGCCAAAACAATAGAGTCGTTGCCCGGCTTCCTCGATCCATTGTGTACCGCTCGCGGGGGCCGCTTATGACCACCACTTCTTCCGATGTGTCCGCCAAACAGTGGACCGTTGCCGACGTTCAGGCGCGGGTCGGCGGGATTCCGCTGGACCGCATCCGCACCTATCCTGCGCCGGGTACCGCCACCGAGGCGGATGTCTTGGAGGCCGAGGCCCACGGCGACCGCATCTGCGAGCTGGTCGACGGCATCCTCGTGGAGAAACCGCTGGGCAGCTACGAGTCGTTGTTGGCAGGGAAGATCATCCATGCGTTGTGCAGCTACCTGGAAAGCAACGACCTCGGTCTTGTGCTGGGGGAGGCGGGAATGCTCAAGGTCCTGCCCCGACAGGTGCGCGTGCCTGATGTCTCCTTCATTGGCTGGGATCGGCTCCCTGGGCGGCAGTTGCCCCAGGAGCGGATCTATGCCGCTCGTTCCCGATCTGGCCGTCGAGGTACTGTCGCCAGGCAACACGGAGGCAGAGATGCAGCGGAAACTCCATGAGTATTTCTCCGCAGGCGTGCGGCTGGTATGGTACATTGCGCCGGAAACGCGCACGGCCCGTGCCTATACCGCCGAAGACCAATGGCAAGACCACGGGCTCGGCGACTCACTCTCCGGCGGCGACGTGCTGCCGGGCTTCCTCTTGTCGCTTGACAAGTTGTTCGGCGGGCCGTAGGTGCGGCTTGTTCGTAGCATGGGCATTCTTGCCCGTGCTGTTTGCATCACACGGGCAAGAATGCCCATGCTACATTTGCTAGCGTTCCGCCGGAAATCCTCCTCGTATGGTGAGAAATGCGAGTTAAGGCAGCTTCCCCTCACCCCTTCCCTCGCCCGGAGGGAGAGGGGGAACCGGTCGCGACCGGCTGCTCGCCGACGGCTCCCACTGCGGCGATGCGGTTGATGGCGTTCAAGAATGCGCGGGCGCTGGCCTCGACGCTGTCGGTCGAGACGCCCCGGCCGCGATAGAGCTCGCCGCGGTGCTCGACCTGCACGGTCACCTCGCCCTGGGCGTCCTGGCCGACGGTGACGCTATGGACGTGGAAGTCCTTGCAGGTCACGGCCACGCCCGTGAGCTTGCCGATAGCCAGGAAGACGGCGTCGATCGGGCCGTCGCCGGCGGCCATGCGGGTACTTTGCACCTGGTCGCCGTGGCGGACGGTGAGGGTCACTTCTGGGGTTCGTCCGCTGCCGGAGCTGAGCTGGTAGGACTCCAGCGTCCAGTGCTCGGCGACCGTGTGGATCTGCTGCTCGATGAGGGCCATGAGGTCGGCATCGTAGAGCTGTTTCTTCTTGTCGGCCAGGACCTTGAAGCCGTCGAAGACCTTGTTGAGCTGCTGGCCGCTGAGGTTGTATCCGAGGTGGCGGGCGCGGTCGGCCAGCGCGGCCCGGCCGCTGTGTTTGCCCAGCACGAGGTCGCTCATGGTGAAGCCCACGTCCTCAGGCCGCATGATCTCGTAGGTCGTGCGTTCCTTGAGCATGCCGTCCTGGTGGATGCCCGCCTCATGGGCGAAAGCGTTGCGGCCGACGATGGCCTTGTTCCGTTGCACGTGCATGCCCGTGATGTTGGACAACAGCCGGCTGGTGGGGACCAGCCGCTGGGTCTGGATGCGGGTTTGGGCATGGTAGACGTCGTGCCGGGTCTTCAGCGCCATGGCCACCTCTTCCAGCGAGCAGTTGCCCGCCCGCTCGCCGATGCCGTTGACCGTACACTCGATCTGGCCGGCGCCGGCCTCGACGGCGGCGAGGCTGTTGGCCACGGCCATGCCCAGGTCGTTGTGGCAGTGGACGCTGACCACCGCCTTGTCGATGTTCGGCACCCGCCGGCGGAGCGTGGCGATAACGTGGTGCATTTGGGCGGGCGTGGCGTAGCCGACCGTATCGGGGATGTTGACCGTGGTGGCCCCGGCGGCGATGGCCGCCTCGACCACCTGGCAGAGGAAGTCGATCTCTGTGCGGGCGGCGTCTTCCGGGGAGAACTCGACATCCGAGCAGTAGCCCACCGCCCGGCGAACGCTGGCCACGGCCCGCTGGATGATCTCCTCTTTGCCCATCTTGAGCTTGAACTCGCGATGGATGGCGCTGGTGGCCAGGAAGACGTGGATGCGGGGGGTTTCCGCCTTCTGGACGGCTTCCCAGGCCCGGTCGATGTCCTCGTCGCGGCAGCGGGCCAGGCCGCAGATGATCGAGCCCCGCACGTTGCCGGCGATGGCCTGGACCGCCTCGAAGTCGCCGGGTGAGGCGATGGGGAACCCGGCCTCGATCACGTCCACCCCCAGGTCCACCAGGGCCTGGGCCAGTTCCATTTTTTCCGCAAGGTTCATGCTGCAGCCGGGCGACTGCTCTCCGTCGCGCAGCGTGGTATCGAAGATTACGATGCGGCGTTGTGATGATTCGCTCATAGCGCTGGTTCCTTGGAAGGGTGAAAAGAACGATGGGCTGGCAAGAACCTACCGACGCACGGAGAGCCGACCCCTGGTCGGCGGTGTAAGCACCAACCAGGTCCTCGTCGGTCTCAGTCGCCGGCAGGTCTTCGCACCAGTCGCCATGCTAGCTACGTCTCCCAAGAAAGAAAAAACCCCGAGGCCGCGGCCGACCTCAGGGTTTCGTTTCTCGCTGTTCTCAGTGCCGAGCGGATGATGAACCCTAAGGCCTCCCCTTAAGAAGGGGCAATAGGAACAAGGCTAGCCGATGCGCAAACATCAAAAAACGCTCGAAAAGGACGATGCTTCAATACATCACATCAGTGTACTTGGGTATAGAGTCGCGGTCAAGCTGGCCGGTTCGGGGGTAGCAGTAAGAATGGGTGCAACGTCCACGCTTGCCGTGGGCCTGATTTGGCGGCAAACATGCTTGCTGTCTTGCTCCGCTTGCCCAGCCGACATGCTCACCCCTCACTCGCTGCATTCTCTTTCTGGCTTTCGGTCTTTCGGGTTTTCGTGATTCGTATCCTCGTTGGAATGGGCCATGACCGGCGGGAATCTCGATCTTTCCAGCGATCCGGGACCACGAAGGCAGCCGGGCGCCTCCGCCGAAAGGAGACCTTTCCTGGGGGTTACCTTCGCCTGTTGTAGCGTCTACCTAAGGATTTACGTAAACCGATCGGCCACCGCCTACGAGGGCCATTGTCCGCGGTGCGGACGGCCGATACGAATTGGTATCGGGCCCGAGGGAACGAGCGATCGGTTTTTTGCCGCGTTCTAATTCGGTCTGGACGCTAACACGCCTTTTTCGGTATCTTCCGCACCCGCCCCACCGCCTGACCGGACGTAAGGGGTGGCTGGTCACGAATAACTCTCATGGACTACGAAGTACCGCGTTGCGGCCGGCACTGCAGCGTCACGGGCCGGGAGTTTGCCCCGGGCGAGGAGTTCTATTCGGCCCTGGTGGCGGAAGGCGCGGAGCTGGTCCGGCGGGAGTTTTCCCGGGAGGCATGGCAGGGCCCGCCGGAGAAAGCTGTGGGCTGGTGGAAGTCGCAAATGCCCGGGGCTGACGCCAAGCGGATACACTGGGCGCCCAACGACGTGATGCTCCGGTTATTCGAGCAACTCGAAGGACAGCCGGAGAAGCAAGACATGCGGTATGTGCTGGCCCTGCTCTTGGTCCGACGCCGGGTGATGCGCCTGGACGAGACCGAGCGCGACCAGCAGGGCCGGGAAATGTTGGTGCTCTATTGTCCTCGCCGCGACGCCACTTACCGGACCCCGGTGGCGGTTCCCGACGAGCCGCGGGTGAATCAGATCCAGGACGAGCTGGCACGACTGCTTTTCGCGAAGGGCCTATGAATCAATACGTTGGGCAATGCTAAGGCCGCGTAAGCCGCGGGAGAGAACCACGTGGCGGAAAAATCGCAACCGTTCACGGTGCGGAATGTAGCAGGCACACGCCGTGTGCCGTCCGCTGGCATGGGCGGTGACAGCCGACGGCACACGGCGTGTGCCTGCTACATGGGATTTCCCGCCCGCCTCGGGCTGTTGCTGGCCGCGGGGCTGCTGATCTGCAGCGGATCAAGTTGCCACTGGCTGCCGCCGCCGCAAAACAACGTCTTCGGCGGCCCGGCCCTGCCGCCCTCGCCCACGCTGGAGCAGATCGCGGCCGTGGTCAATAACAACAGCGGGCAGATCCGCACGTTCGCCGCCAACCAGGCCACGCTCAGCGGACAGGGCTTCCCCTCGCTTCGCACGACGGTGCAATTTGAGCGGCCCGGGCGGTTGCGGCTGGTCGCCGGCACGGCCCTGTTGGGGCCGGAGATCGACCTGGGGAGCAACGAGGAGATCTTTTGGATCTGGATCCGCCGCAACCAGCCGCCGGCCCTCTACTACTGCCGTCACGACCAATATGCCGCCAGTCCGGCCCGGCGGACGCTGGGCGTCGACCCCCAGTGGCTCATCGAGGCGGCCGGGGTGACGGAGATCAATCCCAACCTGCCGCACCAGGGCCCCACGCCGCTCGCCGGAGGGCGGTACGAGATCCGCCTGCAAGTCCCCTCGCCCGACGGACCCACGACCAAGATCCTGATTATCGACGGGCGGGGCCTGATCTTGGAGCAACACGAGTTCGACGCGCAAATGCAACTGATCGCCAGCGCCGTGAACCGTAGCCATCGCCGCGACCCGCGCTCTGGGCTGGTGATGCCGCGGGTGGTCGAGATCAAGGCGCCCGCATGGGATTGTCCATGCGGTTGGACCTGGGCAACGTGGAGATCAACGGGCCGAACCTGGCAACGGCCACCTGGTGGACCATGCCTCGCTACGAGGGCTGGCCGCCGGTCGATCTGTGTGATCCGAGCCTGCAATTCGGCCCGGCCGGTCCTCCGCAGGCTTACTCGTCTCCCTACCGTCCAGGCGATTGGCGAGGCCCGTCGGCGGCGTATCCGCAGCAACTCCGGTAGGTTATGCTTTAGCATAACATCTCACCGTAGAATACGTTGTGTTATGCTAAAGCATGACCTGCGCGTTCCGGAGAAGCCGATCCGATGAAAGCCTGCCTCGCTCTGCTTGTGTCTTTCCTTCTCGCCCTGCACGCGGGCGGCGCCGCGGCGGAGGATTGGCTGCAACTGAAGTTCGACAGCCGGCACTCGGGCAATGCGGCCGATCACAAGATCTCGATGCCGCTGGGCCTGGTTGCGGCGGCGCCCTTGACCGATGCGATCTTCACGGCGCCGGTGCTGGCCGAAGGCCGGGTTTACGCGGTCGACGGGGCGGGCGTGGCCTTCTGCCTGGATGCGACGACGCTCCGCGTGATCTGGAAGGTGGCCACGCGCGGCGGCGGCAGAAACTGCAACAACGTCTGCTCGCCGGCCCTGGCGGGCCGCTACCTGCACTTCGGCACCATGGCCGGCGACTACTACGTCCTCGATGCGGCTACAGGCAACGTGGTCCGCCGGATCGACTGCGGCGAGCCCATCTTCAGCACACCGGTGGTCGGCAACTCGCGGGTCTACTTCGCCACGCTCGGCTCCCAGGTCTTCGCCCTCACGCCCGAAGGCCAGGTCGCCTGGAAATGGGACTTCGTGCGTCAGCGCCTGGGCTTCTCCGGCAACCGCTGGAGCGGGGCCGAGTGGGGCCGGTTTCTCAAAGGCCGCGTGACCAACCGCCAACAGTTCCTCTGCTCCCGCGACATGGCGCTGGACGGCCGCACGCTCGTCGTGCCGGCCGGCGGCTCGCTGGTCTGGCTGGAAGACCTCGGCCCACAAGCCAAAGTCCGCCGGATACACTGCCAATACACCGCCACGCTCGGCCTTTCCATCGGCGCCGACGGCACCGTCTACCGGCAGTGGCATTTTCTCGACAATGAAGGCCAGGTCGATCTGCTGCGGCCCGAGCGGGTCGGTCTGCACGAGGTCATCGAGCGGTCGGGAGGCAAGCTTGTCGATATCGACGACGACATCGAGCGGATCGTTCTGGGGAGCAAGGAGGGCGTGGACTGTGTCGCCGGCACCAAGACCAACTCGCAGGGCCCGCTGTTGAGCTTCGCTTCCGTGAGCCTCCGCGGCGAGGACGTCTATCGCTGCCGGCCCGAGGAAGGCTTCGGCCTGTGCAGGCACTCCCCGGGCCGCAAGCCGCAGACGTTCGAGGGTTGCTATCCGTCCATCGCCTCGCCGGTCCTGGCCGGGGACAAGGCCGTCTATGGTGGGCTGGACGGCGCGATCTACGTCGTGCCGCTTGCGGGAGGCCCGGCCTGGTCGTTTTCGACGGCCTTCGGGGCGCCGATCTCCGCGCCGGCCGCCGTCTGCGACGGCCGCATCTATTGCGGCTGCGAGGACGGCTATCTTTACGCGCTGGGGCCCGGGGGCAAGGCGCCGCTGCCCACGCAGGATCAGCAGTTGTGGCGGGTTCGCAGCCCGCTAGCCAGTCCGCCGGGCGATCGCGCCAAAGACCGCTTCACCAGTTTCAGCGACTGGGGCAACACCAATCAGCAGGACCAGGCGGTCCGGCCGCCGTTTGCGTTGCACTGGATCCGCCGCTACGAAGGCACCACCAAGCACTTCTCTTCCTTTGGCGGCGGACGGATGTATACCCACACGGCCGAAGGCATGATCTTCGCCGTCGAGGAGGAGACCGGCCGGCTTCTCTGGCGGCGATACTTCCCCGGGGTCCACATTTCTTACACCACGCCGCTCTACTATCACGAGCGTCTTCTGGTCCCGCAAGCCGGCCTTGCGGCCTGCCGCTTGCGCTGCCTGGACGCGGCCACGGGAAAGCTCCTCTGGGAGTCGCCCTTCTCCGGCTCGCCGAGCTGGAACCGGCAGTCGCCGCCGATCGTCGACAAGAACCTGGCAATCTACGCGTTCAGCACGGGCAAGTACGGTCCCTACGCCCCGGCCGACCAGCCGATGCGGTGGCTGTTCGGGCATGGGAGCATCAAGGGGTTCCCGGCCAGCCACACGCCGCTGGTGCGGGCCTACGATCTGGAGACGGGCAAGGAAGTCTGGACCCGGGATTTCTCGGCCTACGGTTGCGGCGGCGACGACGCCGGCATCTGCCTGATGGACGGGCGCCTCTACTATTCCTCTTTCTTCGGCGTCTCGCCCCGGCTGCGCTCGGGCCAGCCCGGACCGCAGGGAATCACGGCGGCCATCGAGCCCCAGACGGGGAAGATCGACTGGGTTTCGACGCGGTATTCCGTCCGCAGCGGCGCGACGATCTCGGGCAAGGACGGCCGGCTCTACCTGGGCGGATACAGCCCGCCGCCCGGCAGCCGGCATTGTTACGTCTGGTGCCTGAACGCCAAGGACGGCTCGCTGGTCTGGCAATCGGAGCCGCTGGAGGGCGCGATTCACGTGGTCTCGATCGGTCCGAAGTCACTCTTTGCCCACGCCCAATACAAGGACAGCTACCTCCTGGACAAGGAGACGGGGAAGATCCGCTCTACGCTTGCCCACGGTTACAAGTGTACCCGCCTCACCTTTTCCGGCTCCTGCATGTTGGGGCCCGCGATGGACGTCTACGAGTTGTCCGGCAACGGCAGCGCGCGGTTACTCAGCACGGGGCCGCGGATGGACCCCAGCGAGTGCATTGGGGCTTGCGTCTCCAACGGCCGGATCTTCTACACCGGCCATGGCGCGGGGTTACAGGCTTCGGCGGTCTATGGCGAGGAGGCCAAATCCGCAGCCACGGAGCCGATCGGGTCGCCGGGGACGGAGTAGGTTATGCTTGAGGATAACACAACACTTTTGGGGCCAAGGTGTGATGCGCCCGCCCTTCGCGAGCCCGAAGAATGGGTGGTTTCCTGGGATTTTCAGAAATCTGCCGCTGACAAGGGAAATCACGCGAAAGGTCAAGACAGCGGATCCCATCGCTTGCCAACACGCGACGAACCAATGCATTGCTTGTCCGCTTCCGGCTTCCCATTAGGCTAGGCGACGGTCCACGGCACCCCCGCCATAGGGGTGTTTGCGATATTCAGAACCCGCGGATTCGGATCGATGGCATGGACCAGTTGCCTGAGTTGTTGGAGGACGCCGGCCGGAAATCCGGCGGGAAACAACGCCGAGTGTGGCCCCGTGTGAGGTTCCAAGTGCAGCACGAGCCGTTTGGCTGGCACCGACAACGCGCTGATCGCGTGGGTTTTCTCGGACGCTACGGCCGCATTAGCGGCGGCGTGTATCAGTCCGGCCAAGGTATGCGTGGCCTTGTCTGCCACTGTCTGCGCCAGTCCGCCGATATTCGACGGGTGGGGCGGCTTGGTGATAATGCGAAAGTCCTTCGCTTCAATCAGCCATGTGGTGATCGGGGCCGCCGCGCTCTCAATGGCTACCACGTCTACGGCCTTCTGGCCGCCGCCTGCGTTCCAGACCATCGTGTAATGTTGCCAAGCGTCATAGCGCTGCGCCGAGATCGTCGGCGCAAAGTTGAATTGCAGCGAATCGACCTGAAGAACGGGCATTGTAGGCCTACTCCGTCCCGGTGTTAGTCGTTGGCGTGAGGGGCACGCCCATCTCGGTGTCCACGTAGCGCTCTGATTGCTGCAAGTCTTCGTCTAGAGCGGCGATACTTCCTATCTCGTCCATCGTCCGTCCTTGCTGCACGATCGCCGCCCCTTCCTCACCGATGTGAAGACCGAAGCAGTGCGTGTCTAGATTCGTGAATTCCCGCTGTTGCAGGATATGCAGTTCACGCAAGAGGAACAGGCTGTGCGTGGCCAAGAAAACCTGAATGCCGCCTTGCGCAATTCTTAGAATGGTTTTCGCAACAGTCTTGACGATCTTGGGGTTGAGATTGGAATCGGGTTCGTCCCAAAATAGATAGCCTTTGTCGAGGAGCGAACCGGTCGCAATCAGACGCGCAATGGTTGCGAGTTTCCGCAGGCCCTCCGCAACAAGGTGCATTTCCATCGAGCCGGAGTCCAGATTGAGATAGAACCGGCCCGATTTGTCCAATTCAACACTGCCCCCCATGGCCTCTTCGAGGGGAGCTAGCAGTTGCCTGATGCGAGCTTCGCGCGGCCCCTTTGCCAGAGGCGCGTCGAGGAGAATGCACGTATCCCGCCAGGTTTCCTCGAACGCGAGGTGTGTCGTCTCGTAGAGGGAGACAAAGCCCGGACAAATCGTTAGTAGTTCACGCGTTGGGAGGAAGATCGGCAGCTTCTCCGCTCGTGCGGAGGGAGTCGTTTCGATCGTCACCTCGGTCTTTGCCACCGTCGAAAACGTGAATTCCAGGTTCAGGTTCGCTTCGTGGAACGCATACGACAACCAACATTTGCTGCGGCCGCGCTGGCGCCGAACCAGACGCCAAAGGCCATCTGGACGAAATACGGCCTTCAGTTTGTCTGCCAAGGCCGTCTGTAGCCGAGCTTTGGTTGGAGAACCGGTTCCGCCATCCTGCTCGCGCGCCGCACTCACGGCGATGGCGGCGTAGGCCGCCTTGAGGATGTGCGATTTGCCCGCACCATTCTCGCCGACGATGACATTCAGGTTCTTCCCAAACGTGAAGCGCGAGTCAGAAAAGACCGTGAAGTTTTTCAGATGAAGTGATTTCAGCATAGTAGCCGTAACCTATTTCTGGAATATGAGTTAGGGTGGATTCGCCACGCCAACTGGCCATGGCCAGTTTGTCAACGTCCCGAGAAGCCATTATCCAGGTTCGTTCTCGGGACCGCAACAGGCCGGTTCCTGTCGCCCTCGTTCTCCCTTCCGCTTCAAGGGCATTCCCTACGCCGGCGCTTCCCAGCGGCGCCCGCTGGAGGAACGGTACATGGCCTCCATCACGCTCACCCGCGCGGTCGCCTCGCGGGGAGTGACCAGGCCGAGATCGGGCTTGCCGGCTACGGCCGCGAGAAACATCTCCAGCGGCGGCGGCGAGGCCGGCGGCAGCTTTGTCAAAGGCTTCTGACCGTCGGCCCCGGCAACCTTGGCGGAGTTGAAGTAGAGCTTGCCCTGGAAGATCGAGGCATGGCCCTCGGTGCCGGCGATCTCCAGCGACAGCGGATTGTCGACGTCGACCCAGCCGGCTGCCAGCGTGCCCGTCACGCCGCTCTTGAAGCGGATCAATGCCTCGCCGCATTCGTCGCAGGGGCCGTAGCGGCCGGTGACCACCTTGATCTCGGCCGTCACCGCCTCCACGTCGCCGATCAACCACATGAGGATGTCCAGGGAGTGCGTCCCCAGGTCGCCGAAGCCGCCGCAGCCGGCAGTCTTGGGGTCGGCCATCCAACGCCATTCGCCATCGAACCAGCCGCCCAGCGAGCCGTTGTGGCAGTTCGAGCCGCGGATGCGGGTGATCTTGCCCAGCGTGCCCCGGGCGATCTCCTGCTTGAGGAACAGGTGCTCGGGCGCGGTCCGCATGAAGTAGCCGGTGGTGAACCGCAGCCCGGCCTGCTCGATAGCCTCGGCCATTCGGCGGCTCTCGACCGCGGAGACGCCCAAGGGTTTCTCCACGAAGAGGTGCTTGCCGGCCTTCGCCCCGGCCAGCACCAGCCGCTGGTGCAGGTTGGTCTGCGAGCAGACGACCGCGGCTTTGACCTGCGGGTCGGCCCAAACGGCGGCCTCGTCCGATACGGCTGTGCCGCCCAGCTCGTCGGCCCACTTCTTCGCCCGCGTGGCGTCGGTATCCCAGACGTACTTCACCCGCACGTCCTCGTGGGCCTTGAGGATGCGGATGTAGCCAGGCGTGTGGATGTGGGCGCAGCCGACCACCGCCAGGGTCGTCTTGCCGGCCGGCTCGTCCGCCGCAGCGGCGACAGCCACGGTGGGCACCGCCGCCAGCGCGGCGCCGGCGGCTCCCAAGTGTTGTACAAAAGTCCTGCGGGTCAGCGGCCTGTTCATGGTCGAGGTTCTCGCTTCGCGGGGTGCTGAAATCACAGAGTTGCCGAACGTATCCGGTCCAAGGTACGTTGCCACGGACGGCGGAACAACTGGAATGTCAGCCGGGAAGCAGCTTCCTCACGATCTTATAGGCGTGGGAGCCGGTCTTCTGGGGCCAACGGTCGCCAGGAGACTGATCGAGTTTCTCTGCGCGACCAACCGCGACGGCAGCATTTTCCAGCGAGAAGTGCCCCGGATCGACGCGCCGCTTGCTATACTTCCCCAACTGCTTCAGGCGTTGAACCACTTCCTTGCACCTCTTGAACCCTTCGCCCGCGTCGAGGTCCGTCAGGTGAAGAAGGAGCCATATTTCGAAACACGGGTTGCTGTGCGCCAGCTTGAACCCCTTTTGGGTGGCCTGAGTACAAACATGGTTGAAGTTGGCGATATGGTTGGGCTCCACCCAGTGGTCCGTGTCAAGCATGAGCCAACGCTCGTCGTCTTCCGTTAGCTCGAATTCCTTGACGTAGTCGTCTAAGCGCGTGAGCACGTGATCCGGCGCAGACCGACAGTCCTCCGTTGGCAAGACGAGCACGTGGATCCGCCCATCCGCGAAGATACGGAAATACTGGTCCGGAGCATAGGTGTCTTCCGTTGCGATTACAAAGAGACGATCATCCCTGTATTTCTTGTCTTCGCGGGTCAAGGGACGCGGCTTCTTCGAGCGGAGGTTCATGCCTCTGGCTCCGCAGCGGCCTGTTCTTCAATCAAATGATCGATGCCACCGAGAAAGGGGATCGCACCGAACCTTCCCGCAAGGTACCCTTTCTCCACTCGTAGATCATTTCGGACCTTGAAGTCGGCCAACGAATAGAGATGCGTGGCGCCGTTCTTGTCCTTTTCGGCAAACCAGATACCGTCGCGACGCACAAGATCCAGATCAAGCAACGTGGATTCGTGCGTTGTGAATATTAGCTGACTATCCGCACCACGCACGGCCTTCAGGAAGAATTCGATGAACTTCCTCGCGAGCATGGGATGCATGCTCCTCTCAAGTTCGTCAATCACAAAAACCGTGCTTTCCGTTGTAATCCTGTAGAGAGCCGGCAAGAGATTGAGCAAACGCCGCGATCCGTCGGACTCCTCCCGAAGGGGAAGTTTGACCATATTCCCGGTCGCTGAGTCGTGCAATGCCCCAATGTTGCGGACCGTGATCACATTCTTTCTGGATTTATCAACGAACATCTCCCCGCCCTGCGGACCTTGAATGACAATATCGCCGTCTTGGGGCAGATGGTCAAGTAAGTTCTCCAGAACGTTTGAAGAGGACTTGAATAACTCAGACCTCGGTATTTCGCGAGTCTGCACGTCCAGACCCGCAATGCCGGTGCTGGCCTCGCGTAGAAACCGACCGGCGAACTCTACAAACCTCTCGTCCGTGGCGATCGTCTCTGCAAGCCTCCCGAACGGCGAATCGGGCTCGATGACTTGAAGAGTGGATTTGAACCAGTTGACCACTCGTTGAAAGTGAGGACCCTGTGCATTGGGATCGTCCAGGTTCACGACTTCTGTGAGGAACAACTGATTTGGTCGAGCACCGACTTCCGCAAGCGCCCGTATCTTTTGGGGAAAACTTGTATCCTTAGCCGTTGGTGCAAGAGTGACCGTAACGGTTCCATCTTCCTTGCTAATCCGGGTGAATAGGTTTTGCTCCTTCTTCCCCTTATAAACAGCGAGCCATTCCTCGTGGATTCGATCGGCGTCGTAGGACATTCCATAGCGGAAGACTTCGCCCTTCTCGATGAACTGCAATTCAAGCGAACTCGGCTTGTTTGGGGATTCGCCGTCCATAACGAATGGCGTGTAGGAGATCGGCTTGCCCGGCGGCGTACCACGGAGAACTAGGTGCTCCAAAAGACGGATCGCTCGGACGAGATTCGACTTTCCAGCCCCGTTCGCACCGTATAACGAAGCGACGCGGAGAACATGCTCCCCGGTCCCCGTAATTTCACGGCAGTGCGGAGACCCGCGCGTTGCGCCGAGACGAGTGGAAGCCAGCAAGTTTAGCGTCTCTTCGGCTTTGAATGAGCGGAAGTTCTCCACGGAGAATGAGATAAGCATACTGACACCTTTCGTGACATTTCCGCAATACACTTGTTGTTTCGTGGCCTATTAGAGCCTAGCACACGGAACCCATACGATATTATCACAGATACCGGCGCCATGGCAAGGGTGCTCCCGGGGGCGTCTGGAAAAAAGAAAATCCCATTTTCGCCGAACGAGAAGTACGGCCCCCCCATTTGTTTCATGGCGGGTCCTACGCGTGGACCGTTTCGCCGATCGTGCGGAGCTCTTCGGGCGTGAGCAGGACTTGCGCCGCGGCGGCGTTCTCCACCGCCTGTTGGGGATTGCGAGCGCCGCACAACGCGGAGGTGATGCCCGGCTGGGAAATCGTCCAGGCGATCACCACCTGCGCGATGCTCACGCTGCGGCGCTCGGCGATCGGCCGGATACTCTCCAGCATGGCGTTGGTTTGCTCGACGGCCGCCGGTTGAAAGCGGGGATTGGTCTTCCGCAAGTCGCCCCGGCCATACTCCCGGTCGGGCCGGATCTTGCCGGTCAACAACCCATTGTCCAGGGGCGAATAGGCCAAGATGCTGATCTGATGCTGGCGGCAATAGTCGAGGCTGCCGCCGCTCTGGATGGCTCGCTCCAAGAGGCTGTAGCGCTCCTGGTCGGCATCGATCGGTCCGTAGGCCTTCAGGTCGTCGAGGCTGGCGTTGGAGACGCCGATCGCCCGGATCTTCCCCTCCTCCTTCAGTTTCACCAGGGTTTCCATGGTCTGGGCGATGGGCGTGGTCGGGTCCTGCCAGTGCGTCTGATAGAGATCGATGTATCCGGTCCCCAGTCGCCGCAGGCTCGCTTCCAACTCAGCGCGGATCGACGCCGGGCGGAGGCAGCGGTAGATCTCCTTTTCCGCCGGACCGGATGCGGCGCCGTAGCGGTCGGAATGGAAGAAGAACAGGCCCTCCTTGCGGTCCCAGATCAGGCCACACTTGGTGGCCAGGACCACCTTCTCGCGGCGGCCGGCGATGGCCCGGCCAACGATCTGCTCCGACAGCCCGAAGCCGTAGGCGGGGGCCGTATTGATAAGGTTGACGCCCTGGTCCAAGGCGGCGTGGATTGCCTGGGTGGACTGCTGTTCGTCGGTGCCGCCCCACATCCACCCCCCGATAGCCCAGGTGCCGAGGCCCACGGTGGAGATTTCGATTCCAGTCCCCCCCAGTTTGCGGTAAAGCATCTCGGTTCTCCTCTGCGCAAGTTGATGGATTCCATTGGGTTCCGACGCTGGACGCAGCTTGGTTCCCCCAGCAAATACCATAACAACTGATGAAACCAAAGGGAACAGGTGCCGATATACAGGTAGGATAATCGGTATTGACCGCAAAAATGGAACCACCTATCTTCTCTACCGATCGGTAAATTGGAAACTTGCGTCTCGACTCGGCAGCTACTTACCGGTAGGGATATCTGCCGCCATAGAAGCAGGAGACTTGCCCTGGGGAACCGGGAGCTGGCGCCCTCAACTCAGAAGCGAGATTACCCGCGCAATGCGATGCGGCCGGGCCGGCCGGGCCCTTGCTTCGGCGGGGCGCTGGGTGCCGTGCTATTGGGCATGGCCTGGCTCTGGGTGGGCGTGACCACGGCCCAAGGGCAACCGACGGCGTACACCTACGCCCTCCCGGCGCAGGCGGATATTTGGGGCTCGCCGACCCTGGATACCGGCCGGCAGATGCCCGCCTCGGTGGAGGCCCCCGAGATCATTTCTGCGGGTGCGCCGCCCTGCACGGATCTCGGGCAACCGCCGCCGTCAGTGCGGATTTTCGATGGCTCGGCCCCTGCGGACGTGGGCCCGATGGTCGTGCCGGGCGGCGATTTCTGGAGTTGGCAGCTCCTGCCCGATGGGCTGATCTACCATTCCTACCTGGCGGGCGTGAAGGAGCCGCGTCTGAGCACCGTTTTTGATTACGTCAAGGGCTATGGCTGGATGTGGGATTCGACCCTGGGCGGCCGAGTAGGGATAGTGCGGTACGGGACGCAGAACGGGGTCCGGCCGGAAGGTTGGGAGTTCGACATCGAGGGGGCCGCCTTCCCGGAACTCGATTTCGAGCAGGACCGCAATCTGTCCGCCGTCGATTTCCGCGCCGGCGGCCTGGTGACCTACGGCTGCGATCGCTACCAGTGCAAGTTCGGCTACTACCACCTCTGCTCGCACGTCGGCGATGAGTACATGCTGATCTTCCCCACGCTCCAGCGGACCAACTATACCCGCGACGCCATCATCTGGGGCAATGCCTACTACCTGACCGACGACCTGCGGATCTACGGCGAAGCCTCCTGGGCGTTTCACACGTGGGGCGACGCCAAGCCCTGGCAGTTCCAGATCGGGGCCGAGTACAGCCCCGTGAGTTGTGCGGGCGACTTTCGCGGATCGCCTTTCCTGGCCGTCGACGCGGAGTTCCGCCAGGATGTGAACTACGAGGCGACTTTCGTCGCCCAGGCCGGCTGGCAGTGGCTCGGGATCAACAATCACCGCTTCCGGATCGGGGTACAGTTCTACACGGGCAAGAGCGAGATGCTCCAGTTCCTCTACACCAACGAGCGGATGGTGGGCATCGGCATCTGGTACGATTACTGAGGCGCCTTGTAGCAGGCACACGCCGTGTGCCGTCCGCCGGTTACGGCACACGGCGTGTGCCTACTACTTTGCCATGAACTGGCGATACTGGCGGTCGAGATCCTCGTAGCTGACGCCGGTCAGTTGGGCCAGCGTGCCGGCATTGGCCTGTCCGGAGTAGATGGCCGCCAGATAGGCGACCAGCGTATCGCGGTAGCGGCCTTTCTGGCCGTGGATGAGGAAATGGGTCAGTCCGGCGGCCTGGCTGTAGAGCGTGGCGATGCGTTTGTCGGCCTGGAGCTGTTCCCTGCCCATGGCGGTGAAATCGGCCAGCGGCACGTAGAAGTTGTCGTGCAGC
Organism: Pirellulales bacterium; assembly: GCA_963843465.1. Classification (GTDB taxonomy): domain Bacteria; phylum Planctomycetota; class Planctomycetia; order Pirellulales; family Thermoguttaceae; genus CAWJKP01. The sequence continues at coordinate 206,350 of CAWJKP010000005.1, forward strand.
AGGCGGAACCGCGCGGCCTGCATCCGCAGGTCGTCGGCGCCGCCGAGCACGTAGAAGCCGTCCTCCTCGCGGAGCGACTCCATGTACATGGCGATCCCCTCGACCACCCAGATGTTGTCGCGGCCGCCCACGGCCGCCACCACCGGCCGCGACTCGTTGAACAGTTGATGGGTGGCCTCGTGGTTGAGGGTCCGCGGGTCGTAGTCTTTGCCGCCGAAGAAGAACGCCTGGCGGCGGTAATCGTCATAGAAGCCCAGCGAGATGCCGATGTTGGGATTCGTCGCCTGGAGGTGGCGGTTGAAGTCCTCGCGGTCGCGGAAGTAGGTCACTTCATGGCGGGGCACGTCGATCCGCCGGCCCCGGCCGCGGCCGTCGAAGAGCGAGGCCACCTGGTCCTCGCTGGCGTAGTAGCGGACGAAGAGCTGCTTCCAGACGCGGTAGAGCCGCTCCAGCTTCTGGCCCAACTCCACGCCCGCCTCCAGGCTGTGGTTGGTGCGGACGCGGTAGTGCTCGGTCTGGATGATCCAGCCCGACTGGATGTCGCCGTGCAGCCGGGCGTCGTCCTCGGCCGAGACCCAGCGGCCGTTGGCATAGCGCTCGCCGGCGTTGTAGCGGTGGACCCAGGTCTTGGGAATCCAGCCGAATCGGGCGTGCCAGACCATGCCCTTTCGCAGGTTGGCCACCTCGTCGGCGCTGCGCCACTGGCCCTGGAACCGCTGGTAGCCCAGGATGCGACGGATCGCTTCGTGGTCGGGGTACTCGTGGATCGCGGCCATCATCAGGTCGAAGGCCAGCGACGCTCGGTTGCGGAGCACGGCCTTGCGGGCCAGGTCGAACAGCGCCGTGGCCTGCTTGCACTGCAACTTGGCCAACCGGGCGTCCCACTGGACCACATTCTCCGGGGCGGCGGCGGCCAGGGGCGGCCTTCCCACGACCTGCGGCAGGATCGCCAGGTAGAGCTTGTTCGGGTCTTGTGGCCGCAGCCAGCTTCTGGTCTTGCGGGCCTGCTCGGCCAGGCCGTGCGACTCACACCAGGCGCCTAGCTCGTCGAGTTGCCCGCGGTACTTGGCGGAGAGCTCCTCGGCCGCCCGGTCGATATCGTCCGCGCTGGCCCGCGGCGCCGACGCCACGACCAATAGCCCGAGGGCGACCGGCCAGAGAAGCCGAAGCGGATTTTGGATTCTGGATTTTGGATTCTGGATTCTGCTCCAAGCACCAAGCACAAGGCACCAGCACTGAAGTCCAAAATCCAAAATCCAAAATGCCTACGGGGCGCCGGTGGAGATGAAGACTAGCGGAGCGGCGGAACTGCCGGCGACAACCGAATCGTTGCGGTGGTCGCCGGCGGCCACCAGGCCGGTGTCGTTGACGAAGACATCGTCGCCGTCCTCGATCGGGCGGGAGGAGGTGAGAAACCGCACCTGCCCGTCCTCAAACAGCACGTTCTGCCCTTGCCCGCCGTGGTTCTCGCTCTGGAACCCCGGGAGCGTGTCGCTGGGCGCGTCGGCCATCAGGGCGAAGGTGGGCCGCGAGAGGTTGCGGGTGGAGACATAGCGGCCGTCTTCGACGTACCCCAGCGAGTAGCCGTAAGTGCCGCCCATCACGCTCCGCAGCCGCTCCAGCTCCCGGCCGGTGGCGGCCTGAAGCTGGCCCAGCGAAGGCGCCTGGAAGGTGCGATCCGCGGCCAGCGACGATCCGGGACAGACGACCCGCTGCGGGGAATCCAAGAGCCCGTCGTTCAACAGCGCGGGGGCGTAGATCCCCGCGGCGGCCAGGTTGCCCTGCTGCGGCACCTGGGGGAAGTATTGACCGTGGTGCTCGCTATACTGGACCAGCGCCGTGCCGAGTTGCTGGAGGTTGTCCTGGCAGGCCATCACCCGGGCGCGGAAGCGGCTGCTCTGGATCGCCGGGAAGATCAACAACACCGCCGTGACCATGATCCCGGCCATCACCGATACGTCGGTCCAACGCCAGGAGCCGCCGGCGGGAAGCAGGCCGCCGGCGGGAAGCTGGGTTGCCGCGGGCAGCGGAGTCGTGCGAGGCGATACGGTTTCGGCCGGCTGGCCGGTCGGGGCCTCGGCAAAGGCGGCAATGAAATGGCACGTCCGCCGGGCCAGGCCGGGCGGCGGCTCGAACTCGCAGGACGCCCCCCGCAGAAACTCGATCCGTTTGCGGAGGGCCACCAGGCGCTTGCGCAGTTCGGCGCTGGCCCGCAATTGCTCTTCCAGCGCGGCCTGCTCGTCGTCTTCCAACGCCCCGAGCAGGTAACCGAGCAATTGCTGTGCAGGCCAACTAGCCATTTCCGAGTAATTCGCTGGGAGTGATCGCCTGGTTCAGTTTGCCGACGGCGGCATGGAGACGGCTCTTCACCGTGCCTACGGGAATCCCGAGGACTTGGGCGGCCTCGCGGTACTTGAGCCCCTGGTAATAGACCAGCAACAGCACTTCCCTGAGCGGCTCCGGCAACTGGTCGACGCAACGGCGGACCCGGCCTTGCAACTCCGACGATTCGGCCCGGGCCAGCGGATCCGACTCCTGGCTGCCGAGCACGTCTTCCAGGCAGCCCGATTCCTCGTCCTGCCCGTTTCCCTGCGCCCGGCGGCTGAGGCTGACCATGCGGTGGCGGCGGTTACGGCGTTGGGCATCGATTGCCTGGTTGGTAGCCACGGTGTAGAGCCAGGGGCGGACCTTCCGTCCCTGCTCGAACTGCTCGCACTTCAGGTGTACCTGGAGGAACGTCGCCTGGAAGGCGTCCTCGGCCATCTCGGCGTCGCCCAGGTAGTGGCGAAGGTAGCCGAACAACTCCCGCTCGTAGCGGTGGACGAGCTCCTCGAACGTCCGGCGGTCGCCGGCCTGGCGATAGGTCAAGAGGAGGTCTTCATCGCTCCACTCGGCATACCGCGCGGACGTGGCGACTCGAAGCTGCACCTGGTTGATTGTGCTGTTCATTTTTCTACGGCATATAACAGGGGAGGGTTCGCCGGTTCTCGGGCACTCCATTGGCCGCAAGAGGGGCAATCGCTCCCACAGAGGTATTCTAACAACTCCAGGCGTCAACGCCACGCCGAGATAACGGCCTTGATGGAAGGGAAAAAGGGGACAGGCACCTTTTGCCGCGACCAACCTTCGGTCGGTGCCCGCCCTTCGGGTGCTTCACACAAAAGGTGCCTGTCCCCGTTTTCCCCCGTTGGCGACGCATAGCCCCCCTTATGCAAGTGCCATGCCAACGCCCGGCGGCGCCTTGCCGCGGCAGGCTCGCAACACAGCCGGAGACGGTTAACGCCTTAGTCAACCTCCACTTAGACCCGATGTTCTCGGAGCGCCTCAGAGCACGTTCCGTCCCACGGAATGAGACGGCCGCCGTGCAAGTCTTCGCGGAAATTACACGCCGGTGGGCTGGCTGGGCCGCTAGATCGAAACGATCACAGTCCAGGGTCGTTTCGATCCCGCGTTGGACCACGCGCGGAGGTCTTGCTCCATTTGTCTATTGTCCCGGATTCTCCGCGAATTGTCCAGGAACTCGCCGGTTAGTACCTGCCAAATCGGCAGCCACACCCTCTCATCCTCGTTAGGTATGCCCCGCCTGCCGGGCGGGACGCTTGAGCGATTGCCGAGCGTGGCAACCAACCGCTTGCCGAGCGGGACTCACGACAGGGCAAGGTTGAGCTTGCCACGACAGTCCATGCGGATCCGATCAACTTGGCGCAGGGCAGCTTCCATTTGTCGTTTGCTGGCCGTCAGGCCGGGATCGTCAAGTTGATGAGTCTTGGGCACCACGAGCCCGTTTTCTTGGAGGAGCGCCTTGAGGTACTTTTCCGCTGCTTGCTGGCAATGAAAGCACACGACGTCTCGCGGAGGCGGGGTTTCGGCTGCGAGCTTGCGTGCCGCCTCCCAATCCTGCTCGGCTTTGCGAACCCACTTGGCGGTTTCGCGCTTCATAAAGAACCTTGCCTTTTTCGAGGATCTCACGCAGGAACCAATCGTTGTCCTTCAAGCCACGCTCGATTTGCCGGGGAGTGCGCACAATCAGGTCGAGTGAAAAGAGGCGATTAAATGACATTTTGATGCGGATGGATTGATCGATGGCGTCCTTGGTCCGCATGATAACCAGCAGATCGACGTCGCTTTCTTCATCTGGTTTCCCGTAGGCATAGGAGCCGAATAGAATGATCTTCTCCGGCCGAAAACGCTTGGCAATGCGATGCACAAAACGGCGAATCGCTGCCAAGGGAATGTTTGGCGAGGCGTAACGGTACGGCTGCACGTATCGGGGGGTAGTCTGCTTCTTGGCCATGCCGTCATTCTACAGCAAAATCCGGCGGGCCACCTTGCGGAGGCTGCCGGAACGCCACGGAGGGCGTTCCCTACAGTATGTTCTTTACGGCCGCAGCAGCTTCTCGCCCAAGGTGGCGGCCAGGTCGGGCAGGTCATAGACCGGCAGCGCACCGTGGACGATCTGGGCGGCGGAAACCGGCTCCAGGGGATGGTGGATCACGCTTGCCCAGGAGTCGAGGCCGCGGACGAGCTTCACCGACGCGAATAGCTTCGGCTCGACGGCCGCCGCGTGCAGGGCCGGCACGGTCGCCTGACCGATGGCCACCAGGTCCGCCGGTCCTTGCCCTTCGAGGGCGCGGGCGGCGATGATGATGGCCTCAGCCCGTAGACCCACATAGGACCGGCCCAGCAGGTAGGCCGTGTTGGCGTCCTTCTCCTTCTCCCCCTCGTCCCCCTCCTTCTCGCTCGGCCGAGTCTGGCCCATGCCCGGCAGATCGACGGCCAGCACGACTCGCCCTTGCTCGACCAGCCGCTGGATCGGGCCGCCGGGCGAGGCATCGGCTGCCTTTCCCGCTTCGTGCAGGTAGAGCACGGCCGGGGCCGGCTTCACTTCCGCCGGCAAGAAGAACAGAGCTGGCAGGACAATGCCGTTCTCCATGCTCAGCAACAGCTTCTCAAGGAGATAGTGCGGCCGCTGGATTTTTTCGAGAATCTCCATCTTGGGCTTGGGCAAATCGTCCAGACGACGGATGCCGGCCAGCCGTCGGACCTCGGCCAGCAGTTGTTGGCGATGGCCCGTCTTCCACGCCGCAGCCCGCTGGGGCGCCAACTGGTTCTCGTACTCCTCGTTGAGATCATAGACCGAGCGGCGCCGGGGAGCCGCATCACCTGGCCCTCGGGCGTACACTGGACCTCCTTTGCGGAGAGCCGCACGATGGGCGGCTCGACGATCGGCTCCTCGGTCAGGCCGGCGTGGCCGCCGGGGCTGACGGGCGCGGATCGGTTAGCCCCGGCGGCCACGCCGGCTGCGGGGCTGACGCAGAGCCAGCGGGACAGCCAGCGGGCGACGCCCGTTCGCTGCCGGGCGTTGTAGTTGTGTCCGGCGTCGTTCTCCAGGATATCCAGCCGCTCGGCGAAGCCCATTCGCGTGTAGAGCCGCTTGGCGTCGCGGAAGGTCTCCCAGACGCCGTGGATGTCGAAGAAATCCTTGGTGGCCGAGCAGAGCAAGATCGGCGTGGGCGCCCGCATCATGAGGTAGTCGGCGTGATCCATGCCGAAGGCGAGTTGGCCGAAGATGTTCTGTTCGGCGTCCTGGGGCCCGATGGTTCGCAGCAGCGCGGAGAATCCGCACAGATAGCAGCTCGGCGCGGCGGCGCGAATGCGGTCGTCGAGGGCCATCAGGTAGCTGGTTTGCGTGCCGCCGCCGCTGTTGCCGGTGCAGCCGATCCGCCGGGGATCCACTTCTGGGCGGGACTGGAGATAGTCGATGGCGCGCATGCCGTCCCAGATCTCGAAGCGGGCCGTATTGCGACCCAGGAGCCGACAGCCGATTCCCACCAGCGAATGCCCGGCGACGCCCCAGAGTTCGGGCCAGCCGCCTTTGCCCAAGAACTGGCCGCGTTCGCCCTGGTCGATGGGATCGAAGACCAGGGCCGCCATGCCTTCCAGCGCCAAGAAGGCGCCCATCGTTTGATAGTCGTCGTGCCCCTTGGCGTCTTGCGCGTGGCCGCAAGGCACCAGCACGCCCGGATAGGGCGGCTTGAATCGCGCGGCCTCGGGCAGGAAGAGCAGGCCGGTCAGAAAATGCTTGGGCTGACTTTCGAAGAGGATCTTTTCCACCCGATAGCCCTCGCGCTTGACTTGGCCGGTGACCTGCGGCTCCAGCGGCGTCCGCGGCGGCAGCCCGCCGATGGCTTGCAGAAACTTCTCTCGCAAGCGCGTTTGGTAGGCGGCGATTTGCTCGGGGGTCTTGCGGGCCTCGTAGTCCGCTCGCCATTTCTGGAAGGCCTCGGCGGCCTGGCGCTGCCAGTAGTCGTGCATCATCCGCTGGGGCCGGCTGCCGGGGATCTTGTCCGCGGGCACGTCCAGTTCCTGGCCGGAGGCGCGGGAGCCGCAGACGATCAGCGCCAGCGAGAGGCCGAGAGCCCAAGCTCGGGCGGGCGAGCTGGGCCGGATCGCGGCCCGACTCACGGATGGGGTGCGGTGGAAATGCGGTCGAGACGCGCGATGCATGGCGGCCTCCTCCAGGGTGAACGGGACGCTTTCAGGACCACGGCCCTCGATTCTAATGCACGCCAGCGTCGTGACAAGGTATTGAGGAGCGGCAATCGCCGCATTAGGATGAAAGATAGCGATTTCTCTTGATTAGTCCTGGACTTTTCGTAAAGTGGAGATGTGAGGTCCTGCCCCCTCTAGAAGAGGGCAAGGGAGAATTGGTGCATTTTCTCTGTTGACGGATCGGCCAAATAATACCTTGGAGGACTTCCGTAGGACGGATTGCTAATCCCGCACGATTTGCGGACAACGGCGTTCTTTCTTGCTTTGCTCTGGCCGAGCAGACGGAAAGGGTTGCTGGCATGGGTGGTTGGGTTGAGTGGCTTTTCCTCGGCGTATTGCTCTACCTCGCCGTGGTGCTGGTGAGGGGGATCGTCCAGTTCGTATTCTGGTTCTTTGAAGACTCCTTCGGCAGCCGCCGGGCACAACGACGGCGGCAGGAGGAACTCAGGGCAGAGCATCATGGGCCGCAGACCGCCGGCCAGCCGCACTCCGGAATCCACCGGAAGGAGGCCCACGAGCGGGTCCGCTACCCCAACCGACTTGCCCTGGCGCTGGCGATTTTCAGCCCGGCCCATTGGTTAGCCGAGCTGGCCGATGGCCTGAAAGTCCTCTTTTCCCGGGGGAGCTACGATTCTTGGGTCGGCCGTGCCTTGCGGGAGACGGACCCGCGGAAGAAGGTGGCCGACTTATCCAAGGCCTTGGCACTGAACCCGGGCTATGAACCGGCCTGGGGTCTGAAGGCCAACACGCTGTTGAAAATGGAGCGGTACGCCGAGGCCCTGGAATGTTTCGAGAAGGTGCTGGAGCTTCAGCCCAGTGCCACGGCGTGGTACAAGAAAGGTCTCTGCTGCTACCACCTGAAACGCCGGGAGGCTGCCTTGGAGTGCTTCCGCCGGGCCATGGCCTCCTGCCAAGAAGGCACTGCCGACTGGCTCAAGGATGCCGCGAAGAAGAAGGATCTCCTGGAGGAGGAGCTGCGGCACCAGGGGATCCTGTAGGGATCGGGGGAGAAGAGGATCGGGGGAGAAGAGGAGAAGGGGAGAGGAGAGTTCGTTGCCAGTGTCTCCTCTTCTCCTCTTCTCCTCTTCTCCCTATCTCCCCTCTACTTGTCTAAACGCTCGGTGAAATCCTCGCGGCCGCGGTAGCGGATCATGCGGAACGCCTGGCCCGTCGCCTCCGCGGCCCGAATCATGGCCCGCAAGCCCGAGGGGAAGACGCAGACCAGGGGCAAGTGCTCCGCGGCGCTGGTGACGATCTCTTCGTCGCCGTCCTCGTCGGTGGCCAGCACCACGCTCACGGCCGACACCGTTCCGCGCTTGTGGCTCCTCTTGGGCAGCTTCTCGGTGATGTCCTCCCGCTGGCCGAAGCGGAGGATGCGGTAAGGCCGGTCGGACTGTTCGGCCAGCGGAACCAACTCCGCAGTCCGTTGCGGGTCGGTGGCCACCAGCGGCGTCCATCGGCCGTGCAGCTTCACGCCCAGCAGCTCTTCGCCTCGGTCTGGATTCTCGGCGACGAACACGAAGATCTCGGTGATCACGAGCATTGGGCGGGCCTCCTTGACAGTAATCTAGCGGAGGCGGAGGCGGAAAGCCACGGGCGGTGGGCTTTCAGCGATCAGACGCGGCGTCGAGGCCCTAAGGAAGCCTGCGGAGGAGCCCGGCTCCCCCTCTCCGTTCGAGAAAGGGTTTGGGGTGAGGGGCAACGCCGTTAAGGACTTTGGGAGTTGAGTGGAGGCCGGGCGAAATGAAAATTGCCTATATTCCCGCAGTTTCCTGGGATGGCCGTTTTATCGCACTTGCAGCCCCACGTTCAAATTACGCACGTAACTACCGAATCCCCCCATTTTCACGGAAAAAAGTCCTTAACGGCGTTGGGTGAGGGGGCGCTAGAAAGTGGCAAGTGGCCGGCGCGTTAGCGCCCGCCGATCTGCCCAAGGAGACGGCCTCGTTCGATCCTTGTTGCGACCGATCGCACGATTAGGCGTTCTTATGCGTTGCGAGCAACCGCCGAATCTCAGGCAGCAGGGCCGTCGGTACGGTCACGACAGCTTGGTCGCCGCCGTCGTCGTCGGCCGCCTCATCCGCCGCGACCCACTCCTCGTCCGCTCTCGAGTCCAATTCGGCGATTAACTGTTTGACGCGTTGCTCATCCCAGCCTTTGGGGAATCGTTTCTGGTTCATCGTCCGCGTCTCCTTTGCCGCAGCCGGAAGGCTTTGAGTTGCTTGCCGGCCAACGGGTAAGCCGTCACTACAAACACGCCATCCCATGCTCGTCGGGGATGTAAATCACGCGCAGATATCGCCCCTCCCGCGTCTGCCCGAGGGCCTGCCGAGAGCCGCCCGAGGACCGTTTGTCCTCACCAGGGTGGGCCAAGATCCATTCCGCCTCCGCTTCGCTCACCCCGTGCTGATCGAAGTGCGGCAACCCAGTTTCGGAGTCGCGGTAATAGCGGATCTCCATAACGCGATCTCACACTCATCAGCCAAGATTATTCTACCACGCCTGGCGGTGGCGGGGCAGGCCCACGAAAATGGGCCTCCGGTTGACAATGACCGGCAAAGTCTGAGAGTCGAAACGAAGACGCCGCTACGCGCTCTTGTGCTTCGGCTCGGTGATGGGGAAGAGCTTGGCCCGGCCGCGGACCACGTCCTCGGTGACGATGTACTTCGCCGCGGCCGCCTGGTCGGGCAACTCGAACATGATGTCCAGCATCGAGTCCTCGACGATCGACCGCAGCCCGCGGGCGCCGGTGTCCTTCTGCATGGCCATCTGCGCAATCGCCCGCAAGGCGTCGTCGGTGAACTCCAGCTCGGCGTTCTCCATGGCGAACAATTCCTGGTACTGGCGGACCAGGGCATTCTTCGGCTCGGTGAGGATGCGGATCAAGGCCGGCATGTCCAAGGGGACCAGGGAGGAGAGCACCGGCAGGCGGCCGACCAGCTCGGGGATCATGCCGAACTCGACGATGTCGTCGCAGGTGACGTGCTGGAGCAGCTCGCCCAACTCCATCTCCGACCGCTGGCTGGCCTGCTGGCCGAAACCGATGGTTTTCTTGCCCAACCGCCGGGCGACAATGTCCTCCAGGCCCACGAACGTCCCGCCGCAGATGAAGAGGATGTTCGTGGTGTCCATCTGGATGTACTGCTGTTCGGGATGCTTGCGTCCGCCCTGGGGCGGGACGTTGGCCATCGTTCCTTCGAGCATCTTCAAAAGGGCCTGCTGCACGCCCTCGCCGGAGACGTCGCGGGTAATGGAGATGTTCTGGCTGGTCTTGCCGATTTTGTCGATTTCATCGATGTAGATCACGCCCCGCTGCGCCGCCTCGAGGTCGAAGTCGGCGGCGTGCAGGAGTTTCAGGAGCAGGTTCTCCACGTCCTCGCCCACGTAGCCGGCCTCGGTGAGCGTGGTGGCGTCGCCGATGGCGAAGGGCACGTCGAGGATCCTCGCCAGGGTCTGCGCCAAGAGCGTCTTGCCCGAGCCGGTGGGCCCGATCAACAGGATGTTGGACTTGTCGATGACCACGTCGGAGACTTCCGCGTGGTGTACCAAGCGCTTGTAATGACTGTGCACGGCCACGGCCAGCACTTTCTTGGCGTGCTCCTGCCCGATGACGTACTCATCGAGCCTGGCGACCACTTGGCGTGGCGTGGGGATCTTGGAGAAGGGCTGCTTGCCGGTGCCGCGGCGGCGCCGCTCCTGCTCGAGGATCGACTGGCAGAGATCGATGCACTCGCCGCAGATGTAGACGTTGCCGGGGCCCTCGACCAGCGGTCCGACGTCGCGATAGCTCTTGCGACAGAAAGAACAGAAGGCGTTTTTCTTGGTGGTGCTGCTACCCCGTCGTCCGGCATTGAAGTCCCGTCCAGAGGGCATACCCATTCCTTTCCGCAGTCCGCCCGCCGGGGCCGCGCGCCGCAAGGCCCGCCGCAGGCAGGGATGTCAGTTCCATGGTCGCTCGATGGGCCGGGACGAAACACGCGTCCGCGGCCGTTTGGGCATCCCTGTCCGCATCTCTTCGAGCACTCGACGCTTCAGTTCCTACGGCCGGCGTGCAGCGGGGGTTTCCCCAACTCCCTTGCGGAAACGGCGGATCCGGCCAACCCCTACGATCCGAACGCCCGGCACAAGTTCGTTCGTCGGGCCCTAACCTATTTCGCCGTTATCCTTTACCTCCTCACCGAGCCGCACCGCTAACCTCGATTTTATTGTTCGGAATTCCGCGTCGCTGAGCACACCCTTCGAGTGCAGTTCACGGAATTTTGACATCAATTCGCTCGCCGTCGGTTCCTGTTGTGCCGACTGACCGCGAATTTTCCCGAGAACGTAGATCGCCACTGCAACCAGGATCGCGCCCATCGCCAGCCAGAAGACGAGCTGGGGCGCCTGGACCTCCAAGAACTTCGTCATCCACCGCCGACCTGACAGGAAATACGGCCCACGCCAAGACCTTGCCGCTGGATGCAATCATTATGTACTTTCTGCGCTTCCGAGTCCAGGCACCGCAGCCGCCTGGTCACGATGGGGACGGGGGGCGGCGGACGACGGACGGGAGGCGGCGTCGTGGGCGTTGGTAGATCACCGGATATCCCGACGTCATGAGACTTAGGTTCCGCCACCCCTTTGCTCATACCGCTCGCGGCGACGACCGACACTAGCCCGAAGCACGAGCGAGGGGCGAAAGTGCTTCCCTCGTTAGCGCTTCGGGATAGGGTACCGCGGCGAGAAATGCGTCAAACTCAACCACAAGCGGTATAGCCGCTTTACTGTTTCGCGTGAAGATTTTCGACTCGCATCCCCCGTCCGCCGTCCCCCATCCGCCGCCTTTCCATGCCCCCCGCCATGCAAGTTTGACTGTTCTTTGCATTCTTCCTGACCATGTGCCCCTTCTCAAGTCGCATGACTGGCCTCGCCGATACGACCTACGATCCGGTCCGCTGGTTTCTCAAGGAACGAGGCGATGTGGCTTGCGTCGCTGGCCCAGGTGCTCGCGCTGGTGGCTACGGCCGGGGATGCCGGGCCGATGGGTCCGCCGTACGCCCCCAGCCCGCTGCCGGCACCCATCGCCACCCGCCAAACGCTATTCGCTATCCCCTTCAAGGTGGATAAGGGGCCGTCCCATGCCAGCGAACCGGTCGAGGTCCAGCTCTACGTCTCCTCCGACTTCGGGGGCTCCTGGCACTTGTACCAACAAGTCCCCCCCAGCCGCAACCGCTTCCTCTTTCAGGCCAGAGGCGACGGAGAATACTGGTTCCTGATCCGCACCCTCGACCGTGCCGGCCAAATTCGGCCTCGACAGAGCAACCAGCCGGGCTTGCGGGTCGTGGTGGACACCAACCCACCCGAGTTGAAACTCGACGCCTTCCGTGGCAACGGCGGCCAGATCACCGCCCGCTGGCAGGCCACCGACCCGAACCTCAACCTGGAAAGCCTGAAGATCCAGTACCGTCCGGCAGGCGTCACTACCTGGCAGGCGCTGGCCGTCGACCGGCGGGACACGGCGGTCCAGGGGATTACGCGATACGGCCAGCTTACCTGGTGGCCTCAAGCGGCCAGCGGACGTTTAGAGATCCGGGCGGAGGTTTCCGATACGGCGGGAAATACGACCGTCACACACGCCCAGGTCGTGTCGAAACCTTCGTCGACCTCCCCGTTGGGGCCATCGCTGGGGTCATCCCCCGCGACGCCGGCAACGCCGCCGGCACCAGCCCCAGCGGCAGCAGTTCCACCGGCAGCAACGCCAGCGGCAGCAACGCCAGCGGCAGCGACGCCACCGGTAGCCCCGGCGACGGCGCCACCCTCGGACGATGTGCTGCCGCCGACGGAGGGTCCGGTGATTCCGGGGTTCTCCGCAGCCCAGCCGCCGACCGGAGCGGTCGCCATGTCCGTCAACCCGCCCTTGGGCAACCAATACGTTGCGCCCCTTGTGGCTGGCGCGGCAAACCGGCCGGATCCTCGTCTGCCCGACGGCCGTCGGCCGCGAATGGTCAACTCGCGGGTCTTCGAGTTGGAGTACAAGGTCGATTCGCTGGGACCCTCGGGCATCCGCCGCGTGGAGCTTTGGGGAACTCTGGATGGGGGCCGGACGTGGTCGAACTTCGGCGTGCCCAAGCAAATCAAGAGTCCGCTTCTAATCGGCGTCCAAAAAGAGGGCCTCTATGGTTTCCGCGTGGCCGTGGAGAACGGGGCGGGAGTATGGAGCGGCAGGCCACGGCCCGGCGACCCGCCGGATGTGTGGGTCGGCGTCGACCTGACGAAGCCCAGCGTCCACATTGGCGACATCCGGTCGAGCAGCTATTCCCGCTGAAATGCAGCGCGGGAGTCGCTTTGCGCCGTAGGGTGGGACAAGGCCGCCTTGCGGCCGCCGGCCCACCGGCATTGGTCACTGGCCAGTGAGGGGGGACACCAGCCACTGAACACTTCCTTTTGGTGGGCCGGCGCTCGCTTGCGCGAGCTTGTCCCACCCTACAAAAGCGCTGGATGCTCGCTATACTTGGGGTCGGCTACTCGTCGCATCGCCCCCGAAACCTCACGCTCGCCCACCGATGGCCGCTGCCCTCCACGCCATAGATTACCTCGCCTCGCCGCAGAAGTACCCGCCGCGGCCGGTCTGCGTGGTCTTTGGCGACGAGCCCTTTCTCAAGCGGCAGGTCTTGCTGCGGTTGCGGGAGGCGGTGCTCGGCGGCGGGGAGGGCGGCTTCTCCTTCAGTGAGTTCGAGGCCTCCACGGCGCTGGGCGACGTGCTCGACGAACTGGAGACCGTGGCCATGTTCGGCGGCGGCAAACGGCTGGTGCTGGTGAGCGAGGCGGACGAGTTCGTCAGCCGCTATCGGGGCGACTTGGAACGCTACCTCGCCCGGCCTTGCTCCAACGGCGTGCTGATCCTGGACGTCAAGACCTGGCCGTCCAACACCCGGCTTTACAAGCAGACCCTGGCCGAGGGCCTGGCCATCGACAGCTCGGTCCCCGCCGCGGCCAAGCTCGGCCGATGGCTCCTGGCGTGGGGCAAGCAGAAGCACCAGGTGCAACTCGACGGTCCGGCGGCGGAAGTCCTGCTGGACCTGGTCGGGCCAGAACCGGGGCTCTTGGATCAGGAACTCGCCAAGCTCGCCTCGGCGGCCGGGCCGGGCGGCAAGGTTACCGCGGAGATCGTCCGCCAATTCGTGGGAAGCTGGCGGGCCAGGACCACGTGGGAGATGCTCGACGCCGCCTTGGACGGCAACGTCCCGGGGGCCCTCGTCCAACTCGACCGGCTCCTGCTGTCCGGTGAGAATCCCGTTGCCCTGCTCGGCCAGATATCCTTCTCGCTGCGGCGGTTTGCCGCCGCCACGCAACTGGTCCTGCAAGCCGAAGCCGCCGGCCATCGGATCTCACCTCGCGAGGCCCTCGTTCAGACCGGCACCAAGACCTTCCTCCTTAGTCGGGCGGAGCCCCAGCTCCGCAGGCTGGGCCGTCAACGAGGCGATCAGCTCTACCAGTGGCTCCTGGAGACCGATCTGGCGCTGAAGGGCGATAGCGCGGCCCCTCCCCGGTCCATCCTCGAGCGGCTCCTGGTTCGCATGGCCGGGCCCCCCAGAAGCTAGGGGCCAGTGGCTAGCGAAGAGGACGCGGAGACACGGGGACGCTCTACATTTTCCCTGTTGCACTGCGGAACATAATTGGCTAACATCGGCCCCCTATTGTGCGGGTACCCTCTTCCGGGATGGCTCGTTCTACATGGACCGATCGACGTTGTTGCTCTGGTTGGTGTTGGCTGCCGGCCTGGCGGCTGCCGGGTGCGCTTCTTCGCCCTGGTCGTCAGGGCAAAACGGGGCGACCGCAACATCCCAGACTGCCACGCCTACGCCAGCTCCGATCGCTTCCTCATCTTCTTCTTCTGCTCCATCAATGCCGACGCCGCCCGCCACGACGGCAGGTCCCGACCCTCGTGCCATGAACGCCGTGATCGCTGAGATCCAGGAACTCAAGACCCTGGACCCGGCCGCCCAAGAGCAGTTGTTGACCAACTTGCGGCAGACCCCGCCTGACCTCTGGCCGCTGGTGGTCCAGCAATTTCGGGCGGCGATCGCCTATCGGAGGCAAGTGGAAGAGCGAGACCGATTAGCACAACGGTCGAGCGGGGCGAGCCAGGCATGTCAACCCGGGGTAGCGTCCGCAGGCCTCGGCCCTAGCCCCGCGACCACACTGCCGGCGAGGCCGCCGGGGATAGCCAACGGCCAACCGGTTCCGGCGGGCGATCCCTCATTGCAGCGCATTCAGCCCCGGGACTCGACTTTGCCGTTGCCGTCGTCAACTCCCGGCCTTCCTGGCGGCAATTGCTTGCGGGCTGACGATCCCCGCGGCACGGCGGCGGCAGGGGCGAAGATGGCGGCGGCCCAAAGCGGCAGTTGCCCTGGCGGACCTCCGGCGACCGCCGGGGGCCCGATCACGGCCGCCAGCTATGAACCCCAGCCGAGCAAGGATTGGCAAGTCGCTCTGAACGAGGCGATCCGCGGGCTGGAAGCGGCCGTCAATCCCACGCCACAGTCGGCCGCCGAGATCGCCCAGCACGCCCGGCTGCGGATGCTCTATCTGCTGGCCGGACGCCGCGAGGACGCCTTGCGTCCGATCCCTTCGATCTCCCCCTCGATGCAGGACTTCTGGTCCAAGCAGCTCTTTGGGCTGGCCACGCTGCTGGATACGGAGCAGATCGCCGAGCCCACGCGGCGTGCGGGCGAGGCCGAGCGGCACCTGATCGAGGCCATCGCCCGGTTGGGCGAATCGTCGCCGCTGCTGGTCAGAAACATGGCCTTCGTCACCGAGGTGCAGAGCTTCGGGGCTTACAAGCCGCTGGCGAAAAACGAGTTCGTCCCGGGACAGCGGCTGTTGTTGTACGCCGAGGTGGAGAACTTCAAGAGCAACGAGACGCCCAAGGGCTCTTACACGGCACTGCAGAGCAGCTACCAGATTCTCGACAGCCGCGGCCAGCGGGTGGCGGACCATGAGTTCAGCGTCAACGAAGAGTACTGTCACGGTCCCCGCCGCGACTTCTTCATCGGCTACGAGTTCCTCCTGCCCAAGCACATCTACCCGGGCAAGCACACCCTCCAACTCACCGTGACCGATCTGAACAGCCAGAAGATCGGCCAGTCGAACATCGAGTTCACCGTCACCGAGTAAGTAGCAGGCACACGCCGTGTGCCGTAGGCTGCCGACGGCACACGGCGTGTGCCTACTACATTGCGCGGGTACTTAGACCCAGTCCAGACCGGTCTCGCGCTTCACACGGTGCTCATAATCGCCCAACAGTCCGCCGATGACGTCCCAGCGGTCCGGGCGGCGGATCTCGATGTCGCCCTGGCGATTGATGCGGACCACGCTCTCCTCGTTCACGCCGACTTCGGCCAG
This sequence comes from Pirellulales bacterium, assembly GCA_963843465.1. Taxonomy (GTDB): domain Bacteria; phylum Planctomycetota; class Planctomycetia; order Pirellulales; family Thermoguttaceae; genus CAWJKP01. Next base: position 222,286 of record CAWJKP010000005.1, read on the forward strand.
CTCCGTTGGGCTGGGTCCCTCCTCGCGGACGATCCGCAAAAGGGTCTTCCCGGACATCTCTATGAATTGCATGGTGCGCTCCCACAGGCGTTCCCTACTATGGTAGTAGCTGGCGCCGGCTTGTCAACCGGGGGCCGGCGTCAGGCAGGGAACACGTCTCCGGCAATCGTAGGGTGGGACAAGGCCGCCGTGGCGGCCGCCGGCCCACCAGCAGGGGTCAATGGTCAGCGGTGAGCGGCAAGAGATGTTGGGTGCTGACGGTTCCGACCGCTAGCCACTGACCACTCTCTCTTGGTGGGCCGGCGCTCGCCCACGCGAGCTTGTCCCACCCTACTCGTTAACCAGTCAAGGAAGTTCGCACGGCCTCGCCCAGGGCGAGCATGGCGGGTACGTCGAGCTCTTCCGCCCGGGCGTTGCCGCCCAGTCCCAGCCGGGCCATGAGCTGGTCCACCTGCGGCTTGTCCAAGCGGTTCTTGGTGGCGGCGATCAGCTCCGACCGCAGGAACTTGCGGCGATGGCAGAACACCGCGCGGACGAACTGATGGAAGAAGGGCCGGTCCGGGATCCGTTGCCGCAGTTGGTCGTCCAGCGTAAGGTGCAGGATGGCGGAGGCGACCTTCGGCCGCGGCCAGAAGACGCTCGGCGGCATGGTCCGCACCAGCTCGATGCGGCACTGGCTCTGCATCCAGATGCTCAGCGCCCCATAGTCCTTGGTTCGCGGGACGGCCTGGATGCGGTCGGCAAGCTCCTTCTGGATGGTGACGGTCATCGACCGCGGCGGCCGGTCGAGGTCCAGGCAGTTGGTGAGGATCGGCGTGGCCACGTGGTAGGGAAGATTGGCCGCCAGCTTCCACTGCCGGCCCGGGGCGGCCGACAACTGGCGATCGATCGCCTCCAACACCACGGGGTTGAAATGACTCTTGTTCTTCAAGGCATCGGCCTGGATCATGCGGACGTTGGCCAGCGGCCGCAGTTGCTCGGCGGCCAGGTGGAACAGTTCCCTGTCGACCTCGACGGTGACGACGGCGGCGGCCTCGGCGGCCATCAGGGCCGTCAGCGAGCCGGTACCGGTGCCCACCTCCAGCACCACGTCGCCAGGACCGAGATCGGCCGCACGGACCAGCACGCGGACCAGATTCAGGTCCACCAGGAAGTTCTGCCCAAGCTGCGTCCGCGGCGAAATCCCCGCTCGCGCGAAGCGGTCCATGAGGAAAGACTGCGTCTGGTGGCAGGTCGGAACTTCGGGCATGGACAGGAAGCTAGGAGTTAGGAGTTAGAAGTTAGGAGTTAGAAGTTAGGAGTTAGGAGTTAGAAGTTAGGAGTTAGAAGTTCAGCAGTCGAGGTCTTCCCTACAATGGTGGGCGTTTCCGACAGCAAAGGATCGGCGAATAAACAAGTGTCGCCTTTCGCTCCGCGAAAGCTGCGTTATCCCGGATTATTTCGCTGCAGTTAACTGTCAATAAATCGCCGGCCTTGCATGTCGTGGCAGGATGAATGCCGCCGCAGCCCACGTTCTTTCGCGGAGCGAAAGGCGACACTCATTGATTTCCCGATCCAAAGGCGCCTGCGCAGCGGCTCTGCGGAAACGCTTCTGCTAGCCGCGCTTGACCTCTCGGTCAACTCGATTCCTTATAGCTCTTGCGCTATCCGCACAAGCCCGAAGCAACTGTTCCTCATCCGTTCCGTCGGCCCCGACTCTCCTACCCCACAAATCGGTGCCCTCAACCTGATAGACCCCAGCCGACACTTCTCGACACCGGAAGAACCAGCCTTCAACGAGATCCCCGATTGGGAAGTCTCGCCGCACGATTTCCTCATCGAGCCTTTCAACAGGTCGTCTCATCAGACGCGCTCAGGCTTCTAACTCCTAACTCCTAACTTCTAACTCCAATCCTTGGCCTCGATCAGCCGCTGCACGTACTTGGCGAGGATGTCGGTCTCCAGGTTCACCTTGCCGCCGGGTTGGAGGGCGCCAAGCGTCGTCACGACGAGCGTGTAAGGGATCAGAGCGATGCTGAAGCGGTCCGGCTCGCTGTCGACGATCGTCAGGCTCACCCCGTCGACGGCGATCGAGCCCTTGGAGGCCATCTGCGCGGCCAGCGGCCGGGGCACGTTGATCCAAAAGGTGGACCAACTGCCCTGGTCGCGGCGCTCGGCCAGCGTGCCCACGCCGTCGATGTGCCCGCTGACAAAATGTCCGCCCAGGCGTGCCCCCACCGCCAGTGCTCGCTCCAGGTTCACCCGGCTGCCTGGCTTGAGGTCGCCGAGGTTGGTGCGGGCAAGCGTTTCCGGACCGGCCTGGAAGGCGAACGTCTCACTGGCCACGTCGATCACCGTCAGGCAGCAGCCGTTGACCGAGATGCTGTCGGCCACGGCCGTTTCCCGCGCGATCTCCGCCTGGCGAACGATCAACCGGCAGCCGGGCGGCTCGGAGCGGATCTCCGTGATCTGGCCCATCGCTTCAATGATTCCCGAAAACATTCCTCGAACCTCCATTGTCGCCCCCTTTCCCTCCGGGAGAGGGTTGCGGTGAGGGGCGTAGGGTGGACGAACACTCAGGCCGGTCGACGCCGTATTCTCCAACGCCAGCCAGGTCCGAACTACGTTTGATTGTACCAGGGTTTGGCGGCTGGAACCACCGGCAAGGTGGCTGCGCAGCAGGGCTTCGGCGAGCCGGTGTTGCCGCTTTACGGTGACACTTTCTCGACAAGTATGATCAAGGGCCGGAACATACCGAACACGTAGAGAGCACCCAGTACAAACGCAGCAATACCGGCAACCGTGTTACACGCTGCTCGCATGAATTTGTTCTTCAGCAGCAACCCCTGGATGATTGTCAGGCCGAGCAGTATGCCCGCAAGCCATACAAACGACCGCGAGCGAACCAGATTTGTAACCAAAGGCAGTTCGCGCCACCCCAGGTTGGCATAGATCCCGTCTAAACGGCCCTGTGTGCTGAGGACCACGACGAACAACGCGCCACTTAAGACTATGGCACCAGATATTCTCTGCACGACACAGCCGGCTTGGCCACTCCCGGAGAGAAATGGGATACTCCTCACGAATGCCCCCTCACCCCAACCCTCTCCCGGAGGGAGAGGGGGAAACGCATCGCCATTTTGCCTAAGTCCACCCCTATCTTAGCGTCCCGTCAGGGAATTGAGAAGGTGAGGGGAGGGGCACTAGCCAATCGCCACGTCATCGGGCACAATGGCCCTTTGGATGGGAAACCAGACCTTCAGGATTTTGAGGAAAGAAGAGACGACCATGAGCTCTACGATTGTCGACATTCATGCCCGACAGATTCTTGACAGCCGCGGCAACCCCACCATCGAGGTCGACGTGCGGCTGGAAGACGGCTCTTTCGGCCGCGCTGCGGTCCCCAGCGGGGCCAGCACGGGCGTCCACGAGGCATGGGAGCTCCGCGACGGCGACAAGTCCCAGTTCCTCGGCCGCGGCGTGCTCCATGCCGTGGAAAACGTCAACGACCGGCTCTCCAACGAGCTTTGCGGACTGGATGCCCTGGACCAGGCCGGCGTCGACAAGCACATGAAAGAGTTGGACGGCACCCCGAACAAGAAGAGCCTCGGCGCCAACGCCATCCTGGGCGTCTCGATGGCCGTGGCCCACGCGGCCGCCGACTACTGCAACCTGCCCCTGTTCCGCTACCTCGGGGGGGCCGGCGCCCGGCTGGTGCCCGCCCCGATGATGAACATCATCAACGGCGGCGCCCACGCCGACAACAACGTCGACGTCCAGGAATTCATGATCTTCCCCCTGGGCTTCTCCAGCTTCCGGGATGCCATTCGTTGCGGCTGCGAGGTCTTCCACAACCTGAAAAAGGTGCTCAAGGGCAAGGGCTACTCGACCAACGTCGGCGATGAAGGCGGATTTGCCCCCAATCTCAAGAGCAACGCCGAGGCCCTGGCCGTGATCAAGGAGGCCGTGGGCCAGGCCGGCTATGAGCTGGGCCGCCAGGTCTACATCGCCCTGGACCTTGCCGCCAACGAGCTGTTCGACGAAAAGAGCAAGACCTACACCCTTGACAAGAAACCGCTCCGCGCCGACGAGCTGGTCGATCTGCTGGCCTCCTGGATCGACCAGTACCCCATCGTTTCCATCGAGGACGCATTCGCCGAGGACGACTGGGACGGCTGGAAAAAGCTCACCGAGGGGCTCGGCAAGCGGGTCCAGTTGGTCGGCGACGACCTCTTCGTAACCAACACCGAGCGGCTGCAACGGGGAATCGACGAGGGCGTGACCAACAGCATCCTCATCAAGCTCAACCAGATCGGCTCGATTACCGAGACGATCGAGTGCGTCGAGCTGGCCCGCCGCAACGGCTACTCCAGCGTCATCAGCCACCGCAGCGGCGAGACCGAAGACGCGACGATCGCCGACCTGGCCGTGGCCTTGGGCACCGGCCAGATCAAGACCGGCTCGGCCTCCCGCACCGACCGCATGGCCAAGTACAACCAGCTCCTGAGGATCGAAGAGATGCTCGGCGACACGGCCCTTTACGGCGGTCCGCTGATGCCGGCGTTGAAGAAGCTCGGGTAGCGGTCCGCCTGCCCCCTCTCCCTCCCCGGGAGGGTCTGGGTGAGGGAAACTGGTGAGGGGGGAAAAACGGGAGTAAAATGGCACGGGAGGAAAACGGGACGGGTCCGATATTGGATTTGTAGGTTGCTCCATGCATCATCTATCTTGCCAATCTCGGTCCTGTGCCGTTTTCGGAATACGATATTGCCGGCGACAAGATGTATTGTCGCCGACGCGGCACATTCGTCTCTTGGAGAACCACCTGTGCATCGCCTGATCGTTCGTGATTTTGGACCGATCCAGCAGGCCACGGTTGATGTTGCCCGTTTCCTCCTTTTCATCGGTCCTCAAGCAAGCGGTAAGAGTACGCTGAGCAAGCTGATCTACTATTTCTTGCACGTGCGGGATGAGGTCATACGCTTCATATACGAAGCTGCGGATGGCCCAGAGACACACCAGTTGAGCCACATGCTGAAGAAACGCCTTAGGAATCGTTTCGTGGAGTTCTTTGGACCGGCTCCGCAACCAACCAACGTCGCGATAGAGTATAGGTACACCGAGGACTGCCAGTTGAAGGTTGCGCTCGATCAAGCGCACCACAAATATGTTGATGCTCACTTCTCCGACAGCGCTTGGCGACAGATCCTTGATCTGGTGAGCGAGGCACGCCGTCGTCTCGGACGAAAGAGTGTGCGTTCAACTTTCCCCTCCACCGTGGGCAAGTTGGCGTCGGAGCAGAGGCAGTCATCTGTTCTGGAACATGTACGCGGGCGCTGCAACGAACTTTTCGGCTATTCTAAGGAACTCTTCTTTATTCCTTCAGGTCGGAGCATGCTCTCGACTCTGTCCGATCAACTCCAGTATATTCATCCCCACTTGCTTGACTACCCGATGCGGCAATTCGTCGACACTGTCAACACGTCGCGCACGTTCTTTGATCGCACGCTCGACGAAATCGTGCGCGATAAGAAGGCTCTCACTTCCTCCCGTCTTCAACTGGGCGCGGTGCGGCGCGCAGGAGATCATCAAGAGGATCCTCAAAGGCGAGTACCTCTACGACCGGGAGGGCGGCAAGCTTCTATTAGCACCGGGGGTGTTTACGAAGATCAGTTACGCCTCCTCCGGCCAACAAGAGGTCGTTTGGATTTTGTTGTCACTGTTTCTGATCGTCCTTGAGAACTCGCAATCTCTCGTTGTAATCGAGGAGCCCGAATCGCACCTTTATCCCGATGCCCAGAAACAGGTAGTCGAACTCATCGCTTTTGTATTCAATGTGCTCAAGTGCGACTTCATCGTTACGACTCATTCGCCATATGTCCTGGCGTTCGTCAACGACCTGCTTTACGCGAGCGAGCTGAGCAAAGGTGCAAACGTTCGACAAGTGGGATCAGTGGTTCCCCGCGATTATTGGATCGACGCTTCGGAAGTTGCAGGATACTTCGTCGATCAAGGGCACGCCTGTCCGATGTTGGATAGAGACGTACCCGCTCTGAAATGGGAACTTCTCGACCATGCTTCAGATGAGATCAACGATCTATTCAACAAGATGCTTGATATCGAAGCAACCTCTCATGAGAAATAGGATTGGCGAAGCGGGAATTCTTAGTGATGACAGGCGCGCAATGGTCGTTTTTCAGGAGGCGGCGAGAAAGTACTTCGGCGAGAATCCCAGGAAGAGGCGCATTCTTAGGTACCGCGTAGACGGCCAAATGATTGTGGACGGAGAGCGATGCGACTTTCTTTTTGGCATCCCTGAGAATGGCAACGTCTATCTGATCGAGTTGAAGGGGGCAAACCTCAAGAAAGCCGCCAGCCAGATCCTCACGACAATGGGAAAGATTGGAAATCGCCTTGTACCGTATCGACAGCACGGGCGGATTGTTTTGAGCCGTGTTCAACGTCCCGCTGTTCGTCCAACGATTGTCCTCGCACTGGAGAGAAAGCTTATCGAACGGGGAGGCCGTCTGAAATATGCGTCTCAAGTTCTCGCAGAACAGATATAGGCTTCGTACTGGTCCCATTTCGCACGAGCCGCCCCGACATGGAAACCTTCCTGGACAGCCCTTGGCCCTGGATCACCATCGGGATTCTCCTGGAGGGGGCGCTGGCCCTGGCGCTGTTCGTGACAAGGCGGGGCGTGCTGCTGTACGCCATGATCGGCGTGCTGCTGGCGGTGGTGGCCGGCGTGCTTTTCGAACGGTTGGTGATCACCGAGCGGAAACGGGTGATGATGACCATCGACGAAGGGGTCGAGGGGCTCAAGAGCAATTCCAAAGCCCGCATGGACGCCGTGGTCTCCCCCACGGCCGAGCAGACCCGCCGTCAGATCCAGACCGGCTTGGGCATGGTTCGCGTGACCGACGTGAGCCTGCACAACATCGAGATCGAGGTCAACGACCGGACCAGTCCGCCGACCGCCACGGTCCGCTTTGACGCGGTGATCTATTTTGAAGGCCGCAAGCCGATCCTCGGCCCCGATCGCTGGGCGGGCAACGTCAAACTGCACCTCCAACGCTCGCCCGACCGCTGGCTGATCCTCGACCCGGTCGAAGGCGCCCCAGTCCATTTGTAATGGTTAGTGGTCGATATCTCTTTATCCCTTCGCCGCTTTACCCAAGAAAGGGACTCGACATGGAGCGGACGCTCGTACTGTTCAAGCCGGATTGCCTCCAGCGCCGGCTGCTGGGAAGGCTCTTGTCCCGATTTGAGGACAAGGGATTCAACCTCGTGGCGATGAAGCTGATGCGGGTAACGCCAGAACTGGCGCGCAAGCATTATGCCGAGCACGTACGGAAGGACTGGTACCCGGCGTTGGAGAGGTTTATCACCGGCGGGCCGCTGGTGGCCGCGGTGGTTGAGGGCCCCGAGGCGATCCGCGTGGTCCGCGACATGGTCGGGCCGACCAACGGTCGCGACGCCCCCGCCGGCACCATCCGCGGCGACTTCGGCTCGAGCCGGCAAATGAACCTGATCCACGCCTCGGATGGCCCCGAGGCGGCCGTGCGCGAGGTCGGCATCTTCTTCCGCGAGGAGCAGATCGTCCCCGGCGAGCCTGCCATCCGGCCCTGGCTTCGTGCCCCCGATGAGGATTAAGCGCGTCTAAACACGGGCCGACTTCGCGTGGGAGGGGCTCGGCGTGCGGCCGAAATCGCTCCGCTCACGGATCTTGCCGTCGCGGCCATGAACGACCAACTCGGCCAGTTCTTCCTCCGCCATCTTGCGTCCGGCCGCGAGGGCCTCTTCATGGCTAGGGTAGTGCCATACCCCACCGTGCCCTTTGCCTCGTCCTTCTCGCTCTACGGCCCAGCCTCCGCTGCTGGGAACCACATGTACGCTCTTGACCGGCATAGTTCAAGCCTCTTCTAAAAACGGTGACCGTCCTGCCGCTCGGGTGCTACGGCACAAATAGCGCCAATTCCCTGAGACATGCGCAAAACGAACTATCAAATAATGCTAGTTTATTGGTTGGGAGCGTACAAGGTGGTATTTTACTGAGCCTCCACAATCTGGTGGTTCATGGCCCTACTGCAACCAGATTTCGGGAATCCGATAAGTGGTCCCCTTGAACATAAGGCGGTCTTATGATAAGATAGCCTTATGAATATCGAAACGCTACGAATCTTCTGCGATGTGGTGCAGCATCAAAGTTTCTCCCGCGGGGCGGCGGCCAACGAGGTGAGCCAGTCGGCGGCGACGCAGTCGGTGCACCGCATGGAGCAGTACTTCAGCGTGCAGTTGGTCGATCGCAGCAAGCGGCCCTTCGTGCTCACGCCGGAAGGCCAGGCCTGCTACGAGGGCTTCCGCGAGGTCCTGGAGATGTACGACGCGGTGGAGACCCGGGTCCGCTCGCTGCGGAAGGAGATCACCGGGCTGGTCCGCGTGGCCTCGATCTATTCCGTCGGCCTGCACGACATGAGCCGCTGCATGCAGGACTTCATGCGGCGCTATCCCAAGGCCAAGGTCCGCCTGGAGTTCTTGCGTCCCAACAAAGTCTACGAGGCGGTGCTGAACTCCGAGGTGGACCTGGGGATCGTCTCCTATCCCGCGGCCTCGCCGGAGATTGCCGTGATCCCGCTGCGCTCCGAGCGGATGGTGCTGGTCTGCCACCCGCAACACCCGCTGGTCTCCCGCAAGGCGGTGACCATCGAGCATCTGCGGGACGAGGACTTCGTGGCCTTCGACCGCGACCTGTTCATCCGCAAGGAGATCGATCGCTACCTGCGGCAGCGCTCGGTGTCGATCCACGTGGTGATGGAGTTCGACAACATCGAGACCATCAAGCAGGCCGTGGAGATCGGCGCGGGGATCAGCATCCTCCCGGAGCCGACCGTCCGCAAGGAGACCGAGCGGGGGAGCCTGGCCTCGGTCCCCTTGATCGCGCCGCCGTTGCAGCGTCCCCTGGGCATCATCCACCGCCAGCGGAAGGTCTTCACGCCCACGGCGGCCAAGTTCGTCGATCTCTTGCAACAGGTCCAACATTCCGAAGCAGCCGTGGAAGAAGAGCAGGCCACGGTTGCCGAGAGCCCGTGACGAAAGTAGCTTGTCAAGATGAGAGAATCATGTACGTCAGGCTTTCCAGCCTGACCCGTATGCTCTGTCAGGCTGGAAAGCCTGACGTACTTTCGTGCCGGGGTAATAGTTGCCTCGAACTGTAACCGTTCACGGTCCGTAAAGCAGCAGCCACACTCCGTGTGCCGTCCGCTGTTGCTGCCAACACGGGCGGACGGCACACGGAGTGTGCCTGCTACTTTGTTCGCTTCAAGTTACTTCCGCGAGATCCCCGCGCGATGCAGCCTCACGAGGTACGCGAAGTAGAGATCAAGTTCCAGCCGCTGGGCCGAACGGTCCGGGTCGCTGCGGGAAGCCGGCTGATGGAAGCGGCGCTGGAGGCCGGCGCGGTGCTGGATCTGCCCTGCGGCGGGGAAGGCGTCTGCGGAAAGTGCCGGGTCCGCGTTTGCCAGGGCGCCGCCGAGCCGGGACCCTGCGACCGCACGGCGATCAGCCGCGACGACCTGGCCCAGGGTTTCCGGCTGGCCTGCCAGACGATCGTGTACGGTCCGATGACTGTGGAGGTCCCCGCAACGTCGCTGCTGTCGCCGTTTCACCAGATCCTGGCCCGGACCGAGGGGGCTCCGGGGCCGGTTGCCGAGCCGCTGGTCCGGGACGTTTACCGCGAACTGCCTCCGCCCGACCGTGATGGCGGCCAGCCGGCGGCCTGTTACGGCGTGGCGATGGACGTCGGCACGACGACGCTGGTCGCCATGCTGCTGGACCTGGAAAGCGGAGAGGAATTGGCGATCGCCGCGCGGGTCAATCCGCAAACCGCCTTCGGCGACGACGTGCTGGCCCGCATTCTCCACGCCGGGCGCAGTGCCGGGGGACTGGAAGAGCTTCGCCGCGCCGTGGTCGGGGCGGCCGACGAAATGATCGACGAGCTGGCCCACCGCGCCGCAGTGGCCCGCGGGCAGATCTGCGTGCTGACGTTCTCGGGGAACACCACGATGCAGCAGCTCTTGGCAGGCATCAATTGCCGGTCCCTGGGCGAGGTTCCCTTCGTCCCGGCCACGAGCGGCCCGATGCTGCTGCCGGCGTCGTCGTTGGGGCTTCCCATCCATCCTCGCGGCACGGCCTACGTTTTCCCGGTGATCGGCGGCTTTGTCGGCGGCGATACGGTCAGCGGCATCCTGGCCACCGGACTGGGCGAGATGGCGGGGCCTGCGCTGTTGGTCGATATCGGCACCAATGGCGAGATCGTGCTGGCGGCCAGGGGAAAACTGACGGCCGCCTCGACGGCTGCGGGTCCGGCCTTCGAAGGCGCAAGGATCTCGCAAGGTATGAGGGGCAGCACCGGGGCGATCGAGCGCGTGCTCTTCGACGGCCTGCTGCGGACCCAGGTGATCGGCGGCGTCCGCCCGGCGGGCCTCTGCGGCTCGGGGCTGATCGACCTGGCGGCCGAGCTTCTGCGCAGCGGGCTGATCCGCCCTGACGGACGGCTGGCGTCGGCCAACGCCCCACCGGCCGGCCTGCCCGCCGACCTGCGGCGGCGGCTGGTCGCGGCCCACGGCAAGCCGGCGTTCCTGCTGGCCGAGGGGGCGGAAACCGCCAGCGGCAAGCCCATCCTGCTCACGCAACAAGACGTCCGCGAGCTGCAGCTTGCCAGCGGCGCGATCCGGGCGGGGATAGAAATTCTCTTGCGCTGCAATGGTTTGGCGACGACGGACCTTGAAGCGGTGCTGATTGCCGGCGGCTTCGGCAACTACGTCCGCCGCACGAGCGCCCAGCGGATCGGTCTGTTGCCGCCGGCGATTCCGCGGGAGCGGATACGCTACCAGGGCAACACCTCGCTGGCCGGCGCCCGGCTGGCGGCCCTTTCGCACCAAGCCCGCCGTCAGGCCGAAGCGCTGGCCCGGCGGACCGAGCACGTCGATCTCTCCGGCGATCCCGACTTCAAGTGGACCTTCGCCGAAGCGATGCTTTTTCCCGGCAGTTGAACGAGTTATAGGGCGGGCTTTAGCCCGCCACTGCGTCGTTGGACGGACCTAACGGCCCTGGCCGTTTGAACGAGGAAAGGCGCCCGCCGCCAAGCTCACGCAATCTGTAGAGGCTCGCCGAGCTGCAAGTCTCGTAACCTCTCCAGACATGATCGCGCGTACCTTTTCCAACCCCGCGAACCCAAATAGGCAAGTCTGTCGCTTGCGGGCGAGTTTGCCGCTTGAGGCGTTCTTTGCCCGATTTTCCTTGGCGCGCAACGCTCTCGGGTTGAAACTGTACCACTTCCGGCGGGAGCGGGTTATTGACTTTGCCTGTCGGGCGGCTATAGTCGAGGGCGTTTGATGGGTGCGAGCCAGGCGCAACCTCTCCCCGATGCGCAAGCCTTCTTTGGGAGGTACGGGGGTCATGGACCGTTGCCAAATTTGCGGACGGCATCCCGCCAAGTGGATGTCTTTCAAGGCGCACCAAGGGTTCGTCATCCTTCGGCGGGAGATCAAATTCTCCGGCATGTTCTGCCGAGATCACGCCATGCAGGCGTACATGGCTGCGCGGGGGGCCACGCTCAAAGGAATGTGGTTCAGCAGTTCCTCCCTGCTGTTTGGCGCGGCTCGATCCCTTTGGGATTCAATGAAGCTGCTCGACCTGCCGGGCGAGGTAAAAGACGAAGCGTGGGTACCGCATGTCGTTGCCTGCCCTTACTGCGCCCAGAGGAACGTAGCACCTGCGGGTTCCGTTGCCTGTGAAAAGTGCAACAACATATTCACCGTGGCATCGTGTGCCTCGTGTAATGCCGTCCACGTCGTTCGGCAAGTCCCGTCAATTGACAGCATCGGCATTGCCTGCCGGATTTGTGGCGTTCGCACGGCAGGGCCGAAGGCCATACGTAATTCGGCGGCAATGTTGCTTATGCGAGGCATCGCAGAAGCGTCTGCGGCGGTGGCGTCTGCCGGAGGAGCCGTTGGCGACGCAGAAAGGGAAGCGTTTCGCGCGGCGATTCGTGAGCTGTTTCGGCCAGCCGGTGGCACAGCGCGATATCTCGAAAAGTGCTTTGACGACTGCGCGAGCGGCAAGGGCACAGACCTGTTGGGCACGTTCAAGCAATTCTGCTCCTTGGAGTACAGGCGGCTAGTGCTTGCTGTCGCGCTGTCCGTTGCAAGAGCGGACGGCATTGTAGATGAGAGCGAAAATCGCGTTCTCCGAACTCTGGCAGAACTGTTGGGGTTCGACCCGAATGGAGTCTATGAGGGCATCGACCCGGGAGCGGCCGGAACAAGCGAAGCGGAGCCTTGGTGGGAAGTGTTCAAGGTTCCGTCCGCAGCCTCGCTGGATGAGGTTGCTTTCGCCTATCGGAAGCTAGCGATGCAATTCCACCCCGATGTTTGGCAGCAAGCGCCCGAAACGCAGAGAGCGATGGCCGCCGCCCGGATGAAGAGTATCAATGCGGCCTTCGAGCAGGCGAAACGTGAGATTTGCATAAGGGAGGACCGCAAGGCCGCGGCCGCAGCGGCAAGTGCCAAGAAAGCCGCTACCGAGGCCGCGACTGTGAAACAAGCTGAGCAGGAGTGCATGGCCGAGGCAGCGAAAGCAAGACAAAGTACACCCGGTGTTGCGCACTCTAGACCAGCGAGAGAACCTCCTCCGGCGGCAGCGACAGAAGCTACGCCAGGCGCACCGGTCGCCGTAGAGAAAACCGATAATACGTCCAGCAACGCAGTTCACTACACCGTTGGTACATTTGTTTCGCTTCTCCTCGGGATTAGCATAGCCTTCGTTGGACTTCTTGCCGCCTTTTTCTATGTCCGCTCGGGATTGCAGAGACAGGACACTCCGAATTTCGCGGGGACGACAGCGGAAACGCAGGAAGCTCGCGATGGACCACTTTCGCAAGCAAGCGGCGTATCCCCAGCAACGAGCCAAGAAGCAAATATTCGGGCGGCGCCCGAGCCAGAGCAACACGCGGCGGCCCCCGAGCCAGAGCAACAGGCGATGGCCTATTTTGACGAAGGCTTGGCCCAGTTGGGCAAAGGCCAGTTGAACGAGGCTATTGCCGACTTCACGGAGGCTATCCGACTGAATCCGAACAACGCATCGTCGTATGAGGGGCGGGGTACCGCCTTTTATGGGAAAGGTGAGTGGGACAAAGCCATTGATGACTACGAAGAATCCATTCGGCTCGGTCCGGCGGAAGAAACGCGGGTTCGTGCGAACCTTGCGATAGCGTATTACTACCGGGGCAAGGCTTACGTGCAATCACGAGAACTAACCAGGGCGAACGATGCCTTCGCGAGGGCTAAGAAACTGGGGTACCGATTTTCGACACCCGCGGCTGTGGACCATGATACTGCGATTCGGAGCGCCGAAGAATACTACAGGAAACGTGCCGCGATGAAAAACAGAGACCAAGGGAGTGTCACCCCATGATGATCGCCCGCAGTCCGCCTCACGATGAAGAACGGCTGCGGGCAGTTTCGAAACCGGAATCTCTTCAGGCAGGGGAGCTAGAGAATGTCCTTTTGGTATGAATCGATTAGGACGATCTTGGGGAGCCTGCTTGCCGCAGCGATCGTGGCTTGGGTTACGCAGATTTTGGTTGAGCGAAGGGAACGGCGCAAGCACTACTACGATCTCCGTCTGGACTTCTATCTGCAGATCGTCGGCGTTGTCCTCGACAACGAACAACTGTTGGCCGCCCGCGGCCCGCATGGGAGCTTCCCGCCCGCCGAAATTCAGGCCAAGTGGCTCGGCGTTCGGCACCGGCTCAAGTTGCTCGGGTCGCCGCGGGTCAAGGACGCCTACGATAGGTATGATTCGCTTGTGAGAAAGGCAGTGGACAATCCAATCCACGCTCGCCCAATGCCCCCGGAGGATGACGCGAGTGTGCGCGAGCAATTGATCGACGCGATGGCCGAGGACGTGCAGGTGAGGAAGCGCGATCGAACCTGGACCGAACGGCTCCCCTTCCTAGCGCACGAGCCTAGCTCCCGCCTGGCGAGAGAGGGAAAGGGAATAAAACGGTAAGATTCGCGAAATTTGGCACGACAGGTAGATCGTCGCTCAAGGAAGATCCAGACGCAGTTGACAAACTTGTCTGGCAAGACTAGGATGTTACCGATGGCTGAAGTCTGGTTGAGCCCCGAAGCGCAACGCCAGTTGGACCGGCTGCCGAGGACGATTCGCGCCCGGGTTCGCGGGATTGTGGAGCGGTTGCAACAATGGCCGAACGTCAGCGGCGCCAAAGCGCTGTCGGGCCGACTGGCCGGCCGTTTCCGCGTGCGGACCGGCGACTACCGTCTCCAGTTTCATGTCCTGCACGAGAACGTGATTATCGAGCGAATCGGTCACCGCTCCCGGTTCTACGAGGAGTGAACGAGGATGAAGCGAGAAGTCGTGGAAAGGCGAGGCAAGCGTTTTGTGCTGGTCGTGGAAGCGGACCTGGAACGTTTGGAACGGAAAGCCCGGCGTGGGGAGCCACCCTTGCCTCCCCTGCCTCCAGCCGATGCTCAGGGCAATCGGCCGGCGTTGGATTACATCCGCGCCTCGATCGCACGAGATATCATCCGCGAGCGGAAGGTGCTCGGGTTGACACAGGCAGAACTGGCTGCGCTGGCCGGCGTGCGCGAGGAAACCCTCTGCCGGCTGGAATCAGGTAAGCACTCGCCGACGGTGCGGACGGTGGAGAAGATCGATCGGGCGCTGAAGCAAGCCGCCAAGAAAGAGCAAGCCGGCAAGCGTCCCCACCGCGCAACAGGGAAAAGCCGCTAGAGTCCGCGACCTTTTCCCTGTCCGCAAGTGTCGCAACCGCTTGCCGGGTCGCTCCCCCGTCCCGTTTGGCGGTGGGCGATGCCCACCCCACTCCTCCGCGTCTAGCGTCTAGCCCCGGTTCTTCGCGCAGTGGCCTTCCAAGGCGGCCAGCGTGGCGCTGCAGATCGTGGAACTGGTGAGAACCAGCGCTGTGCTGATCGCCAGCAGAGCGACGAACGACAAAGTGGCCGGGGCGACATTCAGGATTGCCAGGATGCCCAGGATGACGCTACCCACGCCCACCAGGAAGTCCCGCACCGGCGCCAGCGTCAGGGCGTTCACGGCCAACGGGCCTTTGAGCCGCCATCCTTCCACGCCGTGATAGGGGAAGCGGCTCACGCGCCGCATGACGCCGCTGTGCCAGAGCAAGCCCAATCCCAGCACGATGACCGGCACTGCGCCGAATCGCGCCCCGGTAAGGTACACGAGGTTGAGAATGCCCAGCACCACCCCGGCGAGTCCCGCCACCAGGACGGCCAAAGAGCCGCTGGAGAAAGCGGTCCGGTCGCGAGGGGTCTCATCCTCGGCAAAGGGAAACATGGAGGCCCAAACGCGGCCGATCCCCGCCAGGATCAAGAACGCCGATCCCAAGGCGATGCCCGCCACCGGCAGCATGTAGATCGGCGTCACGCCCGACAGGCCAAGGATGGCCAGCACGAATGCCCCCAACGCCCACATCGAACCAATGGTTGCGCCCCCCACCACCAGACTCATGGACCAGAACGGATCGTGCACGGGAATCGCCCTGCCCTGTTCGGCCTGGGGCTGCGGCCGCTGGGCTGAGGTTTCCCGCGAGGGCGGAGGGATCTGCGTCTGTCGCTCAAACGGCGCGGTGGCAGTCGCCGACTGCCCCTGGTTGCTCTCTGAAGTGACCATGTTGCTACATCTCCTCAATGGGGCTGCCGCCGACCCCTGCCCGCGTATGGCAGCGACAGCGCGGAATGCAAGGCGTGCGACAAAGCGATGCGAACGATCGCAACACGCCTCCTAAAAGAATTCTAGCGATGCTGGCAGACCGTCAATGAACCGCTCAGGGGCAGCGAGACGCACCCCCTTGGTTAAGCATATTGCCTAGATCCGCTGGCCGAGCTTTTGGGCGATGCGTTCCAGCGTGCGGCTGCAATCGTTGCGCTCGAGGTGGACGTGGATCAGGCTCATCGCCCGGCGGTCGGCCAGGGCCGCCCGCAGGGCCTCGTCGAACTGGCCCTCGGTGCGGACCTCGTAGCCGCTCCCGCCGCCGAGGACCTCCGGCAGCCGGGCATAGTGCCAGGGTTGGATCTCGTTGAAGGCGTGCTCCTCGGAGTGCAGCCGCCGCTCCGTGCCGTAGCCGGCGTTGTCCAGCACGATGACGATCGGGCTGAGATGATGGCGGACCACGGTGGACAGCTCCATGCCGGTCATCTGAAAGGCCCCGTCGCCGACCACCACCACCGGCCGCAAGTCGGGCCGGGCGACCATCGCGCCTAACGCCGCCGGCACGGCAAAACCCATCGAGGTGTAGTAGGCCGGGCTCAAGAACTCCGTTCTCTGGCGGATCACCAGCTCGCTGGAGGCGAACAACGCGTCGCCGATGTCGGCAATCACCACCATCGATTCCCCCAGCGACTGGTTCAGCCGCAGCATCAGCCGCTGCACGGTGATCGGCGCCCCAGGGCAGACCTCGTAGGTCTTGGTCAGCTCCGGCCGCGGGGGCAAGGGCCGCGGCGGGGCCTTCAGCCGGCAGGCGATCAGGCCGTCGAGGAAATCGGCCAGCAGCACGCCGTGGAAATGGTGGTGGCTGATGCGGAGCGATTCGCTGGTGGCGTAGATGCAGCGGGCCGGGTCGAGGTTGGCCGTGTTGATGCCCATGTTCAGGTCGGTCATGAAGGCCCCCAGGATGATCACGCAATCGCTCTGTTCGACGAACTGCGTGACTTCCTCGCGTCCCATGGCCCCCTCGTAGATGCCGGCGAACCGCGGGTGGACCTCGCTCACCACGCTCTTGCCCAGGATCGTGGTGGTGAAGGGAATCTCGGCCCCATCCGCCAGGGCCAACAGTTGGGCCTGGAGCCCGAAGCGATGGATCTCCACGCCGGCCAGGATCACCGGCCGACGCGCCTGCGAGATCCGCCGCGACGCTTCGGCCACCGCCTCCGCGACCGCCGCCGGATCGCTCGCCGGCCGGAAAGCCACAGCCAGATGGGGGGCCTCCGGAACCACGTTCACCATGTCCCGCGGCAACTCCAGGTAGCCGGGCCGCCGGTAGCGAGTCACCGACTCCAGCACCCGATCGATCTCGCGGAAGGCCAAGGCCGGGTCGGTGAGCTCTGCGGAGGCGCCGGTCAGGCGGCGGAAGACGTCCAATTGGGTGCGAAAATCCTTGACCTTGTGGTGCAACAAGGGGTTGTTGGACCGCTCCCGCATACCCGGCGAGCCGCTGATCACCACCACCGGCGATTTCTCCGCATAGGCCCCGGCGATCGAGTTGGCCAGGCTCAGCCCGCCTACGCAGTAGGTGACGCAAACCGCGCCGATGCCGTTGATCCGCGCGTAGGCGTCGGCGGCGAACCCGGCACAGTCCTCGCGGGTACAGCCTACGATCCGCAGCGGACTCTGCTCCAAGAGGTTATAGAATCCGAGCACGTAGTCGCCCGGAATGCCGAAAACGTCGCGGACACCCTGCTCGCTCAGCCGTCGGATGAGGTATTGGCCGATGGAGGTTTCCGTGACCACGGCCGGACGTGCAGGCATAGTTGCATTGGGGATTTCAGCCCATGTAGGGTGGCACAAGCTCGCGCTAGCGCGGACTGCCTACCAACTCTTCGTAGGATGGGCATTCTTGCCCGTCTTCTCTCTACCACACGGGCAAGAATGCCCATGCTACCCTTGCCGGCAAATTGTCCGCAGTCCTCCTGGCTATCGCCGCACGAAAGCTAACGTGGGCAACTCCGAGGTTGCCTCGTTCAAGTCGGTCTTGATCCGCAGGGTCTCGACCGCCTTGCCGGTTTGCGAGCCGGCGGTGATCGTCACCGGTACGACGTGCAGCGGCTTGGACTGGTCGCCGTCGCCGGAAGTCGTTATCTGGAAGAAGGTTCCATCGCCAGTGACGGAGACGATCTTGAACGGCTGCTTGCCCTGCACCACGATCGGCTTGGTAACCTTCTCCCCGGGCTGCATCGCGCCGAGAAAGAGGGTCGTGGGGCTGACCGTGACCGTCGAGACTACGCGGCCCTCGATGAGCACGGGGAACTGGGGCGTGCTGGCATCGTTGGTGTAGACCAACAAGTGGTCCTTGATGTAGCCCACCGGGGCCTTCTTGTCGATCACGACCCGAACTTCGTAGTTCACCTGGCTTCCCGCATTCTGCGCGTTGACCAGACTGGCACTGATGTTGGGATTGGTGGTCTGCAGGGAGACCACCTGCCAGCCGGGCCGCCCACTGATCATGATCCGCTTCTCGACGGACGAGCCGAGATCAACGTCGCCCAACTCCAACTCCGCCGGGTTGACGGAAACGTCGTCGCGGATCACGCCGTTGACCTGTAACTGCACGGTCGCCGGGAAAGGCTTGTCAATGGTCACGGTGATCGTGGCCGCGTGTACACCGAGGAAGGCATTGGTGTTGAAGGTCGCCACCACCGATCCCTTCTCGTAAGTCTTGACCAGAGGGTTCTTGATGCTCACGCTGGTGCAGTGGCAACTCGGCTGGGCGTCGGCCACGTGAACGTCTTCCAGGAAGGTGTTGGTGTAGATGAACTCGTATTGGACCTTGGCGAAGTGGGCGACGGCGCCGAAATCGTGGGTCTTGGTCTCGAACATTTTGTCCGCCCAGTCCTGGGCCCAAGCCGGGGCCGCCAGGCAGCACAACAACAGAGCGCAGAGGGCCGATTTACCGATCATTCCATGGTCTCCAAACATCAAAGTGGACCGATCATCCGTTGGATTGCCCCTGAAAACCTTCCCAAGAATTGGTAGCAGTAAAGGCCCGACAATTCAACCCCCCTGCACTGGCAGCCGACACGGATTTGACATGGCTGGGGGGAAAAACTGGCCCGGCCATCCGCGATTCCCCTAGGATCGGCGATCGCGTCACGATTTGCCTGTAGGACGGATTGCCAACGATGCCTAGGGCTTGGCTTCCAGGAACCGCTCGGCGCCGTCGGACTTGGCGATCACGGTGATGCCGTTCTCGGTGTGGTAGAAGCCGCGGCGGCGGTCCAGCTCGTGGTCGAAGCCGATCTCCACGCCGGGCGGGATGTGCACGCCCTTGTCGATGATCGCCCGGCGGACGCGGCAATGCCGGCCGATGTCCACCCGCGCGAAAAGGATCGACTCCTCGACGTGGGCGAAGCTGTTGACCCGGGTCTGCGGCCCGAGGATCGACCGCTCGACCTGCCCGCCGGAGACGATCGATCCCAGGCAGACGATGCTGTCCATGGCCAGCCCGCGGCGATTGGCGTCAGCGAAGACGAACTTCGGCGGCGGGCAATTGGGCTGGTAGGTGCGGATCGGCCAATCTTCGTCGTACATGTTCAGGGCTGGGTCGACGGAGACCAGGTCCATGCTCGCCGCATAGTAGGCATCCAGCGTGCCCACGTCCCGCCAGTAGGCGTCCTTCTTGCGGTTCTCGTCCGTGAACGGATAGGCGAAGACGCGGTTGGTCTGGAGGATTGCGGGGATGATGTCGCCGCCGAAGTCGTGCCGGCTGCCCCGCCGGGTGGCGTCGCGGCAGAGCTCCTCGAAGAGGAAGCGGGCGGTGAAGACGTAGATCCCCATCGAGGCCAGGCAGTGCTGCTCGTCGCCCGGAATCGGCTTGGGAGCTTCCGGCTTCTCCTCGAACCCGACCACCCGGCTGGCCGTGTCGACCTGCATCACGCCGAACTGCCGGGCCGCCTCGAAACGCGCCAGCCGCAGGGCGCCGATCGTCAGGTCGGCCTTGTTCTGGATGTGGAAGTCGACCAGCCGGCGGTAATTCATCTTGTAGATATGGTCGCCGGCGAGGATCAGGACGTAGGTCGGGTGTTCCTTCTCGATGGTGTAGATGTTCTGGTAGACGGCGTCGGCCGTGCCTTGGTACCAGCTCTCGTCGATCCGCTGCTGCGGAGGCACGACGTCGATAAACTCGTTCAACTCCCGGCAAAAGTACCGCTGCCAGCCCATGTTGATGTGCCGGTCGAGGCTCATCGCCTTGTATTGCGTGAGCACCAGCAGCTTCCGCACGCCGCTGTTGAGGCAGTTGGAAAGCGTGAAATCGACGATCCGGTAGGCCCCGCCAAAAGGGACCGCCGGCTTCGCCCGATCGCGCGTCAGCGGGTCCAGACGCGCTCCCTTACCTCCGGCAAGAATCACAGCCATCACATCATATCTCATCGGCGACCGCGCTCCTTCGTTAAGGCCGGTGGTCGGGCAAACTGCCCTTATTCTACTCCGCTTGCCAGGGCCGCTAAAGAGGTCTGTCGCGGAAAGGTAGAGGTAGGGTGGGACAAGCCCGCGTAAGCGAGCGCGGGCCCACCAAGAGGGAGTGGCCAGTGGTCAGTGGTCAGAGGAAGTGGCCAGTGGTCAGAGGAGGGATATGGTGTGAGGGACAAGGGAAAAGGGATAATCGCACCCTCCATCCCTCGTCCCTTCATCCACTAACCACTGACCACTACCCACTGACCACTTACCACTGCTGGTGGGCCGGCGGCCGCCACGGCGGCCTTGTCCCACCCTACCTTTCCGGCAGCCAGCATCGCTGCCAAAGCTCGAAGAACAGCAGGGCCCAGAGACGGTAGCTGTGATCGAAACGGCCCGAGAGGTGGGCATCCAACAGCCGGCGGACCGCCACCTCGCGGAAGATCCCCCGCTGGAGTGTGCGTGGGTCGAGGAGCACTTCTCGGGCGAACCCTGCCAGCGGACCGCGGAACCAGTGGTCCAAAGGGACCCCGAACCCCATCTTTTTCCGCTGCCGGATGACCGGGGGCAGCAAGTCGCTGAAGGCCTCCCGTAGCAGCCCTTTTCCGCGGCCCCGGCGGAACTTCAGCCCGATCGGCAGCCGCGCGGCCAGCTCCACCACTCGATGGTCGAGAAACGGCTGCCGGCACTCCAGCCCGTGAGCCATGGAAGCCGTGTCCACCTTCCGCATCAGATCGCAGGGCAGATAGGTCGCCAGGTCGGCCAGGCTGGCGGCCGTGACCGGATCGCGGCCCCGGCTTTGGGCCAGTGCCGCCGCGAGGAAATCCAAAGGGTCGGCGTCGGGCAGCGCGGCCAGAAAGTCGTCGCTGTAGAGCTCCGCCCGCTGGGCCTCGTGAAAAATCGAGATCCATTCCAGGTATCGCCGAGCCGGCGTCTGGCCGAAGACCTCCAGGAACCGCTTCAGCCGCCGCCGGAAGCTCTTCTGACGGGGGCTGGCCGGCAACTTCTGCCAGAGACGACTGGCCAGCACCCGGCGGAGCACGGCCGGTGCGCGGTCCAGCCAAGCGGCCAGCCAGACCGCCCGGTAACGCGGATAGCCGGCGAACAGCTCATCGCCGCCGTCGCCGGTCAGGGCCACGGTTACGTGGCGGCGGGTCAACTGGGAAACGTACCAAGTGGGGATGGCCGAGCTGTCGGCAAAGGGCTCGTCGAAGTGCCAGACCAGCTTGGGGAGCACCTCGACCGCGTCCGGCTCGACGCGGAACTCCTCGTGGACCGTGCCGAACCGCCGCGCAACGGCGGCCGCATAGCGGGTCTCGTCGTATTCCGGCACCGGGAACCCAATCGAGAAGGTCCGCACGGGCCCCGTGCCAAGCTGCGACATCAGCCCCACGATGATCGTCGAATCCAGACCGCCGGAAAGGAATGCTCCCAGGGGCACCTCGCTCTGGAGCCGCATCCCAACCGCTGAAGTCAAGAGCTGCCGCAACTCCCCGGCGTGGCCGCCCGGGCCCTTGTACTCCTCACGCTCCGCGTGAGGGCGAGCGTCACGTTCCGTGTAAGGGGAAGCGTCACGCGGAGCGTGACGAGTACGGTCTTCCTGGCAGAAGTCGGGCTGCCAGTAGCGCTGCAACTCGAGCCGGCCCTCGCGGTAGATCGCGTAGCAGCCCGGCGGCAGCTTGGCGATGCCCTGGAAGATCGCCCACGGATGTGGCACGTATTGATAAGTCAGGTAGAGATCGATCGCCTGGGGATCGAGCTGCCGGGGGACGCCGGGCACTTCCAGCAGGCTCTTCAGCTCGCTGGCGAACAACAGCCTCTCGGGCTCGACCCGGTAGACCAACGGCTTTTGGCCCAGGCGGTCGCGGGCCAGGAGCAATTGCCGCCGGCCGGCGTCCCAAAGGGCGATGGCGAACATGCCGTTGAACCGCTTCAGGCAGTCGGGCCCTTCATCCTCGTAGAGGTGGACGATCACTTCGGTATCGCTTTGCGTGCGGAAGCGATGGCCCGTTGCCTCCAGCCGGCGCCGCAGATCGCGGTGGTTGTAGATCTCGCCGTTGAAGACCACCTGGACCGTGCCGTCCTCGTTGCCCATCGGCTGGTGGCCGCCGGCCAGGTCGATGATCGACAGCCGGCGATGGCCCAAGGCGACGCCCGGCACGCCGGCGAGCCCCGGGCGGAGATGGAGGTCGCCGGTGTAGAGCCCCTCGTCGTCCGGGCCGCGGTGACGGAGGACCTCGATCATTCGCCGGAGCGTGGCCTCGTCCAGCAACGTCGCCGGGCTGTTCCAGACCGCTCCGGTGATCCCGCACATTCAGGCGACTTCGATCTGATTGCAAAGCTGGCCGCCGCCGGGCACGGCCATCGCAGCGTGCTGGGCCTGCTGCTTGGTGTAGTAGGTGTTGCAGCAGCCGCGGAGCGTGATTCCCCTGCGGCTGACTTCCACGTGCAGGTCCCGCACCCGGCCGCCGGTTTCCCGCCAAACGGCCCTCTCGATCCGGGCGGCCAGGATCTCCGCTTCCGCCAGGGTCTCCGGCAGCGGGTGGTCCGACAAGCGTGGCGCAGGAAATTCCGACTCACTATCGTGCGACAGGTCGTCCATGGTTCCCTCCTCGCCGATCGCCATTGGCGCTCATTGTGGTGCAGGCGTCCCCCCTGACCCGAGAATGCAGGCGGGACGCCTGCACCACAAGCAGCGAGCGACCAACTTACTCCCTTACGGCTCCTAAAGTCTGTCTATTCGGGGCGTGAGCCCGATTCCCGGTTTTGGCAGCGGACGCAGATGCGATTGACCACCTCCAGGTCGCGCCGTTGGCACTCCTGGCAGATCGCCCGCACCGCTTCCTGGGCAAGCTGTTTGTGGTAGAAGCTCGAGACCGTACCTAAGATCAAGAGCAACCCGTCCTTTTCCTCGATCCGCAGGTCGCGCAACTCGGAGATTGGGCTGCTGCAAAGGACCGTTTGCACATGGGGCGCAACGTCATGTACCGGCGGATGGCTCATCCGTTGAACAACCCCTTCCTGGGATAGCCGGCTCAAGAAAACCCAACCTTTCCACGCGAACAGGGGATCAGAATTTTCCCCTCTAATCGTGCTCAGTGTACATCTTTGCCGTAGCGGTAGCAAGCCCCCCCCTCCCGTTTCTAACGCCAAGAGGGCGAGAAAAACTCGGCCGGACCCCGTTCACCAGCCAATGATATTGCGTTTGCAACACGGTACCTGAACGACGAATATCGACGAACCACGCCAATTGAGTGATGTTCAGACGGACGGATGTTGCGTTTGCAAGAAAACGCATGACCCCCGGGGGACAGCGTAAAGAGTTATTGAATTATCTTGCAGGGTGCGCGCATCGCACCAGGAAACGACACTTAGGGCCCGTCGAGGAATGAATTGCGGAATTCCGTAGGAACGGTGCCGAGCGGGCAATCGAAACCCGAAGCGTAAGCGAGGGTAAGTCCCTTAGGCGGCCTCGCTTACGCTTCGCGTTTACGATGCGGCCGTGAATAATTCGGGAGTCAGATCTTCCCCGCCGCCCGCAGGTACGCGATCACCTCGTCGGCCAACTGGTCCGCCGACTTGCTGGCGGCGTCTAAAACCATCTCCGGCTTCGCCGGCGGTTCGTAGGGATCGTCGATCCCCGTAAAACCCTTGAGCTCTCCCGCCCGGGCCTTCTTGTAGAGCCCCTTGGGATCGCGCTTTTCACAGACCTCCAGCGGGGCATCGACGAGGATCTCGATGAAGTCGCCTGGGGCAAGCGTCGCCCGCACCCGGTCGCGATCGATCCGATAAGGGCTGATGAAGGCCGTGATAGCAACCATGCCGGCGTCGGCGAAGAGCTTGGCGACGGCACCGATGCGGCGGATATTCTCTTCGCGGTCTTGGGCGGAAAACCCCAGGCCGAATCGCTTGGCAAACTCCTCGCCGTGCTTGTCGCGGAGCATGCCCGGCCCGGCGTTTAATCCGTGTCGGATGTTGTCGCCGTCGAGGACGAAGCTCTGCTTTCCCTGGGAGTGGAGCTTGTGGTCGACCAGGTTGGCCACGGTACTCTTTCCGCAAGCGCTCAGTCCGGTGAACCAGACTACGCAGCCCTGATGCCCGTTTCGTGCTTCGCGTTCCTCTCGCGTGACGGCGTGCTCGTGCCAGTGGACCTGTACGTGGGGATCGTGAGTCATGGTGAGCAAACTCCTTTGTTGGAGACGTATCATAGCCCGAGGTGGGCCCGTGCGGCAACGGCGGACTCGAGGGGAAATGTCGCCCGGGGCGGTCTTTCGGAAAACTCTCCCCGTCTTGCCGATTTCTTGGTGATCTGGGCAAGCTATCACCGACCGTTCTACTTCCTTCGGGTTATGTCGTGTCAAGGCGGCTTGACGCAAGACGCGCAATCGCAATGATTTATCGTTTTCAAGCTGTATGCGCCGCCGAAGGCTTACCCGCACGGAGCGATATATACGCCCCCGGATTTGGTGGAGATGCAATGGGGTCGCTGAGTGGATTGCGTCGCGTTATAATGCGTGTTTCGCTGGGTAGAGGATTGAGGATTCTGGTGCTCACATGAGTCAAACCCCCACGCTTCCTTCTGTCACCGGACGCTTCCCCATGGCTCTGGGCCTGGTTGCGACCACGGTTTACGACAAGTGCATGGCCCTGGCCTCGAACCTCTGGTGGAGCTGGCACCAGGACGTGATCAATATCTTCCGCGACCTGGACCCGATCCGCTGGCGGCAGTTGGACCACAATCCGATCGCCCTGTTGGCCGAGTTTACGCCTGAGCGGCTGGAAATGCGGGCTGCGGAGCTGGTGCTGTATAGCCGGGTCAACCACGCCTACCGGCGACTGAAGGAGTACTTGACCGAAACCCCTCTTTGGGCAAGGACCCACGCCGGAGTCCTTGGTTCCAAGCCGGTGGCCTACTTCTCCCTGGAGTTCGGGGTCCACGAATCGGTGCCCATCTATTCCGGCGGCCTGGGCGTTCTGTCGGGCGACCACGTCAAGAGCGCCAGCGCGCTGGGCGTCCCCCTGGTGGCCAGCGGCCTGTTTTACGACCAGGGCTATTTCAAGCAACAGCTTGACATGGACGGTCTGCAGGGAGAGTCGTATGTCGACACCAAAGTCGAGAACCTCCCCATACAGCCCGCCCGGACGGCCGACGGCAGACCCATCACCGTCGAGATCCAGACGCGGA
Source organism: Pirellulales bacterium (assembly GCA_963843465.1). Lineage (GTDB taxonomy): Bacteria > Planctomycetota > Planctomycetia > Pirellulales > Thermoguttaceae > CAWJKP01. Next base: position 247,676 of record CAWJKP010000005.1, read on the forward strand.
CCGGCCGCCTGCTGGCGAAGGTCTGGGTGATGTGCATCGGCCGGGTGAGCCTTTTCCTGCTGGACTGCAACGTCGAAGGCAACAGCCCCGAGGATCGCGGGCTCACCAGCCGGCTCTATGGCGGCGACAACCGTACGCGGATTCGCCAGGAGTTGGTGGCCGGCGTGGGCGGGGTCCGCGCGCTAAGGGCCCTGGAGATATCGCCGGGGGTTTACCACCTGAACGAGGGCCATTCGGCATTTGCGACCCTGGAGGCCATCCGCGAGCGGATGAAGCAGGACGGCCTGAGCTTCGACGACGCCTTGCGGGTCGTGGCCCAGCACACGGTCTTCACCACCCATACCCCCGTGCCCGCCGGCCACGATCGCTTCGACACCGGCCTGATCGAGGAGCATCTCGGCCCGCTGCGCGACGAGTTGGGGATCTCGCTGGAGCAACTCATGGGCCTGGGTCGGGTCGAGCCCAAGAACGAGCATGAGACCTTTTGCATGACCGTGCTGGGACTGAAGCTCTCCCGCCGGGCCAACGCCGTCAGCAGCCTGCACGGCCACGTCACGCGGCGGATGTGGGCCCACCTCTGGCCCTGGCGGGTCGAGGAGGAGATCCCCATCGGCCACATCACCAACGGCGTCCACGTGGCAAGCTGGCTGGCCGGCCAGATGCAGTTCCTCTACGACCGGCACTTCCCCGCCGACTGGTACGAGCGGGTGGGCGAGTTCGACGTCTGGCAGTCGATCTTCAACGTCGACCTGGGCGAGCTCTGGGAAACGCACCACGCCCTGAAAAACCTGCTCTTGGCCTTCGTCCGCCGCCGCGTCAGCCGCCAGTGCCGCCGCCGCGGCGAAAGCGACGAGGTCGTGGAAGCCGCCCGCAACATGCTCGATCCCAACATCCTCACCATCGGCTTCGCCCGGCGATTCGCCACCTACAAGCGGGCGGACCTGATCCTCAGCGACCTCGACCGCCTCGACAAGATCGTCAACCATCCGCAGCGCCCGCTGCAGATCATCTACGCCGGCAAGGCCCATCCGGCCGACGAGCCGGGCAAACGCTTGATCAGGCGGATCGCCAATCTCCGCTTCGACCACCGCTTCGCCCACCGCATCACCTTCATCGAGGATTACGACATCAACGTCTGCCGGCACCTGGTCCAGGGCGTCGACGTCTGGCTCAACAATCCTCGCCGGCCCCTGGAGGCCTCCGGCACCAGCGGCCAGAAAGCGGTGCTCAACGGCGCGCTGAACCTCTCGATCCTCGACGGCTGGTGGGCGGAAGCCTACGACGGCAACAACGGTTTCGCCATCAGCAAGGGCACCAGCCACGTCAACGAGCAGATCACCGACGCCCGCGACGCCCAGTCGCTTTACGAAGTCCTGGAGAAACAAGTCGTCCCGCTCTACTACGACCGCGACATCGACGGCCTGCCGCGGCTCTGGATCAAGCGGATGATGAACTCCATCAGCTCGCTGGCCTGGCGGTTCAGCGCCCACCGCATGGTGGCCGACTACGTCAAGCTGGCCTACCTGCCCGCGGCCGGCGGCACCAGCAGCGACATGAGCTTGCACTAGAGTCTTGTGGTGCAGGCGTCCCGCCTGCCCGGCAAAATGCAGGCGGGACGCCTGCACCACAATAGAGCTAAGGGCTTATATGCCTCAGGTCTATGAGCACCGCCACACGGTCCGGGAGGACGAGATCGACGGCCAAGGCCACGCCAACAACGTGGCCTACGTGCAGTGGATGCAGGACGCCGCCGTGGCCCACTCGGCCGCCCAGGGCTGGCCCGGCGAGCGTTACGTCGAGGCGGGCTTCGGCTGGGTCGTCCGCCGGCATTGCATCGAATACCTCCAGCCGGCGTTGGCCGGCGATCAGCTCACCGTCCGCACCTGGGTGGCCACCATGCAGAAGGTGATGTCGCTGCGCCGCTACCACTTCGTCCGTGCCGGCGATCAGGCCCTGCTGGCCACGGCCGAGACGATGTGGGCCTTCCTCGACTACGCTACGGCTCGGCCCGCGCGGATCCTCCCCGAAGTCGCCGCCGCCTTCACCGTGGTGGCCGATTAGATTTTGGATATCATGAAGATCCTCGCCATCCTCGCTCATCAGCATCCGGGAAGCTTCTGTCACGCCATCGCCGAAACGGCGGTCGAAGAGTTGAAAGCCGCCGGGCATACGGTGGTCTATCACGACCTCTATGCCGAGCGGTTCGACGCCATCCTTCCGCACGAGGAGATCCCCAAGGGCTCGCCGGTGGATCCGATCGTGGCCCGGCACTGTGACGAGCTGAAGGCGGCGGACGGCTACCTGATCGTGCACCCCAACTGGTGGGCCATGCCCCCGGCGATCCTCAAGGGCTGGGTCGACCGCGTGCTCCGCCAGGGAGTGGCCTACGAGTTCGGCCCCGGCGGGGTCGTCGAGTTGTTGCCGGGAAGAAAAGCCGTGGTCTTCACCACGTCCAACACGCCTCGCGACGTGGAGTTGTCGCTCTTCGGCGACCCCCTGGAGAACCTCTGGCGGAACTGCATCTTCGGCTTCGTCGGGGTGAAGGACTTCTATCGCCGCAACTTCGAGCCGGTGATCCTCAGCACGCCCGAGAACCGCGGCGGGTGGCTGGAAGACGTTCGCCGCACGATCCGCCAACGATTCCCCGCATCCGCGAAGAAGTAGCAGGCACACGGCGTGCGCCTGGATTATTCACGGCCAGGACGACCGCCGGGCAGACTGCGCGATCGTAACCCGAAGCGTAAGCGAGGCCAACTCCTTTAGCCGCCCTCGCTTACGCTTCGGGTTACGATGGGGCCGTGAATAATCCGGGCGTGCGCGCTACTTTCAGGTCCTTACATCACCTCGGCGACCGCCGCCGCTTCAACCGGCCCGGCGGGCTCGGCTTCCGGCCGCAATTGCACCAGGAAGCTCAGCAGCCCGACCGCCAACTGTTGGCCCGGCCGAACCACCGCCGCGCCGCGGATGCGACTTCCGTCGACGAACGTCCCGTGGACCGAATCCAGATCTTCGACCACCAGCGCGTCATGGACGCGCGTGATGCGGCAATGTTCGCGGCTGATCGAGCTATGTTCGATCCGCACGTCGGCCTCCGGGCCGTGGCCGATGACGGCAGGCAGTCTGCGGAGGGTGGTCTCGCAGACTGGGCCCTGGAAATCCAAACTGATAAGAGCAACCGTCATCGCGGGTCTCCCTTCGGCTGTACGCGGCGGTCATCGAAACGTCCACCGCGACCCTCCTGGAGCAGCGGACACCAAGGGGCATGGCGCCCATGCCCTCGCCGTGCAGTTCCGTGCCGGCTATTGGAATCCTATCAAGCGAAACTGCGAGCAAAATCGGGAATTGGCCGGGCAGTCATGTGGGAGATTTACCTATCTGCCGGTGATTTACCCGCACGACAGCGCCGAATGTAGGCCTCATCGTGGCGAAGGAAAGTGATCGAGGACAACCGGGCGACATGGGGTGTTGTGCAGACGCAAAACGGAATTAGCTCTCGGGTTTTTAGGTCTTACGCAGATCCTGGGATGGTGAAAAGTTCGGGCTCTGTACCGAAGTGACGTTTCCGATTTCTGTTCGTCCTTGGACTGCCCCCGCTGGGCTTGCCCCAGCGGAGCAAAGGATTGGCCACTAGAACGTGGCCTCGAAACCCCTTCGCGTTTTCCGCTGCCGCCGCCCGGCCTGGGCCGGGCGGCGGCAGCGGAAAACGCCCAACGCGGCAGAACGGCGGCCCAGTAGTGGCCAATCCTACGCTCCGCTGGGGCAAGCCCAGCGGGGGCGACCGTGAAGCGGAACACAACTGGTAACCGCAATCCTGACAAAAGCGGAACGTTTTCACCTCTCCACGCAGATCCCGTAAGACCTCTTGTTCCGCCCCATCCTTAGTGTAGAATAAACACCAAGAACCCCGTGAGGCCGTCGATGAACATCCTCGCCGCGATGTACCGCCCGTCGCTGGCCCTGCTGACGGACTTGTACGAGCTGACCATGGCCTACGGCTACTGGAAGGCGGGCTTAGGCGACTGCGAAGCGGCCTTTCACCTGACCTATCGCGAGAACCCCTTCGGCGGCGGCTATACGGTCGCCTGCGGCCTGGAGCCGGCGGCGCAGTTCCTCGAGCGGCTCCGCTTCGAGCCGGACGACCTGGACTACCTGGCCGGTCTCCAAGGAGACGACCAGGGACCGCTGTTCGAGCGGGCGTTCCTCGATTTCCTCGGCCGGCTGCCGCCGGCTTGCGATATCGACGCCGTGCCGGAAGGCACGGTCGTCTTTCCCCAGGAGCCGCTGGTCCGCGTCACCGGCCCGATGATCCAGAGCCAGGTGATCGAATCGGCCTTGTTGAACTTCATCAACTTCCAGACGCTGATCGCCACCAAGGCGGCGCGGATCGTCGAGGCGGCGCAGGGCGACCCGGTGCTGGAGTTCGGCTTGCGGCGGGCCCAGGGGATCGACGGGGCGCTATCGGCTGCCCGCGCGGCCTACGTCGGCGGCTGCGCGGCGACCTCCAACGTGTTGGCCGGCCGGCTGTACGGCATTCCCGTGAAAGGCACGCACGCGCATAGCTGGGTGATGTGCTTCGACGACGAGCTGGCGTCGTTCGAGGCCTACGCCAAGGCGCTGCCCAACAACTGCGTCTTCCTGGTCGATACCTACGACACGCTTTCGGGCGTGCGGCACGCGATCGAAGTCGCCGGTTGGCTTCGCGCAGGGCCACCGATTGCTGGGCGTGCGGTTGGATTCGGGCGACCTGGCCTACCTGAGCATCGAGGCCCGCAAGATCCTCGATGCGGCCGGACTGGCCGACGTACCGATCATGGCCTCCAGCGAGCTCGACGAGTCGCTCATCGAGAGCCTCAAGGAGCAGGGGGCCAAGATCGGCGTTTGGGGCGTGGGCACGCGGCTGGTCACGGGCCACGACGCGGCGGCCCTGGGCGGCGTCTACAAGCTCACGGCCGTCCGCCGGCCGGGCGGACCCTGGGAAGACCGCATCAAGCTCTCCGAGCAGCAGTTGAAGATCTCCACGCCGGGCGTACTCCAGGTGCGGCGGTTTTGCGACCGCGGCCAGTCCGCCGGCGACGCCATCTACGACCTTGGCCATCCGCCCGCCGGCCCTTGCACGATCGTCGACCCGGCCGACATCACCCGGCGGAAAACGTTCCGCCCCGGCACCGAGTGCTGCGACCTCCTGACGCCCGTCTTTCGCGGCGGGCGGCGGGTCTGCGAGTTTCCGCCGCTGGAGGCGATCCGCCGCCGGGCCTCGGAGCAACTCGCGGCGCTGCACCCCGGCGTGAAGCGACTCGTCAATCCCCACCGTTATCCCGTGGGCCTGGAAATCGGCCTGCACCAGCGGAAGACGGCACTGATCCTCAAGCAGCGAGGCTACCAGCCATGACGCGCATCCGGGTCGGGGCGGCGGTGCTCAACCAGACGCCCCTGGACTGGCCGGGCAACCAAGCGCGGATCCTTGACGCCCTCCAGGCCGCCCGCGCCGAAGGCGTCCGCCTGCTCTGCCTGCCGGAGCTTTGCCTCACCGGCTACGGTTGCGAGGACCAGTTCCATTCGGCCGGGCTCCAGGAAGAGGCCCTCCGCGTGTTGCGGGCCGTGGTGCCCAAGACCAAGGAGATGATCGTCTGCCTGGGCCTGCCCCTGCTGCACCGCAGCGCCCTGTTCGACGTGGCCTGCATGGCCGTCGACGGCCGCATCGCCGGGTTCGTCGCCAAACGCTACCTGGCCGGCGAGGGCCTGCACTACGAGCCCCGCTGGTTCAAGCCCTGGCCGGTGGACTTCCGCGACACGATCCTGCTGGACGGGCAGGAGTACCCGATCGGCGACCTGGTCTTCGACTGCGGCGGCGTGAAGATCGGCTTCGAGATCTGCGAGGAGGCCTGGGTCGCCAAGCGGCCCGGCGGCGACCTCTCGCTCCAGGGCATCGACGTGATCCTCAACCCCAGCGCCAGCCACTTCGCCTTCGGCAAGTACGAAACCCGCAAGCGGTTTGTGATCGAGGGCTCGCGGGCCTTCAGCGTGAACTACCTCTATGCCAACCTGCTGGGCAACGAGGCGGGGCGAATCATCTACGACGGCGGCGCGCTGGTGGCCGCGATGGGCAAGCTGCTGGCGGCCGGCCCGCGATTCTCCTACCAGCCGATGCGTCTGACCACGGCGGTGATCGACGTGCAGGCGACGCGGATGAACCGCGCCCGCACGGGCAGCTTTCAGCCCGACCTGACCCACCAGCCGCACAACGAGATCTTCTGCCCCTTCAGCTACCCGAACATCGAGCCGGAAATCGCCGCCGTCCGGCCGGAGCCCTGGGAGCTTAGCCCGCACCTGAAGGAGGAGGAGTTCCTGCGGGCGATCGCCCTGGCGCTGTTCGACTACCTGCGCAAGAGCCGCTCCTGGGGCTTTGTCGTGAGCCTCAGCGGCGGGGCCGACTCTTCGGCCGTCTCCTGCCTGGTCGCGCTGATGGTGGAGTTGGCCGCGGCCGATCTGGGCGCCGAGGGACTCCGCCGCGCGCTGGCCTACATCCCCTACGTGGGACGGATTGCTAATCCGTCCAGCAATGACGCCGATTCCGTAGGATGGATTGCTAATCCGTCCAGCAATGACGCCGATTCCGTAGGATGGATTGCTAATCCGTCCAGCAATGACGCCGATTCCCCGGACGGATTAGCAATCCGTCCTACGGGAGGGTTGCAATCGAATCCCTCGCTTACGCTTCGGGTTTCTGTGGATCCCTCCGGCGACACGGCGCCGTGGGTCCGGCGCCTTTTGCACTGCGTTTACCAGGCCACCCGCAATAGCAGCCGGACCACGCGCGACGCGGCGGAGGCCGTCGCCGGGGCGATCGGGGCGGAGATGTCCTGCCTGGAGATCGACGAGCTGGTCGATCGCTACGTGGCGGGGATCGAATGCCTGCTGGGCCGCAAGCTGGCCTGGGGAACCGACGACCTGGCGATGCAGAACATCCAGGCCCGGGTGCGGGCGCCGAGCGTCTGGCTTTTGGCCAACGTGAACCACGCCTTGCTGCTATCGACCAGCAATCGTTCCGAGGCGGCCGTGGGCTACGCCACCATGGACGGCGACACGGCCGGCGGGCTGTGTCCCATCGCCGGGATCGACAAGGCCTTCCTGCGGCGCTGGCTGCGGTGGCTGCAGGTCCACGGGCCGGTGGGCCTGCACCCGATCCCCGCGCTGGCCGTGGTCAACGACCTTCCGCCCACGGCCGAGCTCCGCCCCCTGGAGACCCGGCAGACCGACGAGGACGACCTGATGCCCTATGAAGTCCTCGACGCCATCGAGCGGTCGGCGATCCGCGACAAGCAGACGCCACTGGAGATTTTCCGCTTGATGCGGGCGCAGTTTTCCCAGTACAGCGTGGCCCAGTTGCACCTTTGGGTCGGGCGGTTCTTCACGCTCTGGTGCCGCAACCAGTGGAAGCGGGAGCGCTACGCTCCCTCCTTTCACGTCGACGATGAGAACCTCGATCCCAAGACCTGGTGCCGTTTTCCTATCCTCTCCGGAGGCTTCGAGCGCGAGCTTGAAGAGTTGCGCGTCTATGTTGAAAGGATGAAGGAGCAAGGATGAAGGATGAAAATGGTGAGGCTCGCTGCGCTCGGCCCACCCTGCATTCCGCAGTCCATGGTTTTCCTCCTTCATCCCTCATCCCTCATCCTTCATCCTTCACTAACATGCCCTACACCTACGACTACCCCCGGCCGGCGTTGACGGTGGATTGCGTGGTCTTCGGGCTGGAAGGCGAGGACCTCAAGGTGCTGCTGATCCAGCGCGACAACGAACCCTTTGCCGGTTGTTGGGCACTGCCCGGGGGATTCGTCGACGAAGGCGAGGCGCCGGAGCATGCCGCCCGGCGCGAGCTTTGCGAAGAGACCGGACTGATCGACATCTTCCTGGAACAGCTCTATACCTTCGGCGAGCCGGGCCGCGACCCGCGGGGCTGGACCGTCTCCGTGGCCTATTACGCCCTGGTCAACCGGGCCGACCACCAGGCCCGGGCCGACGACGACGCCCGCAAGGTCGACTGGTTCCCCGTCCGCAAGCCGCCTCCTTTGGCCTTCGATCACGACCAGATCCTGGAGGCGGCCTGGCAGCGATTGCGGGGCAAGGTCTGCTACCAGCCGATCGGCTTCGAGCTCTTGCCGCGGAAGTTCACGCTCTCCGAGCTTCAGCGGCTCTACGAGACGGTGCTGGGCAAGCGGCTGGACAAGCGGAACTTCCGCCGCCGCGTGTTGCAAACGGGCGTGCTGGAGGAGACGGCCCAAACCGAGCGCGACGTGGCCCACCGCGCGGCCCGCCTCTACCGCTTCAACAAGTCCAAGTACCAGCGGCTGGCCCGGCGGGGATTCCATTTCGAGATCTGAAGGAAGCGTGTGCCGCGGGCCGGAAAGTACGTCAGGCTTTCGAGCCTGACAGCGCAGGAAGGTCAGGCTGGAAAGCCTGACGTACGTGAGGCGGCCGACGATGAACGAGCACGCGAGCCCTAACGCCCTGATCATCATCGACGTGCAGATCGACTTCTGCCCGGGAGGCGCCTTGCCCGTACCCGACGGCGACCGCATCATCCCGCTGGTGAACCGGCTTCAGCCCTGCTTCGACCTGGTGGTGGCCACGCAGGATTGGCATCCGGCCGACCATCGCAGCTTCGCCGCCAATCATCCCGGCCGCCGGGTGGGCGATCAGGTTACGCTCGCCGGCCTGCCGCAGATCCTCTGGCCGGTGCATTGCGTGCAACACATGATCGGCGCCGATTTCCATCCCGACCTCGATCGCCGGCGGATCAGTCAGGTGATCCGCAAGGGACTGGACCGCAACATCGACAGCTACAGCGGCTTCTTCGACAACGGCCATCGCCGGGCGACGGCCCTGGAGGAGTACCTGCGGCTCCAAGGCGTCGGCGACCTCTATCTCTGCGGGCTGGCCACCGACTACTGTGTGAAGTACACGGCCCTGGACGCCGTCGAGCTCGGCTTCCGCGTTTTTCTCATCGAGGACGCCTGCCGCGGCGTGGACCTTCACCCCGGCGACGCCGCCCGCGCTATCGACCAGATGCGTGCCGCGGGCGTGAAGGTCGTCCGCTCGGCGGAAATCCTCCAGTAGCAGGCACACGCCGTGTGCCGTCCAGAGCGGCACACGGCGTGTGCCTACTACCTTGGAAGGCGATAGTAACTGCTTTGTCGGCCCTTAGTGCCGTTCAGCCTTCCGGCGGGTTCTCGGCGAACGCCGCCAGGCCCTTGTCCTCCGTTTCCACGATCTCCAATATCGTGTCGATCTTCGTGATGGCGAAGACCTCGCGAACGTCGGGACAGATCGCGCACAGTTTCAACTTGCCCTGCTTCTTCTCCAGGCGTTTCTTCAGGCCCAGCAGTTTGCTCAGAAAGGTACTAGACAAGTAATCGACGCCGGCGAAGTCCAGCAGCAGGTGCCGCCAGTCCGGTTCCGCCGCCAAGGCGTACAACTCCTTCCCCACCTTGACAATCGCCAGGTCGTCAATCAACTTGCTTTCTTTGAAACGCACGACGACTACCTCATCGCGCCTGCTGATCTCAAGATACTGATAGTCGGGCATGGAGTCCTGCCTACCGGGGGTAAGAAGAGGGTGATTGTACACCAGTTTCAATAACCTGGGGAGGTCCTCCACGGTGCAGTACCGTCTTTTGGGCAATTCGGGGATGCAAGTCTCGGCCGTGGCGCTGGGTTGCTGGCCGATTGCCGGCATGACCAGCCCGGGCGTCAACGACGAGGACAGCCTGGCGACGCTTCGGGCCTGCTTCGACCTGGGCGTCAACCACCTCGATACGGCCTATTGCTACGGCCGCGAGGGCCAGAGCGAGCGGCTCATCGCCCGGGCCCTGGGAAGCCGCCGCCGGGAGATGGTCCTGGCGACCAAGGCCGGCCAGCACTGGGATGACCAGGGCCAACTGCGGCACGACGCCTCCCCGGCGACGCTCCGCCGCCAGAGCGAGGAGAGCCTGCTGCGGTTGGCCACCGACCACGTCGAGCTGCTCTATCTTCATGCCCCGGACGAGAAGGTGCCCATCGCCGAATCGGCCGGGGCCCTGCGGCGGCTTTTGGACGAGGGCAAGGCCCGGGCGGTCGGCGTCTCCAACGTCGATCTGGCGGAGCTTCGGGCCTTTGCCGCCGAGTGTCCGCTGGCCGCGTATCAGCCCCCCTACAATATGCTCCAACGCGAGATCGAGTCCGGCACGCTTCCCTGGTGCCGCGAGCACGGCGTGGCGGTGCTGGTCTACTGGCCGCTGATGAAAGGGCTTTTGGCCGGCAAGCTGAGCCGCGACCAGGTCTTCGGCGACAAGGACAACCGGCGGAAATACGCCGCTTTCCAGGGTCAGCAGTTTCAGCGGAATCTCGACCTGGTCGACGCTCTGCGTCGGATCGCCGCCGAGTCAGGCCGCGCGGTGGCCGAGTTGGTGATCGCCTGGACCATCCACCGGCCGGGCATAACCTCGGCCCTTTGCGGCGCGAAGCGTCCCGAGCAGATCCGCGAGAACGCCGCCGCCGCCGACCGGGAGTTCACCTCCGACCAGCTTGCCCGGGTGGATCGGCTCCTCGCCCAGTTCCCCTCACCCTAAGGGCCTGTAAAACAATAAGTTACGGCTCGATCAGGTAGGCCTGGGAATCGACGTTGATGATCGCCGGCTCGTCGAAGACCAGGTACTGGGTCAGACGCTTGCCGTAACGCTTGGCCAGGTCGAAGTACTGGCGGCTGAACTGCTTGACGCGGATCGCCTTTTGCTGCTGGTCTTCCTTTAGCGTGGAGTCGATCCACTGGCCGCTGCGGCGATAGAAGGCGCGGTTGCCGACGGTGCGGATCGTCTCGCCGGCCTTTTCCACCTCCTTGGCCGCCTCCGGAGCGGCATACTGGAAGGCATCCGCCCCTGACGAATCCGCAGCCGGAGCCTCGGCGGGAGCCGACGCCGATCGGCTTTCCGCGGGCTTGTTCGCGTCGAAACGGAGCCCATTGGCCGCTAAGCCGTAGTGCCTGGCCGGCATGCCGCCGACGCCCCCGGCGGGAGCGCCCTGCTGTCCGGCCTGCTGCAAGGCGGCCTTGTATTGCCGCTGGGCCACGCCGCTTTGCCCGTCGACCTGCTCCAGTGCCCGCAGCCGCCGGTCGGCCCGGAACTCGTTGGCCGTCACGTCGTGGAGGTTGACGTTGTCGTCGGCGAAGAAGGAGGTATAGGGCGTGAGGATGCCGTGCTTCTTGGCCAGGTCGACCAGCTCCTTGATCAGCTCCTCGTTCTTGCCCTTGAGGTCCAGCTCGTCGATGATCTCGCCCACGCGGCGGACGGCCCAGAGCTTCTCGATGAAGGCGTAGGATTCGTCGCCGCTTTTGGCGGTCAATTCGGCGGGGAAGTCGAGCTTTTGCTGGCTGCCGTCGACCGAGCCCTTGAGGACCACCTTCACTGTGCCCGGCTTCTTGTAGCGGCCCACGACCACCAGTTGCTCGCCGGAGAAGAGGTCCAGGGAATCCTTGGGATAGACGCGGTCGATGAGGCTGCCCTCCTCGGTCTTGGCTTCGTCGAAGAGGAACTCCAACTGCACGCCGGTCATCACCGGCGACTCGATGCTCTGGTAGAGCCGGCTGACGCGGTCCTCGATGTCCTCGTTGGGCCGCACGTACTCGCTGCGGCCGTGGTTCTCCCGGGCCATCTTGTCCAGCAGCCGGCTGTTGACGTCGTAGCCCACGCCGAAGGTGAACAACCGCGCGTGGACCTGGTTCTCGTCCTTGACATTCTTGAGGATCTCGGGCTCGTTGGTCACGCCGGTCGTGGGGATGCCGTCGGTGAGGAAGACGATGTAATTGGGCCGGCTGGAGTCCTTCAGTTGCCCCAGCGCCGTCTTCATCGCCCCGTCGATGTTGGTCGCCCCGCCGGCATAGATCCCCTCCACGAAGCCCAAGGCGGCCTTGCGGGTCTTTTCATTGAATTTTTCCAGTTCCGGCCGGAAGGCCTCCACCTCGCTGTCGTAGGCGATGATGTTGAACAGGTCGCCCTCGTGGAGGTTCTCCAGCACGAACTTCAGGGCCTTGCGGACTTGCTCGATCTTCTTGCCGCTCATGCTGCCCGAGCGGTCGATCACAAACTCCACCGTTTTGGCCGGCGGCTTCTGGTCGCGGGCCTTGATCTGCGGACTGGCCAAGAGGAGGAAGAAGCCCTCTTCCTCCTTCTCGGGCCGGTAGCTCAACACCCGGGCGCTGACCTTACCCCGGCCCACGTCGTAGAAGAGGCGGAAATCGTTGGCGGGAATGTCGTTCTGGGCCGTGAAACTCACCGTGGCGTGACGCTCGTCCGGACGCTCGACCTTCACCGCGTGCGTCGGGCTGTAGACGTTCTTGATCTCCTCCTGGCTATCGATCGCCACGTGGATGGCGATCTTCTCCAGGGCGTCGGACGTATAGCGGGCCGTGCTCAGCGGGAGGAGGAAGTCGGTCAGTCCTTCCTGCTTGCGGCAGAGCTGCGAATAGCGGAGCGAAACGGTCCGCTTCTGGCCCGGCGGGACGGGAAAGACGCTGGTCTTGAACAGGCCCGTGCCCATCCACTCCAAAAGCGCCGGATCGCGGTTTTTGCGCACGATCTCCTCGTAGAGGCGGCGGGCCTCGTCGGCCTTCAGGAGCTTCGCCGGGTACTCCTTGCCGTCGATCATCAGCGTCATCTGGTCCACCGCGCCGTCGTAAGGCAGCGGGAAGAGGAACGCGACCTCCAAGGGCCGGCTGCCGGTGTTCTCGAAGGTCTGCGACATCCGCACCTGGGCCACCTGGTCGGCCAGCCGGGCGTTGATCTCCAACTCCTTGACCCGGTAGCTGGTCGGCGGCATGGGAAGCGGTTCCGGCCGGAAAAACGGGGGATGGCGGGGTGGCCAGATAATCCCCGGGCGGGGCAGCCGCACCGATTGATCCGGATCGGTCACCACCAGCAATCCTTGGGCCTGCACCGCTGCCGGCACCAGAATCACCGCCACCAACAGAAGCCGAGTGCAAACGCGTCCCATGGCTGGAACTCCTTATGCCCTACGTGAAACAGGAAACCTCTCCTCTCTGACGGCCCAGCGCCGCAAAAGTTCCCCTTCGTTGTAGGACGGATTGCCTAATCCGTCCCCGGGAGCTGGACGGATTAGGCAATCCGTCCTACGAGAACTTGCCCAAGTTATTTTGACGCGGTGTCAAAGGTGGACCGGAGAGAGAATGTCCATTCTCGTTTCCCCCTGGTGGCATGGCAACCATTTGACCTGTCGCGGGCCATTGTTATCATCCTATAAGGGATGGTGCCGGCTCTATTCTGGTGCCCGGCGCCGGCGGGGATTTGTTGCAGCGTCTCCTCGATCAGGTCACCTTGGAAAAGGAGGAACGGGATGCAAACGGCCAAGCAGCTCTCGGTTACGTTGGTCAACAAGCCGGGTCGGTTGGCGTCGATGCTGACGGCGTTGAGCAAGGAGAAGGTCGGATTTCGGGCGCTGGCGGTGATGGATTCCGCCGATCGTGGCACGGTCAGGTTCGTGCCCGAAGATTTCGCCTTCGCCGCCGAGATTCTCACCAGGAACAACATCCGCTTTGAGACGGCCGACGTCCTTTTGGCCGAAATTCCCAATCAGGCGGGAGGATTCCGCAAGGTCTGCGAGCGGCTGGCTGCCGAACATCTGAACATCGACTACGCCTACTGCGCTTTCGGCGCCGAGAGGGGCACCAGGGGCGGCGGGCTGGCCGTGATCCGAGTCAACGACCTGGCCAAGGCGCAGAAGATCCTGGGCGAAGGCCCCGGCGCGGCCAGGCGGAAGTTCCGCGTACCGGTCCACGCGCGGAAAAAGGCTGCCCTGGGTGTCGCCCGCATGGGCAACTAACCGGGGCGTTGCCCGGATGGGCGAGTAATCTCCGCTATCGTGTCAGGATCTCGGAGGCTTCGCTGCCGGGTTCCGCGGCGAAACGGTCGTCGACGGACGTTGTGCCGGCTGGCCGGCTTGGGCGAACCACCTGGCGGGCAAGGCCGACCCCTTCCAACAGGCGAATCGTCAGGAACGTCACGTCGAGTTCCCACCAGCGATGCCCGTGGGCGGCAGAGCGCGGGTCCCAGTGATGGTTGTTGTGCCAGCCCTCGCCGTTGGCCATCAAACCCACCAGCCAGTTGTTACGGCTTTGGTCGCGGGTGTCGTAGGTGCGGTAACCCCAGAGATGGCACAGCGAATTGACGGACCAGGTGATGTGCCAAACCAGCACCGTCCGCAGCAGCACGCCCCAAACGAGGAGACTAACCCCAAACTGGAAACCTGTGCGAGGGTCGCCCGTGGCGGCCCAGCCGGCTGCCAGGCCTGCCAAATAAAACAATGCCGCGTGCGCAACATAGAGCCACAGCCAACGCAGTTTCCGCTCCAGCCAGAAATAGAGCGGGTCGTGCAGCAGGTCGCGGGCGTACCGCTCGCAGCGGACGATCCCGTCGTGGTCGCGATTCCTCACCAGAAACCATTCCACGTGTCCCCAGAAAAGGCTCACCAGCGGGCTATGGGGATCGTCGGACCGGTCGGACCGCTGGTGGTGCATGCGATGAATGGCCACCCAGCGGGCCGGCGTGTCCTGTAAGCAACAGACCCCGAGGATCGCCAGGCCGTGCTCCAGCCACTTGGGCACCCTGAAGCCCCGGTGGGTGAGCAATCGGTGATAACCCAGATTGATTCCCAGGGTGCCGAAGCAATAGACTCCCAGGGCGCAAGCGATCAGGCCCGACCAACTAAAGCACCAGGGAGCGACCGCCAAAAGCGCCAGCCCGTGTACGATGGCCACGCTCACGGCGTACTGCCAAAAGACTCGCAGCGGCAAGGCCGTCGCCGGATAAGGCAAACGTGTCTCCAGCGAACATTGGCCTCGCGTTTTCCTGGGGGGCATGGGGGGCAAGCTCGTGGCGGCAGGTTTCAGGGAAACGAAGCTGATCTTCCATGGATCGCTGTCCTTCTCTTCTTCCACGCGGCGGTTGGCTCTTGTCACGACCTCCCGCGAAGGAACGACCACACATTATAGGCTAGCACGACCGCCCAAGACCTCCATACCCCACTTTTGCGGTAAGACCCTCGCGGGCTGCTCTTGCAGGAACGGCGAGTTCCTGGGAGACTACGCCCCCGGTCTACAGGCCGGAGGTGTCCTGATCTCTCCTCGTCGGGCCTTTCGTCGATGTGGCGTCTGCTGGCGGCTAGTTTCTGCCTGGTGGCCTTGAGCGGCTGCACTTTGGAGCCGGCGGGGGTGGCGTCGGCCGTTCCCTCGTCGGCGGTGACCTTTGAGAACCCGGTGTTTGTCCCCGGCACCGACTTCCTGCGGGTTTGGGAAACCGTCGTCGAGGTGGTCGACGACTACTTCCGCATCGAGCGGGAAGAGCCTGTCCGACTGGTGGGCAACATCCTGACCGAGGGCCGGCTAGACACCTTTCCCGTGGTCTCTTCGACACTTCTGGAGCCCTGGCGCCGCGACTCGGTCACCTCGTACGACAAGATCGAGGCCACGTTGCAAACGATGCGCCGCCGGGCCCAGGTGCGGGTCATGCCGGCCGAAGGCGGGTTCTGGGTCGACGTGGCCGTGTACAAGGAACTGGAAGACATGGTCCAGCCCGAGCAGGCCACCGCCGGCAGGGCCACTTTGTCCACGGAGAGCACCCAGGTCCGCATTGTCAATCCGATTGGGGGCCAGGAGATGCATCAGGGCTGGATTCCCAAGGGCCGCGACCCGAACCTGGAGCAGTTGATGATCTGCCAGCTCCAGTCCCGCCTCAGCGGCGCCACGCCGACCTACGTCGGTCCCACGCGGCAGGACCCGCCAGCTCAACCGGCCCGATAGCGGGGATTGGTCGCGTTTTTCGGGGGAGCTTTTTCTCGGTGTCACTCGAAGGTAGACCATTGGCCCTGCCTTACGCCTGGACCACTCCGCAGCAGGGCATGAATCTACTAAACTGATGTATAAGCGTCCAGCCCTATGGCCCGCGTGGGATCGCGCCTGAACGGCTCGTATTGATCCTGAAGGTGGTATGTGGTAGGTTTTCCGTGTGGCGTGTTCGTTTCTTAAGGAGAATCTTGGCCTCACGGAGGAATGGCAAATGGCCGTTGATCGAGTCGTCGTAGATGTTCGTGCTAGCACCTTCGCCTTCCACGCGGGTCAATTGGTCGAGCGGCTTTTGCTGGATCGTGGTGTTGATCTTGCCCGCCAATCTGGCTGTTCGGTCGTTACTGCGGAGCATGTTGCATCCTGCCTCAATCGTACGCTCTTCGATCAGTTGCTTGACCAGGTGAGGGAGAGTTCTCATGGCGGCACCGCAGGGGGTGGGGAAGCCAGCAACGGAGATCGTCAAGCAGCTTGAGGCTTCGGGGGCAAAGGTACTGCCAGATCTCGTCGTCCGGCTCCGCGAGGACCTGCTTCGAGAAGCCGCCCGATTATCAGCGGGTGGCCCCATCACCGAGGACGAACTCCAAAGCGCCTACCAACGAATTTCTCTGGCAGATCCGCCGGACGACCCGGTGGCGGACGTGCAGTTAGTCGTCTCACGGGCTCTACGTGAAAACCGGATGGTTGAACGCGTCTCCTATGCGATGGCCGTCATACTTTTCGTGTATGGGCTCGTTCTTCTTTCGCTCGGCGTTGCACACGGCGACATCGGTACGCGCGTGGGGGCTCTTGCAAGTGGATCGTTGGTCGAATTGCTGATCCTGATCCCGTTTCGCGTTGCGATCAATTCACGCCGGCATAATATTGCGCTCCGCATGGTAGGATATGTTCTAAGCTTCGCTAAGGGTGATCGCAAACTAGCGGCTAGGCTTCTGAAAGATACCTTCGGCGCTGTTGTTCTCGGTAAGTCGCCTGTCCCATGACAATGTCATCCCGTTCACGAAGGTGAATCGTGCTTGATTGGCTTCATAGAATCGATGAAAGGCTCTTTGCCCCACCGTTTCGGTTCGAGACAGTTCTCGCTCTTGTGGCGTCGCGGTTAGGACTGGACGCCGATAATGAGGCTCACGAATCTCCTCCTGACGCCACTACTGACGCGCCAACCGAATCGGCAGAAAAAGAACCGAGAACCCCTCGATGACACGAATGAATGCTCACGTCCTTAGGGGCGTCTTGCAGGCCATTAGACCGTCCCGACCGGCGGCGTATTGCGCAGCTCCGGCGGCACGGAGAGCGGAGCGGCTACCGGCGGCGGCAGCGGCGCAGGCTTGCCGGCCACGGGCAGTTTGAGGGTGAAGGCGGTCCCTTTGCCCACGACGCTATCGACGCGGATGCGGCCGTGGTGCGCCTCGATGATGTCGCGGCACATCGACAGGCCCAACCCCGTGCCGCCTTTGCCGCTGGCGTCGGGGCCGCTCTTGGTCGTATAGAAGGGCTCGAAAATCCGCGGCAGCTTGTCGGCGGGAATACCGCAGCCGAAGTCGCGGACGACCAGATCGACCGTGTCGGTCTCGGGATCGTGATAGAGCTTGAGGATCAAGCGGCCACCGCCGGGCATCGCCTGCCGGGCGTTGATCAAGAGGTTCAAGAGCACCTGCTGGATCTGGTTGCCGTTGACCCGCGCCATGGGGGCCGGCTTGAACTGTTTGTCCAGCGTGATGCGGTACTTGTTCATTTCCCGTTCCAGCAGCACCAGCGTATCCTCGACCAGTTGGCCCACGTCGGTCGGCTCCTGGCCGGCGGCCCGGTTGCGGGCGATTCCCAACACGCCGTTGGTGATCTTGGCCGCCCGGTTGGCGGCCGTGAGGATCTTCTCGAACGACTTCTCCCGGGTGGCCGCATCCTTGTGCCGCAGGCCGAGTTTGGCGTAGTTGAGAATGGTCATCAGGACGTTGTTGAACTCGTGGGTGGTGGTGCTCACCAGCTCGCCCAGGGCCGTCAATTTCTGCGCCTGGCTGAGTTGTTCCTTGAGGATTTCGACCTGCTGCTCAAGATTCGGATGATCGCCGGTTCCACCCATGGCCACGGATTACTCCCCTCCAGTTTACCCAGACGATGTTCTTCTCGCTGGCTTACCCGGAGTCCGCGAGTTAACTCCAGTCCATCAAAAGACTTAGCCAACTGAAGAGCCTATCGTCAACTCCTCTCGGCAACTGAAACCCAAGCCGCTATAATCCGCCCCCGCGACAGGCTCGCAAGGACGCCGGTGAAATGGAGGAGCTGGGATGCACACGGCAGATCTGCTGGATGAGGCGGTAGCCTTGGCGGAACGGGTGGGGTATCGTGTACGACACGAGTGGCTTGGCGGTACGGGTGGAGGTGGCTGCGAGATCCGCGGCCACCGCTGGATCTTCCTCGATTTGGCCCTCGGTCCGGCCGATCAACTCGAGCAAGTCCTCGCCACCCTTCGCCGCGAGCCGGCCGTGGCAACCCTCCCCATGCCGCAACCCCTTCGCGACTGCCTTCTGCTTCGCAAGAGCGCCTAGGGCTCCGTCCGTCGTCGATAGGATCAAAAAGCTCCCGGCGGTCCTATCGGGGGATTCGCAAGCAGGTGCTAGGGACCTTGCTGACAAGCTATCCGTAAAGCGGGTGTTTGCCGATGCGGGTCGGTCGCCCTGCATGTCGTTAAAGCAAGGGATTACGAGACTTGCGGCTTGCCGTACGGCTGGAGTCCGATTTGCCGGTCCTCTTGCCCAAGCCTTCCGGGCCTGGGCCGACCGTGGATTGCCTGGCCGATGAGCCAATGGGCAGGAGGTTGGGCATCGCCGGATTGGAGTTAGAATGTGGTGAGAGACGTCAGACTTCGCTGAACCGGGGGTGGCGGTTTGCAGGTTGGCCACGCCTAGGATCCCACCACCTTCGGCGAAGGCACGATGGGTAATTCGGACCGGAGTTCAAGGATGACGGCCATTCTCGATGGGGAAGTTAGTGCGAAAGTGATGACCAGCATAGCAGGCCGCGTCGGGCGGAAGATCCGTGTGCTCTTGGCCGACGACCACGCCGTGTTGCGAGCCGGCATAACCAGTTTGTTGAACGACGAGCCGGACATCGAGGTGGTCGGCGAGGCGTGCGACGGGCAGATGGCGGTCGAGCTTGCCGCCGACTTGCAGCCCGACGTGATCCTCATGGACGTGACGATGCCGCGGCTGAACGGCATCGAGGCGACCCGGCGAATCATGGCACAGTTGCCGCACGCGCGGATCATTGGCCTGTCGATGCACGAGCAAGAGAGCATGGCCCTGGCGATGCGCAACGCGGGCGCGAAAGCCTACGTCACCAAAGACGGCCGTTGCGAAACGCTGATCGACGCGATCCGTGCCCAACGCCGGCTTTAGCCGGAAATCCGCGGCAAGACCGCCTCAAGGCCGGACTACGAACGGCGGTCGGCCAATTCCTCGCGGATCAGGTGCAAGATCACGTGCTGGATCACGGCTTGCATGCCTTCGGTCTGGGGCGTGGACTCGACGGGCACGAGGATCGCGCAGGTCGATTCCGTTTTCAGCAGGCCGCCGTCGAAGCCCACGATGGAGATCGTGCGGGCGCCCATGCGGTTGGCATAGCGGACGCCGTTGACCAGATCGGCCAAGAAGCCCGAGCCGCCGTGGACGGAAATGGCGATCACCGCGTCGCCCGGCTTGAGCAGGCCACGGACCTGGTTGACGAAGACGTCCTGCCGCGGGGCATCGTTGGCCCAGGCCGTGTAGAGCGCGACGTTGTCGGTCAGACAGCGGGCGTCGAAGGGCACGCCGTGGTGTGAAACCACGTACTTGGACAAGTCGGAGGCGAAGTGCTGCGCGGCGGAGGCCGAGCCGCCGTTGCCCATGGTGAAGACCCGGCCCTGGTTCTGATAGCAGTCCAGCAGGATCGTCACGGCCTGATCGATGCTGGTCCGGTCGAGCTTCTCCAGCAGGCGGGCGGTTTCCGCCAAGTAGTCGTTGATCAGCCCGAGGCGGTTGCTCATGTTGCTTCTCGATTTTCTCATGCCCCTGGCGGCATTGCTGGTGATTCAATGAGGCTGGAAGAGGACGCCTAACGCAAAAATAACGGGATCTGCGGGCCGTTGCAAGGTCCGTAGGACGGATTGCCAATCCGTCCGGAAATCGGAGAGGGATTGGCAATCCGTCCGGAAATCGGAGAGGGATTGGCAATCCGTCCGGAAATCGGAGAGGGATTGGCAATCCGTCCGGAAATCGGAGAGGGATTGGCAATCCGTCCGGAAATCGGGGACGGATTAGCAATCCGTCCTACGGATGTTCCCCGATTTATTGATCGGTCGCTCCTTGGAGACGGTAGAGGCCGTGGGTTTCGATGTACTTTTCCACGGCCCGGGGCGTCTGGTAGCGGATGCTCCGCCCGGCGGCCACGCGGCGGCGGATCCCCGTGCTGCAAAGCCCGATCGCCGGCATTTCGATTTGGTGCCGTCGAAAAGCTCGATGCGTTCCGGGGACGCCACGGCGGCCAGAACGGTGAAATCCAGATCCTGGGTCTCCGCCCTGCGGACGGCGGCGACGACGGCCAACTGACAGACGTTCTCCGCCTCATGCCAGTGGGGCAAATCATGGAGCATGTCGGCGCCCAGCAGCAAGAACCGTTCCCCTTCGGGATCCTCCCGACCGAAATGGCGAAGCGTATCGACGGTGTAGCTCACTCCCCCGCGATCGATCTCCAAGCGGCTCACCGCAAATCGTTCCTGGCCGGCGATCGCCAGTTCCAGCATCTCGATCCGCTGGGGCGCGGGCGTAAGTTGGCGATCGCGTTTATGGGGCGGCACGGCTGCCGGAAGGAACAGCACCCGATCCAATCGCAACTGTTCCCGGCAGCACTCCGCCAGGAGCAGATGTCCCAAGTGGACCGGGTCGAAGGTTCCTCCGAGCAATCCCAGGCGCATGTTCAGGGTTGGGGTTCGCAACGTTCTCTAGGCCAACGTGTTATGCTAAAGCATAACCTAAGCGACACGTTGACAACGAGTAGGGTGGGACAAGCTCGCGCAGGCGAGCGCCGGCCCACCAATTCTACCCTCGGTGGGCCGGCGGCCGCGATGGCGGCCTTGTCCCACCCTACAATTTCTGGACAGTTATTGCCTGGTTGACCCGCGAACCCGAGCCCTCACCCCATGTCCGACCAACAGCGAATCCTCTTCGACCGCCAACCCGAGCCCTGGGAAAAGGACGACCAGGAAAGTCGCCTGGTGGCGTCGGTCGTCTTCGCGGAAGGGCCGGAGGGATCCTTCGACTACCTGGTCCCCAACCGGTTGGCCGAGATGCTTGAAGCAGGCGCCCGGGTCCGCGCGCCGCTGGGCGCGGAAACCGGCCGCTGACGGGCTACCTCGTGGCCATGGAAACCAAGCCGGTGGGACGCCGGCCGCTGAAGGAGCTGGCGGGCCTGGTCGATCCCCGCAGCCTGCTCAACCCGGCGATGCTCCGGCTCACCCGCTGGATCGCCGAGCACTACCTCTGCCCCTGGGGGCAGGTCTTGGAAGCCGTGGTGCCGGCAGGTGTCCGCGGCCGCGCGGGTACCCGCATGGTCACTGTCCTGGCCGCCGCGTCCGATCTGGCCCAACGGCTGGAAAAGTCGGCCCTGTCGGCGAAGCAGCGCCAAGTGCTCGATGCTCTGCTGGCGGCGGCGGAGCCGATGACCGCCGCGGAGCTGGCCCGGGTGGCCAAAGTCACGCAGGCCCCGATTGCTGCCTTGCGGCAGAAGGGGCTGATCGTCGCCCGGACCGAACGGCTCCATCAACGGCGGGCCGAGGAATCGGCCGCCCCGCAGGCGCAGCGGTGGGTGCTCAACGACGACCAGCAGGCGGCCCTCCAGGCGATCCTCGAGGCCCTGCACGGCCGGCGGCAGCAGACCGTCTTGATCCACGGGGTTACCGGCAGCGGCAAGACGGAAGTCTACATCCAAGCCATCGAGGAGGTGGTCCGTTTCGGCCGGCCGGCGATCGTGCTGGTCCCGGAAATCAGCCTCACGCCGCAGACCCTGGAGCGGTTCCGCGCGGTTCCAACGGGTGGCCGTGCTGCACAGCCACTTAAGCGACGCCGAACGGCATTGGCAGTGGCAGCGGATTGCCGACGGCCAGGTGCAGGTGGTCGTGGGCGCTCGCAGTGCGATCTTCGCCCCGGTGCCGCACCTGGGCCTGGTGATCTTGGATGAGGAGCACGAGTCGACTTTCAAGCAGGAGACCGCGCCGCGCTACCACGCCCGCGACGTGGCCTTGGCCCGCTGCGAAATCCAGCAGGTGCCGCTGGTGCTGGGCTCGGCCACGCCCTCGCTGGAGAGCTGGCAGCGGGCCGTGTCGGGCCGCTATCGACTGGTGGCGATGCCCCGCCGCGTGCTCGGCCGCCCGATGCCGGCGGTGGGCACCATCGACCTGCGAAACGACGAGCACTCGCGCAGCTCTCGCGGCTCGATCAGCCGCCACCTGCACACGGCGATGCACCAAGCGCTGGGCGAGGGCGGCCAGGTGATCTTGCTGCTGAACCGCCGCGGTTTCTCCACCCACATCCAGTGCCCGGCCTGCGGGGCCGTGGTCAAGTGTCCCCATTGCGACATCGCGCTGACGCACCACCGCACGCAAGAGATCGCCCTCTGCCACTACTGCGACTACCAGGTGCCGGCCCCAACCCAATGTCCCCAGTGCAGCTTCCGGGGCATCTACTACCGCGGCCTGGGCACGCAGCGGCTGGAGGCCGAGGTCCGCGCCCGCTTCCCCGGCGTCGGCGTACTGCGGATGGACAGCGACACCATGCAAGGCCCCGGCAGCCACCAGAAGGCCCTGGACGCCTTCCGCAGCGGCGAGGTGCAGGTCCTGCTGGGCACGCAGATGATCGCCAAGGGACTGGACTTCCCCAATGTGACCTTGGTCGGCGTGATCAATGCCGACACCGCGCTGCACCTGCCCGACTTCCGTGCCGCCGAGCGGACCTTCCACCTGGTCACGCAGGTGGCCGGCCGCACGGGCCGGGGCGACCAAGGCGGCCGGGTGCTGGTGCAGACCTTCAACCCGGATCATCCGGCAATCGTGGCCGCCGCGCACCACGACTACGCCGCTTTCGCGGCGGGGGAGCTGCCGCTTGCGCGAGATGCTCTCCTACCCACCCTTTGCCGAGATGGCCCGGCTGGTCGTGCGAGGACGGGTGGAGCAGGTGGCCTGCCAGTTCGCCGGCCACCTGGCCGGGCGGCTGACAGCGGCGCTGGCAGAGCAACAGGCCCAGGCCCGGGTGCTCGGTCCGGCCCCGGCCCCGGTCAGCAAACTTCGCGGCCTGTACCGTTTCCAGATCCAAATCCAGGGCCCCGACGGCGAAAAGCTCCGCGCGGCCATCCGCCTGGCGACGACCGATCTGAAGCCGCCGGAGCACGTGCAATGGATCGTGGACATCGATCCGCTGGACATGCTGTAGCTGTAGGTTGGGACAAGCTGTAGGGTGGGACAAGCTCGCCTAAGCGAGCGCCGGCCCACCAGTCTTGCTCCCGTACTCCTCACGCTCCGCGTGAGGTTCGGCCGGACACCCTCACGCGGAGCGTGAGGAGTACATCGGCCGCTGCTGGTGGGCCGGCGGCCGCAAGGCGGCCTTGTCCCACCCTACCGTGCCTGCGACCCAACGATTTGGGGGGATCGCACCGCCGTTTCCCTCTGGCGGCAGGGTCGCAAAGGCCGTAGAATGTGCAAGTTAGGGTCGTCCTGTTCTACTCACGCCGCGCATGCCGAAACGTTCCCTCAATCGCGTTCTCGGTGCCAGCAGCCTCGAGCTGAAGTGCTTGCTGTTGTTCGGTCTCTTCCTGGCGGTGGTGATCACCGCCAGCTTCCTCATGTATTGGCGGGTGACCGCCAAGGTGGTCAAGCAGCAGAACCCGATCACCGGGAAGCTGCTGGCCCACCAGGTGCTGCTGGTGACTCACTACATGCAGGACAAGAATGCGACGCAGAAATGGGAGGATTTCGTCGACAGCCTGACCCAAGACCTCATCGATCGAAAGTTCAAATGGCGATTCATCGGGCGGCCGGACGACCCCGTGAACCGCAAAGACCCGAGCCGTCTTCCCAATGACAAATTCGAACGTGACCTGCTCAACGACTATCTCCAGAACGCGCCGCAGGGCGGCGAGGACGAGGAAAAGGATCGCCTCGTCGGCGACGGTGAAGAGTACCAATATTACGAGCCGGTGCGGGTGAAACGGCTCTGTTTGGATTGCCACCGCACGGTGGGTCCCTGGGGTTACGACGCCGTTTTGGCCACCGGCGATCCGGGCATGCCCTCGCCGCCGCGCCTGGAGGTCGGCGACCTGCTCGCCGTGCTCCAGTTGAGCATTCCCAACGGCCGCACGCAGGCCGCCGTCAACAAGTACTGGGGCCTGCTCCTGGCCGTGGCGATCATCACCGGCTTTCTGGCCCTGGTCGCCTTTTACGTCGTCATCCGCTACGTCATCATCCATCCGCTGCGCCATCTGCGGCAGGTGAGCGACGCGATCAGCCACGGCAACATCTCCCAGCGGGCCGAGATCCACACGGGCGACGAGTTCGAGACCCTCGCCGTGGCCTTCAACCGCATGTTGCGCCACCTGGTCACCATCCAGGACGAGCTCCGCCAGGTCAATACCAGCCTGGACAGCAAGGTCGACGAGCTGGCCCAGGTCAACATGCAGCTCTACGAGATGAACCGCATCAAAAGCGACTTCCTCGCCACCATGAGCCACGAGCTCCGCACCCCCCTGAACAGCATCCTCGGCTTCAGCGACGTGCTGGGCGCGATCGCCTCGTTGGACGAGAAACAGAAACGCTACGTGCAGAACATCCAGAAGTCGGGCCGGATGCTCCTGGACATGATCAACAACATTCTCGACCTGGCCAAGATCGAGAGCGGCAAGATGGAGATCCGGCTGACCGACTTCGCCATCGCCCAGGTGATCGGCGCCCAGTGCGACATGGCCCGGCCGCTGACGGAAAAGAAGAACATCGACCTGGAGATGGAAGTCCAGCCCGACTTGCCGCCGATGCACCAGGACCAGGCCCGCGTGCAGCAGGTGCTCAACAACCTGCTGTCCAACGCCATCAAGTTCACGCCCGAGGGCGGCCGCATCAAGGTCGCCGCCGAGCGCGCCAGCCGGGGCGAGCTGCTGTTGCGGGTGATCGACACGGGCGTGGGCATCGCCGAAGAGGACCAGCAGTCGATCTTCGAGAAGTTCCGCCAGGGCCGCACCGCCATGCCCGGCGGCGACGCCATGACCCGCGAATACTCCGGCACCGGCCTGGGGCTGTCGATCGTCAAGGAGATCTGCAAGCTCCTGGAAGGCGGAGTCTCCGTGGAAAGCGAGCTGGGCACCGGCAGCACGTTCACCGTCCGCCTGCCCTGGCGGCTGGAGCGCCAGCCGCGGTTGGACTCCCCCTTGGTCTCCAGTTTCGAGGAGTTCGGCAAGCCCCGGGCCGACCTCCCCCGCGATCCGCTGCCGGCCGCCGGCGCCTCGCCTTCCGGGGAGAGGTCTTAGGTCTTAATGGTTATCCATTTGACTCAAGGGATCGGTAAGTCCACGTCGCGTAGCGACGATGCGACGGTAGCCGTGGGTTTTAACCCACGGAACGTATGGCCCCACCCTTCCGTTCGTCGCGTAGCGACGATTGAAATGGCCTGGTTGCCCTATGGCACGCGACTTCTTTTCAACCGTCGCTACGCGACGGGGGGTAATATCACGGGATCCGATCCGTGGGTTAAAACCCACGGCTACCGCCATGACGTCGCTACGCGACGAACTCGAGCGGAGTGGATAAACATTTGGTCTTTTGAGCGTTTCTAAGACCCAAGACCTAGCTCAGGTATTTCTGGTACGCCGCCACGGCCAACGTGTCGCAGCGCTCGTTCTCGGCATGGCCGCTGTGGCCGCGGATGTGGGTGAAACGAAGCCGGTGTCGGCCCAGCAGGGCGTCGAGCTCGCGCCAGAGATCCTCGTTCTTGACGGGCACCCAGCGGTCGCGCTCCCTGCGGCGCCAGCCGTTGGCCTTCCACTTGGGCAGCCATTCGGTCAGACCCTTGCCGACGTAGACGCTGTCCGAGATCAGCTCCACGCAGGTCGGCCGCTTCAGCGCTGAGAGTCCCTCGACGACGGCCTGCAGCTCCATGCGGTTGTTGGTCGTTTCGCGTTCGGCCCCGCTGCGTTCCAGCACCTTCCCCGAGGTCGGGTGACGCAGGATGAAGGCCCAGCCGCCCGGTCCGGGGTTGCCGCTGCACCCGCCGTCGGTGAAGAGCTGCACCTCGCAAGGCGTGTCGCCGCGTTTGCGCGTGGGGTTCGTCGGTGCCATGACAGATCGATCCGGGCAGGGGGTTCGGAGAGCACGACGCTCAGTATAGCGGGCCAGCCGGGCCCTGCCAGTGAAAAGGACGCGGCGGCAGGGGGACGAGGAGAAGAGGGGAAGGGGAGAAGAGGAGAAGGGGAGATACGGGGACACGGGGGACACGGAGGACGCAGGAAAACCCTGCGTCTCCTCTTCTCCTCTTCTCCTCCTCTCCGCTTCTCCCCCTCTCCTCTTCTCCTCTTTTCCCCTTCTCCTACTAGCCACCGGCCACTGACCACTGACCACTCTCTAGGTGTACAATACGCCGCATGAGCACGCCTGAGGAAAAATCGCCCGCCCAGCAGTTGGCAACGCCCGTGCAATTCCTCCCCGGGGTCGGACCTCACCGGGCGGAGTTGTTCGAGAAACTCGGCCTGCACGCCGCCAAGGACCTGTTGTTCTTCTTTCCCCGCGACTATGAGGACCTGACGACGCAGCGGGCCGTCCGTGAGCTCGAGGAAGGCTCGCTGCAAAGCGTTCGCGGCGAGATCGAGGACATCGACCTGCGGAACACGGGAGCCGGCCGCTGCGTGCTGGGCGTGCTGGTCCGTGCGGGTGGCGACTACCTGCGGGCGATCTGGTTCAATCAGCCCTTCATGCGGGAGAAGCTCGCCTTGGGGCAAAAGGTGGTCGTTTCCGGCAAGCCGAAACGCAATGGCCTGGTTTGGGAGATGGCCCATCCCCGCGTGATGACGCTCAGCGAAGAAGAAGAGGAGCCCTCGCCGGGACTGCTGCCCGTCTATCCGCTCACCGAGGGGCTGCACCAGTGGGAGCTGCGGCGGACCATGCGGGCCGCGCTGGACGGCTACTGCCCCTGCCTGGACGAGGTCTTGCCGCCGGATTTCCTCGCGGCGCACCGGCTGTGGCCGATCCGCCAGGCGCTGCCGCGGCTGCACTTCCCGGCCAGCGAAGAAGAACTGCGGCAGGCGCGGCGGCGGTTCGTCTACCAGGAGCTGTTCGTTTTGCAGTTGGCCCTGGCGATGAAGCGGAGGCAGCAGCTTTCGTCGGTCGAGGCCCCGAGAATGGAGGCCGACGCCCGCATCGACGCCCGCATCCGCCGCTTGTTCCCCTTCGAGCTGACCGCCGGGCAGGAGCAGGCGATCGCCGAGATCGCGGCCGACCTGGCCTCGCCGCCGCCGATGAACCGCCTGCTCCAGGGGGACGTGGGCAGCGGGAAGACGATCGTGGCCGTGTACGCCATGCTCTTGGTCGTGGCCCACGGCTACCAGGCGGTGCTGATGGCGCCCACCGAGGTACTGGCCCGGCAGCACGTCCAGACGCTCCAACGGCTCTTGGCCCAAAGCCAGGTCCGCCGGGCGCAGTTGACCGGCGGTCTGCCGGCCCGCCAGCGCGACGCGACGTTGCTGGCGATTGCGGCCGGCCAGGTCGACCTGGTCGTGGGCACGCAGGCGATCCTGCAGGAAGACGTCCATTTCCGCCGCCTGGGCCTGGTGGTGATCGACGAGCAGCACAAGTTCGGCGTCCGCCAGCGGGCCCTGTTGAAACAGGCCGGCGCGGCCCCGCACTACCTGGTAATGACCGCCACGCCCATTCCCCGCACGGTCACCATGACGCTCTTCGGCGACCTGGAGGTCTCCACCATCCGCGACAGTCCGCCCGGCCGTCAGCAGGTCCACACCTACCTGGCCGACGAGGAGCGGCGCGATCGCTGGTGGGAATTCTTCGCCGGCAAGCTCCGCCAGGGACGGCAAGGCTACGTGGTCACGCCGCTGGTCGAGGACTCCGGCCAGCAGGACGTGGCCAGCCTGGAGGCGAGCTACGAGGCCCTGGCCAACGGGCCGCTGGAGGCCTTCCGCCTGGGCCTGATCCACGGCCGCATGGAGCCCGAGGAAAAGGACGCCGTGATGGACCGCTTCCGCCGCGGCGAGATCCAGGTGTTGGTCTGCACGTCGGTGGTCGAGGTGGGCGTCGACGTGCCCAACGCGACGCTGATGACCATCGAAGCCGGCCAGCGGTTCGGCCTGGCCCAGCTCCACCAGCTTCGCGGCCGGATCAGCCGGGGCAAGTTTCCCGGCTACTGCACGGTCTTCGCCGACGCCGGCAACGAGGAATCCCGCCGGCGGCTGGAGGCTTTCGTCTCCACCAGCGACGGCTTTCAGCTCGCGGAGGTCGATTTTTCGCTTCGCGGCCCCGGCGAGCTTCTCGGCACCAGACAGCACGGCCTGCCCCCGTTCCGCGCGGCCGACCTGCTGCGGGACACGGCCGAGTTGGAGGAAGCCCGCCGCGACGCCCGGGAGCTGATTGCCGCCGACCCCGAACTGGCCCAACCGCAATACGCCCTGCTTCGTCGCATGGTGATGAACCGTTACGGGAAAGTGCTGGAGATGGGCGACGTAGGCTAAAAAGACCTCCAGGGGGCAAGATTCCAGGGTAACGCGAGGGAAGCAAGCGAAGAGAATCACGAAACCCCGAAAGGACGAAAGCCCGAAATGGGAAGGGGCTGCTCATGAATTTCAACTCTACCTCGCCTGTCGTAAAACGCCTCGTCGTCTAGGGATCTTACTCCCCCACTCTTTCTTTCTTCTTTCGGATTTTCGCTCTTTCGGGTTTTCGTGATTGGCTTTTCTGGAGGGGTGATTACCTTTCCCGTAGCTCAAAAGTCGGCCGAGAAAGCTTCCATCAAGTCCGACGATCCCACCACTTCCGCGCCCATCATCACGCGGAGATATTCCAGCACGCTGCGGGTGTGGCCGTCGGTCCGCGAGGCCAGGCAGTCGCCGGGGATCAGGAAACGGAAACCACTCAGGTAGACGTCGTTGGCGGCCAGCCGAGCCTGCACGCTGGCGGCAATGCCGGTGACGATCAGCGTCTTCAGCCGCAGGGTCTCGAAGAGCGTGTCCAGCTTGGAAAGCAGGCAGGGAGAATGCTGCGGCAGGAGGACGAAGTAGTCGGCTGCGTCCGGGCGGAGCGTTTCCACCACGGGCCGGCCACGAATGCCGGCAGCCAGGCAGTGCTCCACCTGGCGACTGAAGCTGGGCACCCAGCGGGTTGCGGCCTCGCTGACGTAGATGGCGGGAATCCCCTGGCTTTTGAGATGCCGCTTCAGCGCGGCAATCCGCCCGGCCACCAGCCGGGCCGGCTCGAGCAACTCCTCGCCGCCGGGAAACTCCAGGTCGTTGATCACGTCGACCAGCAGCAGGGCGGTCCCCGTCGCGCGGAAAGCGGCTTGAGGGTGCTGATTCTCGGTCTGCATGGGCCGCAGTATGTCTTGGGAAAGAAGCGGCTAACGGGAACACTAACTGAAACTGATCGACGCTAATATGGGGAATTAGCGAAGATTAGCGAGGATTAGTGTTACGTCTTTCGGCTATCTGAAGAATGCGCGGGCCATTTTTGACCGGCGGCGGGTCTCGCTCCGCTCGACCCACTCTACCATCTTATCTATCTTTCTCCGGCTCACCATTCTTGGGACTAAACCTTTTTTCTGAACCCCTGGCAGTTGACATACGTACAGTATACGTTAGAATCAATGTCGTTCACTAAGGAGGCATGAATTATGGAAAACCGCATCAGCGTTTTCGAGGAGGACTTCGACCGGCGGGAGGACCGTGGAGGGGAGCCACAGCCGATCGGAGAGATTCTGGCCGAACTCCTCGCCCAATATGAGGCGCGGTTCCCTGAAGTGCAACTCTGCGTTGTGGAAACCGAGGTCGCCGTTTGTTGAGCGGCCGTTTGTTAGGGAGGACTCATCATGCTCGTTCTGACTCGCAAGGAAAACGAGAGCATTGTCATCGATGGCGGCCAGATCACGCTCACGGTCCTGAGGATCCGGGGCAACCAGATCAGCCTGGGCATCCAAGCGCCCCGGGAAATGTCCGTGCTGCGTGCGGAGCTGAAGACCTCGGGCCCTGCGCCCGTCGCTTTGGAAGGTGCGCAGGCCGCGGCGGGCGCCGCGTCCGTCTTAGGCGCGGTCTGAGGCCGAGGTAGCCGGGAGGTTATGCTAAGAAGCTGTTTCCAAACTGGAGCGTGGCGACGGGCAAGAATGCCCATCCTACGGCCGCTGTAGGTTGGGCATTCCTGCCCGACGGCGGCTCCCCGGGGTTTGGAAACTGGTTCTGCAGCGTAACCTACGGGGCTGCCTTCACCTTCAGATCCAAGCGCTCCAGCGGAATCCCGCGGAGGATGACCTTCTTGCCCCAAATCTTCGAGACTTCGGGCATCTGCTCGACGTGGGCGGGGTTGGGCGTGAGAATAATGTCGGCGGCGAGGATCGAGGGATCGAACCGGTCGATACGCCCCTCCAGTTGACCGCCGCTCTGGGTGGAACCGTTCGCACTGCGAACGATCCACAAGGGACCGAGGTTGAGGCTGCCGGGTCGTCCGTCGATGGCCACAGACACATCGTAACTCAGCGGCAGCGAAGGCCCCGAAGTGAACGGGAGCGAAGGCGAAGGCCCGGGCGTGAAGTCGACCTTGAGAATGATCTTCTTCTTGCCGTCGCGGTCGGCCTGCACGACAAGACGGTCAATCGTGATACCGCCGTCCGGGCCGGGCGACTGGCCGGGGTCCCTGACCAGCGAGACTATTGGCTTGCCGACAGGGTAAACTTTCAGCGGGGCCGAGACCGATTGTTTCCAGCGCTTGAGGGCCTCGGGCCAGCGGTCTACCGGCAGGTCGCCGGCATTCAGGCCGATCAGCTTGTGCTGGTCGACATAGGCGCACTGGACCTCGACGACAACCTGGTGGTCTCCGGCCTTCACGGTGACCGGGCGGGAGCCCTGCCAATGCCCGCTGAATCTAGAGTCGGGCATGGCATGGCCGGCCTCCGGCTGCGGGGCCTCGGTCGGCTTGCCGTCCAGCAGCACCCGCTCGACCTGCCAGAGCAGTTCCACGCCGAGCCCGGACTGGCTGATCCAAGGGCTGCCGTAGCGGATGCCGATTTCGAAGATCGTTCTTGCCCTCGCGCAGCCGGCGCAGCGGCTCGATGATCGGCTTGGGGCCGTAGAAAGCGTCGCAAAGGCCGAGCAAGAGGGGCGGGGAGATCATGCCGGCTTGCCTCGCCTTGCTGAGGAACTGATCCTGCCAATGCAGCGGCTGGTCCCAGCCATTGGGCCGCGTCGTGGTCATGTGGGCAATGAGGATCTTCACCGCGTCGTCGGCGTCTTTCTGCGACAGGGACTTGGCCTGCAGGCGAGACTCCAACTCGTTCCAAACCCAGGGCGCGTCGACTTGGTTGGGGAGTCGCTGCTGGAGCAGTTGCTGGCTGCTCAGCAGGCCGAGGCCGCCGGGTCCCGGGCCCATGAAGCGGTATGCGGCGTAGCTCGCCCCGATGCCGATCACGGGCGTCAGCAGCAGCAAAACGCCCCAGGAGGTCAGCCCCCATCGCCGGCCGCGGAGTCCGATCCAGAGGATCGTGCCGACGGCCAGAAGAAACGGGCCGATCGTAGAGAGCAGCGTCACAATCCGCAGGCAAATTTCCGGATCGCGCAGGAAGAGCCGCCCGAGCAGCCCCAGGGAAACGCCGGCGACGGACGTGGCAATGAGGAACGTCCCGAGGCTGTACTGAAAGGGGCGGCGAGCTTTAGGATCGGCGGACACGGGGCCGGCCTTGGGGCAAACTTTCAACCAGTTGCACGTGCAGGCCGCTGGCGAGGACGGCGCTGCCGGGTTGGGGACACATTGTACCAAGCGGCTCACTGACGCCGCAATGGCCGCTCTTGTACTCCTCACGCTCCGCGTGAGGTTCTGCCTCACGCGGAGCGTGAGGAGTACGGCAGCGCAAAAAAATGGGGGCCTCGGGCGAGCCACTCCACCGTGGCAAGGCTGAACAGCAAGGGCAAGTTAACCGTCCAGCCAAACTCCGCCCGAGGCCCCACGGGCCAGCTCAACAAAAAGGTTCGTAGTACCGCCTTTAGGCGGTGGTTCTCCTGACGACTGGCGAAAGTCGGCACTCCGAATTACGCACGCCATGTGCCGCGGCAACAAAATTTCGAGTCTGCCTGGTCTTGAAATCGTAACTGCATTAAGATTTCCATGTTACGGCAATAAGCGGCGGATGGCGACGAGTTGCGGCGCGTGGGCGACGGCCCTGCCGCCGACGTAGCGTTCTGCAACACGTGTCGCGTTCTGCCGGCGGCAGGCGCCCGTTGTTTTGTGGTGCAGGCGTCTCGCCTGCCCTGGAAAATGCAGGCGGGACGCCCGCACCACAAGAGTGGATTCCACGGGTTATTTCTCGACGCGCCCGCACGCCAGACGAGACTTCCAGCATGGCCGATGCGACTGCTTCGTCCAACGCCGATCAGGTGCTGATTTCTGTAAACCCTCAGGCCGGCAGCAGGTCGTCGGACTACCTATCCGGCCGGCTTGCCGACCTGCTGCGAGCCAGGCGACTTGTCCCCGAGGTTTCCACCGACTTGGACCACGTGGCCCGACGGGCGAACCAGTGGCACGCCGCCGGACGACTGAAAGCCATCGTCGGCATCGGAGGCGACGGCACGGCTGCGGAACTGGTCAATCGCACCGATCCGGGGGTTCCCATCACTCTCTTGCCTGCTGGCACGGCCAATCTCATCTCCAAGCATTTCCGGCTTTCCCATCTCCCTGAACGAGTGGCGGCCACTGTCGTTGGGGGGAAAGCGGTTCGCCTCGATGCCGGGCGGGCCTCGGGCCGGCTGTTCTTGGTGATGGTCAGTTGCGGGTTGGACGCTGACGTCGTTCGGCGGGTGCATGAACGTCGCCGTCAGAATCCGGCCGGCGGGCATATCAGCTATTGGAGTTATCTCAAACCAATCGCCGATTCCCTGCGTACTTACCGCTATCCGCAGATGCAGATAGATTGGGAGGGGCCGCTGGAAGGAGGCCCCTCACCGACGCCGTCGCCCCTGAGGGCCTGTTGGGCGCTGGCGTTCAACATCCCGCGTTATGGATGGGGGCTGCCGTTGGCCCCCGCAGCGGACGCGACGGACGGTCTGGTCGACGTTTGCACCTTCCGCCGGGGGTCGCTGTGGCACGGATTTCGCTATCTGGCCGCGGCCCAGATGGGCTGCCATCGAGGGCTAAGTGACTGTGTCTGCTGCCGGGCGCGTCGGCTGCG
The DNA here is from genome assembly GCA_963843465.1 of Pirellulales bacterium. Classification (GTDB taxonomy): domain Bacteria; phylum Planctomycetota; class Planctomycetia; order Pirellulales; family Thermoguttaceae; genus CAWJKP01. The sequence continues at coordinate 280,994 of CAWJKP010000005.1, forward strand.
GGTCACGGCCGACGAAGAGGTGGCCTACCAGTTGGACGGCGATCCCGGTGGAATGCTGCCCGTCGAGATCGAGGTCCTGCCTGGCCGGGTAACGCTGATCGTGCCGGCGTAGGCCACGAGACTTTGTAAAGAGCGTAACGATAGTTGACGCCAGAGGAGGACGTTGGCTACAAGTGGTCAGCTTGGATGCGGTCCACGTCGCGTAGCGACGATGCGATGGTAGCCGTGGGTTTTAACCCACGGAAAATATCGTCCAACGACCGTTTTGCGTCGCGTAGCGACGCATGAATCGTCGCTACGCGACGAACGGAAACATGGGGGCATCGCAAACCGTGGGTTGAAACCCACGGCTACCATCATAACGTCGCTACGCGACGAACTGGAGAGAAGAACGTTACGATGTCTGAGGCTGCTAGACCAGAGCCCGTTTCCATCGGACCCTATCGCTGTGGTCCGGGCCAGCCGTTGCTGGTGATTGCCGGTCCCTGTGTGCTGGAGGACGAGGCTTCGACGCTACTGATCGCCCGGCGGCTGCGGGAGATCGCCTCGGACTTGCCGATCCAACTGGTCTTCAAGGCCTCGTTCGACAAGGCGAACCGCACGAGCATCGAATCCTACCGCGGCCCGGGGTTGGAGCGGGGCCTGGCGATGCTGCTGAAGGTCCGCGAGTCGACCGGCCTGCCGGTGACTACCGACATCCACCAGCCCGACCAGGCGGCCCCTGCCGGCGAGGTTTGCGAGTTGCTGCAAATCCCGGCCTTCCTCGCCCGGCAGACGGATCTGCTGGCGGCGGCGGCCGGCACGCACCGGGCGGTACACGTGAAGAAGGGCCAGTTCATGGCCCCTTGGGACATGAAGTACGTGGTGGGCAAACTCCAGGCGGCCGGCTGCCGCAACATCCTCTTGGGCGAGCGAGGCACGTTCTTCGGCTATGGGCGGCTGGTGAACGACATGCGGGCCATCCCACAAATGCAGGCCCTGGGCCTGCCGGTGGTCTTCGACGCCACGCACAGCGTGCAGGAGCCCGGTGGACTGGGCGCGGCCACCGGCGGCCATCGGGAGATGATCGAGCCGTTGGCTCGGGCGGCAACCGCCTTGGGGGTCGATGGCCTCTTCTTCGAGACGCATCCCAGCCCTGACACGGCCCCCAGCGACGGGCCCAACATGGTCCCGCTGGACGCCTTCGGACCGCTTTTGGCCCGGCTGGTCAACCTACGCAAAACCGTGGAGAACCTTTCGTGAACAAGTCGTTCTTCTCTCTAGTAGGCACACTCCGTGTGCCGTGTTTTGTAGTAGGCACACGCCGTGTGCCGTGGCGGGCGGCACACGGCGTGTGCCTGCTACTATCGGGGTTCGCTTTGCTGGCGCTGATCGCCGCTGGTGGCTGCCGGCCGGCGGCGGTCCCGGAGGATTCGGCCGCCCAGGCTGAGGCCGAATCCAGTGCGGCCCACGATGACGAATTGTTCCAGATCGCCGTTGGCAACCTCAACCAACTGGAGGACTACAACGGCAGCGAGATGCTCAAGCCCGCTCTGGACCGGCTGAATCGCTGGGCGAGCCACCAGAAGCCGCCCACGGGCTGGAAGCCGGACCCCATGCTCCAGACGCTGCCGGCGCCGTTGCGGGAGTTGGCGGTCGTCAAGGCATTGGACACGCTGGAGTTTCGGCTGGAGTCGCCGCCGGGCGACGGCTGGACGCTGCAAGAGGAGATCTGGCTGCGCGACCTCTCCCGCTGGGCCCGGGGCAACAGCTTCGACCCCTTGGAACAGGCCAGGCGGCTGTTGGATTGGACGGTCCGCAACGTCCAACTCGAGCCCGAGCGCGAGGCGGCGGCGGGGCCTCTGCGGGTGGCCATTCAGCGGCCTTGGGAGACGCTGCTTTTGGGGCGGGGGACCGCCGTGGATCGCTCCTGGGTCTTTCTCCTGCTGGCCAGGCAACAACGACTGGATGCGGCCGCGCTGGCGGTGGGCGACCCCAGAGACCCCGAGGCGTCACGGGTTCTTCCCGGCCTGGTGGTGGTGTTGCACAAGGGCCAGCTCTACCTCTTCGATCTGGGCCTGGGCCTGCCGATTCCCGGTCCCAAGGGGATCAGGCGGGATGCGCGCGGGCAGCTCGATATCCGTCCGGCGACGCTGGCGGAGGTGATCGCGGACGACAGCCTGTTGCGGCAGTTGGACGCCAGCCAGGAATTGCCCTATCCGTTGAAGTCGTCGCAGTTAGAGAAGGTGACGATCCTGTTGGAGGCCTCGCCCGCCTCGCTCTCGCGGCGGATGAAACTGCTGGAATCGCGGTTGGTGGGGGCGGACCAATTGAGGATCACTGCCGATCCCTGCTCCCAGGCCCGGTTGTTCAGGAAGTGTGGGCACGTGGCCGACGTTCGGCTCTGGCAGGTGCCCTACATGACGATCCTGGAGGAGATGCAGAATCGGGAAGTCCGTGCCGCATGGCAGAACATGATGCTGTTCCGCCCCTTTATGGCGGAGTTCCCCAGTCCCGTGGCGTCGCAAAGGAAAAGAGAGACCGACGACCCCGAGGCCGATTCCCGCGGGCGCAGCAACGGTCCGGTCGCTGCGCTCTGGAAAGGCCGGATCTATCACTTGAAGGGTCGCTTGACCGGCTCTCCCAATGCGGTCGAATACTATCAGCTTGCAAGGATCTCGCAGTACGGTTTGCGCACCGCCCCGAGCAAGGAAATCCTGGCGACGTACCTCTGGGCCAAGCTCGACGCCAGCTACTGGTTGGGGTTGGTCGCGGCGGCTCAGGACAATCAGCCTTCGGCCGAGGACTACTTCAAGAACCGAACCTTGAGAGCCATGCCGGGGCCGGGGAACTTTTGGACCCGGGGAGCGGTGTACAATTTGGGCCGGGTCTACGAGGCCGCTGGGGAGCCGCGAAAGGCGATCGAGCTCTACCGCACGGAGATGCATCCCCAGGCCCCCGACTACCAGGGCAATCTATTGCGAGCCCGGTGGCTCGAATCGCTGTTGCCAGCCGCCGCACCGGCCGGCGGGAAGAAATCCTCGTAGGTTATGCATTAGCATAACATAACGTTGCTTGCCGTCATTCTTTAGGTAATTAACCTCGCCTGGTGCGAAATCTGGCATAGATCCTCTCACGCGACCCCCTCCCCGATGGGGATGGGGCTTCGATCAGAAGCCCCGACGGTAGCCGGGGCCTTGTGGGAGACGCGCAAAACCGCTACCATTATGAGTTTCCATGATTGAGATCGCGTCGCCCTCCAGCCGGCGATGCTCTGATGCCCAGGCGAAGGAATCGGGATATGAAAGAGGGAATCCATCCGAAGTACGTCGACACCAAGGTCACCTGCGGTTGCGGCAATACCTTTGTCACTCGTAGCACCAAGCCCGAGTTGAAGGTCGATATTTGCAATGTCTGCCACCCTTTCTATACCGGCAAGTTGAAGTACATCGACACGGCCGGCCGCATCGAGAAGTTCAAGACCAAGTTCGCCGCCGCCGGCTACGCCAGTCTCAACCGCGGCAAGAAGGCGGTGGCCCCGCCGAAGTCCGAGCCAGGGTAACTGTCCGGGCTGGTAGGGTGGGACAAGGCCGTCGTGGCGGCCGCGGGCCCACCAAGAGTTGGCAGCGTCGGTGGGCCGGCGCTCGCGAAGGCGAGCTGGTCCCACCCTACTAAAGCTGAAGCATAACCTACGGTCCGGGCGGCGGTGCCAGTCGGTGGAACTGGCTGGTGAAGGGCGATGCGCGAACAACTTGATGAAAAACTGCGGCGTTTTGAGGAGCTGGAGAAGCTGCTCTCCGATCCCGAGGTGCTGGCCGATTCTTCCCGCATGTCGGCGATCTACCGCGAGCACGGTTCGCTCAGCAAGCTGGCCACGAAGTACCGCCGTTTCCAAGAGTTGAACACCCAGATCCGGGAAGCGATGGAGATGGCCGCCGCCGCCGATCCCGAGATGCGGGAGTTGGCCGAGGCCGAGCTGCCCGGACTGAAAGAGGAGCGCGAGCGGTACTGGAACGACCTCTTGGACCTGACCGTCGGCGGCGAGGACGCCGCTCGTTCCCGTTGCGTGATGGAGATCCGCGCCGGCACCGGCGGCGAGGAGGCGGCGCTGTTCGCCCGCGACCTCTACGAAATGTACAAGCACTACGCCGAGGACCGCGGCTGGAAGGTGGAAGTGCTCGACATGAACGCCACCGAGCTGGGCGGTTTCAAGGAGTTGATCCTCGGCCTGGAAGGTGAGGGCGTCTACCGCGAGTTGCAGTACGAAAGCGGCGGGCATCGCGTGCAGCGGGTGCCGGAAACCGAGGCCAAGGGCCGCATCCACACTTCCGCCGCCACCGTGGCCGTGATGGCCGAGCCGGAAGACGTGGAAATCGATCTCAAGCCCGACGACTACCGCAAGGACATCTTCCACGCCAGCGGCCCGGGCGGACAGCACGTCAACAAGACCGCCTCGGCCATCCGCCTGACCCATTATGCCAGCGGCCTGGTGGTCCAATGCCAGGACGAGAAGAGCCAGCACAAGAACCTGGCCAAGGCCCTGCGGGTGCTGAAGACCCGGCTCTACGAGGCGAAGCGGGCCGCCGATCACGCCAAGCGGGCGCAGGAACGGAAGACCAAGATCGGCTCCGGCGACCGCAGCCAGCGGATCCGCACCTACAACTTCCCCGAGAACCGACTGACCGACCATCGCATCAATCTCACGCTCTACAAGCTCGACAACATACTGGCCGGCAATCTGGCCCCGGTAATCGAGGCTTTGACGGAATACGAGCGGCAGGAGCAGCGGGCCGCTTTCGGCACCATCGAATAGAGGAGCCGCGTTCCATGCCCTCGACCGACGACTGGAACGTGGGCCGCCTGCTGCAATGGACCGCCGACTTCCTCGGCAAGCACGGCTCCGACAGCCCGCGCCTCGACGCCGAGCTGCTCTTGGCCCAGGCCCTCGGCTGCAAGCGGATCGAGCTCTACACGGCCTTCGACGCGGTACCCGGCGACCAGCCGCGGGCCGCCTTCCGCGACCTGGTCCGCCGCCGCGCGGAGGGCGCCCCGGTGGCCTACCTGGTCGGCCACCGCGAGTTTTATTCGCTCTCGTTCCGGGTCACCCCTGCGGTGCTGATCCCGCGGCCGGAAACCGAATTCCTGGTGATCGCCCTGTTGGACCTGGCCAAGCAGCGCCACGAGCCGGAGTTGTCGATCTGCGACGTGGGCACGGGCAGCGGGATCATCGCCGTCTCGGTGGCGAAGTACCTGCCCCAGGCCCGGCTGACGGCCATCGACCGTCAGCGCGGAGGCCCTGGCGATCGCCCGGGAGAACGCCGCCGCTCATGGCGTGCAAGACCGCATCGAGTTGGTGCGCAGCGATCTCTTCGCTGCCCTGCCGGCCGATCGCCGCTTCCATTTCGTTGTCAGCAATCCGCCCTACGTCAGCCAGTCGGAGTTCGCCGCGCTGCCGCCGAGCGTGAGGAACTACGAGCCGCGGGCCGCGCTGGTTGCCGGACCGCGGGGCACCGAGGTGATCGAGGCCCTGCTGCCCCAGGCCGCCGCGCGGCTGCTGCCGGGCGGCCAGTTGCTGTTGGAGATCAGTCCCATGATCCACGACGCCGTGCGGTCGCTGGTCTCGGCCGACGCCCGCTTGCAACTCGGCCCGACCCTCAACGACCTGGCCCGGCTGCCGCGCGTGGTCCAGGCGGTGCGGGTCGAGCACCACGTCCCCTCTCCCTCCGGGAGAGGGTTAGGGTGAGGGGACCATGCAACATGAACGCGAAGCTATTTCTTCTCCGCTTGCCGGGACGGGACTTGGGTTGGTGGCAGTTCACCCTCGGCCAGGCGCTGCTCTTTATGACGTTGGCGAGCCTGTTCTGCTCCTGCGTTGCCTGGCGGTCCGGCTTTGGCGTGCTCGTCTCGGGCGGCCTTACCGGGTTGGGGCTGGTCGTGGCTGGAAAACGGTGCCAAAACGGGATCTTCTTCGCCGTTGGCGTTTTCATGATTCTCTTGACGCTCGGGACATTGTTTGTTGGTTACTCCTACCTAGCGCGCGGGTGTGGAGTAAAGACAATGCCTTGCATCGTACGCGCCGTCGATGCATCTACGGGCCTGCCCATTCGAGGCGCTTTCGTCCGAATCCGGGACGTGTTGCTGACCAAGTGGGTGAACGGAGCACCGAGCATGCAGATTCCTCCCGGGGAACCGGGGGTCGGGAGCACAACGAACCAATCTGGTGCAGTTTCGCTCTCGTATGACTATGCAATCTCGTACGACGAAAGTTACTTTCTCACGTGGACCAAGGTGTTTGTCCCTGGGTATCTATACCTGCACGTATCCGCCCCGGGATATCAACCTGTGCTTGGACCACTGAACGCCTACACCGAGCAAACCATTTTTTACCGCGGGAATGTATCGACATTAAAGGAAGTCGAGGTAGCACTCGAAAGGCAATCGCCCAACACCGGCCAGCCGAAAAGCCCACCGGCGGCGACTCAGCCTGGAGGCTCACCGCTGGGCACTCTTAACCATGATTGAGGCTTCTCACCAGGTCCCCCTCACCGCAACCCTCTCCCGGAGGGAGAGGGGGAGCTAGCGCCATGTCTCATTTCCGCATCCTTGGCGGTCAACGGCTTTGCGGCACGGTCCGCGCCAGCGGGTCCAAGAACGCCGCCCTGCCGATGATGGCCGCGGCGATCCTGGCCGACGGACCGGTGCGGTTGGAAGGCGTCCCCAGGCTGGCCGACGTGGATACCCTCTCGCTGCTCCTCGAACAACTCGGAGTCGAGGTTCAGCGGACGGAGGATGACGCGCTGGTGCTGCGCTCTGTCGATACCCGGCCGGTCCGGGCCGACTACGAGCTGGTGCGGCGGATGCGGGCCAGCTTCTGCGTGCTGGGGCCGCTGGTGGCCCGGCGAGGCAAGGCCGTGGTCTCCCTGCCCGGCGGCTGCAACGTCGGTCCACGGCCGGTGGATCTGCACCTGGCGGGCCTGGTGGCCCTGGGGGCCGAGCTGCGGATCGAGCACGGCTACGTGATCGCCCGCGCCGGCCGCCTGGTGGGCACGGCGGTCTCGATGGCCGGTCCGCGGGGCCCGACGGTCACCGGCACCGCCAACATCCTCTCCGCGGCCGTGCTGGCCCAGGGACGGACCACGATCACCGGAGCGGCCGTCGAGCCGGAAATCGTCGACCTGGGCCGCTTCCTCAACTCCCTGGCGCGAAGATCGACGGCCTGGGAACGCCGACCTTGCAGATCGACGGCGTCCGCCAGTTGGCAGGCGGTTGCCATACCGTCATTCCCGATCGCATCGAGGCCGCCACGCTGCTTTTGGCCGCCGCGATTACGCGGGGCGAGGTCACGGTCGCCGGCACGGTCCCGGGCCATCTTGAGGCCGTGCTGGAGAAGCTCCGGCAGGCCGGTTGCCGCATCGCGGTCAAGGAGGATCGGATCACGTTGGCGGCCGCCGGTTGTCCGCGGGCGCTGGAGATCACGGCGGAGCCTTATCCCGGGGTGCCCAGCGACGTGCAGGCCCAGTGGATGGCCCTGCTTCTCGCTGGCCGAGGGCCGCAGCACGGTCCGCGACCTGGTCTTCCGCAGCCGCTTCCTGCACGCGGCCGAATTGAATCGGCTCGGCGCCCGCATCGAGCTGGGCGACGCGGCGGCGGTCATCCAGGGCGTCGACCAGTTGACCGGCGCCGAGGTGACGGCCTCCGACCTGCGGGCCAGCGCCGCGCTGGTCCTGGCCGGCCTGGCCGCCCAAGGGGAAACGCTGGTCCACGAGATCCAGCACCTCGATCGCGGCTATCAACGCCTGGATGAGAAGCTCAACCTCCTCGGCGCGGACGTGCGACGCGATAAGGGATAAAGACGGCAGCGTCCTCGATCTTCGTCTCTCATCCGTCGGCCGCGGTCCTCCTCTTTGGATCGTGCTTCGGCAACATCAGGCTGAGAGCATGAACTCGTAACCCCAGGGCATGTGCAATGCGGTAGACTGATCCCTTTTACTCCAGCGCCTTCAGCAGCTCCCCCACGTAATCGCCGATCTCGCGGATGACCTCCCGGCGAGGCCGCTCGGAGGCCTCGGCGATGCGGCGAACGAGGGCCGAGCCCACGATCAGGCCGTCGGCCACCGGGGCCAGAAGGCGGACGTGCTCCGGACGGCTGATGCCGAAGCCGATGCAGATCGGCAGTCCGGTCTGGGTACGGAGCCAGGCCACGTTGTCGACGATCTCCCGGGGCAGCTCGGTCCGCTCCCCGGTGATGCCCGTCACCGAGACGTAATAGAGGAAGCCCGTGGTGCGGGCGGCGATCCACTTGGCCCGATCGCGGGGCGTGGTCGGCGTGACGAGCTGGATCAGGCTGAAGTCCTCGCGGCGGCAGACGTTGGCCAGCGGGCCGGCCTCCTCGACGGGCAGGTCAGGCACGATCGCGCCGCTGGCGCCCGCCGCCTTCGCCGCCAGGACGTAGGCTTCCAGACCACGGCGGTAAATGATGGCGTAACTGACCATCGTCACCAGCGGCGCGCCCAGCCGCGGCGCAAGACCGGCGAGCATCTCCAAGATGCCGTCGAGCTTGACGTGCTTGCCCAGCGCGGGTATACGAAGCCTGGATCACCGGCCCGTCGGCGATCGGATCGCTGTAGGGTATGCCCACCTCGCAAAGGCTGCTGCCACGGCCGACAACCTCCCGCAGGACCTCGGTCGTGAAATCCAGGTCCGGGTCGCCCGCAGTGACGAAGGGCATCAAGGCCTTGCGGCCGCTGCGGCGGAGTTCGGCGAAGAGTTGGTCGATCTGGGACATGAGCGAAGTAGTGGTCAGTGGCTAGTGGTTAGTGGCCAGTGGTCAGATGTAGGTTACGTCTGACGCCCTATCCGCGGCGTTTGTCGTCTGTTTCGCGATTCTCCTACGGACGGCTGACGGTAGCCGTAACCATCGCCGTGGCCTATCTTCCTTGCAAGTTGGAACCGCCAGTCAACCTACCATCTTCCAATGGCCGGAACCAAGGAATGGCACCTCGCCCTTAGGTTTTGGCGTGTTGGGCGGTATCACGGTTCGGGATCGTACTCGATTCTTTGCCTCAACTCGTACCGCGCGAGACGGTCCTTTTGTTTTTGACGATAGTCCTCGGTAAGCCAAGTGTAGTCACCATAGAGTCTGATCGCCTTCGCTTGAAATTCGACAGCATTTCGAAAGTCGCCAGATTGCGAGTATGCCGCCGCAAGTGCAACCATCGGCCAGGGTTCATGCCAATCCGTGATCTCACACGCCTTCGTCGCGAACTCGATAGCGCGTGGTCCATCACGCAGGCCGGCCATAGGGCAACTCGCCAGAATCCACGCGGCGAACACGTACACTTCGCAATCAAGGCGGTCCGGGTCCAGCGATATTGCGCGTTCGTAGTGTGCAATGGCATCAGCAAACTCTCCCTCCGATGCCATTTGATTGGCATAGAGGTAGTGGTCAATAGGATCTTCAGAATCGTCAATGTCTTTATTCATCGCTCGTCCATACGCTGCTGCTACCACTGACACTGACCACCGACCACTAGCCACTGCCTCCCCTACTGACCACTAGCCACTGACCACTAGCCACTAGCCACTGACCACTAGCCACTAGCCACTGACCACTAGCCACTAGCCACTGACCACTAGCCGCTCCCCATCAGCCGCGAGATCTCCTGCGCGTCCTTATCCCCGCGGCCGGAAAGGCAGACCAGGATCACCTCGCCGGCCGGACGCTTTGGGGCCAGCTCGATGGCCTTGGCCAGGGCGTGGGCGCTTTCCAGGGCCGGGAGGATGCCCTCGCTGCGGGCCAGGGCCGCGAACGCCGCCAGCGCTTGGGCGTCGCTGACGTTGGTGTACTGGACCCGGCCGGCCTCCTTCCAGTAGCTATGCTCGGGACCCACGCCCGGGTAGTCCAGACCGGCGGAAACCGAGTGGACGTCGGCGGTCTGGCCATCGTCGTCCTGGAGGACGTAGGTGAACATGCCGTGGAGCACGCCGGGGCGGCCGTAGCTCAGCGTGGCCGCATGTTGGCCGGGCTCGGCGGACCGCCCGCCGGCCTCGACGCCGATCATTTCCACTTCCCGGTCCTCGATGAAGGGATAGAACATGCCGGCGGAGTTGCTGCCGCCGCCGACGCAGGCCAGCAGCAGGTTGGGCAGTTGTTTGAGCTGCCGCAGGCACTGGGCCCGCGTCTCCCGGCCGATCACGGACTGGAAATCGCGGACGATCCGCGGAAAGGGGTGCGGCCCCATCACCGAGCCCAGGCAATAGTGGGTCGTTTCCACGGAGCTCATCCAGTCGCGAAAGGCCTCGTTCACCGCGTCCCGCAGGGTCCGCGAGCCGTTGGTGACCGGCCGCACTTCCGCCCCCAGCAGTTTCATGCTGAAGACGTTGGGACGCTGGCGGCGGATATCCTCTTCGCCCATGTAAATCACGCAGGAGAAGCCGAAGCGGGCGCAGGCCGTGGCGGTGGCCACGCCGTGCTGGCCGGCGCCCGTCTCGGCGATCACCCGCCGTTTGCCCATCCGCGCGGTCAACAGGGCCTGGCCCAGCGTGTTGTTGATCTTGTGCGAGCCGGTGTGGTTGAGATCCTCGCGCTTCAGGTAGATCTGCGCCCCGCCGCACTGCCGGCTGAGCCGCTGGGCATGATACAGCGGCGACGGCCGGCCGACATAATGAGCCAGCAGGTCGTCGAGCTCCGCCTGGAACGAGCTGTCGTGGACCGCCTTCTCGTACTCGGCCGTAAGCTGATCCAGCGCCCGGGTCAGGGTCTCGGGGACGTAGCGGCCTCCGAACGGGCCGTAGCGGCCGGCGGCGTCGGGGACCTGGCGGGTGACGGACATCGTGCGGTCTCGTGGAACTAAACTGTCGGGCCAGGCGGGAAACCCTATTGTGGATGCCCAGCCAAGACCCGTCAAGGCAGGCGGGGAACGGCGGACGGAGGGCGGCGGACGGGTGCTCTTGATACGCGTTTGGCCAGGGGACGATTTTCGAGCTGCGACTGTGCCCCCCATACCGCACAACCCTTACCATTGCCCCCGTCCGCCGTCCCCCGCTCTCCGGCATACGCATTTGGCCAGGGGCCGATTTTCGAGCTCCGCCCATCCCCCCTACCGCATAACCCTTACATTCGCCTCGCCCCCCATTCCTCGTCCCGTGTGCTATAGGAACATTAGGGACATTCCCGGAAGGATTCTCGATCTTGGATGGGAATCCAGAGTCCAAAATCCCAACTGGAGCATGGCCAGAATGCCGGCATTTGCAAGCGACAGCGACGCCAACTTCTACCGCTTGATCCACGAGCTGGTCGGACGCCAATCGACCACGGCAGCGGATCGGCGGTCGGGTCGGCGGCGTCCGTTCCTCACGGTGCAACAGATTGCGGGCTGGGACGGACGGCGTTTTCCCGCGGACGAAGACTTCTTCGACGCCCGCTGCCGAGATCTGACCGGTCGCGGGTTCTCGTTCCTCTCGCCCGGCCGGCCGCAGTTCCAACACCTGGTGGCGGCCTTTGGCAAGCCGCCCGAGCGGATCTTCATCGCCGCGGAAGTTCGCCACCTGGCCCAGGTCCTGGTCCACGCCGGGGGCACTGTCGAGCGACTCGACGGGCGCTCTGCGCCTGCTGCCCGGTTCGCGGGCGAGCCGCCGCCCCAGTCGATGGTGCTGGTCGGCTGCCGATTCTTGCGGCGGCTGTCGAAGCCTGCGTTGCCGGCTTCTCCCCCGCTCCCTCCGGGAGAGGGCCGGGGTGAGGGGAAGCTGGTCTAGCAATCGTAATCCGATGCGCCTACCACCCTGCCGCGACGCGGCTTAGAATACTGTTGGGACCAGGAGGGCCAGCGGTGCCGAGAGATGAAGTACCTTCGCTATGCCGTTGCCGGATTTCGCGGGACCTGGGCGGTTCTGATCGTCGCGGGCGCGGGTCAATACCTGACGTTGCCCGGGGTGGTCGGCGCGGCGCCGGGCGATTGGGCCACGGAAACCATCGACCTCGGCAGCCGTGAGGATGCCCCGTCCGCAGGCTGCCGCACGCTGCACGGCCTGATCGAGTCGCAGGACGACATCTGGGTCAATTGGATCGAGATCCGGCAACCCCGGGGAAGGCCCACCAGCCTGGTGATCCGGCCGATCCAGCGCTCGGCGATCGAGCGGATCACGTCCTTGCCCCCCGCCGGCGAGGAGAAGCTCCGCGGGCAAATCCAGCAATTCATCCACCGCGCGGAGATCGAGGCCGGCGAAATGGACGCCGTGCGGCTGGTCCAGGGCAACCAGGGCGGGGTCAGGCACTTGCTTTACCAGGGCAAGTGGTTCTCCTTGGACAGCACGCTGGGCGAGGCGACCACCCGCTACATGCTGGTCAAGGTCCAGCAGATGTTCACCGCCTATCGTCAGCTTCTGCCGCCGCGGACCGAGCCCCGGCGGCCCTTGCGGCTGATGCTCTTCGGGAGTCTCGACGACTACCGCAGCGAGCTGGCCCGCCGCGGCTTGAAGATCGACAACCCGGCCGTCTATCTCCAGCAGCAGAACCTGGTGGTCGCCGGCGGCGAGATGGCCGGGCTGATGTGCAAGATGGACGACTACCGGGCCTACCACCGGAAGTTCCTGGAAGAACTGCGGCAATTGAAGGAGACACTGCGGAAGCAGTCGGAGAAGCTCAGCCAGCAATTGCGCGCAGGGGCAGCAAGAGGCTCAGATTCGCGACACGCTGGTCCGCGAGAAGCGCAAGACCGACAAGATGATCCAGCAAAAGGTCGACCAGATTCACCAGGTTCAGCGGAAGAACGAGCTGGAATTTGCCCGCGCCGGACGGAGGATGTTGTCCCGGCTCTACCACGAATCGTTTCACGCCTACCTGGAGAACTACGTTTACCCGCACGGCGATCACGACGTTCCGGCGTGGCTCAACGAGGGTTTGGCGGTGTCCTTTGAGGAGGGGTTGTTGGAATCCGGATCGTTGCGGCTGGGCGCGCCGAACCATGCCGCGCTGGCCTGCCTGAAGGCCGATCTGGCAGGCGACGACCCGCTTACGCTCGCCCAGCTCTTGGCCTCCAGCGAGCGGAATTTCGTGGCGCCCGAGGGTCTGTCCGGTAATACCAACCGCTACTACGGCCGCGCCTGGGGACTGGCCTACTATCTGACCTTCGAGCGGAACCTGCTGGGCACCCAGGCGTTGGACGCGTATGTCGCCAAGGGCGCCGGGCAGGAGTCGCCCGCCGCCCGCTTCGAGAAGTTGGTCGGCGTGCCGCTGGCGCAGTTCGAGCCGCAGTGGCGGAAGTTCATCGCGGGGCTGAAGTAGGTCCCTTCTGCCGGAAGGGACCGGAACGACGGACCGACGTTGTCGCTGCGCGAGGCTCCGCTCGCCCAGCGGGACCGGCTAGAAGCAGTCAGGTGCGCGCTCGAACAGACCCCGGGCGACGAAAATGATGTCAGCGGCTACAGTCCAAGCCACAGGCGAACGGCGTTCTCCACGGCGGTCAGTTCGTCTTGGGCGAGGCGACCGAGTCGACCGCCTCGCTTCGGTCGAGTTGCAGGAAGATCTCCTCCGCGGCGCCGACAAGTTGTTCGTCGGACAGAGGAAGAACGTCGAGCATCAGGGTGCGACGAAGAATTTCGCTGGCCAGTTCCCGTTTGTCGCCCTCGGGCAGCAGGTCAAACGCGTGCAACATGTCTTGGACCTGCGCGGTCATATCATGGACTCCCTCTTCTGTAATCCTACCGCGGGCAAGGGGTATCCGTCAATCCACAAACCAAGTAGGGCGGCGACTGCGCACCCTTGGGACCCGGTCGCAACGGACGGATGTAATTTGGCGGTGGGCGATGCCCACCCTGCACGCTGCATCGGCGGGAACTGATCGAAGTCAAGCAGGTGGGCGATGCCACCCTGCTCCGCTACTGCGATGCGGTGCGCACCTCGTCGAACTTGCCGCTCTCCCGGGCTCGCTGTTACGTCCCGAGGACGTCGCCGGCCAGCGCGTCGATTTCGGACAATTCGCTGGCGAGCAGTTCCTTACGGAGTCGGGGACGTAGCCGGCCGATCGGAGTTGTGAAGAAGCGCTCGTCGCCATCTGCCTGGGCCTGCGCGACGGCCTGCCGGACCTTTTCGTGACAATGACGGCTCAATTCAGCCAGTTGTCGGTGCTGCAGGCTCTTGCCATCGAACCGCGCGATTGGCAGCACCTCGAAGGGTCGGCGATGGATATCGCGCTCGCCTTTTCCCAGGTGCGCGCCAAATGCGCCTTTCGTCTGAAATGGTTTAATTGCTTTATCTACGCGGGGGGCGTTAAGCAGGGCGCAAAGGTAGTGAGCTTCCTGAGGATCGGTAGTCTCCAGGTAGTAGGTCTTGGAGTCGGCAACAATCGCTTGGATTGGAAGGGAATTGGCCCGCCAATCGGCGCATTGAGCGTTGTCGGCCGTACAGGCGCAGAGATTCGTGCCGCTAGCGTTGTAAAGGACCCTTAGCGGGCTCGCCAGGTTTTGGCGCGTGAGGTTGTGCAGCCAATCCAGGCGGTCGACCAATTCCACTTGTGTCTTCCGGTGCGCGAACCAGACCTTCTCAGCCCTGCGGAGCCACTCAGCGAGTCCGGATCTGCCATCTCGGACCGCAGCCTCGACGTCAAGCAATTGGGAATCGGCGCCCTTGCGCATAAGCAATGGCAGGATCACGAGCGAGAGACGTCGCCATCCGAAGGGGACCATCTGCTCGGATAGGAGCGTCGCGAATAGGAACTCCGCCTCGACGCTCCCCCTCAACCCTAACCCTTTCCACGGAACTTTTGCTTTCCGTTGAATGGATGGGTCCGTTTCCAGTTGTGGCTGCCGGGTATTTATCACTTGGGCCACGGAGGGCGGACTAACAAACCAAAGGCAGCGCGGGTCAATCTTGGCGCCGTTAAACACGCATCTTAGATAGTCACTTGCGACCGTCGCCTCGAGCGGCACGTGTCGCTTTTCGACCATCGTGAGGAAAGACTTCGCTTGAGAAAGGGGGGTATTACGGTTGGGAAGGGTTCCGGAGACATCGAGCGACGGAATGCTGCTTTGACGACGTACACTATCGACAACCTTGCAGTAAGAGAGTACGCAAGCGGGCACATTAAAAAGGGGCGTGACGTGCTCACAGTCAATGATGAAGCTGGCGCTCGACACGTACTGCTCACGAAAATTCCGATGCTGCTTGGCCCCCGTAAGAATGCTGCGAGGCATAACAAACGCAATCGTGGCACGGTTAGCCAAATACCGATCCGCACAGAAAGCAAAAAAGAGCGTGGCGAGTTCCATGTTGCCAAAGGCGGAGGCATACAGCCGACGCTTGTCGACCAAACGGTAGTCGAAAACCAGTTGGCGGACGCGCTGTTGGTAATCGGCGCGCTTGATGTAGCGGTACGACAGCCAGGGCGGGTTGCCAACCACGAACGCGAATTTCCGGCGGGCCAAAAGTTCCGGCTGATAGGCGTTGTTCAGAACGAATCGCCAAACGTTGTTGGTAGTCGGCGGCTCTAACAGCCATCGCATGAGATTCAGATTGCTCGCCCACCGATGCCATTGCGTGCTAGGAACTCCCACTTGCCTCAGCCGCGTGCGAAAACCTTCTGCGGCATCATTTTTGTCAATCTGCGGGTTGGCGAAATCCAGCAGGGCATCAAGACAATCGTGCAGCACATGGGGTTGATCGGCCAAGGCCACCGGAATTTCGAAAACCGCATAGAGCGAGCGAGGTTTAGCCTTCTTAGCACGCGCCGCGATGTTCTCGGAATCGACAAAGATAGGGATTACGTCGTGCTCGGGATCCGGTTTGAGCTTCGGTTTTCCCGGAGACAGACTATCCGCCAAGAAGACAGGGAGACCGACTGTCTGATCGTGGCCCTTCAGGTCGTCACCAAGAGCCAAGAGCAAATTCGTCTTTGCGATGCTGACGGCGAGGGGATGCACGTCGACGCCGGCCAGGTGATTGACGCAGAACTCGACCAACCGCTTGCCACGCAAGCCGGACTCGCGCAGCAAACGCACCGCCGTGAATAGAAAAGTGCCGGAACCACAGGAGGGATCAAAGAGGGAGGCGTCAGACGCGTCTGACGCTTTGGCCGGCGGGAATCCCACTCTTCGGAGCGTCAACTCAGCTAGCCAGTCGGGGGTGTAGAATTCGCCCAAATCGTGCCGCGTCTGCGGGTCCACCAGTTCCTGGTAGAGTTCCTTGAGCAGGTCTTCGCCGACGGCCTTCAGATCGTAAGCGGCGGTCAGTCGCGTGGCGATGGATTGGAGCAATCCCCGAGCGCGCAAACACACTTGGTACGCTCACCCAGGTGAAGAAATCGTCGCCGACGAAGTTCTCAAAACCCATCGTTTCAAAGGTCTCGCCGGTGATGATTCCGGCGACCTGCTCCCCAACGGGAGCCCGTCGCTGGAGCGCGGTAAATGCCAAGCCGCGAGCAAACAGGGCGAGATAGGTGTGCCGAAGAAACAACCCTTCGTCGCCCACTGCCGATCCGTAAACGATCGACAGCAGGCTCTGCCATTCGACAATCTTCGTCTGCGCGGTGGCGTCACCGCCCGCTTGTTGCCACATCTCGCCCAGCACGCGCAGACTGTGCCAGAAGGTGGGACTGCGTTCGCCGAACCGCAGCGCCACATCGTTGGCGGTGGGAACGATGTTCTTTTCGTGAAACAGATAGCAGTCCAGCCACAGTTTGGCGTGGCCCGCCGCTTCGCTAGAGAGGGTCAGTTGATCGATTGCTTCCAGATCCCCGTTCCGCAACGCGTAGACTTCCAGTTTCTCGCCGTCGGTGAGGATGCCCAGATAGCGCTCGGGATGCTGCTGGTTGCCGATATACCGTGTGAGCTCGTCGTGTCCTTCGGCACGGCTGGCATCATCAAGTCGCCGTTTGAACTCGAAAATCAAATCGCCGTAAAGGGCATCCGCATATCCGCCGCGAACCCGCAGGGCGGGGATGTGCTTTTCCAGGAGAATCGGCTCGGCCTCTTGCAGCCGCGGAAAAACGCCGCGCAAGAATTGCAGGAACACATCGCGAATCGAATCTTCTGATGCGCCACGTTGCCGCAGGTCGGCCAGTTGGCCAAGGTAATCCCGCGTTTGCTGAGCAAATCTTTCCGCCGATGCCACGGGTTGGGAGCTAGTCGGCTCGACGCCGGAAGGCGTTGACCGACTTTTCTGATGCTTTTTCGACTTGCGAGCCATCGCGCTGCAATTCCATAAGCGATTCTGGGAGCGCCAATCCGACGGTCACGAACGGCGACCGAAGCCTAAGCGCTCGTTTGGGTACTGTCCGGCCGTTCAGGGGGCTCTTGCCGTCTGGTGCATGGCGGAGCCGATCGGCAGCACGCCGACAACTGTGATCTTGACGGGCGAAATCGCGCCTGTCAATCGCCCCGCAGATTCTCGGAGCGGGGTGCAAAGCCGTCAGCGCTTGCCCTTGGCTGATATGTCGCCGCCGCTTCGGGGCTACCGTAGTCACGCCTCGCTCTCGTCCAACCCCTGGACCACCTCCTGGAGCCGGCCGCGGATCTCGTCCAGGTGGGCCTCGTCGCGGATCGTCGGGCGGGAATCGCTTGCGCGTCATAGATGACTGTCCCTTCTCGCAGGGCCGGACAGATGACCAGGCAGTGCGTGTCGCGATAGCGCTCCACGTCTTCCGGCGTGGCCAGCACCACATCCACGGCCGCGCCGTCGCCGCGAAGACGCCGATAAATCATGGCCATCAGCCGCCAATGGTCAAACTTGCCCGCCTTAATGACAAGTAGGTCGATGTCGCTATTCGGTCCCATCGCACCCCGTGCCGCCGAGCCAAACAACACGATCTTCTCCGGCCTGGCTGCGGAGACGACACGATCCACGATGTCGGCCAGGAGGGCTGGGTCGGGCTTCCCGCGTCCGCTGCTCTTTCTCGTCCTCATCGTGTCCCCCTCCAAGGCCCCACCACTATCATAGGACCGCTTCATTCTACCGCGTGCCAGAGAATGTTTGATAGCCGATCCCCCACTCGGTGGCGATGAAGCGTTATTTGTACTTCCCCGTCCGCGGGAATCGTTTTTCGTGCGGATTCTGGTGGGGCTCGCGGCGCTCGACCCACCGTACACGCTGTTATGCTAAAGCATAACCTACGGCTACTCGACCCACCCTATACCCCCCACGCGGTCACGCCTCGCTCTCGCTGACCCCCTGGATCACCTCCTGGAGGCGGCGGCGGATCTCGTCCAGGCGGGCCTCGTCGCGGATCTTGCGGCCGGCCTGGTCGGTGACGTAGAAGACGTCGGCCACCTGGTCCAGGTAGGTGCCGATCTTCGCCCGGCCGACCGACAGGCCCAACTCGAAGATCGTGCGCGCGATGGCGTAGAGCAGCCCGGGCCGGTCGGCGGTGAAGATGTCGAGGATCGTGAAGGCCTCGGAGGTGCTGTTGTCGGAGTGGACCCGGGTCTGGTCGGGCACGGCGACCGGCCGCTGCTGCAGGCCCGCTCGCCATTTGCGGCGGAAGGCAGGGGGTTTGCCGCCGGGGTTGGTGAGCGACTCCTCCAGAGCACGATTGATCTCGTCCAGCCGCTCCGGCGGCGGCTGGCCCGCATAGTCGCCGTCGATCACGCGGAAGCGGTCCAGCACCAGTCCGTCGGCCAGGGTGTTGATCTGGGCGGAAAGGATCTCCAGTCCCTGGCTGGACAGCGCCCCGGTGAGTCGGTGGAAGACGCCGGGGACGATGTCCTCGCTGGTGGCGATGGTGAACTGCACGGTCCGCGTCTCTTGCTGGTAGGCGGCGTGGACCTCGACCTGGCCCTTGCCCAGCCCGTGGAGCAACTGCAGATCGGCGGCGATCTGGGGCGGCTGCGTGGCATTGAGATAGCCGGCCGGCAGCGCGGCCAACTGCCGGGCGTACCAGGGATCGACCCCTTCGTGGTCGAGCTGCCGGCGGATCGACTCGCGGCGATTGGCCAACTGCTCTTCCAGGTCGATGCCCGCCGTTTCCCCGGCCAGGTGCTGCATGGCCCGTTGGTAGAGGTCGGTGACCACCTCGGCCTTCCAGCCGGTCCAGGTGTCCGGTCCCACCGCGCCCAGGTCGGCGGCCGTGAGGATATAGAGTTTCTCCAGGAGTTCGGGCGAGCCGACCTCGGCGGCGAAGCGGACCACCACTTGCTCGTCGCTGGTGTCGCGGCGGAAGACGAGGTGGTTCATGATCAGGTGCTTGTGGACGAGGAACTTCAGGGCCTCGGCGTCGCGCGGCTCGAGCTTCAAGCGCCGGGCCGTGTCGGCGGCGATGACCCGTCCGACCTCGCAGTGGTCTTGGGGATAGCCCTTGCCCACGTCGTGGATCAAAAGCGCCAGGTGGAGGACGTTCCGCGAGGCCATCTTGCGGTAGACCTGGCCGAAGGGGCCGGGATCGTGGAGCAGATCCGTGGCCTGGTCGACCGCGCGGAAGCTGTGCTCGTCGACGGTGTACTTGTGGTACTGGTTGAATTGCAGCAGGCCGCGGGCGTGACTGAAGGCGGGAATGAACTTTTCCAGGATGCCCACCTCGTGCAGGCCCCGCAGCAGCTCTCCCAGCCTTGCCGGCACTCCCAGCAGCGACCAGAAATGGGCCAGGGCCTCCGGGGGGATCTCCGCCGGCAGCCGCGAGGCCTCCTGGCGGACGACCTCCCAGGTGTCGGGGTCGATGGGCTTGTTGTAAAGGTTCGCCAGGTCGACCAGCCGCAGGATGGCCGTGAGGTTGCCGCGCAACTGCTGGCGCGTCCGCCTGGTTGCCGTGAGGTGAGACGGTCCCACGCGGAATCCGCCTTCCACGCGGTGGCTGAACAGCGCCGAGCCCACGGTCTCCAGCGGAGGCGAGGGCCGGGCCTTGGCCAGAAAGCGGGTGGCGATGTGGCTGAGCTGGTCGGTGTGGCGGAAATAGTCGCGCATGAAAAGCTCGACCGGCAACATCCCCGCCCAGGCCTCGTAGCCTTTCAGCTCGGCGATGCGGAGCTGCTCGCCGCGGCTGAAGACGTCGCCCGCCTTGCCCGCGTGGAAGTGCATCTCGTTGCGGAGCCAGAGCAGGAACTCGTTGGCCCGGCGGATGGCCGCGGCGTCGGTTGCCTGCAAGGCGCCGCAGGCGGAGAGGTCGTCCAGCTCGGTGGAGCCGTAGGAGACCTGGCCGATCCAGCGGATCAAGTGGATCTCGCGGAGTCCGCCCCGGGAGCGCTTGATATTGGGCTCCAGCAAGTAGACGGTCTCGCCGAACTGGAGCCGCTCCTCCCGCCGGGACTTGTCGATGGCGCCGACCAGCGCCGCGGCACGCCGTCGAACGCGGCGCTGAAAGCGGTGGAGATAGCGCCGATAGAGCGCCTCGCCGCCCGCCAAGAGCCGCGATTCGATCAGCGAGGTGCAGATCTGGGCGTCGTGGCAGGCCAGGGCGCAGGCCTCGTCGATGGTGCGGACGCTGTGGCCCAGCACCAGCCCGGTATCGAAGACGTCGCAGAGCAACCGCTCGGCCAGCGGCGCCACGCGATCGGTGAGGCCCTTTTCGCAAAGGATCATCAGGTCCACGTCGGAATAGGGAGCGACCTCGCGGCGGCCGTAGCCGCCGTGGGCGACCAGGGCCACGCGGTCGCGGAGCAGCTCGGCATGATCCGTGGCCAGCCCCTGCAAAGCGACCCGGTAGAGCCCTCGCAGGACCTCGTCCCGCAGATCGGAGGCCGCGGCGCATAGTTCCACCCCGGATCGGCCGGTCTTATGCTCGGCCTTGAGCCGTTCCAGGCCCGTGGCCAGGAGGGACTTCGCTTCCAGGATGTGGGGACGGAGAGCAGACATGGACTCAAAGCAGCCAGCGGTCAGCCGAGATCAGCGGGGTCTCCCAAGAAGTATAGGGCTTCCCCCGTCCCGCACGAACCACCGATTGGGTGGTAAACGGTGGTATGATCCTGATGGGTTTCGGCAAACAAGACCGGTAGTTGTGCCTCCCTCACTTGCGCTTCGGGCTAGCGCTCCCTAATGAGTTTTGACGATCAACTTGAGTAATCGTGCGCTCTCCCACCACATCGTAACCCGAAGCGTAAGCGAGGGATGGCCAACGCTTTCCCTCGCTTACGCTTCGGGTTACGACTGGCCGAGTATGCCTCTCTTGTCCGCCAAAACTCATCAGACCTGTTATGCCGAAGCATAACCTACCGGGTTGTCGCCGTCTGGGCGTCGATCCCCCAAACGGGCCTCATTTCACGGAGCGGACTGTCGCACATCGGCAAACGGTCAAAGAGCCAATCGGCGCCGGCGGGGACGCGGATGTGCTGTACCGGAATCAAGGCCTGAAGCAGCCCGGCCAAGGGCTGGGGCTGCACGTCCGGCTCGCTCACGATCCAGCGGTACGGTCCGGTGAGTATTACCTTCGAGCCTTCCGGCTCGCAGAGGCCGTGGAGCTGGAGCCCGCGGTGATCCAGCAGGAACGATGCGGCGAGAAGTTGATAAGGCAGTTCGGGGACCACCATCCCTGGATCGGTTGCGGCGACACAGCGGAGAAACTGGGCCGAGTCGTCGACCAGCGAGCGGCTGACCACGCCCGGCCCGGCGTTGATCGAGCCGTCGAGTTTCGCCAGACGCCCCTGGTGGAACTCGGCCTGGCGGATCGTGACCTCGGCCAGGCCGCTGAGCTTGTGCGGGAAACGGTCGCTTACCAGCCGGTCCAAATCGAGGCGACTGAAGCGGCCTTTCAGACCGCCCTCCCAACCTTGCGGCGGCAGGGCGGCCCAGAGAAGACCGGAAAACCGGCTTTCCGCCCCCAATCCCTCCAACGAGGGCAGCCCGGTCGCCAGCAGCCAACAAGGCATCGCCGACGGGCCCGTGTTGAGATTGAAGCGGGTCAGCGGCGGTTGCGTGCGGCGGTCGCGGGCGACGCGAAGCCGCAGCGGCGCGGCTGACTCACCGCCGGGCAGCCGGAATCTCAGTTCCGCCCGGGTCCCCGCCGAGTCGGTCGTGACGGCCAGCTCCGGCTGAAGCAGCGTCTGGCGGTTCTCCCCCAACTGCAGGTGCAGGTCGCCGCAGACGAGCCGAACTTCGAGCGGCCCGTCGGCCCGCCCCAGAAAAAGCCGGTCCGCCAGCCGCCAGAGCTGCTCCGCCTGGGCCGTGTCGATTTCCGCATCGGCGGCAGAAAGCAGCAGCGCCGCTTGCTGACGGCCCTGATCGTCGGCGATCTGATCCCAGCCGGCCTGAAGCGTCCCGCAGCGGAGCACGGGCCGGCCGGTTTCCGGATTGAGCAGTTCGAGTCCCTCGTACCGCACCAGGCCGGGCCGAAGGTGCCGAATGGCCCTCATCGAGACCTTCATACCAATCCGGTCGCCTAGCCGCTCGGCCTCCGCCTGCACGTGCTGCGGCAGCCGCCAGGCGACCCCGTAGGCCAGCACGATCACCGTCGGCAACAGGGCCAAGACAACCAGCGCCGCCAGGGCAATCCGCCGCCGTGTCCGGTCATAGAGCTGGAACATCCTTGTTCCTCCTGAGTGTAGCAGGCACACGCCGTGTGCCGTCGGCCCGTAGCAGGCACACGCCGTGTGCCGTCCGCCCGTAGCAGGCACACGCCGTGTGCCGTCCGCCGCTTAGGACCGGCAAATCAATAACTGTCGTATCGTCGCCTTTCGCTCCGCGAAAGTGGCGTTCTTTCGCGGAGCGAAAGGCGACACTTGTTTAGGTGCCGCTCCTTACGGTACACGGCGTGTGCCTACTCCCCTTGCTGCCAACTCGTAAAACAATTTCAGCCGGGCCTGCATCTCCGCCAGGCTGTCGCCGCCGAGCTTGTCGATCAGCGCTCGGGCGACCTCGAAAGCGATCACGTTCTCCAGGATCACGCTGGCGGCCGAAACGGCACAGATGTCGCTCCGCTCGTAGGCGGCCGACTGCGGCTCCTTCGTCTGGAGATTGACCGACGCCAGCGGCCGGGCCAGGGTGCTGATGGGCTTCATCGCCGCCCGCACCACGATCGGCTGGGCGTTGGTCATCCCGGCCTCCAACCCGCCGGCGTTGTTCGTCGGCCGGGTATAGCCCAGGTTCCGCCCGGACGCCTGGCCCGGATCGTAGACAATGGGGTCGTGGACCTGCGAGCCGTGCCGCCGCGCCGCCTCGAAGCCTAGGCCGATCTCGACCCCCTTGATCGCCTGCACGGCCATCACCGCCTGGGCCAGCCGGCCATCGAGCTTCTGGTCCCATTGGGCGTGCGTGCCCAGGCCGTAGGGGACGTTTTCCACGCGGACCTCGATGATCCCGCCCAGCGTGTCCCCCTCTTTCTGGCAAGTGTCGATCAGGGCCGTGATCTCCTGGTCCTGGTCCGGGTTGAGCGAGTAGATCTGGCTCTGATCTCGCAACTGGCGCTGCTGGTCGAGCGACCCGGCCCGGGGTTCAATCTTGATCGGCCCCAGTTCGGCCACATAACCGAAGGCGGTGATGCCGAACTCGGCCAGAAGCTGCTGGCAAAGCCCACCGGCCGAGACCCGGGCGGCTGTCTCCCGGGCGCTGGCCCGCTCGAGAATCGCCCGTACGGGGGCCAGGTACTTGATGGCCCCGCTCAGATCGCCATGTCCGGGACGAGGCCGATCGAGGTCCTCCATCCGCTCCAGTTTGTAGTCCTTGTTGACGACCCACAGCGCGATCGGGCTGCCCAGGGTCTGGCTGTGCCAGACGCCGCTGAGGATCTCGACCCGATCGCTTTCGATTCGCTGCCGGCCGCCCCGGCCGTAGCCGCCCTGCCGGCGGCAGAGTTCGGCGTCGATGGGCTCGGTGTGGATCGTCACGCCGGCGGGGAATCCATCCACCAGGGCCAACAGCCCCTTGCCGTGGGATTCGCCTGCGGTCCAGTATCGTAACATAGGGGCCCATTTTACCCGGCTCGCCCCGGTGGGGATAGGCCGGATTCTTCCTGGCCAAACACGAGCCCGAAGCGCAAGCGAGGGAAGCACAACGACTTACCTCACCCTAGCTTGCGCGTCGGGCTAGTGTCTTGAGCGACGTTTCGAGGCGCTCGGGCCATGAATATTCCGAGCTTAGGCGATATGATGATCCTATGCAGTGCCGTGTCGGTTGCGGGGCTTGTTGTATCGCGCTGTCGATCTCCTCGCCGATCCCCGGGATGCCCGGGGGCAAGCCGGCGGGAGTCCGCTGTGTTCAGCTTACGCCCGACAACCGCTGCCGGTTGTTCGGCCGGCCGGAACGTCCCCAGGTTTGCGTCAACTTGCGGCCCAGCGAGGAGATGTGCGGCCAATCGCGGGAAGAGGCGATGGTCTACCTCGAAATGCTCGAGCGGCTGACCGCCCCCTAGTGTAGCGGCGCAGGAGTAACGTTATACTGCAAGCGGCGGGAAACGCGCCGCTGCAAGTCCCGCCTTCAGGCGGACTTGCCGTAGATTTCCGGCTCAAGCCGGTACTACCAACTTGTGTCATCATGCAGGCGGGACGCCATGCAGGCGGGACGCCTGCACCACAAGGGCTCATGGGATCCAGACCCATCGTGGCTTATTGGAAAGACAAGGTCGTGCTGGTCACCGGCGGCTCCAGCGGCCTGGGCCGCGTGATCGCCGATGCTTTTGCCAAGGCCGGATGCCGGCTGATCGTCGCAGGTCTGGAGCCGGAAGCCGTCCGACAGGCGGCCGACGAGATCCGCGCGACCGGTTGCGATGCGCTGGGCATCGCGGCCGACATCACCCGGCAGGAGCAGGTCGAGTCGCTCTTTTCGCAGGCCCTGACGCATTTCGGCGGGCTGGACGTGCTGGTCAACAACGCCGGCCGGTCGATGCGCGGCAGGATCCTGGACACCACGCCCGAGCAGTTCCGCGATTTGATGGAGTTGAACCTCTTGGCCCTCGTTCGCTGCACGCGGGCGGCGGCGGCACACCTGATCGCGCGGCGTGGACACGTGGTCAACATCGGCTCGCTGGCGGCCAAGTCGGCGGCCCGCTGGGTCGGCGCCTATCCGGCCACGAAGTTTGCCGTGGCCGCCTATTCGCAGCAGCTTCGCTTGGAATTGGGACCCGAGGGACTGCATGTGCTTTTGGTCTGTCCGGGACCCATCCAGCGTTGCGGCGCCCGGCTCTACCCCTTGGAGGGGATAGCAGACATTCCTGAGCGGGCACGTGAGCCTGGTGCGGGAGTGAAGGTCCGGGCTGTCTCGCCCGAAACGCTCGCCCGGAAGATCCTCCATGCCTGTGAGCGCCGACGGCCGGAGCTGGTCATCCCCGGCAAGGCCCGACTGCTTTTCACGCTCTCCCAGCTCTGGCCCAGCCTTGGCGACTGGCTCGTGCTGCGGAGTACGTAAGCCGATCTTGCGTCCGGCGGGGTGACGGACTACACTCGCGGCGCTTTTCGCCTTTTCCGAACGCTCTTTTCTTGTTCTTTGGATCTTCTCCCCCACTTGTGGGCTATTTTCTCTTGCATTGGAAGCCAGGGCTTTTAGAATAGATCTAAGGGTCCCAGCTTCCCTCATCCTTAATCCGAGGGCGAGCGATGAAAGCGGTGTTGCTGGGTGCCCTGGTGATTGCAGGTCTGGTGCTCGTGGCCGCAGGCGCTTCGCCGGGCGGCAACGAGGAAGCGTATCCGCGGGCGGGGGTCGCTTTGCCCGTCCAAGCCGGCGGCGAGTTGATCGCCGTCTCGACGGTGGTTGGCGACAAGTACCAGCAGCTCACGGTGATCGACCCCAAGCAGCAGGTGCTGAGCGTCTACCACGTGCAGCTTGGGACGGGCAACGTGCAGCTTCGCTGCGTGCGGAACCTCCGCTGGGACCTGCGGATGACGGAGTTCAACGGTGACAGCCCTCTGCCGCGAGAGGTTCAATCGCTGGTTGAGCCGAGATAAGAACCCACGGGACCCGGGAGGTCCAGATGACTCAGAAATATTACACGGTCGACGAGGCAGCCAAGCTGCTGGGAGTCACGCCTGCGGAAGTCAACCGTCTGCGCGAGCACCGCGAGTTGTTCGGCGTGAACACCGGCGTTTCCTGGAAGTTCAAGGCGGAGGAGGTGGAGAAGCTCGTCCGCGATCGCCGATCGGGCAAGAATGCGGACGACGAGGGATCCGGTGACGAGGACGTGCTCTTGAGCGAGGCGGAGCTGGGCGAATCCGATCCGTCCAAGTCGGGCACGGTAATCGGCTCCGGCAAGGGGCTCAAGCCCAGCGAGAGCGACATCCAGTTTGCCGGCAGCGACGTCAACCTCGACGGCAGCGGCCTGAACTTCGCCGACGGCAAGGCCGGTAAGCCGAGGGCTGCTGAGCCCAAGGGCGGCGGCGTCCCGTCCAAGGGCCGGGCTGACGAGATCGACCTGACGCTCGACGAGGACCTCTCGCTGGAGGACGACCGGGGCTCGGCGGGCGACAAGGTCGCGCCGGGCAACGAGGCCCAGGCCCCCTCCGGCGGCTCCGCGGTCGATCTGGGCGCCAAGGACGACGACACGGTGCTGGGCGGCAGCGGTAGCGGCAGCGACATCACCATCGGCGGCGACAGCGGCATCTCGCTGGTCGATCCGGCCGACAGCGGCCTGTCGCTGGAAGACCCGTTGGACCTGGTCGCCGGCGGCGACGAGTCGCTCGAGCTGGGCGAAGACGACATGCTCAGCATGGGCGAGGGCGCCGACACCGAGTCGCCCACGCAGATGAAGACCGACGACGACTTCCTGCTGACCCCGATGGAGGAAGAGGGCGGCGAGGCCGACTCGGAGAGCGGCTCGCAGGTCATCGCCCTGGACACCGGCGGCCCGGTCAACGACACCGAGGCCACGATGGTCGCCAGCTCGCCGTCGGCGGCGGGCATGGCCGCGATGTTGGACGAAGAAGCCAGCCCGGCGGCAGGCATGGGCTTCACGCCCACCCAGCCCTTGTCGCTGGCCGTGCCGGGCGGGGCGGCCCCCTTGGGAGCCCCCCCCGCGATGGCGGCCGATCAGGCCGCCCTGGCCGCCAGCATGGCCCTGCCCGAGGCCCCCTATACGATCTGGAACATCCTGGGGCTGTCGGCCTGCGTGATCCTCCTGGTGTTCGGTGGAATGATGGCCTACGACGTGATGCGGAACATGTGGAGCTGGGACGGTCCGCTGAACATCAATAGCTCCTTAATGGACACGGTCCTCGGTTGGTTCGAAGGTTAAATCGCCAGGCCGGCTGCACGGATGAGAGGCCGGCCGCGGCCGGCCCGATGGGCCTGGCGGAGATTCGAAAGGAGTCGAATCATGGTGCCTCTGCGAGCCTGGTGGGTAATGTTCTTCGTGCCGGTTGCCTTGGGCCCTTTTGCCGGCTGCACGGTGCTCTCGGTAGGCGATTACCAGGCCCTGAAAAGTCAGAACCAGGCCCTGGCCGAACGCAATCGGGCGCAGGCCGCGCAACTGGAGAACCTCCAGGTCCACACCCGCAACACGGAAGACCAGTTGATCCGCGCCGAGCAGGACCTGGCCCTGGCCGACGAGCAGCGGGGGCTGGATCGTCAGCAGTTGGCCAACTACCAGGCCGAGCGGGACCGGCTGCACGAGCAGTTCCAGAGCCTCATGGACCATCGCTCCAAGGTGCCGCCGAGCGTGGGCGGGCGGTTGGCGGAGATCTCCGCGAAGTATCCCAGCCTGCGCTTCGATCCCAAGACCGGGATCAGCAAGCTCGATACGGACATCCTCTTCAACGTCGGCACGGCGGACCTCAAGCCGGGCGCCGAGCAGGTGCTGGGCGAGCTGGCCGGGGTGCTCAAGTCCAACGAGGCCCGCGACCTGAAGATCATGGTCGTGGGCCACACCGACGACCAGCCTGTCGGCCGCAAGCCGGCCCGCGACAAGTTCCACGACAACTTCCAGCTCAGCACGGACCGCGCGTTGGCGGTCTCGTCGATGCTCAACAAGTTCGGCGTCGCCGATTCGCGGATGGGCGTGGCCGGCTTCGGCTCCTCGCAGCCGGTGGCCCCCAACGTCACCGCCAAGGACCGCCAGAAAAACCGCCGCGTGGAGCTCTTCGTGCTGGCCCCCGAGGTGCCGGTCGTCGGCTGGACGGACTCCATCCCCAGCGTCTATTAGTCCTATAGACCAGGCGAAGTTTTGGAGTGCGGCGACTTGTCGCCGCTTTTTTCAGCGGCCGGAAGGGGCTAGAGATATATTTCAGGTGAGCTGCCGCGCAGACTTTCGGCGGCAAGTATCCTGGAAAAGCGGCGACAAGTCGCCGCACTCCAAGTTGCCATGAAACTTCCGAACCGACTGCGGATCGCGCTGGCGGCGGGACTGCTGGCGATCATCGTTGCGGGCCTAGTCCTGCTGCCGGTGCAACAGTACTTGAAGGCGTTCTTGGAATGGATCGGCCGCCTAGGCCCGTGGGCGCCCCCGTTCCTTGTTGCCTTGGAAGCGGTCGTTTGCCTGCTCTATCTGCCCAGCTCGGCGGTGACCTTGTTGGCCGGCTACCGATGCGGGATCGTCCTCGGGACCGTGGTGGCTTCTCTCGGGGCGACCCTGGGGGCCACCGCCGCTTTTCTCCTCAGTCGCCTGCTGCTGCGGGGGTGGATTGAACGCCGCTTGGCAGGCCACCCCGCGATCAGCGCCATCGACCGCGCGATTGGCAGCCAAGGGTTCAGGGTCGTGTTGCTGCTGCGGCTCTGCTCGCTGTTGCCCTACGACTTGATGAGCTACGCGCTGGGTCTGACCAAGGTTTCGCTTGGTCGCTATCTCTTGGGGACCTGGCTCGGCAGACTTCCCGAGATCGTGCTCTGGGCGTATATTGGCTCAACGGCCAAGGACCTGTCCGACGTGTTTGCCGGCAAGGTCCACGCGGGAATCGGCGGCCGGATCCTCGTGGGCCTGGGGATTGCGGCCATGATCGCGGCGATGTTCGTTGTCTCGCAGATTGCCAGGAAGGCCCTGCGCGATGCGCTCGACCAACACGATGCGGGTCCCAGCGGTGTGCCATGAATTGGGATTTGGGCCTAAATGGTTGTCCACTTGACTCAAGCTCGTCGCGTAGCGACGTTATGATGGTAGCCGCGGGTTTTAACCCGCGGATCGGATCCCGTGATATTGCCCCCCGTCGCGTAGCGACGGTTGAAAACAGGCCGCGTGCCATCGGGCAACCCGGCTATTTCAATCGTCGCTACGCGACGAACGGGAGGTGGGGGGTCATACGTTCCGTGGGTTAAAACCCACGGCTACCGTCGCATCGTCGCTACGCGACGTGGACTTAGCGATCACTCTGGTCAACCGGATAACCGTTTAGGCCCATGACCTGGTTCCTCACCCACCTTGCCGCGGTCGTCGGCTCCTTGCTGAGCATTCTGGCGATCGCCCAGATGCTCAGGCAGCGGCGCTCTCCCAGCAGCACCGCGGCCTGGCTGTTGGCGATCGTCGCGGCGCCCTACATCGGCGTGCCCTTGTTCCTCATGTTCGGCGGTCGCAAGCTGCATCTTCGGGCCGAGGCCAAGGAGGACCTGGACCTGGCCGCACACCAGGCGATCCCGCTGGAAAAGGCCGACTACGTCGACCGCACGCTCCGCTCCTACGGCATCCCCGGCGCGACCGCCGGAAACCGCATGACGCTCTGCCCGACCGGGGTCGAAGGACTGCGCGCCTTGCTGCAACTGGTGGACGAAGCCCAGCGGTCGATCCACGTGGAGACGTTCATCTTCGGCCGCGACGAGGTCGGCCGGGAGGTCTTGCGCCGCCTGGCCGAACGGGCCGCGGAAGGATTGGAGGTCCGCCTGCTGGTGGACGGCGTCGGGTCGCTCTGGACCCCGCGAAACTTCTACGCGCCCTTGATCCAGGCCGGCGGCAAGCTGGCGGTCTTCAATCCGGCGATCCACATCCCCTTTATCCGGCGGACCAATCTGCGAAACCACCGCAAGATCGCCGCCGCCGACGGCCGGCGAGCGCTGGCCGGAGGCATGAACATCACGGCCGACGATATGTCCCTGGCGGCCAAGCCGGCAGCGTGGCAGGACCTGTCGTTCGTGGTCGAAGGACCGGCCGCCTGGCACTTCGACCAGGTCTTCCGCTCCGACTGGCGGTTTGCCAAGGGGGAGGACCTCCCGGTCCCCAGGGACGTTCCCCTTGCCGGCCTCCAGCCTCACGAGGCCGTGTTGCAGGTGGTTCCCTCCGGGCCGGACGTGGCCAACGACCCGTTGTTGGATACGATCCTGATGTCGATCTTCTCGGCCAAGGAGCGGGTCTGGATCGTCACGCCCTACTTCGTTCCCGACGATACGGTCGAGCAGGCGTTGCTGGTGGCCTGTCACCGCGGCGTTGACGTGAGCATCCTCGTGCCCGCGCGGTCCAATCATGCCTTGGCCGACATCGCCCGGGGCAGCTTCTTACGCCACATTCAAGAGGCGGGCGGGACCATCTGGCAGTACGCGCCCGCCATGCTCCATGCCAAGCTGGTGATCGTCGACCACGACCTGGCGATGGTGGGCTCCGCCAACATCGACATGCGGAGCCTGCTGCTGAACTTCGAGATCATGCAGTTTGTTTACAGCCAGGCCGAGATCGCCGCCTGCGAGCAATGGGCGCTTCGATTGGTGCAGCAGTCGAAGGCCGGCATGTCCGCGGCGGGCGTCGTCCGCGAGCTGGTCGAAGGCCTCACGCGGCTGGTCGAGCCGCTGCTGTGACGGGCGGGCGGCAGTGGCGAAGGAGCCTCCAAGCGGCGCGAACCTAATGATTGGCCAAAGGAAAAGTCGGGGGGAGTTCCGTAGGACGGATTGCTAATCCGTCCTCGATTTCTGGACGGATTGGCAATCCGTCCTACGCGGCAGTTTTGCTGGACTTCTCTCCGGCGGCGCATAAGATACACGTATTCCAATCGCGCCCACGGAATCGCCGAATGAAACTCAGACGCGTGAACCCGAATGGGGCGGTGCGACTGCTGGCCGCCTTTTTCATTCTTGCGATATGCGATGGCACGTCTGTCACCGGTCCGCTTGCCGAGACGGCCCCGCCCAATCGCTTGCCGGAGAACATGGTTACCGCCTGGAAGAAGGCCGGGGCTTCTGCCGGCTGGATGCGAACTCGCGGCTTCCCTGGAAACGAGCCCTCCTGGGGCTTGTTTCATGAGGAAAAAGCAGGCTCGCCCGGCGACCTGCCGGCGTTTCGCGTGCGAGGCAAGAGTTGGCAAGCGGGACGGCTGGCAAACCTTCCCGCCCCGGCTTCCCCTTTCGGGCTTGACCTGTTCTTCGGTGACGTGACGGACGCGGGGCTGAAGGAACTTGCCGAGTTCACCAATCTGCAAGTGCTCTCGCTCGGACCGGTCAACATTGCTTTCCCTACCATGATAACCGACGCGGGCATGAAGGGACTCGCTGCTCTGAAGAGCTTGCGGACGCTGAACCTTTCCTGCACCAACGTAACCGACGCCGGGCTGAAACATCTGGCGGGACTGGAGTCTCTGCAGGCGCTGTCCCTTCGCTTTACGCCGGTATCGCTCGCGGGCCTGAAGGAGCTGGCTGGGCTGGAGTCTCTACAGGCGCTGAATCTCGACAGATCGAAGGTGACAGACGCTGGGCTGAAGGAAGTGGCCAGGCTGAAATCCCTAGAGACGTTGGACCTCTACGGCACGAAAATAACAGACGCCGGGCTGAAGGAGCTGGCCGGGTTGAAGTCACTGCGGACGCTGATCCTCTACAATGCCGCGTCCATTACGGACGCCGGGCTCAAGCAACTGGCCGGGCTACGGGAACTGCGGACGCTGATTCTCCCCGGCACAAGAGTGACGGACGCCGGGTTGAAGGAATTGGCCGGGCTGAAGTCGCTGCAGACGTTGGACGTCGGTTACTTGCCGGTATCGGACGCGGGCCTGAAGGGACTCGGCGGCTTGAAGTCCCTGCAAACCCTGGACCTCACCGCTACGCCAGTGACGGACGCCGGGCTGAAGGAGTTGGCCGGGCTGACGGCGCTGCAAACGCTGGGCCTCAGCGCCACGCACGTAACAGGTGCCGGGCTCAAGGAGCTGGTCGGCCTGAAGGCGCTGCACACGTTACGCTTTTGGAACAACGGCAAGGTAACCGACGCCGGGCTGAAGGGGGTGGGCGAGCTGAAGTCTCTGCACACGCTGGACCTGCGCCAAACGAAGGTGACCGACGCCGGGCTGAAAGCGCTGGCCGGCATGAAGTCTCTGCAAAACCTGTACCTCCAACAAACACAAGTGACGGCCGCGGGCGTTGCTGAATTGCAGAAGGCGCTGCCTGCGTGCAACATCCACTCCTCTGGCGGTTTCTACTATTTCTAAATGAACCTATCCCGCTAGACTGCGAACGGCGAAGCTCTCGCCTTTTTCGGAACGTCTTGCAAGCTCCAGCGTGGCGACGACGGCGCGGTGGTCGGAGAGCACGTTGGGCAAGGTGCGGTAATCGAGGAAGCGGAAGTCAGCGGAAACCATGATCCAATCGAAGCGGCGGTTCCGCCGGCGAAAGGAGACTTGGAGCGGTCCCCTATGCTAGAAGGGTTGTTTGGATTATGATCGGTATTGGAGATGCCTATGAATCTGACCAACGAACAAGTACAGGCCATTCGGGAAGGCGAACCCGTTCGGGTCATACCCCCGGAGGTGGGGGAGGAGTGCGTCGTGATCCGCAGCGATGCCTACGAGAAGATCAAGCATCTTTTCTACGACGATGGCGAGCCTGATCCCGCCCAGTTCTATCCCCTCGTGAGCGCCATCATGGCCGAAGACGATGCGGATGATCCTGCGCTGGAGAGCTACCAGAAATACAAGCGATGAAACGTGGCGACATCCTCGTCGTGGACTTCTCCGCCTACAACCCCAGAGAGAAGGTCCGCCCCGCGCTTGCGGTGCAGAACGACCCCGATAATGCCAGGATGAAGAATACCATCGTGGCATTGATTACGGGAAACGTCCGCCGCGCCGGCGAGCGAACGCAATTCCTGATCGCTCAACAGCATCCAGACTATTCCGCTTCGGGATTGCACAAGGATTCGGTCGTGAATTGCTCGAACATCGTCACGATCCGACAGCAGGACGTTCTGCGTACCATCGGCAAGCTCTCGCGGGTTACGATGGATCAAATCGACGTTTGTCTCAAAGCGGCGCTCGGCCTACCTTGATTCGCCCCGCGCTATCCCATTCCGGAGCTTCGTGAAGCTCCTTCGCGCCGCATGGTGGCGGCGGAGGCTACGAAACCTTGAACGGCGACGGTCTCGCCTTTTCCGCACGCCGCGCAAGCTCCAGCGTGGCGACCACGGCGCGGTGGTCGGAGAGCACGTTGGGCAACGTGCGGTAGTCTCGGAAACGGAAGTCGGCGGAAACCATGATCCAATCGAAGCGGCGGTTCCGCCGGGGAAAGGAGACCATGTCGGCCGCCTCCGGCTCGTGCGGGTGGAGGTTCAACTCCCGGGCCAGGATGGCCAACGTCGGGTCTTTGATCGAGTAGCCGCAGTTGAAATCGCCCATCAGCACCAAGGGACGCCGCCGGCCGGCCAGGCACTGGATCACTTCGCGGGCCTGACGCTGGCGAATCGACTTGCGGCTGAAATCCAGGTGTACGGAGGCCACGTCCAGCGAGAGCGGCCGCGTGCCCGGCCAGCGGATCGTGCCGACGACCATGCCCTTGCGTTGCGTGGGCGGCGAGGGAGAGAAACGGTGCGAAGACTGTTCCTGCAACCGCTGCCGCGACACCAGGGCCGTGCCGTACGCCAACTTCAGCCGCCGCACGTGCTGGCCGAGCACATAGAACGGGATCCCCGTCTTCTTCGACAGGTAGGCAACGTGATGAAAGCGGCCGCTCCAGAGCGACGGGGCGTCGGCCTCCTGCAGCGCGACGACGTTCCGGCTGTTCCTCTTTCAGGATCCGCACCACTTCGTCCAAATTGGCCTGGATCACGGCCCGCCGCAGCAATGCCTGGTGCCAGGCATCCTTGCGCCCGTGGGCCAGGTTCAGGGTGATGACCTTCAGCGTACCGGAGCCCTGCATCGTCTCTTCCGAGAATCCAAAATCTGAAATCTGAAATCTGAAATCCGTGTTTGATCCGTGTTTGATCCGTGGCCTTTTTCCGAGCGTGCGACGTTTCCCTTTGCAATCTTGGCGACCTGGCGGGTGGTGGCCGGTTTACGGGCCCTTGAGCAGGTCGGCCAGGAACCGCCCGGTCACCGACGAGGGGGCGTGGGCGACCATTTCGGGCGTGCCCTTGGCCACCACCTGTCCTCCCTCGTCGGCTGCGCCGGGGCCCAGGTCGATGAGGTAATCGGCGGCCTTCATCAGTTGCAGGTTGTGCTCGATGACGATCAGCGAATGGCCCACGGCCAAAAGCGCGTCGAAGCAGTCCAGCAACTGCACGATGTCGGAGAAGTGCAGGCCGGTGGTGGGCTCGTCGAGGAGGAACAACGAGCGGCCCCGCTTGGCGCCGGACATGTAGCCGGCCAGCTTCAGCCGCTGGGCCTCGCCGCCGGAGAGCGTGTTGGCGGGCTGCCCCAGCCGCACGTAGTCCAGGCCCACGTCGATCAGCCGCTTCAGCCGGGCCTGCACCTTGGGCCGCCCGCGGAAAAAGGTGAACGCCTCGCGGACCGTCATCTCCAGGACCTCGGCGATGTTGCGGCCGCGGTAGGTGACGTCGAGGATCTCGTCGCGGTAGCGGGTGCCGTGGCACTGGCTGCACTTCATGTAGATGTCGGCCAGAAACTGCATGTCGATCGCCAGGTAGCCGTCCCCCTGGCAGACGCTGCACCGGCCGCCGTCGACGTTGAAGCTGAAATGGCTGGCCGAAAGGCCCCGCGTCTTGGCCTCGGTCGTCTCGGCGAAGACGTTGCGGATCTCGTCGAAGGCCTTCAGGTAGGTCACCGGGTTGCTCCGCGGCGAGCGGCCGATGGGACTCTGGTCGACCATGATCACGTCGTCGATCTGCCCGTCGCCGTAGACGTCGTCGAAGTCGCAGGGCTTGAGGGCGTCCTTGCGGAGCCGCCGGCAGAGCGCCGGATAGAGCGTCTCCTCGACCAGCGTGCTCTTGCCCGAGCCGCTCACGCCGGTGACCAGGCAGAGCACGCCCAGGGGAAACTCCACGGTGATGTTGCGGAGATTGTTGCCCCGGCGCCGGCCAGGCGGATCCAGCCGTGATCGGGCGCACGGCGCGGGCCGCCGCTTGCCACGCCGCGGCGGCCGGAAAGGTAATCGCCGGTGAGACTGTCGGGCGAGGCCTCCATCTCCTGGGGCGTGCCCTGGAACACGACCCGCCCGCCCCGCTCGCCGGCTCCCGGCCCGATCTCGATCACCTGGTCGGCCGCGCGGATCATGGCCTCCTCGTGCTCGACCACGACCACCGTATTGTCCCGGTTCCGCAGCTTTTCGATGGCGCGGATCAACTGCTCGATGTCGCGGGGGTGCAGTCCGATCGAAGGCTCGTCGAGCACGTAGAGCATGTTGACCAGGCTCGATCCCAGGGCCGCGCTCAGCGCCACCCGGCGGATCTCGCCGCCGCTGAGGGTCCGCAGGGTGCGGTCCAAGGTCAGGTAGCCCAGCCCGACCGCCTCCAGGTAGCCCAGCCGGGCGGAGATCTGTTCGAGCATCATCCGGCCCACCTGCCGTTGCCAGTCGGAAAGCGACAGCCAACGGATGAGCTGGCTGGCGTCGCGGATCTTCATCGCCGAGATCTCGGCAATGTTCTTGCCGCCGATCCGCGCGGCCAAGGCGGCCGTCCGCAGCCGGCTGCCGCCGCAGGCCGGACAGGGGCGGTAGCTCCGCCAACGGCTGAGAAAGACGCGAATGTGCATCTTGTACTTCCGCCGCTGGAGCCAGGCAAAGAAGCCCTTAAGCCCGCCAAACTTCCGTTGCGGCACGCCCTCGCGAATCAAGGCCACCTGCTCGGGCCGCAACTGCGAGAAAGGCACGTCGACCGGTAAACCGTAGTCGCCGGCCAGGTCCAGAGCTCTTCGAGCTCGTGGGCGTAGGCCGGGCTGTTCCAAGGCGCAATCGCCCCCTCGCGGATCGATTTCGACGGGTCCGGCACGACCAGCTCCATGTCGACGTCGATCACGTTGCCAAAGCCCTCGCACTGCGGACAGGCCCCCAACGGGCTGTTGAAGCTGTACAACCGCGGCTCCGGCGTGGGGTATTCCAGCCCGCAGTCTCCGCAGACAAGCTGGGTGTTCAATCCGATCTTGCGCCAATTGCGCCCGTCGACGACGCATTCGGGGCCTTGTGGTGCAGCCGTCCCGGCTGCTTGAGCAGGCGGGACGCCTGCACCACAAGATGCCTCTGGACAGGTACCAACAACCTGTTCCACGAAAGCCACACAGCGCCCTGCCCCCTTGGCGAAGGCGATCTCCAGCGAGTCGCGTACCCGCTGGTCAGCCGCCGCACCGGCCGAGAGACGATCGACGACCACGGAAAGCGATCGGCTCGCCGCGAAAGCGGGGCGGTCCGCTTCCGCGGACAGGTCCACCAACCGGTCGGCGACGATCGCCCGAACGAAGCCGTCTTCCACCAGCCCGGAAGCCACTTCGGCCAGGTCGCCGTCGGCGGCGACCGCCATGGGGAAGGCGATCATGTACCGTGTGCCTTCCGGGAGCTGCTGGAGAACCTCGGCCGCCGACTGGGGAGAATCATGTTTGACCTCCCGCCCGCACTGCTGGCAAAAGACCTGGCCGATCTTGGCAAACAGCAGCCGCAGGTAATCGCTGGTTCCGGTGGCCGTGCCGACCGTCGAGCGGCTGGAGCGGCTGCCGCCTGCGCTGGTGACGGCGATCGACGGCGGGATGCCGTCGATCCGCTCCGCCTCGGGTTTCTCCAATCGCTGGAGGAACTGCCGGGTGTAGGCGGAGAAGCTCTCGATGAAGCGTCGCTGACCTTCCGCGTAGAGCGTGTCCAAGGCCAGGCTGCTCTTGCCGCTGCCGCTCACGCCGCAGAGCACGATCAGCTTCCGGAGCGGGATATCCAGATCGATCCCTTTGAGGTTATGGACGGCCACCCCGCGGAGTGAAATGTGCCCGGTTTCCGCCCTAATCGTCGTCATCAAGGTCCTGCACGACCTGCCGCAGCGCGTCAACAATCTTCACGGCATCCATTCCAGCGATAACAAATCGAACTACCGGACTATCGACTGGGCCTACCAAGAGGAAGAAACGGTCTTCGTATTCGTCGTCCTTGACAAGAGTGATTGGCGACTTTTTGTCTTTGCCAATGACTAGCGAGCCACCGCCCGCTAACGAACCAGTCGACGATTCTTTCGTTGCGCACTGATGCGGCACAAGGAACCGAGCCATCTTGCCAAGAATGTCTACCGAAGGAATCTCAAAATAAAAGGTTACTGACGGCCCCTCAATCTGAGCGTAAAAGCGATCCGCCCCCGACGTAGTTTCGTCAATGGCAATTTCCCACGGCCCGGAAGAGCCATTTGCCAATAGCCCGAAACTCGCGATGTTGCTGCGGCCAGCAGCGCGAGTGTTCTTTGTAGTAGCCATAGGAAACCTCTTGTTAGTTTTTTCGTCGCGTGTTGCGCTCATCTAGGGTAACAGATTACCATTTGGATCGACCCGAATGTACTTTTTCCCACCATCTATTTGTACATCCCAGTGATCGGGATCGCCCGCGTGCGCTCTGTCTTTGATCCATATCCTTCCTTGCACGTCAACGTACCCCTTCTTCCCTTTCTTGGGACCATGTGTTACCGTGCCTTTCTTGATTACCTGTTTTCCCTTCTTGTTCTTTTCGAGTTTGGGGTCAAACGGGACTGGGCCGCCTCTCGGCAATCCTGCCTTATCTATTTGCTTGTCGATCTTATCTGGTAGCTTTTTCGCCACTCGCGGTCCATCCTTTGCCGTTTCCCGCCGGTTGCCCAAATACCCCGGCAACGCCACGTCGCCTCGCATCTCCTATCCTAATAACGGTATCGTCCCTTAGCACAGCGAGTCAAGATCCGGCTCGCACACTTTCTGCAACCCACTCCCAACGGGGGTCAATACGTGTCGGGGTAGTGGCCAATTCCCAATCGCAAACCGCCCGCGTCATAGAACGAGGCAGGAACGACCCTTGCCTCTTCTCGGGCCGGCCGGTCAACTGGAGCGTATGCAAATCGCCGGGCGACAGGTCACGCTGATGGGGCTGGGCCACTTCGGGGGCGGCGCCGCGGCCGCGCGATGGCTTGCCGCCGGAGGGGCCCGAGTCACCGTCACCGACACGGCCCCCGCATCGGCCTTGGCCGAGTCGCTGGCCTCGTTGGCCGGCACGGCGATCGCCGCGTACCACCTGGGCGGCCACCGGGAGGACGACTTCCGCCAAGCGGACCTGGTCGTCGTCAACCCCGCGGTGCGGCCGGACAACCGCTTTCTGCGGATCGCGATTTCTTCCGGGGTTCCCACGACTTCGGAGATCGAGTTGTTCCTCGACGCCTGCCCGGCGAAGATCGTCGGCGTCACCGGCTCCAACGGCAAATCGACGACCGCCGCCATGACGGCTGCGATTTTCCAGGCCGCCGGCCGCAAGACCTGGCTGGGAGGAAACATCGGCGCCAGCCTGCTGGAGCATCTCGGCGCGATCGGGCCGATGGACGCGGACCGATCGCGCGACGCGATCGGGCCGCAGGATGCGGTCGTACTGGAGCTGAGCAGCTTCCAGTTGTGGCACTTGAGCCCGCGGGCGCGGCCGGTCGACGTGGCGGTGGTGACCAATTGCAATCCCAATCATCTTGACTGGCACGGGACGTGGGCCGACTACGTGGCCGCCAAGCAACGGATCCTCTCGCGGCAGGGGCCCGAGGGCCTGGCCGTGCTCAATACGTCGGACCCCGAGCTGAGCACGTGGACGCGCACCGTCCGCGGCCGGCTGGTGCCGCCGGCCAGCGAGGGCGAGATCCCGCCGCTTGCGGCGCCCGGCCAACACAACCGCCTCAACGCCCGCTGTGCGGCCGCCGCGGCGACAGCCGCAGGCTGTTCTTGCGAGGCGGTTCGCGCCGGCCTGGCGTCGTTCAAGCCGTTGTCACAACGGCTGGAGCCGCTGGGCGTGTTGGCCGGCCGCCGCGTCTACAACGACTCGTCGGCCACCACGCCCGAGTCGACGATCGCCGCCTTGGAGTCCATCGAGGGTCACCTCTGGCTGTTGGCCGGCGGCGCTGATAAGGGCAGCGACTTCCGCCCGCTGGTGCGCCAGATCGCCCGCCGCGCTCGTGGCGCCGCCTTCTTCGGCAAGGTCCGCAAGGTGCTCTGCGATTATCTGCTCCAGGACGATCCGCGGTTCCCTTGCACGGCGGTGGAAACGATGGCCGAGGCCCTGGCCTGGTGTTGGGATCAGTCGCGGCCCGGCGACGTGATTCTCTTCTCGCCGGCCTGTTCCAGCCACGACCAGTTCCAGAATTTTCGCCAGCGCGGCGAGCAGTTCGCCGAGCGGGTGCGAAGGATGAAGGATGAGGGATGAAGAGAAAAGATTGTAGGGTGGGACAAGGCCGCCGTGGCGGCCGCCGGCCCACCGGGGGTCGAATTGGTGGGCCGGCATCGCTTACGCGAGCTTGTCCCACCCTACCAACCTCCTCCGTGCGCCATTGCCCCTCTTGACACACGGTGGCGTACTCTCATACAGTAATGGTAAAGCGGTGTGGTCCTCGCAACCCGCCGCGCGTGGCCTCGAGGTGACGGCGGTCAGGCTTCCTTGGGGGAGGCCGGTACGGCGCTGGGAGCCGTCAGCCTCGAGGTCTTCTTTGCGCGTGGCCCGCGCCGCTCGTTCGAGATCGGGAGGAACCAGGCGATGAAAGTCGTTGATTGCCAACAGGTCGAGTCGGCGCCGGTCCAGACGGAAGGCTCGCAGGGCTGCACCATGCGCTGCCTGATCGGCGAGGCGGACGGGGCGCCCAGTTTCACCATGCGGCAGTTCGAGGTGGCGCCCGGCGGGTACACGCCCCAGCACAAGCACGCCCACGAGCACGAGGTCTTCGTGCTGGAGGGCAGCGGCGTGGTGCTGATCGAGGGGACCGAGCGGGCCTTGCGGCCGGGGACCGCCGTCTTCGTGCCGCCGCAGCACCTGCACCAGTTCCGCAACGCGGGCTCGGCGACGCTGAAGTTTCTCTGCCTCATCCCGCACCCCTTGCGGGCGATGGGCGGCCCTTGCGTCGCCGCTTGCGGCTGCGAGTAGGGGCATGTACTCCTCACGCTCCGCGTGAGGGCGCGCGTCACGCGGAGCGTGACGAGTACGATTCTTGCAACGCTTATTGATTCGGCAGTCCTGAGCCATGTCCAAGAACCCGCCCGACGAGATCGCCCAACTCCGCGACGAGATCCGCTACCACGACCGCAAGTATTACGTCGAGGCCGCGCCCGAGATCAGCGACCTCGAGTACGACCGGCTGATGGGGCGGCTCAAGGAGCTGGAAGGCAAGCACCCGGAGCTGATTACGCCCGACAGCCCCACGCAGCGCGTGGGCGGGCAGCCGGTCGAAGGGCTCGTGCCGGTGACGCATCGCGCGGCGATGCTCTCCATCGACAACACCTATAGCGTCGAGGACCTCCGCAAGTTCGGCCAGCGGACCGCCAAATTGCTGCCGGATGAGACGCTCCAGTGGGTCGTCGAGTTGAAAATCGACGGCGTGGCCGTGGCGTTGACCTACGAGGACGGGCTTTTGGTCCGCGGGGCCACGCGGGGCAACGGGCGGGTGGGCGACGACGTGACGCACAACCTGCGGACCGTCGGCGGCGTGCCCCTGCGGCTGGCCACCGATCGCCCGCCTTCCCTGCTGGAGGTCCGCGGCGAGGTCTACATGCGCAATAGCGACCTGGTCGCCCTGAACGAGGTGCAAAAGCGCAAGGGCGAGCCGCCTTTCGCCAACACCCGCAACGTCTGCGCCGGCAGCATCCGCCTCTTGGACCCGCGGCTCTCGGCCGAGCGGCGGCTACGGTTCTTCTGCCACAGCTTCGGTTACGCCGAGGGACTGAAGGCCACGACCCACATGGAGTTCCTCGAAGAGATGGCCGGTTACGGGCTGCCGAGCACGCCCGAGGTGCGGTGCTTCCCCTCGTTCGACGAGGCCGTGACCCATTGCGAGGAGCTGATCGGGCGGCTGCACGAACTGGACTTCGAGATCGATGGGCTGGTGCTGAAGGTCAACCGCTTCGATCAGCGCGAGCGGCTGGGGGCCACCTCGAAAAGCCCCCGTTGGGAGATCGCCTACAAGTTCGAGAAGTACGAGGGGACCACCGAGGTCCTGGGCATCCGCGTGCAGGTCGGCAAGACGGGAGCGATCACGCCCGTGGCCGATCTGAAACCGGTGAGCCTGGCCGGCACGGTGGTCAGCCGGGCCAGCCTGCACAACGCCGACGAGATCCAACGCAAGGACGTCCGCGTGGGCGACGTGGTGGTGGTGGAAAAGGCCGGCAAGATCATCCCGCACATCGTCCGCGTGGAGAAACACCTGCGGAAAGAGGAACCGCCGCGGTTCCACTTTCCCCGCCAATGTCCCGAGTGCGGCACGAAACTGGTGCGGGACAAGGCCGCGGACGAGGCGGAAGAGGGCGTTTACATCCGCTGCCCGAATCCCGAGTGCCCGGCGCAGATCCGCGAGCGGATCCGCTACTACGCCGGCCGCAACGCCATGGACATCGAGGGCCTGGGCGACAAGCTCGTCGATCAGCTCGTCGCAGGCGGCCTGGTCCGCAGTTACGGCGACCTCTACCGCCTCACGCTGGATCAGCTTGAGCACCTGGAGCGGATGGGCCGCCGCTCGTCAGAAAACGTGCTGGCCGCGATCGAGGCCAGCAAGGGCCGCGGCCTGGCCCGGCTGCTCAACGCGCTGTCGATCCGCCACGTCGGCGCCCGCGTGGCCGTCGTGCTGGCCGAGGCCTTCGGCTCGATCGAGGCCCTGCGGTCGGCCGGCGTCGAGCAAATCCGCCAGACGCCGGAAATCGGCGAGA
This sequence comes from Pirellulales bacterium, assembly GCA_963843465.1. GTDB lineage: Bacteria > Planctomycetota > Planctomycetia > Pirellulales > Thermoguttaceae > CAWJKP01. The sequence continues at coordinate 322,745 of CAWJKP010000005.1, forward strand.
TCATCGCTCAGAGCGTCTTTGACTATCTCCACAGCGACTACGGACGGAAGACCATCGACGACCTGGCCTCCTTGGGCGTGAACATGGGGTCGGCCGCCGCGGGGAAGAAGTCGCGGAAGCTGGAAGGCAAGACGTTGGTGGTAACCGGAACGCTGACCAGGTACACGCGGGACGGGATCAACGAGTTGATCCACCAACAGGGCGGCCACGCCGCAGCCAGCGTTTCCAAGAATACCGACTACGTCGTCGCCGGCGAGAAGGCCGGCAGCAAGCTCGCCAAGGCGCGGGAGTTGGGCGTGCCGGTGCTGACGGAAGAGGAGCTTGAGAGATTGATCAACGACAATTGAAGCCTTGTTTTGGATTTCAGATTTTCGCTTTTGGTCTTGTGGCTTGAAACAGAATCCAAAATCTAAAATCCAAAATCCAAAACATAAATGACTATGGCAGCATCCCCGCCCGAAAGCACTGCCCGCAAACTCCGCTGGTTCCAGTACAGCGTGCGGTCGCTCTTGCTTTTCATGCTCTTGGTGAGCCTCGGGATGAGTTGGGTTGCCGTCAAGATCGACAGGGCTCGACGGCAGGAGAGGGCGGTGGAGGAGATAGAGAAGTTGGGCGGGTATGTCATGTACGATTATGTGTTCCAAGGTGGAGTCCCGCCTGGACCAGCGTGGCTCCGAAGCCTGTGGGGAGAGAATATCTTTGCAACGGTTGTTGTTGTAAATTTCGACTGTTCGCGGGTCAGCGAGGCGGGCTTGGAGCATCTGAAAGGACTGACCAAACTAGAGGGGCTAGTTCTCAACAACACGGAGGCCTCCGACGCCTGGCTGAAGCATCTGGAGGGACTGACAAGGCTCCAGGGGTTGTGGCTCCACCACACGCGGGTCACCGACGCCGGCTTGGAGCATCTGAAGAGACTGACGCAACTCCAGTCGTTGGACCTCTGGGATACGCGGGTCACCGATGGCGGCTTGGAGCAACTGAAGGGACTGACGCAACTGCAGGGCTTGGACCTCACCGACACGCAGGTCACGGACGAGGGCGTGAAGAGACTCCAGAAGGTGTTGCCGAAGTGCAAAATTGAAAGATAAGTGCCAACCCGGCGTACTTGCCGCGTGGTGAATTATGGTAGGGGTGGGTCGAGCGGAGCGAGCCGCGGCGGGAGAATTCGCCGGGGAAATGGTGGGGCTCGCTGCGCTCGACCGACCCTACATTCTCAGCCCCGAAGGGGCGTGACTCGATAGCCCAGGGCGCAGCCCTGGGGGGCGAAAACCCTAAGGCACCGTAGCCCTGAAAGGGCGTGACAGCCGCGCCGCTCGCCCGCGACGTGACGCCCCCTTGGGGCTTACAACGATAGTGGAACCACCCTGTCCCCAGGGCGTTGCCCTGGGCTATCGAGTGGCGCCCCTTCGGGGCTCGGGGACTCGCTGCGACCGGCGGTCACGAGGGACCGGCCGTCAAGAGCGATCGGCCGTCAAGACCCGCCCTGGCCTTCCAACCGCTCCAAGACTTCCTTCACGGCCAGCAACGTCTTGAACGGGATCGCCGTGGGAGGAAGGTCGGGAAAGGCTTCGCGGGCGGGACGGGCGACTGCCAGGAGGATGCGCTGGTCGCTAAAAACGCGAAGCGTCTCCAGCTTCGCCTGCAAGTATTCGGGCGTCCAGAAGCCGACGATCTCCAGCAGCGCCGTGCGGCCGTCGTCGTGGCGGAAGAGGAAGTCGGGCACAAAAACCTTCTGCCCGCGGTGCAGCAGCTCGCCCTCGCGGACCAACAGCCAGCCGTCCCGCTTCTGGGGCCCCCATTTTTCGGCGAAGGACTGCTCCAGCGAGGAATCAAAACTCTCCGGCGGCGGCAAGTGGCTGGTCAGCCCGTCGCCGGCCGAGAGGTCCAGGCCCAGGAGATGGCCGCGACGGCTGCGGATCAGGGCGTGCATCCGCCAGCCGCGGCAGGCGATCAGGGCGGGCAGGAAGCGGGCCATGGCCACGCCGTAGCGCCGGGTCTGGCGGAGCACCGAGGCCGGACCGTCGAAGTGGAAGCGATAGCCGCCCCGTCCTGCGGGTGTGATAGTGTGCATCAGCCGGGCCAGCTTGGCGTAGCGGACGATGGTCTTGAAGTCGTCGCGGGCCCAGACGGTCAACGACGCCGCCCGATAGAGGGCCGCCTGCACCTGGGCCACGTTGTAGCGGGCCAACAGCGCCGCACCGTCCGCGTAGCCCTCGAAGGATGCGAGGCGATGGAACTCCATCACGTCGGCAAACAGCTCCTCGTCGATCTCTTTCCAGGTCCGTCCCAGCCGGGCGGCGATTTGCAGCTTGGCGTCGGCCTCCTCGTGCTCGAAGAGGCGATCGGCCCGGCGAACCAGGGGGTGCATGGCGGCCGCCTCGCGGAAGACTTGCCGCCGCAGGGCGGCCGCCCGGTTCCGCGTATCGCGGTGGTAGGTGGCCGCGTCGTCCAGGAGTTTTGCCAAGGCCTCGATCCGACGCTGCGGACAGTCCGGCTCGTCGGCCAGGATGGTCCAGATCGCCCGGTGCAGCTCGCGCCGGGTGCGGCCGATTCCCGTGCGGTAGACCCGCAGCATCCGCTCGGCATAGTCGAGGTACTGGCGGTGCGACTTCCGCGTGAGGCGGTCGGGCAGGATCCGCCCGTCCTGGTAGTCGGCGATGGCCAGGTCCGAGGTCAACATGAACCGCACGCGATCCGGGGAAGACCAAGGACCATTATAGCCGGCGGCTGTCCGTCAAAAAGAAAAGCCGGACGGCAGAACACTAATCTTCGCTAATCCTCCATATTAGCGGCGATCAGTGCCAATTAGTCTTCCCGTAAGCTGCTCGGGCTATGGCAAACACGGGTCGAAATACCGTTGGGTGGCCCCGATAGCTTGCTATCGGGGCCACCGGATTACCGGTTTTGTTTTCCGCGGCGGCCACTAGTAGCCGCAACTGCTGCAGCCATAGCTGGCCGTGTAGTAGACCGGAGCGTAGCTGGCTGTGTAGACGGCCGGCGCGTAGGCGGCTGTGTAGACGGCCGGCGCGTAGGCGGCTGTGTAGACGGCCGGGGCGTAGTAGGACGCGTAGCCGCAAGTGCTACAGCCGGTGTCGTAGACGGCATAGCCGCAGGTGCTGCAACCGCCATAGCCGCAGGTGCTGCAACCGCCATAGCCGCAGGTGCTGCAGCCGCCATAGCCGCAGGTGCTGCAGCCGCCGTACCCACAACCGTAGTACCCGCACCCACCCCACCCGCCGTAGCCGCAGCCCCAGCCGCCACAATAATCTCCGCGCCACCAGGCCTGGGCCGTGCCGGCATAGCCGCTCACCACCAACACCACCGCGATCAAGACAAGGATCGCCAACAGTCGTCGCATGACAAGAGCCTCCTTTGTCAAGTCAGAAACCAGAGAAGCGAAGTTCGACAGATGCCTGACGGGGCTCCACAAGGCGCCCCCGAGAAGCTGTCAGCCATCTTATGGTCTCGGCCGCTGCGGGACTAGCCCCCGCGCCGGGGAAATGTCACGCGCTTGGCAGAACGCGGCCGGGTCGGTCGGCGAATTCCGCCCGACGCCTGGGGAGATTCCCGGTGATTGTGCGAAAAATGCCGCCTTGGCTGCCGCCGAGTTCGACGAATTGTCATACCGGACAGTTTGTGGGCAGATCAGGGTTTCTCTTAGCTGCCGCGAGTGAAGAGACTCTTTGCACTTTTTGCAATATCTATGGACAAACGGCTCTCGCCGGAGACGGCGAGCGTAATCGCCCCAGTTTCACTCGTTTACGCATATTTCCCGGACCGGCGGGGAAAACTGGGCATTTTTCAACCCGAACCCAATGCCGGCATTGGCTTTAGCCCGCGGACCGGGTATCGTTGAGAGTCGTGGGAGAAACGGGGGCTGGTTGTAGGAGGACTCTATGTCTCAAGAACCGTTGATTGCTGTCTTCGTCGATTTCGAGAACCTCGCCTTGGGCGTCCGCGACATGCGCGCCAACGGCGGCGAAGAGTTCCAGATCTCCTTGGTCCTGAAGCGGCTTTTGGAAAAGGGCCGGCTGGTTTTCAAGCGGGCCTACTGCGACTGGAGCAACTACCGCAACGCCGTCCGCGAGTTCCACTCCCAGGGCATCGAGCTGATCGATATCCCGCAAAGCAAGGCCAGCGGCAAGAACAGCGCGGACATCCACATGGTCGTCGACGCCCTGGACCTCTGCTACGCCAAGACCCACATCGACATCTTCGCCCTGATCTCCGGCGATAGCGACTTCTCCCCCCTGGTCTCCAAGCTCAAGGAGAACAACAAGCGGGTGGTGGGCTGCGGCGTGAAGAGCTCGACCTCGAACCTGTTCATCGCCAACTGCGACGAGTTCATCTACTACGACGACCTCGTCCGCAACGCGCAGAAATCCAAGCCGGTCCCGAAAAAGGGCGTGAAGAAAGCGGGGGATAAAGAGGTCGACAAGAAGCAGGAAGCCGTCGACCGCCTGCTGGAGACCCTCCGCTCGCTCGAACAAGACTATGATCCGCTCTGGGGATCGATGGTCAAGCAGGCCATCCGCCGCGTCTGGCCGGCCTTCAACGAGAGCTACTACGGCTACCGCAGCTTCTCCGAACTGCTGGAGGACGCCGAGCGGCTGGGCCTGATCCAGTTGGAGTACGACGAGGATCGCGGCAACTTCAAGGTCCGGTTGAAAAAGAACGGGCAGGGGTGACAGCCCGAACGTCTCGGTGAAACGCGCCATGCACGAGAAGGGAATCACGAAAACCCGAAAGGACGAAAACTCGAAAAGGGAAGACACGAAAGACGAAAACTCGAAGGGGAAGACACGTAGTTAACGATGGAAAGCCAGGAATGGGATTCGAATTCGAGCCGCTCTCTCATCGGATCATCGAGGCAGCCATCAATGTCCATCGAGAACTTGGCCGGGGTTCATCGAGTCGATCTATCACCGCGCGATGGAAGTCTCGCTGCGAAAAGCCGGATTGTCTTATGAGACGGAAAAACAGGTTCGGATCTGTTTCGCGGGCGTGGACGTAGGTTGCCATCGCCTTGATTTGGTGGTTGAGCGTGAGATCATCGTCGAGTTGAAGGCCGTCAAAGCGTTCGCAGACATTTTCTTCGTCAAGCTCAAGCTCAACGTAAAACGTGTCGTCGTCTAGCGCTCTTCCCCACCCAGTCTGCTTTCGGGTTTTCGTTTTTTCGGGTTTTCGTGATTGGCTTCTCTTGTTGTTTTGGCATGACCTACCGGAACTTACGCCTGATTGACAGCGTCTCATGTGTTGACCAGGTCGCTCGAACGCCTACTTCTACAGGGGGTCCCCTATGAAAACGATCCTTTCCCTGGTAGTCCTCTCGGCTCTCGCTGCTCCGCTGTTGGCCCAGACGGCGCCGCCGGCCTTGATGGTCGAGGACAGCGGCAAGTCGCGGCCGCTGGGATTGACGAAGCTCGATGTCCAGGTGCGGATCCACGGCTACGTGGCCGACACCGCCACCACGATGACCTTCCGCAACCCTTATCCTCGGGTGCTGGAGGGCGATCTCTACTTCCCGCTCCCCGAGGGCGCCACCATCAGCGGCTACGCCCTGGACATCAACGGCCGGATGGTCGACGGCGTGGCCGTGGAGAAGCACAAGGGCCGCGAGGTGTTCGAGGCGGTCGTCCGGCAGGGCATCGACCCGGGCCTCATCGAGTGGACCAAGGGTAACAACTTCAAGACCCGGGTCTTCCCCATCCCCGCCGGCGGCACCCGCACGGTCCGCGTCGAGTACGTCTCCGAGCTGACCGGCAAGTTCGGCTCGCCCGAGTACCATCTGCCGCTGAACTATCCGGAGAAGATCGCCGAGTTCGCTTTGCGGATCGAGGTCCTGTGGCCGAACGCCAAGCCGAAGATCGAATCCTCCGGGCTGGCGGACCTGAACTTTGACCCATGGCACGAGGGCCTGCTGGGCCAGGCCCGGCGGAAAAATGTAGCATTGACCGGCGACCTGGTGCTCAAGCTCCGGGATTTCGCCAACGTGCTGGGCGAAAAGGAGACCGTCCTGGTGGAGAAGGCGGACGACGGGCAGGTCTATTTCGTGATCCACGACTTCCCCGGCCATTTCCTCACGGTTCCCGAGGGCGGCCGGTCCGCGCCGCCTCCCAAGCATATCGTGCTCTTCTGGGATGCCTCCGGTTCCCGCGCCGGCGACCACGCCCGGGAGTTGGGACTGATCGAGGGCTACTTCGCCTCGCGGCGGTCGGACCCGGCGATCCGGGTGGACCTGGTGCTGTTGCGCAACGCGGCCGGGCAGCCGAAGCCGTTCACCATTTCCGGCGGCGACGCCCGCGGGCTGATCGAGGAGCTCCGCCAGGTGCAGTACGACGGCGGTACGCAGCTTGGGGCCATCGCGCCCCAGCCCGGCGGTTCCCGGCCGGATCTCTATCTCTTGTTCTCCGACGGCATCTCCAACTTCGGTTCTGACGAGCCGGGCCGGATGGATGCGCCGATCTACGCCTTCACCGCCGATCCCAAGGCCGACCATGCCTTTCTCCGCTACCTGGCCATGACCACCGGCGGGCAATACTTCAACTTGGCCACCCAGCGCGACGACGCGGTGATCGCCGCCCTGGGCCGGCCCATCTACTCCTTTCTGTCGGCCGAGACCGACGGCGAGGGCGCCACGGAGATCTTCCCCTCCATGTCCCAGCCCGTCGGCGACCGCTTCACCCTGGTGGGGAAGCTCACCGGCGACGGAGCGCAGATCAGGTTGAACTATGGATACCAGGGGCACAAACCCCTGACCTCGTATTTCGGGGTGACCCGGCGGGAGGCTGTCGAGGGTACGCTCCTGCGGCGTCTCTGGGCCGAGAAGAAACTGGCCGAGCTGATGGTCTTCCAGAAGCGGAACGAGCCGGAGATCGTGGCCCTGGGCAAGCAATTCGGCATGGTCACGCCCTACACGTCGCTGATCGTGCTGGACAATCTGGAGCAGTACGTCGCCAACGAGATCGCCCCGCCCAAATCGCTGCCCGAGATCCGCGAGGAATACCTGCGGCGGATCGACACGGTCGAGTTCCAGAAGAAGAAACAAAAGGCCGACAAGCTGGCGGCCGTGCTGGAGATGTGGCAGCAGCGGGTGGCCTGGTGGAACGGCCAGTACAAGTATCCCAAGGATCTGAAGTACAGCGGTGGCGAGAACGAGGCGGCAGCGGCAACGCCGGCCCCCGCCCGGCCTATGGACGTGGCCGACGGGCCGGATCCCGGCGGGGCCGCGGGCGGGGTTGCTAGGAGGCTGTTCTCGGACGATCGTACCGCCGCCCCACGCCCTGCTGACATGCCCGCGCCCGCCGCGCGCCCCGCCGGCCCGCACGCACCCGCTGCCACTGCTGGCTTGCCCGGCAGTGCCGGCAGACCGGTTGGACAAGCCAACCATGGCGCCCCGGCGCCCGCCAGGGCGTCGGAGCAAAGACGTCTCCTAGCCGCCGAGGCCGCAAGAAGCAATGAGGGGCGGGAAGACGGTTATCTCGGTGCACTCCAGGATGCCGCTCCGGCGATGCTGGCCAGGGGGGGCGGGCATCAGGGGCAGCAGGCGATGCAGCAGCAGTTAAAGCAGGCCGGCGAAGGGGAGCAGGGCCGTGAGCCGGGGATCGTCATCAAGGCATGGGACCCGGACACGCCTTACCTGAAGCAGCTCAAGGCGGCCGACCCCAAGAAGGCCCGGGAGGTCTACTACCAGAATCGCCGCCAGTACGGCGGCTCGCCGGCCTTCTTCCTCGACTGCGCCGACTACTTCCTGGCCCATCACCAGCCGGAGATGGCCTTGCAGGTGCTCAGCAACATCGCCGAGCTCCAGTTGGAAGACGCCGCGCTGGTCCGCATTCTCGGTCATCGCCTGGAGCAGTTGGGCTACCTCGACCTGGCCGTGACGACCTTCGAGCAGGTGCTGGCCATGCGGCCCGAGGAGCCGCAGTCGTACCGCGACCTGGCGCTGGTGCTGGCCCGCCGGGCGGACGAGCGATCCACACTAGCCCGAAGCGCAAGCGAGGGACCAACGGCACTGAAGTCGCCGCCGGCCAAGGGCGGCTCGACTTCGCCCGTAGGACGGATTGCCAATCCGTCGGTAAATCGTGGACGGATTAGCAATCCGTCCTACCGCGAGGACTATGATCGGGCCTTGGGCCTGCTGAACCGGGTGATCCTCGGCACTTGGGACGCGCGATTCCCCGAGATCGAATTGTTCGCCGTCGAGGAGGCCAACCAGATGCTCGCCAAGGCCAAGGCCGTGGGCGTCAGCGGCATCCCTTTGGATCCCCGGCTGATCCAACTCCTGGACGTCGATATCCGCATCGTGATGACTTGGCACGCCGACAATACGGACATCGACCTCTGGGTCACCGAGCCCTCGGGCGAGAAGGCCTACTACGCTCATAACCGCACGACCACCGGCGGCCTGGTGAGCTGCGATTTCACCGGCGGCTACGGGCCCGAGGAATACATGGTCCGCCGCGCGATGCACGGCATGTACAAGATCCAGAGCGACTATTTCGGCAGCCGCGCCACGCAGTTGTTGGGCCCGATCACCGTCCAGGTCGACGTCTTCACGAACTACGGCCGGCCCAACCAGAAGCACAAGTCGCTTACCGTCCGCCTGGCCGAGCAGAAGCAGAACATCGCCATTGGCGAGATCGAGTTCTAGCGCTTCACCTCGTAGTAATAGGTCGCGTAGCGGCCATCGATGGTGAAGCGGTTGCCCTCCCGGGCAACGTCCTTGTCGGTGGGCACGCCGTAAATGTCCACGGCCTTCACCGACGTGAGCGGCAAGCCGGGGAAGGTCAGCTCCGCCTGGACGGGCTCCATCAACAGGGGCGGACGGCCGGCGTCGAGCAACTGGCTGCCGTCGGCGTTGTAGCGGGCGCCCGTCTGGGAGTCGCGGGCCATGGCCGTGATCAGGATCTGTTTCGACTCGACCAGCGGCTGGTCGTCCAGGGGCGTGAAGAGCAGGCTCACAAAGGGCGTGATCACCCGTACCCGAACGCCCGGCAGGTTGTAGGACGCGCCGCCGGCAAAGCCGACGAGGCCCTGGGTCTTGGGGGTGTGGATGGCCACGACCCGGCGGCCGTAGTGCCAGGAGAGCTGGCCCGTCATGCTGCGGACGATCTTGCGCTGGCGGTCCCAATACTTGCTCCAGTCGACGGCCGTCGAAGGCTGTTGGGAGTCGGCGATCTTGGTCGTCACGCGGCCGATGGCCAGCACTTCCTTGGGCGTGGCCAGGTTGCCTCGCAGCTCCTTTTGATCGTAGCCGCCGCCGGTGAAGTCCTGGTTCAAGGCGTCGATGCCCCGGAAGATCTCGTCGGGCTTCAACCGCCGGGCGGCCGCCAGCGGGGCTTCCTCGACGTGCCCACGGTAGACGGCGAAGGCGAGGGCGGGGAACTGGCCGAGGTAGTGCGGCGTCTCGGTAACATAAGAGCTCATGTCGGGCCAACCGCCGCCGATCCGCGGCCGGCCGCCGGCGAACTGGTAGGAGGCGTCCCAGCCTTGCAACCCCATGCCGTAGAAGGCCAGCAAGGGCGCGGCCTCGGCCTTCCACTGGTTGGGCGGCATCTGGGTCCACTCGGTGACGATCATCGGCTTGTCTTCCACCTGGTAGAAGCCGGTGGCCAGCAGGTGCGAGCCGGGCTGGGCGAGGTGGGTGCCGTTGTCCACGCGGCCGGGCTTGATCCCGTGCCCGCCCGCCCCGCCGCCGAAATAGTTGTGGCGGTCGATGGCGTCCATGGCGTCATCGCACCAGAGGTTGGCCGGGTCGGACGCCGGCCCGCCGGACTGCCAGGCCGTGGAGACGGTGACGCCCTGGAAGCCCAACTCGCGGAGCTGCCGGCGGCGGTGGAGGTAGTAGTCGCGCTGGGTTTCGGCCAGGAAGCGGATGAAGTCGCCCGCCCGGGCCTTTTCGGCCTTGTTGAAGTGCGGCCCGTCGGCTTCCAGCTCCCAGGCGGCGTAGACGCCCAGGGCCGGATTGTGGAGCGAGTCGCCGGACCGCAAGCCGCGGCCCCAGGCCTTTTTCAGGGCCTCGTCGTCGGCGTAGCGCTTTTGCAGCCACCCCATCCAATGCCGCTGAAGCAGGGCCGCGTGCTTGGGGAACTGGGGCTTGTCGGAGGCGATCTGGTTCAGCGGGGCGTGCCAGAAGATGCAGTCCTCGTTGTGGACCTCGACGATCGCCAAGGCCGGGTCGTCCACGTAGCGCAGGCCCGTGTAGGGATTCTTGTGGACCAACAGCGTCTTCAGCCACTGCCACTCGGCCTCCTGGAGCTGCGGCATGACGTTTACCAGTCCCGAGGTGCTGCGGGCCCCGTCCTGCTCGGGCAACTCGCGGAAGAGATCCTCGGGGTAACCATCGTCGGCCGTGATCAGGTGTGGATAGAAGCATGACCAGGTCATATAGATGCCGTGCTTCTTAAGCGTGGCGAACCAGCGGTCCAGAACGTCGAGCCGCTGCGGGTCGAACCGGCGATGGCCGCTTCCGGGGTCCCGCTGGAGCAGCCCGATCACGCCTTCCACCGGGTGCTGGCGGACCATGTTGATGCCGTACTTGGCATACAGCCGGGCCTGCTGGTCGCGGAGTTTCTCGGCGGTGGTCATCCCGGCGCAGATCCCCCAGAACTTGACTTTCCGGCCGCTCTGGGAGAAGACCAGGTCGGCCCCGCGGCGCTGGACGAAGCCGAACTGCCCGGCTGGCGCCGGCACCAGCCGGCTCATGTCGATGATCGACTCCTCGGAGAAGGGGTCGTCGTCGGGAAGCACGGGGAACCAGCTATCGGCCTTGCGGACCGCGGGCCCGGCGTCCGGCGACGGTTTCTCCGTGCCGGCGTCGACCGCGTCAGGTTTCCGGGTTCCGGCCGGGGCCCAGGGATAGTTGATCCAGCACATGCAATCGATGCCGCCATGATTGGCGATCTTCGACGAAGCGATGATCCGCACCGTGTGCTTGCCGGGCTTTAACGCGAAACGGCCCACCTTGACCCAGCCGATGAAACGATGGTCGGGCTTGTCGACCAGGTTGATCTGCTCGCGGACGTTGCTGACCAGATCGATGGGGGTCTTCGCGCCGCCGTCCAGACGATAGTCGAGCGTGGCCAGGACGGGATTGCACCGCAGCCACCAGGTGTAGTGGCCGCCCTCCTTGATCGAAAAATCGTAGACGGCCTCGCCCGGGCCGTCCTGGGAGTAGTGCGAGAGCCAATTGCCGCCGGACAAGAGCGACTTGTTGACCCCGTCGTACCAGCCGTGTTTCTTGAAGGTATGGCTGGTGGCCGCTTCGCCCTCGAGCCAAACGGACTCCTTGGCCCGGATCGGCGACGCCACGATCGCGGCCAGGAGCAGTCCCAAGACGTAGGCGCGTTTCATCATCGCTGCCTCCCCAAGGTGCGGGTAATCGTTCGCAAGCCCCATTGTAATCGCGGGACGCGCTTCACGCACCGGCCGCCTCGTGGGCAAATCGGTAAAGGATTTCCGCCGCCTGTTGGACTTGATCCAGCGCGATCCACTCGTCGGCGGTGTGGGCCTGTTGGATCGAGCCTGGCCCGAACACCACGGTGGGCACGCCGGCCGCGGCCAAAAAGGCGGCGTTGGTCGCGTAGGCGGCGCCGATCCTTTCCGAGCGTCCGCCCACCTCCCGCGCCACGGCCGCCAGCCGCCGCGAGAGCGGACCGTTGTGCTCGTCCGAAAGCGCCGGGCCGTGCATGTAGGGGGGCTCCCACTGGAGCGGAAAGTTCTTCCCCAACTGTCCGGCCAGATTGTCGGCCAGGTGCTGCTGGACGGTCGCCAACGACTCGTCGGGCCGCAGCCGGCGATCGATCTCAATCGTCGCCCGGTCGGGGACCGTGTTGACGCTGGCGCCTCCGCGGATCGTGCCCACGCTCAGCGAAGCGGGGCCGCAGAGAGGGTGAACCGGCCCGGCATCCAACTCCTGCTGGTACCGCTCCAGTTCCAAGAGCACCCGGGCCATGCGGTAAATGGCATTGTCGCCGGACTGCGGCCGGGAACTGTGCGCTGCGCGGCCACGGGTATGAAGTCGCCAGCGGGCAACGCCCTTGTGAGCGACCACCACGTCCAGCGACGTGGGCTCCGCGACGATCGCCGCGTCGGGCCGGCAGGAAAGGAGCGGCGAGTGAATAGGTGTCGGCGCTGCCGTAGGACGGATTGGTAATCCGTCCCGCAGATCGGCCTCGTTGGCGGACGGATTAGCAATCCGTTGTGGGTAAGACGGATTGCCAATCCGTTGCTCGTAAGACGGATTGCCAATCCGTCCTACGAGTGCGGCAATGCCACTGAAGCCATACTCCTCGTTGACGGTGCAGGACATGACGATCGTCGGCCGCGACGAGGACGGCTCGTCGGCCAGCCGCAGCAGGGCCGTGATCATGGCGGCCATTCCGCCTTTGACGTTGCACGACCCGCGGCCGTACAGCCTTCCCTCCCGCAGCGAGGGGGTCCAGGGCTCGATGGTCATGCCGTCGGCGGGCACGGTGTCCTGATGGGCGTCGAAGAGGAGCAGGGGTCCGCCCGCCTCGGGAGGGGTTTTGCCGTCCAGCCGGGCAAACAGATTGTCCCGACCCGGCGCGACGGTCTGACGCTCGCAGGCCAGGCCCGCCCGCTGGAACTGTCCCTCGAGCCAATCGGTCAGCCGGGCCTCGCCGAACTCGGCGCCCAGCCCGGGGCCGCCCATAGGGTTGACGCTGGGAATCGAGATCAGATGGCTAAGGATTTCCTGGGAATCGACCTTCATAATTTTTCTGGACAGGTCATTGAGAATCGCCGGGACTTGGACGATAATAAGAAGTGACTGAGCGAGGGGTTTCCCTCGCTCTCGCGCCCTTCGTAGGTCCCTGCCCCGCCTGCGAAGGGTGTTTTTTTGGGTCTTGGGCCTTAGGTCTTAGTAATCGTACCAAAGACCGGAGACCTCTTCCTCGGAAAAGTTCCCAGCCGTCGGAACTTCTCCGACCTCTCGCCTCGCTCGCCTGGTTGACCATCCGGGGTAAGGGTCCATAGAATGCTCTCGAAGCGTGGAGCCGGCAGCGGACCTGCCGGCGCGCCGGCCCTGGGAAGTTGGCTAGTATGCAGCCTAACGTGCTACCGATTTTTCTCGCGATCGGTTGTATTATCGCCTTGGCGATCGGGCTGTTGGTGCTGGCCAACCTGATCAATCCGGGGCGGCCGGGGGGCGTGAAGCGGATGCCCTACGAGAGCGGCATGGACCCGATCCATGATACCCGCCGCCGCTTCGACGTCCGCTTTTACCTGATTGCCATCGCCTTCCTGGTTTTCGACGTGGAGCTGCTGTTCCTCTATCCTTGGGCGGTGATACTTTATCAGCCGGGTCACCCGACCTGGGCTTTTGCCGGTGGAATGATCTTTCTGGGGCTGCTGTTATTGGGCTTCCTCTACGACTGGAAGAAGGGGATTTTCCAGTGGCGGTAGAACTGCCCGATAACGTGCAGATCACGCGGCTGGACGAGCTGGTCAACTGGTGCCGGAAGAACAGCCTCTGGCCGATGCCCTTTGCCACGGCCTGCTGCGGCATCGAGCTGATGGCGACGGGGGCCAGCCGGCACGACCTGGCCCGCTTTGGGGCCGAGGTTTTCCGTTTCAGCCCGCGGCAGTGCGACTTGATGATCGTCGCCGGCCGGGTGGTGATGAAGATGCTGCCCGTGCTGCAGCGGATCTGGCAGCAGATGCACGAGCCGAAGTGGTGCATTTCGATGGGGGCCTGCGCTTCGACGGGCGGGGTCTTCGACACCTACTGCGTGGTCCAGGGGATCGATCGCTTCATGCCCGTGGACATGTACGTCCCCGGCTGCCCGCCACGGCCCGAGCAATTGATCCAGTCGATCATCGACTTGCAGGAGAAGATCCAGCGGGAAGGCACGATCCTGGGCCGCGAGTTCGACGACCCCCAACGGCAACTCCCCAAGATGGCCTTGCGGGAGGAAGGACGCCGGAAGCAAGCGGAGTAAACGATCGCCAATTCACGTAGGGTGGGACAAGGCCGCCGTGGCGGCCGCCGGCCCGCCAAGCCCGGCCGGGAATGGTGGGCCGGCGCTCGCTTACGCGAGCTTGTCCCACCCTACTCGCGCGAGCTTGTCCCACGCTACGTCCGAAAGCCCACGCTACGTCCACTTTAACGAGCGAGCCTGCGATGACCCCCGAACAGACCGCACCCACGGCCGCGGCCGGCTCCGACACGCTGCCCGTCCTGAAGCAGGTCTGGGGCGAGGTCCCGTCCAGCGAGTTTCGCGGCCAGACCCGGGTCGTGGTGCCGCGTGAGCGGCTCTTCTCCCTCCTGCAAACTTTGAAGGAGAAGCTGGGTTTCGATCTGTTGGTCGATATCACGTGCGTCGACTACCTCCACTTCCGCAACGCGTCCGACCGCTTCGGCCTGGTCTACCTGCTGGCCGACACGGAGAACAACCGGCGGATCACGGTGCGTACGTTTGTCAACGACCCGGAGCCGTCCGTGCCTTCGGTCGTGCCGTTGTGGGAGGGGGCCAATTGGCTGGAGCGTGAGGTTTGGGACATGTTCGGCATCCGTTTCGACGGGCACCCGGACCTCCGCCGCATCCTGCTGCCCGAGGAATTCACGGCCTTTCCGCTGCGGAAGGACTATCCGCTTCAGGGGCGCGGCGAGCGGCACAATTTCCCCGTGTTGCGGCGGGCGGAGGGATGAGATGCCGCTAACCAAGATCTCGCAGCCGGGCGACCTGGCCCACGACGAGGCCCAGGAATACCTCTGGACGATGAACTTCGGCCCGCAGCACCCGGCCACGCACACCACGCTGCGGCTGGTGCTGAAGCTGGACGGCGAGCGGGTCGTGGAGGCCATGCCCGACATCGGCTACCTGCACTCGGGCTTCGAGAAGCTGGGCGAGCACCTGGACTACAACCAGTACGTGACCATCACCGACCGCATGAACTACATCTCGCCGATGTCCAACAACGTGGCCTGGCACTTGGCCGTCGAGAAGCTGATGGGGATCGAGGTGCCGCCCCGCTGCCAGTATCTCCGCGTGATCGTGGCCGAGCTGCTCGCGGATCAGCGACCACCTGCTGTGCATCGGGGCCATGGGGCTGGACACGGGGGCCTTCACCCACTTCCTCTACGCCTTCAATCCCCGCGAGGATCTCTACGACATCTTCGAGGCCCTTTGCGGCGCCCGCTTCACCAACAGCTATACCCGCGTCGGCGGGCTGATGTACGACGCCTCGCCCAAGGCGATCGAGATGATCCGCAAGTTTCTGGCCGGGTTTCCCCGCGTGCTGGACGACCTGCGGAAGATGCTCAACCGCAACCGCATCTTCATCGACCGCACCAAGGGGATCGGCCTGCTCTCCCGGGAGGAAGCGATCAACCGCAGTTGCTCCGGTCCGGTGGCCCGGGCCAGCGGCGTGACCCGCGACCTCCGCAAGGACGAGCCCTACCTGGCCTACCGCGATTTCGATTTCCAGGTCTGCTGTGCGCAGGCGGGCGACTGCTTCGCCCGCTACCTGGTGCGGATGGCCGAGATGGAAGAGAGTGCCAAGATCGTGCGGCAGGCGATCGAGAACCTGCCGGCCGGGCCGGTGAACGTGGGCCCGGGCGACCGCGCGATCCTGCCGGAAAAGCGCCAGGTCTTCTCCACGATCGAAGGACTGATCTCACACTTCGAGCTGGTGATGAGCAACCGCGGCTTCGAGGTGCCGGTCGAGGAGGTCTACGTGGCCACCGAGTCGCCCAACGGGGAGCTGGGCTTCTACATCGTCGGCGACGGCAGCCCGCGGGCCTACCGCGCCCGCTGCCGCCCGCCTTCGTTCATCCACTTCGCCCTGTTTCCTTACCTGATTCGCGGCCACAACCTGAGCGACGTGGTGGCCGTGCTGGGCAGCCTGAACATCATCGCCGCGGAGCTGGACCGATGAGCGTGATCGGATTCAACTTGCACGGGCGCCCGTCAGGCAACCTTCTCTTCTGCTACCTGGCCATCGGGCATGAGCACGAATTGCCTGACCGTCATCCCGTCGTGTGTAACGGAAATCGGTTCGCCGGATTGCCCTTGCTTCGCCACTTCCCTGGCAATGCGAATCGCATCCTGAAGATCATTGGTGGCGTCAAACATATCTTCGGAGTTCTCGCTGATAATGTAGAATTGGGACATTTTGTTCTCATCTGGCCGACCTTTGTTATTTTCCCGCACCAGGGCCGCATTGTCAAGATCGCTCCATCCCGGCTGCTACCTTGGGTTTTCCCGTTGAAATGAACGCACCCGCGACTTCGCCAACCCTGCTCACCGACGCGATCCGCGAGGAGATCCGGGCCTATTTCCCGCGGTATCCCAACCGCGGCGCGGTAATGCTGCCGGCGCTGCACGTGGTCAACGCGCGGCTGGGATACGTCCCGCGGCAGGCGGTAATCGAGATCGCCGAGCTGTTGGAGCTGTCGCCGGCCGAAGTCCAGGATACGCTTTCGTTCTACGGCTTCTTCAAGCAGGACAAGCCCCAGGGCCGCACGCGGATCTGGGTCTGCCGCTCGATCAGTTGTGCGGCCCGCGGCGGCGAGGATCTGCTGGAATACCTCGGTCGCAAACTGGGCATCCGCCCGGGCGAGACGACCGCCGACGGCCGCGTGACGCTGGAGTACGCCGAGTGCCTCGGCGCCTGCGACTTCGCTCCCGCGGCGCTTGCCGGCGAGGTGCTCTTGAAGGACCTGACCAAGGAGAAAATCGACGACCTGTTTGCCTCAATGGATCATGGCTGACTACGAACCGGTACTGCTGGCCAGCATCTCCAAGCCCAACAGCCATACCCTGGCCGTCTACCAGGCCGGCGGCGGGTACCAGGCCCTGCGCCGCGTGCTGCGGGAGCAGTCGCCCAAGGAGGTGCTGGAGGTGGTACGGTCCAGCAATCTCCGCGGGCGCGGCGGGGCGGGCTTCCCCACCGGCTTGAAGTGGTCGTTCTTGCCGGAGAAGCATCCCGGGCCTTTTTTCATGTGCGTCAACGCCGACGAGAGCGAGCCGGGAACCTTCTGCAACCGGGTGCTGATGGAACTCGACCCGCACCAGGTCCTCGAAGGCACGATGCTGGCCTGCTACGCCACCCGGGCCTCGACGGCCTACATTTATCTCCGCTACGAATACCCGCTCTGCTTCCGCCGGCTCCAGGCGGCGATCGACGAGTGTTACGCGGCGGGCTTCTTGGGCAAGAACATCCTGGGCAGCGAGTTCTCCCTGGACATCTATCTGCACCGCGGCGCGGCGGCCTACGTCTGCGGCGAGGAGACGGGCCTGATCGAGAGCCTGGAGGGCAAGCGGGCCTGGCCGCGGATCAAGCCGCCTTTCCCGGCCGTGGAAGGGCTGTTCCGCAAGCCGACCGTGGTCAACAACGTCGAGACCCTGGCCTGCGTGACGCACATCCTCGCCCGCGGCGCCGCCTGGTTCCGCTCGATCGGCGTCCCGCCCGAGCCCCACAATCCCCGCGACCCGGGCAGCTTCGGGCCGAAGCTCTATTGCGTCAGCGGGCACGTCAACCGGCCGGGCTGCTACGAAGCCCCCCTGGGTCTTCCCTGCCGGGAAGTGATCGACCGTTTCGGCGGCGGCGTCTGGAAAGGACGCAAGGCCAAGGCGGTGATCCCCGGCGGCCTGAGCACGGGCCTGCTCACGGCCGACGAGCTCGACACGCCTCTGGACTTCAATGCGCCGGTCAAGGCCGGCTGCCTGGGACTGGGGACGGCGGGCGTGGTGGTCTTCGACGAGACCTACTCGATGATCGACTTCCTCCACAACAGTTGCCGCTTCTTCGCCCACGAAAGCTGCGGCCAGTGTACTCCCTGCCGCGAGGGAACCCATTGGGCCCTGGCGATGTTGGATCGGATCAAGGCCGGACGCGGCCGGCGGCGGGACCTGGACCTGTTGCTGGAGATCGCCGACACCATCGGCATCATCCCCGGCACGACGATCTGCGGCCTGGCCGACGGCGCCGCCTGGCCGATCAAGAACGCCATCCGCAAGTTCCGCGGTGAGTTTGAAGACTACCTGAAGCGCACCAATCCCGGCGGCTGCCTGCTCACCGACCCCGTGCCGGCATTACAAACGATGGCCGAACACCATTGAGGGTATTATGAAAGGTTTCGGATATCGTCGAGACGACGATGTATTGCCTGTTATGGAATTGTCGGAGATGACATTCACGGGAACACCCGACGAGATCCGCCGTATTGCACACTTCCTTGAATGGGCAGCCGACGAAATGGAACGTCTCAGCGCAAAGTTTGGGCATCGCCACCTGAGAGATAAATGGCGGAAGTGGAATAAGAAGCATGTAGACGTTATCGTGGATACCCCTTATGACCCTTGAAGAACGTTGTCGAAAATGGCACCGTGCTCAGCCCTGAAGGGGCGCAACTCGATAGCCCAGGGCAACGCCCTGGGGACCGGGTGGTTCCCTTACCCTTGGAAGCCCCAACGGGGCGCGACCGAGCGCCGTGCGGCGGGGTTGTCACGCCCTTTCAGGGCTTCGGAGGGTCGTGGACATCGCATCCCAGGGCTTCGCCCTGGGCTATCGAGTCACGCCCCTTCGGGGCTGAGGCGTCCGTGTCGAATCCGTGTTACATCCGTGGCTGATTCACTCATCGGCTGACTACAACATGGCCATCGTCATCATCGACGGACGCGAGATCGAGATCTCCGACCGGGAGCGCCTCAACGGCATCCAGGCCGCGGCCCGGGCGGGCGTGGAGATTCCCCGCTATTGCTGGCACCCCGGGCTCTCGGTGGTGGGAAGCTGCCGCATGTGCCTGGTCGAGACCGGCAGCCGCGATCCGCAGACGGGCAAGATCTCCATGCTGCCCAAGCTGGTCCCGGCCTGCAACACGCCCGCCAAGGACGGCACAGTGATCGTCACCCAAAGCGAAAAAGTGCAGCAGGCCCGGGCGATGGTCGAGGAGGACCTGCTGCTGCGGCACCCCATCGACTGCCCGATCTGCGACAAGGCCGGCGAGTGCCAGCTCCAGGACTATTATTTCCGTTACGGTCAGCAACAGCGGCGGGCCGACATCCACCCCTTCACCAGCCGCCGCCGCGAGGTGGGCGACGAGATCACGCTGTTCGTGGACCGCTGCGTGATGTGCAGCCGCTGCGTCCGCTTCACCCGCGAGATCAGCGGCACGGCCGAGCTGATGGTCACGCAGCGGGGGATGCACGAGGAGATCGACGTCCTGCCCGGTTTCCCCCTGGCCAACAAGCTCTCCGGCAACGTGGTCGACCTCTGCCCGGTGGGGGCGCTTTGCGACAAGGACTTCCTCTACCAGCAGCGGGTCTGGTACCTCGGGCGCCACGCCGGCGTCTGTGCGGGCTGCGCCACCGGTTGCTCGATCTGGATCGAGGAGAACCAGGACCACATCTACCGCATCAAGCCCCGCGACAACCCGCTGGTCAATAAGTGGTGGATCTGCAACGACGGCCGCTACGATTACCGCCACGTCCACCACGACCAGCGGCTCAGCGGCGCGCGGCGGCGTCAGTCCGGGACCACGGTCGAGCTCGACTGGACGGCCATCGTCGACGAGCTTCGCCGGCGGCTCACCGAGGCGGGCCGCCTGGCCGCCGTGCTCTCGCCCTACCTGACCGTCGAGGAGGCCTACCTGCTGGCCAAGCTCGCGCGGCAGATCGACCCGAAGGCGGAATTGATCTTGGGCCCGGCGCCGATGGTGGGCCAAGACGAGCGGTTCCCCAGCGGCTTCACCATCGCCGCGGAGAAATGCCCCAACCGCCGCGGCGTGGAGATGATCGTCCGCCATTTTGCCGGCAAGGCGAAGGAGTTTCTCCCGTGGTCCGCCGAGCTGGCCGCCAAGGGCGAGATCCGCGGCGTGTGGGTCTCCGGCGGATACAAGCGGGGCGACTGGATCGACGAGGCGACCGCAGCGTGCTTCCAAGAGCTGCCGCTGTTGATCGTGCAGGACCTTTTCGACTCGCCGCTATCGCGCCGGGCCACCTACGAGCTTGCCGGCGCGGCCTACCCGGAGCGGGAAGGGTCCTACGTGAACCGTCACGATCGTTTGCAGTCGTTTTCCTGGGCCATCCGTCCGCCGAGCGGCGTGCGGACGGAGGGCAGCCTTTACTGGGAGCTTTTGGGCCTCGGGGGCCTGTACCATGCCAGGACCGTGCTCAGCGAGATCGCCGCGGAGATCCTCTATTTCCACGCCGCCGCCCGGGAGATCCCCGACGTGGGCCTGGATTTGAAAGTCAACCTGCTGGCTTGATAATGATTGAACCCCTGGTAAAGATCGCCCTGGTATTGGGGTTCCTGATGACCGCGGCGGCCTACCTGGTGCTGCTGGAGCGGTGGATGGCGGCCTGGGTGCAGGACCGGCTGGGGCCCAACCGCGTGGGCATCCCCTTGACCCGCTTCCGCCTCTTCGGCCTGGGCCAGCCGCTGGCCGACGGCGTGAAGTTCGTCTGCAAGGAGGAGGTCACGCCGCGGCACGTCGACCGGGCGATGTATTTCCTCGGGCCGCTGACGATGTTCGTTTCCGCGCTGGCGGTCTTCGCTGTGATCCCCTTCGGCAGCGTGCTGCCGGAGAGTCTGGGCATCAAGGGGATCAGCGATCCGATCCATCTGATTGTCGCCCCGCACATCGACGTGGGCCTGATCTATGTCCTTGCCTTCGGCAGCATCGCCGTGTACGGGGTGCTGCTGGCAAGCTGGGCCAGCAACAACAAGTACGGCTTCCTCGGCGGAATGCGCAGCAGCGCGCAGTTGATCTCGTATGAGATCCCCATGGGAGCGGCGGTCCTGGGCGTGGTGTTGTGCAGCGGGTCGCTGCGGCTGGAGTCGATCATCGGCCGGCAGGCGGCCAGCGGCGTCTGGAACATCTTCGTGCAGCCGCTGGGCTTCGTGGTCTTCCTTGTGGCCGCCTTTGCCGAGGCGACGCGGATACCCTTCGACCTGCCCGAGGCCGAGCAGGAGCTGGTCGGCGGCTACCACACGGAATACTCCGGCATCAAGCTGATGATGCTGCTGGTGGGCGAGTACATGCACATGCTGACGGCGTCGATGCTGATGGTGATCCTCTACTTCGGCGGCTGGCACCTCTGGGGCCTGACCGGCAGCAGCGACAGCGTGACCTGGCTCCAAGCGCTGCTGAGGGTCGTGGTGCTGGCGGCGAAGGTGATGTTGGTGATCCTGTTTTTCATGGTCTCCCGCTGGAGCTGGCCTCGCTTCCGCTTCGACCAGTTGATGAACCTGGCCTGGAAGGTGATGGTTCCCTTGGGGATGGTGAACCTGGTGTTCGTGGCCTGCTGGATCGAGTACGCTCCGCAGATCGTCGAGCATTGGCGGCTTCCGCAGGGCCTGCCGATGGCCGTGGCCGGCTGGACGCTGCTGATCGTCACCTGGCTGGCGGTGACCCTGATCGTCCCCGCGGCCAGCGACAACCGGCCGAGGATCGAGTCGATGGAAACGGAAGTAGGTCCCGTCTGCCGGACGGGACTGGACTAAGCGCAAACGCCGGAAGTCCCGCCCGGCAGGCGGGACCTACCAGCCGGCAACGCATTAAGGAGGAGGTTTCCGTGGGATGAAAGCGGACGACAAGGACATTCGCTGGATTGAAGAGCCCAAGCTGGGGCTTTCGGGCAAGACCTACCTGCCGCTACTGGTCGACGGCATGACCACGACGCTGCGGCACCTGCTGAGCCCGAAGATCACGGTCCAATCGCCCGAGCAGCGCCACCAGTCGCCCGACCCGCTGATCTACCGCGGCGTCCACCGGCTGAATCGCGACGCGCAGGGCCGGGTGAAGTGCGTGGCCTGCTTCCTCTGCGCCACCGCCTGCCCGGCGCATTGCATCGACATCGTGGCGGCCGAAAGTCCCTGGCCCGACCGGGAAAAGTACCCCCAGAGCTTTACGATCGACGAGCTGCGGTGTATTTTCTGCGGGATGTGCGAAGAGGCTTGCCCGGTGGACGCCATCGAGCTGACCAGCCTTTACGACCTTTCGGGCAAGAGCCGCGAGGAGATGATCTTCGACAAGGAGAAGCTGCTGAGCGTGTACGACCAGACGAAAGACTCCGAGCCCAGTCGAACCGCGCGTATGGCCCAACCATGACCCAGCAACAGGTGTTTATGGCGGCCATCCTCCTCGGCGCCCTGGGGATGTGGTTGATGCTCCCGCGAGGCCGGGCCGCGGGACGCATGTCGGGGATGGTCCTGGCCGCGGTCAGCCTGGGTCTTTTCTTTTCGCAGGTTCCGCGGCTGGCAGGGCTGGTGGCCGATTCGGTCTTTCTGATCCTCGCGGGGATCACCGTCGTGGCGGCGGCGGCCACCGTCACCACGCGGAGCCCGGTCTACGCCGCCATCTGGTTCGGATCGACGCTGTTTGGGTCGGCCGGCCTGTTCCTCTTCCAGGGAGCACAGTTCCTGGCCGTGGCCACGGTGGTCGTTTACGCCGGGGCGATCCTGGTCACGTTCCTCTTCGTGCTGATGCTGGCCCAGCCCCGCGGCCGAACGCCCTACGACCGCGTGAGCTGGGAGGCGATGCTCTCGGCCAGCGCGGGAGCCGTGATCGTCGGCCTCTTGACCCTGACCGTCATCAGCGTGCTTTCCCAGCCCGGCCCCGTGGCGGCGACCTCGCAGGGGATACGGCCGGCCGATCGCCGGGCGAATGTCCTGGCGGAGGATCACGTGGCCCACCTCGGTGCGCAGCTCTTCGGCCCGCACCTGATCGCCGTGGAGGCGGGCGGCACGCTGCTTCTGGCCGCGCTGATCGGGGCGGCCGTGATCGTGACCCAGGAAAAAGTGAGGCGTCCGCGTCCGCGGGACGCGAAGGATCGGCCAAAATCTGAAATCCAAAATCGAAAATCTGAAATCTGAGATCTGAAATCTGAGATCTGAAATCCGAGACCTGAAATCTGAGACCTGAAATCCGAGACTTGAAATCCAAAATCCTAACTTCTGCGAACCCTCATGTCCCCTGACCAGGAAATCACGCTGCTGAACAACTACCTGTTCGTCGGCGCGCTGTTGTTCGGCATCGGCCTGGTGGGCTTCCTCAGCCGGCGGAACATGATCGTGATGTTCCTCAGCGTGGAAATGATGCTCCAGGGAATCTCGGTCAGCCTGGTGGCCTGGAGTCGCTACTACAACGATTTCGGCGGCCAGGTGCTGGTGATCTTCATGATCACCGTGGCGGCCTGCGAAGCGGCCGTCGCCTTGGCCCTGGTGACCACGATCTTTCACCGCCGCGGCAGCCTTGATATTGCCATCTGGCAAGGTCTGCGCGAGGCCAACCTGCCGCCGTTTGTGGATCAGGAACTGCCCGAAGACCCGTCGGACCGGCTGATGACTTTCCCCACGCTGCCGCCGGCGGGCGTGCAGCCGGAAATCCCTGCCACGGAAACCGATTACCGCCCGCATGTCTAACATGAACCTGCTGCTGGTGCTGATCCCCGCCCTGCCGCTTGCCGCGGCGGTGGTCACCGCCGTTTTCGGCAAGCACCTGCTCGGCCGGCAGAGCCATTGGCCCACCGTGCTGGCCATCGCGCTGTCGTTTGTGGCCAGCGTGGTGTTGTTGGTCGACGTTTGGCGGGAGTCGCGCCCGTCGGCCGAAGCGGCCAGGCAAACGCCCGCGGAAAGCTGGCCGCTGGGCTACGAGCGGGTGGTACGGCTATGGACTTGGGCCTCGGTGAGCGACCCGCTCCCGGACGTAGGGTGGGACAAGGCCGCCGCGGCGGCCGACGGCCCACCAAGAGCCGGCGGACATGGTGGGCCGACGCTCGCTTACGCGAGCTTGTCCCACCCTACCGGCTACATTCACTACGAAAATAGCCCCACGCTTCGGTCCATTCGTCGAGTACGGCTTGCCCAGCCAGCCGTGGCGCCTCCGCTACCCGGTTTCCACGTCGAGATCGCCCTGCGGGCCGACCCGCTGACCGTCTTCATGCTCGCCACGGTGACGTTCGTCTCGCTGCTGGTGGCCGTCTACTCGATCGGCTACATGCACGGCGACCCCGGTTACTGGCGGTTCTTCAGCTACATCGCCCTGTTCGTCTTCTCGATGACCATGCTCGTGGCGGCGAGCAACTTCGTGCTGTTGTACGTTTTCTGGGAAGGGGTGGGCTTGTGCAGCTACTTGCTGATCGGTTTCTGGTTCCAGAAACCCGCGGCGGTTGCGGCGGGCAAGAAGGCTTTTCTGGTCAACCGCGTGGGCGACTTCGCTTTTGCCCTGGGATTGTTCCTGATTTGGAGCACCTACGGCACGCTGGACTTCCACGACACCTTCGCCCACGGGGTGCGGCAGACGCTGGGCATTTTCGGCCAGACCCGGCTCGCCAACCCGGCGCCTTATGCGGCCGGAGGCGCAGGCACGGTCACGGCGATCTGCCTGCTGCTGTTTGCGGGGGCTTGCGGCAAGAGGCGCAGATCCCCTTGCACGTCTGGCTGCCGGACGCGATGGAAGGGCCCACGCCGGTTTCGGCCCTGATCCATGCGGCCACGATGGTCACGGCCGGCGTCTACCTGGTGGCCCGCTGCACGCCCTTGTTCCAGGCCTCGCCCGATGCCCGGCACGTGGTTGCCGCCCTGGCCGGGCTGACGGTCCTGCTGGCCGCCCTGATGGCCATTACCCAGACCGATCTCAAGCGGATACTGGCCTATTCGACGATCAGCCAGCTCGGTTATATGTTCCTCGGCCTGAGCACGGGCACCTTCCTGGGGATCACGGCCGGCATGTTCCATCTCTTGACCCACGCCTGCTTCAAGGCCCTCTTGTTCCTCGGGGCCGGAAGCGTGATGCACGCGATGGGCGGGGTGATCGACATTCGCCGGCTGGGCGGACTCCGCAAGCGCCTGCCCACCACCTACTGGACCTTTCTCTTCGGCTGCCTGGCGCTCTGCGGCTTCCCCGGCTTTGCGGGCTTCTTCAGCAAGGACCGGATCCTCGCGGCCCTGCATGAAAAGGGGGCCGAAGCGGTCGGGGGCGTCGCCCTTTACCAGGTCCTTTATCTGGTCGCGGTCCTCACCGCGGGGCTCACGGCCTTCTACACCTTCCGCGCGCTGCTGTTGACCTTTCACGGGCCGGAGCGGATCCCGCACGAGGCCGGCGATCACGCCCACGAGTCGCCCCGGGTGATGACCTGGCCGCTGGTGGCGCTGGCGATCCTCTCGCTGGCCGTCGGCGGCTACTTCGAGTGGACGCGGCAGATCCCCGAGTTTCTCGCGGGTACGCCCTCGCTGGCCCGCGCCGCACAAACCGGCGATGTAGTCGGCACACGCCGTGTGCCGGAGAATGCGGACGGCACACGCCGTGTGCCGGAAAATGCGGACGGCACACGGCGTGTGCCTGCTACCAGCGAAAGCGGCCACCTGGAGGTGGCCCTGTTCGGCACGGCGATGGTCGGCCTGGGCATGGTAGCCGCCTGGTTGCTGTACCTCAGAGCCCGGGGGCTGCTTGGCCGGTTGACGGCCCTGGCCGACGTCTTCGGCCTCTACCGGCTCTCGACGGACAAGTTCTACTTCGACGCGATCTATTTTCTGCTCGTGGTCTGGCCGCTGGAGCAGATTGCGAGGCTCTTGGCTTGGATGGATCGCTGGATCATCGACGGGCTGGTCGACTTCTGCGGCGCGGTGCCGCGGGCCTTGGGTTCCGCGCTGCGGACGCTCCAGGGCGGCATGATCCAGTTCTACGCGATGTGCATGGTCTTGGGCTTGCTGGTCCTGATTGCGGTGTTGCTCCTTTGGGGTGCGTAGGATGCTGCTTCTGGCAACGATCCTGATCCCGCTGGCCGGCGCGGTGCTGATCGGCATGGGCGTGCCCGGGCTGCGGTGGGTGGCCCTGGCTTCGGCGCTGGCGGCCTTCGTGTCGTCGGCCCTGCTGATTGCCCAGTTTCCCGGCGGAACGGCGCCCTACGCCCTGATCGAGGCGCCTTGGATGGGCGGGCCCGGCACGGCAGTCGACATTCGCTTGAGCCTCGGTCTGGACGGCCTGAGCCTCTGGTTCTTCGGGCTGACGACGCTGTTGATGGTCGTCTCGGTGCTGGTAAGCTGGCAGGCGATCGTCCAGCGGCCGGCGGTCTATTACGGCCTGCTGTTGCTGCTGGAGTCGGGGATGTTGGGCGTCTTCGCCGCCCGGGATATCATCCTCTTTTACGTCTGCTTCGAGTTCACGCTGCTGCCGCTGTTTTTCCTCATCGGCGTCTGGGGCAGCGAGGAGCGGCGTTACGCGGCCGTCAAGTTCTTCCTTTTCACTTTCACCGGCAGCATGTTGACTTTCCTGGGATTGCTGGCGATCGTGATCTGGAACTCCTACCAGACCGGGACGCTGACTTTCTCCATCGCCGCCCTGAGCGACAGCCTGGCCCTGCGGCCGTTGGGCTTGACCGCCCA
The DNA here is from genome assembly GCA_963843465.1 of Pirellulales bacterium. Lineage (GTDB taxonomy): Bacteria > Planctomycetota > Planctomycetia > Pirellulales > Thermoguttaceae > CAWJKP01. Next base: position 349,100 of record CAWJKP010000005.1, read on the forward strand.
GACCTGGATTTTTTTGGCCCTCTTCGCCGGCTTTGCCGTGAAAGTGCCCCTCTTCCCCTTGCACACCTGGCTGCCCTTGGCCCACGTGCAAGCGCCCGCCGCGGGAAGCGTGCTCTTGGCCGGGGTGCTGTTGAAGGTCGGCAGCTATGGGTTCCTGCGGTTCTGCCTGCCGATGGTCCCCGGCGCGGTGGCCGCGTGCATGCCTTGGCTCTTGTGGCTGTCGGTGATCGGCATCGTCTACGGGGCCCTGGTGTCGCTGGTTCAGGACGACATGAAGCGGCTGATCGCCTACTCCAGCGTCAGCCACTTGGGCTTCTGCATGTTGGGCGTCTTTGCCCTGAACCCCCTGGGCGCCCAGGGGGGCACGCTGCAGATGATCAATCACGGGCTCTCGACCGGCGGACTGTTCGCCCTGGTCGGCATGATCTACGAGCGCTACCACACCCGCAAGATCGCCGACCTCGGCGGCCTGGCGAAGCGGACGCCGGTGCTGGCCTTCTTCTTTCTGGTGATGGCCCTTTCCAGCATCGGCCTGCCCGGACTGAACGGCTTTGCCGGCGAGTTCACGCTGTTGTTGGGGATCTTCCGCCGCGCTTGGGTCGACGCCCCGCCGGCCTGGGCCGGCCAGTTCCGCGTAATCTCCGTGCTGGCCACCCTGGGCGTGGTGCTGGGCGCCTGGTACATGCTCTGGTTGGTGCAGCGGATCTTCTTCGGTCCGCTCAAGGAGCCCCCTGTACACGCGGCGGGAGACGGCCACGACGGGGAGCCGGTCCGCGACCTTTCGCTCCGCGAGGTGTCGGCGCTGGTCCCGCTCTGCGTTTTCATCCTTTGGATCGGCCTCTGGCCGGACTTCTTCTTCTCCCGGCTGGCCCCCAAGGTCAACGCGATTTCCCAACAGCCTGCCGCAGCGCTGGTGCGGCAGACGGAGGAGGAGGGACGGGGGTCGGGGGACGGCGGTCAGGGGTTGGGGGACGGGGGTCGGGGGTCAGGGGTCGGGGGTCGGGGGACGGGGGTCGGGGAACGGGGGTCGGGGGAGGAGGCGACGCGGCGCGGAGAGGTCCGCGATGATTCTGCGACGACGTTGGGCCGCAACGCCGTGAAACTGGGAAGGCATAGCGTGGCAGCGTCATGCGGCACGCGGGACGCAATGACACAAGTTCGTAGTGGCGGCTTTAGCCGGAAATCCGCGGCAAGACCGCCTAAAGGCGGGACTACCAGCGGCGCGTTTCCGACCGCGTGTCGTAGGATCGCCGGCGCAAGGCACGGGCGATCAGCTCAGCACGCCACGCGCGCGGCCTGCGGTCGGAATACCGACCCCCGACCCCTGACCCCCAACCCCCGACCCCCGACCCCCGACCCCCGTCTGCCATCCCTTTCGCTTCTGACACCCGAGATCGTGCTGATTGCGGTGGCCGTGGCCATCTTCATGCTCGGCACCCTGTGGGAAAGCGAGGGCATCTGGCCCTGGGTCGCCTTGGGCGGTCTGATCGTGGCGGCCATCGCCCTGGCCGGACAGTCGCCCGGATCGGTCGGGCGGCCACTGGTGGCCGACCACCTGGCCTTCTACGTCCGCTGGCTGGCCCTGGGCGCGGGCACGCTGCTGATGCTGTTGACCACACGGCCTACAGGCACGCCGGGCACGGCGGAGTACGTCGGCTTGCTCTTGCTGACTGTGGCCGGGATGATGTTGGTGACTGTGGCCAACGAGCTGGTCCTGATCTTCGTGGGATTGGAGCTGGTCTCCATCCCCACCTACATCCTGCTCTACCTGGGCCGCAACGACGTGGCTTCGCAGGAATCGGCCACCAAGTATTTCTTCCTCAGCATCCTCGCCTCGGCGATCCTGCTCTATGGCTTCAGCTTCCTTTACGGGACGACCGGCAGCACCGACCTGGCGGCGATCCGCCAACGGCTGGCCGGCGCGGCGCGGCCGGCGGGGGACTGCTCACGCTGGCGAAGATCGCCCTGGTGATGATTTTCGCCGGGCTGGGCTTCCGCATCACGGCCGTGCCCTTTCACTTCTACGCGCCCAACGTCTACCAGGGCACGACCCAGGCCAATGCCGGCTTCCTCTCGGTGGTGCCCAAGATCGCCGGCTTCATGGTCCTGCTCCGGCTGGTGGCCGTGGCCATGGCAGGCATCGGGCCCTATCCCTGGCGGATCGCGCTGGTCCTGGCGATCCTCACCATGACCCTGGGCAACCTCGTGGCCCTCTGGCAAGACAACGTGCGGCGGCTGTTGGCCTACTCCTCGATCGCCCAGGCCGGCTACATGCTCATCGGCCTGGCCGCCTGTCTGGCCGCCGCGCCGGGCAACGCGGCCGCCGCCAACGGTAGAGGCGCGCTGCTGTTGTACCTGCTGGTCTACGCCGCGGCCACCATCGGCGCCTTCGCCGCCCTGGACTGCCTCTCGGGAAAGGGCGACCGGCAGATCGACGGCATCGATGAGCTGGCCGGACTGGCTTGGACGGCCGGCTGGGTGCGGCGCTTCCTGGCCTGGGCCCTGGCCCTGTTCTTTTTCAGTCTCACCGGCATTCCACCGCTGGCCGGCTTTTGGGGTAAGCTGGCGGTGATCCTCAGCGCCCTGAACACCGGCGCCGCCGACAGCAGCACGCAGGGCTGGTTCATCGCCCTGGCGGTGATCGGCGTGTTGAACGCGGCGGTCTCCGCCGGCTACTATTTGCGGGTGGTGGGCGTGATCTTCTTCCGCACTCCCCTGGCGACGCCGCCGACCCGGGAGGAGCCGGGGTTGTCGCTGCTGGCCACGGCGCTTTGCGCGTTTTTGGTCTTGGCGATCGGCGTCATGCCCGGCTACTGGGGCGGTTCGGCTCTGCGTGCCAGTCCGGCGCAAGTGAAGCTGAGTAAGGTGGGACCGGCCCTCACGAGCGAGAGTCGGCCCGCCCTGATCATTTCGTCACGGGGAATTCAGAACGCTTTTTCCTGCGGCGTCATAGTATTTGAACCACACAGTGACGCCAGCGTCCAAGAACGCTTTCGTATCCGGGGTGGCTTTCAGCTTTGCGGTGATTGACTCTTTAATTTCCTCCTTCTGCGAGTCAGTCAAATTGATGCTTACCGTATAAATGTAGGCACATGACTTCCCCGGTCCCGCTTCCACCCGGTCCCACCTTGTGACGGCATCGGTTTGCTTGGGCAGCCCCGCATTCAGATTCTTCGCCATGTTTTCAAGCTGGCGTTCGACTGATGCACCGCCAAACGGGCATCCACCGATGAGGAAAAAAAGCACGACCAATAAACCAACTACGGCCCCTACGATTCCGCCCACTTTTTGATTAGTTGTCAGTGGCTTAGCAGCCATGATTCGTCTCTCCAGCCAGGGAATTGATAAATTTGCTAAGTGGACAGTAGTGCAGTAGCTGAAGGCATGGTTGCAAGAACCCTTTGGATTATTGCCACCCGTTTATGCCAATAATATATACCCAAAGTGTCTGGTAGTAGTAGAGCGGAATTGGCGGCTTTGTCAACCACTCCTCGGCCTACGCCCGGCCCAACGGAGTCGGCGTTTTCGACACGCCTGTCGGCCGAATCGACGCCGCACACGCATCCTGGGAGCCGGCGACGCTCCTAGTCCCGCCTTGAGGCGGAGTGCCGCCTAACCCGGGTTATTCGTGGCCAAACACGAGCCCGAAGCGCAAGCGAGGGGCTGCCATCGAGTTGCCCTCGCTTACGCGTCGGGCTAGTGTCGAACACATTGCGCCCGGATGCCGTGCCCATGAATAATCCCGGTTAGGGTATAGTAAATGCTATAGACAGTTAGCAGATCCTCTGGCCCTTGCCCTGTCGCATAATGCTTGCGATGGGGATAATGCCCACCCTTTATAAGGAAACGAGCGATGTGGCAAGCGTCTAGCAATCGTGGTTGGACCTTGGTGGTCGTGCTGGCGATGGCCGTTTCGGCAAGCGGGGCGGCGCGGGCGGCCGGCGCGGGCCCGGCGGTGGGTCCCGATCCGCAAAAGCTCAGCATCACGATCCAGAAGGCGGTCAACTTCCTGGCCACGTCGCAGGACGAGGACGGCGCGTTCACCAAGCCGGCGGGCATGGGCATCACGGCGCTGGCGACCACGGCCCTGTTGCGCAGCGGACGCTCGCCCAACGATCCCGTGGTGGCCAAGGCGCTGACGTGTTTGCAGGGCTACGTGCAAAAGGACGGCGGCATCTACACGCCCGGTACCAGCAACCAGAACTACGAGACCTGCGTGGCGATCCAGTGCCTGGTCGAGGCCAACCGCGACGGCCGGTACAAAAAGCAGATCGCCGGGGCGGAGAAGTTCCTCAAGAGAATCCAGTGGGGCGAAGAACAGGGCAAGGACAAGTCCGACCGCTTCTACGGCGGCGCCGGCTACGGCCACAGCAAGCGGCCCAACCTGTCCAACACCTCGTTCCTGATGGATGCCTTGAAGGCCTGCGGGCGCGGGCCGGAGGACGAGGCGATGAAGAAAGCGATGATCTTCGTCTCCCGCTGCCAGAACCTGGAAACCGAATACAACACGACGCCCTTCCCGGCGAAGAATCCCGACGGCGGCTTCTACTATACGTGTGCCGCCGAGGGGGGCAGCGCGGCCGGCAAGACCCCGAACGGCGGCCTGCGGAGCTACGCCTCGATGACCTATTCCGGCCTGAAGAGCATGCTTTACGCCGGCGTCGGGCCCAACGACCCGCGGGTCAAGGCGGCCGTCACCTGGGCCGCCAAGCATTACGACCTGAGCTCGAACCCAGGCATGGGCGGCTCGGGTCTCTATTATTACTACCAGGTCTTCGGCAAGGCACTGGACGCCGCCGGCTACGACATCTTCACCGACGCCCAAGGCCAGAAACACGACTGGCGCAAGGAACTCTACCAGGCGATCGCCGAGCGCCAGCAGAAAAACGGCTCCTGGATCAATTCGGAGGACCGCTGGATGGAAGGCGATCCCAACCTGGTGACGGGCTACGCCCTCTTGGCGCTCTCGTATTGCCACCCGAAGACGCACGCCAAGTAAGGTGTAGGGTGGGACAAGCTCGAGCGTGCGAGCGCCGGCCCACCACTTCCGCCAGGCTTTGGTGGGCCGGCGGCCGCCACGGCGGCCTTGTCCCACCCTACTTTCTTGTTTACCCGGCGTCCGGGCCAGGCTACAATTCTCACCGGGGGGCGACGGGTGAGTCCCTTGCTTGCGCAAGGCCCAGAGTCATGACCACGGTTAAGCTACCCATCGCGGCGCCGCAGCGATTTGTGCTCCAGGGGGTGCCTTGGGAGCTTTACCGGAAATTGCGCGACCTTCCCGAGAACTACCACGTCCGCATGACGTTCGACGAGGGGATCTTGGAAATGATGTCACCATCCGATTTGCACGAACGATGGGCCGATCTGATCGGGCAATTGATCAGCGTATGGAGGTTGGAACTGGACGTCGACATGGTGAGCTGCCGTACCATGACCGTCAGCCGCAAGGATCTTCAAAAGGGCTTTGAGCCGGACAACTGCTACTACGTCCAGCACGAACCGCAGGTTTGGCAGAAGGCCGAACTGGATTTCGCGGTCGATCCGCCGCCGGACCTGGCCGTCAAGGTCAACGTCAGCAGGAGTTCCCTTGGCAAACTGAAATTGTACGCCGCCTTCGGCGTGCCCGAGGTCTGGCGGTACGACGGGCAACGAATCGAGGTCTTCACGCTCGGGCCGAAGCACCGCTACCTTCCCAGTGCCGAGAGCGTCTGCTTTCCGGGGATCCCTCTGGACGAGATGGCCCGGATCTTGGGACGGGTGAACACCGAGAGGGAGAAGGCGCTCATCCTCTCGTTCCGCGATTACGTCCGCCGGGAGATCCTCGGATCGTCGCAAGAATAAGTGGTAGGGTGGGACAAGGCCGCCTTGGCGGCCGCCGGCCCACCAAGATTTGGCAAGATTGGTGGGCCGGCGCTCGCTCAGGCGAGCTGGTCCCACCCTACTCGTAGGGCGCCCTCATGGCCGACGCGAGATCGGGGCAGATCGACAACGTGATGAAAGAGGCCCGGCTCTTCCCGCCGCCGGCCGAGTTCGCCGCCAAGGCCCGCATCGCCTCGATGGACGAGTACGCGCGGATGTGCAAGGAGGCGGCCGACGACCTGGAAGGTTTCTGGGGCCGGCTGGCCGGCGAGCTGCACTGGTTCCGGCCCTTTGCCAAGGTGCTGGAGTGGCAATCGCCGTCGGCCCGCTGGTTCGTGGGCGGCCAGACGAACGCGGCTTACAACTGCCTCGACCGCCACCTCGACGGTCCGCGGCGGACCAAGGCCGCCCTGATCTGGGAAGGCGAGCCGGGCGATACCCGGGTGCTGACCTACCAGATGCTGCACCACGAGGTCTCGAAATTCGCCGGGGTGCTCCGGCGGCTGGGGATCGGCCGGGGCGACGTGGTCACGTTGTACATGCCGCTGGTGCCGGAACTGGCCATCGCCATGCTCGCCTGCGCCCGGGTGGGGGCCGTGCACTGCGTGATCTTCGCCGGCTTCTCCTCCGAGGCCATCGCCGACCGCAACAACGACGCCCGGGCCACGCTGATGATCACGGCCGATTCGGGCTGGCGGCGGGGCAAGCAGTTGCCGCTGAAGGCGGCCGTCGACGCGGCCCTGGAGAAGTCGCCCACGGTGCGGCATTGCGTGGTGCTGCGGCGGATCGGACTGGACGTGCCGATGCGCGAGGGCCGCGACCACTGGTGGCACGATCTGATGGCCGAAGCCCCGGCCAACGTCCCCGCCGAGCCCATGGACAGCGAGGCGCCGCTGTTTGTGCTCTACACCAGCGGCTCGACCGGCAAGCCCAAGGGCATCAAGCACACCACGGCCGGCTACAACCTCTATGTGAAGAAGACCACGGAGTGGGTTTTCGACATCCGCGACGAAGACCTCTATTGGTGTACGGCCGACATCGGCTGGATCACCGGCCACAGCTACGTGATCTACGGGCCGTTGTCGGCCGGGGCGACAGCGTTCATGTACGAGGGCGCGCTGGACTGGCCGGACAAGGACCGCTGGTGGCAGATGATCGAGAAGTACCGCATCTCGATTCTCTACACGGCCCCCACCGCCATCCGCACCTTCATCAAGTGGGGCGACGAGTACGTCGACCGCCACGACCTCTCCAGCCTGCGGCTCTTGGGCTCGGTGGGCGAAGGGATCAATCCCGAGGCCTGGATGTGGTACCACCGCAAGATCGGCGGCCAGCGCTGCCCGATCGTCGATACCTGGTGGCAGACCGAGACCGGCGGAATCATGATCACGCCCTTGCCCGGCGCCACCCCCACCAAGCCCGGAAGCTGCACCAGGCCCCTGCCGGGCATCTTCCCCGAGATCGTGGGCGAAGACCGCCGGCCGGTGCCCACCGGCGCCGGCGGCTGGCTGACGATCACGCGGCCCTGGCCCGGCATGTTGCGGGGCATCTGGGGCGACGACGAGCGTTACCAGCTCCAGTACTGGAGCGACGTTCCCGGCAAGTATCTCTGCGGCGATAACGCCCGCATGGACGAGGACGGCTGCTACTGGATCATGGGCCGGATCGACGACGTGCTGAACGTATCCGGGCACCGGCTGAGCACGATCGAGATCGAAAGCGCGCTGGTCAGCCATCCGGCGGTGGCGGAGGCTGCGGCGGTAGGCCGTCCGCACGAGATCAAAGGCGAGGCGGTGACAGCGTTCGTCACCCTGACCCGCGGCTTCGACCCGACCGAGCCGCTCCGCGAGGAGCTCAAGGACCACGTCCGCCTCCAGATCGGCGCCTTGGCCGTGCCCGACGACATCCGCTTCACCACTTCGCTGCCCAAGACCCGCAGCGGGAAGATCATGCGGCGGCTGTTGCGGGACATCGCCGCGGGCCGCGAGACGGTGGGCGACACCACCACGCTGGAAGACTACAGCGTGCTGGCCCGGCTGCGGAAGGAGGAGGCGTAAGGTACTCGTCACGCTCCGCGTGACGCACGCCCTCACGCGGAGCGTGAGGAGTACCGAGGGAACCCAAAGCCATGTCCGGCCGGACCATTGCCATCGGCGACATTCACGGATACTCCCAACCGCTGGCGGCGCTGTTGGCGGTGATCGACCCGCAGCCGTCGGACCTGATTATTCCCCTGGGCGATTTCGTCGACCGCGGCCCGGACACGCCTGGGGCGATGAAGCTCCTGATCGAGTTGGCCCGGCATTGCCTTCTCGCCCCCCTGCTGGGCAACCACGACGAGATGCTGTTGTCGGTCCGCGTGACCGGCGAGCGGTCCGAGGAGTGGCTCTCCTTCGGCGGCAAGCAGACGTTGGAAGCCTACGGCGTCGATTCGCCGCGGGAGATTCCCGAAGAGCACGCGCGGTTTTTGGCTAACTGTTTCCCGTTCTATGAGACCCAGACGCACCTGTTCGTCCATGCCAGCTACCTGGAGGACCAGCCCCTGGTGATGCTGCCCGGCTCGGTGCTCCGCTGGGAGTCGCTGCGGTATCGCCGGCCGGGCCCCCATTATTCCGGCAAGCCGGCGATCGCCGGCCACACGACGCAGAAGGACGGCGAGATCCTCGACCTCGGCCACCTGAAGTGTATCGACACCTATTGCTACGGCGGCTATTGGCTGACGGCCTTGGACGTGCTTTCCGGCCGCACCTGGCAAGCGGACCCACGGGGCCAGTTGCGGAAGGCGACGTGATCGCGCGGTCGTTGTGGTGCAGGCGTCCCGCCTGCATTTTCAGGGCAGGCGGGACGCCTGCACCACAAGGAAACCCACGCTACTTCTTCTCACCGGCTTTCTTGACCATGGCCTTCAGCTCCTCCACCTCACGGCGCAACTCCTGCACCTGGCTGCGGAGCTGCTCGACGGCCGGGTCCCGGCGGGCATTGACGGGCTGGGCAGGCATGAGCATCTGCCAGCCACCCTGGGGCTGGCCAGGCATAGGCACCCGCATCTGTCCCTGGGGCTGCCGGGGCTGCCGTTCCAGCGCCTCGCGGAGCTCGTGGGCTTCGTGCTCGATTCGCCTGGCCCTCTCGCTCAATTCTTTCTGCCGGCCGTCGCCAACCTCGCGAGTCTCTCCCTGCTCGCTGATGACCACTCGCAAACCGCCGCCGCCAACTCCTTCGCCGAGCCGGTAGACAAGGGGGCTTTTTCCGCCGCCCGGAGCCGGAGTGAGGGCGGCGCCCGCGGCGCTCCACGCAAACGGCGCCTCCAGAACTTTCTTCTGCTCGGCGGTGAGCAGCGATCGGACCTTATCGGCCAGCTTGCCGTACGACTGCCAATCCATGACGGTCTTGGAGTTCGGGCCCTTGGCCGACTCATTGATCATGGCCTCGATCATGGCCTCGACGCTCTTCACCTGCTCGTCGGTCAACTTGGCCCGGGCGAACATCGACTTGACGTAGGCCGTCGCCCGGTGCCTGGCGATGGCCGCTTTCTGCCCGGCCGTGAGGACGCTGCGGACCACCTCGGGCAACTTGCGTTCCATGGCCTCGTGGTCGTTCGTCTTGGCCAGCTCGACATAGGCGGCCTTGAGCTTCTTCATCTGCTCGTCGGTGAGATCGACCGGGTCGGTCAGGGCCTTGATCCAGCCCGTCATGCGGCTTTCTTTCAATTTCTCCTTCTGGTCGGGCGTGAGGACGTCGTCCAACGCGCTCTGCGACTTTTTCATGCCCTCGTACATCGGCGCATTGAGGTCCATGAAGGCCTTCTTGACCTTGGCGATGAAGTCGTTGTCCTTGGTCTTGTAGGCCTCGACCATCGTGGCCGACGCCGCCTTGAGCTTCTCGGCATTCTTGGCCTGGAACTCCTGCGACGCCTTGCCGCGGGCCTCGATCGTCGCCGTGATGGCCTTCTTCTGGGCGTCCGTCAGATGGACAATCTTGTCGATGCTGTCGATGTACCATTGCGCAGCCGTCTTGCCGAGGAGGCGAACCCTTTCGGCGGCGCGAGCGGCGACGGGGGTTTGCTCGCCGCCGCTACCTTCCTTGAGGCGGATGACAACGGGGGTTTTCCCGCCGCCGCTACCTTCCTTGAGGCGGACGACAACGGGCGTTTCCCCGCCGCCGGGAGCCGGATTGGCGACGGTGCCCGGGGCGCGCTCGTGGGCTTCGCTCGTGCGGCTTCCTTGCAGCTTCTGCTTCTGCTCGGGCGTAAGGATGTTGTCCAACGTGCTGGTCGACTTCTTCACGGCCTCCCGCATCGGGGCATAAAGGTCCTCGATGACCTGGTGCGCCTTGGCGATGGCATCCTTGTTGTTACTCTTCCAAGCCTCCGTCAAGGCGGCCGACGCCGCTTGGAGCTTCTCGGCATTCTGAGCGTACAACTCCCGCGACGCCTTGTCGCGGGCCTCGATCGTCTCCGTGACGGCCTTCTTCTGGGCGTCCGTCAGATGGACAATCTTGTCGATGCCGTCGATGTACCCTCGCGCAGCCGAATACGCCGCCTCCAAGGCTTTCTTCTGCTCGGCGGTGAGCAGCCCGCGGATCTTCTCCGCCAGCTTGTTGTACGACTGCCAACCCCTCGCGATCTTGAAGTTCTGGTCCTTTGCCAGCTCATCGACCATGCCCTCGACGCTCTTCATCTGCTCGTCGGTCAACTGGGCGCGGGCGAACATCGCCTTGACGTACGCCATCGCCCGGTGCTTGGCGATGGTCGCCTTCTGCTCGGCCGTCAGCACGTTCTGGATCACCTCGGGCAGCTTGATGGCCAGGGCCGCATAGTCGTTCGCCTTGGTAAACTCGCCGTAGGCGGCCTTGAGCTTCTTCATCTGCTCGTCGCTGAGCTGGGCCGGGTCGGTCCAGGCCTTGATCATGGCCGTCATCCGGCTCTCTTGCTGCTTCTCCTTCTGCTCGGGCGTGAGGATGGCGTCCAACTCGCTCTGCGACTTCTTCATGGCCTCGTGCATGGGAGCGTAGAGGTCCTGGTAGGCCTTCTGCGCCTTGGCGACGGCTTCCTTGTCCTTGCTCTTGTAGGCCTCCATCATGGCCGTCCCCGCCGCCTTGAGCTTCTCGGCATTCTGGGCCTGGAACTCCCGCATCGCCTTGTCGCGGGACTCGATCGACGCGGTGATGGCCTTCTTCTGGGCGTCCGTCAGATTGACGATCTTGTCGATACTCTCGATGTACCATTGCGCGGCCGACTTGCCGCCCCAAACGCCATTGCCGGATTGGCCGGCAACCAAGCCTCCCCCGCTGCCGGCATTCTGGACAGGTGTGCCCGGCGCCGCCTTCTCCTCGGCCCACAGGTTGGCCGCACTCGCCAAAGTCATCGCCGCCGCCAACACAAGCAGTCGCTTCATCATGTGTCTCCTCGGGGGCCGGATGTGTTTCCCCGGCGCGGCCCTTTTCGGCCGGAGGTCCTTGGTACGGGTCGAACTCTTCCGCTTCCGCCGCTGGCGATGCCGGCTCGGGCAGCACCGGCACGACGCACCGGGGACTGCAAGAGTCCTTCGTGGCGAAGGAGACCAGCGGCGCGCCGGCCGTCGTGTCGATGAAGGAGTACGAGTCCGCATCCTCGACGACCACGACGGGAGGAATCGCGATGCGGCAGTCCAGGCTCTCGCTGCTGGTCGAACTCTCCGGGAGCCTGGGCGATTGGCGAACCATCTCTCCGCCGTGGGGCGCCGGCACCATCGGCGACTGCGGAACTCGGCCGTGATACGCCAGGATGGCCACCACCGCCGCGGCAACCGCCACGGCTGCCAGCGGAGCGACGAGCGGCCAGGCGAAGGGACGCAGCCGGCGCACGGCCAAGACAGGCCAGGCGCGCCCCGGATAGTGCTGAGCGTCCAGGTGACGGGCGAGTTGCTCCAAGCCATTGACCAGGCCCGCCAGGTCGTCGTCCCCTTCGTAGTCCCGATTACCGGTAATCATGGCGCTTTTTGCAGGATTTCCCTAAGCCGTTCCAGAGCAGATGAGACGGCCGATTTGACCGTCCCCTCCGCACAGCCCATCACCTCGGCCGTTTGACGGAGACTCATCCCTCGCAGGTACCGGCAGGCGATCGTCTCTCGCTGACGCGGCGGAAGGCGGTTGATCGCCTCCCTTAGTTGCCGTAGCTCTTCCGGCGCCCAATCATCGTCGCGGCTAGTTGCCCGGTATCCCCGCTCGACTGCTTGCCCTCCCCCCGAGTCATCGGACACTGTGCTGCCAATCCGCTTTCGCCGGTGGTGTTCGCGGGCAACGTTGAGCAGGATGCCGCACAGCCAAGCGACAGCATCCCCTCCGCGGCGCCACTTGCCTCGCCCGGCGTAGGCCCGCAACAACGTCTCTTGCGTGGCCTCGGCCGCGTCGTCCCGGCGTAGCCCGTGCGCCAGGGCCAGACGAAACAGCACGTCCTGGACGGCCGACGCCAGCAGACCGAACGTGTCGTGGTCGCCCGCCGACGCCTGGTCCATCAGCACGTTGATTCTGGTGCGGTCGGGTGGCATGGGCGTTGTTTATATTTGATCGCGGCGGCCGAAAGGTTCAGAAAGAAAACGGGGCCAGCCGCAAGTATCGCTCCTTTGACGCTGCTGGGCAACTTCCCCCACCCCCCACGTAGTCGTTTTCGCATACCCCGCATAAATCAAGTAATCCTGCCATTTTCCCCACGTCTTGCTTCGTAACAAATCGTTTTTTGCGAACCAAAACGGCGCAAGCTGCACGGGCGTGAAAGCTTGGACGATGATAGGTACCTGTCGGGTTCCAACTTTCTAGACACGGGGAGAAGCGTCGTGAAGAAGCGTCATCCGGCCAAGAGGCGATTGCGGTTCGAGGGCTTGGAACCGCGTCTGACGATGTCCGCCGCTGCGGGCCTGAATGTGGCTGCGGCTATCCCCGTGCAGCCGCCTGCGGCTGCGCCGGGCTTGGTAGCCCCGCTGTCCAACGCGCAGGCCGCGTCGGCCGTAACCGGAGCAACGTCCGGGAAGGCCGGCGGCCTTCTGTACCACAACTGGTCCGGAGTGGAGGTCTACGACAAGGCCAGCGCGGCTGGTGGTGATGCCACGCAGGCCATTCAAGCGGACTGGACAGTGCCCTACGTCGCGTCCACGCTTTACGCCGGCTCCGCGGCCAACTGGGTGGGTGTTGGCGGCGGTTTTTTGTCCAGGGGCACGGGTAGCACCGACTCGAACCTGGTCCAGCTCGGAACCGACGAAGCCGTCTCCGCCGCTGGGACGATCAGCTATTACGCCTGGTGGGAGGTGGTTGGCGGGCCCGACGACACCGTACACGAGGTCGTTATTCCCCTCATGAATATCCACCCCGGTGACCGGATGTATGCCGAGGTCGACCCCTTGGGCGGTGGCGACTACCGGCTGAGCATGACCGACATTTCCGATCTCCTTTTGCCCGGCCCCGGCAGTTCCGGCGCTACCTTCGTGCATGAGGTGCTTGGCGAAACGGGCGTGGCGATCGCCGGGCCCCATTACAACGGGTACACCGACGCCGAGGTGATCACCATCGAGGCCGTGACCGTAGGCGGGGCTATCAGTCCCTTGCCCTGGTTGACCCCGGTCTATGTTTCCCAAGCCTACCTGACGGCCGCAGCGTACGTGGACGCCGCGGCCGGGAACACTTGGATCCCCCTCACTTCGGCTTACGGTTTCGAGACCGCGAACATTCTTTCGAGCAACCCGAGCAACCCGCTTGGGCTGCGGGACATGACCTACGGCTATGCGGGTTTGGCAAGTTTCTACACCGTTTGGTTTAGTTCGACGTAGACCATAGGTCCCAATCGGCACGGACGTGGAAGCTTGGACCATGATGGGTATTTGTCGAGTTCCACCCTTTGAAATTATGGGAGACGCGTCGTGAGGAAACGTCATCTGGCAAAAAGGCGACTGCGGTTCGAGAGCTTGGAAGCACGTCTGACGATGTCTGCCGCTGGGGGCCTTGTGAGCGGGGTCTGGTCGGGAGTGGAGGTCTACGACAAGGCCAACGCGGCTGGTGATGCCACGCAGGCCATTCAAGCGGAATGGACCGTGCCCTATGTCGCGTCCACGCTTTACGCCGGCACTGCAGCCAACTGGATCGGCCTTGGCGGCGGGGCATTGTCCAGGAACGGGGGCCACACGGAGTCCAACCTGGTCCAGCTCGGAACCGAGGAATCCGTCTCCGCAGCCGGCCAGATTACCTATCTCGCCGGGTACGAGGTGGTGGGCGGGCCCGACGACACCGTGCACCAGATCAATATTCCCACCATGAATATCCACCCCGGCGACCTGATGGATGTGGAGATCGACCCCTTGGGCCCCATCGCCGGCGGCCCGGCCAGCGGTAACTACCGGATGAGCATGACCGACATTTCGGACCTCCTGCGGGGCGGCCCCGGCAGTGCCGGCGCCACCTTCGTGGATACGGTGAAGGGCGAAACGGGCGTCGCCTTGGCCGGCGCGGCGTACACCAGCGCCGAGGTGATCACCATCGAGGCCGCGACGGTAGGTGGAATGGTTAGTGCCTTGCCGCAGTTGACCCCCGTCTATGTTTCCCAAGCCTACCTGACGGCGGCGGCGTACGTGAACAGCGCGACCGCCAACACCTGGAACCCCATCGGTTCGGTGTACGGTTTCACGACCGAGAACATCGTCCTCCAGCAACCCGCTCAACCCGTTCGGGCTGCGGGACATGACCTACGCCTATCCGGGCCTGGCGACTATCTACACCGTTTGGCTCAGCTCCACGTAGCTTGCGATCGACTTAGAACTTCTCCATCGCCAGCGTGTGCTCGCGGAGGAAGGCTTCGGCCTCGGCGCGGTTGAAGACGCTTTCGGTGGTCCCGACGGCGCGGACGCAACTGGCCCCCAGGGCTGCCCCATCGCAGGCAGCCCTCCGGGCCCTCGCCGGCCAGCAGGCCGGCGATGTAGCCGGCGTCGAAGGCGTCGCCGGAACCGGCCCCGCCGACGACCTCGATCGGATAGACCCCGGCGCGGAGCCGCAGGTTGTCGGTCACCAGCAGGCTGCCTCGCTCTCCTTGGGTGATGACCACGGTCTTGGCCCCGGCCGCGCGGAAACGCTCGGCCTGCTGGAGGGGGTCGCTCAGGCCCGTAATCACCGCCGACTCATCGGTGTTGGGCAAGAAGACGTCGGTCTGGGGAAGGATCTGCGCGAGGGTCTCGGCGTGCTTCTCTCCGCCCAGGAGGACTACGTCCAAGACTGTCTTCGCGCCCGCCCGGCGGGCCGTGCGGAAGAGGTCCACCAGGGCCTCGGTCTGGAGCTTCGGCATCATCAGGTAGCCGCCGACGTAGAAGACCTTCGCCTCGCGGACCCAGTCCGCCGGGATGTGCTCGACGGTGAAGCGGTGGTTGGCCCCGGGCGTGCTGATGAACCGCCGGTCGTAGCCCTTGACGTTGACGATCATCGTGCAGGCCGTACCGACGCCGGCGATGCGGTGTACTCCGCGGGTATCGGCGCCGCCTGCTTCGAGTTGGCGGACCACGACTTCGCCGAAGCTGTCGTCGCCCACGCAGCCGGCGACCCCGACCTTCACACCGACTTTGACCAGGTCGACGGCCACGTTCGCCGCGCAGCCGCCCAAGCCGAGTTGAATATACCCGGTCGGCTGGAGCTCACCCGGATTCGGCAGACGATCGACCGGCGCGCAGGCCACGTCGGCGAAGAGGATCCCGGCACTCAAACCATTGATTCCCACGGCGTGGCTCCCTGTAGACCCCTCGTAAACTCCTCGTAGGTTATGCTTTAGCATAACGCGGCACGGCCGAAGCCAAAAGGAGGCGGCTTGGGTGCGATGAAAAGACCGAAAACCAAAGACCTAAGGCCCAAGACCTAAGACCCAAGCCCGACGATCTACGTCCCACCCGAAGGAAGGCCACGACACCCGCAACCCCCCCTTGCCAAGAGCGGACTTTTCCTGGATGATGAAATCTTTCTTGCCGGGCTGGCCCAGGGGAGTGAGATTCATGGGACGTCGACCGCTGATTGCCGGTAACTGGAAGATGAACCTCGATCTAGCCGGGGCTGTTGCCTTGGCCAAGACCCTGGTAAGAGAGGCGGAAGGCGCCCGCGGCGTCGATTTGGCAGTCTGCCCACCGAATGTCTACCTTGAAAGTGTTGGCAAGGCGGTCGCCGGTACGAAGGTCGGACTTGGGGCACAGAACATGTACTCCGAGAAGAAGGGAGCCTTCACGGGGGAAGTGAGCGCGGCGATGCTGAAGGATTTCGGCTGCACCTACGTGATCCTCGGCCACAGCGAACGGCGCCACATCTTCCGCGAGACCGACGCCGAGATCAACGACAAGGTCTACGCGGCCCTGGAAGCCGGGCTGACCGCCATCGTCTGCGTCGGTGAAACGCTGGCCGAGCGGGAGGCAAAGAAGACCATGCGGGTCGTTCGCCGCCAGTTCGAGGGGTCGCTCTCGGCCTGACCGCCCAGCAGCTTGGGAAGATTGTGATTGCCTACGAGCCGGTGTGGGCCATCGGCACGGGCAAGAATGCCACGCCGGAGGAGGCGGAAGAAGTGCATCTCGACCTTCGCAATATCATGGCAGGCCGTTACAATAGGGAGGTCGCCGAGTCCGTTCGCATCCAATACGGGGGGAGTGTCAAGCCCGACAACGCGGCCAGCCTGCTCTGCCAGCCTGACATCAATGGTGCCCTTGTCGGGGGGGCCAGTCTCAAGGCGGATCAGTTCATGGGCATTGTTGCCGGCGCCGGCTCGGCATTAGGGCCTGTAAAACAATGAGTTGGGCAAATATATGATGACCGTTCTGTTCATGCTGGTGATGCTTTTCACCGCCGTTTTTATGATCCTCCTGATTCTCGTGCAGCGGGGAAAAGGCGGCGGGCTGGCAGGCGCGTTTGGAGGCATGGGAGGGCAGAGCGCGTTTGGGACCAAGGCCGGCGACACCTTCACCCGGATTACCATCGGCGTCGCTGCCTTCTGGATCGTGATCTGCGTGCTGGGGGTGAGGCTGCTGGGCAGCGCGGCAGAGCAGCGACGGCTTGGCCTCCCCGGCGGGGCGAGTAGTTCCGCGCCGGCCAATCCTGGCGAGAAGGGGGCCGCCAACCGGGCCCCGGCGGGCTCACCGGCCAGCGGCGGAGCCACGGCTCCCAGCCAGCCGGCGCCGGCCCCCGCGTCGAAGCCGGCCGGCAAGTCGTAGGGTGGGACAAGGCCGCCTTGGCGGCCGCCGGCCCACCAAGATTTGGCAGAACTGGTGGGCCGGCGCTCGCTTACGCGAGCTGGTCCCAGCCTACTTGCTACAGATGGAACTCGATAGGAGCGATGCTTCCTTGTTGCTCAGCATGACCGGCTTTGGTGAGGCCCGTTGCCAGTGCGACGGCCGCGCGGTCTCGGTTGAAGTGCGGACGATCAACAGCCGTTACCTCAAGCTCTCGACCCGCATCAGCGAGGGCTACGCTTCCCTGGAGCCGCAGATCGAGGCGATCGTCCGCGAACGTGTCCGCCGGGCGACGATCCAGGTCAACGTCCGCATCGACCGGGCGCGAACGCTGGAAGATTACAAGATCAACGTCGACGTTCTGGACGGCTACCGCCGCCAGCTTTTGGCCCTGCAGCGGGAGTGGAACCTGGCGGAAGAGGTCGCGCTTTGCGATTTGCTGGCGCTACCCGGGGTAGTCCTCGAGGAGGCGACGGCCCACTGCGACCCGGCCAGCCAGTGGCCCTTGGTCCTGGAAACGCTGGAGAAGGCCCTGGCGAACCTCGACCACATGCGGCGCGAGGAAGGGCGGACGATGTCCGCCGACCTGTTGGCCAACTGCCGTGCCGCGGTGTCCGCTCTGGCCGAGATCGAGCGCCGCTCGCCGCTGGTCGTCGAGAGTTATCGCGCGCGGCTGGCGGAGCGGCTGAAGCGGACCCTGGCGGAGCTGGACGTCGCCTTGGACCCGGCCGACATCATCAAGGAGGTAAGCCTCTTTGCCGACCGCAGCGACATCTCCGAGGAGACCGTGCGGCTGCGGAGTCACTTCGAGCAGTTCGAGGCGATCGTGGCTGCGCCGGAGAGTTCCGGGCGGAAGCTCGACTTCCTCACCCAGGAGATGAACCGCGAGGCCAACACCATCGGATCGAAGGCCGGCGACGTGGAGATCTCGCGACAGGTGATCGAGATCAAAAGCGCCGTCGAGCGGATCCGGGAAATGATCCAGAACGTCGAGTAAAGGTAGTCGGCACACGCCGTGTGCCGGAAAACGCGGACGGCACAGGGCGTGTGCCGGCTACAGAATATGGCAGAGATCCCGCTCGGAAGGCTGGTCGTCGTTTCGGGGCCGTCGGGTGCGGGGAAAACCACGGTCCTGCGGCAGGTATTTGCCTGCGCCCCGGTGCCGCTGGTCCGCAGCGTCTCGGCCACCACGCGTGCGCCGCGGCCCGGCGAGGCCGATGGCCAGGCCTACCATTTCCTCACCCCGGCCGACTTTCAGACCCGCCGCCTGCGGGGGGAGTTCCTCGAGTGCTTCGAGGTTTTTGGAGAGGGTCATTGGTACGGCACGCTGGAAAACGCCGTGGCCGCTGGCCTGCAGGCGGGAAAATGGGTACTCTTAGAGATCGACGTTCAAGGCGCCTTGGCGGTGGTCGATAAGTACCCCGATGCGATCACGGTCTTTTTACGGCCGCCGTCGCTGGAGGTCTTGGAAAAGCGTCTCCGCGGACGCCGGACCGAGAGCGAGGAGGCGATCCAGCGGCGGCTGGCGCAGGCCCGAAGGGAGTTGGCGCTGGCCGATCGCTACGCCTACCGGGTGGTCAACGAAGAGGGCAACGAACAGCGGGCGGCCCAAGAGATTTGTGAGATTCTCCAACGCGAACAGAGGTCCAACGGTTATGCTTGACGAATTGAAGGAAGAGGCGATCGTGAAGAAGGTCGGCGGGCGATTCAAGCTCTCAACGCTGATCCAGAAGCGGCTGGTCGCCTTGAACCAGGGCTCCCCGGCGCTGATCGAAATGTCGACCGACGACAAGATGCGGATCGTGATCCAGGAGATCCTCCAGGACAAGATTTATCTGGACTCGGAGTCCAACGTCCGCGTCGCCGGCGACCGCGGAGCGGGCGGCCCGCCGGAAATGGACTTCAACCAGCTATGAAGGGCCGCGAGCTGGTCATCGGCGTGACCGGCGGGATCGCCGCCTACAAGACGGCCGCCCTGGTCAGCCGGCTGGTGCAGGCGGGTGCCGGCGTAAACGTGGTGATGACCGCGTCGGCCACGCGCCTGGTCGGGCCGAAAACCTTCGAGGCCCTCACGGGCCGGCCCGTGGCCCTGGACCTCTGGGGGCCCGGCGCCCATCCGCACATCGAGCTGGCCGACGCCGCCGAGCTGCTCTGCGTCAGCGCCGGCCACGGCCAACCTGCTGGCCAAGGCGGCCCTGGGCCTGGCCGACGACCTGCTCTCGACGCTGCTGTTGGCCTTCCACGGACCGATGCTCCTGGCCCCCGCGATGAACAACCGCATGTGGGAGAAGCCCTCCGTGCAGCGCAACGCCGCGCAACTCCGCGCCGACGGCTTCACCATCATCGACCCCGAAGAGGGCTATCTCAGTTGCCGCACCCGCGGCCCAGGCCGCATGGCTTCGCCCGAGAAGATCTACGCGGTGATCGAAGCTACGCTGAAGCGGCCTTAGGTCTTGGGTCTTAGGTCTTGGACGCGCTTGAGAACTAAGACCGAAGACCCAAGACCTAAGACGCAAATGTCATGGCTCGCATTCTTCTCACTTCCGGTCCCACGCGGCAGTATCTCGATCCCGTCCGCTACCTTTCCAACGCCTCCAGCGGACGCATGGGGGCCGCCCTGGCTGCGGCCGCGATCGAGGCGGGGCACACGGTGACGATCGTCAGCGGGCCGGTGGAGATCGAGTATCCTCCGGCGGCCGAGGTCGTCGCGGTAGTCTCGACCGAAGAGATGCTCGCGGCCTGCCGGTCGCTCTTTGCTCGCTGCGACGGGCTGATCGGCGCCGCCGCGCCCTGCGATTACCGGCCGGAGGAGGTTGCCCGGCATAAGCTCAAGAAGACCGGTCGACCGCGGCTGCTCAACCTGGTGGAAACGCCCGACATCATGGCTGCCTTGGCCGCCGAGAAGACCTCGCAATGGATGGTCGCCTTTGCCTTGGAGACCGAGGATCCGCGGCTGCGGGCGATGCAGAAACTCGAGCGCAAGAATTGCGACCTGATCGTGCTCAACGGCCCGGCGGCCGTCGGGGCGGCCGACACCCGCGTCGAGATCATCGATCGCTCGGGCAGCGTCGTGGGTCAGTTCGCGGGGAGCAAGCTGGAGGTTGCCCGGGCGATCTTCCGCGTCCTGGACGAGAAGCTGATCCGTCCGACTGCGAAAAGGGGATAACCCATCCAGTGTTTTCGACACTAGCCCGACGCGCAAGCGAGGGTAACTCGTTGGTCGTCCCTCGCTTGCGCTTCGGGCTTGTGTTTTGCCATGAATAATTCGGGTTAGTACCCGCCGAACTCGTAAGCCGCGTCGAACATGGCAAGGATGTTTTCCGGGGGGACGTTGGCCTGGATGTTGTGGACCTGGTTGAAGACGTAGCCGCCGTTGGGGCCGAAGGTGGCGAGCCGCTCCTTGATGTGCTGCCGGATTTCCTCCGGCGTGGCACGGCCGAGGACGGTTTGGGTATCGCAGCCGCCGCCCCAGAAGACCAGGCGGTCGCCGAACTCGCGCTTCAGCCGGTCGGGGGCCATGTTGGCGGCCGAGGTCTGCACCGGGTTGAGGATGTCGACCCCCGCCTCGATGAAATGCGGCAGCAGGTGGTAGACCGAGCCGCAAGAGTGGAGAAAGACCTTCCAGGCGGTGTTGGCGTGGATCCAGCCGCACAACTTCTTGTAATGCGGCTTGAGCATTTCCGCCCAGAGCTCCGGCCGGATGAACTCGCCGCGCTGCGTGCCGCTGTCGTCGGCGGCAATGCCCCAGGCAAAGCAATAATCGCCCACCGCCTGCTTCACCAGGCCAAGGCACTTGATCGTCGCCTCCACCGAGCGGTCCATCATCTCGTGGCAGGTCTCCTTTTCGCTCATCAGCATCATCATCCACTCGTTGGGCAGCCCTTGCGTCACGTTGCTGGCGCGGTCGGTGATCAGGCTCAGGCCCAGGAAGCAGACGCCGAAGCCCCAACCCAGGATCGCATAGTCGCTGTTCTCGTAGAGCGACCGGCCGCAGCGGCCGAGGATCTTCAAGTGCTCGTCCGGGATATCGGAGACCGGCCGGAATTCCTGGGGGTCGATCCGCCGCCCTGGTTGAACGACATGTCGTCGAAATAATGGCCGTTCTTCGGCATGCGGAACGCAGTCGGCGATCCGTCGGACGCCAGCAGGATCCAGTCGCCTGCCGCGTCTTCGGCGATCTTCGTGCCCGGCGGGAACAAGACCTCCGTGCCGTCGAAGAGCCGGCGGGCGGTCCACTCGCCGTCCGGGCGGACCGTGCTCAAGAGCACGCTGAGATCCAAGGGCACCACGTCCACGTGCAGCCGGCGGAGGACTTCGTCTTCGACCACCGCGATCATGAACCGCGGGTCGAGGACTCGGGTGGGCGCCGAGATCCCCAGCTTGCGTTTCAGCTTCTCGTAGGCCGCCACCGCAATCCCCGAGGCCTTCGTGCCCCCGAGATCGATCGGAACACGGTCCGGAAGCTGATGATTTACCGCTCGCAGCACCCTTTCACGCGGCGTCATGAACCATTCCCGCAAGAGGAACGTACGGCAAGCCGAACCCTGCGCGAGCCGGGCGAAGGCCCTTAGGACCGGCGCAGAAACAAGTGTCGCCTTTCGCTCCACGAAAGAGCGCCGCTTTCGCGGAGCGAAAGGCGACAATCCGACAGATATTGATTCGCCGGCCCTTACACTTGGGAAGTCGCGAGCTCTGCCGCGAAACCATCGGGTCGAACTTGAGGAAAACGCATCGCCGGCACGCCCCCGCCCAGCTCTTCCAAGCGCCAGCGGACCTCCGGCTTTTTTTGATCCCGGGCGACCGAGGTCACGGCGTTCATCAGGCCGAAAGCCGAACGATCCTCGTCCCCCAAGAATCTCCGCACGATCTGCGCTTGCAGGTCCGCCGAGATCGTCCGCTGCATGGACAGGAGCATCAGCAGGTTAGAAACGTCGCGAGGGACTTCCATGGTCGTAGCGGACCTGAACTGCCCGGCGGCGCAAGCAAACACCTCGACCGCGGAGCAGGCGCGCACCGCCTCACGCAACTGCTCTTCCACGGCTTCGACGGCCTCGGACGGGGCGGCAATGTCCACACGGCGGATGCGTCGAGTCTCGGTCACCTGAGGCATGATCGCACCGTTCCGGCAGACCTGGCGGAAGAGGTACGGGCAGACTTCGATCTGCTGCCCGACGGCCCTCACGGCGATGCCGCCCTCGACAATGTCCTTCGGACGCACCTCGTCGCTCAGAGGAAGAATCGCCCGCAGGAACAGCCGTCGTCCGTCGTCGAACCTGTCCGAGACCGTCCCGCCGACGAAGTCCAGTTCCTCAACAACGGTCGCACCGATGTCCTGTGTGGCTGGAAGCAACAGGGCCATAAACGACCTCCTTACCTCTCGGGAACCAAGGCGGGCAGCCCCAAGGCTACAAGCATCGAGCGCTTCCCGCCCGCAAGCCAGAACCTCCGCGAACTGATCCATTATACCGCTTGCCTGGGCCGCCACCAAGCAAGCCGAAATCATTCCCGGACCACAGTCTCAAGGTTGACGGTCTGATTGTGGGCCGCTGCGCTCGCAGTCCCGCCTTGAGGCGGAATTCCGCCTCAAGGCTGGACTGCGAGCCCTTACGAGCGACACCTGGCGCAGGGGGTGGGGGGTGTTCAGTGATCCCCCAAGCAGACAGACGGATTGCCAATCCGTTGCTCGTAGGACGGATTGCCAATCCGTCCCACGTGCGCCGCGTGGCTCGGCGTGGTGGGGGCCTCCAGGTCGCCCAGCGCGAACTGGATGGCGGCCAGATAGAACTCCAGCATCCGCTTGTCCCAGAAGACGTAAGGATTGTGGCCGATCGTCGAGTAGAAGACCCGTCCCTTGCCCTGGCTCCGCACCCAGGCCAGGGCGTAGTCGTTGTCGGGCCGGTCGACCTTGCCGAAGGATTGGCCCTGGTGCATGTCCGTATGCTGCGTGTCGATGCTCAGTAGCACCCGCACGCGGTCCCGCGAATAAACCTGCTGGAAGCGGAAGAACTCGTCGCAGAACTCGAATCCCTTGCCGCCGAAGGCCCGATTGACGGGATGATCGGGATCGTCGAGCTTGATCCGCACGCGCTCGGTGTTGATGCGGTGATTGGCGCCGCGGGCGCCGAGCATCATGGCGAACTCGGGCCAGTCCTCCTGGGCGCCCCGATCCCATTTGGTAAAAGCCACCGCGGTGCCGTGGACGCCCAAGAGGCCGCCGCCGCCGCTGACGAAGTCCATCAGGCTCCGCCGCAGTTCCGCATCGGTGAAGAGGTTCCCCACGGTGTTGTTGAGGAACACGGCGTCGAACTGCTTGAGACTCTCCGGCCGGAAGACTTCGGGATCGCGGCTGACCACCGTCTGGAAGGCGCCCGTCTTCTCGCCCATCAGGGTGAAGGCCAGGTTGGCGTAGGGAATCGAACGGTGGCCCGGGTAGCCGACGTTCAAGGTGAAGACCAGCAGCTTGCGGGGCTTCTTCGGCGCCGCCGGGGCTTTGGCGGGGATGGCCTGCTCGATCTTCGCCCGCTCCTCGGGGCTGACCGCAGGCGCGGAGTCCGCCGCAACGGCCCCGGGCCGACCGGCAAGAAGCATCACTGCGGCAAGAAAAACGCCAAGCGCATCGCGGGCGCGTGCCACCGCCAGAGGTTGGTTTCCAAGCACCTTCATCGGGATCTTCTCCTTTCGATTGGCCGTACTGCGGAAATCCGGAAGTTGTTCGTCGGGTGATTCTAGTTTCGCACTAGACTGTCGCCGGGAGCGTCACCCCGGATTATTCACGGCCGAACACTAGCCCAAAGCGCCAGCGAGGGAAGCACACCAACTTACCCTCGCTCGCGCTTCGGGCTAATGTGTGGCATTATGCGCCGAAGCACCCGAGCCATGAATAATCCGGGGTTACGTATGCCAAGGCTCGCGCCTTGCGCGGGCGAGCTGGCGGTTCGCGTCTTCGTCGCCGACGAACTTCTCCTTGGCCGGGTCCCACGTCAGCGACCGCCGCAGTTGGTAAGCGATGATCACCAGGTGACCGAGCGAAGCCGCTCGGTGACCCAGCTCCTCGGACGCGCTGGGCAGGGCTCGTCGCCGGATACAGTCAAACCAGTTTGCGTGGTGCCCATTGGCCAAGGACACCTCGCGGGTGGGGAGCTTCATTTCCTCGAAGAGTTGTTCCGGCTGGCCCTCAAGTTGTCCGCCGGTGGTCATCGAACGTCAGCCAGCCGCGCTGGCCGACGAACACGCCGCCAAAATTACCTTCGAGCCGGGCTGTGGGGGGAACGGCTTTGTAGAGGTCCTTCACCTGGTTCCAGTGGTCCACGTGATGGAGCAGGATCCCGTTGGCATAGCGGCAGGTCAGCGTGGGAAAGCGACCACTGCCGGGATGAATGATCTCCACCGGCCCGCTGCTCTCCATGCCCAGGGCGTACTGGATCACGTCCGCGGCGTGCGAATGGAACCAGGTCACCGAACCGGTCCCGAAGGCTTCGGCAAACGACCACGGCACCACGCCTGGGGACGGGTTGACGTGGTAGAGTCGATGGTACGGCTTCCACGGGGCCGGTCCCACCCACAACTCCCAATCCAATCCGTCCGGCGCCGGTTCTGCCGGCAGATCGAGATTCACCGGCACATAGGAGCCGACGGTCCTTTCGACATCGACCACGTTGGCGTAGGGCCGAAGGCGTCCGGCCATCCATGCCATGTTCTGCCAAAGCGTGAAGACCGACTTGATCCTGCCGAGCCCGCCGGCCCGGACGAATTCGCAGACGGCCCGGATGGCGGGGATCGAGCGGTACTGGGTGCCGGTCTGGAAGACCCGCCCATACCGGCGCACCGTCTTGACCAGCTCGCGTCCTTCCCGGATCGTTACGGAAACGGGTTTTTCGCAGTAGATGTCTTTGCCGGCCTTCGCCGCGTCGACGGCCTGCAGCGTGTGCCAGTGGTCGGGCGTAGCGATCACCACGGCGTCGATGTCGGATCGGGCGAGCAGCTCGCGGTAGTCGTTGCAGGGGCGCAGCCGTGGTACGTGCCCGTGGCACGCCCTGCGGAATAGGCTTCTTCCACGCGGCGTTTGGCGTCGTCGCGCCGAAGGCGATCGACATCGCAAACGGCCAGGACTTGAACCGCGGGATCGCCCGCCAGCCGCGAAAGGTGGCCCCGGCCCATGGCCCCGTGGCCGATCAGGCCAACGGTGATCCGTTGGCTGGGGGCCGTCTGGCCTTCCCCGCCCAAGATCCCGGACGGCGCGATCCACGGGACCGCCGCGGCCGCGACGGCCCCCTTGAGGAAATCCCGCCTCCCCATGCCGCTGTTTCTCGGCTGTCGAACAGTCATCGTATTCACCTCATGACTACTTGGCCGCGACCACCTTGACGGCGATGGCCGGCAGCGTGCGGGTAATCGTCTCTTTGCCGGTGTTCATCGTCCCGCTGAGGATGATCGTCTGCTGCCAGCCGACGGGCGCCTTCGCCGGCGCGCTGATCGTGACGCTCGGTTCATCCTTGTCGGCACGACATCTATTGCAAAACCGGCGGCGGGACCTTCTTCCGGGCCAGCGCCTGGTCGTCAAGGCAAAGCTGGACGGTGCGGCTGTCGTGGCCGCTGACCACCAATCCGGAGAGGAAACTTCGGTCGGCCGGGCTTCCGCGCACGCTGCGTATGAAACAGCGGTGCACCGGGGCCTCGACCGTCGTCTTGCTGCGGCCCGCTTTCCAGGTCGTTGCGTCCCAGACCTGGATCGTCAGGGATCGATTCTGCGGAGCAACCCCCGCGGCCGGTTGTGCTTCGACCGACGAACAGATCCCTAGCGCCAGCAGCAGTGCGACACCCGAAATCCGTTTCAACTTCATCGTCAACGACTCGTTGCTCATTGCGAAGCCGCAAGCGGCGGAACCCAAATCTCAAATCTCAAACCTCAAATCTCAGATCTCAAATCTCAGATTTCAGATCCCTCATCCTTCATCCCTCATCCCTCTACATGATCTCCTTCAGTATCCCTCTCCGCGCGTAGCAACATGCCGTGGCCGGACTTACGTAGGCCACGCAGCCGTCGGGGTTGGGGAGCTTGTCGTTGGGGTCGATGCCGAGCAACTGGTAGACGCTTTCCCAGAGGTCCCAGGGATAGATCGGCCGCGACTTCACATAGCGGCCCTCCTCGTCGCTTTCACCGACGACCTTGCCGGCCTGGAAGCCGCCGCCGGCGACCAGGGCCGACATCACCAGGTTATAGCTGTCGCGGACCCAGCGATGGTACGTCTCCGCTGCTTTCGGCCAGAGATTGATCGGCTCTTCCGCCTTGATCTCCAGCAGATCGCTCCACTTCAGCGCCCAGAAGTCGGCGAATTCCTCGCGCCCAGCAACCGCTCGATGAGCTTGCTCCGCTTCTGCGGATCGGCGGCGGCGAAATCCGCAACGAGGAGGCCCAGCACGACAAGGGGCATGGCCCTCCTTCTCATCGCAAGTCACCCCTCAAATTGGCCGGAAGCGTCTTGGTTCCTCTAGGCCGGCTGGAGACGGCCCGTGGAACACCGGCTCCCAAGGCATGGCGGTCTCGCGCAATTTCCGGCGCAGGTCGAGGCGGGACAATACTTGGCTGGGGCTCTGGCGGGCCGCGGCTTCCCGGCAGCGGCCGTCAACTCGTTTAGCTTACCACGGTGGGCAGGCGGGCGGCAACCATACTTTTGTAAAGGTCGGCCGAATTTTTCCGCCGGCCTCCGCCAGTTCTCGCAGGGCCCTTTGAAGCCAGCTATAGTAAGATGGTTGGCGCTGCGGGCCTGAATTGCCTTCAGGCTCACAGTCCCGAGAAACCCAATCGGCGAAACGCCGGAAAGGAGACGCGAGAGATGAACCAGCCATGTAAGAGAATTTCGCGGCGGATCGTGCGGGGCGTTGTCACCTGCGCGCTGGCCGTCGCATGCGGCGTCGGGGCATGGGTTGCCGGGGCAGCAGCCAAGGAGCCCGCCTTGAAGCTCTATACCGACCCCGAGCACGTGGACGCCGACTTCCCCTTCCAGGGCGAGTACACCGGCACGGTTTCTCAGCCCGACGGCGGCAAGACGCGGTTGGGCGCCCAGGTTCGCGCGTTGGGCGACGGGGTCTTCCGCACGATGATCTTCGCCGGCGGCCTGCCCGGCGACGGCTGGGACGGCAAGACGATCATCCAGAAAGCCCCCAGCACGGACGACTCGACGCCCGACGACGCCCATCGCGAGGGCAAGAAGGTCGTCATCGACCAGGTCTACAAGGCGGTTTGCGACGGCCGCACGCTGGCCGGCCAGACCGACGCCGGCGTGAAGTTCGAGCTCGCTCGGGTCACGCGCCGCAGTCCCACGCTGGGGGCCAAGCCGCCGGCCGGCGCCATCGTGTTGTTCGACGGCAGCGGCACGGACCAATGGCTCCCCGGCGCCAAGCTCACGCCGCAGAAGTGGCTTATCGGCGGCGCGACCACCCGCCGCAAGTTCCAGGACTTCACGCTGCACGTCGAATTCATGATTTCCTATGTGCCCCGCACGCGGACCATCTGGCAGCGGCCCAACAGCGGCGTCTTCCTCCAGCAGCGCTACGAGATCCAGATCCTGGACTCGTTCGGCATCGTCATGCGCCAGCACGACTGCGGCGTGCTCTACGCGCAGATCACGCCGAAGATCAACATGTGCTATCCGCCCCTGACCTGGCAGACCTACGACATCGACTTTACGGCCGCCCGCTATGATGCCGCGGGCAAGAAGACCAGGCTCGGCCGCTGCACGGTGAAGCTCAACGGCGTGGTGATCCTCGACAACGTCGAGATCAAGCACTCGACGCCGTCGGGGATTCCCGAGAGTCCGCAGCCCGGGGGCATCTACCTCCAGGAACACGGGTTCCCGGCGTTCTTCCAGAATGTTTGGATCGTGGAGAAGCGTCCCTTGACGTGAGCCCCAGGGGCCGGCCCTAAGGAATCGCGCCACAGTAAGTTGATCAAGTTTTGTGGTGCAGGCGTCCCGCCTGCCCGGCAAAATGCAGGCAGGACGCCTGCACCACGAGAGCGGGAGAAATCCTGCATGACCACAGACGATCTGTACGCCCAGGCATTGTCGGCGCTGCAGACGCGGCAGTTGGACGTTTGCCAACGGATCCTCTGCCAACTGCTGGACCGGGAGCCGCTCCACGCGCCGGGACTACTCGTCTTAGCACTTGTTCAAAAATAACTTGTCCGTTTCACTTTCGTGGACGGATGGTGTAATTCCAGTCGGGTAGGACCGTATGGCGCGACAACCTCACCGCCGCCTTCGCTTCGCCGGAAACCTTCGTCTTGGTTGGGTAGAACCTGGTGTCCAACGATGCGCGGCAACGGAAGCCCGTGCTGGACCGTGTTGCGCGGATGTGCTTCAGCATGACTTCGTGGCTGGTCAGGGGTTCGCCGGCCCAATTGGCGCTAATCAAGTTGAACATGCGGTGCTCGATCGGGTTCCACTTGGAAGCTCCCGCGGGATAATGTCCGACCGTGATAGTCAATCCGAATTTATTCGCCAGGTCTTGCAAGCCCACCTTCCAGGCCCAACAACGGTTCCCATTGGCACCTCCGCTGTCGGCTTCGATCGCCAGCCGAGACGCACCTGGATACCGGTGCTGCCCGATCTTCAGCCACCACGAACGAATGGCTCGCACCGCAAAGGCCGCCGTCTGATGGGTTGTGCCGATCACCACATAGCCCGCGTTGCGATCTTCGTCGTAGATGCCGTAGGGATAGCCGCGGCCTCGCGCCAGCGTGGGAAAATCGTGGTCCAGCACGTCGCGATCCTCACGCCGCCAAGTGCGTCCCTGGTTCTTGAAGTTGCCGATCAGCTCCTTTTTCTTCGTATCCACGCTGATGACCGGCCATCCTTGCCGCTGGAATCGCCGTCGCCGACGCCCCAACAAGCGGAACTGCCGGTCACGGTAGGGGTCCTTTTTCCCGCCCAACCGCTTGCGGTTCGATCGCAGCGAATACTTCTGCGCTCGCAGCAGGCGGGCCACCGTTACATGCCCGACTGGTACGCCGCGCCGCGTCAAGGCAGCCGCCAGGTTCCGGGTTGTCTTGTGCGTCCAGCGCAGACCTCCCATTGGCTCACCGGCCGTTGCATCCTGCAACAACCCCGTCAACAACTCCCGCACACGAGGCGTTTTTTTTCAACCCGCTTTCGTCCACCACCGGGGCGACGCACACGGTCCGAAGACACGGCTTGCCCCCGTTCGCTCTCACGCAATCCGCGGCGGATGGTCACGCGGCTCAGCCCGGTGATTTCCGCCACCTGTTGGACGCCGCCGTGCCCACGCTGCCTCACCAATATCCCGGCAAACAGCCGCCGGCTCCGTTCATCCAGTTCGGCCATCACCCGGTTGATGGCCCGATGGTACACAACCAACTCAGTATCGCTGCGCGACCGACATCCGCGGCAACGACACCGATGGATTCGCTTGCGCTCCTTGTCTGCCATGACCGTCTCTCCATCCTTGGAAGCGGAATAGGCAGATTATACAAACGGACAACTTATTTTTGAACAGCGACTTAGGCCGCGTTCTGCGCCAACAAGGGCGTGCCGTCGAGGCCGTCGAGCTGTACCGGCGGCTACTGCAGTCGCAGCCGGGCCATGCCGACGCCCTGTGCCAATTGGCCGCCGCCTTCAAGGAATTGCGACACGCGGACCAGGCGCTGGAGACCTATCGCCAATTGATTCGACTTCACCCGCGGCACGCCGAGGGCCTCATGGCGTTGGGCACGTTGTTGGCCGAGCAAGGGCAGCTTGATCAGGCCGTCAAGTGGCTGCAACAGGCGGTAGAGGCTCGGCCCGAGCTTGCCCAGGCCCGGCATAATCTGGGCGTCGGTCTAGGGGGGCTCGGCCATCTCGACGACGCCCGCGCCCAACTGGAAGAGGCCCTTCGCCTCCAGCCCGACTACCCGGAAGCCCATTACAACCTCGGCAATATCCTCAATCGAATGGGCCTGCACGAGGAAGCGATCGCCTCCTTCCGGCGGGCCCTGAAGATTCGGCCGGACTACTTCGAAGCCCTGACCAATTGGGGGCTGGCCCTGCAACAGGCCCAAAGGGTGGACGAGGCCGCGGCAGTGCTCAGGCGAGCGGCCCGGCTCAAGCCCCAGTCGGCTGAAGCGTTCAATAACTTGGGGTTGGCGCTGCAGCAAACAGGGCGTCTGGGCGAGGCCGTCGTTCTGCTCCGCCACGCGGTCCGGTTGAATCCCGGCTATGCCCCGGCGTTGTGCAACTTGGGCAAGGCGTCGTTTGAACTGGGACGATTTTGTGAGGCCGAGCAATACTTGGAGCAAGCCTTGCGTTTGCAGCCGCAAAACGCCGAGATCCACGCCAACCTCGGCAGCTTGTTGCAGGCGCAGGGCCGATGGGACGAGGCCCTGGCCTGTCTCGATCTGGCCCTGGAGATCGACCCCGCCTGCGTTTCCGCCCACTACAACCGCGGCATGACGCTTTTGCAAACCGGCGACTGGCCTCGCGGATGGGCGGAATTCGAGTATCGCTTTCGGCTGAACAAGCAGTCGGAACGGGTCTTCCTCCGGCCTCGCTGGGACGGTTCTCCGTTGGCCAACCGGACCATTCTTGTCTGGGTGGAGCAAGGAGTGGGAGACATGATCCAGTTCCTCCGCTACGCCCGAGTCCTCAAGGAACAGGGGGCCACGGTCATTCTGGAATGCCCCCAGCGGCTGGCGCCGTTGTTCAGCTCATGCGCCGGCATCGACCGGATTATCTCCGAGGGAGACCTTCGGCCCGATTTCGACGTTCACGCTCCGCTGGGAAGCTTGCCCGGCTTGTTGGGCACCACGCCCGAGACAATCCCGGCGGGGATTCCCTCTCTGACGGCCGAACCGTCGCGGGTCGAGCGCTGGCGGCAACGGTTGGGCGTGAAGGGGACGCTGCGGGTGGGCATTGTCTGGCAAGGCAATCCCCAGCACGCCCAAGACCGCTGGCGGTCGGCGCCACTGGAGCAATTCGCTCCCCTGGCTGCGGTGCCCGGCGTCGAATTGATCAGCTTGCAGCAAGGACATGGAACGGAGCAGCTCAACGCCCCAGGACGGCCGTTTGCCGTTCGACGGATGGCCGAAGGAGACCTCGACGGCCCGGATGCGGCCTTCCTCGACACGGCCGCGCTGGTGAAGTGCCTCGACCTCGTGGCCACCGTGGACACGGCCTTGGCTCACCTGGCAGGGTCCCTCGACGTGCCGGTATGGCTGGCCTTGTCAGCGCTGCCCGACTGGCGCTGGGGCAGGCAGGGGCAGCGGACCGCCTGGTACCCGAGCGTGCGGCTCTTCCGGCAGCAGGACTTGGGAAAATGGTCCCCCGTCTTCGAGCAGATGGCTGGGGAACTTCACCGGCTGCCGTAGGTCCCTTCTGCCGGAAGGGACTTGAGCGACCAACCGCGGTCGTGGCTGCCCAAAGTCCCGCTCGGCAAGCGGGACCTGCCAAGAAAACCGCCTCGAATCGCCAAAGGCTATCGAGAAGCCGGTCCGGGAGCGATCGTCCTGGACGACGGCGGCGGCGCGGGTACGGCCCTCAACGGCAACGGCGGCGACCTCAGTCTCTCCGCCGGCAGCGGCGGAATCATCGCGCTTAAATCGGGGGAGTCCCGGGCGCACTGCCGAAACGCGCCAGACCGGCTGCCGTTTCTTGCAGCGGGCGTTCCCTTTTTTTCTCCCCGCGCCGGCCCTCGGCCGCCTCGCCGCCGCCGTTGGTCGGCGCATCTTTTTTGCCGACAACCGTTAAGGCCAAAACGCCCGTTTTGCGAGTATGACGATAGACGCCGCGTCTGGCGCCGGCAAGCGGCGAGATGGCGCCTTCGGCGCGACGCAAATTGGCGCCCTGTCTGCTCTGGAGCGGCGTAAATTGGCGCCCTGTCCGCTCTCTGCGGCGCAAATCGGCGCCCTGTCCGCCCTACAGCGGCGCAAACTGAGGCGGTGGCGTCCAAGAAGGCGCGGTTTCCGGGTCGCCGGCGCGTCTGGAGCGGCGTTTTCTGGCGAACTTGGCGCAGGCTCGCCTCCGGCGATGCGTTTCCAGCGACGTTTCCCCAGAAAGCGGGCGCCTCCGGCGTTCAAGCGGCAAGCAGTGCGTGCCGAATGATGCTCCACGCGGCCGGCAAGAGTGGATTCTGTACGCAATGCAGCGGCACGGCACAATGAGCGAGGGTGAACGGGGCGCGATTGCAACGCCCCGGTGAGCGGGGAGGAGAAGGGGGACAGGCGCGCTTATTGACACAAACGAACTCCGCGAAAGCGCGCCTGTCCCCCTTTCTCCCCCCGGCCAGCGACAACGTCCCATGCTACCCATTATATGCGCCTGTCCCCTTTATTCTTCAGCGAAAAGCAGGTAAACAACGTTTTTCAGCCCAATGGCTCAAAGAAGCTCGTCTTGGACTGCCAGGCGATGGCGGAGGTCGTTTTCGCGCGCATTGATCGGGGTTCTTAACGCCGGTGAATGGGACGCGATCGGCCACGACAATCTCGGCTGGAACGTGGGTTTTATGTTTGACAAGTTCACAAGTTTCGCTCAAACTGCGGGCGGGGCGACGGTGCAGCTCAACGCCGTGCAGGACGGCGATCTAATCTACATCGCGAACAACTCCCACTACAGGGATCAAGACGTTCACCCAACCGGGTCCGAAAAGGGGGAGAACGCGATCAAGATCGCGACGGACTCGTATCAGTCCTGGGCGGGACCGCCGCAAAACTATCAAGGTTGGCTCAAGTACCTGTACGACGCGTACAACACCGGCCTCCCCAAGATCAAACAGCTTACCAACATCGAGAAGCAAGTGCCGGGTTACTCGCCAAAGCAAGGCCCACGATTCTTCGTCGTGCAGAACGTTGGCAGGCTGATATTCACTTGGCGGACGCAGAGGCAGCTTTTCGTGCCGTCGTAGAGGAAAGTGCCCCAGAGGTCTTAAGAGTCGAGGGCAATAGAAGATGCCTCACGTATTTCGCGTACCTGCGGTGCGCGTGGCGATCCCCATGATCGGTGCGCTATTTGCGGCCGTCTTCGCGATGCAGGTACTTTCGATGGCGGAAGACCGAACGCCGCGTAAGCAAGCAGCAGCCGAGCGCGGAGATGGGAGCGGCGCAATGACCTGGGATTCGACCGAGTTGGCGAGGATTAAGCAGACCTGGATTGAGAGGAAGGCCCGCCTATCTGCACTGCCGCCCATGCAAGCCTATGGAGAGGAAATCGGCCTGCTCGGGGATGTTCTGGGAGAGAGCCTTTCAGAGAAGCAGCTTGGCGAGGTGGCGTCCTCGTGTAAAACGATGCCACTCAAGCGTGGCGGGTTTCATAATACCTTGCTCGAGGCGCTGGTCGTCGCGTGCGTGTATCGCGGTTATCGGGACAACCTGGTAACGCTGCTTTCCATCCGCTTTCCGGAACGGATCGGCGTCAACGAGGACGTTAAGTACTTCATCGTCGTCTGTGGAACCAAGCTTAAGGATCCCGTCTTGGTTCTTGGCGAGGCTTATGACAAGTGCCAGGTTCCGGATGTACGCCGCGCCATCGCCGCGGCGGTCCGAAGAGCGTTCATCGGATCCGGGATTCGGGGGACGGACGACGCGGAGTTCGTGCGGAACGCAATGCGGTGGTACGCGCAAAACAAGCACGGCCTCGTTCTGAACCGCCTTTACGACGACAACAAGGTCATGGCCGGTGCGGACTATAGCAAGGTGCCACTTTTTGTGGAGAGGCGGAACGACAAAGCGCCTGGTGGAGGCCGTTAGAAAGGGAACGATAAAGGGTAGAGTCGCGGACGAGTAAAGGGGTACAATTCCGGGGACACACGACTAAATTATTGACGGCATCGGCGGAATCTGGTAGTTTAGGGGCATGGCCAGGCTAGCGAGATTGGTCGTTCCGGGCATGCCGCACCACGTGACGCAGCGCGGCAACCGCCGGCAGCAGACATTCTTTAGCGATGGCGACTACGCGGCGTACCGGGAATTGATGGCGCAGTGGTGCCGCGAGTACGCGGTGGAGATTTGGAGTTACTGCCTGATGCCCAATCACGCGCATCTGATCGCGGTTCCCTCGGGGGAGGATGGCTTGCGTTTGGCCATCGGGGAGGCGCATGAGCGCTACACGCGGCGGATCAACTTCCGCGAGAGGTGGCGCGGCTATCTCTGGCAAGGGCGGTTCGCTTCATTTGTCAGAAATAGGGGACAGTCAGTGCGCCGTGAATGCGTGTGTATTCTAGCGGGTGAAAGTCCCGCCTGGGAAGGGTCGCTTGCCCAGTAGCAATCGAAGCGGCGGAGGAGGCAACGAATTCGTCGGAGCCTTCGATGGAAAGGGTCACTTGGTGACCCCGCGAAGATGCAGGCCGTAACGCAAGTGAACGTTCGATTAGGCCCCGAAACCCTAGTCGCGGAAGCCGACCCTTCTGACTGTTGGGGAAGGCCAGTGTTGCAGAGGAAGTGAGCGACGAAAGCACTCTGCAGTTCCGCCGGGGTAGAGACGACGGCATGTATCGAAGGAACGCACATGAAGCACGGGAAACCGACGACGACAGCGGCGGCAACCGCAACGGGCAACCCGCGAGGGCCAGGTCCGGTCGCGTCGGCGGCGGAGAGGCTCGTAGTAGCGTTGAAACCGGGTAATGCCGGCGGAGCCAAGGGGCCTCAGTTCAAGGATCAGCGTACGCAGGAGCAAGGCAGAGGATGATTGGCGAAGAGCCTACCAACACCAATCCGTTGCAGAACTCTGCGCGGCGCTGCATGACAAAGCGAAGAGTGCGCCCAATTTTCGCTTCTACTCCCTGTACGACAAGGTGTATCGCCGCGACGTGCTGGAAGCGGCCTACGCGCAATGCCGTGCCAACGGCGGAGCGCCCGGGGTCGATGGCCAGTCCTTCGAGGACATCGAGAAGTACGGCGTGGATCGCTGGTTGGACGAACTGACGGAGGAATTGCGAACGAAACGGTATCAGCCGCAACCGGTCCGGCGGGTCTACCTGCCGAAACCGGACGGGAAGCAGAGGCCGCTGGGGATTCCCACGATCCGCGACCGCGTGGTGCAAACCGCCGCGCTGCTGGTCTTGGAACCGATCTTCGAGGCCGACCTGCAACCCGAACAACACGCCTATCGCGCGGACCACAGTGCCCTGGAGGCAGTGCAAGAAGTGCATCGCCTGCTGGGCCAGGGGTATCGCGCGGTCGTCGATGCGGATTTGAGCGGGTATTTCGATAGCATCCCGCACCCGGAGCTGATGCTGTGCGTCGCCCGTCGCGTGAGCGACAAGGCCATGCTGCACCTGATAAAGCAATGGTTGGTGGCGCCGGTGGAGGAAACCGACGAGCGGGGCCATGTGCGACGTACCACGCGGAACAAGGACACGAAGCGCGGTTCGCCGCAAGGCGCGCCGATTTCACCCTTGTTGGCGAACCTGTACATGCGACGTTTCGTGCTGGGTTGGAAGACCCTTGGGCATGAGACCCGTTATCAGGCCCGGATCGTCAACTATGCCGACGACTTCGTGATCCTGTGTCGCCGCCGGGCGGATGACGCCCTGGCGACGATGCGCGACATGATGCGGCGGCTGAAATTGACGGTCAACGAGACGAAAACGCACGTCGCTCGCCTGCCTGCCGAATCGTTCGACTTCCTTGGGTATACGTTCGGACGGATGTATTCACCGCGAACGGGCGGGGCCTATCTGGGCGCGCGACCGCGCGCAAGAAGGTGCTTGGGGTCTGCCGCCAGCTCAACGAGTTGGTAGGCCGATTGCCGACGTTCATCCGGCCGGAAGCGCTGGTCTACCAGGTCAATCAGGTGTTGCGCGGGTGGGCCAACTACTTCTGCTACGGAACCTACACCGCGGCGTTCGGGATCGTGCATTGGCACGTCTGTCGCCGGGTCCGTCGGTGGCTACGAAGGAAGTTCACGCTGGATGGACAAGGATACAGCCAATATCCCGACAGCCGCCTGGAGCGTGAGCTTGGGCTGCTGAACATCAAGAAACTTCCCCGTCGCTACTCGTGGGCGAAACCATGAACCTTGTCCGAGAGCCGGATGCGGGAAATCCGCCCGTCCGGTTCGATGAGCGGGAGGTGGAAACGGAGCACGGCATGCGGCTAGTGAGACACAGACGGGGAAACCCCGACCCAGAATATGCCGAAGCCTACCCCACCGCGCCACCTCTCGACTCTACCCGAAATAGGGGACAGTCAACTATTTGTGCGAGATAAATGGGTGACTGTCCCCTATTCTGGGGGGGACTTTTGTTCTGGGCTCTTGGAGCCCGCCGTAATGTTCCACGATGTCGATCGTATCCCGGATTTGTCCCGAACTTCGGATCGCCCGAAATCTGACGCGGACGCCCATGTTGCCATCGCGCGGACGTTCGTCATAGCGGCTCAATCGTAACACTTCTGCGAGGCAGACGCCGGACGCGTGAGGCGCCAGGACGTTGAGGTCGGTTGGTGCAGCGCCGTCGGCGGCAAATGCGAGAGCAATGAGGCAGGTAGGCCAACACATCCGAAGTCTCCACAACTGAGTTTGCCCTGAGATGCTCGGCCGCCTGGGCGGCACGTTTCCGTTGAGCAGCCGTCCTCTGCTCGAAACAAAAGGGGGTATTCCGGCTTTTGGGTGGACGAGGACGGGAGGAAAACTGGGGCTCCGCCCCAGACCCCGGGATTTTCTGAGGTATGGCAGGGCAAATGAATGGGGATAGGAAGAAGACGGTCCCGGCGGCGTAGCAACCGGGACCGTGCGGGTCATTCACCCGCCCTGACTCGGATATCCCTTGCCGGGTTGCTTCCCAGCAGAGCCCGACTCCGTGTCTCCGAGCAATACCAATCCTCGACCTTCGGTCAGTGGGCGTCAAGCGAGTATCATGGAGTTTTTCCGAACCAAGGAGAACACCATGCAAGACTCGCAACTTTATCAGCAGATTTTGGGCATCACCTCTCCCTGGCGTGTGGAGCGGGTGGACTTGCGTCTGAAGGAGGGGGAAGTTCATGTCTATCTGGGGCACGAGGCCCAGGTCGCTTGGACCTGCCCGGAGTGTCAAGCGGAGTGTCTCTTGTATGACCACGATAGCGAGCGACTTTGGCGGCATTTGGATACCTGCCAGTACCGTACGGTCCTGCACGCGGAGCCTCCCCGTTGCCGGTGTGCGGAGCATGGGGTACGTGTGGTGCGTCTGCCTTGGGCCGAACCGCACAGCCGGTTCACGGCACTGTTCGAGCGTCTGGCGATCGACTGGCTGCGGGCGGCCAGCCAGCAGGCCGTGGCCGACCAGTTGGGCCTCACCTGGGACGAGGTGCATGGGATCATGGAACGTGCCGTGCGGCGGGGACTGACGCGGCGCAAGGCGGAAATGATCGGGTATTTGGGGGTAGATGAGAAATCGTTCCGCAAGGGGCACAAGTACCTGACCCTGGTCAACGACTTGGCCCGAGGCCGCGTGTTGTACGTGGCAGAAGACCGCAAGCAGTCGAGCCTGGACGGCTTTTGGCCGACGCTGACGAAGAAGCAGCGAGGATGGATTGCCGGGGTGGCGTTGGACATGTGGGGGCCGTACGTGCAGTCGATTCAAGCCCATCTGCCTGACGCGGAAGAGAAGATGGTGTTTGACAAGTTCCACGTAGCCAAGCACCTGGGTGAAGCGGTGGACAAGGTCCGCCGAAGCGAACACAAGGAGCTGCACGCCGAAGGCGACGAGCGGTTGAAGGGCACCAAGTACGATTGGCTGAAGGGGCGGGACAAATTCGACCTGGCCGGATGGCGTGAGTTCTGTCAGTTGCGGCGGAGCAAACTGAAGACGGCGCGGGCGTGGGCGTTGAGAGAGCAGGCCATGAAACTTTGGGATTATAGCTACGTCCAGGCGGCCCGCAACCATTTCGCCTGGTGGTATCGCTGGGCCACGCACAGCCGCCTTCAACCGATGATCGACAAGGCGAAGATGTTGATGAGTCATCTACCGAACATCCTCACCTACCTGAAGCACAGAATCACCAATGCCGCCAGCGAAAGCATCAACGCGAAGATCCAATGGGTGAAGTACACGGCTCGCGGCTTCCGCAACTTCGACAACTTCAAGACTGCCATTTACTTCCATTGCGGCGACCTCGACCTGTGCCCTCGCCCCACCTAAATCCCGGAAGAGCCCCTATCTTTTGCCCTCGGAGGCGCAGTGGGAGTATGCGTGCCGTGCGGGGAGCACAGGTCGGTACAGCTTCAGTTCGGGCCGCAATACGATTCCCAAGGAGAACGAGGAGAAGGCGCTTTCCGACTACGGGTGGTTCATCGGCAACTCAGGCTCCATGCCGCATGTGGTTGGCAGAAAGCGGCCTAGCGCGTGGGGATTGTATGACATGCACGGGAACGTGCTTGAGTGGTGCCAGGACTGGTACGAATGGGATTATTACGTGCAGACGCCTGTCGACGACCCGACCGGTCCCCTCGGAGGCTCCTACCGCGTGTGTCGTGGCGCGCCCTGGTTCTATGGGGCGTGCAACTGCCGTTCGGCGGACCGCTACAACCAGGAGCCTGAGAACCGCAACAACTTCCTGGGCCTCCGCGTCTCGCTGGTTCTGCCGGACACGGCGGCCGAGCGGGCGAAGATCAGCCCTGCCACCGAGACGGCACAACCTCCGGCTGTCTCGACCGCGCCAAGGGCAAATTCTGAATCTCAAATCCCAAATTTGAAATCTGAAATCCCCTCTCCCCCTCCCGCCGCCCCTTCGGTTGCCATTTCGTCGCCAAGACAAACGCTGCCGCCGCCCAAAGCCCCCAGCCCGGAGCCGAAACCAACAGAACCGAAACCGGGCACGGCTTCGAGCCCCGCCGCTGCTCCGGTTCCCGCCTCGTCGCCACAACAACCGCCACCGCCGAAACCCGAAGCCCTCCCGACCCCGACTGCGCCGAAGCAGAAACTCCCCGTTCCCGACGACGCCGCACAGACACAAGCCCGAAAAGCCGCCGATGCCTTGTTCAAGACGGAAATCCAGCAGGCGAAGACTTCCGCCGACAAGGTTGCCCTGGCAAAGCGGCTGTTGGCCCAGGCCCTCGACCAGACGGGTGATACGGCGGGTCAGTACGTGCTGATGCTCGGGGCGAAGGATCTGGCCGCTACGGCCAGGGATGCGGAGACGGCTTTCCAGGTCATCGACCAGATGGCGGGCGTCTTCGACGTGGATCGGTTTGCGATGAAGACCGACATCCTGAGGGGCTGGGCGAAGGAAGCCCGCACGGCGGACGCGCGGAAATGGGTCGTCGAGCAGATGTTGGCCGTAGGGGACGAGGCGGTGGATGCGGGCAACCTGGAGGCTGCCAAGGAGCTGGGGACGCTGGCGACCAGCAAGTCGAGCGGACTGCGGGACAAGAACCTGACGCTTGAATTGAAGGCTTACCGGCGGCGGTTCGTCGAGGCGGGCAAAGACCTGGAAGAACTCGAGGAGGCACGCGCAGCCCTGGCAAAAGACCCCAAAGACGCCAAGGCCAGTTTCGTCCTCGGGCAGCACCTTTGCTTCAGCAAGGGCGACTGGGAAAAGGGACTGCCCCTGTTGGCCCAAGGGAGTGACGCGTCGCTCAAAGGGCTCGCTGGGCGGGAATTGAAATCGCCTCCGAACCAGCCCGACGAACAGGTCAAGCTGGGTGACGCCTGGTGGGAGATTGCCTCTACGCACAGCCGTTGGCAAATGAACGCCATCAAGATCCACGCCGGGCCGTGGTATCGTCAAGCCGACGCTGGGTTGCCTGCCAGCCTGGTCAAGTACAACGTCGAGAAGCGCCTGGCTGAAGTGAGGAAACTGCGGAGCCAGTTGCCTCCGCCGCCTGCGGCGATTGCCCCTTTTGGCGAGAAGAGGGCGAAAGAGCATCAGCAGGAATGGGCTACGTACCTTGGCGAGCCCGTGGAGACAACCAACTCCATCGGCATGAAATTGGTGCTCATCCCGCCGGGCGAGTTCACGATGGGCTCGCCCAAGGAGCTGATCGAAGAGGAGTTGAAGGCACATGCCGGCGACACGTGGTACACGCAAACCCTTCCGGGCGAGGGGCCGCAGCACCGGGTGCGGATCACCAAGCCGTTTTACTTGGGGATCTACGTAGTGACGCAGGGGGAGTACCAGCGGTTGATGGGCAGCAACCCCAGCGAGTTCTCGGCCACCGGGCCGCACAAAGACCGAGTAGCCGGCCAGGAGACGAAGCGGTTTCCGGTGGAGTTCGTCTCCTGGGATGATGCGGTGGAGTTTTGCCGGAAGCTATCGGAGACGCCGGAGGAAAAGGCAGTGGGGCGAACGTATCTCTTGCCCTCGGAGGCGCAGTGGGAGTATGCGTGCCGCGCGGGGAGCACGGGTCGGTACGGTTTCAGCGTGGGCCGCAGCGCGATTCCCAGGGAGTATGAGGAGAAGGCGCTTTCCGACTACGGGTGGTTCGACGGAAATTCGGGCGGGATGTCGCACGTAGTGGGCGGAAAGCGGCCCAACGCGTGGGGATTGTATGATATGCAAGGGAACGTGTGGGAGTGGTGT
The DNA here is from genome assembly GCA_963843465.1 of Pirellulales bacterium. Taxonomy (GTDB): domain Bacteria; phylum Planctomycetota; class Planctomycetia; order Pirellulales; family Thermoguttaceae; genus CAWJKP01. The sequence continues at coordinate 389,651 of CAWJKP010000005.1, forward strand.
CAGGACTGGTTCGACGCGGCTTACTACGTGGGCCCGGCGGTGGACGATCCGACCGGGCCTCCCGGGGGCTCGGGCCGCGTGTATCGCGGCGGTGGCTGGTTCAACGCGGCGTGGCTCTGCCGGTCGGCGGGCCGCTTATCCCTCGGGCCCGGGACCCACGGCCCCGTGGGCTTCCGTGTCTCCCGAGTTTTGGCGGACAAGTAGGGCGAGCGAGCGGAAGTCGAAAAGACGCCATGACGTGCCGAGCGGAGTCAAGCAGGGCGGGCACTGCCCACCAGGGGAATACCGTGCTCTTAGTTTGGCGGTGGGCGGTGCCCACCCTGCTCCTTCCCGTAACCGATCACGGGCCGCGTTATCGTAGCAGGCACACTCCGTGTGCCGTCCGCCTTGTCAGGTGTCTTTCGAGCGGACGGCACACGGAGTGTGCCTGCTACTTTCCACGCTGTGAACGGTTACTCCTTCCCAAACGGAACCCATTTGCGTATCCTGAATGGATCGCACGGGCGCGGTCCGTCCACGGGTTTGCCGGTGCGTGGGTCTGCGGAATGGCATTTTTCCCAGGAAAATCACCATGTTGAAGCGGCTTTCGCTGCGTCGGGCTGTTGTTTTGGCCGCATTTCTGGCTCTTCTCCCTGCCCGCGGCCTGGCGGAGGAGGAGGAACCCGCAACCGCCAAGCCTTCCCAGGGCAGCGAGGCGGAGCAGCGGAAGAAGGCGAAGCAAGTGCTGGCCAAGTTCCGCCTGCCGCGGCTGAGCGCCGAGCGGCGGGCCGGCTCACTGAAACAGGCGGTCGAGGCCGGGCCGGAAGGCGTCGCCGTTGCCAAGGAGATGTTGGCCAAGGAGTTGGCGCGGGTCAAGTCGCTCTTCGGCGCTGCGCCGAACACGTCCGCGCTGGACGAGCAGATCGAGTCGCTGCGAAAGACGCTCGCCAAACTCCGCGAGGACCCCAACCTCTCCCACGCGCAAACGGAAACCATCGGCCTGCCGGCCTTGAACCAGTTGACGGTCGTGTATCGGCAGCAGCAAGCGCAGTTGGCGCCTTACAAGAAGAAGAAGGCGGCCGCCACGGCGCAGTTGCGGCAGTATGCGGAGATCTTCCGACTGCTGAAAAAGGAGTGGCAAGAGGCCCCCCCGCTGCCGCTGGACGAGTATCTGGGCGAGATCGACAAGACGATTGCCGCCGCCACCACGCCGAGCGAAGAGGCGCTGCGCCAGGTGGCCGAGGAGAACGCGAAGGTTGCCCCCCATCTCAGTTGGGACCAGGTGGCCGGCATGGAGGAAGTCAACGCCGTCCGCGTGATGTGCGGGCTGAACGCGCTGGTTTACGACCCCAAGCTTTGCGAGGCGGCCACGGGTCACAGCGCCGACATGCAGCGGCTGAATTTCTTCGCCCACGAGTCGCCCCTGCCGGGAAAGACGTCGCCGTTCGACCGGGCCAAGCTGGCCGGCACGACCGCCTCCGGCGAGAACATTTACAAAGGCAGCGCTTCGCCCGCCGATGCGATCAAGGCCTGGTTCCTCAGCCCCGGACACCACAAAAACCTCTTCGGCGCGGGGCACAAGCGCCAGGGCCTCGGCCGGGTCGGCATCTACTGGACGCAAGAGTTCGGCGCGTAATGCCGGAAGTCCGTAGTGCCGGCTTTAGCCGGAAATCCAGGCCAGACCGCCTAAAGGCGGGACTACGAACGAAGGCGGGACTACGAACGAAGGCGGGACTACGAACGAAGGCGGGACTACGAACGAAGGCGGGACTACGAACGAAGGCGGGACTACGAACGAAGGCGGGACTACGAACGAAGGCGGGACTACGAACGAAGGCGGGACTACGAACGAAGGCGGGACTACGAACGAAGGCGGGACTACGAACTGCGCATTTCGGACCGCGCGCCGTATGAGGGCTCGCGCGTCCCAGACATCTACTTTGCACACCAACTCCGCCAGATGTTGCGGTAGGCCGCCTCGACGTTCCGGGCAAAGCGCGGGGCGTTCATCAGAGGGGACGCCTGCATCCGAGCGCGCACGGTCGCTCGCAGCTCGCTCAATCGGGGCAGATCTTGAGCCAACTCGACCGCGATCCGCACGTATTGCTCCGGCGTCCGGGCAATCAATTCCGGCAGACCGACGTTGGACAAGATGCTCACCCCTCCCCGTCCCACCGCCGTTTCTCCCGCCAGGCTCACCACCGGCACTCCCATCCACAAAGCGTCGCAAGTCGTGGCGCCGCCGCCATAGGGGAAGGTATCCAGGGCCACGTCGATCCGCCGGTAAACGCCGAAGTATTCCTCCGTGGGCAGGGAGTCGACAAACGCCAACCGCTCCGCGGAGACGCCTTGCTGGGCCAGAAACGTCCGCACCCGGTCGCGGTGGCTGCCGGCGCGGGCGTGCAGGAGCAGCCTCGCCTCCGGCGCCGCCTGCAAGAGGCGGCTCCAGGCTGCCAGGGTCGGAGCCGTGACCTTGCAGAAATTGTTCAAACAGCCGAAGGTGACGTGGCCCCCCGTCAAGGCCGGCACGGCGCTCACCGGCGGAGTCTCGATCGCGGGCCGATAGCACCAGTACGTCTCCGGCAGATGGATCGACTGCTCGCAGTAGAACTTCTCGTGCCGGCCCGGCGGGTCCAGATAGGGATCGGTCAGGCGATAGTCCATCGCGCCAAGGCCCGTCGTGCCGCAGTAGGCCAGATACGTCACCTGGACGGGGGCCGGCTTGCGGGCAAAGACCAGCAGGCGGTTGTTCGCCATGTGCATGGTCAGATCCACGAGGATGTCGATGCGGTCCTGGCGGATGGTCTCGGCGACTTGCTCATCCGAGAAGCCGAGCACGTCGCGCCACGCATCGGCCTGGGCGCGGCAACGGTCGGTCATGCTGTCCGGGATGGGCACCGAAGCGTAGCAAAAGATTTCAAAGCTTCTCGTGGTCGTGCGATTCCAAGAGCGGCAAGAGGAACCGTCCCACGACGTGCAAACGAAAATCCGGCGAGACATAGCCAACGCGCAAGCGGCGATCGGCAGATCGCTCGTTGAGATGCGGCTGGATGAGCTTCGCCCATCGCTCGGCGTGTTGCTGGTTCCAGCGGCGGTGTTCTTCGTAGAGCGTCTGGGCGTCGTAGCCGGGGCAGAAGACTTGGGTGTAAAGCAGATTGCTATGCGCCAAGGCGAAGTCCGGCTTCAGCTCTACTGCCCGGCGGTAGCAGGCGAGCGCTTCGTCCAGCTTCCCCTGGTCTCGCAACACATTGCCCAGGTTGTAGCGTGCCTCGGCGAAGTCCGGCTTCAGCTCCAGTGCCGGGCGGTAGCAGGCGAGCGCTTCGTCCAGCTTCCCCTGGGCCTTGAGAACGGTGCCCAGGTTGTTGTGGACCTCGGCAAGGCCCGGCTTCAGTTCCAGCACCCGGCGGTAGCAGGCGAGCGCTTCGTCGAGCTTCCCCTGCTCCTTCAACAAATTACCGAGGTTGTTGTGTGCTTCGGCAAGACCCGGCTCCAGATCCAGGGCCCGGCGGTAGCAGGCGACCGCCTCGGGAAACCTGCGCAAGGCGCGATACGCCTCCCCCAAGTGGAAATGGAAGGCAGCCGCATTCCCTTCCAACCCGATCGCCCGTTGGATGTACTCGACGGCAACCTCGTGCTTGCCCACTTGGGAAGCGATCACGCCGAGAAGATGAATCGCATCAGCATGATTCGGCTGAATCGCGAGAATCTGCCGGCAGAGCTGCTCGGCAGCTTGCAGGCGACCGGCTTGAAGGTGTTGGATGGCAATCGCCAATGCTTCGGAAACCGTTGCCATAGCGCAAATTATGACTCAAACTGGAAACGGCGGCCAGGAAAAGGGGACCGGCTCCGCCGCGAAGGTTACCCAAGAGCCTGGAATTGTCGATTTGCCGCGGGTCCTTGACAGCAGTCGGCGCCCACGCTAACGTCGGGGCATCGCCCGGGATCAAGGTTCCCATCAGCAAGGTGATCGCCTGCAAGCCCGCCGGCCAAGGGCAGACGTTCGACATTTTTTTCCGCACGCCGCGGTTCTCTTGGTAGTGGACCCCAATTCTCTACGCGATGGAAGGGAGAATCCCATGACGCGAAAGCGATTTCTTCTGCTGGCAGGCATCACGCTGGGAGCTTTCGTCCTGACGGCGCGGCCCCTTGCGGCCGCAACGCTGAAGCTCTCGTTGCCCCTGGGACGCACGGCCTATCAGACCAACGAACAGATCGACCTCTGCGTCGTCCGCAGCGGCGTGGAGGCCCTGCCGGCAGCGGACCTGAACCTCGCGCTGGCCGCCGGCGACGGCAGTCGGATCGCGCTGGTGTTTCCCGTCGGGCCGGTGGCGGTTGGGGCCAAGGGAGCGACGGCCACCGAGCATCTGCACCTGAACGGCTGGCTGCTGCGTCCGGGGCACTACAAGATCACCGCCGCGGTCCACGGGGCCACGGCCTCGACCGAGATCAACGTCTTCGGCCACCTTCGCCGCAGCACGTTCAAGACGGTTGACTGGGGCTGCCGCATCCAGGGCCCGGAGATGGCGGTCCTCGGCGAAGACGGCATGGGCTTCAACCTGCTGTTGGGCGACTACCGCCTGCAAGCCAACACGGCCAACGCGCAGGCCACGATCCGCGGCGGGGCCGATTACATGCAGTGCTGCGCGATGGGCGGGGGGCACCAGGTGGACCTCCGCCAGGAGTGCGACTGGTCCGACCCCTACGTGCTCAAGGGGGCCACGGCCCGAGCAGCGCAGCAGGCCTTCATGGACCGCACCAAGCCCAACGCGCTGGGCGTGCACTTCTACGACGAGCCGGGGCTCACCTGGGAAAACGGCACGCCGCACGCCGTGGCGGCCCAGCTCCGCGCGTTCCGCAGCGCCTTCGGCGCCGACCGCATTCCCTATACGGGCGTGAAACCGGGCGATGCCGCGTCGACGGCCAGGTGGCAGTTCTGGGGCCGCTGGAAAGAGGGCTTCCTGGAGGCGGCCTGGAAAGACGCCCGCTTCGCCGTCGACCAGGTCAATCCGGAGCTGATTTCCGCCACCCAGAGCCAGTACGCCTGGAACGGCTACACCGACGGCTACTACTTCAACGTCGTTCGCCCCCTGGCGGTCATCAGCGGGCACGGCGGCTACGACGACGGGCCGGGCAGCTACTTCTATCCCGCCTACCACCAGGAGTTCGGCCGCATGAGGCAGTTGGACAAGCCGAACTGGTACCTGCCGAACTGGGGCAACACCTCGCGCGACGAGCTGTACCGGCTGGAACAGTACTTGTGCTTCATGAACAACCTGCAAGGGCTGGCGAAGTCGCCCGACCCCGTGATGAACGCCCCCTACGCCGCCGCCACGTCGCCGAGCGTCGTGGAGACGAACAAGCTGGGGCTGCGGCTGGGCACCATCTTCAGCACGATGCGGCCGAGCTGCGGCGAGGTGGCCCTGCTCTACTCGCTCTCACAGTGCCTCGATGCCCAAATCAAGTCCGGGATGAAAGACAATTACATGGGCGGCGGGCTCACCCGCGGCCGGCTGCTGACGGTCTACTTCGCCTCAAAGATGATCCACGTCCCCTTCACCCCGGTGGTGGAAGAAGACGTGCTGGACGGCTCGGTGTCGGCTGATTACAAGGCGATCGTGCTGACGAACATCAACTATCTCGACCCGAAAGTCGTCGCCGTGCTGGAGGATTACGCGGCCGGCGGCGGACTGGTCCTGCTGACCGACGACTGCCGGACGGAGATCAAGGGCGCCAAGCGAGTCGGCGCCGCCGCGCCGGACCTGACCGACGAGATCGAAAGGGTCTGGGCCGCCGGAAAGCAGAATGAATCGCTGCAGATGCGGGCCGCGGGCCTCTTCTTCCGCGCCGCGGGGCCGCTGGCCGGCGCCCTGAAGGCGAAACTGGCCGGCGCCGGCATCCGGCCGATCGTCGATTGCGACAACCCGCAGGTGGTCGTTTCCCGCCAATCGCAGGCCGACGTGGAGTACTTCTTCGCCGTCAACGCCGCCTGGGACGAGAAGGAAGGCACCTTGCTCTCGGTCAAGCCGACCACCGCCACCATCGGCTTTGCGGCCGACGGCCGGCCCGTCTATGACGGCGTGCGGGGCGGGGCGGTGCCCGAGCTGAAGGGTAAACTCACCGGCGGGCTATTTCGCTTCGGCGCCGGCGAGATGCGGGTCTTTGCACGGACGGCCCGCCCGATCGGCGGCGTGCGGATTCAAACCCCCGTGGTTGCCAGGGACTTTACGCGGGAGGCCGCGCCGATCAGCGTCTCGATTGACGCCACCCTGGCCGACGCGGCCGGGGCCGCGCTGGCGGGAGCCGTGCCGATGCAGGTCCGCCTGATCGACCCGCTGGGTAGCGTCCGCTACGACTTGTACCGCGCCACGACAATGGGAACCCTCCGGCTGTCGTTGCCCCTGGCCGCCAACGATCCGCCCGGCCCGTGGACGGTGACCGTCAAAGAGTTGTTGGACAACCACGCCGGCTCCGCGCGGTTCACCTATCGGCCGGCGAAGCAGTGCGGCGCGTTGGCCGGGGCCACACGGCGGGCGGTCTTCTTCGGCAACGACCGGGAGAATATCTTCCGCTTTATCCGCACCCACCAGGACATCACCATCGTCAAGGGCACGGCCGACTATTGCGGCGCCGCCGCCGAGCGGCTGGCGGCGATCCTCAAGCCGTGGGGCGTCCGCTCGACGATCGTCGCGGCCGCCGAGGTGAACAAGCCGCGCCGCTTGACAGCCGACGAAGCGAAGACCTGGGTGGGCCTTGATTTCGGGCGGGCCGAGGCGGGCGAGGGCAACCGCCCGGCCAAAGTCGGCTTCGTGCTAGCCGGCCCGGCGATCCTGCTGGGCACGCCGGCGGACAACCCGCTTATCGATGCGGTCCGCTCGCTGGGATTCCTGCCCTATGCGCCCGGCGCGGATTTCCCGGGCCGGGGACGCGGCTACCTGGCCTGGCAGCGCGACGCCATCGGCCTCGGGCAGGAATCTGTCACACTGGTGGCCGCCGACGCGGAGGGCATGGCGGAGGCCGTCGGCTCGCTCTACGAGGCGGCAGCCGGCATCGATCCGATGACTCCCTGGGCGTTGCCGCTGTCCTCGGCAGTTGCCCCGGCGACGATCAACCTCCAGCCGCCCGAGGCGGTGACCCGTTGGCAGGCCGTGCTGCCCGACCGCGTGCTTTGGCTGGCCGCCGGCCCGGCGGGAGAGGTCACGGCGATCTCGCTGGACGGTTCGGCCGCGACGCTGGACAAGGCCGGCAAGGTGGTCTCGCAAAGGGCCGCAAGTCCGGCTGAAATCGCCGCGGGGAAGAAGGCGGCCGCCGTCAAGCCCGTCGTGCCCGCCGCCTTGACGACGAAACTAGCGCCCTACCGCGTGCCGAAATTCATCGCCACCAGCGCCGGCCTTACGGCCGTGGCCTACTGGGGCGGCACGCTCGAGGTCTTCGCGGCCGACGGCACGCTCAAGACGCAGCAATTGCTGCCGCAGGACATCAGCGCGCTGGCCTGGGCGGGCAACACGCTCATCGTGGGCCAGTCGGACGGATGCCTCCTGGCGTTGGCGACAAGGTAAGGATCAGAAAATCAATGAGTGTCGCCTTTCGCTCCGCGAAAGTGGGCGGGCTGCGGCGAAATAATCCGGGATAACGCAGCTTTCGCGGAGCGAAAGGCGACACTTATTTACTCGCCGATGCAACGCTACTGAATCATCCCCGTCATGGACTGGCTGGCCGCGAGACCACCATCGTGAACCGACCGCGCAATGCGAATTCGAGTGCGAAAGCCGCGGATCGCAGCACCGTCGCGGCGGCGGTGCAGGTGCTTTCCGGAAAGAGCAGGAAGCGCCGTCTGGCCCGGCTTTGGCCCTTTTTGGGGCCGGCCTTCGTGGCTTGCGTGGCCTACATCGACCCGGGGAATTTTGCCACCAACCTCGAAGGCGGAGCGAAGTACGGCTACTTGCTCATTTGGGTCGTGCTGGCGAGCAACCTCATAGGGATGCTGATCCAGGCCCTATCGGCCAAGCTCGGCATCGCCACCGGGAGGAACCTGGCCGAGCTCTGCCGCGAGCATTACCCCCGCTGGCTGACGCTGGCGATGTGGGTCCTGATGGAAGTCGTGGCCATGGCCACCGACCTGGCCGAGTTCCTCGGGGCGGCCCTGGGATTTTACCTGCTGTTCGGCATGCCGCTTTGGATCGCCGGGTTGCTGACGGCGCTGACGACGTTCATCATCCTGGGCCTGGAGCGTTATGGTTTTCGCTGGCTGGAAGCGGTGATCACGGCGCTGGTCGGCGTGGTGGCGGCGTGCTACTTGATCGAGCTGGCGCTGGCCCCGCCCGACTGGGGGAAAGTGGCCTTGTACTCGATCGTTCCACGTTTTTCCGGCCCGGGGAGCGTGCTCTTGGCCGCGGGCATCCTGGGCGCGACGGTGATGCCCCACGTGATCTTCCTGCACTCGGCCCTGATGCAGGGGCGCGTTGTCGCCCGCTCCCCGGAGCAGATGAAGCGGCTCTTCCGCTACGAGATCGCCGACATCGTGATCGCCATGGGCGTGGCCGGGCTGATCAACGCCGCCATGCTGGTGATGGCCGCCAAGACCTTCCACTACCACACGCCGCCCCTGACCAACGTGAACGCCATCGAAGACGCCTACATGACCCTGGAACACCTGCTGGGCCACTGGGCCAATTTCGTCTTTGCCCTGTCGCTGCTGGCCTCGGGACTCTCCAGCTCGGCCGTGGGCACGATGAGCGGGCAGGTGATCATGCAGGGGTTCCTCAACTTCCACATCCCCGTCTGGCTCCGCCGCGGCCTGACCATGGCCCCGGCCCTGGTGGTGATCTTCGCCGGCTTCGATGCCACCCGGAGCCTGGTCTACAGCCAGGTCGTGCTCAGCTTCGGGCTGCCTTTCGCCGTGATTCCGCTGCTGTTGTTCACGTCGCGGCGGGGCCTGATGGGACCGCTGGCCAATCGCCGCACGACCATCCTCCTGGCTGCGCTGGCCGCCGCCTTGATCCTGGCGCTGAACGTTTTTTTGGTATGCCAAGTATTCGCGGGAGACTAAGATGCTCCATCGCCTGCTGGTGCCCTTGGACGGCTCACCCCTTGCCGAAGCCGTGCTGCCGACGGCCGCCTTCCTCGCCCAGCGGGCCAACGCCCGGGTCATGCTGCTGCACCTCGTCGAGCACCATGCCCCCGCGACCGTTCACGGCCAGCGCCATCTCACCTCCGCGGCCGAGGCCGAGAGCTACCTGGCCGACGTCGCGCGAAGATGCTTTCCCCCGACGGCGAACGTCGTTTGGCACGTCCACGGCCGCGAGATCGACGACGTGGCCCACGGCCTGGCCGACCAGGCCGGCGAGTTGGACTGCGACCTGGTGGTGATGCTCTCCCACGGTCACTGGGATTTCCGCCGCTGGCTCTCGGGAAGCCTGGCGCAGCAGGTCGTGCGGCAGGCCCCGTCGCCGATCCTCCTGCTCCGCGAGGGACCGGAGGGGACTATTCCCGTCAGCTTCCGGCAACTCCTGGTGCCGCTGGACGGACGGCCGGAGCACGAGTCGGGCTTGCCGAGCGCCATCGACCTGGCCCGCCTCTGCGCCGCCCCGGCGCGGCTGCTGATGGTCGTTCCCACGCTCACCACGCTACGTGGCGAGGACGCGGCCGCCGGTCAACTCCTTCCCGGCGCCACCCGCGAGATGCTCGATCTGGCCCAGCGCGAGGGGACGGAGTATCTGCAGCGTCAACTGGCGCGGATGCGGGCGGAAGGGGTCGAGGCCACGGCCGCGATTGCCCGCGGCGAGCCGGCGGCGATGGTCTCGGAGGCGGCCCACGACCTGAAGGCCGATCTCCTGGTCCTGGCCACTCACGGCTCCGCCGGCATCGAGGCCTTCTGGACCGGCAGTCTCGGCCAGCGTCTGATCGGCAAGCTTTCCGCCTCGTTCCTGCTGGCCCCGGCGGGCAATCCGTGAGAGGCGGCGAGTGGTCGGTGGTGAGCGTACAATGGGCAAGGGTTGACCGTCAATCCTCGCGTCGCTTATTCGGGCCATCGATCCACTGTTTGTGGATCTTGACCCGGGTATCGTCCAGCCGGTACCAGAGGATGCGGTGGGCGTAGTCTTCTTCGGCAAAGACGTCGATGCGGCCGTCGCGGGGATCGCGGTTGCAGGCGATCGAGGCCGTGTTGTCGAGCCAGCCGGAGACGTTGCCCGCGGGGGCGCCGGGGCGGGAGGAGCCCAGCAGCAGGCCGTCGCGGTTGATGTGGTAGATGATCGCCTCGGCAAAGTAGCCCAGCACTACGCCGCCGTCGCCGGGGACGTAGTCCATGCCCGTGCAGTGCTGCGGCAGCCGGGTGACCCAGAGACGTTGGCCGGAAGGGTTGAAGCGGGCCAGCGTCCAGCCGCCCATCCAGGCCGGCCCCGAGCCGGGATAAGGCGGGAAGAGATCGCTGCGGCCGAAGGCGTACAGATCGCCCCTCTCGGTGCGAACGGCCATGAGCGGGAAGAATTTTGCCGCGGTGGTGTCGGCGGGCACAGCTCCACGGCCCGGGACCAGTCGTAGGTCGGATTTCCTGAGGCGTTGAGGCCGCACTGGGGGAGCATCCAGATGGACCGGGTGTTGTGGTCGCAGTCGAGGACGTTGCCCTGCACGTCGACGTTCATGCCGAACACGGCGTAGCGGCCCTCGCCCGGCTTCTTGTGCCACTTCACCTCGGCCGGATCGACCGCATGGTTGCCGTGGGCGTCGGTCCAGGTCCACTGGCCGAGCCCGTCGCCGGGCCGGGCTTTGCCCTGCGGGGGCGGATCGCGTCCGCCGAGGGCCATCACGAAGCGGAGCACGGCGGTCTCGCCCGAGGGGGTCAGGCGATAGGCCTGGATGCCGTCGCCGTTGGCGAAGTAGAAGAAGCGATGGCCGCCCAGCGTGACCCAGCGGGGGACGCCGTGCCATTGGCCGGGGTCGGTGTTGCCGCCGCAGAAAAGATTGCCGCGGAATCGCCACGTGCCCGTGGACTTGTCGAGCTGATAACGCTGGAAGTAGTTGCTCACCAGCGTGTCGGGCTCCTCGGGGGCGTAGTTGGCGTTGCCGGTGAACTCCAGCCCCAGGTGCGTCCAGACGGGCCGGGCAGGCGTGAATTGCGGCGGCCACTTCGAGATCCGCGAGCCGCCCACGGGGAAACGCTCGACGGTGACCAGGCTGCCGTCGGGACCGGCGGCCACGTCGACCAGCTCGTAGAACCGGCCGGGCACTTCGTCGCCCGGCTGGGCCCGGACGCCAAAGGCCGATTGGCGAACCGCCTTCAGGCCGTCGACGCGATACCGCACGACCTGGCCCTGCTCGGCGTCGGCGACATAAAGTTGGTCCTGGGGCGTGAAGCTCATGCCGGCGATCTTCCCCAGGCCGGAAAGCGGGGCGGCCAGCTCGCGGCCGTCCGCCGGATCGAGCACGACGAGCCGGGTGCCGTCGCGGGCGATCCAGAGACGGCCGCGGGCGTCGGTGGCCATCGGGCCGGGGTTTTCCAGGGAGAACTCGCCGAGCTTCTCCCCCGAGTCCTTGTCGTACTTGAGCACGCGGTTCGCCCGGCGGTCGCCGACCAGGAGAAGCTTGCCGGAGAGGGCCAGGCCGGTGATCGGCTGGTCGTGCCGGTCGGAGGGCGGTGACGGATAGACCTGGATCAGGCCGTTGCGCGGCAGTCCCTTGGGAAATCGGACGGACTTGCCCGAGCGGCGGTCGAACCGTTGGATCCACTGTCCGCCGGCCTTGCCGTCGCCGAAATGGGAGATGTAGGCGGTGTAGAGGAACTGGTCGTCGAGCGCGACGCGGTAGGGCAAACCGTTGGGATTGCCGTTGCGGATCTGGAAATTGGCGTGCATTACCGCACGGCCGGCGGCGTCCCACTTCTTCCAGTCGTGTCCGGCTTCGTCCCAGCCGTTGGCGGAGAAGACCGCGCCGTCGGCATCGATCGCCACGGAGGCGATGCTCACCGGCACGTGCCCGTCGGGATTGGGCGGCACGCCCGAGTTGCCGATCGCGGCCACATTCTCGTAGCGGCCGGGATTGGTCACCAGCCGCAGCTCATAGCGACCCGGCGGGGCCTTGGCGCCCGCGTCGGTGAGGCCGTCCCACTTCTCCAGGTGACGGCCGGCGGTCATCGGGCGAAGCTGCCAGAGCGTGCGGACGAGATTGCCCTGCGGATCGAACAAGCTGGCGCTGGTGAGCGCGTTCGGCCTCGATCGCGATGGGCACGTTGCCGGGCAGGCCGGCGCCGTAGACGTAGTCGTCCAACAGCACCTCGGCGGCGGCCGTGCGGAGCAACAGGAGAAAGACGGCAAGAAAACCCAGGCGTACGTTCATGGTCGTTGCTCGTGACGGTTCACGGGGTGCTTATTCCCTCGCTCGACCTCCTGTTGTATCACGAGTTGTGAGGGCTTTCAACCGGCCGCCGTCGAGTTCGGCCCGCCCGGCGTGACCCGCTGGCGAAAAGGCTTGCGGCCAAGTATCCTGTCTTGTGGTGCAGGCGTCTCGCCTGCCCGGGAAAATGCAGGTGTCTCGCCTGCCCGGGAAAATGCAGGCGGGACGCCTCCCCGGGAGATGCAGGCGGGACGCCTGCACCACAAGACCAGGAGATGAACCATGCTGCGCGACGTGCGAGGGATCAAGGCCTTGCCTTGGACTTTTTTGAGTGCGGCGACCCTGCTGCTGCACGGTGGTCTGCTGGAGGCCGCGGAAAAGAGCCCGAGTTCCGCAGCGGCAGGCCGGATGTTCGTGCCATCCCCGCAGGATACAACGTCTTGGGCCGGCGAGGTATTCGGCAATCGTCCGTTAGGCGGCGAGCAAGTTGACGGCTGCTGGCCGGCCGCCAAGCCGCCGTTCTCCTTCGTTTACGACGGCAAAGCCTCGGAGACGTTCCTCCACTCCTGGCAGAGGAAAACCGAGGGGCGCCGCTTGGCCGATCGCGTCGAGTACCTGACCTCGTGGACCGATCCCAGGACCGGCCTGAAGGTGAGTGCAACGACCATCGCCTTTAAGGATTTTCCCGCCGTCGATTGGGTGCTGCGACTGGAGAACACCGGCGCGGAGGATTCGCCGATGGTGGAGAAGGTCCGGGCATTGGACATCCTGCTGAGAACGTCCGCCGAACAACCCCTGGTTCTCGACCAGAGCAACGGCGACGATTGCAGCACGCGGAGCTTCTTGCCCAGCGAGCGAGCGTTGAAACCGGGCGAAAGGCTTGCGCTGGCGCCTGTGGGCGGGCGGTCGTCAAACGGCACGCTTCCGCTTTTCAACCTGCAGTGCGGGGAAGAAGGTTTCTTTACCGCCATCGGTTGGACCGGCCAATGGTCGGCCGCGCTGGACCGCCAATCAGGCGGCGCCACGCGACTGGCGGCCGGCATGGAGTTGACCCATTTGCGACTGCACCCGGGAGAAGCGATCCGCACGCCGCGGATCATGCTCTTGCGCTGGTCCGGCGAGCGCATCGACGCCCATAACACGTTCCGGCGGCTGTTGCTTTCGCACTATCTTCCCCAGCTCGACGGCCGGCCCGTCGCCTTGGCGATCGCGGCCCAAACGTTCAACCGCACGGGCGGCCAGGGTTACTGGGCGACGGAGGCCGGGCAGATCGCCGCTGCCGCGGTGAATCAGCGCCTCGGCTGCGACACCCTTTGGTTCGACGCCGGCTGGTTCGAGGGCAACTTTCCTGACGGCGTGGGCAATTGGTTTCCCAAGCCCAAAGAGTTCCCCCATGGGTTGCGGCCGGTGGGCGACGCCTGCCAGAAGCTGGGACTGAAGTTCCTCGTCTGGTACGAACCGGAGCGTGTGGCCAAGGGTACGCAGCTTGCGAGGATACATCCCGAGTTCATCCTTCCCGCCCAGAAGGCGCAAGACGCGGGGGGATTGTTCAACTTGGGCGATCCCCAGGCCCGGCGTTGGCTTACGGACTTGTTGGTCAAGCAGATTGCCGACTTCAACATTCACACCTACCGCAACGATTTCAACATCGACCCCTTGCCGTTCTGGCGGCAGAACGACCCTCCGGACCGCCAAGGGATCAGCGAGATCCGCTACGTGGAAGGGCTGTACGCCCTGTGGGACGAGTTGCGGGCCAGGTTCCCCGGGATGTACCTGGACGACTGTGCCTCGGGCGGCCGGCGGATCGACCTGGAGACGATCATGCGGAGCGTGGTGCAGACCCGCAGTGACACCGGATGCACACCCGGGCGATCGGAGTGGGACCAGTGTCAGACCTACGGCCTGAGCCTCTACCTGCCGCTGCACGCTACGATCGGCTGGGACGTGGGCGCCTACGAGTGCCGCAGCTCGGCGACCTGCGGATTCTGCGGTGAATGGGACATTCTCAACAAGTCTTTCCCCTTAGACCAGGCCCGTGCGTCTGTCGCCGAGATGAAGACCAATCGCAAGTACTGGTACGGCGACTTCTATCCCCTCACGCCGTGTACGCTGGCCGCCGACGTGTGGATCGCTTGGCAACTGCACCGTGCGGACCTGGACGAGGGCCTGGTCCTGGCTTTCCGCCGCAAAGATTGCCCCCAACCCACGCTCCAGGTGAAGCTGCGCGGATTGAAGCCCGAGAGGTCATACACCGTGACGTTCATCGACGACGAACGTCACGGGACGGTCAAGACCATGAACAGCCGGGAGCTTGCATCGGTTGCCTTGGGACTTCCCGCGCCGCGCAGCAGCCTGGTTGTCCGCTATGCCCTGCAAGGGCGGTTGCCTTGAGTATCTCGGGCTACTCTTTCTCGCTGGCCGTTTCTTCCTTGTCTTTTTCTTCCTTGTCCTTCTTGAGCTTCTTGTTCGAGTCGCGGTCGTCCTCCACGCCCTCGATGCCCTTCTTGAACTCGACGACGCCTTGGCCCAAGGACCGCATCACGCTCGGCAGGCGGTTGCCGAACAACAGCAGGACGATCACCGCGATAATCAGCATGTCGAACGGCCCGGGCGTGAAGAATGCAAATGGGATCGACATCGCAAAAACCCTCCAGACGTGAAAACTCAGGACCGTCGACGCTGACAGACTCTTCTTCGCACCCTTTGCGCCCGACCTACCTAGGGGTGCGCCAAACGGGGGAGATTGAGCGAGGCGGGAAACACATTACCCCTCCGCCCCTTATATCCTACGCGATGGCCGCCAGTCTGTCACGGCTTTCCGCGCCGTTTGGGCCTGCGCCGGCAAAATCGTGGGCCCCGAGGGCAAAACCCCTTCCACGGGGTATCCCTTCCGCCATAAACGCGTTAGCCGGGATTATTCACGGCCCACACACTAGCCCGAAGCGCAAGCGAGGGAGGCACTCCAACTTACTTACCCTCGCTTGCGCTTCGGGCTAGTGTCGGTTGCTGCCGCAAGCCGTATAACAAGCTAACCTCAAGCCGCCGAGCACTCGCCACTCACCGCTCGCCACTCATTCGTAACGCAGGGCCTCGATCGGGTCCAAGCCGGAGGCCTTGTAGGCCGGGTAGAAACCGAAGACCACGCCTACGCTCGCCGAGACCAGCACGGCGACGAGGATCGCCGGCAACGAGGTCGAGATGGGCCAGTGCAGGCACCAGCGGACAATGGACGACCCTAACCGCCCAAACGCGATGCCTATTGCGCCCCCCAGCAGGCAGAGCACCACCGCCTCGACGAGGAACTGCTGGAGGATGTGGCCGGCCCTGGCGCCGACGGCCATCCGCAGGCCGATTTCCCGGGTCCGCTCGGTGACCGAGACGAGCATGATGTTCATGATCCCCACGCCGCCGACGACCAGCGAGATGGTAGCCACGCAGACCAGCAGCATGCCCATCAAGTTCGAGGAAGTGGACAACGATTTGACCAATTCGGCCATGTTGCGAATGTTGAAGTCGTCGTCCTGATTGGGCCGCAGGCGGTGTGCCTGGCGCATGGTCGCAGTGACCTGAGCCTGGGCGTCGTCCATCCGATCCTGGGTGACCGCCTTGCAGTAGATCTGGTCGACGTTGGCGAAGCGGACCGGCTGGGGCAGGTCGGCCTGCTCGGTCCCCACGCTGTTCGAGTAAAGGCCCGTGGTGCCAGGGTAGAGATTCATGAGCGTATTGACCCCTGTCGAGGCGGAGACACTCGGGTTAGCCGTACCGCTGCTGGAGGTATTGGTACTACTCCCGCTGCCGCCGGCGGCGCTCTGGTTGGTGTTGGTGAGCATCGTGCCGGAGACCCGGTACTTGATCGTCGTCCAGGGGGCCAGGACGATGTCGTCCTGGTCGATGCCCATCATGTTGGCCCCTTTCTTTTCCAGCACGCCGATCACGCGGAAGGAGACGTTCTGCATGCGGAGCTCCTTGCCCAGCGGCGACTGGCCGCCGAAGACCTCGCGGACGATCGTCTCGCCCACCAGACAGACCTTGGCGGCATTGTTGACGTCGTGCTGGGTGAAGGCTTCGCCTTCGTCGAGTTTCTCCCAGTCGCGGACGGCGAGGAACGAGGGGCTGGTGCCGTAGATGTACATCGGCACCCAGTTCTTGTTGCCGTAGACCACCTGGCAGCGGGCCCGCACCAGGACCGCCACGGCGGAGACCGCAGGGCACTCCCGCAGGATCTGCTCGGCGTTCTGCGGCGTAAGCGTGGGGGTGGTTCCCATGCCGTAGCTGACGCCGCCGCTGGTGGCCGCTCCGGACTGGATCAGCAGGTTGTCGGCGCCCATGCTGGCGATCGTGGCCTGCAAGGCCACCTTCGCCCCCTGGCCGATCTCCATCATGGTGATCACCGCGCCCACGCCGATGATCACGCCCAGGCTCGTCAACGCGGAACGCAGCACGTTGCGGCGCAGCGAGTTCAGAGCAGTCCGCAGGGTCGGCGGCATGGCGGAAAAGAGGCCGGGGTGGGGGATCTGCTTCGCCAACTCCGCAGAGACCGTCTGCTCCGGCGCGACGGCCTGCCGCACGGCGACCGGCTCGGCCTCGGCCAACGCCGCGGCGCCGCCGGTCTTGGCGGCCTTGGAGTGCGGCGACTTGTCGCCGCTTTTGGGCTCGCACGGAGCGAGGCCGGAGGCGTCGTACTCCTCACGCTCCGCGTTAGGCCGAACCTCACGCGGAGCGTGAGGAGTACGGTTGGGGCCAGCCGAAAGCGGCGACCAGTCGCCGCACACCAAAGGGGCCGCCGGTGAACCGTTGGCTCCAACCCGGCCGTTGCCTTGGCCGTCGCCGTTGCCTTGGCCGTCGCCGTCGATGGGGCGCCGCGTATGCAGGTCGCTGGCCAGCGCGCCTTCGGGAATTACGGCCAGCACTTCCGCCGCCGGGCCGTCCTCGACGATCCGCCCGTCGTGCAGGCGGATCACGCGATGGGCGTACTTGGCCACGGCCGGATCGTGGGTCACCAGGATGATCGTGATCCCCTCGGCGTTGAGCCGCTGGAACATCTGCAAGATCTCGGCGCTGGTGCGGGAGTCGAGGTTGCCGGTGGGCTCGTCGGCCAGCAGCAGCGCCGGCTGGTTGACCAGCGAGCGGGCGATGGCCACCCGCTGCTGCTGGCCGCCGGACATCTGCGACGGCTCGTGGTCGAAGCGATCGCCCAGTCCGACGCGGTCCAACAGCACGCAGGCCCGGCGGAGCGAGTCCCGCGAGGTAGGCCGCTTGGGAGCGTAGTCCAGGGGCATCAGCACGTTGGCCACGGCGTTGGTGCGGGCCAGCAGGTTGAAGCTCTGGAAGACGAAGCCCAGCTTCTTGGACCGCAGCACGGCCCGCCCGCCGGGGGCCAGCTCCGCCACGTCGACGCCGTCGAACCAATAGTGGCCGCTGGAAGGGCGATCCAGACAGCCCAAAAGGTTCATCAGCGTCGTCTTGCCCGACCCCGAGGCGCCCATCAGGGCCACCATCTCACCGGAGTGGATGGTCAGCGTGATGCCCTTGAGCACGGGCACGTCGACCTCGCCCAGGTGATAGGTCTTGTAGATGTCGTCGATGCGGATCAGTTCCATGGTACCGCTCACTTGGATTCCTGCTTCGCTCCCTGGCCTGCCGGCTTCGCTCCCTGGCCTCCCTCCTTCTGATTCTGGGGGCGGCCGCGGAACAGCTTGGGCATGAAGGGGTTGGTCGTCTCGTCGGCGGCCAGATCGCTGGGCCGGGCTTCGCCGGTGACGACTTCCATCCCGTCCTTCAAATCCGGCGAGCTGACTTCGGTGCTCAGTCCGTCGCTGATGCCCACCTGGACTTTGATCCGCCGCGGCTGGGCCTCGGGCGAATCGAGGACCCAAACGTGGCCGCGTTCCGCCTGTTCCCTGGTTTTTTCCGGCCTGGCTTTCGGCCCCTGGGCCTTGGCGCCTGGCGAAGCGTCGGCCGGGGCCTTGCCGCCGGCCTCGCCGGGGCTGGCGGGAGCAGGGGGCGCCGAGGCTTGTTCGTCGTCCGCGCCGCCGTGGCGGCCGTGTTTCCAGCCGGCCGGATGCCACTTCAAGGCCATGCTCGGCACCTGCAGCACGTTGTCGTGGCGCTCGACCTCGAATTTGAGGTTGGTGGTCAGGTAGGGCAGCAGCTTGCCGTTGGAGTTGTCGGTGTTGACCACCACGGTGTAGGTCACGACGTTCTGCGTCATCGTGGCGTTGAGCCGGACCTGGGAGACCACGCCGGAGAACGTCTCGCCGGAGAAGGCATCGACGGTGAAGTTCACCTTCTGACCGACATGAATCTGGCCCACGTCGGCCTCGTTCACCGAGGCCCAGATCTGCAGGCGGCGGAGGTCCTTGGCAATCAAGAACATGCTGGACGTGCTCATCTGGGAGACCACCGTCTGCCCGACGTTGACCCGGCGATCGACGACCGTGCCCTTGACGGGCGAGCGGATGGTGCAATAGTCGAGGTTCGCCTGGTCGTGGTCCAACTGCGCCTGGTCCGCCGCGATCGTCGCCTTCGACAGGGGGATGGCGTACTTGGACGTCTCAAAGGTCATCTTGGCCGTGTCGTAATCCAGGTCGGCGATCGACCTGGTAAGGATCAACTTCTGTGCCCGTGCCCAGTCCCGCTCGGCCTGCACGAGCTTGGCCTGGTTCTGCAGCAACTGGGCCTTGTCCTGGTCCAGCTTGGCCTTGTCCTGGTCGACCTGCGCCTTGTACATCGTGGGGTCGATGCGGGCCAGGACCTGACCCTTTTCCACCTCGGAATCCCAGCTCACCACCCCCTCGGGGCTCTTCGAGTCCTCGCCCAGGCTCGCGATCGGACCGCTCACCTGGGCGCCGACGTCGACCGACTCCTCCGGCTCGATCGTGCCGGTGGCGCTGATCGAAGTCACCAGGTCGCCCCGCGTGACGGGCGAGGTCTTCAAGGCGACCTGCGCCGGAACGGACATCCGCGTATACAAAAAGTAACCGCCGCCGACGAGCGCCACCAGCAACAGGCCAACGATCAAAAGTCTCATACGCCCTACCTCTCTCTTACTTGGTCAACCCTTCCCCGGCAAACTGGGGCCGGTGGGTACACTCACCCCATCCTACCAGAACGACTCAAGGCGACAAAGCGCGGTTTCGGGCAGTGCCAAGGGGACAGGTCCATGTTTTCGGCCTTACGTCCCGCGGCCAAATGCGCTTTTTGGCCGAAAAATGGACCAGTCCCCGCCCGACCCGTGAACGGTTACCCCTGCCGGGCTCGCTGCGCATAAAAACTGGCTAGTGGGATATGCTTCAGCATAACACAACCAGCGCTTGTCATGCCACAAAACGACCTCTTTGCTCGCAACCTGTTAATAGCCAACCGGTTGCGGCTACAGCTTGTAGGTTATGCTTCAGCATAACGAACGCTTCTTGAGTTATGCCGAAGCAGAACCTAAAGGCTTCTTAAGTTATGCTGAAGCATAACCTACAAGCTAGTGCTCTCGGGTCTACGCCTGGTTACAGCCGATAGCGTTATTGGTCCTCCCACGGTGCGTCGCTTGACGCGGAGTATTGGATGGTGCAAGATCGAGGTTGGTTGCGGGTTCTAGGCAGTTTCACTCCTGTGGACGTGGCGATCATGCGAGGGTTGTTGTCGGCGCTGGTACTGGTTTTGTCGGTTTCCGGGGTTCGTGGCGAAGACTGGCCCCAATGGGGTGGTCACAGCGACCGCAACATGGTGGCCAGGGCCAAGAACCTCCCCTGCTGTTTTGTGCCGGGCAAGAAGTGCTCGGGGGGCACGAAGATCGACCTGAAGACCTCGCGGAACGTCCGCTGGGTCGCCCGGCTGGGGTCCCAGACCTACTCCAGCCCGGCGGTCGCCGGCGGCAAGCTCTTCATCGGCACCAACGACTTCGACCTCGACGATCCCCGCTTCCATAGCACGGGCGGCGGCCAGGTGCTGGCGCTGGATATGGCCAGCGGCAGGCTCCTCTGGCGGCTGGTGGTGCCCAAGTTGGAGTCGAAGCAGAAGAGCTCGCAATTCGACGAGATGGAATTGGGTGTCTGCTCCACGCCCACGGTCGAAGGCAATCGGGTCTACCTGGTGACCAACCGCTGCGAGGTCCTCGCGCTGGACGTCAACGGCCGGGCCGACGCCGACATCATCTGGCGGTATGACATCATCCAACAACACAAGGTCTGGCCGCACGACGCCGCCAACTGCTCGGTGCTGATCTGGGGCGACCTGCTCTACGTGGGCACGGCCAACGGCGTGGACGGGGAGAAGTGCCCTTCGCCCCTGGCCCCCGCCCTGATCGTGCTGGACAAGAAAAGCGGCCGGCTGGCGGCCTACGACGACGAGAAGATCGGCACGCGGGTGTTCCACGGCCAATGGTCGTCGCCCTCGCTGGGGAAGGTCGGCGGGAAGGCCCAGGTCTATTTCGGCGCCGGCGACGGCGTCTGCTACGCCTTCGAGGCCCTGGACCACGTGCCCGAGAAGCCCCTGCCGCTGAAGAAGGTCTGGTCCTTCAACTGCAACCCGCCGGAGTATCTCGTCCGCAACGGCAAGCCCATCGACTACTGGGACGGCGACCGCCGCAAGCACCGGGGCAACTGCGACGATGGTTGTTACGTCGGTCCCAGCGAGATCATCGCCACGCCCGTGTTCCACCACAACCGCGTCTACGTGGCCGTGGGCCAGGACCCGCAGCACGGCCGCGGCCGGGGCATGCTCCACTGCATCGACGCCACCCGTACCGGCGACATCTCCCGCAGCGGCCGCCTCTGGTCCTACGACAAGCTCGACCGCAGCCTCTCGACCGTCTCGATTGCCGACGGCCTGCTCTACGTGGCCGACCGGCCCGGCCGCATCCACTGCCTGGACGCGGAGACAGGCAAGTGCTATTGGGTGCAGGACCTGGGAGGCGAGATCTGGGGCTCGACGCTGGTGGCCGACGGCAAGCTCTTCGTCGGCACGCGGAAGGCGTTTTGCGTGCTGGCGGCCGGCAAGAGTCCCAAGCTGTTGGCCGAGATCAGCCTCGGAAGCCCCGTTTGGTCCACGCCCGCGGTCGCCGCCAACACGCTGTTCGTCGCCTCCCAGCGGTATCTCTGGGCCATTCAAGGCCCGGTCCCGCCCGGTATGCTTGCGACAAAGTAAGGATCGGCGCGAGATGAAGTGTCATTCACTCGAACGGTGAACGGCAGCCGGGAAAAAGGGGACTCTTCAGCAGAATTGGTGGGTTGATTTCGAGGCGTAAGAGCGTAAACTATTTTGCAGCAAGCAATTGCGGCCGCAATGGTGGGACCGAATTCCGCGCGCGGAAACGACCTACGGGTTCCTCTTCTCTGGGTCCGGTTCTCGGCGCCGCCGGAGGTGGCGCTTCAGAGCACCATCGCAGGGAGAGACGCTCTTGCCAGGTGTCGACTTCAAGGCTGTTCGCGCGAAGATTTCCCTGAGCGATGTTCTCGAACTGGTCGGCTTCGCGCCTTGTCAGACGCGTGGCGACCAACTACGTGGCCCATGCCCGATCCACGGCTCCAAATCGCCCCGAAGTCGCATTTTCTCGGCTAACTTGGCACGCAATGCGTTTCGCTGCTTCAAGTGCGGTTCCTCGGGCAACCAACTCGATCTTTGGGCAGCCGTTACGAAAACGAAGTTGCACGCCGCCACGATCGACCTTTGCCGCCGCCTCCAAATCGACATCCCCTGGATTGATCACAAATAGCGCTCGACCACCGTTGAGAACTCGTTGCTTGTCCAACAGAGAAGAGGAACCCGTATCTTAGAGGTGCCATTTCCCCGCAAAGTCAACCGACAAATTCTGCGGAGCATCCAAAAACAACAAGTCGGGCAAGTATGAAAAAGCAACGAACCGCACTGGAGGATTCACATGTTCTTCCGAGTTGTAACGGCCATCCGTGGCCCGGTCCTCGCGGCGGCCGCGACCCTGGCAGTCTTGTTCTCCGGCAGTCTCGCCGCCCAGGAACCCGTCGGGGAGCCGGTCGTGCCGTGGCGGACCCCGCAGGCTGCCGAGCCGGCCGCCGCTTTCGAGTCCCGCCAGGGGCCCGCGATGGCGGCCCTGCTGGCAAAATCGGGCGGAAGCCTGCAAACCCAGCAGGCGGTGGATGCGGCCCTGGACTGGATCGCGCGGCATCAGAACCCCGACGGCAGTTGGTTCCTCGACTATCACCAGAGATGCCGGGGGCCAGGCTGCACCGGGCCGGGCAGCTTCAATGCACCCGGCGCGGCCACCGGCTTGGCCTTGCTCCCCTTCCTCGCCCGCGGGCATACCCACCAGGCTCAAGGGCCCTTTCGGCAGGTCGTCTACAATGGCCTCACCTGGCTCCTCGTCCATCAGCAGCCGACGGGCGACCTCTCGGTGACCGGCGGGCAAACGCAAATGTACTCGCACGCCATCGCCACCATCGCGCTGGGCGAAGCCTACGGCATGACTCACGACCTGCGCCTGCAACTGCCGGCCGTGGCCGCGCTGCGCTTCATCGTGGCGGGCCAGGACAAGCAAAGCGGCGGCTGGTGGTACACGTATCGCATGGCCGGCGGCGACACGTCGGTCTTCGGCTGGCAGTTGACGGCCTTGGAGACCGCCAGGAAGGCCGGCCTCGATCCGGGCCGCTCGACCTTCGAGCTGGCCAGGAAGTGGCTGGAGGGAGTGAGCCACGGCAACTCCAAGGGACTCTTCTCCTACCGGCCCGACCAACAGCCCAGCATAAGCATGACCGCCGTGGGCTTGCTCGACACGCAGTATCTGGGCGCTGGCCGCGACGACCTGCGAGTCGCCGAAGGGACGCGGTTCCTCATGGCCCATCTACCCGACCTGGCACACCGCGACAACTACTACTGGTACTACTCGACCCAGGCGATGCACAACCTGGCTGGCCAACAGTGGGATCAATGGAACGAGGCGATGCGCAAGGTGCTGCTCCAGACCCAATCGCACGGTCCCGGTTGCGCCGCCGGCAGTTGGGACCCCCTCCAGCCGGTGGCCGACCCCTGGTCCGCCCAGGGCGGACGCCTGATGACGACCAGCCTGGCTACGCTCACGCTGGAGGTCTACTACCGCTACGCCCCGCTGTACGATCGGTAGCTGATGTGGTAGCAAAAGGCCCTTACGATATACTGTTAGTGGACTTATCGCTTTCCGGACGCTACAATGACCTTAGTAAAGACGTGATTGTTTGTCAAGTTAGTGATCATTAACCGCCATCCTCGGTGGGCTTCAGGGCCCCTATGAACGATCCGTCCAAGCTCAGCAGCGTGGAGAAGGTCAAGTTGTCCAGCGACTCCCTGCGCGGGAGTATCGCCGCGGAATTGGTCAACGAGCGGCCGGATTTCGAGGAACAGACCGCCCAACTGCTGAAACATCACGGCATGTACCAGCAAGACGACCGCGATCGGCGCAACGCCCGAGGCCCGGACGGCAAGAAGTTGGGCAAAGTCTGGTTGCTGATGGTGCGGCTGAAGATTCCCGGGGGCGTGCTCAACCACGAGCAGCTCTTGGCGCAGTTGAACCTCTGCGAGAGCCTGGGCAACAGCACGCTGCGAATTACCAACCGGCAGGACTTCCAGCTTCACGGCACGCTGAAGAAGAACGTGCGGAAGGTGATCCGGCGGATCAACGAGGTGCAGTTGACGACCCTGGGGGGCTGCGGCGACGTGGAGCGGAACGTGCTCTGCTGCCCGGCGCCCTACCGCAGCGATCCGGTACACGCCGAGATGCAGGAGATGGCGCGGCGGATCTCGGCCCACTTGCTGCCGCGGACGCCCGCCTACCACGAGATCTGGCTGAGCGATCCCGAGGGTGGCCCGCCGCAGCTTTGCGGCGGCGGTTCCAACGGCCAGCCGGTCGAGCCGATTTACGGCAGCGGGTACCTGCCGCGAAAGTTCAAGACGGCGGTGGCGCTGCCCGGCGACAATTGCGTCAACGTTTACGCCAACGACCTCGGTTTCCTGGCGATCTGCGAGAACTATCGCATCGTGGGCTACAACGTGCTGGTCGGGGGCGGCTTCGGCGTGACGCCCAGCGACAAGAAGACCTTCCCGGCGATTGCCAAGAAGCTCTGTTTCGTCGCGCCGGACGAGGTGCTGCCGGTGGCCGAGGCGGTGGTCAAGGTCTTTCGCGACCACGGCAACCGCGAAGACCGCAAGCGGGCACGGCTGAAGTACCTGATCGCCGATTGGGGGCTGGAGGCGTTCCGGGCCAAGGTCGAGGCGACCTTCGGCCGCCCGCTCTGTGGGCCGCGCGACGACAACGTCTGGGGCTTCGACGACCACATCGGCTGGAGCGACCAGGGCGACGGCAAGTTTTTTTTCGGGCTGAACGTGGAGAACGGGCGGATACTGGACCGCGAAGGTTTCACGCTCAAGACGGCCATCCGCCAGATCTGCCACAAGTACCGGCCCGGAATCCGGCTGACAGCCCACCAGAGCATACTCTTCACCGACCTCAATCCGTGGGACTGTGCGGGCGTGGAGGAGATCCTCCGCAGCAACGGGGTGAAGCTGGACGACGAGGTATCCACGGTTCGCCGCTGGTCGATGGCCTGCGTGGCTCTGCCCACCTGCCCGCTGGCCGTGACCGAGAGCGAGCGGGTGTTGCCGGGGGTGTTGGACCAGTTGGAGGTCGAGCTGGCCCGTCTCGGCCTGGACAGCGAGAAGTTCACCGTCCGCATGACCGGCTGTCCCAACGGTTGTGCGCGGCCCTACAACGCCGACGTGGGCCTGGTGGGCCGGACGCTGGGCAAGTACACGATCTATCTCGGCGGCCGGCTGTTGGGCAACCGGCTGGGTTGGGTCTACAAGGAGCTGGTGCCCTTGGACCAGATCGTGCCCACGCTGGTTCCCGTGTTCGCCTGCTTCAAGCAGGAACAGCAGGGCCGCGAAACGCTGGGCGACTTCTGCCACCGCAAGGGCCGCGACGCGCTGCTGGCCTGGGCGGAAGCGTTTGCGGCGAAGGCGTAGTCGTACTCGTCACGCTCCGCGTGACGCGCGTCCTCAGGCGGAGCGTGAGGAGTACGGTTTGTCGCCATGACCCGCATTGTAGAGCTGTGTTCCGCCGCCAACGAACTCCACAATGATTCGGAGCTGCGGGGATTTGTGAGAATGCCGGCAGCGATTCCGGCCCCGCTTGCCGCGATCCCTCAGACGAGGTAAAATGCGACTTGTTGGCATCCCTATATTCGGCCGCCGAGGCCGCCTTTGATTCTATTGCCGGAACTGATCATGACCTCTAGCCACGACACCTTGGCGGCGCTTGCGACCGTCTCGACCGAGGCGGAAGCACAGTTGATGGTCAACATGTTGAATGACCGCGGTATCACTGCGGTCGCAACTGGCGGGTTCACGTCGCAGCTTCTGCCTGGAGCGCAAGGAGTGGTTCGAGTGCTGGTCAAGCAAGAGAGCCTGCCGGTTGCCCAGTCGGTGCTCGCGGAGCATGAAAAGGAGCGCTGTTCTTGGGAATTGGCCGACGAAAACAGTGAGCCGTCGGGGTACGAGCCGAGACTAACCAAGTTTTTGATCCGGTGTCTGCTAATCATAGGCTTGATTTACATCGTCGGCGCTCTGGTGGCTTTGGGCATGGGAGAAAACGGGATAGGTGGTCTTGCGGCGCTTGCCGTCGCAGTGCTTCTCCTAGCAGCCATTCTGACACGCCGGTGGTGGTCCCTCAAAGTTTAATCACTATGCGTGTCAGCGAGAATGGTTCGTCTATCCTGGTTCCCCCTCACCCCAACCCTCTCCCGGAGGGGGAGGGGAAATCGCACTACTAACGGCTGGGAGACTGCTTGATGTCGGACCTCGTGTTCCTCGCGGTAACCGTGGCGTTCTTTGTCCTCGCCTGGGGCTACGTCAAGGCTTGCGAGCGATTCTGAAAGGGAATTTCATGGACTTCGAGTACCTGCTGGGGGCCGTCCTGACGGTGGCCCTGACGATCTACCTGGTCTATGCCCTGGTGCGACCCGAGCATTTCTGAAAAGGGGTGTCCATGACCGTCAGTCGACACACAGCCGGCGTGGCCGCCGGGGTAACCCCGATTATTCACGGCCAGGACGATCGCCGCGCAGAGTGCGCAATCGTAACCCGAAGCGTAAGCGAGGCCAACTCCTTAGCCGCCCTCGCTTACGCTTCGGGTTACGATGGAGCGGTGAAAAATCCGGGCTAACGGAGCGGAGCATTTCTGAGAAGGTAGAAGCATGACCGTCAACGGCTGGCTGCAAATTGCCGTTTTCTTCCTGGCCGTCCTCGCGCTGACCAGGCCCCTGGGCGTCTACATGTATCGCGTCTTCGAGAGCGACGAGCCGCCGCTGGGGCGGCTGTTGGGGCCGATCGAGCGGCTCCTCTACCGGCTTTGCGGCGTCGACCCGAAACGCGAGCAGAGCTGGCAGATGTATGCCTTCTCGCTGCTGATCTTCAGCCTCCTGGGCATGGTGGTGCTTTACGCCCTGCAGCGGACCCAGCAATTCCTGCCTCTCAATCCCCAGGTGAACGGTAAAAAGCTCGGGCCGGTCGCCGCCGACCTGGCCTTCAATACGGCCGCCAGTTTCACCACCAACACCAACTGGCAGGCCTATACGCCCGAGAGCACCATGAGCTACCTGACGCAGATGGCCGGCCTGGCCTGGCACAATTTCACGTCCGCCGCCGCAGGCATCGCCGTGGCGCTGGGCATGGCCCGCGGATTTACCCGCAACCTCAAGCCGGACCAGCCGCGGACCATCGGCAACTTCTGGGTCGACCTGCTGCGTTCGACGCTCTACCTGCTGCTGCCGATCAGCGTCGTCGGCGCCTTGGTGTTGGCCGGTCTGGGCGTGATCCAGAACTTCTCGCCCTACTTGGAAGTGACCACGCTGGAAGGCGCCAAGCAGACCATCGCCATGGGGCCGGTCGCCTCCCAGGAGGTGATCAAGGAGCTGGGCACCAACGGCGGCGGCTTCTTCAACGCCAACAGCGCCCATCCCTTCGAGAACCCGACCCCGCTGACCAACTTCCTGGAAATGATCCTGATCTTCCTGATCCCCGCCGGGCTGACCTACATGTACGGCCGGATGACCAAGGATCAGAAGCAAGGCTGGTGCATCTTCGCCGCGATGTCGGTGCTCTTCCTGGCCGGCGTGGTCACGGCCTATTGGGCCGAATCCATGCCCAACCCCGCTTTGCGCGGCCTGCCGGTCAACCAGTCCGCCGGCAACTACGAGGGCAAGGAAACGCGGTTCGGAGTGGCCAATTCGGCCCTCTGGGCCACGATCACCACCGACACCTCCTGCGGGGCCGTCAACGCCATGCACGACAGCTTCAATCCACTGGGCGGATTGGTGCCGCTGGTGAACATCAAGCTCGGCGAGGTGATCTTCGGCGGCGTCGGCGTGGGCCTGACCGGCATGTTGATCTTCGTCGTGCTCTCGGTCTTCATCGCCGGGTTGATGGTCGGCCGCACGCCGGAGTACCTGGGCAAGAAGATCGAGACCCGGGAGGTCAAGTACGCCATGGTCTACGCGCTGATCTTCGGCCTGTTCATCCTGGGCTTCGCCGGCTGGGCGGCCGTCACGCCCTACGGGACCGACTCTCGCAACAACTTCGGCCCGCACGGCCTGAGCGAGATCCTTTACGCCTACACCAGCGCCTGCGGCAACAACGGCTCGGCCTTCGCCGGGCTGAATGCCAACACGCCTTGGTGGAACGTCACGCTGGGCCTGACGATGCTCGCCGGCCGCTTCCTGATGATCGTGCCCGTGCTGGCCATCGCCGGGTCGATGGTCGGCAAGAAGACGGTCCCCGCCGGCCTGGGAACGTTCCCCACCAACGGCCCACTGTTCACCGTGCTCTTGTTGGGCGTGGTGATCATCGTCGGCGCCCTGACGTTTTTCCCGGCGCTGACCCTCGGTCCGATCCTGGAGCAGTTTTCAGCGCACGCGGGAAAACTTTACTAGAAGAGGTCTTAGGTCTTGGGGTCTTAGGACTTAGGTCTGAGACCCAAGACCCAAGACCCAAGACCCAAGACCTGATTGACAATGAGTCGTTCCAAAGCCAGACAGATCTCGTTGTTCGACCGGGAGATCGTCAAGCGCGCGGTGTTGGACAGCTTCCGCAAGCTGGCGCCGCAGCACCTCTATAAGAACCCGGTGATGTTCGTCGTCGAGATCGGCAGCGTGTTGACGACGCTGCTCTGGTTCCGCGACGTCTTTTATCCGGCGGCCACGCACGCGCCGCTCTGGTTCACGGGGTCGGTGACCCTCTGGCTCTGGTTCACGGTGCTGTTTGCCAACTTCGCCGAGGCCGTGGCCGAGGGACGCGGCAAGGCGCAGGCCGCCGCCCTGCGCAAGATGCGCAAGGAGACCGTCGCCCGGCGACTGACCGACCGCGGGGAGGAGCAGGTCCCGGCGTCCGCGCTGCGCAAGGGCGAGCGGGTGGTGGTCGAGGCCGGCCAACTGATCCCCGGCGACGGCGAGGTGGTCGAGGGCATCGCCTCGGTCGACGAGTCGGCGATCACCGGCGAGTCGGCGCCCGTGATCCGCGAGAGCGGCGGCGACCGCTCCGCGGTGACCGGCGGCACGAAGGTCCTCTCCGACCGCATCGTGGTGCGGATCACCTCCAACCCCGGCGAGACCTTCTTGGACCGCATGATCGCCCTGGTCGAGGGCGCCGCGCGGCAGAAGACTCCCAACGAGATCGCCCTGCACGTGCTGCTGGTGGGCCTGACGCTGGTCTTTCTCTTCGCCTGCGCGACGCTGGTCCCGCTGGCCCTCTACTCGAGCATCCGCCTGTCGGCCACGGTGATCGTGGCGCTGTTGGTCTGCCTGATCCCGACCACCATCGGCGGCCTGCTCTCGGCCATCGGCATTGCCGGCATGGACCGCCTGATCCGCAAGAACGTGTTGGCCATGAGCGGCCGGGCGATCGAGGCGGCCGGCGACGTGGACGTGCTCTTGTTGGACAAGACCGGGACCATCACCCTGGGCAACCGCATGGCGACCAACCTCATTCCGGTCGATGGCGTGGCGGTCGACGACCTGAGCGACGCCGCCTACCTGGCCAGCCTGGCGGACGAAACGCCCGAAGGACGCTCGGTGATTGCCTTGATCCAGGAGAAGTTCCCCCGCCGCCGCCCGGACGGCGGTGCCGGCGGCGCGAAGTTCATTGCCTTCAGCGCCTACACCCGCATGAGCGGCTGCGACGTGGACGGCCGCTCGATCCGCAAGGGGGCCGTGGATGCGGTGGCCGCCCACGTCCGCGCGGCGGGCGGAACCGTGCCCGGGCAACTGGACTCGATCGCCGGCAAGATCGCCGACGAAGGCGGCACGCCGCTGGCCGTGGCCGACGGCAACCGCGTGCTGGGCGTGATCCATCTCAAGGACGTGGTGAAGCTGGGCATCTCGGATCGCTTCTCCCGCTTCCGCGCCATGGGCATCCGTACCGTGATGATCACCGGCGACAACCCGCGGACCGCCGCGGCCATCGCCGCCGAGGCGGGCGTCGACGACTTCCAGGCCCAGGCCACCCCCGAGACCAAGATGCGGCTGATCCGCGCTGAGCAGGCCAAGGGCAAGCTCGTGGCCATGACCGGCGACGGCACCAACGACGCCCCCGCGCTGGCCCAGGCCGACGTGGGCATGGCCATGAACACCGGCACCCAGGCGGCCAAGGAAGCCGGCAACATGATCGACCTCGACTCCGACCCCACCAAGCTGCTGGAAGTCGTCGAGATCGGCAAGCAGCTCCTCATGACCCGCGGCGCACTGACCACCTTCTCCATCGCCAACGACGTGGCCAAGTATTTCGCCATCCTGCCGGCGATGTTCATGGGCATGTTCCCGCAGATCGAACCGCTGAACGTGATGCGGCTGCACTCGCCGGAAAGCGCCATCCTCTCGGCCGTAATCTTCAACGCCTTGATCATCATCACCCTGATTCCACTGGCCCTGCGCGGCGTGACCTACCGCCCATTGGGCGCCGCGATCCTGCTGCGCCGGCTACTCTTGGTTTATGGATTGGGGGGTGTGGTCATTCCCTTCATCGGCATCAAGCTGATCGACATGGTTTTGGTTGCTCTGCGGCTATATTGATAAGGGATAAGGGATAAGAGATAAGGGATTTGAGATTTGAGATTGCCGATTTGGGATTCCAATCCAAAATCTAAAATCCAAAATCCAAAATGTTGGGAGGGTTCTCATGTCGCGGGAAACGCTGATTGCCCTGCGGGCTGTGATCGTCACGCTGCTGCTGACCGGCCTGATCTACCCGGTCGTGATGACCGGCTTGGCCCAGGCCATCTTCCCCTGGCAGGCCAACGGCAGCCTGGCCAGGGACGAGGAGAACAAGGTGGTGGGCTCGGAGCTGATCGGGCAGAGCTTCACCGGGGCGGCCTACTTTCAGCCGCGGCCCTCGGCCGCCGGCTCGGGATACGACGCGAGTTCCTCGGGCGCGTCGAACTTCGGCCCCACCTCGTACGCGCTGCGCGACCGCGTGGCGCGGCAGCTCGGCCCGATCGTGACCTATGCGGGTGGTCCCAACAAGGGCCGGCTCGTGGCTCCCAACGTCGAGAGTTGGTTCCAGAAGGACCGCTTCGGCGGCAAGCCGGGGATCGTGGCCCAATGGGCCGCCGCGCACCCGGACATCGCCCAGAACTGGGTCAAAGCCGACAAGCTCAAGTCCGACCACGTAGCCGCCTGGCAGGAGACCCACCCCATTGCAGTGGGCGATTGGGTCCAGTACAGCGGCACGCGGGAGCCCAAGCCCGAGGACCTGGCCGTGCCCTTTTTCGCTTGGTTCTCCCGGTTCAATCCCGGGGTCTTCCCCAGCATCGTGGAACAGAAGACGGCGAACGGGAAGACCGTGAAGGCGGTCGAGATCGTAAAAGAAGGTTCGGACATCCAGTCGATCTTCTTCGACATGTGGTTGACGGCCCATCCGCAGGCCGAGCTGACGCCAGTCCCCGCCGACGCAGTGACCGCCTCCGCCTCGGGTCTGGATCCCGACATTACGCTGGAGAACGCCTTGGCGCAGATTCCCCGGATCGCGGAGGCCCGAAACCTCGATGCCCAACGGATCCGCGGCATGTTGGACGCCAACCTCGAAGGCCGCGACCTGGGCTTTCTCGGCGAGCCGCGGGTCAACGTGCTGCAAGTGAACCTGGCGCTGAACAGCCTGTTCGGCCGGCCGAATTAAGTTGGACAACATCTCCGCCTGCTCTGCGATACGACCCTTGCCAGAGACGCCGGTAGCGGTCATAATAGGCGATTATTGTGCCGCCTAATGCCGTACCTCCGGGTGCGGGAGCGGGGGAACCACTGAGTTGACGTGGAGCACAAGGACTTCTTCAGGTCAACTCCGGGCGCAGGCCCCACGGAGAACCGCGATCGAGGAGCCACCGGTCGATCTGCGACCGGCCGGGGAACGTCTTTCGATCGATGGCCTCCCTGGCGCCGGGGCACTTTCAAGCCCTAGCCCGTCAGCTAACCTCGTCGGCCAAGCGCGACACAGGGTCGCGTTCCCATTGAAAGGGCCTTCGCCTTCGTCAGCGCCGTCGAAGTGCCCGTGGTACTTTAGCGCTTGGGATGGCAAGGGCTCGATTTCCATGAACGCACAATCTTCCGAAGGCTCGGGCGGCATTCTCGGCGGCTGGCGGCGGCCGGTCCAGGTGATCGTCGTCAGCAGCGTGATGTTCACCTTCATCTCCTACTGGCGGACGGCGGCGGTCGTGCTCTGCGACCTGGCCAGCACGGCCTACTATATCGGCGGCATCGTGGAAGGCGCCATCGGGCCGGCGGCGCCCTGGTTCATCCTCGCCGTGATGTTGTTCAGCTACGCGGTGCGCTCGATCTACATCGAGAGCTGCTCGCTGTTCGTGCGGGGCGGCGTCTATCGCGTGGTGAAGGAGGCGATGGGCGGCTTCCTGGCCAAGCTTCTCGGTCTCCGCCTTGATGTTCGACTACGTGCTCACCGGCCCGATCAGCGGCGTATCGGCCGGCCAGTATATCATGGGCCTGCTGGTGGAAGGGGCCGGCTATGCCTTCGGCCTGCACTGGACCACCGAGACCAAGGACGCCATCCGCAACGGAGGCTCGGTGGCAATCGCCTGCGCCGTAACGCTCTACTTCTTCCGCCAGAACGTTCTGGGGATGCACGAGTCCAGCAGCAAGGCGCTGAAGATCATGATGGTCACCACGATCATGGCCGTGGTGATGCTCGGCTGGTGCGGCTTGACGCTCTGGTTGCACGGGCCGGTCAACAAGATTCCGCTGGCCCCGGATCTGAATCCCAAGGTGGAATACCAGGTGGTGGACGGCAGAGACCGCGTGACGGGGGAGCGGCGGGAGATGTGGCAGCGCAACCCGGCGACGGGTCGGCTCGTGCCAAAGACCGAGCGCAACTCCCAGGGCAAGCTGGTCCCCGTGCCGAAGCGCAACGAAGCCACGGGGCGGCAGGAAGACCCCTTGGGGCTGTTGGCCCGCTTCCCCGGCTTGGCCCGGCAACTCCGCCAGCCCGGCAACTGGTGGAGCCTGATCGGTCTGGTTGGCATCCTCTTAGCCTTCGGCCACTCGATCCTGGCAATGAGCGGCGAAGAGACGCTGGCCCAGGTGTACCGCGAGGTCGAGTCGCCCAAGCTGCCGAACTTCAAGAAGGCGGCCTTCGTGGTCTTCGTCTACAGCCTGGCGCTGACGGCCGGCATCTCCTTCCTGGCCGTATTGCTGATTCCCGACGAGCTCCGCATGAAGGACTACTCGGACAACCTCATCGGCGGCCTGGCGATGCACGTCGTGGGGCCGCCGCTGGCGCGGCTGGCGCTGAACGCCTTCGTGGTGGTAGTGGGCTTCCTGATCCTGGCCGGGGCGGTCAATACGGCGATCATCGGCTCCAACGGCGTGCTGAACCGGGTGGCCGAGGACGGCGTGCTGCCCGACTGGTTCCTCAAGCCCCACTCCCGCTACGGCACCACGTATCGCATGCTCTACCTGATCGTGGGCCTGCAGCTCCTGGTGATCCTCATCAGCCGGGGCGACATGTACGTGCTGGGCGAGGCCTACGCCTTCGGCGTGGTCTGGAGCTTCGTCTTCAAGGCCCTGGCGATGATCGTGCTGCGGTTCCGCGACCGGACCCCGCGGGAGTTCAAGGTCCCCTTCAATCTGAAGATCGGCGGCGTGGAGCTGCCTATCGGCCTGGGCGTCGTATTCCTGATCCTGCTGGCCACGGCCGGACTGAACGTTTTCACCAAGGAGGTGGCCACCGTGGGCGGCGTGGCCTTCACGGCGGTGTTCCTCGGAATCTTCATCGCCTCCGAGCATTACCACGAGCGCCGCCGAGGCGCCGGCGGGCACCACAAGCACCTCGAGCAGTTCAACGTCCAGTCGAACCAGGAAATCACCCCGGAGATGCTCGGGTTGACGAAACCCTACCGCAAGCTGGTGGCTATCCGTTCGACGCAGAACCTCTTCATGCTCGAACAGGCGTTGGCCGAGACCGACCCCGACACGACCGACGTAATCGTGATGACGGCCCACCGCAGCCCGCGGGGCGACGTCTCGACCGTCGGCCCGAACCTCGACTATTACGACCGCGATCTGATGACGGCGGTAGTGGAGCGGGCGGAGAAGGCCGGCAAGGAGGTCCGGCCGCTGATCCTGCCCACCAACAACCCCCTGTTCGCCGTGGTGCAGACGGCCAGCAACCTCGAAGTACAGGAGCTGATCCTGGGGGCATCGAACCTCTTCACCGCCGAAGCCCAACTCGATCAGGTGGCCCTTTACTGGATCGATCTGCACGGCGGCGAACCGCGTCCGCTAACGGTGCGGCTTCTCAGCCGCAGCCGCGACATCTACTTCGACCTGGGCGGCGGCAACCGCATCCCCAAGATCAGCGAGCGGCGTGCGCGGTCCGTGGCCGAGTTGCGGGCGGCGGGCGTCGGCGTCCGCCGGGTGTTGCTGGTCCACAGCGCCACGGCCGAAGGCAGCGACCTCTTCGGGGCCGTACTGACGATGCTCGACCCGCTGGTCTGGCTCACGGTTGCGCCGCGGCGCCCGCCGACCAGGCGGAGCCGTCGAGCTGGCTGGAGCACGACCTGGAGCGGGCCGGCCAATTGCATCGCGAGGTGGAGGTCTGCGCCCTGCCCGGCAAGGCGCTGGCCGCGGAGATCGTCCAGCGGGCCCGCGACGCCGCTTGCGACCTGGTGATCGTGGGCGCCGGAATCCCGCAGGAAACGGCAACACCGCTGGACGTGCCCCAATTGCTGCACGACGCCCCCTGCCGGGTGGCGCTCATCAGCTCGCCCTCGCTGCCCGAGGAACTCGACGCCACTCCGCCGGAAACGAAGCCTGCCAAACGCCGGGTGTGACCTCACAATGGCTCGACCGCGCCCTGAAGATTTCCTGGAGTTGGTGGAGCGCGCCAAGCGCGGGAGGCTGAAGGTCTACATCGGCTTTGCCGCGGGGGTGGGCAAGACCTACCACATGCTGGAAGAGGCCCACGCCTTGCAGAAACGGGGCGTGGACGTGGTCGTGGGCTTCGTGGAAACGCACGGCCGCGCCGAGACCGCCGCGATGATCGAAGGCCTGGAAGTGGTCCCCCGCAAGAAAATCGAGCACCGCGGCCTGCTGGTCGAGGAGATGGACCTCGAAGGCGTGCTTGCGCGGCATCCCCGGGTGGCCCTGGTCGACGAGATCGCGCACACCAACGTCCCCGGCTCCCGCAATGCCAAACGCTACCAGGACGTCCAGGAAATCCTCAACGCGGGGATCAACGTGGTCTGCGCCTTCAACGTCCAGCACCTGGAAAGCCTCAAGGACCTGGTCCAACGGGTGACCGGCGTGGTGATCCGCGAGACGGTTCCCGACACCTTCCTTCGCCAGGCCGACCAGGTGGTCAACCTGGACCTGGCGGTCGAAGACCTTACCGACCGCCTGCAGAGCGGCAAGATCTACGAGAAAGACAAGATCCCCTGGGCGCTGGACCATTTTTTCAAGGAGGAGAACCTGCTGCGGCTGCGCGAGCTGGCCCTGCGCGAGGTGGCGGAGAGCGTGGACCGCACTCCCTTCACGCAGAGGGACGCCGGCGATCAGGCCCGCCGCGCGGGCGTGGGCGGGCGGGTGATGGTCTGCATCGCCTCGTCCTCGCCGCGGGCGGCGATGCTCTTGCGGCGCGGGTCGCGGCTGGCCGGCCGCTTGAACACCTCGTGGTTCGTGGCCTACGTGGAGACGCCCGGCGAGGCCCCCCATCAGATCGACGCCGAGGCCCAGCGGCGGCTCTTGGCCAACATCGAAAAGGCGCGGGAGCTGGGCGCCGAGGTGGTCCGCTTGCAATCCCGCGATCCGGTGGCGGCCCTGGTCGATTTCGCCCGCTCCCACGGCGTGGGCTACATCATGATCGGCCGCACGCACTTGCCCTGGTGGCGCCGGATCTTGGGCCGCTCGACCATGAACCGCTTCGTGGAAGAGGCCGACGGCTTCGATCTGCACATCGTCTCCTTCGACGAGGAGAAGCAAGCGCCATGAGCCTCCGCGGACGACTC
The DNA here is from genome assembly GCA_963843465.1 of Pirellulales bacterium. Taxonomy (GTDB): domain Bacteria; phylum Planctomycetota; class Planctomycetia; order Pirellulales; family Thermoguttaceae; genus CAWJKP01. Next base: position 425,451 of record CAWJKP010000005.1, read on the forward strand.
CTGCTGGCCCAATCGCCCCTCGGGCTGGCCCTGGTCTTTCTGGGACTGGTGGCGATCTACTCGGTCTCGCAATTGGGCGAACGGTCGGCGATGATCCTCAGCGAGAACTACCGCAGCGTGTTGGCCGCCCAGCGGATGAAAGAGTCAATCGAGCGCGTGGACAGCGGCGCCATCTTCTTCGCCAGCGGACGGAAGGAGAAGGCACTCAAACAGATCGACGAGCACCGCAAGCGGTTCGCCGTGGAGCTGGCCGTCGAAGGCAACAACCTCACCGAGCCCCACGAGCCCGAGAAGTTCAAGACCCTCTGCGACTTGTGGAAAAGCTACCAGGAGAAGCTCGACCGTTTCCTCCGGCTCACCAGCACCAAGGAATTGCAGGAAATGTACTTCCGCGAGATGGAGCCGGGGTTCGTCGCGGTGAAGGACGCGGCCGACGACATACTCAACCTCAACCAGGACGCCATGGTCGACAAGAGCCACAGCGCCAAGCGGCTGGCCCAACAGACCAACGTCACCATGCTGGTCACGGCGCTGGGCGCGCTGTTGGGCGGGCTGGCCCTTTCCACCACGCTCACCCGGCGGATGCTCCGCCCGCTTTCCGTGCTCACCCAGGCCGTGGGCCGGCTCGGCGCCGGCGACTTCGAGGCCCGCGCCAACGTCCAGGGCTCCGACGAGATCGCCGAGCTGGCCCACCACTTCAACGCCATGGCCGAGCACCTGTCCGACTATCGGGCCAGCTCCCTGGGCGAGCTGATCCTCGCCCAGCAGGCGGCGCAGGCGGCCATCGACAGCATCCCCGATCCGACGATGATCTTTGAGGCCCAGGGAGACGCCTTGCGGACCAACCGCGCCGCCGCGCAGCTCCTGGAAGCCGCCCAGCCGCCGCCTGGCGGCGATCCCTCGGCCGGCACCGCGCCAAGCTCGACGCGCTGCTGGAGCAACTGCGGACCCACGTGCTCCAGGGCAAGGGGGCCGTCATGCCGCAGGGCTTCGAGGAGGCCGTCTCGCTGGCGCTCGGCGACGGCGAGCGGTTCTTTCTGCCGCGGGCGACCCCCGTCTACGACGACCAGGGAACGATTACCGGGGCCACGGTGATCTTTCAGGACGTTACCCGGCTGCGGAGCTTCGACCAGCTCAAGAACGACCTGGTGGCCACCGTCGCCCACGAGTTCCGCACGCCGTTGACGTCGCTGCGCATGTCGATCCATCTTTGCATCGAAGGCGTCCCCGGCCCCTTGACCGAGAAGCAGGCCGACCTGCTCTACTCGGCCCGCGAAGACTGCCAGCGGCTCCAGGGCATCGTCGACGAGTTGCTGGATTTCGCCCGCATCCAGTCGGAGCGGGCGGACGTCCATCCGCAGCCGGTCGCCGCCGGCGCGCTGGTGGCCACGGCCGTGGCCGCCCATCGCGCGGCCGCCGCCGCCAAGGAGGTCCAGCTCCGCGAAGACCCGCTTCTGACCTCGGCCAAGGTCCTGGCCGATCCCGAGCGGGTGCAGTTGGTCTTCTCGAACCTCATCGGCAACGCCATCCGCCACACGCCTTGCAGCGGCAGCATCGAGGTCCGCGCCCGCGAAGTCGAGAAGACGGTCCGCTTCGAGGTGGCCGACTCGGGCGAGGGAATCCCCAAGGAGTACCAGCAAGCGATCTTCCAGCGGTTCTTCCAGGTCCCCGGCACCGCCGCCGGCGGCGCCGGGCTGGGCCTGTTCATCTCGAAGGAGATCGTCGAGGCCCAAGGCGGGGCCATCGGCCTCCAGAGCGAACCCGGACAAGGCGCCTCTTCTGGTTCACGCTACCGTCGGCCGAGGATGCGTCAGTCCACTCTCCCTCCGGGAGAGGGTTAGGGTGAGGGGAATCGCTGACAACCCCATCACTTCAGCAAGCTTGCGTTCGTCCCCGTGCTGCGCCGGCTGAAGCCGGAACTCCAACGCCGGACGCGCCGGCTGAAGCCGGAACTCCAGCGCTGACACGGCTTGCAACCGCCGGCACGCGTGCGAGGCTTTAGGCGACGGACGCTGGAGTTCCGGCTTCAGCCGGCTTCCTGCGGCTACAATTCCGGCGGGTCCCAATCCTTCCCGTAGTCGAAGACGGGGTAATTCCGCCAGCGGCGCTGGGCCGTCTCGCGCCCCACCTCCGCAAGATACTCCGCCGCATTCGAATAGGGCCAGTCCTGCCAGCGCTTGACGTAGCCGTGCCGCACGGGGTTGTGCAGCACGTAATTCATGGTCGCCCAGAAATGGCCCTCCGACTTGATCTCCGTTTCCGCCGCCCTCTGCCAGACGTGCCGCCCGCGGCAATTCTCTTCGCCGTTCCAAAGGAACGAAGTTCGGCCGTGCAACTGCCCGATGGCAGCCAGCAGCCGCTCAAGGGCGGGCGCGTGGATCAAAGTGTGATAGTGGTTCGGCAGCACGACCCAGGCGAAAACGCGGCGGCAGTGCTGCCCGAGCGTTGTCAGCAACTCCCCCTCGAATTGCGCCATGCGCCGCGGCGCGACGCCGATCCAGGGACGATGTTCGTAACAGGCGGCGGTGAGCAGGTAGTGTCCGCAGTCCGCTTCATAGTGCGGCGGAGCGTGCCAGGGCACGCGGCGCGCCTTGCGCGACTCCAGCGCCGCTCGGCGCTCTTGCAGCGTCATCCGCCGCCAGCGGTACATGATTTGCTCGTGGTCCATAGGTGCGAGCTCTGCGCTGGAGTTCCGCGCTGGAGTTCCGCCTTTAGGCGGTATTATTCCCACCACCGGCTAAAGCCGGAACTCCAGCGCTCGCGTCTCCGCTCGATTTTCGCCGCGCCGGACCTGATCGCAGGGTGCACTGCGGCAATGCCTGTTGGAGCCTCTTCACGCCTTCGTAGGTGACTTTCATGTCGAAGAGCCACAACCACCAGAGTTCTTTCAGCCCCTTAAGGTGTCCGGCGTGAGGTGGAACCATCGGCGTTTGGGCCTGGGGCTGGTCATGCCCGCCAGTATAGCCGGTTGGGGGCACCGCCCAGTAGGCATCCCCGGAAGAGCAAGGAGAACAAAGCAGACAGTCACCAAGGATGGGCAATTTGAGCAATCACTTCCCGCCGATACATACCTATCCTGCCTGGAGTCGCGACCGTCACCTACTCTCTCCCTTTTTTCCCCTCACCCCGGCCCTCTCCCGAAGGGAGAGGGGGAGGCCTACAGCCTCTCGATCGCGCAGCCGGGCAGGGCCCGCTTCAGCTCGTCCAGGCCGTTTTCGCTAATGCCCGTCTGGCTGAGGCGAAGCCGGCTCAGGCGGGTGAGCCGCTTCAGCACGGGGAGCGAGGCGTCGGTGACCTGGCTGTTGAGCTTGAGGCTCAAACCGCGGAGCTTCGTGAGCCTTGCCAGCCAAGCCACGCCCGCGTCCGACAGGCCGTCGTCTTCGAGGTCCAGATACTCCAGGTTCGGCAGGCCGGCGACCGTTGCCAGGCCCGCGTCGGTGATCTGCGTCTGCGGCAATTCGAGGTGGGCCAAGGCCGTCAGGCCGCGCAGATGGGCCAGTCCCTCGTCGTTGACGTAGCACTGGTTGAGCTTGAGGAACTTCAGCTCCCGCTTGCCGCGGAGGTGGACCAGGCCGGGGCCTTTGATGGGCATGTCGCGCAGCGAAAGCTGCACCAGCGGCAGCGAGGACAGGACCTCCAGGCCGTCGTCGTTGATCCTCAGGCAACTGTACAAGGTCAACTCCGCGATGGGCAAGTCGCGGATCCGGGCCAGGCCGGCATTGGTGACCGCGGAGGAGACGATGGTCAGGCTCCGCAAGCTGTGGAGGTCCGCGACGGCGGCCATCGTGGCGTCGGTCACCAGCTCGCCGCCCAGCCGCAGGTCGCGCAGCTCGGGAAAGGCCCGCAGGTGCGACAGGCCCTTGTCGCTGACGCGGACGCAGCCGCGGAGATCCAGCGCCCGCAGGCCGGCCAGGGCTGTGAGCCGGGCGATGCCGTCGTCGCTGATCGCCTTGTCGTCCGACAGCCAAAGCGCGGTCAAGCGGGGAAGCCGGCGGAGTTGTTCCATCCCGGCGTCGGTAAGGTTGGCCGAGCCCCGCAGGCTGAGCGACTTGAGCCGCACCAGCGACACCAGGCGGCCCAGGCCCGCGTCGTCGATCTGGCTCCTTTCCAGGGCCAACTCGGTCAGGCCGGTCAGCCGGGCAAGTTGCTGGACCCCCCGATCCGTGATCTCGCCGCCGGAAAGCTTGAGCCGCTCCAGGTGTGGCAGACCGGCCAAGACTACCAGGTCAGTATCGGCGACGGAGACCCGATCGCTGGCCAGGTCGACGGCGATGAGATTTCCGGCGGCGTCAAATTCGAGTTGGCCCCGCAGGGCGTCGATGCGGTCGATGGCGTTGGCCAAGGCGGACGCCGAAGTGCCCGGCCGCCGTGCGCGGATCGCCTCGACCGACGCTTTCTCCGTCATGGCCGGAGAACAGCCGGACAAGGCGGCCAGGGCCAACAGCAGGGGCAAACACTTCATGGCACGTCCCCTCTCCCTTCGGGAGGACGAAAAAACCAATCACGAAATCCCGAAGACGCCGAAAGCGCGAAAAAGAGAGCAGCCGGCGAGCCATGTTAGGGTGGGCCGAGCGCAGCGAGCGCCACCATTTTCATCCCTCATCCCTCATCCCTTATCGTTCCCTCAAAGCGTCCACGGTTCCCGCATCTCGCGGTGCGCCATCTTGGCCGCCTCGGCGTCGCCGACAATCTGCTGCTGGGCGGGGTCCCACGTGACGGGCCGCTTCAGCCGCACGGCGATGTTGCAAAGCTGGCTGATGATGTCGCTGCGGACGGCGTCGGCCAGATGGCTCACCGGCTGCTTGCGCGACTTGACGGCGTCGATGAAGTTCTGGTCCTGCCGCGGACTGACCATCAGGTGGATCTCGTCCGGCTTGATCGACGACATCAGGAGCGACTTGGGCTGAGCGTCGATGCCGCCCCGCCAGATCCGCACCCAGCCGTCCGGGCCGATGAACTTGGTCGAGTCGCCGCCCGGCTTGAAGGTCATCTTCACGCCGCCGGCCATCTGGATCTTCATGTCCCAGTTGTAGACCGTGTCGAGGAGTCCCGTGGTGGGGATCACGCCGGTACCCTCGACCACCATCGGCCCGGCCAGGTCGGCGTCGCTTCCCCAGACCATGATGTCCAGCGGATGGGCGCCCCAGCCGCCCAGGTAGCCGATCGAGTAATCGTAGATCATGTAGGTCCCGTCCGGGTGGCAGCGATCGGCCGTGTAGGGCCGGATGGGGGAGGGGCCGCACCACATGGGATAATCGAACCCGGCGGGGACCGGCGCCTCGATGGTCGACCCTCCTCCATGGCCGTTGGGAGCGATGACCTCCAGCGTGTGGACCTTGCCGATGCGGCCGTTGCGGACCAGCTCGCAGCCGAAGCGGCAATGGGTCGAGCTCCGCTGCTGGGTGCCATACTGGAAAATCCGCTGCTTCTCCTGGAAGACCTTGCGGCAAGCGAGGTCCTGCTCGATGGTTACCGCCAAGGGCTTCTCCACGTAGGCGTCCTTGCCCGCCCGGGCGGCGGCGATGGCCAACGGCACGTGCCAATGGTCGGGCGTGGCGATCACCACCGCGTCGATGTCCTTTCGGGCCAACAGCTCGCGGAAATCCCGGTAGGCCTTGCCGCCGCAGACTTGGGCCATCGCCTCGCGATTGTCCCGGTAGCAGTCGGCCACGGCCACGCTCTGGGCTCCCTTGCAGCTTTGGAAGCCGCGGAACAGGTCGCGGCCCCGTCCGCCGACGCCGATGTGCCCCAGCGCAATCCGCTGGCTGGCCGGCGGCTTGTCGCCGGCGCCTAAGGCGGCTGAAGTAATCACGTACGGCGACGCCACGGCGGCAGCCGCCGCGGCTTTCAACAGACTCCGACGGGTCAAGGGCAAGTCGTTCATGGGTCGCTCCCAATTGGCAGGTGAAACGTGGATTCCCACTTTCCCACCAGGATACTTCCCGGAACAGTGACGTGCAACCGGAACGAGAAAGGTTGACAGGGGTCGGAGGCTCCCAAATAATGGATTGCTGACTGAGCGGGGGCCAGGCGGGAGGACGTTGTGGAACCGAGCCAGGAACTGATAACTCAGCTTTACCGGGAAGAGGTTCTCCGCGCGCGAGAGATGAGCATCGACGACAAGTTTTTCGCCGGAACGCGATTGTTCGAGCTGGCCTGTCTCTTTGCCAGGGCAGGCATCCGGAAAGACTGTCCGGACTCCGACGACCAGCAGGTACAGGAGATGCTGAAAGATCGGCTCGCCTTGGCGCGTCGCTTGGAGCGATCGCCGTGAACCTTGAGGATGCCGTGCTGGCAGTGCTCGCCGGCCTGAATCGCTTGGCCGTGCCGTACATGCTCGTCGGCTCGTTCTCCAGCAACACCTACGGAATTCCTCGTGCCACGCAGGATGCTGATTTTGTGGTCCAAGTCGAGGCGGAAGGTGTCCGCCGCATCGTTGAGCAACTCGGTCCGCCGTTTCGCTTGGAACCGCAGGTCACTTTTGAAACCATCACGGCGACCACGCGTTACGCCGTCGAAGTGACGGGCACCGCTTTCACGATCGAGTTCTTCTTGCTCAGCGACGATCCTCACGATAAACAGCGATTTGTGCGCCGGCAAGAAGTGGAGCTTCCCGGGCACCGCGCGGCGGCCACCATGCCTACGGCCGAGGACGTGGTCATCACCAAACTCCGTTGGTTCAAGAGCGCCAGACGCGCCAAAGACTTTGACGACGTTCGCGGAATCATCGCCGTCCGTGGCGACCGGCTCGATTGGAACTACCTCCATCATTGGTCCGACCTGCACGGAACCCGAGAGCTCCTGGAACAGGCGCTCGCGTCAATCCCCCCTGTCTGATGGCCTGCCGCCGTGCAGGCCCTCCCTTCCATCCCACCCGGCACGACGAGGAGGAACAGAACAACATGAACCGCCGCCGCTTGTTGCCGTTGGTTTTCCTGCTGTGTTGGTGGCTTGGCCCGGACCTGGCCGTCGCCGTAGGGAAATGGGCCGGCCCGGCGCCGGCAGTCGATCGGCTGGTCTTCGCGGTCCGGCTGGGCTACGAAGATCCGCACTGGTACGCCAACATCGGCTATTACTGTGACAACGATCAGCACAAGGCCTACGCCGGCAACGGCCGGCCCGACGCGGGCAAGCTGGTCCTCTTGGACCTGCCGTCGGGAAAGGTCACGCTCTTGCTCGACGACCCGGGCGGATCGGTCCGCGACCCCCAGGTCCATTACGACGCCGGTAAAATCCTCTTTTCCTACCGCCCCTCGGGCACCGATCACTACCACCTCTACGAGATCAACGTCGATCAGAGCGGCCTGCGGCAGATCACCTCCGGCGAGTTCGACGACTACGAGCCGGCCTACCTGCCCGACGGTGGGATCGTCTTCGTTTCCACCCGCTGCCGTTGCTGGGTCAACTGCTGGATGACCCAAGTGGGCGTGCTCTACCGCTGCGACGCCGACGGCGGCGGCCTCGAGCGGATCTCGTACAACGCCGAGCACGACAACACGCCCGCCGTGCTCCCCGACGGCCGCATCCTCTACACCCGCTGGGAATACGTCGACCGCAGCCAGGTGGAGTTCCACCACCTCTGGACGATCAACCCCGACGGCACCGGCCCGGCGGTCTTCTACGGCAACCTGCACCCGGGAACCGTGATGATCGACGCCCGGCCGGTGCCGGGCACGGACCTGGTGGTGGCCTCTTTCTCGCCCGGCCACGGCGTCAACAGCCACCAGGGAATCGTCACGCTCGTCTCGCCCAAGTCGGGCCCGGACGATCGCTCGTCGGCCCGCGCGCTGCACAAGGGGCCGCTGGTCAAGGATCCCTATCCGCTCTCGGCCGATGCCTTCCTCGTCGCCCGCGGCAAGCAGATCCTTTTCATGGACGGCGGCGGCCAGACGCAAGTGCTCTACAAGTGGGACGGCGAAGGCGAGTTGCAGGAGCCCCGCCCGCTGTTGGCCCGGCCGCGGGAGAGGGTGATCCCGTCGCGGACGGAGGCGGGCCGGGAAACGGGCCGCTTCCTGCTGGCCGACGTCTACCGCGGCCGCAACCTCCAGGGCGTCCGCCGCGGCGACGTGAAGAAGCTCCTGGTCCTGGAGATCCTGCCCAAGCAGGTCAACTTCAGCGGCGGCCCGGACCTGGTCTCCTTCCTGGGCACCTTCACGCTGGAGCGGGTGCTGGGAACCGTGCCCGTCGAGGAGGACGGCTCGGCCTTCTTCGAGGCGCCCGCCGGCCGGCCGCTGTTCTTCGTGGCCCTGGACGACAAGGATCTGTCGGTCAAGCGGATGCACAGCTTCACCAGCCTGATGCCCGGGGAGACGGCCGGCTGCGTAGGCTGCCACGAGCCGCGCTGTGACGCGCCGGCGGCGATCCGGCCGGGCGACCTGGAGGCCTTGCGGCGCCGGCCCCGCCGCATCGAGCCCTTTGCCGGCTTTCCCGACGTGCTGGATTTCCAGCGCGACATCCAGCCGATCCTCGACCGGCACTGCCTGGAGTGTCACAATCCCCGGCGGCGGGACGGCGGCATTTCGCTTGCCGGCGACCTGGGACCGAGCTTCTCGCAGAGCTTCTATAGTCTCTTCGTCCATCGCCAGGTGGCCGACGGCCGCAACGGCCTGGGCAACTCCCCGCCCCGCACGGTGGGCAGCTCCGCCAGCCCGTTGTTGAAGATGCTCGACGAGAGCCACTACCAGGTCAAGGTCACGCCGCACGAGTGGCGCACGGTCTGGCTCTGGATCGAATCCGCCGCGCCCTATGCCGGCAGCTATGCGGCCCTGCGAAACCAGCACGACCAGGAGCTGGCCGATCGCGTCACGGGCCGGGTTTTCCACGAGAACGGCGCGTTGTTGGCGACGGCGCTGCGGCCAGTGTCATGCCCTGGGACAGCCGAGTAGCGGCCAGGGCCGGCCCTTGCCCTTCCAGCCCAAGTCCAACGACGCCCGCGGCCTAAAGCGGCCCAAGGGCGTCTTCGAGCGGGTGATCCTGGACAACGACCCTCTAGCGAAGTTCAGCGTCAATGTGCTCCTGGATTTCACCCGGCCGGAGTTGTCGCCGCTCCTCCTCGGCCCGCTGGCCCATGCCGCGGGCGGATACGAAAGCTGCGGCGCGATCTTCAAGGACACCCGCGACCCGGATTACCAGGCCCTGCTGGCGACGATCGCCCAGGGCAAGGCCGAGCTGGATGCCTCGCCGCGCTACGGGAGCCCCGGTTTCAAGCCCAACCCGCAATACATCCGCGAAATGAAGCGTTTCGGCATCCTGCCGGCTTCATTCGACGCGGCAAAGGACCTGATCAACGTCTTCCAGACCGACGAGGCGTATTGGCGGTCGTTCTGGCAGGCGGCGGGGAAAGAATGAGGGAGTAGGCTGGGTCGGGCGCAGCGAGCCCCACCACAAGAATTCGCCCGAAAAATGGGGGGCTCTGCGGGAGAGGGCCGGGGTGGGGGGAATCTACGACTGCGCCAGAGGGCGAAATTTTTGTAGCACGTCTTCCCGTTTTTTTCCCCGCGGGCCCCATCCGGGTGGCGCAGCGATGCTCTCCGCCGCCTGCTCTGGGCGGCGCAAACTACTGATGGATAATAGGTAGGGTCAAAGCGCCCGTTTTGCGAGTGTTACCATAGAGGCAGTCAGCCGCGCCGACCACCGGCCGGATGTCACCGCGGGCGCGACACGATTTGGCGCACGGCGCAAAACGGGCCGACAAGAAAAGCAGCACGTGTACCCCCCGCGCGCAACTTTTCGCGCACCTGTCCCCCCGGAGCGACACTTCTTGGCGTACTTTCGCGTCCCCCGGGGACCTTTTGGGGGCCGCATATCTTTTCCCGGGTGCCGATTTTGTCGCCAGATCCTCTTTCCGCTCCTCGATCCTCTCGCCCTGGTCTCAAGAAACGCGACCTTTGCAACCGCCTTGCTCGAAAAAGGCGAAAAGCACGCAGATCCCTCCCTCGCAAGTCATCTCCGCCGCGTGGCAACGCCTGCTCGCTTCGCCGGTCGTCAGGCACGGGGTGCCTGACCTACTTGGCTGGGATGAAAAGGATGCCAGCAGCCATTATTGACAGCGAGAGAGGCAGAACGTCCTTGGACGGCGTGTCGTTATGTCACTCAGTGGGAATAATGGTTCCTGTCCCCCTTTCTCGGCGCATTAATTCGTCGGATCTCATGCCCGGTGCCTATTAGGGGGGCAGCCTTTGCTGTTCTGACGATGTCCGATATCGCAGGGCGGGGCAGAGCGGCATAAAATGGCCGTCGACGAAACGGAATTGACAGGAGAAGAAATTGGGGCCCCTCGATATCCCCCGCCTGAATTGGAACGGCTATCTCGGGAACGGGCCTGTCGCTGCCGCGTATCGGGACCTGAAGAGGTTGACCTCGCGGACGATTGCCCTCCACTCGCGCTCTCTGGTCCCCGCCATCCGCCGAAGCTTCTACTGCGCTTGGAGCAGCGCGATCCACATTTTCATCGACGAATACTCACCCAACGCCCACCACGCCGCCGTCCACGAATTGCTCCACGGAATCTTGGTGGAAGAGGGATACCACAAAGTCGCAGCCAGGCTGCCCAATCCCGTTCAGGAGATCCTCTCGAATGAACTACAGCACCCTGAGATATTCCGCAGGATGGAGGCCTACGGCCTGGACATGGCCCCATACTGGAATGATTGGAGCAAGCAGTTGAGGGTCGGTCTGGATGAAATGAAGGGTGAAGCGCACAACGCGCACGCGCGCTTCGCCCATTTCCCGCGCGTCTTTACATGGTTCTTCTTCCGTCAGGTTTCTGAGCCGTATTTGGCTGAATACTGCGACTTCGATCCAATCGTCTTCCATTCGGCGCAGGCCGCATACGAAGACACGAAGCGAATTGGCTTTGGAGATGTGAAGGCCCAGCGGGAGAGCGTCGGGCGTTTCAAGATGCACTGGTCTCAATATTGCGATCGACATCTACCAAAAACTTTGTTCGGAGCGGGAGATGGCCGCCCAAGTCAGGGGCAGCGAAATCAGGCCGCTTATTGATTTTGAGAAGGCCCGACCTGGCGCAAAGATCATCGAGCTTCTCAGGAACAATGGGCTCCGGTTGCCAGGTTAAGCACAGGAAAAGGTGTCACGAACCATTGGTTTGCAATCGAGGGGGGGCGAGGGAGAGGGGATAATGGTTTCTGACACCTTTCTCCGACTAGTGGTTTGGGATGGCCTATTGCAAGGTGCCGGTGTGGAGCGGTAGGATGTTACTTGTTCTACCCCATTTCCACGTAGTTTGGAGATATACAATGCCCGTCCGACGGATAAAAGGCGCACCGGACGATTTGTACGCCGACAACTCCGATGCCTGTCATCTGGCGCTCCGGCAGCTTGAGGACTTCCTACGTGACATCATCGGTTTCTACGTCAGAACAAAGCCTGCCCGCGAGACGACGCTGCGCGTCTATCCAACGAAGACCAGCCAATACCCATTGCTGAATCCCCGCTTTTGTCGCAATGACTCTGACGATTTCGAGTTTCTCGAAATCACGGTTTGGTCAAAAGGCGACCGCCGCGCCTTGCACCGATACCTGAAGGCTTCCAGCGACTTCCTCCCTTGCGACGACTTCGATCCTACGGGGAAGCCGGAAAAGAACTCGTGTCACGGCTGGTTCATTCTTCCTGTGCGATTCAAGGCTAAGGAAATTGACTTTAAGGCTCTCGGCAAGCCGCTTGGCGATCTCTTGCAGTTCTTGAAAAAGGCCCCGCAGCGTGACCAACCAAGTGACCAGACAGAGACGGAAGAAGAGGCTCGCGATGAATACCGATCATCCGATGAGGTCAGCCCGGGCGTGATCTACAAGGAAGGCGCGACGACGCGGATCACGGTGAACGCCTACGAGCGCAACGCCGAGGCACGAAGGGTCTGTATCGCCGAGTACGGGACGGCATGCGCAGTGTGCGGATTCGACTTCGGCGAGGTATACGGTGAACTTGGAAAAGGGTTCACTCACGTTCATCATCTAAAGGACTTGGCAACGATAGGGGAGGAATACGAGGTCGATCCGGTACGGGACTTGCGTCCGGTATGCCCGAACTGTCACGCGATGCTGCATCGCGAAGTCCCCGCGATGAGTATCAAGAAACTTCGAGGCCGATTGCAAAAAATGATCCGGCCCTCTTGACAGGATGGCGGGCGAGTCGCAACGGGGCGTAGATGAACCGCGCGTTGAGACGCGATCGTAGTCGCTCGGGCACTTCCAGTTCGCCGTTGAATCCTGTGTCGATAATGGCCTGCCAGCGTTGACCCCCGGCGTCCAGTTCGATCACGGGGACACCATCTTCGGAAACGATCCCCTCAATCGACCGGAAGTCTCACGACTTCCGCCACGCGGCTGGGACACCGACTTCCGAAACGATGCCCTCGATCAACGGCGACCTCCCTTTCGATAGTAGGTTTCGTACCCCACCCGGACAAAGAACAAGGGGGCTACGGCGCCGGCAGCGTCTTGTTGAGCGACCACGTCTTGCATTGAGTCGCCGAACCAGACGCGGCCGCTAACCGGGTCAATGCCGGCGGTCTGCCTCACTTTTTCCGACACGTCATGGTGCTGCTGATATTCCGACCAAATCTCCTGTACTCAGTTGGAATCGGCTTCAGTCCAATTGGAAACGGTCATCTTGGTTCTCCTCAAGCTGTAAACGCCACCACGGGGTTTATCCCCGTGGGGCGATGATTGGCGGCTAGAAACACCGTAACGACCACGCCCGATTTCTTCCCGTGTCCGCCCGGCCGGCTCAGTCGGCCGGGCGGAAACGGGAAAAAATCGGCACGCCTTGGGGGCGGACGCCTCTAGCCGCCAATCATGGCTCCACGTAACGGTTCACGGCCTGGAAAGTAGCAGGCACACTCCGTGTGCCGTCCGCTCAAGCGGACAGATGACAACGCGGACGGCACACGGAGTGTGCCTGCTACTATAACGCGGCCCGTGAACGGTTACTCGCTCCAGCGGCAGCCGGCGGTGGCATTTACAGTCTGAGATTCTCCTTATCGTCGCGCTCATCCCAGGCACCCCACCCTAGAATTAGAGCCGGCGTCTGCCGGGTGGTCAAGTTCGTCGGCGGCCCTCTTGACAGGATAGGGAGAAGCGTCTCTGATAATGGCTTGCCATCTCTTGTGGGGGGCGGTTTCCAGGTAGAGAAAGGTGCTTTCGATGGACTTGATCGGATCGCAAACCGAACGGAACTTGATGATGGCGTTTGCCGGCGAGTCGCAGGCCCGCAATCGCTACACGTTTTTTGCCAGCCAGGCCCGCAACGACGGCTACGTGCAGATCTCCCAGGTGTTTGAGGAGACGGCCAACCAGGAGAAGGAGCACGCCAAGCGGTTCTTCAAGCTGCTCCAGGGCGGCGAGGTGCGGATCGACTGTGCGTTCCCGGCGGGGATCGTCGGCACCACGGCCCAGAACCTGCTGGCGGCCGCCGACGGGGAGCGGCATGAGTGGTCGCAGTTGTATCCGGGATTCGCCGGCGTGGCGCGGGAAGAGGGTTTCAAGGCCGTGGCGTCGATCTTCGACATGATCTCCGTGGCCGAGAAGCAGCACGACCGCCGTTACCGCGGACTGCTGGCGAATGTCGAGGCTGGCCGGGTCTTCCGCCGCAGCCAACCGGTTCGCTGGCGGTGCCTGAACTGCGGCTATGTGCATGAAGGCCCGGAAGCCCCCGCCGCCTGCCCCGCCTGTGCTCACCCGCAAGCCTACTTCGAGTTGCTCATGGAGAACTGGTAAGGACGAGTAGGGTGGGACAAGCTCGCGCGAGCGAGCGCCGGCCCACCATGTCCGCTTGGTGGGCCGGCGGCCGCACGGCGGCCTTGTCCCACCCTACTGTGTAGCCCATCAACAGGCTGGAAGCCTGTTCTACTTGCTCGGAAATCTTGCCGCACGCCCCAATTGACACGTCGCTGCCTGAACGTGAGAATTACTACCATCTGATCCAAGGTAAGGAGGCCCCCGCATGAAGACCAAGGAAAGCAAGCATCTCACGCTCAAGGATCGGCTCTCCCGGCTCACCTACCTTCAGGCATGTAAACTCCTCGGGCCGCAAGGGGCGGAGCTGATCCGCCAGGGATCGGGCTGCGAGGAGGTCGATCTGGACCGCGACGTGTATCTTCGCGGCGATCTGTTTCGCGTGAAGTTCCCCGCGTGCCAGCGCGGCAAAAACGGTGCCGTGGTGACCATCACCACCATGGCGGCGGCCCGCCAGCGGCTCCGCTTCAACTGCACCGCCTGCGCGACGATCTGCCGGCACGTCGGCGCCGCGGTGTCGCTGATCCTGGAGGAGAAGACGGCGCTGGGCCTGGCCGCTCCGCCCGACGAAAGCGTGCCCCTGGAGAACCTCAGCGAATCGGAGCTCATCGAGGCGGCCCTTCGCGAGCGGCAGGAACGGGCGCAGACCGAAAAGTTCCGTCTCCGCTCCGCCGATCCGGCTGCTCCCTGGACCGACTACACGGTCACCAGCGCCCTGTCCGGCAAGACCTACCGCGTGGCGCTGCGCGGCGAGGACCGCGGCCAGTCGTATTGCTCCTGTCCCGATTTCCGCACCAACACCCTGGGCACCTGCAAGCACGTGCTCTACGTGATGGACCGCGTGCGGAGCCGATTCCCGGCCGCCGTGCGGCAAAAGCCCTACCGCAACCGGGAGACGTTCGTCCACGTGCTTTACGGCGAGGAGTTGGATCTCCACCTGCGGCTGCCCGACCGGCCGGCGCCCGAGATGCTCAAGGCGGCGGGCGATCTGACCGCCGGACCGATCGGCGACGTGCGACGGCTGGTCGAGTGCGTGGGCCGGCTGCAGCGGCTGGGGCACGAGGTCAAGGTCTACCCCGACGCCGAGGAGTTGATCCAGCGGCGTCTTTTCCAGCAGCACCTGGCCGAGCGGACGGCGGAAATGCAGAAGGACCCGCACAAGCACCCCTTGCGCAAGGAGCTTCTGAAGGTCGAGCTGTTGCCCTACCAGGTCGAGGGCGTGGCCTTTGCCGCGGGCACGGGCCGGGCGATCCTGGCCGACGATATGGGCCTGGGCAAGACCATCCAGGGCGTGGGCACGGCCGAGCTCTTGGCCCGCGAGGCCGGCATCCGCCGCGTGCTGGTGGTCTGCCCCGCCTCGCTGAAATCGCAGTGGCGGAGCGAAATCCACCGCTTCTGCGACCGCAGCGTGCAACTGGTCGTGGGCAGCGCCGCCCAGCGGGCCGACCAGTATGAAAGCGACTGCTTCTTCACCGTCTGCAACTACGAGCAGGTGCTCCGCGACATCCTGGCCATCGAGCGGACCCGCTGGGACCTGATCATTCTCGACGAAGGGCAGCGAATCAAGAACTGGCAGTCGAAGACCGCCCGGGTGATCAAGGGGCTCAAGTCGCCCTTCGCCCTGGTGCTTTCCGGCACGCCGCTGGAGAACCGGCTCGACGATCTCTATTCCGTGGTGCAGTTCGTCGACGACCGGCGGCTGCCCCCGGCCTTCCGCTTCTTCCACCGCCACCGCGTGGTCGACGAGAAGGGAAAGGTGCTGGGCTACAAGAACCTCGACCTGCTGCGGGAGAACCTCCGTCCGATCCTCCGCCGCCGCACCCGCGAGTCGGTGCTGCAGCAGCTCCCGCCGCGGAGCACGGAGATCGTCCGCATCCCGCCCACCGACGAGCAGTTGGAGCTGCATGGGACAAACATGCGGATCGTCTCGCAGATCACCCGCAAACCCTACATCAGCGAGATGGACCTGCTGCGGCTGCAAAAGGCGCTGTTGATGTGCCGCATGGCGGCCGACGGCACCTTCCTGGTGGACAAGCAGCCGCCGGGTTATTCCAGCAAGCTGGAGTACCTGGGAGAACTCCTGGACGGGCTGTTCGACGGGCCGGACTGCAAGGCGCTGCTCTTCTCCGAGTGGACCACGATGCTCGACCGGATCGAGCCCCTGCTGGCCCGCCGCGGCCTGGACTACGCGCGGCTGGACGGCTCCGTGCCCCAGAAAGAGCGACAACAGATTGTCAACCGCTTCTGCGCGGACCCTCGCTGCCGGCTGTTCATCACCACCAACGCCGGCTCGACGGGCCTGAACCTCCAGGCGGCCAACACGGTGATCAACGTCGACTTGCCCTGGAACCCGGCCGTGCTCGAACAGCGGATCGGCCGGGCGCACCGCATGGGCCAGCAGCGGCCCGTCCAGGTTTACGTGCTGGTCACCGAGGAGACCATCGAGGAAAACCTGCTTGCTACGCTTTCCGCCAAGCACGACCTGGCCCTGGCGGCGCTGGATGCGGAATCGGAGGTGACCCAGGTCGACTTCGCCAGCGGGGTCGAAGAGCTGCGGCGGCGGTTGGAGGTCCTCCTCGGCGCCCAGCCCGAGGCCCCGGTCAACGTCAGCCGCCGGGAAGAGGCCAACCGCCAGTCCGAACAATTCCGCGAGCATCGCGACCGCGTGGCCGCCGCGGGCGGCGAGCTGTTGGGCGCCGTGTTCCAATTCCTCGGCGAGCTGGTAGCGCAGGGTCCGGCGGCCCCGCCTCCGGAGAACCTCGTCACCCAGGTCCGCCACCGTCTGGCCGAGTGCATCGAGGAGGACCCCTCAGGCCGGCCGCGTTTGACCGTGACGTTGCCCGATCGCCGCTCGTTGGACACGCTGGCGCAGACGCTTTCCCGGCTGCTGGTGGCCGAGAATAGGAGTTAGTGCTCGCGCAGCTTGACAGGGATTCCGCGTGGGCGTAAGATCCGGGTGGGGGGGTAGGTGGGGTCTTTTTGTGATGGGCTCGGCGCCGTTCTGACGCGCAAGAGAAAGCGGGGCCTCATTTGGGTCGCGCTGTCGAAGGAGATGGTCTTATGACCAGGAAGAAGGGTTTCACGTTGGTCGAGCTACTGGTGGTCATCACGATCATCGGGATCTTGATGGCGTTGCTCCTGCCGGCCGTGCAAATGGCCCGGGAAGCGGCCCGGCGCAGCCAGTGCCAGAACAATCTCAAGCAGATTGGTCTGGCGTTGCACGACTTCCATGCGGCGTTGGGCAACTTCCCGCCGGGCGAGGTCGGCGAGAACACCAACGACATCGGCTGGGGCACTTACCTGCTGCCCCACCTCGATCAGGTGCCCCTTTACCAGCAGGCCATCGCTGCCCCGATCGGCCTCTGGCCCAAGGGCGGTGCGATCATGCCGGCAGGACAAAGGTGGAGTCTCCAGCGCCACCGACATCACCGGGTTGACCAGCGTCGTGCAGGTCGACCAGAATATGAGCTCCTATGCCAAGTACACTCTTGCCGTCTTCCTCTGTCCTTCGGATGTCCTGGCGAAGACCAGCAAGGACGGCTACGGCAAGAGCAATTACCTGGGCTCGATCGGCAATTCGAGCGACAGCACCATGACCGCCGCCACCAGTTCGGCCCCTGCCACGCCCAACCCCCAGCCGTTCAATCCCCCCATTCTCGGTAGCTGCGGATCGCAGCCGGGCTCGGCGATGAACGGGGTCCTCGTCTTGTCCAACGACAAAAACAACGTCTGGGTCGTGTCGATCGCGGACATCCGCGACGGCACGAGCAATACGATCGCCGTGGGCGAAGCCACGACCTCGTTGAACGTCACGGTGATGGACAATTCGCAGCGGCAGTTCCCCATCTGGGCCGGCGGCAACCCGACCACGGACCCCAACTCTCCGGGCAGCAACAAAACCGCGTGCGACGGCAATTTCGGCTCCTGCCTGCGGTTTGCCGGTGGAGTGACCACCTCGGGCGGACCCCCCGATTACACGATCAACTACAACAAGACTCTTGCCGATTCGGACTTGTCGTTCGCCAGCAGCCATCCCGGCGGGGCACAGTTCCTCTTCGCCGACGGCTCGGTCCACTTCCTCACCGAGGGCATCGACTCCGAGCAGTACCGCCGGCTGGGCAACCGCAACGACGGTTTGCCGGTCAGTATCCCGCAGTGATGACGTGGTCGGCGGCTGGTGCTCACCCGAGCCTTTCCCGAAGGGAGAGGGAGACTCGAGCGAAGCGCTACGCTTCCTTCAGCAGCTTGCGCAACACGGTCTGCAAAATGCCGCCGTTGCGGTAATACTCCAACTCGACGGGCGTATCGATGCGGACCCTCGCGGTGAAGGAGATCGTGGAACCGCTGGGGCCGCCGGCCACGACGGCCAGGTCGCCGCCGGGCTGGAGGGAGTCGTCAAGATCGGGCAAGTCGAAGATCTCCTCGCCGGTCAGGCCCAGCGACTTCCAGGTGGTCCCGGCGGGAAGCTCCAGGGGCAGCACGCCCATGCCCACCAGGTTGCTGCGGTGGATTCGCTCGAAGCTCGCGGCGATCACCGCCCGGATGCCCAGCAGGTAGGTTCCCTTGGCGGCCCAGTCGCGGCTGCTGCCGCTGCCGTACTCGGCGCCGGCCAGGACCACCAAGGGCACGCCTTCCTCCTGATAACGCACGGCGGCGTCGTAGACCGTCATCAGCGCGCCGTCGGGCAAGTGGCGGGTGACGCCGCCTTCGGTCCCCGGGGCCACCTGGTTGCGGATGCGGATATTGGCGAAGGTGCCCCGCGTCATCACGCGGTCGTTGCCGCGCCGCGAGCCGTAACTGTTGAAGTCCGCCGGCTTGACCCCCAGCGATTGAAGGTACTTGCCCGCGGGACTGGTCGAGGCGATCGGGCCGGCCGGCGAGATGTGGTCCGTGGTCACCGAGTCGCCCAGCGCCAACAGCACCCGGGCGCCGCGGATCGGACGGATGGGCCCCGGCTCGGCCGCCAGGTCCAGCAGAAACGGCGGCTCCTGGATGTACGAGCTCTGCGGATTCCACTGGTAGAGCTCGCCTTCCGGGGCGGGCAGCTCGTTCCACTGCGGATTGGCGCCGATCACGCTGGCGTAACGCTGGCGGAACATCTCCGGCCGGACGGCGTGTTGGATGGCCTCCTCGACCTCCGCGTCCGTAGGCCAGATCTCGCGGAGGTAGACCGGCTGTCCGTCGGAGCCCACGCCCAAGGGCTCGTTGGCCAGATCGATGTCCGTGGTGCCGGCCAGGGCGTAGGCCACGACCAGCGGCGGGCTGGCCAGGTAGTTGGCCTTCACCAGCGGATGAATCCGGCCCTCGAAGTTGCGGTTGCCGCTGAGTACGGCCGCCGCCACCAGGTTGCCCTCGACCACCGCGGCGGCCACCGGCTCCGGCAGCGGGCCGCTGTTGCCGATGCAGGTCGTGCAGCCGTAACCCACGATCTGGAACCCGAGGGCGTCCAGCGGCTTGTCCAGCCCGGATCGCTCCAGGTAGTCGGTCACGACCCGCGAGCCGGGCGCCAGGCTGGTCTTCACGTAGGGCTTGACCGTCAGTCCACGCTGAACCGCCTTTTGCGCCAGTAGTCCGGCCCCGAGCATCACGCTGGGGTTGCTGGTGTTGGTGCAACTGGTGATGGCCGCGATCACCACCGTGCCGTGACCGATCAGCTCGACGTGGCCGTCGGTGACCACGTTGGCCGTCCGCCGGGCTTCGCTTGGGCTCAGGGCGAAGCCCCGCTCGCTCACCGGGGCCGCCAACGCCTTGCGGAACGCGGCTTTCATGGCCCGCAGAGGCACGCGGTCCTGCGGACGCTTGGGACCGGCCAGGCTGGGCTCGATCGTGCCCAGGTCGAGTCGCAGCACCTTGGTATAGCAGGGCGTGGGACCTTCGTCGGTGCGGAAAAGCTGCTGCTGCTTGGCATACCGCTCGACCAACTGCACTTCCGCCTCGGTCCGGCCGGTCTGGTGCAAGTAGTCGAGCGTTCGCTGATCGACGGGGAAGAAGCCCATGGTGGCCCCGTACTCGGGCGACATGTTGGCGATGGTGGCCCGGTCGGCCACGGTCATCGACGAGACGCCGGGCCCGAAAAATTCGACGAACTTGCCGACCACGCCCTCCCGGCGGAGGATCTGCGTGACGGTGAGCACCAGGTCCGTGGCCGTCGCCCCGGGCGGCAGCTTGCCGGAGAGCTCGAAGCCGATCACGTCGGGCATGAGCATATAGAGCGGCTGGCCGAGCATCACCGCCTCGGCCTCGATCCCGCCCACGCCCCAGCCGAGCACGCCCAGCCCGTTGATCATCGTGGTGTGGCTGTCGGTGCCTACCAAGGTGTCGGGCAGGGCCAGCGGCCCGTCCCGCTCCTGGCGGAGGAAGACCCCCTTGGCCAGAAACTCCAGGTTCACCTGGTGAACGATCCCCACCGACGGCGGAACAACGCGGAAGTTGTCCAGGGCCTTCTGGCCCCACTTGAGGAACTCGTACCGCTCGCGGTTCCGCAGAAACTCCAGCCCGACGTTGTTCGTCAGGGCATCCGGCGAGCCGAAATGATCGACCTGCACCGAGTGGTCGATCACCAGGTCCACGGGAATCAGCGGGTTGATCTTCGCCGGCTTGCCGCCCAGCCGGGCGATGGCGCTGCGCATCGCGGCTAGGTCGACCACGCACGGCACGCCGGTGAAGTCCTGGAGCAACACCCGGGCCGGTTTGAAGGGGATCTCCAGCCGGGCCACGGCGTCGGCCTTCCATTGGGCCAGCTTATGGACGTCGGCCTCGGTGACCTCATACCCGTCGCAGTTCCGCAACACCGACTCCAGCAACAGCCGGATCGAGAAGGGCAGGGCCGAGATCCGCGTCAGCCCGGCATCTTCGAGCCTCGTCAGACGGTACAGCCACGCCTCGCCGGAGCCGGTATCGAACGAGTCACGGGCATGGAACGGGTCGAAGGTTTGCTTGGCATCAGTCATCATGCTTCCTACGGAGCCGGACGAGGGCAGCCATCCGAGCCGGGCCGTGTCGGCCCGGTTGTGGTTGCAAGATCAACTCCAGGTCTCCTCTGAATCGTATCCGATCCGACGGTCTTCGGACTAGGGCCTTGGCGACTGAACAGGTTATAGTAACATACCCCGTTTGAGTTTAATGCCAGTAGGTTCTGCTTGCCGGCAGGACTTCGGATGTCCCGCTCGACGAATGGTAACCGTTCACGGTTTGTCAAGTAGCAGGCACACTCCGTGTGCCGTCCGCCCCTTGTGGCGGAAACAGCGGACGGCACACGGAGTGTGCCTGCTACTTAGAGCTGCCCACTTGCCAACCACCGCGCGAGCCACTATACCAGAGGGACATGGGAGCCGTTCCCAGTAGGTCCCTTCTGCCGGAAGGGACTTGAGTGACGAGCAGACGTTGTCGTTTCGCCAGTCCCGCTCGGCAAGCGGGACCTACCTCCCTTGGAGTCCTGCACCATGCGTACCATCCTCTCACTTTCCTGCCTGGCTGCTGCCTTAGCTTTGACCTCCCTCGCCCGAGCGGCGGATGAAGCAGGCTTCAAGCCGTTGTTCGACGGCAAGACACTTAACGGCTGGGTTGGTGACCCCCGCTTCTGGAGCGTCGAGGACGGGGCCATCGCCGGCTGGACCACCGAAAAGAACCCGGCCCCCCACAACACCTTCCTGGCGACCACCAAGAGTTACAAGAACTTCATCCTCAAGGCGGAGTTCAAGCTTCGCAACCACAACTCGGGCATCCAGGTCCGCAGCAAGCTGTTGCCCGAGTACGTGGTCCACGGCTACCAGCCCGACATCGCCGATGACCATTACACCGGCAACCTTTACGAAGAGGGCGGGCGGGGGACGCTCGTCCAGGCCAACGTGGAGGAAGTCAAGAAGATTTTCAAGCCCGGCCGGTGGGTCGAGTACACCATCACCTGCGACGGTCCAAACCTCACGCTGGCCCTGAACGGCCACGTCACGGTCCGCTACACGGAGAAGGACCCCAAGCGAGGCGCCACCGAAGGGATCATTGCTTTGCAGCTCCACGCCGGCCCGCCAATGAAGGTCTGGTTCCGCAACATCCGCATCAAGGAACTGCCGTAGAAGGCAGGGTGCGTCGAGCGTAGGAAGCCCCAACACCCGGCGTTTCACCGGCTTCGGCAAGTGGCATGGCGCCCCTTAGGCGTTTTGGGGAGTTTCGATGGTTGCAATGTGCAACAGCGAGCAAATCCAAGATCGGTCGTTTTCGGGGTCGCCGACGATGACCTTCGTTTTCAACAGCATGGCCATTTCGGGATGGCGGACCTGGAGCGACTCCCCGTTGGTCAAGTGAATCGTGAACGGCTCGAAAGGCCGGTGCTGCAAGAGCTCTTGGATTGTTTCGCGGTTCATGAATTCGTCTTTCAGAAAGGGAAGATCGCAGGGCGGAGCACAAAAGCAATTATACCAACATGCACCTGTCCCCTTGGCAGTGCTCTTGTGGTGCAGGCGTCTCGCCTGCTCCGAAAAAGGCAGGCGGGACGCCTGCACCACAACCGACAAAGGCCCAAGACCTAAGGCCCAAGACCGCGCTCCCGGAGCACCTCGATTACGCTGGCGGCGATCTGGTTGACGCGGTCCTGCTGGACCTGGCCGGTCCGCGGCGGACAGCCTTCGGAGGGCGCTTCGACGAAGCCGAAGTCGGCCAGGATGCACTGCAGCACCCGCGATAGGGCGGCCCGGTCGATCCGCTGGGCGTCGCTCAGCGGCTGCCGGCTCTGGCCCATGTTGAAGCCGCGAAGCTCGACGGCCGCGCGGAAACCCTCGGGAAAGTCGGCGGAAAGGACCATGGTGTCGAACAACTCCAGCAGGCGGTACTGGAGCGTCATCGCTTCGTCGATCTGCCTGGCCAGGGTCAGGCGGTAGAGCTTGTGGGTCAGCTCGGGCACGACGCCGCTGGTGGCATGGGTCCCGCCGTCGCAGCCGACCAGCAACATCGGCACCAGCGTCGCCTCCCAGCCGGTCAGGAAGGAGAAGTCCGGCCGCATCGGCCGCACGGCGGCGATCAAGCGCATCATGAAGGCCAGGTCGCCCGAGGAGTCCTTGATGCCCACAATCCGTTCCAGCTCGGCCAGCCGGCGGACGGTCGGCACGTCGATCGGGCTGGCGAACATGGGGATATTGTAGAGCGTGACGTCGATCGGACTGTGGCGGGCGATGGTCTGGAAGTAGGCGTAGACCGACTCCGGGCTGAGCTTGTAGTAGAAGGGCGAGACGATGGCCACCGCCCGGGCGCCGAAGCCGGCATAGGTCTCGCAGGCGCGGAGCGTCTCGTTGACGTTGGCCTCGGCGGCGCCGGCCAACACGGGAACCCGGCCGGCCGCCTGCTGGCAGACGATCTCGATGATCCGCCGCCGTTCCTCGGGCGTGAAGCGGATGAACTCGCCGGTGGAGCCGTTGGGATAAAGCCCGTCGACCCCCTTTTCGATCAGCCAATCGACGTAGCGGCGAAGCTCCGGCTCGTTGATCCGGCTGCGGTCGTCCAAGGGCACGATGTGGGGGGTGAAAATACCGCGGATCTTTTCGGCCATCCCCCTATCATAGCCCTACTGCTGGGAGGTCGCAAGGCACTGGCAGAACAGTCGTAGCATGGCCTGGTTGAAAGCAGGCAGGTCGTCAGGCTGCCGGCTGGTCACCCAGTTGCCGTCTTCCACGACCTCCTCATCCACCCAGTTGCCTCCGGCGTTGCGGATGTCGTCTTGGATGGTGTGGAAGCTGGTCAACGTCCGCCCACGGACCAGTCCGGCGGAGATCAGCTCCCAAGGGGCATGGCAGATGGCGGCAATCGGTTTGTCGGCGTCTTGCACGGCTCGCAGGAACGATTTCACTTCGGGCACGGCCCTCATCTTGTCGGCGTTCAGGGTCCCGCCGGGGAGTTGGACTGCGTCGAAGTCTTCGGCCCGGGCACGCTTGATGGAGCGATCGACCTTGACCTTCCCCGTCTTGGTGCCGTGATGGAATCCTTGGATTTCGCCCGCCTTGAGCGAGATGATGGTCACCTCCGCGCCCGCATCCTTAAGCGCCTTGACGGGTTCCGTAAGCTCGGATTCCTCAAAGCCGTCAGTCGCCAGCACGGCCACACGAAAGTCGGATAACTCTTTCATAACGATCCTCCGTTAGGATGGTTGCACGGTTTCTCGAACGCATCCCGCCAAAAAGCAGGATCGTTCGCTGAAGTCATGCAACCCGATCATGCAAAACCGATGCCCAAACTCGGTGGCGACAAAGGCGGTGCCCTCTCCCTCCAAAAGATGGAAGTGGCGAGGGGTAACCGTTCACGGGTCGGGCGGGGACTGGTCCATTTTTCGGCCAAGAAGTGCATTTGGCCGCGGGACGTAAGGCCGAAAACATGGACCTGTCCCCTTGGCACTGCCGAAGGGGACAGTCCCATTTTCGCGGCGATCAGGCTGGCTTGTCGCCGCAGCGCCCCTTGCGCCGCGAAAATCGGGACAGTCCCCGTCAACGGTTACGGTGAGGGAAGCCGAATTGCCGACGAGATTCCGGCGGACGTAGCATGGGCATTCTTGCCCGTGTGATGAAGAAAACACGGGCAAGAATGCCCATGCTACGAAGAACCGGTGAGAAATGCCGGCTAACAGAGCCGGCGTGGCCGCCGGGGTTGAGAGGGCCGGCATGGCATGCATGAAACACCGCGAGCGTCGAGGTTGAACCATCGACGCTCGCGGCAAATGTTCAGCGGCCTCTGTAGGGAACGCCCTCGGTGGCGTTCCGGGAGCGGGATCAATGTCTGTCTTGCTTCCCGGAACGGCACGGAGGCCGTTCCCTACAGAAATCCGGCCGATTCTCAGACGCCGTAGCCGGAGCGATAGGGAGGCTTGACGATCGCTTCCAACTCCGGGAGGTTCTTCGGCTTCAGGTTGACGGGGTCCCACTCGACCTTGTCGCCATGACCGCCGGCGGCGGCCGCCACGGCGAGGTTGCCCAGGAGGATGGTCTCGGTCAACGGGCCGGCGTAATCGGGGAAGTTGGAGACCGACTGCGGGCCGCCCTTGATGGCGT
Organism: Pirellulales bacterium; assembly: GCA_963843465.1. GTDB lineage: Bacteria > Planctomycetota > Planctomycetia > Pirellulales > Thermoguttaceae > CAWJKP01. Next base: position 450,229 of record CAWJKP010000005.1, read on the forward strand.
CGACCCATTCCTGGAAGTGGCCGCCCTGGGGCGAGGGGCGGAAATCGACCTTCATCTCGTGGTCGATCCCCTTGGTCACCTTGTACTGCGAGCCGTAGTCGTCCGGAGAGAAGAGCTTGCCCTTCTCGCCGACCACCAACGCGCCGCTGCCGGGGATCTCCTTCCTGCCGTTCCTGGATTCCAGCAGCTCCTCGATCAGGTCCAGCGAGACCTTCTTGCCGCCGTCGTACCAGAAGAACTTCACCGCCGGACGCTGCTCGTTGGCGGGGAACTCGAAGGAGATCTTCGACCAACTGGGGTAGGTGTCCTTGTTGTGGCCGGAGGTCTCTGCCTGGACGGACGTTGGATTGCGGAGATCCAGGCCCATGAAGGGCATGTTCACCGTATGGCAGGCCATGTCGCCCAGCGCGCCGGTGCCGAAATCCCAGTAGCCGCGCCAACTGAAGGGATGGTAGCCGTCGGCGTAGGGCCGATAGGGGGCCGGCCCGAGCCAAAGGTCCCAGTCGAGCGTGGCGGGAGCGGGCTTGCTCTTGGGGCGGGGACCGCCTTGCGGCCAGATGGGCCGGTTGGTCCAGACGTGGACCTCCGTGACCGTGCCCAGCGCGCCGGCCTTGATCATCGCCGCCGCGCGGCGGAGTCCCGTCTCCGCCGTGCCCTGGTTGCCCATCTGCGTGGCGACCTTCATTTCCCGGGCGATCTCGCCCATCCGCCGGGCCTCGAAGATGGCGTGCGTGAGCGGCTTCTGGCAGAAGCAGTGCTTGCCCATCTTCATGGCCTTGACCGCCGCCTGGGCGTGGATGTGATCGGGCGTGCTCACGGTCACAGCGTCGATCCGCTCGCCCATCTCGTCCAACAGCTTGCGGAAGTCGGTGAACTTCTTCGCGCCGGGAAAGCGGCGCCGGCGCGGGCCAGCGTCCCCTTGTCCACATCGCAGACGGCCACCACGTCACCCCGGCCGGCGGCGTCGGCCGAATCGCTCTGCCCCTTGCCGTTGATGCCGATGCAGGCAAAACGGACCCGCTCGTTGGGCGACTTGCTCTGGGCGACCCTCACGCCCCCCGCGACCCAAAACCCGATGCCTGCCACCGCGGTGGTTTGCAGAAAGCGACGACGATTACTCTTTTGCGGCATAACAAGGACTCCTTGACTCCATTGTGCGTAACGGACTACCCGGGAACCGTCTTCCCATTAACGTCACCATAACGTCCCGCCCGGCGGCCCGCAAGTTCCTCCTGGCGGGACCAGACCCTAGAATCGCATCCGTTCACGGCCAGTGTAGGGTGGGCTTGAGCCCGCCAGCTTGTGGTGCAGGCGTCCCGCCTGCATGCTCCCGGCAGGCGCGACGCCTGCACCACAATTTCATCCGCAGGGTTTGCCAGGTCGTCGCCGGTCGGCTACGCTGGTAGGCAAAGAGCCCTGTCCCGTTCCGCGGGCGCCGCGTACTCCTCACGCTCCGCGTGAGGGCGGCCGTCACGCGGAGCGTGACGAGTACGAGGGCGGCCGTCACGCGGAGCGTGACGAGTACGAGGGTGGCCGTCACGCGGAGCGTTACGAGTACCATGCACGATTGTCTGGAGAGATCTGCCATGAAGCGGTCGTTGGTCGTACTGGTCGTTTTGAGCTTGCTCGGCGTATTGGGTTGCGCACAACCGAACAGCGTGCCGGGGCCGTCGGCGACATCCGGCGGCGCGAAGGCCGCGTCGCCGTCCGCTCCCGACGTCGAAACGTCCTCCTCTCCCTCCCCGAGGCCCCAAGCCGACCCGAAGGCGCTCGCCGCCGCCCTGAAAAGGATCAACGAGCTGGACGGCAAAGTCACCTACAACGCCCGAAAGGAGGTGGTTGGGGTGGACCTCTTCGAGCGTGCCACGACCAACGCGGATCTGGCCCTGCTCAAGGCCCTGCCCGCCCTGGCGGAGCTGGAAGTTTGGGGCGCCGAGATTGATGACAAAGGGATGACGTCCTTGGGCGAGCTGACCAGCTTGAAAGTCCTCGTCGTGGAGAACACGGGCATTACCGACGCCGGCCTGGTCCCGCTTGCCAAGCTCCAAAAGCTGACCTCGATCAACCTCCGCCGCTCCAGCAACCTCACGGACGAGGGCATGGTCCAGATCGCCAAGCTCCCCAACCTCCAGCAGTTGCACCTTCTCTTCACGCGGGTGAGCGACGCCGGCCTGGCCCATCTCACCAAGCTCACCAAGCTCAAGCTCCTCGACCTCCGCGGATGCACGCAGATTGGCGACGACGGCATGGATTCCATCAAAGAGCTGGTGAACCTCAAGAGCCTCAAGTTTCGGGCGCAAAGCTCCTTGACCGACGAAGGCCTGGCGAAGCTCGCGGGTCTCACGAAGCTCAAGGAGTTGTCACTGGAAGACACGAGCGTCTCCGACGCCGGACTGGACACGGTGAAGCGGTTCTCCAACCTGGAAGATCTGGATCTCACGCGGGCCAAAGTGGGCGACGCCGGCCTGCCCAAGCTTGCCGGCCTGACCTCCCTCAAGCGGCTGAGTCTTCGCGCCCTGGCGATCAACGGCACGGGCATGGCGGGCTGGAAGAAGCTCGAAAACCTGGAAAAACTGGACCTCGCCGAGACCTACGTCGACGACAACGCGATGCCTGCCTTGAAGAACTTCCCCAATCTCCGGTCCCTGGATCTCTGGCACACGCGGATCACCGACGCCGGCCTGGAAAGCCTCGCCGGTTTGTCGCAGCTTACGGACTTGATCCTCAACGAGACCCAGGTCACCGACGCCGGCCTCGCGCATCTCGTCGGGCTCGAATCGTTGCAAAACCTGGAGCTCAAAGCGACCGGCATCAGCGACGCCGGCCTGGCGACTCTGCAAGCCTTGAAGGGCCTCAAGACGCTCGATGTCCGCCAGACCAAGGTCACCGGCGCGGCGCCGCCAAGTTCCGCAAGGCGCTGCCGCAGTGCCGCGTGCAGCAATAGAAGGTGCGCGAATGCGAATTCCCCTTCCCCTCTCCCTCCGGGAGAGGGTAGGGTGAGGGGGAATCGCCAACGATCCCACCACCTCCGTGAACCCGCCCCCTGGACAACGACGACCGGGGAACTGCCAAGTCTTTGGCAGGTTCCCCTCACCCCAGCCCTCTCCCGGAGGGAGAGGGGGACCTACGCCGGTTGCCGCTCGGGCCTCAAATAGATGAAGCTCTTCCCAAGTCGCCCCCCGTAGTTGCCGGCGGAGATCTTCAGCAGGCCCGGGGTGTCCACGGCGGCGGCGATCGCCGCCTGGGTGGCGCGGATGATTGCCGGCAGATCGTGCCCGTTGAGGATGATCTCCATGATCGAGCCGACGCCCGGCGCGACGGCGGAGTCGGCCCCGAGCTGTTGGCGGAGTGTGGGACAGAACTTCTCGTAGGTGCTGGCCACGCAGAACTTGTAGCGGCTGCCGGCCTTCGAGCCGCTGGAGGTGACGCCGCCGGGAAAGGGCGTGATCACGCCCGAAACAGCGGCGGCGGCCTCTTGGGCCCGCTCGGCGGCCAGCAGGGCCGCGTCTTCGTCGACGCCCATCAGCCAGAGATTGCCGCCCATCAGCCCGTCGCGGTAGCCGAAACGGCAGTCCAAGACGAACTCCCCGCCGAGGATCGGCACCACCCAGACCGGCCGGCCGAAGCGTTGGTCCTGGAACTGGTAGCCGTCGCCGAAATAGGCGATCTTCCGGCCCAGCTCGAAGGCGTTCTCGGTATCCAACAGATTGAAGCAGGCCGCGGTCGGGCAGGTGAGCACGTTCTGGCTCACCCGCACCAAGAGCACCCGCCCCAGGGCCTCGACCCGGTCTTTGCGGAAACGGGGCACGTGGAACTGGACCACCGCTCCGGGCCGGCCGTCGGGCGTGGCGAAGGCCGGGGCCTGGTTAGCCCCCGCGGCCACGCCGGTTACGACTCCCGGGCCGACGTAGCGGTCCAGCCCCGCCTCGCAGTCGCAGAGGATCGTACTGGAGGCGTTGCCCGTGGCCGCCTCGACGGCGTAGCCCAGCCAGCGGCGATCCCGGGCGGTGATCAAGATCTCCGCATAGATGCTGCGGAAGGCCTCGGCGTAGGTATCGTCAATCTCGGCGGTCATGATCGTCCGCGCCCGGGATAGATCGCCCGCTCGGTGATCACTTTGTCCATGCGGATGTCGTGAGGCAGCATGGGGATCTCGGGAAACATCTGGCACTCGAAGGCGATGCCGATCAAGGGCGCGTCAGGCCGGACCCGCTCCAGCAAGCGATCGTAGTAGCCCTTGCCGTGCCCGGTGCGTCCGCCCTGGCGGTCGAAGGCCACCCCGGGGACCATCACCAGGTCCAGCGCTTCCGGCTCGACCCGTTTCTGCGGCAGCGTTCGCAGATCGCGTTTCGGCTCGAGGATGCCGAAGGTGGCCACCGCCAGCTCGTCCAGCGACTCCAGCCGGAACAATTCCAGCTCGTCGGCTACACAGTAGGGAATCACCACCCGCTTGCCCTGGGCCAGCGCGGTCGGCAGGAACTGCCGCGTGCGGACCTCGCTGCGGACGTCGACGTAGAACATCACCGTCCCTGCCGCCGCGTACTCCGGCAGCGACGCAAATCGCGCAGATCGCCTCGCTCAGCCGCTCTTTGTCGGGCTGCTGCCGGCGGTTGTCATTGGCCTGCTTGCGGATCTCCGCCTTGCCGGGCCCCCAGTCGACCGTTGGCTCCATCACACTTACCTGCTTGGGAGAAGGTATAAGCATCCTATGGTTCAGCCCCGAAGGGGCGTAACATATCAGCCCAGGGCAAGCGCGGCGGCGTCAGCCGCCAAGCGCCGCCCTGGGTTTGGTTGTTTTTTGAGAGAAGCCCTGAAAGGGCGATACATGCGGGCAATTAACCCTCCCCTGGGTCTTGACACTCGTTGTGGCATTTGATGGCTGGACAGCTCTGTTTCGCCCTTTCAGGGCTAGCGATTCGTGTTCCCCGATACCCAGGGCGGCGCTGCGCTTGCCCTGGGCTGATATGTTGCGCCCCTTCGGGGCTGAGACCACAAGTGCTAAGCAAGGGCTATTCCCTCGCGTCCCTTGACGTTGCCCCTGTTGCAAATCGTCTTGCGGCCCCAATCTTAGGCGACGTGCGGTCGAAAAGCAAGACGGCACACGGCGTGTGCCTACTACATTGATGCGCTATGCCAGTCGTCGGCGAAGCTGATCGATGACCGTCTGGTACTCTCCGGCGAGGTCCACCACCGTGAATCGCCGGGACTCGGGACCGGTCACCTCGGCATGGATCTCGATCCGCTGCCGGGGAAGGCAACGCGCGACCCGATCGGCCCACTCGATCAGGGTCAGCCCGGCGCTTTCGAAGTATTCCTCGGGACCGAGCTGCAGGAACTCGTCCTCGTCGCGGAGCCGGTAGGCATCAATGTGGTAGATCGGCCGGCGGCCGCAATGTTCCTGGATCAGCACGAACGTGGGGCTGACCACTTCGCGGCGCTCGACGCCGCTGGCCTCGGCGATCGCCTGCACCAGCCGCGTCTTGCCCGCCCCCAGCGTACCGCACAGCGCCACGGTCGTGCCGTCCGGCAAGACCTCGGCCAGCGCGGCGCCCAGCAACCGGGTGGCGTTCTCGTCGCGGGCTTCGTAGGTGAATCGCTCCATCAGTCGAACTGGTGCAAGTAGCCTCTGGGGGCCAGCGGCGCTCGACGGCCGCTGGGGTGGAGTTGCCACAGGCCCCGCTGGGCAACGAACCGGCCGATTTCGCTCAGCGGGACGCCCAGCGGCTGCTCGGCCAACATCCGCGACGCTTCCTCGGGCGCCACGGCCAGGATCAACTCGAAATCCTCGCCGTCGGACAGGGCGTGGTCCAAGGGCGTCGAGCCGTCGCCGCGCTCGGCAGCCAGCCGCCGGGCCGCCTCCGCAACGGGTACGGCCGCTATGGCCACCTCCGCGCCGCAGCCGCTTGCGTCCGCCAGCCGGGCCAGATCGATCGACAGCCCATCGCTGACGTCGATTCCCGCCTGAAGCCGGTAACGCTCGTGGAGCAAGAGGGCCTCGGCCACGCGGGGCGAGAAATCGAAGTGGCGGCCGAGAATGCTGCCGCCGAAGCTGCCGGTCACCAAAATCCGATCGCCCGGCCGCGCTCCGCTGCGCAAAAGCGGCCCGCGCTCGCTGGGCCGGCCGAGGAGTGTAATGCTTATCACCAGCGGGCCGTCCCAGCTATTGGTGTCGCCGCCGGCGATGGCCAGGCCATATTCCTCGGCCAGCGGCAGCAGCCCTTCGTAGAGATCGACGGCCAGGGCCATGCCGCCCGCGCGCGGCAAGGCCAAGGCGACCACGCCCGCCAGCGGCCGAGCGGCCATCGCCGCCAGGTCGCTGAGGTTCACGGCCAGGGCCTTGCGGCCCACGCGGCGGGGATCGTCGCCGGCCAGCTCGAAGTCGACGTGGTCCATGAGCATGTCCACGGTCATCAGGCACTCTTCCGCGCCGCCCATGCGGAGCACGGCGGCATCGTCGCCGATTCCCAGGCGCAAGGCCGCGTGGCTGCCGATCCGCCGGCGGAGATAAGCGATCAGCTCGGCTTCCATGACTGGTTGAGGTTGTCGGGCAGCTCGGGCGTGAGATGGATGGCTTCGATCGAGTCGCGGCGAATGATGGCCAGCTCGTGATGCTGCGGCTCACAGCCGGGAACCGAAATGTGCAGTATAACGCTGCCCACCCCGACAAAGCTAGGCAGCGTCGATTGCTCGCTCAAGAGAGCCAACGGGCCCGACCGCTCCGGCAACTGCACGACTCCCATCAGCAGATACCCTGGCAACACGAGGCATACCCCGTACTGGTTCTTCGTCCCGTGAAGATCGGTCCGCCAGTCGGGCGGCTGGCCATTGCCCTGCGGGATAGCCAGGAGCACTTCGCTCTTCTTGACCAGCACCTGCGGGCAGCGAACGCCCGCCGACGGGTACCCGTGCGGATGGATGACGACGTCCTGGATCTTCAGCAGGTTGGACGTGGGGTCGCTGAGCACGTCGGCCAGGCGGATGCCGCGGTTGACCACCAGCCCTTGGTAGCGGCAGCAGCGGCTGAAGACTTCCACGGAGATCGTGTTGCGATCAATGGCCATGGCGGGTTTGCAGGCAACGGTTCAGGGCAGAATTTGCGCAGGAACTTCCGCTTATGAAGCATAGTTCGCGACTAGACCGGACGGCTCTGCCGAGGTCGCTTACCCGGCTGCGGGACCGTTTCCGCCGGCATATCCCGCAGGCTCCTTCTCCTCCGGGAGAGGGGGCCTCACATCCGCATTCCGCAAGCGTGCCATCCCAAGCCGCCGCCGAGGGACCCAACGCACCCCGGGGTTAACCCAGTTGGCGTCGCCGGAGAAGCAGACTGTTGCTGACGACGCAGACGCTGCTGGCGGCCATTGCCGCGGCCGCGGCCGCGGGAGGCAGGTGAATGCCGATCGGGACCAGAACGCCGGCGGCCAAGGGGATCAGCAAGAGGTTGTAGCCGAAGGCCCAGGCCAGGTTCTGGCGGATCGTTCGCAGCGTCGCACGGCTCAGGGCGATCGCCCGGGCGACGCCGCAGAGGTCGGCCCCGACCAGCACCACGTCGGCCGCCTCGATGGCCACGTCGGAGCCGCGGCCGATGGCGATGCCCAAGTCGGCGGCGGCCAAGGCGGGGGCGTCGTTGATGCCGTCGCCGACCATCGCCACCACCTGCCCGGCCTGCTGAAGACGGCGGACCACTTGCTGCTTCTCGTCAGGCCGAACCTCGGCGACGACCGTCTCGATGCCGATCTGCCGCGCCACTGCTTCGGCCGCCGACTGCTGGTCGCCCGAGAGGAGTTGCACGGCCAGTCCCATCGCCTTGAGTTGTTGGACCGCTTCCCGGCTCTCGGGCGACACCGGATCGGCCAGGCACAAGCGGCCGAGCAGGCGATGTTCGGCGGCGACCCAAAGCAACGTCTGACCCTCGCTGCCAATCCGCGCAGCCTGGTCTTCCGGCCCCCTCTCCATCTGGGAGAGGGTTGGGGTGAGGGGGTCCTGCGGCAGGCCGTCGCGTTGAATACCTGGCGAACCGGCGTGGCCGCCTGGGCTAACTGGGCTCGCGCCGTCTCGGGCGCTGACCGGGCTCGTGTCGCTCCGAGTGATCTCGTCGAGCTTGATGCCTTGCGAGGCCAGCAATTGCCCAGTACCTACGAAGATTCGTCGCTGGCCAAGGCGGGCTCGGATCCCTTGCCCGGCGATCACCTCCAGGTCGTCGGCCTGGGGAACCGGGATCCGCCGGGCCTCGGCCTCGGCCACCACCGCTGCGGCCAGCGGATGCTGACTGAGACGCTCGGCCGCCGCCGCCACGGCCAGCAATTCCTCGGCCGCGACACCGGCGGCCGGGTCCACGGCGGTCACCTTGGGCCGTCCCTGCGTAACCGTGCCAGTCTTGTCCAGCACGACCGTCGTCAGCCGTCCGGCCGTTTCCAAGGCCCGGGCCTCTTTGATCAGGATTCCCTGCTCGGCGCCGCGTCCGCTGCCGACCAGCACGGCGGCCGGCGTGGCCAGCCCCACGGCGCAAGGGCAAGCAACCACCAGCACCGCCACGGCGGCCTCGACGGCCATCGACCAGTTGCCCGCCACGAGGCCCCACACCAGAAGCGAGGCGGCAGCGATCGCCAGCACGGCCGGAACGAACCAGGCCACCACGCGGTCGGCCATTCGTCCCAGGTCGGTCTTCGACTCCTGGGCGCGGCGGACCAGCTCGATCACCTGGTCCAACGCCGTCTGGCCGGCGGCGCGGAGCACCTCGGCGGTGAGCGAGCCCTGGCCGTTGAGGGTGCCGGCGAGGATTTCGTCGCCCGGCTGCTTCTGGACCGGGATGGACTCGCCCGTCAGCCAGGACTGATCGACGCTGGACGCCCCGGAGACGACCCGGGCGTCCAGCGGCACCTTCTCGCCGGGCCGCACCACCAAGGTTTCGCCCGGCAAGACGGCCCGGACCGGCAAGCGTTCGATCCGTGGGCCGCGCAGGACGTTGGCTTCCGGCGGGCTGAGGTCCAGGAGTCTACGGATCGCCCGAGACGCCCGGCCGCGGGCCTTGGATTCGAGGTACTTGCCCAGGGTGATGAAGGTGAGGATCATGGCGGCGTCGGTGAAGTACATCGCCGCAATGCCCGCGTGGCCGCCGGGGCTAACGGGCGGACTGATGTAAGCCCCGGCGGCCACGCCGGCTGGCCGGCCAATTCCGACCCATAATCCGCGGACCAACGCGGCCAGCCCTGCCGCGTAGGCCGTGCCGGTGCCCAGGGCGACCAGGGTGTCCATATTGGCCGAGAAGTGGCGAAGCCGCTTCAAGGCGCCTGCGAAGTAGGGCCAGCCGACGTAAAACTGGATCGGCGTGGAGAGGACGAACTGCCACCCAAGGAGCGCCATGCCCGACAGTCGGCTGAAATGGGCGATCCAGACCAAGGGAGCCAACAGCACCGCGGCGACCGCCAACCGCCGCCGCCAGCCGGCTGCCTCGCGGGCCTCGCGGTCGCCCAAGCGTTGTCCGATATCCTCCGCCTGGGGGATTGGCCGGGCGGAATATCCCCCCGCAGCCACAGCGTGGACCAGGGCCGCGGCGGTCGTCTTCTCGGAATCGAATTCGACCGAAGCCTGATGGGTCACCAGGTTCACCCGCGCCCGAACGACCCCCGCCACGCCGCTGAGCAACTCCTCCACCCGGGCCGCGCAGCCCGCACAATGCATCCCCTCGATGTCGAAGATGGCATACTGGCCCGCTTTCTCGCCAGGAGGGGATTCTCGTGGCGCCGGTACCGTCTTGACCATAGGACCTCCCTTTTCATTATACGCCCCCTCTCCCTCCGGGAGAGGGTTGGGATGAGGGGACGCCGGACAAAGCGGTCCCTAATGGGTCTTGAGACACAAAACCGCTATACGCAGGAAACACTAGCCCGAAGCGCAAGCGAGGGAAAACGTTGTGCCTCCCTCGCTTACGCTTCGGGCTAGTGTGAGGCGATGAACCATTCGGGGTGGTGCTATTGCCGCATTTGAGCGGAAGAACCCATCAGCTTCGCCCCTCGGCACCGATGCAGTTGCCTGGAACCTTCGGTGCAAGAATGCTAAACTTGGGGGGCGATCCTGGGGGCAATGGTGGAAAGGGAGATCTGAGCGTGCAGCTAGACTTCGGACTTCCGCCGGAAGTGACGCCGGCGTCGATCGACGATCAGACGGCCCAGTTCTGCCGGGAGTTGGCGCCGGGCCAGCCGCCTCTGGTGGTGCCGGTTCGGCCGGAGCCCGGCCTGACGCCAGACCCGTGCGTACCCAATGTCGTCGCCTATCTGACGCGGCATGGCGGTCAGTGCCAGTTGGGCTGGTGGATCCGCCAGCGGCCAGGCATCTTCTTGCGGGCCCAGTTCCATGCCTGTTGGGTCTCGCCGGCCGAGGAATATTGCGACGTTCTGCCCAAAGCCGGCGGCGAAACGAAAATTCTCTTCCTCCCCGATCTGAAAGTCGCTTGGCAGGGGAAGGCTATCGAGAGCCGGTTCAAGCCGCTCTCCTTCAAGCGGGAAATCCACGAGCTGGCCGCCCTCTACCGCAAGGAAGAGCAGTTGCGCTACGATCTGCCCATCTATCAGGCAGAATACGACGCCCTGATCCGGCAGATCTCCACCATCGCCCAGAAGCTCGCCAAACGCATCGGTTAGTAATCGCGGCGGCGGTCCCGGCGGCGGGCCAGCTCGCTGGCGTAATGCCGGCCGAGATCGCCGGCATGGGATCGCGCCCAGTCGGTCAGCCGCGTGCTCCCGGTGGGCGGGGCATCGACATACAGCAGACCGGCCATCAGTCCTCGGATCTCGTCCCGGGTAATCAACACGTCGCCCAACAGCCGGCCCAAAACGCTGCCGGCGGCATAGCCGAGCCAGGGCGGGACCGAAACCACCTTTCGCGGCCGGCCAATGATCCGTCCGAGCTCCTCGACCAGCCCTCGGTAGGTGAATGTCTCCGGACCGATGGCGTTGACCACGTGGTCCTCGCGGAGCGATCCTTGCTGGACGGCCAGCGCGGCCAGGTCGTCGATGTAGATCGGCTGGAGTCGATAGTCGCCCCGCCCGAAGACCCCAAAGACAGGAAACCGCCGCAACATCCAGGCGATGTTGTTGATCAGAATGTCTTCCTTGCCGAAGAGCAGTGCCGGGCGAAGAATGGCGTAAGAGACGCCCAACTCTTTGAGCGCTTGTTCCAGTTGGGCCTTGCCGCGGAAATACTCCAGCGGCGAGTCGGCCCAGGGGTTGGTGATGCTCACGTGGACGATCCGCCGCACGCCCGCCTGCCGGGCCGCATCGAAGAGCACCCGCGTGTTGCGGACCGCGTCGGCGAAGCGGAACCCGCGGTGATTGAAGCGGACCCAGTAGGTATTGTAGAGCACGGCCACGCCGCGGAGCGACTCGACGAGCCGCTCGGGCTGGTCGAAATGGAAGGGCTCCGCCCGGACCGCCTTGCCGAAGGGATTTCGGCGATCCGGCGAGTTGGTCAAGGTGAGGACTTCGAGGCCCTGATCCAACAGTCGCCGGGCGATGTATTTGCCCGAGTAGCCGAACGCGCCGGTCACGGCGTGCAGCTCGTTTGCGGCCACGGTTTTCCGCCTCCATGGACAAAGAAGCCGGGGGCGAGGGAGGAGAGCCCCACCATAAGAATCTACCCAACAAACGATGGGCTCGCTGCACTCGACCCCTACGCACGAAGTTAAGGAATCTTTGATTCATCCGTCAGAAAGAAGAGCCAAAACACGGAACACTAATCATCGCTAATCTTCGCTAATTCACCCTATTAGCGTCGATCAGTGTCAATTAGTGTTCCCGCTGCTGGTTTCTTTCCAAGGACGTACTGCAAAATTCCTTAACGGCGCGCCTATGGGGCTCGCTGCGCTCGACCCACCCTACCTATTGACAAAGCGTCCCGCCCGTTGGTAGGATTGGCAAGTCCGGGCGATTAGCTCAGTTGGTTAGAGCGTCTCGCTTACACCGAGAAGGTCGAGAGTTCGAGTCTCCCATCGCCCACTGGTCAGAATCGCAAGAAAACCCCTGTTTTCCGGGGGTTTTCTGCGTTTCTTGGGGTGACGAATGCTTGTCTCCCCAGCTTGCCCAGTTGTCAGCAATGGACCCTGATTTTCTCGAATTGACGGCAGTTGGTGCAAACCCTGGTGCAAACTTTTCCCCCCTCGAATCGTCCGTCCCCGTCGCCCTCAATACAGCGGCGTTTTGGCCCGAATTGGCGAGAGGCAGGGGGGGTAAAGCTTCCATCGCGCCGGCCACGTCCAAGAGCTTCGGGTCGGTGTAGGTGTTCATGGTCAAGTTGATTGTCGAATGTCGCATTGCGGCTTGTGCCGTCCTGGGCGTCACCCCGCCCTTGCTCAGCAGCGTCCCGAAGGTATGCCGCAAGGCGTGAACGTCCACAGTTCGCCCCCGCTCATCCCGCTTGGGAATGCCGGCGGCGCGCAAGTCGAGGTCAAGCACCTTCACCAGAGAAGCAGGCACGTTGAACAACGGCGTATCAAGCGGCAACGTCGGCACGGTGGGCAACGGTAGGCAGGAATGCCCGCCAAGGCCCCTGGAATCGCGTCTAATGCGTTTCCCCGGTTCCTGGTCCTTTGGGTCAAGCAAGACCGTCGGCGCGTTGCCGGCGGCATTCTGTAGGGCGTCAGCCTTGTCGGCGAGCCAACCCCGAAGGTCAGCGGCAAGGTCGGCCCGAAGGGGAAGCGTCGAGCCTTGCCGGTTCTTTTCGTCGGCAGCGGCAAGCACCAGAAAAGGCGGTTCGGCGTCGAGGTCCAGTTGTCCCACGGTGATTGACGCCAGTTCGCCACGGCGAAGCCCGGTCAACACCAGCGTCTTGTAGATCAGCGCCCGCTCTTGCCCGAGCCGTTCCAACCGGCGGCGGGTCTCTTGCCGGAGGTTGCAAATCGCTTCGCCTTTTCGCTTGCCCCGGCGAACGGTCGCCACGTCCAACAGCGGCCGGCGACGGGCCACGTCCAAGAGCTTGACCAATTCGGCCTCGGTCAAGGCCCGGCGTTGCCGGCGGCGGTCGGCCTTCACGTCGGCCTTCGGCAGCTTGGCGAAGGGGTTGGACAAGAGCCGGCTTTCCTCGATACACCAGTTGGCGAAGGCGACCCAAGCCGCGCGGTATTCGTTGAAGGTTGCGGCCCCCATGCCTTCGGCCCGCCGCGCCGCAAGCCACTTTTCCAGGGCAGTTCTCGAAAGGTCGGCCAGCCGGCGGAACCCGCAATCCTTCGTCACCCGTTGCAGACGGCCCCGGGCGTTGCGGATTGCCTTGGTGGTCACTCCCCGCGCCGCCTGGTGAGCGAAGTAATCGGCGACGTGTCCGGCCAGCGGCGTTTCCTGGTGGTCCGCAATCGCATCTTCGGAAACGGTCAAGACCTTTGCCTTGACCAGTTCGGCCCGGCGCTCCAAGTCCCCGAGTACCGAACGGGCGGCCGATTCGTCCCGGCAGCCGGTGGCCACTTCCCGGACGATACCCGAGCCGTCCCGAAACTTCGCCGTGTAGGTCCGGGCGGTAACGACAACCCTTTCGGTCCCATCGTTGCCGGTGGTGACGGGTGCCGTCCGCGTCTTGCCCTTGGCGGGTTTCCACTCGGCAAACCGCTCCCCCTTGCGAACAATCAGCTTCGCCCCGGCCGGCAGTGGCTTGGTTGCGGTCTTGCGGTAGACGGTCCCCATGATTCGCCTTTCTACAGTGCTTGCCCTATCGCGTCCCGGTTGACGGGTACTTGAACTTGATGAACTGCTCGATAACCTCTCTCGCCTTCATAACAGGTCGTCCTTTGCCTTGCGTTGTTTCACCTTTCGCTTCGCCAGTGTCGGCCGCGCCAAGTTTGCCGGCGTCGGGTCCGGTGGTACGGCGTCGGGGTCCGGCACCAGGTACAGCCCCAGGTAGGCGGCCAGCGCGTCGGCCTTGTCCAGCCGAATCGACATTTCACCCCGAGCAAAGCGCCCAAGGGTTGCTTCGTCTATCTCGGTTGCCTTGCTGATTCGGTAGGCGGTCAAGCCGCTTCGCTGGATTGCGGCCCGTAGTACGTCGGTCAGTGTCGGCTTTGCTTTGCTCTTGCTCATGCCAGGATTATTCCACGTATCGGCCGTTTCGTCAAGCGTCGGCCGCAATTTTCTTTCTTTGAGTCCCCGGTGTCCGTAGGACACACAAGGGGACGCAATTATGGTCCCTTATGGGACAGGTGACACCCATGACACCAGTACAGAGCCACGTATGACACCAGGAAAGAGACACCCATGACACTATCCCTTGCGGGTGGTCTTCGGGACACCATGTGCACCGATAGGTAGACGGTCCTTCCCACAAACTACCCCGGCGAACCACGGTTAGCAGCCCGGCCTTTGCCAACTCGGCAACGGCCCTTACCACGGTTCGGCGGCTTCGGCCGATGCACTCCGCAAGCCGGCCAAACGACACCCGCGCCAGTCCGTCCGGCTTCGTTTCACGCCAGACTACCCACCAGACCGCTTGCGCCGTCGTATCGACCAGCCTTGCCCCATAGTCGGCGAAGGCGTTAGCGACGGCGAAGCGGTCGCCCGCCTTCCGTCGAGCCGGCTTCCCCTTCGCCTTCTCTCCGTCCCCCTGGTGCCGTGCCGGCGGTCGGCCGTTCGTCCCGTTTGGCGACGGTCGCGGCCGAAGCGGCGGCGGTTCTTGCCCTACGGGGATAGGCTTCGGTTCGTCGAGCATCAAAAGTCGTCCCCCTGGTCGGTGCCATCGTCGGCGGCCGGCGCCGTGTTCGCCCATGCGGCGGCAAGAGCCGATTGCAGCTTGCCCCGGGTCGGCCCGCCCGGCGACCAGGGCGCCCCGGCCGAAGCCGGCGTGAATCGCTGGCAAGCGCCGTCGAAACGAAGCACCAGGTCTTGCGCTTCGGTATGTCGCGCCTTCAGGTGCCGAAGGGTCACTTGCTCCCGGTCCTTTTCGTCGGGGACCAGGATAAAGGCATCATCGGCGCCAAACTCCAGTTCGGACGATTCCCGGAAACTTGCCAGCGTCAAGGCGTTGCCGGCGTAAGTCGAGCGGCCCTTGCTATCCTTGCCCCGGGAAACGGCGGCGACCACCACCACGGCAACCCCGGCGTCGGCAAACTGCCGAAGGTAATTCATCGTGGCGTCAACGGAGCCCCGCTTGTCGCCGTGTTCGCCCGGGGGCGCGATTCGTTGAATGTAATCGAGCACCAGCAAGTCAGCCCGGAAGGCGTCGGCCGAAGCGGCGACGTTTGCCAGGTCGAAAGGCGGCCGAACAAAGGCCAGCCGGTCGGCCAGCCCTTCCAGGGTGTTCATCGCCTGGTCGAGCCGGTCGGCGTGTTCGGCGGCAAAGCGGCGGTAGCGAATTGTCGTCACGTCCACCCCCGAGAGCCGGCCTAGTTGCCGGTCCAAGAGCACCCCGACCGGCATTTCGATATTGCACACCAGCACCCGAAGCGTCGGCGTCAGCCGCAAGGCGTCGATTGCGGCTTGCATGACGAAGGCTGTCTTGCCGGCGCCCGGTCCCCCGCCAATCAGTGTTACCAGCTTGGGACCGATTTCGATTCTCGCCAGTTCCCCCGAGCCTATCGGGTAGAGCGTCGGCGGCGTGCCGGTCAGCACGTCGTCTTTCCAGCCGTCGAAACAGTCGGCGGCCGGTTGGAAGTTTGCCTTCGTCGTCATGGTGTCGGCCCTCCCTGGTCATACCACTTGCCGAAACTGAGGAAGCGCCCGCAGCGGCGACAATCCCGGCGGGTCCGGCCTTCGGGAATCGGCAGTTCGACATACTCCGTCGAGCCGCACTTACAAGGCTTGTCGAGGGTCCCCGAGCCCACGGCCCCCGGCGGTAACGGGCGAAGCGGCGGCGGGTCCGGCGGCAACACGGGCGGCCCCTTTGCCTCCCCTTGCTCCCCCGCTTGCCAATCAAAGCCGGCGGAATCGCAACCGTCAGCGGCCGGTGTCGGCGTTGCCGGCAAAGGTGCCGGCGAAGGCGCCGGCGTAGGTGCCGGCGTAGGTGCCGGCGTAGGTGCCGGCGGCGATCCCCAGAGCTTCGCCAAGGCGGCTTGCAGGTCCCCGGCGGCCGGCGGCGGTGCCGTAGGCATTTGCTGGCAAGATTGCCCCTCAGAGCCCCTAGAATCGTCCCTGTTGCGTTCGGGCGGTTCTTGGACTATCGAGCCGTCCGGGGCCTGTTGCAGCGATTGGCCGGTATCCTGTTGCGTTGCCGAGCCGGCGGCGGCAAGTCCGCACTCGATACCCCGCCGAACGTCTTTCGGCGGCAACCCCGAGTCGAGCGCGGATTCTTCCAACAGGGCGACGGCCAGCGCCGGCGAACAACCAAACTCGGCAAGGTTCGCAGCAGCAGAGAACAAGAGCCGGTGCCGGTCCCCGGTCGGCGCGCCTTCGGCAATGAAGGCCCTGGTCGTCCGGTTCAACGTCGGCGCGCCGTTTCCGGCAGCGCGTCGGACGGCTTTCGCTTCGCCTTCTCTCGCTACCTGGTCAGCGGCGGCTTGCCAGTCGGCGGCGGCGGTCTCGCTGGTGCCGGCCGGCGTCGGCACGGTGAACGGCGCCGGCGCCTTCGCCAGCTCCAGGATTTCGGCCAGCGGCCCGGCCAGTTCGACCAGCGTCAAGCGGCGTTTGTGAAGCCCGGTCTTCGGGTGGCGAGAGTTCGGGCGCGAAAGGCCCTCACCTTGTCATACACCCCGTTGTCAATCGTCACCCCGGCCAGTTCCCCGACGTGTTCGGCAAAGCGGCGGCAAGCCTTGTGAAAGTCGGCCGAAGGTGCCGGCGACCATAAACACGTCACCAGCCCCACGTGGAAGCCCTTGGACCCGCTGAAGAATAAGAGCAAGTCCCCGCCGTCCACCTGGTAACGAATGGTCAGCACGTCGGCCAGCGCCTCAGTCTCCGCTTGCGCCCGGGCACGGTCGCCTTCGCAGTCTATGTCGAACCAGAGCCACGGCGACCAGCACGGCCCGGCGAAGCCCTTGGTATCGACGATACCAGTCAGCTTGTCGGCACGTTCCTGGAAGTCGGCGGCGAAGCGGAAGGCGGAAAGATACCCTTCGCTTCCACACTCCGCCCGAGGGTCGCAACAGGCATAGCCGGCCAAAGCCAAGCCGGCGTCAACGACCTTCCGAGGTTCGTATGGTGAACCCTCGATTCTGAAGCCGTAGGAAAAGTCAGAAGGCGTCACGCCCGCCCCCTGCCGATTCGTCGGCGGCCGGGGGTTGCGGTGCCGGCGTTGTGTCAGCCGGTGCGAAGGGGTCGGGTGGCGGCGGCGGGTCATATCCCAACACGTCAAACCGCTTCACCTGGTTGTACTCGGTCCCGTCGTCAGCCTTGCGGACCACCAGCTTTACCCGACAGCGGATTCCCTGCGGCGGCGGCGATTCAAGTTGCTCCAAGGTAGTAATGCCGAGCTTCACCAAATCCCGCTTCGTCTGTGCCAGCGCAGCCGGCGTCAACCAGCAGTCGTGAAACACCTTGCGGCCGGCGTATTCGCCTTCAAGCAGCTTGAAGCAGAGCTTTACGCCCGGGGTGCCTTTCTTTTCCGCGTTGAAGGGGTCAGCGGTAAGAAGGTGACAGACGTACCAGGCGGCCGGCAACAACACAAAGTCTTCAGCGGCCTTCGTTTCGCCCCAAGCACGGGCTAACGCCTCTTGGTCCCCGTTGTGTAGAATGTCAGACAGACTCTTGCGTTGGGTCATGGGGTAATTACTCCATCCCGGGCGCGGCGGCGGCAACCGCAGCGCCCGGTTCGTTGGTGGGTTGAATGGGAAAAAGGAAACCTTGCGAGCCGGCGGCCTGGTCGGCTGGGTCCGGCAAGTCGGGGTGGTCCACAAGCCAGCGCAGCGCGGCGGCGCGGTCGGCCAATTCCCACAATTCGAGCCAGCGGCCATGCGCGACGGCCCGGGTCGTCTTGGTGCGGCCGGCGTTGCGGATAACCCGGTCATACACCAGTCGGTAAGCCACGGTGCCGAAAAGCTTGGGGTCGATACCCGGCGGCAATTCGACAACAGCCCGAACGTCGTCAGTTGACGCCGTACCGTCCCCGTCGAGCATTGCCTGTAGCAGCGCCCGGCGGCCACGCCGAATGTAGACTTCCCGGCGCGCCTCCAGCAGCGCCAGGGCGGCGGCCTTCGCCGCTTCGCCGTCGCCCCGGCCGGCGTCGGGTGTGTGGCGGTTCCTTGTCACTTGCCCGCCCTCCGGCAAGAGGGACAGCCGGCCGCTTCCCAGGTGTCGAGCGCGGCCAGCGGCCAGCGCACCAAGCGGCCGAATCGCACGGGCTGGGGCGCGCGGCCGGAATCGACCAGCCGCAACCAGTGCCGCCAAGAAACGCCGTAGCGAGAGCCACACGCCCGAGCGTCAACAAACTTTGTGACCGGGGCGGCGGCCTCGGGAGAGAGAGCTACACTCATCGGGAATTCTCCGTATCAGGTTGCGGCCGGCGACATGCCCGCCGCATCACCAAAGAATCCCAGAATGTCCGCCCGGGTGTGTAGCGAGGGGAGTAGAAACCAGCAGACTCTACGGCATCGCCGGCAATTCCAGGGCAAAGAATCCCGAAATTGGGAAGTAGGCAGGGGAGTAGAACCTACTTCCCGAGCTACTTCCCGAGCGATTTCTTGCGGCGAATCTCAGCGGTCCGTGCCATGATTTCGGCGGGGTTTGCCAAGAGCCCGTCCGCGTCCCGTTGCTCCGTTTGCTTGGCAACAAAGGCGGTCCAGTCAGCCAGGTGGACGCATAGGCGGTTCGTTTGCGGGTGCCATCGCCTGATTGCGGGGTTGTCAGCAAGAATCGCCACAAACTGCTTGTGAGTTGTGACCAAGCCGGCGGGTGTGTATTTCAACCTCGCTTCGTGTGCCGGAACGTAGGCGGTCGGGTCAGCGGGATTCGTCACTTCGCCTCTTGCGTCAACTGACTCCTTGCTCGCCTCTGTCGGCCCGGCCCCGGCCTTCGCTTCGCTTTCGCCCGGCTTGGCGTCCGGCGGCGGTGTGCGGGTGTTGCCGTCTTCAGCCTTTAGTGTCGAGCCGGCCCCGGCCTCCGCATACAGTGCGGCAGCCATATACCGGCAGTCAGCCACCCAGGGCACTAGGCTCGTCTGTTCGCCCCGGATTAGCGCATGTCGCCCCCTCACTGCTTCCAACCACGCCAGCGATTGTACCGACCAGGCCCACGTCCTTTCGCCCGTCGCCTTCTCCGCGGCAGCGTGTGCCTCTATCACGTTGCGTAAACCTTGGCAGTCCGCGAATGCGCCGAGTTTCAGCGATTCGCAAAGGTGCGCGCCGGCCCGCTGAGAGATTTCCACGCCCCCTGGCGTCGCATACGGCGGCGTGTCCGTTGAGCGGTCATTCGCTTGGACTACGCTGGGCAGCGCTGCGATTTTGTCGGCCAACAGCTTTAGCCGTTTTGACGCAGAAAGGTCCATAGAGTCGCCTTTCCTGTTGTGGGTCGGCCCGAGCCGGCAACGGTGAAAGGCGAATAACCCCGAGCCGGCCCGAGCCGCTTGGCCAGTCGCCCGTCGGCGGTTCCGGCCCTCCCAACCGTCAACTTACCCCATTACTACCCCATTTTCAACGTGGCGCAGCCCCGTAATCGCGTTGCCCGGCGATTTGCTGTAAGATACGGGCAAGGTTAGGCTTGCGATTCACCCCCCGGCCGGTGATTTTGCGCCGTGCCGGACCACCAATAGCGCCGACACTATGCAGCAAACGACGAAGACCTGTTCCGGTTGCTTGGCGTCCCTGCCCGTCGAGCAGTTCCCCTTTCGGCGGCATGGGGGTCTTGCCCGCGATAACCGTTGCCGGCTTTGCCGAGCCGAGTACATGCGGGGCTTCCGAGCCCGGCGGCGGACGAAGGCGGCGCTTGGCTTCGCGGCCGGCGTCCGGCGGCAGCGCGACGTTGGGCGGATGGCGGCCCTTTGCCGGCGAATGTTCGACAGCTACGGCGGTCTTGACGGCTTCGCGGCCCGGTGGAAAGCGGAGATTGACAAGGTTCTCTTGGACCATCCCGGCAGCCCCGCGGCCGTTCGGCAGCTTCTCGCAATCCTTCTGCTTTCCGAGCAAGCGGAAACGGCCTTGAAGGATTTCGCCAAGAACCAAGAGCACCAATTCGACCATTGCAGCGCGGCCAAACTACAGAAAGCCATCGACGACTACCAGGCGCGTCAGCCAGCGTGATTCTGACGAATACCCGTCGTCCCGGGGGGGCATATTTTCGACGAAAAAAACCTGCCGGCGGATGGTGACCAAGTGCGCGCACGGCGGGGGGCCTCCGGGGGCACGTCATGGCGTTGCCGACGGCAGCCCCAGCGCCGGCGACTTATCGGGTCAATCTCCCGGGTTGCCACCCAAGCGACATTTCACATTGTTTACAAACCTTGCTTGGCGACTTATCGGGTCAATCGCCCGGGTTGCCACCCTGCCCGGCCAGCATGGCGGCCAGCCGTGCCCGGTCGGCCGGCGTCAGGTCCAGCAGCGCGGCGGCCAGCTTCGCCAGCGGGTCGCCCCGGTCGGTCCCTTCGCCTCTCTCCCGTCCCCCGGCCGGTCGGTCTTGCGGGTCAACGTCGAGGGTGCCGGCGGCGGCCCCTTCGCCCTGGTCCTGGTCCCCGGCTTCCGGGGTGCCGTCGTTTGCGTTTTCCGGTTCGCTGGTGCAAACCCTGGTGCAAACCGGCGAAGGCATCGGCGTAAGGTCTTGCGGCGTCGTGTCTTGCGACGGGGTGCCGTCTCGCTTACACCGAGAAGGTCGGGGGTTCGAGTCCCTCATCGCCCACCTTGCGGACGACACCCGAGCCGTCCCGATACTTGGCGGTGTAGGTGCCGGCTTCCACGGCAATCCGGTCCCCGGCAGCGGTCAGCCGTGCCGTCCGGGTCTTGCCCTTGGCGTCCTTCCACTCGGCAAGCCGTCGGCCCTTGCGGACGATGATCTTCGCCCCGGCCGGCAGCGGCTTGGTGAAGGTTTCCTTGTAGACGTTTCCCATGATTCGCCTTTCGTTCAGCGTAAAATCAGGCACTTCGGCAATGCCTGCCGAAGTCTCTGCTTGCCGTCGTCCGTGGCTTTCGTGCCGCCGAGCGACAACCCTTTGAGTTGGCTCAACCCCTTGAGATTCCCCAGCCCGGCGTCGGTAACTTCCGTGTCGTCGAGCCACAACACTTTGAGTTGGCTCAATCTCTTGAGGTGTTCCAACGCAGCGTCGTTGACTTTCGTACGGCTGAGCCACAACCCTTCAAGTTGGCTCAACCCCTTGAGATTTTCCAGCCCGGTGCCGGTGACTTTCGTACCGTCGAGCGTCAACCATTGGAGTTGGCTCAACCCCTTGAGATTTTCCAGCCCGGCATCGGTGACTTTCGTGTCATTGAGCCATAACCGCTGGAGTTGGCCCAACCCCTTGAGATTCTCCAGCCCGGCGTCGGTGACTTTCGTGCGGGCGAGCGACAACTCTTGGAGTTGGCTCAACCCCTTGAGATTCTCCAGCCCGGCATCGGTGACTTTCGTGTCATTGAGCCACAACTGTTGGAGTTGCCTCAACCCCTTGAGATTTTCCAGCCCGGCGTCGGTGGCTTTCGTGCCGCCGAGCGTCAACCATTGGAGTTGGCTCAACCCCTTGAGATTTTCCAGCCCAGCGTCGGTGACTTTCGTGTCGTGGAGCCACAACTGTTTGAGTTGCCTCAACCCCTTGAGATTTTCCAGCCCGGCGTCGGTGGCTTTCGTACCAACGAGATCCACGCTACGGACGGTATTGAAGAAATGGTCCCCCAACAGCCCCCGCAGCCACGCTGGTTTTCCCGATGCCTTGGAATCCCACCTTACCTTCCCGCCCAGCTTCTCAATCGCTGTTGCGGCTTCGCGCTGCCTCTCCGCCTGCCGCATCTTCACGGAAAGCCAACTGCAAGGGACGGCACAGACCGTCACGAACAGTAGCAGCGTTCCCAGGCTGTACTGAAACCATCGGCGTTTGGGCTTGGGTTGGTCCGTTGCCGTTTCCGTCTCGACCACCATAGCTCAGTTCGCCTTTCGTTCCGCCTTTCGCCGCCCACACATCGGCCGTGTCCGGTTTGCCGGCGGCGGTTCCGGTGGCTTCGCGTCGGGGTCCGGCACCAGTTGCAGCCCCAGGTAGGTGGCGAGCCGGTCGGCGCTGTCGAGCATAGGGGATATGCTCCCCCGAAGAAATCGCGACAATACGGCTTTGTCAACCCTCGTGTCCTTGGTGATTCGGTAGCAAGTCAAGCCGCTTTTCCTGATTGCAGTCCTTAGCGAGTCGGTCAACGTCCGTCCCAGCGGCTTGCCATTTCGGGTCAGCACCAGCCGAAGCCCCAGGTAGGCGGCGAGCTTGTCAAGATTGCCGAGCCGAATGGGCGCGCCAAAGCAAAGAAAACGGCGAAGGCTCGGCGCATCATACCCCGATTCCTTGGCGATCCAGTAGGCGCTCAAGCCGCTTCGCTCAATCGCGGTCTTCAGCACGGCGGCCATCGTTGGTTTCGTTTTATCGTTCATAGTGTCTTTATAGCAACTAGCGGCATCCCCGTCAAGCAGCCCTGCCACCCGACCGTGATTTTCTTTCTCAGCGTCCCCGGTGTCCGTAGGACACACAAGGGGAAGTCGAGAAAGGCGTTGACCACGGCGAAGCGGTCGCCCGTCCGGCGTCGAGCCGGCTTCCCTTTCGCCTTGTCAAGCGTCCCCGCGTTCTCGTTGCGTGCCGGCTTCAATCAGCTCCATGCGCGCGATATGGAGCAACTCCACGTCAACGGTCCGTTCGTACAAGGTCTCGTCGGGGCGGCTCGCAAGGCCCAGCACCAAAGAGCGGCGACCCAGCAACAACAACTCCGGATGCATCACCTCGTAAGCCGTCCCATCGAAGAGGTGCATCCGGAACGGCCTGAACGGTCTTGCTTGCAGTTTCCTTTGCAGGTCTTCGGGCGGCATGGCAGCTTCTCCGGGCAAGGGCCCCTGTCGTGGGCATCGGCGACCGTAGTATAATTGGATTATAGCATTGCTCACCCCTTCTGAAAGGTGCACCTGATGAATGCAGAAGCGATCCGGGAGATGTTAGTCCGGCGGCCGTTCGAGCCCTTCGAGGTCATCATGTCGAGCGGGGAACGGCATCTCGTGAATCATCCTGAAATTCTTGATGGTTTCGCCAACTCGGGCGGTCATCATGGACCCGGTTACGGATCCGCTTGCCATCCTCTCGCTGATGCACATTACCGAATTGCGGCCGGTCCAGCCGCAATCATCAAGTTGAAGCCTGCTAAAGACGCTTGTCCTTGCCGTAGCTTAGTCGTCGCGTCAGAATAAGTTGATCGGCTCTCGCTTGTGGTGCAGGCGTCCCGCCTGCATTTTCAGGGCAGGCGGGACGCCTGCACCACAATAGATTACGTCTGCCGGCCATGCTCTATCCTCTGGATGACACGATCGTGGCGATCGCTTCGGCTCCGGGGGGCGCGGCACGGGGAATCTTGCGGACCACAGGTCCGGCCGTGCCTGGCTGCCTGCTGGGCATCTTCCAGCCGGAGGAACCGGTCGATTGGCCGGCGCTGGGCGCCGCCACGGTCGTGCCGGGCTCGCTGACGCTGGACGCGAACCAAGCGCGGCTTCCGGGAGAGCTTTACGTTTGGCCCACGTCGCGGAGCTTCACCGGTCAGCCGGTGGCCGAGTTTCATACGCTGGGCTCGCCGCCCCTACTGGAAGCGGCCCTGCGGGCCGTGTGCAGTTGCGGGGCGCGGCTGGCCGAGCCGGGGGAGTTCACCTTGCGGGCTTTCCTCTGCGGCCGGCTCGATCTGACCCAGGCCGAGGCCGTGCTGGGCGTGATCGATGCGGCCGGGCCGGGCGAGTTCCAGGCCGCACTGTCGCAGCTTGCCGGCGGGCTGGCGGTCCCGCTGCGGCGGCTCCGCGATTTGCTGCTGGACCTGTTGGCCCATCTCGAAGCCGGTTTCGACTTCGCCGACGAAGACCTGGCGTTCATCGCGGCCGGCGAGCTGCGGGGAAAACTGGCCGAGGCCGCCGCGGCCACCGCGGCGATTGCCCGGCAAATGGAGTCGCGCACGGAGAGCACCGGGCTGGTCCGCGCGGTATTGACGGGTTGGCCGAACGTCGGCAAGAGCAGCCTGTTCAACGCCCTGGCCGGCCAAGGCCAGGCCCTCGTCTCGCATCACCCCGGCACAACCCGCGACTATCTCACCGCCGAATGCGAGCTGGGCGGCGGCGTCCGCTGCCTGCTGGTGGACACGGCGGGGGTGGACCCGGTCGTCGAGGGACCGGCGGCCGAAGTGCGCCGGTCGGCACAAGCGGCGGCCCAGCGGCAATCGCAGGCGGCGCAGGTCCGCGTGCTCTGTCTGGATTCAACGCGGCCCTTGAACGCTGGGGAGCGGGCCGAGCTCGCGTCGCCTGCCCCCTCGCGGTTGGTCGTGCTCACCAAGGCCGATGCTCCACAGGCGACCGATCTCCCGTCGCCGGCGCTGGCCACCAGCGCACGCTCGGGCGAGGGCATCGCCGCCTTGCGTGAACAACTCCGCCGGCAGGTCCTGACCGCCGGCGGCGACGCGGCCGAGGTGGTCGCCGGCACAGCCGCCCGTTGCCGCGAGTCGCTCCGCCTAGCCGCCGAGTGCCTGGCTCGCGCCGGCGAGGTCCTCCTTCAGGGTCAGGAATTGGTGGCTGCCGAACTCCGCCTGGCGCTGGACGAGTTGGGCAAAGCCGCCGGCGCCGTCTACACCGACGACCTCTTGGACCGTATCTTCAGCCGCTTCTGCGTTGGCAAGTAGCGTACGTACTCCTCACGCTCCGCGTGAGGTCTTGCGTCACGCGGAGCGTGACGAGTACGATTCTTGCGAGCCGGTCCCTCAAAAGGCGGCCCACTTGCCAGGTCCGCCGTCAGCGACTAAAACAACACTTTCTCTGCCTCTGAACTCACGGGGAGTTGGAACGATCATGAGCGCATCGAAAGTAGTCTCCAAGGACAACGTCGCCCAGGCCCTGGATCGCGCGATGAATGCCGCCAAGGGCATCCTGCGGCTTACCCCCAATTGGGTGCCGCGAAACTTCCTCCATCCGGGCAAGCGGATCAAGCTCGCGCCCACCGACTGGTACGCCTTGGGCACGCACCGCGGCGGCATCGACGAACGTTGGTTCGCCAGCACCACCGAGGCCGCCAACGAAGGCCGTGCCCCTGACGAAGGGCTGAGCTACTGCGTCTTCCAGGGCCAACGCTTCCTGCTCAAGGACGCCGTCGAGGAAGGCCAGGGGCGGATCGTGGGCCAGGCCATCTGGGACAAGTACCGCCGCTGGCCCGTCTACTCCAAGTTCTTCGACAACATGGGTCCCATCCCCCACCACATGCACCAGCAGGCCGAGCACGCCGCGCTGACCGGCCAGCAGGGCAAGCCCGAGTGCTACTACTTCCCCCCGCAGCTCAACGCCGCCGAGAACCACTTCGACTACACCTTTATGGGCCTGGAGCCCGGCACCACCAAGGCCGACGTGGTCCGCTGCCTGGAGAACTGGGACCAGGGCGACAACGGCATCCTCGACCTCTCCAAGGCCTACCGCCTCAAGCCGGGCACCGGCTGGATGATCCCCGCCGGCGTGCTCCACGCCCCCGGCTCGATGTGTACCTACGAGCCCCAATGGGGCAGCGACGTCTTCGGCATGTTCCAGTCGTTGGTGGAAGGCCGCGAAGTGCCCTGGTCGCTGCTGGTCAAGGACGTCCCCAAGGACAAGCACCACGACCTGGACTTCATCGTCGGCCAGTTGGACTGGGACAAGAACGTCGATCCCAAGTTCAAGGCGCACAACTACGTCGAGCCGATCGTCGACGAGGAGGGCTCCGGCCCCGGTTACACGGACCGCTGGATCGACTACGGCGGGTTCGGCGGCCAGCAGCTCGTCTCGGCCAAGGAACTGACCGTCCAGCCCGGCGCCAAGCTTACGCTTCGCGACCCGGGCGCCAGCGGCTGGATCACCGTGCAGGGCTCCGGCAAGATCAACGGCCTGGCCTTGCAGACGCCGGTGATGATCCACTTCGGCGAAGAGCCCTGGGACGAGGTCTTCATCACCGCCGAGGCGGCCGCCGCGGGCGTGAGCGTCGAGAACACCGGCGGCGAGCCGCTGGTAAGCCTGCGCTACTTCGGCCCCGAGGTCCACGCGAAGACGCCCGGGATCGGGGATCACCGGAAGCATGCAAAATGAAAACCTCCACCGGCGATGCCCCATCCGCCGAATCCGAATTCGTCGTTCTCTACGGCGTTCCTTGGGAAACCTACGAGGGCATCCTTGGGGCGTTGGGGGAGTATCATTTGCGACACACCTATGACGAGGGCACGTTGGAGATGCGGCGGCTGCTGGAAGGCGTTGCATGGCAAGACTACCTCAAGCTCATGGATGCCACGCCCGGTTTATCCCTGCCTCACACGTATGACGAGGGGACCCTGGAGATGATGAGTCCGCGGCTCGACCACGATTGGGTGGCGAAAGTCATCGGGCGCATGATCGAAGGTCTTGCGCTGGAGTGGGACTTCCCGATCAAGAGCGTCGGATCGACCTCGCTTCGATCGGCAGGCCGCCGTGACCGGAGGGGCGGCCTCCAACCCGACCAGTCGTATTACATCGCCAACGAGCCGCGGGTCCGCTGCAAGGACACCTACGACCCCGAGCACGATCCTCCGCCGGACCTGGTGATCGAGATTGACGTTACCCGCAGCTCGGTGCCGCGGCTGCCGGTGTTCGCCAAGATCGGCGTGCCCGAGTTGTGGCGGTGCCGCCGCCTCCAGGTCCAGTTCTACCGGCTTCCGTCGGCGGGCGGCTACGAGGCCGTGACGCACAGTATCGCCTTCCCGTTCCTGAAGCCGGCGGACCTGACGCGATTCGTGAAGCGGCGGGCGGAGATCGGCGAGAACGCGCTGGTGCGCGAGTTCGTGGCCTGGGCGACCCAGGCCCAGCAGAGAAGCGCAACCGCGAGCCGCAAGGCGAGAGGAGGCCAAGGGCGATGAGCGAAGAAGCGAAGACATTGTACATCCCCGATAACGAGTTCGTCGTGCTTTACGGCGTCGATCGGGACGCCTATGAGAAGCTCATGGACGCGCTGGGCGAGTTCCACCTGCGCCACACGTACGACCAAGGCACGTTGGAAATGCGACGATTCTTGCCCGGCGTTCCAACGGAATCGTATCGCCAATTCCTGGAAGCCTTGCCGGAGCACAATGTCCGGCATACCTACGATGGTTGGACCCTGGAAATGATGAGCCCACGAAGAGACCACGAGTGGGTGGTAGCAATGTTGGAACGAATGGTCGAGAACATGACCGACGCGCTCGACATTCCGATCTACAACTCGCGGTCCACCACCTTGACCGCCGCCAACGTCGCACATGGGCTGCAGCCCGACGCCTCCTTCTACGTCGCCAACGAGCCGCGGGTGCGCGGCAAGCTCACTTATGAGCCGGGCAAGGACCCGCCGCCCGACCTGGTGATTGAGGTTGATGTGACCAACTCGGTTGTCCCGCGCCTGCCCACGTACGCCAAGCTCGCCGTGCCGGAGATCTGGCGCCACGACGGCCGGGCCATGCGGTTCTACGAGCTGAGTTCGGGAGAATACCGCGAAGTCGATCGCAGCGTCAGCTTTCCCTTCGTCCGCCCGGAGGACGTCACGCGGTTCGTCGATCAACGAGGCCAAACGGACGACCACCATCTGGCGCGCGCTTTTGTGGCGTGGGCGAGGGAGGCGCATAAAAGTTGGAAGTCGTAAGTGCAATCGGCAGTTTGTCATAGACAGCCAGCCTTCTTGCGAAAGGATGCCTAGCAAGTGAACGAAACCGCCATCGCAAAACTACGGGAAATCCTGCCTCACCTCAGCCCTGACTCGCCGAATCATGCCTACGGGACGGCGGCGAAGATCCAGGCCGAAAAGAACGAGGTGGTATCCAGGTATGGGCCGATGTTCGCGCCGGAAAATCTCGACCGACTGACGCCGGAAGAGTTCCGCAGCTTCCTTCCCCTCGAAAACAACCGTCATTGGAACGGTCTTCAACGCCACGGCAACTGGATGACGGAAGACATGGACCGTCTGAGGGATGCGCTCAAGATTCTCGTAGACGAGAGCCGTCCGATCAGCAGCCGTCTGGATGAGTTGCATCCTAAGGCGGAAGATGCAATGGTAAGAGGTTTTGGCCGCGCCGTCATCACCGCCATCCTTCAGGTTGAGTACCCGGAGAGGTACGGTGTCCTCAACAATACAGTCGAAAGCGGCATGAGGGATGTGGGGCTTTGGCCGAAATGTGAGTCCGGCGCATCGTTTGGCCAGCGCTACGAGATCGTCAACCAAGTCCTGGTCGAGGCGGCACCGCGTGTTGGTGTTGACCTCTGGACGCTGGACACGCTCTGGTGGGTTTGGCTTAGCGCCGACGGAAAGCCGCCAGTGCCGACGCCCATTTCCATGACTGAGAGCGTCTTGCGTCTGGAGCGCTATTTACACGAGTTCCTTGTGGACAACTGGGACCGCCTGGACTTGGCGAAGGAGTGGGCCTTGTGGGAGGATGAAGACGGCGAGACCGCCTCCCATTATCACGCCGACGAGGTTGGCGAGATTGACCTGTTAGCCAAGCACAGGAGCAGGAACAAGTGGCTCGTGATCGAATTGAAGCGCGACCAGTCGAGCGATGCCACCGTCGGACAATTGCTCCGATATATGGGCTGGGTCCGCCGAAAGCTCGCAAAGGGCGAGGAAGAGGTTAACGGCCTTGTAATCTGCTCCGGGGCAGACACGAAAATGCGCTATGCGCTGGATTGCGTGCCGAACGTCCAGTGCATGACTTACCAAGTGAGTTTCGCGCTCAAGCTCGTGCCGACTCTGGAATAGTCCTGGGAGACGACGCCATGGCGGTTAGGGTCCCGGTGCCTGTGGACGCGATCGCCGAATTCTGCCGGCGGTATCATATCCGCAAGCTGTCGCTGTTCGGCTCGGTGCTGCGCGACGACTTCCGCCCGGACAGCGACGTGGACGTTCTGGTGGAGTTTGAGCCGGGGCACTCCGTCGGGTTCGCAATCCTGGACATGGAAGAGGAGCTTTCGGCCCTTTTTGGAGGGCACAAGGTGGATATCGTGAGCGCGAAGTACCTGAATCGTCGACTTCGCGATCGGATCCTCGCCACGGCCGAGGTGCAGTATGCAGAAGGATGACATGGTTTATGTCGGCCACATGCTCGACATCGCCCATTCGATACGCTCGAAAGTGGCCGGTAGGTCGCGTTCGGATTTCGACGCGGACGAGAACCTGCGGATCGCCGTCGCGCATCTGATTCAGACCATCGGCGAGGCGGCGCGGCGAGTGTCGCCCGCATTCCAGCAATCGCATGTGGAAGTCCCCTGGAGTAAAATCATTGGCTTCCGTCACAAAGTGGTGCATGATTACCTGGAAGTCAACTTCGACATCGTGTGGCTTGTGGCGACCGATGACCTGCCGCCCCTTGTTGCGCAACTGGAACAGATCGTCCCTCCCGACCCCTGAACCTGGAAACTGTTTCCCATGACCACCACCCACGTCAACAACTACCCCAAGCTCCACAACGCCGCCTGGCCGGGCGTGGTGGGCAAGGGACAAGGCGGCGAGCCGCCGATCGACCTGGACACGATGCTCGATCTGACTGCGGCGGCCGAGTACGACGGCCAGCGGTTCGACGGCTTCGACCTGTTCCTCTACCTGCCGCACATCGACATCGACGCCACGGTCGAAAGCGACGACGCGATCAAGGAGCTGGCCGAGAAGGCCCAGTCGCGCGGGCTGGTGATCGGCACGGTGGTGGCCCCCATCTGGCCGCCCACCGGCGGCGGCTCGGCAATGGGCGACGCCGCCGAGCAAGAGCGGTTCTTGGGCCAGGTGCAAAAGGGCTGCCGCGTGGCGCGGCGTCTACGGGAGATGGGCGTGCGGCCCCACGGCGCGGTGCGGATCGACTCGGCCTGCGGGGTCGAGAGCTGGCTGGCCGACCCGGAAGGCAACCAGAAGCGAATCGCCGCGACCTTCCGCAAGGCTTGCACAATCGCTGAAGAACATGGCGAGCGGCTGGCCGCCGAGGGCGAAATCTGTTGGGGCGGCATGCACAGTTGGAAGCGGATGCTCCAGCTCCTGGAGATGGTCGATCGTCCGCAGACCCTGGGTTTCCAGGCCGACATGGCCCACACGCTGCTCTACATCCTGGGCTGCAACGCGCCGGAGGACGCGATCCTTCCGCAGGACTTCGACTGGTCGGACCGGGGTCGCTTCGAGGCGGCCTATCGCCAATTGACCGACGCCTTGCGGCCCTGGACGATCGACTTCCACGTGGCCCAGAACGACGCCACCGTCCACGGTTCCGGCTCACACGACAAGACCGGCCGGCACTGCCTGGCCACCGATCCGGCCGGCAAGCTGGACATCGTCGGCCAGGCCGGCGCCTGGCTCCGCGACGGCGCCGGCCAGGTCACCCGAAACCTCCGCCACATCTGCTGGGACGGCTGCATGTTCCCCAACGCCGTGATGATGGAACCCCACACCTGGAACGACATTCTCCGGGTCATGGTTCAGGTGCGCGACGCGCATGGGTGGCGGGAAGAGGAAAGGCGAGTCCCCCGTGAAAACTCGTGAACGCGGCGTGCCCGATGAAGAGATGTGGCAGGGCTTCTTCGATGCCGAGACAGTCCTGCGAAAGCTGGGGCTAACCTCGGCTTGCAGGAACGTCGTGGACTTCGGCTGTGGCTATGGCACGTTCACGATTCCCGCCACCCGCATTGTCTCGGGCGTCGTGTATCATGGGCAGCGCAGGTCGGGTTCGCGCTTCTCGCTCCTGGCCTGATTGATCGGCCTCCGTATCACTACGGCCTCGTGTTCCGGCGACCGGTTTCCTGCGTGGCTCCAGAAGGGTTTTGCGACGGTGCGGGCCGGGACGCTTGGGCGTAGAGCACCGGCTCGGCCCGTTTTGGTTCTCTAGACACATTGCGGCCGGCAGCTTGTGTTGCCATGATATACGTTATGGCGACGATTTCCCAAGCATTGGCGATTGCGATCCAACACCATCAAGCCGGCCGGCTGCAAGCTGCCGAGCAGATCTACCGGCAGATTCTCGCGCTCCAGCCGAATCATGCCGATGCGTGGCATCTTCTCGGCGTGATCGCCCACCAAGTGGGGAATCACGAGATTGCCGTCGAATACATTGGACGTGCGGTCGGGTTGCAAGGCACTGCGGCGGCCTTCCATTACAACCTGGGCAATGCGTTGAAGGACCAAGGGAAACTTGCCGAAGCCGTCGCCTGCTACCGCCGGGTACTGAAACTGAAGCCGGACTATGCCGAGGCACACCTCAACCTGGGCAATGCGTCGAAGGACCAGGGCAATCTGGACGAAGCGGTTGCCTGCTACCGCCGGGTACTGGAACTGAAGCCGGACCATGCCGCGGCGCACAACAACCTGGCCAATGCCTTGAAGGACCAGGGGAAGCTTGCCGAAGCGGTCGCCTGCTACCGCCGGGTACTGAAACTGAAGCCGGACCTGGCCGAGGCGCACTACAACCTGGGCAATGCGCTGAAGGACCAGGGGAACCTGGACGAAGCGGTCGCCTCTTACCGCCGGGCGCTGGAACTGAAGCCGGACCTGGCGGCGACACACAACAACCTGGGCGCTGCCTTCAAGGATCAGGGGAAGTTGGACGAAGCCGTCGCCTGCTACCGCCGGGCGCTGAACCTGATGCCGGACTATGCCGAGGCACACAACAACCTGGGCAATGCGTTGAAGGACCAGGGGAAGCTCGACGAAGCGGTCGCCTGCTACCGCCGGGCTCTGGAACTGAAGCCGGACTATGTCGAGGCACACAACAACCTGGGCGTTGCCTTCAGGGACCAGGGGAAGCTCGACGAAGCGGTCGCCTGTTACCGCCGGGCACTGGAACTGAAGCCGGACTATGCCGAGGCACACATCAACCTGGGTAATGCGTCGAAGGACCAGGGGAATCTGGACCAAGCGGTCGCCTGCTACCGCCGGGCACTGGAACTCAAGCCGGACCTGGCCGCGGCACACAACAATCTGGGCAATGCGTTGAAGGACCAAGGGAATCTGGACGAAGCGGTCGCCTGCTGCCGCCGGGCACTGGAACTGAAGCCGGACTATGCCGAGGCCCACGGCAACCTGGGCATCGCTCTGGAGGAGATGGGCGATCTTCGGGCCGCGGAAGACTCCTTCCGCGCCGCGCTAGGGCACAATTCCCGCTTAGCCTTCGCGCATTATAGATTGGCGGAGATCCTGGGCGGCAAACTTCCGCAGCAGGATCTGGCTGCGCAGCGCCGGTTGCTGGAGGAGATGGAGCTGACGGACGAACAACGGTTGTTGCTGCACTTCGGCCTGGCCCAAGTCCTCGACGCGAGGGGCGAGTATGCCGAGGCCGCCGGGCACCTGGATCGGGGCAACGCGCTGCAACTGTCCGAGTGGCGCAAGTGCGGCCAGGAGTACGACTGGAAAGCACACGAGTCTCTCGTCACCCAGATGATCAGGGTCTCGACGCCGGATTTCTTCGGGCGGGTCCGCGGCTTCGGCTTGGAAAGCGAACTGCCGGTGTTCGTCGTGGGGCTGCCGCGGTCCGGCACGACGCTCATCGAGCAGATCTTGGCCAGCCACTGCCAGGTCTTCGGCGCGGGAGAGATCACCCTGGCACGCGACACCTGGGCCGCGCTCGGCGGACAAGGCGCAGACTCCATCGAGGGGTTTCACCGGTTGGACCGCCCGACAGCCCGCCATCTCGCTTCGCGGCACTTGGAGAGGCTTCGCGCATTGAATCAAACGGCTCTTCGCATCGTGGACAAGATGCCGGAGAACTATTTGCTTCTAGGTCTGCTGGCGAGCCTGTTTCCTCGGGCGAGGTTGATTCATTGCCGCCGCGATTTGCGCAACGTGGCCGTCTCCTGTTGGATGACATATTTCCGGGAAATTCGCTGGGCCAGCGACCAGCAGCACATGGTTTCACGATTTCACGAGTATCAACGGCTGATGGAGCACTGGCGGAAGGTCTTGCCGGTGCCGCTGTTGGAAGTGGACTACGAGGAGACGGTGGCCGATCTGGAAGGCGTGGCCCGAAAGCTCGTGGCCTGGTGTGGACTGGCGTGGGAGCCGTCCTGCCTGGAGTTCCACCAGGCGAAGCGGCCGGTCAGGACGGCCAGCGCCGTCCAGGTGCGCCAGCCGGTCTTCAGGACATCGGTCGGCAGGTGGAAGCACTACGAACAGGCCTGGGCGTCGCTGTTCGCCCGGCTGGAAGGGATGAACCCGTGAAGAAACTAGCGATCCGTTTGCTGACCGTGTGTGGGATGCTGGTCGTCGCCCTGGGCAGCCTGGCTCCAGCCGCTGAGACGGCCGCCGCAATCGCGCTGGTGCCGCAGCCGCGGGAAGTGCAGTGCGGGCCGGGCCTGTTCGCCCTCAAGCGAGATACGGCCATCCTCGTCGACAAAGACTCGCCGGACGCGACGAGCATCGCCAAGCTGCTGGCCCAGCGGATTCAGGCCAGCACCGGCCTGGAGCTCAAGGTGTCGACCTCCGACAGCCCCGGCAGGCAGCCAGGCTCGATCCGCATGACGACGCGCGGCGCCGATGCCTCGCTCGGCCGTGAGGGCTACCAGCTCGCGGTCGCGCCGGACGGCGCCGTCGTCACCGCCCGTGGCGCCCGGGGATCTTCTACGGCACGCAGACCCTGCTCCAACTGCTGCCGCCGCGGGTGTTCAGCACCGCGAAGGTCGAAGAGCCGGTCGCCTGGACAGTCCCTGCCGTGCGGATCAACGACCAGCCGCGGTTTGTTTGGCGCGGGCTGTTGTTGGACGTGGCGCGGCACTTCTTCAGCAAGGAGGAACTGAAGAACTTCATCGACCTCATGGCGCAGCACAAGCTGAATACCCTGCAAATCCACCTCACGGACGATCAGGGCTGGCGGGTCCAGATCAAGCGGTATCCCAAACTGACCGAGGTCGGCGGGTGGCGCAACTCGATCGGCTTCGGATTCGCCGCCGCCGCCGGCACAGCCTACGGGAAAGACGGCCGCTACGGAGGCTTCTACACGCAAGACAACGTCCGGGATCTCGTCGCTTACGCCAAGGCCCGCTACGTGACTATCGTGCCGGAGATCGAGATGCCCGGACACTCGGCAGCGGCGCTGTCGGCGTATCCCGAGTATAGTTGTTTCGGCGGACCCTACGACCGCGACTCCGGGCCGATGGGCATTTACTGCCCTGGAAACGACGCGACCTTCACCTTCCTGCAAAACGTGCTCAGCGAAGTGATGGGCCTCTTCCCGGGCAAGTACATCCACATCGGGGCCGACGAAGTCGACAAGGGCAACTGGGCGCGGTGCCCGAAATGCAAGGCGCGCATCAAGCAGCAGGGCCTCAAGAACGAACACGAGCTGCAAAGCTACTTCGTCAAGCGGATGGAACGCTTCATCAACGCCCGGGGGCGCACGCTGATCGGCTGGGACGAGATCCTCGAAGGCGGCTTGGCGCCTAACGCCACGGTGATGAGCTGGCGCGGCGTCGAGGGCGGAGTGACCGCGGCCAAAGCCGGCCACGACGTCATCATGACGCCCACCGGCAACTGCTACCTCGACTATTACCAGGCGAAGCACGGCGAACCTCGCGCCATTGGCGGATTCCTGCCGCTGGCGCAGGTCTACGGCTACGACCCGCTGCCGCCGGGACTACCGGCCGAGAAGGCCAAGCACATCCTCGGGGCCGGCGGCAACTTGTGGAGCGAGTTCTTCCCGAACTACGCGCAGGTGCAGTACATGGCCTACCCGCGGGCATGCGCCATTGCCGAACTGACGTGGACCGATCCGAAGCAGAAGAACTGGGACGACTTCAAACGCCGCGTCCGGGTACAGCTCGAGCGGCTGAAGGTTCAGGGCGTGCATTACCGAGCGCCGAAGAAGGGCGACGCCGGCTGGTAACGGGGTCACTGGGGTGTCTTGATGGCCGGAAATTTCGAGCGGCGCACTCAACGCCCGCAAGCGGGCTTCGATCGGCCGCGGCTGAGGCGAAGGCCGGCAAGCCCCCGCCTGCTGGAACGGATCGCGCACGTTGCCCCAGAAATCGCGGTCGCTATCAACGTCCCCCGCAACCGGTCAAGTACCTGCGGCGGAACCGTCGCCGCGATCGGTTCGCGGGGCTGCACGTCGAGCTTGCCCAACTGCGGTACGGGAGCGGCAATGATCTTCGCCGCCTCGGCCGCGCCTAAACGCACGTTCCCCGACGGCCACGGCTGGGAGGGGTTCCGATCGGATAGCGCGAGGTTCCCGGTCACCACCAGTTCCTCCCGCGGCGCGCCGGAGACGGCCACCGCCCGCCCAACTTCTACGAACGTGTTGTGATAGATGAGTACCTGCTTGGGCGACTTGCCGGAGTGCGGCCTGATGTTGACCGCCGTGCCCGGCGCATCGCAGAACACGTTGTCGTGCAACGACACCCGTCCGTTCCCCTGAAACAGGCTTTCCCGCGGGTTGTGAAAGAGCAGATTGCCATAGACCTGGTAGCGGTCGCGGGAGCCGGCGCCGTCCTCGGGGAAACCGTCCAACAGCAAGTTCGGGCGGTCGCCATCGGGGCTGCGCCTGTCGGTCTTGACGAAGACGTTGTAGCGGATAATGGTGGTACTCGGCTCGCGGGGGAGGGCCGGGATGTCGGGTCGCGGATTCTGGTGCTTGATCTGCATGCAGTAGCCGATCGGGTCGCTGACCAGGTTGTACTCGATGATCCCTCGCACAAACGGCTCGCTGCCATCCGAGTTGCCCAGGTAGATCCCCGTGCCGGCCCCGAGGATCGTGTTGCCGCGGATGACCCAGTCCGAGCAGGGCGACTTGGTCGAGATGCCGACGATCTGCTGGTTGGCGCCGTGGTTGAGGATCGTGTTGCCGAGGATGGCGATGTGGTGGCAGCCTCGCTTGCTGTCCTTGCCGGCCTTGATGGCATCCACCTCCTTCCCCTGCCCGTCGAACGTCAAGTCGCGTACCACCAGCCACTGGCAGTCGGTCAGGTCCATGGTGTTGGTGCCCGCCCTCCCCAGCAGCACTGTCCGCTCACCAAGACCGCGAATCGTGATGGGGGCATCGGGCCGTCCGTGCAAGCCTTTGAGCCAGACGCCGCCGGCGTAGGTGCCTGGCTGGAGAACGAGGCTATCTCCGGGCCGCAGCGTGGCGATCTGTTGCCGAAGGTTCGCCGGGGTGGCCGTCAGATCCCGAGCCGTCGCTCCGGCGGCACACGCCAACGACACGAACATCAAGAGAAACGGCACTTTGGTCTTCATCTTTCACCTCGTCGGCTTGCCGGTGGCCAGGTTCTTGAAGGCTGCGTCGCCCCGCATGTACTTCTCGAACAGCCTGCCCGCGACCTCAACGCTGTCGCCGGCGGGCTTCGAGGGATAGCGATGGGTCTGGCCGGCCCATTGATCTTCCAGTTCGAGCAATTCCACGTCGCAGGCGTGCTGGTCGAAGGGCCTGTTCGCCTCCAACGCTTCCCGTTGTCGTTGGAAGAACAACTTCCAGCGCTTCGCGTAGAAACCGGCGAGCGTTCCCGACCATTCTTTCCAAGCGTAGTCGCGCAGCGCCGGGGTTCTCCCCCACAGCGTCAACACGCGGCGGGCATTCCACTCCAGCCGGGCACGCTCCGCGCCGGTTTGGCCCCAATGTTTGGCGTCTTCAATCCACGCCCCCAGCAGAAACTCGTCGTTGGTTGCCAGCAGTTCGTCGATGTCGTCGATCAGGCGGAGAAACTCCTGCGATGATCTCCCATAAGCAGCTACGTCTTTGGCGTTGTACGCGGCCGCTGTTTTCGCGTAGAGTTGTCCCGCGTGGTTGGAAAGGGCCTGCCGCGCGATATTGACCAGATCGTGGCGGTACGTCTCCGTGCCGCCCAGGTCCTTCGCGGCCCGCAGGAGCAACTGCCAGGCTTTCGCCACCGTTGCAGGATACCTGGTGTATTGGCGATTCACGGCTGGGTAGGCGCTGAGCATGGTCTGTCCGCCGATGCCTCGGTTGTAGATGCCGGTCCGCAGGATTTGCCAAGCCGATTCCGCGTCTGCGTTGCGCCGCCCATAGCGGAACCGCGGATACTCCCGCATCCAAGCGGCCAGGTCCACGTCGTCCCGCCACGCCATTTCATACATCAGATCCAGTACCAGCGGGTTGTGTCCATAACCCTCCATCATCATGCCCACGCCGCGCACCTTCTGCCCGAGCGGGTGCTTTCGCACGGCGGCCAGGTCGTTCAGGCGTTCCAACGGCCCGCTGCCTCCAAGAACCGTCGTGTCGCCGAAGTTGTACACGAAGCACCAGACCCAGGGCTTGCCGTAGAAGCCTTGGGTCGTGTTCCAAACCGGGGTGCATTCGCAGAAGAGATCCAGAACCAACATGCGGTCGTTGGGGACCGCATCGAGAAACGCCTTGACGCGGTCCTGTTTCCAGAAATGGGCCTGGTTCATGAAGGTCCAACCCTGGAGCAGCCAAACCGCCTTGGGGTCGGCCTGGGCCATGCCCTCGTAGATGGCCCGTCCGATGCCGGCCAGGTACTTCAGGTCGCCGCTGGGCGGGCTCATCTCGATGAACGAGTCGGCGTCGTACAGATGGTCGCTGCCGAAGAGCCTGGCCTGCTCCTCGATGAACAGCCCGGCGACCTTCTGGAACAGCGGGTCCTGCGGGTCGAGCATGCAAGTATCGAATTCACACCAGTGGATGCGCTGCGCCTTGGTGCCGGGAAACCTCTTGGCCAGCGCCTGGGGGATGTGGCCGGTAAAGCCCTGCAACACCGGGGTCATGCCCAGTTCCCGCTCGCGGGCAACGATCTTTTGGCCGAGTTCAACGTGCCTCGCCGTCCAATCCTTCGGCAACGGCCCGCCGTGACCGTCCAGGCATCCCATCCAACAGAAGGGCAAATACGGCGGGCCGGGAAGGAACGCCTCGATCTCCGCGTCGGTCATTCCCAGCTTGCGGCAAACGGCCTGCCAGACGCCTTCCTCGCCGGTGACCGCCAGCGGCATGTTCACCCCGTTGAGGGCCATCCAGTCGATGAACCTCTCCCATTGCGGCCAATCCCACCAAGGCTTCACATAGCCGAAAGTGCAGTAGTTCAGCAGATAGCGCGACTTGGCCCAACTGGCCAGGCGGAACCTCTTCTCCACCAACGGCAGCGGGCTGGGCAGATTCAATTGGCTGCCGTTGACGGACACATTGCAGTGGCCGTAGTACTTCAAGTACCAGTTCAGCCCGAACGCCATCGACAGCGCCGAATTGCCGCGGATGACGACCTTGCCGTCGCGGCTTTCCAGCTCGAACACGTCGTGGCCGCCTTGCCGTGGAATGGTCTGAAAGGCGAACTGTTGCGACCGGCCGGAAAGCAATCGCTCCGCCAGTTTGCTCGCCGCCTCTTCCGCTGACACGCCCCCTGCGGGAACAGCAGCCAACCGGGCCTCCTGGGCGCCGGAAACGGCCGGCAACAGCACGCTGAGTGCAACGGCCAGCAACGGGCAGATCGCACGCTGGGCCATTGGGGGTCTCCCTCCTCGCGGACCCATAGGGTCAAGATAGGATCGGCTTCCGCGGGGCCACGGCATCTCGTAGAGCCCTACGTCGTCATACCAGACTCTACGGGCATGTTTGTCGGCGCTGGGTCTTACACGATCTCCCGGATCTCCTGAGCCACCGCAAGGGCCTTGGTCGCTGCCGCAACGCTCCCTGTGATCTTGAGGAGAGCCAGGGCCGCTTTGACCTCGGGGATGCCGATGCCTCCCTTGGCGACAACCTTCCTCACCGCCCGCCGCCGCTTGTTGTGGGTGGCCTTGATGTTGCCCACGTAGTTGGCACTGATCGTGATGCCTTTCTTGGCCATGGCATCGACCACTTCCTGGTTCTTGGCCTTGCGGTTGGCCTTGAAAAACTCCCGCACCGCTTGGGCTTTGCTCACTCCGTTCTTCCTGGCCATGACGATTCTCCTTGTCGGGTGTGGAATTGCAAAGCAGTAGTGTCGCAGGCCGCCGGACGGTTGTCAAGCGTTCGGAAGCCGGGCCGGGCGGCATCCTCAGCTTCCCAGAGTACGGTTGCCTCCGCGTCAACTTCGGGATGCCCGCCGCTGGCGCCGCGCCGGTGGGACAGCTCTAGCCCTGCCTGCCGCGGAGAATCCGGCCGGCGAGGCGGCGGAGGCGGTGGAAAAACCATCTTTCCGCAGTGAACAGGCGATTCTCGGGAACGCGGCGCAGCTTGCCCGGCAGTCTTGCCAGCTTGTCTCCTGCCGGCCGGCCGTCCAAGGCGAGGCCGCGCGACGTGAGGAGCAATCGCCCCCGCGAACCGCACGGCAAGGCTTGCGGGAGCCGCCCTAGCCACCAACTCCGCGGCGGCCAACTCAGCCCCAGATCGAGCATCGCGGCCACGTCCAAACCGGGCGACGCCGCGGCCGGCCAGCCCGGCGGCTCGCCCACCAGCCAGAGATCCCGCGTGTATCGAGGGTCGCGATGGCTCGGCCACCGGGCTACGCAAGTCACTGTCCGGTCCGCAAACAACGACGAAAGATAGTCTCCCGCCGCGCCAATCTCCCCGCGGATCCGCTCGACGCCGGCGCCTTCTTCCCGCGGGTCGGGCTGTTCGATCAACAGCCGCCCGGCGATCGTCGCCAGGCGGGATAAGAACTGCCGGTGATCCGCGATCCAGTGCAGCACGGAGAGGCAGAGCACGGCGTCGAAGCGTTGGCCCGCCCGGCGGAACCGCTCGGCCAGCCGCGCGCCGGCTCGATCGGTCAACAGGCAGATCCGCTCGGCACGGTGCGACTGCAGCACTCGCCGCTGCACCCAGGCCGACCGCCGGTCGGC
Organism: Pirellulales bacterium; assembly: GCA_963843465.1. GTDB lineage: Bacteria > Planctomycetota > Planctomycetia > Pirellulales > Thermoguttaceae > CAWJKP01. The sequence goes on from CAWJKP010000005.1 coordinate 490,018, forward strand.
CTCGACGCTGGCCACCACGCTTTCGGGCCGCGACTGGCAGATCTTCAGCCCGAACCAGCCGAAATTCGAGCCCACGTCGAGGATCGACCCTGCGGCCGGCAGATGAGGCTCGATGGCTTCCCATCGCTGCGGGCAGTCGCGGGCGCCGGAAAGCACCTTCTCGCCGTCCAGCAGCACGTCCTGATAGACGCTCAGGCCGCGGAACCAGCGGGGCTCGAAGGATACGCCCATGCGGAGGACCCAGTTGCGCCGTAGCCCCGTAGGTTATGCTTTAGCATAACGGAATCCCGAGGCAACGTTTGTCTATCGCTCGACGGTTATGCTGAAGCATAACCTACGGCTGTTATGCTGAAGCATAACCTACGGCCCAGCGCGGCGGAGCTGGTCCAGAACGTCGCCGATCTCGCCGTGGACCTCGCCTGTCTGGCGGATCACCAGGCACTTTCCCGGATACCAGTAGTAGATCGAGCCGTTGCCGCCGTTGACGTCCCAGCTTGCCGGGCGGATGACCGTCTGGATCAGATCGACCAGGTCCTGGCCGGCGTCGCCCGGACCGACCCCCGCTCCGCCCAGCGCGCCGCGGGCGCCGTCGAGGCGACGGCCGAGGCGCTCGGGCTGGCCCCGCCCGGGCGGTTCAACGAGCCGCCGCTGGTCAGGTCCTGCGCCGGCGTGGCCGCCTTGGTCTGGGCCAATCGCTTCTCCCGGGCGATTCGCTTGCTGATCTGTTGGCTGAGCTGTTCCAGCCGCATGCGCGTCTTGCCCAGCAGGTACTCGCGCTGCGACGCCGAGAGTTGCTTGTCGGCCTGGAGATCCTTGTAGAGCGCGAGAAACTCCCGGGCAGCCGCGTCGGCCTGTTTGTCCGACGGCTGGGCCCAGTGCCGCAGGGCCGCATGGACCGCTTCGCGAAGCTCGGCGCCTGCGCGGCGCAGGGGCCTGTTTCGCCGCGTGGTCCGGCTTGTCGAGCGTCCAGAAACGCTCCCACTCGCCCTGTATCGACCGCAGATTCTCGGGGGTCCAGGTCAGTCTAGATGTCTGCGGCGGCGTTTGCTGAGCGGACTGTGCGGCCGGCGAAGGCGTTGCCGCAACCGCTGGGGCGTCCCCGGGCGACCCACTCAATGCCAGAAGGGCGAAGAGAATAGGTGACATGGTTGTACCTCTGCTACCTGCCTGTTCCGGAAAACGAACCTCTCTCGCCCGTTCAGCGTAACGATTTTCCGGAAAATTTTCAATCGTTTCGCAGCGATCCCGTCCCCCTCTCCCTCCCGGAGAGGGTCGGGGTGAGGGGGCACCGGGCGAATCTCTCCCCTTTTCCTCTTCTCCTCTTCTCCCTTTCTCCTCTGCTCGCCCATCTCCCCGTCTCAGGCTAACCGGGGGGGGCTTCGCGGCGAAATGCGTCGAAACACCGTGCCGATAACCTTCCACGAATTCCCTTTTTTCCGCCGCCGGGGGATGCGCACCGCTTCGCCGCTCGTCCTCGCCGGCGGACCTCGTCGGCCCATCTTTTTTGCGGCCAACCACTTAGGCCAACAGAGCGGCTTGACGAGTGTAGTAGTAGACGAAACAAAGTTCCGCCGAGCAGGCGGCACGGGTCTCGCTTGACCGGCAATTCCTGGCACAAAGTCCTTTCCCCCGGGCCATTTTTGGCAAAAAGCCCTTTCTTTCAGGCGATTCGCGGCAAAGAGTCCTTTCTTCCCGGCGATTCGTGGCACAACGTCCGTTTTCCGGGGCGATTCCCGGCACGATGTCCTTATCGTGCGCGGCGAGACCTATTCAGGCGAAACGGCGTTGCGGCTATGCCGCTACGGCGCGAAATGAGCCGACAAGCCTCGGGCTGTGCCGGGCCGCAAGGATCAAAGGGAAAAGCACTGGCAAGCCAGCGGCACCCGGCGTGCTCGTTGCACCGTTGGCTGAGGGGGATCCAATGGTCTACAACAAGCGACTTGAGAGGTCGTCGAAAATCGACTTAACCGACTTGCCTCGCGTTCTTGACAGTGATTGGAGTCCGCGCCAAGATTAGGGACGTTAGAACCAAAGCGCGGACCACCTTGGGACAATGGCTAAGAGAACTCTCTTCCCCGACGATTCTCCGGTCGCGGGGCGCCAGCCCAAGACGGACCGCCTCATCCTGGCGCGCTTTCTGAAGGACGCGGCCGAAGACAGGCGTCTCGACGAGCACGAGCTGAAAGCCGCCCACGCCGTGCTCGTTAAGTGGGCCGATTTGGAGAGTGATGGTCGCCTCGCGGAACTCGACGAAAGGCAGATGCAGGGCGACGTTCTGGCCGAAGTGTTTGGCGACGCCCTCGGGTACGCCGGACCACTCGTTGGGAAAGAGGTCTGGCACCGGCACCAGCACCAACGGGTAGCGGGGGAAGAACCGGATGCCATTCTCGGCTTTTTCCGGCAGAGGGAGGAGCGCAAGCCGCTCGCGGTCGTCGAGCTGAAGGGGCCAAGCATTGACCTCGACCGCCACCGCAGCGACGGCAGAACCGCCGTCGCTCAATGCTGGGATTATCTGGTCAACACGCCGCCCGAGTGCCGCTGGGGCATCGTCTCCAACGTCGTCAGCTTCCGGCTCTATGAGCGGAACTCGACGAAACGCGCCTACGAGCATTTCACGCTGCAATCGTTGCGCGAGTTTGATACGTTCCAACAGTTCTACGTGCTGTTTCATCGCCAGGGTTTGATCGACGAGTGGCTTCTGGGACCGCCTCGCGCCGCGGCCCTGCTGAAGAAATCGACGGAACGCCAGCGGGAAGTCGGCGACAAGCTGTACGATGACTACTCGCGCAACCGCGCCGAGCTGATCGCCGAGCTGCACTTGAAGCGGGAGCACCCCCTGAATGAGGCGATCGAAATGGCCCAACGCCTTTTCGATCGCATCATCTTCATCGCCTTTTGCGAAGATCGCCGCCTCTTGCCCGAGAAGACGATCCCCAAGGCTTACACCGTGGCCGGCTTTCACGCCGTCACCAATCCCCGCTGGCAGAGCTTCAAGAACCTCTTTCGCTCCATCGACAACGGCAACGAACCGCACCGCATTCCGCGGTACAATGGCGGGCTCTTCGCCCGGCACGCCGTCGATGAACTCGAACTGCCCGACACGCCCTGGACGACCTTCTTCAACTCCATCAGCACTTACGACTTCGCCGACGAAGTGAACCTCGACGTGCTGGGGCATCTGTTCGAGCGGTCGATCACCGAATTGGAGAAGCTCAAGCAATCGGGGTTGTTCGGCGACGCCGAAAAGGCGAGCCGATACGCCTCGATGCCGCAATCGGCCAAGCGCAAGCGGCTCGGCACTTACTACACGCCGCCGGAGCTGACGGGCCGGATCGTGCAATACACGGTCGAGGAACTAATCGCTCAGCGTTTCGCGGCTGTGGCCGTCGAGTTTGGAATGTCCGAAAAGGAAGCCCGGCGGGGCGTGGCTCCCGAGGACGCCGCATACTGGCGCCGATGCCTCGCCATCTTGCGGAACCTCAAGATCGTCGATCCGGCCTGCGGGAGCGGCGCGTTCCTGTTCCAAGCCTATGACGTGCTGGAAGCGCGCTACCACGAAGTCCTCGGCCGCCTTGCCCAGTTGGGCGAAGCGGACGGGAAGAAACTCGCCGGGCAGGCTGCGACGCTCATCTTGCAGGAGAACCTGTACGGGGTTGATCTCTCTCCGGAAGCGGTCGAGATCACGCAACTGGCGCTCTGGATTCGCTCAGCCAGCCCGGGCCAACTGTTGGCCAAGCTTCTCGGAGAACATCGTCCACGGCAACTCGCTGGTTCACGACCCTGAAGTCGACCCGGCCGGTTTTGACTGGCGTGAGCGGTTCCCCGACGTGTTCAACCGCGAGGAAGCCGGCTTCGATTGCGTGATCGGCAATCCGCCCTGGGAGCGGATGAAGCTGCAGGAACGCGAGTTCTTTTCGCTTCCCGCCCCGGAGATTGCCACCGCAACCAATGCGGCCAAACGCCGGCAGCTTGTCGACAGGCTGCAAGCGCGACGATGCGGCTTTGTACGCTCGATATCGGGAGGCATTGGACGGGGCGGATTCCCTGCTGACCTACTGCCGGACCAGCGACCAATACCCGCTCACCGGCAAAGGCGACATCAACACCTACGCGGTGTTTGCCGAACTGGCCTACCGGCTGGTCGCCCCGCACGGTCGCGTGGGGTTGCTCGTTCCATCCGGCATTGCGTCGGACATGACGACCAAGGATTTCTTCGCGGCTGTCGCCGGATCGAACCGGCTGATTCGCTTGCTTGATTTCGAGAATAGGTTGAAGACGTTCTTCCCTGAAGTGGACAACCGCTTCAAGTTTTGCATCCTCAACTTTGGTGGCGAACAAGCGGCGCCCTCGCAAGCTGACTACGTGTTCTTTACCCATCGAGTCGAAGAGTTGGAAGACCGGACTCGGCACATTGCGCTCAGCGCCAGGGACATCCGACTGCTGAATCCCAACACGCGAACGTGCCCGATCTTCCGCACGCGGCGCGACGCGGAAATCACCAAGGCGATTTACCGCCGCATTCCCGTTTTGATCGACGACAGTCGAGAGGGACCAACCGGAAGCCCGTGGGGAATTCAGTTCAAGACGATGTTCCATCAAACGAACGACGCCGAACTGTTCCGCGAACCAGACGCGCTCAAGGCGGACGGATTCAAGCTCAAAGGGAATCGGTGGATCAAGGGCAAACAAGTTTTTCTACCAATGTATGAAGCGAAGATGCTTCAGGACTACGACCACCGTGCGGCCGATGTCGTGACCGATCAATCCAATTGGGTACGTCAAGGGCAAACCGAAAAGAGATCACTGGTCGGTTACCAGAATCCGGAGCAGTTGGCCATGCCCAGGTTCTGGGTTGATGCGCACGAAGTCGAACTGCCCGAGTGGGGCTGCGTCGGTTTCAAGGACATCACGAGCCCTACCAATCAGCGAACAATGATCGCCGCGTGTGCGCCGATCGCTGGGTTCACAAATCATTTCATTATCGTTCGCAGCAGACTGGAGCCTGTTCGCCAACTATGTCTCTTGGCCAACCTTAACGCATTCGCATACGACTATTGCACTCGCCAGAAAATTGGTGGCGTGACTCTCAATTTCTTCATCGTCGAACAAGTTCCGACCCTTCCGCCCGAAACCTACGCCAAGCCTTGCCCGTGGGACCATGGCGCGACGCTGGAAACGTGGATCAGCCAACGGGTGCTCAAGCTCACCTGCACCGCCGAAGACATGCTGCCGCTGGCCGAGGCTTGCGATTTCACCAGCGGCAGCTTCCACGCGGAATACGGCGGACGGCTCAACAAGTGGGATGAGGCCGAGCGGGCCGAGCTGATGGCCGAGCTCGACGCCGCCTTCTTTTACCTCTACGGCATCCCCCGCGACGACGTTGAGTACATCCTCTCCACGTTCAAAGGCATCCACGAGCGGCAAAGCCTTTTTCGCGGTGGCTCCAGCATCGCCGAGCGCATCGTGCAGAAGTACGCCGAAATGTCCTTCCCTTCGTAGGGAAGGGAAATGGGGATGGGCACGCTATGTTGGAGCATACACCACCATAATCTGTTCCGCTCGCGGATAAGCGCGACTGTCCCCCTTTCCTCTTTCAGTCCTCAAAATAATCCTTTTGCTTCCAGGCGTAGATGCTCGTAACGATCATGGCGATGAACAGGACGTGCTGCGCCCATGAAGGCGTCCACCCGAAGACAAGAAAGCCCACGGCGCTGCCAAACAGGATTCCGAAGGCCATGACGATGAAAACGTAGACGCCGTTTTGGCGAAACCAATAGGTCAGAACCACGCTGGTAGCGAGGAGGCCGAGAATTATGCCTGGATGCGTTGGCGGACGATGGAGATGACCATGCGCCCAACGTCCCGCTGGAACGAACAGATAGAATTCGCTTCCCGTGGCCCAAGCAATGCCAACGACGGCCAGGCAAAGGCCAAGCAGACCAAACAGCGTCAATAGGCGGCTTACGGGCATGCGACTGGCTCGGTCGGTTGAATGCGGTCTGAGACCAATCCTATCGTGTTCCCAACTATTTTTTTCCAGGGGGCATAAAACATAGGAAGGGTCGGGAGTGTTTGTTCTTATTTCGCCGTCCCATAGATGTAGTGGTCGAGATGCTCGCTCAGGTCCGCCGGTAGCCGGTCCCATTCCTCCTGGGGAACGTCGGCCCAAATGGCGCACAACTTGTCTTCGATCGTCGGTGCGTTCGGGTCGAACTCCTCTTTCGCCGGTGCGGCCAACTCCACGCGGACCTCCGCGCCCTCGGGCAGAGTTACCGAGCCCTCCAACTGGATCACTCCACCTCTGACGTGTCCTCGATAAACCATGACCGCTGCCTCGATTTGACCCCCGGACGCGTTTCCCGCATCGCACTGCGCCGCCGGCGCTTCTCACGCACTTCGTGCAGTGGCAGTCGCTTGCCCGGGCCTTCCCGATGTGCGTGGTTGGTGTTGTGGCGCCACATTGGATCGGCTAGACGACCAGCTACTACCAGGACCAAAAGCCACCAACCGATGACCGGGCATAAATAGCTCCCAATAGGGCACATCGTAGCGGCGATCTCTCGCACCTGGCGTGACGAAAAGACGCCGCTTGTTGGTAAAGTAGATCGTGATCGCGCCGTCAGGGAGACTCAACCCGACATTGGTGACGGTAGCACCCTCGAGTTCCTTGATTCGTGGTTCGAGGTCTTCTTCACCATGATTCTCTGAAGATACCGAGCCCTCAGACGTGACAAGATGCCAAGGAGTCCCGCATGTCCCGAGTATCCAAGCCCCCTTGCTCTTGCCCGCCATATTCGGATTGTCATAAGCGGTGCGCGCCCCAAAGTGGAGGTGCAGCTCGCCACCGTAGCTGAATGCCGCCTCCCAGCACTTCTTCCCCTTCAAGCCTTGTAGGAGGCGGTAAAGCTGGTCAAACCGCATGGTCTTGACGAGTTGCGAAATTGAGATCTTCTTCGTCGCCATTTTGTTCTTATTCCCCTCGGAATTCCTTGAGAAGTTCCTTCAATTCGCCCAGAGTAAAGTCCCCCTTCTTCGCGGTGCCCTTGTCGCCGGACTCTTTCCTGCGGTGCAGATACTTGCTGAACTCGTATCTTTCTTCATTGGACATTCCGTTTCTACGGCAGAAGTTGCGAAAGCGCCTAATATCGTCTTTCATGGTCGTTCGACGTCAAGGTTTGTCCTTATCCAACCCATCGAGGATGCTCTTCACGGATGCCTCGTAGGGGAAGGTGACGTACCTGTTGAGCAGACGACGCTCGATGTGGATCTTGGACTTGGTGATTTCGTCGGTGGCGGGGTCGGCGAGCTTGGCGTCGAAGTCGTCGGCGATCTTCCGCGACGCCAAGCGCCCTTGCTGGTAAAGCGGCGCGGCCGAATCGCCCAGCGCGGCCACCGCCGCGTCGAGCTTGTCGAGGACCTCCTTGGGGAGCCGCTCCTTGTCTTCTTCCGCGGCAGAGGTAAACTCGCGGAGCTGCCCGGCCAAGACCAGCGCCCGGGCGGCGTCCGGGGGGAAGGGCTCGGCGGCGTCGTCCGGCTTGTGGATCGCCGCCACCAGCCGGGTCAAAGCGCCCAGGCCGGACGTAGGGGCACGCTTCTCGAACTCCAGCCAGGCCTGCCCTTCCAGCGGCAACAAGAGCTCGGGATGGGCCGCACTGATGTCGGTCCATTGGCGTTCGGCCGAGGACTTGTTGCGGGTCTTCAGGTACAAGAGCCCCGCCAGCAGCTTGGGCTCCAACTCCTCCCCGGCCGCCTTTCTGGCCGCGGTATAAGCGGCGTTGGCCTGGGCCATGTCCACGCGATCCTGGGTGACGAATCCGGCCAGCTTGCGCAGCGCCAGCTTGGCCTCCTCCGTAAGCCGCGGCGGCTTGGTGTCGGGGAGGAAGAGCTGGGGCGTCTGCTGGTGCTTGACCTCGGCGGCCGCGGCGGTCATGGACTGGGTGAGCATGGCGAACAGCTCCGAGACCTCGATCCGCCCGTCGCGATTGGCGTCGGCCGTTCCCGAGTAGCCTTCCGCCAGGGTGAAGCCGAACAGGCCGTGGTGCTTGGCGGGCCAGTCGTTGCCCTGCTCTCCTTCCTTGCAGTTGGTGATGGCGACCAAGGAGCGCAGCGGGCTGTGGCCGGCCCTGGCGCTGAGCGACTGGAGCATCTCGGCGGCCGATCCGCCCTCCTCCGCATCGCCGATGGTGTCCAGCAAGAGCAGTTTCTGCTTGGTCGGGCATTTTTCCAACTGGTCCACCAGCCAGCGCAAGGTGACGCCGGAGGTGGCCATCTGCTCGTGGTTGAAATTGGCGGGGGCCAGGTAGACCGTGCCGTCCTTGTCGCGGCAGGCGTGGCCGGCGTAGTAGACCAGGACCTCGTCCTCGGCCTTGACGCGGCCGAGCACTTCCGGCAGGCCTTGCTGGAGACGCACCTGGCTGGGATCGGTGATGAGCACGGCCTGGTCGGCCGGGACGCGGTATCGCCCGACGAGCGATTCGCGCAGCAGCTTGGCGTCGTCGTCGGGGTAGGCGAGCTTGGAGAGCGAGGCGTCCTCGTAGTTCTGTACGGCGACCAGGATCGCCCAGCGGCCGGCGTCGGTAGGCCGGCTGGCGGCGATCACGATGGCTTCGGGATTCTTGGCGCCGGGCGTGTCGTGGGTGATGTCGACCATGTCGCCCGCCCGCAGGTCGACCAGCGCGGCGGGCTCGCCGGCAATGGTGATCTTGCACTTGGGGCTGACGAGGAAGTTGGTGGGGTTGGCCTGGCCTTCGACGATCACGTCCAGCGAGCCGGCCGCGTCGTGGACCGCATGGACCACGCCCCCCTGGCCCAGGATGCGGTAGGCGTCGACCCGCACGATCTGCGTATCGTGGGTGATGGCCGCCTTGTCGCCGGCGCGGAGGTCCTTGGGCTTGAGCAACTGGCCGCCGATCTCGCTCCGCTGATTGACGGTGACGCTGCACTCGTCCGCCACGGGCAGTTTGATCCGGGCGGCATCGCCCCCTTCGGCCGGGGCGAAAGTGAGCAGCTTATGGTTCAGGTCGAGGTCGCGGATCGTCCCCTGCTCGGTGACTCGGTGCAACACGCTCAGCTCGACGGCTGTCCGCCCCCTCTCGTCGGCAATCGAGCTTACAATCGCCTGGTCGCCGACCTTCAGGTCCTTGAGTTTCACGGACTTGCCGTTGAACAGAGCGCTGCCGTTGACGAGGATCGTCAGCGAGACGGGCACATTGACGACCAACGCCTTCTCGTCTGGCCCCCGCGAAATCGCGAGCCGGCCCTCGTCGGCCTTAACCTCCTCGATCTTCCCCCGGCTGGATTCCGGCCGGGCGACCACGAAGCGGGTCAGCCGCCTTCCCCGTTCGTCGAACATCGGCCGTGCTTCCACGTGGTCGCCCGGCTGAAGATCCTCCATCGACTGCTGCTTGTCGTTGATCAATACCTCGTCCCGCGGCGTGGCCTTGATTTCCTCGGGCTTGCCGGTTTCGCCGCAATCGACGACGACGGTGCGACGATCCGGGTTGACGCTGTGAATCGTCCCTTTCATCGGCGCGGAGGCGACGAAACGGTTCAACGCCGACCCCCGCCTGTCGCGTCCAGGCTCGAGCCTGACGAGGTCGCCGGGCTCAAGCTTGTCAAAGGACTGGTGCTTGCCGTTGATCAGTACCTCGTCCCCCGGCCTGATCTTGATTTCCTCGGACGTACCGGCGTCCTTTCGGACGATGACGATGGTGCTCTGCCCCGGCTTGATGCTGCGAATCGTCCCTTCCATCAACCCGGCTTGTGGGTGGGTAAGCCAGAGGAGAAGGATCACGCCGCTGAACAACACCGAGCAGGCGAAAGCCGCAATGGCGGCGATGCGGATCAGCCGCTTCTTGCTGGCGGTCTGCGGGGCGCCGGTGAGTTGCGTGGGCGGGGCCATGATCGGCCCGCCGGCTGCGGGCCGCAGATATTGCATGGCGTGCTGAGCCGTGGGGAAACGCCGGGCCGGATCCTTGGCCACCATCCCTTGGATGACGAAGGCCAGGTCCTGGGGCACGCCCTCCAGCACGCGCTGGATCTCCGGCAAGTTGCGGTCCGGGGCCGCGTGCCACATCAGCCAGGCGATCTGCCGGTCGCGGCCGAAGGCATCCAGGCCGGGAAAAAGCGACTCGAACTGCTTGCCGCACATCAGCTCGTAGGCCGAAAAGCCCAAGGAATAGAGATCGCTGGCAGGGCCGCAGGGGCCAAACTGGTTGGAGACCAGCTCGGGGGCCATGTACTTGGTGGTCCCTTTCAGCAGGCTCCCTTCCTGGCTGCTGGCCCGCCGCGCCAAGCCGAAATCGCCCAGCTTGATCCGCTTCTGCGCATCGACCAGGAGGTTCGTGGGCTTGACGTCGCCGTGCAGGACGCCGTTGGAGTGGAGGAACTGCAAGGCCTGAAGCGTGCCGAAAAGCACCGTGCGGAGATAGTCCAAGTCGATGGGCTCGCCGCGGGTCATGGCTTGAAGGTTGCCGCGCATCAGCTCCAGGATCAGCCAGCCGCGGGGCCGCACGACGTCGTAGATCGTGAGGATATTAGGATGCTGGAGCGAGGCCAGGATCTGGGCCTCCCGCCAGTAGCGTTCCAACTGCCGAGGATCGCTGAGGAACTGCTGGTGGATCTGCTTGACCGCCACTTCGCGGCCCAGCTCCCGGTCGCGGGCGCGGTAGACCGTGGCGAAGTCGCCGGCGGCGATGGTGTTGACGATTTCGTAACGCTGATCGAGAGCCATGAAAATGCCTTAAAACTGGAACTCCATCGCCTCTGAGCGGCTGGCGGCAGCCTTCGAGACCTCCTCACAGTCCCGTAGCGACTCAATAATTCAAGACGGCCTTGTCACATTCCAAACGACCCAACTTCCCGATCAGCCGACCGCGTAGGTGCCCCCCCCTCGCACCAGACCCATACGCAAACTCGTTCTACGGACTCGAAGTTGTTTGTTCCGTAACAATGTAAAGTGCAAGCGCACGTTGCCGATCCGGCTCGGAAGGGTCGCGAACTTAAGCCGAACGAGCGCCGTATAACCCGCGCCTACGGCGGCGGCTGCGAGGTACTGGTCCCAGTTTTTGAATGGCTCTCTTCCGCGAAGTGCCTGAAATAGGAGGACGGCCAAGACCGCGTTAGCCAGAATGAAAGCCCACCACCATGCGGCAAGCCTTAGCCGCGGTTGCCACGGCAAGCCGCGCGGCGGCGGGTCGAAGACCGCGGCAAGATCACAGTAGGTGAGGACCCCAGCGAGCGCCGCTGCCAACGCGATAGGATAGATCGATTCCACCATTCCACTCCCTTATGGATTCTACTGAGCGGATTGGTCGGAGACGATTTCAACATAGGAGGAGGGCCCCTGCCCAAAACGCCACCCTGAAATACTTGGAAACGGGCGAGGGAGTCGCACGATGGCGCCGACCGGAGGAGTGCCCCTAAACTGTGAAAGTGCATGAAAAACACTTTGGCCCTCGCCGGACAAGACGAACAACCGTTCTCCCGTGCGACCCGTCACTGGAATCCATGAACTCGCTAGCCCAAGACGCTCTAAGGCCGCGAGTGCGGTGTGGGCTTGATGCGGAAGCAGTCGGGCAGCCACCGCAACTTCAACGGGCGAAAGTTCGACGATTCCCGCGCCAAGCGCCCGCAATACCGCGATCTGGTCAGCATTAAGTGCATATCGTTCTGTCATGGAAAGTCCTCCCGCCGGGTAACTTACTTAGCGTCGCTCCCACCATTATACTGGCCGCGCCCTCGAATTCCTCTCAAACTGCTTCCGGCGTTGCGGCTTAGGCTCTTGCGTTTCCGAGTTCTCCGAGACGACGGCAACTGCCCATCACCGCGACCCTCTCCCAGGGGGAGAGGGCAACTCAGCGGAGCAAGGTAGTGAGGTGTTCCTCCAGTTCCTTGTCCCTCTGGAGCGTACCGGTCAGACTCTCGCCCGGGAGCCGCTCGGCCCGCAATAGCTTTAGCACCTTGTGGTACATGGCATGTTCCGTCTTGGTGGCGCCCCGAGCGTGGGCCTGCTGGGCGTTGCGGAGATACACCTGGTAGGGCTTCAAGGGCTGATTGCCCAGATCGGAGAAATAATTTTCGCCGATCTCCCGGCGGGCGTTGGCCTTGTCATCCTCGGAGCTGCGGTCGCTGGGCTGGAAATCCGAAAACAGGATCACCACCGTCGCCACCACGCTCAGCAAGAGCAAGCCGATGAGCACCAAGGGGTTCGTGCCGCGGGCCTTCTCCTGCCGAGCGCCGCCGGCCGTCTCGTGCAACCGCAGCCCGGGAAGTTTGCCGTCGTCGGCCGGCTTGAGCTTCGACTGCGCCGCCTCGGCGGGGATGAAGCGGGCGACCGCGCCGCCGGGACGCGCGGCGGCGGGCGGCGGAGGCATGGTAATCCCCGCGGCTGCCAACAGTCCGCTGGGCCCCAAAGCTGGCCCGGCTCCGGCCGCTGCGGGCGGAGTCAAGGCCGGCGGGCCGGAAGCGGGCACGCTGGAAGACGCAGCAGCCGACGCCGGGACCATCGGCGGGGCCGGCTGGGACCCACGTACGCCAAGACTGGGCGGGGTCGAGGCCGGCGGGCTGGCGGGCAGGCTGGAAGTCGCAGCAGGCGGCGCCGGGACCGCCGCAAGGGCCGGCTGGGGACCACGCGCACAACAACGGGCGGAGTGGCCGCGGGAGCGTCCGTCGGGTAGCCGGGTGGCAGCGGCGGACCCGACATGGGACTGGTTCGATAGCCGGCCGGCGGTGCGGCAGCAGCCGGCATGGCAGCGGACCCCACCGGTCCGCCGGATCTTGCCGGCGCCGCAGGCAGAGCCGCTAGCGGGGGCACGGTCCCCGGCCGTGAACTGTCGCCGGAGGTGTTCGGGGCGTTGGCGGGGACCCAGAAGTGGCCGTTACAGCGGGGGCAGACGGCGTAGTTGCCCGACATCTTGCCGGGAACCGACAAGGATTGCTTGCACCGGGGACAGTCGATCACAATTGCCATTTTGCCCAACTTATTATTTCAGAGGCCCTAACCCGCCCGCCGCCCCGTCACATGTTCAGACCCAGATAGAAATAGTTTAACAGAAAGGGGCCGAGGATGATCAGCACGGTGGCCATCATTACCACGACGGCGGGCAAGAGCATGTTGACCCCCGCCTCTCCCGCCACGGTCTCCGCCCGCTGCGTCCGTTTGACCCGCAGCACGTCGGCCTGAGTGCGGAAGATGCTGGCCAAGGGCGTACCGAGCTGCTCGCCCTGGAGGATGGAGCCGATGATGCTCGTGATCTCGTCGTCCTGCAAGCGGTCGCGCATCGCCTCGAAGGCCTCGCTGCGGGTCTTGCCCAGGTTCATGTCCAACAGCACCCGGCCGAACTCCTCGGCGATGGCGTGGCCCTGGAACTCCTCGATCGACTCCCGCAAGGCATGGAGGAAGGTCGAGCCGGCCTCCATCAGCAGCGTGAGGAGGTCCAGCAAGAACGGCATGCGGCGTTTGATCAACAGCAAGCGATGGCGGGCCGCGGCGGCCAATCGGCGGCGCAGCAGCCAGGCCGTGAGGATCACCAGGACCAAGGAGATCAACAGCCCGTCCATCGTCCCGGCGATGCCGATGAGAAAGTAGGCGTAAAGCGGCGTCAAGAACAGCGCCAGAGCTCCGCCCGGGCGAGATACTCCTCGGCCAGCCAGAAGCGCGTCAGGCCGGCGGCCTGGATCTCCCGTTGGATCTCCGGCAGGGCGTCGCGGAAGAGGGCCCGGTTGAGCCGGGCGCCCAGTTGCAGGATCGGCTGAAAGATGCGGTACCAGAGGTCCGCGCGGCGGAGCTCGTTGATGCGGCTGACGTCGTAGCGCCACTCGTTGCCCTGCTGCACGTCCTCGGTCGTGAAGACGCCGATCAGCCACCGCACCAGCACGAAGCACCCCAGCCCAACCAGCAGGCAGGCCACGAAGCTGAAAGCCGCCGGAACTTGCGGCGAGGCCGCCAACAGCGGCAAGAGTGGGACGAAAAGGATCATGGTCGCCTATACTGGTAAAATCGGGACTCTAGCAAGGGAAAACGGAGATCACCAAAGCCCGAAAAGACGAAAACTCGAAAAACTGAGAACTCGAAAAACCGAGAACTCGAAAAACAACGGGAATCCCATCCCATTTGACAATCGCTCCCTTGCAATTCTTTCGAGATTTCGTTCTTTCGGGTTTTCGTGATTCTTCGTTTCAACTTTCCGCGCTGATGCCTGTTCTTACAGTTATAGGGTTCATTTCGTTCAAATATCCGGGTTCAGCAGGTACGAGGCCCAAACGTAGGCGATCACGTTCAAGACCACCGAGGCCGCGAGGATGCACTGGCCGAGGAACCGCGTGAAGAGCATCGCCGTGTTCCCCGGGTCGATGAACCAGTAGGCCAGGAGGATGAAGGCCGGGGCGATCGCCATGTAGATCGCGGAACGGCGGGCCTGGGCCGTCTCGGCGACGACCTTCCGCTCCAGCCGCTGCAGCTCCAGCACCGAATGGGCGATCCGCTCGACGGTCTCGTTCAGCCGGCCGCCGCTCTCGTGGCTGGCCAGCATGGCCGCGGCAAACAGTGCGAAGTTCTCGCTTTTGAGCCGCTGCCGCGCCTCGCTGAGCGTCCGCTCCAGCGGCTTGCCCAGCTTGTACTCGCCGATGATCTGGTGGAACTCGGTGTTGATCGGCGCAGGACACTGCGAGGCGAGGATCTCCAGCGACTGGGCAAGCGACAGCCCGGCCCGCACCGCGTTGGCCAGGCCCACCATGGCGTCGGCCAACTGGTCCTCGATCTTCTGCCGCCTTCTTTCCGCCATCCGCCGCAAGAGATACCAAGGCGCAGACCAAAAAGGCTCCCGCCAAAAGCGCGAAGATCGGGCTGCCCACGATCAACACCAGGGCCGTCATCGCGCAGGCGGTGACGATCAGCCAGGCGATCAAGTAGCCTCGCAGCCGCCGGGTGGAAACCCGCAGCCGCCGCAGCTTGTCGGCCAGGTCCTTTTCCAGCCGCAAGAATAGCCGAGCCAAGTAGGGCCTGCCGGCCCAAAACGCCGTCGCCGTGGCCGCGGCGAAGAGCAGGGATGCGAGCAGGGGTTGCATAGTGGTCAGTGGTCAGTGGCCGGTGGCAAGAGCTGACACGGAGAGGGGGAGAAGAGGAGAAGAGGAGAAAAGGAGACATCCCTCATGTCCCCGTGTCCCCGTGTTTCCGCTCCTCTTCTCCTTGTCTCCTCTTCTCCTTTTCTCCGTCTCATGGCGGCGGCAATCCTTGTTTCCCATAGAGGTTGGCCACCGGCGGCGCCGAGGGCAGCGCGCCGGCCAGGGGCGGCTCGCGGCCGTAAAGGAAGTCGAGGTCCAGGAGGCCCTTTTCCGTCAACAGGTCCACGAACGACGGCAGGTAGCCCGTGGGCTGGAGGGTCTGGCCGTCGCGGAAATTGAAGATGTCCAGGACCACGATCTCGTGGGTCTCGGGGTCGATGCGGGTGACCTCGGAGATCTGCGTCACCACGCGGCGCCCGCCGGGCAGGCGGCTGATGTGGACGATCAGGTCCAGCGCCGAAACGATCTGGCGGTGGATCGAGGAGACCGGCAGGTCGGCGCCCATCAGCACCAGCACCTCGAGGCGCTCGATCACCTCCCGCGAGCTGTTGGCGTGCACGGTGGTCATCGAGCCGTCGTGGCCGGTGTTCATGGCCTGCATCATGTCCAGGGCTTCGCCGCCGCGGCACTCGCCGACGATGATCCGGTCGGGCCGCATCCGCAAGGCGTTTTTCACCAGGTCGCGGATGGTGTAGGCCCCGGCCCCTTCCACGTTGGCCGGCTTGGCCTCCAGCGTCACCACGTGCTCCTGGTGCAGCTTCAGCTCCATCGTGTCCTCGATGGTGATGATCCGCTCCTTGAAGGGGATGAAGCTGGACAGCACGTTGAGGAAGGTGGTCTTGCCGGTGCCGGTGCCGCCGCTCACCAGGATGTTCCGCCGGCCGATCACGCAGGCCCGCAGAAACATCGCGCCGGCCTGGTTGATCGAGCCCATCTCGATCAGGTCGTCCATGGTGAACCGCTGGACGGGAAACTTGCGGACCGTCAGGCAGGGGCCCTTGATGGCCAGCGGCGGAATGATGGCGTTGACGCGGGAGCCGTCAGGCAGGCGGGCGTCGACCAGCGGCTGGCTCTTGTCGATCCGCCGTCCCACCTGGGCCACGATCCGCTCGATGATCGACTCGGTGACCTTGTCGGAGATGAACCGCCGGCCGGAGTGCTCGATCACTCCGTCCCGCTCGACGTAGATCTGGTCCCGCCCGACGACCATGATCTCGCTCACCGTCGGCGCCCGCAGCAGGTCTTGCAGCGGCCCGTAGCCGAAGATGATGTCCTTGAGGTCCTTCTTCAGCGTCCGCAGGATGAGGTACTTCCGCAGCTCGTGGTGCAGGTGGGGACGGACGAGATGGAAGATCTCGGCGAAGCGGCTCTCCACGCGGTGGACCTGCTGGCTGGTGTCGCGGCACTCCTCCAGCGAGAGCCGGTCGCGGCAGAATTGCAGGAGGCCGTGCAGCTCGGCCTCCCGCTCGGGGACCAGCGTGGCGGGGACGTCGAACTCGGTGGAGGTCAGCGAGGCCAGGTCGAAGTAGGCCTCGCCGTCGGTCTCCATGATCAGGCGGTTGACGAGGTGGTCGCGGAGCACCAGGCCGGTGGTCTCCTCCAGCAGGGCCTCATTCTCCTTGCCGAAGAGGTTCAGCTCGCGGCAAACGTCCTCGATGTTGTTCTCCAAGAGCATGATGCTCTCAACGTCGTTGGCCCGCTTGTCCTCGAACTCGTAGAGATCCAGCCGCTCCAGCAGCTTGCGGTGGATCTTCAGCTCCAGCTCGGCGAGGATCGACCGCAGGTGCGATTCCAGCTCGGCGCGGGTGACGGTGGCGGATTTTTCCGCCTCGAAGGTGAGCGTGAAGGGCCAGATCCGCACCTTGGTGCCCGGGCCGAACATCGCGGTCTGCCCGCCCAGCACCTCTTCCTCGCCCACCAGGCAGCTATTGAGCCCCACGTTCTCCAGGAAAAGCCGCTGGTCGTCCGCCAGCCGCACCACGGCGTGCCGCCGGGAAACCAGGGGACTTTGCAGCAAGACGGTGTTGCCCGGGTCCCGGCCGATGGTCACTTCGGACTGGTGGACCTCGATCAACGAGCGGCGGCTCTCACTGACCTTGTTGAACCAGATTTTCATCTGAGCAATCTCATTTGCGTTTCGCCCGCGGCGATTCCCAGAGCACGGCCAGGGGCCGGTAGTTGGTGGTGCTCAGCACGGTCAAGAGCTTGGTGACTAAGGCGTCCTGGACCTTGTGGTTCTCGACGTGCGCCTTGATGCCCATCACGTTCTCCTGGAGCTGCGGGGTCTTCGCCGACTTGAGCACGTCGGTACTGCCCAGGCGGTTCCCCATGGAGAGCACCGTGAAGGGACCAATCGTCGTGAAGGGCTCGGACGGGGCGGCCGGTGACGGCGGATTGGCGGCCGAATCGCCCGCGTCGACAATGGACTTGACCGCGGCGGGCCCGGAGGGGACGAGGAACGAAACCTGGTCGCCGGGAACCACCAACGAGGCCACAAAGGTCCGCACGTCGACCGGGATCCAAACCAGCCCCTCGCCCTCGCCCAATTTGATCTCCGGCGGCGGCGTCTTCGTGTCTTCCCGCACCAGCAGCGACCCGGCCGTGCGGTAGCGCGACATGCTCTCGCCGATGACGCTCTGCCGGGTGGACCAGCGGGTGCCGAACTCGTCGAGATTGCCCACGCTGTCTTTGGGAATCGAGACGGCGACCAGGTCGGAATCCTCCAAGCGATGTCCCCGCTCAACGTCCTTGGCCAGCCCGATGAAGCTTGTCATAACCATGCTTTGGGCCTCGCTCCGCAGGTAGGCCCAATTGAACACCCCGCCGGCAACCCCTAGACCCAGGGCCAGTAAAAGACCATAGATATTCTTCATCGCTGCATTCCTGTCATTTTTTACCCGCCGGCGGATTGACCATCACCAGCCCGGTCAGGGCCCCCCGGCCATCCTCGGCGATCTCGACCTCCACCGATGCCGGCGATCGCCCGTCGGCCGGCCGATAGCGGCAGTGCCACGCCGGGCCAGCCGGCGGCCAACCATCGCCCGCGGTCCAGCCGTGTGAGGAAAACCAATCGTCGAAAAATCGCTGCCAGCCGCCGATCCGGGCCACGCCCTGAAAAGTCGTCATGCTCCCGCCGCCGGCCACCCGCATCGACACCAGCCGCCGGCTGCCCGCGGGAAGCGGGATCTCCGGCAGTTCGCCGGCCGCCGCGGTTGTTGCACAACTCGCTGGATGGAATACGTACAACGTCCACGGCGCCACCGGCGGAGTGGGCTGGCCGAAGGGCGGCGCTCCCCGCGGGATCGCCATCCCCCAGGTTACCACACGGAAGCCCGATTCGCCAACCGGTTGCCGCCCCTTCGCCCCGCGTTTTCTCCCGTGGTGCAGCCGTCCCGGCTGCTTCGGCAGGCGGGACGCCTGCACCACAAGCTGTTTCTGGACCGGCGCAAGCCCGAAGGCCCACCGCCATGGGGAAGGCCCCCTCCAATTGGTACACCAGACAGCTCCCGGTCTGCGATCGTACCGGAGACTGGCTGCGGAGGTAGTGGAGGAACTGGGTCTCGCCGGGACGCAGAGGCTCGCCGGGCAAGGGACTGGCGGCGGCCGACTGCCGGCAACGCTCCACCAACACTGCCATCGCCCGGGCGTGGTCGCCCAAAAGCGATTCGGCGTCGATCTGCCAGGAGGAGTTGCCGAAGAGCAACTCCTGGCGTCGTGAGGGATCGCCCAGGCCATCGGCCGGCGCCAGCGGGCCCGCCAAATCCCGCGAGTCGCGGCCGCTCCACCATCGCAGGGCTTCCCGCCCGAAGCCCAGCCCGGCGACGAAGATCAGGGCGGTGAGCAGGCCCTTGGTCGTCCACTGTGCCAGACGCCGGGCAAGGGCCGCGTAGCCGCCGTCGGCCACGTACTCCTCACGCTCCGCGTGAGGGATCCGTCACGCGGAGCGTGACGAGTACGAGAGTCGGCCGCCATTTTATAACGTCCCCAGGAACTGCTGGAGGATCTGACGGTCGTTCTGGAACTGAGGAATCAGGGGCGAGTCGCCCTGACCCGACTGTTGCAATTGCTGGATCAACCAAGTGTAGAGTCCAATGTATGCATTGGTCATGACCTTCGCGACACTGTCGACGGGTGGATTTTTACTCCCCTGGATGTTGTTGATCAGGGTCTGGACCGCCGTCTGCGCATCTTGCTGGTTGAGCGAGCAGAACCGCGGTAATGTCGGCTCAAAATCCTGGTGCGTTGGAGCGTATTGCGGATAGTCCGGATCTTTACCGATCAGCGGAGCAATGCCGGCCCCCTGGTTGACACTGATGACCGCCTCCGCCGCCGAAACATAGGCTTGCACCAGCGACGGGTCGGCCTGGGCGAGCTGGTAGATCACGGGTATCCGCAACTGAACGTTGGACCCCATGCCCATCTGCGGGTATTGCCAGCCATCGTCCAGAAACTCCGTTTCCGCATGTTGGCTGTAGGGCCCCTGCTTGGAAAACAGCGGAAAAGGCCGCTGCATGTCGGCCGTCCCCTGGCGGAAACCCTGGGTCGGATCGAGGATCTGATTCACCGTCGCGCCGGGCAGCGGGCCCCGGGCAACCGGCAAGTCCACCCGCGGATCATCCAGCGAGGGAATGGCGCCGATGTTGGCGGACCCCAGGTTGGCCGTCGCCGGCCAGTAGTCCGGCCGGGGCATGGCGTTGCCGTTCCGCGGCCAGCGCGTCGACCAGACCGCATTGCGGGCGATGGAAAGTGCCCGCACCTTCCAGCTTGCCATCGTGTCGTAGTTGATCATCAACGCCATGACGAACAACAGGATCGGCAGCGAGAGCACCATCTCCAGCGGCGCCAGCCCGCGACGCAGCCGCCGACGAACGGGGCTAATGGGTCTGCACATAAGTAATGTACGAAACTGGGGTGATGCCAAGTTAAGTCCTTATCCTGCTTTCGTCTGCCCCGAAAATGTTCTCTCAAAATCTCCCGAATGTTCTTTCAAAATCTCCCGATCCAATGGCTTACCTGGGTCAATGCGGGCTGATCGTCTGGATATCCTGGCTTTGCAGGCCGCCCAGGTTCGGCAGTTGGAGGTTCTGATTGGCAAAGTCGGCGATCGGGGGAACGGTCTGGAGGATCGTCGGCAGATTGCTGAGCGTCGCCGGGACCAGGGCCACCGACCATCGCTGGTCGATCAGGCTCCAGTCCGAAGGGACGCCCTCCCGGCCTACGAACCAGGTGACGCCCTGCTGCCCGCCGCTGCCTGGAACCGGAGGCGAACTGCTGCCGGGCAGCGTCACGATGTCCCCCGGGACCCCGCCGATGGAGATGCCGCTAGACCCACCGCCGCCGCCGCCGCCCGCCGACATCCAGATCAGCCGCGGACGCGGAATATAGACCCGCACCTGGGCGTAAGCCAGGGCGTCATTATCCATCGGGTTGCGATAGAGACCGGGCAACAGCTCCGGCAGCTTCTTCCAGTACGCCACGCCCACGAAGTTGAAGTGCTGGTCCAAGTACGGCTGGTTCTGATCAAGGTCGCCCCCGCTCGGGTCCGGCGGCGTCAGGATCACCATCGGCAGGTTGGTCTGCGGGTACTCGACGTTCAAGAGCTGGTTCAGGTAGCCGCAGGTAAAGCTCCGCCAGAGGTTGGAGAACTGGCACATCTTTGCCTGCGTGTCGAAAGCCGTCAGCGTCTGATTGTTCCAGAGGTTGAGATACTGGGTGGCCAGATTGCTCCGCTGCTGCTGGGCCACCTGGAGGTAGTTCGTCGGGCCGGACGTCTGGTCGTTGACCGGGTCGACGGCCGCCAGCGTACGGTAGACGTTTTCGCTGGAGCTGCCCAGCGGCTCGGCGTCCGCCCGCCAGAGCACCCCCAGCATCGTCCCCCGGCCGTAGTCGGGCTCGCCGTTGCGCTGGGCAACCGCCATCGCCGCATTCTGGGCGATGTCGGGATAGGCGGTGACCACGGCTTGCTCGAACTGGGGGATCAACTGCTGGCTGAGGATCATCTCCATCAGCGGCAGGACTTGCTCGCTGCAGGCGGAGGCCCAGTTGCTGAAGGCCGTGACCATGTTCTGCTCCAGCGGCGTCTTCTGGCGGATGGCGCTGCCGAGGGCGGTGAACTTGGGGAACTTCGACTGGCTGAACTTCTGCGAGACCGCGTTCCAGGCCTGGAGGATGCTGGGCACGTATTTCGCCGAGTTCTGGTCGCGGGCCTCGCGCAGGTAGGCCGTCATGGCGAAGACGTCGCAAAGCAGGTGGTTGGAGAACGTCAGCGTGTTCATGCCCCGGGCGATGACCAGGCCGCCGGAGTAGGCCGCGGCGTCGGCCGCGTTCTGCAAGCGGATCTTGCCGTCGGCCTCCCGCCCGGCGTTCATCACCATTCCCAAGACCATCACCAGCATCAAGAGAGTGATGACCGAGGCGATGCTGATCGTGCCGCCCTGGTCGGCGTGCAGACCCTTGAGACGCCGGAAGCAATTTTGGATTTTGGATTTTGGATTTTGGATTCCAAGACTCGATGGTGCCTTGACAGTGTAGGGTGGGACCAGCTCGCCTTCGGCGAGCGCCGGCCCACCGGGCGTTTCCCCAGGTGGGCCGGCATCGCTGCGCGAGCTTGTCCCACCCTACTCGGTTTCACCACTGACCACTCTCTACTGGATGGTGTTTTCATAGGGCAGCACCGATTTTTCCCCTTCGTTGCCCAAGGTCGCCTCGGCCGTGATGGGATAGACGTAGACGCCCATCTGCCGGAGCGATTGGACCACCGGGTCGTTGGTCAGAGAACCGTTGGGATTGGGGATCACCGAGGCCAACAGCCGGCCCGGCCCGGGAAGCAAGGCGTAGTAATGCGTGACCTTCACGGTGACCTGGTCCTGCCAGCCCAGCTCGTTGGGCTGGAACTCCATCAGCGTGCTGGGTGGGGACACGCCCACCGGCGGATCGTAGGTCACCAGCGGCGGCTCGAAGTTGGGGTGGTAGAAGCGGACTTCGACCGTGGTGGCCGCAGAAGCGTAGGCCAGCTTGTTGGCGATGCGGCCGTTAATGGCCCCGTTGGACGCCGAGCTGGAAACCAGCGAGCCGTATGCCGCCTGGAGCGTGGGCAGCATCGCCTGCCCGGCCGCCGGCACCTGGAGATTGAGGTTCCGCGAGGGCGCGATAGGCATAAGGGCCAGGACCGCCGCCGAGAGGATCTTGGCAGACTTCGGACTGGCGGGACTGGCCGGAGTCCCAACATCCACCAGGTACGTCACGCCCCCTTGCCCCGGCCCGTAATCCGCGGCCGTCGGGTCCAACTCGGGGAAAACCTGGTCCGGAGCGTTCGGGTCGACTTCGTAGTTGCTGATCTGGTTCTCTTCCTCGAAGCCCTGGCCCAAATTGGCCGGGATCCAGACGATCGCACTGCGGGCGGCCGCCAGGGCCGCATAGTTCACCACCACCGTGCCGATCATCAACTGGCTGACCTGCACGATCAGCATCAGCACCATGATGAAAAAGGGCATCGTCAGCACGAAGCCCAGGCTCTGCACGCCTCCTTCCTGGTCGCCGTGGAGCTGCCGCAGCCGTGAGAGCTCGAGCCGGCCGCCCGCCAAGCGGACCACCAGCCACGCGCAGCCGACCAACACGGCCAAGAGCACCAGCCAGGGCAAACAGGGCAACAGCATGGCGCGGGGTACGGGCATCTGAAATCTATGGAAAACTTCGGTCTAACTGTAGGACGGGCATTCCTGCCCGTCGCCGCCCACTCGTTCTTGTCTCAAGGCAAATCGCTCAGGTCCGGCGAATCAATATCTGTCGGATTGTCGCCTTTCGCTCCGCGAAAGCCGCCTTCTTTCGCGGAGCGAAAGGCGACACTTGTTTCTACCTCGCTCCTAAGGTCGGGCAGGAATGCCCAACCTACGACGATTGTTCTCACGCTTTCAGTGTCCTAGCAAGGTGAACTGAACGAGCACCGCGGCCGCCAAAGCGCCGGGGGCCAGCGACAGCGGCAGCTTGAGCATCGCCTGTTCCTCAGGCTTCAGCGGGCGGGCGCCCAGCCGCAGCAGGCCGGCCACCCGCCGCAGGCAAATCAAGATCAACTGCCACGGCCCGACCCGCCAGACCAGGATCGAAACCGCGATGCAGAACCCCAGCACGAAGGTCCAAAGCATGGCCACCATGCCGTAGTCCGGTCCCATCAGGGCTCCCATCATGGCGATCATCTTCACGTCGCCTCCGCTGATCTGGCCCCCGAAGATCAGGTAACAGACTAAGAGCACCACGCCGCAGAGGAGGAACCCGTACAGGCTTCGCTCCAAGCCGATCCAGCCCAGCTCCTCCAGCAGGCTTGCCGTGGCTGGGTGACTCCTCGCTACGACCTCCCCGGCGCCGTTCCAGGCCCAAGCCAACAAAATGCCCGAATAGGTGGTCCAGTTGTAGATCTTGTGCCGGCGGAGGTCGGTTACCGCGGCAATCGCCAGCAGTCCGACCAGCAGGACGGTCGTCACCGTGTGTGGCAGGACGGTCGTCACCATGTCCGGCCCGCGCTACTGGCCGTTGCCACCGGAAACGTTGTCCGCGCTGGTCTGGAGATCCTGGACTCCCGTGTTGAAGAAGGTCTGGATCGTGGGCCAGGCGATCTTCAACAGAAACAGCAGGATCGGGATGGCGATCGCGCCAATAATCAGGATCGTCTCCAGGCTAATCGATCCACCCTCGTCTTCGTGGACCTGCCGAAGAACGTTGCCCAACAATAACTTACCCATGCTACGCCTCCTCACAACGAACCCCGGCCGGCGGAAACCTCCGACGCGCCGGGTCTGTTTGTTCTCTTGATTTCCCCGTACTCCTCTCGCTCCGCGAGAGGGATCACGTCACGCGGAGCGTGACGAGTACGGAAGCCTGCGGGCCACTCAAAAAAAGGGCCAACTCACCAGCACGCTGATCATCTCGTAAGCCAGACGCATGATCCGCGGGCCATAGTATAGCATCACGGTGCCCAAGGGGAAAATCACCCCCAGGACCAAAACATAGTCGATCGTCGCCACGCCCGCCCTGCGGCATTTCCTCATCGGCGTCTTCCACTTCTTCTTCCAGGTTCCCATACTCGGTCAATAATTGCAAGGGTTTGTCGTTTAGGGATCCCCCTTTAAGGAGGGGATACATATCTGTTGGGGGGCTCTTAACGTTACCCGCAGCAATTCGGCTTGGCGCTACTATTTGATCTTGCTCGGCGTTTCAATGCTGTCGATCATACGCTCCAGGTCGTGCATGAAAGCCGCCAAGCGCGCCCCTAATCCCCGCGCTTCGTCCAGACCCCCCTAGTAAGCTTCACCACTCCCTCCAATCCTTGCTCGTAGGGCTCTTGGCCAAAGGTCGGCGGCTGGCCCGTCGGCGCCAGGTCGGCGATCAATCGCCCGTCGGGGCCCTTGCCGCGGAGCCGGGAGACGAATAAGTCGCGGAACACATACTGATTGTTCTCGTCAAGGCCCGCCGCTTCCGTGATTCGCGTTATCTTTCTGGAGCCGTCTTCGGTAAAACGGGCAATCTGCACAATCAGGTTGATCGCCGACGCCACCTGGGCTCGGGCCACGTAGACCGGAATCTCAATCTCGGACATCAGCGACAGCGTCTCCAGGCGGATCAGGGCGTCCCGCGGACTGCTGGCGTGGACCGTCGAGAGGCTCCCCGCGTGCCCGCTGAGCATCGACTGGATCATGTCCAGCGCTTCGCCGCCGCGGACCTCGCCGACGACGATCCGGTCGGGCCGCATTCGCAAGCTGTTGGTGAACAACTGCCGCACGGTGAGCCCGCCGTGCCCGGCGGCGTCGGCATGTTTGGCCTCCAGGTAGAGGCAGTGCCGCTGGATCAGCCGCAGTTCGGAAGTGTCCTCGATGACCACCACCCGCTCTTGCTCGGGGATCGCCCGGGAAACCGCGCCCAGAAGCGTTGTTTTCCCCGTGCCGGTGCCGCCGGCAATGAGGATGTTCTTCCGCAGCCTGACGCAGATCTCGAGGAACTCCCGGGCGATCTCCGAGATGCTGCCGAAGCGGACGAAGTCGTCCAGCGTGAAGACTTGCCGGGAAAACTTGCGGATCGTGAGGAAGGTGCCCCCGCGGGCACTGGGCGGAACGATCGCGTGGACGCGGGAGCCGTCGGGCAGCCGGGCGTCCATCACCGGGTGCTCCTCGCTGATCTCCCGGCCCATCCACTGGGCGACGTTGTGAACGGCCGTCAACAACGCGTCGGCCGTCTCGAACCGGGCCGGCGTACGCTCCAACTTGCCCGCACGCTCGATATAAATGTCGTCGTGCCCGTTGACCATGATTTCCGTCACCGAATCGTCGCTCAGATAGGCGCCGATCGGCTCCAGGAAATACTTCACGCTGGCTTCAAAAATAGCCTGCCGCGACATGGCCCGTGACCCCCGTTCCGCAAGCGAACGACCCCGCCCCAAGAGTACACCCTTATTTTCCCCCAACCGTGCCGGAAAAGCAAGCCAGCCGCAGCCGTTTCACCCCCTCTGAAGACGGGGTAGAAGAAAGCACGATATCCACGATCCACGATTGGGCGGCCAGTAGGATCGCGGTAGAATTAGGAGGTGGATGCACCAAGGTCCCCGGCTTTCGAGGGCAAAAAGTGGGCGGGAGGAAACCATGAGTCAAGTCGTTGAATCCGCGGAAGTGCTGACCTTGGAGGAGGCTGCGGCTTTCTTGCGGGTATCGTCAGACGCTGTGCTGCGTTTGGCTCTCCAGCAGGTTCTTCCCGGCCGCCAGATCGAAGGGCAGTGGCGCTTTCTCCGCACTGCGCTGGCCGATTGGCTGCGTGAAAAGAGCCCGAAGGCCGTGCTGCTCAGTCAAGCCGGGGCGCTGGCCCAGGACGAATCGCTGCCACAGATACGCGACGCGATCTACAAGGATCGTGGTCGACCCGAGGCGGAAGAAGGCTGATGCACCTTCTGGACGCTGACACCATCACTCACCTGCACGCCGGTCACGAGAAGGTTGTCCAGCGCCTGCGCCAGTGCGACGATGTGGAGATCGGGATTGCCATCGTCACCAAAGCGGAAGTCTTGCGGGCGCGATGCGACTTCTTACTGAAAGCGGCAAGCGCCGAACAACTGATGCGAGCGCAAGAGTGGTTGGAACGCAGCGAGGCTTTGTTTCAGCAACTGCTTATCGTCCCGTTCGATGATCGAGCAGTCGCTGAATTCGAGAGGCTTCGTGGTGTTAAGGCCGCCAGAAACATCGGCCACGTGGATCTGCTCGTTGCCAGCGTCGCGCTGGTGAATCATGCAACATTGGTCACCCGGAATCTTCGGCACTTTCGACAGGTGCCGAAACTCGTTCTTGAGGACTGGGTTGACTAGTCAATGCAGAAGAAAGAAAAGAACGATGCCGGAGACGATGCAGAGAATACCTGCCAGAAGAGCATAGACGCGTACGAGCCGGGTCCCACGTGGAATGAACAGTTCCGAGTGGTAGACAAGGAGGCTTCCCAAGAAGAGCAGGAAAGGCGGCGCCGACAGGAGGCCGAACCAGAGGCCGAATGCTGCTACACCGGCTGACGCGCGTGGAAACGTCTTCACCAGGCTCAACAGCACCGCCCAGGCCGTTGTGAGAACCAGCAGGCTGCCCAGCGAAAACTGAAACCGTTTTCTGTCCATAGGCCGGTAATGTTGCTCGCTCAACCCCCGCGATGGCCTTGTGGTGCAGGAGCCCCGCCTGCATTTTCACGGCAGGCGGGACGCCTGCACCACAAAAAACGTCGCCAACTTATTGCGACGCGACATCCAGCTCAATCACCGCCTTAATCACACCGCCGCCGTAAGCCGCGTTCAGGGCGAAGGCCTCGCCGGCACGCGCAAGCGGAAACCGGTGGCTGACCAAGATCGCCAAATCGACCTGCCCGGCTTGCACCAGGCGGATCGCCCGGGGATAGGTGTGCTTCATGCGGCGGACCAGGAGGATCGAGAGTCCTTTTCGCCGGGCGGTCGAGTGCTTCAAGGCCAGACGATCGTCGTCGGCGATCCCCACCACCATCAGCCGGCCGCCGGGCACGAGCATTTCGGCCGCCTGCTGGACCGTCTCGCCGCACCAGGCCGCCTCGAAGGCCACGTCCACGCCGCGTCCGCCGGTCGCCCGCTGGACGGCCTCGACGACATCCTCTCTCCCCGGGTCGTACGTCGCCGTCGCCCCCAACTTCCCGGCCGCTTCCCGCCGCCAAGAGAGCGGCTCGGTCACCAGGATCGGGCCGGCGCCGCTGGCCTTGGCCACCTGGAGTAGGCAAAGCCCGATCGGACCGGCCCCAAGGATGGCAACGCTCCGCCCTGCCCGAAGTTTCCCCAGGTCGACCGCATGGATCGCCACGCCCAACAGTTCCAAGAGGGCCGCCTGGGTCGCGTCGATTTCCGGCGGGACGGGGAAACAGGTCTGGGCCGGGACCAACGTCCACTGGGCCAGCGCCCCCGGATCAGGCCAGAGGCCGCAGAAATGGAGATTCTCGCAAAGGTTGGGATTCCCCGCCCGGCAGAACTCGCAGCTTCCGCAGGACTGCGCCGGGTCGACCGCCACCAGCGCCCCGGGCCGCAGCGGTTGCCCCAGCCCGTCTCGCGCATCGTCGCCCACCGTTTCCACGGTGCCCGAAAACTCATGTCCGGGAACCAGCGGACCGGCAAGCTGCGTGTCGCCGATCCGCGCGTGCCGGTAGGTGTGTAGATCGCTGCCGCAGATTCCCACCGCCCGGACCCGCAGCAGCGCCTGCCCCGCGCCGGGCGCAGCCGGCGGCGGCACCGTCTCGATGCGAAGATCTTCCGGACCATGGAGCCGTGCAGCGAGCATAAAGTCTCCTTTGTGGTGCAGGCGTCCCGCCTGCATTTTTCAGGCAGGCGTCCCGCCTGCAATATGCAGGGCAGGCGGGACGCCTGCACCACAATACATCATTGTCCGTAGCGGTGGTGGTAGCGGTCGTACCATTTCTGAGCCTCTTCCGGCGGGATCTCGCGGGGCCGGCCGAGTTGCAGGGCCAGGTGTACGGTCTTGGCCACGTCCTCGACCATCACGGCGGCCTTGAGCGCGGCTGTGGGCGTGGCGCCCCAGGCGAAAACGCCGTGGTTTTCCAGCAGGATCGCCGGGGCCCGGTTGCGGTGATCGAGGATCGACTGGCCGATGTGGTCGCCCTCGTTGTCGGCGTAGGGGGCACAGGGGATCTCCGCGCCGAACTCGTCGGCGATGGCCGTCAGGCACAGCGGGATCGAGCGGCCCAGGGCGGCCAGGGCCGTGGCGTAGTTGCTGTGCGTGTGGATCACGCCGCCCAGTTCCGGCAGATGGCGATACAGGTGGAGATGGTGCGGCAGGTCCACGCTGGGGCGAAGCCGCGAATCGATCACCTCGCCGCGCTGGAGGTCAACCTCGACCAGGTTCTCGGGCGTGAGTTTGTCGTAGTCCACGCCGGAGGGCTTGATCAGCAGCCGGCCGCTGGCCCGATCCAGGCCGCTGGCGTTGCCCGAGTGCATGGTCACCAGGCCCGCCGCCGGGAGCATTTTGTTGACGTAACAGACTTCTTCGCGGAGTTGCGCGAGGCTCATGGCTAGGAGTCAGGAGTTAGGAGTTAGAAGTTAGGAGTTAGGAGTTAGGAGTTAGAAGTTGGAACCGTGGCCCTCGTAATGACAAATTGCACAATCTGTCCGTCCTTCTAACTTCTAACTCCTGACTTCTATATTTCTTCACGATCTTCGCACGCGATCGCGGAGGATGATGAGGTCTTTCATGGTGCGGTGCAGGGCGTCCGGCGGGGACGAGGTGCCGAAGGCGTCGTGCAGCCGGCGGTAGATGGCATACAGCTCGCCGTAGACGGTCGCGGCGGCCTTGTTGGGCTTGTAGACCTTGGGTTTCACGCCCGTCATGCGGCGCTGGGCCTGTTGGGTCGTCTTATAGGCCCCGCCGGCCACCGCGCCGAAGACGGCCGCCCCCAAGGCGCAGGTCTGCGCCGAACGGCTGATCTTCATGGGGCGATTGCAGACGTCGGCGTAGATCTGCATCACGAAGGGATTCTTCTCGGCGATCCCGCCGCAGTTGACGACCTCCTTGACCGCCACTCCGTACTCCTCCAGCCGCTGGATGATGGTCAAGGCGCCGAAGGCCGTGGCCTCGACCAGGGCCCGGTAGACCTCGGGCGCCGTGCTGTGCAGGGAAAGGCCGACCACCATGCCGGTCAACAAGGGATCGACGAGGATCGTGCGGTTGCCGTTGTTCCAGTCCAGGGCGATCAGGCCGCTTTGGCCGGGCTTCAATCGCCGGGCCTCGGCCGTGAGGTTGGCGTGCGGGTCGCCCTGGGACGTGTACGGCGCGGGCGCCAGGCAACTGACGAACCAGTTGAAGATGTCGCCCACGGCCGATTGGCCCGCCTCCAGTCCGTACATGCCGGGCAGGATCGAGCCGGGGACGATGCCGCACAGTCCCGGGATGTCGGCCAGCTCCTGGTTGGCCGGGGCGACCATCATGTCGCAGGTGCTGGTGCCGATGATCTTCACCAACGTGCCGGGCTTGATGCCCGCCCCCACCGCGCCCATGTGGGCGTCGAACGCGCCGACGGCCACGGGAATGCCCGCCGGCAGGCCCGCCCTGCCCGCCACTTCCTCGGTGAGATTGCCCGCCTTGTGGTCGGCCGGGACGGCCTTGGGCGCGTAACGGTCCCGCAGGACCGCCAGGGCCGGATCGAGACTGGCCAGGAACTCCTTGCTGGGCAGCCCGCCCCAGCGATCGTTGTACATCGCCTTGTGGCCGGCGGCGCAGATCCCGCGCGGCATGGTGTCCGGATCGAGCCGGCCGGTGAGAAAGCCGGGGATGAAGTCGGCCAGCTCGACCCAACTGTACGCCGCCGCGAAGACCTTGGGACTGGTCCGCTTGCAGTGCAGGATTTTGGACCAGTACCATTCCGAGCTGTACGTCCCGCCGCACTTGGCCAGGTAGGGAGCCGAGACCTTCCGCGCCTGCTCGGTGATCCGGGCGGCCTCGGCGTGCGACGTATGGTCCTTCCAAAGCCAGGCCTGGGCCGCGAGGTTGTCCTTGAACTCCTTGCGCATGGCCAGCGGCATCCCGTCGCGGCCGACCGGGATGGGCGTCGAGCCCGTGGTGTCCACGCCGATCCCGACGATCCCCTCCGCGGAAAAGCCGGGCTGCTTCTTCGCCGCAGCCAGCGCCCCGCGGACCGACTTGAAGAACCCCTCCATGTAATCGGCCGGGTTTTGCCGGGCAAGCTGGGGATCCTTGGGGTCCAGCAAAATGCCGTTCTGGCCGCTGGGGTAGTGGAACACGTGGGCCGCCACCTCGGCGCCGTCGGAGACATCGACCACCAGCGCCCGCACGCTGTTGGTGCCGTAATCCACGCCCAGGGCAAATCGCTTTGCTGCCGCTTTGGCCATTGCTTCTCACTCCTCTGAGACTACAAGAAAGGACAGGAAGATCACGACAGGAAGATACGCTAGGTTCCTGTCCTTATCTTCCTGTCAAATTCCTACCCTAGCGATTCCAGACGGTTTTCACAAGTGCCCGCCCGCAGCCCTTCCGATGAGGGAGTCGCATCACGGCCGTGGATCTTCAGCCATCGGTAGCGGCGGACCCAGTAGAAGCGGACGGGGGATGAACATGTCGACCTCGTCATCGGCGATCAGCAGTCGGCCCTTTCGCCTGCAGCCACTGCACCTTGCCGCTGGCAAGGCTGTACACGCCGGCCACGATCTGAAGCGTTTTCCGCCTGACGTGCTCGCGGATCACCTCGCTGCGCTCCGTCAGTAACTCGGCCTGGCGCCGCGCGTTGTTCCGCACTGCGCCGGCCAGCGCCTCGTCCTTGTCGGCCGAAAGGTGCTGGCCGACGTGGATTTCGCCGATCAGCTTGCCAAGATTCCCCGCGGGTCTGCTTTTTCCCAAGGCAGCCGCGACGGCGCCGCATTGCTCGTGGCCCAGAACGACGATCAGCGGAACGTGTAGACGCTCGACCGCGTAGTCGATCGAACCCAGGGCGAACGGCTCGCTGATGTTGCCCGCCACACGGACCACGAAGATCTCGCCCAGACCCTGGTCAAAGATGATCTCCGGCGGAACGCGTGAATCGGCACAGGACAGCACGACGGCAAAGGGGTGCTGTCCGGCCGTCAATTCCTTGCGTCTGGCCGGGCCAACGTCCTTGCCTTCGAGCCGGCCGGCCGCGAAGCGTTCGTTGCCCTCTTTCAGACAACGCAACGCCTCCTCGGGAGTCGGGCCCGGCTTGTCCGCTGCGTGGGCCGAGAATGCCAACAGGGCCATAATCCCGGCAACCAACGCGGCCGACCGCGCCGTCAGAGATCTCCGCTTCATGAATGGCCTCCTTTAGGAATTCGAGAGCTGGTTGGACGCTCTGGCTTGTTTCCGATGTTTCCTGATCCATTGCAAGTGGGCCACCAGCACGAGGACGGCGCCGGCACAGGCGCCGATTACGAACGGGTTCGGCGAGAAAATCGCGACTAGGGCAAGAGGAAAAATGACGGTAAGGCACTGATAAAGCGACCACGACAACAACAGGGTGTGCGTCAGCGTGACTTGTCCCGAGATTTCCCCTGGTTTCCGAATCACGTATCTGAACATCATCAGGTTGCACAGGTGTCTCCCGATAAGTGTACCGGAGGCCGCAAGAAGGCATCCCAACACGGCCTGAGTGAATGGCTCCGGCATCTCTATGAATTCCATCGGCAGGATCACGACGCACGAGCCAACGACAACGAGCATGATATGTCTTGGGTTCAGCCATTTCTTCCGTGCAACGTCTTTTTGCCAGATCGGATTCAGCTCGTAGTGTTCAGTCTTGAAATGATCGCTGTACTTCCTGTCTTTGAGAACGGCTCCCGCCAAGGTAAGGAAGTAGTCGGCGAACATGAAGACCGGGACGAGGAGGAACTCGGGATGTCTCATGCTCCTATCATAGGACACACGTCAAGGGGCCGCTCAGATCCGCAGGAACAGCTTCCGGCGGTACATCCAGAAGAGGATCAGCCATAGCACCAGCACAACGCACGCGCCGAGCACCGCCGGCTCCAAGGCCGTGCCGAAGACAGTGAAAACACGCTCGCTCACGTGGCGCTTCAGCGCCTCGCGGACGGGCCCGCCGAGGAGCCCGTCCATACAGTAAGCGGCGATCGAGTTCATGCCGACAACCACCAGGGGGAAAGCCCAGCCTTTCCATCGCCGGATCTCGATGACGGCATAAAACGCGGCGAGAATGAGGAAGCACCAGCCGCCGCTCCAGAGTGTCCAACTGGGAGTCCAAATCCGCTTCACCGCCGGACAGACGCCGAGCCACTCCAGCAAGTCGCCGCCGGCCAACAGCAGCAGGCCGGCCAGGACTAAGAAGCGCACCTTGGACCAGGGGCGCCGCGGGCCCTGCAACACGCCCCCGGCCAAGAGGCCGAGAATCATCGTGCCCAGCGTGGGGATGAAACTGAGCGTCGCGTAGCCGCCGCCGTTGAACGCAAAACGCGACTCTCGCGGAAACAGGTTCAGGAACCAGGTGTCGAAGGCCCAGGCGAGGTTGCTGTTCTTGTTCCAATGGGCGGCCAATCCGGTCAGCCCATGTTCGTGCATCCAGGCGGGCGAAACGCCCACCTTGGCATAGTCGAAGCCCGCAGGCGGCAACGGATAGAGGGCAAACGCGGCCCAATATCCGGCCAGCACCAATGCCAGGGCGATCCATTGCCAGCGCGGGCGGCAAAAACCGAGCATGAACAGGAAGCCATAGCCCAAACCGATCTGGCTGAGCGTGTCCTCGAAGGTGAAATAGGTCTGCGGCCGGCCGACGCTGCGTAAAAAGACCCCCAAGGCGACGAGGATGAAGGCCCGCAGGAAAGCATGGGCCGTCGTGCGCCACCCTGACTGCCCGCGGGCCCGCCGGCCGGCGATCGAAAACGGCAGCGCCACGCCCACGAGGAAGGAGAAGCTCGGCTGGATCAGGTCGTGCAGCGAGCAGCCGAGCCACTCGACGTGGGTCTGGCAATGGGCCAGCGCGGCCCAAAAGTGGCTCGCCGGAAGGGCGTGGGCCACGGCGCGAAGCTCAAGGGCCTCGGCCATGATCAGCAGCATCACCAGCCCACGGTAGGCGTCGATCGACGCCAGACGGGCAGGATGGCCCACGGGCTCAATGTTGGGTTTCACGCTTGGCTGCTCCGATCCTCACGAGACAACATAAATCATCCACAACACGCCAAAACGGTCGGTGACCATGCCGAACTTCGGGCTGAAGAACGTCTTCGTCAACGGCATCTGCACCTGACCACCGTCGCCCAAGGCCGCGAACAAGCGTTCCGCCTCGGCGTCGTCCGGAACCGTCAGCGACAGTGCGAAGCCCTGAAAGCTCAACTGTCCCGTGCACCGGCCGTCGGAAACAAACACCGTCGTATCCCCGATGCGCAAGCTCGCGTGCATCACCTTTTCTTCGCCGCCGTGCGAAGAAGCGGGGTCAGGGTTGTCCTTGTTACGCATGAGAAAGGTCACTTCGGCCCCGACCTTGGCGCGATAGAACTCGATGGCCTCCTCGCAACGGCCGTTGTAGAACAAGTAGGGTCGAATTTGCATGGCGTCAATCTTTCCGGGGTTGGAGTTGATGGTAGTAGGCACACGCTGTGTGCCGTCCAGAGCGGCACACGGCGTGTGCCTACTACATGGAAATACGACATTAGTTTTATTGTCGGTCCTTGGCCAGTCAACGCTTCGCCGGCCCCTCGACGGCCGCGCCGGAGATGAGGATCACGCGATACTTCAGCACCAGCGGCTTGCCGGGCTCGAGCGTCAGCGGCTGGAGGCCGGGATAGGAGACGTTGAGGAAGCCGAAACCGTGCCGCATCAGCCAGCCGTTGTGCGGGTAGCCGGGATTGGAGGGGTCGTCTTCGATCCGGGCGCCGGCCGGCTTGCCTTGGAAGATCCCGCTGATCTGGGCCCAAGGATGGGGCGAAAGCACGCCGTCCGCCTTGGCAATTCCCTGCTCGGTGCGGATCAGGGTCTTGACAGCGCCGCCGTCGCGCGGAGCGAAGCGGAAACAGAAGCCGCCAAAACCCTTCTTGCCGTCGGGCGTGCCGGCGATCTGCACCGCATGGTCCAGGGCCTCGAACCGCAGGGTGAAGTCCAGCGCCCGCCGATCGCCCGAGGCCGGGTGGGTGAGGATCTCCACATCTTCCGCGACGAACCTCCGCTGGCCGTCGAACCAGCCGTTCTCGACCGCCAGCCGCGCCAGCGGGCCCTCGCTCTGCCGGGCCTTCCAGCGGACGAACCGCTGCCGGAAGCCCTTGACCATCCACACGTCGCCCTTCTTGCCGCCCACGCTCACTTCCGGCCACATCCAGGAGATGCCGCGGTGGTGCGGGTGGTCGGCGTTGAAATCGTCGGTCAGCAGCGTCCCGTCGGGAGCGTAGACCGGGTGCAGATAGCAGGACCGCCTCATGCTCTCCGGGAAACCCGCTTTCAGAACCATGCCGAAGTTGTAGACGAAGACGGGCTTGCCGCCTTCGGACAGCTCCAGCGCGGTCGGGCTGGTCTGGCGGAAGGCAAACGGCGCCGGGCCGGCGGCAGGCGCCGCACACAGGCTAAGGAGCATCGCGCTGAGGAGCATTGCTGTGGTCTCCGATTTGCCGGGGTGCGGAACGGACCACTGCCTATTGTGGCCCGACGGCAGGCGTCGTACAAGGCGGTTCCTGCCGATTCGCCCGCACAAAGAACGTCGCGCTATGGGCCGGCGACTGGCCCGAAGGGGTGGCGGGAGAGATCCCCTTTAGCTGCCAACCCGTCAATGCGTGCGATATCTTCTGCGGTCAAGTGGCCCCATGGCTCATCCATGCAGTCGCGCAGTCGATCCGCTTCTTCGCTATCGCCCTTGCCCTGGGAAATAAGGCCGCGCAATTGCTCGAGCAAAGCGACGTACTCCAGGAAATGTGGGCTTTCTTGAAGATCTGCCATGGCTGATGCCTAGGGTGCCTCGTCGGGAATCCACTGGTCGCGTGTGGCCGCCAAGTCTTCTCGGTAGCGTCCAAGAGGTTCTACCGCGTCAGGTTCTACGCAGCCATGTGTTGGGGAGTCGGGACGCAATTGGAGACCGGCGGCCAACCCGCCAACCACGAATCCGCCATCGCCCAACCGAAAACACCTATCGAGGTTGCTACCTGCCGCCGACGCAACAATGTGACTCAAACGCACCGGAATGCGATGCCGCGGAAGGTCACGCCAACGGGGTGCGACGGACATTCCCCCCGTGCCGGGAGAGACGCGCCCTGCGGAGTCTACCGGGATGTCCGTTGGGACGCGGACTCCCAGCGTTCTTGCCGTCGGCGCGACCACGGGCGCACCATTCGCCGCTTCTGTCATGGCCCGGTACACGCGCGGCATCTGATCCCCAAAAAACCCTGCAACTCTCCCCGGCAGATGCTGCAACTGGACCATATCGGAACGCACCGACTAGTCCCTCGCCGCACTTTACGCAATTCTATTCTTCTTATCTGGGGAGTACAAGAGAATCTACGTCGAGATTCTCTTTGGGACGCGGGAGGGGTGGCACTGCTCACGCAGGCTGACTTTGGGTCCCACTGCCGCACAAGCCAGCAGCGGCGCCCGGTGGGTGGGTGCCAAAACAGAGCGAGACCCTTGCAAGCGGCGCCGAGCCTTGGAAAATGAAGAAATGATGGGGCCATGAACCGGATCGCAGCCCAATGCAGGTGAATGCGTGGCTGACTTGCGGAGTGAAAAGGGTGACTGCGTGAAACGCGAGTTCCCCGCGGCCGAGGATCCCGTGCCTGCCGGCCAGGAGCGGATCCGGGTGCTCCGCGTCTTGGATGCGGCCGGCAACCGGGCGAGGGAGGGTCTGCGGGTCGTGGAGGATTACGTTCGGTTCGTCCTGGACGATCGACACCTGACGGACCAGCTCAAGCGTCTGCGGCACGACCTGGCCGGTCTGTTGGGCCGCCTATCGTGGGACGAGCGGTTCTCCGCCCGGGAAACCCAATCCAACGTCGGCACCGCGCTCTGGACGCCCGCCGAGCGCCGCCGAGAAAACACGGCCGCCGTGTTGACGGCCAATTTCACCCGGCTGCAAGAGGCCTTGCGCAGCCTGGAGGAGTTCGGCAAGATCGTCGATGCGGAAATGGCGGCCGGCGTCCAACAGGTTCGCTACCGCTGTTACACGCTCCAGCGCAGCGTTGAGCTTACGCGGACGAGTCTCGTGCGACTCCAGCGTGCCCGGCTCTATGTCTTGATCGACGGTGGGCCGGATGAGCGGTCGCTGGCCGCCTTGGTCCGTGGACTGATCGATGCCGGAGTCCACGTCCTGCAGCTTCGCGACAAGCGGCTCGATCAGCGGCTGTTGCTCGACCGGGCGCGAATCCTGCGAGAGCTGACCGCGGGGACGGAGACCCTGATGGTGGTCAACGACCGTGCGGACCTCGCCGCGTTGGCCCGGGCGGACGGGGTCCACGTGGGACAGGAAGATTTGAGTGTCAAGGAGGTCCGGTCGATCGTCGGCCCCCAGGCCCTGATCGGCGTCTCGACGCACTCCCTCGAACAGGCGCGTCGAGCCGTTGAGGATGGAGCGAGCTACCTGGGCGTGGGGCCGACATTCCCCTCGGACACCAAGACCTTCGATCACTTCCCCGGCGTGGAGCTTTTGCGGGCGGTGGCGGCCGAGATCCGTCTGCCGGCCTTTGCCATCGGCGGCATTCGTGCGGAGAACGTGCCCCAGGTTCTCGCCGCCGGCTTCCGCCGCATCGCCGTGAGCGGGGCGATAACCCATGCCGCCGACCCCGTTGCCGCCGCGAGGGAACTGCTGAAGAAGTTAGGAGTTAGGAGTTAGAAGTTGGTCATTCTAACTCCTAACTCCTAGTTGCGGTCGAATCGCAACTGCCGGCCGTCTTGGTAGGGATCGTCCGGCGAGCCCGAGGAGCCGCCCAGCGGCGGGAGCAGGGGCAGACCTTTGGCGCCGAGGCTGGGCTTGATCGCGCCGCGGACGCCCAGGGTCTCGGGATGCCGGGCGATCTTGTCGCTGAAGACCCGCGCGTCGTGGAGGATGGGCTGGAGCTGGACCGTGAGGTCCTTGACGTTGCTCGCGGCGTTATTGAGGTTTTCGTAGAGGTCGGGGTTGTGGAGTAGCCGGCCCAGCGACCCCTGGTCGTTGTTCAGCGCGTCGACGAAGGTGTTGAGCTTTTGCGTGAGGACGTCCAGGCCTTCGGCAACCTGGTCCATGTGGACCACGGCGTCAGGGCCCTTGTCGCGCAAGGTGCTGGTGAACGTTTTGAGGTCCTGTAATTGGCCGCGCGCCTCGAGGATGGCGTCGTTCATATTCCTGTTCGTCTTGCTCACGTCGTCCATCACCCTGGGCAAGCGATTCATGGCGTCCGTTAGCTTGGAATTATTAACGAGTTGGTCGACGTCCTTGCCCATTTTCTCCAGAGCGTCCATGGCGCTGCCGGCCTTCACGGCCAGCCCGTTCAACTGGTTGTTTTGCTGCGGGGCCAGCTCACCGCCGGAGCCCAACGCGCGATTGATCCTGCCGATCAGTTCGTCGAAGTGGTTGCTGGTGCTGGTTATGGATTCGATGGCCCCCTGGAGGTTGAGCTCGGAAAACTTGGCCATCGCCTGCATCACGTCGGGCGCGACCTTGCCTTGGAACGTGTAGTCTGGAGGGACCGGCTCCGACGAGGCGGGGCGCGCGGCCGGCGCGGGCGACGCCGCCTGGGTGTCGGTCATCTGGAACGCCGTGAGGATGATCGGCATCTCGTGGGGCGCGGCGGAGACCTCGGCGATCGGTGCGACCCGGCCGCCGGTGGCCGCCCCGTGGTCGGCGGGCGGCGCGGCGTCCGTCGGCCGGCCGTCCGGATGGGCGGCGGGGCGCGATTTCTGCTGGTAACCCTCGCTGAACTCGATCTGGGCGTCGCTGGTCAGCAGTGAGCGAGTGAGCCACGGCACTTCGTCCTTGAAGAGCTTCCGGCCAGCATCGATCTCGGCGGTGACGCGGACCCCGCCCTCGTCCTTCAACTCCACCTCGCTCACCTGGCCGATGCGGATGCCGCTCTTGAAGATCGGCATTTTCCGGGCAACCCCGGGGGCCGAAGGGAAGTCGATGTAGATCGTGTACGTGGAGCGGAAGACCATGCCCCAGCCGAAGAATAACATCATGCCCACGCTGATCATCAGCGTGAACAGGACCATCACGCCGATGCGGAATTGAACTACTCGTTCGTCCACGGCTCTAATCCCCATTCTCGGCTGCCAACGCCTGCTGCACCTCCGTGATCCGCTCGCCCGCCTCCCCGCGGACGAACTGCGAAACGCGGATGTCGGCGGCGTTCTGGATATCCTGCGGCGAGCCGTCGTAAAGGATCTGCGGCTCTCCCGGCCGCAGCCGGGCCAGCGGATAGAGCATCAGCACGCGGTCGGCCACCTTCTGCGTCGTCCGCATGTCGTGCGTGACCAGGATGCTGGTCACCGGATGGCTCCGCCGGGCGCGGAGGATCAGCTCGTTGATCACGTCGCTCATGATCGGGTCCAGGCCGGTCGTCGGCTCGTCGTAGAGCATCAGCTCCGGCTCCAGGGCCAGCGCCGCGCTAACCCGACCCGCTTCCTCATGCCGCCGGAGAGCTCGGCCGGTCTCTTGCGAACCACGTTTTCCGGCAGGCCCACTTCGCTGAGCCGGGCCAGCACGATCTCGCGGATCTCGCTGGGGCTCTTGCGGGTGTGCTGCCGCAAGGGAAAGGCCACGTTCTGCCCGACGGTGAGGCTGTCGAACAAGGCCGCCTGCTGAAAGACGAAGCCGTAGCGGACCCGCTGCCGGGTAAGCTCCCGAGCACCGAGCGTGGCCAAATCGTGGCCGTCGAAGCAGACCTTGCCCCGGCTGGGCCGCAAAAGGCCGATGATGGTCTTCAGCAGCACGGTCTTGCCGCAGCCGCTCTCGCCGATGATCGCCAACGTCTGGCCGCGAGGCACCTGGAAGTCGATGTCCCGCAGCACGGCGTGATGGCCCAGCTCGACGCCCATTCGCTCGACCCGCACCAGCGATGCTTCTTTCTGCGAGTTGGGGATCATCGTGCGAGTCTTTCCATTATCCCCTCTCCCTCCGGGAGAGGGTTAGGGTGAGGGGGAAGCTAGAACAGGCTGGTCCTTGCGCGGACAAGGCTGTTCAGATTCCCTCCAGGCTGATGTTCAGCAACAAGTCCAGGAGCAAGATCACCACGAAGGCACGGACAAATGCGGTGGTCGCCGCGCGGCCGACCCCTTCGGCTCCCGGGTCGCAGTGGAAGCCGCGGTGGCAGCCGATCAGGGCGATCGCCGCACCGAAGAAGAGGCTCTTGAAAATTCCCGAAAAAAGATCGACGGGCCCCACGAACCGGACGGAGTTGTCCATATAGTGGAAAGCGTTGATGCCCAAGAAGCAGACACTGTAAAAACAACCACCGACGATCCCCATGAAGTCGGCGATGATGGTCAGTGCCGGGATCAGCACCAGGCAGCCGAGGAAGCGGGGCACCACCAGGTAATGGATCGGATTGGCCCCCATGCTGTCCAGGGCGTCGATCTGCTCCGTGACCCGCATCGTTCCCAACTCCGCGGCCATCGAGCTGCCTACGCGGCCGGCCAGCATCGTCGCGGCCAGCACGGGCCCCAGCTCGCGGACCAGCGACCAATTGATCATCGCCCCTAACGAAGTTTCCAGGCCCATCTTGTGGAACTGGGCATAGCTCTGCACGGCCAGCACCATGCCGATAAAGGTCCCCGTCACGACCATCACCGGCAGGCTGAGCACGCCGATCTGGTAGAAGTTCACCAGCACCGTCTCCTTCCGCGGCAGCCGCCCAAACAGCCAGCGGAGCGTCGCCAAGGAAAACAGCGCCAGGCTGCCCATGCCGCAGATCCACTCGATGATCGTGGCGCCGATATCGTCGATCCAGCCACGGAGCCAATGAGCGATCCCCGAGCCGGGCCGGCGTCCGCGGCCGTCAGCACGTGCCAGGGGAAGGTGCGAAGAGGCCGACATCCGTGCATGCGCTGCTAGCAATGGTTCCAGGAGGGACGCCCACGCGGGGAATCAACCAATGGTACGCACGGTCCCCCGGCGCAGCGTCAAGTCGCCAAGGCGACTCCTTCTAAGCTTCGACGCAACGAGAATGCCGCTTGAGGAAACCTTGCCGGTTGATCGGAGTTGGACGTTTGGGAAGAGTTTTCGTGCAGCAAGCCCCCTTCCAACTGCCGGCCGGGGATGCACTGAGGTCAAACCTTCCCCTCAGCCCCGCCGATTGAGGGGCCGGTTGAGGGGACCCGCCAGAGACTCGCTAACCGTTCACGGCCCGTAAGGTAGCAGGCACACTCCGTGTGCCGTCCGCCCAAGGCGGAAGAGGCAGCGGACGGCACACGGCGTGTGCCTGCTACATGGAGCGCCTTCCCGTGGACGGCTACCCCGCCAGAGCGCGGCCTCCGCGGCCGTTTCATTTGGAAACCGCAACAAGATAGCGCTGAGCCTCTGCTAACGGACGCCGCAATCCGTCCTCCAGTGCCAGGTCAAGCCAGATCGCCCACTTCAGATAGTTAATAGCGTCCTCCCACTGCTTCTTTTCCGTGGCGATCAGCGTGCGTTGCTCCTTTTCGTCAGCCATCAGCCTATCTCCATGACAGTCTGTCGCCATCTTGCACCACGCCAACCCATAGCAGCGGTAGACTTGGGCATTATGCTTGTCCAACTCAAGAGCTTTCCGAAAATCCTTATCAAACTCCTGGAACTCACGGCGGTTCGCATGATCCAATCCCCGCTCTGCGTACGCCTGAGCCAGGAGAGGGTTAAGTTGTCCGCCCAGCTTGTTGTCCAAGGAAGTCGCTTTTTTCAAGCTGGCGATAGCCTTGTCCCAACGTCGCGCGGCCAACTGATCGCGCCCCTGCTCGGCGTACGCCTGAGCCCGTTGAGGCTCGATTTGACTGGCCCTGTTTTGCTCGGCATGAATCGCTAGCTCCAAGCTGGCAATCGCCTCATCCCAGCGCCGCTCGGAGGTGCACGTGATTGCTTGGCTAAGGCAGATGTCAGCAAATGAGGACCGTAGATCAAATCCCGGAAGCACTGGTTGTTTATCGGCGCTCGGGGTCGTGGCCTCATTAAAGTCGCCCTTCGCACGCTCGAAATTATTTTGCTTCAGAAAGGCGACGGCACGATAGTAGTAGGCCATGCCAAAATCGGGCTTCAAGCGAATCGCTTCCGTGGTGTCCGATATGGCCTGGGGGTAATCGCCCTTCTCCGTATAAGCTTGGCCTCGCAGACCGTACGCCACGGCGAAATCCGCGGCCAAAGCGATCGCCCGGTCGAAGTCCGGAATGGCCGAGTCCGGATCACTTTTCGCCAAGTGTGTCAAGCCGCGTCCGTACCGCGCCCATCCCTCGTCGAGCTTGGGGCCATTGCGGAGAATATCGGTGAACTCGCGAATCGCGTCGCCAAACTGCTTGTTCAAATACAAATTGAAGGCACGCGACAGCTCCGGATCGGTTTCGGGCGGCCAGTATCTATGAGGGTAGCTATCGCGAATGCCTTGTGCCAATTCGAATGGTTTTTTATATTCCATGATGCGCTGGACGTACTTGGGATCCCGTTGCTTCGCTTTGTCGAAGGCTTTCTCCGCGTCCGGCAGCCTTCCGGCTTCGTACAGGCTGGTACCCAAGTCGAAATATGCCTTGTTTGCCTTTGCCAGCTCGCGATTGACGTTCGCTGTTAACGACGGGGCGAGGCGGATTGCCTTCTCGAGATTCATTGCCTTCTCGAGATTCATTGCCTTCTCGAGATACTTGACCGCCACATCGAGTTGCTGGTCCGGCGAAGACAAGAGGGACGACCCAAACGTGAGGAAAGCGTCGCCGCACGTTGCGTCGAGGCGAATCGCTGATTGAGCATCCGCGACGGCATCGGCGTATTTTCCTGCATTCAGATTGGCGCGAGCACGCCAGCAAACGGCGTCATGCGAATCCGGGGCAAGACGAATCGCCTCGGTCAGGTCGTCAATGGCCGGCGCGGAAAGACCTTCTTTCAGATACGCGGCCCCTCTGCCGCAATAGGCGCGGACATCTTTCGGATTAAGACGCAGGGCGTCGCTAAAATCCTTGATGGCCTCGTCCAGTTCGTGCAGCGTGCCGGCACGACTCAGCAGCGTCGCCCGGTTCAAATAGGCTTGATGTAGTTCATCACCCAACGGAACCGCACCCAACTTTGGTCGATCGCGGATCTCCGTCTGCCGGGCGATGGCGTCGGCATAGCCGGTGATAGCCAAGTCAGTCTTGCCCTGTCGTTCGAGGGCGCCGGCCCGGTAGAAGACAGCTAACGCATGTTGAGGATTGACCTTGATGGTTTTGTCGAACGCCTCGACAGCGTCCTTCAGCTTGCCATCGGCGAAGAGTTGGCGTCCGCTCACGAATTCGGCGTCACCGCGAACGGCCGGGGGCGTCTTACTACAGCCCAGACAGGCAGTGAGTCCGATCAGACAACCCATCCGCAGCCAATTTGACCAACAGCAATGATATGCGAACGTGATCATGGCTCCCCCCGATTAGGAACGACGGCCGTCCCTCCAGATTAGTTTCAAGTGTCCTGGTTTGCAATCCCCCCCTCCCAGACACACGCAGACACAACCAAACCCCTCGGCGGTGGGTGCTGCTCCTGGAGCGAACTGAACGCCTATTTTTTATAATTCCTATTGTCTAAATTGTGATAAAGCCGTATTATCTCTTAGAGTTCGTTGTCACGTGAGCCGGAGACCAGCATGAGCACTGTCGCCCCATCGACCGACGCCGACCTGTTGGAGCTGCTGCGTTCCAAGGGGGCGTTGGACGTTACGGAAATGTCGAAAGCGGCCGAGGTTACGGCGACGGCCATCCGCCAGCGCCTGGGGCGGCTCTTGGCCCAAGGACTGATCCAGCGGCAGGCGATCCGCGCTGGACGAGGCCGGCCGCGGCACCGTTATCAGCTCACCCAAAAGGGGATACGGCTGACCGGCTCGAACTTCACCGATCTGGCCCTGGCGCTCTGGCGCGAGGTGCGATCGATGCCGGACGCGGAGGTGCGGCGGAGCTTGTTGCGTCGCGTGGTGGCCGGCCTGGTTGCGGCCTACGGCCCGCAGATTGAAGGACGGACGGCGGAAGAGCGGATGCGGTCGCTGACCGGTTTGCTCAGCCAGCGTCGCGTCTCGTTCACGGTAGAGCCGGCACCTGGCGCGTACGGGCTGCCGATGTTGACCGCGCACGCCTGCCCCTACCCGGAACTCGCCGAACAAGACCGCGGGATCTGCATCCTGGAGAAAATGCTCTTTTCGGAGCTCATCGGGCAGGACTTGGATCTGACCCAATGCCGGCTGGACGGCGGGTCAAATTGCCAGTTTGAGCTGAGTTGAGTCCCGGGTATACTCTTGCAGGCAACCGACACCAGCCCGAAGCGCGAGCGAGGGAGCGGAAGTGCCGGCGAGGAGGCGGAAATGCGAGGGAGCGAGCGAAAGTGTTCCCTCGCTTGCGCTTCGGGCTAGTGTACCGCGGCGCAACGGGGGCGAGGAAGGACGGAAGATTGTGGTGGTGGGCTGAAGCCCACCCTACGCAAATCGGAGTACGACATGACGCAGCCGTGGATTGAAGGACGCCTGGAAGAGAGCGTGATTTGCACCACGCTGGAACAAGCGATCAACTGGGCCCGGCAGTCGAGCGTCTGGCCGATGACCTTCGGCCTGGCCTGCTGTGCGATCGAGATGATGGCCAGCGGCGCCGGGCGGTTCGACCTGGACCGATTTGGGGCCGGCGCCTTCCGCGCCACCCCGCGGCAGTCGGACCTGATGATCGTGGCCGGCACCGTGACCTACAAGATGGCCAGCCGGGTCCGCCGGCTCTACGAAATGATGCCCGAGCCCAAGTACGTGATGGCGATGGGCGCCTGCACGCTGGGCGGCGGGCCGTATTTCGACTGGGGCTACCACGTGGTCAAGGGTGTGGACCTGGTGGTGCCGGTCGACGTTTACGTCCCCGGTTGCCCGCCGCGCCCGGAGGCCTTGTTGGAAGGCCTGATGCGGCTCCAGGACCTGATCAAGGGCCACAAGATCGCCCGGCAGCCGCAGGGCGCCGGCGGCCTGCTTCGCGGGCTGGCCCGGGGCGGCGCCAAAATGGAAGACGAGATCCCCCTGCCGCACCACTCGGGCTTCGTCCACGTCGACGAGCTCCAACCGGTGTTCCACCACCAGAAACTCAAGCCGGCCAAGCCCGCACCATGACCGAAACGCTGACCATCGCCGATCTGCACGTGAGCATCGAAGGCAAACCGATCCTCAAGGGGGTCAACCTGCGGATCTGCCGCGGCGAGACCCACGCCCTGATGGGGCCCAACGGCTCGGGCAAGAGCACGCTGGGCTTCGCCGTGATGGGCCATCCGGCGTACCAGGTCACCGCCGGACGGGTCGATCTGGACGGGGTCG
This sequence comes from Pirellulales bacterium, assembly GCA_963843465.1. GTDB lineage: Bacteria > Planctomycetota > Planctomycetia > Pirellulales > Thermoguttaceae > CAWJKP01. Next base: position 534,527 of record CAWJKP010000005.1, read on the forward strand.
ACTTGCTGGCGTTGGATTCCTACCAGCGGGCCCGGGCGGGCCTGTTTCTGGCCTTCCAACGGCCGGTGGCGATTCCCGGCGTGAAGATGGCCGACTTCCTCCGCCACGCGGCGACCAACGTCCGCCGCCCGGACCGCAAGGAGGGCGAGGAACTGATCCCCATGCGGCAGTTCCGCAAGGAGCTGCAGGAAAAAATGGAGCAGTTGCGGATGGACCCCGAGTTCGCCCGGCGGTACGTCAACGAGGGCTTTTCCGGCGGCGAGATGAAGCGGGCGGAGATCCTGCAAATGGCGATGCTGCGGCCGAAATTCGCGATCCTCGACGAGACCGACAGCGGCCTGGACGTGGACGCGGTGCGGCTGGCCAGCCAGAGCATCGCCGAGATCGGCGGCCGCCGCATGGGGATCTTGATCATCACCCACCACGAGAAGCTCCTGGAGCACAACCGGCCCGATTTCACCCACGTGATGCTCGGCGGCCGGATCGTCCAGACAGGCGGGCCGGAGTTGGCCATGGAGCTGCACCAGCAGGGCTACGACCGGATCCGCGCGGACTACCCCGAGGCGGCCGCCGAAGAGCGCGAAATGGCCGCCGCGGCGACGGAAAAAGTAGGAGTTAGAAGTTAGGAGTTAGAAGTTAGGAGTTAGAAGTTAGGAGTTAGGAGTTAGGAGCTACGACGGCGATGACTCGTCAATCGCAAGGCAACATTCTTGGACACGGGAACGCGTTGATGCGGGGGGCGCATGTCGCCGAGGCCGTTTTCTTATTCTAACTCCTAACTCCTAACTTCTAACTTCTTTAGGAGAGGCAATGGCTACTGACCTGAGAACCAACGTCGTCGGCGAGATCAACAAGTACGATTTCCGCAGCGAGGAGCACTACGTCTTCAAGGCCCGCAAGGGCCTGAACGAGGAGGTCGTCCGCGAGATCTCGGCGATGAAGAACGAGCCCGAGTGGATGCGCGATTTCCGCTTGCGGAGCCTGGCGATCTTCCACTCCAAGCCCACGCCGCGCTGGGGAGGCGACATCGGCATCGACTTCCAGGACATCTACTACTACCTCAAGCCCACCGACCACCAGGGCCGCTCCTGGGACGACGTCCCCGACGACATCAAGCGAACCTTCGACAAGCTGGGCATCCCCGAGGCGGAGAAAAAGTACCTCGCCGGCGTCAAGGCCCAGTACGAGAGCGAGGTGGTCTACGGCTCGCTCAAGGAGGAACTCTCCAAGCAGGGCGTGGTCTTCACCGACACCGACTCGGCGATCCGCAAGTATCCCGAACTGATCCGCGAGTACTTCGCCACGATCATCCCGCCGGAAGACAACAAGTTCGCCGCGCTGAACTCGGCCGTCTGGTCGGGCGGCTCGTTCATCTACGTGCCGCCGGGCGTCCACATCGCCTTCCCCTTGCAGGCCTACTTCCGCATCAACGCCGCCAACATGGGCCAGTTCGAGCGGACGCTGATCATCGTCGACGAGGGCGCAAGCTGCCATTACGTGGAAGGCTGCACGGCCCCCATGTACAGCACCGAAAGCCTGCACTCGGCCGTGGTCGAGGTCGTCGCCCGCCGCGGCGCCCGCGTCCGCTACACCACCATCCAGAACTGGGCCAACAACATCTACAACCTGGTGACCAAGCGCGCCGTCGCCTACCGCGACTCGCTGGTGGAATGGGTCGACGGCAACCTCGGCAGCCGGCTGACGATGAAGTACCCCTCCGTCTACCTCAAGGAGCCCGGGGCCCGCGCGGAAATCCTCTCCGTGGCCTTCGCCTCCGCCGGCCAGCACCAGGACGCCGGCGCCAAGGCGGTCCATTGCGCCCCGCACACCTCCAGCCGCATCGTCTCCAAGTCGATCTCGAAGAACGGCGGCCGGGCCAGCTACCGCGGCCTGGTGAAGATCGAGAAGGGAGCCAAGAAGTCCAAGTCCAACGTGGTTTGCGACGCCCTGATCCTCGACTCCCGCAGCCGCAGCGACACCTACCCCTACATCGAGATCGAAGAGCAGGACGTCTCCGTCGGCCACGAGGCCAGCGTCTCGCGGATCGGCGAGGAGCAGCTCTTCTATCTCACCAGCCGCGGACTGACCGAGCCCGAGGCCAGCACGATGATCGTCAGCGGTTTCATCGAGCCGCTGGTCAAAGAGCTGCCCATGGAATACGCCGTGGAGATGAACCGCCTCATCCAGTTGCAGATGGAAGGGACGGTGGGATGAGCAATATCATCGACACCACCACCCAGCCGGGCTTTACCGACGAGGCCTTCGCGGCCTTTCTGGAGGCGCGGCGCGAGCCCGAGTGGCTCACCCGTTATCGCCGCGAGGCCTGGAAGGGCTTCTGCGAGATGGGATTGCCCGACAGCCGCCAGGAAGAGTGGAAGCGGACCGAATTGAGGACCTTCCGGCTGGACCGCTTCGGTCCGCCCTCGCCGCCGGCTGACAGCGCGGCCGTCCCGCAGCCGCTGTTGACGGAAGGGGTCGACCTGGGCGGACGCACCGTGGCCCTGGACAGCTACACCCTGCGGTCGGAGTTGGACGCCGCGTGGCGCGGGCGGGGCGTCTTGTTCGGCGACCTGGAAACGCTCGTCGCCGAGCACGGCGAGTTGCTCCGGCCGCATCTGACGCGGCAGATCGTCAATCCACGGCGGGACAAGTTCGCCGCGTTGCACGCGGCCCTCTGGTCGGGCGGCACGCTGTTGTACGTCCCCCGCGGCGTGGCCATCGCCCAGCCGCTGCACGTCTTCTCGGCCCTCTCGCCGGGCGGAGTCGACCTGGGCCACTGCCTGGTGGTCCTCGAAGAGGACTCCGAAGCGACCCTGCTGGCCGAGACCGGCAGCAGCGATGCGGCGGCCTCGGGCTTGCACTGCGGTGCGATCGAGATCCTCGTCGGTCCCGGGGCCCGGCTGCGTTACGTGAACCTGCAGAACTGGGGCTCGGGCGTCTGGCACTTCGCCCATCAGCAGGCCCTGGTCCAGCGGGCGGCGCCGGCTCCAGTGGACCATCGGCGCGCTGGGCGCCCGCCTGGCCCAGGTCAATCAGCACGTGGCCCTCACCGGGCCCTATGCCGAAGTCCAGGTCAACGGCGTGATGTTCACCGAGGGCAAGCAGCACCTGGTCTACAACACGCTCCAGCACCACCAGCAGCCGCACTGCACCAGCGACCTGTTGTACAAGGGCGCGCTGCAGGACAAGTCGCGGCTGGTCTGGCGGGGAATGATCAAGGTCGACAAGGACGCGCAGAAGACCGACGGCTACCAGCGGGACGACAACCTGATCCTCGCCGGCTCCGCCCGGGCCGACTCGATCCCCGGGCTGGAGATCGAGGCCGACGACGTGAAGTGCTCGCACGGGGCCACCTGCGGGCGGGTCGACGACGAGCAGGTCTTCTACGCCATGGCCCGCGGCTTGACCCGGCGGGAAGCGGTCCGCATGATCGTGGCCGGCTTCTTCCAGCAGGTCTTCGACCGCATCACCATCCCCAGCGTCCGCAACGCCCTGGGCGACGCCATCCGCCGCCGTGTCCGCGAATATCGGTGAGGGTTCGATCGTGAAAAATGGTCGTCCACTTGGCTCAAGTTCGTCGCGTAGCGACGTTATGATGGTAGCCGTGGGTTTTAACCCACGGGTCGGGTCCCGTGATATGGTACCCCGTCGCGTAGCGACGGTTGAAAACAAGTCACGTGCCATCGGGCAGGCCGGTCATTTCAATCGTCGCTACGCGACGAGCGGAAGGCGTGGGGCCACGCGTTCCGTGGGTTGAAACCCACGGCTACCGTCGCATCGTCGCTACGCGACGTGGACTTAGCGATCACTTGGGGCAAATGGATAACCATTGTCATGAACGAGCGAGCAGGCGAGAACGACTTCGTTCCGGTCTGCAAGGTCTCTGATTTGCCCGATCCCGGCAAGGCCGTGTTCGAGGTCGGCGACCGGTTGGTGGCCCTGTTCCACGTCTCCGGCGCCTTCTGGGCGTTGGACGACCTCTGCACGCACGACGGCGGCCCGCTGGCCGAGGGCCGGCTGGAAGACCATACCGTCGTCTGCCCGCGGCACGGCGCGAAGTTCGACATCCGCACCGGCGAGGCCCTGACCATGCCGGCCACCCGGGCGACCGCCGCGCACCAGGTGCAGGTGAAAGAGGGCACGGTCTACGTGCGATTGAACGACGAGTAGGGAGTCGTAGTTGTCGGCTTAGCCAGCCTGCACGACGTGGCGGGAACTGCAATGCTTTGCCGGTTGCGACTCTACGTGCGCGACTGGCTAGGGCCACTGACAACCGACGACTGATCTCCGAAGACTGAAATCGCCGATGGTCATCACCGAAGACACGGTCTTTGCCGCCTTGCGCCAAGTCCACGACCCGGAGTTGTTCGTCAACGTGGTCGACCTGGGGCTGGTCTACGAGGTGAACATTACGTCTGCGGAAGGAAAGTCGGACATCCACGTGAAGATGACCATGACCTCGCCCGCCTGCCCCGCCGGTCCGCAGCTCATCCAGGAGGCCAAGGACGTGCTGTCCGACCTCGGTGAGGCCGTAGGGAAGGTGACGGTGGAAGTCGTTCTCGACCCGCCCTGGACTCCCGACCGCATGACCGACGAGGCGCGCGACGAACTGGGAATGTACTAGGGCCGGCGGAGGAATTACTTGCGGATTTGCCCCGTAGTCCTGGTAGGTTATGCTTCAGCATAACGAGGCTATGCTTCAGCATAACCAACGCGCGGCGGGCAATGGTTGTCTCGGGATTCCGTTATGCTGAAGCATGACCTACGGGGCCGAGCGCGTATAATTCTTGCGGGGCCACGGCGACAACCCGGCAGGAGATCTTCTGTGAGCGACCTTGATCCCCTTGGAGCGAATCACCCTTACGGCCAACTGGAGCTGGAGCGGGAGAACCAGCAGTTGCAAGAGGAGAAGCGGCGGCTGGAAGCCTACCGCGACCGCTACGTCGATCTGTACGATTCCGCCCCGGTGGGCTACGTCACCTTCGACGAAGACGGCTTCATCCAGGAGATCAACCTGACGGGCGCCAGGCTGCTCGGCGCCGATCGCGAGAGTCTCATAGGGTACGCCTTCAGCGACCACGTGGCCAAGGAAGACGTTCCGGCCTTTCTCGATCACGTGCGAAAATGCGCCCTGGAGCGGGTTGAAGCGACCTGCGAGATACGGCTTGCCCGAGAGGGCGTGATCGCCAGAACCGTGCAGCTCCAGAGCGCTCCGATTGCGGACCCGCGCGCGGGCACGCTCTCCAAGACCGCGATGCTGGACGTCACTCAGCGCAAGCAGAACGAGGAAGCTATCAGGCGGCTGGCGGCGATTGTGGAATCCAGCGAGGACGCGATCATCGCCAAGACGCTGGAGGGGACCATTCTCAGTTGGAACAACGGGGCGGAGAAACTCTACGGTTATTCTGCCGAAGAGGCGATCGGCAAGTCCATCGCGATCCTCGTCCCGGCCGACCATCCCACCGAACTGCCCGAGATCCTCAAGCGGCTGGCCGAGGGGGAGCGGATTACGCATTATGAGACCGTTCGCGTGAGGAAGGACGGCGCGCGGATCGATGTCTCCGTGACGATCTCGCCGCTTCGCGACACGGCGGGAAGGATCTTCGGGGCCTCGACCATTGCTCGCGAAATCACCGATCGCAAACGATCCGAGACGGCCTTGCGGGACAGCGAGGCCCGCCATCGGGCGATCCTCGAGACCACGGTGGACGGCATCATCACCATCGACGACCGGGGGATCATCGAGTCGGTCAACCCGGCCACGTTGCGCCTGTTCGGCTACGCGGCGGCCGAGATGATCGGCTCCAACGTCAAGATGCTCATGCCTTCGCCGGATCACCAACGGCACGATTCCTACCTGGCCAATTACCTGCGGACCGGCGAGCGCAAGATCATCGGCATCGGCCGCGAGGTGGTCGGCCGGCGCAAGGACGGCACGACGTTCCCCATGGACCTCTCCATCAGCGAGGTTACCGTCGGCGGGCGACGCATGTTCACCGGCCTGGTTCACGACGTAACCCAGCGCAAAGAGACGGAGGAGATGCTCCGCGCGTCGCAGGAGGAGCTGGAGATCCGCGTCCGAAAGCGCACGGCCCAGTTGGGGCAGGCCAACGAACAATTGTCGCAGGCCAAGGAAGCCGCCGAAGCGGCCAGCCGCGCCAAGAGCCTCTTCCTGGCCAACATGAGCCACGAGATCCGCACGCCCATGAACGCCATCATCGGCATGACGGAATTGCTCTTGGAGACCCAGCTCTCATCCCGGCAGCGAGACTTCCTCAAGATCGTCGCCGAGTCGGGAGAAGCCTTGCTGCGGCTGATCAACGACATCCTCGACTTCTCCAAGATCGAGGCGGGCAAGATCGTGCTGGATCGCGTCAACTTCGACCTCGACGAGAGCTTGGGCGACACGATGAGGGCCCTGGCGGTCCGCGCCACGGCAAGGGCCTGGAGCTGGCCTGCCGGATTCGCCCCGACGTGCCCACCTTTCTCTGCGGCGACGCGGCCCGCCTGCGGCAAGTCGTGGTCAACCTGGTGGGCAACGCCATCAAGTTCACCGAGGGAGGCGAGGTCGTGCTCGAGGCCTGGCCGGAAGCGGTGAGCGACGGCGAGGTCGAGCTGCACTTTGCCATCCGCGATACGGGGATCGGAGTGCCGGCGGAGAAGCAGACGGTGATCTTCGAGATCTTCGAGCAAGCCGACAGCACGCCCACCCGCCGTTTCGGCGGGACCGGATTGGGACTGGCGATCTCCTCGCGGCTGGTGGACCTGATGGGAGGGCGGATCTGGGTCGACAGTGAAGTCGGCCGCGGCAGCACCTTCCACTTCACGGCCCGCTTCCAGTTGGCCCAGGAAGAACCCGGCGAAAAAAGGCACGTCTGCCCGGCGGCCATCCACGACACGCGCGTGCTGGTGATCGACGACAACGGCACCAATCGCCTGATTCTCGAAGAGATCCTCAAGAGCTGGGCGATGCGGCCTGCAAGCGTGGCGGGAGGCCGTGACGCCCTTCAGGTTCTGCGGGAGGCGCACCGCGAGGGCAACCCCTATCGCCTGGTGCTCACCGACGTACACATGCCCGACATGAGCGGCTTCACCCTGGCCGAGGCGATCCGCCGCGACCCGGATCTCAACAACACGATGATCATGATGCTCACCTCCGGCGATCAGCCCAGCGACGTGGCCCGCTGCGAAGAGCTGCACATCGCCGCCCACTTGATGAAGCCGATCAAGCAATCGGAGCTGCTGGATGCCATCATGTTGGCGATGGGGCTCGCCGCGCCGGACCACGAGGGCCTGGCGGCGATGGTCGCCCGGCGGGGCCGTCCGCTCCGCCCGCTGCGGATCCTCCTGGCGGAAGACAGCCTCGTCAATCAGAAGCTGGCGATGGCCTTGTTGGAGGCCCAGGGCCACCAGATCGTGCTGGTGGGCAACGGGCGCGAGGCCCTGGCGGCGCTGGTCTCGCAGCCCTTCGACCTGGTGCTCATGGACGTGCAAATGCCGGAGATGGACGGGCTGGAGGCCGCCACCGCGATCCGCACCAGGGAGAAGACGGCGGGCGGGCACGTCCCCATCGTCGCCATGACGGCCCATGCGCTGAAAGGCGACCGCGAGATCTGCCTGGCGGCCGGCATGGACGACTACATCGCCAAACCGATTCGGGCCCACGCGTTGTTCGACGTGATCGAAGCGGTGGTTCCCGCGGCCAAAGCCGCCCCGCCCGCGCCTGCCCCGAAGGAAATCATCGACTGGGCGGAATCGCTCCAGGTCGTGCAGGGCGACCAGCGGCTGCTGAGAACCCTCGTCGAGGCCGCCCTGAAGGAAATCCCCGGTCTGCTGGCGGCAGCCGCGCAGGCGGTCGCCGAAGCCGATGCTCCGAAGCTGCGTTTGTCCGCTCACACGCTGCGAGGGTCGCTCCGCTATTTCGGTGATACCCCGGCCATCGAGCACCTAGGCCGCTTGGAAGCAATGGGACAAGACGGTAACCTGGCCGGCGCCGCCGTCACCCTGGCGACCGTCCAAGAGGAGATGGCGCAGATCATTTCGGCCATGGAGCGGTATCTTCGCTCGACGAAGCGCGAGTGAAACGAGTAGGGTGGGACAAGCTCGCGCCAGCGAGCGCCGGCCCACCAATTCTGCCGGCTCCTGGTGGGCCGGCGGCCGCCAAGGCGTCCTTGTCCCACCCTACGATCGCTGCAAAATTATTCCTTGCCCGGTCCTTACCGATCTCGTGTCACTTTGCCGACGAACTCCCGCAGAAGGGCGCCGGTCGCGTCGCCGGGCGCGCCGAGCAGATGGTTCGCCGTGAAGTGGGTTCGACCTTCAATAACCCGTGACTCTGCCCGGCCCTTGGCGTCTCGAATCAGGCCGGCCGGCAACGCAAGACGGACCATATCAATCTCCTTCTCTAGCAAACAGCGACGTTATAACGCTTGCGGTTCACGGTCCGGAATGTAGTAGGCACACGCCGTGTGCCGTCTGTCCACAAAGGCGGAAACAGGACGGCACACGGCGTGTGCCTGCTACCTTGAGCGACTCCCTGCGAACGGTTACGGGGTCAATTGACATCCAGCGGCGGCAGGGCGTTCTCGCCGGCGCTGACGCGGATTCGCCATTTGGGGTTCTTGGCGTCGTTGCAGCGGTTCTTCAGCCGGTCGGGCGGCGTATTCTCGAACTGTTTCTTCGGGTCTTGCTCCTCAGGCCAAACGATGGTGACGGCATACTCTCCCTCGGGGGCGCCGTCGTCCTTCATGCTCGACCCGATGACAAACGTGCCATCCGTCGCGGCCACGGCGCGCGGCGGATAAGGGGACACGCCGGTCTTGTTCACGGGGTGCAACACCACGATCGCGCCGGCGGCCGGCGATCCACGCGAGAGGACCTTGCCGTGGATCTTGAATTGGGGGACGGACCGGTGGCTGGCCCCGCATCCGGCCCACGGCAGCGTCGTCGCCAAGGCGAGAAGCAAGAGCGCAGCGAGTCGTGAACCGGCGATCGGCAGCCTCATGACGTAATCCTTCCCAGTAGGTCCCTTCTGCCGGAAGGGACTTGAACCACGAACAGACGTTGTCGGTACGCAAAGTCCCGTTCGGCAAGCGGGACCTACCAAGAACAGCTCCTCGAATCGCGAAAGGCCATTTAGAAAGCAGAACCCTCCAGGGCATTGCCGGGCAGCACGTCGCCGTCGGCGCGGGTCACCAGATTGAAGAATGCGAAGAGGTCGATGGTTTGCGCGATGAAGTGTACGGAGCCGTCGGCGAACAGGGCGTTGGCGCCGGCGGGATGGAAGCTGTAAATGCCCATCTGATTGGAGCAGTTGACCGGGCAGGGACCCGGGCTGGTTTGCCCGTCGTAGGTGAAGGTCTTGACGGTATGTTTGTCGTTATGCGCCAGGCGCCGAATCCGTAGGTCTTGTCGGGCAGATTGGGGTCCAGCACGCCGCCCGTCATATAGGCGTGCGGCCGGCCCGCCATTTCCGCAACCATCATCGTGTTCGACGTTCCGTCGATGATCTGCGCGATGTTCGTGGTCTTGTCGTCTTGCATGGCGCCCAGGTAGTCATAGAGTCCGCCGTTGACCGACGTGTACTTCTCGTCCTGGCGAGGCGTCCACCCCAGTTGTGACGCATTGGAGTTGAGCGAAACGGTGGCAAAGTAGTCGGTGGCCGCCGCCTGGAAGTTCACGGTTGCGCCGGACGCAGGGTCGGGGTTCGAGCCGCTGAAGATGTTTCCCGCGACCGGATCGGAGGGACATTCCATGACCGACAACCGCGTGGCAACCAGTGTCTGAAGCGACGGATCGAACCAGACCTTATCGAAGTGGTATTGGGCCGCCAGGTTCGACTGCTCCAGGTACGGCAGTATCAGCCACACCCAACCGATCCTGTCGGAGTCGCCCAGCGACGCGGAATTGGCGAGGTACGGCGGGAAGACGCTCGCGGGGGGGAGTCCCCCGTGCACGCGCTCGTAGTTCAGACACGCCAGGCCGAGCTGCTTCAGATGGTTCTGGCAGCGCGTGTTGCGCGGCCTCCCGCGCACTCTGAATCGCCGGCAGCAGCAGCGCCATCAGCACGCCGATAATGGTAATCACCACGAGCAATTCCACCAGCGTAAAACCCTGACGACCTCGTGCCATGAAGACTTCTCCCGAATTACCCAGCAGGCAAACGGCCTCCGCCTGCTACGTTCCGCAATGCCAACGGTGGTTGTTCGCCCAAGAAGCTGTCTCAAGTCCTCGCGAGCCAGCGTCGGGCAGGAATGCCCGACCTACAGCGGCCGTAGGATGGGCATTCTTGCCCGTCGCCAGGCTCCGGTTCCGAAACAGTTTCTAAGCATCTCTCGTGCCAGTTCGCCTCGCCAAACGGTTGCCAGGTAACGCGGGTTATTCATGGGCGCGGTATCCGGGCGCACTTTGTTCGACACTAGCCCGACGCGCAAGCGAGGGCAACTTGTTGCCGATCCCTCGCTTGCGCGTCGGGCTAGTGTTTGGCCGCGAATAATCTGGGCTAACGCCCGAAGAATCGGCAGGTAAACTCAGCGGCCGGCGGATACCCAAGCTACCCCCTGTCGGCGCGAGCGTCATGGGTGTCGAATGTTTCGACATCACAGGCGAAGGAAGTCAACTTGACATGGAGAGGTGAAAAGCTGCCGCTTTCGCCAGAATTGCGGTTACGAGTTATGTTCCGCTTCGCGGTTGTCCCCGCTGGGCTTGTCCCAGCGGAGCAGAGGATTGGCCGCCACCGGGCGGACTTTCTGCCGTGCTAGGCGTTTTCCGCTGCCGCCGCCCGGCCGCTGGCGCGGCCCACTGGCGAATGGTGAAGGGGATGTCGCCGGTTCGCTTCTGGCGATCGAAGGGGGCGCCGCCGTTGTCGATCGCGTCGGGGCCGATGCTGTAGACGATCAGCTTACCCGCGGCCTTTTTCATCCGCAGCGGCTTGCCGTCAAAAGGGTCTTGCGGCACGGCCGCAATGAAGTCGGGCACCAACTCACTCGGGTTGCTCGGAAAACGGTTGTGGCCGGCCCGAAAACGGCAGACCGCCATGGCCAGGCGAAGCACGTCGTGTTGGGCGTCCGCCCTGGCGGCCGTCTCCGCGCACCGCGAGACGGCGGGTACGAGTAATCGGGTTAATAGCCCCACGGGTCGGGTGTTGAACGTCGTCTGGCAATCGTCCCAACCGGACTTCGACCGGTAGTAAGGGTGTATGGCCAATCGCTGCCATGTGGCCGCGATGCGGCGGTGCGAGTCCAGGTCTTCTCCAAGGAAGAACAGGCGATAGACCGGAGCGAACCAGGCCGTCGGCGACGGGACCGGTTGCCCGCTGAGTGCCCCCAACTCGCCAAGCGAGAGGTCCCCAGTGGCCACGTCGTAAAAGGCCCTTTGTCCGACGGCTTCCTCCATACGAAGCGTGCGGAGAAATACCCGCTGGTAGGAGAGAGTGTCGCCTACGTCGATCTCGGCAAGGTCTTCGGCAGTAGCCGGCGCCGAGTTTAACACAGCTTCCAGCGTCTCGGCCGAAATGCCTTGGATCGCCGCGGAAACGAGCATCGCGATCAGCAACGGGTCGCTGGCAACATGCTCGGACATGGAGAGCAGGGCGCGGCAGTCGCCCAGCGCCGCGCATGTCACAGTCGGCGGCCTTGACGCGGGCGTCGAGGGCCAACAGTCTCGCGCCGGTGCGGAGATCCTGCAACTCCGGCAGGAGCATGTCAATGCTGGGGCGGCCGTAATCGCGGTCGAAGGAGCACGCCGGCTTCTTGCCCGCCTCGCGAAGCAGGACCAAGCCGCCGGCCTGCTGCTTCAAGAACCCGCGCAACTGGGCGTCCTTCGCGTCGAAGCCCGCCTGGCCGGGATTGAGCCAGTTGCACCATTTGTCTCCGAATGCCTTCGGCCACGTCGAACGGTCGCCTGCCGCTTGGAATGCCTGCGCATAGATCAGCGCCGCATTGTCGCGGTCAGGCACGCGGGCCGGGGCCACCGACAAGGCCAGCGCTCCGGACTCCGCCCGCAGGGCGCCGGCCTGCTGCTTGACCGCCAGGTCCAGGTTCCAGAACGTCATCAGGTGCAAGGCCAGCGCCAGCGCGAAACCCAGGGCCAGCTTGGCACGCGGCCAATGGGCCGCGCGCGGCGTGGACAGGTCGTCCGGGCCTTGCCGCAGCCCCCTGACGAGGATCGCGCAAGCCCCTACGGCGCAGCAGAGCGTTAGCGCCGCCAGCGGGTAAAACCACTGGGAGACCAAATGGTGTAAGTTGAGGATGCCCACGACAGCCGTCAACCCCCCGGGGACGGCGAGGATCAACAGCACGGCCAAGACCGGCAGCCCGATTCGGAAGACCGGGCGCCTCCAGCGACTGCAACAGGCCACGACGGTCGCGGTCAGCAAGAACACCGCCGCAAGGTTCTCCAACCAAAGGACTACGTATCCCATGACTCACGTTCTCCTTGCCTCGATTCGTTTGCGACCAGTAGGGTGGGACAAGCTCGCGTCAGCGAGCGCCGGCCCACCAGTTCCGACGATCCGCCAGCTCTGCCCGCCCCGGTGGGCCGGCGGCCGCCACGGCGGCCTTGTCCCACCCTACCGATCAATCCAGGCCGAATAATCTCCTCCTGCCGCGATCGGCCTGGAGGACAAGTCCGGACAGGGCACCAGGCCGGAGCCGGCCCGATAGAGCACGGCCAATCGCCGGGCATCCGCGCGGGGAAGCTCGGGCAGCAGTTGCTCGATCTGCCGGGCCAACGGCTCGCCAAGCCACCGTGAGTCGGGAGGCCCCAACGGCGCCGACGTGGTGTTGGTCGCGCTCAGCGACAGGTTCAGCCAGACCAGGGCCGCGGCCACAGCCACGAGCAGGCGGCGGTCGAAGAACGACTTCCTGCGGCAAAGCTCGATCTCGACACGGTCCATGATCCGGCCGCGCAGCCACGGCGGCGGCTCTTCGCGCGGCCGCGCGGCCAACTCCCGCTCCAACCGTTCCAATTCCGGCGATAGCCGCTCGTCGGTCATCGAAGTCGCTCCCCTTGGGCATCCGCGTATTAGGTGCTCCTCACGCTCCGCGTGAGGTTGGCTCACTCCGGGTGAAGCTGGCCCGCTTTGGCCTCACGCGGAGCGTGAGCAGTACGACTTGCGCAGCTTCTCCAACGCGTAGCGATAGCGGCTGGCGGCCGTGTTGGCGCTGGTGCCCATTGCCAGGCCGATCTCGGCAAACGTCAGCTCTCCGTCGATCTTCAAAGCGATCACCTCCCGCTGCTCGACCGGCAAGGCGCCGAGCGCCCGGCTCAGGTCGTCGGGCAGACCGCCTTCGCCCGGGCGATCCGGTCGCGCTACCGCCTCTGGCAAAGCGGCGTCCGAGGCGATCGGCAGGCGGGCCCTTCGGACCGCAAGCCGCGCGGCCGCGCGCCGCAGCGATGCAAAGAGGTACGCCTCCAGCTCGCGGACCTGCGGCAGGCGCTCCCGCGATCGCACCAGGGACACGAACACCTCCTGCACGGCATCCTCGGCGTCTTCCCGGCAGTCCAGCAGTCGCACCGCCACCCGGTACAACCGGCCCGCTACCCGGTCGTACAAGAGGCCGAACGCCCGCGAGTTTCCGGCCGCCAGGCCAGGCGTCAGCGGGTCGTCCGCGCGGTCTTCCATGTTCCTCTCCGCAATAATGAAGAGCGCCTGGACCGGCAAATTTGTCTAGGGCAACAGAAAGAGGGCCGGACCCGGCGAGACCACGCAATTGGTTTTCATCGTCGGGACTCCGGTCGATGCGCGGATTATCCGTGGCGAGGGAAAAACACCCCGCCAGGAAGAAGAGCAATTATTGTATACTGCCCGGGAACGCACCGGCGGGAGCAACAACGCGGGGACGGCCGCGATAGATCCGCTATGGGGTGCCGTTTGGCACCGAAGGGGCACGCCGCGGGGGAGCGCGTCAATCATTCATGTCAACCGCGAAGGAAATCGACTTGATATATATCAATCGCTTCTGTATCTTTACGTATAGCCTCAGCAGTCGCGGGCCGTGCGTTCTGGGCCGGGAGGTGACTCTACACCACCTCTGAGGGAACGGGATACACTCAAAAAGTTCCTTGAGGTCCTCGATGCCTAGCAAAGACAATCGCCGCAGGACGAAGCCTGCCCACGCCTGCGACAAGCCCTTTCCGCGGCATTGTCCCGAGTGCGGAAAGCTCAAGGTCCAGCCCGCGACCATCGCTTATGACGCCGAGGTCAAGCACGACGGCCGCGTGTACGCGTTTCCAATCCCCGCCCTGCGGGCCAACAAGTGCGCCGCATGTGGCGAGGTCCTCTTCAGTAATGTGACGGACGATCAGATCTCGCAGGCCTTGCGCGAACACCTCGTCCTCCTGTCGCCCCGGCAGATCCGCGAAGCCTTGCGGGCGCTGGGCTTGAAGCAGAAGGACTTGGGCGACCGGATCGGCGTGGCGCCGGAGACGATCTCGCGATGGATCAGCGGAACCCACATCCAATCTCGCGCGATGGACAATCTGATGCGACTGTTCTTCGCGTTCGACAACGTCCGGTCCGCTCTCACCGCCTCGGTGCCGGACCAGAAGTTGGGCGTGATCGATCCTTCGCCGGTGGCTCCAACGGGGAGTTAGGTGATATAATAGATTAGCGACGCGCTAGGGCGGCCCGATGCTCCGGATGACGTTGCGACGCGCATAAGGTGAAGTTGATGAAACCGGAGGTAACGACGATCCTCGACCGACTAAAATCTCTTGCCGATCTCGCAGGTATCCAGATCGCTTGCCAAGAGATCGTGATCGAAATCCATGACGCTCCGCACACGCCGCCACGTTCATTGCCTACGGGAAAAATCGCTGCCTACCTTTTCTTTTTCAACGACAAGTGCCTGAAGGTCGGAAAGGTCGGCCCCAAGAGCACCGCACGCTACACCAGCCAGCACTATGATTCGCAAAGCTCCAAGAGCAACCTCGCGAAGTCGATCCTCAAGTCCCCGAATAGTATTGGTATCGGCCCTGTCGAACCCGTTCGCGTTGGAGAGTGGATTAAAGACCACACTGACCGGATAAACATCCTTTTTCCCAAAGAGTGGGGAATTCCATTCCTAACGCTTGTCGAAGCATTCCTCCAGTTCTGGCTTCAACCCGTGTATGAGGGATTCGAGTCGCAGAAAAACTCTCAGCAAATAGTCTGTTGAGCGACGACATGATCTTCCGCCTCCTGCGGAAACTCGCCGGTGGCCCCGATAGCAGAGCTATCGGGGCCACCGCGCAGCCCCACTATTTCTGCCACCGCCGCCGGCGCTTCACACTCGCTGCGGTGTTCCCGCCCGGCAGGCGGGACCTACGACGCGCCCGAGCGGACCACCGGCAAACGGAGCACGAAGCGTGCCCCGCCGCTGGTGCGGCGGTCGAGGTCCAACCGGGCGCCCATGTCGCGGGCCAGGCGACGGCTCAGCGCCAGGCCCAGGCCGACGCCGGGGGCCGTGCAGGCCGCCTCGTGGGCCGACTTGCTGAAGGAGCGAAAAAGCCGCCGCGAGGCCGCCGGCGCGACGCCCGGACCGTGGTCGCGAATCGCCAGACGCACGAATCCGTCGGCCTGCTCGGCCGACAAGTGGATCCGCCGGTCGGCGGCGGCCGCCGCATACTTGCAGGCGTTGTCGACGAGATTGAAAAGGATCTGCTCGACCGCCGAAGGGTTCGCCCGCACGATCGCTTCTCCCGCGGCGGCGTCGACTTCCACGGCCAGCTCCATGCCGGCCTGCCGAGCGCGGTCGGCCAGCCGGAGAGCGATCGGCCGCAGCAACCGCGCAAGCGTCAGCTCTTCCAACCGCCCCACCGGCCGCCCGCGCTCCAGCCGGGCGTAGGCCAGCACGTTCTCCACCAGGTGCGTCAACCGCGAAGCCTCGGTCCGCAAGGTGTCAAGATACTGGCGCCGCTGCTGGGCGTCGGGGACCATTCCTTCGGACAGCATCTCGGTATACATGTGGAACGTGGTCAGCGGAGTGCGCAGCTCGTGCGTCACGGCCGAGACGAACGCCGCACGGCGCTGACTCAGCCGCACCACGCCGCCCAGCAGCAGGGCCACCGCCAGCGCCGCCAGCAGCACCGCGCCCCAGGCGATCCAAAGCGTAAGCCGCACCGGCGAGAGTCCCCGGACCGCCACCGCCGCAACAGGGCCGGGCACGAGCCGCACCGGCAGGGCCGCCAGCATCCGCGTCTCCTTTTCCGGCTGCCCCCCCGGCACCGGCAGCAGGTCGGCCGCCGGCAGCAGGTCGGCCACCGATTCCAAAAGCGAAGCCTTGATCGCCGGCCAGTCCAGCAGGCAGCCCTGCACGTACGGCTTGCCGTCCACCGCGATCCGCCGCGCAAGCAACAGCCGTCCGCGGACCCAGAGCGGGGTCATCAGCACGCCGCTCAGATCGGTCGATCCCACGGGGCGCTGGAACGGCGCCGCCTGCTGTTGCGCCATCATGTTGGCATTCTGGGCGACCGCCTGGTTCCGCATCTCGAACTCGGTCGTCCCGCGGCTGCGGCGCGGCGAAGACCGCTGCGCGACTTTGTTTCCGTCGGGCGCCGGATTCGGCGGCGACATCACCACCTCGACCGGCTCCGTCGGATGCTGCGGAAGCTGCTCCAGAAGCCAGGCCCGGCAGACTAGCGCGGAGACCTGCCGGAGCTGAGCTTGCGTGCGGCGGAAGGCCTCTTCGCTCAGGTAACGTGGAACGGCCAGGCTGTAGACGCTCGCGGCGGGCGCGGGGAGAGGTCAGACGGCCGTCGGGCTCGAACTGAAAATGGAGCAGGATCTGCGGCGCGGCTTCCTGCAGCAGGGGCGAAGGCACCAGCATCTCGCCGCCGGTGCCGCGATGGAACATCCGTCCCCAGGCCCGATCGACTGGCAGGAACGTGCCGTAAGCGAAATAGGGCCGCGCACTCTCCTGCCCCACCAGCGGGGCCAGCGCGGAATCCATCCGCCACAGCGCCAGCCGCACGTTTTCCTCCACTTGCGCCTGCTGCCGGGCCGCGACCTCCGCCTGGTCCAGCCGGACGATCGTCAGGCTCAGCCAGCCCAGCGCGGCCGCCACCACGGCCAGCGAGACGCCGAACAAAAGCCAGACGTGCCAGGTTCGACTCATGTTGTTGTGCGATTCATTGTGGTGCAGGCGTCCCGCCTGCCCAGAAATTGCAGGCGGGACGCCTGCACCACAAGCAGCGATCGGCCAGCTTATGGTTCTCCAGGCCCCGACGCAAATTTGTACCCCTTGCCGCGGACCGTCAACAGGATCGAGGGCTGGTCGGCGTCGTCGCGGAGCTTCTCCCGCAGCCGGGCGACGTGCATGTCGATGGTCCGCGTGGAGATCCCTTGGGGATTCATCTGCCAGACGCCGGTCAAGATCTCGTCGCGATCGATGGCCCGGTCGCGATGGGCGGCCAGGTAACGCAGCAGCTCCGCCTCCCGCTCGGACAATTCCGCGGTCTGGCCGTCCTGGAAACGGACTTCCCGCCGGGCCAGGTCGATGCGCCCGCCAGGGATGGCGATGGAATCCGCCGGGTTCGCCCCCTGGGAGACGCGGCGGAGCACCGCCTCGACCCGGGCCAGAAGCTCCTTCACGCTGAACGGCTTGACCACGTAATCATCGGCGCCGCCGTGCAGCCCGCGGATGCGGTCCGACTCGTCGCCCCGGGCGGTGAGGATGATGACCGGCAGCGCCGGCCGCAGACGGCGGACCTCGCGGAGAATCTCCAGGCCGTCGCGGCCGGGCAGCACGAGGTCCAACAGCAGCAAGTCGTAGGGCTGCGACAAGGCCATTTCCAGTCCCTGGTCGCCGTGCCCGGCCTCCAAGGCAGCATAACCGGCGAATCGCAGGGCATCGACAATGCCCCGGCGGATCGCCGCATCGTCCTCGATGGCTAAAATGGTGGGCACTGGCCAACGTCTCCGTTATCGGTTATCGACCGCCCGGGCCACCGCCTTCACCTCCTCTTCCTGCCAACTACTAACTCGGTTGGTTCGCTCAAGCAGTTTTGCCAGACGCTTACCCTCGCCACCGGGCAGCCGGCGAAGAATCTCCACACCGGCTTGGCGAATAGCTCTTGTGTCCCCCTTGGTGGTGTAGATCGCCAGCGACATGCCCACGGCCGCCGCATCCTCTGGGGCACCGGCGGCAAGAATCGTGTCAACCGCTTCGTCGACTTTCTTTTGGTCAAACCGGAGTCCACTGCCGTAGCCGAACTCCTGGATTTGTCTTTCGGCCGCCAGCAGGTCTTGGCGTATGGCCGGCTTGCCGGCACTTTCGTGCGACATTTCCAACGCTTGGCGATATTCACATACGCTGGCCGGAGCCCCCAGGGCTTTGGGCAACAACAAGGTCGCCTGCGTTGCCCTTACCTCCCGGCAGGCTCGAAGCTCCTGCGCGACTTGCCGTTGGCCGACTCCTTCCGCAAGCCACTTCACGTAGAGCGGGGCGGCCTCTGCCCGCGGCGACCGCAAGAGCGTCTGGCGGGCCGCCCGGGCCACCTCGGCGTCGGTCGAGGCCACGAGGTTAATCAACCAGGGAGTCACTGCCGCATCCCGTAAGGAGGACATGGCTCCCACCAGTCGAGCTCGTTGCGGCAAGCGATCGGCAATAGCGTTGTCGATGGCCTTCAACGCCCCGGCTCCCTCCCGCCTCAACAACGCTTCGCAGGAATTAGCTGTACAGCCGCCGAGGTCTTCAACCGCCATGCCCCTGACGAGGGCCGGGAGCACGTCCTCACCTTTCAGCAACAGTTTCTGTTCCAGAAAAACGAAGTCGTAGATCGGCATGAGGCCGTACCAGGCGAAGTTCTTGTCCCGACCGAGATAGAACAACTCGCGGTGTTGCCGGTGCGGCACGTCAGCGGGAATCAAGCCTGCCTTGCCGTCAGGCCCCGCTTTGGCCGGCTGGGCAACGCCCCATACCTGGATGTGGTCGTCGAACCGGTTCATGCTTCGAGACGGTCGGCTTCCGGTAACTTCATGGCGGCGGACTCCATCTGGATGCTCTGGTGCCGGCTCTGGGGAGTATCCTTGAGCTCCCAGGTGGTTCGCCAAAGGATGGCCGAACACCGTACCGACCGGCTGTTCAGCGTCGTGCGCTGAATCTGGAGACCGTCCTTGTAGTTCAGGGCCTGGGCGATCTTCTCGAACTCCCGCTTGAACACATCCTCGTACTGCACAGGCGATGGTTCTCCGCCGTTAGCACGGGAAACCGCGACTCCCGCCAAGACCAGGACGGCAAGACAGCGGACCTTGGTGCTCATGGTACCCATACTACGCATGTTTCGATCCTCCTATCGACAAGGTCAGGGCAAAGGAAGTCAGGCTCAGTTGGACGGTACATACCGCTCGTACTGGTAAGTGAGCGTGGTTTCCGCGCCGGGGGCCAGCTTCACTTGCCAGCGGATCGTCCCTTCGCGCTCCAGCAGCCGGAGCTTGGCCGGGTCGACCGAGATCGTGCCGCCCTGGTCGGCCGCGAGCGGCTTGCCGGGGATC
Source organism: Pirellulales bacterium (assembly GCA_963843465.1). Lineage (GTDB taxonomy): Bacteria > Planctomycetota > Planctomycetia > Pirellulales > Thermoguttaceae > CAWJKP01. Next base: position 554,001 of record CAWJKP010000005.1, read on the forward strand.
GGATTGTGGATCACGATCTGGACCTCCGCCTTCTCGAAGTTGCGGAGCTTGAGCTTCCCTTCCAGGGTCACCAGGTCGAAGCTCACGTTGTTTTGCGGAGAATAGGCCTTCAGCTTGCGATCGGTCTCCCGCTCGGTCTTCTCCTCGGCGATGTTGATCGCCGTGGTCACCGGCAGCTCTCCGTTGCCGCCGCGGGGCACGTAGCGGAGCAGGTCCTCGCCCAGCGGACGCTCGGCACTGATCGCCAGGCAGGGTCCGGTGGTCCAGGCCGTGTCGGTGGCGTTGTGGAGCACCAGCGAATGCTCCATCGCCGCCGGCGGCGACCAGCGGTAGATGTGCGAGTAGCTGATCTTCTTGGTGAACAGCGTGAGGATCGCCTTCTCGCCTTCGCGGAGCGTGAGATCGGTCTTGGTGTAGACCGTGTAATCCGTGCCGGCGGCCGAATCGAGATGCGGCAGATTGCCGAGGGCCTCCTGCAGACTCCGCGGACCGGCCGGCTGGGCGGCCTCGTCGCCGCCGGCGTCGAACTGCTGGGCGACCTGGGAGTTGGAGACGATCGCCGCGCGGTTCATGAGCTGCCCCCTCACCGCCGACGGCACCGCCGCGCTGATGCTGCGGATCAACTGGCCCACGGCGATCGGCGCCAGGTAGTCGGTGTGGACGAAGTGCGGCACGCCCACCACCAGGTGGACGTCGGCGTGGATCAGGTCCTCGGCCTGGTTGACCAGCGTGCCGCGGAGGGTCAATTCGGCGTTCTGCTCGTCGAGCACCTTGAGCGTATACTCGGGAATCCAGGTGATCCCCTGGCGCAGGTAGGCCATGCCCAGGGTGACCCGGTCGGGCTGCTTCTGCTCCTGGCCCTGCACGTGAATCCGCAGGGGCAAATCGAGAAGCTGCATCCGCTTGACGCCCTCGATGGGCACCGCGAAGCTGTTGGCGTTGTCCTCCAACACCGCATACTCGGGCCCCACGGAGACCAGTTTCCCCGTGGCGCTGCGGTCCTGGCCCTTCTGCTGGTACTGGAGTTGGACTTTGAGGTCCTTGGCCGCTTCGAGCCGCGCACGCCTGACCTCGGCGGTGGCGGGAGCGTCCTTGCCGTCGAACTGAACGACTTCCCCGGCTCCCGAGCCGACGACGTCCACCAGCTCCTTGTCGCCCTGGCTGTAGATGGCCAGCGTGCCGAAGGCCGCCGGCGGAACCTGCGAGGCCAGGCACCAGCCTTCGCGCAGGCCGACCTCCCCTTCACGGATGAAGAATCCCAGCCCGTTCTTGAAGACGGCCACGTTGCGGACCTGCGGCTTCCAGAGGTGAGGATTTTCCGGCTCGGCCGCGGCGGCCTTGGGCGCGGCTGTGGCAGCCTTGGGCGCAGCAGCGGCGATCAGCGGCTCGGCCGCCGCTGCCAAGGAAACGGGCGGCAGGGCGAGCGCCGCAAACGCCGCCCGCAAGAGCATTCCAGCGGCGGTGGTCGACTTTCGCATGGTAGATCTCCTCGTGGCGATGTCAGGAAACCGGACCCGGATGACCTTCGTCCATCGCAGTCCATTGTAGCTTGACTTTGCCGCCGCGGTGTAACTGCTTTGTAACAGGGGTTTGGCCGTCGCTTGTAGGGTGGGACAAGGCCGCCTTGGCGGCCGCCGGCCCACCAGAACTACGAACGGGCTACCAGAACCAAGCGGAGTTGGTGGGCCAGCGCTCGCTCCCGTGAGCTTGTCCCACCATACCAACTACGGCTTTTTGCCCGCCTGCACGGCCCAGAGATACTTCTGCGAGGCGACGTAGAGCACGCCGTTGGCGGCCACGGGGGTACACATGATGGGCGAGCCGAGATGGATCTCGCCGAGGAGTTTGTCCTCCCGGCCGGCCGCCAGGACCTGGAGGCTTTTCTTCGTGCCCAGGTAGATCTTGCCGTCGGCCACGTAGGTCGAGCTCCAGATCTCGGCCCCGCTGTGATGGACCCAGAGGGGCTGGCCGGTGTTGACGTCCAGGCAGTGGACGTTGCCGGCGCAGCAGTCGGCCACGTAGAGCAGCCCGCCGGCGATGGAAACGGTGGAGATGCTGCGGTCGATCTTGTCGTAGGACCAGATCTTGGCGGTCTTGGTGACGTCGCCGGTCTGCGTGGCGTCGATACAATTGAGCATTCCTCGGCCGCGGCCGTGCGAAGGGTCCTGGCCGATCGTCACGTAGACGCGGTTGTGCCAGCAGACGGGCGTGGCGATGATCTCGCTGGGACCGACGTAGGAGCCGTCGCCGTTGTTGTCCCGGTGCTTGCGGATGTCGCCCGCCCGGTAATCGCGGGGCTTGCCGTCGGCGAGGCGGTACTCGGGCGGATTGCAGTCGAACGACCAGACTTTCTTCAGCGGCACCGGCGTCTCGGAAGTGGCGGTGACCGGCTCGAAGGCATAACAGACGCCTTCGCCGCCGCCCCAGAGGATCAACTCCCGGCCGTTCACCCTGGCCAGCGAGGGCGAGCACCAGAGGCCGTGGAACAGCCGCGTGCCCATCTTCTCGCCGTCCTGCGCCACCAGCCGGCCGGTCTTCTTGTCCAGCACGATCAGGCTCGGCGCCAGCGGCCTGGGCACGCGGATGTGCGACCGGTCGACGCCGTTGGACGTGCAGGCATAGACGAAGTTGCCGTGCACCAGCACCGAGCAGTTCGAGGCGTCTTGGGGCCAGACGTTGGACCGCTCGATCATGTCGTAGCGCCATACGACGTTGCCGCCGGTCGGGCCGTGGACGTCCAGGCAGAGCGCCTCGCAGCGATTGTCGACCAGGTAGACCCGATCGCCGTCGACGGTCGGCGAGGCGAGGACACCCAGGTCCATGTCGTCGAAATTGAAGTTCGGGTCCTTGGTCTCTTTGCGGGGGATCGCCAGCTCCCAGAGCAGCTTGCCGGTGGCCTCGTCGAAACACTTGACCGCGCCGCCGCGGGTGGGCTTGAACTGAGGATCTTCCAGCGTCGCGTCATTGCAGCCGACGAAGACCCGGCCGCCGGCGACCGTGGGCGTGCCGTAGGCCTGCGAGCCCAGCCGCGCTACCCACTTCACGTTCTCCGTCGTCGACAGGTCAATGCCCGAGCCGTCGGACCGTTTCTTGCCGGGGACGAACGACTCCGGCAGGCCCTTCTCCTCGGAGACCATATTGCTGTCGTCGCGGCCGCCCCAGCGCGGCCAGTCCGCACTGCGGACCGGCTGCGGCGACAACAGCAGCAGGCAGATCGCGACGAACAGGCCGGTCATCTTGCACGCGGTCGAAAATACGCCGTTGGTAGTCCCGCCGTTGGTAGTTCCGCCGTTCGTAGTTCCGCCTTTAGGCGGTCGTGCGGCGGATTTCCGGCTAAAGCCGGTACTACGAGCGTGAGCCATTTCGTCCCGCGTACCGAATGGCAACCCGGGCTGCCACGCCAGGGCGGCCTGGCAATCGGCCCTACGTCGCAAACTACCCGGTCGGGCCATAGATTGCCTCGCGCACGATGTCGGGGAACGGAGAGAATCGACGTAACACGGGTGGGGACCAAAAGGCAGGCCGGGGGTCCCCTTCAGGGGCAGGGCGTTTCGCACGGGGATATTCTATTCCAGACGGGTGGGGATCTGCAAGCACCTTTTGAGAGACACCCGCCTCCAAGCGTTGACCGAAGAACAAGTTGGGGGATTCCGTAGGACGGATTGCTAAATCCGTCCATCATCTCCCGACGGATTAGCAATCCGTCCTACGGGCAAACCTTGAAGTTATTCTTCCACCTGATGCAAACGGCCGTTCCGCCCAGTTCGGCCTTGACTCAAAACCAGCGAAGACCTAACTTTACCGCCGCCGGCACGCCGCGGGTCGCGCGGCGAAACGGACAGGGGGGATTACCGAGGCTGGAAGTCGTATTATGACCACCACTGCCAATCGCCAGGAAGTTTCGCGTCCCATCTGCCAGGTTCCTTTGCTGGACCTGAGGCGTCAGCAGGAGTCGCTGGCCGACGAGATCGCCGCCGCCTTAGGCCGGGTCTGCCAGACGGGAGCCTTCGTCCTGGGTCCCGAGGTGAAGGACCTGGAACAGCGCATCGCCGCCTACTGCGGCGCCCAACATGCGGTCGCCTGCGCCTCGGGCAGCGATGCCCTGCTGCTGGCCCTGATGGCCTTGGACGTTGGGCCGGGCGACGAGGTGATCGTTCCCAGCTTTACCTTCTTCGCCACGGCCAGCGCGATCACGCGGCTGGGGGCCACCCCGGTCTTCGCCGACATCGACCCGGCCACCTTCAACGTCGATCCGGACAACGTCGCCCGACTCATCCGGCCCGCCACCAAGGCCATGATCCCCGTCCATCTCTTCGGGCAGTGCGTGGATATGGAAGCGCTCGGGCGGGTCAGCAGAAGGTCGGGCGTGCCCGTGGTCGAGGATGCCGCTCAGGCGATCGGGGCCGAGTTCGACGGCCGCCGGGCGGGCGCGATGGGCGAGATCGGCTGCCTGAGCTTCTATCCCACCAGAACCTCGGCGGAGCAGGCGACGGCGGCATGCTCACCTCCAGCAGCGCCGACCTGGCCGACAAGCTTCAGCTCCTCCGCGGACACGGCATGAGGCCCCGCTATTACCACCGGGTGATCGGCGTGAACAGCCGGCTGGACTCCTTCCAGGCCGCCGTGCTCAACGTCAAGCTGCCCTACCTCGATCGCTGGACCGAGATGCGGCAGGCCAACGCCCGGCGGTATCACGAGCTGTTCTGCGAGGCCGGTCTGGACCGGATTCTCGGGCTGCCCGTCTGCGGGCCGCGGCGGAGGCACGTTTGGAACCAGTACGTGATCCGCGTACACGACCGCAAGCGGGACCCGCTACGGCAGTTCCTCACCGACGCCAAGATCGGCAGCGAGATCTACTACCCGCTGGGACTGCACCAGCAGGAATGCTTCCGTTATCTGGGCTACGCCCCCAAGGACCTGCCGGAGACCTTCCGCGCGGCCCAGGAGGTGCTGGCCCTGCCGATCTTCCCCGAGCTATCGGCCGAGGAGCAGCAATTCGTCGTCCAGCGGATCGCCGCCTTCTACCGCGGCGCGGCGCCCAGCCATGCGATCACCGGGCCGCACTTCCTCAAGCAGCCGCAGGGTCATGCTTGCGCTGACAGCAAGTAGGGTGGACGCAACAGCTTCGGCGACCTAGAATTGGTGCGCAGGAAACCTGCGCAACGTGCCGAGTTGCACCACGAATGGGGGGGACGCGATGCTTGTCAGACTTTTCGGACGCAATTTTCGCTCGTTCAAGACCAACTTCGAATTGTCGATGGTCGCGGCCGATCTCAAGCGGAAGGAGGATCGGGACCGGGGGGTAGTCGAAGTGCCCATCGCCGGCGCGGCCGAGCCTCTTCGGCTGTTGCGGAGCGTGGCCATCTACGGCGCCAACGCTTCGGGAAAATCGACGCTTCTGTTGGCCGCTCGAGCACTCAATTGGCTTGTCGCCGAATCCAGTGCCAAGTCCAAGCCGAGCGAAAAGATTCCCCCCTATGAGCCGTTCCTGCTGGACGATGTTTCGCGAGTCGCGCCAGTCGAACTTGGCTGCGACGTGGTTCACGAGCAATCATTGTTGCGATATGAGATAAAACTCGAGGAAAAATCCGTCTTATGCGAAACGCTCACGCTCTTCGACGAAAACGGCGAGACCCGGCTTATTGATCGGAAGCCGTCCGGCGAAGTAGGCGGAGACCTCATTTCGCATGGCGAGGTGAATCGGCTCTACGTCAAAGAGATGCAACCCAACGTGGCCGTGCTTTCGAAGTTAGCCCAGCACGGGCCGCGAAGAGGTCCGGAGTCCGTGCAGCCGTACTATGCCGCGATCCGAGACGCGACACAGCCGAGGGACTACTCCAACGCCACAACATATCAAATTAAAATCGGAGACGTGGGGCGGGAGCGATTCGCCGACGATCCTAACTACCGCGAGTGGATCATGCGTCATCTTATACGGTCGGCCGATGTGGGGATTTCCGGCGTCGAGACCCGCCGCGTAAAGTTCACGATTCCCGATTTCGCTCGAGAACTACTTGCAAAGCCTGGCGACGGGCAAGGCCTGCCGGACGAAGGAGTCGTGGTCTCGTTCGTACATGAGGGAATATCGAGCCAAGCCATTGATTCTTCCGCTAACGCTTCGGTGGAATCCTCCGGAACGAGGAAGCTCTTCAACCTGGCGGCTGACTGGTGGCGCTGGCCAACGACCCTATCACCATTTTCGCGGATGAACTCAGTGCGAGCATCCATCCCCGATTACTCGACAGCCTAATCCGAGCCGTCAACGATGTCCCGAATGACCGTCTTCGGTCTCAGTTGATCTTCGCCACGCACGACACGACGCTCCTTGAGGGTCGGGATGGGTTGCCACCGGCGCTGCGCCGGGACCAGGTCTATTTCACGAAGAAGGACTCGCAGGGGGCCTCGGAGTTCTATTCGCTCACGGAATTCAAAAACGAAGCACGGAGCGTCCACAATATCCGCAAGCGTTACCTGTCTGGCCTCTATGGAGCGATTCCTTCGCCGGCGGATCTCTCGTTATGAGCAACCGCGGCAAGCCGAAGAAGCCGTTGTCTAAGGCGACCGCGGCGTTGCTGGAACAGCTCCGCCGGCGCCACGGTGAGCGGGATTTGGAAAAACGCTTCTTGATCGTTTGCGAAGACGGCAAGTCAGCGCCGAACTATTTCGAGGCATTGAAGAAACACTTCAAGCTCTCCGCTGCCTCGATCGAAATCGCGGGCAGCGCGGGTCATACCCAGCCGGCTCAAGTCGTCGCACGAGCCGTTGAAATCAAAAAGAGCGCCGCTTCGCCGGACAGCGGCACGGTGCCGTTTGAACAGGTCTGGTGCGTGATCGACGGGGACTATGGCCATAAGATCGCTAACGCGCAAAGCAAGGCGACGGCGAATGCAATCGAACTCGCCGTCTCCACCAAGTGCTTTGAATACTGGGTCCTGCTGCACTTCGAGGAATACGACAAATCGACCATCGATTGCGATGCTCTCGTCAGTACGTTGCGGAACAAACATCTTCCTCAGTATACGAAGGGCAAGTGCGATTTCAGTTCGATCGTTCTGCATGTGCGCGATGCCTGTGCACGAGCCGAAAAGCTGCGAAGGCCGGGCATCGCACGAGGTGATCTTCCGGAAGACCAAAACCCGTGCAGCGAAGTCTACCAGTTGGCGAACGCAATACTCGGCGCACTTCCCTGACGCGACTGAACAGCAGAAGACGGGCAAAACTGCGTCTTCCAGCCGGCGCGGCACCGCCGCCGGAGAGTCGCTTCGACCCTTTTGCCTTGCCATTCATCGCGTATCCTCCTGGCCAGCGTGGAAACCAATTCGCGGGCGAGGGGGTGCCGGCGGAGGTTCCATCAGGCGGCGAATCGCGGCCACCAAGGACTGGATGGCCGCGTCGTGGCTGCCCACTTTCCGTTCCAACTCGGCAACCTTCCCGGCCAGTTCCTTATGGGTGGAGAGCAATTCGCGCAGTTTGACAAAAGCCCTTACCACGTAAACACTTACTTCAATTGCTCGGGGCGTGTTCAATACGCTGGCCGCCATGATCGCCCCGTGCTCGGTGAAAGCGTAGGGGAGGTAACGCACGTTGCGTTTGGATGCGGTCGCATTTTGCGACCGCATGGAGCGGGGCGGGACGGAGGTGGTCACAGTTTGTGACCGCATCCCGTCGGCTTCGTCGATGGTGAGCCGAAACATGAAGTCGGCGGGAAAACGGTCCAGATTCCGCTTGACCTGCTCGTTCAGCCGCTTGGTGGTAGTCCCATAAAGCGCGGCCAAGTCGGCGTCCAGCATCGCTCGCTGCCCGCGAATCAGCAAAATGCACGGCTCGATCCGGTCCACCAGGACGACTTCGCTTCGTCGCTCCTTGCCCATTCCCCCGCCCCTGCCAAAGCGGCCTGCGGAAAAGCGTTATTCCCAGTTCGCGGAACGCCACGGAGGGCGTTCCCTACAGTAGCGAGGATGCCTTATCGTAGAGTCGCCAGCGGCTCTCTACCTGAGCCCCGGCCCGGCAGGCGGCACGCCGATGATCGACCGAGGCGAGGTCGCGCGGGCGGCCATGTAACGCCGCAGCAGATCATAGGTGGCGCGGAACTCGGGTCGATCGGTCAGGCCCCGGTACTGAGGCGACTGGGCCACGATGTCGTAGTGCTGGAGCACGACGGCCATCTCCGGATCGCTCGGCTGGCGGTCGGCCGCGAAGAGATCGGCGGGCATGGCCAGGTACTTCCCCCAGCGATCGTCCAACATCGGCCGCAGACTGGCGGACGCGGCGCGCAAGTCACGCCGGATCGCCTCCAGATCCGGCGACGGGGCAAGTGGTTGCGGGGCCATCGCGGGCGGACCGAACCCGGGCGGCACGCCGGCCGGCGCGACGGGAGCCACGGCCACCGCCGGCCCGGCCGGACCGCCCGGTCCCGCATAGTTGTTGATCCGCCTCAAGAGCTGCACGGCCGGCGTGGGCAGGGTGATCGAGGCCCCCGGCTGGGCCAGCGGCGGCGCCGGCAGCGCGTAAAAGGCCGTGTTCGAGAGCGGATCGACCTGCACCACCGAGCCGTCCAGCGCCACGCCCGCAAACAGTCCCCGGCTGCGGGAATAGGAGAGGATCTCCGCCCGCAGGGTCGTATCGGTCGCAGCACTGGCGTCGCGTCCGACGGGCCCGGCGGCGGCAGAAATGTCGGCGCCCAGGGTCAGTTTGCCCCGCAGCAGACCGCTGATACTCCTGCCGGTCTTGAAGACCAGCACCAGGTCGGTTGCCTGGAGCCCGGCTTGAAAGCCGACGTTTCCGCCAGTGATCGAGATGAATTGCGGCGGCTGCCAGGTGCCGGTCTGGTCCCTGACCAACAGCACGCCCCGCCCGTGCCGCACGCCGACGATGAATCCGCCCTTGAGCAGGTCGGGAACGATGGCCACGCCCTGGCAATGGGCAAGCAGCGACAGCGGGATGCTGCGGCCGGGCATGGCCATCACCTCGTCCAATACCGTGGACGACGCATTCACCACGTCCGTCTCATAGGTTTGGGCCACCAGCGGCAATGCCGGCAGGCCGATCAACAGCGGGAGCAACAGGGCAATGCAAGCAGCCGACGTCTTCATGACCGACAGCTCCTCAGGAAAAGCAGCTTTATGGGGGTGAGTCCAAAATCGCCAGACATTACGGTTCCATTGCGGGGCTGGCACGCCGCACGCGGGATTCTACCGCGAACAGGCCCTTTCCTCCAACCGCGGTTTGTTAGGAGTTAGAAGTTAGGAGTTAGGAGTTAGAAGTTAGGAGTTAGAAGTCAGAAGTTGGCTGTACCACCATTAGGGGCAGGAAAGACGCACGTTCGTCTATTCTAACTCCTAACTTCTAACTCCTAACTCCTTTCTACGGCAGCAGATGCCGGCTCAATTCCTGGAAGGAGAAGGTGGCCTTGAAGCGGGCATCGATGGAGCGGGCCTGGGCCCGCAGGTCGGCCGGCGAGAGACGCTCTGGGGACAACGTGGCGGCCACAATCAGGTTATCCGTCTGCATCCGGAAGACGTAGACTTGGCCGAAAGCGGTGCGGATGTTGCGGATGTCGGCCTCGGTGGTCGGCTGGCGGTTGAGGTTGAAAACCACCAGCCCTTGGGGCCTGAGCTTCTCTTGGAGGCGCTTGTAGAACTGCTCGGTTTTCATCGCCAGCGGCATGCCGGTGGAGTCCGTCTCGGCGGCCGGCTTGAGAAAGGCGTCGAGGTAGATGACGTCGTAGCGTTTGTCGGTCGTTTCCAGGTACTTCCGCCCGTCGGCCGTGATAACGTCGATCTTTCCTCCGCTGCGGACCTCGAAGTACTTGTCGGCCACCGCGACCACGGCCGGGTCGATCTCCACGACGTCGACCGTCACCTCGGGGTCGTAGTGCGCGAGGAAGTGGACCATGGCCCCGCCCCCCAGGCCGACAATCAAGACCCGCTCTTGCTTGGGCTGAAAAAGATAGCTGGTGAACATGAACTTCACGTACGTCACCAGCATCTCGTGCGGCTTCTTCAAATTGACCATCGACTCCTCGACCTCCTCCCCGTTGTCACGCACAAACAACAGCGTGCGGACGCTCCCCTGCCGCTTGACGCGGATGTGGGAGAATTCGGAGGTCGTTTCGAACTCGATGTTCCGGCCGGGCTTGGCCGCCCGCGCCGGACCGGCGGCCAAGAGCGGGCCGCTTGCGCCGGCAACCACCGCCAGGGCGGCCAGCAGGAGCAAGCGCGGGCGCCGGGGCTGGCTTGCCCGGCAGTGCGGATAGCACGGTGGGCCAAGCCAACCGCGGCACTCGTTTTCCTGCCTCTTGCACGAAAGCGCGGAAAAGTCGGATTGCATGTCAGTCAATCCCGAGGAAAATACTGGCCCTCGGCGTAGCCCCAAGCGTCGCCGCAGACGTGGACCACGGGTATATAATCCACGTGGTGCCGCTGCCACCGCATACCCGTTTCCACGTCGTAGATCGCAGGCATGCCGGCCGTGCGGTCCAGGGTCCATCGGTTGTCGGCGTCCAGTTTGACGAACACGATCCGCCCCTGGCTGAAGACCTCTTGAGCCAGATCCTTATCGACCTCGCGGAGCCGCTTCAGGCGTTCCTCCTCGGGCGCGGTCAGATCGAATCGCGCCGCTTCCTGGACCGTTCCCGGCCCATAGGCGTTCCAAAACTGCCGGTCAGCTCGGAGATAACTCCAGACCCGGCGCTGCAACCGCGGGCTGAAATGATTGTAGACGCAGCCCACCTTCATTTGCTGCGGGGCAATGGGCACCAGGCTATTGCCGACCGGGTCCCACCGCAAGATCACCTCGGGACCGTACAACGGGCCTTGTAGCCCGTCCGCCGCCAGGCGGCCTGGAAACACCATTCCGGAAAGCACTGCCAGCGCCAAGGCCGGCAGCCATCGCACCGTTGTTGGAGATTTCATTGGGCGTCAGGAGTTAGGAGTTAGAAGTTAGGAGTTAGAAGTTACGGGGTCGCATTCGTTTGGCCGTTGGCGTGCAAGGGACGCCGCATGTAGCGCATCGTAATTCGGCCCGCAACACTTTCCATCACCCGCATGTGGGGTTAGGGTTGATCGCCTGGGGAGAGACCTACCTCCTGTGACTGACAGTGCCAACCCAACTCGGGGCAGTCTCCTAGCTCCTAACTCCTAACTCCAACTCCTAGCTGAGAATCTCCCGGGCCAACTGCCGGTAGTCCTCGGCGCCGTGGGAGGCCGGGGCGTACTGGAAGATCGATTGGCCGAAACTGGGGGCCTCCGCCAGGCGGATGTTGCGGCGGATCCGCGTCTGGAAGGTGCGGGCGTGCATCCAGGGCGAACGGTCGCTCCGCGCACGGCGAAAGAACTCCTCCACGTCGTCGCTGACCTCGGAGGCCAGCCGGGTCGCCGCATCGTACATGCAAAGGATCACGCCGCTCAGCTTGAGCTTGTTGTTCAGTCGCCGGGCGACCAGCTCGATGGTCTCCAGCAGCTTGCCGAGGCCGTGCAGGGCGAGGAAATGGGGCTGCAAGGGAATGAACACCTCCTCCACGGCCGCCAGGGCGTTGAGCGTCAGCACGCCCAGCGAGGGAGGGCAGTCGATGAACAGATAGTCGAACTCCATCGGGTCTTCCGCGAGCTTGTCGCGGAGGATCACCTCGCGGCCGACAACCCCCGCCAACTCGAATTCGGCCGCCGCCAGGTCCAAATGCGAGCCGACGACCCAGAGGTTCTCGTCCACGTGCCGGCGGACGTCGGCCAGCCGCGAGTCGCCGACCAGCACGTCGTAGATCGAGGGCCCTTCCAATTGCGGCTCGATGCCGAAGTGCAGCGAGGCATGGGCTTGCGGGTCGAGGTCGATCAGGCAAACCCGCTGCCCGGTGGCCGCGATCGCCGCGCTGAGGTTGACGGCCGTGGTGGTCTTCCCCACACCCCCTTTTTGGTTCATGATGGCGATCGAACGCATGGGACCGATTATAGGTTCCCGTGGCGCATCGACAAGACGAGTAGGGTGGGACAAGCTCGCGTGAGCGAGCACCGGCCCACCAAGAGAGAGTGGTCAGTGGCTAGTGGTCAGTGGCTAGTGGTCGGAACCGGCAGAGCCCAATATCTTCTGCCACTGACCACTAGCCACTGACCACTGCTGGTGGGCCGGCGGCCGCCAAGGCGGCCTTGTCCCACCCTACGATTGTCGCACCCTACGATTGCCGGGCGAACTGAAGTTCGCCCTACGACGATCGCAGATGCTCCGCCAGGGCCTCTTGCCAGGCGGGCATGGGGGGAGCGCCAGGCAGGGCGTGATACTTGCCCGTGTCGAGCACGCTGTACGCCGGCCGGGGCGAGGCCGCGCCGTACTGGGCCGTGCTGATCGGTTCCAGCGAGACCGCCAGGCCGGCCTGGCGGAAAATCTCCGCGGCAAAGTCGTACCAGGTGGTCGCTCCCGCGTTGACCACGTGGCACAGACCAAAAGCCCCGCTGTCCAACAGGAAGCAGATCGCACGGGCGAGGTGCGGGACGTAGGTCGGCGTGCAGTGTTGATCGGCCACCACGCGGAGTTGCTTTCCCTGGCGTCCAAGCCGGAGCATGGTCGCCACGAAGTTGCCGGCCGAGCGGGGCGCCGCGGGGCCGTACAGTCCGCAGGTGCGGACGATCAGATGCTTCGCCCACTCGGCCGCGCGGCGCTCCCCTTCGAGCTTGCTCCACGCATAGACGCCCTGCGGGCCGGGCTCGTCGCTCTCCCGATAGGGAGTCCGGCGGGCCGCATCGCCGCCGAAAACGTAGTCCGTGCTGATCTGGACCAGCGGGCAGTCCAGCTCGCGGCAGACCTCCGCCAGGTGCCCAACGCCCTGGGCGTTGATCGCCCGGCAGAGATCGGCCTCCTCCTCCGCCTTGTCGACCTTGGTATAGGCCGCCGTATTGATCAGGGCGTCCGGCCGGAGATCCGCCAGGGCCGCCCGTACGCTCTTCGCATCCGTGAGGTCCAACGCCGGCACGTCCAGCCCAAGAGCACGGCGGCCAAGTTGCCGGCAGAGCTCGCTGCCCAGTTGACCTTCCGCGCCGGTGACGGCGATCCGCAGGTAGTGGCTCATGTCCGCTTGGGGTACTCCTCACGCTCCGCGTGAGGAAATGCGTCACGCGGAGCGTGACGAGTACGGTTCTTGTCTCTTGCAACCGGGGTCTTGTAGACTATGATGGTCTTTATTCTAACGTGGAGAATCTCCCATGTCCGCCTCCGACGCATCGCAGCCCTCGACTCCCAGCCCGCAGGAACTCCGGTCGGCGTTGAAAGCCTTCCGCAAGCGATTGAAATTGACCCGGCTGGACGACCAATCGCGGATCGGCGTGGGGCCGTTCAGCAGCGGACGCCCATCGGGGATCGTGGCGATCACGCCGCCGGACCAGTTTCCCGCCGCCGTTTGGGAAGAGTTGGCCCGCCAGGGTAAGCTCCGCCGGGCAGGCAACCAGATGTACGAGCTGGTCGAGTAGGTTATGCTTCAGCATAACGGGCGTGAGAGGCGATCGTTGCCTCGGGTTCGGTTATGCTGCGAAGCTGTTTCAAGACCAGTGCCTGGCGACGGGCAAGAATGCCCATCCTACGGCCGCTGTAGGTTGGGCATTCCTGCCCGACGGTGGCTGCCGGGATTCTGAGACTGCCTCCAAAGCCATAATCTACGGGTCTAAGCCGATTGCAGGGTCTCCACGCTGGCGATGTGCAGCAGTGGGATAATCACCATGCGATCGGAGTTGGGCAACGAAACAATGATCCGGGACTGTTGTAAGAGAGCCATTTCGGGGTGGCGGACTTGGTGCCTCTCCCCGTTGGTCAGCCGTATCTCGAACGGCTCGAACGGTTGCCGCCGCAGCAACTCCAACATCGCGTCGCGGTTCATGGCCGTCTCCCTCGCCCTCGGATCTTGCGGGTCTTCGTAGCATGGGCATTCTTGCCCGTGTTTTCTACCACTTCAGGCCGAACTGTTCGCCCGTGGAGCGGCCCAGGCCGCCGCGGAGAGGACCGGCGGGTTTCTTCTTCGGCGGCGGGGGCGGTTCGGCGGCGCCTTTGTCAGGCTCCGCGGCAGCCGGCTCTTCCGGGGGTAGAGCGCCTTTCATCGAGAGGCTGATCCGCTTGGCGTCCGTGTCGATCGACAGCACCACGGCGTCGACCTCGTCGCCCTCCTTGACGATCTCGCTCACCCGCCAAACCCGCTTGTGCGCCAGCTCGGAGATGTGGACCAGCCCTTCCACGCCCGGTTCGAGCTCGACGAAGGCCCCGAAGTCCATGAGCTTGGTGACCTTGCCGTGGACCGTGCTCAGGGGCGGATATTTCTGCTCGGCGCCGATCCAGGGGCTTTGCAGCAGGTCGCGGTAGCTCAGTCCGATCCGCCGGCTTTCGGGGTCGATCTTGTCGACGCGGACGCGGATCGTCTGGCCCTCTTGAAGGACCTCGCTGGGATGCTGCACGCGTCCCCAGGCCAACTGGCTGATGTGCAACAGGCCGTCCGCGCCGCCCAGGTCGATGAAGGCGCCGAAGTCCATCAGCTTGCGGACCAGGCCCTCGCGGACCTGCCCGACTTCCAGCGACTCCCAGAACAGCTTGCGGGCTTCTTCCTTCTCCCGCTCCAAGACCGCGCGGTGGCTGAGCACGAGATTATGGCGGTCGGGGTTGGCCTCGACCACGAGGCAGGGGAGGCTCTGGCCGACGAACTCCTCCAAATGCTCCACGCGGTACAGCGCGATCTGGCTGATGGGGATGAACCCGCGGATGTGACTTACCTCGGCCTCCAGCCCGCCCGCGTTGTGCCCGGTGACCTTGGCCTCGACGAGCATTCCCTCGGCGAGGTCCGACCAGTCGCCGATGCTGGCCGCGGCGCCTGGCAGGGCCAGCTCGTAGAGCCCTTCCTCGGCGTTGAAGCGATGGACGCGGACCTCGATGGTCTCGCCCGGCTGCGGCGGGTTGTCGAATTGCAGCAGCGGCACCACGCCCTGCTCCCGCCCGCCCAGCTCGACGAACACGTCCTCGCGGTGTACGGCCAACACCCGGCCCGTCTGCTTCGACTCGGGCTCCAGCAGGGCCTGTTTCGAGATCTCATCGGCGGCGCCCAGCAGGGCGTCCATCGGCGTGTCGCCCAGGGCCTGCTGGAACTCGTCTTCCAGGTCCGGCGACAGGCGCCGCGGATATTCGGCAGGGCGACCTTCTTGTCGCCCCGGCGAGGCTGGATGTCCCCGGCAGGCAACCCGCCTTCAACCTCTCCCAAGTCCTCCTCTTGCAGCACGCCCGACAGAAAAGCCGATACATCGCTGCCGCCGGCCTGGCCGCCGGGGCTAACGGCCTGTCCAAGTTCTTGTGGTGCAGCCGTCCCGGCTGCTTGGGCAGGCGGGACGCCTGCACCACAAGACGCTTCCGGACACGTGGAAACGGCAGCCGACGGCGGCAGGGAATCCGGGATCTGGGCCGGAGGCGCCGGTGGCGCCGGCGCTGCGGCGACGGGAGACGTGGCCGAGACGTTGGCACTGGCGGACACGCCGGCCGAGGACTCCGACAGCGGCGGCGGAACCGTCGAAGCCGACGCCGGGCTGGGCGGAGCCGATGCGGAACGCGGAGCATCGGCACGATTTTCGTGCTGTTTGCCGCCGTGCGATCGCCGGTCTTTTTTCGACGGGCCCGCTTGCCCTGGCTCGTCGATCGGCGTCCAGTCGCGTTTCGGCCGGGCGCGGTAGGCGGCCGGATCCCGCTGCGAGCCAATGAGGATCCGCCGCTTCTGCGCTGCCTGCTGCTCCGCGTCCGTCGCGCCCGACTCGTCCGTCCCATCCGCGGACGAAGGAGTCGATGACGGCGTCTGCGCCTCGGCCGTGTTAGCCGCGGCCCCGTCAGCCATGCCGGGTTGATGGGTCGGCTCGGTCGTGGTCTCGGGTTTCTCGGACCGATCGTTCGCGTCGGTGCTCATTGCCTGAATGTCCTTCACTCCTCGGCCGCCATCCGCAAGATGGCTTCATGGATCACGATCGCTCAATTCTATCAGGCCCACCGGGCCTGCTCCAAGCGTCTTCCCTCGGTTGCCGGCCAGCTTCCTTGGGAGGGTACCGTCATTGCCGGATCTTCCGGAAGATATGCCCTTGGTTGGTCTGCTGCATACCCAGCTTGCGGCAGAGCCCCAAGGCGGCCTGGTCGTCTTCGCGAACCTGGATCTCGACGGTCGCAATCCCTTCGCGAGCCAACTGGCGAAAAGCCTCGCCCAGGACGAAGGTCGCCAAACCCTGCCGCTGGTGTGAGGGGTCGACCTGGAGGTCCAGGATCCCCGCCGCAGGGGGTGAAGAAAGAGCCGATCCCGGATCGAGGTTTCGCACCACGGCCACCGCCAATGGGACGTTGCTTCCGCGGGGAACGACCTCGAACCGCGTCAGGTCGAAATCGCCCGTGGTGCAGGCCTCCCACCAGTTCTGCGAGGGCGGATCGACCTTCATTTCCACCGACATCTGCCGGCGGAATTGCATCTGCTGGCGGTCGACCAACGGCCGGAAGGCCTCCAAGTCGCGGCAGTAGATGAGCACGCGGCCGATCTCTTCGTAACCGTGGCTGCGGTAGATTTCCAGCGCCAACGCATCGGCCTCCAGCACGCCGGGGGGCCGGCCGCCGCCGTAGAGCCCCGAATAGAAGGGAATCAGCGGTTGGACGGCGCCCCCGTGGATCGTCTCGGCGCCCCGGTCCCAGAGATACTCTTCGCAACGAGCCAACAGGCCGGCAGCAATCTCCTCTTGCTGCGAGCCCAGTTCGGGCCGCACGATGAGCAGACAAACCACCCCCCGTTGGTTGGAAATGCGGCGTAGACTCTCGTTCGGTCCGAAACCGGCATGAGCGAAGCCGACCGCCTGCCCGTCATCCAGCGCCAGGACCAGTCCGTGGTAATCGAAGTAGAGCTTGCCAAAGATGAATTGCTCAAAGAGGTCGACGGAGACCGGCTGCATCAACCCCACCAGCCCACGGCGGCTCCGCCAAAGGGTGGTCAGTAAGGGGGGGTCGGTATTGCGAAACGTGCGATAGCTCAGCATCGCCGGCACTTGGTCGCGTTGGTCAATCGGCCCAAGGGATTATAGAGGAGGAAGGAGGAAGGAGGAAGGAGGAAGAAGGTCCCTGATCCTTCATCCCTCATCCTTCATCCCTCATCCTTCCGCCTTCCTCCTTCATCCCTCGGAGATGCTCGATCAAAGCGCGTGCCGGGTCCGGCTCGATCGGCCGAAGCCTCGCCGAGAGCGGCGCGGCGGTGCCATCGCGTCGCAAGTCCTCCAGGAACCTGGGCAACAGGGCCTGGGCTGCCATCGGCGATTCCAACAGCCAATGGACCCAGGCCCAGGCCTCCGCATACTGTTGTTGGGTCATGTCGGCCGTCGCCTCGAGGCTCTCCAACCGCTCCAGGTCCGGTTGCCATTGGCCGCGGGCCAAGAGGGCCGCCAGCAGCTCAACCTTCGGCCTGTTCAGCCCGCCCGTACCCCGCGGAACTTCAAAATACTCGGCCAGGCCCTCGTCGAGCCAGAGCGGGATCCGCCGGCAGACGGCGTGCAGGTATCCGTGCGTGACCTCGTGCCGCAGGTCCTCCGCCACGTGATCGCCCCAGTAGGCGTAGACCGTCAGCCGGGTATCGGTCTCCATGAAGAACGCCCGGTGGGACGGGAACAGCGGATGATAGGTCAGCAGATACTTCTCGAACCGCTGCTCATTGTCGAACAGGTAGATGTGGATCGGCTCGTTGGAAAGCGGCGTGCCTAGCCGCTTTTGGAGATCGCTCCGCTGCGCCACCAGTTCTTCAATCAGACGGTGCTGGCTGGGCACCGGCCAGTCGCTATGGATCACCAACTGATCGCGGACCAAAAGGTTGGCATCCGGCAGACGCAGGCCGGAACTCGGCAGACGCAGCCCGCCGCTCCACGTCGAAGCGCATCCGCCGGCCGGCAGCAGGCCGGCGGCTGCCGCCAATAGCAGGACCGCCCAACGGATTTTGGATTTTGGATTTTGGATTTCCATCCGGAAGTTATTCTTCGGCCGTTCTTAAGCGGCCCGCCGGCTCTGGCGCTCCCGTGCAACCACCGCGTCCGACGGGAAGGCAATCACTTCGGCGCCGGTACGCTCTTCGCCGCAGACGACGTTGGCAACCAAGTCGGCGAAGCGGTCTTTCCATCCACGGACGCTATAGCCTTGCTCGACCTGGCGGCGCCCTGCGGTTCCCAACCGCGATCGCCGTTGTGGGTCGGCGGCCAGTTGCTCGATCGCCGCGGCCCACTGGGCGGGCGTCTCGGCCAGCAAGCCCGTGCCACCGGGGATCACCATCCGGCGATTCATGCCCACGGGGTTGGCTACCACCGGCAGCCCGGCCGCCATGAATTGCAGCACCCGCAACCCGCATTTCCCTTGGCTCCAAGCGTCGTCGGGCAGGAAGCTGATGCCGATGTCGCCCTGGGCCAGCTCTTCCGCCTCGGTCTGGCTAGACCAGCGACGCAATACGACCTTCACGCCGGGCAGCTCCGGCGCCAGGTCGGAAATGACCCGCAACTCCAGTCCGGGAAGCCGCTGGGCGGCGGCCGCCAGATGAGGCCGGAGCCGATCCAGCGACGGCAAGGTGCTCCGCTGCCCGATCCAGACCAACCGCACCGCGCCGCCGCGGCGCTCGTGCCGGGCCGGTCCATAACACGCCGGCTCGATGCAGGTGGGGATCAGGGCGACCCGCTCCCGTTGGACAAAAGAGCACGCCCGGCTCTCGAGGTAGGGGTTGCCGGCGACGACGGCATCCGCAGCCTGGAGGGTGGCCCAGAAGCGGAGCAGCCGCCGCCAGCTCCTTGGGTTCTTCCTCGCGTAGCTGTCGCGCCCGTCGATGGCGTCGTCGAAGTCGAAGATCAGCTTCCTCGCCCGTCGCCGCAGCAGCATGAGCTGCCAATAGGGCAACAGCTTCCGCTGCAGGATCACGCCATCGAACCGTCCGGCGGCCCAAAGTTGCTTGCAACGGGCGACGGGCCACCGCCGGATGGGGCACGGCTCCAGCTCCAGCCCTCGCTCCGCCAAGGCCTGGGCAAACGGCGCGATGCGGTAGCGATAACAGGCATGGCCGACAGCTTCGATCAGGGCAAGAACCTTCATGATTCCGGCGGGCGGCGAGAGTCCATTGCGGCAAGCGACCGCGGCAAGACCGCCTCAAGGCGGGACTACCAGCGGCGAATGTTGAACGAGGGCCACGCATGTTAGCAGACTTTCCGGGGGATCCCAAGGCCAATGCGTCGAAACCAACTCGACAGAGGGGGTAAGTCAAATTCCCGGTGCCACTTTTTGGGGGAGAATTTTCTCCGTACACCGACTAGCATTTAGCAAAGCTAGGGTGGGTCCAGCGCAGCGAGCCCCCTAGGGCGCAGTTAAGGAATTTTGCAGTACGCCCTTGGAAAGAAACAAGCAGCGGGAACACTAATTGACACTGATCGACGCTAATATGGTGAATTAGCGAAGATTAGCGAGGATTAGTGTTCCGTGTTTTTGGCTCTTCTTTCTGACGGATAAATCAAAGATTCCTTAACTTCGTGCGTATGGGGTTGGGCGCAGCGAGCCCCACCAAGTTTCGGGCGATTTCCTCTGGTGGGGCTCGCTCCGCTCGGCCCACCCTACTCTCTACACGCATCCGACCTACGAGCTAATCAGGGAGACCCACGACGTGACGGACGTGCCGATTCAGTCTGCCGACCGCAATGGCTCGCCGCCCGGGGAGCCGGGCTGGGTGAAGAAGATCGAGTTGCCCAACGGGCTGACGTTCTACCTGCCTGACGCCAGGATGGAGGGGGCGGTGAGCTTCTTGGTGAAGGAGATCTTCAAGCGGCGGCGGTACGCCCATCCCGGTTTCGAGATCGGGCCCAAGGATACCGTGATCGACGTTGGCGCGAATATGGGGCTGTTCGTCCTTTGGGCCGCCCCTCAAGCCGCCCAGGGACGATTGATCGCCGTCGAGCCCACCGGCGTGATCGATTGCCTGCGTCTGAACGTGCAGCTCAACGGCCTGAAGAACGTGACCGCGATCCGCGCTGCGGTAGGCAGGGCGGGGCAGCAGTTGGATCTGGTCGAATACCCGGGCTTTAACATCGTCACCCACCAGGCCGGGATCCGGCCCGCCGCCATCACCCGTTTCCTCATCCGCCTGCTATACGGTAAGTACCGCTCCGACCCGGTCCACACCACGGCCGCTTGCCTGCCCCTGGCCCAGATCATGGACGAGAACCACGTCCAGATGGTCGACTACCTGAAAATGGATTGCGAGTCGGGCGAGTACGAGATCTTCCGCAGCATGGAACCGGACCATTGGCAGCGGATCCGGCGGATCGCCCTGGAGTTCCACGAGCTCGCCCCCGACCAGCGGCACGGCGAGTTGGTGGCGATCCTCGAGAAGGCCGGTTTTGAGATCGAGATCCGCAAGCCGTTTCTGGACTACTACTGCATGAAGTTCGGCGAGATCTGGGCCCGCCGACGGTAGTGGCCAGTGGCTAGTGGTCAGTGGCTAGTGGTGCCGGAAAAGCATGGGACTTATAGGACCGATGGGACTTATAGGTCTCATAAGTCCCGTCGGTCCTATGAGTCCCATCGCTGGCCCATTTACCACTGACCACCAGTTCACAGGCCCACGATGCTGTAGCCGCAATCGACGTGGAGCGTCTCGCCGCTGACGGCGCCGGATAGATCGCTCAACAAGTAGAGGGCCGTGGTGCCCAGCTCCTTGAATTCCACGTTGCGGCCCAGGCACGACTTGCGGGCCTGGTGCTCCCGCATCTCGTCGAAAGCGGCCACGCCGGCCGAGCTGAGCGTCCGCATCGGGCCGGCACTGATGCAGTTCACGCGGATGTTCTTCCGCCCCAGGTCCCAGGCCAGGTAGCGGACGCTGTGCTCCAAGGCCGCCTTGCAGACGCCCATCATGTTGTAGCCCGGCACCACCTTCTCGCCGCCGAAGTAGCTCACCGTGAGCATCGTCCCGCCGGCCGTCATCAGCCGCGAGGCCTCCCGGCGCAGATCACCAGGCTGTAGGCGCTGATGTCCATGGCCAGGTGCCAGCCCTCGCGGCTGCACTCGAGGTAGGGCTTCTTCAGCTCCATCGGCGGGGCGAAGGCGATCGCGTGAATGAGGAAGTCCAGGCGGCCGTAGGCCTCCCCGATCGCGGAAAAGACCTTGACCACCTCCTCGTCCTTCTGCACGTTGCAGGGGAGCACGACCTTGGCCTGGTGCGGATCGGTCAACTGCCGCACCCGGCGCTCGCTGGAGGGGCCGGGCAGGTGGGTGAAGGCCAGCTCCGCCCCCTCGGCATAGAGCGCCTCGCTCATCGCCCAGGCGATGCTCCGGTCGTTGGCCACGCCCATCACCAGTCCGATTTTGTCGCTGAACAAACCCATGCAAATCCAAAATCCAGGTAGTGGTTCAAGATTGTGTTGCCGTTAGGCTAGGAAATTTTCCGCGATCGGTCAAGCGGGCCTGCCCTGCGGTAGCGGATGGTCTTGCGGTTGACCAGTGGAATGGCAGACACACTGGGCTGTCAACCCAGTAGCAAGCACTTGCTGTGCGGGTTCGAGTCCCGTCCCCCGCACGCTTCTTGTTCTTGACTGGCGGAAAACAGACGATAGAATGCAATGGAGTGCTTGCTACTGGGCTGGCTATCCAGTCCGTCTACCCGCCCCCCGATGACAAGGGGGGCTTTTCATGCGCACCCCCCCAAGAAATAGGGCTCCTCGGTAGAATCTGTGGGTGATTTTTGCGCGACGACCACAGGAAATGGCGAAATCGCGCGGGCAGTTTCGCCGGGAACAATGCGACGGTCTCGGTCCTCTGAAAAGTCGGAACAGAGAAGAGGAATTATACTCACCCCCCAGGAAGTATAATTCCTCTTCTCTGTTCATGGTTTTTCCGGCAAAAGGCGCGTACCCCGCGCGGCGTGCCGCCCTTCCGCGTGCCTATCGCTCGGATGTCACCCACGAATTCTGCTGAGGAGCTAGAAATAGAAATCCGCCCCGCCCTGGAATAACCCGTTGAATCCATTACTGTAAGCGTTTACAGTTGGTGCGTTAAACCGCCGTTGGATCACTCGCTGACGGGCACCGGACCGGCCAGAAGCTCGTACTCCGAGATGGGCGTCATGTCGCCGGTGAGGATCCGCTCGCAGTTGGTCCGCAGAACCGGCATCCGCGTCTCGATGAACCGCTTGGCGACCCGCCGCTTGCGCTCGTTGTTGGCCCCTTGCGCCAACAGCAGGTGGCCGACGATCACGGCGATCGCCGAATCGACGAGCTTCCGCCCCGAGAGGTCCAGGTAGGTGCTGGACTGCGACTTGACGAACTTCACCGCATCGAGGATCCGCTGCTTGCCGTCCACCAGGCGCCCTTGCAGCTCGGCCAAGAGCGGGTCGTCGTAGCGGACCTTCTCGTGCTCGGCCACGTAGCCCTCGAAGGCCCCCGAGGAGACCCCGCGGACCGCCGCCACGACCTGCAACTGGCTGGTCCCCTCGTAGATCGTGGTGATGCGGGCGTCGCGGAGATCGCGCTCGGCGGCGTAGTCCTTCATGTAGCCCGAGCCGCCCAGCACCTGGATCGTGTCGTAGGCCACGGAGCAGCACATCTCCGAGCAATAGTACTTGCTCATCGGCGTGAGCATGCCGTTGGTCCGCTTGTAGCCCCGCGAGGCCTGCTTCCGTTGCTTCTGCTCCTCCTTGTCCAGGTTGGCCACCTGTTCGAGGATCCGCAGGTTGTTGTTCTCCAGGTCGCAGAGGCGGCTGGTCTCGTAGGCCAGGGCCCGGGCCGCCTCGATGGAGATCTTCATCTCGGTGACCAGCTCGGCCACCGCCGGCAGCCTCTCGATGGGCACGCCGAACTGCTGCCGGGTGTGGGCGTAGGTCCGCGCCAGGCGATAGGCCGCCTCGGCGATCCCCAGCGACTGCGCCGCAATGCCCACGCGGGCGCCGTTCATCAACGCCAGCACGTAGGTGATCAGGCCCCGCTGCCGCTCGCCGATCAGCCGGGCGGGCGTGTTGTCGTAGACCAGCTCGCAGGTCGGCGAGCCGTGGATCCCCAGCTTGTTCTCCAGGTGCCGCACCTTCACCCGCTCCGACCGCTCGGAAATGAAGAGGCTCAGTCCGCGGCCATCGCTGATCTCCGGCTCGCTGCGGGCCAGCGTCAAGAGGATCTCGCCGCAGCCGTTGGTGATGAACCGCTTCACGCCGTTGAGGACCCACTGGCCGTTTTCGTCCTGGCTGGCCCGCAGGCGGACCGCCTGCAGGTCGCTGCCGGCGTCGGGCTCGGTGAGCACCATCGCCCCGGTGACCTTGCCGTAGGCGAACCGCGGCAGGATCTCCTCTTTGATCGAGTCGTCGGCGAAGGCGTAAATCGTCTCGGCGATGCCTTGCAGGCCGAACATGTTCATGAAGGAGGCGTCGGCCCGGCTGACCATCTCGGTGGCCATGGTGTAGATCAGGTTCGGGCAGTTCAGCCCGCCGTACTTGCGGGGCAGGGTGAAGCCCATCAGGTCGGCCTGCGCCATGCGGTCGAGGTTCTCGCGGACCAGGGGGTGATAGGTGACCGTGCCGTCGTCGTTATGCGTGTTGCCCTCGTGGTCCACCTGTTCGGCGTTGACGGCGACCGTCTCGGCGGCTACCTGCCCGGTGATCTCCAGCACGCGGCGATAGTTGTCCAGGGCGTCGTCCAGGTCCCGCGGCGCGTAGTCCGCCTCTCCGTTGGGAGTGCGGTCCTCCTGGACCCGGGCCAGCTCCTTCACGTCGATGTGGTGGAAGAGAAACTGGAGGTCCTCGTTATCGAGAAAGAAGTTTCCCACGGACAGGCTCCCGACGGATGACTTGATTTGTACTCCTCACGCTCCGCGTGAGGTTCGGTGCGTTTGGCCTCACGCGGAGCGTGAGGAGTACATTGTGGCGTCCAAAATGATTCGTCTATCGCAATTTCCCCTCACCCTAACCCTCTCCCGGAGGGAGAGGGGACCGGACTACTTTCGCTCCCGCAGCGATTTGATCATCATCGGGATGATCTTCTTCAGGTCGCCGACGATGCCGTAATGGGCCACGGAGAAGATGGGGGCGTCCTTGTCGGTGTTGATGGCGACGATCTTGGCCGACTCTTCCATGCCCGCCCGGTGCTGCACCGCGCCGGAGATGCCGGCGGCGATGTACAGGGCGGGCCGCACGGTGGTCCCCGTCTGGCCGACCTGGTGCTCCTTGCCGATGAAGCCGCTGTCGACCGCGGCGCGGCTGGCGCCCACGGCCCCGCCGATCACCCCGGCCAGCTCGTGGATCAGGCGGAAATCCTCGCGGTTGCCCACGCCGCCGCCGCCGGCGACGATCACCCGCGCGCCTTTGAGGTTCACCTTGCGGGGCTCGACGTGCCGCTGGATGAGCTTCACGGCCAGCAGCACCTCGTCGATGGTCACCTGCTCCCGGATCACGCTGCCCTCGCGCTTCTCGTCGGGCTCGACCAGCGCCATCACGCCCTCGCGGACCGTGGCCATCTGCGGCCACCAATCGTAGTTGACGATCGTGGCGATGATGTTGCCGCCGAAGGCCGGGCGGATCTGCAAGAGGAGCTTCTCGTGGACCTGCTTGGTCCGCGGATCGGTGACGTTGGCGATCTCCAGGTCGGTGCAGTCGGCCGTCATCCCGGCCCGCATCTGCGAGGCCACCCGCGGCGCCAAGTCCCGGCCCACGGCCGTGGCCCCGTACATCACGATCTGCGGGGCGTATTTCTGGATCAGCTCGCAGAGCACGTGGGCATAGGGCCGCGTCTGGTAGTGGCCCAGCTTGGGGTCGTCGACCAGGTAGACCTTGTCAACCCCCTGCGCGATGAGCCGCCGCGGCAGCCCGTCGAGGTTGGCCCCGGGCAGCACCGCGCCCACCTTGACCCCCAGCCGGCCGGCCAGCTCCCGCGCCTTTCCGCACAGCTCCAAGACCACGTCGTGCAGCGAGCCGTCTTCCTGCTCGGCAAACACCCAGACTTCGCCCTGACGGTTCGGTTCTATCATTGGTTCTCTCGTTATCCCTTCCCGTACTCCTCTCGCTCCGCGAGAGGGTAACGTCACGCGGAGCGTGACGAGTACGGATTAGCCCAACGTGCGGTCCACCACCAGCTCGTGGATCAACTGGCGAACGCCTTCCGCGGTCGGCGGAACTTCGGTAAATCCTTCCTTGGTCAGCACGATCGCTTGAATGCGAAAAACCTTCGTCGGCGAGCCGGCCAGGCCGCACCGCCCGAGGTCGGCGTGGATGTCGTCCAGGTTCCACTGTTCCAGCAGCAGGCCCCGCTGCTTCAGCGCCGTCGAGCGCCGTTGGACCTCCGCTCGCTGGGCCTCTTCCGCAGCCTCGGGCAGGTCGCGTTTCACGTCAGCCTCGACTTCGGCGACGACTTGCGCCCGCTTGTAACGCATCATCCGCCGGGCGGCCAGCGGCCGCGGCTTGTTGGCCGTATTGATCACGGTCACCAGCACCGGCAGCTTCGCCTCGACGATCTCCCAGCCCCGGCCCACATTACGGCGGATCCGCACCACGCCGTCGGCGATGCCCAGCAATTCGTCCAGGTAGGTGATCTGCGTCAGGCCGAGCTTCTCCGCCGTTTGCGGTCCGACCTGGGCCGTGTCGCCGTCGATCGCCTGCCGGCCGCAGAAGACGAAGTCGTAACGGCCGATGGTCCTTACCGCCTGGCCGAGGATATAGCTGGTAGCCAGAGTATCGCTGGCGGCGGCGCGGCGGTCGGTGATCAGGATCGCGCGATCCGCCCCCCGCCAGAGCGAGGCACGCAACACGTCCGCAGCCCTCGGGGGACCCATGCTGACCACGGTCACCCTCCCACCGTAGGCGCCTTTGATCTGCAGCGCCGTTTCCAGGGCGTGCAGATCTTCCGGGTTGAAGATCGTCGGCAGCGCGGCGCGGTTGACGGTGCCGTCTTCCTTCATCGCTTCGGCGGTGATGTTGGCCGTGTCGGGGACCTGTTTCACCAGAACAATACTGTCGTACGCCACGGTAGATACTCCGCAAACTGCGTAGAGTAAAACGCCGAAAATTAACAGTCCGACCCCGCCGGGTCAAGAGGCATTGCAAGAAACGTGAAAAGAAACCTATTATGGAGGGGATATTGGCCGCCTGCGAGGACTTTTGGCAGTCAAAAACAGGTGCGTGACACAAACCATGGCCCAGGGGCCTACCACCCGGGGAATCTCGTACCTCCTGTGTAGGGAACATCGCGAGTCGCAGACCTTTCAGTCGGGATGGTGAACCGGATATAATAACCTTGGGAAATGCCCCAAACGAGGGCCCGACTAAGGCCCCCTGACTGACCTCCGGCGATCTGTTTTTTGAAGGAGGGCGAACGATGGCCAAGAAAGCCAAACCGCACGGCAAGGCGCGTGACGACAGGATGGAGAAGCAGTTGGACATGCCCGTCGCGTTCGACGCGGCCGGTAATCTGATTAAGCTCCGCGACGTCAAGAAGCGGGGGCGTGGCTCGGTGCTGCCCCTCGAATCGCTGAGCCCTGAGAAGAAGGTCGAACTCACGGTCAAGCGCATCGAGCTCCAACCTGCGTTCGAGGTAGCCATGGTCGGGGGCGGGATCGTGGATAAGCAACGTGCGATCGAAGAAGTGAAGGCCCAGACTGACATAGGGATGGTCCTTACGGAAATTGAACAACGAACTATCGAGAACCTCCTTGAAGAAGTTGCGACCAAGTAGCAACCCCAATCCTAGGAGCCTTCAATGCCCGGCGAACCGCAGCGTACGAAGGAGCTGCCGCTCGTTCTGAGCGTTACGGTGCTCGGAATCGACTCCAATTACGAGCCGGTTACGCAGGCCGCGTTCCAATACCGGGAAAAGCATGTTTACCCCTGCCTTCAAATGAAGGGGTTCACCGTCAAGAACTTCCAGGGTCCTCTCGCCCGCAGATACTATGTAGCTCCCGAGGCAAGGAAACCCGAAGTCGAATACCTCACCGGGGTGGGTCACGGAGCGTACAACCTCTATACGGGCGACCACGGAAATGTCATCTTCCAAGTCGCCAACTACCATGCGGATGAGGCGAGACTGAGTTGAATCTCCTAATGGGATAGTTTTCGGAGAGCCTCTTAGTCGCATGACCACACCGTCAACACCGGCTGACGACTCTGCACTTGCTCCGGTTGCTGCCCGGATCCTCTCATCCGCAATCGGAGCCAACGATGTGGCCGCCTTCTGGACGGCAGTCCTACCGCTTGTGATGTCGGCTTCCCAGAGCGACTTCGTGGCCCTGGCCACCCCCGCAGCGGGGAAATGGACCGCCGCGGCCAAGGCCGGCTCTCCCCAAGCACTTCCTGCCGGCCTGCTGGCGGAGGTGCTCGATCGCCAGTCTGGCGGAACTGCCGCCGGCTGGGCTGCCGCTGTCTTGGGCGACAATGAGGCGATTGCTTTGCACGGTCCCCCAACCGCCGATCCTCGCCAGGCCCTGGCCATCTTGACCGCCTTGATGCCCGTGCTGCGGGACGCGCGAAAGGCGGTCATCCGCCGCCAGCAGGACCAACGCCATATCCAGCGTCTGGAAGCGGTCTTGGAGATTGCCAGCCAGTGGAACCAGACGCGGGAGCTGGAACCTTTGCTGGTCCAAATGGCCGAGGCCGCGACCCGGCTCTTCGGCGCGGATCGGGCCAGCATCTTTCTCTGGGACCGTCGCCGGCATCTGCTCATCGGCCGGCCGGCCCTGGGCGTCAAGGGGGGCGAGTTGCGACTGCCGGACGATCGGGGCGTCGTCGGGCAGGTGATCCAGTCGGGCCAAGCGCTCCGCGTCGACGCCGCCACGGAAGCCGACCAGATCGACCGCCAAGTCGACGCCCAAACGGGCTACCGCACCAAGACCCTGCTCTGCGTCCCGCTCCGCGGCCGCTCTGGGGAGCTCTTCGGCGCATTCGAGCTGATCAACAAGCGTTCCGGCACGTTCACCGCCGAGGACGAAGCGGGCCTCAAGGAGCTCGCCGGCCA
This sequence comes from Pirellulales bacterium, assembly GCA_963843465.1. Lineage (GTDB taxonomy): Bacteria > Planctomycetota > Planctomycetia > Pirellulales > Thermoguttaceae > CAWJKP01. The sequence continues at coordinate 581,966 of CAWJKP010000005.1, forward strand.
CGCCGCCGTCGCCCTGGAGAACACCCAAGACCGCCAGCAACTCGACCGGCTGCTGACGACCCATCGCCAGATCACCGACGAGGCCGCCCAGCAGGTCCGCCTGATCGGCGAGAGCCGCGCGATGACCGCCCTGCGGGCGATGGTCCAGCGGGTGGCGGGCACGGAACTGGCCGTGCTGATCCTGGGCGAAAACGGAACCGGCAAGGAAGTGGTGGCCCAATCGATCCACTTTCTCAGCGGCCGGCGGCACAAGCCGATGGTGGCCGTCAACTGCGCCGCGATTCCCGACACGTTGGCCGAAAGCGAGTTGTTCGGCCACGAGAAGGGGGCCTTTACCGACGCCCGCGAGACCCGCCTGGGCAAGTTCGAGCTGGCCGCCGACGGCACGCTCTTCCTCGACGAGATCGGCGACCTGAGTCTCAGCGCCCAAGCGAAGCTGCTCCGCGTGCTCGAGGAAAGGGTGATCGTCCGCGTCGGCGGCTCGACGCCGATCCACACCGACGCCCGGGTCCTGGCCGCGACCAACCAGGACCTGGCCGAGATGGTCCGCCAGAAGCGTTTTCGCGAGGATCTCTATTTCCGCCTGGCGGTGGTCACCTTGGAGATTCCTCCGCTGCGGGAGCGTCCCGACGACATTCTGCCGCTGGCGGAGCATCTGTTGGCCGATTTCTGTCAGAAAGCCCGCCGCAAGGCCCCCTCGTTCTCCGACTCCGCCCGCAAGCGATTGGCATCCCACAGTTGGCCGGGCAATGTCCGCGAGCTGCGGAATCTGATGGAGCGCCTGGCTTATCTTTCGCCCGAGGACCACGTCGAGGCGGAGGATCTGGCCTTCATTCTCTCTCCTCGGAGAACGGAAACGCTGCCCGCGATCGCCAACCAGCCGTTGGCCGAAGCGACCATTGAGTTTCAGATCGCGTATATCAAGCGTCAGATCGAGCAGGCGGGGGGGAACATGAGCCAGGCGGCAACCAACCTGGGCCTGCACCGCTCGAACCTCTACCGCAAGATGCGTCAACTGGGCATGTCCGTTCCCAGCTAGATCGCTTACCAGCGCGACTGCCCCCAGCGGCCTCACTTGGCTCGGGGACTTCCAAGCTCATCGTGTAGCCCGGCAGGAGAGTGTGGTCGTTCGGGTCACCAAGCGGCCCTTTGCGGACATAGAGCATCCGAGAAAGGAGCAGATGTCTTGAAAACCGTGCCTCGCAACGGGGGCCGCCCACCTCCGAATGTCGGACGGAGCTGGATTACGTAACTGCCGTAACCGTACCGGATTACGAAAAATACTCGATGCCCTTGGCGGGCGGGCATGTCGTGGTATAATAGACCCTTACGACTTCCAGCGGCTGCTGCGGCCAGCAGGCGCCCGAACGGCAATTCCAAGCCTATTTGCGACCTTGGTGGAAGTCAACGGTTTGCGATGCCTGGCCTCCTTAGCTCAATTGGCAGAGCATCTGACTCTTAATCGCTAAACTGGATAATATGGGAAGTATGGGAATTGTGCATAAAATATCAGTAAACGTATTAGTGGCAATCACTTACACACGATTCTTGCCCTTTCCGCGAAGCCCCACAAAACCCCCTCTACAGGCTTGAACGGGCGTCAGTGACGCCTGCTAACTCTGTCACTTTTGTGCCTCGAATAATTTTCTCCGAGGCCCCTGTCAGTGAAATCTCTGCGATTCTGGCCCGCGTCCTGTCATGCGCCAGTCATGGTCCCCGCGCGGTATCCGACAGGAAAGCAACGACCTCCGTGGAACCTCCTTCGGGCCGACCTCCGGTGCCTGTCCCGGCAAGAGATCGCCGACCGCGTTCAGGGCAACAGCAAGCCTCACAGGCTTAGACGGGCGTCAGTGACGCCCGTTTGTCCACTCGCCCTCCATCCACGTCTTAAACAGCTTTCCGAGGCCGCCACAAAATCTCGGCAGATTCTTGAACGCCTGCCAACCAGCCGCTAACAGGTTGTGACTTTCAATCGGAGATACAACACCAAGAACGGCCCCGTCTGCTGGTAGCAGCTACCCCATAGAGATTGCCTCAATGGTTACAGCAGAACGATCCCCCGGGGGACTGACAATCTATCGGGGAATATCCTACCGCTTTTCGGACTTCGCTCGCTTGCCCGTGGTAGGTTTTCGAGTCAGGCCAATGCTTCTCGCGGCAGCCGAACGCACCGCAACGCACGGCACGGGCACCCTCCTCGCAATCTCTTCTTTGCGTTCACGTTCGCGTTCGCGCCCACGTTTCTCCCACTTCCCTGCTAATTCCCTGCTAATTCCCTGCGCCCTCTGGAGGCAACATCGTGTGCGGGACGAGTGACAAGACGAGTGACGCGGACGACCCAAGCGATGAGGAGCTGCTATCCCTCTACCAGGCCAGCGGCGACGAGACCTATTTCGAGGTCATCTACCACCGCCGAAAGGATGGGCTACGGCGTTTCCTGTTGAAGTTCCTCCATCATCAGCGCCACGATCAGATCGACGACCTGATTCAGATCGTCTTCGCCGAGTTGTACCACCTGGCCCCGACCATCGACCGAGGCAAGTTCTCCGTAGGTGGCTGGCTCCTGCAATGTGCTGAGTGTCGTGCGCGAGACCTGATCCGCCGGTCAACGGCCAGCAAGCGATACACCGGGACAGCCGAGTCACAAGTCCGGGAGAGCGATAAGCTCAGCGACGAAGACCCCTCCGATGCGGTGTCCCAGCAAGAGATCGCCAACCGCGTTCAGAACATGGTCCGGTGCTTGCCGCCCGAGGAGCAAGAGGCTGTCCTCCTGACGCTCGAAGGTCTCAGCCGGCGAGAGGGGGCTGCCAAGCTGGGCATCACGCCGGGCGCGTTCCAGGGTCGCCTCGCGCGCGGCATCCTGGCCCTGCAAGTCATACCAGCACGACGATGGAGACCGCCATAGGGTGAGGAATACTGACAAACACATAGGCTGGTGCCCCGAGTGGTGCAAGGGCCGCATCGTCAACCTCCGTGAGACCAACAAGGCCGGCGCGTTCATCGGTTGTGGGAGCAAATTGGAAAAGCCGGTGCTCGTCTGAACCACCGTTACGAAGTCTCTCCGAGCCGCATCCGGGCGGCTCGTTGCTTTTCAGAAACCAGCGTCAGAGATTCTGCGACTCTCATAGTGAAGTGAGAGTCGCCGTGAAACTCAAAGACATTGGTTCCCTGCGCACCTTGGGAGACAACGCGATGTGTGAGACCCCTGGCACAACGAGCCTCAGCGATGAGGAACTCTTTTCCCTCTACAGGACCAGCGGCGACCAGTCCTATTTTGAAATCATCTACAACCGCCGCAGGGAAGATGTGCGGCGATTCCTGGGAAGCCTGCTTTTTCCCGAGCGCCACGACGAAATCGACGACTTCAGCCAGAAGGTCTTCACCGAACTGCTCTCCACAGCTCACCCTTGCTTCAACAACTTCTCGTTACGGGCCTGGCTCCTCCAATCTGCCGAAAGCCACGTCTTCCGCGCTCTTCGCCGCGAGACTGCCAAGAAGCGACAGAGAACGCTGGAAGACATGCCTTCCGCGAATGCCCACCCCGCCAGCAAGGATAATCCATCCGTCGAGGCGGGCCAGCACGAAATCGCCGAGCGAGTCCAAGGGATGGTCCGACGCCTGCCCCCGCAGGAACAGGAGGCAATTCACCTGACCTTGAAGGGCTTCAGCCGGCGCGAGGGCGCTGCCAAGCTGGGCATCACCCCGGGCGAATTCCAAGGCCGCCTAAACCGAGGCATCGTCGAACTGCAAGGCATGACCAGCATCAGGCTGGAAGCGGCCATCGCATGAGATCAACATGGGACAATTGAGACATGCAGGCTGGTGCCCGGAATGGTGCGAGGGCCGCATCGTCAACATCCGCGAGACCGGCAAGTACGACGTGTTCATCGGCCGCGGGAGTAAGTGGGGAAACCCCTTCCCGATCGCCGATGGCTGCACGCGCGAGCAAGTCATCAAGATGAGCGAAGCAAATCTGCGGCGTCGGCCCGATCTGATCGCCGCTCTCCCGGAACTAGCGGGAAAGATCCTCGGCTGCCACTGCCGTCCGCTTCCCTGCCACGGGGAAATGCTACTGCGTCTCCTCTGGGAGTATCACGGTCTCCGCTGAGCCCTTTGTGAGCCAATGAAAGAAGCCGCTGCGAGCGGCTCCTTTCATTTCTTGAGAATCTCAAAACCAGTTGGCCGCATTTTGCAACTCTTGATGTATGGAAGACATCCACAGCCAAACCGCCGCCCGGTTCTTCGCCAGCGGGCGGAGCAAATCGTGCTGACCATCGTCAAGGCCCCGCACCCGATGCTGAGGACCATCTGCCGGCCGGACTTCGTGCTGGACTTCGGCGTGATTCAGGAGATGTTCACCCTGATGAAGGAGGCCGGTGGCCTGGGTCTAGCAGCCCCGCAGGTGGGCATCGACGCCCGGCTCTTCGTCACCAGTTGGGGCGAGGTCTTTGTGAATCCGAAGATCGAGCGGGCGGCCATACCATGCACGGTCGATGAGGGCTGTCTGTCAGTACCCGGCGTCTCGCGGGTCATGGGCCGCCACCACAAGATCGTCCTGGCCGATGGCCGGCAGTATGCCGCCGGCCGGGCGATCGTGATCCAGCACGAATTGGACCACCTCAACGGCATCCTGATTAGCGACAAATGAACATCCCCTTGACCCAAGGCAAGATTGCCGTTGTCGATGAGATCGACGCGGACCTTGCTAACCTGAAGTGGTGTGCAGGGAAGGACAGAAAAACCTTCTATGCAGTCCGAGGCAGAAGCAGCACAAGGCAAAAGCTACATCGAGTCATTGCAGCGCGGATGGGCATCCGGGGCATAGTCGATCATAAGAACCGCGACGGGCTGGATTGCCGCCGCAGCAATCTCCGGGCTGCCACTACTGCCCAGAGCATCTACAACCGTGGCAGGCTGGTGAACAATACTAGCGGATTCATTGGCGTGTATTGGTATCGGCAATCTCAGTGGCGCGCCCAAATTGGCCATGATAATCAACTAGAACACATCGGGTATTTCCCAGGCACCGAGCAAGGGCGAGTGGCAGCCGCCCGTGCGTACAACAAGCGGGCATTAGAGCTTCACGGAGATCGTGCCGTGCTCAACGTCATAACGGAGAAGCCATGAAGATTCTTGAGTACCCCGAAACCCGACAGGTCTACGATTTCGACTGCGGCGCAAATAGTCTGCTGTCCATGCTCGTTTTCGCCGGCATCGAGCCCCGCGAGGACCGTATCATCAGGCTGGCAAAGACGACCGAGGCCGACGGCACTGACACCGAGCATGTGCGCTTTGTCCTGGGCTATTATGGTCAACCCGTCAAGGCCGGCGAAGGCATGACACCCAACGACCTGCGGCGGGCCATCGACGCCGGACACCCCACCATGATTACCCTTCAGGCGTATCCCGAGGACACCAAGATCCCCTGGGACCAGATGTGGGACCAGGGGCATTGGGTTGTGGCCATCGGCTACGACGAGAACCGCATCATTTTCGAGGACCCGGCCTCCTTCCGTCGGACTTGGTTGCCCGATGGGGAATTGATCGCGCGATGGCACGACCTGGATAGTGTCAAGGTCAACAAGCCGAAGAAGATCATCGGGTGGGGCTGCACGCTGCTGGTTACCGGCGTCTACAAGAACGACCGCATGGACCACATGGATTAAGGCAAAATAGTGTGACTTCCTCCACCATCGTAGTATAGTTTAACAAGCATTGAGCATGTCGCTCGTTGCAAGACTCTAAGGTAAGGTGAAGCACGCATGAGTTACCAGACGATCGAGTTCCATGTCCGCGGTGTCGCTCCGCTGTTGATGCACAACGGCCAGCTCGCCAATCCCCTGAATAAGTGGTCCAAGGCGATGAAGACGATCACTAGCAAGCGCAAGAAGACCGACGAAGACTACGCGCAGTTGGCGAACCTGGAGTTCCTGGGTTCCCTCTACGTCAACGAGGAGGGCCGGGCGGTGCTGCCGGGTGAGGTCATCGAAGGGAGTATCGTGTCCGGGGCCAAGAAGACGAAGCAGGGGAAGGACGCTAAGTCGGCGATCATCGTGGACGGCAACTTCCCCCTGCTCTACGACGGCCCCAAAACGCCCGAGACCTTGCGTGATGACGAACGCTTCCGCTACGTGGCCGGCGTGGCTGTCGGGCAGAGCCGCGTGATGCGGACACGCCCGATGTTCAAGACCTGGGAGTGCAAATTCGCTGTCAGCTTCTTGGACGACATGCTCAACGCCCAGGAGGTCATCGACTTCGTGGAGACCGCCGGGCGCGTGGCCGGCTTCGGCGACGGGCGGCCCCGCTTCGGCCGTTTCGAGATCCTGTCCCATTCCGCAGCTTAAGGTTCGGTAGGGTCGGGTACGGTTCGGTAGGGTCGGGTTCCCTGAACGAAGCCGCTTCGGAAGAGGCGGCTTCCTCCAGTGAATCTGTGGTGAGGTCGGGTTTGGCCGGGTTCGGTGTGGTCGGGTCAGGTATGGTGTGGTTCCCTGAACGAAGCCGCTTCGCAGGAGGCGGCTTCCTCCAGTGAATCCTTTGGTCTGGTGCGGTCAGGTAAGGGAAGGTAAGGGAAGGTTGGGTTTGGTAAGGTTCGGTTGGGTGAGGTTCCCTGAACGAAGCCGCTTCGCAAGAGGCGGCTTCCTCCAGTGAATCTGGGGTCTGGTTGGGTAAAGCCGCTGTCGGATAATGCCCGCTATCCGGGCGTCGTCAGAATCGAGTACCTTCTGCACCCGCTTTTCGGCGAAGAGGTGCGCGCCATCCAACTCGACGCCAAGGGGCGGAAGGGGCAACTGCTCGTGGAAGCCTCTGGGGATCGGCGCTGCTTGCCGTCCTGGATGACCGATGCGGCGCGCTGTGCGCTGCTCACCTTTGGATGGCAGCCGTTGGCTTCCTGCCAAGCGTTGCGTCAACTGGATGATCTGTTGACCGCGATTGACCGGCGAGATCCCTCAGCGATACTCGACTCCTGAATCCAGGAAAGTCCGCTTCCAACGTTCAGGAGATCGTAGATGAACACACGACCATGCTCCCGGGGCCATCCCCTTCCGTTGTTCCACGCCGAACCCGACGTCTGGAACCGGCTTGATGAAGCGACCCAGGAACAAGTCCTCGATTGCCTGGGGCTGCTCCTGTTACGACACCTTCAATCGACCGCTGGCTGCATTGGCCAGGAGTGGACCCTCAGGAAAGGAAATCCGACATGAACGAAAAGATCCAAGCCCACCATCTTCAACGTCTGGCCGGCGCCTACGTGCGACAAAGCGGTCCCGGCCAAGTCCGCAACAACCAGGAGAGCACGCGGCGACAACGTGCCTTGAAGCAGTGCGCCCGGCAACTGGGATGGCCCGACGAGCGCATTTTCGTCTTCGAGGAGGGCGCGAAATCAGGCAGTTCCACCCATGGCCGAGGCGCCTATCACCAACTCGCGGAGAAAGTCCTCGCCGGACAAGTCGGCATTATCCTGGCCGTGGAAGTCTCGCGCTGGGCACGCGACAACGCCGCCTGGCAACTGCTGTTGCGCGACTGCATCTTCGCCAACGTTCTGCTGGCCGACGAGCAGAAAATCTACGACCCCAACGATCCGCACGACCGCGTCATCCTGGGCATCGAAGGCGTATTGGCCGAATACGAACTGGGGTTGCTCCGGCAACGCATGCAGACGTGTTGGTGGGAGAAGGCCCGGCGCGGGGAGATGTTCCCCAACGTCGCTACGGGGTACGTGGAGGTCCGGGGCCAGGGGGCGGACAAACATCCCCAACTGGAGAAACACCCCCACCGGCGCGTGCAACACAGCCTCGACCGGATGTTCCAGAGATTCGAGCAGGTGCCCAGTGTGATGAAGCTCTGCCAGTGGTACTTGGACCACGAGGAGCTACTGCCCTATGTGGCCCACGGCGACGATCCGTACAACGTCCAGTGGCTGCCGGCCAATTACAGCCGTTTGCTCTGGATGCTGAAGAATCCGGCGTACACGGGGGCCTACGTGATCGGTCGCACGCGGACCATCGTGCGGCGGAACGAGGAAGGCGAAGGGGTGCGTCGCCGTCGCCTGGTGCCGCCCGATCAATGGCAGGTGCTGGAACAGGGCCGCTTCCCCGCGTATATTAGCTGGGAACAGCACCAGCGGAACGTGGCCAAGATCCAAGGGAATGCGACGATGAAGGGCGATGCCTCGCAAGCAGCTCCCCGCGAGGGCGCGGCGTTGTTGGCCGGGCTGTTGCGCTGTGGCCGCTGCGGCCGGCGGCTGGCCGTGCATTACGATCGCTCGGGAGCACCGCGTTACGTTTGCCGCGACGGATGGAGAGGACGCGAACGGCGCTGCGAGCGGTTGTCGCTTTCCGGGCGGCGGATCGAGCCGCTGTTTTCGCAGGTGCTGATGGAGGTTCTTCAGCCCGCGGGGATCGAAGCGGCGCAACGCGCCGCCGAATGGGGTGAGCGAGAGTACCGCCACCAGCAGCAACGCCTCGCCGACGAGTTGAAGCAACGCGAGTACGAAGTGGAGCGGGCGCGACGACAGTACGACCGCGTTGAGCCGGAGAACCGGCTGGTGGCCGCGGAGCTGGAGCAACGCTGGAATACAGCGTTGGCGCAGGTGTCGGCGGCGCCTGCGTCTGGAGGAATTTCAGCAGCGCCGGCATGCGCCGCTGAGCGAGGCGGAGGTGCGCCGCTTGAGGTCGTTGGGCGAGCGTCTGGAAAGCGTGTGGGAGGCGCCCCAGACGGACGTGACGCTCAAGAAGCAGATCGTGCGGCTGTTGGTTGAGGAGGTGATCGTTCAGCCGGGCGAGTCGCGTGACACGGTGGAACTTTGGATTCACTGGACAGGCGGTCATCACACGCCGCTGACAGTTCCGCGGGTGGGGCGTCCTGGCGCGGGCATGCGGCGGAAGCGAAGTTGGTGATCGGGGTGCTGCGTGCGGTATGCGACGACGCGGGGATCGCGCATGCCTTGAACCGCAACGGCGTGCGATGCGGCGCGGGGACCTGGACCGCGGCGTCGGTGCGACAGTTCCGGCAACGCCATGGCATCGCGGCCTTCGACGCCGCGCAGAAGGAGTCGCAAGGATTGCTCACCGGCGAGGAAGCGGCCCGGGCTTTAGGCATCAGCACGATGAGCGTGCATCGGTTGGTGCAGGAAGGCATCTTGCCGGCAGACCAACCCGCTCCCGCCTTCCCCTTCGTGATCCGCAAAAGCGATCTCTCCCTGCCGGAAGTCCAAGAAGCCGTTCGCCGTGTTCAACTCAGTTTACCCAGACCGCTACCAGCCGATCCCAGCCAGTTAAAGCTCTTCTAGCCCGCAAAACACGGGAGAAACACACTGTTACGAAAGGAATGGTGCATTATGTCACAACGACTAAGGTCTGCTATGGTAGGGCGCGGTGAGGTTCCCGCGACAAAGCCCCTTTGCAAGAAGAGGCTTTCTCGTCGAAACCTGTCCACGTAATAGGAGGATTTCACTCATGCTCACCGAGCAACTCAGCAAGGGCGACTACATCTCGCCCACCGAGATCGAAGAGATCACTAACACAGTCCAGAGCACACCCGCGTACCAGTTTGCCCTCATGGGTCTCAAGGGACAGATCGAAAAGAGCCTGCGATCCCTGGGCCGGCCGGCGACCCTCAAGGCTGAGGCGAACGGCCTACGAATCCTCACAGACTCCGAGGCAGCGGTCTACAATCCTCGTCGCAGCGATCTTGCGCGCCACCAACTCTTTCTCAGCCATCGCCGCAACCTAGAAGTGGATGACACCAACCTGTCGGAGACTGAGCGGCAGGAGCACTACCGGAGGCTCGAAGTCCAGGGCAAATATGTCTCAGCCCTCCAGAAGGTCGAATGCCAGTTACGGGTCGAGCCGACCAAGCGGAAAACGCCGGGACTGAAGACGGCAAGTTAGAAGCAGCGTGACTTGCACCACATTCGTTGTACAGTCAAATGATCCTATGAGCTACGTACCCTGTGAGACCTGCGGCAAGGCAACTCCCTATTCCGGCACCAAACGCTGCGACCTGTGCTGGACCGTTGAACGGAACCTGCCCGACTACCTGAAGTCGGCCGGCGGCCGGACCTTTGCCCAGTCTTTGTTGCGGGCCGCCGATCCCAGCACCCCTACCAGCGACCCGAGGAAGGTCTACCTGGTCCAATACTGCGAAGAGGTCGTTTCCGGCAGATGCCAGAAGATCGTCGGCGTCTTCAACGAGAAGAAGGCCGCCCACCAGCATATCGTTGACATCTGCGCGACGCCGGAATCCCGCCGGGCGTACTGGGATACCTTCGGGTATCATCCAGGCCCTCGGACCCGTGGCCGAAGACGAAGAGATCATCGTCACGTTCACCAAGAGGAGGTCGGCCTGAAGTAGGGATGGGCTAGGACCCACGAAGGACCCGGGAGGCCCCAATCGCCTTCAGCGCCAGGCGCGCTAGGAAAGCGCCAGGGAGAATCAGGCGGCGTGCCAAGCGAACTCGTGATCCAGCCAGTGAGCCTCCCAGTGATTTGGCCGCTGGCCCTTCCGCTGGCCCTGCCAATTCCGCTAGTCGTTGGATTTTACCTAACCGGCACAGCCCGCAGGGATTAACAGGCCAACAGGCTGGGATTGCAGTACCAACCCGCAGATTCCATACGCCCCGTAGAGTCACCAGGACGATAGAATAGATGGAGACAGGTGCCCCGTAGCTGGAGGGTCTGGCAACTGGCTCTAATGCCCGGCCCAACGCCCAACTCCCAAGCTAGGCGAGCCGAGCATGAAACCATCGGTAAACCGTGTTTTGTGCGTTAACGCCAGCGACCAGATCAACTTGCAGGATTCAAGCAGCACGCAGGTCGAGACCGATCTTCGTCTGCTGGAACTCGCCTTCCGCGAACGCTTGCTGGCCATAGGCGGTAACGCCGTAATCCTTGAGTCTCTGGTGACGGCAGCGGAAGGGTACGGCTACCAGGGCACTGCGGAGAAAGCGGCCGAGACCCTAATAGGTTCCGGCCGCTTTTCTATTGCCGCAGGCCCGAGCGGCCGGTCGATCGTCTGGCAGTCCGACCCTGGGGTCCCAAGATCCGAAACCGGAAATTGAAAGTTTGGGCTTTTTCGCTCACGGTTAGAGCGCCTGAATTCGGACCCATCTCCCGGGCACGCTCTCCTTGGGGACCGGCACTGCCCTGGGTGTCGCACCGACCGGCCAAAAGACCAAGCGCCGCAGGTTGACGACGTTGTGCCAGATTACCGGCCTCAGTTGACTGGCCTCTATCAATCGGCGCAAGGCGGTCCACACCATCGCCCCAGATACGGGCGGGCTGTAGGTTGCGCAAATGTCGCCCAGTCGCACGTTGCCTTGCCCCTCATCAAGGAGCCGGGACAGACTGCGATAGACTTCACGATCGAAGATCGGAAGCATTGCCGAGTTCATGTCGTATCCATAATACCACAAATATGAAGATAATCAAAACGCCGCCAGAAATAGTTTGACTTTCTACACCTTTATGGTATTCTTGAATAGCGGGCGACGCAAGAGAGAAGGCAGCAGGGAACACGCAGCCATGCCGGCAAACGAAGCGAAACTGAAAGCCGGCGAGCCAAGCAATCACCCGGACCTCAACCGAATCGAGATCGTATGACCTTCACCGTATACAAGACCCGCTACCGGACCACAATCAAGGCCCTCTTTGGCAGTGCCGGCGGCCTCGCGCGTTTCTTCTACCTGCACCCGGCGTGGGGACCACTCATGGCCAGCAGCATTCGACAAGGTTACCAGCAAGAGGTATCCCCGGAAACGGCGGCCCGGGGGTGGTTCGACCACAAGGCCCTGCCGCAACTTGCCGACGACGACCTGACCCTCGAATCGCACCGTGCGGCCCGGCAGGCAGCACGGCAAGCAGCCGGGCACGCCGCCCGGCAAGCGCAGAAATAATTCCACGCAACAGGGAGCACATCGTGTACGAATACCACCTTAGCGACAAGCTGACTGCCGCCGGCTACTTGCCCCTGGGCCAAATCATGATCGCGGAAGCCTTTGCCCGGGGCAAGGACATCGAATTGATGTGCGACTCCCCGCCAGGTGGCGCGGTCCCCGTTCACTTGAGGGTACGCAGCATCAACGGCCGGATTTATGCCATGATGCCACGCAAGCGCAAGATGGCCGTGCAACCTGCCGGCCAGCCCGCAAAAATCATCGCCTAGCGGCTTGACTTTCATCATAGTTATGGTACAGTGTACTTGCAACCGCGACGCGCAACAGGGATCTACAGGCATGACAACCGCGATTCAGCTTGACGACTTCACGCTGGCCTACATCGAAGCGGCCTTGTGGAGCACGACCGACGAATCGACCCCTGCCGGGGGCGAGCCGCTCGATTCCAACTATACGATTGACGACATTCACCCGGACACCATTGCCGAAATGGAGGCCGACTGCCGAAAGTTTCAGGAGGAGAATGCCGCCGATCTGGCCCTCTACAGCCATCCGAGGTGGTCCGCTGCCGAGCTGGGCGGCCATGATTTCTGGTTGACGCGCAACGGGCACGGTTGCGGCTTTTGGGACCGCAACGACTGCCTGCCGGAGGAAACCGGCCAGCGCCTGACTAAGGCCGCTGGGAGTCTGGGAGAATACGACCTTTACGTCAATGACGACGGCATTATCTCCGGTCCCTACAAGTCCAACTGCTGAGGAGTAAGAGCTATGGGTCACCGAAACACGCCCGTGGTCATTGCCGCCAACGTGGGAGGCACCGGACTTTTCTGGACAGGGCAAACCTGGAGCGAAGCGTACCCCGACGCGCACCAATATCCGAACATCGACGCGGCCCGGAAAGAAGCCGGCAAAACCTTCGCCCGTGGGGATACGCGAAGCTGCTCGTATGGGTGCGCTTTGGGGATATGGGGGAGTACGAATCTTTCGACTGCCTTGACGATGCCCTCGATTACCTCAACGAATTGAAGGCCGGGGGAAGTGACCGGCTGGGTTGAGGGCGGCATGGGCGTCGGTATCGAAACCGTCAACTACCACGGGTACGATTTCGTTTCTCTCTTCTGGGGCGACGATGATGCCAACTTGACCGCGCATCTTGACGCCGACGAGCGCATGGAAGCGGAAGAGGGATTGGTAGAGGTTTACATCTAGCTGAACACGACTGACACATTGGAGCAACTCTTATGGCCGACCGAATGCCCGCAGAAATCTGGATTGGGGGCAAACTGCCCCGCAGTCTCTTGGACGAGTTCCCCATTTCCGACTTGCGGCTGGATTGGGACGAAACTCCCTTTGACTCCACATCGGAGCAAAGCATCCTGAGCGCCCGTGACGAAAGCGGTCTGCTCCACTTCGCCGAGTGCGAAGCGGCATGGGGTGAGTTTGAGGAGTTGGAAGGCTGGTTGCGGGAGCACAACATCCCATTCAAGCGGCATTCGTCCGGGAAGTACGAATACCTGCCGGAACTCGTGGAGTTTCGGCCGGACCTGGGCGAGGAAATCCAAACCATGACCACGGACAGCGGCGAGCCGCTGGTTTGCAAGAGTGAGCTGGTTCCTATTCTTGAGAGCATGGCAAAACTGCAACGGTCCAGGCGTCCGCTTGACGCGCAGGTACGGGCCTGGAAAGGGTTGGCCGGCAAGCTGGACAAGCTCGTGCCGCCCACGCTGCCGGCGCTGCCGCCCTTTGAGATTGTCGATGGTTGATCCCCTTACCGGAAGGAATGCCCCCGTGATCTACGCGAAAGATCGAATCCTGGCCGAGCTGGATTCCGTCGGCGCACAGCTTGCATCGCTGGCCGCCGACTTGAAGGCCAGCCGCGCCGTGCTGCAAGCCCGGCTGAAGAGGCCGCCGCCATTCATGCCGTTGGAAGAATACGACTGTCATTTTGCCAACGCCTTCACGCACATCGAGAAAGCCAAGATGGCCGTCAGAGCGATGCACCCTGTCTGCCATCAGGCCGACTTCCTCAAGAGGAAAACGGAGAAGAAAGGACACCGCCGATGAGCGTAGCCCGGACCTGGAAATGCCCGCAATGCGGACTCTCTCTGGAAATCGCTTACGACTGGCTGGCCGAGCACGGCGGGCCAGTCTGTGAACACTGCGATTGCGACATGGATCTTCAGCCCGCCGGCGCAGACAACGAGAACCTGACGGCCGAGTTGCTGGAGATCGGTAAGGAATTACTGAACTGGGCCGACACAATGGGCGGCTGGGAGGCAAAGTGCTGGACACGATTGCGCACCGCCATGACCAAGGCCGTGGCGCATAAGCAAGCCGACGAGCAGCCGGAGACTGCCGCTTCCGAAGAGCAGATCGAACGACTGGTGGACAAAGTGGACGCCGCCGGACTGGAGCCAGAAGAGCTGGACGAAATCGTCCATGAGTTCGCGGCCAGTATCGCCGCCGACGTAAACAACGGCGGGTTGGAAGATCAGATCAGATACCTGGTCGATGGGATGGGCGTGCAGCATACCGAGCAGCAACTTGACGAGTTAATCGAAGGCCAAACAAGAGAAGGAGAATGACCGTGGCAGACAACTACTTGCAGTTCTCGGAAGTCATTGCGAACCTTACCGAGCAGGAAGAGGCGTGGCTGAAGGACCAGCTTCAATCCATCCGCGTGTTCGGGGAGAAGGAATACCCCGAAGATGCCGTACCCGCCGAACTGGCCGACAAGGATACGGATTGGTCCGGCGTTCGCTTCTTGCGTGACAAGCCGGACCACGATGCCGAATGGGATGCGTTGGGCTTCGAGTTCAACTTCCATGACGATCCCGATACGGGAGGCTGGGGCCGCCACTTGTGGTTGTACGCCGAAACCTGGGGCGACGTTAGCAACGTTGCTTGGCTGGTGCAGAAGTTCCTCAAGCAGTTCCGGCCCGACCAGTGCTGGTCGCTTACCTATTCCGCCACGTGCTCGAAACCCCGCGTGGGCGAGTTTGGTGGTGGGGCGGTGTTTGTCACGGCCGACACGATCCGTTGGCAAAACGCCTACGACTTCATCGAAGAACAGCGGGCAGCCTTCGGCGGGAAGGAAGCGGCAGCATGAGCAGATTCTACGAAATGAGCGTAGAGGTGTCCGGCCACGACCGGGCGAAGGTGGCCGAAATCCAAGCGGCGGCAGAACAGGAGTGGGCATTTGACGACTGGTGGTTTGCTGGCGACGACGACGCAGCAACGATGCACGCATCCGGGCAGAACTCGCTATGCGGAGGCGAAACCGAAGAGGAGTTTACCGAGCGGCTGTCGCTGGCAATTTGGCGCGCCAATGGCGGGTATTGCCACGTTTCTGTTGACGCCACCTACCTGGAGAATCTTCCCTACGAAACGCACGAGCTGGACGAAGCGGATTACGCCCGCCTGATCCAGGACGATCGCAATTCAAGCACAGGGGACGCTCAGACATGAAGAAGACTCTGACTTACGAGATTGAACAATACGAACTTCATACGATGAAGTACCGAGTCGAAGCGACCAGTGAAGCCGAGGCTATTGCCAAGCTGTTCCAAGGTGAAGCAGAGCCAGTGTGCCAGAGCATGGATTACATCGAGGTCGCCGAAGACTTCGGCCTGCCCACCGATGAGTACCCAGAACTTGCTGAGGCTCTACGAAAACTGGGCGTGTCGGTGGGCAACACAGTGATTCCGTCCATCCGCAGCATAGAAGAGGTCTGACGCGGCTTCTCAACAGCGACCCAACCCTAGAGGATCAAATGGCAAAGACCAAGAAGACCAAGAAGACCGCGTTGACCGTCGAGGTCGAATACAATCCGCGAAAGACCGACCCGGAAGGCTTGGCGTGCGCGATGGACCGGCTCCTGGAGACTGCCCTTTCCATACCGGAGGTCATGGACGAGTACGGCAACCCGACCATCGGCGAGTTCTTCGTCGCCAAGGAAACGGTTGCGACACCGGCACCGAAGGTAGTCTTGAATATGGGTGGCGGCCTTGTGCAAGAAGTGTTCGGTTCGGACCCGGCAATTACGGTGGCGCTCGTGGATTGGGACACGGAAGGATGTGATCCATCCGACAACGGCATTGTCGAGATTCCCGATGAGCGCGGCGGCACGCAACTAGCGCACGTGGCTGAATGCGCCGTGGAGCCGCTGGAGCAACTTGCCGGCACGGAAACTGAAGCGGCGCTGAAGGCGGCCGGGCTGGACCTGACACAGCCGGCCGATTCTGCCCGAACGGGTGCCCGCAAGATTCAACTCCCGTGCTACGGAATCACCTTGACGTTGGCGAGAGAGAACGGGGTGGAAGAGCCGGGTAGCGGCTCCATTATCAGTGACCTGCACGACCCCGAGACGGCCACCAATCGGCTGTACAACGCGGCTATCGACGGCCTTGAAGCGATGATTCTCGCCCACGCCTGCGCCGGCGTGGATGTGGAATCGCTGGCCTACGTTGAGGGAATTGAAACTGCCGTCGATGCAATCGCCAACCGCACGGCTTGACCAGCCAACCGGGAGCAACCGACCGTGAGCTACATCTATCTGGCCGACGTGTGGTGCGATGATTGCGGCCGGGCCATTTGCAGACGCTTGAAACGAGAAGGCAATGCCCCGGCGGACCCCGACGACGAATGGACCTTCGACAGCGATGAGTACCCCAAGCGCGCAGGCGACGATGACGAATCGGATACCCCGCAACATTGCGCCGCCGGGGAAGAGTGTATAAACGCCGTCACGCTGCCAAGCGGCGAGAAGGTAGGCTACCTGTTTAGCGAGTTGACCGCCGTGGGCGTGGAATACGTCAAGGAGTCGGTTGCCGAAGCGGAAGCGGGCCTTGGCAGCAATGAGGTAACGTACCTTTGGCAAGAGCACTACCGGGACAAGGGATATGACTTATGACCGAGAAGCAACAACTTGATGCCGAACTGACCGAAGTGCTGAAGCACCTGGCCGGCTGGCAGCTTGACCCGAAGTACGCCGATCATACTTGGTGCGCCGTGCTGATCGACGGCGTAGGCCGGGGTATCCATGTCAACGCCACGCAAGCCAAGGGCCGCCTTTGCATCAGCGGAATGTGGCCTACCGACAGCGACCACCAGCAACACCGGCCCGACAAGCCGTTGCACATCACCATCGCCCGCAACCGGCCGCCAGAGACAATTGCCGCCGAAATCGAGCGGCGGTTCTTGCCGTGGTATCTGGCCGCCTATGCCGAGCAACTGAAGCGGGCCGAACAGCAGAACGCCAGCCGCAACCGGCAGCAGGAGGTAACGGTCGAACTGGCCGCCTTGCTAGGGCCGGAGGCTACGTTCGCCGTCGCCAACCACGGTCAAGGCAATGAGTACCGCCTGCCACTCTAGCAACAAGCAACAGGATCAGCACCATGATGACGCCAGCCTGAATCAGCAACGAGATCCGCCATGAAACTTTGGATACGCATCGGTGACGACGGCGACTACCGGCCCCTTGACAATCTCCCCGGCGCCATCGACTACCTGAACAGCTTGAGCATCGGCACCGTGGACCGATGGATCGACGCCGGCCCTGGCGTAGGGTTCGAGACGCCGAATTTCCACGGGTACGACTTCGTTAGCTGCTACTGGGGTGACGGCAAGGCCGATCTTGTACGGCCTTTGGACGCCGGGGAGCGGGCCGTCATCGAGTGCTGCTTGGAGGAGGTTTTCATCTAGGGAGCACTCCCCACTACCAAGGAGCCAAGCCATGATTCGATTCGGTGAGCGCGTGACCTTGACTACCGGCCAGACGCCGGTCCTACGGGGCTTCTCCCCGGGAATCAGCAAGGCATTTGTGGAGCACGACCAGCCCGTCCTACGGCAGGTGAACGACGGCACAATCATCGGCTACGGCACCCGTGTCTGGGTGGACGCCCCGGGCTTCCGGGAGGTCCGCGACCGCGACGGCGCAAGAGTCGGAATGGCCTACCAGCCGGAGGGTATCTAGTGGCCGGCAAAAGCACCAAGGGCACCAAGACCGCCAAAGGCACCAAGAGCACGGCAAGCGACATGGACCCCGCCGCCCTACGCGCAGCCGCCCATGCCCTGGACAAGGAGGCCGATGCCCTATTCCTCGTCGGCCGCACAAGAACGGCCAACATCAATTGGGATAGAGCCGTCGCCCTGCGCACGGAAGCCAACAGCATCGAAGATGCCCGGCACAAGCCTATCCTGGCCACCGCGCTTGCCAACTTGGCCACCATTGAACGGTCCGACCCGGTTGCCGACCTGGCGGCACGGTTGATCGACACCGGCATAACGGAAGAAGAGCTATGGGCCGCCCTGCGCCCCCGGCTCAATATGCAAATCGGCAATGAGCTGTACAACAAGTACCGGGACCTGTCCCACGATCGGCAATTCCCGGTCGAAAACCACTATCACTTTCGCCGGGTTATCCAACGTAAGAGCGCACCATGAAAACAGTCGATTGCAGGTTCCGGGTCTTTCACCCCAAATTTGGGCTGCGGGACTCCTTCTCGACCTTCCGAGAGGCAAGGCTGCGCGCCCTGGCGCAGATCGACGCCAAAGAATTGCAGATTGAAGACGTGATGGCACACGTCGGCCAGACCTACCTCTGGGCCTACCTGCCCGAAGCGAACGGTTTCCGACCAATCGGGCCACGAAAAGAAGACACGCCCTGGCCGCAAGGAAAACAACCACCATGATAACCGAGCGCTGGGCCTTTTCGGAAAGCGAATTGGCGAACCCTGTCAAGTGCAAGTCCTACGATGAGCTACTGGCCGACGTGCCTTACGAGTACGCCGAGGAGCACGGTATCGAAGAAGACATCATCGTCCAACGGAACGGCACCGTAACCAACCGCTGGTCGGACGGGACCGCCGGAGTCCCGGCAGAAACGGCGGAACTGGCCGGGGAATGCGAAACGCTCTATCACCCGGAAAGCCGTGAAGAAACCGATGTATGGCGCGATGTGGAAGTGGACGCCGCCGGCAACTTCGTCCGGCTCTTGCCCGCAGGGTGTTAGAAATTCCAGATTGACTTTCTCCAGAATTGGTGTATAGTCTAGTATCGGGCAACAGGGAACACGCAACATGAGCACGCACATCGTCGATCGAATCGAGGCCATCCGTTTTCCGAAGGAGGCCATCGGCCACTATGAGGATGTCTACCTCGTCCTGGAATTGGGCGGCGACAACAACGTCAAGGACATGCGCAACCGCCGGGCACGAAGCTGGGGCGCAACGTGCATCGGACCCGACTGGGGTGTGATCGGCAACTGCTGCCGATTCGCGGCCGGCTGCTCCGGCGGGATGACGAAGCTGCACGGCCGACAGACGACGCCGGAAAGCTACATCCGCGCCTACCGCAAGGCCCTGGGAAACGCCGCCACCGGACTGGAAGAGGCCGCCGCGCGTGGTCTTCACGTCACCGGCCGCATTCGCTTCGATCGAAGCGACAAGGCCGCCGCCTACCATTTGAGTGAAGCTGCCAAGGCCGGCAAAACGCCCCGCGATGAAACGCGCTACGGCGAGGCGCGGGCCGTGGTGGACTTCAACCTTGCCGACCCGGCCGACTTGGCACTTTGGTTCAAGTGCCAGCACGGGGTTGGCTGGAACAATGCGGAAGTCTCCGGGCCGGACGAAATCTAACATCGGCCACCGTACACCCTGTTGCGTTTGCCGGGCGGTCCGTGAAGCCTTCGGGCCGCCCGGCTCTTCCAAACTCGTTTCTGTGGTCTCTCCGGGCTGGCAAGCTGGTAGCGTGTCGGCCCGGCTCCTCCAATAGGCAAACCTATGAAGTGCATCATCTGCGGCCAGACGATTAACGTGAAGAAGCACCACGCCTACGTCACCGTAAAGGCCGACAACGGCCGTGAGCGCAAGGTCTATGCTTGCGGAGGATGCCAAGAGGCTTTCGACCGCTGGATCGACAGCCGGGCAACCGACTCCGATGGAAATCTCCTGGAAACTCCGGCAGACCCGGCAGTCCCTGCTTGAGTATCGCCACACTCATGGTGTTTGGCATGTGTTACACGCAACAGGAAACATGGAGCAAGCCATGAAAGCAAAAGACCTGACCCAGGGCGCAAGGATTAAGACGGATCGGGGCGTCAGGACAATCCAGAGCAGCGCCCACTTCAGGAACGGCCTTTGGCGGATGGC
Source organism: Pirellulales bacterium (assembly GCA_963843465.1). Classification (GTDB taxonomy): domain Bacteria; phylum Planctomycetota; class Planctomycetia; order Pirellulales; family Thermoguttaceae; genus CAWJKP01. The sequence goes on from CAWJKP010000005.1 coordinate 602,009, forward strand.
ATTTACCGACGCCGTGACCATCGTGTTTTGCTCCCCGGATCAGGAATTCACGGTCCTGCAAGACGAATGCAAGAGCCCCCTTGAAGAGGCCGCCCTGAAACTGGCCGCCAACAGGACCGCCCTCCGACAACGCTTGCGAGAGGCCCATAGCTGCCTTTGCCGCGAAGTCGCCAAGGAATTCGGCAAAGGGCGATTTGACTTTGCCGGCCGCCGCCTGATCGGCGGCAACGGGCTTGTGCTCCAATGGCAGACCCGTATGGACCCGGACCGGCCGGAAACCTATGTGAACCAACAGACCTCGCGGGGTTGCGTGGTTTGTGTCACGAAGCTGAGCCGGAACGTAAAGCGCGCCACGGTTGTAGCCGACACGCAAGGCGACACGCAACACGCAACAGGGAGCACGCAACCATGAGCCAGACCACGACCGAAACCACGACTGTCACCGACCCCGTTGTCATCCGCGTCTGGAAGAGTGACGCCAACGACGTTTTCGCCCTCTTCCCCACGATTCCCGCGTTTGGCCATTACGTGACCAGCTACCAGCACGTCGGCCAGCACGCCAGCGCGGACTACAACCTTTGCCTCAGCAAGAGCCGCCCGGCGACTGAGGCAGAGGCCGCCCCGCTCCTGGAAGAGTTACGGCAGCGAGGCTACAACCCGCGCCCGATCAAGCGTGCCAGCTACCGCATGAGAAAAGAGGCCCGGTGACCGACCGCTAACCCCTGTTGCGCCAGCCGGGCCGACAAGCCTAGTCCGCTGCCGGCCCGGCGCTCTCCACACCCCGTTGCTGGCCGCCGGCTTGTTGACCTTAGCTCACGACCACGCAACAAGGAATAACCGACAATGACGAAGAGCAAGATTTACCCCTCGCAACGTGCCTTTTCCGCCGTGCGAAAGCTGGCGCGTGACGCCGCGAAGAACGACAACTGGTTATGCCCTGAACTGGACGGCCTTCTCGACAGCGAGAAGGATGGCGACATCGGCATGGCCCACCGCGATTCGTGGCAGCAAACCTGCCATTGGGAGCACTACTACGGCCGCCCGATCAATGAATTGGTGGAGCAGCAAACGCGCCGCCTAGCGCGTCGTTACGGCCCCTTGGAATTCGAGGAGCGTTACTACGGCCTGTACGACCCGCTGGTTGACGCCTTCTGGGAGGAATGGGAGTCTCACGTCGGCTTCTGGGCCGCCGTGGAAGAAGCCGGAAACTCTGCGTCGGCTGTTTGACTTTCGCTGTAGTTATGGTATAGTTGTATTGTCACGACGCAACAGGGAACACGCAACATGAATAAGACCGAGTACGCCGAATACGAAGCCGCGGTGGCCGACTTCTTCCAGCGGGAAGGAATCGCCAACCTTTCCACCGGGCATTACCAGTGTCCCGAGTGCAAGGTCGAGTTTGACGACGCCGGGATCTGCCCGAAGTGCAAAGCGGACCGGGAGTGCATGAACGAACCGTACTTCTCTTGGCAACCTTGCGACTGTTGCGGTTCACACCTGGGCGGAGACCGCGAATTCGCCACCGGCTACAACCCGACCACGGGCGAGGTGCAGGAGTATAGCATCTGCTCCGATTGCGCCTACTATGCCGAGTACGGCCGACTGGACGACACCACCATGATGGAAGTCGAGGCGACCGCGACATGACGACCATCAAGGCAATCGGCAAGCTGGGCGACAACGCGATTGAGGCCGAAGTCCTGAATCCCGGTGATTGGTTCGGCAAGACCTGGCTGATCGAAATTGGCGGTTCCAACTGGCCGCTATTCCTGGCCGTGGAAGCCGACAGCGTTTCCGACGCCCTGGACGAGTTGGCGGACGACGAGAAGTACGGCCACAACATCGTGGTGGCCGACGCCGATCTTGGCGACTACCCGGAGGAGGACCGGCACTACGGCCCCAGCGGTCAAGTGGTGGATCTCGACAACGTAATGGTCCACGGTCAAGAGCGGAGCGCTACGCCGTGGGAGTGTGTTTACACGGGCGATGACCTTGAAACCCCGATGAAACCGACCGACTACTGCAACCGTGAGGATGAGGACAGCAATGAGTGAAGTACCGAACAAAGAGAAGGGTCGAATCGCGGGGAATGGCATGGGCGGGTTTCTCTGTCCACCGGGCCACCCGATGCACAAGAGTTGCGTCGAAACCGACCTGCGCCGCCGGCCGGAAAACCGGGGCAGCATGTCCCTGGAAGCCGCCGTCGAATGCGAGTACCTGGACGACGCCACCAAGGCCGCCGCCCGGACCCTCTTGCGAACCTGGGAGCACAACAAGCCGGCCCTCGAATCGCCGGAAGTCCAGGAATGGATTCTCCAGGTACTCGGCTACTTCAAGCACTGCTTCAACCTCACCCCGGAGAAGGAAGCCCGGTGGCACGCCAACAACCTGACGATCGACAACGCCCTCGACCCGATGGATGCCCCGAATGCCACGCCGGGGTCCACCTGATTCGCAAGTATTACCCGGACTTCCAGCCGACCGCGGAGCACTTCGCACAAGCCTACTGGGGCCAGAAGCCGGGCAGCGAGAAGGCCGCCAAGAAGCCCGGCAAGAGGAGCAAGCCATGACCACCACGAAGCCGGTTGACCAGCCGCCTTTGAGCAAAGCGGAGATCAGCGAAATCTATCGGGCGATTCTTTCGCACTCACCGGATGATCCGGCAAGAGCCCGGCAGGGGCTAGAAGCCTACCTGGCCGGCTACAACCGCATGATGCCCGCGAGGAGCAAGCCGTGAAAGAGCAACCAAAGGGGAACCTGGTCACGCCGATCGGCCCCATTCACTTCTGCATGACGCAGGCCGACCACGTTTTCCTGCATACGGAAAACGAACTCATTACCATTCGAGGAATCCCCTATCACGTCAGCTATCACTGCTACCTGATCGACGGCCAATGGACTGGCAAAGATTGGTATGAGCCCCATTTGAGTCGGAAAGACCGATACCTGGAACCAACCCTGGCGGCCCGCAAGACCGCGAGAACCACCCTTGCAAAGGCATGGGCCGAGCACTTGACGGCGCACCCGGAACTGAGCCGGCAGGCCGCCCTGGCGAGAGCGGAAAGCGAAGTCGAGAAGCTGGCCGACGAAATCGAATCGCTGGAGCAGAAGGTCAACGAAAAGCGGAAGGAACTGGCAGCGGCAAAGAAAATGCTTGCCGCTATTTGACTATCACCATATTTGTGGTATACTTGAGTTGTTCAAGCAACAGAGTAAGCAACAGCGAATCAGCAACAGGGAACCAGCCGTGAGCACTTACAACTACAAGCTAACGGAGGCCGAGTTGCGCCACATCGTTCCGGTTGCCGATGTTTCGCGCATCGTCGCCGCCGCCAGAGGAGCGCAAGCCGGGCAAGTGGGCAAAGCGCATCGTCAAGGTTGCCCTCAACAAGGCTAAGAGCGTCTGGGTGCAGAACGTGCAGTTCTACGGCGGGGAGCACTTTGGCGAGCCGTACCACTTCCCAGCCGAGATCCGCTACGCCACGACCGAATCGGCCTTTCGCCGTTGCGTCAACCGGCTGAATGTGCGGCGATTGCGTATGCCCTTCACCTACTGATAGTTGAACTAGCCAAAGGAGCACAACATGGCCGACAACGTTACCGAACTGGCGCAGGCCGTCCGACAACTGCTGATGAACACCCCCTATAGCCCGGCCCTGGCAACAAGCCTGGAGCGGGTCCGCGAAGCCCTGAAGCCCTTCGAGAGGACGCCGCCCCGGGTCAAATGCGTCCGGGTCGAGTACGACCTGAACTTCTGGGGCGGCGACTACTCCGGCGTCGGCCAGTTCGCCTACATCCCCCTGGACGCCATTAGCCGGCTTCGCGGCAAGAACGACGACAAACGCCTGCGGACCGCCTTTACGGTCTTAGTCGGCAACTCGGAGCACATCATCCACTACACCTTCGATGAGCCCGTCGATCAGGACGGCAACGAGTGGAAGGAGTGGATGAAGGGCAATTACTACGTGCCGGCGTGACTTTTGTGGTAGTCGTGAGTATCAAGCAACAGAGAGCACGCAAATGTTACCGGCCAATGCCCAGCGATTCCAGGAGCTAGCGGACCGTGAGCCAACCGAGTTGGACGAAGAGGAGGAGCGGGAGTTGCAGCAGTTAGGGGAACAGGTCCGGGGCGAGATTCGCGCCATCTTCTACATTCTCTAAACGCAACAGGGAACACGCAACCATGACCACTACCGAAACCGCCAAGATCGTGCCCGAAGTCGCCATCCGCAAGGGCTTCCATCGCATGACCGCTTATGACATGGCCTGCGAATGCCGCGCCATGCTTGACGCCTGCCCCACCTGCGGATTCGAGGGGCTGGAACCGGGCAAGAGCTACTGCTGCAAACCGTCCTACGGCACGCCCAGCCTGGTGGTAATCGGGGAAGTGACCCCGAAGCGAACTCAGGCCGTGGCCAGCGTCAACAACGGGGAACCGCGGCGCATCTACAAGGGGAACTATCGGGGAGCGACCTTTGTCGAGCTGGACGACGACCTGCGCGACTTGACCGGCATTACGCACGAAATGATCGTTGCCGCTGCCGTGCGCGGGAACTTGGAAGTACCGCCCGAGGTGCGCCGCCAGTACCCGAACCTGTTTGTCGAGATCCCGGAGCGGTTCGCCAACGGCCATAACACGGCCGCGGAGCGGGTGACGCAATCCTTGACGCCGCCCATGTTCGCCCCGGCCCCCGTAAGCCCCGCCGACATCGACGCTTGGATCGACACCACGCACCAAAGCATCGCGTCGCTACGTTGTGAGCGGACCCGGCGGGTTGCCTTGAACCCAGACACCTCCTCGGACTACGACCAGTACCTTGACGGCTATCGTGACGACATCGACTACTACCGCTGGCTTCGTAAGCTGGTTGACGTGGGTGGAGTGTTTCACATCGCCGCCCCGGCCGCCAGCCAGACCGTCGCCGGCCACGCCGCCTAACGCCTGTTGCTCCTTGTTGCCGGGCCGCCGACTTGTTCGCTCATTGCAAGTCGGCGGCCCATTTTCATGTGACTCTTGCCAGATTCGGCTAGGGTAGAAGTACCTGCGCGGCGTAGACCTGCCGGGCAATCTACCCTTTGACAAAGCGGCAACTGGCTTGATCCAAGACTATGGACGCCTGCGGGTGCAAGCCATCCTCACCGCCATCCCTAACGACCCGAAGACAACCGAGAGCGACGCACTGGCCGCCGCCAGAGTTGCCGACCCGGAGGAACAACGCCATGAGTAACGCCGCCAAGTTCTGCTCCTGCAAAGCCTGCAAAGCCGGCCGCCACTCCAAGGGGTCCAAGGTGCGCACCCGGGCCGCCATGCGGTCCGCTCGCCACGCCGCCAAGCAGACAACCAAGCGCGGCACTGAGCCGCCGCCCGTCAAGTCGATGCCCTACTCCGACTAGGCACTGATCGACCGGGCGCTAGGCACTGATCGGCCGGGCGCTAGGCACCGATCGGCCAGGCGTTAGGCACTCCCGTCAACCGTCAAATACTCCCCTTGCACGCCAGGGAGGTCACCGGTTCGCCAGGGGAGCATCATCTGCCGGGGAAGCCACCGGCGTACCTAGCCCGCCCTCGACCTGGCCGCCGGGGCCCGATCGAGGCTGCTCAGCCCGCCGGATGCCGGAATCAAGAGCGTTTACACGCTACTCAAGCATTCCGGGAGGGCGATCAAGTGGCCATAAAATGGCCGTCAAGTAAGGAGCGACCCCGGGGCTGTCACATGGCCGGCGAGTCGGCACCAGGGCGGCCACCGGGCCGCGAGAGGATCAGCCGGCGGCCGGACGTGGCCGGAGGATCGGCCAGCGCCGGATGCCGGCCGTTGGCATCACGGACATCGCCAGCGATGTCGCTTGTATCGCTGGCGTCGCCGGCGTTGTCGCTGGCATCACCGGCATTCGCACAGACTGGCGTTTGTTGAGCGCCACTTCCGATCATTCGATCAGGTTCCCAGAACTGGCTTGATTTGCGGTGCCGGCTCTTGCTCGGCTCCTGGACGAGATTCTCACCACCGTCGCAAATCTGGCCTCTGCGGAGGTAAGAGGCGGACCTCGGAAGACCGAAACCGAAAATGGAACCTTTGGCCGTTTTTCAGCACGGTTGACGACCCCTGCGAGCGGCGTTCACCGGCCCCTTTCCGGGTCTGGCAAGAGGAGGGTTTCGGTCGGCGCGCGCTATGTGAGAAACCCCCGTTTTTTGGGCGAATTTCCCGTGTTTTGTCGTGTAAGAAGGGAACACTTTTCATGTGGGCAAAACAATGATTTGCAACCTTGAAGGAGTCTCCCAATGAGTAGCGCAACACTGACTTGCAAGACTCGCTTGACTGACTTGTCCGATGCAAACTTGGAGGGAATCTTGATCGCACATCGGATTCCCCAGTCGCAATGGGAGGAAATCAAGGCTTTGGTCTTCTACGGCAACCGTCCTAGCAAGGAGTTGCGCCGGCGCTTGAATCACGTTGACAACTATAAGGCAGCGCTTCAATCCATCCTGACTGAGTTGTCGAGGGGCTTCAAGCATTTGTTTCCGCCCGCAAGGTAGGTAAACAGACAACGCGATTGTTCCGGCCGATCTTCATAAGATCGGCCGTTTTTTTTGTCATCCGCAAGCCCCCAGCGGCCGGACGTGGATCGGGGCAAGCAGCCGGGCCGGGCGACAGGCCAGCGGCCGGAGGATCGGGCGACAGGCCAGCGGCCGGGCGACAGGCCAGCGGCCGGAGGATCGGGCGACAGGCCAGCGGCCGGGCGACAGCGGCCGGACGTGGATCGGGGCAAGCAGCCGGGCCGGGCGACAGGCCAGCGGCCGGAGGATCGGGCGACAGGCCAGCGGCCGGGCGACAGCGGCCGGACGTGGATCGGGGCAAGCAGCCGGACCGGGCGACAGGCCAGCGGCCGGAGGATCGGGCGACAGGCCAGCGGCCGGGCGACAGCGGCCGGACGTGGATCGGGGCAAGCAGCCGGGCCGGGCGACAGGCCAGCGGCCGGAGGATCGGGCGACAGGCCAGCGGCCGGGCGACAGCGGCCGGACGTGGATCGGGGCAAGCAGCCGGGCCGGGCGACAGGCCAGCGGCCGGAGGATCGGGCGACAGGCCAGCGGCCGGGCGACAGCGGCCGGACGTGGATCGGGGCAAGCAGCCGGGCCGGGCGACAGGCCAGCGGCCGGAGGATCGGGCGACAGGCCAGCGGCCGGGCGACAGCGGCCGGACGTGGATCGGGGCAAGCAGCCGGGCCGGGCGACAGGCCAGCGGCCGGAGGATCGGGCGACAGGCCAGCGGCCGGACTTGCTAATCCTTGGAAACGTGCAGAGTCGGAAAGTCGATAGCATCGGACCCACCGTCATATTCGGTAATCAGACCGCACAATCCGCCAGCCTGCTCTAATCGGATTAGCCATCCCTGGAGCAGCTCTCTGATACGACCGATCCGATCACCAAACCCGTGCTGATCGACAGAAGCGATACAAGCAAACCAGTCGCCATTGCCGGCAGGATCGGCGAAGACCGCATGAACCGACCACACGTCGTAGCCGGCAACCGAGGCAAAATCGAGAGACTCGGCACGATCGGACTCAGCGACCCTATTCCCGAAATTCCCGAAATTCCCCACCGTCAGATAGAGCCGTATCGGCCGGATGACGGTCACCTTGTGCAAATTCACTTCCATCGGCAAACCTTCTTTCAACTGGTAGAAACGTCACATCGGGGCCAGCGGCCGGACCGGGCGACAGGCCAGCGGCCGGAGGATCGGGGCCAGCGGCCGGACCTACAGAAACGAACATAGGACCCTCACAAGCCAGAATCCCACAATAATCCCGGCAGCCAACAGGACCAGTTTCTTCGGAAACTTCGCAGGAATCGGCCTATGTAGTGCGGTTGATGCAATCAGCCGACAACGCCAGGACCAGTACATACGCTATGGTCAACTCAAGTGCTTTGTTGAGAATACCCGTGATGACTCTCCTATTCATTAAAGCCAAATTCATGCCAGCGGCCGGGCGACAGGCCAGCGGCCGGGCGACAGCGGCCGGACCTGGATCGGGCGACAGCGGCCGGAGGATCGGGGCCAGCAGCCGGACCTAGATCGGGCGACAGGCCAGCGGCCGGACCTGGGCGACAGGCCAGCAGCCGGAGGATCGGGCGACAGGCCAGCAGCCGGGCGACAGCGGCCGGACGGGATCGGGGCCAACAGCCGGACCGGGCGACAGGCCAGCGGCCGGACCACTAGCGCTCAGGATTATCGTACTGCTTGGTATAGGCGTCAAAGTCGGCGAACCGCGCCCAACGATCTTCCTCCTCGAAGTCGTCATAGTAGGGATTGGCGGCGCGAGCCTCCTCTTCCGTCTCCTCCTTCCAGCCGGCCCAATCGTCGTAGAAGGCCGACACGAAATCCGGGCACGATTCATACTTCCGACACTTCACATCAAACCGGATTGTGCGGCCCCAAGAGAGACATTCAACACAATCCAACTTGCCGGCAGCGGCCAGAAGATGATTGCAATCGCTACTGTAGTACCAGGTGCCGCTCTTGTCACGACCGATCCAGACCTCATTGTCGTGGGCTTGCAGATAGAAGGATTCCCCGTCAAACCACGCAAGCGCCCAGTAACCGTCAAGATCAGCAAAGGCGGCCTGGTAGTCGCCATTGTGCTGATTAAGCCGATCGAAAAGGATCTCCGAATCGACCTGATAAGGGGAGTCAAGCGGGATGTCCACAATGCCGTTGTGACAACCGATAATCCGGCCGTACCGGAAGGGGTGGGCGTTTCGGGATGTAATGGTCCCGTGGGTCGCATAACGTGTATGGCCCGCAAGGAACCAGCCCTTGCAACAGGTCTTCTCGATAAACTCGTCAAACGCCCCATTGCCCAAACAATCCATCGGGTCCCCGGCAGACTTGACGAATTTGCCGGTGTTGCTGAACACTCCAAGGCTATCCTTGCCGCGGGCCCTATTGGCAATGGCCAGCGCGGATGATACCGGGATTGATATGGTCGCCGATCGCACCGAAGATTCCGCACATGATGATTCCCCTTCTGGTTGACTTGTAACGGCAAGCCCGTTGTATCAAGCAGCCGCATACTCGCGGGACGTAACGGTCGTACCGAACTTCTCGGCGCTCAGCGTAGAAGGCGGTCAATTCGGTATCGTCCCACAACTTGGCAAGACCCGCGAAAGCGGACTTGACCGTATGGCCGAACATCTTGTCAATCTCGGCAAAGGTCTTATTCCGCACGCCGTCGATAAAGCGGGTATGCGCCTTGATCCAGTTACAGACCTTCTCACCGTCCAAGGTGGCGTTATGCAACCGGACCTCAAAGGTGCCGTGCTTGTTATAGGCGTGAAGATTGACCCAAGCGTAACGATCCAGACGGGCGGTAAAAGACTGCCAACCCTCCATGTCGGAAATCCCCTGAAGATCGACACTATCCCAAGTGGCGGCCTTGCAGTAATGATTGTTGCGACGGGAAGAGCTGACAAAGGCGGCCCAAGCCTCATAGGTCCGATGATAGGCATAGGCCACGGACTTCAACTGCGCGGTACAGAGGTCCCGAACGTCAAAGTGGGCATGGAAGCCACATTTGGAGTCAACCGCGAAATCGTTGCTCACGGCAAGGGCGCAGAACTGGTTGACGGCGTCAAGACCGGCGTCGGTGGAAAGAATGGGAGAAACGAACTCCTTGCCGCTAATACTGGCATCCTCCTTTGCGCCGAAAATGGTCCGACCCTCCAGATCCTCATAATCGGGACAGGCGGACGTTTCAAGCTCCACCCCGAACGACCGGCGCGATCCGACTAACCGGCTGGATTGAACCGGCCGGAAATTCCCCGCTTCCCACTCCCGGGCGTTGGGCGCACAAGATTCGCAATAGACGCTGCCGTCGATGCAGATGGCGTCATCGTTAGAAATCTCATGATCGCACGACTCGCAATGGCAGTACAAATCGTGATAACAGGTTTCACAGTAACAATTGCCGTCATCGTCAGTGTAGGAATCGTCGGTAGAAACCTCGCAATCGCACCGCTCGCAACGGGTGTAATTCTCGTGGTAGCAATCGGGGCAATAATCGTTGCCGTCATCGGAACTGTAGGAATGATCCCGGCGGACCTCGCAACCGCAACCCTCGCACCGGACGAACTTCTCGTCATAACACGATTCGCAGTAGCAATCGCCCCGATCGCTAGTCTTGGCATCGTCGGTACGGACGTAATCGCCGCACGATTCGCAGCAAATGGTGCAGTCGCCGCAATAGTGCTTGCCGTCAATCTCGTGCGAATCGTCAACGTCGATCAAAGCGCCACACTCCGCACAAGCCACCTGATTCTGAATTTCGACCGTCATGATGTGCTCCTAGTTGCGTGAATTGCTGCCGACAATTAAACATTACTCCGCATTTGAGAGAAAGCAAATTCAATCTGAAGATTCCGCGGAATTTCCAGCGGCCGGGCGACAACGGCCGGACCTGGATCGGGGCAAGCGGTCGGGCGACAGCGGCCGGACCTGGATCGGGGCAAGCAGCCGGGCCGGGCGACAGGCCAGCGGCCGGGCTAGATCGGGCGACAGGCCGGCGGCCGGACGACAGCGGCCGGAGGATCGGGGCAAGCAGCCGGGCCGGGCGACAGGCCAGCGGCCGGACCTGGAACACATAGCCTAGAAGCTAAGCGCCGGATCGGACCTCGTTTGACAACTAAGGGGCATATTCAGACTAAACAAAACATGCGAATATGCCGCGAAATAGGGCATATTTGACATATCGCCCCTTTGCGGCGCGATCGCCCCGCGCCGTGTTACAACCCGCAAGCATCCAATATGCCATATTATCGGCACTAGCATCATGGGCGTCGTCATCTTCGGTGCTTGCGGGTGGACCCGGTATAGAGCACAAATGTGGCACACGCCGCAAGGAACACATGCAGCTTGCGGGTGGTAGGGACTGCGCGTCTTCTCACGCGCGGTTAGTCATCGCACTAGGTCGATGGGCTTAGTCGTTGCAATCGACACGACCGGGATAGCCGCTCATATTCCGTATGACCAGTGCGGCCGATACATCCGCGTCGAGCAGGTGCCCGCAAAGTCGGCACAACCGGCACATCTCCTCGGCTTGACGGTCGTCAAGCTGGCGTAAAATGTGTGGCCGATAGGGGATAGGGGAGCAAACGACGTGGTAGATATGCGGGTGGCGACGGATGTGACGGTCGGAGGGACCGTTTCTTTGGGCAAAGCCACACGACCGGAAAATGCCGCGCGACCGGCCGCCCTTTCGTCTGTACTCCTGGCGAAAAGTTGGAAGCCGCCGCGTCAGCCGGCCGCTGTCGCACCGTCGAGCCGGCAAGAGAACGCTAACCCGACCAACATAGTGACAGTTCACGGACGCCTGCGGGTCCGGCCCAACGATGGCAGGATCGTCGCCTCGGAAGACGTAAGATCGTTAGCCGTTTTCCAAGCGAGGGACGGGGCAGGAAACGGCTAACTGAAGTCGCCCATAGCCAGCAACCTCTAGGGCGAACAGGAGTTAAGTGGGCTCTGAATGCTGAGAAGTCGGCCAAATCGCGCATACCCCTACATTTAGACAACGAGAATTGAGAGAAGAGAGAGGAATTCAAATTCCAGTTACAGGAATAAAGGTGCCCTTGATACGTAACCCGCTCCGGGTGACTCTTGCCGACCCGCAGCAAACTCTGACGCGCCAACGGGATGCGCCAATGGCGCGCACCTCACGAGCGGTCTAACGGAGGGATGTGAAAAACGCCCCTCTCTCGATTCGCGCATCGTTGACGCAAGTTCTAGGGCGGCACTGATCTTGCTCGCCTTCGGCTGAGGCAAACTGGACGATTTACGCACGACCAGCGGCGAAATGTAGGGAGTAAACCTGACACCCGCCAGACGCAGGGTTCAGGGGACGTGGCCCCAGCACGTCATGGCCCTGGTCGGCAATGAATCTCAAAACCAGTTGGCTGCGTCTTGCAACTCTTTGGGTATGAGCACTCTGCCTGATCCGAGAGACTTCTACGGGACCCCCGAGCACCGGGAGTTTGTCGAGCAACGCCGAGCGGAGCGTCACGCTGCCGCCCAGGCCGAAAGGGAGCGGCGCAAGGCAATCCTGACGAAGAAGCAGGCCGCGAAGGACCGCGAGGCGAAGCGGGTCCGCCAGCGGCATAGGATCATCAAGAGGGTGAAACGGTGGAGGGCCAAGCAGAGGCGCAAGCAGAGATACGGGAAGCGGGCCGCAATGCTCGTGGCACGATGGGCATTCGATCGTGCGGACTCGGAAGGATCGGTTCGCTGGAAGGATCGACGCAACTGGGTGGACCGGCTCGTCCGTTTGATGACGAAGCAGGTCCGAAATCATCTGGCCGACAAGCTCGGGTCCGCTGAGCTTGTCGAGACGAATCAGAGGTTCTGGGAAGAGGTCGCCCGCCTGACCTTCATTTGCTACCGGAAGACCGGCCACCACCCGCCAGAGTCCGTGGTCAGGGACGGAGTGCGGTTTTCCGCTGGACTGAGGGGAGGGAGGGTCAAAACGCTTATCTTCCGAGACGATCCGTTACGAACCAGGAAGGGCCAGGAAATTTGCGCAGCGGATTTCCGAATCCGGTCGTCGCGTGTAAACGCTTAGAAGCTGGCGGGTCTCGTCCTACTACTTGACCAGCCGCTTGTCCTGCGACTTGACCAGCACGTCGCCCATCGGCTCGTCCATCGGATCATCCGTGCGTACCGGAGGAAGCTGGCTGTCGTAGTCGTCGGGGATTGCGTCGTAGAAGCTCTTCAGTCGTTCGTACTCGCCGTAGCCGATCTTGGCGGCAAAGCGGGTCACGGCTTCCCGCTTCTCCGGGCTGACCAGGCCGAAGCCGAGGGCCAGGTACGCCTCGCCCGTGTTGAAGAGGACGAGCGCCCGGTCTCCCTTGTGTACCGTGATGCTTCCAACGAGCCTGTGGCCTTCAAGCAGTTTGGCCAGGTTTCGGGACGATTTTCCCGGGTCACCTGTCTCTTCTTCAAGGTTGAAGCCCGATAGGGAAGGCTGGTAGCGCTCGATGCCTTCGTGGAAGAGCCGGAGCATCTCGGAGATCACTGGCACGTTCATCATGTCTCCCTGTTTGCCTGCCGACCGTGGTTGGGTGTGACTAGACCTCTGACTCGACCTGCATTATGACGTAGCTTTCTTCGGTGTCCAGCCACTTGGCTCTGGAATCTCCCCATTTGACTTTTCTCTTGCTGTGATGTAACCTTCACAGTGAGAATTACACCACCACTGATCTGAGGTCGGGAAATGGACACAACCGTCAAAGCCGCTGTAATCAGCAAAGTCATCCTCTACTACCGGCAGGGGATGAAGCAGGGGTGTGCCAGCATGGAGGTCCAACGGTCTGCTGCTGAAGACCTTTGCGGCCGGACAAAGGCCAAGGTCATTGCTGAGTACGTGGAGCAGGAGACCGGCGACTACAAAGGGAATCGCCCGAAGCTGGCTGAGGCCATTGCCCATTGCCGCGAGTCGGGGGCCTGCCTGGTGTTTGGTCGTGTCGGCCGGCTTGTGCGGAACCGGGGAGTCACCCTGGCCTTGCTGAACAGCGGCATTGAGTTTCTCTGTTGCGACAATCCGGTCGCCAACAAGGAAACGATCCATATTCTGGCGGCGACGGCGGAGGCCGAGGGACGCCAGGCTAGTCAAAGGACGAAGGAGACTCTTGCGGCACTCAAGAAAGCCGGCGTCAAGCTGGGCTCCAATCGCCCTGGTCACTGGAAGGGGCGCGAGCACCTCCGCGGCTGGGACAAAGCCGTCGCCAGTGCTTCGGCGCGGCGGATGGCCCGTGCCAAGGATCACTATGCCTTCCTGGTCCCTGAAATCAAGCGGAGGCGGGACGAGGGCGGCACCTACGCGGAGATCGTCGAGTGGCTCAACCAGCAGGGCCACTTGACGACGGCCGGCAAGCCCTTCACTCAAGTGTCCCTCTTCCGGCTGATCGGCCGCTACTTGGGTAAGGAGTACCTGGGAAGGGCTCGGCCCGGTGGAAATCCCGGCCGGAAACGATGGGATGCACTCGGCATGAAGAGGTCTGACGTGGAAGCGTACTATGCCCCTTTGATCCGGGAGATTACGAAAATGCGGGAAGCGGGCACCACGTATGACGAGATCACGACCAAGCTCAATGAGCGGGGCTCCCTGACGGCCGGCGGCCGGCCTTTTGACATGCTGCTCGTTCGCCGCCTGCATGTTCGCTCGCTTGGCAAGCGGTACGTGAAGAGGGCCGAACGGCAGAAGACGGCCTGATTTCGGTGTTTCACATTTGACTTTACCTCGGCTGTGATGTATGTTGAAAGTACAACCAACCACCGAGGAAAGCAACATGGCCGCCGAACAGATCAAGAGCATCGTGGCTTACTATCGCGTGAGCACCCGGAAGCAGGAAGAGACCCGCCTGGGCCTTGACGCCCAGGTCCGTGACGTGGACTACCTGCGTCAGCGGCTCGGTGTGCCGGTGATCGACCAGTACACCGAGGTTGAGACGGGCAGCTCGGTCACCCGGCCGAAACTCCAGCAGGCGATCGCCAAGTGCCGGGCCACCGGCGCTACGCTGGTCGTCGCCAAGCTGGACCGGCTCGCCCGCAACGTGGAGTTCGTGGCCAACCTGATGAATAGCTGCACCCGCTTCGTCTGCTGCGACAATCCGCAGGCGAACGAGTTGACGATCCACGTCCTGGCGGCCGTGGCCCAGGCCGAGTTGAAATCTATCCAGGCCCGCACGAAGGCCGGTCTGGAGTCGGCTCGGCTGAAGGGCAAGCTGCTGGGCTCCGCACGCCCTGGTCACTGGGAGGGCAGAGAGCACCTGCGTGGCTGGAACGAAGGCTTGCAGAATGCCGCGAAGGTCAAATCGGAGGCCATTCGGGAGCACTACGCCTACTTGCTGCCCCGCGTCAAGCTGATGCGGGAGAACGGCAACACGCTCGCCGAGATCGTAGCCTGGCTGAATAAGGAAGGGCATCTCACCAGTGCCGGCAAGCTTTTCACGGTGGCGGCTCTGCACCGTGTGATCGGCCGTTACCTGGATGCCAGCTACCTGGGCAGGGCCTTGGCAGGGCCAAAGACTGCGATCGTGTAGCAGCGTGTAGTACCAAGTGAGGTGATTGAATGGGCCAGAAGCTACGGAAACAGACAAGGGGCGTGAAAGGTACGAGCAGTGCGCGGGGCAGGAAACCCCTGACAAGGAAGCCGGCGGCGAGCCGGAGGAAGAAAATGAGTACAGCATCGACTCTGATTGGTGTGAAGACGTACCCGCCAGTTTCCAAGCACCGATGGAAGGGCGGCCCCTATGCGCCACCCAGCGTCAGTGCCGGCAGCAAGCTGCATTGCGAGATGCTGGGCGACGTGATCGTCGAGGCCATGACGAAGGCACCGATCCCCTGGCCGGCGGTGACCCACAGGCGGCAGTTGATCCCGATTCTGTGCGGCGATCTCGTGCGTGCCGTGTGCGAGGAAGAGGAGTTGGCCATTGCCTTCTACTGGGGCGTCAGCAAGTACGTCGTCAACAAGTGGCGCGAGGCCCTGGCCGGCTGCGAGGGATCGAGCCTCGTGCATACCGTCCTGGCCGTCAAGCGGCGTGACCCGGAGTTCCGAAAGAAGTGGGGTTACCCGGACTGACTGATGAAGGACATGACTGAGGACACCGCATCGAGCCTTTTCACCCTCACCGATAGCAAGCTGGCGGCCTTGCACCGTCAGGCCGCCAACGAAATTGCACGGCGATCAAAGGCTGCCGCCTGCGGCCGGGACGCCGCCGCCATCATCCGCGGCAACGAAATGGCGAAACGGGCCTTGGTAGTTGCCGCCGCCGGAGGCCACTCAATCCTTTTCGTTGGTCCCCACAATTGTGGTAAGACCATGCTCCGAGCCGCCGCCCTGGAACTTGGCCTGGGCAGCACGTTCGAGGCGATTCCATGCCCCTGCGGCCATCGGAGCAGCCCGGTCCGGTCGTGCAAGTGTGCGCCTGCCGAGATCGACCGGTGCCTGGCAGCGTGGCCGGTGGCCGATATTACGGTCGAGGTCCCGGAGCCGCCGCAGCGAGAGTTGAACGGGCGGCCTGGGACCACGCTCGTGGACATGCAGGGCCAAGTCGCCCGTGCATCTGCCTACACGGATCTGACGCTGGACCAGGACTCTGCCGCCATTCTGAAGTCTGCCTGCGTTGAACTCGGAATCGACCCTGACGGGCGGCAACGCATCATTGCCGTTGCCAGGACCATTGCGAACCTGGAGAACTGCCAGCGGATCGAATCGCGGCACGTCTGCGAGGCCACCAACTACCGGATGTTCCGCCGATAGCCTGCCGCTTCAATGCTGTGCGGGCATCCGGCGCGGACGGCATGATCTGATGCCCGGGAAGCCCGAATTGTCCTGATTTTGGGCCGAATTCGAGGTTCAAACAGGCCCAAACAGGCTATTTTGAGCCCAAAATCGGCCAAATCGGCCTTCTACACCGTCATTTCTCGGCTCGACGGCACAAATTTTTGCACCACATTTGACTATCACCAGAGTTATGGTATTGTTGAAGTATGGACATAGAACGCCCGATCTACGAAATCCCCGCCGCGAATCTCCCCATGCTTCAAGAGAAGCTCGACGAGATGAATCGGCGGTGCAAACGTCTTGGATGCGAGCCCACGACGTTGAAGGTTGTCGGCGAGTACGAAGTCGAGCGCCGCCGTGAACACACGCGGGTCAAGTACAAGGTCCGCTACCTGAAGGTCGAAGTGACCGGCCAGACGCCAAAGCTCAACGGCTGGAAGCTGACGGCGGCCATCGAAATGCAAGAGTCCGGCGAGAACCTGGTCCGCTGCGTGCCCGGGGAGACCGTTCCCGAGTCCTATCGGACCACCGACACCCATTGCGATCACTGTGAAAGCGTGCGGAATCGCAAGGAAGTCTTCGTCCTGCGTCACGATGACGGTCGCTGGGCCCAGGTGGGCCGCCAGTGTATCGCCGATTTTCTCGGTCATGTCAGTGTCGAGGCCATCTGCGGCCGGGCCCAGTGGGATATTGAGCTGGCCGAAGAGATGAAAAACGCCGAAGACGAGGGCTACGGAGAGGGCCGTGGCGAGGTCCACCTGGCAATCTTCGAGTACGTCACCACCGTGGCGATCTGCGTCCGCCGGCTTGGCTGGCTCTCCCGCACCAAGGCCGCCGAAATGGGAGGCGAGTACGGTGGTGGCCCACGATCCACGTCGAGCATCGCCTGGCAGGTCTGCACCTGCAAGGATCGAATGACCAAGGAACTGATCGAGGACGTAGGTCTACATGCGGAGGAGCGCGACATGGAGTTGGCGGCCGAGGCCGTTGCCTGGGCGCGGAACCTGGGCACCCAGGGCGTGGCCGACTACATCTACAACCTCGGCGTGGCCTGTCGTCTTGACAGTGTGATCTGGCGAACCAGCGGCATCGTGGCCAGCGCCATCGCGGCCTATCTCCGCGAAAAGGAGCGCGTCGCGGAATTGGGATTCAAAGCGAAGAAAGTCAGTGCCCACCTCGGCGTCGAGGGCGAGCGTCAAGGATTCCCCGGCGTGACGGTCACGATGTTGAAATACTTCGAGAGCCAGTTCGGCGTCAAGACGCTGTGCAAGTTCGAGGATGCCGCCGGCAACGTGCTGATCTGGTGGGCCTCCGGCAGCACCGAATGGCTGACGGAAGGCGACGTGCTGGACATCACCGGCACCGTCAAGAAGCATGGCGACTACAACGGCAAGCTGCAAACGGAACTCAGGCGAGTGAGCAAGGGCCTGCCGAAGGTGAAGACATCCAAGGCGTCCGCGTGACTGTCTCCACAGTTATGGTATTGTGCATATAGAGGCGAGTCATGCGGTACAACCGGAAACCGGACTCGAAACGAAAACTCCCTGGCACGAAAGGCCGTCGCGTGATTGAAGAGCAAACCCTGATCCTTGCCGCCCACTTCGCGTTGCACTTGCTCTACCAGTATCAGCACAGCATGGGCATCTTTGCCGGATCGGCCGACTACTGCAATCTCCTGGCACTGCTGCAAGCCGGCCTGGGCAACCAGGACCAGAACCCGCAGGTCTCCTTGGACGAGATCATTGCCGGGGTTCGCAAGCAATTAGGAGATCATCACGCACAAACAGAGTGAGCAAATGAGCGTACTCATAGCGGCCATCGCCAATCGCCTGGCACGCATCGGACAAGATGACGACCAGCGGAAGGTGTTCGAGCGCTGGGCACGCGAGCGACACATGGACCCGGCCTACAGCCGCGGGCTCCCGTCGCAATACGCCAATCACGACACGTTCCTGGCCTTCGAGGCGTTCGCGCTGGGTCTGATGGTCGGCAGCAAGGAGCCTGCGCCCGACTGACTTTTCATTTCCATGCGACTTTCTCCACACCTATGGTATTGTTTACTTGCAACAATTGACGGACACCATGAGACATCACCATGACCAAGACACCCTTCGACACCCGTGAAGCCTGGCTTATCTCCTGCGTCGATCTGCTGCGGCCCGACTTCGAGAGGGTTGGGACGAGCGTCCCCGGCAAGATTCGTGCCTCCTGCGGCTGGCCGTCGAAGAGCGGCCTGGCGGCCAAGAAGCGGCGGATCGGCGAGGCATGGTCGGCGAAGTGCAGCGGGGACGAGACCTTCGAGGTCTTCATCAGCCCGGTGCTCAAGGATGCCCAGTTGGTGCTGGCGACCTTGGTCCACGAGATGGTCCACTGTGCGGTCGGCGTCGAGCAGGGGCACAAGGGGCCGTTCAAGAGGATCGCTACCGCGATCGGCCTCGAAGGCAAGATGACCGACACCACCGCCGGGCCGGAGTTGCTCAAGCGGATCGAGGAGATCGTCGCCGAAGTCGGCCCGTACCCGCACGCCGAGTTGAAGAGCAGCAATGCTCCCAAGAAGCAGGGCACTCGAATGCTGCTTGTGAAGTGCCCAGCTTGCGAGTATCAAGTTCGCACGACGAAGAAGTGGCTGGAAATCGGGGTGCCAACGTGCCCGTGCGGTACAGAGATGGTCGCCGATGATAGTGAAGATGATGGGGACGAGGACTGATGTGCCGTTACTACATCTACTCGCTCACCGACCCGAGGAATGGGACCATTCGGTATATCGGAAAAGGCACAGGGAAACGCTGGCTGTGGTGTTTGCATAACAAGTGCGCAGCCTTGTACGGCGTCGAGCCGTGGGTTTTGAGACTGAGAAATCTCGGGCTCGCACCTATCACGACGAAGGTTCTTGAGGGCCTGAGTAATGAACAGGCAAATCGCTGGGAGATTGGGCTTATTGCTTCCATTGGCCGCCATCCTGATGGTCCACTACTCAATCTTGCGCCCGGTGGTCTTGGCGGCTGTGGCAAGCATAGCGAGGAAACGAAACGAAAACTGTCAGAAGCCCAGAAGGGCAGACTGCACGGCCCTATGAGTGAGGAACATCGTCGAGCAATTTCGATAGCCACCAAAGGCAAAGTGGTCAGCGAGGAGACACGGCGAAAGTTGGCAGAAGCCAGCAAAGGCAAGACTGCCAGTGAAGAAACACGGCGAAAGATTGGAGAGGCCAGCAAAGGTAGAAAGCTCGATGAAGCAGCACGACGCAAGATTTCAGAAGCCAACAGGGGCAAGCTCGTCAGCGAGGAAACACGGCGAAAGCTGGCCGAAGGAAGAGAAGGAAAACGGCATACTAAAGAAGCACGCCGCAAGATGTCAGAGGCAGCAAAGAATCGTCAGAAACAACGAGGATTTAACGAGTGACCCGACGCAAGAACAAGGCTGTCAATGAATGCCAATTCGTTTCAGCGATGTTCTACCTGGCCTTCGGCAAGGATCGGCCGGCATCAGACAAGTACGCTCCGCCGAGAGAGCGTGCCTACTTGGACGTGCTCAACTCGGCGGCGGGCAAACTAACTGTGCGAGAGCTACAGTGTTTCGTGAACATTGCGGACGGCGTGGACTTTAATGGCTCGTCACTGCGAGCCGAGGAAGAGCAAACTTGACAAACCTGGGTGAAGCATCGAAGGCCATTCGAGCGGTGTTCTCCGATACCAGCGTGTCGTCCGAGACGACGCTCGATAGGCTGGAGACGTTACGGGACGAGGTCAACGAGTACATCGAGGCCGTCGAGACGACGATCGAGGCGATGAAGGGGGCAGATGAGGAATGATTATTCGGCCGACTGACATTTGCGACGACTCAGCCCGCGCTCGGCTTGGCGTCGGCCTGGCGGCCGAGGCCCTGGGCGTCGAGTGCGACCTGCGGCTTAGGGTCTTGTGGCGTGTAAACGTCGGCGACCGCGACCGGAAGGCATTCATCGACCTGGCCCGCGAGTGTGCGGAGACCGGCAAGGAGTAGCGATGTTTACTGACCGCTATATCTATTCCCTTACCGTCTTGCGGACGAGTGCATCGCTGTTATTGAATGTTCACTTTCCTGTTGAGGGGAGTTGCCAATGAGCGAGTTTTCCGACGCCATTTACATGGAGTGCAAAGCCACGGTCATCTGCGCCGGCTGCGGCACCGTGGAGGATGCCTCTGCCGACACGGAAACTGGTGCGGTCCATCAGTTGGACCGCACCCTGGAAAGGGAAGGCTGGCGAATAGAGGGCGACAAGGCGTACTGCGCTGACTGTGCCTGTCGCCGGGCCAAAGAGCAGGTGAAACTCTCCAGGAAGCGGCCGGACAAGGGGTCTGACGCATGAAGCGTAGCACGGCACCCAAGATGAAGGTCCAGCGTGTGGCTGGCAACTGGTATATCACAGGAGATCCCGACATGGAGCCGCCCGGCTACGGACCCTACGACACGAAGGACGAAGCTGAAAGCGACAGGCGAGGGCTGGAGCGGTACTACACCATTGGGCTGGGTGCGGACAATTCGGCCCATAGAGCCGATTGAGGAGGATTCCTGCGGTAGCGAGTTGACTTTCTTCAATTTGGTGGTATAGTGTAATAGAGGCGACGCACAACACTGATCTGCAACCCGAGAGGCTTCCATGTTCGTCTGCATCCAGAATCCCGGTGTGGCTCCTGTCGAAGGCTTTACCTTGCTTGGCGTCAGCACGACCCGCGACTGCGGCGTCGAGGGCACGGTCGGCCAGTTCGGCAGCGGCAACAAGCACGCCATCAACGTGCTGCTCCGCGCCGGCCTCAAGGTCTTCGTCTACTGCGGCAAGACCCGCCTGGACTTCCAGACCCGGGACGACGAGATCGACGACGGCCTGGTCCGCAAGCCGGTGAAGCGCGTCGTGTGCAAGATGGGCGGCACGTCCACGCGGACCATCGACCTGGGCTGGGTGCTCGACTTCGGGGCCATCGACTGGACCGACCTGGGCATGGCACTGCGCGAGTTCGTCAGCAACGCCATCGACCGGACCGTCCGGGAAGAGAACGGCGAGTTCATCCCCGCTTTGCAAGACGGCCGGCTGGCCGTCACCCCGGTCTCGGAGGAGAAGGTCAAGGCGAAGGACGGCTACACCCGCGTGTACGTCGAGCTGAGCCCCACCGTGCAGCGGTACATCGACGAGTTGCCCAAACGCTTCCTGCACTTCTCGGACCGGCCGGAGCAGGTCCGCCAGTCGTTTCTGCCGAAGGGCGACCGGAATCTCAACGGCACTCGCACGGCCGTGATCTACCGGGCCGGCGTCTTCGTCCGCGAAGTCGAAGAGACCAAAGATGAATCGGTCTACGACTACAACTTCAAGGCGGCCGAGTTGCAGATCGACGAGTGCCGCAATTCCAGCGACTATGCGATCAAGGCGGCCGTCGCCAAGCTGTACCACAAGGCATCGGCGGCCGAGCTGGTCCCGGTCTTCAAGGCCCTGGTCGATCAGAAGCCGGCCTTCGAGGCCGTGCTGGACTCCTATTACATCTTGCCGTCGTGGGAGACGCCCAAGGAAGAACAGCAGAAGAACTGGCAACAGGCGTGGCAGGCCGTGGCCCCCGACGCAGTGTTGTGCGGCCCCTCGGCCACGATTGCCGAGTTTGTCGAGCGGAAGGGCCATATCGCCAGGCCGGTCTTCGCTTCCGGTTTCGTTGAGGCGGCGGCCCGCTTCGGCATCAAGACGGATGTCCAGGTGCTCACGGCGAACGAGCAGAAGGGCCGCGAGAAGTTGCCCGCGACGCCGGCCGCCGAGGCGGCTGTCGATACGGTCTGGGGCTGGTTGACGACTTACAAGCTGACCAACGGCACGGAAAGGCCCCTGGTCGGATGCTTCCGGGACGCCATGAATGCCGGCACCCGGACGATGGGGTTCTGCGACGAGACCGGCGTCTACATCGCCGACGATCAGGCCAGCGGCGAGGGCGTGAACAAGGCGGTCCTGAAGACGGCCCTGGAAGAGTGCCTGCACTGGATCACGAAGGCCGGCGACAACTCCCGCGACTTGCAGGACTTCGCCTTCCGCATGATCGTGGAGATCCTCGGCTAGCTCTGGCCCATTGACTTGCACCAGATTTGTATTATGCTTCATTACCAAGGCATCCCATGAGCGAAACCGCAACCGACATCCTGGAGCGCATCGAGCGAAATCGCCGCGAGCAGGACTACTGCTACGCCGTGCTCGATCTGTGGGCCAGGGTCCAGAACCAGGGCATCGAGATTGCGAGCGTCGAGTCGTTTGGGCTCGACACTCGGCTGTTGTCACCCCGCGAAAAGGCCCAGGCAGCCAGGGCCCGCCTCTATCGGCAGGACGATCCTTTTGTCGAGCGTCTGCCCACTGGCGGCCACCGGCTGAAGGTCTACAATTACGTCCGCCACCATGATGGCACGACCACGAGATTGACGCCCATGCTGAAGGCGGTCCACCAGCATGGGTAAGCGGGGCAAGATCATCGCCGAGATTGAACGGGAGGTCGGCCGGCTGGAGAACCGGCCCGGCCTTTGCCTGTTTTCTGCCCATCACACGGCCTCGGTCTTGTGGCGTCACAGGTACAAGGCGGTAATCCAGGCCGGCTCGTTGCAGTGGCCGCGGGTTCGCCGCGAGGAAGACGATGGCGTGATGAATACGCATTTCGCCTATGAATGGACGCCCGGCGCGTATGAAAGCGCCCTCTCGGTCGCCCTGGGCAATCTCCCCGAGATTCATGTCTGGGTGGGGTTGCTGGACAGCCAGGAGATTGTAGACTTTACTACAAGGCATCTGAAGGCTGCGGCGGCTGAGCAGGGCATGGCCTGGTCGGCGGCTGATCCGCCGGCGTACTTGTGGTGTCCAGCAGCCGCACTGCCGGATTGGGTAGTCTACCGGCCAAATCGGGACGCCTCGGTCTACGCATGTACCATCCTCAAACGCTTGTTCGATCCGGTCTACTTGCAACGGGCTCGCCGGTGAAGATCCCTTGCTATCGCGGCGTGCGGAGGCAGACATAATGTTGTGGGAGCACTTCGACCTGGCAAGGTCTCGTGGAGTCAGCGTGTCCGCCAGCGAGGGTGAACTACGCAGTGCCATCATCAACCAGATGACGACGGCCGAGCGGAGACGCTATCGACGGGTGAAAGTCGTCTGGACGGTTTGCACGGCGGCAACCTTCGTCCTGGCCGCCTGGTGGAATTGCGGGGAGTCGGCGGGAATCGGATTGGGCCGTGCCCTGGTGCCGACATTCCTGGTGTGGGTCTTGTTTCGTCTCTTGTTCAATCCGACCCAGCAGGCGTGGATCGAGTATCAGAAGGCTGAGGCCGAGCGGGATGCCCGGCGCGATGCTCGCATCAGGGAAGAGAGGGAGGCTCGCGGACTATGACCTACAGGGCCTTTTGGCAGGATGACCACAGCAAGCTCATTTTCAAGCGCAAGCGGAAGGAACAAGTCCGTGACTTGCTCCCCCAGGGGACAACCGTGTTCGTGCATGAAGACAACACGCTCGGGCGTGTGGACGGCGGGGACGAGTATGAATTTGCGATGTTCATCTGCAACGGCCGGAGGATCATGGTGATACCTGACCCTTGACAAAGTGAGGTTGACCAATGCCAAGAGCTAAGACTAAGATGCAGCGTGTCTCGTCAGGCTTGACCACGGAGGAAGGCATGATCCAGCGGGAGGAGTTTGACTGGGGCGTTCAGCTAACCGTCAATCCGCTCTCCGGTACGAAGACGCTGGAGATTCGGGCCGAGATTTCCGTGCCCAAGGGGACTCGGGGCTCGCAAATCAGGATCAGTTTCAGCGGCGTGACCTTTGCGGACCCGCTGAACTTGGTCGAGGCTCAGACTTGGGGCGAGGCCATGACCGCCTTGCTGGCGGAAGCGCGTTCTGTTGCGGCCCAGATGAAGACTGCCTCCAAGCCGAAGAAGAAGCCCTAGTCGGCTCTGCCCCAGCCTTCCAGCCAGTTCGGAGCCAAGGCGACTTCATTTCCCGAGCAACTCTTGCTCTTGCTTGACGGCATCCTCGACCATCTTGTCCACCACGACCGCCTGCGCCATGAAGGTCCTGTCGGAGCGGTGGGCCTCTTTGAAGGCCAGGCAGTCCGGGTCCAGCACGTCGAGCCGGCTCTTCATAAGCGCCGTGTAAACGTCGATCGGCTTGGGCTCCGGGCGCGTGCTGACGAGATACCTTCCGGCCGGGATGTAGCCGTCAAAGCACAGGACGTTGAGGATCAGGGGCACATTCCTTGTTCGCCGGCCGGAACGAATCTCTTCCGCCCGCCGTGTGCTGTCGGGACCCTGTGGTAGCGTGGCCTGAACGGCGTACTCGGGGCATTCGCCCGCTTTCATTCCCGTGGCCAGCAGGAAGTCGAAGCCGCTAATGCGGTACACCTGGAACAGGTAGTCTTCCAGGTCGCGGGACTTCACTCGAAAGATCGGAAGCTGGATCATTGGCAGGGCCGGTCTTGGCCCGGCCGGCGGTCGGCAGGGAGGCCGTGGCTTTTGTGGTCGGCGAATCAGCGCCATGTTACTCGCCCTCCGGCAGTACCAGGCAACTGGTCGTCGCCGCATCGAAGGTGAACGCCTTGGAATTGGTGTTGCCTTCGACCAGGGCCATGATGTTGAACAGGTCGTCGCCGAGGCGGATGCACAGAGCCTCGACGAAGGGATTCGCCTGCATAAAGGCAATGCCGAAGGCCAGTTCCGGCCGCTCGTAGAGCTTCTGGTGGACTCCCGGCTCCAGTTGCCCCCAACGGCTTTGTTCGCCGCGTCGGTAGAAGATCACGTACTGCCGCCGCATGGGGTCCGCCTGCTCAGTGGGCTGCGTCTGGTCGCTCATGGTTTCCTCGTTCGCGTTGGTGATTGGAAGGCGTCGGCCTGTACTAAGAGTTGCAAATCGCGGCAATCTGGTTAGGAGGGCCATGAAGTTTTGTCCGCCGCGTCGATGGCGGCCAAATTGTTGAGACTTTTGCGTAATCTCTGGAAAAAAACAGCGTTTTTGACATCTCCTGTATGTGTATGAGCAGTGCGCGCCTTGCCCCGGGTCCCGAAAGCCTTCACGTCGGCCAGTCGATGGCAGCAGCACCGCCAAGAGAGGGATTTCGACATGCACCGCGTCACCGACCCTGCCGATCCAACTCGCTGCAAAGGGTCGTGTGGACACGAACAGTGCTGGAATCAAGCGGCCACGGGATCGGAGTTCTGCCAAGCCCATAACGGGCACGATCGGTCCGAGGCAATCCACTTGCGGGGCTACTGGCTGGCGCAGGCCCAAGATCGGGCCACGTTGGCCAGGTTCGCCGAGAGCGAGGACATCAAGTCGCTCCGCGACGAGATCGGGCTGGCCCGCATGATGGTCGAGCGGCACTGGAACATGATTAAGACCGAGAACGACTACATCAGCCGCGCCCCGTCGATCAACACCTTGCTGCTGACCATCGAACGCCTTATCAAGTCGTCGCACGCGATCGAACAGAGCCTGGAGTCGCTGCTCAGCCGAACGTCGGTAATTGCGTTCGCCCAGTTGCTCGTGCAGATCGTGATGGACGAGTTGGAAGTCATTCCGAATCACGAGCCCGTCGCGGATCGCATTCTCAAGAGAGTCATGGCGACGCTGACTCCCGGCGCTGCCAAGAGCACGTCCTTCCCGCAGTTGGCCCACGACGACACTGCCACTTTCGACGCTTAGCGTTCGTGGCAGCAGGAAGGCGTCGGGTACTCAAGCATCCCCGCTCACCTGGAAGCTACCTGCATGAACTTTCCAGTCTGGTGTGCCTGCGGAAAACCTGTGACGTTCTCGAACGAGACCCGTTGCGAGGACTGCTGGGCCGCCGATCAGGCAAAGTTTCATGTTGGCAACCAGAAGTACCTGAACGCCAATACAACCGTGGCCGCCCGGAGAGATGAAGATGGACCCCCAGTTTCCCGCTCAGCGATTCTTCGATCCAGCGGTCATTAAGCCCGGAGACCTCATAGGCTTCAGCGGCGAGGGTTTCACCGGCGACATCATCAACATCGGCACCTACGGGATACCGAGATGGGGCATCTGCCATGTAGGAATCATGGGGGAGGCGAAGGATGGTCGCCTTTTGCTGTTCGAGTCAACGACTCTCGACGATCTTCCCTGTGAAATTACGGGAGTGCGGTTCAACGGAACGCAAGCGCATCAGCTTGACGCCGTCCTGCAAAGGTATCGAGGAAAAGTTTGGCATTACCCCCTTTACCGCTCGCTCTATGAATTCGAGCGGCAGAGACTTACGCAATTCCTGATGGGGACGATCCACGTTCCCTACGGGATGATGGAGGCTTTCCGGTCGGCCGGCATCGGCCTGTCATGCGTTGAGTCACTACTCCGCAAGCAAGACCTTCACAGGATCTACTGTAGTGAGTGGTGTGCAGCCGCCCACGCCTTCATTGGCATCATGCCGACCGCTAATGTCGGCCGGTGGTCCCCCAATCACTTAGTCAGACATTTTCGCGCACACGGGGTTCTACAGCCGCCCCAGAGGCTTACTAAATGAGGACAATTCCGCTGCCACAAGGGAGAGCGGCACTTGTTGATGATTGCGACTACGAGTACCTGATGCAGTGGAAGTGGCAATTCCACACCAGGAAGTCAACTGGCTACGCAAATCGGCTTGGATGCGTGGGCGGGAAAAGACGCCGCATTTACATGCACCGTCTTGTTGCCGATCGCATTGGAATGAACGCACAACACAGGGACGTTGACCATGTTGACGGTAACGGCCTGAACAATCAGAGGAACAATCTTCGGCTTGCAACGCGGAGCCAGAACAATGTGAACTCCAAGCGGCCAAAGAACAACACTTCGGGGTTTAAGGGTGTTTATCCGCACGCACAGGTCAACAAATGGTGTGCTCAAATTGGGGTCGCAGGCCGGCGTCTATACTTGGGCTATTTTGATGATCCGCGTGAAGCGGCGAGCGCTTACAACGAGGCCGCATTGAAACATTACGGAGAATTCGCATGTCTCAATCTGGTGTGAAACGAGCCCTCTTCGCCTTAGCCATGCTGATCTCTTGCCTCGGATGTGCGGGACAGTTGCCCGCCACTTACAAGGCTAACAAAGAGCGCCCTGTGGTCAATCCGCCAGCCGCCATCCGCCAAAGGAACTGGTACGGGGACAAGGACGAGGGTTCCTGTGTTCACGCGACGATGGTCACGCTCTTGCGTTGGCAAGGCCGCTATGGAATGGCCGACCATTGGCGGCACACCTACGGGAATGCTTCCGGGCCAGAGGACCTGGCCGCAAAGCTTGACAGGGAGCACATCCGCTACGCCTACACGTCCGAACGGAGGGACGTGGGTTTTCTGGAATGGGCCTGCCGCACGCGACGGGGCTGTGGCGTGGCGATCCAAGGCGGGCAGCACATGATCGCATTGGTCCACCTTGACGCCCAGTGGGCGGGTCTGTTGGACGACAATGCGACGGATCACTACATCTGGGTTCCGCGTGAGCGCTTCATCGCCGAATGGTTGGCGAGCGACAGTTGGGCTGTGACGCCGCTGTACGCACCGGCCGCTCCGCTTCCTCCGTCCTGAACAACAACACTCGAAGAAAGGGTGAACGATGAATCGTTTCCTGCTGAGTCTGTGCCTGTTGGCCGCCTTGCTTACGACTTTTGCGGCGACCCCGTGTGTCGCCAACACTGCGGATGGCACGATCGCCCAAGAGCGTGTCATTACTCTGCCCCAAGACCAGGGCAAGTGGTATGTGTCGGTCGTGGGAGACCCGCAAGACGCCCGATACCGTGAAGTCCTGACCTGGTTCGACTCGGGCGAGCTTCTGAAGCTGCGAAACAGCGTCCACTACAACATCGTTCTTGCCGACTCGGCCATCTACAAGGAGCGCTACGCCGCCAATACGCCGACGCTGCCGATGGTTCGATTGCAGAACCCGGGCGGTGTCATCTATTCGCAGGTCTGCGGCGCTGACCTCCCCATGACCGGCCAGGCACTCAGCAACCAAATCGCCAAGGACGTGAAGTCGGGGCCGAAGACCGGTTGCCTGCTACGGCGGCGCTGCGGCCCCGATACGACGCCCGCTACGCCGGTCACGCCCGTCCAGCCTCTTATCCCCGATCCGAAGCCCGGCCCGATCAACAATGACGACGCGCCGGCTATCAAGGATGTTGCGGAGCCGCCGGATTGGGTGCTGGGGGTGCTCTGTCTCGTTGGTTTTCTGGCCGGTGGTGCCATCGGCGTCGTGAGTACGACCAAGGCACGCTGGAAGGACGAGCACCGCTAGGCGACCGACCCTTCCATTCTGCTCGTCTCGTTCAATCAGTTCTCAAAGCCGCGAAGAGCGGTGGACCTCTGGGAGAGATACCATGACCCCGACTTTTGTGATCTGGATTTTGGCGTTGGCCGTGGCCGTTCTCGTCGGCCGCGACGTGGCCAAGTGGGCGCTCAGCGCGAACAAGAAGCTCGACAGCAAGAAGCGGGCCGCTCAGTTTCTGGCCACGAAGCTGCGTGATGCCGGCCTGAAGCAGATTCCGGCGATGCTGGAAGACTTCGTGATCGGCGACTGGCAGGATATGGTGGACCATATCCACGAGTTCTCGCGCCTGGTCGCCGCCGGCAACGACGCCATCGAAAAGGAACTGGGCGGCACCTGGAACAGTATGCTGGACGCCCATCTGTCGTCACCCGAGGGCCTAGCCCTGATTAGGGCGAAGACTGCCGTCGTGGAAGCATCGGCTCCGGCTGCCGCGCCCGCCCCTGCGGCCCCTCCGGCGGCTCCCGTTCCGGGTGCGCCGTATCCGACCGTCCCCTTGGGCCGGTAACACCTTCGTGAATCTCGGACCGTCCCTTCGCTTACGGCGAAGGGGCGGTTCAGCAGATGGCTCCCGCCGGCAAAGATGCGAGCCATCTGCTGAACCGCTGATCTACGAGGAGGATTCCTATGCGTCTTGCCACGTTGTTTGGGTTTACCTTGGCCCCGCTGGGTGTGGTCCTGTCCCTGGCCATGATTCTTGGCTGCGAACCGCCTGCACCGCACGCGCCCTTCGCGCCGGTTCCCCAGCACGACCCGCACCGCTGCGAGCCTCCCAAGGTGGTTGCCTTCTGTGCTCCCTGGTGCGGCCCCTGTCAACAGGCTCAGCCCACGTTGGCCTGGTTGGAAACCAAGGGCGTCCAAGTGGTCCACGTCAATATCGACGAGCAGCCGGAGTTGGCCAGGCAGTACGGCGTGACCAGCGTGCCGACGTTCTTTGTCTACGTCTGCGGCAAGCCTACGGTGCGGACCCAGGACGTGCATGAAGTGGTCAGGTGCATGACCTGGCTGAAGGATGACGCTCATGGCGCAACGCAAACGAAAACGGTGCCGCAACTGCCCCGATGAACCCGAGCCCATTAAGGTCATACCGATACCGCGAGCGGGAGCGGCTGACCACGGTGCCCAACTTTGGCAACAAGCGATGTTCACTTGCCAGAGTGTCATTGAAATGATGTACGGCTACACCTTGACTGGTGTGGCGGGAGATCAGACCGCTCAGCTTCGTCGGCTGTCGGAAAGGCTCAATCAAGTCCTTCAGAACTGCGAGAAACGACATGCTGATTCGAGTACCACGTAACGATGCTTATCCCGCCATAATGCTTCTCATCTTCACGCCGGCCGGGCAGTTCAACGTGAAGCTGGACAACACGCACCGGACCTACGATTACCAACTGCCGGATGGCGTGAGCGAGGATCAGGTCGAGGTTTACTCGATCTATCTCCGCAACGATCAGCTTCCGGCTCCCGGGTGTGGCCCGTTTCTGTTGAAGGCACTGAAAGTGCCCGCGATCGAGACCGCGGTGGATGCCCTGGCCGATGCCGTGGTCGGTGCCACGGCCGCCGAACCGCTACCGATTGCTGCCGACGTTCCGGCTACCTGCCCCGGCCCAGACGCCTGGCCGGCTCCCGCCGAGCCCGAGGCCGACGCCCCGGCTCCTGACGCCCCGGCCACGACCCAACAAGGCCCGAGCATCGAGCCCACGGCCGAGGAGTCTCCGGTTCCCGCACCCGCCGACGCCCCGGCACCTGCCGACGCCCAGACTGAAACGGCATAGCAAGAACGACTCCCCGCCCACGTTGAAGGGCGGTTGGGTCGGCCTAAATGGCCGACCCCCTATTATGAACCTCTGGCCCTTTGACGACGAAGGGCCGTTGGCTTTGGGCTCTCCCACGCAAGAGCCCAAAGCCAACGGAAAACATGAGGTTGCCAGGATGAACGCCCACCACTAAAGCCACGAGCTACCGCGAGCCTGTAATGCAACCTCTCTTACATTCAGTAGCACACCATGAACAGCCTTCTCGACGACCTGAAGCTGACGTTCATGGAGGGGGTGCGGAGCAGGACAGTAAAAACCTGTTCTCGCTGGGCTGAACATCGACGGGTGATGGGGTCGCCTTTCGAGGGACCCTACGGTTTCTATCATCACCCCTGGTGCCGTGCGATCCACGATTCTCAATCGGCTTTCACGGTGGCGATGAAGGCTGCCCAGTTGGGGGTGACGGAAACGGGAATCAATCGTGCCTTCTTCACGCTCGATCAGTTGAAGCGCGACGTGCTCTACGTCCTGCCGACGACCTTGAACGCGAGCGACTTTTCCAAGGCCCGGTTCTCCGGGGCGCTGAACCTCAGCCCTTACCTCAAGAATCTTTTCACGGACACCAACACGGTCGGCCTGAAATCCACCGGCATCAATTCGCTCTACATCCGCGGTTCGCGCGGCGACTCCAACTTGAAGTCCATCCCGGTGTCCGAACTGGTGCTGGATGAGTTGGACGAAATGGAGCAGAAGGCCGTCTGGCTGGCCTTGGAGCGCCTGTCCGGTCAGGTCCAGAAGCACGTCATAGCGATCTCGACGCCGACCGTTCCGAAGTACGGCATCCACAAACTCTTCTTGTCGAGCACCCAGGAACACTTCTTCTTCAGGTGCCCGCATTGTTCACGATTGACGGAGCTGACCTGGCCCGACTGCATAGAGATCATCGGCGAGTCGGTTCAAGACCCGCGATGCAAGGAATCGTTTCTCAAGTGCAAGGAATGCCAGCACGCGCTTGAACACAAGGCCAAACCGCAATGGCTGGCCGCCGCGGAGTGGGTGGCGACCGCTACGAACGTCGATCCGCAGGAGTCGCGGGGCTTCTACGTCAACCAGTTGTACAGCAGCACGGTGTCGCCGGGCGAGCTGGTGATTGCCTATCACCGTGGCCAGGGCGACGAGGCCGCCAATAAGGAGTTCCACAACTCGAAGCTCGGCCTGCCCTTCATCGGCACCGGTGCTCAGGTCACCGACGACATGATCGAGGCAACTATTAAGAATCACACGCTCGACGACCCGCGGCCGGCTACGGGAGGTCGCCGCTGCATCACGATGGGAGTGGATCAGGGCAAATGGAATTATGTCTCGGTGTGCGAATGGTTCACGGATGTGTGGAGCAGTGATATTAACGTCGCCGCCGTGTCGAAGCTGCTCTGGTTTGGCAAGTTCCTCGAAGACGATTGGGCCTTCCTCAATGATCTGATGCGAGAGTGGCAGGTCTTGGCTTGCGTGATCGACGCCGACCCGCAGATCAATGAGGCCCGCCGCTTCGCACGCAGATTCCACGGCTACGTCTGGCTGTGCCGCTATCGGCGGGGCCAGACGGCCAAGGAAGTAGCTGTGTCTGAGGAAGAGACAGGGGCACCCATAGCCACCTGTGATCGCACGAACTGGATTACGGCGACATTGGGCCGGTTCAAGACGAAGCCGCCGCGCATCATGCTGCCGCGCGACATAACGCTTGAGTACCGCGAGCACCTCAAGTCGCTTGTGCGGACTTACGTGAAGGATGAAACAGGCAACCCGGTGGCCACCTTTGTTGAGACCGGCCCCGACCACTTTGCTCACAGCCTGAACTACGCGGAGATTGCACTGCCATTTGCGGCGTCGATGACGACCGGGCAGGACATCAAGAAGTTCCTCTAAGGGTTCCCTGGGAACCGGAGACTGACGAATGAATTGCTTCCAGAAGGTTTTGGCCGCGACGGGCTTGGATGGGAATTGCCAGGACAACGGCGGCGACATTGCGTATCTCGTTCTGTCCGCTTTGGCGGATAAGGAAGTGGCCCTCGGCGCGGCTTTGGCCGCGCAGACTCCGCCCGCGTCTCTGCCGGCAGACACGTATCCGAACAACGCTTTCCAGGAAGTGGACCATCGCCTCTCGACCTACACCGGCTACGCCTACGACCGCGTTGTCCGCTTCCTTCACGACTGCTCCGACTTCTAGTTCCCTCTGCCTGGTGAATCTCTATGGAAGCGACGATCGCAACAAAGAGATGCACCGGGCCGTGCGGCCTGGAGAAGCCGCTTACGGAGTTCTTTGAGAATAAGAACTGCAAGGACGGCCGCGTGGGCCAATGTAAGACGTGCCTCCTGAAGAAACAACAGGCACGCAAAGCCGGTTGGCGAGCCAACGGTTACGATCGACCTGCGACGAAGACTTGTGCCTACTGCGGGAAACCAAAGGCAGCCGACGAGTTTAACCATGACTTCGGCTCGTGGGATAGCCTGTCTCCAGGCTGTAAGGTCTGCAACAGGGAGCGTCGGCAGGTCTACCATTTTCGGAAATCCTACGGCATGGAGCCTGGTGACTACGAGGCAATGCTTGAGCAACAGGGCGGTAGGTGCCTCATTTGCGGCAGGACTGACCCCGGCTCGAAGGGTCGGTTTCACGTAGACCATGACCATGACACCGGCCGGGTGCGCGGGCTGCTATGTGAGCGATGCAACATCGGCATCGGTTATTTCAGCCTGCCGGCGCACCTTGTAAAGGCAGCGATTTACTTGCGGTCCTTTTCCGCAACGGACAAACAGAATCCAGGAGACTGACCGTGGTTGTTGAGTATATTACAAACATCGTTGAGGTCAGGCATCCTTCCTACCTCAGCTCGCTCTTGGACTGGAGGAAATGGCGGATTACTTACAACGGTGGTGAGTAAAGATTGCTCACTCGCACGGCAACGTGTGACGCAGAAACCTCGCTATATGCTGGAAACCCCGTGAATCCACCGGTACGCTTCGGCGTGACAATCTGTGTGGTGCGGACAATCAGCAGGAAACCCGCAAGGGGCTCCTCAACGACTACACGCGAGGCTCCCACGGGGATGAAGAGATAGTCTGGTCTGCATGGCGACATGCAGAGGCGAGCAGAAATGACTCGCCCGGCACGCAAGTGTCAGTAACAAACGCGACTTTCGCAAGCTCTACCTCCAAAAGATGTCTCGCCGCGAGGATGACGCAGGATTTCAGGATCGCCTCAATATGACGCCGATCCCGGCCTTCGCCCGGCTGGCGATCAACGACGTTCGCAATGCCATCTTCCAGCGGATGCGGGACATCACGCGCCGCGGCGGTACGACATCCTATCAGGAAGCTGTCGCCGGGTTGAACTTGGGTGTGGACAAGCGCGGCCTGAACATGAACGCCTTTCTCGGCGTCAAGGTTCTGACCGATCTGCTCATCATGGGACGTGTCGGCATCTTCGTCGATGCGCCGGCCTTGACCGGGGAAGTGACCCTGGCCCAGGCGCAGTCGCGCGAGCAGCGGCCCTACGTCTACTTCTATCCTATCGAGGACATCCTGAGCTGGACGTGCTCGAAGCCCGAGGAGCCCACTGAGTTTCAGGCGATCTTGCTGCGGGACGTGGTCTTGAACTTCGACCAGCGGACCTACTTGCCGACCACCACGGTCGAGCGCTTCCGCATGTTGTGGATCAACCGCGAGACGGGCTTCGTCAACTTGCAGTTCCTCGACACCGACGGCAACCCGGTGGACCGCGACGGCAACCCGGGCGGCGTGATCGAGTTGGAACTGCGGCGAGTTCCCTTCATCCTGCTCGACATCGGCGACAGCATGATTAAGGATGTCGTCAACCATCAGATCGCGCTGCTGAACCTCGGCAGTTCCGACGTGAACTACGCCTTGAAGGCGAACTTCCCCTTCTACGTCGAGCAGCGCGATCTTCGCTCCAGTGGTGCCCACTTGAAGCCGGCCGCGACGGACGGCACGGCGACTGCGGGCGGTCAACCGAGCGGCGACGTTGACATTGAGGTCGGCCCAACCCACGGCCGGTCTTACGACAAGGGCCTGAACGCCCCCAGCTTCATTGCACCGCCGTCCGAACCGCTTCGCGCGTCGATGGAGTTGCAGGACAGGCTGGCGGACGACATCCGTAAGCTGGTCAACCTGGCCGTGGCCAGTCTCGCCAGCCGACAGTCGGCCGAGTCGAAGATCGTGGACAACCAGGGCCTTGAGGCCGGGCTGTCTTACATTGGCCTGATCCTGGAGAACGCCGAGCGACAGATCGCGGAGCACTGGGCCGCCTACGAGGAGCGGAATCCGCTCAATCGCCAGGTCGCCACGATCAAGTACCCGGATGTCTACAGCCTCAAGAGTGACGCCGATCGCGTGACCGAGGCGCAGAACCTGGTCAAGCTGATGACGGCCGTGCCGGGTCGGAAGATCAAACGCGAACTGGCCAAGTGCGTCGTGCTGGCGCTGCTCGGCGGCAAGATCAGCGTCGGCGATCTGGAAGCCATTGACGAGGAGATTGACAACTCGCCTTATACGACGAGCGATGTCAATACGATCGTTCAAGCGGTCGTCAACGGCCTGTGCGGCGAAAAGGTGGGCTCGATGGCCCTTGGCTTTGATGAGGATGAGCATCTTCAGGCCGCCAAGGATCATGCCGCCCGCGCGATCCGCGTGCTTCAGGCTCAGCAGAAAGTTGCCGGGGTACATGCCGGAGGGAGCGCAATTCCTGGTGTTGCAGGGACGGACCCGGCAGCGCGTGGTTTGCCCGACTTATCAGCGGACCCGAACAAGGCCCCGGTGGACGAAAAGGCGGCCAGTCAGGACCCGACGCTGGCCGACGATCATCGCCCGCGCGTACGGGGCAAGGGCAAAAACAATCAAGACTGACCTTTGACCTTGCGAACTTTGCAGGGCCAACAACAGCAGGACCGCAACCATGTTCGAGGTCAAAGAGACTTCGCCGGCCGGCGACTTGAAGTACGGCAACACGACGGTCGGTGTGACTGCGGTCCAAGTGTCGCCCAACAGCGTGACGTTGGTGCGCGGCCTGCTGCTGCGATCGCCCGGCGCGGCGGACCCGGTGCCCAACACGGATGTCATCTACGTCGGGCTGGCGAGCGTCACCGCGGACATGCAGCGCCACGGGCGGAATGCCCCTGGTCCCTGGCGGCATCCTCGAACTGCCGGTGGATGATCCCTCGCTGATCTATGCCATTTCCGGGACTCCCGGACAGAATTTGACCTGGATGGGAGTGTAAATCATGGGGATCAGCTACAGCGAACCACTGGGGGCTGCGGGGCCTACCGGCCCAAGCGGCCCTTCCGGCGGCCCCACTGGCCCGACCGGGGCCACAGGCCCTTCCGGTGCCGCGGGCCGCATCGGTCCGACCGGGGCCATCGGGCCCACAGGTCCCACGGGTGCCGGGGCCACCGGCGCTACCGGACCGAGCGGCCCGACTGGGTTGACCGGCCTTGATGGCGCGACGGGCCCGACTGGTCCCTCTGGCGCACAAGGTGCTACAGGACCCGCTGGCCCGACAGGCGTCGGGGCGACCGGACCCTCCGGCGTGCAAGGCGTTGCCGGCCCCTCGGGCCCGCAAGGCGGAATCGGCGAGACAGGGCCCGATGGCGCGACTGGCCCGAGCGGACCGATCGGAGCGACTGGCCCGAGTGGCGGCCCGACCGGACCAACAGGCGCTGACGGCGCGACAGGGCCGACAGGACCGGCAGGCGCTGACGGCGCGACAGGACCGACAGGTGCTGGAGCTACGGGCGCAACCGGGCCATCAGGACCCGCGGGCGCGACCGGACCGACAGGTGCGGGAGCCACCGGCGCGACAGGCCCGACAGGGCTTACAGGCGCGACCGGGCCGACTGGCCCTTATGGTCCTACTGGGCCCCAGGGCGATGTCGGCGATCTCGGTGACACAGGACTAACTGGGGCCACCGGCCCGACTGGTCCCCGTGGCGCTACCGGCCAGATTGGTGCGACGGGCCCGAAAGGGGCCACCGGCCCGAGTGGTGGCCCGACAGGTGCGACAGGGGCCACTGGCCCAACCGGTCCAAGTGTCGGTCTGCCGGCCGCACCCGGAGGGACGAGTTCGTGCTACTACCTGAGTGCAGACAGCGAAGGTGTTCTGAGCTGGCAAACGTTTACACCGTAGTTGTGACCGTGGGACGGGAGTGAAGTCATGGATTTCTATATGAGCACTCCCGGTGAAGAAGGTCCCACTGGTCCGGCCGGCGGACCTACCGGCGCGACCGGACCCCAGGGGGCCACAGGTGCGACAGGCCCGAGCGGCGCGACAGGCTCTGAAGGGGCAATAGGTGTGGCGGGTTTACCGGTGCAACAGGTCCGCAGGGTGCACAGGCGCGACAGGTCCTATTGGGCCTTTGGGTCGATGTGGCCCGACAGGGCCCACTGGTCCGACCGGCGCTGGCGTGACCGGAGCCACAGGCGCGACGGGCCCCACGGGGCCACAGGGCATCCCAGGCGATGTCGCGGGCATCGGAGCCACGGGAGCTACTGGGCCAATTGGTTCTACAGGCCCGTCAGGCAGCAACGGCTCTGATGGAGCAACTGGGTCCACAGGGGCGATAGGTCCGTCAGGCAATGACGGCATTATGGGGGCCACAGGGCCGACAGGTCCGACAGGGGCCACTGGTCCGACTGGTATACAGGGAATTGCGGGAATCACCGGCCCGACAGGCGTGGGCGTTACCGGCGCAACGGGAGCCACAGGCCCGGTTGGACCCACGGGTCCGACCGGCACCGCGGGCAGTGATGGTGCGGTTGGAGTGACCGGGGCCACCGGCCCGACAGGCGTCGGCAGTCACTGGCGCGACGGGAGCCACAGGCCCGGTTGGGTCCACGGGTCCAACCGGCACCGCGGGCAGCGATGGTGCGGTTGGAGTGACCGGGGCCACCGGCCCGACAGGCGTCGGCGTCACTGGCGCGACGGGAGCCACAGGCCCGGTTGGACCTACGGGTCCAACCGGCACCGCGGGCAGCGATGGTGCGGTTGGAGTGACCGGGGCCACCGGCCCAACAGGCGTCGGCGTTACGGGCGTGACTGGAGCCACAGGCCCGGTTGGACCTACGGGCCCAACCGGCACCGCGGGCGGCATGGGCGTTACCGGGGCCACCGGCCCAACAGGTGTTGATCACTGGCGCAGGCGCCACGGGGCCGGTATGGGGCCTACAGGCCCTACCGGCACCGCGGGCGGCATGGGCGTTACCGGGGCCACTGGCCCGACAGGCGTTGGCGTCACCGGCGCAACAGGAGCCACGGGCCCGGCGGGAGCTACAGGCCCAACCGGCACCGCGGGCAGTGATGGGCGTTGGAGTGACCGGGGCCACCGGCCCAACAAGCGTCGGCGTTACCGGCGTGGCTGGAGCCACAGGCCCGGTCGGACCCACGGGTCCCACCGGCAACGCGGGCAGCATGGGGTGACACCGGGGCCACTGGCCCAACAGGCATTGGCGTTACCGGCGTGACCGGAGCCACGGGCCCGGTTGGACCTACGGGTCCCACCGGCACCGCGGGCGGCATGGGCGTTACTGGGGCGACCGGCCCGACAGGCGTCGGCGTTACCGGCGCGGCCGGAGCCACGGGCCCGAGTTGGACCTAGTCACGGCCCGACCGGCATCGCGGGCGGCACGGGCGTTACTGGGGCCACTGGCCCGACAGGTGCTGGCGTTACCGGCGCGACCGGAGCCACGGGCCCCGTTGGACCTACGGGTGCAACTGGCGCTACCGGCCCCGGGCTCTCGGGACTGACGACTTATTGCACCCTGGTGGCGGCCTCTGCGACGACGGCCTCCAATGAGTCCGGCTACGAGATGGAGCGGCAGTTCACGGTCAGCTTCGCCAACGGGGTTGCCAACCAGAAGTACGACCTGTACTTCACCGGGCAGTTTGACGGCATCATCGAAGTCTACCTGACCTGCGGCTACTACTACTCCGACGGCATCGGAGAGATTATTCAACGCTTTGCCTTCGGTGGGAGCGGCACGGGCACCATTTGGTCCAATACGTCCCGCTGCATTGAGGCGATGGGCGGCACGCCTACTGAACTTGCCATCAGCGGGATCACTTGGGACGCCAGCAATAGTCGCTGGCGCATCCAGATCATGCATCGCACGACCAATGGCAACAATACCTTCATCCTTGTGAAAGGATTCGCCCAGGATTCGACGACGCAAGGGGCGTTCCAGTCGATGGGCGTCAGCGCGGTCTACACGACCGACACGACGGTGTGGCCCGCGCCCGCAGTGCAATCTGGAGTCACGGGCATTACTGCCGGCGAGGTGGTTTACACCGCAAGCAACACGACGCTGACAGGCAGTTCCTATCTCACTTTCGACGGGCTGAGCATCCACACCGGCGGCATGGACGCTGGTTTTTCTCAGAACACGCCCAACAACAGCGCGACGATCCGCAACTTCTATTTTCCGCGGACGGCGGACTTGCAGAATGGCTGGTTCCAGGATTACCAGGACGAGTTCGCTTACATTGCCGCGTGGGCCAGTTCGGTTTCCGTGAGTCCTACACCTGACGGCGGCAGCGGTGTGGCGGTCCTCTTTCAAGATAATGCCAGCAGCATCGAGTATAACGCCGGCGATACCATCAGTTCGATTATTCTCACGATCGACTGCTCGAATGCGCCGATTCCGGTGCGATGCAATCAACTGTTTGCGATTGGCTTGACGTATCGGTCTGATAACGGGGCCGGCGGCAATCCGACGAATGTCCTGATTGAGAACTGGGACACGGTTACCAGTGCCTGGGTGACGGTCTACAATGCGGCCACGGCTGTTGCCAATGGGTATGCCAGTTGGGTGTCGCCGCTTTGGGCGTCACTGGTGGATACGGGTTATACGATCGTCAAGTGCAGGATCACGATGACGATGAACAATCCGCTGCCGACAAACTTTCGTTTGCAGCGTGTGATCCTGTACCATCCGACCTGTCCTTGGGATACTTTTCATCTTTCGATCGGCGGCGGCTCCCTCTACGGGAACCTGGTGCTAGCGGCGTCGGCACAGATTACCAGTGTCGGCCAGAACATTACGCTCGCTCCTGCCAGCGGCAAGAATGTCGTTCTGAGCGGCATGACATTCCCGAATACGATCGGCACCAGCGGCTATGTTCTTTCGACTAACGGCGCAGGTGTTTTGAGCTGGTCTGCCCCTGGCGCAGGTCCGACAGGCCCGACTGGGGCGACAGGCCCGACTGGAGCGACAGGCCCGGTTGGACCTACGGGTCCGACCGGCACCACGGGCGGC
This sequence comes from Pirellulales bacterium, assembly GCA_963843465.1. Taxonomy (GTDB): domain Bacteria; phylum Planctomycetota; class Planctomycetia; order Pirellulales; family Thermoguttaceae; genus CAWJKP01. Next base: position 641,703 of record CAWJKP010000005.1, read on the forward strand.
GTGGGCGTTACCGGAGCCGCCGGTCCGACGGGCGTTGGCGTCACGGGCGCAACGGGAGCCACAGGCCCAGTTGGACCTACGGGCCCAACCGGCACTGCGGGCAACGATGGTGTCGTTGGAGTGACTGGAGCCACCGGGCCGACAGGCGTTGGCGTCGCCGGCGCGACGGGAGCCACCGGTCCGGTTGGGCCCACGGGTCCGACAGGCACCACGGGCAGCGATGGGATGGTTGGAGTGACCGGAGCCACCGGCCCGATTGGCGTTGGCGTTACCGGCGCGACGGGGGCGACAGGCCCGGTTGGACCCACGGGTCCGACAGGCACCACGGGCGGCGTGGGCGTTACCGGAGCCACCGGCCCGACAGGCATTGGCGTCACCGGCGCAACGGGAGCGACAGGCCCGGTTGGACCCACTGGCCCGACCGGCACCGCGGGCAGCGATGGGATGTTGGAGTGACCGGAGCCACCGGCCCGATTGGCGTTGGCATTACCGGCGCGACGGGGGCGACAGGCCCGGTTGGACCCACGGGCCCGACCGGCACCGCGGGCGGCAGGGTGTTGACCGGAGCCACCGGCCCGACAGGCGTTGGCGTCACCGGCGCGACGGGAGCGACCGGCCCGGTTGGGCCCACGGGTCCGACCGGCACCACGGGCGGCACGGGCGTTACCGGAGCCACCGGCCCGACAGGCATTGGCGTTACCGGCGCGACGGGAGCGACAGGCCCGGTTGGACCCACTGGCCCGACCGGCACCGCGGGCAGCGATGGGGTGGTTGGAGTGACCGGAGCCACCGGCCCGATAGGCGTTGGCGTTACCGGCGCAACGGGGGCGACAGGCCCCGTTGGACCCACGGGTCCGACCGGCACCACGGGCGGCGCGGGCGTTACCGGAGCCACCGGCCCGACAGGCATTGGCGTTACCGGCGCGATGGGAGCGACAGGCCCCGTTGGACCCACCGGCCCGACTGGCGTTACCGGCGACGGGGGCCACAGGCCCGGTGGGACCTACGGGTCCGACCGGCACTGCGGGCAGCGATGGGGCGGTTGGCGTTACCGGAGCCACCGGGCCGATAGGCGCTGGTGTTACGGGGGCCACTGGTGCGACCGGGCCCACGGGCTCGACCGGCACGACGGGAGTGACTGGGGCCACCGGTCCTGGACTTTCGGGACTGACGAAGAATTGCGTCCTGGTTGCAGGGTCAGCCACGACGGCAACGAACTTGTCCGGCTACGACATGGAGCAGCAGCTCTCCATGAGCTTCCCCGGCTCGGTCAGCTATCAGAAGTGTGACCTGTACTTCAGCGGACAATTCCAAGGCACGATTGAGGTTTACTTGACGGGCGGCGACTCCGGTAACTCTGCTGACGGCGTGGTTATTCAACGCTTTGGAATCGGTGTGACCAGTGGCGGTTCCTTCTGGACGAATGCAACCCGCTGCGTTGAGGCATTGGGTGATACGCCCAATGAGTTTGCCGTCAGTGGCGTGACCTGGGATGCCACGAACAGCCGCTATCGCATCCAGATCATTCATCGGACGACAAATGCCAACACGGCATTCCTGATCGTGCGGGCGTTTGCTGAGGATGCAACGTCCCAGACGACGTTCAACACGATGGGGCTCGGCGCGATCTATACGACCGATACGACGGTCTGGGCTGCGCCGGCGCGGGACCCGGGGCCCACCGGCCCACAGGACCGACTGGACCGATCGGGCCGACAGGCCCAACAGGGGCCACCGGCCCGACAGGTGTTGGTGTCACCGGCGCGACAGGCTCGACAGGGGCCACCGGCCCGACAGGCGCTGGCGTCACTGGTGTGACCGGAGCCACAGGCCCGAGCGGACCAAGTGGTCCGACCGGCACTGCGGGCGGCACGGGCTACCGGGGCCACCGGCCCTGGGCTTTCAGGACTGGTAAAGAATTGCAACCTGTTTGCGGCTTCGGCCACGACGGCGGCAGACTCCCTCGGCTATGCGATGGAACAGGATTTCACGGTGGCCTTCGCGGACGGGGTTGCCAACCAGAAGTACGACTTGTACTTCACGGGAGAGTTCAATGGCGTGATTGAAGTCTACATGGCTTCCGGCTATTGGTACTCGGATGGCATTGGAGAGGTCGTCCAACGCTATGCGTTTGGCGGAAACTCCGCCGGGGCTGCGGTCTGGCTCAATACAGCACGCTGCATTGAGGCGATCGGCAACACGCCTAATGAACTGGCCATTAGTGGAATCACCTGGGACGCTACGAACAGCCGTTGGCGCATTCAAATTGTCCATCGCACTTCGCATGGCAACTACACTTTCCTCATCGTGCGAGCGTTTGCCCAGGATTCAGTATCCCAGGCGGCGTTCAATACGATGGGCGTCAGCGCAGTCTACACGACCGACACGACGGCGTGGCCTGCGCCCGTGGTGCAATCGGGAGTCATGGGTTTTGCCTCTGGCTCCATTCCCTACGCCGCAAGCGACACGACGCTGACCAGCAGCTCGAATCTCACCTTCGACGGGCTGAGCATCCACACCGGCGGCATGAACGCCGGCTTTTCTCAGGCCACGCCTAACCAAAGTGCGGTCATCACCAACTTCTATCTTCCGCGGACGGCGGACTTGGCAAACGGCTGGTTCCAGGATTACCAGGACGAGTTCGCCTTTCTGGGCGATTGGGCTACCTCGGCTTCCGCGAGTCCTGCGCCTGCCAGCGGCGTGATCGAGAATGTTTTTCAGGACGACAGCAGTTGCATCGTCTACAACAGCGGCGACACGATCAGTTCGATCGTCCTTACGATCGACTGCTCGAACGCCCCGATCACAGCCAAGGGAAACGGCAACTACTCTCTAGGTCTGACGTTTCGGTCCGATCCAGGGGTCAGCCCTAATCCGACGAACGTCCTGATCGAATGCTGGGACAGTACCGTTAGCGCCTACGTGACGAGCTACAATGCGGCCGTGATACTTGGAGGCGGCTATGCTACCTGGGTGTCGCCCGCTTGGGCAGGGCCGGTGAACTCAAGCTACCAGATTATCAAGTGCAGGATTACTTTGACGGTGCCCAATCCGCTGCCGTCGGCCTTGCGCCTGCAACGGGCCATCCTTTACCATCCGACCTGCCGCTGGGATACCTTCCACCTTTGGGTCGGCGGCGGCAGCCTTTACGGGAATCTCACGCTGGCGTCGGGGGCGCAGCTTGCCAGCGCCGGCCAAAACCTTGTACTTGCTCCGGCTGGCGGCTACAACGTCGTCCTCAGCGGCATGACGTTCCCCAATACCAACGGCACCAGCGGCAACGTCCTGACGACCAATGGCTCCGGCACCCTGAGCTGGTCTACGGCCCTTTCGGGGCTAACAGCATACTGCACCGTCTTTGCCACCTCGGCCACGACGGTGACGAACCTGCTCGGCTACACGATGGAGAAGCAATTCCAGGTCTCCTTTCCCAACGGAGTCGCCAATCAGAAGTTTGACTTGTACTTCACTGTTCCGTCTGGGGGCCAGTTCAATGGCGTGATCGAGGTCTATCTGGAGTGCGGCTATGGCTACTCCAATGGCATGGGAGAGATCATCCAGCGCTTTACCCTTGGCTGTAATGACACCGGCACCATTTATCTCAATACGAGCCGGTGCGTCGAGTCGATGGGCAACACGGCAAATGAACTGGCCGTCAGTGCCCTCACCTGGGACGCCACCAACAGCCGTTATCGCATTCAGATCGTGCATCGTACCAGCAACGGCAACCCGAGCTTACATGGTTGTTCGCTGCTATGCCACGGCCACAGCGACCCAGGCGGCCTTCGCCACCCTCGCTGTGACTGCGGTTTACACGACCGATTCGACAGTCTTTGGGCCGCCTACTTTGATGCCCGGCGGAGTGCTGAGCAGCCATGTCACCACGCAGTTCAACAAGACCTCGGATACGACGCTTGCTAATGTCCCTGGCCTCTCGGTTACGCTCTTGCCGGGGGTCACGTATGCCATCAAGGCTTACGTGGCTGGGCTCCTTACATCGAATCCCGGCGGTATGCAACTGGCATTGAGCGGGACCGTTACCGCATCCATGTTGCAGTACAATTTGTTCCTGGGGAGCTACGCCCAGGGCAACTTCATCGAGATCGACCAGCACACGGCCCTGAACATTGCCATCCAGAATACCAGCAGCGATCCCACCTTCCTTCTGATCGAGGGAAGCATCACTATCTCTGCCGGCGGGACCCTGACCGTGCAATTCGCGCAGTTTAGCAGTTCAGCCACGGCCAGTTCCGTGTTGGTGGGCTCCTACTTGATGGCAACCCCAATCAATTGACCACTCTCCTAATCACGAGGACGAGTATGCGATTCCACGTTGTCGCGCTGCCCCATACGCAGACCGCCATGAGCCATTCCGCCTGTGCCTTTACGATGAAGGCGCTGCACCTCTCGCAGATGATGGCCAGCCTCGGCCACGATGTCTTCCACTATGGCGTGGAGGGCAGTCAGGTGAAGGACTGTTGCGTGGAAGACGTGTCGGTCCTCTCCGGCAAGGAGCAGGAAGGGTTCTTCGGGCCCTACAACCCCGACGCCCTGTACGAGGTGGATTGGAGCGGCCGGGCACCTTACTGGTCGCTTTTCCACAATCGTGCCATCGCCGAGATCAACAAGCGGAAGCAGCAGGGGGACTTCCTCTGCATCATCACCGGCTCGCTGAGCCTGCCGCTGGTGGAGGCCGTGGAAAGCCACATGATGGTCGTGGAGTACGGTGCGGGCTACAACGGCCTGTTGCCGCGAAAGCAGGGACGCTACCGGGTCTATGAGTCCTACGCCCACATGCACAAGATTTGGGGTGCCGAAGGCGGCTTCGACCCGGATGGGCATTTCTACGACGCCGTGGTCCCCAACTACCTGAATCCCGACGACTACCCGCTGCAAACCGTGAAGGGTGACTACTACCTCTATCTCGGCCGGCTGGTGAAGCGGAAGGGAATCCACATCGCCGTCGAGACGTGTAAACGCCTCGGAGCCAAGCTGAAGATGGCCGGGCAGGGCTGCGCCAAGGTGGAAGGCAATCGCATCTACTGTGCGGACGGCGAGGTCTACGAGGGCGACAACCTGGAGTACGTGGGCTTCGCCACCGGCGAGAAGCGGGCGAGGCTGTACCAGAACGCCATCGCCACCTTCGTGCCCACGACCTACATCGAGCCTTTTGGCGCGGTGGCCATCGAATCGCAGATGGCCGGCACGCCGGCGATCACCACCGACTGGGGAGCCTTTCCCGAGACGGTGGAACACGGCCGCACGGGATACCGCTGCCGCACGCTCGACCAGTTCGTCTGGGCGGCCGAGCACGCCTACGAACTCGACCCCGAGTACATCCACGAGCGGGCCGTGGCCAACTACTCGATGGACCGCCTGCGGCACACCTACCAGGAATACTTCGAGATGCTCACCGACCTGTGGGGCGACGGCTGGTACGCCACCCACGACAACCGAAAAGACCTTGACTGGTTACGGAGGCGGTAATGGCCTTGGACTTCACCTACTACGGCTCGCTCGATGAGGCGGAGTCCTATTTCGCCATGCGGCTCCATGAGTACGCCTGGAGGGAAGCTGACCCGGCCGACAAGCCGAAGGCCCTTTATCAGGCCACCCAGATCATCGACAACCTGAACTTCAAGGGCGACCGGCACACCGTCTGGCTCTTGAAGCAGTCGCTAATACCGCTGTGGGCCACCCCAGGCGACACCTTCGAGTCAACGATCCTTTGCGAGCAGCGAAAGGCGCAGATTCGGGCCGCTGAAGAGCAACAGCCGCTGGAGTTTCCGCGTGGCTCCGACACCGACGTGCCGGCCGCGATCCTCCGGGCCTGCTACGAGATTGCCTACAGCCTGCTGGACGGCAAAGACCCGGAGATGGAATTGGAGAATCTTGAGGTCACGGCCCACGGCTACGGTGAGGTGCGGACGCACTACGAGCGTGGCCAGGTGCCGATTCAGCATTTGATAAACATGGTGCCCAACGCCGTTGCGTGGAACCTGCTGCGACCGTTCCTGCGGGATGGTGATGCCCTTCGCTTGAGTCGGATGGGATAGATGCGATACCTTTATGCGATCACGAATCTCGTCAACGGCAAGAAGTATGTTGGGATTGCTGCCGATCCGCAACGTCGCTGGTGGAAGCATCGGAACGGCCCGCAAGCTGGCGGCTCGGTACTCGTCAAGCGTGCTATCGACAAGTACGGGCTCGACAATTTCCGTTTCGAGATCCTTGGTCAAGGTGACACCAAGACGATCGCGTGGTGTGAAGAGCAGGCCATCCTGATCTTTCAGTCGATGGTGCCGAACGGCTACAACCTCTCCACGGGTGGCGAGATCGGTTTCTGTGGGGCAAGAGTGTCGCCCGAGACCGCGGCCAAACGAGCAGCATCTAATCGAGGCAAGAAGCGATCGTCTGAGTGTTGTCAACGGATTTCACTCGCAGCCCGAAAGCGGCCACCAAGGTCATTGGAGAGCCGCCGGAAGCAATCGCAGAGTAATCTTGGACACCCTGGCTATGAAAAACAGAAGGCCGCGGTTCGTGCCGCCAGGAGTAAACCTGTGCTGGTCAACGGCGTCGCGTTCGCATCTATTGGTGAGGCGGCGGCACGCACAGGAATGACTTACCCCACGTTGACGCATCGCTTCATGCGTTACAAGGCACAGGGCTCCTTTCCACCTGGTTGGGCCTACCTTCCAAAGGACAGGAGTCATTGTCTTGAGAGGCAATGAAACTGATTCTGCTGCTGAACGTGATACTTCAAGCCAGATTTGACTATCACACAACCAGAGGTTCTTTTCCGTCTGGTTAGGCCACGTTGTTCTGAAGAATTAAGACCGCGAGCGCGGTCCCTCTATTGCCGAGTTCTTCGGCGCACTACCGATGGTTTGCATCGGGTCCGATGACGCTGATTCCTTGGCCACCCACAGCCAGCGAGTTGCTTGCGTCATGTCACGTGGGGTGAGAAAGGCTTTTACGCCATGAAGAATTATGCCCGTCTCGTTTGCTTCGACGCCGCCGAGGACGCTGCCGCCGCTCAAGCCCAGGCCCAGGCTCAAGCCCAGGAGCAGGCCAAGGCCCAGGCCGCTGCCGCCGCTGCCGCCGCCGCCGGACTGAACCTCCAGGAGCCGCCCAAGTTCACCCAGGACGACCTGAACCGGCTTTTGGCCGAGGACCGCAGGAAGCACCAGGCCCAGATCACCAAGATCCAGCAGACCTTGGAGGAGACGCTGACCAGCAAGAATCTGACGACGCAAGAGCGCGAGCAGCTTGCCCAGCGGCTGGAAGACATGCAGAAGGAGACGAGGACCCGCGAGCAACAGCAGGCCCACGAACGGAAGCAACTCGAAGAGCAATTCAACACCAAGGTGGAGGAGGAGAAGAAAGGCCGCGTGCTCTGGGAGAACCGCTACCGGGAGAGCATGGTCGAGCGGGCGCTGCAAGACGCCGCCGTGACCGGCGAATCCTGGCAGCCGGAGCAGGTCGTGACCATGCTCCGCGGCATGACCCGTATCTCGGAGGAACTCGACGAGAAGACGAAGAAGGGCACCGGCAAGTTCAAGGTCGTGGTCGATTTCCCCGACACGGACCCCAATACCGGCGAGCCCAGCGTGACCCTCCACACGCCCGAGTCGGCCGTGAAGCGGATGAAGGAACTGCCCGCCCGCTACGGCAATCTGTTCAAGTCCGGTGTCGTCTCCGGCATCGGTGCGAGTTCGGCAACCGGCGGCATTGCGCCGGGTTCAAGCGGCAAGCTGGACGTGAGGAAGCTTACGCCTCAGCAGTACCAGGACATTCGAGCAAAGAACCCTGAGTTGCTCGGACTCCGCCGCGACAAGCGCCGCAGCGTCTAAGCGGCTGGACAGGGGTTGTTCAACAATCCGAGCGATCGCCGTTTCTACACGGCTCTTTTATTTCGGGAGATGGCCTGTGTGTTGGACCGTCGATGTAGGCGGCCCTCGGCGTTTCTCGATGTGACAACCTTTGGAGTTCTACCATGAATCTGTTGTACGCCGCCCGCGCTCGTTTCGTCTGCTTCGACAACGACAACAGCGCTTTCATCCCCGAGCTGTGGGCGAACGAGGGCCTGGCCATCCTCCAGGAGAACATGGTCATCGCCAACCTGGTCCACCGCGACTTCGAGAACGAGATCCGCCAGTTCGGCGACGTGGTCAACACCCGCCGGCCCGGCAACTTCGCCATCAGCCGCAAGTCGGACGGCGTGCCCCTGGTGCCGCAGGACGCCTCGGCGACCAAGGTCCCGGTGCCGTTGAACCAGTGGTTCTACGCCAACTTCACCATCAAGGACGGCGAGGCCAGCCAGTCCTTCCAGGACCTGGTGGACATCTACCTCCGGCCGGGCATGATTACCATCGCCCGCTCGGTGGACCGCGCCGTCCTCGGCCAGGTCCACGGCTTCCTCGGCGGCCCGACGCAGCGCGTCGGCCGGCTGGCGAACCTCAACGCCGCCAACAGCAAGGACTACGTGCTGGAGGCCCGCGAGCAGTTGAACGTCAACAAGGCCCCGCTGGAGGGCCGCAACCTGGTCCTGGCCCCGGTCAGCGAGACCGCGCTGCTGAAGAACGAGCTGTTCATCGCCGCCCAGCAACGGGGCGACTTCGGCACGTCCTTGGAGAGCGCGACCCTGGGAAGGATTCTCGGGTTCGATACCTACATGGATCAGAACGTCAATAGCGCGTCGGCGAGCAAGTCCGACGTGGCCACCGGCACGGTCACCAACGCCCTGGCCGCCGCCGTCTTCGGCACGGCCCCTGCCGGACCCAGCCAGACCGTGACCCTGGCCATCGCCGCCGACGTGGGCTGCTTCGCCGTCGTGGCCGGCAACGATCAGCCGACCGTCATCACCGCGGCCACCGTCACGGGCGGACCGTATCCGACCAGCGGCACCACCACGGCGATCACCCTGAACGAGGCCAACAAGTACGCCACGTCCGCCGGGGCGGTCTTGACGGTCTACGAGTCCTGCAAGGTGGCCGCCGGCAGCAACTACCTCGCCGGCTGGTCCCAGGGTATTCCCGTCACCGGCTGGACCAACGCGCCGTCCATCGGCCAGTTGGTGGCCTTCGGCACCGGCAGCGGCCGGGCGACCTACACGGTGATCGAGTCCACCTACAGCGGCAGCAACACCCAGACGATCCTCCTGGATCGGCCGCTGGACACCACGGTGAACGCCGGCGACCTCTGCTTCCCCGGGCCGGCCGGAGCCATGAACCTGGCCTTCCACCGGAACGCCATCGCCCTGGTCACCCGTCCCCTGGCCATCCCCAACAACGCGATGGGCGTGTTGGCGCACGTCGGTGTCTACAACGACATCGCCATGCGGGTCTCGATGCAGTACAGCGTGGTCAACGGCGGAACGATCGTCAACCTCGACATCCTCGCCGGGGTCGCCATTCTCGACACCAACCTGGCAGTCGTGCTGCAAGGCTAAACGGGTCCTTTGACCTGCCGCGGTGTGTCTCGCAACGAAGAGGCTTGCCCCGCCCGGAGGGTATCCGGGCGGGGCGGCCTTTCTTTCGACGAAGGGAGGCAAGGCGATGACCTACCTACTGGCCGACGTTACGTTCACTGAGATTTTCCCCTTGCTCAAACAATACGGCCCGCTGGTCCTGGTGGTCGTGTACCTGCTCTGGCAGGGCTGGAATCGGGAAACCAGGATGGGGAACCGGATCGACCTGCTCGAAGACGAGCAGCGCAACGTGCTGCTGCCGATGGTCGAGCGCTGCACGGAAGTGATTACCCAAAACACGAACGTCATGGAACGGCTGGAAAAGGCCCTCGACGAGCGCTTCGAGTGCCCCTTGAAGCAAAAGTGCCTGGGCCCCAAGTAGAGGCCGACCATGAGACCCCCTTACAACGACACGACGCACTATCATGTCGCTCACAACATCTACGCCATGAAGAAGCAGTACGGTGCGCCGATCCTCGTCCGTACTAAGGCTGTCGCCACGTCGAACTCCCAGACGGGAGAGACCAGCCTGACGATTGCGACGCTGAGGGTCCGCCGGGCCGTGGTGCTGCAAGGGGTTGTCACGCGGGACGCCAAGCAGAGCATCTCGCTCATCACGGCCCAGAAGCAGATGGTCCAGGGCGGCGGCTTCGACGTGGGCAAGCGGACCTTCATCATCGACCGCAGGGACGTGCCGCGGGATTTCGTGCTGCGGAAGGACGATTGGATCGTCTTCGACAGCCGGCACTACGACCTTGACACCGTGACCGAGTATCCCTACGGCACGGCATGGGTCGCCATCGGGAAGGAACTCGTGGGCCGCGCGGAAGGGATGCAGTTGCTTTTCCCATCGGCTACGGACGGCTTGTCGTTGGCTGACGCCGGCACTCACGCATAGGAGCCGCCCATGAGCGTTGATCCCAATTGGGCACGATGGGTCTTTGCCTCCTTGGCGACTTTGCTCAAGGGGGTGGCGGAGGACTGTAATCTGCCGGTCATGGTGGAGGGCCTGGACGAGCGGACCACGGCCTTCATGGAGGCTACGGACCGGGTTGAGATCCGCATCACCGGACCATTCACCCGGGACCTGAGCCGCAACTACTACGAACTTTCCGTGGATGCCAACGCGCTGTTTGTCAGCCGCTACGAGGGCGGCAAGAACCAGTACGCCATTCTCCAAGCCGTCGGCGCATTCCAGGCCGCCCTTGACGCTCCCATCCCTATCTACAAGTACGGCAACCAGGAAGGCGACGACGGCACGGTCATTGTCGGCGTCATGGAGCCGCGCAAGGAGCGCGGCAGCGGGGTGCGAGTGCTGCACTTTGGACAGGCCGACTTGACCGACCGGATCAAGCAGACCCTCGTGGATGCCCGGTATCTGTCGTATGTCACGAATGAAACGGGTGACGGCAACATATAAGGGGCGTCTGGATGTTCTTGTACGTCATCACGAATCGGGTGAATGGAAAGCAATACGTTGGAATCACACGGAATCCGGAGCGCCGGAGGCGGCAAGCATCTTTCAGGCCGCAGGGGATCAGTGCTTGTGGCATTAGCATCCGCAAGTATGGCCGCCAGAAGTTTGACATGGAGGTGTGGTATGAGGCCGACGAGGAGTGGATCAAATTGATGGAGTGTCGGGCAATTCTAGCTCTGAGCACGCTGGCGCCGACAGGCTACAATCTGCGAGTTTGGGATGGCACATCGCCCGGGTCGATTGCGAGCCTGGCGACATCCATGATGAAGCCACTCACGCTGAATGGAATCAACTTCGCATCAATGGAAGAGGCGGTTGCAGCATTTTCACACTTCCTACGCCACCATCAGGAAGCATCTACAACGGGGTGACAAGGAGTTCTTGGCTTACGACCGGGTTGAAGCAGGCAGGAAGCTAGGCAACTCGGTAGCGGCACGTTACGAGTGGACGGAGGAACAACGTCAACGGGCGAGTGACACCCGGGGCGGAGCACAACATCCGCGTGCGAAACGTGTCGTGGTCAATGGCAAGGAGTACGGTTGCCTCAAAGATGCTGCAAAGGATCAAGGGGTCAACTACAGCACCCTGCGGTGGCGGTTTCAAGGTTTTGAGAGGTCCGGCCTCTGGCCGGATGGTTTTGCAGTGTTCACAAACTAGGAGAAGTCACATGGCTCGCATCGAGCTGCGTATATTGTACCGTTGTGTTGAGGGACGGCTTGGGCCTCCCTGGTGTGGACGGCGTCACCTTGCCCACCGCTACGGCCACGGCGGCCCCGGTCCAAGGCGCGTCCACGATGACGGTGCAGAACGTGAACCTTCCCCGGGCGGCGGCACCGACGAAGATCCCCGTGGGGGCCCGCTTCACGCTGGCCTCCGAGGCGGTGGGCTCGACGGGTCCGACCGTCCACGTTGTCACCGGCCGCACCCAGGGTACGAACGCCGGCGCAGACGCCAAGCAGTCGGTCACACTGGCCACCGGGGCGGCTGTGCCCACGGGCGGGACCTTTACCCTGTCCTGCTACGGCTTCACGACCGCACCCATCGCCTACAGCGCTGCCACGACGGACGTGCTCGCGGCCCTGGTGGCGGCGGACACCAACTACTCGTCCTCGGACTGGGCCGTAACCGGCGCGCCCGGTGCGTGGGTCGTGGAGTTCAAGGGCCTCCAGGGCAACGCGCCCCAGACCCTCTTGACGGCCAACGGCGCGGACCTCACTGGCCCCACGGGCTGCACCGTGGTGACGATTGCCAACGTGCAGACCGGCGTCGTCCCGACGCCCAGCAACGTGACGACTGCAATTGCCTTCTCGCCTGCCCTCGGGGCTGCCACGGCGACCTACGCCATCGGCGACCTGATCTCGTTCTACTCGCAGCGGCTGGAGATCAAGATCGGCGAGGGCAACTGCGACTACACCGAGAAGCTGGAGTACAAGTATGACCTGGAGCGCGGCAATCTGGACGCCGTGCGGGAGGGCAACGAGGTCCCGGTGGAGATGAAGTTCGAGTGCGTCTACGAGCACATCACCACGGGCACGGGCGAGCAGATTTGCCCGATGGACGCGCTCAAGGGCATCAATGGGGCGGCCGAGTGGGTCACCTCCGGGCCCGATCCGTGTGAGCCTCACGCCGTCGATGTGACGATCGAGTACGTGCCGCCGTGCTACGGGGCGGACATCGAGTACACGGACTTCCCGGACTTCCGCGTGGAGTCGCGGGCCATCGACTACTCCAAGGCCATGATTTCCGTGGCCGGCAAGTGCAATATCACCCAGGCCGTCGTGACCCGGGTTCCGCAGACCTCGCCGCAGCCCATCTAAGCCCTGCGGAGATTCCAAACAGCGCCGGCAATCGTGCCGGCGCTGACTCTTCCTGACACCTTTCATCTGCGAGGGAGAAACGCTCGTGAAGATCGGCGGCATCGACCCCACCACTTTGTCCCGCGAATTCCTTTTGGTCCTGCCGCGGGGGGACACGCAGCTCGTGTTCCGCGCCCGCGGCCTGAAGGACATGAGCGAGTTCAGCACCATTTGCCCGGCACCCAAGCCGCCGGGAAAGCTGACCAAGGACGGCTTCATCCCCAACACCAACGACCCGAGCTACCAGCAGTTGCTTACGATGTGGGGCACCAAGCGGCTGGGCTACATGGCCGTCAAGTCGCTGGAGCCCTCGGAGATCACCTGGGACACGGTGGACATCGCCAATCCGGCGACGTGGGGCAACTGGGAGACCGACCTGAAGAATGGCGGCCTCAACCAGTTCGAGGTCAACCGGGTGACCGGCCTGGTGCTGGAAGCCAACAGCCTTGATGACGACAAGATCGAGAGGGCCAGGCGAATTTTTCTTGCTGGGCAAGCGCAGGAATCCGCACTCTCTGGCCCCCAGACCGAACTGGCGAGTACGTCGTCTGGGGAGCCTGCGAAAGGCTAGGGGTCCGGCCTCCTGGCGTGCAGCCGACGTGGGAGGAGTGCGGCGTGGAGGCGCAGGCATTGATGATTGCCTACCACCAGACCCGAAGCCACGATGAGGCAGAGCGGGAGGCTCAATTGGCCGGGGCAAGGATGCCTGGAGGGTGAGCGTTTGCCCAACGAGAATTGAGATGATTGCGAATGAGTTTTATGTCTACGCCTACTTTGATCCATGCGACGATTTGCCATTCTATGTTGGCAAAGGTCACGGTGACAGGGATGTGCAACATTTTAGACCGCACGAGTTGAAGAAACCGTATCCGTTCTACCGCAAACTGCGAAAGATGTTGGCACAAGGCGTTCAGCCTCTAGTTGTTAGGCTTGCGGAACAAATTGGTGAGCCGGAAGCCTTTGTGTTGGAGTCATTTCTGATTCTGGCCTTGGGCAGACGTAATGATCCGTTGAATCCGGGCCCGCTGTGGAATCTCACCGACGGGGGCGAAGGGGCCAGTGGATATGTCTGCTCGGAAGAAATCAGGCTAAGGATTAGCGCCGGGAAGAAGGGGAAGAAAAACTCTGAGTCTCACAATCGGAACATAGCTGCCGCTCGCAGCCGAATGAAGTGTTCGGAAGCGACTAAGCAGAAAATCGCGGCGCAACATCGAGGAATGAAAGCGACCGAGGAAGCCCGACAGCACATGAGGGAAGCCCAGAATTCGGAGGCTGCTAAGCAGAGACACGCCCGGCAACGCGGAAGAAGCGCAACTGAGGAGGCCAGGCGCGTGATAGTGTTGCTCAGCGTGTACGCCGTTTTAGGATGGCTGTTCCATTGCTCTCAGCTTCGGATTGTGTGGCTGCGAACTGGCTGAATCAAATGAGCCAACCATGAAATGCACGGGACAGTTTGCCGCGCCGCGGATTGACCTTGATGGCTACCGTGCCGCCCTGGACAAGGCCATGCGCGAGGCCCTTGCCCAGGCCCTGGTGGAATGGCTCACCAGGGTCTCTGGAGGAGGTTCCCAGTTGGAGCGGCGCGTCCCGCGCCACCTTCGCCTTGCTGGCCGACACGATCGGCATGTCGGTGCCTAACGCGCCGGTGACCAACAGCCGCATCGGCCAGGGGATAAGCGAGAGCACCAGCAGCAAGCTGAGCGTCAACGAGCCGGCGGGGCACTACACCTTCACCTACCAGACGACACTCCCCTGGCTGATATGGAATGAGTTCAACGACGCCAACGTGGACCCCGACCCTACCAAGTGGCCGCCGCCAGCCGTGCTCAAGAAGCCGGGTCCTTATGAGTTCCAGGCCAAGGGGCTGGTCGCCTTTCTGCACTTTGCGGACGGTGTGCGTCTGCCGAGCGTGAAACCCTTCATCAAGGCCAGAAAGATCAAAGCAGGGTAGCTGCATGGCAGATGAGATCATCCAACAACTTGGCTGGGACGTGAGCGATGCCCTGGCTGCGCTGTCCAAGATGGACGAGCAGATGGGGCGGTTGGAGGGCCGCTTCGGGTCCCTCGGCCAGGCCATGTCTACCTGGAATAGTGGTGCCAGTGCGACCATCGGCCACCTCAAGGAGATGGCCACGTATGCCACCAGTGCTGCCTCTGCGATGGAGAAGCTCAGCTCATCCATGAGCAAACACACGCAAGCGCCGGCGGCACCGATCGTCCCTCCGGCCCCCGCACCGTCGTCGAAGCTCTGGCTTCCGTCTGGCGTGGCGGAGCAGATGAAGAAGGACCTGCGGGACATTGCCAGTGAAGGTGAGAACATCGGGAAAGTGGTTCCCGGCGGCTTTGCGCCGATCGCTCCCGCCGTCAAGCCCGCTAAGGATGCGTCACTCGATTTTCTGGTCAGCCTGCGGACGCTCTCGCGCGTGGTCTTCACCCAGGCCATCGTGCGGGGCCTGAGCATGGTCAGGGACGCCTTTCAGGAGGCGGTCTCCTCAAACCTTGAGTTCTCCACGCGGATTTCCGAGCTGAATGCCATCATGGGTGGTCCCATCGGGGCCATTGAGTCCTTGAAGAAGGAGACCGCCGATCTGGCTAGTGCCTCCGCCTTTCCCGTGGGACAGGTGGTGGAGGCCGAGTACCAGGCCGTCTCCGCGGCCTATACGAATGCCGCCGACCGCGCCCAGGTCATGACCGCTGCAACGGACCTGGCCAGGGTTGGCTGCATGTCGCTCAATACGGCGACCAATCTTGTCACCGGTGGGCTGCGAGCCTACGGCATGGAAGCCAGCCAATCGTCGGTTATCGCGGGCAAGTTCTTCCAGGTGATCCGGGACGGCCGGGTCCGTGGCGAGGAGATCGCCGCGACCTGGGGCAAGGTCATGTCCACGGCCCACGCCCTGGGCGTCAGCCTTGATGATGTCGGCGCATCGACCGAACGGCTGACGGTGGCCGGCGTCAAGCCGGCGGAGGCAATCACCTCCCTGCGCAGCGTCATGGTGGCCTTAGCCAAGGATTCTGGACCCTTGCACGAGGCCCTCAAGAAGAACTTCGGTGCCGACTCCGGGGAGCAGTTCATCGCCATGTCGGGCGGCCTGATCGGTGCGCTGCAAGCGCTGGCCAACAGTCAGGACAACGATCTCCAGAGCATTCTGAAGCTGATCCCGAATGTCCGGGCCCTTAACGCGATCCTCACGGACACGGGTCCCAATGCCAATGCGGCGGCAGCCGGCTACGACAACATGAGGAAGTCCGGTGCGGCGCTGCTGGAGAGTGAGAGTGCGAAGTTCAAGGCCACCGACGCCTTCAGGCTCAACAAAGAAATCAATGACCTGAAGACTTACATCGCCACGGACCTCGGCGAGAGTCTTGTGCAGAGCCTCGCCAAGATCGTGGATTTCGTGGGCGGCGTGGGCACGCTCAAGTCCGCCATCAGCGCCGTCATCGGACCGGCGACGGTTTTCGTAGGCGCGATCACGGCGATCGGGACCTATTTTGCCCTTGCCTCGATGCAGGCCAAGGCCGCCACGTTCGAGATGAAGGCTTTTGGTTTTGCCGCTTCCGGGGCGATGACCGTCTTGGCGGGCTGGGCGACTTTCAATTTCGTGGACACCAAGATGCACGAGGCGACGGCGGAGGCCGCCAGACAGTTTGAGGCCGAGCAAGACGAGGAGATCAAGAAGAAGGACGCCGCCAATCGGGAGCGGATTCGCGCAAGCGACGAGCTGTACGGCAAGATCGTGCAGCGCGGTCTCCAGTACATCGCGCAGGTCAGCAAGGTCTACGACGACGAGCTGGACGCCGCCAAGAAGTCTGACGGGGACCTGGTCGCCAGCACCAAGTCCACGATGGAGCAATTGATCTCCGCCAAGGAAAAGGGCTCCCACCTACTGCGTGACCTGGCGAAGGAAGACGAGAAGGACATCGAGAAGTCCCAGAAAAGGACCCTCGATCTTCAAGCGAAGCTGGCCGACACGCGGTTTGATGTTGACTTGAAGAAGAAGGCCGCGGCGTACAAGGACGCCAAGGAGGCGGCGCGTGCGGAGGAGGCGGCCTATCTGGCGCGGTCCAAGAGCCTGGCGGTCAGCGTGGCGGGGGCTCCCGCTTTGATCGGCGGCTATGAGGCCGGCAACAGCTCGGACCTGGCCTCGCCGGAGAACCAGGAAAAGGCGGACTTAACCCTCAAGCGGGCGGAGGCATACGCCCAGTTGGCCGCTTCCGCGGCCAAGGCGTCCGGGGACATCCGGCTTCAGGAGGAGGCCGAGCAAACGATCGAGAACCTGCTGGGGACGCGACTCCAGTACGAGGAGGCCATTCGCAAGGTCAAAGCGGAGCAGGCCCAGGCCGCCGCTCAGGCCGCCGCCAAGGAAGAGCAGCAGGCCAACCAGATGCGGGTCCTGGCCAAGCAGATTGCCAAGGAAGCCAATCAGTACGACGAGAAGGGCAACCCGAAGAGCGCGGAACAGCGGACCAAGGATGCTGCGGCCTTCGCCCAGGACACCTCGAACTTCCTGGAGCTGGCCTTCAGCCAAAAGTGGGACGCCTCCAAACTTCTGGACTATGCCAGCTTGCGGAGCAAGATGGCGGACAACATGAAGGCCGGCGTCACCGACGTGCAGATCAGGGACATGAGAGCGGCCCCCGGAACGCTGGCGAAGTTGAACGAGCAGATCACGCACGGCCTGGGCATCATTCCGATCTACGCCAAGGTTGCGGGCCTGAGCATGGAGGAGATGAAGGACAAGACGGTGCAACAGGCCCGCGCGGCGGCGGAGCAGAAGCTGAAGGACCAGCAAAAGGCCAGCACCGATTACCAGAGCCTGAAGGCCAACGAGCAGAACCTACAGCGTGAGATCAACAAGACCAGGGAGCTTGTCCAAGGGAGCAGCGAGGTCAACGTCAATCGCTGGGACAAGCGGATGTGGGAGATGACGAAGATTCACTTCGGCAGCATCTTCACCGGCGACAGTCCCAAGGAAACGCGCGAAATGATGGAGGATCGGTATCGGACATTGGGAGAGATCCGCAATGCGTCCACGATGCCTGAGACGATCACCAAGGACCAGGTGGAAGCCTGGAAGGCAAAGGCCCAAGGGTATAACGCTTTTCCTCTTAGCGGCGCTGGGGAAACCGAGGGGCTCATCAGTACGAACGTCGAGCGGCTCCAGAGAATTACGGAACTCGAAGAGCAACGTCGGAAGACTCAGCAGCAGATCAGGGACAAAGACCAAGGGCCCGCAGCCGCCGGTGAGAGCCACTTGCGGCAATTGAACGATACGCTGCCAGGCAGAGTGTCCGCCTCACAGGACCTCGCAGACGCCACCAAGGATGTTGGCGCTACTACGGGTCAGGCCGCGGCGGAGACATCCAAGGCTGCTGCCAGGACCGCGGCCTGGGCCGAGCAGGTGAAGATCCTGAAAGCCGCTTACGACGGGGTGCAGGTGCCGATCGTCGCCGGCCAATTGAATCCCCAGACGGCACAGGCCCGGGGCGGGGCCATCTGGAACTTCCTCGCCGGCGGAGGTTTCCCTCGCGGCACGGATACCGTCCGCGCCATGCTCAGCCCCGGCGAGATGGTCATCAACGCCGGCAGCGCACGGAAGTTTTCCTCGCAATTGACGGCCATGAACGCTGGGGTCAGGCCCAGCTATCACACCCACGGCGGCAGTGTGACCAACGTGGGCGACATCAACGTCAGCGTCACCGGCGGTGGCTCGGCTCGTCAAACGGGCAGGTCGATCGCCACGGAACTCCGCCGGGAACTTCGGCGCGGCTCCTCAGTCCTATAGCAATCAATCCTTGAAGGAGGTTCACCATGAAGGACACCTTGAATGTGGGCCAGCGGGCCAGCGTCGAATTGGTCCGCCCCGCGAAGCCGGCCAGCGACAAGCTGGAGCCGCATGGCCTGTACCACGTCGAGCATTGGCGCGACGGGAAGCTGCTCGCCACCTACGAAGCGCCCAACTACATCACCGACGAGGGCCGCACGGCACTGTTGGGCGTGATGTTCCACTCGGTCACGCAGATCACGTCCTACTGGATGGGCCTGGTGGACAGCGTGAGCTTTACTGCCTACGCCCAGGCGGACGCCTATGGCCAGCTTGCCGGGACCAACGGCTGGCGGGAGAACACCGCCTACACCGACGACCTCAACAGCGGCAGTAGCTCCACCCGTCCGGTCTGGACCTCGGGTGCGGTCTCGGTCACTTCCCACGTGGCCGCGGTCGCCAATTCGACCGCTTCGGTCTTCGACATCACGGCGACGGGCACGATCAAGGGCCTCTTCCTCGTGGGCGGCAACAGCATTTGCCAGACGAAGGGCGACCACACCAGCGGCAGCGGTGCAACGCTCTGGTCCGCAGCCGCCTTTACCAGCGGTGACGTGGCCGTTCAAAGCGGCGACCAGTTGAAGATCACCTACTCCGTCACGGCCTAGCCTGATCTCTCCCTCGCCGGGCTGGGGGCCGGCCTTCTAACCGGCCCCCGGCCCGCTTTTCCCCAGGTGACGCAATGGCCCCACGCGAGCAGTTTACGAACCTGGCGGCCACGACGCTTGCCTCTGCGGCCGGGTCGTCGGATGCGACGATCACCGTGGCCAGCAGCGCTTCCTTTCCGGCTTCCGGCAACTTCCGCCTGATTATTGATACCGAGTTGCTGCTTTGCACGGGCGTCTCGGGCGTCACGCTGACGGTGACACGCGGGATCGAGGGCACGACGGCGGCCTCGCACGCCAGCGCGGCGGTCGTGGCGCACATCCTGACGGCCGGCGGTCTGACTGCTCTCTTGCAGGATAGCGTGCCCTTGGCGGCCATCAGCCGGCCGTCGTTCCGGCTGCTGGACATCAACGGAAACCCTTTGACGCTCGGCAATTTCACCATCAACGACAAGAGCAACATCGGGGCCGCACGGCAGGTTGGCAACCAGATCCAGATCCTCACGCAACCGACCGGCGGCGCTTACCACGGGACCTGGTTGCTTCGAGCGCTGACAGCCACCCGCCCCTGCACGATAATCGCTTGCGTCGGCGGTATCAACATCGACGACGTATCACCCAACGTGAATTATCTTGGCATCGGCCTGTGCGACTCCGTCTACGGAGATGCCTACGGCATTGTCTATTGCCCGGCTGCAAATTCCAATATCGGCGTCGCCGGCTGGACGGATTCTGACACGGAGAGCACCTGGCTGCTGAGCCTTGCGTCTACCTGCCGCATCTCACGGGCGTGGATGAAGATCACCATTGATGCGAGCCACACGGCGACCTACTCGGTCTCCGCGGACGGAGTGAACTGGCTGGTGCTCACCACGTCTGCTGACTATTACACGCACAGCGGCGACCTCTTCAACCAGGCGTTCTTCATGGTCGGCAGCAACAATGCCCAGCAGACTTCGGGCAGCCTCCTGGCTTGGAGCGAATCATGAGCAGCCGCGAGCTACTGATGAACAACGCCGCCACGACGTTGACCAGCGCCCTGAGCAGTTCGGCCACGACGCTGAGCGTGGCCAGCGCCAGCCTCTTTCCCGCCACTGGCGACTTCCGCCTGCTGGTCGAGCTGGAGGTGATGCTTTGCACGGCCATCTCGGGCACGACCCTGACGGTGGTCCGCGGAGTGGAAGGGACGACGGCGGCAAGCCATGCCAGCGGCGTTGCCGTGGTCAACGTCTTGACCCAGGGGGCCCTTCAGACACTTCTCGGTGACAACGTCCCTCTGGCCGGCCAGCGACCGCCCTTGCGGCTCGTGGACGCTTCGGGAAACCCCTTGACGACGGCCAGCTTCGGCGTGGTCAGTGTCGGACCGCCGCCTGTCGTCAAGCAAAGGGGCACGGCGATTACGGTCGCACGCAACGGCATGGCCAGCCAGGTGTTTGGCACCTGGCTGACACGCCCGCTGCCGTCCCAGCGCCCCGCGGTGCTGACGGCTTGCGTGGACGGCATGGGGCTGTACGGGGGCTACTTGGAAGTTGGCGTGGGACTGTACTGCTCGTCCACGGGCAAGGCCGTCGCTTTCATCTACCAGCCCATGAACGTCATGGGTGCTTTCTTATACATCACCCAGTTCAGCGCCCCAACGACCACCAGCGGCGGGTCTTCCGGCGTAGTCTACGGCTACGGCACATCCGGCACCGCCAACCCCGGCCCCACGCCGCACCTGTGGATGCGGATTTGTTACACGGGCGACGGCTACAGCTACAGCATTTCGGACACTGGCATCAATTGGATGACGCTCCTTTCTCAGCGGGTGGGCGACTTCTTCAGCACCGCACCGGACAGCCTGATCTTCGTGGACCTGGCGGACAGCCCCTATCCCAGTGCGGCGAACCTGCTGGCTTGGGACGAGGGGGCCAACGTGGCGGAGTCGGGCCTGGTGAGCTGGTATCCTTGCAACGAAAATCCCGTCCAATCGACGCTCTTCGATCACGGGCCGGCGGAACTGCACCAGCGGATTTACGCCACGATCAGCGGCGGCCAGGTTGCCACCCCTGCCACGACCCTGGACTCCCCCAGCGCGCTTCCCGGGCGGCAGACCTTGAACTTCAACGGAACCTCGAACTACACCCAGACCACGGACTGGGAGTTGTTGCCCTTGGGCAGCACGCCCCGCACGGTCTCGCTGTGGTTCAAGTGTGCTTCGGCCAGTGCAATTCCCTCGGAATACGCGCTGCTGGGCTGGGGCTACAACACTTATGGACAGTTCTTCCAATTGTCACTGGCCACGGCCGGCCTGGAGCTTGACGTTGATGGCGGCAACGCCACCGCGACCGTGACCCCGGGGACCAATTTCTCAGGCTCGACGTGGCCGGACACCGGCTGGCACCACTTGGCGGTGGTCGTGCCCACGAGTTGCACCAGCAACGCCCAGATCGTCTTTTACCTGGACGGTGCGCTGCTGACGACCACAGGGCACAGCGACACCCACGTGGTGAACACGCAGCCTGGCAACGTCTTCTTCGGCCGCAACCCGGGTGCAAGCAACTATTTTCCGGGCAAGGTCTGCGACGTGCGGGTCTACAACACTGCCCTCACCTCGACCGGGATCGGCAACCTTTACAGCGGCTTGAACGCGGACGGCTCGGCGGTGGCTTTGTAGGCGAGGTGCGGCATGGCGGTACGACGCGAGCAACTTGTCGATGCGGCCGTGACGACGCTGTCGGCCGCCATCACCACGACGACGGCGACGACCTTGACGGTCGCCAGCGCCGCCGCGCTTCCGGCCACGGGTGACTTTCGCCTGCTGGTGGACAGCGAGGTCATGCTCTGCACCGGCTGCTCCGGCACGACCTTGACCGTCGCACGGGGCATCGAAGGCACTACGGCCGCCACGCACGCCTCTGCCGCGCCGGTCCTCGTGATCCTGACAGCAGGCAGTTTGCAGACCTTCCTGGCGGACAATTGCTCCTGGGCGGCAGTTCAGCCTCC
Source organism: Pirellulales bacterium (assembly GCA_963843465.1). Classification (GTDB taxonomy): domain Bacteria; phylum Planctomycetota; class Planctomycetia; order Pirellulales; family Thermoguttaceae; genus CAWJKP01. The sequence goes on from CAWJKP010000005.1 coordinate 663,920, forward strand.
CCTTCGCATCGTGAACTCCTCCGGCACTGCCCTGGTTGTCAGCGATTTTACGAAGGTGGACTCGCACAGTGACACCACGGTCACGCAGACCGGAAGCGCGCTGACGATCGCCAAGACCGGCGGCAGCAGCTACGAGGGCGTGTACCTGACCCGGCCCATGCCTAGCGCCACCAACGGCGTGGTTACGCTGGTGGCCTGTGTGGATGCGGCGACCTACATCAACTACGGCACCGGCGGCCTTGTAGGGATCGGCTTCCGCGACAGTACGCACGGGCAGGCCGAGCTGGTGCTCTGGTCGTCTGCGGGCCCGAGCATCACGGTTCGTGCCCCGGCGACCGCGGATAGCACGACGCCTGCCAAGTTGGCATTGACGACCATCTCCCCCACGGATCGCCTTTGGCTGAAGGCGGTCCGCTGCACCTCGGAAAACGGTGAGACGGGTTGCGGCTTTTACATCTCCAACAACGGGGTCGATTGGATTCCGGTCTACGGATGCGCCGCCCCCAGCGACACCACCTTTAACCCCAGCGGCTACGAGCCCGACCAACTGGTCTTCTATTGCTCGACCTCCAACTCCACCCCTACGTCGGTGGTGCTGCTGGCCTGGGACGAGGGAGCGTCCAGCGGCCAGCCCGAGGCCGGCTTGGTCGGCTGGTACAAGCTGAATGAGACCGTTACCACGGGCGGCTACGCGGACTCCTCCGGTTTCCAGATTTGTCTGAACCCGTCGTCGGGCTACCCGACCGTCTCCACGGACGTGCCGGCCGCCCTGACGAACCCTGCCTGGCGTAGCGCCCTGTTCAACGGCTCCGACGACGTTTACAAGAGCGGCGGCGTTTGCGACTGGCCCCTACCATTGTCCACGGCACCGAGAACCATTTCCGTCTGGTTCAAGTGCCCGTCCACCTGGAGCACCACCCGTAGCAACGTCGCCTTTTGCTATGGCCAAAGCAGCTCCGGGAAGAACATCAATATCTACATGCAGCCTTCGGGCCTGGGCCTGAACTGCTATTCGGGCGGTGTCGTCTCCACCAGCACGATCACCGCCGACACCTGGCACCACGGTGTCTGGATCGTGCCCAGCGGCTTTACGGCGAACTCCCAGGTGCTGTTCTACTTGGACGGAGTGCTCCAAACGACGGGCACCGCCAGTGGATCGAATATCAGCACGGCCACCGGGTTTGTGGAGCTAGGCACTGGCGAGAGCACCTTGTCGAACATGCCCTTCATCGGCAACCTCTGCGACCTGCGCATCTACAACCGGGCCCTCACTTCGACCGAGGTCACGAATCTGTACAGCGGATTGAACGCGGATGGCACGACGGTCGTACTTTAGTGGCCGCCTTTAACGACACCCGGGCGAGGTGATAACATGGCTGCAACTACCGGCAGGCTGGGTGTCGCCAACGCGGAACTGGGCAACATTGTCCTTGGTCAGGACACGGTGGTCAGTGCGCACACCGCCAGTGCCTTAGATCCCCTGACGTTGAACGATGCCGCAAACGTCGGGCACGCTGCCGCTCGCTCCACCCTCTCCGCTCTCTCGCTCGGCGATCAAGCTGTGCTGTGTCATGTCGCCTCACGGGCGGCGACCGACACCTTGGCGGTTGCGGACCAGGCCCAATCTGCCTGGGTTTACATTGTCGGTGCGACCGATAGCCTGTCGCTCCATGAGGATGCCATCGGCCCGAGCGGCAAGAGTGTCACCGATCCGCTGACGGTCTCCCAGACTGCGACGGTCCAGAAAATAGCCAGCCCGCAGGCCACCGACCTCATTGTGGTGGCGGACACGGCGGCCGGCTTCAACCCCGTGATCCACGCCGGCGCGACTGACATGCTGTCGCTGGCGGACACGGCGGCCGGCTCCAACCCTGTGGTCCAGGCCGGCGCGACCGACGTGCTGTCGCTGGTGGATACGGCCGCCGGCCACGACACCACCCAGCGCCTGGACGCGATCGACCAGATACCTGTCCAGGATTCGACGGCCGTCTGGCAGCAGAAACACTGGAGCCTCCAGGTCACCGATGCGATTGGCATTGCCGATGCGGCCAATGAGATCGGCCCGATCTACGCCGGCGCAGTGGACGTGCTGCAAACGTCGGACCAGGTTTGGGATTCGACGAACAATGTCTCGCGGACCGTTTACACGGGCTTGCAGGACAGCAACTCGCAGGTCATCTGGCACGCCGCTCAGAGCGTGGCCGATCGGCTCTCCTTCGGCGAGTCGATCCAGGTCGGCGTCATCCGTTCTACGGCGATCGCGCTTGCGGCAACGGACGCCCTCAGCCTCAGTGATGCGGCCGTCAAGAGCCCTTCGCCCGATGTCGTTGACGGGCTTGAATTGGGCGACATGGCTCTGGTCGCAGTCGGCAGGCCGACCACCGATCCGCTGACCATCGGCGACCGGGCCTCGGTGGTGGTCGTGCGGCTGTTGTCGGCCGAGGACAACATCGTCATTGAGCAGTCCTTCAGCTACACGCTGCCCTTTGGGCTGGTGAAGAGGGACTACCGGCCCTTCATCGGGGCGGGCACGGCAGGAAATCCCACGCCGCCCCCGGCCACCTTGGCCGGCTCCAACCCGGCGGCACCGGGGACCTTCACCCTGGTCTACCCGTCCACGGGAACGGCTACGGACACGCTGGTCCTGCGCGACCCGGAGTTCGGCAACAAGGACCGCTTGCAGTTCAACCGCATCTGCCGCGAGACGCGAGGCGGCACGCTGATCGTCTACGCGGACCCCATGTGGCCGAAGACGGAGACCCTGGTGCTGACCTTTTCCGCGCTCACGCCCACGCAGGCGGAGGCCCTGCTGGAGTTCATGCTGAACCACATCGGGCTGGAGATCGGCCTGTGGGATTGGGAAGGCCATTACTGGGTGGGCGTTATCACCAATCCCAATGACCCGGTGGTGGAAGACAGCAAGTACAGCTTCACGGCTGGCTTGGAGTTTGAGGGTCAACTGGTGTCGTAGGCTCAGCAGTGGGAGTCGATCATGTTCTACCTCCAGGCCCCCTATCCGACGTTGCAGACCTTGACGGTTCTCCCCGAGCCGAAGTTCAGCGATGCCATGAACCTGACCGATGCGGTGATCGTGAAGCGGGCGATGGATGGCACACGTCGGACCTACGTCAAGACCAAGGGCGGCCGGCGGAGGCTGAAGTGGACCTTCCAATTGACCCGCAACAAGGGCTTGGAACTGCGGGCCTTCATCCAGTCCTACTTCGCCTCGAAGATTTGTGTGCTGGACCACTTGGGGCGGAACTGGGTCGGCTACTTCACTAGCAACCCCTTCGAGCTTGACACCCCCGAACGAGGTGCCCCGGCACGGCCGCCCTTGCTTCGCGGGGAGGTACAGGCCATTGAGCTGGAGTTCGAGGGAGTGCTGCAAACCGCCTAGAGGCGTCCGCGGAATTCTGGAAACCAGTTCCGCCGTTCTTGCAACTCTTATAGCGGGGCCTCGCGCCCATTGCACGTCCCCATTGCACGTTTGAGGTCTTGCCATGCGAACGATTTCCTCCAACGGCCTGGCCAAGCTCGCCGCCCAGTACGGGACTGAGCCGATCTCGATCGTCGAGATCGACTGGCACAAGGGTGCTGCCACGCAGTCTTACGCCGACCGGGATCTTCCCGGGCCGCCGCCCATCCCAGGCAAGATCGTGGACCTGGGCGACCTGGACGACGTGCTGGACCTCTCCTTCAACGGCAGCTCGGCGCAGGTGGCCTTGACGCTGGACGATACGGACGGATCGCTCAAGGCGATCTTCGACGCCTACGACATCTACAACGTCCACGTCCGCATCTATCAGTGGTTCACGGGGCTGGATCTGTCCGACAAGTTCCTGGTGTTCGCCGGGCGGATCAATACGCCGGTGACCTGGAACGAGCGCGACCGGACCCTGAAGGTCACCATCGTCTCGCCGCTGGAGAACCTGGAAGTCGGCTTCTCGGTGGAGGAGGGCGACTTTCCCTTTATCCCCAGCGAGATGATCGGCAAGCCCTGGCCGATGGTCTTCGGCGAGGTCATCGACTACGCCGCCCTGGAAGTCAACATGGCCATCGAGGGCGTGACCTTGGACCCCGTGGGGTTCGTGACCTGGACCGGCGAGATCCTGCCGCTGTACGCCAACGGCACGGATTTCGACCCCTCCACGCTGTTCGGCCTCTGGAAGCAGGGCCAGCAGTTGAACGTCTACAAGCAGGCGGCCGACCTCTGGGAGGACGTGGACCCCGTCCAGTACCAGCAGTACCTGGAGATGGCCCAGGCGATTTCCAACCAGATGGCCAACGAGGAATTCCTGCTGAACAAGAAGGAAGCCTGCATGTTGGCTACCCGCGCCCGGCAGTTGTCGGAGCTGGCCGGGTATACCGGGGCCAATCCGATCCACATCCTGGGAGGAGAGGACTTCCCGCAGAACCAGCAAGTTCAGATCACCCTGGGCAGCGCCTACCTTACGGGGTCGTTCCAGGGCGAGCTTTTCACGATCACCTCCGCGGAGGACCCGCAGGTGATCGTGCGCTACAACCTGGAAGTGGCCAACGCGGAACTGAAGGCGGCGCAGCACCTGATTGATTGCCCGCTGCTGAATCCGCCGCCGGCGGCCACGCTGCACTTTACCGCCAACATCCCCTGCGGCAGCCTGGGTGATGTTATCAACTTCAACACGGGGGTCGCCACCAGCACGCTGAGCATGATTAGCGCCTTGGGCGTGCCGATCACCCCCGGCGCTGCCCCTGCGGCTCCGAACCCCTGCGTGCTGGACGAGGCGGTCGTGATCCTCACGGTGCCCACCAACCCCATCGTGAAGCCGCCGACGCTGACCGCCAAGCAGTTCTGGGCGGACGCCGGGGCCAAGGTCCAGTTGGGCGTCAACCAGGGCTGCAATTTCATCGCCTCCATCGTGCCCGGCCAGGTGCTCTGCGTCAAGGCGTTCCAGACGGTCAACGGCCAGCGGGTGCTGAACGTGGTGCCGCCGAGCTGGTACACGGTCGAGACCGTCCAGTACGGCAGCATTACGGCCGTGCAGATCGTCCTCCAGCAGCGGCTCTCCCTGATGGTCTACCAGGACTTGAACAGCAACTGGATCACGGGCTGGTCGGACCAGCTTTACGTCACATTCCAGTCGTCGGTCGGCCCGAACATCGTGGACATCCTGGAGTACCTGATCGAGAACTACACGGACCTCACCTGGGACGCGACCTCCTTCAACCACTGCCGCACGATGCTGGCCCCTTTCCCGGCCAACTTTCCCTTGCTGGAGCGCAAGAATGTGCTGCAAGTGCTCAAGGACATCGCCTTCCAGTGCCGCTGTGCGATCTGGATCGAGAACGAGGTGGTCTACCTCACCTACCTGCCGGAAGAGCCCACGCCGGTGGACACGATCACCGTCAGCGACATCGACTCCGAGCACGGCATGGAGATCGCCTCCACGGACACGGAGAACCTGGTCACCAAGATGAACGTCAAGTGGCGGATGGGCTACGCCCCCGAGCCGGGAGAGCAGCAGGAGCAGTTGATCGTCTTGCGGCACAATGTCTCGCGCTATGGGCTCTGGGAGAAGGACTACGACTGGTGGATCTTCAATCAGCCGGACATCATCCTCAAGATGGCCACCTTCTGGCTCATCCGTTACTCCATGATCTGGAAGCGGATCAGGTTCCGCGCGTTCTTGAACAAGCTCAACCTGGAGACCTTCGACTGCGTGACGTTTGATGTCCCGGGGGCGGTGGCTTCGGCGGCCGTGCCCGTGCTGGTGCAGAAGGCCGCCTACAACTCGGCCGAGAACAGCATCGACTTCGAGTGCGAGTGCCCCGTGAACGCCGGGGCGATGGTCCAGTTCCCCTACTACTGGCCTTCGGCCTTGCCGACCACGACCACCTGGCCGCCCGCGGTGACGGAGACGGTGGGCTTCGGGGGCGGCGGCATCGGCATGAACGCCAACGGCCTCCTGCCGGTCGGCCAGTTGCCCTCGGCGAGCTACTACATCCCGGTCGGCCCCAACGGCAGCCTGACGGGCAACGGCTCGACGGTGCCCGCCGGCGGCGTGCGGCCTATCGCCCAGGGGGTCTTTGTCGGCGGCCCGAACGTGATCTTCGGTCCCCATCCCGACTGGGGCGACCCCACGCCGGGGGACACGGGTTTTGCGGCACAGCCGGTGGTCCTTCCCAACCAGTATACCAGCTACACCGTGGGAACGCCTGCGCTGTTGGATCTGGCCCTGGACTACTTGGAGGAGTCGGTGATCTCCGACACCCCGCTCCCGGTGAGCGTGGTGATCGACCTTTCCACGACGAAGATCATGGACAGCAAGAATCCCGGTCCCAAGACCTTTGGCTACCTGGGGGATTTCTTTAGCCTGGGCCAGGTCGGTGCCCCGGTGATCGACCCCACGAACACCAGCGCGACGTATGCCCTGAAGATGGATTTTGCGAAGGCCGAGGCCGCGTACACACCCGCCATGTCGGACTACCTCTACAACGTGCCGGGATCGGCAGCGACCGTGCAACTGGATGCCGTGGCCAATGTGGTGCGCGGCATCTCGGTAGGCTCGACGACTGCGATTGTGACGGCGGCCACTCAGCTTGGGACGGACGTTGCCCGGTTGGCGGCCGACGTGTCGAACCTGGCCCTCGGCATGGCCAGTACCGTGACTCTCATCGCGCCTTTTGTCTCTCAGGCGTGGGGGGCCACGCTGAATTCGGCCCAGTTCACGGCAATTCAGACCGACGCGAGCACTGTTGCGTCCCTGGTTTCGGCGATCGTTTACTAACCTTTTCGTGAAGGAGGCATCTCGTGGCTGACAAGTGGATTCAGGGTGCGATCCAGCACCCAGGGGCTTTGACGGCAAAGGCCAAGGCGGCGGGCATGACGCTCTCCCAGTTCGAGGCCAAGCCCCACAAGGATGCGACGACCAACCGGCAGGTTGCGTTGGCTAAGCGGCTGGCGCAGTTCGCCAAGCATCGCAAGAAGTAGCGTAGTGCGAGTGAGAGGTGGGCCGATGTAGGTCCGCTTCCGTTTGTGTTGTGTTGTTTTCTCTGTTTCGGAAAGCGAGTACGAAGATGCAGAACATCGGAACTTTGGGCAAGTGCCCCGACACCGTGCTGATCCAGGCCCAAGGTGCGACGGGCGACCAGGTGGACCGCGACGTGGCGATGGCCAAGGGCCTCAACGAGTACAACAAGGCGATGGGCCAGGTTCCCGAGCGGGACCAGGCCCAGGTCTATGGCCAGGACGGCTGGAAGCCCGTCAGCCAGAAGGTCAACGAGGCCGCCGGCGTGGCCAGCGTGCCGGACAGCGCCACCGAGTAAGCGACCTTGTGCCGGGTCTCGTAGACCAGGCACCGATCGCTGCTCACGCAAGAAGGGACATTCCCATGCAGAACGTAGGAAAACCCGTCACCAGCCCCTCGCCGGACATCGTGCTGATTCCGGCCCAGGGCCGCGACAGCGATGCTGTCCACCAGGACATCCAGAATGCCCGGCAGACGGTGGCGGCGGCGCGGTTGTCGCACGAAGCGGCACCCTCCGGCACCCTCACCTCCGGGGTCAAGGATAGGCTGAAGGCCATGATGATGAAGGCGCACGCCCAGCGTGATCTGACGCCCACCATCGGTACGACCCCGGACACGGATGCCCCGTGCCCGATTCCCTGACAAGACGAAGGGGACATCCAGACATCACCATGATTGCGGCCCAAGGCCGCAGTCATGGGGATGTCCGATCCCCTGACGCGAGGCGACCATGACCCAGTACGTAGGTAATACCAACAGCGCCTCGCCGAACATCGTGATGATCGAGGCCCAGGGCCGCAGCCACGACGAGGTCTACCAGGACGTTCAGGACGCTCGGCACACGGCGGAGGTCCGCCAACGCGCTGTGCCAGTGGACCACACGCCCGTCCAACGCAAGCTGCTGGCCATGAGGCAGGCGGTCGTGGACAGACGGGGCGGGGAGTGGGGAGGCGAGGCGGCCCTGGCGACTTATTCCAAGGCCGTGGCCACGGACACGGCCGCCCCTTGTCCACAACCCATCGTGTAGCCCAAGAAAGGGCATCCATGCAGAACGTAAGCAAGGCCACCAGCCCGACGCCGGGCATCGCCTTGATCGAGGCCCAGGGCCGCAATCCTGACGATGTCGGCCGGGACATTCAAGACGCTCGGGAGGCGGCACGGGCCGCTCGCGCCTCCCATGATCTGGACTCCATCGACCCTCGCAGGTCCGATCTCAAGAGCACGCTGATGAGCGTGAGGGAGGCGTCGCGCAGCCGGCAGCTTTTGCAGCCCGGCAGTCCGAACCCGGACCCCGACGCTCCGTGCCCGATTCCCTGACGGCTTTCCCAAAGGGTCCCTAACGGGACCCGCAGCACGCCGTAAACGACGAAAGGGTGCCCCGGCTTACGCCTGGACACCCTTTCTCTTTCTGGAGATACTACGATGGAATCTGCCTTCGCGTGGCTCAATCAACTGATCGAAGCGGTCTTTCGCTTTTGTCCTCGCATCGTCATTGTCCGGGCGACTCATGCCGGCGTGAAGTGGGTGCATGGCTGGAAGGTCAAGGCCATGCCGCCTGGTCTGCACTGGTACTGGCCCCTGACGACCGAGGTGGAAGTCCTGGTCACGGCCCGCCAGACGCTCAGCCTCCCTGACCAAGTTCTTACGACGAAGGACGGCAGGAAGGTCACGATTAAGACACTCGTGGTCTATCGAGTTCGAGACATTGTACAGGCTATCGGCCGGGTCAATTGGGATTGTGACTCGACCATTAACGACCTGACGCAATCTGCCGTTGTGCGGGTGATCGCCACACACGCTTATGACGAGATCATGAAGGGGATTGCAGACGACACGTTGACCACGACGTTGACTAAGGCGGTCCGCAAGGAGTTGCGGCAGTTTGGCGTCCACGTTGTCCGCTCGAAGTTGGTGGACTTCGCTGAGACTAAGGTACTGAAGCTGATGATGAGCCAGGCTGACCGGGCGGGGATGGCACATTCCCAGTTTTACGCATAGCCGCCTTTCGCCGGGCCCAACATGCTTTTGCGGCATCTGAGTGGCGTTGCCTCACTTCGGGTCGAGTGTGGGCTGCTCTTGCTGCCTCCAAGTGGCGTTGCTTCACTTCGGGGCATTTGTAGTCTGCCTTTCGAGCCTCCGAATAACGTTGTCTTACCTCGGGCCGGGCACAGACTACTTTCATGGTCTCCGAGTGCTTGCGTCGAGTCACTTCACTCCGTTTGCAACTACTGCCTTTACCACCTGCCGACAAATTCAGCAATGGCCCAGTACCTTCTGCGACCCGCCCAATAAGATCAATAAGCGCGATCTCGTACTCATTCGCCTGCTCCATTGTCAGGTTCTTGGCGACGATCATTACGACCGGTTCCAGATTGAGCCGCCTCAACCTGCGAAGCCACGGCTGAACTCCGTACTGCTCCTCGTCATCCTTGACATACCGCCACCAGTTGCGTCGTCTGTTAACGCCCTGGCCAACATACCGGAAGATGTCGTTGCGCGGGTCGAAGTAGACGTAGATGTAGTGCTTGCTCATGGTTTGTTAGGCTTCAACCTGGCCCTCATGGCGGCGTTGATTTCATCGGCATTCTTAGGCAGTGCCCGGGTGACGTGGGCACGCCGGGCGGGGCACTCCTGGCAAATGTCTGTAGTGAGTGGCTGCCGCGTGCGTGCCGCCAGCGGTCCGTTGCAGTGTCCGGTGACGACAAGTTGTCTTTCCGCAGTCACGCGCAGCACCCGGTAGACGCATTCCGGCCATGCCGGATGGAAGACGTGCGGGTTCTGGCTGTCCCGCACGTATCCGTGGATGTCCGGGTGCCCTTCCACGGGGAACTCCAGCGAGCCGTCGTCATGGCACGCGGGACGCCCGTGCGTCAGGACGGCGTCGGCCGGGATGGCCTGCGCCACCAACCGATGGGAGTGCTGCTGCGGGCTGCCGAAGTTGAGAATGACGGTCGAGACAGGTGCTACAGGCCGCTGGCTGCCTGGCAACGGGATTGCGATCTGGGGACAGTCGGTGCAGGGTTCTTTCATGTTACTCTCCTCGGGCACGACTGACAGACGGTGTGGGACAGTCGTTCACCGTACACGGGTGCCTGTGGGTTGTTGCAGCGCATGATGATGTCGATGCAGCCGCAGTTTGGCTTCAAGAAGGCCATCTGCGACCGCAGGCCGCAGGGCAGCCAGAGTGGCAGGAACCGCCACTTGTTGTCGGGGTCACGGACGTAGCCGCTGATGTCCTGCGGCGGCTCCCAGTCGCCTTGAGTCTTCGGGTAGGTGATCGCACCATTGGGCTCGAAGATCGGACGGTGGAAGGTTCGCTCCATGTCCTTTGGGCCCGGCGGCGGGAGCGTGAGTTCGATGGCTGCCAGGTCGGGTCGTGGTTCTGCGCTCATTATCCCACCATTCCCAGGGCCATTGCGGTACACCTCGGCCCCGGCATAGGCGTCGGCCAGGGCGTCGTGCGCCTTCGTGTTGACGATCCCCAGTTTGTGGCAGATGGAGCCGAGACCCACCCGGTTAAAGGGCTCCGGCTCTCCGGCGAAGGCCGCCCGGTCGTTGAGCGCAATGGCAGTGAGCATCCCGTCCCGGGCGTGCGAGTGGAAGATGCGGTCCACCATCGGGCACCCGAGCCATGCCTTCAGGAAGCTGGACTCGAAGGCCCAATTGTGGGCCAGCGGGACGAGCACTTTGCCGAAGGGCAGTTCCAGCCGCTCGAACCACTCCACCAGCATGTCCTCGACCTTTTCCGGCTCCGGTGCCTGCGCCATCAGGTCGGAGATCGTAATGCCATGTTTGGCCGTGGCCGAATTCTCCGCACGACGCGGAAACTTCGGCCTCATGTTGGTGTAGAAGACCGGCAACTCCGCGATGGGGCGGATGTCGCTGTTCAGCGGCACAATGGCGATCTGGATGATCTCGTGGTAGCCCGGCTGGGTGCCGGTTGTCTCCAGGTCGATGGAGGTCAGCAAATTGCCGTTGCAGGTCACGAGGGAGGAGTAGGTTTTCATGGTCTGTGCTCAAGGTGCTGCCCGCCCTCTTAAAGAGTTGCAGAAACCGGCTAACTGGTTTCAGAATTCCGACGCCGATGCGGGCAGAGCCTTGTAGGACTCACTTACGCCTCTTCGTCGAGGGTGCCGGCTTGCGAGGATTGTTTTTCTTCGTGACCGCGGCCTTGCGGCGGCTGTTCTTCTCTTGGCCGCCGGCTTGCTGTAGACTGGCATGTCGTTCAGTTCGGACGGGAGCAGGCCGCGCTCGATCATCTCCTCGTAGTGGATCAGGGCCATCGCGTTGAACATGATTGCGGCCAGGTGGTCCTCGTCGCGCTTGCCCTGCTGGTATCGCATGACGTGCCGCTTGAGCGAGGCGACGCAGCGGGTGAAGGGCATTCCGCGTTCCCAGTTGCGTTCGGCATACTTCGCGGCCCCCATGCGGAGCCATTGGCCCTGGCGCTCTTCGGCGAAAGGCGAGATCAGGTCGGGGCGTGGCTTGTCGTCCGCCGTGTCTCGAATGGCGAGGTCGCTGCCGAATTGCTGCCGCTTGCCGCTGTCGGTCATTTTGTACTTCATCATAGCTCCAATTCTTTCATTCGACAGATGATCGCAGGCCCATGAACGGGCCGCTGGGATAGGGATGATGCCAGCGCGTTCTTGCTGTAGACGAGTTCGGCATCCTCGTGGCAGACGACGTGGTTCCCAAAGCCGATGTCCATGAATCGCACGAAGCCGCCGACGAACTGTTGCAGGTCGCCGATGTCCAGCACCACGCGGACTTCATAAACCGCGCCGCCAAGCGGGATGAATTGTGCCATCAAGCACGTGCCGTTTCTGCCGCGGCCACTTCGATGAAGTCGCCGCCGTGCTCTTCGGCGAACGCGATCTGGTCGCTGGGCATCTTGTTCGTCTCGACTTGATCCACGAGGGTCGCTGTCGCAATCGAGCGGGTGTGCCTGCCGGTGATCTTGTAGACCAGGATCGTCATGGCTGGGCCTCCGATGGCTCTTGCGGCTGTGTAACGAACTTGCCGTTCAAGTACAGAAGGGGCTTCGCGCCGGGAGTGGTCACTTCTTCAAGGGCGATGTTGGCAACATACTTCTTGTTGCCGGGACCGTTTCCCGTGGGGAACCGCGAGGGCAGCTTCTTGATCGCCCTCTGCTTTGTCCACTCGCCCTTCTCGTTCACGGTCAGCGACTCGTAGAACTTGTCGAACAAGTCCTTGAAAGGCATCAAGGCCCCGGGGGCCTCGAAGCAGTTGTCGGCAAGGAATTCCTCGAACGCATCGCGGTTGTCTTCCTCGCTCCGCAGCTTGCTGTCGGTAATCACGATGGGGAGCCGCAGCCGACCCACCACCTCCGGCAGTTCCATGTTCATCAGGCTGTACATGAAGTGCTGGGCCTCTTCCGTAAGACGCTCGATCAGCTTCTCCTTGGGGATTTCCTGGTCCGGCAGAAGGTCCGGCACATGGATCACGGTGATCCGCGTGTCGCCCGGAAAGATGGGGCAGTTCTCCCGGCGGTTGGCGCATTGGACCCAGTGGGTCGTGTTGGGCTGCGTGTAGCTGTCGGTCCGCATCTTGCGGATGGACAGGTTGCGGGCCGTGACCCATTCCTTGATCTTGGCCAGCGCCCCCTTGGCCTTGGAGATGTCCTTTTCTTCGACGACCGCCAGGATGCAGTTGGCCAGTTCCCCGTTGAAGTCGCTGGCGCTGGTCAACGCCCGGTCGGCCGGCACGCAGCCCTTGGTCATCAACAGCGCGATGGCCTCGTGGAAGATCGACTTGCCGCTGTTCTCCGGGCCGTAGAGGAACAGGTACGGCAGCGGCGAGAAGGGGTAGCGGATCATGCAGGCGATCCAGGCCAAGAGATACTGAGCGCCTGTCTTCATGCCTGCCTTCTGCGCCCAGGGCGATTCACGCAGCCCGGCGTTCAACTCCTGGCCGATATGGTTGAGAACCTTGTCCCAATGTGCGTGGCTCGGCTGCTCTTCATCGCCCAGGATCGCCGGCTCATAGCGCAACTGGGCGGCGTCCATGTTCCATTGCCGGCCGCCGGGATACTCCTCGTGGAAGGGCAGGTTCACCAGCCGCCAGCTCTTGCCGATTGCGCCGCCCATGATGGTCTCGGCCTCGGGCTTGTCGAAACCGCGGCTTTGCAGGAGCATCTTCACGTTGGCGGGTGGCTCGCGGACCCACTCGCCGCCTTTGTGGATGACCCAGCCGGCGAATTCCTTGGCAGGGGTCTCCAACTCGCGGAGAACATTGTCGTGTTCGCTAAAGCCCAGTTCGTCGGACTTTTTGGAGTCGGTCTTCACGTCGAAGATGCGAGACCACTTGCCCTTCTTGGCGAACCACCCCGGCATGGGGGCGTCTTCTTCTCTCTTCTCGATCTCGACGACGAGCCGGCCGTCCCTGCCGGACTTGAGCCGCGTTTCGCGGTCCATCATCTCGTCCAGGAGGGTGATCTTCTGGCCCAGGGCCTCGGCCGCCTCCAGAGCCCTTGCAGCATCGTGGAATACGAACTCGCCTATCTTGTCCGGGTCTTCGAGGGCACCGTGGGCCTTGGCGGCGACGGAAAGGTCCGGTGTGCGGTTGAAGTAGCAGGTCGTCCACCCGTTGCCGTCCTGGGTCCAGGTCTCGGCCTCGGCGATCCCGGGCGAGAAACGGTAGACCTTCCACGCCCCGCTGGGCAACGGGAAGAGGAAACAGTTGGGTGACCCCGGATTCTTGCCTTCGGAGATGGTCTGGAAGTAGCCGACCAGCTTCAGGTCAGCCTCACCCATCAGCTTGGCCAGCGCGCAGGTGTGCGTCTGGAGCAGGTGGTGGTCGGCGATCCAAAGCGTGGTGAAGCCGGACCGCATCAGGCTTTCGATCTGGGCCTTGTGGCCGTCGTCCAGGGGAATGATCTTGCGGGATGTTGCCAGGGCCTCGAACGGGTCAAGGTCGTCCTCGGCCACCTCGTTTACACGCACTTTGCTCCGCTTCTTGGTCACGACTTCAATGTGATCGTGCCAGTTGGCCGGCAGATCGGAGACGGAGAGCGTCTTGGTGGCCGGCTTCACGAGAGACAGGCCGCCGCTGTCGGCGGTCATCTTGCGGTGCCACAGCCACATGACCCCTCCGCAGCAGTCGATCTGCGAAGCGAAGTCGAAGCCGGTGTCCGAAGACATCATTCCCAGTACGCACCTGGCCAGGGCGGCGTGCTCGGTGTGGTTGTCTGTGGGGACGCCCGCCGCGTCAAAGTAGACGTAGAGATGGACACCGCTGCCGCCCGTGCTGCGCCGGGTCTCAACATAGGGCAGGGCCTCGGCCGCCAGCTTGATCTTCTCCAGTTCCTCGTCGGTGACGCCGACGCCCCTGGCGTGCGTGGTGAGACTGTCAAAATCAAACGCGCACCAACGAGATCGGCGTGCTGCCCAGTCCCAGCCCGTGCAGCCAATGCCCTCGGCGTGTAACTCGAAAGGGAACCGAAGCTCGTAGTCATCCCAGGACGGGTCGCTGTTGGCGTTCTTCGGCAAGCGAATGTTCCACCATTCGTTGATTCCATCGCTGTACGTCGTCCGTTTGCCCTCGACCGGCTCGCCATTGCCGGCGGCGACGTTGACCTGGGTCTCCATGCTGGCGCTCCAGCGATCGACCAGATCGGCGTTGGCCGGCAGCTTCCTGGCGTTGAGGAAGACCTTGATGGCTTCGGTGACTTTCATTTCGCTTCCCTGATAGATGCGTTTACACGCGCTCAGTGTGGAAGGTCTTCCGGCGCGGAAGACGCTGGCATAGCTACACCTACAGGAGATGTCAGATACGAGTGTTTTTTTCACAAAACGGTGCCCCTTTTCTGAAAAAAACCCGTGTTTTTGACATCTCCTGTAGGTGTAGTTGTTGATCCCGGAGTCCACCGTGAAGATCGAGTCTCGTGACATTCCGCTCTGCGACATCCACGAGACCCGCCTGCTGCTCCGATTGGTGGAAAGGGAGTCGCTGGAGTACATCGAGTTGCGAGACTCGCTGGCGGCCAACGGCCCGCTGAACTCGATCTGCGTCAGGCCCTCGCCCCGTTTTCCCGGGAAGTGGGAAGTGGTGGACGGCATGTACCGCTACACCGCTTACCAGGAGTTGGAGCTATCGCCTGTGCCCTGCCTGGTGCGGTACGGCATGACGGACGAAATGGTCGTGGCCGCGCAGATCCAGGCCAATGCCATACGGCCGACAACCAAGGCAACGGACTTTGCAAGGCAGTTGAAGAAGATCCTGGACGCCAACCCTGGCATGTCGCACGCGCGACTACAAGGGATGATCCACAAGAGCCCGTACTGGATCGGAGAGCAACTCGGCCTCCTGCGTCTGCAACCGGCGGTCCAGAAGGCCGTGGACCGCGGGGAGATCCCCTTGATGTCGGGCTACGTGCTGTCTCGCGTCCTTCGCAGCCAGCAGCACCGGTTTCTTGATTTTGCCAGGACGGCCCCCGTCCACGTGTTCAAGGTCACGGTCGCCGCCTTCATCAAGCAGCAGCGCGAGGCGGCGCGGCAAGGAAAGCTGGACGTGTTGTTCAACAACGAGTTCACGCCCGTCGCCCACCTTCGCAACTTGCGGGAAGTTCTGACCGAGAAAGAGACACCCGAAGCCGGGCCCATGATGCTCGCCGCCAGGAATGCACGGACGGCGGTCGACGGTTGGAATGCCTGCCTGGAGTGGATCATGCACCTCGACGCCAAGAGTCTCGAAGAGCAGAGAGGAAAGCTGCGGGAGCGTATGAGGAGGCACTTTACCGAGGAGACTGAGCCATGAAGTAACACCCTGTCATCACCGTCCGCGTTTGCAGCTTGCTTTTCCCGTCTCTTTTCCGGTTTCTCTTCCTGTTTTCAACTCTGAGGCACACCCATGTCCGACAACTCGCTGGTCCCCGTCGATCTTACGCAACTTCCCTCCACCCAGCTCGGAACCGACGATCAGTTCATCGAACTGGCCAAGAGCGCCGACTTCATCGGCCGCCTGCAACTGTACACCAAGGGCAAGGCCGTCAACAAGGGCCAGGTCCGCCCCGGCCACTATGGCATTCCCGATGGCGAAGAGGTCGCCGACCTGACCGACACCATCCACATCATCCCCCTGGCTCGGCGGCCGAAGGCCATCGACATGACCGACAGCGACGCCCTGATCGTCAACTACGATCCCGAGTCGGAGGAGTTCAAGCGGATCGCGGCGCAGTCGCTGGAAAAGGAGTCGCACTGCATGTACGGCCCCAGCTTCCTCGTCTACGAGCGGAGCACCAACCGCTTCCTGGAGTTCTTCTGCGGCACGAAGAGCACGCGGAGCGAGGCCAAGAAGGTCTACCCGTTCCTGCCGCTGACGGCCACGGACATCGCCCGCCAGAAGGCCGCCGGCAACGATGTCGCCGGCCTGGAGCCCCACGGCCCGCTGCCGTTGACGCTCAAGAGCCGGCTGGTCGAGAAGGGCACGTATTCCTGGCACGTGCCCGTCATCGTGAAGTGCGCCCAGCCGTTCCCCAAGCTGCCGTCGAAGGACCAGATCGTGAAGGAGATCACGCGGTTCATCAACTGCAAGGGCGATGGCGTCGAGACCGTGAAGGAGCCCGAGGGCAAGAAGGCCCGCGCCGCTAGCGCACTTGCTGCCTGCCGGATCAGCCCCAAGGCCGCCGGCAGGGTCAACACACTCGCTGCACCGCTCCCGTTCGACGGTGACGTGCATCATGGGCGAGTAGATCAGTAAACCCATCGGGCCTCTGCCACAGGGCACGCTCACTCTCGGTGGGTCTTTCGTCCGCAGCCGCAGGCGGTGCGCACCGCCTGCGGCCCTCGAAGACACCGTGTTGTAAAGCAGCAACACCGCTGCGCGAGCACACAGATTTATCCCATAAAGCCTCGCCGTCAGCTTTCGGTGCGTCCGGGTTCGAGTCCCGGCGGTGTCTATTGTCCTTTTTCATCCTTAGCGGGGTCGTACAGCCATGAAGCCGGATGCCGTCCTGATTAACAAGCCGACCATCGACTTCACGACCTTCTTGGGCCTGAGTCACCGCGCGCTGGGGTACAGCCTGACCGACAAGGCCGACTTGTGCCCGCGTGAGTTGTCGGATGCCGAGCGTTTTCTGAGCTATTTGGCTGCGATGCGCGACGCCAAAGCTCCGGTGGGTTTCGTCCCGAGTCTGCTTGCCCACGTCAGCTTCAGTGTCTTCGTGGCCGCCGACGAGCGCGACATGCTGGCCATTTTGCAGTGTGCTGCGGGTATGCCCTTCGTGGTGGCGAACACGATTGCCAACAACATCCAGATTGCCGTCATAACCGGGACCTTGGCTCAGTGGAGGGACGCCGTCAGGTCGGGCAGCGATCCGACTGCCACCATGCCGGTGCGGCAGTGCTTCAACCGGATCTTCACCCTCTTCGAGGCTGCGGACTTGAGCGTGTGGACCGACTTCTCCGCCCGGACCGCGCCGGACCAGCAGACCTTCTACCTGGAAGACAAGAGAAATCGTTGAAACCCGCCAAACCAGTTTTTCGCGTTTTGCAACTCTTGATGTGGCGTTCAACGCATTGGCCTGCTCAACAGCCGCGAAAGGCAATCCTTGAGACCTTACCACACAGACGGCAACATCGCCCTCTACGACGGCGATCTGCGCAACGTGCTCCCCGGCCTGCCCGGGGCGTGCGTGGACTACGTCGTGACGGACCCTCCCTACGGCCTCTCCTTCATGGGAGAGGGCTGGGACAGTGCCGTGCCGGGCCCGGATTATTGGAGGGCCATTGCGAAGGTCTGCAAGCCCGGTGCCTTGCTGGCGGCCTTTGGCGGCACGCGGACGTGGCACCGGCTGGTCTGTGCCATTGAAGACGCCGGCTGGGAGATTCGTGACACCCTGATGTGGCTCCAGGGCCAGGGTTTCCCGAAGTCGGCCGACGTGGGCAAGCTGATCGACAAGGCCAAGGGTGCCCAGCGTGAGGTTGTCGGCGACAAGTTGGATCGCCCCGGCTATCACCTGCACGAGGGGAAGGGGAACGGGTGCTACGGCGGTGGCAACGGGCTTCATGCCCCCGGCACCGACGCTCGGCTCCGCGCCGCGCAGATCACGGCCCCGGCCACCGCGTTGGCCGAGGCGTGGACCGGTTGGGCCTTCGCCCTGAAGCCTGCCTGGGAACCGATCATCCTGGCCATGAAGCCCCTGGACGGCACGATCGCCCACAACGCCGAGACGTGGGGCGTGGCGGGCATGAACATCGACGCCTGCCGCATCGGCGACAACCCCGGCTACAAGTACAACGCGGATCGTAACGGCACGACCTTCCACGGCAAACAGGGCGAGCGCATCAAGCAGTCTGCCGAGAAGAAGGGTTCCCAGTTCATCGAATCCACCAAGGGCCGTTGGCCTGCGAATCTCCTCTTGGACGAACAGGCCGCCGCCCAATTGGACGCCCAGACCGGCGCGCTCACCAGCGGCAAGCCGAGCGGCAGACGTAAGGGCACGTCCGGTGACAGCGGCATCTACGGCTCCGATGCCAATCGGACGGGTAGTGTCTTGACCGGCTACGGGGACACCGGCGGTGCGAGCCGGTTCTTTTACTGTGCCAAGGCCACGAAGAAAGAGCGGGGCGAAGGCAACGACCACCCCACGGTGAAGCCGCTGGGGCTGATGGACTACTTGCTCACGCTCTTGTCTACGCCGACCGGCGGCGTGGTCCTTGATCCCTTCGCCGGCAGCGGTTCGACCCTCGTGGCTGCAAAGCGCCTGGGGCGCGAGTGCATCGGCGTCGAACTGGACATTCATAACTGCGACATCGCCGTCTCACGCCTCAACACCACATCACGCTAATGGCAATAGAAGAACTCAAGCTCGTTACGCGGACCAGCAGCGGTCGCCTTATCAAGGTGCCCGCTACGATCGAGCGAGCCGATGGCCGCATCCTCTTCATCAAGTCGCCTTTCTCGTTGAAGGACGAGATCAAGGCCATGAAGGGCTCGAAGTGGCACGGCTTCGAGGAAGAGAATCCGAGGAAGATATGGTCGGTCGAGGACTGCCAGCGGAACAACTTCCAGCTTTCGCTGATGTGCGGCGAGGACGTGTTCGCCTGGTTCGATCGTGACCTGGTCCGGCATGACTATCAGCGTCCGCTGATGCCCCATCAAATGGACCTGACTGATTCCGGCCTGACCTACCACTACCAGTTGTGGGCGGCCGAAATGGGCACCGGCAAGACGCTCTCGGCCCAGGAGTTGATCGAACGCTCCGGCGTCCAGGACTGGTTCTGGATCGGCCCGAAGACCAGCCTGCCGAACGTCAAGCGGGAGTTCCGCATTTGGAAGTTTCCCGCCGAGCAGTTCGACATTCAGTATTACACCTACGAAGGTCTGGTGCGCGTCATCGACGAGTGGCCCGAGGGCCAACTGCCGCCGCACGGCCTGATTTGCGATGAGTCGAGCCGGCTGAAGAACTACAGCAGCCAGCGCTCCCGCGCCGTGCAACGCCTGGCCGACATGATCCGCGAGAAGTGGGGCTTGGAGCACGGCTACGTCGTGGAGATGTCCGGCACGCCGTCGCCCAAGACGCCCGTGGACTGGTGGAGCCAGTGTGAGATCGCCTGGCCGGGGTTCCTGCGTGAGGGCAGCGCCAAGGCGATGGAGGCCCGCCTGGCCTTCATGGTCGATCAGAAGTTCGAGACTGCTGCCTTCAAGAAGCGCGTCGGCTGGAAGGACGACGAATCCAAGTGCGCTACCTGCGGCGAGAGTCGTGAGGACGGGCCGCATGAGCTGGACGGATTGACCGACCCCGCCGAGTACCATCCTTTCGTGCCCAGCAAGAACGAGGTTGCCTACCTCTACGAGCGGCTCAAGGGACTGGTGGTCGTTAAGCATAAGAAAGACTGCTTGAGCCTCCCAGAGAAACGATACCGCCAGATCGTTTGCAAGCCGACTGCCAGCACGCTGCGAGTTGCCAAGGCCCTGGTGGAAGCGGCACCCAACGCGATGACGGGCATGACGCTCCTGCGGGAGCTAAGCGACGGCTTCCAGTACCGCGAGGCGAAGGACGGCAAGACACGGTGTACGCATTGCACGGACGGCACAGTGATGATCTGGCTGGACCCGGAAGCCCCGGGCCGGTCTTACCCCGGTATTGGCCTGCTCCCCGATGAGGTTGTCACTCGGTTGGTTCAGCAGACGGCGGTCTGCCCGGTGTGCGGCGGCACGAAGGAAGTGGACAAGATCGTTCGCACGACCCGCGAAGTCGCCTGCCCGAAGGATGCAGCACTCAAGATGCTGCTCGACGAGTGCGAGGAGACGGGACGCATCGTGGTCTTCGCCGGGTTCACCGGCTCCGTGGATCGGGTCGTGAAGCTGGTGAAGAAAGAGGGATGGAGCGCGGTCCGCTGCGACCAGGGCAACTTCCAAGTCCTGCCGCACAATGACTCGCCCGTGACGGAAGAGCCCCTGGACTACTGGGCCGACAGGGAGGCGAATCCTCGCGTGGCGTTCGTTGCCAATCCCGAATCCGGCGGCATGAGCCTCACACTCACTGAAAGCCGAATGGCGGTCTACTGGTCGAACTCTTGGAAACCCGAGTACCGGATTCAGTCGGAAGACCGAGTCCACCGGATTTCGATGGATTTGAACAAGGGCTGCACCATCGTCGATCTGATCCATCTGCCGAGCGACCGCCGCGTGCTCGAAGTGATCCGGGCCAACCGGAAGCTGGAATTGATGACGATGGGCGAAGTGATGGAAGGTGTTGATTGGGATGACGCCGCCACGAAAGAAGGCGAGTTCGAGGAGTACCGGACATGAACCGCATGACTTACGACCTGCGGCTGTACCACGGCTACTGGAAGGTCAACCCAACTCACAACGTCATTACTTGCTGCCTGAAGCGAGCTTTCTATGGTCGCCCCTGGGATCGCGTGGAGGCGGTCAGCTTTAGGCTTCCTGACGACGGTGAGCATGACGAAGGCGTCTGCCTTGTTGTGCGCGTGGAGGTGGGCAGCGAATCGTCTGACGCCGAACTCTTGGGCGACATCCTCTACGAGGCCCTGATCTCTCGGCTGGCCCCCGAATACGACAGTCTGCTTGAGGTCGAGCAGGACACCGCTTGCGTGTGAAGCCTGCGTGAAGTCCGAACCCTGCATCTGGAGCCTTGCAACATGAAGTCTCGTTCCGTGATTCTGTCTCTGTGCGCTGTGCTGCTGTTTACGGGCACTGCCTTTGCCAATGTCTACGACAACCTGCAAGCCACAACCTGCCTCGTCGATGTCGGCAAGGGCCTCGGCACCGGAGTCCTGGTGACCCGCCAGGTCGGGGAGGTCACCCGCACCTACATCTGGACGGCAGGGCACGTCGTCCAGCATCTCATGCAGCCGGACGGCACGTTCAAGAATCCGACGATCAAGCAGGAATTCCGCGACGGTGGCCGCGCGATCGGTGAGTCGAAGATCGAGGCCAAGGTCATTGCCTACAGCGACCCGGACGACGGAGAAGACCTGGCCCTCTTGGAGGTTCTGCAAGACAACTTCCGGCCCACGACAGTCAGTGCGAAGTTTGATCTGACCGGCGCGATGCAGCAGATCGGAACGAAGCTGATTCACGTCGGTTGCACACTGGGCACCTATGACTCGGTAAGCCTCGGCATCATTTCGCAGACCGACCGGGACCTGCTCAAGACGGGCAAGAAGTTCGAGCAGACTACGGTGATGGGCTACCCGGGCTCGTCTGGCGGCGGCGTCTATCTGGAAGACGGCAAGTACATCGGAATGTTGACCCAGGGTGCCGGTCCTGGTCTGAACTTCATCATCCCGATGCGTCGGATTATTCCTTGGGCCAAGAAGATGGGCATCCTGTGGGCCCTGAACCCCGAGGCTCCGGTGACTGCCATTCCCAAGCTGACGGACGGCACGGAGAAACTGCCTCCCGACGACTCTCGCGCTTGCGTGTTGAACCCCGACGACGAGGACGGCGACAGCGCTGACGACGACAGCGGGGACAGTGCGATCTACAGGCCAGCCGCCTGATGATCCCGCTTCCTCCCCCGTCAAGGAGGCTTCAAGCACCTATGGGACGCCCACACGCTTGGAAGAAGGCCGCCCGTGCCGTGGGCTCGGCGGGTCGAAAGCGCGAGTTCAAGAAGGCCCTCCATCGACGTAACCGGCGGAAGGCCAGGCAGAATCCAGAGTCTCACGACAAGCCCCTCGACGCGCGGGCCTATGACTGACGAAGGAACACCATGACGAAGTTATCCGATAAGAGAGTCGCCGCCATCAAGGCACAGGTGGCCGAGAGGGTCACCCAACCAAGGATCGCCAAGCGATTCAAGGTCAGCCGCTCGGTGGTCTCGGACATCGCCACCGGCCGCATCCACAAGGATGTGCCTTGGCCCGACGATGCGCAGCCCTGTCCCAAGAAGGCCGGCGGTCAGCGGAAGCCGGAGCCCGACTATGATCCGACGAACAACCGCATCCTGGAGCTGGAGTCGGAGATCGTTCACCTGACCGACGAGCGGAACCGCGAGCGGCAGAAGGTCAAGGCGGGGGCCAAGGTCGCCGGCCTGTTCAAGGCCATCGTGGGGGAGATGGAACAGCGGATCAAGCCCTTCACGGCCCTGCCGCCGGCGCTGGACTTCCGCCGCAAGGCCCAGATCACGGAAGCCTGCGTGCTGCACCTCTCGGACGGCCACCACGATCAGGTCGTGCGGCCGGACGAGGTGGGCGGCCTGGAGGAGTACAACTTCCCGATCTCCTGCGCCGCGCCGAGCGGCTGGTGGACACCGTGATCGAGTGGACCCAGGACACCCTGGTGCCCAAGTTCCAGTTCCCCACACTGACGGTGCTGGCCTACGGAGACTTCACCAGCGGCGAGATCCACAACGCCACGCAGCGGTCCTATTACCGCAACACGTTCAAGAACTGCCTGGCCATTGGCCAGTTGCACGCATTGATGTACCGCGATCTTGCGGCCCATTTCGAGGCCGTGAACATCCTCTACCTGGCGGGCAACCACGGCCGGCGAACGGTCAAGAAGGACTACGGCGGTGCCCACGACAACTTCGACTACCTGATCGCCGAGATCGCCCGGTTGCATTGCCGCGGCTTGGAGAACGTCAGCTTCCAGATTCCTGATGCCTGGTCGGCCAACATCAATATCGGCGACGTGGGCTTCAATGTCGCGCACGGTGACGATGTGCGGGGGAACCTCGGAATTCCCTGGTACGGGTTGGTCCGCCGGCAAAAGGGCCTCGTCGCCCTGGGTGCGGCGGCCGGTGGCCAGCGAATTCGGTACTACTGCATTGGCCACCATCATGCCGCCGCAACCCTCTCGGACATTGATGGCGAGATGATGGTAAACGGTGCCTGGGTCGGCACCGACAGCTATTCCTACAACTCGTTTTCCGGCTACCGCGAACCGGCCCAATGGCTCCACGGCGTCAATCCGAAGCATGGTGTGACCTGGCGTCTCAACTGCAAGCTGAGGCACGCGGCCGAAAAGAATGGTCCCAAGCGCTACCTGATCGACGGTGGCCGGGACGTTGGGCCGCTGAAGTCCTAACCCTCTCCTCCACTCCCTGGGTCTCCCATGAAGAGCACGCTGAACAACGAAGAATTCAAGAAGCTCGAAGCGATTGTCGCGGCCGGCGTCGGCGCGATCACTTTCACATCCATCCTCATGCTCGCCGTGGCGGTTGTTGTCAGGGCTTGGTGCGTGACGAAGCTGTGGCTCTGGTTCGTTGTGCCCTTGGGCCTGCCTCCTATCGGCATCCTGGCTGCCATCGGCCTGACCTTGGCCCTCGTCGTGTTGCTGGGGCTGCATCGGCTTGAGGGGAAGTGCAACGTCTGGCAGTCTGTTGCAGGCGCACTGGCTTCCACAACGCTGGGCTGGCTGATTCATCTTTGGATGTAGAAGCTCCAATGATTGTGTTGGACACGGGCGACGAGCGTCGTTTTAACCCGCAGGGGCTTGTGGACTTTCTGCTGCAAAACGTGAGGTGATCTATGCGAGGCTGTGGATGTCTGATAGCGCTGGTTCTGTTGGCAGTGCTGGGCTTCGTGCTTCTGAACGGCTGCGACAGGCCAGCCGCCAACCCGTTTCTCAAGCCCCCTGTCGTGCCGTATGTCCCCGAGACGCCGGCCTACTTGCGGGTGACGTTGCACTGCGGCTGCACGCTGCGGATTCGCTCCAACACGGACTGCTGTGGAAGGTACTATCCTGATCTCGGCCGTGCGTTGGAGAATCTCAAGGCGCTGGTTGTGTCCTCCGAGCGGGACCCGAACGAGCCGTTGAATGACGACCCGAAGCGGACGGCGGATGGCGACTACGTGACCGTCCGGTTGAAGTGCGGGTGCTCGATCTCGGTCTACGTCCCGGAGACGTGCCCGTGCTTTAACCAGCAGAACAATCCCAAGCTGGCCGCCGCACTGGAACGTGTCTACCAGGCGGCATTGAGCCATAGGAAGCTGCCATGAAGCGCGCCGTACTCATTGGCGGTCCGATGGACGGCTGTGTCCGAACCGTGGACGATCGGTTGACGGTGCTCTATGCCTGCGTGCCACCGAAGAGGCCCGTCCCGCTCGCGGTGCCCTTGCGGGTTGAAGTGCCGCCTCCACTCCAGAAGGTTCAGTACCGCGAGGTCCTGATCGGCGAGCAGCAGCCCGTCCGCCTCTTCAAGCTGAGCACCCTGTCGGATGACCAGGTGCTACAGAAGCTGCTCGATCACTATGCCGCGATACACGAGGAGAGAGGCTGTGCGTGAACCGCCCGAGTTCCACGATTTCATTCGCCAAACTGGAGATTGACCAACCATGATTCGCTTCACCTTCGGCATCGTTCTCTTGATCGTCTTGCTGCTGCTTGTTCTGGGAACATGCACGCCTGTCAAGGCTGACACGGTCACTGTTCCCAATGGCTCAATTCTCGTGACGCCGGACGGCAACAGGTTCCTGATCCCTGACGGCTCCGTCATTGTCACGCCGGTCACCCGGCCGCCCGTCATTGTCCAGCCACCGGCTTTCGAGCCGCCCATCGTGGTGGAACCGCCCATCGTTGTGGAGCCGCCCGTCATTGTCGGACCGCCCATCATCGTGCCAGGCGAGCGCCCTGGAATGCGACCCGAACCGCGACGGCCGGGACCTCGGCCCGAACCGCGACGGCCCGAGCCGCGCTACACTCCGGGTCCGCGTCCTGGTCCTGCCCCTGGCCCGCGTGGCGGTGGAGGTCATGGTGGCGGAGGCCACCGATAAGAAGGAGACAACCATGTTCCGCATCGTCCTGACCCTGGTCACGTTCCTGTCCAACTTCGTATTCCTCTTTCAGACCCTCGTGCCGCTCTGCCGTCGCAACTGGTACTGGGACGCACAGCACCAATTGCACTTCACCGTCTGGTGGGAGTGGTTCGGTATGCACTTCGCCACGGACGACGTGGTGGTCAAGTACGACGCCGAGATGGAGCGGCGGTGCATCGAAGCCTATGAGCGCGGCGAATACAAGACCCTTGAGGACGTGATCGCCGAGTTGCGGGAGAAGTGCCGCAAGAACCCCGAATAGTCTGGAGAGGTCCGATGAATCATTTCGTAGTCTCTGATCTCCACCTGTGCGACGGCGGCCCCCGCGACCGCTTCGCGTGGAACGATCGGCCGAAGCAGTTCGATCGCTTCCTGGACTTCGTGGAGCAGCAACACGGCCGCCTGATTATTGCGGGCGACTTGTTCGATCTCTGGCAGTGCAACTTCAGCCGGTCGGTCGAGCACTATGGCCCCTTGTTGGATCGCCTGGCGGCGATGCACGCCATCTACGTCGTGGGCAATCACGACATTGACTTGCTCCACTTCATCGGCACGCACTTCCTGAATCACCCGCTGTTCGACACCTTGTGCCGTCCGTTCGTTCTGAATGACGGCCGCCGGCGGATCAAGATCATGCACGGCCACGAGGCCGATACGTATTGCTCCAACGAGATGCCCGATTTCAGCCGGATTCTGGCCACGATCACGGGGTTGCTGGAGGACAAGAACGGCGGCCCCATGAAAGGGCGATCGAGCATCGAGGACCTGTTCGTCGGCAGCCTGGAAAAGATGGTCGCTTTCCACGAGTGGCTTTGGGGCAAGAAGCCGCGGGACCAGGAACTGATCGCCGGCCTGAAGCAGCCCGTGGACAGCGGCGAGTGCGACATCGTGATTGGCGGCCATACGCACACGCCCGGGCGTCAGGGGGAGTGGTACTACAACTCGGGCTCCTGGTGTACCCAGGTGAACAGCTTCGTCAACATCACCGGCGACTCGGTGCGGGTCTACGACTGGGATCACGGCCCGATTCCCAACAACATCGTCCTGGAATGAGCGTCGAGGAGACGGCCGGTGGCGGACAGGCTCCGGGAATATGACGTGTTCGCCCTGCCGTTGAGCAGCATCTACTACGATGCCGATTTCAACTGCCGAGGGCAGTTCACGCTGGAGTCGGTCTCGGAATTGGCCGAGAGCATTCGCCAGAAGGGAGGGGGTGTCGAGCTAAGGGGCCTCGATTTTCCGGTCGTGGTGCAGCCCACGGCCGAGGTCGTGGGCACTGTGCCCTCGGGATTTGACTATCGACTGATCGCCGGCCACCGGCGATTTCGAGCGGTCGAGTTCTTTCTGAAATGGGCGGACATTCCGGCGATGGTCCGGCACGAGTTGACGGACTACCAGGCCCGCTTGCTCAACTTTACGGAGAATCTGGAGCGTAAAGACCTGAACATGCTGCAAGAGGCCATCGCGCTCAAGCGTCTGTACCCTGATGGCGTGTCGCTTCGGCAGGCCAACAAGGAACTGCATCGGCCCACGAAGTGGATCGCGGCACGCTTCCGGCTGCTGGATCTCCCGGTCGAAATCCAAGAGATGGCTGCCAACGGCCTCTTGTCGCAGGTCTTGATCGAGCGGCTGTACAAGGAAGCGCCGGAGGAGCAGTTGTTCCTTGCGGAGAAAACCGCGGAGGCCCGGCGGCGGGGATCGAGCGGCAAGTTGCCGGGACTCGATGAAACGTATAAACGTCGCTTCCGGTTTCGCCGCACCAAGGAACAGATCAATGCGATGATCCTCAGAATGTTTGAGGCCGGGGTCAACGGGCTCCCTACCCGGGCCCTGGCCTGGGCGATGGCTGAGATTGACGACGCCGCGTTGATAAAAGACATCGAAGAGGAAAACCAGAAAGGGTCGGTTTGCAACTCTTAATGTGGAGCGAATGATGCCTGCACTGCCGACCCCTGAAGAAACTCTCAAGGCCCTGAAAGCCCAGCCAGGAATCGACCTGACACGGCAAAAGAAGGGCACCAAGATCATGGTTGAGACGGATAACCACGTCTTCGAGATCACCGTACTCAATCCTGCTTCCGGTCTGGTGGAAGTGAGCAGCACCTTGCCCCTCCTACGGGAGTCCACGGTTGGCCAGTACCTACGAGGCGTCTATGCCTTGGATGCCAACGTCGGCCTGGACGCCTGGATCGGCCGAACGCTTCAGATGTTCATCCGCTTTCGTAACGGCAACTTATGTCTGGCCCGGTCGTTGCGGCCAGTGTCATTGGCCCCGGCTGGACCTACGACGTGTTCTAGTCCAGGTGTCGGCTGCCGGCACCTGATCCGTGAATGATGGCCAAGAGGGCTCCCGGTCTGTGCGGACTTGCGCTGAACCCATAACCGCATGGCTGTTGACTGGGAGGGACCGTAGCCCGGCCGTAATGGTAACGCCCGCCGTGGCTGGCGGGTAGTCATGCGACGTGCCGGGAGCCCTCCAAGAACCGAGGAAACCATGAAGCTGACAGACGAGTGTGAAGCCTGGAAGACGTTGGCGCTTGCCTACGAGGTGTTCATCGAATGTGTGTTGGAGTGGGACATTCGGGGTATGTTCGCATCGCTGAAGCAAATGCGGGCCGCGAGGGCGACCTTGCTCGAAGAGGGCGCTATGGCTGAGGCCGGCGGGCCTCGTATCGAAGATGAGGATGGGGCCTGACCCGTAACGGTATTCCTGTCGTGGCTGGCGGGAAGTCTTGTGACGCCGGGAGCCCCTTTTAGGAATTCCGCCAGTCTCGGGGAGCTTTGACAGCGCATGAAGACCATCCCATTGACAAAAGGCAAAGTGGCGATTGTCGATGATCGTCATTACAAGACTCTCGTGGCAATGGGGTCCTGGTGTTACCAAAGCCCTGGCTATGCGGCCACTCGCATCAAGGGCCGGCTCGTACTAATGCACCGGGCCATTGTTCGGTTGGAGCACGGGGAAGACTCTCGCTATGCAGACCACAAGAATCTGAACCGGCTGGACAATCGCGCCGGAAACCTGCGCTACGCAACCCCGAGCGAAAGCCAGATGAACACCGGCAAGCGTCGTGATAACACGTCGGGCTACCGCGGTGTCTTCTGGCACAAGGGTGCCCAGAAGTGGATGGCTCAAACCAAGTATCGTGGTCGTGCCTATTATCTCGGCCTGTTCACGTCGAAACATGATGCCGCGAAAGCATACAACAGGTGTGCCCGCCTCCTGGCGAGGGAATTTGCCAGGCTCAATAAGGTCAAAGCATGAGCAAGGTGTACCTGGATAGCGAGACGTGTGGTCTGCATGGGATGCCGGTCCTTTTCCAGTTTGCAGTGGAAGAGGGTCCGATCACGCTCTACGAGATTTGGCGGCATCCAATCAGCGAGACTCTTGATCTCATCGACTGGTTCTGCCAGCGCACGGTGATCGGCTTCAATTTGAGCTTCGACTGGTTTCATGTCGTCAAAATCTACACCATCTTCCGATTGTGCCCGCATGACTGGATTCCGCAGGAGCACGTCAACGAGATCGCCCTGCGCGAGCCCAAGGGTCAGGATGGCCCCTGCGTCAAGCCCGCTTCAGCCCTGGACTTGCTGCTGCACAGCCGCAAGGGTCCCTACCAGGCACTCATGGCCCGCGAAGACATTCGCATCAAGCGGGTCCCCACCGCACTCGCCTACCCCCTCGCTGGCGAGTTGGAACGTCGTG
This sequence comes from Pirellulales bacterium, assembly GCA_963843465.1. Classification (GTDB taxonomy): domain Bacteria; phylum Planctomycetota; class Planctomycetia; order Pirellulales; family Thermoguttaceae; genus CAWJKP01. The sequence goes on from CAWJKP010000005.1 coordinate 692,884, forward strand.
TCCAGCTCGACAGTATCTATTTCGCCAAGTCGGCCGACCCCGACGCTCCCCGCTGGCAAGTCTTCGACCGCAAGGATCGGTTCGGCGACCCTGATACCGAGTTCAAGGACGTGGTGCTGCGATTCAACCCTGCCGGCGGCCTCAAGTTCCTCGCCGAGCACGCAATGGGCTTCAAGCCCAAGTTCCACTTCAAGGACGTAGAGCCGCAGACCTCTTGGCGGCCCTACGAGTTGGGCTATGCGCCCACGGCGTTGGCCGTGTCGTCGCCAGAAAAGAACTGGGAGGTGTGGGGCAAGAAGAAGGGGAGAATCCAGGTCCTGAACGAGGAGCCCGTGACGCTCGCCGACCTGGACTGCCCAGTTGGGTGATGCGCACGACGACGATGAGCGTCCCAAGAAACCGAAGGCCGGTGAAGACAAGCTGTTGGGCTATGCCTGGCCCGGCGTGATCGGCAAGCACATCGAGCACTGGGCGACCAGGCCGGACGCCCGCGAGTATGCCAACGACGACATCGTTTACACGCGGGCCCTGGACCACCACTTTGGCGACCCGCCGCCGGGCGACGACGATTCGATCCTGGCCTGCATGGTCCCGGTCGTCCGCTGGCACGGCTTCCAGATCGACATCCCCGGCATGAAGGGGCTGCTGGCAAAAGCCCAGGCCGTCGTGGACAACGCCCCGGTGAACATCAACAAGCCGGGTGAAGTCCGCGGCTACGTCACCGCCGCGATGGACGAGACGGAAGGCATCATCCTGGAGGCGTCCACGAAGAAGGCCAACCTCGAAGCCATCCGCGAATGGGAAGTCGCTGAAGACGAACCCTGCACGAAGTGCGTGGAACAGACCGATCCGCAATGTCCCCGCTGCGGGGGCACGGGCGTCATGCGGGTCGGGAGGCACCCTGCCGCGCTGCGCCGGCAAGATCCTCGACGTGAAGATCGCCGCCAAGGAGGTGGAACTCTACCAGAAGCTGCTCCTGGCCGGCAAGTTCCACGCCTCGTTCGTTGTGATCGGCACACTGTCCAGCCGCATGGCCGGTGCGGACGGCCTGAACCCGCAGGGCATCAAGCACACCAAGGACGTGCGCCGCATGTTCCCGCTTTCCTGGGACGGCTACATCCTCTGCGGCGGCGACTTTGATTCCTTCGAGGTGACGCTGGCGGACGCCGTGTACAACGACCCGTCCCTGCGTGCCGCCTTGTGCAGCGGGAAGAAGATCCATGCCCTGTTCGGCATGGAGATGTACCCCGGCAAGACCTACGAAGACATCTTGGCCTCGGCCGACACCGAGTTCGATATGTACACCAAGGGCAAGCAGGGCGTCTTCGGCATGATCTACGGCGGCGACTGGAACACCCTTGTGGGCAAGTTCGGTCTCTCGCCGGAAGTCGCCCAGCGTGCCGAGGAGGGGTTCTTCAGGAAGTTCCCGGGCATCCCCAAGGCCCGGCAGAAGACGTTCGACGCCTTCTGCTCCATGAAGCAACCGGGCGGCCTTGGCTCTGCGGTGGTCTGGGCGGACCCAGCCGAGTACATCGAGTCCTTCCTGGGGTTCCGCCGCTACTTCAGCCTGGAAAACAAGATTTGCAAGGCGCTCTTCGACCTGGCCCGCAAGCCACCCAAGAACTGGGCCGGCGTCAAGGTGAAGGTCGTGCGGCGCGATCGTGTCCAGACGGCCGGCGGCGCGGTCTCCTCTGCCCTCTACGGCGCATCGTTCGCCATGCAGGCTGCCAATATGCGGGCGGCGGCGAACCACGAGATCCAGAGCCCCGGTGCCCAGATCACGAAAGCCGTCCAGCGGAAGCTGTGGGAATTGCAGCCTGCGGGCGTCCATGATCTGCGGCTGATGATTATGAACGTCCACGACGAGTTGCTCTGCGTCACCCGGCCGGAATTGGGCGACACCATCGTCGATGTCGTGCGAGAGAAGGTGGAGAGCTTCCGCCCCAAGGTGCCCCTGATCGGCATTACCTGGCACAAGGAAATGCAGAACTGGGCCGAGAAGAAAGGCACGGCCGACACGGTGAAGATCCGGGCCAAGGAGATGCGGTGAGGAAGATCCGGCAGCCGGCCCACGGCCCCGAGTGGTATATCCAGCAAGCCCTCATCGGCTTTCTGAAAGCCCGCGGGTGGATGGTTGAGCATACCCACGGGAACCTTTACCAGACCGGCTTCCCTGACTTGTTTGTTGCCCACGAGAAGTGGGGCACACGCTGGATCGACTGCAAGCAGCCCAAGCAATACACCTTCACGAAGGCTCAGAAACAGAAGTGGCCTTTGTGGGATGCCAAAGGAATCGGCATCTGGATACTCACCGCCGCCAATGAAGCCGAATACGGCAAGTTGTTCAAGCGGCCCAACTGGCGTGAGTATTGGAAAGAGTCGTGGGGCCAGATCCCTGACATCGACGCACTGCTCGACGAGCTAGACCGCGAAGCGCTGGAGCGCACGCAACTCGATTAGCTCGCTCCCACCCCGTCATAAGTCAGCAACTGAGGGACGCTATGCGCCTACAGCGAAAGCCTGAACGCTGGCAGTGTGTGCCAACGTCGTTTGCGATAGTGCTGGATATGCCCGTCAGGGCCCTGCTCGACGAGTTGGGCCATGACGGCAGCGAAGTGCTCTGGCAGGAAGCTCCCGGTCCGGCCGGCCTGGAAGGCCGCCGCGGTTTTCACATCCAGGAGTTGATTGATCTGTGCCTGAAGCGCGGCCTCGCCGTGACGCCGATTGAATTCTGCCCGATGCTGCGCGACGTGCGTGGTCGGACCTACGCCGGCCATCATCTTGGCGACCACGACCGGACGAACCGCTTCTACGACACGCTTTGCACAACGCGCGGCGTCCTTGAGGGGCAGGGTGCCCACAGCGGCCACATGGTCGCCTACGACCGTGGACACATCTATGACCCGGACGGTTACGAGTACGCCTGGTTCGATTTCGATCTTCGCGGCTTCCAGCCTTTGTGCGCCTGGCGCATGGACGCCATTCTTCTTCCGAAAGAGCGATCGTGAGCCAATACAACACTGAACTCATTTCCCAGATGACCCCGCCGCTGAGCACCGAGGGCAACCTGGCGCTGCGCCGAAGGTGGCGGCGGGCGATCTGGAAGCACGCCGGCAGATGATTGAAGGCAACATGCCGCTGGTTGTGTCAAAAGTGAGTGCCTACATCCGCGATTTTCCCGAGTACGGCTATTTGCGGGATGATCTCACGAGTGTCGGCTTCATGGGCCTGGTGGCGGCTGTAAACCTCATGGCGGAGAAAGGGTGCGGCGTCACTGCGCCTGTCGAGTACATCGGCGTGGCAGTTGCCTCCCGCTTGGGACAATTTGCCGAGGCGGAACCCATGATCCGCATCCCGCATGGGACGCAGTGGACGGCAACGGCCAATGGCAAGCGGATCAAGGCGATGCTGCCTTCCGGCATTTTGCCTGAGACATCTCTTTGCGACGGCAGCGATTCCGTCTTGGAGATGCGTGATCTGATCGCATCCTGCTGTTGCCGCCAGGAGGAGCGAACCTACGTCGAAATGCGTGAGGCCGGCTACTCGCTGCAAGAGATTGCGGACGCCATCGGCATGTCGCTGGCTTCCACGTACCGCATGAAGGAAGGACTGTATCAACGCACGCTGGCCAAGGCCGAGTTAAGGCACATCAAGAAGGGCAGCAAATGATCCGCCGAATCTACCTCGACCTGGACGACGTGTGCAATACGCTGTCCATGTACTTCCTGACGCTTGTGGGCTGCAAGGTCAGTCCTACGGACTACGGCGATATGCCCGCAGGCTCGGTTTTTGATCTTGCCGACATCGCCAATCGGCTGCTGGGCGAGAAGCGGTTCACTCGGCCCTCGTTCTGGCAGTCGTTCACGCGCGACGACTGGGCTTCCGTGCCGGAGACGCCGGAGTTTCCCTGGCTGCTGGAGCAATGCGAGCGGTTGGTGGGGCGCGAGAACATCATCATTGCCACCAGTCCCACCAAAGACCCTGATTGTGCGGCCGGCAAGGTCCAGTGGATTCAGAAGCACTTCCCGCCGTGGATGCACCGGCAGTACGCCATCACGCCCCGCAAATGGCTCTTCGCTCGCCCTGACGCCCTGCTGGTGGACGATAGCGAAGCGAATACCGATCTTTTCGAGCGGCCCGGCAATGACGGTCGCGTCGTCCTGGTGCCGCGCCCCTGGAACAGGCTGGGGCATTGCTGCATGTCCCTCTATCTCGTTGAGTGTTTCGGCCGGCTACTGGCTTATCAAGGAGAGTACAAGTCATGCAGAGAATCGTGATCCTCGTCCTGGTGCTTGCCTTTGTCGTCCTGGCGGAGATCGACCACGCGCGGGAGATCGCCCGGGAGCACGAAGGGTTTATCGCGGTCTGCGAGACGGCCGACCGTCTGCAACGCGCCCTGGGTGTGCGCGACGAGTACATTCGCCGCTGTGAAGACCTGCTCGCTAAGCATCGGATTCCGCACCCCAAGTGGCCTGAACCAGGGCCCCGTCCAGAGCCCAAACCGGAGTTCAGGCCAGAGGTCGGGCCAGCGCCTAGAGTCAGCACGGCTGAAAATCCGCGTGAAGCTGAAAACCAGTTGGCCGTATTTTGCAACTCTTTATTTGGACAAGGGCAGTCAACCAAGAGACGATTGCGAGTGCAGACGGTCGAATTCATCAGCACCCGCTGCTTGGAACATGCCGCTTGGTGCCCCGGTCTGATCGTCTACAGCCGGCCGATCCAGGTCGAGCGACGTTTACACGTTCGCCGCGAGGATGAACGGGTGGAACGACTGCTCCGAGCCGCATTCTCATCATAACCCATCTGAGCACCATTGAGGCACGTCACAATGGCATCATCGAATCGCCGCGAGTTCCTGCAACTGGCCGACCACTACGACCAGGCTAAGCACGACGTTGCCGGCTGGCTAATCTCCGAGAAGCTCGACGGCACCCGCTGTTTCTGGGACGGCGGCTTGAGCCGAGGGATGCCGACCGTGGAGGTCCCCTGGGCCTCGGTCATCGACCCGAAGACGGGCAGAATGAAGGCCAAGATCAAGCCGGTCGCCACGGGCCTGTGGAGCCGCTACGGCAATCCGATCCTCGCCCCGGACTGGTTCCTGAATCTCTTGCCGTGCTGCCTGCTGGACGGCGAGCTGTGGGCCGGCCGCGGGAACTTCCAGCTTTGCCGGTCGATCTGCGGCGGCGACACACCCGATCCGCGGTTCCGGCAGATTCAGTACGCCGTCTACTCCGCGCCGCCGCTCACTTCGGTGTTTGCCTCCGGCGTGATTAAGAACGCCAACCTGCACGCCGCCATCAACTACGAGGCGGTTGAAGGATGGGTCAAGGGGCGACTTGAAGACTTCGAGGGGGACTTCTGTCTCATCAACCGCCGGGCGACCTTTGCCCAGGAGTTGGAGTTCCTGGGAACCGCCCTGGAGAACACTGACCTGTCCGCCTGCTACATGCACCAGCAGACAAAGCTGATCGACACAGCGGAAGAGGCGGCCAAACAGGTCGAAGCCTTCCTGCAAAAGGTGCTCGACCAGGGCGGCGAAGGCGTCGTCGTCCGCAATCCGCAGGCAACTTGGACGCCGAAGCGGCATCGGGGCATCCTCAAGTACAAACCGTTCTCCGACGCCGAGGCGATGATCGTCGGCTTCACGTCCGGCCGGGAGACGGACAAGGGCAGCAAGCATCTGGGCCGCATTGGTGCTTTGATCGTTGACTACGGCGGCAAACGGCTGGAACTCTCCGGCCTGACCGACATCGAGCGCGAGTTTGCCTCCGGCGAGATGGGCGTCTTCGCCTCGGCCAACCCGGGCGTGGACATGCCTCAATCATTT
>CAWJKP010000006.1:0-431840 GCA_963843465.1 Pirellulales bacterium
CGCTGCAGACCACGGCGGCGGGCACGGCCACGGACATCTTCGGCCATGCCTTGGCGGGCAGCGATTTCACCCTCACGGGCACGGTGCACACCAACGCCGGGACGTACGTCGGCGACGCCTGGTCGTTCTCCGACCCCAGCGGCAACTATGCCAGCCAGAGCGGCACGGTGACCGACAGCATCGGCCAGGCCAGCGCCCATGTCAGCGTGACGGCGACTGCGGGCCTGGTCTACAGCGGCGCTCCGCAGACCACGGCGGCGGGCACGGCCACGGACGTCTTCGGCCATGCCTTGGCGAGCAGCGATTTCACCCTCACGGGCACGGTGCACACCAACGCCGGGACGTACGTCGGCGACGCCTGGTCGTTCTCCGACCCCAGCGGCAACTATGCCAGCCAGAGCGGCACGGTGACCGACAGCATCGGCCAGGCCAACGCCCACGCCAGCGTGGCGGCGATTGCGGGCCTGGTCTACAGCGGCGCGCCGCAGACCACGGCGGCGGGCACGGCCACGAACGTCTTCGGCGCCAGCTTGCCGGGCAGCGATTTCACCCTCACGGGCACGGTGCACACCAACGCCGGGACGTACGTCGCCGACGCCTGGTCCTTCTCCGACCCCAGCGGCAACTATGCCAGCCAGAGCGGCACGGTGACCGACAGCATCGGCCAGGCCAACGCCCACGCCAGCGTGGCGGCGATCGGGGGCCTGATCTACAGCGGCGCGCCGCAGACCACGGCGGCGGGCACGGCCACGAACGTCTTCGGCGCCAGCTTGCCGGGCAGCGATTTCACCCTCACGGGCACGGTACACACCAACGCCGGGACGTACGTCGGCGACGCCTGGTCGTTCTCCGACCCCAGCGGCAACTATGCCAGCCAGAGCGGCACGGTGACCGACAGCATCGGCCAGGCCAACGCCCACGCCAGCGTGGCGGCGATCGGGGGCCTGATCTACAGCGGCGCGCCGCAGACCACGGCGGCGGGCACGGCCACGAACGTCTTCGGCGCCAGCTTGCCGGGCAGCGATTTCACCCTCACGGGCACGGTACACACCAACGCCGGGACGTACGTCGGCGACGCCTGGTCGTTCTCCGACCCCAGCGGCAACTATGCCAGCCAGAGCGGCACGGTGACCGACAGCATCGGCCGGGAGACGCCGGCGGTGAACGTGACGGACAACAGCGGCGCGTACACCGGGTTACCTTACCTAGCCTCGGCCACGGTGATCGGGGTGCCGGCGGGCACCACGCTCGCCAGCGGCAGTAGCACCAGTAGCGGCGGCAGTACCAATTCGGCGCTTTCGTTCACGTATTACAATACGGAGACGACCCCGGCGACCTCGCTGGGGAGCACGGCGCCGATCCTTGCGGGCAGCTACAGCGTGACGGCGACCTACACCGGCGGCGGCAACTACTCGGGGACCTCCAGTCCGGCGGTGGGCTTCACGATTAGCTCGACGAGCTCGAAGCCGGCGCGGCTGATGATCGCGGAGCCGGCGTCGATGAATTCCAGCACGGTGGCCTCGGGACACGACGTGGTGTACACGATCACGCTGAAGAATCTTGGGCCGGGTGCGGCCCAGAATGTGTCTGTCAGCGACACCCTGGGGGCTAACGTGACCTATCTTCCCGACCTGGTGCCCACGCCCAAGGGTTTCATCACGGTCTCGACGCCGGCGGTCGGCGCCACGGGCGTGGTGACGTTCAAGGCCACCAAGAATTTCGCGGCGGAGGCCTCGGTGACGTTCACCATTATGGGGTTCGTCAGTTCCAAGGCCAGCACTAAGGGGGTGGGCAACAGTGTCACGGTCAGCGGCACGCAGTTGGCCAGCAACAGCGTTACCACGGCCAGCCTGCAGCCCCAACTCAACGCGGCAGGCGCGGGCCTCGCGGGCAGTTCCCTGGGCAACGGCAAGACCGACCTGGTGGTCACGGACCCGGCGGGATCGAATTGGATCTACGTGAATCCGGCCCCGGGGGGCAAGATCTCGGTGGTGGAGAATGGGCGGGTGTTCGGTCCCTTCGCCGCACCCTCGGGCCGGATCGTGGTCTACGCCAGCGAGGGCAACGACATGGTCTACGTCAGCCCGCTGCTGAAGGAGCAGTCGTGGATCTTCGGCGGAGCGGGCAACGACACTTTCCATGCCGGCAGCGGCAACAGCGTGCTGGTGGGCGGCAGCGGCACCAACACGCTGGTTTCCGGCCGGGGGTACAACCTTCTCATCGCCGGCAGCGGCGGCGGCAACGAGATCCTGGGCACGCAGGGCGACAACATCGAGATCGCCGGCAGCACAAACTACGACGCCAACGAGACGGCCCTGGCCGCGATCCTGGCCGAGTGGAGCACCAACGCCAGTCCCGCCAATTACGACGCGCGGGTGCATGCCGTTGCTTTGGAAATGATTGCCCTGGGAATGACGATCACCCCGGGGGCCGGTTGCGACTCCCTGTACGGCGGCAGCGGCGAGGACACCTACTTCGCCCAGACCAAATTGGCGCAGGCGCGGGACTATATCTACGGGCTGAAGTCTTCGGAGCTGGTGACGCAAATCTGAGGACCGTCCGGTGGCGCCGGCGGCTATTGGCCGCACGCGACGGGCTAGCTGGGCCACGCCGGCGACGAGCACGCCTTACCGCCCTAGACCTTCTCCAGGGCTCTCTAAAGAGGCACGCCGCGCAGAGGACACAGGTCGCGCGCAGGCCGTCTTCACTCCGCGATTTCCCCGGAGTTCTTTCCGTAGCCAAGTGCTAAGCAGTCACCCGCATGGGAGAGTCTGCGCGTTGATCGAGCGTGGCGCTGTAACAGATTGCCCCCGGGCCTGTAGAAGACGGTGGAGGGCAACAACGCCCTCCTCGAAATGAACCCAATCACAGAAAAGGAACTTGCGATGCGAAACGTTTTGTCCATCATGGCGGTCCTCGGTGCGCTGGTCTTCGCGGGAGTCAACGACGGCACGGCCTTCGCCAAGGGCGGCGGCGGTGGTCGTGGCGGACATGGCGCCGCACATGGCAGTCGCGGCCACGGCGGCTTCGGCCACCACGGCTTCGGCCACCGCGGTCGTTACGGCCGCTACGGTTACGGCCGCTACGGCTACGGCCGCTACGGCTACGGCTATGGCTATGGTGGGTACGACTACCCGTCGTATGCGTACAGCTACCCGAGCTACAGCTACCCGAGCTACAGCTACCCCAGCTACAGTTGCCCGACCTGCAGCTATCCGACCTACAGTTGCCCGACGTGCAGCTACCCGGCTGCCACTTGCTCGACCTGCGACGGCTCAAGCAATTAGGGCAGCTACGAAGACCTTGCCAGAGCACGCCCCTTGCCTCCCCGTGGTTTCGGGAACAGGCTTGGGGCGTGCGGCCTTTTCTTGTTACCCGCCTCGGTCGCGGGAGCAGTAGCCGTAGCGCGGGCTTTAGCCCGCCTTCGCGACGCGGCGCCGAGGATGCAAGGGGTGGCGTCTTTCTTCGTGAATCGCGCATGGGCCTGTAACAGATTGCCCCCGGGCCTGTAGAAGACGGTGGAGGGCAACAACGCCCTGCTCAAGATCAACTCCATTTCAGAAAAGGAACTTGCGATGCGAAACATTTTGTCGATCACGGCGGTCCTCGGTGCGCTGGTCTTCGCGGGAATCAACGACGGCACAGCTTTCGCCAAGGGTGGCGGGGGTGGGCGTGGCGGCTCCTCTGGCCACGCCAGTCATGGCAGCTACGGCCGCCACGGCGACTACGGCCGCTATGGCCGCTATGGCCGCTATGGCTACGGCCGCTACGGCTACTACCCTTACTATGGCTACTACGGCAGTTACGACTACCCGTCGTATGAGTACGTCGCTCCGTCCTACAGCTACCCGATTTCCACTTGCTCGATCTGCGACAGCGCCAGCGAATATGGCAGCTACGCGGGTTTCGGGGGCTACAGCTACGAGTCCCGCGGGCGCTACAAGTCGGGCTTCGGCCGTGGCAACTTTGGTGGTCATGGGAGGCGATGAACCCGCCTTCTCACCGCCGTTGATCCTCATCAGAGCACGCCCCTTGCCACCCCGCGGTTTCGCGAACAGGCTTGGGGCGTGCGGCTTTTTCTTGTTGACCGCCGCGGTCGCCGGAGCGGTAGCCGTAGCGTGGGCTTTAGCCCGCCTTCACGACGCCGCGGCGAGGATGCAAGGAGTGCGAGGAATGACCGGATGGTCGTGCCAGTGGGCTAAAGCCCACCTTACGGGTTATTGGACCACCAGCGGAATGCTCTGGGAGTGGCTGTTGAACTCCGGGGCGTACATGCACTGGATCGTGGCCATGCCGGTCTGGTACTCGCCCTTGTGGACCACGCGGGCGGCGTACTCGAAGACGTACGTGCCCTTGGGCAGGTAGTCGATGAAAAAGTGGCTGGCCGTGTCGCGGGTCGATTCGTAGTAGCCCAGGCCGTCCTGGTACTTGTAGTGCGAAAGGACGTTGACCGGCTCCGTGCCGCTTGCGCGGTGGTCCTTGAGGTGCACGTACTCCATGTCGCGGTCGCTTTGCAGCACGATCCGCACCACCAGCTCGTCGCCCACCGCCAGCGGGCCCTTGACGGGCTCCAACACCGGCCCCTTCGTCGTCAGCCGGCGGGCGTAGAGCGACTTGCTCAGCTTCAGCGGCGTGCCCTGGTAGGCGGTCACCTTGGCCATGTCTTCCAGGTACTGCCAATGGACGCTCCCCCAGGCCACGCCCTTATCGAGCTTCTTCACCGTGATCCGGCCCAGCTCGGGCGTGATCTCGTTGCGCAGGAACCGCTCCTCATAGAAGCCGGTGCCCGCCTCGACCTGCTGGGGCTTGATGACCGTCTGGCCCAGCGTCACCTGGACCAGCTCGTCCGAGGCCAGCAGGTTGTCGCCCCGCAACAAGAGTCCGTAGACGGCGTCGGCCGTGGCCTTGCTGGTCTTCCAGTCCTGGGTCTGCTTCTGCTTCAAGAGCCAGACCTTGCAATCCTCAACCGCCCGGGCGTCGTCCATCACCTCGTCGAAGGCCTCGATCATCATCGCCTGGGTCTCGATGGGCGCGTGGAACCACCACCAGGAGAGCTCCAGGTCCCGCCAGAACATGCCCAGCTCCTCGCTGGAGACTGACCGCTCCTTGATCGAGCGCATGATCTCCTGCGGCACGGCTTTGTCGCCGAAACGTTTCAGGGCCACCGCCAAGTGGGCCTGCGACTGGCGGTCGGCCAGTTGCAGCCAGTATTTGCGGGCCTGGCCGAGGAAGTAATCGACCGCCTCCTGGTGCGGCGGGGCGACGGGATGGTCCTTGAGGAAGAAGCTGCGGCCGTAGAGGTACAGCGCGACGGTCGCGCTTAAGTGGTTCTCCTCAGGCTTGCCGGCCCGGAGGATCTCGCGATAGACCTGATCGATCCAGCCGTCCAGCCGAGCCAGCGACTTGACCGCGGGGGCCGTGTCGATCGCCACGCCCAGGTGCCGCAGCCGGCCGAAGCCGGTGGTGATATAGAGAGTGATGTAATCGTTGGGCGGGCCGCCGGGGAACCAGGGCCAAGCCCCATCGCCCATCTGTTGCTCGGCAAGCTTCTTCAAGAGCCGCGCCGTCTCCTCGTTCAGCCGGTTGTCGTCGAAGAGGATGCCCACGTTGCGGCGGGCCTGACTCTCGACCTGGGCCTGCCGGACCCAGGGGGTCTCTTCCAGCATCACCGACTTCAGGTCCTGGTTCTTCTCCAGCGGGCTGTCCAGGGCGGGCGTGCCCTTCCACTGGTCGAAGATCCGCCGGATCTTGGGATCGCTGGCCGCGATGTGCCGCGCTAGCGCGTTGGCGTAGAGGCGGTTGAACGTCTGCTCCGTACACTCGTAAGGGAAGTCCATCAGGTAGGGCAGGGCCATCACCGCGTACCACGAGGGATTGGAAACCATCTGGACGGTGAGCGTCTTGTTCTTCAGGGTCTTCGACTGGCCCGACCGGCTCAGCCGGGTGAAGGCGAAGGTCTTGGTCGCGGGGCCGCGGATCGGCAGCGGCAGCGATTCGGTGACGAGGATCCGCCGCGGGAGGATCGGCAAGAGCCCTTCCTCGCCGTCGGAAACCCGTCCCGTCGAGCCGACCGCCTTGTAGGCCAGCACCTCGCCCCCGGCATCGGGAACCTGCAATCGCCAGGAGAAACTCCGCGACTCTTTAGCGGGAATGTCGAAATCGCGGTCCGTGACATTGTTGCCGAAGAAACCATCGGCCGGCTTGCCCGTGCGGGCGGCGGTCAGCGTCAGCCGCACGCTGCCGGCCAACCGCGTGGCCGACTGGTTGGCCACCTTGACGGTGAACTCCAGCACGTCGCCTTCGCGGAGGAACCGCGGCGGATTGGGCTGGACCATCAGGTCCTTGGCCGTGACCACCTTGTCCTCCAGCAGGCCGCCGCGCAAATCGCGGTCGTGGGCGAAGGCGAGAAACTTCCATTCGGTGAGCGCCTCGGGCATGACGAACTCCATTTTCACCCGGCCCTCGGCATCGGCCAACAGGTGCGGGAAAAAGAAGGCCGTCTCGTTGAGGTTCTTGCGGGCGGAGACCTGGCTCAGGTCCGGCCCTTGGGGCTGCGCCGGGGCTGCCCCCGCCGCGTTGAGACCCGTCTGAGCGAGTTTCCCGTCCGCCGCTGGCAGCGATTTCAGTTTATCCATGGCGCCGTTGCGCTTCTGCGCCTCGAAATCGCCATCCCCCTTGGCCCTTTCTTGCTGCATGGCGGCTGCCGCCTCCATAGGCTTGCCGGGACCCATCAGGCCCCGGTTGCGCATACTGCCTTCTCCGCCGAAGTACATGTAACCCCAGAGGTTGACCGTGATGTCGGCTGGGAAGGAGCGGTAGGTCATCTGCACGTCCTTCCGCGCCAGCGGCCAGGAGCCGAGCAACTGCTGGAGCGACTTGGACATGTTCTCGAACTGCACTTGCAGGTTCGAGTGGTCCTCGCGAAAGACGCCGAAGCCCGGCGGCCAGGCGTGCGGCAGGTAGGCGTCCAAGGAGCGGTCGTAGAGCGCGGCCACCATTTCGGCCGCCGCGTGCTTGGCGTCCGGCTCGGTGATCACGGCCGTCCACGTTTCCCGCTGGGCGGGCTCGAGCTTGGAGACGAAATGCTCCCAGGCGACCGACAACTTCTTGTTGCTCCAGGGGACCTCGACGCGGTGCACGGTGAGGTAGGCCCGGTTCTCCCGGACCATCGTCACCCGCAGCGTGAAGCCGCCCCGCAGGGCCTCGGTGACCGCCTGCTTGATCGGCTGCTGCGAAGCCCCCGCTTCCGTCCAGAAGGCCTGGAGCTGCTTGCCGCGATGCTCGATCTCCAGGTAGGCCCGGGCCTTCTCGTAGCCGGTGCCCCAGAGGGCCATGAACTCCTGTCCCGGCTCCAACGTCCAGGCGGGCGCCGCCACCAGATTGGGCACCTTGACCGACAGCCGCTTGGCGTCGGGCTTGAGGACCAACAGCGGCAAGAGCGCCGTCACTTTCTTCTGAAAGCGGTCCTGCGTGGCCAGCACGGCGCGGTAGGCCCCGGCCTCCAGCTTGAAGCCCAGCGTCGCCTTTCCGGCCGGGTCGGTATTGAAGCCCTCCTCGCCCACGACCTCACCCAGTTCCCAGGAGCTGGGGTTGGACAGGTCCGGCTCGGGCTCGGGCTGAAGCTTAGGGGTCTTGCGGCCCGCCTCCTTCGCCACCCCGCCCTTCCGCGCGGGACCAGGGAGCCGCCCCGCCGGCGTGGCCGCCAGGGCTAACGTCCGGCCCTTCCGCACGGGAACGGGAAAGAACGAGCCCGAAAGGCTGGCGCGGTGGACGCTCTCCGGCTGCTTCAGCCGATAGACCTTGACCGCGCCCTCCGCGCGTTGGCCTTCGCCGTCCAGCGTCTGCGTGCTGATGGCGATCTTCACCGGCTGTTTCTCGGTGAGCCACTCTTCCGCGGTCATCGACGCGGCCAGCGCCGTGTAACCGACGTTCACGCTGCGATTGGCCGAGCGGGTCTCGCCGGCCGTGTCGGTCACGTCGGCATAGACCGCGTAGTGGAACGTGGGCTCGTCCTGTTCCGAAACCGACAGGTCCGGCCTGGCCACAAACTCCACCTGGAACGTGCCGTCGCTCTGGGTGATCGCCGTGCCGTGGGCAATCTCCTGGCTGGCGGTCTGCTGCGGGCTCCGCCACCAGTAGCACCACATCCACCAGATCGGATAACGCACCTCGCGGACCACGCGGTAGCGGACCTTGGCCCCATCGGTCGCGGCCCCCGTGTAGGCCGTGGCCTTGCCCTGCAGGCTCACTTTGTCGCCCAGCCGCGGGGCCGTCTTGGGCGGCTCCAGCACCACCTGGAACTTGGGCCGCTTGTATTCCTCGACGCTCACGGCGGTCATGCCGCGCAGCTCGCCCTCGGCGCGGATCGTCATCCGCCCCATGAGCCGATCGCGGGGCGCCGTAAAGCTGCCGCTGAAAGAGCCGTAATCGTTGCTGCGGTGCTCCTGCTTGGCGATCTCCTTGTTGTTGACGTTGGCAAAGACCACGGTGACCGCCTCGCCGCCGAGCACCTTGTAGTCGTCGGCCTCCTGGTCCACGCGGATCGAGATCCCCTTGTACTGGATCGTCTGCCCCGGCCGGTAGAGCGAGCGGTCGGTGAAAAAGACCGTCCGCTTGTAGGGCTGCGGCTTGCGGTTACCGCTGTAGTTGTAATAGTCGTTGGCCGACGAGAGCTGCTGGTCCCTGAACGTCGCGAGGACCAGGCAGCCTTGGTTGCCGCCGGCCTGGAGGGAGAAAAGGCCGTTGGCGTCGGTCTTGGCCTGCGGGCCGGCGGCGAAGGAGTTCCAGTTCACGCGGCACCACGCCTGCACGTCCGCGCCGGCCAACGGTTGGCCCGAAATCGCGTCCAGCACGAAGCCTTCGATCAGGCCGTCGCCCCAGCGGGACCGCATCACCACCGCCAGGTTGCTCACCCAGACGTTGGTGAACGTGACCTGGTTGTTCTGCCCGCCGAACCCCGGATCGGCACTGGAAACGAGGAAGTAGAAGCCGGGCTTCAACCCCTGAGGCGCCGGCAGCTCTTCGACCCGTAACTGGTAATCGGGCGTCGCCGGCAGCTTGGCCGACCACTCCAGCTCCGGCTTCTTGGCCAGCAGGGCGTTGCGCTGATTGATGTCGAGGTACTCGGGCCGGTTCCTGGCGCTCTTGAGCAACTCGACATAGTCGTAACGCACCGCGCGGAAGTAGACCTGCGTCAGGTTGCGGTAGTGGACCTCGATTTTGACCTGGCTGCCCTCCGCCACAGCGGCGCAAGGGGCCACACCCGCTCGGTCGTCACCTGGCACGAGCGGGCCTCGATCTCCTGCAGCAAGTTGTAGCAGAACTTGCCGCCGAAGGTCTCCGCAAAGGCCCGCGCCCCCTGGTCGGCCAGGTCGTGGGCGGCGACCAAGTCGCCTTCCTCCCGCAGCACCAGCGCCAAGCGGTAGCGGGCCAGCGCCGAAACCTCGTGGTCGCCCCAGCGGCGGATGAACTGTTTCAGCGCCGCCTGGTAGCGGGCATTCTTCTCCTCGCCGACGGCCTTGTTGTAACCGAAGATCAGCCGCTCCAGATCGGCGTCCAGCAAGGCCGCCTTCTCGACATCGTCCGCATGGAAGCCGACCAGCTTCTGATAGAGCTTGACGGCCTTGACGACCGGCGAATCGGCGTCGGTCGTGGAGACTTCCCATTTCACGAACTCCTCGGCCGGACTGAAAATCGGGCTTCCGGCCGAAAGCTCGAAGGCATCCTCCGGCTTGGCCGCCGCTTGTTCGCCCGAGGTGTAGAACTCCAACGCCTGGTGGGCAAGGAAGTCGTAGAGCGTCGGCCGCCAGGTGTCGGGTACCGTGCCCCGCTGCAAAAGGTCGTCGTACTGGGCGACCGGGATCGCCTTCAGCTCCGCCTCCGGTCCCAGCGCCTTGGTGAACTGCCGGTCGATCTCGGCGAACAGCCGCGGCAAGTCCCAGGTGGTAAAATCCTTGCTCGGCGGAGCGGCCGTTGCCGTCCGCTGCATGAACCGCCAGCGATTCTGCTGGAAATAGTGCCAATACCAATCGGCCAGGATGGCGTCCATCACGGGGACCATTTCCTTGGGCGCCTTGGCGATCTCCGCCTCCAGGCGGGTGATCTTCTCCTCGGGCTTATTGCCCTGGATGTTCCCCTCCAGGGCAATCTTCTTGGCGATGGCCTTGATGGCCTCGGGGTAAGCCTTCTCCTGCATGGCCCCCTGAATGATGGGGTCAAGTCGCTCGATGGCTGTCTTCGGCAGGCCCTTGTTGACCGCCTCGTCCACCTGCTTCCACTGCGGGTCCCATTTGCCCGCGATGGCTTGGGGCCCTTGGAGGAGGAAAACCACTGCCGCCAACAGGAGTATGAGCGTTCGGTGCATGGTATTTCTCGTGGTTTTTCCGGAGGCCAATGATTGTCGCCCCAACAAAGACGAAGACGACCGCTGGAAAGTTCCAGATCTTCCGCGTTCAGAAACGATTAGTTTCTGTCGCGTAAAGGACCGCCGCGGAAGGTACCTTTCCGCCACGAACCGTACCACCCCCCTTAACAACGGGGACGCGGCTCGTTATCATTCCCTTCGCCTAGCGCGAGGCCGGTGGGGCTCTTCCAGGGGTGAGGGTGCAGGCTTGCACGGCGCGGGCGCGGGTGTAGCATTCGGTGTAATCGGCGGTGGCGGGGACGGCGTCTGCCGGGCCCATTTCTGTGGATTGGACGGCCCATGAGGATCGCTGACGACAGCAGCTTTCAAGCCTTGGCGGCCCAGTTTTTGAGGAAACAACTCAAACAACTGGCGGCCCAGGAAGAAGGCATCCGCGAGGGGACCGACCTCGAATACGTGCACCGCGCCCGCGTGGCCACGCGGCGGTTGCGGGCGGCGATGAAGTTCTTCGACGAATGTTTCGACGCCCGCTCGGGCAAACGCTGGCAGCGGGAGATCCGGCGGCTGACCAGGGAACTCGGCGACGCGCGGGACAAGGACGTGCAGATCGAGTATGTCCGCAGCGCGCTGGCCGAGACCCACCAGCCGCAGTATGTTCCCGGGATCGCGCGTCTGTTGGTCACCTTCGAGCGTCAGCGGGCGTTGGTCCAGGTCAGGGTTCTGAGGGCCTTGGATCGCTTCCGCGCGAGCCGCACGGCGGAAGAAATCTCGGCCGCGATCAAACCCATGGCCGACCGCCAGCCGGCCGGCCCGAGCGAGTGCGTGCTCCAACGGGCGGAAGAGCAGATCGTTTCGCGGCTGGACGAGCTGCTGTCCTACCAGTCGAGCCTGGCCGACGCGGCCGACCAGGAGCAGCACCACGCCATGCGGATCGCGGCCAAGCGGCTGCGGTACACGATGGAGATATGCCGGGGAGCCTACGCGGGCCGGATCGACCCGTTTCTGGCGTCCGTCAAGGAAGTCCAAGGTCTTCTGGGCGAGATCCACGACCGGGACGTTCGGGGCGCCGACCTCGACGCCCTGCTGGCCGACGAGCGGGACCAGCTCGGCTCGACCTACGGCCACGACAAGCCCCTGGAGCGGATCAAGCCCGGCATCGAGCACCTCCGCCGAGAGCGGGCCTGCGACCGGCAGAGGCTTTTCGATCAGTTGGCCGGCTACTGGCAGAAGCTTTGCGGGGAGAATCTTTGGGAGAACCTGGCCCAAGTAGTCCGCTCCCGCCAGCCGCCGCCCGGTCCGCCGGCGGACAGCGGCAACGGCCGGGCGGCGTCGGCCGGAACGGCGGACGAGGTTCGCAGGGACCCGGCAACCAAGTGAGGCTGTAGCAGGTTATGCTTCAGCATAACGTTTCCCAGCCGTTATGCTGAAGCATAACCTACAAGGAGCATCGGCCGAGATGGAGTCTGTCGTGGTCGCCCCGGCCGTTGCGGCCGCGGCGAAAATCGTGGCCGCCATCGACCTGGGCACGAATTCCATCCGCATGGTGATCGCGCAGGTGGCGCCTGACGGGCAGATCGAGGCCCTCGAGCGGCTGCAGCGGGCGGTGCGGCTGGGCCAGGACACCTTCGGCCGCGGGCGGCTGGGCGCCCAAAGCATGAGAGCAGCCGTGGCCGTGCTGCGCGACTACAAGCAGATGCTCGACTTGTACAAGGTGGAGCGGGTAAGGGCCGTGACCACCAGCGCAGTGCGCGAAGCGGTCAACGCCGACAACTTTCTCGACCGCATCTACATGGCCACCGGGCTGAACGTGGAGGTCATCGCCACCTCCGAGGAGAGCCGCCTGACCGTCTCGGCCGTCCGCCAGGCGCTGGGCGAGTCGCAAGGCGTCAACCACGGGCTGACGCTGGTAGCCGAGGTGGGCGGTGGGACCACGCTGCTGACGCTCCTGGACGGCGGCGAGATCGCCACCAGCCTGGGACTGCGGCTGGGCTCGATCCGCCTGCAGGAGATGCTCGCCACCGGCAACGAGCCGCCGGAGCGCTCGGCGGAGATCCTGCGGCACCACATCGCCGGGGTGATCGCCTCGGCCGAGCGCTCGCTGCCGTTGGCCAAGATCCGCACCCTGGTGGCCCTCGGCGGCGACGCCCGCTTCGCCGCGCGCGAAGTCGGCCGGCCCACCGCCTCGACCGACCTCTTGCTGGTCTCTCGCGGGGAGTTCGACAAGCTGGTCCGCCGCTGCGAGACGCACGCCACCGAGGACCTCTCCACGCGCTACGCGCTGCCCATTGCCGAAGCGGAAACCCTGGTGCCGGCGCTGTTGGTCTATCAACACCTGCTGCGGAGCACGCGGGCACGCCAGATGATCGTCTCGCGGATGTCGCTGCGGGACGGACTCCTGCTGGAGATGGCGCAGCGCGTGACCGGCGACGAGGATTCGGCGATCCTCGAAGGCGTCATCCACTCGGCCGTGACCCTGGCCGAAAAGTACCGCGTCGACATGGGCCACGCCCGCATCGTCTCCGGCCTGGCCGTGCGGCTGTTCGACGAATTCCAGGCGGACCACGGCCTGGCGGCGCGGCACCGGCTGCTGTTGCGGGTGGCGGGCCTGCTGCACGAGGTGGGCGGGTTCATCAGCAACCTGGCCCATCACAAGCACAGCTTCTACCTGATCAGCAACTCCGAGATCTTCGGGCTGAACCGGCAGGAGATGCAGATCGTGGCCCACATCGCCCGCTACCACCGCCGCAGCGGACCCAAGCCGACGCACCTGGAGTACATGGCCCTGCCGCGGGAGTCGCGGGTAATCATCAACAAGCTGGCGGCCCTGTTGCGCGTGGCCGACGCCCTGGCCCGCGGCCACGTCCAGGACGTCGCCAGTCTGCGACTGGCCCGCCAGGGAGACGAGTTGATCGTCTGTTTCCCCGGCGAGAACGACTTGCTCCTGGAGCAGCGGGCGGTGGAATTGAAGAGCGACATGTTTGAAGACGTGTATGGCATGAAGATCCGGCTGGAGTCGGTATAATCCATGTAGTAGGCACACGCCATGTGCCGTAATCCGCGGACGGCACACGGCGTGTGCCTGTTACCATCATGGCCAAGAAAGAATTCTCCTCGCCCGAGCTGTTCATCAACCGCGAGCTGAGCTGGCTGGAGTTCAACGACCGCGTGCTCCAGGAAGGGCTCTCGGACGAGGTGCCGCTGTTGGAGCGGCTGAAGTTCCTCTCGATCGTCAGCTCGAACCTGGACGAGTTCTTCATGATCCGCGTGGCCGGGCTGATGCAGCAGCGGGCGGCCAAGATCCACCGCCGCGACCCGGCCGGCCTGAATCCCGCCCAGCAGCTTACGGCCATCAGCCAGCGGGCACACCGCATGGCCGCCCAACAGTCGGCCGGCGTGCGTGCAGCGCTGGAAAAGTTGGCCGAGCACGGCATCCACGTGCTCCAGCGGCGGGACTGGACGCCGGAGCAGGAGAAGTTTCTCCGCGGCCATTTCGTCCAGGAGATCCTCCCGGTGCTCACGCCGCTGGCGATGCAGGATCTCGACCCTTCGCCCGCGCTGCCCGGACTGCAACTGCACCTGGCGCTGTTGATCGTGGCCGGCAAGGGCGGCGAGGCGGGCGCGGAGAAGATCGCCGTGGTGCCCGTCCCCTCGCAGTTCGCCCGCTTCCTCAGCGTGCCGGTGGGCGAGGGCCTGCAATTGGTGCGACTGGAAGAGGTGATCGCCGAGCACGTGGCGATGCTCTTCCCCGGTTACGACGTGGCGGCTACGGCGCTGTTCCGCGTCACCCGCGACGCCGACGTCGCCATCCAGGACGACGACGCCAGCGACCTGTTGAGCGTGGTCGAGGAGGCGGTCCGGCAACGGAGGCGGCGGGCGGCCGTGCGGCTGGAGGTCTCGACCAACGCCGATCCCCGCCTGATGAAGTGGCTCGCGGAGCACACCGAGCTGCACGACGAGGAGATCTACGCCGTCGACGGCATCCCCAACGCCGGCGCCCTGATGGAGATCGCCAATCGCCGCGGCTACGATTCGCTGAAGGTCCCCAATTGGCTGCCGCAGCCGCCGGCGGACCTCCTGGGCAGCGAGGACCTCTGGCAGACCTTGCAGGATCGCGACGTGCTCCTCTTCCATCCCTACGAGAGCTTCGACCCGGTGATCCAGCTCCTCCAGCAGGCCGCCGACGATCCCAACGTGCTGGCCGTCAAGCAGACGCTCTACCGCACCAGCGGCGACTCGCCGATCGTGCGGGCGTTGGAGCGGGCCGGGCAGAACGGCAAGGAGGTGACGGCCCTGGTGGAGCTCAAGGCCCGCTTCGACGAGAGCCGCAACGTGATCTGGGCCCGCCGGCTGGAGGACGCCGGTTGCCACGTGGTCTACGGAGTGGCCGGCTACAAGACCCACGCCAAGGCGCTGTTGATCGTCCGCCGCGAGACGGTCGGCCTGAGGCGTTACGTCCATCTCTCCACCGGCAACTACAATGACCGCACCGCGCGGCTCTATTCCGACGTGGGCCTGATGACCACCAACCGCGACATTTCGGCCGACGTGGCCGCGATGTTCAACCTCTTGACCGGCTACTCCGAGGCGGTGGGCTGGTCGAAGCTCACCGTCGAGCCCACCCGGCTCAAGCAGCGCTTCATCGAGCTCATCGACCGCGAGATCCAGGTCTCCACCCCCGAGCAGCCGGGCCTGATCATGGCCAAGGTCAACTCCCTCCAGGACCGCGAGATCTGCCGGGCCCTGTTCCGCGCCAGCCGGGCGGGCGTCAAGGTGCTGTTGAACATCCGCGGCCTCTGTTGCCTTCGCCCGGGCATTGCCGGCTTTTCCGAAAACATCGAGGTCCGCTCGATCATCGACCGCTACCTGGAGCACGCCCGCATCTTCTACTTCCGCAACGGCGGCCACGAAGAGGTCTATATGTCCAGCGCCGACTGGATGGTTCGCAACCTGGAGAAGCGGGTGGAGATTCTCTTTCCGGTCGTCGCGCCGGAGTTGGTGCGGCGGCTGATCGCGATGCTCAAGACCTTTTTCCAGGACAACGTCAAGGCCCGGCGGCTTTTGTCCGACGGGACCTACGAGAAGGTCCCCGCGGGAGAACCTCGCGTTCGCGCCCAGGAGCGGTTCTACCGCGACGCCCTGGAGGCCGTCCGCAACGCCGAGCACTCCGAATTCCGTTTCCGCCCGCTGACGGCGCCGAAGGAGTGATCCGGCGGGTGGCGGAAAAGCCCGAATGGCTACGATAACCGCGCCAACCAAGGGAGCCCGTCATGCGTTCATTGATTAAACTGCTGGTCGTGCTCTTGATCTGTCTGATCGGGTTCGGGTTTTACCGGGGATGGTTCACCTTTTCGAGCTCCAAACCCGACGCTCGAGGCAACAAGGTCAATGTCAACGTCAACGTGTCGGTGGACAAAGGCAAGATAAAATCGGACGTCAAGAAGGCGGAGGGGCAGGTCAAGGAAGAGATCAAGGAACTCGAGGGCAAGGTGAAGGCGAAGGAAGCCAAGTAGCGGCGGGTACCGGCAGACTTACGAAATCGGACTAGCTGCTCGAACTGTAGACGCCACCGCCGGCCTTGTGCCGGCGGGGCGGAGATTGGCAGCTAGCAACGCTGGCCCCCAAGGAGCTGCTCGCGTCCAGGCACCACGTCGTCTCGAGCTGCCAATCATCGCCCCACGGGGATAAACCCGTGGTGGCGTTTTCAGCTTGAGGGGTAAGTGTTGTGACATGAGCGGCTTACGTTGATTTGCCGAGAATCTTTGCGGAATTTCGTCACAATGTTTGAGGCCCTGCGCAGTCGTAACGCGGCCACGATTGGCGGCGAAGCATCGAATCGCACGAACCGTCGGCCGGATGTTGCAGCCCCGCGGTAGATAGGGTACGATCATCGTCGTAGATCGAGCACCAATCGGCGGTGCGGGTCGGTGCGTCGCTCGTTGAGCGCGGCGTTGCTCGCACATAGCGGGGACCAATTTACTCCACCAATTCCGTCTTGCCGAGTGTTAAGAATTTCGTAGGTGCTACAAAGTTACGAGACGCTCGGCTGCCCTCCGTCCTCGACAAAGCCTTCAAGGGGGAACGCTAATGGCCGACAAGATTTCCGTAACGCGGGTTGACGAAATGATGCGCGTCGTCTTCGAGGCGCTGAAGGAAGCCGGCGGACAGGCCAAGGCAAGGGACGTGCTGGCTGCCGTCGAATCCAGAGCGAACCTCACCGATTACGAGAAGGAACGAACCAAGTCGGGCGCCATCCGCTGGCAGACGCACGTCCGCTTCTATTCGGTCGATTGTGTCAAGGCCGGCTACCTGGTCAAGGGCGACGGGCAGTGGACGCTGACCGAGAAGGGGGAGAAGGCCCTCAAGCTGCCGCCCGGGCAAATGATTCGGGCAGCGCAACGCGAATACCAAGCCTTGAGGCGAGCCCAAGACGACGATACCGAAAGTGTTGAACCTGAGGATACCGCGGAACAGGCGGAACGTCAGGCCGTGTACGAGCAGGCCAACGAAGCGGCCCGCGCGGAAATCGAGGAACACATCGACAACCTCGGGGCATATGATTTTCAGACGCTCGTTGCCGAGTTGCTTAGAGCGATGGGCTACTACATTTCTTTTGTCGCGCGGCCTGGGCCGGATGGAGGCCGGGACGTAGAGGCCTACAAGGATCCGCTGGGGACTACGGCACCACGGATCAAAGTGCAGGTGAAACACCGAGAACAGAAACTGGATGCCAGAGAAGTCCGGGAACTGGTCGGTATCTTGCGCACAGAAGGCGATATCGGTTTGGTGGTGTCCTCCAACGGCTTCACAAGGGAAGCTGAACTCGAAATTCAGAGATCGAACAAGCATATTGAGAGAATGGATCTCAACCGTCTGATAAGCCTTTGGCAAGAGCACTACGATCGCATCAGCGAGACGGGCAAGAGTCTGCTGCCGCTGGTGAAAGTCTATTTCCTGACCCCGGCCGGGGAGTAAGCGATGGCCACATTACCGTCAATAGGAAAGGAAAGGCGTGCTATGGTCCACATGACAATCGACATGCCGGAGGAGGCGCTGGCCGCGCTTCGCACGGACCCTGAGAACTTCGCGCGGGAGCTGCGCCTGGCCGCCGCCGTGAAATGGTACGAGTTGCGGCGAGTCACGCAACAGCGGGCGGCCGCGATTGCCGGGCTCTCCCGCGCGGAATTCCTCGCTGCCCTCGGGCAGTTCGGCGTCTCGCCATTCCAGTACACGGCCGCAGAGGCGTTGGAGGAGGCTGGCCGTGAGTGACGTTTGGGTGGTCAATGCCTCGCCCATCATCTTGCTTGCCAAGGTAGACCGGCTTCATCTCCTGATGGATCTGTGCGAGGAACTGCTTGTCCCGGAGGCCGTAGTCGCGGAGGTTCTTGCAGGCCCATCTTCCGACCCCGCGCCAGATCCTACAGCGCGGCTGGGGGCTGACGGTCGCTCCGCACGGCATCGCCCCTGGCCTGCTCGAATGGGGACTCGGATCAGGTGAAACCGCTGTGCTGGCCGTGGCATTGGAAAGAAGTCCGGCGACCGCCGTGCTCGACGATGCGGCGGCACGAACCTGCGCCAAGGTCCTGGGGATCGAGGTAATTGGAACCTTGGGAGTGGTGCTCCGGGCAAAGAGAAAAGCAATGATTTCCTCGGCGGCCGACGTATTGAGGGCCCTGCGTAGGGCGGGGCTCCATCTGGATGACGAGGTGGCCCGCTCGGCTCTGGAAGGCATCGGGGAGACCTGGGAGTAATCGAGTTGTAGGGTGGGTCGAGCGCAGCAACGCCCGCCATTTTCGGGCGAATTCTCGTGGTGGGGCTCGCCGACCGTGCTTCGCACGGTGCCCGTCGAGCCACGCTGCTTTTCCGCAACAGAAGCCGGTTACTTCTTCTGGCACAAGTGCTTGTCGAAGAAGTCGACGATCCGCTTGCGGTTCTCGGGGTTGAGGAAATCGGGGCCGCCGTGGCCGTTGCCCTTGACGACTTGGAAGGTGACCTCGACGCCGGCCTTCTTCAGGGCCGCGGCGAGCTCCTCGCTCTGGCTGATGGGCACCAGGTTGTCCTTGTCGCCGTGCATGATGAGCGTGGGGGCCGCGTCCTTGCCGACGTAGGTGATCGGACTGGCCTTGGCCGCCTTCTCCTTGTTCTCCTGGGGCGGCCCGCCGATGAGCCTGGAGACGGGCGACTTCGGGTTGCTCAGCCCCTGGCCGATGGTGGCGAAGTCGGTGGGGCCGTACCAGTCGACCACCGCCTGCACGCGGCTCGACTGGTCGAGGTTGCCTTCGTCGCCTTCCAGGTCCTTCACGCCCGCCGTGGTGCCCAGCAGCGCCACCAGGTGGCCGCCGGCGGAGTCGCCGCCGACGCCGACGCGATCCGGATCGAGGTTGTACTTCTTGGCGTTGGCCCGCAACCAGCGGATGGCCGCCTTGCAATCCTCGATCTGGGCGGGGAACAGGGCGTCCTGGCTCAGACGGTAGTTGATGCTGGCCACGGCATAGCCCTTGTCTAACATCAGCGCCCGGAGGGGGCAACCCTCCTTGCTGCCGCCTTCCCAGCCTCCGCCGTGAATCCAGACCACCAGCGGCAGGGGATGCTCGGCAGCCTGCTCCGGCAGGTAGAGGTCGAGCTTCTGCCGCTCGTGCCCGCCGGGGACATAGACCAGGTCCTTGAGCACCTTGACGCCCGGTGGCCCCTTGGGTCCCTCGCGTCGCGGCGGCTGCTCTGCCGCTTGGGAAGCTTGCCACCCGAGCACCGCCGCCAGTCCCATTGCCCAAATCGCATGTCGTCTCATGGTTGACCTCCTGGATGGGCCGCCGCCGTGACCGCCGCCCGGCGCCGCCGTGACCTCGATGCGTTACCAGAACTCGACCTATCAGCCTACAAAGCGGCGAAGGCGAAGGCAAGCGCGAGGATGCAGACGACAACCAGGATCGCTCCCTTGACGTTGAGCGCACGAACACTCGAGGCTTCCGAGACTGCCGGCTCATCGTCCTGGCCGGCAGGAAGCGGGATCGGGACAGGACCCAGCAGCGGGCTAGAAAGCGATGCCTGTAATTGCCTGGCACTGGTCACGAGGGGATCGATGCTAAGTCCGGTAAAGAACATTCCTGCGGCTGTGGCCAGCCCGAGGCCCGAGGCCAGGGCCAGCGGCAGAAAACGCCAAGGGACGGGAACCCCCGCCGCGACCACTTCGCAGCGGTCGGTCGGATGGAGATCGACGGTGGCCGCCCGGCCGTGGGCGTTTTGGGTCGTCCGCTGCGCCTGGAGGGCCTGGTCCAGCCGCACGCGCGCCTGCTGGACGGCCGCATCGAGGGCCGGTTGCCGCTGGTTGCCTTGGGCCGGCCCTTTCTCGGCTATGCCGGCGTGGCCGCCGGGGCTAACCTTCGCCGCGTCTCCGTGTCCCCGCGTCTCCGCGTCGGTATCGCCAGCGAGCAGCCGGCGCGGCACGGAAGCCATCTTCGCCTCGGACTGGGCAATCAGATCGTCGAGCACCAGGACTTGGGGGTGCAGGGGCGTCCGCGTTTGCAGCAGGTCTTGCCGGCGGCGGACCAGGTCGTCGTGCGCGCGTTGGAGATCGGCCCACTGCGGGTTGTCGACCCACCGCGGCTCGGCCAGCGGAGGCGCCGCCTTCGGCGTTTCGGTCCGCGTCTGGATGGGAGCCGGCTGCCGGAGGAACTCGCTCCGCTGAGCCTCCGCCTGCCGCCACTGTTGGCGGCTTTGCTGGACCGCTTGCGCGGCCTGGTCGTCGGCCTTGCCGAGCATCGCCGCGACGGCCTCGCGATGCGCGTCGGCGTAGCAACGTGCCAGCTCGTTGACCAGCCGCAAGACCTGGTCGCGGTGGCTGTCGGTATACTCGATGCTTAGAACGCACGATCCGGCCGCGGCCGACTGGGAGGAGAAGCGCAAACGGCGGCGAATCAGCTCCGGGTCGGCGGGCGCCGAGGCCGGCGACGGCTCCGGCCGGCCGGAAGCGGCGATCCGGCGCAGGCTGGCGTCCGACAAGACTTGCCGTTTGATCGCCTCGGGGTCCGGGCGGAAGCTGCGGATCGAATCCGCCGCGTTTGACCCCGTGGCCGTGGGAAAGGGTTCAATGATCGTGGCGGTGGCCCGGTAACACTTCGGGGCGTCGGTCCGTCGCGCTGCGGTCCAATAGACGATCGAACCACTGGTCAAAAAGACCAGGGCACAAATCGCGGCCCGGGCGATCTGGGATCCCCCTGTAACGAGGGGCGACTTCGAGGCGAGATTCCTGTCGAACATCGTGGTTTTTGAGAGCGTAGGGTCCGTCTCAATTAGCGTTTCCGTTACTTGCTTCTTTCCAAGGACGAAGTGCAAAATTCCTTGGCTTGGTGCGTATAGGGTGGTGCGCAGCGAGCCCCGCCCGACCGTTCCTCCGTGAACCATGCCCCATTATTCGAGGTCGTCCGGGCCCTTGGGCGGCTTGAGAGATACGCTTCAGAGAGGCAGCGTTTCCGGGGCGGTTGCCAACTCGGTCCGGATTGGGGAAGATAAAAGCGTCGCAGGATGAGAATCGAATATCAGCAGCTCTTACGATGGAAGCGAAATTTCTGTACCTGTCGCAAGCGGGACTGGTGGTCCTCGGCTGTCTCGTCTCGCTTTCCGCCTCGCTGACGGCACGGCTGGTGCGGGCGATCGCCATCTTGGGCTGTTACTTTCTCCTGGTGCCGCTCTGCTTCGTGGACCCCCTCTGGAGAGTTGGTCTGGTTTGGGTCGTGGCAAGCCTTTCGAGCGGATTGATCGTGCTGGCGTACGACGGCTGGTCAACTCGCCGGGCGATGGCCGGACCTTGGGGAAACCTGGCCGATCGGACGAGTCACTGGTGGCTGGTTCCCTTGGGGCTGCTCGGCTGGCCGGACATGCTCGCTCAGACCCTGGAGCTTGCCGTGCGGCAATGGCGGGTTTTTGGGAAGAGGAGTTAGAAGTTAGGAGTTAGGAGTTAGAAGTTAGGAGTGGGGAGGTGGCCTGGATTATTCATCGTCCTACACTAGCCCGAAGCGCAAGCGAGGGAAGCACAACAACTTACGTTACCCTCGCTTGCGCTTCGGGCTAGTGTTACGCGCTCTGCGCCGAAGCACTCGCGCCACGGATAATCCGGCAATAAGACGGGGTAACGCCTCATGTTTCGCATCAAGATCTGCGGCATCACGCGGCCGGAGGACGCCCTGGTTGCCGTGACGGCCGGGGCGGACGCGATCGGCCTGAACTTCTATCCGCAAAGCGCTCGATTTGTCGGACAGGACCAAGCCCGGCGGATCGCCGCAGCGGTGCCGGCCGGGGTCGCCCGGGTAGGCGTCTTCGTCAACGCGTCGGCCGACGAGATCAAGCGGACCTTCGACCAGACGCCCTTGGATTTCGTCCAGCTTCATGGCGACGAACCGCCGGAATTCCTCTGCCAACTCGGCGACCGGCCGATGGTCCGCGTTTTCCGCGTGGGAAGCGGCGGGCTGGCGGCCGCGCTGGAATACCTCGATCGCTGTCGCGAGCTTGGGGCCGTTCCTCGCCTCGTGCTGGCGGACGCGGCAGCCGGTCGGGCCTACGGCGGCACGGGCGAGCTGGCCAACTGGTCGACCCTGAGCGGCTATCCGGCCGCCGACTGGCTCCCGCCGCTGATCCTGGCCGGAGGCTTGACGCCGGACAACGTCGCCGACGCGATTCGCGTTGTGCGGCCGGCGGGGGTCGATACAGCCAGCGGGGTGGAGTCCAGCCCGGGGGTTAAGGACCCTGAGTTGATGAAACGGTTCGTGGAAGCGGCGAGCGACGCGCTGGTGAAACATCAGTGCAGAAGGCCATGTTGATTGCAGGACAACCATTGCTCCCGATCATGGTGTCGTTGCTCGCCGCGCCGGCTGTCACGGTTATCCTGCTCCTCGCATTCAAGCTGTCGACGAACCCGCGTGAGCGTCTCGCCAATCTGGTGTTTGGCGGTGTCGGTTCTGTAGTTGCCGCACTTGCTCTGATCTTCCTGTGCACCCCCCGGCCCAATAGCTGGTTCGATAACAACAGCGGATTGTGCGTGGTTGGTGCAACGATCGTCGGTGCAGCTTTCGGAGTGTTCATCGGTGTGCTTGGGCGACGATTACTCGCGGGCTACCAATGCCGCCCGCGCCGAACCCGTTAGGCGGGACGCCGCTTTTCCCGATGCCCGGAACGCCACAGAGGGCGTTCCCTACAGGATCATCCGCCCGGCATCGCTAGCCCATGTGGGCCCGGCAAGAAAAAAACCCCGCACGAGGGCCTTCCGGCTGATCCTGCGGGGAGTAGATGGTGTTTATATTGTCGTCTAGCGCACGGCGCCAGTCAAGTCGTTCTTTTCCGACATGATTCTTAACGTCGAGGGCAGAAAGGTAGGGTGGGCAACGTCCCACACTGGAGCCCGGCTGGAATTCGGCTGTGGTGGACGGTGCCCACCCACCGCGCTGGCCCGGGTCCTTGGCGGCTTCCCCTCACCCCATCCCTCTCCTGGAGGGAGAGGGGGATCCCAGCGGACTTGTCAGACTGGCACGCCAACCCGTATCATGGGCGAAGCCGTTTTTCACTTGTCGGACCCTAAGGAGAGATGCCCGTGTCGCAGGTTGCAAGCCGTGCTAGATTCAAGGTCGCCGACCTCTCGTTGGCCGAGTGGGGGCGGAAGGAGATCGAGATGGCGGAGCGGGAGATGCCCGGCCTGATGGCCTTGCGAAGGAAATACGGCCAGACCAAGCCCTTGACCGGGGCGCACCTGGCCGGCTGCCTGCACATGACCGTCGAGACGGCCGTGCTGATCGAGACGCTCATCGAGCTGGGCGCCCAAGTGACCTGGAGCAGTTGCAACAAGTTCTCCACCCAGGACCAGGCCGCGGCCGCGATAGCCAAAGGGGGGGTTCCCGTCTTCGCCTGGAAGGGCGAGACCGACGCCGAGTACGACTGGTGCATCGAGCAGACCCTCGTTTTCCCCGACGGCCAGCCTCTGGAGCTGATCGTCGACGACGGCGGCGACCTCACGGCCGTCGTCCACGGCCCCAAGTACCGCCACCTGCTGCCGGGCATCCGCGGGCTGTCGGAGGAGACGACCACCGGAGTCCATCGGCTCTACCAGATGCACCAGCGGGGCGAGCTGGCCGTGCCGGCGATCAACGTCAACGACTCGGTCACCAAGAGCAAGTTCGACAACCTCTACGGCTGCCGCGAATCGCTGGCCGACGGCGTGAAGCGGGCCACCGGCGTGATGCTGGCCGGCAAGGTGGCCGTGGTGGCCGGCTACGGCGACGTGGGCAAGGGCTGCGCCCACTCGCTGAAGTCCTACGGCGCCCGCGTGCTGGTGACCGAGATCGACCCGATCTGCGCCCTGCAAGCGGCGATGGAGGGCTACGAAGTGACCACCATGGAAGAGGCCTGCACGCAGGGCAACCTCTTCGTCACGGCCACCGGCTGCTGCGACATCATCCGCCCGGAACACATCCAGCGCATGCCCGAAAGCGCCATCATCTGCAACATCGGCCACTTCGACGTGGAGATCGACGTCCACTGGCTCAATACGGCCCCGGGCCTCCAGCGGACCAACATCAAGCCGCTTGTCGACCGCTACACGCTCCCCAATGGCCGCTCGGTGATCTTGCTGGCCGAAGGCCGGCTGGTCAACCTGGGCTGCGCGGAAGGGCACCCGTCGTTCGTGATGTCCAATTCCTTCTCCAACCAAGTGCTGGCCCAGATCGCTCTTTGGACGGAACCCGACAAGTACCCCGTCGGCGTCCACACGCTGCCCAAGCAGCTCGACGAGGAAGTGGCCCGGCTGCACCTGGAGCAGCTCGGCGTGAAGCTCGAAAAGCTCACGACGAAGCAGGCCGCGTACCTGGGCATCCCGCCCGCCGGACCCTTCAAGCCGGACTACTACCGCTACTAACTCATGCCTGAGATCCAAGCTTTCCGCGGCATCCGTTACGACCTGGGCCACGTCGGCTCGCTGAGCAACGTCGTGGCCCCGCCTTACGACGTGATCAGTCCGCAATTGCAGGAGGATCTCTACCGCAAGCACCCTTGCAACATCGTGCGGATGATCCTCAACCGCCAGGAGCCGGGCGACGACGACGAGGTGAACAACCGCTACAGCCGGGCCAAGCGGCTGCTGAAGAACTGGCAGGATCAGGGCGTGTTCTTCCACGAGGCCCACCCGGCAATCTACGTCTATCACCAAGAGTTCTCCGCCGCCGGGCGGACCTTCGTCCGCCGCGGCTTCATGGCCCGCATGAGGCTGGAGCCGTTCAGCCAGGGGCAGGTCTTCCCGCACGAGGAGACCATGCCCGGTCCAATCCTCGACCGGCTGATGCTGACCGTGGTCTGCAGGGCGAACCTGAGCCAGATCTTCGGCCTCTACCCGGACCCGCAAAGCCAAACCCAGAATCTGCTGGAGCAGGCGGTCGCCGGCCAGACGCCGATCGCGGCCACGGACCACCTGGGGGTAACGAACCGTCTCTGGCCCGTCATCGACCCCCAAGTCATTGGCGCGGTGGCTGGCCTGATGGGGCCAAAGCCGATCTTCATCGCCGACGGGCACCACCGCTACACGACGGCCTTGAAGTACCGCGACCAGATTTACGACAGCGGCGCCCTGCGGCCCGACCATCCGGCCCGCTTCGTGCTGATGATGTGCATCGCCATAGAAGATCCCGGCCTCATCGTGATGCCCACGCACCGGCTCTTCCGCGGCGTGCCGGCCATCTCTGCCGAGGAGCTGGCCGCCCGGCTCGGCCCGCACTTCACCACCCGGCCCGCCGGCGAAGGCCCCGAGCAGGCAACGACCGTCTGGGAGGACCTCGAAACGGGAAACGACCAGGGCGCCCTCGGTCTCTACACCCAGGCCGACCGTCGCTGGACCATCGCCCGCATCACCGCCGCTGGCCAGGCACGGATGGCGGAAGCGGCCAAGGACCACACACCCGACTGGCAGCAACTGGGCGTGGCCATCCTCCATCGACTGTTGGTCGAGACACTGCTGGGCTCGACGGACCTGCCCAAGCCGACCTACGTCCACCTGGTCGACGAAGTGGTCGCCGGGCTTGCTGCGGGCGAGTATCCGCTGGCCGCCCTGGTGATGCCGGCCACGGTCGAGCACATCCGCACCATCAGCGTCCGCGGCGAGCGGATGCCGGCCAAGAGCACCTATTTCTACCCCAAGCTTCTCAGCGGCCTGGTCATCAATCCGCTGGA
This sequence comes from Pirellulales bacterium, assembly GCA_963843465.1. GTDB lineage: Bacteria > Planctomycetota > Planctomycetia > Pirellulales > Thermoguttaceae > CAWJKP01. Next base: position 25,562 of record CAWJKP010000006.1, read on the forward strand.
ATAGGCGTTCCACGTGGAACGGGCAAGCGGCGAGGGACGTGCGTTCCACGTGGAACCACGAACTGGCATTTCCTCCCCTCACGTCGAATTGATACAATCCCGCCGCGCCAACTGGCATGGAGGCCCGGTGTGGTTCGGATCCTTTGCGTTGCCAACCAGAAGGGGGGTGTCGGTAAGACGACCACGGCGATCAACCTCGCCGCCGCGTTGGCCAAGGCCGGGGCCTACACCCTGCTGGTGGACCTCGATCCGCAGTGCAACGCCACCAGCGGTTTCGGCCGGGAGCCGAGCCGCCAACACCCGCTGGTCGCCGGCCTGCCCTTGAATCCGTCGCTGGTCCCCACCGGCGTCTCCCACCTGGACCTCTTGCCCGGCAGCCGCAGCTTCCGCGATGTCGAGGCCCTCACCCGCGACGACCAAAGCCAATCGACCCGGCTGCGTCATCATCTGGCCGCCGGGCTGGGGTCCTACGACTTCGTGCTCCTCGATTGCCCGCCCTCGTTGGGCCCGCTGACCCGCACCGCCCTGGCCGCCTCGACCGAAGTGCTGATGCCCATCCAGTGCGAGTATTTCGCCATGGAAGGGCTGACGCAGATGATCGAGGTGATCCGCGACGAGATGGACCGCCGCGACCGGCAGCTCCAGTTCGGCGGCATCCTGCTGACGATGTACGATCCTACGCTGGAACTGACGCGGGAGGTGAACGAGGAGGTCCGCGAGTTCTTCGGCGAGATCGTCTACGAGACGGTCATTCCCCGCGACGTGGCCGTGTCGGAAGCGCCCAGCCACGGCAAATCGGTGATCGACTATGCCCCTCGCGCCGGGGCTCCCGGGCTTATGGTGAACTTTGCATGGAGGTACTCGAGCGTGACTAAGGAACGACGTTTGGGACGCGGCCTGGAGGCCCTGCTCAGCCGCATTCCCGCACAAGGAGATCCGCCCGCGAAAGCCCCACCGACGGTCCAATTTGCATCCCCCGTCCAGGCGGCCAGCGTGAGCGACGCCGCGGCGGGCCACGACTTGCAAGCCGGTCCGGCTTCGGCCGGGCCGGCCGTGCCGCCGCGGATCGAAACGCGGCTGATCGACAGCAACCCCTACCAACCCCGCGGCGACTTTGACGAGTCGGAGATCCAAACCCTGGCCGAGAGTCTCCAGACCCACGGGCTGCTCCAGCCGCTGGTCGTCAGACGGCGGGGCGATCGCTACCAGTTGATCGCTGGCGAGCGTCGTCTTCGGGCGGCGGTCAAGGCCGGCTGGCGCGACGTGCCGGTGCAGGTGGTCGAAGCCGACGATCGCCAGATGGCCGAGTTGGCGATTGTGGAGAACTTGCAGCGCAAAGATCTCAGCCCGCTGGAGAAGGCGTCGGCCTTCCATCGCTACCTGGAGGAGTACCAGGCGACGCAGGAGGATCTGGCGTCGCGGCTGAAGCTCGACCGCTCGACGATTGCCAACCTGATCCGGCTTCTGGAGCTGCCTGCCGCCGTGCAGGACGCGCTGCGGCAGATGAAGATCACGCAGGGCCACGCCCGGGCGCTGTTATCCTTGGGCGACGAAAGGGAGCAGGTCGCCTTTTGTGCGCGGATTCAGCAGGAAGGGCTGAGTGTGCGGCAGACCGAGAGCCTGGTGCAGGAAGCGATCGCCCAGGCCGACGCCGAGCCGTTGGCCGTGGCCGGCAATGTTACCCGGTCCCGCCGCAGCTCCCAGCACCTGGCCGAGTTGGAGCAGGAGTTCCGTGCAGCGTTGGGCCTGAAAGTCAAGCTCACCGAGAGTGGACGCGGCAAGGGCAAGTTGGTGATCCCTTTCTCGACTCACGAGGAGTTCGAGCGGATCCGCGACGTGATCTGCGGTGAGGAAGACCCCGCGGTCCGTGCCCGCGCCGGCTGAAGCGCGAACGCCCTCTTCCTCCGGGAGGGGGTTGGGGTGAGGGGACGCCGGGCAAAGCAAACCCCCGTAGGTTATGCTTTAGCATAACGTGGCGACTCCGGGCCCGTAGCTCAGCGGTTAGAGCAGGGGACTCATAATCCCTTGGTCGGAGGTCCGAATCCTCCCGGGCCTACTTCGCAACCAGTCGGGGAGAGCGACGGAGCCGGCCTCTTGCAGGGCGAGGTCCGGCTCGCCTACAATGGGTATGGTAGCTGCGAGCATCGAGCGTTTGTGTCATGCAATCTCGGAGCGACAGGAAAGAGGGCCCGGTATGACTCACGGCACTCTTAATCCCCAGACTGCTTTGAAGTACGAAGCGGAAGTCCAGGCAGACGGGCGGGTCGAAGTGACGGTTCCCTTCTCGCCGGGAGAGCGCGTCGTAGTTTTCGTCATTTCACAACTTTCCGACGATTTTTGCGATCTCGTTTCGGCAGCGCAGACATCGCTGGAATTTTGGGACAACCCCTGCGATGACGAAGACTGGAACCATGCCTAGTCAGGGCGATATCGTGCTCGTTCCCATCCCCTTCACGGACCTCTCGTCCCCGAAGAGGAGGCACCCTGTGCCTGACAACATCAATCAATCGCCATTCACCCGCGTCGACAAGCAATGGTTGTTCATTTAGCCCGTCGTCATGTACGCGGTGCCTGACCTACTTGGCTGCGGCGAGGAAGACCGGGCCGCGCGTTCGCGCGGGGTAAGCGTCCCTCTCTTCTCGGGAGGATGAAAGCGGTGGCGGACTCAGAATAGCGAGCGGGCGACGTTTTGAAGCCGATTCCTTGCGGCTGAAAGGAACCGACTATTGATGTCAAAGCCAATCGCGCGCCTTCCCGCTGACAGGGCGACCTCAACTGCGGTTCCAACCCCCGCGAACGGATCGAGCACAAGTCCGTCAGGCGGGGACGAGCTGCAGATTCGCGGCTCGATGAGCTTCGGCGGGAACGATGCGCTGTGTTGGTCTTTTCCGGGCACCACGTTCACCTTCTGGACATCGTGCGGGCTGCCGGCTTGCGAGAGGTCATAATAGTACTTCGCGCGCCCTTCCTTTGGCCTCCGAACAAAGTGAAAAAAATGCTCGTGCGTAAGCCCCAAACGATCATCGAATGGGCGGGGTGGGACATTGGGTTTGTACCAAATCAGATCATTTCGAAGGATCCAGCGATTTTCCTGCAGGGCGATCGCGACACGGGCGGGGATCAGGAGTAGTTGCTTCTCCTGTCTGTAACCGCCCATCGGGGTCTTGCGGCGCATCCGGTCGTCACCGTTCAATCCCTGGCGTCCCTTGGACCGGATGCTTGACCAACGCGCGAAGTACGTGTCCCCGATATTAAGCCAGAGACTTCCCGATATTTTCAGGATTCTCTGACAATGAGCCATGATCTCGGCCACGTTGGAGACGTACCACTCGGGAAGCGGTTCGAGTCCGAGCAAGCCCCCATGCTCTCTGTACCATTGGTAGGAAGGGCAGCGCTTCGCGTGCTTTCCACCTTCCCAAAGATCGAGGATATCCCAGTTGTGTTCGGCCTCGTAATCCCGAAGCCCCCAGTACGGAGGGCTCGTGATGACCAGGTCGACAGTTTCCGAGGGGATCTGGCGGACGAGATCGAACGCGTCTCCCTGAATGAGGGCAACTCGCGCCTGACCCGACAAGACAGCTTCCAGATTTGTACTCATGGTCATTCCGGTGAGTATATCGCAAAACCCGGTTTCAGACAACTGTCTGTAGACCCTCAGTCACAACAGGACGACTCTACCCCCTTATGGGAAAAAGGGCGCAATGCGTTTTCGGAGCAGTAGTGCGGAAATTCCGCCAGGACCGGGAAGTCTCCCAGGAGGCTTTGGCCGCCGCTGCGGGACTGCACCGCACCTACATCAGCCTCCTGGAGAGGGGGCTCCGGAATCCATCTCTCTCCGTGATGCAGCAGCTCGCCTCCGCACTCAAAGTCAGTATGACAGATCTTATTCGTGCCTTCGAGGAGAGGTATTGAATGGGGGCGCGTCTTACTCCGCCGAAGGGGTGCACAACCGGCAATTTCGTCGCCGAATGGTTTGGTCACCGGGTTTGGCCGGCCGTGGACCAGTCCGAGACCGCCCGGGTTAACCAGGGGCGCCGTCTGTGTCCGTTTCTCACGAGGGCAACGGAGCAGCGAACCGAGTGTGTCAAGCGCGCCAGGGGCTGGAAAGAGCCGTACGGAGTGTGCACGATCAGCAGCGACAGCAATGGTAGCCGACAGGATTGGATCGCTTGTCCGCATCGGACGCTCGACCAGCGATTCACCCTCTTGGCCAGCGCCGTCGGCTCCGGGTACTCCATTCCCGAGGACAACGATATCCTTCTCCTTCCCCTGACCGTTCTCCATCGACTCCGCCAACGCAAGCGGATTATCGACGCGTTCAAGAAGCACGTCCGCGTTTTCCTCTTTTCGTCCCAGAAACTCGGAGGTGAAATCGATCTACCCGAGACCGATGCATCTCCGGGCGCTGCTGTGGACATGTCGGTAATCGAGGTCACCGCGGTGGACCGGCAGGGGAGACCGACGCAATTCGGAAACCATCTCTTCTACGAGATTCAAACGTCAGATTTCCACGGAAGCCCGCTCCACGCAGCGGCGATTCTCCGCGATTGTTGTCCGGCGTGCGAAGCAGCCAAGGGCTACCACCAGGATCTCAGTTCGAAGGTGGAGATCTGTGGAACTGGCGTCGAAGGGCCGAACAAAGCGAACATCTTCAAACGCACGATCTATCAGATGATCTTTAAGATCGAGCTTTCCCGTGCGCCTCAATGCGCGGGCTTTGCGATCGTTCTTCCAGTTCCGGTTTGGGAAAGTTGGCTGAAGCACTTAGGACGGCCGCAAGTTGCGGGAACTGACCCAAGGCAACTTGCGCTGCGAACACCGACGGAAACGGAGCGGACATCCGGGGAGCAATCGAGGGCCACGGTCTATGTCTTCGATGTTGACCGTGATTCCCGAGAAACACCAAATCCGCTCGTCATCGTGCAACAGGTTGCCATTTCTGCCGGAGCTCTGATCCACCACGCCTTCGATCGGGCATCCGCCGAAGCGATCGGTCGCGGTGTTGTGACCACTTTCCGTAAATCCTTTATGGAGCGGGCAGAGAAGGGATGGGATGGGCAGTTACGTCCTGGGGAGTTCAATAGCCCAGAGGCGTAGGTGGGCGTAACATTGGAGAAGGGGCCCGTAGCTCAGCGGTTAGAGCAGGGGACTCATAATCCCTTGGTCGGAGGTCCGAATCGTCCCGGGTCTATTGGACTTACGTCGCCGCGTGGTCGAGTTGGTCAGCCAGCACGCGCAACGAAAAGGCTTGTGCGCGGTCGATCGCTTCTTGGCGACTTTGGCCGTAGGTTAGTTCCCCGGGAAGGTCCGGCACTTCTGCGAGCCAGCGGCCGTCGTCTTCCTGTTCGACTTCAATGGTCAGTGGCACAATCCGCCCTCCCTTCGACTTGCGAGCCGACCTATTCTGCCGGCACGATCCAGAGCTGACGGCCAGATTCCGCAGGCGTAACGCGAATAACGATCGCTTCGCCGTCTCGCTGAAAGGGGACGGCCACGCCTTTCGAGCCCGGGATTGCATCCGCAGTGAATAGCTTCACCTTGCCGGGCAGGCCGCTGAGCGGAATGCGAACGGCGCCCGTGCCGCCAATCGTGATTTGGTAGATCGCACCGTCGGGCACTCTTTGTGCGGCGGCGATAGGGGCGAAGGTGACCAGCGACAGGGGATTCTCGGCAAAGACGGCCGCCCGGCCGTCAACCGTGATCTGCCGGCAGTCGCTGCCGGCAAAGGCGACAAGAGTTCCCTGCCGGTTCAGCCGAAAGGCCACCGCGCCGCTGCCCTCATAGGTGACCGCGTGGCCGCCTACCTTGAAATCCCGCAGATCCAATTTATCCGGCGGCAAGGGATGGCGGGCAAGATAGGCGGCATCGGCCGCGGGGTCCCGAGCGAAACCGCCTTGCCAGTCCTCTTCCAACAGCCGCAGGTGCCGGGCGATGGTGATCGCGCCATTGGGAAAGCGGCAGCAGAGATACTCGCCCGTCCGCGAGAGATACTCCGTGTTGTCGTTGACGCCGGAGAACCTTCCGGTGGGTGTGTATGCCCCCAACGCGAGTAGTACATCGAACCAGGTGCGGGTGTCGTAGCCGAGACTACACGACTGATTGTCGCGCGGGCGGAAACCGAGGAACGTTGCGCTGCCGCCCTGCGGATAAAGGCGATGCGTGCCCACGAGCCGTTCCTGGCAGCGGGCGACCGGCTGCGTCGAGCCCGTCGCACTCAGCGGATAGATGTGATCGACCAACTCGTGCGTGAGGATGATCTGCGGCGGCACGTCGTGCAAGGCGCCGGCAAAAACGACCTGCCGCCCGGGAGCGGACAGGCCTTCGTTGTGCGCCGGTTGGTAGTGGATGCCGAAGATCGCCTGCCAGGGACCGAGGGCGTCGCCGTCCTCGTCGGTGAGCACGGGCGGCGGCCCGGCCCAGACGACGCGGCCGCCTTGTTCCACCAGTTGCCGCAGCATGTCCAGCAGCCGTTGCGAGGGGAAGGGCTCGAAAACGGCCGCCAGCGTGGTAAATCGGCGTCCGGCCATCTCGATCGCCGGGCCGACAATCTTCCCGCGCTGGAGCAGTTTCGCCTGGGTCACGTAGTTGGCATAGGGATACTGGGTCATCCAACTGCCGAAGCGTTCTTCGACGGCCACCAGGTCGATCGGGTAGAGCATGAGCACGTCCACGTCCCGGTGTTGCACGTCTTGCACGTTGCCGTAATGGGAGCCGAGGACGCCGAACGCCGCCGCCAACATGGCACGGCGCCGGGCAACGGGCTCGGGCATGCCCCAGTGCGCGGCGTAGGAATAGGGCACCTCGTTCAAGATGCCGGTCGAGCAGGCCAGCGACAGTCCCAGGTAGTTGCGATCAAGAAAGCCGCCTTCCGCATGATCGTTCCCATTGCCCGTGAGGAAATCGCCCCAGCGGAAATAATCGGAGCAGGCCACGGCGGACTGCTGCACCGTATTGGACCAGAGGAAGTCCGAGGTGTATTCGTACTTGCTGCGATTGGCGTTGGCGCCCTCGAGGGTAGTCCAGCAGTCGCAGGTGGGGCTTTCGGCCCAGGTGGCGTGCACCCGGGCTTCGAGGCGGCGGCCCATCCGCGTTTCGGCGTGGTGCTTGGCCTCGACCAGGAGGTCCGTCAGGCCGTCCTGCAGGAAGCGGTAGTAATGCGCGGAAAAGGGCCGTGCGGCGGATGTCCAGCGGCGAGGGGCCGAAGACGTGCATCACGCCCTGCGTGGCGCTGAGATCGATGGCGAAGTCCTCCTGGCCGTAGGTGAAGTAGACGAGGTACTTGGCGAAATCGCGGTACTTCGCTCCGAACCCCTTTGCGAACTTCTCGGCAAAGCCCGGGCTGACGTAACGCATGGCGAACTGGCCGTGGTCGTGGTGGCCGAAGTAGCTCCAGTCGCCCATCAGGTGGGGCTCGTCGGAGTAGAGCGCGTTGAGCTTGACCCCTGCGGCGGCATAGCGGTCCACCAGCGCTTTCAGGTAGGGCAAGGCCTTGTCGGAGAAGTAGTCCATTTCGGGCGTGCGGTAGCTTTGGACGACCAGCACGCGATCGAGGCCGGAGGTCTCGGTCTTGCCCGTGCCGTAGACGCGGATTCGCGTTGCCGGAAATCGCTCGGGCCGGATGCCTTCGAAGACTTCGACCTTGGCCTTGTCGGTGATCTCCGTGATGGAGTCTTCGGGGACAACGCGGTACGGCGTGCCAGCCAAGGGTTGCTCGCGAAAGGCGAAGACTCGCACCCCGGCGTCTTCCAGGTCGAAGGGGCCCTTGTTGTTGACCCAGCGGGAATGCCGCCACAACTGCACGCTGAACGCGCCGCTTGCCGGATCGCGCAGCCCCTTGCGGTACTGCATCCACACGCCCGACTCGCCGGTCGCCTGGCGATAGCCCCGGCCGATCTCCAGCGGAGTCAGCAGGCTCAGCTCCAGCCCGAGCCCGTACTGCTCGGCGAACTTGCCGATACGGGCGATCTTCTCGATATAGGAATCCATGTCGGGCATGAGACGCCGCGCGTGGTTCTGGCCGGGCCTATACTGCTGGAAGAAGTGATCGAAGGCCACGATCAGCGTCCTTGCCCCCTGGCGCTTTGCCGACTCGCAGACCTGGCGGAGGCTGGCAAGATGCTTTGGCTGCGGCGTGAGACTCAGGTCGAGGACCTTGTCCGGGTCGGCCGCCAGGATCTCTAATTCTTCGTCGCTGACAAGAATGATCTGCTCTTTGGGAAGCGCGAAGGCCCAGGGGCCCGGATAAGCCGCCATTTCGCCCTGATAGACTTTCTCCGGGGCCCCGGATTCTTCGCCCACCTGGGCCGCGTCGAGCGGACCAGCGAAGACTGCCATCCCCAGGATTGTTGCCACCGCAGTCAGGCCAAGTCGCGTCATGGTCGCCTTCTTTCCGTCGAGTGGACTCCGCTCGCTTTAGGTTTGCCCAACTTACTGTTTTACAGGCCCTTATTGTCGCTGCCCCGGATCGGAGCAGCAAGTCGGACTCCCGAGGTCCGAAATTGCCACCTCATCCATCAATACCCCTCTAGCGGACGCCCGTACCATGTACAAGACTAGTGGGGAAAAGTCGCCTTGATTCGGTCGGCTGCGGTGGCTACAATGGGCAGCGGAAATCTGGCAAGAGGTGCGGAAGGATTCCGCACGGCTCCTTTTCGAGACGACGGCACGAGGTCGAACGCTTGTCCGATTCGCACGCTGCTGGCGGCGGCCGCTTGGAGCGTACCGCCATTGGTTCGTAGGACGGATTGCCAATCCGTCCCACCGTGGGCGGCGGCTTCGTGTTATCGCGTGACCTCATGGCTGAGGGGCTCGCACCATCTGCCCCCGCAAGGGTCGGTGCGAGGCTTCGATTGGAAAGGAGACCCGCAAATGTTAGTCCTCTCTCGTCGTCAGAACGAGAAGATCGTTTTTCCCCACTTGGGCGTCACCGTGGAGATCCTGCGGATTTCGGGCAATGCGGTGCGCGTGGGCGTCGATGCGCCGCGCGACGTGACCGTGTTGCGGGAGGAGCTGGCTGCCGAGGCTCTGGCCGAGACCGAGCGGGCTCGACGGGACTTCCGCCACAAGCTCCGCAACCGGCTCAACGCGGCCAATCTTTGCCTCTACCTGGTGCAGAAACAGATGGAGCAGCACAAGCCGCAGGAGGCCGAGCGGACCCTGGAGAAGGCCTTGACCACCTTCGCGGCGTTGGACTTGGAGATCGCCGAGGCCACGCAGCAGCCGGGACTGAAGCTGCCCAAGCCGACCCGCCGGGCCCTGCTGGTCGAGGACGACGCCAATGAGAGCGAGCTCTTGGCCGGGCTGTTGCGGATCAGCGGCTTCGAGGTGGCCACGGTCAGCGACGGCGACCGGGCGTTGGATTATCTTGCCGCGCATCGCCGGCCGGACGTGGTTCTCCTGGACATGTTCATGCCGCACTGCGACGGCCCCTCGACGCTCTCGGCGATCCGCAGCAACCCGCAGTACGAGGGGCTGAAGGTGGTCGCCGTCAGCGGTTCCGCCCCCGGCGAGGTGGGCGTTTCCATCGGTCCCCACGGCGTGGACCAGTGGTTCGTCAAGCCGATCCATCCGGAGAAGCTCGTCAGCCGGCTCCACGAGTGCCTGGACGGCGACGCCAGGGTCGGCGCAGGAACAAGTTGACCGCTCTTTCTTTTGTGGTGCAGGCGTCCCGCCTGCATTTCGCCTGCCTTTCGCCGGGCAGGCGGGACGCCTGCACCACAAAACTTCGCCGGCGGCTAGCCGCCCTTGATGCCTTCGATCTGCCAATCGACCAGATGCGCGGCGGCGAGAACCCTTCGCCGCAAGCTCAGGCCAAGGAAAAAACTGGTCTTCTGACCGGCCTCGTCATAGGTTACCGCATAGACCAGCCGGAGCACGTCGCCCTCGTCGTCATGGCCCTGGAACTCGGTGTCGTAGTAGCAGATGCGGGCCTTGCCGCCGAGGGTCAACAGCGCCTGGATCGCGGGCTGGGCGACGAACGACTCCAAGCCGGCCCGTGCGTCGGAGCCGGCGTAATAGCTCGCCCCAAGGTCGACGCTCGCCGGCGCAGGCGGCCGGCCGGGAGCGTCAACTGGTGAGCCGCGGCGGGGTGGTCTTGCTGAATCTCGCGGAGGAACTCTACGGCGACCCGGCGGCCCTCGTTTCTGATCAGCCAGCGGTTGGCCAACAGTTCGGCCGGCGCGGCGAAGCTGAAAACGACCGAAAGCAGCAGTCCGATCAAGGCCGGCTTGCGACCCAACAGGGCCGGGGCACGGCGGCGGATCCGGGCCAGGGCCGCGACCCCCGCCACCACGCCCGCAAAGGCCACCGGCCAGAGCCAGGGCGTGAACATGGCCGTCCAGGAGAGCAATCCCAGCAGCAAGGCCAGGAAGGCCAGCCCGCTGACCGACTGGTATCGGGTCAGCTCGTCGTCCTGCGGATCGATCGGCAACCGGGGTTCGACTTCGGCGTTCGACATGGGCTTTGGAGTGCGGCGACTTGTCGCCGCTTTTCTGGAGTGCTTGCCGCCAAAAGGTTACGCGGCAGTGTACCTGAAATATGTCTCCGATCGCTTCCGGCCGATGGACGAAAGCGGCGACAAGTCGCCGCACTCCAAGGGCTAGCGGCTCGGCACCCGTTGGCCCAGGTCCCCCTCAATGACACGGTAGCCGCCCTTATCCTTGTCGTTGAGATAGTTTTCCAGGGACATCCGCCGGGCGGCGTACTTGGGGATGAACTCGGCCCGGCGGTCGAACACGGCTAGTTCCTTTTCCGCCTGGTCGGTGTCCTTCCCATAGGTGCCCGAGTCCTTCTCGGCCGACGACAGTCCGCGGCAGTAGACGCCTCGGGAGACGGATTGCACGAAGCCCAGCCATCGCCGGTCGGGAGCGGTTCCCAAGAGCATTTCCTCTTCGGGCTGGAAGCCCCCGCCCAGGAAGTTCTTGGCCAGCGGGGCCGTGTGCAGGGTCATGGCCGTAAAGCAAACCATGACCCAACCGACCATCGCCGCCATGAGGGGCGAGCCGATCTCGTCGGCCAGCTTGAGGAAGCGAACCTTGGTCCGCGAAATGCGGTCGGTCGCTAGCCGAAAGACGATCACCAACAGGCCGAACAAGCCCCAAAGGCAGAGGAAATCGAGGAAGAAAGTGAACGAACCGAAGTAGCTCTCCCCGAGTTTTGCCAGCGGCTCGAAAAAGTTCGTCGCCAGCAGCCCGGCCGTCACCACGTTAACCAGGTTGAGGAAGTTTCCCCAGATCCCTTCCGTATAGAGGAATCCCACGCAGGCGAGCAGGACGATCACCAGCGAAAGGGGGAGCAATGATCCCATAAGCGTCTCCCACGTAGGTTATGCTTCAGCATGACATTTTCACTGCTTCAGTACGCGCATCAACTCCGCCAACGACGTGACGCCCTTGGCCACCAACACGATCCCTTCTTCCTGAAGGCTCCTCATGCCCGCCTTGCGGGCCGCCTGGCGGAGCAGGTCCAGCTTGGGGCTGGCGGCCAGGGTCTTGCGGACCGTGTCGTCGACCAGCAAAAGCTCGAAGATCGCCGTGCGACCGACGTAGCCGACGTCGATACACTCGGGGCAAATCTCGCGTTTCTCCCCTTCCGCCGGAGGCTGCGGCGGGCGGTAAAAGGCCTCCACCCTGCCCCCGGGAATCCCCAGCTTCTGCAACATCTCCGGCGCGGGGGGATAGGCCTCTTTACACCGCGGACAAAGCTTGCGGATCAAACGCTGGTTGAGCACGGCCGTGATGCCCCGGGCAAACTCCGCAGGGGGCACCTTCAAGGCCAGCACCCGCAACAAGGCCTCGGCACCATCCTTGGCCCGGATCGTGCTCACGATCAGGCGGTTCTTGGGGATCGCGTCGCACAACAGACTGACCGTCTCGCCGTTGACCAGGTCGCGGACCACGACCACGTTGGGATCCTGGAAAAGAACCTCCGGCAACACGGTGGCGGGCGTCTGGCCTTCGGCCGCCTTGTAGGTCGTCACGCGGACGTTCTCCACCTCCTCGTAGCGGTTGGCGGCTTCTTCCACGGCATAGAACTCGCGCGTGAAGCGATCGGAGCTGCGGATGATCACGCTGGTCGTGCTCCGCAGACCGCCGGCCGGCATGGCCGAGATGAGAAAGAAACCCTGCTGGCGGGCCATGATCTCGCGGACCTGCTCCTCCATCTTGGACCGCATGCCCAGGGCTTCCAGGCTATCGAAGCGGACTTTCCTGCCTTCCAGTTGCACGAGCACCCGCTCGCCGGTCGGGCTGCCCTGGGTGAAGATCATGGCCGCGTACTTCTCCGAGGCGTATTGGGCGGCGAAGCGGCCTTCCTGGCGGCTCTGGCGATCCTCGGGGTTCAGCCCGGAGAGCAGTTTGAGCGTAGCCAGGAGGGGGTCGCCCAGCTCGCGGTCGCGGGCCGCGCCCTCCTGCCAGACGCCGTCGACCATATGCTTCACACCCATGCCCTGCTGCGTGTAGTCGAGCATGATCGCCTCCGCGCGGCGGAAGAGGGCGTCGGCCAAGAGCACGCGGGTGTTGGTGAAGCCGGGCGACTGCCGCGCGGAGAGCACGCGGACGTTGTCTTCGCGCTCCGTGCCCGCCGACGCGGTGAGGATTATCGGAGGTCCGGCCTCGCGGGGATCTTGCTTCTTCGCCGCAATCTTCAACCCCACCAGCTTGCCGTGCTCGGAAAGCCAGTGCCGCAGATGGTCGGGGGTCAGCACGCGCTCGTCGTCGGAGAGCTTGCGGTTGCGAACGATCACGTAGGCCGCCAGCGGCCCGGCGTAAGCGATCACCAGCAGGGGGAACCCCAGCCAGAACCAGGGCAGCAGCAAGTGCAACAGCAGTGCGCCGGCGAAGCTGCCGAAAAGGACGGGGTTCCAGCGGAGATAATTGGTGTGGTGCTCCTGGGCGTCGCGGCTGACCCAGTCGGTCGTGCCGCACCAGGCCAGAAAGACCAGCCAGCAGACGAGGATCTTGCTCCAGTTGAGGTAACTGCCGGGCCCGCTCCAGCCGTTGGTCAGGGGGTACGCCGGCCAGGTGGTTTGGGCCATGAGCTGCGAGGAATTGCTCAGCTCGAAGGCTGCCGCGATCAAGGGTAGGAGCAACCAGCGACGCATCAGAGGATCCCGGGTTCTTTGATCTCGATGCCCTTCAGCGCCATCTTCAAGGCTTCGGGGTTGGGGGCCACCTCGAAGGCCGTCGCCCGATCGACCATTCGGCCTTGCACCAGGTTCTTCAGGCTCATGGTAAAGTCCTGCATTCCTTCGTTGTACCCGATGCGGATGGCGTCGCCCAGTTGCTCATCCCGGCTCTCCAGGATCAATTTCTTGACCGTCGGCGTGAAGGTCATCACCTCGCAGGTCGGCACCCGCTGGATGCCCGGCACGATCGAAGGCAGCAGTTTCTGCGCAATGATGGCCTTCATGTTGAAGACCAGTGCGCTGCGGATCGCGCTGTGCAGCCCTTCCGGGAACAGGTCGAGGATGCGGCCGATGGTGCTGGGGGCCGTCGAGGCGTGAATCGTGCCGAACACCAGGTGACCCGTCTCGGCCGCCTGGATGGCCGTCTCGAAGGTCTCCCGGTCGCGCATTTCGCCCACCAGCATCACGTCCGGGTCCTCGCGGACGGCGTGTTTCATGCCGATCATGAAGTCTTTCACGTCCTGGCCGATCTCCCGCTGGTTGATCAGGCTCTTGTCGTCGGTGAAGGTGAACTCGATGGGGTCTTCCAGCGTGATGATGTGGTCGCGGTAGTTGTGGTTGATCCAGTCCAGCATCGAGGCGATGGTGGTGCTCTTGCCGGACCCGGTGACGCCAGCCAGGAGGATCATGCCCTGGTCGAACTTGCAGAGTTCTTCCAGGATCGGCGGCAGGTGCAACCCCTCGAAGTTGGGGATCTTGTTGTTCACCCGCCGGGCGACCAGCCCCATGTGGCCCATCTGCTGGAGGACATTCACGCGGAATCGCCATCGCGTGCCGTCGACCACGAGGATGTGGGCGAAGTCGATGCCGCCGTCCTCGTCATAGATTCTCCGCCGACGCTCCTTCAAGCGGGGGTCCGCATCGATCAGGCTCAGCAGCAGCCGCGTCATCTCCTCGTCGTCGATGGGTCCGCGGTTGAGCGGTTTGAGCGAGCCGGCCACGCGAACGTGCGGCGGCGCGCCGACCTTCAAGTGCAGGTCGCTGCCTTCGAGTTTCACCAGGCGCGGAACAACTTGTCGACTTCCAGGGTATCGCCGCGCTGTTGATCCTGTTGGGTTTCGCTTGTCGTGGCCATCGGCGTTGCTCTCCTCTCTGTAGGGAACGCGCTGCGTGGCGTTCCGAGTGCCCGAACAAGCGGCCGTTGGTGCCGCGGAACGCCACGGAGGGCGTTTCCTTCAGAGGAAAATTGTACAAAGTTATTACTGAAGCGCACCCCAAAAGGTTCAATGGTTTCCCAGTCTCACGGGGATCCCCCGCTTTTGCATCGCGAGTTTGGTCTGGAGGATGGTGAACTGGCCGTAATGGAAGATGCTGGCGGCCAGGGCGGCGTCGGCCCCGCCCAGCAAGATGGCGTCGGCCAGGTGATCGGGGTTGCCGGCCCCGCCGCTGGCGACCACGGGGATCGAGACGGCGGCAGCGACGGCGGCGGTGATCTCCAGGTCGTAGCCGTCTTGGGTGCCGTCGGCGTCCATCGAGGTGAGCACGATCTCGCCGGCGCCCAACTGTTCGACCTCGCGAGCCCAGGCGACGGCCTCCAACCCGGTGCCGATGCGGCCGCCGTTGATGTGGACCTCCCAGAACTCGCGGCCCTCTTTCTGGACCCGCTTGGGATCGATGTTCACGACGATGCACTGGCTGCCGAACTTCCGCGCTGCCTGGCGCACCAACTGCGGCTGGCGGCAGGCGGCCGAGTTGATCGAGACCTTGTCGCTGCCCGCCAAGAGCAGGGCGCGGATGTCGTCCAGGGTGCGGATGCCGCCGCCGACGGTCAGGGGCATGAAGACCACTTCGGCCGTGCGGCGGACAACGTCGAGGATGATCTCGCGGCCCTCGTGACTGGCCGTGATGTCGAGAAACACCAACTCGTCGGCCCCCTCCTGCTCGTAGCGGGCGGCGACCTCCACGGGGTCTCCCGCATCGCGGAGATTGAGGAAATTGGTGCCTTTGACGACCCGGCCCCGGTTCACGTCGAGACAGGGAATCACGCGCTTGGCGAGCATGGGGGCCTTGCAGGGAGAGACTCGGTCGGTACCGCCCGGTCTGGCGGCTTTCCCAAAATCTTACTGTAAGCCGCCACGGTCGCCCGGTCAACCGGGCTAGCGGTCAGCGATCAGCGGTCAGCAAGCCGCGCCGGGCCGTGCCGGCCCGGATGTGCATGGGTTAAATGGTTCGTCGCGCTCGGCTAATGGTCTATCCCACCTTTTCTGGCGGGTAGTATAATGGGGTGACTCAAACGGGGAAGGCCACCACGCGGTTGGTCCCCTAGGTTAGGCTTCAGCATAACATAACCTGTGATAGGGCCAGATGTTATGCTAAAGCATAACCTACGGCCTAGGAGAGGGTGTTATGCTAAAGCATAACCTACGCGGTGCGCGTAACCGATTGCTTCAGGGTTTGCAAGGAGTTGCCGATGAGCCAGGCATCACGTCGTCCGGATCGCATGTCGCACGAGTCGAACAAGAAGGGGGCCATTTTATCGCCGTCGCGAATGGTGGCGCTCGTGTTGGCGATCGCCGTAGGGGTGGTCGCTTACCACGAATTCCAGGTCCGCAGTGCGTTCGACGAGACTCTCAAAAGGGTTCTGGATCGCGTGCCGGCCGGCCAGGAAAGCACGCTGCTGATGAAGGACATGCCTGAGTATTTGCAGGGCTCGCCGCAGCATTCCACGCCCCAGGCCGATGTGGACGCCTATACCTGGAAGGGATGGGTCTTCTCCTACGAAATCCGGTTGACCCACGAGCCGGATGGTTATGTCCACAAGGTGCAAAGCCACTAAAACGGCTTGAACAACGGGGCAAGGTGGGATATTCTAAATTGTTTCCGCTGCGAAACTTACACCCCCCTTATTGATGGGGAAAAGGGGACAGGCACCTTTTGTGCGGAGCACCCGAAGGGCCGTTCCGGCAAAAGGTGCCTGTCCCCTTTTCCCGCGCGACTGCCCCAGGAGTAGACTCTGTGGCCACGCAAGAGACGACCGGACCCGGCAAAGCTTCCGGGCTGCAACTGATCAGCGGCGCCGATGTCGTCGTCCAGTCGTTGGTGAATCACGGGGTGGATACCGTCTTCGCCTACCCGGGCGGGGCGAGCATACCCCTGCACCAGGCCCTGACCCGCTTCCGCGGCAAGGTTCGCGTGGTCCTGCCGCGGCACGAGCAGGGCGGCGGCTTCGCGGCCCAAGGATACGCCCGCTCGACGGGCCGAGTGGGCGTCTGCATGGCCACCAGCGGCCCGGGCGCGACCAACCTCGTCACGGCCATCGCCGACGCCAAGCTCGACAGCGTCCCGCTGGTGGCCATCACCGGCCAGGTGGGCACCGCCGTGATCGGCACCGATGCCTTCCAGGAGACGCCGATCGTCGAGGTCTGCCGCAGCGTCACCAAGCACCACTACCTGGTCACCGATCCGGCCGACCTGGCCCGCGTCGTTCGCGAGGCCTTTTACATCGCCAGCACGGGCCGGCCCGGCCCGGTGCTCATCGACATACCGAAGAACGTGCAGTTGGCCCAGATCGTCCCCGACTACGACGTCCCCATGAACCTGCCGGGCTACAGCGGCCAGCCGCCGCGGGCCACGGACCAGGAGATCCGCACCATCGCCGAGGCAATCCGCAAGTCGAAGCGCCCGGTGATCTACGCCGGCGGAGGCGTGATCGCCGCCGGCGCGGCCGCCGAGCTTGGCGAGTTGGTCCGCAAGACGGGCATCCCCGTGACCATGACCCTCATGGGCCTGGGCGGCTTCCCCGGCGATGATCCCCTCTCCTTGGACATGCTGGGCATGCACGGCAGCGTCTACGCCAACCTTGCGGTGAGCGAGGCCGACCTGCTCCTGGCCCTCGGCGTGCGCTTCGACGACCGCGTGACCGGCAAGGTCTCCGAGTTCGCCAAGCACGGCAAGATCGTCCACGTGGAGATCGACCCTTCGGAGGTCAACAAGATCAAGGAGGTCGACATCCCCGTGGTCAGCGACGTGAAGTTCGCCCTGGCCGAGTTGAACAAGATCGTCCAGCCGCCGGAGGCCGGCCTGGCCCCGTGGACCAAGCGTCTCGACGGCTGGAAGAAGTCGGACCCCTTCCAGTACAACGAAGATTCCTCGGACATTCTCGCGCAGCACGCCATCCGCACGCTCTGGCGGTTGACCGAGGACCGCCGGACGATCATCAGCGTGGGCGTGGGCCAGCACCAGATGTGGGCCGCGCAGTTCTACAAGTTTCGCCGGCCGCGGACCTTTCTTTCCAGCTCCGGCCTGGGGACCATGGGTTTCGGCCTGCCCGCGGCGATCGGGGCCAAGATCGCCCACCCCGACACGCTGGTGGTCGACATCGACGGCGACGGCAGCTTGTTGATGAACGTCCAGGAGATGGCCACCTGCTTCTGCGAGAAGGTCCCGGTGAAGGTGCTGCTGCTGAACAACCAGCACCTGGGCATGGTCGTGCAATGGGAGGACCGCTTCCACGCCTCCAACCGCGCCCACACCTACCTCGGCCCGATCGACCATCCCGAGGCGGTCGGCCGCGGGACGGGCATCGGCCCCGATCAGCGTTATCCGGACTTCGTCGCCGTCGCCGCCGGCTTCGGCTGGAAAGGCCGTTTCGTCCGCCAGAAGAACGAGTTGGAAGACGCGCTGCGCGAGATGATCGACTCGCCCGGACCGTACCTGCTCGACGTGGCCGTGCCCTACCAGGAGCACGTCTTGCCCATGATCCCCTCGGGAATGACGGTGAGGGAGCTGATAAAACGCTAAAGCGGGCCGGCGATTCCCCCTCTCCCTCCGGGAGAGGGTCGGGGTGAGGGGAATCTACCAGAGACTCGGCCATTCTTCGCCGCAGGCGCGGGGACGGCAAGACGCGAAATGAGGAACGCGCCGGCCATAATAGAGGTCAGAAGAGGTGTGGAGAACCACTGTGCCCATGTCTTAGCGTGGAAACGGTTCCTGCCACCTTTGTTTGCTCCCCGCCCCGTTTTCTCCGTCTCTATCTTCCCCGTTCCACAAACAGCGGCGGCATCCTGTCAAACTGTAGCAACCATTTGAAGTTTGGGTCACTCTCTTCGTGCGGCGGGATCTTACCCATCAGCACGCCGTGACGCGGATTAAGCATCAGATGCCCGCTTTCCTTCTGATACCACCGCATGGCGTTGCTGACAAACTCGGCGTCATCCTTCCCACGAATGCCCGAACTCGTGAAGCCCCGGCGAACGGCCGTCGCAATACGGTGGCGAACCTCGGGATCTCGACACTTGAAATACGCCTCGCCGAGGAGCAACACGGGGTCTTTCAGCTTCATTTCCCCCTTCTCCGCCAAGTAAAACTCGACGAAACGAGAGTACCAAATGCAGTCGGGACAGCGTGTTGAAAGCGTCTTCAGAACGATATCTCGGTCGCCCGAATCCACGATGGACTGCATCATATAGCTGAAAACGTCCTTGGTGAAGGGACTCCAGTCGTTCTCATCCGTCGGCAGCGTTCCGCACGTCGCCGCCAATTGGCGCAGATCCCCCGCAGACAGATTGCTCGTTACAATGTGATAAAGCGTGTGAGTTAAAATCTCGTTCTTGAATCCGTACTTCGCTACGTACGCGGGGCCCTGTGTCGTCTTGTGCGCAGCGTCGAGAAGTGATTCGTATTGGCTCTGGATTGCGAGCATCCTGGGCGAGTTCCAAGACGTTATCCGCTGACTCCATTCGTAGCCGAGCGTCATCACGAGAAGTGCGAAAACCGTGGCGGCGGCAACAAACAGGCGCCGGCATGTTCGTCGGTTCATGGATTAGCTCCCGCGAATGTTTCTTGTTTCGTTCTAAGGCTGAATATCGTCATAGCCAGCTCCGGCACATTTGGCCCAGGGAAAAGTGTGACCCAGGAAAGGAGAACGTGTCAGAAACCGTTGTTCACGCGTCCTGATGCCTTTCACGCTCAATGACCGTTCCTAACACCTCTTCCTGACCCTGTCTCCGCGTCCCCATGTCACCGTGTCCCCGCGTCCGCTGCGAAGATTGGCCGAGCCTCTGGTGGGCTCCCCTCACCCGTACCCTCTCCCGGATGGAGAGGGGGACTATCCCGGCGGCACCATCCACTTCAGCACGTAGGCCTGCGCGAGCACCAGCAGGCCCATCAACGAGGCCAAGGCCACGCTGTGCCAGAAGACGAAGCGGAGGATCCGCCCTTCGCTGCCGATCTGATTCGTCGCGGCGGCGGCGATCACGATGCTCTGCGCGTTGATCATCTTGCCCATCACGCCGCCGGTGCTGTTGGCCGTCGAGATCAACACCGGGCTCAGGCCGAGCTTCTGGGCCGTGATCTTCTGCAGACTGCCAAACAGGGCGTTGGACGAGGTGTCGGAACCGGTCATCGCCACGCCCAGCCAGCCCAGCATGGCGGCGAAGAAGGGATAGAGGAACCCGGTTTTGGTGAAGACCAGCCCCAGCGTGCCGTCGGTGCCGCTGTAACGCGTGGTGTAGGCGATCGCCAGCATGGCGGCAATGATGAACAGCGGCCACCTCAGGCGGGCCAGCGTCGCCAACCAGATCCTTGCGAAACGCAACGGCCCCACCCGCATCCAGAACGCCGAGAGGATCGCGGCCAGGAAGATCCCCGTGCCGGTGCTGGAGAGCCAGTTCAGCTCGAACAGCGCGTTTTCCGGCTCCGCCTTCCCGGCCACGACCGCAGCGCCCCGCTGCACGCGCCGGTGAAGCCGCGGGACGGCGAAGCTCGGCGCGAGCCAGGCCCGTAAAGTAGCAGGCACACTCCGTGTGCCGTCCGCCCCGGGGTTGAGACTGAATTCATGACGCGCGTCAAAGCCACCATGTCGTTCGAGGGCGGACGGCACGCGGAGCGTGCCTGTTACGATCTGCGAAGCCCCCCCGCGGAGCCCGCCGTTGAGCATCGCCCGCACCGGCGGCAGTCCCCAGACCAGCACGCAGAGCGACAACAACACCCAGGGGACCCAGGCCGAGGCGATCTCAGCCCGGGTGTACTGCGGCGCGGCCGGCGGTCGTAGGGTGGGCTTCAGTCCGCCTTCCTCGCAATCGCCGGCCGGCGGTTTTTCGTCGTCGAAACGCCAGACGGTGGCCGGCTGCCAGACCTTGAGGAACAGGGCCAGCGAGACCAACGAGACCAGCCCGGCGCCGACGCTGCCCAGCGTCGGGGCGTAGTTGGCGGCCAGGAACTGCACCGCGGCGAAGCTCCCGCCGCTGACCAGCACGGCCGGCCAGACGCCGCGGAGTCCCCGCCAGCCGGACAGCGTGCAAACCATCCAGGCCGGCACCAGCAGGCAGAACAACAGCAACTGCCGGCCGGCCATCTGGCTGATCGCCGCCTCCGAGAGGTCGGTGACGTGGGCCAGGGTGGTGATCGGTATACCCAGGCCGCCGAAGGCCACGGGCGCCGTGTTGGCGATCAGGGCCAGCCCGGCGGCCAGTATCGGCCGAAAGCCGGTGCCGATGAGGATCGCCGCGGAGACGGCCACCGGCGCGCCGAAGCCCGAGGCACCCTCCAAGAACGCGCCGAAGCTGAAAGCGATCAACAGGGCCTGGATCCGCCGGTCGGGCGAAAGCGCGGTCACCGAGAACTTGACCTTTTCAAACTGGCCTGTCTCGACCGTCAAGCAGTAGAGGAACACGGCCCCCAGCACAATCCAGCCGATGGGGAACAGGCCCCACGCCGCGCCATACCCGGCCGCCGCCGCGGCCGCTTGCCAAGGCATGTGGTAGATCCCGACCGCCACCGCCAGCGCGACTGCCAGACCGGCGGCTGCCGCCTTGGGAGCCGAACAGCCGAAACAGCCCAACAGCCCCAAGAGAACCACGATCGGCGCGGCTGCCACCAGCGCGGACAGCAGCATCGTGTGAGTCGGGTCGAAAGACTCAAGGGGATTGTAGCCCTGAACCCAGATCATGTGGGGCCCTCGTCCCGCGTCAGGCAGGGGTGCCCGGCCCTCGGGCGAACTGGCGCCCGTCGCCGCACGGCCGGCCTCTAACTTCTAACTCCTAGCTCCGCAGGAGTCTACCACAAATGGCACAGAAACTGCCTAAAGAACCGATGATTTCGAGCGCCTGTGTAGGCTCGTTTCCTTAGACACCCCATGTGGAGGAATGCGTTATGCAAGTTTTCACTCAGCGAATCACGCTCGCCGTCCTGATCGGCTTGTCGCTGCTGGCAATGGCTTCTGGCTCGCCCCCTGCCAACCCGGCCGCTCCGAATGCGCCGGGTTCCAACGCTGTGCAACCCGGACAGGCTGTCGTGCCCCCGGTGACGACAACACAGCCTGGCCCGGCCGCCTGGGGCCACGAACGCCTGCAAGCCGACCTGGTGCGGATGGCGATCGGCTGTAACGAGGCGGAGATCAGTTTGGCCCAACTCGCCCAGACGAGGGCGCAGACGCCCCAGGTGAAGCAGTTCGCCGAGGAGATGATCCGCGACCACACCGGCTTCGTTCGGCAACTGCAAGGGTTCGTCCAAGCCGGCAACTGGCAACCCCAGCCGGAAAAGCCGGGGGTCCGCATCGAGGTCAATCCCCAGGGCACCTCAGTGCTCACGCCGGCCGGAGCCCCGCTGCCAGGCCGGGCCACGGTCCAAGTCCAAACGACGCCGACGTTGGCCGACCCGATGTTCTTCGTGGCATCCCAGATCCAGAAGCGAACCGGCGAACTGATCCGCAACGAGTTGAACCAGCAGCAGGGCATCCGTTTCGATCAGGCCTACATCGGCCAGCAGATCGGGGCGCACCTGCAGATGCTGGCCGCCTTGCAAGTCGCCCGGAACTACGTTTCCCCGGCTGTCCAGCAGGTGTTTGATGCGGGAATCCGCAGCACCACGGACCATCTGAACCTGGCCCACAACGCCATGCAGCAACTCGAAAGCGCCGTTGCCCGCCAACCGGGTCAGCCTAGCAGCGGAGTGCCGACTCGGGAGTAAGAGTTGCTACCGCCCACGGGGATATCCCACCGCGGACCGTGTAGCGGTCGAGAGATTGGCGATCGTGTAGGGCGGGACGACCGCAAGGAGTCGCGCCCAACTTTTGCGCCTGGCTTTGCAAGTAGGGTGGGACAAGCTCGCGTGAGCGAGCGCCGGCCCACCGACTGTCGCAGTTCCCGGTGGGCCGGCGGCCGACAAGGCGGCCTGGTCCCACCCTGCCAGGGGCAAAGTTCGTGGTCGCCTGCCAGCCGCGCCGGTCAACCGCAGAGCGAGGCAAATCGGCCCAGCACGCGATCCCCCAACGCCTGCATGGCCGGCATCCTCTGCGGCGTTTGCGCGGCGATCGCCCGCGGATCGATGTAGTCCAGCCCGGCCAATTCGCGGCGGTTCTCCGCCTCGGTGAGCCAGGTGTCGACAATCGCCGCCGTCACCTCGACGTGGAACTGCAAGCCCCAGGCGGCGCGTCCGCAGCGGAAGGCCTGCTGCCGGCACCCAGGACTAAAGGCCAGGTGTACCGCCCCGGGCGGGAGGTCAAAGGTGTCGCCGTGCCACTGGAAAACGGTCTCTCGTGCCGCAGAGCCGGCAAAAAGCAGGTCGTCCGCCGCCGCTGGCTCTAGTTCGATCTCGTACCAGCCGATCTCCTTGACCGCATTGGGGTAGACCTTCGCTCCCATCGCCTTGGCCAGGAGCTGCGAGCCCAGGCAGATTCCCAACAGGGGCAGCCCGGCGGCGACCGCCTGCCGCATCCACTCGACTTCCCGGGCCAGGAAGGGAAACTTGTCGACTTCATCGACATTCATCGGCCCGCCCATGACCACCAGCCCGGCCGCTTGAGCCAGGTCCAGTTGCGCCGGGAATTGTCGAAACAGTTCCACGTACTGCCAGCTCAAGCCGGCCCGATGAAAATAGGATTCCAGACTGCCCATGTTCTCATGGGCCACGTGCTGGAGCACGAGGATCGGTTTCATGCGGGGGTCTCGGGTTCAGGGTGTGGGGCTGGTCCTTCCGCCCGCAGTCTGCTATTTTACCTGGTAGGTTATGCTTCAGCATAACAGCCAGCAGGTCATGCTTTGGCACAAAGGACGCCTTCTCAGTTATGCTGAAGCATAACCTACGCGCTACGAGTCCCGCCAGGCAAGCGGGGCTTGCTCAGGAGAACTGCTCGGATGGGCACCAAAGCCCCACCTGAAAATCGCCGCGGCGTGAAGAAGCGGACCAAGCCCGGCCGCGAGGACCTCAAGCCGGGCGAGAGCCTCTGCGACCATTGCACGGCCAAGTGCTGCCGCTACTTCGCTCTGCCCATCGATGAACCCACGACGCACGAGGAGTTCCAGTACCTCCGCTGGTTCCTGCTGCACGATCGGGCGGCCCTGTTTATCGAGGAAGGCTCCTGGTACCTGCTGGTCTATACCAAGTGCAAGCACCTGCGCGACGACCATCGTTGCGTGATCTACGACAGCCGGCCGCAGATTTGCCGCGACTACAGCACCGACAAGTGCGAATACGAAGACGACTGGGTCTACGACCATTACTTCGAGACGGCCGAGCAGGTGGAAGAATATGCCGAGGCCCGCCTCGGCCCGCCGGAGGGCAAGGAGATCCGCAGTCCGAAGCCCAACCCGCTGCGGATCCTGCCCGCGGGGGTTTGATTCGTAGGTCGGGCATTCCTGCCCGACGTGAACGATGGTTCGCGACGCAACGGCGAATGGCAACGACGGGCGGCAATGGCAACGACGGGCAGGAATGCCCGTCCTACTCGGGGAGACGGCAAGCGGAAATCCCGGCGACGCCGGGTGCCACGGGCGGCTTGCGTGCCCGGCCGCGCGGCGATGATGAAACGGGCGGAGGTCGCGTGCCACTGGCTTTGCCAGTGCTTCCGGCCCTCCTGACCTCCCCAATTGAATGGGTTTTCTATTTGTTGCTGCCGTGAGCTTCGACGCTGAGCACTTCGCAGTCAATCAGATACGCCGGACGATCACCTTCATCGAAAGACTGCTCGTCGAGAATGCCCCCCACCCTGACTTTAGCACCCCGCTTCAAAGGCGGCGAAGTTTCCATCAGATTGTCCAATTGCTTCTGCGGAAACCGGCAATAAGCATAACAATGAAGGGGTATATTGCCCGTAAACGTTTCAAGTGGCTTGAATGTCAGCAGAATAACATATCCGGCACAACCTTGAAGAAAACCGTCCCATTCAACGCGCTTGCCAGCACATCTTTTCCTCAATTTCGCCATCCCAAACGGCTCGTTCTCCTTCTTTATTACCTCCCTTTCATCATGGAATTCCGCGAAAGAAATGGGCAGCTTTTCTGCGGCCTTTTTCACGTAGAAATTTTCACAAACATCCTATTCACCGCGTTCGGCTCCACGCCATACCTAACAAGCAGCGTGGTGACGCGCTTTGTTCGCTCTTCGATCACTTTCAACTCCGGATCTTCAGCGATCGCCCTCCTGTAATCGGAAATTGTTTTCGGATAGGGACGAGCTATTATGTCTTGTTGCGCACGCGCGACGCCATCATTGAGATTTATTGTATCAGCATAAAGCAACTGCATCGTGTTATACAGCTCTCGATCATCGTCGCCGATGAAGAGCCCACTGGTTATTGTTTCGGCCAATGCCACGTTCTCGGTTGTTGGATACGGAACAAACTTAGAAAGATCATCGTCCGCTTTTGCCTGGTACGGCCAGCTACCAATCATGTCAGAATTACGATCCAACTCGGCCGCGAGAACTCTTGCAAGCGCGCGCTTTCTGTCTGCAATTTCCTTATTCATGTTGCGGCGAAACATCGCTTGCATGTTATCCGCCGATTGCTTATTCCAGCCCTTAGTGGTTAGCAATCCACCTCCCGCCATAATTAGCGCGCCAATGAGTGCGGCCCCGAACTGGGGTGTCCACACGATCCCCTTTATGAAGTCGCCCACCACCCATCCAAGCCACCTCGGCTTCGCTGGCGCTTCCGCCGCTCCCTCCGCCTTCGCCTCCGCTGCCGCCTTCTTTCTTCGGGCCTCGAACAGTAGATTCCATGCGCAGGTGGTCCACAAGCCGCCAAGAACCAAAAGTAGCGACCCGCCAATGACGAACCACATAGCGAAACCTCAGCCGACTTGAATACTAATAGGTTGCCCAGCACATTACCGCGAGAACAGCGGCACGTCAAGTAGCCAGATCGGGGGTGGGGCAGCAAGCGTAAGTCCCGCGGGGTCATTGTTGCCGCCGGCGGCGGCGGAAATTCCGGGGACGCCTTACGTAATTCTTTGCGGTCAAGCCGAACCCACTATCGTAACCGCAGTCGGAGGTTTGGAGCGGGCGCAATGCTCTAGCAGCCATCGAGCGCGCGCCGAAGCACCACAGCAATGCTTTTACGATCGGTCGCTTGCAGGCAGCGGAGGGTCCTGTCTATAAAGTATCATTGACGTCGTCGCCCTGCCAGTAACCGGCAAGGAACCGGTCAGCCGTCAGTCGCTTCCAGTCTTCGTCTTCGGATGAATCGCCGAAAAGGAGCACCACGCGCACAGGATCATCACCGGGAATTTGTGCCGCGATGTCGGGGGGAAGCTTGAGTGTCCCGTCAGAGGCGATCTGGGTTTGAAATTCAAGAAATTTCATGGTAGAACCTCGAAAGTGCGTACCTCGCCTCGCCTGAGCGTCACCAGGCCAATTATACCATGAACCGCGACAACCACTACGAAGCGGCGTTTGAAGAGTACCTCCGCAGCAGGCACGTGCCCTACGTGGCCGTGGACGAGGCCCGGCGGAGCCTGCTGGGCGAGGGCCAGTCGATCAAGAATCTGGACTTCATCGTCTCCGCCCCGGGATCGACGGCCTGGCTGGTGGACGTCAAGGGGCGGCGGTTTCCCTCGGCCGAGGACCAGTACTGGAAGAACTGGTCGACCCGCGACGATCTGGAGAGCCTGGCCCGGTGGGAATCGCTCTTTGGCCCCACGTTCCGCGGGCTGTTCGTCTTCGCCTACAACATCGTCGGCGACCGGGCGCCGCTTCGCGTCGAGCAGTTGTTCAAGCACAAGGGCTCGCTCTACGGCTTCGTCGGCATCGCGCTGGGCGACTATGCCGAGTACGCCCACACCATCTCGCCCGCCTGGGACACCGTGGCCATGTCGCAGTCCGACTTCCGCCGCCTGGCCCGGCCGGTCGAGGAGTTCCTCTTCGGCACGGTCGCAAGCGGGTCGGGCTCGGAGTCGTCTGAACGAGCAAACGAATCACGAAAGCCCGAAAGCGAGGGAAAGCCCGAAAGCGAGTTGTAGGGTGGGACAAGGCCGCCCTGGCGGCCGCCGGCCCACCAGCAGTGACGAGTGGTCAGAGGTTGTGAATCTTTCGTTTGCAAAGAAATATTTTGCGCGTGAGGGATCAATATCTTGTACGGTTGGATCGGCGAGGACAGCCGGAGGACAGGCGATGGATCAAGGTGCTTTGTTCGATCGGGGGGTAGGCGAGCGTGCCGAGGCGTCGCAACCGCCGCGGATTGGCCCCAAGCGACTGCGGCATGCAATACGCGACCAGATTGAATTCCAGGAATGCTCGCTCGACGAATTGGTTCCCGAGGAACACGAAGCACGGATCGTCTGGAATTACGTGTGCGAGCTGGACTTGTCGACACTGTACGAACCGATTCAAGCGGTCGAGCGTGGCCCCGGGCAAGCTCCCGCAGACCCGCGCATCCTGATGACCTTGTGGCTGTACGCGACACTCCGCGGCGTAGGCAGCGCCCGGGAACTGAACCGGCTGTGCCAGTACCACGCGGCGTACCGGTGGATTTGCGGCGGCGTGTCGATGAACTATCACACCCTTTCGGACTTCCGCACGCAGCACGTGGACCTGCTCGATCACCTGCTGACGGAGAGCATGGCCAGTTTGATGGCCGAGGGTCTGGTGACGCTGGACCGCGTGGCGCAAGACGGGATGAAAGTTCGCGCCAGTGCGGGGGCCGCGTCGTTCCGCCGCCGGCCTACGCTGGAGGAGGCGTTGGGCGAAGCGGAGGAGCAGGTGGCCCAGTTGCGGAAGGAATTGGAGGCCAACCCGGCGGCACATAAGGCCCGTCAGCAAGCGGCCCGACAGCGGGCGGCGGAAGAACGAGCCCGGCGGATTTGCGCTGCTTTGGAGCAATTGCCGAAGATCGAGGAGAGCAAGAAGGCCAAAGACCGCGAAAAGGCCCGCGCCTCGACCACCGATGCCGAGGCCCGCGTGATGAAGATGGGCGATGGCGGATATCGTCCGGCGTTCAACGTCGAACTGGCGACGGCCACGGGTTCGCAGATCATTACCGGCGCGGACGTGACAAACTCCGGCGGCGATCAAGGGCAAATGGCGCCGATGGTCGACCAACACCAGGAGCGTTACCAACGGGTTCCCGACGAAGCATTGGTGGACGGGGGATTCGTGAAGAAGGAAGACATTGAGCGCGTAGAACAGGGCGGAACGACGGTGTATGCCCCGGTGCAAAAGTCGAAGGACCCCGCGCGGGATGCCCATACTCCCCGCCCGGACGACACCCCGGCGGTGGCCCGGTGGCGGCAGCGGATGGCCACGGACGAGGCGAAGACCATTTACCGGCAACGGGCGGCGACAGCCGAGTGTGTCAATGCCTTGGCCCGCAACCGGGGCTTGCAGCGGTTTCTGGTCCGCGGCCTGCGGAAAGTGAAGGCCGTGGTCTTGTGGTACGTCTTGGCCCATAACCTGATGCGGGCGGTCACACTGCGCACTGTGGCGGCCCAAGGGGTGCTGTGAGGCAGTTGAAGATGATGAAACGAGAAAACAACACAAGCTAGGCAGTTTGCCGATCCGACCGGCGTCCCGTCTCAACCGGCCCGCTGGGATCGGCGGCCTACGAGGCGATCCCGCTCGACGCGAAAAAGCTGTCGGACGAGCCTTGTGAGGGAACGCAGCCGAAGGGGCGGAAAAACGCATTTGATTCACAGGCTCTCAGTGGTTAGTGGTCAGTGGTTAGTGGCTTGGGTGTTGGGCGCCGCCAGTTCCAACCCCTGGTCGCTGACCACTAACCACTAACCACTGACCACTCTTTTTGGGTGGGCCAGCGCTCGCTGGCGCGAGCTGGTCCCACCCTACTCGTAGAAGCGGCTCAGAAGGGACCGAGGAGTTCCTTGCCGCCGCGGGTGGAGAGGGCCTGGTAGGTGGCGAAATCGATCTCGTAGCTGATCATCCGCGTGGATCCGTCGGCCAAGAGGAAGTTCACCCCCGAGGGATGATAGCTCCAGTAGTGGAAGTTGTGATTGCCGTCGGGCAGGCCCGGGGCCAGGCCGTTTTGCGTGGTGTTGAGATTGTCGCCGTTGCCCGTCGAGTCGCCGTAGCCGCAATAGGTCCAGCCCCAGTAGAGATCGTTGGGAGTGCCTCGCTCGCCCATGATGATCGTGTTGGAGGTTCCGTCGGTGATCCCTCCGACGGTGATCGAGGAGCCGCCGTGGAGCGTGGAGAGCATGATGCCGTCGTTGGCGGTCGGCGAGGTGCCCATCATCCCCATGTAGTTCGTGCAGCCGTGGTGCCCGAAGCCCGTCTCGGTGTACCAGATCTGGCCGGCCAGCGGGTCCACGGGGCACTTGTCCACGCTCAGAGCGTAGTTGCCGGGGTCTTGTGCCGGGGTCTGGGCGTTGCCGAATTGAAAGCAGTCGCCGGGGTACTGATAGTTGATGAGCGCGTAGATCGTTCCACCCTCCATATACGGCAGGAGCATGGACTGGCCGGTCCAATAGGTGCCGGAGACGTTGCCGATGGGGAAGGCGCCGATGGCCGCATGGTAGTTTTGCAGGGCCAGGCCGTATTGTTTGAGGTTGTTTTGACATTGGGCCCGCCGGGCGGCCTCCCGCGCAGCCTGCACGGCCGGCAGCAGCAGGGCAACGAGGATCCCGATAATCGTGATCACCACCAACAATTCCACCAGGGTGAAACCCAACCTGATGAGTAGACGTCTCGTCATGACCGGCCCTCTTAGTCCAGGTGGAAGTCGAAGCGATAAGGGCCTTCGGCCGTCACGTTCGCCGATTGCGTCCACTGGGTCTTCGCCGGTCCGCCCGCCGCGGCTCGCCCGGACGCGGCGCGGCTGCCGCGCGACTGTAACATCGGGCCTTTGGCAAGAACCTTGTTCACGATCACCCGGTGAGGGCCGGCCGACGGACCGTTGTGGCGGTTGAACTGATACTCGCCATTGGTCAAGGAAAGGATGGCAGCCGGACTCTTGCCGTCCGCCGGCAGGAAGGTGATCGTGCCGTTGAACCTCTCGCCCCCACCCTGCGTAACCGTGCCGCCCACCGGCAGCCGCTCGAACCCGCCGCTGCGGCCACAACCCAGCGGCAGCACCATAAATGCGGTCGCCACGCCGAGCAAGGCGACCCACGGGCATCGGGCTGCAGCGTTCACGGGAAACGGACCCTCGTCGAGTGTCGGGCGGATAAGGCAATGTATTATCATGCATCAAGGAAAAGCGTACAAGACTCTGCGCATAGCCCCGAAAGGGAACGGCTCTCCCTTCGAGAGAGGGGAAGAAGCGCCGGACAAACCGGGCCCCCGCGTGCAATAAGTTCTGCAAAGCTGCGTTTACCATCATAGACATGGCCGCGTCCGACTGCGAACCCGACGACGAACTGCGCTTCACGCAGTGGGTATCCGCCCACGGCAAGGCCGTCCGAGGATTCCTCCTGGCCATGGTTCGACGCGCCGATCTGGCGGATGACTTGACCCAGGAAGTCTTCTGCCGGGCCTGGCGAGCACGCGATCACTACCACGAAGAGGGCAAGAGCCGGGCTTACCTGCTGAGAATCGCCGACCGGTTGCTGCGCGACCGCCATAGACGCCTGGGGCCGGAGCAGAACCTGGCCGAGCTAGGTTGGCGACAGCAGGAGCCCGCCAGTCGCTTGCCCGAACCGTCGCAGGCGGCCCTGTTGACGGAGCAAACCGAGCAGTTGGCGGCGGCGATGGACCGCTTGTCGTCGATCCAGC
Organism: Pirellulales bacterium; assembly: GCA_963843465.1. GTDB lineage: Bacteria > Planctomycetota > Planctomycetia > Pirellulales > Thermoguttaceae > CAWJKP01. The sequence continues at coordinate 55,623 of CAWJKP010000006.1, forward strand.
AGCGGGTGCTGCTGCTGCGTTATTACGGCCAATTGAGTTTTGCGGAGATTGCCCAGACCACCAAGTGCCCCTTGAACACAACCCTGACCCATTGCCACCGAGGACTGGCGGTGCTCCGCAAGCTGTTGGGAGCGCCGAATCAATAGGTGGCGGACTTTCGATGGTACTCCTCACGCGGAGCGTGAGGTTCGGCCTCACGTGGAGCGTGAGGAGTACGAAAGGGGAGAAGGCGCATGAGCGATGAAATGTCGAAACGGGAACGAATGCTAGAGCGGGCCACAGCAGTTCCCTCCGCGCCACAGCCGGGCGATGATCCCCAGGAGGCCGCGCTCGGCGAGGCATGGCTGGCCTTCGGGCGACTGCTGGAGGCGGCCGAAGCGTCCGCGCCGCCGCAGCGTCCGCCGACCTTGCCGAGTTACCCGCGGGCCGTTCCGTCTTCGGCCAGGCGGCGGCGATGGCTGTTGGCGACGATCTCGGTCGTGGTGGCGGCTTCGTTGCTGATCGTGGCGATAGCGGGCAGGACGTTGAACAGGGCCGGTCAGAAGCCGATCGCCGCCGGACCATCGCAAAAAACGATCCCGGCCTCCGCAGCGGTTCTTGCTTCCCAAGCGAAAAGGAAACCATTCACCACCGCTTCTTCGCTGGCAGGCAGCACTCACCAGCCCGCTTCCGTGGCGAAGACATCCGCGTGGGACGATGCGGTGGACACGCAGATCGCCCAGGTCGGCCGGCAGATGGCCCTGGTGGAGCAGGATTGGCGGGCCCAGGCCGATTCCCTCGACCTGATCCAGTACCGACTGAAAAGTGTGGAGGAGGAGGTCGGTGAGGGCAAGTTCTGAAACCGAAGACCCAGATACCCTAGTCATCAAGGAGATCTTCCCATGAACCGATGGTTGTGGCTGATGTCGGCGATCGTGCTCGGCGGGCTATTGGGCGGCAGCGCCTGGGCCGATGACGGGCCTGCCAAGCCGGGGCGGGGAGTCGACCAACGGCGGGACGGTGGCGGACCGCCGCCGGGGGACGCGGAATCGGGGCGGAGGCCGCAGGGCCCGGCGGACGCCCACCGGCTCGGGCCGCCTGGCAACGACGATTTCGGCGACCCCGGTCCGCCCGAGGCGCAGGGGCCTCCGGGCCGGGATCGCCGGCCTCCGCCGGGTCCGCCGCCTGCCGACGATGATCGACCGGGCGGCGATCGCCCGCGTCCGCCCGGACCGCCGCCCGCGGAGGACGGCCGTCGGCCCGGTGGCCCGCAGGGGCCGGGGCGGCCGGGCGCCGATCAGCCGCCTCCGCCTCGTTGGCCTCGTGAGGATCTTGAGGCCCTGCGGGAAAACGACCCGGAAATGTTCAAGCTGCTCAAAGCGGACCTGGACCTGGATCGGCAGTCGCGGGACCTGGTCCTCCAGTACCGGAAGGCAACCAGCCAACAGCGCGAGAAGATCAAGGCGCTGGTCGTCGAGACCGTCAACCAGCATTTCAACGTCCGCCAGCAGCGGCGTGCCTTGGAATTGAAGCGGCTGGAGGAAGAGCTTCAACGCCTGCGCGAGTCGGTCGAGCACCGCACCAAGGCCCGCAAAGAGCTGATCGAGAAGCGGGTCTCCGAACTCCTGGGGCCGGAAGACCAGGCGGGATTCTAAGGGGGATTATTCACAGCCCCACACTAGCCCGAAGCGCAAGCGAGGGAAGCACACCAACCTACCCTCGCTTGCGCTTCGGGCTAGTGTTACGCGCTATGCACCGAAGCACCCGGGCCAAGAATGTTCCGGGCTAACCTCGCATCGCGATCAGATCGTGCCACCAGCCGACGATCACGCCCAGGCGATGGGCGAAGAGCAACCCGCCCACCAGCGCGGCCCCCAGCGAGGCGACCAGCACGGCGGCGCTGCCGATGTCCAGGGCGTCGCCGAGGTAAGGATGATGTTCGAGGCTCACCGCCTTGGCCATCAATTCCAGCGCGCTGTTGAACATTTCGGCGGTGAGCACGGCGGTGATGCACAACAGCAGCACGAACCATTCCAGCAGGCCCACGCGGAATCCCCAGCCGCAGCCGATCACGGCGGCGGCGGCGGCGAAATGGACGGGGAAGCTCCGCTGGCCGCGGACGCCCAGTACCATGCCGTGGAAGGCGTCGCGGAATTTCCGCGGCCAGGAGCGGGGAAGGCCAAAATCTCGCGGATCGGACATAGGTCGCCTGGGGTGTGGTTTCGCGGACCCTCTTGACTATTCTAGCCCCATCGCTCCGGCGACGGGAACGCTGGCGCCGCCGATCTGGCCCAAGCGGCCCTTGGGCAGGAAGCGGGGTTCGATGGAAATACCGAATCCGACGTTGTTCTGCGCGGAGTTGGCGTTGAAGGAGGCGCTGATCAGGAACGACTCGCCGATCCGCGTAATGGTGAAGCTCTCGCCGACGGTGCCGTTATTGGTCAGGTCCGTGGAGATCGAGGCGGTGGAGATCCAGTTCGGGCTCATGAGGTAGGAATAGGCCATGATGATCACCTCGTTGTGGATCGGCCCATCGAGGTAACGGAAGCCCAAATAGAGACTGGCTCGGGGCGGCCGGGTGAGGAAGCCGCCGATGCTGACCGCCTTCTCGCCCTGGTCGAAGAAGTCGAACTCGCCGTCGGAGACGATCGTCAGCCGGTCGCCGATGTGCCAGCGGAAGTCGTAGTCGGCCAGGCCCGGCACGGAGCCGAAGTCCTCCTGCTTGTCGGGGAAGAGGGTCACCTCGGTATCGAGGGTGATGTAGTCGATGATGTGCGGGTTGTCGACCGGACCGCGCTTGGTCTGCCAGCGTTGGAAGAGGTCCAGCCGCAGGGCCGTCATGTCGCCGACGATCTCCGGGGTCGGCGAGGTGACCCAATCCCCCAGGCCCGCCCGCAGCGCGTAGTTCCGTTCGTCGAACGCCAGCCGTATGGGTGAACCGCCAAAGGTGTAGACGTCGAAGCGGCGCTGGAAGGCCTCGATTTCCTCGTCGTTCAGGGGGTTATAAAGCGGCAGATCGTAAGGGCTGCGGGTGGCGCTGGAGTAGGAGAAGTCGGCGGCCAGCACCACCTTGTGGGCGATGCCGTCGATGTTCAGCAGCTCGCTCTGAATGGAGGGATCGACTGACCAGAAAGGCACGCTCGCGCGCACGCCCACCTGGCCGTAGGCGCGGTTGTAGTCGTTGTCGTTGAGGTCTTGGTCCCAATGGGTCAACTGGCCCAGGGCATAGGGCACGACCTTCACGGGCCCGAGTTGCAGCGGCAGATCGATCTCCTGAGTGGTGACGAATTCCGACCCGCTGTGGTTCTGCGGCAGGCCCGTCAGCGGATTGGTCTCCCAGGGAAGATAGGTGAAGGGCGTGTCATTGGGATCGGTGGGCCGGGTGGCCACGCGGAACTGTGCGTAGCCCGCCGTGGAGTGCTCATACCAGGTGAGCCAATCGCTCAAGAGCGACTGGCCGATGGTGGTATGATCCAGCCGCGGCGCCCACTCGGTCTCGGTGAAGAAGTCGTTCAGCCGCACGCTACTGCTGATGTCCCAGGACCAGTTGTCGCGGGTCTGCTTCAGCTCGACCCGCGTGTCCTCGTCCTTCATCTCGTCCCATTCGCGGAGAAAGTATTCCTGGAGGAAGTTGCGGTCGCTGATGAAGCCCAGCTCGACGGAGAGGCGGAAATCGTCGGGCAGGGTCTGGCGGTGATCCCAGAAGAGGCGGTAGCGGTAGCCGACGTTGGGCTCCGGGGCCACGGCGCCGCGGTTGCCGCCGAGGTTGTCAAGGCCGTGGTCGAGGATGCCGTAGAAATCCACGAGCCCGTTGGTCGCCCCCGGCACGTCGAGGAAGTCGCTGAGGGTGTATCTGAAAGTGCTGCCTTCGGCGAAGCCTCGTTTGCTGAGATAGCCGAAATCGATGCCCAGGTCGGTGCCTGCCGGCTTGTCGCGGATTCCCAGGAGCTGGTAGCCGTCGAAACCGGCGAGGACCTGGTAGCCGAAGATGCTGTCGTCCTTGAACTGGATGCGGCGGATGAAGTAGTGCGAGTCTTCCAGGTCGCTGGCGAAATAGGGCCAGTAGAAGACCGGGACGTTGTCCACATAGAGCACGTCGTTCCGCGCAATGGCCTCGTGTACGTGGCGCATGATCGGCTCGCCGGTCAGCGGATCGACGGCCGGGTCTCCCGTGCGGGGGTCGAGCACCGGCACCTGGTGGTCCTCGAGGAAGACCTCGCTGGATTGCATGCGGTAGCCCGGCTCGCCCAGGCGGCTGGAGGTGAAGAAGCCCTGCTCGGCGAAGTACGTATCCTGCAACGTCTGCCGGATGATCGCCGCCCGCAGCCGCAAGAGCCCCTCGTAGTTCGGCACGGGCGTGAGCATCTCGCCGTCCAAGATTACGCCGATGTGGCTGTTCACGTCGTAGTACATCCGCTGGGCGTTGATGATGCGGTCGCCCTGGCGGAAGACGATGTTGCCTTCCATGTAGACTTCCAGGGGCGTGTGGCCGGCCTGGTAGGTCTCGCCGGCCTGGCCGGGCTGGGGAACGCCGACTGTCCAGAGCACCAGCCGGTCGGCGGAGAGGTCGATCGAGCCCACGTCGGTCATGCCGTCGATGATCACGTTCACGCCGGACTCGACGACCGCCACCGCCCGATTGGTGGCCCGATCGACCTCCCACTGGGCCTGCACGGGCACGTCGCTGCGGGCGAACAGGCGGATCCGCCGCGTCGTCGGCGCCGGCACCCTGGGCCCCCGCGTGCCGGCTTCCGGGCTCACCGGCGGCGGGCTTCGGATCGCCGGCTGGCCGTGGACCGGCGCCCGCCAGCTCATCGCCCGCTGGTAAATCGGCGGCGTCTCGGCCGGCGGCTCGACTTCCCGCGCGGCATGGATCTCAACGTCCTTGTCGGTGTAGAAGCGGTGCAGCCAATTGCGATCGGTGACGTGCGTCCGGGAGCGGGCCTGGCCGGCGTCCAGCACGACATTGCCTTCGAGGTAGGCAATGACCGCGTTGCGCCCCGCGCCGCCGTGCCGGTGCGGTCGATCCAGATCACCGCGTCGTGGGCTTGCGCCGAAGTGAGCCCTTGCCGGATGAGAACGTTGCCGGAGAGAACCCAAGTCTCGTAGACGCCCACGTCTCGCGTCCAACGAAAGCCCGTGTCGGCCGTAATCACAATCGGCGAGGCCAGGTCCGCTTGCGGCAGCTCGATCTGGGCTCGGGCGGATTGCGGCAGTTGCCAGAGAACCCCTGCGAAGATCGCCGACAGCAACCAACCCGGCCATCCTCGCCGGCGCGAACCGGCAGCGCAGGCGCGCAGGCGATGAGCCGCGGGCCGGGTACGGGCCGGTTTGTTGCGCGGGTGGCGTTTCAGCAGAAAAGCATCCGTGCTATCCCCGGCGACTGGCGCAACCAACGGCGCGACGCCGGGCCGTGAAAGCAATCCAAGATAAGAAAAGCCGCCGAAAAGCGGGCAGATTATAGGAGCGTCGTGCGGGCGAATCAAGCCGGCTTCTTCTCGCCGCTGCCGCGCGCAAAGTCTTTCTTCCTCCCACCTTGCGGTTACCAACTTGCCGGTCCGCCGGCCGATGCTATGCACACTCCGCAGCCTGCCCCACGACTCACACTGCCTGATTTTGCCCTTGGTCCGGTAGGTTATGCTTCCGCATAACATAACGTCTTATAAGGCAGGGTGTTATGCTAAAGCATAACCTACTAGCTTGTTTCGCCTGGTTGCCTATTCCGCCTGTAGGGAACGATTCTCTCCCTTTGGTTGCCGCCAGCGGCGACGCTTTCCAGATCCCCCCCTGTAATTTTACTACGGAACTCCCCACTTGCCTGGAGCGTCCCGCGCTGGTCAAATGAAGTCAGTGACAATGCCGTTCTCTAAAGGCAGGCAATGGATTCCACCCCCGACATCCTCGATGGCGTGAACTGCTGCCCGGCTTGTAACCGGGAGGTGTCGATCGAGGGCATCGACTCCCCGGGCGATCTCCCCTGTTCGGGGTGTGGGCGGCTGCTTTGGTTCGTGCGAAAACGGGTCAACGACATCGCCGTGCTGACCTTCCTCCCTGGGCTGCTTTCCGGCAGTGAAAGCGAGGGGCGGCTGGATGAGGTCGTTTCCGCCACCAACGGATTGACCCGGGTCGTGGTCAACTTGTCCCATCTCCGCTTTGTCTCCAGCCTGTTTCTCGGCATGATGGTCGGTTTGCGTCGCAGACTGGCCGCCGGCGCCGGGTCACTCAAGGTCTGTGGCCTCAACGAGAAAAGCTCCGAAGCCTTCCGCACCGCGGGAATTGACCGCCTGCTGGACCTCTGCGACGACGAGCCGACCGCCATCGCCCGCCTCGGGTGACCGGGTAAAGATGCTAGGGTTAGCCCCCTCTCCAGGCTTATTGCCGTTTGGAGCATCGGCGTGGTACAAAGAGCATCGTTGTCGGCGGCCCGGAACACCGTCGGCCAAACGTCGCAAGTCCTATTCTGGAAGGAGAGGCCCATGTCTCGTCTCATTTCGCTGGCTCTGTTGGGCACGTCCGCGTGGCTTCTGGCCTCGCCGGCTGTCCTCGCGCAGAGAGTACCTCCCGACAAGAAACCGCGGCCGCCTGCCATCGATGCACGCCGACCAGGGAACGTGGCGAAGATCAAACAGGCCCTCGACTCGGCGACGCAGGTTGAGTTCGTCGAGACACCGTTGCAGGACGTGATCGACTACCTCAAGGATTGCTACCACATCGAGATCCAGCTCGACGCCAAGGCGCTCAAGGACGTGGGCGTCGACCCGACCACGCCGATCACCAAGAACCTCAAGGGGATTTCCTTGTGGTCCGCCTTGGAACTCATGCTTCGTGAGCTCAAGTTGACCTACGTGATCCAGGACGAGGTGCTGTTGATCACCACGCCCAAGGAAGCCGCGTCGCATTTGACTACGAAGGTCTACCCGGTCGCCGACCTGGTTGTTTGCCGGAACAGCAAGGGCGAATCCTGGGACGATTATGATACGCTGAGCGACGCGATCACGGCGACTATCCAGCCGGCTACGTGGGATCAAAACGGCGGCTCGGGATCGATCGCGGGCGCCAGTCTTGGCAAGGCGAAGATCCTGATTGTAAGCCAGTCGCAGGATGTCCACCAGCAGATTACCGATTTGCTGGAGCAAATCCGCGCCGTCGCCGCAGAAACCCCGGACGCGGGGCCGCCGCGGCGTGACAAGAAAGAGCCCGACTGCAGAGGCTGCTGCTTGCCCGCTGACTGAACGGCTTACGAGGTGGAGGATTAGGTGGACCAACACGACGACAAAGAGCGAGATATGGAGCACGAAGTTCACCAACGCATTGTGCGGCCGGCGACGCCGGAAGAGAAGGAGCGCCACCGGCAAGTTCGAGAGAATATCGAAGAAGAGCTGCCGGAATTGAAGCAATGGGCACGTGAGGCGGCGGTGCGCCACGTCGGTCAGACACCCGTCGGTACGGTGTTCGGTGAGGAAGAGACGCACGTCGTCCAGGCCATCGATCATTACGTGGCGAGCCACGCTTTGGCCAACCGCAGTGCCGTGGTCCGAGAGGCGCTCGCGCAACTGCTGCGCATCGATATCGAGCGCTAACAATCTGGCCAACGCTGAGCGAAAGCCGATAGTCTATTACTTTGTCCCGGGGGGAGAGACGGCACCGTCGCGGCTGGGATGGTAGTGGACGGAGACGTGGCGGAGGAAATCCAGATTGCGCCGCAGCCGCTCTTCCGCCCGGGTGGCGATCTCGTTGCCGGCCGCGACCGTGAGCGAGCTCTCCACGCCGATCGCCACGTCGACCATCAGGTAGTGGCCGATCTGGTGGACGCGGATCTCCTCGACCTCGTCGATCCCGGGAACTTCCTCCAACAGCGCGGATCCGCTGGGCCACCGGCTGGCTGGGAAAAAGATCCATCAGCGAGGCCGAGGAATCGCGGAGAATCGTGATCCCCGTGGCGAGGATCACCAGGGCCACCACCGCCGCGGCCAGCGGGTCGAACCAGACGTAGTCGGCCCGGGCCAGCACGATGCCCAAGGTCGCCGTGCCCACGGAAAAGACGTCGTTGCGATGGTCGCGGGCCAAGGCCAGCACGGCCAGGCTGCCCGTCTGCCGGCTGATGCTGCGGGTGAAGAGGTACATCCCGATCTTCACCAGCCCGCTGAATACGGCCACCCACAAGGCTATCGCCGCGGCGACGTGGAGCTCGCTTCGGCCGGCAAGACGCAGGTAGACCTGGTTGATCGCGTTCCAGAAGATGGCCACCGCCGTGGCCATCACGAAGGAGCCGGTCACCAGGGCCGCGATGCTCTCCAGTTGCCGGTGGCCGAAGGGGTGCTCCCGGTCCGGCGGCTTGCGGGCCAGGACCATGAAGATCCGCACCACGATCAGGTACGCCACGTCGGACGTGGAGTTGATGCCGTCGGCCAGCAGGGCCGGGCTGTGACCGACAATCCCCACGACCGTGCGGCTGACGGCCAAGAGCACGTTGGTCGCCAGGCTCAGGTTGACGGCCAGCAGGTTCTTGCGGTCTTTGAGTTCGAGGCTCACTTACTCCTCGATGCGGTAGAGGTGGGTCTTCGTGCGGACCAGCAGCGACTTGCCCGCGACCGCCGGCGAGGCCATGCAGCCGGCGTCGAGGTGGTTGGTGGCCAGGAGCTTGAACTGCCGGCCGTCGGCCAGGACGGTGGACTTGCCGTTCTCGTCGAATACGTAGATCCGGCCGTCGCTCCAGACGGGCGAGGAGGAATATTCGCCGCCGATCCGCTCGTGCCAGAGAACCTCGCCGGTGCGGGCGTCGATGCAGGAGGCGATGCCCCGGTCATCGACCATGTAGATCTGCTGGCCGGCCAAGAGGGCGGAGGGTTTGGCCGGCACGCTCTTGTTGAGCTTCCAGACCACGTGGGTCGCGGTAACGTCGCCACGGCCCTCCGGCCGCACGGCCCAGAGCTCGGGCTTGCCGAAGCCCGTGTTGATGAAGGCCAGTCCCTGTCCGAAAAGCGGCCGGGAGGTGTTGGAGAAGCCGTCGTAGCGGATCTTCCAGACCTCCTCGCCCGAAGCGGGCAGGTAGGCCATGGCCGCCTTGGCCCCCGCACTGAGCAGCAACATGCGGCCGTCGACCTCGGCCAAAAGCGGCGTGCTGTAGGCCTTCCGCAGATCGCCCTCGGCCCCGGCGAAGTCGGTCGAGCGCGCGGTCTTCCAGACCGTCTTGCCGGTGTTCTTGTCCAGGGCCGTGAGGTATTGCACGTCGATGCCGTCGAAGTGCAGGATCAGCAGGTTGCGGTAGATGATCGGCGAGGAACCGGGGCCGCGGAAATGATCGCAGTGCAGGTCGTCGCGGGACCAGAGGACTTTGCCTGACGCCGTGTCGAGGCAGGCGGTGCCGTAGGTGCCGAAGTGGACCCAAACCCGGCCCGCCTCGATCACGGGCGTGGGCGAGGCATAAGAATTGAGCGGGGCGATCGGCTGGGGATGCTCGACGGCGAAGACGAGCACGTCGTGGAGGATCCGGCCCGACGCCCGATCGACGCCCACGGCGAACAGCCGATGGCCGTCTTCGGTGGCGGTGGTCATCCAAACCTGGCCGTCCCAGACGACGGGCGAGGAATGGCCGCGGCCGTGGATCGCGGTCTTCCAGCGGACGTGCTCGGTCTCGCTCCAGGTGAGCGGCAGTCCGGCCGCCTGCGACGAGCCGTCGCCGCGGGGCCCGCGGAACTGCGGCCAGTTGTCTTCCGCTGAAGCGGCCGCGGCCCCCAACCAACACGCCAGGATCGCGGAGGCAAGACCGGTTAGAAAAGTCCCCCTCTCCCTCCGGGAGAGGGTCGGGGTGAGGGGACGCTGCGTTGGACGCTGAATGGTGGAGGGTGGCATCGATCAGGACTTTGCGAATCTCTTTTGGTTATGCGTTGGAATAATATTCCTCATGGAGCGATCCCCACAGGTTTGTCTGGCGTCCCCTCACCCCTACCACCTCCCGGAGGGAGAGGGAGACTGCCACACGCTTTTTCAATTCTCCTTCACCAACTGGCGGATCTGCTCGACCTGCGATTGACGGGTCTTCTCGCCGGCCGCCGGATCGAAGACCAGCGGCTTGTCCGAAAGGGAGGTAAGCTGTTGAAAGGCCAGCCGCCGGGTCGACTCGCTGTCGCGGGAGAGCAAGCCCAGCCAGATCGACGGATCGCCTGCCAGCCAACTGGTGACGCGGTCGGGCGTGTCGATGCCCTCGCTGAGGTCCAAGGCCGCGATGATCCGCCGCACGCGGAACTTCTGCTCCGCGTCGAGGCGGGCCGGATCGAGCTCGCGCAGGTAGTGGATCACGATCGGGCCGGAGGCCCGCAACTGGCGGTCTGCCGCCTCGCGGCGGGTGTAACGCTCGTCGCGGAGCTGGGCTACCAAGGCGTCCCAATGACGCCGGTCCGTCTCCTGCGAGTGGGCAAGCTGGATCAGGTCCTCTTCCACGTCCGCGGCCAGCTTGCCCGGGTCCCAGCCGGAGTCGATCAGTTGCAACAGCGGCAGCAGGTGCTGCCGGCAGACTTCGGGGTAGCCGATCATCAAGTGCCAGAAGCTGGCCGCGTGGATCACCTGCTGCGATGGCCCGGCCCCAAGGGTCAGGCTCAAGGGACCGCGGGGCGGCTGGATGAACTCCAGCGGCAGAACGTCCGCGCCGGCCTCGGGTTCCTGGACGATGTGGACTCGCCTGGAGCTGACGCCGAGCTCGATGCTCACCCGCCGCTCCGGGCCCGGCTTGACGTACTCGATCAAGAAGCCGCTGCCCGAGTTGCGGAACGTAAGCTGCTCGTGTTGCGGCTTGCTGTTTTGCCTGGACAGGGTGGGCGGCAAGCGGACGAGCTCGACTTTCACCCGGCCCGACTCCAAGCCCACGTGCAGCAGGCCCATGCGACTGGCGTCGTCCAGATTCTTCACGTGGAGCGGGCTTGTGGTTCCTCTACCGTAGGTCCTGCCGAGGGCGGGGCCCGGCTGCGCGGCGGCGAGGGTGGGCAGCATAGCACATCCTAGAAGGCCTAGCGACATGATCCCCAGCAGACGTAGGGTGGGCTTTAGCCCGCCTTTTCGACGCGGCGTCAAGAGCGCAAGCGTGCGGGGGAGAACGGGAAGGTCGTGCTGCGGCGGGCTAAAGCCCACCCTACGTTCCACCGGTAGCCTTATCCGTCGCATGGTCAGTCTCCCGGTTCTGCGGGGGAATCATCGTTTGCGGTAAACTCGCCCTCTTGGAGCCCGGCCGTGAGGATTGCCGGCGGCTGGCCCTCGGGCGAGGATTTGGCCGGCGTGGCCGCCGGGGCTAACGGCCAGCAGACCAGCACGGCCGCCAGATCCGGCCGGGCGCGGCAGTAGCGGAAGGCCGCGTCCGCTCCCATCACGTAAAAGGCCGTGGACAACGCGTCGGCCTCCGCCGCCGTGGGGGCCAGGACCGTCGCGGACCAGACGCCTTCGGCCGGCCATCCAGTCCGTGGATCGAGGATGTGGGCGTAGCGGCGGCCGTGGTGACGGAACGCCTGGTTGGCCGACCCCGACGTTCCCAGGGCCCGGTCTCGCAGGCGAAGCTGGCCGATCCGCCGCCCGCGTCGCAACGGGTCGTGGATACCGACCGTCCAGCCGTCGCGGGCCGTGCCCAATTGCCGCGAGCCTCGAGCCAGAACACTGCTCTGGCCGCCGTGCAGGAGGAAGTCGCCGACGCCCGCCGCCAGCAGCCGTTCGGCTGTCCGGTCCAAGGCATAGCCTTTGCCGATGCTTCCCAGGTTCAATTCCATGCCCGGCTGGAGGAAGCGGACCGTGCGGGCGTGGGGATCGAGCTCGACGAATTGTCCGCCGACGTAGCGCCGGGCTTCGGCGAGTTGCTCGGGCGTCGGCACGCGGCCCTCGCGGCGGGCGAATCCCCAGGCCCGCCAGAGCGGCGTCGAGGTGATGTCGTAGGCCCCGGCCGTCTCGGCGTGGATCCGCTGGGCCAACTGGAGGATCGCCAGCAGCCGCGGCTCGACCGGCAGGGGGCCTTCCGCGGCCCCGCGGTTCAGCCGGCTGAGCTCGCTGGAGGCCCGGAAGACCGACATCTGCTCTTCCAGCGTCTCGACCAGGTCCAGGGCTTCCAGCGCCGCCTCGGTGGCCTGCGGGTACTGGCCGGCGTTGAAGAGGAACTGGAACTCGCAAGCCATCGCCTGGCGGCTGAGGTGCAGCAGGTACGACTCGACGGGCGCGGGCGGCGGCGGCTGGGGAAAGTCGGGAAGCGCCTGCTCGATCAGGTCGCCCACGGTGTGCAAGGCCGTCTTGCCCTTGAGAAAGTCCCGCCGTGACGACCTGTGAGCCATGACTAACGTCTCGTTCTTCCGCCGTTCCCTTGTAGGTTATGCTTTGGCATAACATCCGCGGATGTCGTTATGCTGAAGCATAACCTACTTGACTACCGTCTCGTTTTTTGCAGGCCGAGGGCCAGCGGCTTCAAGTCGATCAACTCGGCCAGCCCGGCCTCGGCCAGCTCGCGTCCCAGCACGTAGCGGCCGGGTTGGTTCCATTTCTGGAGCAACCCGGCCGGGGCCCGAAACAGTTCCTCCAGCAGCCGGTCCATCTCGCTTTCCAGTTGCGCGAAGTGACGGGCCCACTCGGCCGCCTCGTGCAGCCCCACGTTCTCCTCGCTCTGCCACTTCATGGGATGGAACAAGAGCACGCTATAGGCCGTAACCAGCCGGCGTTGGCAAGCGGCGAAGGGCCAGAGGGCCGCGGAGGAGCACTCGCCCACCACCACGCCCGTGGCTTTCAGGTCCCGCAGCCGGATCATCGACAACAAGGCGATCGCGCAGTAGGGGCTGCCGCCCAGGGAGTCGATGTAGAGGATGCACTCCCCGCCGGGCTCTACGTCCAACAGTTGTTGGCAAAGATCGGCCTCGTTATCCGTGAGATCTCCCACCAGGGCGATTTCCGGCGGCCCCTTTCGGTCGTCACGTGGCATGAATCGCCCTTTCCATGAATGCGGACGTTGCCCACCCTCTTAGCCTATCATACCCGGCGGTGGCGAAGGTAGGGGGGATTGGTGTACAATGAGGAGGCTTTGTGGTGCGGCCGTCCCGCCTGCTGGAGCGGGCGAGCCGGCCGCGCTAGGTTGCCTCGGCCGGTGAGCGGCCCGCCCCCCCCGTGGAGGACCCGTCATGGATCGTCGAAAGTTCCTGCAGCTCGGCGCCGGCGCCGCAATCTGCGGCGGGATCGCGGCCTTACGGCAAAATTTCGTCGGACGCGCGTCGGACGATTCGCAGACGCCGCCGGCCTTTACCGTGATTCCCGTGGTCGGCGACGGGAAATGGATCTGGACCCAACCGCCGCAGGGCCAGACCGGCTATCTCGAGCCGCGGCCCTTTCTGCTCAACGTGGGGATCGAGCTGGTGGGGCAGGGCGACGGCGCCCAGATCAGGGCCACGACCCCCGTGCCCATCGCCTGTCCCGAGCAGAAGATCGACGAGGAGCGGATCGAAACCCACGGTTGCGAGGCCCAGGTCCGCGAGATCGCCCCTGACGCGCGGCAATTGTCTCTGTTCGCCCCGGGGATCGCCTCCGGCCAGACGATCGCGGCCGTGGCCCACTATAAGCTCACGATCTCAAAACAATATCAGAACTACCAGCGCGATCAGTTTCCGGAACAGCAAAAGATCCCCAACGACGTGCGGCGGATGTACCTGGGCGACAGCCCGGGCATCCAGACCCGTTGCAAGGAAGTCCGCCAGTTGCTCGGCGAGCTCACCGGCGATAGCAAGCATCCCTGGGACCTCGCGCGGAAGTTTGCCGCCTGGGTCCCGCGGAATATGCGACCGCAGATCGGCCCCTTCGCCGGCGTCTCGGCGGCGCTGGAGAACCGCCGGGGCGACTGCGCGGAGATGTCGGCCGTGTTCGTGGCCCTCTGCCGCGCCGCCGGCGTCCCGGCCCGGCTGGTCTGGGTCCCGAATCACAACTGGTCCGAGTTCTACCTGACCGACAAGCAGGGCCAGGGGCATTGGATTCCTGCGCACACGGCCTGTTATTTCTGGTTCGGATGGACTGGGGTACACGAGCTGGTGCTGCAAAAAGGCGACCGCCTTCGCCTGCCGGAGCGCAGCGGCAAGCTTTACCGCCTCCAGGAAGACTGGATGCAATGGATGGGGCGGCGGCCGGCGGTTCGCTACCTGGCCGAGCTCACGCCGCAACCGATGAAGTCGGGCGAGGATCCCGGCCCCGGCGCCGCAAGAAGGTCGCCGGCGGCGAGTGGAAGCTCAGCGGCACCCATCCGCTGGACCGCTACGCCCGGCGGTAAACCCGCTGCCTGGCGTATAATCTAAATACTGAAACTGCAAACGCCACCACGGGCGTCGCTCCACGGGGATAAACCCCGTGGTGGCGTCTACAGTTTGACTATGTACACTCGTAACCGGGCGTAGAGAATCGCTCGCCGAAGTATTCAGATGGTGATCTCATCGCGAACGCCGGAGGGGGAGCCTAATCATTGCCCTGTCTGTGGGAAATCTGTCCGAATCGACCCCTCGCCGCTGTTCGGCGACGCTCCTTGTCCGAACTGCGGTCATTTGCTCTGGTTCTATCGTTCAGGAGCGGAAACGCGAATCAGCACATGGGAAGGGTCCGAAGAGCTTCGAGAGCGCGTGATCGAGGCCGTTGCCAACCGCTTGGGTATCGCCCCCGAGGAGGTGACGCTGGATCCTCCGCGGCTCCAAAAGCTGGGGCTGGACTCCCTTGAGCTTGTGGAACTCGTAATGGACCTTGAAGAGTAACGGTTATGCCGCGTCGGAATTTCTACTGGCTCTTGGGTCTGACGGTCGTCTCGCTGCTTTGCGCGGCGAAGGTCTCGCGCTACGGCCGCGTTTTGAGTTACGCTCTGGAGCAGATCGACCAGCGGGCGTTGGAGCCGGTCAACCAGCAGAGCGTCTTCGAAGGGGCCGTGGACGGGATGATGGCTCGGCTGGACGACTACTCGGCCTACCTCAGCCCCAAGACCCTGCGTGACTTTGAAGAGACGCTCGATGCGCATTTCAGCGGGGTGGGCGTGGAGATCCTGCTGGATCCTCAAAGCGGCCAGTTGACCGTGGGCAGTCCGCTGGTGGGCAGCCCGGCCTTCGAGGCGGGAGTCCGCGCCGGCGACCGCATCCTCCGCATCGACGGCAAGAGCACCCAGGGGCTCTCGCTGGACGACGTCTCCGATCGAATGCGGGGCGAGGTGGGCAAGCCCATCACGCTGACCATTCTCCACCAGGGAGAGACCGCTCCGCTGGACCTCAAGATCGTTCGGCGGGAGATCCACGTGAGCACGGTCATCGGCGATACCCGCAACGCCGACGGCTCCTGGAACTATTTCCTCGCCGGTCACGATCACCTGGCCTGCGTGCGGGTCAACTCCTTCAGCGAGAAGACCGAAGACGACCTGAAGAAGACCCTCCATGGCCTCCTGCGGCAAGGGATGCGAGGCCTGGTCCTCGACCTGAGGAACAATCCCGGCGGGCGGCTCGATTCGGCCGTGGGGGTCTGCAAGCTGTTCATCGAGCCTACCGCCGACGACCGCGCCGAGATCGTCCGCACCCGCGACCGCGCCGGCCGCACGCGGGAGGTCTTTTTCGCCGCCAAAGGCGGGGCCTTGCCACGCTTTCCCATGGCCGTGCTGGTCAACCAGTTCAGCGCCAGCGCCGCCGAGATCGTGGCCGCCTGCCTCCAGGACCACCATCGCGCCGTGATCGTCGGCCAGCGATCCTTCGGCAAAGGCACCGTGCAGGAGCTGATCGACCTGGAGCCCAACGAGGGCGTGATGAAGCTCACCACGTCGAGTTACTGGCGTCCCAGCAACAAGAACATTCACCGCCGCAGGGACGCCGCCCCGAGCGACGACTGGGGCGTGCTGCCCGACCCGGGCTACGAGGTCAAGGTGGAGGGCAAAGAGTTGGGCAAGCTGGCCCACTGGCGGCAGCAATGCGACATCTTCCACCCCAAGCCGGGCGGCCCCTCCAGCCCACCCGGCAAGGATGACGTGTCCCAGGGCTACTCCGACCCGCAAATGGATCGGGCGCTGCAGTACCTCGACGCGAAGGTTGAGAGCCAGCCCGCGGCGGGGAAGTAGTGATCGGTGGTCGGTGGTCAGAAGTAGGGTGGGACAAGCTCGCGCGAGCGAGCGCCGGCCCACCAATGCCGCCGCCACCTGGTGGGCCGGCGGCCGCCAAGGCGGCCTGGTCCCACCCTACACGACCTGAAAGCTCATCGCTGAAAGCTGACCGCTGGCCGCTAAAATGCAACTCATCCTCCGCCAATTCGACCTGCCGTTGAGGCGCGTCTTCACGATCGCGAGGGGCTCGACGGAGGTGCAGCGGGCGCTGGTGGTCGAGCTGCGGCAGGATGGCCAGAGGGGATTCGGCGAGACGGGGGAGTCGGCCTTCTACGGCGCCTCGCTGGCGCGGCTGACGGCGGCCTTGGAGCAGCTCCGGCCCCACTTGGAAGCCAAACGGCTGGAAGAGCCGGAGTCGCTTTGGGAAGAACTGGACGCCGAGCTCTCCACCTGCCGCTTCGCCCAGTGCGCCCTGGACCTGGCGGCCTATGATCTCTGGGGCAAGCTGCGGCAAGAGCCCGTCTGGAAGCTCTGGGGACTGTCGCTGGAGAACCTCCCGCCGAGCGACTATACGATCGGCATCAGCCCGATCGACGTTCGGCTCCGGGAGCTGGCGGATTTCCCCGGCTGGCCGGTGTACAAGATCAAGCTCGGCCGGGCGGACGACCTCGACGTGGTCCGTCGGCTCCGCCGCCAGACCGACGCCCTGTTTCGCGTCGATGCCAACGGGGCCTGGGGCGTCGAGGAGACGGTCCGCAACTCCCGGGTCCTGGCCCACTTGGGCGTGGAGTTCATCGAGCAGCCGCTGCCGCCGGACGATTGGGATGGGATGAAGACCGTCTACCGGCAGTCGGCGCTGCCGATCGTAGCCGACGAGAGTTGCCGGATCGAGGCCGACGTTGATCGCTGTGCGGGCTGCTTCCACGGGATCAACATCAAGCTGGTGAAGTGCGGCGGTTTGACCCCGGCGCGGCGGATGATCGCGCGGGCCCGGCAACTGGGCCTGAAGGTGATGGTGGGCTGCATGGTGGAGACGACCGTGGGGATCTCGGCGATTGCCCAGCTCTTGCCGCTATTGGATTACGTGGACATGGACGGCCCGCTGTTGTTGGCCCGCGAGATTGCCAGCGGCGTGAAGGTCGAGCGTGGCCGGGTGTTGTTTCCCGAGGAGAACGGCTGTGGCGTCCGCTTGCTGCCGGAAGCGGATGACGTGGGGAAGGGGGACGCGGGGATGCGGAGACGCAGAGAAGGGGAGAGGGGGAGAGGGGGAGAAGAGGAGAGGGGGAGAAGAGGGGAAGAGGAGATAGGGAGAAGAAAGACGCGGGGAACGGGAGAGGACTCCCAGGAACCCTGATCGCAATCACAACCCGTGGAGAATCGCCGAGTATCCGCCGGGCTCCCTCCTCCTCTTCTCCTCTTCTCCTCTTCTCCCCGGCCCCCTCGTCTCCGTGTCTCTCCGCTCGACCCACCCTACACTCTTGGCGGCGAGTGGGGTATAGTGAAGTCCTTGATTGCCGCCGGTTCCATTGACTTCCCGGGCTTCGGATCGTGAAGCAGGTCATCGCCATCGTCAAGCCTTACCTGGTGGAAAAGGTCCTGGAGGCCCTGAAGTACGCGCCGCTGGAGGCGTGCGGCGTCCGCGAGGTGAAGGGCTACGGGCGGCAGAAGAGCTACCTCGACGAGTACCGCGGCAGCGAGTACTCCCTGGCGTTCTTGCCCAAGGTGGAGATCACGCTCTGGGTGGACGATCTCCGCGTCGAGGAGGTGATTCGGACGATCGTCGAGGCGGCGCGGACGGGCCGGCAGGGAGACGGCAAGATCTTTGTCCTCCCCGCGGGGATTACCAGCCCGTGGGCGGAGGACTTTTGAACGGCACGGGCAAGGGCCCGTTACTACGGTGCTCATAGAGCACCCCACATCTCGTAGAGGTCCTATGGGACCTATAGGACCCATGAATCCTATAGGTTCCATTTACCCGTACTAGGGAGCGGCAACCATGTCGAGACTTCTGATATTCGCTGGGCGATGCGGCGGTTGCTTGGCAGCCGTCGTGCTGATGGTTCTGGCAACTGGTCCGGTAATGGGGGCGGAATCGAAAGGCGAACGCATGTCGTACGGCGAAGCGTCTCAATTCCTGTCCCACCGCACGCTGGTTCTGGATCTCGGCGACGGCCACGGCGGCCACATGGCCGTCTGCCCCCAGTGGCAGGGACGGGTAATGACTTCTACCTGCGATGGCCCGGCCGGCCCGAGCTTCGGGTTTGTCAACCGGGAGTTCATCGAGGCGGGCCAGCCCAACCCCCATTTCGCCAACTACGGGGGCGAAGACCGCCTCTGGCTCTCGCCCGAGGGCGGCCCGTTCAGCCTCTGGTTCAAGCCGGGCGTCGAGCAAAAGCTGGCCAATTGGTACACCCCGCCCGCGCTAAACGAGGGCGGCTTCGAGGTGCTGCGCACGCCGCCGCAATCGCCTTCGCTCATCATGAGCCGGCGGATGTACTTGCAAAACGCCTCGGGTACGCCCTTTGACCTGACCGCCACCCGCGAGGTCCGGATGTTGAAGCGGGCGGACCTGGTGGGCCTCTTCGGCGAGCCTGCCGTGGCGGCCATGACCGGGCCGGGCGTGAAGATGGTCGGCTACGAAACGATCAACATGATCCGCAATGAGGGGCCGCCCATGACCAAGCTCACGGGCCTGGTCTCGATCTGGGTGCTGGGCATGCTCAACGCCGGCCCGGAAAACGTGGTGATCGTGCCGTATCGGCCGGGCGAGGAAGCCAGCCTCGGGCCGGTGGTCAAGTCCGACTACTTTGGACCGGTCCCGCCCGATCGGCTGAAGATCACCCCGCAGGCGATCTTGTTTCGCGCCGACGGCCACTACCGGGCCAAGTTGGGGACCTCGCAGAAGCGGGCCCGCAACGTGTTGGGCTCGATCGATTTCGCCGGCGGCGTGCTGACCCTGGTCCAGTTCACGATGTCCGACGATCCAACCCGGCAGGACTACATGAACAACGCATGGCAGGTGCCGCAGCCGAAGCCTTACGTGGGCGACGTGGCCAACACCTACAACGACGGCCCGCCGGAGCCGGGCAAGAAGGGATTGGGGCCCTTCTACGAGATCGAGTCGCTCTCGCCGGCCCGGGCGCTGGGCACCGGCCAATCGCTGGCCCACCACCATCGCACGCTGCACATCCAGGCCGACCCGGCGACCCTGGCCCGGCTGGCCAAGGAGATCCTCGGCGTCGACCTGGCCACGGTCCGCCGCGAGATGTCTGTAGAGAACGCCCTCCGTGGCGTTCCGCAGCCCGAGAAAAAAGATTCCTCCCAGTTCGCGGAACGCCACGGAGGGCGTTCCCTACAGACGGGAGCCACTTCTCCGCCGATCCTAAGGATCTGGCCGGGCAAGGCGCCGGGCGAGAAGGGCGACATCGGCCCGGAGAAGGTCGAGCCGACCCCGCCGAACGAAGTCAAGCCGATCACCCGCCTGACGAACGTCTCCGATCCGACCATCACCGTACACCGCCCGCCCAAGGAAACGGCCAATGGGGCGGCCGTGGTGATTTGCCCGGGCGGCGGCTATAGCATCTTGGCGACCAACCTGGAAGGGGACGAGGTGGCCGACTGGCTGAACTCGATCGGAGTGACGGGGATCGTGCTCAAGTACCGCGTCCCCGCCCGCAAGGACCAGCCCAAGCATCTGGCCCCGCTCCAGGACGCGCAGCGGGCAATGAGCCTGGTGCGATCGCTCGCTGCCCAGTGGGGGATCAACCCGGGGCGGATCGGCATCCTCGGCTTCTCGGCGGGCGGGCACCTGGCAGCCGCCGCCTCGACCAATTTCGACCGCCGGCAGTATGAGGCCGTCGATGGAGTGGATGCGATCAGTTGCCGCCCCGACTTCGCGGTGCTGGTCTACCCCGCCTATCTCACTTCGGGCGATCATCTTTCGCCGGAGATCCGCGTGGACGGGAAGTCGCCGCCGACCTTCTTCGCGATGGCCGCCGACGACCACATCACCGTCGAGGGCAGCATTGCCATGTTCACGGCATTGCGGCGGGCGAAAGTTCCCGCGGAGCTTCACGTTTACGCCGCCGGCGGACACGGTTTCGGCCTGCGGCCCACCAAGAACCCCTGTTGCACCTGGCCCCAACGGTGCCAGGAGTGGATGAAAAGCCGCGGCCTGCTGGAGAAATAGCCGTGAATACACAAATCCAGCAGATGATCGCCTCCGGCCCGGTGCTGACCGACGGGGCGTGGGGAACGCAGTTGCAGGCCAGGGGGCTGGAGGTCGGCGCCTGCCCGGACGCCTGGAATCTGCTGCACCCGGAGCGCGTGGAGGAGGTCGCCCGGGCCTATGTCGAGGCGGGCAGCCAGGTGATCCTTACCAACACTTTCGGGTCCAATCGTTTCATTCTCGCCCGGCGTGGGCTGGCGGACCAGGTGGCCGCGATCAATCGATCGGGCGTGGAAATCTCCCGCCGGGCCGCGGCCGGAAAGGCCCGCGTCTTCGCCTCGGTCGGCCCCAGCGGCGTGATGCTGATGATGGGCGAGACCAGGCCGGAGGAGCTGCGCGAGGCCTTCGCCGATCAGGCCCGGGCCATCGCCGCCGCCGAGGCCGACGCGATCGTGATCGAGACCATGTCCGACCTGGCCGAAGCCCAGTTGGCCATCGAGGCCGCCAAGGCGACCGGACTGCCGGTCGTCGCCTGCATGACCTTCGACTCCGGCCCCAAACGCGACCGCACGATGATGGGCGTCACGCCCGAGCAGGCCGCCGAGAAGCTCGCCGCCGCGGGGGCCGACGTGATCGGCGCCAACTGCGGCCAGGGCATCGAAGGATTCCACGAAATCTGCCGGCGGCTGGCCGCCGCCACCGACCGGCCGATCTGGATCAAGGCCAACGCCGGTCTGCCGCAGTTGGTCGACGGCCAGGCGATCTACACCATGTCGCCGCAGAGGTTCGCCCTGCACGTCCCCGCCCTGGTCGACGCCGGGGCCAGATTCATCGGCGGCTGCTGCGGCACCACGCCGCTGTTCATCCGCGCGATGTACGAGGCCTTGCACTCGTGAGGCGCTGAGAACCTACTCAACCAGGCCGCAATACGCCGGCGAAGTTTTGTGGTGCAGGCGTCCCGCCTGCCGTGCCAAAATGCAGGCGGGACGCCTGCACCACAATTAGGCTGCCGGCCGCTGGGCGGCGGCGTAGACGGCGGGGCTCGTCGCCAGGTCGTTGCCAGTCTTGAACTGGCGATAGACCTTCAGCCGTTTGCGCCCGGCTACGATGTCGTCCAGCAACTCGACCAACGACGCGGAAAGATCCTTGTGCTGCTCCTGGAGAATGGTCAGCCGATGGGTGATCTCTTCCGCCTGGTCCTCGGCCAGGTCTTGCCGCCGGGCCTGCTCTTCGGTGTGGTAGATCCGCAGGGCAAGGATCGAAAGCCGATCGATCACGCTGCCCGGAGTCTCCGTATTCAGCCGGGCCCCCGGACGGGGTCTGGCCCCCCACGCTTCGAGCTGGCTTGCCAGGCCGTCGTCGAGCTTCTCCACCAGCGCGATGCGTTTCTGGCTCAGCCGATCAATGGTCCGCTTGGCCTCGGCTATTTTGGCGTCGCCGGCTTGAGGGTTTCGGGCGATCTCCTCCTGGTGCCATAACAGATGATTGGCCTGGTGCTGGTCGCAAATCAGGTGCAGAAAGCCGTGGTACGGATTATCGATCTGCTGCGAGTGCCATTGCTGCACGGTGGTGCGGTGCAGGTCGGTAACCGTTCTCACGTCGATCATCAGTCCTATCCCCAAGAAGCCATGAAAGGGTCTGGCGACTCGGTCGCCACGACCCGAAAGGGCGGAAGATAGCCATTCCCGGCCTGCAGTTCAAGAGGAGAAGCCGCCTGGCTATGCTTTCCTTGGAGTGCGGCGACTTGCCGCCGCTTTGGTGGAGTATTTGCCATCAAAAGTAGGGTGGGTCGACGGGCACCGACGCGAAGCGTTGGTCGGCGCGCCCCACCACAAGAATTCGCTCGAAAAACGGTGGGGCTCGCTCCGCTCGGCCCACCCTACACCCTTCCGTACTCGTCACGCTCCGCGTGACGTTATCCCTCTCGCGGAGCGAGAGGAGTACGGTAGCTGCCGTTCCCTCGCTGCGGGCCGTAGTTTACAATTTCATCTATGAGCACGGCGAGGGCGATACCGCGGGCGGGGATCAGCGGCCAGACGGCCTTTCTGCTGGCGGTCGTCATCGGTAGCTGCCTGGCGGTGGTCTACGTGGTCTTCTATCAGGACCGGGGCAGGTCCACGGCCGCACAGCCGGCGGTGTCGAAGTTCCGCCTGGAAGAGATTCCCTTCAACGGGACCAGGGCTTACGAATATCTCAAGCAGCTTTGCGCCCTGGGGTCGCGGTCCAGCGGCACGCCCGGCATGGCGGCCCAGCAGAAGATCATGATCGAGCATTTCCAGAAGCTCGGCGGGCAGGTCGAGCTGCAGCGATTCAGCACGCCCCATCCGCTCAACGGCACCCTGGTGCCGATGGCCAACCTGATCGCCCATTTCCACCCGGAGCGCAAGGAGCGGGTCCTGCTGGCGGCGCATTACGACACGCTGCCGCTGCCCTGGATGGATCCGGTCGACCCGCGTGGGCTGTTCGTGGGCGCCAACGACGGCTGCAGCGGCGTGTCGATCCTCATGGAGCTGGCCCACGATCTGCCCACGCTGAAGACGCGGTTCGGCGTGGATATCGTGATGCTGGACGCCGAGGAGTTCGTCTTTCAGCGCGACGGCGGCGTCTATTTGCTCGGCTCGGAGTATTTTGCCCGGCAGTATGTGCAGAGCCGGCCTGCCTACCACTACCGCTGGGGCGTGCTCTTGGACATGGTGGGTTCCAGCGACCTGCACATCTACGAGGAGGCCAACAGCCTTTGGTGGCGGGACACGCGGCCGTTGGTCGAGTCGCTCTGGGGCACGGCCCAGCGGCTGGGCGTGCGGGAGTTCATCCGGCAGAAGAAGTACGAGATGATCGACGACCATCTGCCGCTGCACAACACGGGCCACATCCCCACCTGCGACGTGATCGACTACGATTATCCCCCCTGGCACACCCGGGGCGACACGCCCGACAAGTGCTCCGCCCTGAGCCTGGCAAAGGTCGGCTGGGTGCTCCGCGAGTGGCTGGTGACCGCCCGATAAGGACCGACAAGGCAATTGGTGTCGCATTTCAATGTAGTAGGCACACGCCGTGTGCCGTCCGGGACGGCACACGGCGTGTGCCTGCTACGTGGGGCGGCGGAGGGTACGAGGCGGCATGGAACTCTGGTTCGCGATCGCCGTGGGACTGGCCTTGGATGCGACGGCGGCCGGACTGATGGTCTGGCACGTCCGCGCCTGGCAGCGCTTTGAGGGGTCGGGCGACGCGGCCGATTCAAGGGACCGGGACTGCCGTCGCCGCCAATTCCGCCGCCGCTTCCAGACCAGCGCTCTGCTGGGCTTGCTGGGCCTGGCCCTGGTGGCGGGCCACTGGGCGACCAGCCCTCCCTGGCGTCCCTGGGCCTTTGCGGCCTTCTGGGGCATGGTCCTGACCGTGGTCGCCTGGGTGATCCTGCTGGCCCTGGCCGACCTGGTTTCGACCCGGCTCTATTTCGGCCGCGTCCGAGAACGCTACCGCTTGGAAGAGATCCGGCTGAAGGCGGAGTTGGAAAGGATGAAGGATGAAGGCAGAAGGATGAAGGATGAAGCCTGATTACCTCGTGTTCTTGCTTCTTCATCCTTCATCCTTCCGCCCTCATCCTTGGTTTTGAAAGGACCCGATTTGCTCGACCCGTTTCGTCTCTGCGTGGCCCTCGGGCCGGTAGTCATTTACCTCTTTTTGTTGGGGGCGATCAACCTTTTTCGCCGGCCGCTTCTGGTTTCCGGTGCCCGGGACGCCGCTGCGCTGGGGCTGGCCGTCTCGGGACTGGTGTTCGTCGGGCCCGTCGATCTGTTTCTGCCCGTGTCGGCTTCGATCGCCTTTGGGCCCTTGGTCTGGGTCTTCGTGATTGCCCTCTATGCCCTTTCGTTGCTGCTGGCGTTGCTCTTGTTGCGTCCGCGGCTGGTGGTCTACAACATTTCGGCCCAGGAGTTGCGGCCGGTGCTGGCCAACTTGGCGGCTGGGCTGGACGCCGAGCCGCGTTGGGCCGGCAACGCGCTGGCCTTGCCGAACTTGGGGGTGCAACTGCACCTGGAGTCGGCCCACGGCATGAGGAACGTGTCGCTGATCGCCACCGGGAACCGGCAGAGTCACCAGGGCTGGCGGCGGCTGGAAGGGGCCTTGGCGGGGGAGCTGCCTGCGCTGCAAGTCGGCCGGAACCCTCACGCGGCCACCCTCTTGGCGGCCGCGGTAATTCTCGGCCTCGTGCTGTTAGCCGCCGTCTTTCGCGACCCGCAATCGGTGGCTGCCTCGCTCAACGGCATCGAGCGATCGGTCCTGGAGATCGGCCGGACCCTTCGCGACGCGCTGCGACTGTCGCAGGGCGCTTAGGTCTTTGGTCTTAGGTCTTGGGTCGTAGATGGGCGCCAAGTCCTAAGACCAAAGACCTAAGACCCATCCGACAGCAGGGCGAAGCGGATGCGGTAGGCGAGATAGCCTTGGACGAGCTGCTGCGGATAGAGGCGGGCAATCTCGCGGCGCAACTGGTCGGCCGTGGCGAAGCCGTCGGGCTGGGCGTCGGCATCCGTCAATTCTTCCAGGCGGACCTCGTCGACGGTCGCAATGCGGATAGGACCGGCCCCGGGAATATAGCTCCGCTGGCCGGGTTTCATCCGCCGGTGCTTCCAGAGCCGGATGGTCTGCGTCTTTTCGCCTCGCCGGATGGAAGGCAGGAACTCTTTCTTGAACAGCAGCATCGGCCGCTCCCTTGCTACGCTTCCATCCTAAGCCGGTGGTAGAGGTTCTTCCAGCATTGGCGGATGTTTCGTGCGGCGAAAATCGCCTTTGACGCCTGTTCCGGCGCCCCGGCCCGCTTCGTATCTTGCGACGCCGGTTTCTCTTAGCGCCGCGGCAAATGGCGGCCGATCGGTCAGAAAGCGGAAATGCGGATGGATCGCATGAGGAAACCCTGGCTCGCCTGGGGGCACGGAAGTCATGATAAATCGATGGTGGGGCTCTCTGTCGCTGCGGACCGCAGTAGCGATCTCGGCTATTTTCCTGGCCGGTCTCGTTTGGCACTGGTTTCATCCGGCACGATCGCCGGGAACCCGTCCGTCTCAGGCCAACCACGGGCTGGCCGGCCCGGCGGGCCGGCACGGACTTGAAAAGGTCACAGTCCCACTAGTTGCTGCTGTGCAGCTTCGTCCGGCTTCCCCTCACCCCAACCCGCTCCCGGAGGCGGAGGGGACGGGAGGCCCTGTGGAAGCGGTTCCCCAGCAGCGCTATGCTGCCCAGGCCGGTTTGCCCGGCGATCTGTTGGACCCGCCGGGCGAGCCGTGCAAGCAGGCAGATGAGACGCCCGGTCCGGCCGAACCGTCCGGCCGAGTGAGCCAGCCCGCGCCGTCGCCCGGCCCCGATCTGCAGGCTGCCGCCGGCCCGGTCTCGCCACAGGTCCTCGAAGGGGCGACGCATCAGGCGTTCGAGGCGGAGCCAGTCCCCTCGGACGAAGCGGGCGGCTGGGCCAGCCGGTCGAAGAACTTGGAGCTGACCGCGCGTGAGGCCGACCTGTGCACCCGGCGAGGCTTCGAGCTGGCCACGCGGAGAGCCCATTTCTCGGCCAGGGCCGAGTTCCTTTTGGCCCTGCGGCTGGTCGCGGCCGGATTGGATGCGGAACATCAGACGGACAGGCACAGCCGAGCCCTGGGCGCCGCTCTGGTCGCTTTGCGAGAGGCGGAAGACTTCGTCCCTCGAGCGTCGCAAGTCCAGCCCGGTGCAGACCTCACGGCTCTGCTGGAGGCGCATCGCACGTGCGTTCTGCACGACGTGCCGCCGCAAAGCGTCACGCCGATGTCGGCCTTGCAAGTCTACCACACCTTTGCCCAGCAACAGCTTGCGGTCGCCGCCGGCCGGGAAGTGGCTGGGTCGATGGCGCTGTGCGCCTGGGGAAAGTCCATCGGGCCATGGCGGAAAAGGACCCGGGCACCGTGGTGGCGGCCGAGGCCAAGGCGATCGTCTTCTTCCAAGCCGCACTTCTGGTCAACCCGCGGAACTACCTGGCTTCCAACGAACTGGGCGTGCTCTTGGCCCAGGGCGGGCATTACGAAGACGCGCGAACGGCCCTGGAGCACAGCGTGTCGATCCGCCAGCAGCCGGCCATCTGGCACAACCTGGCGGTGGTCTACCAACAGCTTGGATTGGCGGATCTTGCCCGGCGGGCACAGTGGCTGGCCGACCACGGGGGACGCCCGGCGACGGCGGCTAACCGCGGGCCGGTGCGCTGGGTCGACCCTGCCAGCTTTGCCCGCATGGCGGCGGCGATGCCTGACACGGCGGCGCCGATCCCCAACGGCAGGCCGGCGCCGGTTCCGATGGGGCCGCCTGCGCCGCCCAATCCGGCCGGCGACCGGCGGGCCTCGGCCGTGGAACCGGCCGGCCAACCGCCGATCCTCCTTTGCCAAGCGATGATCCCGGCCGCCTGCCGCAACGGGGAGACGATTAGCCCCGGCGGCCACGCCGGCCCTGCGGCGGTTGCGGCGGCGGGCAACCCGGGCTGGAACTGGGAGGCGGCGCGGGAATTGGCCTGGCAGGCCTACGCCCAGGGCGAGTACGTGGTCCACGCCCGCACGGCGCACGTGAGTGAGTATCGCCTCCGCGTGGACGACCAGTTGGACATGGTCTACCGCCTGACCCGCGACGAGACCTCCCAGCCCTACCGGCTCAATGTGGGCGACGAGGTCCGCGTGGAGTCGTTCAGCGATGCGGCCTTGAACCGCGACTTGATCCTCCAGCCGGACGGCACGATCACCCTGCGGCTGTTGGGCCAGGTGAAGGCCACCGGGCTGACCGTCGCCCAATTAACCGAGAACCTGGAAAAGGCCTACACCAAGTATTACAAGATCCCCACGATCACGGTCACCCCGCTGAAGGTCAACACCAAGCTGGAGGACTTGCGGGCCACGGTCGACCGCCGCATGGGAATCGGCGGGCAGAGCCAGTTGGTCCGCGTCACGCCGGAAGGGACGATCTCGCTGCCGGCGGTGGGCTGCGTGCCCGCGCAAGGGCTGACGCTCCCCGAGTTCCAGCAGGAGTTGAACGAGCGCTACCGGCAGATCGTCGAAGGGATCGAGGTGGTTCCCGTCCTTTCGCAGCGGGCGCCGCGTTTCGTCTACGTGCTGGGCGAGGTCCGCAATCCCGGCCGCTACGAGCTGCTCGGACCGACCACCACGCTGCAAGCGATCAGCATGGCCGGAAGCTGGAACGTGGGCGCCAACCTGCGGCAGATCGTGCTCTTGCGCCGAGACGACGATTGGCGTCCGCTGGCCACGATGCTCAACCTCCAGCAGGCGCTGCGCGGCAAAGACCTCTGCCCCACGGACGAGATCTGGCTGAGCGACTCGGACGTGATTCTGATCGCCAAGGGGCCCATCCTGGAGTGCGACAATTTCATCAACATGGTCTTCACGCGGGGGATCTACGGCGTCGTCCCCTTTACGTCCAACCTGAGCTTCGCCGCCATCGCCACGCTCTAGGCAGTGGCGAGTGGTCAGAGGTTGTGAATCTTTCGTTTGCAAAGAAATATTTTGCGCGTGAGGGATCAATATCTTGTACGGTTGGATCGGCGAGGACAGCCGGAGGACAGGCGATGGATCAAGGTGCTTTGTTCGATCGGGGGGTAGGCGAGCGTGCCGAGGCGTCGCAACCGCCGCGGATTGGCCCCAAGCGACTGCGGCATGCAATACGCGACCAGATTGAATTCCAGGAATGCTCGCTCGACGAATTGGTTCCCGAGGAACACGAAGCACGGATCGTCTGGAATTACGTGTGCGAGCTGGACTTGTCGACACTGTACGAACCGATTCAAGCGGTCGAGCGTGGCCCCGGGCAAGCTCCCGCAGACCCGCGCATCCTGATGACCTTGTGGCTGTACGCGACACTCCGCGGCGTAGGCAGCGCCCGGGAACTGAACCGGCTGTGCCAGTACCACGCGGCGTACCGGTGGATTTGCGGCGGCGTGTCGATGAACTATCACACCCTTTCGGACTTCCGCACGCAGCACGTGGACCTGCTCGATCACCTGCTGACGGAGAGCATGGCCAGTTTGATGGCCGAGGGTCTGGTGACGCTGGACCGCGTGGCGCAAGACGGGATGAAAGTTCGCGCCAGTGCGGGGGCCGCGTCGTTCCGCCGCCGGCCTACGCTGGAGGAGGCGTTGGGCGAAGCGGAGGAGCAGGTGGCCCAGTTGCGGAAGGAATTGGAGGCCAACCCGGCGGCACATAAGGCCCGTCAGCAAGCGGCCCGACAGCGGGCGGCGGAAGAACGAGCCCGGCGGATTTGCGCTGCTTTGGAGCAATTGCCGAAGATCGAGGAGAGCAAGAAGGCCAAAGACCGCGAAAAGGCCCGCGCCTCGACCACCGATGCCGAGGCCCGCGTGATGAAGATGGGCGATGGCGGATATCGTCCGGCGTTCAACGTCGAACTGGCGACGGCCACGGGTTCGCAGATCATTACCGGCGCGGACGTGACAAACTCCGGCGGCGATCAAGGGCAAATGGCGCCGATGGTCGACCAACACCAGGAGCGTTACCAACGGGTTCCCGACGAAGCATTGGTGGACGGGGGATTCGTGAAGAAGGAAGACATTGAGCGCGTAGAACAGGGCGGAACGACGGTGTATGCCCCGGTGCAAAAGTCGAAGGACCCCGCGCGGGATGCCCATACTCCCCGCCCGGACGACACCCCGGCGGTGGCCCGGTGGCGGCAGCGGATGGCCACGGACGAGGCGAAGACCATTTACCGGCAACGGGCGGCGACAGCCGAGTGTGTCAATGCCTTGGCCCGCAACCGGGGCTTGCAGCGGTTTCTGGTCCGCGGCCTGCGGAAAGTGAAGGCCGTGGTCTTGTGGTACGTCTTGGCCCATAACCTGATGCGGGCGGTCACACTGCGCACTGTGGCGGCCCAAGGGGTGCTGTGAGGCAGTTGAAGATGATGAAACGAGAAAACAACACAAGCTAGGCAGTTTGCCGATCCGACCGGCGTCCCGTCTCAACCGGCCCGCTGGGATCGGCGGCCTACGAGGCGATCCCGCTCGACGCGAAAAAGCTGTCGGACGAGCCTTGTGAGGGAACGCAGCCGAAGGGGCGGAAAAACGCATTTGATTCACAGGCTCTCAGTGGTCAGTGGCTAGCAACGCTACACTCTGACCACTAGCCACTGACCACTAGCCACTCTCTTCTCAGGCCGCCTTGCGCTTTCGCCGCGCCGGGCCGCGCTGTTTCCAGCGGCGATGGACCCACCAGTATTGCTCGGGGGCCAACCGCACGACCTCTTCCAGCCGGTTGGCGTACCATTGCGTCAACTCGAAGATGCTGCCCACCGGCTGGCCTGGCGCACAAGGATCGGCCATCGCGTGGAGCACCATCTCGAAATGCAGCGGGCGCCCCAGCCGCCGGGCGTAGGCCACCGTCAACGAAGCCTCGTGCTCCAGGGCCAACACGGCGATCGCCTTGTGGGTCGAGGCCGGCCGGCCGAAGAAGTTTACCCAGCAGCCCTTGTCGCCCGCATACTGGTCGCCCAGGATGGCCACCACGCCGCCGCCGGCCAGCACCTTGAGGACCTTCTCGTAGTCCTTCTTGGGAATCATGTGCTGGCCCGTCATCCCGCGGAACCGGGTAACGAAGTCGTGCAAGTAGGGATTGTCGAGATTGCGGGCGACCGCATAGGTCGGAAAGCCGAGAACTCCGAACATGTAGCCCGCGACCTCGAAGTTGCCGAAATGGCCGGAAACCATGAGCTTCGGCCGATCGCTCAACAGCAGCTCGACCATCGGCGCCACGTTTCCATGGTCCAACTCGATGTAATCCCGCCAGTTGGTCTCGTGGATCTTGCGGCCGGCATGGGCGACCTCCAGGACCATCAGCAGAAGATGTTCCCACATCCGTCGCACCAGCGCCCGCCGCTGGAGCACGGTCTGCTGGGGAAAAGCGTGGCGAAGATTGTCCTCGACCACCTGGCCGCGGACCCGCAGCACTTCGGCCATGATCCAGGCCAATCCCCGGATTATCCCTTGGCACGTTTCGATGTCGATGGCCTGGGCCAGGCAGATCAAGAGCCGGACCAGCACGTAGATCAGGTAATCCCAAAGGCTGCCGCGACGCACAAGACCTCCCTCCCTGGAGAATGGGGCCAGATCGGCCGGCATTTTCCCATAAACGGGCCGCCTGCGCCAAGAGCGGCTTACCTTTGCCGAAGGTAGGTGGGTCGAGCGGAGCGAGCCCCACCATTTTTCGGGCGAAATCGCTGTTATGGTGGGGCTCGCTCCGCTCGACCCCATAGGGCGCAGTTAAGCAACTTTGTATTCCAGAAGTTCTGGATTGTTCAGGAGTTGGAAACAACTTGGATGTTTTCGTCGAAAGCTGACTCGGGCCGCTTTGGCCAGGGATTGACGGCTGCGTTCGAGGACCCGCCGGAGTTTGGGCGGGTCGTCGATCACGGCGATCCACTGTCCGATCCAGTGTGGCAGACTCGCCGCAGCACGCCACAGGCTTCGCCGGCCATCGAGCCAGACGGCCATCATCAGGATGCCGTGTTGGATGATGACCGCGATGAGTCTCACATACACCTTCGCCAGTTGCTCTGCCGCCGGGGCCGCGGCCTCGCGGTCGGCCAAATGATTGTAGGATTTCCAGAGCTTGAACAGACGTTCAATCTGCCAACGCGCCCGGTAGAGCACGACGATTTCCTTCCACTTCAGCAGCGACCGCGGGCAGTTGCTGACGAAGATCGTCCACTCCTGGAGTGCCAGATACTCCTGCGAGGGCTCGCGGCCGTGATCGCGGGCTTTTTCGCGGATTTTCTGGCGTCGCCGCGCGGCGATTTCCGGCGAGACCCGCACGGCCACCAGCCGGCACGGCAGCCGTTTTTCGCCGAGTCGTACACGCACATCGACCACGCCGTGCTGGGCCTTCTTGGCGAGGAACCTCTGCAACGCAAACGGTTTTCCTGCCCCTTCCAAGACCGTCGTGCCGTGCTGCAACCGCGACAGCCAATAGCCCTGCGCTTGCCCCACACGCTCGAATCGCTCAAGGGAAAAATAGCCCAAGTCGAAGATCGACAGGCTGCCCGCGGGCAAAGGGACTTCCGTGATGGGACTCTTGGCGTCGCTCGCCCGACCCGGCTCCAGCAGCACCTGCAAACGGCCGTGACGCAACTCCCAGAGCACTTGGATCTTCAACGCCGCTTTTCCGCTGCCGTGAGTACCGCCACAGCCGGGAAACTGCTCCGCGTAGTCGTCGGGCAAGGTGACCGTGGTGCTATCACCGATCGCAACCTCCGCGAAACGCTCCAGAAGCTTGATGGGAGGCGCGTCGGCCGTCAACACATGGTCCAGTAGGCGATGCATAGCCCTTTGAAGAAACTGCACCAACTCGGGGGTAAAACGTTGGGGAATCGCGTTTTCCGTCACGTCCACGCCGAGCTGCGCGGCCGTGATTTGATAGTCCCGCGGCTTAGGCTTAGGGTTTTGTAGCACGGTCAGCACCAGCGTGGACAGCAGCGTCGAGCCCGAGAACTTGCGTTCCCGCTTCACACACCCGGTTTCTCGCGCCAGCACGTCCATCGGTTCCTCAAACAACCCTTGCAACAACTCCGTGACTTGCGTTACGATCTCCATAGGGAAGCTCCTTCTTCCAGGTCGGTTTGCCTAACCTCGCCTGGTTTAAGGACTTCCCCGTTTTATTGAAAGACCAATTTCCTTAACTGCGCCTATGGGGCTCGCTCCGCTCGACCCACCCTACCTTTGCGGGTTGACTGGCGGGTATCGGTAGTAAACCTCCAGGGTCAGCGCGGCCATGCTGGTCATCATCAGCCGCCCGCCTTGTGCCGCCCATTCAGGCATCCCCACCTGGGGGTCCCAGCTTCCGTTGGCACAGCCGGTGTTCCCGCACTGGCTCTTGATCAGCACCGTCCGCATCTGCCGGTTCCACTTGTCCCAGTCGGGACCGGGAAGGTTGTGCATGACCTGCGTGGCATAGTACCAGTAATAGACCTTGCCGTTACTGGCGTTGGGCAGGTTGGCCATGAGGAACTTTTCGCCCTCGGCGATCCGCGGGTCGCCGGGGCCGGCCCCCAGGTATTGCGTGCCGAGCAAGCCCACGGCGGTCATGGTGTCCGAAGACTCCCTGGGGGGCTGGTAGGAGAAGAGGCCCTTGGCAGTTCCCTTGCCCACCGAATCGAGCCATTTCTTCGCCAAGTCGAAGCACGCATGGTTGGGAACCAACCCGGCCATCGTGCCGCTTTTCAACGCCATCAACTGCCAGCCGAAGACCGACGTATCGCCGCCCGGCTGCTTAAAGGTGTACCACCAGCCGCCGGTCTGCTGGTCCTGGCAGGTCTCGATGAAGTGTAGCGCGGCTTTGGCCGGGGCCTCCAGCCGCCTGTCGTGGCTCATGCCGTAGGCCTCGCAGAGCATGATCGTCGCCAGGCCGTGGGAATACATCTGCGTCTGCCCCCCGGTGAACGACAGGTCGCCGGTCGGCAACTGGTGCGAGATCATCCAGGTGATACCTTGGTAGATGTTGTTCCTGTAGGGGCCCTTCGTCTCGTGGGTCTGGCCGGCGGCGAGGAAGGGCAGCAGGCCGAAGGCGGTGGCCGCGCCGGGGGCGTTGGCGGAGCCTGGTCCGGTGCAACCCGGGCCGCGGCAGCGGGCGTGGTAGTCAATGGACCAGCTCCCGTCGATATTCTGGTGCCGGGCCAGCCAGGCAAGCGCCGCGGCCACGGCGCGCTCGCTCTCGGCGTTGCCGCCGCCCATCTCCAGAAGCGACTGCTTGGCCAAACCGGTGCGGCCGGCGAAGGGATTCTCCAGGCCAGCGATCAGACCACCGAGAAGCCTTAGTCTCCGCCTCGCCCGCCTGCGCTAGACGCTGTTGCACCTTCTCACGCAACAGCCCGGTCAACTGGGGAATCGCTTTTCGGTACCAATAGACCGCATGAAAACGGAGTTGCTGCTGTGAGGCTCCTTTGTTGTTCTCCGCCAGGTTCCACCACCCGTCGCCCTGCGTGACCTGTTCGGCCGGCTCTGTGATCTTCTTGAGTTCCTTGGCTGCCAGCCAGGCGTACTTTCCGTCATCCGATGTTGCCAGCATGTGAAGCCCGCGAGCCCAGTCCCCTTTGACAAGACATAGATACTCGCCTGCGACACGATTCGCCTCCGGGTCGTCCGGCTTCTTGGCAAGCGTTGCCATTGCTTCCTGGTAATCCTTGTACTCCGCGGCCATCTGTTCCAGTTCTTCCGAGCGAAATCTCAGCCGCTTTTCCAATTCGCTGTCGTTGGTCCTCTGGGCCAGCTCCAGGGTGACCTTGGCGAGTTGTTTCGCTAGCTTGTAATCATCCCTGGCGGCAGCCTCTTTGATCAGAACCAACGCAGCGTCGGCAGTCGCCGGACCGTAGCCGGGAGTCGGCGCATCGGCTGACTTGAGCAATACGTCGACTTGCATGGTGAAGAGGTCGGTCTGATATGCTGCCCCCATCACATCTACCGCGCGAAGGGCAAGCTCGCCGTCGCCCGCAAGCGTCGCCACGTTCCGAGCAGTTTTCAACAATGCGTAGCGGCTCGTTGGGTCATCGTTGGTCTCCCTCGCTGCTGTGAGGAGTTTTTTCGCCAAGTCCCGCTTCTGGTCCGCGCTACTTGCCTCCCCGAGCTCGCGGCCGTAAAGTTGCTTGACGAGTTTCATCGCCTCCAATTGGCTTTCCGGGGAAGGCACCTGTAGCCGGCGCTCCGCATCCGCGGCCACGGCGGCAGCGATCGGCGCCAGAGCCAGAGCAAGAATCGACGGCAACACGCGATCAGACCATCGGCCGAACATGAAACGGCTCCTCGAAAAGCAGGCGTCGACGTAGGGTGGACTTTAGCCCGCCTTCACGACGTGCTGCCGCGAACGCTAGGGGTGCAAGGCAGGATTGGACGGTCGTCGTGGCGGGCTGAAGCCCACCCTACATTCTGGGCGTGCCGGGAATTCTAAGCCTTCTTCGCCGCACTGTCGATGGGGACGCCCTGCTTGCGAGCTTTGAGCGTAGGGTCCCTGGGCAGCGGCAGTGTTACGCTCCGGCCCGATTCGGCCGCCTTGTAGATCCCTAGGATGATCTCCACGGCGCGGCGCCCTTCGTGGCCGTCGATGGACGGCGAGACGCCGCGACGAATCGCCTGGACCACGTCCTGGAACTGCCGGGCGTGACCGTGATGACCGATGGCCTTGGGATCGGCCGCCCCGCCGCCTCCGCTGACCCGGCCGTCCATCTTCGCCCGGATCGCGGCGTCCTTGGGCCTGGCGACGGCGAAATCCCATTTCACCAGGTCTTCCTCTTCCATCGCCGCGGAGCCCTGCGAGCCGTGCAGCTCGATCCGCTTCAGGTAGCCGGGGAAGACCGCCGTGCTGGCCTCGATCACGCCCAGGGCCCCGTTGGCGAACCGCAGGGTGGCCAGGGCCACGTCTTCCACGTCGATCCTTTGGTGGGCCAACAGGCCGAACTGCCCGCGAATCTCGACCACCGGCCCCATCAGCCAGGCCAACAGGTCGACGCTATGAATCGCCTGGTTCATCAGGGCCCCGCCGCCGTCCAACTCCCAGGTGCCCCGCCAGGCGCCGCTGTCGTAATAGGATTGGGGCCGGAACCACTTGACGTAAGCGTCGCCCAGCACCAGCCGCCCGAACCGCCGCTGGTCCACCGCCCGCTTCAACTGCCGGCTGGAATCGTGGAAGCGGGAGGGAAAGATCGTCGAGAGCACCACGCCTGCGCCGGCAGGCGTCGATGATCTTGTCGCAGCGGTCCAGCGTGATCTCCAAGGGCTTCTCGACGATCACGTGCTTGCCCGCCCGCGCGGCTTTCACGGCCGGCTCCAGGTGGGCCCCGCTGGGCGTGGCCACGGTGACCACGCTGACCGCCGGGTCGGCCAGCATGGCGTCCAAGTCGTGGTAGGCCCTGGCGCCGCTCTGCGCCGCCAGCCGGTCGGCTGCGGCCGGAACGGCGTCGTAGCAGGCCGCCAACTTCGCCCCGCGAACCTCGTGGATCGCCCGGGCGTGAAAGTCCGCGATCATCCCGCAGCCGACAATGGCGAAGCCGAGCGCCATAGCAACGTCTCCTTGATGAGCCGAAGGCAAAATGCGGATTATAGGGCAAGTCCTACTGCCTAAACAGATACCAGGCCGCCGCCAGGTTCAGGGCGTTGAAGGCGACGTGCATCACGATCGAGGGAACGACGCGATGAGTGCGGAAATAAATGATCCCCATCACGGCGGCAAAGAAAAACAGCGTGACCGGATCGGGGGCGACCGTCTTGGGAAGGATGCTCGGCGCAGCCAACTGAACGGAGTACAACAGCGGGATGCAGAAGACGACCGCCGCCAGTCCCACGACCAGGTCCCGCGGCAGCTTTTCGGCAATGAATCCCAAGTCCGCCGCTGTGGCCCCCGTGCGAAGTCGAAGATAAGCTATGGCAAACGCTACGGTCAGCATCTCGGCCACGCCGTTGAGAACAAATAGCGACAGCAAGGCGTCAACGTTTTCCGGCGGCGGGGCCGCCCGGCGGAAGTGCGCCGCCGCAAACAGGGCCGACGCCAGCAGCACCGGCAGCAGACCGGGCCACAGCCGCCGCAGCAGTCGCAACCGCCTCCGCCGGCGGCCCTCGACGGCCTCCAGCCAGCCCTGCAACAGCAATCGGAAGACAAACTCCTCGAACAACGGCGCCGCCAGCAGTGCCGCGAAACCGCAAAGCAGCAACGTCCCCGGTTGGTGACGCCGAACCAGCGCCACCAGCAAGGGATTCATCGCCGTCTCCTCTTTCGCCAACGGATCTTGGCGGTTCTTCCCGCCAGCCGCTGCGTGGTCCTCGCCGACGGCGCCAGCGGCCTGTGAACCGCCGGCCGGGGACTCGCTTCCCGTGCCGACCGGAATCCCCAATCCCCAGCGGGCGGCGAAGACCAACGTCCCGAACAACAGCACGTAGGCCCCCAGCACGACCAGCACGTCCAGCAGGTTCCACGGCACCGGACGGCGCGGCTCCCAGGGCACCCGGGCCAGCAGCCGCCAACCCGCCAAGACCGACAGCGCGGTCCAGATCACCAGCAACGAGATCGTCGACTGTGCCGCCGTGAGATCGTGCATCGCTTAATGCCGCCGCAAAAGCCGCATGGCCACGAAGATATAGATCAGGCCGGAGTAGATCGTGATCGCCAGCGTCGACCAGATCGAGACCACCATCAAGTACCAGACCCACGCCGGGGCCTGCGACGGGATCTGCCACGGCCCCATCGCCGCCTTGACCGGGTAGTCCAGATAGAACAGGCACACGCTCGCAGCCACGCACTGGAAAACCATCTTCAACTTGCCGGAAAGGTTGGCCGAAAAATCGCCCCCCCGCTCCTCGATGAAACTTCGCAAGGCCGTCACCAGTAGCTCCCGCCCCACCAAGACCACCACCATCCAACTCCGCAAGCCAGCGGGAGTGGCCTGCATCTGCGGAATCGCCGAGACGAGAATGAAGGTGCCGCAGATGATCACCTTGTCGGCGAATGGGTCCAAGATCCGGCCAAAGGTGGTCACCTGGCCGTATTTCCGCGCGTAGTAGCCATCGAGCCAGTCCGTGCTGGCGGCGATCACAAACAGCACCGTGCTCGCCAGGTAATGCTCCGTGCCGATCAGAACGAACATCACCACCGCCAGAATCAGCCGCGAGCCGGTCAACAGGTTCGGCAGATTGAAGATTTTCGCCCGCCGCCGCTGCCGCTTCATAGCTGGGGTACTCATTTCCCTCGATTTTGCCGGCTATCGCGGCGGACCGACCGCGACGGCCACCAAATCATAGTCGCGAAAAGCCACGACCTCACAGGGGACGATCCGACCCGGAGCCAGGTTCTCACCGGTCACATAGACCGACCCGTCAATCTCCGGGGCATCGGCGTAGCTGCGTCCCAGGTAGGCGTCTTCCGCGTCGGGCACATAACCGTCAATCAGAACGTCCAAGGGCTGGCTGACTTTCGCCGCATTCCAGGCAAAGGCGATCTCCTGCTGCACGGCGAGCAGACGCTGCCGCCGAGCCCGCTTGACCTTTTCCGGGAGATGCCCGTCCAGCCGATCGGCCGGCGTTCCCGGCTCGCGCGAATAGACAAAGGCCCCCAACCGCTCGAAACGCTGCGTGCGAACGAAGTCGACCAACTCCTCAAACTGCGACTCGGTCTCGCCCGGAAACCCGGTGATCATCGTCGTCCGCAACGCGAGCCCTTCGATCCGCTCCCGGAGCCGGGCGATGAGCTGCTCCGTTTCAGCCCGGTCCACGCGGCGATTCATCCGCCGCAGCATCTGGTCGTTGATGTGCTGCAACGGCAAGTCGAGGTAGGGAAGGATTTTCCGGCTAGCAGCCAGGACGTCGATCAACGGCTCGGTGAAGTACATCGGATAGAGATACATCAGCCGGATCCACTCCAACCCTTCGACCTGCTGCAACTCGACCAGAAGCTCCGCCAGCCGCGGCTCACCGTAGAGATCCAGGCCGTAATAGGTGGTGTCTTGAGCCACGACGTTCAACTCGCGGACACCATCCCGGGCCAACTGCCGGGCCTCGGCAACGACCTCCTCCAACGGCTTGCTGGCATGTTTACCCCTCATTGTGGGGATCGAGCAGAAGGTGCAGAGCCGGTCGCAGCCTTCCGAGATCTTCAGATAGGCCAAATGACGGGGGGTGATCCTTAGCCGGTCGCCATCCGGAAGCGGCTTGGCGGTCGCCGGACGGAAGATGGCCCGCTGCTCGGTCAATCGGCCCAAAACCCGGTCCGCCGACCGGGCAATCTCCTCCCGGCTGAACAGTCCGATAACCTGATCAATGCCTGGACACTGCTCCAAGAGCGACATTTTATCCCGCTCAGCAAGGCATCCGGCGACAATAACTCCCCCCAGTTTGCCGCGTTTTTTCAGTTTAACCATCTCGCGGATCGTCTGGAGCGACTCCTGCCGGGCCGCGTGGATGAATCCGCAGGTGTTGACCACCACGAAATCGGCTCCTTCCGGCTCCCGGACAAGCTGGTAGCCCTCGAGCTTCAGCAGGCCCAGCATCCGTTCGCTGTCCACGAGATTCTTGGGACAGCCGAGGGTGATCAGACAACAACTCGCCGTGCTAATGGGTAGTCGCCTCCCTCAAACGTGACCTCTGCTAGCCGATTCGGGCCGCCCGGTTAAGGCGGCGGCACACCAGGAATCGTACCGGATGACCCCCTCCAGCGTAAGGGCCGTTGCGGGGAGAGGGCCCTTTGACTATCATAGACGGTTGCGGCCGCCGAGTCGTCCCGCCCCGCCCGCCTTCACCCGGCCTTCGATCGGAGTGTGAGTTCTCGATGGATGCCAAGTTGGTCATTGTCGGAGGGAAGGCCAACAAGGGCCCGATCTCTCTGAAGCTCCCCACCGTCATCGGCCGCAGCCGCGAGGCCGACCTGACCGTGGCGCATCCCATGATCAGCCGTCAGCACTGCCGGCTCTTCGAGGTCGACGGCCTGCTGAAGATCCGCGATCTCGGCTCGCTCAACGGCACGTTCATCGGCGAGGAGAAGATCACCGAAGCCGACCTCTACCCGCAGTCGCAATTCACCGTCGGGCCGTTGACCTTCCGCGTGGACTACGAGTACGCAGGGCCGGTGGGCGCTCCTCCGCCGGCGGACCAAGCACAAGCGGCGGCACCGGAGTTCCCCGACGCCATGACCCTGGATTTTCTAGCCACGGACATTGCGCCGCAGCACGATGAGGCGCAGCCGCAGCGCGAGCCGGCCCCCGAATTGGCCCCCGCCGCGACGGAAACGCCCGATTCCAGTGCCTTGGGGCCGGACCGCGCAGACGGGGTGGAGACCGGGCCGCAAGCGGCATCCGACCACGCCGGCCAGGAAGCCGCAAAAGCAGCCCAGGGACCGGCCGGTCAGGCTTCGGCGGAGACGGCCGCGGCGCCACCCGTCGAGGCAGCCGCCACTGCGAACCCCACCGCGGCTGCGGGGAGTTCCAAGCCGGCCGATTCCGACGAGGACATTTTCGACTTCTTGCGGTAGGGCCCCAAACCATGACCACAGTCGAGCTACCGGCGTCGTCGCAGCGATTCGTGCTCCGAGGCATCTCCTGGAGGGTGTACCAGGAGTTGCGCGACGTTCCAGAAATGTATAACGTCCGCATGACGTTCGACGAGGGGAACCTGGAAATGATGTCGCCGTCTAGCTTGCACGAGCGGTTCAGCCGGCTCATTGACCGACTCATTTTCGCGTGGACGGAGGAGCGGAACATCGACGTTGCGACTTGCGGGACAATGACCGTCCGGCGCGAGGAACTTCAGAAGGGCTTGGAGCCGGACGACTGCTACTACATCCGGCACGAATCGCTCATGCGAGGCAAGACCGAGTTGGATTTCTCCCTCGACCCGCCGCCGGACCTGGCCGTGGAGGTTGACGTCAGCCGCAGTTCCCTCGGCAAGCTGGCGTTATACGCCGCCTTCGGCGTGCCCGAGGTATGGCGGTATGATGGGCAACGGATTGAGGTCTACACGCTGGGGCCGGAGCGGCGGTACCTGGCCGGGGCCGCGAGTGTCTGTTTGCCGGGGATTCCCCTGGACGAGGTGGCCCGAATCTTGGAACGGCTGAACGTGGAGAGCGAGAGGGTCCTGGTCCGCTCGTTCCGCGAGCTGATCCGCGGGTTGCCCCGATAGCAGAGCTTACAGTGCCCGGCGGATGCGGCGATGGGGACGGCCGAAGATCGGGCGTGGCGGCGGCTTGGCGGCCGGCTCCTCCGCGGTCTCGACCGCCTCGGGCTTGGCGAAGGCCACGAAGCCGGGCATCTCCGCCCGCGTGAGCAGGTGGTTGATGCGGACTTCGATCCGCGTCAGCTCGCTGCCCTCCTCGGGCGAGACGAAGGTGTAGGCCACGCCCTCGCGGCCCATCCGCCCGGCGCGGCCCACACGGTGGATATAGTCGTCGCAGAACTGCGGGATGTCGTAGTTGATGATGTGCGAGATGTTGGTCACGTCGATCCCGCGGCCCACCACGTCGGTGGCCACCAGGTAGCGGATGCGGCCGCTGCGGAACTGCTCCATGGCCCGGTCGCGGCTCTTCTGCGGCAGGTCGCCGTGGATTGTGGTCACGCCCTGGAGGTGTTTCGACAGCCGCAGGTGGACCTTCTCGGTGCCCCGCTTGGTGCGGCAGAAGATGATCGCCTGCCGCGGCTGTTCGCGATTCATGAGGGCCAGCAAGAGGTCGAACTTGTTCTCCGGATCGACGGTGAAGTAGAACTGCTCGATGGTCTCAACGTCCAGGTCCTTGGTGGAGAAGTTCAGCGACTCCGGATCGCGCATGTACTGCTGCGCCAGCCGGGCCACCGGCGGCGGGATGGTGGCGCTTAACAGCAACGTCTGCCGCGCGCGGGGACAGCGGCGGAGGATCTTCTCGATGTCCGGCCGGAAGCCGATGTCCAACATGCGGTCGGCCTCGTCGAGGACCACGAACCGCAACTGGCCCAGGACCAGCGTGCCGCGGCCCAGGTGGTCGAGGATCCGGCCCGGCGTGCCCACGACGATGTCGGCCCCGTCGCGGAGTTGCTCGGTCTGCTTGCGGATCGGCTTGCCGCCGTAGACGGCGACGACCGACACCTCGCGCCCCGCGGCCAGCTTTCCGATCTCGTCGCGGACCTGGACGGCCAGCTCGCGCGTGGGCGCCATCACCAGGGCCTGCGGCCGGGCGCGTTCCTCATCCTCGTCCAGCATCTCCAGGATCGGGATGCCGAAGGCCGCCGTCTTGCCGGTTCCCGTGCGCGCCTGGGCCATCACGTCCACGCCCGCCAGAACCCTCGGGATCAGGCCCTCTTGCACGGGCGTGGGATCGAAGTACTCGGCGGCCTCCAGGGCCGCCAACATGCGGTCCGAGACGGGCAGCTCGGCGAACTTGCCGGGAAACTTCTTCCGCCGCGCCGGCGGCTTCTCCGTCTCGCCGCCGGACGGACGGGGCGTTGGAGCGGCCGCAGGCTTGGGCGACTTGCTGGCCGGCTGCTCCGCCTGGGCGGCAGCCACAGACCGCTTGGCGGCCGGTTGCTGATCCTGTTCTGCCTGCGGGGCGGGCGGGGTGGGCGACGGCTCGGGGTCCGCAATCGGCTCCGGGCCCGTTCCAGCCGGCTCCCGCTCCGGACCTGTTCCGGCCGGCCCCCGCTGCCGGCCTCCCCGCGAGCGTCGACGCCGACGGCCCGGCTTTGGCGTGGGACTACCCGATGGGCCGACGATCGGGTCCGTTGTATCGTGTGGCTTAGCCAACACGGCTCCTTATCCTGAGGGGTTCGAGTTCGTAGTGCCGGCTTCAGCCGGTCGCCAGTCGAATTGTCATAACTGTAACACCCCTCAAGGGGTTTCGTCAACGGCGTCGCGCCGCCGCCCACTCCTCCAGCATCTGGAATTGGCGGAGGAACCCCTGTTCTTCCACCCCGTAAGGGCTCTTGAAGAAACTGGCCAAAAACCGCAGTTGGCCCGTCTCTCCCCGCCGCCAGGCCAACTCGGTGAAGCGGACCAGGTCGATCACCAGCGGCGCCGCCAGCAGCGAGTCGCACCCCTGCCAGATGAGCTGCAGGATCATCGGCGTGCCCAGAAAGCCCTGGAAGTGGACATGGTCCCAGGCCGTCTTCCAATCGCCCAGGCTCTCGATGTACTCGATCGAGACCAGGGTCTGCGGGCGGTAGCCGAGGATCTGGGCCAGCAAGTGGTCTTTGCTTTTGACCTTGGCCGCCTTGTTGACCGGGTCGTCGAGCACCTTGCCGTCCAGGTTGCCGAAAATGTTCTGCCCGACCCAGCTCATCACCTGCAGGTTGCGCTGCCGGAACATGGGGGCCAGCGTGCTTTTCAGCAGCGTCTCGCCCGTCTTGCCGTCACAGCCCATGTGACGCGTGCCGCGCAGCCGGGACAGCTCGTCGATCGCCTGCGGAGCTGAAGCCAGCGAGGGGGTGAAATTGACGTAGGAGCAGCCCAGGTCCAGCGCGGCAATCGCATACAGCGAGCTGGCCGGCAGGCAACATTTCGCCGGGTCGGAAAGCTGGCGCTCCAGCTCCGCCCACGCCGATGGCACGCAGGCCGGGTCGAGCGGCGGCTCCGTCGAGGCCACGTTCACCACCACCACGTGCTCTAGTCCCTGGGAAGCGACAAAGCTGCGAAGGTCGGCCTGCAACCGGGCGATAATCCGCTGCGGCGACTCCTCGCGGGGGACCTCGGGGCCGGCCAGGCGCTGGATCGTCGGCCCGACTCGGTGGACCGTCCCCGGCCGTATGCGGCCGTCGATCTCGTCCAGCTCCTCGCGGCAGGCCTCGACCAGCGCCGGGCTCAGCACGCGGCTCTCGGTCACCAGCCTCATCGCTTCGGCCTCGACGCGGACGTTGCGGATCTCGTGGCCGGCAATGACGAAATCGTCCCAGCCGGCCAGTCCCAGGCCGGCGAACTCGGGAAGCTGGCTGACCAGGCCCGTGGCGGCCGTCAGGCCTCGTTTCAACGCCCCGAGGCCCACGATGGTGGTTACCGCCACGCCGCCCTTGGCGCCGATCAGCCAGATGCCGACTCGAGGTTGGGACATAACTCCTAACTCCTATCGGTCGAGAGCACTTGCCGAAAAAGGTGCGAGAGGTCGTCGTAGGGACATTCGGAAGGCGGCCCGGGGGCGTACTGGTAAATCGCGTGCTGCGGCCGCGCGGTGAGCGCCAACAACGTTGACGAGACGGTGCCGAACTCGCTGCCGGTGATCACCATGCCCCGGCGGCCGAAGGCGTTCGGCTTGCGGGAGAAGGTCCGGCTGGCCACCGCCAGAAAGGCCACCGCAGAGTCCAGCCGCTGCAAGGTCAGCATGCGGCGGGCAAATTCCTGGCGCTCGTCCTTGTAGTCGTTGAGGTTGCCGTTGCTCAGCAGGTGCAGCCCCGGGGTCAACTCCACGATTTCGATCGTCTCGCCGCCGTAGACCACCAGTCCGTTTTCGGCGTCGGCGCAGAGGTAGGACGCCCCGGCATAGGCGCCCGTGGCCAGCTCCCGGGCGGCGTACTTGG
Source organism: Pirellulales bacterium (assembly GCA_963843465.1). Lineage (GTDB taxonomy): Bacteria > Planctomycetota > Planctomycetia > Pirellulales > Thermoguttaceae > CAWJKP01. The sequence goes on from CAWJKP010000006.1 coordinate 98,843, forward strand.
CCGCTTTCTTGGCCGACTCCAGTCCCAACAGCTCGCGGCAAAGCAGCCCTCGGGAACGGGGCTCGGCAGGGACCGGCGACTTGGGGCGATTGGCGACGGTCACCACGAGCCCGTACTGGTTGACACCCACCCAGGTCCCCCCCGCCTTGCGGTCAATGCCGCAGAGCACCCGAGGGCGTCCCGGCTGGATGCGTGGCGGCTGCGTGGGGCGGTCCAGGTATTCCTCCCGGTTCTCCGCCAGCAAGATCGGCGCATCGGCCGCAGCCTTGTACTGAATCGCCAGCACGCACATTCTGCTCTCGGTGTTCGCCGACACCCCCTTACGGTCAATCTCGCGGATCGCAAGACTTAACTTAGTCGCTAATCGACCTTGCTTGCACCCCGCTAGAGAGTTGATTCTATCGCGAGTGCCGTATTTCCTCGCCCCACTACTTCGTGGGGGCAGTGCGAGAAAAATAGGCGTTCCCTCTTGAGACGGACGCCTGAAAGCCTTAGGCTTCAAGTTTCCACGTCGCCGCCTGCCACCGCCGGTAAGGGCCTGTAAAACAATAAGTTGGGCAACCATGACCAGCGACATTACCCGACCCAGCGAAATCAGCGACCGGACCAAGCGGTCCCGGCTCGGCCGCCTGCTGGGAGTGCAGGTGGTCGGCTTGGGAAGCTATGCCCCGGACCTGGTGGTCGGCAACGAAGACCTCGCCGCGTTGGGGTACGATGCGGACTGGATCTTCCAACGGACGGGCATCCGCCAACGGCGTCATTGCCCGGCGGGCATGGCCACCAGCGACATGGCCGTCGAGGCCGCCAAACGTTCGATCGACCAGTCGGGCGTCGATCCTCGGGAGATCGACCTGGTGCTGTTGGGCACCTTCACGCCCGACCTGCTGCTGCCGGCCACCGCCTGCCTGGTGCAGGATCGTCTGGGACTCCGCGCCCCGCCTTGGACCTCCACGCCGCCTGTACGAGCTTCGTCTTCGCCCTCTTGACGGGGATGCAGTATGTGGCCAGCGGTTGCAGCCAGTTGGTGTTGGTGATCGGCGCCGACTGCAATTCGCGCGTGGCGGACCCCCAGAGACGTCCGCACCTACCCCTTGTTCGGCGACGCCGCCGGCGCCGTGCTTTTGGCCCCGGGCGGCGACCGGCAGGGGCTGGTCTCCTTCGCCGTCGGGGCCGACGGGTCGGGCAACGACCTGTTGATGCGCGAGATGGGCGGCACCCGCATGCCCTTCTCTCGCGAGGCCGGCGCCGATGGGCGGCACTACATGAAAATGGACGGACGGCCGATCTTCAAATGGGCCGTCCGCATCCTCTGCGATACGGTCCGCGAAATCCTCAGCCACTCCGCGCTGACGCTGGACGACATCGACCTGGTGATCTTCCACCAGGCCAACCAGCGGATCATCAATGCCGCCGCCCGCGAGCTGGGCATCGACCCCCAGAAGGTCTTCTGCAACCTCGACCGCTACGGCAACACCTCCTCAGCCAGCATCCCCTTGGCCCTCGACGAGGCCTATCAGGCCGGCCGCGTGCGGCGCGGCCAGAATCTCTTGCTCAGCGGCTTCGGCGCCGGCCTGACCTGGGGCACCGCCATCTTGCGCTGGTAAGGAAGAGACAGGAAAATGGGCGACAGGAAGATGGAAGAGAAGCTCTGCCTTCTTATCTTCCTGTCGCTCATCTTCCTGTCTCTTAAGGAGAACGTCTATGCCGATTGGGGTAGGCGCAGCTCCGCCGATTGGACGATCGCGAGTTCGGCGAGGCGGTCTTTGAGACGATGCGCCATATCTTTGGTGTCCACCACGAGCTCGGCCGGTTCTTCGAGGAGAAGATCTATCAGCGCGAAATCGCCTTTCGCGTGGCTGGGGCCCAAATCGAGGTGCCGATCCACGTGACGTTCGACGACTTCTGCAAAATCTACTATATCGACCTGCTGGTCAACGGCGGGGCGATCTTTGAGCTCAAGACGGTGGAGACGTTGGCCCAGCGCCACCGCAGCCAATTGATGCATTATCTTTTCTTAGCGGACGTGCCCCACGGTAAGCTCGTGAACCTTCGTCCGGAGCGCGTATCGCACGAGTTCGTCAACAACGTCCTGGCGCGCCGCGACAGGACCGCGTTCGAGGTGCTTGACGAGCACTGGATCGACAGCGAGGGAGGCCATTTGAAGGAGCGGATGTTGACGGCGCTTTGCGACTGGGGTACGTCCCTCGATCTTGGGCTGTACGAGGAAGCGGCCACGCATTTCTGCGGCCGAAGTGCGGAACCGCTGACCGAGATCGAGATTCGCGCCCAGGAGCGCCACCTCGGGGTGCAAAAAATCCGTCTCGCCGACCCCTCGACCGCCTTGAAAATCACAGCCCTCGATGCGGCCAACCTATCGGATTTCGAGTGTCACGCCCACCGCTTTCTGGCGCACACCTCCCTTCGGGCGATCCAATGGATCAACATCACTCGCCCCGTTGTCCAATTCAAGACCCTCCAGTAGCATCTTCCTGTCCCTCATTTTCCTGTCATCCCCTCACCTTCCGCACAATCTCCGCGGCACGTCGGGCGTTTTCGGTGATCTGCGGCCAGTCGCGGCTTTGGATCAGCCCGCGCGGAGCGAGCCAGGAACCGCCCACCGCGTGGACCAGGGGATCGGCCAGGTAACGTTCGAGGTCGTCCAGGGTCAGGCCGCCCAGCGGAATATAGCGGATCTCGGCATGGGCGTAAGGCGCGGCGATCGCCTTGAGATAACGCAGCCCGCCCGCAGGCTCGGCGGGAAAGAACTTCAGCAGCCGGCAGTCGCACTCCAACGCCTGCTCGATGTCCGACGGGGTGACGATCCCCGGCGCAAAGGGCAGCCCCAGCCGCCGGGCCTCGGCCACCACCCGCGGGTTCATCCCCGGGGCCACGCCGAAGGCCGCGCCGGCGGCGGACGCGTCGCGGACCTGCTGCGGTTGGAGAATCGTGCCGATGCCGGCCGCCATCTGCGGCACTTCCGCGCGGATGCACCGCAGCGCGTCGATGGCCGCGGGCGTCCGCAGCGTGAGCTCCATCACGTCGACCCCGCCGGCCAGCAGCGATCGGGCCAGCGGCACGGCATCCTCCACGCGGTCCACCACCAGCACCGCGATCGTCCCCGCCCGATAGAGCCGGGCCGAAAGCTCGTCAGGAAATTGGGCACCCATCGCTATGACGCCTCGAACAACGAACGGGAGAAGACAGGAAAATGCGCGACAGGAAGATGGAGGAAAAAAAAACGGGATGAAAAGTCCCATTCTTGACTCTTGTTTTCCTGTCCCTCATCTTCCTGTCTTTGAACGAACTTGTCGGTGGCCCTCCGGCTCCTACAGCCGTTCCAGGCGAATATGGCGGAAAAGGCCTTGCTCGGCCGGACCGGACGCGCGGAAGCCCACCGTGCCGCCGGACCAGCCCGGGATCTTCTGCCGATAGATCGACTGCCCGTCCAGGGCCACTGCGATCTCCTCCCCGCGGCACTCGACCGTAACGTGGTGCGACTCGCCGCGGCGGACCTCCTTGGCGAGCGGCACGGGCTCCAGCACCGTCCATTGCCCGTTGCGCCGCGTGTGCGGGCGGAGCGTGTTGGGCCGCGTCTTGAACTCGGGCGCCTTGAACGGGCTGTCGGCCGACTGGAGCTGGAACATCAGGCAGTCGCTCTCACTCCCCGCCCGGACGACCCAACCCGTGATCCCCTCGCCCTCCTTGGGCAGCACCATCTCAAAGTCGAAGCGGTAGTCGGCGTAGCCCTCGCCGTCCAATAAGCCGATATCGCCCCCGCGGGCCAGCAGTCCCTCGGGCGTGAACTTCCAGTCCGAGGCCGGCAGCCAGACTTCCGGCTTCTTCTCCAAGTCCTCGCCGAAGATTGCTCCGGCATGACCGGCGACCGCCTCTTTGGCCCGCTTGACGAAGGAGTCCAACCTCGCTGCGGGAAGCTCCTGGGTCGGAACCACCACCAGATCGTAGACAAAAGTCTGGCGACGTGCCGACGCCTTCCGCGGCCAGGGTTGCAAGACCACCGGCCGGGCCGACTCCAGTGCGCAGGCAATCTCATGCCGCGTGGCCTCGATTCGGGGCAGCAAGACCGTCACGCCCTCCGCCGGCAAGGCCAGTTGCCCGGCCGCGTTGATGGTGGCCAACAGTGTGGGCCGTCCGGAAACGCCGGCCGCCGCGGCATACAGAACCTCGGGACCGGCCACCAGTGTCACTTCGGGCAGCCGGGAGATCTTCCCTTTCTCCGGCACACGGGTGTGAAATCGCCGCCCCTCCGTCACAAGCGAGTTACCGAAGCGCACCGTGACCGGCTTGCCCGCCTTGAAATTCGCGTCGATCGAAACATAGTCACCCGTGAGCGCCCCGCGTACGACGTTCCCCAAACCGTCTACGTCGAACCGGTCCGCCCAGCCGGGGCGGCGGACCAGGAGCGTCGTGCGAACCGGACCGGCGGCCCCGCATGGAAACAACTCGATATTAAGGTCCACCCCCCCTCGCACGTAATGCGGCTTGCTATGGACGGTTACCTGCCAAGTCTGTCCGCCGCATTTGACGGGGGCTGAAAAATCCTCCGGGAAATTGACCATCACCCCCTTGTCCGAGCCGGCCGCCAGGTAACTCTTGGTGTAGAACAACCCCAGCGGGCCGTGGAAGTTGCAGCAGAAGTTCCACTCGTCCAACTGCGGCATTACGGTGGTCGGCCCACTGGCCTGGCCCTCGAAGTGCCTCGCCCCATAGCCGCCGTTGGCGCACTGGTTGGCGAGGTACTGGTTGTGCAGCAGCCGCTCGGCAACGTCCAAGTAGCAACCTTCGCCGGTGTACTGCCAGAGTTCCAGACAGAACCGCAGCCAGTCGGACTCGCTGCAACCCTCGTCGATGCCGAAGTTGAGGTACCAATGCTCGCCGATGCCGCCGGTCGGCCAGACGTAGCCGCCGCTTAGGGCCGCGTCCCACTTGGCCCGGGCGCGCTTCAGGTAGTCGCGCTCTCCGGTGATCTCGTAGAGTTCGAGGATTCCCCGCCAGGCGCAGAGGTTGCCGTGGCTGTGGTCGATGGGCAGGGCATCGAACTTGCGGAAAAAGTCGGCCATCCGCCGGGCCATCTTGAGGTAGCGGTCGTCGTGGGTCTCGCGGTAGAGCATCGCCAGCCCTTCGATGGCCGGGAAGTAACAGCAGCAATAGCCTTCGCCGTAGGTGCCGCTGGCGTGATACTCGGCCTCGCGGGCGGGCGAGCAGAGCTGTTCGGCCGTGTTGACGTAGAAGTCGCCCAGCTTCCGCGCCGAGGCCAGGAGTTGCGGGTCGTGGAGCACTCGGGCGGCCGTCACCAGTCCCACTAGCAAGCGGCCGTTGCCCCAGAGCATGGGGATCGGCGGCGAGTTCTTCACCAGCGGCTTGGAGAGGTCCACTTCCGCGCCGAAGTGGCCGTCCGGCTTCTGAAAGCGGCTGATGGCCGCCTGCACGGGATCGAGCGTGGGCGGGGTGTGCCGGCCGGCGGGACTGGTGAGCGAGGCCAGTTCGAGGAACCGGCCCGAGACGTCGCCGCTATAGTTGGTGAAGATCCGTTGGACCTGGAAGGAGACGTCCGCCAAGAGCCACGGCTCGCTATAGGGCGGCTCGGCCAACCGGGCGACGCCTCGCTGGAGGGCCTCGCCCAGCGCCCCGACCACTGGACCTGTTGCGGGTCCGCCAGCGTGACCTTGGGCCAACTCTGCGGCCCATCTGCCGCCCGGGCCAACGGTCCGAGCAGGGCCAGTCCCAAGACAGTCAGGGCGGCTGATTGCCATAGCTTGCATCGCGGCGGACGTCTCATGGTGGGTCTCCTCGTTTCTTCGATTCGTCAACGATGCGTAGGGTGGGACAAGCTCGCGCAAGCGAGCGCCGGCCCACCAATGCGGACGGCTCATGGTGGGCCGGCGGCCGCCACGGCGGCCTTGTCCCACCCTACGATTGCGGGACAGAGCCAGAGTCATCAATGCTACTCAGCGGCCGCGCCAGCCGCAAGCAGGCTGTTGCCGGCGCCGGGTGGTCACATGGCCGGGCGGATGGTAAACTGGCCGGCATCATGCAACTGGACCAGGTCAAACCCTTTTTCCCACTCGTCGGCCCGCTGGTGGCGCTGGTCATCAGCGCCGTGGTGCTGCCCTACGTGCGGCAATGGCTGGTGCTCTACCGGGAGCACCACCACATCATCAAGCGGCAGTTCTTCGAGAACACCGAGGTGATCCTCTTCGGCCTCTTCGAGAACCGCTTGGAATACGACGCCCTGGGCGTGTTTCGCACGGTGCTCTTCGGCGAGCGGCTCTTCGAGCGGATCGTCAACTGGAACAAGCGGCCCTCGCCGGACCTGATCCTGCCGCAGGAACCCCATGAGGCTGAGCACTTGCGGACGGTGATGCGGATGCAGGCCAGCTCGCTTTTGCTGCAATGCGTGCGGATCGGTCCCTATTTCGACGCCGGACGGAAGCTCGGCTCAGCCGAGTACCGCTACGTGCAGTTCGTCGCCTGCCTTGCCCGGCCCGACACCTCCAAGCTGACCTGGCACGACTGCCCACGGGTAGTCCTGATCGAGGAGAGCGCCTTGCGGAAGATCCAGGATCCTGCGACGCAACCGAGCACTCCGGACAAGGACGGCGCCACGTGGCTCGACGTGCTCCGCCAGATAGCCGCCGCGCACTTCCAGGGCGGCCATCCGGCGATCGACGTGATCTCCAGCCCCGTAGGCGATTGAGATGAGCATCCTGGTCTTTAACGCCGGATCGAGCAGCCTCAAGTTCGGCCTCTTCGACGCCGAGGCGCGCCGGGCATTGGCTTCGGGCGGGATCGACTGGGCAGACGGCGACCGGCAGCACGCCAAGCTCGTGCTCCACGCCGAGCCCGACCGCCAGGTGCGGGCGACGGTCAGCGCGGCGGACGATCAAACGGCCGCGCAACTGGCGATTGGCGCGCTGGAGGAAGCTGACGCCGGCCAGGCGGAGCCGGCGGCGGCCATCGAGGTGGTCGGACATCGGGTCGTTCACGGCGGGGTCGAGTTCGGCGGCAGTACGCGGATCGACGGGCGGGTGAAGGCGGGCATCGCCCGCCTGGCGGAGTTGGCCCCGCTGCACAATCCGCCCGCGCTGGAGGCGATCCAGGCCGCGGAAGCCGCCCTGCCCGGCGCAGTGCAAGTAGCCGTCTTCGACACGGCCTTCTATGCCCGCCTGCCGCCCAGGGCGTATGTCTATCCGCTGCCTTACCAATGGTGCGTGGAGTGGGGCGTGCGGCGGTTCGGCTTCCACGGGATCAGCCACCAGTACTGCACCCGCCGCGCCGCCGAGTTGCTGGAGCGGGAACTGTCCGAGCTGCGCATCGTGAGCTGCCACCTGGGCGGCGGCTGTTCCGCGGCGGCCGTTCAAGGCGGCGCGGCCGTCGCCACGACCATGGGCTTCACGACCCTGGAAGGCCTGATGATGGGCACCCGCGCAGGCTCGATCAATCCGGGGATCTTGCTGCACCTCCAGCGGCGCCGCGGGTTGACGGTGGACGAGATCGACCACGCGCTGCATCACCGCTCGGGCCTGCTGGGCGTCTCCGGCGTCTCCCCGGACCTCGCCGAGATCGAGGAGGCCATGCGGCAAGGCAACCCGCAGGCGAGGCTGGCCTTCGAGGTCTTCGCCGACCGGGTGCGGTCGGCCGTCGGCTCCCTGGCGGTCACCATGGGAGGCGTGGACGCGCTGATCTTCACCGATCGCATCGGCGAGGGCTCACCCGCCTTGCGAGCGGCGGTCTGCGACGGCTTGGAGTGCCTGGGACTGCGGCTCGATCCGGCGCAACGCCGCCTGCCAAGCGGACGCGGATCTTGCCTCGGCCGCATCGCCCGCGAGGATTCTCTTGATCCACACCCGCGAAGAACTGATGATCGCCCGCGAGGCTTGCCGGGTGGCGCGGGCGGAGTGAACGGCCGCGATCAGGCCACGGCCAGGGCGCGGTCGATCCGCTGAATGGCCTCGTCGACTTCCGCCCTGCTCTTGAAGCCGATGAGCACCGCGTTGATCTCGGGCTGGGCCATGGCGAAGCGGGCGGCTTTCTCCCGGTCCTCGGGATTGCGGAAGTCGCCGTCTCCCACGAGCTTCATGCCGATCACGCCGCGGCCCTTGGCGTGCATCGTCTTGAGCTGCCGCAGGACGGGCGCGATGTCGTTGCCGGGCTTGTTCCAGTCCTGCTGCGGACCGTCAATGTGCTTGGCCTGCGGGTTGACGCGCACCAGGTGGACCTCCGGCCAGTCCGAGTCCGCGGCGGTCCGCAGGGCGGGCAGGCTGTGGCAGGAAACGCCTTTGGCGCGGATCCATTGCTTGGCCTTGGCTTCCTCGAAGGCGTCCATCAGTCGCCTGAACTCGCCGGTCCAGCCGTCCTTGACCATGCAGTGGATCAACAGGCTGTCGACGTAGTCGGTGTTGAACACCTGGCGGTGGCGGTCGATGGCCTTCAACGCATCCTGGGGCTGGCCGGAAACCTTGGACTGGAGAAAGAGCTTTTCCCGCGGCAGGCCCTTGATCGCGCCGGCGATCCACTCGAAGGTGGCGTAACTTTGGGCGCAGTCGAAGAAGGTGATGCCCCGATCAAAGGCGTAATGAATGAGATCATTGAAGGCCCGCTGGCCCAACGCCTGCTGCACGTGGCCGCTGTTGCTGCCGGCGCCGAAGCCCAGGCGGCTGAGCTTGAGGCCCGTTTTTCCCAGCATCACCTGGTCCACGGCGGTGCGGGCCGGCGGCTTTTGGGCAGCGGAGAGCAGGCCGGGCGACAGGAGCGCGGCCCCGGTGAGGGCGGCCGTGCGCTGGAGAAACTCGCGACGGGTGGTGCTATGGGCAGACTTGTAGGCTTGCATGGTTCTGGGCTCCGGGATGAGTCGGGACAATCGGATTATATACGCGGCTTGCACGCCAGGCACCCCTTGAAGAGGTTTTCGGTCTTTGGTCTTAGGTCTTAGATGCGACGAAAAGACCCGGAACGCAAGTCCTAAGACCTAAGTCCTAAGACCCGAGACCGCCAGTTGAGTGGGGGCCGCACCCATCTGCGCCTTGCAAGACCGCCCTTGCGTCGCCCGCCGGGAGCGGTTACAATCGGCGGAGAGTGAGACTCAGTCTCATTGCCTGCTCGATTCTGCCCCCCCGAGCCTTCGGGCTCGCCTGCCTCGCTTGGCGGAGGACCTCGTGGACGAGTTGATTCCCTTGGGCGATCTGGCCGCCGGCCAGGCGGCACGCATCCATCGCATCCTCGGACACGCCGACTACGTCCACCGCCTGGAAGAGTTTGGACTGCGACACGGCATCCAGATCCAGATGTTCCGCCCGGGAAATCCCTGCATCGTCCGCCTAGCCGGGAACAAGGTCTGTCTGCGGGCGGACGCCAAGTTCCACGTGCTAGTCCAGCCGATCGAGGGCGGGCAGGAAACGGTCGCCACCTGATATCGCGGCACCATGCCTGTTGCTCTCTCCTCGAAAACCCTGACTGTCGCTCTGATCGGCAACCCCAATACGGGCAAGTCGACGCTTTTCACCGCGCTGGCCGGCCTCCATCAACACGTGGGCAACTACCCCGGCGTGACCGTGGAGAAGAAGACCGGCCAGATGCAGTATGACGGCCGCCGCTGGGAGTTGGTCGATCTGCCCGGCCTGTACAGCCTCGCCCCGCGGTCGCGCGACGAGGCGGTTGCGGTCGACGTCCTGCTGGGCTGCAGCTCGGGCCTGGCCCCGGTCGACGCCGTGGTCTCGATCCTCGACGCCTCGAATCTCCATCGCCATCTCTACCTGGCCAGCCAGGTGTTGGATTTCCAGCGTCCGACGGTGTTGGCGGTGAACATGGTCGACCTTGCCGAAAAGCGCGGCATCCGCATCGACTGGGCGAAGCTTGCCCAGCGGCTGGGCGTGCCGGTGGTGCCTATCCAGGCCCATCGCCGCATCGGTCTATCGCTGTTGAAGAAGGCCCTGGCCCAGGTGGTGCGGCAGTCGGCCCATCCGGCCGCCAGCCCTTTCCCGGCGGTCTTCGAGAGCGAGGTCTTGCGGCTGGAGTCGCGGCTGGCGGAGCTGCCGGGAGGCCGTGCCGACGGCCGGCCGCTTCCTCGCCACCTCGTGCGGCGGCTGTTGCTGGATGCCAATGGCTACCTGTTGCGGACGCTCTTGCCCGAGGCCGACGGGGAGGTCGGCCAGTCGCTGGAGTCGGCCCGGGCGAAGCTGGCCGGCCAGCGCTGTGCCGTGCCGGGGATCGAGACGACGGCCCGCTTCGACTGGGCCCGGCAAATCGTCGAAGGCGCGGTGGAAGAACCGGCCGGCTACCAGGCCACGCGGAGCGACCGCATTGATCGACTGCTGACCCATCGCGTCTGGGGGACGGGGGTTTTCGCCCTGGTGATGCTGGCGATCTTCCAGTCGGTCTTCGTCGGGGCCCAGCCGTTGATGAGCGCGATTAGCTTGGGCGTGACCTCGCTGGGCACGTGGCTCGGCTCCTGGCTGCCGCCGGGCGCGCTGAGAAGCCTGGTGGCCGACGGCATCTTCGGCGGCGTAGGCGGGGTGCTAGCCTTCTTGCCCCAAATCCTTATCCTCTTCGTCTTCATCGCGATCCTCGAAGACTGCGGCTACCTGGCCCGAGCGGCCTACCTCATGGACCGGCTGATGTCCCGCGTGGGGCTCAGCGGCAAGTCGTTCATTCCGCTGTTGTCATCGTGCGCCTGTGCGATCCCGGGAATCATGTCGGCGCGGGTGATCGAGAACGAGCGGGACCGGCTGACGACGATCCTCGTCGCGCCCTTGATGACCTGTTCGGCCCGGCTGCCGGTCTACGCGCTGTTGATCGCCGCGTTCGTTCCTCCCTGGGCCTTTTGCGGCGGATGGGTGAGGCTTCAGGGCCTGACGCTGGCGGCCATGTACGCCTTGGGAATCCTGATGGCGGTGGTCGTGGCCTTGCTGTTGAAGCGGACCATCCTGCGGGGCGACGCGCCGCCGTTCGTGATGGAGCTGCCCAGCTACAAGATGCCGTCGTTGCGGACGATCTTTTTCCGCGTGGTGGAGCGGGGCGTGGTCTTCCTCCGATGTGCCGGGACGCTGATCCTGGCGGTCTCGATCCTGATCTGGGCCCTGCTCTACTACCCGCACGACGCCCGGGTCGTGGAGGGCCCTTACCGCCCGCAGATCGCGGCTTTCGAGGCCCGGCTGGCGGCCCTGGCACCTGGCGACCCCCGGCGGAAAGCCCTGGCCGCCCGGCTGGCCGACCTGGACCACCAAATCGCGGGGGCCTACCAGCGCCAGAGCTGGCTGGGCCGGGCGGGACGCCGGATCGAGCCGGTCTTCAAGCCCCTGGGCTGGGACTGGCGGATCAGCTCCGCCGTGCTGGCGTCCTTCCCCGCTCGGGAAATCGTGGTCGCCACGCTGGGCGTGATCTACAATCTCGGCAAGGACGTCGACACCGAGAGCCGCAAAGGCCGCGACCACCTCAGCTCCCGGCTGTACGCCGCCACCTGGGACGGCACCGACCGCCCGGTGTTCAACCTGCCGGTTGCCTTTTCGATCATGGTTTTCTTCGCGCTTTGTGCCCAGTGCGCCGCCACGTTGGCCGTGATCCGCCGAGAGACCAACAGTTGGCGCTGGCCGCTGTTTACCTTCGCCTACATGACCACGCTGGCTTACGTCGGCGCCCTGTTGACCTACCAGGTCGGCATGTGGATGGCCGGCGGCCGTACTACATCCCTGTAGGGAACGCCCTCTGCGGCGTTCCGAAGTGTGGGAACAACGACTAACGACGCTCGCCGCGGAACGCCACAGAGGGCGTTCCCTACAGGCGACAAACACGGTTGGCAAACGCCCTCCTTACCAACAAGATGAACCTCGACTGGCAAAACCTCGCAGCCCTAACATTGGTCCTCCTGACGGCCGTCTTCTTGACGTGGAAGCTTGGGCGGGCGATAACGTCTGGCAAACCGTTTTCGTGTAACGGGTGCAAATCCAGCACCCCGAAGGGCGTGGCAGAGAAGTTGATCTCCATCGAGCCAACGCCCTCTGGTGCGAAGAAGAGGCAAGTGAACCAACCCATCCGATAGGCCAACGACATGCCTCCCGATGATCGCCTCCTGCCCGAGCGGTTTCCCCGTTCGTCGCAATACCACCCCGACTGGGTTTTGGCCAGCGCTAGCGGGGGAGCGAATGCACTTTGGTTGACAGAGTGGCTCACGACGGCACTCGACCTTCGGCCCGGTATGAGGGTGTTGGACCTCGGCTGTGGGCGGGCATCGTCGTCGATCTTTCTGCGGCGCGAATTCGGAGTGCAGGTTTGGGCCACCGACTTTTGGTTCAGCGCGTCGGAGAACATTGATCGCATTCGGGACGCCGGTGTCGAGGACGGCGTCTTTCCCCTCCATGCCGATGCCCGATCGCTGCCCTTCGCCCCGGACTTTTTCGACGCCATTGTCTGTGTCGACTCCTTCCCCTACTTCGGGACGGACGATCTGTACCTGAGCTACCTTGCTCATTTCGTGAAGCCGGGCGGTCCTATCGGAGTGGCTGGGGCTGGACTGGTTCAAGAGATCGAAGGTTCAGTTCCCCATCATCTGCAAGAGTGGTGGACCCACGAATTTTGGGCCTGCCATTCGGCGGCCTGGTGGCGGCAACAGTGGCAGAGGACGGGCATCATGGACGTTGAGTTGGCCGACACCATGCCGGACGGTTGGCATTTCTGGCTGGACTGGCATCGGGCCATAGCCCCCGACAATGCCACGGAAATCAAGGCGGTCGAAGCCGATGAGGGCAGGTATCTCGGCTACGTTCGTCTCGTCGGTCGTCGCCGGGGCCAGGTGAAGCTCGAAGAATTCTGTTGGCCTGACACCTTGCGATCCTTACCCCCGCAGTACACGAAAAAGCCTTTGCTCCGCAGGCAGTAGAGTTAACTTGTGGCACCCGCTGCCCATACCCTGTAGGATTCTTTCTTGGCAAGCGGGGAACTTCCGCCATTGCGGCAACCCGCCGAGCGTGGGAGCGTCTTTCTATGGACGGACTGGCGATCGATCTGCGCGACGTGGCGAAGACCTATGGGCGGACGGTGCGGGCGTTGCGGGGCATCCGCATGGAGGTCCGGCCGGGCGAGATCTTCGGCCTGCTGGGCCCGAATGGGGCCGGCAAGAGCACGCTGGTGAAGATCATGATGACCGTCATCCGCCCCAGCCGCGCCGAAGGCACGCTCCTGGGCCGGCCGATCGGTCACAAACCCACGTTGGCCCGCGTCGGCTACCTGCCGGAACACCACCAGATCCCGCCTTACCTCACCAGCCGGCAGGCGCTGGATCTGTTCGCCTCGCTGTCGAAGGTCGACCGCCGCACCCGCAATCGCCGCATCGCGGAGCTGCTGGAGTTGGTCGGCATGACTTCCTGGGCCGACGCCCGCATCGGCACCTACTCCAAGGGCATGCAGCAGCGGATCGCCCTGGCCCAGGCGATGGTCCACGATCCCGACCTGATCGTCCTGGACGAGCCCACCGACGGCCTGGACCCGGTCGGCCGCCGCGAGGTCCGCCAGGTGCTCGTGCAACTCCGCGATCGGGGCAAAACCGTGTTCCTCAACAGCCACCTGCTCGGCGAGTTGGAGCGGGTCTGCGACCGTGTGGCCATCCTCCAGGCCGGGGAGGTCATCCGCCAGGGAACGATCGACGAGCTGACCGCCGGCAGCGAACAGTACGAAATCGAAGTCGGAGATGACCGCCAGCCGTCGCTGGCCGACCGCATCCGCCGGGCCTTGCCCTGCCCGCTTTCGCCCGCTGCCTCGGGCAAGCTGCCTTCCGGCGAAAGCGTGACCCTGGACGGCCTGATCGTCCGCGTGGTGACCGGCAACGCCGGACCGGTCCAGCCGGTGCTCGACGGCCTGCGAGCCGCCGGGCTGGTGATCCTGGCGGTCCGTCCGGTCCGCCAGTCGCTGGAGGACTATTTCCTCCAGGCCGTCACCGTGGCGGGCCCGCCTTTGCCAATTTCAAAGTAGTCGGCACACGCCGTGTGCCGTAAACCGTGGACGGCACACGGCGTGTGCCGACTACCATGTCAAGGAGCCCGGCCATGACCCAAACCTCGGCCATCCTGCTGGCGGCCTACCGCAACTTGAACTCCCGCAAACTGTTCTGGATTACCCTGGCGATCTCGGCCCTAGGCGTGCTGGCCTTCGCCGCGATCGGGGTGAACCCTCGCGGATTCCGCGTGGCGTTCTGGCAGTTCGACAGCCCGTTGAACTCGGATCTTGTGAAGCCTGCCGAATTCTACAAGGCGGCCTTCGTCCACTTGGGCATTCGCTGGTGGCTCTCGGTCGGCGCGATCGTGCTGGCGCTGGTCTCGACCGCCGGCATCTTTCCTGATCTGATCGGCAGCGGCTCGATCGACCTTTACGTTTCCCGGCCGATCAGCCGCTGGCGGCTGTTCCTCACGCAGTACGCCGGCAGTCTGGCCTTCGTGGCGCTGCAAGTGACGGTCTTTTCGGCGGCCAGCTTCCTCGTGATCGGCCTTCGCGGCGGGAGCTGGGAGCCGGGCGTCTTTTTGGCGATCCCCTTGGTGACCTGCATTTTCAGCTACTTGTTCTCGGTCTGTGTGCTGCTGGGGATCACGACTCGCTCGACGGTGGCCGCCCTGCTGCTGACGCTGATGTTCTGGTTCGTGCTCTTCGGCCTCGGTGTGACCGACGAGTTCACCCTGACCTTCAAGACCATGAAGAAGCACGGCGTCGATATGTTCAACATGCAGGCCGATAGGGGCGGCGGGCGGCGGGCCACGTTCGGCGTCCAGCCCGGCTCCCACGGATCGCTCGCCGGCCCCCCTGCGGCCTCCAGCGATCGGCCAGCCGAGTCCAGCGGCTGGGAGACCGCGTACCGTTTGATCCACGGCGCGCGGACGCTGGTGCCGAAGACGGCCGAAACGGCGGACCTCATGAACCGCTGGCTGCTGCGCGCCGCCAATCTCAAGGGCGGGTCCAAGCAGCGCGAGGACCGCCTGTTCGCCGCCCAGAAGGAGATTGTCGAGACGGCCAACTCCCAGTCGGTGAGCTGGATCCTGGGCACCTCGCTGGCCTTCGAGGGGGTCATGCTCGCCTGGGCCGCCTGGATCTTCAGCCGCCGGGATTTCTGACTATTGCCTTCGCTGCCTCCACTTGGCAAGCGACGCCGCCGATTCAGCAGACCGCCTTCCGGCCAAGAGTCCCTCGACGCTGATGTCTTCATCAAGTTGAGGCCAGTGGATGCCCTCCCCCTCACCGATCAACTCGTAGTTCTCGCGTTCCGCCACGGTTCCGTGCAGCAACCTCGGATACCATGCCAAGGGCACAGACAGCGAGCGCCCGTCATCCAGCCGCACGGTCAACGAGTCCTCTGAGAATACGACGGACAAGGCGAAGCTGTCCCGTTCAGTTACCAAAGTGCCCATTTCACTTTCAGGCGTGTGAGACGCCGAGCACGTCGAGGGGATTGGTCGCTACAATCTCTGCGTACCGGGCGAAGTGGGAATGGTTGAAGGTTGGAAGCCTGGAAATCCCCCGTTCGGCCATTAGAGCGACGAGGCGAGCATCGTGCGTGGACTTGCCCGTCACGCCGTATTTTACTACCAGTTCCTTCCATCGGGAGACGATGGTGGGGGGCTCAGGCTGGAGGTTGAACTGGTGCTCCGCGGTCTCGACTTGCGCCATGGCAGCCGCAGGCGCAAGGCCCAAACCTGGGTTCGGAGCGTCCACGGGGCGAGTGCAAACCGCATACATCTCGTACAGCGTTTCGCGCATACCACGATCTCTTCGCCGCCGCGAGAGTGCAACAACGAAATAGCGTCGAGCGCAACTTGCTGATGTGGGTGCCCTATCTGAATGAGTCGCAAAAGGACGTTGGCATCCACCAGGATCATTCGGTTCCCTCGTAGATGCTCTCGCGGCTGTCATCCGCGGGGCGAGTGATCCGCGCGCCGTTGCTGGCCATCCGGCGAAGGGATTCAAGCCAATCGTCTGTTCCCGCCGTCGCGGCCGGCTGAGCGATGACGGTGATTCTCACCTGGTGTCCTCGGAACTCCGGCCGGGACACGAGATCCTCCCAACGGCCCGTTACTTCAGTCGGCATACGGAGCCTCCCATCCCGTTAACGCAAACGGCAGTCAATCGCGCCCTTCGTTTGAGCGGGAGACGAGCAGCGACGGCGCCCCCGAGCTCAAAAAAGCTACCCGGCAAGGACTCGAACCTTGAACGAGGGAACCAAAATCCCTTGTGTTACCATTACACCACCGGGTACCAGCCCATCGGGGTCGTGCATGTAAATCGTTTACATGTAATAGGTTACGACGATACCAGCCTCGTATTGCTAGCGCGCGACCGTGAAATGTGCCTGCTGGGAACGGGCAATAGTCACAGTATAGCGATTTCAAGACGGCGTTCAACCGCACGAGGCGTGCTGCTGGATTTTCCGGCAAGATCCCGACCGACGCAAAAAAGGCCCCTGCCGAAAGCGGACGGCAGGGGCCTGAAATTCCTGTGGAAGCGAAGCCCTAAGGGCCCGTGTCCAGGAAAGGCGTGATGGAACGCCTCAAGTCATGGTTCCCGTGATGCCAGGACCGGCAAACCTAGCCGGCTAGCCCAGGTCAGGGCGAATAGGTCCAGCCGGTCTGGTCGGGATAGATGTTCCCGGTGGTCACGTCGTACACGTAGCCAAACTTGTTGTCACCGGAGGCCGGAGGCGTGCCCGGCGTGGGGACCGGGCCGACGGTGGCCAAGCCGTTGAACGGGTTGGTGGGGATCACCGCGACGTACGGGCCGTACGTATAGGCCGCGCCCGTGCCAATGGTCCCGTTGACATCGGTGGTGCTGGTGAGCTGCGGCAGCCCGTTGCTCTGAATCGTCGGGTAGGTGCTGAGGTGATTCGCCCGGTATAACTCGATCTGCGAGCGAAGCGTTTGGGCGTTGAAGTTCACCGTGGAGGTCTGCGCGTCCTTCGTGGAGGACGAGAACTGGGGGATGATCGTGGCCGCCAAGACCGCCATGATCACCACGACGATCAGCACCTCGATCAGCGTAAAGCCGCAGCGACGACAAAGCTTAGTCATTTCTACTCCCTCTTTCGGTTGGACACGGATGTGATGGTTGGGCCGACACGGGCCTGCGCCTCGGGAGGAGGCAACTCGGGGAAACCATGAACACGTTATTGATAGTTAGGTTTCGATTTCGGGGTCGTCAAGGAAAAATGCCGTGCTCAGTGGCTCGTGGGCGGTGGCTCGTGGTCAAGCTCTGCGAGAAGCATGACCTGCTAGCCACCGACGACTAGCCACTGACCACTTTCTCTCGTCAAAGGCGTTAGAACCGGCAAAGGTGGCGGATAGTCGCTATTTTCCCATTCTACGCAATATGTGTATGCACCTCTTCCATCGCATCTCAAGCATAGGTCGCAGATTGACGATACAAGAGGTAACCACCGCACAAGCGGCACCGGGATAGACCGTTTACACGGCCTAGGCAACAAAGCTGTTGAAATCGCTTCTCGGCAATGCAGCTAATGTGCGTCAACTGGATGGGACGAAAATGCAGTAGGCGTTTCACGCCAGAGCAAGACCAGGTCCTACACGTTTCGCGACGTCCTTGAAGGAGGCGAGTCATGAAGAATCTGTTGGGGGTGCCGCTGTTGGCTGTCGTGCTGACAGCCGTGGCGGCCAGTAATGCGGAGGCCAGCTATTGCGGCGCCGCCCGATATTGCCGATGCGGTGCAGACTGCTGCACCGAGTGCGTCTGCTGCCCGCAGACGTACACGGTAATGAAGTGTTGCAAGCAGGTCGTCTACGAGAAGCAGCAGTATACCTGCTACAAGACGTGCTATGAGCGTGTCTGCTGCCCGAAGACCATCACTTGCACGAAGTACGTTCCCGAGACCTGCTATCGCAACGAGACCTACACGGTCTGCAAGCCGGTCTGGGAGCAATGCGTGCGGACGGTGAACTACACGGTCTGCAAGCCGGTCTGGGAGACCCGAACCAAGCAGACCTGCTACACGGTCTGCAAGCCGGTCTGGCAGACCTGCACGAAGAACATCTGCTATACGGTCTGCCGGCCGGTCTACGAGACGCGGACCTGCACCTACACGGTCTGCAAGCCGGTCTACGAGACGCGGACCTGCACCTACACGGTCTGCAAGCCGGTCTGGCAGACCTGCACGAAGAACATCTGCTACACGGTCTGCAAGCCGGTCTACGAGACCTGCACGAAGAACATCTGCTACACGGTCTGCAAGCCGGTCTGGGAGACCTGCACGAAGAACATCTGCTACACGGTCTGCAAGCCGGTCTGGGAGACCAAGACCCGGCAGTATTGCTACACGGTCTGCAAGCCGGTCTACGAGACCAAGACCCGGCAGTATTGCTACACGGTCTGCAAGCCGGTCTACGAGACCTGCACGAAGAATATCTGCTACACGGTCTGCAAGCCGGTCTATGAGACCCGCGAGCAGGTTTGCCACTACACGGTTTGCAAGCCGGTCTACGAGACCTGCACCAAGAACATCTGCTACACGGTCTGCAAGCCGGTCCAGGTTCAGTGCGAGCGCGAGGTGTGCTACACGGTCTGCAAGCCGGTTACGTACACGCAAACGGTTCGCTGCTGCTCGGGTCATTGGCAGACCACGGTCTGCGAGCGGCCGGGCCCGGTGGTGACCAAGTGCTACCAAGATCCTGGTTGCTGGACCTGGGACCCCTGCTGCTGCCGGTGCTGCTATCATCCCGGCTGCTGCCACACGGTCCAGTGCCAGTGCCCGCCGATCCGCTGCTGCACCAAGACGTGGGTGCCGGAAGTGGTGGAGAAGCAAGTCGAGTGCGTGAAGTGCGTCCGCGAGACGTGCGTGAAGAAGGTTCCGTACACCGTCTGCAAGATGGTGCCGGAGCAGTGTGTGAAGACCTGCACCTACCAGGTCTGCCACATGGTGTCGCAGTGCTGCGAGAAGCGGATCCCTTACACGGTCTGCCGCATGGTGCCGGAGCAGTGCGTGAAGACCTGCACCTACCAGGTCTGCCGAATGGTGCCCGAGCAACGGGTCCAGAACTGCACCTACACCGTCTGCCACATGGTGCCCGAGCAGCGGGTCCAGACCTGCACCTACCAGGTCTGCCACATGGTGCCCGAGCAGCGGGTCCAGACCTGTAACTACCAGGTCTGCCACATGGTGCCCCAGCAGTGCGTCCGGACCTGCACCTACCAGGTCTGCCACATGGTGCCCGAGCAGCGGGTGCAGACCTGCTGCTACCAGGTCTGCAAGATGGTGCCCGAGCAGCGGTGCTCGACGTACCAGGTCTGCCACATGGTGCCCGAGCAGCGGTGCTCGACGTACCAGGTGTGCAAGATGGTGCCCGAGCAGTGTGTCCGGACCTGCACCTACCAGGTCTGCCACATGGTGCCCGAGCAACGGGTCCAGAACTGCACCTACACCGTCTGCCGGATGGTTTCGGAGTGCTGCACGAAGCAGATCCCTTACCAGGTCTGCCACATGGTGCCCGAGCAGTGCGTTCGTCAGGTGGCCTACACGGTCTGCAAGCCGGTCTGCTACACGAAGACGATCAACTGCGAGAAGTGCGTTGCGGTGCAGGTTCCGTACACGGTGACCCGGTGCGTGCCGCGGGTGATTTGCACGCAGGTTCCGGTGCAGGTTTGCTGCCCGGTGCCCTGCTGCAGGCGATGCTGCCCGGCGTGTGGTTGCGGATGCGGTTGCGGCTCATGCGGTTGCGGTGGCTCGTGCGGTGCGCCTGCGGCCCCCGCCGTGGCTCCCGCCCCCGTTGTAACCCCGGCCCCTGCGGCCCCGTCTGCTGCCGGCTGAGGTAAGTAGGCAGAGTCCCCGCCTCTCTACGTGCGAAACGAAGAAAGGCCTGGTGTTGCCAGCGGCGAAGGCCCGACCAGAATGGTTGGGCCTTCGGCGTTTCTTGGGCCCTTAATCGTTGCGCGGCCAGATGGGATGGGGCCGGGGGCCCGGATAGACCGGCTCGGGGATCAGCCGGTCCTCGACCTGGGCGCCGTAGTGGACCAGCGTGCCGTCGAGGCTCACGCCGTCGCCGACCAGCCGATCGGCGTGCGTGCGGATGCCGGCCCCGGAACCGGGCGTATCGCCCCGCTGACTCCCGGCCCGGCAGACCCGCTTGAATAGCGCGATGGCCGTCTCGTTGTCGCCATGCCCCCCGGCCGTCGCGCCCTCTTTGGGGATCACCACGAAGTCGACGGCGTAGGCGTCGAGCAGCTTGGGGAGCATTTGCCGGGCCAGTTCCTCGCGTCCGAAGAACTCCGCCCCCAGGGCCCGGCCGTCGGCGACGAAGATGAACCCCGTGGCGCCCCGGGGAATCTCGGGAATCACCCGGCGGCGAACCTCGCCCAGGCGATCGGCCACCTTGGAGTCCTTCAGGGCCAGCTCCAGGCTGCCCGTGCGGTTCTCCGCCTGAAGCGCGGCGTTGTTCCTGGCCACCTCCGACCAGACGCGGCCCTGGTCGGCCCCCTTGCGCATCTCCTTTTGGATCGATTGCGGCACCAGGGCCTTGCCGCCCGAAAAGAGCACGGCGCCCTCCCAGCGACGGTGCTCGAGGCAGAAAACGTCCAGATCGACCCGCTGCTGCGGCGCCAGCACTACGTCCTTGCGGACGGTCCGGGTCTGCATCCCGCCGGAGATAATCTCGCCGGCCATGAGGAAAATGTAGTCGTCGCGGCTGCGGTTCTCCACGATCACCGTGGGCACGCTGCCGCCGCCCTTCTCGCGGATCACCAGCGATCCGCGCGAGATCGCCTCGTCCAACGTCAGCCAGTGCCCGCGCAGCTCGGCCCCCTCCGGCACGAGCACCGGGTAGACGGCCAGTCGGCCGTAAGTCACCGGCTCCGCAATTTGGACCCGGTCGAGATAGGCGGCCAACTCGGCCACGTGTCCCGCCGTCGACGGCCTTTGGCCGAAGGCCACGCCCGTCGCCAGGCACGTCAGAACCACAACGGTTACCAGACCCTTCCACACGGTTTCCATCGCTTTCTCCTTCCGAAAATTGACACGCATTGTCGCCTTTCGCTCCGCTTGTAATGGTTGGACGTTTGCGGCGAAGGAGAAGTTTCCGGCTACTGGTCGGTGACGCAGCCTTCGGAGGCGGATGTTACACTCTTGATATATTTGTAAAGCACGCCGCCCTGGGCCTTCCAGGCAGGGGCCGTCCAACGGCTGCGACGCTCGGCCCACTCACGGTCGCTCAGGGCAACGTCGATTCGCCGCGTGGGCACGTCGATGGTCACCTGGTCGCTGTTTTGGACCAGGGCGATGGGTCCCCCCTCTTGAGCCTCCGGCGTGACGTGCCCCACGATGAAGCCGTGGGAGCCGCCGGAAAAACGGCCGTCGGTCAGCAGGGCCACCTCGTTGATCAGCCCGGCGCCCACCAGGGCCGAGGTGGGCGTGAGCATCTCCGGCATCCCCGGCCCCCCCTTGGGACCCTCGTAGCGGATAATCACCACGTCGCCCTTGCGGATCTCCTGCCGCGTAAACGAAGCCAGCATTTCCTCTTCCGAGTCATAGACCCGGGCCGGGCCAGTGAACCGCAGCCCCTCTTTGCCCGTTATCTTGGCCACCGCGCCCTGCGGAGCAAGGTTGCCGCGGAGAATCTGTAGGTGTCCGCTGGGCTTGATCGGCCTTTCCAGCGGGCGGATCACGTCCTGGCCGGCGGCCAGCCCCGGCAGCGGCTGGAGGTTCTCGGACAGCGTCTTGCCAGTCACGGTGAGGCAGTCGCCGTCGAGGTAGCCCTTCTCCAGGAGGTACTTCATCACCGCCGGGGTGCCGCCCACCCGGTGCAAGTCTTGCTGCACGTAGCGTCCGCTGGGCCGCAGGTCGGCCAGATAAGGAACGCGGTCGCTGATCCGCTGGAAATCGTCGATCGCCAGCGGCACGCCGACCGATCGCGCCACGGCCAGCAGGTGCAGCACGGAGTTGGTCGAGCCTCCCACGGCCATGACCAGGGTGATGGCGTTGTCGAAGGCACGCCGGGTCATGATGTCGCGGGGCTTGATGTCGCGCTGCAAGAGGGTGCGGACGGCCAGCCCGGCCCGATAACACTCGTCGAGCTTGGCCGGGTCTTCGGCGGGGATCGTGGCGCTATAGGGCAGCGACATTCCCAGGGCCTCGATCACGCAGGCCATGGTGTTGGCCGTGTACATCCCGCCGCAGGCGCCGGCCCCGGGACACGACTTGCGAATGATGTCCCGCCGGGTGGCGTCGTCGATCTTGCCCGCCAGAAACTCCCCGTAGCATTCCAGAGCGGAGAGCACGTCCAGCGGCCGGCCGTCGCGTTGGCCCGGCCGGATCGTGCCGCCGTAGATGGCTATTGCGGGCCGGTTCAGCCGGCCCATGGCGATCAGGGCGCCGGGCATGTTCTTATCGCAGCCGGGGATCGCCACCAGGGCGTCGTACCAATGGGCGGCCATCACGGTTTCGATCGAATCGGCGATCAGGTCCCGCGAGGGGAGCGAGAAGCTCATGCCGTCGGTGCCCTGGGAGATGCCGTCGCTGACGCCGATGGTATTGAACCGCACTGCCACCAGTCCGGCCGCCAGCACGCCCTCCTTGGCCCTGGCCGAAAGTCCGTTGAGGTGCATGTTGCAGGGATTACCCTCGTACCAGGTGGCGGCGATGCCCACCTGAGGCTTGTCGAAGTCTTCGTCCCGCAGCCCGGTGGCGTAGAGCATGGCTTGGGGGCCGCCAAAGCTGATGTCCTGAGTGATGGTGCGGCTGAACTTGTTGAGCGGCTGGGACATGACTGACCTCGAAGGTGCTCGGGAGGAAAGAGGTAGGGAGGTAGGTTATGCTTTAGCATAACACTGGCCGGCTGTTACGCTGAAGCATAACCTACACCGCCTTGCTACAATAACCGACCATGAACTATTTTGCCCACGCCTGCCCCTTTCTCGAGGACGCTTACTTCGTGGCAGGGGCCTGCGTGCCGGATTGGCTGAGCGTGGTAGACCGTCGGGTGCGGGTGAGAATGCTCCGGGCCCAACGGCTGGCGACGGATGCGGATGGCCAGACCGCGTCCCTCGCCAGGGGCATCGTGCAACACCTGCGGGACGACGCCCGCTTCCATGCAAGCCGGGCCTTCGCCGAGCTGGCACTGCAATTGACGATCGCCGCCCGGGACCGGCTGGGGGCCGATGCGGGCTTTCGACCCAGCTTCCTGGGACACATCCTGGTTGAGGTGCTCTTGGACGCCACCCTGATCGCCGACGACCCCCAACGCTTGGAAACCTATTACCGGCGGATCGCGTCGGTCGATGGTCGCCGGGTCGAGGAGGCGGTCAACCAGATGGCCAACCGGCCCACCGAACATCTGGCCTGGATGATTGCCCGCTTTTGCGGGGAGCGGATCTTGTGGGATTACCTTGAGGATGGCAAACTGCTAGGACGGCTCAACCAAGTCATGCGGCGTGCGACGCTGTCCCCCCTGCCGGACGATTTCCAGGAATTGTTTCCCGAGGCCCGCCGGGAGGTCGCCGGGCGACGGGCCGAGCTCTTGGACGGGATCCCGACAAAACTATTCACCGCGGAAAGGTACAATACCGATTGCCCCAAGGAGAACGACGATGCGATACGGCATGAACCTGCTTCTCTGGACCGACACCATGAACGAGGCGATCCTGCCCGTGCTGGATGAGCTCAAGAAGATCGGCTACGACGCGGTGGAGATGCCGATTTTCGAGTTGGACGTCCAGAAGTATGCCCAGTGGGGCAGGCGGCTGGACGACGCCGGGCTGGCCCGCACCGCGGCGACGATCCGCGGCGTGGACGACAACCCCATGAGTCCCGATCCGCAGACCCGCCAGAAGGGCGTGGCCAACAACAAGTTGGCCGTCGACTGCGCCGCGGCCGCCGGCTGCGAGCTCCTTGTCGGGCCGTTTCACTCGGCCCTGGGCTACTTCAGCGGCGCCGGCCCCACCAAGGATGAATGGCACTGGGCCGTGGACAGCATGCGACAGGTGGCCGAGCACGCCGGAGCGGCCAATGTCAAACTCGGGCTGGAGTACGTCAACCGCTTCGAGTGCTACCTGCTCAATACGGCGGCCGACGGCGCCCGCTTCTGCGACAACGTCGATCACCCGGCTTGCGGGATGATGTACGACACCTTCCACGCCCACATCGAAGAGAAGAACATCCCCTCCGCCATCCGCGCCCTGAAGAAGCACCTGGTCCACGTCCACATCTCCGAGAACGACCGCAGCACGCCTGGCCAAGGCAACGTCCGCTGGGCGAAGAACTTCGATACGCTCCACGAGATCGGCTACAACAAGCTGATGGTCGTCGAGGCCTTCGGCCTGGCCTTGGAGAAGATCGTCGCGGCCACGAAGATCTGGCGGCGGATGTACCAGAGCGAGCGGCAACTGGCCGGCGATGCGCTGAAATTCATGAAGAGCGAAGTCAAGAAGCGCTGGAAGTAGGGGCCGGGACTCGGGGGCCGGGATTCGGGGACCGGGGCTCCGAGCCGGGCCGTGTCGGCCCGGATGTGCGTCCCACAGGCACCGGGCACTTTGGTTTGGAAGTCCGATGACGCTCAACGATCCCCAGGGACCGGAGCCATCCAACCCCCGTCAG
Organism: Pirellulales bacterium; assembly: GCA_963843465.1. Classification (GTDB taxonomy): domain Bacteria; phylum Planctomycetota; class Planctomycetia; order Pirellulales; family Thermoguttaceae; genus CAWJKP01. The sequence continues at coordinate 123,420 of CAWJKP010000006.1, forward strand.
GGCCTGTCGTTCCGCGCCCTGAGGGAGGCATTTGCCCAGGTCTTGGCAGGGCGGACGAATCCGCCGGCCGAGCCGCCCGCCCTAGCGCCGCCGGCCGCCGAGCCTGCAGCTTCCTTGGCGAAATCCGCGCGCGACTTACTCCCACCCGGCAGCGACGACGAGGACGAGTTGGAACTGGGTCCTCGGGAGAACGACGATTCCTGTCAACTCAGCCCGCGAACAATCCTGGAGGCGATGCTCTTCGTGGGCAGTCCGGCCAACGAGCCGCTCACCAGCGTCCGCGTGGCCGAGTTGATGCGGGGCGTCCAGCCGGAAGAGATCCCCGACCTGGTCGCCGAGTTGAACCGCCGCTACACGGCCGACGGCTGTCCTTACCACATCGTCAGCGAGGGGCCAGGCTACCGGCTGGTCCTTGGGCAGGGCTTCGACGGCGTCCGCCAACGGCTCTATGGCCGGGTCCGGGAGGCGAGGCTTTCGCCGGCGGCGATCGAAGTCCTCTCGCTTTTGGCCTACCGCCAGCCGCTGACGGCGGAGGAGATCAGCCGGCTGCGAGGGCTGCCCAGCAACCATCTGCTCGCGCAACTGGTCGGCCGCCAGCTCCTGCGGCTCCAGCGGCCCGAGACGCCCGGCCAGCGTCCGCTGTACTACACGACCCATCGCTTTCTGGAGCTTTTCGGGCTGGAGAGCCTGGAAGATCTGCCGCAGGTCGAGGACGTGTAGGGGGTAAACGGAAGCCCGACGCGTAAGCGAGGGGAAGGTGTTGCCCGTCCCTCGCTTGCGCTTCGCGCCTTCGATGGGCCACGGAACGATCGGCGCCAAGACCCCAGACCGCATTTGCTAAGGTGTTGCCAAACAACGACTTATGGATTACGCTGCAAAGCAGCGCAGACGTTTGGGTAAGCCGCTGATAGAATTGGGCTATTGTCCAGGGGCTCGCCGGGGTGGCCCGGCGGTCTATGCGGCTGGACCGGGTGCAATGATTCTTTGATCTATGGCACGCATCGTCCTGATTCGGCCCGGAGCCACCGACTTTGACGAGCAACATCGCATCCGGGGCAACCTCGACGTTCCGCTGAACCAGGAAGGGGCGGCCGAGGTCGCCCGCCTGATCGAGGAGCTGCGCGATCAGAAGCTGGAAGTGATCTACACGGCCCCCGAGCAATCGGCGGTGGAGACCGCCCAGCCGGTCGCCGAGGCGCTGGGATTGAAAATCAAGAAGCTGGACCGCGTGCAGAACCTGGATTTCGGCCTTTGGCAGGGCATGGCGGTGGACGAGATCCGCTTAAACCAGCCCAAAGTTTACCGTCAGTGGCAGGAGATGCCTCAGAACGTCCGGCCGCCCGAGGGCGAGATGCTCTCCGAAGCGGAGGAGCGGGTGCGGACGGCGGTGACCAAGTTGTTGAAGCGACACAAGGAGGGGGTCATCGGCCTGGTGGTGGCCGAGCCGCTGGCCAGCCTGGTGAAGCAGTTTGTCAGCCAAACCGAGTTGGGCGACCTCTGGAAAGCCGCCGCCGAGCATGGTCGCTGGGAACTGCTCGAGGTGACCCCCGAGGTGCTGGCCCAGCCGAGCTAGTGGCGCGCTATGGGTAGGTTATGCTTTAGCATAACAGAACCCGTTATACGGCAAGGTGTTATGCTGAAGCATAACCTACCGGGTGAATCGTCATGTCTAGCGAACGTCCCGAAGCGAATCCGTCGCCCAACATGATCCAGCGTCCCAAACGGGCCGTGCCCGAAGGGCTTTGGGTGCGGTGTCCCGGCTGCCAACAGACCATTTTCCGCAAAGAGGCGGAGAAGCGGCTGGGCGTCTGCCCGGAATGCGACTACCACTGGTACGTTCCTGCCCCGCAACGGATTCTCCAGGTGCTGGATGAAGGGACCTTCGAGGAGTGCGACGCGGAGATCACGCCTGCCGACCCGCTGAACTTCGTCGACAAGCGGCCCTACCGCGAGCGGATCGTGGAAGAGCAGCAGCGGACCGGGCTGCGCGACGCGGCGATCGTCGGCACGGGCATGATCCGCGCCCGGCGGGTGGCCTTCGGCGTGACCGACTCCGCCTTCCTCATGGGGAGCATGGGCTCGGTGGTCGGCGAGAAGCTCACCCGCACCATCGAGCGGGCCACCGAGCAACAGCTCCCGCTGATCATCATCTCCGGCTCCGGCGGCGGCGCGGATGCACGAAGGGGCGCTGTCGCTGATGCAGATGGCCAAGGTCTCCGCCGCCCTGGCCCGCTTCGACTCGGCCGGAGGCCTGTTCATCTCCGTGCTCACCAATCCCACCATGGGCGGCGTGGCGGCCAGCTTCGCCTCGCTGGGCGACGTGGTCTTCGCCGAGCCCAAGGCGCTGATCGGCTTCGCCGGCCCGCGGACCATCAAGGCCACCATCCGCATCGAGTTGCCCAAGGGCTTCCAGACCAGCGAGTTCCTCCTGGAGCACGGCTTCATCGACCGCATTGTCCGCCGCCAGGACCTCAAGAGCGAGATCGCCCGCACCATCGACTACTGCGAGAAGTAGTCGGCGGACGGCGCCGGGGCGATTCTTGTGGTGCAGGCGTCCCGCCTGCATTTTCCCCGAGCAGGCGAGACGCCTGCACCACAAAAGCTCCACCGACACTCCCCGGCGCGTCGCCAAGGCGGAAGGGTGAGCCGGCGCTCGCTTACACGAGCTTGTCCCACCCTACTCGTCTAAGACCCAAGACCTAAGACCTAAGTCCTAAGCAGTGCTTGAGAATCTCGCCGGGCGGGGCCTGGTAGCCGACGAAAAAGGGTCCGAACTCGGCGTAGCGGGCGCTGGCCTCGTCGAACCGCATGCGATAGACGATGTCCTTGAGGAACTCGGGATTGCGGGCCCAAAGGGTCACGCCCCATTCCCAGTCGTCCAAGCCGATGCCTACGGTGACCAGTTGCGTGACCTTGCCGGCGAACTTCATCCCCGACTGGCCGTGCTCGCTCATCAGCCGCTCCCGCTCCTCGAAGGGCAGCAGGAACCAGTTCTCGCCCGTCGCCCGCTTCTTGTTCATCGGGTAAAAGCAGACCGCCGGCCAGTTGGGCAAATCGGGGGTCAACCGCTGACGCCGCATGATCTCCAGCCGCCGCTCGTATTGCTTGACCTTCCCCCGGTAATCCTCGCTTTCGGCAGCCACGCCCTGGGCGATCAGCCGTTGCGCATATTGCTCGACCGTGGGGACGTAGTCCGAAACCTCGGTCATCGAGACCATCGACCAAGTGGGCACCAGGGCCGAGCCGAACGGCCCGGACATCAGCCGCTGGTGTACCCCATCGATCATCAACGGGTGGGGATCGAGCATCACCAGCCCGAAATCCGCCTTGTGACCACTGACGATCAGCGTCTGCAAGCGTGCGGGCCCCCGTTGGCCGTCTCCAGCGTCCAAGGTCTGCAGGAACTCTCGGCAGCCGTCGCTCCGCTCGTTGGGGCTCAGATCCCGCACGGCCCGGCGGTCGAAACGATAGAACAGGTGAGTGCAATGCCAACCGGCGGTCGGTTGCAGAGAGTTCTCCGTCGGGGAATCACTCATGTTGGCAACTAGTGACTAGTGGTCGGTGACTAGTGGTCAGTGGCTAGTGGCCAGCGGCTTAGTATTGCCGTTGACCAAAGCTATCGGATGGGAACTATAGGACCGACAGGACTTATAGGACCCACGAACCCTATTGTCCCCTTAGTCCCGTCGCTTCCGAGCCCTGGCCACTGACCACTAGCCACTGACCACTAGGAAAGCAGGCGGTTGACGCTCTCCAACAGCCGGTCCATGGCAAACGGCTTGCGGATATAATCGTCGACGCCCAACATCTCCGCGTAGGCCTTGTGGCGGATCCCCTCGTTGGCGGTTATCATAATCACCCTCATGGGGACCTTGCGGGTGCGGCGAAGCTTCTCCAAGACCAGGAAGCCGCTCCGCTTGGGCATCATCATGTCGAGGATTACCAAATCGGGGTCTTCCCGCTCGGCCATGGCCAGTCCTTGATTGCCGTCCCGGGCGATCAGGATCTGGTACCCGCTGGCCTCCAGGGCCAACCGCATCGATTCGACGATCTCCTGGTCGTCGTCCACCAGCAGGATACGCTTGGGCTCGGCCATTACGCTCGGTCCTCTCGTGACGAAACGGCAGGCAGCCTTTCGCCTCAAACGGGGTCAGGCTCTACTTTATGGTGACGCAAACGGAGCCCTTTGACAAGTGGCTCCCAGGTGGATCATGTTGCTGGTTACACCAGGCCCCGATGGCGGATCAGGATCAGGCCGGCGGCCAGCACAACGGCCGCCCCCAGCAGGAGTCCAAGACCGAGCCGCCGCGCCAGCCGACTGGCAAGGGACTTTGGCGCTGCCGCCGGCGGCGGATCGAGCCTAGGGGCGCCGCTGCTGGCTTGTCCAGCAATGCGGGAGGCAACGGTGGGCAAGCCAACGATGGCAGCCGGCTTACTGGCCCCTTTTGGAGCGGACGCTTCTTTCATCCCGATCTCGGCATACCCTCCCGCGGCCGGGTCCAGCGGCGAATCCTTGGTGGCCATCCGCTCGGCCGTGGCGTCCCAGTTCCAGGTGGTCAGGAGATCCACGCCCGGGCTGGCGTCCTTGACTTGGCAGGAGCAGGCCCCCGTGACAAAGTCGACCAACTGGCTCAGGTTGTCCACCGTGATTCCTTTCCCCACATAAGGCTCCAGCACGCGGGCCCGGCCGTAGACGGCGAAGACCATCGGCTGGTCGACCAGGCCGGCCAGGTCCGGCTCGACGGTCATCATGGTTCGGATCAGCCACTGTTCGGCCGGGTCGGATCGCGAGACCTCGAGCAGGCCCAACTCCACCGGGGCCGTTGGCGCGACCGAACTGTCCAGGGCCTCTTGCTGCCCGGCGTGGCCGCCTGGGCTAACGGGTGCCGCTTTGTTAGCCCGGGCGGCCACGCCGGCTTCCGGGCTAACAGGCGCCACGCCGGCTTGAGCGACCAATTCCTCGACGGCTTTTTTGGCCCGTCGGTTCTCGGCCGGTTCCTTGCCCGGCACGAACAAAAAGACCACGGCCTTCCCGCCGTCGAGTTGCTTGCAGAGCTTCTGCCGAGCGGGCGAATCGGTCATCGGGCGGAGCATCAACGTCTCCAGCCGGCCGGCAAAGAGCTCGACGCCCTGGGGCGTCAGCACCAGATATGCCGGTTTCGCGTCCTTGCGGGCCTTCCAGGCCGCTTGGACCAGCTCCGGCATCTCGTCGATTTTGTCGTGGGCCGGGTCGAATGTGTCGAGCAACAGATTTGCCGCCGCGTCGCCTTCCCCCAGCTTGCCGACGAGGCGGGCGATCTCCCCGTCCGATAAACTAGGCGTACCCTGTTTGAAGTAGACAATGTGATAAGGGGCCGCCGTCCAATGGTAGAGCGCGTAACGGTAGACCGGCGTATCGCACGCCCAGCCGGCCGCGGGCAAGCCGCAAACGATCGCCCCCAAGGCAATCCGCCACATCAGGCAGTATCTCGCGGGACGGAGGATGGTCGACATCATGCGAAGCCTCATCCCCATTTATACGAGGCCCGAGAGGCAAAGGCCAGTGGCTAGCGGTCAATGGTCAGCGGTTATCCCTTAATCCCTGATCCCTTATCGCTCCGGCGGATCGCCCTCGAGGTGATCGCCGAAAGTGACCTCCAGAGGCAAGCACTTGGCCAGACGCCGTAGGTACTGGCTGCGGCGAATCGTGGTCGCGCCCAAGCTGGCTGTATGGGCCGTCCGCTGCTGGATGTCCAACAGGCGATAGCCCCGTGCGCGGAGATGAGCCACCAGGTAGACCAGGGCCACCTTCGAGGCGTCGCGGACGCGGTAGAACTTCGACTCGGCGGCAAACAGCCCACCGATGCCCACCCCATAGGTGCCGCCGGCCAACTGCTCTTCGTGCCAGACCTCGATGCTATGGGCGTGCCCCAAGCGGTGCAACCGCACGTAGGCGGAGAGGATCTCCGGCGTAATCCAGGTAGCTTCTTGGCGGCCGTTTTCCCTGGCGCAGCCCCGGATCACGCCGAAAAAGTCCCGGTCGCACGTGACGCGAAACTTCCCGCTGCGGATTGTTCGCTGCAAGCGGCGGGCGACGTGCAGCCCATCCAGTTCGATGATCGCCCGCGGGTCGGGCGACCACCAGGCCATCGGCCCACCATCGCTGAAGGGCCAGGGGAAGATCCCGTGCGAGTAGGCGTCCAAGAGCCACTCGGGGTCCAGACGCCCTCCCAAGGCCAACAAGCCCTCGGGCGTGGATTGCTCGACGGGCGGGAAGAATCGTGCGGGGGGAAGCATGGGCCAGTGGTTAGTGATCAGTGGTCAGTGGCTAGTGGCGAGTGGCGAGTGGCGAGTGGTTAGTATTCCGAGGCGGGCCGTGTCGGCCCCGATGTGCGTTCCGTAGGTGCTGGGCACCGTTGAGAGATCAGTGGTCAGCGGCTCCTACCGGAGGGTGGTGTAGGGTCGAAAAGGCCCTATCTACAGCCGCCCGCCCATCAATTCTACCAAGTCGCGGCGGGCCGGTTCTGTCTGTTCTCGCCACTCACCACTAGCTACTAACTACTGACCATGGGCGTCTTTTTCCCGATGGGCAGGCTGTCCAGCCGCGGTTAGGATCATCACTGGCTCTACCAGGTGGATCGCAAGGCCCGGGGCCTAAGGTGCCTTGCAAGGGAAGGTACCTCTACGGAGTCGTGCCATGAGTCTGGAAGTGATCGAAATGGTCGTCAATTGCCGCGTGCCGCGGGAAGAGAGCGAAGAATACGTGATCCGGCTGCGTTCGGGCGAGCGGCTGGTTCACGTCCCGGCAGAGTTCCACTGTCACGACGCTTTCGACACCCAGGACCAGACCGACCCCGCGACAACCGTCATCCGCAGCCGTTTCGCCCGCCCCCGGAAGCCCCGCTGAGAGTTAGCGGCTAGTGGTCGGCGGCTAGCGGCAGGAGGGGACTCGCTGCAATCGTCCCCGTTTGTAGGGTGGGACAAGCTCGCCTTGGGCAAGCGCCGGCCCACCAGGCGCTTCCGAAGGTGGGCCGGCGCTCGCCGCGCCAGCTTGTCCCACCCTACGACTCAGACGGGACTCGCTCCGCTCGTCCCACTCCCCCCAAAGACCTGGTCCTCCGCTCCGCCTCCCGCGTAACGCCACGCTGGCTACCCGAAACTGCTCCTTGCCTCCTCCCACTGACCACTAGCCACTGACCACTAGCCACTGACCACTAGCCACTGACCACCGACCACTAATTCTGCTACAATAGCGCGTTTCATGGACCGCGGCAGCTTGGGGTCGGCATGAGACGTTGGAACATCGTGGCCATCGTCGGCGTCGGGTTGATCGGCGGATCGATCGGCTTGGCACTGCGCCAGCGGGGATTGGCCGAGCGGGTCGTGGGCATTGGTCGTCGCCAGACGAGCCTGCGGACAGCCCGGCGGGCGGGCGCAGTGACCAATACCACGATCGACCTGGGCAAAGGCGTTGCCGACGCGGAGCTGGTCATCGTCTGCTCGCCCGTCGGGCGGATCGTCCAGCATGTCTGCCAGGTGGCCGAGTCCTGCCCCGCCGGGACCCTGATCACCGATGCCGGCAGTACGAAGCAGGCCATCGTCGAGCTGCTCGACGGCAAGTTGCCCCGCGGCTGTCGTTTCCTCGGCAGTCACCCCCTGGCCGGCAGTGAAAAATCGGGCGCAAGCCACGCGACGGCCGACCTTTTCGAGGGCCGGGTCGCGATTCTCACGCCGACCAAAAACACCCGCGCCGAGGATTTCGACCTCCTCGAACGGTTCTGGTCCTCGCTCGGCTCGGTCGTCGTGCAGATGGCGCCCGACGAGCACGATCGAGCCCTGGCGATGACGAGCCATCTGCCCCACGCCGTGGCCGCAGCCTTGGCGGCCACCCTGCCGGAAGCCTGCTTCCGCTTCTCGGGGACGGGCCTTCTGGACACGACCCGCGTCGCCGGTGGCGATCCCGACCTCTGGACGCAGGTCTTTTTCCAAAACCGGGGGAACGTGCTGGCGGCCCTGGATGCCTTCGTGGGCCGCTTGACCGCCCTGGGCGATGCCGTCCGCCAGGGCGACGCGGAAACCCTGAAACGACTCCTCGCCCTAGCCAAGAAGAACCGCGATGCTCTGGGAAGTTGACATCTACCCGGCCGAAGGACTCCCCAACCGGCTGGCCGCGCAAGTGGCCGGCGATGCCGCCGACCTGGGCCTCGCCGCCGACCTGGCCGTCACGGCCGCCTATGGCTACTTGATCCAGGGCGACCTGTCCGGCGACGACGTCCGGCGGATCGCCCAGGGGCTCTTGGCCGACCGGGTGGTGGAGCGGACCGTGGCGGCGCCCGTCGGCGACGCGGTGTTGGCCCAGGCCCCCGCCGGCCTGGCGGCCGGGGCTAACGACGCACCGGCATTGTTAGCCCGGGCGGCCACGCCGGCTGGTGACAAAGGCGGCCTGGCGGCGCGGACTGACAACGCCGGCCGCCCGTGCCTGATCCACGTGCTGCCCAAGCCGGGCGTGACGGACCCCGTGGCCCAGAGCGTGGTGGCGGCGATCGCCGATTTCGGTTTGCGGGCGGAGGCTGTCCGCACCATGAAGAAATACTGGATCTCCCCCTTGCCTGCCGAGCGGCTGGCCCTGTTGTGCGAGAAGATCCTGGCCAACGACGCGATCGAGCAGGTGATCGTCGGTCCGCTCAGTTTCGCCCACCTGGAAGTCGGCTCTCCCTACGACTTCAAGCTCGAAAGCGTGCCCATCCGCGGCATGGACGATGCGGAACTCCAGCGGCTGAGCCACACGGGGCAGCTCTTTCTGTCGCTGGTCGAGATGCAGACCATCCGCGACTACTTCCGCAAGCTGGACCGCGACCCGACCGACGTCGAGCTGGAGAGCCTCGCCCAGACCTGGAGCGAGCATTGCAGCCACAAGACGCTCACCGGACGGATTCGCTACCGCGACGGCGAGGAGGAGCGGCGGTTTGAGAACATGCTGCGGGAGACGATCTTCGCCGCCACGCAAGAGATCCGCCGCGCGGCCGGCAACGACGATTGGTGCGTGAGCGTCTTCGAGGACAACGCCGGCGTGGTGCGGTTCGACGACCGCTACAACGTGGTCTTCAAGGTCGAGACGCACAACCATCCCTCGGCCCTGGAGCCTTACGGCGGGGCCAACACGGGCATCGGCGGCGTGATCCGCGATCCCATGGGCACCGGCCTGGGCGCCAAGCCGGTCTGCAACACCAACGTCTTCTGCTTCGCCCCGCCCGACACCCCCGCCGATCGGCTCCCGCCGGGCGTGCTGCACCCGCGGCGGGTGATGAAGGGCGTGGTCTCGGGCGTCCGCGACTACGGCAACCGCATGGGCATCCCCACCGTCAATGGGGCGGTCTACTTCGATCCCCGTTACCTGGGCAATCCGCTGGTCTATTGCGGCAACGTGGGCCTGATCCCCCGCGACAAATCGCGCAAGGAGCCCCGGCCGGGCGACCTGGTGGTCTCGATCGGCGGACGCACGGGCCGCGACGGCATTCACGGGGCCACTTTCAGCTCCGCCGAGCCTCACCAGCCAAAGCGAGTCGCTCTCCGGCGGCGCCGTGCAGATCGGCAACGCGATCACCGAGAAGATGGTGCTCGACGTGCTCCTGGCCGCCCGCGACCGCGGCTTGTATCACGCCGTGACCGACTGCGGCGCCGGCGGACTCTCGAGCGCCGTGGGCGAGATGGGCGAGAAGATCGGCGCCGAGGTCTGGCTGGACCGCGTGCCCTTGAAGTACGAGGGCCTCTCCTATACGGAGATCTGGATCTCCGAGGCCCAGGAGCGGATGGTCCTTGCGGTGGCGGAAGACCGCTGGCCGGAGCTTGAGGCGCTTTGCAATTCGGAAGGCGTGGAGGCCACGGTCGTGGGCCAATTCCTGCCCACCGGCCGGCTGGTGCTGAAGTACCGCGACCAACAGGTGGCGGACTTGGACATGACGTTCCTCCACGACGGCCGCCCGGCGGTGGTCCGCGAGGCGGTCGCCGTGATTTTGCCCGTCCGGCCGCTGCAACCGCCCCCTCCGGAAAAGGGGACAGTCCCCATTTGCCGGAACGGCCCGAAGGGTGCTTCGCACAAATGGGGACTGTCCCCTTTTCCCGCCGGCTCGGGCTAGCGAGGATTACACCAACGACCTGCTGGCGATCCTGGGCTCGCTCAACGTGGCCAGCAAGCATTGGGTGATCCGGCAGTACGACCACGAGGTGCAGGGGGGCAGCGTGATCAAGCCGCTGGTGGGCCGCAGCAACGACGGTCCCAGCGACGCCGCCGTAATCCGCCCGGTGCTGGAGAGCCGGCGTGGGCTGGTGATCGCCTGCGGCATGAACCCTTACTACGGCGATCTGGACACCTACTGGATGGCTGCCAGCGCGATCGACGAAGCGGTCCGCAACTGCGTGGCAGTGGGCGCCGACCCGGCCCGCGTGGCGATCCTCGACAATTTCTGCTGGGGCAACACCGACCGGCCGGAGACCCTGGGCTCGCTGGTCCGCGCGGCGGTGGCCTGCTACGACGTGGCGACCGTGCTGGGCACGCCCTTCATCAGCGGCAAGGACAGTCTGAACAACGAGTTCCGGCCCGCCGGCGTGGCCCAACGTACTCCTCACGCTCCGCGTGAGGGGCAACGTCACGCGGAGCGTGACGAGTACGACGCCGGGGGCACGCAAGAGCCGATTGCCATTCCGCCGTCGCTGTTGATCAGCGCCCTGGGCCAAATCGACGACGTGCGGCGGGCGGTGAGCATGGACCTCAAAGAGCCCGGCAACCACCTCTACCTGGCGGGCAAGACCAAGAACGAATTGGGCGGCTCGCACTTTGCCCTGGTCCACGGGCTATCCGGCGGCGAGGTCCCCAAGGTCGACGCGGCGGTGGCCAAGACGACCTTCGCGGCGATCCACCGCGCGATCGACGCCGGGTTGGTCCGCGCTTGTCACGACCTGAGCGAAGGCGGACTGGCCGTGGCCGCCGCCGAAATGGCGTTCGCTGGCGGGCTGGGCGCCCGGCTCTCGCTGGACGCCGTCCCCGCGGGCGACCAGGCCCGCCAGACGGCCACGCTGCTGTTTGGCGAGTCGAACACCCGTTTCCTCTGCGAAGTCCGCCCGGCCGACGCTGAGGCGTTCGAGCAGGCGTTGGCCGGCGTCCCTCACGCCCGCGTGGGCCGGGTGGCGGATGACGATCGTTTCGAGATCCGCCACGCGACGACGGTGATCGACGCCGAGATCAGTCGATTGAAGCGAGCATGGCAGCAACCGTTGGATTGGTGAGATGCTCCCTCTCCCTCCGCAACATTATGCATCAGCTATCACTGCTAGCAGAATTCGACCGTCAAATAAGGACTTACGTCAACAAGGCGTGAAGTTTCGCGCCAGGTCGGCGACCAATCGTGGTAGTCTGGGTCGATTGCTCCCGATGTGGCAAGACGATTTGGCTGTCAATGCTAGCTGATGCATAATGTTGCTCCGGGAGAGGGTTGGGGTAAGGGGATTCGAGAGAAAGCTATGACCGCGCGATGCTTGCCGTTTCCGAAACGCTTAGTCAACCGGTAAATCCAAACACATCCGGGCCGACACGGCCCGGCTCGGATTGCCGAGCCTCTGAACACTGACCACCGACCACTTCAAACGCCATGTCCCCACCGCGCGTCTTGATCCTGCGAGCCCCGGGCACCAATTGCGATCAGGAGGCCGCCTTCGCCTTCCAGCAGGCCGGCGCCACGACCGAGTCGCTGCACATCAACCATCTGCTCCGCCAGCCCGAGACTCTCCGACAGTTCCAGATCCTCTGCATCCCCGGCGGCTTCAGCTACGGCGACGACGTGGCCGCCGGCCGCATCCTGGGCAACCTCTTCCAGCACCACCTCGGGGAGGAAATGGCCCGCTTCAAGGCCGACGGCAAACTAATCCTGGGGATCTGCAACGGCTTCCAAGTGTTGATCAAATCGGGGGTCCTGCTGGAGCCGGACGCCCAGCTCGGCCCGCCGGCCACCCTCACCTGGAACGACTCGGGCCGTTTTGAGGACCGCTGGGTCCGGCTAGAGGTCTTGCCGGCCCATTGCGTCTTTCTCCAGGGCATCGAGGCGATGTACCTGCCGGTGGCCCACGCCGAAGGGAAGTTCGTCGTCCGCGATCCGGGCGTTCTGGAGGAGTTGCAGCGCATCGGCCAACTCGTGCTGCGCTACCGGCCGCTATCCGGCGACGGGAAAGCCGACGACTCCCCAATCCCCCTCTCCCTCCGGGAGAGGGTCGGGGTGAGGGGGTTCTCTCCCTTGCCTTTTCCCGACAATCCCAACGGCTCGGTGGCCAACGTGGCGGGGATCTGCGACGCGACCGGCCGCGTGCTGGGCCTGATGCCGCATCCCGAGCGGCACATCGATCCCACCCAGCACCCCCGCTGGACCCGCGGCGAAGCCGCCGCCGTGGGCGACGGGTTGAAAGTCTTCCAGAACGCGGTGGGCTATTTCCGCTAACGACGAGTAGGGTGGGACAAGCTCGCGTGAGCGAGCGCCGGCCCACCAATTCTGCTCGATCTGGGAACTGGCAGTGTCACCGCAGAGGGAACGGCAAGGCAGACTGCTCTGCGTCTCCGCGTTGAACCCTTGATCCGTGTTCGGTCCGTAGCTAGATCTGGATCATTCGAAGATTCCCGCCCCGAAGTTGCCGGGCTTGGGTCGGTCCGCAGGCTGAGGCACGTGCGCAGGGGCCTTGTGCGGTCCCTGGGGTCTTTCCACCTGCGAGACCTGCGGCTCGATCGGCGGGGCTTGCGGCTCGACCTGCTGGACCGGCGGCTCGACGCGCGACGCTTGCGGCTGGACCCGGGGCAGGAACGACGGACCCGCGGGCGGCGCGGGCGCGTCGGCGCGGAGTTCGACCGCCAGGGCCTCTTCCTGGTCGAAATCGTCGTAGCTGGGGACGTAGCCGGGTAGCTTGGACCGCACCTTCTCCTCCTCGAAGGCGGCGATCACCCGCTGTTGGATCATCTCCCGGCAGGTGGTGTTGATGGGGTGGGCGATGTCGGCGTAGAGTTTCGCCCGGCCCTCCTCGTCCCGCGAGGCTTGATTCTCCTTCAACCGCGTGCCGCACTGGTTGCAATACCCCGCCCGAAGATGGTTCTTCGAGCGGCAATTGCCGCAGTGCGCCGTCAGCTTGCGACTGGGCATGGCCACGAAGGGACCGTTGGCCCCCTCGATGATCTTCAGATCACGCACGACGAAGCAATCGTCGAAAGTGATCGAGCAGAAGGCCTTCAGTCGCTCGCCGGGCTCCTCCATCAGCTTGATGCGAACCTCGGTGATTTCCACGGCCGTTCTCCTTATCGATGGCCTCTCAACAGGATCCTCCCACCGCCAGCGCCACGCCCAAGCCTCGCGCCTGCAAACGTCCCGCGGTCCGCCGCGCGTGGCGGGCGTGGCGGCACAGCCCGAAACAGCAGGTTCCACTCCCACTCATCCCATACCCCAAACAGTCCACTGCCGCCAACTCACCCAGCAGCAGCCGCACCCAGGGCGACAGCGCCTCGGCGGCCTCTCGCAGACGGTTGAACAAGAGCCGTCCGGCGGCGGCCAGGTCGCCTCGGGCGAAGGCCTCCAAAAGGGGTTCCAACGGCTGCGGCCGATCGGCCCGACGACAAACGCCATAGACCGCGGCCGTGGACAACCCCGCCGGCGGCCGCACGACGACGAAGCTCAGCGAGCCCAGCCTGGCGACCGCGGCGACTTTCTCTCCCCGGCCCCGGCAGATCGCCGGGCCGCCGGCGAAGAACAACGGCACGTCGCTGCCCAATTCGGCGCCGATTTCCGCAAGCCGCGGGTCGGGCCAGCCCAGGTTCCAGGCCAGATTGGCGGCCCGAAGCGCCGCCGCCGCGTCGCTGGAGCCTCCCCCCAGACCCGCCGCGCTGGGAATCCGCTTTACCAGCCGCATCGTCGCGCCGCGGGCCACTCCGGCCCGCCGGCGGAGCAACTCGACCGCCCGCACGACGAGGTTTTCCGCACCCGTGGGCACATCGCCCCACGACCCGCATCCAAACTCGCAACTCAAGCGGATTTGCCCACCGGGATCGTCCGTCAAGTAAAGGGTGTCGTAAAGATCGATCGGGTAGACCAGGGTCTCAATCTCGTGGTACCCATCCGGGCGCTTAGCGAGCACCTCGAAGAAGAGGTTCAATTTCGCCGGCGCCTGGACCACCAAGCCCGCGGCGGACCGGTGGAAGTACATCCCTGGTGTCCTTCTGAAGGTGCTCTACCCGGCCGGGGGATACTGGACCTGAAAAGCGATTCTATCGCTGCCCCGCCAGAGCGTCAACCGGGAACCGCTATCATTCCTCAAGAAACCGTGGATTATCCTGACAGAGCAGCGAGCGGACACCTTCGCCTTATCTCACCTATTTACAATGAGTTGCGCTACGAGCGCCGACCTCGCTTTCCGGGGTTGCTACACGGCGTTCGCTTCCGCCAGCGGGGGGGATTGATGTTGATGCGGATGGGACATTCTGGCGCGGAAACGATCGCCGTCAAGTACTTCCCTGGGCGGAACACCCTGCAACAACGACCGAGAACCCACCAATTCGGGCCCAAACGACATTGGTTGGAAGATGAACCCCCAGTACGTGTGCCTCGCGTCGGGGCCGCTGAGCGTAGGCGGTTTTCTCGACGCTATTTCTCTTGCTCCCTGAAACGAGCCGTATCCGGCGCCGGAGTGGTGGTGGTTGTTTGACCCTCCCTTACCCGAATGTTTCGAGGAGGTTCCGGTTTCTGTGGTGCCGGCCTCTGCTCAACAGGAGCTGACGTTGGCGGCGGTGTTGCCGGCATCTGCTGAACAGGAGTTGCGGCTGGCAGCGGCGTTGTTCTTTCTTGACTCATGGGACTGACCCTCCTTGCTTGCGGGTTGACAATTTCGACTTTCTGTATATCGGGAAACGAAACTACCTGAGTCTTTTGCACCTCTTGTATTACGCGCTGCAAAAAATACGTTGGCACGGTGTTTAGCAGCACGCACAGAACGGCCACCCCAATACACCATTTGGCCCGCGCCTGATAGCCCATCTTCTTAATGTTAAAGTTGAAGTTAGTTTCACTGGCACTGATATAATTCCGCTCTAACGCTTTCGCCCAATCCTCGGCACTGCGATTCTTAACCTCTTCCTCATCAAGTTGGCCGCCATAGGCATAATAGTCCTTGAAGTTATCGAGGAAATCGCTCCACTGCTTCGGATGGGTTATGTAATCCCTCGCTGCGAAGGGCAAGAAGGAAACGATAACGAAGACCGTGCCAAGAATGAAAAAACCGCGAATAATGCGGTGAAGACCTCAAAAAAGCAGACCGCTGCTCCCGAGGCACATGACGGCAGCAACTTGCTGTAGTAGATGCCAACACCGGCTAGTGCCAACAGCAGGACAGCCAGAAAGCTATCCGCCGCGTCCAGCTTGTATTTGTGTTCCATCTCCGAGTTGTACGTGTCTCGGAAGAAATCCTCTGGGTTGATTCCCATATAGGTTCTCGGCCGCCGCCGCCCCTCACCCGCCATTATACCAAACCATCGCCCCCGTAATTGCCCTGCAACAGCCCCCGCCGTCGCTCGCGCGAATTCTACGTCCGGCCCGTTGCGCCAAACGAGGCCCGGGCGATCTCGTAAACGATGGGCAAAACGGAGATCACGATGATCGCCAGCGTCACCAAGGAGAAGTGACCTTTGACAATCGGCCAACTGCCGAAGCAGTATCCACCCAGCACGAAGGCCGCCACCCAGGCCAATCCGCCGATCACGTTGTAGGCGATGAACCAGGCGTAGCTCATCGAGCCGACCCCCGCCACAAAGGGGGCGAAGGTGCGGATGATGGGCACGAATCGAGCCAGGATGATCGTCTTGCCGCCGTGCCGTTGGTAAAACTCGTGCGTGCGGTCCAGATGCTTCTTCTTGAGGAAGCGAATCTTCCCGCTGAAGGCCGGCGGGCCAATCCAGTTGCCGATCCAGTAGTTCACCGTGTCCCCCGCGATCGCCGCCGTTGCTAGCACCACCAGCAACGAGGCCAGGGTTAACGAGCCGCGGAACGCGCAGGTCCCCGCCAGGAACAACAGCGAGTCGCCCGGCAGCACCGGAGTGACCACCAGCCCCGTCTCGCAGAAGACGACCACGAACAGCAGTAGATACGTCCAGGCGCCGTATTGCAGGATCACCTGGTCCAAGTGCCGGTCCAGGTGCAGGAAGAAATCGACCGCCCAGGAGAGGAGGTGCATCGTGCCGTATCCCTATTTCCTCAGACCCT
Organism: Pirellulales bacterium; assembly: GCA_963843465.1. Lineage (GTDB taxonomy): Bacteria > Planctomycetota > Planctomycetia > Pirellulales > Thermoguttaceae > CAWJKP01. Next base: position 139,676 of record CAWJKP010000006.1, read on the forward strand.
AAAATAAGCCGCAAAGGGCGCGAAGAACACAAAAGCAATGAAGACAAGGTGTTGCCATCGCCGGCCCAGCCCCTGAGAAATGCGTTTCGCTCCGGCCAAACGCATTGGCAAACTCCGTGCTCTTTGTGTTCTTTGTGGTTGATCCCCCGCCACCATACTCGCGGCGCTGGCTAGGCACAAGGCGAGGAGGCTGTCAATTTGGCAGGTCGTGGTCCGAGGTATCGCTTGAATCTGCCAGCCCTGACGGGCCGGGGGCCATGTCTGCTTCGAGTTCTGGGACGCAACCATTTTCAGGCTATGATGTTACAGCGATACTCCCGGTTTTGGCGCGGGGATTGCTTTTCGGGTCGCTCACACCGCCGCTGCCTCGACATCTATTGGCAGCCGACCGTACACCTAGTGTTCCGTCCCTCGAGCAGTTTGGAGACCACCAGACCATGGCAAGAAGAAATCTGACAGCAAGGAATCGGCCGGGGACATCAAACTCCAACCGCTAGGCGACCGCGTGGTCGTGGAACGCGAGAAGTCCGATGCGGTCACCCGGGGCGGCATCGTGTTGCCGGATACGGCCAAGGACAAGCCCATCCGAGGCCGGATCATCAGCGTGGGCAACGGCCGCTTGCTGGACGACGGCAGCCGCGGGGCCTTCCAGGTCAAGGTCGGCGACCGGGTGCTCTTCACGTCCTATGCGGGCGAGGAGCTCAAGGGCTTCCAGCTTGGCGACCGCGAGCTGATGGTGATGCGGGAAGAAGACATCCTGGCGGTCATCGGCTGAACCACCAACCACTCGACTCAAGGAGATAACGTTTCATGGCTAAGATGATTGCATTCGATCAGGAAGCCCGCGACGCCTTGCGGCGGGGGGTCTCTAAGCTGGCTCAGGCGGTCAAGGTCACGCTCGGTCCCCGCGGACGCAACGTGATCTTGCAGAAGAGCTTCGGCTCGCCCACCGTGACCAAGGACGGGGTCACCGTGGCCAAGGAAATCGACCTCGAGGATGTCTACGAGAACATGGGCGCCCGTCTGGTCCGCGAAGTGGCCAGCAAGACCAGCGACGTCGCCGGCGACGGCACCACTACGGCCACGATCCTCGCCGAAGCGATCTTCAACGAGGGCCTGCGGGCGGTGATCTCCGGCGTCAATCCGGTGCAGCTCAAGCAGGGCATCGAGAAGGCTGTGGCCGACGTGGCCGACAAGCTCAAGAAGATGTCGATCAGCGTCAAGGAGCAGAAGGAGAAGATCGCCCAGGTGGCCACGGTCGCCGCCAACAACGACCACGAGATCGGCAACCTGCTGGCCGACGCCATGGAGAAGGTCGGCAAAGACGGCGTGATCACCGTCGACGAGAGCAAGAGCCTCAAGACCGAGGTGGAATGGGTCGAGGGCATGCAGTTCGATCGCGGCTACCTCTCCCCCTATTTCGTCACCGACCCGCAGAAGATGGAAGCGGTGCTGGAAGACGCCTACGTGCTGATCAACGAGAAGAAGCTCTCCAACGTCAAGGAGCTGGTGCCGGTTCTGGAGATGGTGGTCAACGCCGGCAAGCCGCTGCTGATCGTGGCCGAGGACATCGACGGCGAGGCGCTGGCCACGCTGGTGATCAACAAGCTCCGCGGCACGATCAAGGTCTGCGCCGTGAAGGCCCCCGGCTACGGCGACCGCCGCAAGGCGATGTTGGAGGACATCGCCATTCTGACCGGCGGCCAGGCCCTGTTCGAGAGCCTCGGCCGGAAGCTGGAGAACCTCACGCTGGCCGAGCTCGGCCGGGCCAAAAAGATCGTCATCGACAAGGACAACAGCACGATCATCGAGGGCGCCGGCAAGAGCGCCGAGATCAAGGGCCGCATCGAGCAGTTGCGCCGCGAGATCGAGAAGACCACCAGCGACTACGATCGCGAGAAGCTCGAGGAGCGGCTGGCCAAGCTGGCCGGCGGCGTGGCCAAGGTTAACGTGGGCGCCGCCACCGAGAGCGAGATGAAGGAGAAGAAGGCCCGCGTCGAGGACGCCTTGCACGCCACCCGGGCTGCCGTCGAGGAGGGCATCCTGCCCGGCGGCGGCGTGGCGCTGTTGCGGGCGGCCGCCCAGGTCAAGCCGGAGGGACTCTCCCAGGACGAGCAGGTGGGCTACAACATCGTGCTCCGCGCCTGCCGCTCCCCCTTGACCCAGATCGCCGGCAACGCCGGCCAGGACGGCGGCATCGTCTGCGAGAAGGTGGCCGAGCAGAAGGGCCCCGTGGGTTACAACGCCGCCACCGGCGTCTACGAGGACATGGTTAAGGCCGGCGTGATCGATCCCACCAAGGTCACCCGCACGGCGCTGCAGAACGCTTCCAGCGTGGCCACCTTGCTGTTGACCAGCGACGCCCTGGTGGCCGACAAGCCGAAGAAGGAAGAAAAGCCCGCGGCCGGCCATGGCGGCGGTCACGACATGTACTAAGCAGTCCCCATCTCCCTCTGGGAGAGGGTTGGGGTGAGGGGACGTTGCGCTAGGGCGATCCCCCTTTTGGTTGCAATGGTCCTTAAACGGCCGCTCGTAGTTCCGCCTTTAGGCGGCATTCCGCCTAAAGGTGGGACGACGAACCGAACGGTCTGCCGCGTTTGCGCCTCGAAGCGGAAGCGTCTGCGTTAGACGCAGAATTCACCATCAAAGTGGCTGGGCTCGATCCATCCGGCATCTCCACACCAGATGCCATTGGTGCCAGGGGGGGGCTGTGTTATAAAAGGCATCCCCACCCCGTCTCCCAGTGGAGCCTAACCATGGAAGGTTGGCAAACCGAGGCAGTTTCCGCCACCCGTGTCGAAGTCGAGGCGCCTTGGCAGCTCTCGGTGCTCTTGCCGGCGTATAACGAGCGGGACGCCATCCAAAGGGTCCTGGCAGAGATCGTTGAAACGCTGGCCGTCGAATCGTTTCGCTATGAGATCCTAGTGGTCGACGATGCGTCCACGGACGGCACGGCCGATCTGGCCGAGCAGTTCGCACGGACCTGCTGGCAGTGCCCGGTGAAGGTCGTGCGATGCCCCGAGCGTCGCGGGGCCGGCGCGGCCCGGAAGGTCGGCGTCAGGGCGGCCCGAGGCGAGATCGTGGTGATGCTCGATGCCGATGGCACGTACCCCGCCGAATCGATCCTCGAGCTGCTCCGCTACTTCCCGGCCTACGACCAGGTCAACGGTGCGCGGACCAGCGAGCAGGGCACCCTCCCCTGGCTCCGCCGCCCGGCCAAATGGCTCATTCGCAAGCTGGCCTGCTACCTCACGGGGCACAAGATTCCCAACCTGAACACGGGCCTGAAAGCCTTCAAACGGTCGGTAATGCTGCCCTGGCTTTGGGTCGTTCCCGATGGCTTCAGTTGCGTGACCACCATGACGTTGGCATTCCTGACCAACGGCCATCCGGTCAAGTACGTGCCCACGCCCTACCGGCCGCGGATTGGACGCAGCAAGTTCCACCCCATCAAAGACACGCTCTCCTACCTGGCCACGGTCTTGCGGATGGTGCTCTATTTTCGTCCGCTGAAGGTCTTCCTGCCCCTGTCCGGGCTGCTAATCGCGGCCGGCACCCTGAAAACGGCCTTCAACCTCCGTGGGACCGGCATGATGCAAGAGTCGGACGTCGTCGTGCTGGCGGCCGGCTTCATGACCTGCATGATCGGGCTGCTGGCGGAAGTAATCGTGGCCCATCATCGGCGGTAGGACTAATGATCCAACGCGCGCCGCGAGAATTGGGACAGCCCGTCAGCCCCGGCGTGGCTGCCGAGGCTAACCTGGTTGCACACGTTAGCCCCGGCGGCCACGCCGGCCCGACCGGCCAGATGATCCAACGGGTACCGCGAGACGCAACGCTGCGGGAGCTTTACCTATCGGCCGCCTGGGCGGAGATCCCCCGGCTGCTGGGGGCCATCGATCGCAATCCCTATCGCCCAACCTACGGCTGCCTCGATCGCCAGTATTGGCACTACCGCACCAGCAGTTTTCCTTCCCAGATGTACCAGGAGGGGGCGTTGGCCCTGGCGATGGTCGTGCGGCTGCCTTTGCCGGGCAATCGCTGGCACGCCGATCCGCGAGTCCGCGAGCTGGCCGTCGCCGCGCTGCGTTTCTCCGCCCGCTCCAGCCATGCGGACGGCTCCTGCGACGACTACTACCCTTTCGAGCGGGCCTTGGGAGCCGCCGTTTTTTCGCTCCAAGCTGCGGCCCGGGCCCTGGAGTTGCTCGACCCGGACGACCCGGAGATCCTCGCCTGGCTCCGCCGCCGGGCCGACTGGCTCACCAAGCACCAGGAATCGGGACGGTTGGCCAATCACCACGCCTTGGCCGCTTTAGGACTGCTCCGCGTCGCCCAGGTCACCGCGCAGCCGCAGTATCGGGAGGCGGCCCAAGAAGCGGTCGGGCGGGTCCTCCAATGGCAGTCGGCCGAAGGCTGGTTCGAAGAATACGGCGGCGCCGATCCGGGCTACCAGACCCTAACCATCGACTGCCTGGCCAAGTACCGCCAGGCCACCGGCGACCATCGCCTCGACGAGCCGCTGCGCCGGGCGGTCGACTTCGCCCGGCACTTCCTCCACGCGGACCAGAGTTACGGCGGCGAGTACGGCAGTCGCGGCAGCTACCATTTCTATCCGCACGGAATGGAGTTGCTGGCCGCCGATCACTCGGCCGCGGCCGATCTGGCCGACGGGTTCCTGATGAGCCTTCGCACCGGCACGTGTGCCCATTTTGCCGACGACCGCATGTTCGCCCATCGCCTGGCGAACCTGATCGAGGCTTACATCGACTGGGCTGCCCAGCGTGCGGTTGCAGCGTCGGGGGTCGGGGGTCGGGGGTCGGGGGTCGGAAGCGATGTCGATCGCGCTGCACAGCCGGCAGTTGTACGGTCGTCTAGCGGGTCGCGGTACTTCCCCCAGGCCCAGATCCTCGTCGTGCGAGACGCGGGCCTGCAGACGGTCGTTTCCGCCGCGCGGGGCGGCGTCTTCAAGCATTTCGGCGCCGGTCCGCCGATCACCGACGCCGGCCTGCTGGTGGAAACGGCCGGCGGCCGGCTGGCAGCCTCGCAATGGCACGACCTCGGCCGCCAGGTGACCCTCACCGGCCAGTGTCCCGGCATGGATGCTCCCCTTCTCACTTTGGGAGAGGGACGGACTGAGGGGAACCCTCCAAAGACTCGGCAACTCCCCGTCCTTGGTTGTTGCGAGCGTGGCTTGGTGGGCGCGGCGGGATCGTTGGCAATTCCCCCTCCCCCCTACCCTCTCCCGAAGGGAGAGGGGGATCACGAACCGCTCTCGTTTTCCGTGGCCGGGCCTCTCTACTGGTGCCGGGCCGACCTGGCCACGCCGCTTACGCAGTCCGTGCTGCACGTGGGAATGTGGCTGGCGGGCCGCTGGTGTCGGACGCTGGTCCGGCGGCTCCTTCAGCGCCGCCTGATCACCGGCCGCCGTCCGGCCCCGATCCGGCTGACCCGAACTTTTTCCTGGCTCCCCCTCTCCATCCGGGAGAGGGAAGGGGTGAGAGAACCTACCAAGAACGAAAAGCGGCCCGCCGGAACGTCAAGTAGGTCCCGCTCGCCGAGCGGCACAACCGAGGTCCTGCCTGGCAGGCAGGACCTATCGGCGGCGGGGATTGCTGGAGGCACTTGTGAAGCCAGTGGCACCCTGCGGTGGGTGCTTCAGGTCACCGACGTCATCGAGCTTTGCGATCCGCGGCTTGTCGTCCGCCGCATGGCCTTCGGCACGGACCATCAGATGGCTTACGTGGCCGCCTCAGGGGTCTACCAGGATTCGGTGTTGCGCCCCTGGACCGATCTGGCCGAAAAGGTCGCCGAATTGAACGCCAACCGTCGCGTGGTCATCCAGAGGCAGTTCTAGCCGAATAGGGCAGGCATCGCTGCCTGCGCAAAAGAAGAGGCCGCCGGAGTGGCCTCGGGCGACCTAGTTCAAGATAAGCTGGGGAATAAGGATTCGAACCTTAACTAACTGATCCAGAGTCAGTTGTGCTGCCGTTACACTATTCCCCAAACGGTATCAAATTCGCCCCAACCAGCGTTATCATACCACGTCCTGCCGAGGATGCCAACCACAGAATGGTCGTTGCTCCCGCCGGCGTCTGGCAGGTCCCGAAAAGTCGTGAGGTGGTTGACACCCACGAGGGGGAAGACCTACAATCAGCTATTGACTGGGCGCTAGCCCGGCTTCGATTCGCCCGCGGGGTGTTCCCTGGGCCGAATCCCTTGGGTGGAGTTGTGATCTATGGCCGTCTTGGAGGCGATAAAAGGGCTCACCCCGGGAAAGTTGTTTCCCTTGGAGAAGCCCTGTACCGTGCTAGGCCGGCATCCCGACTGCGACATCGTGCTGGATGTCGGGGCCGTCAGCCGGGAACACGCCCGGATCCTCAAGCTGAGCGACGGCTTCTTCGTCGAGGACCTGCAGAGCCGCAACGGAACGTTTCTCAACGAGGAGAGCGTCCACGGGCGGCGGAAGCTTGCGGAGAACGACCGGCTGCGGATCTGCGATATGGTCTTCGTTTTCCATCAGGCAGCGGACGAAGCGACCGTCGCCTCGCCGCCCGGCGAGCCGGGCGATGCCGGCGCGATGATGGTCGACGACGACGCCCACCACGGCGGCGGCGCGATGATCACGTCGACGCTGGACCTCACCACCGGGAGGCAGGGGATCGGGCTGACGGTCAACGCCGAGGTGAAGCTCAAGGCGCTTTTGGAGATCAGCCGGAATCTGAGCCGCGCTCTGGGGCTCGGCGAGGTGCTTCCCAAGGTGCTGGACAGCCTGTTTGCGATCTTCCTCCAGGCCGACCGCGGATTCATCGTGCTGCGAGACCCGGCGACCAAGGAGCTTGTGCCCAAAGCCGTGCGGCACCGGCGGGAGCACGTCACCGAGCGGATCCGCATCAGCCGCACGATCATCAACGGGGTGATGGCGGGCAAGGAGGCGGTGCTGTCGGCCGACGCGGCCAGCGACGCCCGCTTCGGGATGAGCGAGAGCATCGTCGACTTCCACATCCATTCGATGATGTGCGCCCCGCTGATCGGCAGCGAGGGCCAGGTGCTAGGCGTGATCCAGATCGACACGGTCGACCCGCGGCATCGCTTCGGCAGGGAAGACCTGGAGGTGCTGGCGAGCATCGCTTCGCAGGCGGCGATTGCCGTGGAGAACGCGCAGTTGCACGAGGTGGCCTTACAGGAGAGCGCCTTCCAGCGTGACCTGGCGCTGGCCCACAAGGTGCAGCAAGGGTTCCTGCCGGCGGCGCGGCCGCGGGTCAAGGGGTACGAGTTCTTCGATTTCTACGCGCCGGCGAACCTGGTGGGCGGGGACTATTATGATTATGTCTGGATTCCCGGCGGGCGATTGGCGGTGGCGGTGGCCGACGTTTCGGGCAAGGGGATCTCCGCGGCCCTGCTGATGGCCAAGCTTCTCGGCCGAGGTGCGGTATTGCCTGGTAAGCGAGCCGACGCCCGCCGCGGCCATCGACCGGCTCAACCGGGCCTTTTGCGAGAGCCGCTGGGAGGACCGCTTCGTAACCTTGGTGCTGACCGTGCTGGACCCGCTGCGGCACGAGGTGACGGTCGTCACTGCCGGTCACATGGCCCCCTTGCGGCGGTTTGCCGACGGCCGCGTGGAAGCGGTCGCGCTCGAGCACAGCGGCGGGCTGCCCCTGGGAATCGAGGCCGACACGCAATACGGCCAAGAGCCGATCACGCTTCTTCCCGGCGACGCCCTGTTGCTCTACTCGGACGGGGTTACCGACGCGATGAATGCGGCCGGCGAGTTCTACGGCTTGCAGCGGCTCCAGGCCCAATTGGGCGCGCCCGCAGAAAGCGTCATGGACCTGGGAAGCCGGCTGTTGGACGACGTGAAGCGGTTCATCGGCTCGTGGCCGCAGAGCGACGACATGTGCGTGGTCTGCTTTGGGCGGACGGCGCCAAAGTAGGGCTGCCAGAGACACACTAGCCCGAAGCGCAAGCGAAAGTAACTTGTCGTGCTTCCCTCGCTTGCGCTTCGGGCTAGGGTTTTGTCCACCCGCTCATGGCAACTGTTCGTAGTCGATCACCAACGCCGGCGGCTTACCGCCTTTGCGGGAAAAATAGTCCACGCCGTCGACACTCGTGGGATCGATCACCAGGCTCAGCTCTTTGACGCCGGCCAGGTCGAGTTTGAGCGGGCACTCGACGACCTGGTACTGGCCCACCCGTCCGATGCGGCCCAGCTCCTCGCCCGGCGCCGGCCGGTTGGCGTAGGTGATCCGCTCTTCGCTCCAGGGCTGGCCGACCCGGCAGACGCGGCCCGAGTCCTGCGTCGGGTTGCCCGCATTGGCCAGCCGCAGCCGCACGCCGACGGGCCGGCCGGGAACGTCCACGCGGAACTTCAGGTAGGCCAGCGAATGGTCGAGGTCGCCGATCGCATCTTCGCCGCCATCGACGATCAGCACCGTCGCCTTGCCCTTGTTGAGGTCGGGATAGCGGCGTAGGACGAAAGCGTCCTCGCAGGCCGGAATGACCAGCCGGCCGCGGCGACCGAGGTGCTCGATGGTGGTCGTCGCCTCGAGCTCCAGGCTGCCGTCCGCGCGCCGCAGTCGCACGGGGACCTTGTGCAGGCCGGGCGATGCCGCCGGCGAGGCCCGCAACGTAATCTCGATCCGCTTGCGTTGGCCGCAGGCCAGCTCGACGGCGGCTTGCGCCGGCAGGGACTCGAAGCCGGGGGGCGCGGCGACCTCCAGCCGGCCGTGAAAAGCTTCCTCGCGGAGATTGCTCAATGGCACTTGGCCCGACTGGCTGCGATGCCCATTGTCGACCTGGAAGCTGGGGAGCGACCAGCCGAGCCGGACCACGCGCTGGCGGATAACTTCGACGCCCTGGAGGATCGGGGGAAAAGGGGACAGGCACCTTTTCTGTGAAGCACCCGAAGGGCCGTTCTGGGAAAAGGCGCCTGTCCCCTTTTCCCCCTCGGACGCCTTGGGGACCAGCTCCAGGTGCAGATTGTCGGCGACCTCGATGCCGGAGAATTCCTCGACCAGGGCCCGGTGCGGCCCGTGGGCCCGTTGGACGACGTCGCAATCGGTCAGCACCCTTCGGCCCTGGAGCCGGATGTCGAAGAGCCGTTGGCCGGGCCGGGCGTCGCCGGGCTCGGCCATCGAGAGGCGGACGCGGTAGATCGCCGCTCCATCGCCCGGCTCCATGAGCGGGATGTTGCACGAGATCAACCCCTCGGCGGCCGAGGCGAACCGCCAGGGATCGGCCGTGCCGGCGACCGGGTGGTAAAGCGAGTTGCCCGTGCGGAATCGGCCGCCTCGGCAAAAGCGGATCCCCAGATCCAAGGGCAAGATCAACGAGCCGTCCGGTCGGGGATAGCCCAGCCAGAGTTGACCGGCCGCGTCGTTGCGGTCGCCGGGGGCGCCCAGCGCGACGGCCAGCCGCCGCACGGGCGTGGCCGGACCCGAAGCACTGTAGCAGCCGAAACCCTGCGTCCGCACCGGCGTAGCTGCCGGGGCTAACGAATGCCGATCTGTTAGCCCCGGCGGCCACACCGGCTCGAAGGCCAGGTTGCAGCGGTTGGGAAACGGGCAGGTGCAGCCGGCGCTGGCCTCGGGCATCAGCAGCAGCCCATTGGCCGGAATAAAGTTGATCCAGCAGCCAGGCCGTTGCCCGCCCAGGTGGACCGTGCCGAAATCGCCCGCCAGGTCGTAGCAACCCAGGCAATAGGAGCGAAAGAAAAGACAATCGGGCGACGCCACCGAACAGCCGCAATGGTGCCCCGGCCGGGAAAATTGCCACGGCTCGTCGGCGCCGGTGATGGGATTGGTCCGCGTGCAAGGCTTGCCGGTGTGCAGATCGAAGGCCAGCGGCTCGGCGATCAGCTTGTCGCCGACGATCAACGGCCGGACTTGGTAGCCCGCCGCCTGGGACCACAGTAGTTTGCCGTCCTTGCCCGCCATCGCGGTTACCCGGCGGCCGGCCAGCTCGCCTTGAAAGTACTGCTGCCAGTAGTGGCCGTCGGTGTAGACGCCGAAGATCGTCAGCACGCCATCGCCATACATGGTGCCGATCGCCCCGCCGCGGCAGTCGGCCAGGTCCAACGGCCTCCGCCAGCGGACCTCCCCGTTGCGGACGTCCAGGGCAATCACCAGGCGGACGTCGGACTGCGGCGGCGCCGGCTGCATCCCCCGGCGAACTTCCTTGGGCACCAGGGGCTCCGGTCTCTCCCCGCTGGCGTTATCCTGCATGTGGCCGGCAGCGGCACTAGCCCGAAGCGCAAGCGAGGGTGATTGGTTTTGCTCCCCTTGCTTGCGCTTCGGGCTAGTGTCCACGGCCTCGTTGTCGACGAAAAAGACCGTCCCGTCGCCCAGCGAGATCGAAGGGTGGGAGATCCGCGTGCCGGCGTAGGACCAGAGGCGTTTTCCGCTGCGCAGCTCGACGGCAAACAGATCGCGCGACGTTCCGCCGGCGATGGTGCGAGTGCCGATGAGCCAATCGCCGCAGAGGCCGACGTATCCCCAGAGCCCGCCCGCCGACTTCGGCGCCGGCGCCAGAGCGTAGGTTGCCAGTGTCTGGCCGGTGGCCGGATCGAGTTTCAGGCACTGGCCGCCGACCGCGGCGAAAAGGGCCTGGTGATCGACGGCCAGGTTGCCGCAATCGCGGGAGACGTTGGTCCGCACGGCCCCCTCGATGCGGCGCTGCCAGAGCATCAGGCCGTTGTAGGCGTCGTAAGCCGCGAGCAGGTCTTCGCCCTGGCAGAAGAGCCGGCCGTCGATCGACAGCGGCGCGACCGAGCGGCGGTGCCGGTCGATCGTGCTCTCCGGCCCCGGCGCGGCGAACCAGAGCACGCCGAGCGGCCAGCGGACCCGCCGATCGTCGCCGCAGGCCGTGTTGCCGGCGTTTCCGTAGAGCCCCGTCCAACTCCCGCTGTCGGCCAGCGGGCCGCGGACGATCTTTACCCAGTCGCCGTCGTCGTGGACCATCCGGCCTTCGAGCTTCGATTGGGAAAGCCATCCTGACAGGTCGTCGGGTTCCGGCCCGGCGTTAGCCCCGGCAGCCGAATGGCCGTCGCGGCCTTCGTCAAACCGCTCGCCGTCTGAAATGTGATGATCCACAGTAGCCCGAAGCGCAAGCGAGGGACCGGGCTGCGACCCTCGCTTGCGCTTCGGGCTAGTGTCGCTGCCGGCCGCATGCACGGCGATTGACTCGACAGCCGGCCGTCCGAGCAGGGCCACTCCGCCGACCGGCTTGAGCAGGCGGAACATTTCCGCGGGAGCGGACGGGAGTTGCCCGCCCAAGACAGCCGTTTCGGAGACCACCAGGTTGGCAAAGTAATCGGCATAGGGAAGCCCGTCCAGCGGCCACGCTTCGACCGAGATCCGCCCGCCGTACAGTCCGCTGGAATCGATCCGCTTCCGCGCCGTCTCGACTTTCTCGCGGTCCGGCGAAACGGCGTAAATCATCATCTCGGATCGCCGGGCCAGCTCGACGGCCAACTCGCCCGTTTTGCAGCCGAGGATCAGGCAGTAGCCGCGACGGACGCCGCTTTGGCGGAGGATCGCCTCGGCCGCCCGTTGGACCAGGGCCGTTTCACGGCCCGTAACGTAGCGGGCACACGCCGTGTGCCGTCCGCCCGCGGCGGAGTAGTCGGCGGACGGCACACGGCGTGTGCCTGCTACATTGACCGAACCGGGTGGCCCGAAACAATGGATCGAGCCTTGGTCCGTGCTGACAAAGAGTCGTCCGTCGGCCGTGGCGAGACCCTTGGCCGCGCCTTGCACCCGGCCGGTCCAGAGCGATCGGCCCGAGTCGGCCGCAAAAGCCATGACCTGCCCGTCGCCCCCCGCCACGAGCACGCCGCCGGCCAGGATCAGCGACTGGTTGCAGGGGCAGGCAACGTCCCAACGATCCAACGAGCCCAGAGCGGCCCTGGCCTGGGCGCACTGGTGCTCCAGGTCGGCGCGGTCTTCTTGCTGCCGGTCGTAGCTTGCCGACCAGGCGTCCAGCGCCCGATCTTTTCCGCCAGCTCGGCCGTCGCCCCGAGTTGGTTTCGCAGCCGCGTGATCTGCTGGAGCAGCTCGCTGCGCTGCTGGCGCGCCTCTTGGATCAACTGCTCTTGCCGGGTACGGCGGGGCTGGAGCGCCTGCAGCTTACGGCTTGCCGCGGGGTAGCTCTTGCGGGCGATGGCCTTCAACCGGCTGCCCGTGGCCACGTAGGCCGTATCGCCGGCGACGACCAGCTTGCGGCCATCGACGATCGAAAAGCGGTCGCCGGGAGCCTTGGGCCGATAGGCGACCAGTTGCTCCGTGCCCGTGTAAACGTGCTCGTCGGCCAGCAAGGCATAGGTCCCGCCCACCGACTTGCCGAGGAAAGGGAGATCCCGCAGCCGCCCGTCGGTCCGATCGAAGGCGGCCGGCGAGACGCGGCCCATGGGGGTGTAGAGCGTGGTCCGCGAGGCCAGCAGGTAGCCCTGCGGCGAGACGCGGCTCTGCTGCGTCTCCCCGCAGCCGTCGTTGCGCCAGAGCTGGCGGCCGGTGGCGGCGTCCACCGCGTAGAGAAAGACGCCCTCGGAGGGAAAGACCCCGGCGCCGAAGTAGGCCGTCGGGCCGTCGACCAGCACGCCCGTCCGCACGGGCCAGAGCGAGATCATGCGACCGTTTCCCAGCACGCGGCGATCCTCGGGCGCGGCGTGGAACTGCCAGACGACCGAGCCGTCGTCCGCACGGAGGCAGTAGACGTAGCCGTCGTCGGAGCCCACGTAGACCCGCCCGCCGGCCACGGCCGGCGCCAGGCGGACCGGCCCGCCGGTGATCTTCGTCCAGCGGATGCGGCCCGAGGCCGCGTCCAGGCAGTAGACCTTGTTGTCGGCGGACGAGCCGAAATAGACCCGTCCGCCGGCGACGGCCACCTGAAAGGCATCGTCGAAGTGTACGCGGTTCCACTCGGGGCAACCGTCCCCTTCCGACGTGCCCCAAGCGGGCGCGGGCGGAAATCGCGGCCGATAGACCCAGCACGGCGCAAGCGGCGTTGGGACCGGCTCCGCGGTGGTCTGGCTCCGGGCCACGTCGTGCCCATATGTCGGCCAGTCTTCCCCGCGGAGGCCGGCGGTGGTGGCGGCATACGCCAAGGCAAATGCAAGTAGGTTATGCTTCAGCATAACAGCCATTGATAATACGCCAGGCGAATTGCCGTAGCAGGGGACCCGCGGGTGGCCCCGATAGCTCCGCTATCGGGGTGCCGTCAGGCACAGGAGGTGAACGTGGTTGGGCAGGAATACGAGACCCAGACACACGAAGCGGTTCCGTTGGCCACTTGTGCGCCGAGCACGTCCAATACCGGACGCTTTGCCCGATCGTAGCCGAGCAGCCTTCGCCGACATTGGCAAGAGAAAGTGAGCGCACAACTCCTCATTGTAGACCTCCGTGTACCCATGTGCAAAATGATGACCGCTATGCCGCGTGCCGTCAAGCATCTGCTGGCAAGACCTCTGCGTGCCTCTTGTGCCTCACGGCACCCCGATAGCGGAGCTATCGGGGCCACACGCCCTGATCGCCGTAGCCGTCCGGCGAGGCGTTTGGTAAACTGCTCCCCATGTTTCGCCCTGCCAACCCGCCTACCGAGCCGCCGCTGCCGCTGTTGATCACCGGCGTGCCCGGAGTGCCGGGGTTCAACGCGCTGGCCTACTTCCAGGCCCGCTATCCGGGCCAGGTGTTCGGCCTGCGGCAGGTGGAGAACGCCGGCTTCCCGGGCCGCGACATCATCGCCTGCGACGCCGAAGACCGCGACGGGCTGGCCCAGGTCTTCGATCGCGGCCAATTCGCGGCGGTGTTGGATTGCGCCGGCAACTGCGCCGAAGCCCTGCGAGCTGAACCCGGAGCTGGCCTGGAAGATCAACGTCGCGGGGGTCGAGAACCTCGTGAGCCAGACGGCCCCAAGGGGGATTCGGCTGGTACACCTCTCGGTCGACATGGTCTTCTCCGGCAACCGGGCCAAGGGCGGCTACACGGAAGAAGACCCGACCGACCCGGTGACCGTCTACGGCAAGACGATGGTGGCCGGCGAGCAGGCGGTGTTGCAGAGCGACCCCGGGGCCTGCGTGCTGCGGATCTCGCTGCCGATGGGGCGGAGCTTCAACGGACACGCCGGGGCCATCGATTGGATCACCTCGCGGTTCAAGAAGTCGCGGCCGGCAACCCTCTACTTCGACGAGATCCGCACGCCGACCTACACCGACTGCATGAACGCGGTCTATGAGATCATGCTGGCCGGCGACCAGGCGGGCGTCTATCACCTGGGCGGCCCGAGGACCCTGAGCCTGTACCAGATCGCGCAGATCCTCAACCGCGTCGGCGGCTACGACCCGGACTGCCTGTTTGGCATCCCGCGCGGCGAGGCCGGTCCGATTCCCCCTCGGGCCGGGAACGTGAGCATGGATTCCGGCAAGCTGATCCGCACGCTGGGATATAATCCCCTGGAACCCTGGCCGCTGGACGAGTCGCTGGTCCCCACCCACCGCGACTGGCATCGGGAGCGAAGCCCCGGCGAGCGTGGATCTCCCCGGCGTTTGCAGGAGTTGCTCTGCCGTAATCCCTCCAGGAGGAAGCCGTGTTGACGGTTGCGCGCCCGCATTCTGTAGGCAGCGGGCGCCGTCCCGTTCAGCCGGACACGGAACGCCGCGGGGGGCGCTGCCTACAGGGAACCAGGACACGATGACCCGCACGCTGCGAACCGTGACCCTCGGCTGCAAGGTCAACCAGTACGAGACCGAGTTGCTGCGCGAGGGGCTGCTGCGGCTGGGGTACCGCAACGCGGAACCTGGCGAGCCGGCCCAACTCTGCCTGGTCAACACGTGTACGGTGACGGCCGAAAGCGACCTCAAGAGCCGCAAGGCCATCCGCCAGCTCCACCGCGAGAATCCGCAAACGGAAATCATCGTGATGGGCTGCTATGCGACCCGGGATCCCCAGGCCGTCGCCGCGCTGCCGGGCGTGGTCGACGTGGTGACCGACAAGCGGCGGCTCCCGGAGCTGCTGACCCGGCTGGGACTGGTCGAACGGGAAAAGGGGACAGTCCCCATTTGCCGGGACCAACCTTCGGTCGGTGCCCGCCCGACCAACCTTCGGTCGGTGCCCGGTGCCTCGCACAAAGGGGGACTGGCCCCTTTTCCTGCCCCGGGGCATATCGCGGTTTGGCCGGGAGCACCGGGCTTATGTCAAGGTGCAGGACGGCTGCCGCATGAAGTGCTCCTTCTGCATTATCCCCAGCGTCCGGCCCACGCTTTCCAGCCGCCCGGTGGCGGACGTGCTCGCCGAGGCCCGGCAGCTTGTTGGCAACGGCTACCGGGAATTGGTGTTGACGGGGATCCACCTCGGCCACTATGGGGAGGAAAGAGGAGATTTCGGTCCGGTCCACCTGGCGACCCTGGTCCGCCGGTTGGCGGCCCTGGAGGGCGATTTTCGCCTGCGGCTCTCCAGCCTGGAGGCGGCTGAGGTGACGCCGGAGCTGGTCGACCTGCTCGCCGAGCGTCCCGAGAAGATCTGCCCCCATCTGCACATTCTCCCTTCAAAGCGGGTCGGATTGCGTCCTGGCGCGCATGGGGCGGCGTGGCGACAGCCGGCAGATGCTCCAGCGGTGCCGATCGATCCGGGAGAAGCTCGACACGCCTGCCTTGACGACCGATATCATCGTCGGCTTCCCCGGGGAGACGGAAGCGGAGTTCCAGGAGACCTGCCGGCTGGTGGAGGAGATCGGTTTTTCCAAGGTCCACGTCTTCCGCTTCAGCCCCCGCGAAGGCACGCCGGCGGCAGGGATGCGCGACCAGGTGCCCCCGCCGGTCAAGCACCAGCGGGCCAAAGTGCTTATCGAGCTGGCCGACCGGTTGCGGCAGGAATATCTTCGGCGGCTGCGGGGCCGGACGGTCCAGGTACTGGTGGAAGCCCCGGCCCCGCATCGACCCGAGCTTCTTACCGGAGCCTGCGACCGCTACGTGGCCGTCGAATTGGCGGGGCCGGCGGAGTGGGTCGGACGGCTAATATGGGCAGTCGTCGGTCCGGCGGTCGAGGGCCGGCAATTCGCTCTAGCCACGGTCCAGGCCATTTGCTAGACTCCCGCCCCGGAAAAGAGGAGCCGCAGATGAGCAGCCAACGCTGGCTTGAGTTATCGCTTCTAGGGGTCGGCCTAGTCCTTGGGCTTGCCTCGCCCACCAAGGCAGCACCCTGGGACAAGCTCTTCACCACCGTACGCGTCGAGGCCGAGCCTAACAAGACTTATACCCTGACCGAGGAGAACGGGCCCTGGCTGATCATGGCCTGTAGCTTCAATGGCGACGATGCCCGGCAGCAGGCCAACGCTCTGGTGTACGAGTTGCGAAAGCGTTACAAGCTCCCGGCTTACGTCTACGCCAAGAAGTTCGACTTCGGCGACGAGGACCTGGCCCGCAGCAACCAGCTCACTCCAGGACCGCGGCGGAAATACGCCTCCGGCTCCGGCGTTGAAGAGGTTGCCGTGATGGTCGGCGACTACGAGCACGTCGACGACTCGGCCGCCCAGAGGACGCTCCACGACCTGAAGTACGCCCAGCCGGACTGTCTCAAGCCCAAGGAAGGCAAGGCGCCGAGCCTGAGCCTGGCAACCTGGCGCGGACTGCAAAGCGAGGCTCATCGCGTGCTGGGCATCGAAGAGCGGGAAAAGGGCCCGATGGGGCACGCCTTTATCACCACCAATCCCTTACGCCCCAAGAGCTACTACGCCAACAAAGGGATCGACAAATTCATCGAGCAGATCAACGCCGACAACCCCTACAGCCTGCTGAAGTGCCCCGGCAAGTATACGGTGCAGGTGGCCACCTTCCACGGCCAGGTCACCATCGACCAATTGAAAATCCGGGAGCTGCAACGCGGCCAAAGCTGCGATGGCGGGGCGCTGGCTGAAGCCGGTGAAAAGGCCCTCAAATTGGCCGAGGCCCTGCGGGTGAAGCACTACGAAGCGTACGTCCTGCACGACCGCTACGCCAGCATTGTGACCGTAGGGAGCTTCGACTCCGTAGGCACCCCCCGTCCCGACGGACGCATCGAGATCAACCCCAGGATGCACGATATCATGCAACGATTCAGCGGCAAGCCCGCGCCGGGGATCAACGGAATGATTCCTGAGAAGCTGGCCGGCATCTACTTCGACATCCAGGCGATCCCGGTTGAGGTCCCGCGGCGGTCGATCTCCGCCGACTACCGGCACGAATTGGTGGGCGCCCAGTGAGCAGTCGCGTTAGAATGCTTGTCGTCGGCACGGGTAATCGGGCAAAGGGGCGAGAACTGGCGGAACTCTTGGCCCCCGTGGGCCTGGAACTAGCGACCCTGCTCGACTTTTCCCAGGCGATCAACGTCCTGGAAAACGGCGACACCTTCGCCGCCAACGCGGCCCTCAAAGCCACCCAGCAGGCACGCCATCTGGGCCGCTGGGTGCTGGCCGACGACAGCGGACTGACGGTCGACGCGCTGGCCGGCGCCCCCGGCGTGCTCTCCGCCCGGTATAGCGGACCGGCAGCGACCGACGCCTCGAACAACCGCTTGCTCCTGGAGCGGCTCGCTTCGCTCCCTCTGGCCGAGCGTACGGCCCGGTTCGTCTGCCACATGACCGTGGCCGATCCCTCGGGCGTGGTCCGCGCCGAGAGCGAAAGCTGTTGCCGCGGCCGAATTACCCTGGCCCCGCGCGGAACCCACGGTTTCGGCTATGATCCGCTGTTTGAGATCCTGGAGTACCACCGCACCTTCGGCGAGCTGGGCTTGGCCGTCAAGTCGTGCCTCAGCCACCGTGCCCGCGCCGCCCGTCGCTTGATTCCCGCATTGCTGGCCCTGATCGATTCTGGGGCGTGGGATCAGTAAGCAGGCACACGGCGTGTGCCTACTACGTTGCCGAGCTATAATTGGGGGTAATGAGTCTCGCCTCCCCAACACCCCCGCCCTCCTGGCCCGACGAGCCCCCGCCGCTGGTCGGCTGGCAAAGCTGGCCCTTCAGCGAGAGCCTGGCGCAAAGCGGTCTGGTACTGGCCGGACTGCTGGCCGCCGGGCTCGGCGTCCGCGGGGTCAGCGGCCATGCTCACTTGGCGCTTCTCGCCGTATCGGCTTTGGCCCTGAGTCTCTGGCGGTTCTTCCTGCCGGTGGTCTTCACGCTCAGCGCCGACGGGGTCAACGAGTCGGTGCTGGGCCGAGACCGCCGCATCCCTTGGTCGGCAGTCCGTCGCTATGAGATCCACCCTAAAGGCGTACTATTATCCCACCGCCAAGACGCCACTTGGGTCGATTCCTTCCAAGGCATCTTCCTTCCCTGGGGCAACCACCGCCAGGAGATCCTGGCCCTGCTGAACTACTACGTGAGGAGTTAGAAGTTAGGAGTTAGGAGTTAGGAGTTAGGAGTTAGAAGGCGGTCAGCGCCAGCGATCCAGACCCCCCACGTTACGTATGCCTTGTCGCCGCCATATTCTAACTTCTAACTCCTAACTTCTAACTCCTGTCTTCTTCTATCCGCCCATCCGCCGGTGTGTTATGATCTCCATGGGGGCAATACGAAACCTTGGCAATGGTGGGAGAACGGTCTGTGGCAGACGAGAATCCGAGTGGAGCATCCGACCATTCCCAGCCCCCGGGTCAGCCTGGCACTTTCAGCCAGCACGTTCAACACACGCCGGTCGGCGCCCGGCTGCCGGACCGCGTGGCCCAGGGCGTCTTCAGCACCGGGGTGATCGTGCTGGAAGGATCGGACGAGTTCGTCGTCGACTTCCTCCAGGGCCTGAATCGTCCGCCCCGTGTAGCCACCCGGGTGGTGATGAGCCCCAACGTGATGAGCCAGTTCGCTAACGCTTTGAGAGAGAATCTGCAAAAGTTTGAGCGGGCTTTCGGGCCGCCGAAGAGCCTGCCCACGCCCAATGTGGAACATCGTCCCAACGTGCAGGACATCTACCAGGACCTGCGCCTGCCCGACGAGATGCTCAGCGGCTGTTACGCCAACACGGTGATGATCGGCCACTCGCCGTCGGAGTTCTTCTTCGACTTCATCACCCGCTTCTACCCCACGGCCGCCGTTTCCGCCCGGGTCTACCTCGCGGCCTCGCAGGTCCCGCCGATGCTCAGCGCGTTGACCACATCGCTTCAGAGCCGGGCGAACCGCGAGGCGGAGGCCAGGAAGAACCCTCCGCCCCACGCGGGTTGAAGTTCGGCAGGCGGCGTCACTGGTGCTTACGGCCTGATCGTTTGTGCCGCAGGCGTCAAACGGCCGTCGTCGTTGCCGGCGAGCCGGTCACCACGTCCACTTCATCAACCAACTGGATCACTCCCGCCACCCGGCGGCAGCAATTCAGGCACAATTGCTTGTGATAGAAGGAGCGGACCTCGCCGCGGAGAGTGACGGTGCCCCGATCGGCGCGGACGTTGATCTCCCGCAGCGCCGCGACCTGGCGGCCGACGAGGTAAATCGCAATGCGGCGTTCGAGGTCGCGATCGTGAATCTCCGTAAAGTCGTGCTCGAAGCTGACCATGTCCGACGAGACCTTTCTGGCTGAGACGGGAATCCGTCGAGTAAGCGATACGCGAGCCGGAGGGAGAGCAAACGCTGTGCCGGCGATTCGGCGCACCGTCGGCCGCGATCGACTCGGGGGATGGAAGGACCGAGAATTACGGTAGTTACGAAAAGGAGGTCTTTAACGATCCTCGATCGGGCTCCCCGCCGGGACCAACAATCGTGCAGAAATTGCCCTTACCCTTTGCAAGACGGCCGTCGCATTTGATGGATCCCGTCGCAACCGGCGGTGCTTGACGCCCTTGCGAGCAACGGTCTATATTGGGTACGCTCATCAGCCGTAAGATGGGGTAGGCCGAAGCGAGGAGGGCTATGTTCTCGACCATCATATTGCTCGCCGCGCTCAGCATCTTCGTGATCGTGGACTTCTTCCTCTGCGCCTATTTCCTCTGGCTGGGCGCCCGGTGGACCAAGATCCAAGGCGTAACCTACCGGCGGGCGCTGTTCGCGGGCGTGCTCGTCTACATCGCACAACTCGTGGTCTGGGTGCCGTCCCTCTTCTTCGCCCCGAGCGACGCAACATCGAGCCTAGTCCTGGGCATCGTGCAATTGGCTGCGACCGCGTTTACCGCCGTCCTGATCCTGTCGATGCTCTTCAGGGTGACCCTTTCGCGCTGTCTGCTCGCTTGGCTTGCGACATTGATCCCCGACGTCGGGCTTGGCGCTGGACCATCTTGTCGTGCAGCGTTTTGTCGTCAAACCGATTGTCAATGTCGGTAACGGGATGGCTCCCACCTTGTTGGGGGCGCACTGGGAAGGCGTCTGCCCCTGGTGTGGCCGGCCGACGTACTGTAGTCCGGAAGAATCCCGCGGTTTCTCCTCCGGCCATCCGTACTGGGTCATCTGCGAGAATTTTCACAGCACGAAAAGCGCAGGAACACGACAAGCCAGTGCACCCGGCCGACCACTTCTTGGTTAACAAACTTCTCAAACCGCACCGGTGGGACGTTGTCGTTTTCCGCTACCCGGGGGACCCGGAGGTTCTATCGGTGAAACGGCTGGTCGGGCTCCCAGGCGAAGTCGTGACCATCCAAAACGGCGCGGTACGGATCAACGGCCGGGCGATCTCGCCGCCGGAATCCCTGCGGGGCCTCAAGTACGTGACGGAACTGGACGGCCCCGACGAAGTCTTGGGAACCCTGCAGCGGCCGGTGAACTTGGCACACGAAATCCACATCGACCTGGGCGGTTTTTTCCGTGACGAACCTTGGGGAACCCCGCGGCATCCGGCCAAGCTCGCAGTCGATGAATACTTCGTGCTGGGCGATTTTTCTCGCGCGTCCCTCGACTCCCGCCTCTTCCAGTCAGGTGCCCCTGGCCACCCGCCTTACGCCATACCCGCCTCCTATCTTTATGGCGTGGTCACGCACATCTACTGGCCCCCCAGCCGCTGGCGCGCTTTTCGCTAATCTGTTCAAGCAAGCAGGGTGGAGTGATGCACCATGAATTTTCCTATAGTTCTTCATAAGGACCCCAACTCCGACTTCGGTGTGGTCGTTCCTGATTTGCCCGGCTGTTTCTCTGCCGGCAGGACCGTCGATGAGGCATTGGCGATGGCCAAAGAGGCTATTGAATTGCACCTCGAAGGGCTGATCCATGACGGCAAGCCGATCCCCCGCCCCGGAAAAATCGAGCACCACCAACACCTCGCAGACTATCGCGGTGGAACGTGGGCCTTGGTGACGGTCGATGCGTCGGCCCTGCGCGCCCGGGCAAAGTGGATCAACATCACGGTCCCCGAGCGCGTTCTGGACGCTATCGACCGAGCTGCGGAGGCGCACGGCCAGACCCGATCTGGTTTTCTCGTGGAAGCGGCCAATGAGTATATGGAGCAAACGGCTGCGAAATCACGGAGCGCGCCCCGCCGCCAGGGACGGGTTTCCAAGCCTCGGGCGAAGAGAAGCAGGCGACACGAGAAAGACGCGGGGACGCGGTGATTTCCCCGCGTCTCCCCGTCTCCACGTCACCGCGTCCCCTGACGGGGAACCTTAACGCCCCGTTTTCGCGGCCGGTCCATAAAAATCCCGCACCCGCATGATCCCCTCGAAGCCGTCGGCGGCCAGCACCGCGTCGAGGCAGAGCATGGCGGGGTGGTCGGGCGGAAGGATCTCGTAGTTGCGTTTCACCGAGCCGATGACCATGTCCAGGCCCAGGGGCATGGCCCGGGTCAAGAAGGCGCTTTCCAGCGGGCCCTTGACCGGCTCGCCGTTGGCCCGCTTCGCCGGCAGCATCACGGTGAAGTTGCTCAGCCCCACCGAGGCATGACAGCCGGCAAAGTCCGCGTCGGCGTGGATCAGCCCCAGGGCGCCCAGCAGCCGCTTGAGGTTGCCCTCGGAATCGCTGCCGACAGGCGCGATGCCCGGGTCGATGACGCAGTCGTCGTTGGTGAAGCCCCGGCCGCTGGCCCGGGCGGCGGCCAGCAGAACCTTGGCCGCCTGATAGGTCTCTTCCGCCGTGCGGCAGGCCATCCGCTGCCCGTCTTCCACGCGCTCCGACACCAGCAGGATCGGCCGGAAAGGCCGCACGGCCGCCAGGTCGAACATCTCCGGCCGCAGGGCCGAAATCGAGTTCAGAAGCGGCTTCTTGCCGTTCGCCTGCCGGAGATCGTAGGCCTCCAGGCCGGCCCGGGCGATGGCCGGGTCGGGCGTGTCGATCGACAGCGGCTTGCGGGTCACCTGCTGGATCTTGCGGACCAGCTCGGCCATGAACTCCGACGGCCGGGCGCCGATGTTCACGTCGATGTACTCCGCCCCGCCCTGGTCCTGCGACCGGGCCAGCTCGATGATCCCCGCCAGGTCGCCCGCCTCGAAGAGCTTCTTGGTGGAGGGGACCGAATCGTTGATGCTCTCGCCGATGATCGCCAGATTAGCTAGCGGCACTGTTCTTTCCTCCGTTTTGCCCAACTTATTGTCTTACAGGCCCTCACGCCGCCTGGACCAGGCTGCGGGCCAGGCTCACGGCAGAACTGGCGTTGTCGCTGAAGCCGTCGGCGCCGATCTCGTCGGCGTACTGCTGGGTGATGGGGGCGCCGCCGATCATGACCTTGGTCTGGCGACGGATGCCGGCCTCCTCCAGGCCCTTGATCACGGCCCGCATCTGCGTCATGGTGGTGGTCAACAGGGCGGACAGGGCGACGATCGTGCCTTCGTGCTCCTTGGCCGCCTCGATGAACTTCTTGGGGGGGACGTTGACGCCCAGGTCGACCACCTGGAACCCGCCGCCTTCGAGCATCGAGGCCACGAGGTTCTTGCCGATGTCGTGCAGGTCGCCCTGGACGGTGCCGATTACCACCCGCCCCACCGCTTTGGCCCCGGTGGCAGCCAATTTGGGGGCCAGCAGGGCGAGCGAGATTTTCATCGCCCGGGCGGAGATCAGCAGCTCGGGCACGAAATACTCGTTGCACTCGAAGCGGCTGCCGACCTCGTCCATGGCCGGGATCATGTACTTGCTCAGCAACTCCGACGGATCGACCCCCGCTGCGAGGGCTTGCTTAGTGACTTCCTCGGCCTTCTTGGCGTTGCCCGTCAAAATGGCATCATACAGTTCTGCAGGCTCGGACATGGGTGTCTCCCGGAAACGGACTATAAGCGCGGATTCGGCAAAGTCTTCATGGTAGCGAGACCCGTAGCCGGATACCAGTCCCCCTGGGAAAAAGGAGTGGCGAGTGGCGAGTGGCGAGTAACGGGGGACGACTTGTGGTGGGTGAATATAAGCAAAAAGTGTGGGTCGATGAGCCATTTCCCTCCCCGCCCCCAGCCTCCTTTCACTCGCCACTCGCCACTCGCCACTATTGCAGAAATCGATCCGCTGGCCGAGGCTGGGGTGCGTCGCCCGCCAGGTCATGTAGATCGGGCCAGGGCGGGGGTTGCCGAGATTGTCCTGCTGGAGTTTGACCAGGGCCCTGGCGGCGGCCTGTGGGTCGCCGGTCAGCTCCAGCCCGAAGGTGTCGGCCTGGTGCTCCTGGTATCGAGAATAGGCCAGCACCAGCGGCCTGATCCCCAAGGAGACCAGGCTCAGCAGCATCAGCAAAAGCGGCAGCGAGGCGACATCGGCCAGTTGTGCGAAACCGAGCCGCCGGGAGAACCGGCGGATCAGCGGGCCGGCCGCCCGGTGGACGAGGTACAACCCCAGGAGCACCGCGGCCGAGGCGACCAGTATCGTTCGCAGGACGTGGTGCATCACGTAGTGGCCCATCTCGTGGCCCAGCACGAACATCAGCTCCTGCTGGTCGAAGCGTGCCAGCAGCGTATCCCAGAGAACGATCCGCTGCGTTCCCCAGAGGCCCGTAACGTAGGCATTTTCGGCGTTGGTATCGACGCTCTTGTCGACCTCGAAGATGCGGCCGTGCTCGATCCCCGCCCGCCGCGCCAGGGCCACAATCCTCTCTTCCAGCCGCCGGTCCTTGATGGGACCGAAGCGGTTGAAGAGCGGATCGACCCAGATCGGCAGGATCAGCATCACCAGCAGCAACAGCGGCGGGACCAACAGGCCCGTGTAGAGCCACCACCTCCGCGGAGCCCGAGCCAGAAACCCGTAGGGAATCCAGAGCAGCAGAGACCCGGCCAGGAGATTCAGCGCGAGCTGCTTCAACGTATCTCCGGCCCATTTGGGCAGCGACTGGTTCGACATCCCGTAGGCGTGCTGGCGGACGAACCCGGCGTAGTAGTCCAGCGGCAGCATTACAAGGAAGGTAATCAGCGTAAAGAGCACGTAGTAGACGGCGATCGTGAAGAACCACCGTCGCCCGATCCGCTGGGCCAGCGTCCGCAGCCGGGCCGACCAGCCCCAAAAAGCCCAGATCCCCGGAATCAAGATTTCCAGCAGCGTAAAGACCGTCCAAAGCACGTTGCCGCTGCGGTAATACCGCATCGCCTCCGGCGTGGCCGGTGGAACCGGCACGGCGGGCGATTTGTGGCGGGCTGCTTGCGTTTGGGTCGTTTTCACGGCGGGCGAGACGTTGGGCTCGTGGCCCTCCACCGGGGGAAGAAGCAACCACAGGAATGCCCCGAGTAGAAGCCAAAAGGAGATGAGCAGCAGCCGCGGCATGTTACGTTCTCGTCTTTAAGGAACGCCCTCCGTGACGCTCCGGGGACGCGGAATAGCCTTATTCCGCGCGCTACTTAGCCGGGGCCGAAGGGTTGGGTACAACGTCCACCGTTCCGTCCTCAGATACAACGATCGCTACACAGTTTTTCTTTTCCCCTACATAGCGAACGGCCGAATTGTATCGCGCGCCTCGGGAAGGCGTGCCGCTCGGGCTTGCATGCCCGTCAAGAATGACGCCAATGGCGTGGCAACTCGCGGTAGCGTCGAGAAGAATAGCACCGTCTATCGAAGTTCCCGGGGCCAACTGGTCGCGAGAAAGTTTCAACGGACGTATGCGGAGGGCTTGTTTTTCGAGACGCACAGCCTCACCAGCCGCGTCGGAGGAGATGACGAGCATCGTCCCGTGCTTTGCTTCCGAGGCTGTTCGCGCGAGCGCGATCAATTCCTCGGTGGCCGCCGGGGTGACTCCCGGAATGACGCGCTGAAGCGTCGTCTTGAATCGCCCCTCGTCGAAACTCGGTTTCGGGAATCGCGGCTCGCCGTAGGTCGTTTGCATCAGCGCGTGGCCATCGTGAGTCAATTCCCAGCAGTGGTGCTTCACGAATCGAATGGCGAACAGGTTTTCGAGACTAGGATCGTAGGCGCCAGGCTTGACGCTGCCGAGCCCGTAGACGTGGTAGGAGTCCGATAGTAGCCACGTGTCCTTGCCGCACAATTGAAGGAGTTTCCGGATCGCCCGGTATTCTGTGAACGTTGGCGGATCAGTAAACTCAATGCGGAGATCAAGAGCCGGGTGATTCTTCGCGGCGACGACCAGGTGCCCAGCGCCTTCAGCCCCTTCGTACTGCAAGGACGAGATAATGTTGCACGCCTCGAACATGCCGTGGAGCCCATAGAACTCCTTGCCGGTAGCGGATGCCGTGTACATCAGGCGACGCCCTGCGTCCCGGAGGAATTCCTTCGGGTCCCTCCCGCGCCCGAACCCTTGCCCGGGCTCGCGCTTGCTGATCTCCTCTTGGCAATCCTCAAGAAAAACCGAAATGACGGAGGACATCAATGACGGTTCAACATGACACTTATCGCCACGTTCGTCTTCCGAAAGCGACTTCTGCAAATGAGGGAGCGCTTCATAATCGTTCCGGGCGGTCTGTAGGACTAGGCAAACCACGTAGTTTTTGTTAACTTGGCACGGGAAGGTGGAGTACGTCGTCAAGGCAGCCTCGTCCGTGTTCTTTCGCAACACGTCAAGCACGCCGTCTCTGAGCTTCCGCAAGAATGCATTGTGGGCGTCATCGCAATCGTGCCAGTTTTCTGATCCACCGGGCTCAGTCGTGCTCGGCGGCCTCGCGTAGCTCTCCATGGCTACCTTGTAGATGCCATCGAACAGGGAAGGCTGGTAGCGGCATTTTTCCGGTTCGACCTCGACGCAGACCCGGCGAAACCTTTCGTCGCTTGTGACCCGGAAGCCGAGGAGGAACGTATAGTGCTCAAGCGGGCAGTCCAGTTCGCCCAGCACGTTCCGCATGAAAGCGCGGTAATTAGAAAGAAACTGGTGCTGCCAGCCCCACATGAAGTATTTCAGGTCCGCCATTGAGGTCGTCTCGCCCTGGTTGATAGGGTCGTGGATCGGTGACTGGGGCGACCGGCATTGGTCGTCGAGTGCCACTGGCTCAGCCAGTGCCTTCGTAGCTACTATCGTCGAAATGACTGATGCCGAGCATTCTTTCCGCATCATTCTCATCTTCTACCCACAACCCGCTGGAACGTCAACCCGCGCAAAGCGCTGGCAGCGCCTGTGGCAAACCAAGTCAGCCCGTTTCGTCGGCGCCACCCGTCGGGTCCCCTACGCCGAATGCTACAATGCGTATTGTGGAAACGGCAACACCAAGGCGTCAAACGCGCCCGCGTGGCCACTGGGGCTAACGGGTGCAGATCTGTTAGCCCCGGCGGCCACGCCGGCTGTGTGGCGTCTGACATGGCTCGTCCACCGTAGGTTCCCCTCACCCCAACCCTCTCCCGGAGGGAGAGGGGGAAGAGAAGAATGGCATCCGCGTCTGAGTTCCAATCCATCGAGTCGAACCTCCACCGGGCCTTCCGCAGGGATCGCTACCGGTTCCGGCAGCAGCTCCGGGCCATCAAGCGGGACCAGGCAGCGGGAAAGCTGTTCGATCGGCGGCTGACGCGGCTCGCGGCCGACCTGGACCGCTCGATCGCCGAGCGGGAATCGCGAATCCGCGACGTGCCGCCGATCCGCTACGACGAGGATCTGCCTGTCTCCGCCCGGCGGGTGCAGATCGCCGAGGCCATCAGGCGCCACCAGGTGGTGATCGTCAGTGGCGAGACGGGCTCGGGCAAGTCCACGCAACTGCCCAAGATCTGCCTGGAGCTGGGCCGCGGGATCGACGGCCTGATCGGCCACACGCAGCCCCGCCGGATCGCCGCCCGGAGCATCGCCGCCCGGATAGCCGACGAGCTGAGCTGCCCCTTGGGCCGGGAGGTGGGTTTCAAGGTCCGCTTTGCCGAGAAACTCGGCCCGCAGAGCTTTATTAAGCTGATGACCGACGGCATCCTGCTGGCAGAGTCGCAGACTGATCCGCTGCTGGAACAGTACGACACAATCATTCTGGACGAAGCCCACGAGCGGTCGCTGAACATCGATTTCCTCATGGGCATCCTCAAGCGGATTCTGCCGCGGCGACGGGACCTGAAGGTGATCATTACCTCGGCCACGATCGACTCCGCCCGCTTCGCCCAGCACTTCGCCACACAGCCGGCGAGCCCGCCGGGACGTACTCGTCACGCTCCGCGTGACGCAGATCCTCACGCGGAGCGTGAGGAGCACGTGCCACAGCCGGCGCCGGTGATCGAGGTCTCCGGCCGGATGTGGCCGGTCGAGGTCCGCTACCGGCCGATCGAGCCCGAGGAGCCCGGCGAGGAACCGGACGAAGAGCGGGCGATGCTCGACGCCGTCGACGAGCTGGCCCGGCTGGACACGGGCGACATTCTGCTGTTCATGCCCACCGAGCGGGAGATCCACGAGGCGGCCAAGCTGTTGCGCGGGCACGCGATCCCCGGCGACAACCCGGGCCGCAAAACGGAGATCCTGCCGCTTTACGCGCGGTTGTCGATCGCCGAGCAGCAGCGGGTCTTCCAGCCGCACCACGGCCGGCGGATCGTGATCGCCACCAATGTGGCCGAGTCGTCGCTGACGGTGCCGGGGATCCGCTCGGTGATCGACCCCGGCACGGCCCGTATCAGCCGCTACTCGGCTCGCACCAAGACCCAGCGGCTGCCGATCGAGCCGGTCTCTCAGGCCTCGGCCGATCAGCGGATGGGACGTTGCGGGCGCATTGGGCCCGGCGTCTGCATCCGCCTGTTCAGCGAGAAAGACTACCAGCTCCGCGACCGCTACACGGCCCCCGAGATCCAGCGGACCAACCTGGCCGCGGTGATCCTCAAGACCAAGGCCTTCCACCTGGGCGACATCGAGAGCTTTCCCTTCCTCGACCCGCCGCGAAGCAACGTCGTCCGCGACGGCTACAAGACGCTCTTCGAGCTTGGCGCCCTGGACGAGAATCGCGAGCTGACCGAGATCGGCCGCCGGCTGAGCCGTCTGCCGGTCGATCCGCGGATCGGGCGGATGATCCTGGCGGCCAACGAGGAGGACTGCCTGGCCGAGGTGCTGATCATCGCCGCGGCCCTGGAGGTCCAGGACCCGCGGGAGCGTCCGCTGGAGAAGCAAGACGAGGCCGACGCCGCCCACGCGCGGCTGGCCCATCCCGACTCCGACTTCCTCGGCTTCCTCAAGATCTGGGACTTTTTCCAGAAGCTCAAGAAGGACCTCTCCCGCAACCAGTTCCGCCGGGCTTGCCGCCAAAACTTCCTCTCCTTCAACCGCCTGCGGGAATGGGCCGACGTCCATCGCGAGCTGATGGAGCTGGTCGAGGAGGCCGGGCTCGAGGTCCGCCCGCGGCGCAACGTCCACGACCGCATCCACCGGGCGATCCTGCCGGGGCTGTTGTCGAACCTGGCGTTCCGATCGGAGTCGAACGAATACAGCGTGGCCGGCGGGGGCAAGGCCCATCTCTGGCCCGGCTCGGGCTTGTTCCAGACGCGGCCCAAGTGGATCATGGCCGCCGAGCAGGTCGAGACCACCCGCCGCTACCTCCGCTGCGCCTCCCGGGTCAATCCCCGCTGGATCGAGCCGGCCGCCGCGCATCTGGTCCAACGCTACTACAGCGACATCGCCTGGAGCCGCTCCAACGGCTCGGCCATGGCCGTGGAAAAGGTGGTGCTGTTCGGGCTGACGGTCGTCGCCGGCCGCCGCGTCCGCTACGGGCCAATCGATGCGGACGTCTCCCGGCAACTGTTGATCCAGCACGGGCTGGTGGAGGGCGATATCGAGCCGGAGCCCGACTTCCTGGCCGCGAACCAGAAACTACTCGGCGAGATGGAAAAGCTCCAGGCGAAACTCCGCCGCCAGGACCTGCTCCAGGGCGAATGGGCCAGGTACGACTTCTACGACCGGCGGATCCCGCCCGACGTTCATGATGTCCCGGGGCTGACCCGCTGGGTCCGCCGGGGCAAGCAGGCCGACCCGTCGCTCTTGCGGATGACCCGCTCCGACCTGGTGCGGGAGGAAGTGGCGACGGCCGACGCGGCCTTTCCCGAAGAGATGCCGGTGAAGGAGATGCGGCTGCCGTTGGACTACCAGTACCGGCCGGGCGAGGACGACGACGGCGTGACGCTCACCGTGCCGCTGGAGGCCCTCAACCAGATCGACCCGCAGCGGATCGGCTGGCTGGTGCCGGGCCTGCTGCGGGAGAAGATCGAGGCCCTGATCCGCTCGCTGCCCAAGGAGTACCGCCGGCTGTTGGTCCCGGCTCCCGATACGGCCGCCAAGGCGTTGGCAGCGGTCCGCTTCGGCGAAGGCGAGATCCGGCAGACGGTGGCCGTGGTGCTCAGCCGGATCGCCGGGCAACCGATCCCGTCCGACGCCTTCCAGGAAGACCGGCTCCCGCCGGAGCTGCGGATGAACGTGCGCGTGGTCGATCCGGAGGGCAAGATCCTGGCCCAGAGCCGCGACGTGCAGTCGCTCCGCCGTGAGCTGGGCGTGCAGGCGGCGCAGAGCTTCGCGGCGTTGGACGACCCCCGTTGGACCCGCGACGGGCTGACCACTTGGGACCTGGACGAGCTGCCGGCCGAAGTCGAGATCCAGCGCGGCCGGTTGACGATGAAGGCCTACCCGTCGCTGGTCGACCGCGGCGAGACGGTCTCCCTGCGGCTGGCCGACTCGTCGGAGCGTGCGGCCGTGCAAACCCGGGGCGGCCTGCGGCGGCTCTTCTACCTGGTTGCCCGGCACAAGCTGGAGACCCACGCCCAATGGCTTCCCGACTACGAGAAGCTGCTGCTCTGGTCGGCCACGCTGACCTATCCACCGCAAAATGATTCTGTAGGGAACGCGTCAACTCACTACG
Organism: Pirellulales bacterium; assembly: GCA_963843465.1. Taxonomy (GTDB): domain Bacteria; phylum Planctomycetota; class Planctomycetia; order Pirellulales; family Thermoguttaceae; genus CAWJKP01. The sequence goes on from CAWJKP010000006.1 coordinate 169,741, forward strand.
ACGCGGTTCCCAAGAAGGTTTTTCGGAACCGGAGCGTGGCGACGGGCAAGAATGCCCATCCTACGGCCGCTGTAGGTCGGGCATTCCTGCCCGACAGCGGCTCCCAGGGTCTTGACACAGCTTCTAACAGCGCCGCCGCCGTTAGCCCCGGCGGCCACGCCGGCTCGGCGGCGCCATTTGACCTCCGCCAGCAGCTCGGCGAGCTGATCGGCGCACGAGCGTTCCTCGTCGACGAGTCCCCAGCGGAAAAGGGGACAGTCCCCATTTGTGCGAAGCACCCTCCGGGCGGGCACCGACCGAAGGTTGGTCCCGGCAAATGGGGACTGTCCCCTTTTCCGCTTGCCGCGAACGCGGGAGGAGTTCCACGCGCGGCGGAAGGCGGGGGAAGAGCGGATCGGCCTGGCCGTGCAGGAGGTGGACGCGATGATCGGTCCGCTCTTGCAGTCGTATCACCAAGCGCGGCTGGCGCTGGACGAGGCCGCCAATCCCAAGTGGCGTTACGCGGTCGAGGACGTGCGGCTTCAGCTTGCCGAGCTCACCGGCCCGCGGTTCTTGAGTGACACGCCCTGGCCCTGGCTGTTGCAGTATCGCCGCTACTTCCAGGCGATTGTCGCCCGGCTGAAGAACCTGGTAGGCGGCGGCATCCTCCGCGACCAGCAGAAGCAGTCCCAGATCCAACCGCGCTTTGTTTCCTATCTGGAGCGTGCCCGGCAGCACCGCGAGATGGACCTCTACGATCCGCAGTTGGAGCTCTACCGCTGGATGCTGGAAGAGTACCGCGTCTCGCTTTTTGCCCAGAAGCTGGGCACGGCGCTATCCGTCTCGCCCAAGCGGCTGGACCAGCAATGGGCCAACGTGCGGACGTAGCCCCACGCCCGGCGGAAAACTGGCCCGGATCATTCACGCCCCGCGGTGTAAACCGCCGAGAGCGCGCCATCGAAACCCGAAGCGTAAGCGAGGGCAAGCGACGGTAAGTAAGCGTAAGTCCCTCAGCCGTCCTCGCTTACGCTTCGCGCTTACAATGCATGCGCCAACAATGCGCGTTCGAGGCGTCCTGCGTCCGCGTTGCAAAGACCGGAACGCTTTCTGCAGCGCGAACTTCCTTTTTTCTCCGCCCCCGGCCTTCGGCCGCCCTTTCACCGCCGGTCCCCAGAGCGCATCTTTCTTGCGGACAAGCATTAAGGTGCGGGCGCCCGTTTTGCGAGTATACCAGTAGGCGCTGCGTCTGGCGCCGGCAAGCGGCGGGACGGCGCCTTCGGCGCGACGCCAATTGCCGCGGGGTCTGCTTTCGAGCGGCGTAAATTGGCGCCCGGTCCACCTTCGAGCGAGGCAAATTGGCGCTGTCTGCCTTCCAACGGCGCATAGCGAAGCGATGGCGGCCAAGTAGGCGCGGTTTCCGGGTCGGCGGTGCGTCCGGAGCGACGTTTTCCGATTGATTTGCCGCAGGCCCCGCGGCGGCGATGCGACTGCCGCCACGTTTTCCCACGAAGCGGGCCATTCCAGCGCTGAAGCAGCAAGGAGCAGGTGCATGATTTCCGAGACCACGGCCGTGAAGATCCAGGAACTGAAGTCGCAGGGTCGCACTCAAGTTTGGATTGCGCGCGAGTTGCAGGTCTCGCGGAGCACGATCGCCCGGGTGCTCCACGGCGACTGGAAGCCGCGCCGCTTCCGCCCGCGGCAGGTGGTGCGGCTGCTGGAGTTGTGGGACACGGCGATGTCTTACGATCGCGGTTTCCAGGTGGGCTGGTGCCGTGCCTGCCGGGAGCCGGTCTACCTGCCTTGCGTTTCCTGCCTGGCGGAGGTGCTGAACCGCTTTGGCGTTCGCACGCCCTCCAAGTGGCGTCGCGGCGAGTGCGAGTGCGGCGGCAATTTCACCGGCGAGCGTCCCCCGCCCCGGTCCGCCACCGTCTGGCAGAGGCCCCGCCGGGAGCAGGCAACCGCTCGGACGGGAGAAAACGGGGGAGAAAGCAGATTGGGGACAACCGAGCCTTGAAAAGCGCGCCTGTCCGGCCTTCCTTTCCAGTTCCGACAAAATGGGGGGGCTATGATCTCGGCTTCGTCCGGGGTAGTATGGCAGTATAATACCAGTTGCAGTCGGGTCCGCTTGGGAATCGCATCATGCCTTTTCAGCTATGGTCGGACCCCCGCGACAGACTCGACGCCAGCGAGGCGGCCTGGAACTGGTCGGAATTGGATTGCCGTCACCACGGTTCGACCGCGCACCCACCTTCAGCGCTTCCAGGCTGGGAACGGTGGTATTTCCTATACAGGAGGCTTGACGGCTCCAAGGTGAAGGTCAGCGCCGACCGTGACCCGCAAACTGGTCAATGGTTTAACCCTCATCTGTCTTCTTCCCAACTTTGGCCATGAGCACGAAAACCGATACCAAGCAATCCGCATTGAAGCGCAAGATTCTGCGCTTCTACGATCTGCTGAACGAGCACGATTTTGCGCAATGCCATAAGATGATCGACCCTCGCGTCCGGGCGAAGTCAAGTTCGGTCACTCTGTTTCAGTATCAGAGCGCCTTGAGCCAGTTCGTCGGGCATTTCGGGCCTATCGAGATTCTGGACATCAGCGTCACGCTCCACTTGAACGAGCCGAGCGAGCTTTATGACGGCCGTGATTTCGCGGTGGGCGAAACGACCTGGGAGGATAAGAAAGGCGCACGGCACGTCTTCACCGAACGATGGGTCCGGGAAGGTCGCATTTGGTATACTCGCTCAACGGGCCTCGTAACGCCTGCTGGGGATAAGACCTCGATTCCACTCCCGCGAGGCGAAGAGTCACTGGTCCTCCCACCATCGCGAAAGAAGTAGCGATCGAGCACCGCTCCCTTTCCAAGCGTGTTGGTGGCGATCACGACTTCCGATTACTGCGGTGTCGCTGGCCAAGCAATAATCGGGTAACGGTTGGCAGCTCGTCGTCAGACGCGTCTCGGCTGCGCAAGCGGAGAAGGACGGGGACGACGATTGCCGCAAGGGTGCCGACCATGGCCAAGGTTTGCGCAGGCAAGTATAGCGGTATTTGGTTCTCGTAAGAAGCCCAGAGCATCAAAACCCAGATGCCAAGCCCGAGAAGCGAACCGACGACGGCGCCCCAATCGCGGCCGACTGCATCGCCCATCGCGGCCAAGAAGATGATGCTCAGCGCGCCCAGCGACCAGAGGCAGGGGGAGAGGAATTCGCTTGCCGGCTTCTGGGTTGTCAGGACCTTGATGCCCCCCAAGACGCATGCGGCGAGAAAGTTGAGGAGGAACAGCGTGCGCAGGCTGAATTGAAAGCGGACAGGCCGCCTGCCAGTGGCACGATGTTCGATAGGGTGCTCTTCCGGTCCCCCTTCTCCGACCGGATGCTCCTCTGCGTCAGCAACGTATAAATCTTCGGGCGACGGTCCGGGATCAGGCACGGAGGCGTCGCTAGGTTCCGGTACGAAAGCGGACGGAGCGGCGCCGGTCCGCTCCGTGCCGCAGTTCCAACATGCGTCAAAACTGTCTGCGATCAATTCCCGGCATCGCGAACACTGCCACATCGCCCGCGACTCCTCAAGGTCTTTAGCCAAGTAGCCAAGGTCAGGCACTCCGCGCCTGACAACCCCGATCCGTCATCATTCCCCCTTTGCCCGGCCATGGTTTGCCATTCAGTTCGGCGGCCCAGGCGTTTGTCAGGCAGGGCGCGCCTAGGCCAACTTGCGCGAGAACTCCGGGCCGGCACCCTGGATCGCCTGGCGCAGCGAGTCAAACTCGGCGTCCGCTTGCGCAAGGTACGCGTCGATCTGGGGCCGATGGGCGAGGTAGTAGGCGATGGCCCCGTAGACCTGTTCGAGCGTCAGCGTGGGAAAGCACTCGCCGGCGATGGTCTCCGGTGACAGTCCTTGAAGAAACGCCAGCGCAATGGAATCGAGCGACACGCGAGTGCCGGTCACCCAGTAGCCGCCATCGTGTGTTTCGACGTAGACCTTTTCCATCGCTGAGCCCTCTTGCCGAACCCGTCGCCTGGGCGGCATCCGCCCCTTGCTGCCGCCCTCTACCCGGACGCCCCACATAGTATTATGCTATTTGGCTCTGTCCGAGGCGTCAAGCGATGGATCGGGCCGAAGCATAGCTTCCGCATTTCGGGTCGCTCTGTAGGGAACGCCCTCCGTCGCGTTCCGGGAACTTGGACTAAGGCATTTCCGCGGGCTACGGAACGCCACGGAGGGCGCTTCCTAATGACTTATGACGAGCAAAACGAGTAATAATCCGGCGGCTCGGTTGGAGTTCCGCCTTTAGGCGGCGCTCGCCGCACGCCGGCTAAAGCCGGAACTCCAACTTCGCACATTACCCGTTTTGTTCGTCAAAGTTCATCAGAGGGAAGTTATTTCTCCTCCGGACCTTAGATCTTCGCCTTCTTCGCCTTCGGGTCTTTCTTCAGGGGCGTAATGAAGAGATAGAGGGTGTGCTCGACGTTGTCCTCTTTGGAGGTCATGTGCAAGACCTTCTCGGGCAGAACGCCCTTCATGTCGAAATCGTGGGAGACGATCCGCGAGCCGGGCTTGAGCTTCTCCAACTGCGGAATCAATCGCACGTTGAGCGCCGGCAGCAGGTAGAGCGTGACCACGCTGGCCGGGTTCAAGTCGATGGTGAAAATGTCCTTCTGCTCGATATTGGCCAGGTTTTCGACCTTGGCCTTCTTGACGTTCTTGCGGGCCTCCGCCACGCGCTCGTCGTCGATCTCGAATCCCATCGCCCGGCAGTGCAACTTCTTGGCCGCCGCGACCACGATCCGGCCGTCGCCGCAGCCCAGGTCGTAGAGCACGTCGCCCTTGCGGACCTCGGCCAGCTCGAGCATCTTCGCAACCACGTCGTGCGGCGTGGGGACATAGACCACGTCGGGCGTCTTCTCCGCCTCGGCCGCCGCCTCGGCCGCCGGCAGCGGCCGGGCCAAAAGCAGAGCGGCGATGAGACCCGCCAGAACGGCAACTGAGTAAACCTTATGTCGCATGAGTCGATCTCCTGGAAGTGTTGAAGTGGACCCGTTTGTCTAGACCACGAAACGCGATTTCTTAGGTAGAGAGGACTGGCGGCCCGCGAGACCCTTCCCAGGTCTCGCGCGGCCGCAGAGTCGCACCCACCGCTATGAGTACCGTTTGATTTTCCCATTTGTGCGCGAAAGTGAGTCATTATGATGACACATTATCGTCGGCTCATGTTGTTTCATGGTAGACCGCCATCGGCGTTTGGTAGTCCAAGGCCGCATGAATCCGCTCCTCGTTGTAGTCCGGAAAGTAGGCCGCCAGGCCCGCCTGCAAGGCTCGCGGCGTCGCATAGTCGTGCAGGTAGAGGTGCTCATACTTCACCGTCCGCCACAAACGCTCCACGAATACGTTGTCCATCCAGCGGCCACGCCCATCCATGCTCACGGCCACGCCCGCCTTCTCCAGGCGACCGGTAAACGCTTCGGCCGTGTACTGCACGCCCTGGTCCGTGTTGAAGATCTCCGGCGTGCCGCCGCCCAATGCTTCCTCCAACGCCTCCAAACAAAACCATCCATCCAAGGTGTTCGACAACCGCCACGACAGGACGTAACGGCTGAACCAGTCCATGACCACCGTCAAGTACATCCAGCCCTGGGGCATGGGCACGTAGGTGATGTCGCTGGACCACACCTGGTCGGGCGCACGATCTTCACATCCCGCAACAAATAGGGGTAAGTCCGGTGTTCCTTCGTGTTCTGCGACAGACGCGGCTTGGGGTAAATCGCCTCCAGGCCCATCAACCGCATCAGCCGCTGCGCCCGCTTGCGATCGATGCCCATCACCTCCGCCATCTTCCGGCTGCCGTAGTAGGGTTTCCTCAGGTACTGCTCGTCGATCCGACGCATCAACGCCAGGTTCTCCGGCGACTCGCCCACCGCCTCGTAGTACCAACTCGATCGGTTCAAGCCCAGCAGCTCGCATTGCCGGCGAACGCTCAGCCGCAAATGGTCCGTTTCGATACACTCCCGCTTGAACTCAATCGAGTCGGGCAACTTTTTTTTTCAACCAGGCCGCCTCCATTTGAAGCCGCCCGATCTGCTCATACAACTCGGCGATTAACGCGTCCTGGCCCTGGACCTCGCGGCGACGGTCGTCGGAGAACAACTCCGCTGCACCGTCAAGCAGACGCCGTTTCCATTGACCGATCTGCGTCGAATGAACGCCGAACTGGGACACCAATTGGCTCGTCGTGCGGTCCCCCCGCATCGCTGCCAACGCCACCTTCGCCTTCACGCCAGCCTCGATCCGCCGTCGTTTCGCTCCCATGTAACCCTCCCAAGTCTGGACCAATCCTACCACGATTTCGACCTAAAGTCGTGGTCCAGTTTCTTGGGTCCACTATATGTAGGGTGGGTCGAGCGCAGCGAGCCCCATACGCACAAAGTTAAGGAATCTCTGAGTTATCCGTTAACATGAAGAGCCGAAAGACGGAACACTAATCCTCGCTGATCTTCGCTAATTCACCATATTAGCGTCGATTAGCCTCAATTAGTGTTCCCGGTAGTTGCTTCTTTCTAAGGACGTAATGCAAAATTCCTTAACTGCGTGTGTATGGGGTCGAGCGCAGCGAGCCCCACCATTCTCAGCTTTCAGCAGTCAGCTTTCGGCTTTCATCCTTCATCCTTCATCCCTCATCCTTCAGTAGTAGACCGCCAGCCCGGGCATCTTGTCTTGGAACTTCCGCACGTTCTCTTCCTTGAGGAAGTTATCTTCGAGGTAGAGCATCCGCAACTCCTTCAGGCCGGCGAGGTCCTTCAGGTTGCGGTCGGTGACTTTGGTCTGGCTGATGTTCAACTTGATGAGCTTTGCCAAGGGCTTGAGGTGGACCAGCGCGGCGTCGGTGATCTTCGTGCCCTGCAGCCCGAGCGTGTTCAGCTCGGTCAGGCCCTTGAGGTGGACCAGCGAGGCGTCGCCGATGGGGCTGAGACTGAGGTTCAAGACTTCAAGGTTGGCAAGCGGCTTGAGATAGGCCAGGCCGGAGCCGGTGACCTGGGTCTTCCAAAGCGTGAGGACCGTCAGATCGGTCAGGCCCCGGAAGTTGGCCAGGCCGGCGTCGGTGATCGGCGACTCACCGATGTAGATGGTCTGGAGGCTGGTCAGTCCGCGGAGATGGGTCAGTGCGACATCGGTGATCGGGCAGCGGCCCAGCTCGATCGACTCCAGACCGGTCAGCCGGACCAGCGGGGCGAGGGTCGCATCGGTGAACTTCTCGCCGCGGGCGACAATGCCGGTCACCACGCCCCGTTCGTCGCGGGTGACCTGGGCCCCGAGCTTCTCCAGGGCCACCGCCGCATCGCCGGCAGCAGGTGTCTTGGCGGCCGGCGGCTTCGCCCTGGGAGCGGTGGGCGCGGTCGCCGGGTGCGACTGCTGGCAGGCGGCATAGGAGATCAACCACAACGTCGCGAGCAAAAGCGTCAGCAGATGTTGAAGCTTCATAGGACCTCCTTTGGGCTGAGTCTTGTGGACACGCTCGGCAGCCCAACAAGACGGGCTGAAGCCCGCACTACGAACCAATTGAGACTAGCACCGTGCCCGGCGGCTGTAAAGGGTGGGGGTGGGCCGCTATACTTTTGGGTGAAGGCTGGGCCGGGAGCGGCCAGTTTTCCCACTCCTGGCTATCTCCATGGGGAGGTGAAAAGTCGCCGCTTTGGGTCGGAATTGCGGTTCCGAATTTTGTTCCGTTTTCCGCCCCAAGGGGGCGGTCGTTCTTCCAGCCCAGGGCAACGCCCTGGGGACGATAGCACCCGTTCACCGGTCCCGCCGGCCCAACGGTTCTTCTGGCGAAAGGTTGGCCCGTTGGGCCGACGAGCGGTGTGAATTTTCCCCTGTCCCCAGGGCGTTGCCCTGGGCTAGAAGAACTACCGGGCCTTCGGCCCGAAAAGCACGCGCAAACCTGCGAACAAAAAGGGGAACCATTACGGCAACACGGAGGCCGATCCTTTCACCGCCCCACTATCTCCACCACGCGAAGGAAGCTTATGAGCAGCCACATTTGCTCCGACGAGGCGGCCAGCTTGCAGTCCGGTCTGCGGGTTTGGCCGGGCAGGCCGTATCCGCTGGGGGCCACCTGGGACGGCCGGGGCGTGAATTTCGCCCTCTACTCGGAGAACGCCGCCAAGGTCGAGCTCTGCCTGTTCGACTCCGAAGAGGCCAGCGAGGAATCGAAGCGGATCGTGCTCCGCGAGCAGTCGGACATGGTCTGGCACGGCTACCTGCCGGACGTAGCCCCCGGCCAGCTCTACGGCTATCGCGTCCACGGGCCCTATGAGCCGCAAAAGGGGCACCGTTTCAATCCACACAAGGTGGTGTTGGATCCCTACTGCCTGAGCGTCGGCCGGCGGCTGAAATGGGACGACGCCCTGTTCGGTTACAAGATCGGCGACCCGCAGGCCGACCTTTCTTTTGATGAGCGCGACAGCGCGGCCTGCTGTCCGTTGGGCCGGGTGGTCGACCCGTCGTTCTCCTGGGGCGACGATCGCCCGCCGGCGACCCCCTGGCATTACACGCTGATCTACGAGCTGCACGTCAAAGGCTTCACCCAGTTGCACCCGGACGTGCCCGAGACCGTCCGCGGCAGTTACCTGGGACTGGGCTCCCAGGCGTCGATCCGACACCTGACCGAGTTGGGCATCACGGCGGTCGAGCTCTTGCCGGTGCACCACCACGTCGACGACCGCCGCCTGGTGGAAAAGGGCCTGTCGAACTACTGGGGCTACAACACGCTCTCCTTCTTCGCCCCGCACAGCGAGTACGAGTCGGCCGCCTCTCCGCTGGGCGCGGTGGGCGAGTTCAAGACCATGGTCCGCAACCTGCACGCCGCGGGCATCGAGGTGATCCTCGACGTGGTCTACAACCACACGGCCGAAAGCAACCAGTTAGGCCCGACGCTCTCCTTCCGCGGCATCGACAACGCCTCCTATTACCGCCTCACGGCGGAAGATCCCCGCTACTACATGGACTACAGCGGCTGCGGCAACACCTTCAACATGCGGAATCCCCGCGTGCTGCAACTGATCATGGACAGCCTGCGATACTGGGTGCTGGTGATGCACGTCGACGGGTTCCGCTTCGATCTGGCCAGCGCGCTGGCCCGCGAGCTGCACGCGGTGGACCGGCTGGGGGCCTTTTTCGACATCATCCACCAGGACCCGGTGCTCTCCCAGGTGAAGCTCATCGCCGAGCCCTGGGACCTGGGCGAGGGCGGCTACCAGGTGGGCAACTTTCCCTCCCTCTGGTCGGAGTGGAACGGCAAATATCGCGACTCGGTCCGCCACTTCTGGAAAGGCGACGGCGGCGTGGTCGCGGAGTACGCCACGCGGTTCTGCGGGTCCAGCGACCTCTACGAGTGGAGCGGCCGGAAACCCCACGCCAGCATCAACTTCGTCACCTGCCACGACGGCTTCACGCTGGAGGACCTGGTCTCCTACGACCACAAGCACAACGAGGCCAACGGCGAAGAGAACAAGGACGGGGCCGACGACAACGTGAGTTGGAACTGCGGCGTCGAAGGACCCGCCGCCGACCCGCAGATCCTGGCCCTCAGGCAGCGGAAAAAGTGCAATTTCCTCGCCACGCTGTTCTTCTCCCAGGGCGTGCCCATGCTGCTGGCGGGCGACGAGCTGGGCAACACCCAGCAAGGCAACAACAACGCCTACTGCCAGGACAACCCCGTCGGCTGGCTGAAATGGGACCTCGACAACGACGGCAACCGCAAGCTGCTGGAGTTTGCCCGGCGGGCGATGGAGATCTTCCACGAGCAACCGGTCTTCCATCGCCGCCGCTTCTTTCACGGCCAGGCGATCCAGGGCGACGAGGCGCCGGACATCGAGTGGTACGAGCCCAGCGGTCAGAAAATGACCAGCGAGGCCTGGCGCCAGGGTTCGGCCCGCTCGACCGGCGTGGAGCTCAACGGCAACTGCATTGACGTGGACGACCAGGGGGAGGAGATCCGCGGCGACACGATCCTGATTCTCTTCAACGCCGACCACGCCAACGAAATCCCCTTCACCCTGCCGGCCCTGGCCGAGGAGGGCCAGCAGTGGCAGCGGCTGCTGGATACCGCGGACCTGGAAGCCCAGCAGGATCTGCTTCCGGCCGGCAAGACGTACACGCTCAAGACGTGTTCGATGGCCATGTTCCGCGTGTGGCCGGAGCATGAGAAGAAGACCATCCGCCGCGTTCGGCCCACACCGCGGTAAGGCTGGACGGCCAGGGGCTAACATGCCATAATGGTATGATGGCTGAGGGTGAAGTAGACCAACCGCCGTTGAAAAGAATTCACCCGGACCCAACGTACGTAACGGATCCCGAAGCAAAGGCGAGCGTGGAGTACTGGCGCACCAGACCAACGGAGGAAATTGTCGATTCGCTCAAACCTGGCGGGAGACAGCCGCTCGTGACTAAGCCCGATGGACGGATGATGAACGGAAACACCAGAACCAAGGTTCTGGAGGAACGCGGCTACGACATCAACAGCCTTCCGCGAGAGGTGCTGCCACCCGACCCCATTTTGCACCAATGACGGAGAACGCCGATGGACGCTGCTTCTGCGAGGCGGATCCTCGCTTCCTTGACGCCGGACAAGAACGCGCGGATGCTGGCCATGCTCTGCCACGAGCTGACCATTCTGGCGAGGGATACCTACGGCGAAGCAAACGAGGTCGGCGCCGTCGCGGCTTCGCGCGATCAACGAGATCGAGCATCGGATGACGGGATTCCTTATGGAAATCCTTGAACACGAAGGCAGCGACTACCCTCACGATGCAATCATTCGCATCTACTTCTGCGACCGGGACGATGAGCATCTACAACGACTCCTCGCCTTTTCCTTTGAACGAGCGATCTGCCGATTCGGGGGGGTAACCGAGGGTCGTTCGGCGCAGCCCATTCAATAGCCGTAAGGCGATTGATTTTATGAACGAGCGCCGGATCATTGGGTTGCAAAGGATCGAACTGGAGGGCAAGCGGTTCGTTCTTCTGGAGGAGGGCGAGTATGAGCGGCTTTGCCGCGAAGCAAGAGAGGCGGCGCAGTTGCCCGACGAAGACCTTCCCCCATTCCCGCAAGCGGACAAGAACGGCCGGTTGCCGGCGCTGGAATATGCCCGGGTAGCGCTGGCGCGAGACCTCATACGGGCGCGCAAGGGCGTCGGGTTGAGCCAACAGCGGCTCGCGGACCTGGCGGGCATCCGTCAAGAGACCGTGTCGCGGTTGGAGACCGGCAAGCACACCGCCAACCCTCGCACGGTCGATAAGATCATGGCCACGATTGAAGTCCAGCGGCCGCCGCAACGACGCAGAATAACCCGGCCGGTACGCGAGAAATAAAGGCAGGATGCGTGGGTTGGGTCGACGGGCACCGACGCGAAGCGTTGGTCGGCGAGCCTCACCCTACGGCGCCAGCGGCTCTTCGCAGCGGACCTGGTTGCGGCCGAGGTCTTTGCAGCGGTAGAGCGATTGGTCGGCACGATTGATCAGCGTCGCGGCGTTGTCGTTGGCCCGCGCCGCCGACACGCCGACGCTGAAGGAGAGCGAGACCCGCTCGTCGTGGATCGTCAGTTGCGAGGCCTCCGCGGCCGTATTGGCGCGGATCAACTCGGCCAGTTGCAGCCCCGTGGCCAGGTCGGTATGGGGCAAGAGGACGGCGAATTCGTCGCCGCCGTAGCGGGCCACGAAATCGCCCGGGCGGACCCACTGCCGCAGCCACCCGCCCGCACGCTTCAAGACCTGGTCGCCCGCCAGATGGCCGTGGGCGTCGTTGATCCGCTTGAAATGGTCCATGTCCAGGAGGATCAGCACCAGTGGCTCTTGCTGACGATCGAAGGTTGCCAGGAGCAATTGCAACTTCTCGTCGAACCCCTGGCGATTGGCCACGCCGGACAGCGCGTCGGTGCGGGCCTCCCGCCGGGCGCGGTCGATCTCCTGGGCCTGGTCCTCCATGCGATAACGCGTGCAGGTGAGGTCCTTTTGCAGCCGTTGGTTCGAGTTCCGCAAGGAGGTCATCTGCCCCAGCAGCACCTGCTTGACGCTCTCCATTTCCCCACTGACCCGCATCCGGCCCACGTTCTGCGCGGTCTGGCGGATCTCCGTGTCGTGCGTAGCCACGTCGCCGGACACCTGTTCGATCGCCTGCAGCAGATCGACCAACACCTTGAGCGTCGTCTGCCGCTCGCGCTGGGCTGCATCCGCTTCCTGGCCGCGGGCGCGGGTGCGTCCCAGGAAGAATCCGGCGACAATCCCCACGCAGACGCTGCCCAAGACATACGGCGCAATGTACGAGAGCAACTCCATAACGCTCGACCGGCACGGCTTGATTGACCAAGAGCCCTCAAAGACAAGGATAGCTCGCGTTCTCCCAGACGACTAGGTATTGTATGATCCGCCTGTTGGGGTGGTTCTGTTCGCAACCCCGAAAATCTGGTAAATAGAGCCCCTGGTGACGAATGTCATCACAAGCCGCATAGGACTTATGGGACGTATAGGACTCATGGGACTCATAAGTCCTATTGGTCCCATAAGTCCTATAAGTCTCCAAGGTTCCCGCCGGGCCATGACCCCCGAACGAGCCCCCGCATGGCTTCCTCCTACATTGTGATCCCCGCCCGGCTGGCCTCCAGCCGCTTGCCGCGGAAGCTGTTGCTGCGGGAGACGGGCAAATCGCTCTTGCAGCACACCTACGAGTCGGCCTTGAAGGCCCAGCGGCCCGGCGGAATCTGCGTGGCCGCCGACCACGAGGAGATCGTCCGCGAGGTCGAGTCGTTCGGCGGCCGGGCCGAGATGACCGACCCGAACTGCCCAAGCGGCACCGATCGGGTGGCCGAGGTTGCCCGGCGGTCGTTGGGCGAGGTGGAATTGGTCGTCAACGTCCAAGGCGACGAGCCCGAAATCGCCGGCACGTCGATCGACCTGGCCGTGCAGCTTCTGGAAAGCCATCCGCAAGCCGTAATGTCGACGCTGGCCACGCCGATCCGCAGCCGCGAGGCGTTGGACGATCCGGCGTGCGTGAAGGTGGTCTTCGACCACGCCTTTCGGGCCCTCTACTTCAGTCGCAGCGTGATCCCCCATCCACGGCAGTGGGACAAGGCCCTGCTGACGTCCGAGCCGCCGAGTTTCTATCAGCACGTGGGGTTGTACGTCTATCGGCGGGATTTCCTCCTCCAGCTTGCCAAGTTGCCCCCCTCGCCGACAGAGAAAATAGAGAAGCTGGAGCAGCTCCGCGTCCTTCACGCCGGTTATTCGATCCTGGTCGGGGTGGTGGATGAGCCCACCTTCGGGGTCGATACCCCCGAAGATTACCGCCGGTTTGTGGAGAAGTGGTTCGGCCGATAGAATAGGACACAACCATTGACGAGCCGACGTAGGGTGGGCTTTAGCCCGCCTTCGCAACGTGGTGGCGAGAATGCAACGGGCGCAAGGAAGGACGGGAAGGTCGTAGTGGCGAGCTGAAGCCCACCCTACCTCCGTTAACAGCAAGATGGACCAGACATGACCAAGCATATTTTCGTCACCGGCGGCGTCGTCAGCTCGCTGGGCAAGGGGCTGACCAGCGCATCGGTCGGCATGTTGCTGGAGCAGCGCGGGCTGTCGGTCCGCATGCAGAAGCTCGATCCTTACATCAACGTCGATCCGGGAACGATGAGCCCCTACCAGCATGGCGAAGTCTACGTGCTGGACGACGGCAGCGAGACCGATCTGGATCTGGGCCACTACCAGCGGTTCACCAACAGCCCGCTGACCCGCGACTCGAACTACACCACCGGCCAGATCTACCTCGCGGTGATCAACAAGGAGCGGCGGGGCGAGTTCCTCGGGCAGACCGTGCAGGTGATCCCGCACATCACCAACGAGATCAAGCAGGTCGTGGCCAAGTTGGGCGGTCCGCAGGTCGACGTGGTGATCACCGAGATCGGCGGCACGGTGGGCGACATCGAGAGCCAGCCGTTCCTGGAAGCGATCCGCCAGTTCTCCCTCGACATCGGCAAAGAGAACTGCCTTTACCTGCACCTCACGCTGGTGCCGTACCTGAAGGCCGCGGCGGAGCTGAAGACCAAGCCCACGCAGCACTCGGTGGGCCAGTTGCGGCAGATCGGCATCCAACCCGACATTCTCATCTGCCGCACGGAGCGGTCGCTCAGCCGCGACGACCGGGCGAAGATCGCTTTGTTCTGCAACGTCCCCATCGAGTCGGTGATCGAGGAGAAGGACAAGGATTTCTCGATCTACGAGGTTCCCATGAGCCTGGTCGAGCACGGCCTGGACGAGCTGATCGTCCGCAAGCTGGCCTTGCCCGCCGGCAAGCTGGACCTCGACGGCTGGCGGGAGCTGGTGCGGCGGATCCGCAACCCGGAGCGGGAGATCAGCATCGCCGTGGTGGGGAAGTACGCCGAGCACAAGGACGCCTACAAGTCGATCTACGAGGCGCTGGACCATGGCGGCATCGCCAACAAGGCCCAGGTCCGCATCCAGCGGGTCCACAGTGAAGCCGTGGAGCGCGAAGGGCCGGAGCGGCTGCTCTCGGCGGTCGACGGCGTGCTGGTCCCCGGCGGCTTCGGCGAGCGAGGGATCGAAGGCAAGATCGATGCCATTCACTTCGCCCGCCAACGGGGCATCCCCTTTTTCGGCATCTGCCTGGGGATGCAGTGCGCGGTGATCGAGTACGCGCGGAACATGGTCGGACTGGGCGGCGCCACTCGACCGAGTTTGACAAGAACAACCCCTACCCCGTGATCTGCCTGCTGGACGAGCAAAAGATGATCACCGACAAGGGCGGCACCATGCGGTTGGGGGCCCATCCGGCAAAGCTCGCCGCCGCCAGCCGCGCCAGCCAGTGCTACCAGGCGGTGGAAATCTCCGAGCGCCACCGGCACCGCTACGAGTTCAACAACGTCTATCGCTCGCAATTCGCCGAAAAGGGCATGGAGTTTTCCGGCACCAGCCCCGACGGCGCCCTGGTGGAGATCGTCGAGATCCCCAACCATCCCTGGTTCGTAGGCGTGCAGTTCCACCCCGAGTTCAAGTCGCAGCCCTTCCGGCCCCACCCCCTCTTCGACGGCTTCATCGCCGCCGCCGTGCGGCATCACAACGCCCGGGCGGACCGCCGCGAGGGTTGAGCAAGAGTGGTCATTGGCTAGTGGTCAGTGGCTAGTTGCGGAGGACGTGTATGAACGATACCCCTGACGATCCCGCGAAGAAGATCATCATCGACGAAGATTGGAAAGCCCAGGTCGAGGCCGAACGCGAGGCCCTGCGGAAAAAGCAGGAGGCAACGCCGACGGGCGGGCCGGCGGAGAAGCCGGCGTCGGAAGCCCAGCGGCCCCCCGCGCCGGCCTCATTGGCGACGTTGATCGCCTCGCTGGCCCTCCAGGCGATGATGGCCCTTGGGCTGGTCGCCGACCCCAAGAGCAGCCCGCCGCAGCCCCATTTAGATGAGGCCCGGCACCTGATCGACATGCTCCAGATGTTGGAGGACAAGACCGCGGGCAACCGCACGCCGGAAGAGAGCCGGCTGTTGGACAGCACCCTCCACGACCTGCGGATGGCCTACGTTTCCGTCCAGAGCCGGCCTATCCCCTCGGCCCCGACGGAGAAGTAGAGTGGGTCGAGCGCAGCGAGCCCCCTACGCACGAAGTTGAGGGATTTTGGACTACGTCCCTGGAAAGAGGCAGGTAACGGGAACACAAATTGACACTGATTGACGCTAATATGGTAAATTAGCGAAGATTAGTGAGGATTAGTGTTCCGTCCGTCGTCTCTTCTTCTTAACGGATAAGCCCCAAGACCTCTTTCAAGAAAACCATGCCCGGCCGACCGAAAAAAGGCCGAGTCCCTGGCCTCGCGTTCCATCCCTGACGACTTACATCCCGCCCGGGTGACACAATCCGGTGGGTACACCGCAGAGATCGGCCGGTCCGGGCATGGTATCGCTACCCGGTGACGCTCCTGAAACTATGTACTCCTCACGCTCCGCGTGAGGGCTCGCGTCACGCGGAGCGTGACGAGTACGATTCTTGCCACGACGCTACTGCGAAAGCCGATCAAACAGGCGGCGGAACTTGGGCATCCGGTTTCCCACGTACCGCAGCCAGGCCTGCGGGCGCCACAGCTCCACGCAGACCGCCGCCCCCACGATCATCACCTCTCCGCCCGGCTCGACGCCGAGGAACTCCCGGAATCCTTCGGGAATCAGCAGCCTTCCCCGCCCGGCCAGCTCGACCGGCTTGTGCCGCGTGGAGAGCAGACGCCCGAACAACTGCACCTGCGAGAGCTTCCCTTCCAGCCGTCCGGACCGCATTTTCTGCCGGATCAAGGCCACGCCCTCGTCGAGCTTGGCCTGCCAGACGGGCGCACTCCAAAGGCTCAGGCACCCCGGCCGTTCCTTGGCCAGGATGCAATCGCTCGATGCGGCAGTCAACGGCACGCTTAGCTCGCCGGGAATGGAGACCCGGTAACGGTCGTCGACCGTTCGTGGGAACTCGCCAAGGATAAACAGTTCGGCGTCCGGCATGAACTGCCATGTCGAAAGGAGGCTCCCATCCGTAGCATCCGCAGGCGGTTACCCGCATCCTGTCGCATGTCGCGCTGAGCCGTGGGCTGATTTCCCACAAAGGTCTTCGTTCATCCGACCATTGTGGGCAACCATTCCACATAGAGACGAGTTTATCGCTCTTCAGACCTTTTGCAAGCGCCTTCTGAAAAGAATTTCCAAGAAATCTCTATCGGGGGAGAAAGCTTACCCAGTCTTCCGGCGTCCAAGCGTTCAGGATTCGTTAGATTGTCACGCGTCGCCGAGCGTCGACTTCCGCCGCAGGATGTGGTGGTAGTGCTGCGCGAAGCGATGGGCTTCGTCCCGCACGTATTGCACCAGCCGCAGCGCGTAGCTGTGGCGGCTCAGCCGCAGCGGCTCATCGGCGTGCATCAGGAAGATCTCTTCCTCGCGCTTGGCCAGCGAGATCACCTGCGGCGGATCGATCGCCAGAGCGGCCAGCGCGGCCAGCGCCGCGCTGAGCTGGCCCTTGCCGCCGTCGACCAGGAGCACGTCGGGAAAGACCTGGCCCTCGTCGTGCAGCCGCTGGAACCGCCGGGCAACGACCTCGTGGATGGCGGCGAAATCGTCGCCCCCCGCGGCGCCCTGGATCTTGAACCGCTTGTAGCCCGGCTTGAAGGGCATGCCGTCGATGAACTGCACCAGGCTGGCCACCGTCTCGCTGCCGCCGAGGTGCGCGATGTCGACCCCCTCGATGGTCCGCGGCGGCCGGGCCAGCTTCAGCACCTTCTGCAGGCCGATTACGCCCTTGCGGGGATCGATGTGAAAGACCTCGGGCTGCACGTGCGTGTCCAGCTCGCCCCGCTCGTCCAGGGTCTCCAAGAGCCGGATCTGGTCCCGCAGCCGCGCCGCCTCCTCGAACCGCAGCTCCCGCGCCGCCGCTTCCATCTCCTCGCGCATCTGCACCAGCAGCGACTTCTTCTCGCCTTCCAGGAACCGCTGCAGCCGGCGGATGTCCTTGCGGTACTGCTGCTTCGAGATCCGCAGGTTGCAGGGGGCCGAGCATTGATGGATCGAGGCCAGCAGGCAGGGCCGGAACCACTGCCACCGCTGGTCGTCCTCGTGGATCTCCAGGCCGCAGGTGCGGAAGCGGAAGATCTTCTGCAACACCTGGATCGCCCCCCGCAGCCCGCTGGCGCTGGCAAACGGCCCATAGAGCTTCGTACCCCGCTCTTTCGGCTCGCGGGTGAACTCGACCCGGGGAAACTCCTCCCGGGTATGGATTTCCAGGTAGGGGAAGGTCTTGTCGTCTTTGAGGAGCTGGTTGAACTTGGGTTGGACGTTTTTGACCAGCCGGGCCTCCAAGAGCAGGGCATCGACCTCGCTTTCGGCTTCCAGGAAGTCGATGTCGCGGATCTCCTGCACCAGCCGGCTCGTGCGTTGCTCCTCGGCCGCCGCCTTGAGAAAGTAGCTGCCCGCACGGTTTCGCAGGTCCTTGGCCTTGCCCACGTAGATCACCCGGCCCGCGGCGTCCTTCATCAAGTAGACGCCCGGCTTATGGGGGAACGACTTGACCTTTTCCGCCGCAGCGGCGTTATCCAGGGGATGGAGATCGTCCGGCACCCTTAGCTCCAAGTCGAAGCAGCCAATGAGGTTCCATACAATTATACGACATCGGCCCATGTCGCGCGTGTAGGGTGGGACAAGGCCGCGTGGCGGCCGCCGGCCCACCAAGGACCGAAGGACGGTGGGCCGGCGCTCGCTCGGGCGAGCTTGTCCCACCCTACTTTTTCCCCAGTTGCCGCTGCTGCTGGAAGAAGCGGGTGAGGACCTGGCCGCAGGCTTCGGCCAGCACGCCGGAGACGATCTGGGCGCGATGGTTCAGCCGCGGATCGTCCAGCAGGCGGTAGAGCGTCTGGACGGCCCCGGCCTTGGGGTCCGCCGCGCCATAAACCACGGTGGGGATGCGAGCTTGGACGATCGCCCCCGCGCACATCGGACAGGGCTCCAGCGTCACGTAGAGCGTGCAGCCGTCCAATCGCCAGGAGCCGCGCAGAGCCGCGGCCTGGGTGATGGCGATCATCTCAGCATGGGCGGTCGGATCACGAAGTTGCTCCCGCTGGTTGTGCGCCGCGGCGATGATCCGGCCCTCGTGAACGATCACTGCCCCGACCGGCACCTCGTTCTCGGCCAGCGCATATTCGGCTTCCTGCAGGGCCAGTTGCATGAAATAGTCGTGCATCATAGTACTCCTCACGCTCCGCGTGAGGGCTTGCGTCACGCGGAGCGTGACGAGTACGATTACCCGCCGCGGGCCAGCTTGTGGAACCGCTCCATCAGGTCGCAGGTGATCGGGCCGGGCTGGCCCGAGCCGATCGTGCGGCTGTCGACCTTGACCACGGGAATGACCTCGGCGGCCGTGCCCGTGAGAAAGCACTCGTCGGCGATGTAAACGTCGTGCTTCGTCAAGGGAATCTCCTTGACCGTGACACGGTCTTGCCGGGCCAGCTCGATCACCGCGGATCGGGTAATGCCTTCCAGGATCCCGGCGTCGATCGGCGGCGTGAGCAGCTCGCCGCCGCGGACCAGAAAGAGGTTGTCGCCCGTACACTCGGCCACTTCGCCCTTGTGGTTGAGCATCAGGGCCTCGATCGAGCCCGCCTGAAGGCCCTCGATCTTGGCCAGGATGTTGTTGAGGTAGTTCAGCGACTTGATCCGCGGGCTCAGCGCGGCCGGATGGTTCCGCATGGTGCTGACGGTGATGATCTCCAGCCCCTTCTGATAGAGCTCGTCCGGATAGAGGGAGATCAGGTCGGTGATGATGATCACCTGGGGCGAGGAGCAGCGGTTGGGGTCCAGGCCGAGGGTGCCGACCCCGCGGGTAACCACCACGCGGATATACCCGTCGGCGATCTGGTTGACGGCCAGGGTATCGACGATGGCCTTGGCCATTTCCGCCTTGCTGATGGGAATTTGCAGCCAGATAGCCTTGGCCGAGTTCCAGAGCCGGTCGAGGTGCTCGTCGAGGCGGAAGACCTTGCCGGCGTAACTGCGGATGCCTTCGAACACGCCGTCGCCGTAGAGCAGCCCGTGATCGTAGACGCTGATCGCGGCTTGCTGCTTGTCGTACAGCTTGCCGTTGATGTAGACCTTGAGGGACATGAGTTAGGAGTTAGGAGTTAGGAGTTAGAAGTTAGGAGTTAGGAGTAAGGAGTCAGAAGGCAGAATAAGAAAGGGCCGCGGCGACGTAGGTCGTTCACGTGAATGTACGTTCGCCCCTTGACGAAAATTGCTAGTCCGCTTGGGGGGCATGGCTGATGCGGACGACTCCCTTCTAACTCCTGACTCCCAACTTCTGACTCCTAACTGTTCTTTGGCGACGACCTCGAACTCTGGAATGTCGAAGTTCACCCGGAAAGGACTGAAGTTGAAATCCAGAGCCGTCATGCCCAGGCCGTTCGATGTGAACCTGACCTTGTACTTTCCGGCCGGAAGGCACTTGAGCCCATTCTTCCAATCCGTCTTGAAGCCGTACCCCTCGGCTTTGATGTTGAAGTAGATCAATGGAAGGGGGAGTTCCAGGTTTGATCCGGGAGCCAGAATGGTAATGATGGCGTCGAAGGACGATGGGTGGGGTCCTGCACTGGGGCCAAAGTTCTCAGTTCCCAGAACTCTTTCATTACCTTTCCAAAACGAAACCCCCATCCACATGTTGCTGTGAACAGCTAACGGCATCCGGCCTCCATTCTCAATCCTTAGCATGGGCATCTCGCCGCCGAGATTCAGTATCTTCAATCTGACCCCGGCCTGCACGTTGGAATACTCGGTGTCGAACCCACGCCGCTGGCTGTCAGGAAATCCCTGCCCGCCGAAACTCACCGGTTCTTTGTCGGGATTTGATGGCCAAGTGGAAAGAGGAGGGGCATACGGCTGCACGTTGGGCGGTGGAGCTTGTACATTTGGCTCGCCCGGTCCTGGCTCGGCCGCTAACAATCGCCATGGTCCGAGCCCGACCAGATCCGCTCCTCCCAACACAATGCCCGCAGTGACGACGACACGAACCGATGCATGTCCAATCCATTTCATCGCAACCAGCGTCCTTTTCAATGTTTTCCTGATCCCGCCGTTTCCACGGACAGCCTTACTTGCGTCTACCGCTTCCCGCTCTCGGTTCCCTTCCATTTCGTTGGTCGCCCAACAGTCAGCGTCACGGGTTTCCCCTGCAACCGACCGATGGTGATTCCTAACTTCTGACTCCTGACTTCTTTCTTTATGCCGCCTCGACCTGGCCGCCGGCCAGGCGGACGGTGCGGTCGGCCCGGGCGGCGATGGCCTGATCGTGGGTCACCATGACTATAGTGAGCTTCTCCCGGCGATTCAAGGAGCCGAGGATTTCCAGGATCTCGCGGCCATTGTCGCGGTCGAGGTTGCCGGTGGGCTCGTCGGCCAGGAGCAACTCGGGGCCGGTGACCAGCGCTCGGGCGATGGCCGCCCGCTGCATCTCGCCCCCCGACAGTTCCCGCGGCTTGTGCTTCAGCCGATGCCCCAAGCCGACCAGGTCGAGCAACTGGAGGGCCCGTGCCCTGTACTGCCCCCTCTTGCGAAGGAACGCCCATACGCTCTGCCCAATCATCAGCGGAGCCAGCACATTTTCCAGGGTGGTCAGCTCCGGGAGCAGGTGATAGAACTGGAAGATCATGCCCAGGCTCTGGTTACGAAACGCATCGCGGCGGCGGGCGGGGAGGTTGTCGATCCGCTGCCCCTTGAAGATCACGGCTCCATGGTCGGGAACGTCGAGCGTGCCCAGCAGGTGCAGGAGCGTACTCTTGCCGGAGCCGCTCTGCCCGACGATCGCCAGGAACTCCCCCCGACGGATGCCCAGGTCGGCCCCGCGAAGAACGGGGATCTCCACGTTCCCTTTGCGATAGGCTTTGGCCAGCTTGCGGCCTTCGAGCTGAAAGCCCGTATCGGGAACAGTCATCGGGCGGCGGTAAATGATCGCGTGTGGGCCGCGCAGTCCGCTCGGGCGCGGCGAGGGACCAGGCGCCGGCGTTCCCGTAGGACGGATTGGCAATCCGTCCAGAAGATCGGCCTCCTTGCTGGACGGATTAGCAATCCGTCCCACCTCAGATTTCTCACTCATAGCGCAACGCCTCCACGGGGTGCAGCCGCGCGGCACGAATGGCCGGCAGGATGCTGGCCAACACGGCGATGGCCAGGGCGCCCAGCACGATCCAAGCGATGGTCTTGGGATTGACGATTGCGGGGATGCGGTAGAAGTAGTAGATCGACGGATCGAAGACCCGCTGGCCGGTGACCCAGCTCAGGACGTCGGCGATCTGGTTGATGTAGCGGATCACCAGCAGGCCCATCACCATGCCCACGCCCGAGCCGACCACGCCCAGCGACAACCCGTATCCCAGGAAGATGCCCATGATTCCCGTGCCCGAGGCCCCCAGCGACTTGAGCACGCCGATGTCCTTGGTCTTCTCCACGACGATCATCAGGAAGATCGCCAGGATGCCGAAGCCGGCCACGGCGATGATCAGGAACAAGAGCACGTTGAGGATCGCGGTTTCCATGTTCACGGCCTGGAGCAAGGCGCCCTGCTTGTCGCGCCAGGTGCTCACGGCGTAGAGCTCCGGCTGGAAGGCGGTGCGGAGCTTGTCGCGGACCTTGTCGCCGTCGGCGCCGGGCTTGAGCTTGATCTGGATCGAGTTGACCAGGCCCACGCGTGAGGTCGGGTCGATCGTGCCGCGGAGTTTTTGCAACTCGCGGATGGGCACGAAGACGAAGCTCGAATCGTACTCGCTCATCTTGCTCTCGTAGAAGTCGACGAGCGTGAAGTCGTCTTCGATCACGACCGGCCCGGTGAGCGTGCCCGTGCCCAGGCCGGCGCGGGGGACGGTGAGCTTGACGTCGTCGCCGGGCAGGGCCATGAAGTGGTCCACCCCGTCGCCCGTGCGGAAGCTGGCCAGGGCGATGCCCATGATCAGCCCGGCGTGCTGCTGCTTTTCGCATCGAAAGACCTGATCTGGGGCAGCAGCGTGGTTGACTGGGCGTCGCTGAAGGGGTCCTTGACCGCCTCTGCACCGGTTTCTCCGCCGGCTCGCTGGGCCGGAAAAGCTTCTTGCGGAACTCCTCCATTTCGGCCATGCGGACGCGGCGCTGCCAGCCGGCCTCGGCCATCTGCTCCCGCGGCTTGGCGCCGCTGTTGGGCTGATGGTCGACAACGTCGTACCCGCCCGGGCGGAGATCGAAGCTCAGGTGGCCGGGCAGGCGGTTCTGCGGGTGCTGGAGATACTTGGCAAAATCGCTCACCTCCGCCTGGGTCTTCTCGTCGATGCCGATGAGCTGCACCTGCCGGGTGATCTTGTTGTCGCCCACGCGGAAGTAGAGCATCGCCGGCACGACCACCGTGGGCGTCATCCCCTGGATCGAGTCGCCGGCCGCCTGGCGGATGCGGTCCATGTGCCAGTCGGCGTCGGGGAAGCCGTCCAGGCTCCGCGACTCCAGCACTACGTCGGAGAGGATGCCGTGGATGCGGTTCTGCATCTCGCTGGTGAAGCCCGACATCACCGCGTTGACCACGATCATCGTGGCCACCCCGAGCATCACGCTGACGATCGAGGCCAGGGCGATGTACCTCGTCCGCAGGTACCGCCAGCAGAGCAGCAGCCTGTACATGGGAATCCTCGAAGGAGTTAGGAGTTAGAAGTTAGGAGTTAGAAGCCGGTTCGCGGCTTTCCTTCTAACTCCTAACTCCTAACTTCTAACTTCTAACTCTGGTCGCAGCAGCGGAAACAGGATCACGTCGCGGATCGTCTGGCTGTCGGTCAACAGCATCACCAGCCGATCGATGCCGATCCCCAGCCCGCCGGCCGGCGGCATGCCGTGCCGCAAGGCGCGGAGGAAGTCGCGGTCCATCTTGGCCATCGACTCCTCCTCCGGCAACCCGTCGAGCTGCCGGCTGAAAAGCTCCTCTTGCAAGTCCGGGTCGTTGAGCTCCGTGTAGGCGTTGGCCACTTCCATCCCCTGGATGAACAGCTCGAACCGCTCGGCGATCCGCGGGTCGGAGGCCTTGCGCTTCGTCAGCGGACAGATGCTGGCCGGGTAGTCGATCACGAACACCGGACCCACGAGCCGGTCCTCGACCCGCTGCTCGAAAACAAAACTCTTGATCACGTCGGCGTGCTTGCCGCCGGTCTCCATGCCGATCTCGTCCGCCAGACACTTGATCGCCGGGGCGTCGTCCGGCGAAACGCCCGTGTGCTCGGCAAAAAGCTCGTCGTAGGTCTTGCGGGCAAAGGGCGGGGCGAAGTCGATCCAGTCCGAGCCCCAAGGCAGCTTCAGGTCCTGGCCGGAGGCGCGGATCGCCTCGACGATCAGCTTCTCGGTCAGGTCCATCATGGTGCGGTAGTCGCCGTAAGCCTGGTAGGCTTCCAACATCGTGAACTCGGGATTGTGCCGGGGGCTGATGCCTTCGTTGCGATAGACGCGTCCCAGCTCGTAGACCCGCTCGATGCCGCCCACCAGCAGCCGCTTGAGGTGCAGCTCCAGGGCGATGCGCAGATAGAGGTTGATGTCCAAGGCGTTGTGGTGGGTCACGAAGGGTCTTGCGGCGGCCCCGCCGGCGATCGCGTGCAACGTAGGCCCTTCGACCTCGACGAACCGCTCGGCGCAGAGCGTGCTGCGGATCGACTGCACGATCTTCGTTCGCCGCAGGAAGCGCTGCAGCGAGCCCTCGTTGTAGGTCAGGTCGAGGTAGCGCATCCGCTGGCGGAGTTCCGCGTCGACCAGTCCCTTGTGTTTCTCCGGCGGCGTTTCGATCGACTTGGTGAGGAAGTGCAGGCCGTCGGCGAAGATCGTCAGCTCGCCCATCTTGGTGTGCTTCAGCTCGCCGTCCACGCCGATCAGGTCGCCCAGGTCGAACTGTTGGGCCAACTCCCAGCCGCGATCGCCGACCTGCCTCTTGCCGGCCAGCACCTGGATCCGGCCGGTCCAGTCCTGGATATCGAGAAAGATCAGCTTTCCGGCCCTTCGCTGGAGCATGATCCGCCCGGCCGCGCGGACCTTGGGGCCATGCTCCTCTTGTGGGGTGGGCTTGAGTCCGCCTTCCCCCTGTAGGGTGGGCTTAAGCCACCCTACCACTCCCGGCTCGCCGCCTTCGCCCGAGGCCTCGCGGGTAACTTCCGTCTCACGGGCCCGGATCTGACCGATCGGCTGATGGTCGTCGAAGCGGCTGCCGAAAGGGTCGAACCCCAGGGCCCTGATCTTGCGTAGTTTCTCCCGCCGGGCCGCTTCCAGGGATGCCCCGCCGACCGGTTGCTGTTCCTCGTGGGATTCGTTGGACATCGATCGCTCAGCCGGCCAGCGTGTTCCGGTCTAACCTGAAGAATCGCAACATTTTAGTGAAATGGCGGCAGGGGTCAATGTCAGAAAGGCCGAGGAGCGCGCGAGCGCGCGGTGCGGGACATATACTGCGCGGTCGGAAATGCGGTGTTCGTAGTCCCGCCTTGAGGCGGTCTTGCCGCGGATTTCCGGCTAAAGCCGGTACTACGAACTTGTGAGGGGCGTTTACGCTCCTTGTCCGGCGAAGCCGGTCATCGGCCCGGCGTTTACACCGGCTGGGGGGCCTCATCCACATTCCCTTACACCATTTGTCAGCCCGGTTCACCGGGCTCCTCACCACCGGTCACCACCGCAGGAGCCGCGTGAACGCGGCTGACATGGCAAGTGCGTTAGGGCAGATAAGGAAGCCGCTATCCGCCGAACCCGGCGTGAACGCCGGGCCGAATACCGCCTTCGGCGGAAAAGCCCGATGAATCGGGCTCGACTGCCTCGGCGCCAACCTCATGCGTCGGTGGAGCGTCCCTCGCTCAGGTCGCGCAGCCCCTCCTCGGCAAGCCAGTCGAGTCGGCCTGCCCCCACGTCTTGCTCCATCTGGCGGTCCCAGAGTTCGGCGTCGAAGGCAGCGAACCACTGCCGCAGCGCGGCGAGGTCTTGCGGCGCCAGATTACGGATAGCTTCCTCGATCTCGTGAACGCTACTCATAATGGTATCTTAACGACCCACAGGACTTCATGCGACAACCCGCTTTCCCCGAAGGAAAAGCTGATAGTCACCGCGGTCGCGGCTAGCTTTCAGTAGCCAAAATGCCAATACTAGGCGCGTCCCCTTTCGAGCCCCCACTTGCAAGGGTCACCCTCATAACGTAGACTACCGATAACAACTTGAATTGGCGCACGTGTGCGTCAAGTTACTGCCTTCCGAAAAACGACCAACCTGAGCCTTCGGGCTCGTGTGCGAAAGCAGTGCTTGGCCGCGCTCCCGCAAGGGGGCGCCGGGCCGGGTGCTGTTTCGCACGCCCCTTGGTCGGGGTTTCGGAAGCGGCCTTGGTTTCGGCGCTCCTTTTTTCATTGGCGGGCTCCCATGCTGATTACCGAAGCGCGCCATCGTCTTCATTGTCTTGGCTGGCGAACCCTTGGCCAAGGTCAGCAAATTGGTGGACGGTGGTGGGTGTTTGCCGGAAGTTGTGGACACGTCGTCGTCGCCATTGCCGACAACGCGCTTGAAGCATGGTCGTTAGCCTGTGCAATGGCTCTGAAGCTCACACGGAACGGTTTTTCGGACGGTGAGTAGCCCGCCGTGCATGTGGACGAATTGCGCCGGCTTGTGGAACGCAAGACCGAAATCGTCAAGGTGCTCGAATCGCTGTTGGAGGCGGAGGAAGCCGAGTTAGTTGAGTTGGAACGTCGACTTGAATTACGCGAAGATGCCGGGAAGGGTAGCGGTGGACGTGCGAAACGACGCGCAAAACGGGGACGCAACTAGTCTTCAGCAGCACAACATGCCAATACTAGTGCCAATACTAGTCGTGTCCCCGTTTCGGCGGCCTACCGAGGATGCCGCCAGCGGTTGCGGCCCGATTGCCAAGCTCTCTCGGACGAAGTAAAATGCGACGTGCTGGCTGCCAGTGTCCGTCGGGATTTCCTGAACAGCCTGTCTTAACCCTTCATTCGGACACGATGGCCACCAGAGATTCCGACGGGCAGCCGACCGCGAGGGCGATGCCATGTCCTTATGGATTCGCAGAAGAGATCCGGCGGGTCGATTGTTTTATTGGGTATTCCGGCTTTTGGGTGGACGAGGACGGGAGGAAAACTGGGGCTCCGCCCCAGACCCCGGGATTTTCTGAGGTATGGCAGGGCAAATGAATGGGGATAGGAAGAAGACGGTCCCGGCGGCGTAGCAACCGGGACCGTGCGGGTCATTCACCCGCCCTGACTCGGATATCCCTTGCCGGGTTGCTTCCCAGCAGAGCCCGACTCCGTGTCTCCGAGCAATACCAATCCTCGACCTTCGGTCAGTGGGCGTCAAGCGAGTATCATGGAGTTTTTCCGAACCAAGGAGAACACCATGCAAGACTCGCAACTTTATCAGCAGATTTTGGGCATCACCTCTCCCTGGCGTGTGGAGCGGGTGGACTTGCGTCTGAAGGAGGGGGAAGTTCATGTCTATCTGGGGCACGAGGCCCAGGTCGCTTGGACCTGCCCGGAGTGTCAAGCGGAGTGTCTCTTGTATGACCACGATAGCGAGCGACTTTGGCGGCATTTGGATACCTGCCAGTACCGTACGGTCCTGCACGCGGAGCCTCCCCGTTGCCGGTGTGCGGAGCATGGGGTACGTGTGGTGCGTCTGCCTTGGGCCGAACCGCACAGCCGGTTCACGGCACTGTTCGAGCGTCTGGCGATCGACTGGCTGCGGGCGGCCAGCCAGCAGGCCGTGGCCGACCAGTTGGGCCTCACCTGGGACGAGGTGCATGGGATCATGGAACGTGCCGTGCGGCGGGGACTGACGCGGCGCAAGGCGGAAATGATCGGGTATTTGGGGGTAGATGAGAAATCGTTCCGCAAGGGGCACAAGTACCTGACCCTGGTCAACGACTTGGCCCGAGGCCGCGTGTTGTACGTGGCAGAAGACCGCAAGCAGTCGAGCCTGGACGGCTTTTGGCCGACGCTGACGAAGAAGCAGCGAGGATGGATTGCCGGGGTGGCGTTGGACATGTGGGGGCCGTACGTGCAGTCGATTCAAGCCCATCTGCCTGACGCGGAAGAGAAGATGGTGTTTGACAAGTTCCACGTAGCCAAGCACCTGGGTGAAGCGGTGGACAAGGTCCGCCGAAGCGAACACAAGGAGCTGCACGCCGAAGGCGACGAGCGGTTGAAGGGCACCAAGTACGATTGGCTGAAGGGGCGGGACAAATTCGACCTGGCCGGATGGCGTGAGTTCTGTCAGTTGCGGCGGAGCAAACTGAAGACGGCGCGGGCGTGGGCGTTGAGAGAGCAGGCCATGAAACTTTGGGATTATAGCTACGTCCAGGCGGCCCGCAACCATTTCGCCTGGTGGTATCGCTGGGCCACGCACAGCCGCCTTCAACCGATGATCGACAAGGCGAAGATGTTGATGAGTCATCTACCGAACATCCTCACCTACCTGAAGCACAGAATCACCAATGCCGCCAGCGAAAGCATCAACGCGAAGATCCAATGGGTGAAGTACACGGCTCGCGGCTTCCGCAACTTCGACAACTTCAAGACTGCCATTTACTTCCATTGCGGCGACCTCGACCTGTGCCCTCGCCCCACCTAAATCCCGGAAGAGCCGTTTTATTACGCCGTCGAAGTGCCCTTCGCGTTCATTATCCCCGCGACCGGGATCGTTTTGGCGCTTCTGCTCGGTAGCCTCGCTGCGGCCCCAATCCCCACGCTGCTGGTCTGCTCGTCGATCGCGCTAACTGGATCGGTCCTGATTGGCGTGGCGAAGTGGAGCATGTTCCGAAAGGGCATTCTGGTATCGTTCGGATCGGCGGGAATGTCCAGGCGCATGAGAGCTTTCTACCGAATCGGGTGGTCACTTGTGATAGCCGGAACGGCGATTACACTACTGGCTGTCGGAGTCGTCTCACGTCATTAGTAGGTCCCGTCTGCCGGACGGGACTTCGCCGGACGGACTGCACCGGACGAGACTTCATTGAACCCAAAGCCCGGAAGTCCCGCCCGGCAGGCGGGACCTACTCGACGGCCTCGTTATGACCACCGACCCCACCCTACCCCAAGACCAGCCGGAGCGACGCCGATCGCAGGAAATGAGCCTGCAAGACGGCACGCCGCCCACGATGGTGCCGGGCTATGACCCCGAACGGCTGCTGGGCGTGGGAGCCTATGGCGAAGTCTGGGCAGCCGTGGACAGAAACACGGGGCGGCGGGTGGCGATCAAGTTCTACGCGCACCGCGGCGGACTGGATTGGTCGCTGCTGGCCCGAGAGGTCGAGAAGCTGGCCTTCCTCTTCGCCGACCGCTACGTGGTGCAGTTGATCGGCGTGGGCTGGGACGCCGACCCGCCCTACTACATCATGGAGTACCTGGAACAAGGCTCGCTGGCCGAGCGGCTCCAGGCAGGTCCGCTGCCGGTGGGCGAAGCCGTGGAGCTGTTTCACGACGTGGCCCTGGGGCTCGTCCACGCCCACGGCAAGGGCGTGCTGCACTGCGACCTCAAGCCGGCCAATATCCTCCTCGACCAGGACGGCAAGCCGCGGCTGGCCGACTTTGGACAGTCGCGGCTGTCGCGCGAGCAGGCCCCCGCCTTGGGAACGCTCTTCTACATGGCGCCCGAGCAGGCCGACTTGAAGGCGGTGCCCGACGCCCGATGGGACGTCTACGCGCTGGGCGCGCTGGTCTACTGCATGCTCACCGGCAGCCCGCCGCACCGCACGCCGCAGGCCATCGAGCGACTGGAAACGGCCGGCGACCTGGACGACCGGCTGGCCGAGTACCGGCGGATGATCCAAAGTGCCCCGCCGCCGATCGCGCACCGGCAGGCGCCGGGGGTCGATCGGGCGTTGGCGGAGATCGTCGGGCGGTGCCTCGAGGCTGATCCTGACAAGCGGTTCCCCAACGTGCAGTCGGTGCTGGCGGCGCTCTCCGCCCGGGCGAGGCAGAAGGCTCTCAGACCGGTGATGATCCTCGGCGCGGTGCTGCCGGCGCTGTTGCTGGCGGTGGTCTCCTGGTTTGCCTGGCGAGGCTTCCAGGCGGCCGTGCGGGAGTCGGAACAGGCCCTGACCCGCCGGGCCCTGAAGATCAACCGTTTTGCGGCGATGTACGTGGCTCGGGCGGCGAAGAGCGAGTTGGAGCGGCGGTACGCGGCGGTCGAGCAGGTGGCCGGCTCGACGCCCTGGCGCCAGGCGGTGGCCGAGGTGGTCCGGCAGCCCGAGTTGGCTCGACTGCTGGACGATCTGAGCGACCCGCAGAAGAGCGAGGCGGAGTTGGAGCCGCTGCGGCGCCGGTTCCGCGAGCACCCGGCCCGCAAGCGGCTGCAAGAGGAGTTCGAGGCCCTGATCCCTCCGCGGATGCGGCCGGCGTCCAAGGGCGAGAAAGAGAAAGAGGAGGTCGCCAGTTGGTTCTTCTGCGACGCGCACGGCATTTCCACCGTGCGGTCGCCGGAAAGCGCAACGGTGGGCAAGAACTTCGCCTGGCGGAGCTTCTTCTGCGGCGGCTCCAGCGATCGGCCGCGGAGCTGGCGGCCGGGGCCCGGCCAACACATCGAGACCACGGGGCCTTCGGTGGTCTTCGCCAGCCAGGCCAGCGGGCGGTGGATCGTGGCCATCTCCACGCCGGTCTCTGACGACTCGCCGGCGCGGAACTTCTTGGGCGTGGTGGCGCTGACGGTCGAGGTGGGGCGGTTCGTCGAGCTGCTCGGCGGCGACGACCCCTTCGCCGTGCTGGTCGACTGGCGTCCCGGGCCGCACCAGGGGACGATCCTTCAGCACCCGCTCTACGACCAACTGCGCCGCAAAAATGGCCGCGTCCCGGAGCGGTTCCTCGACTATCGCGTTACGGCCGCGGACCTGCCCTCGCCCGAGAATCCCTCGCTGCGAAAGGACTACCGCGACCCGCTGGCCGCCGACGCCGAAGGCCGGGCTTATGCGGGCCATTGGCTGGCGCTGGAGGAGCCGATCCAGGTCCGCGGACGCGAGATGGGCTGGCGAGTGATCGTCCAGGGGGCCTACGCGCGGGCAATCGGCTCGACGTTGGACGAGTTGCGAGGCAGCCTGTTCCGCTATGGTCTCATGGCCGGGGTGATGGTGCTGGCGATCGTCGCCGGCCTGTGGGGCGCGGCGGCCAAGCTAGGAGTTAGAAGTTAGGAGGGATGTGCGCAGCGGGTAAACTCCAACACCGCGAAACTTCCGCCACGCAAGAAAAGCCGCGGTTACCGCCAGTCCGGCACCAGATGGGTTTCCGTGGGCGACGTGTGTACACTTTCCACGCCCGAGCCTCCTATCCTCGCCAACTTCTAACTCCTAACTTCTAACTCCTGACTCCTCCTTACTTCTCCGCCGTCGTCTTCGGCTGATACGGGTGGTTCCGCTTGCGGAGCACCTTGGCCTTGAGGATCTTGTCGGGCTCGATCAAGGCTTGCTTCTCCGGATCGCGGCGCTGGAGCTTGGCCAGCACGTCGATGCCCTTCCGCACCCGTCCAAAAACCGTGTGCTTGCCGTCGAGGAACTGGGTGGGAAGGAAACAAAGGAAGAACTGGGAGCCGCCGCTGTCCGGTGCGGCCGTCTTGGCCATGCTCAACGCGCCGCGGAAGTGCAGCCGATGGTTCGGCTTCTGGCATTCGTCGGGAATCGTATAGCCCGGGCCGCCGGAACCGTCGCCTTTGGGATCGCCGCCCTGGGCCATGAAATAGGGCAGCACCCGGTGGAACGACACGCCGTCATAGAAACCCTTCTCCACCAGCGAGATGAAATTGGCCACCGTGTTGGGCGCCTCGTTCTCGAATAGCTCCAGCTCGATGTCGCCGCGGTTGGTCGTCAAGACGACGCGGGGCAGATCGTCGGCCTTGGCCTCCGCCTGCCGGATCTTCACTTCCTCGGGCCAGGCTTTCTTATAGTAGTCCAACTCACCCTGGAACCTTGGGGCAAGCTCGCTGAACTCCTTGCCAAGATTGGCGGCGCCTTTGCCCATGTCGAGATACTTCTCGGCCTTCTCCAACTGGCCGGCGCAAAAGGCGGCAACCCCGGCGGCATTGCACAGGCCGGGCTCCTTGTTGCCCTTCTCGATCAGCAAGTCGGCCAGCGGCAGCGCGCTCTCGTAGTTCTCCGACTGCGCCTCGTAAATCGCCATCGCCCGCAGGAATTCGGCGACGTCGCCGTTGGCGGACGACTCCTGGAACGCCCCCTTGGCCGCTTCCAGCACCTCCGGCAACTTGGCGTCGCCCTTGGCAATCAGCTCCTTGAACTGCTTTTCGATCTCCGGCTTCTTCGCCGGCTGGGCGGCCGCGTAGTCGTCGCGGAGCTTCCGCAACTGGGTCAAAAGGGCCTTCCAATCGCCGTACTGCTTATTGAACTCCGCCGTGCGTGGGCCGGCGGCGGCGGCCGGGGCCTTCTCGTCCCCCGCCAGGACTACCGCTGCCGTCCAAAACATTACCAGGGCTGTCGCCAGTCGGATGCAAACTCGCATGGTTCTCTCGTTGCTCCTTAAGACCTGCTAGCAGGAATGCCGTCACGTAGCTACTTAGTCCTCTACGGTAGCAGAGCCGCGAAGGTTTGTCGACCGTTTGACGTTGCCCGGGCGGAACCTATTCCGGTACGATTGCAGGACCTATGACGAAGCGCCAACGCCAAAACCGGAAATCGCCCCGCCGGCGCCCCGCTCACAACGACGGGGTGGTCAAGCCTGTAGGATTGCGGATCATCGCCGGCCGGTTCCGACGGCGGAAGCTGGAGTACAGCGGCAATCTGGGCGTCCGGCCGATGAGAGACCGCGTCCGCCAGGCGGTCTTCAACATCCTGGGGACCACGGTCGTGGGTACGCACGTCCTGGACCTCTTTGCCGGCACGGGGGCCCTTGCCCTGGAGGCGATCAGCCGCGGGGCGCTGGGCGCAACGCTCCTCGAACAGGACCGGGCCACAGCCGAGGTGATCCGCCGCAACGTCGCCCACCTGGGCTTGGAGACCGAGTGCCGGGTGATCGCGGGCAACGTCTTCGTCTGGGTTCAGCGCCGGCTGCCGACCGGGCCGGAGCCCTGGCTGGTCTTCTGTTCGCCGCCCTATACCTTCTACGTGGACCGGCGGGCGGAGATGGCGGCGCTCATCGCCCGGCTGATGGCTGCCGCTCCCGCGGAAAGCGGCTTCGTGGTCGAGTCGGACGAGCGATTCGACTTTGACGAGTTGCCCGAGCCCAACGCTTGGGATATCCGCCGCTACCCGCCGGCGCTGGTGGGATTCTATTTCAAGCCGGTCCAACTGGCCTGAAGCATATAGGTCCTATAAGGCGTATAGGTATTATAGGACGCATAGGCCCTATAGGACGCATGTTATGCTAAAGCATTACCTACGGAGTAGGGGGGAAACCGCAGTTCTGGCGATTCCGGTCTGATCCTCCCGCTAGAAAAAACCGACTCATTCTGAATACGGTGCGCAACCTAGATACCGGGCAGAATCGTTACGGAGACGCGATTGATGAGTCGGAGCCGCGCAGCCTTCCTGGCGGTTTGTCGTCCTGCTGGTATTCCTCTTCGCCGCCAGCGCCACAACACCGCGAATCTGGCAGCAGCTCGCCCGCAGCCGGCAAACGATGATCGCTGATCGGGGGGTATCCGTGGGAGCACCCGAGGTCGCCGTTGCCATCGCTAAGCAACCGGGGGACGCCGGCGCTGAGCGATTACCTGTGACGGCGCCGGCTGTAGTCAATCCGCCGGTCTCGGCTACGGCGGCGAGTGAGCAGGAGAGACAAGCGGTCGTCCAACAGAGTCAGGTCCCGGCACCGGCCGAGCCCAGTACGGTCAGCCTCCCCGATGCCGTGCAGCCGACGGTTTCCGCTCCGCCCAAGGAGGAGCAGCCGGAACGAACGACGCTGGTATTGCTTCCCGCCGCGCCGTCGCTGGCCGCCGCTTCGCAGTCCGAGGCGGCGCCGGCCTCGCCGTTGGTTGAGCCTGCGTTGGCCGAGCCTGGGTTGACCACTCCCGAGGCGGCCACCACTTCGGCGGAACCTGCCACGCCCGCACCCGAAACGGTAGCCGCCGAGGAGAAGCCGTCCCAGATGCCGGCGGTCCCGCCGGACGAGCCTTCGACCGAGGAAGAGACCGAGCAGCAGCCGGTTGAGGAAACCGGGATCTGGCTGGAGCCGAGATCGCTGTTGGACCGGTTGGATGGCCTGGCCTGGGATTGCGAGACGGGCCAATGGGCCCGCGACACGTCGCGGCTGGTCCGCCATTTGGGGCCGGCGATCACGTCTGCTTCTGGCGAAGTGAATACGATCCTGGACAACCTGGACGCGATGGCCACGCAGGCCGACGCGCTGGCCGACACGCTGGATCGGCAGCAGAGCCCATTGGGTTCGAAACTCCGCCGCGCCCAGCACGCCTTGGCCAGGCGGCTGGACATCTGGCAGCGGGCGGTCGCGCTGGGTGGCCCGTCGCTGAAGACCGAGTCCGCCGCGGTCGATCCCCGCGAGATCTCGAAGTGCGTGACCAAGGTCGCCGAAGACCTCGGCGACTCGGAGCCCGGCCGCCGTTGGCGGCAGCACCTGGAGCTCGACCGGCTGGAGCGGCTGGCGGCGAGCCCCACGGACCAGGAAGCGAACGGCCGGCGGGAGACGGCGCTAACGGTCTTGCAGCGGATCAACCGCGCCCGGGCCAAAGGGCCGCAGTGGTCGTTTCTCAACACCGGCGTTTACCTCGGGCTGGAGTCGCAGCTTCGCCGTTGGCTGCTCGGCCCGCCCGACTTGGCGGCCACGCTGCGGCACATCGAGCTGTTCGAGCGGAGCGGCCTGCTCAGCGACGGCCAGGCGGTCGCCGACGACTGCCTGCGCCTGGGCGATTCGCCCTCGGCCGGCTATCAGAAGCTCGCCCAACGGATGGAGGTCCATTACCGCAACGCCAACGTCCGCCTGGTGGTCACGGAGAGCCTGCTGAACCGCCTGATGCCCGCCCGCGGGCCGCAGTACCAGTACGTCAACGAGGAGATGATGGGGCTTCCGGTCCGCGGCCAGAGCGTGACCACCAGCAACATCCAGGCGAAGATGATCCCCGACCCGAACCGGCTGCGCACGGCGCTGGTGGTCAGCGGGCTGGTCTCCGCCTTGACGACCACGGAAGCCGGCGCGGCGACCTTCTACAACAATAGTCAATCGACCTATTCCGCCTGGAAGGAAATCGAGCTGACGATGCAGGGCATCCGCATGCAGCCGGCGGCCGTGGACGTCGACAATCAGATCGAGCTGCGGGGCGTGGACACCAGTCTCAGCGGCATCCCGCTGTTCGGCGGGATCGCCAGGAGGATCGCCAGCTCGCAGGCCGAGCAGAGCCGGCCGGCGATGAGCGAAGAGGTCAAGAGCATGGTGGCCGCCCGCGCCAAGCAGCAGATCGACGAGGAGACCAACGCCCGGCTCTCCAAGGTCAGCCAGCGACTGGACGAGAAGGTGTTGCACCCGCTGGCCGCGCTGTTGCTCGGGCCGAGCCTGATCAGCGCGGAGACCACGCCCGTGCGGATGACGATGCGGCTGCGGGTGGCTACGGGCGAGCAGTTGGCCGCCAGCACGCCCCGCCCCCAGGCCCCCGCCGACAGCCTGATCAGCGTGCAGATCCACGAGTCGACGCTCAACAACATGCTCGGGCAACTCGATCTGGACGGCCACACGATGAGCGTGGCCGAGCTCCGCAAGCGGATCGCCGACCGCTTCAACCGCCCCGAAGTGCTCAATAACCAGGGCGACAACGACGACGCGATGGTCCATTTCGCCGACCAGGACGCGGTCCGGGTCGAGTGCCGCGACGGCCAGGTGGCGATGATCCTCACGATCGTCTCGCTGCGCAGGCCGCCGCACGTCTGGAGGGACTTCCAGGTCCGCGCCTTCTATCGGCCGTCGATCAACGGCCGCCAGGCGGAGCTGGTCCGCGACGGCGTGGTGCATCTCCTCGGCGACCGGCTGGACACCGGCGCGCAGCTTGCGTTGCGTGGGGTCTTCAGCAAGACCTTCACCAACAAGCGGAGCCTGAACGTCACGCCCGAGGTCTTTCTCAAGGACCCGCGGCTGGCCCAATTCGGCGCCACGCAGTTCGTGATCGACGACGGCTGGATCGCCCTGGCCTTCGGCCCCGTCCGCCTGCCCGCCTCGCCGGTGGTCGCCGCGAAGAACGGTGTTCCGGCGGTGCCGCAGCAGCGGTAGGATGGCGGGGCAGACGCGAACCCCCGCTAACCGGACGAGGGATCACCCTCTTCGCCGAATAAGGCTGCGAAGTCTCGTGCGCCATTCACTACCCGGATGATTTCCACGCCCCCCTTGATGGGACGATAGAAGACCAGAACGCTCCGGAAGCCTTTGACCTGCCAGATGCGCACGCCGGAAAAACGCGGGTTGCGCGACTCGAACAAGCCGCCCAACCCGGGCGTCCGAGCGAGCGCCCCGAAAGTCTCTTGTGCAGCCTCCAAGAAACGGATCGCCGCTTCCGGGCTGTCCCGCTGAATGTATGCAGCCGCCTCGTCAAGGTCGTTGACAGCCGCTCCTCGCAGCAAGAATCTCGCCTCCGGGCCTTGGGTCACTTCTGCGCCCGGGCTGATCGCGCTGCCAGACGCGGCGCTTCAGTTCGGCCCAGTCCTCGGCGGTGAACTCCCGGGCCACGCCACTTTCCAACCCCTCCAAAAGAAGTAATTCCAGTCTTTCCTGGGCCTTCCGCTTCTGGTCCGACCGGATGAGCTCGCGGACATACTCGCTGGCAGAGGTATAGCCCCCGTCGGCCACCTGCCGGAGGACATACTCTTTGAGGTTGTCCGGCAAGGCAATGTTCATGGTTTCCTGAGTCATGGGCGACATCCTCCGCCCTTATGATACGACTGATGACAAGCTTTGTCAAATTGTGACAATGGAACTATCCCGCGGGTGGCCGGTAGTGCCGGCGGAGGAATCGCGGATGATTCGGCGGCGGCCGGCTCGGCCTTCCAAACCAACCAAAAGGGGGTAGAATGAGAGGATCGCAGGCAGTGGAAATGGGAGTGTGAGCAATGACAGCTTTCGAGCGAATCACGTCCGATCCGGCGATGCTCAGCGGTCAGCCGTGCATCCGTGGGACGCGGCTGACAGTGCGACGCGTGCTGGAAGCACTGGCGACGTATCCCGACCGCCAGCAGTTTCGGGCCGAATACCCGGAGATTGAAGACGAAGACATTCGCCAGGCGCTTGAGTATGCTGCGGCCAACCTTGAGGACCGGGTAGTCGAGTTGCGGCCGGTCCCATGAGGCTGCTGCTGGATCAAGGTCTTCCGCCGTGCGACACTTGGCAAAGCGGCAGCGCCTGCTGGAGCTTTCTGACGCCTTGCTCGCTGGTGTCCGTGTCGTCCAGACAGAGGGATTCCAACCTCGCCAGACGCTGAAGGTGGACCAGGCCGGCGTCGGTGATCCGGGTGTGGGAGAGACTCAGCCAGCGAAGATTGGCCCACGCGCTGAGCTCGTCCAGCCCTTGGTCGGTAACGTCCGTGTCGTCCAGGCAGAGGGATTCCAACCGTGCCAGCCCGCGGAGATGGACCAGGCCGGCATCGCTGATGCGCGTGTGATAGAGACTCAGCCAGCGAAGGTTCACTAGCGTCTTCAGGTGCCCCAGCCCGGCGTCGGTCACGGCGACGTCGTCCAACAAGAGCGTCTCCAGGCCGGTCAGCCGGCCCAGGCGGGCCAAGCCGGCGTCGGTGACACGAGTATGGTAGAGGCTCAGCCAGCGGAGATCGGCGAGACCCTGCAAGTGGGCCAGGCCGGCGTCGCCGACCTGCGTGCGGTTGAGGCCCAGCCAGCGGAGATGCGTGAAGCCCTTCAAATGCGCAAGCCCGGCATCGCCGATCCGCGTGTGGTTGAGATAGAGCCGCCGCAGCCCGGCCAGTGCCGGCAGCGATTCCAATCCGGCATCGGTGAGCGGCGTGTCGTCGAGATAGAGGGTCTCCAGGCGGGAGAGTTTCGCGAGAGACTTCAATCCGGGACCGCGGACGCGGGTGCGGATGAGCCCGAGTTCTCGCAGGTCGTCAAGTTGCCCCAGAGGCGACAACGCGGAATCGTCGATCGGCTGGAAATCGAGGACCACCGCCTGCACGCGGTCGAAGAAGTGCTCCCCCAGCAGGCTTCGCAGCTCGCGGGGGCGGAAGGGTCGCGGCCTGGCGGGTCCGCTGAGGGATTGGCCGCGCTGGAAATCGTAGACCACTTGCCCGCCCGCCTTCTGGATCGCGGCGACCGCGCAGGCTTCGCGCCGGGCCTGGTAAAGCCGCACGGCGAGCCAGCCCGCGGCGATGCACAAAAGCAGCGCGGCCGGCAGCCGGAGCCAGCGAAACACTCGGCGTCGCCTCTGCGCAACAGCGTTCATGTCCTATTCCAATCCATCTGGATTGATTGCCGCATCCCCAACCAGACCCCCCTTGCAGCGGTATAGAGGGGCATTTTTGGTCAACGGCCCGCCAGAACGTCAAAGTTCTTGAGTCTACCAGCCATTGTCGCCTCGGCGAGGCGGCGTTTCATCCCACTACAGGCCCCAAAACTCAAAAATCCCACCCGAAAGTGGGAAAAGATTGTTGGGCCTGCCCCTACGGCTTGATTGTGGGAGATGCGGGATCAACTAGAATAGAGGGAGACTCTTCCCGGGGCGGCCTCCTGGAACGGCGGGCCGCCGTCGTCTTGTGGATCGAGCGGAGAAGCGGGTCATGGCGCGTTTTGGCGTCGTAACGTTGTTCTTGAGGCCCCGCGGCTGGACCCAGCCCGCGGCCGAGAGGACGGCGGGCCTGGTGGCCCCGCGCTGGCGGATCGCCCGGCGGTCCTGGTCGCCGCTCTGGCAATGGCTCACGGGTTGGACCGAGACCGACGCGACCTGTTTTCTGCTCAGCGCGGTGATCCACATGTCGATCTTCGTGGTGCTGGCCCTGATACCGATGCGGGCCGCGCGCCGGGAGGCGGCGACGGGCCGCCCGAGTTCACCCCGCCGGAGATCGCCGTCGACGAGCGGCCCGAGGTGATCCACATCAACTTCGATGACGCTGCCCAGGAGGAACCGGGGGACTTGACCAACCGGGCGCTGAGCCACCCGGAGGAGTTCGGCTCGCCGCGGGAGTTCAACGACAGCTCGGAGGAGTTCGAGGCGGCCGGCGGCGGCAGGAAGCCGACGACCGACGGGGCGCCCTACGACGGCCTGGGCCGGCCCGACATCTGGGGCGTCGGCATTGGGCCCCTGATCCACGGGAGCGACGGCATCGGCCGCGGCCTGGGCGAGGGCGATATGCCGGGCGCGGGCGGTAGCGGTTTCGGCTTTGGAAAGCGCGGTAAAGGCAGTCGGCTCGGCACCGGCGGAAGCCGCCAGGCGGAGCTCGCGGTGGTCGCGGCGCTGGATTGGCTCTACCGTCACCAGGCCGCCGCCGGCAATTGGAGCCTCACGCAGTTCCGCACCCGCTGCCGCAACAGCCGCGCTTGTACGGGGCCCGCCCTGCCGTTCAACAACAACGACGGCGCCGCCACCGCTTTGGGCCTGCTGCCCTTCCTGGCCGCCGGCCA
Source organism: Pirellulales bacterium (assembly GCA_963843465.1). Lineage (GTDB taxonomy): Bacteria > Planctomycetota > Planctomycetia > Pirellulales > Thermoguttaceae > CAWJKP01. The sequence continues at coordinate 208,812 of CAWJKP010000006.1, forward strand.
GACGCACAAGGAAAAGTGTGCCTATCAGGCGACGGTCAACCGGGCGATCACCTGGCTGGTCAAGCACCAGCAGGGCGACGGCGATCTTTCCCTCCGGCAGCCGCAGACCATGTACTCCCACGGCCTGGCCACGATCGCGCTGTGCGAGGCTTACGCGATGACCAAGGACGAGTCGCTCCGCGGTCCCGCACAGGCCGCCGTGAACTTCATCGAGATGGCCGAGAACCCCGACATCGGCGCCTGGCGCTACACGCCCGGCCTCCAGTCCGGCGACACGTCGGTCGTCGGCTGGCAGGTGATGGCGCTGAAGAGCACCAGATGGCCGGGCTGGCGGTCGATACGGGCCGGTTGGAGTTGGTGCAGAAATGGCTGCGGGCGGTCTCCAAGGGCCACTACCTGGGCCTGTTCGCCTACCAGCCCTTTCGCGAGCCCAGCCCCACCATGACCTCCGTCGGGCTGCTCTGCCGCCAGTACCTCGGCGCCGGCAAGGACGAAAGGTTCATGCAGGAAGGCGCCGACTACCTGATGAACAACCTGCCCGACGCCAACCAGCGCAACGTCTATTACTGGTACTACGCCACGCAGGTGATGCACAACCTGGTGGACGCCAACTGGGACCGCTGGAACCGCCAGGTGCGGCGGGTGCTGATCGAAACGCAGTGCCGCGACGGAAGCTGCGCGACCGGCAGTTGGGACCCCGAGTATCCCGGCCAAGACCCCTGGGGCGCCAAGGGCGGACGCTTGTTCATGACCAGTCTCTCGACGCTGACCTTGGAGATTTACTACCGTTACCTCTCGCTCTACAAGGTCTCGCACGATCCCTTGTTCGAGGAAAAGGACCGCGATGGCGGCCCCGGCTTCAAGGACCACCACCCGCGCGGCCCGGACTTCCAGGGCCCCGATCGCGACGACTCCGAGCCGGTCGTCCGCCAGCCCAAGCGCCCGCCGGTACAGCGGGGCATCTGGAGCATCGACTGACCGCCGGACTTCGTTTCCCTAGACTCGGAAAAGACTCCCGACGCCCTTTTCTTCCCCGGCATCTTCCGTCTTGAGTAGCGCCCACCAGGCTCTCGACGGCCTTACCGTGCCGATGTAAAATAAGGATCGAAAGGCTCCGAAGAGGCGAGACGGGGCCTGCCCAACGGATACCAAGAGGACCTTGCAATGAGCGTTGCACAAGCGGACGATGTTCAACAAGTTTGGCAAAGAATCAGGTCTTGGCCGCAGCCGATGCGGCTTTCGCTGGCCGCGAAGATTCTCCAGTCAATTGAGGCCGAACAAACGCGGCCGACGAAGTCGCTCGCGGATCTGGTCGGGATCCTGGAAACTGACAAGCCGCCGCCGACGGATGAAGACGTCGAGCACATTCTTGAGGAGGAGCGAATGAGGAAATACGGCTAGTGCAAGTCCTGCTCGACACCAATATTTTGCTCGATGTTCTGTTGAAGCGGCTACCGTGGGAGGCCGAGGCGGCGGCGATCTGGCAGGCGAGCGAGGAATCCCGACTCGTGTGCAGCGTTACGTCGCTGTCGGTTGCGAATATGTTCTACGTCGCACGCCGGCATTCCGGCCTGGAAAAGGCATTCCATGCTGTCCATCAGTGTTTGCAGGTGTGCAAAATCCTGCCCGTAGCTCGCGACACCTTGCAAGCCGGGCTTGCGCTGCCGGGCAAAGACTTTGAAGATAATCTCCAAATCGTTGCCGCCGTGGAGGCCGGGCTGGATGCCGTCGTGACGCGAAATCCCTCCGATTTCGCTGCCTGTCCGCTGCCGCTTTTGACTCCGCAAGAGTTGTTGGCACGGCTGCCTATGCCACCGAGGTCAGACTCTAACGGCTAGCTGAGTTAGCCGTTAAAGTCTGACTGACCCCGGTGCCCCCGGCGGTCACGCTTGCCGACGCCGAGCGGGAGCACATCCTCGGCGCCCTCCGCGAGACGGGCTGGGTGGTGGGCGGGCCGAAGGGGGCCGCGGCCCGCCTGGGGATGAAGCGCTCTACGCTCTATAAGAAGATGAAGAAGCTCGGCATCTTACGTCCTGAGTAGGGCGATACCCACATCGAATCCTATCGACCCTGGCTTGAAGCCGTCGCCTCGTTCAGGCATCGTAGAACTCTCGGACGAATCGCTCGAATTGCAGCTTGGTTGGGTCCTCCTCATCGACCACCGCCCACCATTGGCGGCGGACCCAATCCAGATCGAGCGAACCACGGTTCGCCGTGAGGATGCCCTGAATGTCTTGCTGGTCCTGCGGGCGCATCGCGATCAGTTTGAGCACAATTAGCCCTTCGGCATCCGCCACGCGAATCGGCCGTCCGCCGATTTCTTCCCACTTCGCCCGCTCCAGTATTCGTTGAAAAAGAGGGAGCAAGGCCTTGATCCAGTCGACGCGGACCTGTCCACGGCGGAATTCGAGCAAGTGGTCCTCGTTCCAGGATCGAATGGCCTGGTAGACATCCAAGTCGAATGCCTCTCGTTGGATCGCTTCCAGCAATGGCGGGAGTTCTATCGGCGAAACGGCTACCAGCAGGTCGATGTCCCACGTGGCGCGGACCGTCCCGCGAAGCGCGGCGCCCAAGCCGCCAATCAGCGCGTAGTTCGTTTCGCGCTGATTGAGAATGCGGGCGAGCCGATCGAGGACCTGCTGTAGATCATCGGCGGTCGGTTGCGGGGCCGGCATGTTTGGCGATAAACTCCTTCATGCGCTGCTGCCACTGCCGCTTGCAGCGCTGGTGATACTCGAGCTGTCCGGCACTCCGCCCCCCTGCCGACGCCAGGGCCCTGACCACCTCGAGCGTCTGGACGACCGCGGCGATACGTTGCGTAGCGGTCCAATCGCGCTCGGCCTCCGCTTGCCGCTGGAGGCGCGAGACCTCGGAAGGGAACGAGATGGGCAGGTCAAAAGGCATAGTCGCATTCTATTGCGCAGCGGGTATCCCGTCCATTGCCGGTCAGAAGAACTGCCCGCGTCGATGCGCGTCTTGACGAAACCCGGTTGGAGGCCATGTGAGCGTGTGTGGACCACGCCCGACCGCCGGCGACGGCTTGCCGAGTCCGCGCAGCGGCTGGGGCTTCGTATTGCCCTCCGTGGACCCGGTCGGCCTCACAAAACAGGAAAACCAGTGATGGCCCCTTTTCCTACTCAATCGGCGGCCGAGGCCGCCGGTGTCGATCCCTGGCTCCGGATAGAAATATCAAGCAACAACGATTTTGCAAAAACAAGCCAATCGGCCTGCGATGGAACAGGATGCCCTCGCAGGAGCCAGCACTCGTCGGCCTTTGAGTATGGAGTCTGCTGCGACCTTCGTAGTTCTTTCCCAACCGCCTGCGACAAGTGGTCCTCACAGGTGTTGATGCCAGCGGTGCCATTCTCCATGTCGCGTGCGAAGCTGACCAATAGAACAATCAGGTAGAGTTGCTTTTCTGCGGGGACACCTCCGTCGCTGCTCACGTCAATCAGGATCTCGCGTGCCTTCTTGATGTCCTTCACAAGATCTTCAGCTTTCGACTTGATCGCGGCGCTGGATTCGGCGTTTCCCTCGCTCCACACGATCTTCAAGTAGACGAACGCTAAACCCAGGCGTCGTAGGGTTACCCTATCTCTGGGCTTTGAGCTAGTAGCTGCGCCACCCCGGTCGTTCCTTTACGTTAAATACCGACAGATCGGGCCTGCCGCCTGAGCCTCGCAACGGCCTTTTCGCGGTCCGCAATAACGTCGGATTCACACTGGATGTTGAAGGCCCAAAGGAGACCTGATTGAAAGAGGGGTTCGCAAGATGCCCAGTTGAGGTTCTCCGCGAGCATCGCGCACCAGCAGGCCGAGTGGCGCAGGCCGTGCAGTGCGTTCGTCAGCCTCTCTGCGATTGTGACCACGAGAGTATCCATCGTCGAGTGCCACTGCTGGCTTGTCCAGCAGTGCCCGCAGGAAATCGAGATTCGCCCGCCTCAGAGCACCGAAATGGGAAGAACGGAACGGCTCCATTATCGACGAAAGAGCACTGCTGGACAAGCCAGCAGTGGCACCCGGCGATGCCAAATCTCCTGCCGCAGATCGTTTTCCATAGCAATCCTTCCGTTTTCGAGTCCTCGGTCACACTTGTTGCCAGGGACAGATCAAGGTCCCGTCCACCAAATATGGGTGGCCAAGGAAACGTGGCACCTGTTTGTCCGCTATGGCGTTCCGCTTGGCAATCGAGGGTCGTTGCCGAGGAATGGCAGCGTCGATGCCCGCACTTTGTCGAGCAGTTCCCGCGTGCCGTGAGCATCGCACCAGCGGCGGATTTAATTCCAGTCGAGGCGCTCGCCTTGAACCGCGATGACGCCGCGCATCCTCGGCGTCCTTTGGGCTGTTCAGCGAAAGCGCCCACCGCAGTTTCATGACGACGACATCCTCCGGCGTGGGCACGAACGCCTGCCTGCCAATCACCGGGCGTTCTCCAGGCGGCGGCCCAACTCCACCCGCTCGGTCAGGATCTGACGAATGCGCTGTTCGTCGACATCCGGGAACTGATTGCGGATCCCATCCAAGGCAACCCGGCAGGCGAAATCGAAAAGCTGGGGACCGGCCAAGAGTTTCTCCTCCGGCGTCATAACGCGAGCAGCAAGCACCTCGTCGCGGTAGAGTTGACCGCCAGGTGTGCCCGTCGGCTCCATCGTATCCTCCAATCCACAGTCCCTCGCCATCAATATTAGTAAACCGGCTACTTCTCGCTCACCGGCTGCGGCTGCGGACCGCTTAGGACGTTGCAGCCGGGCAAGGCCGCGCGAAGCCGCGCCGCGCCGGCGTCGCTGACCTTGGTCCGCGTCAGGTGGATCTCCTTCAGATGGCGAAGCTTTGCCAACGAGTCGATCGAGGCGTCGGTGATCCGCGTGCGGCCGAGGTGCAGGAACTCCAGACGCGCAAGTGCGGCGAGTTGCGGAATTCCGGCGTCGGTCACCTCGGTCTGGTCGAGGTTCAGCCACTTCAATCCGCTCATGCGGCCGAGCGACGCCAGCGCGGGGTCGCCGAGATGGGTCGAGTAGAAATTGACTCGCTCCAGTGCCGTGAGCCGCTGGAGTTGTATAACTCCGGCATCGCCGATCCGGGTGTTGCTCAGGTCCAAATCGCGCAGGCTGGCGATCTGACCCAGCAGGGCCAAGCCGTCATCGCTGACCGGCGTGCCGCCAAGCCGCAACCGCTTGAGATGCTTCAGGCCCAAGAGATGGACCAGACCGGCGTCGCTGATCGGCGTCTGGGCGAGGTAGAGATCCTCCAGCTCGGGCATCGCCCGGACCACCGCCAGTCCGGCGTCGGTGATCCGCGTCTTGTCCAGGCCCAGCACTTTGAGATGGGCGAGCCCTCGCAGGTGCTTTGCCGCAGCGTCCGTTACGCCCAGGCCGGAGAGCTTGAGGCTCGTGAGATCGTGCTGCCCGTCGAGGATCGCCAGATCGGCGTCCTTGGGCTTGCCACGGCCCAGGTCGATGGCCGTCAACTGGCCCTCATGGTTGAGCCGTCCGCTGCCACCCAGGCGTTTGAGTGTCTCCAAGACGGCCTGCGGTTGGGGGGCCTTACCGGCCGCCGGCGGTTTGCCCTCCACAAGGGCCTTCGGACCGGCGGACGACCTGTCGCCGTTGCAAGCGGCGGTCCAGAGCAGGCTCCCCAGTAGTAGGGCCACGCAGCAGCGGATCATGGGAGACAGTATACCACTTTTGCTGAACTTTTCCGCCGCAAATGCCGTCCTAGAATAGACGATGAGCACGATGATCCGGGGCAGTTGCTGTTGGTAGTGACGCCTGGCTCTGGACCAGGAGGCCGGTGGTTCGATTCCACCCCCCGGAACTTTAGCGGCCCGCTTCTACGATAAATATCGACCCTGCCTGTTCTTGATGGCGGCGACGATTCCTGGTATCCTCGCCTTCGAGAACGGGCTCGTCGGCATCCCCAATACGGGAGGAAGCGCCCTGGCCGCCCATACCATTCGCAAAGTGTCCCACGAGGGCGTCGGCTACTCGGTCGTCGATCTGAACAACGTCCGCCACGTCTTCGCGGCCGCCGTCCCCCGCCGTGGCCGGACGCTCCGCCAGCAGGCCGACGACGCCCTGCGGACGATCGAAGCCGTGGTCCAGGAGGAGGGCACGCGAGGATCGATCGTCCAGCAGGCCGTCTTCGTCGCCGACTTCACCGAGATCGACCAGTGCCGCAATATCATCCGCGACTTCTACGGCGACGAGCTGCCGGTGACCAGCTACATCCCCCAACCACCCTGCGAGGGCAATCTGCTGGCGATCGAGGCCCTCGGCGTGGGACGCGGCCGGGGTGAGGTCGAGATCCAACGGCACAGCGAGCAACTCGTCGTCGCCCGGCACAACGACATCGCCTGGATCCACTGTGCGCAGCTCGTGCCCCAGGCCCAAACTGCAGGGGTCTACCAGGATGCCAACCGTGCGCTGGAACAGGTCCGCGGGCTGTTGGCCGGCGTCGGCGTCCGCTTCGACCAGGTGATCCGCACCTGGCTCTACCTGGGCGGGATCGTCGAAAAGGAAGGACCCGTCCAACGCTACCAGGAGCTGAACCGCGCCCGCGCCGATTTCTACCGCGGCATCCGCTTCCTCGACGGTCGCTTGCCTCAGGGCCAACCCGGTCCCGTCTTTCCGGCCAGCACGGGCATCGGCACCGACGGCCGCGCGGTGATGGTCAGCACCATCGCCCTGGCCACCGACCGGGAGGACATCCTTGCCGTGCCGCTGGAAAATCCCCGGCAGACGTCGGCCTACGCCTACTCGGCCCGCTACAGCCCCGACAGCCCGCAATTCTCCCGGGCGATGGCCTTGTCCTGCGGCACCTACGCCACGATCTTCATCTCCGGCACGGCGAGCATCACCAACTCCGAAACGCGCCACGTCGGCAATGCGGCCGCGCAGACCGGCGAGACGCTGGACAACATCGCCGCGCTGATCTGCGAGCAGAACCTCTGCCGACACGGCCTGCCGGGGCTGGGAACCACGTTGGACAGCCTGGCCCTGGTCCGCGTCTACATCAAACGGCAGGCCGACTACGCCGCGACCCGGGCCGTTTGCCAGAAGCGGCTGGGCGAAGTCCCCACGATCTACGCCCTGGCCGATATCTGCCGCCCGGAACTCTTGGTGGAGATCGAGGCCATCGCCTTCTCTCACAAGGCGTCCGCCGCCTCGCCCGCCGCGCCGCATTTCTCCATTCAAGATCTTCGGCCGGCGAGCCCGGAGGGGGAGGACACGGCCTAGGCATCCGCTTGATCGTGGAGCGTGTTCGGACGAGGGCTATGTCTTCGACCGCAGCGCTCTCCATGCTCGTCCGTAGCCGAGGCTGCGTTCATGAAATCCTTCCTCGCTACGAGATCGACTACTGGGACGCGAGCATTCTGGCTGCCGCCGAACAGGCCCGGTGCAGTCGATTGTTGACCGAGGACCTCAACCCGGGCCAACTCTACGCCACCCTGCGGATCGAGAACCCGCTGGCCTCGTAAGGGCGAGGTCTCGCAGAATTGGTGGGCCGGCGCTCGCTCCCGCGAACTGGTCCCACCATGCTCGCAGGAGGTTGTTCCAGGGGATGCTTGACGGCACCCGGCACCGTGGTCATGCTTTGCACATGGGGGCATGGTGAACGCTCCACGAAAGCGGCGACAAGTCGCCGCACTCCAAAAGGACCAGTCAATGATTTCGATGTGGCGAAACAGAGGCGTCTGTTGGCTCACCTTGTGCATGCTCGCGTCATGGTCTTTCACGGGGGCCGACGCGGCGGAGAAGGCCGCTGACCACGAGGTGACGATCAACGTCGATTGCGGCCGGGTGGTCAACACGATGCGCGGCGGCATGGGTGCATCGTGGCACGCGATGGAAACGCTCATCCCCTATGGCGTCGAGCATCCGATTTTCAAGGGTTACAGCCAGGGCGGCAGCGGCTGGGGCGGCTATCCGCCCGCCGAGGACGATCAGGCCTGGCGGCAGATCTACCGGCACGCAAGCTGGCTCGGACTGGACTGGAACCGCGTGGAGGTCGAGCAGCGGATCTACGAGCCCCAGCGGGGAAAGTTCACCTTCGACAGCGCGGAAATGCGCATCCTTTACCGGATCCTCGACTGGAACCAGAAGAGCGGGGCCGAGGTCTTCTTCCAGCAGATGTGGTGCAACGCCGCCTGGCTGGCGTACCCCGAGTTCCGCGACGATCCGGTGGGCCGGGTCCACAGCGCGCCGACGGACCTGGACGCCTTCGCCGAGGGGTTGGCCTCCCTGATGGAGCACCTCGTCACCCAGCGCGGCTACACCTGTATCAAGTGGCTCTGCATCACCAACGAGCCCGGCGAGGGGTTCTCCTGGTGGCAGGCCCCGCCCAACAAGCCGCTTTCCATTGCCGCCGGACTGGCAGCCACTCGCAAGGCGCTGGACAGGCATGGGTTGCAAAAGCTGCCTCTGTCGGGCCCGGATATAACGCGCGGCGGGTTCCCGGCATCGGTGCCGGGTGGTTTCGATTTTCTCCCCTTGCTGGGGGCCTACGACTTTCACGACTACGGCGCGGACTTCGACTTCCGCAGCCACGGCCACGTGGCCCAGCAGGAGCGGGCAGCCACCCTCTGGACGCAACAGGCACACCGGGAAGGCAAGCCGGTTTTCCTCTCCGAATTCGGCACCATGTCCTACGGTTGGGTTCCCGACCAGCCCGGCCCAACCTGCCCGCAGGCAGTGCTGGCCGGCAGCGAATTCGTGATTCGCATGGTCAACTGCGGCGTCGACGGCTTCAACCGCTGGAGCTTCCTCAACCGCGGGGACCTGGACGGCCAGTGGCAGTTCGTCGACACCTGGGACCGCAAAGCGAAGAAGCTCTTGCAGGACTTTCCGCCGCATCCCAACAGCTACTTCTGTCTCGGCCTGTTGAGCCGCTTTACGGCCAAACACTCGGCGGTGCTGGCCAGCCGCGTCGAGGGCGGCCGGCTCGAGGGAGGGCAACGCGTATTCGCCGCGGCGCTGCGCAGCCCGAGCGGAAACCTCACGCTGGCGGTCGTCAACGATGCTCCCGCAGCGTTCAACATGAAACTCGCCTTCCAGGGCCTGCCCGGGGCGGCGCGGTTCTGCCGTTACCGCTACGGTGAAGCCCAACGCGACCGGGCCGACGTGAAGGTCGATCCGCAGCAGGAGTTCCCGCTTGGGCCCGCGGACCGCTCGCTCGAGGACCCCCTGCCGCCCGGCAGCCTGACGATCTACAGCACTTACCGGTTGTCGCACGGCGCGCCGGGGGTGATTGCATATTAGCGATCCCTGGCGCGGCGGAAGCTATGGTCCGGCAGAGAAATAAATTCCGCCTGTAGGGAACTTTGACGAACAAAACGGGTAATAGTCCGGCGGCTCGGTTGGAGTTCCGCCTTGAGGCGGCCCTCGCCGCACGCCGGCTAAAGCCGGAACTCCAACTTCGCACATTACCCGTTTTGTTCGTCAAAGTTCATCAGCGTGTTCGAAATCAGGACGCTGGACCATGAAGGCTGTCAACCCGGCAACGGAAGAGCTGATCCGCGACTACCCGGAACCGAGCCCTGCGGAGGTCGACGACCGCGTGGCGGCGGCCGAGCGGGCGTTTGGCGGTTGGCGCCGGACGGAGTTGCCCGAGCGGTCCGAACGGCTCCGCCGGCTGGCCGCGCTGTTGCGGCGGGAGCTGGCGGACCTGGCCCGGGGAATCGCGCAGGAGATGGGCAAACCGATCGCGGCCTCCGAGGCCGAAATCGAGAAGTGCGCCCAGGTCTGCGACTTCTACGCCCAGCGCGCGGCCGAGTTCCTCGCGCCCTCGCCGGTGACGACCGATGCCGCGCGGAGCTACGTCCGTTATGATCCGCTGGGGCCGATCCTGGCGGTGATGCCCTGGAACTTCCCCTTCTGGCAGGTCTTTCGCTTCGCCGCGCCGGCGGTGATGGCCGGCAACGTGGGCCTCCTGAAGCACGCCTCGAACGTTCCCGGCACGGCCCTGGCGATCGAGGACGCCTTCCGCCGCGCCGGTTTTCCGCAGGGCGTGATGACAACGCTATTGATCTCCGGGCAGCAGGCCGAAGACTTGATCGCCCGTCCCGAGATCCGCGCGGTGACGCTGACCGGCAGCGAGCGGACAGGCGCCATCGTCGCGGCGCGGGCGGGCAGGCACTTGAAAAAGACGGTCCTCGAATTGGGCGGCTCCGATCCGTTCCTGGTGCTCTCCGACGCCGACCCGGCTCGCGCCGCTCGGCTGGCCGTGGAGAGCCGCACGGTGAATTCGGGTCAGAGCTGCATCGCCGCCAAACGCTTCATCGTCGAGCCGGCGGTGGCGGAAGCCTTTGTCGCGGCGATGATCCAACGGATGGAACAGACGCCGGTCGGCGACCCGATGGACCCGCGGACGGTCGTCGGTCCGCTGGCGCGAGAGGACTTGCTGGAGGGCCTGCACGACCAGGTCCGCCGATCGGTCCAGGCCGGGGCCGAACTGCGGACCGGCGGACGCCGGCTGCCGGGCCGCGGCTACTTCTACGCCCCCACGGTGCTGGATCGGGTCGAGCCGGGCATGGCGGCCTTCGACGAGGAGACCTTCGGCCCGCTGGCCGCCATCTGCCGGGCGCGCGACCGGGAGCACGCCCTCGCGCTGGCCAACCATACGCCCTTCGGCCTGGGCGCAACCATCGCCGCCGGCGATGCGGCGGCCGCCGAGACGCTGGCCGCCCACATCGAAGCCGGCTCGGTCTTCATCAATGGTATCGTCAAGTCTGACCCAAGGCTGCCCTTTGGGGGGGTGAAACGCTCCGGTTACGGGCGGGAGCTTTCCGAGTTCGGAATCCGCGAGTTCGTCAACGTCAAGAGCGTTTGGATAAACCATCCGCAATAGCTCGCAGTACGTCGGGAATACCCCCACCAGGGAAGCAGCCCTCTCCTGATTCCCGCCTTCCGCCCGCTGGCTCTAATTCATTGCTGGTGCGGGAGGCGGAGATTGATCCAGTTACTCTACGGAGAAGTCTAATCATCATGACAACGGATTATCACGTCCGAGGAGGCGGCGAATCTCGCCTTGCCGAGGCCATTCGCCGTACGATGATCCCCTCCCAGCCGATTTCCTCCAGGGCGACCTCCGGCGCGCCGACGTCCACCTGCCTCCTCGAGGATCAGGTCGAGACGTTGGAAGGATGCGCCTGGGTGATCGAGAAGGAGGGTCACCTGGTGGCCCGCATCGACGTGCTCCACGACGGACTGCGGGCGGCCAGGATCCGTTCGCTCTCGATCGACCCGGCCTTGTACCGGAGCTCCGCCATTTCGAGACTGGTGGGCATGGCCCGAAGATACTGCTCGGAGCATGGCCCGCGGCGGCTCTTGGCCGAAGCGGGATCGGCCCCGGGGTGGATACTGGCCATGCTCCGCCGCCGCGGCATTCCCGTAGTCCGGCCCAAGCCGCTGGCGGAACTGATCCCGTGGCAGCCGGATGCCGGTTGTGGCGAGCTGCCGCCGCACTGCGAAGAGCTGGCAGACGCGACTGCGGACTCCGTCCCCGCGGGCCATTCTGGCTAAAGACCGGCGAGCCTGAGCTAAGGAATTGGCGTCAGACCCTCACGGCTTGCAAGGAAAGCCAATCGGCCGACGCGAAAATCCCGTCAATGGCCCTTAGCGCGTCCTTGCCTGAGTCGGAGTGGGCACTATCGGTCGTCTGATCCGCCAGCCCGATGGTAATCTGCGACACGTCCCTGGTGCCCCATCCGAATCCCCACCCGCCACCATCCCCTCCCCAGCCGCCGCCACCATGATGGTGCGAAGATGGGGGATTTGGCGCAGGAGGGGTAGGAGTTACCGGGGTGGTAGGAGCGTCGTAGGTGACCGCGAAGCTCGACGTGCCGGCGTTGTCCGTCAGCGCACCGTTCGGCGCGGCAGTGGTCGCGCCGGTGGTCTCGATCACCGCTCCGGAATTGGAGATGATGTTGATCGAGTTGAGGGACGTCTTCGCCCAGCCATTGTCGATGGGACCAGGCGTCGACTCCAGCGTGGCGGATGCCCCGGAGAAGGACGCCGTGTTGAAGTCCGCCAAAGGCAGGATAGTGTTCCCCATGCACGGCGCCTCCACGATCCATTCGGCCGAGGACCTCTCGGCCGTGTACCCTCGCGCCATGGGTTGGGTGGTCGTGAAGGACTCTTTCTCGGTGGTGTCGCTGATTGTCAAGAGGAAGTCGGCACCGCTTCTCTTCGTCGCAGGCTGATAGGTGACCGACGCGGTAATCGCGTCGCCCGGAGCGACTTGGAAGGGCTTGCCGCTGGACAGCGTGATGTCGTTCGAGCCGTTGGGATACATCTCCCACCAGGCGGAATAGGTGGGCACGCCATTGATAACGTCTTGCTCCGTGCCGAGCTGTTCCACGGTCGAGTCGTTGAAACCGTCGATGCCGACCCAGAAAGCCGAGTAAGTGTTTTTCGTGCCGCTCACCGAAGGCACGGTCCAAGACCCCGTGACCGAATTCACCGAACCGTTCGGGGCGCTCACGGCGTACCCGCCCCAATTGTAGCTTTGCGTGTCGGTAACGGCGGCGGAATGGGAGACGGTCTGGGCTGCAGGCGACAGGTAGTGCGCGGAAGCTGCTTCCGCAGCGATACCCCCGCCCGCCGGCAGGACCGTGACGGCCGACAACATCTGCCGCCCTTCAAGGGCCTCGAACCGCAACCGCTTCTTCGGTGAGATCTTCCTTTTCATGACCACGTCCTTCTCTGGGAGTTCCGACCCAATCGCCCTCGATGGTACATTCTAGCAAGAAATCGACGACCGCCGCAAGCGAATTGTATCGTCTGCTGACGCTCGATTCTTGCAAGCAGACGACAGTTGTCCACTTATGACGGATAGGTTCGCTTACAGGGTCTGTAGCGGATGGGCGACGCGGCCAAACCAGCCCTCCGGGCAATGCGTCCTATGCGTCCCAGTCGGCCTGGTCCTCTGGACCCGCCCGGCAAGCGGCCCACCCAGGGTTGTGTGCCGCACGCGCAAGTTGGTGGTACGAAAGGACTAACGGATGGGGAGGGATTCGAACCCCCGGTGGACTCGCGCCCACAGCAGTTTTCAAGACTGCCGCCTTAGACCACTCGGCCACCCATCCAAATTCCTGAAAATAAATAGGTTATGTCGAGGGAGCACTCGCTGATGCGGATGGTTGACGCCATACCCAAGTCTAGCAAACGGCAGCCAGGTGGAAAACCCAAGACGGCGCGAGACCCTATCAGCTCTCGGCCTCGCGACGAAGGGCTTTGCGCCATCCGGCTGGCGGCCAGTTTTGCGGTGGGGCTCGCTCCGCTCGACCCACCCTACACTCGGCAACTTAGGGGCGCGTGCTGACGTGGTCGGCGGTGGGGAAGTCGGCGGGGACTTTTTGGGTCACCTTGCCGGTCGCGGCCCATTCGGCGCCGCGCTGGAAGGTGACGATGAAGGCCACGCACTTGATCTGCGGCACGTCGTGGCCCAGGACCGTGTGGAAGACCCGGCCTTGGCCGTAGCGGATCGCCATCAGCATCGGCTCGATCTCTCCGGAGCCGCCCTTGTCCTTGGGCGAGAAGGCGGTGGCCAACACGGTGACGTTCTTCGCCGGACCGCGGAGCCGGTTGTAGAGCTCGTCGGCAGCGTGCAGGAAGACCGGCGGAAGGCCCTTGGTGACCGGATGCCCCGCGTCGCGGACGACGAGCTGGAAGGGATGCTGTGCCCCGTGCGAGCCGCCGGGGCCGGGCGTGGCGTCCAGCACCATCTGGCCCTCGCGCCAGCGGATGTAGGGGCCGCTCTTCTCGTTGCGGCCTCCCCAGCCGCCCACGCCGATCATCTCGTTGTACTCCTTCCACTGGGGAAAGGAATTGTCGGCCGCGTGGACGCTGACCAGCCCGCCGCCGCCGGCGACATAGTCGACCAGGGCCTTTTGCGTGGCGGCCGGCCAATCGTCGCCGTTGTAGTTGCTGACCACCACCTGGTAAGCGGCAAAATCGGGCTGGAAGCCGCTCATGTCCCGGCCGTGGGCGGGGGACGTGGCCACGTCGACCGTAAACAGGCCGGTCTCTTCCAGCTCCTTCTTCAAGACCGGGGTGGTGGCTCTCCAGTTGTGGTTGTTCTGCCCGTCGACGATCAGGGCCTTCCAGGGCGGACCCGCCCAGGCCGTGGCGGCGAGGTTCGTCGCCGCCCAGGCCGTCGCGGCGACGGCAATCCAAACTCCCAGGGCGATCAGCCAGTTGCGTTGTGTCATTCGAGGGCTCCTTCTCTAAAGGCCGGGTACGCAAGGGGTGAAGCAGAGCCTCCAGTATAACGGCGGGGCACATTCCGATCACCGGGACTGCGGCAAGTGATCTTCCGTTCTCAGGACGCCCGGCTCGGCGGCTCCGCTGCACCGCTTGGCTCGTTGCTTCGGGGTGGCGATTGGGCGTCCGGAAGCCAGCGCACGTTCACGAGCATCCTGGACATAGGCGTGAACGTCGCCCTTGTACTCCGCCAGCAACAGCTCGCGCGTGGCGTAGATCTCTTCAAGTATCGGATTTCGGGCCATCGTTCGGGTCCCCCAGAAATTCGGCCGGTGTGCAAATCAGCAACCGCGGCAGTCCCAGTTCTTCAAGCAAGTCGTACACCCGAGGAAGGACGCGGGCATTGGCAATATGCCGGCAGTTTTGCGTCAGCAGATATTCTACGCCCCCGACAGCCGCGGAGGCTATCCATGCCACCATTCTACCGCAACGAACAACGAGAACCAAGCCACGCCATAGCGGCGATGGCCATCCGAACGCCCAGGGCGATCAGCCGGTTGCATTGTGTCATTCGAGTTCTCCTGCTCCAAAGGCATGATACGCAAGGGGTAAAGCAGAGCCTCCAGTATAGCGGCGGGGCAGAGCGAATTGAATCCTCCGGAACCAAAGAGCGGGGTGCGGGAAACGTCCAACAACGCTGGAATTTTCGGCCGGCGGGCCGTCCCTCTCGGGTCCTCATACCCGATTTCGCCCAAGTCTCGTCAAGGTATGAGTTTCCACCGTGCCCGGCTGTTTCATGAATGCGTGGATATTTGGGATTCCGAGAAAAGGGATGACTTATTGCGCTCGGCGGCTCGGCACCGGAACGTGCAAAGAACCTGTTTCTATACCGCACGCTCCCGGCAACGAGGATTAGGCGGTATCCCGCTTGCCGTGTTCGTCATGGGGTTTCTCAAAACAAAGAACTACCTCGCGACGCATCCGCGAGTTCAACGCAGTCGATTGTCCGTCAGCCACGGGAGGGGGAAGATACCTACGGTTTGCGGGGAGGGCCCGGGTGCGTCGTTCGCGAAGCCGCAGCCCAGATAACGCGGCAACCGACGACACGATGTTAGAGTTCTTTATAGGGGTGCCGCGAACACTATTCTCGCCGACCACAAAAACGGCTCTGCCACCCGGCGTGAGCACGCGGGCGGCCTCGCGAACCGTCCGCCGCATGTCGTCCACGTAACGGACTAGCACCGCTTCGTCCCTAGGCCGTAGCCGTGGTTGAAGTCGCAGCTCCCCAACGATCCGCCGGAACGTCATGGTCGTCGCGGGGGTATTCCATGCCTACCTCGCAACCCAAGCTCGCGCTTCGTAGTCGGCGAAGCTCCGCGATGCTATGTCCCATCCAGACGAGGGAGAACTTGCTGCACCGCATGTAGTCAATCGCGTTGAGGTAGGGCGGTGAGGTCAATACGAGGTCCACCGACCCATTGGTCAATGGGAGGTTACGCGAATCTCCTTCTTGAGTTCGCGCTGCTGGCCCGCGGTCGCTACGAGTCCCGTCGATGCAATTTGCAACCACACGGTCGACGACGGCCAGAAACCTTCGGAACGGCTTGGACGGTGCATGGTCGAAGGATTTGTGCGGTCGGCTATGTGATAGGTCCATCGCGAGTGATGCGCCCGACTGCTTGGAAATGATGAGCCGAGAGAAGCTGCACCAGAGCACATCACGGGTCGTGTCGTCCCGGACGCGGCTAATAGCGGTGGAGAGGGAGGCGAGTTGCCGCCGGGCATACCCATCGAACCAGTATCGCAGGAATTCCCGGGTCTCCTCGTCCGCGTGATGGGGGTACGCGTCGCGGACCGCCAGCGCCGGGAAGATGCCTCGGGCGCGCGTGAGAACCTCGATTGCCTTCTCTCGCGTCTTCTCTCTATCGGCCGCGGTCGTCCAGACCCTCGAAATGAGCACAGCGAGGGGGTCGATGTCGATTCCGATGGCCCGGTGACCCTTGGAACGGGCTACGGCGAGCACGGTGCCCGAACCCATCATCGGGTCGAGGACGCAGAGCGGCTCCTTCGCCGCCGATATTATTTCGAGGGCGATATCCGGAGCCATTCGCGCGGGGAAAGGGTGAACCGGCTCGCGCCCGAGGATTTCATAGATCGTTTTTTTGTGGGATTGGAGGATCATCGTGTCAGTTCGGATCGTCGTATGGGAATCGTGGTCGCGTGCGTCGGACTGATGGTCCTCCGTCCCGATACTCCTTCGTCGCGTCGTCGATCGCGGCGAGGACATTCGCTGCGCTCTGGTCCAGTTCCACAGTCTCCTGGCTAGCGTACATCCCGGGAGCCATCTGAGACATTCCCCTGCACAACTCGATCAGCGATTCCTCGGTCTCATACTCGATTGGGGGCGTCAGGTGGGAAAGCTCCACCATCAGCGCCGAGTACTTGACGGGCATTTTATTGAATTTCCTCTGGAGCTTCTCAATTGTTTCGACAATCCGCTTGTATGGCGGCCTCGAGACGGTTTCCGCTTGCACTGATTCAACCCATTTAGCGCTTTCCTCCGGCAAGCGGCAATTTGTGAATAGGTCCCGGAGTCTCCGGAGACCGATCTGCTTTACCGGGCGGAGCCGGACGAGCGTGGCGAGATCATCGATTGTGATGAGGGTGATTGTCTTCGATTCTCCCAGTGCAGCCGTTTTCTTGCGGTCGTCGTCAATTTCCGTCGCAAGAGCGCCCTTTGAAAAGCGCGACCAACGACGAGCGCATGATTACACTTGTACTTGTCGCGTTGTCGGACGACCGCCGAAACCCTGACCGTCCCGGCCGCGACCTTGCCTTGGTCCTTTTCCCTGCTCTTGGCCTCAAGGCTCACCGAGTATTGACCTGGCTTGCCTTTGTCGTCCGCGGGCAGGATTGCCAGCGCAACTCCGTCTGGCTCGCCGCTACCACCGATCCGTGTAACCTCGAATCCAAGACTCCTGACAGCATCGCACGTCTTTTCCTCCAAGGCGTCAGGGTTATTCCGTGCGTCAAGGAGCGCGGCTGCGACGGCAAAGGCACCCTGCCGTCCCGACTCATTCGCCAGGCACCGAAGCAATTGATCGCGACGTGTGAGGAATTCCTCGATCTGCTGCAACCTGACGCCGATCGCGTTGAGGTGGGCTTCCGCAAGAACCTCGGCCATCGCGAAGAGCTCAAGTGGTTGCCCTGCGCCTTTGCTCGCGAACTCGTCGTAGAAGGTCGCGACGAACGGGTGCCAGGCGTTGATCCGGAGGTTCCCGCTAGCTGTGTCGTATTGGGCGAGCCCGCCGTCTTGGGTCCCGTTGTAGTCGATCGTTACCCCGGTGATGAACGTGCCCGCATCCGTCGCGCGCTCTTCAAGCGACGCGATGAACGCCTCCCGCTCAGCAACTGACTCTTGCCTTGGGACGATCAGGTAGCGAGACTTGGCCTTGCCCTCCGCCACGGCTCGGGCCAGTTCGACGATGGGGTAGCGTGAGAGGCTTGCGGGGCTGGCCGCGAGTCTGCGTGTCAGTTTTGCGCCCGGCTCCTCGTCTGCATCATGCTTCTCAATCGTCGGTCGGACGGCGTTGAAGATAGCCTTCAGGACGTCCTGCGCCGTCCCCATGAGTAGCCCCTCGCTAATTGTCTCCCGGTTGGACCGCAGTTCCTTGTCTAGGCTGTCCATGTGTACGACCAGGCGGAATCTGCCAAACGAGCCATGCCGGAGTTCGTCCGGTGAGATCCCGAAGTGCCCATCGATGACATTCACGAGCCGGCCATAAACGTACACGAAGAAGCCGTAGCTTCGTCCGAGTTCGTCCGACTTCCCTGTCAGGAGGTCTTTGTACGCCTCAGCGTAACCGGTGATTCGGCCTAAGCCGCCGGGGACGTCAAGCCCGAACCGATGTTCGCTCGACGTTTCAACGCTCGTGTCCTCCTCCGACACCGACACGTCTTTGGGGCTGGGCTTGGGTAACTTGACTAGATCCTTCCCGAGAACCCATTTTTTCAGGAGCCCCTTTTCTTGCTTGCTCGGAACCAATTTTTTGCCGTTCAACCAGATGCCGAAGTCCGGCCGAAGCGGCAGTGCTGTGCGCAGAACCCACTCAAGGATGCCCGGCTTGATTTCGTGCACCTTCGGCTTGAGCGACGACATGACGGCGACGGTCCATGAGGCCGCCGCGCCCCGCCCAAACAAGGCCATCTCGCTTCGTTTGAACGCGCTCGTATCCGTCCACGCTTTCACGGCCTGTTTTGCCTCTGCCTCGCTAAGCTCGCGCAGTGGGATCTTGACCGGACTCTTAGGCTCGATCTCTTTGCCAACCCGCTTATCGAGCGCACGGAAGTCCATTGATGTTGAGTAGAACTTCCCGCCATGCTTACTGATGTGAGTAAGGCGCTCGGCAAGAACGTATGTTGCGAGCTTCCCGATGCCAAACTTCCCGATCTGTTGTCGGTTTCGTGGTATCTTCGTCAAGTGGCGCTTGTTGCTGATGCCGATGAGCCAATGTTGCTTCAGGCCATCGGCGTCCATGCCCTCGCCGTCGTCGATGACGGCAATGGTCGCATCCTGTTCATGCAGGTTTGCCGACCTGAGCACCTGAACGCGCTGAGCGCCGGCGTCAAATGAGTTTGCCACCAGCTCCTCGATAGCCTTGTTAGGGCTCGAATAGAGCCCCTCGGAGAACAGCTCGATAATTCGGTAGCTCAGCCGAACATCGATGCTGTCTGTCTGCCGGCCCAGCGTGGAGAACTGTGGCTCAGTCATGATTTCACGGGCCTCATCCTGTTCGCTTCGCCGCGACGGAGCCGAGACTGGCGTGCATCGTCGCGGGTATCATCGCGCTAACCCACATTTCACCAGCCCACCCCTTCTTGGACCCTTGTCTTTGCCACGGAAGGCTGAGTATCGGTCCCTTCAATCTACTGACTTGCCGCCCGGTGTCAAGATACGTTCCTTTCCTGCGTGGGCTTGTCTGCTCGTGGATGTCGCGACTTGCTCGGCCTTCACTGCTCGCGTATTGGCGTCTCGGCAATCAGTACGCCGATTTGCCGTCAGGAAGGGGGTCTTCTCGGAACGGTCTGCGCCCTTCGACCCAAGCCTCGTACTGCGTTCTTTGGGCGAGGTCGTCTGCGACCGCACCCTACTCCGGTTTCCAGCCGAACAGGGCCCAGTAGCGGCGGTCGAGCGAGTAAACGTCGATCGGGTCTTTCTCCAGATCCAGCGACGCCGGCAGCACGCCGAAACGCTTCATCTCCCGCACGTATTCGGGCCGTGGGCGGAAGCCGGGCATGTCGAAACGCTTGATCTCCTCCAAGCGGCGGCGGCCTGCCTCGCACATCGCCAAAAGGGCGCGGTAATCGGCGTCGGTCTTGTCGGCGAAGACTGGAGCGCCGCCAGTCTCTGGGCCCTGGGGGTTACCGTTCAGGGTCCGGAATGTAGCAGGCACACGCCGTGTGCCGTCGGCTGTCGCCGCCTGTAGCGCGGACGGCACACGGCGTGTGCCGGCTACACTGAGCGCCGTGCCATGATCGGTTACGGTCGGGGGCCGGCGGCAGATTTCGTATCCGCCCGCCGCACGCGCCAAGGGCGCCAAGAGCACCAGCGACTTCTCCGGCCGGCTGAGATTGAAGACGAGGTGACGGCTGCGACGCAAGCGCGGATCGTTCATGTCGGGCGCCCAGAAGCTCAAGCCGTTCTCGTCGGAGAGCGAGCGGGGCAGCGGACATTGCTGGTCGTGGTGGCAGCCGGCACAACGCCGGTCGAAGGCCGCCACGGCCGCCCGCGTCTCGGGCCAGGCGGCGTCGCTGTCCAGGACCTCGTCGTTGGCCTGGTAGCCGCCGATCATGCCCGTGCCCAGCGCGGCGTAGGTTCCCGGATAGGGCGCGCCGGCGTCGAGCCAGAGCCGCACGGTCTGCCGCTGGCGGGGCGAAAGGCTCACCTGGTAGTGCGAAGCGTCCAGCTTTCCCATCAGCGGACTGCCGCCGCTGCCCAGGGTCCGCGGCGGATAGTTGCTGCGGGCGTAGTTGCGGCCGTCGCGGACTTGTTGCCAGACGACCAACGTGTAATAGCTGTGCGAGAACATCGGCCCGCGGTCGCCGCTGAGGATTACGCCTCCGGCGCGCTGGTCGTAGTCGTGACAGGCGAGACAATGCTGATCGAGGATTGGCTGCACGTCGCGGGGGAAATCGGGCACGTCGGGGGCGCCGGCGATGGCGGCGATGGGGCTGGGACCGCGGCGGGCGGCCAGCGGCAGCGCCGCCGCACGGAGCGAAGGCGCCGCCGTGCGATGCTCGTGACACCCCACGCAGCCCAACGTCTCGCCGGGCTCCAGCGCGGTGAAGCTCTGCATCCGCTTGACCGCCAGGTCGTGCTCGTCCAGGGCCACGAACAGCAGGCTCCGCATGGCCGGCGCCTCGAAAAAGGCGGAGCCGTCCGGCTCGACGGGGACCGTTCCCAGCACGCGTTCCAGGGTGAAGGTCCCCGCGTAGCTCAAGGGGTCCATGCCGCCGGTGAAGTTGATCGGCTTGGGCAGACTCTCCAGCACCAGGAGCTTCTTGATCTCGCCCGGTTTGACTCCCGCCATGTTGCGGCCGAAGGTCACGTCTTCCAAGAGGTATCTGCCCGTCGGCCGGGCCAAGTCGACCTGCGAGGGGAGGACCGGCTCGAGCTGGCGCTTCACCAGCGGGCGCGGCTCGTGCAGCCAGACGTCGCCGAACTCCGCGGGAAGCGTGTAGAGCGGCTGGACGGCCCCCTGGGCGTCGACCAGCACCAGCGATTTCTCCTTCGCGGCTAGAAATGTGTTTTCGCTGATCGCCCAGGGGTCGCGGAAGCCGCCGCCGGCGGTGATCGTGTGCAGCGAGGGCAGGTGGTCGGGACCGTGTTTCGGACTCAGCGTGGCGAGGAAGCCCGCGTGCTCGGGGGCGCCGTGGCCGGGCGAGCGGATCAGCACCACGCGGTCCGTGCCAGGGATCGGCTTGGCGTCGAGGTAGACGTCGCCGGGGTGGAGATTGCCGAAGTAGACGGTCTGGCCGGTGCCGTCGGGGTTCATCGTCCAGAGGTGGTGATAGTTGACCTGCGAGCGATCCACGTATTCCCAGCGCGTGTAGAGGACCCGCCCGTCGGGGAGCACCCAGGGTGTGTTGTCCTGTTCGAGGTTGGCCGAGAGCTGGCGGAGGTTGCGGCCGTCGGTGTCGCAGCGGTAGAGATTGGCCACCTGGGTGATCCAGCAGTTGACCCACCGCCGGCTGCGGGCGGAAACGAAGACGATGCCGCCGTCGGGCAGGAAGCAGGGCTCGATATCGTCGTAGATGCCGCCGGTCAGTTGCCGCAGGCCGCCGCCATCGGAGGCGATTTCGTAGAGATGGTACGCGTCGTGGCCGCCTTGACGATAGGAGAAGACGATCCGCCGGCCGTCGTAGTCGACGCACGGGTCGCGGACGGCCCCTTGAGGATCGTCCAACAGCATGGTCATCTTGCCGCTGGTGAGGCTCAGCTTGCAGAGCCGGCCGCCCTTGCCGTAGCACTTCCGATCGGCGTCGGTGGAGAAATAGCCGAAGTTGGCATACCAGTGCTCCGAGAAGACGCTCCGCACGGCGAAGACGATCTCCTCCATGCCATCCGGCACGCCATGCGAGACGCTGACAGGCCCGGCCGCCAAGACCGTGCCGCCGAAGGTCGCCGCCAGGATGGCTGCCGGGAGGAGAACGTGCGATCTCAAAAGGTGGCTCCTGTTCTCCGGTCTGCGGTAGGCGCGTGGGTGGGCTGCAATCGGGCGGGACGCCTGGGGCAGTCTCATAATACCCGGAAATCAGGCGGACATGAAGCGCGGCTCCTACCAAGCGGCCGAGGTGCTGCGATCAGGTCATCTGCCAGATGGCCATGTGGAGCATATCGCGGAGGCGGTGGTTGGCCACAAGCACGGCAGCCGGCTCGAAGCCGCAGTGCATCAGGCAATGCTGGCAGCGCGGGTCGTTGCCCGGGCCGAGCTGGTCCCAGGTTGTGGAGTCGATCAGCTCGCGGAAGCTGGAATAGTGGGTGTCGGTGATGAGGTAACACGGGCCTTTCCAACCCCGCACGTTTCGCGTGGGATTGGCCCAGGCCGCGCATTGCAGCTCGCGCTCGCCCATGAGGAACTGCCTGTAGATCGGCGAGGCCACCAGGCGGAAGCCGGCCAGCAACCCCTTGGACTGGCGAAACTTGGCGCGGGTCTGCTCGCGGGTCATGAAGATCTGCTCGGCGCCGCCGGGATCGGCCTCCTGCACGGACTGGTAGCCATAGGCCGGCGAGAGCATGAAGCCGTCCACGTGCAGTTGGCTGAGAAACTCGAAGAGCACGGCGATCTCGTGTACGTCGGTCTGCTGGTAGACGGTGGTGTTGGTGCAGACCTGGAAGCCGGCCTCCTTCGCGGCGCGGATGCCCTCGACGGCCCTGGCAAAGACCCCTTTCCGCTGGACGGCCTGGTCGTGCGTGGCCTCCATGCCGTCGAGATGGACGTTGAAGAACAGCCGGCTGCTGGGCCGGAAGAGGGAGAGTTTCTTGTGGAGCAACAGGCCGTTGGTGCAGAGGTAGACGTGCTTCCGCCGCCCGACGATCTCGGCCGTCAGCGTCTGGATCTCTCGATAGATCAGCGGTTCGCCGCCGCAAATGCTCACGACCGGCGCCCCGCACTCATCGACCGACGCCAGGCAGTCGGCCAGGGAAAGCTTCTGGCGAAACGTGCTGCGATACTCGCGGATCCGCCCGCAGCCCGTGCATTTCAGATTGCAAGCGTGCAGCGGCTCCAACATCAGCACCAGCGGGAACCGGCTCTCGCCTGCCAGCCGCTTCTTCAAGAGGTAGCCGGTCATCGACCGGGTCAGGGAGAAGGGGAACCGCATGGGACGGTGCATCCGAACGGGCGGAAACGTGTTTGAGCGTATTATAGCCCGGCCACCGCCCGCGGCCTGCCCAGATCGCTCGACGGAAAGACGACACAGAGGTTGGGCGCCGCAACCATGGCCTGCGCCGCCGATGCGGTGACCGCCCATTGGGAGAGTGCCATCAGGGGGAAGTAAAGGGGATAGTAGTGGTGCCGCAGGTATGTCGCGCCGGGAAGTCCCGTGCCGGTGAAGGGCTCCTCGACCCAAGTGCCGTCATCGACTTGAGTGTCGACCAGGTATTGGACTGCCCGGGCTACCGCCGGGTGAGCTTCCAGCCCGGCGGACAACAAGCCCATCAAGGCCCAAGCGGTCTGCGAGGCGGTCGGCTCCCCTTGGCCCCGCTGCCGCGGATCGGCATAACTGTCGGGCGACTCTCCCCAGCCGCCGCAAGGCTGCTGACGGCTCAAGAGCCAATTGGCCCCCGCGGCTACCGACGGATCGTCGCCGGAGAGGCCGATTCGAGCCAAACCGGCCAGCACCTGCCAGGTGCCGTAGACGTAGTTCACGCCTCCGCGGCCGAACCAGCTCCCATCCGGCTCTTGCCGGCGGCGAAGGTAAGCGACCGCGCGGTCCACGGCAGGGTGTCCCATGCCATGCCCGAGCTTGCCCAGGGCCTCGAGTACTCGGCCGGTGGAATCGGGCGTGCTCGCGCCGCTCGACACCCGCCGCCGGACACCAAGGGGAAACGGCCGACCAGAGCGACGTGGGTCACTGCCCCAGCCCCCGTCGTCGTTTTGTAAGTCCAAGAGCCAGCCGAGGGCTTTATCGATGGCCTCGGTCTCGGAAACAACGTCCATCGCGCCGTCGGCACTGCCGGACAAGCCCGTAGTAGGCACACGCCGTGTGCCGTCCGCGACGGCACACGGCGTGTGCCTACTACATTGGTCGTCGAACAACCGCAGATCAGGCGGCACGCAGCCGGCGTGGCCGCCGGGGCTAACGGGTACAGCTCTGTTAGCCCCGGCGGCCACGCCGGTTGTACGGCCGACACGGCTAACACTCGGCGGATCGACGGTCGCATCCTGCAAGGCCATGAGCACCAGGGCCGAGGTGTTCGTGTCGGCCGTCTCTTGTCGCGCGCCGGTGGCCGACCAGCCGCCCGGCCGGCTCTCGCCGGATTTGTCGCGATCGCTCTGTAGGGCGGACTTCAGTCCGCCCAGGCGGACTAAAGTCCGCCCTACGAACGGGGCCTCAGCCCAGCAGCGCGTCTGCCGGGCCAAGAGCCAGTGGGCCGCACGAAGGATCGCCGGGCTGTCGCCGCGTAGTCCGCCGGCGTGCAGGGCCCGCAGGGCGCTGGCCGTGTCGGCGGCCGGCAACTGGCAAGGCTGCACGCGGATCGAGCGCGACGCTGGAAGTTCGACGATCGACGCTTCGATCTGCCGGCGGCAGCGGCCCACTTCGGGGCTGTCGTCCGCATAGCCCAGAGCCCGCAGCGCGGCCAGGGTCCAGAAGATCGCCGGCCCGTGGCCCCACGTGCCGTCGCCGGTTGGCAGCCGCTGGACGAGCCGCGCCTCCGCCGCGCGGATCGCCCGGCGACGGAGCGGCGCCAGGAGCTGTTTCAAGACCGGAGCGTGGCGACGGGCAAGAATGCCCATCCTACGGCCGCTGTAGGTTGGGCATTCCTGCGGACGGTGGCTGCCGGGCTCTTGAGCCAGCTTATTAGCAGCCGAACGGCCAGCCGTTTCCAAAATGGGGACCGTCCCCCATCTGTCCCTGAACCGATCGCCGAGCCACCCACTTGGCACGGCCGCCACTGTTCGGGAGCGGCGACAAACAGCTCGCGAACGCCTCGCCGCGGGTCGATGCGATGGACCGGTTGCCGGACGGAGACGATCGACAGGGCCGCCAGCAGCGTCTTGGACCACGCGCCGAGCCCGTGGGTGCCCAACGGATCGGGCCGGCCGAACAGGCCGCCGGAGGTCCAAAGCGCGATTTCCGGCGGGATCGCCGGGCACGAGCCGTACGGGATCTGACCCAAAAGTGCCAGCCAGTAGCGGGTCAGCCCGTCGGCCGCGTCGGCGCCGCCTAGAGCCAGGATTGCCCGCCGCGCCCGGTAGAGGGGCTCGCCGCCGGGATCCTGGCCGGAGAGCTTCAGGGCGAAATAAGCCTGGACGCTGAGGCTTGTGTCGGGCCGGCCGCCGGGGTAGACCGCCCAGCCACCTTGCGGCAACTGGGTCTCCAAGAGGCGTTGGGCTGCCCGGCGGACCAGGTCGCCGTCTCGGCCGCCCCACAGGGCGTCGAGCATGATCGCCTGGCTCTCCAGGGCCGAGTTGCCTTCCACGGGCCCGGCCCAGGAACCATCGGCACGCTGCTCGGCTAACAGCCGCCGCCGTGCCCGAAGAATTGCCCGGCGCGCCGCCGTGGCCAAAGAACCTGGAAGAGGACGCTTGAGGCGGGGTCGCTCCCGCAAGGCTCCGTCCTGTCCGTCCCTGGGCAGGGGGGATTCGCACCTGAAGATTCTCATGCCAGCGCTCGTCCTGATCGTTCGTGCGGGTCTTCCTTGACACGCGCCGAGCCTCCTGGCCCGGCCGGAGTAAGATAAGCCATTCCGCGAAGGTCATCAAGAGCGCCGCGAGAGACTCGGCCCACTGCTAGCAGTGCTGGCAGCCTGTAGGCTATGCTTCAGCATAACTGACGAAGCTCTGGGTAATGTAGCAGGCACACGCCGTGTGCCGTCGCGGACGGCACACGGCGTGTGCCTGCTACTAATCAGCTCAGACGAACATGCCGGCCCAGACGAAGTAGCCGATGGTGCCGATGGCGATGGGAATCCCGTAGGGCAAGAGCATCATGCGGCTCTTGCGTTCGGCGGCCAAGGCCGACAACTGGGCCGGGTCGCGGACCACGAGAATCTCATCGACGATCGCCACGAACTGTTGCTGATGGTGCTTCCATTTCCTCCGCCAGATCACCATCCCCAAGGCGATCAGGCCGCCGATGAGGGCCGAAACGCCGAAGGCCCAGAGGGTGTCGTTCACGCCGATCCAGGCGCCCACGCCGGCCAACAGCTTGACGTCGCCGGCGCCCATGCCGCCGATGGCATAGGCCGGCAGCAACAGGCCCAGACCAAGGGCTGTGCCCGCCAGGCTCGCCCCCAGTCCGCTCCAGCCGCAGCAAGCAGCCGCATAGATCCAGCCGGCGACAATCATGGGAAAGGTGATCCAGTTGGGCACCTTGAGCTTCCAGCCATCGATGGTCGCCGCGAGCACGAGGATCACGCTGACCAACCAGATCGGCCAATGCTGAGCGATGCCGATGAAGAGTTCGTGGGGCATGGGGCTTGGTCTTGGGGCTTGGTCTTGGGGCTTGGGTCTTAGGGCTTAGGTCTTGGGTCGAAGCTCTTGGGTCTTAGGCCCGAGCGGTCAGCAGGAAACTCATCAGGCCGGCCACCACGGCGACGAAGTAGATCGCCACCTGGGCGGCCTCGTGAATCATTTCCGGGGGCAGTGTAAGGTACATGGCGTTGCTCTGCGGGTTGGCTAGGGCCTGGAAGACCATAGGTGGGGCACCGTCGTAGTCCCCTGCGCAACTCTAGGTCGAAAAATGCCTCCCGGCGGGCGAAATCCGGCGCGGGAGGCTGGTTTCAAAGTAGTCGGCACACGCCGTGTGCCGTAAGTCGCGGACGGCACACGGCGTGTGCCTGCTAGCAAACGCTCAGCTCGGCGCCGCGGCGACGACGGAATTGTAGATCTGGTAGAAGGCGTTTTTGGCCGCCGTCCCCAGGGAACTGATCGCCGTAAGGCAAACGATCACGATCAAGGCCAGCATCACCGCGTATTCGACAGCGGTGGGGCCGTCCTCGGAAACGAGAAAACGACGCAACGATTGGGAAATCAGGGTCATTGGGGCTTCTCCGCTTGACTCGACAGGGCCTGCACCGCGGCGAACGGCCATCGGCCGGACGCGCAGATCCCGGCGGCCAAGACCCATAGAAAGGGACAAAGGAGGGGTTACGCTCTGGGGTCCCGCCTCGTCGATACGTTGGTTGCCGACCCACGGCCCACAGGAGGCCAGCGCTCGGCCCGTCGCACGCACTAGCTCGGAGCGGCGGCGGCGACGGAGTTCTTCATTTGGTAAAAGGAGTTCTTGGTCGCCGTCCCCAGGGAGCTGATCGCCGTAAGGCAGACGATGATGATCAAGGAAAGCATCACCGCGTACTCGACGGGGCTAGGACCGTCCTCCGAGACGAGGAAGCGACGCAGCGCATGGGAAAGCGCTCTCATCGGGACTGCTCCGCTTGACTCGCCTGCCAACAAAAGGAAAAAGGAGGCGGTTGCGCTCTGGGGTCCCGCCTCGTCGATGCCTCGGATACCGACCCACGGCCCGCAAGGGGCCGGCGCTCGGCCCGTCGCACGCACTAGCTCGGAGCGGCGGCGGCGACGGAGTTCTTGATCTGGTAGAAGGCGTTCTTGGCCGCGGTCCCCAGAGAGCTGATCGCCGTGAGGCAGACGATCACGATCAAGGCCAGCATCACCGCGTACTCGACCGCGGTAGGGCCGTCCTCGGAAACGAGAAAACGACGAACACTGTTTGCGAGCGACTTCATAAAGTCTCCTCCCTTGCGACGGTCGTCCCCGGCCGATGAACTGCAGCCGAACATCAGGACGGACCTACTTGGATCGTACGGGAACCCGGCGGGCACACGCCGTGCGATTTTCACGGCGCTGGCCTGCACAAACGGCCCTACGGATTCCAACACCACGCCGCCTCGACCTCGTCACTCGCCAAAACCGTCGGTCTCCCGGCCGTTGGTCACGGAGGGAGCCCTCTCCTTTCGGCAACCTGGCTGCCGTGCGGATGATCCCGCCCGGCCCTCGGCTTTGCGCCGGCCTTGCGGCCGGTATGCCTTTATCGAGGATCGGAGGCTCAGGCCTCGTTGTTCCGGGAGTTGATCGGCAGGACAAGATGCGATGCTCTGTTGCCGACAGATAAGAACTCCCGTTTTAGAGGCGTGGCTAACCGTTAACTCATGCCTCTGCATGAAACCTAGGTCAACTTTGCGGCTTGTCAAATCGAAAAGTTTAGCGAAAATGCGAAATTGTCGAAAAGAGGTCTATTGTGCTGACCGATCCACTCGATGAAAACCACGGACCGGGCCCCTGGCCCTGGTCCTTGACCGCCGCACTGCTGCTCATGGCGGCGTTGGCCGGCCCCTCGTTTTTCGGCCGAATCTATACCCACGACGACCTGGGCTGCTTCCACCTGCCGATCCGTGCCTTCTATGCCGAGCAACTCGCGCGTCGCGAGCCGGTCGACTGGATGCCTTCACTTTTCTGCGGCTTTGACCTGACCGGAGAGGGTCAAGGCGGCACCTACCACCCGTGGCACTGGTTGCTCTACCGCATGCTGCCCCTCTCCTCGGCCTGGACCGGCGAGCTTTTGGCCAACTACGCCCTGCTGCTGGCCGGGACCTACTACTTCGTCCGCCGCTGGCCAGTGCCGGCAGAGGCTGCGATGTTCGGCAGCCTGGCTTTCACCTTCTCGGGCTTCAACCTGCTGCGGCTGGTCCACCCGAATGCGGTGGGCATCATCGCCCACCTGCCCTGGCTGCTGTGGGCCATCGACCGGGTCCTCCGCCCGGCGTCGGAAGGGTCCCCGCGTGCGCGGTCGCGCAGCAGCCTGGTTTGGATCGCCCTGCTGACCGCTTCGCAGATTCTCCTGGGCTATCCGCAGTACGTCTGGTTCTCGCTGTTGGTCGAGGCGGGGTACGTAGCGTTCGTGTGGATCGCCTGGAAAGGCGTCAAGAACGGCTTGTCCATCGCAGGTCCCCCTCACCCCAACCCTCTCCCGGAGGTAGGGTGGGACAAGGCCGCCGTGGCGGCCGCCGGCCCACCGGGAACCGGCCGGAATGGTGGGCCGGCGTCGCTTGCGCGAGCTTGTCCCACCCTACCCGTCCTCACCTGGAGGGAGAGGGGGAGCCGGCGTGGCCGCCGGGGCTAACAGAGCCGCGCCCGTTAGCCCCGGCGGCCACGCCGGCTTTGTGGCTGCGAGTGGCGCTGGCAAAGCTGGCCGGGTTGATGCTGGCGGGCGTCCAGCTTCTGCCGACCATCGAATCGCTGGGCCATGCGGCCCGACGCTCGGCCGGGGCCTCGTTCACCGACTCGGGCTCGCTGCACCCGCTAAACCTGGTGCAATTGATCGCTCCCTACCTCTTCGCCCACCGCGTCTTCGGCCAGAATACCCACGAGCTGACCGTCTACCTGGGCGCTGTTCCCTTGATGCTGGTCCTCTGGGTCTGGATCGACCGGCGGAACCTCTCCCCCTGGCGAAAACCGGCGGCGGCGGCCGCACTGCTCGCCTTCTTTGGCCTGCTGTTGGCCTTCGGCGTCTACGGCCAGGTCTATCGCCTGCAACACTGGCTGCCGCTGGTGGGCAACTTCCGCTTCCCCTGCCGTTACTCGCTGTTGTTTACCCTGGCGATGGCCGTGCTGGCAGCCATCGGGTTCGTCCTGCTGCGAAGCCGCCAGATGCACAGAGAGAAGATCGCCCTGAGCCGGACGGTCCCGCTCTGGTCGGTCGCCGGTCTCAGTCTGCTGTCCGCGATCGTGGGGCTGACCATGCGGGACCGCAGCTATTTTGCCGGGCCGGGTGGGATCCTGGCGGGACCGATCCTGATCGCCGGCGCAGCCCTGCTGGTGACCCTGGCTGCCCGGGGTTGGCGGTTCGCAATGGCGGCGATGGTCCTGCTGACGGCCGTCGATCTGGGCTACTACGGGCTCAGCGACGGGGCTTACGCCCAGGCCCGGTCCCTGCGGCAATTCCTGGCCGGCGTGGCGCGCCCGCCCACGCGATTCGACGGCCGGGTGCTGTTGGACCTGGTCCGATACGATGAATCGCTTCCGCACGCGGGCGACGAAATCACCATGCTGGGCTACTCGCGCGCCGACGGTTACGCCGGATTGGCCCCGGCCAAGCAGTTGGACGACCACCAGGTGGCCGCGCTGCGGGTGGCGGACGTGGCCTGGGTCCAACGGAACGAGTCGACTGCGGGCATCGTGGGGCTGGAGCGGGAGCCGAATGAATCGCGGTGGCTGGCCGTGCCCTTCCCGCTGGCCCGGGTGCGGCTGGTATCCCAGGCGCGGACGAGCCACGATCCGGCCCGCGACGTCACGGCTATCGAGCCGGAGACGTCGGCCTTGGTGGAATCGCCCCTTTCCCTGCCGCCAGGACCGCCGGGCTATACCTTCCTGGTCAGCGACCTTCCCGGCCGGCTCAAGATCCAGGTCGACTGCCCCGCCTCGCGGCTTCTGGTGATCTCCGAAAGCTATCATCCCGGCTGGCAGGCGACGATCGACGGCCGGCCCGAGCGACTATTGCGGGTCAACGGCGACTTTCTCGGCTGCGTGGTTCCCGGCGGCAAGCACGAAGTGGGCCTGGCGTTCCGCCCCGCCAGTCTCCGCTGGGGCCTTTTGCTCTCCTGCGCGGGCCTCTTGCTGACGCTGCTCATCCCGGCCGCCCCACTCCGGTAGGTCCTGCCTGCCGGGCAGGACCAGCGTTGTCCCGCTCGGCAAGCGGGACCTACTGACAGCTTGACCTAGGGGCAATGATCCGCTCTAATTCTGGGGTGGCGTGCTTGGCCGCAAGACAACGAGTAGACGGGTGGTGGACGATAATCCGCGAAGCGCGAAGCATGAAGCGGCGAGGAACTCTCTAAAATCTCTCGTGGTAGGACACGTTATGAGAAACTTCGTGATTGGGTGCATCGTGCTTCTCGCAATGGGAGGGAACGCTCGCGGCGAGCAACCCAAGCAACCGTCGAAAGAACTCACGGTTGACCTAGGCAGTGGCGTGAAGCTGGAGATGGTCCTGATCCCGGCGGGTGAGTTCCTGATGGGTTCGCCCGATTCGGACAAGGACGCCAACACAGCCGAGCATCCGCAGCACCGGGTGCGGATCACCAAGCCGTTCTACTTGGGCAAGTATCTGGTGACGCAGGAGCAGTGGGACGCCGTCATGCGCGACAACCCAAGCTACTTCAAGGGGCCGAAGAACCCGGTGGACAACGCCAGTTGGGATGATTGTCAGCAGTTCCTCGGAAAGCTCAACGCGAAGTTAGGCCCTGCGGGAGGCAAGTTCCAGTTGCCCACCGAAGCGAAATGGGAATATGCCTGCCGGGCTGGGAGCACGACGCGCTATTGCTTTGGGGATGATGAGTCGAAGTTGGGCGAATATGCGTGGTACGCGGCGAACTCGGCCGACAAGACGCATCCTGTAGGCGAGAAGAAGCCGAACGCCTGGGGGCTGTATGACATGCACGGGAATGTATGGGAGTGGTGCCAGGATTGGTGTGAGCATTACAAGGAGTCGCCAGTGGACGACCCGACGGGTGCTTCGACGGGCTCGCGCCGCATGCTTCGCGGCGGTAGCTGGCTCTACCTGGCGAGGCAGTGCCGGTCGGCGTCCCGCTTATACATCGAGCCCGGGATTCGCTCCCTCATCACGGGCTTGCGTGCCTCCCTAGTTCCGGCGAACAAGTGAGGAGAGCGAGTGGAGATGGTGCGTCGGCCAGCATGGCGGTTGGCCGATCCAAGCCACCCCCCGCCAGTGTAGCAACACAGTCCTAGGACGCTACCAGTAGACGTAGGGTGGGCTTTAGCCCGCCCTGGAGAAAAAGTCCCATTGTCGCCCAAAGATGCCCTGAACGAACAGGTCGCGTGCTATCGGCGGATGACCGGAGAAGAGCGACTTGCCGTCGCGCTGCGCCTGCACGAGTTGGCGTGCGAGGTAGCGCGGGAGGGCATCCGTCGACAGTTTCCCGAGGCAACACCCGACCAAGTGGAGCAACACTTGCAGCGCCGGCTGGAAATGGCGAGATAACACGAGGCAGGTAGCACCACACGATGTTGGCAAAGAAGTGCGGGAGTTTTTCAAAGAGAAACGCTATTTCGGGACGCTATGGCCTCAGCCCCGAAGGGGCGCGACTCGATAGCCCAGGGGCGAAGCCCTGGGACGCGATGTGCACAGCCGTTGCAGCCCTGAAAGGGCATGACAACCGCGAGGCCGAGCTGACCTGTTACGCCCCGTTGGGGCTTGCAGCGATGATGGAAACCTGGTACCCAGGGCGTTGCCCTGGGCTATCGAGTCGCGCCCCTTCGGGGCTGAGCACGAAGCCGTTTTCCACAAAATTCACGCAAAGCTTTGCCAATCCGGTCGCTCACTACCAAGAGGCATGGCCGGCCGAATTCCTCTGAAGAGCACTTGACTCCATGCTCCGCTGGCGGCTGCTCCTGGGAACGGTGATCGTCGCGGCCCTGGTGGGACTCTGTTGGCTGGACCAGGCGTCGGCGATCCCCGGCGTGGTCCTGCTGCCGATCCTGATGATCTTCGCCCTGCTGGGCAGCCAGGAGATCCTGGGCCTGCTCCGTGCGTGCGGAATGCGGCCGGTGGGCTGGGTGGTCTACGCGGGAAACTTGTTGGTCGCGGTGGCTCCCTGGCAGGCGGTTTGGGCGGCCCACGGGCGCTTCGCCCATGCGCTGGCTGACGCGACCCCTTCCGCCGGCGATTTGGCGCTGCCGTCCATGCTGGCCCTGGCCCTGGCGGTGATCGTACTCTTGATTGCGGAGATTTGTCGCTTCCGCAAGCCGGGCGGGGTGACGGCGAATCTGGCGGCCGGTTTCCTGGCCCTGGTCTACGTGGGGCTGCTGCTGAGTTTCGTGGTCCAGATCCGTCTGGCCTGGGGCGTCGGGGCGATGGCCTCGCTGTTGATCGTGGTGAAGATGGGCGACACGGGCGCGTATACCGTGGGCCGGCTCTTCGGCCGGCACAAGATGTCGCCCCACATCAGTCCCGGCAAGACGCTCGAAGGCGCGGCGGGGGCCCTGGCATGTTCCTGTCTGGCCTCCTGGGCCACGTTCCGCTGGCTGGTGCCGGCGACGACCTATGGGGCCGTCCCGCGCGGGCCCTGGTGGGGATGGGTTCTCTTCGGACTCCTGGTGGGACTGGCCGGCCTGCTGGGCGACCTGGCCGAATCGCTTTTGAAGCGCGATTCGCAGCGAAAAGACTCCAGCACCTGGATGCCCGGCTTCGGCGGGATCCTCGACCTGTTGGACTCGGTTCTGCTGGCCGCGCCGGTGGCGTACGCCCTCTGGGCGCTCGGTGTGGTGGGAAGGTAGGTCGAGGTCCCCACTCCCTCCGGGAGGGGGTTAGGGTGAGGGGAACTGCCTTGCACAACCGAAAGTACCTCCGCACCACACTCGGCCGTCCAATCGCACGGACGTCCCCTCACGTCAGGTACAATAGAGAGCAGGTATTTTCATCGGAGGCACAAATCATGGCGACCGTGAATCTTGACGACGCCAAGGCGCACTTGCGGGAAATCATTTCGGGGCTGAATCCGGGCGAGCAACTGATGATCGTCCAGGCGGGCGAACCTGTGGCGACGTTAACCCGCACTGGCCCCAATAGATGGCCTTGCACGGCTGGCTCCGCGAAAGATACGAAGCATTGGATGGCTCCCGACTTTGACGCTCCGCTCGAAGATTTCCGAGAGTATACGGAATGACGAGCCTTTTGCTCGACACGCACACGATGCTGTGGTTTTTTTGGGATGATCCTCAATTGAGTGCGCACGCCAAGGCACTCATCGAGGACGCCGGCAATCGGAAGCTGGTCAGCGTCGCAAGCTGCTGGGAAATCGCCATCAAGGTTGGGCTGGGCAAGTTGCACCTTGGCGAACCGAGCCGTTCATTCCTGCCACGTGAAATCGCTCGCAACAACTTCCAGCTCCTGCCCATAAGCCTTGGCCACGCCACGATGGTCGAGGGGTTGGTTGCGCATCACCGAGACCCTTTCGACCGCCTGCTGGTCGCCCAGGCAATGATCGAGGCACTGCCGATGGTTAGCATTGATGGAATCTTCGACCAGTACGGCGTCCCTCGGCTGTGGTAGCGAAGTGGCGCAGCGGCAAGAGCAACGTATGGCTGAGACGTCCGCATCACATTGGGAGGCGAAGCGCACCGACGAGACTCGCCAGGTCGAGGATGTGCTTCTGAACGCAGGGTTTCAGCAGGCCAACGCCTACCGCTATAACCCGGCGTCGATCCGCGTTCGCGTGATCGATTCGCGATTCGAGGGGCTCCCGGCCGAGAAGCGGGACGCGATGGTCGAGCCCCACCTGGAGAAGCTGCCGGAGCGGACGCAGGCGGACATCATGAACCTCTTCACGTTCGCCCCATCAGAACTCCAGCAAACCCCGAAATCGTTCCGACAGTTCCTTTTGAACACGGAGTTCGACGACCCGAGCCCGTCGATACTGTGAGGCGGCGCCTCCGCAGTGAATAGTCCGGTTTACCGCACCGGCGCCTGGTAGGAGGCGGGCTCGGCCCGGTTCGCGTTGAACCGCTTGGGCGTGCGGCTGGTGCCGGCGAGGTAGTTGTCCACCGTGGCCTCGTCCTGAAGCTTCTGGAAGTAGTCGGCCATCTTCAGACGCAGCTTCTTCTCGTGGACATCCTCGTAGATCTGCTGCTTGACCTCGTCGAAGGTGACGTCGGTAGGCTTGGTCAGCCCGAGGCCGTAGAGCACCACGTACTGGCCGCGGCCCATGTCGAGGATCGGCGAGAGGTCGCCTTTCTTCAGAGCGAAGGCGGCCTTCTCGATGGCCGGCTGGCCGCTCCATTTTTGGATCGGCGGCACATCGCCCTGCAGCACGCGGCTGGCGGCTTCGATCGAGTACTTCTCGGCCAACTCGGCGAAGTTCTCCTCGGTCGGATCTTTGCGGGCCAGCTCCCAGACTTGCTGGGCTCTGCGCTGGTTGTTGAAAACGATCGCCTTGACCCGCATCCGCGGACCGAAATTGGCCTCGAAGCCCTTTTGCAGGTCCTCCGGGGTGACCTCCACCTTGTCGCCCACCAGTTTCTTCAGGGCTACCGACGGCCAGACGGAATCGGCCCGATAAAGGTCCACCGTGATCCCCTGCCCCTTGGTGATCTTCTCGATCAACTGGGCCACGTCGGGCTTGCCGTCCTTCAAGTTCAGCATCGCCGCGGCGGCGCGGGCAATCTCCTGGTCCATTTCGGCCGCCGTGACGGTGACCCTCCGCCGCTTGCAGGCCTGCTCCAGCAGGCGGCGATTGATGGTGCCCTCCAGGACCTCCTGCCCGTGCCGATCGACGCAGACCCGGGCCAGCTCGCTGATGGAGATCGCCGGTTTGCCGTTGATCAGCGCGGCCCATCCGGGGCACGCGCGGCTCTGCGCCGGGTCGTTCATCACGTTGACCACCTGGGCCTCGCCCCGCAGCCGGCGGAAAATCTCGCTGGCCAGCCGCCGCATCTTGTTTTCCTTGATCATCTCGTTGAGGCCCATTTTCACCTTTTCCAGGGGCACGCTGGCGGTCGCCTGGAGGCGGCCCTCACACTTGAGGATCACGTACTGGTCGCCGACCTTGATCGGTTTGGAAATCTCGCCTTTGCTCATGGTGAAGGCAACCAGCTCGATCTCCTTTTGCCCTTGGAAACGGTGGATCGGCGGGATCACGCCCATCGAGGCCGCACTGGCCACGTCCTTGGAGTACCTCTTGGCCAGCTCACCGAAGGAGGCCGGGGCGGCAGCCGCCATCGCCTGCACTTGCTCCGCCGAGCGGGCGTCATTGCAGACGATCAAGCGGGCCTTCACCGCCTCCCCGTACTGCGAATCGTAGGCCCGCCGGATCTCCTCCTCGGTGACGTCCAACTCCGCTCCGGCGAGTTTCCGCAGGGCCAGGGTCGGCCAGATGATGTCGGCCGCATATTGCTCCGCGGTGACGCCCCGCTCCTGCTTGAGCATCTTCAGCCACTCGTGTACCGGCAGCTTGAACTTCGATGCCATCCGCTCGATCTCGGCGTTGACTTCGTTCTGGCTGACGGTCAGCCCTCGCCGCTGGCACTCCTGCATCACGAGGTACTTGTTCACCAGCCGCTCCAAGAACGTCCTTGCCGAAGTGCTGGAGGCAGTCGCGGGCGAGGTCCTCGCGGCTGATGGGGTCGCCGTTGACCTCGGCCACGATCTTCAACTCTTCGACGGGCGAGGCCGCTCGGGCCGGCGCCACGGCCACCTTCCCGCCCAGCACCAGCGCCGGCCCAACCGGCTGCCGATAGCCTGCGGCTGCGTAGCCCTGGGTCTGAGGATAGGCTGGGACCTGGGCGTAGGACGTTTGCGGGCTGAAACGCGGCGACGAGGCCGCTGGCCGGGAGTCGCCGTCCTGCGAGGGCGCTGGAAGGGGCACGACCTGGTCCGAGGCTGCCGTGCCCGGCTGTTGCAACGGGTCGGCGTGGACCGGCTTCGTCCCCTGGTAGTAGCGGGTGGCAAGACAGAAACCCACCACGCAGATGCCGCCGAGGATGCAACCCAGCAGCTTGGGGCCTCTCCAAGAGGGGCTCGAATCGGGCGGACTGGTCCGGGTCATCGCGGTTCCTCCATAAACCGTTCTTCGATCCGATCTTGCGCGGCAATCCCGCCGCGCGCACTCTCACGGGGTGGGCAGTATAGGACCACTGGGTCGGCAAGGTCAAGAGCGATCTACCGGGAATCCTGCCAACGCGTGATGACTTTCTTCTGCCGCAACTCAACGTCGGTGACGCCGACTTTCTTCAACTCGCTGGAGAGCTGCTGTTCGTCTTGCAGGTCCTCGCGCCAGACCATCACTTTCTTCTCCGCCGGCAGACTCTCCAGCCGAAACTGCCTCTTCACCAACTCCGAGAGCTTGTCCCAGGGCGAAATCACGGCGACCAGTTTCTTCTCTTCTGCCATTGGAGAACCCATCTGCAAGAAAGGAACGAGAGCCGGTGAGCAGTGGCTCGGCAAATTGATTTTGTCGGGATGGGCGCCATTGGCTCGGCCAGTGCTCACCCCAAAACACTGGCATAGCCAGTGGCACCCACCTCGGTCGTTTCGCGTATCATACCGCGTGGTGGCCTTTGTCGGCCAGCGACGGCCGGACGGGCTCGGCCACCGTAGTCGGGGGGTCTCACCCCGGATTATTCACGCCCCGCAATGTGAGCGGCGCAGAGCGCAATCGAAACCCGAAGCGTAAGCGAGGGTAAGTTCCTTAGCCGGCCTCGCTTACGCTTCGCGCTTACGATGCGCCCGTGAATAATCCGGGCTTACTTGGCGGCTGGCACGGCTGTGGGCTCAGCTTCGGCCCCGTTCTTCATAATCAGTTCGTTACCGCCCAACAGGGCCGACGCAATCGCCAAGGGCACCCAATAGTAGATCACGCGAAAGACGATCAGTGCGGCCAGAACGTGGGGACCCCAGAAAGCCACGACCACGGACTCCTGCACGCCATAGCCGCCCGGTACGTGCGATAAGACGACGCCCACGTAGGCCAGCATCCAAACCCCAAGCACCAGCACGTACCCACCATAATTGGGTGGGAGAAGGGAGTGTGGGAGAAGGGCGTAGAGCACGGCCGCCGCCACGATCAGGTCCCCGCAAGCAATCACGATCTGGTAAAGGGTCAGCTTCAGCGGGGGGACTGGTACCCTCCATCGCCATACCCCGATCGGCTTACGGCAGAACGCGCTGAGAAGCACGTAACTGCCCGAAACCATCAACAGCAGGACCCCTACCCAGAAGGTGTGGTGAAAGGGAATGATCTTTCCCAGCGTCGCGGGAATCTCGAACGGAGCCACCGTGAAGACGATGCCGGCGAGGGTAAAGACGCCGAACCAGAAGGTCAGGCCGAGGATCACCAGCAACTCGACGATCTTGATCAGCGGCACGCCCCAGGCGGAGTAGAGTCGATAGCGGATCGACGTGCCGAAGAGGCTGGCGCCGAAGTTCAAGCTGAAGGCATAGGTAATGAACGAGGCCAGCGCAATCTTCCGCAGCGGTAGCTTCTTTTCGCCCACATAGCGGACGGCAAACCAGTCGTAACCGACCAGGATCACGAAATTCAGCACCGTCAGCAGCGATGCGACGACGACCCACCAGGTACGCTTTAGCGCAATCCGGCACAGATCATCGATAACCTTCTTGAAAGTGTAATCCTGCTTCTTCAGTTCGATGTAAAGGAACGTGGCGGCCCCGAGGAAGACCAGGAGCACGAGAAAATGGCCAAAGAAGCTCAAGAATCGTTTCGAGGTGACGAGCCCTCGCGCCGCCAGCAGGAATCTTTTCATGACGGAGATTCTCGCGGAACCGATCGCAGGCAGCAAGCCCTCCGGCGGCAACTTACGAGAAACGCAACGCTTGCAGCGGGAAAGTACGTCAGGCTTTCCAGCCTGACAGAGGGGAAGATCAGGCTGGAAAGCCTGACGTACCGATCAGTTCAGGGGCCCTTGAAGTGCTGGGCCCGTTCTGCAGGGGTCCCGGCAAAGTCTTCGGTGAACTCTCCCAGGAGGTAGATTTCCACGCGGGAGTTCTGCACCTGCTTCTCCATCTCCGCGCGAAGCGTCAAGGGCTCGAAGACGCCCGCCTGGCTGAGGCGGATCCTCGCCGGCTCGACCCCCTCCTGTTCGAGATAGCTCATGATTGCCAGGCAGCGCGCGAAAGAGATCTGCCAGGCGTCGTGGTAGGGGGAATCGGCAGGCAGGGGCCGTTGCGAGGCGTGCCCGCGGATCTCGATCTTGTTGGCTTTGCCCAACAACTTGGGCACCAGCCGCCGCAGCCGCTGCCGGCCCTTCTCATTGAGCTCGGCGGAATCCTCCGCAAAGGCCACCATCGAGCCGTCGTTGGGGGAGCTGCCGTCGTGCAGCACCAGCAGGTTGGCCCGCGTCCGCTGCTCTTCCTCGCCGTCGCCGATGGACGGGTTGGGACCGTGGTCCAGGCCTCGTCCCTTGCCGGGGTGCTTGGCCGGTTTCAGGTTCCAACTGTCGCCCCGCTTGCCGGATCCCGCCTTCTCGCCGGGGACCGCCGACACGGCCATGTACGGATCGCGGAAATATTCGGCAATCGACTTCTTGACTTCCTTGCTCTGCGCGGTAATCCACATCACCAGAAAAAAGGCCATCATCGCCGTGACGAAGTCCGCGTAGGCTACCTTCCACGCGCCGCCGCCTTTGCCTGCCATCTTCGACCGTCCCTTGTTTTACAGGCCCTCACGCCGACTCGACTTCCTTGAACAACTCCTCCAACTCGTCCCGGCTCAGTCGAACCTCCGAGGATACCCCCCGCCGGGCCTGCTCCAAGGCCACCTTCGGCGAAAGGCTGTCCACCAGCCCCTGAACAATCGTGGCGATCGTGCGGAAATAGGCGATCTCGGCGTCGCCAAGGAACTCGATCCGCACCGCCAGCGGCGCGAAAAATCCATAGGAGAGCAAGATCCCCAAGAAGGTCCCGACCAGCGCCGCGCCCACCTTGTGGCCGATCTCCGAGGCCGGGCCGTCGATGTGCGCCATGGTGATCACAATTCCCAAGACGGCGGCCACAATGCCGAAACCCGGCAGGCCGTCGGCCGTCTTGGTGAGCACGCCCAACGGGGCATGGTGCTCTTGCTCCAGCACCTTGATCTCGGTCTCCAGCAGCCCGGGCAGCTTCTCCGGCGTCACCGTCCGTTCGATCACCGGCGCCAGCGCCCCGCAAAGGAACTCCAGCACGTGATGGTTTCGCGCGATGCGTGGATACTTCTCGAAGATGGCGCTCTCGTGCGGGCTGGAAACGTGGGCTTCCAATGCCAGCAACCCCTCGTTCCGTGCCAGCCGCAAGATCTCGTAGCAGAGCTTGAACAGGTCGCGGTATCCCTGCTTCGTGTAAGGGGTCCCTTTCAGGCTCTCCAGTAAGCCCCTGAGCAGGTCCACGAGCACCTTCTTGGGCGACATCAGGATCAAGGCACCCAGGGCGGACCCGCCGATGACCAGCAATTCCGAGGGATGGATCAGGGCGCCGACGCTGCCGCCGGCCCAAAGAAAGCCGCCGACCACCGCACCGAGAACTACCAGACACCCCACAATGACGATCATTTTGCCTCTCCGCAACCTGCCCGCCAGATCGTAGGACGGATTGCCAATCCGTCCACGATTTCCCTCCCAACGAGTCTAGCACGTGGTTTCCGCACGGCGGCGGACGGCGGACGGGCGACGGGGGACGGGAGACGGGGCGCCACATGCTAGCCCGAAGCGCAAGCGAGGGTAACTCAATGCCGGTCCCTCGCTTGCGCTTCGGGCTAGTGTGCGGCGTCGTGAATAATCCGGTTAACCCGCATAGCTATCAACCAGCCATGCGACTTTGGACCGACGCCCGACGCCCGACCCCCGTCCGCCGTCCCCCGTTCTCCGTCCTGCGTCCCCGTCCCCCGTCCCCGTCCCGCGAGCTAGACTTCAACAGCCCTACGGCACGGGCATCCGGCTTCGAGACCCGCCTATGGCCAATATCCTCCTGCTGACGCTGGTGGTCGGCATCGTCAACCTGTCGCTGGGGTATGCCTTGGCGGCGTACCTGGGGCTGGCGCCGCCGACGCTGGCCGATGCCTGGCAAGCCATGATGGCCGAACCGCCGGCCGAGGATTGGACCCGGGCCGACTCGGACGACGACGTCGACCGGCTGATCCAGCAGTTGGGCAGCCAATCCGGCGTGCCCCAAGCCCATGCGTGTTTGATGGCCCTGGGGCAGA
Source organism: Pirellulales bacterium (assembly GCA_963843465.1). Classification (GTDB taxonomy): domain Bacteria; phylum Planctomycetota; class Planctomycetia; order Pirellulales; family Thermoguttaceae; genus CAWJKP01. Next base: position 249,461 of record CAWJKP010000006.1, read on the forward strand.
TCTTCTTCCAGCAGGGCGATCGCCTGGCGGCGATCGATGCCCGGCTCCGCACGGCCGCGGGCGAGCCCGACCGCACGCTGCTTTGTACGGGGGCACGCGAGGCCGCGCAGGTCTGCCAGGCGTGGCTCGGCTGGCAGCGTCGGGCGATGGACCGGTTCCGCGAGTGTGCCGGCCAACTGGGCGACGGAAGCCCGCTCGTCGGGGAGGTCGAAGCGGCGGTCGAGGAGCTTTCCACTTGCATCGAAGGGCTCGTCCAGGCGCAGCGACATGTCCGGCGGTCCAAGGCGCTGGCCGAGGCGGCTGAAGAACATCGGGACGACTTGAATCGCCTCGGCCGGACGATCCACAAGACGCGGGACACCCTGACGGCGATCTCGATAGCCGCGGCCCAGCAGACCGGCCGGCTCGCGGAGGTCCACGACACTTGCCGCATCGATCCGCTCACCGGGCTGCCCAGCCGGATCGGCCTGGACATTCTCGTGCGCGAGTGGTGGGACGAGAAGCGGCAGGAGTCGGGCCCGCTGGCCGTGGCGCTGATCGAGCCGGACTGCTTCACCGAGTGCAACCAGGAGCACGGCGTGGCGGCCGGCGACCGTATCCTGCGCGCGATGGCCGAGACGATCGTCGGGCACGTCGGCCAGCAGGGCGTCGTGGCCCGCTATGCCGGTCCGGGGTTCCTCGTGCTGCTGCCGGGGATGGCCTTGGCAGAGGCCGCCGCAAGCGTGGAATCACTGCGGCAATCGCTCTTGGCGTTGGACCACGTCGTGGCGGAAGGCACGACTCGCCGAACGGCCTCGGCCGCGGTGGCGGAAGCAGTCCCCGGCGAGACGCCGGAATCGCTCTTCGATCGGCTTGAAGAGGGATTGGACCGGGCGAAGCGCGCCGGCGGCAACCAGTCTTACTCCTCGGTCATCAGCGCCTCGTAGGGCGGACTTTAGTCCGCTCAGGTAGCAGGCACACGCCGTGTGCCGTCCGCCCATAAAAGTGGAGGCAGCGGACGGCACACGGCGTGTGCCTGCTACATGCTACTCCTCGGCGATCAGCTTGTCGTAGAAGGAGACGAACTTGTCGCGCTCGCCGCCGGAGCGGGCGGCGATGGCGAAGCGCGGGTGCTGGTTGAATTGCCCGGTGATGTTGTACTGCACGAAGGGCCCCCACTCGACGGAGGCCCGCAGCGGCTCCAGATGGCTCTCCAACAACTGGTAGATCGGCCGGATCTTGAACTTGGGATTGCGGAGGAAGCCGATCAGCAGTTCCATGGGGCAATTGCCGGCCCCGCGTCCCAGACCGGCCATGGTGGCGTCGACGCGATTGGCGCCGTGGATGATGGCTTCAATCGTATTGGCGAAGGCGAGCTGCTGGTTGTTGTGGGCGTGGATGCCGACTTCCTTGCCCGTGGCCTTGGCGTAGGCCAGGTACTTCTTCACCAAGAGCTCGATCTGCTCGGCATAGAGCGAGCCGAAGCTGTCGACCACGACGATCGTCGTCACCGGCGTCTCGGCCAAGAGTTCCAGGGCCTGATCGAGTTCCACCTCGGCCGAGCGGGAGACGGCCATCAGATTGGCGCAGACCTCGTAGCCCTTGTCATGGGCGTCCTTGATCATGTCGATGGCTTCGGGGACCTGGTTGACGTAGAAGGCCACCCGGATCATGTCCAGAACGCTGTTCTTTTTGGGGTGGATGTCAGTCCGCCAATCGCACTTCCCGGCGTCGGCCATCACGGCCAGCTTCAAGGGGGTGGGATTCTCGCCCACGATCCGCCGCAGATCGTCTTCGTCGCAGAACTTCCAGGCGCCCAACTTGTCCCGGGCGAAGATCTTTTTCGATGCCTTATAACCCAGTTCCATGTAGTCCACGCCGGCGTCGAGGCAGGCCTGGTACACGGCCTTGACGAAACCGTCGTCGAACTGGTGATCGTTGATCAGACCGCCATCGCGGATCGTGCAGTCGAGGACCTTCAACTCGGGGCGATAAGTAATCCACGGTGCCGTCACGGCGTACTCCCTGAGGGATTCAACGAACTGGGGGACCAGGGTGGGGAAACACTCTATTTTTTCTCGCTTTCCCCAGCCTGTCAACGCAAGGGCCTGCAAAATAAGGCGCCTCCGACTGAAGGGCGCCCGAGGGGTAGACGGCGGTCTGCGGACGGGGGGTAGGGGAGATCCCACACCATAAGACTTCCGCCGCGCAAGAAAAGCGGCGGTCACCGGCAGTCCGGCACCAGATGGATTTCCTCGGTGACGGTCAGAAAAACCAATTCGCAACTTATTGCCGCGAAAGGGCTCTGCGGAGTGGAGGATAAGGGACTCGAACCCTCGACCTCTTGAATGCCATTCAAGCGCTCTCCCAACTGAGCTAATCCCCCGATTGGGCTACGCCCCACCAGCCAAGGCGGCCCAGCGGTGCGCGAAGAGGTAAATCTACCAACGCCGGCGGGGTGCGTCAAGGACGGTAGCCATGCGATCGGAGCCAGAGAGAGCCGTTCTCCGCTTTACAGGAACCGCGCGATCCTTTATTCTCCGCCGCTAGGCCCCTGACCTTTTTCTTCCAAACCCATCTGGGGAAGGGAGCTTCCATGACCGGCCGACTCACCCTGGGTCTTCTCGCGATAACCCTTATGCTGGCACCCTTCGGTCAGGCGATCCGCTGGGCCGGCGCCGCCTGCGGCGCCGAGTTCCGCATTGAGAATAAGATCAGCGTCGACGATGAGAAACGGCCCACGAGCAGTAGTGTTACGATCTTCTCGGACGACATGGTCTACGACATTCTCGACGGCGAGGGCGAAATCACGATCTTCGACCGGGCGCGGGGCCGCCTGGTGCTGCTGGACCCGGCGCATCACCTCCGCACCGAGATCAGCGTAGCCAAGCTACACCAGGCAATGGAGCAGCTCCAGGCCTGGGCCTACTCCCAGCCCAACCGCGCCCAGCCCGACCCGTTCCTGCGATTCCTGGCCGCGCCGAAATTCGATCGCCAGGGGGTCACGGCGGCGGGCGAAATGGAATTTGCCAGCCCCTGGGCAACCTACCAGGTCATGCCACAGGACCCGGTCAACGGCGAAATCGCCCGGGCATACCAGGACTTCTCCAACGAATACTGCCAACTCAACACGCTGATCAACCCGGGCGCCCGGCCTCCGTTTGCCCGGATGATCGTCAACGACGCCCTCGGCCAAAGGAAGCTGATTCCCCGCGAGGTGAAACTCACGATCCGGCCCAAGGAAGGGCTCACGGCGAAAAGGACAACGATTCGCAGCCGGCACCAATTCACCCCCCGGCTGAGCGACGCCGATCGTCGGCAGATAGCACGGGCTGGGCAGCTCGTGACCAGTTTCACGCCGGTCCTGCTCGACGAGTATCAGAAGCGGGTACGGCCGTAGGTACTCCTCACGCTCCGCGTGAGGGATACGTCACGCGGAGCGTGACGAGTACGATTCCGGCGATACTGCCGAAGAAACTGGCGGCGGACCCGTGCTGTGGCTATGATGACCACCAACAGCCACAACACGCCACTGCCTTGCCGCGGAGCCGCTCTCCGATGTCCCACCCCCTGCCGCTGGTCGTACTCTTGCTTTGCCTGGTCCTGGTCGCTGCCGCCTCCGCGGCCGAAGTGACAGCCGAACGTTCTCCGGGCGGCGTGATCGTAAAGATCGACGGCCAGTTCTTCACCGAATATCTGACTCGCAGCGGCAACAAGCCGATCCTCTGGCCTGTGCTCGGTCCCACCGGCAAGCCCATGACCCGGTCTTATCCCATGGGCGATGTGCAGGGCGAAACGAAAGATCATCCCCACCAACGATCGATCTGGTTTACCCACGGCAACGTCAACAAGATCAATTTCTGGGGGGAGTCGCCCAAATCGGGGAGCATCGTCCACCGGGAGTTTGTGAAGGTGGCCGGCGGCCCCACGGCGGTCATCGTCACGCGCAACGATTGGCTCGCGCCGGACGGCAAGAAACAACTCGAAGACCAACGGGTGCTCGGCTTCGGCCGCGTGGGCGACGCCCGTTGGATCGACTTCGACATCACCCTGGAAGCCACCGCGGGGCCCGTGCAGTTTGGCGACACCAAGGAGGGCTCCTTCGGCGTGCGGGTCGCCGAAACGTTGGCGGTCGACCGGAAGCTCGGAGGGAAGATCGTCAACAGCCAAGGGCAGCGGGACGTAGATGCCTGGGGTAAGCGGGCGTCCTGGGTCGACTATTTCGGTCCGGTCGACCAGGAGACGGTAGGCATCGCGATCCTCAACCACCCCAGCAGCTTCCGTTACCCAACCTATTGGCACGTGCGGACCTACGGTCTCTTTGCAGCCAATCCCTTCGGCGAAAAGAGCTTCACGGGCCGCTCGGGCGACGATGGCTCCTACACGCTTCCGGCGGGCGAGAAACTAGTGCTGCGCTACCGGCTCCTGTTTCACCGCGGCGACTGGCAGCAGGCGGGAATCGCCCAACTCTATGCCGACTACGCGAAGGAGCCCAAGTAGATAGGTGCAAGCCTGGAGGGGCCGCTGACGCTCGTAGTTCCGCCTTTAGGCGGAATGCCGCCGGAAGGCGGAACTACAGGCGGGCTTTTTCGTGGCGGGCTAAAGCCCACCCTACCTATTTCCCTCACCGCGTTGCCGGGAAAAAACATTCTGCCACCCGGCGGAAAAGATTGTGGCTCTGGATCTCCTTGCACGGCAAGGGTTAACCTTCCGTGCGCTCCGATATTTGTTACGCAGAACTCCCAGAGCCTCGGATCGACGGCGAAGTATCGTTGCCTATTTTGCCGATACACTTCTTTGTCGGCACTCACCCCAAATTAGCTCACCTGTGCATTCTTCGTATTTCTCGGAGATACTGCGCATTCTCAGGGAGATCTGACCCCAATCATGTTGACCCGAGTTGAACAGATCAACAGCTTGGATGACCTTTACGATTACGTCAACGAAACCCTTTGTGAACACTACCAATTGCAGATCGACGCCTTCCCTTTGACCCAGCGCTACTTGCGAAGGGCAGGCAAACCGTGCGGGATCTACTACTGCCTGCACGGTCCCCGGGCGGTGAAGTTCACCGCGATCTGGGAGACCGACCGCAACTCGATTCTCTTCTACGGTTCCAACGGCGAGCGGTTCCAGAAGACGCAACTCCTGGAAGCGCCCAGCCTGGAGTCCTACGAACCCTGCCGCCTGGAGAAAGCTGCGGCCTGAGATCAATACACCAACGCAAGACAAGGAGGTCGCTATATGCTCGTTCTGTCGCGGCGCGAAGGCGAGCGGATCCGCCTGGGGGATTCGATCATGGTGACGGTCGTTCGGGTAGTAGGCGATCGCGTGCGCCTGGGAATCGAGGCTCCGCCCGACGTGCTGGTGCTGCGCGATGAGCTGGAACCGCGTCCTGACGAGCGGCCCTTGACGCTTCCCACCGACTTGTTACTACCGGCCGGCGATGAGGTCGCGGAATCACCGTAGCGACCGAGTAAACGTAGGATGGGCATTCTTGCCCGTCTGATGCGGAAAACACGGGCAAAAATGCCCATGCTACGTCCATGCCCGACCCACCTGTAGCGAAGAGCGGGGAGGGGGAGGCGTCAGTCTCGCGGGCGAACCGCTCCGGTCAGACCGCTGTAGTCGTTGCGGTCTTCGGGATGCCACAGCGGGAAACCTTTTCGGACCCGATCCGCCAGGATTTCAAGCTTCGCTTGCGATCCTGCCGGGGCGTCCGTGGGGAAGAAGTCGTCGGTCGCGTTGGGGGCAAAATCCTCGTCGTGACCACACTCCAAGATGGCCTCAAATACATTCCGCATTTCCACTCAAACTCCACTCACCAAAAATTCGCCTGGCCCTTGCTTCTCGCCCCTGGGTACTGCAACGCCCGCCGAACGGGCAAGACGATCAACAGGCTCGCGCAAGATTTGACGTCTACGATGACTCGGATGAGGGCTGGTCTAATACAACCCATCGGGTGGGATAGGCATGTCTATAGACGTTTTATTATCGCTAGATTTCGGCGACTGTCAAGAGGGCGTTAGCAGGTTTTTCCGACGCTCGCCGGTCTGGACCGAGCGGGTTGCGCGATCCGCGTCAGGTCGTGGAACCAGCACTCGACGAGCGTCGCCGGATGGACGTTCCGCGGGATCTCGTCGGCCGCATCGAGCGTCCGCTCCAGGCAGGCGGCGGCCATCTCGGCGTCACCGGGCCACCCACGGAGGGCGGCTGAAGGGGGGGGCGGGCCCTGGCCGTCGTCGTTGGCTGCAGCGTCGCACCGCTGGCGAAGCACGGCCCGGTAGAAATCGGCCGTGAAGTTGGCGATCTGCCGCAACCGCTGGCGTTTGGCGGAAGCCTCCTTGCCAGCCCTCTCGACCAGGGCCATCACGGTCGCGGCCAATCCGACGCCGTCCATCAGCGGCTCGGCCAACCGCTGGTGGAGTTTGTCGCGGAAGTCCCAAAGCTCCGCGTCGGCCAGTTCCAAGGCCCGCTGGAGGCTGCCCTCGCTATGGGCCGCCAGCCGGCGGGCTTCCGCCGGCTCGGCGACCAGCCCGCGGGACAACAGCAGCTCTTCGACTTGATCCGCCCGCAACGGCCGGAAACGGATCAGTTGGCAGCGGGAGCGGATGGTGGGGAGCTGCTTAGCCGGGCTGGTGCCGATGAGGATCAGCAGCGACTGCGGCGGCGGCTCTTCCAGGGTCTTCAGCAAGCAGTTGGCGCCTTCGGCGTTGAGGAAGTCGGCGTCGTCGATGATGGCGATCTTGCGGCCCCCTTGGAAGGGCTTCATGGCGATGCGGTGGCAAAGCCCCTCCTTCATGCGGTGCTCCTTGTCGCCGATGAACAGCTCCAACGGCAGGAACGACTTGTCCTCGGGCTTGGAGACGATCTCCAGGTCGGGATGGGTCCGGGCGGCAACCTGAAGGCAGGATGGGCAGTGCTCGCAAGGGTCCAACGCCGCTTCCGGCCGCTCGCGGCAGAGCAGCGACTGCCCCAGCTTGACCGCGAAGGTCATCTTGCCGATCCCCGCCGGTCCGGCGAAGAGGAAGCTGCTGGCCAGCCGGCCGCGGCCGATCGCCTGGCGGAACTGCCCCACAACGTCGTCATGTCCAAGGATGCCGTGCCAAGCCATGAGGAGGGGTCGGGGCGGGGGTCAGGGGTCGGGGGTCAGGGGTCGGGGGTCAGGGGTCGGGGGTCGGGGGTCGCGGGCTTGTAGGTTGCACTTTAAGCATAACGTAAGCGGTTCGCGCCACAAGCCGCACTTCCGAGCCGTACTTCCGAGCCGGGCCGTGTCGGCCCGGATGTGGTTCGGACTCCGGGGATATGTTGGTCGTGAGTAGGTGAAAATCTGCGACATCAGATCCGGCTTACGGTAACTGTTCACAGGCCACTGCTTGTTCTACGGGGATGTTGCGTCGATTGTCGCCTTTCGCTCCGCGAAAGTGGCGCTACTTTCGCGGAGCGAAAGGCGACTATGACGGCCTGTGAATGACTACGTCCGGTGGAAGGGATGCGTTGGGTAACTGGAGGTCGGGACGCTGGCAACTACCGTGCCTCAAGAGGGCCGGTTCGGCTATACTGGTTCGCATGGGCGACACCTGTCAAACCAAACGCCGCTGGCTTCACCCCACGCCAGACGGGCTGATCCTGGCCATGCTGGCGCTGGAAGGCGTTCTGCTGCTGTCCGAGCAGTTCCGCTGGTTTCCGTTCAATCAGCATAAGGGCTGGACGGTCCTGATCGCTGTGGCGAGCGTGGGTGTGGCATTGCTCCTTACGCTCGTTTGGTTCGCCGCGAGCTTGGTCTTCCGATGGCGGTTTCAGTTCTCCATCCGCTCGCTTTTCCTGCTGACGGCGGTTGTCGCCATCCCCTGTAGTTGGCTATCCGCCGAGATGAAGAAAGCCAGGGAGCAGCGGGCCGTAGTTCAGGCCGCAGTTCAGGCCATAGGAGTGCAAGGCTGTAGCCCGAGCTACGATTACGAAGAACGCGAAAACATGACCGGTTCCGGACCGCCGGGACCGGACTGGCTGCGGGAACTGCTGACGGACGATTTCTTCACGAACAGTGTTTCCCTGTCGTTTTCGGACAGCGCAGTCACGGACGCTGGGCTGGAGCACCTCAAAGGACTGGCCCAACTCCACGGACTGTACCTCGACCGCACGGGGGTTACGGACGCTGGACTGGAGCACCTCAAGGGATTTACCCAACTACGCTCGTTGAGCCTCGAGCGAACTCGGGTCACGGGCGCCGGGCTGGAGCACCTCAAGGGATTGACCCACCTCAAAATGTTGATCCTCGTTAAGACGCAGGTCACGGACACGGGGCTTGAGCACCTCAAAGGGTTAACCGAACTCGAATGCTTGGACCTCAACGGAACGAATATCACGGGCGCCGGGCTGGTGTACCTCAAAGGGCTGCGCCAACTCCAACGGTTGGACCTCCAGGGCACGCAAGTCACCGGGGCTGGGCTGGAGCACCTCAAAGGGTTAACCCAGCTCCGAACTTTGGTCCTCGGCGAGACCCGAGTCACCAGCGCTGGGCTGGAACACGTTAAGGGTTTGACCCAACTGCAAGAGTTGTACCTCGACCACACACCTGTCACGGATGCCGGACTGGCGCACCTCGAAGGATTGACGCAACTCCGATGGTTGAGCCTCAATGATGCCCGGGTCACGGATGCGGGCCTGGTTCACCTCAAAGGGTTGACCCAACTTGAAGCTTTGGTCCTCAACGGCACGCTGGTCACGGACGCCGGATTGGAGTACGTCAAGGGACTGACCAAACTCAAGTGTTTGGCGCTCATCGGTACGCCCGTCACGGGCGAGGGCATGAGGAAATACAAACAGGCTTTGCCGAACTGCGATATCATCTCTCGCTGAGTCCCAAGACCTAAGACCTAACTCCGACCGCCCAGCGCATGGCGGATCGCCAACTGGACCTGGTCGATCGGCGGCGAGGCGTCGATGACCACGATCCGCTCGGGGGTTTTGGCGGCCTCGACGAGGAACCCTTCACGCACGCGGGCGTGGAAGGCGTCGCCCTGCTGCTCCATGCGGTCCAACTGGCGCTGGAGCCGGGCGGCGGCGGCGGCGGCGGGCATGTCCAACACGATCGTCAAATCGGGCAGAAGGCCGCACGTCGCTGCCCGGCCCACCTCCCAAAGCTGCCCCACGTCGAGTCCCCCGGCGTGGCCCTGGTAGACCACGTTGGCCAACAGGTAACGGTCGCAGATCACCGTCTTTCCCTGTTCCAGGGCCGGCCGGATCAGCTCCTCGGTCAACTGGGCCCGCGCCGCCATATAGAGCAGCATCTCCGCGCGGCGGCCGATCCGCAGGTCCGTCCGCGACAGCAGCAGCTCCCGGACGGCCTCGCCCAGCCGCGTGCTCCCGGGGTCGCGGCAGACGACCACCTCCCGGCCACCCTGGCGGAGGAACTCCGCCAGCAGCGCAATCTGCGTGCTCTTGCCGGTTCCGTCGCCGCCGTCAATGGAGAGAAACATGGGAAGGAGTTAGGAGTTAGGAGTTAGGAGTTAGGAGTTAGGAGTTAGGAGTTAGGAGTTAGGAGTTAGGAGTTAGGAGTTAGGAGTTAGGAGTTAGGAGTTAGGAGTTAGGAGTTAGGAGTTAGGAGTTAGGAGTTAGGAGTTAGGAGTTAGGAGTTAGGAGTTAGGAGTTAGGAGTTAGGAGTTAGGAGTTAGGAGTTAGGAGTTAGGAGTTAGGAGTTAGGAGTTAGGAGTTAGGAGTTAGGAGTTAGGAGTTAGGAGTTAGGAGTTAGGAGTTAGGAGTTAGGAGTTAGGAGTTAGGAGTTAGGAGTTAGGAGTTAGGAGTTAGGAGTTAGGAGTTAGGAGTTAGGAGTTAGGAGTTAGGAGTTAGGAGTTAGGAGTTAGGAGTTAGGAGTTAGGAGTTAGGAGTTAGGAGTTAGGAGTTAGGAGTTAGGAGTTAGGAGTTAGGAGTTAGGAGTTAGGAGTTAGGAGTTAGGAGTTAGGAGTTAGGAGTTAGGAGTTAGGAGTTAGGAGTTAGGAGTTAGGAGTTAGGAGTTAGGAGTTAGGAGTTAGGAGTTAGGAGTTAGGAGTTAGGAGTTAGGAGTTAGGAGTTAGGAGTTAGGAGTTAGGAGTTAGGAGTTAGGAGTTAGGAGTTAGGAGTTAGGAGTTAGGAGTTAGGAGTTAGGAGTTAGGAGTTAGGAGTTGGAAGTTAGAAGTTGGGGGTTGGGACGCGGCTTTCATTCTAACTCCTAACTCCCAACTTCTTCATTCTTTTCCAGCACGTCGCGATACTGCTGAACCATCCGGGCGGCCCGCTGGGCGACGAGACGGCGGAGCTCGGGCGGGTCGAGCACCTCGGCCTGGTCGCCGTAGCCCAGGATCCACCAGGAGATCTCCTGGATCCCGGAAACGGTCACCTGGAAGTCCATGCTGCCGTCGGGACGGAAACGGACCTGTTGCGTCTTGTGCCAGACGACCTCGGCCACGTTCTGGGCCACCAACTTGCCGAAGCGGACGGTGACCTCGCGGTCGGGCCCCTTTTCGGGAATCAGGTGCCAGGCGTTGCGGAGATAGCGTTCCAGCGCGAAACCGCGCGGGATCTGGTACGGCTCGTCGAGCACCTCCAGGCGACGGATACGTCCCAGGTTGAAGGTCCGCGTGCCGCGGTACAGCGACGCCCGGCCGATGACGTACCAACTCCGCCGGCTGAACAGCAGGCGGTAGGGCTGCAAGCGGGTGGAGATGTGTTTGTCTTCGGCGAGACTCTGGTAGCGGATGCGGACGCAGTGACGTTGGCCGACGGCTTGCAGGAGTTGCTCGAACACCGGCCGGCTGTTCTCCAGGGGGTTGTTGGGATCGAGTTTGACGTGGACCACGTCGCCGGTGGCGCGGAGCTGCTCGCGGAGTTTTTCCGGCAGGCTTCCGGCGAGCTTCATCGCGGCCCGCTGGGCGGGCTCGAAGAACGGCAGCCGCGATCCGCCGCCCAGGTCGTTGCAGAGGACCAACAGGGCCAGGGCTTCGTCGGGGGTGAAATTCGTCGGCGGCAGGAAGTACGTGCCGGGGATATGATAGCGCTGCTGCTGGTCGTCGAAGACCAGCGGCACCCCCGCCAGCCGCAACAGGTCGAGGTCGCGGAAAATCGTTCGCCGGCTGACCGTGCAAGCCTCGGCCAGGCCGTCCGTGTTATAGCCCCTTCCAGCCTGGAGTAGACCGATCAGTTTCAGCAGCCGGCAGATGCGCGACAGATTCATTTCCGTTTCCACCGGACTGGGAATTCGTCCACTGGCCGCCCAGGGCCTCCGGATGGACGGCTCCGCCGGAGCCCTCGGCGTCCTGGCAGGCGGCCTGTTGGACCGCGGCCGGCTGCCAGGCGTCGGCCGGCGGCAACGTGTCCGCCGGCTGTGCCGTGGCCGGCGGTCGGTCCGGCGGAGCGGCCAAGGCGCTGAGGTTCAGCGACCCGAGGTCGTAGCCCTGGCCGATCGGGGCCTGGGTTGAGCCCCACCGGGGGTCCAACGGAGAGTCCATCGGTCCGGCCGCCTGCGGCCCGAGCGTCGCGCCGGTCTCGCTGCCGGGCAGGATGCTCTTGAGCTGTTTGTCCTCGGGCGACTTCTCCACGGGGACGCCGGGAGGAATCACCTCTTTGTCCGACGGGGCCAGCGGAGGCTGCGTCGGAGCCGCCGACGTGCCTGGACCGCCCTGGATCTGCTGGTACGGCCCGCGGCTTAGGACCCGAGGCTGCGTGAAGCCGTAGTTGAGGTACAACGCGGCGTCGCGAGCCCGGGCTCGGCGTTGGGCGTCGAAGTAAGCCTTGCGAGGCCAGGGCCCTTCAGCCAGGTAGACGCCATTGTACTCCAGCAGCGACCCCTTGGTATAGTGGACCAGCGAAATGAGGTTATTATAGCTGACAAGGGAGCGGTAGTAGCTGACTTCGGCCTCGGCCAGGCGGATGTGGGCGTCGAGAAGGAGGTTCACCTCTTGCTCCCATTCCTGCGGTGACGTGGCTGCCTTGACCCTTTCCTCAAGCGCCTTGACCTCGACGGGGGCCGCCTCCCACTGGTTGAAATGGCTCTGGGCCTCCTTGTAATAGCCGGCCAGGTCCTCCATCCTGATGGCGAGCTGGTGGGACAGCTCCAACTCCTGCTCCTGGAGGATGGTCCGCTCCCGGGCGAGGCTCAACTGGGCGTTGCGGACGCCCGACAGCTCCTTGCGAAATCCGATGGGCAACTGCAACTGCAATTCAAGCTGCCATTCCTGGTGGTTGCCGTCGATCAGGTTGCCGAAGGCGTTGCTGTCCGTGTTCGTGACGTCGTCCAATTTATTGCCCAGGCCGACCCAACGATAGAGGGCCACGGCGTCCAATCGCGGCAGGAGGAAGTTCTTCGAGGCGATCAGTTCCAGCTCCCGCTGCTTGATCCGCCACTTCTGCTGCCGCAACTCGGCGCTGCGGCAAAGACCTTCCGTCAGGGATGCGTACCAGTCGAAGCTGATCTTGGCGGTGGTCGGCTCCTCGGAGGGCCGGATCAGCCGGCCGTCGCAGGCCGCCAGGCCCATCATGTGGCGGAGTACGTTCTCCGTCTTGTAGAGGCTGTGCAGCGCGACTTCGGTCGCACTGCGGAACTGGAAGTACTGCTCCCGGGCGCGGGCCTCCACCTGGACGCTCGCGTGCCGGCCGGAGAACTCCCGCCAGGTGGCCAGGGCCCTGTCGCGGCTGGCGACCGCGGTGTCTACCTCGCGGTAAGTGAGATAAAGCTCCCAGTAGGTCCGCTCCACGTCCCGGACAAGGTCCCGCACCGACTTCTCGAAATCGGCCAGGGAGATGTCGCTCCGCAGACGGGCGATCCGCACGCCGTTATAGAACCCGGGGATCGACTGCGGTCCGGCGATCTCGTTGAACTGCACGCCGGCGCCCTGCAACAGGGGCTGCCGCACCGCCGCCTCGTAGTTCACCGTATAGGCGCTGTTGAAGAGCTGAACCGGGCTGTTGCTCTGCAGGTAGTCGATGTTGTTGGTCAGCGACCAGGTGCCGCCAGTCATGTAGGTCTTCTGGATCGCGGCCTGGAAATTGACCACCTCTTGCTCATTGACGTTGACATAGAGCGCAGGGGCGATCGCCACGTTGACGTTCAACGGCGTATTGAAATGCTCACAGTTCATGCTGGCGGTGAACTGGGCATCGTAAGCGGCCAGGGCGGCCTCGACGCCGAACCTCCCGTCGCTCTCGGTGATCGCCGGATTGTGGGTCGTGACAGCGCTTTCCGGATTGCTCAACAGTACGGTCGGGGCCCCTGCCACACCGCCCGGACCGCCCCCCGCTCCGCCTTCCGACGTTAGGGTCACGCCGCCCAGACTGCGGAACACCTTGCTGTTGTCCAAGGCGATCTTCATCGTCTCTTCCAGGGAGAGCTCCCAGATTTTGCTGGGATCGGGGTTGTCGAGGGTCAGCGGCGGCAGCGAGTTCTGCACATCGTCCAGGGTAGGATTCTGGACGTCGGGGTACTCGATCGTCTCGGCCACGTCGAGATAGTGCCTCATGTCCTTATGCTCGAAGAAGTAGAACGGCTGCTGAGGACGGCATCCCACCGCTGCGACCCAGAGTGCCAGCCAGCCGATGGCGCTTCGCATTAGGAACTGCCGACTCATAGGGGATGGATTCCTGTTAGCGTTGCGTATCAGGTTCGACGCCAGGGGGGGCGTCGAAGACCGCGCGGCAACCTCCTGCGGGCCCGCTCGATACAATCGCCGACACTGGTATCGTCTCTGCAATCGTTAAACTTTGAGGAATCCATACAATCCAGTTAATCGGTAGTCTGACCGCAGACTACCTATCTTTAGCAGACGTTCCAGAACTAACGCCGGCTGTCAGCCCTGGGGATATAGGAAGAATGGCGAGTCGTCCGTGGCGAAGGGGGACGGAGGACGGCGGTGAGAGGTCAAAGGTATTGAATCTTCGCGAGGTGTAGGGTGGGCATCGCCCACCACAGCTAGGGCTTAGAATCTAAGACCTAACCACAGTTGGTGGGCCGGCGCTCGCTGCGCGAGCTTGTCCCACCCTACCCTTAACTAGCCACCGACGACTAGCCACTGACCACTGACCACTAGCCACTTTCCTACAGGCCCATCCCAACGAACCCCCCGTGAGCGTCCATCGCCTCTTCGAGCTTGGCGATCCGCTGGATCGTCTTCTGAAGATCACCTGCGGCGATATAGCGGTCGAACTCGACCATCACCGCTCGCCGCACTGTCTCCTGGAACCAGGCGACGATGGGGGCGGTAAGCCAGTCGCAGGTCTCCTCGGAGATTTCCGCCTCCAGGTCGGCATGGATCGTCTTCAGGTCGTCGGTGCCGGTCAACACGGTCCCCTCGAACCCCAGCGCGATCAAGCCCACGTTGTCGTCGTTGGTCAGGCGGAAGACGCAACGCCCGTGGTGCAGGTAGTAGCTATTGTGCATCCCGTGCTTCTCGACCGCCCGCTTGATCCGCTCGCACCGGGCGCGAAACCCGGGCGACGCATCCAGCGGGATATCCAGCCTCTCCACCGAACGTAGGGGCAGGCAATCGAAGACGATCTCGACAAAAGGGCTCATGAGGCAACCTCGGCGTTGGGGACAGGGCGGTCCAGATGCGATTCTATCCCATAGCCGCGAACAGCAGTAGCTCTTGGGCCTTAGGTCTTCGGTCTTAGGAGGTAATAGAAGGCGAAGACCAAAAACCTAAGACCCAAGACCTAAGTCCCGGACAGCCACTTTCGCCGGCCTAGGGCCGGAGGTTAGAATAGGGCGTCCCACCGAGTCCGTCACACCCACGAGGAAGAAGCCATGAAATCGAGAACCGTCTTGTCGCACATCGTGTTTGCCGGCCTGTTTGCCTTGTGCCTCGGGCTGCCGCTGCTGAGCCGGGCCGAGGACCCGCCGGCCAAATCGTCCAAGGCTGACGGCCAGATGAAGGTGGTCTTCCTGGCCGGCGGGCCCAGCCACGGCTACGCCCAACACGAGCACCGCGCCGGCTGCCTCTTGCTGGCCAAGTGTCTCAGCCAGGGCGTTCCGAGCCTGAAGTACGTGGTCACGAGCGGCTGGCCCAAGAATCCCGGCGTCCTGGAAGACCTGGAAGACGCCGACACGATCGTGATCTACGGCGACGGCGGCGGCGGCCACCTGGCCATGCCGCACCTGAAGGATCTCGACCGGCTGATGAAGAAAGGCACCGGCCTGGTCTGCCTGCACTACGCGGTGGAGATCCCCAAGGGCGAGCCGGGCGATCTGCTGAAGAGTTGGATCGGAGGCTACTATGAGACCTTCTGGTCGGTCAATCCGACGTACACGGCCCAGTTCAAGAGTCTCCCCGATCATCCGATCGCGCGGGGCGTGAAGCCCTTCACCATCACCGACGAGTGGTATTACCACATGCGTTTCCAGGACGGCATGAAGGGCGTCACGCCGATCCTCACGACCGTGCCGCCGGACAGCACCCGGCAGGGCGGCAACGATTCCCACGGCGGCAACCCCACGGTCCGCGCGGAGAAGGGCCACGCCGAGCACGTCGCCTGGGCCTTCCAGCGGCCCGGTGGCGGACGCGGCTTCGGTTTCACCGGCGGGCACTTCCATTGGAACTGGGGCAACGACAACTTCCGCAAGGTAGTCCTCAACGCTATCGTCTGGACTGCTCACGGCGAGATCCCGGCCGGCGGCGTCTCCTCGAAGACCCCCACACTGGCCGAGTTGGAAGCCAACCAGGACAAGCCGAAGCCGGCCAACCTGGACGAGAAACGGCTCCAGAAGGAGCTCGACGCCTGGAAGGCCGGCCAGTAAGCGGAAGTGGTCGGTGGTCAGTGGCTAGTGGTCAATGAAGAGGGATGAGAGATGAGCGATGAGAGGTGAAGGGTGGAGGCAAAAACACGCGTCTCTGCGTCCCTCATCCCTTATCTCTCATCCCTCATTCGCTGAAAGCTCCCAGGAGATTTTCTCATGTCACGTCGACCGGTTTGGCGAGTCTTGCGTGCGATTGTCGGGCTGGCGCTTTTGGCCCTGCTGATCCTCCCCGCCCGCCTGCGCACGATCCGCCTCGGCCGCCAGTGAAGTTGATTTTCGACACCGACGTGGGCAACGACGTCGACGACGCCATGGCGCTGGCCATGATCCACGCCCTCCAGAGCCGCGGCGAGTGCGAGTTGTTGGCGGTGACGATCACCAAGGACAATCCTTATGCCGCGGCCTTCATCGACCTGATGAACACCTTCTATGGCCGGCCGGAAATTCCCATTGGCGTGGTCCGCAAGGGGGTCACGCCCGACGACGGCAAGTACCTCCGCAAGGTCGCCACCGCGGAAGACAACGGCCGGCTTCGCTACCCGCACAAACTCCAAAGCGGCAACGACGCCCGCGAGGCCACGGGTCTTTTGCGGGAGGTGCTGGCGAAGCAGGCGGATCGGTCGGTGGTGATCATCCAGGTCGGCTTCTCGACGAACCTGGTGCGGCTCTTGGCCTCGGGGCCGGACGAGCACTGGCCGTTGGGCGGCACGGACCTGGTCCGGCAAAAGGTCCGGTTACTGTCGGCAATGGCCGGCGGATACACGCCTGGGGCGGTCCAGAAGCGATTCAAGGAGTACAACATCGTCACCGACCTGGCTTCCTCCCGCAAGCTGTTCGACCAGTGGCCCACAGCCATCGTGGCCAGCGGTTTCGAGGTCGGCATCGCCATCCAGCACCCCGGCCGGAGCATGCAGGAGGACTATCGCTACACCGCCCATCACCCGCTGCAGGAGGCCTACGCCTTGTATCGCGGGCTAAAGAACGACCAACCGACGTGGGACCTGACGAGCACGCTCTACGCGATCCGGCCCGATCGCGACTATTTCCAGCTCTCCGAGCCCGGCAAGATCCTGGTCGATGCCGAGGGCGTGACCAGCTTCCAGGCCGATCCCCAGGGACTGCACCGGTTCCTCAAGGTCAGTGCCGAGCAGATCATCCGCGTCCGCGAGGCGCAGGCGATGCTTTGCAGCCAGCCCAACAAGCAGTAGGTCCTGCCTGCCGGGCAGGACTTCGCTTGTCCCGCTCGGCAAGCGGGACCTGCTACGCGGCACGGCGCAGCGTGTACTGTCCTTCCACAACCCTGGGCTGCCCGATGGGCGTCAGGGCCAGGTCGGTATAGGCGTCGCTGCGGGGGTCACGTTCGATCTGCCTGCAGATCCGGTCCAACTCCAAGTAATACTTTGCGAACGAAAGGTACTTGGCACAGGCCTCCCCGATGCAACGAGGATAGAAGAGCAACGGGTTCTCGCGGGGCAGACCGGGCCGCCGCGTGGTGCGAACCGTGCGTCGGTAGAGACCGCCCTGCATGGGGTGGAGCCGCTCGAAGCGGTGGCTGCCGTAGTAGGAGAGGATTGCCGCCGCCGTGCGGCGGACGCCCGCACCGCCGGCCCGGGCGCGGCGCAGAAGCGTCCGCACGTGCTCGGGCGTGTAGTAGAGGTGCCAGGCCCGGTCGTAGATCTCCTGCCACTCGTCGGGCGTCATGCGGCCGTGCGCGGTGGTGACGTGCTGGCCGTCATAGTTGTTCATGTCCGAATCCATGGGCACTCCCCGCTCGTAAAGCGACTTGTGGTCGGCGGAGCCCGGCAACGGGGTAAGAATCATGAACTCCAGCACGTCGATGGGCAGTTCTTCTTGGATGATGCGGATGTCGCGCTCGATCGACTGGGGCGTGTCGGCCGGCAGGCCGAGGATGTAGCCGCCGACGGTCAGCATGTGGCGGCTCCGCCATGCCTGGAGCATGGTGCGGTATTGGCCCACGTTGTTCTGCCGCTTGTTGGCCGCCCGAAGGTTCTCGGCGTTGATGCTCTCCAGGCCGATGAAGACGCGGGTGCAGCCGGCCTGGGCGGCCTTTTCCACGAAGTTGGGGATCTTGTGGGCCTGCGCGTCGACTTGGATCATGATTTTCAAGCGGACTGCTTCGTCTTCACCGATCGCGATCAGGCGGTCGAAGATCGCCTCCCAGTTCTTGTTGCGGGCCATGTTGTCGTCGGTGATGAAGAACCGCCGGGCGCCGTTGGCCAGGTTCGCCCGGACCACGCGTTCGACGTCGTCGGCGTCGCGGAACCGCGACTTGCGACCCTGGACGTTGATGATCGTGCAGAAACTGCAATCGAAGGGACAGCCGCGGCCGGCGTCGAAGGGAGCGAAGTAGACGTATTTTCGTGATACGTCCAGCGGCAACAGCGGCGTCGGGTGACCCTGGAGGGAGGGCAGATCCCCAAGGTAGTTGTAGACCGGTTTCATCGCTCCGGCATAGGCGTCGCGAAGCAGCCCCTCCATCCGCCCTTCCGCCTCGCCGGCGAAAAGCGTCACGCCCAGCTCCTGAATCGCCTTGATCTCTTCCGGGACCTGGGAGAGCATGGCCAGGCTGCCGCTGACGTGAAAGCCGCCGATGGCTACCGGGATTCCGGCCTGGCGGAACTCCCGGGCGAAGTCGGCGGCGCGGGGGAACTGGTTCGACTGCACACCCGCCAGCATCACCAGCCCGCACCCCTGGTTCCTCTGGATGCGGCGGATGATCTTCTTGGTGGGAACGATCGTATGGCATTCCTCATAGGCGTTGACCACGATCTCGACATTCTCGCCCAGGACCCTGCGGGAGCGGGCGTCGCAGACCAGGGCGTAGACGCAGGCCAACGAGTTGGAGGCGACGAACGCGCGGAACCACTGGATCACGTAGCCGCCGTCGTCGTAGTGCGACGGCTTGATGATCTCGACGAAAAACTTTGCGCTTTCCGCGCGGCGACTCATAAATGTTCTCCTCACATCAGGCCCTCTGGCGTGAAGGGGAGAAGATAATCATCCTGGCCGGAAAGAGCTAGGTCGAAATAGCCGTCCTCGCAAGATTCACGCCGTCCGATGCTCCACTCTTGCCGTTTATGCCAGTTTGCCCAGTCGTCTCGCTTGACACTTACCGCCCGATAAGCTTTGCTTCTCTTGGTGGGCAGTGGAGAAGCTGCGAGCCTCCTAAGAATGAGTTCTTCACGTCGTTTGCTTCCACAAGGTGTTGCGGCCTTGATACTTACCGCGTTGGTTGGCGTGCCGGCCTCGGACCTTTGGGCGGCGACGGGCCGGCTGGAGATCACCGTAGTTGACAAGGATACCCGCAAGCCCATCCCCTGCCGTATGCATCTCAAGAGGGCCAACGGAAAGCCGTGGAAGGCGGAGCGAATGCCCTTCTGGCAGGACCATTTCGTCTTTCCCGGCGATATCACTCTCAAGCTGCCCCTGGGCGGCTACACCTTTGTCCTTGAACGGGGTATCGAATACGTCGATTGCAGCGGCAATTTCACCATCAACAACTTCGCCGACGACTCGAAGCAGGTCGAACTGCGGCGCTTCGTCGACATGTCGAAGGAGGGCTGGTGGTCCGGCGACCTGGAGGTCCACCGGCCGCCCAGCGACATCCAACTTTTGATGGAGGCCGACGACCTGCACGTCGTGCCGCTGGCCACCTGGTGGAACGACAAGAGCGACTGGACCGACAAGCCCTCGCCCAAGACCCTGCTTCTTTCCTTCGACGGCGACCGTTACTGCCAGATCATGTCCGGCGGGCAGCAACGGGCCGGCGGCACGCTGTTGCTGTTGAACCTGGCCGCCCCGCTCTTGCTGGGCGACGCCGGTCCCGAGTATCCTTCGCCGGTGACCTTCATCGACAAGGCCCGGGAAACTCCCCAAGCCTGGGTCGATCTCAGCCGGCCCTACTGGTGGGACCTGCCGATGCTGGTGGCCAACCACCGGATCGACTCCATCCAGATCGCCAACGGCCAGCTCTGCCGCGATCGGGCGATCGCCAACGAGAACGGCGGGAAGGCCCGCAACCTCAAGACCTATCCCGGCGTGCCGGGTGAGGGCGAGTGGTCGCAAGCGATCTATTTTTCCCTCTTGAACTGCGGCATTCGCCTGCCGCCCAGCGCCGGCAGCGGGTCGGGGATCGCTCCCAATCCCGTGGGCTACAACCGGATGTATGTCCACCTCGACGGCGAGTTCAGCTACGAGAAATGGTGGGAGAACTTCCGTGCCGGCCAGGTCACGATCACCAACGGCCCCTTGCTGCGGCCGAACGTGGAAGGCCAGATGCCCGGCTACGTCTTCCAGGGCGAGACCGGAAAGACGCTGGAGTTGGAAATCGGCCTGACGCTCTCCACCCGCGACCCCATCAGCTACCTCGACCTGATCAAGGATGGGCAGGTCGTCGCCTCGGTGCGGGTCGAGGAGTTCGTCAAGAGCCACAAACTACCGACGATGAAGTTCGACCATAGCGGCTGGTTCCTGATCCGCGCTGCGGCCGACGTGCCATCGACCTATCGTTTCGGCATGACGGCCCCCTACTTCGTCGAGTTCGACTACCAACCGCGGATCAGCAAACGTGCGGTGCAGTTCTTCCTCGACTGGGTCTACGAGCGTGCCCGGCAGATCGAGCTGGCCGATCCAGCCCAGCGGGCCGCCGTGCTGGAGTATCACCGCAAGGCCCGCGAATTCTGGCAAGACTTGCTGAAAAAGTCCAATGCCGACTAGGCGGATCTTGCAGATGGCTGGTGGGCTGGCTAATATGGCACGGTATTGGTCGAGTCTTCAATCACCCCTCTTTTGGTAAGGGAGTCCCCTCCATGAGACGATTCCGCATTGAGTTGGCCGCGGCCGCGGCGGCCTTGGCGTTGACCCTCGTCCTGGTCAGCAGCCGGACAGCGCCGGCGGCCGACGCCGGTTCGACCCAGAAACCGGCCGCGGCGCATACGGCGGCGGCGGGCACTTTGCAGCCCTCGTCGGCCGACTCCACCCCGGCCGACCAACCGGACAAAACGAAGAAAGCCAAGCGGCGCGGCGGCGACCATTTGCCCCTCTACTACAAGGGCGTGGTGACCGACGATCAGAAAAAGCAGATCTACGCGATTCAGGACGAGTACCAGCCCAAGCTGAACGCCCTGAAGGAGCAGTTGAAGACGCTCACCGCGGAACGCGACGCCAAACTCGACGCCCTGCTCACCGCCGACCAAAAGACCAAGGTCGAGGCCAAGCGGGCCGAGGCACAAGCCAAGCGGGCCGAGGCACGAGCCAAGCGGGCGGAGGCCAAAACCAAGCGGGCCGACGAGAAGGAGAGCCGGGGCAAGAGTGCCAAGCACATCGCCACGCCTTCGAAGGAGGCACCCGTCGAAAAGCCGGGTGACGAGGCTCCGTCCAAGTGACGGGCAGTCTTGTAAACCTTACAAAGAAGACTCGGATCTGACGAGATCTTGCAACCGTTACAAACGGGCCATTCCTCGCCTGGAAGGTCCGCCGCCTGGAACAATTCTCCTGTAAGAGTTTGCTGTAAAACAACTTCTGGCGTTTCCGCCAGATTCGTGCGTGCAGCTCACCAGCTCTTGGCACGCCAGGTGCATTGCTCAACGACCGTGGCCGGCATGGTCGGCCATCGACGAAGCCCGGCGACCCCAGCCGGGCCGAAGATCATCCGAGTCAAGACGTGAATCTAAGGCATGTTTCGCCGCAAACCGGCGACCAGGGAGACCCGATCCGGGAGAGCCGGCTTTTCACGTTCCAAGGGCCTGGGTGGCCCGATAGCAGGGGCTATCGGGCCACCCGCGTCTGAAGGCCAAGTTGCTTGACGCTGGGACTCGGCGGGTGATAGCATCAGCTTCCAGGGATGCTTCTTCCGAGGACCAGATATGAGATTCGTTGGCGGCGTGTTGTGGTCGGCATTGGCGTTGGTCGTCCTGATCGGAGTGGCGGGGATCTTCGGCGCCCGGGGAGCGGCAGGGCCGCTCGAGGCGGGAGAGCCGACGACACCGAAGGCAGCGCCGCTGCCGGAGTTGAAGGTCGATAAAGGGGCGCCGCTGCTCTTGGATTCGCTGCCGGATGCCAAGCCGGAAAAGACGCCCGACGAAGGGCCCGTGGCGGACAACAGCGCCTGCTACTGCTGCCATCGCAACTACGAGGAAGAGGCGATGGTCCAGGAGCACGCCAAGGCCAACGTCGGCTGCGTGAAGTGCCATGGGGAGTCGATCGCCCACCGCAACGACGAGGACAACATCACCCCGCCGGACGTGATCTACGCCAGCGATCAGATCGAGAAGGCCTGCCAGCAGTGCCACGATACGCACGATGCGCCGGCCAGGAAGGTAATCGCGGTCTGGCAGCAGAAGTGCCCGGCCAAGACCCACGTCGAGGACCTGCTCTGCACCGACTGCCACGGCGACCACCGGCTGAAGATTCGCACGGTGCGGTGGGACAAGCACACGCGGAAGCTGATTGCCGACGTCGCCAAGATCCGCATGAGCATCGATGGCACGCAGCGGCCGGTCTCACCCGCCAAGAAAGGGCCGGGCTGAGGACGTAGGTTGGGCATTCCTGCCCGACCTGAACGACCTCCTGCAAGACGAGAACTAATTCGCAACGACCGGCAAGAATGCCCGTCCTACGACCGTCTTGCTTAAGTCAGTCCCACCACCAGCGTCCGGCGGGCAGGCTCACGGCGTTGCGGGCCTGATCGAGTTTGCCCTTTTCGTCCTGGAGCAAGTTCTCCGGCCTCAGGGCCGCGCGGGCCTCGATGTGTACGCCGCCGCCGATGGGCGTCATCAAGCGGCTGCCTTTCATGATCGCCGCCACGGTCGCCTCGACCTGCTGCGGCGCGTTGTAGGTCTCGACCGCCAGCCCCTTCTCGTTGGCCAGCAAGCCCAGGTCCCAGCCGGCCTTGGCGTAATAGCCCTGGTCCTGGATGAAGGCCGCCGAGACGGCCAGGTCGACGAGGTTCCGCAGCTCGGCGTAGACCGGCGACCTCTCGGCCAGGGCGGAATACTTCTGCGTAAAGCTCGTGGCAAAGGCCGTGCTGGCCATGTTCGCGCGGCCGGCCTGCTTCCGCTGGCCGCCGGCGTTGACCACCTCGTCCTCGCCGACCAATTTGACGCCGTCGCCGACCAGTTCCATCGCCTGCTTGTCCTGGGTCACGCGGACGCACTTGTAGTCGGGGACGAAGTACCAGCGGAACAAGGCGTTGCGGGAGACCTGGGCCGGGCTGACCTTGTCGACGAAGGCGACCATCTTCACCGGCGGCCGTTCCAGGCCGATGCCGATGAGCTTCATGCGGTAGTCGGCCTCGACCAGCACCTGGGCGAAGTGGGTCTTGGGCGACACTCCGATCACGCTCACCACCTGCATACCCAGCGCCGCGGGGAGGTTCTGGGTCACGTACTGGGCCACCATCTGTTCCTGTCCGGCCATGAAGTTGGAACCGGTGCTCTTGAGGAAGGCCTGCATGCGGGCCAGGCCTTCTTGGGTCGGGTCAATCGAGCAGCCGATCATCGCCACGCCGTTCTTGCCGGGCGGGTAAGCCCGCAGGGCCACCACCAGGTCTTGCAACTGCACCACGGGCCGGCCGGTGGTCAGGCCCACGATCCGGCCGCTGATGTCGTCCATCCAGCCTTCCGCCGGGCCGGCGATGACGATGTCGCGGCTGTCCGGGTAGAAGAAGACATAGCGGACCCGCTGCAGACCCGCCAGGTAGCGCATCTCGTCGGTCGGCGCGCCTTGGGCGGCGCGGATCGCCTGCTCCAAGCGGGTCAAGGAGATTTTGCGAAGGCGGCTGAACTTCGCCACGTCGTGCGAGAGGGCAGCCAACGCCGCGGCGGCCCGTTGGCGATTGCCCTGGCCCGTGGGGTCGGTGAAGACCTGCCGGTGAACGACTCCCTTGGCGTCGATGGCCACGCCGGCCAGGACCTGCGCGTCGGCCCGACGGACGGACCATCCGCCCAGCATGGCGGCAACGGCCACGAGCAACAACACCTTCCGGTAGGCGACGGCTTGCCAACGCATGAGCGGAATCTCCCTGTACACGAACATTGTCCGGGCGCTCCCGGCGCGATCGACCAAGCAGCCGCGAGGGGAGCGCAAAATTGACTTGGCTATAGGTGGCGCAATGACTCTGACGCAATGGTGCGCGTCGAGCCTCCCTATTGATCTTAGTTGGGCAAGTTGGGCAACGCAAGCAACCTTCCTTGGCTCTTGGCGGATGATGCCCGGTTTTTCGATCTGTGCCACCCAATGATACCCCCCTAGCGGTGGGAAATGGTCTGCGCGACACCCAGGAACCCGGATTATTCACGCCCCGCATGTCAACGGCCGAGAGCGTGCAATCGAAAACGCGAAGCGTAAGCGAGGGTAAGTCCATTAGGCAGCCTCGCTTACGCTTCGCGATTACGATGCGGCCCTGAATAATTCCGGGCAATGCTCCTCACGCCGTCTGCCCGCGATAGCCCTGCTATCGGCCACGTGCGACGGCGCCATTCTTCCTCGGACGGGCTCTGGTGGCTATGCTATTGGGGTGCGGGATGGCACGCCGCATGGTTCCGCCTGCGGCGGCCGGGTCTGACCCCACGACTTGCAAGGAGCGATCTGATGGGAAATCGTGCGCGGCTCTTGGCGCAGGCCTCGATCGTGGGACTTGGCTTGATCTTGCTCCCTGGCGCCGTGGTGGCCGCGGAGGACTGGCCGCAGTGGCGCGGACCGCGACGAGACGGCCAGTCCGCAGGCTTCATCGCTCCCAAGGTCTGGCCGAAACAACTCAAGCGGCAGTGGCGGGTGGAGATCGGCGAAGGACATGCCTCGCCGGTCGTGGCGATGGGTCGTGTCTTCGTGCTCGCAAGGCAGGACGACAAGGAAGTGGTCCGCGCGTTGGACCTGGCCGACGGCAAGCAACTCTGGTCGCAGAGCTATGCGGCTCCTTTTACCAGGAGCCTTTATGCGATGTCGCACGGCAAGGGCGCCAAGTCGACGCCCGCGGTGGCCGACGGCCGCTTGTTCACGCTGGGGATCGGCAACATCTTCTCCGCCTGGGACGCCCAAAGCGGCAGGCCGCTCTGGCAGCACGATTTCGCCAAGCGGTTCACCAGCCGCTCGATGCTCTACTACGGCACGGCCGATTCACCGCTGGTGACGCGGGACCTGGCCGTGGCCTACGTGGGCGGGCGGGGAGCCGGCGCTGGTGGCGCTGGACCCGGCCAGCGGCCGGACCCGCTGGGAATATACCGGCGACGGCGCCGCCTACGCCTCGCCGGTCCTGGCCGACATCCAGGGCGCGCCGCAGATCATCACGCAATCGCAGACCGCCTGCATCGGCATCTCGCCCGCCGACGGCTCGCGGCTCTGGTCGATCCCCTTCTCTACGGCCTATGACCAGAACATTGTCACACCCGTCCTGTTGGGCGATCGGATCATCTTCTCGGGGCTCGACAAGGGGACCTTCGCCTACCGGCTCCAGAAGCGTCAAGGCCGCTGGTCGCCCGTGGAGGTCTGGCACAACGAAGAGGTCTCGATGTACATGAGCTCGCCGGTGGTCGTGGGCGAGCGGCTTTTCGGGCTGGCCAATCGCCGCCGGGGCCAGTTCTTTCTCCTGGACGGCGCGACCGGCAAGACGCTCTGGACCGGCGACGGCCGCATCGGCGAGAACGCCGCCATCCTCCGCGCCGGCGACGCGCTTTTGGCCCTGACTACCGGCTCGGAGCTTCTGGTGCTGAAGCCGGAGGGCGATGCCGTCAAGACCATCGCCCGTTACCAGGTGGCCGACACGCCCACCTGGGCCCATCCGGCCCTGGTCGGCAATACGATCCTCATCAAGGACCGCACGTCGGTCGCGGCGTGGATGGTGCAGTAGCCGAATGGGATGTGAAACTGCGTGCCGTCTGTCGGACACCGCTCCGTCGCAACCGTCTTGCAAATCGGTATTGTGCCGAATATACTTCCACTGGATATGGGCGGTAAAGTTGGTTAGCGGGCAGATCAAGCCAGGAGATAGTCGATGGAGGTATTCATAAGTCACGCGAGCGCCGATCGGGGCCTTGCCGAGGAACTGACGGCAGAACTTGAGAAGGCGGGAATAAAGACCTGGAACCCGTATCGCTCGGTGATGCCGGGCGACAATTGGCCCTTAGAAGTCGGCAAGGCGCTGGAAAGGTCCGATGTGATGGTGGTCCTTTTGACCCATCATGCGCAGGAATCGCCGACGGTTGGACGGGACGTACAGTACGCGTTGACTTCCGGCAATTACCGGGGCCGGGTCGTTCCCGTGCTGGTGAACATGCCGACTTTCGAGGCCGGTCGCGAAGTACCCTGGGTATTGTTACGCTTCGAAACTGTGCATGTCGAAGGCTATCCGCCCAATTTCCGGCCTGTCGTGGATCGGCTTCAGAAGATTGCCGAGGCGGAGTGCAATGCCACCGCGTGAAGCCTTCCTGTCGCATTCCAGCGAGGATCGTGCGATGGCGCGGCGGATTGCGGAAATGCTGGGCGATCATGGCGTGCCGACATTCTATGCCCCCGCGAACGTCATAGGACATCAACAATGGCAAGACGAGATTCTGAAGGCATTGCAGCGCTGCGATTGGTTCTTGGTCCTGTTGTCTCCGGACGCCATACGGTCGATGTGGGTCAAGCGCGAAACAGCCTTCGCGTTGAAAGAGCGGCGGTACGAAGACAGGATCGTCCCGCTAAATTATCGCGATTGCGGTCTTGGCCCTTTGGAATGGCTCAAGCTCTATCAGTTTGTCGACTTTCGAGCGGGTTTCAGCGAAGGCGCGCGGATGTTGTTGCGCGTATGGGGAATGGAACTCAAATCGTCGCCCCGCGCGTAACCGTCACGCACGATTTCTTTGCACGGGGGCGAGGGTGCGTATTCTGCCTACCCTGACGGCTACTGCACTTCCAGCATCCGCTCCAAGGCCTGCAGGGCGTCGCCGGCCGTCAGGTCGTCGACGCGGACCACATTCACCGGCGTGCCGCGGGCCAGGTTCTCCAGCGACCAGCAGAGATGCGCCAGATCGATGCGGTACATCGTCGCGCACATGCAGACCACGGGCGAAAGGAAGTAGATCTCCTGCTCGGGGTGCTCGTGCTTGAGGCGGTTGACCAGGTGCAGTTCGGTGCCGATCGCCCATTTCGTCCCCGGCGGCGATTGTTCCACCGCCCGAATGATCTTGCCGGTGGAGCCGATCACGTCGGCCTTGCCCACGACTTCCATCGTACACTCGGGGTGTACGAGAATCTTGATCCCCGGCAGTCGCTGGCGGAACTGATCGACGTGGGCCGGGAGGAACATCTGGTGGACGCTGCAGTGGCCCTGCCAGAGCAGCACCCGGCTGCGGCGGACGGCGGCTTCGTCGCAGCCGCCCAGATCGTCTTTCCGCGGGTTCCAGACGGGCATCTCCTCCAACGCGACACCCAGGGTCAGGGCCGTATTGCGTCCCAGGTGCTGATCGGGAAAGAAGAGCACGCGGCGGCGGCGGGCGAAAGACCACTGGAGCACCGCCCGGGCGTTGGCCGAGGTGCAGACGATGCCGCCGTGACGCCCGCAGAATGCCTTGAGGCTTGCCGCCGAGTTGACGTAGGTGACCGGCGTCAGGTCGTCAACGTCGATCACTTCGGCAAGCTGCTCCCAGCATTGCTCGACCTGCTCGATTTCGGCCATGTCGGCCATCGAGCAGCCGGCCGCCATGTCGGGCAGGACGACCACCGCCCGCTGACCCTCCCGCTCAGCCAGTCGCTGGGGCCGATTGGCGAGGATATCGGCCGTCTCGGCCATGAAATGGACGCCGCAAAAGGCGATCGCCCGGCAATCGCGGCTCTCGGCGGCCATCTTGCTGAGTTGGTAGCTATCGCCCCGCAGGTCCGCCAGGGCGATGACCTCGTCCTGCTGATAATGATGCCCGAGGATCAACAGCCGCGGTCCCATCCGGGTCCGCACGGCCTGGATCCGTTGGCTGAGGGTTTGGCTGTCCAGCGACTTGTAAGGTTCGATCTCGAAGGCGGGCTGCGCCGCGGAATCGAGGATCAGGCTCATGGGAAAGCTCCGGCCGTTCGGGGCCGAGGTCGGATCGTTTTGGGCCCTCTTCCTCTGGGAGAGAGGGGGAACCGTCATTGCTGCAGTGTGCCCTGACTGCAGTATGAGCATGGACATTCGGAAACACAAGCTGTGGTGTGGTCCGCTCCCTAAGTTGGAGAGCGGCCCGCGTCCTGGCGGCGCAGCAGCCTTATAACCTGCCGGAGGGGTCCGCCTGCACGGATGGGATCGTAACCCCCTCTCTCCGCTACGCCTTCCGCATGTTCGCGGCGTACTACAACTATTGCTGGCGAACCCGGAAGCCCGGGAAGAGCGGGAAGCGACGGCCGACGGCCGCCATGATGGCTAAGCTGACCGACCACCTTTGGAGCTTCGACGAGCTTTTCGAGGTCGTGACGGAAGGCCACTAGCGGTAATGGCACCGTTCTCTTTCTTCGTTTCCACTACATCTGTTTGCTTGTGAGACTCTGCTGTTTTAGGTGTATCTTCGGCATCGCGCACCATCTTTTCGATAGCTCCAGCTAGCAGAACTGGTAGCACGACAGTTGGAAGCCCCATGCGCGCGGCAGTTGTTTGGACATACTCGCGCCAGTACGGCCACGTATTGTATGTACCGTTTACTTTTGCAAATGCCGAAAGCTGCTCGTCTGCCGGAAGGGACTCTCCCATTATTGTATATTCTAGCGAGAAGGCCGCCTGGATACGAAAAACAGACCTTCTGTCCTCATCGTCACTTTTTCCGTCAAGCACAAATGCGACGAGAACGTCAAGTCGTTTAGTTTCTGGGTCAAAATGATGTGGCATCACCCTCAAGCCATATCGCAATTCCACCCCTTGCGGAATCTCGCTATCATCAGCAATTTCACGCTTTACATGAGACTCTGCGAGTCGCACATTCTTGATGTGAACACGCTTGGCTATGGCAGCCGCCAACTGCATAATCGTGGGGGCGGCAGTTGTTGTTGGCTCTGTCATTGTTCCCTACACAGCTTCGCAGAAGTGGGTTTCTTCTGGAGAATCAGCGATGGGTGGAAACTTCGTGGCCCATCCGAGCGGCCCCTTCGGCAGACTGGAGGTCAGGTCGGATAGGTCATGCCACTCTCCTTCATCGGGAAAGAGCGCTTCGGCCGAAAGGACGACACGCGACTCCAAGGAAGTGAAGATGTCGGCCAGGGTACGGAGGGTTAGGTTCCGCTCGCCTCCCAGATATTGGGTGATGCGTCCCTTGGTGAGCCCCAATGAATCTGCCAGTTCTTTTCTGGTTACACCCTTCTTCTGCATCGTCTGGTAGATGAGGGATGCAACATCCACCAGCAGCAGTTCTTGCTGGAAGCCTTTGAGTTCTTCTGGGTCTTGGTTGTGTTCTGTCAGGTGGCTGCGGGGCATGTCAGTAGTTCCTTTTCGGTTGTCTTTCGCTCTTGCTCTCTCGGGCCACAACCTCACGCATGATTTGGAAAGCCAGGGTAAACTCCTGTTCGGGCCATTTTGATTTGGGAGGTTTGACAAACCCATGCGTTACGATCCATCGGTTGCCTTTTTGAAAACATGGCAAGCGAATACGCCGCTTGTTGAGCTTGCACTTAAAGGTCCAAATCTCATCGCGTTCATGCGCGAATATATCTGGCGAAACATTCTTCCCTTTGTTCTCGGCAACGTGCCGGAACACTGCGCGAATATGCCTTTGGAGTTTCGGCGGCAATTCCTCGACGAAGACTTTCGCGGGAATGTTGCCTTCCTTCCGGACTGCGTACTCGACCGTCCAGCCACCAGCTTGCTCAACAATACTACGCTCGTCATGTCCTGCCATAGAAGTTTACTTATAGCTAAACTACCTGTCAAGTCAAGCGTGGCGTATTTATTGTAAGGAATTATACCGGCCCATGTTAGGGGAATTCTACCGAAAAACATGGTCTTGCCACCAGTCCGGGTCGTACAGGCCAGCAACACACTCTTAGGACACTACTTGACAGGGCTTGCCCCCCCATGCCTAGGAGGGTATGTTAGCGATGCAGTTATAGCAAGAGCCGTTCAGCACCGGGTTCATGATCCATGGGCGACTACCAACCAACCTCCCGGCGGCCGATCGCCGCCATGTTCCGCATGACGGCCCGGGGCGCAGTCCAAGGGTGTGTGCGACTGGGAATCCATCCCGACGCGGTCTCCTACGGTTCGGTCGTTGCTTCGGTCTTGGCGGCTCTCTGTTTCTGGTGGTCCGAACGGCTGCCCGCGTTGCTCATTCCTGCTGCGCTGTTGTGCTACCTGCGATTGTGGCTGAACATGCTCGACGGCATGGTGGCCCTGGCCTCGGGCAAGGCGAGTCTGCGTGGCGAGCTGCTCAACGACCTGCCCGATCGCGTCTCCGACGTGATCATTTTCGTCGGCGCCGCCTACAGCGGATTGTGCCACCCGGCCAGCGGCTATTGGGCGGCGATTCTTGCCCTGCTGACCGCCTACGTGGGAACCTTCGGTCAGGCCCTGGGCGTGGGCCGGCAGTTCGGCGGCATGATGGCCAAGCCTTGGCGGATGGTCGTGCTGCACATCGGAGCATGGATCACGCTGGGGCTTGTTTGGTCGGGCCGCTCGATCGACCTGGGGCCCTTGACCGTGCTGGACTGGAGCAACCTGGTCGTCATCGTCGGATGCTTGGAAACGATCGCCGTGCGACTGGCCCGCATCATGCGCGGTCTGGCCGCGAAGCAAACCTGAGGACCTGCGGAAGAACAACTCTTACCAATGGTGGCAGGCACACGCCGTGTGCCGTCCGTCGTTTAGGGTGCGTGAAATAATAACTTGGTGAGGTTTTTGTGGTGCAGGCGTCTCGCCTGCCCGGGGAAAATGCAGGCGGGACGCCTGCACCACAAGGGCAAGTTGCACACGTTATTCTTAGGGCACACGGCGTGTGCCGACTACGAGCCAGGAAGCAACCCATGTCTCCCAGCGCGGCATTGTCCAGCGACGTGTTCCGCATTTACGCCGGCGTGGTGCTGGGGGTGTTGGTCCTGGGCGGTTTGCTGATCGCGACTCTCCGCTGGGGACTGCACCGCAACGTAAGCCATGCCTGGCAGTCGTACACTTCCTGGCTGGTGATGACGCCGCTGGTGGTTCTCGGCATCTTCGCGGGCCGGGTGCCGTCGATCGCGCTGCTGACGCTGTTGGCTGTCTTCGCCTTCAAGGAATTTGCGCGGGCGACGGGCCTCTATCACGACTGGTTGATGACCGGCGTGGTCTATCTTGGCATCCTCGCCACCGGGCTGGTTTCCGCGATGCACGATCCGCTCTTGCACGTGCCCGGATGGTATGGCTTGTTTGCGATTCTCCCGGCCTACGTGATTGCCGCCATCTTGTTGATCCCTATTCTTCGCAACCGCTGCGAAGGCCAACTCCAAGCAATCGCCCTGGCAATTCTGGGGTTCCTTTACATCGGCTGGATGTTCGGGCATCTGGCGTTCCTGGCCAACTCCAAGAATGCGTACGGTTACCTGTTGTATCTGATCTTTGCCGTCGAGATCAACGACGTTGCCGCCTACACCTTCGGCAAGCTCTTGGGACGGCACCCGCTGCGGAGCAACATCAGCCCCAAGAAGACCTGGGAAGGGTCGCTGGGGGCGCTGGCGGTGTCGCTGGCCCTGCCTTGGGCGCTGCGGTTCTCCTTTCCCCATTTCGGCACTGCGGAACTGATCCTCACCGGCCTGATCGTGGGCGTTACCGGGCAGTTTGGCGACCTGTCGATGAGCGTGATCAAACGCGACTTGGGCGTCAAGGATATGGGAGTTCTGATTCGCGGACACGGCGGGATTCTCGACCGCATCGACAGCCTGATCTATGTGACCCCCCTATTCTTCCACATGGCACGTTGGTTTCACGGCCTGTACTAGCGTCGCGTTATACTTTGCCTACGGTCTCGCCTGGGCATTCGGCGTGCAAGCAACGCCACGAGAGTCTCCTTCGGCGGCAGCCTCATGCACAAAGGCGTGGTAATCGTCATGGAGCCCTGGCACTACGATACGGCGGAAGACCTCGACAAGACGATAGTCCAGCGGCTGCGGGATTTCCCCCGCGAGCCTGATCTGTTGGTCTACTCCGTCCGGCTGTTGGCGGCAACGCTGATTCGCGGCTGGCTGCGGGTCTATCATCGGCTGCGGGTCTTTGGCGGTGAGAACCTGCCTGGCGACGGGTCGTTCGTACTGGTGGCCAACCATTGCAGCCATCTGGATGCCTTGACGATCCTCTCGGCGATGCCCATCCGCAAGTTGCACCGCGTGTTCCCTGCCGCCGCCCAGGATTTCTTTTTCGTCAGCATTCCACGGCTGACCATAGCCGCCGTCGTGGTCAACGCCTTGCCTTTCAATCGCCAGGCGAACATCCGCCAGAGCCTTTCGCTCTGCAGGCAATTGTTGGAGAACCCCGGCAACGTCTTGCTGTTGTTTCCCGAAGGAACGCGGAGCACCACCGGCGAACTTGGCGAGTTCAAGCCGGGCATCGGGTTGATGCTGGCCGGGACCCGGGTTCCCATCGTCCCTTGTTGGCTGGACGGCACATTCCGCGCCTGGCCGAAGGGGAGCTGGCTCCCCCGCCCGCGCCGAGTGCGGCTGGTGATAGGAAAACCCCTCACCTTCGAGCACCTTCGCCGCGGCAAGGACTCGGCCATGGAGATAAGCCGGGATCTCCGTGAGGCAATCCTGAGTTTGGCTTCCTCGGTCCCGCCGGCAAGGAGGTCGTATGAACGAGAGTAGGGTGGGACAAGCTCGCCTTGGGCGAGCGCCGGCCCACCAGGCGTTTCCGAAGGTGGGCCGGCGCTCGCTCGGCGAGCTTGTCCCACCCTACATTTGCAGGGAAGATTTTCAAGGAGCACTTGTATGAACCAGACGACCGCACATACGATGACGCTGCCGGACGGCACCGAGTTGTTCTATCGGGCCTGGCTGCCCAGCGAGCCGACCCGCAAGTCACTGGTGATTTTTCACCGGGGCCATGAGCACTCCGGGCGCGTGCAGGATATCGTGGAAGCCCTCGATCTGGAGGACGTGGCCGTTTTCGCCTGGGATGCGCGTGGTCATGGTCGTACGCCGGGGGAGCGCGGCTACGCCCCCAGTTTCGCCGCCCTGGTGAAGGATATGGACTGCTTCGTCCGCCATCTTTGCCAAGCTCACGACAAACAGCCGGAGAACATGGTCGTGCTGGCACAGAGCGTGGGCGCGGTGACGTCCGCCACCTGGGTTCACGACTACGCCCCGCCGATTCGAGCCATGATCCTCGTGGCCCCGGCACTGGAAATCAAGCTCTACGTGCCGTTGGCAATTCCCGGACTGCGGATCTTGTTGAAGATCCGCAAAGACCGCAAGACATTCATCAAGAGCTACGTCAAAGCCAGGATGCTGACCCACGACCGGGAGCAAGCCCGTCGGTACCAACAGGACTCGCTGATTGCCCGCGCGATTGCCGCGAACGTGCTGGTCGATCTGCACGACACGTCGGCGCGGCTGATTGACGATGCGGGCGCCATCCGAGTGCCGACCTTGCTGTTGGCGGCAGGAGCGGACTGGGTCGTGAAACTCGGCCCTCAACGGCGACTGTTCGAGCGTCTCGGCACGCCGATCAAGCGGATGAAGGTGTTCCGGGGAATGTACCACGACCTGCTGCATGAAAAAGACCGCCGCCTGGTGATCGACGAGGCCCGGCAGTTCATCGACGAAGCGTTCGATCGCGACCTGCCGCCGTCGCCGCTGCTGCTGGACGCTGACCGCTACGGCTACACCCGCAACGAGTATGATCGGCTGACCGAGCCGCTGTCCTGGTACTCGCCCAAAGGACTCAATTACCGTCTTCAACGCCTCGGCATGACGACGCTAGCCCGGCTGAGCCGTGGCGTTCGCCTGGGCTTTCGCAGCGGATTCGACTCGGGCAAGACGCTCGATTACGTTTACGAGAATCAGCCGCGAGGCGCGCTGCTTTTGGGCAAGTGGATCGATCGGTCCTATCTCAATAGCATCGGCTGGCGAGGCATCCGCCAACGTCGAGTGAACCTGGAGACGCTGCTGCAAGAAGCGATCTGTCTGCTCCGGGCGGAGGGCCAACAGGTGCGCCTGGTGGACATCGCTGCGGGGCCGGGCCGATACATTCTTGAAACAGTGCGCAACCTTGCCGGCAACGACCTGTCCGCCCTGCTCCGCGACAACGTGGAGGCCAATCTCGAAGCCGGACGCAAGATTGCCAGTGAGGCAGGTCTCCACAACGTGACCTTTCAACTGGGCGATGCCTTTGACGAGGCGTCGCTGGCTGCGATGCAGCCGGCGCCCAATGTGGCCGTGGTCTCGGGGCTGTACGAATTGTTCGGTGATAACGAGCCGGTGCGGCGTTCGCTGCGAGGGTTGGCGGGGGCAGTCCGGCCCGGCGGATATCTTGTCTACACCGGCCAGCCCTGGCACCCCCAGATGGAGATGATCGCCCGGGTGCTCACCAACCGGGAAGGTCAACCTTGGATTATGCGCCGCCGAACGCAGGAGGAAATGGACGACCTGGTGCGCGATGCTGGATTCCAGAAGATTGCAGAGGAGATCGATCGGTGGGGGATTTTCACGGTGTCGCTGGCGCGCTGCGCGGCCGATTGATCGTTCCGGCGGGCGCTGCTTCCGTGCTGCTGTCGCTGCTCTTCCTTGCGGTTTACAGCGGCACGAATTGGCTGACCTCGCAACGATCGCACGTCGGCACCTGGTACTACGAGTGGGAAAGGTTCATCCCCTTCGTGCCGCTGATGGTCATCCCCTATATGTCCATTGACCTGTTCTTTGTCGCAGTACCGTTCTTATGCCGCGACCGCCGCGAGCTGGCGACGTTCTCTCGCCGTATAACCTTGGCTATTCTCCTGGCGGGAGCCTTCTTCTTACTGATGCCGCTGAAGCTGGCCCAGGAACGTCCCCACGTGGATGGCTGGATCGGCGTGCTCTTCGGCTGGTTCTTCGCCAGGGATCTGCCCTATAACCTGTGTCCCTCGCTGCACATTGCCTTGCGGACGATTCTGGCCGAGACGTATGCACGCCACACGCGCGGTTTGTGGAACATCGCATCGCACGTCTGGTTCAGCCTGGTCGGCTTTTCCACGCTGCTGACGTACCAACATCACGTGGTTGACGTGGCGGGAGGCTTCCTCCTGGCCACCGTTTGCTTCTATGTCATGCCCGCGATAGCCCACGGCCACCCCGTGACGCCCAATCGGCGGGTCGGTCTGTACTACTTCCTGGCATCGGTCGCCGCAAGCGTCACGGCCGCCCTTTGCTGGCCCTGGGGAAGCATCTTCATTTGGCCCGCCATGGCCTGCCTCGTCGCAGCCGCCGCCTATTTCGGACTCGGCCCGGGGATCTATCGGAAAGTCAACGGGCGGCTGACCTTGAGCACGCGGCTCTTGCTGGCGCCGTTGCTCGTTGGTCAGAACTTGTCACTACGATATTACCGGCGGCAATGCCGGGCGTGGGACGAAGTGACACCTCGGGTCTGGATTGGTCGAAAGCTCTCCGGCCGCGAAGCAGCGGATGCCGTGCGGAAGGGCGTGACGGGCGTTCTGGACGTGACGGCCGAGTTTTCCGAGGCAATGCCCTTCTTATCGACTTGTTACCTGAATGTCCCCATCCTGGATCTCACGGCCCCAACGCCCGAGCAGCTCCAGCGGTGCGTTAATTTCGTCGCTGAGAACGCAGCGCGCGGGGTGGTTTACGTCCACTGCAAAATCGGCTATTCGCGGAGTGCAGTCGTGGTGGGGGCCTACCTTTTGAACCGTGGAGCCGTGTCTTCCGCCGACGAAGCGATGTCCCGTTTGCGAGCCGTTCGCCCGTCGCTGGTAATTCGCCCGGAAGCTGCTGATGCGCTGCGCCGTTTTGAGATGGGGCTTGCTGATCCAGTCTGTCTTGAGCGAAGGTACACCTACGGCAGTTCGATCGAGGAGACTTAGCGCAGGATCGTGTCCTTGGCCTTGTTGGCCTTTTGCAAGAGCACGTCGGCGTCGTGGCCTTGACCCATCTGGCGGCGCATGGTGGCCAGGTTCGTGTAGGGGATCTCCAGGACGCCGGCCTCCAGGGCGCCGCTGTCGACCACTTTCTCGATCAGTCCGGTGCCGCGCTGGGTGAGATCGACGGCCTTCTCCCGCTGTCCGACCTGCCAGTAGGAGACACCCATGCTCACGTAGGTCTCGCCCAGGCGGCCGAACTCGCTAGGGTTCACGTCGTTGGCCAAGCGGTCGAAGATCACAACGGCCTTGTCGTACCAGGTGATGGCCATCCTGTGGTTCTGCTGGCCGACGGCGTAAATCGCGCCGACGCGGAAGTAGAGTCGTCCCAGGAGGTAGCTGTCGGCGGCGTTCGGCTTGGCGGAGGTGCCCTGTTCGAGATAGGCGATCGCCTTCTGGCCATACTTCAGGGCCTGGTCGTGCTCGCCGCGCATCTGGTAGATTTGCACGGCGTCGTAGAGCGCCATGCCCAGGTCCCACTGGAGCTGCTGGGTGCGTCCCGGGTCGGTGCTGGTGCTGAGCAATTCGTCGGCCGAGCGGACCGTGCGTTCCGCCCAAGAGGTCGGCTCGATGCGGCCTTGGAGTCCCACCAGGGCCGCCAGGGCCCTGACCGCCACGCGGAAGCGACGCTCCGGCGCGGCGCCTCTTTGTCCACGAGGTCGTCGGCCAGGCTGGCGGCCTTCTCCAGCCAGCGGGGCACGGCCACCTCCTTGCGGTCCCAGTTTCCCCAGGCAATGTCGTGCGCCGCGCCGAGGTGGGCGTCGACGAGGACCTCCTTGGCCGCGATGCGGATCGCCGGGTGCGGGCTGGACAACAGCGCGTCGGCCGCGGAGAGCGCGTTGCTGTGGTAGGTCATGGCTTGCTTGTAGTCGGGATGACGGCCAGAGGCGTAAAGATCGCCCAAGAGGCACAGTGCCCGCGCCTTGACGTGGGGCCGTTTGTCGCTGGTGGCCAGGGCCTTCTCCGCTTCCTGCACCGCCGCGCTGAACTGGCCTTGCTGGCCGAGGATCTGGGCCTGGGTAAGGCGGTACTGCGGATTCTCCGGCTCCAGCCGCACCGCCTCGCCCGCCGCCGCCAAGGCCGGCGTCTGATCGCCGGAGGCCGAGAGCACCCGGGCCTGGAGCCAGTGGGCCCGGCCGTTGGCCGGATCGAGCCGGATGGCCGTCTCGAGGTCCTTGGCGCTCCAATCCGGCCGACTGTCCAGATGCGTTTCCGCCCGCAGCAGGAACGGCTCCGCCGAGATCGGCTCGAGGATGATCTGCACGACTTGGTAGGATGGCTTATTGGGCGGGTTGTTGGGCTGAAAATTGAACAACACGCCCCGCTCGGGATACGACTGCCCGAGGATCTCGCCTAACGCACTGGAGACCAGCACCGGGCGTACGGCGGTCAACTGGAGCTGTTGGGCCGCGCCTGCGGCGGGAAAGGCACGGTTGAGCCGGATCACGATCGAGGCCACACGGTTCTGCAAGTAGCTCACCTCGACCCGATCGAACGGCGGCACGGCATGGAGATGGATTGTACGGCCGTCCCGCACGGCCGCGTCCTTGGGCGCGCCCAGGCCTTCTGAACCTCGTTCATCGTGGAGACGCCGGGGACGATGCCGTTGAAACTGGCGGCTTCGATCTCGACGGCGCCACCCGCATGGGGATCAGGGATCGGTTGGAGCGGGTTGGCGCCGGACGGTTCGCCCGGTGCGGGAGCCCTCGACTCGCCTGTCGGGTTCTGCGCCGCGGGGTCGCCGGCCAAGGTGATCTGGCTGCCGGCGCCGCCAGCCGACAAGGTACTGGCGGTGGGTCTGCCCGATCCTAGCGGCAGTTCGCTGGGGGTCGCCGGCCCGGAGTTCGACTCCGTCGGCGTGGCCACGCCGACGCCCGCCGCGTGATCGTCGCGGGCGTCGCCCGCCTGCCTTCCGGTGATCTTCATGGTCGCGCGTTGGAGGGCGTCTTCGCCAGGCGGCAAGACATCTTCGGCCGCTGCGACCGCTTGCCCGAGGATCCCGACGACGGCCAGAATCGCCGCCCGCCGTAGCCAACGAAGTATCGTAGACGCCATTGCGTGTTCCTCCTGTGAACAAGCGCAACTCAAAGGCCGCCGTCAAAGGCGGCGTCCACCTGCCCTCTAGGGGTCAGGTGGCGTCCGCTGCGAGTCCCAATCCTTGGGATTCTCCGAGTAGAGAGAACCACAGACGGCCCAGTCTACTCGTTTATGGCAAGCGAGGTCCAGAGCGGATTCTGCATGGGTCGAGCGAAAGCCGGTAAATAAGGCGCTCCAACCCCTTCGTGAGAGGGGATTCAGCGAGCAGGGTAGGAAAAGCTCGCGCGTGTGTGCGCCGGCCAGGGAACTTTGCTGGCCTATGGCAAGCCGACTCTAGAGCGCGATCTTTTAGGGTCATGCGAAACCTGATAAACAAGGCGTTTGGTGGTGGTCCGACAGTGTGTTGCAGGACCACGCCCCAAATTCTACGGGGCCCCTTGACGGCCTTAAGTGGCCGGCATACAGTCGGGGGGCATGGAGTTTCTGGAGCGATGGACGAAAGCACCACCACAGTAAGCGGAGGCCGCGAAAGAACCATGACCTTGACTCGGGCCAAACTGAATCTGACGATCGCACAGGCGAAGCTTGACGTGGCCAAGGCGACGCTCAAGCAGAAAAAGCAGGACTGGGATCGGGCGCCGGCACTACACGCGAGCCAGTCGATAACGGACCTCGAGTACGACATCGCGGAGCGGGATTGGAATGTAGCGGTGGCCGAGGTGCAGGAGGCCGAGGCGAACGTCAAGCTGGCCGATCTGGACGTAGCCGACTGTTCGCTGTGACCACGCTCGACTCCGCTACTCCTACACCCCACGAAAAGGCCAAGACCAATGGTATTATTTGGGAGAATTGGGTCTGGCCCCGGCAACACGCTCTTGGACCACTGCCAGGCATTTTGCCCCCTTCGTGAGAGGGGATTCAGTTCGATTCGGCAGACTCGTCTGGTTGCGGGGCGCGGGCGCCGCTTTCTTTTCAGTTGGCGGGGGCGGGGGGACCGCTTCCTCTGGGCCTGCCTCGTTCTTGGGCGAGATCGTCGCCGGCGGGGGCACCAGGGGACCGAGGGGCCCGTTGTCCTGAGGCTGGCAACGGATCTCCCAGCCGCCACCCAAGGCCAGGTACGTCTGGATCAGCCCTTGCGCAATATTGCCCTTCGCTTGGGCCAAAAGGCTCTGCTGCTGCACGAGGTTCAGTAACACGACTTGCGCCGTGGTGCCGTTCGCGCCGAATACGGCTCGCGCCGGCACCAGCTCTTTTGCCGCCTTGCCCGCATCCTGGGCAGCGATGACACTGCGTTTTTGGAGATCAGTCTGCTCCTGCGACTCGAAGAACGCCGCCAGGCCGGTTTCCACGTCGGCCTGGGCCTGGAGCACCGTGGCCTGGTAGGTGGCCACCAGGGCGTTGAAGCTGGCTTGCTGCGCGGTCGTTATTGAGGATCCGGCCGTAGTTGAGGATGTTCCATTGGAAGGATGGCCCGATGTTTCCCTCGAACGCCGCTGGCGTAAAGAGCGTTCCCAACCTGTCGGACTGCCAGCCGAAGTCGCCGGTGATGGAGACCATGGGATAGGCCGCGGAGATGGCCACGCCGATCTCGGCCGATTGCTGGGCGGCCAAGCGCTCCGCCTGGCGGACGTCGGGCCGGCGGGTGAGCAACTGGCAGGGGATGCCGATGGCCACCTCGGAAGGCACCTTGGGGATCGGGCCCTCGTCCGTGGACCGGGAAAGGGCTGTGTATGCCGAAGGTCCCAAAGACTCTAAGGGCCTTTTCAGGTCCTCGCCCAGGTACGGGAGCAGGTATTCCGGCGGGATGCCCAAGCACGAAAGCAGGTTTTCCTGGGGGATGCCCAAGAGGACGCAGAGGCGGGCGTTGGCCTGCCGCATGTCCTCAACCACTGGCGGGATTTGGGCCCGGACTTGTTCGACGGTACTTTTGGCCTGGCCCAAGTCCAAACGGGTCGCGTGCCCAAACTTGAGCTGCTCGCCCGTGTGGAATAGAATCTCGTTCTCCAGGTCCAGGTTCTCCTTGAGCACCTCGATTCGCTCCTGGTCGGTGCGGATCTCGACGTAGTTGGAGGCCACGGCGGCCAGCAAGGTGATCACCGCCTCGTCGTAGCCCGCCACCGAGGCATCCACGTTCGCCCCGGTCGCTTCGATCGCGCGGCGGTAATAGCCCCAGAAGTCGAGCTGCCAGGCGAGGTTGGCCGAGACGTTCCAGGTGCTGGCCACCGCCGGAAAGCCCAGGCCGCCGGCGGCGGCGGTCGAGAACTGCGAACGCGTGTAAGCGCCCGTAATATTCTGGGTTTGTGGGAAGAGACCACCCTGGGCAACGCCCAGCAGCGCCTGGGCCTGCTTGATCCGCTCGCCGGCCGCCTTGACCGTGAGGTTCTGCCGGTAGGCGTGCGCGATCAGTTGATTGAGCGTGGGATCGGCAAAGACACACCACCAGCGGCTGAGGTCGTCGGATTGGTCCAGCCTCGGGTGCTTGCCGCTTTCGATCCAGTGTCCGGCGACGGGTCCTGCCGGCGGGCTGTAGTTCGGCCCAACCTTGAAGCCGTTTTGTACATAATCCTGGAAGCTCGTACAGCCGCTGACGACCAGCGCCGTCGCCGCCATCGCCGCCACGATCCGCCGCTTCGATGCAAGTATGCGGAGCATTCCTCAGCCTCCTCGACCGCCGCGGCGAGGGAAGATCCCTCAAATGCCGCACCAAACTCAAATCCGGTACAACCCCGTTCATCGTTGCTATCGGCATGAGCGTCATAACCAATACAACCGAACCGCTTTTCAACGAGCGAAGTCCTTCTCCGCCGCCGGAAGATCTTTGCCAGTTTGCCTACCCCCAAACGGTGCCCCCGCAAAACCGTTACAATCGTTAAAGTCGCGCACCTGGCAAAAGCGCCGAGAAACGCTGGACGGGCGACTCCGGTCGGTCCGTAATCGGCGTGCAGAATCCCTCGTCCCATCTCCCTCCGGGAGAAGGTTGGGGTGAGGGAAAGGTGCCGATGATCACGCTGCTAACGCGAGCCGGCGTGGCCGCCGGGGGCTAGCGGAGCGGCTGACTTTTCACAACAGCTACAAGCGGTGAACAGAGAAGATGAAGTACACTCCGCGTGCGGGCATTCTTGGACAAATGAGGCTGAGCCGCCGCGCCTCTCCCAGAGCGGGGGGCCGCGCCCTGAAAACAGAGGTGCGGGCTTACTTCTAACTTCTAACTTCTAACTCCTAACTCCTAACTCCTAACTTCTTACTCCTACCTACGCGTCGCAAATGGCGATCGCTTCGGCGAGACTCTTCAGGGCGTCGCTCTTGGCAGGGACGAACTCCTGGGCGACATAGCCGGTAAAGTGCGTCTCGGCTATCGCCTCCATGATCTTGCGGTAATCGAGGGTCTGGGTCTGGTCGATCTCATGCCGTCCGGGAACGCCGCCGGTATGGTAGTGGCCCCAGCAGTCGTGATGCTTGGCGATGTCGGCCAGCGGGTCCTCCTTCATCATGCCGGCGTGGTAGATGTCGTAGAGCACCTTCACCCGGGGCGAACCGACCTGCTGGACCAACTGCACGCACCACTTCGTCGAATCGGCCATGTAATCCGGGTGGTCGTGGGCGGAATTGAGAAACTCGAGGCAGACCGTGACTTTCTTCTTCTCCGCATAAGGGGCGATCTTCTTCAGCCCGACCACGCAGTTCTTCAAGCCCTCTTGATCGTCCATGCCTGCGCGGTTGCCGGAGAAGCAGATCACGTTGGGGAAGCCGGCGGCGGCCGTGTCGTCGATGCCCTTGCGGACCTGGGCCAGGCACTGCTCGTGGTTTTCCAGGCGATTGAGTCCCTTGGTGATGCCGTGGCTGGGAGTCATCGCGCAGATCAGGCCGTGCTTCTGCACAGTCGGCCAGTCGTGGGGGCCGATGAGCTCGATCGACTTCAGGCCCAATTTCGCACAGGCGGCGGCAAAACCGTCGAGGTTCATCTTCACCTTGTTCAGGAAACCGCCATAGCACCAGAGGCAGACCGACTGGCGGATCCGCCCTTTGAGCTGGGCCGCCCGAGCCCAACGGCCCAGCGGAAGGGTGGCGCCCAGCGCGGCGGTGCCGGCCAGGGTGCCCAACATCGAGCGGCGGGAAAGGGTAGGGCGATCGGCGGATCGGGTCATGGAATGGTCCTCGTCACGGGGTTATCGAAGAGACACACCTTCGATGCTAATCGCCTTCGGCGTGGTTTGCAACCACCGGACGGCGCAGGGCCGCGGCGGACGGCGGACGGCGGACGCAGGCGATGATTCTGCGGCCGCGTCGGGCTGCAACGGCACGGGACTAAGGACCCGTACGTGCTAAGGACCGACGCAGCAACAAGTGTC
Source organism: Pirellulales bacterium (assembly GCA_963843465.1). GTDB lineage: Bacteria > Planctomycetota > Planctomycetia > Pirellulales > Thermoguttaceae > CAWJKP01. Next base: position 291,631 of record CAWJKP010000006.1, read on the forward strand.
GCCTTTCGCTCCGCGAAAGAACGCGGCTTTCGCGGAGCGAAAGGCGACAATCCGAAAGATATTGATTCGCCGGTCCTAAAGCCCACACGTGGCCGGCGGTCGGAACACCTTCTCCCGTCCGCCGTCCCCCGTCCGCCATCCGCCGTACGTCCCTCGTTGTGCTAGCCGTTTTTTTCGCCGCACCTTATAATGCGTGCCTTGCCGTTCACAGGGGCGTGTCCCCTTCGTCGTCCCAGGGAGCAGATAGGGAGTCCAGCGTTTCATGAGAGTTTTTCGCTGCGTAGGTAGCGTCGTGGCGGCGTTGGGTTTCGCAGCGCTGGTGGCGGGTTGTTCCGACGAAAATCCGCCCGCCGGCCAGCCCGAGGCGGGAGCGGAAAAGAGCGCCAAGAGCGAGGAGGGCGGCAAACCAGCCGGCGAGGGCACGGCGGCCAAGTCCGACTCGGCCGCCGGCCAGAGCGGGCTGTTCATCCCGCCCGGCGAGCAGACCGGCAAGCCCTTCGTGCTCCAGATGACGCCCGAGATCAAGATGGAGTTTGCTTGGATCCCGCCGGGCGATTACATGATGGGCACGGCCGACGGCAGCAACGGACTTCCCCGCAAGAAAGTCTCCTTCGACAAACCGTTCTACATGGCGATCTACGAAGTAACTCAAGAGCAGTGGAAAGCCGTGATGGGCGGCAATCCAAGCTTAATCCGGGGCGATAAGTACCCCGTGGAGCGGGTGAGTTGGTCGGCCGCCCAGGAGTTCATCCGCAAGATGAACGAGAAGTATGGCGGCTCGGCAAAGACCTTCGACCTGCCCACGGAAGCCCAATGGGAGTATTGCTGCCGCGGCGGCTGGCGGATGAAGCTCAACTCGGGCGACGACAAGAACTGCATCGACCAGTACGCCTGGATGGGGGGAAACTCGGTGATGAACGGCGGACCCAGCCTGCACCCGGTCGGCCAGAAGAAAGCGAACCCCTGGGGCCTCTACGACATGCAGGGGAATGTGGCCGAATGGTGCAAGGACCTGGTCGGCGGGGAGGGCGACGAACCGATGCACGCCGTCCGCGGCGGCAACTACCACGGAGGGTTCTCGGAGTGCCTCTCTACGTCCCGTGTTCCCCGCCGTGACGACGTGAAACTGCGTGCCGACGGCCTGCGGTTGATGTGCTCTCCGGCCCAATAACCCCGCCAACCCCGTGTTATGCTTTGGCATAACGTAATCAGGCGGCATCTTTGAACTGGATCAAACGGATGTCGCCGCCGGGCATGTGGGCGATGATCTCGAGCTGTCCGCCCAGCGCCTGGATCAGGCACCGCAGCGTGCTGATCTGCATGTCGTTCTGCGACTCCAGCCGCGAGAGCGTTGGCTGCCTGATCCCAAGCGATGCTGCCAACTCCTCCTGGGTCAGGCCAACCGCTTTTCTTACCTGCGCTAGCAGCATCTCCGCCATCATCTCCTTCGCACGCACCTTCGCGCGCGAGCGATTCCGGCGGCATCTTAGCCTCAAGTTCACGGAAATCTCGTGCCATCAAGTTGATCCCACCATGCGCCGAATTCGTCCGTGTATTCCACTTCCCACATAGCCAATTTATAGCACGTGCGCTATATGTGTCAAGCGTTATGTCGTCTGAAACCGCGCTCGAGGTTGGAAGAACCGCCCCGCTGGCACGGCGAAGGAACAGAATTCGCCGCAGTAATACATCTATAGCAGGGGTTCTACTGCCCCATAGCTGGAACCGGCCTCTTGCTTGCAACGTACAATACAACGTAGCGTTGACGGAGGCGTCGGGGACGGGTCCATTTTTCGGCGAGAAAGTGCCCGTTGAGGCGCCGCGCAAGACCGAAAACGAGGAGAAGCGGGATGTTCTTTTTCGACCCGTACTACTTCGCCGCCATTTTGCCCGCCTTGCTGCTGGCCTTCTGGGCGCAGTATCGCGTCCGGTCGACGTATGCGGAAGCGCAGCGGATCGCCGCGCCGCTGAGCGGGGCGGCGGCGGCCCGGCACATCCTCGATTCGGCCGGTCTGCAGGACGTTGAGATCCAGATGATCCCCGGGCAGTTGAGCGACCACTACGATCCTCGCGACCGGGTGCTGAGGCTCAGTGAGGAGGTCTACCAGAGCCAATCGCTGGCGGCGGTGGGGATTGCCGCGCACGAGTCGGGCCACGCCCTGCAAGATGCCCGCCACTACGCCCCGCTGGTGATCCGCAATGCGGCCGTGCCCGTGGCCGGGTTCGGCAGTCGAGGCGGCATCATCTTGTTGATAATCGGTCTCATGCTGAGCGTCCGGTCCCCCCTGGGCCATCTGCTGGTCTTGGGCGGATTGGCGCTTTTCGGCGTGGACGTTCTTTTCCAGTTGGTCAACCTGCCGGTGGAGTTCAACGCCAGCTCGCGGGCGAAAGCGCAGTTGGTCGAGTTGGCGATCGTCAGCCCGCAGGAGATGGTCTATGTCAACCGCGTGCTCAACGCGGCGGCCCTGACCTACGTCGCTGCCACGCTGCAGGCCCTGCTGACCCTGCTCTATTACATTTTCCGCTTTAGCAACCGGCGGTCGGGCTGGTAATCACCGTAAGCGTTCACAATCTGGAAAGTAGCAGGCACACTCCGTGTGCCGTCCGCCTTGTCGGGTGCCCGTTTGAGCCGACGGCACACGGAGTGTGCCTGCTACTATAACGCGGCCCGTGAACGCTTACTTAATCACGGCCAGCACCCCGTTAGCATATCCGACGGATTCCGCCAGCCCGGGCAGGGGATCCTTGGAGTCCTTCTCGAACTCGAAGCCCAGCTTGCCTGAATAGCCGGTCTCGATGAGGGCCCGCAGGAACTGGGGGATCGGGATCACGCCGCGGCCGAGTTCCACGCATTGGCCGGCGGGCGAAGCCGCCGAGACGTCCTTGAAGTGAACGTCCAGCAGCCGATCGGCGAACCGCCGGGCGTCGCGGACCGGATCGACGCCGGCGCGGACCGTGTGCCCGATGTCCATGCAGAGCCCGAGGCGCGGGTCCAGCTTTTCGACCTTCCGGTATGCGCTCTCCGGGGTGGGAAAGAGCTTATCGCCCGGGCCGTGGTTGTGGATCGCCACGCGGATGTCGTAGGCCCGGACCTTCTCGTCCAGAAGCGGCAACAACTCCGGCAGCGGCGCGGCCACGATCAACCCCATGCCGGCGGCCTTGGCATAATCGAAGGCCTGTTGCACCTCGGCCGGACTGTGCAGGTAAATCACGCCGCCGCCATAGAGATCCAGCCCCGCCTGCTTGACCCGCTTGACGACCCGGGCGATCTCCTCGGGCTTGCTGTCCAGCGGCAGGTGGAAGGACTTCAAGCAGATGTGCTTGAGCCCCACGCGATTGGTCATCGCCAGGGCTTTTTCCAAAGAGAAGTCCTTGAAGGTATAGGAGACCACGCCCAGCGAGAAGCGGGGCGCGGTCGGCTTGCCGGCCGCAGCGGGCGATTCCGCGGGAGTGTCGGCAGCGTGGGCAAAGCCGGCGGCCAGTGAGGCGGCCCCGGCGCCGGCCCAACCCAGGAAACGGCGGCGGGTGGGGCGATCGGTTGCAGCGGACATGAGGACCTCCACGTTCTTGAGCGATGAGCGATCAGCCGTCAGCGATCAGCCGGAAGAGATTTTCTTTCTCCGTCTGATAGCTGATCGCTGAAAGCTGATTGCTGAAAGCTGACCGTCTCTTTCCATCACCCTTCGGCCTGCTTGGGCTGCTCGACCGGCGCGGCGGGAGCCGGTTGCGGCGGCTCGTCGCCGACCGTGGGAACGACCCAGACCTTGATGTCGGCCTCGATTTCGTGGCCCAGGTGGACCTTGACCGTGTATAGCCCCAACTCCTTGAGCGGACCCTGGAGCCGGACCTGGTCGGCGGTGATCGTCACCGCGTTGCGCTTCAAGGCAATGACGATCTCGGCCGCGCCGACGGAGCCGTAGAGGTGGCCCTCGTCGTTGGCGTTGGCCTCGATGGTCACGCTCTGGCGGCTCAAGTCGTGGGCCATCGCCTGCAAGCCGGCCAGCCGCGCCTTCTGGATCTCCGCCAGCCGCGCCTTGTGCTTCTCGACCATCCGCTTGTGGTGCTCGGTGGCGATGGTGGCCAGCCCCTGCGGCAGGAGGTAGTTCATGGCGAAGCCGCGTTTGACTTCGACCACGTCGCCCTGCTTGCCGAGGTGGTCCACCGGCTGCACCAGCAGGAGCTCGATGCCGCCGTGCTCTCCTTCGGGCAACCGCTTGAAACGACGAGGCTTCGCGCCTCGTGGATTGGCTTTGGTCATGACTGCTGTTCCCTTGGAGGTTCTGTTCCACTCTCGTCTGATGAGTCTTGACGTTTGTCAAAACCCATTAGGGATTACCTAAAATGGAATATCATCGCCCTGGCCGCCCTGGCTGGGCTCCGGCTCCTGGGCCGACGGGGGAGGCCCGTAATCGTCGGGGGGGGCCTCCTGGCCGTAGTCGGCCTCGCCTCCGTGGGGCCGGCCTTGCGGAGCGCTGCGTGCCGCGCCCCCACTGCCACCCCCGCCCCCGCCCCCGCCCCCGCCTTGCCGCGTCCCGAGCATCTGCATCCGGTCGCAGACCACCCGCAGCTTCGACTTCTTCTCCCCGTCCTTTTCCCAGGTATCCAGCTTCAGCCGGCCCTCGATCAGCACCGGCGAGCCTTTGCTGAGGTACTCGCTGGCGACCTCGGCCGTACGAGCCCAGAGCGTCACGTCAATGAAAGTCACCTGGTCAACCCATTCGCCGGCGGCGGTCTTCACCCGGTCGTTCACGGCCAGGCCGATGTCGCAGACCGCCGTGCCGCTGGGAATGTACCGGACCTGAGGATCGCGGGTGAGGTTTCCCACCAAGATCACACGGTTGTAACTTGCCATGATGCCCAACTCCTGCGTCTTGGGATCCGCGAAAGAATGACTTCACGATTCAAACGTCTTCGCTTTCTTTGCCCGCCCATTCCACCACGGCCTCATCGACCACGACGGCCGCCGCCGGGTGCGGCGGTCGTTCCGGCTCGGGCGGCGCAATGGTGGTGACCACCTGGCCGGTGCGGGCGTGCTCGACGAGAATATCGACCAACCGCGGATCGACGCGGAGGAACAACACCCGCAGAATGTTCTCGCTCAAGTAGCAGCGGCGGCGGATTTCCGCCACTTTGGGACCGTCCAAGCGGAAGTAGGTGAGCCAATAGGTCCCTTTGCGGTGTCCTCGAAGAGGGTAGGCCAGTCGGCGCTCCTCCCAAAGACGGCTCACCAGGACCTCTCCGCCGGCCTCCTCGATGATCGCCGCGACCTGGGCCGCCGCCGCCGCCGGATCGCGGGTGTAGCGGTTGGAATCGAGGATCATCATCCCCTCGTAAACGTAGGATGCCAAGACTTCACTCCTCGTGCTTCTGCGTGATTCAATTGTAGCGGTTCATGCAAACCGCAACCCCTTCGCAAGCCCAGACGACCGCCGCCTCAGCCGCCCGCCGGACCCCTTCGTCGACCGGAGGTTGTTCTTCCGCCGTAAAGCGGGCCAGGACGAAGTCGGCGGCGTCCCAGCCGGGAGGCGGCGTGCCAATGCCAACCCGCAGTCGGGGAAACGCCTCACTTCCCAGCCTGCGGATGATGTCTTCCAGGCCTTTCTGCCCGCCCGATGATCCCTGTGCCCGGATCCGCAATTTGCCCACGGGCAAGTTCAGATCGTCGCAGAGGATCAGCAGGTCCTCGTGTTGCAGCTTGTAAAAGTCCCGCGCCTCCAGGACGCTGCCCCCGCTGAGGTTCATGTAGGTTGTTGGGCTCAGCAGCAGGGCCCGCTGGCCGTTCAACTCGGCCTCCATCACTTCGCCCTGGAACCGCGCCTTGGGCTTGCCGATGCCAAAACGGCGTCCCAGTTCGGCGAGCACGGCATAGCCGATATTGTGCCGCGTCCCCACGAACCGGCGGCCCGGGTTTCCCAGTCCCACGACCAACTTCATCGTCTCGCCGCAGGGTGAACGATTACTCCGCCTCTCCCTCCTCCTCGGCCTTGCGGCCGATCAACTCGGGCTCCACCCCCTCGCCCGCTGCGGCCTCTTCCTCCGGAGCCTCGGCCGGCACCACGCATTGGACCACCACCGCCTCCGCGTCGCCCAGCACGCGGACCGTCGGCGGCAACTCCAGGTCGCTGACCTTGACTTGCTCGTTGAGCTTCAGACCGTTCACGTTCACCAGCAGCCGCTCGGGGATGGCCATCACCTCACACTCGATGCGGGCGTCGTGCATCAACTGCTCGACGACCCCGCCCTCCTTGAGGCCCGCTGCTTCGCCCCGCAGCTCGATGCTTACCGTGACTTCCACCATCTCATGTTCCGAGATCCGCGTGAAGTCGACGTGCAGGACTCGCGTGCCCCAGGTATTCCATTGCATGTCGCGGACGAAAGCCTTCTCGTCCACCGCACCCGTCAACGTCACCACCCGGGCGCCATGCCGCAGGACGGCCTGCAGTTCCTCGGCCGCCACCGACAAGGAAAGGTTCTCCATTCCATGCCCATAAAGCACGGCCGGGACCGATCCGGCAATTCGCATCCGCTTGGCATTTCGCTTGCCGCGGCTGGCGCGGAGCTCGGTTTTCAGGGATTCCGCCATGAGATCCTCGATACTCGGTAACGGAAACTAGTTATTTTGCACCAATCGCAGGAATTTTCAACCCCATGTCAATTAAACAGCCGGCTGACCGATTCGTTGCGGTGAATCCGCTTAATGGCCTCGCCCAAAAGAGGGGCTACACTCAAGACCTGGATCTTTGCAAGTTTCTTCTCGGGCGGCAAGGGAATCGTGTCGGTGATCAAAACCCCCTCGACGGGTGCTTCTTCGATCCGCGTGATCGCGTCGCCGACCAGCAGGCCGTGAGTCGCCGCCAGGTAGATCTTGCCGGCACTGCCTCCTTGACGCGATGGGCCGCACCGCAAATCGAGCTGGCCGTGCTGATCATGTCGTCGAAGATCAGGGCCGTCTTACCCAGAATCGGCCCGCCAATCAGGTGGGCCTGCTTGGTCTCCGTGCCGAACCGGCGTTTATCGACGATCGCCAGCGGTGCTTGCAGGTCGCGAACGTGGCTCAAAGCCCGTTTGATGCTCCCCTCGTCCGGGCTGACGACGGTAATCTCGTCCGACTTTAGGCACATGTTCTTGAAATGTCCGTCGAGGACCTGTGCGGCAAAGAGATGATCGACGGGAATGTCGAAGAAACCCTGAATTTGAGGGGCGTGCAAGTCCATGGCCAACACCCGGTCCACCCCCGATCGGGTAATCAGGTTGGCGACCAGCTTCGCCGTAATGGGCACCCGGCCTTCATCCTTGCGATCCTGGCGGGCATAGCCGAAATAGGGAATTACGGCAGTGATCCGCTCGGCGCTGGCCCGTTTGAAGCTGTCGATCATGATCAACAGCTCCATCAGGTTATCGTTCACCGGAGGACAGGTGGGCTGAAGGAGAAACACATCGCGGCCGCGGACGTCCTGTTCGATCTTGCAGGAAATCTCACCGTCGGGAAAGTTTCCCAAGAGGATCCGGCCCGGCGAGATGCCAAGGTATTCGCAGATCCGGTTGGTGAGGTCCTGGTTGGCGCGTCCGCTGAAGACTTTCATGTCGTTCATAGGGCGAAAACGGAATGAGGGGAAAGGGGCGACCAGAGGCACGGCCATTGATTATACCGGGGAGCCGGGCCATCAGGGCTCCGAAGTATAACGACTCCTTCACTCCCCCGCCACCCCCGGCCGCCCTCCTGGGTCCGTTGACAGAGAAGGGGCGCGAGTTACAATATGGGGTTTTCCCGGTGTCCAGAGCCCTAGCCTGGGGGTGCCGTGTCCAGCAGATGACTTTGCCGTTGAAAGAAAAAGAAGCGATCGAGAAAGCCGACGTGCTGGTCGAGGCCCTGCGGTGGATTCGCCAGTTCCGCGGCAAAGTCACGGTGATCAAGCTGGGCGGCAGTGTGATGGAAAATCAGCGGTCCATGACCCACCTGCTCCTGGGCGTGCTGTTCATGGAGTCGGTCGACATGCGGCCGGTGGTCGTCCACGGCGGCGGCGCGGCGATCAGCCGGGCGATGAGCGCGGCGGGCCTGGAACCGCGGTTCGTCCAAGGCCGCCGCTACACGGACGACGCTACCTTGAAAATCGTCGAAGAGATCCTGGCCTATCAGACCTCCGAGAGCATCAGCCAGCAGATCCGCGACCTTGGCGGCGAGGCCCAGGCCCTGAACTTTCGCACGACCAACGTGCTCTTCGGCGAGCGGCTGCAGCTCGACGGTCCCGACGGGCAGCCGGTGGACCTGGGGCACGTGGGCACGGTCACCCGCGTCGACGGCGACACGATCCGCGGGCTCTACCGCCAGAACGTCGTGCCCGTGATTCCCTCAATGTGCATGGGGAAGGACGGCCGGAAGTACAACGTCAACGCCGATACGGCGGCCACCGCGGTCGCCCAGGCCTTGGGGGCCGAGAAGCTGATCTACCTCAGCGACGTGAACGGAGTGCGCCGCAATAAGGACGACCCCGATTCGCTGATCCACTCGCTGACCGCCGAGGAAGCGCGGGAGTTGATCGCCGACGGCACGATCGAGTCGGGCATGATCCCCAAGGTCCAGGCCTGCTTGGATACGCTGGACAAGGGCATCCACAAGGTACACATCATCGACGGCCGCCTGCGGCACTCGCTGCTTTTGGAGATCTACACGAGTAAGGGCGTGGGGACCGAGATCGTCCGCAATCACCCACCGGCCTGACGCCCGCGAACCCCGCCTGCCGACCCGTTGTCTTGATGGCTTCCGCTGGTGAACTTATTTTTTTGACGATCGCAAGGAGAAGACCCGTGGGCTCGCTCAGTTCCAAGGAAACGGCGCAACTGTTCGATCAGTACGTGATTGCGAACTACGCGCGGTTTCCGGTCTCGCTGGTCCGCGGTGAGGGGTCCTACGTCTGGGACAGCGAGGGCGTCCGTTACCTCGATTTCTTCCCCGGCTGGGGGTGCAACTTGCTGGGCCATTGCCCCGGGCCGGTGGTCGAGGCGGTGCGGGAGCAGTTGGGCAAGCTGATCCACGTGCCCAATACCTGGTATACCGAAGTCCAGGGCCAATGGGCCAAGGCCCTCAGCCAACGCAGCTTCGGAGGCAAGGCTTTCTTCTGCAACTCCGGCACCGAGGCCAACGAGGCGGCCATCAAGCTGGTCCGCCTGCACACCGACGGGCGCCGCTACAAGATCATCACCTTCGACGGCGGCTTCCACGGCCGCACCCTGGGCTCGATCACCGCCACCGCCCAGCCCAAGTACCACCAGGGCCTAGGGCCGCTGATGGCCGGCTTCGTCTATTGCCCCTTCGGCGACCTGGACGCCGTCGCCCGGGCGATCGACGACGAGACCGGCGCGATCTTGATCGAGCCGATCCAAGGCGAAGGCGGCATACGCATCCCGCCCGAAGGCTTCCTCGCCGGCCTGCGGAAGCTGGCCGACCAGCGGAAGATCCTGCTGGTTTTCGATGAGGTGCAGACCGGCTGCGGGCGGACCGGCCACTGGTTCGCTTACCAGCATTTCGGCGTCACGCCCGACGTGATGACGCTGGCCAAGGCGGTTTGCGGCGGGCTGGCCGGTGGGGCGATGTTGGTCAAGCCCGAGCTGGCCCCAAGTCTCAAGCCGGGCATGCACGCGGCCACTTTCGGCGGCAACCCCGTCGCCGCGGCCGCCGGAGTGGCCGCGCTGGAGATGATCGAGCGGGAAAAGCTGCTGGAAAAGGCCGGCCGGCTGGGCGAGATCTTCCGAGAGCGGCTCACGCGGTTGCAAGGGGAGTGCGGCATCATTCGCGAGGTCCGCGTGGTGGGCCTGATGATCGGCGTCGAGCTGGCCATCGAAGGCGCCCGACCGTCGAGGAGTGCCTCCGGCGGCGGCTGTTGATCAATTGCACGCACAAGACCGTGATCCGCCTGCTGCCGGCGATGACGCTCGAGGAATCGCAGGTGCACGAGGGCTGCGACATCCTGGACGAGGTGTTGAAAGCCCAGGCCGCCTGACGGCCGCGGAACAAGGGGACAGTCCCCATTTGCCGGAACGGCCCGAAGGGTGCTTCGCACAAATGGGGACTGTCCTCTTTTCCTTTCGGCCACCAGAAGAAGGACGTGGCGATGCGACATCTATTGAGCGTGGGCGACCTGACGCGACCGGAAATCGAACGCATCTTTTCCATCAGCGAAGACCTCAAGGCCAAGTTTGCCCAAGGGCTTCGCGAGCCGCTCCTGCCCGGCCGGGTGATGGCCATGCTCTTCGAGAAGCCCTCGCTACGGACCCGGGTGAGCTTCGAGGCCGGCATCGCCCACCTCGGCGGCAGCGCGATGTTTCTCGGCGACGACGTGGGTTTCGGCCGCCGCGAGAGCATGGCCGACTTCGGCCGCGTGCTCAGCGAGTATGCCGACGTGATCGTGGTCCGGGCCAAGAAGCACGAGACGGTTGTCAGCCTGGCCCAATACTGCTCCTGCGCGGTGATCAATGGGTTGACCGACTACGCGCATCCCTGCCAGGCGCTGGCCGATCTGTTCACGATCCACGAGCTGGTCGGACGGCTGGAGGGTCACACCCTGGCCTGGATCGGCGACGGCAACAACGTTGCCCGAAGCCTGGCGATGGGCTGCGGCAAGCTGGGCATGCGGTTTGTCATGGCCACGCCCTCGGCCTACCGCTTCGACGGAGGTTATTGCGACCGCTTGCGGCGGGAAGTGCCGGAGCTGGAGATGCTGGTGACCGACGACCCGGCGGAAGCCGTCCGCGACGCGGTGGCCGTCTATACCAACGTCTGGACGAGCATGGGCCAGGAGGCGGAAGCCGACCGGCGTCGGCGCGAGTTGCGCGACTTCCAGGTCAACGTGCAGTTGATGTCGCACACGCAGAAGGGGGCCGTCTTCATGCACTGTTTGCCCGCCCACCGCGGCGAAGAAGTCACCGATGAGGTGATCGACGGCCCGCAGAGCGTCGTCGTCCAGCAGGCGGCCAACCGCATGCACGTGCAGAAGGGCATCCTCGCCTGGCTGCTGAACAACCCCGATTGATGGGGCGTCGCACATCCGTGGCACGGGCATCTTGCCCGTGGGATGCGAAACACGGGCAAGATGCCCGTGCCACGTGCCGTCGCGCAAGCTCCTGGTATGTATGGCTTTAGACACCAGGCATCCGGTTGCCCCGCGCGGCAACTCGTTTGACGTGAACCCATCGCCGGATTAGAATAGCATCTTCTCAGTCGCGGTTCATGGCTTTTCTCCGAGGGGCACCGTAGGTTATGCTTCAGCATAACATAACCTATTATCGGGTAAGGTGTTATGCTAAAGCATAACCTACGTGTGTAATGGTCTCAACCTTGAGAGGGACGGCGGCCAAGTGCAGTCCTCATCTGTGCAACACCCGGAGAGTTCGTCGAGCGGCGAGTTCCGCGAGCCGAATCTGCCTGCGCCGACCGACGAGCCGACGGTGATCTCGAATCGGCCTCCGCTAGGTCCTTCCCCTCCTGCCGCGATTGCCCCCCATAGCAGTCTTGCCTATCTTGTGCCGGGAAGTCGCTTGGGCCATTTCGAGGTGCGGGAGTACGTCGGCGGCGGCGGGATGGGGAAAGTGTTCCGGGCAATCAATACGGGCCTGGGACGGCCTGTTGCCCTGAAGGTCCTGACGCGGGAGCAGGCGGCCGAACCGGAAACGCTGCTGCGGTTCCGCAACGAGGCCCGCAATGCGGCCCGGCTGAACCACGACAACATCGTGCAAGTCTATTATGTCGGCGAGGACAACGGTCTGCCGTTCATCGCCTTCGAGTACGTCGAGGGCGTCAACCTCCGCTCGCTGGTCGAGCAGAGGGGTCCCTTGCCGCTGGCCGAGGCCGTCAGCTATACGCTTCAGGTTGCCGAGGCCTTGGCGCACGCGGCCGGGCGGAACGTGGTCCACCGCGACATCAAGCCGTCCAACGTGCTGATCACGCCCGACAACCGGGCGAAGCTCATCGACATGGGACTGGCACGCCTGCAGAAGATGGACGACTCGGCGGTGGACCTGACCGCCAGCGGCGTGACCCTGGGCACTTTCGACTACATCTCCCCCGAGCAAGCCCGCGACCCCCGCAACGCCGACGTGCGAAGCGACATTTATTCGCTGGGCTGCACGCTGTTTTACATGCTCTCCGGCCGCCCGCCGTTCCCCGAGGGGACCGTGCTGCAGAAGCTCTTGCAGCACCAGGGCGACGACCCGCCCGACATCCGCGCCGCCCGCCCCAACCTCCCCGAAGAGGTATCGCGGGTCTTGCGGAAGATGATGGCGAAGGATCCCCACCGCCGCTACCAGGACCCGGCCAAGCTGATCTTCGCCCTTCTTTCCTTGGCCGAGGTGGCGGGGCTCAAGCCCCTGGGCTCCGCTCAGACGCTCTGGATTACGCCCAGGCCGTCCCAGGCCAGCTTCGTCGAAAAGCACCTCCCCTGGTTAGCGCCGATTGCCGCCCTGGCCGGAATGGTGCTGGTCTTGCAGCTAGTCTGGTCTCTCGCCGGGACCTCGGGCGGTTCCCCACCCGGGCTGCCTTTGGGATCCGACGAATCGCAAACACTTGCCTCGCCGGGCGACTCGCCTGCTGCCAAGAGTACTCTCGGCCAGCGGAAGCCGAGCCCTGCAACTCCCTTGGCCAAGCCGCCCGCCCGTCCGGTTTCCGCTTCCGTTGTCCCCGGCGATCGGCGACCGGACCGCCCGGCGTCCGGAGATTCCCCACGGAGTCCACAAGCCAGCCACGCGGCGAAGCCTACGGGAGGCCCGGTGGCGAGCGTGCCTGTCGTGCCGTCGGTCGAGAATCCACCCAAGGCGACCGTGTCCCCACGGCCTGACGGCGATGGGCTGTCGCCTGAGGGGACCACCGCACGCACGGCGGGGGAAGACGTCTCGCCGGGATTGACGGCCCCGCCGGACGTGAAGGCGACTGCCGCCCCCCCCCAGCCTAACGACGAACGACTGCCGGCCGGGGCGCCCTCGCCAGCGGCGGAGTTGAAAGACCCGGCCCGCAAATCGCCCACGGCGGAATCGCCAACAGCGGGCCAGGCAACACCGCCGCCGACCGTGGCACCGTTGGTGGTCACGGGGACCGCCGAGCTCGACGACGCCGCGGGTCCCCCGTTCGGCCCACGACGCTTCCGCACCCTGGCCTTGGCCTGCGCGGCGGCCCGCTCCGGCGAAACCATCGAAATCTGTTTCAATGGGCGCCGAGAAGAGAGGCCGATCCAGGTATCCAGTTCGGGCGTCACGATCCGCGTGGGCGAGGGGTTCCATCCGCGGATCGTCTTCCAGCCCGACGGCAGCGACCCGGCCAAGTGCCCGCGGAGCATGATCCGCCTGTCCGGCGGCGAACTCACGCTCCAGGATCTTTCGTTGGAACTGGAAGTCCCCCGCCTGGTGGCGGCCGAGAACTGGTCGCTGGTCCAGCTCTCGCCGGGCCAGTCGCTGAAGCTCAACCGCTGTTGGCTGACCATCCGCAACGCCTCGAACCAGCAGACGGCCTATCATCCGGACGTGGCCTTCGTCCGCGTCTTGGGCTCCCCGGGTATGGACCCGGTGATCGGCGACGAAGCCCTGCCGGAGCCGGCCTCGCTGGTTCTGGCCGATTGCGTTGCCCGGGGCGAGGCCACCTTTCTCAAGTCCGACGGGCCGCAGCCCATCGAGTTGTCTTGGAACAACGGCCTCCTGGCAACCACCGAACGGCTCTTCTCGGCCGAGGGCGGCGAGCAATCACCCCGCCCGGGCCAGGGCGTCCGCTTGCAGCTCGACCATTTGACGGCCGATCTCCGCGGCGGGCTCTGCCGGTTGGCCCGCAGCGAATACGCTCCGCACCAGTTGCGCTGCCGTATCCAGTGCGCCCAGAGTATGCTCTTCGGATCGGCCAAGTCACCGCTGGTAGAGCAAGTCACCTTCGCCAGCGGTGATGACTGTCTGGCGGCCATCTCCTGGGACGGCCGTCAGAACAGTTACCCTGGCTTTCTCATCTTCTGGCGGATTCAGCAGCTTGACGACAGCCCGTCCAAAGAGATGACGTTCGACGCCTGGAAGACCTATTGGGGGCCGGAGCACGAAAGCCAGCCCGGCGCCGGGCCAATCGGCTGGTCCACGTCGGCCAACGTCTCCGGCCCTCTCCACCAGCGCGGCCCCGCGGACTACGCCGCCGCCGGCGACAAGACCGCCGACCGTCCCATCGCCGGCATGATCCTCTCCCGTCTGCCGCCGCCGCCCCGGGAAGACGACGCCGCCAGCGAGCCTGCCCAGCCCGTTGAGTCCCCCTCTCCCTCCGGGAGAGGGTCGGGATGAGGGGGATCTTCGCCCGTAGGACGGATTGCTAATCCGTCCGGAAATCGTGGACGGATTAGCAATCCGTCCTACGAGTATCTTGAGAGAATCCCCCGCGGTGATTCTACGCGAGCGTGCCGGGCGTTATAAAGGTTTACGGTTGTCGCCATTCGGATCGGTCTGTAGGGAACGCCCTCCGTGGCGTTCCGGGCGTTCGGAGAAGCGTCGCCCAGCGTTCGCCACGGAAGGCCACGGAGGGCGTTCCCTACAGGCGGAAGTTATTTCTCGGCCGGGCCCAAAGGTTCTTCATGACCGCTCCCCAGGGGGCGGCCGAAAGGAGCGTCTTATGTCAAGATTACTGACCTGTCTCACCCTGGCCGTGCTGTCCTGGGCCGCCGTGGCCGCGGGCGACGATGCCTTCTACCGGGTCCCGATCGGCGATCTGAAGCTTACAGAAGGAAGCCTTCCGGACCACTGGGATACGGTGGTCGACTGGCGATGGGGCCAATCGGGCGAAGCGATGGTCCCTTACGCCGTTCTGGACGGCGACGGCGAAGCGTATGTCCAAATGACCCAGTTCCCCGGCCGGCGCTGGAGGGGGGGAACGGTCGCGGTCCAGGGAAGCGCGATCTTCGTCCGTACTCCCAAGACCGGCCAAGACGTCGCCGGACGGCTCTTCGCCCCCAAGCAGGATTGGAGCGGGATGGTCGGCGCGCGGTTCAAAATCCCTGCATCCAAGGCCCAATCGGAGGCCCGGCAGGCGTTCTTTAACGCCAAAGAGTCGCATTACGAAGAGTTGCTGGCCCGCGACATCCCCGGCGGGGCCTGGTTTCGCCATCAGGTGAAGGAAGCGAAGCTGGCCCTGGGACAAAACCCAGTGCCGGGATCGCCGATGGCAGTCCCCGGCTTCCAGCAGCGGGACGATTTTGGCCACACCTACGATCTGTTCTCCGGCGGCCGCGCCATGAGCGAGAACCTACAGCTCGACCGGCAGCTCCCGCCGGGTCGGGCCCACCAGGAAGGCAGTGTCAAGATCGACTCGCTCCAGGGAATCACCATCCGCCAGATCGATTGGAAGGACCGCATCAAGGACCTCAAGCCGGAGCTTGATCCCCTGGCGGCCGCGATCCCCGCCGATCAACACGCGGTCTTCTTCGCCGGTTTCCAGGCGGCGGTGCGGGTGGCCGACGAGGCCTCGCGCCAGGGCGTGCCCGTGCTGCGAATGGCCGATCCCCGCGCGGAGGACGCGCAAACCGAACAGCGCTACCAGCGGCAGCTTGGCCTGTCGATGACCGAGGCCTCGCGGCTGCTCGGACCGAGGCTGGTCCGCAGCGTGGCGCTGACCGGCTCGGACACCTACTTCCCCACGGGCACGGATGTTGCCGTGCTGTTTGAAAGCCCCCGGCCGGTCGTGCTGGAGAACCTGATCCTGGCTCAAGTCGGCATGGCGGCGGCCAAGGACCAGGAGGCCCAACCGATCAAGGGCGAAGTGGGCGGCGTGAGCTACCGGGGATTCCGCTCGCCCGACCGGCGGATTTCCAGCTACGTGGCCCGGCTCAACAGCGTGGTGGTCGTGACCAATTCCCCATACCAGTTGCAGCGGCTGGCCGAAGTGCAAAGCGGCAAGTCGCCCTCGATCGCCTCGTTGCCGGAGTATGTCTTCTTCCGCAACCGCTACCCGCGGGGCCATGCGGACGAAACGGGCCTGGTCTTCCTCAGCGACGCCACCATCCGCCGCTGGTGCGGGCCGAAGTGGCGGATCGCCAACTCCCGCCGCACCCGCGACGCCGCCGTGCTGGCCGAGCTTCAGGCATCCCAAGCGGACGCCCTGGTCCACGGAGGCGGTTCCGTTAGCCCCGGCGGCCACGCCGGCCTCAAGCCGGGGCCGATCTACACCGACCTGGCAACCGCCTCGGCCGGAGAGCTGACGCTCACCGAGCAGGGCGTGACCTTATCGACCCTGGGCACGCTCGCCTTCCTGACGCCCATCGCCGAAATGCCGCTGGAGGAAGTCACCACGAGCGAGGCCCAAGCCTACAACCTCTGGCGCGACGGGTACGAGAGAAACTGGAGCTGGGCCTTCGACCCGATCGCCTTGCGCCTCACGCTCCGCGACAGTAAGCTGGCCGCCGATTTGAGCGTGATGCCGCTGATCCTGGGCTCGGAGTACCGCGAGCTGGCCGCCATTTCCCAGGGCGGGAAGTTTGCTCCCAATGCCGGCGACCCGCACGGGGCAAGGGTCCATTTCATCCTCGCCCTGGACCCCAAGTCGCCCATGTTCCAGAACTACGGCAATCTGTTGGCGTCGATGATCCACGGCGCGTCGCTGGGCTGGATCGGCTCTTCGCTGGCGATCTACGCCGACGCCGATCCCTTCTGGCAGGAGTTGGCTAAGCAGAAGGACCAGGAGCGTGGCCGGTTCCTGGAGCAGAACCTCGGACGCCTGCCTCTGGCCGTGCAAATCGACGTCTCCAACGGCCTGAAGCTGGCGGCCTTTCTGGCCGGCGCGCGGACCTGGATCGAGCAGTCGTCGCCGGGGATGGTCCGCTACGACACGCTCAGCTACCACGATCAGCCCTACGTCAAGGTTTCGCCGACCGATCGCGCGCGAACGTCGGGGGGCCCGCCGGGCGAGCTGGCCCTCTACTATTCGGCTTCCGGCGACGCCCTGATCCTCACGCTCCGCGAAGACCTGCTCCATCGGGCCCTCGACCGGCAAATCGCCCGGGCCAAGGCCAAGGAGCCGGCCGACCAACCGGCCGACGCCGCGAAGCCCGTCGGCAACGGCGGCCAGAGCCAGGCTGCCGGGCCGTTGGCGAAGCCCCGCCCCTGGCTGGGAGCCAACGTCGGCTTGCAGGTCGACCAGCAGGCGATCGAGTACCTGATGAACCTCTCCGCGCGGGAGATTCGGGACGGGATGCAGCTTCGCGCCTGGGGCAACCTGCCGATCCTCAACGAGTGGAAGCGACGCTACCCCAAGGAAGACCCGGTCGAGGTTCACGGGCGGCTCTGGCACACCGAGCTAGTCTGTCCGGGCGGAGGCCGCTACCAGTGGAATGAACAGTTCCAGACGATGGAGTCGACGGTCTATGGGCATCCCGGCCAGCCCCAAAAGGTCCGGCCGCCCCGCCCGTGTTGGCCGGCTTCCGCTTCGTCGACTTCGGCCTGACCTTCGAGGACCAGGGCCTCCGCGCAGCGGTCAGCCTGGAACGTCGCTTGGAGAAGAAGACCGAAGAGAAGCCGGCCCAGTGAGCGGGCGGTTCCTTAGCCACGGATGGAACAGGGAACAACACGGATGCTTCCGTAGGACGGATTGCTAATCCGTCCACAATCTCCGGACGGACTAGCAATCCGTCCTACGGGCAAATCCTGAAGTTGTCCTTCGGGCCGGAACGGACGCAAAAGGGGACATCTGGAGATGCCTCTGAATCTCACGAACGAACAAGTACAGGCCATTCGGGAAGGCAAACCCGTTCGGATCGTACCACCGGAAGTGGGTGAGGAATGTGTCGTGCTCCGGAAAGATGCGTACGAGAAAATCAAGCATCTCTTCTATGACGATAGCGAACCTGATCCCGCCAGGCTCTATAGCTTCGCGAGCGTTATCATGGCCGAAGACGATGCGAATGATCCCGCGCTGGATAGTTACCAGAAATACAAGCGATGAAACGTGGCGACTCGAATGTCATCACCATCCGGCAGCAGGACGTGCTCGATACTACTACCGCGGCACGAAAGTACGTCAGGCTTTCCAGCCTGACAGGACAGGCAGGTCAGGCTGGAAAGCCTGACGTACATGATTTCTTTCGTGCCGGGGGAATAATGGCAAGCTCTCGCGGGATACGATGGATCAAATCGACGTTTGTCTCAAAGCGGCGCTCGGCCTGCCTTGATTCACTCCACGCCGCTCGTCATTCCAGCCGCATCCATACAGCCTTGAGATACTCGCTATGGGCCGCGTCGGCGGCCACGGGATGATCGGCCGCGGCGCCGCTTCGGGCGAGAATCTGCAAGGGGCGCGCCGCGTGACGCGCGGAGCGATCAGCCTTGGCCTCGGCCAGCAGGGGGCCCGCCTGGAGCGAGGCCGCACGCAGCAGGCGGAGGAACTCGTCCTCGGACAACAGCCCGGAGCAAGAGCAACTCAACAACAGCCCGCCGGGCCGCACCAGGCGCATCGCCAGACGGTTGAGGTCGAAGTGCTTCTTGGTCCCGTCGTCGATCTCGTCCCGGTTGCGGATCAGCTTGGGCGGATCGAGAACGACGATGTCGTACTGCCGCCCCTGCTGGAGCATCTCGCGCATGTAAAGGAAGGCGTCGGCCTGGGCGAAGTGGATGCGGACCTGATTGAGATTGGCGTTCTCCTTGGCAAGCTGCAAGGGTTCCTCGTCGAGGTCCACGCCGGTCACTTCGGCGGCGTCGCCGAGCTTCTTGGCCTGCAGGGAGAACCCGCCCGTATAACAGCAGAGGTCCAACACGCTGCGGCCCCGGGCCAACTCGGCCAGCCGTTTGCGGTTCTCCCGCTGGTCGCAGAAGAAGCCCGTCTTGTGTCCGCCCTGGAAGCGGACGCGGAACCGCGTGCCATATTCGTGGATCGTCACCTGCTCGGGCAGGTCCGGGGAGGCAAGCTCGGGCGGCTGGACGCCCTCCTGGCTGAGAAACTGCGGACTGGGGCGGACCAGCGTGTGCCGCGTCCCGCAGAGCGGGGCCAGCTCGGCCAGAATCGCCTTGGCCCGCTGATACATCCCCAGGTTGAAAACCTCGGCGGAGAGCACCTCGCCGTAGCGATCGACCACCAGCCCGGGCAGGCCGTCCGCCTCGGCGTGGACCAGGCGGCAGGCGTTGGTCGAATCGTCCAGGTGCAAAAGATCGCGCCGCAGCGCGACGGCCGCAGCCAGCTTCTCGCGCCAGCGCGACTCGTCGGGCAGCTCGGGGCCGGCAAACAGCATCCGCACGGCGATCTCTCCGCGGGGATGGTACAGCCCATAGCCCAGCAGGGTCTGGTCCGGCCCGTAGACGGCCACCAGGTCGCCCGGCCGGGCTGGGTCCGCACGCTCGATCCGCTTGCGGTAGATCAAGGCTTGCCGCGTCGCTGACCGCAAGAATACCGCGGGAATCGCCCCGGCCGGGTTCACCGCCAACGGCCGGTCCGCGCCGGCCGGGTTGGGAGATTTTCGCTTGAGGTTCATGGGGATGATTTTGGAGTGCGGCGACTTGTCGCCGCTAAGTAGGTTATGCTTCAGCATAACATCTGCCGGCTGTGATGCTGAAGCATAACCTACCGCTCAAGCCTCGACCCAACACCTGCCGTCGGCCGAGCGGTGAAGGCAGTCCATCAGGTGCTGGACGTAGATCCCTTGCTCCAAGCCCGGCTCGGCGGGCCGGCGCTGGGCGACCGCCTGGAGGAAATTGGCCAGACAAGCCACGTGGCTGCGGAGCCAGCCGATGCTGGCCTTGGGGCTGGGGAAACCCGACGCCGGCGGCCCATAGCGTTGGCCGCAGTCGATCCGCGTCCAGCCGCGCAGGCCGCCCAGCGGATGATCCACGGCGCCGCTGCCATAGATTTCCAGATGGTGCGGGGCCGCGCCGTTGAAACGGACCGCGCCGCGGGAGCCGTGGATCTCCAGCCGCAACTCGTCTTCCGTGCCGCTGGCCAACTTGGTCGCCTCGATCGTCCCCACGGCGCCGGACCGCATCCGCGCCAGCGCCAGCACACTGTCTTCGGCATCGACCGCCGCCGTTTGGCCCGGCTCGGCGGCCAAAGGCCGCTGGGGATAAGCAATCTTGGTCTGGGCCATCACGGCCGCAAAAGGTCCAAGGAAATGGGCCACGAGGTCCAGCACGTGGCTGGCCAGGTCGGCGATCACGCCGCCGCCGGCCGCAGCCGTGAGCTTCCACCGCAGCGGCGCGTCGGCGTCGGCGCTGCCGGCGTGCAGATAGCAGGCGCGGAACTCCAGCGGCTCGCCCAACAGCCCCGCGTCGATGAGCTGCTTGGCCCGCAGCGTGGCGGGAAAAAAGCGGTTCTGAAAGGTCATCTGCGCGGTGCCACGGTAGCCGGCCAGCGCCTGGCGGACCTCTTCGGCCTCGTCCATCGTCGCCACCAAGGGCTTGTCGCAGTAGACGTGCTTCTGGTGCCGCAAGGCCGACAGCAGGGCCTCGCGGTGCCGATCGTTGGGCATACATATATGCACGATGTGGATCGCCGGGTTCTCGGTCACCTCGCGGAAGTCGGTGCCCGCCGCCTCGGCGTCCAGGAGCCGCCGCGCTTTCTGGGCGGTCTCGGGACGGCTGGTGACCACGCGCGTAATGCGGGCTTCCAGCGGCACCGGGTCGTAGTAAAGCGGCAGGTTCCGGTAGCCGTAAGCGTGGACCTTGCCGATCATGCCGAAGCCAAGGATGCCGACGTTATAAACCATGCGTTTCAGGGGGTGTAGGTTATGCTTCAGCATAACAGCAGTAGGTTATGCTTCAGCATAACGGGCGAGTGACAGGCAGGCGTTGCCGTAGGATTTCGTCATGCTAAAGCATAACCTACGGGCTCCGCTGCGCATCAAACGGTAGGACGGGCATTCTTGCCCGTCGGCGCCGTTCATTCTTGTCTCGCGAACCGCGGATACGGTCGGGCAAGAATGCCCGACCTACCTTGACATCCGGTCGCTGTCTACAATGATCGTAACTATGGAAGCTGAAACTCACCAGCCGGCGAAACCGCACCTGGGGCTGGTCCACCGCCACTGCGGCGACCCGTCGCGGGTACAGCGGCTGGGTCCTTACGTCCTCGAATCGCTCATCGACCCGCAGGAGGAAGGGGCCGGGACGGCCTACCGGGTGACGATCGCTCCGCACCAGCAGACCGGCGTCAGCTTCCACCGCCTGGCGGAGGAATACTACTATGTCCTCTCGGGCCGGGGCAAGGCGATTCTCGACGGCCGGCCCTACGCCTTGGCCGCCGGCGACTTTCTCCGCCTGCCGCCTGGGACCACGCACGGCTTCGTCACCGCCGACGAGCCCTTGGAGATGCTCGACATCCACACCCCCGGCTCCCGGCCCGACCGCGACGTCTATTTCGTCGGTAGTCCGCCGCCGGAAGGGTTTGACGCGACAAGATCGTAGCCCGAAGCGTAAGCGAGGGAAGCACAACCATCGACTCACCCTCGCTTGCGCTTCGGGCTAGTGTTGGCGGTCCTCTTCAGCAGATCGCAACATCGGCTGTGCGCCCGAGCGAGGATGTAGCAAGTCACGTCGATGGTGCATAGGATCAGGCAGCCAATGCCCAAGAGCAGGGGAATGTAAACGCCCGGTGGAAATCCCAGCAATCGCAGCATGGGGGTCTCCGCTTCGGCGAGCGGCGCGCAGTTAAACGCAGGCATAGGGTTAACAGAGCAGCGAACGAACTCAAGCCTCCACCACGCAAGAAGTGTTGCTGCCACTGTAGTTATGGAGAAAAGCGATCGTAGGCTGAACTGGCCGCGACATGAACACAATCGCCACGAAACGAGCCCAGTTGCGACTGCAATGGCAATCCATGCCGCAAGATCGAAGGCCAGATGGCTCGGCATAACCGCGTAGGTGTCATTGACTTCAACATAGGCCACATGCTGCTGAGGATTTCGCGAGATCGTCGTAGGAGTTAGCGTTCGCAGCACCCAGAATGCCGGCCACCCGTACTTCGATTGCCAAAAATCACCTGCAGGCATCCCGGGGTATTGCGATCGCCATAACGCCAACCCAATTACCAGGGTGGCCAACGCCGACGCCACGCGCTTTACGATTAGCGGCAAACGGCTGCGCATATAGATGCTCTCAACGCTAAACACCTGCGCCACGCACATCCGGGCCGAAACGGCCCGGCTCGGAACGGTGAACTCCGGCCGCAAGCCATTTCTCCGCAGCCGGCGTGGCCGCCGGGGCTAACGGTTGCTGACCACTCGCCACTCGCCACTCGTCAATCGCCACTCGTCACTCGCCACTACTTCCGCCCCCAGGGCAGCACTTGGCACCGCTTGGCCCAGGCGTCGTAGAACTCGGCGAGGCTCGCAACGCGGGCGGGATCGGCGGCGGCGAGATCTTTAAGCTCGGTGCGGTCGGCCTCCAGGTCGTAAAGCTCCCACTTGCCCTGGGCGCGGGCTACGAGCTTCCACTTGCCCTGGCGGACGGCCCGGTTCCCTTCGTGCTCCCAAAACAACGGGTTCCGCAGCACGACGCCCGGCTCGCCCCCTGCTGTTGCGAGTGGTGTCGGCGCTGGGGTAAAGGACGCGCGGGGCGGGACGACCGGATCACGGAAGACGGGCAGCAGACTTTCACCTTCCAGAGGCAAGAGCTTGTAGCCGTGATAATCGCCGGTGTACTTCTGTCCGGCGGCTTCGAGGCAGGTGGGGAGGATGTCGATGACGTGCGCAACCTGGGCCGAGAGCCGCTTTCCCGTGCGGATCAAGGCCGGCCAGCGGACGACCAGCGGCGCGGCGATGCCGCCTTCGTAGGCGGTACGCTTGTAGAGACGAAAGGGAGTGTTGCTGACGTTGGCCCAAGGGACGCCGTAGCTCTGGAAAGTGTCCTCGGTGCCGGGGAGAAAGGTGGGCGAGTTGCCGACCTGGACCGCGCCGCCGGCGTGGGTCTTGTCGGGGATCTGGTACGGTGCTTGCCAAGCGGCGGTAAGCTCCTCGCCGCTGGCCCCGCTGAGCGAGAGGAACATCACCAGCGTATTGTCGGCCCGGCCGATCTGCTTGAGCTTTTCCAGGATCCGGCCAATGGCCTGGTCGAGGGCATCGACCTGGGCCGCATAGACCTCCATCCGCCGTGCGTGCCATGCGCGATTGGGGGCGTCGATCCAGGCGGGGACCCGCGAGTCTCGGGGCGAGAGCTGCCAGGCGGCCCGGACGATGCCGTAGTCGATCATTCGCCGCCAACGCGCCTCCCGCACGCTGTCCCAGCCGATGCCATAGCGGCCCTGGTAGCGGGCCAGGTCGGCCGGCTTGGCTTGCAGCGGCCAGTGCGGGGCATTGAAGGCGACGTAGAGGAAGAACGGCCGGGTCGCGTGGCCGGCCGCTTCGAGGTACTCGCTCGCCCGTTGGGCGATGGCGTCGGTGAGATAAAACTGCCCCTCCGCCTTCATGAACTTGTTATCGCGGGTCAGCGTGATCGGGTCGAAATAGCTCGACGCCTCGGAGAGCGTGCCGAAGAATTGCTCGAAGCCCCGCTGCATGGGCCAGGTGTGCTTGGGGCCCTCGGGACCATTGTGCCAGGTCATCTGCCACTGGCCGCACATCAGCGTCTCGTAGCCCGCCTGCCCGAGCAACTCGGCCAGCGTGGCCCCCCTCTGGTTCAGGTTGCCGCGGTAGCCGGGCTTGTGGAAGTCTTCGTTGGCATGGCCCATGGCCACCTGGTGCGAATAAAGCCCGGTCAAGAGCGCGGCCTGTGAGGGGCAGCCGCGTCCGGCATTGTAGAACTGCGTGAACCGCAGGCCCTCCTTGGCCAACTGGTCCAAGCTCGGCGTGAGGATCTCCGAGCCGTAGCAGCCCAGGTCGGAGAAGCCCAGGTCTTCGGCCGTGATCAAGAGGATGTTCGGCAAGTCGGGCCGGTCCGGAGCACGCAGGGCGGGCCCCCGCGGGCCGAAACCGCGGTGGTCGAAGTCTCGCGGCTGAAGACCCGGCTGGGCCGCGGTGGGTTGGACAGTCGCCAGGAGCAGGGCGATGCCGACCAGCGCGAACCGAAGAGAGCGGAACATGGACCTGCCTCGAAACGGTCTTGGTGAGGTACACGAGGAGCTTTCCGTCAGGATACGGGTCCCGCCCCGATCTGGCAAGCAAATCGCATCTGGTTATGCGGCTGGAGGTTGCAGCGGCGTCACCGAGCCGGCGTGGCCCAAGTAGGTCCCGTCTGCCGGACGGGACTTCACGGAACCTAGAGCCGGATAATTCACGGAACGCGCCATCCTAGCGCCCTGTATTTGGACATTAGCCCGAAGCGCAAGCGATGGTAACTCGTTCGCAGTCCCTCGCTTGCGCTTCGGGCTTGTGTCCAACCATGACTAATCCGGGGCGAAGCCGAGAAGTCCCGCCCGGCAGGCGGGACCTGCTTTTGCCAAAATCCAGTGAGAGCCATTCCCAAGTGATATCGTTATGATATAATATCGATATTAAGCTCCACGGTCCCAACCAAGGGGAAGCCATGATGAACGAAGATGCGGAACACCTTCGGCTGTTGTCGATCTTCCACTATGTCGTTGGCGGGATGACCGCCCTCTGCGCCTGTTTCCCGTGCATCCATTTGGCGATTGGCATTGCTCTGCTGAGCGGGGCCATGAATCCCCGGCCGGGAGACGAGCCACCACCGGCGTTCCTGGGATGGCTGTTGATCGCGATTGCCTCCATGCTCATTCTGATCGGCTGGAGTATGGCGCTCGTGGTCGTTCTTGCGGGAAGGTTTCTTGCTCGACGCGCCCACTATATGTACTGTCTCGTGGTCGCCGCGATCGAGTGCTTGTTTATTCCATTCGGGACGGTGCTCGGCGTTTTCACGATCGTCGTGTTGAACCGATCGTCGGTGAGATCCCTTTTCCCGGGACGGCCGCCCGAAACCGCATAGCGAGTGTCGCCTTTCGCTCCGCGAAAGCAGGCGGGCGGTGGCGAAATAATCCAGCATAACGCCGCTTTCGCGGAGCCAAAGGCGACACTCGCCGCTTTCGCGGAGCCAAAGGCGACACAGATAGGAAATTCGGGGCAAACCAAGTCCTTGGGAGGTCCAACCATGAGTCAGGAGAAACAGATTTCGGTACCCAACGGCTGGGTGATGCTGGTGCTGAACATCGCCGTCCTGTTGGTGGGCGTGGGATTGATCGTGGGCTTCATTGTTTCGGCCGCCGCCGTGCAGAACAAGCAGGAGCTGCCCAATTTCTATTTCCTCGCCTTCGGCATCTTCGTGATCGTGGTGGCGATCTTTCTCTTCGCTGGCCACTTCACGCTGCAGCCCAACGAGGCCCGGGTGTTGATGCTCTTCGGGGCCTACCGGGGCACGGTCCGCCGGAGCGGCTTTCACTGGACCAATCCGCTCAACACTAAGCAACGGATCTCGCTCCGCGCCCGCAACTTCAACGGGGAGATCCTCAAGGTGAACGACAAACGCGGCAACCCGATCGAGATCGCCGCGGTCGTGGTCTGGCGGGTGCAGGACACGGCCCAGGCCAGCTTCGACGTGCAGGACTACGTGGCCTACATGAAGATCCAGAGCGAGTCGGCCGTCCGCCACCTGGCCAATCGTTTCTGCTACGACCACGGCAACGAGAACGAACCCACGCTTCGCAGCAGCGTCGACGAGGTTTCCGCGACGCTCCAGGAGGAGTTGCAGGAGCGGGTCGGGAAGGCCGGCGTGGTGATCGAGGAGGCGCGGCTTACCCATCTGGCCTATGCCCCCGAAATCGCCGGCGTGATGCTCCGCCGCCAGCAGGCAGAGGCGATCATCGACGCCCGACAGAAGATCGTTCATGGCGCGGTGAGTATGGTCCAGATGGCGTTGAAGGATCTCGCCGAGAACCAGGTCGTCGAGTTGGACGAAGAGCGGAAGGCGAGCATGGTAAGCAACCTCTTGGTGGTGCTCTGCGGTGAGCGGGAGGCCCAGCCGGTGGTCAACGCGGGAACCCTCTACAGCTAACGGCCGCGTATGAAATCGCGAAAGTCGTTCCTGCTCCGCATCGGTCCGCAGCTCTACCAGGAGTTGGAGGCCTGGGCCCAGCAGGAGTTGCGGAGCGTCAACGGGCAGATCGAGTTTCTCCTCAAGGAGGCGGTTGCCCGGCGGCGGCGATCGGCACTGCCGCCGAGCCAGCCGGACGCTCACCCGGGGCCTAATGCTGAGGATAAGTAGCGTGGGTCGAGCACAGCGACCCACCCTACAGCCTGGTTGATCTAGCCTGTAATAATGGCGCCATCTTGTTTCTCCGGCAAACTCGAACTAATGCTCAAGATCCCTAAAATCGGAACCGATACTCTGTCCCAACGGTGCAACGCCGCGTTGGCCACCTGCGCGTGGGCAAGAGATGGCTGCTCTGGGAAAGGAACTCCAGAATGAGCGAGCATGATGGGATGGACAGGGTGCCCGGCGACGGCTTATTGCGGCCTGCCGCCGCCAGTTCGGCACCCGGGAGCGGTGGTACGACGCCAGGGTCCCATGCCTATGTTGCCCAATCGCCGCCGCCGCGGGTGCTTGCTCGCATGCCCGACATGGGTCCCGAGACAACCGCCATTGCCAGCGAAGAGCCCGTGCCGGCTCCGCACGAGAGCCGGCTGGTCGGCGCCCGGCTCTCGGCGAATATGTTGGTCGGCGGCGTGCTTGTGCTTATGCTGGTGGCCCTGGCCCCTTTCTTGTTTATGAAAGGCGCCGGCGCCGGGCGCTCGGAATCGCCAGCCCCCAGCGCCCGGAAGCGGCCCGCTGGAACGGTTCCAACAGCCAGGTCTCTAACTGGCCGGTCCCGCTCAGCCGGGACAGCGCACGCGCCACGGATAGCAGTCCCACCGGGAACCGGTCCTCAGCACCGAACAACGGCACGCCGTCGGGCGTCGCCTCCCTCCAGGACGCGGCCGCTTGGAACCCGCCAGGGGCCCAGCCGACGCCGCCAGCATCTGTTCCGGCCGCGGATGGCAGCCGTCCCTGGAGCGGCCAGACGCCACGGACGCCGGCGACCGACACAACCAGCGCCTGGCGCAGCGGAAATCCCAGCGGGTCCTGGCCGAATCCGTCCGGTGCGGCCGATACGGCTGCCCATCGTGCGACCACCGGCTGGAGCGACCCTTCCCAGAGCGTCGCGGCGGTCTCGCAAGCGGCGCCTCTAACCGACCCTAACCGGCCGGTTGGACCGATGATGCCCACGGCGCCTTCGGTTCACAACGGGCTGTACGAGGCGGCGCGTCCTGCTCCGGCCTATCAGAACAAGTCGTCCGAGCCGATCACCTATACGGCCGACGCACGCGGCGGCGCGGTCCTGGCTCCCTCGAGCACCGGCGCGGCAGCCGGTCCGTCGAGCTATCCGAATGCCGGTCTCCCCGGCGCGGGCGCCGCCTACCCCAACACCGCTGCCAACGCCTACGCGAACCCCACTTCCAACAACTTTCCGCCGGGCGGCAGCCAACCCAACACCTCCCCGTCGAATGGTTACCCGCTCAATAATTATTCGCCGAACAACTACCCGCCGAGCGGCTATCCGACTCGGGCCACTCCATCGAGCGGCTATCCGGCTAACGCCAGTCCGGCCGGCGTCAGTACGCCGAGCGGGTATCCGACCAGCGCCAGTCCATCGAGCGGCTATCCGGCCGGCGTCAGTGCGCCGAGCGGCTATCCGACCAGCGCCAGTCCGAGCAGCGGGTATCCGTCCAGCGGGTATCCGACCAGCGGCTATCCGACCAGCGCCAGTCCGACCAGCGGCTATCCGACCAGCGCCTATCCGACCAGCGCCAGTCCGACCAGCGGCTATCCGACCAGCGCCAGCCCATCGAGCGGCTATCCGTCCAGTGGCTATCCATCGACTGGCTATCCATCGACTGGCTATCCTTCGCCCGGCAATCTCCCGAGCGCTTATCCGCCCAGCAACTACCCGTCTAACAGTGCGAATGTCCCGTACCCGGGTCCGAGCGGCCCGGCGGTCAATCCGATGACCAATGGTGCTGCCGGCTACAATGGCGGCGCGGCCGATCCGGCAAGGGCACGATTCGACGGGGGAATTGAGCGGCCCACCATCCCAGGCAGTTATGACAATGCTCAATCGAGCCTTCATTAAGGCCTTCGACCGACAAGCGGAGCGCAGCAGGGCGGCGGCCATCTCGAGCAGAGAAACGCCGGCGTGGCCTGCGGGCGAAGCCTACGGCGTGCGGGCTGGCGACGATCCGGCGGCGGCCCCGGCCCTTTCCCTCGCTTTACCCCCAGGCTACGGCGAGCGCGTGGAGCAGGTGGAGCCGCAAGCCGTCGCGGCCGACCGGCAGCCGACGGCCGAAGGGCCGGCGACCGAGGCCGCGGCCGTGATCCTGCCTTTGGGCGAGGTCTTCCGGCCCGCCTTTCAAGTCGAGCAGTTTGCCTGGTCGGCCGGGGCCACGCGACTTGGCCGGGCCGCGGGGATTCAACTCGACCGGCTGGCGGATGGATTGGCTGGCGGGCTGGCGGAGGGACGCCGCGTGGCGGCCTTGGCCGGCAGCCGCCGCGGAGAGGGCTGCACGACCTTGCTCTTGTGCGCCGCACGGCGGTTGGCCGAGCGCAGCTTTGAAGGTCATCATGGTCGACGCCGATTTCGACACCCCGGCGCTGGGGCGCCGCCTGGGGCTGTTGCCCCAGACCGGCTGGGAAAACGTCCTAGCCGGGGGCCTGCCGGTGGGCGAGGCGGTGATCGAATCGCACGCTGACGGGCTGGCGGTGCTGCCCCTGCGCGGTCCGCTGGCCGCCGATGCCGATGCCCTGCCGACAGGCCAGACCTTTGCCACCCTGCGCAAGCACTACGACCTGGTCCTGGTCGATCTGGGACAACTCGATCCGCTGGCGCAGCGCGTGGCCCGGCAAGGGATCGAGGCGGTGCTGCTGGTCCGCAACGTGCGACTCACGCCGCCCGAGGAGGTGGCCGCGATCGGCGATCGTTTGGCGGCGTCGGGAGTCTGGCAATCCGGTGTCGCGGAAAACTTCGTGTAGCATTCCCGAGTAGGGCCGAACATGTATGAATCCTATTGGCAACTCGAAGAGAAACCCTTTGAGAACTGCTGCGACCCGCGGTTCTACTTCCCCGACGAGTCGCACCAGGCCGCGCTGTTGAAGTTGCGCTACGCCCTGGAAAACCGGCGGGGCGCCGCGCTTCTGGCCGGGGCCTCGGGCTCGGGAAAGACGCTGGTCGTGGGCATGTTGCGGGCGATGCTGAGCGACTCCTGCGGCCCCTTCGTACACCTCGTCTATCCGCAGATGGCCACCGAAGAGCTGCTGGCCTACCTGGCCGGCGAGCTGACCGGCGCGGCGGAGCCGCAGACTCCCAGCCTCGAACAGACCGTCCGGCGGATCGAGCGCTTCCTGGCCGGCAACGCCCAACAAGGCCGCCACGCCGTCGTGGCCGTGGACGAGGCGCATCTGCTGGACGACTCCCGCACCCTGGAAGCCCTGCGGCTGCTGCTCAATTTCCAGCCGGAAGGCCAACAGGGGCTGACGCTGCTGTTGGTCGGCCAGCCGGGCCTCTTGCCGATGTTAGACCACCTGCCGCAGTTGGAAGAGCGGCTGGCCGTGAAGTGCCTCTTGCGCCTGCTGAACCCGCAAGAGACGGCCCAGTACGTTGCCCACCGCTTGCAAACGGCCGGCGCGACGCGGGCGATCTTCGACCCCTCGGCCCTGGAGACGCTCCACCACCTCACCCACGGCGTCCCCCGGCGGATCAACCGCCTCTGCGACCTGGCGCTGTTGATCGGCTACGCCGAAGAACGCTCTACGATCAGCGGCAGCCAGATCGAGGCCATCAGCGAGGAGCTGGTCAACGTCGCGCCGGAGTAGCTGTACTCCTCACGCTTCGCGTGAGGGCGCGCGTCACGCGGAGCGTGACGAGTACGGCTCTCTCGGCTAAGATCCGGGATATGGACCTGCCTAGCAATCCGTCTTCCGCCCTCCGTTGGAGTGCCTCGCGGTTGGCCGGCGCCGCGATGGCGGCCGTGGGCACACTGCTGGTGCTTTTGCTAACGTCGCCGCAGCTCCCGATGGGCTGGGATGAAGGCAACGCCATCTATCGGGCGGAAGGGATCGAGCGTTGGGCCTCGCGCTGGAAACCCGGCGGCAACGTGGGGATGCCCGGACCGATGAGCCGGGAGGCGATCGACGCCGACTGGCAGTACACGACCCGCACCGAAGGACACCCGGCGCTCTACGGCATTGTGTTGGCCCTGGGGCACAGCCTCGGCCGCTCGTGGCTGGCGCCGCTGGAGAGCTGGCGGCTGGGACCGATGCTGCTGTTTGCCCTGGCGGCCGGAGCCATGTTCTATCGGCTGGCCGCTGACGAGTCGCTTGCCGCCGCGATCGGCGGCGTGGGGGCCCTGCTGCTGTTGCCGCGGCTATGGGCCCACGCCCATTTCGCTTCGTTCGACGGGCCGCTGACAAGTTGTTGGATCATGGCCTGGGCCGCCTACGCCCCGGCCCGCAAGGACTGGCGATGGTCGCCGCTGTTCGGACTGCTGTTGGGCATGACGCTCAGCGCCAAGGGCACCGGCTGGCTGGCCCCGCTGCCCTTTCTGGCCGTCGCGGCGGCGACCCGCGATCGGCCGGGGCTCCGAGCGCTGGCCCTGGGCCTGCCGCTGGCGCTGGCCACCTTTTTTCTCCTCAATCCGCCGCTCTGGCACCAGCCGCTGGCCGGTTTTGCCGCGTTTCTGGACTTCAACGTCCACCGGGCCGCGCACGCCGAATTGAACGTCGCCACCTGCTTCTTCGGCCGGCTTTACGACGCCCGCCACCCGCTGCCCTGGTACAACACGCTCTTCTGGACCGGCGTCACCGTGCCGGTCGGGCTCCTGGCGCTGGCCGGCGTCGGCGTCGTGTGCGTGCTGCGCCGCCGGCCGGCGGACCGTGCGGGCCTGTTGCTGATCGCCCAGTGGCTCGTGCTGTTGGTGGTCCGGGCACTGCCGATCGCGCCTCCCCACGACGCCGAGCGGCTGATCCTGCCGAGCTTCGCCTTCTTGGCCGCCCTGGCCGGCCTCGGAGCGGCCAAGGTAGCCGGCACACGCCGTGTGCCGCACTGGACGGCACACGGCGTGTGCCTGCTACTCTACGCGACGAGTGCCCTGAGCCTCTTCTGGTACGCTCCGCAGTGGCTCTCGTATTACAACCTGTTGATCGGCGGGCTGCCCGGCGCGACGGCCCTGGGGATGGAGCCTACTTACTACTGGGATGGACTGGACCGCTCCGTGCTGGACTGGCTCCGAGCCCATACCGGGCCGGGAGAGAAGATCAAGTTCGCCGCAGGCGCCTGGGACAACCTGGAGCTGATGCGGGCCTGGGGTACGCTTCGCTGCGAGTACCAGCCGCAAAGCCCGGGCGAATATCGCTGGTATGTGCTCCAGCGCCGCCCTAGCGCCTGGCAGCCGGCCGATCGCTGGCTGATCGCGCACGCCCGGCCGGCGTTTGCCAAGAGGATCCGTCCTAACGGCGTCGGCCCCTGGCGGCTGGACGTTCCCCTGGTCGAGGTCTACTCCTACGACCGCTACCTCGAAGCCGTGGATGCGATTCGCTGAACGCTGCGGCCGTGGCACGCTCTGGCCACGACGGCAGTGGAAAAACTTGTATCAGGGATTTCCCGAAATGGCGGGTTGAAATGGCCTGCTCGGGATACAGGAATCTGAACACGCATCTCACAATCAAACCACCCATCGGAAGAGTGCTATCCGACGCCGGGCCAGGACGAAAGGAGACGGAAGCCGGGTCTATCCTGGGGCGGAGCCGCAACCGTACGTCGATCTCCCGAGGCGGACTTCGTGGTCGTAAGATTGCCTTAGAACACGGTTTGCGTCGATATCCGCGATCTCGACCCGGAGCCCGTTTCGTAGCGACGACCTCGCGAGCTTTTAGACCGACCGCGATTTCCTGACGAGTCGAGAACAGGTCGATCGGCCGGTTCCTGGAGCGATTCAGGCGTCGGCCGGCGTAAAGGGAGCGAGGCCGTTGGCCAGATTTTGTGCCAGGCGCTAGTTTACGCCCGGGCCTTCGGCTGGTATCTTCGTGGGATTGGTGGTAGGCTGAGTAATAGAACGATCCAGGGGATGGGCCGTTTCCAGTCTTTTCTGATGCGGTGCTGCGGACGACCGTTCTATGCGGGCGTGCACCGCAATTAACGCGGCGCCTGCTCGGTAGCTTGGTGGCCATGTGGCGTGGTCAACGTGAAAGCTAGTGAATTCCTCGACATCGTGCGGCGGAGCGGGTTGGTCGAACGCGAGCAACTCCAGCGGGCAATCGTCGACCTCAAAAGCGGGGCTGCCAGCCAGCCGATCGACGATGCCCAGACCGTCGCCGAGACGCTGGTCAAGGCCGGCCTGATTACCCGCTGGCACGCCGAAAAACTGCTCGAGGGCCGCCACAAGGGCTTCTTCCTGGGCAAATACAAGCTGCTGGACCATTTGGGCTCGGGCGGCATGAGCCAGGTCTACCTCGCCGAGCACACGCTCATGCAGCGGCGGGTGGCGATCAAGGTGTTGCCCAAGAATCGGGTGGACGATTCCTCCTACCTGCAGCGTTTCCAGCGCGAGGCCCAGGCCGCCGCCGCCTTGGACCATCGCAACATCGTGCGGGCCTACGACCTGGACGAAGACGAGGTAACCCAGACCCACTACATCGTCATGGAGTTCGTCGACGGGCAAGATCTCCAGGCGATGGTCAAGACCGAAGGAGCCATGGACTACGCCCGGGCGGCCGAGTACATCCGCCAAGCGGCTGAGGGCCTCTCCCACGCGCACCGGGCCGGCCTGATCCATCGCGACATCAAGCCGGCCAACCTGCTGGTCGACAAGCACAACGTGGTCAAGGTTCTCGACCTGGGGCTGGCCCGCTTCACTGGCGACGAACAGGCCTCGTTGACGGTCGCCTACGATGAAAACGTGCTGGGAACGGCCGACTACCTGGCCCCGGAGCAAGCCCGCGACAGTCACGGGGTCGACTCCCGCGCCGACATCTATAGCCTGGGCTGCTCGCTCTACTTCCTCCTCACCGGTACGCCTCCTTTCCCCGACGGCAGCTTGCCGCAACGGCTGATGGCGCACCAGAAGGAGCCGCCGCCGAGCATCCTCGCCAAGCGGCCCGATGCCCCGCAGGACCTGATCGCCATCTGCCTGAAAATGATGGCCAAGAAACCCGCCTCGCGGTACCAATCCGCGCAGGAAGTGGCCGACGCGCTGGCCGCCTGGCTCACCGCCCACGATCACAAGGTGGATGCGGGCGGCAGCGGGTCGTCCGCCCGCCCGCCGATCTCCAAGCGCGAGGTTCTTCCAGGCCGCGACAACGAAACCCAGCACATCCGCCGCGTCGAGAAGGGGCCCGGCATTCGCCGCTCCAGCGGCTCCAACAGCGACATTCTGCGGGCCAGGGGCGTGCCCACCGCCAGGCCGATCGTTAAGCCGGCCGCCATCCCCATCACGCAGGGCGACACCTTGGCCAGCTCCGACCCAGCCTCGATGACGGGCTCCGGCAGTCACAGGCTTCGCCCCTCCCCCACCGCCAGCGACCCCGAGTTCAAGGCCGTTCGGCTCCCCGTGGCCAAGCCGCTGGATGAGGGCGAGCAGAAGAAGCAGGAGCCCGAGGCGAAAAGGGATCCGCCGTCCGCAAGCGAGAAGCCGTCGCGCGAACCACACCCGCCCAGGACACCGCCGCTAACTTCGCCGACTATTTGATGACCGCCCCGGTGCAGACGACCGCCCGACTCGGCGCCGCGTCACCCGTGACGCCTGAGGATCTCGAGGCCTACAAGAATCGCTCCAAGGGACCGCCGAAGTGGCTCTGGTACGTTCTCTTCGGCGGCTTCGGGCTGGCCCTGCTCCTGTTGATCCTCGTGCTGATCCTCCATTCGTAGGGCGGACTTCAGTCGGTAGGGTGGGACAAGGCCGCTTTGGCGGCCGCCGGCCCGCCAAAACCTGGCAGGGTTGGTGGGCCGGCGCTCGCTCACGCGAGCTTGTCCCACCCTACCCCTGAAGCCCGCCCTACCTTCGCGCAACAGAAACTACTTCGCCAGGATCTGCAAGCTTTCCACCGGCAGCACGGCGTTCAGGCTCCCCGAGCGGAAACCCTCCAGATCGAGCGAAACGTACTTGAAGCCCCGCGACTTCAGATACTCGACCACCTCGCGGCGGAAATTCGCGTCGGCGAAGCGGGCGATCTGGTCGAAGGAAACCTCGATCCGCGCCATGTCGCCCTTGTGATAGCGGACGCGAAGCGGCTCAAAGCCCCGGGCCCGCAGGAACCGCTCCGCCTCCTCGACCATCGCCAGCCGCTGGGGCGTAACCTGCTCGCCGTAAGCGATGCGGCTGCTGAGGCAGGGCGAGGCCGGCTTGTCCCAGGTCGGCAGATCCCAATGCCGGGCCAGCACCGCAACTCCGGCTTGGTCAGCCCGCACTCGGCCAGCGGGCTGCGGACCTGCTGCTCCTTGGCCGCCCGCAGGCCCGGCCGATGCTCGCGGTGGTCGTCGTGGTTCGAGCCGTCGCAAACCACGGCCACGTCCAGCCGCCGGCTGAGCTTCTCGACCTGCAGGAACAACTCGGTCTTGCAGTGGTAGCAGCGGTCCGATTCGTTCTTTTGGTAGTCGGGGTTGGAGAGCTCGTCGGTCTGGAGGACCTCGTGGCGGATGCCGATCAGCTCCGCCAACCGCCGGCAATCGTCGAACTCGCCGCCGGCCAGGCTGGCGCTGACCCCCGTCACCGCCACCGCGCGGTCGCCCAGCGCCACCTGCGCCGCCTTGGCCAGGACGGTGCTGTCCAGTCCGCCGGAGAAGGCCACCGCGCAACTGCCGAAGCTCCCCAGCAGTTCCAAGAGCCGATCACGCTTGCCTGCCAGTTCTGCCGCCAAGTCTCCCACGACCGCTCCTCAAATTGCTTGCACCGAACGCCATGGCCGGACAGAATGCCACGCTGGCGGACACCCCAATCCTAGCAGGGCTCCCCGGGCCAGACAACCACCCCGTGCAGCGATCAACGGACAGGAGAAAAGGGA
This sequence comes from Pirellulales bacterium, assembly GCA_963843465.1. GTDB lineage: Bacteria > Planctomycetota > Planctomycetia > Pirellulales > Thermoguttaceae > CAWJKP01. The sequence goes on from CAWJKP010000006.1 coordinate 326,581, forward strand.
TGAGAGATAAGGGATGAGAGATGCGCAGAGGCATGTTCTCACCTTCATTTTCCATTTTGCATTTTGCATTTTTCATTTTTCACCTCCCCCCAAAGTGTCTTCTGAGCGTCTAACCGGCCGTGCGGAGAGCTTAGCGCGACGAGCGGGCGAGCGCGGTCCACCATCCCCTCGATAGAGGCAACGGCCGTTGACAATTCTTAGCACCTTGCATAAATGGAAGGGCCGTATGACCTTAACCAGCATTTCGAGGAGGACGAACCCGATGAGCGTTTTGGTGACCAAGAAAAGCACTGATTTCAAGGCCGAGGCCGTCATGCCGGACGGATCGTTCAAGGAGATTTCCTTGGCGGACTACCGGGGCAAGAAGTACGTGGTGCTCTTCTTTTACCCCTTGGACTTCACTTTCGTCTGCCCTACCGAGATCATCGCCTTCTCCGACGCCGCCAGCCAGTTCGACGCCCTGAATGCGCAACTGCTGGGCTGCTCGGTTGACAGTAAGTTCACCCACCTCGCCTGGCGGAGCACGCCGCGGACCAAGGGCGGCCTGGGCGAGATCAAGTATCCGCTGATCGCCGACCTCAACAAGCGGATCGCCGCCGACTACGACGTGCTCTTAGAGGGCGGTGTCGCCCTGCGGGGGCTGTTCCTCATCGACAAGGACGGCGTGGTCCGACACCAGGTGGTCAACGACCTGCCGCTGGGGCGGAACGTCGACGAGGTGCTCCGCATGGTCAAGGCCCTGCAATTCGTCGAAGCGCACGGCGAAGTCTGCCCCGCCAACTGGCAGGAGGGCAAGGCCACCATCAAGCCGAACCCCAAGGGAAGCCAAGAGTTTTTCGCCAAGCAATACGCCTGATTCAGAAATTGAAACTCGGCCGGCCGACCGTGTCGTGATTCCAGCCTCCGCCCGTCATGAAGAAAAACTCGTTGCCGTAGCTTCGCGGATGCCGATCGTAGGACCCGGCCTGGTACTGCCGTCCCGAATACTCTGGAAGCTGTGAATACCAGCGGTAGGCCGGGTTCCAGAACTGGCGGTAGCGTGGGCGGTAGTAGTCGTAGTACCAAGTCCAATAGTTGGGGCCGAAATTGTCGGGCCGGATCTGGATCGGCGCCTGCGGCTGGTCCGGCTCGACCTCGCGTCCGCCGATCCCCGGCGTCACCGCCCACTCACCGGGGCTGAGTGCCCCGCGGGCGGACAACTCTCCCGGGCTAAGCCCGGCGATCAGGCTGATATCCCGGCGGCTGCCAATATCGGCGTGTACCGGCGGACTGGGCAACTCCGCACGCCCTTCGATCCCCGCCAGCCCCGCCCTGACGTCCGCGTTGGTCTGACCCCCGATTCCCGGCGAGCCACCGGCCCCGATGGCGATGTCCGGGGTCGGGTTGGGAATGCCGTCCACTCCAACCCTCTCGGCAATGATCGGCCCGCTGCCCGCCTGTTGGGCCAGCGCGGTCGCAGCCAGACCAGTCAGGACGCCCACCAGCCCACCTAGCAACACCCAACGCAATCTGGAATCCATCGCTGCATCCCCCTTTTCTTGTGCCTGGACCGGCAGAAACGGCTGGCCGATGAACCGGATTATTCCTGGCGCTTCACACAAGCCCGAAGCGCAAGCGAGGCAAGCGCACCAACTTACTTACCCTCGCTTGCGCTTCGGGCTAGTGTTTCGCGCTATGCACCGAGCCACTCGGGCCATGAATAATCCGCGCCAGACCTTCGCGCCGGCACCGGTAGTTCACCCGTACCCCACGCTACAGGCTGCAACTTTCATTCCCGAGGGCAGCCATGCGTCGATGCCTACTTCGCAAACATCTCCTTAGCGGCCTTCATGAACGCAGGCTGGATCTTCCCGCCATCCTTGCCGGGGTAACCCGCGTGCTGCACCATGAAGACCGTGACGAGCTGATGCTGGGGATCGATCCACATGTTGGTGGAATAGGCCCCGCCGTGGCCGCAAGGGCTGAGGTTGGCGGCCTCAGGCTCGCCGTGGGCCTTGCGGGTGGTGGACCAGCCGAAGCCGTAGTTGGCGTGGTCGGTCTGGGTGGAGGTCATCTGCTGGACGGCGGCTGGGGAAAGGTAGCGTTTGCCTTGGTACGTGCCCCCGTTGAGGATCATGCGGCAGAAGAGGGAAACGTCGGTGGCGGTGGAGAAGAGGCCGCCGGCGGGAGAAGGCCCGCGACGGCGATTGGTGAGCGGATAGCTGCACTGGCCGATGAGCGTTTCCTCCAGGCCGGTGTTGTCGGCGTTGGGCCGGTACGATTTGGCCAGGCGTTGGACCTGCTCGTCGCTGGGCCAGAAGGTAGTATCCTTCATGCCCAGGGGCCGGAAGAGCCGAGAATCGAGGAAATCTTCGTAGCGCACGCCGCTTGTGACTTCGATAATCCGGCCGGCCGTGTTGATGCCCGCGTTGGAATAGTCGTACTTGGTTCCCGGCTCGAACTTCAGGGGCGTGAGGGCATAGCTGAGGACGGCCTCGCCCAGGGGAAACTGGTCGATCTTGTGTTCCACCCGCGACATGAAGGGCAATCCGCTGGTGTGGCTGAGGATGTTCTTCACCCTGATGGGTTGGGCGGGCTTCTTCAAGAGCACGTGGTCCTGGTCCTGTTCGACAACCAACATCTGCCCTTGGAATTCGGGCAGGTACTTCTCCACGGGATCCTCGACGTTCACCTTGCCTTCGTCCACCAGCATCATCAGCGCGGCGGCGGTGATCGGCTTGGACATCGAGGCGATCCAAAAGAGGTTGTCGGCCCGCATGGCCCTCTTGGCCGCAATGTCGGTGTAGCCCACGGTTTCCAGGCTGAGGATTTTGTCCTTCGAGGCGACCAGCGTCACCGCGCCGGCCAGCGTGTGGCTGTCGACGAAGGGCTGGAGACTGGCGGCGATGCCCTTGGACGACTGGGCAAGGGCCGGCTGCGCCAGGCCGGCAGCAGAAATCGTGCCAAAAACAATTCCGAGGAAGGCGAGGGTCTGGAGGGTCTTTTTCGTCATGGTGCGTTTCCTTAATGAGAGAGTGCAACAAGTCGACGGCGACCAGATTACCACGAACGCCGTCGCCTGGCCAGTACGGGGGATTCCCCCGGGGGCTTCCCTGCGCGATAATCGCCGCCATGAAACTCGCCCCGCGTACGATCGAGAGCACAGTCCGGACCCTGGCCCGGACGGCCGACAACCTGCGTCAAGGGAAGTACTTTCCCGTCAGCCGCCTGGTGACGGTCAAGGATCTTTGCCGCGACCCGGAGGCCGCGGCGAAGTTCGCCCGGGAGATTGCCAAGCTGGCGTTGGAGAAGATGGATGCCCGGCGGCGTCCGTCCAACATGCGGCTGGCCCGGTGGACGGTCTACAAGCGGCTGGCCGTGGACGCCGTGGAAGGCATCGCCCAGTTCGTGAAGAGGAGAACGAAGGCCAAGGAGAACTATCTCCGCCGGCTGCTGCTGTTGGCCCGAGACGCCCAGAGCACGTACGAGCATCACCGGTGGGGCGTGGTCCGCATCATCAATTGCTGGGACCTGCTGATCGTGGAGACGGCCATGGAGTGCGTGCTCCACCCCTGGGCCTCCGCGGACCTCGGTTTCCAACTTGCGCGGCAGTATGCCGAGCAATACGACCCCCGTTTCGGCATGGGACTGGTCCCCGATTCGGCCCCGATGATGGAAGAGATTGCAAACTTCTGGGGCCAATATTACCTGGGACGCGGATGGAGGACCGGGATCTGATGTACTGCTCGCGGCGGCGACCGCGGAGCGAAATGCGACGAGGGCACACTTGTCCCCGCCGCCGTTGTCGCCCTTATAATGGAGCAAACTACCTAGGGCTGGGTCCAGAAACGAGATCCATCACCCCAACCCTCTCCCGGAGGGAGAGTGGGCGTGGACGGCTATTATTATGCCCCTTCCAGAAGAACTTCTCGCAGCTCTCCTCCCCCACGGGCAGCAGCATCTCGTGCAGTTCTGGGATGAACTCGATGAACCGCAGCGGCAAGCCTTGGCCGAGCAGATCCGAGCCGTCGATTTCGACCTGATCGGCCGGCTCTACCGCCCACCCGACCGGTCGCGTGAGATCCGCGCCCTGGCCGATCGGTCGGCCGAGCCTCCCACCTATCGCCTGGGCGATTCGCGCAACCGCTACTGGCCGGAGGAAGCCCGTCAACGGGGGGCCGATGCCCTGAGGGAGGGCCGCATCGGCGCAATGCTGGTGGCCGGTGGACAGGGAACCCGGCTGGGATGGAACGATCCCAAGGGGACGTTTCGCATCGGGCCCGTCTCGGGCAAGACGCTCTTCGAGATGCACGTGGAAAAGGTGCGGGCGACGGCCCTTCGCTACGGCCGTCCGCTGCCGCTTTGCGTGATGACCAGTCCGGCCACGCACGGGCCGACGCAGGAGTTTTTCTGCCGGCACGACCGCTTCGGGCTGGCCGAGGAGGACCTGAGGATTTTCTGCCAGGGCACGATGCCGGCGGTCGACGCGGCCAACGGCAAGCTGTTGCTGGACCGGCCCCACCAGCTCGCGGTCAGTCCGGACGGACATGGCGGGATGCTGGCGGCCCTGAAGCGAAGCGGCCTCTTGGGCGCCCTTCGCGGCCGGGGAATCGAGCACCTGTTCTACTTCCAGGTCGACAACCCGCTGGTGGCGGTCTGCGACCCGGAGTTCCTCGGCTACCATCTCCTTTCAGGCTCGGAGATGTCGAGCCAGGCGGTCCGCAAGCAGGCGCCGCAGGAGCGGCTAGGCAACCTGGTCGAGGTGGACGGCCGGCTGCACGTGATTGAGTACAGCGACCTGCCCAAGGAAGTGGCCCAGCGCCGCAATGCGGACGGCTCACTGGCGATTTGGGCCGGATCCATCGGGGTCCACGCCTTGGACCTGGCCTTCCTGGACCGCATGGCAGGGACCTCGGCGGGCCTGCCCTTTCACGTCGCCCGCAAGAAAGTCCCCTATGTCGATGCTTCCGGCCGGCGGATCGAGCCCGCGTCGGAGAACGCGCTCAAATTCGAGCGGTTCATTTTCGACCTCTTGCCTTCGGCAGCCCGGGCGATCGTGGTCGAGGTCGATCCCCGCGAGCATTTTGCACCACTGAAAAATGCCTCGGGCACGGCGGACACGCCGGAAGAAGTTCGGGCGCGGATGGTGGCCCTGCACGGTCGCTGGCTGCGCGGCGCGGGCCGAATTGCTCGACGGCGTGCCCGTCGAGATCAGCCCTCTGTGGGCCCTCGACGCCGGCGAGGCCGCCGCCCGGGTCCCGCCGGGGATGAAGATCACCGAGCCGACGTATTTCGGGCCCGTGCGGAAATGAGATAGTAGGGTGGGACCAGCTCGCGCAAGCGAGCGCCGGCCCACCAATTGTGCCCGGTCTCGGTGGGCCGGCGGCCACCAAGGCGGCCTTGTCCCACCCTACCCTCACTCGGCCGCCCAGACGATGCAGACGGGAGCGGGAACGGCCAGCGACTGGCCGGTCGGGTGCAGCAAGCCGGTGGCCGGATCGATGCGAAAGACCACCACGTTGTCGCTGTCTTGATTGGCGGCCAGCAAGAACTTGCCGCTGGGGTCGATGCTGAAATTCCGCGGCGTCTTGCCCTGGGTCGGCTCGTGGCCGATCAGGCGGAGCTTGCCCGAAGCGGCGTCGATGGCAAAGATGGCAATGCTGTCGTGCCCGCGGTTGGAACCGTAGAGGAACTTGCCCGACGGGTGTACTGCCACTTCGGCCGGGCCGTTGCGGCCGTGGAAGCCCCGAGGAAGCGTGGAGACGCTCTGGACAAGCTGCAGCGACCCGCGGGCCGCGAGGTAGCGGAAGACGGTCACCGTCGAGTCGAGCTCGTCGATCGCGTAGGCGAAACGGCTGTCGGGAAGGAAGGCCAGGTGGCGCGGGCCGGCGCCGGGGGCCGTCGCGGCCGAGGGCGGCTCGCCGGGCAGCAGCGTGCCGTCGGTCCGATCGAGCCGGTAGATCATGATCTTGTCCAAACCCAGGTCGGGCACGAAGATGAAATTGCCCTCGGGGTCGGTGAGAATCTGGTGGGCATGGGGACCTTCCTGCCGCTGCCGGTTCGGGCCGCTGCCATGATGCTGAACCATCGAGGTCGCCGCCCCCAGGCGGCCATAACTCTGGATGGGCAGGCAGGCGATGCTGCCGCCGGAGTAGTTGGCCACCAACACAAAGCGCCCGCTGCGGTCGACCGAGACGTGGCACGGTCCCGGTCCCTGCGATGACTGCTGGTTCAACAAGGTGAGCTTGCCGCCGCCGGCCTGGATCGCCAGCGCGCTGACCACGCCGGCCTTCTTGCCGCCGAAATTGCCGATCTCGCCGGCGGCATAGAGCAAGGGACGGCTGGGATGGATCGCCAGGAACGTCGGGTTCACAAGCTCGGCGGCCAACTCGGGCGGGCCCAGCTTGCCGTCAGCCGGGTCGAACGCACAGCGGTAGATGCCCTTGCTCTTCGGCCCGGTATAGGTGCCGAAGTAAATGCTCCATCGCTTAACGGTCCCGGCGTCGGCCGGCCCGGCAGCCGGCTCGGCGGCTTGGGCCGCGACGGCGCAGAGCAGGGCCAAAAGTCCCAAAGCGGAGAGTCGTCGGAGAATCATTGAGGCACCTGTTGTCAATCGAAGGATCTTGAGGGAGATGACCGCCATTGTATTCCGCCACGGCGGGCGCTGCAACTTTACGGGAGTGGTAGGGTGGGACAAGGCCGCCTTGGCGGCCGCCGGCCCACCAGGAGCGGTCGGTGGTCGGTGGCTAGTGGTGGGAACGGGCAGAGCCCTACCTCTCTGGCCACTGACCACCGACCACTAGTCACTCTCCCTCGGTGGGCCGGCACTCGCCTCCGGCGAGCTTGTCCCACCCTACCAGCTTGATGCCAAGAGCATCGGGGGTATAATCAGCCCTGGCAAAGGACTTTTTCGGCCACCTCCCGTTTCTCTTACCACCACCCACTTGCCGGGGAAACCTCAAGAGCCGTGGCGGAACTGGGCGTCAACATCGACCACGTGGCGACCGTGCGGCAAGCGCGGCGGACCTACGAGCCCGACCCTGTCTGGGCCGCCTGCCTGGCGGAGCTGGGTGGCGCCGACGGCATCACCTTGCACCTCCGCGAAGACCGCCGCCACATCCAGGAGCGCGACCTGCGACTGTTGCGCCAAACCGTGACCGTGAAACTCAACCTGGAGATGGCCTGCGACTCGGGCGTGCTGGCCATCGCCCGCGAAGTGCGGCCCGACCAGGTTACTCTGGTGCCGGAGAAGCGAGAGGAGATCACCACCGAGGGAGGGTTGGACGTCGCCGGTCAGAAAGCCCGGGTACGTGAGGTCATGGCCGCGCTGGGCGACGCCGGCATTGCCCTGAGCCTTTTTCTCGATCCCGATCCTCGTCAGATCGAGGTCGCCGCGGAGCTTGGGGCCGACGCCGTCGAGTTGCACACCGGCCAATACGCCAACGCCCGGCCGGGCCGTCAGCAACAGTCCGAACTGGAGACCCTCCGCCGGGCCGGCGTGCAAATCTGCCAAGCCGGCATGGCTCTCCACGCCGGCCACGGTCTGACTTACCGCAATGTTCGGCCGGTGGCTGCGATCGATCGAATGCACGAGCTGAACATCGGACACAGCATCGTGAGCCGGGCGCTGTGGGTCGGCTTCGAGCGAGCCGTCCGCGAGATGAAAGAGCTGGTCGGCTCTCGTCCGATGCGTTTTGACGATCAACTTGAGTAATCGTGCGCTCTCCCACCACATCGTAAGCGCGAAGCGTAAGCGAGGGAGGGCCAGCGCTTTCCCTCGCTTACGCTTCGGGTTACGACGGGCCGGGTTACTCCTCCTCTTGCACGATCTTCTCCGCCGTGGCCTGGATGTCTGCCAGCGAGCGGCCGAGCTTCTTGCGCTCGGCGCAATGCCTGCCGTATGAACGGGTGGCAAGGCGGCAGGCACGGGGCTCTCCTGCACAAAAGAGAGGAGCCGCTGGCTGACGTCGTCTCCCTCGCGAGGCGTACCCAGGTGGCCGACTGCGTCGGAAACGCCCAGCAACACCGATTGCTTCACCCCTTGACGAATCCACTCAAAGAAATTGAAATTCACCACGGAATTCTCCCTGCGGGGTCGACTCTGCCATCTATGCCCTCGACTCGTTTAACCATCGCGGCGCCGCGGGAGAATACAAGGCCACCGACCGCCTGTCCAGACGAAGTTTCCACCCGCTTCTCTGGCATAACGCAACCTATTACAGGGCATGGTGTTATGCTAAAGCATCAAGCACGCGTGTCACTCAGCAGACAGCCTACTTAGCCGTAAGCTATGCTCCCATAGGGCCCCGTGCTGGCACCAGTTCGCGGTGGGTCTTGGCGTATCGATCGGCACCCCCGCCGATCGAGTGGTATGGAGTCTGGGTGAGAAGGTCGGCGATGAGCGTAATCGGCTGCTTACCGCAAGAGCGCATCGAGACCTGTGGCCGGTGTGGGCGGACGCTCCCCCTGGCAAAACCTGCCCCGGGCCAGTCGGCGATTCGCTGGATTTGCAACGGCTGCTCGGCCAGTTACCGCGCGGTACTGGCCGTGGACAGCCTGGCGGAGGCTCTCAATCACGTGCGGCCGGCCGAGCTGGTGTTCGATCGCAAGAAGTTGGTGCATCCGCCCGAGGCCATCGCCCGTTTCGTGAAAAAGGCGGTCGGCGCGATGAAACCCGATTACGAGCGTCGCGGAGTGCCGCGCTATCCGCTGGTGGTGCCCGCGATAGCCCTGCCGATGAACAAGCGGCTACGGCCGATCGACGACCCGTTCGCCACCCTGACCCGCAACATTTCCAAGTCGGGGCTTTCCCTAGTGCATACGCGGGCGGTGCAGGCGGAACTGCTGGCGGTGGAACTGAGGGACCTGCAAGGAGAGACGATGCAACTGGTGATGCGGCTGCTGCGTTGTCGATCTATCAATCGCTTTTATGAACTCGCCGGAGCTTTTCTCGTCCGCATGGCGCCTTCGCCCGCATGACCCGGTACTGACACGAGATGAAAAAATGACGCCTCAACTCGTCGATTGGTTGTTTGGAATGATGATGGTCCTGGTTGGAATCGGCGCCGCCTGGCTGGTCTGGAGGGCGCCGTTTCACCGCGGCCGGATCGGTAGCTTGAGTGCCCGGCGGAGCCGCGAGTTCCTCGCCCGGCTCTACCAGATGGTGCACTCGACGGTTGAGGAGCTCAACGCCCACGGCTCGAAGCTGGAAGAGGTAAACCAGGAGCTCGCCAACGTCAAGGATACGGAATCGCTAACCGTGCTGGCTGCCGTGTCGAAGGTCTTGGACCACAACCGGCAGATGCAGGAGCGACTGCAACTGGCGGAATCCCGCATGCGCGAGCAGGCGCAGCTCCTGGAGCTGCAAGTCCAGCAGGCCGCGACCGATCCGCTGACGGGGCTGGCCAACCGCCGCGCCTTCGATCAGGAGCTGGCACGGCGGACCGCCGAGTTCCGCCGCTTCGGCCGGATTTTCTCCCTGGTGCTGATCGACGTGGATCACTTCAAGCGGTTCAACGACCGCTACGGCCATCCCGCGGGCGACGTGGCGCTGAGGGAGTTGGCGGCGGTCTTCTCCCAGCAGGTCCGCGACATCGACCTCGTCGCCCGCTACGGCGGCGAGGAGTTTGCCATCGTGCTGCCCGGTACGCCCATCGCCGGCGCCGTGGCCGCCGCCGAGCGGATCCGCCGGACGGTCGAGGCAACGCCCTTCCCCGGTCTGCAACGCGGACTCCAGGTGACCATCAGCCTGGGCACCGCCGAGTTCGGCGGCGGGCTGGAAGCCAAGACGCTCGTCGAGCGGGCCGACACGGCCCTCTATCGCTCGAAGGACGGGGGCCGCAACCGCTCGGCATGGCACGACGGTCGGGAAGTCCACCTGGTCTCCACGGAGCCGACCTGGCCAGCGGCGCCCGAGTCGGCCGCAGACGCCTCGCAGCCCACGGCCGGCGACGCTTCCCCGCCGGCGGAAAGCGGCAGCGAGTCGTCGCCGGACGATCCCTTGACGATCGGCGATTCGTGGCAATTCGCCGACGTGCCGGGCCGCAGCTCGCTACTGGCTCCCTTGGACGCGGCGATCCTCAAGTGGCGTTACGGCGGCAGGCCCTTCGTGCTCTTGCTGGTACACGTGAACGACCTTCCCGCGCGGATCGCCAGTCACGGCACGAAGGGTGTCCGGCGTGCCATCAAGCGCGCCTTGGGGCTCGCCCGGGCCTCCTTCGGCAAGGTCCACGTCTTGGGCCAGTTGGACGACGCCACGGCGGCGGTGATCCTGCCCGGCGCCCCCTTGACCCAAGTCAGCCAATCGGCCGACCTCCTGCGGCAGACTCTGATCCAAACCGCTTCCACCAGCTTGCCGAGCCTCACGCTGAGCCTTTCGGCCGCGGAAGTCTGCTGGGGCGATAGCGCCAGCGGCCTGTTAGGCCGGGCTGAAGAATCGCTCAAGGGCGCCGTCCGCCTCGGCGGAAACGGCCTCTCGCTCCAGACCGCCGCATCGCTACAGGCCACCGATCTCACCTCGCCGCCTGCAAGCGTCCTGCAACCCTCCGCATCCCCCTCTCCCGCTGGGAGCTCGTAGTACCGGCTTTAGCCGGAAATCGGCGGCAAGGCCGCCCGGAAATCGGGAGCTCGTAGTACCGGCTTTAGCCGGAAATCGGCGGCAAGGCCGCCTGAAGGCGGGACTACGAACGGCGCCTTACCGCTCGCGCAGGCCGAGACTCTCGATGATCACCTCGCACCCCGGCGTCAGGGCGCGGATCTTCTCGGCGATCTGGGCCCGCTCCGAAACCGTAGCCTTCTGGAGCTTGCGGGCGTAGATCGCCAACTTCTTCTTCCGATGACGGCGGCGTTTGATTTCCTTGCCGCGCTCGCATAACGACATGGTAGATTCCTGAAACTTCGTGCTCTTTGTGCCCTTGGTGGTTAATTCTTCGCCAAGCAGTTTCTAGCAGATCCTCGCTCCGTGGTCAAGAAGGCTCATTGCTCGCCCAGTACGTCGTTGAGCACCTCCTCGTTGACGAAAATCGGCAGCGGCGGCTGACAGGTGACCGCCACCGCAATGGCGTCCGACGGCCGGGCGTCGATCTCGATCAGCTCCCCTTCGTGCCGCACGCGGAGCTTGGCGTAGTAGGTGTGCTCCTTGAGCTCGCTGATCACCACGTCCTGGAACTCGGCCCCGAGATTCTCCACGATATTGCAGATCAGGTCGTGGGTCAACGGACGCGGCGCGGAGAAGCCTTTGACGCGGCGGTCGATGCTGGAAGCCTCGAACAGGCCGATCAAGATGGGGAAAGACCGCTGGCCGTCGATCTCCTTCAAGTAGATCACCTGCTGGTCGTTGATCTCGCTGATGATGATCCGCGACAATTCCATGGGGACCGGCATAGTCGGATCCTCGCACGCGACTCGATGAGCTGCCCCGTAAACGGCTCCAAGAACTCATTATAGAACCGATTCGCAGGGCATGGCTAGAGGCCAACGGCCGCCTTGCCGCCATCCAGGGGGGCAAGCCGGCGGCGAACGAACCGCACGGAGACCAACACGTATCCACACGCCCGGGCCAGCCCCAAGCCGGAAAGCAGCGTGGCCAACAGCCCGGCATGGACCAGAAGTCCGTAGACAAGCGGTTCCCAGTACCATACGACCATTCGTCCCGAAGCCCACTGGACCACCAGCACCACGCCCACGGGGATGGCCGTCAAGGCCGCCAGATAACCCGCCAGCACCATGATGCGGACGCGGATCGCGCTGGCGCCGAACGAGGCCCAGAGGCAGATCGGCAGCACCAGGGCATCCAGACCGTTATGAAAATACAGGAAGCGAGAAAATTCAGCACGTAATACGCCCAGAGGCGGCCGCCGTTTTCACCGAAGGCGAATTTCGCGCTCCCCAGGGCCACGGCGACGACGGTCATGGCGATGAGGATATCTCGGATTCCCAGTTGCCGCGACTGGATCGCCGTCCGAGCGGCGTCGGTGCCCCGCGGCACGAGTCGCCAGCCGCGGACCAGTCGCATCAGTCCCAGCGGCAACTGGACGGCGACCAGGGCGGCGGAAAGCGCCAGGATGATTTCCAGGAAGTCCTTCCCGCTGGGCCCGCCGTGGTGCTCGACGGCCATAATTCCCAGCACCAATGCCGCGAACAAACCCAGCCCCACCAGCCACACGGCGAACCACTGCCTCACGAGCGGCCAAGGGCCCAGAACGGCCCAGACGGCCAGCAGGCCGAACTGCCCGGCGCCGACCCCGGCGAGAGCAACCGCGATGGTCTCAAAGATAATCCTGTCGCTTGGACCGACTCCCCCCCTGGTCATTGCGTCCATGATGCCAGGAACGGTGAGGTTGAACATGCCCGCAAGAATGGTCGGTGCCGCCAGCGGCACATAGGCGCAGGGCGCCGAGGCAACGACGGCGCCGGCGACGGGCTCTCCAAGCCATAGCCCGCGGACTCATCCATCTTGAAAGGGCAGGACCCGCCGCCTGGTTCTTCAACAACGTCGTCCGTCGCCATGAACGTTTCCCCATCGCCTGGTGTCCGGCCTCTATGCTAAGCCATGTTGTTCGCCCACGCTAGATGTTGGCTTCCTTCGCCCGACGGACGACCGCCAATACGCCTCGAAGACCTCACGACCAAACCTCTACGGGGCCGCCATCCGCTCGCCGTCCGAGGCGACCCGTTGACGCCGCGCGGACCGCACGGAGACCAGCACGTACCCGCACGCCCGGGCCAGCCCCAAGCCGGAAAGCACGGTGGCCAACAGTCCGGCGTGCAGCAGAAGAACGAAGAGGATCGCTTCGGGGCGGTTATTTCCTCCCGAAACCGCCAGCACCACGCCCATGACAATGGTCGCCACGGTAATCAGATATCCCAGCAGGACGACGATGCGGACGCCGATCGCGCTGGCCCCAAAGCAGACCCAGAGGCAGATCGGCAGCACCAGCGCGCTCCAGACCACGGTGACACCGCAGAGCGCCACAAAACGATGTCAGAAACCGTTCGACGTGGCTTGAGGCCGTCGCTTCCCTTGCAGCCAGACTCATGGTTCCCAGGAATACGGCGAGCATGGTCATGGCGATGAAGAATATCGCGGATCTGCAACTGCCGCGACTCAAATGCCGTCCGAGCGGCATCGGCCCCCGCAGCACAAGCCTCCAACCGCGGAGCAATCGTATGCAACCAGAGCGGCAACTGGGCGGCAACAAGAACGGCGAACACCGCCAGGATCATTAGCAGGAATACTTCTAGCGGGGTGGAAACACGTGTGGCTCTACCAAGGCGAGTCCAGCCACGACTGCCAGGAACAGCCCCAGCCCCACAAAGCAGGGTCTCGAACCACTGCGGGTACAGCCGCCAAGGGCCAAGGACGGCCCAGGTCGCCAGCAATCCAAATTGCCCGGCGACGATTCCGGCGGCAAGCAGCCCGACGACTTCGCCGGGGCCTGCGGGCCCGGACGTGCTGGGAACGATCAGGTTGAAAACGGCCGCCAACATGACTGGCACCACGAGCGGCGCGTACGGGCTGGGAGCGAGCGACGGTGGCGGCGGTGGTGTTTCGTTTTCCAAGAGGCGTCTCCCGGATTGGAGAATGTAGCAGCAAAATCGGGTTCGTAGTCGTCTCAACGAGGAAAGGAATCACGGCCGGCCAATTTCCCTTACCCGTTCTCTACCGGCGGCAGCGGTAGACCAGGGCGGGAGGAAGGTTCCACCAGGCCGTCTTGCTCCTCTCGACCGAGGAGAAATAGCTCCGCAGCTTGCGGCGGAACCGCCGGCCGGCGGGCAGGAGCAGCCCCTGGAGATAGGCGAAGGTGACGAACTGCCCGCCGGGGCGGAGGACCGTCATCATCGCGTCCAGGAAGTCGTTCTGCATCGCCTCGCTGAACGCGGCCCAGGGCAGCCCGCAGACGATCGCGTCGAGCTGGTCGATCTGCTCCTGCCGGCAGAGCGATTTCACGTTCTTCACGCTCTCCGCGTAGACCGCCAGGCGAGGATAGGCCGCCCGCAGCGACTGGACGAACCGCGGGTTGATCTCGACGGCAAAAAATCGCGTCTGTGGCTGAATCCGCTGGAGGACATGACGCGTGAAGACGCCGGTCCCCGGACCGTATTCCGCCACCGCCCGCACCTGCGGCCAGTCGATCCACTCGACCATCTTCAACGCCAGGCCGGGAGCACTGGGCGACACCGCGCCGACCACCCCGGGGCGGCGGACAAACTCCCATAGGAATCGGGCACAATCCTTGACCGGCATCGGTCGCCTGCTTCTTTCCAGGGAACCTATGGTAGCTGATTCTCGGCGGTCGGGCAATCAAGGGCTCGGTGAGTGGTCGCTGTCAGGCCACGCCGATCGGCCGATCCTTGACACCGCATCGAGCCGGGACCATGATAGGCGGGACGCTACTTCGAAGATCCAACCCCATGCCCCTGGAGAGAAATCTATGGACCTTTCACGACGCGACCTGTTGAAACTCGGCGTTGGCTCCGCGGCGCTTTGGGCGACCGGCATTTCGGGCAGGGTGGCGCGGGCGGACGCCGTCGGCAAGAAGATCCCCATCGCCTTGCAGCTCTACTCGGTCCGCAACGAATGTGCCAAGGACCTGCCCGGCACGCTGGCCGCCGTGGGGAAGATGGGCTACCAGGCCGTGGAGTTCGCCGGATACTACGGGCGGACGGCGGAGGATCTCCGCAAGATGCTGGACGACGACGGCCTGAAGTGCTGCGGCACCCACACGGGACTGAACACGCTCCTCGGCGACGCCCTGCAAAAGACCATCGACTTCAACCACACGCTGGGCAACCGCTTCCTCAACGTCCCCTACATGCAACTGGCCTCGAAGCAGGCCGTCCTTGACGCGGCCAAGCAGTTCACGGAGTTGGCCGCAAAGGTGAAGTCCCAGGGGATGCGGATCGGTTACCATTCCCACGGGGGGGACTTCAAGAAGTACGATGGCGAGACGATCTGGGACATCTTCTTCGCTCATGCCGGCCCGGAAGTCGTGATGCAGTTGGACATCGGCAACTGCCTGGGCGGCGGCGGCGACCCTTACGCGATCCTGAGGAAATTCCCCGGCCGCACAGCCAGCATTCACATCAAGGAGTACGGCGGCAAACCCGGGGCGGTCATCGGCGAAGGCACCGTCCGCTGGAAGGAGATCTTCGAGCTTTGCGAGACGATCGGCAAGACCGAGTGGTACATCGTCGAACAAGAGGCCTACGCCGAGTCGCCGCTGGAGAGCGTCAAGCGATGCCTCGCCGCCATGCACAAGATGGGGAAGTGAGGCGCAGACGCCGGGACGCGGGGACGCGGAGACGGGGAGACGCGGAGATAGGGGATGGCGAATATACGGTCGTTCAAGGAGTTGAGAGTCTGGCGGAACGCTATGGATTTGGCCATGAGGATCTTTGAGTTGACGAAGACGTTTCCGGCGGAGGAACGATTTTCGTTGACCGATCAGTTCCGACGCGCTTCGCGCTCCGTTGCGGCGAACGCGGCCGAAGCGTGGCGGAAACGCCGCTACCCGGCGGCTTTCATCTCGAAGTTGAGCGACGCGGAGGGCGAGGCTGCAGAAACGCAGACATGGATCGAGCTGGCACGCCGTTGCCGCTACCTCAGGTCGGAAGATGCCGACGACCTCGACCAGCACTGCGAGGAAGTCCTTGGGCAAATCGTCGCCATGATTATCCGACCCGAGGATTGGACGATCCGAAGCGAGACGCCTAAACGTGCAGGGAAGCCGCGAGCCGACGTGTAACCGTGAGCAGGCAAGACGCGGGGACGGGGGGACAAAGTGACGCGGGGGTGCAGTGACGCGGGGGTGCAGTGACGCGGGGGTACATTGACGCGGGGACCGGTGACGCGGGGACACGGTGACGCGGGGACCTTGGAAGTCCCGCTGTCTCCGCGCCCCCGTGTCCCCGCGTCCCCGCGTCTCCCCCTCTCCTCCGTCCCCGCGTCTCTCCCTCCCCGCGTCCCCGCGTCTCCCCCTCTCCTCCGTCCCCGCGTCTCCCCCTCTCCTCCGTCCCCGCGTCTCCCCCTCTCCGCGTCCCCGCGTCTCCCCCTCTCCGCGTCACCGCGTCTCCCCCTCTCCGTGTTTCCCCGCTCCGTCTGCCCCGCTATCCGGCGCACGACTAAGTGTCCCCGCAGGCCGCCTCCGGCCTGTACGCCCGAGGTGTGCCAAGTTGTCGGCTTGAAAGGGGCCGAGGGGAGTAGGCCCGGCAGGGTCTGTCCGCGGAAGACCGTCCGAAGGCCCGACCAATCAAGGACGATGGCCGGCGAGGGGAGTAGGTTGATGTCAACTTGTCACGCCTCGCCACCCGCCACATTCTTCGAGGCGTCTTGACTTCGTTTTTGGACCTGCGAAACATTGCACCGGGCAAAACGGAGTCTCGAGTTCAAAGCGCCGGAAACAGTCTTGCGCCTTCCCGTATGAGAACGGCGGGTTCTCGGATCGGTCAACTCGGCGTCGGTTGACCGGCAATGGTTGTCAACTTCCTATAGGGAAAAGGAGGAGTCCATGTCGTATCGCCAGCTCGCCCTCGGTGTTGCGCTGGCCTTGGGGATGGCCGCAGCACCGGCCATGGCGCAGCAATGTGCATCGTGCGCCAGGCGGCCGCCCCTGCGCAGCGTGTGCTGCGCCGGCCCCGGCCTGCCAACAGATCCAGCAGACGGTCTACGTGCCGGAGATCGTGCAAGAGCAACGGACCGTTACCGTCACCAAGTGTCGGCCGGAAACGCGGCAGCGGACAGTGACAATTTGTCGCTTGGTTCCGGAAACGCGGACGGTCAACTACCAGTATACCGTCCTGGTCCCGGAGACCCGCACGCAGACCCAGCAGTATACGGTCTGCAAGCCGGTCTACAACACGGTGCAGGAGTCGTACACGGTTCTGGTGCCGAGCACGGAGACGCGGACCGCCATGCAAACGGTCTGCAAGCTGGTTCCCGAGACGACCCAGGAGTCGTACACGGTGCTGGTGCCGACCACGGAAACCCGGACCGCCGTGCAAACGGTCTGCAAGCTGGTTCCCGAGACAACCCAGGAGTCGTACACGGTGCTGGTGCCGACCACGGAAACCCGGACCGCCATGCAAACGGTCTGCAAGCTGGTTCCCGAGACGACCCAGGAGTCGTATACGGTGCTGGTGCCGACCGCGGAAACCCGGACCGCCATGCAAACGGTCTGCAAGTTGGTTCCCGAGACGACCCAGGAGTCGTATACGGTGCTCGTGCCGACCACGGAAACCCGGACCGCCGTGCAAACGGTCTGCAAGCTGGTTCCCGAGACGACCCAGGAGTCGTACACGGTGCTGGTCCCGACGACGGAAACCCGGACGGCCATGCAGACGGTCTGCAAGCTGGTGGCTTACACCACGACGCAGACGGTTTGCGAGAATAGCGGCCACTGGGAGCAGCGGACGGTGCAGCCGTCTCCTTGCACGAGTTGCTGTGCATCGGCTTGTTGTGCTTCGGCCTGTGCCCCCGCCTGTGGCGCCGTGGCGTCGTGCTGTGCGGCGTCGCTGCCGATGACCTGCCAGGTGTGGGTGCCCGAGGTGATTACCAAGCAAATCCCAGTCACCTGCTATAAACCTGTGCAAGAGCAGGTGCCCTACAGCTACCAGGTGACGGTCTGCCATCCGGAGACCCGGACGCGGCCGGTGACCGTCTGCCGGGAAGTTTCCCAGCAGGTGCCCTACAGTTACCAGGTGACGGTCTGCCATCCGGAGACCCGGACGCGGCCGGTGACCGTCTGCCGGCAAGTCGCCGAGCAGGTGCCCTATAGCTACCAGGTGACGGTCTGCCATCCGGAGACCCGGACGCGGCCGGTAACCGTCTGCCGGGAAGTCGCCGAGCAGGTGCCCTACAGCTACCAGGTGACGGTCTGCCATCCGGAAACCCGGACACGGCCGGTGACCGTCTGCCGGGAAGTTTCCGAGCAGGTGCCCTACAGCTACCAGGTGACGGTCTGCCATCCGGAGACGCGGACGCGGCCGGTGACCGTCTGCCGGGAAGTTTCCGAGCAGGTGCCCTACAGTTACCAGGTGACGGTCTGCCATCCGGAGACCCGGACCCGGCCGGTGACCACGTGCAGTTATCAGCAGGAAATTCAGTCGCAGGTGGTTCCTTACACGGTTTGTGTGCCGCAGCAGCGGACGGGAACCCGCGAGGAGACCACCTGCCGCCAGGTGACGGAGCAGCAGACGGAGCAGTACACGGTGATGGTGTCCTACGAGGAACAGCAGCAGGTCACCGTCAACGTCTGCCACATGGTACCCAAGGTGGTGACCGTAACGGTGCCGGCCTGCCAGCCGGCCTGCGAAACGCCCTCTTGCTGCTGTCGTCACCATCGCCGCTGTTGCGGCGGCTGCGGGTGCTGAAGCGGCGGAAGGGGGGACGCGGGGACACGGAGACTTCGGATGTCCCCGTGTCGCCCCCCTCCGTGTCTCCCCCTCTCCGTGTCTCTCCCTCTCCGTGTCTCTCCCTCTCCGTGTCTCTCCCTCTCCGTGTCTCCCCCTCTCCGTGTCTCCCCCTCTCCGTGTCTCCCCCTCTCCGTGTCTCCCCCTCTCCGTGTCTCCCCCTCTCCGTGTCTCCCCCTCTCCGTGTCTCCCCCTCTCCGTGTCTCTCCCTCTCCGTGTCTCTCCCTCTCCGTGTCTCCCCCTCTCCGTGTCTCCCCCTCTCCGTGTCTCCCCCTCTCCGTGTCTCCCCCTCTCCGTGTCTCCCCTTCTCCGCGTCTCCCGTACTGGCTGTTGCCAAGCGGCGGGCGAGCCTTTATGATGCCGTACGGTGTGCGAAGCGCACCAGGATCCGCCAATGTACTGCGGTGTATCTCATGCACCCTACGGATGGAGCGACATGGCCACGATAGGACGGCTCGACGGCACTCATACCGCCGGGAGGGTAAGCGCGGAACTCCTCGATCGGCTACCGCCGCAGAGTGTGGAAGCGGAGCGGGCCGTGCTGGGAAGCGTTCTTCTGAACCCCACCTTGCTGGACGACGTGGTGCTGATTGTCCGGCCCGACGACTTCTACGCCGACGCCCACCGGCGTCTCTTCTCCCACCTCTTGGGGATGCAGGATGGGGGAGGGCGAATCGATCCGATCCTCCTGGCCGAGCGACTCAAGCAGGCCGGCGACCTGGAGGTGGTGGGCGGCATGCCCTACCTGGCCGAAGTCGTCGAATCGGTCGCCGTCCCGGCGCACGCCGAATACTACGCCCGCATCGTCCGCGACAGGTCCACGCTGCGGGCGTTGATCAACGCCAGCACGGAGATCCTCCGCGACGCCTACGACCCCACGCTGGAATCCCGCGAAATGCTGGGCCGGGCGGAGGAGAAGATCTTCGCCGTCCACGACCAGCGGAGCTCCGACCAAGTAGCCCCGATGCGCGACGTGCTGATCGAAGCCTTTGTGCAGATCGATCACCGCCTGAAGGGCGGGGCCACCGGCATCCCCACGGGATTCACCGATCTGGACACCCTGACCGGCGGGATGCACGGGTCGGAACTGATCATCCTCGCCGCCCGGCCCAGCATGGGCAAGACGGCGTTGGCCACCAATATCGCGGATTACGCCACGGTCAAGGCCGGCGCGACCACGCTCTTCGTGAGCCTGGAGATGGCCCGGCTGGAGTTGGCCCAGCGGATGCTCTGTGCCCGAGGCCGCATCAACGGCAACAAGTTCCGCAGCGGCTACCTTTCCGCGGAGGACCGCGACAAGCTGATGGAGACCAGCTCCCAATTGAGCCAGGCGCCGCTGTACATCGACGACACGCCCAGCCGCACGCTCAGCGAGATTGCGGCCTGCGCCCGGCGGCTGAAGCGCAAGCAGAACTTGGGCCTGATCATCATCGACTACTTGCAGCTCATCGAGCCCGACAATCTCAGGGACCCGCGCCAGGAGCAGGTCGCCAAGATCGCGCGCCGGCTGAAGGGACTCGCGCGGGAGCTGAAGGTCCCGCTGTTGTGCCTGGCGCAGTTGAACCGCCAGCCCGAGGCTACCAAGGACAATCTCCCGCGGCTTTCCCACCTGCGGGAATCAGGGGCCATCGAGCAGGACGCCGACGTGGTGATGTTCGTCCATCGCGAGGAGTACTACTGCACCCGGGAGGAACTCCAGGACCCGACAAAGAAACAGAACCTCGTGGGCAAGGCTGAATTGATCGTCGCCAAGCAGCGCAACGGGCCGACCGGCCATGTCGACCTTCACTGGTTCCAGGACTTCACCCGCTTCGAGAATGTGAGTAGCCGGCATGAAGAGTTCGACGAACACTCCGGCTACGGCCGCGAGGAACCCTTTTGACCGTAGACCGTAGGGTGGGACCAGGCCGCCTTGGCGGCCGCCAGCCCACCGTGAGCAAGCAGGATTGGTGGGCCGGCGCTCGCTTACGCGAGCTTGTCCCACTCTACCATAACCTACCAACTCCCAGGAGTCCGAGCCATGCACAGGTCCGATTCGAGAACCGTCTTCCATGTTTTCTTGGCAGGCGTCCCGGCTTCTCTTTCTTGTCGCTTCCCTCGCCGTGGCCGAGGAGCCGGCCAAGAAAGCGAAAGCCGACCCCTATCAGTGGAGGGAGCTGTTCGACGGCAAGACGCTGGACGGCTGGAAAGCGATCAAGTTCGGCGGCGAGGGCAAGGTGAAGGTCCAGGAGGGGTCGATCGTGTTGGGCACGGGCGAGCCCATGACCGGCATCCTCTGGACCGGCGATTTCCCCAAAGCCGACTACGAACTGACCCTGGAGGGAATGAAGGCCGAGGGCAACGACTTCTTCGCCACCGCGACCTTTCCCGTCGGCGACTCCTTCTGCAGCTTCGTCACCGGCGGCTGGGCCGGCACGATCATCGGGCTGTCGAGCATCGACTTCAACGACGCCTCCGAAAACGCCACCACCGGCTTCAAATCCTTCGACAAAAAACGCTGGTACCACTTCCGCATCCGCGTGACCAAGACCAAGATCGAGTGCTGGATCGACGATCAGAAGGTGGTCGACTTCGTCACCACCGGGCACAAGATCTCGATCCGCTTCGAGTGCGATCCCTGCCGCCCTTTCGGCGTCGCGTCCTACATGACCGAAGGCCGCCTGCGGAACATCCGCCTCCGCCGGCTCAAACCCGAAGAAGCCGCCGCGATCGCCGCCGAAACGCCTAAAGAGAAGGAGTAAGGAGTTAGGAGTCAGGAGAAAGGAGTCAGGAGTTAGAATGGCGAAGCGGTAGCCGTTGAGGAGGCGGCCGACTCAGCACTCGACCTGCACGGGCAGATGGCCCCGCACCAACTCGGCCAGCTCGCGAGGATCGCTGCGATCCAGCCGCTGGAGCACTTGTTCCCAACGATAGGCGAAGCTGCCGCCCGGGTCGTAGGGGCGGTTCTTGAACATCGTGCCGAAGTTCCCGCGGCGGCTGCGGTACTTCGCCTGGATGAAGAGGAACCGCTCGACGAAAGCTTCCAGGTAGACGCGGGCGAACTCCCCGGGATTGGCCAGGTGCTCCAGCCGGCGGTAGACCGGGCCGGCATACAGCGGCGCGGAGACCGCCAGCGCGTTGCTGAAGTCGTGGAACGTGCCCACCACGTCGGCGACGATGATCTCCATGGGCAGCCCGCCCTCGTCCTCGACGAGCACTTCCTCGCCGTCGTCGAACAACACGTTGCCCTGCGAGTCGCACCGCCCGACGATCAAGTTCGGCGCGGCCGCCGCGCCCAAGAGCCGGGCGAAGGGGATCGCAAAGCCTTCGTCGGCGAAGCGCTGCCGAGGCACCTTGTCGGTGGCCATGCCGTAGACGTAGGCCCGCTCGAAGTAGGGCGACCAGATCATCAACCCGTCGGGGGCGGCGCGGGGGCCGAAGTAACGCTCGCAGATTTTCCGCGTGGTCACCTTGTAGGGGATGTTCATGCCCAGGTGACGGCAGCCCATCCGGCGGTCGAGCACGAACTCGGTGTACTCCGCCGACCGCAGCATGGCCTGCTCCAGCGGCTCGCCGTGGTTGAGGTGCTCGCGGACGCCCCACTTCTGCATGCGGATGATGCTCACCGTCTCGCGGGGAAAGTCCCGCTGTTTGATCACCGCGATGTATACGTCGCGGCGGCCGGAGGGCTCGGGATGGCGGGCGAGCGAATTGACCACGCGGCCCAGGTTGACATATTCCAGGTCGTCGTACTCGCGGACCAGGTTGTAGAGGAACTCCCGCGCACTGTCGTCGCACGCCGCGGCCCGCTGCGGGTCGCCGGGGTGCTCCTCGAAGACCTCGTCGAACATCATCTCGCCGTCGTCCACCCGGCCCCCGGGAAGCCAGTGGATCTGCATGAAGAACTCCGGGCTCAGTCCCAGCAGCGTTTCCTCGGAGACCGCCTCGTCGCTCTCGGCGATCAAGACCGAGAACATGCGGTTGCGCCAGGCGGAGTTCTCCGGGTCATCCTGGCGGAACTCCGCCGGCACGGCACCGCGGAAACGCCGGCAGAGGTCCTCGTATGCCGCCCGCAGCTCCTCCGCCGGCAGGGTCTGGAAATCGAACCGGACCATGGCCGAGACATGGAAGGAATCGTCCGCCATGAAAAAGGCGATCTCGGGATTGCAGTGCGGGTTCCAGCTCGCGGCCAGCTCGCGGATCTCCTGGAGCTGCCGGCGGAGCTGATCGTCGCTTAGCGACCCCAGCCGGACCAACTCCTGGAAGGTGAGAAACCGCGTACCCGTGGTGCTGTTGTAGTAGAAGATCTCCCGGCCGCGGATGCCGATGCGAAAGGCCGCAATCCGCTGCTTCATCTCCTCGGCCGACATGGGCAAGGACGCGATCCGCCAACACTCGCCCCGCCGCTTGACCGCGTTGCGGACCTTCTCGTTGAGCACGTTGAGGAACTTGATCCGCCGCTTGGAAATCCGCTGCTGGAGCAGACTGTCGGCCAGAAAGGCCAGCGGCATGTTCTCGGGATCGGGACGGATCTGCACCGTGTCGCCCTCGAGGATCAGGTCCACCGCGTCGTTCCAGACCGCGGTCTCCTCGGCCTCCGACAACGGCGCCGCCCCGTCGGCCCGCCGGCGCTCGTTCAAGTGATCGACCAGCGCCCGCCGCTGTGTGGCGTGGATCCCGGGCAGGGTGACAATTGTGTGGTGATGGGGGAAGACCGTGGCAATCCGGCAGCGGAGTTTCCCGGAGAGGCCCCGCTCGAAGAGCGGATCTCCCAGCGTCGCGAGGTCGGAAGTCATGCCGCCATCCCCCAGTTTCATCTCTCCTCATACTAACATCGGACGGCGCGCCGTGCAAAACCCTCCTTCGGGCCGGAGGCTCCGCCCAGGCCAGGGCGAGGCACCGGGAACCGTCACGGACGTGTTTTGCCACAATTGCTCGTGCCGTTGCAAGATTGTGGTCGGCAACCTGCTAGGAGTAGCAGGCACACGCCGTGTGCCGTCCAGACTTGGTAGGGTGGGACAAGCTGGCGGAAGCGATGCCGGCCCACCACTTACGCCCGCGATTGCTAGGCCGGCGGCCGCCACGGCGGCCTTGTCCCACCTTACGATTGCTCTGCGATAGCCGGCCTGTTACCATCAGTTTATGGACCCAACTGAACTCCCGCTGGAGGAAATGCTCGCGCGGCAGCGGCAGGCGGCCGAAAAACTCGGCCTGCCCGCCGGCCGCCGCCACATCTTCCTCTGCTGCGACCAGACCGAGCCCAACTGCTCCAGCAAGGAGCAATCGCTGGCCGCGTGGAACTACCTCAAGAAGCGGCTCAAGGAGCTAGGTCTGAGCGAGCGGGGCGGGATCTTGCGGACCAAGGCCAACTGCCTGCGGATCTGCACCGGCGGGCCGGTCGCCGTGGTCTATCCCGAGGGCGCCTGGTACTCCCGCTGCGACCCGCCCGTGCTGGAGCGGATCATCCAGGAACACCTCATCGGCGGCCGGATCGTCCGCGAGTACCTGATCGCAGGGCATCCCCTGTAGGTTATTCCCGCCTTACTTCACCCGGTAACAGAGCAACTCGGCGATGTCCAGCTCGTCCCGGTTGGGATCGGGCCGGGTGATGGCGGTCAAGGCCGGCCCACGGCTGCAACCGCCGCAGATGCTGTAGTAGCCGCCGAAGCCCAGGGCCATCGTCCGCCCTCCCGTGTACCTCCGGGCGAAGTCCGCAGGCAGCTTCGTCACGCCGCCCCAGTACGACTTCCACTTGTTGACCGTCCGGGGCAATCGCCAGCGGCCGACGCTGGTGATCGTGCCGTCGTCCTGCAGCCGCGAGGCACTGAGCACCGGAAAACCTCCGCCGGTCCAATAGCCGTGATAGAAGGTCCAGTAGAGGGTCTTGCTCTCCTCATCCCAGCAGAGGCCGCCGTTGGGACCGATGCGCTGCAAGTCGCCGATCCTGGGGATGTCCAGCTCCAGCGATCCCCAGACCTTCTTCACCTCGGCCACGCGGAGCGGCTTGGGGTCCGTGCCGTCAAACCGGGCCAGAGGCGGAATCTCCGCCTCGAAAAGCGTCCGGCCCGGATGGGTGTAGTTCGCCAGCAGGCGCCTGGTTCCATCGGGCATTTTACGCAGCGCGATGCCGATCGGTGTTCTTCACGGTGATCTCGCCCGTGAAGACCTGGTCGGTGAGGACCTCCTCGGGCACTTTCACGGCGACGCACCTGGCGTCCCACGGGGGCGGCGCCGCTGCCGCCGGTCCCTGGGCCTCAAGCCGGACGCCCGCCAGAATCATGGCCGCCGAGGCGATCGCGGCTCTCGCAAAAAGTTGCTTGCAGATCATGGATTGGTCCCTTCGATTACTGTCCTGCCGCTGCGGCGGCGGTACAATGCGGCAATGCGACTGATCTCCCTCCCGTTCAGCGCCAACCGTTATTGTATCTACCTTTCCGAAAAGGACCAGAACGATGAACCCGATCGCGAAACGAACCTTCCTGCTGCTGACGTTGGTGCTCGTTGCCGGGACAAGCGCATGGGCCGAGCAGACGGTCTTCCCGGTCAAGGTCAGCGATAACCAGAGGTACTTCGTGGACCAGAAGGGTAACCCCGTGTTCTGGCTGGGCACCACGCAATGGCAACTTTTCCGCGAATACAAGGTGGAGGAAGTCAAGACCATCCTCGAAAAGTCCAGCAGCCACGGCTTTGCCTTCGTCCAGGTGATGCTCATGGGGGTCGGCGACGGCACGGCGCCCAACGTCTACGGGCAGAAGCCCTGGATCAACAACGATCCGCTGACGCCCAACGAGGCGTATTTCCAGAACGTGGATGCCGCAGTACGGATCGCCAGCGACAACAATCTGGCCATTTCCGTGACGCTCTACCATCAGCGGTATCGCCAGCACATCACCATGAACAACGCTCGACGTTGGGCCAACTGGCTCGGCAAGCGGTACAAGGACTCGCCTAACATTGTCTGGTCCATGACGCCCGAGGCCAGGCAGGAGTTCGTGCCGATTCTACGGGAGTTGGCGGCCGGCCTGCACGCAGGCGACGGCGGCCGCCACCTGGTAACCTTCAAGCCGGACCCCGCGCCGTACTCCTCGAGTTTCATCCATGCCGAGCCGTGGCTCGATTTCGACTCGATGCAGACGTGGAACGGCGTGAGGCTGATCTACCCCATGGTGACCAAGGACTACAACCTGAAACCCGCCAAGCCGGTGCTCATGGCCGAAGGCGCCTATGAAGCAGGCTCGGAGTACGGCTTTGCGGTCACGCCGCTATGGAGCCGCCGGCAAGCTTACTACTCCTACCTTGCCGGCGGCCACCACACCTACGGCCACAACGACAGTTGCGCGTGCTTCCCACCTGGAGGCAAGCCCTTGATGCGCCGGGCGCCGTGCAGATGGGCGTTCTGAAGAAGATCTTCACGGCCCGAAAGCAGTGGTGGCTTCTGGTCCCCGACCAATCGGTCTTTGCATCAGGCGGGCGCACCGAGGGGGATGTGCTTCATCTGGCCGCCCGGCACCAGGATGGCAAGTGGGCCATGCTCTACTTGGCCGACAGAACGTCTTTTTCGGTCAACATGAGCAAGATCAGCGCAGATAAGGTCAAGGTTTTCTGGGTGAACCCGACAACCGGCGATGCGGCGCCGATCGGACAAATGCCGAATACCGGCGTGAAGAGTTTCACAACGCCTGAAGGATGGGAGGATGCCATCCTGATCTTGGAAGCTGTTGTTACCGGCCAGTGACGTTCGTTGTCACCGGCGGGATGCTGGCCGAGCGGACGGTAATAGCGGGCGCGGAAGGACGGCTCACGCAGCAAGACCGCCTGAAGGAAACGGTAGCATCTGTCCGAACGGGAATTGCTGAACCCGATTATCGTCCGGCGGTCCGTGCTCTGCAAGGATTGGTTCCTGACAGTAGACGCCCGATGCTATAGAATGAAGCCGTAGCCAAGTGTCCTTTCCGCCACACACACCACTCCAACCGCCGTGAACAACCATGATGAACGCCTCCCCTCGCCCCGCCTGGAACCGCTGCGTACTGCTGCTCGCCGTTTTTACCTTCGGCATCGGTTCTGTTTACGCCCAGGAGAAGAGCGTCCGCCCGGGTATCAACAAGCAGTATGAAAATGCGAACATCAACGATAACATCCGAATCCTTGAGAGCGAGAACCGGGAGGTCTTCGCGAAACGCAAGGAGATCGTGGCCGCCTGCAAACTCAAGGCTGGCATGGCAGTTGCCGACATCGGTGCCGGCACAGGCATTTTCACCCGGCTGTTCGCCGTCGAGGTCGGTCCCAAGGGACGGGTCTATGCCGTGGACATCGCCAAGAACTTCATCGAGCACGTCGAAAAGACTTGCAAGGAAGCTGGGCTGAAAAACGTAACCGGCATCGTCTGCACGCCGACCTCCACCGAATTGCCGCCGAACTCTGTCGATCTGGCCTTCATCTGCGACACCTACCACCATTTCGAGTTTCCCCAGAAGACCATGGCTTCCGTTCACCGAGCCCTTCGTCCCGGCGGCCAACTCATTCTGGTCGAATATTCCCGCATCGAAGGCAAGACGCCCGACTGGCTGCTGAAGCACCTGCGGGCGGGCCAAGAGGTGTTCACCAGCGAAATCGAGGCTGCCGGCTTCAAGGTCGTAGATCGCGACGACTTCCTCAAGGAGAACTATTTCGTGCGGTTCGAGAAGGATGATTCAGGCGCCGGGGAAAGCACCCGGCGGTGAGTTGCCGGTCAGGCAGGGACGGCGGGCCAACGATGGGGTTCGGATACTCTACCGGCCGGGGTACACCTACAATTGTCATCGTTAGAAACCAGCGGGCAAAGGAACTTCAGAAAGGTCGTCTGATGAAATACTGGGCTCTTCTTCCTTTGCTCCTTCTCGCGTTCAAGCCAGGTCTCGTCCACGGGCAGGCAACTGAAGGGCGTCCTGGGGCGGCAGCAGGGCAAGCAGCAGGCGGAATTACGGATGGACGGAACGCCCCAGTGGCCAAGACCGTGGAGGAGATCGTCGGACCCTGGGTGCAAGAAGAACAGCCGCCGGGTGTGATCGTGGTGGTCCGCCGCGAGGGCAAGACCCGGTTCTTTCCCTTCGGCGAAGCGGACAAGGCCCATCACAAGGCTGTCACGCCCGATACGGTGTTCGAGCTGGCGTCCATCACCAAGGTATTCACCACGACCTCGCTTGCCATGGAGGTGGAGGCAGGCAACGTGCAACTGGACGACCCGGTAACCAAATACCTTCCTTATCTGCGTGAGCACGGAGGCGACATCAGGAGCGTAACGCTGCGACAACTGGCGACACACACGTCGAGTTTACCTCGCTCGCCGGATGCGAGTCGGCCTGACGGCGGGTGGAACAAGCAGTCCGTGATGCAGTGGCTCGCCCAGTGGCGGGCGCCGTATCCACCCGGCACCAGGTCCCTCTATTCCAACCTTGGCGTGGGATTGCTCGGCTACGCCATCGCTGGTTACGAGAAAAGACCGCTGATCGAGGTCTGGGAGCGCCAGTTTCTCGGACCGTTGCAGATGAAGCACACCTTCTTCGAGATTCCAGCGGACGGTGCAGACCTCGTCGCCCAGGGATACGGTCCGAAAGGCGCGCCCGTCTCGCATATTCCCCTGGGCGGTTGGCCTGCGGGCGGGCGGCTAAGTTCCTCGGGGGGGGACATGGGTAAGTTCCTGGCCGCCAATCTCGGCCAGCGGCCCGACCTTCCGGCCGTCACCAGCGCGATGCAACTGGCGCAGAGGCCCTATTTCAAGACTTCCGCGAAGATGACGCAAGGCTTGGCCTGGCAGCGTGTGATCATCGAAGGCGAATTGGTCATCGACAAGAACGGCGGTCTGAGTGGGACTTCGACCTACATCGGCATGCTGCCCCAGCGGCACATCGGCGTCGTGGTGATGGCCAATCGCGGCAAACGCCGGGCGACAGCCGTTGGGCGAAAGTTGCTGTTAGCGCTCGCAGGGAAGTAGCATCCGAACCGCCGGGCGTCGCCGGAGACCTTCACTTTGATCGGCTCGCGATAAGTACCGCTGCGCATCCCACGAAAAAGGACTTGTCGCAAACAGCTACAAGTCCTTTGCTGAAACAACCTCAATAACAATGCCTTCAATGGAGATGAGCGGGCTCGAACCGCCAACCCCTAGCTTGCAAAGCACCCTCCGAAATCACCGTTTAGGCCCAGATTTGCCGAAGAATACCGTTATTTTACCCCTCAGAGCGACTATAGCAAGGGCTCGCAAACGATTGCAATTTCTCTCGGGAAATAGCGGTATTCTTGAAAACCGGATGAGCGCAAAACGGTAATTACCGTTTTGCGCTTTGGCCGCCACTCAGAGCCTGCCCCCGTGCCAATCCTGGCAGCCCGCTACGGCTCCAGGCCGCTACCGTGGCCAGCGGCGACTGGTCAGGTCTAAACACCGAGGCCACCAGCGGGGCCGGAAAAAGCGCACCACGGCCGCTCGCTGGAGCCCACCGGCTCCGCGCAAACCCTGATCGACAGCCCCGCGCCCGCCTGCTACAGCAACACGCGGCCGAAAGTCGCCAGCCGCGCAGACCAACGCGCCCAGCGCGCGCTGGAGGCGCGATCTAGCCCCAGGACGACCCAGAAGCCGTCCACCGCCGGCTGCGCGTCAGCGGGGCGCATCGCGCGTTTACGCTGCCCCCTCGGGAGCAGTTCGGGCGATTTGCAATGGTGCCGGGCTGTAATTCGCGGTCGTTGCAACAACTACCGGTCTATCTGCAGCAGGTGCCTTCCGGCAACACGCCGAAGAATATCTCACGAAGTGCGGGGCGTTGCCCGAACAACGGCGCGTGCTGAGGGACGTCCAGGACTGTCGCACGGTCGCTTTGGGCTGGCACGTCAAACAGTGTGACAATTGCGGTCACCAGAAGAGCGGTCAACAAAGCATGGCGTTACGCCCCAGAGGACGACCGGCAGATTCCCCGTGCCGGCCGTGACGGCGGGGTAGGGAGCAGGGGGAAAGGCTGGAGCAGTGCATGTTCGAGAGGTCGAGAGGTGTAACCCGAATCTTTGTCTTTCACGGCTTGCCCAGGCACATCAAGTGGCCTGTGGTGCGAATGAAGATCCTTCCTCCCAACACGGCCGGGGAGGCGGTGACGCCTTCCGGCAGCTTGAGCGTCGACAGCACCTTGCCATCGGCGGTCGAGATCACGGAGAGCAACCCTGCCTTGTTGATCGCGTACAAGCGCGGGCTGGCCAACACGGGCGAGGCCCAATACTGGCCCGGCAACTCCTTCGTCCACAGTTCCTTGCCGGTGGCGGCGTCTAGGCAGTACAACTCGCCATCGGAGCTGAGGTGGAAATAGCGTGTGCCGTCGCACGCCGGACTGGAGGCGTCGGGCACGGGAGTCTCCACAGTCCAGGCGATACTGCTCTTGGATACGTCGCCTCTGCCGCCGGGCCTGACGGCCAGCACCTCGTTGCCGCCGACGCCACCGGCAGCGCAGATCAGGTCCCTGCCGGGGATCGGGCTGGCGGCCACGTCACCGGCAAGCCCCTTGGCTCGCCACAGCTCGCGGCCGGTCGAGGGCTGATAGGCGATTACCCAGAGAGGCGCGGAGGTAATCAACTCGTCGCTCTCCCGGCCGCGATAGACCAGCGGCGTGCTCCAGGATGACCGCACCGGGCGTTCTTGGCCCCACATCGGCACGCCGTCCTTGGCCCGCAGCGCTACGAGAAACGACAGGTTCTCCTCTGCCAAGGCGCCCTGATCCACCACCTGGATCACCAGGTCGCCGTAGAGTACGGGGCTGGCGGCCAGGCCGTAGGCATTCCGCGGCTTACCGCGCACGAGGCGCTTGGTCCAGACCTGCCGGCCGTCGAAATCGACGCAGCCCAAGACACCGCTGCCAAAGAAGGCGTAGATCCGCCGGCCATCGGTACAGGGCGAAGGAGCGGCCGAACCGGTGTCCTTGTCCGTCTGGCTGGACTGCTCGTCGCCTGGGGGGCCGATGGGGGGATGGGATTGCAAGGCCACGTCCCACAAGAGCTTGCCGCTAGCCCGATCGAAGGCCATGATCCGCTCGCCGTCGCCGGTGAGGAAGATGCGGTTGCCCCAGACGATCGGCGAACTGTGTCCCCTGGCTGGCACGGGCACGCGGTAGACCACGTCTCGGGCCAGGTCGATCGTCGTGGGGGGATCGGCATCGGCCGCGGCCGTGCCATCGCCCCGGGGTCCGCGGAAACGCGGCCAGTTCTGCCCCCAACCGCTCGGGTCGGCCGATGGGGCGGGAAGGGCCCCGGGAACCGCCGATGACGGCGTGGGAAAGCTCAGCCGCGCCATCTGCGGCGCCGGCGGCGAGGCGTTCGGCTTTCCTGTCTTTTCCGCGGCCTTTTCGGCCGACAGGTCCGCCGCGTACCGCAGGCCCAGCGGGGGACCGTCGCCCTGCTCGTTTCGGATGGCGAGCGAGAAATTCCACCCGCCAGTCGTTTGGCTGATTCCCATCAGCAAGGTGTTCCAGCCCTTCTTCAATTCGACATCCTTGACCTTGCTCTTCTGGTACGACTTCGGCTCGGTATAAACGGGCTTGCCATTGACGAGAACCTGCAGGCCGTCGTCGGCAGACACCCATAACTGAACCTTGCAATTCGTCTCCGAATGCACGTAGACACAGGTGTGCCCCAGGGCATTCTCGTGATATCCAAAACGCTTGTTCAGATCAATCGTTCCGCCCCCTCCAATCACATTGCGGTCTCCCATGCAAACTTTCCATCTGTCGCCCGCTGCGGGTTTGAGGTTCTTGTCCAGGTCGTCGTGGTCGAAGATAGTCTTGGGGTCGATGTTCTCGCGCAGCTCGCCAAAGAGGAATTCGAATAGGGGTTCCTCGGTAACCGGCCGTCCCGGCGTAACGATGAACGACAATTCGGCCGTCCGGCCGGGAGTTGCCTGGGACTGATGAAAAGCGGGATACCGGACCGTGGCTTTTTCGCCCGGCTTCCAGGCTTTATCCGTGGCAAGCCGCAGACCATCCCCAGAGGGGTCCAACTCGACTCCGATGATCTTGCTTCCGGCAACTTCGCAGGAGTTCTCTGACATCCAGAACCCCCGGTCCGTGTAATGGTCGAACTTCAGCACCAGCGTATTGGTTTCACAACGCTCGAACATCAGACGCGGCGACCGCCACTCGAACGGCGCCAACGGGCCATTCTGGGCGCCCAGGTTTCCGGAGACCGCATACGAAACTCTTATGGGGAAGGCCAGATCCTTGAGAGGCACGACCAGAGAATCGCCTATCAGATGGGTCTTGCCGGAACGAGGCGTTCCCGACACGTCGGTGACGACCAGACCTTCGATCTCACCGGTTGCGGCCAGACCTCCCTCCGCCTGTTTGATGTCGAAAACGAGGTCATCCTTCACCACTTTGGCGCTGTTCATGTACGGCCTGTGCTCCGCGAGATCCCAGCAGGACACGGCGTATTGCTGACGCAGGTACAGCTTCCCGTTGGCAATGGCCGGCGAGACGCAGGTCGCCCCCTCCGAGTGGAATTGGCCGAGTTCTTCGAACTGCTCGGGCGCGGCCTTGAACATCACGGTCCACGATCCGCCCTGATCGTAATGCATTTCACAATCCCTGATCTGGGCGAAGATCTTTCGGTCGGCCATGATCGGCGACGACCCCTCTGCGTTCCCGCCATGATCGCCTGCCCTATCCATTTCGGCTCCCCGGTCTCCATGTCGAAACAGCGCAAGGGCGTGCCGAAATAACGTCCCGTGGCAGTGTAAACGTAACCGTTGTGGGCCAAGAGGCTCGATCCCCGGTAATCGGGAACATCGATGGTCCAGAGACGCGTCAAGCTCTCGGGCGTAATCCTATAACCCAAGGCCCCCTGAGAAGTGCATATCGCCAACAGGCCGCCTTCGATCACCGGAGTCGGAACGCGTTGTACTTGTCGTCACCGGCGTAGTTCAAGAAGTCGGCTTTCTTCAATAAGTCTTCCCAACTGGCGAATTCCTGGTCCCGAATAGGCGCCAGGGCAGCCAGGGTATTCCATTCGAAAGACGTATCAGGAATGCGTTTTTGTATGCAGGGGCCATACTTGGCGGCGGTTTCAGGAGCCAGCGAGGCGAGAAAGGCTTTGATGTAGGCATCCAACTTCTCACCTTGGATGTTTCCACGTCTTCTCCGGGTCTCCTCGACTTTCTTGGCCAGATCGTCCGGTACGCCTTCCATCCAACCGAAGTCGTTCAGCATCTTCGTTGTGATGACGATGTTCTTCGGCCCTTTGTGTTTCAACTGGGCAAGAACGAACACCTTGCCCCGGGCCGGTCAAAGGAGCCACCCCTGCCCACCGAGGCCGCCAGCGGCTGCAAGGAGCGCATACGGCCCGCTGGAGCCCACCGGCCCTGCGGGGCCCCTGCTTGATGCGGGGCAAGGCCATGTCGGCCAGCTATCGCCCTTTTCCGCCGGTCTCGGTTTCGGGAAGGGTGGACCGCACGCCGCCCGCAGGTACCGCGATGTGCGCCGTCCACAGGATCGCGTTCAGCGCCAGGCGGCGGAAGTCGTCGTTGCGGAAGCTGGCGTGGTAATGCGGGCCGGTGCAGGCAAAGGCCCGGCCGCCGTCGGCCCGCTCACAGGCCCAGCCGACGACCTGTTTTTCCGGCCGCTCGGGCGGGAGCATGGCCGTCAGGATTGCCGTGATCCGCTTGTCGCCGGGGCGAAACAGGATCTTGCAATAGAACTCCTCTTCGGGGAACGTCATCGGCTTCACGCCGCGGCACAAGGGATGCTCGGCCGCGGCAAGCGCGAGGCTGACGTCGCGGGCCAGGGGATGGAGCGAGTACCCGATCTTCTTGTTCCCGCCCACCCAGTCAAGATAGTAGTGCTCGACGTCGTTCTCGACGGCGGTGGCGGCGTGGAAACAGACCAGCCCGACGCCGCGCTTCATCAGTTGGTCGAGTTTCTGCACCCTTTCGCCGCTGCGCCGGTTGACTAGGTGCTTGTCCCAACCTTCCCACATCAGCACGATCGTGGCGGCGGCGTCCAGCTCGCGGGGATCTTGGGGCCAGGCGTCCAAGTAGATCAGCGTCTTGACACGCGGGACATTGGTTGCCGTTTCGATGCACGTCTTCAGCAGTTGCGCCCCCTTGAGGTGCTCGTGCGCTCCAGGGCCGTGAGTCTTAACGCCGCCGAAGAACACCAGCGTCTTCACCGGCGGTTCGGGCCCCGATTCCGCCGGGTTGGCCGCTTTGCAGCAAAGCGCCGATAGCACCAAGATGGTCAGGCCGATCCTCATTCTCCCAGCACCCCTTCCTATACGTTCCAGCCCTTGCGCAGCTCGACGCGCAAGTAGTTGTCGGCTTCCGGCTCGTTGACGAACCGCATATGCGCGGCGTCCCATTGAAGCTTCTTGCCGTGACGCAAGGCGATGCTTCCCAGAAGGGCGATCTCCGTGACGGCCGCCGCGAAGGTGAAGTTCGAGGCCGTAGGCGTGCCCTCCCGACAGGCATTGAGCCAGCTTCCCAGATGGTCGCCATAACCTTCCAGCGTCCAGGGGCGCTTGCCGACCTCCTGCATCTTCTTTTCGGGAATGATCCGGGCGCCGTCGCACCACGGGCCAGCCATGATGCTGCACACAGAACCGACGATTACCTGCCCCTTCGGTCCTCCCATGGCCTGGGTGATGTGGCGTCCGCTTTCGAGATGTTTGGGATGCGGCATTTCCGCCACCATCGTGCCGCCATGGAAGTACATGGCCACTTCCGGCCGCGCGCCGCGTGCGGGGAAGGTGTACTTCAAGACAAAGCCCAGCGGGTACGACTCCTTCACCGGCCACTCAGTCTCGGCGACGACTTCAATGCTGCTGGGCGCCCCCAAATCCAAGGCCCACCAGGCCCCGGAAATATGATGCGTGCCCCAGTTGCCGATCAGCCCGTTGCAGATGTCGCTGAAGGGATGCCAGCCCATACGGATCGTGCCCGAGGTAAACAGTCGCGTCGGCAGGGGACCCAGCCAGAGGTCCCAATCGACTCCGGGCGGGAGCTGGGCGGGCCGCCGTGGCTCGCGGGCCGCCATGGGATAGTCGTTCCAATGGTGGATCTCACGGACCTCACCCAGGACGCCGGCCTTGATCCATTGGCGGATCAGCCGCGTGCTGTCGCTGGAGTTGCCCTGGTTGCCCATCTGCGTCGCCAGCTTCTTCTCCCGCGCGACCTGCGCCAGTCGTCGGGCCTGCTCGATCGTATAGGTTAACGGCTTTTCGCAGTAGACGTGCTTGCCGCGCTCCAGGGCCATCATCGAGGCCGGGTAATGATGGTGGTCGGGCGTGGCCACGACTACGGCGTCGATCTTCTGCTCCAACTTATCGAACATCTTGCGATAGTCGGTGTAGCGCGGCACGTTGGGATGCGCCTTGAACATCCCCGCCGCGTAGGACTCGTCCACCTCGGCGAAAGCCACCAGGTTGACTCGTTCGCCCAGCCAGCTAATCAACGTTCCTCCCCTTCCACCGACGCCCACGATGGCCACATTGAGCTTTTCGTTGGGTGAGCCTTGGGCGGCCGCTGCGGCCACCCACGGTGCAGCCGCCCACGCCCCCACCGCCGCTGCCGAACGCCGGCCAAACTGCCGCCGCGATATCGCAGTGCTGGACATCGTGCATCTTCTCCTCACAGGTTAATGGGCTTGTCGAGCTTCACCATTATGATGCCTCCGTGGCAAGATATCTCCTAGACGCATAACCATTTAAGCCTACCAAGAACCCAGTGCGAGTGAAAGTAGCCTCGCCCAGTACCCGCCAGGGCAGGTGCGTGGGGATCTACTGCGACCAGCCAGCCAAAGTCCTGTGCGTCGAAACCCAAGACGATCCCCAGCGTTTGGTCGATCCGTCGAACCTGGCTATGCTGTCGATCATCAGCCCGCAGACGAGCGCCAAACTGGTCGGCGGCTACGGCACCGCCGTGGACCACGTTCTGGCGATGGCCTTCGCCGACCCTTGGATGGACGACGATCTCCGCCGGGTGCTGAAGACGCACGAGGTCCTGCTGGACGGCGAGCGGCCGGACGTCTGGTGAAGCTGGAGGTGGTCGCCGATACGTCGGCGGCTTCAGTGACACGGTGTTCAGCGCTGTGGGCAAGTTCCTGGGCGATGGCAGCGGGCAGTTCGTGGCCGAAGTCGAGGCGGTCGAACTGTAAAGCGAAAGCGCCCCTGGCTCACGTTTCTGGGCCGCGGGCGTTGCATTTCTGGCAGGCGCGGTGCCCGTTCCCCGGCCGACTACGGGCCCGTACACTGATGCGGTCAGCTACCCGGTGTCCCCGCCGCCAAGAGATGGCTATACTGACATCCGCAAGGATCGAAAGCAGCTTGTAAACCCCCCGCCAACTCGCCAAACTTGGTGTTCGCCAATGACGTCCACGATGCCTGAAGAGTTGAAGAAGGACGTCCCGCAAACGGCGTGGGGCAAAATCCTTACCGCTACCCCCATTGTGATGACCGTCATCTCCACGTTGCTGGCTGGACTTGCCTCCAGCGAGATGACCCGCGCCGAATACGACCGGGCCTTCGGCGCGCAACTCCAATCCAAAGCCGCTGACCAGTGGAGTTATTTCCAGGCCAAGAAAGTGCGCGCCGCCATACATCGCAACTCGCTTGAACTCTTGCAAGCCACCGTCGATGTCCACCCGCTCCGAAATCCTGCCCTGGAAAGAAGTCCTTCTACTGCGGTTCCCTCGCTCGACGCAAACATGCAGGCGGTTCTCGGAGCCGTCGAAAAGCAGAGCCCGGAGAACGAAATCGCCGCGGCATTGAAGCATGTTGATGACAAAGTCCTCGCCGCCGCGCTGCAAGACGCGCGCAACGGGCGCAAGACTTTGACGCTGCGCTGGCCCCGGCCAATCGAGCAATCCAACAACTTGAAACTACGCTGCCCGCTGGCGACAAGTCCGCCGCGCGGGACCTGACCGCCGCCAAGATGCGATTCGCCGCGATGCGCTACGAGGCCGAAGCCAAGTTGAACCAGGGCATTGCCAACTTGCTGGAACTGCAAGTCCGCAAGGCGAACCTCTCGGCCGAGCGGCATCACCAGCGCAGCGGAATGTTCTTCTTCGGCATGCTCGTTGCGCAAGCTGCCGTCATAGTGGCCACGTTCGCGCTCGCCGCAAGGCGAAAAAGCGTTCTGTGGGCGCTCGCTGCCGTCGCAGGCATCGCCGCCATCGTCTTTACCATTTACGTTTACCTACGGCTGTAATGCCGCTCGGGAAATAATGGCTTTGAACCTGGGGTATTGGCGTGCCCGAAGCAACCGGGTTTTCGGCAATCCGATCCCAGAAGCACGGGGCGTTGGCAAGCCCTCCGCACTCACCGAGGTATGAGCCTGATGGGCGTCGCTAAACGCTCGCATACTGTGCCAGCGTCCACCACCGCGTCCACCTGGCTCTGTTTCTCTCGCTCCCGCCGGTCAAAGAGCATGCCCTGGACCAGCCCGTGCCGTACGGGCTGCTGACGCCCACGCGGCCCGCTACGGCCCGCAACGCCGCTGTGGCCCTTCGAGACCAAGCTGGTCCCAAGGAGCCGCCCCGGCCCGCCGAGGCCACCAGCGGGGCTCCAAGAAAGCGAAGCGGAGTGCAACGTCGGTAGGTGAGCTTCCATAGTGGCCGAGTGTAAGATCTGGCGTCGATCCTGGCACATATCTTCTGTCCAGCGCTGCATCCTCTTGCCGCCGTCCCAGCCACCCAAACCAGAACCCGGAGATCACCATGCCAAATCCACAACCATCCGATAGCAGGCATCGTCGTCAAGGAGAACATGGGCTGGTTTGCACTTTGTTTCACCTCTTGTCCTTCTGGCGGCTGTCAGCTTCTTTTTCTCTGGAGGCTTCCCCTTGGAGGAAGTCGATGGCGAGCGCGACAAGGGTCCGCACCCCCAACGGCAGGGCCGCTTCGTCGATGACCAGGGTCGGCGTGTGCAGGGCCCCGGTGGCATGTGCCTCCTTGTTCTGCACGCCAAGGAAGAAGTAGAGGCCCGGCTTCTTCTGGGCGAAGTAGGCAAAATCCTCGCTACCCATCATAGGCTCGACCTCGATCAGGTTCTGTTGCCCGGCGGTCCTGAGCAACGTCGGTTTCATCCGCTGGCCCAACTGGGGATCGTTCCATACCGCCGGCCCATAGCTGCGAAGGGAGATTTGGGCTGTGGCCCCGTGGGCCAGGGCCGTATGCTCCACAATGCGGCGGAATTGATCGAGGACCTTGGTGCGGACGTCAGCGTCGTATGTGCGGATCGTGCCCTGTAGCGACACCTGGCCGGGGATGATGTTCCAGGCCGTGCCGCCTTGTACCACGCCGACGGAGACGACCACCGGCTTGCGGGCGTCGATCCCGCGGCTGTGGATTGTCTGGATCGCTGTGATGATCGCGGCCGCGGTGACGATGGGATCGACCCCCTGCCAGGGCATCGCGGCGTGCGACTGCTTGCCGGTCACGGTGACCTGGAAGTAGTCGGAGGCTGCCATCGCCGCCCCGGGCCGGTAGCCGAGTGTGCCCGTGGTCAGCTCCGGGTTGACATGCAGCGCGAAGATCGCGGCGACCTCGGGGTCGGCCAGCACGTTTTCCCGGACCATCAGGCTGGCGCCTCCCGTTTCGCCTGCCGGGGCACCTTCCTCGGCCGGTTGGAAGATCAGTTTCACCGAGCCGGGGATCTGGTCGCGGACCTGCGCGAGCACCGAAGCGACGCCGAGGAGCATGGCGGTATGGGTATCGTGGCCGCAGGCGTGCATCACGCCGGGATTCTGCGAGGCGAAAGGCAGACCGGTTTGCTCGACGATGGGCAAGGCGTCCATGTCGGCGCGGAGGGCGACCGCGGGTCCTTCCTGCCGGCCGCGGATCAGGGCCACAACGCCGTGATGGGCGACCCCCGTCTTGATCTGGTCGACGCCTATGGTCCGCAAGTACCCGGCCACCTTGGCCGCAGTCCGCTCCTCGCGGTTGCTCAGCTCGGGATGGGCGTGGAAGTCCCGCCGCCACTGGATCACGGACGGCATGACCTCTCGGGTGAG
Source organism: Pirellulales bacterium (assembly GCA_963843465.1). Taxonomy (GTDB): domain Bacteria; phylum Planctomycetota; class Planctomycetia; order Pirellulales; family Thermoguttaceae; genus CAWJKP01. Next base: position 364,958 of record CAWJKP010000006.1, read on the forward strand.
CTGGGCGACGCGGGTTGATAGATCGCGCGGGGCCTGCGGCAGCTCGCCCGCGAGCAGAAGCCCTGCAACAATGACTGGAAGGATCATAGGTGGTTGCCTTTCTTATTCCGGCGTAGGTCGGACGACCTCGCCGCGAAGTTGCGACTGGCCGCCTTCTTTCTCATAGACAATGCAGAAGATCGAGCAGCAGTCCAACCACCGCGAGCTTGGCGTTGGCCAAACTGAAGAGGGTTCCACGTTGGCGGTCAGTTGACAGCATGACCGCTATTCTACCTTCCGTGATGGCGTCTGCCAGCCAAGCACACGGCCCCGACGCGCCCAGCGCGATGGAGGCGCGGTCCAGGGCTATGACGACCCAGGAGCCGTCTGGCGGTTACGACGCCACAGCGGGGTGCTGAGCGCGTTTACTGGGCCGCAAAGGTAATGAAGTCGAAATCGCGGTACAGATGCCAGTTGCCAAACGGAAGCCGGGACCAGGAACTGGCACCGCGCACGAGGTTGACTCGCCAGGAGTCGCCCGCCTTGGGGGCACCCGTCTTCAATGTCTTGAACGGCACGACGAACTCGCACGTCCATGCCCCGTCTCCGCAATGCGCCGCCGCTTCGTAGGGCGGCAGTGCCGTCAGGTCCTTGCCCCACATATAATCGCCCAGAAAGTGTTGGGGCCCCCAGACCTTGCCCGCCGCCGAAACGGCGGCCTGGTAATACCCCGCCGTGTAGCCTGATGTGGGCACGATGAAGAATTCAATGTGATCCATGCCCCACACGCTGTCCGCCGGCTTCAGGTGAGCCGCATTGGTGTTGGCGCACCGCACCGCGACGTACAGCGCCGTATCGTCCCAGGTCATGCGGAACTCGGTCTGCTCGTTCGCCGGCGCCGACTCGTAGGTATTGGGCCGCACGAAGCCGCCCGCGACCGGCACATGCTGCCAGCCCGGGTCGTCGAGCTTCCCGTCCACGGTGATCGCGCCGGTCCGCCGATGGCAGACGTACTCCTTCTTGCCGTAGTGCAGGGCCACAGACTTGTCCAGACTGCGGCGTGCCGCCGCGGAGATCGCCCACTCCAGGTCCTGTGCGGCCCGTTCCACGCGGGCCTTCACGTAGTACGTGCTGGCCGCGACCCTTGCCTTTCCGAGTTCCGCCCGCAACCTCACAATCAGTTCCGGCGTGAACATCGCCGGATTCGGGCCAAGGTCGTAGGCGAAATCCTCCAGCGAAACGTCGTTCTCGATGAGGTGCGTTTCCAGTGCTTTGTAGTAGGCCAGCATCGGCGCCTTGGCCTCCTGGTAGTAGGCCGTGAAGAACTCGTCCAGGATCTTGTCGGCGGTCAGCGACAGGTCCCACATCATCCGTCCATAGGCATAGAAGTTCCACGGGTTGTGAACGGTCGACCCGCGATCGGACTGGGTCAGGCCGTTCAGCATCCCGAGTCGGGCCAGGTACTGCTCCCGGTCCACGATCGCGGTCACCATCGGCACCGGCATGGTCAGGGTCCGCCATTCCGCATGGATCAGCAGGTAATCCCAATGCGTAAGCGGCACGCCGCGCGTGGCCCACGCTTCGAGATAGGCGCGGGTCGGGGCGTTGGCGGGCGCGGTCAGCGGCAGGTTGCGCTGGCCGTAAATGCACACCTGCACGGTCGTATTGTCGGGGAATCTGGCGATGCGCAGCGGGGCGGGCGTGTAGTCGGCATAGGCCAGCGCCTCGATCACGAGGTGTGGCCGCCGCGGCTTGACGCGCTTCGCCACCTCCGTGATGAAGTAGTAGTACGGCCCCGAGGTCACCCGGTCGCCAGCGCAGTACGCCATGGCGGGGCGTTCGATCGGCTGGCACAACGCCGTGCAGCGTTCACACTGGCAGAACGTCGAGCCGTCGGAGGGCACCATCCGTATCAGCAGATCGCTGACCTCCCGGCTGCCGCTGCAATAGACCATCTTGTCGGCCACGAATTGGATCAACTCCGGATTGGTGAAGCAGAACGTGCCGGGCCCGCCCTTGCTGGGGGGCAGCCGCTTGCCGTCGGCATTCATGCCACACCAGTCGGGATGCGCCTCCAGCGCAGCAGGCGGCACCACGTTGTGCAGGTTATGGGGACTCCCCTCGAAGCTGCCGGCCTTGCGATGCGCGGCATCGAACTCCTTGTCAGGACGCGGCTGCGAGTGCGGCACGGGGGGCACTTCTGACCCCAGACCGGGAAAGATGCGGCCGATCGGTCCGCCGTTCCGCGCCGCGAACAACGTGTCGTCCGTGTAAAACGTGTTCCAATATACCGGGCCGTGGCTGAACCAGTCGCTTTCGCACCCTCCTTCCCGCCACTGGGCGGACGGGCGGGTGTGCAGCGGCAGGTGGCCCAGGTCCACGCCTTTGCCGGTCGGCACATACTCGGCGTGATCTTCCGGCGCGGCCCAGACCACGCCCTGCTGCCGCAGGAATTCCCAGACGCTGTAGGCCACGTTGCGGTAGGGCCAGGCCTTGAATAGCACCTCCCGGCCCTGTCTTTCCACGTTGACCTGGTCGGGGAAGTCTAGTCCGAACCAGCCGTCAAGCCCACCCGCGACCCCACGCCAGCAATGGCTCGTGACCGGGTGTTGCGCCAGCGCGTTGGGCAGCTTGCCTGCGGCCGAATCTGCCGCCATCTGCTCGTAGTTCGCGGCCAGCGGGGCGAGGTCGACGATCCTATAGAGCGTGCCCGGGTAGGCCCCCTCCTCCCCGGGGGCGATGATCGGCAGCGGCCGTCCGGTAAGTTCGCCGAGGTAGTAGCGCAAATCCTCCGCCGCTACGCGCAGGATGGCCGGCGCGCCGGATGCCACGACGACCGCGGCGTCCTTCTCGAAAGCCGCCTTCTCGGCACTGCCGTAGGCCATGACCTCCGCGAGAGGCGTCGCCCCTTGTATCCGTACGTACCGCGCGACAATGGGGTTGAACCGCAGATCGGCCTCGGGCCTGTCGGGCGGAAGCAAGTCGTCGGTCCCACCCGCCCGCAACACATTCCGCTGCGCGTTGGCTTTCCAGGGTTCGCCGGTCGGCACCCTGAAATGGCACGTCACGGTTTTGCCGCGGCCGTCGGGCTCGGCCATGAACGTGACGGCCAACTTCTGATAGCTGTTCGTGACGCCGCGTCCGGGTGTTAGATACAGGCGGTGCAGCATCGTGGGCCGGCCGAGGTCAATCACAAGGCCCTGGGCTCCGGACGCGGTCCAGCGCGTGTCGAGCCGGTTGTCGGTGACCGCCGTGATCTTCCCACCCGTGGCCTCGTCGGTCACGCGCCAGCGGGTCGCGTCGAGTTTCTCGGCGCGCACGGTCATTGCCGCCACAGTCATTAGTCCAAGGGTCACACCTACGCAGATTGTCCGTCGTTGCTTGTGCATATCATCTTTCCCTGTTCATTTCCAGTCTCTCCAGAAACCTTTACAGGCATGTTTCTCCTCTTGGCTCTAGCCTGAGGTAGGCCGATTCTGATTGCAGTTTGTGGCGTTGTCAATCCCAGGAGCCACCCAGCCAATCGCCGGCCACTTTCACCGCCGTAAGCGTATGCTTCCTGGCGTCTGCGCCTACGACCAGCTACTTGCCCAAGAGTGCCGGCGGGGCCCTCGGTGATCGACGGATCGTCGAGCCGACTCTACCCTACCGCTACTGATCCTACCCGGCATGCTGTGGGCCCATAACAAACGCTCGCCGCTGGCGATCGCCCTCTACGTGCCGCTGGCGGTTTGGTGGGTCGTCCTTCAACCCGTCGCCTGGCAGGCAACCGAGCAGTCGGTCTACCTCGTGGGCGCTGTCGGCGCTGCATTGCTGCTGTTGGCCGAGGCACATCATCCCGGCGACCCCATGGGTGTGCCGTTTCGTTTCTGGGGAACGGCAGTTTCGGCTGGCGTGTTGGTGCCACTGGGCTTTACAGAATTCATTCGTGAGTTGCAATTCCCGCACGGGTCAGGGGTGGTCACCGGGCTGACCATTCTCATTGTGGGCACCATAGGTGTCGCGGCCCTCGCCCGGTTTCACTCGGCCCGCAGCGCGCCGCGAGACTCCGACCACCGTAGACTCACGGCCTTCGCTTCCCGGCAGTGGTTTCCCGTGATGTTGCTGGCCCTCATGGCCTTCCTGGCCCTATGGAACTCGAACGTCGCCCCTGCCGAGCCGAAATACTACCACGGTGTGCTCGACCGCTGGACGCCCGACGTCCTGCTGCCCACATTGATGACCAACATCGCCATGGTCGCCCTGGCGATCCATCTCATGCGCGTAGGCTTGAACGAAGATCGCGGCCGCCCGTTCACCTTTGGCGTGCTCCTCTTCCTGCTTTGGGCCGTATTGCGATATATCGACCTGTTTGCCGGCGTGGGCGGTATGTTGGGCGCGGCGGTGATGTTCCTGTTCTGCGGGATGGCGCTTTTTGTGGTCGCCCGCTTCTGGCAAAGTCGAAAGGAAACTCCCCATGTCTGACGTGTCAACAGCCACGCCTTGCGAAATTGCCTGGATCGGTCGCATCGTCGAAGCCTTCAAGCGGCGGGAACGCCTCGTGCTGGTTCCTGGGGGCAGTGACAAGAATGCGGGATAATCCGAACAGAACGGGCAAGTAGTCTGCCTTTGTCGCTTTTGAGGGGCACGTTCGCCAAGGCTTTCACTGGGTTTCTGGGCGGAGCGACTTGCCGAGAATGCCCGACCAGATCGTGCAGAAAGCAGATTCAATAGTGTCGCTTCACTCCAGTCCTTCCAGCGAGTCCTCGAAGCGAAGGCACCGATCCGAGAGTCTGTCCAGCGCCACCCGAAGCCGCCTTCTGACGTCCTTACCAAGTCGCTTCTGATGCTTGATCACCTGGTTCAGCATTTCCAGGTTGGGATCGCCTCGACTGAGGAATCCGTCAATGTTCTCGATGAGCTGATCCGCAAGAGCCTCGGCCTCCGGTGCCGCCTTTCCGCCGGGCTTGGCGCGGAACTTGTTCGCCTCTTGCGAGACCTCCTTGTATCCGATCTCCCCGGCCTGCAACTTCTCGGCGACACGCTCAGCCACCTTGGCAGCCTCTCGTTTTCCGCGATCTTCCGTCTTCTTCTTGGCCTTTTCTCCCGGCTTCGCCTTCGCGGCGGTGTCGTAGGTCCGCTTGGTCTTCCTCGTCTCCGTGGTCAGGGCTTCCGCCTGCTTGGTCGTCAGCCCCTCAAAGTGCCCTTCCTTGAGGACCTCTTGCTCGATCAGTTCCAGAGCGGAAAGCGTCGTGTGGATCTTCGGATCGGCCCAACCGAGGAACTCGGCGATCGCCGCAGCCGTGTAGGGGCGCTCTTGAGCATCGCCGGTTTCCTCTCCCTGAACGTAGGACGGCGCGTGGCGGATTACGGCCTTCTTGGTATCCTTCGGGATCTCCGGCAGCGTGATCCTGCCCGCCGCATACGCTTTGACCACCGCACGGACGGTCTCCTGTTCGACGACGGCCGACGTGCGCCATTCGTCCATGTTCTCACGGGCCATCATTTGCAGCATCGCCCCGTCGTCGAGATCCTTGATGATCAACGGCACCTTGCCGCGCTGCCCTATCTCTTCCTGGAGAGCCACGAGCCGGTGATGTCCGTAGGCAATCTCGGCATGGCCCTTGACTTCGCGCGAACGATGTTCTCCCAGAAGCCCGTCCTTCGGAAAGACTGTTTCAGGGCTTCGACCTTGTCGCGTTGGATCGGGTAGCGATCCATGTATCGAAAGGGGTTGGGTTTGATCTTGCTGAGGGGAAATGACTTTTGCATGGAAGACGCTTCCTACTCTTCAGAAACAGGCTCCCGCCCACCGGGATGCCGTGGCCGAGAGCTACTTGGCCGAATGAGGCATGGAGCCCATCATTTCTTCGGCGCCGCGTCACTCCAAATGTCGGCTGTGCGAGCCTTCACGTCGGGCATCGGCGGCAAAGCCGCGCTGGGCACGGGCTCGTACCAGAACGTCGCGCACGACCAGTCGTCCTGGGTCTCCGCCAACCCGTTCTTCCAGGCGATCTGCTGGATCGTGATGCGGCACTCCCGCTGCCAGGCAATCGGGTCCGCCAGGTGCCAACGGTACATCGACACGAAGTTCTTCTGGTTCAGGCTACAACCGTTGTAGGGAAACGGCGTCTGCTGAACGCCCCAGGACAAGCCCACGTAGTCTTCGCTGCCGGTGCCGCAGATGGTGGGGAAGTCCTTGTCGCCGTCCATATACACCTTGATCTCCCCTTCGCCCCACCACTGGTCGGGATGGAGGTTGCGGATGCCGATCACCGAGCCGATATAACGGCCCTTCTGCTTGCGCAGGGGCAGCAGCTCGAAATCCTTCTTCAGCGTTGTGGGGTTTTCGCGGCGGAACAGCGTGTGCAGTCGGCCTACATCCTCCGCGTGCTTGTCGCCTAGGGTGTAGGTGATCTGGTAGAAGAGCGGCACCGGCTTGTCGGTTTCATTGGTAAAATCGAACTTGACCCGCTTGGAAAAGGGCATGGGCAGCCAGATGTTCATTCCGGCTTCCTGTCCGACCGAATGCACGGCGGAGCAATACGGCATGACCTTGCCGTGGGCCATGCCGAAGAAGTCGCCCACGGGGCACTCGATGCTCGGGTGCTGCTGCCCTTCCCACCACGCCCGAAGCACCAGTCCCCGCAGCGCTGCCGGATAATGCTCCGTGGTCAGCCAGATGTGGCGAATTGTGGCCGGCCCCTTGATGTCGCAGAGTTGAACCGTCTGGCCCGGTTTGACTTCTTTACAGGGCATGCCCTTGCGGCCGACGCCCAGTGGGCTGGCCGCTTTGCCGGCTGCGCCGGGCGCTCCCGTGGGGTTCTCGAAGGAGATGGACCGTGACATCAGCCCGGTGTCGAGCTGGTAGGGCTGGTGGATTACGTCCGGTGGTTGCTCCGCTCGGGCGGGGATGCCGTTAGGAACAAATGCCGCAAAGCTCACGAGAGAAGCGGCGACCAGGCAGAGGCGCGGATTGTTGGACACCATGTCATTGGTCCTCGGGCGGGATTGTTAGCTGATGCTCTCGGCCCTCTATCTTGCCGCGGGGGCCCGGCGGCGTCAACAAGACGCCTGGCCAGCCGCCACAGTACCGCCGAAGACGCTGAAGACCAGGGCAAGGGACCGTTCCCGATTGAGTTTGGGAAGCGGTTGCCAAGTCTGCTTCGGTTTCCGAGAATAGTCGCGTGGAAGGACGGACGCCGATGAACGCAGACAACCTGTTTGACGACATTCCCACCGAGCTTCCCGAAGAGCTAGCCACCGCGATCCTCCAGGCCGGCAGCTTACGGATCGAACGCATCGTTTCCCAGGGTCACGCTTCTCCACCGGGCTTCTGGTACGACCAGGACGACAACGAATGGGTCGTGGTCCTGGAAGGCAGTGCGGCCGTAGAGTTCGAGGGCGATGCGGAAGCCGTCGTATTGCAGCGAGGCTCGCACCTGAACATTCCGGCCCACGTGCGACATCGGGTTGCTTGGACAGACCCGCAGGGAAAGACAGTCTGGCTGGCGGTCCATTATGGAGTCTGAACCTCGGAGGCCGCTAAGTGCTCTGCCAACTCTGCCAGTCCGAGGAATCCCACAACTTCCACCACTTCATCCCTCGGGCCCTGCACAGCAACAAGTGGTTCAAGAAGCGGTACACACGCAAGCAGATGCACGAGGGAATCGAAGTCTGCAAGTCGTGCCACGAGGCGATCCACGACCTGGTGCCGGACGAAAAGAAGCTGGGCAGGCATTACCATACCCTGGAAAAGCTGCTGGCCCACCCGGAGGTTGGCAGGTACGTCCAATGGAAACGTGGGCGGGCGCACACCGATGAGAAAAGTTGACCCGGCTATACCACTACAATGTACTATTGGCTCTTAGCGGGCGAGAGTCGAATCCCCTTCTCCAGATCGGCTCCACTCCAACTGCCAGCCTCGGCTCCGTTCAAGAGAACCTGGTAGCGCCGTGTCGGCTCCGCCCGGCGGAAAACGACCACCGGCTGCCGCGTCCATGCAAACGGCGTGCGGATTTCAAGGCGGATCTGACTGCCATGGACTGCACACCGGATGACATTCAATCCGTTCAGGCCGACGCCCCTCCCGGCCGGCACATCCACGACGGCATCGTGCAGGTAGTCCTCTTCGATCTCGATGCCCGCCATGCCGCTGCCTGTACCCCAGTGAAAGCTGCTGACACCCGCCTTTCCGCCATACCCCTCATGCGCCCAGTTCTCGGAGGGCGATATGGGGAACTGCGCTCGCAGCGCGGCAACGCCGCGCTCCAGATACTCGACTTTGCCCGTGCTGCGATAGTAGTCCAAGAGGATGTTCCCGAACTGGCTCTGGCGGGCATCGGACCACTCAGCATCGGAGTTCTGCGTCGTGAAGCCGCCGAGCAACATGGCGGTGCTGGTCAAGTTTTCCAGTACGGGATTGGTCCAGCACTGCTGATACAGCAGCAGGTAGTCCAGCAGGGATTCACCCCTTGCCAGATAGCGTGCCTCGCCCGTGACGCGCGATGCCAACAGAAAGGCCGCCACAGTCTGCCCTAACGCCAGGTCGTTGGCAGGCCACTGCTGGGTTCGCTCGTCAAACCGCGCCGTGCGCGGGCTGCAACTCCAAAACGTCTCGTAGTCGTACCATTGGCGCAGCGGGATGACCTGCCGCTCCAGGAAGTCGATTCCTTGCCGGGCGGCTTGGAGGTACGAGGGGTTCCGGTCCTGCGTGTAGAGTTCCAACAGGAAGAGGACCACCGGGCCGGTTTCCGCTTTGACGGTACGCGACAGCTCTTCCTGGACGGAACCATCCTCCGCAAACCTCGTCGGCAACATGCCGTCTGTTGCCTGATGGGCGATAAGGAACTGGGCCAGTTGTTGGCAGCGTGGGAGGATGCCCTCGCTGCCGGGGAGCTGGGCGGCCCGCCACTTCAGCAGCCAGTAGCCGGTCCAGCACATGTCGTAGCCCAGGAACCCATCCTTCGTGCTGCCGCCGGAGCCATCACCCGCCGCCCAGATCGCCGGTTTCCCGCCTTGCATCGGCACGGCAATGCACTTGAAAGCCCCGTCCCGGCCAGGAGCCTTGAGTGCCAACTCGACCGTCTGCTCGGCCAGCTTCAGCAGTTTGACGTTGCTGGTGCGCCTGGCATACAGGGCCATGCCGTAGGAAGTCCGCAAGGTATTGAACCACGAGGACAGGTAGACCGAGGGGCCGGGACCCCATCGCCACGTGCGCGCCCCCGCCCATCGAACCGTCCGGCAGCGGCACGGCCAGCCAGGTCTGGGGCGATTCCTCCTGCCAGACCGTTTTGCGCCAGTCATCCCACAGTGCCAACTTTCGGTAACGCGGGTCGGTACCCACTTGCTCATCGGCAGCGTGCATCTGCTCGGCGCGTCCGAACTGTGCCCAATGGAATCGTACGGCCTGACGATAGGCTTGCCCGGGAACGGCCGACGCGGTGACGAGCAGATAGTAAGCATTTTCGACAGTCCGATCCACGTTCCACGTTCGGCCCGGATCGGGAGTGTAGACCGAATGGGAAGCGAGCCGGGCGGGCAGGAAGCCCACGGCAAGCGTCGGGCCACCGGGCACATCCAGCTCCAAAGCGTGGTTGCATCGCTTCAATTCCTCCCGACGCAGCACCGCAAGGTCGGGCACGATCCCCAGGGCTGTGTGATCTGCCTGCGCGAGAATCAGTGGGGCCTTGTACTGGGCGTCCGGGTCGAACCCGCCTACGGACGGCGAAAACGACCAATCCGGTTTATGCGGAAACTTGAACTGATCGAATAGCTGGTGCAGGGCCACTCGGCTGGACGGCTCAAACCGTGTAACCACGCGAATCCATGAGCCGTCGCCGGTGATGGTCAGCTTGCGGATGAGGCGGTGCTGGCCCACTGTCAGCTCTTCGACCAGAGCCCCTTCGGCCAACGAGATGTTCCGCACCGTGCCCGGAAGGGACTTGCCACCCTCGACCACCACCGACACCGGTCCTATCGACCGGCCTTCGCCCGTGGCCACCTCGATCCATGCGCCGCCGTGAATCGCCAGGTATCGTTCTCGCAAGCGGCCCTCCCGGTACTCGGCTTCCACCGCAACCTTCTCGCCTCGCAAGACCACCGGCGGCTGTGCCCCGGCAGGGATGGCACACAGGGCAGTACCAAAGGACAACAACATCAAGACGCACAACATCACGGTTCGCACAGACGTTTCTCCTCGTTCAATCCACGCAGTTCACGATCTTCAACGGCGTTGGCCTGCCACCGGGGTACATCTCGGTCTTCATCTTAACATCTCGGTTATCCGTTCTCCATGTACCAGCCTTGCTACAAGTTTAAGGCGGTGTCTTGTAGGCGAAACTACGTGGACCACCCGGCGTGATTCGGAAAGCGGAGCCACCGGCGGGCGGTCTCGCCGAGGCTGTTGCTCTCGGCGATGTCGCCGGTGATGAGCAGGACGTTGGCATGCCCCTTGGCCGATTCGAGGAACCGGCGGCGGTCCGTGCTGGTCAGGACGTTCGGGTGGATGTCCGTTGCCCAGGCGAGTCGCATGGCAGTCTCCATCGCTCCCTACGGCTGGCCGTGGGTGTAGCGGGCACAGGCCCCAGCAAGCCGACGATCTACGTTACCGCTCCACTGCCGTGCCACGCCGGGATCTCGTCTCCCCCGCGAGTAGCCGGACTGATCTTGGCTGACCATGACGGTCAGCCCCAGCCGCGCAGGCGCTGGCAGAGGTCGGAATCCATGCCGCCGGCTGGGACCGGCCAAGCAGCGGAACTGGGCCATCGGCATCGCAGGCAGGGAGACGCCCTGTAGAGCTTCTGCTGCGCGGCCCTCTGGCCCCAATCCTTAGCCGCACCCAGGCGATGCCCCAGGATCGACCCCAGACGCCGCCAGGCGCGCATAGGAACGCCGGGTAACACCAGGATGGCTCTCCAGTGCCTCAAATAGACACTTTGAAGCCAACGCGAAGCCAGGGCCATTTTGACAAAAGTGTCTATCTGGCAGCTTTTCGTGCCTGTTCCGCCGCTAGCCCTCACCGCCGTACCGGCACTTGCTCCCGAGGCGCACCGCATGGTTGCCAGGCCACGCCTGGCACCGTGATGGCACTCGATGCCGCCGTCACCCACACGGGCCAAGCCCTGCCTGCGCCGACGCCAATCGCCTGAATTTCGGCCACAAACCTGGCATGTTAAGTAAACCACCGGGCTAGCTATCCGCGGGCCGATTTCCAGCCCCAACAGCCCCGTTTTCGTCGGTTCCGGCCGGCGAGGCGGGGCTCTTCTTGCTGCTTGCCGGTGTGTTCCTCGTGCTTCTTCGCGCGATTCATATCGTGCGCCGTCGAGCCCTCCGCGCTGTTGCGGAGCGGCCATGTTCCCCATCACATGGCTGCCCCGCACCGGGGCAGCTTATCTATCAGGAGGTCGTCTTTATGGTTGCTCCGGTCAAGCGTCGTTCCCAGAAGTCTGCCCCTGCCTGGCACGCCGCCTTCCTGAAGATGCTTCCGGCCATCGTCCGGCACGCGAAGATCGCCTTCCGCCACCTCCGCGCGGAGGCCCGCGAGGAAGCGATTCAGGGCGTCGTCTGCAACGCCTGCGCCGCCATCGCCCGCTTGGCCGAGCTGGGCAAGCTCGACCTGGCCTACGCGACCGTCCTGGCCCGCTACGGCGTGGCCCAAGTGAAGGACGGTCGCATGACCGGCGGCCACTTGAACTGCAAGGACGTCTCTTCCTCGTACTGCCAGCGGCTGAAGGGCATCGTCGTGGAGAGGCTCGATCAATACGATGTCGAAGAGGACACTTGGAAGGAGATCGTGCGCCTGATGTAACCGAGTTGCCTTGGCAAACAGGGAAAACTCGGCAAACCTTGTTGGCAATGTCGCAAGACCGTGGCCGTTTGGTTCGGCCTCCGTACCTAGGGGTTAAGTTGATGAAGCGTGTGATTCATCGGCGAAACAGCTACCCCGACAATGCAGGACACTGGCGATGCTCTATAGCCTTGGTAGTCCTGCTAGGTAAAGTTTCCGCATGGCTACTTGTTAAGGAACCAACTAACACCTTCGGTAAATCCAAACCACATTCCCGCTAATACTAGGGCCGCTTGGGGGTTGGATCCCAGGCTAGGGAATGTCCCGAACGACCGACAGCACTTGATTTCTGCTGGCGGTCCCGCACAACGAAAGTTGTCAGATTTGCGAGTCAACGAATTACCTCGTGATGTTTGGGGGAGCAGCAGCCCGCTGTCGGGTGTGATGGCAGAGTTGGAGCCTACACGGAGATGTCTGAGTGTCAACAAGGGAACCAGGGAAGCTCGGTTGAGTAGGGTAGTCGCACAGCTAGGCCGGTCCACGGACCGCCCGAAGCACCTACCGATGAGACAGCCGAGTGGCGGAGCACCCGTAGTAGTCGGAGACGTTAATGACGTTCACATGGCGAAGGGGTGCAGGATGATTCGTGATTGGATGACCGAAGTGTTCTTCAATTTGGAGGCTTCCAAATGAACATCGACGAAGTCCAGCGTAGGCTCTGGGAGCAATCGCAAGCCCACAAGCAGAACAGGGAGTTAGGGACGCCAATGTTTCCGACCAACCCGTACGGTGGCCGGATTCGGAACCTGATGGACCTGATGCACAATCCCACTTGGATTGTGGCGGCTTGTGACTGCGTGTTGAAACGCTCCCGTGGCAAAGCGTCAGGCGTGGACGGGGTGACGGTTTACGAGTTCAACAAGAACCGTGAATCCCACCTCGAACAGTTGCGCCTGGAGTTGAAACGCGGTACGTATCAACCTCTGCCGCTACGACGGGTAGAAATCCCCAAGGCTAACGGCAAAATGCGCCAGCTTGGGATACCCTGTCTGCGGGACAAGATTGTCCAGGAGGCGATACGGATGGCGTTGGAACCCATCTTCGAGGTCGAGTTCCATGACAGTTCCTATGGGTTTCGGCCCAACAGGAACCGTATCAACCAGGAGCTGCCCAGTCCAACGTCGCGGATACCGAACTGGAAGCAGACTGCTGTTTCTACGAAGGTCAGCGACCCGGGAGCATGGACCTCAAGTGGAAGGCTTTGGTTCGCGACGGCTTTTGTTGTCGTGGCTGCGCGGTCACGGGTTCGGCCAAAACCTCGCACGCGGACCATATCCGACCTGTCAACAGCTTTGCCTCCCTCGAAATGGCGAACGATTTAGACAACATCCAGACGCTGTGTCTGCGTTGTCATCGGCTCACAATGGAGAGGGAACAACGAGTGTAGAATCGTCTGGAAAGCCGGATGCTTGGAAACTTGCACGTCCGGTTTGGGGTTGGGGCCGGGGCGAAATTCCCCGGCCTACACCACATCATCGAGGATCGCCACGTCGGTCCCTCCGATGTCGTCCGCGTCCGCCTGGACTTCAGCGACTGGCTGAAGACGCTCTCTCACCGCGACCGCAGGGTCGCCAACTTCCTCGCCCTCGGCAACCGCACCACCGATGCGGCCCGCAAGTTCGGCGTGTGCCAGGGCCGGATTTCGCAGATCCGCAACGAACCGTCCGAATCGTGGAAGGAGTTCACGGGCGACGAGCCCAGGCCCGAGGCAGCGTAGCACTGTTGTCAGTTCGTGTCGAAGGCCGCCCTGCTCCTTGTCGGGCAGGCCGGCCTGGTGCCTCGGCTTCAGATCCATTCCCGTCCCTTTCAATCCCAAAGGAGACTGTATGGCAGTTCCCATCGCCCTGGCCGCCAGCGTGCTGGCCGTGGTGCTCGTCGTCGTTTTGGCCCGCGAGATCCGTTTGAGACGGGCCTTGGAATGTCTGCTGAAGAAGTTGCTTACCTATTGGAGGACCCATGCGCATACCCGCGTACCTGATGCCGATCGTCCTGCTGACGCTGGTGATTGTCGGCTGCACAAGTAGCGACGATCGGCTGGTCGAGATGGCCCGTGAGAACGCAGCGCGGGAGGCCGAGAGCCAGCGACAGATGGCCGACTTGGAGAAGCAGGTCGCCGAAGGTGGCCTCCGCAGCAGCGGCACGCAGCGCCGTCAGCCACATCGTGAAACAGGCTTGAAAGGCATCCGGCTTCAAGGTGGCCAAAACACGTCGGAAGACATCTTTCTGCGGAATGCCATGCGGAAGGTCCAGCAACTTCAACAAGACCTCGGACTTCATATTGGTAGCTGCCCATTCTGTGCGCAGGGGTGGCAGGCTGAGAGTTGCTATGTTTCTCAGTGGGATGGGCGCGCGGAGGGAGGGACGGCGGCAGAGCCGGGGCCAAGGGAGGTTATCCGCTCGGCACGGGAATCACGCGGTCCAGCAGGGAGGGGCGGCCATCGGCCGAAAAGCCGGGGCCGATCAAGCCGAGTTTCTCCGCCAGTCGGGCAAAGCAACTTCGGCCCGTCTCGGACCAGCGGCGGATCTCCTCGATCACGCTCGATAGCGTAAAGATGGAAAGATGTTGACGGAGCGATTCCAACACGCTCACGATCACCGTTTGACGCCGTGCGCCGCGCACCGTCTTGTTGGTGCGGCCCGTGTCCCGAGCCTGCGCTGGAGAGCGGAGCGTCCGTTCGGCTTCGTTGTTCGTGCCCGACACCGCCAGCGTTTCACCATTGGGCTTCTCCACCGGCTCCGCCGTGACGAACGTGAAGAGTTGCTCTGCCAACATTACCCGCATCAGTTCGTTGCACAGCCGTCGATAGTCGTCTTCCGGCCCTTCCCCCGGCGGCAGTTCGGCCACCCACATCGGAGCACACAGATCAAGAATCTCATCGTCCAACACCGCGACCTTCCCCTTGCGGCCCTCCGTGCTCAGCCGCCGGTCGCGCTGCACTCGACAGGCTTTGCGGTAAATCTCCAGCAGCCGATCCGTGAGCCGGCGATACTCGGCGTTGGCCGGTTCCAGCAGCGTCAGCTTGATCGCCTTACGCAGAAAATGCGCCCAGCATTTCTGCGACTGCGTAAAGTTCGCATACACCGCCGCATCGTCGCTGATCACCATCCCCGCAAACGTCGCCGGATCGAGAATCTGCCGCAGCGTCTCCGCGTCTTTATGCACGCCGAAGAACAATACCCGAACCTTTTCGGAGAGAAATGCCCACACGCCGTGGATGCTCCACCCCGTCTCGTCGGTATGCACCACGAGCGAGTTTGCCAAGAGGATGCACAGCAGATCGAACTCCCCTTCCCATTGCCGTGCCAACCGGTTCAACAGCGCGTCGGCCTGCGACTTCCGCAGTTTCAGGTTCTGGAAGAAGTTCATCAGCAGGCATACCTTGTCGAACGACAGCCCGACGACGTACACCTGGTACGCGATGGCCAGCACGATTTCGGCCCCAAACTCGCTGCGGCCGAAGACGCCGGGGATTTGGCCGTATTGACTGTTCGGGCCGCGATAGATTTCATAGGCCACCAACACCGCTTGGCCGTTCTCCAGCCGCCATACCGGCCGCGTGTGCGACAACCAGCAGTCTGATCCCGGTACGCCCGCCGGAAAGACTTTCTCGGTCCGCATGGCCTGGGCGATCTTCTCCGCCGTGCTGATCCGCCCGCCCCGCGACCGCCGCCTTCGCTTGCGCTGTTTCTTTCCGCGAGCCTCCTGTCGCTGCTCTTCCGCGCCAGCGAAAACGGCTGCGAAACCTTTGCTGTCGGCGGTCCGCCCCGTTGCCGCTCCAACTCCTCAATCCGCCGCCGCGCCTGGTCGAGTTCCTGTTTCGTCTGGTCGAGTATCTGCTTGGTCGCCTGCAACTCCCGCTGCAACGTCACGACCAGTTCGACCAGCCGATCTGGCGTGATCTGTCCCTCGCGGACATCGTCCTTGAACTGTTCAACATCCATGCCTCCTTCATAATCTATTTGCCAAAATCACGTAGCGCCAGTTTCACAGAATGGGCAGCTACCCCAAAATACCTAATGGCCAGTTCAGCAAACGCGTAGTTATCATGGTCGGTGTACTTACAAATCAGCCTGACGGCCGATCCGGTGCTTGCTCCCGCCGGGAAGTTTACCCCCGCCAGCACCGTCCCATACGCCGATCGGTCCGGCGTCTGAATCTCGTTGACGACTACGGCCCCAGACTGAAGCGTCAGGAATCCCGACGTGACCGCCGGGTCGCCGTACATTTCGTAGATCCAGTTCGCCGCCTCCGTGGCGGGCAAGGCTTGGACCATCCACGCCTGCCCCAGATCGTCCCGCCACGTCCAGTCCGAAATGCTGCACGGGTAGGTATTGACTAGGGCAAGCATGTCGGACAGGCTTTCGACGACCTGCGTAAATCGGTTGGTGCCATAATTCAAGCCACCCTGTCCCATGAACCGCCACGCCGGGCCGCCGGGGACGTAGTTCGTGAGTTGGTAAAGCGCGCCCATGCTGGAGCAAAAGCACCAGTCCCCGACGTTGCAAGTCACCGTGGCGGTTGCCGTCGCCCCGCTCCCGTCGCCGCCCGTAATGCTGATCGTCGGGGGCGTCGTGTAGCCTTGGCCGGGATCGGTGATGTTGATGCCGCTCACCGTGCCGCTGATCGTCGCCGTGGCGGTCGCACCAGAGCCGCCGCCCGCCGAAAAGGAAATCGTCGGCGCGGAAGCAAAACCGCTGCCCGGCAACACAACCTGGACTGAGACTACGGCCCCGTTGGCGATCGTCGCCCAGGCAAAAGCCCCCGAGCCGCCGCCGCCGGAAATCGTTACCAGCGGAGGCGACGTGTAGCCCGTGCCGCCCTGGCCCACTGTGATCGCGGTGAGGATGTTGGTGATGGTCGCCGTGGCCGTGGCGCCGGTGCCGTTGCCCGTGATTGTCACGGTCGGGATCGACGTGTAGCCGAGCCCGCCGTTGCCGACGCTGATCGCGGCGACGGTCTCCAATCCGGCCATTGCCGATGGCGTAGCAACCGTGCCGTGGAAGACGTTGGTGGTCAAGACTGGCGTGCCCGTGCCGAGGAACGTCCAGTTACTCGGCATGGTGCCAGGTGTCTGCTGTAGCTGGTAGATGCCCGGAACGTCCGAACGCCAATACCAAGACCACTGCGCGACGCTGCTGTTCGCGGTGCCGGCACCGGCGCGCCGTTGCCCGGAGGAGGCGAGAAGGTCACTACGGGCTGGATCGTATAGCCGCTGCCGGCGTGGGTAATCGTGACGGCGGAAACGTAGGTCTGGCCGTTCCAAGTGCTTAGTATGGCTTCAGCGGTCGCGTTGTCCCCCGTAGGCGATGGAGAGATATTGATCGTGGGGGCCGACGTGTAGCCGCTGCCGTAAGCCTGGTTGGTGACGGTGATGCTGCCGACCGACCCGAAGGCGGTCATGGCGGCGGCGCTGGAGACCACGCCCAAATAGGTCGCCGTGCCGGACAGCAGAGAGGGCAGGTTCTTGGCAATCCAGCTCGACCCGTTCCACTGATAAGCGTTCGGCACATCGGTTCGCCAGCACCAATCGAACGGCATCGGCGTTAGTGCATTCATGGCAGCAGCGGAAGCTACCACGCCGAGGTCGGCACCGTTGATAAAGTTCGGGGATGAGATCGAGGCGAACAAGTAGCGCGCCGCCCATGTCGATCCGTTGTAGGACCAGATGTCTTCAAGATCGGACCGCCAGCACCAGTTGCCAGCCTTGGGCGTCGTTAGACCATTCATCGCCGACGTGCTCGACACGCCGCCGAGATAGACGGCTGCGGGGATCGTCTTGCCAGTTGGCCCGGTTCATTGGAGAGCGCCCGTGCTGCCGTTGATAACGTATTGGAAGACCCCGGGCACATCGGAGCGGAAGCACCAGTCGCCCGGGTTGGGCGTCAAGGCGTCCATCGCCGCGGCCGATGCCACCTTGCCGAGGCAGTGACTCGGGGAAGCCGACCCCGTAGCGATCGTCCACTCCGACCGCAGTGTGCCACTAACCCCGATAAAATGGTCCTCTTCGTAGACACAACACCCGCATTTCCACCCACAGGGGTTGATCTTGCCCAGCGGCGTCATCAGGATCGACATAGGCCCACCGTCAGGAAGAAGAGCAGGGAGCGACCATTACTTGCCAGCCGAGGCCCAGCACGTAGCCCATCGTGACACCTGTGGCATCGTTGACTGAGGCTCCCGAGGGGAGATAAACGGTAACGACCGTCGTTGCGCCAGCCAGCGTCAGCGTAACCGTACCGTTGGAATGGTAGGTGCCGTTGCGGAGCGCCGCTCCCGATTCGCAGACTTCGAGGATCGAGCCGTGAGGCCGGCACCTGATTTTCTCCCCGCACAGGGCCCAGTGTTGGCCATCGGCATCGGTCGCCGTCAGCGTCGGTCCCACCGGCGCCCCATACGCCGATCCCGTCCACGGGCAGACCTGCACCAGACACGTCCCGCCGGCGTTCAAGTTGTCGGTCGTGGCAGGGGAAGATCCAGCCGGGACGACTTGGCAAACAATGTCCCCCTCGACGCGCAGCACCAAGGCTCGGTTGTTAGTCGTATCCAAGTCCAAACAAAGGAACCCCGGTAGATTCGCCCCCAGCGTCCATGCGCCCGATTCCACGCCGCAGACTTGCCCGGCGGTAGGGGCGTTGCTGGTGTCGTAGATCGCCCAGACGGGAACGAGCTTGGCATCCCAAGCCAAGCCGTAGTTATCGGCGGGGATGTCGGTACTCCTGTTGATGAGGAGGATTTGCCCGCCGCCGCCAGGGCTGTCGGCCTGGTCGCCATTGAAAACATTCCTGCCACCATCGGCATTGTGGATCGTGGTATTGGCGACGAAAACGCCGTAGGCGGGGAGGGTGTCGCCAGAGGTGTTGTAGAAGATGATCTGCCGAAGCAGCGGCGGAGGTGGCACGTTGATGGAGATCCCGTGGGGGAGTTCGTTCACCGTGCAGCCCGTGCCGCTGAGATTGCAGACCTTCCGCAGGTTGGCGATCATGTCCGCCAGCAGTTCCGGCGTGATCTCGTCGCGGGAAGCGGGAAGGCGGAGGGTGCGCATAGCTTGGGGACCGCTTCAGGGGGCCTGCATCAGAAAGAGTTGATCAAACGGATGGTTCGCCCCAGCCACCAGGCCAGGAGGCTGATTGATGGGGAGCGTTGTATCTTCGGCGTCGAGGTACTTACGCCGCGTGTTGAAAGAGATGAAGGGGTTGGTGGGCTGCTCAAAGGTCATCTCATACCAACCCGGCAGTATATCGCCTCCGAACAAGAGCCCTGCGAACAGGCCCCGTTCGGATCCTATGTACCAATCGCAGTTCCAAGGAATGTATTCGGGGCCGTTTACGTCGCAATCATAGTCGGTCCATTGGGCATAGGTGGTCCGCCAGGAGAAAGTATAGATAATGTCCCATCACTGCATGCTCTGGGTGTACGGCAAACCGATCGGGGCCGTGAGAAAGTTTGTGGGATCGTTGCTGAAACTTTTGGGCACCGTCCGCATGATCGGTTCGGCGGAATCAAAGCGAAGCGTTCCCTGCGGAAACGTATTGTTGGGCAAACCGGGGATCGTCATGTTGGCGGGGGTCCATGCCTGCTGCCCATTGATGCGACTCGTGAGTTGCCTGATCGTATCCCAAGGTACGCTCGGGCACATCACGCGGCGAATGGTGAATTCCTGCCACGTCTCGGTCACCAATAGTGCCGAGTTTCCGGCGTTCGGCATGCGCGCCGGTGTGCCAACAATCGCGCTCGCGACACAAAAACTGTTCTGTTCCCCGGGATAGCCGTTGGCGGGGAAGGTCCGCGAACAGGGATGGAACTGGGGATCAACGTAGTCGAAGGCGTTTTGCGGCGTACCCCCGGGCCCGGCCATCGGGCCGCTGTAGATGGACAAAAGCGGACGATAGATCGCCTCGACGTAGGCCCCGCACATGTTGGGCGATTTCTGATTCGTGTACGTTCCATCTGAAGCCAGGCTTTGCGGGCCATCGAAGATGATCGGTTGCGAAAGGGCGTTGTCAATGTCGGATGGCTGTACGTCCGCTCCGCCAAACTGCCGCAGAAGCATCACTGGACTGCTGGTCACGCTACGGCGGTCGAATGGGGCCGGGTGGGCCTCGACGCAATAATAGAAGGGATAATCCCAATCGGTCGCGGGAAGCTGCCGGTTATAGGGCGTCGTCGTGCCCGGCGCCCCTGAATCCCGTTACCGACGACATATCCCAGGAGTCTCGAAACGACGGCTGGAGCGGCGGATGCCGGCTCGACATAGAACGTGGTGACGATCTCGCCGCCCGTGCTGGTAATCCGGACCCGCTTGTCCACAGCTTCGAGGAGCGTGATGAGACTCGTGTCGGCCATCAGATAACACTCCCTGCCGCGCGCCGAAAGACGGTGCGGATGGAAATACCGTCGTTGACCATGGTCTTGATGTTCATGCTGATCTCGCGGAGCAGGCGGGTCATTTCTCCCGGTTCACCTTCCATGCCGCCGCCAGAGACGCTTACCGCCCCGCCCCCACCAGCCCCTCCTTCACCAGCCCCGCCCCCTGCTTCTTGCCCTTGTCCGAACAAGCCGCCCAGGGCGGAGCCGACCATGCGGCCCGCGGTCCCGGCGATCGCCCCTCCCGCCAGGCCCATGGCCGTCGCGCCAAGGTCGGATGCCTTCACTTGGCCGCCGCCCATGACGGTGCCCAGCAGTCCCCCAGCCGCCATGCCGATGGAACTGCCCAGAGGGCCGCCCATCGATCCGAAGGCATAGCCGACGGCTGAGCCGAGATCGTGAAACAGCCGGGGCTCCCGGCGGAGCCGGCGTGGCAGGCGTCGGCGTGGGCCCAGACGGTTGCGCTTGGCCGGGCGGCGCTCCCGGCGGTGCTCCCGGTGGCGGGGGTGGCGCTTGAATGGGCGGCAGGGTTGGCGCTCCCGGCATGGTGCCACCAGGCGGGGCTCCCGGCGGCGGAGGTGGCGGTTGAGGGGGCGGCGCTCCCGGTATCAGCGATTTTCAGGGGCCTATTGATTGGACCTTCGGCGGCGCTGGTCGCCACGTCGCTGGCCACGAAGGGAAGCCCGTTGGCCAACTCGAACCCGCGCTGACTGAGAGATCGCTGCTGACGCACGCCGGTGGAGCATAGTGCAGCCTCGTGGATCAGTTGCAGCGCCAAGCGGGGTTCGACGCGCTGCCCCGGCTGGCCGCTCCAGCCACAGAGCAAATCCCACGTTCCCAGCCGCAGGTGTTCGGGGATCAAGAGCCAAAGACCAATCAGGTTGCCGGATACCTTGTCGGCAAGAAGCTGTCGCACGCCGCGCTCCAAGCTGGCCGGATCGCAAGGCTCGGTACGGGTGCGTTTCTTCGTCCGCTGGGTCTCGATCTTCAGTTCATCCTTCGGGCGGTACTGATAGAGTTTTTTTTTGAAGGCCGAACTCTTCGATCACCCGCTGCACGCTACGGATGCTGATCTCCCATCCACTTTGCAACAGTTTTTGAGTAATGACTTCGGCCGAAGCCTCGGGATCGAGAAAGCGGTGTCGGATCACTTGGCGAACGATCTCCGCCGTCCGACGGTAATGGGTCTTGGGACCGCGCCGCTGGCTTTGCAGCGCCTGGGCACCCAGTTCGGCAAAAGTGGTCCGCAACTGAAAGTAGCGTTGCTTGCTGAAACCGAACTTCTTGGCGGCCTGAATGGGTCCCAATCCTTCGCACTCGCCCTCGATGAGCATCGAGAGCTTGCGGGTGATTTCGTCGTCGGCGCGCACCGAGAGACGGCCGGCGGCCCCCACCAGGGCTTGGTTCTCCAGATCGAACTGAGCCATGACTGCTTCCTCCATAAATGCAGCAGGAACGCGGCCCGCAACAGCACGAGCCAGGGCTGAGGATAGCAGAAACGGCCGTGAAAGTCAAATAAACTGTGGCGGTATTTTCCCAAAGAAAGGCAACGATCATTCAGAAACTCAGCCAATTACAGAGAACGTGGCGTCAGCATAACGCCATATTTACTTAGACCATTAGAGGGGTTGCCTGGCGCGAGGGCCGGGCAAGACGGGCAGCCACCCAAGAGTTGGGCAAATCAACAAGCCCCTGAAAATCGCTGCAAGAGCGTGGCCTGCAAGTGCGCATGGCCGTTGCCGTCGTGCCAGGCCTGCTCGTGGCCGTATTGGCGGCTCGGCGGGATCAGGCGGTCCAGCATCTCGGGCAGGTCGCGCTGGAGACCTGGCTCGAACTCGATAGTGCCCACCGCCGCCGTGCTGCCCACGCAAGAGACCTGTACGATGCCAGTCGTGACGCCGGAGCGCTCGACGATGCCCACGACCTGATCGGTCAGATCGTCCATTTGCCGGTGGCCTGTCGTGTCGAAGTTGAGTTGTTCCTGGTGGACCATGAAGGCTATCCTCGGGCCCGATGTTCAGCTACTTGGTCATCTCCAAAATGCCCAGCCGCCAAGGAATCTCGCCGTAGGGATTTCCTCGGTACTCGGAATCGTTGGCACCCTGGAACAAAAACCGGACATCAGCCGGGTCAATTTCCATCGTCTCATCCACGCCGGTGCAGAGCAACTCCCCGTGGCTGATGTTGGTCGTCCACTGCTTGCCTTGCACGACGTTGGAAACGGCGGCAAACGGCCTGTCGCGGCGGTCGGCCAAACCATGCCAGGGTCCTTCCAGCCGATCCGCCAGGTAGGCTTTGTAATAGCGCCGTGCGTCCGCCTGGGCTTCGACGATGGTCAGGTACTTGATCGAGATGGCCGGATCAGCAGCCCTGTTGCTTGGCGTCACCAGCGGGCCGACGCATGCCATGAGAACCGGCCATCCACAAACGCCTTCCAGGCGGCCTTTTCTGCGGCAGCAGCCGATGCAGCCACCAAACCGCCGATCACCGCCACAAAAAGAATAGTCCTGCGATTCATATTTTCAGAATCCTCACGGTTTATCGTTCGGACCGTTCGGCTCGGTTTCTGCCACAACACGGAATCGGATAACACCCGGGTATGTCTTCTCGGGGCCGGGATCACTGTTAATGTACTCGATTTCGCTCGGCGCATACCCCGAGTTTCCCCTGCCGAAGTGGCCGTGTTTCCGGTTCTTGTCGGCCTTGCCCTTGTCTTCCGGCGGGATGTGTTGCGGGTCCACCGTGTCCTGGCGGTCGAGTTGCCCGGACCCGTCGCTCACGCGCTCCCACCCGCTACTCAGCATGTCGTAGAAGCCCCAGGCGTTCGGCCGTTTAGACTTGACCACCATCGGCTGCACGGAACCGCTGTCCTGATCCTGGTACTTTTCCATCAGTGCCGGATTGGACGTGCCCACGCGGGCCGCATACTCCCACTCTGCCGCTGTAGGCACTCGGACTCTCCGCCGGGTCTTCTCCGACAACCTCCGGCAGAACTCGTACATGTTGACGCAGGATACGTTGACGGGAGCCTTCGCCGCTTTCTCCCTGCTGGGATTGCTGCCCACAACCGCCTCGAACATCTCCTGGGTAATTGGGTGCTCGGCCATGTAGATGCCCTTGGTGAGCGTTACCATGTGCGGAGGGGCCTCCTGCCAGTGCGGGCACTGGTAGTAGGGCTCGCCCATGAAGAACTTGCCGGGCGGCGCCCAGATGCACTTCAACGACAGCTTGTTGTTGAGTTTGAGGACCAACGGGGGCCTGTCAGGCATCACGAAGGGCCTGTCGGGCGCGAGCATCTTGGCCGGGTATTGCAGTGTGGTATCCGCACACTTGCTGACGGTGAGCCACTTCTTGCCGTCTTTCTCTTCAACTGTCCCCGTCAGAGCCGTGAATTGCCGTGCGCCGCAAGTCGCTTTCCCGTGCAACTCGTCGGCGTGCGGCCCGGTGATGAAGTATTTCAGCCTGGCCGTGAATTGGTCCTGGAGGGCCCGGGCCGCGTCACCATCCAGTCCCTTGGCTGGATAGTATTCGGCCATGATCCGGTCCACTTCCGCGCGGATCTCGGGCGGGCCATCCAGGGCATAGACGAAGACACTCTTCTCCTTTTCTCCTGTATGGACGTTGTTGAGCACCATGCCCTTGATGGTGACCTCGACTGCGACCGTTTGGCTCGTGAAGGCCGATGCCATCGCGGTCAGACATAGCGTCGCAATGGCAACAACCAGTGTTCTCATCTTGATCGACTTTCGCACTGAGGATTAACAGATTCAGACCTGGTGATTCTCATGGTCGCTTGGGACCGGGCAAGCGTGCGTAAGCCCCCAGCGTCAGGTGTTTCTCGGCAGGTCGCCGCTCTTTGGACGCCGGATGACGGTACTGCCAGGCGAGCAGGGCCTCAACTTCTCCGGCACGCGCTCCCGGTAGCAGCGGCAGTTTGATCTTCGCGGGCGACAAAGGCGTGCTGGCCATCGCAAGTGCTGCCGACGTGAGGTGATAATCGTGCTGGGCCGGATTGGCGAATAGCGGATAGCCCGCGCGCGGGAGAGGTTGGTTTTCGGATCGAGCCCTGTGCCAGCCGCTCCGCCAAACCCACCGCTCAGCCAGTTGTAGGTCCCTGTTACGGCTTCGAGCGTGGCCCCGTTTCGGGCGACAGCCACCACCTGGTTGGCCTGCCGTACGCCGCCGTCACTTACGAGGTTGCCCACCAGGGACGCCTTCGCTCGGGACGCCGAGAGGTCCACTACCGGCGCGATGAACGGGGTAACGACCGTGTTGAACACCAAGTAAAGCGTGCCGTCATGCTGCTTGCCGCCGTCCTGGCCGAAGTGGATGACCGTCCTATTGCCCTCGCACTGCGGGTTTTTGACGATGACGTTGCCCACGAGCACCGCGTGGCTCTCCGGCAGGGCCGTTTCCGAGGCGTCCACCAGGTCGAACTCGCGGTTGGCCGAGTGGTGGACGTAGCAGTATTCCACGCGGGTGTAGTGCGCCCGGCTCTTGACGTTGTGGCCGGTAAGGCTGGAATGGACTTCACAGAATCGCAGCACGACGCTGGTACCGCCCAGGTACAGGTTGTGGTTGTAGCCGGGTTCGCTGGGATCGCCGTTGTGGTAGATTTTGCACTGCTCGATCACTTGGTCCAGCGCGGTCCGGCGCTACCATCGCCGTTGGACATGATACCCATGTCGTTATCGTGGATCGCACAGTTACGGACGGTCACTTGGTTGGCCTGATTGATCCGCACCCCGGCTCCGTTGTGTGAGTCGTTGTGTGCGGCGGTCAGCTCGAAGCCCTCCAGCGTGCAGTGGTCTGTCCCGGGGTTGAACTGGAATATGGCCCTGGGCGTGCTGCCCGATCCGCTGTAATCGAACCCCTTCCCGGAGATCGTGACCCGTTGGCCATTGCGACCGGGCACGGCGCGGAAGGTGAGGTCCTTCTGCCGCACGAACACGGCGGTCTGCTCATAGGGCAGGCCATTGTCGCGCGGATGGACGAGGATCACGTCCCCGGGCCGGGCCCGGGCATTGGCCTCCTCGATCTTGGCAAATGGCTTTCCAGGGCCGACCTCCAAGGAGGCCGACCAGGAGACGTGGGCGGGAGCGAATACGCCAGCCACCAAGAGTAACAGCGAGCGAAGGCCCAGGCGGTGGGCAATTCCGATGACGGGTGTCCGGTGTTCCATGGTCATTTACTTCCTCTCCTCCGTCGTGGAACGGTCGTTCGGTGCCAGTGCATCGCGGATGGGCTCGACCCAGTGATCGTGCCGCACGTCGTATAGGACGAAATCGCCGTCGAACTGCCACCAGGCCCAGCTCCATCCGCGTTTCTCCGCTTGGCGCGTCACGAAGCTCGTCCAACGCACGCGGGAGGCGGTCTCCGCCTTGTCGTACACGCCGAACTCGCCCAGGTAGAGCGGACGCTGATGCTTCTGGGCCCATGCCTGGGCCTTCTCGAAGTCTTTCACAATCGCTTGTTGCTCCTTCTCCGTGCCGTTCCACGGCACTCCGGTCTTGTCCTTCAGCCCGGCAAAGGCTGCGCCTTGATGGGTGAACGGGAAGGGACTGTAGTAATGGACTGTGACGATGAGGTCCCGATCCTCCTTGGGCAGGTCCAGCTTGTCCAGGTCGTTGATGCTGTTCCAGGAGGTCGGTCCCACGATGACCGTTCGCTGCGGGTTCGATTGGCGGATGATCGCCAGGGTCTCGTGGAGCAGGGGGTTCCACAGCGCCGGAGTGAGCTTATTGTTCGGCTCGTTGAGGATCTCGAAGAGTACATCGTCGGGAGCGCCTTTGCAATGCTCGGCGATCTGCCGCCACACGGCCAGCATCCGCTCCTTGTTGCCTACCGGGTTCTCGCCCATCGCCTGGAACTCGTGGAAGTCGAGGATTACCATCAGGTGGTTGGTCAGCGCGTGCTGGAGCGTCCAATCGAGCGTCTCGAACCACGCGGCGCTGAGCTTGTGGTCCGGGTTCGGCTTGTTGTCGCGGAAGGTATGGAGGTTGACCCTGACGTGGTTGAATCCCGCCTCCTTGATGAGCCGGAAATACTTCTCCTGAAATCGCCCCTTCTGACGGTCCTTCCAGATGGGATCGTAGCCCAGGACGTTCACACCCCGGCCCAGCCGCTGGTTCTGCTTGAAGGCATCCGGTGTCTGGGCTTTGGCAGTGCCCCCGGTCGAACAGAATACGGTCGCCGCAAAAACGCACAGCACGGTGGCGATGGCCCGGCATCGAGCCAAGTAGTGCGCGAATGTCATGGATCATTCCTCCCTCTAATCGGTGAATTGTCCCAACCCAAGTTTCTCGATTTGCATGTACTCAGCATACCAAAAGCTCACCGGGCTGCCAGCCACCGCGCAAGCACGGCAAGGATGTAGTCGATCTGTTCCGGTGTCAGGGGCTGGCCTTGGTGAATACGATGCCACTTGGCCAGGCATCCACGGCAACAAGTCGCCGTAGCGTGCTGAGCAATGAAGATAGGATGCCCCCGCATCGGCGTTTGCCGACCGTCGTTCTTCTGCTGGGCGTCAGCCAGCCGCTCGACAACGAATCGCCTACCGTGCTCCAGGACGACGGCCAGGGTCTTCGCGTTCAGATACGACGCTTCCTTGGCCCCGAGCCGAAAGCGGCTGCGGAACTTGCTCTGTGCCAAGGCCGCAAACAATTCGTCCGGGTCGCGCATCTATACTCCATCTTGCATGGGATGCCGCCCGACGTTGTAGCCGTGTCGTACATGGGCATCCTCGTCGTCGTTATTGGCGGTTCTTCACGCGAGAGATGACTTCGCTCCCTTCCTTTCAACCACCTTCGCCCCGCCTCCTCCTTCTCCCGGTTCTCTTGACTACCGTGCCTGCGTGGCCAGCGTGATGCAGACGATCTCGTGGGCGTTGCGGGCATACACGCAGCGATTGGCAAAGGCCGGATGCGACCAGACGACCTTGCGACCTCCGCCGCCGGCCGACGCCATGTCAGGGTCTACGATGTGCGTGCGACTGATCTCGTTGTAGCCCGCCGGCGTCAGGCGGGCGAGGAGCAGGTCGCCCTTTTCGTTGAAGATGAAGACCTTGTCGCCGTGGGGCACCATGAACAACGTGCTCCAGCGTTCCCGGGGCACGGTGCCCCCGCTGGTAGGTTCCAGCGTGGTCCACATCCGCTGGCCGGTCTGGCCATCAAGACAGCATGTTTCACCGTAGAGCGACACCCCGTAGACGTAGCCGCCCATCAGCAACACCGTGCTGATGGTCGTATTAAAGCCGGCCTTCCTCCATTGGTGTTCCGGCACCGTGCCGGCCGAGGCCTTCCAGAGGATGGCCGGCTCGGCGGCACCCGGCTTGAACTCCAGCATCATGACGCCTTCATACTGGCTACAGACCGCCAGCCGATTGCCCTCGATGGCCGGCGTGGTGATGGCCATCCCGGCCACAAGGGAACGGGGAATCGTCCATCGCACTTGTCCGGTCTCCGGTTCCAGTCCCATCAAAGCATCGGCGAGCCAGACGATGAGTTGCCGCTGCCCGCCAAGCGTGCAGATCAACGGCGCGCAATAGCCCGGCTCGGACGTACTGCCGGCTTTCCACAGTTCCTTGCCGGTATGGCGATCCAAGGCTACCACCGCGTGGTTCTGGCCGCCAACCACCGTGATGAGACGCTCTCCGTCGACCAGCGGCGGGCTGGCGAAACCATACAGCGGCGCCTCGGCGCCGTAGTCCCGAACGAAGTTCTCCTGCCATACGACCTTGCCTGTCGCTGTGTTGAGGCAGACTAGATCGCCCATGGCGCCAAGCGTGTAGACTTTGTCGGCGCAGACGGTCGGCGTGGCCCGCGGCCCGGAGCCATAGGCGACGGTATAGGCACAGGGATACGCATGCGTCCAGAGGATCTTGCCGGTTGCCTCGTCCAGGCAGAGGACGCGCTCCCGGCCCGTGGTCTTGTCGCGGTAGTTCCACTGGGTCTTCACGTCGGCTGCGGCGTCTTGATCCACCGCGCGATCCATCAGGAAGACACGCCCGCCGGCGACGGCCGGTCCCGAGAAGCCCGGCCCGACCGCCGTTCGCCATCGGACCGGTAGCTTCTCGGGCGGGAATCGCTCCAAGATGCCCGTCTCCCGCCACACGCCGTCGCGCAACGGTCCTCGCCACTGCGGCCAATCGTCGGCGTGGAGCGGAAGGGCCGCTCCCAGCAAGAGCGTCAGAGACACAGAAAACAGTCGCGGTGCAGAAAGGTTCATGGTCCGGTCGCATGTGCCGATGGGTAGAGATTGGGCGGTCCAGGAGTTGCGCTCCCTCCCCCAGCCGCACGGCTCCCATTGTCCTTGGGCAGCAAACGCCCGGCAAGGCAGTCGAGGCTTGTTAGGATAGGTAAAATGCCCACAAAGACCCCAGGATCGCGTTTACGGGCAGGGTGTTTGGGTCAGCCAGCCGTCCGCTACGCAGCCGTGGCCCGCTGGCGCTGTTTGGCAGGTCTTTGGCGGCCTGGACCGGGTTCAGGGTGAGGTTGGACGCAGCAGGGAGCCACTGCCCCATGCACGCGCTTGGCCACGGGCTGTAAGATTCCTTACGGCGATGGCCAATACCCGTTCAAGAAGATACGCTTGCCATGCGAATTGCCGTCACCGGCGCTACCGGCTTCCTGGGCCACTACGTCGTCTCCCGCCTCGCCTCCCAAGGGCACCGCTGCCGCTGCTGGTATCGCCCTGGCAGCGACCGGGGCGGATTTGAGGCCGTAGCGCGGCAGGTGGAGTGGGTGCCAGGCGAATTGGGAGACCAAATCGCTGGTGCTGGTCTCGTCGATGGCTGTGATGGCGTGGTCCATGCGGCTCTTTACTACCCCGGCGACAGCTTCCGGGGTCGCGAGGGTGACGTGCTGGAGTTCGTGGAGAAGAACGTCCTCGGCACCGTACAACTGATCGAGGCAGCCAGGCGTGCTGGGGTCGGGCGATTCGTGTTTATCTCCACCTGCGCCGTCCACGAGAAGATTCTCGACGACCGGCCCTTGGACGAGACCCATCCCACCTGGGCCGCCAGTCACTACGGCGCCCACAAGGCGGCCATCGAGCAGTTTGTCCACAGCTACGGCTTTGGCCAGGGCTATCAGCCATCAGTGTTCGCTTTACATCGGGCGGGCGGCCAATCCGTTAACCGCCCACCCATCTCAAGACAACCTCCGTCCTGGGGTCAAGGAACAGAACGAGCCGCACGGGGCGGTTTGTTCAGTACCGCATTGACAACCTTACCGGCCGAGGTACTGCTCGATATCGCCGACGCACAGTTCGATCTCATGGTTTATCGCATCGGCGACCCAGCCGATCGCATCCAGCAAGGGGGCGTCCGGTGAACAGTAGCAGCGAACGGCTTGTTCCCCGCGAAGCTTGAGCCAGCAGGCGAATTCCAGGTCCTGGCAGGCTTGGAGGTCCCGCACGGCCACGGCGATGTTCTCAGCTAGCCGTCCGGGATCGTGAGGGGAACCGTTGCGGGCCGGCGAGCCGGCCGTTTGCAAGTGGCAATTCTCAACCTGTCCGCCGGCAAGGTCCATCAGCAAGCCTACGGCCGCATCCAGGGTCGGGCCCATTTCTGCCAGGGACGACTCGCTGTGCCTCCGCCTGCCCCACAGGACAAAGGGAACTGTCTCGGATCGCAGTCGATCGTGAAGTCGGTAAAGGGGAAGTTCCTCTGCGTGGTTCATGCAGAACCGCCTCTCCGGGTGCTCCTGTGCCCCGGCGAACGTGCCAGCCCGGGCCGGCTGCGCGGGCGAAAGCACGCGAGTACCATGATCAGTCGGGGAGGGGGGCTTGCCGCCATGTCACTGCGCGGCGGAGCCACCCCGACTCTGGTGTCTAAACGAGTCATAACGCGCCTCTTGGGTTAGAGATTGGCTCACGATGTAGATTGGGTATAGGTGGGCTGACGGTCACTCCGTTGATCGCCAGCCCCGCTCAAGCTGCAACCAGCTTCCTGCGGTTGCTCAAGGGAGCCGAGCCGCCCCGGGGACAATTCCCCGGGGACGGCCCGGCCTCGCCTGCCACAGCGGCAGGTGGTGGGTCCCCAACGCGCAGAGCGCGTATCTGCTGGTAAAGGTGCCTCTGGGGAGCTACACCCCGCGGGCGCTACCCGCGAGCTACCGGCCACAGCCGGTCTACCTCCCCCTGACGGCTCTCCGCTCCGAGCTGCCGTGCTCATGATCCCGTCCGGTGCGCTGCTCCGGGCCGCCGACCATCGCTGGCGCGCTTCCCGGAGCCACCCCACGGGACCCTCCTCCGTGCCCATTTCCCGGAATCTCATCCGGGCTGCCGTCCTACGTACCCTTTCCAGCACGCTGCGTTCCTCCACGTCCTCGAAGGCAGGCCCATGCGCTGCTAGCCAGGCCCCGTACCGCTGCCATAGCAGCTTTCCCGGGGTTGTCTGCCGCGTGGGCCTCTTCCAGTCGCTGCTCCAGGTTCTTCCACGCTTTCTTCCCCAGCCCATGCCGTAGCCGGCCGTCCAAGTAGCTGACCTGGAAGCCCAGTACCTGCGCTGAGGCTCCCTGTCGCTTTAGGTTGACCGGCCAACCGTCTTCACCCTTCAAGGCGAATCCGGCGGGCTGGAGAAGTGCGCGGGCCCTTTGCAAAGCCTGGTTGCCTTCGGACACGCTCTGGCACAGGTAGGTGAGGTTATCAGCCCACCTGTACCAGGGCGGATTGCCTGGGCCTGCGGCGTCGGTAGTAATACTGTCTACTGACTGCGGCAGGTCCAAAGCGTAGTGCAGTCTCAAGTTGAGCGTTCCAGGGCCGACTGCGGTGCCCTGGTCAATCCCCACCGTACGTGCCTGGCCTTCGTTGCCGCGCAAGACGGTTTCGATCAGCCATAGCACCCCGTTGTTGCTGATGTGGCGGCTGTAGTCCGCCACAGCGTCGGCTAGGCGGACGCTGGGGAAGGCGTCCCGCACGTCGTCGACCGCCAGCACCCAGCGGTCCTGCTCGATGGCGGTCTTCTCGATCGCCAGCAGCATGTCCCAGGCGCTGCGCCCGGGACGGAAGCCGTACACGCCCGGCATCAGGACGGGGTCCAGCAGGGGCGTGATGGCCTCCTGGACCGCCTTGGCGACCACGCGGTCCACGATGATCGCCAAGCGCAGCTCCCGGAACCGGCCGTTGGGCTTCGGGGTCAGCACCGGGCGGGTCGGGTAGGGCCGGTAGCGGTGCTCCACGATCGCCTGGGAGACTACCCGCAGCGCGGCGGCGATCTCCGCGCGGCTGAAGTCGCTGTACGTCAGGTTGTCGATGCCGGGGGCCGCGCCACCCTCGGCCCGCAGCTTGTCGTAGACCACCAAGAGGTTCTCGTGGTCGATGATCCGCGTGAAGTCCGGCTGCTGACCGGGCGCGGGCTGGTAGACGGACTGCCGTCCTTGGCGCCGCTGCTGCCGCTGCTCCCAGTGCCGGAACCGGTCCGAGCGGCCGTGCTTGGCAAAGATGTACCGGCGGGCCGGGCTGTACGGTTCGCTCATCGCGCCCTCCTGCCCGGCCGCCGGGCGAGGAACCGGTCGATGCGGGCCAGCACCGGGTCACTGCCGGGCCCGATCCACTCGGCGTCCGAGCAGGTTTCCCGCCGGCGGCGGCTCCAGCGGCGGAGCTGGGGATGGTGCCGGTCGTTGAAGTCCACCAGCAGCAAGCCGCGGGCCTGCTCGGCGCGGCAGGTTAAACAGTCGGCGGGCAGCGGCGGTAAGTGCGATCCCCCACCGGCCCAGACGGCCACATCGACGGTGCTCAGGTCCAGCGTGCTGGGCCGCGCAAACCGGCCAGGGTGGCGATCATCGGGCCGTTGGTGTTGGGCAGCGCCCGGCGTTGGGCCAGGAGTTGCCGTCGGCTGCGGTCGAGTTCCGCCTCGCACACGTTCGCGCCGACGATCATCGGCCAGCCGGGCAAGAGGTTGGCCAGCGCGAGGGCATGAGCGACGCCCTCGACGACGACCAGGACACGGCACGCGGTAGACGCGCTGCCAGCCATGGCGATCTCCGGTACGCGCTGCCGCAGCCAAGCGGTGTCCCGGCGGCTGAACTCCAGGGCGATCCGGGCGATGCGCCGGTTGCGGACCGGGTGGCTCCAGAGGCCGAGGCGTTTCAGCTCCAGCATGCTGGCCCCGAGCGGCAGGCGGGGGCCACCGTCCACGGGCGACCAGACAACGCGCACCGGCCGCTCGACGAAGCCGTGCCGTGGGATGAAGACCTCCTGGAAGCCGAAGGTGGCCGTGATCCAGTCCTGCTCCTGGGGCGAGAGCTTGCAGTTGCTGGGCAAGAACCCGTATAAGCGGAACCGGGGGTCGGCGGTCATTAGCGCGTCCTGGGCATGCTCGTGGAGGGCCTCCCAAGCCCGGGGCAAGAGGACGAAGTCCCGCTTGTTGAGTTCCACGTCGTAGTTGGACATGCCGCAGGGCGTGCCGACGACGATCCGCGCCACTGGCTGCCCGCTCGGTCTCGCGTCGAGGAACGTCACGCCGCGCAGCCAGCGACCAAGCCGCTGCCGGAGTCGGTGGCCAGCGTCCCGCGACGCCACCATGACCGCGATGGTCGCCTGCGGGAAGGCCACGGCGATCTCGGCGATGAGCCGGGCGATGTCGATGCCGCCGCGGCCGTCGTAGCGGATCAAGCCGTGGTCCGTCGTGCGGGTCAGGGCGAGCATCTGGGTGTCGCATGGTCCCTGCCACTGTACCGCGCCCTCGGCGGGCGTTGGCAAGTCCGCTGGCGGCTCCGACGATCGGCGCGGCCTGCCGGGCTCGTACCCCGCTTGGCCCAGCAGGCGGCAGACGACGGGCAAGAGGCCCGCGTTGGGGCGCGGCACTCGGGGTTCGAGGAGCGATTCGAGCCGCGCCGCCAAACGGTAGCCGTGCTCATCGTCCGGGACGGCCGTGCGGGAGATGGTGCCGAGTGCTGCGGCGATCTCAGGGCATTGCGGATCGAGTTGTAGCTGTTCATTGCGGCAGACGATCGTCACAGCGCGGTCGTGCGATGGTCTATTACCCGATTTCTCAGATCGTGTTCGTCGCGGCAAGAATGCAGCCGGGCTGTGTGTTCGCGTCATTGCAGTTCCTCAGCGGGCGCGGGCAGGCGTCCTGCGACCCCTGCGCCGGTCCTGGGCCTCGTCCTCGCCGTCCTTGACCGACTTCTCGTGCTCGGCCTGCGCGGCAATGCACTCGTCGATCCGCTCCAACCCAACCTTCAACCGCTGGCGGGCGATCTGGACCGTTTTCTCGACGGCGGCGAGGAGATCGTCGGACTCCGCAACGTCATCACGGGTCTGTTGGGTGAGGCTATCGGGGGGCGCGTCTTGGATCTTGGTCAAGATGTCAAACGCCGCTCCGAACAACGACCCCAGGGTGTTCTGGTAGGCCTTCGACCCGCTCCGCAACCTGTCGACCGCTTGCCGTAGACCGCGCGGCTTGGCGGGGCTGCGGCCGGGGCCGCGCGGTTTCTTCGGCTGCTGGTGGCGGATCAGCGATACCAGATCCTCAACCGGCATCTTGTCCTTGACGATCTGCTTCACGATCTGCTCGCGCCGGTGGGCGTCGGAAACGAGTGCAAGGTGCCTGGCGTGTCCCCAGCTCAGCCCATTGGCGACGACAAGTGCCTGGTACTCATCGCTGGAGAGCCTTTCCGCCACCAGGTGGCAGTCGCGCAGCGTGCGCTCATGGATATCCAGTTCCGTGCCCAGGTACTCGAACAGGTGGCGGCCGTAGCTGCTGTGGCCGTTCCGCGCCAGTTCGGATTTGATGCCAACGAGTTCCTTCTGGATCAACTGCCCGATCTCGAAATAGCCTCTTACGCTGGTCTCGTTGAGCTTCTCGACTCGCGGCCTCAGCTTCTGGCACAGCGGCTTCAGCTCGGCGGGCAACGGCCCGAGCAGGTTGGTCAGAGGCATTGTACTGCCGTCGGGCAATTTCACGATGGTCTTGCTATAGCCGGTAATCATTGGTCACCTCCATGGGTACTTGGCTGTTTGCCGATCCCTCAGTGGGAAAAACATTTTGAATGCCCATTCAAAGTCTTTCCGGCTCCAGCTAAGGCTGCTGGGCCTCGTCGAAGCTGTTCGTCAGATCCTTGAAGGCTCCGACGATTTCGGTCAATCCCACCCCGACCGCCGGGGTCATGCGCTCGGCCAAACCGGCGCGGCCGGTGGCGAACAAGACCAGCGCGACGGCCTCGCCGACATCGAGCGGCGTCTGCGAGGCGACCCACGATTCCCAGCCCTGGGGCGGGACGTGGTCCGCAACCTTGATCAGTCGCTGGCCGAGGTTCAGCACCGACAGCAAGAATGCCTTGCCCAGACGGCGCACTTCGACCGAAAAGCCGTTGACCTGACGCCATGGTTGCTCACCCCTGAAACGACTTGCAAAACGCTTTTGCGCGCTTGCTGAGGTTGGTAAGCGCGGTAACGAGCTGACGCCGCTCAGGACGGGGGATGTTGGCCTTGGACGTGACGAGGGCGTTCAGTCGCTCGACGAGCTTGGCATTAGGGTCGAGCGTGCGGTTCAACATGTGGGCGGTCTTGTCCGCGAACACCTCGATGTCGGGGATCGCCTTCGGCTTCGGGCGCCTTCATCTGCGTGGCGAGACTCTCGGCCTCCCGCACGCCGACCTTGCCCTCCTTCATGTCGCGTGCAGTATCCTGGACGAAACGGTCCGCCAGGTCCTTGCCGCGCTCGACGAGCTGCTCCGCCCTGTTGGGCGACTGCTTGGCCGCCGCCTCGTAGGAGCGGCGAATCCTCATCGCGCCGCCGGTCACCACGCGGGCCTGGTCGCGGGACAGACCCGCAGTGGTCTCCGGCTTGATGACCTTCAGCTCTTCGGCTTTCAGCGTTTCGAGCGCGACGCGGAGCACCGGCTTGGGCTCGCCGTCAGGGGCCAGCCAGCCGAGAAACTGCCCGAGGCTCTGCATGGTGTAGACCATGTTCCCCATGTCCTGGGGAACATCCTTGCCACACGGAACAAAGCTCGGAGCAACCCGCAAATGGTTGCCGGGCGTCTTCTTTGGCACCTCCGGCAGCTTGATCTTGCCCGCCGCGAACGCTTCAATCGTGGCGCGCACCGTCTCCTCGGCGACCAGGGCGTTGGTGCCCCACTCCTCCATGTTCTCGGAGGCCATGATCTTCAGCATCTCTTCGTCGGTAAGCGGCTGGATGATGATCTCCACCGCCTTGCGGCTGTTCTCGCCGTGCTCCTCGCGCAGCGCGATCAGCCGATGATGGCCGTAAGCGATCTCGACATCGCCGTCGATCTCGCGGCCCAGGATGTTTCCCCAGTATCCCGTGCTCTTGTAGGACTCGCGCAGCGTCGCCACCTTCGCCTTGTCGATGGGGTAGCGAGCCATGTTCCTGAAGGGATTGGGCTTGAGCTTGTTGAGCGGAATTGACTTCTGCATGGTTTCATCTCCGAAAGGTCTAACACACAGGAAGCATGGTCCTGCTCCCGCAGGGCGGCATACGCCGCCAATTCTTCAGACTCCAGTCGCTGTTCCAAGGTCAGCTCCTCCGCCAGCGTGTAGCGCCGCCAACTCCGGCGGCATGGACGGGGCGGCGGCCCCGGCTCCATCGCGCCGGATCTGGTTTACGCCTTCTCGGCCGTCGGTTGTGGTTCTTCTGGACTGGGAAATAGCTCTGGCTTCAGCCGATGCAGGGCGTGTTCCACTGCCTGGAGCAAGGCCGCATCCCCCGCGTACTTCTGCCGCGCCTCCAATAGGGCAACGATGGCGCGGGACCGCTTGCCGCGCGCATTGCCTAGCGCTTCGGCTGCAAATCGCCGTCCTTCGGGCAGCCCGTTGAGGAGGAGCTTGAGGCTGCGGAAAAGGTCGTCCGCCAGCCCATACTGGTTCACGATGTCGACCAACGCGCGGAGCATCTCGGGCGTCGGGTTTCGTAGGAACGGCTCCGCAAAATACTCCGGTGTGGACTCTGCGGCAGGATTGTCGAAGCCGCTCAAGACGAATAAGGCGGCTTCGACCACGGGCCCGGCAGAATCGGCGACTGTGGGAAAGTGGTCTTCGGCGTCAAAGCCCGGAGGGGAGAGAATGCCCAGCGCGAGGATGGCGGCGGCCCGCGGCCCGTCGCTGCTGGACCGCAGCCACTTGCGCATCGCCTTTGTGATGCCTTGGTGCTGGGCGGAAAACCACTTTGCGCACATCCTCTGCTCGGCCAAATCGTCTTCCGTGAAGTGGTCGGGCCAGTCCGAGATTTCATCTTCATCTGGCGGGTCGAGATCCCAGTGTATCCTGGCCATCTTGGTGATGAGCACAGCACCGACGAGCGCCAACTGAGGCGCGCCACGAGCAGGTCGTGGAGCGTCTGAAGGACTGCTTGCCTATGCGACTTCCCGAGCGCGGCCAAGATGTCCGAAGCTACGGATTGCCCTTGAACGAAGGCGTCGACAAGCATTGGAAGCAGTGCGATCGCATTGACGGCCAACTCGGCGAATACCGTCGCCAACGGGTCTTGCACGTCAAGGCGCGCGGCCAACGCCGATCCAATTTCGAGCAACGACTCGGGCCTCTGCTGCACGATCGCCAAGGCGTGACGGCGCAGGGCCTCGGTGTAATCGCTCCGGCCATACATGGCGCTCGCCGCAAGTGAAACCAGCGCGTTTCCGAGGGCAAGTTGGCCGACCGTCTCTATGGGCGGAGGCTGCCCCAGGAATTGGCCGGGTTAAGGTACGGGGGGAGGAAGAGAATGGAAGTCGGTCATAACGCTGTTCCTCAAAGGACTTGAAAGAACCCCAGCGGTCGAGTCCCTAGCGACCATCGGGGGTTCATTTAGGGCACTATCGGCGCCATCGTCACCGTGCTGCTCCGAGTCGAAGTAGTCGATGCCCGCACCGTCCGGGTCGAGGTCGGCGGTGCCGATGGAATCGGGGTCGGAGTAGTCGATGCCGTTGCAGTCAGGGTCGAGGTCGGCAGCGTCGATGCAGTCGGAATCGAGGTCGGTGGCGCGGGTGTAGTCGGGGTCGTTGCTGGACATGAACAAATCTCCAAATGCCGGGC
Source organism: Pirellulales bacterium (assembly GCA_963843465.1). Classification (GTDB taxonomy): domain Bacteria; phylum Planctomycetota; class Planctomycetia; order Pirellulales; family Thermoguttaceae; genus CAWJKP01. The sequence goes on from CAWJKP010000006.1 coordinate 402,124, forward strand.
TCGGGTTAATCCGCAGCGGCCAGGCCCGGGGGTCGCGCGGGGTTCTCGTCAGGTCGTCGCCGTCGTCAGGGTTGCCGGTGTTGCCGCCGGCCTGATCGGCCAGATCGGTGTCCAACCGGAGATCGTCGCCTCCGGACGGGACGGCTGCGCCGACGCCGGGCGGGGCGGCGACCGGTTGTCCGCCGGCGTCGCTGTCGAGCTGGTCAGCCCGTAGTTCTTCAACACCGGGCTGATCAACTCCATCGCCGCGGGGCTGGTCAGCTCGTAGTTCTTCAACACCGGGCTGGTCAACTTCGAGTTCTCCGCTGCCTAGCCGGTCACCCCCATCGTCGCGGCGATGGTCAGCTGCGCCGATACCGAGCGGGTCGGTGACGGCGGCGTGCCGATGGTCCGCGGCTGCGGCGAGATCCTCCCGGTGGTCAGCGGTCAGGGCGGGCTCCTGCCGGCGGGCAACGGCGTCGAGGGTGGGCTCCTGCTGGTGGTCGACGGCGGCGTGGCGGTGGTTGCCGGCGTTCAGGTCGACTGCTCGTCGGGCGTCGCTGGCGGCGGGGGTGGCCTCCGGTTGGTCGGCGGCGGCCTCAGCCGGCGGCCCGACCCAGCCGGTAACCCGGACGGCCGGATTCGAGCCGGCGGAGGCGTGCTGGCCGCGCCGATGGCCGCGGGCGTCGCCGTGCAGATCGGTCAAGCCGTGGCCGGCGTCCGGCCGGGCGACGGCGCGGAGGGCGATCTTCCGCACGTGGTTGGCGGCGTTGCTGGCCAATGCGTGATTGCGGTCGGCGGCGTGGTGCTGGCCGGCGGCGCTGTCGGCTTGGTCGGCGCCGGCGCGCTTGGCCTCGTCGGCGACACCCATGGCTGGCTTAGCAGCGGCATCGAGGGCGCGATCGCGGAACGTTACCTGGAGGAGATCCTCCTGGACTTCGCGGCCAACGTCGCGCCGTCCCGCCAGACGATCAACTTCAAGACCGCCGTGCCGGGCATCCGCGGCATCTTCTTCAACCAGGTCTCCACCATCATCGGCAGAGTGGAAGGCATCCGACGATTCCTGCTACTACGCCCCGCTGGTTTGCGTCCGATGGGGCCTAGTTGCTCAAAAGCGGCGGCCGGAGCTGGGCAGTGCCCAGCTCCGGCGCAGCCGTAACGCTACTCGACCTCCTCGCCGATTGCGGACGCGACGCTTGCAGTCCGCCGCGGCCTGGGCCTCACGGATGGCTCCTGCCGGACTAATTGCCCGTGCTCATCCCGCGTCAAAACGAAATCCGCGCGGCCGTAAGCCAAATTGAATTCCGCGACGTTTGCCGCGTCCATGGCCCGACATTCGAGATCCTCGACGACGAAGTTAAGCCTTCCGTCGTAAGCAAGGATATTACCGATGGCGAGGGCCAAATCGTCTTCCTCGCAGTCGGCTGGCGCGGCAATCTTCAAGTGCCGACACTTCGCCTGGATTTCTGTGTAGTCGACCTCGAAGAGTTTCATTGCGGGCTCCGACTGTGAGGTGAGCACCAGCCGTTGTGCTAGCTGGATTGCTTTCTGCGCTCGAGTGACGGGCTCGGCGGAGGGAGCAGTTCCCCCATCGTTGTTGTTGTTGTTGGGCATGAGTGATTCTCGAAAATCTCGGGGCCGGTTTAACCCGCGGCGACCTGGCCCCTGGGCCCCGCGCGGGACAGTTCTCAAGTCGGCGTCCTCTTTCACTGGTCGCGGGCGAGATCCTGCTCGGCCCGCTCGATGGCCCGCTCCCGCTGGCGCGGCGTGCGCATGGGGATAGGCTCGTCGTTGGCCACAGCAGTGGTGGCGCCGACGAAGCGTTCCAAGGCTTCAACAGAAGTGAAACGTCGCGTGGCGCCTACGACGATGGTTCCCGTGTTGTAGCGCATCCCGGGCTTCCGCTTGGCGTGCTCCTTCGTGCGATCAACTTGACTCGGCTGGACTTTCGTTTTCCGCTTGGTACGCATCTCCGCCTTGCGTTCACGGTCACTGTCGGCCGGTGAGAAGCAATACGCCTGCGCCTCGCGGAGCAAATACGGAAGCAAGACCCTCTGCGCCCGAGGGCCAACGAAAATGATCCGCTGCTTGCCGTAGTGTTCCGTTTTGTGACTCCCTGGCACGTAGCGCCACACCTTGCCCGAACGATCAACGTCGCCGGGGCGGACCGCGCAAACCTCTCCCGGACGGCAGCCGACCAAGCGTTGGAAGCGAACCATGTCGGCCACGACGTTCGGCAAGTGAGGGAGCGTCTTTTCGACGACTTCATCGGATACCGGCGTAACCGGCTCCGTTTCTGACGCGACGGTTCGGCCCGCCTCCAGCCCCGCCACAGTCGACAACGCACCGACAAGTGTCGCCGGGGCCAGTTCCTCGGAGACCGCCCACCGGAAGACCCGCTTGATGCGATTGATACGGGCGTTGATCCCCTGTCGCGTGAGCCCCTCTTCGATCATCTTCTGCCGCACAGCTTTCAGGGCCAGTGGACCAAAATCCCGAACCAGCGTGCGACCGTACAACTTCGTGAGGGGCTCGATGGCGTACCGGATGTTGTCCCACTCCCATGTGGGATGTTGTCAAACTCCCCTGTGGGGATGTTGTTCTTCCGGTAGTGCGTCATAGCGAACCGCCGGTAGCGAGCCAACATCTCCACGACGGTCAGGTCCGACGCCTCCGCCCCCTTCAGCGGAAGCTGGCGACCCGCAGCCAGCCACTCGGCGATGATGCGGTCGTACTCGACCTTGCTGGCGTTGGAGTTCCAGGGACCGAGGTAGAAATCGCTGCCCTGGATGGTGACGATGGCTTGCCCGGAAGCCTTGTGCTTCCGGTACTTGGGAGTTGATTCCCTCAAAACAGGCATGTGCGACCTCCAAAACGACGGGAAACTCAAAACGGTATGTACCGTTTTGGCTTCGGCCATTCGGGCCGCACTGCCGACCACCGGCAGGTAGCAAAAGTCGTGATTACAAAAGGACTTACATCTAGTGGAGACGAGCGGGCTCGAACCGCCAACCCCTAGCTTGCAAAGCTAGTGCTCTCCCAGTTGAGCTACGTCCCCGACGACAGACCATTTCGGCCTTGCCTCTCGATCCATCCCAACTCCGTGCGAAAGACTCCATTCCTGCCCACCGGCAACCCAATTTTACCCCTCAGAACGGCTACCGCAAGGCGGCCTATGCTTTGCCGTGGTTGCCGGCGGGCCGGTGAGGATTGAGGATCCGCCGCGGGAAGCTGCGGATCCAGTGACCTGGCAAGCCTGTCAAAATGGCAGTAAAGGCTGGCGATTGGACCTGGCTGCCGAGAACCGTTCTTAGGCTCTGCGTCGCAAGCCGTGATGTGGCCGGAAGTTGCGGTGCAAGAGGCAGGCCTTCCTGGAGCTGGCACACACTTTGCGTCCCTGGTCTCCAACACAACGGTCGGGTGCCAAGACACTTGCGTCGTCAGCAAAGGAGCAACGCATGGCTCAGGGCGAGAAGATCATCGGAATTGACCTGGGAACTACCAACTCGGTCGTGGCCGTGATGGAGGGGAAAGAGGCGAAGGTGATCCCCAATGCCGAGGGAAACCGGCTCACCCCCAGCGTCGTGGCGTTCACCGACCGTGGCGAGATCTTGGTCGGCGAGCCTGCCAAACGCCAAGCCGTCACCAACCCTACGCGGACCGTCTCCTCCATCAAGCGGTTCATGGGCCGCCGACATAATGAGGTGGCCTCGGAAGAGAAGATCGTGCCCTACCAGGTCGTCGGCGGACCGACGGAGTACGTCAAGGTCCGCATCGGCGACCGCGAGTTTACCCCGCCGGAGATCTCCGCCAAGATCTTGCAGAAGCTCAAGGAGGCCGCCGAAGCCTACCTGGGCCACAAGGTCAACAAGGCCGTGATCACGGTGCCGGCCTACTTCAACGACGCCCAGCGGCAGGCCACCAAGGACGCCGGCCAGATCGCCGGCCTGGAAGTGGCCCGCATCATCAACGAGCCCACGGCCGCCTCGCTGGCCTACGGGCTGGACAAGAAGATCAACGAGAAGATCGTGGTTTTCGACCTCGGCGGCGGCACCTTCAACGTCTCCGTGCTGGAGGTGGCCGAGGGCGTGTTCCGCGTGATCAGCACCAACGGCGACACGCACCTCGGCGGCGACGACTTCGACAAGGTCTTGATCGACCACTGCGCCGAACAGTTCAAGCGCGAGCAGGGCATCGACTTGCGGAAGGACGTGATGGCCTTGCAGCGGCTCCAGGAAGCCTGCGAGAAAGCCAAGAAGGAGCTCAGCTCGGCCCAATCGACCGACATCAACCTACCCTTCATCACCGCCGACGCCAGCGGTCCCAAGCACCTGCAAATGACGCTCAGCCGCGCGAAGTTCGAGCAGTTGGAAGACGCGCACTTCGAGCGCTGCCGGGGGCCGGTGAACCAGGCCATGAAGGACGCCCGGCTCAATTTCAGCGACATCGACGAGGTGGTGCTGGTCGGCGGCTCGACGCGGATCCCCAAGGTCCAGGACCTGGTCCGCTCGATGTTCGGCAAGGAGCCCCACAAGGGCGTGAACCCGGACGAAGTGGTGGCCGTGGGCGCGGCGATCCAGGGCGGCGTGCTGGCCGGCGAAGTGAAGGACATCCTGCTTCTGGACGTCACGCCGCTGTCGCTGGGCATCGAGACCCTGGGCGGGATCATGACCAAGCTGGTGGAGAAGAACACCACCATTCCCACCGAGAAAAGCAGGTCTTCAGCACGGCCGACGACAACCAGACGGCCGTCACCGTGAAGGTTTTCCAGGGCGAGCGGGAGATGGCCGCCGACAACCGCCTGCTGGGGCAGTTCAACCTGGAAGGCATCCCGCCGTCGCCCCGCGGCGTGCCGCAGATCGAGGTTTCTTTTGACATCGACGCCAACGGCATCCTCAACGTCTCCGCCAAGGACCTCGGCACCAACAAGCAGCAGACGGTCCGCATCGAGCAGACCGCCGGGCTTTCGGACAAAGACATCGAGAAGATGCGCGACGAGGCCCAGAAGCACGCCGACGAGGACAAGCAGAAGCGCGAGCTGGCCGAGCTTCGCAACCAGGCCGACAACATGACCTGGCAGATGGAGAAGCTGATCAAGGAGCACGAGGCCAAGCTCAGCCAGGCCGACAAGGACGCCGTGACCGCCGCGATCAAGAAGACCCGCGAGGCCGCCAAGAGCGACAACCGCGAGACGATCAAGGCGGCGCTTTCCGAGTTGGAGCACGCCTCCCACGCCCTGAGCCGCACACTTTACCAGCACGCCGGCCCCGGCGCCGGTCCGCAAGCGGGCCCCGGCGCCCCGCCCCCGGGAGCCGGTCCCACCCAAGGCAAGCCCGGCGGCGAGGATGAGGCGATCGACGCGGAGTTCGAGGTGAAGGAATAAGTGGCATTCCGTTTCGACAAGCTGACCATCAAGGCCCAAGAGGCGATTGCCAAGGCGCAGTCGATCACGGCGGAGCGGGGCAACCCGGAGATCGATCCGCTGCACTTGTTGGCGGCGCTGTTGTCCGACGCCGAGGGGATCGCCGCGGCCGTGCTGGAGCGGATCGGGACCAACCGGCAGCAGTTGGAGCGGATCGTCGAGTCGGAGCTGGGCCACTTTCCCAAGATCTCGGGGGCCGGCACGCCGGCGCAGGAGCCGCGATGCAGAGGGTGCTGGACGCCGCCCAGGGCGAGGCCGACGCGATGAAGGACGAGTACGTCTCGTCCGAGCACCTGCTGTTGGCCCTGGCCAAAGTCGATTCCAAGGCCAAGAACGTCCTCAGGCTCAACGCCGTCACCGAGAAAGAGATCCTCCAGGCCCTGCAGGCCGTCCGCGGCAGCGCCGGGTGACCGATCAGAACCCCGAGGCCAAATTCAACGCCCTGGAGCGCTATGGCATCGACCTGGTCCAGCGGGCGCGGCGGGGCAAGCTCGATCCGGTGATCGGCCGCGACCAGGAGATCCGCCGCGTGATGCAGGTGCTTTCGCGGCGGACCAAGAACAACCCGGTGCTCATCGGCGAGCCGGGCGTGGGCAAGACGGCGATCGTCGAGGGGCTGGCCCAGCGGATCGTCGAGGGCGACGTGCCGGAGAGCCTGAAGAACAAGCGGGTCGTGGCCCTGGACATGGGCGCACTGGTGGCCGGCACCAAGTTCCGCGGGGAGTTCGAGGAGCGGCTCAAGGCCGTGATCCGCGAAGTCGAGGAAGCGGCCGGTTCGGTGGTCCTCTTCATCGACGAGCTGCACACGGTGGTCGGCGCCGGCCGGGCCGAGGGCGGCAGCGACGCGGCCAACCTGCTCAAGCCGGCCCTGGCCCGCGGCGATCTCCGCTGCATCGGGGCCACCACGCTGGACGAGTACCGCAAGTACATCGAGAAGGACGCCGCGCTGGAGCGGCGGTTCCAGCCGGTGATGGTGGGCGAGCCCTCGGTGGAGGACACGCTGGCCATTTTGCGCGGACTGAAGCCGCGGTACGAGGCCCACCACAAGGGCGTGAAGATCAAGGACTCGGCGCTGGTGGCGGCGGCGAACCTGGCCCATCGCTACATCACCGACCGCTTCCTGCCCGACAAGGCCATCGACCTGATGGACGAGGCCACCAGCCGGCTGGCGATCGAGCTGGAGAGCGTGCCCGCGGAGATCGACCAGGTGCAGCGCCACCTGGTGCAACTGGAGCTGGCCGCCCGGCAGTTGCAGGGCGAGCAGGAGGAGCACGCCCGGCAGCGGCTGGCGGAGATCGAGAAGGATATCTCCGAGGAGCGGAAGAAGCTGGCCGGGCTGCGCCAGCAGTGGGAGAAGGAAAAGAGCGGCCTGGGCGACGTGCACCAGATTCGCGCCCGGCTGGCCGAAGTCGAGCACCAGTTCAACCAGCTCTCGGCCGCGATCAAGGAGAAGCAGTCGTCGGGGATTCTCGTTCGCGAGGAGGATTACCAGCGGCTCTACGAGATCGACCAGCAGAAGCGGCAGTTGGCCGAGCAACTGGAGAAGCTGGAAGCCGGCGGCGACGGTCATCCAGCCGAGGGCGCGGCGCGGCGGCTGTTGCGCAAGGAGGTGGGCCCCGACGAGATCGCCGACGTGGTCTCCGCCTGGACCGGCATTCCCGTGAGTCGCCTGATGGAGACCGAGCGGGCCAAGCTGCTGGTGCTGGAGGAGCGGATTCATCAACGGCTGGTCAACCAGGACGAGGCGGTGGAGGCAGTGGCCAACGCCGTCCGCCGCAGCCGCTCGGGCTTGCAGGACCCCAACCGGCCGATCGGGTCGTTCATCTTCCTCGGCCCGACGGGGGTGGGCAAGACCGAGCTTTGCAAGGCGCTGGCCGAGGTGATGTTCGACGACGAGAATGCCATGGTCCGCCTGGACATGAGCGAGTTCATGGAGCGGCACACCGTCAGCCGCTTGATCGGCGCCCCGCCGGGCTACATCGGTTACGAAGAGGGCGGCCGGCTCACCGAGGCCGTCCGCCGCCGGCCCTACGCGGTGATCCTGCTGGACGAGATCGAGAAGGCGCACCACGACGTCTTCAACGTCCTGCTCCAGGTGTTGGACGACGGCCGGCTGACGGACAACCAGGGCCACACGGTCGACTTCACCAACACGATCGTGGTGATGACCTCGAACATCGGCAGCCAGGCGATCCAGGAGATTACCCGCGAGCACGGCAGCGAGGAAGAGGTCCGCGAGGCGGTGTTGGGCTCGTTGCGGGCCCACTTCCTGCCGGAGTTCCTCAACCGCATCGACGAGATCATCCTTTTCCACCCGCTCAAGCCCGACCAGATCCACAAGATCGTCGCGCTGCAGATCGGGCGGCTCCAGGAGCAACTGCGGCCCAACGGCATTGTGTTGGAGGTGTCGCCATCGGCGATCACGGCGATTGCGGCGGAAGGCTACGACCCGATCTACGGCGCGCGGCCCATCAAGCGCCTGATCCAGCAGAAGATCCAGAACCCGTTGGCCGTGGAAGTGTTGCGGCAGCGGGTGAGCGAAGGGACGCACGTCTCGGTCGACCATGTCGACGGCGAATTCACTTTCGAGCGAATCGGCGAACCGCAAACTCCCGCTCCCGCCGGGAGAGGGTCGTGAGTCGGTCATCTCTGAGGCGCGGCCGAAAAGTAATTTCCGCCTGTAGGGAACGCCCTCCGTGGCGTTCCGAAAACGGGGATAACCCTGCTCCGTAGGCTGCGGAACGCCACGGAGGGCGTTCCCTACAGAGGCTTCGAAATGGGTACGATGCCTGACGATAGACCAAGCCGCTACGTGGTGGGCATCGATCTGGGGACCACCAACTCGGCCGCGTGCTATGTTGACGCCAGCGAAGAACCCTGGCAGGTGCGGATCTTCGCCATCCCGCAACTGGTCGCCCCCGGTCTGGTCGAGGCGCGAGAGACGCTACCCTCGTTCCACTACCAACCGGCGGCCGGTGAGTTTTCTCCGCAGGCCCTGAAGCTGCCTTGGAGCCAGGAGCCCCCCGACCATGTGGTGGGTTTCTTCGCCCGCGACCACGGCACGCTCGTTCCCGGACGGCTGGCCGTCTCGGCCAAGTCGTGGCTGAGCCACTCGGGCGTGGACCGCACGGCGCCGATCCTGCCCTGGCATGGGGCGGCGGACGTGGAGAAGCTCTCGCCGGTGGAGGTCAGCGGGCGCTACCTGGCCCATATCCGCCAGGCATGGGACGCCCGCTTCCCGGCGTTTCCCCTGGCCCAACAGGACGTCGTGCTCACGCTGCCCGCCTCCTTCGATGAAATCGCTCGCGAGCTGACCGTTCGGGCGGCCGCCCGGGCGGGGCTGGCGAGGGTCGTGCTGATCGAAGAGCCCCAGGCCGCTTTTTACGCCTGGATCTACAAGCACGCGCTGGACTGGCAGGAGATCGTGGCGCCGGGCCAGAAGATCCTGGTCGTCGACATCGGCGGCGGCACAAGCGACTTCACCCTGATCCGCGTCCGCGGCGAGCCGGACGGCAAGGTGCGGTTCCACCGCGTGGCCGTCGGCGAACACTTGATTCTCGGCGGCGACAACCTCGACCTGGCCCTGGCCCATCACCTCGAGCGGCGGCTGACCGGCGACGGCAAGCTCGATCCGCGTCCCTGGGCCGTGCTGGTCCGCACCTGCCGGCAAGTGAAGGAGACGCTCCTGGGCCGCGGCGCCCCCGAGCGGCTGACGGTCAACCTGCCCGGCAGCGGCTCGCGGCTGATCGGCGGCGGGCTGCACGTGGAAGTCACCGGCGAGGAAGCGCGGGAGCTATTGGTCGAGGGCTTTTTCCCGCGCGTGCCGTTGGATGCCCGGCCGGCCAGCCGGCGGTCAGGCTTCCAGGAATTCGGCCTGCCCTACGCGGCGGACCCGGCCGTGACGCGTTACCTGGCGACGTTCCTCACCGCCCACCGGCACGTGGCGCTGGAGGAGGGACGTACTCCTCACGCTCCGCGTGAGGGCCTGCGTCACGCGGAGCGTGACGAGTACGATCACGATCCGGCCCGGCCGGACATCGTGCTGTTTAACGGCGGCGTCTTCGAGTCGGCCGTTTTGCAGGCCCGGCTGCTGGAAGTGATCCAGTCCTGGTTCCGCGGCCCGGACCGGGAGGATTGGAGCCCGCGGGTGCTGGACAACGATCGCCTGGAACTGGCCGTGGCCCGGGGAGCGGCCTATTACGGCATGGTCCGCCGCGGGCAGGGCGTGCGGATTGCCGCCGGGCTGGCCCGGACCTACTACCTCGGCGTGGAGAGCCAGCCGCCGGCGGCCGTCTGCCTGGTGCCGGCCGGCGTGGAGCCGGGGCAGGGCGTGGACCTCACCCAACGGAAGGTCGATCTGCTGGTCTCCCAGCCGGTCGAGTTTCCGCTCTACGTTTCCAGCATCCGGCTGACCGACCGCCCCGGCGAGCTGGTGCCCTTGGACCGCGAGCAGATGACCGCGCTGCCGCCGATCCGCACGGTGCTGAAGACCCGCAAACGGAGCGAGTCGGAAGTGATCCAGGTCAACCTCCACGCGCGGCTCACGGAGATCGGCACCTTGGACCTGTGGTGCAGCGAAGTCGAGGGTCGAGGAAGCTGGCGGCTGCAGTTCGACGTGCGGTCGGCCACGGAAACCGACGTGGCCGCCCACGAGACGGCGGCGGAGGCCGAAGGGTTCGTCGACGAATCCACCTGGCAGCAGATGCGCCGGCAGGTCCTGGCCACCTTCGGCCCCGAGGGCCAGCAGCCGCCGGAAGGGCTCATCAAACGGCTTTCGGAGGCTACGGGCTGGAACCGCCGCGACTGGCCAACGTCGCTTCTGCGCCGCCTTTGGGAGACGCTCATGGAAGTCGAGGCCGGGCGCCGCCGCAGCCAGGTCCACGAGGCCCGCTGGCTGAATCTGCTGGGGTTTTCTCTGCGGCCCGGCTACGGGTTGGCGGTCGACGACTGGCGGGTGGCGGAGACCTGGCGCTCCGTTCAGGGCAATCTGCTCCACCCGACGGCGATGTGCCGGGCGGAATGGTGGATCCTTTGGCGGCGAATCGCCGGCGGACTGGCTGCCGGTCAGCAGCAGGCCCTGGCCGATCCGTTGATTGCCCCGATCCGCGCCCTGCACCGGCAGTTGATCAGCGGCAAAGGCCGGGGCGCCGATTTCAGCCCGGGCAGCCACGAGGCGGCCGAAGTCTGGCGGCTCTTAGGCTCGTTGGAACTCTTGCCGGCCGGGGTCAAGATCGAGTTGGGCAGTATGCTCTTGGATCTGTTGCCGAAGAAACGGCTCGAACCGGTCCGGCCCGCGCTCACCTGGGCCCTGGGGCGGATCGGCGCCCGGCAGCCGGTCTACGGCCCGCTGAACACGGTGACGCCGGTGGAGACGGCGGCCGAGTGGGCGGGCCGCTTGATGGACCTGGCCGCCGGCGACCAGCCGATGGAGCACCTGGCCCTGATGGAACTTGCCCGCAAGACCGACGACCGCTACCGCGATCTGCCGGAGAAGCTGCGGGGCAAGGTGCTGGAGTGGCTCGTTTCCAACCGGGCCCAAGACCACTTCATCCAATTGGTTCGCAGCGGCGGCCGGTTGGACCGCGAGGTGCAGGGGCTCGTTTTCGGGGAGGCCCTGCCCAAGGGATTGCGGATCTGGTAGGGTGGGCTTTAGCCCGCCTTGACGATGCGGCGCCGAGTCGTGCCAGGGCGCGAGGAAGCGGAAGGTCGCGTCGGTGGGCTAAAGCCCACCCTACCTGCGACTGGCGGAGAAAAATCGGCCCCGGAGGCAGGATCCTCTTCTCGCCCTTTCAGCGATTGTTTAGAATCGTAGGTAAGCAGCGACCGATAGGGGAATTGGGAATCGGCCCGCGCGAGTCCGACGACACGATTCCGTGGTCCGAGGTGCGAATCATGACTGCTGGTCTTTCTGCCTGGAGACGGCTTGCCTGGATTCTCGGTCTGCTGGTGGCGGCGGGCTGTTCGGGGCCACACCGCGGCGCCGCCCAATCCAACCCAGTCGCGCTTGCTAAAGATCGGCGAGGCCTATCGCAGAGCCACGTACCGCCTGGGACACCCGCCCGCCAATTTCGAGGAGATCAAGCCCAGCCTGTTGGGTGCCAAGGATGAAGAGTTGCGTTCTCCCAACGACGGGGAGCAGTTCGTCATCATCTACGGTGTGGACTACGACAAGTTGCCTGTCCCGTCTGACAGGAAGTCGGCGATCGGGGCCTACGAGAAAAAGGGAGCCGGCGGCAAACGTTACGTGCTCCGCCTTTCTCCACGCCCGCGTTCTCTGATGACCGACGCGCTGAGCGACGAGCAATGGAAGCACGCCGCCTTTCCGCCGGGCTATACGCTTCCGTCACCTTAACCTCAGGTACGATCATGAACCGCTCTTTTTGCAGATCCCCCGGGTTTACCCTCGTCGAATTGCTGGTAGTGATCACGATCATCGGCATCCTGATGGGCTTGCTGCTGCCGGCGGTTCAACAGGCGAGGGAGGCGGCGCGGCGGGGCAAGTGCTTGAACAACCTCAAGCAGATCGGCCTGGCGTTCCACAGCCACCACAATGTTTACGGTTGCTTTCCCTCCGCTGGTGGGGGCTGCTGCGCCACGGTGGGCGACCGAACCTTGGTCAACGGCAGCCCCGCCAATTACACCACGCAGCGCTGGGGCTGGTGCTACCAGATCTGCCCCTATATCGAGCAGACGGCCCTCTGGAGCTACGTGGACCCCAACGCCGGCGACCACGGCGACCAGTACATCAGGCAGACTCCCGTGATCGCCTACTACTGCCCCACGCGGGCGCGGCAACAGGTGATCGACGGCTCGTTCGCCGTGACCGATTACGTCGGCAACGCCGGCAGTTGGGGCCAGACGAGCACCTCCACCCCGGGCGCTTCCTTGGACGGCGTGCTGTCGCCCGTCGCCGCCGGTGCGCCGTCGATCGGTTTCGCCGACATCACCGATGGCAGCTCCAACACGCTACTTGTGGGGGAGATGGGATACTATACGCAGTGGTACAACACGTCCAACTGCATCGACGACCAAGGCTGGATGACCGGTTGGGACAACGACATCGTTTCCTTCAGCGGCGGCGGTGTTGGATATCAATCCGGGAGTAACGCATACGGCGCCATCAATCAGGAGTATATACCCGTCCCTCCCGTGCCGGATTGGCAGATGCCAGCCAACACGACGAACTGGGAGGACGGAGCCTACTGCGGCTGGTACTTCGGCGCCGCCCACTCCGCCGGCATCTGTAGCGTCTTCTGCGACGGCTCCACCCACTTCATCTCCTACAACATCGATCCCAACACGTGGCAATATCTTTGCTCCCGCAACGACGGCCAGTCGTTCACCCTGCCGCCATAAGGCATTCCGAAGTCGCAAATGCGCACTGTGAGGTGCCAACCATGATCGCCGGTCTTTCTGCCTGGAGACGGCTTGCCTGGATTCTCGGTCTGCTCGTGGCGGCGGGTTGTTCGCGGGCTCGCCCCGTGGAGCCGAATCAGACCGAAGCGCGCCTGCTCAAGATCGGCAACGCCTACCGCAACGCCACTGCGCGATTGCGGCACGCTCCCAAAGATTTCCAGGAGCTTCAGCCCAATCTGGGCAAGGGCGCTACGGAGGATCTCCTGCGTTCTCCCAACGACGGCGAGAAGTTCGTCGTCATCTGGGGCGTGAACTTCGACAGGTTGCCGCGGACGCAGGGCGGCAGCCCCTACGTGGTCGCCGTTTATGAGCAGAAGGGCGTGGGCGGAAAACGCTACGTGCTCCGCTTCCCTTTGTCCACCTGCAGGATGACCGACGAACAGTGGAAGACGGCCTCCTTTCCGCCGGGCTATACGCCCCCGCCCTGACCGTGCCCGCGCGAGGAAATGTTGACCGAAGGAATTGCCGGTGATGATCCGCCGCGAAAGCAAGCCTCAGGGGTTTACGCTGGTCGAGCTGCTGGTGGTGATCACGATCATCGGCATCCTGATCGCCCTTCTGCTGCCGGCGGTTCAACAGGCGAGGGAGACGGCGCGGCGGGCGCAGTGCATGAACAACCTCAAGCAGCTCGGCCTGGGGTTCCATAGCCACCACAACGTTTACGGCTATTTCCCTTCCGGCGGGCAGTGTTGTACCGGCGCGGGCGGACGCACGCTGGTCAACGGCAGCACCCCGGCCACCTATGCCACCCAGGTCTGGAGCTGGTGTTACCAGATCCTGCCTTACATCGAGCAAAACGCCCTCTGGAGCTACGTTACCCCCGGGACAAACTCCAACGGGGACGGGACCATTATCGCCACTCCCGTCAGTACCTATTATTGTCCTAGCCGGGGGCGGACCAAGGTCGTCGACTCCATCGCCGTCAACGATTACGCCGGCAACGGCGGCAGCTATGGGAACTGGGGCGCGACGACCTCACCGGTCAACAGCCTCGACGGCGTGCTCACTCCCTCGGGCACGGGCCCGGCCATCAGTTTCGCCAATATCACTGACGGCAGCTCCAACACGCTCCTGGTTTCCGAGAAGTGGCTCTACAAGGATTGGTACGACTGTCGCACGTCGGGAGTGGAGACATGCATCGACAACGAGGGCTGGTGCAATGGCTGGGACAACGACACGATCTGTTACAGCGGCAGCTTGACCAACAATGCTTATAGCTCGGTCTTGCCGCAGCCGGACACCCTCACCGGCTGGGAATGCGGCTATATCTTCGGCTCGGCTCACCCCAGCGGCGTCACAGGTCTGCTCTGCGACGGCTCCACCCGATTCATCTCCTTCAATATCGATGCGACGACTTGGAAGTATCTTTGCTGCCGGAACGACGGCAATTCGATCAATTTGCCCTAGCGGGAGTGCCAATCGTGAACCGCTCTTTTTCCAGATCCGCCGGGTTTACCCTCGTCGAATTGCTGGTGGTCATCGCGATCATCGGCATCCTGATCGCCCTTCTGCTGCCGGCGGTTCAACAGGCGAGGGAGACGGCGCGGCGGGGCCAGTGCCTCAATAACCTCAAGCAGATCGGCCTGGCCTTCCACAGCCACCACAACGTGTACGGCTGCTTCCCTGGCGGCGGCCAGTGCTGTTATGGCGCGGGCGGACGCGTGCTGGTCAACGGCACCACGCCCGCCACCTACGCCAGCCAGCGCTGGGGTTGGACCTACCAGATTCTGCCTTTCATCGAGCAGACGGCCCTCTGGAGTTATGTGGACACCACGGACAGCAGCGGCAACAACGGCGACGAGTTTATTATCTCCACCCCCGTGTTCGGCTATTACTGCCCTAGCCGAGGCAGGCAAAAGGTGGTCTCTGGCATCGCCGTGTCAGATTACGTGGGCAACGGCGGCAGCTTCGGCTGGTGCAACGAGAGCGGTTCCAATGTAAGCCTTGACGGCCCGATAACGTCCGTATCGGGGCCGCCCATTTGTATCGCCAACATCACCGACGGCACCTCCAACACGCTGCTGGCGAGCGAGAAATGGCTCTATAAGGATTGGTACGACCTCCGCACGTCCGGCGAAGAGACGTGCATCGACAACGAAGGCTGGGTCAACGGCTGGGACAATGACACCATGGGGTACAGCGGCGGCGCGCACGAAGAGGGGAGTATCACGGCTGGCAGTTATGTGACGTTTGCGCCGCTGCCCGACACGCAAATGCCGCCTCCGCCTATGACTACGGGCGAAGCCGAGTGCGGCTGGCTCTACGGCTCCGCCCACCCCGCCGGCATCTGTAGCGTCTTCTGCGACGGCTCCACCCACTTGATCTCCTACAACATCGACCCGACCACTTGGCAGTACCTCTGCTCCAGGAACGACGGCCATCAGATCACGCTGCCGTAAGGAAGCGGACGGAGGAGGGGGGAACGGCGGACGGGGGACGGCGGACGGGGTGCGAGAAACGATCAGCTATTTGCCGCTGAAAGCTGACCGCTGAAAGCTATTTTCGCACGGGCCGCAGCGGGCTCTGGGAAAGGACGAACTTCATCGTGCCGCCGTGAAAGACCACCGTCGCCTTGCGACGGGAGCCGCTGCCGCTGAGGGCAATGATCCGGCCTAGCCCGTGGGCCGGGTGGCGGACGATCATGTCCTGATGAAAATCGTCCGGCGAGACCGGCGCGATCTTGCCATGGGCCAACTCCGCTGCCGTCATCAGCGGGCTTCCGCCCGTGGGCGTTAACGAGTGCTGCCCCGTTAGCCCCGGCGGCCACGCCGGCGCGGCGGGCGGCGACTGCCGGCCGGCGGGGTGATAGCTGTCGTCGTAAGCCGCTTCCGCGTCGGCGGCCAAGACGGGCTCGCTGTCGATCCGCTCCATCTCCCCCCGGGGCAGCTCCATGAGGAACGGACTGGGAATGGTCATTTTTCGCTGGCCGCGGAAATCGCGGTAGCCGGCCCGGCTGATTTGCAGCTCCTCCTGGGCCCGGGTAATACCCACGAACATCAAGCGGCGTTCCTCTTCCACCTGCTCCGGGCGATCGCGGCTCCGCTCGTGCGGCAGCAGCCCTTCTTCGGCGGCCACCAGGTAGACCACGGGAAACTCCAGTCCCTTCGAGGCGTGCAGGGTCATCAGCGTGACGCGATCGTTCTGCTCTTCCCAGTTGTCCGTGTCGTTGACCAGGCTGGTCTCTTCCAAGAAGTCCTCCAGGGGCCGCCGGCCCGCGTGCCGCTCGTCGAAATCCCGGGCCACCGAAAGCAGCTCCTCGATGTTGGCCAGCCGCTGGAAATCCTCCTCGTTCTCCGAGTGCTCGAACTGCCGCTTGTAGCCCGACTCGGTCAACACGTGTCCCAGGATCTCTTCGACGGCGGCCCCGGCCACCGCCGCCAGGCGGTCGAAAAGGGCGACGAACGCCTGGATCTTCTTCGCCGCGGATTTGGCGAGCGACTCGATCGAGCCGGCGTCGCGGGCCGCGTCCAAGAGCGACAGCCCCCGGCGGACCGCATGGGCGTCCAAGCGGTCGAGCGTGGTCTTGCCGATGCCCCGGGCGGGCGTGTTGATCACGCGATGGAAGGCCACCGCGTCGCGCGGGTTGTTGAGCAGTTGCAGGTAGGCGAGGATGTCCTTGATCTCCTTCCGCTGGAAGAACTCCACGCCGCGGACCAACTGGAAGGGCACGCCCTGCTCGCGCAGCGCCTGCTCCAGCGGCCAGCTCAGCGCGTTCACCCGGTAGAAGACGGCGTAGTCGCGCCCGCGGCGGCGCCCGGCGCGGATCGCGGCGGCGATCTCGGCGGCGATCTGCCGGGCCTCTTCCTTCTGGTCCGTATAGGTCACCAGCCGCACCGGCGACCCGTCGCCGTTTTCGGTGTAGAGATCTTTTTGCTTCCGCCTCAGGTTGTGGCTGATGAGCTGCGCCGCCACGCGAAGGATGGACTTCGTGCTGCGGTAGTTCCGCTCCAGCCGGACCACGCGGACGTCGGGGAAGTCTCTCTCGAATTCGAGGATGTTGTTCAAGTTGGCGCCTCGCCAGCCGTAGATCGATTGATCGGGATCGCCGGTCACCGCCAGGTTCGGATGGTCGATCGATAGGGCGCGGACAATGGCGTACTGCGCGAGGTTGGTGTCCTGGTACTCGTCGACCTGCACGAAGCGGTAGCGGTCGTCGAGGCTCTGCCGGACCTCGGGATTCTCCCGCAGGAGGACGGCCACGTGCAACAACAGGTCGTCGAAGTCCACCGCATTGGCCGCGGTGAGCTGGGCCTGGTAGGCCGGATAGACGCGGGCGGCAATCGCCCCCAACGGATGACCGGGCCGCGGCCGGTAGTCGGCCGCCGTCAGCAGATGATTCTTGGCGTGACTGATGGCCGAGGCCAACGACTCCGGCGTGAAATGCGCAAGGTCGATCTTCAGCCGGGCGATCACCCTCCGCAGGGTGCGGGCGGCGTCGTCGGTATCGTAAATGGTGTAATTCTCTTCTAGCCCTACCAGCGGGGCATACTTTCGCAGCAGCCGGGCACAGAAGCGGTGGTAGGTACCGATCCAGACCGGTTGGCCGGGCGCCAACTGCTCGACCCGGCTCCGCATCTCGTCAGCCGCCTTATTGGTGAAGGTCAGGGCCAAGATTTGACCAGGGTGAACCCCCTGTTGGAGTAGATAGGCAATCCGGTGGGTGACCACCCGGGTCTTTCCGCTGCCGGGCCCGGCCAGGATCAGCAACGGGCCATTAACATGTTGTACGGCTTCACGTTGCGCAGGCGTCAGCAATTCCAAGAGCCCGTCCATTGTGGGAGACCTTGAGTGAATCGAGAAAGACGCGGGGAGAAGGGGACACGGGGACACGGGGACGGGGAGACACAGGAAGTCCCCGCGTCTACCTCTCTCCGCGTCACCGCGTCTTCCTAATCATTGTGCTACCTTTCCCGAGAAATGGCAACCTTACCTCTTCCAGGGCGGAGGCTGTAGGGTGGGACAAGGCCGCATCGGCCGCCGGCCCACCGAAATGGCGGGATTGGTGGGCCGGCGCTCGCTTACGCGAGCTTGTCCCACCCTGCTACTGCCTCTTATGGACAGTCATGGCAATAGTGCGGATTCTTGCCGATTTGTTAGAAGTGCGCTACCCAAAAGCGGTTGAACTGATATACTGCTTGATCGACGATGGGGTAGGTTTAGAATCTCTGGCGGCGTGGTAGGTTTCTTGATGGACCAATCGAGGGAGGGAGCCCATGGGAACGCGTATTCCCCTGAGTACGGTTGACACGCAGGCCAAGGACCTGCAGGCGAAGTTGGAGATGAGCACGGCCGAAATCGGCCTCTCGGTGCGGACGACGAACTGCCTGGAGGAGAAGGGGATCTTCACCGTTGAGGACCTCCTGAACTGCACCCGCGACGATCTCTTGAGCATTTCCAACTTCGGTGAGAAGACCCTGGAAGAAGTTTATAAGGCGTTGGAAGGAATCGGCTTCTGCCGCAAGCCGCGAAACGATGTGACGGCAGCCTCAGCCGCGGCAACTTAAGCTTTGGCGCTGGTGCCATGTACATGATGCTGTAGAGGGAATCGCCTTGGCCCGTGGCTTTTGGCTCTATCAGAAGAAGCGAGGCAACCGGCGGACGGGCTCGCAAAAGCTGGGTAGCCTCGGCGAGGCGATCTTTTTCGCCGCCTGCTTCCTGCTCGGCTGCGGCGGCCTGGTGACCCTGTTCGCCACGCTGGTGATCCCCGAGTGGCGGGCGAACTACGAGTTCGTGCCGCACCGCTGCGTGGTGGTCGACAAGCGGCTGGGACAGAAGGACGGCGAGGAAGGCCCCCTCTACCGGCCGGAGGTCCAGATCGAGTACCAGATCCGCGGGGAAACTTACCGCATCTGGACTTACGACGTTTGGACTTACAACGTCCGCGGCGGTTACTCCCCCGACAAAGCCGAACAGCAGGCGATCCTCAATCGTTTCGTGGTCGATCCCACGCGCCCCGTCGACTGCTGGTACGATCCGGTCGATCCCAAGGTTGCGGTGCTGATCCGCGGCTCGGGCTGGCTGGTGTGGCTGGCCTTTTCCGTGCCTTTGTCGTTCCTGGCGATCGGCGGCGGCGGGCTGACGTATGCCATCTTCACCTGGGGCAAGTCGGCCGAGCGGTATGCGGCCTTGGTGCAAAGGACAGCCCGGTTGGCCCCCTTCCGCAACGTCGCCGCGACCGCGTCGCAGTACCCCAACATTCCCGTGAGCACGAACATCACCAACAGCCCGGGGACGGTCTTGGCGTTCCGCTTGCCGGTGTCCGGAGCCACGGCCTGGGGACTGTTCGTGACCTTGCTGACCTGCATCTTCTGGAACGGCGTGGTCTCGATCTTCGCCGGGATCGCCATCAACGGCCACCGCAGCGGGAATCCCGACTGGCGGCTGACGTTGTTCGTCGTGCCCTTCGCCTTGGTCGGCATCGGGCTGATCGTGTTCTTCGTGCGGAAGTTCCTCGCAACGACGCGCATTGGCCCGACGTTGGTCGAGATCTCCCATCAGCCGCTCTATCCCGGCCAGCGATACCGGGTCTTCCTCCAGCAGTTCGGACGGCTGAAGATCAACCGGCTGGAGGTGCTCCTGGTTTGCGAGGAGGAGACGACCTTTCGCCACGGCACCGATACCCGCATGGAAAGCCGCATCGTCGCGCAGCAGGCGTTGGTGCTCCGCGAGAACGCCGAGGTCCGGCACGGCCTGCCCTTCGAGGCCGACGGCGACCTGGAGGTCCCGCCGGGCGCCATGCACTCTTTCAAGTCGCAGCACAACGAGGTCAACTGGAAGGTCCAGGTGCGTTTGGACGTCGCCGGCTGGCCGGCCTATGAGCGATCGTTTCCCGTGATCGTCTATCCGCCGCAGGCCGCCGCGGCGGCCGATCGCCTGCTTGCCCCGGCGTCCCGGGTTGTGGGGAACCGGCCGGTCGCCCGCGATGGCCAGCCGGCCGCTTCCGTCACCGCGGCGGTCGATGCCGGGGTGGGCGCCGCCGCGTCGGGCACGTAAGATGAACGTTCCGCACATCCGCATCCGTTTCGACGGCAACGGCCGCAGCTACCAACCGGGCGAAGTGATCTCCGGCGAGTACCAACTCGAATCGATTCCCTTCGAGGAGGTCCGGGCCATCGAGGTCTCCGTGGTCTGGTACACCGAGGGCAAGGGTGACGAGGACCTGGCCGTCCACGATTTCCGCCGGCTCTCGCCGGAAGACGCGGGCTGGGTCGACCCGCGGCGGCCAGGCCGCTTCAGCGCCGTGCTGCCCAACAGCCCCTTGTCCTACCAGGGAGCGATCGTCAAGATCCGCTGGTGCGTTCGCGTGCGGGTCTTTCTCGGGCGCGGCAAAGAGGTCCTGGGGGAGAAGCCCTTCCAATTGGGCGGCGTCCGCGCGATCAAGGCGCCGGCCCCGTGAGCGGGCCGGGCGAAACGGACCAGGACAACCCCTTTTGCGCCCGCCGGCTCTGTCCCGGCGCCATCCCTTACCTTTTTCCCGCCGGCCAGAACGTGCCCACGCTCCTTGAGCGGCTGCGGCAGAACGGCTGGTGGGGACAGATCGTCGGCGCTCATGGCTCCGGCAAGTCTTCCCTTCTGGCCACGCTGATCCCGGCCATCGGCCAGGCGGGCCGGCAGGTGCGGTTGGTCGAGTTGCACGATCGCCAACGGATGCTCCCGCCCGAGGTCTACCGCGGCGAAGCCATCTCCCCGGAGAGTGTACTCGTCGTCGATGGCTATGAACAACTGTCGCGCTGGAGCCGGCTGCGGACGCGGCACTACTGCCGGCGCCGGCACTGCGGCCTGATCGTCACCGCGCACGCCCCGGTCGGCCTGCCGGACCTCTTCCGCACGTCGCCCACGTTCCAGGCCGTTCAGGACGTGGTCGGGCGGCTCTTGCAAGGGCGGCCCATCCCCTGGTCGTCCCAAGAGCTACGCGACCGCTTCGAGCGCCACCAGGGAAACGTTCGCGAGCTGTTGTTCGAGCTCTACGATCTCTATGAAAAAATGTAGGGTGGGACAAGGCCGCCGTGGCGGCCGCCGGCCCACCAGCAGTGGCCAGATGTCCCTTGTCGGCCGCAAAGGCGTGATTCGTGAGCTAGACTTGTCTATAATTGCGCCGGAGGATCGCGGCGCTGCCCCGGGCGGCGTTACGATCGCTACCGTCGGCAGATTTTTCCTACGCCGTTTGTTCGTCGCGGCAGGAAAATTCTGCCAAATGTCTGGCAAAGCGTGGTCCGCTGTTGACAAGCTTGCCGGCGATCGGTTTTGATGAAGTCAGTCCTCCCTGGCCTTCTCTTGGAGCGAAAAAATGCGTCACACGAAGCGCTGCGGTGCCTTGATCATTTGCGCCTTGGTCTTGGGGCTGCTGGCATGGCCCGTCCCGAGCCCTGCCGCGGTGAGCGCCCAATTGACCTGCTGGCCGTTCCAGAGCGGAGCGGGACCCTGCGCCAGTTGTGCGGCGCCGACGACCTACGCTCCTCCTTACAACGCCAACCGCATCGCCTGGATGCCGTCCTGGGGCATCACCACGACCTGCAACCCGCTGGTCCCGCAGAGCTGCGGCTACGGCGTGACGGCCTACATGCCCGTGGGCGGATGCGGCGGCGGGTGCTGCCCAACCGGCGGCTGCTGCGGCGGCGGTTGCTGCGCGACCGGCGGCTGCGGCGGCGGGTGCTGCGCGACCGGTGGATGCTGTGGCGGCTGTCCGACTACCGTGGCTTACACAACCTACCGGCCGTTCCTCTCCTGGCTTTTCCGGCCGTTCCAGCCGTATCCGGTCTATCGCATGGCGTTTTACGCGCCGCTGGAGCCGGCCTGCGGGCCTGCCTGCTGCGCAGCGCCGGCTTGCTCCGCGTGCGGCGGATGCTCTGCGTGCGGCGGATGCTCTGCGTGCGGCGGATGCCCGACGTGTCCGACCTGCTCGACCTGTCCGACCTCGGCCTGCTTTGCGCCGGCCTGCCCGACCTGTCCCTCGTGCACGTCTTGCGGGAGCTGTGCGGGCGGGGGTTGCGCGGGGTGCGACGGCTGCACCGCGCCGGCCTGCGGGGGCGGCAGTTGTGCGCGCTCGTGCGCGCCGTGTGCCGCCGGCGCGGCCCCTGCGCCGGGCGCCTCGCTGCCGCCGGTGCTCCCCGGGCCGTATCTGGGCGCGTCGCAAACGCCGGTGCTCCCCGGGCCGTATCCGGGCGCGTCGCAGCCGCCGGTGCTCCCCGGGCCGGTTCCCTATCTGAACGAGGCCAATCCATCGCTCGGCAGCCCGCCGGCGGACACTTTCAGGCAACCGTCGCCGCCCATGTCCCCGTTGGAGCCCAAGGCGGGCGTTTATCCGCCGACGATCACCGCGCCCGCTTCCGGCACGATGGACCAGCCGCGGCCGATGCCGCCCGGCCCGATCGCCGCCCGGCCGATTCGTCAGGCCACCTTCCTGCTGCCGGCGGCCATCTCCGTCGAGCGCAACAAGCCGCGTGTCGTCATCGACGATTCCGACGACGGTTGGCACGACGCCCGCGACTAACGCGAGACCAGGCGAAGTCTTGGAGTGCGGCGACTTGTCGCCGCTTTCTTTTGGTGGAAGGGAAAAGGGGATAAGTCCAATTATTCAGGGACGAGCGAGCGGAAATTGTACTTCTCCCCTTTTCCCCCGCTGCCACTGGATACTTCGCCGCCACTCCTTGCCACATGCTCAAACTGTGTACGCCACCACGGGGTTTACCCCGTGGAGCGATGATTGGGAGCCAGGAACGCCGTAGCAAAGACGCCCGATTTTTCCCGTTCCGGCCGGCTTATCCGGCCGGGCGGAACGGGAAAAATCGGAACTCCCTCGGGGGCGGCGTTTCTAGCTGCTAATCATCGCTCCGCCGGCACGAGGCCGGCGGTGGCGTTTACAGTCGTGCTGGTCAGCCCTCTGCCAGTCCTACCCTACCGGCGGGGGTGCCTGCTAGGCTCCAAGCATCGATTCCGCTACACTCGATGAGGAGTGGTTCGTTCACCGTAGGCCCACCGCGCCCCTACCCTCTCACGGAGGGGGAGCAGAGCATCGCCCAGGTGCCATGCCCGCCAATCTTACGCAGCAATACCTGAAAGCTGAGGAAGAGTACCGGCGAGCCGCTACGCTCGACGAAGAGCTGGCCTGCTTGCAGGTAATGCTCAAGGAGATCCCCAAGCACAAGGGGACCGACCATCTCCAGGCCGATCTGAAGGCCAAGATCGCCAAGGTGAAGAAGGAGCTTCAGGCGGAGAAGAGCGGGGGCGGGAAGAAGGGCAAGGGCGTTCGCATCCCCAGGCAGGGCGCCGGCACGGCGATCATCATCGGTGGACCGAACGCCGGCAAGAGCCAATTGCTCAAGAGCTTCACGCGCGCCAGCCCCGAGGTCGCCCCTTATCCCTTTACGACCCACATTCCTATCCCCGGGATGATGCCCTGGGAGGACGTCTTCGTCCAGCTCGTCGACACGCCGCCGATCACGGCCGACTTCATGGAGTCGTTCCTGCACGGCCTGATCCGCGGGGCCGACCTGGCGCTGTTGCTGGTCGACCTGGGAAGCGATTCGGGCATCGAGCAGCTCCAAGAAGTGCTCGACCGCGTCTCGGCCACCAAGACCAGGCTGGCCAAAGTCTCGTCGCTGGACGAGAACGACGTGGGACTGTCCTACACGCGGACTCTCCTGGTCCCCAACAAGGTCGACCTGCCCGAGGCCGCCGGCCGGCTGAGCCTGATGCACGAGCTTTGTCCGCTGGATTTTCAGGAGTTTCTCATTTCCGCACAGGAGGGCACGGGCCTGGAGCGGCTGCGCAATGCGATCTACGAGTCGATGAGCGTGGTGCGGGTCTACTCCAAGCTGCCGGCGGCCAAGCATCCCGACTACCGGCGGCCCTTCACCGTCCGCCGCGGCAGCCTGCTGGCGGACATGGCGGCGCTGGTCCACAAGGATTTTGCCAAGAACCTCAAGTTTGCCCGGGTTTGGGGCACCGCCGTCCACGACGGCACGGTGGTCAAAGGCGACTACGAGCTGCGCGACAAGGATGTGGTGGAACTCCATGTATGAAGCACAATAGTGTTCCGTCGTTCGGCCCTTCTTCTTCACGGATAACCATGACCAACGCCGAAATCGCCGCCGCCTTCGACCAGGTCGCCGACCTCTTGGAATTCCAGGGGGCCAATCCCTTTCGCGTGCGGGCGTATCGCCAGGCGTCGCGGATCCTCGGCGACCTGGCCGAGCCGGTCGAGCAGATCCTGGCCGACCCCCAGCGGAAACTGACGGAGATCGAAGGCATCGGCAAGGACCTGGCCGAGAAGATCGCCACCCTGCAGGCGACCGGCAAGCTGCCGATGCTCGAAGAGCTCCGCGCCCAGGTGCCCGAGAGCGTTCTGGCGATCCTCCGCGTTCCCGGGCTGGGGCCGAAGCGGGCGGCCGCCTTGTTCCACGAGATCCAGGTGGCCACGCTCGACGAGCTTCGCGAGGCCTGCCGACAGCACCGCGTCCGCGAGTTGAAGGGCTTCGGCGAGAAGACCGAGGCGGCGATCCTCGGCGGCCTGGATTTCGCCGCCCAGGCCGATCTGCGGACCTGCTGGGCCGACGCCGACCAGATCGTTCAGCAACTCCTGGCGCAGCTCGACGGTTGTCCGGCGATCGTCAGGCGGGAAGTGGCCGGCAGTTACCGTCGCGGCAAGGAGACGGTCGGCGATCTGGACATCCTGGTCGTCGCCCGCCAGACGGCCGGGGCGATGGACTGTCTGGCCGCGTTTCCCGGGGTGGCCGCCGTGCTGGCCCGCGGCGAGACGAAGATGTCGGTCCGGCTGGGCAGCGGTTTACAGGTCGATCTGCGCGTGGTGCCGGAGGAGTCGTTCGGGGCCGCGCTGCAGTACTTCACCGGCTCCCAGGCCCACAACATCGTGTTGCGGGGCATGGCCAAGGGCCGCGGCCTGAAAATCAACGAGTATGGCGTCTTTCGCGGCGATCAACGGATTGCCGGCAACACGGAGGAGGAGGTCTACGCGGCCTTGGGCCTCCCTTGGATCCCGCCCGAGCTGCGGGAGGCCCGGCAGGAGTTCGAGGAGGCCGCGGCGGGGAAGCTCCCCGAGTTGATCGAGCTGGACCAGATCCGCGGCGACCTGCACGCCCACAGCACCTGGACGGACGGCATGGCCACGATCGAAGAGATGGCCCAGGCAGCCAAGGAACGAGGGCTGAAGTACCTGGCCATTACGGACCACTCGAAGCGGGTGAGCATGGCCGGCGGCCTCGACGGGGCGAAGCTTCGCCGCCAGTGGGCCGAGGTCGACAAGATCAACGCGCGGCTGCGGGGATTTACGCTGCTCAAGGGAGTCGAGGTCGATATCCTCGAGCGCGGCGGGCTGGACCTGCCGGACGACGTTCTGGCGGAGGCCGATTGGGTGGTGGCAAGTGTCCACTATGGCCAGCGCCAGCCCCGCGAGCAGATCACCCGGCGCGTCATCGGGGCCCTGGAGAACCCTCACGTGTGCGCCATCGCCCACCCCACGGGCCGGCTGATCAACGAGCGGAAGGCCTACGAAATCGACCTGGATGCGGTGCTCCGCGCGGCCCGCGACCAGGGCAAGATGATGGAACTCAACGCCCATCCCCGGCGGCTGGACCTGGACGACGTGGCCTGCCGTGTGGCGAAGAATTACGGAGTGCCGATTGTCATTTCCACGGACGCCCATAGTATAAACGGACTCGACGCCATGCGCTACGGCGTGCTGCAGGCCCGGCGCGGCGGTTTGACCAGGAAGGACGTGGCCAATACGCGGACCTGGCCCCAGTTGAAGAAAATGCTATGAAAACCCACACGGTCGTACTCCTCACGCTCCGCGTGAGGCCCAACCTCACGCGGAGCGTGAGGAGTACAAAAGAAGTGCTATGAAGATCCACGAGTACCAGGCGAAGCAGATCTTGCGCGAGGCCCGGGTGGCCGTGCCGCGGGGGGTCGTGGCCGATACGCCGATGGCCGCGGCCGAAGCCTTCCGCCAGCTCGGCGACCGGGTGGCGGTGATCAAGGCCCAGATCCACGCCGGCGGACGCGGCAAGGGCACGGTCCAGGACAACCCCAGCCAACGCGGCGTGCAACTGGTCCACAGTGCAGAGGAGGCGATGCAGGTCGCCGTTAACCTGCTGGGACATACTCTGGTCACCGTGCAGACGGGCCCCGAGGGGCAGGTGGTCCATCGGCTGCTGGTCGAGGAGGGCTGCAGCATCGCCCGCGAGCTGTACGTGGGGATCGTGGTCGACCGCGGGGCGTCGCTGCCGGTGATGATGGCGTCCAGCGAGGGCGGCATGGACATCGAGCTGGTCGCCGCCCGCACGCCCGAGCGGATCTTCCGCGAGCCCTTCCAACCCGGCGCGGGCCTCTGGAGCTACCAGGCCCGCAAGCTCGCCTGGCGGCTGGGGCTCGCGGAGCCTTCGGTCCGCGCGGCGGAGAAGTTTCTGCGGGGCCTGGCCCGGGTCTTCGTGGAGAAGGACTGCAGCCTGCTGGAGATCAATCCCCTGGTGCTGACGGCCGAAGGGAGCCTCTTGGCGCTGGATGCGAAGATCACTTTCGACGACAACGCCCTCATGCGCCACGACGACCTGGCCGCCTTGCGGGATCTCGCCGAAGAGCAGCCCGCCGAGGTCCGCGCGTCGGAGGAAGGGCTGAGCTACGTGAAGCTCGACGGCAACATCGGCTGCCTGGTCAACGGCGCCGGGCTGGCGATGAGCACCATGGATCTGATCAAGCTCCACGGCGGCCGGCCGGCCAACTTCTTGGACGTCGGCGGCGGGGCCAACGTCCACCAGGTGACCGAGGCCTTCCGCATCCTCCTGGGTGACAAGAACGTGCGGGCCGTGCTGGTCAATATCTTCGGCGGGATCATGCGCTGCACGACGATCGCCGAGGCGATCCTGCGGGCCTACCAGAGCGTGGGCTTCAATGTCCCTCTGGTGGTGCGGCTGGAAGGGACGGAGGTCGAGCAAGGCCGCAAGATCCTCGCCCAGAGCAATCTCGACATTATCGCCGCCGACGGTCTGACCGACGCCGCCGAGAAGGTCGTGGCCGCGGCCAGTGGGAGGAGTGGTTAGTGGCGAGTGGTGAGTGGTCGGTGGTCAGTAAGCGTTAGCCCCGGCGGCCACGCCGGCTGCGGTGCATTTCGCGGGCCGTCCGAGATGACTTCGCCTAGGAACAAGCATGAGCATCCTCATCGATAAGCGGACGCGGGTCATCTGCCAGGGAATCACGGGCAAGGCCGGGCAGTTCCATACGCGGCAGTGCCGGGAATATGGCACGCAAATGGTCGGCGGCGTGACGCCGGGCAAGGGAGGCGGGGTCGTCGAGGGCCTGCCCGTCTTCGACACCGTGGCCGAGGCCGTCGAGAAGACCGCGGCCGACGCCACCATGATCTTCGTCCCCGCGGCCTTCACGGCCGACGCCATCCTGGAGGCGGCCGACGCCAAGATCCGCACGATCATCGCCATCACCGAGGGCGTGCCGGTGCTGGACATGGTTCGCGTCTATCAGGCCCTGCGGGGCTCGGCCTCGACGCTCATCGGGCCCAACTGTCCGGGCGTGATCACGCCGGAAGAGTGCAAGATCGGCATCATGCCCGGCTACATCCATCGCCGCGGCCCGATCGGCGTGATCAGCCGCTCCGGCACGCTGACCTACGAGGCGGTCTGGCAACTCAGCCGCCTGGGCCTGGGCCAGTCGACCTGCGTGGGTCTGGGGGGCGACCCGATCGTGGGCACGTCGTTCGTGGATCTGCTGGAGCGGTTCGGCAAGGACGAGCAGACGGAGGGCGTGCTGATGATCGGCGAGATCGGCGGCACGGCCGAAGAGCAGGCCGCCCGCTACGTGGCCGACCATTTCCGCAAGCCGGTGGCGGCCTTCATTGCCGGCCGCACGGCCCCGCCCGGCAAGCGGATGGGCCACGCCGGCGCCATCATTAGCGGCGGCCGTGGCACGGCCGCCGAGAAGGTCGCCGCCCTGGAGGCGGCCGGCATCGTCGTCGCCGAGAGCCCCGCCGACATGGGCACCGCCATGCGGCGTGCGATCCAAGCGCGGTCGAAAGCCGCCGCGCGTTAACGGCGTTACCGCGTGTTGTCCAACTTGCTTCCACACCAGGGACAGAAGTCCCGGGCCCCGCTGCACTTCTCCTTGCACTTCGGGCACTGCTTCGGCGGCAGCAAAGATCCCAACGGCAACTTCCAACGGGGGGTCAAAACGGGGACGCAGCGAGTATTGGCAGGATGCGGTACGATAAACTAGCTGCGTCCCCGTCTCGGCTCTCTACTTCTCAGTCTTGAGGACAGCGTTGGGCGAGGTGCCCTTGGAAGATTCGCCCTTGGAAGAGTCGCCCTTGGAAGATTTGCCCTTGGACACCTTGTCCTTGGACGAGCTGCCCTTTTTCGAGTTGCTCTTGGTCGGCTTACCCTTATGGTGGGCGTGATAGACATAGACGCCCTTCGGGACGATGATGCCCGTACCGTGGCGAACCAGCAGGTTACAGGTGTAGCCCGTCGGCACTGAACCAGCCGAGTTGGAGGTAGCCGCAAAATTGGCCACGTAGTGCTCTTCAACCACATGGAAGGCAACACCAAGCGGCAAATCGTTGCTCGCAGTCGCCAGTGCGGCTTCCTTGGCCGCGACCTTGTCGGGTCCGGTGCCATAGAACCTGTTCTCGGCCCCGCTAGTCACCGAGGGCATGACCGCCAACAAACACGCTGTCAACAGAATCTTCATCGCACGACTCCTAGGTCCATGGCACAGTTCCTTTCGCGCGAAAAGGACCGAGTGTCCGTATTTTACCCCCGTAGTCGGGCAGTTCAATCATGATTCTTGGGGCATTATTAAACCCTGCTAGAGAGTTAGCGCTTTCGGGGCAAGACTTGGCGTGGATAAGGCTGTCGAAACCCGGACGTAGCTCGTATTGGCAAGATGGGGCACGAGACATTAGCTGCGTCCGCACTTCGACTACGTTTCGACTCGCTCACCTAACTGCTCTCAGGCCGGTATTCGCGGATTCGCCCCCTCTCGACGATCCAGAGTTTGCCAAAGATATCGGCCTGGGATAGCGCGCCGACCAAGGTACGGCAGGCGAGCCAGAGATCGGTGTCCCGGGGCCTTGGCGGCAGCCGCAGCACGGCGATTCCCGCGTAGTCCCAGGGATGAAACAGCAGGGGGTTGCTGAAATCGAGGTCCAAGGTCACCAAGCAGCGACCTTCGGCCGCGCAGGCGGCAATCCTTTGGCGGTCGGGAGCTGAGATAAGGTGCTGCGCGGCGACCGTGGCCACGTCGTGGGCCGCCTGGCGAAACAGTGATGCGCCTCGCTGGCCGAGGTTCTCATCCAATTTCAGCTTCATGGACGGCTTTCCAGCGGGATTTCGACGTAGCGCTCCCGCGACATCTCCCCACCGTAGGCGATGCACGCCCGAATATCGGCTTCGGATATGCCGGGGTAGTTCTCCAAAACGTCCTGGAAGGTCCACCCGCTGGCCAGCAGGTCCAGGACCAAGGAGACCCAAATCCGGTGCCCCCGTATGCACGGCTTGCCAAAACAGATGGCCGGATCAATCGAGATCCGGTGCAACAACTCTTCGCGGTCCATCCGTCAGCTCCCCTTTCCGGCACTTGGTGTTAGACTGACCCCCGAGAGTTCCACGCGCGGGCGACAACGAGGAATTGTACACGATCCCGCCCCGCGTCCATCCCTCGACTGCCCGCGGGACAGTGGGTGTCAACAGGAGCAAGGGTTTTCCGCCGCCGCGCTTCGTGGTAAACTTGCCCATGATGCCACCTTTCGCGTTCAAGCGTGAGGTGGCGTCACTGACGCCCGCTCGTTACCATCGGACGCGTGCCAAGAAGCACAACGTAAGCCGTTATACAGGAAGCGTTTACGTCCCGGTAGCTCAGGGGATAGAGCAACGGTTTC
>CAWJKP010000007.1:0-723773 GCA_963843465.1 Pirellulales bacterium
CTAAACCGTAGGTCGTAGGTTCGAATCCTATCCGGGATACTTTGTACCGGCTGGCGGGCAAGATATTCAACGGGAGGGCATCCCATGCGGACGACAACAACTAGGGCGATTCTCTCCACGGTCGCGGCTTGCACGGTCGCGGTTTCGACCGCGGCCTGGGGACGTGAAAAGCCACGTGGCGAAGCGGAACTGGTGGCCAACCCCGCTTTCGCCTCGTCCGCAGGGCAGCCCATGCCGCACGAGTGGACGCTCCAGCCGCTGCCCGTCACGGACGCCTGCTGCCGGGTACGGGCGGTCGACGGCGGACTGGCGGTGGACGCGCCCGAGCGTCCCTTCGGCGTGGGCATTGTCTGGCAGGACGTGCAGGGCATCGAGGGGCAGAAGAGCTACGCCGTGGACGTGTTGGCGAAGGCCGAAAAGATCCCCTCTCCCTACCGCTCGATTCTCGTCCGGCTGACCTGGACGCACGGCGGCCAGCCGCTGCACCCGGCGGGCTTCATGGTCCGCGGGCCGAGCGCCGCCGACGCCGGGCTGCGGTTCGCCGACGTGTTGGTCGCCCCCAAGGAGGCCGACGGCGCCCGGCTGTCGCTGGAGGTGAAGTGGCCGCAAGGGGGCTCGGTGCTCTGGTGTCGGGCCGGCTTGCGGGCCGCGACCCCGCTGCTACCGCGAAAGGTGAAGATCGGCACGGTCTACCTCCGGCCCCGCAACAGCACGCCGCAGCGGAATCTCCGGCTCTTCTGCGACCAGGTGGACCAGGCCGGCCGCTTGAAACTGGACATCGTCTGCCTGCCCGAGGCGATCACCGTCGTCGGCACGACCAAGAACGGGCCGCAGACGGCCGAGCCGATCCCCGGTCCCTCCAGCCAACGGCTCGCCCAGGCCGCGCAAGAACCACCTCTGGCTGGTCGCCGGCCTCTACGAGCGCGACGGCGCCACGGTCTACAATTCGGCCGTGCTCTTGGACCGCGAAGGCCGGCTTGCGGGCAAGTACCGCAAGATCCACCTGCCCCGGGAAGAGTGGCAATTGGGCGTCACGCCCGGAAGCTGTTACCCGGTCTTCAAGACCGATTTCGGCACCATCGCCTTGCAGGTCTGTTACGATTACTTCTTCCCCGAGGAAGCCGCGATCCTCGGGCTGAAGGGCGCCGAGGTCGTCTTCGCGCCGACCTGGGGCACGACCTTCAAGGACCAGGAGGGCCGCGTCGAGGGCGAGAACGTCTTCCGCGTCCGCGCCCGGGACAACGGCATCTACCTGGTCCCCTCGGTCTACGACGGCAACAGCATGGTCATCGACCCGCTGGGCCGGGTGCTGGCCACCAGCGACGGCCACGAGGGCCTCTTCTGGTGCGAAGTCGACCTGTCCCGCCGGGACCCTCTACCCTGGGTCGGCAATTGGCGCTCGATCGGCCCGCGCGACCGGATGCCGTCGAGCTACGGGAGCCTGCTCGGGGACCCGGCGAAGCCGACGGATTAGCACCCATTTCTTGCCGCTCAGCGACCGGTCATTCGCTCTAGCTTTTCGGGATACCGAGCCCCTTGTACCGTAATCTTGGATGCGGCGCTTTCGATGTCACGCAGATCGTCCGGCGTGAGTTCGACGGAGGCTGCCCCGAGGTTCTCATCCAAGCGATGCAGCTTCGTGGTGCCTGGGATCGGAACAATCCACGGCTTCTGGGCCAGCAGCCAGGCGAGCGCGATCTGGGCAGGTGTCGCGCTGTTCCGCTGGGCAATGCTGCCGAGCAGATTGACGAGGGCCTGATTCGCCTTGAGAGCCTCGGGGGTGAAGCGAGGCAGAGTGCTGCGGAAGTCGGAGCTGTCGAAGGTCGTTTTCTCGTCCATCTTGCCCGTGAGAAAGCCCTTGCCCAGAGGGCTGTACGGCACGAGGCCGATTCCGAGTTCCTCGAGGGTCGGTATCACTTCCTTCTCGGGAGTTCTCGTCCACAGCGAGTATTCGCTCTGGAGCGCGGTGACCGGCTGGACCGCGTGTGCGCGGCGGATCGTTTGCACTCCTGCTTCCGAAAGGCCGAAGTGCTTGACCTTGCCCTGCTCAATCAGCTCCTTGACCGCTCCTGCCACGTCTTCGATTGGCACGTCCGGGTCTACCCGGTGCTGATAGAGCAGGTCGATTGTCTCGACCTTGAGCCGCTTGAGCGAGCCCTCGACGGCCTGCTTGACGTGCTCCGGTCGGCTATTCAATCCCGGTGAACCCTTCATCCCTCGGGGATCGAAATCAGGATTGAGGTCGAACCCGAATTTGGTGGCGATCACCACTTGCTTGCGGAAGGGGGCGAGGGCGTCGCCCACAAGCTCTTCGTTCAAGAACGGGCCGTAAACCTCGGCGGTGTCGAAGAATGTGACGCCGCGCTGCACGGCGGCCCGGAGAACCGAGGTCATCTCCTGCTTGTCCTTGGGCGGGCCGTAGGAAAAGCTCATCCCCATGCAGCCAAGCCCGAGAGCCGAGACTTCCAAGCCGCTCTTTCCAAGTTTGCGCTCTTGCATGGTTTCTCCTTTCACGTGTCGCGTCGGTTACTCTGATCTGAGAGAAGCCAGGTCGATGGAGAAGCGATATTTCACATCGGACTTGAGCAGTCGCTCGTAGGCTTCGTTGACCTTCTGGATGGGAATGACTTCGACGTCGGCGGTGATGTTGTGCGCCCCGCAAAAGTCGAGCATCTCCTGGGTTTCGGCGATGCCGCCAATGGCAGAGCCGGAGAGACTGCGGCGGCCCAGGATGAGGCTGAAGGCGGCGAAGCTCAGGGGCTTCGCGGGAGCGCCGACCAGGGTGAGGTTGCCGTCGCGGCCGAGCAGGTTGAGATAGGCGTTGATGTCGTGCTCGGCGGAGACGGCGTCGAGGATGAAGTCGAAGCTGCCGATGTGCCTCTTCATCTCGTCGGCATTGCGGGAGACGATGACTTCGTCGGCGCCGAGGCGGAGCGCGTCGTCCTTCTTACTGGGCGAGGTGGTGAAGACGACTACGTGGGCTCCGAACGCCCGGGCGAACTTCACGCCCATGTGGCCCAGCCCGCCGAGACCGACTACGCCAACCTTCTTCCCAAGGGCAACGCCCCAATGGCGCATTGGCGAGTAGGTCGTGATCCCGGCGCAGAGCAACGGCGCAGCTCCGGCGAGGTTGAGGTTGGGGGGAACTCGCAGAACGAAGCGTTCATCGACGACGATGCTGTCGGAGTAGCCGCCGTAGGTCACGCCTCCCAGGTGCTTGTCCGGGGAGTTGAAGGTGAGCGTCAGGTTCGGGCAGAACTGCTCGAGCCTGGCTTTGCACTGGGGGCAGGTGCCGTCCGAGTCGACCAGGCAGCCGACGGCGGCGAGGTCGCCCGGCTTGTACTTGGCAACTGCCGAGCCGACCCTGGTTACACGCCCGACGATCTCATGGCCGGGGACAATCGGGTAGACCGTGGGCATGACGCTGCTCCACTCGTCGCGGACCGCATGGAGATCGGAGTGGCAGATGCCGCAGAAGAGGATTTCGATCTGCACGTCGTGTTCCGTTGCATCGCGACGCTTGATTTGAGCGTGGGCCAGCGGCGATGTCGCGCTGGCAGCGGAGTAAGCCTTCGTGTTGTACATGGATTTGTGCTCCTACTGGTTACAGGGCAACAAAAGCGGGATGATCCGAAACCCAGGTCAACGCCAACTTTTCCACGGTCTATGGCAGCCCCAACCGCCCTTCGAGGATCCCCAGTATGGAAAGATCCTCGTCGAGATCGGGCCAGTGCAGCCCGGTGCCGTTGCAGATGATCTCGATACGGCCTAACTGCTCGGCAGTGGCATTGCGCAAGCGGCGGTTCTTGGTGGCCGGAAAACGAATCTCCCGGCCGTCGCTGAGCCGCACGCAAACGGTGCCGTTCTCAGCGAACGCCTCGATAGCGCGGGCGCCAGGTTCAAGGGTGGAGAACATCATTCCACTTCACTGCTCGATCGGCTCCGAAACGATTGTTATCTGGCCGCCAATTCTTGTGGCCCAGTGCTGCATGATGCGGGCCTTCTTGCGCATCAGTTTCATGGCAGCAGACGAAGCAGGTTTCCACCCGTTAAGAAACCTGTTGCAGAACTCCTGTCCCTTTGGGCTATCGGGAACGAAATCTATTCGGACGGCCACCAACTCGAACTCGTCTATCTTGCGGAGTTTTGCATAGAGGTCCGCCAGATAGTCGGCTGAAGCGCCGGCGATCACCTCGTCCGAGATGATCACAGACACGGCATCGCAGCAGATCAACTCGAATTGCCCGATCTGGGCATCTGAGTAAGACAGACCCTTGTTAACACAAACGGGAAGTCGGCTGCTAAGCAGACGCGTTGCCCCGTCCGAGGCTTCGGCAACGAATCGCGCCGCCCTCAAAAGGGTGCCGTGATCGACTCCCGCGAACGCCAGCAATACGAGCGAAAAGGTCGCCGTGTCCGGTGGTGCAAGCTTCTCCGGCGGCGAACGTTGCAGCAACGCTTTGGTCTCCGTATCGAGCCAGTCCATCGTTCAATACCCTCAAAAACGTCAGGCGTGTTGGCCCGTTGGCTCATTCAGCGTAACCGGCAATCGATTGCTCTATAGTTGGTATTGTACCGGGCTGCCACGCTCGCGTGGGGGTGCCTGTTGTGAAATAGTTCCCACGCATAGCGAGAGCGTTACCCCCCATTTGTAACGCAACCATCGCCATTACGGTTGACCTAGCATTCCCATTTTGCCAGGCTCGCGCTCTGGGCCCGCCTCCTGCCGGCCCGCGGACAACCGATGTGGCACGATTTCCCGAAGTTCGCTACACTACGCCAATTAGGGCGACTGTTTGCGGCTCAGGATCGGCGAGGAAACAAGTGTCGCCTTTCGCTCCGCGAAAGCTGCGTTATCCCGGATTACTTGACCGAAGCTCGCCTACTTTCGCGGAGCGAAAGGCGACACTCATTGATGTTTCGATCATCAGGAGCAAGCCGCTGCTGGCAAGCCCGGTTATGTCGGCGGGCAAGGAGGCTCTATGCCATATTGGCCATTCCGCTTCATTCACGCGGCCGATTTCCATCTTCATCGGCCGATCACCGGGATTACCGAGGTCCCGGAACACCTGCGGGAGTTGCTGCTGGAGGCGGCGTACCGCGCGGCGGTGCGGGTCTTCGAGGCGGCGCTGACGGAAGAGTCGGATTTCGTCCTGCTGGCAGGCGATCTGCTGGACCCGGAGGCGACCGGCCCGCACGGTCCGCTCACGTTGGTCGAACAGTTCGAGCGACTGGCGGAGCGGGGCATCGCCGTCTACTGGGCGGGCGGGCAGTGCGATCCGCCGGAGGTCTGGCCTGCGGTCTATCACCTGCCCGATAACGTACACGTCCTGCCCGCCGGCCGGCCGGTGGAGATCCTGCACGAGCGCGAGGGCGAGCCGATCGCGCGGATTGTCGGCGCTAGCCGGGTTGAAGGCGGGCTGAAGCCCACCCTACGTCAGGTTGAAGGCGGGCTAGAGCCCACCCTACGTCAGCAAGAGGAACACCTTCAGCCGGCCTTCTTCAACCCGGATCCGACCGGGCTGTTCACCATCGGGCTGGCCAACGGCGCGGCGGAGGCCGAAACGCTGGCCAGCCGGGGAATCGACTATTGGGCCCTGGGCGGCAGCCCACGGCAGACGTTGTTCCAGACTCCGCACACGGCCCACTATCCGGGCAGCCCGCAGGGGCGACAGCCGGCGGACGCCGGGCCTCACGGCTGCACGTCGCTGCATGTGGACGCCGAGCGCCGGCTGCACTCGCAGTTGATCACCACCGACGTTCTGCGGTGGCACACGGAGCGGTTGGTGATCGACCCGGGCACGACCCGCAACGAGCTGGAATCGCGGCTCCGGCAACGGATGGTGGCGGCCATCGGCGGCGCGCCGGCGCCGACCTGCTGGTGAGTTGGACGATCGCCGGGTCGGGACCGCTGCTGGGCCAGTTGCGGCGGGGGACGCTGGCGGCCGACCTGTTGGGTCTGCTGCGCAAGGAGTTCGGCCAGGGCTCGCCGGCGGCGTGGAGCACGTCGCTGGCGATCGAGCCGAGCGCCGTGCTGAACCCCGAGTGGTACGAGCAGAAGACGATCCGCGGCGATTTTCTGCGGGCGGTGCGGCAGTATCAGATGGACCCGGCCCAGCGGCTGGATCTGGAGCCGCTTTTGGGCAAGCCGGGTGCCACTGGCTCTGCCAGTGTTGCCGCGGGTGCCACTGGCCTGGCCAGTGCGGCGGCGGGCGAGATCGCGGCGCTGGCCGCGGTATCCGACCCGGCGGTGCGGGAGCGGGTGCTCTGCGAGGCGGCCTTGCTGGGCGTCGACCTGTTGAGTGGCGAGGAACCCCAGGCATGAGAATCACGGCACTGGAAGTCGACGGTTTCGGGATCTGGAGCGGCCTGAAGCTGGGCGAGATGGCCGGCGGGTTGAATGTCTTTTTCGGTCCCAACGAGGCCGGCAAGACGACCCTCATGGAGTTCATCCGCTCGGTGCTTTACGGCTTCGCGCCGCCGCGGCGGCGTTACCTGCCTCCGCTGCGAGGCGGCCGGCCCGGGGGCTCGCTCGCCGTGCAGGCGTCCCACGGGCAGTTCCTCGTCAGCCGCCACGACAACCCGGCCGATCCCCAGGCGGAGATCCTGAGCCTGGTCGGCGCCGACGGCAGCCGGCACGGCGAGCAACTGCTGGAGTCGCTGCTTTCGGGCGTCGACGAGGCGATCTTCAACAACGTCTTCGCGGTGGGCCTGCGGGAGCTGCAGGAGCTGGGCACGCTCAGCGACACCGACGCCGCCACGCTGCTCTACAGCCTGAGCATCGGCCTGGACCGGGTGTCGCTGGTGGAGGTGATGCACGAGCTGAACGGCTCGCGGGACCGCATCCTCGATCGCTGCGGCGGCCCCTGCCAGATCGCACAGCTACTAGCCGAGCGGGACAAGCTCCGCGCGGAGATCGTCGAGCTGGGAACGCTCAACCGCCGCTACGCCCGGCTGGCCGCCGAGCGCGGGCAGATCGATCGCGAGGCCGGCCGCCTGCAAGAGGAACAGCGACAGCTCGAACAGCAGGCGCGGCTGATCGGCATCGCGCTGGCCCAGCGTCCGCGGTGGCAGACCCGGGTCCTGCTGGACGAGCAATTGGCGGCCATCGGTCCGCCGGAGACGATGCCGGAGGGCGCTGTCGAGCGGCTGGCCGGACTGAACAACCGCCTCGGTGAACACCGGCAAAAGGTCGACGAGCTGGGACGCTTCATGGCTCGGCTCCAGGCCGAGTCGGACGGGCTTTCGATCAACGAGGCCGTCGTGCAGTTGATCCCGCGGATCGAGGCCCTGCGAGAAGCAGGAGACGTGGATCGGTGCTTTGGAGAAGGGGGTCGGCGAGTCGGAAGGCGAGATCGCCCGGCTCGAGGCCCAGCTCAAGGCCCAACAGCAACAACTCGGCCTGGACGAGCAGGCCGGCGGCGACGGCCTGCGGGCGATCACGTCGCAAACGTTGGCCTCGCTCCGCGAGCCGGCCCTTTCGTTGCGGCGGTGGCAGCGGCGGCTGGAGAAGCTCAAGCAGCAAGGCGGCAGCGGGCAACAGCAGGACCAAGTCCTGGC
Organism: Pirellulales bacterium; assembly: GCA_963843465.1. GTDB lineage: Bacteria > Planctomycetota > Planctomycetia > Pirellulales > Thermoguttaceae > CAWJKP01. The sequence continues at coordinate 7,561 of CAWJKP010000007.1, forward strand.
GGCCAAGATCGAGGAGACCCTCCGCGCTCGGGGCGAGAAGGACCTCTCCGAGGCCATCGAGCACGGCGGTCTGCTGGTGGCCCAACTCCGCCGCCGCGTGCAGCTCGACGAGCGCGTCGAGAAGCTGGAGCATCACCAGGCCGAGATGGACCATCAGAGCCGCCGGCTTCTGGAACACCAGCTCCTGCCCGTCTGGATGCTGGCCGGGTTGGGCGGCGTGTTCGTGATCGGCGTAGTCCTGCTGATGGCCGGACTGTTGATTCCCGGCTCGATTGCCGAGGTCTGGGGCTGGTGCCTGGCGCTGTTGGGCCTGTCGGCCACGATCTGCTCGGTGGCCACGAAGTTCCTCCTGGAGCGGACCAACGCCCAGCGGTTGGAGACCTGCCAGAAGCAACTGCACACGCTCCAGACGCAGCTCAAGCAGGCGGCCCAGGAGCGGGCGGCGCTGGACGAGCAGTTGCCCGCCGGCAGCGGCACCGCGGCTTCCCGGCTGGCGACGGCGGAGAAGGACCTGGCGGACCTGGAAGAGCTCGCGCCCATGGACTCCCAGCGGAAGAGCATGAAGCAAGCGGCGGACGAGGCTTCCCAACGGGTTCGCCAGGCGGAGGCCAGCCTGACGGCGGCCCAGCGGCGTTGGCAGGAGGCCCTTTCCAAGACCGGTCTGCCGCCGACGCTCGCTGCCAAGCAGGCGCGGTCGCTGATCGGCCGCGGCGTGGAAATCGGCGACCTCAAGCGGCGGCTGGACGCCCGCTACGAGGAGTGCCAGCAGCGGAGCCGTGAGCTGGAAGCGATCTGCGGACGCATCCGTCAGCTCGCTGCGGAGACGAATGTCAAACTTTCGTCGTCGCACCCGACCGAGCAGATCCGCGAGATGGTCCGGCGGCTGGAGGAGCAGCAGTCGCTCTTGAAGCGCCGCGAGGGGCTTTTGGCCGAGATCCGCCAGCTTCGGCGGAAGAAGATCAAACACGCCAAGGCCATCGCCCGCTGGACGCGCGACCGGCGGGAGTTGCTGCACGCGGCGGGCGTCGAGAGCGAGGAGCAGTTCCACGCCCGGGCGGCCGAGTTGGCCCGGGTGGAAGGGTTGAAGCAGCAGCGGCAGTCGATCCAGCGGGAGATCGACGCGGCCATCGCCGGCCACTGTGATCTGGAGACGCTCCGCAGCTATCTGGAGGGCCCCGCTGAGGAGAGTCTCGAAGCCCGGCGCCACCAGGTGCAGGAGCGGCTCAGCGCCGCCGGGACCGAGCTTCGCGAGCGTTTCGAGCAGCGGGGCCGGCTGGGCGAACAGATCAAGGTCTTGGCCAACGACCGCCAGCCGGCCGAGAAGCAACTGGCCCTGAGCATGGTCGAGCAGCGGATCCGGGAGTCGATCCACACCTGGCAAGTCCGCGCGGTCACCAGCCAGGTGCTGGAGTCGATCCGCAAGACCTACGAGAAGGAGCGGCAGCCGGAAACTCTCCAGGAGGCCTCCGGCTACCTGGAGCGGATGACCGAGGGCCGCTACGGGCGGATCTGGACGCCGCTGGACGAGAAGGTGCTGCTGGTCGATGATGCCGCGGGCAGGCCGCTGGCGATCGAGGTCCTCTCGCAGGGCACGCGGGAGCAGTTGTTCTTGGCCCTGCGGCTGGCGTTGGTCAGCTCCTACGCCCGGCGGGGCGCCGTGCTGCCGATGATCCTCGACGACGTGCTGGTGAACTTCGACAGCCAGCGGGCCAGGGCGGCCGCGGAGGTGCTTTGCGATTTCGCGGCGGCCGATCGCCAACTCCTGGTCTTCACCTGCCACGAGCACATCCTCCAGCTCTTCAAGCTCTTGGACGCGAAGGTGACTGAGCTTCCACCCAGCGGCCAGCAGCCGGCGCGTCTGGCCGTCCACAAGCCCACGGCGGCCGCGCGGCGACCGAAGCGGAAGCTGCGGCCGGAGCCCGAGCCTCCCGTTTCCGTGCCGGGATTGGGCGCCGCCGCTGGATCGTCCAGCGGTGCCGGTGACGCGGAGACGCGGAGGAGAGGAGAAGAGGAGAAGAGGAGAAGAGGAGAGGGGGAGAGGGCAAAGTTGGGCGCCATTGCTGGCTCGTCGAGCAGCGCCGACGGTACGGTTGGGCAAGCCGAACATGGCACGCCAGCGGCGCAACCGAAGCCGCCGCAGCCGTCCCGGCCGGTCCGTCCGGCGACCGAGGAGCAGCCGTCTCGGCGCGGCCGGCTGGTCCCCTGGAACGCCCCCTGGGGCGAGGAGAAGCCCAAGGAGCAGCCGTCGGTGTTCGTCAACGAGCGGAACGAATTGGAGTACGTCGATAGCGACGCGGAGCCCTTGGACTACAGCCATCAGCCGATGCACGACGCGGCGGGCTCCGACGACGATGCCTTCGAGGGCGACGAAGCAGAGGGCGGCTTCGATCCCGACGACGACCCGGATTTCGGGCCGGATTTCGATCACGGCTACGAAGATGAGCAGGGCTATCTCGACGCCTACGGCGACGCGGAAGCGGCGTGAAGCGGCGCGTAGACGGCAAGCGGATCAGAAATCCGCATCCAGCACGATGCGGTAACGGGCCTTGCCTGATTCAAGTCGGGCGAAGGCCTCGTGGATATTGCTCATGGGGAAATGCTCGGTCTGCGGCACGACATGGTGCCGTGAAGCGAAGTCGAGCATCGTCTCGATCGCCGCCGGCGGGCCGGACGCCGAACCTGAGACGCTGCGCTGCTGAAGGATGAGCGAGAACGCCGCGACCGGAATGGGTTCCAGCACGGCGCCGACGACGTGCAACCGGCCGTTGGGCGCGAGCGTGCCGATCATCGCGTCCCAATCGAGCTTCACGTTGACGGTGCTGATCAGGAGATCGAGGCTGCCGCCGAGTGTCTTGATCGCCGCCGAGTCCTTGCTCGATACGACATGACTGGCCCCGAAACCTTTGGCTTCATCGAACTTGCTCTCGCTGGAGGTGAACGCCGTCACGTCGCACCCGTAGACGGCCGCGAACTTGACCGCCATGTGGCCCAACCCGCCGATGCCGATGACGCCCACGCGATCGGTCGGCCGGGCGTACATCGCCAGCGGCGCGAAGACGGTGATGCCCCCGCACAAGAGCGGCCCGGCTTCGGCGAAGTTCAGCTTTTCCGGGAGCGGGATGGCCCAAGCCCAGTGCGAGCGAAGGTGGGTCGCGAACCCGCCGCGATGAGCGACGATGGTGGGTTGCACTTGCGGGCAAAGGTGATGGCTCCCCGACATGCACTGGCGACAGTGCATGCAGCTACCCGAGTTCCAGCCGACGCCGACGCGTTGTCCGACCTCCAGACGCTTGGCATTCGGACCAAGGGCCGTAACCCGACCGATGACCTCGTGGCCGAGAATCGCGGGGTACTGCGAAATGCCCCAGTCATTGTTCCAGATGGAGAGATCGGAGTGACACAAACCGCAGTGTTCGACAGCGACTTCAACGTCTTCGGTCCCGAGCGGTCCGATATCAACGGTTTCCAGCACCATCGGCTGTTTCGCCGCCTTCGCAACCCATGCCTGACAATGCACCGCCTTTCCTCTTCGGAAACTCGGTCCGGATTGGAGAGCGGAAGCAGACGCCGACGGTTTCTGCTTGACTCCGCCGGCTGGGTCGTTGCGCGTTTGGGTTGAGGTCGACACAAGAACAACCGCTCCTTTCAGGTGACAAGCTCGCTCGGCAGGAACGCACACAGCACTCGGCGAGCGATTCCCCGGGGTTCCTCCTTTTGGAGCAGTTGTTGTGCCAAGTGCGTTTTTCGGCTGCCAACGTCGGCAATCGCAGAGTCCACATGCGATCGACCGTGGTTCCGCATCGGCCAGGGTGACACGGCATCGGCCAGGGGGGGCCGATTCGCCGTCCACGAAACGCCGTAACCGTTCAGGGGTCGCTCCTGGCTGAGCCGGGATTTGGCGTAGAAAGTCGCCTTTCGCTCCGCGAAAGTCGCGCTGCTTTCGCGGAGCGAAAGGCGACAAGGGAGGCCCGCGAACGGTTACGAAACGCACCTTTACAGCGTGGCGTGCTCGGTGCGGGCGATGATCTCCTCTTGGAGCTCGACGGAGAGGTCGCAGAAGTAGTCGCTGTAGCCGGCGACGCGGACGATCAGGTCGCGGTGGCGCTCGGGTTGGGCCTGGGCCTCGCGGAGCGTCTCGCGGCGGACGACGTTGAACTGCACGTGGTGCCCGCCCAGCTTGAAATAGGTCCGCACGAGATGGGCCAGCTTGTCGATGCCGTCTTCGTCGCCCACCAACGATGGCGTGAGCTTCATGTTCAAGAGCGTGCCGCCGGTCTTCACGTGGTCCATCTTGGACGCCGACTTGACGACCGCCGTCGGTCCGCAGCGATCGGCGCCCTGGACCGGCGAGATGCCCTCGGACAAGGGCAGGCCGGCCTTCCGCCCGTCCGGCATGGCGCCGGTCACCGAGCCGAAGTAGACGTGGCAGGTGGTGGGGAGCATCTCCATGCAGTAGCGTCCGCCCTTGGTGTTCGGCCGGCCGTCGATCTCCTCGAAGCAGGCGCGGAAGACGCGGGTCATGATCTGGTCGGCGTGATCGTCGTCGTTGCCGTACTTGTGCGTGCGGTTGAGCATCCGCTGGCGCAGGGGCTCCCGGCCCTGGAAATCGGCGTCCAGCGCCTCGACCAGGCCGGCCGGCGAAAGGGCCCGGTCGTCGTAGACCAGTTGCCGGATCGCCGCCAGGCAATCCGTGAGGCTGCCGATCCCCACCAGTTGGATGAACGTGTTGTTGTAGCGGGCGCCGCCGGCGTTGTAGTCTTTTCCCCGGCGATGCAGTCGTCGATGAGCACGGAAAGGAAGGGGGCCGGCATCCCCTCGGCATACATCCGCTCGATGAGCTGGTTGCCGCGGACCTTGATCTCGACGAAATGGTGCAACTGCCGCCGGAAGGCGTCCAGCAGCGACTCGAACGAGGCCAGCGAGTCGGGCGAGCCGGTCCGAGGGCCGAGCTGCTTGCCGGTCCGCGGATCGACGCCGTCGTGCAGGACCAGCTCGAGGATCTTCACCAGGTTGAAGTAGCCGGTGAGGATGTAGGCCTCCTTGCCGAAGGCCCCCACCTCGACGCAGCCGCTGCAGCCGCCGGCGCGGGCGTCTTCCAGCGTCTTTCCCTGCCGGAGCTGCTCTTCCACCACGCCGTCGGCGTTGAAGATCGAGGGGAACCCATAGCCCTTGCGGACCACTCGCAGGGCATGCCTCAAAAGGGCTTCCGGGCTCTTGCGCGAAAGCTGGAGGTTGCTGCTGGGCTGGAGCAGGTGCATCTCGTCGACGATCTCCAGCAGGATGTGGGAGACCTCGTTGGAGCCGTCGGAGCCGTCGGCCAGCAGCCCGCCGAGGTTGATGTTGGCGAAATCGGTGTAGGTTCCGCTCTCGGCGGCCGTCACGCCGACCTTGGGCGGCGCCGGATGGTTGTTGAACTTGATGAAGAAGGCTTCCAGCAACTCGCGGGCGGACTCCTGGGTGAGCGTGCCCGCGGCCAGTCCCCGGCGGTAGAAGGGCAACAGGTGCTGATCGAGGTGGCCGGGGTTGAACGAGTCCCAGCCGTTGAGCTCGGTGATCACCGCGAGGTGGCAGAACCAGTAAGACTGGAGTGCCTCGTGGAAGTCGCGGGGCGCATGGGCCGGGACGTGCCGGCAAACCCGGGCGATCTTCTCCAGCTCGGCCTTCCGCGATGGGTCGGCTTCAGACTTGGCCCGCTCTTCTGCAAGCTCGGCATGACGCTCGGCAAAGAGGATCACGGCGTCGCAGGCGATGTCCATGGCCTTGAGCTCTTCACGCTTGGCGTAAGCCTCGGGGTCGCCGAGGAAATTCAAGCGGGCCATCGAGTCGGCGATCTGTCGCTTGAAATCCAACATCCCCAGGCGGTAGATCTTGTCGTCCAACACCGTGTGGCCGGGCGCCCGCTGCTCCATGAACTCGGTGAACAGGCCGGCGTCGTAGGCTTCCTTCCACTCCTCGGGCAGCTCCGCGAAAAGCTTGTCCCTCATGCTGCGGCCGCGCCAGTAGGGAATGACCTTCTCCTGGTAGACGCGGAGGCACTCCGCGTCGGCCGCGTAGCTCGTCTTCGGGCGGGAGTCGAGGATCCGCAGGTCGTCCATGCTGTGGCAGGTGAGCTCCGGGTAGGTGGGCACGGCCTTCGGCCGCGGTCCCCGCTCGCCCACGATCAGCTCCTCTTCGCCCAGGTAGATCGTCTTCTGCTGGCAGAGGTGGTAGAACGACTGCCCGCGCATCACCGGCGGCGAGAACCGCCCGGCATGGGCCTGATAGAAGTCGGTCATCAGGCTCGCCCGCTCGGGCGACAGCGTCGGCGCCGCGTCGAGGCTCGCCTGCCTCAATCGAGCGATTCGGGAGTTCATCGCCGGTCAACCTCCTACTTTGATTTCCAGGCCCGAGGCCCGCAGACCTTCGGCCATCGCACGCATCGACTCCGGCGCCGCCGCGGCAATCTCCGCCAGGGGGTAAGCCTCGGCCAGCCGTTGAAACTTGTGAAGCGCCGTGCGGTGATACGGCAGCAGATTCACCTGCCGCACGCCGGGCACCGACGCCGCCAGCCGCACCAGGCCTTCGATCTCCTCCGGCCGATCGTTGATCCCGGGAACCACCGGGATGCGGATCCAGAGGTTCCCGTGGACGCGGCCCAGCGCCCGCAGGTTCTCCAGGATCAGCACGTTCGACACGCCCGTGTATTGCACGTGCTTCGCTTCGTCCAAGAACTTCAAGTCGTAGAGGAACAGATCCACCAGCGGGGCGACGTCCAGAAGCTGCTGCCGGGGCGCGTAGCCCGAGGTGTCCACGGCGGTGTGGATCTCGCGGCGGCGGCAAGCCTCCAGGAGCGACTTGAGGAACTCCCCTTGCGCCAGCGGCTCGCCGCCGGAGAAGGTGACCCCGCCGCCCGACTCGTCGTAGAACGGCCCGTCCTTGCAAACCTCCGCCAGCACTTCGGCGACCGTCATCCGCCGGCCGGCCAACTGCCGGGCGCCCGTGGGGCACGCCTCGACGCACGCGCCGCAGGCCAGGCAGCCGCAACCAGCGCCGCGGTCGGCAACCGCCTCCGCACACCCTTGGCGACAGGCCGGCAAGCACTCGCCGCAACGGATACAACGCGCGGCCGTGAAGACCACGCTGGCCCGGGCCGGCCGCGTTTCCGGGTTGTGGCACCAGGCGCAGGCCAAGGGGCATCCCTGGAGGAAGACCGTGGTGCGAATCCCCGGTCCGTCGTGCAGGCAGTACTTCTGCAGATTGCTGACCAGCCCTGATTCCACCACGTAACCCTTCACAGCCCGTAAAGTAGCAGGCACACGCCGTGTGCCGTCCGCTCTCTCCGCCACCAGGGGCGGACGGCACACGGCGTGTGCCTGCTACCCTGAGCGATTCCCGTGAATGGTAACTATTTGCCGCAAGGGCAGCGGGGAGCCGACGACTGGGAGCCGGCCGACATTCCCCCGGCGCTGGCCGGGGGGCTGTTGGATTCATTGCCTTCGCCGGGCACTCGCTTGGTCGCCGAGTAGGAAGCCCTCCGCACGCGGTTTTCGGGTTTCGTCCCCGGCTCCTCCTGGGGCTTGTCGGCCGCTTTCTTTTCGGCCAGCGCGGCCCGCACCTTCTCCGCCCGCTTGGGAAGGTAGTACCTCAGGTTCCAGAGGTCCTTCATCCGCTGTTGGCTCTCGCTGTCGAGGCTGTCGTAATGGACGTTGACCGCGTCGCCCTGTTTCGGCTGCACGCGGACGAACCAACCGCCCTTGTCGTGTCCCATGCCGAGATACCGGCCGGTGGTCTGGCCCCAGACCCGCGACTTCGTGGAATCCAGCCATTGATGGGCCTGCTCTTTGGACTTGCTGTTGGCCGACGGGCTGCTCAACAGGAAGCGGCACTCGCGATTGACCTTTTGCAGATCTTGGATATCCACGATCGACGGTGCCGGAGCGACCGCAGCCGCAGCCGTCTTGGCCTGGGCATTCGGGGCCGCCTCCGCTGGCGCCACGCCCTGGGCCAATACCGACGAGAGTCCGACCAAGAGCACCGCGCAGGCGACACAAAATCTGACGAGCATCGCACGCCCTCCCGCAAAATGACCGCACACCGCCCAATCAGGCCAAGCAAACGCCCCCTTATCGTCACGTTAGTCGTTCAGCACACCGCTGTCAATAGTCGGCTCTCGCCGTCGGTTCTACTGCGTGCGGCACGGAATGATACAAGTTCGTAGTACCGGCTTTAGCCGGGAATCCGCGACAAGACCGCCTAAAGGCGGGACTACGAACGGCGCATTTCCGACCGCGCGGAGTATAGCTCGCCGACCCCGAACGCCATATTCGCCGCCGGTAGGTCCTGCCTGCCGGGCAGGACATCGGTTGTCCCGCTCGGCAAGCGGGACCTACTTGATGTTCAGGATAGGTTGGTTCGCTTGCCAGGCACCACCCGGTCGGGTAGAATCGCCGGGCAAATACGGTTCTCGGATTCGCGCGGCGGGAAGCCGCGCCGACGAACTGGAATCTTTGGCGGGGAAATGCACTTCAAGACCCCCTTCGTCCTGCGATGCACCGTCCTGGGAATCCTGATCGCCGGGTTCCTCGGCCTGGATTTCGCGCTGCCGCTGTTGTTTCCCGGCAGCCATGCCGGCGACCCCGCCGTGCTCCTCGCCGTGCTGTTCGGCAGTTGCATCGGCCAGATTAACCTGATTGCGGTCTGGGCCGCGCTGGCCCAGGGGAACTTCGTCGTGCGGCTACCTTGGTCGGCGCTGCTGGTCACGATGATGTGGTACGCGCTCATCCTGGGCAATCGGATGACGTGGGACACTTTCTTCCACCTTTACGATGCCGTCCTCTTGGGCGCGTTCCTGTTGGCGGGTATCGTGACTGCCCAGATCCCGCTATGGATTGCTCGCAAGGTTTTCCGCTGGCAATTGATCAGCCGCGGCGCCCCGGCCGCTCCCCCAGCCCACGGCCGGCTGCAATTCAACCTGCAACAGATGCTCCTGGCAACAACTCTCTTGTCGGTTGCCCTGGCGCCGCTTCGCACGATCCTGCCGCCGGCTGTCGGGGGCGGGGTCGATTTTCACGGCGAAATGCTTGTGCTATTCGCCGCCGTGACGGTCTGCAATTTCTTGGTGACGATGCCTTGCATCTGGGGTGCGATGCGCCCCGCGTCGAAACTCATGCGCCTGAGCATCGGATGGCTGCTTTACTGCGGCCTGCTTACCGCACTCGAAGTTGGCACGCTCGTCGCTCTGATCGGCACGCTGCGGCCGGATGACCACGCACGCCTCGGGCTGTTCTTTTACCTTCTCAACGTCTCGCAATGTGCGACGGTCTTCGGCGCGCTCTTGCTCCTTCGGGCATTGGGCTTCCAATTGGTCCGTGGCTTTCCGACCAATCGAACCAGCTCACCGGCGGGGACTTCAGTAGTTTCCCGATCTACGGAAGGGGAACCTACGGCGGCAAACGCGGCGACTCGGGAAAGCCCTTAGGGTCGGGGAAGGGGGTGCCCCGATTTTCCCTGCTCCAGCGATGGGTTATCCTTCTGCTGGTAAATCCCGCTTTCTCGGATTTCACGCACGCGATATTCGCATGTTTTGTGGAGGGACCCAAAATGCTCGTTCTCAGTCGCAAGCCTGGCGAGAGCATCGTCATCGACGATCAGATCGTGGTCACCATCGTACAGATCGGCGGCGGCCGTGTCCGTTTGGGCATCGAGGCGCCTAGGGAAGTGCCCATTCTGCGGAGCGAAGTCTACACGGCAGACCGCCTCGCCAAACAGGCCGCACGCAGCCAGCAGCAGACGCAAGAAGTCTGTTCGGCCGTCCAGTAAAGTCCGGCGGAGAAATAGCTTCCGCCTGTAGGGAACGCCCTCCGTGGCATTCCGCGAACTGGGAATAACCGTTCTCCCCAGCACGGAACGCCACGGAGGGCGTTCCCTGCAGACCATCATCGCGGGGTGGGTCGACCGCAGCGAGCCCCACCATTTTTCGGTGAATTCGTTTTTTCGGGCGAATTCTCCTGGTGGCGCTCGCTGCGCTCGACCCACCCTACTCTCTACCTTTCCGCGACTACCGCCACCACCTGTAGTACGGGCGGAAGGCGCCGTAATAGCGGTACGGATAGTACCCGCCGTAATAGCCGCCGTAGTACGGCGTCGTGTAGCCGTAAGACGGGTACGGAGTGTAGCTGGCCACCGGAGGGCCTGAGTAGTACGAGTAATAGGGCGTGGCCACAGCGACTCCGGGGTAACCGTAATAGCCGCCGTAATAGCCGCCCCAGCCATAGCCCCGCCACCAGACCGGCGTAACGGGGGCCGAATGGCCGCCGGTCCACTCCGCAGTGGTCACAGGAATCCAGCCGTGCGAGGGCCCATCGGCCAGGGCCAGATTCGACGCAAGCCCGATCGCCGCGATGGCTGCCAAAGCCAACAAGATCCGTTTCATTTCGATTCTCCTCCCTTGTCCTGATGGAGATCTCGGGAATCACAATCTGCCCTTAGGAACTATTGCATTCCTCGTGCCAAACGTCCAGGGGCAACGGCGTAAGTCCTGCCGATATAACGACTTGGGAAATGCGGCGAATTCGCAGCCTGGTGTCCGGCCGGCCGATCTGCCGTCAACTTGACCGCCGACGCGCCGTAATGGCGATCTTTCAGCCGGTCCAGCGGCCGCAAAACGCGCATCGGGCCTGCTGAGCCTGCCGCGTAGAGACACTACAATAACTGTGGTGGGATTGGGAACAGAACGACGGAAGAGCGACCCCACGTGTCTATTGCCGAACGAGCCAACCATAAATCGGTCTCCCGCGGACTGTCGGCACGCTGGTGGCTGATGGGCCTGGCGTGCGTCTGGTTGGCCGCGGCTGGCGGCGCGCGGGGCGGGGATTGGCCGCAGTGGCGCTACGACGCCGGCCGTGGAGCCGCCACGCCGGACGCTCTCCCCGAACGGCTCTCCCTGAGTTGGACCCGCCAACTCGCCGAGCCTTGTCCCGCCTGGCCGGCCAGTCAGCCCCGGCTGCGGTTCGATGTCTCCTACTCGCCGGTGGCGGCCGGCAAGCGGCTTTACGTCCCCTCGATGGTCACCGACAGCGTGACCGCCCTGGACACGGAGACCGGCCGGCGGCGATGGCAATTCTATGCCGATGGCCCGGTCCGCTTTGCCCCCATCGTGGCCGAGGGCCGGGTCTATTTCGCCTCGGACGACGGCTATCTCTATTGCCTCGACGCGGCTGGCGGCCGTCTGGTTTGGCGGGTTCGCGGCGGACCCACGGATCGCCGCGTGCTGGGCAGCGGGCGGCTGATCTCCACCTGGCCGATCCACGGTGGCCCCGTGCTCTTGGACGGGAATATCTACTTCACGGCCGGCATCTGGCCGTTCATGGGCATTTTCGTCCATGCGGTCGACGCGGCCACGGGAGGGTCGATCTGGATCAACAGCGGCGAGGCCATGCGCTACGTCGTGCAGCCTCACGATAGTCCCGCCTTCGGCAGCTTCGTCCCCCGCGGCCACCTGGCGGCGACCCCCTACGGCCTGGTCGCCCCGGGCGGCCGCACCGATCCGGCCGTCTACGACCTCAAGACCGGCAAGATGCTGCACTTCGACTTCGGCGCCAAGGGCACCGGCTCCTGCGAGGTGGCCGCCCTGGGGCCTTGGTTTTTCGTCCAGGGAACGATGCGGCGGATGGCCGACGGGCAACTCCAGTCCGACGCCTCCGCGGGCGTCTATGAGGGAAACACCCTATACGCGCTGGCCGGCGACTTGCCCCGCGGCGGCAGCCGATTGGTCGCGCGAGAGATTCGAACGGAGTACCCCGAACGAGAAAAGGGGGACAGTCCGTCTTGGAGCGGCGGATGCCATACAGCCGGCGTGGCCGCCGGGGCTAACAGATCTGCGCCCGTTAGCCCCGGCGGCCACGCCGGCGCAAAGGGGGGCTGTCCCCCTTTCCCCGCCCTGCCGCCCAACCGGGCATTTGCAGACGCTGTGGGTCCGCAGCCTGCCGGAACTGCCGGGGCGACTGTTCCTCAAGGCCGGCCCGCGGTTCTATGCCGGGGACGATGGCCGGGTAACCGCCTTGGAGGCCGATCCCCAGAATGCCGGCAAAGCCCGCGTTGCCTGGTCCGGCTCCTTCGAGGGCCGGCCCTGGACGATGCTGGCCGCCGACGATCGGCTGTTCGTGGTCACCACGGCCGGCCGGATTTACGCCTTCGCCGGGGAAGTAGGTCCCTTCTGCCGGAAGGGACTTGAACGACGAACAAACGTCGGCGGTGCGATAGGTCCCGCTCGGCAAGCGGGACCTACGCCAGCGGTGCTCCAGGCCGCCGGCAACAGCGACGGCTATTGCCTGATGTTCGGCCTGGGACCCGCGGGGTTGGCCGAGGGCCTGGCGGCGTCGTGGAAAGGGCGGGTGATCGTGGTCGATCCCGACGCGGGGAAGGTCGAGGCCTTTCGACGGCGGATGGACGACGCCGGCCTCTACGGCACGCGGGTGGTGGCCCACGTGGGTCAGCCCGCCACTTATGCCTTGCCGCCGTACCTCGCCCAACTGGTGGTGATTTCCGACCCGCGGCAACCGGGACTTGGCGAGGAGGGTCTCCTTCTGCGAAATGTGGCGCGGACCTTGCACCCTTACGGCGGTGCGGCATTCTGGCCGCTTTCGGCGGAAATCCTCAGGCGGATGGCCGACGCGGCCGGATTGGTGGGCATCCAGATCAGGCCGGTGGCGGGCCAGGGAGCCCTCTTGGTCCGGCCCGGCGGCTTGCCCGGCGCCGGGGAGTGGACCCATCAATATGCCGACGCGGCCAACAGCGTCTGCTCGACCGACACGCTGGTCAGGGCGCCGCTGGGGCTGCTCTGGTACGGCGGGCCGCCCAACGACGAGGTGCTGCCGCGGCACGGCCACGGGCCGTCCCCGCAGGTCGCCGCGGGCCGGCTGGTGATCGAAGGCCCCGACATGCTCCGCGCCCTGGACATCTATACCGGCCGGCTCCTTTGGCAAAGGCAGTTTCCCGACCTGGGCCAGTTCTACGACAACGTCCTGCACCAAGCGGGAGCCGGCCAGATCGGCAGCAACTACGTCACCTTGCCCGACGCGGTGTATGTGGTCTACCGCGACGCGATCCTCGCCCTGGACAGCGCGTCGGGCACTCGCCAACGAGAGTTCCGCCTGCCGGAGACCTCCGGCGGCCCTCGGCCGCCCTTTGGATTCTTGGCCGCCTGGGACAACCTTTTGGTCGCCACCAGCGCGCCCCTGGCCACGCCGGGGAACGTCAAACCGCGGGAGATCGTCCAGTCCGCCCTGCAACTGATCCCCCGGCTCATCATGGATCTCCGCGGGGCCGACGGCGCCGGCGTGGCTGCCGAAGGTACTCCTCACGCTCCGCGTGAGGGCCTGCATCACGCGGAGCGTGACGAGTACAGTTCCGATGGCAGCGGGCTGCTGCCGGCCGCCTACGGCTCGGCCAGCCGGCGGCTGGCGGTATTCGATCGGCACACCGGCAGGCCGCTTTGGGACCGCGCGGCGAAGTACAGCTTCCGGCACAACAATATCGCCATCGGCGGCGGCAAGCTATTCACGATCGACTCCCTTCCCGCCGCGGCCCTGGCGCGGCTGAAACGACGCGGCATCGAGCTGACGGACTACCAGCCGCGGCTGCTGGCCCTGGACGTTCGCACCGGCCGCGAGCTCTGGAGCACCGGGGGAGACGTCTTCGGCACGATGCTCAGCTACTCCGTCGAGCACGACATTCTCTTGGAGGGCGGCAGCGCGGCCCGGGATCGGGCCCCCGACGAGGCCAAGGCGGGGATGGTTGCCTTCCAGGGCGGCGACGGCCGTATCCTTTGGCAGGAACGGACGCGTCGCTACAGCGGTCCCTGCCTGCTGCACCGTGGCACGATCCTCACCCAGGGCCCGGCGTTCTCGCTCTTCACCGGTCAGCCCGAGATCCGCAGGCACCCGTTGACCGGCGAGCCGATGCCCTGGAAGTTCACCCGCAACTACGGCTGCAACACGGCCGTGGCCTGCGAGAACCTGCTCACTTTCCGCTCCGCGGCGGCCGGATTCTACGATCTGGCGCAGGACGGCGGCACGGGCAATCTGGGCGGCTTCAAGTCCAGTTGCACGTCGAATCTGATTGCCGCCGGCGGACTGCTCAATGCCCCGGAGTATACGCGCAACTGCACCTGCAACTATCCCAACCAGACCTCGCTGGCCTTGGTTCACGACCCCGACGCCGAGATGTGGACCTTCAACGACTTCCCTTGGGACGGCAAGCCGGTTCGCCGGGTGGGACTGAACTTCGGCGCGCCGGGCGATCGCCGGGCGGACGACGGCACGCTCTGGTTGGACTACCCCAGCCGCGGCGGCCCGTCGCCCGATCTGCCCGTGATCGTGCAACCGGCCGGCGTGCGCTATTTCTGCCACCACAGCTCGCGGATCCAGCCCGGACGGGGAAATGGCGGGCTCCGCTGGGTCGCCGCCTCGGGGGTGTCGGGCGTCCGCCGGGTGAGCGTCACCTTGGCCGGCGGCCATCCCCGGCCGCGATCCTACCTCGTCCGTCTTCACTTTGCCGAAGTGGAGCACGCCCGGCCGGGCGGTCGCCTCTTCAGCATTTCCCTTCAGCACCGGGAAGTGCTCCGCCGGCTGGACGTCGTTGAGCAAGCCGGAGCTCCCTGGACGGCCTTGGTCAAGGAGTTCCACGGCGTCCAGATCGCCGACACGTTGACCCTGAGCCTGTTGCCCGAGGCCGGCTCATCCCTGCCGCCAGTCCTCTGCGGACTGGAGATCCAGGCGGAAGGGTGGTAAGCTTATGGTATGGAATCGCTGGCCGGTCACCTGCTGATCGCGTCGCCGCAACTAGAAGATCCCAACTTCGTGCGGGCGGTGGTGCTGTTGATCCACCACAACCGCGAAGGGGCCTTCGGCGTCGTGCTCAATCGTCCGTCCGACAGCACCATCCAGGAGCTTTGGAAAGAGGTCGCCCAAACGCCTTGCGAAAACCAACGGCATGTCCACCTGGGCGGGCCCGTTTCGGGGCCGCTGATCGCCCTGCACACCGATCGCGAGCTGGCCGAAATGGAGATCCTTCCCGGGCTGTTCTTCGCTGCCCAGCGGGAGAACCTCGAGCGGTTGATCGCTCACCAGGATGCCACCTACCACCTCTTCGTCGGCCACTCCGGTTGGGGTGAGCGGCAACTAGAGCGGGAATTGGAAGCCGGCTCCTGGCTGACCACCCCGGCCACCGTCGAGCTGGTCTTCTACAGCGAGGGCGACCTCTGGAAACGATCCGCCCAACAGGTGGGCGAAGCAATGCTCCTCGAAACGCTGAAGCTCAAGGAGCTGCCGCCCGACGCGTCGCTCAACTAATGTCAATGTACTCATCACGCTCCGCGTGATGTGCTGTCGTCACGCGGAGCGTGACGAGTACATTGATCTACGGCCGGCCTTTCCCCAGCGGCGGCAGGTGGTTGGCGAGGTAATAGGCCTGCGGCGAGGCCGAGTCGAGCAACTGGTTCAGATCGAACCCGCTGCTGCGGGCCTGTCCCAACAGCAGGTCGGCGAGGTTGATCTCCGGCCGGTACTTCACCACGGTGACGTCTTTGGCGTCGAGCTTGGCCAGCTTGATGGCCTGGTCCACGGCGTCCTCCAAGAAGCCGATGCGGTCGATCAACTTTTGTTTCAGCGCCTGCTTGGCCGTGTAGATCTGGCCCGTGGCCAGCTTGTCCAGCGTGTCCTTCAACTGCGGGCGGTTCTCGCGGATGATATCCTTGAACTGGATAAAGCTCTCTTCGACAAGGTCCTGGAAGATCTTCCGCTCTTCGTCGGTCATCTGCCGGGCGAGGCTGCCCATGTTCTTCAGGCGGTGACTGGCCACCGAGTCTTCCTGGATGCCGTATTCTTTGAAAAGACCGGCGACGTTGTAATGAGGGATGATGACGCCGATCGAGCCGGTCCAGGTGGTCGGTTCGGCGTAGATCGAGTCGGGCGTGGGGCCGGCGGCCATCGAGACGTAGTATCCGCCGCTGGCCGCGATGCTCCCCATGCTGACGACCAGGGGGATCTTCGACTTTTCGGTGAGCTTTTTCAGATGGTGGTAGAGGTAGTTGCTGCCCGAGACGCTTCCTCCCGGGGAGTCGACGCGGAGTACGACCGCTTTGACCGCGTCGTCTTTGGATACCCGATCAATGGCGTGCTTGACAAAACCATCGCTGCCTTCCAAGATCACGCCGCTGATGGGGATGATGGCCACCTTATGGCTGGCGGACCGCGCGTGGGAGAAGTACTTCTCTTGGATGTTGCCGTCGCTGTCGGTGCCCAAGTGGCCAGCGAGCAAGAGCAGATTCAACAGCAACGATCCCCCCAGTCCGAGGAAGAGCAGCACCATCACCAACAGACCCAAGATCGACCTGCGGCGGGGAACCGCCCGCTGTGGCACTCGGCTGGCGACGGGCGAGGGGGAACCGGATCCAATGGGAGGAGAAGGTTGCGGCGACCCGGCGGAGTTGGCAGGAAAGTCCATGAGAGAGCCCTTGTTTTGAGGGTCTGTACCCAACTTGTTGTTTTGCAGGCCCTAACGAGAAAACCATCTCTTGCAATTCTAGTGTACCCTACTCTGAACGCAACCTCGGACGGCCGGTGTTGCCACGAAACGCCTTCCGACGTTAAGCTACGCACGTGCGGATTTTTTCCCACGTGGATGGGGAGCCTGTAAAGGAGCCGAGTGTGTTCGTTGCCGCGTCGAGCAATTGTTTCGCCAACCTGACCCTGGACGCCGCCCTGGAGCGGCTGGTCGATCTCGAATATACGGCGGTGGAGGTCATAGTCCACGAGTCGGGAGGGCACCTCAAGCCGTCGGAGGTCCTTGCCGACCTGGACCGCGCCGTGCGGATCTGCCGCCAGACCCATCGGCTGACGCCGATTGCCTATAGCGTGGACATCGAGGCCCCGGAGCCGCTCTACTACGGGCAATTCGCCGCCTGTTGCAAGCTGGCCAAGGCGACCAAAGTGGTGGCGATCGCCGTCCGCTCCGCCGAGCTCGGCACCCCGTTCAACGCCGAGGTAGAGCGACTCCGCGCCATGGTGGCGCTGGCCGCGAGCGAAGGCGTGGTCGTCGGCCTGGTCACGGAGGCCGGCCGCATGACCCAGGATCCCGATACGGCGGTCGTGCTCTGCGATAGCGTCAAGGGACTGGCACTGACGTTGGACCCGAGTCACTACATCTGCGGCCCACACAAGGGGGGTGGTTATGAGCAGGTGATGAAGCATGTCGCTCACGTGCGGCTTCGGGATACCACCAAGGACCGTCTCCAGGTCCGCGTCGGGCAAGGTGAAGTCGAGTACGGCAAGCTCGTCACGCAGCTTTCCAAGTTTTCCTATCATCGCGCGTTGTGCGTCGACATTACGCCCCTTCCGGACGTCGATCAAAGTGCCGAGCTGCGGAAGATGCGTCTGCTGTTGGAAAGCCTCTTGTAGGGAACGCGCTGCGTACCGCAGAATCGGAATTATCCGCACAATTTACTCAATTTAACATCCGCCGATCCCGATACGATTTCCTAGCTCGTTTTTCGCGGTCCTGATATCCGCGGACCATTGCGGCACGAGCGAGGAAAAGACCAATGACCGATCGGAATCGCCCCCGGCAATCGCTGCGTCTGGCAAACAAGGCCCGCGTGGGATGGGCGTTGCAACTCGTCCTAATGGGCATACTGGCTTGGGGTTGCTGCTTTGCCGCTGGGCTGGAAAGGCCGGCGAGGGCCCAACAGCAATCAGCGGATGAGGGGTTAGCGGGGACGCCCACGCCCCAACGCGATGCGGCCGAACCGCAACCCACGGATGGCGGGCCGACAATGGCCGCGACGCCGGGAGAGCCGCGCTGGATGGGCCCGCTACGCCAGCCATGGGATGTTGGGGAGGTCTGGATTGACTCCGACGGTTCCGCGGCCGACGGGCCCGAATCGGCGAGGCTCCGTCTGCGCGAAAGCAGTCTAGGAACGGCCACGCGACAAGGGGTGATGGACGCTGCCAGCGAGCAATCGTGGTTTGGGGCGGCAGCAACCCCGGCGTGTGCGGTGGAGCTTCCGCCGCTGCGGCCCCCGCCGCGGCCGACCACGCTGGATATCTTGCCGCCGGAGCCGGCACCGGTGTTGAGTGCCTCCGCGGCGTTGGCGATCGACCCGCTGACTCCGCCCAGGGAAGCGGTGCCCCAACTTTCCCCAGACTTGCCGGTGCGCGATGTGTCCGGAGAGAGGGGACCGGCGGCGGTCCAGGCGCCGCGGCGCGGCGTCTCGCCGCAGGTGATCTTGCGAGTGATGGTCGCCGAGTTGGACCGCGCGGCGGCCAAGACCGCCGGAATCGACACGGACTTGACTTCCTCGCCGGCGACCATGCTCCTGCGATCTCTGCCCGGCGCGGCCAGCGGCAGCGCGGCGGTGCTGGAGAACCGGCTGACGGTTTGCCTGGGCACGCGCGGCTTGCAGGAGCGTGGGGCGTTGAAGATCTTTAGCGAGCCGACCCTGGCCGTCGTGAGCGGCCGGCCGGCCAAGGTGGTTGTCGGCGGCCAACCGCCCGGCCCAGCGACGCCCGGGTCAGGCAGCAGTCGTCCCCATCCCAACGACATCCCTTTGCAGCCGACGAGCGTCAAAATTCTTGCCACGCTGTTGACCAAGGACCGCATCCGTTTGGAGGTGACCCCCGACCCAAGGCCGCGTGAGCCCGGCGACGATCTCTTCCATACGGGACCGTCTCGGCGGCCGGCAGCGTCCGCCGAGCTTGGCGACGGGCAGACGCTTGCCATCTGCGGTTTGATCGACGCCCCGGCAAAACCGCCGCCGCAGAGCCGCAACCCGTTTCCCCTCTTCGGACAGTGGTTCTCCAAGCCCGCGCCGCCGCCGAACCCGACCGAGATGCTGATCCTGGTTACGGCCGAGCGGCTGAACCCGGCCGACTCGGACGGGCAAGCAAAACAGAGCGACAGATCGGCTCCGCCTGCTACTTCGCCATGTCCTTGAGCAGCTTCAGCGCCCGCACCTTGACCTTGTTGTAGGCGGGCTTGGCGGCACGATCCATCAGCTCGCCGGGCTTGAAGGGGTTGGGCACGCCCTTCTGGGCCGCACGGGCCGGGATACGCTTCTTCTCGATCTTCACCAGCCCGGGGATGGCGATCACGCCCGCGCCCTTGTTGCCAAGGCTCTTCTTGATCTCGGCCGCCAGGGACTCCAGCACGGCGGCCACCTGCTTCTTGGACAGCTCGGTGGCGGCGGCGACGTTGGCCAGCAGTTCGGACTTGGTGAGGGGTTTCTTGGGCGTGGCGGCTTTGGCCATGGGTCTTCTTCTCCACATCGGTGATGGAAACAATAACCTGTCTGTCCGCAACAGGGAATCTGCTGATTAAAGCCGATTTGGCGAAAAATGCAAGCCAGAAACCGGCTCAAACCCGCAAGAAACCGCTCAGTCTGCGGTTTCTCCGGGGTTTTTCCAGGCTCCGCCAAGACCAGGCGAACCTGGAGCGGTAGAATACCCTCTTCCCGAGGCGCCGTTGCGAGCATCCACCCTTTCCAGCCGGGCGAACAGCCAATCCAGGGCCCGTTCGTAGTGCTTCCATCTGCCCACCGATGTCCTGAAGACCGGCTGGCGCACCTGGACAGCGCTGGCCGTTCTGACCGGCCGCTTCGCCTGGTGGAACTCCAGGCAGGCCGGCTCCCACGCCAGTCCACACCAGGCCACGAGCTTTCGGGCCACGCCCTCCAGATCGGCCACCGTCTCCTCGTAGTCCACTTCCAACAGGGGCACCGGCAGAACCTTCCGCCAGTGCTCCATGACCCGTTGGTACTGCTGAAATCGTGAAGCCATCTGCTGCTGGTCGCTGGCCCAGCGAACTTCGTGGAAACGGGTCATCCAACAGGAGACGGCCACGTCGCGCAAGTCGCGGCGGCAATGGATCAGCTTCGCCCGAGGAAAGAGGCTCGCCAGCAGACCCAGGTACAGGTAGTTCTCCGGCATCTTGTCCACGATGCGAAGCGCTGCGCGACTCAGTGCGCGAAGTCTCTCCAAGTGCCGCGAAGCGAGACGCTGGGCCGTCGTGCGGTTCAACTGGCGAAGGCCCTCGATGGAGTCTGCACCTTGTCCGCCAAGCGCGGCCATGGTGTCGCGGGCGAGTTTGATCTCCCCCGCGCCGAAGACCTGGCAGTGGCTGGCCAGGATCTGCTCGACGAGCGTCGTGCCGGACCGCGGCAGCCCCACGACGAACACCGGCAGCTCGCTTTCCAAGCCAAAGCCGTGGACCCGTTGGAAGAAATCCGGCGTGCAGACCCCGATCATTCGGGCGACGAAAAGCTCGTCCTCTTTCGGGTCGTACTCCCGGCCGCACTTGCGCCACTCGGACCGTTGCAAGGCGTTGCCGCGATCGAGGTGCTCGGCGGCCTCAGCATACTCGCCCCTCGCGTCCAGGACTTGGGCCAGGCCGAAATGCAACAACAATCGTTGGGCGTCCGTCAACGCCGTTTCTTTCAGCAACCGACGCTGCGCCGCCAGATCTTTCTCCGGGAGTTTACCGCCCAGGAGTTTCGCCAACTTGTAGTGCGCCAAGGCGAACCGGGAATTGTGCCCTAGCGCGGCGCGGAAGGAGTTTTCCGCACCCTGAAAATCGCCCATCTGCTCCAGAGTGCTGCCCAGGTTGCCGTGGGCCTCGGCAAAGTCCGGCTTTAGCTCCAGCGCCCGGCGGTAGCAGGCGACGGCGTCGTCCAGTTTCCCCTGGTCGTTCAGCACGGCGCCGAGGTTATTGTTGAGTTCGGCAAACTGCGGCTTCAGTTCCAGAGCCCGGCGGTAGCAGGCGACGGCGTCGTCCAGCTTCCCCTGGTCCTTCAAGGCATTGCCCAGGTTGTTGTGCGCCTCGGCATAGTGCGGTTTCAGTTCCAGAGCCCGGCGATAGCAGGCAACCGCTTCGTCCAGCTTCCCCTGGTCGTTCAAGGCGTTGCCCAGGCTGTCATGCGCCTCGGCGAAGTCCGGCTTTAGTTCCAGCACCCGGCGGTAGCAGGCGACGGCTTCGTCCAGCTTCCCCTGGTCCTTCAACACATTGCCCAGGTTGTAATGTGCCTCGGCAAGGTCCGGCTTCAGTTCCAACGCTCGGCGGAAGCAGGCGAGCGCTTCGTCCAGCTTCCCCTGGTCCCGCAACGCATAGCCCAGGTTGCTGTGCGCCTCGGCATAGTCGGGCTTCAGTTCCAGTGCCCGGCGGTAGCAGGCGAGTGCGTCGTGCAGTTTTCCCTGGTTCTTCAGCGCATTACCCAGATTGTTGTGGATCTCGGCATAGCCCGGCTTCAATTCCAGCGCCCGGCGGCAGGAGGCGACCGCTTCGTCCAGCTTCCCCTGGTACGTGAGGACAATGCCCAGATTATTGTGGATCTGGGCATAGTCGGGCTTCAGTTCCAGTGCCCGGCGGTAACAGGCCAGCGCGTCGTCCAGCTTCCCCTGGTCCCGCAACACATCGCCCAGGTTGTTGTGCGCCTCGGCATAGTCGGGCTTCAGTTCCAGTGCCCGGCGGAAGCAGGCGAGCGCTTCGTCCAGCTTCCCCTGGCCCTTCAACGCAGAGCCCAGGTTGTTCTGTGCCTGGACAAAGGCCGGTTTCAGTTGCAGGGCACGCTGGAGAAAGGGCACCGCTTCGTCTAGTTTCCCTTGTTCCCTCAAGGCATTACCCAGGTTAGCCTGGGCCTCGGCCCAATCGGGTCTCACCGCTAGGGCGCGATGGATGTACTCAACGGCAAGTTGGTGATTGCCAGTCTGTGCGTTGATCACACCCAACAGATGCCACGCATCCGCATGATTCGGCTGGAGCGCGAGAATCTGCCGGTAAATCTGCTCGGCAGCCTGCAGCCGACGGGCTTGATGGTGCTGGATCGCAATCGCCAACGCTTCGGAAATCGTTGCCATACTTGACCCGCGGGTGTTCGTCGTCCCTGGTTCTCATGGCATTGGCTCCAGAGAGGGGTGGGGCAGGTCTGTCGCCGCCATAACCGCGACCTTACCAATAATGCCGCCCGCCCGCAAGTTTCCCCCCTCCCTGGGTATATCGGGGCCAACGGCGACAAAAAGTTCGTGGACAAGGCCCACCGGCGCGGTAAAGTGGGGTGGGACCTGGGGAAGCACATCGAGGTGGTCCCTCACTACCGGCCTCCGCACATGGTCTTGGTGTGGACGGGCCGAGGCTGGGCGGGTGTTTGGTGGCGGTTGTGGTGCTGCTTTGGACGTTGACCGGCTGGGAGCTTGCACGGTGGGTGTGAGCGGCTACGTGGGAAAGCCCCTTCACAAGCTGAACAAGGGTAGACCACCGAAAGGACCATATCTATGAAAGCATGGCTTGAACGAATTTGGTCGTGGGTGAAGGCAGGCCCTTCAACAACGGATGAATTGGAGGAGAAGGAAGAACGAGAGTCTCGGGAACAGCAGCAACAGCGGGAACAAGCACGGCTGCAAAGGGAAAGGAGCAACAGGCGAGACGACACCGACGGTTTTCGAGTGGTCCGTTAGGAGGCATGACATGCACACCAAAGTCGAATTGCCCAAAGCGTTTTCTGTCCGTGACGAACATGAGTTCCTTCCCTTCCAGCATTTGTTGGAGAGGATGAGTGCGAAGCTGGTCGTCAAGCAGGTCGCCACGGGGGTTCATGTCAACGGCGGCGGCACCGTGTTTTGGGGCTTGGTGTACCTGGATGACAAGCCGCCCGGCAAGAAGAAGGTGGAAGTCGCCTTGCGGGAGGCAGGGTTCGATTTCGCCCACAACCTCTTGACCCAGGCGGCGGACGTGCGGACCGACCATGCGTAGCTTGTTGGGGGCTCGGTTCGGCGGTATCTTGATTGGACATGGAACTCCAACAGAAAGCCCTGGAGGCAGCCCGACAGAAGCAGGGGAAGTGAGCGTCGCCGGGTGCCACCCGGCGGAGCGAAACCGGGATACATGACCGAATGCCGGCAAACGTAGCATGGGCATTCTTGCCCGTGCGATGCAGAAAACACGGGCAAGAATGCCCATGCTACGTGAGAAATGCGCTGGCAAACGAACCACTAGGGCTTCAGCGTCGCCCGGACCAGCTCCGGCAAATACTTGACCGGGACCGAGCCTTGCTCCAGGACGGCTCGGTGGTAACGGGAGAGGTCGAAACGGTCGCCCAGCTCGTGCTGGAGCTGGCGGCGGAGGGAAAACATGGCGGTGCGGCCGACGAAATAGGTGGACAACTGGCAGGAGGTCTGCTTGGCGCGGATGATCTTCAGCCGGGCCTCGCCCTCGGACTGGAAGGCCCGACCGACCAACAGCGCCAGGGCCTCGTCGTCGGTCATCGTCGTGCAGTGCAGCTTGTGATCGAGGATCGCGTTGGTCACCGCCCGCAGGTAGAACTTCAGTTGGCTTAGCCGCAGCGGCAAGTCGCCGTCGCCGTAGCCCTGGTCCAACATCATCTGCTCGCAATAGACGGCCCAGCCTTCGATATAAACCCCCGAGCCCAGCACCCGGCGGATCAGCGAGGGATTCTCGTTGGCGTAGGCCAACTGCACGTAGTGGCCCGGATAAGCCTCGTGGATCGTGAGCACCTGGAGCAGGTAACGGTTGTATTCCGCCAACAGGCTCTCGACCCGGGCCGCGTCCCAGTCCTTCGGCGGCGGACTAACGGCGTAGAAGCTGGCGGCCTTAAGGTCCAAAGGCGGGGCCGCATCGAGGTAAGCGGTCGAGTTGCCTCGCTTGAACTCGGGCATCTCGATCACGCGGCAGCGGTCGGGCTTGGGCAGCGGGAGGATCTTGCGCTGCTCGATGAACTGCTTGATGCGGGCCACGGTGGCCCGGGCGTCGGCGGCGAGGTCTTCCGGCTTGCCGTGCTCCCGGCTCACCGCCCGCAAAACCTCGGTCACGGTCAGCCGCCGGCCCTCGGCGTCGTCCGGCGGCAGGGCCCGCAACGGGAAATAACGGCTCCAGAGCTGCCGGGCGATGATGTACATGTCGCGCTGGAGCCGGGTGAACTCCGACTCGGCGTCGGCCAGCACCTGCTCGGCAGAGAGACCGGCGTCCAGCTCCAGGTCCAGCTTGCGGGCGAACTTCTCCTTGCCCAGCCGCCAGGGACCGTTGGCCCGGGGCAACAGGTCGCGCTCGAGGAACTCCTGGTACTGTTTCAAACAGGCGGCAACCGGTTGGGCGGCGGCGTGCAGGGCCGCAAGCTGCGGCGTGTCGCCGGCCAGCTCGAACAGGTCGTGCTCGTAGAAGGCGATCGCCCCCCGGTTCTGCCGGATGGCCGTTTCCGTGGCGATCCGGCAGGGGTTTTGCAGGTTTGCCCTGGCGTCGGCGACGACCTGCGGGATGCGGGCCATGCGGGCGATGGCGTGGGTGAGGTTGGTCTCCTTGGGCAGCGTGGACTGGGCAAGCAGCAGGAACACGCTGTCGCTGATGTACTCGCCATAAGCCCGCGGGTCCCTCTCCAGCGGGTCGAGATTCTCGGTGATCCAGAGCGACTTGACCAGCTCGTGGTGGAAGATCTCGAAATCGATGCGGCCCGCGGGCGAGAGCCGGGCCACGTCGACCTGCCGGGGCAAGTCGTCCAAGGCCTTGCGGAGATGCGCGACCCAGTCGGCGCGGGCCTTGGCCGACAGGTCGTCCAAGAGGTGGTCGAAACGGTGATCGCCGAGGCGGGTAGCGTCCAGGGGACGCAGCCGGAAGCTCTGCTCCAGATATTGGCGGAAGAACGTCTGGAGCCTCGCATCGGCCTGCTGGCCGGCGGCGGAGGCAGCCCCGAGCATTAGCGGCAACGCGGCCATGATCAGTCCGACCCAAAGGTGCTTGGTCAAGGTGGCTCCTTCACAAATGAATCTGAAAAAAAGGCGAGTAGGGTGGGACAAGCTCGCGCAAGCGAGCGCCGGCCCACCAATTCTACGGGCTCTTGGTGGGCCGGCGGCCGCCACGGCGGCCTTGTCCCACCCTTCGATTACTTCCAATCGAGACTCTCGGGCAGATGGTTCAGGTTTGTACAGCCGTCGGCTGTGACGATCACCAGGTCCTCGACGCGGACGCCGCCCAGGTCGCGGCGGTAGAGGCCCGGCTCGATGGTCACGGCGTCGCCAGCCACCAGCGGCGGTCCTTGGAAATCCAACAGCGGCGGCTCGTGGCAATCCAGACCCACGCCATGACCGGTTCCATGGACCATGGCACAATAAGATGGGGGAGCGTCGGCGGCCGGCAAGCCGGTGGCGTATCCCTCACGTTGGACGACCTCGATCGTGGCCCGATGGACCGCCTCGCCGGTAACGCCCGCCCGGACCGCCTCGATCCCGGCCCGTTTGGCCTTGCAAACGGCGGCGTGCATCCGCCGCAGGTCGTCGGGCGGGTCGCCGTGGACGACGGTCCGGGTGCAGTCGCCGTAGTAGAGGGTTTCGCGGTTGCGGGGAAAAATGTCCACGATCACCGGCTGGCCGGTTCGCAGCTCACCGTGCCCAAGGTCGTGGCAATCGGCGCCGATCGGACCGCCGGCGATGATCGACGGCGGATTGGCGTAGCCGCGATCCAGCAGCCAGTGATCGACCATCGCCCGTACCCGTTGGGACGTCAGCGGCTGTCCTTCGTCCAGCAGCACGCCATCGGCGCGGGCCGGGGCGCGGGCGATAAGGCGGCAGGCCCGGTCGATGACCTCCTCCGTGACCCCCTGGGACTGGCCGAGCCAGGCGATCTCCTGCGGGTTTTTGCGGCGGCGGTCCAACAGTCCGAGATCCGGGTCGCACTGGAGGGAGATTCCCTCGCGGTGGAGGAACTCGGCATAGATCAGGGGGAGCGAGCGATCGCCGATCGCGCGGCGGACCCCGGCCCGCCGCAGGCACTCGGCCGCGGCCTGGGCGGTGGCCGTTTCCCGATCGCCGGACAGCCCGCCCTGCGGCGCGAAGTCGGCCGGGCAGGCCACCTGATCGACCCGGGCCAAGCGGCGGGCCCGATCGAGCTCGATGTCGCGGAGGATCAGCAGCCGCCGGCTCGGCCCGTTTGCGGCCGGCAACTGGAGATAGACCACTGGGTCGACCACGGAGAATCGAAGGCGATGGTAGATTCCGGCGTTGATGGAGGGAATCCCCGCCATGATCACGGCGGCGGGGGCGGCATCGGTCAGTTCTTCGGTCATTTCAGTTGTCTTCGGGGTTTTGAAACCAGTTCTAATAAATTGGCCTGGAGAAGTCAAACGGCTCCGAGAACACGTTTGACTCAAGATCCTGAGCCTTACGGCCGATGACGGGAAACGTTCTTGATGAAATTGCAGGAACTCCCCTTGACTTTGTTGCAACTCATGATTCAATTGCGTTTCAGAAGGACTTGCATTCGAGGCAACGTAGTTTTCAGGACGCCTCTGCTACTCTGGCGGCCCGTGAGGGCTGGGTGCAGTGGGAACCGTCCAAGCGGTCACCCCCGGAGAAATCCGAGATCATGGCGAGCATTGAATCTGACGCGCCATCCTCAGTGATCAACGCCGACGAGGAGCCTCCGAGTTCGCGTGTTGATCTTTCCTTCCCCGTTGTTTCAACCTCTTCGATTCCCGTCCGTCTGACGCCTCTTCTTTCGCCGCGGTCCCTCGTCCCGTCTTGCAATGTGCCCGGCCGGCGTCCGCGAAGCAGCCCGAAAACTCGGGCTTTTCGGCGATCGTTCTATCCGGCCGTCTCCGATACGGACTGGAACGATTGGCGCTGGCAGACCCGCCACCGCATCCGGCAATTGCCGGAGTTGGAGCGGATGCTGATCCTCAGCGACCAGGAGCGGAAGGCCATGGACCAGGGGGGCTCCATGCTTCCGGTCGGGATCACCCCCTATTACATGAGCCTGATCTCGCCGGACCGGCCTGACCAGCCTCTGCGGCGGACGGTCGTGCCGACGATTGCCGAGTTCCAGCGGAAGGCCGGCGAGGCGGACGATCCCTTGGGCGAGGACAAGCACAGCCCGGTGCCGGGCCTGGTCCACCGCTATCCGGACCGGGTGCTGTTCATGGTGCTGGACTTCTGCGCCACCTACTGCCGCTACTGCACCCGCTCCCGGCTGGTCGGTCACGGCGGGGTGCCGGCCAGCGAGGCCCGGCTGGAGAAGGCCATCGAGTATATCCGGCAGACGCCGCAGGTCCGCGACGTGTTGCTCTCCGGCGGCGATCCCCTGGCGCTGAATGAAGAGCGGCTGGACTGGATCCTCGGGCAGCTTCGGGCGATTCCGCACGTGGAGTTGATCCGCTTGGGGACCAAGATGCCCGCCGTGCTGCCGCAAAGGGTGACCCACAATCTCTGCCGGGTCTTGCGCAAGTACCATCCGCTCTGGATGAGCCTGCACTTCACCCATCCGGACGAGTGTACCCCCGAGGCGGCCATCGCCTGCGGCCGTCTGGCCGACGCGGGAATCCCGCTGGGCTCGCAGACGGTCCTGTTGCGAGGGGTCAACGACAACGTGGAGACGATGAAGGATCTGGTCCACAAGCTGGTCATGATGCGGGTACGGCCCTACTATCTCTACCAGTGCGACCCGATTTCCGGCTCGGCCCATTTTCGCACCCCGGTCTCCAAGGGCCTGGAGATCATCGAGGGTCTCCGCGGCCACACGACGGGCTATGCGGTGCCCACCTTCGTGATCGATTCCCCCGGCGGCGGCGGAAAGGTGCCGCTGCAGCCGAATTACCTGGTGGGTCGGGACGGCGACTACGTGCTCCTGCGAAACTACGAAGGCGAGGTGTTTCGCTACCCGGACCCCCTCGCCTGAACCACCCGCGGTACTCGTCACGCTCCGCGTGACGTTTTCCCTCTCGCGGAGCGAGAGGAATACAGTGAGGCTATCGCGTGTTCCAGGAAGAATCCCTGTGCAGCCGTTGCGCGAGGGTCCGCAAGACGTGTTGCTATTTCGAGATCTATGTAACCCCCGGCGACGTAAAGCGGATTGCCGCCTACAGCGGCCGGACCGATTTCCACGAGTTCCGCGTTCCGGCCGACGCCAATTACCTGGACCAGGACGACGACCCCGCCTGGCGAGACCTCGTCGCTGACGAGGACGGTCGTCGCCGGGTCCTTAAACGTCGAGCCGGCGACGCCTGTACGTTCCTCGGACCCCACGGCTGCACGCTCCCCTTGGAGGTGCGGCCCCTGGTTTGCCGCCTTCATCCCTACGAGTACACCGAAGCCGGAATCTCCGAGGAGTTGTCGGGCGGTTGCCCGACGCACTTGCTGAAGCACGGGCAGACGCTGCTGATCGCCTTGGACATGAATCTCGAAATTGCCCGGCGTTGGCACCGGCAATTGTACGCCGAAATCCGCGGCGAACCCCTGCGTTTGCAGCGGTCCGCCCCGCAACCACTAAGCACCCGCGCACAAACAAGTTGATACAGACGAGAATTTCACGGTAGCCAAGTCCCGCCCGGCAGACGGGACCCACCAACTCCGCCGGAACCGCAGTATGTTCATCGGTTTGACCTACGATCTCCGCGACGAGTACCTGGCCGCCGGATACGGCGAGGAAGAGACGGCCGAGCTGGACCGTCCGGAGACGATCGACGCGATCCAGACCGCATTGGACCAGTTGGGCCACCGAACCGACCGCATCGGGAACGCCCGGCAACTCATCGCGCGGCTGGCCGGCGGCGATCGCTGGGACCTGGTGCTGAACATTGCCGAGGGGCTCTACGGCATCGCCCGGGAAGCCCAGGTGCCGGCGATCCTCGATGTTTACCAGATCCCTTACACCTTCTCGGATCCCCTGGTCATGGCGATGGCCCTGGACAAAGGGCTGGCGAAAATCGCGGCACGGCACGGCGGCGTTCCTACGGCTGATTTCGCCGTCGTGCGGGAGGCGGCCGACATCGAGCGGATCGATCTGGGCTTTCCGCTGTTCGCCAAGCCGCTGGCCGAAGGGACGGGCAAAGGAATCTCTCCGGCCTCCAAGGTCCGCGACCCGCAGTCGCTGCGGGAGGTCTGCGAGGATCTTCTGGCCCGCTTTCACCAACCGGTCCTGGTCGAGCCGTTCCTGCCGGGCCGGGAGTTCACCGTGGGCCTGATCGGCACCGGGGCCGAGGCCGAGGTCCTGGGCGCCCTGGAAATCGTGCTGCTCCCGGGAGCGGAAGAGGAGGTCTACTCCTACGTGAACAAGGAGCGCTGCGAAGAACTGGTCGAATACCGCCTGGTTGACGCCCGGGCCGACGCCGAAGTCGGCCGGGCGGAGGCCGTCGCGCTGCGGGCATGGCGGGCCCTGGGATGCCGCGACGCCGGCCGGGTCGATCTCCGCTCCGACGCCGCCGCGAGGCCCCAATTCCTCGAAGTCAACCCCCTGGCCGGCCTGCATCCGTTTCATTCCGATCTGCCCATGCTCTGCACGGCCTTGGGGATCCCCTACGTGTCGTTGATCGAAAGGATCGTCCGCTCGGCCATCACCAGGTGCCGTATGCCGCAAGGCAGCAGTCTGCTCGACGCTAGCCCGACGCGCAAGCGAGGGTAACTCGTTGGTGGTCCCTCGCTTGCGCTTCGGGCTGGTGTTTGGCGATGAATAGTCCAGGCTAGACATGCAAGTAGCGATCCTCCACCATGTCGTTTCGGCCGACGACGGCCTGGACCAGCGCGACGTGCTGGACCAGGTCCGCTGTGTGGCCGAAGCCCTGGAAGCCCTGGGGCACGAGGCCGTCAGCTTGGCTTGCACCCTCGACCTGGCCGCCCTGCGCGACCGGCTCCTGGAGCATCGCCCCGACGTGGTCTTCAACCTGGTGGAATCCCTGGGCGGCTCGGACTGGCTGATTACGGTGGTCCCTGGACTTCTCGACGTGCTCGGTTTGCCGTACACCGGCTCGGCGACGGAAGCCATCTTTCTCACGACGCAGAAGCTGCTGGCCAAACAATGGCTGCGGGCGGCGGGCCTGCCCACGCCCGACTGGATCTCCCGTACTCGTCACGCTCCGCGTGACGCAGGGCTTCACGCGGAGCGTGAGGAGTACGGCCGGGGCCCCTGGATCCTGAAGACCGTCTGGGAACATGCCTCGTTCGGCATCGAGGACGGCTCGTTGGTGGCTGAAGCCGGCGTGGCCGCCGGGGCTAACATCGGCCAAACCGGCGAGATGAACGTTGGCCAGACCGGCGTTAGCCCCGGCGGCCACGCCGGCGAGGATTGGCAGGTATTGCTGGCCCAGCGTGAGCAGGAACTGGGGCGTCCCTATTTTGCCGAACAGTATGTCGAAGGGCGGGAATTCAACCTGTCGCTTTTAGCCGACGCCGGCGGCCCCCAGGTCCTGCCCCCGGCGGAGATCGATTTTTCCCGCTTCCCCGCGGGCAAACCACGGATCGTCGGCTACCGGGCCAAGTGGAAGGCCGACTCGCCCGAGTATCACGCCACGCCGCGACGGTTCGACTTTGCCCCGGCCGATCAGCCGCTGGTGGACGCTTTGGCGGAGCTGGCGCGGTCCTCCTGGCAGTGCTTCGCGCTGCGGGGCTACGCCCGGGTCGATTTCCGCGTGGATCGCCAGGGGCGTCCCTGGATCCTGGAGATCAACGTCAACCCCTGCCTCTCGCCCGACGCCGGTTTCGCCGCCGCGTTGGATCGCGCCGGCATCCCCTTCTCTCAGGCCATCGCACGGATTTTGGACGACGCCATGCGGACGGCAATGTAGCAGGCACACGCCGTGTGCCGTCCGCCCAAGGCCGAGGAAGCAGCGGACGGCACACGGCGTGTGCCTGCTACTTTCCGCCCTGAACATTCGCGCAACCTCCGGAAACAGTGTCACGATGAACTTGGAATACCGCTACCAGGTCGAGCCGGACGACTGCGAGTTGGTCCGCCAGATCGTCGAATCGACCGGATTCTTCAACCCGGCGGAAGTCGCCATCGCTGTGGAGCTGGTCGTGGAGCGCCTCGCCAAGGGCCCGGCCAGCGGCTACCACTTCGTTTTCGCCCAGTCGGCCGGCCGGACCTGTGGCTATTCCTGCTATGGGCCGATTGCCGGCACGCAGGCCAGCTATGATCTTTATTGGATTGTCGTCCATCGCGACTTCCAGTCCCGCGGGCTGGGAGGCACGATCCTGGCCCATACCGAGGAGCGGATCCACCACGAAGGCGGGCGGCGGATCTGGGTCGAGACCTCCAGCCGCGACCAATACGCCCCCACCCGCCACTTCTACCAACGTCACGGCTACCACCACGAGGCCTCGCTGACGGACTTCTACGCTCCCGGCGACGACAAGGTGATCTATGTGAAGTGATGAGGGATGAGAGATAAGAGATAAGGGATGAAAGCCGGAGGGGCTCGATGCGCTAAACCCACTATTCCCATCTCTTATCCCTTATCCCTTATCGCTCCTTCTTGCCGATCGCTACCAAGTGGCTGCGGGCGGCGATGTAGAGCACGCCATCCAGGGCCACGGGCGTCGTATAGACGGCTTCCCCCATGGGATTCTTGGCCAATAGCTTCCGCTGGGGTGAGAACTCGAAGACAGCCACGTCGCCGTCCTCGTCGCCCAGGTAGACTTTGCCGTCGGCTACCAAGGGCGAGCCCCAGACGGCGGAGAGCAAGTCGTAGGTCCAGTACGCACGGCCGCTGCGGGCGTCGAGGCAGTGGACCAGGCCATTGAAGTCGGCCGTGACCAGCAGGCCGTCCTTGATGGCCACCATCGACATGCTGCGGTGCATGGTCTCCTCGAACGCCGGCTTGCCGCCGCCCTTGACGCTTTGGCCGCGGTAGTGCCAGAGGGCCGCCGAGTTGGGGTTCGGCCGGACTTGCTCGCCGGCCTTCAAGTCCACTGCGCAGACGCGGCGCGGGGGCACGGGCAAGCCCTGAGAATCGACGACAATCTCGGCGCTGGTGTCGCCCCGCCGGGTCGGATCGATGCACCAGAGATCGCCCTGGCCTTCGCCCGCCTCGGGATCCTGGCCGGTCGCCAGGTAGACCCGGCCGTCCCAAACGACGGGGGTGCCGATCAGCTCGTTGCGGTCGCCGTGGCCGTCGCCGCCCCAGACCGCCGTCTTGGGGTTACAATCGAACTTCCAGAGCAGTTGCGGCTTTCCGCCAGTGCCGGGGGCCGCCAGGAAACTATAAAGCCAGCCGTCGCCGCCGGGGAAGATCGCCTGGGGCACACCGCCCAGCACCGCGCACGCCGGCGAGCCCCACTGCCCATGGAGGATGTTCCGGCCCGGCGAGCTGTCGGCCCAGACCAGCTTGCCCGTCCGCTTCTGGAGGGCGATGAAGCTGGGGGCGTCCGGGGCGGGTATCCGCTTGTGATCGGCGTCGATGCCGTTGGAGGTGCCGACCAGGAGCAGCTCGCCCGCCGAAGTGACCGAGCAGCACGCCATGTTATGCTGGCGGCTGCCCAAGCGCATCATCATGTCGTATCGCCAGACGACCTTGGCCTCCTGCGACCCGGCGGCGCCCTCGGTATCAAGACAGACCACTTCGGCACGGTTGTTGACCACCCACAGCCGGTTCCCCTCGACCAAAGGCCCGCAACAGATTCCCTGCTTGGGCCAATCCAGCGTGCTGTCCGTCAGCTTCGGGACGGACAACTGCCAGAGGAAGCCGCCGTCGGATCGGCCAATGGCCAGCAGGCAGCCGAGGTCCACGCTGGCCGGGTAGCGGGCCAGGTAGCCGGCGGCGTTGTTGGTGGTAGAGAAGACTCGACCGCCGGCAACCACCGGGGAGCCGTAGGCCTCGGAGCCCAGCCGAGCGACCCAGAGCACGCCCTGGGCCTTAGCGGCCTGCCAGCGGCCGGTGGCCGCATCGTAGCCGCCCAGCTTCCACTCCGTGGGGAGGTGCTGCTGGTCGTCGGCCACGTTGTTGCGCAGCGAGGAGCCGCCCCATTGCGGCCAGTCGTGGGCGGCCTGCAATGGCGAAGCCGCGAGGAGCAACAAACTGATTGACAACAGTAAAGCGGTGAGTCGCATGGTGGGTGCCCTGGCAAGATCGTCGGCAGCGGGCCGCAGGAGGGAAGGACTCTGGCGATTCTACCAAGAGCTTCCGTGCGCGGCCACCGCGTTCGGGCTTCCTTTGACCAAATCACTGTAGGGAACGCCCTCCGTGGCGTTCCGAGTGCGCCAATAACCCGGATTACTCACCACCCTGGCATTCCGGGCGCACTGTGCGGGACACTAGCCCGAAGGGCAAGCGAGGGTAATTCGGTGCCGCTCCCTCGCTTGCGCTTCGGGCTAGTGTGCGGGTTTGTAAAGTAGCCCGCGGGAAAGGGCTATTCCAGCGTTCCCGGAACGCCACGGAGGGCGTTCCCTACAGGCGGAAGTTGTTTTTTTGGCGGTCAAAACCTCTTTTTCACCGTCACGCGCCCTGCCAGCCGATTTCGCGGAAAACAGGGGAATTCTGCGGTACCCCCACTTCCTGTAAAACTCATAAAATCGTCGGAGGGGGCGTAGGGTGGAAACCCCGCCGCGTAAGACGAGGGGCTGCAATGGGTAAGATCTTGACTACTGAGCATGGGGCAACCCGCCCCACCACTCGTCGCCACCGGCTACTGGTGGGTGTTACAGGCAGTCGTATAGCACCCCCGGAGAAGCTGATACCCGCTGGCACTCCTCCGGCCTGTCCCGAGAGAGGGGCTGGACGGCGTGCAAGATCGATTACAATGGAGTCTTATACGGAGACGCTTTGCTGAACGGGCGCTCCGGCCGATTCCCGCCGAATCGCGAGCTTTCGTTCTCCGTCCTCCGAGTACCAACCGCTGTGGCCGGTTTCTTCTGGTTCCTGCTCGGTCTGACCGGGCTGACCCTCGCGTTGCACCTTGTCGCGCGACTTCTCTACGTCTCCGTGGGCGCGAGAATGTTCGGCCAGGTTCCTTGGTTGCCTTCCCAATGGCGCGAGCCGCTGGGCGAAGGGGAAACGGTTCGCCTGGCCGCCGCCGACGGGACGCGTCTGGAGGGCACCTATTTGCCCTGCACCGCCCCCCAGCGCCAAGGCACGATCGCTTGCTGCCATGAGCTCAACGGCGATCGCTGGAACACGCTTCCTTTCGTCCAGGGGCTCCGCCGCCGCGGCTTCGACGTCTTCTCGTTCGACTTCCGCAACCACGGCGCCAGCGACCGCACGCCGGGCTACGAGCCCACGCCCTGGGTGACGACTTACGAGACGGCCGACGTGCGGGCGGTGATCGATTATCTCGCCTCCCGGCCCGACGCCTGTGGGCAAGGCATCGGCCTGTTCGGTCTGAGCAAGGGCGGAACGGCAGCCCTGGCAGCCGCTGCCGACGACCCGCGGGTCCGCGCCCTGGTGGTGGACGGCATCTGCCCGACGGAACGGCTCCAGGTGTACTGGGCTCGCGAGTTGTTGGCCGACCACGGTCCTCTCATCGCGCGTTTGCTGAGCCTGACGGGCTTGCTGGTGGGTCCGCTGGTGCTTGGGCCCGGCTGGTGGTGGGCTGGCGGCGTCGCTGCCGGTTCGTGAACGTCGAGCAGGCGGCCCGGCAGGCAACTTCGCCCGTGCTGTTGATCCACGGCGACGGCGACTCTCACGTCCCGGTGGAACTGGTCCGCGAGCTGAAGCAGGCCATGCCGCCGCAGACGACGCTCTGGATCGTGCCCTGGGCGAAACACACCGGCGCCGTCGAGATCGCCGGGGAGGAATATCACGAGCGAATCGCCCGCTTCTTCCTCGAGCACCTGGCCCCGAAGATCGCCCGGAGCGAGGCGGCCGACCCGGCCGCCCTCGCGCGGGTCGAAGCGCCGGCCGAGCGCCGCTCCGCCAAGCCCCTGGAAAAAGTCCCCGCGTTCTGATCTTTGTAGGGTGGGACAAGCTCGCCTTGGGCGAGCGCCGGCCCACCAGGCGCTTCCAAAGGTGGGCCGGCGCTCGTTCCGCGAGCTTGTCCCACCCTACGACCCAGGGCTTTGTTATGCTGAAGCATAACCTACTGTGCGCCGCCTGGTTCCGCGAGTTGGTCGGCGGCCGGCGCAAGGGAATCGCGGCAACGCTCGTCCGGGCCGGGCTGGGGCTGGCCGAGGTCCCGTATGCCTGGGCCGTCAGGCGGCGCAATCGCCGCTATGATCGTGGCCAGGCCGCGGTCCATCGCGTCGCCGTCCCCGTGATCAGCGTGGGAAACTTGACCCTCGGCGGCACGGGCAAGACGCCGCTGGTGCGATGGATCGCCCGATGGCTCCTGGATCGCGGAATCTCGGTGGCAATCGTCAGCCGGGGATACGGTGCCCGGCAGGGAAAGGAGAACGACGAAGCCCTGGAGCTTCGGGCCGAGTTGCCGCAGGTCGGCCATCTTCTGAATCCCGACCGTGTGTCCGCGGCCCACGAGGCGATCCGAAAGTTTGGCTGCCAGGCGATCGTGCTGGACGACGCCTTCCAGCACCGCCGTCTGGCCCGCGACCTGGACCTCGTGCTCTTGGACGCCTCGGAGCCGTTCGGTTTCCAGCACGTCTTTCCCCGAGGGACGCTTCGCGAGCCGGTCGACGGGCTGCGCCGCGCCGACGTGGTGCTGTTGTCCCGGGCGGACCTGATTGACGCCGCATCGAGGGATTCGCTACGCCGGCAGGTTCTCCGGTATGTCCCGGATGCCGCCTGGTGCGAGGTCGTCCACGCCCCGCTCTCGCTGGTCTCCCGCCAGGGTCTTGAGGAGCCGATCGCCTCGCTTGCCGGCCGGCGGATCGCGGCCTTTTCGGGCATCGGCAACCCTGCCGGTTTTCGCCACACGCTGGAAAGTTGCGGCTGCCGGCCGGTCGCCTTCTGGGAGTTTCCCGATCATCACGCCTACACGCCGGGCGACCTGGCGTCGCTTGCCGCCCGGGCCGGGGACCTCGACGCGGCGGCCCTGGTCTGCACGCGGAAGGACCTGGTGAAGATCGACGCCGAGCGTCTGGGCGACGTGCCGCTTCGGGCCCTGAAGATCGGCCTGGAGTTTCTCTGTGGACAAGAGCTTCTGGAACAGCGGCTTGCGGCGATTCTGCCCCCCTCTCCCTCCGGGAAAGAGCCGGGGTGAGGGGCAACGCCGTCAACGATTTTACGCAACTTGGGCCAGGGCTTGCAGTTCGTGCAGTTTTTGTTTGTCTGTTCGCGTCGCCGTTCGAACCTGAGGCTTGCCTGCCGATGGTTCTTCTTTTCGGCGAGGATAGTTTCGGCTTTTCTTTTTGCTATGTCGCTGGTAGCCATCGATTTGAGCGGCTGCGAGTTGCTTGGAAAGGGACGCGCCGCGCGGCGGAATACACGATTCCTTGTACATCATCAAGCGAATGATTCGCAGTACGGCAGCAATACTGGTGTTGTCGGCTGGCTCTCCCGCGGCGGTTTGCTCTTTGATCGCTAGCAGTTGCAGCATCCACAGTCCTATCAGCGACCAGTGCAATTCGATCTCCGCGCAGTCCGGCGTACGGCTGCGAAGCTTCGAACGTCCAAACGTCTGCTTGAACGAACGAAATTGCAGCTCGACTCCCCAGCGCCGTCGGTAAAGTTCGCTCGCTTGTCGATCGGTCAGTTCCTTTTCCGAAAGGACGTTCGTCACCAAATAGACCTCACCGCGACCGTCGCGGAAATGCAACAGACGCAGCACCAGCGGAAGCTGATTCTTCTTCATGGCCGCGTTGGGCCAACAGTAAACGATTCCGTTACGCTCGCGAAAATACCCGAGGTTCGTGAGCAAGCGAACGTTGGAGCCGACACGAATGAGGAAGTGATGACCGCGGTCAGCGATCCCTCGCCAAAAGTCATATCCAACGAAACCTGCATCCCCGCAAAACAGCGTGAATTCCGGGAATTTCTGTTCAGCCAGCATGTCCAGCAAGTGGTCCCGT
The DNA here is from genome assembly GCA_963843465.1 of Pirellulales bacterium. Classification (GTDB taxonomy): domain Bacteria; phylum Planctomycetota; class Planctomycetia; order Pirellulales; family Thermoguttaceae; genus CAWJKP01. The sequence continues at coordinate 44,257 of CAWJKP010000007.1, forward strand.
TCACTGGAATACGAAGGGCCAATCTTCCAGCACCACGGCACCCGCATGCCAATGTGCCATATCAGCGTCAACCACATCTGCGGACTCACAGGTTGAGGATCATAGTGACTCTTCTTCCGGGCAGTGGAGCCACGTTTCTGGTTGGCGTGCCGGCCTCGTTTTTTCGCATTCTTGCCTTTCTTCCTGCGGTGCTTCCCGGCTGGCTTGCAGAAGCGTTGTTCATTCTTCCATGTCCGAGGCGTTCCAACCCGCGATCCGTCGACTGCCAAGGCCAACCACAGCCCGATCCGCCAAGAGCCACCATCGCAATCTGCCATCAGGCCCTGCAACCGAAGCCACAACACAGGAAGCAACTGGTTGGTGTAAGTTTTCAACGCGCCCGTCAACGCCTGGTACGATGCAACCGCCACGCTCCCGAAAATGGCCGTCACGGTTTCGACGGCCGCTTTGGCTGCCGCAACCAAGGACGATTCGGGATTCCAGACCCAAAAGACCGCCAAACACACAAGCCCTGCTGCGGTCCAACTGACGTTGCCATGAAGCTTCAAATCGCGGAAAATGCTGTCGTTGAGAATCCAGTTCACGGCCCGACGCAAAGCGTCGCCGTTGGTCCGCGGGCTTGCCGCCTTGACGGGCGAATCCTTCCTTGTACTCATGGCCAGACTCCTTTCTGACGCCTGCAAGATGTTAGGGGGAGTCTGGCTTTATCTCATTATCTAATCCCCGCGATAAGCCCAGTTTATCGTGGAAAAGTCCTTAACGGCGTTGGGTGAGGGGGAAGTGGGCGATCTCGTAGGGCTCGACGAGTCCCTCTGCTGGAATCGCCCGTACTCCTCACGCTCCGCGTGAGGGCCTACGTCACGCGGAGCGTGACGAGTACGATTTTCGCCGCTTATGGATTCGTCGAGTAATGAAGATACTCGGACGGCGAAAGCCGTGCGCAGCGCGGGTTTTCGGCGATGTAGCGGCGCAGACGCACAAACTCGTCCGGCGAACGCACGAGATGATCGAAAGCGTCCTGTTCCCAGAAACGTCCCCTTCTCCCCATCGCGTCGTTGATTTGCCGCGCCGTATAGTGCTTCCACGACTCGCATTGCGTCAACATGGCCTCTTCGGTGGGAAAGGCTGCCAGTAGGTGAACGTGGTTTGGCATCACCACAAAGTCTGAAAGGCAGTAGCGATCCCCCTCGAAATGGCGCAGACTCTCGGCCACGATTGCCGCGTGCCCGCGGCGTCGCAGCACGCACGCCCCGTGCAACTCGTCGAGATGGTCGCTCCATCGGTTCGAGACAAATCGGCGAAACTCACGCAGGCGCTGGATCGGCCAATCGTGCATAAGCGTTTCCCAACTTGGAACAGCCGAGTCAACTCCCCGTTGTCGCAGCCACCCATCGCGCTCGGCCATCCATGCCCGGATAACCGCCGCTGGCATCGAGTCCCAGGTTCGCCAGGTGATGAAGCAGACGGCTCCCGCCTGCGACCAATGCGGGAGCTTCCGCCGGATTATGGTGCGTTCCTCGAGAGGATCGAAGCACTGCGGTAGCCAGAACGAACCCGCCTCGTCTCTTTTTGGCGACATAATCCGTGTTCCTCCCCGTGCTCCCCAACGTACTCCTCACGCTCCGCGTGAGGTCCTTTTCTTCCAATCTCGACTTCCCGACGTGCCTGCGGCCTGGAGGGCCTTGCTCCGCACCCTCCTCCGCGCCTTCCCGGCCTGTCGCGTTACTCCCGCCGCAACGAACCTCACGCGGAGCGTGAGGAGTACGGAGGTCCGCCTCGTTGCTTGATAAGCTTCCCCGTCCTGATGTCGCCCGGCGCCACCGGCTTGCTCGTTGCCGTTAGTTCGTGTTCTGAAACGGCGCCGCCGCGTCCTCTCTTGGATGGTATCGCATTCCCTTGAGCAAGAGGCGATTGATGCGAATGTCGTTGGCTACGTCAATCGCAAGGAGAATCAATTCTGCCAACGCGAAGTAGAACATCCACACGAGAACGCTGGCCACCACCGCCCATGCGGCGGTGAGCATCCCTATCACCGGACTACCGCCTGCGAAGGTAGCCAGCCCGCCCACGCTCCCGCCCACCCCTATGATAACGATGAGTGTAATGGCGATGACCTTGATCGCGCTCGCAATCGTTCGCAGGGCGGGGTAACGATTCTTGACGGCATCCTCTTCGGGGACCATGTTTGTGGCGGCCTGCACTTGCGAGTTCCATTCCGTCCGCACTTGCCGGTCGCGTTCCGCCCGCTGGCGTTCGGCGGCCTGTCGCTGAAGTGCCAATCTTTCCGCTTCTTCGCGTCTGCGGGCTTGATCCGCTTCGTCGCGTCTCCGCGTTTCCTCGGCTTGCCGCCTGCGCTGTTCGGCTTCCTGCTGCTTTCGCTGCTCGGCCTCCCGCTTCCCGGCGAGCTTGAGTTGCTCCTGCCGGTATTCCTCCTGCAACTCGGCTGGCAGGGCCTGAAGCTGAGGAACGAGGACTGGTCGCTTGCAAAAGGTGCAGACGACGGATTTGCCGGCCTGACGGGGGTCGTACGCGAGACCGTCTTGGCAGTAAGGACAGGTCAATTTCATCTCGCGGCACTCCCATGAATGGTGGTCATAACGGGCCTTCACGTGCGCCATCGTTCGAAATGGATCATCAAGCTCAAGATCGGCTTCGCGCCTTCTCCTTCCCCGTCCGTACCCTCCATCGAGCAGGGTGCCTACCATTCTAATCAAGGGGAAACCGAGGTGCAATCAGGCGCCAAGGAAAAGCCGGGGGCGCTCGATAGTCCACATCGACAACGCCCCGGTCCTTTTCCCGTTGTCGTTACCGCGCCTGACACGCCCACACGTTGTCGAACGTGCTAGGCCGAGGTGCAAGAGGAGGAGAGGAATCCTTCTATGGCGGCCCCTCACGCTGCCCCGACGCGAACGACCTCACGCGGAGCGTGAGGAGTACGGATGCACGCACTACCTCTCCGGCTTGGGAATCCGGCCGGAGGGGCCGGGGCCCTTGTGGCGGCGCTTGCCGCGCTGCTGGCGGGTGGCGTGGTGGATCTCGGCGGCGTCGATTCGCTGGCCGATCTGTTGGCGCATCTGCTGGATGCGGTCCCGCAGGGCGGCCGCCCGCTCGAACTCCAGGGACTCGGCGGCGGCCATCATCTCGGCCTCCAGCTCGGCCAGGTATTCCTCGGTGATGTAGAGCGACTGGTCGCCGCGTCCGACCGCCGCGTTGGACTGGGCATGGGCGGCGGCCAGCGACTCGATCCCCGCCAGGATGTTCTTGCGGATCGTCTCCGGCGTGATGTGGTGGCGGCGGTTGTACTCTTCCTGCAGCTTGCGCCGCCGCCGGGTCTCCTCGATCGCCCGCTGCATCGAGTCGGTCACCCTGTCGGCGTAGAGCAGCACCTTGGCGTTGACGTTGCGGGCGGAGCGGCCGATGGTCTGCATCAGCGAGGTCTCGCTCCGCAGGAAGCCTTCCTTGTCGGCGTCGAGGATCGCCACCAGCGAGACTTCGGGCAGGTCGAGCCCTTCGCGCAACAGGTTCACGCCCACCAGCACGTCGAACTCCCCCAGGCGGAGATCCCGCAGCAGCTCGACGCGCTCGAAGGCGTCCAGCTCGCTGTGCAGCCACTTCGAGCGCACGTCCTGCTTGCTGAAGTAATCGGCCAGGTCCTCGGCCAGGCGCTTGGTGAGCGTGGTGACCAGCACCCTTTCTCCCGCGGCCGCCCGCCGGCGGATCTCGTCCAGCAGGTGCGGCACTTGCCCGCGGGCGGGGGCCACTTCGATCTCGGGGTCCAGCAGTCCCGTGGGCCGGATCACCTGTTGCACCGTCTGGCCGCCGGTCTGGTCCAACTCGTAGGGGCCCGGCGTGGCCGAGACGTAGATCACCTGGCGGATCTTTTTCTCCCATTCGTCGAACTTCAGCGGCCGGTTGTCCAAGGCGCTGGGCAGCCGGAAGCCGTGCTCGACCAGGGTCACCTTGCGGTTGTGGTCACCGGCGAACATCCCGCGGACCTGCGGCACGGAGACATGCGATTCGTCGACGATGAGCAGGAAATCGTCGGGAAAGAAGCTGAACAGCGTGTCCGGGGCCGACCCCGGCGGCCGCCCCGAAAGCGGACGGCTGTAGTTCTCAATCCCCGGACAGTAGCCCACCTCCTGCATCATCTCCAGGTCGAACCGCGTGCGGGCGCTGAGCCGCTGGGCCTCCAGCAGCTTGCCCTGCTTGCGGAACAGCTCCAACCGCTCGTCCAGCTCTTCGCGGATCTCCTCGATGGCCTTGGCGATCCGCTCGTCGGGCAGGACGAAGTGCTTGGCCGGGTAGATGTAGAGCTCCTGCTGCCGCTGGATCACCTCGCCGCTGGTGGGATTGATGCAGGCCAACTGCTCCACCTCGTCGCCCCAGAACTCGATGCGATAGGCGAACTCCTCGTAGGAGGGGAAGATCTCCACGCAGTCGCCCCGCACGCGGAACTTGCCCGGCTCGAAGGCCACGTCGTTCCGCTCGTACTGGATGTCGACCAGCCGCGAGAGCATCGAGTCGCGCTCGACCACCTGCCCCACCCGCAGCCCCACCATCATCTGGCGATAGTCTTCCGGCGAGCCCAAGCCGTAGATGCAGGAGACGCTGGCCACGATGATCACGTCCCGCCGGCTGACCAGGGCGCTGGTGGCCGCCAGCCGCAGGCGGTCGATGTCCTGGTTGATCGAGGCGTCTTTCTCGATGTAGATGTCGCGCTGGGGGATGTAGGCCTCGGGCTGGTAGTAGTCGTAGTAGCTGACGAAGTAATGGACGGCGTTGTGGGGGAAGAACCCCTTGAACTCGCTGTAGAGCTGCGCGGCCAGGGTCTTGTTGTGCGACATGACCAGCGTGGGCCGATCGACCGCCTGGATCACGTTGGCCATGGTGAAGGTCTTCCCCGACCCGGTGACCCCCATCAACACCTGGTGCTTGCGGCCCGTCCCAAGACCAGCAACCAAGGCCTCGATGGCCTGCGGCTGATCGCCGGCCGGCTCAAAGGGACTGACTAATTGAAACACGCACACCCTCCGTGCTTGAGGAGGAGCCTGCCAAAGCCAGCCACCCAGCCGGCCCAAGCCCGCACAAGACCATCTGGTATTGTAAGCGATGGGAGGTAGGGTGGGTCGAGCGCAGCGAGTTCCACTACGCGAATTCGCCCCCTACACCCAGCAGCGACCCTATACCCAAGAAAAAGGAAGGGCGTCGCGCGGACGCCCTTCCTAGGTAATCGCTGTTGGAAAGCTGCGAATTTCGGTAGGATGGACTCCAGTCCACCGCATGTCCGACGTGCGCATCATGCAGGTGGACTAAAGCCCACTCTACATGTTGTAGCTCGCCAGACACCTAACCGAACCGTCCGCAAGCTCTCGGCCTACTTATCCGCCGGCTTCTCTTCAGGCTTCTTCTCTTCGGTCTTGGGAGCCTCGGCCGGCTTCTCCTCAGGCTTCTTCTCTTCAGTCTTGGGAGCCTCGGCGGGCTTCTCCTCGGGCTTCTTCTCTTCAGTCTTGGGAGCCTCGGCGGGCTTCTCTTCAGGCTTCTTCTCTTCAGTCTTGGGAGCCTCGGCGGGCTTCTCTTCAGGCTTCTTCTCTTCAGTCTTGGGAGCCTCGGCGGGCTTCTCTTCAGGCTTCTTCTCTTCAGTCTTGGGAGACTCGGCCGGCTTCTCCTCAGGCTTCTTCTCTTCAGTCTTGGGAGCCTCGGCTGGCTTCTCTTCAGGCTTCTTCTCTTCCGTCTTGGGAGCCTCGGCGGGCTTCTCCGCAGGCTTCTTCTCTTCAGTCTTGGGAGCCTCGGCGGGCTTCTCCGCAGGCTTCTTCTCTTCAGTCTTGGGAGCCTCGGCAGGCTTCTCTTCAGGCTTCTTCTCTTCGGTCTTGGGAGCCTCGGCGGGCTTCTCTTCAGGCTTCTTCTCTTCGGTCTTGGGAGCGGCAGCCGGAGTCTCACCGGCCTTCTCGGCAGGGGCACCGGCGGCGGGCTTGCCCTCGGGCGTGCCCTCCTTGGTGGGCTCTTGTTGGCAGCCCAGGCAGAACAGCCCCAGGCTCAGTAGCAGGAGAGATAGCGCGAAACTCCTCATCTTATCCCTTTCGTTTGCGGCGGCGAGAGACACCAGGCGGGGGGGCAGGAACCATTCCTGCCAATAGGTTGGCCGAATATATAGACGACAACCCCTGGGAATTTATTCCTTCAAGACTTAGAATTTCGCCAAATGGACGCGCCGGGAGGCTTTTTCGCCCATCCTTGGGAATAACTCCCTCCCGGCAGGTCTCCTACTTACAGTGAGCCAGCCATGGTCGATGATCGTGCCGCGATGGAAATCGCACAACTGGTCGCCGAACATCACCAGGCAGTGTATCGGTATGCCTACCGTTTGACGGGCTCGGTGCCGGACGCCGAAGACCTGACGCAACAGGTGTTCCTCAACGCCCAGCGGAAACTTGCCCAGGTTCGCCAGCAGGAAAGGGTTCGAGCGTGGCTCTTTGCGATCTTGAGGAACTGCTTTCTCAAGAGTTGTCGAAAACGCCGGCCCCTGCCCGCGGCCAGTTTGAACTTGAACATGGATTCCCTCCAGGCGGCTCCGCGGAGGGAGGTGTTGGTGGAACCCGGGCGGCTCCAGGCAGCGATCAACGATTTGCCGGCGAGATGCCGGGTAGTGTTGACGATGTTTTATTTTGAGAACGCCTCGTATCGCGAGATTGCCGAGCAACTTGGCCTGCCGATGGGCACGGTGATGAGTCGGCTGGCTCGTGCCAAGGGCTATCTCCGCAACGAGTTGTTTCCCGCCGACGGGCAGCCCGCCAGCGCCCCGCCGGGGCAGCCGGCCAGCGCCCCGCGTCCTGCCATTTCGAGCGGGCGTAGAGGATAGAGCCGTGACCGACGAGCCCATCAACGATCCTCGCCTGATCGAAGCCATCGAGGCCTGCCGTCCCCAGAGCGACGACCTTTTGCAGCCCGATCTGGCCTTCCTTGCGGCCGAATTGGCCGGCAATGCCCCGTTGCGGGAGGCCTTCGAGCGGGTCCAGAAGACGGACGCGGCGATCGGCGTCGCATTCCGGGACGTGGCCGTGCCCGAAGGGCTGGCTGATCGTCTGCTCGTGCGGCTTGCGGAAGCCCGCCAGGTCGAGGCAACTCAGGTTCCTGCCGAAACCGCGGGCTGGCGGTTGCGTCGTCGTTGGGCGATTCTCGGCGTGGCGGCACTCACCGCGGCCGCTGCGATTTTCCTGGCTTTTTTGCCCAATTTTCGCACTCACGCGCTTTCCCTAGCCGAGATCCAGGCGAAAGCGATCGACCAGTTCCAGACCGACTTGGAGCAGAAGCCCGCGGGACAGCCCGTCTCGCCCTCGGCTCTGTTGCAGGCTTTCCCCATGAGCCGGGATGTGGTCGCCAGTTCGGGGATGCGGTGGCGAAACGTCCCCGGTTTGCTGGGGGGAAAGGCGATTGCCTACGATCTGACCCTGCCGGACGGAACCCGTGCGACGCTCTATGTGGTCCATCTTCGGTCCAGTCTTCCAGCCCTTCCAAACAGTCCACCGGCAACCCCCAGGCCTGTGACGCAGCGACGCTCGATCGCCGTCTGGCAGAATGCCGATCCAAAGGGGGGATTGCTCTACATCCTGGCGGTCGATGGTGGAACGTCGAGTTACCGCGGCTTCCTCAGGGTCTGGCGGATGCCTGTGGCCTGAAAGGCCGGGCATTCGGCAAATCCGGCAAACTCGGCCTAAACTCTCTGGCTGTCTGTCGCCGATATAATTCGTTGACGGACCTTCCCGTTTCCGTTAGGAGGTATGCTATGAAGCGGCTGGTGATGGTTCTTCCCTTGGTTCTCTTGGTTACGTCATCCCCCGCTTGGGGACAGAAGCCGGCCAGCGGCCAGCCTTCGGCCAAGCTAACGATCGTGGGTCCCGTATCACCAGGCGATCTGGCGCCGAAACCCGAGACACAGGGCCACCTACCAGACCTGGATGCCAGGCTTGCCGTCCGCGAGAAGGCGGAGTTCCGTGCCCAACAGCGTCAGGGTCGGCTCGCCTCTCGGCAGTGGTTCGGGCTGTCGAACACGCGGCCGATGGCCACCACCGATCCCTATGAGAGCGACTATTCCCCCCGCTGGTCCTCTAACAATGCCACCTACCCCTTCCGCTGGAGCGGCACCTCACCGGTGATCGCCGTTCTCCCGGAGCCCAAGAGCACGTATTAAAGTCTTGGGGCTTAGGTATGTCGAATCGTCTCTCCTCGGAGATCAGCCCCTACCTATTGCAGCACGCCGACAACCCCGTGGACTGGTATCCTTGGTCGGCGGAGGCACTCGAGCGGGCCCGGGAAGAGGACAAGCCGATCTTCCTCTCGATCGGCTACTCGGCCTGCCACTGGTGCCACGTGATGGCCCACGAGAGCTTCCAGAGCGGCCCTATCGCCCGGCTGCTCAACGAGCACTTCATTCCCATCAAGGTCGATCGGGAGGAACGGCCGGAGCTGGACCAGTTGTACATGGAGGCGGTGCAGATGATGACCGGAAGCGGCGGCTGGCCGCTGTCGGTCTTCCTCACGCCTTCCTTGCAGCCGTTTTTCGGGGGGACCTACTGGCCGCCGCAGTCGCGCGGCGGCATGCCCGGCTTCGACCAGGTGCTCCGCGCGGTGGCCGACGCCTGGAAGAACCGCCGCGACCAGGCCCTCGAGCACGCGGAGAAGCTCACGCAACTGCTCCGCGATGTCCGCCTCGGCGGCGAGTCGGCCGGGCCGTCGGCCGCGGAACCGGGCCCGGAGCTTCTTCGCAACGCCGATGCGGTCCTGGCCCGGTCCTTCGACCCGCACTGCGGCGGCTTCGGCACGGCCCCCAAGTTCCCCCACCCCCTGGACCTGCGGCTGCTCTTGCGGAGCTGGCGTCGCACGGGCCAAGGGCCGCTTTTGTCGATGGTGACGACCACCCTGGACCGCATGGCCGCGGGCGGGATTTACGACCATCTCGGCGGCGGCTTCCACCGCTACAGCACCGACGCCCGCTGGCTGGTGCCACACTTCGAGAAGATGCTCTACGACAATGCCCTGCTGGCGGTCGCCTACCTGGAAGCTTGGCAGGCCACGCACAACGGCCAGTATGCCCAGGTGGTCCGCGAGACGCTGGACTATCTGCTCCGCGAGATGACGGCCCCGGAAGGTGGCTTCTACAGCACCGAAGACGCCGACAGCGAAGGCGAAGAAGGCAAGTTCTATCTCTGGAGGCCGGCCGAAGTGGCGGCCGTACTTGGTCCCCAGGCGGCCCATGCGTTCTGTCATGTTTACAACGTCAGCGAGCCGGGCAACTTCGAGGGCCGCAACATCCTCAACCGGTCCAAGACCCCGAGCCAATCGGCGGTTATCCTCGGCCGATCGGTCGAGGAGTTGGAGGCCGAGCTGGCCTCCAGCCGCCGCCGGCTCTTGGAGGCCCGTGCGGCTCGCGTGCGGCCCGGCCGGGACGACAAGGTGCTGGTGAGCTGGAACGGCCTGATGATCGACGCCCTGGCCCGCTCGGGCGCCGCCTTGGGCCAGCCGCGGTATGTCGACGCGGCCGCCTGCGCCGCTCGGTTCCTGCTTTCCGCTTTGCGGAGTCGCGAGGGTCGTTTGCTTCACGTCTGGCGCGGTGGCCAGTCCCGGCTCGATGCTTTTTTGGACGACTATGCCAGCCTGGCCAACGCCCTGCTCTCGCTCTACGAGGCCCGATTCGAGGAGTGCTGGATCGACGAGGCCGTCGCGCTGGCCGACGAGATCCTCCGCCGCTTCCACGATCCGGCCGAGGGCGGCTTTTTCTACACCGCCGCCGGCCACGAGTCGCTCATCGCGCGCAAAAGGACATGCTTGACAGCTCCGTCCCCAGCGGCGGCGGCCTGGCCACGATGGCGCTGGTTCGCCTGGGAAAGCTCTGCGGCCGCGACGACTACCTGGAGGCGGCCCGCCAGTCGCTGCGGGCTTGTGCAACGCTGATGGAGCGGTCGCCGCTGGGCAGCGGGCAACTGCTCTTGGCCCTGGACTTCGACCTCGGTCCGACGGCGGAGATCGTCCTCTTGGGCGGCGAAGACCGTCAGGCGACCGCGGACGCCCTGGCCTTTTTGGGGCGCCAGTTCCTGCCCAACAAGGTCGTCGCCTTCCGCGACGCATCGGCCGCGTCCGGCTTGCGGAGTCCGGCGCTATCGGCGATCTTTGCGGGCAAGCAGCCCGCTGCTCCCGGCCCGACGCTCTTTCTCTGCCAACACTTCTCCTGCCAGACCCCTGTCACTGGCGACAACGTTGTCAGGAAGCTCAAAGAGCTGGCACGCTGCTCGGTGTGATGCCGGATCGGGCGCGTTTCCAGCTCATCCTTGCTGATGTTGTGCTTCCCTCGCTTGCGCTTCGCGCCTAGTGTGGCGCCTGAACAATCCGGGGTCTGATGCCCCCTCACCCGGGCGCTCTCCCGGAGGGAGAGGGGGAGTCGCGGTCCGCTGGCTTCTTGAAGGCCGGGCTGATCGACTGGAACTGCACCCGCACCCCCGGCGACTGCGGCGTGCCGGTGGCACTCTCCGCCAGGATCCGCCCTCTCACGCGCCGATGGGTGCCCGGATCGACGACGCTCACGTTGTCGCCCTTCTGCAGGATCATGCCGCCGGGGGGGTCGTCGGGCGCGATCGCGTCGCGGGCCGAAGCATCGCCGGCCAGCCAGTGCCCCCGGCCTTCGCCGTCCAACAGATAGACCTCGTAGTAGCAGTGGCCCGGGATGCGGACCAGCCGGGCCGGCAGCCGCGAGGCCCGCAGCATGGCAATCGCCAAGGAGTTCAGCTCCGCGCAGACGCCGTGGCGAAGCTGCAGGGTTTGCCCACAGGTCTGCACGTTCTCCAGGTCCCCGGTGAAAACGATGTTCTTGTGGACCCACTGGTGGATCGCCTGCACCTTTTCCCACGCGCCGGTCAATCGGCCGACGGCCTCCTGGGCTGCCTTGCGGACCTGGGGATCGTCGCTTTCGATCTTGGGACTGGGGGCGAAGTAGACCGCCATTTTTCGGCCCGCGGTCCGCGCATCGGGGCAGGTGAGCTGGCCCGCATCCTCGCTAAGCGGCGGGACCGCCAGCCGCTGGACCTCGAAGGTGACCACCGCCCGGACCTCCTTGCCCGGCGGCAGCCAGGGGATTTTGACCGACATCTGCCGGCCAACGTCCTCGATGAGCTTGTAGCTGACCGTCGCGCCGGGCGGAATCTCTTGCTTGACCACCCGCACCCGCTGTTGGTTCGGCCAGTCGGCGGGGACGGTCACGGTGCCGACCACATTCTTGACTCCGCCGCCATCGGCCTTCAGCAACATGCCGAAGTCGGCCTGCTCGGCGGGCGCGGCCTCCTGATCCGGCTTGTCCGCGGAAGACTCGGCTACGGCGACCTTCGCATCGGGCGGGCTCGCCGCTGCGCCCCGCGTCAATCCCAGGCCTCCCAAGCCCAGCCAAAGCATCGCCACGGCTGGCAGCCATCGTGCCGGCCGCCTTGCCGGCAGCAGGGGGACAGCCCCCTTTTCCGCTCTTCCGGGATCTGCCAACGCCATGTCCAATTCCTTGTACCTACCCCGTATTTCTCGCCGGTTGGTTGTAGCATGGGCATTCTTGCCCGTGCTTTCTGCGCCGCACGGGCAAGAATGCCCATGCTGCCCTTTGCCGGCATTCTTTGGGAAATCCTCCTCGCGTGGTGAGAAACGCGGTTTAGCGGCGTCTCCGGCGGCGGCGGTCCCTCGGCCTCAGCAGCGGAGAGGAAATATGGCGACCGGATGGCGTATCGGGCTCGTCGTCGTCTTCCTCGTCCTCCTCCTCGTCGTCTTCCGTCTCTTCCTCAGCTTCTTCCTGGGCCCCGAATGCGAAGGGAGACTTCAGCAAAGCGCTTACCAACTGGAAGAAGAACAGGAACGTGGCGATGATGACGGCGGCGGCCACGACAACGCTCGTCCCAATGCTCAGCGAGGGAAACAGCCAATGGAGCAGCCAACCCTCGCCCACGATAGCCCCAACCAAGGCCAGATGAATCGCCAAGGCGATAGCACACACGGCGCCAAACGGTCTCATTTCTCGTCTACCCGAAATCCATTCGAGAAAAACATAAGCATCGCTGGTCAACGACCCCTTGTCAAGTTACTTGCCCTCGCCTGCCGCGTCGATGCATACGGTGGCCAGGCCACTGCCGCGGATCGGCACGCTAACCACGCCGCCCTGGACCGCCAAGGGGCCCTCGGGCTCTTCCACCAGGTTGCAGGCCACGGCCTTGGCGGCGGGAATGTGCTTGTCCAGCCGCAGATGGGCCGTGGTCGCCTTCCCGGTGATCTCCCAGAGCCGCACCACCAACGCACCGCCTTCGTCGGCCTGTTTGACGCCGATGACGATCACGCCCGGCTCATCGACGGAAATGAGGCTCGTCGGCTCTTCCGGCAGCGGTCCCGGGGAATTGGCCTTGACCGCCACGGCGACCAGGGGATTCGACGCGGCCCAGCCGAAGCGGGCCGAGGCCACGTTGTCGGACTTCGGCCGGCTGGTGATCGAGAAGCGGAAGATGTAGTCGCCGCCCTGGCCGGCCAGATAGTTGGTGTGCCAGTAGTTGTTCATCAGGTAGGCGTAGAGGTGGCCGGTGGTCAGGGGAAGCTGCGTCTGCCACTTGCCGCGGTTGATGTCCTGAAAGCAGACCAGCGGCGCGTCGGGGGTCGCCCAGGCGATCGTCGCGTCGCGGCCTTCCACTTCCACGAAGTGCTGCACCGTGAACCAGTCGAGGCACGCGCCGGGCAGCATGTCCCGGTTGGCGTTGACGATCGCCGCCGGCGCCTCGTAGCGGAACGTCGGCTTCTCGGCCGCGAAGGGGAAGGCGAAATAGACGGCTTCCTTGGCGTAGGTCTGCTCCTTGGTGAAACTATTTGTGATGTCGATCCGTTTGATGTCGTCCCAGACGTTGACCTCGCTCGTGACGTGGGGCGTCATCGGGCGCAACTTGTGACGCTCATCGACTCGCCCGCGCCGGCCAAGGCAACGGCTGCACGGTCGCTTTTCCGGAGCCGGTGAGCTTCAAATTCGGCGCGGGGCGCTCGGGTTCATCACAATCCGCGTGCCGTTGTTGCCGCCGGCCACGTAGACGTATTGATTGAGCTGGAAGGGCGCCTTGGGATCGACAAGCTCCCGGTCCAGTTCCTTATCGCGGATGCTCACGATGCCGCCCGTCTGCGGATCGAACCGGACGCGATAGAAGCGGCTTTCGATGACGTTGCCCTGGGCCGGCGTGCCCGCCACGGCTAACTTCGTCGTGACCGTCGGGGCTAACCCGGCTCGCGGTTCGATCTTGGCCCGAGGCGCGAGCAGCTTTAGCACGCGATAGCCGCAGGCGGGAACGTCCTTGACCAGAAGCAGCGTACCCTCGGAGGTCAACTCGTAGGGGACATCCGCATCGGCCGAGCCAACGCCCGCCGGCAGCGTGACCCGAACCACGTCGGTCCGCGGCCAACTCGAGGGGTTGAAGACGACCAGCGCCGGCCCGTCGGTCCGCACCAGCGAAGCCAGGCCGCCTATGCCCCGATCGAGGATCGCTCGCGACTGCTTGTCGGCGTCGACGGCGTACTGCGCCTTGATCTTCCACTGGGCCTTGGTGAAATCCTTGTCCGGCTCGCTGATCGAGCAAAACGCGCCCCAGGTGTGCTCGTCGTAGAGGATGCAGTTCCGCCACGCGCGGTACATCTCCTCGGCGTTGTAGCGATGCGCTGCCGCGATGCGATCGGCCAGCACCAGCAGCTTCTCGCCGTTGGCCAGCCGCTCGTGGCTGGCGCGGTCCAGGGCCGTCTCCCGGGCGGAGGAGCCGGCGCCGTCCTCCCAGTACGTGCCCGCGCTGCCGCGGTAAACGGGGAGCTTCTCGCCGTACTTCTTCTCGATGTACTGGAAGAACTCGGCGTTGTGCGACAAGATGATCTTCGGGTATTCATAGCGGTCGTTCCACTGCTTGGCGACCTCGGCCAGATGGACATTCAGCGGCTGGTTGTCGCTCACGGCCCCGTGGAGGAACACGGCATCGTAGGGGTAATCGGCGCGGGCCTCGTACTGCCGGAGATTTTCCAGCACGCGGGCGCGGGACTGATCGAAACTCTCGGTCAGCGCCCATTGGGCGGCCTGGGCGTACTGCCAGGTGTACATCATCAGCACGCGGCTGCCGTCGGGCCCTTCCCACCAGCAGGGACACTTGTTCTGCATCTGCGTGAAGTTGTAGGCCCGATCGTTGTTGATCCCGCTGCTGAAATAGCGGATACCGGCGCCCGCGAGGATCATCGGCAGCGACGCCTCCTGGGTGGGCACGTCGCTGATCATGGCGCTGAGGTAAGGGATGTGCTGTTGACGGGAGAGCTTGTGGGCGAACCAGGTCAGGCGGCAGGCCTCTTCGGGCGAGCAGAGCCCGGTGAGCTCGTTGCAGAACAGGGCCTGGATGCCGATCTTCCCCTCCCGGGCGTAGCGGTAGAAATCGGCCAGACGCTGGCCGGTACGCGAATGGACGTAGTTTTCCGCCTGCCAGGCGACCTCGGTGTTCCAGCGGAAGTCGGGGAACCGCGCGAGCAGATCGATCGCCGTGTCGATGTTCTGGCAGTGCCGCTCGGCGCATTTCGGCTGGATGTCGGTATAGCCGATGTCGGTGTGCGAGCTGGGGGCGACGTAGACCCGCCACTTCCGCTGCGGCGGGATGCGGATCGTCGCCGTCTTCGAGCGGCCCTCGACGACGGCGGTGAGCTTCACGTCCAACGGCGTCGCGGAATCGGGCACGCCGATCTCCTCGGTGATCGAGCCGAAGGCCGCAAGCTGCTTGACGGGCAGCTCGACCGTCTTCCCGGTGGCCTCCGCCCGCAGCGTTACTTCCGAGGCCGGCGCGGTCAGTGCTACGCTCACGTCCACGGCCCGCCGCACCTCGCCATTGCGGCGAAGGAAAAGGGCGTAGGCCGGGCCGAAATGCTTTGCACGTCGGCCGGCGGCAGCTTGCCCTCCGCATCGCCGGTCAAGGTAATCGCGTCGTACTGCACCCACGAGCCCTCGGCGCAAGCGAGGCGGATCTCATTGGCCCCCTGGTGGAAGAAAGCGGCCGGCAAGGTCAAGGTGATCTTCTGGGGTTTGCCGGCACGCGGGTCGGTGAGCGACGCGTCGCCGCCGCCGGCAGCCAATTGGAACGTGCCCGCGCGGTCGCCGATGGCCACGACGTACCGCGGCGGCAACCGCTGCTGCACGTCGGCGAAGTCGATCTGGAGCCTGTAGATCCCGCGGGGCTCTTCCGGCAGCGTGAAGCGGATCGTCCAGGGCTTTCCCGCCGCGGGCGACCAGAAATCCACCGGACCCGGCTGGATGAAGGGCCAGTCGCGGGCCGGATCGCTGCGACCAACGTCGAAGACTACCGGCTTTGCGCCGAACTTCGCGGCGTAAGCCTGGTAGTTGCCCGCGAAGGCAAACTTCGAGTAGTCATGGTCCGGCTTGCCGATCTGCCAAACCGTTCGTTCGGCGCCAAGGGCTGCGGACGAGGCCAACATCACGAGAATCGCGGCAACTCGGCACATGGTTGTTCTCCACATGGTTGTCTTGCCTGTAGGACGGATTGCCAATCCGTCCGGAAATCGTGGACGGATTAGCAATCCGTCCTACGGAATTCCGCCAATCAATTTCTTGGTCCAGGATACCACTATCGCCCCACGCACGCCAAGGAAACCGTCCGTGAGGGCGGCAATTATTTTTCGGCTGATGCTTGACAGGGCCCGGCGGCGTATTTAGGCTCAACCACGTGGTGACAGCCACCACGACCTGCCCCAACAAGCCTACCGATGGCCCCACCCCAGCACTCTCACAGGAGGATCCTCCATGGCGACGAAGCAGTCGCGGGTAACGCGGCGTCTGTTTTTGAAGGGAGCGGCAGCCGTTGCGGCGGCCCCCTATATCATCCCGGCATCGGCCCGCGGCGCCGCGGGGCGCCCGGCGCCCAGCCAACGGATCTGCATGGGGTTCGTGGGCGTGGGCGGCCAGGGCTCCGGCGACATGGGCGGTTTCATGGGGTTCCCCGAGGTCCAGGCGGTGGCCGTCTGCAACGTCGACTCCCGGTCGCGCCTGGGGGCCAAGCGGCGGGCCGAGGAACGCTATGCCCAGCAGCGGGCCAGCGGCACTTTCAAGGGGTGTGACGACTACGCCGATTTCCGCGACCTCTGCGCCCGGCCGGATATCGACGCCGTCTTCTGTGCCACGCCCGACCATTGGCACGCCCTGGTCACTTGCGAGGCGATGCGCAACGGCAAGGACGTCTACTGCGAGAAACCGGAAACGCTCACCATCCGCGAAGGGCGGATCATGATCGAGACGGCCCGCCGCTACGGCCGCGTCTTCTCCGGCGGCAGCCAGCGGGTGTGGGAGGACTACAACTGGTACCACCGCATGATGTGGGCCGGCACGGTGGGCGAGCTCCAGGAGATCTGGGTCGACATCGGCGGTCCGTCCGGCGAAATGCTCCAGCCGGCGGAGCCCGTGCCCGCGTGGATGGACTGGGAGATGTGGCTCGGCCCGGCCCCCTGGCGGCCCTACAACAAGGCCTATCACCCCTTCAACTGGCGCGGCTGCCGCGACTTCTCCGGCGGCGGCATGACCGACTGGGGCGCCCATCACATCGGCGGCGCCCTGTATGCCAGCCAGTTGTACAACAAACCCCTGCCGGTGGAAGTCATCCCGCCGGACGGCAAGGAGGTCAAGCAGTTGACCTACAAGTACGCCAACGGCGTCCAGATGCACCTCGGCGGAAGCTGGGGCGGCGGACCGCTGGCCTTCAAAGGCACGCTGGGCGAGGTCCCGGACCGCCGCGGACCGCGGCGAGCGCCGCCCGAGGTTTACGTGCCCAACTACAAGGGCCACGGCGGCATCTTCGGCGATTTCCTCCACTGCGTCAAAACCCGCCAGCGCCCCTTCCGCGACATCGAGATCGCCCACCGCACCGTGGCCACCTGCCACCTGGCCAACATCGCCTTCTGGCTGGGCCGGCCGATCAAGTTCGATCCGGTGCAGGAAGTGATCGTCGGCGACGAGGAGGCCAACCGCTGGATCAACCGGCCGAAACGGGCGCCGTGGGTGCTGTAAGAGTCTGCTGTCAAAACCTACAGGTGCTTGAGCAAAGGGATATACGCATGAGACGCTACCAAACGGGCTTGCTGGCGATCGGAATTCTTCTGGGGACCGCCGCGCTGCTGCCTGCCGCGGAGGTCAATGTCGGCGAGCTTACCCAGGAGCTGACAGGGGAGAGGCCCGCCGTCACGCGGACGCCCCAACAACTGGACGTGGTCTACGCCAAGGTGCTGGAGGCCCTGATGCCTGATATGGGCAACGAGAAACCGGACAAACGCGACGACCCGCAGGCCATGCTGGAGAGGATCGCCTTCCGTGCCAGCCGGCCCGGGGCCGACGCGGATCGGGCGGCCTGCTCCAAGGCCATCGCCGCCCGGCTGGGACCGCAGTCAGGGCCCCTGGGACGCGCCTGGATGCTAAGGCAACTCGAACGGATCGGCCGCCAGGAAGCCGTGCCCCAGATCGCGCAGCTCCTGACCGACAACGACGCCCTGGTCCGCGAATCGGCCCGCCGGGCGCTGCAGAAGAACCCGAGCAACGAAGCCAATACGGCGCTGCAGAAGGCCGTCGGCTCGGCCGACGCGCGCTGGCGCGTGGCGCTGATCAACGCTTTGGCAGAACGCCGGGACCCCTCGAACCTCGACACGCTGCTGCAAGAGGCGGCCTCCGGCGACGACGATGTCCGCACGGCCGCGGTCATCGGGCTGGGGAAACTCGGCAACCCATCGGGGCTGCCGGCGATCGAGTCGGCCATGAATCGCGGGACGCCCAGGGCCAGGCGGATCGCCACCGACAGTTGCGTCCTACTGGCCGAGGCCCTGGCCGCCCGGGGCGAGCGCGCCGCCGCCCTGAGCATCTACAAGAAGATGCTCGCCTCCCAGGGCGCTGGGAAGTGTGCCGGGATTGTCGGCATCGGCCGGGCGGGCAGCGCAGCCGACCTGCCGATTATCCTCGACGCCTTGGCCGACAGCGACGTGAAGGTCCGCGGCGCCTGCGTCGAGGCCCTCTGTCTGCTGAAGGACTACCAGGTCACGCAGTCCATCGCCGCCCAGGTGGAGACGGCCAAGCCCGAGGTCAAGCTGGCCCTCTTGCAGGCCCTGGCCCGGCGGGGCGACAAGAGCAGCGTCTCCGTTTTCATCACCGCCGCAAAAGACGCCGACGAGGCGGTCCGGGTGGCGGCGCTGGCCGGTCTGGGCACGGTCGGCAATCCCTCGGCGGTGCCGCTTTTGTTGCAGGCCGCTGCCGGCGGCGGGGAGCCTCAGGAAGCGGCCCGGCAAAGTCTCCAGTCGCTGCCCGGCGCGGACATTGCCCAGGCGATCCTGGCGGCTCTGACGGACAAGAATGCGAAGATCCGCGTCGAGGCCGTCCGTGCGCTGGCGGCCCGCCACGTCGTCGCCGCGACGGGATCGCTACTGAAGGCGGTGGATGACGCCGACGGGGAAGTCCGCAATGAGTCGCTGAAGGCACTGGGCAACGTGGCCCCGGCCGAGGCCCGGGCTGCGCTGACCTCCGTGCTCGTGAAGACCACCGACGACGGAGTGCGCAACGGGGCTGCCGACGCGCTGGTGAAAATCGCCGATCGCGTTCAGGACATCGAAACCCGTTGCGAGCCGATCCTCCAAGCCGTTGGCTCGTCCAGCGGTCCTGCGAAGCTTTCGCTGCTGGTGGTGTTGGGCCGGATCGGCGGGCAGAAGTCGCTGGAGTGCCTGCGCGGGGCCGTGAAGGGTAGCGACGAGAAGGTCAAGGACGCGGCGATCCGCGCGATGACCGAGTGGCCCGACGCCACGGTCGCGGAGGATCTCCTGGGCGTCGCCCGAAGCGCCGCCGGCGAGACCCATCGCGTGTTGGCCATTCGCGGATACATCCGGGTCTGCTGCATCCGCTCCGACCGCCCGGATGAGCTGCGGGCCAAGATGCTCGCCGCGGGCTTGCAAACCGCCGCCCGGCCCGAGGAGAAGAGACAGGCGCTGGGCGGGCTGGCCGAAGTCCGCCATCTGCTGGCCCTCCAGGCGGTCGTACCTTACCTAGACGATGCAGCCCTGAGAGAGGAAGCCTGTTCCGCCGCCGTCCGCATCGGCCACGAAATCCGCGAACAGCAGCCCGAGGCCGTCCGGGCCGCCATGCAGAAGGTGCTCGAGGTCTCCAAGAACGACGGTGTGAAACGGGAAGCCAAAGAGTCGCTCGACCGCGCCGAGCAGAAGTTGAAGGAAGCCCGACGGTAAGAGTCGTAAGAGTCGCTTTTCGCGCTATTTGGCCGGCACGCACATCAAGCGGACGCCGTCCTGCCGCAGGGGGACGACGGTCCGCCGCGGAAAACGGGATACGGAGCGGCACTCGGAGAAGCCGCTACGGATGTTGCCGCCGCGGACCACGTGCCATTCTTCGCCGTCCGCCGTAGTGCCTTGCACGACGTCGGCGCAGAACTCGGCCACGTTGCCCTGCATGTCGTAGAGGCCCCATTCGTTGGGCTTTTTCTGACCGACCGCGTGCATGTCGCTGTGGGCGTTCCGCCCCATCCAGGCGAACTCTTCGATCTGGTCCCGCGCATCGCTGGGGTTGGATGTAATCGACCTCCCCGCGCGACAAGCGTATTCCCATTGGGCCTCGGTGGGCAGGTCGAATCTCATGCCCGAGTCGGCGTATTTCTCGTTCATCTTGCCGACCAACGCCCGGCAGTCGCTCCAGTTGAGCCGTTCCACGGGATACTTGGGGCCCCGGGTAAGGCTCGGGTTGGTGCCCATCACGGCCGTCCATTGCTCCTGGGTCACCTCGTAAACGCCCAAGTAAAACGGCTCGACGGACTCCCGGTGCGGGGCCAGCTCGCTGCTGCCGTCTCCCATCGTGTACTCGCCCGGGGGAATCCACGCGAACTGGATCGTGATCCCGGGCGACAGTTCCAGCACGAAGGGCTTCTCGGTCTGGGGCTTGACCAGCTCGATCACCGGCTGCTCGCCGGCCGGCTTGGCAGGCTCCAGGGCCGGCGGCAGCGCCGAGGCGCTCTCGCCCGACGAGGACGCCGCCGTGTTATCGCCCGAGGTGGGCTTTGCGTCCGAGTCCTTTTTGCCCGAGTCCGCGGCTGCCGTGTCGCTCTTGGCTGCCGTGTCGCTCTTGGCTGCCGTTTCGCTTTTGGCCGCCGTATCGCTGTTGGCCGCCGTGTCGGCGTGAGTCTCCGGCGGGTCGGCGGGGGGCGAGTCGTCCGAACAGCCCGCCAGACAACACATCCCTGCCAGCACCGCTAGCACGCCAACCGCTCCGCACCAATCGCTCATCGAATGCCTCGCTCCGTTCTCGCATATCGCCAAATTGGCGATTATACCGCCCATGGGAAGATTTGGCACACGCTTTCTCTCTGTGGGGAACGCCACGGAGGGCGTTCCCTAATGAGCTTTGACGGACAAGTTAGGCATACTCGGCCAACGTAACCCGAAGCGTAAGCGAGGGAAGGCGTTGGCCCTCCCTCGCTTACGCTTCGGGTTAGGATGTGGTGGAGAGGGCGCACGATTACTCAAGTTGATCGTCAAGACTCATCAGGCCAGACGCGTCCCAGACCTCGATCTTTGCCTACAAACACCCCCCCTTTGACCTACTTGACATCGGTTCGTGTTTTTTTATAATGAGGGCCTCACGCAATCACCGTGCGTGGCAAAGGGAGTTGCCGACCCAGTGTCCGCCGTCGCGGAAGGGATTTCGCGTATCTCGACACACGGGAGCTGACGGTGTCATTTGACGCGTCGCTGGATGCCAAGGAACAGGTTCGACAGGCGATCGACATCGTCGATCTCGTGGGCAAGTATGTCCAGCTCCGCCGCCAGGGCCGCGGCTACGTCGCGCTCTGCCCCTGGCACGATGACACCCGGCCCAGCCTCCAGATCAATGCCGAGCGGCAGTCGTTCAAGTGCTGGGTCTGCGACATCGGCGGCGACGTCTTCAGCTTCGTGATGAAGATGGAGGGCGTCACCTTCCCCGAGGCCCTGGCCATGTTGGCGGAACGGGCGGGTATCGCGCTTCGACCCGGCCGCGGCGGGCAGCACGGCCCCACGACCGCCCCCTCGTCCGGCGCAGCCGGCGTGGCCGCCGGGGCCAACGATCGCATGTCGGTTAGCCCCGGCGGCCACGCCGGCCCGGCCAAAGTCTCCTCCGGCGATCGCAAGCAAGTGCTCTACCGGGCCATGGCCTGGGCCGAAGCCAAGTACCACCAGTGCCTACTCTCGGCGCCCGAGGCCGAGCCGGCCCGGCAGTATCTCCGCCAACGGCGGTTGACGCCGGAGAGTATCGCTACGTTTCATCTGGGCTACTCGCCGCCGGCCTGGGACTGGATCCTGCGTCAGGCCCAGGAGGCTTCCATCAGCTCGCAGATCTTGGAGACGATCGGCATCCTGGCCCGCTCGCAGTCCAGTGAGAAGCTTTATGACCGGTTCCGCGGCCGGGTGCTGTTCTCGATCCGCGACCCGCTCAATCGGCCGGTGGGCTTTGGTGGCCGGGTCCTTCCCGAGAGTGGCTCGACCAGTCCCGCCAAGTACGTCAACTCCCCCGAGACGCCGCTGTTTGCCAAGAGCAGCCTGCTCTACGGGCTGGACGTGGCCCGCGACGCGATGCGCAAGAGCCGCACCGCGCTGGTGATGGAGGGTTACACGGACTGTATCGTGGCCCACCAGTATGGCTTTGCCAACGCGGTGGCGGTGCTGGGCACGGCTTTGAACGAGCATCACATCCGCAACCTCAAGCACTTCGTCGACAAGATCGTGCTGGTGCTGGACGGCGACGCGGCCGGCAAGCGGCGGACCAACGAAGTGCTGGAGTTGTTCGTGGCCCGGGAAGCCGACTTGCGGATCCTCACGCTCCCGGAGGAGATGGACCCGGCGGAGTTTCTCGAGGCCTACGGCACCGACGCCCTAACGGACCTGCTCTCGACCCGCGCGGTGGACGCCCTGGACCATGCCTTCCAGACGGCCACCGAAGGGCTCGATGTCCAGCGCGACCTGGACGCCGTCTACCGGGCGGTGGAGCGGCTGCTGGCGGTGATCGCCCGGGCGCCCGGCGCGGGCGACGGGATCTCGACCGAACGGCAGAACCGGGAGTGGATGGTGCTCGGCAAACTGGCGCAGAAGTCGCGCATTCCGGAGGAAAAGATCCGGGCGCGGCTCACGGAGCTTCGTCGCTCGGACCGGCGGAAACGCTCTCCCGCTCCCGGGCGCCTGGTGCGGCGCCCGAGCGCGAGGCGGACACGGCGGCCGGGCCGATCGATCCGTTTCAGCGGGAATTGCTGGAGATCCTCGTCGGGCATCCGCAGTGTGTGGCGGTGGTCCGGGACGAGATCCGGCCCGAGCAATTGGCCCATCAGGGATGCCGGGCAATCTACGCGGCCTGTTGCCGACTGGCGGACGAGGGAATCCTGCCCACGTTCGAGCGGCTGATGTTGGAGTTCGACGAGAAGGCCCTGAAGAGCCTGCTGGTCGATCTGGACGAAACGGGGCGTGCCAAGGGTACTACCAAGCCCGAGGCGCTGCTCGAGGACCTGATAAGGAGGATTCAACAAAGCGACAAGCGGCTGGCCCTGGATGCCGGGGCCCTTCGTCAGACTGACGACGAGAGCCAGCAGAAAACCATGTTGGAGCGGCACTTCCAACAACAGCGGGCCAGGCACGGCATATCCAATCCCACGGAGGGGTAGGACCGCGCCCGGCCGGATCGTTGTCGCTGTCCCTGCGCAAGTTCATAGGGCGGACCTTAGTCCGCCCAGGCGCCCTACAAGGAAGCGGCGGACTTGTCCTTGGACAGGCCGTTGCCATGGCCGCCCGAGTTCGGCCGTTGGAACGGCGGGCAGACGATCGAAACGTCCTTGACCCCCAGCGCGCCAGGAGGGCGCGAAAGGAGTTTCCAGGTGGACCTTTTCGACAAGGATTTGCAGGAATTGGTCGCCAAGGGCAAGACCAAGGGATACCTGACCTACGACCAGGTCACGCGCTACTTGCCCGACGAAGCGATGAACCCCGAGAAGCTCGACAATCTGCTCTTGGCCCTCGACGAGCGGGGCATCAACCTGATGGACGAGGCCCCGGAGACGGAGTTCCTCGAGCTTTTCCCCGGCGGGCCCCATCGAGCCAGGCCAGGTTCCGGCCCGATCGACGACCTCCCGGAAGGCCGTCTCGCGGAGGCCGCCTTGCGGCTGGCCCCGGACGAGGTCGGCAAGTGGAGCAACGATCCCATCCGCCTCTACCTCAGCCAGATGGCCGAGATCCCGCTCTTGTCGCGGGAGGAAGAGATCGCCCTGGCCAAGAAGATCGAGGTCACCCGCAAGCGATTCCGCCGCACCCTGCTGGGCTGCAGCCTGGGTATGCGGAACACGGTGAACATCCTTACCAAGGTCCATAAAGGGATCCTCCCCTTCGATCGCACGATCAAGGTCTCGCTCACCGAGCGGCTGACCAAAGAGCAAATCATGGGCCGCATGCCGCAAAACTTGCAAACGCTGACCAACCTGGTAGCGGCCAACGACCAGGACTTCACCCGGCTGATCAGCCGGCGAACGCCCCGCGACCAAGGGGCGGTCGCCCGCAAACGGTTCATCCGCCGCCGCCGCAAGACGCTGACCCTCGTCGAGGAGCTCAGCCTGCGGACCCGCCGCGTGCAATCGATCATGCGGCAGATGGAGGAGACCGCCGACCGTATGAACGCCATCCGCCGCCGGCTCGATGCCTTGCAACATGGACCGGCCTTGATGGACGAGCGGGCCAACCTCCGCAAGGAGCTCCGCAACCTGATGATCAGCGTCCAGGAAAGCCCGCGGAGCCTCCGCGGTCGCTGCGACGTGATGCACCAGCAGTACCTCCACTACGAAGAGGCCAAGCGGCAACTCTCCGGCGGCAACTTGCGGTTGGTGGTCTCGATCGCCAAGAAATACCGCAATCGGGGGCTGAGCTTCCTGGACCTGATCCAGGAGGGCAACACGGGCCTGATGCGGGCGGTGGACAAATACGAGTATCGCCGCGGGTACAAGTTCTCCACCTACGCCACCTGGTGGATCCGCCAGGCGATCACCCGGGCCATCGCCGACCAGGCCCGCACCATTCGCATCCCGGTACACATGATCGACGTGCTCAGCAAGCTGAAAAATACTTCCCGCAGGCTCTTGCAAGAATTGGGGCGAGAGCCGACAACAGAAGAAACGGCCGTGGCGGCCGAGCTGACCCTGGACGAAACTCGCCGGGTGCTGAACATGGGCAGGCATCCCGTGAGCCTCGATCGCCCCGTCGGGGAGAGCGAGGATAGTTGCTTCGGGGAGTTCATCGAGGACGACGGCATCGCCCGGCCCGACAAGGCGGCCACCAATGAGATGCTCCGCGAGAAAATCGAAGCCCTACTCAAGACGCTCACCTACCGCGAGCGGGAGATCATCCGTTTGCGGTACGGCCTGGGAGACGGCTACACCTACACCCTGGAGGAAGTGGGCCGGATCTTCAAGGTCACCCGCGAGCGGGTGCGGCAAATCGAGGCCAAGGCGGTCCGCAAGTTGCAACATCCGGTCCGCAGCGAGCAACTCAAAGGATTCCTCGAGCGCGTCGCCGGCTGACCTGGGCGCGAGGTCAAGCCGCTGGCCGCACCGGCCAGCGGCTTTTTTTGTCAACCGGGAATAAAGACTGATGACAGAGCAAACCAACGTCGTAACCGCGACCCTGCGGACCCTGCACCGCATCCTCCAGCAGCTCGGCGATCTCAAAGAGCGATTGGGCCGCGGCCCCCGCATCGCCCAAGCTCACCAGGCCAACCTTGCCCGGCTCGAGGCCCAGGCCGCCGCGCTGCACGACGAGGCCAAGAAGTTGCGGGTGGCGACCGACGCCAAACAGCTCCAGCTATCCAGCAACGAGTCGAGCCTGGAGAAACGCCGCATGCAGCTTCGCCAGGCCGGCACCAACCGCGAATTCTCGGCCCTGAAGGAGGAGATCGCCGCAGGGGAAATGACCAACAGCGTGCTGGAAGACGAGATCATCGAGGCCATGGACAAGCTCGACAAACTTCAGGCCCAGGCCCACGAGGCCGAAGCAGCCCTGGCCCGGTCCAGGAAGCAGGCCGACAAGTCCCTGGCGGAGATCGCCCAGCAGAAGCCGCTCTTGGAAGCCGACGTGCGGCGGCTGGAGCAGGAGCATCGGCAGACCGAGGAGGAACTGCCCGGCGATTTTCGCGAGCACTACCGCCGCGTGGTCCGCGGCAAGGGGGTCGATGCCCTGGCCCAGGTCACCGACGGCGTCTGCGGCGGCTGCCACCACCACACTCCTGTCAACGTCGTCGCGGAGTTGATGCTCTCGCGCCCCGTGCTTTGCAAGTCCTGCGGCCGGATGCTCTATCTTCCGGAAGACAGTTTCAGGGGGTCCGGGCAGGCCCCTGGTTGAGCCATACGTCCACCCGGGGCGTATCCCAGTTGTACGGTTTGCTGAGGATGTCGAGCCTCCCATCGCCATTGAGGTCCGCCACGCAGGTTTCGTGGAAGCCCATGCCCGTCTGGAAGACCGTCTTGCGGAAGTTGCCCTTGCCGTCGCCGTAGAAAATGAAGGCCTGGGCCTGGGGATTGTCGGGTTCTTTCTTGCCTTCGCTCCATTTGGCCATTTCCGCGACGAAGATGTCGAGATTCCCGTCGCCGGCGATGTCGGCCACCTGGAGAGAGTGCGGATGGATCATCGTCCGCCCGACCAGGTCGTGCCCGATCCAGCTCTTGGAGTCCAGCGGACTGCCTTTGCACTCGTACCACTTCACCGGTCCCGAGCCGTCGCCGGGCGCGATGACGATCTGCGGGTACCTGGCAGCCTTGATGAACCGGCCGGCGAAGATCAAACCGCCGATGTCGCCGATCTTCGTAGCAGACCATTTGCCTTTGGCCAGGTACTTGAAGATGCGATTGCCCGCCAGCAGCTCGGGCCTGCCGTCGCCGTCGACGTCGAAGGCCGACATGCCTTCGGGGTACGGGCCGGAACCCTCGCCGGCGCTGCCGGAGAACACCCGCTCGGCGGGCCACTCCTCCACCTCCCGCGGATTGGGCGGGATGTCGGCGACGAAAAGCGTTCTGGCATTTTGGTTCCAGTAGGCCAGTTGCGGTTTGCCCGTGCCTTTGAAGTCGGCCATGCACTGGTCGTGGTGCTGGGTGGCGCCGCTGTGCTTGATGGTGTGGCGCTCCCAGGGCACGTCGGGCTTCCAATCCTTCCCCGGATTCCGCCACCACCAGACCTTGTTGCTTTGCCAGTCGCCGCCGAAGACGAGGTCCGGATATCCGTCGCCGTCGATGTCGCAGACCGCTCCGCCCGCCTCAATGGGAAGGTAATCCTTCTCGATCACGTAACGATCCCATCCGCTCTTGGTCCTACGGTACCACACCAGGGCCGGCCCTCTCTCACGAAAGGCGAGCACGAAGTCGTTCAGCCCATCCTTGTCGAGGTCTGCCACCACCGCGGCGGTCTGCTGCCGGGAGGTTGTTGGCACGGGCAGATCGCCGTGGCGACTACTCAAGTGCAGCCAACGCAGGCCCGCCGCCTCGACGGCGCCGAAACGATCGGCCGTGCCGGTTTGTTGCACCGCATTTGCCTGTGGCTTCGGCTCGCCCGCGGCAACTCCCCGGGAAGCAAGGGGAGACAGGAGCGCCACGGTCATGGCGATCGCGGCGGGCGCCATGAGGGAGGAATGATCCGGGTTCTTTGCTCTCCATGAACGCTGTTTCACCGGCTCTAGTGAACGCCGAGTGATCTGCGAATACCGGTGCATGTTGGCTGGCTCCCAGGAAGGCGCGGGCAAGTGGTAACCGTTCACGGGGCAGTGCCAAGGGGACAGGTCCATGTTTTCGGCCTTACGTCCCGCGGCCAAATGCGCTTCTTGGCCGAAAAATGGACCGGTCCCCGCCCGAGCCGTGAACGTTACGGAAACTCCGGGGGGAGGAAAATCTCGCGGAAATCGCCCCGATTCTCGTCGACGGGTAGACGAAGGTCAAGCAAGTGTTTATCATCGGCGTTGTCCGGGTCTGCTGATCCCAGGTTGGAATTGGTCCATCGTGACTCCAGGGAAGTCCACCATGCAAACGCTAGTCCTCCTCTTCGCCGCTTTGGCCGTCGGTTTCGCCACGCGCCGCGATGCGGCGGCCGAGACGCCCGTACAGCTTCCGCTCCGCACTCAAGTCCTCCGCCAGGATGCGGGTGGACACAACCGATGGGAAGTGGTCGTCACTCAGCAGGGGATCCGGCCCTCGGAGACGGCCATCATTCTCTGCGACCTCTGGGACAAGCACTGGTCGCGGGGCGCCATGGAGCGAGCCGGCGAGATGGCGCCGCGGATCAACGAGGTTTTGCGGTCGGCCCGGTCGGCCGGCGTGACGATCATCCACGCCCCTTCCGAGACCATGTATTTCTACCGCGACACCCCGGCCCGCAAGCGGGTCCTGGCGGCTCCGCCCGTCGCGCCCCCCGCCGACCGGCTCCACGACGACCCGCCCCAGCCCATCGACGCCGGCGACGGCGGCTCGGACACGGGCGAGAAGCCGTGGCATAAGGCTTGGAGCCGAGAGCACGCGGCCGTGGAAATCGACCAGGAAAAGGACGGCATTTCCGACAACGGCCGCGAGATCTGGAATTTCCTCCGGCAGAGAGGCATCAAGACCGTGCTGATCATGGGTGTCCACGCGAACATGTGCATCCTGAACCGTTCGTTCGCCATCAAGCAGATGGTCCGCTGGGGGATGAACACCGTGCTGGTCCGCGACCTGACCGACACCATGTACAATCCGGCCCGCCCGCCGTACGTCGCCCATGCCGAAGGGACGCGATTGCTGGTGGAATTCATTGAGAAGTTCTGGTGCCCCACGGTCTCCAGCGAGGAGCTTATGAAGGGCCTCGCGCGGTGAACGTCTGCTCCAGCGACCATCCGCGTGTTACAATAGGCTCAAGGCCCCGTGTAGGAAGTATTCCAGCGCATAGCTCTTGCCTCCGGAGGACGTCATGTCCCATCGCCGAACATTCTTGCGTCAATTGGCTGGCGGCGCCGCCTGTGTGGCCGCCTCCGGAATCGTTGCGTCCCGGTCTGTGCTGGGCGCCAATGACCGAGTCCGCTTCGGCCTGATTGGCGCGGGCGGCCGCGGCAAGGAGATCTTCGAGGTCGCCGTTGGCTGCCCGAACGCCGAGGCGGTTGCCGTGGCCGATATTTATTCGCGGCGCTTGGACGAAGCCCGGGCGATGGCCCCGGCCGTCAAGACCTACCACGATTACCGGCGACTGCTGGACGACAAGTCGATCGATGCGGTTCTCATCGCCACCCCGCAACACCAGCACGCCCTGAACTTCGTGGCCGCGATCCAGGCGGGCAAAGACGTGTATCAAGAGAAGACCATGGCCTTCAATCCCGCTCACGCCAGGCGCATGCGGAAGGCGTTTGCCGGATCGCGGCGCGTGGTGCAGGTGGGCATGCAGATGAACAGCGCCGAGCATCAGCAAGATTCAGGAGTTGCTCGCCGCCGGCCGCCTGGGCACGATCACCGCCATCCAGGCCCACCATTACCGCAACGCGCCCTACGGCGGCTGGCTCAGGCAGGTTCCGCCCGACTGCGACGCCGGGCACGTCGATTGGCCCGCCTTCGAGGGCGAAGCCCGGCACTATGCCTTCGATCCCCAGCGCTACGTGAACTGGCGCTTCTACTGGGATTACTCCGGCGGCAACTGTTTCGAGAACATGGTCCACCAGGTCGCCTTCTGGTATCGGGTCCTGGGCCTCGATATTCCGCAGTCGGCGACCATGGCCGGCGGCAATTACCGCTCTCCCAAGATGCAGGTGCCCGACACCATGTCGGTTTCTTTCAATCAATCGGAGAAGCTCCTCTTCACCTGGAATTCCATGTTTGGCAACGCCTATTTCGGCGAGACTTCGGACTACCTCCTCGGCACGAAAGGCACCGTGTTGCACGATGCGTCGGATCGCGTCGTCTACCTGCCGGGAGGGAAGAAGACCAGCGAAGCCGAATTGGCTGAGACCACGGGCTACCGGGATTGGACGGAGCATCACATGCAGAACTTTTTCGAGTGCGTCCGCAGCCGCAAGGAACCCAACTGCCCTTTCGAGATGGGATACCGAACCGCAATTGCCTGCCAGATGGCCGTCGCTTCTTATCGCTCGCAGCGTACGGTGCGGTGGGATCCCCAGGCCGAAGACATCGTATGAAGGAGACTCCAGGCACCCGGGACTTTTCGCCGCCACGGTGCGTCTCTATGCTATGAGCCTGTTGTGAACGAGGCCCCCCTTTCTTTCTGAAGGAGTGTGACATGTCGCTATCGAACCGTTTGGCGTGGAGTGTGGCGGTCGTGGTAGGGCTGAGTTGTTGGACTGCCCGGGGAGCGGATGAGCCCGCCAAGACAGCGACGGCGGGAAAGGCCGCCGAAGGGGGCAAGGCGCCCTCGACCGAACAGATAGCCAAGCTGGTCGAGCAGCTCGACGCCGATCGCTATGCGGACCGGCAGGCGGCCAGCGAGAAGTTGGCGACCATCGGCAAGCCGGCCATTGCGGCGCTGTCCAAGGCGGCCGTGGGCGAGAGTGCGGAAGTGACGATCCGCGCGATCGGCTTACTGGGAAAGTTCCTCGAATCGTCCGACCAGGAGACCAACAGAGCGGCCAAGGCCACCCTGGAAACCATCGCCAAGAGCGATCGGCAAGCCGCGGCCAGGCGGGCCCAGGAGCTGATTAAGCCCCCCGCCACGGAAACGCCCGCCCCGGGCGGCAACGGGATCGCGATGGGGCAGATCCAATTTCAAGTCCACGCGATCGGCGTCGGCGCCGGCGGCAGCCGCAAGAGCATGAAGGTCGTCAACGGCGTCAAGGAAATCGAGGTCGAGGAGGGTGGCAAGAAGGTGAAGATCACCGACGACCCGCAGCAGGGCATCAAGATCGAAGTCACCTCGAAGGAGAACGGCAAGGAGGTGACCAAGAAATACGAGGCCAAGGACGCCAAGGAGCTCGAGAAGAAACAGCCCGAGGGCTATAAACTCTACAAGGAGCATGCCGTGGACCAGAACGTCGGCGGTGGGGGCGGCATCCTCCAATTCCAGTTTAACGCGGGCGGAATCCAGCTTGCCCCCGCAGTTCCGGCCCCGATGGCGCCAATCCAACCAGGCAATCGGGAAGTGCCGCTGCGGGGCCTCAAAGCGGTCGAGTCGGCCGCCGCGAGGATGGAGACGCTGAGCCGGCTGATTGAGACGTTGACCAAGGACGCGCGGCTGAAGGACGCCTCGAAGGAGTCCAAGGAAGCCCTGAAGAAGCAGATCGGCGAGCTCCAACGGCGGTTGTCCGACCTCGAGAAACAACTCGATGCGGAGTGATGGCGTCTTTACGGCCGGGGACTATAAGAACCAGAAGGTCTATTACAAGCTCACGGCAATCCCCTGCGCCTGTCGCTGGGGAAAAGCCCGTGAAGGGCCAGGGGAGGGGTGCTATGCCGGCCACGCCGCTGCACGTCAAGATCCATCTTGGAATCATGATGTTCCTCCAGTTCGCCATCAACGGGATCTGGACGATCCCCTTGGTGACGTACCTGAAAGAGGTTGGCTACAGTGATCCGCAGGTGGCCTTGGCCTACACCACGTTGGCCTGGGCCGCGATCGTCGCGCCCTTGTTCGTGGGCATGATTGCCGATCGTTTCTTCGCGGCCGAAAAGGTGCTGGCCGTATTGAACCTTGCGGGCGGCGTGCTGCTGTACCTCGCCACTTTGGTGGTCGTGGCCCCGGACGGCTCGCCGCGCCCGGTCGCGTTCTTCTGGGTCCTCCTGGCGCACTGCGTCTGCTATATGCCGACCTGGCCCTTGACGAACTCGGTGGCGCTGGCCCACGTCCGCGATGCCAGCCGGGAGTTCCCCTCGATCCGCGTGATGGGTACGATCGGCTGGATCGCCGTAAGCGCGATCAGCCTGGTTGCTTCGCGCTACCAGTGGAACATTGAAAAGACGGTCTGGCCGCTCTGGATCGGCGCGGGGCTGGCGATCGTCACGGGAATCTACGACTTCTTTCTGCCCCACACGCCGCCGCAGGCCGCCGGCAAGAAAGTCGCCGTCAGCGAAGTCTTGGGGCTGGACGCCGTGGGCCTCCTCAGGGACCGCAATCTGGCGGTTCTTATGGCCTGCTCCTTTCTGATCATGATCCCGGCCTCGTTCTACTGGACCTTCTGCGACGGCTTCTTGAACGAGATCCAGATGACGGCCGTCCAGTTCAAGATGAGCATCGGCCAGATGTCGGAGATGTTCTTCATGTTCTTTCTGCCCTTTTTCCTGGCCCGCATGAGTTTGAAGCTCGTGCTGTCGATCGGGCTTTTGGCCTGGGTCGGCCGGTATCTGCTGTTCGCCTTCGGGAACATGGAAGGATCGGCGTGGATGCTGTACCTCGGCCTGATCCTCCACGGCGCCTGTTTCGCCTTCGTGTTCGTCACCGGCCCGATGTATACCAACCGCAGGGCGCCCAAGCAGTTGCAGGCCAGCGCCCAGGGTTTGCTCGCGCTGGTGACCTTCGGTCTGGGCTCGCTCATCGGCACGTACCTCGCCGGCCAGTTCCTCGATCACTATCAGGACCCCGTGAGCAAGATCCACGATTGGCGGGCGATCTGGCTTTGGCCGGCGCTGATGGCGGCCCTGACCGCAACCGTTTTCTTCACGCTGTTCTCCGACAAGGGCGACACGCTGCAGGATCCCGTCGTCGGGGAAGGGGAGGAACCCTTAGTCACCCTGTAGGGAACGCCCTCTGTGGCGTTCCGTGGCGAACGTCAGAATCGTGTTTCCCGGGAAACGGAACGCCACAGAGGGCGTTCCCTACAGAATAAAGGAGAACCATGTCGGAAAAACCGCTGCGGTTGCTCGTACTCGGGCGCACCCCGACGACGCCGAATACCACGCCGGCGGACTGGCGAAGGTCTATCGCGAGCTGGGAAGCGTGGTGAGGATGATTGCGCTGACCGACGGGTCCGCCGGGCACCACTGGCGGTCCCCGGCGACGTTGGGCCAGATCCGCCGGGCGGAAGCCGCCGCCGCGGGACGCGTCATCGGCGCGACTTACGAAACCTGGGACATCCCCGACGGCCAGTTGATGCCGACCCTCGAGGTTCGCCAGCGGGTGATCCGCGAGATCCGCACCTTCGCCCCGGACCTGGTGCTCACCCACCGCACGTGCGACTATCATCCCGACCATCGGGCCGTCGGCCAGCTCGTGCAAGACGCCTCGTACCTGGTGACGGTGCCCAACGTGCTTGGCGAAGTGCCGGCGCTGCGGAAAGATCCCGTCGTGGCCTGCATGGCCGATATCTTCAGCAAGCCCAACCGCATGGCGCCCGACGTGGTGTTGGACGTGACCGACCGGCTGGACACGATTCTGGCCATGCTGGCCTGCCATCGCTCGCAGGTGTTCGAGTGGTTGCCCTACGAGGGCGGCGTGCTGGACGAGGTCCCGGCGGACGACATGGACAAGCCCGCGTGGCTCCGCGGCTGGTACCTCGAGCAGATGCGCCGGCGGGTGGAGTGGTTCCGCCCCGAGTTGATCGCGGCCTATGGCCCGCAGCGCGGCGCGGAAATCGAGGCCGTCGAAGTCTATGAGATCAGCGAGTACGCGTCGCGCCCTGACGGGGCGCAGCTCCAGCGGCTGTTCCCCGGCGCCCGTTTCCCGCAGCGCGGCTAAAGGGAGCAGATACCAGGAACACTCATTGACGCTGATCGACACTAATGTGGCGGATTAGCGAGAGTTCTGCAATCCCTGGATGACGGTCTCGAGGAACTCCCGGGCGCGGCGGGCCAGGCGGTCCACGCCCTCCGGCTCCTTCGGATAGGGCACCAGCGGGGCCGAGATGTTCTCGCAGCACAGCGGCATCTTCAATCCCCTGAAGGCGACCGTCTCCAGCAACTTGTAGTGATCGATCTCGCCGAAGCCGGGCCCGCAATCCTGGCTCCGCGGCCAGTTGCGGTGGTCCTTGATGCAGAAGCTGCGGACCACGTCGGCGCACTTGCGGATGTCGGGGATCGGATCGAGGTGCAAGTAGTCCAGCACGTTCCCGGCGTCATAACCGACCATGACGCCCGGGTCGTTGACTTCCCGGATGATCTCGGCGCAGGCCTGGCCCGTTCCCGTCGTGCCGCCGTGCTGCTTGACGATCAGCAGCACGCCCTGGTCGCGGGCGATAGGGCCGAGCTTCTTGAACCGCTCGATCCACAAGGGCCGGCTGCCCCCCTCGGTATGGCCGAAGGTGAGCACTTGGGGAATGCCGGCCGCCCGCGCCTGTTCGAGCCGATGGGTCAGGACTTCCAGACCGCGAGGGTCCTCGGGATAAATCATGGAGAACATCATCAGCGGCTCGAGGCCCAGGTCGCGGCACCGCTTGCCCAGCTCGCGCGCTTTTTCCGGCGGGGCGTCGGGGGCCATCACGGGCGTCTGCGGGCCGTCCGGCTCGTGGTGCGTGGTGCCCCAGGCCACGTATCGGTAGCCCGCCGCCTGAATGCCCGTCAGCGCACGCTGCAAGGAAAACTGCGAGTAGGGCAACGTCATGCACGCGATTTGGAACTGCGTGGGCCTGGCCGGCTCGGCCGCTCTTGCCGGACTGGCCGGCTCGGCGGCCGGCGTCTGCGCGGGCGCGCCAGCGCCGCGCCCGCCGCCGCTGCCGTAGCCAAACGCAAGAAGGACCGCCGGGGGATTTGCAGGGTAGACATCGGTAGGACTCCGAAAGTTGTTCCACTAGCCGGTATTATTCATGGCGCTACACGCTAGCCCGAAGCGCAAGCGAGGGACCCCCGCCAAGTTACCCTCGCTTGCGCTTCGGGCTAGTGTCGAGCACTCCGCGTTGTAAATGCCAGGGACCAGGAATAATCCGGGTTTGGGCGTGTAAAAAACAATGAGTTGGGCAAACCTGCGGGCCCTCAGACGAAGGGCGTGACGCCGGGCACGGCCACCGGCGGCTCCGGCAGCGGGCCCCACTCGTACTTGGGCGGCGAGAGGTCTTCCTTCGAGTTCATCGCCTGTTGCCAGGTGATGGCCTGCCCGGTGTAGGTGGCCATCCGCCCGAGGATCGCAAGCAGCGTGCTCTTGGCCATGTATTGGCCGTTGTTGATCGGCTGGCCCTTGCGAATGGCGGCGAACATCTCATCGTGCTCGGTGTGGTAGATGTTGTTGTCCGGGCCGCGGTAGATCCATTTCTCGCCGCCGGCGATGATCTGGGCTCCGTCCTTGCGCTCGGCGAGGATCGCCCGGCCCTTGCTG
Source organism: Pirellulales bacterium (assembly GCA_963843465.1). Taxonomy (GTDB): domain Bacteria; phylum Planctomycetota; class Planctomycetia; order Pirellulales; family Thermoguttaceae; genus CAWJKP01. Next base: position 78,562 of record CAWJKP010000007.1, read on the forward strand.
CCGGCGGCTGCGGCGCTCATGTCGCCGGCGCAGCCGGCCATCTGCCGCGTGTTGCTGAAGAACTTCACGCCGTCGTCATACTCGTAGATCACGCTGTGGTGGTCGAAGATGTTGCCGAACTGGGGGCCGGTGCGGACCTGCCGGCCGCCCATGCCGATGGCCCGGTCCGGATAGCGGCCCTTCATGATCCATGCGCAGACGTTGAGGAAGTGGACGTGCTGCTCGACGTTGAAGTCGCCGGAGAGCCAGGTGTAGTAGTACCAGTTGCGGGTTTGCCAGTGCATGTCGGTTTCGCCCGGAATACGCGTCTTGGTCCAGATGGCCCCGCGATAATCGTTGGCCTGGAGGGTGTGGATCTCCCCCAGGGCGCCGTCGTGGATGCGGCGGACCAGCTCGCGGAAGGCGTTGGAGCATCGCAGGCAGAGGCCGGAGACGATCGAGAGGTTCTTCTTTTTCGCCTCCTCGCAACTGGCCAGGACGCTGCGCACGCCGGGGGCGTCCACGGCCACCGGTTTCTCGGCGAAGACGTGCAGACCGGCATCGACGGCCGCCTTCAAGTGGATCGGGCGGAAGTGCGGCGGCGTGGCCAAAAGCACCACGTCCACCCCGCTGGCGATCAGTTGCTTGTAGGCGTCGAAGCCGACGAAGCGGCGCTCCGGGCTCACGGCCACTTTCTTGCCGACGGTCTCGCTGGCCTGCAGGCTTGCCAGGCTGCCTTTGAGCCGGTCTTCGAAGAGGTCGGCCATGGCCACCAGCCGGACGTTGGGGTCCGCCTGGAGGGCATCGGCGGCCGCGCCCGTCCCGCGCCCGCCGCAGCCGACCAGCCCCACCCGCAAGACGTCGCTGCCGCCGGCGTGCGCGCCGAAGGCAAGCGGCCCTCCAACGCCCAGGACTCCACTGCCGGCCAGGATGCCGCCGCCGGCCAGGGCCGAGGCCTTGAGAAAATCTCGCCGCCCGACGCTGCGCAGTTGCGAGGAATCGGGTTTCTCCATGACAAGTCCTCCGCTTCTATTACTTCAGAGGGAACAGTTCGACATTGCGGAAATAGATCTCGCTGCCCTCGTTCTCCAAGAGGATCTTGCCGGCGGAGGGCATCACGTCGGAGAATTCGTTCACGGTAACGCCGTTGACCTTGATCGTCAGGCGGTCGCCCGCCGCAATGCACTCCATTCGGGTCCACTGGTCCCTGGGGCTGGCGACGTCGTCCTTGCCCCGGTTGTCGAGCCGTTCCTCGAAGAACGGCTGGTGCTTCGACCACCAGAACTGCTTGCCGGAGTAGACGGTCTTCCGGCCCCCTTGCTTCCATCGGGTCTTGCCGTCGGCGGCCGTCTCCGTTTCGCTGCTGACGGTGGCGGGAATGACCTGCCCCTTCTCGTCCTTGCCGCGAATGACGATCAAGTCCCCTTCACAGCCTTGGGCGATCTGGCACTCCAGGCACGTCATCCAGGGGTCGGCGCCGCCGTCGGGACCGACGGCGTGCACCAGGCACCCTGAGTTACGGACGGAACGTCGGGCTGGTCGTATATTTGCCCCACTTGTACTCCAGCCTGAGGTGGTAATTCTTGTAGGCTTTGTCCGTTGCCAGATACCCCAGGCCCTCGCCGGAAATGCGAATCGCGCCGTCCACCACGCTGTACACGTGGTGCGGATCCTTGCGACCGCTCGCCCGGAGCCACGTCGTGAAGCCGCTCAGATCCTTGCCGTTGAAAAGCTTGATGGGCTTCTCGGGGACCACGGGCTCGCTGGCCAGGACCGCCGGGGCCAGCAGCAGCAGAGCGACGGAAATGACGAGTTGCCGGGAGGTATTCATGGATCAACTCCTGGTCCAGGGAGATGGCGAAACCGGTTCTCAAGGAAGGCGGGAAAACGGAACCGCGGCTCAGCGGGCAATGCTTCGATCCACCACTACATCCTGCTCAGTTCAGGATAGGAGGTCAAGCCGATTCTAGTCGAGTGCCGGGAGTTCATCAAGGCCCGCGGTCAACACTGCGGTGTACCACCCTGGGGGCTGCATATATACCTAGATTCAATGGGTTGCGAGCCGTCCAGCTTGAAAGCCGGGGTGGATCGGGTTAATATCGGCGCCGTTGTTGCGCTTCCGGGAAGTACGACGCTGGCAGCTATTCCCGAAAGAGCCATGTACTATCCGGGCAAGGGCAACGCTTGGACCTGGGGAGCTTCCCACGCCATGATTCGTTTCTTCGGCTTCTTCCATCGTTCTGGTCGTACGGCTGGCAAGCGACGCGCTTCTGCTGAGAGGGGACGCCATCGTCGCCTGGGCATCGAATCGCTCGAGTCGCGGCAACTGCTGTCCGTCTCGTTCTCTAGCACGCCCGCCAGCCAGACCGTCGTGGCCGGCGACGGCTCGCTGAACGTAGCGCTGAACGCCAAAGATACCGCGGGCGACGCCGTGAGCTACCAGGTGAACGTCGTCAGCTCGAGCTTGTCGCGTCCCGTGACCGCCACGGTGATGCCCAGCTCCAACCCCACGATGACCATGGCCGTCACCGGCACCAGCGCCGACGGGACGAAGTTCTCGGGGGACATGGTTTTTTCGTTGTTCAGCAATTACGTGCCCGCCGCGGTCACCCCGATTAGCGCGCTGGCCGGCAAGTCGTTCTACAACGGTCTGGAATTCTTTCGCGTCATCAGCAACTTCATGGCCCAGACAGGCTCGCCCACCAACAATGGACTGGGCGGCTCCGGAACCACCTTCGACGACGATTACGATCCCCATCTGCAGTTCACGGGCCCGGGTATTTTGGCCATGGCCAACAGCGGCCCGAACAGCAACAGCTCGCAGTTCTTCATCACCAGCCCTGAGGAGGCTTCTCCCTACGCTCCCGGTAGTTTCCGCTACACGATCATCGGTTACCTCCTTTCGGGAAACAATATCCTCACGGACATCATGAACGTGCCGGTTGCGACGAATCCCATCACGGGGTTCCCGGACCCGGTCAACCCGGTGACCATGACCAAGGTCACGATGGGGACGGACAACCAGGACGGCGTGCTCCAGCTTTCCGCGGCGGCGGGGACCACGGGCTCGGAGGTGGTGACCGTGACGGCCACGTCCGTCGAAAACGGCGTCAGGCGGACGGCGACGAGTCCCAAGTTCACGGTGACCGTGTCGCCGCAGAACTACACCGACCCGCCTTACATCGATCGCCCGGTGAGCCCCATCACGACCACCGTCGGCACGCCGGTCGACTTCACGATCCCCGCGACCAACGTCAACGGCAACGCCATCACCTATGCCGCCACGCCCTACGACAACGACACGTCCACCATCGACGCGTCCAGCAACATCCCGAACACCACGATAAAGGCAACCGCCGTCAATTCCAGCGGCCAATGGTCGCTCGATCCGTCCACCGCGCCCGTGGGCGTCTATTCCCTCTTGGAGAGCGTGATGGCGGCCAACCCCGTCGGCCCCGAGAACACGTCCGCCGACACCGAGTTCGTTCCGGTCTACGTCGACCCCGCCGCGCCGACCGGCATCTCCATGGTGCCGGGCCCCGGCGCCACCTCGACCACGATCACCGATCTGAACAACACCCCGGGCAAGACCCTGGAGTTCAACGTCACCGGCGTGACCCCCGGCGACACCGTCCAACTCTACTCCGATGGCACTTTGATCCCCACCACCCAGACTACCTTGGGCACTTCCGTGCTGCTGACGACTACCGGCACCGTGACCCTGACTGCCGGGCCCCACGCGATCACCGTCACGCAGACCTTGGAGGATCAGCCGGTCTCCGTGGGCAATCTGAGCACTACGACGAACCTGGTGAGCCCGGCCTCCACCCTTTCGATCACGGTCGACACCACGCCGCCGGTGTTCAACTCCACGCCGGTCACCTCGGCGACCGTCAATGTTCCCTACAGCTACCAGGTGACGACCGCTACGGATTCGGCCGGCGCGGTGACCTACTCGTTGATCTCGCCGGCCAGCGGGATGAGCATCAATTCCAGCAGCGGCCTGATCGCGTGGACGCCCGCCGCCGGGCAGGGACCCGCGGTCAGCGTGGACGTCCAGGCCACGGACCCCGCGGGCAACACGGCCCAGCAGCAGTTCACCATCAACCTCGCCTCGACCCCCGTAGGCTCCTCCGCCAGCCTCTCCGGCTGCGTCTACCTGGCCCCCTCGAACAGCGGCATCCGGGTCAGCTCCAGCAAGGGCCTGGGCGGCGTGACCGTCAGGCTCCTGCTGGAGAACAGCTCGGGCACCTTCACGGAGGTCGCTGGCAAGTCGCCGATCCAAACCAAGGCCGACGGCTCCTACTGCTTCAGCAACCTGGCCGCCGGAACCTATCAGATCCAAGAGACCACGCCGCCCGTGTTCGTGGAGGGCCGCAGTACCCTGGGCAGCATCGGCGGCGTACCCAGCGGCACGATTCCCCAAACCGACACTTTCCAGGTCACGGTCGCCGCGAGCCAAAAGGGCACCGGCTACAACTTCAGCGTGCAGGGGGTGGTGCCGCGGTTGTACTCCTTGCGGTTGATGCTCGCCTCCGCGTCGATGACCGGGGACGAGTTGGAGCAGAGCCTGGAAACGGCCCCCAGCGTCAACCTCGCCGGCTCCGCAAGGAGCACGGCGACCACCAACTTCTCCACGACGTTTTCCGCCGGCGGCTCGCCGGTCGCGATCGCCTCGCCCGCCGCCTCGATCGCCAGCCCCGACAGTCCCACCCAGGTTTCGATGACCGTCACGCTCACCGATCCGCTGGACGGCTTGGCCGAACAGCTCCATGCCGTGACCACCGGCACCTCGATCACCGCGTCCTATGCCAACGGCGTGCTTTTGCTCTCCGGCGTAGCGGATACGTCGACCTACCAGGCGGTGCTCCGCAGCATTACCTACAGCGACACGGCCCCGTCGCCCACCCTTGGCGACCGCACGATCGACGTGATGGTCGACGACGGCACCCTGGACAGCGCCGTGGCCGTCTCCACGGTCAACGTCCTCCCGATCAGCCGGGCACCTCGGCGGCCGTAACGACGTCCAATGGCTCGGTCACCCCCGGCGCCTCCGCGACCTTTACGGCCGCGGCGACGCCGTTAGAACGAGTATTCCAGGCCCCAACTGAGGCCTTGAGCCCAGAAGTTGTTGGCGGCGTTGAGGAATTGGGGCTGAAGCGGGCCCACGCGGGGCACGACGGGCGGCGGGAAGAGGTCCGGATTGACGGCGGTGTCGATCTGCTCACCCGCCCGGCGCACCTGGCTCCAGTAGATGAAGCTGTAACCCATCGTGGCGCGGAGGCGGCAGGTGATATCGTAGCCCAGCGTGAGGCCCAACTCGGGCATGATCGAGAACTGGTTGCCGCTGTAAGCGCCGATGTTGGAGGAAAGGGCGAAGAGGCCGCCGCTGCTGATCGTCGGGGCCCCACCGGCCGGGGTGACCGTCGTGGAACCGTTGATCGTCGTGCCGGTGTGGGTATTGCCCAGGCCCAACTTCATCAGCAGGTCTAAGGTCCAGGCGCAGTTGCGGATCTGGCCGTTGAAGCCGAACTCCACGCCGTTGAAGGTGTTGTCGGTACCGAAACCATCCGTGACGGCCAAGGTCGTTCCCACGGGGACGATGCCCCCCGGGCCGGTCGCGGCGACCGAGTCGTTCATGGCGACCGCGTCCGCCAGCCGCGCATAGCGGTAGCCCACGACGAAGTCCATTCCCGCGTTGCAGTTCTGGTAGATGTTCCTCCGCAGCAGGGCTTCGAGCGTCTCGAACCGGCTGACGGCGCTGACCCCAATCGAGCCCGTGGAGACGCCCGGGTAAGCGACCAGAACCGCGTCCGGGCTGCCGGTCAGGACGTTGGTGAAGGGGACGCCCAGGATCGGCGTGGTCGTGCTGCTGAAGTTCGCCGACTGGCCGCTGTTGCCCAGTGCCAGATAGGTCACCTCGAAGCTGGCCTGCTGGCAGGGGTCAAGCCAGACGCCCAGGGTAAACCGGGCGCCGGAACGGGCCTGGTCATTCACCTCGTCGCCGCCGAACAGGACGGTCGTGGTCGGCAAGCCGAGGACGCCGGCGTCGGCAAAGGCCGTCCCGGCGGGACTGGTCGTCACCAGGGGCGGCAGATGGTCGCCCTTGGTCCACCAGAGCAAGTAGTCCGCCGAGCCATACACGCGGTTCTGCAACGGGGCGTAAAGCTCGCCGAAAGCGGAGCAGAGAGGCGTCTCCCCGCAGTCGCAATCGCCGTTGCCACAACACTCGCCACAGGCCGGCTTGCCCGGGTCGGCGGAGTGTGCGGGTTGGGCCGTATCCCTGCCGTCGCTGACGGCCGGATTCCCCGCCAGCCGCAACGAATCCGCGCCCGTGGCCTCCCCCGCGTCATCCCCGAGGACCACCCTGGGACTAACACACAGCAGGGCTACTGCAAGCAACCATCGGTGGTGCATTGCCATTCCTTTTCTTATTGTGGTCCTGAACGCTTCCGCTGCAAGCAGAGCCTTTTTGCCGAACAGTCGCCGTGCCTGGACGGCTTTTCCGCTATAATCCATCGGTGCGACAATCGCCTTATCATGCGAACTTTCATCAGCCTCATTAAGAGCGTTACCACCCGTCATTCCCTTGCCATGCGAACTCTCATCATCCCCGTCAAGAGCGTTACCACCCGCAATTCCCTTACCATGCGGACTTTCATCAGCCCTATTAAGAGCGTTACCACCCGCAAATCTTAACCCGGCCCCGGATCGCACCTACAGGCGCAGCGAGCGCGTCAGGAAGGCGGTGCGGGGGCGGGATGCAACGATGGTAGGAGCACCGGGGGGCCAGGCAATCGACCCAAATCGGTCTCCGCCGGCCATTCTCAGCCTCAATCAGCAGCAGCACTTGCACGTCGGCTGATTATTCGTAACCGTTCACAGGCCGGAAAGTAGCAGGCACACTCCGTGTGCCGTCCGCGCAAGCACACACCCGACAAGGCGGACGGCACACGGAGTGTGCCTGCTACTATAGCGCGGCCCGTGAACGGTTACGATTATCTTGGCCCCGCGGCCACCGAGACACGATCGAACTGGGCATGGTTCCAGCCGCTGCCGAGTCCAACCATGCCGGCATGGTACGTGGCGTCGGTCACTTTCGCCAGCGGGGAACCGTCCAAGGCAGCGAGAATCGTATCGCCGGCCAGAACCAGCTTCAAGGTGTGCCAGGTGTCGGCGCTGAAGGCGGCCTGGCCGGCGGCGAGCAGCGCTTTGTCGCTGGACAGTTCCCACCTGCCCGCCTGATCGACTTTCAGCCAGTAGCCGCACGGCGGTTTCTGCTCTTGTTTGACCGCAGCCACGCGCCCGAAGAGATACACCGAGCCGGCCTTCTCGATGAGAACGTCGGTACTGACCGCGTAATCCCGCCAGGTTGCGTCACCGAAGAATGTCTCGGGCTGCGGGTTGGCATGGTAGTGCCAGCAGATGCCTTCCTGGGACATAACCTGGCGCAAGCTGCGCCCCTTGCCATCGGCACGACGGACCACCTCGAAGCAGCCGCCCTGGTCGCTGAAATACTTCGGCGTCGAGCCGGGCTCATAGGTCTGGAAATCCTCACGGTAGGGCATGGGGAAAGGTTTCGGCTGGGGCACCGCAGGCGTGCCCTTCTGCTGGCCGGTCGTTGTCGACAAGCTGTAGATGGCCCCGGGATCGAGCGTGATCGCCAGCTTCCCGGCCGCCGGCCGTGCGGTCTTCAGGTGGACGAACTGCTCCTGCCGGTTCGTGCGCCATACGTGTACGTCGTGGGCCGAGAGCCCGCCGGAGAGTTGAAAGGTGATTGGCTGGGGCTGCTGGGCGTCTACCGTTTCGAGGATTACGCTATAGTCCGTGCCGTTGGTGGACTTGAGGGTCACGTAGCTGCCGCCGCCGGGCAAGAGGCCGCAGGCCTGGCCGTCGAGATATTTCCAGCCCGGCCTGGCGAATTGGGTGGTGTGGGCCGCCGCCCAGAGGCATGGCTGCACTTCATAATGCCCCGACCAGGGCGTGTTGGCCCGGATCAGACCGCAGTCGGGCCAGGGGAGGTTATCGTAATAGGAGGTGATCAGGGCCCAGATGACCGTCTTGGTCATCTTGCCCTGGATATAGTTGCGGTTGCAGATCTTCGCCACGGTCGCGGCGCCGGCCCAGCCGGCCTTGCCGCCAAAACCGTCCTCGGTGCTCCAGAGCGGCTTGCCGCACTGCTTGGCGGCGGCGGTGCTGGCGTAGTCGGGGTAATGGACGCCGACGACCTGGATCGCGGCGGCCAACGCGGGATCGGCTTTCATCCGCTCGACGATCGTCCAGGCATGGACTTCATCCGCCGCCACGATCTTCACGGCCCCGAGACCGTTGCGATCCAGCGTCGTTCGCAGAAGCTTGATCCAGGCCGTATCGTAGGGAGTCTCGTTCCAGATGCCCACGTAATCCACGTCCAGGCCGTGGACGGACTTTGCGCCGCGGATGAATTTGACGAGGTAGTCGGCGTTGTCCTGGCTGTAGAACTTGCCTCCGCCGATCCAGCCCGGCACGCCCCATTCCAGGCAATCGAGCATGATCGGGGCGTTTCGCCGCTTGGCCTCCTCCATCAGCCACCACTCGTAGCCCCGCCGGCAGTTCTCGTCGTCCGCCGTGTGCATGTGGCTCGGCTCGCAGCCCATAGTGGAGTTGACGTCGCCGCCGACTTCGACCTTCAAATGGTGCAGCGCGGCGCCGTAATTCGGCTTGAAGAGGAGGTCCAGGATCTGGCTTCGCGCGGGCTGGGGATAGTCGATCAAGAGGCGCGAGGCGGCGCCGGCGCTCAGCGCTCCTATGCCCTCGAACGTGCGGCCCTCCCGGGCGCCGTCCAGGCGAATGGCAAGGACCGGCAAATCAAGAAGTGTCGCAGTATAAGTAGCAGGCACACGCCGTGTGCCGTCCGCAACCGCACACGGCGTGTGCCTGCCACTGGGTTGCGCCGCAAGGGCCTGCGCGGCAGACCCCGATATCGCAAGGATGCCTAGAAGGATCGGCGGAAGTCTCAGCGATTTTGTCATGAAGCTACCTCAACTGGCGTTCGATGTTTTCCAAGGTTTTTCCCTTGGTTTCCGGCAGCCGGACCAGGACGTAGAAGAATCCGCAGGCGCAAATGGCGCTAAAGACGAAGAACGATCCTCCCAGCGTTATCTTCTCGGAGACAACGGGGTACCAAAGCGCCACGGCAAAACAGGCCGCCCAGAGCGAGAACACGGAAACCGACATGGCCGCTCCGCGGATGCGGTTGGGAAAGATCTCCGAGAGGATCACCCACGTGATCGGGGCGAGCGTGCAGCAGTAGCAGGCCATCGCCGCGAGGATCAACGCCAGCACCGATCTGCCCTGGGCCCCGGCCACGTACGCGGCCCCCAGCCCGGAAAAGCAGATCGCCAGGCCCACGGTGCCGGCCAGCATGAGGATCTTGCGGCCCAGACGGTCCACGGCGGCGATAGCCAGGAGCGTGAAGACGAGGTTCACGCCGCCCACCACCACCACGTTCCAGAGGATATCGCTCGGTTCGTACCCGGCGGCCGCAAAAATCTTGTCGGCATAGTAGAAAATGCAGTTGATGCCGCAGCACTGCTGGAGCACCGCCAGCGTGACGCCCAAGGCGAGGATGCTCCTCATCCGCGGATCGAGCAGCTCGCGGAAATCGACCTTCTGGACCTCGTTGACCAGCGTGGCCTTGATCTCGGCCACTTCGCGCTGGGCGAAGGCCGCGCCGCCGATCCTGGCCAACACGCCCCGGGCCCGGGCATCCCTGCCGTTCTTGACAAGCCACCGCGGGCTCTCCGGCACCACGAACATGGCAAGGAAGAACAACAGCCCCGGCAGGGTGACCGCACCGAACATCCATCGCCAGCCGCAGGTCTCGTTCCACGGCACCAGGCCGCGGTGGGCGATTTCCACGTAGCTGGCGGGCAGCTTGATTTGATGGTCCTTCAGAAACGCGAGGACCGTCTTATCGGTCGGACTGCCGTCGTGTTTCTTGAGGAAGTCGCCGACTTTCCCGGCGGGGATCCGCGGCCCATACTTGGCGAGGAAGGCTTTTGCAAATTCCGCCTGGGAGACGGCGGCGGGCCCGGGCGAAACGGCCGCCAGCGACCGCCCGTCCATGCGGTCGCCGTGGCTGCCGATGGCCCAGTTGCGCACTGGGCCAGAAGCACGCCGATCACGATCGTAAGCTGGTTCAAGGAGACGAGTCTTCCTCGCACGTCCGCCGGGGAGACCTCGGCGATGTAGACGGGCGAGATGTTCGAGGCCAGGCCGATGCCGACGCCGCCGGCCATGCGGAAAATCACGAACCAGGTGAAACCGCCGAGACGGGCCGTGTCCTGCGACAGCGCCACTCCCACGCCGGTGGCGACGAACAACAGGCCGGCCAGGATCAGCAGGCGTTTTCGGCCGTAGCGGTCGCTCAATCCGCCCGCCATCAGCGATCCCACGAGGCAGCCCACCAGGGCGCAACTGGTCGCCCAGCCTTCGAGGTAAGCGGTGGTCAGGTGGAAGTGCTTCTCATAGAACATCTTCGCGCCGTTGATGACCACCCAATCGTAGCCGAACAACAGGCCGCCCATCGCCGCCACCAGGCAAATCGCCCAGAGGTACGCCATGCGGAAGTGCTCGCTGCGGTTCACGCCGTGTTCCTTTCCGGGCGGTTGCTCGCCGTGACGTTGCGCTGGCCGTGCCGCGGGACGCGCGTCGCCAACTGCGGATACTTGACGCGCATGTAGTCTACGAACAACTGCGGGTTCTCGCTATTGGCCGCGAACATGTCGAAATGGGTGGGAATCGTCAGCCCGGGCCGGATGGCGCCCGCCAGGTCCGCCGCCTCCTGGTAGGTCATGTTGCCGATGCAGTTCGCGGCAAGGCGTTTGGCGTCGCGGCCGTTGATCGGCAACAGCGCCAGGTCCAGCGGCCATCGCCGCAGCCCGGCCTGCATACCTTCATAGACGCACGTATCGCCCGCGTGGTAGAGGCGGAATCCGCCGCCTTCGACGATATAGCCCAGGTACGGGTGCAGACCCGTCGCGGGATCCTCGTCCAGGAACTCGTGCGCCGCCGGGACGGCGGTCACGGTCAGCCCGTCGTGTTGAACGACGATCCCCTCATCGATGCCCAGCACGCGCTGGTCGGAAAGTCCAATCTCACCAGCGATTTTCTCTCGCAGCAGCTTGGGCACGACGAACCTTGCGCCGGGCGAGGCCTTGGCGATGGCCGGCCAGGACTGGCGGTCGATGTGATCGCCGTGGTCGTGGCTCCCCAGCACCAGCGCAGCCCCGGTCACTTCCTCGGCGGCGACCAACGGCGCCACCTGCCGCGACGGGTCCGGCGTGAGGTAAGGATCGAGCCAGCAGACGGTCGTGCCCAGCTTGACGACAAAGCCCTGCTGGCCCAGCCACCACCAGGCACATTGGCCTGGCGGGACTTCACAGGCATGGATCTCTTCGATCAACATTCTGCCGGTCTTCATTCGCACACACGGGAGGTTTCAGCAGTCAGCAAGGTGTCGGAAACCGTTATTCTGCCGCGGAACAATTCCTGAAGCCATTTTTCATGCTCCATTTTGTCTCCTGATCGTCAAATCCACAAGATCCCCCAGCGAGCGGTTGCCTTTCGGAGAAAAAGCGATAAGCTTGACAGACAGCCTGACAGCCGAGAACATGAAATCATCGAGCCAATGGCGGTCTATTGAAGGAGGCGGAGTGTGAACGAATCGGTAATCACCAAGGCCCTCGAGATCTGGACGCTGCAAAACCTGCTGAACCTCTCCATCACGCTGGGCATCCTGGCGACCGGCCTGGCGATGATCCAGAGCTACTACGACGCGCTGGAGAAACGCCTCTCCCTGCGGGTCTCCATCGAGCTCTGGAGGATCTTCACCGTGCTCCTGGTCGATCTCCTGCTGGCCTTCGCGGTGCTGATCGGTTACCTGACGCTCAACCCGGACATCATGTCCGACGTGAAGATGGCCGTTCCCTTCTTTCCGGCGGCGACGGTCTTGTGGGCCGTCGCGCTGGTGCTGCGGCTGTTCCACGGCGGCCACGAAATGGCTTCCAAGAACCACCGGCGGTCGCTCTACCTGATGCTTGTGGGCTGCCTGGTGAACATTGTCGGCTTCACTTTCGTGATGGAGGGAGCCAGCCATGAGTATCTGGACAGCCATCCCATTGACGGCAAGTTCTGGGTGTTCCTCAAGACGTACCTTCGCTCCAACGACAACCTCGACAGCATCATATTTTCGCAAATGGTGTTTTACGTCTGCTTCCCGATCTTGCTGGCGGTGCTGGCCTGGGGCGTGTGGTCGGGATTGAAACAACTGGCCGCGCAGGGGAAGTAGCCGTGGACTGGCAGTGGAGATTGATCCTGCGAGACTGCACGGGCTGCGGCATCTGCGCCGAACGTCTGCCCGCACGGCGCGATCGCCATGCCCCGCGAGATGGCCTATCCCGAGCCGGTCGATGGGCGGTGCGTGGGGTGCATGGATTGCGTCGAGCAGTGCCCCTTCGACGCCGTCGAGGTTTGCCAGGCTGCGGCGGCGGTGCGACCGTAGAGACCTGAAAGGTGCGTATTCCGCATCAAGTGGCGGGGACAGGATTCGAACCTGTGACCTCGAGGTTATGAGGCACCACTGGGACGCCGCCGAAACACCTGTTTTTCCCGGGTCTCAGAGGTAGTTCCACTCCCTGTTCACCGTGGTAAGATAGGGGCTCTCGCCTCCGGCCAGCCAGTCTTCGTTGAAGGTGATTCAGTGACTCCGCGCGACCGAGTTCGGGCTGCGTTGGCTCATTGCCAACCAGATTTTACTCCCTGCGATTACTACGCCACCCCGGAGATCCAGGCGGCGTTACAGAGGTACTATGGATTGCCGCCGCAAGACGTGGGCGGCATCGCGATGGGCGTCAGCACACCTTGCGGCGACAATCGTCTTTCGGAGATGCTTGGCGCAGACATCCGCTACATCGCGCCTCCCTATACCGGCCCGACACTGCCGAGCTTCGGCGACGGATCGAGCATGAACCTCTGGGGCATCCGCCGTCGCCCCATTTCAAACCAGTACGGGGAGTACGCCGAACCGGTGGAATCGCCTTACGCGGCCTGGAAAACCGTGGAGGAAGCGGCGCGACTCCCCTGGCCTGACCCTGATTGGTTCGACTACAGCGCGATCCCCGCCATGTGCGCAGTACCCTGACTTTGCGATTGCCGTGGGCGGGACCTACGTGCAGGATTTCATCAACGGCGTGGCCTTCGGGCGGGGCGTAGAGCAGGTCTTGGTTGACATCGCCACGGAAGACCCGGTCTACTTGTTCATCGTCGAGCAGCGCCATCGGTTCTACCTGAGCTACATCGAACGCATCTTGGCGGCGGGCCGAGGGCGTATTGACCTGGTACTCTGCGGCGACGACTTCGGCAGCCAACGGGGATTGCTGATCTCACCCAGCAGCTTCGACCGCCTGTTTGCCCCGAAGAAGAAGGAACTGTTCGACCTGGTACATGCGTTCCGGGCAAAGGTATCGCACCACTGCTGCGGTTCAAGCCGCAGGCTGCTGCCGCGATTCATTCAGTGCGGCATGGATGCCTTGCAGACCGTGCAACCGCAAGCCGCTGGAATGAATCCCTATGAGCTGAAGGCTCAGTTCGCCGGGCAGATCACGCTGCACGGCGCGGTGGATGTCCAGGGGTGGCTTCAACGAGCGACACCCGCAGTGATCGAGGCGGAAGTCAATCGTCTGATGGACGAAGTCGGCAGCGGCGGCGGATACATTCTCGCCCCAAGCCACAACGTCCAGCCCGATACACCTCTGGAGAACGTATTGGTCGTATACGAGACGGTGGCCAAGCGGCGAGGGAAGAGCATTCTCGCCTGCCGGTGACTTCTCGCGATGGCGGTGATTTTGTGTCGATTCTCTCTGGCCCACAAGAACGCCGCTGGCGGCCTCGGCGCCCAGGCTGGTCCCAAGGCCGCCCCCGCCCACCGAGGCCGTCAGCGAGGCGGCAAGAAAGCATAGCGGGGTGTCGTGCTACCTCGGTCCTGCCGTGTCCTGCGTCAGCCCCCGCAACGTAGTCCAGACGCCCTCCATCTCCTCCTCGGTCGGATCGGGCGACATAACCTGCTGCCGACGCCACACCTCCTTCCATCGCCCCAGCAGTCCCACGAGGACGGCCAGAATGACAAAAGACCACAAGGCCCGGTGTGCGAGCACTTCCACGGGCGGAACGTTGGCCACGGTCTTGAAGTACAAGGGGAAGATGCCCCAGGAACCGTAGGCTGCAATGCCGTAGAGGATGCCGTAGTGCGAGCCGTGTTTCTCTAACTGGTTCACCGAGTGTGGCCGCCTCATCAACTCATGTACCAGCCGCCGCCACGTTGATCGTCTGGCCGGTGATATAGCCGTTGGTGACCAGCGTCAAATGCCCTTGAAGTTCTTCGCGAACCAGGATCGCAGCAGTTTTTCGCGGTTGGTAGGCGACGTGGCACGGCGGTGGTCCTGGGGGTCGCTGCCGTGCTCCACGCTCCAACCGTCCCATTCCCGGAAGGCGTGGTAGCTCCAATCCCAATCATGGGCCTCGAAAATGTCGATCAGGTCCGCCAGGTAGCGGCAAGCGCTGTCGTCCGGCGCCCAGCGGATCGCGCTGAACTCGCCGATATAGATGTGGACGTTGTACTTTCGCTGAAACTCGACCGCCGGCGCAAGCGCCCCTTCGAGTTGGGCCTTGTCCCATCGCTTGCCGTCGATCTCGCCGGGGTAACGGTATGCCTTGCCGGGACCATGAACGCCCTGGTGCGTGAAGGCATGGGGCAGGTACACGTGAACGCTGTAGACGACGTTGGAGACCGACAGCGGCCGAAGCTCTCGCAGCCCCTGCGGACTGCCCCACTGCGGCGGCTCGACGATGATCGTCCGCTCGGGGTCGATCACGCGGATCGCCTTGGCGGCCCGCTCGGCCAAGTCCTGCCAATCGGCCAAGTCTTCACCCGCCGCGGACTCGACCGGCTCGTTCGCCAGGTCGTAACCCCAAACTGCTCTGGCATCCTTGTATCTTCGCGCCATCTGCTGCCAGACCTCGACGAACTTCCGCTGGCAGGCCGCGTTGGTGAAGAGGCCCTGGTCCGACCCAGCGTAACCGGCCCCCGCGACAATCCGTCCGCCCGGCGGCGAGTGCAGGTCCACCACGACCCGCAGACCGTACTTTTCGCACATCGGCAGCGCGGCGTCCAACGGCGCCAGGGCCGATTGCAGCCAGCGATCATAGGCCGTAAGATCCAACGGCTCCTGGATCGCTTCGAGGCGGACGAGTTGCCAGCGGACGAGGTTCGCGTTCCACTTTTGGCCCAACACGCGGAGCCCCGCTTCGTCGATGTCGGGGCTGACCATTGCCCCTCGCAATCGAGGCACGTTGTGTCCCTTGTACGGCGCTCCGGTCGCCGGACGCGGTTCACCGCCTTCCAGCGGTTTCCAAGCGACGACGCGGATGTCGTCGAACCATGCCTTGCCCGTGACCGCCTCCAGGCCCACGACCAGGCTGATCTGTTTGGCGTCCTCGGGCACCACCGCGCGGAAGGCGACCCTTTGCCAATCGAACGTGCCAACGCCCATTTCGGCGGCGGGCCACGTCTTCTCCTGGCCGGTCGTGATCGGGGCCATGAACTTGACGCCATTCCACGGCTGCGGCTTATGGCTGACGTCCTGGGCCTTGATCCTGGCCGAGAACTGCACG
Source organism: Pirellulales bacterium (assembly GCA_963843465.1). Classification (GTDB taxonomy): domain Bacteria; phylum Planctomycetota; class Planctomycetia; order Pirellulales; family Thermoguttaceae; genus CAWJKP01. Next base: position 94,252 of record CAWJKP010000007.1, read on the forward strand.
ACGTAGCCGCGCATCTGGTGAACCGGCAATTCCACTGTGGCCGTGGCGTACCCGCTGCCCTTCTCTGCTGGGCGTTCCAGCACCAGGGCGTGCCCGCCGTGAAACCCGGCGCCCAGCACGCCGGGGCCAACCCAGCCCTTGAGGGCATCGCTCCTCTCAAAGTCCGTGGCGAAGAAGACGTGCCCGCGTGGCAAGACCGCACGCTCCTGCGCCGCCAATAGCGTCGGCAGAACGCAGACGATTAGCCCGTGGATGAACATGGCGCTGATGACTCCTGTGTTGTTCGTCAGTCTACTACTCCTTGGCCACCCGCACCAACTGCTTGCCGACGTTCTGGCCGTGCAACAGGCCGATGAACGCCTCGGGGGCGCGTTCCAGGCCGTCCACATCAAACTGGCAGTCGTAGATGCCGGGAGGGACCGGCCCCACGGTTACGCTCCAGACGCCCTCGGCGTCCTTGGCCATCGGCTGTTTGCCGACCGCTTCGCAGATCACGGAGACCTTCTCCGCCTTCGGGCGCGAAGCCGGAAGGTGATTTTGCCGTCCGTCTGGATCTCGGGCGAGACGAACGGGCTGCCCGACTTCGGTGGTGTCAGCTCCTTTCTTTCCGGTGGGGCCGACTCGGCGGTCCAGCACAACAGTAAGATAGCGACAAACGCTCCCGCTACAGACCCGGCGCGATTGGTTTGCATGGCATTCCCTCGAAGGTCATAGCCGCGCTGCGCGCATCGGCTAAAGTCGCATTATCCGGCGCCGTTGCTACGGGTGCAAGTTGCGGCGACTGGAGGAAACTTTGGCCTGCCACAGGCGGGTTGGCGACCGCAATGGTAGGGAAGGACGCTGGGAGCCCAGGTGGTGGTTTTCCGCTCGGCAGAGTGCAGTTAGAATTGATTGAGGTGCTGGGGGCGGAGTAGCCGCCGTTCAGCGCCAGCGACTCTTGGAAGAAACCCCTTTCGATGCCTAGCGAAAGCCAGCCCTTGGAAGACTCCCACGAGGTTTCAGGGGAACCCATCGTCCGCGAAACCGTCTGCAAGACGATCCTCAACCGAAGCGGGCTGAGCGACTATTCGCTCAACTGCTACACCGGCTGCACCCACGCCTGCGTCTACTGCTACGCCCGCTTCATGCAGCGGTTCCATCCGCACGACGAGCCCTGGGGAGCGTTCGTGGACGTGAAGGTCAACGCCGTCGAGGTGCTCAAGCGGCAGTTGCGCCGGGCTCGGCCGGGCAGCGTCTTCGTCAGCAGCGCCTGCGACGGCTGGCAGCCGGTCGAAGCCCAGCGGCGGTTGACGCGCCGGTGCTGTGAATTGTTGCTGGAGCACGGGTTCGAGTTGCATGTCCTGACCAAGAGCGCCTTGGTGTTGAGGGACCTGGACGTGTTCGCCGGACGCTCGGTACAAGTCGGGATCACGCTGACCACGCTGGACGAGCCGCTCCGGCAGTTGTGGGAACCCACGGCGGCAAGCATTCAAGAGCGACTGCGCGTGATTGAGGCCGCCCGCCGCGCGGGTCTTCAGACCAGCGTCATGTTCGGTCCCTTGCTTCCCTTTCTGTCCGACAGCCCGGCCGCCATCGACGCCTTGCTGGAGCGGGCCGCTGATCTGGGTATCGACCGCATCTGGGTCGATGCGCTCAATCCACGACCGAGGGTTTGGCCAGCCGTAGCAGAGCTGCTCCGGGCGAAGTTCCCCGAGCTGTTGCGGCCGTACCGCAAGATTCTCTTCGATGGGCCCTCACGGGCGCAATACGTGCAGGCACTGCGGACTCGCATTGACGACGCGGCCCGTCGAAAATCGCTGACGGATCGGGTCGCTGCCTGCATGTGAAACATGCCCGATGGCTCTCCGATCTCATCCGCCGCCGCGTGGTTGCAGAACTCCTTTACGCTGGTGCTGGCTGAATAGATGGCCGGAACGTCATGTCCGGCTGCCGCGTTTGGTAATAAAACAAATTTTTCGGTCATCCTTGGCTGAACCCGTGAACCGGGCTGTTGGAGATTTTCGGGGAACTCGGGAATAAATCGGCGGCTTCCTGCCTCTTATCTACACGGTCGCCTGCCAAGTTTTCACGATTTTTCGTGAACCATTTGAGCCCCAGCAGGATTTCTTGGGTATTGGGCTTCCTGGCGCAATGCAACGGCTTGCCGCCATTCACGGGTGTAAAGATCAACGCGCCATCGACCACCTTTCCGGTCCATTGGCCGCTCCGGGTCTCCTTTTCCGTGGCGTACATGCTCCACACTGCCTCAACATACTTGTCGAAAATTATAACAGGGGAACGTGCCGGAGACGAGTACCGGGGGCGGGCGGTTTCCCTACGGCGATACGTTCCACGCCTCGACCAGCCGCCAACCCTTCGGGGTCTTCACCACCATCCCGCCGATGTCCCAGCCGACCTTGCACAAATCGCTGACTTCCCTGGAGAGCCTGGGCCGACACGGCCCGGCTCCAATTCCTAATCGCTTCCATTAGTGCCAGTCGCCGCTGAGGACAAAGGCCGCCCAGATCTCTGGGGAAAGCTTGACGTCCTTACCCGCGCCATCGCTGTTCGGTGTGCCGTGCAGTATCCAAAGCTGGGCCTCGCGCAGGGCCTTCATCGGACACATTTTCTCGTGCCAGTGGTTCGCGTAGAACCGAGTCATGAGCTGTTGGGTAGCGCGGTCGGGTACCGGCCATAGGCTGGCGACCACGCTTCGAGCGCCGGCAGATTGAAATGCCCGCTGTAGCCCCAAGAGACCTTCGCCGGCGGCCGTCTTGCCCAGCCCCGTCTCGCACGCCGATAGCACAACCAGTTGCACACCCTCCATGCTCGTCGCACTGATCTCCTCGGCGGTGAGAAGGCCGTCATCGGCGGCAGGGGTGGCGGCGGCATCGCTCTTGTTGGCACGATTGGCCCCTGCCAGGGCCAGCCCCGAAAGCAGTTGCGGATGTTGGCCGCCTGCCTCGAAGCGGTTCATGTACAGGCCGAGCATGCCAGCCTCATGGGAGACAAAGAACCCGTGCGTGGCCAGGTGCAGGCAGCGATGTTTCGACGCCGCGGCCAGGAACGCCCGCTTGCTCGCCTGGGACTGCACAAGGTAGTAATTCCCGCACTGCCAACGTGGTCGTGATACAACTTCTCGATCGCCGCGATCTCCCCTTGGGTCCCCGGCAGAGGAGTGAACTGCATGAGTCTTGCAGGAATCCCCGCGGAATTCGCTAATGGTGTCATCGGGCTCTCCGTTCCCGAGCCGCTGGGCGCGGCGTCGTAATCGACATTTCCGATCAGTAGCAGGCTCTTCTGCGAGTCGCTGCGAGCTTTCTCCTCCGCCAGCTCCGGGATCAGTTGCGGGACCGCCACAACGTCAAAGGTCTGTTCCTCCAGCAGATAGCTGCCCGGCTTGCCACCCGGCAAGGCTCCGAAAGGCAGCCGGCCCAGCGTTCCGTCGGGCGAGATGAGCACGATTTGCGCCCCGGCCAGCTTCGACTCCAGCGGCTGCCAGATGCGGCGGCGCAGGTACTTTGCCGCCGACTCTCCCAGAGGCGTAGCGCCGAACGATTGCCGCCAAATGTCGATCGCCTCGCCAACGCGTTGCGTTGCACCGAGCGGCACCATCTGCACGGGCCTGTCATGGGTAATCACGAAGGCCACTAAACGCTGCTCCCAGGACTTTTGGGTCTCCGCTTTCTTGTCGGCTGGCGTGCAATGCCAGTATTCGAGGAAATCCAGCAGGACCGCGTCGGGCGGCAACGCCGTCTGGAGGTCCTTTATCGTGACCTGGCGTCTGGCCCGTCGATAGGCCGCGCTTCGCGTCGAGAGGTCTCCCTCCAAGCGATCTTTTTCGGCCGATAGTATCGCGATCTGCTCCTGGCGAGCCCTGTACTGTTCCGGCTTGGGTACGGCCCAGGCCAGTTGGCTCAACTGCGAGGCAACTCGCTGCAACTGCGTGAAGACCGGCCTTAGCTCCACGCTGTCCGACGCGGTGCGCATCTGCCGCTGCCGCCGCAACACGCTGCCTTTCCAAGCCAGCACCTCCTGGTACGCAGGTTCGACGTAACCATTGCTGCGGACCACCAGGCTCAGGTAGCTGTCCAGGCACGTTCGCACCGAATTCAACATCAGCAATTGCCGCTGCTCCGACTGGATCACCGAGGTGGCTTCCAGGTGTTGGCGGATGGTGGCCGCGGCCTGGCGATAGAGCGGCTCGGCCTGGACGTCATCGTGCTGATCGACGTAGGTGGCAGCCAGATCGATCAGGCTCTCCGCGTACAGATGATGATCCGTGCCCAGAGCCTGTCGCCGGATCGTCAAGACCTGCTGGTACAGCGGCACGGCCTGGGTGAAATCGCCCCGCACCTGGTACAACATGGCCAGCCTGCTCAGGCTCACGGCATAGTCGGGGTGGTTCTCGCCGAAGGCTTTCTTCATGATGGCCAGTGCTTTTTGGAACAGCGGCTCGGCCTTCGCGTAGTTCCCCAGTTTCACATATACGCAGGCCAGATTGTCCAGGGCGCCTGCATAACTCGGGTGCTCCTCGCCCCAAGCCCGCCTGAGGATGTCACATGCCTCCACGTACAACTCCTCAGCCCGCCCATACTGGCCCAGGCTTTGATACACGTTGGCCAAACTATTGGCGCTGCTTGCGAGATTGACATCGTCGTTGGCCAGCACGCGCTTGCGGATCTCCAGGGCCTCACGGTGCAATGCCACAGCGCGGGTGTAGTCGCCTTGTTTGAAGTAAACGTTGCCAAGGCAGTACAAGATCATGGCGTAACTTGGGTGATTCTCCCGCCCAATCCGCTTGAAAATGTCGCGGGCCTGCTGGTAGGCAACCTCCGCCCGCGCATAGTCGCCCCGGCTTTGATACAACTCGGCCAGATTCGTCAGGCTCTCGCCATAGTCGGGATGGTTCTCACCCAAGATCCGCTTGTAGATCCCACAGGCGCGGCGCAAGAGCGGTTCGGCCAGCTCGTAGGCAGCCTGGTGGCAATGCAAAACCGCGATGAGACTCACGCAGTCCGCGGTCTGCATGCTATCCTCGCCAAGGAACCGCTGGTAAACCTCCAGAGCCTTCTCGGCTGGCGGGAGCCCCGTGCGCCAGTCGCGATAATCACAACGCTTACAGCCTTGATCGTATAGCTGATCGGCTTTGACCAATTGCCGGGCATCCTTCATCGGTAGCCTCCGCAGCAATGCCAGGTAGTGTCCTCTGCGGCGGGCGTCGGCCAGGCGATAGTCGTCCTTGCCGTGCAATTGTTCCAGAAACTTCATCAGTTCCAGCTCGCGGCGTATCGCCGCGGACCAGTCGTCCCGCTGACAGTCGCGATCGGCGAGCCATTTCACCAGGTCCAAAACCTGCCGTTCGATCCGTTCGGCTGCCGCTGGTGCACCCGCTTCGGTCGGCGGGACCGGCAGCAACTGGCGATCGGTGGCGATCAACCTCTCGGCAATCTTCTCCGCCTGATCGAACTGCTCGCCCTTGACGAGCTGCGCATAGTCTTTGCTCATCCGCTCCCGGGCGGCCATTTGCTCGCGCCATGCAGTCGTGGACGCCGTATCGTCGGCATGGGGGATGTTCGTCAGACGTGACAGCAGTACGAGCGTGATCAGACCGGTGGCGAGTCGGCAAGCCCAAAAGCGGTACACACATGTTTCCTTGTCGGCAAAGGACGAAAGTGAAGTCTGGCGAGCATGACGTATGTTGTCCATCCTCCCATCCAAATTAGCGGGTTGGCCCGATTTGTCAACGAAGGTTCGTTTTCCAAAACGACCGTTTCAACCTCGCCGCTATGGTGATCTCGGCGGCTAGACAGTCCGGTAGCGGGAGCGATCACCTTTCTTCCGGCAACACGGCATCCATTTTCTTACGCCACTGCCAGATTCTCTCCCATTCGACGCTATCGGCCTTGAGGGGATCGAACCGGCTTGCATCCACGTCGATATATAACTCCCGGTACTTGGCCGGATCGAAGCGGGGGTTAGGCATGTTGACCTGGGCGTTCACATCCCTGCGCCAGGTGGTCAAGGCGGCGCACATCTTGGCTGCCCGGCCCGAATACTCTGCTGCCATGTCGCGTTGCTGGCTAATATCCCGGCCCAGGTTGTACAGTTCCGTCCGCGCCTCGTCGTAATACTCCACGAGCATCCAGTTGTCCTCGCGGATGGCGCCGCTGGGGCGGCTGCCCTGGTTGGTGTAATGGGGAAAGTGCCAGAACAAGGAGCGTTTGGGGGCCGGGCCGGTTGCGGTGAGCAGGGCGGCGAAACTGACCCCATCGAGTTTCGAGGGCGAAGGCTGTCCGGCCAGGTCCAAGAGGGTGGGAACCCAGTCGGTGTTGATCACCGGATCGTCGACGACTTTGCCGGCAGGCACGTGGCCGGGCCAGCGCACGATCAGGGGAACGCGCATCCCGCCCTCATAAACAAAGCCCTTGCCGGCCCGGTAGGGAGTGTTGTGGGTGACCCTGGGGTGAGGTCCCTCCGGCACGTGCAAGCCGCCGTTGTCCGAGGTGAAAATGACGATCGTCCGGTCGGCCAGTTTCAGGGCTTCGAGCCTGGCCAGCAACCGTCCCACCGTGTCGTCCAGCGTTTCGATCACACCGGCATAGACCGGCTCGAAGGCCGTGGCATTGTTCTGGACCCGCTGCGGCTGCGCGGCGTAGGGGATGTGCGGGGAGTTGTGGGCAAGATAGACCAGGAAGGGACGGTCGCGGTGGTCTTCGATGAATCTTTGGGCGGCGGCCGTCAGATCATATTCGCCCTTGCCGCCCTCGGTTGCGGAAGGCTTGGTATTCGCCTTCCCCGGATGATAGAAGTCGAAGCCGTGTTCCCGCGGGCCGAAGCCCTGGCCGCCGACGTGCCATTTGCCGAACGCGCCGCAGACGTAGCCGGCCTTCTTGAAGTATTGGGGCAGCATCATCTCTTCCAGTGGCACCTGCATCTGGATCTCGGGCTGAAGGACTTTTTGCGAGACGCAGTCCGGCCGGCCGGGCAGAAAGGTGGTCAAGTGCAGGCGGGCCGGCGTCTTACCCGTGAGGATCGCCGCCCGCGACGGAGAGCAGATCGGTTGGGAGCAATAGGCGGAAGTGAAACGCATGCCCTCCCGTGCGAGACGATCCAGGCAGGGCGTGTGGTGATCCTGCCGCCCGTAACAGTGCAGATCGTTGATGCCCAGATCGTCGCAAAGAATGAAGAGGATGTTCGGCCGCTGCACTCCCGGCTTGTCCTGGCCGCTGGCCGCACGGCCCATGTTGCCCTCGATGCCACCCACGAGAACCGCTATGAACGCCGCGAGAAGAACCGATCGCATGATTTCCAACTCCGGCCGGATTGCGCAAGACGGCTGTTCAGCGATTATCGGGTGGTGACGAGCGGCTTGCAAGTCAGCCACATCCTTGGCTGCCGTGTCGTCTTCACGGCAACCCCTAAGGGCTAGGGAAAACGACCGTGCCGGTGGCCTGGGCCGGGGCGGCCGCGGGCCGCTCCCCCGCCTTGTTCAGCCAGAACGGCGAGCCGAAGGTCCACTGGTCGAAGTTGAAGGCCGGCTTGCCCGCCATCGGGTCGAACGAATTGCCGCCGAAGGCGTTGAAGCAGGCGTGCGGCGGCGCGTCCCGGCGGCGAGCATCGTCCAGGGCTAGCCACGAGGAGTTGGCGATCACGCCGCCGTAGCTCTTCACCTCGCCGTGAATCACCCGATTGCCGCGGATCAGGTTCCCGAACGTCAGCGGCAGCGGCTGCCGCAAGACCGCCAGCTCGCGGTCGCCGGAGAACACCACCGCGCTGGGCGTGTCCGTGAAGATACAGTTGCGCACCTCGTTCAGTGCGCTGGGCGAGTAGTACAGTCGCTCACCCTTGGGGGCGTTGTACGCGGGGAACCATACGCCAAATCCGCTTCGGAGGCCGATGAAACGATCCACCACGTTGTCCAGCGCGCCGGACATTTGGATTCCCTGGAGCGTGTCGCGGCAAAGATTGTTCAGCAGTACGTTCTGGTAAGCGAACTGCCGCACGACGATCCACGAGTCCGCGTCGGGCGCGATCCGCCACGGCTCCGTGAGGGTGGCGCGGCTTTCGCTGTTGTCCGCGACAGTGCGGACCTGGCCGAAGCCCCAGCCCCCAACGACCATCGCCGTTCGTCCCTTGAGCACGTGTGGCGGCCACTTCTGGTCCTTCTGCTCGATGTGGCTCGGCTCGATCCTCGCCGGGTGCCCCAGCCAGTTCTCGCTCCCGACCTCGCCGCACTCGAAGAGGATGCTCTCGCCGCCGCCTTCGACGCAGCCGGCGTCGAGGAAGCGATTGCGGGCGATGAAATTGTGTTGCACCGGCCCGCCCCAGGGACCGCACGTGTAGCCGCGGTTCGCCTCGCGGCAGACGTTGCCCTCGATCAGGCATTCCTCGCCGATCTGGCAGCCGATCTGATTCGTGCCGTACGGCCCGCGCGGCGGGGTGAAGGTGTTGTAAAGCGTGCGGCAGCGGCGCGTGCCGCCGCCGATCCCGTTCATCGCCCGCAGGTCGCACCAACTGATTTCGATCCGTTGGCCGCCGCCGTAGGTGTTGATTGCCGCCGCCGGCAGCCACTCCTTGGTCAGCAGCGGCGTACGGGGATTGAAGAGGTCGCAGCGGGTGACTGTGACGTCGTGCACCGGTCCGGCGGGCGACTCCATGAGGATGTTGAAGCCCGTGTCGTCGTTGCCGCGGAGCGAGAGGTCGGAGATCGTGGTGTCGGAGACTACGTAGACCATCGGCCTCTCGCCGGCGTGGCGGAAGGCCGCTGCCGCCGCCCGTGCCTTCTCGGGCAGCCCGGCCGCCGGGAAGCCGCCTTGAAACTTCTCGGGCCGGGCGACCAGGAAGGTGGTGGCCCGGTTCGCGCCCTTGAGGTCTACGCCGGGCAAGACGCGCAAGGGCCAGGAGATGAGGTACGTGCCGGCGGGCAGGAAAACCACCCCGCCCCTTTCCGCCGCGGCCAGCAGGACCTCCTCGATGGCCGCGGTGTCGTCGGCGAGCCCATCGCCCTTGGCCCCGTGTTTCGTCACGTCGAAGACGGCCTTTTTCTGCGGCGGCGCGGACCGGACCGCGAGCCCCAGCGGACCCGCGAACCCGAACGGCCCGTAGGCCCCGTGGTGTACCCACGCGTCATAGCCGCCCTGCGGCAAATCGGCCGGCAACCGGTAACAGACCTCGTAGGCCAACTGATAATCAAGGTGTCCCTGGTAGTCGTGCTTTGCGCCGCGCGTGGCCTCGAAAACCTTGCCGCCGGCACGAGCGACGAGGAACATTCGGGGCTTGGGCCCGGGGGAAAATGCCCGGCAAAGGTTGCGTCCGAACACGCGGATCTCCGTGCCGGGCGCCGCTGTCTCGTATTCCAGGAAGTAGGGCTGCGGCCGATTGACCGCGTAAGGTTTCGAGGTGCCTCGGGCGCTACGAACCCAAAGGACCGCAGCCTCCCCTTGCATGACCGCTCCCAACACCTGGGGCGACAGTTTCCGCACGCGCCCGTAGAGGCCGATCACACTCCCATCGGGTGGCACTTCCGGCGGCCGCGGCAGCCCGCCGCTGAGGATCTGCGGCAGAAGATCCTTGGGGTCTTGTCGCTCCTTCGGAGCCCAGGCAATGACGGTGCTCTCCGGCTCGTCGAACCCCTCGCCGAACACCAGGAATGGCTCCCAGTGGTTGACCGGACCGGCAACGTTGGCGATTTCCGGCGCCGCCGCGGCGGCACCCGCGGCAAGCAGGACCGCGATGAAGATGCTCATCCCAGACCGCATGATCTTCTCCTTCCCGACATGGCGCGGATCGACAGGGCGATAACCTCGGGTTGGAACTGGCCGATTTTCGATTACTTGCCTGTTACCAGCCGATGAGGTACGAGCGCCTGTCTTAGGATGTCAAGCTGCTCCTCAAGCTGCTTTATTGCCTCGGCCGCGATTGTGAGGTCGCCAGATTTGCCGATCTGTTCGACCCGCCGTGTGGCGTCGGCGGCAGCACGGGCGCCGAGGTAGACCACGGTGCCCTTGAGCCGGTGTGCCGTGTCGGCAAGATCGGTGGCGTGGCCGGTGCCCAGCGCCCTCAGCATCTGTTCGATGAGCTGGTCGGCTTCGTCGAAGAAGCAACCGACCATATCCTGGAACATTTTGTATTTGCCGTAGCACCTGCGCACCGCCTCGTCCAAGTCGAACACGCTCGCATCTGGCGCCGAGGCATGCTGAACGACATGCGCCGTTTCCGATTCGGCTACCGCAACCCCTGGCGGCTCGTGTTCGGGCGGCGGCACACCCGCCTGCTCATTGCTCCTGTCAGTCCCCGCGAGCCGCTCGACCAGTTCGATCAGTTCCTCGCCCTTGACCGGCTTGCTGATGTAGCCGTCCATACCTGCATCCAGGCAGCGGTCGGAGTCACCCTTCAGCGCGTGGGCCGTCATGGCGATGATGGGTAACTTGGCCTTCTTCGAGTCTGCCAGCTTGCGAATCGCTTGGGTTGCCTGGAAACCGTCCATCACCGGCATCTGCACGTCCATCAGCACGACGTCGAAGTCCTGCTGGTCCACGGCTTCCAACGCTTGCTTTCCGTTCTGTGCCACTTCCACGCTATGCCCGCGCTTGCCAAGAACATAGGTGACCAGCTTCTGGTTCGCCGGAGTATCCTCTGCCAGAAGCACGCGCAACACTCGGGAAGGAGTGGCCGAGATGGCTGCCGGAACAGAGCCGGAAGTCTTGGTAGCCTGCTGCTGGATACCCAACGCCTCGGCGATCACCTTGAACAAGTTGGACTGGGAGATGGGCTTCTCCAGGCACAACGCGCCCACGTCCTGGCAGCATTTGGGCTGCTTGCAGCGGTCCATCGCCGAGAGCATGAGAATCACTGGGCCAGCCAGATTAGCATCGCGGCGCAGCCACTCGGCGAAGGTGAAACCGTCGATGCCCGGCAGCAGGGCATCCGCCAGTATCAAACGGAAGTTCCGCCGCTCGCTGGCCGCCTTATGCACCTTCGCCAAGGCAGTCGGCACGTCGGCGGCTGTTGCGGGCTTCATCGACCAACGCGAAAATGTCTCGACGAGGATGCGACCGCTGGTGGGATTCTCAGCGACAACCAGGACCGGGAGATCACGAAGGGCCTCGCGGCTGACGGCGGGCAGCGTTGGCTCCGCTTCCCAGTCCTTTTGCACTCCGAAACGCGCCGTGAAGCGGAAGGTGCTTCCACTGCCCGGTTCACTCTCGACCCAAACCCGCCCCCCCATGAGATCAATCAGACGCCGGGTGATGGTCAACCCCAACCCGGTTCCGCCGTATTGCCGCGTGGTCGAGGCATCCGCCTGCGTGAACGGCGCGAAGATTCGCTCTTGGTCCTCGGGGGCGATGCCGATGCCCGTGTCGGCCACGGCGAACTCCAAGATGACTTCCTGGGGCTCCACTGACTGTACGGTCGCGCTCACCACCACTTCGCCTTTGGGCGTGAACTTGACTGCGTTGCCGACCAGGTTTACGAGCACCTGCCGCAGCCGCAAGGAATCGCCGACGAGCCAGTTTGGCACGTCGCCCAGGTCGCAGACCAATTCCAGCCCTTTCTCGTAGGCCCGTACACCGAGGGTCTTGATGACTTCCTGCACGGTTTGCCGGAGGTCGAAAAGGGTCGATTCCAGTTGGAAGCCGCCCGATTCGATCCGGGAGAGGTCAAGGATTTCGTTCAAGAGTTCCAGCAGACCGTCCGCCGACTGTTTGACGGTCTGGAGATAGTCGCGCGCGGTCGGGGAGAGGTCTTCACCCAGGGCCAGGTCGGTCATGCCCATGATGGCGTTCATGGGGGTGCGCAGCTCGTGGCTCATGTTCGCCAGGAACTGGCTCTTGGCCACGTTGGCGGCCTCGGCAGCAGCCTTGGCTTGCCGAAGTGCCTCCTCGGCCTGCTTGCGCGGTAATGTCCATCTCGATCCCGTCCCAGAGCGTCGAACCGTCGGGCAGGCGGCGCGGGTTCGAGCGGGAGTGGAACCAGCGGATCTCGCCCGAGGGCAGGCGGCGGCGGAACTGGTGGTCGAAGGGCGTCAGCGTGCGGGCCGATTCCGCGGTGGCGGCCACCATGGCAACCCGGTCTTCGGGGAGGATATTCGCGAAGGAGAGGGCGGGTTGCTGGAGAATGTCCGCGATGGCATGGCCGGTGTGCGCGGCGAGGCCGGTGCTCAGGTGGGTGAAAAAATCGCCACCGTCGGGCCGGATCACGTATTGGTAGATCGCGCCCCCGGGGAGGTTGTTGCCGATGGCCTGGAGGCGCTCTTCGCTCTGCCGCTGCCGCTCTTCCGCCCGCGTCTTGGCCAGAGCCACGCCCAGATAACCTGCCAGCCGTTCCCACAAGGCAATCCCTTCGGCAGCAAAGCGACCTTTGCGGTGGTCGTTCAACTGGAGGAGTCCTAAGCGGTCCTCGCCCACAGAGAGAGCGATCAGGGCCACCGACTCGTATCCCTGGCCATTACAGCGGTTGCGGGTACGGGCCTGGCGGTCGGCTTCCGTCGTGTTGGCGAGCAGTTCCGTCGTGCAGTTGGTCCAGAAGCTCCCTCGGGTAGTGAAGAACGGTTTCGACGGATCAAACCGCCCGCAGATCACGTTGCCGCACATGCACTCGATAAGGGGATTGCCATCACTATCACGGATGGGCTGCCCCGCATCATCTCGGGCACAAAGCCGGTTCTCCAACAGCACAAACTCCTGTGGGAACCCACGAGCCTCGTAATACGGATAATCGTCCCCGTCCTTCAGTCGGACGCCGACGGCTTCGCAGCCGGACTTCTCTTGGAAGAACGTCACCGCCGTGCGAACCAGGTCTTCCTTTCCGCGACTCTCATTTACCAGGCGAAGGAATCCCGCCGCGATCTCGCGTTCCTCTTCGTCTCGCTTGCGTGCGGTGATGTCGCGAGCGACATGTACCGTGCCAATGAGCCGACCTTGCTCATCGAAGCGGGGAGTCGTGCTAACCAGAAATTGTCCGCCCAGGCGCGGCTCATGCACCTCAGCGGTATGTTCCCGGCCATCCCGGCAGGTCTGAGTGTGCGGGCAGAACTCGGGTGGCTGTGCCGTTCCGTGAACCGCTTCGTAACAGTGCAACCCGATGCACTGCTCGGTCGTCACGCCCAAGCGCTCGGCCATTGGGCGGTTGGCGTGAACGATCCGGTGCTGATCGTCCAGGATGGCCACGAGGTCCGGGACGGTGTCGAAGGTCTGTTCCCAGACCTCCTTGGCCTGCCGCATCGCCTCCTCCGCCTGTTTGCGGGCGGTGATGTCGCGGCCATAGAGGTTCACGTAGCCGCTGTCCGCGATAGGCACAAAGAGGAATGAGAAAACCCGGCCTCCGGTTTCCACGTCCACCTGCCTGGCCTGCCCACAATCCAGCGTCTCGCGGACGAGGCGGGCGAAGGACTCGGGGGCGGGGCGGCCAATTTCGCAGCGCCACTCGCCGCCAAGGGCAATGGCGGAGTGGTTGGCGTAGAGGACGGTCCCCGCGCGGTCGATGCGCAGGATCGGGTACGGGTTCTCGTCGGGGAACTGGGCGGCGCTCCGCAACGCCTCGTCCAACTGCTCGCGCGCGGCGATCTCGGATCGCAGAGCCCGGTTGGCTTCCGCCAATTCGTCCGAGCGCTTCTGCTGGCTGATGTCGATGACCGCCGCACGGCAGACTCTCTCTTGCCGTTGGCGGTTCTGGGCGGCGATGCCCTCAACCAGCACATCGACTACCTTCCCATCCTTCAGAATCTTGACCTCGCAGGTCTGCTTAACATCGGCCAGAAGCACGCGTTGGCAGAACTCGGCGAACTGATCGCGGCATTCCATGGCCACGAATTGACCGAACCGTTTGTGAACCACCACGCTGCGGTCCAGGCCCAGCAGCGCGGCCCCAGCCAGGTTGACCTCCAGAATCCGCCCCTCGTGGTCCCAGAGAAAATAGGCAACCGGGGCAAAATCGAACAGGTCGCAGTACCTCTCCGACGCCTCCTGGGCCGCTGCCTGGGCGCGCTGGAGTTCCTCGTTCTGCATCTCCAGTTCGATCTGATGTACCCGCAACTCGTGGACCAGGCGCGCGCGTCAGCATCGGACGGCAAGGGGCCGTGATTACCTTCTGCGGGCCGCAGACGCTCCTCAGCCTTGCGGCGCAGCTCGGCCGCTTGAGGAAGTCCCGAATCCGTCGCTTCCCTGTCGCTCATGGGCTTCACTCTTACCCTGCGAGTTTCTACGCCTGGCGTAGCTGGCCTCGCCAGCCAACCCAGCCGAGGACGTAAGCGGTTGACCACGCGCGCAGTTCAAGCCGTAGGCCGCTCTCTGCCATTTTGTCCAGAATAACCGATCTGGGCTAGGCTTTGTCCATAGGGAGAACCACTATCGGTAGGACACAGAAGACCACGTCGGAACGGCGGAGCGTGCGCGGAGGCGGCGCGTTGCGGTCGGCCGATGAAGCGGCGCTACCCCAGAAGCAACCAAGCAATGCGAACACCGCCGCACACCCCTGATGGTCCATTGCAGCCTCCTCCGATAGGTTACGGTTGTGGACTAGATTGACCTTCGCTCTCTCGAACCAGTTTACGTACGATCTCTAACGCCTCAGCCACATGCCGCTCCGCCAACATCAAGGCGCTGAAGACGTGACGGACGATGCCCGCCTTGTCGATCACATAGGTCACCCGGCTGGGCATGATGCCCAGCGTCTTCGGCACCTGGTAAGCCTTCCGCAGCGAGCCGTCCCGGTCGCTCAGCAATAGGAACGGCAACGCCTGGTTGGCAACGAAAGCCCGGTGCCGCTCCGGCGAATCGGCGCTGACGCCGATGACGACGGCCCCCAGCTTCGTAAACTCCTCGTAGGCGTCTCGGAAGCCGCATGCCTCCTTGGTGCAGACCGGCGAGCCGTCCTTCGGGTAGAAATAGAGCACAACGACGCTCTTGCCCCGGTAGTCTGCCAGCCGGACTTGTTGGCCATTGTGGGCCTCGCGGGTGAAATCCGGGGCGGGTTGGTTCAGTAGCGGTGAGGTCATCTGCGTAGTCCTTCGTGTCGGGCCAGTTCCTGCTGCCAGGTAGCGCGTGAAATCGAAAAGATTGTGTGCTCGAACCCGCTGTGCTGCACGGTCCGTGGCTGGGGCTTCATCACCGGCCGGGTCGGGTCCTTCTCCTTGATCTTGCGATAGGCTTCGATGATCTTCTCCGGCGGGATTGGCGGCCCGTAGCCCTTCCCCCTGCCCAGCGACTGGGCGTTGTCCGGCTCGTCTCCGTGCATCCAGCCCACGATAGTCTTCTCATCGAGGTGCTTCAGGGCGTATTCGTTCTGGTCGCAGATGACCGGCATGTGGTGCCGCTTCAGCTCGGCGATCTGTTCGGCGGTCGGCCCCTCCCACAAGGCGACGTACAGATTGACGCCGATGGCCTGATACTTGGGGGCGTTGTGGGGATCTTGCAACCAGACGGCGATGGGGAAGAACGTCGCGTCCTTGCCCGGCCCGTTCTGCCACTTGGCATAGCCGCTCGCCGTGGCCGGAGGGTTCTGGTGCGGGGCTGCTATACAAAGGGCGCCCGGCAACCAGAAGAGCATCCCGATGGCGGCGGCAAGACCGGTCGCAACCGGCAGGTGGTGTGGGAACAAGCATCGGCTCATCTTCACGGGCCGGGTCTCCTATTCTGCAAACTTTCCGAGTTCAGGTTTCTCGACCAACACGTAGTCAACATACCGCATGCTCACCGAGATGCTGTGATCCCCGGCGTTGAAGTTGATCACGTCGTTGTCGCCCAGCCGCTCGTCGCAGAGCGTGGGCAGGCCGAATAGGCTGCCGAAGGGCGGGATCGAGCCCGGGGCCAGGCCCGTCAGTTCCAAGACCTCCTCGCGGGTGGCGAACCGCAGCTTCCGCCAACCCTTGGCCCGCCGGCCGGCGTGGCTGTCGAGCTTCCGGTCGGCGGGGAGGACGAACATGACAAAGGCATCTTCGCCTTTGCAGACGAGGGCCTTGGCCCCGCTGCCCAGCGCCGTGCCACGTACCCGGGCGGCCTCTTCGCTGGTGTAGACCGGCTCGTGCCGCAGCACCTGGAAAGAGATTCCGTGCTGCTTTAAGAGGGTCTCGACGCGCTCGAACACGGACGCTGGCATGAGCGGAATCCTGAGTTCGTCGGAATTGCCAGGCTCCTATCGCTGCTCGCGGCTGGCAGAAAACTGCTGGGGAGGTTTGTAGGCCCACACGCCGGAATCCACGACCAGCAAGACAACGTTGTTGCCCCAGCCGGGACCGGCGCCGCCGAAAATGAACATCGAGGCCGAGTTGGTGACGAAGCAGAGCTGGTTATACGTGTGCCGGGTGTAGGGCTTGTCGCTGTCCTTGAGCTTGCCCTTGACGTTGTCGATGTTGCCGCTGGTGTAGCGGGCCTGGGCATCCGGTTCGTACATCCTTTTCCAGGTGAGGGTGGCCGGGGAGAAGGCGCAGACCTCGTTGCCCCAGTAGTCGGCGTGGCCACCACCGAAGATGAGGAACTGGTGATTAACCGGGTCGTAGACGCCGCCCCAGTAGGCCAGGATGCCGCTGGGGGCGGGGGCGAAACCGGCCACCTTCTCCCAGGTGTTCTCGGGGATCGCCGTCAGTTTGGGGTTCAGCCGTGGCTTCGTAGCCTCCGCTGCACCTATCGCTGTTGCCGCCCATCCGATGGTCACCCGTTGGGCCGCCGAGCCGGTTTGCCCGAGCAACGGAACCATGCTCACGCCGTCAACGTGCTGCTCGGGCTTGGCGGGCAGGCCCGCCATTTCCAGCATGGTGGGGTAGAAGTCGGTGCTGATCACGGGCGTGCTCGAAGTGCTCCCCGGTCTGGTCACCCCAGGCCACTTGACGATCATCGGCTCGCGGATGCCGCCTTCATAGAGCCAGCCCTTGCCTGCGCGGAGCGGCAGGTTGCAGGTCGGCGCTCCCTCGGCAGTGCTCACACCGCCGTTGTCCGACATGAAGAAGACAATCGTGTCATCGGACAGACCGAGCCGGTCGAGGGCATCGAGAATCCGGCCCAAGCTGCGATCCATGGTCTCGATATCACGCCAGCCCAAATCGTCGGCCAGAAAGAAAACGAAGTTCGGCCGCCGGGAGACCTGTGCCGCCGGCTCCGGTGCGCGGCCGAAGCCGGGATTACACGCCGCCGCGATGAGGATCGTGATGGTGAAACCAACACATCGTCGTCTCATGTATGTTTCTCCCATCCCAAGCATTTTGCGCGGGCTTGATCCAGATCAAAGCCCCTCCGCCACCCGCCGGGTAAGATTCAGTAGAATGAACGGGCAAGCATTTCTCAAGGAGCCGACGATGAAACCCACCGAAATCCTCAGCGACGAACACCGCATCATCGAGCAAGTGCTCGACTGCCTGGAAAAGATCGCCCAGAGCTGTGCGGCCGAGGGGCGATTGGACAATGCCTCGGCCGAGCAGGCCCTGGACTTCTTCCGCAACTTCGCCGACCGCTGCCACCACGGCAAGGAAGAAACCCATCTCTTCCCGGCGATGGAGGCCAAGGGGTTTCCTCGCCAGGGCGGTCCTACGGGCGTAATGCTCCAGGAGCATGAGCAAGGCCGGGCCCATATTCGGGGCATGGTTGAAGCCATCGAGGGGGCCGCCGCCGGGCAGGGCGAAGCGGTCGCGCGATTCATCACTCATGCCCAAGGCTACGTCAGCCTCTTGCGGGAACACATCGAGAAGGAGGACCACTGCCTGTTCACGATGGCCAATCAGGTCCTGAGCGAGGACGACCAACAGAAGCTCTTGGAGGCATTCCAGAACGTCGAGCACGAGCACATGGGCCTTGGCACCCACGAGAAGTTCCTGAGCTTGGCCGACGAATTGGCGGATCGCTTTGGCGTGGCACGCGCGGTCGCCAACAGTAGCCGGAGCTGCGGCTGCCACCATGCGTGATTCACCCTGTAATGCAGTGGCACGCCTGCCTCGCGAGAAACAGACCATCCAGGCGATGATGCAGGTGTACTGCCGGGCTCACCATGCCACCAAGGGTTCCCTCTGTGTCCAGTGCCAATCCCTTTACGACTATGCCCTTGGCCGTCTGGATCGCTGTCCTTTCGGGGCTGAGAAAACGACGTGTGCCCGCTGCCCGACCCATTGCTACAAGCCTGCCATGAGGGCCCGGATCAAGGCGGTCATGCGTTATGCCGGACGGCGGATGTTCTTCCGCCATCCTGTTCTTGCCCTGCGCCACCTGCTGGACACGTTTGGTAGGCCCGGCAGGGACTCGGGGCACGCGAACTAACGTGTCGATGAAGCGGCGTTCTTGGTTCTATTGACCGGCGGGATGCTGGCCGAGCGGACGGTAATAGCGGGCGCGGAAGGATGGCTCACGCAGCAAGACCGCCTGGAGGAAACGGCAACTGTCGGCCAGATAGCCTTCATAGCCGGTAGGGGTCTGTGGACGTCCCCTTGCTGAAGGAGCCATTCACGCTTGAAGTCGTCGTACCTCGCGAGTGACTCGGGGGACCGGTGAATCCCAAAGTAGACGTTCTTCCCGTTGACGCGGGAGAAGGCTTGGCCAGAGGCATGACGCAGGTAAGAAGGAGCAGATTTGCTAGGCATCGCGGCCTCCTCCGTCCGAACCGAGTCTTTTTAGACCCGGCGACGGCGAGTGGTAGTGAAAGTGGTAGTCCAACCAATTTCACACCGCAATACCGTTTACTGGCCTGCGTCTAACTGCTTGCTAGTAAACAACCTACAAGAAGTCGGGGCGACAGGATTCGAACCTGCGACCTTCTGGTCCCAAACCAGTTTTTACGCTCCCCCAGGGGGTAGGCTTTCTGGTTTACGTCTTTGTACGACCCTTGACGTAGCAACACGTTACGTCTATCTTGGTATGGACGTGCTACCACGAAATTTGACGCATTTTTACGCCACGGGTAGCACAGGTAGCACAAGGACAACCGCCGATGGCACCAGATGCACACCAGATGCGCGGCCGGAAGGCCAGCGCGAAGATCACCTTTGCCAAGAAAAGGCTAACGGATTACCCCCTGCCCAGAGCGGGCCGGGTGTACGTGTACGACGAAGGCTGCCCTAACCTTGCGTGCTGTCTCACGTCAACCGGCTCGCGGGTGTTCTACGTCGTCAAGAAGGTCAACGGCAGCCCCCAACGTATCCGCCTTGGTCGCTTCCCCGAGATCACCATCGACCAGGCCCGGACGCTGGCCCGAGCGATCACCGGGGACATTGCCCGAGGCGCGGACCCTATGGTGGAACGCCGCAAGGCCCGGGACGTGCCCACCGTCAAAGAACTGTTTGACCGATGGCTGGAAACCTACGCCAAGCACCACCGCAAAACGTGGAAGGACGACCAGCGGCAATTCAACAAGTACCTCCCCGACTTTCACGGGCGCCGCCTGAACGCCGTACAAACCTCAGAGGTTGCCGGATGGCACACCCGCGCCGGCGAGGAGTACGGCCACTACCAGGCGAACCGGGCGATTGAACTGTTGCGGACCCTCTACAACCGGACCAAGGAGGTTATGGGCTTTGAGTGTCCCAACCCCTGCGCATCGGTCAGGCCGTTCAAGGAAGAGCCCCGCGACCGCTTCTTGCAGGCGGAGGAGCTGCGGCCGTTCTTTGACGCCGTGAACCAGGAAGAGCCCGCCTATCGGGATTTCTTCATGCTGGCCCTGTGGACCGGCGCGCGTCGTTCCAACGTGCAAGCGATGGAATGGAACGACGTACACTGGCAGGCCCAGATATGGAGGATTCCCGAGACAAAGGCAGGGGTCCCCGTTGTTATCCCGCTGTCCGAGCCGGCAATGGAGATCCTGAAACGTCGGTACGCAGACCACAACGGTAGCCCGTGCCCTTGGGTCTTCCCGGCACCGAGTCGGACCGGCCACCTAATGGACCCGCGCAAGGCATGGCTGCGCGTGCTGAAGCGCTCCGGGTTGTCAAATCTTCGGATGCACGACCTACGGCGAAGCCTCGGAAGCTGGCAGGCCATCACCGGCGCCAGCCTGCCCATAATCGGCAAGAGCCTCGGTCACACAGACCAATCGGCGACGGCCATCTATGCGCGGTTGACCGTGGACCCGGTTCGCGCGTCAGTGAACAAGGCCACGGTGGCGATGATGAAAGCGGGGACCAGGGAGGAGGGCCGCAGCAATGACACGATGCAAGAGTAAGACAGACCCCGAGGCGTTTGATCCCCGCGAAATCGAAGCGGCGTTCAACGAGGGATTCCTACCACAAATCCCCGTTGTGTCGCAGGAGTTCGTTGACCTCGTCGAAAGCCCCTTCGGGCCCGACCTGCTCATTCACGACGATCTTCAGCGCATGGAACGAAACTACGCTTGTGCGGACCCAAAAGGGGCCATCCTGGACGCGCTGACCGCCATCGGACGGTTGTTGCGACAGAACATCGTGTTGCTAACCGCGATGCGATCGGCCAAGAGGCGAATCTCTCACGCAATCGCCGTTACCGAGAAGGGATCGGCGGCAGCCCGACGAAAACGCAGCGAGCAGGCGCAAGAGCGGTACGGCGACATCGCGGCCCAAGTCGAATCGCTGATGGCGGCCAATTGCCAGAACTCTCTGACCTACGCCCGCCAGCAAGTGGCCGACTCCCGGAAAATCGCCATCAACACGGTCAAGGCGGCAACCGCCGGAATGAAGGGGCCGCCGAAAAAAAAGAAAAAGTAGTGGGCCAACTCTGTACAGAGTTGGCTTAGACGAGCTTCTTGGGCCTTCGTAAACTGTAGTCATTCACACTGAATGCACGTACAGAAACGGAGGCTTTCATGGTCAACGCCGACCCCCAACTCCCCGAGGCTGAAGCGGCCGAGTATCTGGGCGTGAAGCCCAACACGCTCGCGGTCTGGCGCACGACTGGCCGCTACTCCCTGCCGTATGTCAAGGTCGGACGGCTGGTGCGGTACCGCAAGAGCGACCTGGACCGCTTCATTGCGAGCCGCACCGTTCGCCACACGGGCGAATGTCTTCCCGCCACGGCCTGAGCGCAAATTTTCGGCCGGCACCCAGCAAAAGCACCGGCCGAAAGGGAGATTTCACGATGCAGTCAATCTTATCGTCGGACGGCGCGAGCGGCAAGGCAGCGGCCACCCCCACCACCACCAGCAGCCCGACGACCACCGCGGCCGGCAACAACGGGCACGCGGCCGGCAACAACGGCGCCCCGCAGTCGCCGGCATGGCTTCGCGTGAATTTGGACGCGATTCCCGCCGCGCTCAAGGAGCGAAAGCACTGGCTCGCATGGAACGCGGAATTTGTTTCCAAGTCCGCGCGCTGGACCAAGGTGCCGTACAAAATCTTGGGGCACGGGAAGGCTAGCTCGACAAATCCGGCGACGTGGGCGCCGTTCTCTGTGGCATGGCTGGCGGTTCGCAGATTCAACGGCGTTGGCTTCGCTCTTAGCGACGGCATTTGTGGAATTGACCTGGATCACTGCCGCAATTCAGAAACAGGCGTTATCGAGCCCTGGGCGCGAGAAATTGTCAATTCGATCCCAACCTGCTGGGAAATCACCCCGAGCGGAACGGGGCTGCGAGCGTTCTTGTTCGGCAAACTGCCCGGTGGTGGCGTCAAGAAGGGCAACATCGAGATATACGATCAGGGCAGATACTTGACAGTAACCGGCGCCCACCTGGACGGCACGCCAGACGACCTTGTGGATTGCGGCCAGCAAATCCAGGCCCTCTATCAGCGAGTGGCGGACGGCGGCAAGAAAACGGCGCCACCGGACGACAACCACAGAGGGAACGGGCATTCCGAAAAAAACGGCCGTGTGGTTCCGACCGAGGAACAAATTCTTGCCAAAGCCGAGCGATCAGCACACGGCGACGAATTCCGGCGGCTCTGGGCTGGCCAGTGGGCTGGGCTCTTCCCGTCCCAAAGCGAGGCCGATCTGAAGCTGATGAATGATCTGGTTTTCTGGACCGGCGGCGACGAAAGATTGGCCGATTCACTCTTCCGCCGATCGTCGCTGATGCGACCGAAATGGGATGAACGGCACTTCGGAAACGGCGCCACCTACGGCCAGCATACGCTAGCCCAGGCGTTCGAGGGCCGAACTGAGTTCTACGATTGGACCCGGCGAAAGAAGTCCAAAAAACGTCACAAGAGCGTACAGGACCTACGCGGTGATGGAGATCCCGGAGGCATCCCGACAATCGAAATCGACGAAGGCAGGACCGAGGTTGCCAACGGGCGCCGGCTCGTTCACCTTCACGGCCGCGAGTTGCGATGGTGCGAAGCCTGGCTCAAGTGGCTTGTATGGGACGGCCAGCGGTGGAACCCCGATCAGCGGCGCACGCCGGAAGCGTGGGCAAAGGACGTTTACCACGGGCTGTGGGAGTTCATCGGCGCCGCGACTGGCGACGACGTTGACGAGGACACGCTGAATGCGATGGTCCGCTTCGTCAAGGCAACAGGAACCGCTCGCGGTGTCGAGAATATGCTGAAGCTGGCCCGGTCTGAAATCGGAATTGCTATTGGCGCTGAAGACCTGGACGCCGATCCGTGGATCTTGAATTGCGCAAACGGCACACTGGATCTACAGACGGGGAACCTACGGCCGCATTGCCGAGAAGAATTACTCACGAAGTTGTCACCCGTCGAATTCGACCCGGCCGCGGCTTGCCCCGCCTGGCTCCGGTTCCTAGAGGAGATCACCAAGGGGCAGACGGAGCTTCAGGACTTTCTCCGGCGGGCGGCCGGACTGAGCTTGACCGGCAACGTCCGTGAACATGTTCTATTGGTCTGCTACGGCAAGGGCGCCAACGGGAAAAGCACCTTTCTCAACACGCTCCAAACGCTGCTGGGCAACGACTATAGCATGAAGGCGCCGCCGGACCTGCTGATGGTCAAGCGGGGCGAAGTCCACCCTACGGAACGTGCTGACCTGGCAGGGAAGCGATTTGTCGTCTGTATCGAGACGGAAGAGGGTCGCCGGCTGGCCGAGGCCCTCGTCAAAGAATTGACCGGCGGGGATCGTATCCGCGCACGCAGGATGCGTGAGAATTTCTGGGAGTTTGATCCGTCCCACAAATTGTGGTTGGGGACGAACCATAAACCGATGGTCCGCGGCACAGATCACGGGATTTGGCGCCGGCTCAAACTGATCCCCTTCGACGCGACGATCCCGGACGAACGGCAGGACAAGACCTTGCCTCAGAAATTGCGGGCGGAGCTACCAGGAATCTTGAATTGGGCCGTCCAGGGCTGCCGTGAATGGCAGGCCGATGGTCTGGGCGAACCGCCCGCCGTCCGCGAGGCGACCGCCAGCTATCGCTCCGAGATGGATCTCGTGGGCCGGTTCCTGGACGAATGCTGCGAAGCCCGGGACGGAGCGGCGACGTTTGCCACCACCCTTTATCAGGCGTTTGGCGAATGGGCTGAAGAGACTGACGGCGCGGCCATTTCACAGAAAAAATTCGGAGTAGCGTTGGCAGAACGTGGATTTACTTCAGAACGATGCACCCTAAGAGAGGGGCACGGTAGAAAAGTCTGGTGGGGCGTGGCCTTGTTGGATTGCAAATAGGTGGAACCATTGTGGAACCATTGGAACCGAATTCCGGTATGACGCGCACACGCACGCGCGCACGGCGCCTTATGCCGGAATTCGGTTCCAATGGTTCCACCATCGTTCCACCTGCCTGTGGAAGTAACGGGCGCGTATTGTCGCTTTATAGGGAAAATTGGTTCCTAAGGTGACTAAGGTGACTAAACAGGAAACCCCATGACGACTCAAGAAAAATCTCCGCCGACCCCCTCTGCGGAAAAATTTCCCGTTCCCTCCGGCGACACGACGGAAAATTCTCGGATTTGCCCCAGTTGCGGAAAATTTATCCGCCCGGGCAGAAAATGGACTTTGCCTCGCGGATTCTGGGGGATCCCCCAGCCGAGCGATTGGGTTTGCCTGCGCTGCGGCAATAGATGGTGGCCGCCACGGATGCTTGCCCAGTGGCGACGCCTACGGCGATTGGCGTTGTCCCGGTTGCCGAACCGGACCGAATCTTCTCCTCCGGCAGAAAATTTCTCAGGAGGAAAAACGTGAATCCTGATCCCCGTTCTCCCACTTGGGAAAATTTAGTCGAGGCGAATCCTTCGCTCCAATCCTGGCTGCGATCGGCGCCGGTGGCCGGCGGCCGAGGTCTGTTGTGGTGGCCGCAGTGGGCGGCCGGTTCCTCCGCGCTCCGACGAGATGTCAGCGCGGCGGTAGGCGCGTCGGCCACCACCCGCGAGTTCTGGGAGGCGCACGGCGTCGCATTGCAGCAAATCACAGCGGCATACGACCAAGGCAGGCAGGCAGCGGCACAGGCGCAGGAGCGGACCAGGGCAGAGGCACGGCGACAGGCGACGGCGGCACCGCGGCGACAATGGAGGGCGTGGACGTGACACACCTACTTGCCGTCAACGACGCCGTTACGGCCTTGTCTCCGCCGGGGTGCGCCACGTTAGAAAGATTCATCGCGCTTCGCGTATGCGGAGTTCGCCGCCGTCTGGTGGCCTTGCTGGAGACCGCTCAAGCGTTGCTCGACTCGCGCGACGACGACGACAGCCGAGAGCCGTGGGCGCAACCTGAGAATTGGTGGCGGGGAGAGGGGACCGCATGATTGACCGATACGGGCAACGCATCCCTCGGGATAGGGGGGTTATTCGGCAGCGGCGATTCGCGTCGGAACCGCATCACTCACCCGGACATTTTTGGGAGAAATTCGGCCTTGAGACCTAAACCCGAAACTACCCCCCCGGCCGACTGGCAGACCGCCTTGCCGGTGATCGACGTTTCCGGGCTCCGGCCCGCGCTGGACGAGCTTGCCGGCTTCAAGAAAGAGGCGTCGCGCCAGTTCGGGCCGACGCGCCGGCACGTCACCCAAACCGCCAAGTCGATCCAGCGCGATGCGCGGCACCTGGTCAACGCCATCGCCGACATCGGCGACTTGCCCCAGTCCGGCACGGTGCTCCACCTGCTAACGGCCAAGCGGTTTGCCTTGTTCGACGTGATCCGCGCGGTCCTGGAGCTGCGCGCCCCGGCGACGATCAGCTTTCTCGGGATATGCACGCTGGGATTCAGCCCGGCCAACGTCGAAGGACTGGCCGCCATGCTGGACAGCGGACAGGTGGGCCGGCTGGACTTCATTTTCAGTATCTACTTTCGCAGCCTCGAAAAGGCGAACTGTCAGCACATGGCCGCAGAGCTTGGCCGGCGAGGAGCCCGGATAGTTGCTTTCCTTCAACACTCCAAGATTCTCGTTATCGAGACGACGGACGCCCAGAACTACGTCATCGAGGCATCGGCCAATTTGCGATCCTGTGCCAGCCTCGAACAAATGGCGATTTTCAACGACGCCGAGCTAGCCGCTTTCCATCGGGGCTGGATTGATTCTCTTTTCACGGAGCACCGCAAGTGAGAGGCAGAAAGCCTATCCCGAGTGAATTGAAGAAGCTGGCCGGCACGTTTCGGACAGACAGAGCAAACCCCGACGAGCCCACGGGCGAGCCCAGCCTGCCCCGGTGCCCCGCACACCTGAAAGGCGAGGCGAGGAAAACGTGGAAGCGTGAAGGCGAGGCCCTGGCGGCAATGCGGGTGTTGACCGCGGCCGACCGGGCGGCGCTGGCCATGTTCTGCGTGACGTGGGCGCGGCACATCGAAGCGGAGGGCAAAATCCTGGAACTGGGGGCCGTGGTCCGATCGGCGACGGGCGTGGCGGTTGTGTCACCGTGGGTGACTATCAGCGCGAAGGCAATCGAGCAGGCGACGCGCCTTGCGGTTGAACTCGGCATGACGCCATCGGCAAGGGCACGGGTCCGAATCGTTCCACAAGCAAAACGCCCGGCGGCAGTTTCGAGCCGAGCGCGGATTCTGGAGATCGGATAACATGGCCAAACTAAGCAGCAACGCCGACCGAAGATGAATTGAGGCGACCATGAAAAGCAAGTTACCCGAGATCATCCGCGACGGCTCGATTATCGCAGGAGCCGGCTGCCTGCTTTACGGTGCCTGGAAAGCATGGCCTCCGGCGGGATTCATGCTAATCGGGCTCACGTTGATAGCTTTCGTCATCGCGTGGGAGTTTGATCGACAGCGGAAGCCCCGGCGAGACACAGAGCAGACGAGGCAGCATCCGCGAGACTTTGATTGAAACACCGCCGGCACGCCGCCGGCAGCCGCACGGCCCGGCATCGGCCGATGAAAGGAACGACGCGAATGACAAACACCTACCAGCCTACCCGACTCACCGGAATGGGCGACGGTCCGAACGACCCGCAGCAACTCCAGGTCAACACGGCGACGGGTGCTTTGCTCGTTGACGTGGGCAACGGGACCTTTGCGGTCCCCGGAACGATGGTTCTTGAAGGGACGGTCGCCACCACTCCGGCGACCTCTGTCAAGAACATGGCGGTACTCACGCCTACGGCGACTTCGGAAACGGTGGGCACCCTTGGCTTGTCGATCATTTCCACGATCAGCAAGGTTTTGCTTTGGGCATCGGCCGCCGGCGTGACCATGAACTACAACGCCGCGGCCACCAGCACCACGGTCCCCGTGCCAACGACGCCGATCGAACTGGACATCGACGCGACCGATCTTGCGTTGCTCCAGTTGCTTGGCAACGCCACGATCACCGTCAACATCATCCAGATGGGATAACTGAATCACGCCCACCACACGGGCAACCGCGCCGGCCGGCAGCCGGCACCCCCGATCCGAAAGGATAACCATGTTCGGACTTTCCACACGACCCCAGTCCAAGGTGATCTTTCCCAGCGACGGCGACGAAGCGCGATTGCGCGGCAACGACGTCCAGCACGTCCAGATCGACCCCGACATCCAGCCCCCACGCGGCCGGACCGTCTGGCCTGGGCTCGAAAACCGGCCCGCGAAGCAGGCAGCGGCCATCCCCCAGATCCCTCCGGCCGAGGAGCTTCCCCGGCAGAAAAGGTTGCTGGAGCACCTTCGGGCCCAGCTTGCCACGGCAAAGGCGATTCTCGACAACACGCCGCAGGCTTCTTCCACGTCCGTTGCCGACACCGGCCCGCGGCAGCGGCAGTACGTCGCAATGCTGGAGCGACTCGAAGACCTGGCAGCGCAGCCCCTCGTTGACCTGCCGTTGCTCGTCAACGTTTTGCAGGGGGCCTACAACGAGGGCTTGATCCCCGCGACGCTCCAGCGAGTGGCCCAGCTCGAAGGCCAGCTTCGCGTGGCCCCGGCCCCGACCGACGAGCACAAGCGGTTGATTGCCAATGCTCAAAACTCATTCAAGAAATGGGCGCAAGCCTACTCGGCTCTGCGCCTTTGAGCAGACCGTACCCGCGGTACTCCGCCACGAACTTCGGAGCCCCAGGCCTGCTGTTGGTTTCAACTTCGGACAGATCGATACCGCGACGCTCGATCGAGTGGCCAGTTTCGCAGCGAGCCTGCCGGAAGGCAAGTAACGTTTCAGTTTCACCCCGAGCCCGGCGAGCCAGCACGGCCGCCGGGTCCCACTTTCCAAAGCGAGATCATCATGCCGACAGCAACAGCACTTCATTCCGGGGGCACATGGTACAAAGGGTTCGACCCCGATACCCAGGAGCCCGCCGTCAACCCGAGGACCGGCAACTTGGTTTACGGTCGCACCTTCCAGGAGGCGCAGCAGAACGCCCGCGCCGCCCAGACCGGCGGAAGCATCGGGCCGCAGCCGACATGGGCACTCGCGCCCGACAGTGACGCGAGCCCGACCAGGCTGAGCCCGACCCGCCGGCCCGCAGCGACGGCAACCCCGGACGCAGAGCAGTTTCCGGCTTTCGACGGTCTGCTTTCGGGCATCATCGTCAACGAGGTGTTCACTTCGCGGTTCGGCCCCACGCTCTTGGAATGCAGCGGCCTTTGCACCGGCGACTTCGAGGGCGTCCCGATTGTGGGGACTGCCGTGAAACTCGGGGACGGTTATGCCGAATTGCAGGTCCGCGGCAACCGACTCCGGCTTCTTGTGTGCCATCCCGACGTTCGCCCCGATTCCCTCGACCAAGCCCGCGAAACGAGCTTTGAGGCGGACTGGCACGGCAGCGAGCCGGACGAGTGGCGAGTGATCGACGGCCAGCGCGTTGCGGTCTTCAACCAGGGCGGTTGGGGTCTGACCGCTATTGACATGGTAGGGCGCGAAGTCGGCAGCCGTGACTTTTGCCTCGTCAGGTGAAGGGTGGACAGCCCGGGCGCGTCGAGCAAAAACAGCGACGCGCCCGGGCGGGTGGGGGAAACTATGAGCACAACGCTAAGCGAGCCGAAATACGTCGGCCACGTTTCTGATGGCTGGTTCTTGGATTCCCAGGGGCGACTCCACTACCGCGCCCCCGACGTTGACGTGACTCGCGGCCGACTTCACGCGCTGTTGGGCGACCTGCCCGACGACGGTCCCGCGGGACCGCTCATCCGACTCGTTGCGATCGACGGGGTAGCCCCTAGCCTGATGCGTGCCGCGGCGATTGAGCGGGAACTGAGCAAGGCACCGCCAAGGGTGCTCGCTGTTTTCCGTAGCCGTGGCGGCACGATCGACATCGTTCCCGGCGAGGATGCCAGCCGACATCCGCAGTGCGGACAACGACCGCCCCCCGGCAAGATTGTAAGAGGCTGGTGCTCGCGCGGTGAAGCCCAACCCCTGATCGTTGTGGCGGTCGCGGGGGATCCCCGGGCGGTCTTGCACGAGCTAGGCCATTGGCACGACCGGTCCGACCGCTTCTCTGGTCTTTCGGAATGGCAGCGCATCGTCGCGGCCGACCGCAGCGCGGCACACGACTGGAGTTTCATGGTGGATACGAGTTCCTTTTTCGACGACGGCCACAACGGGAAACGCTCCCCGCGCGAAGCCTACGCGGAGGCGTTCGCAATGTTCTTCTCCGGTCCCGAGACACGGCGACGGTTGACGCGGGCCATGCGGGAATTTATCGCCAAAACGGCCGACCGCTTGTAGCGATCGGCTGCCCGCCGCGCCGTCCCCGGCTTGCGCCGTCGGGTGTCGGCACGGCGTTTTTCAGACCAGGGGAAGTCCACGAGGACGGCCACGGTGGCGAGGGAGGGCGGTTGGACGTGTCGATAGTCGAGTTGGCGATCGACGCAGCGGGGCACGTCGGCGACGTCGCACGGCACCAACGCCCCACGGTAGCCCAGGCCGCGCGCCAGCGGTGGACGCAGGCCGCGCTGGGGGCCTTGCTGGGCGTGGCACAACCAACCGTAGCTTCTTGGCCTCCGGTCAACGGGGGGGATAATGCTAGGATTATCAGCGCTGATAATCCTAGCAAATCCGCCCCCGATGGGGAAACCCTTGACGGCGACGGCGGCGAACAGGAGTTGGAGCCGACGCCGCTGGAAGAGGCGGTCGCCCAGGCGGAAAGTCGGACAAGCGGCAGCGCTGCTTCACTCGATACGGAGGCAATCAGCATGACCGAGACGACGTCGACCACCCCCAAGCTGCAGCGCTACACGGTGACCGCCGACGTGCTGCTCACCTTCGAGACCGAGGCCGGCAGCCCGGCGGAGGCCCTTGCCGCCTACCAGGCTTTCCGGCTGGCCCACCTGGAGCTACACGGCCGGAACGGGGTGACTGTCCTACTGCCCGCCGACCTGCCCGCCGTGGTGACGACCGGCTCGGGAAAGCTGGCCTTGAGGGTCGAGAGGGTGGGGGGCAGTGAGGGGCGGAAGCCGAGCCGGTTCAACCCGGCAGGCCAGCTACGGCACGGCAACGGCCGGCAGGACCATGGAGAGGCCGGCACCCTCGACCGTCGATCCTGAGCGATCCTGGACGGCCGGCAGGGGCGACAGTGGGCCCCTCGACGTGAAACGGGCGAAGGCCGGACCCCTCGACGTGCATCATGCCGCCGGTTGCCCACCAGGCCTCCTCGACGTGGCGACGGTGGACCTGCACCGGCACGGGCGGCATCATCGGCCACCACCATCATCGTCCCCTTGCCCTCGACGGCCGGCATGGTGGCGACGGCTGGACCTGGACCAGGTCGACGTCCTCGACGTGCCGAGCTTTCCCGGCTGGATTGCCGATCGGCGGCAAGGTCGAAGGCCCTGCTCCTCGACGATCAGCACCGCGGCCGGCTGGACCTCGACGATCGGCGTTCTTGCTGGCCGATCTTCTCTTTTCTTTCCGCCGGTAGCACCGGGGTAGCACCGCGGCTTTTCTGTGCTACCAAAACCAGAAAGGCTAGTTGTAACTCTTTGCCACAACTAGCCTTGCAAATCGGGGCGACAGGATTCGAACCTGCGACCTTCTGGTCCCAAACCAGACGCGCTAGCCAGACTGCGCCACGCCCCGAGGGGCTCGATTGCCCGGGTCGTTGCATCCTATCAATTCCGACTCGCGGTGGCAACCACGCCCGCGCGTTTGCTGCTCTTACCAGCCCACGAATCGGGGGGACGGCTCTTTGCACCGTTCTACCATTTCAGTAGATTCCGCAGCCCCAATCCGAGGATGATCCACAAGGCGGCCAACGCCTCCCGGTTGTTGATCTTGGAGCAGCCCCCGCGGCGGTCGGCGAAGACGATCGGCGTCTCGCCGAAGCGGGCGCCTAGCCGCTGGAGACGCCAGAGGATCTCTTCCTGGAAGGAATAGCCGCGGGAGCGGACGCGGTCGAAGTCGAGCCTGGCCAACAGCGACGTGCGGTAGCAGCGGAAGGCCCCGCTACAGTCTTTGCACTTCAAGCCCAACAACCAGCGGCTGTAAAGATTCACCCCGCGGGACATGAAGTGCCGCCGCCAGGACCAGCCTTCAATGCCACCGCCGGGGATGTAGCGGGAGCCGATCATCACGTCCACCGGCGGTCCCTCGGGCGGGTCCATGCCGGCCAAGATCACCGGCAAATAACGCGGATGGTGGCTGAAGTCGGCGTCCATGTTGAGCACCTGCCGGTAGCCATGATCCAGCGCGTGCTTCATGCCGGCGATGATGGCGGTGCCCAGGCCCAGCTTTGCCGGACGGTGCAGGCAGCGGAGCCGGCCGTCTTCCTCCGCCCGGCGGTCGCACCAGGCGCCGGTGCCGTCGGGGGAGTTGTCGTCGATCACCAACAAATCGACCTCGGGGGCGTAGGCGAAGATCTCCTCGACCAGCTTGGGGAGATTCTCGATCTCGTTGTAGGTGGCCACCGTCACCAGGGTCTTTTCGGCATCCGACATGCTGCTGCTCCTCGAGATCACTAGCCCGACATCACTAGCCCGACGCGTAAGCGAGGGTGATCGGTTCGAGGACCCTCGCTTACGCGTCGGGCTGAAAATCCTCGCTTGCGCGTCGGGCTAGTGTGCAACCATGAATTATCACTTCTGCCCCAGCGCCAGGCGGCGGTAGTAGTCGATTGATCGCCGCAGGCCCTCGTGGAAGTCGACCTGCGGCTCGTACCGCAGCAGCGTGCGGGCGAGCGTGATGTCGGCCATGCTTTCGCGGATGTCGCCCACTCGGGGCGGCTCGTAGCGGGGGACGACCTTCGTGCCCAGCAGGTCGTTGATCGCGGCCAGCAGTTCCAAGAGCGAGATCGACCGGCCATTGGCGGCGTTCAATACCCGGCCGGCGGCGTCGGGGGCGTCGGCGGCCAGCAGGTTGGCCTGGACCACGTTGGCCACGAAGGTGAAGTCGCGCGACTGCCGCCCGTCGCCGTAAACCACCGGCGGCCGGCCGGCCAAGAGGGCCGTGATGAACAGGGGGATCACGGCCGAATAGGGGCTGCCCGGGTCCTGCCGGGGCCCGAAAACGTTGAAATAGCGGAGCGTAACGGTCTGCAGGCCGTAGGTGGTCCAAAAGGCCCGGACGTAGTGTTCGGCAGCGAGCTTGGCGGCGCCGTAGGGGGAGATGGGGGCCGGCAAGTCGGTCTCGCGCTTGCTCTGGCTGGGCTGGTCGCCATAGGCGCTGCTGGAACCGGCGTAAACCACCCGCCGCACTCCGGCCCGCCGGGCGGCGTCCAGGAGCGTGAGCGTCCCGGTGACGCAGGCCGCATGGGTCGGAAGCGGCTGTTCGACGCTCCGCGGCACGGAGGCCAGCGCCGCCTGGTGGAAAACCGTGTCCACTCCCTCGACCGCCCGGCCGACCGTCGGGCCGTCGACCAGGTCGCCCCGGATGAACTCGATCTGGTCGCGGACGCCTTCCAGGTTGGCCAGGAAGCCGGTCGAGAGGTTATCCAGCACGCGGACACGATCGCCTCGTTGGACCAGGGCCTCGACGAGATGGGAGCCGATGAACCCGGCCCCGCCGGTGACTAAGAACGTGCGCATCCGGTCCTTTCACGAGTTGTAGGTCGTGCTTTAGAAGCTGTTTCGAAACCGGGGCGTGGCGACGGGCAAGAATGCCCATCCTACGGCCGCTGTAGGTTGGGCATTCCTGCCCGACGGTGGCTCCCGGGGTCTTGAAACAGCTTCTTCGTATGAATGAAGGGGCTCTTGTTATGCTAAAGCATAACCTACCGGCTGAAGCATAACCTACCGGCTGAAGCATAACCTACCGGCTTTGCTGCCAATCGGCAAGCGTGGGATCGGGGCTGTTGCGGGGTGACAACGGCTGCCCCCCCGACAGTGGCCTTCAGTTTCGGCTCCATCATCTGCGACAATCCACTGCATGCCCTTGGTCACCTTGCAGGACGTCAGCCTCCGCTTTCGCGGTCCCCGCGTGTTGGACGGGGTCCAGCTCCAGATCGACCGCGGCGAGCGGCTGTGCCTCTTGGGACGCAACGGCGAGGGCAAGTCGACCTTGCTGCGGCTCATCCAGGGCGAGTTGGAACCCGACGAGGGCCAGGTCATCCGCCAGCAGGGGTTGGTCACCGCGATGCTGATCCAGGAAGTCCCCCGCGATCTGGCGGGCACGGTTTTCGACGCCGTCTCCGCCGGCCGCCGCCCAGGGCACCGCCTGCTGGGCGACTACCGGGTGGAGGCAGTGCTCAGCCGCATGGGCCTCCAAGCCGATGCGCAGTTGGCCGCGCTCTCGGCCGGCATGAAGCGTCGGGTGCTCTTGGCCCGGGCCCTGGCCGCCGAGCCGGACGTGCTCTTGCTGGACGAGCCGACGAACCACCTCGACCTGGACGCCATCACCTGGCTGGAAGAATTCCTTCTCCGCTTCGCGGGCACGCTTCTGATGGTGACGCACGATCGCGTGTTCCTTCGCAAGCTGGCCACGCGGATCATCGAGCTCGACCGCGGCCTGCTGACGAGCTGGTCCTGCGACTACGACACGTTCCTGGTCCGCAAGCAAGCAGCCCTGGAGGCCGAGGCCGTCCAGCGGGCACTGTTCGACAAGCGGCTGGCCCAGGAAGAGGTCTGGATCCGCCGCAAGATCGAGGCCCGGCGGACCCGCAATCAGGGCCGCGTCCGCTCGTTGTTGGCCATGCGGGAGATCCGCCGCCAGCGCCGCGACCGGCCGGGAACCGTCAAGGTGCAGCTCCAGGAGGCCGAGCGATCGGGCCGGCTGGTGATCGAAGCCAAGGGCGTCTCGCATCGCTTCGGCGAGCGCACGATCCTCGAGGACTTCTCCACGCTGGTGATGCGCGGCGATCGCGTGGGCATCATCGGTCCCAACGGCTCGGGCAAGACCACGCTCTTGCGGATCCTGCTGGGCGAGCTGGAGCCCTCCGCGGGCGCCGTCCGCCGCGGGACGAACCTCGAGCCGGTCTACTTCGACCAGCTCCACGCGCAGTTGGACGACGAGAAGACGGTCCAAGAGAACGTCGCCGGCGGCAGCGACGCGGTGGTGATCAACGGCCAGCGGCGTCACATCATCGGCTACCTGGAGGACTTTCTCTTTACGCCCGAGCAGGCCCGCAGTCCCGTGGCCCGGCTCTCCGGCGGCGAGCGGAACCGCGTGCTGCTGGCGCGGCTCTTCACCAAGCCGTCGAACCTGCTGGTGTTGGACGAGCCGACCAACAACCTGGACATCGAGACCATCGAGCTCTTGGAAGATCTGCTCTTGGAATACTCCGGCACGCTGTTGCTGGTGAGCCATGACCGCGAGTTTCTCAACCACGCGGTCACCAGCACCCTGGTCCTGGAGGGGGCCGGCGAAGTCCACGAATATGCCGGCGGCTACGACGACTGGCTCGTCCAGCGGCCGGGAAAAGGGGACAGTCACCTTTTGTGCGAAGCACCCGGAGGGCGGGCACCGACCGAAGGTTGGTCCCGGCAAAAGGTGCCTGTCCCCTTTTCCCGGGCCGCCCGTCCCGCGGACGGCTCCGCGGGGAAGCGGGACGCGGAAACTTCCCGATCGGGCACGAAGCCGGCGGCTCAACGGCGATTGAAGTATGCCGAGCGTGCAGAGCTGGATGCCTTGCCGGCGAGGATCGAGGCCCTGGAGAAGGATCTCGCCTTGCTGCACCAGGCGATGGCCGATCCGGCCTTCTACCAGCAGGACCGCCTGCGGATCGTCGAGGCCAAGGCCCGCGGGGAGGATCTCGAGCAGCAACTCCGCGACGCCTACAACCGTTGGGAGTACCTGGAGTCGTTGGCCGAAGGGTAGCGAATGGGTAACAGCAAGAGCATACCCAGGAGCCGGGCGGCGGCCCCGAGCAAAAAGCTCGCCTGGAAGATGTCCAAGCTCCAGGAGCCGGGGAAGAGCCGGAACCGAGATCCGCAGAAGCGATCGATCAGGCAGCCGCCGGCGATCGTGCTGCCGGCCACCATCAACCCGGTGACCGCGTGGAAGGCGGCGACGTAGGCCGCGCTGGATGGGCGGGGCGCAAGCTTGAGCATCAGGTTCGGCTGGCCGACGTTGATCCCGGCGTAGGCGATCCAGACCACCCAAGCGCCGACGATCCACCAGGGCTGCCGCGGGACGGCGACACAGAAGAACAATGGTCCCAGCGCCACCAGCGGCAGGGAGGCCAGCATCAGACGCTTGTTGCCCCAGCGATCGGCGATCCGCCCCAGCCACGGGCTGACAGCCAACTGGCCCAGCCGCATCCCCATCGGCAAAACCATGGCGGCAAGCAACGAGAGTTTCAGCACGCTCTTGGGGTAAATGTTCTGCGCGGCTTGGGTCACGCCGTTGGAAAAAGAGAACCAGCAGCCGAAGAGGATCAGCGCCAAGAACGGCCGATCGAGAAAGGGAGCCGCAAGCTGGCGCAGGGAGCCCAACCGCTGGCGGCGCGTAAGGTAGCAGGCACACGCCGTGTGCCGTCCGCTGTTTCCTCCGCCTTTGGCGGACGGCACACGGCGTGTGCCTGCTACATTGACATGCGGCATGGACGCCAGAGGCGCCACGGCCAGCAACAGGAAGCACACGCCCAATGCGGCGGGAATCAGGTAGCCCAGCGTCTCCGCCGACGGCGACAGCGACTGCCAAGCAGGCGGGAGGCAGGACTTGAAATAGTAACTGAACAGTCCGGTCAAGAGCATCGCGGGGATCTGGCCGGCCAACATCCATCGCTCGCGGCGGCCGAGGAACCGGCCGCGGATCCGCAGCGGAACCAGGTCTGCCAGCCAGCAGTAGAGGGCCACCGTGGCGAGAAATTCCAGCAGGTGGTACAGACACCAGAGGACGACGATCACCGCCAGCGGCCCGCTGCCCCGGGGAATCCACCCCGGCAGGGCCGCCCAGGGCAATCCGGCCAGCACGACCGCGCTGGCCGCGTAGGCTCCCAGGCAAAACCGTTTGCGGTCGCCGCACCACTCGATCAAGGCCGGGGCCGCCATCCGCAACAACCCGGCGATCCGCGGCGCGGCCAGGATCAGGCTGATCCCCAGCCCGACCTTCGACGCGCCCAACTCCTGGGCCAGGTAGACGATCAGCGTGGTGCTGACCAGTCCGTTCCCCGCGCCCCACAGCGCCGCGTTCTGACACGCCCGGCGTCGGGCAACGCGGCGGGCGGCGACGGTCAGGCCGGTCATGCCTTCCGGGTCTCGTGTAGTGTCTCAGTTCAGTAGGGTGGGACCAGGCCGCCTTGGCGGCCGCCAGCCTACCAGCAGTGGTCAGTGGCTAGATGTAATACATTCGCTCGTCTTGCTCCCGGGCCCGCTCCAGCAACTGGGCGAAGGTGATCTCATGGAGCATCGCCTGTTGGACGTGGTGTACGTCCCGCCAAGCACTCATGAGGGCTTTGACGGCCGGAGAGTCGGGCGAGGCGCTGCTGGTGCGGCCGTTGCCGTCGCCGGCGCCTTCGATCACGTCCATCACTTCGCCTAAGGAGATCGTATCCGGAGACTTCAGCAGATGGTATCCGCCCGCCGCCCCGCGGGTGCTGGCCACCAGGCCGGCGCCTTTGAGCTGCAGCAGGATCTGCACCAGGAACCGGGGAGGCACGTTGTGCCGTTCGGCGATCTTGCGGATCCGCACGGGCTCGCCCGACCCGTAGCGGGAGGAGAGCTCCAACATGGCGATACAGGCGTATTCTGTCTTGGCGGAGATCTTCATACGTCCCCCTCGCCCTCCGGGAGAGGGTCGGGGTGAGGGGATTCCCGGAAGGAGTTGGATTCTCGAAAACGCATTGACCAGAACCGCGAATCTGTCACTGCTCCCCCTCACCCCCTGCCCCTCTCCCGGAAGGAGAGGGAGGATTCTCGTCCGACAGGTGCAGCCCGCACTCGGTCTTCGTCGTGCCGCTCCAGCGGCCGGCCCGCTCGTCTTCCCCGAACAGCACAGCCCGGGTGCAGGGCCAGCAGCCGATGCTCGTATAGCCCTGGTCGTGCAAGGGGTTGTAGGGGATCTCCTCGCTGACGATCCGCGCCGAGACGTCTTTCTTGGTCCACTTGGCCAGCGGGCTGACCTTCACCAGGCCGAACTTCTTGTCCCAGCCGACGATCGGCGCGTTGGCCCGATGCGGACTCTGGTCGCGGCGTATGCCGCTCATCCACGCGCTATAGGACCTGGCCACCCGTTGCAGCACGACCACTTTGCGATCGTGGCAACACTGGTCGGGATTGATCTTGTAGAGCGGTCCGCCGTGCGAGGCCTCGTACTGGGCAATGGGCAACTCCCCTCGCTGCAAATCGACCACGATGCCGTAGCGCCCGGCGATCCGCTCCCGCAACTCCAAGGTCTCCTTGAATTGATAGCCCGTATCCAGGTTGAAGACGTAAACCGCCGGCTCGATCTTGGCCAACATCGAGAGGATCAAGCATCCTTCGGGTCCGAAGGCCGTGGCCATCGTCAGGCGGGGATGGTATTTCCCCACCGCCCAGGTAATGATTTCCTCGGGGGTGGCGTCTTCCAACAGCAGACTCTGGCCAGCGAGTTCCTCGATCTCTTCCGGGGAGGCCGCGCGAGGCGGTGTGCTCTCATCCATCAAACCATGTTTCCTTGGGAAAATCGCGCAGCCAGTACGCCAGTAGGGTGGGACAAGCTCGCGTAAGCGAGCGCCGGCCCACCATTCCGGCCCGCTCGTGGCGGCCTTGTCCCGCGCAACCTTTCCCGCCAATCCTACTTATGTTTGTAAACAAAGTCAACACGCGTTTTCCTCGGAGGTACTTGACGAACCGGCACTTACCGGGCACGATGGGCCGCGAGACGCGTTGTCGGCCTTGACAATTCTGAAACTCCGCAGTCCGGGAGGCTCAGGCGGGGCGTTTCGGCGCCGGGATCCGGCGGGTCCGCCTGGACAGCCGACTTTTCGAGGTGACCAATGCAGCGAGTGCTGTGGTTGGCTTTTGTGGGACTTGCAACAGCGTCTTCTCCGCTTTCTGCCCAAGGGCCCAAATTGGGGACTGCGTTGGGGTATTTCGAACGGGGCTACGCCTACGGCGAGAAGGGCGAATACGACAAGGCGATTGCCGATTACACAGACGCCATCCGGCTCGACCCGAACCTGGCCAAGGCATATGTTAACCGGGGCAGCCTCTACATCGAGAGGGGCGAATACGACAAAGGGGTCTCGGGCGAAACCGAGGCCATCCGGCTGGACCCGAAGCTGGCCCTGGCGTATTGTCGCCGGGGCGTTGCCTACGAGAAGAAGGGCGATGTCGAGAAGGCCGTCGCCGACTTCACGGAGGCCATCCGGCTGGACCCGAACCTCGCCCAGGCGTATGGCGGCAGGGGCGTTTGCCACGAGGATAAAGGCGAGTACGACAAGGCCGTCGCCGACCACACCGAGCAGATCCGGTTGGACCCGAAGTCGGCCAAGTCGTATAACAACCGGGGTATCGTCTACGATAAGAAGGGCGACTGCGGAAGGGCGATCGCCGACTACACCGAGGCCGTCCGGCTGGACCCGAAGTCGGCCGACGTGTATGACAACCGAGGTATCGCCTACGGCGCGAAAGGCGATGCCGACAAGGCCATCGCTGACTTCACTGAGTCTATCCGGCTGGACCCGAGGTCGGCCCGGGCGTATGCTAACCGGGGCACGGCTTACAAAAGTAAGGGCGACTTCGACAGGGCCATCGCCGACTGCACCGAGGCTATTCGGCTGGACCTGAAGGCGGCCGAGGTCTATTACAACCGGGGCGTTGCCTACCGCAACAAGGGCGACCACGACCGGGCGGTCGCCGACTGCACAGACGCCATCCGACTCAACCCGAAATTTGCAGCGGCGTATTTCGTCCGGGGCGCTTCCTACGGCAACAAGGGCGATTTCGACAAGGCCATTGCCGACTGCACCGACGCCATCCGGCTGGACCCGAAGTTGGCCGCGGCGTATTACGTCCGAGGCGCTGCCTGCTTCAAGAAAGGCGATATCGAAAGGGCCATTGCCGACTGCACCGAGGCCGTCCGGTTCGACCCGAAGTTGGCCATAGCGTATTACGTCCGGGGCATCGCGTACAAGAAGAATGGCGAGAAAGTCAAGGCGGAAGAGGATTTCGATCGCGCCAAGCACCTTGGCTACAAGCCGTAGTCGGCATCAGAACGGCCCGGCATCTCGCGAGTGAGCTCCGGTGGAAGATTTTTGTCTTTTGGTAACTGTTTAGCTGAATGGAGGAACGACCCCACTGGGCTTGCCCCGGTGGTGAAGGAGATTGGAGGCTAGCGCAGGTTTCTTGCGACGCCACGACTCCTTCGAGCTTGCTCGATGGTGAAGGAGATTGGCTGGCTATTGCGAAGGTAGCTTGGCAATCTTCTTCACCACCGGGGCGAGCCCGGTGGGGTCGGGGAAACGGTGGACGCGAGCCGGGCTAGCTGGCAATCTTATTCACCATCGAGCAAGCTCGAAGGGGTCCGCTTCTCCAGTCCGCTAAAGAGTTGCGTATTCTGAAATTCGAGAACCGAGGGACACCATGGCGGAGCGGATCTTCCTTGCCGTCGATATGGGGGCCTCGAGCGGGCGGCACGTCGCTGGCCGATTCGACGGCCGAAAACTCCAATTGGAGGAGGTCTACCGCTTCGACAACGGCCCCGTGAACATCGCCGGGAGCCTGTTCTGGGACTTGCCCAACCAGTGGAGCCATGTCCTGGCCGGTCTGCGGGCGGCGGCCAGCCGCTTCGGCTCCGGGGTGACCAGCGTTGGCGTCGATACCTGGGGCGTCGATTTCGGCCTGTTGGGCCGCGACGACGTGCTCTTGGGCAACCCCTATCACTACCGCGACGCCCGCACCAACGGCATGATGGAAAAGGCCTTCTCCCTCGTGCCGCGCGAAGAGATCTTCCGCCACACGGGCCTGCAGTTCATGCAGTTCAACACGCTCTACCAGTTCTTGGCGATGAAGCTCTCCGGCTCGCCGCTGTTGGACATCGCCGAAACGCTGCTGATGGTGCCCGATCTGTTCCACTGGCTGTTGACCGGCGAGAAGTGCAACGAGTTCACCGACGCCACCACCAGCCAGTTCTTCAACCCAGTCGCGGGCGGCTGGGCCGAGGATCTCTTGCAGCAATTCGGCCTGCCGGTCCGCATCCTCGGCCGGATCACGCCGCCGGCTACCGACCTGGGCAAGCTTCGCCAGCAAGTAGCCGCGGAGACGGGGCTGCCGGCGACCCACGTGGTCCTGCCCGGCACGCACGACACGGCCAGCGCCGTGGCCGCCGTGCCCGCCGCCAGCCGGCCGGGCGTCCGGCCCGACTGGTGTTACATCAGCCTGGGCACCTGGGCCCTGATGGGCGTCGAGTCGCCGCGGCCGGTGGTCAACGAGCGGGTGCTGGAGTTGAACTTCACCAACGAAGGCGGCGTGGGCAACACCATCCGCCTGTTGAAGAACATTACCGGGCTATGGCTCGTCCAGGAGTGCCGCCGGGTTTGGAACCAGTCGCCGGGCCGCAACTGGCATTGGGAAGACCTGAACCGGCTCACGGCGGCGGCCCCGCCGCTGGTCTCGTTCATCAATCCGGATGCCCACGACTTCCTCGCCCCGACCGACATGCCCGAGGCCATCCGCCGCTTCGCCGCAAAGACGGGGCAGGCGGTCCCCGGCGACGAAGGGGCCGTGCTGCGGTGTGCGCAGGACAGCATCGCCATGAAGTTCCGCCACGTGCTGGGCATGTGCGAGGACCTGGCCGGCGGACGGATCGAGACCATCCACGTCGTCGGCGGCGGCGCCAAGAACCGCCTGCTCTGCCAGGCGGCGGCCGACGCCTGCGGCCGGCGGGTGCTGGCCGGCCCGGTGGAAGCCACGGCTATCGGCAACCTCGCCGTGCAGGCCGTCGCCGCCAGTGAAGTGGCCGACATCGCCCAAGCCCGGGAAGTGATCCGCAGCAGCTTCCCCGTCGACGAGTACCAGCCGCGCGATACGGCGGCTTGGGATGACGCCTACGGACGGTTTTTGAAATTGTTGGCGTGAGAGGGGGCGAGCGGTGTTAGCCCGGATTACCCATGCCCAGTTGTAACGAGGCCAACAACGGCGACGAAGCGCCGAATCGCGCGAACCCTTGGCAGGGCGTTGCAGCACCACAGTAGATGGCGTACGATAATCGTCATCCCTGGAGCACCAAACGAGACCCACTACTGGCAGAAAGGAAAATCCAACGAGCAATAGCATTAGCCCAATCTGGGGCGTCATCCACGGTAAGACGATCGAATTGGAGCAAGAGCTAGGACTGCCTGACGGCCAGAGAGTGAGCGTCCAAGTCCAGCCGGAGGAACCGCCGCCGAAATGGCTGGAGCGGCTGATCGTTGACCCGGCCATCGCTCCGGGGAGGCTCGTCATCCAAGGGACGCGACTGTTCGCCGATGACCTGGTACGCCTGGTCGAGGAAGGGCGCAGCGACGAAGACCTGCGACGGCTGCACCCGGAACTGACCGTCGAGGACGTGGACGCCGTGCGGCAGTATGCCAAGGTGCCGGCAGGTCTGCGCTACGCATTCGGCGGCTGGGCGGAGGATGCGGAGGAGCTGGATAAGTACCTGGAGTGGAACCGTCAGCAGCGGGAACTGAGCCGGCTGGAGCTTGAGCCGTGAGCTTCCTGGTCGATACCGACATCTGCTCGGCTTATCTCAAAGGCGACAACCGGGTTTACGGCCGCTTTGTGCAGTACGGCGGACGATTGCACGTCTCGGCCGTTACGGCTGGGCAATTGTTCACCTGGGCGCTCGTCGCTGGGCCGGGCTCGAACCGAATGCAACGGCTGTTGGGTCTGCTTCGGCACACGACCTTTCTCGACGTGGACCGGCGCGTTTCCGAGAAGTTCGGCGACTTGCGGGCAGCACAAATTAGACAGGGCCAAAGGACTCCCGACGCGGACTTGTTGATCGCGGCCACCGCAATGGTCCACAACTTGACGGTCGTGACGCACAATCAGAAACACTTTGCCGCCATCCCCGGCCTCAGCCTCCAGGACTGGCTGGCCCCCTGACATGACCGACGTGCTGATCTACTGGCGAGATTGCCGCAAGAATGCGGCCGGGCAGTACCGGCTGAGGTAGTGGCTTCGGGCGGGCGGGCCGCACAGCAGGAACACAAGGACCAGAACCCTTGGCAGGATGTTGCAGCACCGCAGTAGATTGCGTACGATAATCGTGATCCCTCAAGCAGCAATCGGGACCCAGAAAACGACTTCCGACCGCTTTGCTGGGTCCCTTTGCTGGGTCTGAGATCGGATAAGGGATGAGAGACAAGGGATGGGGGATAAGGAACGGACTAAGGTGGCGATTCCGATAACGGGACGCATACGAGAGCACACACAATGGAAGCCTTTCCGTTCAATCGGTTCGAATGGCAGGAAGTAAAAGACCTGTCGCATTCCATCGTCAATGCGACTCTGTTTGACGACGTTGTCCTACAGGCGTCCTTGTTTCAACAATTAACGTCCCTGCTAGAGAGGCTTCGCAAACATTACGGCGAGCACCCGATCCTGCTTGAGACGGCAGCGGATTTCTGCGACGATCATTCGTTGCAATTGGATATGTATCGCCGTGCCATTCGGTTGGCAGAAGCCCATAATCTGCCAACGTTGACGATCCGGCTTTCCCTCGCAAACGTGTTGTTACAGGACTTCCACGATCAATCGGAAGCTGCTCGCGAGTTGCTGGCTTGCGAGTCTGAGGTCAAAACAGCGGGGGATAAGCCACAGGAGAGGGAATGGTGCGAGTTGATGAGGCAGTGTTGCGAGGGGTTGAAACTGGGCGGAGGGAACGATTAAGGACCTATTGTGAACCGTCAAGGGTATTCCGGGGACGCGTGACGTAATTCGACCAATGCCGCAAGTTATTAGTGATCTGTCCCCGGAATTCCTTCGGGCGTGTTCGGCCGCAGAGGGCATTGAGATGGAGAAGGAGACTGACCAAAGATGGAAGGGCCGGCGTATCTACGTCTTGGCGGCATGGGCAAGCCCGCTGGCTGCGGTTGTGATTTCCGCCGTCCTTTGGCTATGGTTCGCAAACCATTTGGGCACAAGGGGCGAACGAGCGTCCGCCGTGTTGCCCTTCTACCTCTTTCTTCTCTTGGCAAGTGCGGTGGGAGGTCTGGCGGGGGTAATCAGTCTCTTCGGCATCCCGTCCCGGCGCAGTGCGCTTTGCATCATCCCAGGCGCGCTCTTAGGTATTTGTATCAACGGCTGCAACGCTTTCATGTGCCTTCTTGCCTATGCCCTCGAGGGAAGAAACATGGCAGGTTAGCGGCCTCAGTAGCAAGTAGTCACTCGCAAGGAGTTTCTATTATGTTGAAAGTCGGTATCGCCGGTTTGGGATTCATGGGCATGACCCACTACAACGCCTATCGCAAGGTCCGCGGGGCCAAGGTGGCGGCGATTTGCGAGAAGGACCCCAAGCGGCTGGCGGGCGATTGGCGGTCGATCAAGGGCAATTTCGGCCCGCCCGGCCAGCTCGTCGATCTGACCGGCATCAAGGGCTTCTCCGAGCTGGACCAGTTGCTGGCCGATCCGGAGCTCGACATGATCGACATCTGCCTGCCGCCGGGCGCCCATGCCGGCGTGACGATCGGCGCCTTGAAGGCGGGCAAGCACGTCTTCTGCGAGAAGCCCATCGCCCTGCGCCCGGCCGACGCCGAGGCGATGATCGCCGCCGCCAAAGCGGCTGGCAAGATGCTGGCGATCGGGCACGTGCTGCCCTTTTTCCCCGAGTATCGCTTCGCCTACCGCACGATCACCAGCGGCAAGTACGGCGCCCTGACCGGCGGACACTTCAAGCGGATCATTTCCGACCCCACCTGGCTGCCCGACTTCTACAACCCCAACACGACCGGCGGGCCGATGATCGACCTGCACATCCACGACGCCCATTTCATCCGCCTGGTCTGCGGCATGCCCCGCGCCGTGCAGAGCGTCGGCCGGATGCGGGGCGAGGTCGTGGAGCGCTTCGACACGCAGTTTATTTTCGACGATCCCGGCCTGGTGGTGACCGCCGCCAGCGGCGTGATCTACCAGCAGGGCCGCCCCTTCACGCACGGCTACGAAATCTACCTGGAAAAGGCCACGCTATTGTTCGAGGCGGGCACAATCGACGACAAACCCGAGACCATCATGCCGGTCACCGTGCTCAGCGAAGACGGCAAGGTGATGCGGCCCAAGATGGAGCCCATCGACGGCTTCGCCGCGGAGCTCAGCGAAGTGGTACGGACGATCCGCTCGGGGACGCCCTCGGCGATGCTCAACGGCGATTTGGCCCGCGATGCCCTGGTCCTTTGCCAGCGGCAGACGCAGTCCGTGCTCAAAGGGAAAGCGGTGAAGGTCTGAACAAGGACGCTAAGGATCAGGTTGGAGACGGCCCACGTCGCGTAGCGACGATGCGACGGTAGCCGTGGGTTTCAACCCACGGAACAGGTCGTCTCACGACCGTTTTGCGTCGCGTAGCGACGCCTGAGTCGTCGCTACGCGACGAACGGAAACATGGGGGGCATCGCAAACCGTGGGTTGAAACCCACGGCTACCATCATCGCGTCGCTACGCGACGAACTTGAGTCAAGTGGATAACCATAAGCAAGTGGATAACCATAAGAAGGATTGACTCATGCAAACGACCCGAGTACAGCGGGTCCTGGACGACGTGGGGGCGATCGCCTTCCCCGGCGTCTTCGACACGCTTTCCGCCCGGCTTTGCCAGCGCTGCGGCTTTCCTTTGGGCTTCGTCTCCGGCTATTCGGTGGCCGCTACGGCGATCGGCGAGCCCGATCTGGGTCTGCTCACGCAGACCGAGATGATCGAGCGGGCGCGGCGGATCACCATGAGCGTGTCGATCCCGATCATCGTCGACGCCGACACCGGCTACGGCAATCCGCTAAACGTCTATCGAACGGTCGGCGAGCTGATCGCGGCCGGCGCGGCCGGCTGCTTCCTGGAGGACCAGGTCTGGCCCAAGCGGTGCGGGCACATGCGGGGCAAGCGGATCGTGCCGCGGGAGGAGTACGTGCAGAAGATCCGCGCGGCCGTGGAAGCCCGCGCCGGGCGGGACTTCTTCATCGTCGCCCGGACCGACGCCCTGGCCGTCGAGGGGCTGGACGAGGCGGTCGCCCGCATCGAGGAGGCACGCCG
Organism: Pirellulales bacterium; assembly: GCA_963843465.1. Classification (GTDB taxonomy): domain Bacteria; phylum Planctomycetota; class Planctomycetia; order Pirellulales; family Thermoguttaceae; genus CAWJKP01. The sequence continues at coordinate 138,999 of CAWJKP010000007.1, forward strand.
GGCCGGCGCCGACGCCAGCTTCATCGAGGCCCCCGGGTCGCTGGAGCAACTGGCCCAGATCGGCCGCCGCGTCCCCAAGCCGGCGGTGGCCAACATGCTCGAAGGCGGCCGCACGCCGTTGCTGGCCAAGCAGCGGCTGGCCGAGCTGGGCTTCCAATTGATCCTCTATCCGCTCACCGGGCTTTTCGCCGCCGCGAGGGCCATCGAGGCCGTGTACCAGACGTTGCGCCACGACGGCACGACGCTGGGCCAGGAGGACCGCCTGATGAGCTTCGATCAGTTCAACGAGTTGATCGGCGTCGCCGAGAAGTACGCCCTGGCCGAGCGCTTCGGGGCAGGCTGAGTCATGCTCCGCAACTGGGGATTTCAACTGCCGACCCGCATCGAGTTCGGCCGCGGTGGCAGGCGAAAGCTGGGCTCGCTGGCCGGGGAGTTCGGCCGCTCGGCGCTGCTGGTCGGTTACCGGGATCGCACGGGGCTGGAGGAAGCCTACCGACGCGCGGAAGACGTGCTGCGCAGCGAAGGCATGGCGGTGGCCACGTTCTTCGAGGTGACACCCGAGCCGACGGCCGAGTCGATCGTCGCGGGGGCTCGGGCTGCCGGCGAGGCGTCGGCGGAGGTGATCGTGGCCCTGGGCGGCGGGAGCGTGATCGACGCCGCCAAGGGCATCGCCACCCTGGCCCGCCTGGGCGGGAGCCCCTGGGACTATGCCGACATCAATCCGCAGTCGCGGCCCATCACCGCCGCGCTGCCCGTGGTGGCCGTGCCCACGACCGCCGGCACCGGCTCGGAGGTCACCGCGGTCGCCGTCTTCACGCACCATCATCCGCCCCTTAGGACCGACGCAGAAACAAGTGTCTCCTTTCGCTCCGCGAAACAGCGCCGCTTTCGCGGAGCGAAAGGCGACAATCCGACAGATATTGATTCGCCGCCCCTTAAGGTCTCGATTCTCGGCCCGGCATCTATCCCAAGGTGGCCCTGATCGACCCCAACCTGGCCTTGGGATCTCCTCCCCAAATCACGGCCGCCTGCGGCGCGGACGCCTTGGGACACGCCATCGAGGCCTGCCTGAGCCGCCGGGCCAATCCCTTCTCCTCGGCGCTGGCCGGCCGGGCCGCGGCGCTGATCGTGGGAAACCTCGGCAACGCCGTCCGCCAGCCCGACGCCCCGGGACCCCGCGAGGCCCTGGCCTTGGCCGCCGCGATGGCCGGCGCGGCGCTGAACGAGGCGGGGGTTGTAGTCAATCACGCCATCGCCCACGCCCTGGGCGCTCTGCTCCAGATCCCTCACGGTCTGGCCGTGGCCATCGGCACGCCGCACCATCTCCGCTTCAACGCTGAAGTCGCCGTCGCGCCGTTGGCCGAATTGGCCGTTTGCTGCGGTCTTTCGGGCGCTACCGAGGAAGATCGAGCCCGCCGCTTCGTCGAGGCGGTCGTCTCGCTGCTCCGCTCGGTCGGGCTCCCCGATTGCATAGAGATCCCCCCGGACGCACCGGCCGACCTCATCGACCGGCTGGCGCAACGCGATGGAGAGCAGTTCCAGCTCGATCACCTGCAATCCGCGGAAGGTCGACGAGCCGGCCCTGAAGGAACTGTTAAAGGAGTTAGGAGTTAGGAGTCGAAAGTCAAGAGTTAAAAGGTAGAGCGGTAGCCGCGCGGCGCTCTCATGTCGCCTCCTCCCTTCTAACTTCTAACTCCTGATTCCTAACTTCTAAGTCCTCTGCTGGACCTGGGCTTGGCGGGCGGCCATCAGTGCCCGCTCCGCCTCGGTGATCAGACCGGCCTTCTGGCAAAGCAGGCTCAGAGCGACGAAGCTGAACGGGTCGTCCGGCTCCAACTCGCAAACCCGGCGGGCGTGATCGATGGCCTCGTCGTGTTGCTCCAGATCGCTGTAGAATACGGCGATCGCCGAGTGGGCCAGGGCATAGTCGGGCTCCTCCTGGAGCAACTCCCGTAGCTTGCCGATCGCCTCCTCGACCTTTCCCCCCTCCTTTAGCTGGATCGCTTCGTCGTACCTCTCGTCCGCGGTGGGCATAACGGCAAGTCTCCCTTCGATGCGGCAGAAGCCGGGGCGGGAACAGGGCCCAGGCACATTGTGTCCCCAAGTGTATGCTTGCCAGCCCCGGGGGGCCAGTGTCTAAGTGTGGCACGGCCTCGAAGCGGCATCCCTTATCCCTTCCTACTCCCGGAGAGGGAGGTGGACTCCTTTGCCGGTACCGGAGGAAGTTTGCAGCCCAGTTGTTCCATCACCCACGGAAGTTTCTGCACGCGAGCACTGCAACCTGCACGGCTTGTGCCGACAGATCGCCCGTCTGATAATGCAGCCAAGGACCATCAACCAAGCCGACCATCGCCGAGGCCCGAAGATGAAAGATCGCGTAACCATCCGTTCAATCATTTTCCTGGTCACTATGGCGATCCTTTTGGGCCGTCCGGCCTTGCGGCTGGCCAGGGCTGAGCCTTCCCAAGGGATGTACTTCGCCAAGAAGCAGTACGTCGCGAAACCACTGCCGACGTTCGCCGAGACCAAGGGCAAGCTGCCCAGCCCGATCTTCGACGAGAACCCCTTGTACGTCCAGATGTACTGGAAGACTTGGGAGCTGGGGTTCCGCAACTTCTACGAGCCCAAGCCGGGAAGCGGGTTCGTGAGTCAGTTCATCGACGCCGCCTTCAACCAGAACATTTTCCTCTGGGACACCTGCTTCATGACCATGTTCTGCAACTACGGGCATCCCCTGGTTCCCGGGATCTGCTCGCTGGACAACTTTTATGCCAAGCAGTATGAGGACGGCGAAATCTGCCGGGAGATCAATCGCACGACGGGGCGGGACTATGTAGAGTGGGTGAACCGGGAGCAGAAGGATCTGTTCAGCCGTTGGAGCCATTTCTCCGTTGTGTATACGGGCCGTGAGGTTCCTCAGCCGCGTCCGCACCTGACGCTCGACGCCCTGAACCATCCCATCTTCGCGTGGGCTGAACTGGAGAGCATTCGCGTGACAGGAGACCGCTGCCGCCTGAAGCTCGTCTACGAACCGTTGGTTCGGTACTACCATGCGATGAAAACGTATATCCGCCAAGGCAGCGGCCTCTACATGACCGACTGGGCCAGCATGGACAACGCTCCGCGCAACCCGTACTTGGAAAAGGGCGGCACGGCCGTGGACACCTCCTCGGAGATGGTCTTGTTCGGCAACCAACTTGCCGAGATCGCCGACCTGCTGGGGAAGAAAGACGAAGCCAGAGCGTTCCGCAAGGAAGCGGCGGAGCTGGCGCAGGTCATCAACGCGAAAATGTGGGACTCCAGGCGGAAGTTCTACTTCGACCTGACCGTCGATGGCAGGCAGGCCCCGGCGAAGACGGTCGCCGCCTTCTGGACATTGCTGGCGGGCGTGGCATCGCCCGAGCAGGCCGACGCCCTGGCGGCCGAACTGCGCAATCCCCAGAGCTTCGGACGCAAGCACCGCGTGCCGAGCACTCCGGCCGACCAGTCGGGCTTTGATCCCTTGGGCGGCTATTGGCGCGGCTCCGTCTGGCCATCCACCAATACCATGGTCATTCGCGGGCTGGAGCGTTACGGCAAGCACGACCTGGCCCGCGAGATCGCCTTGGAAGACCTGCGGATCGTCGGCGAGGTCTTTCGCACGACAGGCACTGTGTGGGAGAATTACGCCCCGGATGCTGCAAAGCCAGGGAAACCGGCAAAGGCGGATCTCGTCGGCTGGACGGGCATCGTCCCTATCGTTTACTTCCTCGAATACGGCATCGGGCTCAGGGCTGACGCCCCCAACAACCGATTGACCTGGGCGCTGAACTCTGCGAAACGCTGCGGCTGTGAGCGGTTCCGCTTCAACGGTCATACGGCGACGCTGGTTGCCCAGCCGTCGAACGACCCTGCGGGGTTGGTCGAAGTGATCGTTGAGTCGGACGGCCAGTTCCAACTAGGGATGGAAAGAGGCGGGAAGAGGTGGGATTTCATCGTCAAGACCGGGAAAAATCGCTTTACGCTTGAGTGACGCGGAGTGCAGTCCCCGCCCCCCACGTCGTTCAAGCTAACGTGCTGCGGCGGTCGCGCGCTGTTGCAATACAAAGGTCTTGCTGTTGCCCGGTGGCAGGACGACGGTTTCCTCGAAACGAGCCAACGGACCGCCGGGGGCTGAGGTCAGGCGGGCCGTCAGCGGCGCGTCGGTCGGATTATGGGCCTCGGCAAACCAAAGGCCCGGCTCCTGCCAGTTGACCAGCAGCTTCACTGCCGGATTGTCAGCCACGAGGGGATGGCCGATAAACACGTCGCTGTCGGCCTCGGTCAGGTCGAGCTCGGCATAGGCACGACCATCGCGGATCGGCAGGGCGCGGAAGTTCGGCCCGGTGCGGAGCCGATCCACAAGGCATACCGACCAATTGTCGTGAAGATTCTCGACGCACGCGGTAAGGAACCCGGGCAGGTCGGTCTTCGGCAATCGGGCTTCGACGGCTTCGCCTTGGGCATCTACGTGCCAGAGGAGGTAGTTGTCCAAGGGTTTGCCGCGAGTGAGCCGCGGCGTGTAGGCGGTCTTGCCCGGCACGGCCGCGCCGAAGGCTGCCGCGTAGGCCAGGATCTTCTCCGTGGACAGCCCGCCTTCGGCCCCCGCGAAGGCCACGCGGTAGGCAATCAGCTCGCCTTGGGCCAAGGTCGATTTGCCCGGCTGGTAGAACAGCTCGACGACGCCGCTGGAGCCCGGCGTCCAACGGTAACGGATGGGGCCTTCCATCGGCATGAGGACCACCGATCCGCCGGCATTGTCGAGGGTGAACAGCGTGCCGCGATCGAAGTTGCCCTCGGCGGTCTGCACCCGCCGGCCGCCGGAGTGCAGCAGCCAATTACCGCCCGTGTACATGATGCGGAGACCCTTGAGAGCGTCCAGGGTGAGGGGTTCCTTGAGTTTCACGCGGGTCTCGTGCCATCCGAGGCGGAAGCCGCGGGTCAGCCAGTTGGCGGCGTAGGTGCGGGCGAAGCCTTCGATCTTGCGGGTCGGGATCAGCCGGTGCCAGCTTCCCCAGGAATTGCCCGATCCGTCCTGCGGCTGCTGGTACGGGTGGCCCAGCGGCGTGGTCTTCGCTCCGGTTTCGGCCGGGTCGTAGCCCAGGCGGATGTCGGCCTGGCCGACGGCGATCTCCGGCCCGACCATATACGTCTGGGGATAGGCGAAGAGGGTGGGGATTTCGCCGGGTACTTGAAGCTCAAACTGGATTCGCGCGGTGGGGAACCCGGCGGGGGCGCCGTCAATCGGCAGCGTCGGCGAGTTGGCCGTCAGGCTGACGGCGGGGCAGACCGCCATGTCGAGCCGGCCTTTAGAGGCCGTAATGCCCATGTTGGCCGAGAAGCCGACGGGGGTCCAGTACTGGCCGCCGGCGGCGGTTCTCAGCCGCGCACTGCCGAGGAAGTTGCAGCGGTCACTGCAGAAGAACTCCTCCATGTTGAGGTTGCGGTTCCAAAACGACATGCTCACGGCCCGTCGCCCGCGGAGGTCCTCGACCACCAACGTGAAGCCTCGCTGCTGGCAGTTGGCCAAGACCAGCTCTTGCTCGAAGGTCTTGGCGCCGCCGGGCTGCCAGCGGCGGAACAGCTCGCGGTCGCCGTCATGGAGCGTGACCGATCTCAATCCGGCCTCCGAGGCGACGCGGAACCGCAGGCGGTATTGCCACTGGTCGGGCCGCCACCACAGACCGTTGGAACCGACGAGCCGGTTGGGGCTCTCCCAGACGAGGATCTGCGGGCCGTTGGTGATGTACTGCGAGCCGCTGCCGCTGAAGGACCATGCCCCCTCGTGCCACCGGCCGCAGAGATCCTTCAGCCCGCGGTGGGCGATCACTCTCCAGCCCTCGGCGGCCCGGCGGGCGAGCTGGTCAGGGCTGCTGAGGAACTCCAGCGCCAGCGCCGCCTGGCAGCCGCCCAACCCCTGGAGATAGAGAAAATCGTCCAACGCGCTGTCGATCGGCCGACCGTCCTCGAAACTGACGATGGGAAACGAGTTGTAGAGCTTGTAGTCGGCCGGCGGCAGGAAGTTCCGCCGGTGGTTCCAGAAGCCGTTGATGGCATGTTGTTGCACCAGCTCGTTGATGTAGTCGAAATAGGCTTGGGTTCGGTTGCGCTGGTTGGTGGCCAGGCGGCGGTCGGCCAACAACATGTGCGGCTTGGGGAACCGCACGTCGTCGCCGAAGACGTAAAGGTGGTTGCCTTGGGCGTCCTCGTAGGTCAGGCCGGGCACGGCCAGGAATTGCTCGTCGGAGGCCGCGGCACACTCCTTGACGAGCCGGTCCCAGCCGCCCTGGTCCATCTTCAGGCTGTCCTCCAGGAACACGAGGAACTGGAGCTTCGCCGCCTTCGCCGCGCGGACATAGTCGGCCACCGTGCCGGCGCCGGACGATAGCGCCGTGCGCGCACCGATCAGTCCTTGGACTTGGGGCATGTCGTGCATCGGGCCCGGCTTCGTCCATTGGATCACCGGCGGGATCTCCCAGGGCGTCACCGGCGGATCGAGCACTATCTTCGGCGTCTTCATGCCGCCCATGCCGGCCGCCAGCGACGGCTCCGCCAGCCAAACCACCGTATTGGCCAGTAGCCGCAGCCAATCGCTGGGCTTGCCGCCGGCGCCGGCCGAGAGCATGGCCTCGGCCGTCGGGCAGTTGTACGGCGGCGTGAACAGCCAATGGCTGCGGATGCCTACCACGGCCAGCCGCCCGGGACCGACGGGTCGCAGGCCCATCAGGGCGGGCGAGCCGGCCAGCGGCTCCTTGGGAATCCAGGGCTGGAGCTGTTCGTCGTTGCGGACCTCGCGGACACCCTTGTGCGTAGCGGCCCCGCGGACCACAACCGTCCAGGCGGGAGCGAAATCCAGCGACATGGGCGGCTCCCAGCCGGTGGTACTCCCGGCCGTCACCGTGAGCAGCCCACGCACGCCCTGATTCACCGGCGCGGATACCCGGTTGGTCCACGAGAGCTCGCATCCCATGCTGTCTTTGGCCAGGTTCTCCTTGTCGCCGTCCTGGAGGACTTCCCAGCGAGGCCTCGCGCCCAGGGCGGCCAGCCACTGGTTCGTGGCGGGCCAGTCCTTCATCTGCCAGGCCCCTTCGGGGTTGCAGACCAGGGCGCCGCCACCCCGGGCCAGGAACCCGTCGACGGCCTTGCGCTGGGCGTCGCTCATGGTCGTGACCACGACGACGTTGTACCTCCCAGTCGCCAGCCGCTCGGCCATTTTCGCCGGCGGGCACGCATCGACCTCCAGTCCCAGCGCCACCATCGGCCGGACGACATAATGGTTGTGGACCCAGCCGGTGGCGAACAGTACGGCCGGCCGCTGTTGGGCGGCCCGGCTCGGTGCGGTGATCAGCAACAGGCCGATTACAAAGACCAGGACTCGGTCCGACATCGCATGCTCCTTCCCGAGTGGCGGTGGAACCGGATTCTCGGCGGACGGGCGACAAGCCACACCGGGACCGGCTAAGGGGAGATTATCCCGGACGGTAGTCCGGAATTCCAGTCCTGTTTTCTGGAGACATAATTCAAGAAACGGTTCGGGATGGGAACTCCACGGTGTCCCGCAACTACTGGAACAGCGGCCTCAGCAGCATGACCCACGACTTCCAACGGTGGATAATCGCGCGAGGCCTGTGCCAGAATAGCGCTGACTGGCCGGCCATGCGGACCATAAGCGGCGATTGGCCGCCACGCCGCTTCTTGACGCTGAAGCCTCTTCCGCACGCGGAGAGCAGACTTCCGGAGCCCGACATGAACACGAGATTCGCAAGCGCACGACGGCCGTACCTTGGCATCATGATCCTGGCCCTGGCTGCCGTCGCCCGGCCGGAGCGGGCAGACGCGCTGGCCCCAACACCCGAAGAGATCGATGCCGTGGGCCGATTCACCGCCGAGAAACTCCTCGGCGCCGAGGCGGCCAATCTGCCGTTCTCCTTCGTCTATTCGGGCAAGCCGTCAGGCCAGTTGCTCAAGACGTGGCAGCGGAACGCAAAGAGCGAAGACCTGGACGCCAACCGCCACCGCACGACCGTCGAGTACCTCGACCCGACGTCGGGTCTCCAAGTCCGCTGCCAGGCGATCGAGTACGGCGATTTCCCCACCGTCGAGTGGACGCTTTACTTCAAGAACACCGGCGCCGCCGACACGCCGATCCTGGAAAAGGTCCTGGCACTCGATACGGCGTGGCAGCGCTCGGGCGACCGCGAGTTCCTGCTGCACCATGCCGTCGGCTCGCCGGCAAGCCGGTCGGACTACGGCCCGCTGGAAACCCCGCTGGGGCCCCGGGCCTCGAAGCGGATCGCCGGCGCCGGCGGCCGCCCGACCAACAGCGACTGGTCCTGCTTCAACCTCCAGGAGGGCGACCGGGGCACGATCATCGTCGTCGGCTGGCCGGCACAGTGGGCCGGCGAGTTCGTCCGCGACGCCGGCCGCGGCATCCACGTCCGCGCCGGACAGGAGGTGGTCCATACGAAGCTGCTCCCGGGCGAAGAGATCCGCAGCCCGCTCATGGTGTTGCAGTTCTGGCGCGGCGACCGCAGCCGCTCGCAGAATCTCTGGCGGCGGTGGATGATGGCCCACAGCATGCCCAGGCCGGGCGGCAAGCTGCCGCCGCCGCAGTTCGTGGCCTCCAGCTCGCGGGCCTACGGAGAGATGATCGGCGCCAACCAGCAGAACCAGATCATGCACATCGACCGCTACCTGGAGGAAGGGCTCAAGCTCGACTGCTGGTGGATGGATGCCGGCTGGTACATCCAGGAGCACGGCTGGCCGCAGGTGGGCACATGGGAAGTCGATCCGCGGCGGTTCCCCCAAGGCTTCCGTCCCATCAGCGACCACGCGCACGCCAAGGGGGTGAAGATCCTCGTCTGGTTCGAGCCGGAGCGCGTTGCGCCCGGCACGTGGCTCTACACGCACCACCCGGAGTGGCTCTTGCACGCCTGGCCGGGCAAAGAGCATCCGCTGGCCGGCTTGCGCGGTGGGCCTCCGGCAGTGAAGGCGAGCCGTGCGTCAGCCGTAATACGTCGCAGAAGACCCTCACGATGGCCAACATCCGCTGGGAACCGGGGCAACTCTCGTTTCACCCCGGCCCCAAGGGCCAGTACAGCGTGGTGCGGTGGACCGCGCCCCAGGCCGGCGAATATGCGGTCCATGCCGCCTTTCTGGGCATCGATCAGCAAACCACGACCGACGTCCACCTCCTCGCAGGCGGCCGCTCCGTCTTCGACGGCTGGATCAACCTCCACGGACAAGGCCGGCGGACCGCCTACGACGGCAAGCTCACGGTGGCCCAAGGCGACACGTTGGACTGCGTCGTCGGCTTCGGCAACGGCACGTACGTCTGCGACTCGACGGGCCTGGAATTCCGCGTGACCGGACCGGCGGGCAAGACCTACGATGCCGCGAAGCAGTTCGACACGGAGCACAATCCCCACGGCCCCTGGAGCTACGGCCAGTTGAAGCCGGGCCCCTCACCCCGCAGCGGCACCTTCCGGCCCTACGACCGGCGCACGCGGGCCGACGAAGACGGCATGCGCCTGCTGAACCTCGGCGACCCGGCGGCGCGACAATGGCTCACCGAACACGTCGACAAGCTCCTGACCGAGCAGGGCATCGACCTCTATCGCCAGGACTTCAACATCGACCCGCTGGGCTTCTCGCGCGCGGCCGACGCCGAAGACCGCCAGGGCATCGCGGAGAACAAGCACGTCTGCGGCTACCTGGCCTACTGGGACGAGCTGCGGCGGCGGCATCCCAACATGCTCATCGACTCGTGCGCCAGCGGCGGCCGCCGCAACGATCTGGAGACCATGCGCCGCGCCGTGCCCCTGTGGCGGAGCGATTACGCCTTCGAGCCGATCGGCCAGCAGTGCATGACCTACGGCATCTCGCTGTGGCTCCCCTATCACGGCACCGGCACGGTGGCCAGCTCCGGGCGCCGTATTACGGCGGCGGGCTGACGGCCATCGAGCCCTACGCGTTCTGGAGCAACGCCGCGCCGAGCCTCGGCAGCGGGATCAACGTCCGCGTGCGCCAGATCGACTACGGCACGCTGCGGAGGCTGTACCGCCAGTGGCGGCAGCTCAGCGAGTTCTACTACGCCGATTTCTATCCGCTGACGCCCTACACGCAGGACAACCGCGCGTGGATCGCCTGGCAGTTCAACGACCCGGAGCGCGCGGCAGGGGCCGTCCAGGCGTTCCGGCGTGCCGAGTGCGGCGCCGAGGAGTCGCGCCTTCAACTCCACGACCTGGTGCCCGAGGCGACCTACGAGATCACCTCGCTGGAGCAGCCCGGCACGGCCCGTGCCACCGGCCGCGAGCTGATGACCGAGGGTCTGCGGATCGTACTGCGCGAGAAGCCCTTGGCCGCCGTCGTACTCTACCGAATGGCGAAGTGATGGAGATACCTGAGCCCATCGGCCCGAACCGTTTGGCCGCAGCGTAGCGTAGCTATCGCTTGCGGCCGATCCTGGACGATGGAGTTCCCTTTGCGATTTATAGGAGAATTGCAGTGAACCGCTCTTGGAAGATTTTCGTCCGATGGTCGGCTTTCGCAGCCGCCATGTCGATGGCTGCGTGGGGCTACACCGCAGAACAGCAGGCGTCCAAGCCGGATCGCGTGAACTACGCCCGGCCGTTCGAGCCGCCGACGCGCCCGGCGCTGATCGCGCTGCCGCCCGGCGCGGTCGAGCCGGAAGGTTGGCTTCGCGATTGGTGCCTCGCCGCGAAGAACGGCTACACCGGCCACATGGACGAGTACCACGAGGAGTTCAAGCGGGCGTGGGCCGCCGATCACAAGATGACCGGGGTCCATCTCGATTGGCCCAACGGGGCATGGCCCTACGAAGGCGGCGGCTACTGGTTCGACGGCCTGGTCCGCCTGGGCTATGTCCTGCACGACGAGGCACTGTTGCAACAGGCGAAACGGCGGCTGGACGTCGTCGTCACCCACGTGAATCCCGATGGCATCCTGTTCCTGTGGTGGCTCAACAAGAACCATCCCGACGACGTGAAGTCGATTGAATGCGACGGCGGCTGGCCGATCTGGGCCAGCGGCCTGCTGGGACGCGCGCTGGCGGCCTACTACGCCGGCTCCCGGGACCCGAGCGCCTTGCGGGCGCTGGAAGCGGCCTACAGTGAGAACCGCGACTGGCTGCGGCTGGACGGGGGTATTTCCAACACCTGGCCGGCGCTGGAAACCTACACCTGGACGGGGAACAAGGAGATCGCCGGATCGCTGACCGCCCTGTTTTCCCAGGACGGCGGCAAGAACAAGAAAGGGACCGATGCCTGGAACCGTTATCGCCGGATGCCCAACCAGAAGCCCTGGGCCGAGTCCGCCGACCACGGCGTGCATTTCATGGAAAGCACGGCGCCCTGGCGCTGGGCTACCTCTGGACGGGCAACCGCGAGCTGCTCGATGCACCGCTGGCTTGGTACGACCTGATCCAGCGCGACGCCATGCAGCCCACCGGCGTCCCCGTCGCCGACGAGTACTATGGGCCGACCGGCGCGTTCCGGGGAACCGAGACCTGCGACGTGGCCGGCTATATGTGGAGCCAGATCGTGCTGCTGACCGTCAGCGGTCAGGGCCGATTGGCGGACCGCATGGAACGGGCATTCTTCAACGCAGGTCCGGCCACGGTCGCCCGCGATTTCAAGACCCACGTCTATTTCCAGACTCCCAACCGCGTGGCCGACAAGGCGCCTCCCTGTCCCAACGGGCCTGGCGCCAACGGCACTTCCTACCAGCGGACGCATTACCCGCTGTGCTGCACGGCCGCGCTGAACCGCATCGTGCCCAACTACGTGATGCACATGTGGATGGCCACCTGCGACAACGGCCTGGTCGCCGCGCACTACGGCCCCTGCAAACTGTCGGCCCTGGCCGGCGACGGGGTGCCGGTGGAAATCGTCTGCCGGACCGACTACCCCTTCAACGAGGTCGTCGACATGACGGTCAGCCCGGCTCGCCAGGCCGTGTTCCCGCTTTCGTTCCGCATCCCGGGCTGGTCGAGTGGCGCCGAGCTGAGCGTGAACGGGGCCGGCGTCAAGGCCGTTGCCGACGCCAACGGGTTCGTCCGCGTCCAACGGCTCTGGAAACCCCATGACGCCGTACGCCTGCGGTTCCCCATGTCGGTGAGCGTGACGACGGGCCGCGACCACAACACCCAAGAGGCGCCCTACGCCTCGGTCTCCTACGGCCCGCTCTTGTTCGCCCTGCCGATTCCCGATACGAAGGACCCGAACACGCCCAACCCGGCCGCCAGGTGGAACTATGCGTTGGATGTGCAGGGCGATAAGTTGGGCGCGGACGTGACGGTCGAGCATGGCCCTATGCCTGGCAGGTGGGACTGGCCGTTGGAATCCCCGCTGAAGCTCCGGGCCAACGCCGTGGTGTGCGACTGGTCGGTCTCGCCCAAGGAGTCGCGTCTGCCGCCCAAGCCGATCGCCGCACGGGACCGGCCCCAGCGAATCACCTTGATTCCTTACGGCTGTACGAAGTTCCGGATCTCGATGTTCCCGGTCACCCAACGGACGCTCCAACTGGCGGAGCCCGGCAAACCGGTTTCACCAGCCGGGAGATGAGCGCGCTCAGGGCCTTGCCGACGCAGCACCGGTAGGACGACTTCCGGGGAGACGAGAGGAGCAGCCTGTTGACGAAAACCATGTCGATGTGGTGGCGGAAGGGCGAATACTCGGTCAACGACTGTTGCTTCGACAATGGATAAGCGCTCTTGAATTTTGGCCAAGAGATCGCGGATAATGTCGTCAGGCAGTTGCGGCCAGCGGGCCTTCAGGTAGCTGAAATCGGCCTCGGCGGTCGATTGTGCAGCAACTGCACCGGATTCTGCACCGCATGGGGTTGGGGTGCTGACGCAGCAAAACAATCCGGTCCGTGAAGTTCCTGGAAAAAAGTGAGGGATGTATGAAACGTGAATTGTCGGTGGTGGCTGGACTCTCATTGGCTGTTCTGGCAATTGCCATCCCTGTTTTGGCGGAGGAGGGCAAGTCGGCTCCGGAGAAGAAACCCGCCGCCGCAGGTCAGGAGGTCACGCTGAAGGGCGTGATGATGCTGGAAGAAGCCTGCACCCTCAATCCGGCGGCAGATGCCGATAAGACGATGGTGTTGTTTGCCTTGGAAGGCACCCCCGAGGTGGCAACCGCCTTGGACGCCATCATGAAGGAGAATTGGCCGGGCGAGAGCATGGATGGGGTGCAAGCCCGACATTTGAATGATGCTTTTGGAAAAAGGCTGAAGTATTACTTCACCCCCGGTGAACTCACCACGAAGAACTTGGGTTCCTGCAAGTGGGGCAATCCGCAGGTGGCCGTGACCGGCATGGTCTCCGAAAAAGACGGAAAGAAATGGATTACGCCCAGCAAGATATTCAGCCAATATCCCGATAGGAGCCCCGTCACTCTCAAGTATCCGGACAAGATGCTGGCGCCCGACAAACCCATCAAAATGACCGGCAAGGAGCCATTGCTCCTGAAAGTCACCGATACGCTGTCGCTCAAATGCATCCTCTTGCCGCGTGGAGCGTTTCTGTTTCTGAAGCCCTTTTACATCGTTCCCCGATGGCAGGATGAATTTCCGCGTCTCATTACCCTGACCAAGCCCTTCTATCTGGCGGAGATTCCGGTGACACAGGAGATGTATGAGGCGATTATGGGTAACAATCCCAGCACCCTGAAAGACCCCCAACGCCCGGTGCGGAATGTTCCCTGCGCCGAGGTCAACAAGTTCTGCAAGATTTTGTCGGAGAAGAACGGCCGAACCGTCCGTCTGCCCGGGGAAGCGGAATGGGAATACGCGGCCCGCGTGGGCACATCCAATCCGCCGCTGGATGCAAAATACAAGGACCAGAAGAGCGCGGGCGCGCAAGGGGAGAGTGTCTTCCGGTGAAGTCCAAACAACCGAATGCGTGGGGACTGTACGACATCATAAGCGATAATGCGTACGAAATGACACGGGACGCGTTTGTTTTTCGCCGCATGGACGAGGTCGACCCATATTATTCCTGTGAGAAAGACGAAGCGTCCGGCAAGAAACACGGCCATTGGGGCAGAAATACCGTTACTTACCATGAAGCAGTGGGCGAAGCCACGAACGATGCAGCCTACGGAAGCATGAAGTTCCGCGTGGTCGTGGAAGCCACGCCGGAAGAGATCGTCGCCATGGAGAAGGCGGAGAAAGCCACGCTCCATCCTCGATAGCGGACAAGCACTACACACCACTCGCCCCAGCAGACCATGCTGGCGGGGTAGGCATGAAGGACGCGCCACCGCTATACTGGCCGGAAACCGAAAGGAACAGCCATGACCTCGACGACGACACGACGGCATTTTCTCCAGACCATCGGAGCGACCGCTGTCGCCGCAGGCGGACTATCCAGATTGCTCGGCAACGAGCCGACCAAGGACAACGTGCCGTTTCCACGACGCCGCCAACCTTCCGGTTGAACCGCCGTTTCATGTTTGTCTACCAGGGAAACGGCTTCAGGGCGTCGGTATCACATCCCCATCCTCTCCCCCCAACTCTGGTGCCTGCAACAGCCTCGGCGCCACCTCCACGGGCGGCAGCTCCTCGATCTCGTCGTCGAGGCCGGTTGTCCCCAAGTCCTTAAACTTGCGGGCCGTCACCAAAACCCTCGTTTCCAACGAGGCTACCGCCTTGTTATAGGCATCGGTCGCACCGGCCAGGCTCTTTCCCACTTTGGCAAGATGGTCACCCATGTTCGCCAGCCGTTTGTAGAGTTCCTTGCCGAGGTCGCTGATTTCCTTGGCGTTCTCGGCCAACTTTTCCTGCCGCCAACCGTAGGCCACCGCCCGCAGCAGGGCGATCAACGTCGTCGGCGTGGCGATGATCACGTTCTGCTCCACGCCCATCTCGATCAGGCCGGGATCATGTTCCAGGGCGGCGGAGAAGAAGGCCTCGCCGGGCAGGAAGAGGACGACGAACTCCGGGGCCGGGTTGAACTGCTCGAAGTAGGACTTTCGGCCCAGGGCACAAATGTGATCCCTTACCTGCCGGGCGTGGGCCTGGAGTTGGGCTGTGCGGGTCTCGTCGTCCTTGGCCTCGATGGCATCCAGGTACGCCGACAGCGGGGCCTTGGCATCGACGATGATGTTCTTCGTGCCGGGCAGCCGAACCAGGAGATCGGGCCGCAGCCTGCCGTCCTCGGTGTCGGTGCTTTGCTGCTCGTAGAAATCGCAGTGGTCGAGCATCCCGGCCATCTCGACCACCCGTTTGAGTTGGATTTCGCCCCAGCGGCCACGGACCTGGGGACGACGCAGGGCCTTGACGAGGTTGGCCGTCTCAGACTGAAGCTGCTTCTGGGTATCCATCAACGACTTGACCTGCTCGGTCAGACCCGTGTAGGCCCCGGTGCGAGCCTTTTCCAGGTCGTTGATCTTCGTGTCCACCTTCTCCAGCGACTCTTTGACCGGCTTCACAAGCTCCTGGATCGCCTGCTGACGTTTTTCCAGGTCGCCCTTGGCCGTTTCCTGGAACTTTTCCAAGGTGGCTTTCGCCAGGTCAAGGAAGGACTGGTTGTTGCTCTTCAGGGCTTCGGCGGCCAGGGCCTTGAAGGCATCGGCCAACTTCTGTTGGGCCTGGTTGACGACGGCCAACTTCTCCTCAGCCTGTTTCCGTTCCTGGTCGAGGGTGGTGGCATACTGGGCCAGTTTGGTTCTCAGGCTTGTCTCGGTGGCTTGGCTTTCCCTGATCTGGGCTTCAAACTGCTGAACCTTGGCCTTCAGATCGGCAATGGTCTGGTCACGGGCCTGGACCCGCTCGGTCAGTACGATCCGTTCGCCTTCGGCATCGGCCTTCCCACGGTCGTAGGCATTCTGGCCTTTAGCCCGAAGGACGAGCCATGCGGCGGTCACGCCGATGGCGAGGCCGATGAGCAGGAGTAGAATTGGGAGGATCGAGTTCATGACGGTTCCTTCATCTTACCGGGCTATTGGCTCCATTGTAATTAGGCTACGTCTCCTGGGCCGCCATGGGCGGCGACCTGCGGCATGAAACGCCACGTCTTAGCACTCCTCACGCATCCACCACATGGAGGGGTCTCGGTCCGCGGCATTGTCGGGGCCTCAGCCCGCTCCCGAATCCTCCTTCGGACGACTATGATACCCCTATAGTCAGCCGCTTGACCCCCGCAGGTGCATCGGTAAGATTCCACCGTGAGTCTCAAGCAACTTCACGGCAAGCCCTATTGGGCACCCTGAACTCAATGTCCCGCCCTCAAGTTCCATAATACCCGAGGAATCTCGCGTGTCCGCCACCTCTAATTCTGCGAACGTCGACAATGGCAATGGCAACGGCGTCGCCGTTGAAAAGCCAGCCACGCAAGAGATTCCACCGGTTCGCCGGCTTGAAGCACAACGAGCCGCCGTCCAACGGCGCGACGCATTTCCTTACCGCTTTCCGCGCGACAACCGGCCTCTGGGCGGGAAATTCTCGGTCGCGGAAAACGCTCGACGGTTACTGCGCTTCTTTTACTTGGAACGGCGGCTCGCCCAGGCCCTCGGAGCCTGGACCTTGGCGATTCCCGAGTTTGAGGTGAAGCTGGAGACGGGGCGACATCTGTTCTATCACGCCGACGCGGCGCACGCGTTGCGTCAGCGACTGAACGAGCAGGAAAAAACGCTCGCGCAGGTTGACGGTTTCCGTGACGCGGAAATCGACCAGTTCATCCACGAAGTCCTGTCCGCATCCGACGCGGCGGAGTTGCTCGTCGGTATCCACCAGGTGGCCGGTGCGGCATTAGCCACAGCCTATCGGCATCATGCCGACGACACCGACCCGGTGACCGACGTGCCTACCATTCGCGTGCTGCGGCGTATCTTGCTCGATTACGAACCGATGCTCGCCTGGGCCGACGCGGCGTTGGCCGCCTATGTGGCGGGCGGAATCGACGAAAGCCGGTTAGCGCACTGGCGTTGGCATTTGGCGAGGCTGTTGGCCAGCATCGGCGGCGTCACCGGGAGCGATGAACGTTGCCCGGTGCCTGAACCGCTGCGCAGCAGCGAGCGGCCCTTCGAACGCTCGACACGGCCGCAGCGGGATTCCCGTTTTGTCACGTTCGCCAACACCGGCGATTATGACGTGGCCGACGGCGAGCCGCGTTTTCCAACCGGCTCCTACGAAAATCTGCGATTGCGATTCTTGCGTACACAGCGCGACGAGGTCGACGCCATCGAGGCCTTTGGGACTTTCTTGTGGGACATTCGCTTTCGCGACTTCCAGGCCGAATACGACCTGGCCCGCGTTACCTGGGACGAGGCCCGGCACACCGAGATCGGTCATCGGACCCTGCTGGCGGCCGGCTACGATCCGTTCGAGCTGCCCAACCGCTTGACTGGTTCGACCTGCCGCGGTCCCATGGAACCAGCCTATGCCATGGCCGAGATCAATCTGTTTGGCGAGGTCGGCGTTCTCAAGACGATCGGCAGCCTGATCAACGTTGCGGCTGAGCGGCACGACGACCTGCTTTACCATGCAGCCGACTTCATTCGCTCCGACGAACGGACTCATGTCCGCAAGGGCCGGCAGATTATCCGCGTGATGACGGACCTGGGTGCCCAGCAGCTCGAGCAACGCACGCGCAAGCTCTTCACCGAGTGCTTGGTCAGCTTGGGCATCGTGACACGCGACATGGACGTGTTCACCGTATCGCGCGACGACATCGAGTTCTTGGTCGGCGAATGAATGAGAGCGGTTGCAAATTACAGTGCCGCGGCGTTGACCGGGCTCTGCCCGGCCACCACCAACTGCTCCGCATCGCTGCCTCGGCCGAAATCACGACATTCTGCCGCGTTCAAACTCCCATCGCCAAAGGTTTTGATACTCAGCGGAGTATTTTGGCCACACGGGGGACGAGAGTCGACGAAAACCGGGACACTCCCCAAGTTCACTTGGTGTCTGTTCCAACCGGCACGTACACGCAGCCAATCGCGGGCCAACCGCGTCCGTCCTTACGCTCGACGCGAACCAAATAGCCCAGTTCAATGAGCTTGCACTGTCCCTTGAAGACCTTCGAGGACAACTCTCGGCTGTATTCCGCCGCCATCACCCGCTTGACGCTCTTGATGATCGTGGCCGCCGGGCCGCCGTCGTTCTCGAACTGCTCGGCGCAGTAGTGGACGTCGATCCCAGCCTGCTTGCACAGGTACTCGTAGTAGGCGGACTCGTCGGTGTCCTGGAACCGGCCCCAGCGGCTCACGTCGTAGACGAGGATGGCCCCGAAATGAGCGTTGCCCGTCTGCACGTCCTCGATCATGGAGCGCAGCGAGTCACGGCCCTCGATTTTCAACCCGCTCTTGCCGTCGTCGGCGTAGGTGCGGACGATCTCGTAGCCGCGCCTGGGCGGCTGCTTGGGCCAGTCGTTCAGCGGTGGCGGTGGTGTGATTGACAATAGGCATGGTACATGACCTCTGCGTCAAGACGCGATGGAGGGAAACAGCCATGCCCAAAGAGGACGCCACGCACCGCCGACAAACAAAGGGGATGGATCTGTCAGGGATGGAAATGTCGAACGGCGCGACCATCCGGGATTATCGCCGCCTCGGAGGCGGACTCCGCCGGTGCTGCTAAATCATGCCTCACCGAGCAGTCCGCCAGTCCGTCCCTGACGGGCGGACTAAGAATGCCCGCTGACTCCCCCTGCCGCCTCGTGCCAGCCGAGCAGTGACGGGAAGTCCGGGTCGTGCGAGTCGTAGTTGGCTTTCGACTGGTCGAAGCTCTTGGTGGCATAGCAGTACCGGCAGCCGAAGAGGCACGATTCGTACATGCCTACGTCCCGGCTGACGACGCACCCGCACGCCTTGCGCTGGGCAGGATCCTTCGTCTTCGGGACCTCGATGCCGAACGCCTCGGCGATCACCCGGTCGTCCACGCACTTCCCGGGCAGGATGCCGAACGGTCGGAGATCCACTTCCTCGGCGCAACTGACGATCTCCATCCCGTTCTCCGTTGCAAGTTCGACAAGCCTGCACATCAGCGGCCCGAAGTCCCCGGCATCGCACGGGCGCACCGCCGCCGGAGTCCCTGCCAACTCCTTCAGCCGCTTCTCGATCTTCCGATAGATGTCCACGATGCTCACGACCGCCCTGCGGGTATACCCCCGGAGCGACTCGGCCAGCCGCCGGAAGTTCTCCTCGTGGAACGCCGGGGAAGTGATCCCGGTGAAGACGATGGGGTCGTAGCGCCAGATTACCCGGTTCGGCCCGAGCCCTTCTGCAAGCTCACGGAACGTCTCGATGGCGGTCGCCGCAGGAGGAGACTTAGGATCGAGTTCCCGAGGGTATCCGAGGATCGTGTACTGGAAGTAGTACTTGTACCCTCGGGAGTCCAGTTCGTCGAGATACGGCATCAGGGGGCGCGGGTTGCGAGTCCAGAAGACGATGGCGTCCACGTCCTCGGGTTTCAGCGAGATCCAGGTCACCTGGTTCCGGCTGTACGGATTTGCGACCGTGCAGTACCCTTCCCTGAGGCGACGAACCATCCAATCGGCATAGAATGCGGGGATGTCCGTCCTGCGGCTAGCGCTGATGATCATGGGTGGTGTCTCTTGGGCTACAGGGCATTATCGCCGGTTCGGGCACGTCCCGGCAACCACTGCTCTCGGGACGGGCAACGCCGTGCCCGCCCATGCTCGACCCGATTACGCCGAAGAAGAGGAATCCCGTTCGTAGAAGAAAGCCGACCTCGATCCCGCCAGGCGAGGGCTGGGGCGAGCCCTGGTCGACGGCTTCGTCGCCCGCGGCCACATCGTCTTGGGCTGCGCCCGCTCGAAGAAGGCGATCGCCGAGCTGCGCCGCCGCTACCCACAGCCGAACGGCTTCTCGGTCGTAGACGTGACTGACGACGGTGCAGTGCGGGCGTGGGCGGCAGAGATCCTCCCGGACGGCCCGCCGGACCTGCTGGTAAACAATGCCGCCACGATCAACCGCAACGGCAAGCCGATGGAAGTGCCGGAGTGAAGTGACTTTGAACGATTGCGGGTGACCAACATGATCGACATGAAGAATCGCCGACTACTGTACGCCAAGGCAACCTTGTTCATACTCTGGGGCATCATGGCATCGGGGCTGCCTTTGTGCGTGCAACTGGCCGTCGGTGCCGAGGCAGTCGTCGAGCCTCGCCCGAAGTCCGTGAGGATCGTCTACCTGGTTTCCGCAGACAGGCCGGTCCGGAAGGACTTCTTGAAGGGAATCGAGACCGCCGCCAAGGATCTCCAGGCATGGTACGCCAGGCAGTTCGGCGGCCCCACGTGCCGGCTGAACGATCCCGTCGTCGAGGTCGCAAGGTCCGACAAGGATGCCATGTGGTTCTACGGTCAAGACCTATCTCACGGACGAGGACAAGGAGATCTTGGCGAGAAGCCCGTTCTTCTTCCGCCCCAATGGCGAATCGGTTGTCAAGCCCGCTCAGCTCGTGGAGAAGTACGTCTACGACGGTGGCTCGTTTGCGAGGTACTCGCGCGAAGGGAAGCCGGAATGGTTGGAGTCCAAGGCGGACGGCAGCTCGCAGTTCCGGTTTGTCGAAGCCGGGCGTGACAAGCAATGGATCCGGCTCTTCGACTCCAGCCGGGACATGGCGTTGCGTCTGCCCGTTGTTGGCGGCACGTGCTCATGGTCCACCGACGACGGCAAGACGTGGAACGCCCTGTACCATGTGGACAAGGCGAAGTGACACCGACTTGGGGCGGCTTGACCTTCTTCGACTGCTGTCACGGCTTCAGCCCCAGTGCCCGTGCGACCACGGCGTCGATTACGGGCTTGCCGTTGACCGTCTTGCGATTGAGCCCGAAGCCCTCGTCCCAGCCCCACACCGCCCAGCCGATACGGTTCTCGGCGAGCACCTCACCGAAGTCGTGGAACCACCGGGAACGGTCTTCCGGCTTGCTGTGCGCCGGGAAGACGCCGAATTCGCCGCAGTACAACGGCACGCGGTTCCTGGCGCCCCACTCGATCCCCTGGCGGAACCGGGCGGCAAGCTTCTCCTTGTTCCAACGCTCCTTGCCGTACCACTCGACCATTCGTTTCGAGTCCGGCTTGGATTCCAATGCCGCCAGGAGCGGTTTCACCGCCTCTGGGCTCGACGGGTAGGGCACGTCGTGCAACGGTCTGACGGCAGGGCTGGTCCAGGTCGCGCCCTGGTGCGTGAAGGTGAACGGGTCGTAACAGTGGAACGAATAGATGACGTTCTTGTCCGGCAGCAGTTTGAGCTTCTTCAGTCCGTCGATGCCGCCCCAGTTCGGGCCGGACGTGATGATCGTGTGCCGAGGTGCTCCCTGCCGGATGGCGGCGGCCAGGCGGGCGTTGAGCGCGTTCCACTCGTCCTCCCGGCGGTCGAAGACCGGCTCGTTGACCGTTTCCAAGACGGTAAGCTCGGGGTCGAAACGGGAAAGCCGCCCGGCCAGCAAGCCCCAGAAGCGGACAAACGCCTCCTGCCACTTCGGATCGAGTTCCGCACGGCGGTCTTCGTTGTGGATGTCGATGACGACCAGCAGTCCGGCGTGGTGGAACCGCTCGATGGCGGCTTCCAGTTGCTTGCCACGCTCCTCGACGATCTCGCCCGAGGTCGGGTCCATGATCACTCTCGGGGCGACGCACAGGCGGACATGCTTGAGCCCGATGTGGGCCATGTAGTCCGCTTCGGCAGGGGAAATGTAGTCGGCGAAATGCTCCGCCGAGTCGTTCCGGGGAAAACGGAACCATTGGCAGACGTTGGCGCCCGTTGCCAGGCGATCCGTGCGGCTGCGGGGAACCTCGCTCGTGCCTTCGGCGGCGGCAAGCGCGGGTGCGACCGCCATGCTGCCGGCGGCAATGCCGGCCAGTCGCAGGAAATCACGGCGGGCAAACGGGGACGGGGTGGTCATAGGTGCGTCCTTCGGGTTCTTGGCACTGGTCAGCGGACCGTGCAGCAAGGGACCGTGCTCGCGCTTGTACCGTACCCACACGTCGTCGCGCACGGCCCAACGTCCCTGGGCGTCCCTGAGATGCTTCAGCATCGGCGCCTTCGCCGGGTCTCTCGTCAGCGTCGCGAGCGTGCCCTTGCCGTAGTTGTAGTCCTTGCCGTCGAGGTCGGCGACCGCCTGGCCCTCCATGTTCGACTGCCCGACGAGAATGAAGACCTTCAGCGGGGCAGCGGCGGCACGGGACGGGGGCGTCGCGGCGAGCGAAGATACGCTGGCGAGCAAGAGCAGGGCGCGAAGTCGCTGTGCCCTTGGAATGGTCCTGTGGTTGATCTCAGGGTTCCTCCATCTTGACGGCTCTTGGTCACGCCCTCGTCCGCATTCGCCGTGGCGTCATGTCAAGGCTTGCCGGATTTCTTCGTCGTCGCTTCTCGGCTCTTCTTCGCCTGGGGCTCCGGTTCCACCGAGACCGGCTTGAAGGTCGCCAGGTCGGGCAGCGACGATTTCACGCCCTGTGGCGGGATCGGGAGCTTCGCCGTCCAGCAGATGCCGTTGAGCACCAGGGTCCGCAGGTCGTCGATCTTCCAGTTGTGGAAGAAGTGCGGCACGACGATGCCCATGCCCCTTCCGCCGTCCGCACGCTCGACAGCCCAGACCACGGTCTCCTTCTTCGGCGCTTCGGGCGGGAGCATCGTGCTCACGAGCGGCGTGACGTTCTTCGCCGGGCCCTCCTTGCCGAAGTAGTTGTTCCAGTACGGCTCGTCGACGAAGCTGAGCGCCTTCCACCCGCGGAGCACGGGATGGTCTGCCGTTTCCGGCACGAGCGTCGCCAAGCAGACCCGCGCGACCGAACGGTGATGCTTGCAGTCGGTGGCGAAATAGCCCCCGATCCAGCCCAGCAGCGGATGGTCCCCGTCGTCGGCCACGTGTTTCGCCTGCAACCCGGTCGCGTAATGCACGCAGACCATGCCGCAGCCGCCGCCCATGAGGCGGGCGAGGTCAGCCTTCACCTTGGCGGGATTGTCCAAGGTCTCCCCCGGAAACAGGTCGCCGATGAAGACGATCGTCGCCGCGCCGTCGAGGACGTCCTTCTCTTCCGGCCACTTGTAGGCGACCTCGGCGGCGATCGGCGGTACGCCCTCAGCGTGCTCCAACATGTATTTCATCACTCGACCGCCGGCGGCCACTTCGTGCGTTCCCGGCGGATGCTGCGACGGGCCGACGACGATGAGCACCTGCTTGCTGTCCCGTTCAGCCGCAACCGCCTGGCTGCTGCCGGCTGCCTGGTATATCGCCGCCGAGACCGCCGCAGCCGCCTTGAGGAACTCGCGGCGATCCTGACGGGAAGCGGAACGTCCTGGACATCCTTGCTTATGGTCGGCATTCATGGGACGGCTCGCTGCTCGAACTCGATGAATCGTAGCTGCCTCCATGTTAGCCCCTGGCTGCGTGAAGTTCAACGGTCGAGAGCCGTACATACCTTCATGCCCACACCCTCCTTCCACGAATGGTTGGCAGGTCGCCCGGACGAAGCCCCCGGCGCGGCCCAGTTGGCGCTCGTCATCGCCCGGTCCGGCGCAGCGGGTAACCGCCGGCTTGACCCTGGGCGTCCTCCGGGGCCTGGCAAGCGGCGTGTCCATGGGCTTCGGCAGCTACAGCGCCATGCCGATCCCGCTTTTCATGGCGACCGTGTGGTGCCTGGGCACACTGATCATCAATACGGTGGCCAGCCTGCTGACCGGCCTGATTGTCCGGGAGGATTTCCGACCTCGCGGGTCCGCCGCTCAGAATCTGGAAAAGTAGCGGCAGTCGCTCGGCCAGATCATGGCGAGTCCACGGGTGTCAACGCCGAAACCGGCCTTTTAGGATCGTTCCAGAGCGCCGATCGACACCGAGGATGACCTCGCCCTTGATCACCTCCGTGACCTTGGGGACCACCTTGCCGACCGTCTTGGCCTTGGGAACAACCCACAGGTACAAAATCAGGTCTTTCGTATCGACGCCCGTCTTCTCTGCGCTGCTGGTGACCTTGGCGGCCTCCGGAACGCTGAGCTTGGCCACGGCCACGCCGTTGCTGGAGATCGTGATGATCTTGTCCTCGGCAACGGCGGCACTCGCAACCAGTAGCAAGGCGAAACCAATAATACGCGCGATCATGATTCTTGCTCCTGTCTGATTGTTATAACGACACGAACCCTTGCCCACGCGGTCAATGTCGGCTTGGGCCGCGTCGCCCAAGCCGTAATCCAACGGCGCGGCAGTACCAAGCCGTATCTCCTGCCCCATTATTCGCCCGCCCACGTTCATCGGGAAGACCCCCACGGTGCGAATTGCGGAGCCGGGCGCCGATAGAGCCACTAATACGCAATCTCGGCCGCTTCGTCAGTGCGACCCACCGCACAGCTATTTACCGGATATCGTGTCGCCGATTGTGCCCTTGTTCTCGAACCACACCGGCCCGCCAAACTTGCCCGTGGTGACAAGATCCAAACGGCCGCTGCCGGTGAGGTCCACGGCTACGATGTTTAATCCGGCGCCCACGCCCTCGTTGTAAGAAATCACGTGCCTGGTCCAGACCGGATTTGGTCCCCGCGTGAACGTGTAATAGTAGAGGCCCAGTGGGCCGTTCGCATCCGGATCACCACCGTTGTGCGCCATGAAGCGTTTTCCGGTAATTAGTTCGGGGATGCCGTCTCCGTTGATGTCGGCCAGCGTGAGAGAGTGGGCCTGCGTCCAGGTGTCGTCGATGACGTGCTGCTTCCAAGTGATTTGGGATCCCTGGCGGACTTGCTCGTACCAAAAAATGCCGTACCCATGGGCCGAGCTGCAGATGATGTCGTTCAGGCCGTCGCCGTTGACGTCATAGACCCAGATCTGGGCGGTATGCTCGATCTTGCCGCCCCTGCCGCCCAAAGCCAAAGGATGCTCGATCCACTTTCCCTTGCGGATGTCGGCTGGCGCTTCGTACCAAGCGCCGGGCCGGATGATGTCGGGCCGTCCGTCTCCGTTGATGTCGCCCACGCCGACGCCCCAGGGGAACTGCTTCTCGGAGACCACGTGGCGGAGGAACCCTGGCTTTTCGTCGGCGTCCTTACCAACTTCATACCAAACGGTCTCTTGAACCGCCGGGAAGACGGCCGCCGGCTTTCCCTTGCCTTCCAGGTCCCAGGCATCGGCCAGCTCGAACAGTCTGCCGACTTCGATCGGCGTCTCCGCCCACAGCCCGCCACTTGGGCCCGGATTGCGGAACCACATCGACTTCTTCTCGAACCACGAACAGGAGACAATGTCCATGCGGCCATCGCCATCAACGTCGATGGGAATGTTGGCGAAGTCCCAATAGTAGCCTTTCCCCTGGTCGTCGACGCGGCCTTTCAATTCGCGGATCTTCAGCGGCTTCCAATCCGGCGCCAGGTAGACGTAGGGGCCGGCCGCAATGTCGAGTTTCCCGTCGTTGTTGAAGTCGGCCACGCAGCACGCCTCACTACGGAACGTGCCGATGCGGTGCATGACGAACTTGATCTCCTTCGACGCGGTACGTTTGCTGCCGGGCGACTCCGCATGCACCGCGGCCGCGGACACCAGCAGAGCCAATGCAACGCTCAATACGCCGCTCGTCAATCGAAGCATCTTCTAGTTCCTTTCCATGGACCGGGGTTTGGGGTCAAGTAATCTCGGGCAACTCGTAGCCCTTACGCCGCGGCCGCGATCGGAGCTTGTTGGCTTCATCGTCACCGGCGAACTCCTCGCGGATCGGGTTCCACTTCAGCTTTCGGCCCAGCTCGCGGCAGATATTGGTCAAATGGCAAATCACGTTGGCACGATGCCCGACCTCGGCGGGAGCTACCGGTCTAGCGCGGGTTCGCATACATTGGACCCAGTTACGGAGATGTTCGTGGGCGACGCTGGCGTACTCGGACTTGTCGGCCGGCGGTGGCGCGCCTCGTATCAGCTCCGGTGGATTGGCGGCCAGTTTGTTGCGGTTGATCTCGATCTTGCCTTTGTCGCCCACGAAGATGGCCCCCAGTCCAGGCCCTTTGCCCCGCGGCAGCTCGATCTTCACGAGGGCCCGTATTCCGCTCGTTTTCTCCTCGGTGCTCATGAGACGCTCCTGGCGATGGGATATTTCCCGTAGGATTGGGCCTCTTCAAACATGGCCACGATGTTGGCTGGGGCCACCTGCGGCTGGATGTTGTGGACGGGATTAAAGACGAATCCGCCCCCGGGTGCGAGATCGACGATGCGACGGCGGACTTCCGCTCGCACCTGCTCGGGCCGGCCCAGGTTCAAGACCCGCTGGGTATCGCAACCGCCGCCCCAGAAGGCCAGGTTCCGGCCGTAATTCTTCTTCAGCCCTGCCGTGTCCATCCCCGCTGCCGAAACCTGAACGGGATTAAAGATGTCGACACCGATCTCAATCAGGTCGGGCAGGAACTCCTGCATCGCGCCGCAGCCGTGGTAGAAGATCTTGGCCTGGGTCCGGGCCTTGATCGCCGCAAGAATCCGCGCCTGATAAGGCTTGATCATCCTCCGGTACAGTGCGGGCGAGATGAGCGGGCCGGACTGGCCCGTCAAGTCGTCCGCGGCAAAGTGTACGTCGACCAGGTCGCCCACGGCGTCGAGGAAGTGCTCCTGGGCCGAGATGATGGTGTCGGTGAGCCGTTGGAAGAATGCATGGGCGAATTCTGGCTCGGCCACAAGGTCCATGAGTCCCTCGGCCATACCGCGAACGCGGAGCAACTGGTTGAACAGGTCGTGGCCACAGGGCGCCATGCCGAACAGGGCCCGATCGCTGCCGGCACGTAGCTCTTGGACCCGCTCGCGCAGGCCGTGGTAACGGGCTACATCGGTGGCGTCCGGCCATGACATTTTCTGTAGGGCGTCGATCGAGGGCTCGGCAAGCGGAAACTCCTGCCAGTCGTAGTAGTAGCCGCCCTTGGGCCGCCGTAGCGTGGCGCCAAATTCATCGCGGAACGACTCCCCGCGCGGGCCCTCATCGACGAAGACTGCCTGATACCCTACGGGTGGATTGGCAAATACGGGGATCACGTCCACGCCGAAGAGGTCCAGCATGTCGTCGTCCACCACGGCGATCTGTTGCACGGTTTCCAAGGTTCGCACGGGAAGGTGGGCCAGCCCGAGATGCTCGCGCAAGGCCGCATAGGTCGAGATGGCAATCGACGTGACGACCGTGCCGCCCAGATCGATCGGGACACGGTCCGGCTCCTGGTGGTCCAACGCGGTCAAGACACGCTCGCGGGAGTTCATGGCAGCACCTCGCTCGGGTTTCAGGGGCGGCGCGGGGGTTTGCACCGGCGGATTTCGCCCATGCACTGCTCGATGCACTCCGCACGCGTCCGTCGCGTGTTGTACACGCCCACGCTCAAGTAGCCCGCGTAGCCGATCCGCTCCAGCTCCTCCAGCAGCCTGGCCGTGGGCCAGTGTCCCGTGCCCAGCACGTCGCGATTGGTCTCGCTAAGGTGGACGTGGGCGAGGATGTCGCGGATGGCCGGCAGCGGCGCGAACATGTCGCGCTCTTCGATGTTCATGTGGAAGGTGTCGATCATCAAACGTACGCCCGGAAGATTCAGGCCGCGGACCAGCTCGGCCGCCTCGGCGATCGTGTTGTGGAAGCCAACTTCGCCGTGCTGCACGGGTTCGAAAGCAAGGGTTACGCCGGTGCGCGTGGCACATTGCCCCACTTCGGCAATGGCCTCGCGGATGCGGAGCCCGGCGGCAGCACGGTCCGGCTCGTCCTTGAGCCTCCCTTGCAAGGATCCGAAAACGATAGTCGACCCCCATCGGGCCGCCAACTCGACGAACGACTTCAACAGATCGACCGTCCGCCGCCGCACGGCAGCGTCGGCCGTGCTCAGGCAGTTGCCGCGGGTCGCATAGGTCGAGCCGGTCTGGAATGCGCACAGGGTATAGCCCACCGCCTCCAGGCTGCGGTGGACGCGCGGTTCGTCAAACAGGGCCGGGGCGGGAATCTGCAGCTCGACCGCGTTGTAGCCGTGCGCCGCATGCAGGCCAGGTCGCTTTCAAACTCGCCCCAATCACCGTAGGAGGCAGGATCGGGCAGCACGTAGCTCAGTTGCATGGGATCAATCTCTCCGCGTGCTCGGGATGCCCTACGGGGAACGCCACTGGATCGGACTGGTTGCAGCGGCACCGCCATCGACCGGTAGGACCAACCCGGTGATCATCGAAGAAGCATCACTGGCGAGGAAAACAATGGGACCCACCAGGTCCTCCGGTTGGCCGATGCGTTTCATGGGCAGCTTGGTGACTACTTGTTCCATGAATTGCGGGTTGGTGAAGATGCTGGTGGCGTTCATGTCGGTTTGGAACCAGCAGGGCGCGACGGCATTGACGCGGATGCCGCGAGGCCCCCATTCGCAGGCCAGATCGCGCGTCAGGGCGGCAATGGCGCCTTTGGTGGAGCAGTAGGCGGCGTTGCCACGCCCCAGACCCTGTAACCCGCCGCCAAGAGCCGACATATTGACGATATTGCCACGACTTTGGGCCAGCATCAGCCGCCCCACTTCCTGGCACATCCAGAAGGTACCGTAATAGTTCACTTCGGTCAGCCGACGGACCGTGTCGGGCGGGATCTCGTCCGTGGCGACGCGGGCCGTGATGCCAGCAATGTTCACCAGGATGTCGACGCGGCCGAAGTCGCGGCGGATTTCGTCGACCGTGCGATGCACGGCGGCTTCGTCGGCCACGTCGCAGCCGTACGCTACGGCCCGGCGCCCTAGGGCGGCGATGGCGTCGAGCGTGGCCGCGCACCGTTGGCAGTCCAGGTCGACCGCGGCCACGTCAGCACCGAAGGCGGCCAGACCCACCGCCGCGGCCTTGCCCAGTCCGCGAGCGGCGCCCGTCACCAGGGCGACCTTCCCGCTCAGGTCAAACAGGTTCTCGTGCATGGCAGCTCCACAACATGATTCTTGGCCACTTACGTGCGGCGGCCCGTCTTCCAGGACTCGGCGATCTGTTCCAGCGTCCGGCCCTTGGTCTCTGGCAGCAGCCACAGGCCGAAGAGAAAGGCCAGCACGCAGATCGCGGCGGACAACCAGAAGGCACCGCCGATCGAACCCACAATCCTTTTGGAAAGCCCCGCGATCACCGGGAACAAGTATTGTGCCAGGAAGCAGACCGCCCAGATGAACGTGGTGGTGATGGCCACCGCCCGGGCGCGAATCCGCGTGGGGAAAATCTCCGACATCATTAGCCAGGGTAGCGAGCCCAGGGCGAAAGAATGCGGGATGGCGCAGAGGAATACGGTGGCCAGCACCAGCGGCCCGGTGATCTGCAAGTGGAACACCAACCCCATTAACACGTTGGCGGCGACCATAACCAGCGAGCTGACGAGCCATAACGGGCGACGTCCGGCGCGGTCCACCAGGAAACAGGCCGCCAGTGTCATCAGGCCCATAAACCCATAGGCCAATAGGAACTGGAAGATGGCGTCGGATCGCCGGAAGCCGGCGGCCTCGAAGAGGTAGGCCAGGTAGGAGCACATGCCAGTCCAGCCGGTGGAATTATTGAACAGCGCCAGGCCGAGTCCTACCACCAAGGCCATCCGCAACCCAGGCGCAAACAGCTCCTTCAAGGTGCCCGACTCCGCAGAGAGCGATTCCTGGATTTCGGCCAGCTCGGAATCAGCAAACTCGGGGCCGTCGATCCGCGCGAAGACGGCCCAGGCTTTCTTCAGGTAACCTCGCTCGGCCAGCCATCGCGGACTCTCCGGCACCATCAGCAGCAGGAAGGCGAAAACGACCACAAACACCAACTCTGAGCCGAACATCCAGCGCCAACTTATTCCCGCTGAGAGCCACCGAGCCAGAAGCCACGCCACACACGCCGCCAGGATCGAGCCGACGACGATCGCCAACTGGTACATGAGTCCCAATCCGCCCCGCCAGCGCGCGGGAGCTATTTCGTTGGTATAGACGGGCGAGGCGATCGAGCATAGGCCGACACCAATACCTCCCACGATGCGGAAGACGTTGAAGGTAATCATTTCGCTAGGCACGGCGGTGAAGATCGAGCCAACGGCCAGCAGGAAGCAGGCGGCCAGCAACGTGTTGCGCCGGCCGAGCCGGTCACAGAGCCACGCCCCTAGCAGCGGTCCGATCACGCACCCCAGGCCGGCGCTGGCCGATGTGAATCCGAACATCTTGTCGGACAGGTGGAACTGCTCTTTCAGGAAGACATTGGCCCCGCCGATGATGGCTAGGTCGTAGCCGAACAAGAACCCGCCGACCGCCGAAATGAAGGCGATGAGGAAGGCGTAGAGCTTACCTTGTACCCCTCCGTCGCCGCCGGCCGTCGCGGTGCTCGGTCCAGAAGGCTGATCGACGGAGGTCGTCACGGGGATTGCTCCTAAGACGGTTGAGCCAGATCGAAACGAGTCGCCGCTCCGGATGATAGGCTACCGTGCCGGGGGCCGTCAAGTACCCGTCGGCGCACGCGTGGCGGATTGTTCTTGCAAGACGGATTGTCTCTTGGTGGTGCGCACAAGGTCAACCGGATGGCTGCCGCATCCAATTTTCTGGAAGATTCTTGGGGGACGATTGACAACGCTAAGAACCGCAACGAAACTGAACTTCGTCGCGCCACCGTTGTGGGGTCTCGGTGGCCACGACAAAGGTAAAGACTCCGTGATCGGAACCATTATTCGAAAAGGAGACTTGTACTATGGTTCGCGCTGATCGCTGTACGCATTGGTTGTGGGGGATGGTCGGGATCGCTGTTGCCGCTGTTGTGGCCGGTCAGTACCGCCCGGCGGCCGCGTTGGACAACGGGCTGGCCAGAACGCCACCCATGGGCTGGAACAGTTGGAACTCCTTCGGCTGCAACGTCAACGAGGTCCTCGTAAAAGCAACGGCCGATGCGATGGTCTCCACCGGCATGAAAGACGCTGGTTACCAGTACGTGAACATCGACGACTGCTGGTGCCTGAGGGAGCGCGACGCCAACGGCGACTATCTGGCCGACCCCAAGAAGTTCCCCGCCGGCATCAAGGCTCTGGCCGACTACGTCCATGCGAAAGGCCTCAAGCTCGGTATCTACTCCGATTGCGGCACGAAGACCTGTGCTGGCTATCCCGGACTGAAGGGCCACGAAGAACAGGACATGAAGAAGTTCGCTGAGTGGGGTATCGATTACATCAAGGTCGACTGGTGCAACACCGGCGGCCAGCAGCAGCGGATCGCTTACCCCGTAGTCCGCGACGCAATCCAGAAGTGCGGCCGGCCTATAGTTTTCAGCCTTTGCGAATGGGGCGGCAGCAAACCCTGGGAGTGGGCAGGGCCTGTGGGCAACCTCTGGCGGACCACCGGCGACATCTCTGCCAATTGGGGAAGCGTCGTGAGTCTCCTGGATCAGCAGGTCGGCCTGGAATACTATGCCAGCCCCGGCGCCTGGAACGACCCGGACATGATGGAAGTCGGCGTGGGTGGCCTGACGCTGGACGAGAATCGCGCACACTTCAGTCTGTGGTGTATCCTGGCAGCCCCGCTGATTACCGGAACCGATCTCCGTAAGGTGAAGCCGGAGATCACCGAGATCCTGACTAATAAGGAAGTCATCGCTGTGAACCAGGATCCGCTGGGCATCCAGGGCGCGAAGGTTTCCAACGCCGACAGCCTGGAAGTCTGGGCCAAGCCGCTGCACGACCGATCGCAGGCCCTGGTGCTCCTGAACCGATCGGCCGCGCCCGCCAAGGTGACTGCCAAGTGGGCTCGGCTCGGATGGCCTACCGGCTCTAGCGCCGAGCTTCACGACTTGTGGGCGCATAAGGACCTCGGTACAGCAAAGGACGAGTTTGCCGCTGACGTGCCGTCGCATGGCGTCGCGATGATCAAGGCCACCCCGCAAAACCTGCCTTCCGGCAACCTGATCCCCACGGTAGGCATGATCGCGGAATACCCCAAGCCGGCGAAGAAACGGAGAGCCAACCAGCCCCAGCCGCCCGATCAGCAGAATTTCACGATCCGCGCTTTGCCCTACGACGGCGACGGGCGGGTTGTGAAAGTCGAGATCCTCGAAGGCGACAAGGTCCTTAAAGCATTCCAAGGCGGCCGCTATACCATCGACCTGAAGAGACCCGTTGGTCAGTACAAGTTTACGGCCCATGCGACCGACGACAAAGGTGCCACCGCCAGCAGCGAACCGCTGACGGTAACGGTTACAGGCGACTATAGCAGTCAGAAAGTCGCCCCTTGGGTTGCCCCGTTAACGCCTGCCACCGGCCAGCGGAGCAAATAGCCGAAACTCGTAAATCGTCGGGCCTTCGCTCGCGTCGAGAATGTTCAATCGCACGTGTCTGGCCGTGATCGGATCGAATCTTGCTGTAAAGTCAGACCCGATGGTTGAACCCTTGTAGAAGGTCTTCCAGACGTCACCGTTGCGATATTGAAGTTCGAACTGCGCGGACCCGCTGGCCGAAATCCACGCACTCGTCGATGCGAGCACTGGCGATCGTCGCGATCTGGCCAATGTCCACTTCCAACCACGCCTGCCGCGTGCCGAAATCGGTGGCCCAGCGCGTGTCGGTGTCATCGTCGACGGCCTTGTCAGGTCCGTAGTCAGGGTTGTGCTGAAAGACGTTCGAGGCACTGGCGCTCTTACCGGTCGTGAGCGATCTGCTGGCACTGCCGATAGTCAACGGCTTGATCGACATGGCCGGCGTGTCGAGTTCTAGGACCACAATCGTATCGATCTCTCGGCGATCGGCTGCCGCCACGCAGATTTCCACAACCTCGTCGGTCTGTTTCACTACCGCCGTACCGCCGGTCAACACGTTGCTGCCGACGATCTTGGCTGGAATCGCCGGAAGGCGCAGGGTCTCGGCTGGCCAACTCAGGATGTGTACGTAGATGGTCTTGCCGGTCCGAGTGGAAACGACGTGCTTGGCCGGTTTCAGCGGACCGCCCCGGGTGCCGTAAATGCTCTGGCCGTACTTTTTCAACCACGCGCCGATTTCGCCCAGTCGTTGGACCTGTCGCGGCTCGATCTCGCCCGTGGGCTCGGGACCCACGTTCAACAACAGGTTGCCGTCGCCGCCGGCCGTGCGCGTCAAGATATCGAGGCACTCCTTAAGCGACTTGATCCGGTCGCCGGGCCGCCACGCCCACTGCTGGCAGATGGTCATGCGCGTCTCCCATGGCTGGGCCATGTTGAAGGCACCCACGCGCTGCTCGGGCGTCTGGTAGTCACCGCCCGCGCCGGTGCGGTCATTGATCAAAATGTCCGGCTGCAATCCGCGCACGAAGTTGATCAAGTCCCGGCCGCGGCGGGCATCGAACTCCTGCGGGACGTTGAACCACAGCGTGCTCAGCGGGCCATAGCTTGTGATCAGCTCAGCCACCTGTTTCTTCAGATATTGATTATAGCGATCGAGGTTGGGGTGCGGCTTCCGCGTGCTTCCGCCCGGGCTGCCCATCGGAAAATCCGGATGGTGCCAGTCGCACACCGAGTAGTATGTGCCAAAGGCTAGGCCCTGCTTGCGACAGGCTGTCGAGAGCTCTTTGACCACGTCGCGGCCGAAGGGCGAACGCATGATGTTGTGGTCGGTCTGCTTCGTGTCCCAGAGGCAGAAGCCGTCGTGGTGCTTAGTGGTCAAGACGACGTACTTCATGCCGGCCGCCTTGGCCACGGCGGCCCATTGATCGGCGTCGAACTTTACGGGATTGAATCGCTTGTAAAGGTTGTCGTACTCCTCGATCGGGATCTGCGCACCCCGGGACCAGCCGATTTCCGTGCCCTTGAGGCTCACCGGTCCCCAGTGAATGAACATGCCGAACCGGGCGTCGCGCCACCATTGCAACTTGGCCTTGTCCGGCCCCTGGGTTGCGCCGCTTGCCGAGACGCCGCCCATGGTTGGTGCCAGAGCCAGCCATACCACGATCATCACGCGGATTCTGCGGATCGTCATGTGGGAAGTTCCTTTCTTGTGGACAGCAGACAATGCTGGTTACCGAGACCTTTGCGGCCCATTGTAACAACGGCCCACGGAAAACGCAAAAAGTTCCGATTACGCCAGCAACTGGCCGAACAAGGCCACCACCAGCCGCAGTGCCGAGCCGCTGGAAATCACCCATGAGATCCAGTTGAGCAGCTATGCCTACTTGTTCCGGCACGTCGAGCAGCGGCAGGAGGCCAGCTTGGAGATCAGGAGCTTGGTGAAAACCAAGACGCCAAAGATCGAGTTCCACTCGCACCCGGCTCGCACGGAGGTTCACTTCGCCCGGCTGTTCGCAGTCATCCGCGAGTACCTCGATGCCGTGAACTCGGGCCGCTTCAACTACCGGCCGGGTTTCGGTTGCGGGATGTGCGACCTCAGGAACGGGCCGTGTGCTCGCTGGCAGGGGTAGGCTGCTGTCTACGAGCGGAATGCTTTGATTACCGCTTTCATCCGCGTTTGGCTGTTTGGCTGGACGCGGGTGGAGGCGGTGATCTTGAACATGCTCGACGGAGGCTTTCATTTTAGCTATCAGGCACGCCGTCTGGCAAGCACGTATTGATGCGATCCAGTCGGCTTACCGGAACGGTTACTGGTCGATCTATCAATCAGAGCACCCACTTCTTCCGGTATTCCGTGTGAACGAAGCGGGCGGCCTCGGGGGCATTCTTGGCCTCCATCCTTTCGCCGTCCCATTCCAGGCTCTTGCCGGTGCGCAGCCCGACGATGCCCGACAGGCCGATCTCCGTGAGCTTTCCGCCGGTGTCGAAGTCGGAGAAGACTTTGCCCTCACCACGGCAGGCGTCGATCCATTCCTGGTCATGGCCCTTCGAGCGAGGAAGCGTCTCGGGAATGTGCTTTGTGGCGGCATGGTGGAGAACGTCCGCCAGGCGGGGCTCGCCCTCCAAGCGGATCATGCCGCCGGTGTTCCAATGACTGGTGTAGATGCAGCCCTTCTGGCCAACGATCATCAGGCCGGTCGGCGGATTGTTCTTGTAGACGTCGACCAGCGGCCTAATGACTTTGGCCGGCGGCTGTCCGTCGCCCTGCCAGTACAAGGTGACGGGCACGAGGTTGCCGCGGGCCGGGAAATGGAATTCCACGGCAGCCTTATCGACGACCTGCTTGCCGCGATGCACGTTGACGACAATCCGCTCGGGGTAGCCCAGGTCCAGAGCCCGCATCGGGAGATTGATGGCGTGGCAGCAGAAGTCGGCCAGCCCGCCGTTGCCGAAGTCGAACCAACCGCGCCACGCGTAGGGATGATAGACACCCTTCTTGAACGGGCGCATGGCCGACGGCCCGACCCACAAATCCCAGTTGAAGCCCGACGGAACGGGATCCTCGCCCGGGGCGCTGCCTTCGCTGGCGCCGACGCCGATGCCCCACTGGTAGATCTCGCGAATCTGGCCCAGTGCGCCGGCCTTGATGATCTCGGTGCAGCGGCGCAGCGAGGCACTGGCGCTGCCCTGATTGCCCATCTGGGTGACCACCTTGCAGGCCCGGGCCAACTCGCGGAGTTCCCGGGCCTCCGCCACGCTGTGCGTCAGCGGCTTCTCGCAATAGACGTGCTTGCCGATCTTCATCATTGCCTTGCAGAGCGGGGCGTGCCAGTGATCGGGGGTGGCGACCAGGACGGCGTCGAACGTGGAGGCGCTGTCGATCAGCTTGCGATAGTCGTCGTAGGCCTTGGCCTGTCTGGTCGCTTCGCCGCCTGGCTGCAAGGCATCCTTGCGGGCTTCCTCGATCTGCGCTGCGTCCGGGTCGCACAGGGCCGCGAGGTTCATCCCGCACGACAGCATACCTCTCATGTCGCCACGTCCCTGTCCGCCGCAGCCGACCACCGCGAGATTGAGTTTGCTGTTGGCCGCCGTGGAGCTGGCACCGGCGCCCAGGAGGATCAGCGGCCGGCTGACCACCGCCGCCCCCAGAACCGCCGCCGAAGTCCTAAGGAAACCGCGCCGAGACGAAAGATCTCGCTTCATCGATTCACCTCAAAGGCTGAAGGATCCATGGTTCCAGCACGCCCCAACCGCCCAAGGATTACGATACTCCTGCGATCTCTGACTGTCAACCAGCATCCGAGCCCAACGGTCCCAAGGCACCGATGAGCCGCCGGTCACCACTGTCGGCCGGACGCGGGTGGAGCGGTGATCTTCAATGTGGTCGATGAGGCTTTTTGCTTTAGCCATCAGGCAGGCTACGTGACAAGCGAGCACTTATGCCCGGCAGGTCAGACCACGGCAAAACACTAGCTGCACCAGCACTCCAAGGTCATGTCAGCGTACGATGTTGCGCAGTGAGCACAAATCTGTCTGGGCGGGGACGACCAAAATGACAGGGAGGTGATGCCGATTGAAAAACAATAGAAATAGAAAATGAATTGATGGCTTTGGAGGCTAATAGGCCGTCAGCCGGGTGAACACTGGTCGCTAATAGCGGGAAGGCGTGGTGAATTGTTGGAGGAGGAGCCGCTCCCACGATAGCGGGAGCGGCTCTGTTCAATCCGAGTTATCGGCCACCGACTTTCTGGCTTGCCAAAAGAGCCCGTGAAAGCCGCTGGCAGCCGTTCGCAGGCAGTCGAAAGTGGAGAATCTTGCAGTTCGGCAATGCCTGCTGGAGTTTCTTTATGCCGGCGTCCGTGACCTTAGTGCTCGCAAGCCGTAACTCTTGAAGTTGGGATAGCCGCTCCAGGTGTCGCAACCCAACATCAGTGATCTTGGTACGGTCGAGGGCCAGTCTTCGCAATTGGTGCAGCCCTTCGAGATGTTGCAACCCTTCGTCGGTGACTTTGGTGCCGAGGAGCGCCAACTCTTGGAGTCGGCATAGCCCCTCCAGATGTTGCAAGCCGACATTGGTGATCTCGGGGCCGCTGAGGTGCAACTCTTTGAGTTGACTCAGCCTTTCGAGATGTTGCAACCCTTCGTCGGCGATCTTACTGTTCACGAGGTTTAGCACGCGGAGTTGGCTCAGGCCTTCGAGATGTTGCAATCCTGCATCGGTGACTTGGGTCTCGCTCATGATCGCCAATAGTCGGGATAACCCTTTCACCCGTTCCATCTGGGCATCGTCGCGTATGCTGGCAGCAACGACTTCATCGAAGAACTCATTGCCAAATACCTCGCGCAGCAACATGGGATCTGCCGGCTGGGCATTTGGCAGAGGGTCTCCGTCAGCATCAGTCTCCCAATCATGAGCCACTGCTATTCCCTTGACCGTCTCCTTCTGCCTCCTCGCCGCCTTCATCTCCGTCGCAAGCCAACTGCACGGAATGGCAACGACCATGACCAGCACCAGCAGCGACCGGAGGCTGAATTGGAATCGCCAGCAGAAAAGGAGGGCAAAGGCGAACCAGACGAACATCAGGAGAAGTGCCACACCCCCCGCAGCCACGGCAGTCAGGACTGCGTAGCCTTTGTGCCAGGGCAGCCAGCCGAGTCGTTCCGAGAGCCAAAGCAGACCCTCGATGACCAGCAGGGCCAGAATCAGCCGATCCGGCGTGAGGTGGAACCAGCGGGGACGGGTGGGGGTCATTTCAGTGTTCCATCTTGCAGTTCGGCAAAGCCTGCCGGAGTTTCTTCACGCCCTCGTCCGTGACCTTCGTACCACTCAGGTACAATAGTTGGAGTGCGGTCAATCCTCTGAGGTTTTCCAACCCAGCGTCCGTTACCTTTGTGCCATTCAACTCCAAGTAGCGGAGTGAAATCAAACGCTTGAGCTTTTTCAGCCCGGTGTCTGTGACCTTCGTGCCACCCAGGCACAAGCTCTGGAGAGTGGTCAAACGTGCGAGCCTGTCCAGCCCGGCGTCCGTGATTTTCGTGCCAGACAGACCCAAGCCTTGGAGTGCGGTCAACCTTCTGAGGTTTTCCAATCCAGCGTCTGTGACCTTCGTGCCATCCAGCTTCAGGACTTGGAGTGCGGTCAACCCGCTGAGGTGTTCCATCCCGGCGTCCGTAACCTCTGTATCGTCTAGTAGCACAGTCTGGAGTGCTGTCAACCCTTCGAGTGTTTCCAATCCGGCATCCGTGATCTTCGTATCGTTCAACCTCAACGCATCATACGTGATTTTGGGACTATCAGTGTAACCTATCATTTCGCTAAAGGCGGGAATCGGGCTAAAGTTGGGATCAAACACAAAGTCAAAGTTAAAGTGTTGCGGGGCTGCGACGCCGACGACATTCGAGAAAACCCCATCCCCAAGTAGTCGTTGCAGCCAGACTGGTCCTGGCGGACGTGCATTGGGAAGCAAATTGCCATTTCCACCGACTTTCCAATCATAAGTAACGGACATGCCCAGTTCCGTCAGGCTATTTACTATTTCCAATTGCTTCCTCGTCTTATTCATTTCCACCGCCAGCTAACTGCATGGGATGGCGACGACCACGACCAGCACCAGCAGTGACCGGATACTGAACTGAAACCGCCAACGGAAAACAAGGGCAAGAGCGAACCAGATGAGCATCAGGACAAAGGCGATGCCGACGCTCGCCACGGCAGTCAGGACTGCGTAGCCTTTGTGCCAGGCGGGCCAGCCAAGTCGTTCGGACAGCCACAGCAGCCCTTCGATGACCAGCAGGCCGAGGATCAGCCGATCCGGCGTGAGGTGGAACCAACGGGGTTTGGGAGTGGTCATGTCAGTGGATGATTTGGGAGTTCGGCAGCCAGGATCGCCCCAGGGATGCCAAAGACGATCAAGAACACACCTTGCGTGTCACTTGATCCTGTGAACGTTCGGCAATGCTTGTTCGAGCTTTCTCATGCCAGCGGGGCTGACCTTCGTACCGCTTACGGCTATCGATCCGAGTTGCGTCAGACCCTGGAGGTGTTCTAACCCAACGTCGGTTATCTTGGTGCAACGACGTAATCCAAGCATTTGCAGGGTACTCAACCCTTCAAGGTGCGCCATCCCCGCATCGGTCACGTTCGTCCAGCTAATGTCCAACATTTGCAGGTTGCGCAACCCTTTAAGGTGCGATAACCCGGCATCGGTGAGCTTGGTGCCTTCCAAGTTGAGCGACTGGAGTTGGGACAACCCTTTAACATGCTCGATCCCCGCATCACCCACGTTCGTGTCGCCCAGACTCAAGGATTGAAGTTGTCGCAGTCCCTTCACATATCCGAGCCCGGCATCGGTTACCTCGGTGCCATCAAGAGTCAGCGAATGGAGTGCGGTCAACCCCTTGAGGTGCGTAAGCCCCGCGTCGGTCACTTTGGTCCCGCAAAGGCCCAGTTCTTGCAAGTTACTCAGCCGTACGAGGTGCGATAACCCAGCATCGGTGAGCTTCGTGTATTCCAAGTTGAGCAACCGGAGTTGGGGCATCGCTTCAACATGTGCCAGCGCGGCATCCGTAAGCTGGGTGTTTTCGAGAGTTAGTGATTGAAGTTTGGTCAAACCGCCGAGGTGAACCAGCCCTGCGCCGGTCACCTTGGTTGCCGTTAGGTCGAGTGATTGAAGACTAGTGATCCCCTTGAGATGTTCCAGTCCGCCGTCGCCCACGTTGGTCCCCGACAGATTCACGGATCGTACTTGGAGCAATCCTTTCAGGTTTGCTAGCTCGGCGTCGGTCACGTTGCTTTCTTCCAGTTTCAGAAATTCGAGATCGGGTAAGCCTTTCAGGATCGTCAAATCGGCGTCCCTGATCTGCCGCCCTTCGAGATCGACGCCGACAACCGCTGAGAAGAAATCATCCCCAAGGAGACTCCGAAGCCAAGCTGGCACTGCTGGCGGCTTTCCCAGTGGTCCGAATGGGTCGCCTGACGGATCAATCTGGTAATCGTAGATCACGTCCCCCGTCAACTTCGTAATCGCCGCCACCGCCTCCCTCTGCTTCCTCGCCTCCTCCCTTTCCACCGTCAACCAACCACACGGGATGGCAACGACGACGACCAGCACCAGCAGCGACCGGATGCTGAATTGAAACCGCCAACGGAAAACGAGGACAAGGGCAAACCAGCCGAGCATCAGGAGCATTGCCACGCCCACCACGGCCACGGCAGTCAGGACTGCGTAGCCCTTGTGCCACGCTGGCCAGCCAAGGTAATCCGAGAGCCACAGCACGCCTTCGATGACCAGGAGGTCGAGGATCAGCCGATCCGGCGTGAGGTAGAACCAGCGGATGCTGGGCTTCGGCACGGCGGGTTGCGGCTCTGCTACGCTCATGTCATCTTGCCCAGCGATTGCCAACGGTTCGGCTGGCCGACGCCGTAGTCTCCGACGCCAACCAGGCCCGGACTACGATTGATCCTACCACGGTTCGGACGCCGGAACCACCGGCAAGGCGGCCTCGCAGCGAGTCGGCAGCAAGCCGGAGAGGTTGCTCATCGCGGCTCCAGTGTCTCAAAACGAATCGTGCCATCCAAGCATTTCCGCGCAAAGAATGCGTTCACCAGCAATCCGGGTGCGCACGAGCGGATTCGCTGAACGGCTGTCTGCATGTCTTCTCGCTGCTGCGTTTCCATTTGCAATGGCGATACGTGTAGCCGCTCGGCATAGAACACACAGTCCTGATGGGCAACCAGCACAACACGCTCAAGACCGTGCATCTTGACCAGGAAACGCAATTGCTCGATCAGGCCCTCTTCTTCCCAGAAGGAAAGGAAATGACCGGCGAGGCAGGCAGCACCTCCCGGCACCGCGAGGCGGTCGTAGCGCGGGAGTTTCAGGTAGTTGTGCAGGAAATCATCGAAGTGTTCACCAAATCGCCCATCGCTGCAATAGACTGCGGCAGCGCGGATGCGGTTCTCATCGAAGCGAACCGAACTCTCGTACACTACGCGGTCTTCTTGGTCGTTCATGTTCATAGGTTCAACACCTAACGGTCGCCGCTGCGCTGGCCGCAACTCCCGTCCCTCAGCGCTCTGAACCGCCGGTCAGTCTACCATCCTCCCAGGGCCTGCACCATCAGGCGGCGACCCGCTCTGCGGCTGCGGCTTGTTGGCCAGATCAGAGTGTCATAAATGGTTCCGCTTCACCGGTATCATCATAAACGATTATCATGACACCACCGTGCCCCGATCTTACTTCATCTGCAAACGGAAAGTACACGCGCCACTGGCTGCGATCCAAATGTTGGTGTCGTAGCAGTTGCCGAACCGCTTCGCTTGGTGGCGGAAGCTCTTGGAAGCACTCATCAAGCAACTCGGCAGTCATCTGGCGCGCCTTTGGCTCCCCGACCTTTACCTTGAGAGACTGCTCGCGAACATAGTTTTGGGCAATTGCGATTGCTTCGGCTTTAGTCATAGTCGGTAAACTGACTCCGCCAACGGTTTTCTAAACCGCACAGTCTTCCGGGAGGGGTCGCAAAGCAGACTCCACTCCCGTGGGTCCCGCCAACCCTCTCACCGCGTCATATTGTACCGCGCGTAAAGGGGGTTTCAAGATGGGTTCACCACCAGCCAGCCCCGCCACTACAGATCGAAGATGGCCGAGGTGGGGCATTTTGCAGACGGCGGCAGTTACGACGACGATCCGGATCGCTGTGCGGCCGAAAGGAGACTGGTCAGCAGCTCGTTGGCGGTCTCGGCGGCCACGACGACCTTACCGAGCCAGGCGTACACCGCATCCAGATGCTGGTTGATGACCGGCAGGACTCCGCGGGCCCGACGACATTCTATTCTTGAAAATAGAATCGTCGATCAAGGGCCATACAGTGGATGCCACCCAGCGATTGTGTTCCTACGGTCCCAATACAACGCAGGCGCGCGCAGAGGCGAGTGGCAACGATGGGCTGCTACAATGTCAGGAGAATCGAGCACGTTTGAGACAATCTCCAACCCGAAACCATGTTGACGGAGGATGCTGACATGTGCCGGACGGCAACGGTTCTTCTTGGATGCCTGTTGATGGTCGGCACGGCCACGGGGGCGGAAAAACCCAGGACGCGGCTGAAGGCGAGCGATCCGGCAACGTGGAAGCGAGTACCGGTTCGGGCGATGGTGCCCACCGGTGGCGTGACGCTCGACGACACTGGCCTGTTCAAGCCGGTGATGGAGCACAACATCGCGTACCTATTGAATTCCTTCTCCGTCGACCACATGCTCTGGCCGTTCCGGGTCCGCGCCGGGCAGAAAAATCCGCCAGACGACCGTCCGCAGGTCGCTTTCTGGGACATCGATCTCCGCGGTTCCAACGCGGGCCGGTTCCTCATGGGCGCCGGCAACACGCTCCGCTGGATCGAGCACCCGGAGCTTCGCAAGCGGCTCAACGAGAATGATCGACGGCATCGAGTCCTGCCGTGAGCCCAACGGCTACATCCTTGCCTATCCGCCCGACAAGACGCGCAGCGAAGAGCCCAACTACGGCCGGGCCTGGTTTACCCACGGGCTGATCGAGGCGGCCATCGCCGGCAACCCGAAAGCCTACGGCCTGCTCCGCGGCCACGCTGACTGGTTCAACCACTGGGACGCGATGCTCCCGCGCCTGATCGATTGCTGTGGCAACGCCCACCAAGGGCACATCGCCAGCACGCGGACCTACTTCACGCCGATCGGCAAGCCAGAGGACCTCCAGGTTGCCGAGAAGTACTACGTGCAGGACTGGTGGATGGACACCCTGGCCGCTCGGCAGGAAGATGCGGTCTGGAAGTACCCCTTGCCGACGCCGCACAGCTACCTGATCACCAGCTTCGAGGCTTACCTGGACCACTACCGCGCCACCGGCGAC
Organism: Pirellulales bacterium; assembly: GCA_963843465.1. GTDB lineage: Bacteria > Planctomycetota > Planctomycetia > Pirellulales > Thermoguttaceae > CAWJKP01. The sequence continues at coordinate 181,578 of CAWJKP010000007.1, forward strand.
CGGAAGTATCTCGACGCGATGCTCGGCGCGTGGGCCCTCATTCACAACAAGTGGGAGCACGTCGGCGGCAGCATGGCTATCTGCGAGGGACCTGCGGGCTCGTTCCCGCCGTGCTCCTATTTCCTCACTCCGAAAGGCCACACCGGCGAGACCTGTGGCAGCGTCTTCTGGATCAAGTTCAACCAGCGGTTCCACGAGCTTTTCCCCGAGCAGGAGAAATACGTCAACGAGATCGAGAAATCGATCTACAATGTCTGCCTGCCGAACCAGGAGGGCGACAAGGGCATCCGCTACCATGCCCGCATGGAAGGCACCCTGGATGGACCGACCATGGTCAACACCTGCTGCGAAGGCCAGGGCACGCGTTTCTTCGGCTCGCTGCCGGAGTACATCTACTCGATTGCCGACGACGGTCTCTACGTGAACCTCTACGAGCCCTCCTCGATCGCGTGGGAGATTGGCGGGCAGAAGGCCGGCCTGCGGATGACAACCAAGTTTCCCTTCGATGCGGCGGTCGCGCTGCGAATCAGCGTCCCGCGGCCGATGACCATGAAGCTCCGCGCGGGTGCCGGCCTGGGCCGCCGCCAACATGCCGATCTTGGTCAACGGGAAGCAGGCGGCCGTGGGCACGCCCGGCACCTACCAGGTACTCGATCGTATGTGGGCCGACGGCGACACGGTCGAGTTCGTCCTGCCGATGGATTTCCGCGCCACCCGCTACACGGGCTTCGACAAGATCGAAGGCCACCAGCGCTACGCGCTGGAATACGGGCCGATCCTCCTGGCGGCAGTCGGCCCACTGCGGCCGAAGGTGTCCGTCCGCGTGGCCCACAACCCGGCCGAGCCGAAGAAGTGGCTCAAGCCGATTGCGGGCAAGCCGCTCCACTTTGCCATCGACGGCGACATCCACCACCGCTTCGTGCCCTACCTGGACGTCGACGGGCAGTCGTTCACCTGCTTTCCGGTGATCGATGTGGTCGAGGTCGGCGCTCTGCCAAGCTCTGTCATGCGATCTCGGTGACGATCACCAGAATGCTCCGCCGAGCATCAAAGCCTTTCTCCAAGCCCTTGCCGATGCTAAGGAGGGCTGCGATCCCGAGGTGCCGATGACATTCTATTTTTGCAAATAGAATCTTCGATCAACAGCCATACGGTGAAGCAGCGATCACGTGCAGGAAGCTGCGGGCCAGCTTCTGCTCGACGACGAGCATGCCAAGCCCGTCAGCATGAGAATCGCAACCATCACGTGTCGCAGCACGTTACTCGGCATCGTCGCAATTCCTTGAATGGGCGATTGCGGGATTCTGCTACTTGGTGACCAGCGGATGTGGATAGGTGTTGGGGGTGTAGCCGGGCTTGGCAAGACCGTTGAAAAAGTCAACGCCTTCCCGAACGTGCGGCGAACTGGAACTCATGGTTGCAGGCTTGCCGTTGAGCATATTGTTCCAGACGTAAGCGGGATCCGGTTCCTCGTTCGGCCACGCCGCCGGCTGGGGCGTATCGCCCGAGATGAGGGCCCCTCTTCCCCTGCCCATCTGATCCAGGGCGGCCAGGCACCGCAGAATCTTGAAACCGTCTCCGGCGTTCCAGGAAATGTTCGGTCCGCCGTACGAACCTTCACATCGCGCGGTGATCGTGTCGGCGGTGTTGGCGAGGATGATGCTGCTCTTGCGCGTGTTGGTATTGTGTACCGAGTACCCCCGCCATTGATTGGGTAGCCACTTCTTTCCAGCACAGACCAGCACCTGTCCGCCCTTGCCGGCGCCCGTGTGCGTGCCGGAATCGTAGATGATCGGCTTGCCCTCTCGATCTACGTCGTTCTTGTCGAACGGGCTCTCGCCGGTGGCGATGCCAAAGGGTTGGAAGAGTTGCCAATCGCGGTAGTTGTCGACCTTCATTCCCGTCTTGAAATGGCCGATCAACGTGTTGTTGAAGATCACCCCCGTGCCGGAACGGAAGAGCATTGGCGCCGAGTCAATTGGTTGTACCGTGAACGTCATCGTGTTTTCGTAGATCTCGAAACTGCGGGCACCGCGGAGGCGGCCGCTCGATTCGGTGCCATGGTTCGCCAAACAGGCATTCTTGAACGTATTGTGGCGGACGACGACCCGTTGGCCCACCCAGCCGTCCAGCGCCACCGAGGAACCGGCTACGTTTGGGGTCGTGCCGACGGCTGTGAAGACGTTATCTTCGATGAAGAATGCCTTGTCGCCTTTCCCCAGGTCGGTGGCATCGGCCCAGGCGGCGTCGCCATAGGGAATGCCGCCGTTGAATCCAAAGATCCCGAAAATCCAACCGACGAGTTCGAACGTATTGTGGTCGATGACGCCGCCGCATGCATGGACGTACATGGCGCAGGTCCGCGTGGCGCGGATGCGAAGATGATCGACGTGCCAGGTCGTAGAGTCGCCGTCCACCGTCAACATCCCTTTGTTATCGCCGTCGCGCGGGCCGTTTCCGCCGTCGATCGTGAGATTGCAGAGCCGGGTCAGGCCGCCCTTCTTCGTACCGATCTCGAAAACGCGGAGGGTTGAGTTGGCGGGGAAGATACCGCCGGTGATGGTCGTCTTGTCGATCCCTGCGCCTGTGACGGTAACGTACTTGCCGGCCACCTTGACGCACGCCGTCCAGGTGGCAGTCCCCGCGGGAAGCTTCACGGTGTCGCCGTCAGCGGCCGCATCGACGGCCGCCTGGACATCCGCCGCCGAGAGGCTGGCCGCGGTCCGCGTCGCCCCTTGCAGGGTTGGACCCAGCGCCAACCAGAAGCCGCTAAAGCAGGAGGGAAATAAGGAAAGATTCCGCACGGATCGCATGGCAGTTTCTCCTGGGGTCAGCTCTTGGGTGGGCTTTGGGTCGTCATTTTGGACCGGTTACTTGGCGCGTGGCGAGCTCAAGACCGGCCAGTCGTCCGTGCGGAAGGGCGAGGCAGGCAAGCCCTCCTTGTTGTACAAATTGCAGACGTCCGGATTATCCGCCCAGGCATAGCGGACAGCAGCCGGTTGAGGGACGTCGTCGCTGGAGACCAGCAAGCTGTCGCCGTCAATCCGGGCGTCGGCCCAAACGAACTTCTTGTCAGGGCCCGCGATGGCGAAGCCGGCCAGCTTGCCCCCGCCCTTGGCCGCCAGCCCACCGCCGACATGCTTGAAGCGGAGGCGGACGCGACTGCCTTCGACGGCCATCGAATCGTAGATCGGGCCGGAGTACACGATCTTTTCACCATAGACCAAAGCGCAGGCTGCCAGGGCAAGACGTTTGCCGACGTCTTGTTTGTTCCGGGGATGGATGTCGTTGGCCTCGCCGATGTCGATGGTTACGGCCAGGCCCGCATGGGGAATCTTCAGCGACGTGAGGAACTGCGCCTCGCGGAACTCCGCCCATCGGCTCTCGCCCGGCTGTGCTCCCGGCTGCCCGTAGTTGGCCAACTGAACGATCAGGAAGGGGAAGTCGCCCTCTCCCCACCGTGTTCGCCAGGCGTTGATCATCGCCGGCAGGGCTTTGCGATAGGTGTATCCCAGGCCGACGTCGCCTTCGCCTTGATACCAGGCGACGCCACGGATGCCATAGGGCATCAGCGGCGCGATCTTGCCGTTATAGGCCCCACTGGCGCGTTGAGGATCGTCGGGCCGCGGCGTCCCTCAATTCTTCAACAGCGGCTGGAGGTCCGGGTCGGAGTCGATCGCTTCCTTGGGCATGAAGGCCCGAATTCCCGCGCCTTGCCCGGCAACAATTATTCCCATCGGGATGTTGAGGGCTTTGTGGAGGTCCCGCGCGAAGAAATATCCCACTGCCGAGAACTGCCAGGCATCGTTGGGCGTGCAGGCAACCCACGTTCCCTTGACGTTGCCCTGCGGCTGGTCGGCAACGATGCCTTGGACCGCCAGCGCGCGCATGTTCGGGTACTTCGCCGCTGCCTGTTCCTGGGCCGCATTGATGACGGAAGGGAGGTTTCCCAGGTTCGACTGGCCCGAGCAGAACCACACTTCGCCTACCAGCACGTCCTTGAGCGTGACGGTGTTTTTGCCGGTCACGGTCATGGCCAGCGGACCGCCGGCCTTCATGGGACCGAGCCGGGCCGTCCAACAGCCGCCGGCATCGGCGGTTGCTTCGGTCCGGTACGGGCCGAGCGCGATGACAATCTTTTCGCCCGGCTCGGCCGTTCCCCACACGAGCGTCTTCATCTTGCGCTGAAGGACCATGTGGTCGCCGAAGATGGCGGCCAGTTTCACTTCGGCTGACGCGGCCGCGGCAAAGCCCGTCAGAATGAGAACTGCAGCCAATACTTGTCGCAGCATGTTGCTTGGCATCGTCATAACTCCTTGCTCGTCGCGCTTCCGCACTTGCCGGTCCATGGTGGCGGCAACCGTCCCTTCCAGCTTGCCGGCGGCAGGTGGAGCACCGGAGAGCACACCCTTGGCCGCGTCGATCTTGAGCCATGCCGGCCCCTGACCTCTATTCTACCCTCGACGGTGGCGTCTGCCAGCCAAGCCCACCGCCCCGACGCGCCCAGCGCGCGCCGTAGGCGCGAGCCACCAAGCCAAGGCCGCCGAGATCTCGATGTTCAGGCGGGCCATTTCCTCGTCGTCGATGTGGCTGACCTGCTCATCATCAATGTCGGGTGCATCGGGCCGTGACGAATCGGCCAATAGACCGAAGTACGAGCCCCAGCGGAGGCAGACGGCGACGGCAGCTCTTGCCTCGTCGTCCCGCTTGCTCGTCCCGCCCGGTGGCACGGGCTTCGTTTCCAGGTAAGCGACGACCTGCCGGAACATCGGCACGGATGGCGGAGTAATCGTGGCGAAAGGCAGCCCCTTTTGATCTTCGGTCAGCGTCCAAATCCCGCCGTCCAGTTCAAGGTCATTGGCGACCTGTACATGAAGTAGTCTATCGGACGTTGGGCTAACGCCTGGTTCCATGCCACTTTACCGATAGGCCACGCCGCGACAATTGTCGTAAACCATACACAGTTATCCTATTCGCGTTGGAACAGCGAGCGGTCGTGTCATCGCAGGTCGATCGATTGAGATATGCGGTTGCCGTTCAGATCCTCGATGTGGGCGTGGAAGGGCCCGTCCTCAGGCCGCCAACCGGGAACCAAGATGGGAAGCTCACCCTGCTTTGCCAGCCGGACCGATCGTCTAGCAGGAGCCCCTTGCGTACGCTCGATCACCAAACTGTATCCCGCTGGATTCGGATCGCCTTGGTCGAAATGGTAATCCACGCTGAAGCTCATCAACGTCCCTTCGGGCCCGGTCTGAGGTAAAGCCACGCCTGTCGAGAGGCGGATGGGCAGTTGGACTGAAGCGGAAGACTGCGGCGTGGCCGATGGTGCCGGTGGGGATGGAGCAGGCAGCTCCGATGAAGGTAGAGCTGGCGGCGGTGGTAGAGGGGGCGGTGCCGGCTTGATCACGTGGGGTGCCGTCGAAGCTGTCAACATGCGAGCGCGGCTTTCGAGCGTTCGCCGCCTTGGCCGTCCCTGGCTGGAGCCCGAGCAGCGTAAGCGAATTACCATCGGAAAGCGGCCTGATCGCTGGCATCACTGACCCGTTCGATCATGATACCAGGGCCCTGATCAGCAGTGCGATGGTTGACTGGACTGCGGTGGGCTAAGCGGCCGGAAGATCAGCAAGGCCGCGATGTGCGAAAGCTGCCTGCTATCTTCCGGGAATCGTGGCGAGCATCACCGCACGGCCGGCCGACTCGAAGAAGGGCAACCGGCAAGCCTCGTTCAGGGGCCCGTCTTGTGCCAAACTCTCGCCGGGCGGATAATCTGCGCAAACAACGCCCCTAACGGACGGACAATAATGATGAACCACTTCGCACCTTTCCTCGCTACGACGCCGACGGTCTCTAACTTGACCGGCCTCGACTGGTTGATGATTGCACTTTACTTCAGCGTCTTGCTGGGGGTGGCGTGGTGGGTCATTCGCAAGAGCAAGGACACGGCAGCCGATTACTTCCTTGCCGGCCGCAATCTCGGATGGTGGGTTGTGGGCGCGTCGATCTTCACCTCGAACATCGGCTCGGAACACGTGGTTGGGCTGGCCGGGTCCGGCGTCACTGACGGCGTGGCAATGGCCCATTTCGAGCTCCATGCGTGGTGCCTGCTGGTTTTGGCCTGGGTCTTCGTTCCCTTCTACGCCCGCTCGATGGTCTTCACCATGCCGGAGTTCCTGGAGCGGCGGTTTTCACCCGCCTCGCGCTACGTGCTGTCGGTCGTGTCGCTGGTCACCTTCATCGTTTCCAAAATCGCGGTGGGGATCTTTGCCGGCGGCGTGGTGTTCCGCACGCTGCTGCCGGAAATCCATTTTTCCGTGGGCGGGATTCCAATCAACAGTTTTTGGATCGGCTCGGTACTCGTGCTCGTGTTAACCGGCTTGTACACCAGCCTGGGCGGAATGCGGGCCGTGGCCTACAACGACTCCGTCCAAGCCGTCGTTCTGATCCTTGGCTCGGCACTGTTGACGACCTACGGGTTGATCAAGCTGGGCGGCTGGACCGAGTTGCGCCAGATTTGCGGGTCGGACATGTTCAACCTCTGGAAACCGCTGGTTCCGCCCGGTGTGGAGGGGACCTGGGAGCCAGTGAAGCAATCCGGCCGCATGGCCTGGTATTTCAACGGTTACTTCCCCTGGCTGGGCATGCTCTTCTGCGCCGATGGGCGGCTTGTGGTACTGGTGTACCGATCAGTACATCGTGCAGCGGGCCCTGGGTGCCGCGAATCAGCAATCGGCCCGCCGCGGCAGCATCTGCGCCGGCGTGCTGAAGCTCCTCCCCGTCTACTTGTTCATCGTCCCGGGCCTGGTGTGCTTTGCATTGGCGAAGAGCGGCAAGGTTCCGGAGTTGACCGCGGCATTGTTCCGCAATGGCAACATCGGTCAGGAAGAGGCACAGGCTGCCTTCCCGCTCATGGTGCAATACCTGTTGCCGCCCGGGTTGCGCGGTATCGTCGTGGCAGGGTTGCTCTCGGCGCTGATGGGCTCATTGGCGGGCGTGTTCAATGCCTGCTCGACCCTCTTCACCGTGGACCTCTATGAGAAGTGGAAGCCCCAGGCCACGCAGCACGAGTTGGTGCGCATGGGTCGACTGGCCACTGGCGTGATGGTGCTCATCTCCATGGCCTGGCTTCCCGTCATCGAACACGCGCATGGTTTGTACTATTATCTCCAGGCGGTATCAAGTTACCTGTTCCCGCCCATGTTTGTCGTCTTCTTCTTCGGCGTGTTCGGCAAACGCCTCAATGGCAAGGGCTGCGTCGCCGCGATGATCGTGGGCTTCATAATGGGCATCTTTCGCATGGCGGTGGACACCCCTGTTACGCTGGGCTGGTTCGGCTACGACGCCAAGGGAATGGCCAAGGGCTATGCCGAAGGCTCGTTCCTCTGGATTGTCAACAACACGTATTTCCAGTACTTCAGCCTGCTCATCGCCTTCGTATCGGCGCTGACCATGATCGCCGTGAGTTACATGACTGAACCGCCGCAGTACGACAAGATCAAGGGACTCACCTTGGGAACAGCCACGGAGAACGACCTCCGTGTGACCCGCGAGAGCTGGGATTGGCGCGACGTGCTAGCCTCCGCCTTTATCTTACTGTGCATCCTTGGCGCCTACCTGTACTTCCGAGGATAAAGGCCATGATTGATCTTGATCATCTTCAGTTTCCCGTCGTCGTAGTGCGGAAACACGGTCGGACGAGCCAACCGTGACACCCGCCAATCGAAGATCAACGGCACACTAGCACACGCGACGGGCCGAGCGTTCGGGCCTGCGGATCGGCATCCGAGGTAGCGACGAGGCGGAACTCCGGAACGTAACCGACTTTGCTCCTCTTTCGGCAGGGCGACAAGCACCAGCGCCACCTTCTAAGCCGCGCCGATGCGTTGCCTGGAGGGCTGGCTGGGACTGTCAATGCTGTAGCGGCTGAGGGTCATGAAGGTCAGCAGGATCCTGGGTGGGACGTTTGAGGACGGGGACTGTACACTTCATAATTGCTCCTTCCATCTTTGTTCACCGGGGGCTCTCGCGCACGGAGTGGATACCCGTATTCCCACCAGCAGGCACTGAGTCTTCACGCCCATTCTACTGCCGTGAACCCGGTGCTACAAATGGTTGGTATTTTGGAGTGCTGGGCTGCGCCTTCGGCTACTTCTACCCGATGCCGCTCAGCTCTCATCAAAGGGATGGGTTTCTGGGGCACTCCCTCGCGTCTCATCAAAGGGTAGTTTGAAGAAGCGTCCGGGAAAACGGATGACTTTCTGGAAATTCATCGGCAACAAGCGAATAGGCAGCCGTTCACGAAGTTCTTGCTCTTGCTCTGCGGGATAGACCGCACTGCGAAAGCCAGCTGATCAATGTGAATCCTTAACAGCGGGCTTGATTTGTCAAGCCCGTAACCGTTCACGGCCCGGAGGCCGTTCTTTCGTAAATTGATCTGGACACAGGAGGGGTTTTCGGGGACGACATACGTCATGCCGTCCAACGAAGCAAGGCCACTGACGATTCCACCAGAACTCGATGCCGAGATGACCCCGGCAGTCCGTGCCTTTGTCGGGTTGCTGCTGGACCGGATTGCGAAACTGGAAGCCCGGGTGGAAGAACTCGAACGTGGCCGGAAAACGCCGCAGAACTCCTCGTTGCCGCCCAGCACAGTGCATCCCCATGCCAAACCCGTCTCGACGAAACGCAAGTCGAAGAAGAAACGCGGCGGGCAGCCGGGGCACAAGAAACATGAGCGGCCGTTGATCCCCGCCGAGGAGTGCGACGAGGTGAAGCCTCTGAAGCCGACCGAATGCCGACGCTGCGGCGAAAAGCTCTCCGGCAGCGATCCCGAGCCGCTGCGGCACCAGGTGTGGGAATTGCCGGAGATCAAGGCCCACGTGACCGAGTACCAGCGGCATCGGCTGGCGTGTCCCTCGTGCGGAGAAACAACCTGTGCGGAACTGCCTCGCGGCGTGCCTCTGGGGCAGACAGGACCGCGATTGATGGCCTTCACCGCGCTGTTGATGGCCTACTATCGCCAAAGCAAGCGGCGCACGGCCGAGTTCCTCACGACGCTCTTGGGCCAGCCCTGCTGTCCGGCGCTGACTGTGAAGATCGAGAACCAGGTGACGGCGGCCGTGCGGCCGTCGTATGAGGCGCTGGCGGCTCAACTGCCCGCCCAAGAGCAGTTGAACATCGACGAAACGGGGACCAAGCAGGAAAACGACAAGGCGTGGCTGTGGACCTTCGTCGCCGGCATGTTCACCGTGTTTGCCGTGCGTGCCACGCGCGAGGCCACGGCATTGACCACCTTCCTGGGTGCGTCGTTCCACGGCATCGTCACCTGCGATCGGGCCAAAATGTACTGGCACCTGGGCCGTTTGCAATGGTGCTGGGCCCACCTGAAACGCGATTTCCAAGCGATGATCGACAGCGGCGACCCTCGGGCGAAGCACCTGGGCTTCCGCTTGCGGCACGCAGCGTGCGAATTGTTCGAGCACTGGGCCGACTACCGCCAGGGCAGAATTTCGAGGGCGGCCTTGCTGCGTCGGATGGCCCCCGTCCGCCGCAACGTGGAGCGTTTGCTGCTGCGTGGCACCCAATGCGGTCACGCCGACACGCGCGGCACGTGCCGGGAATTGTACGAACATCGCTCCTGGCTGTGGATGTTCCTGCGTCACGAAGGGCTGGAACCGACAAACAATGCGGGCGAGCGGTCGTTGCGTCATGCGGTGATTTGGCGAAAGCTTTCCTTCGGGACCCAAAGCGCCAACGGCAGCCGCTTCGTCGAGACGATGCTGACGGTAGTAGAAACCTGCCGCCAGCAGCGCCGCAACGCCTTCGCTTTCCTGGCTCACGCCGTCGAAGCTCATCTTGCCCACCAACCTGCCCCTTCATTGCTCCCCGGGGCGTGAACGGTTACGTCAAGCCCACTCGCCGCCACGAGCCACGCTGCTCACGCATATACACATCCCCGATTGAAACTGCCGCCGTGATAGCGATGCTGTGCTAACTGCCGGTGAACTCAAAGTCCGTTGATTGCAGATCGCTGACACCCTCATGCGGCCCGTAGGGACGAGGCATGGGCTGCGCGTCGCCATAGTCATTGACGGCCCGGCAAAAGAGCCGGTATTTGCCCGGCTTCAGATCTCTCACCGGCGGAGATACCCAATAGGCCAAGAAGCTGGGTATGGGCCATTGCAGCGGGGCGCCGTCTTCCGACAGCCCAAAGACACTTTTCGGGCCACCGGGAATCAGGGACGCAAAGTTGGCCGGAGCCGGCAGGATGACGCCGTCTTTCCATGGGAGCCACTGCAAATACACGTCGTCATCAGTCGTTTTCGTGTCGGCCGGTGCAACGGCGTATTGGACGAGTTTCAGGCCGGACATGCCCGCCCATGCCCGTCCGCCGAACATCAACGGTTGCTTCGAGACAACGGCCGGTTTCTCAGCAAAGGACTTCATCGGGCTGTTGACATCTCTGCCGCTCTTGGCGTAATTGTCGGTCTCGGTGTTGTCGTTGGTAAGCATGATACGGCGCACATCCTTGACGTTCATGAAACCGTAGTGTTCATGCACAATCACCCGCACGGGACCGCCATGAGCGAGCCAATCGCCGTTGAATTTCAGGCAGAGCATTACCGGCGCCATGCCGATGGGATCCTCGAACACCCGTGCTGGCGGCAGCGTGCTACACCACTGCTGTTTTGCTGGGTCCTTGGGGTCAAAGGCATGCATTGCAATGCGACGGATCACTCCTTTGGGATTGGGCTTGGCCAGCCAGAGAACGTCACGCAACGCAACGCCCTCGTACAAGCCGTAGGCGGCCATGGAGGGCATACCCAGGCAAACCAGACTTTTCAAGATTCGCACCGGGCGCTGGTTAGCCATGCGCAGAGAATCGACATAGGTGATGACATTGTGGGTGGCTTTGGTGCGCGGCTCTTTCAGCAAATTCTGGCTGCGTGCATCGGTGGTCACGTCCAGAGTCCAGGCATCCAATCCGGCGGCGGCCAACTCCCTGGGCGTCCGCTCCCATGATCCTGTCTTGCCGCGCTGGTCTGGACTGCGATTCTGGAAATAATCCCGCGTGCCGCCGGGCCCGGCAAGATACTTGGCCACCTCAGGGTCCAACAACGCAGCCGGGGGGCGCAACGCAACTTCCGCCGCCGATGCGCCCGCGGGCAAGCTGGCCAGCGGCAGCATTGCGCCGGCCCCGGCGGCCAGGGCTGCGCCCAACGCATTGCGCCGGCTGATCGTTGGCGGGGTTTGGCGTTTCGAGTGTGGGGTAGACATTCTGCTCCCCTGCAATGGAGTTTGTCCAATGGTAGCCGTTCAAGGCCGGGCCGCCTCGAACGGTTAACCCAACGGCACTGCTATGATTTTGACTTGGCGGTCTAGGGAAGTCAAACCGATAGCAGCCCGAGATACCTTCGGCTCTTTCCTTTCGTGTCACATGAAATCAACAAGCACGCTGTTTTGCAGGTCCATACCGAGGCGCGTAAGCCTTAAAGCACCTTCGTGCCATTCAAGCAGCCCGTCGTTCATCGGTTTATCCAGTTTTTCACCGAACGCCTCGCGGATACTCATCCCGTGCATTTGCGTAAAATCCCCATTCTTCACGCCGCGCGTGATGCGCAGGCCCAGCATCATGCTCTCAAACCGCGCGTCTTCTTTTGATATTTGCTCCGTCTTCGGTTCTTCACCTCCCAAGTACGCATCAATCTTTGAGGGGTTCATAATACGGCATTCCTCGAAAAAGCTGTGTGCCGCGCAGCCGAAGCCAAGGTACGGCACGCGTGTCCAGCAGCCGACATTATGCCGGCAGGCGTACCCTTCGCGTGCGAAATTGCTGATTTCATATTGATGAAAGTCGTGCTCCGCGAGCGTCTGCCACGCAAGCTCGTACATATCGCGATCAACTTCCTCATCGGGAAGCGCCAGCTTTCCCACAGTGACATCGCGGCAGATCGGCGTTCCTTCCTCAACAATCAAACCGTAACAGGAGAGATGCGTGGGGGAGATCGCAATCGCGGCCTCCAGCGTTTCCCGTACATCCGGAACGGTTTGCGAAGGCAGACCGAACATCAGGTCCAGGTTAAGATTATCAAATCCCGCTTTACGCGCAATTTCTACGGAAGCGATCACTTTCTCCCAATCATGAATCCTGCCGATGAGACGCAAAAGACGCGCCTGCCTTGCCTGCGCGCCCATGGACAGCCGGTTAACACCCGCTTTGCGCAGCGCTTGCGCAAAGGGCATCGTGAGTGTTCCAGGGTTGCATTCGCAGGTGATCTCGGCACCCTTTTCAATTGGGAATGCTTCAAACAGAGCATCCAGGATGCGTGTTACCTGGGACTCGTCCAGAAGCGAGGGCGTGCCCCCACCCAGGAAAATCGTATCCGCTTTCGGATGCCCCGTTTCTGCGCCGCGCCGTGTTATCTCCCGGATAACGGCATCCACATAGCGCGGGATATCCGCCTCGCGCCCCGCGTACGATGCAAAATCGCAATACGCGCACTTGCTTACGCAAAAGGGCACGTGTACATAAAGCCCGATCGGCTTTCGTTGGCTCAACGAATCCTTTGCCCGCATTCGCTCACTTCTTCCTGTCCGCTGCAAGGACCGCAATGAAGGCCTTTTGGGGTATCTGGACTTGGCCGACCTGCTTCATCTTCGCCTTGCCCTTCTTCTGCTTGTCGAGGAGCTTTCTCTTGCGCGACACGTCGCCGCCGTAGCACTTGGCCGTAACATCCTTGCGGTACGCCTGGATCGTCGAGCGCGCGATGACCTTGCCGCCGATGACGCCCTGGATCGGGATCTTGAACTGGTGGCGGGGAATCGCTTCGGCCAGTTGCTCGCAGTAGTGTAGCGCCCGTGCTCGCGCCTTGTCGCGATGGACCAGGTAGGCAAGCGTATCGACCGGTTCCTGGTTAATCAGGATTTCGACCTTTACCACATCGGTCTCGCGATAATCGATGGGGACGTAATCGAAGGAACCGTAGCCGCGGGTGACCGTCTTGAGCTTGCCGTAGAAATCGAAGAGCACCTCGCCGAGCGGCATCTCGCTGATCACCTCGACCCGGCCCACGGCCAGGTAATTCATTCGATGGCTCGCCGAGCGATATTCACGGCATAGCTCCATGACCGATCCGACGGACTCTTCGGCGCAAGAATCGACGCCTTGATGTACGGCTCCGTGACGCTGGCGATCTTGAACGGATCGGGCCAGTGTCCCGGGTTGTCGACCTCGAGAATGTTGCCGTCGTTCAAGGTCACCTTGTACCTGACCGACGGAGCCGAGACGACCAGCCCGATGTCAAACTCCCGCTGCAGGCGCTCCTGGATCACGTCCAGGTGCAGCAGGCCGAGGAATCCGCAGCGAAACCCGAAGCCCAGGGCTGCGGAGCTGTCTTTCTCATACGTCAGGGAGGCGTCGTTGATGGCCAGCTTGTCCAGGGCCTTCGCGAGTTCGCGGTACTCGTCCGCATCGATCGGATAGATCGAAGAAAAGACGACCTGTTTCGCCTTCTTGTAGCCGGGGACCGGTTCGGCCGCCGAGCGGCTGAGGTGGGTGATCGTATCGCCGATTTCGATCTCCCGCACGCTCTTGATTCCAGCGATGATGTATCCCACCTCCCCGGCGCTGAGCCGCTCCTTGGGATAGAACTTCAGCCGACTGATCCCCACTTCTTCCACCGTGTAATCCCAGCCCGAGTGCATGAAATGGATGGCGTCGCCGGGTTTCACCGTGCCATCCATGACGCGGCACAGGAGGATCACCCCGCGATAACGATCGAACTGCGCGTCGAAGATGAGCGCTTTCAGCGGCCCGGTCGGGTCGCCCTTGGGGCAAGGCAACTTCGCGACGATTCCCGTGAGCACGTCTTGAATGCCGAAACCGGTCTTGGCCGAGATGGGGATCGCCGCGAACGGATCGAGCCCCAGGTCTTTATCGATCTCCTCGCGCACCCGCTCGACATCGGCGGCGGGCAGATCGATCTTGTTGATTATCGGCAGCAATTCCAGGTTGTGATCCAGTGCCAGGTAGAGGTTGGCGACCGTCTGCGCCTCGACACCCTGGGATGCATCCACGACAATCAACGCACCGTCGCACGCCAGGAGCGAGCGCCGCACCTCGTGCGAAAAATCGACATGCCCCGGGGTGTCGATCAGGTTCAGCTGATAGTCCTGCCCGTCGGGGGCGCGGTAGGAAAGCGTGATCGAATTGCTCTTGATCGTGATCCCCCGCTCGCGCTCGATATCCATCGAGTCGAGTAGCTGGTCGCGAAACTCGCGCTGCGAAACGCCGCCACAGGCCTGGATCAACCGATCGGCCAGGGTTGATTTCCCATGGTCAATATGGGCGATGATGCAGAAGTTACGAATATGGTTCATGAAACGTGTTGAACAAATTGCTGACGCTTTGGACGCGGCGATTGGTGTGCGAACGATCAACGACCTCGATGTACGAGTCCCTGCCCCCCACTTGCCACAGAGGCCCCGCACGGACAAGGCCCCTTGGCTGCCTCTGAATCCATGGATTCTAATCCATGACGCTGACAACGGATAGGGATGGACGTGGATGCGCTCCCCGACAAACCGGCTTCGAGTCGGACGGGCGGGACACGCAGCCGAAATGGTCGGAAATTCGTTCGTTTCCCGGGACGATCAGCCCATCCTGCGACCCTGCGGCAATCTCCGTACCTGCCGTGGTCCGAAATTGCCATCTCGGAATTCAAAGCGCCAAGTACCCGCAAAAAGCGAGGTTCTTGAACAAGACCAGCACCCCATCGTCAGGTGGTGGGAACAGACCGGCGACGTACTCCACAAGGCCATACTGCGGCTGTATTGGGCCCTGGGCGAGGTTCGGCCGCGATCGCCCAAGGAGTCGCTGATGCTGGTGACGCCTCACGTCCGCCGAGAGTTGATCGACCTGGCCCCGCACTACGGCAGCCCCAAGGGCTTGGATGCCATCACGCCACTGTCCAGGCCACGCCGACACGATGCCTGAAGGGCTGGCTGGGCCTGTCAGTGCTGGAGCGGCTGAGGGCCAGGAAGATCATCGAGATTCTATTTCTGAAAATAGAAAGTTGGTCACGAAGCCTGCTATGGAAGCTCGGTACGGCCCAGCAGAAGGCAGTGCTCCCACAGCCGGTCAATCTGTCGATCGGAGAAGCTCGCGGTTAGACTGGCCAGGAGTGCGTTGCGGGGCTCGTTGTGCCAGGCTGGCCGACATTTACGCACCAACGGGTCATCAAGGCGGCCAACGGCTGCAATCAACGGGCCATTACAGACCAACACCCTTGGACCGTGCTGGTAGGCGCGGCCCAAGGGACGTTGGCTGACGGGTTCCAGTAGGAGATCGTCGCGATCGAACGTGGTTTACGTGGACTGGAGCAAAGCAACCCGCGGCAGACCCGGTAATTTCCGCAGCAGATCCTCGCGAGTGCACGTCACAACGTGGTACTTCTGCATGGCACTGGCGGTCAAAGCCTCCGGCGATAGAGCTTTCTCGACCTCGCGGTTTGACCACTCCTTGCGGTTGCGAAGCGCTCGCATGCCGAGGACGGTCTCGACCAGCGCCTGCTCGTACCAAGTACGGACGAGGGTCGCCACGAAATCCTTGACGTTGGGAAAATCGGCAACATCCTTGCAGCAAAACGAAATCAGGTCGTTCAACACGGTGAAATCGTCGTTGATTTGAAGGATGTTTTGGTCAGGCAACAAACATGCAGCACGGTCCTCGATGAATTCCGGTGGCCGAGTAGCGTCCTTGACGCTGATCCACTTCACGACCGGATAATCCGGCTCCGTGAGCCTGTTGGCCGGCTTGCCCTGATCCTTCAGAGACCCTACCTTATGGTTCTTCTGCCCACCACTGGCCTCCTTGGTCTGGTCGCTCACACGATGGCCATCAGTGGCCTGTGCCGCCTGGGCGTCAGCGCCAGCACGCTGATCATCGACCAAATCGGTTCCAGACGGATTCAAACGGTACCGGCTTGGCGTAAACAGGTGGCTGACCTTGCTGATCCGATGACGCACCGTGTGGGTATGGTCGCGGCCCGATGCCAACGCACCCTGTTGTTCCACGAACCGGCGGAGTTGTGCCGGCAGCTTTTTGCGGAATTGGCGAGCCCAGTCGTCCCACGGTAACGGCTGGTTATTCAGCAGGAGAGGACTCCGAGCCGTATTGCTGGTGACCTCGACATTCGTTCCTGGACGCGGCTCGAAGTAGACCACCACGCGTCGCCCGCCAAAGATGACGCCGCATCGCTGCAACATGCTGATGCCTTGGTTGCCGCTGTGCATCTCGTACAACTCGCTCTGGTAGTGCGCGGCAGCGTGGCCTGAAGACTGGATGAAACCCGCATCCGAGCTCAAATGGCTTCCGTCCTCTAATATCCACCAGTGGGCCAAATCGCCGCTAAGCTTGACGACGCCGGAGCCGACAGCGTGATCTTCGAGGTACGATTCCATGCCCGTGAGCGTGCGGATGTTGCTCGGCATGCCGGACGGCCCACAGCCCTCATGCACACGAACGGTGACACCCTGAGGAAAGCTGAAGTACCTGGAATTAAGGTACTTGGAAATCCACGTGGGCGAGTCGGCGATGCCCTCAGGCGCCTTCGTAGTATCTTCGCCGTCGTAGTGGCCCATTAAAACTACCTGAGTGCCGTGCCCATCGACAATCTTGGGCTTGAAATGCTGCGGTATGTCTGCGTGATGGCTGAATAGGTCCTCTTCGATGGGAAACCGATGTAGCCCGTAGACATGCGCAGCTCCTTTCGGCCCGGAAAGTGGTAGTTCTACCACTTTTCCACAGGCTTCTAGGCCGCACTGTCCGACACAGGCAGGTATCCTAAGTACTGGATTCGGCGACACTTACAATCAGTGGGCGGTAGAGGGTTCGAACCTCCGACCCCCAGCTTGTCGATCTGGGGGTCGGAACATGCGACAACGTAGTTAAGGTATTGTGCGCGCCTGCTGAAGCAGGCGCGCACAATACCTTATCTGCGTTGTCGATCCGGAAGTGCCTTTACTATAAGCACTTGCAGCAACAGGCTCCATGGCGGCGATCTCACGCTCCGCCGTTAGCCCTCTCCGTCCGAGGGGATAAACGCTGGGATTGGTTCGCTCGACGCCACTCTTGCGAAAGTCGGCCGGAGGTGTGGTCATGACCCGCCTCAACATCCCTTCCCCGGTACCGCGCAAACCCGCGACTATTTCCCTGTGCGAATTGGCCATCGCGGCCGGAAGGGTCGGGCACAGCGTGACTCTGTCTTTTCAATCATTCGCGGCGCCGGCGCTTTGCCAACTCTGGAGATATTGTATCCGCTACGCCGGTCCTGAAACGGTCAGGAACATCTATGCGCAGGCCAACGTCCGTAAGCTGGCCAAGGCGATCGACCAGGTTCGGCTCGTTCTGGTCCACACGGCCCGCCTCTACAATCTGGTGTCGTGGACGATCCAGACTTCCGGTTTGGTTGTTGGAAACGGTGCGGCAAGACCCGCCCTGTTCCACTACGTCGGTCCTCACGATACGGAAAACGATCCGGGGGCCACCCTAGTTCTCCGGGGCGATGGTCCCGAACAAGTCGCCATGGCCCGATGGCTGTTGACCGCGGGGGACGATCGCCCGGCCTGGGGGTCGATTCCTTCGGCTTTGAACATCCAAGTTGAACCCGCGCTCGACGTAGGGCTGACGGCTTTCCGCCTCCCGGCGGCGGGCGATGGTGGCGTACGAAACCGCCAGGTGCTCGACGCCTTGCTGACTGGAGCGACCCTGGTACGATCACTGCGGGAAGTCCCTGTCGCTTCAGACTTGATCACGAGCATCGAGGATTATGAACTCGTGCGGCGACTCTTACAGACCCGCCTGGTGGCAGGTGCCGACGAGACATTTGACCCGCTGGCGGCTGACATGGTGAGTCGGGCCAACGTCTATATGGCGGTGAAGTACGGCACGGGGAACGATAACCCCTTCGATGGAGACTACTCCGCGCTGGATCGGGGCGAGCGGCCCGGCCGGGAATTGGTCACGCGGCGAGAGGTCTCGGACCTTGGCAACATCCGGTCGCGGATGGTGCGGCAGTTGATCGAATTTCCGCTGAGTCAGCCGGACGGATACGAACGTTTCCGGCGAATGGGTTTCGTGCGGCGTCCGCCGGAGCGCAACGCATGGCAGAGGGCCGGGATCAATGCCTTGGTTGCCTGCCTTCGCCCCTGGTCGGCCAAGCAACTCCGTACACACTTTGAGCAGCTTCGCCGAGCGAGCGTGATTACTGCCGAACGGGAACATGGGAACGGACCGTGGCAATACACGCTGCCGGAGAATTTGACGGTCCGATCCAACGCCTTTGGCGGCCTGCCCCGAATTCAGGCCCCAGCAGCCGTACCCCCGGTACCATGACTTGCCCTGTTTGCCTGCCGCCTGCCCAAGCGTGAGGTCCAACCGAACTGATGAAATGGAGAGGTCTTACGTCAAGATCGTGGCCGTCTGCCCGTGGATCTCAAGCGAGTGAAACCGTCTGTTGGTCAACCTTTCCCCGGGAAAGATTGCTTCTTCCCGCAGGGGGAACAATGCCGAGGCGGCGTCCATGGCAGAACACCTTGTCCAATTGACAAGCTAGCTGCCGACTTGGGCAATGTTCGCTCACGGCTGATTCGCCAACTGGTCGCGTTCGTTCGCCGCCGCAACGACGGTTACGAACGATTCCAGCGGATGGGCCTGGTGCGGCGGCCACCACGGCGGGATCGTTCGCGGAACGTGAAAGCCGCGGCGCTGGTCAACTGCTTGCGTCCCTGGACCGCCAAGCAGGTCCGCACGCATTTCAACCAGTTGCGGTGCACCGGCATGATCACCGCCGAGCGTGAGACGGCCAACGGGCCTTGGCGATATGCCTTGCCCGAGGAGCTTCAGGGCCGGCGCGGAGCCTACCGTCACCTGCCCACGGCGGCCGAGCCTATCGCACGCCACCCACCGGGATAGACATCGCGGTCTGCCCCGTCGGCCCGCCGTCTGCCCGAGGTCTCGGGCAGACCGAAGACGTTGTGGGAAAAGACGTTTCGCCGAAAAGACGGCCGTCGGCCCGTCCTTTCAGTCGTCACTACCCAGAAACGCCTGAATCGATAGCGAATGAAGGGTTGCCATAGATAAGAAAAAGCAGCCCGCCAGATCATGTCACGGATGTTGCACCGCCGGTCACACCTACCATTGGGCTGCCTCTAGCCCAATGGTAGGTGCGACGGGCCGGCCCAAAGCCCAGCATCACGGTAGTCAGAGAACTGAAGCGCCGCAGCGGAATTGTCAGCACAGCGCCGCCAATGGTATATGCTTCTCGGCGGGCGGACCCTGACTTGAGGGCGCTGCGTGAACGCAGTGTAAGGCGCGTCGGTGTGCCCCTCCTCCGCAGGCAAGCGGTCTCGAAAAGCTTCGGATTGCACGCGCCCCCGAGGTCGGCATGGCGCGTTTAAGACGCCTCTGTACATCAGGGCGGGATGGCAATTACTGGCCCCCCAGAGGTATCTGTGTCCTCGTTGTTGGAAACCTCAAGTTTTACGGCGAGCCGGCACTTTGAATTCCGAGATGGCGATCTCGGAGTGACGTGGCTGGAAAAGTGCGGGGTGGCCGCGAATCGGCAGCCGAACGTCAGAAATGGAACCATTTTTGACACGCCGCTTGGGGGTTGTTGACAACGCCAGAAACCGCGACGAAACTAGTTTTCGTCGCGCCACCGTTATACGTCCCCGTGGCCATGACAAAGGAAGCGGACTCCGTGGATCGGAACCCGAAATCCAAGGAACAAACCTCGTGAAGAACCTGAACGAACAGCTTACCCGCCGCAAGTTTCTGAAAGAGGCAACGCAGGCAGGCGCCACGGTGGCAGTTTTCACCGGCACTGGCTCTGCGGCCGCGCCGCTCTTGGCCCGCGCCGGCGAGGCGGGCCTTTCGCGCGCCCCACGGATCTCCTATTACATGAACGGCGAGATCCATGTCAAGGAGCTCGGCAAGCCGGACGGAAAGCCGCTGACCACGGGCCACATGGACTTCAAACCGTCCTGGTCCAAGACTGGAAACATGCTCGTCTGCTTCCGCCGCACCAAGAACGATCCCGTCACCGTCAACTGGAAAAGCGCGATCTTTATCATCAACGCGGACGGCACGGGATTTCACCAACTGAGCGACGGCACCCGCACCGATTTCAATCCCACCTGGACGCGGGACGGCCTCAACACGCCCATCTGGAACCGCAAGAACGACATAAAGACTGGCTTCCACGTGGTGCAGAGCAAGGTGGGCAGTAGCCCCGGAGAGGAGATCGCCATCACCGACGAGAGCTTTCACACCTGGGGGCACTCGTGCCTCACGGACGGCCGGATTTTCGTGAATTCCTATCACCCCAAGCAGGGTTGGGGCGCGTTCTTGCTAACCCGCAGAGAAGGAGCAAAGCCTCTCTATGAACGCGTTCAGTGCGAACTGGTGCAAAGGGGCGAGTTGCACCGAGCCAGCATCTCTCCCAGCGAGAAGAAGATCTGCTTCGAGTACCTGAAGGGACACAAATTCACAGAACCCGGACACACGCTCTACATCGCCGATTTCGACGCGCAGCAGCACACGATCACGAATCCTAAGGTGATTGCCAACGAGGCCGGCAAGCCGATCTGGTTTGCCTATCCGCGCTGGATTGACGGGGAGGCGGCGGTGATCTACCACTCCAGCGAAACGGGGAAGAACCAACTCTACGTTTACCGATTGGAGGACGGTTCGACCCAGCGGGTGTCAACGAACCCGGCCGCCGACTACCGCTATCCGCATGGAGAAGCGGCTCCGTGCTGAAGTAATGCCTTGACCCATGAAGACGAAAGAAACTCTCGGAACGTCGTGAATTCGTGAAGAGAGTGGCGCAGACCGCGGCGCTAGTGGCTGCCGGCGAGGCCATAACCCCTGCCACTGGGCAAGGGGAAACACCGGTGCAGTCTTCCGGCACTATTCCAACCCGCACGCTCGGCAAGACTGGCCTGAGACTCCCGATGCTCGGCTACGGTGGCGCCGCCCTGCCCAATGCCTGGCGCAATCCGCTGTCGCAAGAAGATCGCGTGGCACTCGTCCGTTACGCCTTCGACCGGGGCGTGCGTTACTTCGATACGGCGAGCAACTATTTGGAAAGCCAGACGATTATTGGCGAGGCGCTCAAAGACCGGCGTCGCCAGGTGTGCTTTGTGACAAAGGTCGAGACCACACAGCCGGAACTGGTGCGCAAGGCGGTGGAACACTCCCTCCAAGAGTTGCAGACTGATTACCTCGACGTCCTCCTGATCCACGGCACGCCGGGTTTGCAGCAGATGAGCGTCGATCAGGCCATGAAGATCCACGCCGAGATGGTCAAGCTCCGCGATGAGCGAGTCACTCGGTTTGTCGGTTTTTCTGCCCACGGTTACTTCGACAAGGCGATGGGCTTGATCGCGTCCGGGGGATTCGACCTGTGTATGTTGTCCTACGGCTACATCCCCCGGGGCTACGATCAGGTGTGGAGCGCCCGGATGACCAAACTGCGCGATGCCTGCGTGGCCAAAGCCCATGAACTGGGCATGGGCATCGTGGCCATGAAAGTCATCGGCGCGGGGATGCTCGGGGCCTGGTCGGGATACATTGTGCCGGGATTCGACAAGGACCGTCTCAAGCAACTGCCCGCCGCCGCCATCCGCCACGTGTTGCGGGACCAGCGTGTTCACATCCTAACCATCGGCATGCGTCTGAAGAATGAAATTGATGCCAACCTCGAGATTCTCACCGGCGATCCCACCTACACACCGGAAGACCGGGCGTTGCTGGCGGAATTCTCGACCAAGCTCTATGACACCAACGCGATCAAGAAGCTGAGAATCGAGTGACCGGCCATCCGCTCCAGCATCGAAGTGAAGTCTCATCTACTCATACATATTGCGAGACACGCCGATAAAGGACCCTTTTCTCGGAACGACGGCGGGCCGACTTGCCTGCGTCGGTCACCCCCACCTCCGCGCAAACGCCATCAGAAGGGGTTAAGCCAGAAACCCTTCCTTTGTTGGGAAGGCCCCTCTGCTGGTGGATCTCACGATTCGACCGGTCTTCAGCACTCGCGTATTGCCATCTCGAAAATCAAAACGCCGAGAACCCGTTGGGAAGGGTAAGCGTCCGTCCCATCCATACTTGCGGGCCCTGGTAAGCTGAGGGCATTCGCTTCTCAGTTCCCAAGGAGTCAAGTTGTGGGTAAACCTGGCAGGCCTGGTCCGACTCTGGACGACTATCTGTACTGGCAGGAGCGTCTGGAGAATCGCGTGGCAAGTGGTTTGAGCATTGATGAGTTCTGCGTGGCGGAGGCTGTTTCCCGTTCGACTTTCTATCGTTGGGCGCAGCGACTTCGCGAGGGAACACCCGAGGCTGTCCGCGAAGAAGGACGGGGACCGACACTCGCCGAATTGGCAGAGCCGAAGTTCTTGCCCGTCTCGCTGACGGCATCTCCGGTCGAGATCAAGTTGCCCAACGGGGGCACGGTGCGATTGCCCGTTGGCGTCGGGGAAGCGGTGTTGGCGAAAGTCGTCGAAGCCGTCGGAGCCCTGCGTCCCAAGCCTTCATCATGATCAACCTCCCCCTTTCCGATGTTCGCATCTTCCTCTGCGCGACGCCGATCAAGTAAGCATTCACGGTTCTTGGGCCTGATGAAGATCCCAGGCCACGGGCGGGCGGTCGGAATCTCGATGGCGCGTACTGCGCAGGGAGAAAGGGCGTGGGGAAAAGGGGCGAGGCGGGATCGCTCCTGGCATCAACCGGATTGAGAATAACCTACGGCGGCATGGCCAGCAGCGACGGTGGAACATGGCCGGAGAAATGCGCAACGATCGACTCGTAGATGAATTGAAACGCCGACCGGCCTTGCTGCACGCAAGTGGCCAGCACGGTCCACATCCGCTCGCACCAGCGGCGGCCCCGCTCACCGTAGCGGCGCGTCACCGGGTCCGACAAGGTGGTGAGGAACTTCACGTCCCGGATGAGGTGCGCCCAGCAGACCTGCATCACCGCGTCGGTCTCGTCGAGAAACTTCCGGTAGACTCCGTAGTAGTCACAGCCGATGATTCCCGAAAAAGTCTCGCCCAGGAACTCGTAGAGGACTTCCGTACTCCGCGAGGGATCGACGTGGAACCAGGTGAAGCCCCGCGTGCCCGGCACGTGGAAGCCCCACGTCCACATGCGTTGCCCGTTTTCGGGATGCCCCGTCTCGTCGATGTTCATCACCGGCTGTCGTGGCAGCGCTCCCTGCAATTCCAAGTGGCTCGGGCTCAATGCAGCGCTGACCTTCTGGATGATCTTGGCAATCTGGCCGGTGGCAAGCGGCAGGCCGAATACGTCTTCCAGGAAGGTCTGGATCGACGTGTACGACATGTGGCAGGCACCTTTCTGAAACGCCAACAGGGCCGTCAGCCGCGGCCCGACCAGCCCGGCAAGCCTCACGTGTCATAACCAATCTCCCTACAAGGCCCAATACCAGTTTCCTAAGAATCCGCGAACGGCTACTGGTATTGGGTACGACGTGCTTTCCTTCAACGAGGCCAACAACCAGGAGGAGCGGCGCCGCCTCACTGCGGATACATCGGCCGCACACCGTCTCCCGCAAATGGCGGAATGGGCGCCGCCGAATCCGGCTTCTGGATGACCAGGTCACTGAAGCAGGCCGTCGTTCGGACCTTGTCTTCCTCGCCGGCGATCAGCCCGGCCAGCCCTTCGGCGCATTCCTTGTCGTCAGCCTGGCAGACCTGCGCCCCATCTACAAACCCGGTGAGGTTCGATCCGGAGAACCGCACCCGCAGCCGATGCCACTTCTTCGAGTCGAACTGCTGCAGGGCGAACGTGCCAAGTTGCCGTAGTTGGCCGCCTTTCTTCGCCGGTGGCACGGTCGAATATAGCCCGCCGGTCCCGTCGGCGGACATGCGGAAAAGATAGCCCTTGGGAGGCGGGCCGCTCTTTGTCACTCGCCCCAGCAACCCAGCCCAGCCCTTGCCATCAGGCATCGTCACGTTGCAGGTGATCTCGTAGTCCTTCCAATGGGCGTCGCCGAGAATGGTGAAGGCATTCCACTCCGCTCCCCAGTTCGACCCGCGCCGCTCGGTAATCTGCCGGAGACACTGCCCCTTTCCATCGGGCCTTGGCGCAAGTTCGAAAGCGCCGGAGATGTCGGCCGTGTAGCGCGGCAGATAGCCCCAGGCGCTGGTTGGCGCGTAACCGTCGAACGGTTCGTGATAGGGCAGCGGGAACGGCCGATCGGTCGGAATATCGGCAAACGATCCCTTCTGCTGGCCGGTGGTCGTGGAAAGTGAATAGATCGAGTCGGGGTCGGCAGTGAACTGGAACATTCCGCCGGCGGGTTCGAGGCCGGGCTGCCGCACGAACTGCTCGCGGCTGTTGCTACGCCAGACGCAGAGTTTTCCGGTCGATACGCCGCCGGCCAGTTTGAAGGTCACTTTCTGGCGGCCTTTGGCGCCGCCGGTTTCGAGGATCACGCTATAATCGGTCTGCGGCGATTTGAGCGTCACGTAGGTGCCGCCACCGGCCAGTCGTCCGCACGCCTTGGGAAGGTACTGCCAGCCGATCTTACTAAACTGGCCGTAGTGCGCGTAGGCCCACAGCGCCTCGCGCACGGCGTAATGCCCGCTCCAGGGCGAATCCGCAATCAGCATGCCGGGGTTGATCTTGAACGGCTCGACGGGGTACATCGAATCGACGAGGTACCAGACGACCGTCCGCGCCGCGCCGGCATCGATGAAGTTCACGTTGAGGGACTTCACCAGCGTCAGCTCGCACTGGTAGCCGTCGAGGTAGACGTGTTCCTCGGTATCCCAGATCGGCTTGTGGAGCCGCTCGGCCAGGGCCTTGACCGAGTCCGGGGTCGGGCCGTTGTTTTCGTAGACGCAACTGAGGGTGTGATTGGAAAGGATATCGATCGAGTCGCGCAGTTCGGCGTCGGTTTCCAGTTTGTCGCACCAGTCCCACTTGTGGCGGTCCCAGTTGTCGAAGGCGTGCAGGCGGACCTGCTTGAGCCCCCGCGCGTCGAGAGTGCGGCGGAACATCTTGGCGAAATCCACGTTCACGCCGCGTTCGTTGCGACAGCCGACGGCGTCGAGTCGCAGGCCGTAATGCTCCTTGAGGCCGATGATCCAGTTAGCGTAGTAATCGCACATGTCCTGCGAGAAGAATTGGCCATGGCCGACCCAGGCCGGCGCGCTCCAGGCGCAGGCGTCGAGGGCCAGCCCGGGGTTGCGCTGTTTGGCCTCGCGCATGAGCCACCATTCGTAACCCCGGCTGTAGTTCTGGTCATTGCGGGTGTGCATGTGGCTGAGCTCGACACCTTGCGTACTATTGCCGTCGCCGCCGACCTCGACGAAGAGGACCGAGATCGACGCGCCGAAGTTCGGCTTGAACAGCAGGTCGAGGATCTGCCGACGCTGGGTTTCCGGATAGTCCTTCAGCAGCACGGACGGGGCCCCGCCAGCGGAGACGGCGCCGATGCCATCGAACCGCTTGCCTGGCTGTGCGCCGTCAATGACCACTGTCTGGTCCGCGAGGACGTGACTGCACATCCCGGCCAGTCCCATCGCTAGCGCGGCCAGCGTCCATGCCGCCCGAAGGCCGGCCGGGGCCTGTTCGGAATCCTGGGTGGGACGTTTGAGGACGGGGACTGTACATTTCATAATTGCTCCTTCCATCTTTGTTCACCGGGGGCTCTCTCGCATGGTCATTTCTCCGGTGGTTCAAAGACGTAGAACGATTCAATCGCCACGTCACCGTCGCCTTGGGTTACAATCTCCAGCGTGTGCCTGCCGTTGGGCAGATTCTCGACGAGCGGCTGATGGAGAGGCCCGAGTTTGGCGGCTGAAAAACTCACTTGGCCAACGGCGCTGCGGTAGACATTGAAGCTGTACTTGTCGCCGGAACGGTTGCCGTAGGTTAACTCGCCTTTGTTCTCTTGCCGGTTGAAACGCCAGAGGTCGGGGGCGATGCGGATCTGCCCCGAGCGGCTTGTGAAGGCTTTCGTCGAGTTCCCTTCGCCATCGGGGCCGGTCACGCTGCCGTCGAGCCGGTAGTCCCCGGATTCGGAGGTCAGTGCAATCGTCCAAGATTGGGGAACAAGGTTCGTCGCAAGCTCAACCGCGTGAGGCCCCAAGTCTCCCGGGCCGGGGCCGACAACCTTCCAGGGGAACGATTTGGGATGCGGCTGGATATAGGTGCTGTAGAAAACCGGCGACTTGTCCGCCGGCCGGCCGTCGATGAAAACGCGGATCGTCCCGCCGCTTTTGACGGCACGGCCGAGCAAGTCGATGCGGTTGCCGGTGAACCGGACCTTGATCCGTTCCTCCGGCCTGCTCGCGCGGACGATGCCGTCGCCTGACGACCAGCCGTTGGAGAGCACCACGCTTTCCGTCGCCGACTTCGCGGGCGGAGAGACGCGGAGGCGTCGCTCTCGCGACTGGAAGTCGTAAGCGAATCGCTGCGGCTTGGCGATGTGCCGGACGATGTTGTCCCAGGTGCGACAGAGGCCGTGTTCGTTCTCGTGGGCAGGATCGGCGAGTAAGGCCGACGGCTTCCTGCCAATGCGTTTCAGGTACTCGGCCAGCTCGCGGCGGTTCTCGACGAACTCCACGCCGTGCTTCTTGCAAATGTCGCGCAGCGCAGGGATGGGGAAGCCGTACCCGGCCTGGAAGGTCTCGACCCAGCGGTCCGGGTCCACGTCTTCATGCCCCATGAGGTGCAGGCTGGGGACGACGATGTCGGCCGTGCTGTGGCGGCGGATGTCGGCGAGCATCAGGTCGAGCTTCTCGGGATCGCCGTGGGTGTAGATAAGAATCAGGTCCGGTCGATCGGCCAGCACGAACTGGCTGATCCATCCGCGGGCGTAGTTCCACGGGCAACCGCTGCCAGCTTGACACTTGACCTCGATCGGGGGCGACTTGGGGAAGCGCTGCTGAATGGCGTGTTCCAGCCGGTAACTCGTGCTGGCCAGGGCGGCCGTCCAACTGGCCCCGACCGCCCAAACTCGAAACGGCTCGCCGGGAATGCCCGCTCGGCCCTCCCATTTTGCCACCGAGAGAGCGAGGTTGCGGCCGTCGTCGGCACGCGACGAGATGTCGTACTCCGGCCACCCGGCCCGTTGCGCTTCGACCATCTCGGCCAGCCTGGCCTTCGCATCCGGTGCGGCGGCCGGAATCTTCTTCGGGATGCCACGGTCGTAGTCGAACTCCACTTTGGCCTCGACCCAGCCGTCGGAGTTCACCGCAACCTGATCCCCGTGGTATTCGAGGAGGGGGGCCTGCTTGCTGTCCTTGAAGATAACGGATACTGCCGCATGGGTCATTCTGCCCAGCTCCTTCTTGGCGCGGACTTTCGCGGAAAACACGAAGTAACGTCCCATGCTCAGGTCGGGCATACCGAGATACCTGACGATCCGCGGGATGTGGATCTGCACCGTCGGATCGGCCACCATCGCCGCGAACTTCTTTCCGCTGGCGGACGGCGCCTCGGTAGTCGCCGTCACGACCGACACGCTCTGCACCAGGTACGAGTTGCAGTCCGCCCTGCCCGACGCGAAGTCGCCGTTGTTCACCCCGGGTCCGAGCAGCAACACCGTCTTGCCTCCTTGCGCATCGACCGCCTGCGTCATCCGCAGATCGGCTACCAGGAGCGTACACGCTTCGCGCGGCGCGGCGGCCGAGTGGCTGGCGCCTGCGGGAACGCCTTCGATCCAGAGTTCGATCGACGCGGGCGTCACAGCGGGTTTTTGCGGCTGAGCGGCGTCGAGCGAGACGGCCGGCCCCAGGAGCAGAACGGTGACGACGAGAAAAGTGCGTCGCATGTTTGATTCCTTATTGGTTTCCAGTTTAAATCGGTCCATAATAGCGTAACAATGGTTCGCGAGCAAATACAACAAGAAACTATCTCGTGAGACGCTTTTGCCATGCTACACACAAGCCGTTCCACTTGCAGAGGACTGGCCTTCATGCTCTTTGCACTCATAGGCCTCCCGCCCATAGGTCGAGCGAAGGAAATCGAATTGGTCATGCCGGGGCCAGTCAACATGAGCCAGGTGCAGTTCACCGATCGGCTGCATGGCGTCGCCATGGGAATCCATCCGAAAGACGTTCCCGGCTCGGCCATCGTCTGGACCGACGACGGCGGCGACAACTGGAACGATGCCAAGGTCCGCGGCGATGTGGACGGAGCTGAACCGGAAGCCCTCTTTCTCGTCAACCCGCAACTCGGCTGGGCCTTGATGTGCGGCCTTAGCCCCCGCAAGCAGGTCCTCTTGAAAAGCGAGGATGGCGGCAAGAGTTGGAAGCAGCAAGCGGCCCCCGAGTTGGAGAAAGCCTGGGCGCTGGGGCAGATGTGGTTCGATCGCCGGGGGAAGTCCGGGTGGATCAATACCTGCTCGGGGCCTCTCCTGGCAACCACCGATGGGGCCAGGACTTGGAAAACGGTTTCGCCGGCCAAATACGAAAACGGGCCGTTTCTGGCTGAAGGCAAGCCGTTGCCGTCCACCTTCGAGCATGCCGGCATGCACGTCTTTTCCTTCGAACATGTCATCCTCTGCGGCTACGCCGGCGTCATCCTCCAAACCACCGATGCCGGCCGGACCTGGATAGGCCGACAAGTGCCGCTGGAACCGAGTTCCGAAAAGCAAATGTATGCCTCACTCAAGGAGATCCATTTCACCGTCGACGGCCGCGCCGGCTGGGCTATCGGCGGCGAAGGAGATCTTATCCGGCATCCCGCGACGGGCGAGATCTATGCCCTGGCCGGTGACGGCGAGTGTCTGAAACTGTTCCGGGTGACGGGATTGAAAGACATCGAGCGTTTTCAGGGAACGGTCTCGCTGGGGAAGGAAAGACCATGAGCGCTGTCAAGGCTGTGACAACCCTGATCCTTGCGGCCATCCTGGGCGTTGGGCCGGTGTGCGGGGAAACTCGCGCTGCCCCGCCCGACCAGTTGCGACGGCAGGTCCTTTCAGTGCCCCGCCTGACATCCCCGATCGTCATTGACGGCGACGTCGCTGACTGGCCGAAGGGCGCATCCCGCGCGGCCATGGCACTGGACCCCGAGACGGAAGAGTACCGGGGTACCGCCCGCGCGGCCTGGGATGACGATTTCCTCTACACCGTCTTCGAAGTGGCCAGCGGCAAGCCGATGCGCAATGCCGGCGACGATCCGGCCACGGCCTTCAAGACCGGCGATACGGTCGAGTTGTTTCTTTCCGTCAACGAGAATCCCCTGGCCGATCGGCATCCGCGCGGCGCCAACCTCGACACCGCCAAGGCAGGCGACTATCGAATCTTGATGACGCTCTTGCGGAATACTCGGCCCGTGGTGTTCGGATTCGATTTCGTCAATCCTGCAAACAACCAGAATCGCACGACGTTCCAGATTTCGGGTCCCAAGGCGGTTGTGGACCACGCAGCCCCGGTGGTTGGCGCCGTGATGGCCGTCCGCAAGGCAGCGGTCAACGGCGTCGATGGCTTTGTTGTCGAAGCGAAGATTCCCTGGAAGTATTTTCGCAGCTACAAGCCCAAGGAGGGCGCCCGACTGTTGTGCAATCTGGCGGTGAACTTCTCCAATCAATCCGGCACGGCTACCATGGGCAAAGCCTATTGGAACGGTCCCAGTCACATGACCGAGGACCTCGGCGTCGAGGCCCAGATCCACCCGGAACACTGGGGCTGGTTGGAACTGACGAAGTCTGATTCGACAAATCTCTTCGTTGCCTCGGTCGCTGCCAGCCAAGACACGGTCGGACTGCAAAAAACCGCAAGGGAGCCCGTGTTGCTCACGCCGCCGCCCGGTCCCTCGCCGAAGATCAATGGCCCCAAGGTCTACGCCTGCGGCCCAAGACATCCGCTGCTCTATCGCATTCCCGCCACCGGCAAGCGGCCGATGCAGTTCGCTGCCGAAGGCCTTCCCGCCGGCCTGGCGCTCAATGCCGATTCGGGTATCATCCGCGGCAGGATCGCCGAGAAAGGCGACTATCGCGTGACGCTCCGTGCGACAAACGTGCTGGGCCAGGCTGTGCGGCCGTTGAAGATCGTCTGCGGCGATACCCTCGCCCTGACTCCGCCCATGGGTTGGAACAGTTGGTACATCCACTATGACCGCGTGAGCGAAGCTCACCTGCGCGAGGCGGCCCGGCGGATGATCGCCTCGGGCATGGCCGACTACGGTTATCAGTACGTCAACATCGACGGCTGCTGGACGAAGAAGCAAGGTGACAAGCCGTACCGCGATGCCCAAGGGGCGGTACTGCCGGGTCGCAAGTTCCCCGACATCAAGGGGATGGTCGACGAAATTCATGCCGCCGGTCTGAAGGCCGGGATTTATGCGTCGCCGGGTCCGTGGGATTGTGCCGGTTATGTCGGCGCCTATCAGCACGAAGCGGCCGACGCAAGGAAATTTGCCCAGTGGGGTTTCGATTTCTTGAAATACGACTGGTGTTCCTACAGCAACGTGGCCGGCGGCAGCGATTTGGCCCATCTGAAGAAACCGTACCAACTGATTGCGGTCGAATTGAAAAAGCAGGATCGCGACATCGTGCTGAACCTGTGCCAATACGGCATGGGCGAGGTCTGGAAATGGGGCGGCGAGGTCGGCCAGTGCTGGCGGACCACCGGCGACCTGGGCCTGGAACGCGGCAGCCGCCTGCCAGGGTTCTATAGCGTCGCCTTCAGCAACTCGCAGCACTGGGAAAACGCCAAGCCCGGTTGTTGGAACGACCCCGATTACCTGCTCATCGGCTACGTGGGCGATGCGTCCAGCATGGGTGCCGGCCGCAAGACGACGTTGACGCCCAGCGAGCAGTATTCCTACATGTCGCTGTGGTGCCTAATGGCGGCGCCGTTGATCTTCAGCGGCGACATGGCCCGGCTGGATCCGTTGACGCTCAGCGTGCTGTGCAACGCGGAGGTGATCGACGTCGATCAGGACGCCCTGGGCAGGCAGGGGCGTATCGTCCGCAAGACGCCCGGCGAATTCGTCCTCTTGAAAGACCTGGAAGACGGCTCGAAGGCCCTGGGACTTTTCAACCTGGGCGAGGCAGAAGCGACGATATCGGTGGCCTGGAGCGATCTGGGCCTCAACGGCAAGCAGCAGGTCCGCGACCTGTGGCGGCAAAAAGATCTGCCGACGGGCGAGGAGAAATTCCAAGCCGCTGTGCCGCGGCACGGGGTAACGCTCGTGAAGATCCGGCCGGCGAAGTAGAGGCAGGTTTCGGTTTTCGGTTGCTCGTTCCAAAGCTGCAAGCGGTTTCTTCCGGTCAGTATCGTTGCTCACACAACAAGACACACGAGGCGCCGAATGTTCGTTGATCCCAAATCGGGCTGGTGTGCTCGGAAAACCTTGGTATCGAGGCCCAACGAATGCGACGCAAGTATCGCACCAACTGTATCTGGAACACGATTGACACGCGGACATGGCCGGTTCAGAATTGGCTCCCAGTGGACCGCCCGAAGGTTGTTCCCAAGCACCGGCGGGAAACTCGGAAGGCAGGAGAAACACAAACGGGGCCAAACGGAAAGGCCCGGAAAGGACGAAGCAATGAACGGCTTCAAGCAAATCAAGCCAGTCGCGTATGCTTGGGTTCTCTCGGCGATGCTGTTGTCGCTGGCGGGGCTGGCAGCCGCGCCAGCGGACACGGCTTTCGCTGCCGACTGGTTGAACGTCACTCACAACGTCGGTGGCGCAACGTGGGGAGCCTATGGCGTCACGTACATGAAGGCCGTCCCCGGCAGCAAATGGGTCATCGCGGGCGTGAGCGAACGCGGTCTGTGGGCCAGCGGCGATGGCGGGGCCACCTGGCGGAAACTCGGTGGAAATGAAATGACTTTCCGCCCCGGCCGGATCGTATTCGATCCCAAAAACACGTCGGTGTTTTGGGTCAGCGGATGCTACGGCAATGCGCCCTTCCTGACGCGAGACGGGGGTAAGACTTTCCGGCGGCTCGGCAATCTAGCCCATGCCGACGGCGTGGCCGTCGATTTCAGCGACCCGGCTCGCAAGACGCTCTTGCTGGGGCTGCATGAACAGTCGCAAAGCCTTCAACTTTCCCGCGACGGCGGCGAAACCTGGACGAAGATCGGCGACGCACTGCCTGCCGACAGCAACCACAGCAGCGATCCGATCATCATCGACTCCAAGACTTTTCTGATCAACACGGCCGGATGGAAGCCCAATGCGACCCTGGGCATCTACCGCACCAAGGATGGCGGCCGGACGTGGACTCGGGTGTCTACCGACGGGCCCCAGGGACCGGCGCTGGTGGCCTCGGATGGGGCGATCTACTGGCAGCGGGTCTGGGGCGGGGGACTGCTCAAGAGCCCCGACCAGGGCAAGACCTGGAAGCAGATCTCGCGTGCTGTGAAGGACAATCCGATCGAACTGCCCCACAAGCGTCTGGCGGGACTGGCCGACGCCCAGATCCTGCTCTCTGCCGACGGCGGCGCGAGCTGGACGAAGTTCGGCCCGCCGGCTCCCTTCAAGCCGAACGGCATCACTTACAGCGACAAGGGCAAGTGCTTTTATGCCTGGCGCCTGTCGGACAACCTGAAGATGGAGAAGCAGTCCATCGTTCGCTTGGATGTGAAGTAGCCCGTATTATTCACGCCCCGTGATGTAAACGGCGCAGAGCGCGGGGCGTGAATAATCCGGGTTAAACGTCACTCGCCGCTCGCCACTCGCCACTCGCCACTGGATAGGCGCCGTAGAAACGCTTGATGTAATGGCGGTGCCAAACCGACGGGCAATGGGGCTCGTAACCGCATCGGGCCAGCAGCCGATGGGAAATGCGCGTACTGGCCACGTCGCACAACAGGGCGTCGGTCCGCTTCAGACGGGCGATCTTCTCCAACGTCTCCAGGGCGCGACGCACCGTGGCTAGCGTCGTCCCTCGGCCCGAAAGCAGGTAGGTCACCGAGAGAAAGTTGGGAAAACGCCAGGGCTGGTTATAGTAGAGCAGGCAGCGGTCGCCCAAATGACGCCGGTGCCACGGCCTGCCCAAAAGAACCAACTCCAGCAGGGAGGCGACCTTGGGCAGCGGCCGCAAGACGACCCGGTGGAACTGGCCGTCCCGGGCTTCGATCACGCCGTAACGGCGATGGCGAAGAGAGTCGAGCCCCTCTTCTAGGGAGGTAATAGTCTCGAAGATCGGCCACATGCAGGAATCCCCGCTTGGAGGCAGCGGTAGTAGTAGGGTGGGTCAAGCTCGCCGGAGGCCAGCGCAGCCCCACCAGAAAGCATAGGCCAGGGTCGGCCGAGGAAGTGATCTTCCGTCTGTAGGGAACGCCCTCCGTGGCGTTCCGCGGACTGGGAATGACCGTTGTTCCCGTGCCCGGAACGCCACGGAGGGCGTTCCCTACAGACCTCTCCCCAATGCGAGGATATTCGTCGGCCGCTCCTAAGCCCCCAGCGCCCCCTTTATCAGCCGCCAGAGGCCCAGCAGCAGGCCCATCAGGCCCAGGCAGACGGCCATCACCAGGGGAACGGCCAGGCCCAGGGCGAAGACGCCGCTGAGCCAATTCCAGAGCGAGGCCCAGCGGACGATCGTCACGACGGCCGCCAGGCAGAGAAACGGCCCATAGGGAATCTCATGGTCGCTGTGCAGCAGAAGGTTCGACACGCCGACGACCAGGGCGGCGAAGGGGGCCAGAAAGAAGATCACCAGGCAGCTCTGCCAGCCGAGGAAAGCGCCGAGCATGGCCATCAGCGTCACGTCGCCGAAGCCCATCGCCTCGCGGTGGAGCGTGGCCGCGCCGATGATCCGCACGGCCCAGATCAGCCCGCCGCCGGCCGCCATGCCGACAAGCGAGGTCAGCAATCCTTGCCAGCGGGGGCCATCGAGTAGCCAAATGCCCAGGATTCCCAGCGAGCCGACGAGTCCCAGGAGCAGGAGCACCCGGGTGCTGGGCTCCCGTCGCAGCCGGGCCAGCATTAGACCGACAGCCCGGAGCCAGCCGTGCCGGGCGTACCAGGTTCGCGTCATCAGGGCGAAACACCAGAGCCAGAGGCAACCCAGCGCCAGCCCGAGTGATCCGCCGTGGAGCGCGCCGTTGAGCCAGTCGACCCAGGGCTTGGGCGAGGTCAACAGCAGGAAGTTGCCGGCCGGCCCGGCACCGCTGACCGGCAAAAGCGACCAGGGATAGAGGGCTGCCGCCGCCAGTCCCAAGAGCGTGCCGGGCATGGCAATCGCATCGGGGATGGTCTTCTCGTCGACGTCGATCAGCGAGGCGACCAGCATCAGGGTGATCAGCGCCGCATGACAGCAGAACTGCGCATGGAGGATCTCGGCCCAGTCGGCAGGAATCGGGTTGGGCACCGCGGCCCAGAGACCGTGTTGGCCAACTTCCCACCAGTAGAGCGCCGCCAGCCCGACGCCCGAGAGCAGCTCGACCAGCATCGGCCGGATCCAGAAGCCCCGCCCGTGCAGCTTCGACTCCCGCCGCAGCCCCAGCCAGCCGAAGATCGGCACGCGGTCGTCCGGCGCCGAGGGGAGCGCCTTGAGGGGCTTTGGACCAGGGGCTGATCGATCGCGGGTTCCAGGCCAGGCGGTAAACGCCCAGGTTTACCAGGCTGCCCAGGCCGACCCCGAGCACGAACAGTATCCCCAGGCGAAACTGTAAGGGAATATCCGCCAGCAGCGCCGCGATCATGAATTCTATCCGCCCCGTAGGTTGTGCTCCGGCATAGGGAGGGGAGCCCGGCGACAGCCGCCTACCGTGAGGTACTCCCACCTTCCACGACGGCAATCTCTTCGTCGGTCAGGCCGTACAAGTCATAGACCAGCCGGTCGATCTCCACGTCCATGGCGTCGATCTGCCGCTGGATGACGCCCGTCTGCGCGGCGGATTTCGCGGCGGCAAGTTGTGTGTGCAACGCTAGTATCGACTTAACGAGCTCCACGATCCGCTCATGCGCGCAACGTCGGCGCGGTCGGAGAAGTTGACAACGCGGATGGGAACCTTCTCCATGTATTGATAGATGAGCCGGTACCGGTATTTACCTGCCCGCACGCCGAACGGGATGCTGATATTGCTAATCGCAAACCAGAACAAACGGCTGTTCAACACTCCGAGAAGGTAGAGGTCGTCGGTCCCAAGACAGTAGGCTGTGTTGGCAAGGTAATGGCGGCCGGTATCGAAGGAGAATCGAGGCTCTTTCGCGATGTCGGGAAAGATCAGTTTCGGTCTGTCGAAGACTTCCCAATAGGCCACATCGTCTTGAATCTCGTACCACTCGTAGCATCCCGGCTTGCGTCCGCGTTTGGCGCTCCTGTTCTTCTTGGGCGTAAGGTCTTCCTTCCACCGCGCGAGGTGCTCGCGAATCGCTGGATAGCGATCAATGTCCACGCCGCGACGCGTGAAAATGAGCCAGAGGTTGGTTTCGCGGAAGATGTACCGCCGGATGTCCTCCCCGCCAAGCAACGGCTTCATCAATTCAGCGCTCCGCCGGTCTTGACTGATGAGCTTCCGCTTGGTTTCGGTGTCGACGACAAAGGCTTCGTTCAGGCCGGTCTTGATGCCGTAGAAAATCCTTCGTGCAACATAATCGCCCAGCGGCTTCCCGGTCTTCATTAACTTGGCGAACACAACGGCCTCCTTGTCCGACATCAACGCCCATGCTTGAGCCGAGAGCCGTTCGTGCGGGATAGTGAAACAGTTTGCGCCCACGAAGGCGTCGAGGTCCCGTACTTGCGGCGAAGAGATTCGGGAGATTTCCACGCGGGGCGGTTGCTCAACTTTCTCCAAGAGCGGAATGCAGACGTAGGTGTCTTTGGCGTTCTCAAATACAGCCAACCCTCCAAAGTCCACGATGCGCAACACGGCGGCGTATTTCTTCAGTACGCGGCGGAGGGCTACGCCGTAGGTGGCACGGAGGAAGCTACTCGACACGATGAAGCTGGAACGTCCGCCAACGCGAAGAAGCCGTATGCTTTGCTCCATGAAGTACGCGTAAAGGTCCGCGACGCCGTCGAACGCCTCGTAGTGCGCGGCGAGGTATTCTTTGAGGCCAGCGAGGGTTTCTTGGCGCACGTAGGGCGGATTGCCGATGATGCAGTCAAAACCCCCGGCCTTTACGGGGTCGGGGAAGCCCCGTTTCCAATCAAACGGGTTGATCCGCTTCATTTCTTCGGGGTCAAGATTCAACTTGCTGGTGAAATAGCTCGGGCCGATCAGCGAATTGCCGCACTTGATGTTGTCGGCCAGGTTCGGCAGCGCCCGGTCGTGAAAAAGTCGCTGCTGCCGGCTTAGACTCTGGTCGGTTTCACCCTCCAAGACCTTCAACAGCAGCGACAGCTTGGTCACTTCCACGGCCTGGGCGTCGATGTCCACGCCAAAGACGTGCGCGGTCAAGATCCGCTTCTTTTCGCCGATCGTCAGTCGCCAATGACTATTCCGGGGGTCTTGGTAGACGGCCTTCTTGAACGTTTGCGGCTTGTGTTCGGCATACCATTTCAGGCAGTAGTCGAGAAGACACCGGTAAGCACCCAACAAGAATGACCCGCTGCCGCAAGCCATGTCGAGGACGCGGAAGGGCGGATTATCCCTGCCGTCGGCCAGTTGGGCAGGACTTCGCCCCTCTATCTGCCGCCCGACGGTCTGCGTGACGATGTAATCCACGATATAGGAGGGCGTGTAGTAGACGCCCCCGGCCTTGCGGACCTCTGGCTTTTCCTCAATCTTGGCCTGGTGGCCGGCCGTCAGCCGGATAACCTTGCCTAAGAACCGCTCGTAGACGGTACCCAGGATCTCGACGGGCAGGACGCCGAAGTGATAGGGCGAGCCGTGGACGAAGTACAGGCTTTCCACGATCGGCTTGAAAACCTTGTCATCGACCGTCAGTCTTGGCGTGATGCGGTCGGGCTCTTCCGATACGCCACTCTCCTTCTGGAAATGGAACAGGCCGGAATTGTACTTTTCGTCGGCCTTGCGGCACACGTCGCGCATGAAACGCGGGTAAATCTCGGCCCGCGCAGAGTTTCAACAGTTGCTCCTCGGGCTCGAGCTGCCGGTCTTCCGCCATGCGAAGGAAAACCACCCGATCAATCGTCCTTTGCACGGCGGCGTTCAGGTCGTCCGAAGAAAGTCCCTTGTTCCGTAGGGCGATATTCCGGGCAAGCGTGTCCCGCCAGCCCTCGATCTCCTTGAGAAACTCCACGTCCACTTCCGACGTGCCTCGCTTCCGCTTCGACGCCGCGTACTGGTCGAAAGCGCCGGACCAGACCGCCTCGCGTGAAAAGACGTCCCACAGCTTCTCGCCAGCGGTCGGGGTACTCGTCAAAACGAAAGTGCTGAATGCGGGCATGGCTTGCCTTGTCGGTCGGGCGGGGCCGTAGGGTACAATCGTAAACGCCCAGCTCATCAAAGTTGGTCAGCACGGACAGCGGAACCTTGGCGCTCCAACCGTAGCGCCGAAGCTGGTAGGCCGGCCCGGGGTCCGCACCAATGTTGACGTTGCAACGCTTCGCTTCGGCGTAAAACCTGGGCAACGTGCCGACGCGGAAGGCGTAATCCGGCGCCTTTTGCTGCCCTTCTACGTCAAGGCTGTCTTCAGGAACAACTTCCCGGTACTGGGGCGCAGCCATCGCGGCATTACGCACGTCCCATCCCAGACACTCAAAAAAGGGGTCGATGAGCGTCTGGCGAACGTGGGCTTCCTTGACGCCGGGAGCGAGAAACGCCTCGCGATTGGTCGCGAAGTTCTGGCACAGTTTCGAGACCGCGTCTTTGCCCTGTTCGAAGGTCTTGCCCATGCAATCGCCTTTCGCCGACGCTTGCGATTCCCTCGGACGGTAACATACCGCCGGGTCGGAACGGGGCGCTAGAGGGGGTGGGGAAATTTGCGAAAACGGCGGATCGGCCTCACAGGGGCGGCAGACTACACCGCTACGCAGGATCTCTTCCACAATCTGCCCTGGGCTCTTCTCTTCCGTATCGACCTCCAGATGCGCCGTCTGGCGGTAAATCGGCTCCCGCCGTGAGAGAACCTGGACGATCTCTTCCAGGCCCCCCTGGCTGGTGAGATTCGGCCGCCGGTTGGCCGTCGTCTGGTCGCCCGACATGCGGGCCTGAATGGTCGTCGGGGTGGCCTTCAGCCAGACCACCTTGCCCCCGGTCCGCATCGCCTCGCGGCTTTCCGGCCGCAGCGGCGCGCCGCCGCCGGCGGCCAGGATCAACCGCTGCCGCCGGCAGAGATCGGCGATCACGCGGGCTTCGAGGTCGCGGAACACCGGCTCGCCGTCCTCGGCGAAAATCCGGGCGATCGACTTGCCCGCCCGGCGCTCGATCTCCACGTCGGCGTCGATCCAGTCGCACCCCATCCGTTCGGACAGGAGGCGTGCCAGCGTGGTCTTTCCGGTTGCGCGGTAACCGATGAGTGTCAGCAGCATGGCGATCTTATGGTTTTACAGGCCCTGAGGGCTTGGCGGCGGCCGTGGCGCGTTTGAGCACGTCGCGCATCAGGTCGGCGGGGCCTTCGTTGCCGGTAAAGAGCTTGAACTGCAGACATGCCTGCCGGACGAACATTTCTACCCCGGTGACTACCTTGCAGTTCCGCGCCCGGGCCTCTTTAATCAAGAGCGTGTTCTCGGGATTATAGACCGCGTCGAAGACGACCATCGCCGGCCGCAGCCGATGGCGGTCGTAGGGCGTCTCGTCGACGTTGGGGTGCATGCCGATCGGCGTGCAGTTGATGATCACCTCGGCAGCGACCGAGTGGCGCAGGGTCCAGTCCACCGACCGGCACTTGAAGCGGGCGGCCAGTTGCTTGGCCCGCTCCGCGTCGCCGTCGGTCACCACCAGGTTGGCGCCGCGGCGGATCAGCCCGTAGGAAAGGGCCTTGCCGACGCCGCCGGAGCCCAGCACCAGGGCGGTCTTCCCCTTGAGCATGTTTTCCGACTCCTCGCCGCTGATGCCCATGGCGATTTCGAGGCTCTCCATCGCCGCTTGGTAGTCGGTATTGTAGCCCCGCCGCCGGCCGCTCTGGAAGATCACGGTGTTGGCCGCGCCGATGCCGCGGACCGAGGCGTCAACCTCGGTAAGCTTCTCGATCACGGCTTCCTTGTGGGGGATGGTGACGCTGAGCCCCTTGATGCCCATGCTCGGGGCCTCGTCGATGAAGCGGCTCAAGTCCTCCTTGGGCACCCGGCAGGGCACGTAGATCTTGTTCAGGTGCAGGTGCTGGAAGGCCGCGTTGTGGATCTGGGGGCTGAGGCTGTGTCCCACGGGATCGGCGATCACGCAGTAGATCTCCGTCTGGCGGTTGATGCGATCGTACTGGTAGACCTCGGTCATCTCGTCGAAGCTGAGCTGACCGGGCGCTAGCACCCGCTCGTGGGTGAAGGTGGCGTAGGTGAACGGCGCGCCGTAGCGGCCGGCGAGGATCCGCGAGGGGATGCCGATGTCGCCCATGCAGAAGCCGACGGTGGGGATGCGGCTCTTTTCCACCAGGCGGAGGATGCGGAAATTGTCGTCCGGATGGTTGGCCGTGGTGGCCAGCTTGATGATGTCGGGGTCCCGGCCGCCCAGGCGGCGATGGATGGCCTCCAAGTCGTCGGGTGTCTTGCGGAAGTCATGGAAACTGACGATCCGCTTGGTCTTGCCGAACCGCGGCACCGACGCGGCAATGTCCTCTTCCAGGTCGACGTACTCGACCCCCTCGGCGATGGCCGTCCGCAACAGCAGCAGCCGCTGTTCGTCGGCGCCCGACCATTTCCCGCCGT
Source organism: Pirellulales bacterium (assembly GCA_963843465.1). Classification (GTDB taxonomy): domain Bacteria; phylum Planctomycetota; class Planctomycetia; order Pirellulales; family Thermoguttaceae; genus CAWJKP01. Next base: position 221,342 of record CAWJKP010000007.1, read on the forward strand.
CCCGCGAGCGGCGGCAGGTAATCACGACCGGACAGGGCCGCTCGTGGATCAGACGTTTGAGATTCACTTCGCCGGTGATGTAATCCAGGCGGAGCTCGACGAGCTGGGCCCCCTGTTCGACCAGGTGCCGGTGCTCGGCGATCATGTGGCGGTGACGCCCGCGACCAATGCTAACGCAAATCATGGCAGTCCGATGGGATGGTAACGATGGACGCAAACCCCGTAGGTCATGCTTCAGCATGACAGAACCACCGATGAGCCTGGTGTTATGCTGACGCATAACCTACATGGTCATTGTGACTCAACGCGGCGGGGAAATCAAATCCGCCCGAACTGCTTGTCCAGCTCTTCCCGGCTGAAAACCAACTCGGTAGGGCGGCCGTGGGGGCAGTGGTGCGAATCGTCGACCAGGTGGCGATGGTCCAAGAGGGCCTTGATCTCCTCGGGGGCCAGCCGGTCGCCGGCCTTGACGGCCGCCTTGCAGGCGATCATGTGCAGCAGCTCGTCCAACAGGTCCCGCCGGTCGGGCGGCTTGCCCGCGGAAATCAGCGGCTCCAGGAGCCCGCCGAGCACCTCCACGGGATTGACGTTGGCCAACATCGCCGGGTAGCTGTTGACCAGAACCGTGTCGCCGCCGAAGGGCTCGACCCGTATCCCCAATTGGGCCAGCAGTTCGCGGTGCTCCAGTATGGCGGCCGCCTCGCTCGGGCTCAGGTCGATCGGCTCGGGCACCAGCAGACTCTGCGATTCGATCGCCCCGTTGGCCACCCGCTGGCGGAGCTGCTCGTAGAGGATCCGCTCGTGCAAGGCGTGCTGGTCGATGACCACCACGCCCTCCTCGTTCTCGGTCACCAGGTAGCGGTCGTGGATCTGCAGCGCCCGCAACGGTTCGCTCCGCCGCTGCCGCCCGAGGGTCTCTTCCGGCGAAGCGGACCGAAGCGGCTCGTTAGCCCCGGCGGCCACGCCGGCACTCGACCAAGGAGCATAAGGCTGCACGTCCTCGTCCGCGCTGCCGGCCGCCGGTGCCCAGGAGCGGTCCAGGCGGTTGAGTTCCAAAGGCTGCGGACGCGGCGGAAAGACCAGCGGGGCCGCCGGCAAAGCCGACACCCCCCCGCCGCCACCCCAGGATCGGATGGCCCCCTTGGCCCAATCGACGACCTGCTGCCGGACGCCAGCGGCCTGCTGCGAGTCGAGGGCCCCGGCGGGGTCGGCCTCGGCGGGCGTCTGGACCCGGGCGGTCAGGTCCGTGGCCAGGAACTTGGTCCGCAGGGTGGCCAGCAATTGGCTGTAGAGCTGGCCGGAATTCTGGAAGCGGACCTCGAGCTTGGTCGGATGGACATTGACGTCGACCTGCTCGGGCGGCATGGTCAGCGACAAAAGGGCCACGGGGAACCGGCCCGTCATCAGTAGTCCGCGGTAGGCCTCGCCCAGGGCGTGCTGGAGCGAGCGGTCGCGGATATGGCGGCCGTTGAGAAACAGGTATTGCGAGCGGTTGTTGCTGCGGCTCTCGGAGGGATGAGCGACGTAGCCTGCCAGCCGCACGGGTCCGTCGGCGTTCTCGATCCAGATCAGTTGCTCGGCCAGGGGACGGCCCAGCGCGGCGGCGATCCGTTGGAGCCAGTCGGACGTGCTCGGCAGATCGAAGACCGTCCGATCGTTGTGCCGCAGCGTGAGGTGGATCCGGGGCAACGCCAGGGCGATCCGCAAGAAGGCTTCGCTGACGTGTCCCAGTTCGGTGGCCGTCGCCCGCAGGAACTTCCGCCGCACGGGCGTATTGAAGAACAGATTGCGGACCTCGATCGTCGTGCCCGGCGGGCAGCCGCAGGGAATGGCGGGCGAGGCCTGGCCGCCGACGACCTCCAACTCCGTCCCGACCGGGGCACCGGGCGTCCGGCTCCGCAGCACGAGCCGGCTGACCTCGCCGATCGACGCCAGGGCCTCACCGCGAAAGCCCAGTGTGCCCACGCGAAACAGGTCGTCGGCCGTGGCGATCTTGCTGGTCGCGTGGCTAGCCACGGCCAGGGGCAACTCGTCAGCCGGGATGCCGCAGCCGTTGTCGCTCACCCGGATCGTCTCCACGCCGCCGGCTTCGATCGCAACGTCGATCCGCGTGGCCCCGGCGTCGACCGAGTTCTCCATCAGCTCCTTGACCACGCTGGCCGGCCGCTCGATCACCTCCCCGGCGGCAATCTTGTTGATCAGGGACTGCGAAAGCTGGCGAATGGACGGCATGACTATAGGCCATACTCCTTGATCTTGCGGTAGAGCGTCCGCTCGCCGATGCCCAGCAGCCGGGCGGCCTCCTCGCGATTGCTGCCGCAGGCCCGCAGCGTCTCGGCGAGGAAGAGCCGCTCGACCTCCTCCAGTGATCGGCCCACCAGGCCGGCCAACGAGGTCGTCTGCGGCTGGGGCGAAGGGCCGGCGTGCTCGGCCAGTTCCTCGGGCAGGTCGTCCAGATCCAGCAGGCCGTCGTAGTCGACCACCACCATGCTCTCCACCACGTTGCGGAGCTGGCGGACGTTGCCCGGCCAGGAAAAGGTCAAGAGCTTCCGCCGCGCGGGAGGCGAGACGCCGCGGATCTGCTTGCCGTGCTTCTTGGCGAAGAGCTTGATGAAGTGATCAAGCAGGATCGGGATGTCGACGCTCCGCTCCTGGAGCGTGGGCAAGCGGATCGTGACCACCTTCAGCCGATGATAGAGATCGTTGCGGAAGGTGCCGGCGGTGATCGCGTCTTCCAGGTTGCGATTGGTGGCCGAGAGGATCCGCACGTTGACCCGGAGCGGATCGTTCGAGCCCACGCGAGTGATCTCGCCGTTTTCCAACACGCGCAAGAGCTTGATCTGGGTGGCCAGCGGCATGTCGCCGACCTCGTCGAGAAAGAGCGTGCCGCCATCGGCGTACTCGAACTTGCCGAGGCGGTCGCTGGAGGCGTCCGTGAAGGCCCCTTTGACGTGCCCGAATAGCTCGCTCTCCAGGATGTTCTCGCTCAAGGCCGCGCAGTTCAGGGCCACGAAGGGCTTGTTCTTGCGGGCACTATTCTGGTGAATCGCCTGGGCGACCAGCTCCTTGCCCGTGCCCGTCTCGCCCTGGATCAGCACGCTGGCGTTGGTCGGGGCGATCCGCTTGAGCCGCTCGATCACGTCGCGCATCTGGGCGCTGTCGCCGATCACCCCCTCGAAGCCGAACCGCTCGTCCAAGCGGCGGTTCAGTTCCACGTTGGTCCGCCGCAGCCGGGAGTTCTCGGCCGCCTTCTCGCTCACCGCCCGAAGCTGGGCCAGGTCCAACGGCTTGAGCAGGTAGTTGAAGGCCCCTTGCTGCATGGCGGCCACCGCCGATGGCACGCTGCCATAACCCGTTATGAGGATCACCTCGGCATCGGGCTGTTCCTTCTTCGCCCGGGCAAGGATTCCCAGACCATCAATGTCATTCATCATCAGATCAGTGATGATGACGTCGTACTGCCTCTCCGAGATCCGTTGAGCCCCCTCCGTGCCCGAAAGCGCAGTCCAGCACGTAAACCCGATCCGCTCAACAGCTTCCGCAACGGTTTGGGCGTGCGAGGGATCGTTGTCGATGATCAGCACCTCGGCGTGGGGACGGGGCTGCCGATCCGTCTTCGATGCGTTGGTTTGCGCCATCCCCTGATTGTAGCTTGCGCCCGAGGAGTTCAACAATGGGCCGCCCTTCGCCTCGCAGGCGTCAGGGAATTAGCCGAGCGGCCAGCCAGTCGGCGTGGTCCATCTCGTCGGCCCGGTCGGCGTAATCGACGATCAGGTCCAACTGCTTGACGCCGGCCAGGTCGATGCTCACCGGCAGCGGCGGCATCCGGCCGCGAATGATGCCGGTGGCGAGCTTCTCCCGGCCGTCCAACAGAACCCGAAACCGCACGCTCCCTTGCCCTTCCGTGGAATCGTCGATGGCCAGTTCCGCCTGGAAACGGCGGTAGGGCTTCTCCAGGAGATAACTGAGCCGGGCCGCACTGTGCATTCCCAGGCCCTTGAGATACGGCTTTCCTCCGGCGCACAACATGCCGCCCGTCACGTTATGGTCCACTTGGAAGGGCCAGGCGAGATCGAGGAACGGAATCTGCTTGTAACCGGAAGGCTTGAGGTCGGAGAGGTAAGCCAGGCGTCCGGCCCGGGGCTCCAGCAGCACCAGGTCCTGCGGCCGGTTGGATTGCAATTTCAGGCCTCCCACAAGATCAAGAGAGACCGACTGGCGGTCGACCTCCAGCCGCCGGACGATCAGCCGGCTGGCATCGCGGAAGCCGACGATCGCCCAGAGTCCTTGCGTCGCGATTCGCCTCCAGAGGGTCGGATTGAAAATCAGGACTTTCACGCGGGAGAACTCCACGCTGGCCGGCCCGACGTCGGCCCGGAGCTTCAGCGTGCCGCTTTTGATGGTGTCGATCTGGCCGGTGAGCTGATCGCCGTTGGCGAAAATGATCCGGTCGGTTTCCCCGGCGGCCTTGGCCACCTGGTCCAACAGTGCGTCGCGGGCCTGGCGGTCGGAAGGCGACTGGAAGACAATCCCGGCCAGCGATTCCAGCGGCAACTTCACCAGGCCGAAGAGGTCGGAATCGATGCTCAGCGTCTCCTTGTCGGCCTCGATCACCTCGGCCGCCACGAGCCCTCCGTCGGCCAGCACCACCAGCGGGCCCTGGCGGACTTCGGCCGGACTGCCCCAGCGGACCAGCTCCGCGGCGGGCAGCGTCCGGCTCCGGTCGGCCGTGCGGAGCGTCACCTTCCACTGGGCATCCACGCCGGCCAGCTCGGCGGCAAACGCCGGCCCCTCCACCGGCACCGCCTCGGCCGTCGCCGCAAGAGCCAACCGTCCGGCGGCCAACAGCAGGCCGGCAACGACGCCCGCGCCAATGGCTCGCGCAATCCCCCTCTCCCTCCAAGAGAGGGAAGGGATGAGAGGGACCCGCGATGGACGAACCACTCTCGGTACCACACTGCCGGCGTGGCCGCCGGGGCTAACGGGTGCAGTCATTTTACCGCTGGAAGATCGGCAAGTAATTGTTCGGGGTCTGGAGGACCAGCAGGGCCATGCCGGTGGCGAAGTCGTCGGAGATCGGATCGCTCCAAGAGCCGTCGTGGTGCTGATTGGCGATCAGCTCGTCGCGGACGGCCGGGTACCAGCGGTTCCACTTCTCGCCTCCGGCGTGCCACATGGCCTGCACGGCGTAGTAGTGGCCGTAGTAATAGTAGTTCTCCTGCCGGGCAACGTCCGCTTGCGGCAGGAAAGTCATCAGGTAGGCCAGCCCCTTGGTGATCTCCGGGCCTTCGTAGATGCCGGCGCTTTGCAGGGCCACCACCCCGGCCGCCGAGCGGGCGAAAGCGCTCTCGCCGCCGCTGATCATGTACATGAAGCCGCCGTCGGGATTCTGGCTCCGCCTGACGTAATCGATACAGCGGTCGATGGTCTCTTGAGCGACGTGGATGCCGGCGTTCTTCGCCGCCCGCAGGGCCATCACCTGCGTCACGGTGACCGAGATGTCGGCGTCCAGCCGCTGGGGCTGGTAGCGCCAGCCGCCGTCCTTGTTCTGGGTGTCGACGATCAGCGCCACAGCCTTGGTGAGCTTGTCCCGCAGTCCCAACCGTTGCGACATGCCGTGGCACTCAGCCAGAAAGAGCGTGGCATAGCCGTGACCGTACATCGGCCCGTAGCCGGCCGACTCGGCCTGGACGATGAAGCCGCTCTCCTTCGCGTGGAGCAACAAGTAGTCGACGCACTTGGAGACCTGGGCGCCATAAGGGCCGCGGTCGGGCGTGCTGCCGCTGGAAATAAGAGCCAGACCGGCCAGGCCGCACAGCGCCACGTTCCCCCGGTAACCGCCCGTGCCGAACGAGCCGTCCTCCTGCTGGTGCGCGGCGAGAAAGGCCAGTCCGTCCTGGATCGCCTTCTCGGCTGCCGGCGTGACCATCTCGGCGGCGGTCTTCTCGGGGTTTTTCCCCTGGGCCAAAGCATAGCCCGCCGGTATCGCCAGGGCCCAGCCCAGCCCGAGCAAGACGGGAATGACGCGGCCACACGCGGACGCGGCCATGTCCCCGCGTCTCCCCCTCTCCGCGTCACCGCGTCCCCTGACTGACCACTGACCACTTCCCATGTCCATTCCCCAGCTCATTCTTCTTTCTTGCGGGCCTTTACGGGCGGCGCCGTGGCGCCCTGATCAGCGTGCCCGGCTTGGCCGGCTTCGATCATTCGCTGGTGGGCCTGTTCCTTGTCCGCGCCCGAGAGATTCGGCTCGGCCACCTCGTACCAGTGGCCCGCGTGCAGGAGGATCTGCCGCCGCGCTTTGCCGCTTTGCGTTCCGGCCAGCGTCCACCAGTCGTTGGCCAAGGCATACTGTTGGTCGACGTAGGTCACGTTGGTAAGCTCGGTCTGGGCCAGCAGCTTCAGACCCGGCTCGGCCGACTTGGCCAGCCGCGGCAGGCCCTCCTCCCAGTTGCCTTTGAGAAAGCAGAGATACGTGCCCAGCCTCTCGTTGGCCTCGGGATCATCCGGGTGGGTCTCGAGCCGCTGGAGGGCCCTCTGGACTTCCGCCTGGATCCGTTGAGCCTCCTCCACCTGCTTGGCCAGCGTTTGCACCCGCTTGACCAGCGCGCCGCTGTCGCGTACCGCCTTGCTCATCGGCCGGACGATCAGCACCAACCGCTCGGCCGAATGGAGTTTCTCGGCCTCCAACGCCTCTTGGGCCAGGGTCAAGATCTTCTCGATCCACGGCCCGCGGTTGGCCGCCACGGCGGTCAGCCTTGCCTTGAGCATCGCCTCGAGCACGTCGACTTTGGTCGCCACCGGATCGAGGTCGAACTTCCGGCCCATGCCATCGATGGCCGCAAAGGCCGCGTCCGTGTCGCCCAGTTCGTTGCCCAAGTCCAGGGCCAGCTTCAGCGCGGCGTAGGCAGCCGCCGGGTCGCCGGCCGCGTTGCCGCGATCGATGAGCTTCCGGGCCAGCGCCGCTTTCAGCGAGGGCCGATCGGCCGAATCGAAGTCCTCCTTCAACGGCCCGGCCGTCATCGCCTCCTCGGCCTTCTTCCAGGCCGACTCGTCCGGCACCGCCGGCTTCTTCGGCAGGGCCGACACTTTGACCGGCGCCGTCGTCCTGGGAGCTTCCGCCACGGCCGAGAGCGGATCGGGCAGGCCCCAAACACGCACGGTGCCGTCGGCCCCGGCCGATACCACGTGGCGGCCCGAGGGCGAGCTGTCCACGTGGAGCACTGCTCCCTCGTGCCCGCTAAACCGCTCCAGTGGTCGGCCCTTGACGGGCTGGAAAAGACGCAGCGCGCCTCCGCCGTCACCGGCAACCACGCACTGCCCGCCCACCGAGTAGGCCAGGCAGGTGATCGGCGATTCCAGCCCTTCGAAACGGCACTCCGGCTTGCCCTTCTCCAGCGACCAGACCAGGACCGACTTGTCCTTGCTGCCCGAGACGGCCTGTCTGCCGTCGCTGGTGAAGGTCACCGACGTCACCGGACCGTGATGCCCGACAAACTCTTGCACCGGGGTCAGGGGGTCCAGCTTCCAGAGCCAAACCGCGTGGTCCTCGCCCCCGGACAACAACGTCTTCCCGTCCGGTGAAAAGGCCACGGACCAGACCGGTCCGGAATGTTTTTGCAGTTTTTGGACCTCGTGTCTTGCGGCAAGGTCGTAGAGTCGCACGGTGCCGTCGCGGCCCGCCAGGGCCAGAAGCGGCTCCTGCGGCGAGAACTTCAGGTCCGTCGCCGAGAACGACGCGTCGAAAGCGGCCGCAACCACGGCTGGCCCGCCGGAAACCTTCCATACGTAGAGCGTGCTCGGCCCGCCCGGGTCATGGCCCTCGGGCGCACCCTGGGCGGGCCCCGTAACGGCGGCCAGCCATTGCCCGTCGGCCGAAAAAGCGACGGCCGCCACCGACTGCGTCGGCTCGTCGAAGTGCCGGATCTCCTTGGCGCTTTCCACGTTCCAGAGCCAGACCCTGCGGTCGTCGCCGGCCGAGGCCACCATCGTGCCGTCGGGCGAGAAGCAGGCCGCGCGCCGCGCCCTTCTGCTTGGGAAAACTGCGAATCTCGCCGACCGCGTCCTCATTGGCGGCCATCCCCGGCTGCACCGTCAGCCGCAGGTCCGGCCCGGTGACGCCCGGGATGCCGCTCTCGGCCGGCTGCGGCATCTTCGGCTTTGCCGGCGCCACGGCCTCCGCTGGCCGCTTCGCGGCAGCGGACGGGGCCACCGTCGATGATGGGGCCGTGTGCGAGGCAACGTCCGCTTTCGTGTCATCGGGCAATGTCGCGGACGACTTCATGTCCCGTCCGCCCGACTGGCTCAACCAATAAACTGCCGCCACCAGGGCCAACAGCACCAGCACGCCGACCATCGCCGGGATCTGCCAGGAGATGTTCGGCTTTTGCCCTGCGGCGGCCCCCGCCACGGAGCGAAGCGGCTTGGGCACAAAGACCGCAACGTCGTCTGCGGGAGGCTGGACCGGCGGCGCCGGCGCGGAGATCGCTGACGGCGGCACAACCAGCGGGACGACCGCCGCTTTGGGAACCGTCACCGGCGTCGGAGTGGGTACCGCAGCCGGGACCGCGGAGGGTGGTATCGCCACCGGCCGCAAAACGGCCACCTTCGAGGCCATCTGCTTGCGAAGCTGGTCGTCGTACGTGGCCTTCTTCTTGGGGTCCAGCAAACAGACCCGGGCCGTCGAAAGCTCGTTGAGCACCTGCTGCGAAAGGGCCGAGTACTTCCCCCCCTGAAAGGTCCGCACGTGGACCATTTGCCGGTCGGCCGCGTTGGAAATCACGTCCGCGTCCGCTTCAAACAGACCAACCCCCAGCAACCGGTAGTGATTCGGCGGCTGTTCCGTGGCGGGTATTCCCAACCACATTCGATAAGGATCAAACTTCTCGGCCATGAACGGTCTCGGATTGCACACGCCTCGTCGCAATACCGCATTATGGCCCAAAAGTCCAGCTTCCGCAACCGGCAGCCCCCCATAACAGAAGGCTAACAGCTAACTCTACAGACTGGCAGGTCCGGTGTGCGTTGATTGACAGCCGCCGCCGACCTGTTAGGATGACCAGTCCAATCCGTCAGCCGGGCTGCGGCGTCCCGCCCAGACGGGCGCGGCATGGCGCCCCAGGAGAGATTTTATGCGTGGGATGATTGCGGCACTGGTTTGCGCGGCTCTGGCCTCCGTTGTACGGGCCGATTCGCTGAACTTCACCAGCGGGCGCGCGGCGGACTGTACCGTCTTGCAGGAGACCGCCTATCATGTCGCCGTCCTCTACGGCTCCAGCGTGATCCGCGTCGATCGGGCGATGATTGCTTCGCTGGACAGGGAATCTCAGCCATCAACCCCGCGGGCGGTCTCCGGCCGTACCCCCGACTTCCGCACGGTCGCCATGCGGCTGGGGGCGGAGGCCTGGGCGGCGGACTTGCACCAGATTCCGGCGACGGTGATTGACCGGGGGAATCTTCGCAACGTGCCTTACAAATCGCTTCGCGCCGGCGGCGATTATGAGATCAACGTCTACGGCGACCCCGACTCGCCCGCCGGCTTCGAGGTCGGCGTCTACCGGGGCCTGTTGGACGACGCGCAGGCGAAGAAGAACTGCCGCGAGTTCGTCTCGTCGCTCTTGGGCGATCCGCAGGACGCGGCCGCGGTTCGTGCCTTGCGCGGAGAAGGATCTTGTCGTGCGCGACGGCCTGACGCTGGAGATCACGCCCCCGACCGCGGAGGACGCCTACCAGGGCTGGTGGGTCTCGGTCTACAACCGGCGGATGCTCGACGCGCAGCGGGCCAGCGACAAAGAGATGGCAGCGATCACCGTCTCCAAGTCTTCGATCGCCCGGTCCGCCGGGCCGGCCCCGGGCGGCTCCGCTTCCACGGCGGGTCCCGCCTCGCCCCAGACCTCCGCTGCTTCGCCGTCGAGTTACCACAGCGACATGGATCGCTACAACAACTGGACACCCGACGACCTGCGTTATGCCCGCGTCTACGTGCCCGTGCGGCCCGTCTACTATCCCGTCTTCTACGTCCGCGGCTACGCCCGCAGCAACGGGGGTTATGTCGCCCAACATCCGCACGTCGCGCCGCATCACCGATGAGCCCGTTGTATTCGGCCGGGTCGCACTGATGAATGGGCCGGGATTGTGTGCCACTGGCTCTGCCAGTGCTTTCGGCAGAAGGGAGAAGGAGTAAAGGGATCGCGCAGGAAAGACCCCCGACCGACCCCTTATTCCCCCTTCCCCAAATAGGCGGCGGAATCCGCCTCGCAAAAGAACGTCGGGCGCAGCGGTCCCCTTGCAAGGTAACATGATGCGTCATCATCAGAATTCGCCTACTCTTCTTCACCGGTTGGAAAAAGGCTTGATGAAACGGTAGAATCAGTCGCAAGCTTCTTCCGCCAGGCGGCCGGAACGGTCAGCGCCTCGTTAGCCTTCAATTCCTCTGATGTAATGGTTGGGCCCGAGCAGATTTTCGCCAGCAAGTTTTGCTGAAGTCCCTCCAGTTCCACGAGCCGGCCTAGAACGTGAACGACGTTAAGCAATTCCGTGGTGTACTCCGCGAGCCACGACTCGGGCTGAATTTTGCAGAGTTCTGATGGAGGACGTTTGTCCCCCATAGGCGGCTTCTCGCGGTTCCGCTTTCGGTAGCTGAACCATTGCGAGAGCACTTGCTTGCCCGACACGTCGTAGCTCCAAATCTCGGGCGACACGTTCTCGACGTATCCGTCGCCGACGAGGAGTCGTTTGTTGCTGGCGTCATAGCTGATCTCCTCAGGCATTGACTTGGGGCCTTGCGGGATCGCCCCGGGGGTAGGAATTCGCGGCGATTTCTCCTTCGCCAGTCGCGGCGGTTTGGCAGGCCGGCCATTTCTTCGGTCCACGCATCGCTCGCCGAACGTGTGCAGCCAGATGATCGTACGGCCGAGCTCCACCGCCTGGGCAAAGAGCTTGCCTTTGGCGGTCAGCGGTATTCGCAGGCCGGGTTGGGCGAGATCATCCTGGAAGCGAGCCGTGTAACCCGGGTGTGCGGCAACGGCGGCGATGTACGCTATCAGGTCTTCCGCACGTACGGCCGTCTTGTACTTCTTTTCCAGGAAGCCCAGCAGCTTCGGCGGCAGGTTCGGCTCGCCCGCGGCGCGATCGCGCCAAAGCGGGAACACGCGACCGCCGAACGAACCTTTGTAGTGGTCCAGATCGGGAATCAACCCCGTGATAGTAAGGGCGGGACCCGTTAGCGGCGAAGTCCGGTGAAGTGCTGTCAGGTAAACTTGCGCTTCCGAGTGTGCCCGCCAAAGCTCCGGGTTGGGGCGGTTGATAACGCGGTTATCCGGGATGATCCACTGGCGGTCGAAGGAGCGGAAGGCGTATCGTATGGGCGGTAGACACTCACCCCGCTCGATCGCAATGGTTTTCGGATTGTCCGTGTAACCTGGTAATCCGTTCCCCAGCGCGCGGTTGACGTGCCTGTCTCCCAACTTTCCCCGGTTGAGATGTGGAACAAACAGCGCTTCTTTCCGTTCGGCCTTCGCCTTGATGAGGGCCTGCCAGCGCTGGCGCAAGGATTCGGCATCGGGAGCGATGACCCAGGTTCGGCCAGGCATAACGCCGGAGCCGTTATAGGCGAAGAGGTCTGCCAGGGCTGGATAGGCGGCCCACGCACCGCTTGAGGCAGGCAAGAACGGGGCGCGCCAATCGTTCGCGCAATCGATCCAGAGACGACGATCGAGGGTGAGCTTGCCCAACGCGGCGAACTTCTCTTCGCGAGTGCCCTTGGGCAAGGAGTGGTACAGAGCCGTGGCTGGCGCGTTGGGATCGGACTTCGCGGTCCGTGAGACCAGCACGATGCAAACGGGCTGCTGGACTGCCTGGAAGACACGCGTGTTGACTTCGGGCTGATGCCCTTCCGGGGAGCAATCGATGACCCAAATCGCGTCGGCGGTGCGGCGGAGATAATCCCGCATTTTCTGAAAACCCGGCCCGTTCAGGAAGCCCGCAACGGTGATGAAGCAGACGACCCCCGTGTTGGCCCTGGGGTCGTGATCGAACACCTTCCAAGTGGCCCACCGCCAGAAGTAAACATAGAGGTTGCGAAGATGCTTCGCATGCGCGCCGACGCCCCAGTCACGCGGCGGCATCCAAGCGTTGAGTGGAGCATTGCCACCGCTGGCAGAATTTTCATCCTCGATCCAGCCGCCGCGGCCTTTGGCCTTCTCCTTATAGGGCGGATTACCGATCACGACCGTGATCGGTTCCTTCAACTTGATCTGACTGGCTTGCTTGCGGGACTCAGCGATGGGCGCAAAGACCGCCGGCAGCCATTCCTTTTCAAGGTAAGGGCTGCCCAGCGTGTCGGTGACAAACATCCGCAGCGGCCATTTCGGCGCTCTACCGATGAGGTGCAAGAACTCGGCGTAAACGCGAAGCTGAGCGACGGCGAACGGACCGAGCTGTATCTCGAAGGCGATGAGCCGCTTGATTGCCGCCTCGATGGCGTCGGGTACAGCTCCGGCGCCTTCGTCGGCTTCGACGGTCGAGGCGATCCGACCAAGAATACCTAGCAGGAACGTTCCCGTGCCCACCGCCGGATCGGCCACCGTGACGGCCGCCGAAGCGAGGCCGGAGGGTTGCTGGAAGCGGCTGCGCAGAACGTCATCGACGAGCCGAACCATTGCCCCGACGACCTCCGGCGGGGTGTAATACGAGCCGGTCAACTTTCGCAAGTCGTTGTCGTAGACCTCCAAGAACTCCTCGTAGAAGTAGAGCCACGCATCGGGATTGCCCTTGCTAATCGTCTGCCAGTGGACGGCGTCGAGAACCCGCGTCAACGTCCCGAGGGAAGTCTTCAACGTCGCTTGATTATCCGCGTCGTCGGTCAGGAGTCGCAGTGCGGCGCCGATCAGCGAGTTCGTCTGTCCGAGCTTTTTGGCAGCTTGATCGAGACCAGTGCTCAGTTGGATTTCCCGCGCGAGCCATGAGCATGCCGAACGTTACGGCCTGCGCGTAGCCATCGGCAAACTGTGCGTTGTCGGCCTCGGGGAAGAGCAGCTTCCGCCAGTCGGCGGCCAGCGCCGTCAGCGCCGGACTTTCGAGGTCCAGTTGTTCGGCGACCTCATCGCGGAGCAATCGACAGAGGCGGGCCGCAACCTTCGCCAGTTCCTTCGCGCTGGTAGGCGGGATTGGCTCCCAGCGGAAAAAGTTGTCGAATAGGGCAAGCAATTCGGGCGGAGCTTGGAGACTTGACCCCGAAGTTTCGATATCTCCCTTGAGAAAAACAACCGTCCCTTCCATCTGGCCGCTACGAAAAAGGCTGAATTGGTTGCCGTCGGTGTACAGCAGGTTTGGCAGCGATTGCAGTTTCTCCCATTGCTCCTTATCGTGGCCGCGGAACTTACGCGGATCGGCTCCCTTACCCGGGGCCTTGATCTCGATGAATCCGACCAGGGCGTTGCGGAGGGTGATCGCGTAATCCGGGCGGGTCTTGAGCGTGGCGATCGCAGACTCGCCGACCGCCTCCACGGCATCCTGAGGGAAACCAGACAGTCCGGCCAGATCGTCGATCAGTCCCTCGATCGGCGCACGGAGTTGATCTTCCGGCTCCCCAAGAACGGCGACGTTGTGGAGTTTTGCTTTGGCCTGAGCGCCGAAACGCGCGACGGCGGTTTGCAGAGTTAGCGTCATACGAGCCTCCTAGCCCCAAGCAGCAGGAGCATTTTCAGGCCACTATTTTACCTCCCAGGCTGCCTTCGAGGAAGAGGCCGGGAATTGCCGTTAGAAGAGGATGACGACTTCGTCCGGATAATTCGTGCCGGCCGCACGACAAAAACGTCAGGGCGGTTCTTGCCGATCGCGGCTAGAGCCTCTGTCAATTCATCGAAACTCGCTGCGTCGGCGACAATCTGACCACCATCGAATGCGAAAAAACGTCCTGGCGGATACCACTTGCTCAAGTCGCGTTTGGCCTCCTGGAACGCGACTCGATTCTTTTCTTGGTTGGAATTCATGGCCGTGCCATTTAGCTTACGGTGGAAGCTGGAAATGCCCGGCCACGACTCCTGGGACTGTGATGTCCTCATCCAGTTCTTCCCACCGCAGCGCGTAACCGTCCAGCTCCAGAGTCACTTTCTTCAGCATCTCGTCCGACGCCGCCTTGAGCCGCTGGAAGCGGCCCGCCGGGAAGCCGACGATCCGGCCATCACTTAGCTCCAGGAAAACCATCCGCCCTTCAACCCAAGCGCGAAGCGCGGCAGGCTCGGTCGCGGGCGCGGCATTACCGGTTGTGGCATTCATGGCACCTCGGTGAGCGAACGTGGATGTGAACGGGCCATCATTTGGCAGACGATCGAATCCAGAACCGCCCACCATCTCCTCCGTACTCAACCATCCGGAGCAATGGCAACCCGACCAGCCCCATGAATCCCGGATCGCTTCGCCTCACGATGTTCACGACCGAATCGTTGCCATACCCGAGCGTCTTCACATCAAACCCGAGTTCGGGAATTGCGATACGCAACCAGCCTCCCTCGAGGGGCCCGAAATTGGATTCCGCCCTGATGGACTCTCGCCATCGCAGAGATTGCATGGTTGCCATGTCGATGATAATCGCACATGGGTTCCCGGTGTCAACGAGGAGTTCCATTTCGCGAACCAAGCCGCTTGCAGAAATCAGTTCGACGCGAAGCCACGCCCGCGCGGGATCGCCCCTGTAAACGTTCCGTTGTTCCGAGGGCGTTTCCGGCATTGCCGTTACAAAAGGATGATGACCTCGTCTGGATAATTCACGCCCGCCTGCACGACAAAAACGTCAGGCCGGTTCTTACCGATGGCCGTTAGAGTCTCTGTCAATGCATCGAAACTCGCCGCGTCGGCGACGATCTGGCCATCATCGAATGCGATAAAACGTCCTGGCGGATACCGCTTGCTCAAGTCGCGTTTGGCCGCCTGGAATGCACATCGATTCTTCTCTTGATTCGAGTTCATGGCGATTTCTCTGATACACGGCAGGCGGTTGGGTTACGGCCATCCGCCGTCTCCCATCGCTGGTATTATCGCCGGTTGATCGCCGTCTGTCCAGTGGACGGCCGGCTCGTCCCCGGCAATGAGAACGCTCACCCCGCCCCGGCTATTTCCCCTTTGGGGAAGCAGCGGCGTCGGCTGCGGGGGCACGCTCGGCAGCGGGCGGCAGCGGCGGCAGCGGCGCGTGCGGCTCCGTTTGATACCAGTAAACCGTCGTGCTCAGTTGCAGCTCGTTTCCCGGCGCGCCGAAGTCCCGGCGGAACATCGGATCTTCATGCTCGCCGAAGCCGATGGTCACCCGCAGCGACCGTTGGAAGCTGATGGCGTCCTGGAGAAAGAAGCGATAACCCAGCGCACCCTTGAAGAAAGGGAAGTAGCCCGTCAAAGGAAACATGCTGGGACTTTCCGGAAATCCCCAACTGAAGCCGAAAGAATCCTCCAGCCCTTGGAACTCGACGGAGGGCGTCTTTTCTCCGTCGATGGTGAACTTCTCGTTCTCGTCGACGGGATAGTCCGGCCGGCCGGGGCGGCGGACGGTGACATTCCAGCCGATGAACTTGCCCTTTCCTCGGGCTTCCAAGGCCAGGTAGTCCTCGCGGCCCAGAAGCAGCGTCTGCTGCCGCCAGTGGGCGTGGAAGTAGCCCAGGTCGTCGGCGATTTTTTCGGCCGTGCGGTACATCACGTAGCTGTAGCAAGGCATCAGCTTCCAGAGCGCGTTGCCCGGCGCCAACGGGCCGTCGTAGACCAGTTCCACCTTGGCCGCCTTGCGGAAGGGCATGGGGAAGTAAGCGTTCCAGCCGCGCCGCTTGTTCACCAGCGCCGTATTCACCTCGGCCCGCAAGCCCGTTGATCTCCTTCGCGTTGCTGGGGCTGCGGGAATTCGCCTGCGAAAGGATCGTACCACGCCCGGCGGCGAAATTGAACCATGGAGTCGTCAAACGCCTGCTCGTAATCCCGCCTTGAGGCGGCATTCCGCCTCAAGGCGGTACTACGAGCAGAACGGTCCGGCGGTTTGCGTCGAGAACTCGGAGCGGGCGAGAATCTACGTAGGCCCTGCTTGTTGGCAAAGGGCACCTGCCGGTGGGGCAAGAAAGCCCTAATTGGTATTGCGGTGGCCGCCGTTGTCTGCCAGAATCGCAGGTCCTTGAGTTGGCATCGGAGCAATGGGCCATGGAACTTCCCCGTCGCAATCGAGGTGACGAGTTGCTCAAGCCGGGCGAGATGGCCCGCTTGCGGTTGCGCCTGAGAAACCTCGCCCCCCGGCACGACCTGACAACCGTGATCGCCTGCGCGTTCGACCATCGCACGCGGATGCTGCCGTTTCTCTGGGCCGACGTGAGGATGGCCCCGGCCGGCGTCCGCGCGATCGGCTCGGCCATGCTCGACGCCGGCTTCCCCAAGACCCGCATCGTGCTCGGGCAGTGGAACCGCAACTTCCGTCCCTCGCGGATGCGGATTGACGGCCGGATTCCCGACCTCTTCATGGTCTCCAGCCTTGCCATGCACACCGCCCCCTGCGAAGCCCTGATCCGCGATGCCTGCCGGATCGATCCGCGGCACCGGCCGCTGATCATCGCCGGCGGTCCGAAGGTGATTTACGAGCCGTGGAGCGTCTTCAGCGACAACCCGCAAGACGCGGCGGCGGCCGACGTGGCGGTCACCGGCGAAGAGTACGTGCTGCTGAGCCTGTTGGAGGTCTTGTTGACGGTCCGTGCGGAGGGCGAGTCGATGCGGTCGGCCTTCCTCCGCGCCCGCGATAGCGGCGCCCTGGACGGCATCCCCGGCCTGGTCTATTCCCGGACCGATGCCCGGGGCGTGGCCGAGGAGTTGGTCGATACGGGCATCCAACGACTTCTGGGTGATTTCGACGAGTTGCCGCACGCGGTCCTCGGCTATCGGCTGCTGGAACCGCCCAGCCGCGGGGAGACGCTCGCCCCCGAGGCGCTACCCGCCCATCTGGTCCGCAAGCATTCGCGGGTCGCGTCGGTGGTGCTGACCCAGGGTTGCCGTTTCCGTTGCACGTATTGCCCGATCCCCGCCTACAATCAGCGCCAGTCTCGCGGCAAGAGCGGCCAGCGACTGGCCGACGAGATCGGCCGCATCTACAACGAGTACGACATCCGCTTTTTCTTCGGTACGGACGACAACTTCCTCGGCGACCGGCAGCGGGCCCTGGAGATCGGCGAAGCGCTGGCCCGCAAGGTCGACGCCGGCTCCCGGCCCCACTGCAAGGTCCGCTGGGCCACGGAGGCCACGGTCCACGACGTGTTGAAAATGCGCGAGCATCTTCCACTGCTGCGCAAGGCAGGACTCTGGGGTCTCTGGCTCGGCGTGGAAGACATGACCGCCGCGCTGGTCCAGAAGGGCCAGGACGGCGGTCGCACGCTGGAAGCCTTCAAGGTCCTTCGCCAGAGCGGGATCTTTCCCGTGCCGATGCTCATGCACCACGATGCCCAGCCGCTTTTCACCTGGCGGGGCAGCGCAGGCCTGCTCAATCAACTGGGAGTGCTGCGAAAAGCCGGCTCGCTGTATACGCAGATCCTGATGTTCACGCCTGCGTGGGGCTCGAAATCGTACGTCGAGAGCTTCACCTCGGGCATGACCTACCGGAGCGTCGACGGGGTCCCCATCGAGCCGAGGATCCAAACCGGAACGCACGTGATCGCCTCGCTGCACCCGCGCCCCTGGATCAAGCAGCTCAACCTCCTGGCGGCCTACGCCTGGTTCTTCAACCCGCTACGGTTCTTCTGGGCGCTGGTTGTTTCCAAGAGCCGGATCCCCCTGGCCGACGCCCCCACGTGGCCGCCGCCGGGGCAACTCCCACCCGGCAGTCGCCCTTTCCGCGGCCTGCTCAAGCGCAAACTGCGTGCGCACCTGGGCGACGCCTTTATGCAGCTCTTCGGCATCTGGGGGCTGATCCTCACCGCGCGCCACACCCTTGGCTGGACTTTCCATCTTTTCCGCGGCCGCATCGTGCGGCATACCGAAGTGCCTGCCAGCCGCATCCCCATGCGATCTCCGGAGGGCGGACCGGCGAGCCACGCCCTGCCCGGCACCCCTCAGTCGATCGTACCGGCAACCGCCGGCAACGCGACCCTCGCGAAGAAGTCGGCGTGACGTAGATGGCTATAGTTATTGGCAAGAGCTCCGGTCCGGGCAGCCTGGACCGCGTTTGCTGCGCGGGGAGAACGCCCAAACAGAAGGCGCTGACATGAGCCAACTGCCATTTAACCTGCAATGTCCCCTGCCGCTGGAGGGCCATGATACCGTGCAAATGGCGCACGGCGGGGGAGGCCGGTGGATGCGGGCCTTGATCGAGGGCCTGTTCTTGCCGGCACTGGGCGGCTCGGGCCCGAGGCGGCCGCCACACGATAGCGCGGTGATCGAGATCGGTGAAAGCCGACTGGCCTTCACCACCGATACGTTCGTCGTCAGCCCGTTGGTCTTCCCCGGCGGCGACATCGGCAAGCTGGCAGTCTACGGGACGGTGAACGACCTGGCCATGGCCGGGCGCGGCCGGGCTGGCTCAGCGCCGCCTTCGTGCTGGAAGAAGGGCTGCCGATGGAGACGCTCCGGCGCGTGGTGGACTCGATGCGTTTGGCGGCCGAAGAGGTGGGCGTCGAAATCGTCACGGGCGATACCAAAGTCGTCGACCGCGGCAAAGGGGATGGCGTTTTCATCAACACGGCCGGCATTGGCCTGGTCCCGCCCGGTATAGAGATCTCCCCCGCCCGGGTCGCCCCCGGCGACGCCGTTTTGGTCAGCGGCGACCTCGGTCGGCACGGGATCGCCATCATGTCCGTACGGGAGGGGCTCCGCTTCGAAGGAGCCCTGGAGAGCGACTGCGGCTCGCTGGCCGGGTTGGTCGAGACGCTGCTGGCCGCCGGGGTTGAACTGCACTGCCTCCGCGACCTGACCCGGGGCGGGCTAGCCACAGCAATGAACGAGATCGCCCTGGACGCCCGGGTGGGCATCATGCTTGTGGAGCGGGCGATTCCCGTCGCCGCACCGGTGGCCGGGGCCTGCGAGCTTCTGGGGCTGGACCCGCTCTACGTGGCCAACGAAGGCCGGCTGGCGGCGTTCGTCCCGGCCGCGGCCGCCGAAGAGGCCCTGAAGGTGATGCAAGGCCACCCGGCCGCCTCGCAGCCGGCGATCATCGGCCACGTCACTGCGTCCCACCCCGGTACCGTGCAGATCCGTGGTACGCTGGGCGGCGACCGGATTCTCGACCTGCTCACCGGCGAGCAAATGCCCCGCATTTGTTAGGTTTTCCCAGTTTATTTTCTTCCCCCCCCGGACGCACCTCCGGCTGGTTTCTGGTACCATGGAGGTCCAGGCGTGACAGGCGAGGCGCGGGTGTCGCGCTGGTGGAAATGGTACGGTTCTTTGGAGGATCTTACTGATGCGAGTGGCAGTCGTGGCTTCCTGGCTGGCGTTGATGATCCTCGGTGGCTCGCTCGCGGCCGTCCGAGCGGTGGACGAGTTGTCCTCGACCAAGGGGGTAGAAACCCCATCGGTCGGCGGCGCGGCAACGGAGATCGACCGGCTGGCGGCCGAGCTTGACGCGCCGCGGTACTCGGAGCGTCAAGCGGCCAGTGAGAAGCTGGCGGCGTTGGGCGCGGCGGCGCTTCCGGCCCTGGAAAGGGCAGCCAAGGGAGAGAGCTTGGAAGTCACCACCCGCGCCATCGAGTTGCTGAAGAAGCTGCTGGATTCTGCGGAGGCGTCGACGCGTGCAGACGCCCGGCAGGCCCTCCAGCGGTTGGCCAAGAGCGACCGGCCGAAGGCGTCGCGGCTGGCCCAAGACGTGCTCGAGGTCAAGGAGCAAGAAGATGCCCAAAATGCCCTGCAGACTGCCAACCGCCAGCGGTTCGGCGGCGGCATCCAGATCCGCCAGCTCGGCGTGGGGATGGGGGTGGCCCAGATCGCTCCGGGGATGAATGCCCGGCGGATCCGCATCCAGAACAACAATGGCGGCCGGGAGATCAGCATCGAGGAGGGCGATCGCAAGGTCAAGATCAACGACGGCAACGGCCAGCCGATCAAGATCGAGATCACGAAGAAGGTCAACGGCAAGGACTTGACCGAGAAGTACGAGGCCAAGGACGTCGACGAGTTGAAGAAGAAGCACCCCGAGGCTTACAAGATCTATAGGGGTTGGGAGAACCAGGGAAATCCGCTAGGGATGCAGGTAGGCGGAGGGATCAACATCGTGCAGGTTCAGCCGCCGCCCGACCAGCAGATCCGCACGGCGATCATGGTCCTCCAGTCGCTCCATCGGCATGTCGACGCCCTGAGCAAGGGCGACCAGGTGCAGAAGGCATCTCCCCAGGCCCGGACGGACCTGAAGCGGGCCGTCGATCAGTTCAAGCAGACCCTGGCTGAGGTGGAGAAGCGTTTGCAGGAGAAGCCCGAAACGCCCGCCGCGAAGCCGGACGCCAGTCGCGGGGCCAACCGGCCCGAGTAGTTCCGGTTCATCCGACGGAAATAGAAAACGCCACGGACAAACACGAAAGGGATGGAGCCGGAGGTTGTGGAGCAGTTCGGCGCCGGCGGTGGCATTCCTGGAGCCCAGCGCTAATACTTGCCCGCGGGACCGGCGGCGTCAATAATCGTCTATCCGGCCGGCCTTGATCGCGCGTTGCATAACCGAGGGACACTTTTGATGGCGGCGGCCCATCGACATCCTCACCACGGCCACGACCGCCACGATCGCGCACATCCCAGCAGCAAGCGGGGACTGTTCTGGACGCTGTTGTTGCTCTGCGGCTACCTGGTGGCCGAGGTCGTCGGCGGACTGATCGCCCACTCTCTGGCCCTGCTGGCCGACGCCGGGCACATGTTCTCCGACGTGGCCGCGTTGGGCCTGAGCCTGTTCGCCCTTTGGATGGCCGAACGCCCGCCGACGCCACAGCGGACCTACGGCTACTACCGCACCGAGATCCTCGCCGCATTGGCCAATGGCGCGGCGCTGTTGGCCGTCTCGGTCTTCATTTTTCTGGAGGCCGTGCGGCGGTTCCGCCAGCCGCCCGAGGTGCAAGGCGGCGTGATGCTGGCGATTGCCGTGGGCGGGTTGCTGGTGAACCTGGCCGGCCTGCGGTTCTTGGGCGCCCATCGCGAGGAGAACCTCAACATCCGCGGCGCCTGGCTGCACGTCCTGACCGACACCCTGGGCAGCTTGGGTACGATCGTCGCCGGCGGTCTGATCTGGGGCCTGGGCTGGAACCTGGCCGACCCGCTGACCTCGATCCTCGTCGGCCTGCTGGTGATCTACTCCGCCTGGCAGTTGGTCGCCGAATCGGTCTCGGTGCTCATGGAGAACGCGCCCCTGGGCGTCGACGTGGACGAAGTCCACGATCGCATGGCCCAGTCGCCCGGCGTCCGCAGCGTCCACGACCTGCACGTCTGGACCATCACCACCGGCCTGAACGCCCTTTCCGCCCACGTGGTCATCGAGGACGGCCGCGGCCATGCCGAGTTGCTCACCGAGATTCGCCAAGTGCTCCATGAGCGTTTCGGCATTGACCACGTCACCATCCAGATCGAGCCAGGCGACTACCACGACCGGTGCGACTGCTCGCTGTAGTAGACGGGTCTCCGGCCCCAAGGGCGCAATGCCGGAAGAAGCGATGGCTGCCGCTGGGGGAGCGTACCTGGCGGAAGGGTGACTGCGCTATGCGGAACGGGGTTGCCGGAGTCACCGATAACCCGGAATTCGACCGCCGAATTTCGTGGGACTATTGCCCCAGAGGAGACCATCGAGATCGGGCTGAATGGACTCCGCCGCAGTCATTTGTGCGGCCAACGCCTCACCCACGGCCTGGTCGGCGCCGGCACCCAAAACCGCCCACTCGGCAAAATCCACCGCGCCGCGGGCCAGGGCCGTGAACAGACCGTCGGCCAACTGCTGCGATACGCGGGCAGCACCCGCCGACGCGCCGGGACGTGACGAGAATGGCAGGCGAAGAGACCGGGCCCAGGGCCTTTACCGCAACGGCCGCGCTGACCGGGGCCACGGGGCCGGCGACCACGCTGGCGGTCAACTGCGACAACGCACTGGCAGAGCCAGTGGCACCCTCGGCGCCCGCCAAGGTCACCAGGGCGTCGATCTGCGGATTGTAGGCGTTGGCCGGGGCCGGCGAGAGCACGAAGGGCCCCTGTTGGCCGTCGACCTGGGTGTAGATCGGGGCACTGCCGTTGGGATCGACCGAGTCCACCAGGTTGACGGTCGTCGTGCCCGCCGCCGTAAGGCCGGTCTGGTGGAAGTCGATGACCACCAGGCTGCCCGCCGCGGAGCTGGCAATGGGCGTCGTGCTCAAGATCGTCACGGCGATCTGGCCGGTGGCCTGGTCGATGTTGGATTGCAGCGTCCAGCCGCTGCCGGAGGCGGGCACGCTGCCCAGGTGAACGTCGCTGGGGGAGACGCTGAGGACCGCGGGGTCGTAGGTCAAGGCCACCGTGGCCTCCATCATGCCGTCGTTGGCCGCCGGCAGCGGGTCGTCGATGTCCACCGGCACCGCCAGGGTGCCGTCGGTCCCCACCTGCAACGCCGAGGGGAGGCTCACGGCCGGGTCGGGGCCGGTGGAGAGAATGGTCCCCAGACCGGTCGGGTAGGGCGGCAGATACGGGACCGTGTGCGCGTTGCTGCCGTAGCCGCCGTTGACGTAGTTGATCAGATCGTTGCCGTCGGACAAGCTCACATACCCAGCGCCGGCGATGTCGCCGATGATGGCCGGGTCGGCCAACTTATAGGCGTTGAAGCCCGTCGACACGTCGCCCAGCACATTCTCCATCAGCCCCACGTCCGAGCTGTCCAGCGTGCCGTCGCCGGTCGCATCGCCCAGGAAGGCGACCACGTGCACCGCCTGGCTGCCCAGCGCGTTCACGCCGGGGACCAGCGTGGCGCCAGTGAGGTCTTCCCCGCTGATCGTGTTGATGGTGATGGTCAGCAGGTCCTTCGACGCGTAGGCGTCGACGGCCGTGGCGGGCACCGTGGCGTCCAGATGGCCGAGGACGATGGGGCCGAAGGAGGGCATCGAACCGGCGGAGGCTGGCAAACCGGCGGTGCCGGTGTCGACCCCGTCGTAAAAGAGGTCCCCAGAGTTGAAGACGATCGTGGCGGTGCCCGGCGTAGTTACCGTGACCGTAAACGTCGCGTCAGGGTAGGTCCCAAAGTCCTGGGCCAGCGTGTTCCCATCGAGCCCCTTAGCGGTTCCGAATTGCAGGCCGGGATCGAGCGTGTTGGTGCTCGAGGTGATGGATAAGAGCGCGGGGTTGTAGGTCAGGGTGAACGTGGCCTGCGTCACTCCGCCGGTATCGGTGAGCGAAATGGGGATGCCGGTGAGGATCGAGAAACTTCCGCCCGTGGCAGAGGCGTGTGACCCCGCGAGACTGAACGTGAAGACGGAGCTGAACGGAAGTTGGCCGGCGGGCGGCGAGCCGCCGTAATTCGTATTGGTGAGGATCGTCCAGGTGCCGTTGTAGACGGCGGCCGCGCCCGTCAAGCCGGAGATGGCGACCTGCTGGCCGGCCAAGGCCTGGTCCTGCACCAAGGTGGTGACCGTGACGGTCCCGGTGCTGCTGTTGTCGGCGATGCTGGCAATCGGCCCGCTGGCGTTGGGCAGGTTGACGGTGTTGCCGGGGCCGCGGGCAAAGGCCGGCACGACCACGGCCACGTCGGTCGCGGTGGTGAAGGCGCCGTTGTCGACCATCTCGTTGGCGGTGAAGTCCGCGGGGCCGATGGTGATCGGTTCGCTGTACGGCCCATACACGGGCTGGCGGTAGGAAGCGCCAGATGACGCCGACGGGGCCGGACTGAAGCCCGGGGAATCCGGGCCGTCCAGGGCTTGGTTGCTGAGGGTCGTGAAGGCCGAGCTGCCGCTGGCGAAGTAGACGAGATAAGTGTCCGGAACCAGGATGGCCGACGTGGAGTCAGCCGACGAGACGCCGGCAATCGGCAGCCCGGTCTTGTTCACCAAGGTCGTGGTCACGTAGGTCATCGTGTTGCCGGTGTCCACCGCCAATCCGGCAGACACGCCCTCGGCCGCGGGGGAAATGGGGGGCAGGCCGGCAACGTCGGTGTATTGGAAAGTCGAGCCGCTGACGCTGGTGATGATAAAGCTGCCGTTGTAGGGGGTGGCGGGGTCGGACTGCCCCGCGGGCACGTCGGTCGCGGGCTCGCTGGTGACGCCGGAGATGGTCACTGCGTCGCCGACCGTAAAGTGAATCGCTTGGGTGGTGATGACGGTCACCGTGGTGCCCGACTCCGTGATGCTGTCGGCCGAACTGGCCAGGTAGGCCGTGGTCGAGTCCAACACCAGGGAGCCGTGTACTTGGCCCTCCGTATACTCGCCGGTGAGGGTCACGCTGGGCAGCGACTGCGCGCCGTAGAGGTTGACGTCGGCCGGGTCGACGGGCTCGCTGAAGGCGGCCGTGAACCCCGTCGAGGTCATGCTCACGCCGGTGACGATCAGGGTCGTGTTGAAGTCGTTGGAGTAAGCCGGCGACGACACGGCGGGGTCGCTGGCCTTGAGGTAGTAGCCGCTGCCGGCAGCGCTGTAGCCAGTCCCCGGCTGGCTGATCGACAGGCCGCTGAAGGTGGCCTTGCCGTCGTCTTGGTAGTCCGCCGTCAGCGTGCCGCCGGTGCTGCTGAGCAGACCGTTGCTGTCGCCCGTGTACGAGAGCGCCTTCTGCAAGGAGACCGTCACGCTGGAGTCGTCCCCGGTCACCGCGTTGCCGTACACGTCTTCGACAGTCACCCCCGCGGTGAAGGTCCCCGCGCCGGCAACGTCGGCGGGGGGCTGGGTCGTGAAGACCAGTTGCACGGCCGTCCCCGGAATGACGTTGAACGAGTTGGAGGTGGCGACGAGGGTGCCGCCCGGGATCGCAGCGGTGGCGGTCAAGGTGTAGCCATCGCCCTCGTTGTGGAGGTTGACGTCGGAGGCGACGTTGAAGGCGGCCACGCCGTTGACGGCCGTCATGGCGTCGGTGCCGTACAGCGCCGTGCTGGGGCCGGAGGCCGTCAGCGTCACCGAGTAGCTGACGGGCAGTCCGGTGTTCGGGTTGATGAGCACCGGGTTTCCAAACTGGTCTTCCACCGTGGCGGTCACCGGGATCGCGGCGCCCGCGGATACGGACGCGTTGGTGGCGGGCTGCGTGCTGAGGACGATCTGCGAGGGGGATGCGTTGGTGACCGTGATCGAGTTGCTGGCGCCGGAGATCGTACCGTCCGAGGCCGTGATTGTCCAAGAGCCGGCCTCCGGGAGGCTGGCCAGGGTGTAGGCGTAGCCGGAGCTGAAGCTGAGCGTGCCGGACGTCAATGTCTGGGGAGAGGTGACGCTGAGCGTGGGGCTGCCATCGTAGCCGGTCACGACGTCGTTGGCGGAGTCCTCGGCCTCCACGATGAGGAGGAAGTTGGCGCCGGCCGTGACGCTCGTCGGGCTGGCGGTGACCACGAAATGGGTGGCCGCTTGCGTCGTACCCGCGAGTGCGGGAATGAGAAGGTTGGCGACGGGGCTGCCCAGTCCGGTGGCCAGGTCGTAGCCCGTGCCCGGGCTATACAAGGGGCTGGGACCGATGCTCGGGCCTGGAAAGGTGTTGCCAAGCTGCACGGGCAGGGCCACTGAGGGGTCTGTGTTGGTTGAGTTGTCGTAGGTGATGTCGTGGAAGTCGGCGGCCGGCAGCGAGTAGAGTTCCGGCAACGTCTGGCTGTGGCCGTCGAGCGATCCCAACCCGGCGATCGCGCGGCCTTCGTCGGCCACCGCGACCATGCCCGCCCAGAGCGGGCAGGCAAGGCTGGTTCCCTCGATATAGGTCCAGGGGAACGAATTGCCGTTGTCATAGGAATCGTAGATGACCACGGGATCGTTCGCGTCGGCGGAGACGTCCGGGTAAACGCGCATGGTCGTGCTGATCGTGTTGGCGTTGACTTTGTTGGATTGGACGACCGCGCTATTTTGGTAGGCAGGCTGGGTCTCGTAGTCACTGATGCCGCCGCCGCCGCCATACTTCGTCCCGCTGCTGGTGCCGTTCCCCCAGGCCGTCTCGCTCGCGTAAGTGCCTCCGCTGACCGTAAGGCACGTCCCGCCAACGGCGACCACGTTGGGCGACGCGGCCGGGTATTGCGGCGTAGGGGTGCTGGTATCGCTGGGGTCGTATGCGCCGTAGTCGCCGGCGGCGGCCAGGAAAGTGACGCCGCCGGCCAGGCCGGCGCCGCCGATCGTGGCGGAACCGCCGATGTGACCCGACGGAGTGGTAAGATCGGAGTCATAAGTTGACTCCGTGCCCGGGGGCTGGGAGGCAAAGTCGGATTCAGGCTCGCTCCAACTCATCGAGACGGCCACCACGCCGGCTGTGCTCGCCGCCCGCTGGACTGCCGTGAACATATTAGCATCACTGTCGTCGGTGGCCTCGAAGAGGATGATGTTGGCCATCGGCGCCGTAACGTGGGCCCACTCGATGTCCAGCGACTCTTCCGGCACCCAGTCGTCGTTGCTGGAGCTATTGGGCGGCAACGGCGTGCCCGGGGCTTGGCTGAGCTGCTGGAAAGTGGGACCGCCGGCGTTGAGAATTGGCAAGCCAAACGCAGTGGAGAAGTTGTTCAGGTCGCTGAGGGCCGTGGGATCGTTGAAGGCATCGACGATGGCGATGGTCTGGCCGCGGCCATCGCCGGGAATCCCGCCGAAGCTGATCCCATTGGACAGCACGCCGGAGGTGTAGGTGTCCAGGCCGTAGGCCCCGCGGATTTGCCCCGGCGTTAGTCCGATGGGGACCAAGTAAGAGTCATCGGGGTTGCTGGAAGAATAGGGGGTCAGAATCGGTGTCACATGCACGGCCGCCGGAAGGCTTGCACTGAGCAAGGCCCGCGTTTCCAGAGGCTCGATTGCCAGCGTGCGAGGCTTCAGCCATACCTGCGTCGGAGACTTTTTTGACCGCTTCCGACCAAACCGAGTGGTTGGCACAAAACGTGATGCTCTCATGACGACACCTGGGCTGAGTCGCCCGTGATGGGACGACGGGGGAGTTGCAGATACACCGCCGGGTGTGCAGACTTACAGCGTAACATGAACTTGCTGACTTTACCAGCTTTGAGCCTGAGCCACTCGAAGAGGCTAGGCAGAAACCACCTATTATGGCATCCTCGCGTCGAGCACCAGCCAGTCCGACAGGAGGGTGTCAGGGCCGCGCTCCTTGGCTTTCTTGTTGAGTCCCCTATTGACCAGGTACCGAGTGCCACCGCCGGTGGCCGGACCCAGCCAAAGCGCGGAAAGCCCAACCGTTTGAGGCGGGGTCATTTTCGTAGAGGTACAATAAGCGCAGTGCGAGCCGCGCCGGCGATCTGTACAGGCGGGCGGTTTGTCCCAAGGCCCAAGCCGGCGGTCCCTCCGAGGTTCTCCATGAGCGCCAAGCTGACCATCCGTATGGCTGCCCCAAGTATCGTCATCAGCCTGCTGCTGTTGACCTTGGGCATCCTCGGGGGGTGGTACTTGCTGTGGGCCCAGAAGAGCACCTCGGCCAAGGTGGCTGTCGACGTATTCAGCATCCGCGCCGTCGAGGAGCTGGTCTTCAGCCTCTACGAGCTGCGCTCCGAGCTGACCCAATCGTTCACCGCCGGCGACCGGGTTGCACTTGCATCGATCCCCGTCCGATGCCGGAAAACGGAGGAGTGGCTGCGGGAGGTCGAAAGGCTGATGGACGATCAGCAGGAAATCGAGTTGGCCAGACACGTCCGGGAGGGGTTTGATCGGTTCGGCAAGGAGGTCCATGAGCTGGCGCCCGCCGATTTGCAGGTTAGAGACTCCCCGAAGCGATCGCAGGCCGAACAATTCCTGCGGGAAACGTTGGACCCGGCGAAGGACTTGCTGAAATGGGAAGAGGGGCTCGTGTTGCAAAGCGAAAAACACAACGAGGCCATGGCGAGTCTGGTGGCCAAGGTGCTGCTGCTGCTGGGCGTCTGCGGCTCGACCGCGGGCCTGGTGGCCGGATTCGGCATCGCCCGCAGCGTGAGCCGCTCGATCGTCGAGCTCTACGTGCCGATCCGCGCCGCCAGCGGCAAGCTCAAGGAAGTGATCGGGCCGATCGATCTGGTTCCCTCGTCGGGAATCGAGAACCTGGATGCGATCTTGCGAGAGATGGCCGACCACATTGCCACCGTGGTCAACCGCTTGCAGGAGAGCCAGTTGGAGGTGCTGCGGACGGAGCAACTGGCGGCCCTGGGGCAACTGGCCGGGGGTATGGCGCACGAACTGCGCAATCCGCTGACGGCGATCAAGATCCTGATCGAATCGGCCATTCAACGGGGGCCGTCGTCGAGCCTGGGCTATCGCGACCTGGTGGTGATGCAGCGGGAGACGGCCCGGCTCGAACAGTCGGTGCAGACGTTCCTCGAGTACGCCCGGCCGCCGAAGCTGGACAAACACGCCGCCGACCTGCGGCGGACAATCCAAGAGACGCTGGACCTGATCGCAGCCCGGGCCAACCGGCAGCGGGTGGCGGTCAAGTCGGAGCTGCCGGCCGAAGCGCTTGGGATTGAGGCGGACCACGGCCAGCTTCGCCAGGTCTTCTTGAACCTGTTGTTCAACGCCCTCGACGTGCTGCCCCAAGGCGGCCGCGTGACGATCGCGGCCGGCGTTGCCAGCCCGTCCTTGCGGGTCCTCCCGGGGCCGCCGGGAGATGCGGGCGAGGATCGTGCAATGTCAGACGGCGCGGAATCTTGGATCGCGGTGACGATCGCCGACAATGGTCCGGGACTTGCCCCGGAGATCGCGGACCGCATTTTCCAGCCCTATGTCAGCAGCAAGGAGACCGGCCTCGGACTGGGGCTGGCCATTTGCCGCCGGATCGTTGAAGCGCATGGCGGGGAGATCGCCGCGGAGAACGGCCCGGCCGGAGGAGCCGTTTTCACCGTGCGGCTGCCCTGCGAAATGCCAGGAGTTCCCCATCGTGCGTAAACTGCTGATCATCGACGATGAGCCGAGCGTCTGCTATTCGCTGGAGCAGGGGTTGGGGGCCGAAGGTCTGGCCATCAGCACGGTCCAGACCGCCGGAGAAGGCCTCGAGCGTATCCGCCGCGACTCGCCCGACGCCGTGCTCCTCGACTTGCGGCTGCCGGACATGTCGGGCCTGGAGGCCTGCACGCTCATCCGCCAGATCGACGCCCGGCTTCCGGTGATCGTGATCACGGCCCATGGAACGATGGAAACGGCCGTCGAGGCGATGAAACTGGGGGCCTTCGAGTATCTGCTAAAGCCGCTCGCCCTGCGCCAGCTCCGCGACGTAGTCGCCCGGGCGATCCAGGCCAGCCAGATGAGCCACCTGCCGGCGATGGTCGACCCGACCGAGGGGCCGGCGGTGGAGGGTGAGCACCTGGTGGGCCGCTCGCTGCCGATGCAAGAGCTTTACAAATCGATCGGCCGCATCGCGCCCCAGGACGTGACCGTGCTGATCTTCGGCCCCAGCGGCTCTGGCAAAGAGCTCGTCGCCCGAGCCATCTACCAGCACAGCCGCCGCAGCCAAGGGCCCTTCGTGGCCATCAACTGCGCCGCGATTCCCGAGCCGCTCTTGGAAAGCGAGCTCTTCGGCCACGAGCAAGGCGCCTTCACCGGCGCGGATCGCCGCCGCATCGGCAAGTTCGAGCAGGCCGACGGCGGCACGATCCTGATGGACGAGATTGGCGACATGTCGCTGTCAACGCAGGCCAAACTCCTGCGGCTGCTGCAGGAACAGCGGTTCGAGCGGTTGGGGGGAAACAGCACGATCCAGACCAACGTGCGGCTGATCGCGGCCACCAACCAGGACTTGGAGTCGCTGGTCGCCGGCGGCCGCTTCCGCGAGGACCTCTTGTACCGCTTGAAAGTGCTGACGATCCGCGTCCCGCCGCTTGCCGAGCGGTTGGACGATCTGGGGCTGTTGGTTGAGCATTTCCTGGGCCTGATGAATCGCGAGCTGGACCGTCGCGTGCAGGGGGTGGCCCCGGATGTCCTACCCCTGCTCCAGCGACACCCGTGGCGGGGGAACGTGCGGGAACTGCAAAGCACGATCAAGTATGCCTTGATCCATTGCTCGGGCGACGTGCTCACCGCCGACTGCCTCCCGGCCGACCTGCGGGAGCCGTCCCCGCGCCGACCGCCAAGCCGCTGCCGGAAGCGGCGGAGGAGGCCGCGGTGGCCGAGTTCATCCGCCGCCTTCTGGCCCAGGGGAACACGGATCTTTACGACACGGTCCGCTCGTTCGTCGACCGGATCGTCCTGCCCGAAGTCCTCCAGCACGTCCAGGGCAGCCAGGTCGAGGCCGCGAGGATCCTCGGCATCTCACGAACGACGCTCCGCGCCCGGCTCCGTGAGCTGGGGTTGGTGGTGGAGAAGCAGGTCAGTGCGGAGTCCGGGGAGGATGCGGGTTGACTAATTCACACGGCTGATGAAGCCGGAAACTGGCCGTACTGTCCAACTTCTGTACAGGCTACCCTTGAACCCCTCTCTGGGATTCCATCATTTCCGGGCTGCCGGTTGGTCGCATCCGACCAGCGTGGCCGAAGCGGTTTTCTTTGGCAGTGAGGCAACTTGCGTCGATGCGGCGCGATCATTGCCACCTGCCTACTCCGGCTGCTCGCTGGCACCCACTTTGGCACAAGGCTTGCTCAGCCATCAGTACTAATGGCGAAGGACTCCCGCGAAGAACCCTGATGGGCTGTCTCGGAAGATCCTGATGAACCCGTTATTAGGCGGGTATTGATACCTGTGGAAAGACTGGTTGAGTCGATGGGACTTGCTTGCGTGATTCCTGTCCTCGTAGGCCGGCGACGCGGCCGAGCTGTCATCACCCGGCGTTGCGGTCGGGTGAGGCGCGGTTTGTTATTGGCCGTCGCGGCGGCGGCGCTGACGCTCGCGGGTGGCATCTATACCGTGCGGGCATGGTCTACCGAGGGACAAAGCGACCTTCGTTCGCAAGCCGGCCAGACCGAGCAAAAGGTGGAGTTGGTCGGCAGCGCGCCGGATATGATCTTCCTTCCCGAGAATATCGTGAAGATGCTGGGGGTTTCGCTGGTCGAGGCCCGCTCCGCGGGAGAGCCGCGGCTGCTGGAGATGCAGGGATCGCTGGCGCTGGATACCAACAAGCTGGTCCGCGTCCACTCCCGCTTTGCCGGCGAGGTGATCGAGATCGCGACCGTGGCCGACGACGAGGCGCCCCACGCCAAAGGGCAGCAAGGCCGGCGTCCGCTCTGCTTCGGCGACCGGGTCAAAAAGGATCAGCTCATGGCGGTGGTCTGGAGCAAGGACCTGGGCGAGAAGAAGAGCGAGCTGATCGACGGTCTCTCGCAACTTCGCGTTGACCAGCAAACGCTCGAGCGCTTGTCCAAGGCGTATGCCCAAGGGGCGATCCCCGAGCGGACGATGCACGACATGGAGCGGAACGTCGAAGCCGACCAGATTGCCGTTTCCCGGGCGGAGCGGACGCTGGAGGCCTGGCGGTTGCCCGAGGCCGAGATCCAGGCGGTCCGGGACGAGGCGCAGGCGGTTCACGAGCGTCACGGCAAACGGGACTCGTTGAAGGAGAAGGACTGGGCCCGCGTCGAGGTTCGTGCGCCGTTCGACGGCGTGGTGGTGGAGAAGAATCTGGCGGTGGGCGACATCATCGACACCACCAACGATCTGTTCAAGGTGGCCTCGCTCGGGCAGATGATCGTCTGGGCCAACGCCCGCGAGGAAGATCTCCCCGCGCTCTTGGACCTGCCGCCGGATCAGCGGACCTGGAGCGTGCGGATCAACGCGGAGCCGGGTACTCCGCCGCTGGCCGGCCGGATGGACCGGATCGGCTACATCAGCGATCCCACGCAGCACACGGTGATGGTCATGGGGCACATCGACAACCCGCGCGAGCGTTATCGGGCGGGGCAGTTCATCACCGCCACGGTGCGGCTGCCGCCCGCTTCCGGGGAGGTCGTGGTGCCGGCCGCCGCGCTGGTGGAGGACGGCCAGGAGAGCGTGCTCTTCGTCGAGACCGACCCGCAGCAGTCGCACTACCGCTTGCGTCACGTGGCCGTGGTCCGCCGGATGCCGAAGGAGGTGTACGTCCGCGCGGAAGTCACGCCGGAGCAGTCCGCACGGGGCTTGCAGCCGGTGCGTCCCGGCGAGCGGGTCGTGGCCGGCTCGGCAATCCAGTTGAGAGCGGCTCTGGACGATCTGCTGGCGGCCGCCAAGACACGGAAGCCATAGCACGGTCCGCTCCGTAGGACGGATTGCTAATCCGTCCGTGATTTCTGGACGGATTAGCAATCCGTCCTACGGCAAGTCCGGAAGTTGTTCTTCGGCCGATCCTTAGCAAGGCATCTCTGAGGTTTGCATCTTGGTTCGTAAGATCATCGCCTGGGCGGTTCACCAGCCGCTCGTCGTGCTGTTGCTCGTTGTCGCGCTGGCCATCGGCGGCGGCTACGCCTTTCTCCATATCAACGTGGAAGCCTACCCGGACCCCGCCCCGCCGACGATCGAGGTCATCGCACAGAACCCGGGCGCTTCGGGCGAGGAGATGGAGCGCCTGGTGACGATCCCCCTGGAGGTGACGCTGGCGGGGATGCCCGGGCTGCAAAGCCTCCGCAGCAAGTCGCTCTTCGGGCTGTCGAGCCTGTTCATCCAGTTTCATTACGGTGTCGATTACTGGGCAGCGCGGCAGGAGGTGATCAATCGCTTGCAGTTCACCCAGCCGCTGCCTCCCGGCGTGCAGCCGCAGATTTCTCCGGAAAGTCCCATCGGCGAGATTTACCGCTATTCCCTCTGGAATAAGGACCGGCAGGGGCGCGACATCTACACGCTCAACGACCTCAAGGCGCTGCAGGATTGGACGCTGGAGCGCGAGTTCCGCCGCCTGTCGGGAATCGCCAACGTCACCAGTTTCGGCGGCACGGTGAAACGCTACGAGATCCATCCCGACCCCGCGCGGCTGAGCCGCTACGGGATCACGCTGCCAGCGCTGCAAAGCGCGGTGGCCAACAGCAACGCCAACGTGGGCGGCGACTACCTTTTCCAGGGCCCCACGGTGGAAAACGTGCGGAGCATCGGCCTGATCGGCGGCGGGCTGGACCCCATGCAGTCCAAAGAGCTGTTCCGGCTGAAAGACCCGCACGCGGCGGCCGGTTTTCTCCGCTCGGAGGAGAATCGGCGGCTGCAAGAGATCCGCGACCTGGTGATCACGTCGATCAACAACCACCCGATCAAGGTGGACAACGTCGTCGAGGGCGGCCCGCTGGTGCGCCCGGAAGAGATCGGCCGGGAGGGCGTCGTGGTCGGCCATCAGACGCGGCTGGGCAAGGTCGGCGTCTGCCGGCCGAAGAAGGACGCCCACGGCAAAGATCTTCGCGATGCCCGGGGCAACGTCCAATGGCTCGATGAAGACGACAAGGTGCAGTGCATCGTGCTCATGCGCCAGCACGAGCAGTCGCTGCCCGCGCTGGCCGACGTCAAGAGGACGGTCCGCCAGATCAACGAGCATCCCGGCCGGCTCTTGCCGGGCGTGCGGATCGAGACCTATTACGACCGCACCGACCTGATCCACGTCACCACGGAAACGGTCCGGGAGAACCTGCTCCTGGGGATGCTCCTGGTGACCTGCGTGCTGCTGATGTTCCTCAGCAACGTGCGGACGGCGCTGATCGTGGCGATCAACATTCCCTTGGCCCTGTTGTTCGCTTTCGCCGCGCTGTACCTGCGAGGCCAGTCGGCGAACCTGTTGTCGATCGGCGCCGTGGATTTCGGCATTATCGTGGATTCGACGGTGATCGTGGTGGAGAACATCTACCGGCACGTCGCCTCGGGGGTCGGCGCCGGGATGCCGCTGCGGGAGCGGATCCTCAGCTCGGTCCGTGAGATCGACCGCGCGCTGCTCTTCTCCACCGCGATCATGGTCTGCGCCTTCATCCCGCTGTTCGCCATGACCGGGCCGGAGGGGCAGCTCTTCGGTCCCATGGCCGAGACCTACGCTTTCGCCCTGGCCGGCGGGCTGCTCCTGGCGATGCTGCTCTCGCCCGTGCTGTGCCTCTTCTTCTTCCGCCGCTTCCGCCCAGTGCGCGACAACTTCCTGGTTCGCTGGCTGAAGACCAGCTACCTGAGGCAACTGCGGGTCTGCCTCAACTACCGCTGGGCCACCTTGGCGGTGATGGTTTCGCTCCTGGTGGCGACCGCCTGCCTGGCGCCCTGCATCGGCCGCGAGTTCATGCCCGAGCTGGAAGAGGGCAACTTGTGGATCCGCGGCGATTTCCCCGTGAACATCTCCCTGGACGAGACTTCAGCCAAAGTGCGGACCGCCCGCGCGATCATGAAGACGTATCCCGAGGTGGACACCATCGTCACCCAGTTGGGCCGCCCGGACGACGGCACCGATGAGTCGGGCTTCTTCAACGTCGAGTTCTTCGTCAACGTCAAACCGCAAAAGGACTGGCCGGCGGTCAAGCCTCGCACGGGCCTGGCGAGGATCTTCGGCCCCCGGCGGCCCCGCGACAAGGCGGAGCTGGTCGAGGAGATGGACGCGAAACTGTCCCAGGTGCTGATCGGCGTGGACTGGAACTTCTCGCAGAACATCCGCGACAACGTCATGGAATCGCTCTCGGGGATCAAGGGTGACAACTCCGTGAAGATCGTCGGCCCCGATCTCGACGAGCTGGAGCGGCTGGCCGAGAAGACCAAGTCGGTGCTCGACGGCATCCCCGGCATCGAGGACGCGGGGATCGTCCACATCAAGGGGCAGCCCAACCTGGAGCTGCCCGTGGACCGGCGGAAGTGCCAGCGGTGGGGCGTGAGCGTCAACGACGTGCAAAGCGTGGTGCAGGCTGCGGTGGGCGGCAAGGCCCTAAGCCAGATGATCGAGGGCGAGAAGAGCTTCGACATCAGCCTCCGCTGGCCCGCCGCCCTCCGCAACAGCGCCGAGGCGATCCTCAACATCCCCGTGGAGATCACCAACAACCAGACGACCTCCGGCTACGTGCCCAGCACGGCGCAAACGCCCCAAACCGGCGCCAGCACCGGCGTTTCCACCGTGGGGACCAGCGTGGTCATGCCCTCCAAGACGGGCAGCCAGTTCGGCGGCACCTACAACGACACCAGCAGCGTCCCCCGCCGCCGCCTGGGCGACCTGGTCACTCCGCTGGACGAGGAGGGGAAGCCGGATACTCACGGCGATTTCGTCCGCTCCGGCGCCTCCACCATCTACCGCGAGGACGGGCACCGGCTGATCGCCGTGAAGTTCAGCGTCCGCGGCCGCGGCCACGACCTGGCCGGCGCCGTGGCCCAGGCCCGCGCCGAGACCGCGGGGCTGTTCCCTCCCAACTCGCCCTACCACACGATCTGGAGCGGTGAGTTCGAGGAGATGGAACAAGCCGAAGGGCGCCTGATGTTCATCATTCCGGTGTCCCTGGGACTGATCCTGATCCTCTTGTATATCGCCTTCCGCTCGCTGCTGGATGCGTTGGCCGTGTTGTCCAACGTCATCGCGCTGTCGCTGGGAGGCATTTGGGCCCTCTGGCTGACGGGCACGCACTTCAGCATTTCCGCGGGCGTGGGATTCATCTCGTTGTTCGGCGTGGCCATCATGGACGGCCTGCTGTTGATCTCGTACTTCAACAACCATCGCCGCCAAGGGCTCTCCCTGCACGAGTCGATCCTGCAAGGGGCGGAGAAGCGGCTCAGACCGATGCTGATGACGGACCTCACCGCGATTCTCGGACTGCTGCCGGCGGCGGTGGCGCTGCGTCCCGCCTGGGGCGAGACGGGCGCCTTTCGCTGGGTCGAGCAGATCGGTTCCCAGACCCAGCGTCCGCTGGCGATCGTGGTCGTGGGCGGGATGATCACGACCCTGCTGCTGACCCGCTACCTGATGCCCGTGCTCTACAGCTTCTACGGTGATCGCGAGCCCGTGGAAGCCGGCGGGGGAATCGCACACTGAGCAACCGTTCATCTGGTTTCTGACATATTCCTTGATGTTTATTCAGTTGACTCGAGTGGCGGGTAGTCCACGTCGCGAAGCGACGATGCGAAGGTAGCCGTGGGTTTTAACCCACGGAACGTATGGCCCGCACCTTCCGTTCGTCGCGTAGCGACGATTGAAATGGCCGGTCTGCCCGTTGGCACGAGGCATCATTTCAACCGTCCCTACGCGACGGGGCAATATCAGGCGACCCGATTCGTGGGTTAAAACCCACGGCTACCATCATGGCGTCGCTACGCGACGACCTTTCGCTTGGCTTTTTTGACTCGCCGGTCTAGGTTGAATGGTACGGTGGGTGGCGCCATTCGGCCAAAGCGTGTCTTTTCTTTGCAGCGGAGGATTCGCACATGAGGTCTGCTTGCCGTGCATGGGCTCTGGCTTGGCTGGTACTGGTGATGGGGGTGGTCTTGATCTGGCAAGTCCCGTTGGCCGCCAAGACGCCGGCGGCGCAGCCCGATCAGGCCAACGCCGTCGACCTCTTCCAGGCCATCGACAAGGGCCAGGTCGACGTGAAGGTGATTCCCAAGGACTCCTCGCAATTGCGGGTGATGATCGAGAACAAGACCGACAAGCCGCTGACGGTGAAGCTGCCCAATGCCTTCGCCGCCGTGCCTATTCTGGCTCAGAACGCCGCGCTGCCCAGCGCCAGGAAGAAGCCCCAGCCGGAAAGCCAAGGCGTGGGCGGCGGGGTGGGCGGGCCTGGCATGGGTTTGCCTGGAATGGTGCCTGCGATGGGCATGCCTGGAATGGGCAGGCCTATGGGTAACTTCATGAACATCGCCCCGGAGAAGGTCTCCCAATTGACGGCTGTCCCCACCGTCTGCCTCGACTACGGCAAAGGCGAGCCCCGCGCGGCCATCCCCTACGCCATCAAGCCGCTGGAAGAGTATACCACACAGCCCGGCGTCCGCGAGGTCTGCCAGATGCTCGGCAAGGGACAGGTCAGCCAGCGGGTCGCCCAGGCCTGCGCCTGGCACTTGAACAACGGTCTGACCTGGAAGAAACTGGCCGACAAACAACTCCGTTTCGCCGATGGTTCTACCCGGCCTTACTTCACCTCCAAGGAGGTTCAGGCGGCGATGAAGATTTCGGCCGCGGCCGTCGAGGCGGCCAAGCAACGGGCCCAGGACAAGGACAAGTCCGGTTCCACGCTCAACAAGCAGGGCTAATGCTCCGTCGATCTTCGATGGACGGGTGCCATGCCCTAGCGGGGACATTACACCCTGCTGTGGGGTGTCGAGGACGGTCCGTCCATCGGTATTTCCACCACCCTGGTGGTCATAAGGTTTTTTCGCTTGGCTTTTTTGACTCGCCGGACTAAGCTAAGAGGGTACGGCAGGTGGCGCCACTGGGGCCGAGGTCTGTCATTTCTTTGCAGCGGAGGATTCGAACATGAGGTCTGCTTACCGCGCTTGGGGTCTGGCTTGGCTGGGCCTGGTGGTGGCGGCGGTCTTGGTCCTGCAAGTCCTCTGGGCCGCCAAGACGCCGGCGGCGCAAGCCGATCAGACCAACGCCGTCGACCTCTTCCAGGCCATCGACAAGGGCCAGGTCGACGTGAAGGTGATTCCCAAGGACTCCTCGCAATTGCGGGTGATGATCGAGAACAAGACTGACAAGCCGCTGACGGTGAAGCTGCCCGACGGTTTCGCCGCGGTGCCCATTCTGGCCCAAGCCGCCGCCCCCGCCCGCAACAACAACAACAGGAACAACCAGCCCCAACCCGTGGGCGGCGGGATGGGCGGAATGGGCATGGGCGGGATGGGCATGGGTGGGATGGGCATGGGTGGGATGATGAACATCGCCCCGGAAAAGGTCGGACAATTGAAGGCCGTCCCTACCGTCTGCCTCGATTACGGTAAAGGCGAGCCCCGTGCGG
The DNA here is from genome assembly GCA_963843465.1 of Pirellulales bacterium. Taxonomy (GTDB): domain Bacteria; phylum Planctomycetota; class Planctomycetia; order Pirellulales; family Thermoguttaceae; genus CAWJKP01. Next base: position 259,185 of record CAWJKP010000007.1, read on the forward strand.
CTATCCCCTACACTATCAAGCCCATCGACGACTACACCACCCAGACCGGCGTCCGCGAGGTCTGCGAAATGCTCGGCAAGGGACAGATCAACCAGCGGGTCGCCCAAGTCTGCGCCTGGCACCTGAACAACGATCTGTCTTGGGAGAAACTGGCCACCAAGCAACTCCGCTTCGCCGACGGCTCCACCCGGCCTTACTTCACCCCCCAGGAGATTCAGGCCGCAATGCACGTTTCGGCCGTGGCCGTCCAGGTGGCCAACCAACGCAGCCAGGAGAAGTCCGCCTCCACGCTCAGCAAGTAGAACTCGTGGCTCCCGCCGTCCAGTACCTGGTCTTCGACATCGAGAGCGTGGCCGACGCCGAGCTGGTCGCCCGGCTCCGTTATCCGGAAAAGGCGATGGTGCCCCAGGAGGCGGTCCGCCAATACCGGGCAGAGCTGATGGAGAAGTACGAGAACGATTTCATCCCTTACTCGTACCAGGTGCCGATCTCGGTGGCCGTGGCCAAGGTGACCGGCGACTTTCACCTCTTGGACGTGGTCGTGTTGGACGAGCCCGAATTCCGTCCGCACGTAATCGCTGAGAACTTCTGGCGGGGCTGGGAGCGCTATCGCCGGCCGACGCTGGTGAGCTTCAACGGCCGTGCCTTCGACCTGCCGCTGTTGGAGTTGGCCGCCTTTCGCTATGGGATCAGCGTCCCGGCGTGGTTCGCCCTGGGAGCCCGGCCCAACGAGCAGCCGCGGAACCGCTACAACACCCAGTCGCACATCGACCTTTGCGAGCTGTTGACCAATTTCGGCTCTAGCCGTTTCCACGGCGGGCTGAATCTGGCAGCGAACCTGCTGGGTAAGCCCGGCAAGATGGACGTCCAGGGGCACATGGTCCAGGACATGTACGAGGGCGGCCGGCTGGCGGAGATCAACGACTACTGCCGCTGCGACGTGCTGGACACCTATTTCGTCTTCCTGCGGTCCCGGGTGGTGGTCGGTCAGCTCACGCTGGAAGTCGAGCAGGCCCTGGTCAACGAGGTCCGGCAATGGCTGGAAGCGCGGGCCGACCAGGCGGCCGCCTATCGGCGCTATCTCGATCACTGGGGCGATTGGCCCAACCCCTGGATGGCCACGGAGAAGGTCGGATAGCGCTGTCATAACGCCTTACCATATAAGGCATTATGTTATGCTAAAGCATAACCGGCGTAGCATGGGCATTCTTGCCCGTGTTTTCTGCACCACACGGGCAGGAATGCCCATGCTACGCTGGCCGGCACGCGGTCGGTAATTCTCCCTGTGTGGTGAGAAATCCGAGTTCGGGGAGCAACAATTCGCTTTGACACGAAGGGCAAGGAACGCTATCCTCGCACCCCAACCTGTGGGCCAATAGGCGCCAGGTGGACAAGGAAGTCCGCCGGAAGAAGGCCACGGAGGGTAACAACTTGGTCCCCCATCGTTGCGTGTTGGTCATTGACCGTTCGGAAGAGACCCGGCAGGTACTAACGACCGCGTTGGAGCGGCGAGGTTGGCGAATTTTTGCGGCCAGTCAAGCCCAACGAGGCTTGGAGCTGGCGCGGGAACACCAGCCTGACCTGATCGTGCTGGACCTGGAGGTCAACGAATCCCCCCCCGAGGTGCTTTGCGAGCCCTTCGCCCGTGAAACGGCAAAGCGGCAGACGCCCTTGGTGGTTCTGGGGAGCGTTCGTCCAGGCAAGCCTGCCCTGAAAGCGGCAGAAATCGTGGCCAAGCCCTACCACTATGGGCCGTTGATCCGTAGAATCGAAGAATTGCTGGATGCGTCCGAGCGAGCCTTGGCCCGCAGCGCCTGACGGCGGGACTGTCGTCTCGGGGTGTCTGAAGGCGCGATTCTCGGAGTGACTGCCGTGCCTTCTTTGTTCGTGATCCGCGGCAACGATCAAGGGACCCGCTTCGAGTTGCAAGGTCCGTCGATCAGCCTGGGGCGGGACGTCTCCAATGTCATCCAACTCCACGATACCGAAGTCTCCCGCCAGCACTCGGATATCCGCGTCCAGGACGGCGTCTTCACCCTCACCGACCTGAACAGCTCCAACGGGACCTTCGTCAACGGCAAGCGGGTACAGCGCTCGACGCTGGCCAGCGGCGATCAGGTGCAGATCGGCGGCACGCTGATGCTCTTCACCGGCCCCACCGAGGACGCCGGCGAAGACCTCGCCGCAAAGATCGACATCTCCTCGCCGCAGATCTCCGGGGACGAGTCGCGGATCATCCGCTCGCTGACGCACGAGGAGGGGAGCCGTATCTTGCAGGGCGACGTCGAGGCGCCGCAGACCTCCTGGCTGGCCCGCGCCAGGAGCAACCTCCAGGTGATGTACCGCACGGCCCTGGCCGTGAGCCACACGCTGGACATCGACCAGCTCTTGCAACGGATCATGGATCTGGTCTTCGAGTGGGTCGAGGCCGACCGCGGCTGCGTGATGCTCTTGGACCCGGACACCAAGCAGTTGACCCCCAAGGTCCGCCGCACCCGCAAGGGCGTCCGCGCCGAGGAGAAGATCACCATTTCCAAGACCATCCTGGACTACGTGATGGAGAAGAACGAGGGCGTGCTGACCAGCGACGCCCGCCAGGACGACCGCTGGAACCCGGCGGCGAGCATCGTGCGGATGGGGATCCGCGAGGCGATCTGCGCTCCCATGCAAGGCCGTTATGGCGTGGTCGGCGTGATCTACATCGATACCTCAACGTCAGCCCACGACATCTTCCGCAAAGGCGGGTCCAACAAGTTTACCGAGGACCACCTCAAGTTGCTGATCGCCATCGCCCACCAGGCGGCGCTAGCCGTCGAGGATACCCGCTACTACTCCGCCATGGTCCAGGCCGAGCGGTTGGCGGCCATCGGGCAGACCGTGGCCAGCCTTTCCCACCATATCAAGAACATCCTCCAGGGCATCCGCGGCGGCAGTTACCTGATCGAGATGGGGCTCGCCGAGCACGACGAATCGGTAGTCCAAAAAGGCTGGGCGATCGTCGACAAGAACCAGAACAAGATCTCCCAGCTCGTGTTGGACATGCTCACCTTCAGCAAGGAGCGCGAGCCCGACCTGACGGCCTCGAACCTCAATCAGGTCGCGACCGAGGTCGTGGAGCTGATGCAGTCCCGGGCCAAGGATCTCGGCGTCGAGCTGCACTACCGGCCCGGCGAGCCGATGCCCCTGCTGGTCTTCGATCCCGAAGGGATTCACCGGGCCGCGCTCAACGTGGTGACCAACGCCATCGACGCCGCGGCGGAAACCTCGCAAGAGGGCCAGGGCACACTGGGGGGACGGGTCGAAGTCGCCACCTTCTACCTGCCCGAGACGGCCCGGCTCCAGGTGCTCGTCAGCGACAACGGGCCGGGTATCCCGGCGGAGCACCTCGGCAAGCTCTTCAGCCCCTTTGTTTCCTTCAAAGGCAGCCGCGGCACCGGCCTGGGCCTGGCGGTCAGCCAGAAGATCATCAGCGAGCACGGCGGCCGGATCCTGGTCGATAGCGCGCCCGGCCGTGGCAGCCGCTTCACGCTCGAGATCCCCGCGGTCCAGCCCGGCACCAGCTCGCCGACCCAGGCGTAAGCTGCAACAGGTCAGGCCGGACGGGTCTCGCAGGGGCGTAACGGAGGAAGTACGGCGGGAACCAGCACAACAACCTAACTTACCCCCTTAACGATGTAGAAGACAGGGAGGGACCCTTGGCATCGTAGGGTGGGTTTTCCGACCCGGTTGTTGCGTCCGCCAAGAGTACGGTCGTTCACCTCTGACCTATACTTTCTGGGCAGAACTGGAAAGATGGAGGAGTGAAGGTGCCATTGTTCAGCAAACGTCGCGACTTGGAAATCCAGAGCTTCATGGCCAAGCTGATTAACAACAACTGCGCGGCGCTGGAGTCGCTCAGCGAGGGGCCACGGGACGAACCCCGCGTGCGTTTGACCGTCGTGATCCTGCTGGTCCCCGTGAAGAATGGCAAGCCGATCGTCGAGCGGATGTTCCCCGCGGTGACTAAAGGGTTCTCCACGCGAGGGGTCGCCGTGGTGACCAACGAGCCGCGGGGATTCGATCAAGTGGTCCTCGGCCTCCGCTGGGAACACTCTATGAAGTGGATCGCCGCCAAGGCGAAGTACGTCCATCCCATGGGCGCCGGCTTCCACCAGGTCGGCTTCCTGATGAATCGCGTCATCCCAACCGGCGACCATCCTGAGCTGGACAAGATCACCTTCTAGGACAGGTCGATTGCAATCGCCGTTACATGCTGAGCCGACTGCCCGGGCATAGCGTCGGCCGTTAATGCGGCCATGCGATGCCTTCCGTCTCATGGCGTTGTAGCCCGATGTCGTCGCAGAATCATCGTGCCCCTCCCGCCGTCCGCCGTCCGCCGGCCGCCGATTCATTCCGGCGTCACGTTATGCTATAGTACGTGCTTTCACTCCACTGGTTAGTCTCACGCGAGGATTCGCCCCATGACTTCCTCCCCACCCGATTCGCGCAAACTGCTGGAAATGGCGACCAGTTTCAACGTGAGCTGCGTGCTGGGCGCGGCGGCGGAGCTCGACCTGTACACGGCCCTGGGCGGCCGGGCGATGACCGCCGGCGAGATCGCCTCGAAGCTTTCTTGCGACATGCGGGCGATGCAGATACTCTTGGACGCTTTGGCCGCGTTGGGACTGCTGGACAAACGGCAGCAGAGCTATGCGGTGCCCGAGCCGATGCGTCCGCTGTTGGTGGAAGGCAGCCCGCAGACCCTCTTGCCGATGGTCCGGCACATGATGTGCGTCATGCGGAGTTGGGCACAACTGGCGGCGGTGGTCCGCTCGGGCAAGCCGGCGGTGCGGCAGGCGAGCATCCGCGGGGCGGAGGCCGACCGGGCGGCCTTCATCGCGGCCATGCACTCGGTCTCCGCTCTGGTGGCGGACGAGCTGGTCGGCCGGCTGATGCCGCTGGAGTTTGCGAAGCTATTGGACGTTGGCGGGGCCTCGGGCACGTGGACGTTGGCGCTGTTGCGGGCCGTGCCGCAGGCGACGGCCACGATCTTCGACCTGCCCGACGCAATTGAGCAGGCCCGGGAGCGGATCGGCAACACGGAGATCGCTTCGCGGGTGCGGTTGGTGGCCGGCGACTTCTACGCCGACGAGTTGCCCGGCGGGGCTGATTTCGCCTGGGTCAGCGCCATCGTCCACCAGCACGACCGAGGCCACAACCGCGATCTTTTCGCCAAGGTATTCCGGGCGCTGGCAACCGGTGGGCGGATCGGTATCCGCGACATGCTCATGGACCCTTGCCGGACCCGGCCCGTCGCCGGGGCCCTCTTCGCCCTCAACATGCTGGTCAACACCGAAACTGGCGGCACGTTCACCTTCGACGAGTTCCGCGACGATCTCCAGGCCGCCGGTTTCGTCGATGTGGCGGTGCGGGTAAGGAGCGAAGACATGAACTCCGTCGTCGTCGCTCGCAAACCGTAGGTTATGCTTCAGCATAACACCCTGCTCCATAAGACGTTATGCTGAAGCATAACCTACGTACTGCACTTGTTGTCCGGCTGTGGGCCTGCTAACATCGAACAATTGGTGTTGCAACGCCAACGTGAACTGCTGGAGGCATGGAATGGGTATTTTCGCGGCGACCGCTGACGAACGGGTGAAATCTGTCCGCTCGGACGACGACACCTTGAGTGTTGATCTCATGGATGGCCGGACCATTACGGTGCCAATGGTGTGGTATCCGAGATTATTGAACGCCACGCCGAAGCAGCGAGACCACCGGGAGCCATCGGGGGGTGGGTACGGCATTGATTGGCCCGAGGTCGACGAAGACCTTAGCACCGAAGGACTGCTTCGTGGTGCGCCCGCCCCCAAGAGTCAACTTAGCGAAGCCAAGCCATAGCGTCCCATCGTTTTTTCCGAGAGTGCGTTGCCATGTCCGATCTTGTCGTGCGGCCCGTGGCGTCACGCTTGCAGAAGCGGGCCTTCCTCAGGTTTCCCTGGGATCTGTACCGCAACGACCCGAACTGGATTCCCCCCTTGCGGCCAATTTGAAAGAGATGGTCGGCTACAAGCACCATCCCTTCTACGAGCGGAACGAGATTCAGACGTTCTTGGCTTACCGTGGGGGCCAGCTCTGCGGCCGGATCGCGGCGATCGTGGACCAGGGCTACATCGAGAAGTTCCGGGAGCGGCGGGGCTGCTTTGGGTTTTTCGAGTGCGTGGACGACGCTACGGTGGCGGCGGGCCTGTTCGACGCCGCCCGGGGGTGGCTGGCCGATCGCGACATCCACCGCCTCCGCGGCCCCTTGAGCCCGGCGCTGAATTATGAGATCGGCCTGCTGGTGGATGGGTTCGACACGCCGCCGACGTTCCTGATCCCCTACAACCCCCCTTACTACGGCAAACTGATCGAGGGCTGCGGGTTCCACCAGGTGCAGGACCTCTACTCGTTCACCGGCAACATCTCCAAGCTGGGGGAAGTCGTTGCGAAGCGCGGGCGGGTGGCGGAACAGATCCAAGAGCGCTACGGCATCAGGCTTCGCCCCCTGAACAAGAAGCGGTTCGTGGAGGACGTGCGGGCCTTCCTGGAGATTTACAATCGCTCGCTGGTCGCTCATTGGAACTTCGTGCCGCTCAGCTCGGCGGAAATGTTGCACATGGCCAAGGGACTGAGCTTCATGATCGTTCCCGAGCTGGCCGTGGCGGCCGAGATCGACGGGCGGATGGTGGGCGCCGTTTTCGCATTGCCCGACTACAACCCGCGGATCAAGAAAATCGACGGCCGCCTCTTTCCTTTCGGGGCCTTCCGCCTCTTATGGAACAAGCGGAAGATCCGCCGGATGCGAATCGTCGCTGCCAACACTCTGCCGGAATACCAGTTGATGGGCGTGGGGCTGGTGCTGGCGGGCGGACTGGTCCCCAAGGTGCTCGATTGGGGCATCCAGGAGGGCGAGTTCTCTTGGGTGGCCGAGTCCAACACCCTCTCCCGCGGCAGCTTGGAAAAGGGGGGGCCCAACTTTCCAAAACCCACCGCGTCTACGATCTCGATCCGTGACCGCGCTACCTTCGCCAGGCGTTCTCAAGCCAATAGAGTAGCGCGAATCCCAGGCCGAGCGTGCCGAGGATGCCCATCACCAGGCCGAAGATCGCCCGGCCCATGCCGTGTTTTTCCGGATGCCGCTTGATGTCGCGAATGGCGACCACTGCCAAGATCAGGGCGAGCGGGCCAGGGAAGCAGAGCAAAGAGAAGAGTCCCGCGTAGCCCGCGGCGATCGCCCATCCCGAGCGGCCTATGGGGATCAGCATCCGCACGATCGGATCCTGGTCGATGGGCCTCGGCGGCGCGTAGCCGGTAAACGGCGGAACGGTGATCGGCTTGCCGCAACTGGCACAAGGACCGCTCTGGCCCGCGTATTGTTCGGGCACCAACGTCCGCGAGCCGCAGAAGGGACACTGAAAAGGAATCGGCATCGTTGCACCGCGCGGCGACCAACTACCCCGGCAAAGGGCCGTAAGAGCCTCCAGCTTACGCGTGGGCCGTAAGCCCGTCAACCGGTTCATCCCGCAGGCAGCGGCCTGCGTGCCGTTGCGGCAGGCGCGACAGCCGCCGATTCCTTTTGGCCGTGAGGCGCTCTAGCGGCAGCGACGGCCCTGGATTACCTTGGGTAGTATGAAAATGGATAGCCTCCGGCTGCTGATCCAGGCCGGCAACCCCATCATCTCGATGCAGACCCCGGACGAGCCCCGAGCGGTGGAGTTGGTTCGCGAGGTGGCCGGCCGGATCTCGCTGCCGCTGGTGGAGTGGTCGCTCACCGAGGGCTTGGTGGAATCGCGTCCGCCGGGCAAGCAGTTGGTCGGGCCAGGCAAGCTTCCGCAGGCCCTGGAGCAAGTGAAGCTGACCGCCGGCGCGACGCTCTACCTGTTCAAGGACCTCGGCCCGCATTGCCGCGACCCGATGGTGGTCCGGCACCTCCGCGATCTCTATTTTTCGCCCGACAGTCGCCTCTGGAGCATGGTCCTGGTCGAGGCGCTGGGCCTGCCGCCGGAGCTGCGGCGGTTGACGGTCCCTTTCGACATCGGCTGGCCGGACGAGGAGGAGCTGACGGAGGTCGTCCGCAGCACGTTTCGCGAGGCCAAGCGGCGGAGCCTGGAGAAGATCGAGGCCCGGCTCACCCAGCGCGAGATGGAGCAACTCGTGCAAATGCTCCGCGGGCTGACCAGCGAAGAGGCCGCGCGGCTGGTCTCGGCGGCGATCCACGACGACGGCGTACTGGACGGCGCTCAACTGCCGAAGATCATGGAAGCCAAACGGGCTCGGCTGGGAACGCTGGGCTGCCTGGAATCGATCACTGCCAACGTCTCGCCGGACGACATGGGCGGGCTGCGGCACCTCAAGCGGTGGCTCAACCTCCGCCGCGAGGGTTTTTCCGTGCGGGCCCGCGAGTTCGGCCTCGACGCGCCGCGGGGGATGCTGCTGTTGGGGGTGCAGGGATGTGGCAAGAGTCTCTGCGCGGGTGGTCGCCTCGGCCTGGCGGATGCCGCTGTTGCGGATGGACCCAGGCGTTTTGTACCAGAAGTTCATCGGCGAGAGCGAAGCCCGCCTGCGGGAGGCGCTCCAGCAGGCCGAATCCATGGCCCCCGTGGTGCTCTGGATCGACGAGATCGAAAAGGCCTTCGCCTCCGCCTCGAGCGACTCGGCCGACGGCGGCCTCTCGCAGCGGATGTTCGGCACGCTGTTGACCTGGATGCAGGACCACAGCGCGCCGATCTTCCTCATCGCCACGGCCAACAACATCGACCAGCTCCCGCCGGAGCTGATGCGCAAGGGCCGCTTCGACGAGATCTTCTTCGTCGACCTGCCCGGTCCGGCCGACCGCGAGGCGATCTTCGCCATCCACCTCCGCAAGCGTCGCCGCGACAAGTTGCAGTTCGACATCGGCCGGCTGGTCGCCGCTTCCGACGGCTTCAGCGGCGCCGAGATCGAGCAGGGCATCGTCTCGGGACTGTACCTGGCCTTTTCCGCCAACAGCGAGTGTACGACCGAGCATCTCCTGGCTGCCATGCAGGCCACGCAGCCGCTGTCGGTCCTGATGCGCGAGCACGTCGAACAACTTCGCGCCTGGGCCCACTGCCGCTGTGTGCCGGCGGACTGAGGATCGGCAAGGAATAACATTCCGGCAAGTAGGGTGGGACAAGGCCGCCGTGGCGGCCGCCGGCCCACCAAGAGCCGGCGGAAATGGTGGGCCGGCGCTCGCTTGCGCGAGCTTGTCCCACCCTACTTGTCTCGCCACTCGCCACTAAGGAGCAACCCATGCCCACGATCATCGGAGAGCATCCGCTGGCCAAGGATGCGGACGGGCGGCTGAAGTCGCGGATCGCGACCGTCTTCCCCTTTGCCGACACGATCGTCACCCTGCCGGGGATCCATGCCACACAGCGGATCGCCTTCCTCGACTTGCTGCAGAGCCAACGTCGCCAGCAAGGCCAGCCGCCGCTGCCGGCCGAGGAGCAGTCGGCCTTGTTCGATAGCGCCGTGGACCTGGTGGTAGAAGACCAGACGATCCTCATCCGGCCCGACTCGGCCAACATGCCCTTGGCCTTCAAGGCCGACGAGGTCCTCCAGGAGTTGGTCTCGAAACGGCGGGTGCAGTTCCTCTTCGTGGTCGATCCCAAGGTCCGCGAGGCCCTGAAGCGGCGGGGCGAGTGTTGGCGGATTGCACCCTTGCCCCGTTCGCCCGAGGAAATGAAGCAGTTGATCGCCGGCAGCCGTATCGGCATCGCCGGCCGGGAAATCTACTACTTTGGCAAGGCCACCGGCACGCGCTACCTCACCTGCCACGAGTTCGCCCAGCTCGGCACGCTGGACGATGAAGAGCTCCGCAAGTACCTCCTGGAGATCAAGACCTACTCCGCGCGGACCAATCGCTTGGGCTGCCCGGAAATCTCCTTCTTCGCCGCCGGCGTGGCCGCCGGGGCTAACGGCGGCAGCGAACCGGCCGGCGTGGCGTCTGTTAGCCCCGGCGGCCACACCGGCTTCACGAAGGCCGCGCTCGTGCCGCACGACTTCGCCGCACTCGACGCCGCGGGCCTGCGTACGGCCTATCTCGCGCTCTGCCAGGAATTCCGCGAGGAGGTGCGGCCCGAGCTGCGGCGCGACGACCCGGAAAACTGCGCATGGCGCAACGCCATGGTTGCCGCGATCCTCGGCCAGGCCGACCAGGCGATCCCCGAGGAGACGCTTCTGGGACTGAGTTCGGAGTTTTTCCTGCAGGTCGAATGGCTCCCCGGCGTCCGCATCGAACAGGGCGAGTTGATCTTCGATCCGGTGATGGAGGAGCGGCTGGAGGGCGTCAGCCCGGAAATCGAGCAGTCCTGGGTGGAGAAGTCGCGGGGCTTCATCTTCAACGCCGTCCGCGAGTACGGCGACCTGGAGTACGTCAATATCGGCCGCATCGTCGGCTCGCTCTCCAAACGGCCCGCCTACCACGGCCGCCGCGACGTTTACGTCACCGAGATGAAGCAGCGCGACAACCCCCAGCAGATCGTGAAGATCATCCGCATGCAGAAATGGGGCGTCCGCGAGAACCTCGACGAGGGCAAGGACCTGCTCACGGCCATCCGCGAGTCGGAAGCCTACACGGAGCTGATCCTCGACCGGCGGCTGGCATGCCGCCAGATCGGCATGAACCTCCCGCCCCGGATCTCCGCCCGCAAGCTGCCGGAGATCTACCGCGGCCCGCGGTCCGACGAACCGGGCATCCTCATCCGCTCGCCCTACTTCGAGCGGGAGTACGTCTACGGCATGGCCACCGACAAGATCCCCGCCGAGCGCTTCCAGCGCGAGGAGTTCGCCCTGCGCTTCGCCCGCCACCTGGGCTGGGCCGCCGCGCCGAACATCATCGTCGGCCGCTGCGAGATCAACGGCCGGGTGGTCTTCGACGACGGCGACGAAGTGCTCGTGGAAGACGCCGACGGCCTGCCGCTGGAGATCGTGCTGGCCGACCACACCTCGACCTTCGTCGACTACTCGACCAATCTCCGCCGCTTCGCCGCCGAATATGCCACCCCCATCAACGACCGCGCCGCCTGGGTCGCCCGCTGCCAGCCCTTCGCCGACGCCTACCTCGACGCCTTCCTCGAGCGGTTCCGCCACATTCAGGACGAATACCGCCAGCGGAAGCGGGCCTTCGACCGGCTCTTCAAGCAGCAGCCCCGCGACCCCGCCGGCAACTTCGCCGAGCGCTGGGAGCAGGTCCTCGACCGCCTCCACCGTACCGATCCCCGCGAGCTGCAGCAGTTGATCCGCGAGAACCTCGTGCTGCCGAAGCCGCCGTAGAAGCAGGGTGCTTCGAGCGGAGCGAGCCCCACCAGATGGATGAGGGATGAAGGCGGACGGTGTCGAAACGGAAGAACGGACCCGGTAAGCCCTGCTCTTTTGTAATCCGGCCGGTCATGCTCCAGATCCGACAACGAAGACCGAGGATTCATACTCGGTAGGGCCGGAACTGCCGCTTCAGGCCGGACACGACCTTCGGCGTCCACGTCGCCAGGAATGCTGCTCGGAGATCCTCTGCTGCCCGCTCTTCTGCCAGCAACAGCCCCTCCAAGAAAGCCTTCTGCTGGGCATCCTCAGATTTCGAGAGCCAATTCCCAAACAGCGTTTTCGCCGTGGCGTGATCGTTGACGGTTCCCAACAAGTCCTGGAAAAGCGTCACCTGGAGATAGAGCTTCTTGCGGAAAGAGGAATCAAAGGCCACGGCCACAATCTCCATCGTGTACCGCAGCTTCTTCGTGCGGATACGAAGGCCATGCAACGAATCGTCGGTGGTGAGGTCCGACGTTGCGGCCTTGAAAAACTTTTTGACGACGGGAGCGAGGTACTGAGGAGCCTCTTGTCCAAACCGCCGCTTCCCATCGCCCTGGCGGTGGGATTCGACTTCCTGGACCAACGGCTCGATCTTCGCCTCGCAGGCATCGGCCATAATTTCCTGGTAGACCGCAACAATCGGCCCCTGGACTTCTCGACGCCGGGCTTTGATCCGCTCCAGGAACTTGGCCGGGATGCCACCACCGTGAGAGAACCTCTCGGCCATCACGTCCCAGTTACGAGCATCGTCAGCGGCCAGCCGAATCCGCCGCAAGCGATCCCGCAGCGCACCGACCTTGGCCTCTTCGATCAGGCCGGAGAAGACCCGCACGGCTTCGACGGCCCGCCGAACGGCGATCCGAAGCTGGTGGACGTGTTCCACATCCTCGTCACTTTTCTCGGCGGCGAGGGGAAGAGCGTGGCAAACGGCTTTGAGGCGAGCGTCGAGAACTCGACCTGCCACCTCGCACACGGGTTGATCCGGGGAGACCCCGATGATCCACTTACTGTCCGTCGGGACTGCGGTTGGTTCCGCTTCGAGAAGCTCTTCGGTCATTGGCGGCTTTCTCCCTGGCGTCGGGGAAAGCTCCCTCTCTCTGTGACGGGCCGATTCCTCCGGCTCACACGGTTAGCGACACGTTAGGCGACAATTGCCTTATTGTAAGGACTTCCGCCCCGCCAGCAAGGCCCACCTATAAGAAAGGCCAATTCGATTGTTAGTGTTGCGTTAGAACCAGCAGGAAAACCCACCCAGCAGGGGCGGTTCCTTGGCGGGAATCAAACCTCAAGTCGGAGGGACACTGGCTCTCGCCCCAAGCCCCGGTTTCCGGCCCTGATAATTGGCGGAGAGCCAAGGAAAGCAGGACCGATGAAGTCTACCGGGTACACCGCGCCGTACCCGTCAGAACTGCGGGTTGTGGGCATGGGTCATGTTCCGCTCCTCGCCGTTGGCAGGTCTCCGACTCATCTGCGAAGGGCGTTTTTGTTTTGGCACCGACAAGAAGCAGTTGGAGTTCCTGCCAGACCAAATCTTGAAGCGATACCCCGCACCACGCATAGTTTCGATCAGGTTCCCGAGGGCTCCCAACCTGTTGCGAAGTCCGGCGATTCGGACATCAACCGCCTGCTCGGATACGGACCGCGCCACCCGGTGGGAGTGCCACCAGTCCGCTTTCACTCTCGGCGGCCTGCCATGGAACTGCCAACGCGCCCACCAACGCAGAACAACGAGCTTTGGCTGCGGATGAAGATCCGCCCCCCGGAGATTGCCGGAGATGCCTTGCACGGGCCTTCGAGGGAGTTCTTCGCCAACAGTTTGAACTCCCTGCCGGCAGCGATCACCGCGGTCGTGCCGTCTTCGGCCAGGCAGTATAGCCGGCCTTCGGCCAGCACCGGGGATGCCCCATACGTGCCGCCCAGCCGTTCCTTCCAAACGACTTGCCCTGTCTTGGCGTCGAGGCAAGTGGCGACCCCAGACTCCTTGACGGAGAACAGCAGGCCGTCGGCATAGACAAAGGATGGCATGAGGGGCACGTTGGCACGCGACTCCCAGGCAATGTGCGTCGCGGTGACGTCGTCGTGGCCATCCGGCCGGATCGCACGGATCGTAGGCGCTCCGTAGCCCGAAGACGTGAAGATTAGCCCCTGCCCATAGACGATCGACGGCACCACACCTTCGCCCAGGCTGCGCACCGTCCAGAGGCACTGCCCGCCGTCGGGATCGAACCCCTGCACAACGTCGCCGGCACCGCTGACCAGTTGTGCTCGGCCGTTGACCTCGACGACCATCGGCGTCACATGCGCCTGGCGCGACAGGCCGCGCTTGGCCCGCCACTTTTCTTGGCCGGTATGCTTGTCCAACGCGACGATGAAGGCCCCGTCCCAGGCGGTGCGGAAGCCGATGTTGACAGGATCTGCCGGGCCGTTGCCGTCGAAAGGCATGATCAGCTTGTCCCGGTAAAGGATCGGAGAGACCGCCAGCCCATGTTTACTAACGAACTCCTTGTCCTGCCAATCCCAGGCGATGTTCCCTTGGAAATCAACCGCCATGACCCGGCCGCCGTTGAAAGCGGCGTACACCAGATTCCCGTCCGTCACCGGCGTCGGGGTCGCATGAGAGTTCTCGGCCAGCTTGCGGGGCGTGGCCTGATGGAACAACTCCTTGTCCCAGATGATCTTGCCACTGGCAGCATCAAGGCAAAGCAAGCGGCAGGATGTCCCGTCCGGCGACGCCGAGGTCACAACGACGCGATCTTCCCAGACACTGGGCGACGACCATGCGATCCCCGGGATTTGGGCACGCCACGACAGATTCTCGTGGAGGCTCCAGGTCAGCGGCAGGTTCTTCTCATGCGAGACACCCTGGCCAGTTGGCCCTCGGAAGCCCGGCCAGTTCTCGGCGAAACAGGGACTGGCGGTAGCGCAGGCGGCGCTCAGTGCCCAGAGGAGGCTGCACAGATCGAGGATTCTGGTCATCATTCGCTCCCTTTTCACCACCGGCCAAACCCGCCGACGTGGATCGCTCCAGAGGCAGACGTCTATTCTACACCACGCGGCGGGGTGCCGGTCATCCTGATCGAAGAGCGTGCCCTGGACCAGCCGGTGTAGTCCACGTTGCTGGCGCCGACGCAGCCCACTACGGTCCCCGATTTCAGGTCCGGCTCCTTGGCATGGTCTTCGGGCTCATGTTCGCGGCCATCGCCCGGCGGCCCCGGGAGAATCGGAACTTGATACCCTACGGCATTCTCCTGAAGGTTTCCTATTGCGGCGTCGCGGGGTATCACTGGCTCGTCACGGGAATCCCCGCTCTGTGGAAGCCGTTCGTGGTGATCGACCTGGTCTTCTTAGTCTTGTTCCTCCTGGCGTACCGATCGCTGGGCCGACCCGAACGGGAAGCGTCGGCTGTGCTGCGGACGGGTGGCACGCCCTGAAGACGAAGGGCATGGCAGGGATTGCTCTTGAAGGCGGAAAAGAGCTGCGCCCTCTGATTCTCCTCCAAATCAGATTACTGACAAATGGCTCCAGGGTGCGAATCGTTGACGGGCTGGGTCGCGGGCAAGGGAGCCCATTGTTCTTACCCTCCCGGTCTCCTCAGCTTTCTGCGAGGTCTCCCCTACCAGCCCCGGCAGCCCTCTACGGCTCTTAGGAACGCCGCCGAGGCCCTCGATGACCGGGCTGGCCAAAGGAGCCACCCCTGCCTGCCGAGGCCACCGGCGGGGGCCCAAGAAACGTAGGAGGGCGTTCTCGGTAGGCCAGCGTACCGCGACCTTACGGGGCTTTCGCCGTCTTCAGTATTGCCAACATGGCCGGCCGCTGTCGCGGGGCGGTCTCGCCTTCGCCATGCACGCAGGCCACCAACACAGTCTTGCCCACCGTGAAGACCACCACGTCGGCCGAGGCCGGATCGCCATCGTCGGCTTCCTTCCCACTTCCGATGAGGTGCTTGGCCTCGGCGCCTGCCACGGTGATAGTGTTGGTACGCTGGACGACGAAATCCTTGACCTCGCCCTTGATCACCTCCGCAACCTTGGGGATCACCTTGCCGACCGTCTTGGCCTTGGGAACAACCCACAGGTACAAAGTCAGGTCTTTCGTATCGACGGCCGTCTTCTCTGCGCTGCTGGTGACCTTGGCGGCCTCCGGAACGCTGAGCGTGGCCACGGCCACGCCGTTGCTCGATATCGTGATGTTCTTGTCCTCGGCAAGGGCGGCACTCGCCACCAACAACAAGGCGAAACCAATAATACGCGCGATCATGATTCTTGCTCCTGTCTGATTGTTATAAGTTCAGGCCGCGGCGGGCGACAACAGGCGAACGAGCGGGATACGACTGAGAATAGGGTCTCCTATGCAAGAAAGAACAAGACCGCCCGTTAACGACGACAACGTCAGCACGTAGCGTGCCAATTCGCCGGCACAGGCCCCGTTTTTGATA
Organism: Pirellulales bacterium; assembly: GCA_963843465.1. Classification (GTDB taxonomy): domain Bacteria; phylum Planctomycetota; class Planctomycetia; order Pirellulales; family Thermoguttaceae; genus CAWJKP01. Next base: position 274,966 of record CAWJKP010000007.1, read on the forward strand.
GTTGGCCCATAAATGCCCATAGTTGCCGATGGCCGCCAGCCCGCGCGAGCCGGTACATGTCGTTTAGATCGGCGCGCGTGGCGAAAGAACCGACACGGTGCGATGGTCCGGCAGTTCTTGGGTTGTCGACCTCCGATCGTATTGGGAAGATGAACCCGTCTGAACCTTTTTCCTCGTTGGAGGGTCTTGATGGAAAGCCCAACTGCCTGCCGGGACTACATCTCAACCATGATGGGACAGGGTCTCGACAACGCCTTCGTTGGGCCTTTGTGAGAAACCGAAGGGCGACTGCCGGTTGACCGAGCCGAACATGAAGAACGAGTCCACGTCACAAATCGAGTTGACAGCAGCGGCGACAGTCGCTGGCGAAGATCTCGCCTGCGGTGAGTACGTCTCATTGCTGAGTGAAACCGTGGACTTCCCTTCCTTCCTCTGGGATTCCTGCGGAGCAGGCTTGTCACCGCACGAGTTGGTGCGTTTGAAAGTGATTCCTGCCAACGCCGGACACCCGCTCAAGGTAATCGCGATCTGCCTGCCATTTGTGTACGCGAAGATGCCGGGCGGCGAAATGGCCACCATTGATACCCGGCGGACGCAGCTTGTCCGCCTCAATCGCAGGTGCGCGAAGGTGATCTGGAAAGAACTACAGTCTCGCGCAAAACGAGAGAACCCGTCGTCAAGAGATTAGCAATGCTGTCACTCGCGCGCGTCACTGGTTATCTATCTCCGATTCTCGTTTAAGGGACGTCACCATGGCCAACAAGTCGCTGTTCGCTAGCTTGAAGAGCCGTTTCGTCCGCGCCGACACCCGCAACGAGGCGGGCGGCCGGGCCTACACCTTCGAGCCGAAGCACGCCCTGGCGCAACTCGCTGCCACCGGCTGCTTCAACGGCACTTACTACGCCGAGGCGGACGAGCAGCTCGCCACGCTGAAGACGCTTGTGGATCAGGTCGGCGACAACGCCTTCCTGGCCAAGCTGGCGGTCTACAGCCGTCAGCGGGCCATGATGAAGGACATGCCGGTGGCCCTGCTGCTGGCCCTGTCGAAGCGCGACCCGGCCCTGTTCCGCCAGGTCTTCGACCGCGTTGTGGACAACGGCCGCACCCGGCGCACGCTGGTGCAGTTCGTTCGCTCGGGCCAGTTTGGCCGCAAGGGCCTGTCGTACTCGCTCCAGCGGGCTGCGTGCTGGTGAGCGACCAGGAGAGCTGGGTCGGCGCCGGTCGCGGCGGCTCGACGGCCGTCGTGACCCAGTGGCAGGAGCTCGTGAAGAACCAGATGCGGCTGGGAGGCCACGGCATCCCGAGCCCCAAGCTGATTTGCATCGACCTCCAGCCGTACACGACCACCCAGGCCCCGGATCGCGGCGACATCCTGAACGTCGGCGGCTTCAGTGACGCCGTGTTCAGCGTCGTGGCTGCCTTCCTGGCTGACGACGTCGGCCGCTTCGTGGCCGAGGTCGATTCGGTAGAGTTGTGACGTGCAGCGTCCCCGGTCCGCCCCGGCGGGCCGGGGACCTTCTGCTCAGCCTCAACCCTACGAGGATCTGGAACGAAGGGCCGGATCGCTTCAACCAGATTTTTCCGCTACCAACGGAACCTTCTTCCTTCAAGTCATGTCTATAACGAAGTTCCCAGTCTTCGGAGCGACGTACTTCAACAGAGGGTTCGCCCATGGTTTTCCTCCGCCGGCGGAACACAACGCACCTACGGTTGTTTTCCCGGTTCGCTGGCACGAGCGCTAGCAAACCGAGGGCGCATGACCAGGGAGCGCGTGATCGTTACTGGCTTCGGTGGTGACGCCACTTGGCCTCCGGCAGACTTGCCAGAGCCCGGTGTCCCATCGACATCGGGCTCTTTTTGTCTCGTTACGTAGCCGGAGGCACAAACATGAACGGCAGATTCAGCGAGATCGCCCTGCGGAAGGACGGGGAAACGTACATCTTCCGGTTCGATGACGCCGGCCATCGGGCCTTTCTGAACGTGCTCGGCCGGTTCGCCGCCGATCCCAGCCTCAACTTCTCGTGGCACGACGCCGCCGTCCTCTGCAAGAAGGTTCGGCAGCAGTGCCCGAAGGCGCTCGGGACGACGACATCGGCCGAGACCACGAATCGACTGCGGTAGAGGCAAATCGGTTGCTGGAACTTGGAACAGAGCTTCAAGCGGCAGAAAGGGCGGGGCTCACGCCATGAAGTGGATACGCTGGCTGCAACGGTGGTTGGGACACGGTGAGGACCGTGCAAACCACGTCCAGAAGGAGGAGACTATGTGCTGCGAACCTTACGATCCGCACCGGCTGCTGGAGCGGGTGAAGAGCGCTTTGGTGGACTTGCAGTGGAAGTTCGGCGAGGACGCCGAGCGGCTCACGCTGACGATGGGCTACGGCGCTCGGCACGGTGTCTATTACTGCGTCCTTCAGGTCCACCCGCAGTACCCCTTGGTCGCCTTTTACGCCCACGTTCAGTGCCGGGTGCCGGAGGAGAAGCGGCCGGCGCTGACCGAGTACCTGAGCCGGGCCAACTATGGGCTGTGGATGGGTAACTTCGAGTTGGATCTTCGCGACGGGGAGATCCGCTACAAGACCAGTCTGCACCTGGCAGACGGAGAATTGACGGCGGAAATGCTGGCTGCACTGCTCCGCGTCAACGGCGACACCCTTGACCGGTACTTGCCGGGGATCATGAGCATGCTCTGGAACGACCTCTCCGCCGAGGATGCCCTCGGCCTTACCGAGGCTGCATGAAACGCAGGGTGTCGCAGGGCCATCAAAGGTCCGGCGACACCCTGCTGCTTGCCCTTTCCGGGCGGACGAGGACTTCGGGGAGTTTTGGGAACTGTGCCGGGGGCATCGCCGCCGTGGCCCGAGAGATGTACGATCAACAAGGCGTCGGCATCCTTCAATTTGGCCGTCACTTCGCCCACGTCGGCAGGCGGCACGATGTCGCCGCCGACGAACTTCACTCCCGGCATCCTTGTGGGCGATCAGCAGATCGCAGGCCGGACAGTACCGGCATGTCTTGTTGAGAACCATCATACCCCCGTCGTCGATGTGGATCACCAGGGGCAGCTTCTTCTGCCCCATCTTGCCCTCGCATTTGAGGCACTTGCTGAACCGAGCGTCGGTGTACGGGTTGAGGAAGAACGTGTACCGGGGTGGCTGCTTGCCGAGTCTGGGAATGTCCATCGCTCTGTCCATCCGTTCAAGACGGCGACCCAACCTAGCAGGCCTGGCCGCTGAGCGTTGCGGCGAACTCGACAGCACGGGCTTTCACGTCGTCCCCGATCTTTTCGGGCGTGTTGCCCCGGCGTCTGGGGCTGCCCAAGATGGTCATGATCCGCATCGTCTTGCCCTCGAAGTCTTGTTTGGGTTCACATGCCGCATTCAGGAGATGTCACGGCAACAGGGATGCTGCGACTCGCCGCTGCGACTTAGTTCAGGCCAGTCCCTTGCGCACGGCCCACACGGCTGCCTGCGTCCGGTCGCAGTCGGTCACCGCGGAGAAGGTGCCCCCGGCCGCCCGAACTCGATGGCGGCGCCAAGGACATCCCCGATGCCCAGGCCAAGGAGCGTTCCACGTTGGCGGTCATTTTACCCCCGGTGACGGCCTCTGCCAGCCAGCGGACCGGGCGGCCATCCATCCCGGCGGTCACAAGTTCTCAGCGAATGCTCCGGCGGTGATCGTAATGGGCCTACTGGGGCTTGGCTCATGGACGGGGCTGAGATCGGATCAGAACGAGCCGAGAACCGCCTCCGGGCCTAAAATCCGCCTCCGCCTACGGCACCGCCGTGGACCACGCCCTGGCGATGGCCTTCGACGACCCTACGATGGACGACGACCTCCGCAGGGTGCTGGACGCACATGAGGTGTTGCAGGACGGCGAGTGGCCAGACATCTGGTGAAAGAGGCGACGGTTGGGGCGACAGGTCGGCAGCTTCAGTGACGCGGTCTTCAGTGGTGGCCTTGCCCGCCGAGCCCGCGATGCAGTCGATGCCCTGGCCGAGGTCTTGGACGTGCTGGCGGCCTTGGATGCCGATCCGAAGCGGGCGGCAGCGTGGCAGTTAAGAGTCCGGCACAACCTCCAGCACATCGACGCCGGGAACGAACTCGACCTTATGAATCATGTGCCCTTTCAGGACCGACAGAAGCGCACTCCGCTGCTCTTCGTCGGTTCCATTCATGATTTCACACGCCTCCCCGTCACTGAGAGCCCAGCCGTGCTGCTCCCACTTCCACTTGGAACATGATCGCAAGCAATTGTTCGTCACCCGCAGAATCCCATGCACGTTCGGATGTTCGCTCCTTAGCCGATTCAATTCCGCGTCAAGACGCTCTAGTTGTTCATCCGGCGTCACTGTTCCCCCCTTTCACGATACGGAAACCGAAGGCCGTAGCCCCGGAGTCGGATTCTTTCAGCATACTACAACATCCAGGGCCAGCTCTACCGGCACGACGTCGGTTCCCGCTTGCTGGGGCGTTCCTGCTCCCGGCCGGGCCGACGAGGGCGCGGCCGGGAACAGAACATGCCCGAATCTTGTGCGCGAGCCCGCGCAGTTACCGATAGCGTCGGGGGCCGCCGCTACCACCTCCGCGCGGCCCATTGGCCTTGGGCCGGGCCTCATCGACGGTGATCGACCGGCCGCCGATCTCGTGGAGATTCAACTCCTTGATCGCGTTGGCCGCCTCGTCGCTGTTGGACATCTCGACAAACGCGAAACCACGAGGGCTGCCCGTTTCGCGGTCTTTGATGATTTTCACTTCCGCCACTGCCCCGTGCTGGCTGAACGCTTGCCGGAGTTCGTCCTCGGTGGTCGTAACCGACAAATTGCCCACGTGAATGCTGCTCATCAAGTGATCCTTTCGTCGTTCACGCGGGCTTGACGTTTTCGGCGCGAGGTCCCTTGGGGCCGCGGCCTTCGTCGTAAGTCACCGCCTGTCCCACGCGAAGCGCCTCCATCGTTGTCGCCTCGACGGCGCTGTGGTGGAAGAACAGGTCGCCCCGCTCTCCCTGGATGAACCCGAACCCCTTGTCGGCAACCAGCTTCTTGATCGTCCCTTGCGGCATAGTGCCACTCCTTCCAAAAAATGAAAAACGCACTTGGGCCGCTATTGCTTCACCCAGAGCCCCTCCTCGTCGAGGAAGAATGCGGTCGAACAGTAGAGGGAGAAATCAACCGCAACTGGAGAGCGGCACCTTCAGGAAAGGTTGCCGGTACGCAAATCGCAGGGTGACTAGAACGAGAGCACTTGGAATGAGTCGGGGCTCACATTGCTTCTCACCGCTATTGCCGTAACTATAGCAGGGCCAGCAGACAAAATAAAGGGGATTGGACGCGAAATAGCAATTTGGTTTGCGTACCCCTCGCTTGGCGGCTTGCCAAGGGGAGTCGCCCACGGACCTCTTGCCATCGGGACGACGACCGCCAGATAGCGTACCCGACGACGCACGCCCCGGACCGCGGCGACAGTCGCGACGAGCTTCAGAGGGTCGTGAACGAATTGGAAAGCCAGCAGACTTTTCCAAACCCTTCCGCACTTTGGAATGCAGTCGAAGAGACCGCCTGGGCCAAGGCTCACCAGCCTCGCCCGGTCACCGCATCCGTCGCCTACGACCGGGCGAAGGAACTTGGCATCCAATACAAGGCCAGACCCGCCAAAAGGGGACTCGTCCCTCTTACCGAGGAACAGAAAGCCGCCATGCTGGCGGCGCGGAAGAACCGCAAGCCGCGATCCGAGAAGATGAAGGCCTACGCCAATACCTTCACGGAAATGCGGCACTGCGTTACCGAAAGGTTCCTGCCCCTGGTCGCTCAAGCGGAAAAAGGCAGTTTGCGGGCGGCGATCAAGCTGAAGTGTTTGGATTGTAGCAACTACCAGCCGAGTGAGATCAAAGAGTGTCGCATCACGGCCTGCCCCCTCTTCCCACATCGGCCGTATCAGCGCAGCCTGGAAGAGGTCGACGACGCCATGCAGCAGGAGGGTGACGCTGTGGAACAGATGGCTGGCGCTGACGAATAGCCAGCAGGTACGGACGAAGGATCTGCTTCATCTTCCACTTCGCCATGTCCTTCAGCAGCTTCAGCGCGCGCACCTTGACCTTGTTGTAGGCGGGCTGGGCGGGGATGTCACGCACTTCGCCCGGCTTGAAGCGGTTCGGCGCTAGCTCTTCTTCGTGCCGGGCTTCTTGCCAATCCTAATCTTGGTTACGACACCGCTGGCGTCGGTGGTGACCTTGACATGGGCTCCCACTTTCACGGCCGGATGCTTCAGACCCTCCTTGCCTGTCTTCTCCGTGGTCGTGCCGTCCTCGGCGATGATCACGATCCTGGTGGAATCGGTGACGGTGAAGTCCTTGCTACTCGAATCCGTCTTGCTCTTGGCGGTCACGGTCAGGGTGCCCGCGTCGGCATTCACCTTGCTGATCCTTCCGTCGACCAACGTCTTCTGGCCGCCTTTGGCCAGGGCCACATCCGCACACACAAACAAACCGAGCGTAACACACAAAATCGCACGCAACATCATAACCTCTTCCTCTCCTGAAGACCGCAAATACATCTTCCGGCACCGCACCGGAAAGAAAACCCGGGGCCACGATAAGAGGCCCAAGCTCAGCGCTAGTTTAATCCACCGGACTGGGGATTTCAACAGCCCGGAGGAAATGTCAAAGCAGCGGTCGTTGGCTGTGGCCGTGGCTAACGGCCATCCGCCACGAGGATGTTTACGATGGAGTCGAACGTCTTCTGGACAATCTGCCGGGCCTGGTGTTGTGTCAGGCCAAGTTCCTTGGCAATCGTCTGGACGATCTCCCTCTTGGTCACGAGTAGATTCTCCTCCCATGGGGCCTTGGGGATGTCGCCGCTCGCCGTCGCGACTTGGTTCAGACCAGTCCCTTGCGTACGGCCCACACGGCCGCCTGTCCGGTGGCCACCTCGGCGATGACCTTGATCTCCGAGCCTGCCAGCATGGCCTTTACGCCGCTGCGGAGCATTTCATGGTCGTCGGCGATCAACAGTCGAATCTTGCCTTGCTGGTTCATGCGCAAGTCCTCATAGAAACGGTTGTGGGCCGTCACCCTGGGAGTCGGTCACCGCGGAGAAGGTGCCCCCGGCCGCCCGAACTCGATGGCGGCACCAAGGACATCCCCGATGCCCAAGCCGAGGAGCGTTCCACGATGGCGGTCATTTTACCCCCGGTGACGGCCGCTGCCAGCCAGCGGGCCAGGCGGCCATCCACCCCGGCGGCCACAAGTCCCCTCTCCAGATCCCCCCGCCGGTGATCGCAATGGGCCTATCCGCTCAGGCCTGAATCCCTGCCAGAGGTGGCTTGGCTGTAGACGCCCCAAGTGCCCGTCTGACGGCCTTCCGCGTTGGGCGGCATTATGGGCGAGCTAGACAACGGAAGTACGGGGTTCGGCCCGATGAACTGTTAGCCGCGTGGAAGGACGGACGCCGATGAACGCAGACAACCTGTTTGACGACATTCCCACCCAGCTTCCCGAAGAGCTGGCCACCGCGATCCTCCAGGCCGGTAGCTTTCGGATCGAACGCATCGTTTCCCAGGGACACGCTTCTCCACCGGGATTCTGGTACGACCAGGACGACAACGAATGGGTCGTGGTCCTGGAAGGCAGTGCGGCCGTGGAGATTGAGGGCGATGCAGAAGCCGTGGTATTGCAGCGAGGCTCGCACCTGAACATCCCGGCCCACGTGCGACATCGGGTTGCATGGACGGACCCGCAGGGAAAGACGGTCTGGCTGGCGGTCCATTATGGAGTCTGAACGTCGGAGACCGCTGAATGCTCTGCCAACTCTGTCAGTCCGAGGAATCCCACAACTTCCACCACTTCATCCCCCGGACCCTGCACAGCAACAAGTGGTTCAAGAGGCGTTATGCGCGGGAGCAGATGCACGAGGGGATCAACGTCTGCAAGTCGTGTCACCAGGCGATCCACGACCTGGTGCCCGACGAAAAGAAGCTGGGCAGGCATTACAATACTCTGGAAAAGCTGCTGGCCCACCTGGAGATCGGCAAGTACGTCCAATGGAAACGAGGGCGGGCTCGCACCGATGAGAAAAGTTGACCCGGCTATGCTGCGTCGATGATCTGTTGGATCTCGGGTTTCCCGTACTCGGCCGGGCCAGTCAGCACACGCAGGTTCTCCAGCACCCGGACCTCGCCGCCGCCGTGCGTGTGGCCGCAGAGCACCAGCAGATCGCAGTGCGGGTACGCGCCCGCCGTCTCCAGCAACACGTCGCCCACGGCCTTGCAGGAGAAGTAGGGCAGGTAGTCGTCGGCGGAAGGACGGCCCTGATACCAGGTGGCCTCACGGAAGGGTGGAACGTGCGTGGCGACGATGACGTGCGGATACTTCTTTGCCGCTACCGGCAAGACGGTCCTCAAGTGCCTTGCTGCCTCGTCGCCCAGGGCCTGGAGGGCCTGTCTCAGCACGGGCTTGTCCAGAGTATGCTGGTCCTTCCAGCAATGCAGTTCGTCGATCAGCAGGAAATCGTTGAGGATCACCTCCGAGCCGTCGAAATCACCCAGCCGGGCATCGGCCCAGCCGTCGTGGCCGACCAGAGCGGTGCTCGGCGTCAGTTCCACCACGCCCGCTTGGCTGAGATAGACCAGATTCTCGGAACCGCTGATCATCTCCGCCACTGCCGAACGAGTGCCCACTACCGAGCCCCAGTAGAAATCGTGGTTGCCCAGGACGAAGTAGATCGGCATGTCCAGCACGGCCAGTATTTGGCGGAGGATCTCGCCCAGGCTGTTGCTCTCGGCGATGTCGCCGGTGATGAGCAGCGCGTCGGCCTGCCCCTTGACCGACTCCAAGAACCGGCGACGGTCCATGCTGGTCAGGAAGTTCAGGTGGATGTCGGTTGCCCAGGCCAGTCGCATGTCCTTCCTCTTTGTGACTGGTTGCCTGACCAGGCTACTCGGCTCGCTCGTCGCAACTACTTGCGCCATTTCCTGTTGCCAGCCTCCTTTTCCACCCCACACGGTAGCCGACCATGCGGAATACCAGGAGCGATCCTACGAGAAGGACGGCATCGAGGATCATAAACCACACTATGAAAGCAAGGTCAGGTGAGGGGGGCGGTTCGATCAGGAACACGGCACCGAGGGAAACAGCCTCTGCCAAGACAAGGGCCGGAGCGCGGCGAACAGGCGGCCTTGCGCCCAGAGCCATCCATAGTGCAGCGACAGCGACCAACACCAGCCCTGGTCCCAAGATCACTACCTCCACTGTTCGTAGGTGGGGGTGGGGGACTGAGGCGAGGAGTCCCAACCACTTGAATACCCCCAAGATAATCGCGAGAACCGTGGTCCACGCCAGTAGGTTGCTGATTGAGAACTGCCACGGTGGATGGTCACTTTCTGCACGCGATACGGGATCGAAGGCATCGACGCAATACAGGCCCCGCCACCTTGCCAACAGCAGAAAGACGCTGATGGTCGCGAACGGGATCATCAGGTCGATAATCCAATCTTCGACGCTAGGACCGTTCCCATAGTTGAACAGGAAACTCCACGCAATGATGACGCCTATTGCCCCCAGCATTCGCAACGGGCTTGGCGTTCGCCCCAGCCCCATCCAAATCCCTGCCAGGCTCGTCTGGCTGAACATCAAGGCGAGAAAGGCAGACTGACTAAAATCCGGCGGACCTGCCCCGCGAACGATGGTGGCGATGACTCCGTCAATCAGCACGGTCGTCAGCAACAAGAGCCCGATGGACTTCCAGTGGTGTCGCATGGCGTGGATGACGAATTGACTATTTCATGGGACGTTTCTGAGAAACCTTTCGCATCAAAAGGGTGGCTGACCTACACCCTTCCTGGCAGCCGGACCGTACTTCCAGATCCGCACGTCGCGTTCGGTCAGCAGGGCCTCCAACACGTCGGCGAACATCTCGTGGCCGTAGTGGTTCAGATGCACGAAGTCGCTGTGCAGGTCGCCCACGAACTGGATACCCCGGCAGGAGAGGGCGGCGTACATGTCGGCCAGGGCGCAGTTCTTCTCCTTGGCGTCCCAGGTGCGGAGCATGCAGCCGACCTTCTGGTAGCCGTAGGCGTCCCGGAGCCGCTGGCCCAGGACCCACCAGTATGCGTAGGGATAGGTGTCCGAGGCTGGCTTGGTATAGTCGTCGCGGACGTACCAGAGTTGGGCGCAGGTGACAATGGAATCGCCCGCCACCACGATCTTGACCGGCCGCTTGGACTTTGAGTTCATGGGCTATCGTCGGTCCTCCTAGCAAAGCGAAAGTAACCACAGGGCGCAGCACGGCGCTGCCCAGGAGGACACCCTTAATTGTCGCCAGTGTTTTCCTGTTCGCATTGGCGAACTGGTCCATTTCGGTGCAAAGAAACTGATGGTAGCCGTCGCTCACCAGCGGTATCCGATTGCCACGGCCGCGTCTTGAAGCCGGGGAATACTTGTTGCGGGTCATTGTTCTTGAGAAAATAAGGGGGGACGATGCAGACCGGCTGTTTCGTGCGACAGGCGAGGTGCGACACGCGGCTGAGGCTCGCACCGGCAAGCTGGTTGAAGATCATGCTCTTGCCGGTATGGCCGATCCACGAGGAGAACCATGCCGTTAAACTCCGCCTACTCCGCCGCCCTGATCTCCCTTCTGGCCTGGGGGAACCTGGCATCTGGCCAGGAGCCGCCCAAACTGCCCGGCACGTCGGACCTGCCGCCCGGCGTCCGCTGGCTGCGGGATCTGGAATACGTTCCCGGCGGCCACGAGCGGCAGAAGCTCGACCTTTATCTGCCCGAGATGGCCAGCGGGCCGCTGCCGGTCATCGTGTGGGTTCACGGCGGCGGCTGGTACGAGGGCAACAAGGACTGGCGGCGGGCCGTGCCGCTGGTGCCCAAGGGCTACGCCGTGGCCAACATCAACTACCGCCTGAGCCAGCACGCCGTCTTCCCGGCCCAGCTCGAAGACTGCAAGGCGGCTGTCCGCTGGCTGCGGGCCAACGCGAAGAAGTACGGCCTCGACCCGGACCACATCGGCGCTTGGGGGACGTCCGCGGGCGGTCACCTCGTCGCGCTGCTGGGCACGACCGGCGGCGTCAAGGAGTTGGAGGGAACCGGCGGGAACCTCGACCAATCCAGCCGCGTGCAGTGTGTCGTCGATTGGTTCGGCCCCACGGACCTGGCCACCATGGGCGGACGGTACGACGAGCCGGACTCGTCAGTGGCCCGTCTGATCGGCGGGCCGGTGCAAAAGAACAAGGAGAAGGCTGCCAAGGCCAGCCCAGTCACCTACGTCACGAAAGACGCCGCGCCCTTCCTCATCATGCACGGCGACCAGGATGACGTGGTGCCGCTGGCGCAGAGCATGAAGCTGGCCCAGGCTCTCAAGCGGGCTGGGGTCGAGGTGACGTTCCAGGTCTACAAGGGCAGCGGACACGGGGGCCGGGCATTCCACAACCCGGAAAGCTGGAAGCTGATCGAGGACTTCTTCGCCCGGCACCTGCGCACGGAGAAGCCTGCCCCGCAGTAGCAAGCCGTCAGGGCCAGTGCCAACCCGTGTTGCCCACAGTCAGGGGAAGGACGACGAAGTGGTGCAGCAGATCGCTGAAAATCAGCCCCAACGCGATGCCCAGCAGTGCGCCGCTGAACCGGACGTTACGCCAGACGAGCCAGACGACCACCAGCAGCGGGATGCTCCAGAACATGTGGTGGATCTGCAACAGCAGCGGGGCCGTCTTGTTGAACTCGGTGGCGCTGACCCCGCTACGGAATCGCAGGTAGATTGTGATCGCCTCGACCAACACCGTCGAAACGGCGGTCCACAGGATGATCGCTGGTCGGCGACTGCTCATGGATGGTATTGCTGCTGTTGGTCCACGAACTGCCAGCCCACGACCGCCAGCAGGCCGAGGATCAGGCGATCCGGCGTGAAGCGATACCAGCGGGGTTTGAGGGCGTCGTCCATGTCAGTGGTAAATCTCGCAATTCGGCAATGCCTGCTGGAGCATCTTCACGCCCTCGTTCGTGACCTGCGTGCTTTCGAGGAACAACTCCTGGAGTTGCGTCAGTCCCTTTAGATGCTGCAAGCCAGCATCAGTGACCTGCGTGTAGCCGAGGAGCAACGCACGGAGTTTCGTTAGGCCCTTCAGGTGCTCCAAGCCAGCATCGGTGACCTGCGTGTGTTCGAGGAACAACGTATGGAGTTCCGTCAGTCCCTTCAGATGCTCCAAACCAGCATCGGTGACCTGCGTGTAGTCGAGGTCCAACTTCTCAAGTTGCGTCAGTCTTGTCAGATGCTCACAACCGGTATCGGTGAACGGCGAATTAGCAAGATCCACGATAAAAACGATTCCGAAGAAATCTTCTCCCAACGGGTCCGAAAGCCATACTGGTTCAGTTGGGCCTGAAGGTGAGCTTGGATTCTCGGGTTGCCTGCCCTGAAAGTCGTACTGGACCCACCCCCTCAACCTCCTGATCTCCCCCACCGCCTCCCTCTGCTTTCTCGCCTCCTCCCGCCTGACCGCCATCCAACTGCACGGAATGGCGACGACCACGGCCAGCACCAGAAGCGACCGGATGCTGAACTGGAACCGCCAACGGAAAACGAGGGCAACGGCGAACCAGAGGAGCATCAGAACAAGTGCCACACCCACCGCAGCCACGGCGGTCAGGACTGCGTAGCCTTTGTGCCAAACCGGCCAGCCAAGTCGTTCCGAGAGCCAAAGCAGCCCCTCAACCACCAGCAGGACGAGGATCAGCCGATCCGGCGTGAGGCAATACCAGCGGGGATGGGGAGTGGGCGTGGTCATGTCAGTGCGAGATGTCGCAGTTCGGCAAGGGCAATGCCTCCTGGAGTCCTTTAACACCCTGGTCGGTGACGTGGGTGTGGTGGAGGCCCAAGAATCGCAGTTGGGGCAACCCTTTGAGATGCTCCAGCCCCGCGTCGTTGATCTCAGTTTCCGACAGCTCCAGGTCGTCGAGTTGAGTCAACCCTTTGAGGTGAACGAGCCCAGCGTCGGTGACCTTGGTCTGCGTTAGGTTCAGCGACTTGAGATTGCGCAATCCTTTGAGATGCTCAAGCCCAGCGTCGGTCACCTGGGTGTCCATCAAGTTCAGCGTTTGGAGGTTGGGCAACCGTTTGAGATGTTCCAACCCTGCGCCGGTGGCCAGAGCGTACATTATGTTCAGCGATTGGAGTTTGGGTAATCCTTTCAGGTTTGCCAGCTCAGCGCTGGTGACCCGAGCGTACATCAAGTTCACTTCAATCACTGGCTCGCCTGGACTGTTCTCGTCAAGGGTCACCGTGCCACCCAGTTTCTTGATTTTGGCAATTACCCTTGCTCGGTCAGCATTCGGGTCCGCCGCCCAGCAGAGAGTAGGGGCAAGCGACAAGCCCAGCGTCAGCAGCGGGACTGTGATGCGGTTCATGGGGTTCTCCCAGATTTCTCGCCTCACCCAACGGTTAGGACAGCGGTCAGCCGCCAGGCTGATCGGGCGTAGCCCGCCTTTGCCGCTCGTCCGGTGTTGGCTATTTGGAGCTACTATCTCCCGGCTCAGCACAACTGAAAGGACTGCGAGTCCAGTCACTCAATTCCTGCTGCCAGTTGCCCTTGCCATCCTTGGTCACAAAGATGCCAATCATGTCCGCATCATCTCCTGTTCCGCCAGGAGTTCCATCTCTTCCGAAGCTGGTAAGGGCCACTTTGTCGCTGTGAATCTCGTACCGGATCTCACGCCCCCAAGCATCGGCGATTTCATTATCGTAACCGGAAAAGATCGGAAGGTCTTTGATCGAGGCCGGAAGTGCGTTGTGCGCGTGAGCGTACTGTAGTATTCGGCGCTTTATTACCCACATTCTGGCATCGGTCAATCCGCGCGGCGGCACCTGAATGCCGGGAATGTTGAGGACCATTACAAGCACGCCCACCAAACAAATCCAATGCCGCTTCCAAATTCCGATTGCGGTAACTACAAGTCCGAGAATAAACCAGGCTTCTGTCCAGCCGATCAGGACTCCGTGCCGGGCGGCGAGGACCGAGCCGAGACCAAGGAACAGCGCGAGGATCACAGGGAGGCACAGTAGCGTCCGCAGACTGTATTGAAAGCGGCTGCGCGCTGATGCAATCAGATCGTGCTGGGGCTCGGTTACGCTCATGTTGTCGTGGTTCTGCTCCGCCAACGGTGTTCTAAACTCTCGCACTGTCTGGCGAGAGGGGCGTCGAATTGGCCCTCGGCTCCCGTAGGTTGTGCGTTTGACCCTTGATCGCAGCCTGCATTTTACTCCCACGGCGGGGTGCCAGCAATCAGCGACCGGAGTGATCGCCGAGCAGAATCCCGAGCACGAATACGAAACGCCCCGAGCCGGGAAACTGCCCGCCTTCTTCGGTCCCCGGCGCGTTAAGACAGGCAAGCCGCCAGGTGCTGTAGGCGGCCCGCTGGCGGCCAGCCGGACGAGACGGCCTTTGGGTCACCTTGGCCCCGACGACGCCCTGGACGGCTTCTTGCGCTTCTTGGCGGGTTCTTGGGACCGGACGGCGGCCCAGAGGCTATTCGCCGGGCTCCATCAGCACCCGGATATGGGCCTCCACGCAGTCGGCAAGCCCTTCGAGGTTGTAGCCGCCCTCCAGCACGGCAACCAGCCGGTCCTGGCAGTGCTCCCTGGCGACCGCCTTGAGCATACGGGTCAGCTCGCCGAAGCCTCCCGGCGTCACTTTCATCCGGCCCAGCACGTCGTGCTTGTAGGCGTCGAACCCGGCAGAAACGAGGAGCAGATCGGGCCGGAACTCCCTGGCCGCAGGGAGCAGCTTGTCGCGAATGGCCAACTTGTACTGGTTGTCGCCCAGCCCGGCCTCCAGCGGCACGTTGATCGTGAACCCGAGGCCCTTCCCCGCACCACGCGCGGCCATTGCGCCCGTGTGCGGATAGAAGTGATCCTGATGGATGTCGAAGAAGAGAACCGTGGGATCGTCGTAGAAGATGGCCTGGGTTCCGTTGCCGTGGTGGACGTCCCAGTCCACAATCAGGATTCTTTCGAGCTGGTGCTGCCGTTGGGCGTACCGGGCCGCGATGGCGACGTGGTTGAACAGGCAGAACCCCATGCCGCGATCCGGCATGGCGTGGTGTCCTCCCGGTCGCGCCGTACAGAACGCATTGCGGACCTGGCCCGCGACGACCGCATCGACGGCCACGAGCACGCCTCCCGCCGCCAGCCGCGCCACTTCGTACGATCTGCTACAAACCGGCGTATCCATCGAATCGACAAACGACGGGGCATTGCGGCATTCCGTCTCGACCCGCTGGATGTATTCGGCGGTGTGAACTGCGGTAAGCCACTTGTCGTCCACGGTCTGCGGTCCAAGCCGCTCCAATCGCGTCAGGAGCCCCGTCGTCTCCAGACGATGCACGATGGACAACAGCCGCTCCGGTCGATCTGGATGCTCCGGCCCCGTAATGTGCGTTAAGAACCTGTCGTCGTAGACGAATCCGGTTGGTAGTTCCGGCATGGTGTTCGGCCTTACTCGCCCAACGGTTCGCCCGCCCGACGCCGCCCCAACCGGAGCGCTCAGCGTCGAGCCACCAGCGATTCTACTACTCCACGGCCCTCTGCACCACGTCCAAGGCGTGCCCGAAGGGCCTCAGCGGGCGGGCGGCGGTGCCGTGTCGGCCTTCAATCACTTGCCAGGCTCGTTACCGATCTTCACACTTGAGAGTATGATCGGGCCATCCAGACTCCCCGCAGCCAGGGTCTTTCCGTCTGGACTGAACGCCACAACTCGAAAGCCCCTGGGATGCCCACGAAGAGCGACAGTGTTCTTGCCGGTAGCCAAGTCCCACAGCCTGACAGTCGTGTCTCCCTCAGTGAAAGCCGCCCTCGACACCTTACCGCCCGAGGCCGATGCCAAGGTTCTCCCATCCGGGCTATATGCTACGAAATGGATAATGCCAAAACGCTGGCTGAGAGTAGCAGTGTTCCTGCCGGTGGCCACGTCCCACAGTTTTATCATCGACTCGTCACTCGCGGAAGCCAAGGTCTTGCCGTTCGGGCTGTATGCCACACAAAAGACGCCACCGATATATCCTTTGAGAGTAGCGGTATTATTACCCGAGGCCACGTCCCACAACTTAATCGTGTGATCCACACTCGCGGAAGCCAAGGTCTTGCCGTCCGGGCTGTACGCCACGGTCCAGACACCGTAGGCATGTCCTTTGAGAATGGCAGTCTCCTTGCCCGAAGCTACATCCCACAGCCTGATTGTCTTGTCAAAACTCCCCGAGGCCAGGGTCTTGCCGTCCGGGCTGTACGCCACAGAAGCGGTTCCTCCAGTATGCCCTTCCAAAGTGGCCGTGTTCTCTCTAGTGGCCACGTTCCACAACTTGATTGTCCTATCCTGGCTCCCCGAAGCCAAAGTCTTGCCGTCCGGCCTGAAAGTCACGGAAATCACGCGCTGGACATGCCCATTGAGAGTAGCGAGCTTCTTGCCGGTGGCCACGTCCCAGAGCCTGATTGTCCGATCATCGCTTCCTGATGCCAGCATCTTGCCGTCCGGGCTGAACGTCACGGACAAAACGGTAGCGGTATGCCCTGTGAGCGTGGTGGCGGTGTCTCTTGCGGACAAATCCCGTAGTTTCCTCTCCCAATTCCCCGAATCCGCCCTGGCGACACGAAAACCAACGCCAAGGCGCTTAACCCAGGGAAATTCGTCCACGCGGTTGGCCGAGCGCGATTCTTCCGGTCGTTCGATCCAACAGCCGCCGCGTACCACCACCCTCCCCTTGGACGATGGACCAGGCGCGTCATCTATTGGACAATCTTCATAATACCGGGGATCGTACACATCATTGCACCATTCCGCCACGTTGCCGTGCATGTCGTATAGTCCAAAAGCATTAGCTTGGTAAGAACCAACTGCCACCAAATTCGACTTAAAAAATGGCCCAGGGAGTAACCTATTGACGTTTGCCTGGTTTTCATGGATCGTTTCTCCGAAACTGAACGGCGTGGTTGTTCCAGCCCGGCAGGCGTATTCCCATTCCGCCTCGGTCGGCAGCCGGTAGCCCGGCCCGCCAAGTACATCCACATTCTTCCAGAGTTCGCCATTCTTGCTGGGAGGCAGCCGATAGTAAGCAGGGAATCCTTCTTCCTCGCCCAGGCGATTACAGAACTCGACTGCTTGATACCAGGAGACTTCGTCAACGGGAAATCTCCTCGTATCCACTCTGCTAGTTCCATGTCTGTCAACGCCACTGCGATAGGCATTGCTTGTATGGTGGCCCATCATCTGCTCATACTCGGTCTCTGTAACTTCGTAGACGCCCAGCCAAAACGGCCTGGTTATTCGGACCGGATGTTGCGGGGTTTCGTTCTCTCGGTGACCTTTTTCGTCTTCCGGTGCGCCCATCATAAACTCGCCCGGCGGAATTAGGACCATTTTCATGCCGATGGAGTTTGTTATTTCTCTTCGCGGCTTGGTGTTCGTCGGCGGCGCTGGTTTGCGGCCCATGTTTCGCGCCGTCTGGCCATCAGACGCGCTGGACGCAATTGGCGATTTCCTCTTGAAGAGCGGACACTTGTAATACCTGCCCGATTCACGGTTCCAACCGTATTCGGGATTGAAGACAAGTTGATCCTTCTCTTGCTTGTACCACTTCATTGCCTTTTCGACAAACTCGGTATCGTCATTGCCGCGAATCCCAGACCCCTTGAAGCCGCGACGGATGGCTTTCGCAATCACCTGGCGCACCTGGGGAACGTTGCACTTGGAGTAGGCTTCACCAAGGATCAGTACGGGGTCTTTGAGATTCGCTCCGTTACGCACCAGATGATCCTCGATGTCGCCAAAATAGTAATGGGATGGGCAACGAGTGGACAACAGTGTGACAAGACTGTCTCGGTCCCCCGTAATCACGAAGAGATCGAGCATCTCTTCGATCATGCAGTAGTCAAATGCGCTCCAGTCGTTTTCGTCCACAGGGAGCGTTCCACAGGTTGCTGCCAACGCGCGCATATCCTGGCGAGACAATTGCCTCTTGAGAACGCCGTGAAGCATCTTCGTTCTTTCCTCACAATTGTCCTGTGACCATGAACGTTCTGGAAAAGAGTCGTGCAATGCTTGCCACTCCTTCTTGACTTCGAGCATCCTGGGTGACTTCCACGATGTGATGGGTGGCTTTCGCTGGCATCCTTCCTGCAATATCAACACAGTGCATACCAGAGCCACACGAAAGACGAGAATGCGAGGCACTGTTCCGTTCACTGATCAGACCTTTGCCTTCTCGCTAGCTGAGACCACTCAGCTAGCGTCTGGATTGTTCCGCACACTGAAGGGCTTTCCATCTCATTTCTACTGCCTGTAATGGCCTCAAGAAGGAGAACGACGCCTGCGGTAATGCCAGGCCATGACCAGACCGATCACCAGGCTCGTCGGCAGCCACACCCACAACAATTCGCTGCGTACGGCACGGCTGTGCCTGGGGTCCGGCAACTCCAAGGCAATATCCGAAACCGGGATCGGTCCCCAGTTCCCGTAGCGCCCACCCATCGGCCAGAAGAAGAGAACGCCTTCGCCACCCCTGGTCAGCGCGTCAAGCAGCCCGTGCGAGGCGATGATCAGAAAGAACAGGACGGCCAGCGACCACCAACTCGCCCGAAAGTAACGGAACACCATGCCCGCTACAATCGCACCCAACAACAGGGCGAAGACGAGCGAGTGTGTGATTCCCCGGTGGCCCAGCGGGGCGCTGTAGGCGGCCATGGAGAAGACATCAAGGTCTGGGATTATCGGCAAGATTGCCGCCAGGGCCCAATACGCCCAGGGCATGGGCCGGACTGCGTACAAGCGTGCCAGCCCCAACCCGACAACTGCGTGGGTATAATCCGTACACATCTGATTGTCACCGATTCCTGCCCGCTTCCGCGCTTCCCGACAGCGAAGCTGGCCGCGAAGCGGCAGTGCGGAAAGTCTGCTGCTAAGGGCCTCGTGTCTTGTTGTGCGGTGTAACAAATCGAATGCGAATGGTTCCTTGCGCGAGCTGGTGTATTAGCCAACCAACCCCGATTCCCAATCCTGCTACCGCTGCCCCAACTACGATTCCGACCGCCATGCCAACAGGAATCACTTCTACACCCCCACTTGGCACCCTTGACTGACCGGTCAGGTAGACAAACAGACCGCATGAAACCGCGCCAAAGGCAACGGAAAGCAACAACGGCACGCGCCACCCAAAGATCGCCCGCAAAACGATGACAGAGAGAACCCAGCAAGCCAGAAAGATTATTCCCCAGTCGTTTCCAGCCGATAGTGTCTTCATAACGCCGAGGACTACGGCGGCAGCGGTGACCCACCACATTAGCTCGCAGAGGTTGAACTGTCTCGACCGCATCGCGGATTCTCCCGCTGCGGCGTCGTCTAGCGGTGTTCTAAACTGCGCGCTGTCTGGCAGGAGGGGTCGCAACACCGAGCCCGCTCCCGTGGGTTCCGCGAACCGTTTTACCGCGCCCTATTCTACCACACGCAAAAGGGGGTTCAAGATACGCCTACCCTCCACAGCCCAGTTCCTCAACGATCCAGGCCCCAAGGTACTCGGGATCGTATTTCAGATGGACCTGAGCCTCCCCGCGCGACAAATCGCCGGGAAACGCCAGCCGCTTGCGGTGGAGGCGTAACGCGATCTGCACCAGCTCGACCAGGTTAACCACGTCGGTGAGGTTGTAGAGGGCCAGCTTCATCAAGGCCGCCCGGTCGCCGCGCCGGTAGCGGTGCCACAGCCGGACGGCCTCGAAACCGTCCACGCCTTCGATGGCGGCGTCACGGGTGAGCCCCAGGTTCCGTTCGATGGCCTTCAGCCCGCCCCGGTAGCCCAGCGAGCGCAGCACGAACCGCAGGTCGATGTGGGCTTGGTCCAGCCGGGCCCTGGGAAAATGTGCTCGCAGGAATGGCACGTCGAACTGGCTGCCGTTGAAGGTGACCAAGAGCGGAAACTGGGCGATGTAGGCGGGGAACTGGTCGAGGTTGATGCCGCTGACGAACAGCGCCAGCTTGCCGTTGCCCAAGGCGCCGATCAGCGTCACCTGATCGTAATCGGCGGACAGGCCGGTGGTTTCAATGTCCAGGAACAATGCCTGGTCGGCAAACTCCGAATACAACCGCCACGTCTCCCGGCTCGGAAGGCGGCCATGGAAGAAACCCGCATCGCCAGCGGCCACGGCATCCAGGGATTGCTGGACCAGCGGAACGGCCGACTTGTAGACGCCCTGCCGCAGTGAACCGTCCTCGGCGGCCTCCAGGAACCGGTCCCAGCCCAGAATCCCCTGCTGCCAGAGCGTACGTTCCCGATGAGGACCGACGCCGGGCAAGTGGATGAAAGTATGACGAAGCATGGGAGCCGCCGCCGCTCAGGGTCGATTACCGATTGCCATCCATCCTAATCCAACACCGTGTCCTCGTCTTCGTAGGCAGGGGCGCAGCAGCAGAGGAACTTCAGAACGACCGAATCGGTATTGCGAATCTGATGCCGGGTACCAGGCGGAATCGCAATCGCATCCCCAGGGCCGACTAGGCGGATCTCGTTGCCGACCTGCACCGACCCATGACCTTCCAAGATGTAGTAGATCTCTTCCGTTCGGGGATGATAGTGGGGCATCGTGGCTCCGTCGACTGGAAGCCGCGCTTCGGCCAGCGATTGGTGGCGAATACAAGAATTGCGATGGGCCAACAGCTCGCGAATCTCCGAGCCGTCTTTGGTGGTGAAGGCCGACACGCGATTGATATTGGTAACGTCCATGGGTGCCTCCTGGAAAAGAACATGACCAGTCTGGAGGTCCCGTCCCGGATACTCGATCTCCACCCCGCAGTGGCACCGGACCCGGTGGCCGAACTGGAATAGCGTAGCATCGAACTCCGATCCGCAGCGTGGGCAGGTGATGGCCATGGCGCTATTCCCCCATGACCGTCACCACCACGGTACGCCGTCGTGGGCGGACGTCGCACTCCAGGTGGATGATCTGCTGCCAGGTGCCCAACACGGGCTTGCCCTCGGTCACAGGCACCGAGAGCGACGGTCCCAAGAGCGTGGCCTGCAAGTGCGAGTGGCCGTTGCCGTCGTGCCAGGCCTGCTCGTGGCCGTATTGGCGGCTCGGCGGGATCAGGCGATCCAGCATCTCGGGCAGGTCGCGCTGGAGACCTGGCTCGAACTCGATGGCGCCAACCGCCGCCGTGCTGCCCACGCAGAACACCTGGACGATGCCTGCTTTGACACGCGAACGCCCGACAATGGCCGCAACCTGATCGGTGAGATCGGCCATGTGTCGGTGGCCTGTCGTCTCGAAGGAGAGTTGTTCTTGGTGGACCATGACGGCTACCGCAACTCGATCACTGCCGAAAGCCTATTGCCGCTGCGATCCTCGATGTGCGTATGGAAGGGACCGTCCTCCGGGCGCCATCCATTGATCAGGGTTGGGAGGTTGCCTTGCCTGGCCAGTTGGACCGGTTGCCTTGCGGGACCTCCGTGTGCCCGCTCGATGACCCAAACATACCCCGAGGAGATCGGCTCGCCTTGGGTGAACTCGTAGTCGATGCTGAAGCTCATCAGTATGCCCTCGGGGCCGGTTTGGGGCAGCGCCACACCAGCGGAGAGTCTGATTGCCTCCTGGCCCTCACTTGCTGTCTGCGGTTTGGACACGCTGGGCATCGTGGATGATGATTGAGGCTGGGCGGCCGTTTGTCCTGTGGAGGTACTTTCGGTTGCACCGACTGGGGATGATGGCGGCGGTGGCGGTGGCGGTAAACTCGGTTTGCCAACCGAAGTGTCCATCGGCGGCTTGGGGCCGGAAGTCGAACCGTCTCCGCAACCGGTAAGCGACAGGGCCATGAATGACAATGTCACTGCAAGGAACGGTTGTCGCATCGTGACCTCTGGGGACTGAACTGGCCGCTTTCTTGACTGGGAGCTGGTCAATGAAGACATCATCCCATGCTGTAAGCCCGTCCACAAGTCCCGGAAGGGACACCATGGTTGACGGAGCGTTGACGGGGCAGCGACAATGATTGCGTGGGAACCTGGCAGTCAGCACCTCCATCGCGAACTCAAGGAGATCGGGCCATGGACACCGCTACCACCCGGAGAGGTTTTCTGCGTACCGCTGCCACGGGCAGCACGCTGCTTGGGCTGGGCGAGCTTTCCTTCCTTTCCGGCCTGCCGCCGGTTTCTGCCGCCGACGCCAAACTGCCCTCGGGCGTTGTGCCCTTGCAGCCCGACATCGAGCCCCTGGTCCGCCTGCTGGAAGAAACGCCGCGCGGACGGTTGCTGGAAGAGGTGGCGGCACGGGTTCGCCGGGGATTGAGCTACCGTGAGATCCTCACGGCCTTGCTCCTGGCCGGGGTGCGGAACATCCAGCCGCGTCCGCAGGTCGGGTTCAAGTTCCATGCGGTGCTGGTCGTAAACTCCGTGCATCTGGCCAGCCTGTCGGCCGCGGATACCGACCGCTGGCTGCCGCTGTTCTGGGCTCTGGACTACTTCAAGGACTCCCAGGCCCGCAACCAGAGCGAAGGAGGGTGGAGAATGAAACCGGTCGATGAAGCGGCCGTACCTCCAGCCCCCAAGGCCCGGCAGGCGTTCAGCGAGGCCATGGAAGCTTGGGACGAGGCGGCGGCCGACGCGGCCATGGCTGGGCTCGCCCGGACCGCGGGCATCAGCGAGTGTTTCGAGTTGCTCTACCGCTACGGGGCGCGGGACTTCCGCTCCATCGGCCACAAAGCGATCTTCGTTTCCAACAGCCAGCGGGTCTTGAGCCAGATCGGCTGGCGGTACGTCGAGCCCGTGCTGCGCTCGCTGGCCTATGCGCTGCTGATGCACGAAGGCGACAATCCGGCCCGGCGTGACGACCCGGCAGATCGTCCCGGGCGGCACAACCAGAAGCTGGCCGTCCAGATCCCCGTCGATTGGCAGGCGGGAAAGTCCAACCGCGAGGCGACCATCGAGCTGCTGGCAGTGCTGCGCCAGGGATCGAACGAGGCGGCCTCGGAGAAGGTCGTCGAACTGCTCCGACGCGGGACGGCCCCGCAGTCGATCTGGGACGCGGTCTTTCTCGGCGCCGGGGAGTTGCTCCTCCGCCAGCCCGGCATTCTCGCGCTGCACGCCGTCACCACGACCAACGCTTTGCACTATGCCTACCGCACCAGCGGTGACGACCTGACTCGCCGGTTGCTGCTCTTGCAGAACGCAGCCTTCCTGCCCATGTTCCGACAGGCCATGCAGGGACGGGGAGAAATGCGCGAGGCGGCTATTGATCGTTTGGAAGCCGCGCCTCTGGACAGCAAGGGACCCAAGGCCGGCGAGGAGATTTTCGCCGACGTGAGCCGGGACCGGCAGGCCGCCGTGGGCAAGGCCCTAACGTATCTCACGACGGAGGAGGCGGCCGGGGATCTTGTTGCCGAAGCCCGCCGTCTGGTTCTGCTCAAGGGAAATGACCCGCACGACTACAAGTTCAGCGTGGCGGCGCTCGAAGATTACTACCACGTCTCGGCCGGGTGGCGTGACCGCTTCCTTGCCGCAAGCATGGTTCAGCTACGGGGTACGGGAAGCCCGGACAACAAGCTGGTTGAGCGTGCGAAGGTGGCTCTGCAAGGCTGACCCGCTGTGCTGCGGTGCCTTCAGTTCTTTCTCGCCCGCTGTCAAGTGTCAATCGCAACCTGTAGGCGTGGGGCGAGAACTTCGTTGGCGGTTCGATAGCCCAGGCGTTTTCTCGGACGGTCGTTGAGAAGGTGTTGGACTTTGGCAACCTGCGGCCGTTCTGGAGCCATTCGCTGACGAGGCGGTCATACTCCAATCGGCTGGTCTTGGTGCCCCAGGGGCCAAGATAGCAGTCCTGGCCGTTGAATGTTGCCACCGCCTGCCCGCTGGGCTTGTGCTTCCGATACTTGGGGACAGGCGGGCCTAGAAAGCGAGACTGGAACGTCGGCATGATGCGGTTTCCATGTTACCCAGTTTGCCACTAAACGGTATGTACCGTTTTGACACCGGGAAAACAGGCCGCACTGCCGACCGTCTGCAGGTAACTTAACTCTAAGTTTCGGCAAGGTTTAGATCAAGTGGCGGGGACAGGATTCGAACCTGTGACCTCGAGGTTATGAGCCTCGCGAGCTACCGGACTGCTCCACCCCGCGTCATGTTTTCCAGGAGCAAGACGGGGTCTTCGTCTCGTCTTGTTACGTCATTGTATCATCATTTCGGCCAACGTCGATAGGCTGAGGCCCTTAAAACTCCCGAGGACCACTTTCCGCCTGCGGGGCAGGGACCCTCTCGATCGCGGCCGGCAACGCCCCAGGCGGTACAATAGTGGCTTCTGGAGAGGGTAAGGGGAGTTGCGGCACCGGCGGTTGCGGCACCGGCGGTTGCGGAGCCGCGGGCTGAGGAACCGCTTGCTGAGGAGCCACAGACTGGGGCCCCGGCAGCCAAGGGACGGCCACTTCGGGCGGTCCCAACGGGGGCTTGGGCTGCAAGTCCTCCTTGTAGTAGGGCCGGTAGATGTATCCATTTGGGCCGGTGGGAGTTACCACGTGGCCCAAGGGCTGTTGAACGCGATCGGCGTATGGAGATAACGCCGCCCGCAGCCCCAGCCAGGGCCCGATCCGCGCAGCGTAATAGGGAGCACCATAGGGCGGGGCCGTGATGATCGCCGGGGCATAGGCCTGATAGGCCCGGCGGCCGGCCGGCGGCAAGTAGGCATAGACGGGGCCTAGCCTTAAGTACATGCCCAATGGGAAGATATGGCTCGGCGCGTAGGCGTTGCCGGCAAGCTGTCGAGCGATCGCCTCGCGCCGCTGGGCCTCGGCGCGGAGGTAGGCGTCGCGACCGGCATCGAGCGAGTCGTACTTCGCGGGCGGCAACAGCGGCAGAAGAGGCGACCCTACCATTGGCGGAGGAACCAGAACGGCCTCCGGGGCACCCGGTTGCTGGGCGTTGGCCGCTTGGCAGGAAAGCACCCCGAGCACGAAGGCCAGACCAGCCCGTGCTCGCACGATCGGCACCAACTTCGTGAGATTCATGATCCCGACCCTCTCCAAAGAGAACCCCCGTAGATCATTATCACTTCGCCCGGGCGTTATGGAATAGGGGAGAACTTGTTCTTCCAGGTTGTAGGGTGGGACAAGGCCGCTTTGGCGGCCGCCGGCCCACCAGCAGTGGCCAGTGCTCTGGTGGGCCGGCGCTCGCTCACGCGAGCTGGTCCCACCCTACTCGTGGATTTCTCCCCGCTGGACCAACTGCCGGCGGGCCTCGAAGGCGATCACGCCCACGCTCACGGAGAGATTCAGACTGCGGGTCTCCGGGCGGATGGGGATCCGCAGGCAGCGGTTCGCATGGACAGCCAGCAGCCGGCGAGGCAGTCCTTGGGTTTCGCTGCCGAAGACCAGCACGTCGCCGCGGTGGTAGTCGACGTCGGTATAACTCAGGCTGGCGGTCTTCGACAGCAGCCAAGGCCGGCTCTCCGGCAAACGCTCGACAAGCGAGTCCCAGTCGTCGACCGCTTCCCAGACCAGGTGCTCCCAGTAGTCCAGGCCGGCCCGCCGCAGGTGGCGGTCGTCGAGTTGGAATCCCAAGGGGCGGACCAGCCAGAGCTTGGCTCCCACGGCCAGGCAGGTCCGGCCGACTGCCCCCGTGTTGTAGGGGATCTCCGGCTGGTGTAAAACGATATGCAGATCAGGCTCGTACACGTCCCGCGTACACCTTCGCTTCAGGAAAGAGCTTTCAGCGGTCAGCTTTCAGCGGCCAGCGAAAGAAACGCGCTCCGACTGCTGACCACTAACCACTGACCACTAGCCACTGACCACTAACCACTGACCACTCGCATGACCGACCCGCGGATGGCTGCCTATGCTTCGGCCCTGGAGTTCGCCGAGCGCCAGGTGGCCGCCACCATCCAACGGCACCCGGACTATTTTCCCATCTACACGCGCCAGGGGAAATGGTTCCACGAGGGGCCTCTCTGGACGGACTGGACCGGCGGCTTTCTTGCGGGAATGATGTGGCGGTTCTACAGGCGGACCCGCGACCCGGCCTGGCTCGCCCAAGCGGAGCACTACTCCCGGCTGCTGGAGCCGCGGAAGCTGGACCGCAACGTACACGACCTGGGCTTCATTTTCCTCAACACCTATCGGCCTTGGCACGAGCTGACCGGCGACGCGGCGATGCGGGCGGTCGTCCACGAGGCGGGCCGCACGCTGGCCCGGCGATTCATGCCCAAGGGGCGGTACTTGTGCTCGTTTATCGGTCCGCAGTCGCTGTTCATCGACATCATGATGAACGTGCCGCTGATCTTCACCACGGCCAACGAGACGGACGACGGCGAGCTGTACGAGTTGGCCCTGGCCCATTGCCGGACCACCCGCGATCGACTAGTCCGGCCCGACGGCTCCACGGCCCACGAGGGGATCTTCGATCCGGCGACGGGCGACTTCCTTCGCCAGAGCACGCACCAGGGCCTCAGCGACCAAAGCGCCTGGGCGCGGGGCCTGGCCTGGTCGCTCTACGGCTTCAGCCAGGTCTACGCCCTGACGGGCCTGGCTGAGTTCCTGGCGGTGGCCCAACGCAATGCGGTCTACTGGCTGGCGCACCTGCCCGACGACAAGGTCCCCTACTGGGACTTCGACGCGGACCTTGGCCAGCCGCTTCCTTGGGGGCCGCAGAAGGACAGTTCGGCGGCGGCCATCGCGGCCAGCGGGCTATTGGACCTCGCCCGGCAGACCGACTCGTCCGAGCAGGCCATCGCCTATCACAACGCGGCCCTGGTGATGCTCGATGCGCTCACCGGGCCCGACTACCTGGCCCGCGAAACGCCCGGCTGGGAGGGCATCTTGAAGCACGGCGTCTACCACACGCGGAAGAACCTCGGCGTCGACGAGTCGCTGATGTGGGGCGACTTTTTCCTCGTCGAAGCCCTCAGTAAAGTCCTCGAAAGCAACAAAAGGATTTCGGATTCTGGATTTTAGATTTTGGATTTTGTTTCAAGATCCAATGCCAGAATCCAAAATCCAAAATCTACCAGGGAGCAATCCATGCGGCGGCTTATCGTGGCGGTGGCGATGGTGCTCGGAACATGGCTCGCGATCGGCGGCGGCCGGGTGGAGGCCAAGCCGCCGGCCGGGGACTCGGGCGGCTCGCGGGAGTCCGCGAAGCTGGTTGCCGAGTTCCGCCGCGCCAAGGGCGACACGGATAAACAGGCCAAGGTGGTCGAGAAGGCCGTCGCCGCCGGCCCGGCGGCCCTGGCCGCGCTGCAGAAACAGATCTTCCGCGAACTGCACCCGCAGTTGGACCGCTATCGCCTGCGGTTCCAGCAGCAGGCGGCCGGGCTGGCCAAGAGTCATCTCCGCAAGGCCGACCTTTCGGAGATCGCCCGGCTTCGCCTGCCGATCCTGGCCCTGACCAAGGGCGAGCCGACCCACGAGGAGATTGCCGCCAAGGGCGACCCGGCGATGGCCCGGCTGACCGAGATTTTCGTCGTCAATCGGGCCGACGTGCTGGCGCAGTCCAAGGACCTCCAGGCCGAGCGGGAGCAGCTCCAGGCGTTGGGCAAGCACTGGGAGCGTTGCCTGGCGGCCCTCCCGCAAAGCGCGCCGGCGGAGGGCGAGTCGAAGAAGCCCTTCACCTTCGAGGAGTACCTGTCGGGCGAAGAGGAACTGGCCGCGGGCCTGGCCGTGCCCATGGATCCCAAGACCCAGCAGGTGCTGGCCGTGAATGCCCGGCTAGCGGGCCAGCTCGACCCGGAGGAAGCGCGGACGGTGCTGGCCTTGAATCTCACGCGGAACCTGTTGGGGCTACCGGCGTTGGTGATCGACCTGAAGCTGGCGGCCGCGGCCCGGGACCATTCCAAGGACATGGAGCAGATGAAGTTCTTCGCCCACGAATCGCCTGTGCCGGGCAAGAAGACGCCCTGGGACCGGGCCGCCCGTTTCGGCACCTCCGCCTCGGGCGAGAACATCTACATGGGCTCGCCCGACGGCAAAGTGGCCAACCAGGCCTGGTTCCACAGTCCCGGCCACTTCAAGAACATGCTGGGCGACCACCAGCGGGTAGGCGTAGGCCGGAGCGGCGTCTATTTCACCGAGGAGTTTGGCAAGTAGCGGCAGGGCGGGGCGTTGCATGCCGATAAGGTTTGTCCGTCGTTAACGTCCCTTCCAGCGGAAGGAAAATACGTCAACTCCCGAACATCTGCGTCCAATATTTTCCCGAGTGGCCCAGGCCCTGGCGGGTGGTGGACTCACGTAGCATGTTCCTGTGGTAGCCCGGACTGAGGAACCAGCCTCGCAGGGCATCCACGGTAACGGCGGGGCCCAGGTAGAGGTTCTCCCCGCTGGCCGTGGTGCCGGCCAGCCGCGCGCGGTCCGAGGGGGTGGCCTTGCCCGGCAGCGGCGACTGGTGGGAGAAGAAGCGGTGCGATTCCATGTCGGCGCTGTGAAGCCGCGCCGCCTCGCAAAGTTTCAGATCGATCGCCAGCGGCGGCAGGCCGCACATGATCCGCAAGTCGTTCAGCGCCCGCATTCCGGCCGTCACCTCCGGCGGAAGCTGCCGGCCGATCTTCTCGTTCTCCCGCAGCACGCGGCGGCTTTTCTCATCGTTCGGCGCGACCTGGGCCAAAAGCCGCGACGTTGTTTGCAGGCACCTCTGGATCGACAACGAGGCGGGCTGCAAGGCCCGGTTCTCACTCGCCTGGGACTCCCAGCGCCGCAGGAAGTCGTTGAACTGCTCGAGCTGGGCTGCGACCCGGCCCATCTTCTGGTAGTGAGGCTTGCGGACCGCCTCCCGCTGGCCGTAGACCGCCGTGAGCTGGTCCAGGGCCGGCACGCCGGTCGCTTCGAGACTCTCCTTGGTCAAGCTCGCGTCGTGGCGCAAGTCGGCCAGCGTGGCGCGGAGCTTCTCGATCTGGGCGTCCAGCGCAGCAGTGGCGGGAAGCGGTGTGACCATCGTGCGCAGGTTCCGCAGCGAGCGGTCGAGGTAGTCCTTCAACCCGGCTTCGCCCGCCGGGCCCATGGCCAGCAGCTTCTCCACGACCTTGACGCGGCTGTCGGCGTCCATCCGCCGGCCATCCATGTCCGCCACCAACTGTCGGACCTGCTTCCGCTGTTCCGGGTCGACCTTGGTAGTAGCGGACGGCTCCGCGGCGCGGAGCAGGGCCGAGGAAAGAACACAAAAGAGAAGGCAAAGACCGCTGCGGTAGTGGATCATCTCGACCTCCCTTACGCTAACCACCGTCCCTTGGTGGGCCGGCATCGCTGGCGCGAGCTTGTCCCACCCTACTCGTGTGGGTTCCACCATTATACCGCATCTCTCCCTTCACGCATCCGACGCCTGCCAGCGGACCACGACGCCGCTGGGAAGATGCCGGCCGCCGGCGGCAGGGAGGGTCAGCGGGCCGGCCGTCAGCGAGCCAGCAGTACCGTCCTCCAGCGCGTCGGCCAGCATCGACCGCAGACACTCCGCATCAAGTTGCATCGTGTGGCAGGTCAACAACAGCCACCGCCGCCGGCCGGCGGTCAACTGCCCGCAAATCTCCAACAGCCGCGGAAGCTGTTTCTCGATCACCCAGGGCTCACCGCCGGCACCGTGGCCGTAACTCGGCGGATCGAGGATCACGGCGTCGTAGCGACTGCCGCGTTTCAACTCCCGGGCGGCGTACTTCAGCGCGTCTTCCACGATCCAGCGGATCTTCGCCGCCGATAGACCGGAAAGGGCGGCGTTGCGGCGGGCCCCGACGACAGCGGTGCGGGCCGCGTCGACGTGGGTCACCTCCGCCCCGGCCGCGGCCGCCGCAAGCGTGGCCGCGCCGGTGTAGGCGAAAAGATGGAGCACCTGGAGCGGAGGCTGGGCTGCAGCGCGCTCCTCAAGCTCCGCGTCAGGGCGTGCGTCACGCGGAGTGTGATGAGTACTCGGAGCCGGCGCTGCCCCAAGCTGGCCGCCGATCCAGTCCCAGTTCACTTGCTGCTCGGGAAACAGGCCCACCTGCCCGAACTCCGTCCGCTTCAGCTCCAGCACCATCGGTCCACAGGCAACGGTCCACCGCGGCGGCAGCCCACGGGCGTCGATCCAGCGTCCCTCGTCTCCCCGGGTCCGTTGGAAATACGCGTCAGCGCGATCCCAGGCCGCCGGATCGTCGCGCGGCAGTCCCTCGGCCGACGGACAGGGCCGATCGAGCACAACCGGGCCGAACCGCTCCAGCCGCCGCCCCTCGCCAAAGTCGATGAGTTGGTAGCTCTCCAGGGAAAACATATTGACAATGTGTAGGGTAACAATGTGTACTCATGGTGGGCCGGCGGCCGCCACGGCGGCCCTGTCCCACCCTACGCGATCAATTCCAAGGTCGGCCAGAGACTGGGATCTTCCTCAAACGGCAAGGGACTGCCCACGCTCAGCGTCTGGGGACCCAGCTCGCGGTCGATCAGGGCGTAGTTGAACCCCAGCCGCGGATGCTCCGCCGGATCGAAGCCGGTCAAGGCCGCGGCCGGAACGAGGATCTCCAGCGCGTAGCCGTCGGACCGCCTCTGGCTGCGGACCTGGAGCTGGCCCGGTGCGATCGCCCGCGGCTGCTCCCGCGCGGTTGATCGGCAGCCACTGGGCGGCCGGCTGGTCCAGGCGGTTGCCGGCGCCGCTGGGCATGAAGAGGAAACGGTGGCAAAAGCGGCTGGCGCGGTGGACATTGTGGACGTCGCGGGTGTCGATCCAGAGCTGCACGCCGTCGCTCTCGTCCGGCCGGCTGGCCCGGCACCAGGGCGGCTGCCGCTTGCCGGTCACCAGCACGGTGAAGGCCAGTCCCGCCTGGCTCCACGCCGCGCGGAACTCCGCCGGAGCCGCCGCGGCGTCCAGCTCGGCGAAGCTTGCCAGCCGGTACTTGGGTTCCAAACCTTTGTCGGTCCAGAGCGGGTCCCGATGCCGGCAGGGCAACGAGAAATGGAAGACGAAACGGGGCGGGACGAGCGGTTCGGACATGGCGGGGTCAATCATCAATGATGAAAGGCCGTTGACGGGGACTGTACGGCCTGGTCTTGGTCTTCACAGCATTTCACCTCCTCGCGGCTGGATCGTCGGCGCTTCATGATCTTGACAACGCTTCCATACTCAGGGCCATCTAGTGCTTCCAACGCCGCATGGTTAATGTCATCCTCAGGTCCGAGCTTGCTCGTCCAGGTGCCGTCCGTACCGAGCTGTCGCGCCACATGCGTGTATTCGTACCCTTTCCCATAAATTGCCAGCTTTTCGTAGTTTGGCTCGTACTTCGCAGAATCACAGAGGACGTATCCAATCCGCTCGAACACGCGAACAAGCGACTCGACCTTATGGTTATAGTACGGTGCTCCAAGGGGCCATATGCGGCCTATTACGGGTTCCCACCATTCGCCCCGTGCGCCGACAGCATGTGCAATGCAATTCTCTCCGCTCAGAGGCTCGCTCGTTTTGCGATGTGCGGCGTTCCGCAGATTGGGAAAAGACGAGTAGTGAATCATCACGTAATGTAACCTCTGTCCTTTCCCCAATGGATCCAAGCGGCCGTAATCTCGCTCAGTTTTCCCCAGGCTTCCCGAGGAACTGGATCAGTGCCCGTTATGGCTCGCAGCGCCCAGTCCCATTGGTCGGGACGCTCATTCATTTCCTCTAGGATGAGAGGAATTGCGTCCCTGCCCATGCCGATTATCTGTTGGTAGGCAGGGTGCATCGCCAAGTCTGTCAGCTTGGAACTATGACCGCGCTCCGCTTTCCATGTGGTGACAAGGCGTTCAAAATGCGCCCGAGATACGGTGGTTTCATCCGACATGGGCCGTTCTCCAACTGAGTTCTCTATTGACGCTGCCCGTTCGCTTCCGTCCCCTTCGAAGCGAGCTACGTATACGCTTTCGCATTGACTTCGTCCATTACATTAATCCGTTTCATTCCCTGTGATTCAACGCTGCCAGGTGCTCTTTGAGAAATCCCGCCAGATCGCCCCGGGCGAGGTCGTCGGGACGGCGGAACTTCAGCCGCACGTGGTCCGCCTCGGGACGCTCGGCGTCCAACTCGGGCTCGTGGCCCAAGGCGGCGATCCGTCCCAGGGCGAAGCGGCTCTTGGGACCGATCAGCGTGAGATAGACCGCGTCGAGCTTCTTGGTCTGCACGAGCGCCCAGGGAGCTTTGCGGCCAGGCAGCAAGCGGGGAATCACCTGCTTGTTGCCCCAGGCGAAGTGGCCCTGAGGGGCGGCCCTCTCCAGGAGGTCCAAAAGCCGCCATAGAACATCGAAGTCCCACTCGGGATGCCTGCCCGAGGGGAAGCCCTTGGCGAGAAAATGCCATTTGTGGCCCAGCGCCTTCCAGGGCATGAGGTCGTCGGGGTTCTGGCGGGCGCGGTCGATGAATTTGCGGAAGCCGGCGATCGCCTGGTCCACAAATTTCCAGAAGTCCGGCCGATCGATCTCCGCGTAGCCGTGGACCCTCAGCTCGACCTCCTGGAACGGCCCGGGGCCCTGGCGAACCTTGACCCGCGGCTCCCGGCCGTAGACCGGCAGATCGGGCATGTCATTGAGCGGCTTGAGGTCCAGCCGGGCCGTCAGCTCCTCGCGGCGGAAGGTGTTGCGGGCGGTGCGAAACTTCAGCTTCAAGAGCCACTCCTCGCCGGTGATGGCGTGGAAGAACCAGCCCACCGACTTCTTCTCGGCGGAGATCTCCACCACGCTGCGGGAGTTCCAATCGGTGGGGCTGAACAGCCCGGCGTCTTCGATCCGATCGACCAGCTCGGCCAGGATGCGGCCGTCCCAGCGGCAGGGCTGCCCGTTGCGGCCGTGGCGGTCCTGCGTATGCCAGCGGCGGCCGTCGATCTCCCAGGGCAAATGGGCGTCGCCGCCGACTTCGTGGATCTCCAGGTCCCCTTGACGGCGGGCCGCCTCGGCGGCGAAGTCGTAGACCTTGCGCTTCACCACGGGCCCGGCCTCCAGCACCGGCCGCAGCACCTCGCCGGTGTACGAGCGCAGGGGATGGTGAGAATGCGCGGCGACGTCTTCGGGCGTGCCGACGGCCACGAGGTAGCCGCCTTCTTCGCCCGCCTCGGGGCCCATGTCGATCACCCAGTCGGCCGTCTTGATGACGTCCAGGTTGTGCTCGATGACCACCACCGTGTTGCCCAGATCGACCAGGCGATTGAGCACGTCCAGCAGCTTGGCCAGGTCGTCGAAGTGCAGCCCGGTGGTGGGCTCGTCCAAGAGGTAGAGGGTCCGTCCGGTGTCGGGGCGGGAGAGCTCGGCGGCCAGTTTCACCCGCTGGGCCTCGCCGCCGGAGAGCGTGGGCGCGGACTGGCCCAGGGTAATGTACCCCAGGCCGACGTCGCAGAGCGTCTGCAGAATGCGGCGGATCTTGGGGATCTTCTCGAACAGCCGGCGGGCCTGGTCGCAGGGCATGTCCAGCACGTCGGCGATCGACTGGCCGTGGTAGCGGACGGCCAGCGTCTCGGCGTCGTAGCGGCGGCCCTTGCAGGCCTCGCATTGGACCCAAACGTCGGGCAGGAAGTGCATCTCGATCTTGAGCTGCCCGTTGCCCTCGCACTTCTCGCAGCGTCCGCCGGGCACGTTGAAGCTGAAACGGCGGGGCGAGTAGCCGCGGAAGCTTGGCCTCGGGAAGCTGGGCGAACAGCTCGCGGATCAGGTCGAACACGCCGGTGAAGGTGGCCGGGTTCGAGGTGGGCGTCTGGCCCAAGGGCTGCTGGTCGACGCGGATCACCTTGTTGATCTGCTCCAGCCCGCGGATCGCGTCGTGGGCCCCGGCGAAGGCCTTCGCCCGGTGCAGCGCCCGCGACAGGGCGTTGTAGAGCACGTCCTCGACCAGCGAGCTCTTGCCGCTGCCGCTGGGACCGGTGATCACGGTGAAGCTCCCCAGCGGGATGGCGGCGTCGACGCTCTTCAAGTTATTGTGCCGGGCGCCGAGGATCTCCAGCCAGCCGCCGCCCGGCGGCGAGACCGACGCCGTCAACATGCCAATATCATGCCACAACGGCTCAGCCGGCTCGCCGCCTTTCTTGGCCCGCTTGCCCGCGGACACTAGCCCGACGCGCAAGCGAGGGCCGGAACATTCGGAACTATCGCGTCTGTTTCCCTCGCTTGCGCTTCGGGCTAGTGTGGCACTCTTATTGCGACGGGCCCTAGTTGCTCCGCGGCGGGAGAGGGACTGTAGCGACGGCATCCGGCGGTTGGCCGGGACGGGAATCGACTTCCGGCCGCTGAGATAAGGCCCGGTGACCGAGCCGCGGCACCTGGCCACCTCCGCGGGCGTGCCGCGGGCGACGATCTCGCCGCCCTGGCGGCCGGCGGCTGGACCGAAGTCGAGGAGCTGATCCGCGTTGCGGACCACCTCGCGGTCGTGCTCCACCACCAGCAGCGTGTTGCCCAGGTCGCGGAGCCTCCGCAGCGCGTCCAGCAGCCGGCGGTTGTCGCGGGGGTGCAGGCCGATGGTGGGCTCGTCGAGCACGTAGAGCACGCCGCACAGTCCGCTGCCCACCTGCGCGGCCAGGCGAATCCGCTGGGTCTCGCCGCCGGACAGCGTGGGGGCGGGCCGGGCCAGGGTCAAATACTCCAGCCCCACGTCGACCAGGAACTGCACCCGATTGCGGATCTCGCGGATCAGTTCCCCGGCGATCTTCCGCTCGGTGCTCGTCATTTCCCAGGACTGGAACTCCCCCAAGAGCTTCGCCAAGGGCAGGCGGCAGATCTCGTCGATCGAAAGGCCGCGGAGTCGCACGGCCGCGGCGTCGTCCCGCAGACGGCTGCCGCAGCAAGCGGCGCACTCGACCTCGTCGACCAGGTGCTCCAGCCGCGTCCGCAGGCCCTGCGACAAACGGCTGGCCTCTTCCAAGGCGGGGTAAAGACCCTTGTATTGGAAGCGAAATACAACCACGCCGGCGTGGCCGCCGGGGCTATCCTGGGCGCCGTTGGGAACCACACTAGCCCGAAGCGCAAGCGAGGGTTGTGGACCGGTCCCTCGCTTGCGCTTCGGGCTAGGCTGCGGCGCCTCATCTTGGACCGCCGCCGGCATACCGGGAGCAACGTCGAACCATCGCTCGCCGGCGCCGTGCATGATCAAGCGGCGGTGGCGGGCGCCGAGTTGCTCGAAGGGCACGTCGATGGGAACGCCCAGCCCTCGTCCCAGGGCTTCGACCATCGGCAGGAACAGCCGGCTGCGGACGTCGGGCCAGAGGGCCATCGCGCCTTGGGCCAGGGTCAGCTTGGGGTCGCGCAGCAGGGCCGCCGGATTGGCGCCGGTCTGCACGCCCAGGCCTTGGCAGGACGGGCACCAGCCCAACGAGCTATTGAAGGAAAAGTGGTGCGGCGAAAGCGGCTCGAAGCTCCGCCCGCAGCGGTCGCAGGCGAAATGCTGGCTGTGGACCTCCACCTGCCAGTCGGGCTCCGGCACGCCTTCCTGCGGATAGGCCACCGCCAACACGCCTTTGCCCAGGGCCAGGGCATTCTCTACGCTGTCGGCAATGCGGCTGCGGGCGTCGCGGCGGACCACGGCCCGGTCGATCACCACCTCGACCGCGTGCTTGCGCCGACGATCGATCTTCGGCGGGTTGTCGACGGAACAGGTCTGCCCGTCGATGCGGACCCGGGCGTATCCCTGGCCGCGGATCTCTTCCCAGAGCGTCTCGTATTGGTCGCCGACCTCGATCGACAGCGGGGCCATGAGGTACAACCGCGTGCCCTCGGGATGGTCCATGACCTTGCCGATCACCTCGTCGGCCGACTGCGTGCCGATGGGCACGTTGCAGTCGGGGCAGTAGGGCTCGCCCAGGCGGGCCATGAGGATCCGCAGGTAGTCGTAGACCTCGGTCACCGTGCCCACGGTCGAACGGGGCGTGTGGCCGGAGTGCTTCTGCTGAATGGCGATCGCCGGCGAGAGACCCTCGATGTGGTCCAGCTTGGGCTTGGGCATCTGGCCCACAAACTGCCGGGCGTAAGCGCTGAGGCTCTCGACGTAACGCCGCTGACCTTCGGCGTAGATCGTGTCCAAGGCCAGCGAGGTCTTGCCCGACCCGCTCGGCCCACAGCAGACGGTGATCCGGTCGCGGGGCACCTCGACGTCGATCCCCTTGAGATTGTGCTGCCAGGCGCCGCGGACCTTGATCGCCTTGGCCGGCGTTTTGTACTCGTCACGCTCCGCGTGACGCAGATCCTCACGCGGAGCGTGAGGAGTACGTACGCCGGTCCCCTCCAACATCGGCCGCAGCCAGCGGCCGGTGTACGACTCGGGCACGCGGACCAGCTCCTCGGGCGTCCCCGCGGCCACAATCCAGCCGCCGGCCGCGCCGCCTTCCGGGCCGAGATCGATAATCCAGTCGGCCGTCTTCACCACTTCGAGGTTGTGCTCGACCACCAGCACCGTGTTGCCCGCCTCGACGAAATCGTGCAGCACCTTGAGCAAGAGCTGGATGTCGGCGAAGTGCAGGCCGGTGGTCGGCTCGTCCAGCAGATAGAGCGTCCGTCCGGTGCTGGCCTTGACCAGCTCCCGGGCGAGCTTCACCCGCTGCGCCTCGCCGCCGGAAAGCGTCGGCGAGGGCTGGCCGAGCTTCATGTAGTCCAGGCCCACGTCGTGCAGCGTTTGCAGCTTCTGGCGGACCTTGGGGATGTTCTCGAAGTGCTCCAGGGCCTGCTGGATGTCCATCTCCAAGACCTGGGCGATGGACTTGCCCTTGAACCGCACCTGGAGCGTCTCGCGGTTGAATCGGTGCCCCTGGCAGACGGGGCAGGTGACCCAGACGTCGGCCAGGAAGTCCATCTCCAGGTGCGTCGAGCCGTTGCCCTCGCAGGCCTCGCAACGGCCGCTCTTGACGTTGAAGCTGAAGCGGCCCGGCTGGTAGCCCCGGGCCTTCGATTCGGGCAGTTGCGTGAAGAGGCTGCGGATGTCGTCGAAGACCTTGATGTAGGTGGCCGGGTTGGAGCGGGGCGTGCGGCCGATGGGCGACTGGTCGATGGCGATCAGCTTGTCAAGGTGCTCCAGGCCCTCGATCTTGCGGTGGGCGCCGGGGTTGCCCAGGCCGCCGTTGAGGTCCCGCCGCAGGGCCTCGACCAGGATGTCGTTGACCAGCGAGCTCTTGCCGGAGCCGGAGACGCCGGTCACGCAGACGAAGACTCCCAGCGGGATCTCCACGTCGATGTCTTGGAGATTGTTGTGCGTGGCCCCGCGGATCAGCAGTTTCTTCGGCCCGACCGGGCGCCGCCGGGCCGGAACCGCGATCTTGCGGACGCCCGAGAGATACTGCCCGGTGATGCTTTCCGGCTGGCGGACGATCTCGTCAACCGGGCCGGCGGCCACCACGCGGCCCCCGCGGACGCCAGGGCCGGGCCCGAAATCAACCACGTGGTCCGCCGCCCGCATGGTGTCCTCGTCGTGCTCGACGACGACCACCGTGTTGCCCTGGTCGCGGAGCTGGGCCAGGGTCTCCAGCAGGCGGTCGTTGTCGCGGGGATGAAGGCCGACCGAAGGCTCGTCGAGGATGTAGAGCACGCCCACCAGGCCGCAGCCGATCTGGCCGGCCAGGCGGATCCGCTGCATCTCGCCGCCGGCCAGCGTGGGGGCGCTCCGCTCCAGCGAAAGATAATCCAGGCCCACGTTCTTGAGGAATTCGAGCCGCCCGCGGATCTCCTTGACCGCCTCGACGGCGATGGCCTGTCCCGTGGCGTCAAGATCCAGCTCGCGGAAAAACTCCTCGGCATCGGTCACGGCCAGACGGCAGACGCCCGGAAGCGTCCGCTGGGGCTTCTCGGCAAACTGCGGCGAGCGGGTAGTAAGCGTGACCGCCCGGGCCTGCGGGTTGAGCCGCTCTCGGCCGCAGGCCGCGCAGGCGACCACGCTCATGTACTTCTCCAACATCCGCCGCTGCATGCGGCTGCGAGTGGTGCGATATTGGGAGAGCAGCTTGGGGATGATCCCCTCGAACTTGCCGCCCCACTTGTAGCCCGAGGGCCCCGAGCGCCAGGTGAAGGTGACGTGCTCGTCGCCGGTGCCCCAGAGCAGCTTCTCGCGGACCGCCGCATCAAGCTCTTCCCAGGCGGTCTCCAGCACCGTGCCGGGCTCCAGGCCAAATTGGCGCTCCAGGGCCTCGGCCACGCCCCGGTAGACGTGCCGCCGCCAGCGCCCATCTCCTTCCAGGCGCCGAACAGCTCGATCGCCCCCTGCTGAAACGACTTCGACGGACTAGGCACCAGCAGCTCGGGCACGAAACCGTAGATCTCGCCCAGCCCGCTGCACGTCGGGCACATCCCTTGCGGACTGTTGAAGCTGAACAACTGCGGGCTGGGGGGCTCGAAGCTCAGCCGGCAGTGCGTGCAGGCATAGTCGGCTGACAAATGAATGTCGGACGCCGCGCCGGCCGCGCCCCCGTCAGCCCCGGCGGCCACGCCGGCCCTTTTCGAGGAACCGCGACCGCGTGAACCATCCGCTTCACCCGGCGGCTGGCCACCCGGCTCGCGGGCCACAATCAGGCTCCCCTCGCCGATCTTCAGCGCCAGCTCGACCGCCTCCGCCAGCCGGGCGTGGATCGCCTGTCCGGCCACGAGCCGGTCGACGACCACCTCGATGTTATGCCGCATCTGGCGGTCCAGCCGCAGCTCGTCGGTCAGGCGGACCACGGACCCGTCGACCCTGGCCCGCACGAAGCCCTGCTTCAAGAGGTCGACGAACAGGTCGCGGTATTCGCCCTTCTGGCCGCGGATCATGGGGGCCAGGACGAGGAAATGCGTACCCGGCGGCAGCGAGGCGATTCGCTCGATGATCTCCTGCCTAGTCTGGGCCGTGATCGCCCGGCCGCACTGGGGGCAGTGCCCCTTGCCCACCCGGGCGTAGAGCACCCGCAGGTAATCGTAGATCTCGGTAATCGTCCCCACGGTCGAGCGGGGATTCATGCCGGCCGACTTTTGCGAGATGGAAATCGAGGGGCTCAGGCCGGAAATCAGGTCCACGTCCGGCTTAGGCATCTGGCCGAGGAACTGGCGGGCGAAGCTGGAAAGGCTCTCCACATACCGCCGCTGCCCTTCCGCGTAGAGGGTATCGAAGGCCAAAGAGCTTTTGCCGGAACCACTTACGCCGGTGAAGCAGATCAGCCGGTTCCGCGGCAGGGCCAGATCCACGTCCCGCAGGTTGTGCTCCCGCGCCCCCTTGATGACAATATCCGTAGCGGCCATGAAAACCCGGCCTTGCAGGTCCGGCGAAACGATGGGAAAAACATGAATTATAGGGCACAAGCGTACAGTGAGACAAGGGCCGCCGCTGAGAGCCCCACAAAGCCGGGCCGTGTCGGCCCGGATGCGCTGGCTCGCCACGAAGTTCCCCTTGGGCATCGCGTCGGAATTGCCGATGGATATCCTGATCCATCCCCGGAAGCTGGACAGATCAGCAGACCCATCGTACGAGAGACTGTCCGAGGTGTATGGACGCGAGCGCACCGCCTCACCCCTATCCTTTCCCGGACCGGGTGGCGGACCGCTCCCTCATTTCGGCTGACCGTCGAGAACGGTAATCACCGTCGGAACGCGCTCGTGCGCCGCGCGTTTCAGGCCGTTCACTCGCTGCGAAAGCTCGGTGATTTCCATCTGCAACTGTTGCTCTTCCTGCTGCTGTGCTCGGTAGTTGGCCAGCTTCTCGGCCATGCCGGGCGCCTCGAGCTTCGCAAGCGACTCTTCGATCGGCCTCAGGCGATCCTGTTGCTCGGCGATGTTCAACTTGAGGCTTTCGGGCTCGTTAACGAAGACGCGCACGCCGCCTGACGTCCTCGCCCGCGCACGGGCCGTCGCAAGCTCCAATTTAGCCTCGGCAAGTTTTGCCCGCGCCTCGGCGATCTTCTCGACGGCGGCGGGCTTGTCGGGCTTGGCCGCCTGTTCGAGCTGCGTCAGACGCTCTTCCTGACTCTTTACGGCGGCTTCCCAGGCGGCCACCGCCCCATCCTGTCCCATGCCTTCCAGTGCGGCCAGCCGCTTCCTGAGCCGGGCCAACTCCATTTCAATCGGGCGCTTTTGCGCCCGCAGGCTCTGCAAGGAAAAGGTGGGATCGGTTCCGTAGTTCCCAGCCAACTGGGCCGCGGCGTCTTGCACGCATTGCAGCGACTGAACGAGCGCGTCGCGCCGTGCCTTGGCGGCCGCAAGCTGCTCGGCCAGAGGTGCAAGACGAGCTTCGAGCGATTTGCTCTCCGTCTCTTGCGATTGTTCGGCGGCCGCGCGGAGACGGTCCACCATCGCGCCCAGGAGCTTGTTGGCCGCGTCACTTGGCCAGGGCTTCTCGGCCTTCTTCAGTGAGACTTCCAGCCGCAGGAACCGGATGCCGGACGGCGTTGCGGCGATGAGCACCTGCCGGCCCACCAGCACCGACTTCTCGGCCAGTGCGGCTCGAACGACCGGCTCGCTCATGGCGGTGCTGGAAAGCAACAGCGCCGCCGTCGCGGCGTCGAAACCGGCGCTGCCGACCCCGTAAGGCCCGGCAGAGTATTGCGCGGTTGGAATAGCCGTGCCGCCATCGATCTGAAGGACGCACGACGCCTGCTGCTGAACGTCGGCGGGCATCTCGGGCGAAGTAACGGTCGGGAGTACCGGTGTGGATTGTCCCCGGGCGAAAGAACCAAGAGCAACCACGACCACCACGGCGACGATTTCTGTGAACCGCATGACCTCGCCTCCACTAGAGAATGCCGACCTGGAAAGTAGTATCGATTCCCGGCGTCGATTCTAATGGGCATCGCAAGGCCGAGCAAGGGGGGGCATCACACGCCCGCCCCGTCGCATCTGAAGCGTCATCGTTCGATCGTTCGTCTTTCTCGCTTGACGGCTACAGGTTCTAGCCGGTAATACAAATACTGAGGCGATTGCTGCGTTGTTCGGCCACCGCCGCATCGTTCGAAAGGCGAAGTGGCTTTCTGATCGCGCTTGGCTTTCAAGCCGCCCACCCAATAGGAGGAGTTTGCCCGTGGACTTGTTCGGCAAATCAGCATTGGTTACCGGCGGCACCAAGGGGATCGGGGCCGCCACGGCGGTGGAGTTGGCCCGGCGGGGCGCGGACGTGGCCATCGTCGGCCGCCACGACGACCAGTCGGCCCGCCAGACCGCTTCCCAGGTGGAATCGCTCGGCCGGCGCTGCCTGGTGATCGTCGGCGACATGGGCAAGCCGGACGAGGCGGCACGCTCGGTCCAGCAGACGGCCGACGGCTTCGGCTCGGTCGACGTGCTGGTCCATTGCGCCGGCGGCATGGTGGCCGGCGGCCTGATGGACGTCGATCCAGCCGCCTGGCAGGCGGCCTTCGACGTTCACGTCCACGCGATTTTCTACCTCTGCCGGGCGGCAATCCCCTGGATGAAGCGGCGCCGTGAGGGGGCCATCGTGATGATCTCCTCCGTAGCGGGCCTGCGGGGCGTCCACTTCGCCCTGCCCTACCAGGTGGTCAAAGGCGCGCTGCCGCAGTTTGCCCGGGCCCTGGCCCGCGAGGTCGCCGACGACAACATCCGCGTCAACTGCATCGCACCGGGCATCATCCGCACGCGGTTCCACGAGAAAATGACGCCCGAGCAGAAGCGGCACAACCTCGACAACCGCATCCCCCTGCACCGCGAGGGCACGCCCGAGCAAGTCGCCTCGCTGGTCGCCGAGGTCGCCACCAACGACTACCTCACCGGCGAAACCTTCACCATCAATGGCGGGCTCACCATGCGGATCGCCTGAGCGTGTAGGGTGCGTCGACGCGCACCGTGCGAAGCATGGTCGGCGAGCCCCACCATTCTGCGAGCGAAAAGTGCCGTTGATCGAGGCCCCCCTTTTCTGTACGATACGCGGCGCGACTGTCTTGACCACGCTTCGTCTGTGGGGAACGCCCTCCGTGGCGTTCCGCGGCACGAGCCGCCACTAACGAGGGTTTCTTAGCGTATTCGGAACGCCACGGAGGGCGTTCCCTACAGGGAGTCCAGCATGTTCTCCTTCATTTGGAAGCTGATCGTCTTGGCGATTTGCCTGGTCGGGATTGGCATCTACCGCGGCTGGTTCACGTTTTCCAGCCCCAGCCGCGATCCGGCCGGCGACAAGGTCAACATCAACGTTTCGGTGGATGGCCGCAGGATCGACGCGGACGCCCAAAAGGTCGAGCAGAAAGTCGACCGGCAGTGGCAGGAGTTCGAGAACGCCCAGCCGCGGAAATGAAACGGCTCAGCGTGGAGAGCCCAAGAAAGAGATCCACACCGAACGACCGC
Source organism: Pirellulales bacterium (assembly GCA_963843465.1). Classification (GTDB taxonomy): domain Bacteria; phylum Planctomycetota; class Planctomycetia; order Pirellulales; family Thermoguttaceae; genus CAWJKP01. The sequence goes on from CAWJKP010000007.1 coordinate 317,160, forward strand.
CCGGAGGCGAAGACGTGTCGGCGATTCCCGACAATCTAGTTCCCTCTCCCGGGCTGAAATCGCCTAGCGTGCAGTCGTCGGTGTGAAGGAAGACGATCCGTCGTCTTGCCGTGATCTCTATCGTGAAACGGGACCCCAGGGTCCCGCCTTCCCGGCATGTTACAGGGGTCTTATCGGCAGCAGACGCCGTGCCCCTGTAATCAATCTTCCCGACAACGTCTAGAGGGTTGCCGCCGGGGCCGGAGGCACCGGAACCGGGGCGGGAGCCACCGGAGCCAGGGCGGGAGCCACCGGAGCCAGGGCGGGAGCCACCGGAGCCAGGGCGGGAGCCACTAGAGCCGGGGCGGGGACCGCCGCCGGAGCCGCTAGACTCCCACCGCAGCAGCCGCTCAACGGGCCGGCCGCGCAGCCGCAGCCGCAGCAGGAAAACAAGGGACGGAACCACTCCCGCACCTTGCAGCACTCGCCGCAACCGCATTCGGGCTTGCAGCACGAGCGGCAGACAGGGGCGGGCTTGCAGCACGGGCGGCAGACAGAGGCGGGCTTGCAGCACTCGCCGCAGGCCGGCTTGCAGCCATGGAACAGGCCGACGCAATGACCGCCGCAGGGCGGGCAGCACGCCTTTTTGCAGCAGTTCCCGCAGGGCGCAGCAGGGCGCGCAACTGAAAGCCCGGCCGTTGCCGAAATGGACGCCACAGCCGCAACCACAGCCACAGCCGCAGCCACAGCCGCAACTGCCACCGCAACCGCAACCACAGCCGCAAGCTCCCAGCCCGCAGCAGCCTTGGTGGCCGCAATAGCCGTCCCAAAGGTGGGCCCAGCGGCCCGGGCAGCCTTCGCAGCAACCGGGAACCAAGTCGCCGCAAGGCGCGGCGCACGCCGGCGGTGCGCAGCCGGCCGCGCCCCCGCCACAGCCCGCGTAACCTTGCCCCATCGCCGTCCCGGCAACCGCCAGAACGGCCAACATCGCCACGACGCTACTAATCGTTCTCATCGTAAAACTCCTGAAGGTCATTTCCCACGATTGGCCAGCGCAGACCACAGTCTTGTCACGGCCACAGGGAAACCATGCCCCACGAATGAGCGAAAAGCAAACGCAGACGTTGCATTTTCGCCCAATTTCCCCGCGGGACTTTTCGGCAACGTCGCACAACTCGTTGCGGGGACAGGTAGTTGCGCGAAAGACCAACGCCTGGGTAAAATGTTGCTGTTTTGCCACCTCGGGCGCACGGCAAGGATGCCGGACGAAACGATCGTAGGGGAAGTGCCGTGCCGCCGAAGTGGCGTTGACTTTCCCCGTCCATCCGCCCAGAATCTAGGGAGGTGGCGTCGCTAAGATGACATGGGTGCTTGGAGGTCGAATGCCAGTTGTCAGCCGCTTTTTTGGTATCACGATTCGGATGTACTACGACGAGCACAACCCGCCACATTTTCATGCAAGCTACGGGGGGCGCGAAGCAGAGGTCGGGATTGGGCCGATTGCCGTTCTCGTGGGTAAGCTTCCAAGTCGTGCCGCTTCATTGGTGATTGAATGGGCGGCGCTTCATCAGCAAGAGTTGATGCTCAATTGGGATCGCGCGCAAGGATCAACCGATTGAGAGAATTCCACCTTTGGATTGAAAGGCACGATATGCTTCCGAGAATCAATCATGTGCGCCATCTGGGGGAATACCGTCTGGAGTTGACGTTCACGGATGGGAAAACAGGCGAACTCGACTTCAAACAGCGCCTGGCAGGGCGGGGGCGTGTTTGCCCCCTTCGTCGACGTAGATTTCTTCCGGCAAGTTGAGGTCGATCCCGAAGCTGGAACCATCGTCTGGCCCAATGGAGTGGATCTCTGTCCGGATGGGCTCTACAGCCTCGTAATGGGAGAGCCATTGCCCATGCTTGACCGGACGTGAGCGTGTAGGGTGGGTCGAACGTCGCGAGCCCGAGCGTTCCAAAGGCGAATTCTTGTCGTTGCGCTCGTCGCGCTCGACCCACCATATCTTTCTCTGCCAGAACTGGGAAACGTACCGGTTGACGACGGGCGCAAAGCAAGGGCCGCCCTACGAGGACGGCCCTCTGTTGTCGGTGGGCTGGAAACTGGGAGCTACTTCACCTTGCCGTTCAGCTTGGCGCATTTAGCGAGCAGCGATTGGTGGTGCTCGTCGGGCACATTCAGAGGTCGGCAAGCTCCCGGTCCCATGCCTCTGAAAGGAGCAATGCTTGAAGGTGCTCGTCAGGCACATTCAGGGCCCTTCGGAGTTCGTCGATTGCCTCATCAACCTTCGGAATGAACGTTTCGGCCGACTTGACGACCGCTTCACGAAGTTGAGGCAGGTACTTTGCCGTCCGAACCCGGATCTCGGCGGAGCAATCCGTTATCGGAGCCCACGTCGGTTCATAGTCGGGGCCTCCCCGAAAGGGGCAGTAGACGGCATGGCAAATCCTCCACTTCCCGTTGATCTTCTGGACGCCCAGACAGTGATCGACTAGCGATTCAGGGTTCCGGTCGTCGTCCACGTACTCGAGATAGGCGTACGAGACGGGCCGAGGGACGTGCAGCTTGGTTAGCTCTTCCTCGGCTTGAAGCCAGAGAGCGTTCAGTTGGTCGTAGCGACCAAACAGAGCTTCGCGCGCTTCGTTAGCGCGGTCAGTGAGTGTCATGGGACACCACCCTTTCTAGCCCCAGGGGGGCTGCTTAATGTGCGTTCGCCGAGGGCGAACTCGTGGATCGGCTTCCACCGACATCATCGTGATTATAGGAAGTTGACCCTGGTTGTCAACCCGATTCATATCCCAGCGAGACGGATTGCGTACGGCATGCCATCATCAGGTGCCGGAGGCTCTTCCGAGCGTCGATTGGCAACGGGATGCTGTGGTGGGGCTCGCTGCGCTCGACCCACCCTACCTTTCCCTCAGCGGCGCGGGGCGGCCATCGAGCGGAGACTGCGGACGTCCAGTTCTTGGGACCCGGATCGGCCTTCCAAAGAGCCGTTTTCGGCCAGGTAATGCTTCAGCCGAAGGACCTTGTCGGCGGCCGGAACTTCGCCGGCGGCGTCGGATACCGGCGCCCGGCCCCACAGGATCCGCGTGCCGTTGGGGGTGAGAATCTCAAACAGGCAGTCGTTGGGATGGCCGGGCTCGGCGAGGTTGGTGGCGGCGATATGATCCAGCTTCAGCTCTTGCCAGTCCGGGCCGAAAGCGGCGGCGATCTGCGCCCCGCCGACGACCCGCGGGTCGCCCCAGGGCGTCCCGACGGGCCCTACCGGCGTCGACGTGATGCCCGTCAGACGCGGATAGCGGTCCGCGTCCAAAGGACAGAAGTCGCCCGTGGGCAAATGAACGCCTTCGATGTCCACCGGCCGCAGCCCGTCCTGGACCACCACCATCGCCACCGGTTTGCGGTAGACCAGGTCGACCTCGACCCGGGCCGGGTAGAACTTGCGGACCTGCCGCACCTTGCCGACCCAAGGGTGCAGCGAAAATGCGTCGTGTACTCGGCGGGTGAGGTTGTCGTCCATGATCGACAGCGGCGGATTCAGGTTCCCGTCGCGTAAGACCTCCGCCCGCACGTCGCTGCGAATCCAGGCCGGAACGGCTGTGATCTCCACGCTGGCCGGGGTCAGCCAGTATTCAGGCGAGGCCAAGACCGTATCGCGGACCCAGCACCAGACGGCATAAGAGAATAGTCCCATCGCCAGCAGCAGGACCACCAGCGCCGACGACTGGCTCCTTTGGCCCAACAGCCGCCAGAGCCGCGCCAGCGGCGATGAGACGTTTTCTTTCTTGGCAGGCATGGCTTCCGCCGATCCTTAAGGCGGGCTAAAGCCCACCCTACATCTTCACCAGATCTCGATCTCCAGCTCCAACTCCACGCCCGTCCGCTGGAAGACCTGGCTGCGGACGACCTCGATCAACCGCAGCACGTCGTTGCTGGTACACTCCGGCTCCGCGACGATGAAATTGGCGTGTCGCTCGTTGACCACGGCGCCGCCGATGCGGGTCCCCTTCAAGCCGGCGGATTCGATCAACTCGCCGGCCGTCAGGCTGCGGGGATTCTTGAAGACGCAGCCGGCGCACTGGTGGCCCATGGGCTGGCTGGCCTTGCGGACGATCCATTGTTTCTGCATCCGTTGGCCAAGCTCGCGAGGGTCGTCCGGCTCCAAGTCCAGCTTGGCTTCGAGGATCACCGGCTCGTCGAGGCTGCTCTGGCGATAGGCGAAGACGAGCTCCTCCCGGGACCGGCGGCAGACCGCGCCGCCAAGCGTGATGACGGTGGCTTCGCGGGTCCACTGACCGATGTCGCCGCCGTGGGTGCCGGCGTTGCCGTGCAAAGCGCCGCCGAGAGTGCCGGGGATGGCGACCAGGACTTCCAGGCCCGCCAGCCCCTCATGGACGGCGGTGGTGACGACGCGGCCCAGCTTGGCCCCGCCGCTGGCGGTGAGCGTGGTCTTGTCCACGCGGATTTCGCAAAAGGCCGGGTGGCTCAAGCGGATCACCACGCCGGGAACGCCCTCGTCGCGGACCAGCAAGTTCGAGCCGCGGCCCAGGACGTGGACGGGGATCTCCTCCACATGGCAGCGACGGATCAGGGCGATCAACTCCTCGGTCGTGCGGGGCTCGGCGAAGTATTCCGCGGGGCCGCCCAGTTGGAACCAGGTGTGCATGGCCAGCGGTTCAGCCCGCCGCACGATCTTGTCGAAACCGGTCAACGAAGGCATGGTTGAGTTTCCCAATGTCGCCCGCCCCCATAGTGATCAGCACATCGCCCGGCGCCAGGCGGGTCCCGAGGAGCCGGAAAATGAGATCGGTGCCGTGTGCCCGCGGGACTTCACTGTCCGGCAGCCGGATCCGCTGGGCCAAATCGGCCGCCGTGACCTCCCCGGGCTGGTGGCTGGGCTCCCGGGCACGGAAGATCTCCGCCACAAAGACCCTGTCGGCATTTTGCAGGCTGGCGGCCAACTCGTCCAGTAGGTGGGCCGTCCGCGAGGCCTGGTGAGGCTGGAATACGCACCAGATCCGCCGGCCGGGATACATCTGCCGCACCGCACGCAGCGTGGCCGAAATCTCGGTCGGATGGTGGGCATAGTCGTCCAACAAGGTCACCCCTCGCCAGCAGCCGAGCCATTCCAGCCGCCGCCGCAGCCCGGCGAACCGTTCCAACCCCCTGACCATCGCCTCCAGGCCCACCCCATTCTCCAAGGCCAAAGCCGCAGCCGCCAGGGCATTGGCGACGTTATGCTTGCCGGGTATCCGCAACCGGACCCGAGCCAGCTTCCGTCCCCGGTGGACCAGGTCAAACGCATACCGCCCCCGGCGGCTGTCCAGATTCAAGGCGGACCAGTCGGCCGTGGCCTGGAAGCCAAAGGTCTCCCTGCGGCAGCCGGTCTGGCCCGTCAGGCCGGCGGGACGATCCACGCTAGCCCGAAGCGCTAGCGAGGGACCAGGTTGTGCCGCTGGCTTGCGCTTCGGGCTGGTGTCGTTGCAGGCTGCCTTCGGGATCACGTCGGCCTTGCCCAGCGATTCGTCCAGCACCCGGCAATCGTAGGGGGTTACCAGCAAGCCGCCTTCAGGGATCCGCCGGGCGAAGCAAGCGAAGGCGTCGTGCAATTGGCCCGGCGAGCCGTAGCAATCGAAATGGTCCGGCTCGACTGCCAGGATCACCGCTTGCCGGGGAGAGAGGTGCAGAAAATTTCGCGGTATTCGCAGGCTTCGACAACCAACAACGGGCCCTGGCCCGCCCGCCCGCCACCCTGCTTTCCCAACGGGGCCGCGCCGAAGACCACCGTCGGGTCGTGGCCCGCTTCGATCAGCAGCAAGGCCAGCATGGCGGTGGTCGTCGACTTGCCGTGGGTCCCGGCGACGGCAATCCCCTGCCGGTCGAGCATCAACTTCCCCAGCGTCTGAAAGTAGCTCTGCACCGGTATGTGCATCTCCTCAGCCCGGACCAACTCGGGGTTATCGGCCGGGACGGCGTCGCTATGGATCACCAGGTCGGTTTCGGGGGCCACCTGGGCCGCCGCGTGTCCTTGGTACACCTGGACCCCGGCTTGAACGGGAAACTGGACCGGCCCGGGGGATACGTCGGAGCCGCTGATCCGCCACCCCCATCCCAGCAGCACTTCGGCCAGCGACCGCATCCCAGCGCCGCCGATGCCTACCAGATGCGCCCGGCCGGGGCGTCCGTTGCGGGAGAGTGCCCAGGACTGGCCACGGTTAGAGTTGGGCAGGCAGAGGTGGGGTCGTAACACGGTGTCAGATCCTCTCGAAGCGTCCGTTCTTCGCCGGCGGAGGTTTGTTAGCCCCGGCGGCCGCGCCGGCCGGATCATACGAGGCCAACGGGTAGCGTGTCAACCGAAGAGACAGACTGGAGCCGGTTGCCGCCCTGCGAGGCAGACCGGATAATTGCCAAAGGTGCGTGTCTTGGAGAGGTGGGGCAGGTCGACGGGTAGCGTGCGAAGCATGGTCGGCGAGCCGAACCACAAGAATTCGCCCGAGAAATGGTGGGGCTCGCCGCGCTCGACCCACCCTGCAGTCGAAGGGGACAAGTGCCGCCGATGACCGCCAGCCCACAGACGCTAGCACTCGCCTTGGACGCGTACCGGTCGGGCAACCCGGCCGAGGCGGCCCGGATCTACCGGCAGGTGGTGGCCGAGGAGCCTGAAAACGCCGATATCTGGTGCCTGCTGGGAGTTGCCCGCCGGGCGATGGGCGACATCGAGGGGGCGGGCCATGCGTATCGGGAGGCCCTGCGGCTGCGGCCGGGGTTCGTCGAGGCCCGCATCAACCTGGGCAACGTCCTGGTCCACCAGGGGAAACCGGCCGAGGCCGAGGTCTGCTATCGCGAGGTCCTGCGGCTGCGGCCGAACCACGCTGAGGCGCAGAACAATCTCGGCGCGGCCCTGCGGAGTCAGGATCGGCTCGCCGAAGCGGCGGTCTGTTACGAGCAAGCCATTCGCCTCAAGCCCGACTATCGCGAAGCCTATGAGAACCTGGGCGACGTGCTGGGCCAGCTTGGCCGGCTCGACGAGGCCATCGCCGCTTGCCGCCAGGCCCTGCGCGTGGACCCCAGCTCGCCCTTCGCCTACAACAACCTGGGCGTGGTTTTGGGCCGGCAGGAAAAGTGGGACGAGGCGATCGCCCACTATCAGCAGGTGCTGCGGCTGCGGCCGGACCACGTCGAGGCCCAGATCAACCTGGGCAACGCCCTGCTGGGCAAGAAGCAGTACGCCGAGGCGGAGATCTGGTACCGCCGGGCCCTCTCGCGGGAACCCCATTCGGCCAAAGGCCGCTACAACCTGGGGATCGCCTTGGCCGAGCAGGGGCGATACGCGGAGGCGGAAGCCTGCTACCGGGAAGCGGTGCGGCTGAAGCCCGACTATGCCGATGCCCTCAGCAACCTGGGGAACGTCTTGATCGAGCAGGGCCGCGTCGAGGAGGCGATCGATTTCTACCGGTCGGCCCTGGAACTCTGCCCGGATGACGCGGCCGTCTGCGAGACCGCGGCCCAGGCGGAGGTGCTGCGGGGCAGACTGGAGACCGGGGTGGCCGGCTTCGACAAGGCTGTCGGTCTGCGGCCTGGTCACGCCGAAACGCACATGGGCCGCGCCCTGGCCCTGCTGGCCCTGGGCGACTATCCGCGGGGATTCGCCGAATACGAGTGGCGATGGAAGACCAAGCCATTCGCCGGCTCGCCGACCTACCAGCAGCCGCTCTGGGACGGCTCCCCGCTGGATGGTAAGACGATCCTGCTGCACGCCGAGCAAGGGTTGGGCGACACGGTGCAGTTCCTCCGTTTCGTGCCGCTGGTCAAAGACCGCGGCGGCCGGGTGATCGTCGCCAGTCAAAAGCCGCTCCTGCCGCTGTTGTCGGCGTGCCCCTGGATCGACCGACTCGTCGCCCAGGGGGAGACCCTGCCGGAGTTCGACGTCCAGGCCCCGCTCATGAGCCTGCCACGGATCCTCGGCACCACGCTAGCGACCCTTCCCGCCCAGGTTCCCTATTTGTCGGCCGATCCCGGGCTGGTCCAGCAGTGGCGCAAGGAGCTGGCCGCCTACCCGGGCTTCCGCATCGGCATCGCCTGGCAAGGAAATCCCCAAAATCCGGCCGACCGCCATCGCTCCTTTCCGCTGGACCGGCTGGCGCCGCTGGCCGGGCTGCCAGGAGTGCAGCTTTTCAGCTTGCAGAAGGGCCTCGGGACCGAACAGATCGACCAGCGGGCAGGGCGGTTCCCGCTGGTCGAGCTGGGAAGCCGGCTGGACGAAGCGTCCGGCCCGTTCATGGACACGGCGGCCGTGATGATGAACCTCGACCTGGTGATCTCGGCCTGCACGTCGACGGCCCACCTGGCCGGGGCCCTGGCCGTTCCCGTCTGGATCGCCTTGAAGTTCGCGCCGGAATGGCGGTGGCTCTACAACCGGGAGGACAGTCCCTGGTACCCGACCGTGAGGCTCTTCCGCCAGCCCCAGCCCGGCGACTGGGCGGGCGCCTTCGACCGCATGGTCGCGGCCCTCAAAGACCGGCTCGCGGCGGCGCCTCGCACTACCGAAGCGACTCCTAAGAAGCTGATCCCTGACCCGAGCGTGGCGACGGGCGAGAATGCCCATCCTACGGCCGCAGTAGGTCGGGCATTCCTGCCCGACGGCGGTTCCCGGGGTCTTGGAACAGCTTCCAGGGAGATCGCCGTCAAGGTCAGCCCCGGTGAGCTGATCGACAAGATGACGATCCTGCAGATCAAGCGCCGAAAGTTCACCGACCAGGCGAAATTGGCCAACGTCGGCCATGAGCTGGACCTGCTGACCTCGATCTTCCATCGGGCCGTCCGCGGCTCCGCCGAGTTGGACCGACTGACGGATGAGCTTCGGTCGGTCAACGAGGCCCTCTGGGAGATCGAGGACCAGATCCGTTGCTGTGAGCGCCAGCAGGACTTCGGGCCGCGTTTCATCGAAGTCGCGCGGTCCGTCTATCAGCAGAACGACCGCCGTGCGGCGATCAAGCGCCAGATCAACGACCTGCTGAACTCCGAGATTATCGAGGAAAAAGGCTACAGAGACGAGGGATGAGAGATAAGGGATGAAAGATGAAGGCGAGAACGTGCGCCTCTTTATCCCTTATCTCTCATCCCTTATCCTTCCGCGTGAGGACACCACGAGTGCAAGCATGCCCACCGTATCGGAAACCATGGCCCTGGGCTGGCAGCATTTCCAGGCCGGTCAGCTCGCCGAGGCGGAGCGGCTCTATCGCAGCGCCGCCGACGCCAAGCCGCTAAACGCCGACGTCTGGTGTATCCTGGGCGTGATCTGCGGACGACAGGGAAAACTGGACGACGCGGCCGACTGCCAACGCCGGGCGATCCGCCTGCGCCCGCAGTTCTTCGAGGCGATCAACAACCTGGGGAACGTGCTCTGGCGCCAGGGGGCGGTCGACGAGGCCGTCGCGCACTACCAGGAAGTCTTGCGGCTACAGCCCGGTTTCGCCCAAGGGCACAATAATCTCGGCGCGGCCTATCGACAGCAGGGCCGGCTGGAGGAGGCGCTGGCCTGCTACCGACAAGCCTTGCGGCTGAACCCCGACTATGCCGACGCCCAGAGCAACCTGGGCGACGTGCTCTCGGTGATGGGCCGCCTCGACGAGGCCCTGACCGCCCTCCAGCAGGCCGTGCGGCTGAAGCCCGGATTGGCCGAGGCCCATAACAACCTGGGCGCGGTCTACCGCCGGCTCCGCAGATTCCCCGAGTCGATCGCCTGCTACCGGGAGGCCCTGCGGATCAATCCTCAGTACGCCGAGGCCCATTTCAATCTGGGCATCGTCGCCGCCGAAGTGGGCGACCTGGACCAGGCGGTGGCCAGTTGCCGCGAGGCCCTCAAGCTCCGCCCCCACTTCACCGAGGCCCATTTCCAACTGGCCCAGGCCCTAAGGGCCAAAGGAGAAATCGACGCGGCGACGGCCGAATACCAGGAGACGATCCGGCTGGAACCGCAAACTCCCGATGCCCACTTGAGCCGGGCCCTGGCCTGGCTGCTTGCGGGCAATTTCACCGACGGCTGGGCCGAGTACCCATGGCGCTGGAAGTGCAGCGACTTCATCGCCCCGCCCTTTCCGTCACCCCTCTGGGACGGCTCAGTGGCCGGCGTGGCCGCCGGGGCTAACAGCGTTGCACCCCTTAGCCCCGGCGGCCACGCCGGCCGGACGATCCTGCTGCACTGCGAGCAGGGTCTGGGGGATACGCTCCAGTTCATCCGTTACGCCCCGCTGGTCAAGAAGCGGGCGGGCACGCTGATCGTCGCCTGTCAGAAGCCGCTGGTGAAACTGCTGGCCGCCTGCCCGGGGATCGACCGTCTGGTGGACGCCGCGCATCCGCTGCCGCCGCACGACTTCCATCTGCCGATGCTCGACCTGCCGCGAATCTTCGGCACCACGCTGGAGACGATTCCCGCGGAGGTGCCCTATGTCTTCGCCGATCCCGGATTGATCGAGAAGTGGCAAAACGAGCTTCGCGGCCTCGAAGGCTTCAAGATCGGCATCGCCTGGCAGGGCAACCCGCAGTACCGCGGCGACCTGGCCCGCTCCATCCCGCTGAGTTGCTTCGAGTCGCTGGCGAGTCTGCCCGGCGTCCGCTTCTTCAGCCTGCAAAAGGGGGCGGGCGTGGAGCAATTACAAGACCTGGCCGGCCGATTCCCCATCACGGAAGTGGGTAGTCGTTTGGACGACTTCCTGGACACGGCTGCCGTGCTGAGAAGTCTGGACCTGGTGATCGCCTGTGATACGGCGGTGGCGCACCTGGCCGGGGCCCTGGGCGTGCCGGTCTGGGTGGCCCTGCCCACGGCCTCCGATTGGCGATGGCTGCTGGACCGCGACGACAGCCCCTGGTATCCCACCATGCGGTTGTTCCGCCAGACCCGCTGCGGCGACTGGGACGAAGTCTTTGCGAGGATCGCGGTCGAGTTGTCTAAGCGGGTCCAGGCAGCGCCGCCGCCACGGGCCCAAACGCCGGGAATCGCCGTGCCGGTCAGTCCCGGCGAGTTGATCGACAAGATCACGATCCTCGAAATCAAGAGCGTACAGTTGACGGACCCCGCCAAGCTGCGAAACGTTCGCCACGAGTTAAACGAGCTTTCGCTCGTCCGGGACCGCTCCGTCAACGGCTCGCCCGAGCTGGATCGCCTGGCGTGCGAGTTGCGCTCTGTGAACGAAACGCTCTGGCAGATTGAGGACGAGATCCGCGCTTGCGAGCGCCGGCAGGAGTTTGGGCCGCGGTTCGTCGAGCTGGCCCGCGCGGTCTACCATGAGAACGACCGCCGCGTGGCGCTCAAACGCCGTATCAACGAGCTGGCCGGCTCGGACCTGATCGAAGAAAAGGATTACGCCAAGTATCAGGCGTGACGGCAGCCCACGCCTTATCGCAACTGTTCCGCGGCAGCGGGACTGTTCGGCACGGCCGCCGTGGCTATCGGTTGCCCGGCGGGAAAACGGGCTTCGTAGCCCAGACTCTCGATGAAGTGCTTGCCGTGCAGGTAGTCGCCCGGCGGGAAGTCGGCCACGTAGCGGCGGAGCTCCTCGACCATCGCCCGGGACGTTCGATCAAGCCTCAGGTAGCTTTCGGGAGTCAGGCCGGAAGGCTGCGCCCGCTGGCCGAAGTAGGTCTCCAGCTTGATGCGGTAAGGAGCGAAGACCTGGGACCGGAGGATGATCGGCCAGAAGATCTGTCCGCTGGCGGCGTCGATGTCGCCCGGGCTGAGCCGCTGGGGCTTGCCCAACTGCGCGAAGCGGATCAGGTCCTCCATCGTCGGGCGCGGGCCGCGCTCCTGGGCTTGATACTGCTGATTCAGCCGGCGGATCTGAAAGTAGGTATTGACGAAGTCCACGTCGTTCTTGAGCTGACGGCGTTCGGCTTCGGTGAGATTCACGGCGGCCTCGGACAGGGCGAGGTTGGCCGACCCCGCGGCACGGATGAGCTCGCTAATCCCTCGAGCGTAGCTTTCGCCGGGAGTGCTCGCGGTGGAATAGGACGTTGCATAGGAGCTGCCGGCCCCACCGATGCTGAATGGTGCGCCGGCATACCCGCTGTTTGCATTGGCGGCGTTCAGGTCGACAGCGATGTTGCGGGCACCCATCGCCTGGGCAAATGCGCCGCCGCCTCCGCTGGTTATGGTCAGGATGACCACCAGGCTAGACCATTGAAGTTTCATATCTAAATCTCCCACGTCTATTCAGGATTTCCGCCCTCGAAAGGCATTATAGGCGCGGCAACCCCGCGAGTGACGGACACAAAAAGCGTGCCAACGCTATGTGCTCCACGGAAGCTCGACGTGTAAGCGAGAGTAGCCTGTCACCAATCCCTCGCTTGCGCCTTCAGCGTGGCTGGGGCCGTGAATAGTGTGGGATAGCACGGCCGCGCTAACCGCGGATGTTGAGGGCGGGCAGTCAGCTCAGCGTACCAACGGCGATGACAATCGCAGGTCTCCCAACCTGCAGTCTGCGTCAGAACATGCCGCGTGGCCCGCGATCAGAAGCCCGTCCGCCGCCCGCCGTCCTACCGGGGCAGGATCACATCCGCCAGCATATATCTTCGCAGCGACCGGACCACCGCCACGAAATGCTCGATGTCCACCGGCTTGGTGAGATAGCTTTCCACGTGAAGGTTCTGCTGGCGGAGGATTTCCTCGTGGACAGTCGAGGTGGTCAGCACGACTACGGGGATCCGCTCCAGCGACGGGTCGGCTTTGACCTCCTCCAGGACCTCGCGCCCGCTCCGCTTGGGCAGATGGAGATCCAAGAGGATCAGGTCGGGCGCGGCGCCCGGGCATACATCCGCCGGTGGTGGAGGAACTCCAGGGCCTCGTCGCCGTCGCGCACCAGGCTCACCCGGCAGCGGACGTGCCCCTGCTTCAGCGCGTCGATCGTAATGCCCGCGTCCTCCAGGTCGTCTTCGACCAGCAGGATCTCCATCGGGCGCCCCACGGTGCGATAGTCCATGGCGCGGTTACTCCCCCACCTTGCCGCTGTCGATGCCGCCGACGATCTGCTTGCCGTCCACGTAGACCTTGCCGCCCCGGTCCACCAGGCCGGGCGCCGTGTTGGAGAGCAGCCGGCAGTTCTCCAAATGGATCTCCGACCAGGGCAGGGCCAGCACCTGGGCCAGGCCGTTGTCGCCGGCGCTGACGGAATCCAGATCCACCAAGGAAGCCCCGCCCACGGTGATCCCGCTGCGGCCGTTGCCGCGGCAGATGACCCGGCTGACGGCCACGTCGTGGGCCGCGTTGGCGGCGTTGATGCCGTCCAGCCGGAAGCCCTGGATCGACAGGTCGCTGACGGCCACCTTGGTAACGGCCAACAGCGTGATGGCCGTATCCAGGGCCGAGTAGCTCAGGCGGTAGTCTTCCGGCAGCTTGGTCGGCTCGACGCAGAAATAGAGGTAGCCGCCCAACGGGCACCATTGGCGCGGCTCCAGTTTCGGCGGCGAGCCCGCCAGCGGATCCACCGATCACGCGCGGTGCGGGCCGATCGTCGAGGAACAACTGCTGGTACTGGCTCCGCGGCGGACGGAAGCGGAAGACGGCCCCGCGGTAGTTCTCCCAAGCCCGGGGCGGGACGGGCGCCGACCCGTCCAGCGTGGCGCCGTTGCCGGCCAGCGTGAAGCGGCCCAGCGACGTGCCGCTGTTGTGGCTGCCCTCCAGCGTGACGCTCTCGTGGTAGGGCCGGCCGCTGTTGTCCAGGACCACGCGGTCGCCCGAGCCGGCCACGCGGACCGCCTTGCCGATCGTCCCCACCGGTCCGCCGCCGTTGGCCGTGGCTTGCGGGCTGGCGCCGGTGAACTTGTCGTCGCCGGCCGTATTGCTGACGAAGATGTCCCTCGCGCGGGCCGGCGCCTGGGCCCAGGCCAGGCCGTAGACGAGCAACAGAACCAGGACCACGGATCGCATCGACCTCGACTCCGCGAAGCGGCCACACAAAGCCCCTTAGTCTAGCATAACCGGTCCAGGGGAAATGGTAAGAAGGAAAATCCTATGCGGCAAGATTTTACGACAAGGGCTCGTGGCCAGCAGCGGCGTCGAGTCGGCCCGGCTGCGACGGGGCGAGCAGCGGCGTCGAAGCGGCCGGGCTGCGACGGGCCGAGCAGCGGCGTCGAGGCGGCCCGGCTGCGACGGGCCGAAGGCCCAGCCGTTCGCCCAGCCCTGGGCAACGCCCAGGGAAGCGTTGGCCCGAGCAATTCGCATTTCGGCCCAACGGGCCAACGCTTCACCGCGGTTGCAGGAGAAACCGTTGGCCCGTTGGGCCGCGGAGAAACAACCCTTGCGCGAACCGTTCCCCTGGGCGTTGCCCAGGGCTGGAAGAACCAGGCCCCTTTGGGGCGAACGATTCCACGACGGTCCGACTCCGAAGATGGGTCGTTGTCCCCATTTACCCCTACGGTGGGATCGGCTAAATTACGGATATGAACGAGCCTCGCGCACCCCGCCTCCGCTGGTTCCAGTACAGCCTGCGGACGCTTTTCATTGCCGTGTTCCTGGTGAGCATCGGCATGAGTTGGGTTGCCGTCAGGATCGAGAGGGCTCGACGGGAACGGGAAGCGGCGGCGGCGCTAATGAAGTTGGGCGGGTATGTCCTATACGATTATCAGCAAGACCAATCCGGCAACTCGTTGCCAGTTGCAGATCCGCCTGGACCGGGGTGGCTCCGAAACATCTTGGGAGAAAATTTCTTCGCAACGGTCGTCTGCGTGTATCTTGATAGTTCGGCGCAGCGGGATTCCGACTGGCGCCTCTGAAGGAGCTGACGCAGCTTCAGCGGTTGGAACTGAGCGGCGCGGACGTCACCGATGCGGGTTTGGAACATCTAAAGGGGCTGACCCAACTCCAGCGCTTGGTCCTCACCGGCACGCGGGTCAGCGATGCCGGCTTGGAACATCTCAGGAGACTGACGCAACTCCAGTTATTGAACCTCGCCCACACGCAGGTCACTGATGCCGGCTTGGAGCATCTTAAGGGGTTAGCGCAACTCAAGGAACTCAACCTCAGTTACACGCATGTCACGGACGCCGGCTTGGAGCACCTGAAGGGGCTAACGCAGCTCCGCGCGTTGAAGCTCCGCGAGACGAACGTCACTGACGAAGGCGTTAAGGCGATCCAGAAGGCGTTGCCGACCTGCTCGATCCAAAACCACTATTTTTTTTGACGTCCCGGTCGCTGCTGCGGAGGAAATCAAACCCGATTCGGCCGTCTGGACTGGATTCGGTCGCTCTAATCTTCGCTGCATTCTTCCTTGAGCCTCCGCAGCCCGTGAACCGCTACGGCGCCGGCAGCCGGAAAAGCCGCTGGGCGTTGGCGGTGGTCGTTCGATCCAGTTCGTCCAGGGTCTTGCCGCGAAGCTCGGCCAGACGGCGGGCGCTGAGCAGGATCTGGGCCGGTTCGTTGCGCTTCTGCTTGCCCCGCAGGGGATGCGGCACCAGGTAGGGGCTGTCGGTCTCGACCAGGATGCGGTCGTCGGGAATCGTGGCGACGGCGGCCCGCAGCGGCGCGAACTTCTTGTTCGTATAGGTCACCGCCCCGGCGAAACTCACGTCCAGGCCCAGGTCGAGGCACTCCCGAGCGAAGGCCGCGTCGCCGCTGAAGGAGTGCAGCACGCCCCGCAGCGGGCCGCGGGAGGCCGCCGCACGGAGCATCGGCAGCAGATCGGCCTCGGCCTGACGGCAGTGAATGATGACCGGCAGATCGCGCTGCTGGGCCAAGCGGAGATGGCGATCGAAGTAGTCTTGCTGGAGATCGAAGGGAGTATAGTCCCAGTAGCGATCCAGCCCGGTCTCGCCGATGGCGACCACCCGGGGCCGCCCGGCCAGGGCGACGACCCGGTCCCAATCGCCGGCGTCGGCCGCCGCCGCGTAGTTGGGCTGGATGCCGACGGCGGCGTAGAGGCGCCCGTAGCGGCCGGCAAGCTCCACCACCGCCTGGCTCGAAGCGGCCGAGATCGCCGGGCAGACGACGGCCGTCACGCCCGCCGCCTCCGCCCGGGCGATTACCTCCTCGCGATCGGCGGCGAACTCCGCGGCGTCGAGATGGGCGTGGGTGTCGATCATCGCGGCGTTTCCCTTCTTGTGGCGGGTATCATAGCAAGCGGTAATCTGCTATGATTATCCAGGAAAGCAGGGGAAGTGGCTAACTGAAAGCGCTTAGATAAGATGGCCGCGGACAGCGGAGGCGGATCCGGCGGCGGCCACGCCGAACAGGAGCCCCACGAAAGCGAGCCGAAACCCTTCACCCACGAAGAGGCCGCCGAGCACTTCCACAAGAAAAGCGGCGAGTCTCAGCAGGATTTCTACTGCCGGCTCGGGGGCTTGGTTAAAGCCAGAACCGACGCCGCCGGCGCAAATTTGCAGAAACCCTCTCGTTCCAAAGGCGGTAAGAGCGTATACTTGCACGGGCAAGGAAAGGACCAGCACCTGACGGTCCGGATCGCCGATCATGCGAAAGGCGGCCGCAAGCCGCGCAGGCCGGCAGGCGAAGTCAACATCCTCATCAAAGGAAGCACGGTCGGCATACAGACGGTGAACGAAGCCCTATCGCAGATTGCGGCCAGGCGAAAATGAGCGGACCACGCTGGAAAATCGACGACACGACTCATCCGGGCCGGGTCTTCTGCCAGCATTTGCACTATCCGCGGCTCATCGGCGAGCTCTTGCCCGCGGACGAAGCTCCCGTCAACGCGGATCGGTTGCCGGCGACTCGGAACCGCTGGCTCGCCAACATTCAATGGCTGGAAAACATGGACGACGGCGTCTGCTACGAGGCCCGGGACATGTACGACAGCCTGGCGGCCGCCCTCAAAGCCCACGAAAAGGCCAGGCGGCAACCGCCCGCCCCGACCCGCTCCTAAGTGGTGTCTAACCCCGTTGTGGAGCAGGAGTTTTGGGTCTGGTTTGCCTGAGGCTCCCAGAGTGCCATCGGGCTGGAGACACTGGTGGGATCAAACGTAAGCAATGAAATTGCCAAGAGGGTAACCGACTGCGTTCGAGGGCACGCACCACTAAAAGAGCTTCGGGATTACCTCGCCCCTATCGTGTGGGACATCGAATCCTTGAATGATCCTGACGCCGAATCGTTAGCTTACGGCGTTGAACTGGTCTTGGCTGAGCATGACCAAGGGCATCTTAGCCCAAGCGAGTTGAACCAGAAGTTGCTATCTCTTCTCCCAAGCCGCTTGCCATCGACGCTAAGCTAACGACTCGTATCGCAACGTTAATCCCCTGCTAACGGCGAGGACGCCGGAACGTGCGCTAAGCCGTCGAGCATCTCCCGGTGCGTGCAGGCGTTGGCCAGGATCTCGGCGGCCAGGGCATGGGCCTCGGGATCGCCTTCCAACTCCACGAGGCGGCGCTGGAGGGCCGGAATCTCCTCCTGCTGCGCGGCGCAGGCAGTCGAGAATGTAGTCCAGAGATACGTCGTTCAGCCCGGTGAAGGCCGCGGGGAACTGGCCCGCGTCGGCCATGCCGCCCCGTTGGTCGATGGCCGCCGCAAGCCGCTTGGCAAACCGCTTGCGATCCGCGGCGATGGTTTGCAGGACGGCGAGCCCCGGAGCGTCGCCGCCGCGGGCCCAGAACTGCGTCCCTTGCAGGTAGACCGGCAGCGAGCGGAACAACAGCCGCAGAAGCTGATTGAGCACGTCGATCGGATCGGGTCGGTTCATAAACTACAACAACATCCAGTGGGCTGCCGCCCAGGCCCAGTGGTACAGTCCGCCCCACCAGATGCCCAGGATCAAAAGCGGACTGGTAATGATCAACGAGTACAACCCCGTGGGCGACCAGAGCGGGATCTGCGGCGCCGGCCGCTCGTGCGGCTCGGGCTCCAAGACCATCACCTTCACGATCCGCAGGTAGTAGAACAGGCTGACCACCGTGTTCAGCGCCCCGATCACCAGCAGCGTCAGCAGCGTCGGCAGCTCGGCGTGGAAGAGCGAGGCGAAAATGGTAAACTTGGCGGCAAAACCGGCCAACGGCGGCAGGCCCACCAGGCTAAACAGCACGATCGCGAACAAGACCGCCAGGCCCGGCGAACGGCGGACCAGGCCCGCATAGTCGGCGATCTCTTCGCTGCCGATCGCATTGCGGAGGAAGGCCGCAAAGGCGAAGGCCCCGAGGTTCATGAACAGGTAGACGCCCGCATAAAAAGCCATCGCCGCGACGGCCGCTCGGGCGGCGGCCGGATCGCTCTCGGCCAACGTCACCGCGGCGGCCACGGGCATCATCATGTAGCCGGCATGGGCGATCGTCGAGTAGGCCAAGAGACGTTTGATGTTCGTCTGCCCATAGGCCGCCAGGTTGCCGAAGGTGCAGGTCACCGCGGCCAGCAGGGCCACCAGCCCGGCGATGAACTTGCGGGCCGGGCCAAGGGCCGACAGGGCGGACTGAGAGGGATGAGGGGCGAGGGATGAGGGATGAGGGATAAGGGATGAGGTGACCGGGGTCAAGACGGCAGGCTGAGGCGCCGCGTCCCAATAAGTTGATTGATTTGCCCCTTGTGGTGCAGGCGTCTCGCCTGCATTTCCGGGCAGGCGGGACGCCTGCACCACAATGTTAGCCCCGGCGGCCACACCGGTGTTTTTCGCGTTGAGGGAAAGCAACGGATCGACGTATCCCAGTCCCAGCGCCAGCCGCACCAGCAAGGCCAGGGCGGCCGCCTTGGAGGCGATCGACAAGAAGGCGGCAACCTCGGCCGTGGCGCCTTCAAAGACGTTGGGGGCCCAGAAGTGGAAGGGCACGGCGGAGAGCTTGAAGGCCACCCCGACCATCACCATCAGCCCGCCCAGGGCCAGCACCATCAGCCGCTGCGGGCCGGCGTCGCCGCCAAGGACGTTGGCCAACTGCACGGCCATCGTCGGCAGATGGGCCGAGCCGAGCACGCCCACCAGCAGGCTGATGCCGTAGAGCATGACCCCGGCGGTCCCCGCGCCGAAGACGGCGAACTTCAACGCCGCCTCGCTGCTGGTCCGCCGGTTCCGCAGGATTCCCGCCAAGGCGTAGGAGGGCACGCTGGCCATCTCGATGCCCAGGAAAACGATCAGCATGTGCTGCGCGGAGACCATCAAGCACATGCCCAGCGTGGCCCCGAGGATCAGCACGTAGAACTCGGTGGCATCGTCCCGATCGGGGACGCCCGTGGTCCGCGTGAAGGTGGCCAGCAACAGCACGAAGAACAGCAACAGCGCCCGCATGTAGACCGAAAAGGTGTCGAAGACCAGCATCCCGGTGAAGATCGGCGTCGCCGGATGACCTTGCAGGTAGTGCCAGGGGGCCGTGAAGGCCAGCGCCAGGGCCGAGCCGAGGACCATCACGTAAAAGGCGTCGATCTTCCGCCCCCTGTCGAGCATCCGCACCAGCAGCAAGGCCACGATCGTCGCCACCAGGGCCAGCTCCGGCCGGAAAGCGGCCAGCGAGGGGCCCAGCGTGTCGTGGATCAGGTCTTGGGTCAGTTGGTAGAAGCTCACGGCTTGAAAACAAGATTTTGGATTTTGGATTTTGGATTTTGGATTGCGGACGCCGCTTGGGCACCGCCCGGCGCCGCGGCCGGCGCTATACTGCACGCGGTCGGAAATGCGCCGCTGGTAGTCCCGCCTTCAGGCGGCCTTGTGGCGGACTTCCGGCTAAAGCCGGTACTACGAACCAGACGCGGGTTCTCCTTGACGGTTTCGGTCCAGGCGGCCAGCTCGGCCACGGTCTTGTCCACGCTCGGCGACATGTAGTGGAAGATCGCCTGCGGATAGACGCCGAAGAGGATGGCCAGCGCCAACAGCGGCGCGGCGATGGCCACTTCCCGGCGGGTGGCCGGCTTGAGGGCCTCAGGGTGCGGGCCGCGATACTCGGCGCCAAGATACACCCGCTGGATCGTCCAGAGGATGTAGCCGGCGGTGAGGATCACCACGGAGGCGGCCACCACGGCCGCCGCCATGCTGTAGTTCCAGACCGAGAGCACGACGAAGACCTCGCCGATGAAGCCGCACAGGCCCGGCAGCCCCAAGGCGGCGAAGAAGATGCCCATCGCCAGCCCGCTGTAGACGGGCATCTTGGCGAACAGTCCGCCGAACTGGTCCAGGTTGCGGTGGTGGACGCGGTCATAGACCACGCCCACCAGGAAGAACATGCCGGCGGAGCTCAGCCCGTGGGCCAACATCTGGAACATGGCCCCGTTCATGCCCATCTTCCAGTAGTCGGCGTTGAATCCGGTCCCGGCCGCCGCGGACCAAGCGCCCAGGCCCAGCACCACGTAGCCCATGTGGCTCACGGAGCTGTAGGCCACCAGCCGCTTGAAGTCCTTCTGGGCCATGGCGGCGAAGGCCCCGTAGACCATGCTCACCAGGCCCAGGCCGCAGACCAGCCAGGCCAGGTCGTAGCCGCCGTCCGGGCAGACGGGATAACAGATGCGGATGATCCCGTAGCCGCCCATCTTCAGCAACACCCCGGCCAGGATCATCGAGATCGGCGTCGGCGCCTCGACGTGCGCGTCGGGCAGCCAGGTGTGGATCGGCACCGCGGGAACCTTGACCAGAAAGCCGATCAACAGCAGCAGGAAGGCCCACCACTGGATCGATCGGCCGGCCAGGAGCAGCTTGTCGAAGGGCGAGTGGGCCGCCTGGCCGATCTGGGCCAGGGCCACGAGATTGAAGGTGTGGACCGGCTCGGCGCCCGGGTTGGACTTAGCCTTAATCGCCGCGTCATACTCGTCGGGGTTGAGTACGTGCTGGGTCACGGAGAGCGAGTGGAGTTGGCCGTTGCCGAGGACCTTCAGGTCGCTGCTGAAGTAGAGCATCAACAGGGCGACCAGCATCAGCACGCTGCCCACCAGCGTGAAGAGGAAGAACTTGATCGCCGCATACTCCTTCTTCGGCCCGCCCCAGACGCCGATGAGGAAATACATCGGCAGCAGCATCACTTCCCAGAAGACGTAGAAGAGAAAGAAGTCCAGCGCCATGAAGACGCCCAACATGCCCGTCTCCAGGAGCAGGAAGAGCACGCAATAGCCCTTTACCTGCCGCTGGATCGGCCAACTGGCCCACATCGCCAACATGCTCAGGAAGGAAGTCAAGAGCACCAGCGGGAAGCTGATGCCGTCGATCCCCAGGGCGTAATAGATATTGAACGAGGGGATCCACGGGAGGCTGAAGGCCTGCTGCATCGCGGCCGTGTTGGCCTTGAACCAGGCGGGACCGTCCCCCAAGGGGACGGCGATCAGGACCGTCAACAGGAAGTCGGCCACCGTCACCGCCAGGGCAAACCGCTTCAAGAGCTCGTCGCGCTCCTTGGGCATGAACAAGAGCACAAAAGCCCCCGCCGTCGGCAGGAAGATCACCAGGCTCAGCAGGATCACCGCGTTTTGTGGCATGGCTTGTTTCGCTGGAAAAGACTCAATCCACGATTTGTAGGGCGGGCTAACCCGGATTATTCATGGTCGTAGTAGCCCGAAGCGTAAGCGAGGGATGCACAATCAATCACCCTCGCTTACGCTTCGGGCTTGGATATGCGATGTGCGCCCAAGCGGCCACGAATAATCCCGGCTGAAGCCCACCCTACATCTCCTTGTGAACGGTTATAAAGTCCCAATAGGTGCTGATCAGGATGAACAGGGCCACGGTGCCGACTACGATCAACATCACGTACTGCCGCAGCCGGCCGCTCTGCAGGACCCGCAGCCGCAGGCCCAGGCCGAAGGTCAAGGCGGCCAGCAGGTTCACCGCGCCGTCGACGAAATAGCGATCGATGAAATCATCCAGCACGGCGCCCACGCGGACCAGTCCGGCCAGCCCGTCCGCCAGCCCGTCGATCAGATGGCGGTCGATCCAGGCCGCGGCGATCGAGATCGCCAGCACCGGCCGGATGAAGAGCCAAGCGTACAGCTCGTCGAAGTACCACTTGGCCCGCAGAAACGCGTAGACCGGCGCGAAGATGCGGCGGACCTTCTCCGCATCGAACACCCTCAGGCCGTAGAAGAGCGTCGCCAGGATGAAGCCCGTCAAGGCGGCAAAAAAGGCGATCAGCGAGACGGGCACGTGGACCCACTCCTCGCGCGAGTGGTGCTCCAGCGGCACGGCGACGCCGGGCCAGAACAGTCCGGGCTGGAAGGGTTGCTCGAGGCCCGCCGGCCGGGCTTGCTCCAGGAAGCTCGTCAGGCTGAGATTACTGAAAGGCACCGGCCAGGCGACGATCACCGCCATCACGGCCAGCACCACCAGCGGCCCATACATCACCCGCGGCGACTCGTGGGCATGCTCATAGACGTGGTGGTCCTTCGGCTCTCCGGCGAAGGTCATGTACCAGAGGCGGAACATGTAGAAGGCCGTGATCACCGCCCCGCCCGCCGCTACCCAGAAGAGCGCCATCCAGGGGCGGCTGCTTTGACCGAAGAGATCGAGGCGGTTGCTTTGGCCGAAGAGATAGGCCTGGGCGAGGATCGAGTCCTTCGAGTAGTAGCCGCTCAGGCCGATGCCCAACAGCGGCACGCCGGCCCCGGAGATCGCCAGGCAGCCGACCAACATCGTGTAGGCGGTCCAGGGCATCTTCTTCCGCAGCCCGCCCATCTCCGTCATCTCGTTGGTTCCGCAGGCGTGGATCACCGAGCCGGAGCAGAGGAACAAGAGGGCCTTGAAGAAGGCGTGGGTAAACAGATGGAACAGCCCCGCCACCCAGCCGCCGACGCCCAGGGCCAGCATCATGTAGCCGAGTTGGCTGACCGTGGAATAGGCCAGCACCCGCTTGATGTCGGTGGCCGTGATGGCGATCGTGGCGGCGATGGCCAGCGTCGTACAGCCGACGCAGGCGATCACCAGCAGCACTTCCGGCGTGAAGACCGGGTAGAAGCGGCCCACCAGGTAGACGCCCGCGGCGACCATCGTGGCCGCATGGATCAGGGCGCTGACCGGCGTGGGCCCCTCCATCGCGTCCGGCAGCCAGACGTGCAAGGGGAACTGCGCGCTCTTGCCCACGCAGCCACAGAAGATTCCCAGCCCGGCGATCACCAACAGCCCGTAGCCCAAGCCCGACTTCCGCCAATCGCTCATGCCGGAGGCAATCTGTTGCTCCGCCGCGCCGGAGTGGTCGTTGTAGGGTGGGACAAGGCCGCCTTGGCGGCCGCCGGCCCACCGGGAGTCGGCAGCGTCGGTGGGCCGGCGCTGGCTGCCGCCAGCTTGTCCCACCCTACTTGGCACAGCGGCCTTGTGGTAGATCGCCGCAATCTGGTCTTTGGCCGCCAGGCGGACCATCCCGTCAGGCACGGTCAGGGCGTGGCCGTGTTCCGCCGGGCGAACCAGGCTGAAAATGCCCGGCTGTTCATGCCCCTCGGCGTCGTGCCAGTCGTCGAAGGAGAACGTCCCCAGGCTGCCCCAGACGGCCATCAAACCGATGATCATGCCGAAGTCGCCCACCCGGTTGACGATGAACGCCTTGTTGGCCGCCAGGCACGCGCTACGGCGCTCGATGTAAAAGCCGATCAGCAGGTAGGAGCAGATGCCGACCAGCTCCCAGAAGACGAAGACCATGGCGATGTTGCCCGAGAGCACCAGCCCCAACATGCTGAAGCAGAACAGCGACAGGTACTGGAAAAAACGATGGAAGCGGCCCCGCCGCTTGAGGAGTTGGCCGTTGGCCAGGGTGACCTGCGGATCGGTCACGTCGTGCAGCTCCTCGTGCATGTAGCCGAAGGAGTAGACGTGGATGCAGGTGGCCACCAGGGTGACCATGGCGAACATGGCCAGCGTCAGCGCGTCGATGTAATAGCTCAGACCGATCTGGAGCGAGCCGAACTGGCCCAGCAGGTAGAGATTGCCGCTGAGCGGGGCGGCGGGGGTGCCGTGGCCGCCGTGCTCAACCGCAGAGGGGACTGTCCCGATTTTCGCGGCGGCAAAAGCGTCGCCCGCATCATCCGTATTGCCGCCGCGAAAATGGGACTGTCCCCCTTGCGCTGCGGAAGGGGACAGGTCCATTTTTCGGTCGGCGTCAACTCGCGATGAACGTTCCGCGGCCGAAAAATGGACCAGTCCCCGGCTTGAGCCAGCGGCGGCCGTCGCGCCGGCCGCCGCACCCGCTGGATGCTTCGCCAACCAGGCCCCCAGAGCGATCGCCGAGAGCACGAAGGCCAGGAAGATGGCCCCGGTGGCCACGTAGCCCGCGCCCCGGCCTGCCTTGCCCATGCGCGGGCCGAACAACACGATGGCCGTGAACGAGGCCAGCGGCAAGAGCCAGGCCGACACCAACAACAGCGGCAACAAGGTGGCGAGTTCCATCAGCCCTTCAGCTCGTCTGCCTGGTCCACGTCGACCGTGGCGTGGTTGTTATAATAGCTCAGTACAATGGCCAGGGCCACGGCCGCCTCAGCCGCCGCCAGCACGATCACAAACAGCGAGATCAACTGCCCGTCCAGCCCCAAGGCCCTGGGGCTTTGTCCCTGGAGATACTCGCTGCCGAAGGCCACGAAGTTCACGTTGGCCCCGTTGAGCACCAGCTCGATTCCCATCAGCACGCCCAGGGCGTTCCGCTTGCTGGCCATCGAGACGATGCCTGCCACAAAGAGCGCCGCGCCCACCACGAGGTAGTGCGACAGTCCGACGGGTTGTGTGAGGAGGTTCATGGCCCGGCGTTCTCCTGCGGCGTCGGCTTGCCGGCCCGCTTCTTCGCCCGGGCGAGAAAGGCGGCCCCGACGAGCACCACCAAGAGGTGGACCGAGATGATCTCAAAGGGCAACAGGTAACCCGACATGCCCCGGCGGAGCACGGGGTCGTTCTGCTGAAGCTGGTCGACGCGGATCCCGGTCAGCCCCAGTCCCAGCCGGGTGGCCGTGGGCGGGGCCTCGACACGGGGACTGACGGTCCGCCCGGCCCAGTCCGGGACGCTCCACGCCGCCCAAACCAAGAGAACCAGCAGCGAGCCGCCGACCAGCGCGGAGGCCAATAACTGCAAAGGACCGGTCTTCATGGTGACCCACGGGCCTCGGGCGGTGAGCATCACGCCGAATACCAAGAGCACCAGCGTGCCGCCCACGTAGATCATCAGTTGCATCGCCCCGACCAGGTCCGCCCCCGCGAGGAAAAACAGGCCGGCCACCGCGCCCAGCGAGAGAATCAGATAAAAGGCCATTCGCACGATGTTGTTGGCCAGCACCACCGCCACCGCGAAACCGCAGGCCGCCAGGGCGAACAGCAGGAAGAAGAACGTATGCCAGTTGATCATGGCGAGGGTTCTCCCCCTCTCCCTCCGGGAGAGGGCTGGGGTGAGGGGACACGGGGAGAGACGAACAGTATATCCTGCACATGGTCCGAAACCACACCAGCCCGAAGCGCAAGCAAGGGCCCCAGCTCAGTCCCTCGCTTGCATTTCGGGCTCGTGCGCATCGCAGCCGGTGCGGGTTGTTCTTCTCGGTTGGGAAGCCACGCTCTGTCCCGATTTCCCCTCACCCCAGCCCTCTCCCGGAGGGAGAGGGGGCCTCGATCCTCCTTCTGCCCCACAACTGCACCTTCGCCGACTTCGCCCAACCGCGGGTGCAAGAACAGGCCGCCGGGGATCAGGTAGGTCCAGAGGACGGCCCCCACGAACATCGCGGCGGACAGCGGGATGCAATACTTCAGGCAGACGGTCATCACCTGGTCGATCCGCAGCCGCGGCAGGGTCCAGCGCATCCACATCATCACCGTCACGCCGATAAATGCCTTGAAGACGAAGTTCAGCGACCCCAGCAGATCGCCGACCCAGGCGGCGACGGCCCAGTGCGAGGCGTTCAGTCCGAGCCACTCGGTGATCGGCAGCGGGCCGTTCCAGCCGCCGAAGAAGAGGATCGCCGCCAGCCCGCTGACGGCCACCATCGAGGCGTACTCGGCCATGAAGAACAGGCTCCAGCGGAAGCCCGAATACTCCGTGAGGAAACCGGCCACCAGCTCGCTCTCGGCCTCCGCCAGGTCGAACGGTGCGCGGTTCACGCTGGCCACCGCGCAGGTCAGGTAGACGAAGAACGTGAGGAAGGTGAAGGGGTCGTGGAAGATCAACCAGGAGCTGAGCCAGCCCTGCTGCATCTGGCCGATGGTCACCAGGTCCATGCTCCCGGCCACCAGCACCGGCACCACGGCACAGAGGCCCAAGGGGACTTCGTAGCTCACCACCTGGGCCGCCTCCCGCATGGCGCCGAACAACGAGTACTTCGAGCCCGAGGCGTATCCGCCGAGGATTACGCCGAAGACTTCCAGCCCGGCCACCGCAAGGATGAAGAAGACGGCCGTGTTCAACCGCTGGCCCACCCAACCGTCGGCAAAGGGCAGGGCCAGGTAGACGGCGAACGAGGCGCAGAAGCTGATGTACGGGGCCAGGCGGAAGAGCATCGCGTCGGCCTCGCCGGGCACCAGGTCTTCCTTGGTGATCAGCTTCAGGCCGTCGGCCACCGCCTGCAGCCAGCCGAACCGCCCGCCGACCCGCGTGGGACCCAGCCGGTCCTGCATTCTGCCCGAGACCTTCCGCTCCATCCAGGTGAACATCGCCGCGGCCGTGAGCACCAGCGCCATGAGGATCCCGCACTGCAGCAGGGCCACGCCCAGATAGGCCAGCCATTGCCACGGGGAAGCAAGACCGAGATGGTACGCCAAGTAAGACGCCACGCTAACAGCCTGCCGGGTAAGTGGGGTGGAAAGGAAAGGGTCTCACGCAAAGGCGCCAAGGCGCAAAGCCGCAAAGGTAGAAATAAATAGGGAAGCAGTTAGTCATCTGGGAGACCATTGACGACGCGGCTAATGCCGCTCTTGATCAGTTCTTCGTTGAAGTTTATCAATAGTCCGAGCCGCTTGTCGGTCAAGCGGAGATAGGTAAGAAGTTGTTTCTTGTGGACGGGCGCTACTTTCTCGACAGACTTTACCTCGATAATCACCTTGTCGTCTACGATCAAGTCCGCGCGGAAGCCCTCGTCGAACACGATCGCCTCATATTGAATTGAAACCGGCACTTGCCTGGCCACATTTATCCCGCGTCGCCGCAGCTCGTGCGCAAGTACGATCTCATAAACACTTTCCAACAATCCCGGCCCAAGCGTCGTGTGGACTTTGTATGCCGCGTCGACCGCTTGCTTGGCAATCTCATTCTCCGTCATCGAATGCCCCTTTCTTCCTTCGTCTCTTTGCGCCCTTGCGCCTTTGCGTGATCTCTTTGCCGATGATTCGTCCGGGCGCTACGCTACCGGTCCACTTCTCCAAGGACGATGTCCAGCGAGCCGAGGATCGCCGGCACGTCGGCGATCAAGCAGCCGCGGCAAAGCTCGCCGATCACGGAAAGGTTGCAGAAGCTGCTGGAGCGGGCGCGGACCCGCCAGGGGATCGCCGAGCCGTCGCCGACCACCATGAATCCCATCTGGCCCTTGGGGGCCTCGGTCTCCAGGTAGGCCTCGCCCGGGGGAAGCTTCTGGTTCTGCTTGATCGGCTCGCCCACCGGGCCCGTCGCCCGCCGGTAACGCTCGATGCCCTGGCGGATGAGCTTCATCGACTGCACCACTTCCAGCATCCGCACGAAGAAGCGATGCCAACTGTCGCCCAGCACGGCGGCCGGCGGGACGGGCGGATAGGGCTCGTCCTGGGGATAGCTGCCGTCGATCTGGGCCATCACCTCGAAGCGGTAGCCCTCGTACATCTGCGTGCAGCGAGGCTCGCCGTCCCGCCGCAGGTCCCAGCTCACGCCGCTGCCGCGAAGCACCGGGCCGGTGCAGCCGTAGTCGATCGCACGCTCGGCCGACATCACGCCCACGCCGGCCGTGCGGCGGATGAAGATCTCATTGCTGGTCAACACGGCGTGCAGCTCGGCGATCACCGGATCGAACTGGTCCAAGAAGGCCTCGCACTTCTGCAGCCAGCCGCGGGGCAGATCGGCCACCACGCCGCCGACGGTGATGTAGCTGTAGGTCAGCCGGGCGCCGCAGGCCAGCTCGAACAGGTCGAGGATCTTCTCCCGCTCGCGGAAGCAGTAGAGGAACGGGGTGAAGCTGCCCAGGTCCAGCCCGTAGCAGCCCGCGGCCACCAGGTGGCTGGCGATCCGGCCCAGCTCGCAGATGATCACCCGCAAGTGCCGGCCCTTTTCCGGGACGTCCAGCCCCAGCAGCTTCTCCACGGTCAGGGCCCAGCCGAGGTTCATGTTCATTCCGGCCAGGTAGTCCATGCGGTCGGTGTAGGGAATCCACTGCCGCGGTGTGACGTGCTCGCCGATCTTCTCCGCGCAGCGGTGCAGGTAGCCCAGGTGCGGCGTGACCTCGGAGACCACCTCGCCGTCGGTCCGCAGCACCAACCGCAATACGCCGTGCGTGCTGGGATGCTGCGGGCCCATGTTGACCAGCATCTCGTCCGTGCGAACGTCGAATTCGACCAGCGAGGGATCGACCCGTTCCATCAAGGATGAAGGATCAAGGATCAAGGATGAAGGAGAAGCGTCCCCGCCACTCACCCGCGTGGCGGTTGCTCCTTCCTCCTTCATTCTTCCTTCTTCTTCGTTCATCCTTCTTCCTTCCTCCTTCATCCTTCTTCTTTCCTACCTCCCCCGGATGCCGTGGTATTCCAGCGGCATCTGGTAATCTTTCCGCAACGGGTGGCCAACCCAGTCTTCCGGACAGAGGATCCGCCGCAGGTCCGGATGGCCCCGGAATTCGACCCCCATCAGATCATAGACCTCCCGCTCGTGCCAGTTGGCCGTGCTCCAAACGCTGCTCACCGTGGGCAACTGGGGAATCTGCCCGATCGCGCCGTCCTTCCACCGCGGCAGGATCACTTTGACCAACAGCCGGTGCCGGTGGATCGTGCTGGAGAGGTGGTAGAGGACCTCCAGGTGAGGCTGCCAAGGGAGCTTGGCCGCCTTCTTCGCGTCGGGCTCGAAGTAGTCGATGCCCGTCACGCAGTGCAGAAAGTTCATCCGCAGCGCCGGGTCGTCGCGGAGATAGCGGGCCACCTCTTCCAGCGACGCCGGCGACACTTCGATCCAAGGATCAATGGCGTCCAACTTGCCGCCGGTGATCGCCGGGCCGAACCGTTCTCGAAGTCGTTCTAGGATCGTCGGGACGTCCATTAGGAGTTAGGAGTTAGGAGTTAGGAGTTAGGAGCGAGGAGCGAGGAGCTAGGAGTTCGGAGCTAGGAGTTCCCGACGGCTGCCGCTCCGCCGTTCTAACTCCTAACTCCTCACTTCTAACTCCTTCTGTCACCGCCCGCACCCAGTCCAGGTCGCCGCGGTACCAGACATAGGCAAAGCCCACCAACAGCACGGCGAAAAACACGCCGATGTCGACCATCGCCGTCAGGGCCAATTGCCGTGCTTCCTCCCGCACCTGCTGTTGGTTCTCGGTTAACGCCCGCCCGCTGGGAAGCGAAACTCTGTCGGCAAGCGGAACCGCCGGTTCCGCTACGCCCAGCTCGTGGAATTTCTGCTGGGCCGCCGCGCTGAGCGTCACAACCCCCTTGGAATCCACAACCACGGGCAGGTTGGGGTCCATGAGCTGCGTGGCCTTGCCGAAGACCGTGGCCCAGGGGAAGAAAAACGCCATCTCCACCTCGAAAATAATGAACAACAGCGCCACCACGTAGAACCGCAGATCGAACTGCACGTAGCTCGATCCGACGGCCGGCTCACCGCACTCGTAGGTCTGGAGCTTCACCGCCGTGGGCGACTTGGGACGCAGGAATCGGCCCAACAACAGCGAGGCGAAAACGAAGAGGAAGGCCACCGCCGTGAAGAGAGCTAAATATGCGACAATCGACGTGGGACTCATGCGGTCGCCCGAGGGCCTACGGCAGGGACAAGGGGGTCCAATCCAAAACGCGAGTCAAGCAGCCTCCCGAGACGTGCAATTTTAGGGAATGCGTTCCTAATTGCAACCCTTGCCGACGATTCGTCGGTCCCTTGGCGGCGGCTACAGGTTTTCGCCGGAGGCGTCCGAGGAATCGGCCACGCTCCCGGCCGTCAGCGGCTGGCGGCCCTGGAAACCGGCCTCCAGATCGTGCCAATAGAGCACTTCCGGCTCCCCCAGCTTCCAGCACAAATAGACCTGCCGCCCCTCCACGAGGGAGGGGAAATCAACTAGCCCTTCGGTAGCACTCTTGGGCTCCACGCCCAAGTGCAGCAACTCTTCCACGAACTCCCGCAGACGCTGCGTGTCTTTTTCCAGCTCCTCTTCGATCTGCGAGAGTTCCTCGCGGTAGGGATCGCTGCGGTCGCGGCGGCGGCCGTCGAAGAGCATGGCCAATCGCTGTCGCCGATCATTCACTTCCCGGGAGAGTTGCACCAGATCGGTGACGATCGCCCGGACCAAAGGCAAGGCGGCGTTGGCCTGCTGGACCGTGAAGACCTTGCGGGACGAAGTTGAACGGCTCATGGCGTCCCCTCTCTCCTGCTAATTGGGACCTTCGTGTACGGGGCGCGTAATGACCTTCGATTGGGCGACGGCCGTGGGATTGAGCGTTGCTCGGCCCCAGGCCACCTCCAACGGCAAGCGGGAGAAGTCGATCAGGCAGCCGTCCCGGCTGTAACAGCTCAGGTCATGGGTGGAGCCCATGAAGATGCAGTCCGCCGGACAGTTCTCGGTGCACATCGCGCAGAACATGCATTTCGTGTAATCGATCACGAAACCCGTCACCCGAAACCCCTTGCGCCCTTCAACCCGCTCCTTGCCGATGTAGATGCAATTCACCGGGCAGTCGCGAGCGCAGCGATCGCAAGCGATGCAGGAAGTGAGGTCGAAACGGTGAAAGCCGCGATAGCGGGCGCAACCTCCAGCGGCAACTCCGGATATTCGTAGTGCTCGGTAAAGGTCCGCCGCTGGGGATCGTAGGTCCGAACCCAGTAGCGGACGGTGACCCAGAGTGCCTCCGCCACGGTGGTCACGGTGCTGGCGATGTTGCGCAGCCAACCCGCAACGCCCCTTCGACGATCGACCGCCTGCGCGACACCCCTACCCGTTGCCATGACCAACCTCGCTTGGCTGAAAAACAGTCCGCCCAGTGAATTATAGGGGGCCGCGGCGAGGCCACAAGCACAGATTTGCCGCGGGCGAAAAGAATGGGCGCCATGCCCGCGCTTGCCTGGGCATGGCTTGGCGGCGAAGATGCTCGCCCTCTCGCCCGGCAAGCATGGCGGCCGGCGCCCGGCTGATCCGCCATGCTCCGCGGCATGGTTGCGGAATAAACGCGCCCGGCAAGCAACCCGTGGCGCCCAGTGATGCAAAGCTAGCAGTTGCCGCCGGCGGGAGAATCGCCGAAAGTTTTTGGCGGTTCCAATTTGTCCTTTGGAAAATTCGCACGCCAAAGCTTGTAAAGTCCGCACACTAGCACCAGTGGCTAGAAGATAGCTTCGCCCGGGTGGCATGGTGGGACTGCCTGGCGAGTTTTCGCTCACGACCTGCCATCGTTGATGTAAGTCGTTGTCGTAAAACAGCTTAGTGTTGTTGGCCTAAGGCGGCATTCACCGCCCAATTGAGGGCCCGACATGGCCGGCAATGACGGATCTGACGAATGGTGTGCCAAAATCACAGGAAACTTGCCAAGAATGATCTTCTGTCACTGAAGTTTGCTTGACGTACCCCGAATACGAGCGTATGCTGAAATGAGGGCCGTTCCGGCGCAAACGCTTACAGTGGGCTCACAACAGGGCCAACCGGGTTGGGAACCCTGGCAGGAAGCGAAGGAACATAGGATGCTGGTACTCTCCCGAAAAAGAACGAAAGCATTGTGATCAACGACGACATCACGATTGTCGTCGTGGAGATCCGAGGCGACAAAGTCCGCCTTGGGGTCGAGGCCCCAAAGGAAGTACCCGTCCACCGCCGCGAGGTCTTCGATGCCATCCGCCGCAACGAAGCCGCCTCGGGCAGCGAAGCCGCCTCGGGCAAACAAGCCGAGAAGATCGACGAAGCCAAGGCGCAAGGTGATCCCTAGAAACAGGGTGATCCGCAAAAACAAGGCGTGAACCCTGGCAATACGGCCCACGCCAGCCGCGCAGCCAACGATCTTCGCTTCTTCCCCGGTAAACCGCGGCTTCTGCTCGGCGCGACGGGCTCTCTCCGGGCAGATCAGCGATCTACCCCACGCCGCCGCGTGATCCTGCCCCCTTGACGCTTACCCGCCGCAGCTAGTATACAGACGAGTCTCGGCACCCCTGCCGCCGTGCCGCGCGGCCCCGTCGTCTAGCCAGGTCAGGACACAGGCCTTTCAAGCCTGGAGCACGGGTTCAAATCCCGTCGGGGTCACTCGCAAGCACAACCCAACAAAGACCATTAACCCAGAGGAGTTCATCATGATCCAACTGACGGAAGAACAGCGGCGCGAGCTGGGCGAGTCGGAGCCAGTTGCCATCGATCCCCAGACGCAACAGGTTTACATCCTAGTGCGTAAGGAAGCGTACGATCGCATCAAGAAGCTCCTGCCTTACGACGACGACCCATGGACGGACGAGGAAATGGACCTATTGGCGGAGGAAGCCGGTAAACTACTTGACGAGTACCGTCCATGAACGTAGGCCGTGGCGACGTGGTAATGACGCGATTCCCCCATGCAGGTGGAACGCGCGGCAAGAGGCGTCCAGTCGTCATCGTGCAGTCGGACGTTTACAACGCTAAGGCCCGACACGCCATTGTTGCTGAGATTACGACGAACCTTTCCGCCGCAAACGATCCGGCTTTCTTGCTGATCGACCTCTCGACCCCTGAGGGGAAGGCAAGCGGCCTGACGCAGAATTCCGCGGTCGGTTGCCTGTTCCTGGCGACCGTTGCCGAGAGCCGGATTAGCGCGCCCATTGGCAAGCTGTCCGGGACGATCATGCAGCAGATCGATAGGTGCCTGAAGGCGGCACTGGAGTTGCCCTGATTGATTTCCGAGTGGTCCTGGGGACAACCCATTGAGTTCCGTGAGCCATCCCTACGACGCCCTGCTGCTGATCTCCTTCGGCGGCCCGGAAAAACGGGACGACGTGCTGCCGTTTCTGGAGAACGTGCTCCGCGGCAAGAATGTTCCCGCCGAGCGTGTGCAGGAGGTCGCCGAGCACTACTACCTCTTCGAGGGCGTCAGCCCGATCAACGCCCAGAACCGCAGCTTGCTGGTGTCGCTCGTGGGCGAGCTCAACCGGCACGGGCCGCCGCTGCCGGTTTATTGGGGCAACCGCAACTGGCATCCCTTGTTGGCCGACGTGCTGGAGCAGATGGCCGAGGACGGCGTCCGCCGAGCCCTGGCCTTCGTCACCTCGGCTTTCGGCAGCTACTCCGGCTGCCGGCAGTACCTGGAGGACATCTCGCGGGCCCGCGAGGCGGTCGGGCCGCGGGCGCCGGAAGTCGACAAGCTCCGCTTGTTCTACAATCACCCGGGGTTCATCGAGCCCATGGCCGACCGCGTGGCCGAGGCGCTGGGCAAGATTCCTGCCGACCGCCGGACGTCCGCCCGATTGATCTACTCGGCCCACAGCATCCCCGAGGACATGGCCCGCGTTTCGCCCTACGTCCGGCAACTCCAAGAGGCGTGCCACTTGGTGTCGCAGCGAGTGGGCCGGGCGGAGTGGGACCTGGTCTATCAGAGCCGCAGCGGACCGCCGTCGCAGCCCTGGCTGGGACCCGATCTCTACGAGCATCTCCGCGCCCTTCGCGCCGGCGACGACGCGGCGCAGGACCTGGTCCTGGCCCCCATCGGCTTTCTCTGCGAGCACCTCGAGGTGGTCTACGATCTGGAGGTGGCGGCGGGCCAACTGTGCGACCAGCTCGGACTGACGATGGTCCGCGCGGGCGTGGTCGCCAACCACCCCCGTTTTGTCACCATGATCCGGGAGTTGGCCCTGGAACGGATCGAGCCCAAGGCAGCTCGCCTGGCGCTCGGCTCGCACGGCCCCAGCCCCGACGTTTGCCCGGAGGGGTGCTGTTCCCCCTCTCCCTCCGGGAGAGGGTCGGGGTGAGGGGATCGGCCGAAGCAAGACGGGGAAAACGGTGGGTGCCATGCCCACGCTTGCCGTGGGTATGAGCACGACCGGTGGGCCGGCGCTCGCTTGCGCGAGCTTGTCCCACCCTACCGTTCTCTGGGAGAGGGGCGCGAGGCGCAAGGCCGATTTCTGTGTGCATTTTCCCCAGGGTTCGGGTATCATAGATGCAAGGGGCGTCGAGCGTAAGTCTGCCGGCATTCGGTGACCAGCCGGCGCGCCGCCGCTAGCGTTCGAGGTTGATCCATGACGCGATATCTCTTGTGGCTGGTGGTCTTTGTCGCCCTCGTTCTGTCGGCCGGTGCTCCACCGGCCGTGGCCAGCGGTGAGTTGATCTCCGCGCCGTCGGCCGCCACGCACGGGCTGACCAGCGCTTGGTTCAACCAGATCCAGCTCGACTCGGCCCGCGGACGGGTGGCCTACGTCACGCTGCACGACGCGGTTCAGTGGGATGCCGAAGGGGCCGTTCATAACCCGACGCTCTTCATCCAGACCAACCAGGCCATCCTGCACGCCATCGACGCGCTTAGCGGGCGGACCCTCTGGATTGCCCAGGTCGGCAACCCGAACTACCCCAGCCTGGCCCCCGGGGCCAATAACTTCTTCGTCGCGGTGACCAACGGATCGAGCCTCTACGTGCTGAATCGCTTCAACGGCAAACTGCTCTTTTCGACCAAGCTCCCCGGGGTCCCGGGCGCGGGACCCGCCTTGAGCGAGCAGCGCGTCTACGTGCCGATGCTCGGCGGCTTGATCTGTTCCTATCGCTTGCAGCCGGTGAAAGACCCGCTCGAGGAACTCGGCAAGACCGACAATCGCAAAAAGACCCCCGAAGAGAAGCGAGCCGCGGAGGCCGAGCGGCACGAAGCGCTGCGGTTGAAACAGGACGTGGTCCTGCCCGTGAACTGCCAGTCGCTGGGGCGGACCATGGTGCAGCCCTTGGTCACCATGCAGAGCGAGAAGGAAGAACAGGTGTCCTGGCCGACCGACAAGGGACTTCTCTACGTCGGCAGCGTGAAGCGGGACGAGCAGGATCGCTTGGACGTCCGCTTCCGCGTGGAAACTGCGGCAGGCATCTCGGCCCAGCCCGTCTACGTGCCGGCGGATCCCCGCATCCTGCCCGAGTCGGGTATCATCATCACCGGCTCGCGGGACGCTTTCGTACACGCCATCAAGGAGAAGGACGGGTCGGCACTGTGGCGGTTTTCGGCCGGCGATCCCATCGTCGAAGCGCCGGTGGTGATCGGCCTGCGGCTGTTCGCTCCGACGCAGTTCGGCGGCATGTTCTGCCTGGACGCCAAAAGCGGCAACCAGCGCTGGTGGGCGCCGCAGATCATGCGGTTCCTGGCGGCGAGCAAGGAGCGGGTCTACGCGATCGACAAGCTCGGCGCGCTAGCCGTGCTGAACCTCCAGAGCGGCGCCCGCATGGACAGCTTCCCGGCTCCGCGGGGGCTGGTCCCCTTGGCCAACACCGACAACGACCGGATCTACCTGATTACGGAAACCGGCCTGGTGCAGTCCCTGCACGACGCCGACCTGCCGGACCCGATCTATCACAACGCCGACCGTCCCGCGGAGAAGAAGGAGGAGGCGCACAAACCCGCGGCCCACAAGCCGGCGGCGCACAAGCCGACCCCGCCGAAAGACGCCGGCGACGAGAAGCCAAGGCCGCCGCGTAAGACCAAGCCGAAGAAGGAGAAAGATGCCGGCGACGCTCCGGCACCCAAGAAGACCCGCAAGCCCAAGAAGGGCGCCGCAGGCAGCGACGCCGGTGGTCTGGGCGGTGCGAACGGACCCGACCCCTTCGGCGGGGGTGGGAAGTAGTATTGACCGCTTTGCGGGTTTTTCGCTAAGCGGGCGCACCGGCATAAGATGGTGCGGATCTTGGCGTCCGGCGTCCCATGGCTGCGCGGGCCGAGCTCAGGCGCGACGTGGGCCGGGGCGTTGAGGCGGAAGATCAGCATCGGCACCTCCATCACGCACTGGTGATAGAAGGCGTGCCCGTACAGGCCGTTCTCGCCGAAACACTCGCCGTGGTCGCTGCAAACGATGACCGTGGTGGGGCGGCCGCGGCGGCGGAACAACGCGATCAGTTCGGCGGTCCGCGCGTCGAGATAGGAGGCGGCGGCGACCTGCCGGCGGTAGGCCTGATGGTCGAACTCCCATTGCTCGGTCAAGAGGCCCGGCTGATTGAAGAGCCGCCGCAGGCCGAATCGCCGCTCGACTTCGGGATCGACGGTCTCCATGCCCTCGTAACGGAAGGGGCTGTGGGTCTCGCCGTAGTTGACGAAGGCGAAGCAGGGCCGTTTCCTCGCCTGCTTTTCCAACCGGCGCGCCAGCCATTGGTTCTGTCGCGCCGCGCCCACGCCGCTGACCTCGAAGTTCTCGAAGCCCTGGCGAAGCTCAGGCGCGTCGCGGAACCAATCCATGGCGGCCGTGCCCAGCGTGGCGTAGCCCCGTCGGCGGAAGCCGTTGACGATGTTTCCCTGCCCCAGGGGAAAAGTGACCAGCGGCTTGGCGTCCACGTTGCGGTGGGAGATCCGCCAGACCTGCTGGGAGTAGCGGTTATAGAGCGGCTCCGGCGCGAAGACGTGGGGCAGAAAACCATAGAACATCGCCTCGTGAGCGGGGAGCGTGTAGGTGGCCATCGCCCAGGCCCGCCGCGGCTCGCCGAACTGATCCAGCGCCGGCGTGCGAGCCTCGAGATAGGCGTCGTAGCGGCAAGAATCCCAGGTCACCAGGAGGAAGTCCTCGGCATCGTCGAGGACCTGGTACTTCTTGCGCCGAAAAAATTGAACCAGCTCATATCAACACCCGACGGTAAGCGGTTGACGACACACGGCCAGATGGAAGGCGGGCGTGCCCAATAGCGAGGCGGTCGCGGCCGGGAGAATCGGATAGTCGCCCGGCGAGGGCGCGGCCAGTCCGGCCAGTTGCTTCCAGGCCCGCCGGCGCTTCTCTCCCAGCGGCCATTTGCGCCAGACCAGCATGGCCAGCGGATTGGCCCAGAGCAGGCCCTGCCGCAGGGCCTCCACTGCCGCGCCGGCTGTCCAGCGACCTCGATTCCACTTGCACCCAGATCTCCACCTCCGCGAAGTGCTTCCGCAGCAGCGTCTCGAACTCCTCGCGGTACCATTCGTGGAAGTGGAATGCATTCCTTGGCCGGCCGGCGACAAACGGCGGCAACGTCGCACGGTTCGGCGTGGAGACCAAGAGCCGCCCCTGGGGGCCCAACAGCCGGCCGGCGGCCTCCAGGAATCGCTCCGGTTGAGGCAGGTGCTCGAGGTTCTCGAAATTCGTGATCAGGTCGAAGGGACCGGCCAGGCGATCCAACTGGTGGCAGTCGCCCACCTGGAACTCGACGCCGTCGCCTCCGAATTGCTCGACGGCCCACTCGACCGCCCGGGGATCGAAGTCGACTCCCGTCACCGACGCCGCCCCGGCCGTCCGCAGGATCCGCGCGCCGTAACCGCTGCCCGACCCGGCATCCAACACGCGGCAGCCCGGCGCCTGCTGGGCAGCGAACAGGTACCGGGCCAGGTGGTGCGCCGAGAACTCCTCCCACGCCGGTTCACCGGGTACGATTCGCTCCACCATGATGCCCTTACTCATCCCTGACGTCTCGATCGAGGGCCACCAGGACCAGCTTCTGACGGTCGGCCAACGCGATCAGCTTCGGCGCGTCGAGGATGATCGTGCGGCCGGCTTCCACGGCCAGGACGCGGGCGCCGGCGGCGACCATCGACTCCAGCGTGCCCGGCCCGATGGTCGGCACGTCGAACCGCATGTCCTGCTGCGGCTTGGCCACCTTGACGACCGTGATTTCCCCGGCCGGGCAGAGCGCACCGGCGCGGCGAATGCACTGATCGGTCCCTTCCACGGCCTCCACCGCCAACACGGCCTGGTTCTTCACGGCCACGCTCTGGCCGATGTCCAGCCGGCCGAGCTCCTTGGCGATCGTCCAGCCGAAGCGGATGTCTTTCCACTGGCCCGGCGTAGGCGCGCGGCGGCTGATCGGTCCTGCCTGCACGAGAAGCTCCGGGGCGTAATCGCTGGCCGGGCCGAGCTCGATGCCCGCCGCGGCGAAGAGCTGCACGACCCGCAGCAAAAGCGTATCGTCCTTGCAGTCGCGTTGCCGGGTGAGGAAGTGGGGCAGGAAAGCCCGCACGGTCGGCAGGTCGGGAACCAGGCGGAGCCAGAACCAGGGCTGGAACATGAAGCCTTTGTGGATCTTGCCGGCCATGGTGGCCTGACGGATGCCGTGCCTTTGGAAGTGGCGGATGGCGGCGCCGAAGCGGGCCAGCCCGATCCAGCGGAAATCGTGGCACGTCTCCCGCAGCGCCGGGTCGGCGTAGCCGGCCACTCCCAGGCAATAAACTTGTACCCCCTGGCGCCGCAGGGCCCGGGCGATGACCAGCGGATAGCCTCCCCACCCGGCGATCAGACCCACCCGGTCCAAGGCACTACCGGCAGCCGGCCGCTGGGCCGATTCTGCAAGCTGTTGGACTTCCCCCATTCGCGCAAACCTGTGGGTTGTGTCGGTACCTTGGAAGAAAACGTCACTCCTATTTCACCGTGCTGTTGGGCCGCAGAGCGCCGCTTGGCGGCAACAGCTTCTCCACGGCCGCCTGCAACTGTTTGAGTTGGCGGCGCATCTCGGGGAGCTTGGTCAGCGCGGCCTGCTTGATCATCTGTTCCCGCTCGGGCGTGGCGGGGATACCGACCATGTGGGCGCCGTCGGGGACGTCGTTGATCACGCCGGCCCTGGCCATCAGCACGGCCCGGTCGCCGATGTGCACGTGGTCCCGCACGCCTACCTGCCCGGCCATGACCACGTAGTCGCCGGTGGTCGTGCTGCCGGCGATGCCCACCTGGGCGCAGAGCACATTGTGCCGGCCGATGCGGCAGTTGTGGGCGATCATCACCTGGTTGTCGATCTTCGTGCCCTCGCCAATGAGCGTCGGGCCATAGGTGCCGCGGTCGATGGTCGTGCCGGCGCCGATCTCCACCTCGGCCTCGAGGATCACGTTGCCCAACTGGGCCGAGAGCCGGTGGCGACCGTCGCTGCTGGAGTAGCCGAAGCCGTAAGCCCCCAGCACGGCGCAGGCGTGGATCACGCAGCGTGGGCCGACGACCGTGTCTTCATAGAGCACCGCGTTGGGGAAAATGGTCACCCCCTCGCCGATCCGCGTGCCGGCCATGATGCGGGCGCCGGAGTGGATGATCGTGCCCCGGCCGATCTGGACCTCGTCGCCGATGGTGGCCAGGGGGTGGATGTCCACGTCCTCGGCGATGGTCGCCGTGGGGCTGACAACCGCTTCGGGGGAAATGCCTACCCGCTTCCGCGCTCGCGGCGGACGGAATCGCGATACGATCTCGGCGAAGGCCTGGTGAACGTCTTCCACCTGGATCATCGGCAGCCGGATGGCCAGATCGCCGCGGGGGGCCACCACGGCCGCGGCCCGACTGCCTGCCAAGGCCTCGATCCGCTCCGGGCGGTCGATCAGCGTGATCTCCCCCGGGCGGGCGTCGGCCAACGACGCCGCCCCCGAGATCGCCAGGCTGCCGTCGCCGCTCAGGCGACCATCGACCAGCGCCGCAAGCTCCGCCAGCGTAGCCTGCATGTGTCGGAGTCTCCGAGGGAAAACGAGTCGAACCGCCGGATCGTACCGCATCCCCCGAAACCGGACAAGATCAGTCGAAAAGAAGTTGGGAGTCAGAAGTTAGGAGTCAGAAGTTAGGAGTTAGAAGTTAGGAGTTAGAAGTGAGAAGCAAGCGCTTTTGCGTCTCCGCGTCTCGGCGGTTGGCCTCCTTCCCCACTAACGCGGCGGGTAGATCCTACAGTTCTCTAACTCCTTACTCTCCTCTAACTTCTAACTCCTTACTCCTTCCTCCCTACCCCCGCGGAATCAGGTGCAGGTCCAACCCGAAGACGAAGATCATCAGGCCCACCAGGAACAGCAGCCCGGCGTAGGTCAGGCCCACCTGGATCTTCTCGCTCGGCGGCTTGCCGCGGATCCCCTCGTAGGCCAGGAAGACCATGTGGCCGCCGTCGAGCACCGGGATCGGCAAGAAGTTCAGAACTGCCAGTTGCGCGCTTATGAAGGTGAGGAACAGCAGGAACGTGCCGATGCCCCGCGAGGCGAACCCGTATGCCATTTCTGCGATCGCGATCGGACCGCCCATCGCCCGGGGGTCGATTTGCGTGCCGATCTTCCGCAAGAATTGGAAGACGGCGGTCAACTGGTCTTCCGTCTCCCAACCTGCCAACTCGACGGCCATAGCGAAGGAATCGGCCTTCCGAATAATAGTCTTGGACTCGAAATTCAAGAATCCACGCTCCGGGTAGAACCAACCCGGCGCCTCGACTGCGGCGAGCGTCACCTTGTGGCCGTCGTCCAAGGTCAGCTCGACGCGGCTGCCGGGCAGCGCCCGCTGGAGGAAATCGAAGATGGCGGGAATATTGTGCTTGTCGCCGCCAAACTTCAACTCGATCTCCGGCTGGCGGAAATTATGCGGAAGCTTCCCGGGCGGCGGCAGGATCTTGGCCTGGACCAACACGTCGCCCGGCTTCAATCGCGCTGCGGCTGCCGGCGAGCCGGGCATCAGGGCCTCGACGGTGTTGGAGACTTGATAGGCGATTCCCAGCGGCGACAGAACCATGGGGGAGCCCTCGGCCACCAATAAGGTGTCCAATCGGTCGGACGGTCGAATCGGAACCCCCCGGATCGCGACCTCTTTGCCGTCGCGGACCACAACCAGGTCCACGGAGTGGAGCTTCCGGGAGAGCCGGTAGACCCGGTCGGGGAGCGTGAAGGGATCGCCCGCCTCCTGGCCGTCGATGCGGCGGAGCAAATCGCCGGCCTGCACGCCCTTCTGCGCTGCGGGCGAGTCGTCCTGGACCGCGGTGACCCGGCCCATGCGCATCACCAGGCCCAGCCGCCTCTGCGGCGAAGGGGGCACCGTGATCACGACCTGCTCGGTCTGGGGCGGATTGGAGTCCACACGAGCCGTCTTGGGCGGACTGAAGTCCGCCCTGCTCACACGGCGCTCGACCGTCACCCGCAATGGATCGTCCTGGTGGAACGCCAGTTGCCGGGTGAAATCGGCGTAGTCCCGGATGGGAACGTCGTCGATCCCGACGATACGGTCGCCGCCCTGGAACTTGGGCGTGGCGCGGGCGGCCGCCGAGCCGGGAACGACCGGCCTCTTCTCGCCAAGCACCGGGAGCGACTGAGAGCTGATGCCGATGGTCGGCGCCTGTCGGATGCGGTCGGTCGTCAGGCGGAACGCGACCCGGCCGACGCCCGGCCGATCGATGACCACCGGGATCCCCGTTTGCACGTCGCCCAGCGCGATCAGTCGCAGCAGGTCGCCGAACTGATACACCTTTTCGCCCGCGACCATGCGGAACAGATCGCCGACGCGGATGCCGGCCTTCCAGGCGGCCTCGCCCGGAACCACGGCGCCGACCTCGCAAGGCTGCTGCTTCACGCCCACCTCGAAGGCGATCACGGCCGCGACGAAGGCAAAAATCACGTTCATGATTACGCCCGCGGAGATGATCGCCATTCGCCGCGGCACACTCTGGCAGAGGTAGCTTCGCGGGTCGGTAAGCGCCTGCTCCACGGCCGCGATGTCGATCGGCTCCTCCGCGTCTGCCGATTGTGGTGCAGCCGTCCCGGCTGCTTGGGCATTCGCCTCGGTTGCTCGGGCAGGCGGGACGCCTGCACCACAAGATGCTGCTGAACACGTACTGGCGCTGGCCGCGGCCTGCCGCGCCTTGGCTCGCTTTAGCTCCTCGCGGAGCCGGGCCGGACTGTCCTCCTGGCCGAGCATCTTCACGTAGCCCCCCAAGGGCAGCGCGCCGATGCCGTACTCGGTCTCTCCCCAGCGGCGCTTCCAGAGCCTGGCCCCGAAAATGTCGAAACCCAGGTAAAACTTCAAGCATTTCACGCCGCAAAGCTTGGCCACCGTGAAGTGGCCCAACTCGTGGACGAAAATGATCAGCCCCAGGCCCACGACGACCATCAGGACGTAGACCACGAACATGAACCAGCCCCAAACCGTAGTGCCGAAGCTGGGGGCCGACGCGGCGGCAAGGATCAGGCAGAGACCCAACGTGTTACCTCCTCACGAGCCCAACGGTCCAGGGCCAGCAATTGCTCCAGGCTGGGATTGGGATCGAAATCGTGCTCTTTCAAGACGCGCTGGCAGGCCGGAACGAGCTGGCAAAAACCAAGCTCCCCGGCCAGGAACGACGCCACGGCCGCTTCGTTGGCCGCGCTCAGCACGGCCCCCGCAGTGCCCCCCGCTCGGGCCGCCTCCAGCCCCAAACGCAACGCCCCGAACCGCTCCAGGTCCGGCGGCTCGAAATCCAGCCGCAGGGCACGGCTCCAATCCAGCTTCTCCGCCACGCCCGCCCGCCGTTCGGGCCAGGTCAAGGCGTACTGGATCGGCAACTTCATGTCGGGGGGACTCATCTGGGCGATGATCGACCCGTCAATATATTCTACCAAGGAATGGACGATCGACTGGGGGTGAATCACGGCGGCAATCTGCTCGGCGGCCAGGTCGAACAACCAGCGTGCCTCGATCATCTCCAGGGCCTTGTTCATCAAGGTGGCCGAATCGACGGTAATCTTCTTTCCCATCTGCCAGGTGGGGTGGGCCAGGGCGTCGGCAACCGTGACGCGGGCGAGCTGCTCTCGATTGTACGTGCGGAAGGGCCCGCCGCTGGCCGTCAGTACAACCCGTTTCACCTCTTCCCGCCGGCCGGCCTGCAAAGCCTGGAAAATGGCGCTATGCTCGCTGTCTACGGGCAACAGGGTGGCGTGGTTTTCCTTGGCGAGCCGGGTTATCAGCGGCCCGGCAACCACCAAACTCTCCTTATTTGCCAAGGCCACCCGCTTGCCGGCAGCCAGCGCCGACCAGGTCCCCTCCAGCCCCGCGCGGCCGACGATCGCCGAAACGACCACATCGACCTCAGCTTCCGCCGCCACTTGGGCATTGGCCTCGAGCCCAACCCGCAATGTCGTTTCCGCCGGCAGGCCGGACCAATCGTGTGCCGCAGCAGCCGTGGGATTCGTAACGACCACCCAGTGGGGGCGGAACTGCCGGGCCTGCTCCTCCAACAACTTGGTGCTGTTTCGCGCCGAGAGGGCTACCGCCTGCAACTTACCCCCCGAGGCGGCGATCACCTCCAGGGTGCTGCGGCCGATGCTGCCCGTGGAGCCCAACAAAGCCACCCTGACCACGCCATCGGCCATCTGTCCAACCCATCACGGTAACCCCGCGTAGGTTATGCTTTAGCATAACAGGCACCCATTCTAAGGCCGCCGGTAAGCTTCGACAAGCTGAGCCGATTTGAGCGGATCGACCAAAGGAGTTATCATAAAGTTCATGGAAAATCCATCACCCGAGCCGGATCGCTCCGGCCCTGAGAAAAAGTCGAACCGCTTTGGCAATGGCAACCTGGTCTGGTGGATCATCGCCGCGTCGATGGCGGCCTTGGGGGTCGCCAGTTTGACCACCTGGGGGACGCAGAACACGGCGAAGATCGATTTCGTCTCGCTCATGCAGTTGATCAAACAGGGGCCGCCGGCCGCCAACCCCAACGCGGCGATCGTGGTCGTGGAGGGCACCGACGCGCGCCCCTCTCGGTCCGCTACTCACAGCTTTCGCACCTGGAGATCGGTCAGCTCGAGATCCACGGCCGCGTGCTGCGGCAGCAGCTCGAACCGGTCAAGAAGCCAGCGGAGACCGTCTCTTTCACCACCGAGCTGAACGGCAGCGACCACAGCGGCGTGTTGACCAACCTGCTGTTGGAGAAGGGATTCATGCAGGGCAAGGAGGAGTCGCCCAGTCTCTGGAGGTCGTATGCCTCGACGGCCGTGCTGC
The DNA here is from genome assembly GCA_963843465.1 of Pirellulales bacterium. Lineage (GTDB taxonomy): Bacteria > Planctomycetota > Planctomycetia > Pirellulales > Thermoguttaceae > CAWJKP01. Next base: position 360,976 of record CAWJKP010000007.1, read on the forward strand.
TGCTCTTGACGGTGGGGCTGTTCATCTTCGTGGTCCGCCGGCTGGGCGGCACGGGCTCGGCGATGGCCTTCGGACGCAGCCGCGGCAAGCTCTACGCCCAGGAAGACATCGGCGTCACGTTCAACGACGTGGCCGGAATCGAGGAGGCGGTGGACGAGCTGCGGGAGGTGGTGGAGTTCCTCAAGACGCCGGAAAAATACCGCGTGCTGGGCGGCCGCATCCCCAAGGGCGTGCTCCTGGTCGGGCCGCCGGGCACCGGCAAGACGCTCCTGGCCAAGGCCATCGCCGGCGAGGCCGGCGCCCCCTTCTTCAGCCTCTCCGGCTCCGACTTCGTGGAGATGTTCGTGGGCGTCGGCGCCGCCCGAGTCCGCGACATGTTCCAGCAGGCCCAAGGCCGCGCCCCCTGCATCGTCTTCATCGATGAGCTGGACGCCCTGGGCAAGACCCGCGGCAGCAGCATCGTGGGCGGGCACGACGAGCGGGAGCAGACGCTCAACGCCCTGCTGGTCGAGATGGACGGCTTCACTTCCAACAGCGGCGTGATCGTGCTGGCCGCCACCAACCGCCCGGAAACCCTCGATCCGGCCCTCTTGCGCCCCGGCCGCTTCGACCGCCACGTGCTGGTCGACCGGCCCGACGTCCGCGGACGCGAGGCGATACTCAAGGTCCACGTCAAAAACGTCAAGCTCGACGAGCAGGTGGACCTCCGGCAGGTGGCGGCGATCACCTCCGGCTTCGTCGGCGCGGACCTGGCCAACCTGGTCAACGAGGCCGCCCTGCTGGCCGCCCGCAAGAGCAAGAAAGCCGTGAGCATGGAGGAGCTGACCGAGGGCGTGGAGCGGGTCACCGCCGGCCTGGAGAAGCGGCAGCGGATCATCAACGAGGACGAGAAGCAGCGCGTCGCCTATCACGAGAGCGCCCACGCCCTGGTCGCCTACAGCCTGCCCAACACCGACCCCGTGCACAAGGTCTCGATCATTCCCCGCGGCCTGGCCGCCTTGGGGTATACGCTCCAGCGGCCCGAGGGCGATCGCTACCTCCTCACCCAGAGCGAGCTGGAGAGCCGCATCCAGGTGCTCTTGGGCGGGACGGTGGCCGAGGAGATGATCTTCGACGACGTCTCCACCGGCGCCCAGAACGACCTGGAGCGGGCGACCGAGATCGCCCGCAGCATGGTCATGGATTTCGGCATGAGCCGGCTGGGCCGGGTGACCTTCCGCGAGCGGCCCGGCAACCCCTTTCTCGCCGGCGGCCCGGCCGACTATCCCCGCGAGCGGTCGCACAGCGAGGAGACGGCCCGCGAGATCGACCAGGAGATCCGACGCATCCTCGACGAGTCGCTGGAGAAGGTCCGCCAGATCCTCGAGACCCGCCAAAAGGCCCTTTTGGCGCTGGCCAGCCGGCTGATCGAGAAGGAGGTGATCGACAACGACGAGTTGCGGGCCGTGGTCGAAGAGAATTCGCCCAGTCCGCTCATCGTTCCCGGCACGTCCTCCCCGAAGCGTCCCTCGGTGGCCCGCGCCGAGTCGTCCGACGCCGAACCGCCGGTGGCGGAAGCCGGGGATGCGACGGGATAGGGCTTCCCGGCTTCGGATGTTGCGTCGCCGCAGGGCCAGGACTAGAATTACCTCATCTTCCAAGGAAACGACCCATGATTACCTCCACGATTGACGAGGCAAAGTCTCAACTTGCCGAGCTTATTGTGGCGGCCGAACAAGGCGAGGAAGTGGTCATTGCCCGGGCGGGAAAGCCCGTGGCCAGGTTGCTTCCTTACGAGCGGCAGGACGGCCCGCGGCAAGGAGGGCAGTGGCGCGGACATGTCCGCATCGCCCCAGACTTCGACCAACTGCCGCCGGACATTGGCGAGGCTTTCGGGCTAAATGAACCTTCTGGTTGACACGCACGTTCTGCTGTGGTGGCTCGACGATCCCACGCGGCTTTCCGAAGCCGCCGGGGCGGCAATTCGGGACGGCGCGAACGTCGTCTTTGTTAGTGCTGCGACGGCGTGGGAGATCGTTATCAAGAAGACTCTTGGTAAACTCGACGTTCCGGACAACCTGGACGAGGTCTTGCGTGAGTGTCGTTTCACGCCGCTGCCCATAACGATCGCGCACGCTCTGGCGGTTCTGTCGCTCCCGATGCACCATCGCGACCCATTCGATCGAATGCTTGTTGCGCAAGCGCGTGCGGAGGGGATGACCGTCGTCACGCGCGATCCGAAGGTTCTCGAATACGCGGTGTCGAACATCGTGGCATGAACGCTTCGTGTGAGATTGTCATGGCTCGTATCATGCTCGTAGGTGCGGCCCTAACCATGGTCTCGTTTCTTTTTCCGGGGCTGGGATCGGCATGGGATATCGGTCACCAAACGCAGGAGCAGGTTCCGGAGCCTCGGGACCGTACCAATATCGGCGGTGGCGAGCTAGTGAATTGCTGGATTGAGAACCGGCAAGCTAGCGAAAGCATGGGGGACGTGGTTTGGGAAGCCTCTGGTGACGGAAGCGTGTGGCCCTTGACCGGGCCCTCAACCGTACTGACCGCTGACATTCTCGAAGCGGTCGGAGCGGTTGACGTCCGGGCGACGGTCAACGATTCGGAAACGAAAGGCATTGATAATCCGGCCGTGCGCACTCTGGCTTTCGGCGATTCAGCCCAGACGGCCCGCTCGGAAACGAAGCACGACTTGTCGTCCGCGTTGCGGGTTTTGGACCGCTTGCGGCGGGGCAGCAAGACGCCTTTTGACGAGGTGGAACGCTCTGCCGGCGAGTTGCTAAAGAAACACCCCGATCCCAAAGATCAGGGGCAGATTTACTACGAACTCGCTCACATCTACGCTCAAAGCGGCCTTGTCCGGCCGCAGTCCGCTATTGATTATGCTAAGAAAGCGATGCAATGCCCGCTAACTCCTCAACAGCGGATACGGACGTATGGCTATTGGGGTAGCGCCCTGCTGATGCTCAAACCGACCGATCCGCTCCCGAAGAGGCGTCGAGCCGCAACGCTGGTCTTTCTGGACGGCTTAGCGCAGCTCCAGAAGTTGGGCCTGCCGAAAAGGCCTCCGGAAATTCCAACGGCCGTGCTCGGTGGTCCAGAACCCGCTACCGAAGCCGACGTTAAGGAAGCAGAAAAGCAGAACCGGCGTTACATGGCGGCCGTCGAGCTGCGCAGTTTCTGCAAGAGATGATCCGCTATCGCGAGGGCCTCATATCGGAGATCGTTTGGCTATACTCGCGGGAGCCGCACGCTACGCAAGAGCTTCGTGAACTCGTCATCAAGACGACTAGTACCGCGTTTCACAAATTCGTCGGTTATGCGGCCAACGGCTGGCCGGTGTAAGTCCAGCGGTAGGGCCGCGCCCAGTGGACATTGTAGTATTCGAGGTATGCCAAGAGTTGGCGCGTGAGGTCGGCTTTCGAGGAGAACTCCCCGCGACGCAACAACCGCCGTTGCAAGACGCCGAACCAAATCTTGATCTGGTTCAACCAACTGCCGTGTTTGGGCGTGTAATGAATCACGTGCTTATGCTCAGGATTCGTGAGGAAGGCCCGACGCTCGTTGCCGGTGCGGAGCTGCTTCGGCTCAAAGCGCACGGACGACAACCGCGCGATGGTGCGGCACAAGTCCAGGCTCCAATGGGTGTTCAGGTTGTCCATCACCCAATGGAATCGCTGGACCTCGGGGAATTGCCGCGCCACATGGCGGACGTGTCGGCAGAAGTCGGCGCTGGTCCGCTGAGGAAGCACGTCGCCAACCACCTCGCCAGTGGGCACGATCAGGCTGGCGATCAGGCAACGGGTGCCGTGACGGACGTACTCGAACTCTCGCAACGCCGGCCTGCCCGGTTGGAGAGGCTTGGTGGGGTATTTCGGCTCCAAGGCTTGAATGCTCGTCTTTTCGTCCGTGCAGATCACCAATTCCCCCTGCTGGTGCAGTCGCGGCGCGTCCAGATAAAGACGGGCGATCTCCAACGTCTTGGACTCAAAATCGGGATCGTGGCTGTTCAGCCAATAGCGGCTCTTGTGGGGCTTGATCGCCGCCTCGTGCAGCACACGAAAGATCGTGCTGCGGCTCATCGCGGCAGCGTGCGCGTCGTTGACGATCCGCGCCGCCAAGTCCGAGAGCGACCACTGCGCCGCGGGAATGCCGTGGTCCGCGGGCTTCTCGGTGGCCAACACCATCACGCGGTGCTGGTCCTCAGGGGGAAAAGACCTGGGCCGACCGCTCCGCGGAGCATCGTCCAGGCCGTCCAGGCGCTTTGCTGCGAAACGCCTGCGCCATTTGGATACCGTGTCAGGATCGCAGCCGAATTCCACGGCCACCTGCCAATTCGTCGGATCGTCCGGCTCCGCGCATCGCAAGACCAGGCGGGCGCGGAAGACCTTTGCTTGGGCGGCAGAACGCGCTTGGCAAATCCGCCGTAGCCGTCTCGCCTCCCCGGCCTCCAGGGCAATCGTCGGGGCAACCATGAAGCACACTCCTTGTGCCGTTGTAACCTCCTTACAATAGAACACGTTAGGACCGGCATTTAACCATCAAACCCATTTTCACTCAACCCCGATTCTTGCCAACACGAACCGATCAACTTGCGAAACGCGGTACTAGCGATCCGAAACTGGCCGACCGACTGGTCCAAAGCGTGGATCGCAAAATCATGGGGAAACCATGAAAAGCAAGGCCAGCGTTTCCCACGACGAGGTGATGGCCAGGAAACTGCGAAAAAATCGGGCCTTTGCGATCGAGTATCTCAAGGCAGCGATGGAAGATGCGGAAGAACCGCAAACGCTCTTGGTCGCCCTGCGGCACGTTGCCGAAGCGTGCGGCGGTCTGGCCAAGATCGCCAAGGCGGCAGGAGTTGAGCGGGAAAGTCCCTACCGCGCCCTTTCGCCGCGCGGCAATCCGCGGCTCTCCACGCTCGTCGCGGTCACCAAAGCAATGGGCCTGACACTGACGGTCGAGACCTCTCAAGCAACGCACCATTGAACGCTTGTATGCGCCCCAGTAGGTCCCGCCTGCCGGGCGGGACTTCTCGGCTTTGGGTTCATGGAAATCCCGGCAGGCAGGCGGAAGTCCCGTCGGGAAGACGGGACCTACTTGCTCCAGGAACCATACTGCCGGTTACTCCCCCGTTATCACCTCCAACTCGGCCAACGAGGCGTAAGGCTGGTCCTCAAACGCCGAGCGGGCCACAAGCTTGAGAAAGCGGGCCTCAACGGCGCGGCTGAAGCGGACGGTCTTCAGATCGGCCCCGGGGGAAAACTCGCCTTCGGCCGCCGGCTTGCCCCACGCCGCGCCGTCAAGGCTGACGTAAATCTGGTAGCCCTTGATCCAGCCGTTGGACATCTCCTGGCGGGGCAGCAGCTTCACCCCGCGGATGCTCACCGGCCGGGCCAGCTCGATCACCAGCTCGTGGGGAAATCCCTTGGCGCCTTCGCCCCAAGGAGTGTGCCAAATCGTGGCCGGATCGCCGTCCAACACGTTGCGGGCCTCGTAGTCGGGCGCTTCGCTGTCGGCGTGGATCACCCGTGCGCCGAGCTTCTGCATCGACGTGCCGACCGCCGGCGCAAGCAGCTTCTCCAGGGTCTCAGCGGGGATCTGCTCGGCCGGATGGAAGGCCTCGGAGCCGGCGTAGGCGTAAAGACTTGCCAACAACTGCCGGGCGGCAGGCTGCTTGTCGGCCAGGCCCGGCAGGTCGATGCCGCAGACCAACAAACGGCCCTCGCCCGCCCGGGTCTCGAAGAGCACGCCCAGCTTGTGGTTGCGGGCGAAGTTGTCGATCACCGCGACGATCGGCCGGAACCCCGGCGGCGTGTCGTCGAGAATCAGGGTCCGCGAATGGTTCAGCAGGTCGTACCACTGCCAGTTGCTAAAGAACTCCGTGGGGAACCGGGCCAGCGCGGGATGCGCCGGATCGCAGAGAATGCCCATCGTGTTGGGCTTCTGCGTGGGGAACCAGACCGGGCTCCAGAAGACCGGCAAAAAGCTGCCCGGCAGGCTTTGCGGGCCGCTGCCGGCGGCAAACAGCAGCACTCGCTTGCCCCCGGCCAGGGCCGACTTCGTCGCCTCGTCCCAACGCTTGCTCACCATGATCGCCGCCCCACTGTAGGGAACGCCCTCCGTGGCGTTCCGGGGTATGCCCTCCGTGGCGTTCCGGGGCACGCCGATTGGCCCCTTTCCGGCCTTCGGAACGCCACGCAGCGCGTTCCCTACGGGCTTGTGCCCGGAAGAATCACTTCTTCCCGCTACGGCCGAAGCCGCGGGATAGACCCAGATCTCCCAAGAGTTCGCAAAGGGCGTGTCGGCCAGCGCAACGCTCACCGTGAGCTTCGCCGGCGCGGCGGCCTTGGCCAGCGGCGTCTCGATCCGCCCCAGCGGCGAGCGATTGCCGGTCGCCAGGTCCCGTACGGGGAACGTCCCGGACGCCACCACGCCGCCCTGTTGGTCCTTGATGCTCCAGACCGGCCGGGCGCCGCGCAGGTCGTGCGGGCCGAAGTGCGAGACCTCCGCCTCGGCGGCAAAGGTCTCGTCGAGGGTGAAGGTCCGCTTCTTCATCCGCAACAAGGGCACGGTCGGGCCGCAGTAGCGGCGGTGCTCCTCCGGCGTGACGAAGCCCTTGGAGTCCCAGAACGGGTCCAGCGGGCCGATCAAGGCCGTGCCTTGCCCGGGATAATCGTGCAAGTCCAAGAGTGAGAAGCCGGCATGACCGGGCGTGCGGAGCAGCACCTCGATCTCCTCCTTGTAGAGCAGCACGGCCTCTCGGCCCGTGGCCTGGACGAACTGCGGCGCCAGGTCGACGAGGTGCTTTCGGGTCAGGTCGTCGCGGACCAGCTCGAAGTTCTTGGCCTCCAGCACGCCGTGGTACTTGGGGATCTCGTCGAAGTTGGGGAAGAAGGTCCACTGGCCGATCTCGTGGCCCATCAGGGGACGGCCCTCGCCGGCGACGGCGCCGCGGAAGTCCGTCTCGGTCCCCGGCCCGTGGATGCCGCGGGGTCCACCCTCGGTATACTGCCGGTTTTTCGTCATCTGGCCGGCGGAGGCCGAACAGTAGAAGTGGCGCGGGTCTTCGCGCTTCAGCATGTCGACCCAGTAGTCCAACGTGTCGCCGACGCCGCTGTGCTCGTTGCCCAGAGTCATCAGGCAGAACGAGGGGTGGTTGCCGTAGCAGCGGACCATGCGGCGAAGCTCTTGCTCCATGAACTGGCCAACCGGCGTGCGGCGGTCGATCGTGATGTTGGCCTCCGGCCCTTCCGGCTGCAGATAGACGCCTTCCAGGTCGGCGGCGGCGAAAGCGGCCTCGGGCGGACACCAGGAATGGAACCGCATGAAGTTCAGCCCGTAGGACTTGATCACGCGGAAGATCCGCAGCCACGAATCAACGTCGGTCGGCGGATAGCCGGTGGCGGGGAAGATGGCGCATTCCAGCGTGCCGCGGAGCTGGATCGGCCGCCCGTTGAGCACGAACTGCGTGCCGCGGATTTCCAGCTTCCTCATGCCGAAGGTTACCGTCCGCCCGCGCCGAGGGCTTCGCCTGCTGCACGAAGCTCAGCGACGCCTGGAGCTCGTAGAGGTTCCGCGAGAATTCGTCCCACGGCCGCACGTCCTTGCCCAGCGGAACCTCGGCTGAGACGACCGTCCGTCGCTCGGTGGCCTCGGCGATGCTTGCGTAGTATACTACCATGCGCCCGTCGGACTTAGTGGTTACCGTGAGGTGGATGCCGCGTAGCACCGGCTTGCCGGTGACGTTGGCGATGGTCACTTGCACCTTGGCCGACTTATGCTCCAGGTCGGGATAGACCTGCACGTCCTCGATGGCCACCGGGTCTACGGCGGAGCTCCAGGCTACCAATCAGTCCGTTCCAATTGGTCTGCGTGCCTTCGTAGAGGATGGAGACGAAGCCGCCGAGGTCGAACTTGGGCCGGTTGTCGACGCAGATGGTCAGCGTGTGTTTGCCCGCGGCAACCTCGGTGCCGAGGTCGTGGACCTGGGGCGAGATCAGGCTGTCCTCCGTGCCGATCTTGCGGCCGTCCAGCCAGACCTGCGTTTCCCAGTGGACCCGTTCCAGCGAGAGCAGCACGCGCTTGCCCCGCCACGTGTCGGGGATTTCCACGTCGCGTTGGTACCAGGCCGGGCCGGTGTAGACGTTGGGGCGGTAGAGCCCGTCCAGCGACGGCTTGCGGGGATTGGGCAGCCCCAGTTTCGCCTCGTCCGTGGTGCCCGGAAGGCGGATCTCCTTGGGCAACTGCGACTCGAACCACCGCTCGCGGACGCCGCTGTTCTGGGGATCGAGACGGAATCGCCACGTGCCGGCCAGCGGAATCGCATTTTGTGCCGAACAGGGCACGGCGGCCAGCAGGCAGGCGGAGAGAAGCATGAGGTTGAGTGTGGGGTTGCGCATGGTCGGCGTCTCCGAGGTGAGGCTTCGGGGTGGTCGTTGACGTAGGTTATGCTTTAGCATAACAGGCGGGAATTGTTGTGCTAAGAAGCTGTTTCAAGACCGGAGCGTGGCGACGGGCAAGAATGCCCATCCTACAGCCGCCGGAGGTTGGACATTCCTGCCCGACGGCGGCTCCAGGGGTTTTGACGCAGCTTCTCCAGCATAACCTGCTTCTTTGCCGGGCAATACCTCGGGCCAGCTTCCCCTCACCCCTGCCCTCTCCCGAAGGGAGAGGGGGAGGCTTGTCCTTGCGGCTCCAACGGCGGCGGCGGTGGGATCGCCTCGGGTGCCACTGCCGGCTTGTCCAGCAGTGCTGCGGGCGGCGGGGTGGGCGAATTGTTGTCATTGAGGCCGTTGGGGCCGACGGCGACTTGCTGGGGATAAGCACCACGGCTCACCGGCGGAGGCACCATCTGCGTGTAGTCCAACACCCTGGGCAGGAACCGCCGGGCCTGCTTGACCGCCGAGGCGTAAGCCTCGTCGCACCAGGGCCCTTCGGTCAGGGCCACGTCGTAGTAGTCCAGGAGCGTGCCCCGCGCGCGGTTCACCTTCGCCAGCGACAACGTGTAGTCCACCAGCGAGCGATGATAGAGACTGTCGGCGTCGGCCACCCGCTGCTGGGCGTCCAAGAGGAAGTCCACGGGGACCGTGCCCGCATCGTACTTCTTCCGCACGTCCTCAAGCTGACGATGGGCGGCCTGGATGCGGTTGCAGGTGGAGCGCGTGACGGCGTAGGCGCGATCGACTTCGCCGAACGCGCGGCTGGCGTCGTCGAGGATCTGCAGCTCCAGCTCGCGCAAGCGGGCCCGCTCGCGGGCCAGCATCAGCTCGGCGCTGCGGACGGCGGCATGGCCCGGCCGGTTGCCGATCGGCGTGGAATACTGCACGCCGAGCTGCCAGTCCTGGTAGTGGCCGTCGAAGATCTCGTCCAGGGCGCTGTTCTCGGTGCCCAGCACGTCCGGGCCCAGGCCCCGCCAGCGATACAGGCCCACGAGGTCCAGCCGGCCCTGGAGGAAGTTCTTCGACGCCACCAGCTCCAGCTCGCGGCGCTTGATGACCCACTTCTGCCGGCGCAGCTCGACGCGCCGCCAAAAGGCCTGCCGGACCGAGTCCGACCAGTTGAAGACCGCCTCGGCGGTCGTCGGCTCGTCGGCCGGGCGGATCAGGCGGTTGTCGTTGGCCGGCAGTCCCATCAGCGACCGCAGCCGCCGCTCGTTGCCGTAGACGCCGCCCTGGACCAAGAGCGGCCCGTTGCCGCTGGCCACGCCGCTGGTGGCGTTGATCACCTGCGCGTCGAAGAGGTAGAACTGTTCGCGGGCGCGGGCCTCCTGCTCGTCGTCGGCCGTGCCGGCCTCGTATTTTTTCTGGATCACCCGCCAGGTTTCCAGGGCCGCGTCGCGGGCGGCGATCTTGGCGTCCAGGTCGCGGTAGGAGAAGTAGAGTTCCCAGTAGGCCTGCTCGACGGAGAACAACAGATCGAGGACCGAGGCCTCGAAGTCGGCCAAGGTGACGTCGCTGTTGAGCCGGGCCAGGAGCACGCCGTTGTAGACGCCCGGCTGGCCCTTGGGACCGGCGATGCGGTTGAAGTCGATGCCCGCCCCTTGCAGCAGCGGCTGGCGGACCTGGGCCGTGATGTAGGCGTCGTACTCGGCGGGGACCAGTCCGAAGAAAGCGTTGGTTTTGTCGTAGAGCACGTCGCTGCGGAGCGAGAACTGCGTGCCCGTCGCCGCGTACTTATCGATTTGGGCGTAGAACGCCGCTGAGTCGTCCCTCAGCACGCTGGGAGTGGGGGGGATCGCGCCGCTGAGCAGGTCCAGAATGGTGACGCCGGGCGGAAGGCCGCCCAAGAGCGGGTTGGCCACCTGGTGGTCCTGCCGCTGCCAGGAGACGCCCGAACTGAAGAGGGCGTCGAACTGGCTCAGGGCCGCCTCGACCCCAAGCTGCGGATCGGTCTCGGCGATGGCCGTATCGTAGACCGTGGCCACCGACCCCGGCGAGTTGATCACGCGGCCCCCGGCGTCGCGGATCACCTGGCTGTTGGCCAGCGTGAGCCGGATCGCCTCGCAAAGCGTCAGCGGCCAACTCTGGGCCGGCTCGCACCGCCGCACGCTGTTGGGCGGCGGCGCCGCCAGCAGATCCGGCCGGGTCTCCATCTCCGTCTCGGGATAGTCGATCTTCGTCGCCACGTTCTGGAAGTGCAAGCGGTCGCCGTCGGCGAAGAAAACTTCGCGCGAATGGCAGCCGGCCGCAACGGCCGCCAGCGCCAAGATCCCCGCGGCGAACTTCCGCAAGCGGATTTGCATCACGATCGGCCCCGGCTTACGGTGCGAGGAAGATCAATCCGGTCATCGTGCCCGCCTCGATCATCGCGGCGTCCCACTGGAACGGCAGCCACTGGAGCGTAGGCAGGGCGCAGTCGCCGGGCCGGTAGTAGCCCAGGGTGTAGATCAGGCCGTAGGGGCCGTCCAGTCCGATCTCGTAGGGGATTACGGGAAACGTGGCGAAGAAGTGGACTCCGGAAAGCACGGGCTGCGCCAGCGGCAAGACGCTCTGTCCGTAGCGTTCCAAGGGCTGGTCGTCCCAGTAGAGCGGCTGATGGGCCAGGTTCGAGGCGACCCAATGAAAGGTGCAACGATCGTTGATCGCCCGCCGGAAAGGCTCCCCGCACGGTGGAGTGAAGAGGTCCTCGGAGCAGTCCTGCGGCATCTGGCCAGGGCTGGGCGGCCGGTTCACGCGGATCTGGTCGATCGGCTTGTACCAGGTTCGCATCTCCTGGGGCGTAAAGCACGGGTGATGAGGCGTTTGCTCGACAGGCAACTCGGCCGGCGTCGCAGGCTCCGCTTTCGCATCGACCACGGATGGCTCGGGAGTTACCCGCCGGGTCGACAGACCGTCGCCATCGTCCGCTTCCGCGGCGCGTCCTGCTGCCAGCAGCGTGGAGAGCAGCCCGGCGATGCCGCAGGTGACAGCCGCGTAGCCGAGACGACGCCGAGAGTTGTTGAGCCATCGCATTTGCATCGCTGGGGCGTGAAACCCCCTCGCTTGGTTGACTTGCGCAGTCCCGGATGGAGCGAGAGCACCAGCCCGGATTACCCATCCGTTATACTCGTCAAAACCGGGAGATCTTGACCACAAAACTTGCCAAACCGGAAAAGTCGACGCGATCGCGGGGATTTGCAGTATGAAAATAGGTCGGATGCGACGGCAGGGATAACTGGAGAGGCTACCCGACGAGACACGCAGGCGCAAAGAAGTCGTAAGGTAGGGCCAGGCCAGCTCGGCGGCAACCGGCCCGTCAACAGTGGCTAGCGGTCAGAGGTTGCGAATCTTTCTAAGGGCATCGCCCAGCACAACATCTTGTGTCGCGGTGGGCGGTGCCCACTCTACCAATGGTGCTCAATCAACCCAAATGGTGAAAGATTCACAAGCCCTCGTCCCTTACGCCGCGGCACGCTGCGACAGGCCCCCTGGCCGCAGATGGATGGTCGCCAACATCTGGCCGTCGGCGTCGTAGAATTGGAGGATCCCGACCTCGCTGAGCCACATCGCCATCAGCCGGTCGACGCGATAGGTGCGGGCGACCACCCGATGCCGGTCCATGCGGATCTTCTCTTGCATCTCGAACAGTCGCGAGGGGGCCGTTCCCCACTGCCGGAAGAGCTTCAGCACAAGTCGTCGGATCTCGGACGGCCTAGGTTCCTCTCGCATCTCTGGCAAGCTCCTTGTTGCTCGTAACGGCTCGATGCCGTAACGCCGGACGCGGAGTTTAGCGACCGGGCCGCCTGCGGTGAAGACCGTCTTTCTCGGCGATCAGTGGCCAGCGGTCAGCGATCGGCGATCAGCGGTCACAGGAGTACGGCTCCGCTTGCCAGGCCAACAGCGGCTAACATTCTGCTGCGCAAGCAGTTGCGCTAAGAGCCGAGCCAAGTCGGAGGGGCACACGCGACCGATATCGTGCCGCGCACCAAGTTCGACCTGCATCCACGCTACGCTTGTCCGCCGATCACGGATCCGTTCACGGGCAGGCGCTGAATGTAGCAGGCACACTCCGTGTGCCGTCCGCTGCCTACGCCACCATGGGCGGACGGCACACGGAGTGTACCTGCTACTTTACGACCCGTGAACGGTTACGCTGATCGCTGATAACTTCCCGGGGCTGCGCCCCCCTGGGAGACCGGGCGGCTACGGCTGGAGCCAGTTGGCGTCTTGCCCAGGCGCGTTGTCCACGGCGCTTGGGGAGAGATCCGATTTCATCCTTCGTTGATCACCTCCGAAACGGGGACGCTCGTGCTGAGGGCATAGGTGGTCGAGTTGCCGCTGTAGACGGCCGTAATCGAATAGTCGCCGGCGCTCAAGGTCGACGTGGTGAAGACGGCCAGGCTGCCGACGCTGGGGCTCAAGCCGGCTGTGTCCAGGGTTTCGGTGTCCAGGACGGTGGTGCCATTGAGGAGGAAGGTCACCGTGCCGGTGGGCAGGCCGGCGTCCGTCGTGTCCTGCACCGTAGCCGCGAAGGTCACCGACTGACCGACGGTCCCAGGGTTGGGCACGGGGGTCACCGTGGTCTTGGTCACGGTCGCGCCGACCGGGTTGACGGTCTCCGTTATGGCGCTGCTGAGGGGGCTGCCGGTGAAGTTCGAGTCTCCTTGGTAGGCGGCCGTGATCTGGTCGCCCTGGGCCAAGGTGGACATGGAGAAGGGCGCCACGCCGCTGGAGTTCAGCGTCTCCGTTCCCACCAGGATCCCGTTGTCGTAGAAATCCACTTGCCCGGTGGGCGTGCCGGACCCTGGCGAACTGGCGGAGACCGTGGCCGTGAAGGTGACCCACTGGCCCGTGAGCGCCGGATTGGCCGAGCTGGCCAGCGTGGTGGTCGTGCCGGCCTGACTGATCGTCTCCGGCAAGGTGCCGCTGCCGGCGGCATAGGTCGTGTCGCCACTATAGGAGGCCGTGACGGTGTCGTTGCCCGCCGGCAAGGCCGACGTGTTGATGGTGGCCGTGGCCGTGCCGGTGGCGCCGGGGACCAAGGTTCCTGTGCCCAGGTTGGTGCCGTCGCTATTGGTGAAGGTCACCGTTCCGGTGGGCGTGCCGGCATCCGTCGGGTCGCTCACCGTGGCCGTGACCGTCACCGACTGGCCATAGACCGGGGAACTGGGCGAGGCGCCCAGCGTGGTGGTCGTGCCGAGCAGGACCGTCTCCGTCGTGGTACCGCTGCTGGGGGCATAGCTCGTGTCGCCGCTATAGGAGGCCGTGATGATGAGGTCGCTGCCCAGCGGCAAGGTTGAGGTGCTGACGGTGGCCGTGGCCGTGCCGGTGGCGCCGGGGACCAGGTTTTCCGTGCCCAGGGTGTCGCCGTCGCTATCGGTGAAGCTCACCGTCCCTGTGGGCGTGCCGGCATCCGTCGGGTCGCTCACCGTGGCCGTGACCGTCACCGACTGGCCATAGACCGGGGAACTGGGCGAGGCGCTCAGCGTGGTGGTAGTGCCGAGCTGGACCGTCTCCGTCGTGGTACCGCCGCTGGGGGCATAGCTCGTGTCGCCGCTGTAGTCGGCATAGAAGGTGTAGGTGCCGACGGGCAAGGTCGACGTGGTGAAGGTGGCCGCGCCGATGGAGGGGTCCACGGTTTCCGTGTCCAGCACGGTGGTGCCGTTGAGGAAGGTCACCGTGCCGGTGGGCGTGCCTTCGCCCGTCGGGTCGCTCACCGTGGCCGTGAGCGTCACCGACTGACCGACGGCCGCGGGATTGGGTGAGACGTCCAGCACGGTATCGCTGGTGGCGTCGCCGGCCGGGCTGACGGTCTCCGTTATGGCATTACTGGTGCTGGTGGCGAAGTTCGAGTCTCCTTGGTAGACGGCCGTGATCTGGTCGCCCTGGGCCAAGGTCGCCGTGGGGAAGGTCGCCACGCCGCTGGAGTTCAGCGTAACCGGTCCCAACAGGTTCCCGTTGTCGTAGAAGTTCACCGTGCCGGCGGGGACACCGGAGCCTGTCGCAGGGGCGACCGCGGCCGTGAAGGTGACGTACTGGCCCGTGACCGCAGGATTGGCCGAGGAGGTCAGCGTCGTATTCGTAGCGGTCAGGACCTGTACCGAGACGCTGGAGCTCGGGCTGCCGTCGAAGTTCGTATCTCCCGCGTAGGAGGCCGTGATCGTCTGGCTGCCCACGGGCAAGGTGGTCGTGGTGACGGTGGCCACGCCGTTGTCGCTGGCCGTCAGCGTGTACATGCCCAGAGTCGTCGCGGGCGTCGTGCTGTCGTCGCTGAAGGTCACCGTTCCGGTGGGCGTGCCGGAGCCCGGCGAAGTGGCGCTCACCGTGGCCGTAAAGGTGACGGGCTGGCCGGAGACCGCGGAACCGGATGGCACGGACAGCACGGTGGTCGTGTCGGCCTGGTTGATGGTCTCGGTGCCGCTGCCGCTGCTGGACGTGAAGTCGCTGTCGCTGCTGTACGAAGCCGTGATCGTTTGGCTCCCTTCGGGCAATTCCGAGGTGGTGAGCGTGGCCACGCCGCTGGACAAGGTTTCCGTGCCCAAACTGGTGCCGTCGCTGCCGGTGAAGGAGACCGTTCCGGTCGGCGTGCCGGCGCCGGGGGAGCTGGCGCTGACCGTGGCCGTGAGCGTCACCGCCTGGCCGTAGACGGCCGGGTTGGGCGATGCGCTCAGCGCCGTGGCCGTGGCGGCCTGGTTGACCGTCTCCGTGAGGGTGCCGCTGCTGGGACTATAGGTGGAGTCGCCGCCGTAAGAGGCCGTGACCGTGTCGCTGCCCTCAGCCAGCGCGGTGGTGCTCAAGGTGGCCACGCCGCCGGTCAACGTGCCCGTGCCCAGCGTGGCGCTGCCGCTGGTGAAGGTCACGGTTCCCGTGGGCGTGGCGGAGCCTGAGGAAGGGCTGACCGTGGCCGTGAGCGTCACCGATTGGCCATAGACGACCGTGCTGTCCGCAGAGGTCAGGGCGGTGGTCGTGGCGCCCGAGCCGGTCGGGAGGACGTTGATCGTGGAGACGGCCGTGTCACTGCTCAGGGTGCCGTCGTCGACTACCACGTTGATGGTGCGGTCGCCGCTTGTCGGCGACGTGGACGCGTCGCTGTAGGTGATGCTTTGGAGCACGGTCTGGTAGGTCGACGTATCGGCTACGCCCGTGAGCGAAAGCACGCCGGTGGTATCGTCGTAGGAGGAGGTGATCGAGGTGCCGGTAGTCACGGCCTGGAGCTGCTCGTCCGAGCCGTCCTGCGGATTGGTGAGCGTGACGGTCATCGAAACCAGGGTGGGACTGTCGGGGCTGGCGATCGAGGCCGCGGACGCGGCGATGTGGACGGAAGAGCCCTGGGCGGATAACGTCGTGGAGAAATCGGTGGTCGCCGTGCTTCCCAAGGAACCGGCGAGGTTGACGCTGGGGGCCGTTTCCAGGTACTCCATGAGATCGGCCGCGGTGATCGGGCAGTTGCCGGTGAAGAACATTCCCAGGGAGAACGTCTCTAGCACCACCCCCAGCACACCGGAACTCCCCGGCACGACCCCCTGCACAACGGAACTCCCTGGGACCACCCCCTGCACGCCGAAGTTGTAGCCGGTGCCGCTTTGGCCCGCGCTGACCGTGACCTGGAGGACGTTGGTTTGCGGATTCGTGCCGCTGGCCGCGCCGCCGATCATGCCCGGGGTGCTCTGGCCGTCGACGAACTCCGGCGGCGGGGTCACTTGGATCTGATAGGTCCCGGCGACCAGGTTGCTGAAGCTGTAGGAGCCGCTGGCCGAGGTTTGGTGCGGCGAGTTTGCGGCGACCTCCGTGAAGGCGCCAGAGCTATTCTCAAGCAGCAGCCTGACGGTCACGCCGCCCAGGCCCTCGCTGGACGTAGTCCAAACGCCGCTGTTGGCCGGGTCGAGGTAGACGTAGCCGGAGAGGCTGACATAGCCCACGGTGAGCGTGGCGGTGTCGGAGGCGGTGCTGAAGGCCGTGCTGCCGCCGTTGGTGGTGGTGTCGACGTTGTCCTCGCCGGCGGTCCCGCTGGTGGTGTCCCAGGCGCAGTAGGTGATGGTGGCCGATTCGCTGGTGCCGTTGGGAGTGTATTGCAAGGAGGCGTCCTCGGGCAACAACAGGGCCGAGCTTGCGGAGACCGAGCCCACGTCGGTGAAGCTCGTCTGGCCGCTGAGCTCATAGGCCCAGGTGCCGGCGCCGGTGGTGCCGGTCAGGGCGATGCCGCCGATCACGGCGTCCGGGGTGGAGTCGGTGATGGTCGTGGTCCCGGAGCCGTTGTTGATGAACGAGGCGAGGGTGATGGTCTTGGCCGCGTTGACACCCGTCAGGCCCAGAGAGGGGCTGGCGGCCGCGAGGACCGGCGCGACGTTGCTGGCAGTCACCGTGAGCGTGGCGGTATCGTCGTTGCTGCTGAAGGCCGTGGTGCCGCCGTTGACGGTGCTGTCGGCGGTGGTTCCCGCGACACCGCTGGTCTGGTCCCACGCGCAGTAGGTAATGGTGGGCGATTCGGCGTCGGAGCCATCGGGCGTGTATTGGAGGGTGGCGCTGGAGGGCAGCAGGAGGGCCCCATCGGGGAAGACCGTGCCGACGTCGCTGAAGGTCGTCTGGCCGCTGAGCTCATAGGCCCAGGTGCCCTTGCCTGTGGTGCCCGTCAGGGCGATGCCGCCCAGCAGGGCATTCGAGTCGGCGTCGGTGATGGTCGTGGTCCCGGAGGAGAGGTTGATGAACGAGGCGAGGCTGATGGTCTGGGCGATATTGGCGGGGGTGCTGCCCAAGGAAGGGCTGGCGGCGGTCAGCACGGGCGCGTCGTTGACCGCCAGCTTGGCGTTGTCGGAGTCGGCGCTGAAGGCAGAGCTTGAGGCCGTGGCGCCGCTGTTGCTGGTGGTGTCGGCGGTGGTCCCGGCTTGGCCGCTGGTCTGGTCCCAGGCGCAATAGGTAATGGTGGCAATCTCGCTCTCGCCGTTGGGCGTATAGCGGAGGTCGGCGGTGGCGGGCAGCAAGAGGGCCGCGCTAGTGGAGAGCGTGCCCAGGTTGGTGTAGTTCGTGCCGTCCAGCGAATAGGCCCAGGCGCCGAAACCGGTGACGCCGGTCACGGCGATGCCGCCCAGCACGGCGTTGGAGTCGGAGTCGGTGATCAAGGTTGCGCCGGAGCCGCTGTTGATGAACGTGCTCACGCTGATGGTCTTGGCCGTGCTGGCGGTGGTGCTGCCCAGCGAGGGGTTGGCGGCGGTCAGCACGGGCGCGTCGTTGACCGTCAACGAGGCGGTGTCGGTCAAGTGGCTGTAGGCCGTCGTGCCGCCGGTATTGCCGGAGACCGTGAGGTCGCTGCCCGTTGTGCCGCTGGTGCCGCTGGTGCCGTTCCAGCCGTAGTAGGTAATCGTGGGCGTCTCGCTGTCCTTGCCGTCCGGCGTGTACTTGAGCTCGGCGCCGGGGCCCAGTAACAGCGGCTTCGACAAACTCGGGCTGGACGCGAGCGCCGAGAAGGCCGTGAAGGTCCCGCCGACGCTGGTGGCGAAGCTCCAGGTTCCCTTGCCGCTAAAGCCGACCACGGCGATGCCTCCCGTGAGGGTGGGGCTGATCGCGGTTGTCCCGCTGCCGCTGCCTTGGTTGATGAACGAGCTGAGATTGATGGTAAAGGGCGTGGTCGTGGTGGCGGTGGTGCTGCCCAGCGAAGGATAGGCGGCCGTGAGGACTACGTCGTCGATGGTCGCCTCGACGTTGATCGTGGCCGTGTCGCTGACCGAGCTGAACGCCGTGGCGCCGCTGGCGGTGGTGTCGGCGAAGCCGCCGGCGGTGCCGCCGGTGGTGTCCCAGGCGCAGTAGGTGGCCGTGGCCGTCCCGGCGGAGCCGGAGGGGATGTACTCGATGTCGGCATTCTTGGGCAGCAGCAGCGCGTTGGTGGCGCTCACGTCCGAGATGGTGATGGTTTGGAACGTCTTGCCGTCCAGAGAATACTTCCAGGTGCCGCTGCCGCTGAAGCCCGTCACGGCGATGCCGCCGATGACGGCGCCGGGGGTGGAGTCGCTAATGGTCGTGGACCCGGACGCGGAGCTGGAGTTGTTGATGAACGACGTCAGGGGGCCCACCAGGGGCGTGTTCGAGTCGATGGTCCACGAAGGATGCCCCTGTGTAAGGACCGGGGGCTGGTTGGTCGAGGGGACGTCGATGGTGAACTGCTGCTGGGCCGTGTTGCCGGCGGGGTCCGTGGCCTGGATGTCCACGCTTACCGAGGGCGCCTGCGACGAGGAGGGCGTCCACTGGAGCAGGCCCGTGCTGGGATTGACGTGCATCCCGGCGGCCGGCGAGATCAACGAGTAGGTCACCGCGCCGGCCGAATCCGCGGCGGTCGTGGCCGTGTAGCTGTAGGGGACGTTGACGGTCGCCGAGGTGATCGGCGTGGAGTTGAACGCCGGCGGCGTGGTGTCCACCGTCAAGGAAAGCGCCGAGGAATCGGTGCTGGCCAGGTTGGTCGTGCTTTTCAGATTGCCGACGTCGACCGTCTGATCTTCCAAGGTCTGCGTGGCGGTGATCGAGTGGGCCCCGGCCGTCAGGGTATAGGTGCCGTTGGTGGTGATCTCGACGATCCCCGAGGCGTTAGGCTGGGCGTCAGACTGGCTGCCGATCAAGGTGCCGTCGGCATAGACGTCGACGGTGTCGCCGGAGGTCACGCCGGTGACGTCGAACTCCAGGGTCTTGCCCGAGGTGTTGTCGAGATCGGTGAACGTCGTCGAGGTGGCGCCAGAGCCCGGCACCAGGGTGATGCCGGTCGGCGCGGCGGGATCGACGTAGACCGGAACGTCCTCGGTGTCGGGAGTCGTGCTCTCGCTGCCGACGGGGCTGGTTGCCTTCACGCTCTCGGTCACGGAATAGACGCCCGCGCTCAGGGTGGACGGATTGAGCGACCACTGGCCGCTGGAGTTGACGGCGGCGGCCGTCATCGTGCTGTTGGCGGGCGTGGCGGTGTAGGTGATGGCGTTGCCGTTGACGTCGGTGGCGGGGATCGTGAAGTCGACCGGCGTGCCGACGCTGGTCGTGATGGGGCTCACGGGGCGATCGATGAAGGGCGGGTCGGTGTAGTTCTCCGGCCCCACGGACACGTTGAAGGTCGTCGACGCGGACGCGCCGCCGTCCGCCGCGGAGGTGGCCGTCACGGTCACCGCGGCCGTGCCCGTGGTCCCCACCGGCGCGTTGAGCTGCAGTACGCCGTCCTGGTTGTCCGTGTTGCTCAGCGTGACGCTTTCGATGGTCACGGTGACGGTCGGCTTGGTCGGTACGCCGCTACTGTACTCCGGCGCGCTGGGGTCCAGCGCGACGGGCACGTTCATGATGTCCGTGAGAGTAGTGTTCCCCGAGAGGAGGAAGCCGATGATCGTATAGTTGAAATCGCCCGTGGAAAACGGGGCATACGGGGAGGCCTCCTCAGGGCTGGTGATGAAGAACTGCGAGCTGTTGGTGTTCGCACCGCCGTTGGCCATCGCCAAGATGCCCGGGCCCGTGAACCGCAGATTGGAATTGTAATCGTTGTCGGAGTCGGGCGCGGTGGCGTTGGTGGCGCTGGCGCCGCCCTGGGCCATGAAGCTCTTGTTGACGCGCCAGAAATTCGAATTGGTGTAGAAGTCGCTGTTGATCAGCGAGGTAATCGCCGTGACCGCCTGGGACACGTAATTGCTGAACAAGGAGAAGACCAGGTTCCCCGAGAACGCCGCCGTGCCGGTGCTGGGGTCGCCGGCGTAGCTGACGGCGATCGTCATGGTGGGGTTGGTGCTGGGCATCACCGTGGCGGTCAACTGCGGGCTGGCAATCGAGGGGTTCGTCAACCCGGTGCTGTCCACCGAAACCGTGTAGCTCACGGCGTCCTTCGCGGTGTCGCTGCCGTTCAGGGCCACGTTCAGCGGGGCGCCGGCCAGCACGGTCTGGGCACTGGGGGCGGGAGACCACGAGACGGACAGCAGTTGCCGCGACTCGAGCGATTCGATCCCCAGGCGGCGATATCGTCCCCTCTCACGAGAAGCGCGTCGCTTGCCAGCCGTACGACGAGAGCCAGTGGAGAAGCCGAAGAAATGGATCATGGCGTTGGAATTTCCCCAGGTCTAAGAGTTACCCTTGCCCAATTGGTACATCGGTTCCAGTCTATTTGAGCCTTCGCGAATCCGTCGCGCTTAGTCTCATTTTTCACTATTTTTTGCTCGGCGCCATGCCCACCGCACGGTTGCTGCCGGTTGGCGGAGAGGAGCCGACAACGCGGACCGTGCCGAAAAGGCTGTAGTGGCACAGCCATCTTGGCCGTCAGTCACAGGCTGAAAGCATGTTCTACGGCCGGCTTGCAGGAACGCCTCCTTTATGGGGGGCATCCCAATGCCCGACAAATGGGCCCAGCGGACAGCGCAGCGGCCGTTCCGGGGTGCCGCAGGCGCTCTAAAACTCCACACTACTCGCTAGAGTTGAAAACGTCGAGTATTTTGCCAAGAGTATTCAGGGGGCGAACGACCCCGAGGAACGGTTTTGTCCCACGGAAGCCAATTGCCCTTGCAAGCGGGTGGTGGGAATCTATAATTCGTGGTCTCCGGTTGTGCACTCGCGGGACTCCCTGAGGGAGGGGTTCCAGCCGCAGGACCGGTGGTTGACTGCGCGGGTGTAGCTCAGTTGGTAAGGCACACGGCCCAGGGAAACAGGCGTAACTAAGGTGTTTTCAAGCACTTATGACGCGGCATCCAAGGCCCTCAAGACCCCGAAACGGCCCTTCTTGACACTAATAATCGTGCAATAATCGTGCATGGTTGACCTCTTGTAGCCTTCTCTTACTGTGTCCGTTCCCCGTGCCGAGAAAGACGAACGGTCCCACACGTAGCTCGGGTGGACGGCACGTTCACCATGCCGGCGACGATCGAAACCGGGCCGCACAACCCCATCCCCCGCACTGGCGGGGCAACGGCATGGGTAGGGTTGGGAGGAAACGGCACGCTTTGGCAACTTGCTTTTTGGGCCGCCCGACGATAAGATACTAGTGGAATTGCCCGCTTAGCCGAACTGTCACCATTGGTGCGCGTTCCCCTTGAGGGATAGGCGGCGGGTTTTTTATGCGCCCGCCGGCAACGCTTCATGCACTCGCCTCCGGCCAAAGCTGGACCTTCAGTTCCCTGGACGAAACCAGTTGCCGGAAAGAGGCATCATCGCGCTTGAGTGACCGCCACACCGCGAATCCGCCTCTCGGATGGCTCCCCTCTGGAATCCCTGGCGACCGCCAGCTACAATCCGAGTATGAGCATGGAAACCGAGGAACTGATGAGGATTTGCGAGTCGCTGCCTGACGACAAGCGCGCCGAGGTCGCTGATTTCGCCCGATTCCTCCTGGCCCGGGAGGATGATGAGCGGTGGGAGCGGTTGATCGCCTTCGGCCAGCGCCGGCCCAAGCTCGATGCCTTCCTGCGTCAATCGGCCGCCGAACCCTCAACGCCCTTGGACTCGGATCGCCTTTGAAATCGCTGACCCGCCCGAGTTTCTCGCCGAGCCTATGATGCGCTGGACCCGCGGGTACGCGAGGCTGCAAGGAAGGCTTACGCTCAGTTTGCCAAAGACCCGGGCCATCCTTCCTTACGTTTCAAGAAGCTGGCCGGCTACGAACAGGTCTGGTCGGTGCGAATCAATGA
Source organism: Pirellulales bacterium (assembly GCA_963843465.1). Classification (GTDB taxonomy): domain Bacteria; phylum Planctomycetota; class Planctomycetia; order Pirellulales; family Thermoguttaceae; genus CAWJKP01. The sequence goes on from CAWJKP010000007.1 coordinate 383,012, forward strand.
GCAATACCGCGCGGTCGGTTAGCGCGATGGCGATACGGTTGTCTGGGTCTGGATCGGTTCCCACAACGACTTCGACACGCTCTTTGGCTAACGAGGCGAAAAGGGGTTGGGGAGGCGCAACGGGGTCTGGAGGCGCAACGGGGGTCTGACCCCTTTGCTGGTCTCTACTCCTTGCCGGTCTTGACCGGCGCTTTCTCCGACGCCTGCTCGTCGGCCTCCTTGGCCATGCGATGCAGATCGACCTGGTAGAGGGCCGTCACCGCGGCCTGGCGGATTTCGGCATCCGAGTCGTGATCGCGGACCTCGACCAGCGGGTCGCTGGCGGCCCGGGCGCCGGGCCCGATCTGCGCCAGGGCGACCACCGCGCGCAGGCGTGTAACCCTGTCCTCATGGGTCAGCAGGGGGATCAATTGGAGGGTCGCCGGGGCGGCGTCGGCGCCGCAGTTGCCCAGCGACTCGATCGCCAGCCGGCGGACCCAGCGATTGTCGTCGGCCAGCGCGTCGGTAAGCGGGTGGACGGCCCCTTTGACCTTTTTTCCCATTTCGCAAAGCACGCTGACCGCGCCGATGCGGACCCCGGCCCGCTTCGATTGCAGGGCCCTGCGCAAAGGCTTGATGATTTCCGTTCCCCGGCCGGCCAGGGCCTGGACCGCGGGACGCACGACGCGATAGCTGTTGTCCGGCTGAATCGCGGTGATTGCGTCCAGGGCGTCGATCACGGCCGGCGATCCCCGTTGGACGATCGCTTCGGCCGCTTGGCGGCGCGCGGACGCCTCGTGGTCCTGTAGGCCGGCGATCCACTCTTCGGTCGACTTCTCCGGCAGCGCATCCTGGGTGGCCACGATGCTCTGCGCGGGTTTAACAGACGTTTTGCCCGGCTCCGCCTCCGTCGCCTCGGTAGCAATTGCCCCTTCGCCACGTCCAAGCTTCGGTTTCGGTGCCAATACGACCACTACGATTGCCAACAACGCGAGAACCCCTCCAGCACAAACCAAGATCACTGGAACCTTGGACCGCTTTGGCGACGGTTGTGCCGGGATAGGCAACGCTGGCGCGCCCTTCGGCAACACCCCGACTTGCAGGGCTTTCGCCGCCGCCTGGCTCGAAACGCTCGCCGACCGGATGGTTGGCGCAAATGGCTCAACCTGCGCCAGCGGAAGCCACTGCGTCATGCCCTCTCGCCAACACATGGTCTTGTCGCTGATCTTCCCCGCTCGCCAGGATTGGATAAGCTGCTCGGCAGTGAAAGGTCCGACAGGCTTCCTGCCCTCACCGGGAATGTACCACGAGGTGGCCTGTTTGTCCAACATCGACCTCTCATTCATAATAATGCCTGGCGGAACGCCGTAGCCTGGGGCGAGTTTCCCCCCAACGCCGCTTCTCCCGCTCCGCAACAGGTTCCGGCAGATTCGCTCACACTTTTCCGCCCGCTCCGGCCTCTGGGCTACTGCAGGACAAACTCCTTCCGGAACGGCAGAGAACTCTTGCCGTCCTTACCGTAGAAAAGCTGCCCCTCTACCACGCACCTCGCGCCGCGTCTGAGTATGACGCGCTGAGCCCAGGTCGTTGCGGCCACCTCCACCACATGCGTCCCGGCCCCCACCACGGCCTTGCTCAAGCCCGCCCCGAGCCGCTGCCCGTCGGCGGAAAGCGAGACGCCCGTGAAGCGGAGCGGTAGCGTCCCCCTCTTTCTGACGAAGATTTTGACGCCGTTGACGTCAAGCTCCTTGCCGAGGTAGTCGCGGTCGACCCCCGCGCACGGGACGATACCGACGCTCACGTCCTTTACTTCCACCTCGAACTCCGTGGGCGAGAGCGCAACTTCGCGCGTGCAGACCACCGCCTCTGGTATAAACGTCTTCAGCGTGAGGATGTACCTTCCCGCCTCTGGTTCTATGGGGAACCTTCTTCGCGCACAGTTGGTTATCATATCGTTTTCCTCGATAACAAGAACATCCGACTTCCCACCAGGGTAAACGAGGACCATCGCAACCTTGGCCGCTTTCCCCGTGGCGGTAGCATCAATCCAAACGTTGCCGCACTCGTCACTGTCCAACATGCAGTCTAACTGGTAGCCAGACGCGAGGACGCCGGTGATAGGAAGAGTAGCGGAGAGGAACTTCCAAAGAAGGCAAATGAGAAGCAGCCCGCCAACCGCCGCGCCAACGAGCAATAACGGTCCCTTCGTCGCCCCGAGACTCATTCCACTGGTCTGCCACACAGGTCCGATTTCGTCTTCGATGGCCGTCCGTTGCCCGCGCTTGACATCCAAAGACGATTGCAGTCGGTCCAACGCGCCGTAGCATCCCGCCGCACCAGGCATGTCGGGTCTTACGCCCAACGCCTTCCTCCCTATCGCAATCATCGCGGCCTTTTGGCGAATATGCAGTTGTGCCACCTCTTTGCTCAGTTCCTTGGCGACCGGCGCGCTCCCCTTCGTCTGGCGAAGCGCGTTCAACATGCTTTCTTTCTGCGAGACTTCATCTTGGACTTGCGACAGGTCGGCGACCTGCTGACCAATATCGACGGTCCCAGGACGGTGGGCCAGCGTCAGCGTGCCTAAAGCCTCTAACTGCGCCTCGATTGCCGTTTGCAGGCTCTTCGCTTCATGCCCGAGCTTCATGGCCCGGCCCCGCTTCTTGGCAGCCCCCAGTGCGCGCGTGATTCCCTCCTTGATCCCGACGCTCCTGGGCTTGGACGTAATGCGGTATCCAGCCAGCAAATCGGCGGCGTTTATTGGTGCATCAGATTCGTGGCTGATCTCCGGCACTGGCGGCATTCCGTGGGGCATCGGTGAGGTCGATTTTGCCTGGGCCTGCACAACGGGCGGTGGCACAACCTTCGCTGCGACTGGACGCAGAGGAGGGAGCGGTTCCGGCTGGTGAGGAATCCTCATAAGTTGCTTGCACACGGGGCAAGGCAGCACCTTCCCGAGAGCATCTTCTGGTGCATTCAACGTCTTGTTGCAATGGGGGCAACTGATCTTGTAGGACACTGGCTCAAATCCTATAGGATACGAGTTAGCCAACCCGCACTCTCATAACACCTCGTACAGAAGACGGGAACAGGTCACCTCGGTAAGGGTTCGTCGTAAGCAGGGGGTTTTTCGCGTGGTAGTTCCGCTGCCGCGGGCACTGCCCCTCCTGCCTTTCCTGCGACCTGCGTTCGTGGCGGCCACCAGAACTCTTTCTTAAACACGACTCCTTCTGGGACAAAAGTCTTTACAGTCAACGCATAAGTTCCAGGCGGATCTCGCAATGCCAAACTAACGGCCGCGCTATTTGTAATCATCCGGTCTTCTTCTATAATCGCCGTCTCTGTTTCTCCGTGGGGATCAGTAAGCACTTGTTCAAAAATAACTTGTCCGTTTCACTTTCGTGGACGGATGGTGTAATTCCAGTCGGGTAGGACCGTATGGCGCGACAACCTCACCGCCGCCTTCGCTTCGCCGGAAACCTTCGTCTTGGTCGGGTAGAACCTGGTGTCCAACGATGCGCGGCAACGGAAGCCCGTGCTGGACCGTGTTGCGCGGATGTGCTTCAGCATGACTTCGTGGCTGGTCAGGGGTTCGCCGGCCCAATTGGCGCTAATCAAGTTGAACATGCGGTGCTCGATCGGGTTCCACTTGGAAGCTCCCGCGGGATAATGTCCGACCGTGATAGTCAATCCGAATTTATTCGCCAGGTCTTGCAAGCCCACCTTCCAGGCCCAACAACGGTTCCCATTGGCACCTCCGCTGTCGGCTTCGATCGCCAGCCGAGACGCACCTGGATACCGGTGCTGCCCGATCTTCAGCCACCACGAACGAATGGCTCGCACCGCAAAGGCCGCCGTCTGATGGGTTGTGCCGATCACCACATAGCCCGCGTTGCGATCTTCGTCGTAGATGCCGTAGGGATAGCCGCGGCCTCGCGCCAGCGTGGGAAAATCGTGGTCCAGCACGTCGCGATCCTCACGCCGCCAAGTGCGTCCCTGGTTCTTGAAGTTGCCGATCAGCTCCTTTTTCTTCGTATCCACGCTGATGACCGGCCATCCTTGCCGCTGGAATCGCCGTCGCCGACGCCCCAACAAGCGGAACTGCCGGTCACGGTAGGGGTCCTTTTTCCCGCCCAACCGCTTGCGGTTCGATCGCAGCGAATACTTCTGCGCTCGCAGCAGGCGGGCCACCGTTACATGCCCGACTGGTACGCCGCGCCGCGTCAAGGCAGCCGCCAGGTTCCGGGTTGTCTTGTGCGTCCAGCGCAGACCTCCCATTGGCTCACCGGCCGTTGCATCCTGCAACAACCCCGTCAACAACTCCCGCACACGAGGCGTTTTTTTTCAACCCGCTTTCGTCCACCACCGGGGCGACGCACACGGTCCGAAGACACGGCTTGCCCCCGTTCGCTCTCACGCAATCCGCGGCGGATGGTCACGCGGCTCAGCCCGGTGATTTCCGCCACCTGTTGGACGCCGCCGTGCCCACGCTGCCTCACCAATATCCCGGCAAACAGCCGCCGGCTCCGTTCATCCAGTTCGGCCATCACCCGGTTGATGGCCCGATGGTACACAACCAACTCAGTATCGCTGCGCGACCGACATCCGCGGCAACGACACCGATGGATTCGCTTGCGCTCCTTGTCTGCCATGACCGTCTCTCCATCCTTGGAAGCGGAATAGGCAGATTATACAAACGGACAACTTATTTTTGAACAGCGACTAAGTATCACGGCGAGCTTGGCGGCCTTTCCTCTAACTGTTATATCAAGCCATCCAGCCCGATAATAACCACCTTCCTTGTAGTCCACCTCGTAGCCCGACCCGAGGAGGCCAGTGGCAGGCAAACTGGCCGCCAACAGCTTCCAAAGCAGGCAAAGCAGAAGCAGCCCACCAGCCGCCGCGCCAACGAGCAACAACGGTCGCTTCGTCGCCCCGAGACTCACTCCGCCGGTGCGCCATACGGGGCCGATGTCGTCTTCGATGGCCTTGAGTTCGCCCTCTGTTGCTGCCAGCGAAGAGTGCAGCCGCTCCAACGCGGCGTAACATCCGGCTGCACCAGGCATATCGGGTCTGACGAGAAATGCCTTCGCTCCTATGGCAACCATCGCGGCCTTTTGGCGGACGTGCAGTTGCGCCGCCTCCGTGTTCAGTTCCTTGACGACCGACGCGCTCCCTTTCGTCTGGCGAATCGCGTGCAACATGCTTTGTTTCTGCGACAGTCCGTCTTGGACTTGCGATAGCTCCGCAATCTCGTCGCTAATGCCGACTGCCGCGGGCCGGTGCGTCAGCGTAAGGGTGCCAAGAGTCTCCAACTGCGTGTCGATAGCCATTTGGAGATTCTTGGCCTCGTGCCCGAGCCTCATGGCCTGGCCCCGCTTGCTGGCAGTTCCCACTGCGCGCGTGATTCTCCCCTTAATATCGGCACGCCTTGGCTTCGAGGCACTGCGGTATCCGGCTAGCAAGTCAGTGGCGCTCTTGGGTGGACGAAGTTCCTCGGCGATCGGTGGCACGGGCGGCATCCCAGGTGGCAACGGTGCGGTCGGGCTTGCTCGGGCTTGCACAACATGCTCTGGCGTGGTTTGCGCATCGACTGACGTCAAAGGAGGGAACAACTCCGACTGTTGTGGAATCCTCATACGTTGCTTGCACGCCGGGCAAGGCAGCACCTTCCCGAGAGCATCTTCTGGCGCATTCAACGTCTTGTTGCAATGGGGGCAACTGATCTTGAAGGACATTCGCCCAAATCCTGGAAGGGCGCAAACGGGTCTGGCCCCTTTGCTGGTCTCAATTGGTCGCTTCGTGTCCTCTCCCTTCGCATGGAGGGGATAGTCGCCATTCTAATATCCGGGGCACAGCGCTGCAATCGGCCGCAGGCGGAAGAAGCGGAGGATTTCCGATCTGGTAGGCTTCCTCAATTGCCGGCGGTTCGGTATCCTTATCGCTTTGTCGTCGCCCGCATGGGAACCGAGTGGAACGCCGCGGCCAACAGCCAAGACGAATAAGCCGCTCTTTTTGTGTAGGGGCGAGCACCCCACAGGTTATCTGTGTTACGGTGCGTATCGGCCTTTCCTTCCGCTAAGACTGCCTGCTATAATAGGCTGCTTATTTGCGGGTTGCACCGGACTGGCCCGATAATTGTGCAAATAGTCGGAAAACGCGATGGTCGAATGACATAAGTTATTACGAGATAACGATTTACATTCACGCGGGTGTAGCTCAGTTGGTAGAGCACGACGTTGCCAACGTCGTTGTCGTGGGTTCGAATCCCATCACCCGCTCCTTTGGGCCCCCAGCACATTCCACTCTTCGGTAGCAGACAGGCATGGCCGATCACGATCCCTCCGACCCCGATCAGCTCGAATCCCCCGAAGAACTCCTCGACGATCAGCAACAGGAGGCGGAAGAAGAGGGGGAAAAGGAGAAGCCGCCGCTCCATCTGGAGACCAAGGTCGAGCAGCGGAGCACCTGTGAACGGCACATCACGGTGACGGTCGCGCCGGAGGACGTCAAGCGCTACTTCCAAGAGCAGTATTCCGAGTTGATGACTTCCGCGCACGTTCCCGGCTTTCGGCCGGGTCACGCCCCGCGGCGGCTGATCGAAGCCCGTTTCCGCAAGGATGTCAAGGAGCAGGTCAAGAGCAAGCTCCTGATGGACAGCATAGCCCAGGTCAGCGAGGATGAAGAGCTGGCGGCGATCAGCGAACCGGACTTCAAGCTCGATGCGGTGGTCTTGCCGGACGACGGCCCGCTGGTCTTCGAGTTCGACCTGGAGGTCCGTCCCCAGTTCGACCTGCCGCAGTGGAAGGGATTGCGGCTGGAGAGGCCGGTGCGGCAATTCAGCGACGCGGACGTGGACGCTGCCTTGCAGACCCTGCTGGCCCGGTACGGCAGCCTGACCCCCAAGGACGCTCCGGCCGAAGTGGGGGATTACGTCACCACGAATCTTACCTTCCTTCACAACGGGCGCGAGATCGCCAGCGCCAAGGAAGAAGTGATCCGCATCCGCCCGGTTCTCAGTTTCCGCGACGGGAAGATCGTGGCCTTCGACAAGCTGATGGCGGGCGTCCGCGCGGGCGAGACCCGCGAAGGCCAGGCCGAGCTGAGCGAGGACGCGCCCGCCCCGGCCCTGCGGGGCGCCCGCATCACGGCGCGCTTCGAGGTCCTGGAGGTCAAGAAGCTGGTGCTCCCGGAGATGACGCCGAAGTTCCTCTTCGACATCGGCGGGTTCGAATCGGTGGCCGAGCTTCGCGACGCCGTGTTGGACAATCTCCAGCGGCGGCTGGAGTACCACCAGTACCGTCACGCGCGGGACCAGATCTCGCGGCTGCTTTTGGCCCATGCCCACTGGGACCTGCCGCCGGCGCTGTTGAAGCGTCAGAGCCAGCGCGAGCTGACGCGGGCGGTGATGGAGCTGCAGCGCAGCGGTTTCAGCGAGAACGAGATCCGCGCCGCCGAGAACGATTTGCGGCAGAACAGCGCCGCGTCCACGGCCCGAGCGCTGAAGGAACACTTCATCTTCGAGCGGGTCGCCGAGGAAGAGTCGATCGAGGAAACGCCCGAGGACTACGATCGCGAGATCGAGCTGATCGCCGAGCAAAGCGGCGAGACGCCGCGGCGGGTCCGCTCGCGGCTGGAGAAGGGCGGCGGCATGGACATGCTCCGCAACCAGGTGATCGAGCGGAAGGTGGTCGACTTGATTCTGTCCCATGCCGAGTTCCAGGAGATCCCCTACAAGCCCGACACGGCCGAGGCCGAGGCGGTCGGCTGGTCGGCCAGCGGGGAACAGGAATCGACCATCCCGGAGATCGCGCCCGAAGGTTCCGAGCCGAAGCAGGAAAGCAGCGAAGCCAAGCCGGAAGACGGCGAAGTCAAGCAAGAGGGCAGCGAGGTAAAGCAAGAAGGCGGCGCGGTGAGGCCGGAGGGCAGCGAAGATGCCTTGTAGGGCTGGCATAAGATGGGACCTATGGGACCCCTAAGTGCCATTTGTCCCATAAATCCTATAAGTCCCATTCGTCCTATAAGTCCCATTCCTCTTGTAAGATTTTCGCATAACATCACGAGCGCGTTTCGCCCGGCTTCCTAGCACCAGGTCCGTTGAGGTCATGAGCAGTTTCCATCAACCGCCGCTTGCCGATCCGCTTTTGAACTACCGGGATTACCAGCGCCAGCGGCAGTTGACGCTGGGCGACCTGTTGCTGGAGAACCGCATCATCCTGCTCCAGGGCGTGATCCACGACGGCAACGCCAACGAGCTGGTGATGAAGCTGCTCTACTTGCAGAGCGAGAACCGCCGCAAGGACATCCACTTCTATATCAACTCGCCCGGCGGCAGCGTCAGCGCCACGCTGGCGATCTACGACACGATGCAGATCCTCAGTTGCCCGGTGGCCACCTACTGCGTGGGCCTGGCCGCCAGCGGCGGGGCCGTGCTGCTGGCCGGCGGCGCCAAGGGCAAGCGGCTGGCCCTGCCCCATGCCAAGGTGATGATCCACCAGCCTTACGGCCAGGTGGGCGGGCAGGTCTCCGACATCGAGATCCAGGCCAAGGAAATCCTCAAGACGCGGGAGACGCTCAACCAGATCCTGGCCCAGCACACCGGCCAGCCCGTCGAGCGGATCTCCAAGGATACCGACCGCGATTTCTACATGACCGCGCAGGAGGCCAAGGAATACGGGCTGGTCGACGACATCCTCAACAAGCAGAAGCCGCCTGACGACGACGACGAGGGAAAGTGACATGACCCTGATCCCCTACGTGATCGAGAAGAGCGGCCGCGAAGAGCGGGCGATGGACATCTACAGCCGCCTGCTGAAGGACCGCATCATCTTCCTCGGCTCGGCGATCAACGACGACGTGGCCAACGCGGTCGTCGCCCAGTTGCTCTTCCTGCAGTCGGAAGACGGCAAGGCGGACGTCCACCTCTACCTCAATTCGCCCGGCGGCAGCGTGACCGCCGGCATGGCGATCTACGACACCATGCAGTTCATCACCTGCGAGGTGGCCACCTACTGCGTGGGCCAGTGCGCCTCGATGGCCGCCGTGCTCTTGACCGCCGGCACCCACGGCAAGCGCAACGCCCTGCCCAACGCGCGGATCATGATCCACCAGCCGATGGCCGGCATGGAAGGCAGCGCCGAGGAGATCATGATCCACGCCAAGGAGTTCGGCAAGATCAAGGAGCGGCTCAACCGCATCCTCCTCAAACACACCGGCCAGACGCTGGAGAAGATCGAGCGGGACACCGATCGCGATCGCTTCATGTCGGCCGAAGAAGCCGCGGAATACGGACTCATCGACCACGTCATCGAGCACGTGCCCACGACGCCGCCCGGGCAGTGACCCGCCGGCGCTGGACGGCCTTTGGGAAAAGAATCCGCCAACAACAACCCGGGCAAGGAAGCCCTATGAAATCCTGGCGACTGTCGATCCCCGCCCTCTTGGCCCTGGCGGCCGGCGGCTGCGCCCCCGGTCAGCACCACGCCGAGGTCTCGGTCCTGGTCAACGAGAACCGCGACCTGGAAGACAACCTCTACCAGCAGCAGGCCGCGCTGAAAGACTTGTGCCAGCAACTGGACGCCTGCCGCAAAGAGAACCAGGCCCTCCGCAGCCAACTGCCAGGCTCCAGCCCCAGCGGTCCCGGGTCGGCGGCGCAGCGGTCGAGGGTCCCGGCCACGGAGGCTATCGAGCCGAGCATCCAGTTGCCCGCGGGGATGCGCAATTTAGCCCCGCCAAGCAGCCCAGGCACGAGCGGTCCCCCGAAGGCTTCCGAGGAGGAAACGCAGCCGGCGAACGAGGCCCCGCCCTCGCCCTACCCGCCGCCCAGTATCCCGGGGCCGGCCGCGGCGAGGAATCCCCGGCACGACGATTCCAGCTCTGTTGACACTCACGGGATGAGGGCCGTCAGCCCGTCGCCGCCATTCGGCCGCGCCTTGCAAGGCGATAACACCAAGGTCGCCGCGATCACCCTGCACCCGATCGTGGCCGGCGGCTCCCGCGCCGACCAACCGCCGGGCGGCGACGGCATCGCGCTTTGGATCGAGCCCCGCGATCAGGCCGGCCACCTGGTCCGGGCGGCTGCCCCGGTGGCGGTCGTGCTGCTGGACCCCGATCCGTCGATGGTCGGCGACGCGGCTCGGGTCGCCCGCTGGGACTTCGCCTCCGAGGCCACCGCGGCCTTCTATCGCAAAACGGCCACGGCCGAAGGGATCTTCTTGGAACTGACCTGGCCGGGTGATCCGCCCAAGCATCGGGCCCTGGAGGTCTTCGTCCGTTACACCACCGACGACGGCCGGAAACTCGAGGCCCGGCGGCCGATTCACATCGACCCGGCCAACCAACCCCGGGCCGAACCCCATGCCGAGTGGTCGCGCCGTGCCTCGCCGGCGCCCGTGGCAACGACCGCCTACCCGAACGACAAGTCTCCGTCAGCCACGGCGAAAGAAAGCCCGGCAGCGCCCGACGCCTCCCCTTCGCGACGGCCGAGAAGCGGCTCGCCGACCGGCGACGAATCCGCGGAGAAGCCCAAGCTCGAACTGCCCGCCTGGTCGCCCGACCGGCCCTGAGCGGGCCGGATACCACAGCCTCGCGACAGCCGTAAGAAAGCGATTCAGGCACGCTTGGCCGGCAGTCTCGACAAACTCGCCGTTGACGCCCGTGACGGTCTTGTCCGCCGCCACCGTCAAGCCGGTGAGGTACTCTGCGAAATGCCGCGGCTGCGGCTCGCACGAAAACAAATCCCCGAACTCATCCAGGGCCTCACGCACGACCTGCGGAAACTCCACGATCGCCGGCATTTGCGGATCAGCTATACTTCTCCTTGGACCTGTCGGATGTATTCCTCCAAGCCAGGCCGGATGTAGAAGCGGGGCACGAGCAGGTCGTCCTCCGGGGAAACCACGCCTTCCTCCACGGCCTGCTGGGCCAGCGGCGTGTGCGGGTAGAGCCGGATGCCCACCGAGACCTTGAGCATCTCCAGGCCCAGCGACCGCGCAAAGGCGAGGCTCTCGTCCACCGACTCCTTCGTCTCGCCGGGGCCGCCCAAGAGCAGAAATCCCATCCGCCGGATGCCGTGGACCGCCAGCCGCCGGGAAATCTCCCGCACCTCCTCGGGCTGGAACCGCTTGTTCATGGCTCGCAGCACCGGTGGGTAGCCGCTCTCGAATCCCAGGCTCACCTCGACACAGCCCGCCCGGGCCATCGCCGCCACCAACTCCTCGGAGGCCTGATGCGGATAGAGGATGCACCGCCAGACCAGGTCCAGCCGCAACTCGGCCAGCCGGCGGCACAACTCCAAGGCGTAGGAGGGCGGGAGATTGAAGGTGTTGTCCACGAAGTAGAGCTTCAGGAAGCCGGCCTCAGCCACCCGCGCGACATGCTCGACGACCAACGACGGCGACCGCATCCGCACCTCCGTGCCCTCCAACTCCGGCGTTGAGCAGTAGCTGCACGCCAGCGGGCAGCCGCGGCGAGTCTGCACGGGGACCCAGACCTCGGGGTCCTTGGGATCGGCCGACGCCCAGAGATCGGCCTCTGGCAAAGGCAACAAGTCCAGATCCTGAGCGAAGATCCTGGTCGTTGGTGGCCGGCCGCCGCGGACATAAACCCCCGGCAGCCCCACGACATCCTGGTCCCGTTGGAGCCGCCCCAGTAGCACCGGAAAGACCACCTCGCCCTCGCCGCAGACACCGAGGTCGGCGTCCAGGTACGCCAGGGCGGCCCCGGGAAAGATGCTGTAACCGGCGCCGCCCACGACCAGCTTGACGGGGCTGGCGCCCCGGCAGGTGGCCACCACGTCCCGCACCGGTTCCAGGAGGAACCTGGTGTCCTGCATCGACTGGTCGTCGACGTTGCGGATCGACAGGGCGATGACCTCGGGCTGGAACCGGCTGATTGCCTGGCGGACCGCTGCCGCCGGCTCCAGGGTGCCCAGCAGATCGAGGAAGCAGGTCTGGTGGCCGGCCCGGCGCGCCGCAGCCGCCACCATGCCCAGCCCCAGCGGCAACGTGGGCATGGTGAGCCGCTCGGTGTTCGGCGATATGAAAAGCACTCTCATGTCAAGATCGTACTCGGGAAATAGCATAAAGAAAGCCTTTCCTGACTGGCAAGACCACGAGGCGGGACCTGGACGAGACCTACGTCAAGGTTTTCCACATGCGGCTGCAAAACTGTACGGAGGAAGAAATCGCCGCCAAGCTGGGCTGCACCCGATCATTCGTCCGCACCAGGTTGAACCGCATTCGCGACCGACTCGAAAGACTGTCGGACGACGCCGCCGGTTGAAGTGCAACCACCCGTCAGAACGCCAAAACTTGCGAAAGCAGGAACACTAATTCGCACTGATCTCCACTAAAGACGACAACGGACTGGACCCTCTTTCTTCTCCACCTCGATTAGCGGGAATTAGCGTCGATTAGCGTTCCTTGCCGAAGTCTGGAAATCCGGCAATTTTCAGTCGCCAACAAAGACGGCAATCCGGCTTCTCATCAAGGACGCACCTGCAATGTAGCAGGCACACGCCGTGTGCCGTCCTCCCGCGGTGGCGGAGACAGCGGACGGCACACGGCGTGTGCCTGCTACATGAGCGGCTGCGCGGACGCGACAACACGACTCCTGCTCTCCCCGAAAGAGGGGTGACGCCATGAATTCAATCGACTCCGCCCTACCCAATGCGTGCGACGAACGCCGCAGCGAGTGTCTGAGCGACAGCGCCTGGGACACCATCGGCGCTACGATCCGGCAATCGGAGGAAACCCGGCGTCACGCCTCCCAGCCGGTCGAGAAGCTGGCTGAAGACCGCAGCGTGGCGACGGGCAAGAATGCCCATCCTACGGCCGCGGTAGGTTGGGCATTCCTGCCCGACAGCGGTTCGGCATTCCTGCCCCCCCTTGATGGCCGGTATCAGATGTGCTATAGGGAAGCAGTCTCGTCGTGCTCTCTTGAGGACCGTTCGGGCATTTTCCTTGCTGTCGAGGAGGGACGAAAGATGGGCGCTGAATCGGCTGACCAAGGCCCGCAGCGGCCGGAACTGCCCTCGGGATGGATCGCCGACGCTTGCTCGCGGTTCGAGACCGCATGGCAGACCGGCCAACAGCCCCGGATCGAGGATTTCCTGCCGGCCCAGTCGCCGGACAAGAGCGAGGCAACCCAGCTTGCCCTCCTGGTGTCGTTGGTTGGCATCGACCTCGAATGACGTTGGAAGACGGCCGACATGGCTGCCCGGCAGCAAACGGTCGACAAGGAACCCTCACCCCTTGCCCCTGTCCCGCAAGTGGGACAGCGGGATGCTGATGCGTCCGGCAGCCGCGTTCCGCTGCCCCGCCGGCCACGGTTGGCCGACTACGTTGCCCGCTATCCGCTGCTCGGCCCGGTCGAACAACTCCCCAATGACTTGATCGTCAACGAGTATTACGCCCGACGCCGCTACGGCGATCGGCCAACTCATGCCGAATACCTGGACGCCTTCGGGTCGCGTCATCCGGACCTGGCGAAACAGCTTCAGGCGATCGACGATGGAATGGCCGCGGCGGAACATCTTCCCCCCGACCTTGTTTCCGAAAACGGTCTGCCGCCGGGCACCACGGCGCAGCAGTTTGGCGAATACGTCTTGCTGGAAAAGCTGGGCGAGGGTGGCATGGGCGTGGTCCACAAAGCCCGGCACCGGCGGATGAAACGACTGGTGGCGGTGAAGATGATCGCCAAGAGGGAAGTCGGATCGCCCGATGCCGTCAAACGCTTCTACCGCGAGGTGGAAACGGCCGCCAAGCTCGAACATCCCAACATCGTGACCGCCTACGACGCCGGCGAGCACGAGGGCCTGCAATACCTGGTGATGCAGTACGTGGAGGGCAAGGACCTGGCTGCCATCGTGCAGGAACGGGGACCGCTGCCGATTGCCGAGGCGGTGGATTACGTCATCCAAGCGGCCCGAGGGCTCCAGTATGCCCACAAGCACCAGATAATCCACCGCGACATCAAGCCCAGCAACCTGCTGCTGGACAAGGAAGGCACGGTGAAGATCCTCGACATGGGCCTGGCGAGCATCGCCGGACTGGCGGACGACCCCGCCCGGGATCGCCTGACCGGCTCGGGCCAACTGATGGGCACCTGCGACTACATGGCTCCCGAGCAGGCCCTGGACGCCCACCACGCCGACGCCCGCGCCGACATCTATTCGCTGGGCTGCACCTTGTACCGCTTGCTCACGGGCCGCGTCCTCTACAAGGGCGAGTCGCTGATCCAGGTTCTCCTGGCGCACCGCGAGTCGCCCATCCCCTCGCTCTGCCAAGCCCGGCCCGACGTGCCGCCGCAACTGGACGCCGCGTACCAGAAGATGGTCGCCAAGAGGCCCGAGGACCGGTATCAATCCATGACCGAAGTGCTCGATGCCCTGGAGACCTGCGTGGACAGGCCGTCCGAAGCGACCCCCTCGCGTGCTGACGTGCCTTTGACTTCGGCGGCGCCGAGGGATCTCTTCTCCCTTCAGGTTACTTCCTCGCACGGTCCGACGACGGCTGCTGGGGAGCGGGCCGAACGTCTTGCAGACGTAACCCTTTCGCAACAAGCGCCGGCCGCGGAAACCAGCAAACACCTCGGACGCGACGCGAAGCTACTGGCCGCTACGCGCAAGAAGAAGACGCTTGCCCTGGCCGTCGGCTTGGGCTTGCTGGGAGTGGCCGGGATCATTGCCTTGGCGGTGCTGATCTCCGTCCGCACTTCCTGGGGCACGCTGGAAATCCAGACCGACGACCCGAACGTGCACGTTGCCGTGAAACAGAACGGCGAGCTGGTCGAGGTGGTCGACGCCAAGTCCGGCTGGAAGATCAGTCTCAACTCCGGCCAGTACGAATTGGCCCCCCAGGGCAGCACCGATCAGTTCCAACTCGATCAGAACTCGGTCTTTGTCAAGCGTGGTGACACGGTCAAGGTGAAGCTTACGCTGCAACGCACGCCCGGTCCTCCGCCTTCCGGGCTATGGAAACTTCCGCCGGGTGCTCCGCCTCCCGCCGTCGCGCCATTCGATGCAAAGAAAGCCAAGGGGCATCAGGAAGCCTGGGCCAAGTACCTCGGCGTGCCCGCGGAGATCACCAATTCCATCGGCATGAAGCTGGTGCTTATTCCGCCGGGAGAGTTCGAGATGGGTTCGCCCAAGGAACTGATCGAAGAGCAGTTACCGGCACACGCGGGCGATACTTGGTACACGGACCACATTAAAGGGGAGGGGCCAAGGCATCGCGTGCGGATCACGGAGCCGTTCTGCCTTGGCATGTACGAGGTAACGCAATGTGAGTACGAGCGCGTCATGGATACGAACCCCAGCGAGTTCTCAGCGACGGGAGTGGGAAAAGACAGAATTGCCGGACAGGACACGAAGCGATTTCCGGTGGAGAACGTGACATGGGCGGACGCGGATGAGTTTTGCTCGCGGCTGTCGGAGATGCGAGGGGAGAAGGCGGCGGGGCGAACGTATCTTTTGCCATCGGAGGCGCAGTGGGAGTATGCGTGCCGCGCGGGGAGCACAGGGCGGTACAGCTTCAGTTCCGGCCGCGGCGGGATTCTCAGCGAGTATGATGAGCACGAGCTTGCGAACTACGCCTGGTACGACGGCAACGCTTACGGCACAACGCACGCGGTGGGCGGGAAGCGAGCGAACGGTTGGGGAATTTACGATATGTACGGGAACGTACGGGAGTGGTGCCAAGACTGGTTCGACAAGGATTACTTCGGGAAATCGCCCGTGGATGACCCGGCGGGTCCTCCACAAGGCTCGGAGCGAGTGGGACGCGGCGAGGACTGGACCTTCCCGGCGTCGACATGCCGGTCGGCGTTCCGCCATAGTGACAATCCCGGAACGCGCGACCACAACCTTGGCTTCCGTGCGTGCGTTGTCCTGGCGGACTGGGCCAGTCAACGCACGAAAGTGAGCCATGCGACCGACGCCGCAAAGCGATCGGGGACATCGTCGACGTCGAATGCCGCGGTTCCGACCGAACCGATCGTGCCCGCAAAACCCGTAGCTCTGAACCTCAAGCCCGACGCGAAAGCCTGGGACTTGAAGACGGGTTCTCCTCTGAATCCGGCGTCCTTGGTTATCAAACCCGCGGCTATCAAGGGCCTGCGGTCGTGGACGCTCGAAGTATGCGGCTCTCGCGGTGGGAGCGGGGCCGGTCAACTCAGCCCGGATGACCGGTTGTACGCCACGGGCGGCTGGAATGACGGCGTCATCCGCTTCCTCGATCCGGCCACCGGAAAGCTCCGCATTGTGTTGGTGAATCCCGAGCTTGAAATCACAGCGCTCACCTGGTCGCCCGACAGCGCCTATGTTGCGGTGGGATGTACGAAGGGAATGGTCCACGTCTGGAACGTCGCCAAAGGCACAATCGCCATCAGCCCAACGTCCTCTTCGACCAGCGGAATTTCGAGGCTGGCGTGGTCCCCGGACGGTACGCTTTTGGCCATCGCACGCAGCGAGGGACCCGCGGTGGATCTTTGGGATGTCCGCGAGGCCAGGCAGAGCGCGGTCCTCCAAGCACAGGCCGATATGAAACGCCCGGTGCGCTACGTGGCGTGGTCACCGGATGGGAAGCACCTCATGGTAACCACCGACCTCGCGGTACGGATCTGGGACGTTGCCGGGGCGAGACTGGTTCGAACGCTCGATCCGCAGGTTGCGAAAATTCAGCCTGACGGCTGGGTACCGGACGCCAGACACGCTGCGGCGTGGTCGCCGGACGGCAAACGGATTGCCACGTTGTGCTGGAGTACAGTGCATTTTTTCGACTCGACGTACAAGCCGGTCGCTTCCGGATCGTTAGGCGAGCAGTTATATTCGCAAATATGCATTGCCTGGTCGCCAGACGGCCGTCAATTGGCGGGCGCGTGGCTCAGTGGTTGCAGTGTCCTGTACACACACAGCGGTCTACAGGAGTTCGCCATTGACGGCCCAGGATGGTGTGATTCGGTTCCGGGGCTGTCCTGGTCGAAAGACAACGCGCGGTTGCTCCGCACGCACTGCGGCGGTAGTGTCGCCGCGACGGACGCCCGTTCAGGAAAGCCTCTCTGGCAATTCGCCGGGAGGCATGGCTATGACATCTGCATTTCTCCCGATCGCCGGCAATACGCCACAGCGGGTGACCACGATCGCCTGTACACTTGGGATGCGATTAAGGGCGCCCCTGCCCAGGACTATGGTCCGGTCTTTCCGGCCCGCGGCCAGGTTTCATGGTCTACCGACGGCCGGCTAGCCGTAGCAGGCAACGGGGCTTGGGGTGCTCCCGGCGACCCGGGCGCACGCATCTGGGACGCTGGGCAACCTGGCATGGCGCACGTCTTCAACGACAGCGGTTACCGGTGTGCCGCCTGGTCGCCGGACGGGAAGATCCTGGCCAGAGGCGGAGCGGACGTTCTCCTCTGGACCTCCGACCCCGACGATCCGCACAAAGTCTTTCATCCTGATGCGGAAGTGGCGAAGCTGGCCTGGGGCGCCAATAACTCTACCCTGGCGGCAGGACTGGACAACAACAAAGTCGTGATCCTCGAAATGCCGTCCGGGAAGGTGTTAAAGACCTTAACGCGAGAAGGGCTTGACGGCGGCATTCGCTACCTGGCCGTGGTCGCCGACGGACGACTTGTCGCGGCCAGCGGCAACGGCGCCGTGTCTGTCTGGAATGCGAAGTGGGAAACCGTCGGCGACCTGGTCCGACTCAAGAAGACGGTCCGCCAGGGCAGTGACCTGGTCCGAGTGGAAATCAACGTCAATGACGGCACGATGCCGGCACCAGTCGGGAGGGACGACGATCGCCTTTGCAACATCGGACGGAATCGTGCTCTGGGACGCCGACAAGCAGGCCATCCAGAAGAAAGTGGGAGCCGGTCCGATATACTCGGTGGCCTGGTCGGTCCCGGTCCACCGCCTGATCGCCGCCCAAGAAGACCGGATCGCCATTTACGACGAGCCCACCGGCGAGCTTCTGGCGTCACAACTCATTTGGTATGGCCCGGGGAAGCATCTGTTGCTGTCGCCGGAAGGCCACGTGCGTTGTTCCCCGGCAATGAGCGAGGATGTGGTCTATGTGGCCCTGACCGACGAGGGCCGGCAAGTCACCCTTCGCCCGGCCGAGTTCGCCGCCAAGTATGGCTGGAAGAACGACCCGGAGAAGATACGGCTCTCTTCCGCCGCGGCGAAATGACACAAGTTCGTAGTACCGGCTTTAGCCGGAAATGCGCGGCAAGACCGCCTGAAGGCGGGACTACGAACAGCGCATTTCCGACTGCGTGCAGTATATCTTCCGCTGCGGCGACCAATGTCCCCGTGCAGGCGCCGGCGGCCGAGTAGGCGGATCGCTCCCATGCTGTCACGCGTAAGTGAGTTCGGCAGGATGTAGCGGTGTTGCGGGCCGAAGGCCCAGTCGTTCTCTCAGCCCAGGGCGCAGCCCTGGGGAAGGGGTGGGACGGAAAGGGCGTTGGCCGGCCCAACGGGCCAACCGTTCCTTCGGCTTGGGGAACGGTTGGCCCGTTGGGCCGAAGAACGATCGCGACGCCATCCGTGTCCCCAGGGCTGCGCCCTGGGCTGAGAGAACCGACGCCCAGTCGGTGCCCGCCGGGCACTTTCCCCGACGTGCGAAGACGGGTACAAAGGGACCCAGGAGAAACGATGATCCCGAACAAGGAGACGGACACGATGGACACCCTGGACGCGATTCACACCCGCCGCAGCATCCGCACGTACCTTGACCGGCCCGTGCCTGAAGAGCTGATCGAGAAGCTTCTGGCGGCGGCCATGCAGGCCCCCAGCGCCCGGAATCAACAGCCCTGGCAGTTTATCGTGATCGACGACCGGGCGATCCTGGCCAAGATCCCCGAGGTCATGCCCAACGCCGGCATGGCCGGCAGCGCCCCGCTGGCGATCCTGGTCTGCGGTGACCTGAATCTGGAGAAGTCCGAGGGTTACTGGGTGGTGGACTGTGCGGCGGCCGTCGAGAACATGCTCCTGGCGGCGCACGCCCTGGGCCTGGGCGCCGTGTGGACCGGCGTCTATCCGCGAGAGGCGAGGATGGAGGGTCTGCGGCAGCTCGTCGGCCTACCTCAGAACGTCATGGCCCATAGTCTCGTCGTGGTTGGCCACACGGCCGAGCAAGTGCAGCCGGAGAATCGCTATCGGCCGGAGCGGGTGCGTCGGAACCGTTGGTGACACGCCGCGGCATTGAAACACAAGGGGATGGAGACATGGCAGACGCCGACGATGTTTTGTATGCCAGGCAGGAGCGGATCGACGAGTTGCACCGTTGCCGTGCGGGACGGACGGCGCTGCTGGTGATCGACATGCAGAGGGGGTTCCTTGAGCCGGGGGCCGCCTTGGAGGTGCCGCAGGGGCGACAGATCATCGAGAACGTCCGGCGTGTGATCGAGCTGTGTCGTACAAGGGCGATTCCCGTTGTGCATTCCCAGTTCGTTTACGCCACCGCGATCCCTTGCCTCCGTGGCGATCCGTTCGGGCCGGAACACTTGCCCGCAGGTCCCAGCTCGTTTGTCGGATTCGGGCATCCCTCCAGCAACTGCCTGGTCGGCCCAGATGCTCCGCACGGGGCGAACGCGGCCGAGATCGTCCCTGAACTGGCGCCGAGGCCGGGAGAACTGGTGATTGCCGCCCACACCTACGACAAGTTCTACGGCACGTCGCTGGATCTTGCCCTCCGCAGCCAGGAGATCCGCTTCCTGCTGATCGCCGGCGTCACCACCGACATCTGCGTCAACAGCACGGTCCTCGCCGCCGCTAACCGCGACTATCGGGTGACGGTGCTTATGGACGGCGTGGCGACCTTGTGGCCGGAAATTCAAGAGGCGTGCTTCGACATCTGGCGGCGGAAGTTCGCCCGACTGAGGACCACGGCTCAAATGGTCGAGGAACTCAGCAGCCTCTGCTGAGGGTCTTGACGGTGCGCAGGCCATTCCAGGCAAACTGACGCCGGAACAGATCGACTACATCCTTGCCGTGCTTGCGCGGTGGCTGGCAGCCCGGTGATCCTCGTCCATCCGCGCGACAATGGCCTGCCCTAGGAGCAGACCGCCGTGTTCGTGCGACTGACCCAGCTATATTGCCTATTTTGCCACCGGCCAAGGGCGGCCTTTGGCCCGTTGGGGGCTGGAACCGTCTCGGGCTGCCGAGCCACGGCGGACGTCGCATGGTTGCCCTCTGCCGGGCGCGTCTTGCCGTTTCTGCACCCGGTGATCGTGCCGGGCCGCTGGTTCTGCACCGACAAACTCCTTCGGGCTCGTTCAATGCTGGAGACTCCGCGCTGCATCCATCGCGGTAACATTTCCGACCAGGTTGTTGCAGCTTTTGCGTGGTTCTCATAAACTCAGGGTGAAGGCGATCTTTTCTCGGGCTGAAATCAAGGGCCCGGCGATCTTTAGTTCGTTCAGTTTTCGGTTGCATAATTCCGCTCCTGAGCACTCGGCCGGTTCACTCGGCTGGAGTTGATGGTTTTGGCAACAGAGGGCGCCGATCCGGAACTCGGCGACCCTGACATATCCGATCCCATCCGTCAGAGAGGAGGTGTCTCATGCAACGTCTCGTTGCACTAGCGCTAGCGGCCTGCACCTTGGCAGGCCTCGTCGGCCCATCGGCCGTGGCCAAAGATCCGGTGGCTCCGCAGAAGCAACCGGGAAAACCAAGTGTGGCACAGCCCAAGGGGGCCGGGCTCGCCGACTTTGTCGTTGGCGATCCCGTTCGTTTCCAGAACCTGACCGTCTTCCCCGTCGCGTCCCGAGTGCCTAGGAACGAAGATCGCTACTTGACGCTCGACGAAGGCTTGAAGGCCGGGACGGTTCAGGTCTTTGAGGTCGGTGCTGAACCGGGCGCGGACGGGCGACCAGCGGCTGGATCAGCCCCAAGGACGACCAACGAGGACCCATTCGGCAACGGGCAGCAGGAAAGTGCGGATGTCAACCACTTGATGGTCCTGAATCGGTCCGACAAGCCGCTCTATCTCATGCCCGGGGAGATCATCTACGGCGGCGAACAGGATCGAACGATTGGCGAGGAGGCAATTATCCCTCCTGGCAAGAAGCCGGTAGCGATTGAAGTCTTTTGCGTGGAGCAGGGCCGTTGGGCCCCACGCGACGACGCGGAGACCTCGGAGGCTTTGGATCGCCTGGCCGGTTCGTCCGGTCAGCCTTTGGACGCCAAGGCCCGCCAGAAGCTCGCGGAGGAAGCCAAACAGGGCAAGTTTGTCGCCCATGCCGGGAGCCTGACCAAGGGCGGGCGGGCTGCCGTCCAGGAGGGCAAAGGCCAGCAGGCGGTTTGGGCCAAGGTCGGCGAGGCCAACGCCAACTCCGGCGCTCGGAGCCCTAGCGATGCCTTTACGGCGAACTACACCAACCCCCAGGTGCTCCAACAGCTTCAAGCCTACGTCAAGGCCCTTGAGCGACCCGTGGGCAACCACCGGCAAGTAGTCGGGGCCATTGTGGCCATCAACGGCAAAGTCGAGGCAGTGGACGTATTCCAATCCACTCCGCTCTTCCAGAAGATCTGGCCGAAGCTGCTCAAGAGCCACGCCTTGGACGCCTTCGACGTGGCCGGAGAGGCGGACGCGAAAAAACCTTGTACGCTGAGCGATGCCAACGAGTTCCTCCGAACCGCCATGCAGGCCAGCGTGGAAAAGAAAAGCAACAGCCAAGGGGGGCTAGTCGTGACCAAGCGGGATTCCGAGAAGGTCATGTCCTTCTCGGCGGGCATGGGCGGTATGGGCATGGGCGGCATGGGCGGAGGCTTTGGAGACTCGGTTCATAGCTCAGGCTATAAGAAGTAACCGACATACGCGAACAACTCGACTTGGCCTCCTTTGTTGGGGCTGCACTCGATTCAGGCGTGAAAGCGTTACGTGTCGTGCTGGATTTCGGCTTCGCGGTGAACTGGCTGGCCGGTTCACACGGATAACCGCTGTCCCACACCGCGCGTTCGGAGGTGTTTCATGGTAGACCTGCCTTTACCCCGCGATGGTGCCACGGTTCCTTCGGCCCCGCCGCTGCCGCGCAAGGGCCGCGGGGAGCTGCGGCTCCAGGACATCGGTCGGTTCCTCTATACCCACAACCCGTTCTACGCGATCAGCGCATCGCTGGTCTTCTGGGGATTGCAAAGCTCCTTCGATCTGCACATTTACACGTTTCAGACGTTCGCCATGATGGGCGGCCTGGTGGGGTACACGATTGTCTTGTCGCTGGCAGCCTTCGTGGTCATCCGGCTCGGAAAGGTCTGGGACGACGGCCGGAGCCTGCTGCTCCTGGTCATTTTGATGCTGCTGGCAATTTCGGTCAGTTTCGACGTCGCCCTGGCCAGGAATCCCCGCATCGGAACGCTTTGCTGCGTGGGCGGACTGCTCTTCTCGGCAATGGTGACCGAAGGGCTCTTGCGGGGACTGGCGATTCGGTTGCCAGCCTTGTTTCGCCTGCCGTACTACCTGCTGTTGGGCTTGTTCTTCCTCTATCCCGTCGCCCTGCGATGGACGTTGAGCGACGATCCCGACAGCCCTGGAATCCAGTGGGCGCTGCTGGCCTTTCCATCACTTGCCGCAATCCTCTGCCTGGGGCTGCTGCCCGCGGTACGGCGCGGCCCGCGGTACGTGCGCGATAATGGAACCCCCTGGCCCTGGCCGTGGTATCCCTGGACGATGTTCTTCGTGCTGGGGCTGGGCGTCTGCGGGCGGAGTTATTATCTTTGCATGTCGATGCACCAGACCGGCGGGTTCACGACCATTTTGCGCCCTATTTCGTCGTGCCTCTTCTGCTGGCCGCCAACGTCCTTCTCCTGGAAGGCGGACTCGTGGCGCCTCTGCCGCGGCGTTGCGCATCGCGATGCTCGCTCCGGCGGGCCTGATCCTGCTGGCCATGGTCCCGCCGAGCGGAAAAGTGAGCGTTCGGTTCCTTCATGAGATCCTTTTCGGCATGATCGGAGCCGGACCGCTGTTCTTGACTACGCTGGCGGTCGCCGCCTTCTATGGGTGGGCCATCTTGCGGCGGGTCGCCTATGCCGTGGAAGCCTTATCGGCCGTGCTATTGATTCTCGCCGTTGTCGGCCCGAAGACCGTCAATGAGGCGACCATTTGCGCTCCGCCGCGAGCGTTTCCGATCCTCGCAATCGGCGCAATTCAGGTTCTGCTCGCCTTGCGACGGCCGAGCGCGCCCCGCTGGTTTGCGGCAGTGTGCTGCGCCGTGGTCGGCGCAACGCTGGCGTTCCGCGAGACTGCGTTCATGGCATACCATGGAATCATCCCTGCCCACTTGATGCTCGGCTCGGCGATGTTGCTTGGAATGGTGTTTTCCGGCGGCTTTGCGCGGCTCTTGCAGCACGCTGGGGCAGTGTTCCTATTGCTCGGAGCCGTCGCGGCCCTGACCGTCAGCCCCGTTCATCTCGGCGACCTGCCGCTGGTCTGGCTGATCATCTATCCGGTGACAGCGGTTCTCGTTGCTGCTGCCTACGGACTCCTGGTCCGCAACTGGCTCTACTTTGTGTCGGCAGCGGCGACTGTTGCGTGTTGGCTGGGAATCGGCAGTTTGCATGGGTATCGGCAGTTGCGGCCCGCCGTCTCCGGCTTGGACTACATCCTCTGTGGAGTGCTCTCGTTGATCGTGGCGATGTTTATCAGCCTGGGAAAGGCGGGTGTTTTCCAACGGCAATCGCTGCGGCATCCAGAACAAGAGGAGCAGAACCGCGCGCCCGAGGAACGACCTGCCTGAAGCCCAGCATAAATCGATGGTATATCACGCTTTAGGGCGAACGTGAAGGACACCGAAACTTGTTGGACCGGCACAGTCAACCCCGTTCCTGCGGCGCAAATTAGGCAGACTTTTCCGCGCCGCGTCCCGCGTTTTCCGGGCTGGAAAGCTGTTCGGCTGTTCCGGTCATGCCGTTCTTGTCGATAGCAGGGGAAGACGCGATTGTAGCGGTTTTGTGGCCTGTAGGGTTTGGCCGGCGGATGGTCTGCAGCTTCCGGACCCGAGAAGTATCGGCATGTTTCCGACCCATCTGTTCGAACGGATCGTCTGGAGTCTGGCGGCAACGATAGGGCTCTCTCTGGCGGGATGCACCGGCGTGCGGGAGTACGTTGACAACGGCTTCAAGGTCGGGCCCAACTATGACCGGCCTCCTGCCCCGGTGGCCCAGCACTGGATCGATGCCGACGACGTGCGCGTGCGGAGCCAGCGCGACGACCTGAGCAAGTGGTGGGTGGTCTTCAAGGATCCCGTGCTCGATTCCCTCATTTGCTGCGCGTACCGGCAGAACCTGTCTCTGCGCGTGGCGGCGTGCCGCGTGCTGGAAGCGCGGGCCCAGATGTCCATCGACACGGGAAACCTCTTCCCACAGACGCAGACCATGACGGGCGACTACACGCGCACGGTGCTCAGCCGAGAGGTTGCAAACTCTTTCGCACCAGGTCTGAAACGCTGGTACGGACAATGGGACTACGGCTTCAACCTTAGCTGGGAGCTCGACTTCTGGGGTCGCCTGCGGAGGGCGATAGAATTCGATTGCGCTACCTTGGACGCCTCGGTGGAGAACTACGACGACGTGCTGGTCACGCTCTTGGGCGACGTAGCGACGAATTATGTGACGTATCGCACGACCGAGCAGAGAATCAAGTACGCCAAGGAGAACGTCGATTTCCAGCGCAACACCACGTTACGGATCGTCGAAGGATATTCGAAGACTCGTATCGCGAACGATCTCGACCTGTTCGAGGTGCGGAGCACCCTGGAGCAAACCGAGGCTACCATCCCGGAGCTGGAGATTGCCCGACGCCAAGCCGCGAATCAACTCTGCATCCTGCTGGGCATTGCTCCTCAAGACCTGCAAGCTCGGCTCGGCTCAGGGCCGATCCCCGCCGCGCCCGCGGAAGTAGCCGCCGGCATCCCGGCAGACTTGCTCCGCCGCCGGCCCGATGTCCGCCGCGCCGAGCGGCAGGCAGCCGCCCAGAGCGCCCAAATCGGCATTGCGGAAGCCGAGTTTTACCCGCATATCTCCATCAACGGCACGATCGGCGCCTCCGCCCAGTACTTCCCCAATCTCTTTCAGGAAAAGGCCCTCGCGGGCAGCGTCGGCCCCGGGTTCACCTGGAACATCCTCAACTATGGCCGCATCCACAATAATGTCCGCATCCAGGATGCCACTTTCCAGGAGTTGGTGGCCACCTATCAGAATACGGCGCTCAGCGCCGCCCAGGACGTGGAGAACGGGCTGGTGACGTTCTTGCGCTGAAGGAACGCGCGGAGAAACAGAAGAAAAGCGTGAACGATGAAGCGAAGGCCCTGAAACTTGCGTGGGCTCAATATAACATAACGGCCGGGACTCCGCAAGGCCAGGCCGCCCCGACTAACATCAACATCACCACCATCACCTTGCTGCAGCAAAACCTGGTGACCCTGGAAGACACGCTGGCGCAAGCGCAGGGTGAAATCGCGACGGGCCTGATCCAGGTGTATCGAGCGCTCGGAGGCGGATGGGAAATCCGCCTTAGCGGTTGTAATCCCGGCGTCTTCCCGCCGGCGGAAGCCATTCCCGCGCCGGCGGAGGCCATTCCCACGCCGCCGGCCACAAGCCAGTAGCGGGGGACGGCGGAAGGGGTTTGACGCCGGACGTTCCGCGCCGCAGCGCGCTTCGTCGCCCCCGTCCCGTCATTGGTGCCCCCCGACCCCCGAATCCCCTCCCCCGTCCCCCGTTCCCCGTCCCCCGTTCTGTTTTTCGGCGAACCACTGAATGACGTAATAGAAAACGGGCGTGAGGAAGATACCGAAGAACGTCACGCCCAGCATGCCGCTGAATACGGCAACACCCAGCGCCCTCCGCATCTCTGCGCCGGCGCCCTGGGCGATCACCAGCGGCACGACTCCGAGTATGAAAGCGAAGGACGTCATCAAGATCGGCCGCAGCCTCAAGCGGCATGCCTCCAGGGTCGCCTGGCCGCGCGGCACTCCCAATTCCTGCTGTTGCTTAGCGAACTCGACAATGAGGATCGCATTCTTGCTGGCCAGGCCCACCAGGACCACGAAGCCGATTTGCGTGAAAATGTTGATTTCCATGCCCCTCGCCTGCAAACCTACAACCGAGCAGAAGAGGCACATCGGCACGACCAGGATGACGGCCAGAGGAAGCCGCCAACTTTCATATTGGGCCGCCAGCACCAGGAACACGAAGATCACCGCCAGA
This sequence comes from Pirellulales bacterium, assembly GCA_963843465.1. Taxonomy (GTDB): domain Bacteria; phylum Planctomycetota; class Planctomycetia; order Pirellulales; family Thermoguttaceae; genus CAWJKP01. Next base: position 409,188 of record CAWJKP010000007.1, read on the forward strand.
AAGAAGAAGTACATCGCCGAGTTTCCCGCCTGGAGCTGCAAGAAAGCCAGGTCGGTCCATTCCGTCGCCATCGATCGCGGCAGTTCCCTGTCGGCGATCTCTTGCATCAGGGAAACCGCCTGGCCGGAGCTCGTGCCGGGCGCCGCGTCCGCGTTGACGGCTGCCGATGAGTACATGTTGTAACGCATGATCATCACCGGACCGGCCGTGTCGCGCACGTCGAGCAGCGTGCCCAGGCGGACCATTTCTCCCAGACTGTTGCGGACTTGAAGCTGCCGAATGGCCGAGACGTCGTAGCGGAATCTTGAATCGGCCTGGATATTCACCTGCCAGGTTCTGCCGTACTCGTTGAAATTGTTCACGTAGAAGGAACCCAAATAGACCTGCAGGGTGTTGAAGATGTCGCTGACCTGCAACCCGTGAAACATGCACTTGGTCCGGTCGATATCCAGGTACAGCCAGGGCGTGTTGGCCCCGGAACTGTTGAAGAGGTCCGTCAGTCCGCGGGTGTTGCCGCCGCGGGCGACGATTTTGTCGCTGAACCGCTGCAATTGATCGAGGCCCAGATTGCCGCGATCCTCGACGATCAGCTTGAAGCCGCCGGTCGTGCCCAGGCCGTCGATCGGCAGCGCGCCGAACGCCGCCACGATCGCCGCCCGCACTTCCTCGTGGCAGCGCTGTTCGAGCGACTTGGCGATCGCGTCGGCACTCAACTTCGGGTCGTGCCGCTCATCGAACGGTTTCAGGAGGACGTACATCGAGCCCAGGTTGGGCGCGTTGGCGTTCAAGATCAGCGACTGGCCGGCAAGGCCGACCGTGTGCTCGACGCCGGGGATGCCGGGATAGTGCTCGCGGTCGTTGCGGTCCCCCCGGGCGATCTTCTCAATCCTGGCGACGGCCGCTTGGGTACGCTCTACGGAAGCGGAATCCGGCAACTGCACGTTGAGCAGGAGGTAGCCCTTGTCCTGTTGCGGAACGAAGCCCGCGGGCGTGCGCTGGAACTGCCAGTACGTCATGCCGAGAAGCCCGGCGTAGATCACCAGAATCATGGTGCTCAGTCGCAGTGTCCTTCCGACGCCCCGGCCATAGACTGCCGTCATCCGGTCGAACCAGCGGTTGAAGCCTGCGAACAAGAAGCCCAGCACGGCGTTTACGGGGCGGATGATGAACCACCCCAGCGCCCCGCCCGCCAGCACGCCGGGGATGATGTCGACTGAACTCACGATTGCCTGGACCAGCCAACTCGGCATGGTGCTGTTTTGAGCGTGCAACGCTGCGTTCAGGTCCAACTTGCCGGCAAGGATCTCCGGCAGTGTGTAGTACGTGCAAATTCCGCCCAAGATGCCGAAAATCCACCAGGGCAGGGCCTCGCGCCGGTGTCCGCCTTTCTCGCCCTCCTCGGTCCTGAAGATCACGACGGCACGCGATGGGGTCATGGTCAGGGCATTGACGGCCGAGATGATCGTCGAGACGGAAATCGTCACCGCAAACTGGCGGAAAAACTGCCCGCTGACGCCTCCCAGAAAACAACAGGGAATGAAGACTGAGCTCAGCACCAGCGTGATGGCCAGCACCGGACCCGTGATTTCCTCCATCGCCTTGATGGTCGCCGTGCGGGCATCGAGGCCGGTGGCAATCAGCCGCTCGATGTTCTCCAGTACCACGATCGCATCGTCCACGACGATGCCGATGGCCAGCACCAGGCCGAACAACGTCAGGTTGTTGAGCGTGAAACCCATCGCCGCCATGATCGCGAATGTGCCGATCAACGAGACGGGCACGTCGATCATCGGCAAGATCATGGCCTTCCAATCCTGCAAGAATAGCAGGACCACGATTGCAACCAGGAGGACCGCGTCGCGCAACGTGTAGAAGACCTCGTTGACGGACTCGCGGATGAAGGGCGTGGTGTCGTAAACGATTTTATAGTCCAAGCCCTCCGGAAAGCGCGTCTTCAGATCCTTCATCTTGGCATACACGCCGGCGGCCGTTTCCAACGCGTTGGAGCCGGGAAGCTGGTAGATGGAGAGCGCGACGGACGGCTTGCCGTCCAAGGTGCAGGATTGGTCGTATTGCTGCGATCCCTGTTCGACGCGGGCCACGTCGCGCAGCCGCACGATGCCGGTAACCGGCGTCGCCGGACCGCCCGCGCCGGCGGAACCGCCTTGCCCTCCCTGGGCGGACGTGGAGGTCGTGGACGCCGACCCCTGCGGGCTGCTCGGATCGGCCTTGAGGATGATGTTGGCGAACTGCTCCGGGTCGGTGAGCCGTCCCAGCGTGTTGATGGTCAACTGGAATTGCTGGCCCTTGGGGACGGGCTGCTGGCCTATTTGTCCGGCGGCAACCTGGACGTTCTGCTGGCTGATGGCCGTGATCACGTCCGTGGCGCTCAGGTTGAGCGCCGCCATCTTGTCCGCGTCAAGCCAAACGCGCAGGCTGAAGTCGCGTTGACCGAGATACGTTATACCGGCGACGCCGGGAAGCCGCCCCAGCTCATCTTTGACGTTGACCGTGGCATAGTTGCTCAACCAAAGGTCGTCATATTTGCCGTTCGGTGAAATCAGGTTCACGATCATCAGCGTGTTTGCAGACATCTTCTTGACGTTGATGCCCTCGTTCTGAACCAGGGTGGGAATGACGGGAAGCGCCAGCGCCACGCGGTTCTGCACCAGCACCTGGGCCATATCCGAGTCGGTGCCCAGGTTGAACGTCACGGTCAGGTTGTAGGCGCCGTCGTTCGTGCAGCGCGACGACATGTAGGCCATGCCCTCGACGCCGCTTACCTGTTCCTCGATCGGCGCCGCCACGGTGTCTTGCACGGTCAAGGCGTTGGCGCCCGGATAAAGGGCCGTCACCAACACGGTCGGCGGCGCGACCTCCGGGTATTGGGCCATGGGCAGCGTGAACACGGCCACCCCGCCCGCCAGCACGAAAACGACGGAGATGACCGTGGAGAAGATGGGACGATCGACAAAGAAGCGGATCACGTGCGCGGTTCTCCGTCGGATTGGAAAGGGGGAGGGGGAGAAGAAGGGTCCGCATCGGCTGCGCCGGCCTTGGGATTGATTCTCCGATGAATCTCCAGAATCGCCAGCACCGCGAGCACGCCGGCGCACGCGCCGACCGCGGCCGACCAGGGAAGGAGCACGACGCCCAGTTTCCCCAGCAAGAAGCCGCCCGCCAACCCAAGGGAGCCCCCCAGGAAGCAGGAGACGAGCCGTCGGGAAGCGGCAGAAGCGAACAGCCGCGACTCGCCCAGCCCGATAATCACGTAAAAGAACACCGGCGTGAGGAAGATGCCGAAGAGCGTCACGCCGAACATGCCGCTGAAGACGGCAACCCCCAGCGACCGCCGCATCTCCGCCCCGGCTCCCGAAGCGATCATCAAAGGAATCACTCCGAAGATGAAGGCGAAGGACGTCATGAGGATCGGCCGCAGCCGCAGCCGCGAGGCTTCTTTCGTCGCCTCGAATGCGGAGCGGCCCTCCAGGTGCAACTGCTTGGCATACTCGACCACGAGGATCGCATTCTTGCACGCCAGCCCAACCAGTACGACCAGGCCGATCTGCACGAAAATGTTGACGTCCCGCTGCGTGAAGAGAACGCCTGCCACGGAACAGAGCAAACACAACGGCACGACGAGGATCACCGCCAGCGGCAGCGACCAGCTCTCGTAGAGCGCCGACAAGGCGAGGAACACGCTGACGATGGCCAGGAAGAAGACGTAAAGCGACGTGTCGCCCACCCGCTTCTGCAGGAACATGAGCTCGGTCCAGTCCGCGTTCATGGAAAGGGGCAAGGTTTCGGACGCCATTTTGTCGATGACCTTGATGGCCTCGCCCGTGCTGGTGCCGGTCTTGATGTTGCCCGTGACGGAGGCCGCCGCGTAAAGGTTATAACGCGGCACGGCAATCGGGCCGGCAATCTCCCGCGGGTGGGCCAGGGTGCCCAGCAGGACCATCTGTCCAAACCTGTTTCGAACCTGGAACAGGTTGAGGTCTTCCACGCGGTTGCGATAGGTCCCGTCGGCCTGGACCGTGACCTGCCAGTGACGGCCGAAATCGTTGAAACTGTTGACGTAGCTCGAGCCCATGAGAATATCCAAGGTCTGATTCACGTCGTCCAGCGACACGCCCAGAGATGCAACCTTGTCCCGGTCGATGTCGAGGAAGAGCTGCGGGGTCCTGGAGCGGAATTGCGTCGTCACCCGGCTCAGGCCGGGGACCTTCCCCAGTTTTTGGATCAAACCTTCGGTTTGCTTCTGCAAGGCTACCAGGCCGAGGTCGCCGCGGTCCTCGACGATGAACTTGAATCCGCCCGCGACGCCCAGGCCCGGGATCGCCGAGGCCCCGAGCACCGTGAACTGGGCCTCCGGGACGCCCTCGATACAGGCCTTGTTGAGGTTGTTCATGATCGCCGTGTCGCGCAGCCCCGGTTTTGTCCGCAGGTCGAAGGGGGCGAGGACGATGAACATCGAGGCGAAGTTGGAACTGTTCGCCTGCAACAGAAACGAATATCCCGCAAAGGCAACCGTGTGCGCTATGCCGGGCGTATGGCGCGCGATCTTTTGAATCTTGGCGACGACCGCTTTGGTTCGCTCCAAAGACGCCGAGTCGGGCAGTTGGATGTTGGCGATCAGCCGGCCCTGGTCCTGCTGCGGAATGAATCCGGTCGGCGCCCTTTGAAATGTCAAATAGGTCAGTGCCAGCAAACCGCCATAGACTGCCAATACGACCACGCAGACGCGCAACAATCCGCCGACGGAATACGCATAGCCCGAAGACATCCGGTCGAAGTAGTGGTTGAACTTGCGAAACAACCAGCCGAGGACGAGGTTCACGCGCCCGATGACCAACCAACCGACGGCGCCGCCCGCCACGCCGCCGGGAATAAAGAAAACAGCCGGCATGAGCCAGGACAGCCACGCCGGACCGCCGGCGGAAACTCCCGCCGCCCCCGCTGCCGGCGGGCCGAGATGACCGGCCAGAAATTCCCGCCCCAACCAAACCGTGAGCAGTCCGCCCGCGACGCCGAAGATCCACCACGGCAAGGCTTCGCGGCGAAGCTCGTGGGCCGTGTGTCCCTCTTCGGTCTTGAACAGCAGCACGGCCCGCGAAGGGGTCATGGTAATGGCATTGATCGCGGAAATGACCGTCGAGACGGAAATCGTCAAGGCAAACTGCCGGAAAAATTGGCCCGTGATGCCGCTGAGAAAGGCACAGGGCACGAAAACCGCGCAGAGCACCAAGGCCACCGCGATGATCGGTCCCGTCACCTCTTCCATGGCCTTGATGGTGGCCGTGCGAACGTCATGGCCGCGGGCGAGCATCCGCTCGATATTTTCCAGCACGACGATGGCATCGTCCACGACAATGCCGATGGCCAACACCAGCCCGAACAGCGAGATGTTGTTCAAACTGAAGCTCATGGCGGCCATCACCGCGAAAGTGCCGATGATCGACACGGGCACGTCGATCATCGGCAAGATCATTGCCTTCCAGTCCTGGAGGAAGATCAGCACCACCAGGCCGACCAGCGCCACGGCCTCCAACATGGTGACCACCACGTCTTGGACGGATTCACGAATGAACGGCGTCGTATCGTAGCCGATGGCATAATCCAGTCCGTCGGGGAAGCGCGTCTTCAGCTCCTCCATCTTCCTGCGGACGGCGTCGGCCACTTGCAGCGCGTTGGTGTCGGGCTGTTGGTAGACGCTGAGACCTACGGAGGGCCGCCCGTCAAAGCTGCACGATGCGTTGTAATTCTGCGCGCCCAGCTCGATGCGGGCCACGTCGCGGAGGCGGACGACGCCGAACGACGGCTGGCCTGGCCCGCGGTCCGGTGTTACGCCGTTGTTGACCCCGATGTTGGCGGTCGTGGCGCCGCCAGTCGGTGCAGCTCCCGCACCTCCCGTCGCCGGACCGCCCGTCATTCCACCTCCCCCCGTCGAGCCGCCGCCGCCGGAGGTCGCGCCGCCGCCGCTGGTGGCGCCGCCGCCGCTGGTGGCGCCGCCGGTCGTTGGGCCCGATGCCGACTGGCCCGTCGTCGAGGAGTCGCTCGTCGTGCCGCCGCCCGTCGTTGCAGCGGATGCCGTGGCGGCGGAGGATCCGGCGGTGGCAGGATTGGGCAAGCCGAAATTGCCCTGGGGCGGCGCCGCCATGGCCGTGCGGGCCGACGGAGGCGGAGCGGTCATGGCGGCCTTGACGATGATCTCGCCGAACTGTTCCGGCGTGTTGAGCCGGCCCAAGGTGTTGATCGGCAGCTCGAAGGCCTGGCCTGGGTAGGTAGGCGGCTCGCCGATCCAGCCCGCCGGCGCATCCAGGTTCTGGTTGCGTATCGCGTTGGCGACATCGACGGCGGTAATGTTGCAGGCCGCCATCTTCTGCGGATTCAGCCAGCAACGGATGCTGTAGTCGCGCTCTCCCTGGTAGGTGATATCCGACACGCCGGGCACGCGCAACAGCTCGTCCCGAACGTTGATCGTGGCGTAGTTGCTGAGGTAGATGTCGTCGTAGCGGCCGTGCGGAGAAAAGAAGTTCACGATCATGAGGATGTCGGGCGTCTTTTTGCGGATCGTGATTCCCTGGTTCTGGACCTCGATCGGCAACTGCGGCATGGCCAGCGCCACGCGATTCTGCACCTTGACCACCGCCGTATTCAGGTTGGTGCCGATGTCGAAGGTAACCGTCAGGGAGTACGTGCCGTCGTTGCCCGATTGCGACGACATGTAGAGCATGCCCTCGACGCCGTTGACCTGTTGCTCGATGGGCGCGCCGACCGTGTCCGCCACGACTTGGGCGCTGGCGCCGGATAGCTGATCGATATGTTGACGCCGGGCGGCGTGATTCGCGGGTACTGCGCGATCGGCAGGAACAAGAGCGAGATCCCGCCGATCAAGGTAATGACGACTGATAGCACCGTGGCGAAGATCGGGCGGTCAATGAAGAATCGCGAGATCATGGAGACCGCTTCAATCCTTGGGTTTTCCGCTTGCGGACGGAGCGGGCTTCGCCCGGCCGGACGTCTGCGGCGCAGCCTCGGATTGCCCGGCAAGCGACGGCATCGGCCTGAAGTCCGGCGTGACTTTCACTTCCGGGCGCACTTGCTGTATCGCGCCCACGACGACCCAATCGTCCGGCTTGATTTCCCCATTCACCACGCGGAGGCCGTCTTCCTGCAGGGGACCGGTCGTGACGCTGCGGGTCTGGACTTTATTCTCCCCGTCGAGGACGTAAACATACTTGAGTCCCTGATTCGACTGGATGGCCCGATCGATGATCAGCAGCGCTTCGTGCGGTTGGCCGATCGGCAGCCGGACGCGTACGAACATGCCGGGCGAAAAGAGCCGGGGAACGGACTGTCGAGGCTTTGCGGCGCCCGCAGCGGAAGCCTCTCCCGGGGACGAAGCCTTCGGCTCCGGATCGCCGGCAGCCTCGGTCGCGGGAATCAGCTTTGGGTTGGCGAACACGCCGCGTATGGTGATGCTTCCCGTCGTGGAGTTTACCTGGTTGTTGACGAAGTTGATCGTTGCCTTGTGCGGGAAGCCGTCCTCGTTTTGCAACCCCAGCATCACCGACAGGTCTCCCTCCGCCGGCACCGTGATCTTGCCTTCCGAGACCGCCTTGCGGATCTGCAACAAGGTGCGTTCATCCATGTCGAAATAGACATACATCGGGTCCCGCGACACGACCGTGGTCAACAGCGTCTGGTCCTGGTTGACCAGGTTTCCCAGGGTGAGGTAATAGCGGCTCACCTGGCCGTCGATCGGCGATACGACGCGCGTGAACTCTTTGTTCAACTTGTAGACTTCCAGGCTCTTGTTTTGAGCGACCACTCGGGCCTCGGCTTCGGCGACTGTCGCCTTATACTGGTCCAGTGCCTGCTGGCTGACGGCGCCGGGCGTGGTCCTATCGAGGGCCTCGTAGCGCGCCAAAGTGGTCTTCGCCAGATCGAGTTGCGCCTGGTCGAGAACGACCTGGCTCTTGGCCTGGTCAAACTGCGCTTGGTACGGGCGTGGATCGACCTCGAACAAGAGGTCCCCGGCTTTGACTTCCGATCCCTCCTTGAAGGGCATCTGCACCAGGTAGCCGGTGACCCGGGGGACGATATTGACCGACTGGACGGCGTCGGTCCGGCCGGTGAAGTCCACGTAGTCGGTGACAACCTGCTGGACGGGATGGCTCACCGTCACGACGGGAACTTCGGCCGCTCCGACTTCACGAGTTTTCGACCGGCAACCCGCGGCGACTGCCGTGAGCAGCAGGCCGAGGAGAATCACCATAGACCTCCTTGCCAAGCCCGCAGCGCGAGCAAGGGAATTCCACCGAGACCTCGTCTGTGGTACGGGTTGCGAAAGGAGAGAGGAAACGCGTGCCGAGAACCAAGGACTCATGCGATCTCTCCTCTTTCAGACGCGTCGCCGGGGAAAAACCAGGAGTTCGTCGTGGGGGATCTTGGACATGCCCGATCGCTGCTCTTAATCTAACAATCCCCGCAATCGGGTCAAGCAGGGCGCCAGCGAGATTCGTGACCTGATTCGCCGCAAGTCGGCGGCTTGCACCATCGGTACAGCCGGCGTGCCGCGTGAGCGTTGAGCCCGGTCTCCAGCTCCGTCTTTGATCGACGCAGGCAGTGCGCGCCGGCCTGCCAAAACTGCGATCCCGAAGACCGATTCTGCCGCTGCCGCAATCGTTCCCGGCCCCGTGTGTTCCCTTCGTCTACGCACATTGGCCTGAGTCCTCCCTGCTGGTCCCGTTCCCATCGCGTCCGCGTGGTCCCGGGCCGAATGCGGCGTGAGGGCCGATAGCTTACTTGCCCGGCAAGAACCGCACGTTCTCCACGTGCGCGTTTGTGTGGATCTTGCCTACCGTCGCGCTCGTGACGAGCTTGCCGTGGATTCGCAGGTTCTCGAAAGTCACATCCTCGACGCGGTGTTCGGCGTCGTATCCGGCGAGGGTCGAGGGAACCGGCGACCCGCCGCTGAGTGTGATGTTGCGGAAGACGACGCCCTGAATGCGGCCCCGCTGGTCGTCCTTGCTCCACATGTCACGGTCGATGACCAGTTCCAATAGTTGACCGTGGCCATATAGACGAACACCCGCTTCCCGTTCACCTCCACCGAGCAGTCCTCGAAGGCCGATTCGCTTGGCGGCGGGGGATAGACCACAAGCTCGCGGGCGGCAGCCGGCAGGCTGACAAGGGTTGCCAGAAGCGGAGCCAAAAAACGTGCGGTAGGGAGTTTCGCTTCGGGCCACCGGTCGGCCGCCGCCGCGCTGGGAAGCACGGCGCCGTCGAGCGCGGCTAGGCCCAGGGCATGAAACTGCCGCCGCGTCATTGCTCGCATGGCTTGTTCCTTCTTGCTTCGGGCCGATGAAAATAGTTCCCAGCGATCAGAATAACCGAAATGGTATCCAGTTCGCGTCAGGTTCGTCGCCTTCAAGTATAGTAGCGAATGTTACAGGTTCTCTCGTGCCCACCTCATGTGCCACGCCCGCCACCCTTTTCAAGGAGAGCCCCCACCGGGTGGCGCGTTCTGTAGACGCGCCAGCAGTCCTGCTGAGGCGCAGCAGGCGGCGGACGGCTTCTGGGTCGTTTTGGGCAGGGATCGCGCGTTCGGCGGGCGCTAGCCGACGATGAACTTGCCCTTCGGCAAGCGGAACATGAGGGCCAGGCCACCGTTCCAGAACCGCTCCACGACTTCGCTACGGCAGTCCAGCATGGTCCCGTTGGCCCAAGTGGTGAGCCAGAAGTGGCCCCGCTTGTATTTGACGTAGGCCGTGATCTCCCGACCGCAGACGGTCGCACCGTAGGCGGCGAACTCATGCCCCTCATGTTCGATGATCCCGATCTCAATCTGTCCCTGACGAATCGCACGAGTCGAAGCCATGTCTGAATCTCCTTGTTTCGAGGTGTTGGATTGGCCACACCTCGTCAAGGAGGTCCGGTTTTTGCCGCAGGACGGCCTCTACCTTCGACCTGCTTGGGGAGTTCGCACTTCACGAACATTGCCCTTGTCAGTTCGTATTGTGCGAACTATAATCTGGTGATGACCGATAGAAGGAGTGGCGACGGATGCGGGTCATCTCAAAGGCACGGTTGAAAAGCTTTTGGGAAACCCCCGGCCAGGGGGATTCCGAAGGTCCATTACGGGCTTGGTACACCCACGTCAATCACCGGACGGTGGCGTGGCAATCGTGGGGTGACGTGAAAACCGACTTCGGCAGTGCGAGCTTGGTCGGTAGTTGCGTCGTCTTCAACATTGGCGGAAACAAGTATCGGCTGGTGACACGTATCCTCTACCCGAGCCAGAAGGTCTTCGTTCTCAAGGTGATGTCGCACGAGGAATACGACCAGGACAAATGGAAGGACGAGTGCGGGTGTTTCCAGCCGCCGCCAACACGTAAGGCGACTCGCAAAGGTATTCGACGCAGACGGAGGAGACGATGATGGCCACCAAGACTTCTTCTCAATTCAAGGGCAAGGTCCGGGACGATTACCTCGAACTCGTAGTGAAGTTTCCCCTGGCTTCACTCAAGTCCGAGGAGCAGTTTCAAGACGCCCAGGCGGTCCTTGACGAGTTGTTGGCCAAGGGGAAACTGAGTGTTGGGGAAGAGATTTACCTGGATGCTCTCAGCGATCTGGTCGCTTCCTACGAGGATGCCCATTACCCCATCGAACCTGCATCGGATGCCGATATGCTTCGGCACCTGATGGAAGCCAAGGGCGTCACCCAGGCAGAACTTCACCGGGACACGGGGCTTGCCAAGTCGTCAATCTCCGAGGTCCTGGCTGGCAGAAAGACCTTCAGTCGCCAGATGATCCGCAGGCTGGCCGACTACTTCAAGGTCGATGTCAGTATTCTGGCCTCGAACATCTGAACGATAGCGATGGTCCAAGGGCGATCAGCAGCTCAGCTTGTCGGTGGCCTCGGCCAACTGCCCTTTCGTCTTCTTGACATATCGGGCGGTCGTGTTTAGCGATTCGTGGCCGAGAATCTGGGCCAGGCCGACCAGATCGCCGGGATTGTCCTCAAGGTATTGATGGGCGATTCGTCTGGTGTCGTATACGTCCTGCTTGATCTCGTTGACGTGACTCTGGATGGTTTAGATTTTTAGACTGATGGCACAACCTGACCAACTGCCCGCCCAACAGTCTAAGAAATAGTCTAAGAACAGAAAGTCTAAGAAAACGGCATAAAGAAAGCCTTACGCAACTCATTGCTGCGTAAGGCTTTGCAAGGTCGGGGCGACAGGATTCGAACCTGCGACCTTCTGAACCCCATTCAGATTCCGGGCGGTTTCCAGGGTTATTGAACGTCTGATATTTTCGTTGACGGCTGTTGCTTTTCCCTACGAATTGCCGTACAATCTGCCAGTTACCCCAGTTGACGGCCGTTGACCGTCTGATTCGGAAATTGCCGCCAAAAGTTACCCCAAAGTTACCCCAGACGACACGCGAGCGTCACTCCAACTCATTTGGGACTGGAAATCATGGACAAAATCGCCTTCACTGAGAAACGGGTTGCCGAGCTAGCGCCGCCAGCGGCGGGGCGGCTGGAAGTGGCCGACGCAAAATGCCCCGGGCTGGTCTTGCGCGTCACCAGCAATGGCTCCCGAACCTACTCGCTCTTCAAGCGCGTGAATGGCCGCTTGGTGAGACTCACCCTGGGCACGGTCCCCGCCATGACTGTGGACGCCGCACGCAAGACCGTCCACGCCCACCTGGCGGATATGGTCAAGGGGATCGACCCGGCGGCCGTGAAGCGTGCTGTGCGGGCGGAGTGCAAGCTGGCCGACTTGTGGACGTGCTACCTCGACCTGCACGCCAAGCCCCGCAAGAAGACCTGGCAGGACGATCAGCGGATGTACGAGAAGTACATGGTCACCTTGCACGGCAAGCGGCTGTCTGCGATCAACCAGGACGTGGTGGTGAAGTGGCACGGCCAGCTTGCGAAAGATCACGGCCCGATCCAAGCCAACAGGTGCAAAGCCCTCTTGGCGACGATGTACGCCAAGGGATCGAAGGCGGTAGGCTTCACGGGCGTCAACCCCTGCATCGGCGTGAAGAACTTCGCCGAGGCGTCCAGGGAGAGGTTCTTGCTGCCTGCCGAAATGCAGACGTTCTTTGCCGCCCTGGCAACTGAGGAGCCCTACTGGCAGGCGTTCTTTCTCCTCTGCCTCTTCACCGGCAGCCGGCGTGGAAACATCGCCAGCATGGAATGGAGGGAGTTGGACCTACAGAATGCCGTCTGGTACATCCCCGCTACCAAGACGAAGAACAAGAAGCCTACCACGATTGCCCTCTGTGCTCCTGCCTTTGCGATCCTCCAGACCCGCTACGATCAGCGGAATGGCAGCCCCTATGTCTTTCCCGCGTTCAAGGGCGACGGCCACCTGATCGACCCGCGGAAGTCGTGGGACCGCATTCTGACCGCGGCGAAGATCGAGAATCTACACATGCACGACCTGCGGCGAACCCAAGGCAGTTGGCAGGCCGCGATGGGCATCAGCCTTGCGATCATCGGGAAGAGCCTCGGTCATGCGGACCTGAAGAGCACGCAAATCTATTCGAGGTTGCAAATGGACCCGGTGAAGGACGCGGTTTCCCGGGCATCGGTCGCCATGATGCAGGCCGGCAAGATCGAAGTCGGTGGCGACGGCATCTCGGCCGCCGGCAACGGCAGCACGGCCACCAGGGAACAAGCGGGAGCAACCCAGGCCCTCATTACCTCAGACGCACAGAAAGGATGATCCATGCCCCCAGAAACCTTGTGGGAACAACTACGCCGACAGCCCTTTGAGCCCTTCCGCATTCATCTGACGGACGGCACGAGCTACGAGATACGACACCCGGAACTGGTCATGGTCGGGCGCCGGACGGCCGCGGTAGGGATCAGCGAGCGCGAACGGCAGCCCCCGCTGTACGACCGCCTGACCACCGTGGCCCTGGTCCATATCGTGCGGCTGGAACCCTTGGCCGCGACGGCATGATGAAGAGCAGGTGACACGGCCGCGAAACCCGAGCAAATCCAAGAAGGGAGTCTCTGATATGGCCCAAAGGCCAGCGAAGAAAAGCACCAAGGCCGGCGCGCACGCAGCACGGCCGGCAGACGATGATGCAGGCCAGACGGCAGGCGATGATGCAGGGATCGACTGGTTCGTTCATTTGCTGACGGCCAAGGCCGACCCGACCGACCCAATGGGCCGAAACACCCTGTTTTTTTCCAATCGCATCGCACGGGCTGCGGAGCGTGGCGACCTGTTGACGGCTTGCAAGAACTCGTGGCTGTTGGGGTTTATGACGATGGGCAGTTTGCGGGCTGCCGGCGTGGACGCCGATCAGTGGTTGGAACGCCTCAGAGCATCGGTTAAGAAGTCCAACCACGACCGGGCCCTCGTTTCGGACGAAGAGATTCACTCGCGTTATCTTGCTCTGCCCGAGGTGTACCGCATCAGCAACAGCTTGGCAGCGGAGCGAATCCACACGCTCTTGAGACCGGACGCCGAGAAGTCCAAGGCCGGCAAGAGACACGCTGCAAAAAAACTTCCCTCTGCCGAGAGAATTCGCAGCGCCTTGCGGCGCTTGGCGTTAAGCCTGGTAGCCCATAATGGGCGACCAGGGTTTGTTGAAGAATTGTCTGATGCGCACAGGCGAATTTCTGATATGCTCCAAGTGTTGACACGCATTCTCTTGTCACTTCGGAGCTTCCCCAAATGTCCTCAGACAAACTCGTTACCGTCAAGCAGGCGGCGCTCACCCTCTCACTGGCCCCGCAGACCCTCCGCAAGTGGTGCATGACCGGGCAGCATCTTCGGCCCATCAAGATCGGCAGGTCGGTCCGGTTCCGCCAGTCCGACGTGGATCGATTGGTTCAAGAAGGCGCAAGGCAGTAGTCTCCGCCCCTCTCCTCCAAGCGGAGCTAAGGCATGACGCCCAACGCCAACGCCACCACCACCTCGCCCGCCGGCACGGCCAGCGGCAACGGCCATGCACCGCAGACCGCCGCGGCAAAGCGAGTAGCTGAACGACAGCAAGAGCAAGCCGAGCACAAGCAGGCCGTGGCCGAAATCGTCCGCACGTGCGAATTGCTCTTTCCGCCGGGTGCCGTGACAGAATTACGCATTCTCGGCGCGAACCGACACCTACCGTGCGCCGCACACCGAGGCCGGCTACTTTGACGACTGGCGAAAGCTGGCCGAGGCCACATGGTCTATTCCGCGTGCAACGGGCGCGTACATCGTGCCCAACGTGGTCAACCCGGACCTGCTCGCTCGCCGGCTGAATCGTATCGAGCCCGCACTGAAGGACTTCAGTACGAGCGACACGGCGATCCTCCGCCGGCGATGGCTCTTGATCGACATCGACCCCGAGCGCCCCACCGGAATTTCCTCAACCAATGCCGAGCATGAATCCGCGCTTGTCCGCGCGGCCGAAATCCGCGATTGGTTGGGGTCCTACGGCTGGCCCGACCCGATCCTGGCGGACTCAGGGAACGGCGGCCACCTGCTTTACCGCGTGGACTTGCCGGCCGACGATGGCGGACTGGTCAACCGTTGCCTCGTCGCCCTGGGAGTGACATTTTCCCGCGACAGTTTGAAGATCGACAGCACCGTTGGCAACCCGGCCCGGATCTGGAAATTGTACGGCACGCCGGCTGCCAAGGGCGACAGCACACGCGAGCGACCGCACCGCATGTCCCGGATTCTTGAGGCCCCGGCCGAGCCCGTGGTGGTGCCCTCTGATCTCCTTGAATCGCTGGCCGCGACGGTCGCCGCCGATGCCCCCAAACGGCAGCCTACCGCCTCACGTGGCCAGCACAACGGCCATTTTGATCTTGACTTATGGATTGCCGAGCACTGCTCGGGAATCTCCGGCCCCGAGCCCTGGCAGGGCGGCCGGCGATGGATCTTCGATATTTGCCCCTGGAACCCCGAGCACACTGACAAATCAGCGGCTATCGTCCAGCTTCAAAGCGGCGCGTTTGATGCAAAGTGCCACCACGATCATTGCTCCGGGAAGGGCTGGCACGACCTGCGCGATGTGCTAGAGCCCGGATGGAGGGACCGACAGCACCATGCCGCACCCGCGATCCGCACGCCGATCCCCGTGGGCACGGTGGTCAAGGCCCTGGACCGTGGTAACTACGGCGACGTGGTGAGCGACAACGGCGATTCCTTGTCAGTCCATTTTGTCAGTGACCAGGGCCAACACGCTACCATCGACCTGCCACGAAGTAAGCTCCGCCGGCAGGACGGCAGCCCTTTGGACGAAGCAGACGGGCCGATCATTCCCGCGCCTTGCACGGTCCGGGAACTTGTCACCGCTCACCCCACGCTACGGCCCGCCGTAATCGAGGGGCTGTTGCGAGTCGGCGAAACAATGAACGTGGTAGCTGCACCCAAGAGGGGAAAGTCATGGCTTCTCAACAGTCTGGCCCTGACGGTTGGGGCCGGCTCGACCTGGCTGGATACCTTCCCAAGCACGCCCGGCCGCGTACTCATCATCGACGGCGAGCTACACCCGGAGGTAATCGCCCACCGGCTGCCAGCCGTGGCCGATGCGATGGGGCTCGACCGTGCGGTCCTCGACACGATCGACGTGCTGCCTCTCCGCGGCGTGGGGGCGGACCTGATTACGCTGGCATCGTTCATTCAGTCGATAGAGCCTGGTCGGTATGCCCTGGTCATTTTGGACGCCTGGTATCGTTTTCTGCCCCTGGGCTTCAGCGAGAACGACAACGCGCAGGTGATGGCGCTCTACAACCGCATCGACTGCTACACGGCCCACCTGCAATCGGCCTGGGTCAACGTGCATCATGCTTCCAAGGGCGACCAGAGCGCCAAGTCAACGACCGACGTGGGCTCCGGCGCCGGCAGTCAGAGTAGAGCGGCCGACACCCACCTGATTATCAGGGCACACGAGGAAGAGGACGTTGCCGTAATCGAGGCCGTGGTCCGAAGCTGGCCGCCGGTCGAGCCAATCAGCATCCGTTGGACCTACCCGGTCTGGCAGTTGGACTCCGCCGATCCTCGCAAACTCCAGCGGCCGCGGGATCGGACCGCGAAAGAAGGGCGGGATGTTCGGCTTGACGAGGATCGGCGAGAAATCGTCCAGGCCATGATGCGGTTGAAAAATCCAGAAACTCAGACCGCAATCCGCAACGACAGCAAAATCCGTAGTGAAAGATTCGGTTTTGCGTGGGCTTCGCTCCTGAACGACAAAACGATTCGCTTCTACGGAAAGCTGAAAAAAGACAACGGCCGGTTTTATGACACGTACATCATTGCCCCGGAAGAGGGTTAAAATGAGCAACGGGACGCAACGGGACGCAACGGTTCCCGAAAACCGTCCCGTTGCGGCGCATCGGGTACGGGACGCCCCTTATATAAGGGCGTCCCGGTCCGATGCGCCGGGACTGAAGCATGGATAGCAGCGGGACGCAGTTGAACCATATCAGGCAGGAACTATGACGACTCAAGAAGAAAAACCGCAGACCCCCTCCGCAGAAAATTTTTCCGGTTCCGCGGCCGATGCGACGGAAAATTCTCCGTTCTGCCCCAGTTGCGAAAAATTTATCCGCCCGGGCAGAAAATGGACTTTGCCTCGCGGATTCTGGGGGATTCCCAAGCCGAGCGATTGGGTTTGCCTGCGCTGCGGCAATAGATGGTGGCCGCCACGGATGCTTGCCCAGTGGCGACGCCTACGGCGATTGGCGTTGTCCCGGTTGCCGAACCGGACCGAATCTTCTCCTCCGGCAGAAAATTTCTCAGGAGGAAAAACGTGAATCCTGATCCCCGTTCTCCCACTTGGGAAAATTTAGTCGAGGCGAATCCTTCGCTCCAATCCTGGCTGCGATCGGCGCCGGTGGTCGGCGGCCGAGGTCTGTTGTGGTGGCCGCCGTGGGCTCGTGGGAGCAACGGCCTACATGCCGACGTGGCCAAGGCCGTGGGCAGCGGTGCGACGCGACAGGCGTTTTGCGAGGCGATGAGCGTGGCCTGGTGGAAGATCAACGAGGCGTTCCAGGCGGCCCCGCATGTCAACCATGGCGCAACCTTTTCGTCGGCCGCTGATTTTTCCCGGGCTTCAGGCAGGAAAGCATCGGATGGATTCACCAGTAGCAGCCGGTTTGCCAGTCCGGCGGGGGGAATGAAATGAGCGATCCGGCCCCGTCACCAAACGGCAGACAAACCGCCAGCGATCACCCCGGTCGAGATCAGCGAGGGCGATTCGTCAAGGGGTGCCGTCCAGGCCCGGGCAACCCCTACGCCGCGGAAGTCGGCCGGCGACGTGCCAGGTTGATGAAGTCGCTTACCGATGACGACGTTGACGCGGCCGTGTTGGTGATTCGCTACATCATGCTGCTGGGCGCAAAGACTCTGACCGCCTGACAGCGGCCCGGTTGCTACTCGACAGGGCGCTAGGCCCCATCGTGGAAGCGGACTTGATTGCAAGACTGGAAGCCCTGGAGGCGGCCGTAACGGTCGTAGACAAATGACATTCAAGAGTCGAATCGAGAGACTGGAACGACATTGGCAGGACGACGCGGCCGGGTCGCCCATGAGTGTGCTCGAAATGGCCCTGGGCGCGGCGACCATCGACCTGTCAATTGAACCTCTGCCCGACGATCGGCACGCGGCGATGGTTGTCGAGCGATTGGAAGCCAAGCGGGATCGACTCCAATGCGTCCTCGACAGCGGCGACGATTCCGGGCTGTTGCCCGGCGACCTGGAAATCCTACCGGCGGCCGTTGTGCTGGCCGGGAACTGACTCGTTTTCTCACCCGCCGGCCCGGCCGGCAAACCTCGAAACGAAAAGGACTCGCAAATGTCAATCGCGTTTTCTTCCCACGAAACGACCCGCGACGAAATGCGGGCGCAACTCCGCCGCGAGTTGAAACTTTCCCGCGGCGAATCGCCGGACGCCGAGCCGGCAACGGACCTGGACGGTCAAGGCGACGGCGACCCCTCGACCGGACTTCAGGCAATCGAACAGCAAATTCTTGCCGTGGTCCGCCGGGAGAAATTCACGGTCGCAAGTCGTTTGGCGTGGATTGAACCCTTGCTTCAACAGTGGGACAAGGAAAGCAAGGACGCCCAAAAGCGGGCAAGCGATGACAAGTTTCCGCAAATTCAGCACGCGATTACGCCGGGTTCGGCGGGCATGAGCCCGGCCGTGGCCGCGAGCTTGTCGCCGTGGGAGCGAAACCTCGTTGCCGTCTGCAACCAGATTTCCGCCGACACCCGGCGACGGGAAGTGGAGCAACGGGAACGCGAGTACGCGGCCCGGGCCCCCGCCTTGATGTACGACGAAATGCAAAGCCTGATTCGGGGCCGGTAGCCGATTCCTGTTTTTTCCCTCACTTCGGAGACAAGAAATCATGCCGACGATTGTTGAACGTGCCCTTGCTCTGGTTCGCCGCGTTGCCGAATCCAAGGCGGCCGAAACCGCGAGCGACCGCGAGTTGTACCTGCTGTTGCTGCAGCGCGCCGCCGATCCCGAGCCCGGCGACGAAGAAACCTTGCTCCAATTGTTGGGCCGGCTGGAAATCAGCCCCCAGCAATTGCAGGCCGACGCGGAAATCGTCGGGCAGGCCGTGAAACTGGCAGCGGCGGCCGAATGGTCGGACTCGCAAGAGCAAGATCAGGCCGACGCCGGGGAAGCCCTTGCGGAGTTTCGTTGCGAAACCGATCGGCTGGCCGTGGAGCGCCAGCATGAGGATTCCCGACTCGAATCCGCGGTCAATCAGCAACGTTTTTCCAAGCAGGCCGTCGATCAGGCACGCGAGCGGCTGGTAAACCTCCGCCGGCAGCACGCGGCGTTGTTCGGTCTGGACCCGACTCCGCCGGAACCCCGGCCGCGAATCGGCAACCAGACTAGCCGGCAGCCCGACCCGCCTTCCCCACGCGAACTGCGTGGCGAACCGATTCCGACTCACGTGAGAAAATTCTCTGGCCCGTTTATCGCAAATCCCGAATAGGGCGTAGGGAACGCGCCCTAGCCCGGGTCGGTCGGTCGATTGCCTTGACGGCCGGCTGGCCCGGGCGCTTTTTCATTTTTCGAGCGAGGATCACCACGATGGCCACCAGCACGAGCAACGCGCCTCGACAGCCCCAGCGATCGGCCGCTATGGAGAGAGAAATCGAGCAGGCCCTAGCTGCATACGACGTGGCCCGCGTATTGGTCGGCCTTGCCCCCGTGGGGCACGTTCGCGGTTCGCGTTCGCCTCGTCGGCTGCTGCGGAGGTTGCTAAAGCAGGACGGACGATGAAGGTGCAGGAGATCATCTTCAAGCGCGTGGCCGAATACCTCTGCCCGACGTGCCAGCGGCGGCTTGTGGTAGCTCCATGCGTGGCGTGTCTCGCATCTAGGAACCGGACTCGTCAGTGCCCCGTGGACGTGCGATCGGCGGCCGGCTCGACTCCTAGCACGTCCAGGGCGACAACGCCACCACGGGGCACGTAGAGCATTCTGGACGACGCCTACCATTAGGGGTAGGTTTTCTTCCTCGCCTACCACCTGGACCTGGTCGACGTCCACCAGGACGACTCCGCCGGCCCTCCCCTCTTCCGGCCTATCTCTTCCGTCGTCCCGGACCCCGTTTTTCCGCCAAAAGTTACCCCGGTGTTACCCCAGCACCTATCCTCCCTTCTGTGCCAACAGAAAAGCATTACGCAACTCATTGCTACGTAAGGCTTTTCTTAGTCGGGGCGACAGGATTCGAACCTGCGACCTTCTGAACCCCATTCAGACGCGCTAGCCAGACTGCGCCACGCCCCGAAACGCCTGGGCGGAAGGACCCGCCCGAGACCTCAGTATCGCAGATCAGCGAGCGTTTTGCAACCCGCCTTGTGCTCTTGACCGGGGAAACCCTTCCTGCAACGCAATTGCTTGACAGGAAAGGGCCACGGGCTTACTATCGGCACAGTGGGGGGGGCGTGCCTCGTCGCTGCGCTCTTGCCGGCAACCTTTCTTTCCCGGAGGGCCGGATGGCATTCGGCGGACCCCAAGTCGGAAGGATTGTCGCATGGTCCGTCACGTTCATCGTCGTTGGCGATGGCTGCCGCTGGTCTGGTGGCTGGCGGGAATCGTGCTCGCCCTAGGCCCTTCCTTCGGGCGGGCAATAACGTTGACGGCCAATAGTCCTGAAGTGAAGCGGGCCATCGCCCGGGGAATCGGCTACTTGGAGAAGTCGGCCGGCTCGGAGGCACGGACCGGGGCCTTGGCCCTGGTAGCGCTGGTCGAGTTGAAGAACGGGGCCGACGCCAAACACGCCCAGGTGGTCGCCGCCGTGGAGAAGATCCGCGGCGCGGTTCGCGCCGCGGGCGGCGATCCGGCGAAGATCGAACTGAGCGACCATGCCACGGAGATCTACAACCTCGGCCTGGCGATCATCCTGCTGTGCGAAGTTGATCCGGGCCACAACAGCAGCGACATTGACTTCTTGCTCAAGGCGTTGGTGGCCAAGCAGAAGCCGCACGGCGGCTGGGGATACCCGGAAAAGCCGACGGGCGATACGTCGATGACCCAGTACGCGGTGCTCGCCTGTTGGGAAGCGCAGCAGGTTGGCATCGCCGTGCCGCAGGACTCGATCGAGGCGGTCACCACCTGGATCATCAAGACCCAAGACCCCAGCGGGGGGTTCGGCTACCAGGGAACCTTATCGAAGGGGGCCGGCCTGGTCAAGCAGAGCGACGTGAAGAACAGCATGACGGCGGCGGGGGCGGGGATCGCCTATATCTGCGCCGATCTGCTGGGGATGAACGACGCGATGAAGAAAAAGCAGCAGCAGGGCGATCTCCCCGCCGCGCTGAAGGAAGTCGGCCAGCAGCAGGCGCAGCGGGCGGCAAAGACGCAGATCGATCCGCGGCAGCTTCAGCAGACCGAGGCGCGGGCCAACCGCTGGCTGCGGGCCAACTACAAGATCGATCCGCCGGGATTCACCCATTACTACTTGTATGCCCTGGAGCGATACTCGAGTTTCCGCGAATTGGCCGAGGGCGAGATCGACTCGGGGCAGAAGTGGTACTCCGACGCGGCCCACTTCCTCATCAAGTCGCAGGCCGCGGATGGGAGCTGGAACTCCCAGGCCGGGAAAGTGCCCGACACGGCTTTCGGCTGCCTTTTCCTGCTGCGGTCGACGAAGAAGTCGATCGAGAAGGCCCGCAACTATGGGAGCGGATGGCTGGTGGGCGGCAAGGGGCTGCCCAAGGATACCGATTCGCCGCGGGTGCGGGAGGGCAACGTGGTGGCGGCGACCAATCTGGAGGCGGCGGAGCAGTTGCTGGCCGCGATCGACAATCCCGAGGAGGCCGGACTGGCGGAGAAGATGGAGTCGTTGGCGGCGCTCTCGGCCGCCGACACGCAGGTTTTGCTTTCGACGCACGCCCAGAAGCTGCGGCGGCTGGCCGAGGGGACGACTCCGGAAGCGCGGCGGGCGGCGGTCAGCCTGCTGGCCCAAGGCAACGACCTGGACAACGTGCCGACCTTGATCTTCGCCATGAAGGACAGCGATGCGGAGGTCGTGCACGAGGCCTGGGAGGCCTTGCGGCGAATCAGCCGGCAGTTGCATCTTCCGCCCGCCCCGGCGTTGCCCCGCGATGAGCAGCGGAAGCAGGCGATCGAGACCTTCAAAGCCTGGTATCTGGCCGTCCGGCCGGACGCCGATCTGGAAGAGTGAGCGGCCACATCGTGAGCAAGATCGACCGGTCCGCCGAGGAAGCGGGAGGCCAAAGCGAGCCGAAGGCGGCCTTGCGGATCTCGTCCTACGATCGCGTGGCCAGCATGTTGGTGGCGCTGTTGATCCTGGTCGGCAGCTCGGTCACGCTGATGTTCATCGTCTGGTTGTCCAACCGCATCCATACCAGCCAGGTCGCCGTGCCGGTGGTGATGGACGAGGTGGGCACGGGCGACGGCGGACCGGCGGGCGGGGGCGGCACGGACCTCGATCAGCCGGCCACCGACGAAGTGGCCCAGGAGACCAACCTCCAGGAGCCGGAGCTGAAGGACACGCTCTCGATGGTCGCCTCGGCCGTCAAGGACCGTGCGGATCTCTTGGACGACCCGGCGAACCTCGACCGCACGAACCCCGGCCGCGGCGGCGGCACGGGAGGCGGGATCGGCACGGGGCGGGGCACGGGCGTCGGCCCGGGCACAGGCAGCGGCGGCCGGCCGCGCCACTGGGAGCTCCGCTTCCCTCGCGACAATACCTTGGAGGCCTATGCCAAGCAGTTGGACTTCTTCGGCATCGAGCTGGGCGTCTTGCTGCCGGGCAACAAGGTGCAGTATGCCTACAACCTCTCCAAGGCCCAGCCTGACCAGCGGATCGGAGCGGCGGATCAAGGAAAAGCGCTACTACCTCACCTGGCGGCGTGGCGAGCTGGAGCAGGCCGACCGCGAGCTGTTGGCCCGGGCGAAAGTCGAGTGCCAAGGCCGGCTGATCCTCAAGTTCCTGCCCGTGGCGATCGAGAAGCAGCTCTGGTCGATGGAAAAGGCCCGTGCCGGCGACGGCTCGGCCGGCGTGCCGACGACCGTCTTCGGCATCCAGGCGGAGGGCAACGGGTACTCCTTTTACGTGATCGAGCAGACTTTCCGATAGGCATCGGCCAAGGAATAACCGTCCAGCGATGGTAGGGTGGGACAAGGCCGCCGTGGCGGCCGCCGGCCCACCGGCAGTAGAATTGGTGGGCCGGCGCTCGCTTGCGCGAGCTTGTCCCACCCTACTCGTAGTGATCGAGCCGATCCCGGGTTCTGGTACTGGTTTCATGATTTCCGCGGAAGAATTTCTCGCCGTCCTGGAACAAAAGGACCTGCTGCCGGCCAAGATCCTGGAGAGCCTCAGGAGCCAGGTGAGCAAGTCGGCCAGGCCGATCGCGGCCTCGGCGGTGGCGAAGCTGCTGATCGAGAAAGGCATTCTCACGCCCGCCCTGGCCCAACGGCTGTTGAGCGCGGGCTCGAAGTCGCCGGGGCGCGTCGAGGACCAGCCCAAGCCGAAACCTTCGGCGGGACCGAAGAAGGCCGCGGACGACGAGGACCTTGGACTGCTTCCCCTGGATGAGCCCGCGGCACTGGTCCCTCTCGATGAGCCCGATGAGCTGGCTCCGCTGGATGAGCCGGCGGGTTTGGCCCCGCTGGAGGATCTGGCCCCACTGGAGGATTTGACGCTACGGGAGGAGACGCCGGCCCCGCCTGCCGCGCCGGCAGGACGAGACGCGGAGAAGGGGAGACGCGGGGACGCGGGGACCACCGCAGCAACGAAACCAGCGTCATCTCCCCCTCCCTCGGTCTCCGCGTCTCCGCGTCCCCCACTCTCCGCGTCTGGCCCTCCCCCTTCACCGGCTGGCGGCTCGCTGTTGGACGAAGAGCTGCCGGAATTATCCAGCAGCATGGGACTTGGGCCCTTGGACGGGTTGATGAATGCCGAGGCCGCGACCCTGGCCGGTCCCCTGGCGACGCCGGAGAAGAAAAAGGGTCGCGAGAAAAAGAAACGGTCGAAGAAGGGCTGGGATTCCGCGCTGATGTTGGTCGGCGGCGGGGCCCTGTTGTGCTTCCTGCTCTCGGGCGGTGGGCTGATCTGGTGGTTCTCCAGGCAAGGCGCCGACGAGATCCTCGGCCAGGCCAGCGACGACTACGCCAAAGGCTCCTTCACGCAGGCGATCCACAAGTACGACGAGTTCCTGGAGAAATATCCTAAGCACAGCGGTGCCAGCCTCGCCCGGGTCAACCGCGGGCTGGCCGAGATGCGCCAGGCAACCGACGGCTCGACCGACTGGGCCCGGTCGCTGGAGACGGCCGATCGGGTGCTGAAGAAAATCTCCTCGGAAGGGGAGTTCAGGAGCGAGTCGCAGGCGGAACTCGTGAGCCTGTTGCCGAGAATTGCCGAGGGCCTGGCCGGCGCCGCGCAGAAAAGTCTCGATCAGGCCACGGTCGACCGGGCCCGCAGGACCCTGGCGCTGGTCGAGAAGTTCATTTCACCCTCGGCCCGCCCGGCGACCAGGCTGACTGACATCGAGGCCGTGCTGGCCTTGACCCAGCGGCAGATCGACCGCGGCAAGGAGCTGGACAAGACGGTGGCAGGCATGAAGGCGGCGGTCCGCCAAGGGAAGAATGTCGAGGCCTACCGGATCCGCGACGCTTTGCTCAAGCAGTATCCCAGCCTGGCGGCCGACGCGAAGCTGCAGGCCGCGGTGCGGGCCGTCTCGCAGGCCGAGCGGGCGGCGGTCAAGTGGGTCCGGCGGGAGCGTGCGGCCGAGACGACGGACCCGGCCGGCCGGATCGCGGTCGCCGTGGCGCTGGCCGCGCGGCAAAGCCGCAGCCTGCCGCCGGAAAGCCGGGGCCGCGTGATTTTCGTGCGCGCGGGAGAAGCGGTCTGGGGGCTGGAGGCGGCGACGGGCAAGGTGCTCTGGCGGCGCTGGGCGGGCATCGAGGCAAACGACCGCACTCCCCCCTTCCCGCCGACCGCCGTCGACGACCAGCCTGCGAGCGACGCGCTTCTGGTCGACGCCGCGGGAAGCGCGGTTCTGCGGGTCGAGGCGGCAACCGGGAAGCTGCGGTGGCGGCAGCCGATCGGCGAGCGTTTCGACGCCTATCCGGTGATCACCCTAAGCCGGGTGCTGGTGGCCGCGCGATCCGGGCGGCTGGTGTCGATCGACCTGGAGTCGGGCAAGTCGTCGGGCTACGTGCAGATTCCGCAGCCGCTGCGCGTCGCGCCCGCCGTCGACCCGCGGGGATCGACGATCTACCAGGTCGCCGAACACTCCAACTTGTACGTCCTCTCGGCCGACAGCGGCCGGGCCCGCGAGGTGGTCTACCTGGGCCATGCCCCGGGCAACATCGTCACGCCGCCGGTGCTGGTGAGCCGCTTCCTGATCGTCGCCGAGAACGACCGCGCCGCCGAGTCGCGGCTCCGCGTGCTGAACGTGGACGGCGACCGCAGCCAGCCGCTTCAGGAGATCCGCTTGCAGGGCCACGTGGTCACGCCGCTGGTGGTGTCCGATCTCCGCGTGCTCGTGGTCACCGACACCGGCAGCCTCGGCGTGTTCAACGTCAGCGGCTCCGATCCCAAGCGACCGCTGGTGCGGGTGGGCGAAGGAGTTGCGGCCACCGACTCGGCGCCCTCCGGCGGCGGGCCCGGGAGCCTGGTCCGCTTTCCCTTCCTGCTCGGCGCCCAAGTGCTGATGGCCGACAGCCAATTGACCCGCTACGACGTGCAGTCGTCCCGCGGCCGGTTGCAGCCGACGGGCATCCAGGACGAGGCCTCGACGACGCTCCAGCCGCTGGTGGCGATCGGCCAGACCGTCTTCCACGTGCGGCGCAGGGACGGCATGTCCGGCGTGCTGGTCAGCGCCTTGGCCGCGGAGGACAAAGCCTACTGGGAAACGGGCCTGGCCAATCTCCTGGTGGGCGAGCCGATCCTCGACCCGACAAGCCGGCAGATCACCGCGGTTACTGCCGCGGGGAGCTGCTTCCGGCTCGACGACGCCGCCCTGAAGGATGGGAGAATAATCGACCAGCCGGCGGCCGTACTGCTGAGGGCCGAGGTCCGCCAGCCGGTCAGCGACGTGGTGCGGCTGGACGGCGGCCTGCTGGCGCTGGCCGCGAGAAAGGGGTCGGCAGTCTTTGTTCTCGCTAAGGATTCTGCTTCGACCGTGGTTTCCGACCCAACCAAGACTCCCGACCCCTTTATCAGGCTGGCGCTGCCCGATCCGTTGGCCTGTCGCCCGGTGAATTTCGCCGGAGGGCTCCTGGCCCCAACCAAGGCCGGGCAGGTCTTGCTCCTGGACCCGGCATCGGGCGCCAGCCGGGCCGAGCCCTTCCAGCCGCGGCTGGAAAGCGGCGTATCGTTGGCCTGGCGGGAGCCGGCCGTGCTCGGCCCCGACGAGTTCGCCGTGACCGACGGCCGGACGAACCTCTATCGCGTGACGATCCAGGCGCTGCCCAAGCCCAACCTGGCGGTCGCCGACAGGGCGACGACGCCGGAACCGATCGTCGCGCCGCTGGCGGCCGTCGGCCACGTGGTCTACGCCGCGGACGCCCATACGCTTGTGGCCTACGAGCTTCCCAAGCTGTCCCGCGGCAAGCGGTGGCCGTTGAGTGGCCGCTCGGTTTGGGGGCCGCGACGGATCGGCCAGCGGGTATTGTTGGCCACCGACGACGACCAGCTCTACTGCCTCACGGCCGATGAGAAGCTCCTCTGGCAGGTTCCGCTAGCCCACGGCCCGTTGGCCGGCGCCGGCGGAGTCGGGCGGGCGATACGTCTTGGCCTCCGTTGCGGGCACGGTGTGGACGATCGATGCGCAATCGGGCAAAGAAGCGGCCGTCGAGGACCTGGGATGCCCCCTGGGCTGCGGCCCGGTCCTCTACGGCGACCAGCTCTTGCTGGCCGGCCGCGACGGCACGTTGTATCTGGTAGGGAAACCGAAGTAACGAGTAGGCTAGCCGATGTAGGGTGGGCTTTAGCCCGCCTTCACGTCATGGAATCGGGCAGTGCAAGGGACGCGAGGAGGCGGGAGGGTCGTGCTGGCGGGCTAAAGCCCACCCTACGCCTTCAATGCAATGAGCCAACGGAGGCGTTGTGTTGTGGACGACATCGTGATTCGCCAGGTGGGGTTCAAGTTCGGGCGTCGGTTGGACGTGTTCCATGTGCAGCGAATAGTTTGAGCATTGCCAAGCCATGCGAGACCCTAGCCTTCCACTTCGCATTGCCTTGGCCCTGACCGTCTGCCTTGCGGCCTGGTTGGCGGCCGTGGGGCGGGCGTCGGCCGCGGAGCCGCTCTATCAACTCGATCCCTACGACCAGATCACGCTGGACAAGGACAACGACAACGCCGTGCTCAAGGTGCGGACGTTGGACCTGCCCGACCGCCAGGCACCCCAGCGGCCGGCCCCCGAAGAGAAGCTCAAGCTGCGGTTGTTGGACCGGCCCGAAAAGGAGTTCGAGGTCCCATGGAAAGCGATTGTCAAGGTTAAGTTGTTCGAGCAGATGGTCTTGAGCGAGGCCAACCAACTGGTCAAGGCCGGCAAGTTCGACGAGGCCTACGACTATTTCGCCTTCCTCCAGGAAAAGTATGCCAAGATGCCGGGACTGGAGCCGGCGCTGGAGAGTTTTCTCTTCGAGGAGGCCAAGGCGCTGGCCCGGAAAGGCGAGTTCGACGCGGCGCTGGTCCGGCTGCGGGAGATCCACCACTTCGATCCCCAGCGGCCGGGACTCTCCGGCGCCCTGGGAGTGGTCACCGACAAGCTTTGCACGAAGTACCAGGCGGAGGAGAATTATGCGGCGATCCGCGGCTTGACGGCCGCCCTGGCAGCCATCGAGCCCCAGCATCCCGTGGTGGCGGTCTGGCAATCGCGGCTGAAGGAGCAAGCCGCCGCGCTGGCCGTCGAGGCCCGCAAGGCCCTGGACGAGGGCCGCCTGCGCGACGCCGATCGGTCGGGCCGGAAACTGGTCGAGGTCTGGCCGGCAACACCCGGCGCCAAGGAGCTTCTGGTCGCGATCACGGCCAAGTATCCCCGCGTGGTCGTGGGCGTGACCGAGCCTGCGTGGCCGCCGGGAAAAGAGGATTCACTTTACGTCGCCGGGAGCGACACCAGCCCGAAGCGCAAGCGAGGGTCGCAACCTGATCCCTCGCTGGCGCTTCGGGCTAGTGTGGACACACCAATGGGAACGGTCCCCTTTTCCCGCGCCCGGCTCGCTGCAAAGCTGGGCGGCGCGGCGGAGCAGCCGGCTGATCTACCGCACGCTGATGGAGTTCCAAGGCCCTGGCAGCGACGGCGGCAAGTACCTCTGTCCGATGGGCGAGATGGAAGTCGAGGAGCTGGGGCTGCGGCTGCACTTCGAACTGAAACGCGGCCTGCGCTGGTCCAACGGGCCGGGCACGCTCAGCGGATACGACCTGTCGCGACGCCTGCTGGCCATGGCCGACCCGGGCGATCCGGCCTATCGCATCCAGTGGGCGGAGATCTTCGCCGGCGTGTCGGTCGACCGGGTCTATGGAGTCGAGATCGACTTGCGTCGTCCGCACGTCCGGCCGGAAGCCCTCTTGCAGTGCGTGGTGGCGCCTTCCCGCGAGCCGGACTCGGACCTCGGCCAGGCAACCAACGGGCCCTACGTGCTCGACTACCCTTGTGGTGCAGGCGTCCCGCCTGCATTGTTGCGGGCAGGCGAGACGCCTGCATTGTTGCGGGCAGGCGTCCCGCCTGCATTGTTGCGGGCAGGCGAGACGCCTGCACCACAAAAAATGCAAGCCACCCGCGGCGCCCTGCTCGCCGGCGAAGCGGTCTACACGGCCAACGCGGCCTATTTCGCGGCCCGCCCGTCGCAGCCTAAGGAAATCGTCGAGCGCTATTTCCCTTCCGCCAGCGACGGGATCAAAGCCCTGCGACGGGGACAAATCGACGTGCTGGACCGGGTCAATCCCTGGGAAATTGGCAAGCTGGCGGCGATCCCCGGAGTGGTGGTCGAGCCCTATGCCGTGCCGCTGGTACACTGCCTCGTGCCGAACCTCGAGCGTCCGCTGGTCAGCAGCCGCACCTTCCGCCGGGCCCTGGTCTACGGCATCCATCGCAAGGCGATCCTCGACGCCATGACGGGCGGGAAACAGCAGCCGGGCTTCCAGCTCGCCAGCGGGCCGTTCTCGCCGGGCGTCTCCCGCGACGACCCCTTGGATTACGCCTACGACCACTCCATCGATCCCCGCCCCTACGATCCGCGGCTGGCCATCGGCCTGGCCAAGGTGGCCTTCCGCGAGCTGGCCGAGGCGAAGAAGAAACAAGGGCAGACGCTCAAGAAGATGCCCTCGCTGGTGCTGGCCTACCCGGCTGACGCCATCGCCCGGCTCGCGGCCGGGGCGATCAAGAAGCATCTCGCCTTGGTGGGCATTCCCGTCAACCTCGAGGAGCTGCCGGCCGGCGTGCCCGCCCGGCTCAACGACAAGATCGACCTGCTCTATGCGGAGTTGGCCATGTGGGAGCCGGTGGTCGATGCGCGGCGGCTGTTGGACCGCGACGGGCTGGCGGGAAGCTGCAGCCCTTACATGAGCCTGGCCTTGAAGCAGTTGGAACAGGCGGCCGACTGGCCTGCGGTGGGACTGAAGCTTCGCCAGATCCACCAGTTGGCCCATAGCGAGGTGGCCGTGGTGCCGCTCTGGCAGTTGACCGACTTCTTCGCCTACCGGCGGCGCCTGTCCGGCGTCGGCCCGCGTCCCGTGACGCTCTATCAGCGCGTCGAGTCCTGGAAGGTCCAGGTCCAAGATCCGACGGAGGAGGGGAAACCGTGACGGGCATTTTTCGCGTCTCCCTCTTCCTCCGGGAGGGGGTAGGTAGGGTGGGACAAGCTCGCGCAAGCGAGCGCCGGCCCACCATTTCTTCGGGTTCTCGGTGGGCCGGCGGCCGCTACGGCGGCCTTGTCCCACCCTACATCCTACCTTGCGCATCCGGCGTGGCCGCCGGGGCTAACAGCCTGACAGCGCTCTCGGTCTTCGCCGCCGTTGTTCTCGCGACGCTCGCGGCGGTCGCCCCCGCGGCGGCCGAGTCTGCGGCTTCGGTCTGGGAGTTGACCCCGTACCAGGTGCAGGTCTGGATGGCAATGGACCGGGTTCCCGAGCTTACGCCGCTCCTGGCTGCCGACCTCCGCAGCGATCTGTCCCAGCGGCTGGATGTCACCGTGGGCGCGGTCTGGAATGCGTCCGTGGTCTCGGCTCCGGCGGCGATCGGCCGCCAGATGTTGGCCGGCAACGACGCCCCGGCGGTGGAGAAGCTGCCGAAGAACATCGAGAAGCTCGACAAGCTGACGTTGCTGACGATTACCGCCTCGGCGGGCGGATACCGGGTGCGGGCGCGGGAGCTGGATGTCCGCACGCGGACCTGGAACACGCCCGTGGTCCGGCCGGTGGGGCAAACGGCCGGATTGCTGGAGGCCTCCGAGCGGGCCGTGCGGGAGGCCTTCGCGCCCTTGGCGCTGATCGCCTCGGCCGACCGCAAGACGGCCCTGCTGCGGCTGCGGGCCTCGGCCTTGCCCCGCGATCCCGGGGCCCTGGCCCCCGTCAGCCCCGGCAACGTCTTCCAGCCCGTGATCCGCAAGAACGACCACGAGGGCCGCTTGGCCGGCCTGGCCGCCATCCCCTTCACCTTCTTCGCCGTGGAAAAGATCTCCGATAAGGAAGTGCAGTGCGCGATCCATTCCGGCATGAGGAATCCGATGTCGGAGAAACGCCGCGGACGGATCGAGCAGTTGGCCATCGGCATCATCCCGCCGCACCAACCGACCACGCTCACCCTCCAGTCGCGAGGCAATCCGCAGCAGGTGCTGGCCGGCTACAACGTCTACGTCTACAGTCCGCGCTCGGCCGCCGGCGAGTTGTTGGGCCGCAGCGACCGGCGAGGCAACCTGCTCGTGCCGCCGGCCAAGGAGCCGCTGCGGGTGTTGCTGGTCCGAAGCGGCGACCAGTCCCTGGCCCGGCTGCCGATCGTCCCCGGCCGCGCTCGGCAGATCACCGCGCCGATCCCCGACGACGACCAGCGCCTGGCGGCCGAAGGCTTCCTCAACGGCTGGCAGGAAGAACTGGTAGACCTGGTCACCCGGCGGGAAGTGCTCTTGATCCAGGCCCGGGCACGGCTGGAGGAAATGCGGCTGGACGAGGCGGCCAAACTGCTGGACCAGGTGCGATCGCTGAAGACTCGCGAGGTTTTCTCGCGGGAGCTGGCCGACGCGCAGCGAAGGACCATTTCGCCGGACCCGGCCATTCAGCAGAAGATCGACGCGATGTTCGTCGAGACCCAGAAATTGCTCCAGCAGCATCTCGACCCGGCAGCCGTGGACAAGCTCGCCGACGCGCTCCGCGCGGCCCGGGCGCTGGAAAAGTAGATCGCAAAGTCAATCGGTCATTTGGGGGCGGCGGATGGACGTTGTAACGTTCAACAGATAAGGAATCAACCGATGCCTCGATACGCCGTGTTTTTCTCCCTGTTTGCCGTCAACTGGTGCCTGGCGGCTTCCTTGCGGGCTGCCGACATCGTGCTGGCGCACGACGGTCAATCGGACTACCGTATTGTGATCGCCGACGGCGCCTCCCCCTCGACGACGTACGCCGCCGCGGAGCTTCAGATGTTCTTCGCGCGGATCTCCGGCGCAAAGCTGCCGATCACGAGCGATCGCGAAGCGACGGCGGCCCACGAGATCATCCTGGGCCGAAGCAGCCGGCTGGAAAAGCTTGCCCTGGGAATCGATTTCAAGCCGTTGGGTGACGAAGGATACGTGATTCGCACGGCGGGACCGCACCTGGTGATCGCGGGCGGCGCCTTGCGCGGCGTCCTGTACGGCGTGTACGGGCTGTTGGAGGACCATCTCGGCTGCCGCTGGTTTGCCCCGGGAGTGAGCCGTATCCCGAAGCAGAACCGCGTGGCGATCGGCCCGCTCAATGAAACCAAGGTCCCCGTGTTCGAATATCGCGAGCCGTACGCCTTCGAGTGTCTCGACGGCGACTGGTGCGCCCGCAACCGGATGAACTCCAGCGGCGCGCGGCTGGAAGCCCGGCACGGGGGGAAGGTGGGCTTCGCCAAGGGTTTCTTCGTCCACACGTTTTGCCGCCTCGTGCCCCCGGAGAAGTACTTTGCCGCGCATCCGGAATACTTCTCGCTCGTGGGCGGCAAGCGGCAATCCGGCTACGCGCAGCTCTGTTGCACCAACGAAGAGGTGATTCGGCTCTGCACGGAAGAGATCCGCGCGGCGATGCGGGCCCAGCCCGGCGCCGCCGTGTTTTCCGTCTCGCAGAACGACACCGACAAGTCCTGCGAATGCCCTCGCTGTCAGGCCTTGGCGCAACGAGAAGGAACTCAGGCCGCGCCGGTCTTGAATCTGGTGAATCGCGTCGCCGAGGCCGTGGAAAAGGAGTTTCCCGGCAAGGCCATCGAGACGCTGGCCTATCATTGGACGCGCCGCGCGCCGAAACGGATGCGGCCGCGGCCGAACGTCATCGTCCGCCTCTCGTCGATCGAGTGCTGCTTCTCGCACCCGCTGGCCACGTGCGACGGCCCGGCCAATCGGGCGTTTTGCGAGGACCTTCGGGCCTGGTCGAAAGTCGCGCCGCGGCTGTGGGTCTGGGACTACGCGGTCGATTTCGACCACTACCTGTTGCCGTTTCCCAATCAGCGGGTCCACAAGCCGAACACCCGCTTGTTCGTGGCCAACAACGTGAAAGGGGTTTTCGAGCAGGGCGCCCCAAGACGCCGCACAGCTCGCTTGCGGCCTTGGGGGGTTACCTGACGGCCAAGCTCCTCTGGAACCCGGACTACGATGAAGCCAACGCGGTCAGCGAGTTCCTCGAAGCGTACTACGGCAAGGCGGCCCGGCCTGTCCGCGCGTATCTCGATCTCTTGCACGATCGCGCCGAGCGAGACAGCGCCCACGTGTTCGTCCATTGCACGCCGGTCAACCCGTACCTCGACGGCGATTTTCTCCCCCGAGCGGACGCCTTGTGGGAAGAGGCTGAAAAGCTGACTGCCGACGAGCCTGCCGTTCTCCAGCGCGTGCAATTCTCGCGGATGTCGGTGGACTATGCCATTATGGAGCGTGCCCGGGCGCAGCGGGCGCGGGCTCCCGGTCTTGCCGAGCTCGCCGCCAGGCGCTTCGAGCCGTTCCTCGAAACGCTCGCCGCCAGCGGCATGACCCAACTGCGTGAAGGCCATGAGCTCAACGTGGACGACTACCGGTCCGGGTTGGCCGAGGTCCTTCTTCCCGAAACCGTCGAGGCAAGCCGCGATCATGCGGCAAGGAAGCCGGCCGCATTTCCCCAGCGCGAAATTCGCGTGGGGACCGCGAAGGGAGAAATCGTCGGCGCGGACCAGCGCGCGCTCCAGGAGGGCATCGATCGGATCGCGGACCGGGGCGGAGGCGCCGTGCGAATCGGCCCGGGACGCTATCTGCTCCGCAACGCCCTGGCGCTTCGCAATAATGTTCGCCTGATCGGCACTCCCGGAAAAACTATCCTGGCAAGCTGCGACGGCGCGAAGACCCGCCTGGCCCAGGATGCGGCCCCCGGCGATCGTCAAATCGTGGTGGCCGACGCAGCCGCGTTTCGCGTGGGCGACGGCGTGCAAATCAGGGACAGTCGCACTCAGTATAATTTCACCGACAAACCCCTGACCCTGATCGAAAAGATCGGCGAGAAGACGTTCCGGCTGTCCGCGCCGCTGGGCCAGAATTACGCGGTGGCCCGCAACGCCGCCGTGGTCCTGGCGTTCCAGATGATCGGCGGCTATAACGTCGGCAACGCGACCATGGAGGGGCTCGTGTTCGAGGGAAACCGCCCTAAGACCGAGGCATTTGCCAGCAGCGGCGGCGTGGGGGCGGCTATTTACCTCTACGCCTGCGACCACGTAACCATCCGTAATTGCACCGTGCGGAATTACCGCGGCGACGGCGTCAGCTTTCAATGGGGCTGCCACGATGTGACGATCGAAGACTGCCGCGTGGAGAACTGCCTGGGCTTTGGCCTGCACCCCGGGAGCGATTCCCATGACTGCATTGTCCGGCGAAACCGCTCGACGCACAATTCCGGCCCGGGAACGTTCGTTTGCGTCAACGTGAAACACGTGCTCTTCGAGAGGAACGACCTGCGCGACAACCTTGGCCCCGGGATTTCCATCGGCTGCGGCGACACCGACAACCTGTTCCGCGAGAACAGCATCGTGGGAAACGGCCGGACCGGCGTTCTCTTCCGCGATGACGGCCCGACGAAGGGGGCCCATCGCAACGTCCTGGAGAGAAACACGATCCTCGACAACGGCCTGTCGGAGAAAAGCGATAAGCCGCGCGGGTGCGTCACGATCCTCGGCATCCACCACGGCCTGGTCTTCCGCGAGAATACGCTGGGCAATACGCAGCCCGGCGGACCCGTGGGGGTCGGCTTCCTCGGCGGCGGCGACCCCAAAAACTTGACGGCCGAAGGGAATCATTATCTCAACCTCAAGCTGGAAACCGCGCCTGATCCTGCACGGTAATCTAAGGAACTCGCTGTGAAAACCAGTCCCGCAACTTCACGCCGAAATGGAGAAACATCAATGGTGCGGCAAATCAGATCGCTCTCGGCAGTGCTGATGACGGTGACCGCGTGTTCCTTGCCGGCGGGCTGGTCTGCCGCGGCGACCGAGGCCGTTTCTGCCGTACCGGCGGCTGCGGCGGTTGTTGGTCCCAAGGATGCTTCCTTCCCGGAGGTGCTCGCGGCGAAGTCGGGCACGGCCGTCTCGTTGGACGGCCCGTCATGGTTGCTCGCGACCGACTCAAAGAACGTCGGACGCGATCAGAAGTGGTGGGAGAAGCCGGCTGCCAACGCCAAGACAGCCAAGGTGCCCGGCATCATTCAGGAGACTTTCCCCACGTATCACGGAGTGGCCTGGTACTGGCGCGACTTCACGCCGCCGGGCAACCCCCATGTGCAAGGCCGCTATCTGCTGCGGTTCTGGAACGTCGATTACCTGGCCGACGTTTGGGTGAACGGGGTCCACGCGGGTCAGCACGAAGGCGCCTGCGAGCCGCTGGTGCTCGACGTGACCGAGGCTGTCAGGCCGGAAGCCGCCAATCGAATCGCGGTACGAGTGCTCAATCCGACAAACGAGCCGATCGACGGCATCAAGCTCTCCGAGACGGCACACACCGCCAAGACGGTTCCTTGGTCTCCCGGCCAGGGCGGCAACTGGGGCGGCATCACCGATTCCGTCGAGTTGCTCGTCAGCCCGGCGGTCCGCGTGGAGGACTTGTTCGTCCGCCCCAACCGGACCACCGGACAGATCCACGTCCAGGCCAATCTCCGCAACGCCGGCAAGCAGGCCGTCCGGGGGCGCATTGGGTTCACGGTTTCGCCGGCCACCAGCGGCGAAACTCTCGACGCCGTGGAACTTGCCCGTGAGCTGCCGTCCGGCGATACCTTGATCGACGCCGAGTTGAAAGTGGAGAATCCCCGCCTCTGGGAGCTCAACGATCCGTACCTGTATCGCGTAACGGCCCGGGTGACCGCTGACGCGACGGCGTCCTTCGACGAGCAGTCGACCCGCTGTGGATTCCGCGATTTTCGCTTCCAGAACGGCTATTTTCGCCTCAACGGCAAGCGGATCTTCCTGAAGAGCTCCCACAGCGGATGCGAAGTGCCGGCCGGCATGAACGTGGCCCCCGATCGCGACCTGCTCCGCAAAGACCTGTTGAACTGCAAGGTCATGGGAATGAACATGATCCGGTCGTTCACCGGGTTGGCGTCCCGCTATCAGATCGATCTCTGCGATGAGATCGGTTTGCTGATGTATCAAGAGAATTATGCGAGCTGGTTCATGGGGCAATCGCCCCACATGATCGCGCGCTTCAACCGGTCGACCTTGGCGATGGTCAAACGCGACCGCAACCACCCGAGCATCGTGATCTGGGGTATCCTCAACGAGAACGTCCGCCGATCCCGTCGTCAAGCAAGCCGTCGCGGTCCTGCCGCTGGTGCGCGGGCTTGACGACACGCGGGTGGTGCTGTTGAACAGCGGCGGGTGGGACCGCTCCGGGAAGGCGATCGCCAATCCGGGCACCAGCGAGTGGGAGAGCACGCTCTCCGACCAACATCCTTACCAGCCGCTGCCGCACAACTCCCGCGTCATCAACGTGCTGCGGACGCTGAGCGGCGGGGGCAAGCCCGTCTGGCTCTCGGAATACGGCATCGGCAGCGCCGTCGACCTGGCGCGGTTGACCCGCCATTACGAACAATGGGACAAGACTTCCTGCGAGGACGCCGTGATCTACCGCCGGTTCCTCGACCGGTTCATGGCCGATTGGCAGCGGTGGGACCTGGGCGACACGTTCGCCAACCCCGAAGACTACTTCCGGCAGTGCGTGGCTTGGATGGCCGGACTGCGCAAACTGGGCACCAATGCCATCCGGGCCAACCCGAACGTCATCGGTCACAGCGTCACCGGCACGCAAGACCAGGGTCTCACCGGCGAAGGCTTGACTGCCAACGTCTTCCGCGAGCTCAAGCCGGGGGTGGTCGACGCCATGTTCGACGCCTTCGCCCCTCTGCGCTGGTGCCTGTTTGTGGAGCCGGTTCAAATCTATCGCGGCCGCAAGGCACGGCTGGAAGCCGTGTTGGCCAATGAAGATATGCTTGCGCCCGGCGATTATCCCGTCCGGCTCCAGGTGGTCGGTCCCCGTAACGTAATGGTCTTCAACCGCACGATTACCATCAACATTCCCGATTCCAAGGCCAAACCTGAACCGCCTTTTGCGCGGCCCGCATTTGCCGAAGACGTACCGATCGATGGGCCCTCGGGCAAGTATCGGTTCCTGGCCACGTTCCAGAAGGGCGCGGCTGCGGCCGGCGGCGACGTCGAGTTTTACGTGGCCGACCCGGCGGAAATGCCCGCCGTGGAAACCGAAATCGTAGTATGGGGCGAAGACGCCGATCTTGCCAAATGGTTGAATGCGGCCGGCGTCAGAACGCGGACGTTCACTCCGGGCTTGCAGGGCTCGCGGGAGGTGATCCTGGTGGGCAATCGCCCGGCCGTGGGCGAAACCGAGGCGTTCCGCGAGTTGGCTCGCCACATCGCCCGAGGATCCCAGGCGATTTTCCTTTGCCCTCAGGTCTTTCAGAAGGACGGTAACCGAACGCGTTGGCTCCCGCTGGCCAACAAGGGCGACCTGATCGACCTGCCGGTTTGGGTTTACCACAAGGACGACTGGACGAAGAACCATCCGATTTTTGAGGGATTGCCGGCCGGCTGCATCATGGATCACACCTTCTATCGCGAAGTCACTTGCAATAACGCATGGTCCGGGCAGGATGCTCCTGCCGAGGTGGTTGCCGGCGCGATTAACGCGAGCTGCGGCTACAGCTCCGGCCTTACGATTGGGGTTTGGAATCTCGGCGCCGGCCAGTTCACGCTCAGCACGCTGCGGATTCGCGAGAACCTCGGCAGCGATCCGGTGGCGGAGCGGCTGATGCGCAACATGCTCCGTCACGCGGCACGCAACGCGGCCAAGCCCGCGGCCGATCTGCCGGCGAATTTCGAGGCGCAGCTAAAGGCGATGGGATACTAATGGGATTTCAGTACGAGGTAGGTCCGATCATGTCAAACCGTTTCTCGGTCATCGGCGTCGCTAGTGCGCTGGTTCTCTGCCATCTCCTCTCCGGCCCGGGGGCGGCACAG
The DNA here is from genome assembly GCA_963843465.1 of Pirellulales bacterium. Taxonomy (GTDB): domain Bacteria; phylum Planctomycetota; class Planctomycetia; order Pirellulales; family Thermoguttaceae; genus CAWJKP01. The sequence goes on from CAWJKP010000007.1 coordinate 446,354, forward strand.
GAATTGAAGGATCTGTATCGCATCGGCGACGGTGTTTCCCAATCGCATGTCGAATACCATGAAGTGACCGTGCCTAAGGGAAAGGAAGTGACGCTGGCCGATCTGAAAGGCCCCGGCAAGGTTGTCTCATTCTACATCACCCCCGTCTCGGAAATGGTCCTGAAGATTCTCTGGGATGACGAATCCGAACCCAGTGTTCAGGTGCCGCTGGGAGACTTCTTCGGAGCCATGCGCGGCAAGGCGATCGACTACCAGTCCACTCCTATGCAAATCCAGCATGGGTGTTACACGTGTTATCTACCGATGCCGTTCTCCAAGCGTGCGCGATTCGTTCTGGCCAACGACGGCGAGAACGACTACCGCACATCCATGGCCTACGGAATCGACTACGAGCAGGATCAACAGTATGCCCGGGAGAAGAGTCGTTTGCACTGCATGTGGCGGAGAAGCAATCCCGTGAAGGACGGCGCAGCGCCCCTCGACCGCCTGATCAAGCCTTTGCAATGCGGGGGGAAGAATAACATCAACACACGACACACAATCCTCGATGCAAAAGGGCGCGGCCAGTATGTAGGCAACTTTCTCCAGGTGTACACCAAGAATCGCGGGTGGTGGGGCGAGGGCATTACGATTTTCCACCTGGACGGGAAGACCATGGTCCATACGCCCGGCACTGAGGACGAGTACGGCTCCTGCTGGTCTTTCGGCGGGACTTTTTCCTATTCCAACTGCGGCTATCTCCAGAACGAGAAGGGAAATAACCGCATGTACCGCTGGTACCTGGCCAATCCGGTGCGGTTCCAGAAATCTCTGAAAGTCGAGATCCAGGACATCGGCGATTTCGGACCGGGATCGGATGACTTCACCAGCGTCGCGTTCTGGTATCAGGAGGAACCGCATCAACCGTTTGCGCTGCCACGTTTTGCGGAGCGCACGGCTCAGAGCAACGCGCGCGAAAACAAGAAGTGAGCGGCGAGCGGAATACTCAGGACCGGCCGAAGAATAACTTCCGCATTTAGAGACGTCTGTAGGGAACGCCCTCCGTGGCGTTCCGCGAACTTGGAATAGCCCTACTTCGCGGGCTGCGGAACGCCACGGAGGGCGTTCCCTACAGGCGGAAGTTACTTCTCGGCCGGACCTCAGCGGAGCACTTTGGCCGCACGCCACTGCTCCGAGTGGGCTCAGTTCTTCAAGCGGACGCGTTTGCGGCTACGTCAGCGCGTCCGTCCACTTCTTTTCGATCGCCAGCAACTCGCGGCGCTGCGCGGCAGAGACGACGCTCCGGGTGGGCAGGCGCGGAGCTTCTCGACCCGCGCCGCGCCTCGTCGACGATCGTCGGGCTGCCTAGCGAGGCCCATTTACCTCGCGGACGGCGGTTGAAGACGTGGGGATAGTAATACTCCTGCTTGAAATGGGCGAGCGTGTGAGGATGGACCAGGTAATCCGCCCGCTGCCCCAACTCCTGGATCACTTCGCTCGCCAGCGTCTGGTCGTCCACGCGTATCCCTTCCTGGGCCCTGCAGGGCGCCGGCGATGTCGTTGCCGATCACCGCCATCTCCAGCGACATGCACTTCGTCGACTCCAGGTTACCGATCCCCCAGACGATGTTCGCGCGGCTGAGCACGTGGAGCAGTCCCGTCAGCACGTTCTCGGCGGCTGCGCCCGCGTCCACCAGGGTGCTCTCCGTGCTCATCCATGCAGCGCTGGGCAGCCCATGGAACGCGGCGATCTCTGCCCCGGCAGCCTGGAGCAAGCCGTTTTCCACCCCGCCGGTGCGCATCAATGTCGTCTGCATGTCCATCACGTGGGCAAACCCCAGGTTAAACACCAGCGGTCGACAGGGCTCCAATGCCTGGCAGATCACCACGCCGCTTAGCGCCTCGGCGTTGCCGAGGACCAACTCTCCGGCGAGGGTCGCCGGGGCAGTGACCCCGCCGCCGGGCTCGGAATTGATCATCATGGGAACCCCGTAGCCCGAACTCTCACGGAAGACCGCCGCCCCCAATTCCGACCACCGCAACGGGCTGACGGCGGTGTAGCCCAAGCTGAAGATCGGCGACTGCGCCACCGGCGTGCCGTCCAACAGCACCTGGGCCATTTCTACCATCCCCTTGGTCTCGCGCGGGTCGTAGATGCAAGGCCGCAGGTGCTTCAGGCCGTTCTCGGCCAGCAGGCGCATGCCCGCCAGGCCCCGCACCGGAGCGGGCACGTCGGCCAGACAGGTGCTCACGACGGCGTGGACGTGCTCCAGGCCGTCGATCACGTGTACCAGGTCCGCGAACCGCCGCGTGTCCAGCGGCACCACCTCCTTGTCGACCGCCAGGTTGATGGCGTTGCCGGTCCAGAAGACGCTCGCACCGCCGGCCGAGAGGATCGTCTGCTGGCCGCTGAGGCTGACCAGCTTGACTTCCGGAGGGCACTGTTTGAGGGCCGTTTGCACTGCTTCGCGCGGCATGCGCACCACCCGCGGCCCCGCGCCGGGTGAACAGCCGTGCTCGAAGAGCAGACGCACGACACCCTCGTCGTCCACCTGCACGCCGGTCTCCGACAGGACCCGCAAGCTCCCCTCATTGATCCGTTCGATATCGCTGCTGCTGAGAATCGGCATGTTGGCCTCCGTTGTCAAGCTATTTGTAACCGTTTACAGGCCTTCAAAGTCGCCTTTCGCTCCGCGAAAGCGGCGTCACTTTCGCGGAGCGAAAGGCGACTTTCTTCGCCAAATCCCCGCTAAGCCAGCCGCGACCCGTGAACGGTTACAACTGTTTCAGCTCGATAATCCGCAGTCCCCGGGCGACGACTTCGCACTGGACCGCGCTTGCTCATCATCGCTTCGCTCCTTGCGGAGTTAGGTGCCCCTTCACTGCCCGAGCCGAGCAGAGATGGCAGAAGGAGACCAAGGGCCGAAGGACCGCCCATCTCCCCCATCGTAGTAGAACACGGCACTTGGCGACAGCGCCAACCCTAAGAAAACGGGCGAACTGGTGCGAACGTACTATTACGTTTTCGGCCAGGACATGCAGAATCAAGTACCGTTGACAACCAAGCCGTCATTGATTATCTCCTGACTAGCGGTCCGCCCTGCCCCAATCCCCCCTGCCGGGTAACCGTTCACGGGCCGCGCTATAGTAGCAGGCACACTCCGTGTGCCGTCCGCCTTGTCGGGTGTGTCCTTGAGCGGACGGCACACGGAGTGTGCCTGCTACTTTCCAGCCCGTGAACGGTCACCCTGCCGGAGAATGCCATGCGCCACGCTATGACCATCGTGTTTCTTGCCGTTTGTGCAGCGCCGTTTGCGCAGCGTGCGTGGGCCGACGATTTGAAGGAGCCGTTGGCAAAGGCTCCGATCATCGCAGCGGAGGCGGTCAAGGTGCAGGTGCAAGAGCCGGTTTTGATCGCTCAGGCCCCGCCCAGCGTGAAGCAGTGGGGGCCTTACCGCATGCCCAAGGTTTACCGCATGCCCGGCGGGGAGATCTGCCTGACGTTCCAGGTCGGGCGAGACCATTCCTGCGACCAGGGCATGCTCTCGCCGATGTTTGTTTCTCGGGACGAGGGCCGTACCTGGCAGCGGTCCCCATGGCCGCACCCCGGGTTTACCGGGATCAATCCGGTCATTTCGCCGGTCCTTGACGGCGAGTATTACGGCATTCCGGCGGTGACGGGCATCGAACTCGATCTGAAGCGGCTGCCCAAGCCCATTGGCGCTTTCGATGTCTGCTACATCGGTGGTTTTCCGCTTCGCCGTCTGGCCGACTGCCCGGAGGACGTGGTCCGGTATTTCCAGGATATCAAGGCCATGCGCTGGTCGCCCAAGACCAAGACCTGGACGCAAGAGCAAGTCCGCTGGGACCATCGCGGCCAACTGCTCTGGAGCTACAAAGACACCCCACAAAAGATCCCTGGAGACTGGGGGCAGAAGGTTTACTTCGAAAGCCCGATCGTCTGCTGCGGCAAGGAACTGCTCCATGCCGACTATTGGACGGTCTACGAGAGCCGCTCGGGCCAACCTCCGCTGGCCTGGGAGTGTTCGGTGATGGTCTCCCGCGACAACGGCCGCTCCTGGACCCGCCGCAGCACGATGGCGACCATGCCCGCCAACGACAATTTGGAGGAACCGGTGATCGCGCTGAACCGTTCGGGCGAGTTGGTTTGCGTGACGCGACGCGAAAAGGACCAGAGGAACCCGTCCATGTTCCTCATGCACTCCAAGGACCGCGGTTACACCTGGACCCAACGCCAGGAGCTTTTCGAGTTCGGCGTCTTCCCAAGGCTTTTGCATTTGGAAAACGGCGTGCTGGTGTTGAGCTTCGGCCGGCCCGGGGTATGGCTCTCGTTCTCTTTGGACGGCGGGCACTCCTGGACCGAGAAGCAGGCCGTTCTTGAAGGCCCGCAAACCTGCGGTTACACCTCGCTGCTGGCTTTGGGCAAAGACACGTTCTTGCTGGCCTATAGCGACTTCGTGCGGCCCAACGCCAAAGGCGAGCCCTGCAAGTCGATCCTGGTGCGGAAGATTTCGGTCCAGGCCGCCAAATGAGCCCGTCGGGGCGGAAGCCAACTCGGGGTCGAAATTGCGGACCGGCGGCTATCGTTGCCTTGGTGCCGTTATCTTGTTGTCACCTCTTATTCTCTTGCTCGCCGATGCCGGCCTCCTCCGACTGGCCGATGGTGAACAACCACCACCGACTCTTGTTGCTTCGCGATCGGGCCTGCCGTTGGAAGTAGATCTTCATGGTCTCCCCGGAGTCCGTCAGCACTTCGAACCAATGCTTGCGGACGTATCTCTCGCCGCTGCCGTGATGGCAAGGTCCGGTTTCTCGCCAGGTCTTCAGCACCCGCGCAATTTGAATGGTTTGCGACCCAAAGCGGAATTGCCGAGGAAGCCCCGGCTCGCCCGCGCTCATGCGGGCTGCGTTGAATGTTCCCGCGACCGGCTGAATCGCTGCGCTGATGAATTGCTCGGCCACAATAGGCAATCTCTGTCGTCAAGGTAGTAGGCACACGCCGTGTGCCGCCCGGGACGGCACACGGCGTGTGCCTACTACTCTACGCCTCCAGCACGATCTTCCCGCTGAGACTGCCGGCCTGGTGCAGGGTGTTGGCTTCCTGGAGACGGTGGGCTTCGGCGGCTTGCGACAAGGGCAGGACGCGGCCGATCTGGGCCCGCAACTTGCCTGCGGCCAGCCAGCCATTGATTGCTTCGGCGGCCGGTTGCTGCCCTTCGGCCGTGGCGTTGAACATGGCGAAGCCGAAGAGCGAGCAGTCGCGGGTATAGAAGGGGCCCACGGGAAAAGGCGGCCGGGCGTCGCGGCCGGCCATGACGACGATCCGGCCCCGCTTGGCCAGGTGGGCCACGATCTGGTCGAAGTTCTGCTCGCGGAGCGTCTCGAACCGAACGTCCACGCCTTCCGGCGCGGCCCGGCCAAGGGCCTCGTCGACGTTCTCGCGGTGGTAATCGATCACCACATCGGCCCCCAGTTCGCGGCAGATGCGGACCTTCTCCTCGTCGCCGGCGGTGGTGATCGCTCGCGCGCCGGCCGCCTTGGCCATCTGCACCACGCAGGAACCGACGCCGCCGGAGCCGCCGTGGACGAAAAGCGTCTCGCCGGAGGTCAGCCGGGCGCGGCCGAACGTGCCCAAGTGGGCCGTGATCCCCACCAGGGCAATCGCCGCCGCCTGCTGGTCCGCCACGCCGGCAGGCGTCGGGTGGAGCCACTGCTGGTCCACGGCCGCGTATTCGGCAAAGGTCCCTTGGCGACCGAAGAAGCCCTGGTTGCTCCCCCAAACGCGGTCGCCGGGGCGGAACCGCGTCACCCCCGGGCCGAGCGACTCGACCACTCCGGCCAGATCGCTGCCGACGATGTAAGGCTGGGGAAGCTCCATGCGGACCATCCCGGCGCGGATATACGTGTCGATCGGATTGACCGCCACCGCGCGGATCCGGACCAGCACTTGCCCCGGCTTCGGCTCGGGCCGGGGCAGATCGCCGAAACGGATGTTCTCCGGGGGGCCCGGCTGTTGGATGTAAGCGGCTTTCATGGCAAGGAGTTAGGAGTTAGAAGTCCGGAGGGCGAGGCAGGGAACGTTGAACCCAGGCTTCAAAGGAGTCGATGGCGGCCACGAAGCAAATTATTATGTCGCCAGACGGCCTGAAAACACCCCCCCTTCGGTAAAACCAGCTCTAACTCCTAACTTCTAACTCCTAACTTTTGACTCCTAACTCCTAACTCCTAACTCCTAACTCCTAACTTCTCCCTGCGGGCTTCTCTTGCTCCGGCCCCTCCGTTTGCCTACAATCCGCCCGCCATGAAGGTTTCACGGAGGACGACCGGGCTGGTGTTGCTGGGCTCGCTGGCCCTGACGCTGCGGGTTTGCCTGGTCCTGGCCGTCTCTCGGGAGTCGGCCCGGCCGCTGGCCTTCGAGCACGGCCGGATTGCTGAGAACCTGCTGGCCGGCCGCGGGTTCTCCATTACGTTCCTGGGCACGGAAGGCCCCACGTCGCAGCAGGCGCCGTTTTACCCGCTGCTCTTGGCCTCCGCATACTGGGCCTTCGGCGTCGCCAAGCCGGCGGCCATTCTGGCCGTGCAGTTGCTCCAATGCCTGGTGGGGACCGGTCTGGTGCTGGCCGTCGTCTGGCTGGCCTGGTCGCTCTTTGCCGAGTGGCCGGTGGTGGGCTGGATCGCCGGGCTGGGTGCGGCCGTCTATCCTCCCCATGTCTACATGGTGACGCATCTTCAGGTCGTCGTCTGGGCCACGACGCTGCTGACCTTGCTCTTGGCCGTGGCGGTCTCACCCCGGTGGCGGGCCAGGTGGAGCGGGGCCGTATTGATCGGACTACTGGCGGCGGCGCTGCTGCTGGTCGAGCCGATCTTGTCGCTGAGCCTGCCGATCATCGGCCTGGTCGTACTCCTCACGCTCCGCGTGAGGGGAAAAACGCTAAGAATCTGTTTCAAAACCCCGGGAGCCGCCGTCGGGCAGGAATGCCCAACCTACAGCGGCCGTAGGATGGGCATTCTTGCCCGTCGCAACACCTCCGTATTGAAACAGCTTCTAAACCTCACGCGGAGCGTGAGGAGTACAACGTCGCTGGACGCGTTGGGCCGGCTGGCCTTGATGGCCGCGGTGGCGGCGCTGCTGATCGCCCCCTGGATCGTGAGGAACTGGCGGGTCCACAGAGAGTTCGTGTTCATCAAGTCGACTTTCGGTTATGCCTTCTGGCAAGGCAACAATCCGTCGAGCTGGGGCACCGACAAGATTCCCAAAGCCTCGGCCCAGCAGGCCCTGCGGAACCACGACGGCACGCTGGCCGGCATCGACCAGGCGATGTGGGAAGCCCGCCACGAGACGATCTACATCGACGACCTGCTCTTGAAGCCGGGCGGTTACCGGCCCTTCCTCGGCCTGAGCGAACCCCAGCGGAGCCGGCTCTTGGGCCGCCAGGCATGGGAGTTCATCCGCGGCAACCCGGCCGCCTACGGCAGGCTCTGCCTGCTGCGATTGCGGTACTTCCTCTTGTTCGACGAGACCAATCCCAAGGCCGCCAGCCGCATCTATCGCCTGGCGACCGTGGCCTGGCTGGTGCTAGCGGGCGTGGGCCTTCTGGCCACGCTGGGCCGTTGGCGGCAACTCTGGCCCACCTACGCCATCTTCGCCCTGGTCACCCTGTTCCATACGCTGACGATCACTTCCGTCCGCTTCCGCTTTCCCATCGAGCCGCTGGGGATGGTCTGGGCGGCGGCGGGCATCGGGCCCCTGGTCCAGCGCTGGATCTTCCGGCCATCGATCCAGACCGGCGCGCCAGCCCGAGACTCCGACCATCATTTTGGACCGCAGCACGCACTGCGGGGCCCCCATCATAGACCGGGGAAGGGTGCCGGCACACGGACTCACTTTCTACCTTCTAACTTGGGATGGTGAAAAGTTTGGGCTCCGTTCCGAAGTGACGGTTGCCATTTCTGTTCGTCCTTGGACTGCCCCCGCTGGGCTTGCCCCAGCGGAGCAACGGATTGGCCACTAGAACCCGGCCTCGAACCCCTTCGCGTTTTCCGCTGCCGCCGCCCGGCCTGGGCCGGGCGGCGGCAGCGGAAAACGCCCAACGCGGCAGAACGGCGGCCCGGTAGTGGCCAATCCTACGCTCCGCTGGGGCAAGCCCAGCGGGGGCGACCGTGAAGCGGAACACAACTGGTAACCGCAATCCTGACAAAAGCGGAACTTTTTCACCTCTCCACTTCTAACTTCTAACTCCTGTCTCCTCACCTCTGTTTGTTGACGGCCATCAACAGGCCCCGTTGTCATTGGGCAACACCCGCAAGCGGCGACAAGTCTCGCGGGTGACCAATTCCCATGGCGCAAGTGCTTCCCTTTCCACAGGTTGTGGTCATGGTTCGCAGTCCGGTCCGGTCGCCGTTGGGCTGCCGGCACTGGCTTTGCGTCGCATACCCGGAACTATGCACGCACGGGAACTTGTGGAACTGGCTGCCCTGTTGGCCGCCCATGGCCCGCTGTTGATCGGCCCAGACGGATCGCTTCCGTCGCGCGGCATCCAGCAATACTGGGTGGCCTCGAAGAGCCGTCTGGACCGCTGGAACTGGACGCTCAAACAGCTCGCGGTCAAGGCCGTGGGCTGCGGCGGCGGCGCCGACAGGTCGCTGGTCCGCGGCGTTTGCGAGGAGATCCTCACCGGCGAAGTGCTCACCCGGGTCTGGTCGGCCGTGCTGGCGGCCTACGATCGCCGGCGGGGAACGGACGTGGCGGAGCCGATCGCCCGCAGCGTGCTCCTCGGGCACCTCGAGGCGCGGCACCGCGTGCTCACGCTCCTGGTCTCCGGCCCGGGCATCGACGCCGAAGAGGCCGTCAAGCTCAACCGGCTCCGCCGCCGCAGCGAGCGCTGGATCGACTTGCTCGTGGGGCGGTTGGCCCAGCAGTTTGCCGTGAGCGAATTCGCCGTCGATCCCGATCGGGCCAGGCAGTTTGCCGAGGACCTTCACCGGCAGAGTCGCCACGAGGGCGACCGGAGGGCCTGGTCGCTGATCGAGGCCTCGCTCCGTGCGGCCTTCCGCCAGGGCCTGGTTGCCGTCAGCCCCAACGCCGATCTCAATGCGGCGATTGCCGCCGCCATCCTCTCCTGCTTTCCCGCCGACCTGTTCGATGGCACGGGTCTGTTCCCCTCGGCGTGGCTCATCCGGCTGACCCGCATCACCAGCGACACCCAGGGGATGATTGCCGATCTGCTTTCCCTGGACGGCGGCGCGATGCCGGACCCGACCGTCGGCCAGGACCGGCGCCGCTTCCGAAAGCTCTGGTAGCATCCGGCCCGAAGTTGCGGTATCCTATCGGCTGTCGATCCGTAGAGTAGCAGGCACACGCCGTGTGCCGTTCGCCCGTGGAGGCGAAGACAGCGGACGGCACACGGCGTGTGCCTGCTACTTTGAGCGATTTCCTCTGAACGGTAACGCCCAAGGAATGGTGGGCCTCGCTGCGCTCGACCCACCCTACTAAGGAGGACCGCCATGACCGCGCCGCGGGACGCGATGAGCATCGGCTTTCATACCGACGCCTTCAATTCGGCCTACTTCAGCTTCGAGAAGTGCCTCGACTGGGCCCAAACCAACGGGGTCCGCTACATCGAGTGCGGGCTGATCGACGGCGTGAGCTGGATTCACGGCCTGGGCTACCAGCCGCACGTGGCCCTCTACGAGGACCCCGTGCTCTTACGGCGGAAGATGGAAGGCTACGGCGTGCAGTTCTCGCAGGTCGACGCGGCCTATCCGCTCTCCGGCAGCGACGGCCCCTTGCGCGGCGTGCCCTACGTGATGAAGTCGATCGCCTGGGCGGCCCAGACCGGCTGTCCGCGGGTAGACACGACCGACGGTCTGCACGCCCCTGCCGGATTGGCCGACGCCGAGGCCCTGGACCTGATGCGGCGGAGCTACCGGCAGATCCTCGAAGTGGCCGAGGCGCACCAGGTGACCGTGAACATCGAGCCCCACGGCTACTTCACCACCAACCCGGAGATGATGGCCCGCATGTTGGCCTTCTCCGACAGCCCTCTGCTGCGGCTGAACATGGACACGGGCAACACGTTCATTGCCGGACAGGACCCGGTCGCCTTCTTGCGCCGGTTCATCGATCGGGTGAGTCACGTCCACGTCAAGGATGTTTCCCCCTCCCTGGCCGCCGCCACGCGGGGTCAGCAGACCGGCATCGCCGTCAGCCAGTGCGCCCTGGGCGAGGGCGTGAACGCCGAGAACATCAAGAACTGCCTGCGCCTCTTGCGCGACCACGGCTACCAGGGCGTGTTGAGCATCGAGTGCGAAGGCCAGGCCGGCCCGATGATCGAGCATTCGCTCCGCTGGCTCCGCGATTCGCTGGCAGAGTTGAAGATCCCCTTCGAGGGTTGAGTCTTTGGAGTGCGGCGACTTGTCGCCGCTTTGTGCGAGGCGTCCCACCGCCCGCGGCTGGCCGCCGACAAAATCGCGTCCACAGCGGCGACAAGTCGCCGCACTCCAAAGTCGCCGGCCTTCCGCAACCGTTGGCCGTTGCGGCTGCCCTGATAGCCTATCCCGTGCGGTGGTGGCGACGACGGGCGTAAGTAGGGTGGGTCGAGCGCAGCGAGCCCCCTAGGCATGAACCTAAGGAATTTTGCACTATGTCCTTGGAGAGAAGCAGCTAACGGGAACACTAATTGAAACTGATCGACGCTAATCTGGTGAATTAGCGAAGATTAGCGAGGATTAGTGTTCCGTCTTTCGGCTTTTTTTCTTTGGCAGATCGCTCGAAGATTCCTTGAGTTCGTGCGTATGCGGTCGTGCACAGCGAGCCCCACCATCGTCATCTTTCCTCCTTCATCCTTTCTACTTCCTACTGTATCCCGTGGACGCTCTGCGGCCATCTTGACGCTTCACTGATCGGCACGGGGCGGTCCGAGCGATGGCCGGCGGCGCGAATCGCTCGAATAAGCGGCACAAGGACTTGAGTTCGGCCCGTCCGGTGCGCCGCTTGCTGCACCAAGGACCATAAGATCTCGGGAACAGAACCCGCCGGAGTAACGTAGAAAGAGTGGCACTTTGAGCCACCGCCCGTCTCTTGCCTCTTCCCCCCGAACTTGCGTAGCAGTTCGCAGTTCTCATCCGGCTTCCGGTTCCGTGATCGGCCGCTGTTCGCGCCCGCAGAGGTTCCGTCTTCGGCGCGGCGTTTCCTCAACATGAATTCTCTGTGGTTTGAAATAACAGAATGCCCGACAGACTCACCGCAACTTTCCCACCATACGTAGGGTACGTTCCGACTACGAGCGTACTGCCGGAAGGGCAGCCGATCACCTGTTCCGGGGTCCTCGAATTGCATCCGAAAGGGTATGGCTTCCTGCGTAGCGCGGCCAGTGACTATCACCAACTCCCCAGCGACATCTTTGTCCCCCAGACGACGATCAATGACCTGGGACTTCGGCCGGGCGTAGTGATCCACGGGGTCGCGGTGGGTACGGGTCCGCTGCAAGGGCCGAAGCTGGTCGAAATCCTCGACGTGGCTGGCACGCCTCCGGCTCACTACCAGACCGTCCCGCATTTCGAGAACTTGACCGCCATTACCCCCCATGAGTGGCTACGCTTGGAAACCGGCCCGGAACCGCTTACGACCCGGGTGATGGACCTTCTGGTTCCCCTGGGAAAGGGGCAGCGGGGTCTCATTGTCGCCCCGCCGCGGACGGGAAAGACCATTCTCTTGCAGCAGATCGGCAACGCCGTTGCGACCAACCACCCGGCCGTCAAGCTCTTCGTGCTGTTGATCGACGAGCGGCCGGAGGAGGTGACGGAGATGCGGCGTCACGTCTGCGGGGAGGTCCTGGCCAGCAGTCTCGACCGCGACGTGGAAAGCCACGTGCGGCTTTCGCGGTTGGCTGTCGAGCGGTGCAAGCGGCTGGCCGAGCGAGGGCAGGACGTGTTGCTGCTGATCGACTCGGTAACTCGGGTAGCGCGGGCCTTCAACAAGCGGATCGGCAACACCGGCCGGACCATGTCCGGCGGGGTGGACGTCAAGGCCCTGGACGTTCCCAAGCAGCTCTTCGCCAGTGCCCGGGCTTTCGAGGAAGGCGGCTCGCTGACGATCGTCGCCACGGCGTTGATCGAGACGGGCAGCCGCATGGACGAGGTGATTTTCGAGGAGTTCAAAGGCACGGGGAACATGGAAATGGTGCTGGACCGCAAGCTGGCCGACCGGCGGATCTGGCCGGCGATGGACGTTTCCCGCTCCGGCACGCGGCGGGAGGAGGAGCTGCTGGAGCCGGAAACCCTGCGGGCGGTCACCGCGCTGCGGCGGACGCTCAACAGCATGAACCCGATCGAGGCCCTGGAGCGGCTGGTCAGCCGGTTGGCAAAGTTTTCCTCGAACGAGGAGTTTATCCGGGCAATCCGTGGCGCACCCGTGGTTTGTGCGTAGAGGCTGGTAGGGAGGAAGAACTGCTTGCAATCTGTGGGCGTATAGATTAAGTTGGGTGGATTGACTTCCCGAGGGAGGACGTTGAGTCTACCCGCCGCAGTGTTGGCTGAACCCGTGTCGGCGTTCGCCTCTCCTGCCAGATTGTCCTGGGAATCGTCCGTTAGAGGGCTTGATTCCCGGATGGTCTCGCTGGCCTGCCCCGGGGGCAGTTGTCGCCGCGGGGGATTGAAGTAATCAGGCCGGTCCCGAGAACAATTGAGCCCGCTTGGTGTCTTTAGGTTTATCGGCGCCGAGGGACGCGGTTTTCTTGCCCTGGACCTGGCAGGAAATAATGCCACAATTCCAAGAATAGAGATTGCAGCCGCCCCAGGGCCGTGGCAGCCGTGCCAAGCTAGGGGCGGCGAGGGCGAGCAATGAAGCTTCCGCCCTGAGACAAGAAGCGAGAAGACGATGATCCGAACGACGAATGAACGCAAGTCTGATGCGGTTCAGACCTACCTGACGCAAATCAACGCGGTTCCGCTGTTGTCGCGCGATGCCGAGATCGCTTTGGCCCGGAAGATCGAGCGTACTCGCGCCCGCTACCGCCGCGCCCTGCTGAGCTCCGACTACATCCTGCGGGTGGCGGTGGATCTGTTCGAGGGCGTCCGCAACGGCAGTGCCCGCTTGCACGACGTGGTCGACGTGCCCATGGGCGACATGGACGAAAAACGAAGTGTCCGGCGGTTTTTTGACCGCGAGTTGAAGAATCTTCGCAACCTGCTGGAGCAGAACCGGGACGACTTCGAGGTGGTGATCGACCGCGAGCGGGAACCGGTCCAGCGCCGCCAGGCGTGGCGGCGGGCGCTCTCGCCGTCGGGCGCGGATCGCGCGGCTGGTGGAGCGGGTCAATCCCAAGGCCCAGGCCCTCAAACCGGCCCTGGAACATCTGGAGAACCTCGCCCGCCAGTTGTCCGACTCCCTGCGGCAGAGGGGATCCAGGCACTCCGGCCGCCCGCGGCAAGCCGCGCCGGCGGTGCAAGCGGTCGAGCTGATGCGGGCGGCCCAGGAGAGTCACTCCACGCTCCGCCATCGGTTGGACCGCATCGCCCGTTGCAGCCAGAGCTATAAGGGGGCCCGGCAGGAACTCTGCCGCCACAACCTGCGGCTGGTGGTCTCCGTGGCCAAGCACTACCGCAACCGCGGCCTGGGCTTCCTGGACCTGATCCAGGAGGGCAACACGGGCCTGATGCGGGCGGTGGACAAATACGAGTGCTCCCGCGGCTTCAAGTTTTGCACCTACGCCACCTGGTGGATCCGCCAGGCGATCACCCGGGCGATCAGCGACCAGAGCCGGACGATCCGCATCCCGGCCCACGTCAGCCAGCGGATGGGCAAGATCTGGGACGCCACCGAGCGTCTGCTCCAGAGCCACGACGCGGAGCCCAGTCTGGAAGAGACGGCCGAGGCCGTGGGCCTGCCGCTCCAGGAGACCGATCATGCCCTGCGCATGCGCCACCAGCCGGTCTCGCTGGACCAGCCGGTCCGCGACCGCGACGAGACCACCCGCGGCGAATGGGTCCCCGACTATCGCGAGCGGAGCCCCGCCACGCGGATCGATCAGGGGCTCTTGCGGACGCGGATCGACGAGCTTCTGGACGGCCTGAGCTGGCGCGAGCGGGAGATCATCAAGCTCCGTTACGGCCTGGGCGACGGCCATGCCTACACCTTGGACGAAGTGGGCAAGATCTTCGCCGTGACCCGCGAGCGGATCCGGCAGATCGAGGGCCGCGCCATGCGAAAGCTGCAACAGCCTGACGCCGTCGGCCGCCTGACCGGCTTCCTCGACGACCCGGTGTTGCTGGAGGCCTTCGAGCGCAGCCGTTACGAGGCGGTCGCCGGCGAAGAGGGCGAGCCCGACGAGGAAGAGGCCCTGGTCTGACGTCGTACTCGTCACGCTCCGCGTGACGCACGCCCTCACGCGGAGCGTGAGGAGTACATTCGTCAGATCGGCTTGATGGTCGTGATCCAGATCAGCGGGTGGCCGGCCTCGTCGATGCGCAGCTCGCTCTTCAGGCGGGCCTTCGCCAATGCGTTCCGCAAGAGAAGGCTGTAGGTCGTCCGCCCCTGCGGGAGTTTGACGATCGACTTCTCGGGATCGATGCCCCAGCGGGCCAGGGCGTTGTGGTCCATGAGCACCGGCAGCTTCACGCGCTGCGAGACCGCGTCGATCACCTTGGTCACCGGCACGCCTTGCACGTTGGCGTTGAGAAACTCCATCATTGCCGGCACCACTTCCCCCGGGGGCTTCTCCGGCGGCCAGCCGACGGGCCAGACCTCCACAGCCGGCCGCGAGGCGACAATGCTGTAGCCCAGGCGGCCCCCTTCCGCTTGCGGGACCAGGCATAGGCCCATCGGCCGCAATACGCAAGCCAGGGCCGTCCCCGAAGAAAGCTCCCCTAGCTCCTCAACCACATTATCATCCTCCGGCAGCTTCTCCGGCCTCGAGCGGACGGGCAGGGACAATTGCCGCAGGATGCGGCGGATTACTTGCTGGCGGCTGACGCCGGCGGTGGGGAAGCCGACCAGTTGGCTAAGGTCCTTTTCCGCCTGCTGGAACTGGGCCACCTCCAGCCCGAAGGCCGTCTTCACCGGACGGCTCTCCAGCGGACCGTTGCGGGCCAGGTCGTCCAGCCAGCGTTTGAGCCGGGCCACGTCGCCGGCACGGAAGCGAGCGCCGGGCACCAGCAGGGTTTCGTCGGCAGTCAACACGGCCACGACCTGGTAGAGCGGGGCGCTCTGCGTCCCCAAGTTGCGGATCTCCATCTTCTCCCCGGCCTGCTTGGCGTGGAAGCGGACGTTGCTCAGGCCCGCCTGCGCCAGCCGGCGGCCCCACTCCTGCTGGGCCGTCAGCGACACCCGCTCCTCGGTCACGACCTCAAGGCTCACCTGTCCGGCGGCCAGCGCCGCGCGGGCCCCGGCGGCCAGGACGCAGGCGATCAGGCCGGCCAGGAGAAAGCGGCGTAGTCGTACAGGGAACGCGGGCACGCGGAGATGGCCAGACGCGGGGAGATCCCCGCGTCCCCGTGTCGCCGCGTCACCGCGTCTTTCTCGATTCACTCAAGGTCTCCCATAATAAGACCTGGCCGAATCCTTAGAGTCCCTTGCCGACGATCTGCAGCAGGTCGACGGTGCGGCAGGAGTAGCCCCACTCGTTATCGTACCAGCTCACCAGCTTGAAGAAGCGGCTGTTGAGCTCGATGCCGCTGCCGGCGTCGAAGATGCTGGAGTGGGCGTCGTGGATGAAATCGCTGGAGACGACCTCGTCCGGGCAATAGGCCAGGATGCCCTTGAGATAGGTCTCGCTGGCCTTCTTCATCGCCGCGCAGATTTCCTTGTAGCTGGTGGGCTTGACCGTGCGGACGGTGAGGTCCACCACGCTGACGGTGGGCGTGGGCACGCGGAACGCCATGCCCGTCAGCTTCCCCTTGACCTCGGGGATCGCCAGGCCCACGGCCTTGGCCGCGCCGGTGGTCGAGGGGATGATATTGATCGCGGCGGAGCGACCGCCCTTCCAGTCCTTCTTCGAGGGGCCGTCGACCGTCTTCTGCGTGGCGGTGTAGCTGTGGATGGTAGTCATCAAGCCCTCTTCCAGGCCGAAGCCCTCCTTCAACAGCACGTGGACCACCGGCCCCAGGCAGTTGGTGGTGCAACTGGCGTTGGAGATGATGTGGTGCTTGGCCGGGTCGTACTTGTCGCCGTTGACACCCAGCACGATGGTGATGTCTTCGTTCTTGGCGGGAGCGGAGATGATGACCTTCTTGGCGCCGGCGTCGAGGTGGCCCTTGGACTTGGTGGCGTCGGTGAACAGGCCCGTCGACTCGACCACCACGTCCACCCCCAGCGACTTCCAGGGCAGCGCCGCCGGGCCTTCCTTGACCGCCAGGCACTTGATCTTCTGGCCGTTGACCACCAGCACGTCGTCCTCGGCCTTGTCGGCGGCCGACTTCTCGCTGCTGACCGTGCCGGGGAAGCGGCCCTGCGTCGAGTCGTACTTCAGCAAGTAGGCCAGGTTGTCGGCCGGAACGATGTCGTTGACCGCGAGCACCTGGATCTGCTTGCCCAGCAGGCCCTGATCGCAGATTGCCCGGAACACCAGCCGGCCGATTCGGCCGAATCCATTGATGCCAACACGAACTGCCACAGCACGTCTCCTTTGGAAAAAGCGGACCCGGTCGGGGCCAAACGGTCATATTAATCGATTGAGCGAGCTTGTCGTCCAGGACAAGAAACCAGGATTATAGCGGGCCCGGCGGGAGGATTCAACCGGCCGGAATCCACCCGTGCGGGTGGCGGCGTTGAACATGGTTTGCGGTAACGGAATTGAGTCTTCTGGTCCGGTATAGCCGACGAACTCTTGGGCGGCGGTATTACTGGCGCAATCTGCGGTATTGCTGGCGCAATCTGAGGGGCGTTCACGCCCCTTTGCCGGCGCAGCGGCTGACATGGCCGCGAGAATTGGACGAAAAACTAGTCCGCCCACCGCCGAACCCGGCGTAAACGCCGTGCCGAATACCGCCTTCGGCGGAAAAGCCCGATGAATCAGGCTCAATCCCCTCGACGCCAACGCGCAAATCCTCCAAAAGATGGCCCGGCTGAAGGGCGCCGTGAATCGGTTTGCTTGACATCGGCGAATTGATCAGCGCCGCACGAATCGTATTCGTCACGCTCCGCGTGACGCGCGCCCTCACGCGGAGCGCGAGCAGTGCGACCGCTAATGGAGACATTCAATCTGGCAACTTGGCAGCGCCTGATCAAGCTTCTCGGCGCCCTCGTCTGTTACCTGAGTGAAATTGAGCTGCAGCCATTGCAGATGACGCATTTTTCTCAGGTGAACAAGTCCGGCGTCCGTGACCTTGGTGCCAGAAAGGTCCAGGTGTTCCAGCCGCGGAAGTCTCTTTAGGTGAACGAGTCCAGCGTCTGTCACCTGAGTTCCAACGAGTGACAGATCTCGAAGCTCAATTAGCCCCGCGATGTGTTCCAGGCCAGCGTCGTTCAAATCGCTCTCCGACAAGTCAAGGGCGGCCCATCGTCGGAACCTCGTCAGACGTGCCAAGTCGTCGTTCGTAATCCGGTGGCCGAAGAATTGTAGCCCATTAACCTGCGGGAACTCCTTTAGGCGTTCGAGATCAGCAACGTCGGAAATACCGGCCCTGTCGATGGTTTTGAAGAGCTCATCACCCAGGAGACCCCGGAGCCACGTCGGGGATGATGAAACAGAAGACCAATAAATACAACCATCCTCTACCGCCCTCTCCAACGCCTCTTCCTGCTTCCTTGCCTCCTGCATCCTCACCGCCAACCAACTAAACGGCATGGCGACGGTCAGCGTCAGCACCAGCAGCGAGCGGAGACTGAACTGAAATCGCCAGCGGAGAAACAAGCTGGCGACATACCAGAGAAGCATCAAGAGCAGCCAAACGCCGACCGCTGCAATGGCGGTCAGTACGGCCCAGCCCTTGGGGAACCAGCCCAGTCGCTCCGACAGCAGCAGACACCCCTCGACCGTCAGCAGCCCGAGCAGGCAGCGATCCGGCGTGAGGCGGAACCACCGAGTCCTGGGCTTCGGGGCTGCGATGCTCATGTCGCCTTGCTCGTCGCGTTAGCCCCGGCGGCCACGTCGCGGCTTCGGCGGGCGATTTTGGAGTGCGGCGACTTGTCGCCGCTTTGGACCGCGCAAAAACAAGTTGACCAACTTCTTGTGGTGCAGGCGTCCCGCCTGCTCTAAGAAGCGCAGGCGGGACGCCTGCACCACAACCGGCAATGGACCAAGTTATTCTTGCGCAGCCGCTTTGGACGGCACGTTCCGGGCGGTTAGCAATTGGCGGCGGTAACGCCTTGCGAAAAGCGGCGACAAGTCGCCGCACTCCAAAGGTCGCGCCCTCAACCTACTTAGCCGAAGCGTCGCCGCTGTCGGCGGGCTTCTCGTCGCCAGTGTCGGTGTCGGGTTTCTCGGGCTTCTTGTGGGTCTTACGCGCCGGTTTCTTGGGCTCGTCGTCCGTGCCGGCCGTCGCGTCCAGCGAGTCGTTGCCCCCCTTCTTCGGCTTGGCGTGGGGCAGTTTGTGGGCGGGCTTCTTCCGCCCTTCCACGGGGACGATCTCGATTTTTACCTCGCTCACCTCGACCCTTGGCGGATTGCTCTTTGCCGTGCCCTTGAAGTCGATCTTGGCGCCCTGGGGGACGAACTCGAGGGCCGCCAGCCCGTCCATGTCGAAGGTCACCTCCACGTCGTCGGGCAACTCGTAGCCCCGCGCCTTCTTGCCGTTGACCGAGATAAAGACCATGCTCTTGGTCACTTTATTGACCACGCCGCTGCCGTCCGACGACCCGCCCGCATCTGCCCCGCCCAGGTCGGCGCCGCCGGCGTTCTTGCCCAATTTAGACCCGGGCTTGGGTCCCGGACCGGCGTTGGGCGCCGGCCCGAATCCCATCCCCATTCCCATTCCCATCTGCCCTAACGGCAGGACTACCGAAATCGTGGAGATCTTCTCCGTCTTGCCGCTGCCGCTGGCGGAGAAGCTGACGTTCTGTCCTTTGACCAAGGAATTGGCCTTGCCCTTGCCGGCGACCTTGATTCTCGTAGCCGGCCCGACCGTAAGCGCCCAGGTCTGGTTCTCTTCCGTCACGACGGTAATCATCCGGCCGTTGACGGCCTCGAACGTGCCCGTCTTGGCGACCGGCACATCCGGCATACGCAACGGTTGCCGCCCCCATTGGGCCTGGGCTGGGGCCGCCAGCCACGTCAAGACGCCAACCACCAACAGCAAACAACCGATTCGTGACATGGCAAGACCTCGCGCAAAAAGTGCCTGGTGGGGCAGGCTGGCCTGCCGGAGCATCGGCAAAGGGTATAGGGAAAGCCGGCCGCCACAACTATTAAGGATAATGGACGGCGCACTACTTGGAAAGCGTCTAGCGGTGTCGGTGTTGGGAAAATGCGGTGAAAAAGCGCGAAGCAACGGGGCCCCCCCAACCAGCGACCTGCGATCACTGCTTGACGGCACCGCTTTCTGCGGCTAGGTTGGGTAGGATGCGAAACCAAACGCCACCTTCAGGGGGGATCGCGGATGCTGTCAAGTCATACACTGAAGTCAATCAAGCGTGAAACACAGTCATATTGGGGGGATGAGGTAAGAAAAGCTGAAATCATAGGCATTGCCAAGGGGAAAGAGATAGGCCATAAGCTTGCCGATCTCGTCGATGAGAAGACCACAGCCCTGCTCACCGTCAAGTACCTCACCAAACGCCAGCGTGACGCCGAGGGTCGCGCCCGGTCGCGTAGCATGGGCGACGTGTGGTTGCATGACAACGGCATCTATCATCCCGTGAACGTAAAAGTAGGGATCGTTGGGGCGGAAGGGCAACCCAATCTCGTGTCGCTGAAAAAAGTTCTAACCGCCGTTATGGCGCGGCAAATTGACTCGTACTATCTTCTGATCGTGAAAATGCAAATAGGCGAGAAGGAGATACTCCCATCCGTGTACCTTTTTGACATGCTTGACTGCCTCGATTACGTGACCTTTGATTCTGGCCCCGGACAAATGATGCTTAGGGCCGTCAACTTTTTCAATGACTTTGATCCAACGAGGGTCAAACCCTTGGACATTAAGCAGAAAGTACAGCGGCTTATGGACCTCTACGAGGATGGCGAGAGGCGACTGAAGGCTAACCGGGAAAAAGGCCTGGCGCGTTACCGGAAAGAATTCAGGATTTTTATGGCCGGCAAAGACTTTTCAGTTACTCCAGCGACGCAGGGGAGCCTCAAT
This sequence comes from Pirellulales bacterium, assembly GCA_963843465.1. GTDB lineage: Bacteria > Planctomycetota > Planctomycetia > Pirellulales > Thermoguttaceae > CAWJKP01. Next base: position 466,586 of record CAWJKP010000007.1, read on the forward strand.
CTCGCATGAGTGTTTCACGATTCGCAAGAGACCGAAAACGCCAGCTCGGTCAGTATCTAACCCCCGAAAGTACCGCCGCGGCAATCGTCGGGGACCTGCACGTCTCGCCGGAATCGAGGATCATGGAGCCGTCGTTTGGAGAGGGAGCTTTTCTCTTGCAGATACTTGATCATCTCAAGACGGAAATTCCGGAGAGCAAACTTTCCTCATGGTGCGAGACCCACCTTTTCGGCTGCGAGATTGATGAGAAAGCATACAAGAAAGTCGTACGCACCTGGCAATCGAGAGGGTTAGGGCATTTTCCCAGCAGCCTTGAGCACTGCGACTTCTTTACTTGGTTGCCCCCCGGCTGCGACAGAGCGTTTGCGACCGACCGCCGAGGGTACCTGAACGCCTCACTCGCGTATTTTGACCTGATAATTGGAAACCCGCCGTTTGGTGGAAGTATAAATGCCAAGATTCAGGATGAGCTAGACGCGATTTTCGGATTTCGGAACGGCAAGAAGATAAAGAAGGAGACATACTCGTTCTTTATTGTGAAGAGCGTCGATTTGCTCAAGCCTGGGGGCGCTTAGTATTCATCTGCAGCGACACAATCCTTACCATCGCCACGATGACGGGACTCCGCAGCTGGCTTCAGAACAATTGCGACATTGAAGTAACGAAGGTGCCTGGCGCGTTTTCAGACACAAATCAGGATATGTTACTCCTTACGGTCACGAAACGGGAGACCAAGCCAAAACAAATCACGATATTCGGAAGGCACCTTGCCCTTTCTGACATCGAGATGACGCCGAACATGAGCTGGCGGGTGAACGGCGACTTTGCGAAATACTTTACCGGGGCGACCGTTGGTGACAAAATGGTTGCAACATCCGGTATGACAATTGGGAAGAATGACCTTTTTCTCCGGCATATTACGGACGGACGGGTTTTAGAACCGTACAAGTTTTGCTTCAGCGACCGGCCGATCCAACTCGAACGCGAGATCTCCCAGGCACGGCTCGGCAAACTCTCCGCGGATCAGGTGCGGAAAATAAAGCGGCTAGAAGCCAGCGGCGCCACCGAAAGAGTAGTTTCATGGACTTCTCTGGCGCGCGCTAGAGAGGTTCGCCTTCCCAATGACGATTATCGGTTTTATAACAAGGCGTGCTCGCGGATTATCTACTCTGAGCCTGATTGGGTGATATTCTGGCGCGGAGACGGCGAGTACGTGTACACGTTCAAGAAGACTGGAAACTGGTATCTTCACGGTGTCGGCGGAATGAAATACTTCGGCCGTGAAGGCCTTACCTGGGCACTGATAGCGCCAAAGCTCTACATGCGCTACTTGCCGGCAGGTTACATTTTGGATAGCGGGGCACCGTGCGCATTTCTGCGCCAAGGTGTTGAACACGATGAGTTGTTCTTCATCCTGGGATGGTCGCTCACGGATCTTTGCAATACCATCCTTAAGGAAGTATTGAACCATACGAGGAACATCCAGAGCAAAGACTTTGAGCGACTTCCCTATCCTGCATGGGTTTCCGCTCGCTCGAAACGCGACGCAGTGCTCGCCGTCAAGGAATTGTTGGCAAGGGCGAAGAAGGGGGAGAGGTTTTCATTCAAGAGCGCTGAGGTCCGGAAGCTGAATGCGCTTTACGAGTGCGAACAGTCTCGCCAGCTTCCGGCGGTCAGGAAGAAGCCCCTTCAGCGGACATTCCAGTTTTGAGTTTCGGCGTATCGAGGGTTGCCATGTCATCTGGGCCGGACCGCGTCACGGTGCCGAAGTTCACGGCCATGAAGGCCGCCGGGCGGAAGATCACCATGCTCACCGCCTACGACTTTCTCCTGGCCGAGTTGCTCGACTCGACCGGCATCGAGGGGATCCTGGTCGGCGACAGCCTGGGCATGGTCGTCCAGGGCCACCCCACCACGCTCCCGGTGACGTTGGACGAAATGATCTACCACGCGGCGATCGTCGGCCGGGCGGTCAAGCGGGCCCTGGTGGTGGTCGACATGCCTTTCCCCACCTACCACCTTGGTCCGCACCGGGCGATTGAGAGTGCCGGCCGGATCCTCAAGGAGACCGGCTGCCAGGCGGTGAAGCTCGAAGGCGGCCAGGACCAGGCGGAGGTGATCGCGGCGCTGGTCTCCGCCGGCATTCCGGTCATGGCCCACGGGGGCCTGCGGCCACAGAGCGTACACCAGCTCGGCGGGTACCGCGTGCAGCGGGATCGGCAGCGACTCCTCTCCGACGCCCGCGCCGCCGCCCAGGCCGGAGCTTTCGCCATGGTCTTGGAGTGCATCCCCGCCGAACTGGCGGCGGAGATCACCGCAGCCATCCCCATTCCCACGATCGGCATCGGCGCGGTGCCGGCTGCGACGGCCAGGTGCTGGTGCTCTACGACCTGTTGGGGTTGACCGCCGGCGGCGCGCCCCGGCACGTCAAACGATACGCTGATCTCCGCGCCAGCATCACAAGTGCGGTCATCCAGTACCGTGACGAGGTTCGTTCGGGCGAATTCCCCGGCCCGGAACAGACGTTTTCGTGACAAGGATGAAGGATGAAGGATAAGGGATAAGGGACAGAAGACGCTGTTTCGCCCTTATCTCTCATCCCTTATCTCTTATCCTTCCTTCCCGGGCGAGAGCGGGAAGTAAATGCCGTCCTCGAAGATCCCGCAGCGGGCCGGTTCGCCGGCGTCGAGGTTTGGCTCGGCGAACTCGCGGATCTCGCCCAAGGCCGGCCCCAGGCCCGCGAATCGGGCCAGGTCTTGGGCCTGTTCCAGACCGTCGAGGCTCAACTGTCCGCCCACGCTCCCTGCCAGGAACTCGACCTCGCCGGACGGCGTGGGGAAGTCGAACCGGCTGGCCGTCTCACGGATCCCCAGCCCCCGGAGCCAGGCCTGCACGTAGGCCTCGACCAGCGGGCGAGCGATGAACACGTGCCCTCGGCTGACCGAGACATAAGCTTGCCGATCGTCCGCCAGTGGGGCTGCCGGGCCCAACAGCGGCCGGACCGGGGCAAAATAGATCCGCATCGGCGAACCGTCGCCGCCCGTATTCCAGACCCAAAGCGCATCGTCCTCCGGCACGCGGATCCGCGACGCGACGATCCCCGGGCAGACCGACGAGATCATCGGCAGGGCGTGATCGCGGGGGAGCAGGGCATATTCCTCCAGCCGGCCCTGGCCGACGTAGGTCAGAACCAGCGGTTCCCGGCCATCGCTGTTTTTCGGCTGCTGGTCGAAGCGGACCGGAGCCAGTTGCAGATGCGAGAGGTAGGCGGGCAGCACCAGCGAGGCGGCGTAGGCCGCGACGTCTCTTTCATTCAGGTTGGCCCAAAGGAAGATCATTCGCGCTATCCCCGCTGCCTCACGGTGGCCTGTAGGGAACGCCCTCTGTGGCGTTCCGCGCACGAGCAAAACGGCCCGTCAGGAACGCCATGGAGGGCGTTCCCTACAGCTTTATAGCCGTTTTGCGATTACTCTTCCAGCTTCTCCCCCGGCAACTCTTTGCCCGGATCGAACGGGTCGTCGTGCTGCGCTTGGGCGAGGCGGATGAGGAGCAATTTCTGCTCCAGCCGGCCGTTGGACTTGGAGGTGAAGAATTGGTGTCCCAGGGTTCCCGGGCGGGAGTCGAGACTGCTGATCAGGAGCATGTGGCCCGGCGGGAGAACGGCCGTGATGGTGAGGTCGTCGAAGGTCTTCCGGGCCCGGCCCGCCTCCAGCAGCAAGGCCGCCCCCTCTCCCACGTAGCGTTGGCGAGGCTCGCCATAGTGGACCTCGGGCACGAGATTCAGCCGCACGCGGCCGTCCGCCTCGGGCGCCGCTTGGAGCGCCAGCAGGCCCTGGGCCTTGGGATAGGTGTGGCCGCAGACGCCCCCGGGCTCGCGGGTGAGCACGGGCAGCTCGTCGTAGACGTCCGAAGCGATGATCTCGCTCCGCTTGCCAAAGCGGAGTTGGAGGTAGCGACGGACAACCCGCGGCTCTTGGTCCATTTCCGCGATCTTGAGCTGGCTGGCCATGCCGGGCGTGGGCGCGGGCTTATCTTTGAGCTCCATGAGCTTGGAAAGGACTTCCGGGGGCTGGCTGCTGATCAGCCCGGCGCGGAAACCGTTCTGCTCCAACCGCCGCCGCAGGTCGTTGGGGAGTTGCTGCTCGTCAACCTGCTGCCAAAGCACCTGGTTGGCGTCGGGCTGGCCGAAGGGGACGCGGATGAAGAAGATCTCCAGCACCACGCTGTCGGGCGGGAGTTGCAGCCGGCCGAGCAACGACTTCCCCTCAGGCCGCAGCGGCGAACAGGAGCCGGCGGTCGCCACCATAGCCGCGATTACCAGCAGGGCGGTTAACCTCGATCGGCAAGACATAAGGATCGGCAAAGGACATCTTGTGGTGCAGGCGTCCCGCCTGCCCATGCAGCCGGGACGGCTGCACCACAATAGCGCGGAGTTACTTTTGGACAGGCACTTAGCGACGATCGACCCTCGGGGATGAACTGCGGCGGACAGGCTAGCGATGAGCGCTGCCCGGGTCAAGGGAAGATTCGCCCCACATCCCTCCTGGAGAGGGGCCGCGTGGCCGGTCTCACAACCCCAGCGAGCTTAGATTAGGGACCTGGCCGTTAGTGGGGATGTTACGGTTGCCGAGCACCATGTGGAGGTTGGGGTCGATGGAGAAGGCAATGGCCCTGGTGGCCCCGTCGCAAAAGACCATCGAGAATGTCGTGGGGTGCGCGCTGCCGAAGCTGTAGTAGTTATCCAGCCCCGGGGTGTCCGGCCAGGGCGGGTCGTAGACCCAACGGGTGACGTTGGCGTTGTCGCCGATATACATGTTCTCGTTGTCTCCGTTGTCCGTCCCCGTGAAGTAGGCGTCCGGCCAGAGATTTTTCTCGCCTGCCAGATACACGTTGCTCAGTCCGTCGAAGACCTGGGAGGCTTTGACCTGGCTCATGGTGAAGCAAATCCCGGTACCTTTATAGGCCACAACTGCTTGCAACGCGGTCTGAAGGGTCTGCTCGGTCGGCCAAAGCGGGGGGCCGCAGTCGCCGTTGCCGCAATCGGGCGACCAGATGCCGATGCTCCCAGATTGCGTGAGCTTGTCGCCGCCGTTGGCGGCGTAATCGGACCTCGCGACGGCCGTCAAATTGTCGTAATTGACGGGGGTGCCTCCGTTGCCATTTCCGTGTTCTGCGCCGGCCTTAAACGGGTAGAGGATGGCGCGGCGGCGGGTGGGGCAGTTGAACATCGTCAGCGGCGTCTGCACCCGCTGGGCGTTGGCCGTGGACTTGGCCGTTGCGGAGAGCCCTTGGCCCAGGTCGTACAGCGGCTGCTGTTCCAGGTAGGGAAGGACGCTGTTAACCCAACCTCCGCATTGGTGATAGTCGAAGCCGCGGTCCGCGTCGCCCACGTAACCCCAGCCCCAACCGCCGGTAGGGAAGAAGCCGTGGTGGCTCTCGTGCTGGAGCATCGCCAGCCCGATCTGCTTCAGGTTGTTCAGGCACGTTGCCCGCCGGGCGGCCTCCCGGGCGGCTTGCACGGCCGGCATCAACAGCGAGACGAGGATCCCGATGATCGTGATCACCACCAGCAATTCGACGAGCGTAAAGGCCTGCCTGCGGCTTGACATGGGCGTCCTCGACGAAAGTTCTCTTGCTCCCTGCCCTTAGTCTAACCGACCCCGCAAGCGGGTCAAGCAGGGCGTAGGGTGGGTCGAGACGGGTAGGGTGGGACAAGCTCGCGTAAGCGAGCGCCGGCCCGCCAAGTTTGCCAGCTCCCGGTGGGCCGGCGGCCGCCAAGGCGGCCTTGTCCCACCCTACGATCGCTTGAACGCTTCCTCCAAGACCTCCTCTGGCCAATTTTCCGCCTTGAAGCTTCGCCCGTGATGCGGCCCAATGGGAGGCGTGGTGATCAATTCCCGCCAGAACCCCTTGGAACGAGCCATGAACCCGACCCAACAGATCGACACCTGTTGCCCCTGTGGACGGCCATTGGTAGGCGTCATTAGCCATCGCGGGCGACGGACCTCGCTGACGCTGGTCGACGCCGCGGCGGACGAGCCTCAACCCCCGGTCACCGTCTGCCCCAGTTGTCGCCGGGCACTGCCCCGCCTGACGGCCGAGCAATTCAAGGACGAAGTCGCCCGTGGCTGACCCGGTAAGAGAGAGTGGTTGGCAACCGGCGGTCAGTACGAGCGACGCGGGGACGCGGAGATGGGGGGACGCGGGGATATTCCCGCGTCTCCGTGTCACCGCGTCGCCGCGTCCCCGCGTCTTTCTGGACTTCTGACTCAGTTCGCCGGAGGAGGCGTGTACTGCGGGATAGGCTGGGGCGCATACTGCGGCGGCGGGGCGCCCTGAGGAGCATACTGCGACGCGGACGACTGCGGACCAGATGGCTGATAAGCCGGCTGCTGGTAGGTTGGCTGCGGCTGGTACGCCGGTTGGGCCTGGTAGGCGGATTGCGGCGGGGTGCTCGGGACCTGGTACACCGCCTGAGGAGCAGGGGCCCCCGGTACGTAGACCGGGGGCGGCGCCACGTAGACGGGAGCGGTGCCGGGCGCCACGTAAACGGGAGGCGGCGCCACGTAGACCCGGTAGGGATAGTACGGGTAATAATGCGGGTAAGGATGGTAGTAATAGGGGCCGGGAACGCCCAGGCCGATGCCGATCCGCACCTGGGCGGGGGCCGGCGAAGACCAGCCAACGACGAGAACCACCAGCACCGCAGCAACCAACCATAGCTTTCGGCTGTTCATGGCAAATCCTCTCTTTCCGCAATGTCCGCCCTACGTTCCACCAGCGCGCTTCGGCGGACGCGGACTTTACCATTTCCTGCTAAATCGGCAAATCCCATTTCTCGAACAACTTATTTTCTCGGGGGCGGCCGGAAAATCGTTTTCGCGGCGGGTTTTCGGGGTGTCGTCGCCCGGCGACAGTCGCTAGAATGCGGCCTTCACGGATGGAGAAGAAATGATCGACGCCGAGATTGCCGCCGAGATCGTGGGCCTTGTCCCCCACTGGTACCGCGCCGAGTGTGGTCCCGAAAAATACTCGATCAAGGTCGGGCAGCATCGGGAGTTCTTCTACAACCATCGCAAGCTCACGCCCAGGCTCGAGGACTTCCTCGCCATCGTCCAGCGGCGGATGAAGGACATCCAGCTCAACTATTTCAACGTCTTCCCCGGCCTGGTGGACGTGCTCCTGGAGAGCCTGGTCCTGGAGTGGCTGCGGCTCCACTCCCAGCGGACCAACTGGACGAAGCTCATGAAGTATCTGGAAGAGCTCTCCTGCCGCACGTTCGAGAACCAGCCCGTCGCTTTGAACCTGATCCTCCGGCCGGGCCAAGGCGAGGGCGACATCACCCAAACGCACCTGCAAAAGGTCTTCGACCAGTTGGCCTCCTCGCCGTTGTCGTACCTGGTGGTGGACCCCGACCTGCAGTTTATCGACTACGGCGAAGTCAGTTGGTCGCAGGTCAACGGAGACCTGTTCCACAAGTTCTATCCCGAGCTGCTGCACCCCATCCACTGCGTGCTGGAGGACGAGGACCTTTCCGCCCATCTGACCGCGCAGGGCGACCTGGTCTTCATGAACAAGGACGGCCTGCTGGCGGCCCGGCGCAAGCGCAAGTGGAAGATCTACGACGTGCGGACCTTCAAGAACGGCCTGGCCCAGTGCATGGGGAAGGCCACGGTCGGGGCCAATCTCTTCGAGATCGTCTTCGACCTGAGCTTCGCGCGCTACGGCTCGCTGTTGGTCTACGATCCCCGTCACCAGATCCGCGAGCGGATCCTCAACCAACAAAGCATCGTTTTCCCGGGCTGGAAAGACGACGGCAAGACCAACGGCAACGGGCTCGCAGCCGGCGGCAACGGACAGGCGACGAACGGGAAATCGGCCGCCGGCGCCGCCTCGCCGCGGGCGTCCATCGCCTGCCAGGATCTGATCGCCCGCTCGCTCATGGATCTCGGACTGGGCGAAGGCGTGGGGGCCTTGAAGCGGAAGCGCCGGCTGATCGAGCTGGCCCGCGTGGACGGCGCCGTGGTCTTCGACGACCAGCACCTGCTGGCGGTGGGCGCGATCATCAGGGCCCACCCCGACGTGGGAAGCCAACTGGGAGCGCGGACCACCGCCGCCAAGTCGGCCTATCTCTGGGGCGCCCATCCCGTGAAGGTCAGCTCCGACGGGGACGTCACGATCTACTTCAAGAGCCGCAAGGGCAGCGACTGCTGCGACGCGGTGATGCACTTCCTGTGAGGCCCCCTCTCCCTCCGGGAGAGGGTTGGGGTGAGGGCGGATTGGCGAGAGTGTGCTCTTCGGTTAGTCCCTCTAACGTGCAATCTCCTGTCAGCAAGAATCAATCCGCCTCCGCCATGGGCTGAGTCAGGTCCAGCTTCCCCTCACCCCCTGCCCCTCTCCCGGAGGGAGAGGGGAGTTACGGTTAAGTCCACTTTCCGCACCACGCCCTCGATGACGCCCAGCACGCGGGCGTCCTTGACGAAGATCGGCTTCATCGCGGCGTTGGCCGGCTCCAGGCGGATGCGGTTCTTCTCGGGGTACCAACGCTTGAGCGTGGCCTCGTTCTCGTCGGTCAGGGCCACCACGATCTGGCCCTTGTGAGCCGTCTTCTGACGGCGGACGACCACGTAGTCGCCGTCGGCGATGTGGTCCTCGATCATCGAGTCGCCCTCGACCTTCAGCACGAAGAGGTTCTGGTCCCGGTTGGCAAAGATGGCGCTGAAGTCGATCCGCTCGTCCTGTTGGATGGCCTCGTGCAACACGCCGGCGGCGATCCGCCCGACCAGCGGCAGCCCGCTGTCCCGCAGAGGCTCGGCCGCCAGCCGGATCGCCCGCGACATGTTCGGCTCGCGAGTGATCAGCCGCTTCTTCTCCAGGGCCTTCAAGTGGCACATCACGCCGTTGGGCGAGCGGATGCCGAATTGCTGGCCGATCTCGCGGACCGTCGGGCCGTAACCGCGGTTGCGGATCTTGTCGCGAATGAATTCGTAAACCGCCTTCTGTTTCTCCGTCAACACGTCGCTCGGCTGCATCGAGGTTCCCCCTATACGGGTTACAAGAGTTGTATCCGCTTGGCAGCAATGGTGCCGCTGGCTGGACTCCAAGTCCTCGCCTTCCTGGACAATCGTACAATATACGGCTGTTCAGAGTCAACAGGTTTGCGACGAGATTCTTATGCCCCCCTTGAAAAGGGTAGTGTCCGGGTAGTGCTGTTCCGCCCGGCTGGCCGGGGGTACAATCCTTGGTATGGAATCATTCATTCGCAACGTGGACGAAATTGAGGGTGACCTCCGGCGCTGGGTAGAATCCGGCCTTGGGCAGCGGCTCCGGCAGAATCAGCGGGTGATGGTCACGGTTCTGAACGTGGGCGTTGAGCCGGACGAGGAGACCCGCCGCCAGGCGCTCGAAGAGCTGCGGGGCCTCCGCGCTGAGGCGGCTGCGAACATTAAAGCTCAAGGCGTATCGCCCGAAGAGGTTGATGCCCTTGTAGATGAGGCGATTGCCTATGTTCGACGGCACAAGCAGTGACCATGCGCGTTGTCCTCGATACCAACATCTTAGCACGGAGTTCCTACCGCTTGGAGGGGCCTGCCGCGGAGGTCTTGGAGCGCGTAACCGCCCCTCCTCATGTTCTTATCCTCTCGGCAGCTATCCTCAACGAACTCGCTCGGGTTCTCGACTATCCGCGGTTCCGGAAGTTCCACAAACTGAGCGGCGAGAGGATCGGTGAGTTCATCGTCAAGCTGCAGCGGGCGGCTCTGGTTCTCGATCCATCCGCGGAAGAGGGGCGAGTCATGGATGACCCTGGCGATGCGGCAGTTGTAGCGGTGGCGGTTGATGGACGAGCGAATGTGATTTGCACACTCGACCGCCACTTCTATCAGGACAAAGTGCGCGATTACTGCCGCGAGCGGATGATCGAAATCATGGATGATGCCGAGTTGCTCGCACGGCTTCGCCGAGCCGAGTCTCAGGGATGACGGGGTCGCAACCGGTCCACCGGGCCCTATACTTTCCCGCATTCCCATCTTACGATTGGACTGGTCCACTCCTTTCTCCTATCCCCAGCAGGAACGTGATTGATGAGCCAGACAGTCGATCGGACGGGAACCGCCGAGTCGCGGGGTGACTACCCGAGCTTTCCCGGCTCCGAGAAGGTCTACCTCGATCTCGGCGACGGAATTCGCGTTCCCGCCCGCAAGATCACGCTCGCCAACGGCGAGCCGCCGCTTTGGGTTTACGACACCTCGGGGCCGCAGGGCCATGACGTGCGGCAAGGGCTCTTGCCGCTGCGCGGCCCTTGGATCCGCGGGCGGGGCAACGTCGAGGAAATCCCGCCGGCCTACCAGGGCCCGCAGCCGGCGTGGCCGCCCGGGCTAACGTCCGCGCCTGGCACGCCGGTTGCCTCCGCGCCTGGCACGCCGGTTAGCCCCGGCGGCCACGCCGGTCCGCGGGTGCTGCGCGGCCGGGGGGGCGTGACGCAGATGCACTACGCCCGCCAGGGCGTCATCACGCCGGAGATGCGTTTCGTCGCCGCCCGCGAGAATGCCGACCCCGAGTTCGTCCGTTCGGAGGTCGCCCGGGGCCGGGCGATCATCCCGGCCAACATCAACCACCCGGAGAGCGAGCCGATGATCATCGGCCGCAACTTCCTGGTGAAGGTCAACGCCAACATCGGCAACTCGGCGGTCCGCTCGTCGATCGAGGACGAGGTGGAGAAGCTGCAATGGTCCTGCCGCTGGGGCGCGGACACGGTGATGGATCTCTCGACGGGGGCCGAGATCCACGCCACCCGCGAGTGGATCCTCCGCAATTCGCCCGTGCCCATCGGCACCGTGCCCATCTACCAGGCGTTGGAGAAGGTCGGCGGCAAGGCCCAGGAGCTGAGCTTCGAGGTCTTCCTCGACACGCTGATCGAGCAAGCCCAGCAGGGCGTGGACTATTTCACGATCCACGCCGGCGTGCTCTTGCGTTACATCCCGCTCACCGCCCGGCGAGTGACGGGGATCGTCTCCCGCGGCGGCGCGATCATGGCCCAGTGGTGCCTGTCGCACCACGAGGAGAGCTTCCTCTACACGCGCTTCCGCGAGATCTGCGAGCTGTTGCGCCGCTACGACGTGGCCGTTTCCCTGGGCGACGGGCTGCGGCCCGGCTCGATCGCCGACGCCAACGACGAGGCCCAGTTCGCCGAGTTGGACACGCTCGGCGAGCTCACGCGGATCGCCTGGGAGCACGACGTGCAGGTGATCATCGAGGGGCCGGGGCATATCCCCATGCACTTGATCAAGGTCAACGTCGATCGGCAGATGGCGGTCTGCCAGGAGGCCCCCTTCTACACGCTCGGCCCGCTGACCACCGACATCGCGCCGGGCTACGACCACATCACTTCGGCGATCGGCGCGGCGATGATCGGCTGGTACGGCACGGCGATGCTCTGCTACGTGACGCCCAAGGAGCACCTCGGCCTGCCGGACAAGAACGACGTGAAGGACGGCATGATTGCCTACAAGATCGCCGCCCACGCCGCCGACCTGGCCAAGGGCCATCCCGGCGCAGGCCTGGGACGACGCGCTATCGCGTGCGCGGTTCGACTTCCGCTGGGAGGACCAATTCAATCTTTCGCTGGATCCGCCCCGGGCCCGCGCCTTTCACGACGAGAGCCTGCCGTCGCCCGGTGCGAAGCTGGCCCATTTTTGCAGCATGTGCGGCCCGCAGTTTTGCAGCATGAAGATCACCCAGGACGTCCGCCGCTACGCCGCCGAGCACGGCCTGCAGCCCGAGCGAGCCATTGACGCCGGCCTGGGCGAGAAGGCCGCGGAGTTTCTCGCCCGCGGGGGAAAGGTTTACTGAGCGGCGGTTCGCCAACTCCCCCTCCCCCTCTGGGAGATGGCCGGGGTGAGGGGCAACGCCGTTAAGGACTTTTTTCCGTGAAAATGGGGGGATTCGGTAGTTACGTGCGTAATTTGAACGTGGGGCTGCAAGTGCGATAAAACGGCCATCCCAGGAAACTGCGGGAATATAGGCAATTTTCATTTCGCCCGGCCTCCACTCAACTCCCAAAGTCCTTAACGGCGTTGGGTGAGGGGGAGATGGCAAAGATTCGATTGCTCCGGGCGGATTCGGCAAGGCCACGGCCAGGGTTAATGCCGGCATTCGCGTAACTCCGAACCAACGCGATTGACCGAGCCAGTTGCCTGGTCGATTTCGATATAGGAAACGTACTCGTATCGTCCGATCTCATCCACGCGCCATGTCCCCTCGAACGGGCTTCTAAACAGGGCCGGGTATCGGCAATGGAGGTCCTTTATCGAGTCCCCGACTCTGATGGACTGGAAGACTCGATGAACAGACCGAGCCTGCGCGTCCGGCGAGCCGTAAGTGTAGGTGAAGCCTGGGGTCAAGTTCTCAAGCAAGGGCCAGAGGAGGCACCAGAAGGAGAGAAACAAAATCGAAGGACCGCAGAAAAGAACGAACGAAGGGCAACGGCTCCGACTAAGGAGCGGAAACAGAATACCGGCTACCACGCCGATAATGGCTGGAAAACATGCGCTTTCCCACAAACGGGGAACTCCTGTCCCAACCAAGACCCCGTTAGCAACCAAAGCCAAGCAAGGCGCGGCTATCGGCGCAAACCATGGGCGGTAAAGGAAGCCGTTGGCGGGAGCGAAGTTGATCACGGGCACTGCAAATACAACCCATCCGAGAAAGGCGAGTATCGCAGGGCCAAGAAGCGAGAAGTTGAAATCGGTGACGTGTGCGACGCCGTAAGCATGGACGTTCCATACCACCGTCAAGAGAAAAGCCACGCACCAGCCGGCAAACACGGAGAAGAGCGACGCGGCTGCCGCCTTCCGTTTCTTGCGTCCCACCGCAAGAGCGATAAGAGCTGCGATGGTATTCCAAAGGATTACCACCAGCACGCCGCTCCCATGCCATTCGGTCAGCCCGCACACGACCGCCACCAACGTCGTGAGCGCGAACAGAGAGCCAAGGGTGAACTGGCCCGCGCAGCCCCCGTTCCGGTTCCGCCTTGTCGTCCGGCGTGGGTTTCGAGTCGTCTTGGTCGGCATTCATGGTCATCCCGTTCTGCTGTTGTCGGCCGCAAGTATCGTCGCGCACGGACGGGGGCGTCAATAGTCGGGAACAGCGATGGCCGGAGACCCGGGCGCTGCCATCCGGCGCGGCGGGAACTTGACCTAGCTGGCCGAAACGTCGATAATGTACATGGGCGCATTGATGTACGTATCGCGGGAGGAAAGGGCGATGGAAATGAACATGGTGGACGTGCGGGCCAACTTTGCCGAAGTCGTCAACCGCGTGGCCTACGGCGGCGAGCGGGTGGTGATGAAACGGCGATCCAAAGGCGTGGCCGCGGTGGTCTCGATGGAAGACCTGAAACTGCTGGAGGAGCTGGAGGACCGGGCGGACGTGAAAGCGGCGCTCAAGGCCCGCAAGGAAAAGGGGGGCGTGACCCTGGCGCAGTACCGCAAGAAGCACGGGCTGTAGGCGTCCATGCGGTACGAAATCATCATCAAGCCGGCGGCGGAAAAGGGCCTCGACAACATTCCCCGCGCTGCCCGTCGGCGCATCGTCGATGCCTTGGAAGTGCTTCGGGAGAACCCCCGTCCCCGTGGCGCAGCGAAGCTTGCTGGCGGCGAGGAAAACGTTTGGCGAATTCGCATCGGCGACTATCGCGTGGTGTACGAAATCCGCGATGACCGTTTGATCGTCCTGGTGTTGCGGATAGCGCACCGCAAAGACGCCTACCGATGACAAGGCACGCAGGATCACGGCGCATATCGGATTTCAGCAGGTAGCCGAGGCGGGACTCGAAGCTAATGCCGTAAAGGCTAACGCTACAAGCACTTCCGATTATTCGCCTGGGGCAGGCGACGCGCAAACCGGCGCACGAGTCGCCAAAACAGCCGAAATCCCCCCCGACTTGGCCAAGGTGGTCTCCCGCTGGCCAGCCCTCTCCCAGGCGACCCGGGATGAGGTTCTTGCCCTGGTTAGCGGCAAGGGCTCTGGCGGCACGGTACATTGAGCACAAACCTCGATCGCGTCGGCCTGGAAGCCGGCGACCCACGCGATTGGTTCCCCTCCTGGCCGGCGGCCCACCTCCGCGTGTTGGCCGCCGGGATCGACGACTTGTTGGGGATGAAGGCAGCCGCCCGCAAGGCCCTGGCCGACCGGGAGACGAGGCGTCAGGTGTGGGAAGACGCCCACCCCGGCCGCTCGTACCCCACGCAGCGCAAGGCGCGAGCTATCGCGGCTGCGTAGCCCCTGGGAAATGGCGCACGCTCCGCGCCATTTCCTTCGGCCTGTTTCCTGACAGGGTGTCAGTAAACGGCCCTTCTTCTCCGCTGGTCCACTCTGGCCGGCATCCCCCCGCGATACCTTGGCTGTGCTGCGTCCGTGCGTCGAGCCTTGGACCTGTTGCCAACCGCCGAGGCCCTTCTGTGTGCCGCCTGGTCTCTTAGTCACGTCGGCCGCATCCTCGCAACCTGGAGCGGCTGGAGCGGTCTTGGCCCACGTTGATCGGCAAGGCGTGGCCGTCGTCGGCAACGTGCTGTTGCTGGACGTGGCCCGAACATCGACGAGGGGGCGAGGATCACAACAGCGGGCCAGAGGGACGACCAGGCGGACCGTCCGCGGCCTGAGCATGGAGATTATCGGCAGGCCCACGGTGCTCCCCAATGTTCCGCGTACACGCGCGATTAGAAAAGTTGTAGGCGACGACTTCGGCGGCGTGCCGATCTGCGGCCGGCTGCCTGGTCGGGATGCAAGGCGTGGCGACCGGCGGCGGCGCGAACTGCCGTTGGCTTCGGCGCGGTTGGGGCGGAAGCAAGGGAGAAGAAAAACGAAGCGGCAACGGCGGCAGAGGTTGCGCACAGGTCCAGGGGCCCCCCGAGGCGTCCCAGGGCTGAACCGACCGCCCCCCCGTCTCGACTTTGCGGGGGGGTCTATCCCCGCTTCCGCTCGCATCAAGAAAAACGGCTCATAAGCTGGGCAGGGACGACTTCCTTCCACGTCCGATCCGGCGGCTTACGTGGTGAGCCTGAACATCCTGCGGCGGCACATGAGCAAGAGCCAGCGGGCAATGTTCGCCGCTGATAACCTTGACGCAGACGAGCTTCGGGCAGCGGCCGAAAAGAGAAGGCGGACGGCTCGAAAGAAAGACCTGCGCCCACCAGTGGGCGGAGCTGGACCAGCGGCTACTACTGCACTGGGAGGAACCGGGACTGGAGTTGAGGGGGCCGGAACTGCTGCCGGAAATGCGACAGCAAGTCAGGGAACTCCAGGGCCGGGACCCGGCGGGCGTGGCGGGGTGGCTGGCGGAGAACCTGCTGATAAATCTCCAGTGGCACCTCCCGGGACTTCGGGACTGACGACGGGCCTACCGCGTTGCTGGCTTGGTTGCGTGTCCCTGCGGTGGCTCCGCCATGAAGTTCTGGATGTCCGTATCAAAGTCGCTCACTGCGACGCCCCCCAAGAGTCGTTTCCGAAGTTGCAGGTCGTACATGAACTGCGACTGTACCTCCGGGGACGCCCTGTGAAACGTGCCGTAGGTCCGGATGATGATGCCCATGCGGCGCTCGGCCGCCGCAACGTCCGGGGATGGCGGCGCCGCTGGCGCCGTTGCTTGGCGTACCAGTTGGCTGGCCGGATTGGCCCCGAGGCTCTTGGCTTGGTCGAAGTCCAGTTTAGCCTTATTGCGGTCGCCCTTCTTCTCGTAAGCGTGCCCCCGCTCCCTATACGCGCAACTCTTAGACGCTTTATCCGACTCTGGCCAAACCCGGATGGCTTCAGTGTCGTCCGAGATGGCCTTGTCGAACTCGCCCTTTTTCAGCCAGGCGTCGCCACGACCCCGATACGCCAAGGCGTACCCCGGGTCGATCCGGATGGCCTCGTTGAAGTCCGCGATGGCCTTGTCGTAGTTGCCCTTCTGCGAATACGCGAAGCCGCGGTTGGAATACGCCACGGCTAGCTTCGGGTCGAGCCTGATGGCCTCGGTATAGTCCACGATGGCCTTGTCGTAGTCGCCTGTCATTACGTAGGTCCTGCCCCGGTTGTAATATGCGACGGCCAGCTTCGGGTCGATCCGGATGGCCTCGGTGTAGTCCACAATGCCCTTGGCGTAGTCGCCCTTTTCAACGTAGGCAAGCCCCCGGTCGCAATAAGCGTCGGCAGAATTTGGGTCAAGCCGGATCGCGTCCGTGTAGTCGGCGATGGCATCCCGGAGGTCGAGGTTCCTCATATAGGCGGAAGCCCGGGCGACGACAAAGGGCCGGAAAATCGCTCCCAACCGGATGGCCTCGGAAAAGTCGGCAATCGCCTCTTCCAGGCTGCCTTCCTGGGCGAAGGCGTCACCCCGGCCACCATAGGCCCACGCATCATTGGGGTCCCGTCGAATGGCCTTCGTGTAGCCGGCGATCGCCCGATCTAGGTCGATCCCTGAACGGGAGTCGTTATGCCCATCGCCCAAGGCGATGTCTTTTCCCGAAGTGAGTGAACATCAACCGAGGAGACGGCGAAATTCAGGTTTTGTCCGCCGATGGGCTGGAACGACAGGGTATTGACGCCAACCACCGCACCTTCCATGTTAAGCAGCGGTCCACCGCTGTTTCCGTGGGAGATAGGCGCCGTCGTTTGGATCAATGTTACTTCAAGAGGTATGGGAGCAAAGCGATTAAGCTCCCGGCTCGACCGAATCCCGCTGACGATTCCCTCAGACACCGAGCGTGAGAATCCCAGCGGGCTTCCGAACGAGGCCACACGCTCACCTATCCTGGGCGGCGACGTTGCCAGGCGCAGCGGGCGCAGTTTGTCGGCCGCGCATTCAACGCGCAGAAATGCGATGTCCGCTCTCGGCCAAACACCTATGCAACTCGCAATGGGCGCGGATGTCCCATCGGAGAAGACAACCGTACCCGCGACCGCGTGCCGGATAACGTGGCAGTTCGTGACGATTGTGCCTTGTGTATCCAGAACAAAGCCGCTCCCCGTTCCGAATCCCCGAGCGTTTCTTACGTTCAACTGGACGACTGACGGCTCTACCCTCTCGACAAGGTCAGCTAGCTCTGTGACAACCGGCGGCGAATCCCCTTTCGCCGGCGCAACTTGCGGTGGATTGGAGGGCAATGGCCGATCCGTGGCGTCTATGGCTGCCTTGTCCCGGGTCATGGGCTCGCCCGGAGGTTGTAGCTCTGGCTGCGGCTTGAACCCGAGTCTCTTGGCTTGCTCAAAGTCCAGTTTGGCCTTACTGTTTTCGCCTTTTCGCCGGTAGGCGCTGCCACGGACGAAATACGGCCCAGGAAGTTGCGGGTTGAGGTGAATGGCTTCCGAGCAGTCCTTAATGGCTTGATCCAACCGCCCTTTCCGCCAATGGACGAAACCACGACTGCTGTAGGGTTCGGCCTTCGTCGGATCGAGCCGGATAGCCTCCGAAAGGTCCACGATGGCTTTCTCCGACTCGTCCCCAAAGATGTACGCGTTGCCGCGGTTGCAGTAGGGGCCGGCCTTCGTCGGATCGAGTCGGATAGCCTCCGAACAGTCGGTGATTGCCTTTTCCAGTTCGCCATTTTGCCCGTAGGCAAGGCCCCGGTTGGCGTAGGCTTCGGCAAATCTCGGATCGAGCCGTATGGTCTCTGAGAGGTTGGCGATGGCTTTGTCCAGTTCGCCCTTTTGAAGGTAGGCGTTGCCCAGGCCACAAAAGGCATCGGGGTTTCTCGCGTCAAGTTGGATAGATGCCGAACAGTCCGAAATAGCCCGATCCCACTCCCGCTTCCAGACGTAGGCCACACCCCGGCCGGCATACGCTCTTGCGCGTTTCGGGTCGAGTTGAATGGCCTTCGTGTACTCTGTGATGGCTAAATCCCAATCCTCTTTGTTTGCTGCTGCCTTGCCCCGCTTCATGGCCTCGTCGGCCGGACTTACGGCAATGGGCGGACTCCCGACTACCCGGTCGAGAGCCCAGCCGTAGGGCCACAGCATAAACGCTGGCCAGATGGAGAAGATGCCGTAGGCGACCGGGGCGATAATTGACGGCAGGTTGGCGACGAATCCTGCCCGATTGTCCCGGCCGTTCGACACAACTACGAGCAGTGCCGCCACGGCTGTCGTAGTCGCCGCACCAGTGCATAGGAAAAAGCCGAACAAGTAGTACAGCCAGTGGTGCTCGACGCTGGGTGCTTGTGAACAGCTTGAGGCGCATCGAGCGACGAATGCTGCCCAACCGCAAACCATGTACACAGTGAAAAGGAAGCCTATGGCGAGCGTGATCCAGCTTGCTTTGGGAAGATCCCCAGCCTCCGTATTGCCGCTACCAGGTCCCTTTGCAATGGGCGTCGTGTCTGCCAGAGAAGGGGCAAAAAGACGGAGTGGACGAAGCGAAAAATCACCCAGGAGAAAGGGCAAAATGAGGACGGAGTAGACGAAGCGAAAAATCACCCCGGCGATGACTAACCCCAAGAAGAAGAGCCAAAACAACATCGAACACCTCCCGACGTTCTTGGGCTTGGATACCGAAAAAGGAGCGTCGAAACCAAGACCATCCCTCAGAGCCCCTACCACGGGGCAACAGCAGAACGGAACCTGGCCCGACGCTCCCTTGACGGGAGCGTGGCCCAAGTACCGCTTCTGCTGTTCAAGAACCCGAGGGTTCAGGGTGGTAGTTTTCTGGGGAAGCAGCAACTTACGCGCACGCCGCGTTTCAACTTGTATTTCCCGTGCGGTCTGCACGGTGGCTCTGCCAGGCCGCGTGGTCGGCAGTTGGACTCCAAAGGGTACGGGACGGTCGTTTGGGCCGGATCTGGGCCCCCACTTAACATAACACCGCAGCAGTTTCTCTGCAATCACCTCCTCCTTTGCGCGATGGCCACCGTCGGGACGGCTGGCGGGCAACCTCCACAAGAAACTTGCGCGGCATCTACCGGATCTCCGATCGTAACGAAGACGCCGTAGGACGCGACCCCAGAGCCTCGATGGCCGAACGTCCCATTACCGCTTAGTCGGGGCAGCACCGAGCTTCATGCCGCGATCCAACCCGGTTGCGGCACGATCCTCTTTGCCGACACAATGTCCGACAACCAAGGAAGCCCCTGCGCCTGCCTCCGCAACGCTTGGCGGGATCTCGGCCGACTGGTCTCCATGTCCCCTGGGTTCACGCGGACAGCTACTGGGCTATGCCCGCGGTAGCCGGCCGCCCAAAAAATGTCAGACTGTCACTTTTGACGGTTGAACGGGCTTTTGCTTCTGATATAGTCGAGCCCTGTTGACTCGATACGTCGCTACTGAGCAAAAACACGCAAGGAGGAACGGGTATGACGGGTGATGTTGGTGCGGCTCGTTATCGGGGGCGTCTGGAGGCGGCCAGATACATAGGCGTTTCCGCGCGAAACCTTGACCAGCTAGCGGCAGACGGCAAGCTCACCCCGTGCCGTCCGAGCGCAAGGCGCGTGTGCTACGACGTGCGTGACTTGGACAAGTTCATGCAATCCACCAAGGCTCCGGCGCGTCAGCAGCCAGACCAGACCAAGCCGTAGCTGAGAGGGCGTGACGATGGACAGCCAGGTCTTGACGGCGGCCTTGAGTTACCGCGAGCGGGGCTTTTCGATCATCCCGACCACGCCAGGGTGTAAGAAAGCAGCCGTCGGGTGGAAGCGATACCAACGGCAGCTTGCGGAGGAGACGCAGCTTCGCCAGTGGTTTGGCGTCTGCCCCGCCCACGGGATAGCCGTTGTGCTGGGCAGCGTGTCCGGCGGTTTGGTGTGCCGCGACTTCGACACGATGCCGGGATACCAGCAATGGGAGGCCGATCACCCCTGCCTGGCAGAGACGCTGCCTACGGTGGCCACCTTCCGCGGCCGGCCCAGCGGGCACGCGGGTAGGCGTTTGCTGACATTATGACATGTAACCCGTCAGGGTCCGGGACGCGGTGGTCGAGATCCAGGCGTCAGGAGATTTCCCATGAAACGACGTATGAATGTGAAGAAACGGTGCCGGCGGAGCGGGTCGTCCAGGTGCCGATTGAACAGGTGGATGGGGAGCGCGTTTGGGCTCCTTCTGGAATCAGCCGGACCCGTCGAACAAGAGCGACTTCTGAACCAGTTTGACAGGTGGGAACGGAGACTCCGGCGCAAGGCGGCCAATCCGGACGCCTACGTCACCTGAAGATGGACCACCGTCGGGTAGGCGGCCAGCTACCGCCGAGGCCCTGGGACGCGCGGATTATCTCCGCACCGCGTGTTCCCGGGGCGGCCCGACCCCAGCGGAGAAAAAACGTGGACGAGCAGAACGACAAGTGGGGGTGGAATGACCAGGATACGCGACCGCCGTATTCTTCCCTGCGTGGTCGTCGGAAAGAGCGGTTCCCCGTAGCAAACCACTTCGCGAACCGTATCGCCTGGAGTTTATCCTTCGCCGCCCAAGCGACGTTTTTCCAGCTATGGATACATGCACGGACCAAACCGCCTCGGGCGTTCGCGAAGGACAAACGGAGAGATGAGAACTATGTCACGGCAACCCAGCGACAAATCGCCGAATGGATCGGGGTGAAACTCGACACGCGGGGGGAATCAAGGACCATCCAGAGGGCCGTCAAAGAACTCATCGGTGCCGATGTGCTGGAATACCTACGGAGAGGAACGCCGGGGTGTCCCTCAATCTTTCGGCTGCATACCCCTAAGATAGTACCCCCGTCAAAATCCGCGGGTCTCCCCCGTCACAACCGGGAGTCCTATACAGACACTCAAGACAGAAGGCGCGAAACTGCTTTCCAAGGTGATGGCTTTCCAGTGTAGGGAGAACAACCGATTGTTGGTCAGCCGTGTAGCGATGGTAGGCGCCCTCCTACGCAACGCGCGGATGGCGCCGTGCGCCATGGACACCGTACCGCAGACTCGTTCCGCACATTGGCCAGCCAAGGGGTGCATATACGGACGCGCTGTCAGCAAACTCTGGTCAGCACGCCGGCCAGGAGGTAGATGCCGGCCGTGGCGGTCCAGACGGCCGAGGTGCCGGCGGCGAGTATCGGCTCCGGCGCCCGTGGTGGTCGAGCGTGCCGAGGACGTGGTGGCAGGGCGAGTGGACGGCCTCTGCGGAGGTTCCAGGGTTTGGCTGAGCTTGGCAGGCAGACGACGCAGGCGTAGGTGCAGAAGGTTAATGACGAGAGTTTCCTTTTTCAGAGGAGGTTTAGGCCATGACCAAAAGCAAGACCAAGCTGACCGAGCGGCCGTTGCCGCCCGTGGCCGTCGCGTGCGCCCAGAAACCGTCTACGGTCCAGCCGGAAGAAGTCGGCTCAGCGGTTGGCCGGCATACCCAGGTGGTGCAGGCGCCGGCGGAGACCCTGGTCCAGATGGCCGAGCCTACGCCAGGCGAGCACGAGGACGACACCGTGCTCCTGCATCCTGGAGTGGATACCGCTGGGGACGAGGGTACGCAAGCCAGCACCCGCGATAAGGGAGGCCGAGCCGCGCGAGGGAAAAACCCAGTGAAATACGAGGTCCACGAGGCCGCCAACCTGCTGCCCCTGGACGAGGAGAATATCCCGGCCCTGGCCGAGGACATCAAGGAGCACGGGCAGACCGAAACCATCAAGCTGCTGGACGGCAAGATCCTCGACGGACGGCGTAGGTATAAGGCGTGCCAGATCGCCGGGGTCGAGCCCAAGACAGAGACGGTCGCCACGTCCGATCCGGCGGCCTACGTGGTGAGCCTGAATATCCTGCGGCGGCACATGAGCAAGAGCCAGCGGGCGATGTTCGCCGTGGATCACCTGGATACGGAGGAACTGCGAGCGTCTGAGGCGGCACGACGATTTGGTAACGACAAAAAACACATCGGCATCGACCGATGCCAATGCGATGAGGCCGGGCGAACATCTGCGAAAATTGCCGCGATGGTTGGGGTCAGTTCGGCGCTAGTCGAGAGGGCCCGCGCCGTCCGCGATCGAGGTGCGGACCTGGCCAACCAGGCACGGGCGGGCGACATCAGCGTGGATAGCGCCCTGCGTCGCATCCACAAGACCGAGAATCCGCCGCTACCCAAGCCAAAAAAGAAAAAACTCCGGGGAGCCATCCAGGCTTCACGCGATGCGATTGACGTTCTGAACAGCATCCGTCAGGGCGATCCAAAATGGAGGCGCGGCCTCCAGACCGTGGCGGACTGGATCAGATTTGCTTTGGAGGAAGACCGTGAAAGTTAACGTAACCAAGGACTACAGCCTGTTTCGGGTGGCAACTACCAAGAAGTTTCCCAACCGTGAGCAGCACTCCGAGTATCACAAGGCGCTTCGGGCCTACATGCAGCGGGTCGGATTCCTGCCACAGTACCCGATCGTCTGTGTGTTCGACGCGAGAACGCAGAAGTGGATCGTGAGGGATGGTCAGCACCGCTTGCAGGCTGCGGTCCAGACTGGGGCGGTCCAGACGGCGGCCCCTTGGCAGGCGAGCGCGAGGATGTCGCCGTGGTCCAGGTGCCGGTGGTGGCCGCCAAGCCCGTCGAGGATCTGGCGGTAGCGGGGCCGCAGGGGCAGCGGGGGCAGCGGGGCGGCGGCGAGGTCGGCCTATGCCCCTGATGCTCATCGTGTGAGTAGCGAGAGTGAGAGAGAGGTGTAGCCGTGTAGGCGGCGCGCGCAGACGCGGCGTAGCCGGATGGACGCGCGGCGCGATGAGGTTAGTTGACACGGTGTCAATGTACGCCACGTTCGACGGAATAAAAACAATGCGAGGTTGGTTTATTCGCTCTCCCTCGGCGGCGAAAAACTGCGCGCCACCGCTCAAACCGTGGCTATGGTTGGGGCGTCGTCGGCCAGATTGCCGGCGATGCTTGCCGGCCCGCGCCGGCTGGACGTGTAGAAAGATCGAAAACCCGTATCGGTTGTAAGTAAACTACGGTGTTTCTGGTTTCTACGTGCAAACACAACGGCGCACGCGGATCATGGGCGGCTGGTCGCCGTCAGGGCTAGAGCGCCGAGTTGAGTTACGGAAAGGGTCCGGTGGAACCTGGGATGCGACCCCGCGGGCGGCAGGTTGTCGGACTCGCTGACCGATAATTAGGCTTCCCGCTGGCCAAACCTCGTGGACGGCTTGGCGGCACAGGGAGCCGTGCAGGTCGTCGCCGCGCCCACCGCGGGGAAAAGTTTTGGTAATCCGCGAACCAGCGACTTGACGAAATACAAGCGAGGCACTAGAATCCCATCTCCGGGATCAAGCTATGACAACTCCAACTCAATCCGAAATCGCCGAGCAAATCCGGCAGGCGATCACCAAGGGCGACAAGAGCCGGGCGCAGATCAGCCGGGAGACGGGCGTGGACCAGGGACAGCTATCGCGGTTCATGGACGGCCAGAACATACGGACTGCCGCGTTGGAGGCGATCGCCCGGAGCTTGGGGCTGGAGATTGTGGTTCGACCTGCACGGCGTCAACGGAAAGGCGGGTGAGAGCATGGCGTCTATCAGCACCGACAAGAAGGGCTTGCGGCGAATCCTCTTCATCGGGCCTGATCGGAAGCGGAGGTGCATTCGATTGGGCCGGGTGACGCTGAAGGCGGCTGGACAGGTGCGGGATCGGGTGGAGGCGTTGAACTCGGCCGCGATCCACAACCAGGACCCGAACGAGGACGTTACCCGCTGGGTGGCGGACCTGGACGCCATGATGGCGGACAAGCTGGCCGCCGTGGGGCTGATCCCCAAACGGGAAGTGGCCACCCTGGGGGCGTTCATCGAGCAGTACATGAAGGGCCGGGCTGACGTGAAGCCCTTGACGCAGAAGAAGTACGAGAGTACCCGCCGATCGCTCGTCAAGTTCTTCGGCGCCGAAAAGCGGTTGCGGGACATCACCCGCGGGGACGCCGACGAATGGCGGCTGACATACTCGGCGAAGGGCCTGAGCGAGAACACGAGCCGCAAGCACGCGGCGGTGGCCAAGCTGTTTTTCGGCCACGCTGTCAAGAAATGCCTGATAGCGAGCAACCCGTTTGCCCACCTCAAGGCGACGATCCGCCCGAACAAGGAGCGGTTCTACTTCATCACCCTGGCCGAGGCGTACAGGGTGTTGGAAGCCTGCCCCGACGACGAATGGCGCGGCATCTTCGCCCTTGCCCGGTTCGGCGGACTGCGTACCCCGAGCGAGACTCTGGGGCTGCGGTGGTCGGATGTTGACTGGGCGGGAAACAAGATGCGGGTGCGATCCCCGAAGACCGAACATCACGAGGGGAAGGCGTCCCGGATCGTCCCGTTGTTCCCTGAGTTGCGGCCGTACCTGGATGCATTATGGGAGCAAGCCGACGAGGGGGCCGAATTCGTCATTGGGCCGCACTACCGCTATGCCAACGAGAAGGGTGAGACCGGCGTCAACCTCCGTTCCCGGCTCTTGGACATCATCTGGTCGGCCGGCTTGAAGGAGTGGCCCAAGCTCTTTCAGAATCTCCGATCGACACGGGAGACGGAACTGGCGGAGCGGTTCCCCACCCATGTCGTGTGCGAGTGGATGGGAAACAGTGAGCCCGTTGCCGCCGCGCATTACCTCCAGGTGACGGAGGAGCATTACCGCCAGGCGGCGGCCGGCTTCGGAGAGGCGGCGCAGAAAGCGGCGCACGGAAAGACGCACGAACCCCGCGTTTCGGAAGGGGCCGCATTTCCATACGCGCCACGTACAGCACCGTGCAGCTTGCTGTCACAGTATACAAGTGAACAGCTAGCCGAGGCGGGACTCGAACCCGCACGTCCCTAACGGGACTTGGGATTTTAAGTCGTCCGGGCAGGAAAATGTCACGAGAAAGGCCCTGTTTTTCCCGGGAAAACGGGGCCTTTCAGTTTGCAGGTGAGTTGCAACAGGGTTGTAGGAAGGTGGTTTTACAACATTCCTGCAACACGGTAGAATGACGTGAAACCGGGAGGGCCGGCGGCGATTGCAACGCTCCGGCCAAGCGGCCCGGCGGGGAATCGCGGGGAATCTCCAATCGCCACGCGGTCCCCGCCGGCTCGACCCGGAAGAAGATTGGAGATTCTATGGCGACGGCAAGCGATCAGCCCGACACAACGCGGCTGAGGCAGATTGCGAGAGACGTCCGGGCGTGTCCCGAATTGTTGAAATGGCCCGCCTACGTGGGCACGGCTGCCGGCAAGCTGATGGTCGAAGTAATCGACATGGGGGCTCTGGCCGGTGATGACCACACCAAGCTGCGTCTTGGAATCGCCCTGGCGAAAGACAGGTTTGTCCCGAGTTTAAGATGGACGGTCAATCAAGCTGTGTGGGCAGCGGTCGCGTCAATCTTCGACAGCGACGATCTATCGGCGTGCGGCCCGGTTGCCGACTTGCTGGAGCAGGAAGCCGATCGAATCGACGGGGAGGCTACCGCGGAGCAGGTTGCCGACACCTCCTATCAACCTGCAAAGCAAATCCAAGAACGGTACAAGTTCGGAAATATGGCGGCCCTACGGAAGTTTCTGGACGAGCACCCCGAAATCCGCACTCACCGCCCCAAGACGAAAGCGGGAAAAGAAGACCACCATCGTCAGCGGGTCCATATAGGCGACATGGAAGAGGCATGGCGGAAGCACACGCTAGCGGACCCGCTTGACCTACCCGCGGAAACCGTTGACCAGGCTGTTTCGGAGATCCAGCGGCGGAAAGCGGAGGTTGACGCCCGCCGGCAAGAGTGACGCGCGTCACTTTGCAATCACTTTTCTTTTCAACGCAATAAACCCCGGTTTTGCCGGGGTTTTTTCGTTTCATCACTTCCGAATCACTTTTCTTGGGGTTCCGATGGGTATTCTGGCGGCATGGAAACGAAGCCGAAACCCGCAGACCGAAACGCGAGGGTACAACGTGCCCTTGTGCGGCTCTTGGAAGCAACGGAAAGAGCGGCTGATGCGACCCGCGAGGCAGACGACGCGCGGAAGGAAATAGTCGCGTTGTCCGTTTCGAGTTCCAGGAAAAGCGAGGAAGCCCGGCCGTGAAACACCCCCGCCCCTCGAATCAGGCTGGCCCCCGTCATGCGATCCCCGCCGAGCCGATCACCCCCGGGCAACTCTGGCCGCTGTCATTTCTTCACACAAAGTGCGGCTATGGGGCGCGTGCCAGGGCACGCATGATTCAAGAGGGCTTGCCGGTCTTGCGATGGGGAAAGCGATCCTGGATTCTGACGGACGACCTGATCCGGTTTCTCCAGCGGGAAGGCCAGCGGGCGGCTGACGAAGGTGCGTCTCATTCGGAATCGGGGAGGAAAGTGGCTCTTTCCCATGAAACCAGCGACGGCAATGGAAAGGTGCCGCCATAACCACCACAAAAAAGCCCGGGGCGGTCCCGAAACCGGCCCGGGCAGAAAGCGAGTATCCATGTCCATTCTATCCCTTCCGATCCCGACTAGCAAACCCACGACGCCCGCCGGCGACTGGCAGGCCAACGCCGCTAAGCTGGCCCTCTGGGCGTTGACCCACCTGGTCAACAGGACCGACGCCTACGGCGTTCACAAGCCGGACGGCACCCGAGCAACCGGACGCGGCGACCTGGGCGTTTTTCGGCTACAGGACCACTTCAGCGGCCGGAGCATTATCGGGGTCCACCTGATTTCTCTGGCCAACACGTGCAACAGCGTCAAGGTGGACATCGACGCCCACGGGGACCAGGACGACGTCGACCAGGTGGCGAAACAGAATCTTGCGACCGCTCTTGAGTTGTGCCGGCGAGCCCTTGCCCTTGGCTTCCATCCGCTCTTGACCGACAGTAACGGCCGCGGCGGGTATCACCTGGAACTGATCTTCTCCAAGCCAATCCCCTCCGCCGACGCCTACCACTTCGGGCTATGGCTCTGCCGCGGGTTCAACCCGAACAAGAGCGGAGGTATCGAGTTCTTCCCGAAGCGGCCCGACCGAAACACCGAAAAGGGCTTCGGGGGCGGGTGGGTCCGGCTTTACGGCAAGCACCACAAGCGGGACCATTGGACCACGGTGTACGACTTCACCCGTGCCGGCGTGGGGCTGGACCCGTGGCTTGACGAGCAAGCTGCCATCGCCGCCATTCTTGCCCACACTGGCGACGATCCCGCCTTGCTGGAAGCGGTACGGGCGGAGTTCACCCCGAAGCAGGCCCCGCCGGCGACTCCGCCGGCGACTCCGCCGGCGCGTCCCGCCGTCCCCCCGGTCCCCTTTGGCCCTCGACCGGCAAACGCCCTCGACCGTGCCCGGGCGTATCTCTCCAAGATGGAAGCACCCGATCCCCGGCCCGAACATCCGATGGACGCCAGTACGCAACTCCTCAAGGGGGCCGCCGTCTGCGTCGGCTTTGACGTATCCGAAGGGGAAGCCCTGGACCTGTTGCGGAACTGGTCAACGATTCACGCCTACCCGGAAGCCGAGCTATGCCGGAAACTGCGGGAAGCCGAGAGGGGGAAACCGCGGGGGTGGCTGTTGGAACGGGACAAGTTGCAGATACCTTGCGGATACATTGCAGTTGACCCCTCTTGTCCCGATTCTAGCTACCCTAACTCTGGAGACAGTAGCCAGACAAGGGACAACGCAAACAATCCGCAAGGCAACTGCAACCCATCCGCAGCCTATGCCCATTTCCTCGAACCGCCGGAACCAATGGACCCTTGGAGTTGCCCCCACGTGATAGGGATAGCTGGGGTGTTCCACGGTTCGCCCTGCCTCATTCCCGCCCCGTGCCACAAGCGGGATTGCCCCGTCTGTGGCCCCTACTGGCGCGCCAGCATGATGCACCGCTTCTCCACCTGGATTGACAGGCACGAAGGCCAGTTGTACGCCGACACCGTGCCCGACTTCGATTGGCCCGCGGTGGTCAAGGACATGCGGCGACGGGCGGCAAAGCTGGGGGTGCCTCTGCGCTTCGTCTCCGTGCGACTGGACGAGGGCGCCACGCTGGAACGCGACTCGCGTGGCGTTTACGTGGCGTTCGTGCCCGACTCGCCACCGGCCCTGGTCGTTATCTCCTCCGTCCCGCTCTATGCCGACGTGGCCCGTCCCGTGGAAAAGGCAGAGGCTATCGACGTGTTGGGCGAGGCCCTGGTATCGGCCAGCCTGGACCCGCGGCCCGTGTCGAGTTGCCGAGCGTGGGGGCCGATTACTGGCGATCCCGAGCCGGAGGAGAAGGCAAGCCGGGTGCCCGGCGTGGCGTCCCCGGCCGCCTTCACGGCGACGGTCAAGGTCTGGGGCAACGAGGTTGCCGACGCCAAGGGGAGCGTTCTCAAGTGCAAGCGGGACGGCCTATTCCTTGGTGACGACGGCCAGCTTGACGCCGTTATGCAGGCCGACTTCTGGCGGGAAGCCCAGTTGTGGGCCGACTGCGGCCCCGAAGCGGCGGCCGACTTCCACCGCACGGCAGCGGCCCGGCGGAAGGGGAACTGCCGGCACGTTCACACCACCGCGCACGACTTATTGAACGGCAGGGCGGCCGTGAAGTGCAACGACTGCGGGCGCTACATCGGCACGGGGAGCGCGGGACCATGACCCGTGTAGCTCGAAACGCAACGCCCGCCGTCAAGCCCGCCCCGAAATCGGGACTTGACCTTTTCAACGCCGAAATCGACGCGGAGAAGAACGACGCGGCGTTCTTGGCGAGTGTTCGGGGTCAAGTGCTGGCCATACTGAAGGGAATGCGAATCGAGGGGATCGACGGAGATCAAGAGGCATGATGATCGACACGCCCACCAGCAACAGGATCGACACGGCCGGCCCCTTGCCCGTTATCATGGCCCCCACTTCCACGACGCCCTACGCCCGCGGCAAGCGGCCCTTGCTCCGTGGCATACTCGTTGACCTTGGCCCGTGGCGGGATTGTCCTGAGCGGCCCGGCTGGCAGGCCCGGCAGGCGACGATAGCCGTATGGTGCCCGTGGTGTTGCCGGTTCCATTTCCACGGGTGGGACCCGGCAGACGACGGCCGGCACGCATCGCATCGTTGTGCTCATTGCCACGACCCGGCCAGCCCGTTTGACAAGAGCGGGTACTACATTTCCACCGTGCGAGCAACCGACCCCGGATATGGTTCGCACGTCACGATACCAGGGCGGGCCATCTTGCGGCGGAAGTCGGAACGGTGGCCCGGCAGCAACGTTACGGAGGGGGCGGGATAATAGCGCACAATCGTGCAACTGGCAAATGAAAAGGAAGGAAAGGGCGGTTCCCACCGTGCTCCTAAGTCCGTAAATCCAAGGGGGTTACGGAGCGACAGGGGACGCCGGAAAATGCAAATAAAACCACGGATTTGCGAGATTATGGATTCGGGGCGGAAAACGAAGAAAAACGAACACTTTGGCCAGCGGAAAATTGCCTAAAATTGCCAAGCCGTCCGGGTCGCACGGAGAGACGCCCGGGCACGGGCGACAAGGTGCCGTTGAAGCGGGTGGCATCCATCATCAAGCGCTGGCAGTTGCACCCCGAGGCGTTCGACGTGCCGACTGCGGATGAGATCGCGGGCGGCGGGGAGGGAGTGGAGTAAAACAGGCTTCGGGAGCATGACCTATGCCCATCAGAAAGCCCCAAAAGCGCGGAAAGCGCGCATCGTCAAGCCGTAGTCCTAAGTCCGTAAAGCCCCAAGAGGTTACGGAGCGGCACGGGACGCCGGGTAATTCTAACAAAATTAACGCCGGGCGCAGGCCTCGCGGCGATCCCCGTGGCGACTGCCCCCGCCGTTTCCCGTTGACCACGGGCGACACTTCCGGCCGGCTGGCCGCGGGGGACGAGGACGTCGACCTGCCCTTGTTCACCGTGGCCCCGACGATCAGCGACACGGCGACAGCGGCCCGCCTACAGCCCGGGGTGTTCGCATGATCCCAACCGCCACCACCCGCCATCCGCACCTGACCGCCGGCCTTGTCCAATCGGCAAGGGCCGCCCGCCTTGCCGGCCAGACGTGGCGGGGCTTCCTGGCGCGAGATAGGCTCTCTGAGGGCCTGAGCGATGGCGAAAAAGGCGGCAAAGGACATTCTGACCGAAAATGGCGCTAAGATGGGGCGACCGCTGAAGTTACGCGCCGAGAAGGCCAGCACTCAGAAACGGGAAAAAACTGGAACCAAAACCACTGGGAAGCGTGCTAGCTCTAAGCCCGTTAAGCCGCAAGAGGTTAGGGAAAGGCGCGGGAACCCGGAAAACTTATCTAAACTTACGGGTTCGCGGTGATCGCCTGGCCAGGGTGAATCAGTCGAAACGAAGAGAAACGAACAGCCGAGCCAACCGAAAGAGGAGAAAACACACAATGACCGCGTTGACGGTTGTCAGTCACGATGCCGGCTACGTTTTGGACATGAAGGGGGCGGACTTGGGTGCCTTGACGTTCGCTCAATTCGACACGCTTTGTATGCACGGAGTGAGCGGATTCGGGTGCTTCATTTCCGACCCAGAAAACCCCATCCTGAAGAAGTTCATTGAGCATCGCGCCAAGCCCGATACTCTGGCATTGTCATCCGCTGAGATTCCCGGTAAATCCACGCCGGAGGTTCGGTAGAGTCGTCTACGCGATCCAGTTTGTAAAGCGATACGTTCGGATCGCTGCCTTGGTGTTGCTCGTCAGCTACCGTTGACTTGATCCGGTGGCCGAGAGGCTCTGGGGATGTGACATCAATTTCTTCTCTAGCGCCATCGGCTGGCCCGCCAATGTATACCAAGACTCGTTTCATTTCAGGCGACCCCAAGGGGAAAGTAGGTTGAGAGTGTTCCTTATGGCATCATCGTCTCTGCCGTCCCGTGTGCTTTAGCTGAGTGCAAGCATGACCACCGCGAAGACCAGGCCGGCGAAGACTGCGCCGGCCGTCAACCTAGCTGTACACCGCGGAGGCCCCGCGGTGGTCCGCTTGGAAGCCGGCCCGACCACCGTGGCCAGCACGGTTGACGACGCCACGGCCGCAACTGAGTTCGCCGAGCCCGCCGGCATGATCGACGACGAAAAAACAATAGCACGGCGGCATCCGGGCTGGCCGCCGGTCCTTGTCACCCCCAACCGCGATGACCAGGCAGCGGCGGAAGGCAGCGGGCAACTTGACCCTGCTGGGCGCCGAGGGTTAGGATCACCACCGTTGGTTGCACGTAGCTCCACAAGGGGGTGGGCCATGTCCGAGACGTTCGACCCGTACTATAAATGGCTGGGGATTCGGCCGGAGGAACAACCACCCGACCATTACCGCCTACTCGGAATCGGCAAATTCGAGAACGACCTGGACGTAATTGCCAATGCCGCCGACCAGCGGATGGCCCACTTGCAGACGTTCCAGAACAGCAAACACGCCGCGGAGTCACAGCGGCTTCTGAACGAGGTGGCACTGGCGAGGGTCTGCCTGCTGAACCCGGAGAAGAGGACCGCGCATGACCAGCGGCTCCGCCAAAAGCTCCAGTCCAGTAGCGTGACGGGCCGATTGATCGCCCCCAAGCCTGGACTACCGCCCGTCGTAGTTACGCCTGTGCCTGTGCAGCAGGACTTGCCTTCGGGGCAACAGGGAGCACACGGCGACCTCTACCGCAGCGTTGAGGTTCCTTTCACGGCCCTTCCGAAGCCGCCCTCGGTCCCACAAACTCTTAGCGGGCACTCAACCCCACCACCACCGCCGCCCGTATCTAACGGGCACGTATACCGCTCCGAGGTCGATTCCTTTGATCTGGCAAAGTTGGTACATGCACCAAAATCTAGGAGGAAGTCGCAGCCCAAGCCTAATGCGCTCATGGGTGCGGCGGTCCTGATCGCGGTGGTGGTCGGATGCGCGGCGCTTTGGTGGGCGATGGAGCGTGGCGGCACGCTCGACGGGCGACCCGCGACGAATGACGTGGAACCGTCAGCCTCCGCAACACCCGGCGAGTCGAGCCAGGATCGCCAGGAGGATGCCCGCCAGGTGCAGAGGCTCAAGCAGCAAGAGGCCCGGCGACGGGAGGTGGCCAGGGCCGACCAAGAGCGGCAGCGGGAGACGGCCGAGGCCGCCCAGCGTACCGCGATAAGTTCGCCGGCGTCGCAGCCGCCGATCAAGCCCGTGCCCGAAGCCGAGGCGACCGCCCCGCTAACGGAAATTGGATCGGGAGAGAAGTTCTTCGATGCCTCCAAAAAGCCGGCCGTGGGCAAGAACGTCAGCGTCGCGGTGACGTCGGCGAAACTGGGAAGGTTCATTCAGGTTTCCAGGTCCAAGCGCATCGAGGGCATGAAGGTGACCCTGCAAATCACCAACAATATCGAAAATCGGCGGCTCAAGTGCCAGTGGCTGGCCCTGAGTCAGGCCCCGCCGGATTCGATGCTCGTCGATAGCTTCGATCAGCCCAACGCGTACGCGCTCAAGAAGATTGTCCCTAAGTCGGAAGACGCGATTGATCCGAAACATTCCTTGGACGTGGATCTGATCTTTGAGAAACCCATCAAGACGGCCAAGTACGTACATCTGAAGCTGCCCGGGACGATCTTCAATGAGCCGGACCCCGTCAGGATCGAGATTCCCAAAGACATGATCAAGCCGGCCGACGAGGAGGAAAAAGAAAGCGTTTTGGCCGAGGAAACTCAGCGCGTGGCGGCGGGGGGCGCGGACGACTGGCAGGCGCAACCCTTGGGGGGCCGATGGATCGACCTGTTGGCAGCCGTGGACCCGATCCGCAACCGGGTCGATGGTGAATGGAGAAGAGATGGTGGCGCGCTGGTGCTGGACAGGGGATGGGGCCGGATGATGCTCCCGGCGTTCGCACCGGGCGACTATGACCTTGAGATTGAGTTTACGCGTGCCAGCGGAATTGACGCGGTCTTCGCAATACTTCCGGTCGGATGGGCGCCTGCGACATCATCTTCGATAGCCGTGGCGACGCATCGAGGAGAGGTCTCGAATGCGTCGATTTTCGACAGGCCGACGCCAAGGCAACGAAGTTGGCGCCTGCGCCCATCGTCAACGGGCGAAAACACGTTGTCGGCATCCGCGTGCGGACCAGCGACCATAAGGCCCGTGTTGTGGTGTACTTCGACGGGACAGAGTACCTGCATTGGCTTGGCGACGCGGATCTCCTTCTTCCTGGCATTGGCATACCCGAGCCTTTCTGTATCGGTTTGGGCGCATCCCAAGTCACGACGTTTCACGCGGCGAGGCTCCGGCTGAACGTTGCCAGCCTGCGCGGCACGCTGGACCCGAGGATGCGACCGGAAATGCGGGGAAGTATTGCTCCGCCCCTACTCCACGTAATCGTCTCGAAGGCGTGCGTCGTCTCGAAGGCGAGCTACGGGTCGCGGGACGTGACCCGACTTCTCCAGTGGCGGCTGGCGAGAGACCCTTTCGCACCAGTTCAGGCCGACAACGACCTGATGAGCGATCCAAGCGTCGGGTGGCGAAAGACGCTCAGCGTTACATATCGAATGGGGAATGTCGAGAAGGGCATCGCACTTCAGGAGTGGGATGTCAGCACGGTGCCTGCCGTACCGCGGGAAGGGATACTCGTGGCTGGGGCAAGCAAGACCTTTAAGATCCTTGCCGCACGGTACGGTGCGGGCCTCCGCTGGATGGATGTCACGAATGTCATACGCCGATTGATTACCGACCCGGCGCGACCTATTGAATTCACTTCAACTCAAGCCGGCCGCGACCCTCGCGCTGGCGCTGACAAATCAATCGTCGTTTGGTTTGACTATCGGGGTAGACGGTTCGCCCGCATATTCAAAGAAGGGAAATGGTCATTGCTGCCGTGAAACCCCTACAGAAGCAGGTCGGTTTCAACCCTGGCTGATTCCGCCGCTTGTACACAGACGGTCGTTTGTGGACAGACCCGCCGATACCCGGAGAAAAAATCCACGAATTCTTGCCGACAACCCCTTGACCACATCATACCTAATGGTATGATTAAGTCGGTGGGCAAGGGCGGA
Organism: Pirellulales bacterium; assembly: GCA_963843465.1. GTDB lineage: Bacteria > Planctomycetota > Planctomycetia > Pirellulales > Thermoguttaceae > CAWJKP01. Next base: position 500,417 of record CAWJKP010000007.1, read on the forward strand.
GGGGTGAAAGGGAAGGCGAGCCATGAAAGTTATCGGATACATCCGGGTCTCGACGGAGGAGCAGGCGTCGGACGGAGTGAGCTTGGCGAGCCAGCGAGAGAAGATCGAAGGGTACGCCAAGCTGTACGACCTGGAGCTTATCGGCATCATCGAAGACGCCGGCCAATCCGGGAAGACGCTGGACCGGCCCGGCTTGCAAGAGGCCCTGGCAATGGTCCGCAAGGGCAAGGTCGGTGGGTTGGTAATCGCCAAGCTGGACCGCCTTTCCCGTTCGGTTGTCGATTGGAACACCCTCATTGACGGTTTCTTTGGCGAGCGGGCCGGCAAGCAACTCTTCAGTGTGGCCGATAGCATCGACACCCGCACGGCCGCCGGCCGGCTGGTCTTGAACGTGCTAATGAGCGTGGCCCAGTGGGAGCGGGAGACCATCGGCGAGCGGACCAAGGACGCCTTGCAGCACAAGATTCGCAAAGGCGAGCGTTGCGGGAAGGTGCGTTTCGGCTACGCCCTGGCCGACGATGGCAAGACCCTTCTCCCCGTGCCGGCGGAACAAGAGGCTATCGCCCTCATCCGCCGGTTGAAGGCCGAGGGCCAGACCCTACGGGACGTTGCGGCGGAACTGACCCGCCGCGGCATTCTCACCAAAGAAGGACACACCCGATGGACCCACACAGCGGTGGCAAGGATTCTCGAAAGGGCCGCGTGAAGGCCCTCTACGATCGCCTGGCCGCGATTCTGAAGGGGCTACCGCCCGATCGACTGGAAACACTCGAGGAACATTTGAATGAGCAAGGCGAAGGCCCAGAGGCCCTACCGTCCCCTGGCGGGCCAACTACGGGCGATGATCGAACAAAGCGGAATGAACACTAACGCTGTGGCCGTGGCCGTGGGGATACCCCAGCCCGTGCTACATCGGTTTGTGACCGGGGACCGGGAGAATATCCGGCTCGATACGGCGGACAAACTGGCCGAGTTTTTCGGCGTGGAGTTGCGGCCAGCCCGCAAGCCGGCAAAGCGCACCAAAACCAAAACCTGAACGCAAAGGATTACCCATGTCCGATTCAACCCGCGTTTCCGTTTGCTCTTGGGGCCCCGGGCGTTGCTTGACGTTGACCTGGACCGATCCGATCAGCGGCAAGCGGAAGACCCGATCAGCAAAGACCCTCGATTGGCGAATTGCCGAGCGGTTGGGCGGCGAACTGGAAAAGGAACTGGAATCGGGCTGTACCTCCCCGTCCCGAATCACGTTTGACGAGTTCCTGGCCCGCTACTCGGAAGAGAAGTTGGACACCCTCGCACAGGCCAGCAAGCAATCCTCGTTGTCGTCCCTTCGGCACCTGAAGCGGGTTCTTGGCGTCCAGTACCTCGGGAAGCTTACCCCGGCGGGGATCAGTCAGTTTGCCACGAAACTCCGGCAAGCGGGAATGAGGGACACGACCATTGCCCACCACCTACGCCACGTCAAGGCGGCCCTCCGGTGGGCAGGCCGGCAAGGGCTGTTGGTCAAGGTGCCCGCCATCGAAATGCCCAAGCGGGCCAAAGGCCAGACCCTCGCACGTTCCCGGGCTATCACCACGGAGGAATACGAGCGGATGGCAGCGGCGATTCCCAGGGTACGCCCCAAGGACTCCGGCCAGTGGGCCCGGTTTATCGAGGGGCTATGGTTGTCGGGCTTGCGGCGGAGTGAGGCCCTGGCGTTGACGTGGGACCAGGACGGGGCCTTTTGCGTCTGCCTGGCGGAGAAGCGGCCCGTATTCATCATCCGGGCGGAAGGGCAGAAGAGCGGCAAGGCGGAGACCTGCCCCATTGCTCCCGACTTCGGGGCTTGGCTGTTGGCAGTCCCACCGGAAGAGAGGCAAGGCCCCGTGTTTCGGTTGCCGAGTCTCCAAGCCGGCTTGCCGATCACTCCGAACCGCGTGGGGAAGATTGTCGAGAGGATCAGCAAGAAGGCCGGCGTGAAAGTCGGCACCCGGACGAAGCGGGACCGCAAGACGGGCAAGACAACCGAAGTCCCCATGTTCGCCGGTTGCCATTCCCTCCGGCGTGGCTTCGGTTCCAAGTGGGCCCGCAAGGTGCCGACTGCCATCCTGAAGCGGATGATGCGTCATAGCTCGATTGCCACCACGGAAGGGTACTACGTTCACTTGAACGCGGCCGATGTTTCAGACGAGTTGTGGGAGAAGTACGGCCCGGGCGACGGCAACGATTCGGGCCAGTTGCAACAATCCAGCAACACGCCCCCCGCCAAGAGTACCGCCCCGTGAAAAGAACGCTTGCCGTAAGTCGTTGTGGGGCAAGTAGCCGAGGCGGGACTCGAACCCGCACGTCCCTAACGGGACTTGGGATTTTAAGTCCCATGCGTCTGCCAATTCCGCCACTCGGCCGTGGGGGAGCCCGGGGACTCGCCGGTGCATTATACTATAACGCGGGGGGCCAAGAACGACACTAGCCCGAAGCCCAAGCGAGGGACGTAACCCGGTCCCTCGCTTGCGCTTCGGGCTAGTGTGGATCGCCTAACTTTTGGAAAAAGGGCCCCCTGACCATGCCAACACCCCTCCCCGTCGCCCCCGCGTGCGGCTTCGGCCGGATCGCCTTGATCGCTTCGTTTCTGCTGGGAATCCATGCCATGTCTGATCCTCAACCCGATGCGGCTGCCCAAGATCCCCATTCCGCTCCCGCCTCTGCCGAGCCCGGCAAGAAGCTGGAGACGGCCACTTTCGGCGAAGGCTGCTTCTGGTGTACGGAGGCCGTCTTCCAGCGGCTCAAGGGGGTCCAAAGCGTGGTCTCCGGCTACAGCGGCGGACAAGTCGCCCATCCGACTTACGAACAAGTCTGCACGGGCGCCACAGGACATGCTGAATCCGTGCAGATTACCTTCGACCCAAAGCAGATCTCCTACGCGGAGCTGCTGAAGGTCTTCTGGAAGACGCACGATCCCACCACGCTCAACCGCCAGGGAAACGACCACGGCACGCAGTACCGGTCCGTGATCTTCTACCACAATGACCAGCAGCGGAAGCTGGCCGAGGAGTCCAAGCGGCGGCTGGACGCTTCCGGCGCGCTGGGCGGCCCGATCGTCACCCAGATCGTGCCTTACAAGGAATTCTTCTCCGCGGAAAACTACCACCAAGACTATTTCAACCTCCACGGGCGGCAGCCCTACTGCACGATGGTGATCCGTCCCAAGGTGGAGAAGTTTGAGAAGGCGTTCGCGGACCAGCTCAAGGATGCCCCGCGGGACAAGTGATGACACGGCAAGCATGCACCGCAGGGCGCTCCATGTAGCAGGCACACGCCGTGTGCCGCCCGCGGACTCCGCCCCCTGGGGTGTACGGCACACGGCGTGTGCCTGCTACATTCGCAGCTAAAGCCTTGGTATCGCCGGATTGTTTGTCTCCGCCGAGGGCCGTTCTGCAAATTAGTAGGAGGAGATTGCCGCCGTGGACATTACCCCCCCGTCCGGCTGGAATTTCCCGCTCCGCCGTGATGTCTACCCTTGAAAGGGGTGCGCGGTGGGGAGCTGTGCATCAACCGTTTCTCCTGGAGAATCCACGATGAGGACTGTGCGCGTACTATTGATTCTGGCTGCGGCGCTGTTGATCGCCCGCCCCCTGTTCGCCCAAGACCAGCCCCAACCGAAGCCTCGCGGTGACCGCGCGGGCCGCGGCGGGTTCCTCGGCGAGAGGCTGATGAAGGAACTGAACCTGACCGACGAGCAGAAGGCCAAGATCAAGGACATCAGGGCTAAGTACGGCATGGATTCCGTGCTCACCGACGAGCAGAAGAAGGCCCGGACCGACGCCGTCGACGCCGCCAAGAAGGACGGCAAGAAGGGCCGCGACCTGTTCAAAGCCGCCGCCGACGCCGTCAAACTCACCGACGAGCAGAAGGCAAAGGTCAAGGAAAACGCCAAGACCATGATGGACGAGGTCAAGAAGATCCTCACCGACGAGCAGAAGGAAAAGCTCAAGAGCGCCATGAAAGAGCGCCGCGAGCGCAGGTCGGGCGAAGCGCCGAAAGCTGACGCGTCGAAATAAGCCGTTCGCTCCCCCATCCCCCTCTCCCTCCGCAACATTATGCATCAGCTATCACTGCTAGCAGAATTCGACCGTCAAATAAGGACTTACGTCAACAAGGCGTGAAGTTTCGCGCCAGGTCGGCGACCAATCGTGGTAGTCTGGGTCGATTGCTCCCGATGTGGCAAGACGATTTGGCTGTCAATGCTAGCTGATGCATAATGTTGCTCCGGGAGAGGGTTGGGGTGAGGGGGGATCGCCAATGTCCTACGAGCGAACGCGGGCTCTTCCGGTTCTAGCTGCAAACCCGGAGGGGCCGTTGTCGTTCGTAGTCCCGCCTTTAAGCGGGTTGATGTTTGTAGTCCCGCCTTTAGGCGGAATGCCGCCTGAAGGCGGGACTGCGAGCGATACGAATAACCCGCGAGAAGTACGGGCAAGGCGAATTTGCAATCGTCCCGGTGAATTGATAAACTGCCAGCGGGAGAGGGGAGCGGCTTGATCACTGCCAAAAGGAGGTGACATGAGGATTCCCCGGGCCAGTAGCAAGCGATCCTTCCAGCCTGCGGCCTTCACCCTGGTCGAGTTGCTGGTGGTGATCGCGATCATCGGTATGTTGATCGCGCTGTTGCTGCCGGCCGTGCAGGCCACGCGGGAAAATGGGCGGCGGACGCAGTGCCTCAACAACCTGCACAATATCGGAATCGCCTTGGAGCAATACGTCGACATCCAGGGCGCCCGGGGCGTTTTTCCCAACTGTGCCGACACGCCCAACCCAACCCCGTCCAGCCCGAATCCCAACAAAGTCTCCGTTGTGAACCCCAACAACCTCCCCAGCCTAGTTACCGTTCTGGGGCCCTTCATCGAAAATCAGCTCCAGGCCTTCCAATGCCCGGACGACGGCAATCACCCGGGCGACGCCGGCTACGAACCGGGCGTCCCCTACTACAAGTCTCAGGGTTTGAGCTATGAGTACAATTGGTCGGGAATGACGCCTTCGCCATTGGTCGCACCGGGGACCCGGCCGCAAATCCTCGACCCCAGCAGGAGCCGCACGGCCCTGAACACTTACGTGGTCTGCGACTTCGACTGCTTCCACGCGCCGCCGGGTGACCCCCATGCGCGGTGCTTCCTCTATATGGATGGGCACGCCGACGACCAGTAGGATTGCCCAATTTCTTCTCTTCCCGGCTCTCCAGGAGCATCGGCCATGAAAAGAATGGTGACGCTGGCGATTGCGATCGTGGTTCTCATCACGGTCACCTCGGTCTGGGCCTATCGCCGGCATCGCGTCGATCCCCAGGTGCAACAGATCGTGCAAGCGCAGAAAAAGGCCTTCGACGACCAGCTTACGGACGAACAGCGCGCGGCGATGTTCAACCAGTTCCGGGGCCAGATGCGGAATCTCTCCGATAGCCAGCGACGGGAGGCATTCGGCCAGATGCGGCCCCTTTTCCAACGCCGCGCGAACGAGCGGATGGCCGCCTATTGCCAGATGACAAAAGATCAGAGGATGGCTTATCTTAATCAGCAGATCGCCGAACTGCAAAGACGGCAAGAGGAGAGGGAAGCTCGCCAGGCCGCCGAGGCCCAAGGCGCCAGCAACGCCCAGGATGGCAGCAGCTCCCAAAACGGCAACGCCCAAAACGGCAATGGCGGCCGCGGCGGACCGGGCGGCGTCGGGAACCGCTTCAACCAGGACGCCCGCAATCAAAGGCGCGATCAGCGGCTGAACAACTCGACGCCCGAGCAGCGAGCCCAGCGGACCGTCTTCGTCCAGGAGTTCCGGCAGCAGTGCCAGGCGCAAGGCGTGACGCCGCCGAGGTATGGCGGTGGCGGCCGATTCTAAGTGGGTGCGCGCAATCGAAACCCGAAGCGTAAGCGAGGGTAAGTCCCTTCGCCGTCCTCGCTTACGCTTCGCGCTTATGATGGGCCCGTGAATAAGCCAATAACGTTGCTTCTGAGCCGCCACACTAGCCACCGACCACTAGCCACTGGCCAGCGGCCATCGCAGCACTACTTCCACCGCGGCCCCTTCCGGCACGACGACCGCCTGCGCAAAGGTCAGACGGACCTCGTCGTCGTGCTGGCGGACGGCGACCGCCACCGGCCGCTGGGCCACGGTGACGACAGCGGTCGCCGGCGCGGGCGTGGGCAGGGCCAATACCAGCTCCGCCAGCCGTAAGCGGCCGTGGCGGACCTCGATGCGGGCGGTCTGCTCGTGCGGCTGCCGACGTTGGACGAACAGCCCCCAGCCCTCCGGCGCCGTGTAGAACGAACGGTGATCCTCCGGCTGCCAGCGGGGCTTGAAGCCGAGCACTCCCTGGGGACCGTCCAGGACGAGACCCTGGGAGGCCAACAACAGCGACCAGGAGCTCATCGCGCGGGCGTAGAACTTGCCGCACTCCAGCTCGTTGTAGGGATTGCCGCCGGGACCGGAGTTCAGGCCGTCGCGGCGGCGGCCGTCGTAACGGCTGCGTGCGGTGCGGACGATCCGCCGGGCCTCGTCGAGGAGTCCTTCGTAGATCATCGCCCCGGCGGCGGCGTATTCGATGCCGGTCCAGACTTCGTCGGCGTAGAGGATGAACGGCTTGGGCCGGCCGCCCTGCGGCCAGGTGCAGATCAGCAGCCCGCCTTCGTCGTCGGGGATGTAGCGCCTGGGATCCTGGCGGAAGCCGGCGAAGTTCTCGCGGAAGTTGTGCCGGCTGATCGCCCGGAGAGCCTGCTTGACGTGCTCGGCCGGATAGAGGTAGCCGAGGTTGAGCATGTGGGCCCACCATTGTCCCAACAACTGGTCGGCATGGCAGCCGGTATCGTAGTCGCTGGCCGGCTTGGGGTCGGGAATCTGAATGTAGTACTGGCCGTTCCAGAGTTTCCGCTGCTGGTTCTTCATGCCCGCCTCGCGCACCAGGCGCCAGCGCCGGGCGCTGGCCGGGTCGTTCATCGCCAGGGCCATCCGCTGGCCGGCCGCCAGGGCGCTGAGGTACTGCGAGCCGATGAAAGTGTTGGCCCCGGAGACGGCCGTATCGTAGGTGTTCCACTGCGGCCCGGCGGGCACGCCGTCGCGATCCGCGTCGATGGCCTCGATCAGCCAGTCCACGGCCTTCCGCACGCCGGGCCAGATCTTGGTGAGGAAAGCCGCGTCCGGGCTGAGCAGGTGCTCGCGGAGGGCCGCCTCGATGCAGGCGCAGTGCCCGTCGATGAACGCTCCGTGTGCCGCGTGCTCGCGGTGCGAGGTCTCGCCGTTGGGATGGAGGAAGGTGATGAAGTTGGAGACCCGCATGTTCCGCCCGATCTCGGGAAAGAGCCGGGCGTGGCTCTGGGCGTAATTCCAAACGTGCGTGCAGTTCAAGGGGCAACAGCCGTAACTGCCTTCGAAGCCGCCGAAGTAGCCGTCTTCCGACCAGAAGCAGGTGGGACCGCGAAAGATCACGCTCTGCGAAGTGACCGCGTCGAGGAACTCCTCGGGCAAGTTCGACTCGTAGACGGTTTGCTGGTAGAGCCTGGTCCGCTGCCAGAGACCCTCGATGTTCCGCGCCACGTGACGGGCGACGGCCGTCGCATCGAGCCACCGCCGCGCGTAGAGATTGCCCGGGTGCCCAAAGCGCTCGACGTTGGGGAAGTGCCAGGAGAGCACGAAGGTCACGGTGTGCAACTCGCCCGGCTGCAAGAGGAAGGGCACTCCCAGGGCCCCGTTGACGGTCTCGCCCGGCGGGCTCACCGCCTCCTCGACGGCGGGCTTGCCGGCGGCCGGATTGGCGACGAAGGCCGCCAGCTCCTGGTCGGTGGTCCAGCCGGGCAGGGCCACGGCGCGGGCATCGAGCGCCGCCAGGGACATGGTGCCCCAACCCGGCGAGCCCGGCACGAGGCTTTGACCAGCCTTCAGCGTTTCACCGCGCGACGCCAACGCCAGGGCGGCGCCCCAGCTCCAAGGCAGTTTCGCCGCCAGCACCAGCAGGATCCGGCCCTTGCCCAACGGCCCTTCGATCACCAGCGGATCGCCCTGCGGCGTTCGCACCAACGCCTGGTAGCCATTCTCGCCCGGGCGGAACTCGCCCAGCCGGGTGTAGTCCGTCACCGGCCATCGCGCGGCCGACTTCAGCTCGGCCGGCGCCTCCGCGGCGGGCACGGCGTCTTGGGCGGGGGTCAGGCGGGCTTCGCTCGGCTGGCCGAAAACCAGTCGCACGGCCTGGGCCGCCGCCCGCAACGAAGTGCCTTGCCGCAGGAAGGGCTCCGGCGGCAGATCGCAGAAGATGATCTGGTCCACGTTGATGTGGCCCCATCCACCGGAGCTGCGATCGACGATCTCGATCGCCGCTTCCTTGCCTTGGAAGTCGGACACGTCCCAGCTTGCCGGTTCCAGGGCCTCGCGATCCTTGCCCGTCGCCGTGCGGACCACCTTGCCGTCGACCAGCAGATTGACGCACGTTTCGTGACGGTGGCTCCCGCCGCCGATGAGAAAACCGACGTAGCGGCGCGTGATGCGGAACTTCTTCGAGGTCGCCGTCCCCTGCGGCGCGTCGCCGTCGAGGAACGTATTGACCAGGCCGTGTCCGACAAAGCCGCTGACGGGCTGCTGGCCGGGCAGCGTGCCGTGGGCCGGACCTTTGCCGAAGGCCGTGCCGGTGATCGTCCAGCCGGCGTAGTCCTTCTTCTCGAAGTCCTCGAAGACCTCGCCGACGGCCGCCAACTCCGCGTGCTCGGCGCGGAGGGCCGCGATCGACCGCAGAAAACCCGGCCCGACGCCTTCGACGAGCAAGACGCCGCCGCTTTGGGCGACGCGGGCCAGGGTGTCGGCCGTCTCGGCGGTCAAACCGGCCCCGCCTCCGAGCCAGGCCATCTCCCCGCCCGCGGCCTCCTGGCCGCTGGACTGGCGGACCTTGATCGGCCCGGGCTGCACCGGATCGGGCGATTGCCCCATCGTCACGGCCACCAGGCCCTCTTCGCGGAGCACCTGGTTGCGGTTGCCGCCGTAGCCGCCGAACCGCACTCCTTGGATACCGGCGTCCCCGCGGCTGCCGACCGCGTTCTGGAGCGAGGCCGACAGTGCAACCTCGGCCGCCGTGCGGCCCGGGTTGTGTGCCGTGAGGCGGAAAATGGCGCAGGGAATCGACGAGTTGGCCGTATCCAGCGGGATCAGCGGGTTGAGAGCTTCCAGACGGACCTGTACCGGGAGGGCCGGGTCGGCGAAGCTGAGCCGCGCGATGGGGTACCCGCCTTCGTATTCCAAGGAGGCCATCGGCTCAAGCGACCTCTCGGCCGCCGTTTGCAACACGCGGACGACGGTCCGCCCGGCAGTCCGGGCGCGGACGGCGAAGAGACTGTCGGGAATCCGCGGCTCGCTCAAATTGTTGAAGATCTGCCAGACGGCCAGGCGTCCCTGGCCGTCCAGCCAGATGCTGCCCGTGCCGATGCCGCCCAGGGGCATGGCGACCGCCTCCAGGTGCTTGCCCCGATAGACTCGCGGCGGCGTGAGCGGATAGGCTCGCGGGCCGGGCGGCGGCGTGAGCGGCTCCGCCGGCGACCTGGCCCAAGCCAGCTCGGCCATGAGCGCGGCGCCGGCGGCGCCGGCCGCCAGTTTTCCCAGGAAGTCGCGGCGGCTGACGTCCGTCAACGGGACATTTCCGCAACGTCCACCACAACAGCGGCATTGATCAGACATTATCGGCTCCTTGGAGTGCGGCGACTTGTCGCCGCTTTTGCGGAGTACTGGTCATCAAAAGGCTACGGGGCGGTTCCCCTGGAATAGGCGCCCCCGATCCCTTCCGGGCCCTCATGGAAAGCGGCGACAAGTCGCCGCACTCCAAAACGTCGCCTGTCCTAAGTCTAGTGGCCCATGTTAACCCAATGCGGGCCGGACCTCAAGTTCCGGCGCTGACTCGTGCGACGGCACGTCAGCCCGTTGGGGGCGACACTGTTGACACGGCCCGCGCGCCAGGTAAGGATAGAGGAGCGGCGGCAGCCGATTCGCCCGGCCCGGTGGCCGAAGTCGGCTCGTCTGCCTGCCGCCGCCACGTTTTCCCACCTTCCCTTTCCCTGCCTCTTTTGGAGATGCCGCCATGAATCGCCGTGACATGCTACGGACTACGGGGGCCGCGGTCCTCGGCCTGTCTGCCTTCCCCCTGCGTTGGGCTGCTGCCGCCGACAAGAAGCCGCAGAAAGTGCTCTACTTCACCCGCAGCGCCGGTTTCAAGCATTCCGTGGTCACGCGCAAGGATGGCCAACTGGCCCATTCGGAGAAGGTGCTGACCGAGATGGGCCAGAAGGCCGGCTTCGAGGTGGTCTGCAGCCAGGAAGAGAGCGTCTTCGACGGCGACCTGGACCAGTTCGACCTGATCGCGTTCTACACCACCGGCGACGTGATCTCCCCCGAGCGCAAGGCGAAGCTGCTCAAATCGATCCACGCCGGCAAGGGCTTCGTCGGCTTCCACTGCGCCACCGACACCTTCCACAGCAAGGGCCGGAGCCTCGATCCGTACCTGGCCATGATCGGCGCCGAGTTCACCGGGCACGGGTCGCAGCAGAAGGTGACCATGAAGATCGTTTCACCGGACTTCCCCGGGCTCAAGGGGCTGGGCGACTCCTTCGCGATGTTGGAAGAGTGGTACACGTTCCACAAGTTCCTCCCCGATCTGCACGTGATCCTGGTCCAGGAGACGCAGGGGATGCACGACTCGCTCTACCAGCGCCCGCCGTACCCGGCCACCTGGGCCCGCATGTGCGGCAAGGGCCGCGTCTTCTACACCTCGATGGGCCACCGCGAGGACGTCTGGACCAGTCCGATCTTCCAACAGATCGCCCTGGGCGGGATCGCCTGGGCTCTGGGCAACGTGGACGCGGACGTGACCCCGAACATCGCCGCCGTCACGCCCCGGGCCGACGAGAATGGCACACTAGGTGAAGAAGCGCTAGCGACCGCACACGAATAAGTTGGACAAGCTTTTGTGGTGCAGGCGTCCCGCCTGCCCGTAGAAACGCAGGCGTAACACCTGCCCCAAGAAACGCAGGCGTAACACCTGCCCGTAGAAACGCAGGCGTAACACCTGCCCGTAGAAACGCAGGCGTAACACCTGCCCGTAGAAACGCAGGCGTAACACCTGCCCCAAGAAACGCAGGCGGGACGCCTGCACCACAAGCGACAAGGGCTGATTTCGTTGCTTTTGTCTCATTTCCCTGGAGGAGGCTCTGCGATGCTGGGTGTTTCGTTGGATGTCGACGGCTACCTTGGCCGTCTGAAGGCGGAATTGGACCGGGTCGACCGCGACGACGTGGTCCGCTGGGGCGACCTGCTCTACCAGGCATGGGACGAGGGCCGCTTCGTCTTCATCTTCGGCAACGGCGGCTCCGCCTGCACGGCCTCGCACTTCGCCGAAGACCTGGGCAAGAACTGCCTCTGCCAGAGCGACGTCCGCGACGAGACGGCCCGGCGGTTGAAGGTCCTGAGCCTCACCGACAACGTGGGCTGGATCACCGCCCTGGGCAACGACCTGGGCTACGACGAGATCTTCGCCCAGCAGCTCATCCAGTACGCCCGGCCGGGCGATCTGGCGATCGCCATCAGCGGTTCGGGGAACAGCCCCAACGTGATCAAGGCCGTGGATTGGGCCAATCGCCACGGGGTGGTGACCTTCGGCCTGACCGGCTTCGACGGCGGCAAGCTGAAGAAGCTCCAGAGTGCCGGGATCCACGTCGCGTTGGACGACATGGCGATGGTCGAGAGCGTCCACGTCTGCCTCGGCCACTGGGTGGTCGACGATCTCTATGCCCGGCTCAATCGCAGCGGGAGATATCAGAAGTCGGCGGTCAGCGGATGAGCGATAAGGATCGGCGAGTAAACAAGTGTCGCCCTTCGCTCCGCGAAAGCTGCGTTATCCCCGATTGATTCGCCGCAGCCCGCCTACTTTCGCGGAGCGAAAGGCGACACTCATTGATTTTCCGATCCTAAGGGGCCAAGTGTCAGCAATTCGAGGTCACCCGGCACAACACTCATGGGGGATCGATTGCGCGAAGATCCTACGCGCCTTTCCGTGTCGCGCGATTTCGTCGATTGCCGGCCTGCTGCCGCTTGGTCGTTTGCTTAAGCGCGCGCTCGAGTTTGTCGATGGTCGGGACGCTCGGAGTATGCTTGCCGGTTTCGATCCGGCATAGCGTTTCCACGCGGACGCCGGCCCGCAACGCCAGATCGCGTTGACTCAATCCCGCCGCGACGCGGTCGCGGATGATTTTCCGGGCCAAGCTGGCGCGGGCGTATTGGACGGCCGGATAATTGCCCTGCGCGTCCGGCGGGGGGATCGGCGGCAGTTCGCCCGCCTTCGCCAAAGTGGTCAACCGCCCGTACTCGTCGCGCGGCAAGACCACGTAAGGTTTTCCATCCAAAAGGATGGTCTGTGCAGCCATAGATCACGCTCCGTAAAACCCGTCGCGATGGCCGATTCGTCCGCTGCTTCCGGTGTCAAGACAACCGTAACCGCGGCGATGCTGATACGTCCAACGGGAATTGACGTATATGTCAACCGCTCAATATAGATTCTTTTCGGGCGGTTTGTCCCTCGCCCCGGTCATAACAGGTCCTCTCCTGGTCTGAGGCGTCCTGCCCGGCGTACCCTACGCCAGCCCAAGCTCGCCTCTTATTGGCCGGGGGCCGGAGGGAAGAGGACGGTCGTGTCGACAGCGATCGGTAGGTCGCAAGTGGTTATGGCAGTTGTACTTATGAGAAACGAAATCCCAACCCGGGTTTCTGAGGAAAATTCAGTTTGGTCCAGTTCTGCTACTGGCCTGTTGCCAGGGAGGCCGAAGATGTTACACTAGTAGTGTCCGGTGCCGCTTGTCGGCTCGATATGGCCTGCCCAGCCGGACCTCATAGTCTTTCAAGGGCCAGCAGTCGGACTGCTGGCCCTTCTTTTTGCTATGTCCGCCAAGACTGCGGCAAGCGGACTTTCCGGCGGAAAAACTTGCAACCCGTCGAGCAGATCCGCCCGGGTATTCTGAGATGCCCAAAGATGTTGGATGATCCTGGCGAAGAAGGGATATTCTGGATTCTCGTACCGGAAGCATCGGTAGATGTTGTACGCGATCAGGTCAGCGAGCTGCACGCCGTTAGACAGCTCGCTGCGCACAAAAAGCGGCATTTCGGCAATGTGGCGAAGCCAAGTTCCCGCGGCGGTTCCTTCCGATTGGATGTAGGCGTGCTTCATCGCAAGGCTTCGATTTCGCTCCCTGCTGATGTCGTCGGTTATCAGAACACCCTGATGTTTCGGGTGTTCATCTCTCAGGAACGCCTCGATACGTTCGAGCAGAAGTTCCCACGCCTTTCGGTGCAGTTTTGCTGAGTCCATGTAGCCGTGGAGGTGCCGCTTATCGACGACGACGCCAAAAACTCGCATGTAATGGTGGGCCAACTGCTGATAGTACAGGTCCACCAGTTGCTTCAGCTCCAAGTCGGTCAGTTCCGCGAGAAACGGCCGCTGCAATCGCTCCTTCGGAATCCGAATCCACGTCGACTTGATTTCGCAGTCGGCCAATTCAAGCGTGGCCTGCGCGGGTTTGGCGCGGCGAATGACGTTGATCAGTTCCCACTTCTTCCGGTTCAGCACTTTCTCGAAGCCGTGCCAACGGTGTTCGTATAACGAAACGGCCGCGAGGACGTAAATGTGGTCCTTCGGGAACTTGCTCCCGTCGGCGCGCTCACCGGATACACTGGGATCAAGATTTCCGGATTCATCGACATAGAAGAAGTACATGATTTTCTCGACGCCTCTTTGGTTCCTGCCCGCTACGGGAATTAGACACGCGCCAAAGACAAGAATCGGTGCGCAAATGGTGGGTAAACTGTAGCTTCAGTTCCCTACAGTTTCTCGGCCCGCCGTTGTCCGGAAGGCGTCAGCCAACAGCCTCCACTCCGGCCCACCTTCGTTTCGACGTAGGCAAGCCTTTTCAGCTCGACAACCACTTCCTTGAACTGATTCGCGTCGGCAACTTTGCCCGCCGCTTTCTCGGCAATATCTGCTGTTGACATTCGGTGGTCCGAATCGAATGCGTCCTTATTCCGAAGCACCGTCAGCACCAGTCGAGCGCGTTCGCCCAAGGCTTGGGCGGGAATTGCCGCTCGTTTGGCATCATCCTGCCCTGCGTCGCACGTTTTCAATAACTCCCGCGCTTCAACCTTCGCTTGGTCGAGGAGCAGCGGGTCCAGTTGTTCACAATCGACCCAGAACAACGCCGCCTTGACCGCCTTACAATTCCCTGCACAGAGACCGGCGTCGAAAACTTTCCCCGGCCACCAGAACCGCCTCGTCCCCAGCGCCTCGACAAGACATTTCACCGCATATTTCCCTATACGGAGGGCTGCGTCGTGTGCGTTAGCCCCTTTCTGCCCGCAGACAGTCTCCAGAGCCCAGCTCTCTCTTGCCGCAGTTGCCGATAGTTCGTCCAAGAATTGGGGGAGCACGCTATCGAGATCATCGATGGCGAACCGGAGTTGGTTGAAAACCACTGAGAAGGGTTCAATGGATTCTTGCTGCGGTGGGTCGTTAAGATGGTCCGTGGATGAGCGAAGGTAACAAACAGCCTTGATTACCTTCTCCGCGTCGGAGTTGACCCGCCGCAGCAATGCCGCCATTCCCTTGACCATATAATGCCATTTTTCAATGTCGGGCTGGCCCGAGAGGATCGCGGGGAAAGGCAGGAAACCGCGAATCCCCCGGGCCGTCTGCCTCGGGATCAGCCGGCCGTCCCGATAAGCACAACGCCATTATTTCGCTGTTGGCGATTCCTTCTTCGACGCTGAGCCTGCCGACGGAAACCTATCAGCCAGTGCTTTCGTCGCAGCAGAATACCCGGCGTCAACGTCAACCGACCAGCACACCACGCTTTTCGTCTCCCACCGCGAGTCTACCACACTGTAGACCAACTCCGCCACGAATCCCCCAGACCCGGAATATGAATTTCGCACCGGTGGCGCAGCGGGGTATTTTCGTGAAAACGAATCTTCAACGTCAACTGGAAAGGACTGGTTTGACTTGCTCGCCAATTGTGCCTCTTCTTTCGTCGAGCAGGGTTTCGTGATCCAGCGCTGCGCAGGTAAAGCGAGAGCCGCCTCAAATGGAAATGCGTGCGATCCGGTCCGCCGGTAGTCCCATTTGGGGTTGCCGATCGTTACCAATTCGGCAACCCAGTCCCCGTTCGTTAGCTGAACTGTTTCAACCGCAGTCGAGTAGCGCGCTGCCGCGACAACCTGCGCTGGCACGTTGTACCTCAATGATGAAATCGCAACGCTTTCCAGTCGATCTTCGTCGCTTAGTGTTGGCCCTTGCGGCGAGCACCCCCAAAACAGCATTGCGAGACTGAAAAAGGAAGCAGTCAGGCGAGCCAAGCTAGCGTTCGCACCACTGCCGATCCACGATGTGGTAGACATGGCTTTCTTCTCCCTCATCGCTCTGCCTTTGCCAACCTCGACGGTCCAGGCGGCACATCGCGTCCGCCTGGTTCTGGGCTCGATTTTATCACGTAACACACCCGGGTAATACCGTTCCCGGCCTTTTCAGCCTAAAGATACTTGCACGCTTCCAATTGCCGCCGGCCCGATGTCGGGCCAATTTTCTCGGTAGTGGGGCGCGGAGTACCACTGGCTCTGCCAGTGCCACTCGCTCGGAAACCGCGTCGAATTCCCCCATCCGCCCACTATCCTCCCCGCCTTGCGATCAACGCATCCAACTCAACCTTCAGCCGCGGCAGCACCTGGTCGTAAGGCAGCGCGCCCAGCGACTGGCTGCCACGTTTGAGGGTGACATAGTTGGGACCGCACCAGAGTCCCAGGTCGGCGTCGTCGGTCTCGCCGGGCCCGTTGACGCGGCAGCCCATCACGGCGATCGTCAGGGCCTGGCCGGCCGCGTAGCGGGTCAGCTCGCGGACCTGGGCGGCCAGCTCGACGAAAGCCTCGTTCTCGACCCGGGAACAGCTCGGACAACTGATGATGTTCAGCCCACGCCCGAGGTCCACGACGCTGCGGACCCGGCCGGCGGCGATGTCGGCCAGGATCTCGAGGCCGGCGGCGATCTCTTCCGCTTTGCGCGGATTGGGCACGGTGAGCGAGACCCGGATCGTGTCGCCGATCCCGCGGCTGATGAGCTGCTCCAGGGCGATCCGCGTCTTGAAGATCCCCTCGGGCGGCATTCCGGCCTCGGTCACCCCCAAGTGCAGCGGAACCTCGGGCCGGACTGCGGCGAAGCGGCGATTGACCTCGATCACCTTGGCGGGATCGGAGTCCTTCAGCGACACGCAATACCGCGTAAACCCCAACGAGTCCAAAAGACTACAGTGTTCCAGCGCACTTTGCAGCATGGGGCTGATCACGTCGTCCGCCGGATGCTGGGCCCGCCGGGCCGGATCGACCGAGCCGCAGTTGACCCCCACGCGGATCGCGCACTGGTGCTCGGCGGCCACGTCGGCCAGCCAGCGGACCTTGTCCTGCCAGGGGACGTTCCGCTGGTGGTGGTAGAGATGCCCCGGGTTGTAGCGGATCTTGTCCACGTAGGGGGCCACCTCGTCCGCCATGCGGTAATTCTCTTGCAGATCGACCGATAAATTGGCGGTCGTCCGCTGCCGGATGGCGGCCAAGGCCCGGGCGTCGCCGCGGTTGTCGACCGCGATCCGCACGATCCCCGCCCCAGCCTCCGCAAGGGCATTGCACTGGGCGGCCGTCGCCTCGACATCCGCAGTCTTGGTGGCGCACATGCTCTGCACGACGATCGGCTGTCCGCCGCCGATGGTGATCGATCCGATCTGCACCGGCCGGGTGGGGTTTCTCGGAAGTTCCAGACCCATGATTCCTCGATTAAATTGGAGAACCTGTAGCGGTTTTGCCGATAAGGCAGCTTATACCGGTCGGCATCAAATCGCCTTCCGACACGGATCGTCGTGCCAAATCCCCAACGGATGGGGGACGGGACAAGAGATAAGAGATAAGGGATAAGAGATCGACGTCTTTACCTTTATCCCTTATCCCTTGTCTCTTATCCCTTATCCCTTATCACCCAATGCTGACGGCGGCCATGCGGCATGTCCTGGCGGTCATTCTGGCGCTGTCGTTGAGCGGCTGCTCGTTGCTGCCGCACACGGCCCGACTGCCGAGGCTTCATAACCCCTATCCCCAGTTGTCCAAGATCGCCATTGTACCATTCTTCAATCAAAGCAGCGAGAAAACGGTGGATGGGCGGCAGTTCGCGCTGGCCTATTTCAATGAGCTACAGCTCATTCCGGGCTACGAGGTTGTTCCTCTGGGAGTGGTTGAAGGAGCGATTCGCGAGGGCCAGATCGCGTTGCGAGGCCCGGAAGACGCTCGGCGATTGGCGCAAATCCTGGGGGTGGACGCGGTGGTTATCGGGGCAGTCACCGATTTTTACCCCTATTATCCGCCTCGCTGTGCGATGCGGGTGGAGTGGTACGCGGCGAATCCGGGCTTTCATCCCATCCCGCCGGGGTATGGACTGCCTTGGGGGACCAGGGCCGCCAAGCAGATCCCGCCCAACGTGATCTTCGAGGCGGAAATGGCCCTGGCCAAGGAACAATTGAAGACCCAAACGCCTGATCCGGGGGTGACGCTTGCCCAAGCAATCCCGCCACAAGTGGGACAGCCTGGGCTGAGAAACCCTGCCACCCTGCCCGGTTCGGCGTCGTTGGGCGAGCCGGCCGCTGCGGCCAATCCCGCGGGGCACGAGGGCGACGTGCGTTTGGCCGGCCCTGCGGGCGGAGCGGAAGGCGGTCGAGCGGTTTGGCCCGATCCGCATGGATTCGTGCCGCCGCCGCCCAGTCCCGTACCGCCAAGCTGCTGGCCGAGTAACGCGCCGGTGATGAGTCACACGCAGACCTACAACGGCCATGATGTGGCTTTCACCGACGCCCTGGAAGACTACTACCTTTTCCGCGACGATGCCCGTTTTGGGGGTTGGCAGGGGTATCTGGAGCGGAGTGATGACTTCGTGCGATTCTGTTGTTACCTGCACATTCGGGAAATGCTGACATCCAGAGGTGGGGCTGGTGAAACCCGAGTAGTGTGGCGCTGGCCCATCATCCGATAAGAACGGTTAGAGGAACCTGCGTGATTCCGGCAGGGCGGAAAAAGGGGACAGTCCCCATTTGCCGGAACGGCCCGGAGGGTGCTTCGCACCAATGGGGACTGTCCCCTTTTTCCGCGCAAACGCCGGCCTCTGCCTAGCGCAACGCACGGCTGCCGAGGAGAAGAACCGCGATGACTCAGGACATTAACGTATTGGCCCTCGTCAAGGGGGCGGAGCGTTACGTCTTCCTTTACGACGACGCCAACCGGGCCGAAGCCTTGCGGGTCCTGGGACGTTTCGCCTCCAATCCCGACCTGAGTTTCACCTGGTACGATGCGGCGGTGCTCAGCCAGAAGATCCGCCAGGAAAGCCAGAAACACACCGTCTCCCGCCGCTTCAGCCTGCCCATGTCCACGGACAAGGACGAGCAATAAGTGGCTAGTGGTCAGTGGTCAGTGGCCCGTGGTTAGTGGCCGGACCTTGCAGGACCCTGCGGCACTAGCCACTAACTACTAGCCACTGACCACTAATTCCCATGCGGACGGCGATCGATCGTTTCCTCCAGTACTTGCGGGTCGAGCGCAACGCGTCGGAGCTGACCGTCAAGAGCTATCGCGAGGATCTCACAGCCCTGGCCGGCTACCTCACCGAGGCCCGCGGCGGCGTCTGTCCGCAGCCGGATGATGTCCCGGTGTTGGAGTTGCGGGGGTATGTCGCGGCGCTGCACGATGCGGGCTATGCGCAGACGACGATCGCCCGGCGGCTGGCCTCGCTGCGAAGTTTCTTCCGTTTCGGGCAGCGGGAAGGCTGGACGCGGACCAACCCGGCCAAGCCCTTGCGGAACCCGCGGAAGCCGCGGAACCTGCCCCATTTCCTCTCCTCCGACGACATCGGCAGGCTGCTTTCGTCGCCTGCCGGCGACACGCCGATGGGACTCCGCGATCGGGCCATTCTGGAGACCATGTACTCGGCGGGCCTGCGGGTCAGCGAGGTGGTCGGGTTGGACCAGAGCGACCTGGACTTCGCCGCCGACGTGCTCCGCGTCCGCGGCAAGGGCCGCCGCGAGCGGCTTTCTCCCATCGGCTCCTATGCGGTGCGGGCGCTGAAGCGGTGGTTGCCGCGGAGGAAGCTGCACGCCGCCGAGCCGACCGGCCCGGCGGCGCCCGTGTTTGTGAACAAGTTCGGCCGCCGGCTGACGACCCGCAGCGTGGGCCGGATGCTGGAGAAATATCTCCGCCAGACGGGTCTGGATCGGCGGACCACGCCCCATTCTCTCCGCCATAGTTTCGCCACGCACCTTCTGGACCGCGGGGCGGACATCCGCAGCGTGCAGGAGTTGTTGGGCCACAAGAGTCTGGTCACCACCCAGATCTACACCCACGTCAGCACGGCCGCCCTGCGCGCCGCCTACGAAAAGGCCCATCCCCGCGCCCGGTAGCGGGGCCTGACGAATCAATATCTGTCGGATTGTCGCCTTTCGCTCCGCGAAAGCTGCGTTCTTTCGCGGAGCGAAAGGCGACACTTGTTTCTGCGCCGGCCCTGGGAGGCCCGGCGGAGAATGGCCTGTGCCTGTGCAGTCGCAACGCGGCCAAGACTGGCGGCGAAGGGGCCGGGGACGCAGTACCTAATTCATGTCGCTATGTCAAAATTCGGTACCTTGTCCCCGGAACTGCCAGGTAATACAATAGCCCAAGGATAGGCGAAAAAGTAGAATGTCCTCTTTCCCTCCCGGTCGGCGAAGCGGCTGCTTGAGCCTGCCGAATGGATGCGGCAATACCTGCCGTTGGTTGCTGATCCTGTTGGTGCGTAACAACGATGTGGCCGTTTTTTCCCAATCCGATTGAGCAGGTAATTGTGGTTCAAGATATAGGCGAGTTCTGGCCCCACGAAATGATCGTAGATCGCTTTCCTGCGAAAGTCTGGAACCCCTTCGTCGAACGTTTCAATCTTTGTGACGCAATCTTTAATGGCGATCATTTCCGGGATCATCCAGCGTGCGTAAACTGTGCAACTTGGTAATTCTACACGCCCGCTTCGTGGGGAAACGTCGCTGGAAACGCATCGCCGCCAACGGAGCCTGCGCGAAGCCAACGAGGGTGGACACCACCCAGCAAATCCCCAGGGCCGCGTCGGAAGGGAAAGACTGGTGGGCGGTGCCCGCCCTGCGTTTCTTTGGGACGCCGTAAAGGGGTCGGGAGTCTTTGTTGTGGAGAGGTGACATCGGGTTGGCATTGCAAAGACTCCCAACCCCTTTAAGAACACGATCCCCGCCAGACGTTCGCTAGGATACTTCCATCATCGGCCGCGTCCGTGCGGGGGGAAGTTCCCGCCCTTCTTGTTGGAAGTAATCAATGACTTCTTGAACGACTTCCCCAAGCTCCTCATAAACTTTGACGGGATCGTCACCGTGAATTCCGGTGATTAGATCGGGGCACTTGCCGATATAGACGTGGTCCTCGTCGCTCCACTCCACCCATCGATGATATCGGTCGATTGGTCTCATCGCTCTACTTCCTCGATGGCTCGCTTCACTTGTTTTTCTTGGTACTTCTTTGCGTCGTCGCCGTCCTGACCGCTGAGCGTCACCGCCCCCTCGTAGTTCGCGTGCGTGAATTTTCGGTGCGACCCTTTGCCGCCGCCAGGGACAATCGCAAAGCCCGCGTCCTGCAGATCCTTAACCAGTTCACGGATTTTTCTTGGCACGCTTCAATCCATTATAACAGTAGCCGGACAACGCATCACCTCTTCGGACGTTTTAAGGGGTCGGGAGTCTTTGTTTCGGAAAGACGGCATAGGGGAGGCATGGCAGTAGAAATGCTTCCGGCGGCCTCGATCGTTTCTCAGACCGACGTTGCCGATGGCAGTATACGCTTGGGGAGCGGGTCCAATCAATCAGCGCGGGAGAAAGAGGCGGGAATCTCTGGAAGAAGGGGCGGTCCTCAGGCGGAAGGTAACCGTTCACAGCCTGGAAAGTAGCAGGCACACTCCGTGTGCCGTCCGCTCAAGCGGACACCGGACAAGGCGGACGGCACACGGAGTGTGCCTGCTACTATAATGCGGCCCGTGAACGGTTGCGTCGGAAGGCGCGAAGACGCCCGATCCGGCCCCGCGCGGCCAGCGGAAACAGGACTTCCACGTCGGCGCAGACGGCCGGCGGGCCGGCATCGCGTCAAGAGACGGCCGGCGCGGCAAAGAAGGCAAAGCGTTGCAGTTCGCTGGCTTGTGCGTCGCAGCGAGCGTCGTTGCCGACAGCGTGGAGCATCATTCCGCACGTACTGCTTGCCGCTTGGACGCTGGAAGCGCCCGCTTCGTGGGGAAACGTTGCTGGAAACGCATCGCCGCGGCGGAGCCTGCGCCAGGTTCGCCGGAAAGCGTCGCTCCAGACGCACCGGCGACCCGGAAACCTCGCCTCCTTGGACGCCATCGCTTCAGTTTGCGCCGCGGTAGAGCGGACAGGGCGGCAATTTACGCCTGTAGAGAGCGGGCAGGGCGGCAATTTGCGTCACTCGAGAGTAGACAGGGCGTCAATTTGCGTCGGGCCGAAGGCGCCATCCAGCCGCTCGCCGGCGCAAGACGGGGCGTCTACTGTCACGCTCGCAAAACGGGCGTCTGGACCTTACCGGTTGTCCGCAAAACAGATGCGCTCCCGGACCGGCGGCCAGGGGCGGCCGAAGGCCGAGGGGGTGGAGAAAAAAAGGAGATCCGCGATTCAGCGGGCGTACCGGTCTTTGAAACGGGGTCCTTGAAAGGGGGGGCAGATCTCGTTTCTCCGCCCGGCGGCCGGCCACGCCCGGGAAGGCTTGAAGGGGCGGATTCTGGGGCACACTGGCCGTGACGTGGGGGTACCCCATGTCATCGGCAAATCTTCGGACACGTCGTCCCTCACAGCCGGATAGGAACTCCGGCGCTTCGTCGCACGCCGTACGATCCGCGCCCAGACGGGTGACAGGGAGGTTACCCTTTCCTCGAAACGCAAGCGGCGCGCTTAACGCGGATTATTCACGCGACGGGTTTGGTTCGCGTGCCGAGTGCGCCTATCAAAGCCCAACGCGCCAGCGAGGGTAAGTCCCTACGCGTTCCTCGCTTGCGCTTCGGGCTTTAATTAGCCCGTGGAAAATCAGGGCCAACCACTGACCGCCCTCGACCCGCCACTGACCACTCCTCATTGGCACGGCATCTGCGTAAGCAAGATTCCCGCCGACGCGGTTGGCAGGCGCCCGCTGGCCAGCCGAGTCGCAAATCGGCCGTTTCAGGCTAGTTACGTCTCTGCCGGCCTTGGTCAAAAAAATCCGGGAAAGTTGAGATTGTAAGAAATTCAAATCCCGGGCAGAATATCGCACTCGTAAGTTCCCCACAGCACCCTTAACGGAAGGAATTTCACGGGATCGTACCTCATGTCGTCGGCGAATCTTCGGACACGTTGTCCCGTGAGCCGGATAGGACTCCGGCTCCTCGCCGCACGCCGTACGATCCGCGCCCAGATAGGTGACAGGGAGGTTGCCTCGATGCTCGTTCTTACGCGACGGGCCGGAGTTGCCCCGCACGCGCTTGGCCGCCGCCTCACGGGCCGCGACCAAAACCTCGCCTCCTGACTGGCCTGTTCGGCTCGGACCGCGATCCCGTTAGCTCAGGAGGCGGCGCATGGTTCTGTTGCACACGGCCGTTTTGACGCTGGTACTCTCGGGCGCGTCTCCCGGAGGCCCGGTCCTGTTGGACTTTTACGCCGAGTGGTGCGGTCCCTGCCAGCAGATGGACCCCATCGTGCGGCAAATGATCGCCAGCGGCTACCCCATCCAGCGGATCAACTTCGATCAGCACCGCGACCTGGCCGCCCGCATGGGCGTCGACCGGCTGCCGAGCTTCGTGATGGTGGTCGGCGGCAAGGTGGTGGCCCGGCAGGTGGGGGCGACCAGCGCCGACCAGTTGGCGGCGATGTGCAAGATGGGCCAGGCGTCGCGCGAGCCCATCGCGCCGAGGCAGGATCCGCCCCTGGTGCTGACTTCGGCCACGACGGCCCAAGGCGCGGAGGTCGTTCCGGCAGTAGCCCACGGCAAGGCCGGCCGGGCGATCGGCGATCGCGAGCTGATTTGGGCCAGCGTGCGGCTGCGGATCGAGGATTCCACGGGTTCGTCGTGCGGGACGGGAACGATTGTCGACGCCCGTCAGGGCGAGGCCCTGATCCTGACCTGCGGGCACATTTTCCGCGACTCCCAGGAGAAGGGCCATGCGGCGGCAGAGGGGAACAAGCGCCGCATCGCCGTGGATCTGTTCGGCCCCGTGCCGGCCGAGAACATCCCCGGCCGTCTGATCTCGTTTGACGAGAGCCGCGACGTGGGCCTGCTGAGCATCCGCGTACCCGGCCCAGTGACGGTGGTCCGCGTGGCCCCGCCGGGTTATCGCGTGAACCGGGGCGACCGGGTGATCAACGTCGGCTGCAATAACGGCGAGTCGCCCACCGTCCGGCACGCGACGGTGGCCTCGTTGGACCGCTACCTGGGCCCGCCCAACATCGAGGTCACCGGCCAACCGCTTCCAGGCCGCAGCGGCGGCGGACTGTTCACCGACAGCGGGCTGTTGATCGGCATTTGCAATGCGGCCGACCGGGACGACAACCAGGGGCTTTACGCCGCGCTGGCCTCGATCCATGAGGAACTGGATCGAGCCCGGCTGGCCTATGTTTACCAGCCCGGCGTGGGAGGGCCGGCGGAAGCGTCGTCGCTGGCGGCGGTCGATCCGCCGGCGATGCCCCGGCGGATGCCGCAGCCCGGCGAGTTGGTCGCCTTGACCCCCAACGCGGCCCCAACGGCCGCCGGCTCCGGCCGCGACCAGCAGGCCGGGCTCTCTGACGAGGAACGGGACGCGCTGGTGGAAATTCAGCGCAGAAAGGCCGAAGGGGCCGAGCTGGTCTTAATCATCCGGCCGGTCAACCCCCAGCAGCGGAGCGAGATCCTCGTACTGGACAGGCCCTCGCCCGAGTTCGTCGAGCAGGTGACCCACGAGGCCCGCAACGACAACCTGCGCCAGTTGACCTCCCTGGAGAGCGGCCGGCATCGGGCTGCCGACGCCGTTGCGGCGACGCCTTCGTCCCCGGCCGGCCGCCCGGCGCCGCCCGCTGCGTTGGACGATCTGGACGCCCTGGCTCAGCCGCTGGTCAAGGTCCTGAAATCCCCGCCCGGTGGGCCGCAGCGGTAAGGCCCGTAATGCACGCGGTCGGCAATGCGCCGTTCGTAGTCCCGCCTTCAGGCGGTCTTGCCGCGGATTGCCGCGGATTGCCGGCTGAAGCCGGTACTACGAACGTGTGTCATTTCGTCCCGCGTGCAGTATGACCACTACCGCGGGCCGCCCTGCGCGGCCTGGGCGTTGAGCGACTGCAGCGCCTGCTGCTGCGGCGGAGACAGCGACTGCAGCAACTGTTCGGCCACCTGTCGCTGGACCTGGTAGAACTTGTCGGCGGACGCGGCGTGGATCTGTTGCACGCGCTGCTTCTGTTCGGGCGTGAGCCGGATCCGCTCCGCGATCTGCGGAATCTGCAAGGCTTGCGTAACGCTCATGCGAAAGGCGATCTGCTGGAGCTGCGCCCACTGCAACGGCTGGAGCAACTGTTGGACCTGCCTCTCGAAGATCCGGAAACGCTGGAACATCCGCTGGTTGAGCTCGTTGAACTTCGCCTCCTGGCCCTCCTGCAACTGGTTGGCTGCCATCATGTCCGGCTGGTTTGCCTGGTTGAACTGGTCGTTCATCGTGCGGAACTGCTGCTTCTGTGCGGCGGTCATCCTCAATTCGTCCTGGACCGAAGGCATACTTAACAGGGACGTCGGAGGATAGCTTGGGTAGCCGGGTGCTTCCGTGGCCGTAGCGGCCGGGGCCGGGCTGGAACTGGTTGCCGTGGGCCTGGGGGGAGGCGGATTGGGCGCAGGTCGGACCTGCGCGGAAACGGTCGAGGACCAGCCCAAGCCAAGTACCAGGAGCGTCAGCACGGTCCATTGCGATAGTCGGGGCATCTCGGTCTCCTCTTCTTCATCAGGTGTCGGTCACTTTCTTGCCTTCCCGCCAGCCGGGAACGAAGCTACCGATATTTTATACCCATCGGCCGCACGTCATGCTAGCCCGTCGGGCCGAGCCACTTCACGCTCGTGGCGGCCATGTACACCAGCACTCCCAGCCAAGCCAAGAGTACGGCAGCCATGATGCCCAACAAGAGCCGGTTGGGTCGCGGAGGATTGGGCTCGGGGAGCTGACGCTTGCCGGGCGGGGCAGCCCCCTTTCTGGTGGGCGACAAACTTTCACGAGATTCAGAAGGTCGCTTCTTGCGGCGGCTCATCATCCGTCGGGCAGCGTAATCTTGAATCCCCGCTCGAAGGCCTCGTCGAAGTCGTAGACGTTCTCGAAGTCCTCGCGGCAGTCGTCGGCCGTCTTTCGCATCTTGCCGATCTCGATCAGATTGAAGACGATCTCGCCAAAATCGCCCGTCGTATAGATGCCCCAACTGTTCAGCACGGTCTTGGACATGTAGCCGTACATCTCCAGACTGTACTGCCGGATGGCCTCGCACAACTCCTGGCCCGTAACGTGGCGTTGCGGCGACTCCGATTCCTCTTCCTCATCCGGCGGGGCTGCCGCTGGCTCGCTCGGCTTGTCGGCGCCCAATTCCAGCACGCTCTGGGCGTAGTGCAGGGCCTCGAAGACGAAAGTATACGCGTGCGGCTTGTAGCGGCGATCCCGCTTCAGAAGATCATACATCCAACGGGTCGATTCGAGAGTCATGGCAGGTTAGGAAAGGACCACGGAAAGAGAGAACTTCAAACGGTTGCAGCGGGATCGGTGGCTCCCGGTGGCAGCCCCTCGGACGATGGGGTTGTGTCGGACAGTGGCACGAGCTTCCGCAAGCCGTCCGTCGTCTCCACCAGCAACTGCCCGGCGAGGATCTCGTGTCCCACCACTCTTGCGCAGCCGCTGGGCGTCATGACCTGGCTGCCGAGGAAAGGCATTTCCCGCAGAAGCTGCTCATAAGTGTCAAACTCGTAACGCAAACAGCACTTCAATCGCCCGCACCGGCCCGAGATCTTGGTCGGGTCAAGCGTGGCCTTCTGCAGCTTGGCCATCTTCATCGAGACCGGCGGCATGACGGCCAGGTGCGTATTGCAGCAGACCGGCTTGCCGCAATCGCCGTAGTCGGCCAGAAGCTTCGCTTCGTCGCGCACTCCGATCTGCCGCATCTCGATGCGGGTCTGGAACTCGCCGGCCAACATCCTCACCAACTCGCGGAAATCGACCCGAGTCTCGGCCAGGTAATAGACCACGATCCGCTCGCCGCCGAAGAGATGCTCGACATCGACCAGTTGCATCGGCAACCCGAGCTTCTCGATGCACCGCAGGCAAGTCCGGTATTCGTTCTTCTCTTGCTCGTGGATCTGCGCCAGGTCGCGGGCATCGTCGGCCGTCATGCAGCGGAGGATGTGCCCCTTGGCCAGGTCCGGCAGTCGGGCCAGGGCCGTCTCGGTCGCCTCGCAGAGCACCTCCCCCGCCTCCAGGCCCCGATCGGTCTGGGCAATGACCTTCGCGCCTTGCGCTAGGGGGGCGTCCCCGGGCGGTCCAAATACCCCCAAAATCCGCATTTGGCCGAAACGCACAATATACGAAGGCATGAGGCGTCAATATCACCGAAAGAGATAGGGCAACCGCGGGGACACCCCAGTATATCCGGCAGAATCCCTGGCGCAAAGGGAAAGTCCCTCTCTCAGTACGGAAGAGGGAACGGGAACGGCGGACGCCGCCCTAGCGGATGTAATCCGCTTCGAGATGGTACCTTGCGTCCAATCCGCTGTTGGAACTGCTGGGATCGACGTGAAAAATGCCGCCCACGCGGGTCACCCGGGTGGCATATTCCGCTTTGAGCTCACCGGCCATCTGGACGTTGATCATATCGGACGGCTTCGGCGTTACCCCTCCAAAGCAGCAGGTGCCGTTGTCGCGGCAAAGGATGAAACGCCGAATACCCGATCTCTCCGGTCCGGGGTACATGAAACCCTTGACGAAGACCCGCTTACCCTCCAGCTCGGTCGCCGAACGAGGGATCTCAGCCGGCGGGGCGCCTCGGTCGGGCTGGAGATCCGCATAGGAAATCCGCAAGTAACCCTCCGGCGCCTCGGTAATCACCGAGTACCAAAGCCAGCCCGGTGCGGCGACCATCGCCAAGAGCGAAAGCAGCGTCCCCGTCCGGGCCAGGCCGCCGCCGCTGAACTCCTCCGGACACTGCCGGATCTTCCGGCTGGCCATCAGCCCGGCGACGAGTCCCACCGAAGGAAAAAACAAGAGCATCCAGTCGAGGAAAGCCAGGATCGAGGCGATCCCGAAGACCAGGCTCACCACGGCCGCCGAGCTGACCGCCCGATAGGGCTCGTCCTCGTACTGGTCGTCGGCGGCCTCGATGTCGTCCGGGTCGTAGGATACGTCACCGCTGACCATTTGGCTGGCTCGTCACACGCAGGTAGGATGGGCATTCTTGCCCGTCGTTGCACAACGGTTCTCGTCTCACGGGCCATCGTTCCAGTCGGGCAGGAATGCCCGACCCACGGTTCCTCGTCTCCCTCACGGCGTCGCCCTCAAGGACTTGGCCACGTCGGTGCGGTAGGCTGCCAGGGCGGGGAGATAGCCGACCAACGAGGCGAGCATCACCAGTCCGGGAATCAAGATCAACTCCAGCAGGTTGAACTGCATCCAGGGCACGCTCACGCCCGTCTGTTGCACGATAATCGGATTCAACAGACCGATCAATCCGTGGCCCAAAACCAGCCCCAACGCGCCGCCGCCCAGCGATAGCAGGATCGACTCCAGCAGAATCACCAGCATCACCGTGATCCGCCCGGCGCCCAAGGCCCGCATCACGGCGATCTCGTGCCGCCGCTCGCTCATCGAAGTATAGATGCTGACCATGATCCCGATCCCGGCCACGACCAGCACCAGGACCGCAAACAGCAACAACAGCTTCTGCAGGTTGCCCACGATGCCGTCGAACAGATCGGTGATCTCGCGGGCGGGCAGCACCGCCTGGGCGTCGGGGTACTCCTTGTTGATCCTCTTGGGCAGGGCCACCGCCAAGAGCGGCTTGGCCATGTTGGTACGGACGAGGATCGCGGTCACCTCCTTCAGCTCGTCGGGCACGGGTTCGTCCGGGTCGAGCTCCTGGTGATGGTGGTGGTCGCCGGCCTCGTGCTCCTCCTCGTGGTGCTTGTCCCCGTGGTGCTCCGCCGCGTGGCGCTCGCCCAACGCCTGCACAAGCGACTGGACTTTAAGGCCCAGCCTTTCCAGGACCAACGTCGAATCACCGCTGTTGCCCTGCGGCTTGCTGCCAGCCTTGCCGGAGGGCGGTTCGGAAGCAGTCACGACGAGGGCCGTCCGTTTGCCGTCGCGATCGACGGCGATCACCTGCGGGTTCCCTGCGGGGGTCGCCTCGACGAGCGCCTGCAAATCCTTCGGTATCGCCAGGGGGGTTCCGGCGAATTCCACGATCATGTCGCCCCGCCGCAGGCCCGCCTTGGCCGCCGGGCCGTTGGCGGTCACGTCGGCCGCGTAGACGGCATCCTTCAGGTGATCTTCGATGTGAAAAAAACCCTCGATGTTGATGAACAGGGCGCGGTCGTTGGGCGTGCCGGTGGGCGCAAGGATGCCCACCACGGTGAACGGATCGTGCTGATGGCCTTCCTTGGCCGACACGTCCACCCCGTGCGTAGGGCGGAACTGCTGGCCGACCTTCAGGCCGGTCTGGCGGGCGACCCGCGCGCAATCACCGCCTCGAAGTAGTGCTCGGGGTCGAACCGGCGGCCCTCGGCAAACTGCACCTTCTGGCCCTGGTAGGTGAGGGTCTCGAAAAACTGCGGCGTCGTGCCCACCACGCGGAAGCCCTGGTAGTTGTCGCCCATGCAGACCGGAATCGCCACTTGCACGGCATCGGCGAAGTGACCGTGCTCGGTGAACTCCTTGTAGAAACGGTAGGGCAAGTTCTGCGTCGGCCGGCTCAGGTAGTAGACCGTGTTGAGCACCAACTGCAAGGAACCCCCCTTGCCGCCGACGATCACGTCGTAACCCTGGGCGTTCTCGCGGAAGGAGGCGTCGATCACCCCGTGGATCACCAGCACGCTGATCACCAGCGTCACCCCCAGGGCCATCGAGACGGCGGTCAGACTGGAGGCCAACGCCCGCTGCTGAATGCTCCGCCAGGCAATTTTCCAGAGGCTCATGCCAATCTCCCGCTCGGATCAGGCCGAAACGGCCCGGTTGAACTGCTCCAGGTGCTCGACGCGCTCGAACTGCCGGGCCACCTCGGGAACGTGGGTCACCAACAGCAGCGTGACGCCCTCTTCGCGGCAGGTCTCCCGCAACAGGTCGATGATCTGCTGCTGGTGGCGGGTATCGACGTTGGCCGTGGGCTCGTCGGCCAGCAAGAGCTGGGGGTGGTTGGCCAGGGCCCGGGCGACGGCCACCCGCTGCTGCTCGCCGACGGAGAGCATCGGCGGCTTGTGCGTCGTGCGGTGGGCCAGCCCTACCCGGTCCAAAAGATGCCGGGCCCGGCCCGGGTCGCTCCGCCCCTGAGCGAACGTCATGCCCAAGAGCACGTTTTCCAAGGCGGAGAAGCCGGCCAGCAGGTTGAAGGTCTGGAACACATAGCCGATGCGGTCCGCCCGGAATCGGTCGCACTGGGCCTCGCTGAACTTGGTGATGTCCCAGCCATCGATCTCCACCAAGCCCGAGTCGGGACGGCTGATCCCGGCGATCACGTGCAGCAGGGTCGTTTTCCCGCAGCCGCTGCCCCCCGCCAGGACTACCTGCTCGCCCGCATCGGCGTGAAACTCGGCGATCTCCAGCACGGGAAGCGGGACGCCGTCCGGCTGCACGTAGGATTTCTTGAGGTCCTCAATGGTTAACATCGGCCCTTCCGAGCCGGGCCGTGTCGGCCCGGATGTGTGTTGCGCGGCCACGGATCCCCACCTTGAGGGTTGACTCTCCCCTCAACAACCCGGCGCAGGGTATCCTGTTTCCCTTTCAGATACCGATACGCCTCCCTGGCCAGATTGGTTCGGCGCTTGGCCGCGGATCGCACAAGGATCACGGCAGGGGGGGTCGAACGCAGCGAGCCCCACCATCAGGGCGCATGGATGCACAGGAACGCGGCGACGCGGCGATGGCGCCGTGCCTTCCTTCTCCTCTTCTCCTCTTCTCCCCTTCTCCGCGTCCCCTCATCCCTATCCCGGCCGTCGCCGCATTGCCCGCCGGATCTCCCGCTGGGCATCGGCCTGCTTCATGACTTGCCGTTTGTCATGCTTCTGCAACCCTCGGCAGATCCCCACGAGGACTTTCGCCCGGCCATCCTTGAAATACATCTTCAGAGGGATCAACGTCAGGCCCTTCTCGAACGCCCGGGCGGCGAAGCGCCGGATTTCGCTGCGATGCATCAGCAGTTTCCGCGGACGTTTGGGCTGGTGGTTGAAGCGGTTGGCCTCGGTGTATTCGGGGATGTCGCAGCCGATGAGCCAGACTTCACTGGCCTTGACCCGCGCGTAGGCCTCTTCCAAGGAGGCGCGTCCCATCCGCAGGCTCTTGACCTCGCTCCCCACCAGCATGATCCCGCACTCCAGGGTGTCGAGCACCTGGAAATTGTGCCGCGCCTTGCGGTTCTCGGAGATCACCCGCTGGTTGTCATGTTCCCGATCGGGAGCCTTTTTCTTGTTCTTGGCCATCGCTCGCGCTTCGGGCTAGTGTCGGCTGCTGCCGCGAGCAGTATAGCAGTTACGGATAGTCAAGCGTATAGTGGGCCAATTCCACCTGCATAGGGCATCTCAGTCGCTTGTGCTCGAAGATCCTATGGCGGGTGGCCGGACCGGGGCACCAAGCTAGAATAAGGGAGTTGCCGCTCAACTTTCCCGGCCGACGGCTGACCCATGACCACTCGCCCCTCACCCCTCGCCCCTCACCCCTCATCCCTCGCCACTCACCACTCGCCCCAGTTGCCCCGCTGGCTGAAGCGGAACGTGCCCAAGGGGAACGCCAACCATTTTACGGCCCAACTCATCCAGGAGTTGCGGCTGGCGACGGTCTGCGACCATGCCCTATGCCCCAATCGAATGGAGTGTTACGCCCGCAAGACGGCGACCTTCATGATTTTGGGAGAGGTCTGCACCCGGCGTTGCGGCTTCTGCCATGTGGCCAAGGGGAAGACGCAGGGGGTCGATCCGAGCGAGCCCCTTCGGGTGGCGGAGGCCTGTCGCCGGTTGGGCCTGGAGCACGTGGTGATTACGGCGGTTACCCGGGATGATCTGCCCGATGGCGGCGCGGACCATTTCTGCCGCACGGTGGCGGCCGTGCGGCGGGCGACCGGGGCGGTGGTCGAGGTCCTGCCCTCGGATTTTGACGGCAATCGCGACGCGGTGGACCGCCTGATCGATGCGGCCCCCGAGGTCTACAACCACAATACGGAGACCGTGCCGCGGCTCTACCGCCGGGTGCGCGGGCGGAAGTCGGTCTACCGCTGGACGCTGGAGATGTTCCGCCGGATCAAGGCCCGGGACCCGCGCATCCGCACCAAGAGCGGCCTGATGCTCGGCCTGGGGGAAACCGACGGTGAGATCCTAGACACCCTGGCCGATCTCTTGGACGCCGGTTGCGAGCTGCTCACGTTGGGCCAGTATCTTCAGCCCTCGGCGGACCATTTGCCGGTGGAACGTTATGTCAGTCCGCAAGAGTTCCACGATTTGGGCCAGGCCGCGCGGCGGATGGGCTTTGCGCACGTGGCCAGCGGACCGTTCGTCCGCTCCAGCTACCACGCACGGGAGATGGCGGAAGAGGCGTAGCTGATGACGCCGTGCTTAGCCCCGAAGGGGCGCAACTCGATAGCCCAGGGCAACGCCCTGGGGACCGGGTGATTCCATCATAGTTGGAAGCCCCAAGGGGGCGCTGCCGTGCGCGCCGCGTGGTGCGGCTGTCACGCCCTGTCAGGGCTTCGGACGCCTTGGGCGTTTCGCGTCCCAGGGCTTCGCCCTGGGCTATCGAGTCACGCCCCTTCGGGGCTGAGCGACGCACGTCCTAAGATAGGGCTTTTCCTCCATGAAACCGCCAGGCTGGGCCGGTGCAACCGGACTTTGCGGCTCTGCCATGCCCGGAAGTCAACCCCACCTCAAATGGCGATGCAAGCGTCGGGCATGGCACCCGGCACCCAACGGCCCGCACCACAAGGCGGCGTCCGCGCAGCGGGCTCAGCGGCCATCGCCATGTTGGTTATCTAGGTCTTTCCGCCATTCTAGCACGCCGAAGAGTCTCAATAGTCTGTCGAAGTCCGCCTCACTGATATATGTGAAGTACGCCCCTTCACCCGGCAGCTTCATCTGGACGTAGGCTTTTCTATCTTTTCCGGTCGGAAGATCAAACCAAAGCCAGTCTGTGGCTTGACCGTCTTTGATTGCGAAGAGTGTGAAACGTGGAGCAGGCGGGGTCCAAGGCACCGGCTGCCAGTCGGCGGCGACCGAGCGAAGCAGGGCATTTACTTCAGCTACAGTTTTGGGGGCTGTAATGGTCGCGGAACGCATGACGCTCCTTTCCGCACCGGGGCCAGGGTCGCTCAATCTTAGACTCTGTGCAGTTTGGAAGTTCGTGAAGTCCACGTTGCGCTTCTGGATAGCTGCGCATCCAGCGGCAGTCGTGGCCGTCAAGAACACAGAAGTCAGCAGGCCGACTCGATACATGCAGGTAGCCTCCATT
The DNA here is from genome assembly GCA_963843465.1 of Pirellulales bacterium. Taxonomy (GTDB): domain Bacteria; phylum Planctomycetota; class Planctomycetia; order Pirellulales; family Thermoguttaceae; genus CAWJKP01. Next base: position 533,232 of record CAWJKP010000007.1, read on the forward strand.
ACTCGACTCGACCAACGGTTTTCTAAACCGCACAGTGTCCGCCGAGAGGGGTTACCCAGCAAACCCCTTCCAGGCGGGTTCCGCGGGCACATTCAACGCGCCCCATTCTACCACACGCAAAGGGGGATTAAAGATGCGTTACCCAAGCCTTCGACAGCCTCCTCCGTTCACAGCAACGAAGGCCGGAGAATCGCCGAACCTTTGGCGGGTTCCCCTCACCCCACCCTCTCCCGGAGGGAGAGGGGGACCATCGCCATCCCCCGCCCCCGTCCCCCCTCCCCCGTCCCCCGACCCCGTCCCATCCCCAGTAGCGCTCCCTCACTGGGCTTGCGCTCGTCTTGCTCCAGACGGGGGAAGCCGCTAAAATCCGCCCTGGCCCGTTGTTGGCCGATCGCTAGGACCCTGGAAGGATCGCATGACTGCGGAAAGGATGCCGCAAGGGGAGCAGTCTCCACTGGCCCGGCCGTTGGAGTGGATCACCGGGCTGGTGGTCCGCTTCCCCGTGGCAACTTTGATCCTCGCCTTGGCGGCCAGCGTGGTCTCGATCTTCCTGGCCGCCACCCGGCTGGGCTTCCATACCAGCCGCGCGGACCTGCTCAATCCCCGCAGCGACTACAACCACCGCTGGCTGGAATATACCAAGGAGTTCAGCGACCAGGAGGACGTGGTCGTGGTGGTCGAGGGCGACAGCCAGGACCGCGTCCTGCCCGTGCTGGACGAGGTCGCCGCGGCCGTCGCCGAAGAGGGCAAGCTCTTCCACGCGATCCTCAACAAGATCGACTTCTCCAAGGTCCGCACCAAGGGGCTCTACTACCTGGAGCCCAAGGACCTGGCGGCGATCGGTTCCCTGGTCCAACAGGCCGAGCCGGTGCTGCACGGCGACTGGTCGCAAATGGACCTGGGCCATGAGCTGGCCGCGATGGGGCCGGCCATCGGCGGCGCCGGGCAGCCGCCCGATCCCCGGGCCGCGGAGGCCAGGCAGGCCCAGTTGGACCGCTGGGCGCAAGGGCTCGACGCGGCGCTGACCACTCCCGGCGCCTACGTCTCTCCCTTCCCCCAGATCGCCGCCGGAGGGCAGGCGATGGGCGAGCTGAGAACGCGGCACAATCTCAGCAGCGACGGCCGCACCGGCTTCGTCGTCTTGCGCTTCCGCAAGGAAGACACGGAGAGCTTCGCCCAGAACAGCAACGAAGTCGATACGCTCCGCCGCTTGATCGACGACATGCGCCTGCGGCACCCCGAGACCCGCATCGGCCTGACCGGCCTGCCGGTGATCGAGAACGACGAGATGCGCTCCAGCAACGCCTCGATCACCGCGGCCACCGTGTTGTCGTTCGTGGGCGTTTTCCTGGTGCTGGTGATCGCCTTCGGCCGCTTTCGCCACTCCGCCATGACGATGATCGCCCTGGTGCTGGGGATGGTCTGGTCTTGCGGCGTGGTGACGCTGACCATCGGCCACATGAACATCCTCAGCATCGCCTTCGGCTCGATCCTCCTGGGCCTGGGGATCGACTACGGCATCTACTACGTCGCCGGCTACCTGCAGATGCGGCGCACTGCCGCCTCCAGCGCCGAGGCCCTGCGGCAAACGGCGGTCAACTTCGCGCCCAGCATCACCACCGGGGCCATGACCTCGGCGATCTCCTTCTTCATGGTCGGCTTCACCGAGTTCACCGGCGTGGCCGAGCTGGGCATCATCGCCGGCAGCGGCATCCTCCTCTGCTGGCTGGCGCAGATGACGGTGCTGCCGGCCATGATCCAGATCTCCGACGCCCGCCGCCCCCGCGAAAACCTCCCCAGCCCGCTGAACTTCAACCTGCCGCTGAGCCCGTTGTTCGCCAAGCCCCGCCTGGTGCTCGCCTTGACCCTGGCGGGCACGCTGATTTTGGCCACCGGCATGCGCTATCTCTGGTACGACTACAACTTGCTGAACTTGCAGCCGGCCGGGCTGGAGAGCGTGGAACTGGAACGGCGGATGCTCAGCCAGAGTAATCTCAGCGCCTCGTTCGCCCTGTTGATCGCCAATTCGGTCGAGGAGATCCAGACCCGCAAGAAGCAACTCCAGACGCGGCCGACGGTCGACCGAGTGGAAGAGATTGCCAGTCTCTTTCCACCCCAGGTGGACCAGAAGCAGCCGATCGTCGAGGCCATTCATCGGCGGCTGGCGGTTCTGCCGCCGACGCCGCTGCGGCCGCCGCAGCTTCCCGTCCTGCCGCCCGCACAGCTTGAAGCGGCCCTGGCCGGAATGGAGCGGTTTCTTCTGGCCGCGGGTGGACCCGACCAGACCATCCAACGGATCGGACACGTCCGCCAACTGCTGGGCCGGCTCTCCGAGGAAGACTACTATCGCCGCGTCACCGCCTACCAGCAGGCGATGGCCGGCGACCTCTACCAACGGCTGGCGATGCTCCAGGCGGTCTCCAATCCGCAGCCGCCCGAGCCCGGCGATCTGCCCGAGGGGCTGGTGACCCGCTTTATCGGCAAGCACGGCCGGTTCCTGCTGAAGGTCTACAGCAAGGTCGACGTTTGGGACATGGAAGGCATGGCGGAGTTCGTCCGCGACGTCCGCGAGGTGGACCCCGAGGCGACGGGCAACCCGCTGCAAATCTACGAGGCCTCGCGGCACATGAAGAAGAGCTTCGAGCACGCCGCCTGGTACACGCTCTTGGGGATCGTGCCGGTGGTGTTGTTCGACTTCCGCCGGCTGTCCTACGTCTTCTATGCGGCCCTGCCCATGGGTGTGGGGCTCGTGCAGATGTTCGGCCTGATGGGCTTCCTCGACATCCGCCTCAACCCGGCCAACTTCATCACCCTGCCCTTCATTCTCGGCATCGGCCTGGAGAACGGCGTGAACATCGTCCACGACTTCCGCCGCCAGGGCCCCCGTTACCGCCGCATGAGCAGCGCTACCAGCGTGGCCGTGATGATCAACTCGCTGACCACGATGGTCGGCTTCGGCGCCCTGATGATCGCCCAGCACCAGGGACTTCAGAGCCTCGGCCGGGCGCTGACCATCGGCATGGCCTGCTGCCTGTTCAGCTCGCTGGTGTTGCCGAACCTCTTCTGCGTGCTCCGCCAAGGCCGGCTGGCCGGCGCGGCCGGCCGGACCGCGATTGCCGGCGACCCCCTCCCGGCCGACGGCCAACTGGCCTTCCTCGCCGGCGAGAAACCCCTCGAGCCCCCAATCCGTCCGCGGATCTACGACGCCGCGTGAATCTGAAATAACAGACCAACCACAAAGGGCACAAAGGACACGAAGAAAGTCGGCGAACTTCCACACTTTGGCATGGAAATCAGGCAATCACGAAAACCTGATAGACACAGGGAAGGATGCAGGCTCACCCGTCACGGGTGACTTTCGCTTTCGGGCTTTCGGTTCCTTTTGGGTTTTCGTGATTCGTTTCGATGTTGAGACGACTCGGAACCCGACCTTGTTGCTACAGGCTCCAAACTTCCATCTATCCGCTGCTTCGTGTTCTTCGTGCCCTTTGTGGTTCAAGTCTAAGAAAGTTAGCGAACCATGCGTTTGATGCCGTCTCTGACGAGTTGCGTCTTGAAGTTGATGAGCAATCCAACGCGCAGGCGGGTGGCCTTCAGATAGGACAACAACTGGGCCTGGTGGATGGGCGCAAACTCTTCCACGCATTTCAATTCCGCGATCAGGCGCCCTGCCACGAGCAAATCCAGCCGTTGACCGGCAATCTGGATGTCTTTGTACGGGACGAGAATCTGCTTCTCTTGCTCGACCTCCAGCCCTCGCAACGACAGCTCGTAAGCCATCGCCTTCCGATAGACATACTCGATGAACCCCGGCCCGAGTTGCCGATGCACTTCGATCGCCGCACCAATCACTACCTTGGCGATTTCCTCGTCCCGCTCTGGAATTGGCCGTACCCCATCGTATCTCCTCCTTCGCGTTCTTGGTGCCCTTGGTGGTTGATGTTTCCCCCTATTCCGCGACTTCCTTCAGACTTCCCTCCAGCCGCTTGGAATGTCCGGGCGGCAGATCGAGGCGGTTGACCGTTTCGCCGTAGCGGACCGAACAGGCCCGGCCGCCGACGCTGCGGACGACCGCGCCGGCCGGCTTGCGATACCAGAGCACCCAGGGGCCCTCCGGCGCGGCCGCCTCGCCGCTGATTTCCGCCGATTTATTACCCCGCGACGAAAGTACGCCAGGCTTTCCAGCCTGACAGAACAGACGGGTCAGGCTGGAAAGCCTGACGTACACGATTGTCTTTCCTGTCGAGGTAATAGGCACCGTGTCAGCCCGCGTTGGCTTGGGCACGGCGTTAGCCCCGGCGGCCACGCCGGCAAGCGGAGCAGGGAAAAGAACAGCCAACAGCAAGAGCAGGGTTTTGGACCACGTTCTCATGGGGCGCCTCAGGGAAGCGAGCTTCGGGAACTGTGGGGATCAACCTGGCAACGCCCTAGTTTCGCGCGGAGGCCGCCCGGCGTCAACAGGCCCCACAAGTAGATGGTTGTTTCAGTGGGCACCTGGCGGGTGGCCCCAGCAGGCGGTCGGGGGTGCGGTCAGGTACAAGAGGAGCTTAGTGGTCGTCCCAGCCAGCGCTTGACGACGTGCCGCACGGTGGTCAGAATGGCGTGCGGAGGGCGAATGATGAGACTTCAAGGTTCCTGCCCCGCGGTATTGTTCAGCGTGCCATTGTTCGTCACGTGTTTTTCGCCCGGGTGCGGACGTGACCCGAAGTCGGCCGCCGTGGCGCTCCAAAGGGGCGAGAGGCTCTACAGCAAAGGCGACCTCGACTCAAGCATCTCCGCTTTCACTGAGGCCATTCGGCTCGATCCGAAAGAACCCAAGGCATACCTTGCGCGATCGAACGCCTATTCTTGGAAAGGCGACCATGACCTGGCCCTCGCGGACGATACGGAGGCCATCCGACTCGACCCGAAACTTGCCAAAGCGCACACATATCGCGGCTGGCATTACTACAAAAAAGGACAGCTTGGCAAGGCGATCGCGGACTTTTCGGAGGCTATCCGCCTCAGTCCGAAAGATGCATTGAGGTATCAAGACCGTGCGATGGCCTATGAAGAGAACGGCGAATTTGAAAAGGCGATCGCCGACTGCACGGACGCGATTCGGCACGATCCGAAATTTGCCTTGGCCTTTTTCGGTCGCGGTTCCGCGGAGAAACGCAAGGGCGATCTCGATCGGGCGATCGCCGACTACACGGAAGCGATCCGGCTCAATATGAAAGGGGGATTGGCATTCTTTGACCGCGGCTCCGCCTACGAAAGGAAGGGCGATCTCGATAGGGCGATCAGCGATTTCACGGAAGCCATCCGGCTCGATCCGAGATTGCGAGAAGCGGCGTACTTTGCCCGCGGCAGGGCCTACCAGAGGAAGGGCGAAAAGTCGAAGGCCGAAGAAGACTTTGAGCAATCCAGGAGGCTCGAACATCGGCCAAGCCAGAAGCCGTCATCGGCGAGAGCCCGTTTCACAGCCACGGATGCGTCCAGAACGTACTTCATGGCTCGCGCACTTCGCGGATAAGTTCCACGGCGATGTTCGTCAGTCCGTATTTCTTCCGAAGTTCATCCGGAAGCCGTGCGCACTGCTCGTCGATGTGCTTCAAGATCGCGGGATCACCTTGTCCGGTGACAGCGAAGCGGGCGGCTTCTTCCAGTTCGATACTTTCCTCAATCGTCGCCCCCGCTGGGCTTGCCCCAGCGGAGCGTAGGATTGGCCACTACCGGGCCGACGTTCTGCCGCGTGGGGCGTTTTCCGCTGCCGCCGCCCGGCCTGGGCCGGGCGGCGGCAGCGGAAAACGCGAAGGGGTTTCGAGGCCGGGTTCTAGTGGCCAATCCTTTGCTCCGCTGGGGCAAGCCCAGCGGGGGCAGCCCAAGGACGAACAGAAATCGGAACCGTCACTTCGCTACGGAGCCCAAACTTTTCACCATCCCACGTGTGATTATCAACGTGGAAACCAAAGATTCCTCGACGGGAACCGGCCGAACAGTGCCGAAGGGGACAGTCCCATTTTCGCGGCGATCAAGCTGGTTTGTCGCCGCAGCCCCTTTGCGCCGCGAAAATCGGGACAGTCCCCCGTGAACGGTTACGCGAGAACGTGGCCGGCTCCAGATTCCGCTGGTACCCTATCGCCCCACCGGTTTCACCCCGGTCGGCTTGGTGGGAACCAGCTTCTGGTCCGGATACCCGCTCACCGGCACGCCCCGGGCGCGGAGCGACTCGGCCACCGCGGGCCGGAAATCGGCCGGCAGGGACTCCAGGCCCGCACGCAATGCGGCCAACGACTTGTCGCCCGGAATCCGCTGCAGCACGCAGCGGGCGTCCTCGCGGAGTTCGCTGTTGGTCAACAGGGCCGCCACGGCGCCGACCGATTCGTCGCCGCCGATCTCCGAGATCAGCCAGAGCACTTCGCGGCGGACAGCGGCCGGGCGCTCGTCGCCCAACAGCGGGGGCAACTCGGCGATCACGGCCTTCTTTTGCTCCTCGGCGCCGGGCCGGCCCGCGTCGTGGACGATCTGGGCCAAGGCCCGCCTCGCGGCCAGCGCGACCTCCCGATTGGCGTCGGTCATCGTCTCGGCCAGCGGCTTGACGGCCGCCGCGCCGACCTGGCCCGCGCCCAGCCAGGCCCGCGTTCGCACCTTTTCGTCCTGGCTCTTGATCTTGGCGATCAGCTCGCCGACCGCCGCCGCATCGGCCGCCCGGGCGACGCTTGCCACCGCGCCGGCGGCTGCGGTCAAGGAAACGCGTTCCCACAAATTCGGTTGCATAATTCGGTCCTTAGAGGTTAGATGTGTGGTTGGGAAAGCGGCGACAAGTCGCCGCACTCCAAGGCTAGAGGTGGTAGGGGTGCCGCTGCGGGCGGCCGATCATGCGGTTGGCCTGCTCGTCGCCGACGAACCGGCCCCGGGCCGCGTCCCAGGCGAGCTTGCGGCCGAGAATGTAGGAGAGGTTGCCCATGATCGTCAGGTTGGCCACGGCCACGCCGGCGTCGATGTTCATGATCGTTTTCTTCCCCGTCTTGATGCCCTGGAACCAGTCTTCCTTGTGGCCGGGACTGCGGTAGACCTCGACGCCTCCGGCGGGGACCTTGAACTGGCGGGCCTTCTTCTCCGTCCAGGTGCCGCCGTCGCCGCCGTAAAGGGTCAGCGTATCCTTGTCGCCGTGGTAGACGGCGCCGTACTGGTTATGGCCCGCATCGCCCTTGGGCGGCGGGTTGCCGGGTTGGCTCCAGACCAGCGTCCAATCGGGATCCTTGAAGGTGTAGACGACCTCCATGTCGACCGGGCAGTCCCAGAGTCCGCGGGTGGGGGCCGTGCCCTTGGCCTCGATGGCCGCCGGCGGCTGGCGATCGGCGTCCATCAGGTACAGGCGCAGCTCATCACGTGGGCACCGCGGTCGCGGATCTGCCCTCCGCCCGATTCGAGAAACCAGCGGAAGTTGCCGGGGCAGTAGCAGCGGTTGTACGGCCGCCAGCGCATCGGGCCGAGCCACAAGTCCCAGTCCAGCTCGGGCGGCGGCGGGCTGTCGGGATCGGTCCCGCCCACGGGGTTGCCGTAATGCCAGCAGGTGACCTTGCTCACCCTACCGATCATGCCGTTGCGAATATAAGCGGCGGCCGCGTAGGCGTCGCCGGTGGAGCGGCCTTGCGAGCCGACCTGGACCGAGACCTTGTTCTTCTCGGCGGCGGCGATCATCGCCCGGCCCTCTTCGATCGTGCAGCAGGCGGGCTTCTCCACGTAAACGTGCTTGCCGGACTCGGCCGCGTGCACCATGCCCACGCCATGCCAGTGATCGGGCGTGGCCATGATCACGGCGTCGATGTCCTTGCGCTCCAGCAGATAGCGGTAGTCGCGGTAGACGTCGGCCTTGGGGCCGGCGATCTTGGAGGCGTTTTCCAGGTGCCGGTCGTCGGCGTCGCAGATGGCCGCGAGGTTGACCTCGCCGCGGTCGGCACGGCCCTTGATGTCGTGCAGGTGGCCGCTGCCCATGCCGCCGATGCCCATGTGGCCGATGGTCAGCTTCCCATTGGCCCCCTCGCGGCCCTCGACGGCAAGGACCCCGGAAGGAACGAGGTAGGGCAGGCTTGCGGCGGCGGCGGCCGTCGCGAGGAACTCACGTCGCTTGAGCTTGTCCATGGTTGTCCACCTTGTGCGGTTGGCGTGATCCACGTCCCGAGAGACACAAGGCTCCAGCTTAATCGCCGGCCCGGCCGCCTGCAAGCCGGTCGACGACCTCCGAATATCAAGAAATCCCCATGAGCTACAGGCGGGGACGCGGGCGCGTTGTTACAATTGTGGCTATTGTGCTCATGGATCGGCTCCAGGCCCAGTACATCGAGGAAATGCCGGGTAAGATGTGTTCTGCATTATGATCGCAGGCGATCGCCATGACGAAGCGGTATCGGCGGCGCTGTTATTTGGGGCGAGGCTAGCCGCGAAGGGATTGCTGCAACGCCTTGAGGTAGGCAGTGCCGTGTTTCTCCTCTGGCAGGAGGTACGAGCCTTCCGTCCACTCGTTCCAGGCGTTGACGAAGATCGCTGGAGGCCGCTTGGAGTCGGTGGCAACGTGGTCGGCCGCCAGCCTGCACAAGCGACCGAATCGCTCGGGGGTGTTGCCGACGACGAGATGACCGTAAGGATACTTGGGCTTGGCAAACGGGAAAGGCACCTTGTGCTCGCAGCGCGGCGTGACGTCCCAGCCCATCGTGACCACCGGGCAGTGCGGCAACGGAGTATCGGTCATGGCCTTCCAGGCCCTCGCGTGGGCTTGAATCAGATCCTCGTACTCTTGAGTCAGGTTGGACGACGTTTTGCCGCCGTCCGTGATGTTGTAGGTCGTGGTCGAATGGAACCCGGCCGCCAGACATTGGGCCACCTGCTGCGGATTCCAAAGCATGGCGTTCCAGTGGATAGGCGGCAAACCGGCTCGCTGCAACTTTCCGTCGATCTCGGCCAGTAGCGACTTGGTCTTGGCCGGGCCGCCGAGTTGTTGGATGAAGTCTTGCGGGGCAAACACGCTAAAGAACAGCCGGTCACCCACCGTCCAGTAGTTTGGCTGGCGAAAGTAGTGCTCGATACAGTAGTCGATCACCCGTGCCAAGTCAGCCGGCGAATGGCGGATGGGGAGCCAGGAGTTCCACGGCTTGTCGTAGGGCGCGGGGAAGTAGTCGCTCCAGGAGTGGTTAGCCCACATCAGGGCGAACTTCAGCCGGCCTCGGTTGGGGGCCTTGAGGAAGCCGTTTTCCAGGGCTTCTTCCATGAGCCGGACGCCCGAGTACCAATACCAGTCGAACAAGAACACGTCGATGCCGTCGTCGGCGGCCAGTTGGATCTCTCGCTGCGACCATTGGGGGGCCGATTCATCGAAGAGACCCCACGAGGAACGCAGCGGCTGATAGTGACCGGGGAAGCGAGGCGGAGCGGTCTTGAGGAGTTCCCACTCGCACCAGCCGTAGCCATGCCAGGCGTCCATGTGGTCGTAGCGGTGCCACAGGGGACAGTAGATGGCGGCGACCTCGGGGCGGCGGCGGGAAGCTACCGTGTTGTTGGCTCCGCATAGGGAAGGCACGACCAGCGGCAGGCCCAAAGCCGCTCCCGTTGCTGCGGTACTCTGGATGAAGCCCCGCCGACTGACCGAATTGTTTTCTGGCATGGTAAGCTACTCCTATCTGCCAGCATATTGTGGGTACGGCCGTTTGTCCATGATCTCGAAAGTACCCGGGAGAGTGACTTTCGCCACGCGCCGTGGTATCCTGACGCTGCAAATGGGAAATATCGGTTCAAGGAGCACCTGCTATGACCCGCAGGCATCAAGGGTTGGTTGGACTGCTCGTAGTGTCTTTCTCTTGCACCGTTTGGGCGGCGGAACCGCCGGCTCCCAAACCTGCCGGGCTGGTCAGATCGTTGGTCGTCAAGGACCAGGGCTACTTCCCCGTCGCCCTGCGGCTCCAGGACGGCCGGATCGCGGCCGTGTTGCGGGGCGGGGCCGGGCACCTGGGCATCCAAGGCCGGCTGGACATGGTCTTCTCCAGCGACAACGGCCGCACCTGGACGCCGCCGGCGCTGGTGGTCGACACGCCGATCGACGACCGCAACCCGGCGCTGGGCCAGGCCCGCGACGGAACGCTGGTCGTCGGATTCTGCCGCACCGCCAACTATGACGACCAGGGCCGGTACAATCCCAAGCTGAACAAGCTGGAGGACACCCGGTTCACCCTCTCGCGCGACGGCGGCAAGACTTGGAGCGAGTCGGCCGAGATCCGCCTGGCCGAGTTCGGCTGGGGCAGCCCGTTCGGCAAGATCGTCACCCTGCCCGACGGCGCCATGCTGATGCCGATCTACGGCGGCCAGCGGCGCTCGCCCGGCGAAAAGCCGGCGCGGGAGCTTGACCATAGCTACCTCTATCGCTCGACGGACAACGGCCAGACCTGGGCGTACTTCGCGGAGATCGGCGACGGGGAGCCGCAGCTCAACGAGACGGCCTTGCTGCGTCTTTCCTCCGGCAAGTTCCTGGCGGCGATACGCTCAGGGGCCGGCGACGTTTGGCTGAGCGAAAGCGACGACGGCGCACGAAGCTGGTCGCGGCCCAAGCTGTTGACGCCCCCTTCGATTCACCCCGCCGACCTGGTTGAGCTGGACGACGGCCGGGTCCTGCTGGTGATGGGCAATCGGGCCGGCCCCAAAGGCGTCGTGGGAATCGTCAGCGACCGGCAGCACCACTTCGACTGGTCACAGCGGTTTACCCTGGTGGACGACGCCACCAGCAGCGATTGCGGCTACCCCAGCAGCGTCAAGCTCCCCGGCGGCCGGGCCCTGACGCTGTACTACGCCACCGAAGTCAAAGAACACCCCGAGTGGCGCGTCCATTGCGGCGCCGTCGTGTACGATCTGCCGCCGGTACGCTGATGCGGAACTGGCAGACGGCAAGGGCTTCCTCATCCACGGCGAGCGAACGCACCTGAACTCGGGTTCCGTTCATTATCCGCGCGTGCCCAAGGACCTTTGGCGCGACCGCCTGCTGCGGATGGCGCGGGGCGTTGTTCGCGTATCTCTACAGCGAGCCCGACGCATAGCCGACGACACGATCCCCTGATATAATGCCGACGAGGAGAAAACCCATGTCAGTAGAGGCAGTCTTGGTTACCGGCGCATCCTCGGGGATCGGCTGGGAGTTGGCGAAGTTGTTTGCCGCCGACAAGAGCAATCTGGTCCTGGTGGTGCGCAAGCGAGATAAGCTGGAAGAGTTGGCGGCGCAGGTGCGTCGAGAGAACGGCGTTGAGGTTCGAGTCCTGGCCGAAGACCTGAGCGATCCCAAGAGTCCCCAAGTGATCTTCGATGCCCTGGCCGCTGAGAACGTGACAGTGGCTGTCCTTGTCAACAATGCCGGATTTGGGGCGGTCGGATCGGTGGCCGATCTTCCCTTGGAAAAGCAACTGGACATGATTCAGGTGAACGTTACCGCCCTGACGCACCTCACAAGGTTGTTCCTGCCCGCCATGATCCAGCGAAGGGGCGGCGGCATCCTCAATGTTGGCTCAATCGCAGGTTTTCAGCCTGGTCCCTACATGGCCGTCTACTATGCGACCAAGGCGTATGTCCTGTCGTTTACCGAGGCCCTGGCCGAAGAACTTCTCGCGACCGGCGTCAAAGTCACCTGCCTTGCCCCTGGTCCTACGGCTACCGGGTTCGCCGCCGCGGCGGACATGGAGAAGAAACTCCTCTTCCGCCTGGGTACGGCGGACGCCAAGACCGTAGCCCAAGCAGGTTATCGAGGATTTCGGCGTGGCAAGTTGCTGGTCATCCCAGGGGTGATGAACAAGCTGGGAGCTTTCGCTGGTCGTTTCCTGCCGAGGGCCTGGCCGAGGAAGATAGCCAAGCGATTGCAGGCGTAGGCTGCTCTGGAGGAGGGTTTCCAGGGTTATTCGCAAAGCCATGCCCAACGCCATCGCCGCCCATTGTCGTAGAAAGCGCTGACCGGGGGAAGATCGCAAGGAGTACCAGGCGTGCATTTTATCTTCTCGCCCATTGGCAGTGCAGGCGACGTGCATCCGATGTTGGGCATTGCCGTCCTGCTTCAGAAGCGAGGGCATGAGATCACTTTCCAGACAAACGGATACTTTCAGGAAACGGTCGAGCAGTATGGCTTGCGGTTCATCGAACTGGGCAGCAAAGACCAATTCCTCTCCGTGGCAAACCATCCAGACCTTTGGAAGCCGCGCCGTGCCTTCCGCTACGTCTTTCAGAAGGGCATCCAGCCGATCCTCCGTCTCCAGTATGCCGCCATCGAGGAGCATTCCAGGTCTCGGAATACGGTTGTCGTCGCCAGTTGCCTTGGCTTGGGTGCCCGGATCGCCCAGGAGAAGCTGGGCCTGCCGCTGGTAACGGTCCACCTCCAACCCGCCGTCATCCCGAGCCGTATCGAGCCCCCGACCTTTCCCGGCGTCGTCGGGCCGCGCTGGCTCAAGAACCTGATGTTCAGCCTGGCCGGGCGGCTGGTGATTGACCGGATGATTTGCCCCGAGGTCAACCGCTTTCGGCAGGAACTCGGCCTGCCTCCCGTGCGGCAGATTGTTCGCTGGTGGCACTCTCCCCAGCTTGTCGTTTGCCTGTTCCCGGAATGGTTTGCCCCACCGCAGCCCGACTGGCCTGAGAACTTGTTGCAGACCGATTTCCCGCTCTGGGACGAGCGAAGCGATGCGAGCCTCTCCGCAGATGTTCAGCAGTTCCTCGCTGGTGGAGAGCCGCCCATCGTCTTCACGCCGGGCTCAGCCAACGTGTTCGGAAGGCCGTTCTTCGAGGCGGCAGTTGAAGCCTGCCGGCGACTCGGACGCCGGGGTATTCTCCTCAGCCGATTCTCGGAACACGTTCCTGCGCTGCTGCCCGGCAGCGTAAAGCACTTCCCCTTCATTCCCTTCGGCCAACTGCTGCCCAAAGCGGCGGCGCTCGTGCATCACGGGGGAGTCGGCAGCACTTCGCAAGCACTTGCGGCAGGGATTCCACAACTGGCGATGCCCTTGGCCCACGACCAGTTCGACAATGCTGCCCGAGTGAAGCGATTGGGCGTGGGGGATTGGCTCTCGCCGCCCCGCTTCCGTGGTCCCGCAGTCGCTACTCAACTCGATGCTTTGATCGGATCGGAAGCGGTTCGAGGCGCGTGCCGCAGGACCGCCGAGAGACTCTCCGGGAAGAGTGGCGTGGCGGCGGCGGCGGACGCAATCGAGGATCTCACTCCGGCCTTTTCCCGCCGAACAAGGCCAACCCGAACAGCTTGAAGAAACAGTCCACGCCCTGGTAGCCGATCTCCCCGAGCCACTGGCATTGCAGTTCTACCGGAGCCAGGATGTTCTCCGACTTGTCGGGACGATGATACCACTGATGGGCAACTTCCTCTCTGGTCCTCGTGCCACCCCTTCGCTGATCGTGCGACCAGAGCGAATCCACGAAGAGTTCGTCGAACGCCTGCCTGGCCCACTGCGAAGGTAAAGCCACGTGTTCCATGTTGAGGAACAGTCCGCCAGGCTTCAACAGATCGAATATCTCCTGGTACAATTCACGCTTTCGCCCATCCGGCAGATGGTGGATCGCCAAGCCTGAGAGCACAAGATCGAAGGGGGCGTGGTTGCTGACCGATTGCGTCCAATCCTTCCTTGCGAGGTCTTGGACGACGAAGGTCGCCCGGAGATTGACCGCCTTCGTCTTGGCTGCCTCGATCATGTGTTCCGAAAAATCCACGAACACGCCGGCGGCTTGAGGGTATTCAGCCAGCACCGTCCGACCGAGAATGCCGTCGCCGCATCCGAGATCCAGAAGTCGGTCAACTTTGGCGGTGGCGTGACGGACGATTCGCAACAGCACGTCGATCTGCTCTGCCGCCAGGGGGATTCCGCCCCGCACGTCTTCCAAGAAGAGCTTTGCCAGGTCCCGTCGCTGCCAAACATGACAATGGTCGTCCATGTCAAATCCTATCTTTTCCACTTCCAAGATTGCAGAAGCCTTTCATTATATCGCCCGCGCGGCGCAACGAGCAGGTCATCGCCAAGCACCGCCTTGTGGGAGGGGAATTCCGGGGCCGGGAATTCTGCGCTTGAATTACGCGGTGGCCACGATGGCGAGCCGAACAGAGATATGCCATAATCGAGGACAAGGGACACCGATCGATCATCCTTATGGAAACGGAGAACCACCGTATGACGTGGAACCGAGCACGTGCCAGCGGAAATCACCACCCTGGGCTGATTTGGCGGGTGGCGACGATGTTCCTAGGACTTGGGGTCGCGCCGGTGCATGGTCAGGCACCGGCACGAGCGAGGCCGCACTACCGTCGATGTCAGCCTGGAAAATGGTTCGGTGGCGGTCGTCGTTGCAGAATAGGCGAGATCCAACGTATCTCAAGGCCGTAGCGCAGCCAACTCGACCATCCGCCCTTCGCATGCCGCCGACTGAAGGCAGGCATCCAACACCTGTTGGGTCTTCAAGACCATGGCGCCCCAGGACTCGTCCGCCCTGCCCGAGAGGGCCAACGCCGCGAACTTGTGGAACATGTTCGCTTCCTGCGAGTTCGGGGCACTGTTGCTGTACTCGCGGACGGCCACTCGCCGCCGGTGGTCCTCCATGTTGAAATTGCAACCCGTCACGTGAAAGACGGGGTTGGAGACCTCGAAGCCAACCTCAGCGCCGTAATGGGGCAACACGAAGTCCGGCACGTGGATGAATCCCTTGGTCCCGCTGACGTTGGCCCACTGCTGGGTCTCCGCCAGGAACGAACAATAGAGGCTGGCCGAAACGCCCTCGGCAAAGAACAGCTCGGCCGAGAACTCGGTCGGGACCGGGACCGGGCTGTCGGGCCGCCCGTGGCTGGCCAGCAGGTGGCCGCAGGCCCGTGCCGGCAACTTCCCGTCGAGCACGCACAAGGTGAAGCGGATGCAGTACCAGCCCAAGTCGCCCAGGCAACCTAGCGGCTCCAGCCCGCTGTGGGCGCGGATGTTGCCCCGGAAAAACTCCGGCGGCGCGCCGAAGGAAAACTGGGAGACGATCCGCCGGATCTGTCCGACGCTCTGACCGTCGCCGAGGACCTCCCGAATGCGGTCAAGCCGGCGGCTGTGCACGAACATCACCCCGTCCATGAACTGGACGCCGTTGCCTTGGCAGGCGGCGAGGATTTCCTGCACGTCGCCGGCGGTGGCTCCGACGGGCTTTTCCGACAGCACGTGTTTTCCCGCCTCGGCCGCCCTGATCAGCCACGCCTTGCGGATACCGGTCGGCAGGGGAACATACACGGCATCCACCGTGTCACTGACCAACAGCTCCTCGTAACTGCCGAACGTCTGCGGCGGAGGGTCGAAGGGAGCCTGCCGCTGACAGTCGGCGATGAAACGCCGGCAGCGATCGAGGTCCCTGCTGGCCACAGCCGTCAACGTGCAGTTCTCCGCATTCCGGATCGCCAGCCAGTTCTTGCGAGCGATTTCCGCCGCACCCAAGATCCCCCACCGACAGATCGCCTGGCTCATGTCGCACCTCCGCAGGTTGCCAGCCAATACGACCGATCATTCTATCCAACGTCTCGATCGCCTGCAACGCGCTCACCGACACAGCATGGAATCCGCGCGGTCTTGGTTGCAGGTTGGGTCAGTGCCAGGGTACAATCGTGCTCGCACCGTGCGAGGCGCCTTGAACGGCTGCCGAGGGTCGACTCCAAGCAAGGAAATGCCAGTGAAACGCTTCCGCCATGCTGCTCATGCCAAACTCTGGCGGTGCCCCGGGCCTGCTACGATTCTTGCAGCACTTATTCATTTACCGCTCCTGATCCTGGCTTGCCTGCCGATGACGGTTTCGGCCGCGGCGGCCGACAACCCGCTCCGCGCTGTCGGCGTGCTGGGCAATACGTCGGGTATGAGCGACCGGCCGCTGCCCTATGCCTTCTACAGCGGTATCGCCGTGGACGGGCGGGGGCGGCTGTTGCTGAGCGGGGCGGCCCGAGGCGTCGTGGTCTGCGACCAGGACGGCCGCTGCTTGGCCGACTCCCGCTGGGCGACCTGTCCGGCTATGTGGCGCGGTCGCTGTTGGTCCGGGCAGGCCAGTCGGTGTTCGGCGTCGCCCTGGCGGCCAACGGGACGCAAAGCGCGCTGTTTCGCATCGACGCATCGGCCGCCGATCCCGCGCGGCTCAAGACAACGCGCATCGCGGCGGGGTCCGGCCATTGGGCCCTTTCGGCCACGCTGGACGCGAAGGGGCGCGTGGTGGTCGGCCAATCGCAGCCCGCCGCCCTGCGCTACTCCGTGCTGGCCCTGGAGCCGGATGGCCAGCGCCTTGTGCCGCTGTTCCAAGTGGACGAGCCCAAGGGGTCGCAGCCACCCTGGCGCCATCTGATCCAGGTCGATCCGGACGGCGCGATCAGTATTCAGCATTCCGGCGGCGTGGACTGGAGCGGGCGCTATGCGGCCGACGGCCGCCGCCTGGGCGAGGCGATCCAGGGGCATCTCCTGGGCGGCTTCCGTTATCACTTCGGTTACGAGGGCGGGCTGCGGCGCATGGATCTGAGCGACCGCGTCGCTTCGCCCGGGGAGTGCGGGTCCGAAGCCCCGGAGATCCGCATGGCGGGACAGATGGTCCAGGCCGGCCAGCGCTATTTCCTGGCCGGGCGCGGCGGGGCGGTCGAAGCCGCCTGGAACGGTACGAACTTCGTCTACACGCGCCGCATCGGCGGCGTCTATCTGGAGGACATCACTGCGGACGGCCTCTCGCTGCGCGGCCTGGCCTACACCGCCTCGGGCAACGACGACGTGCAACACGGCATCGAGCTGCCCAAGGATCAGCCCATCGGTCAGATGCTCCGCGTCGGAACCCCGCTGCACGGCGTTCATGCCGAGGCCTGCGTGCCCGCGCCCGATGGCCTGATCGCCGTTTACCGCAGTTCCATGGGCGTGGGCATGCGATTTGAAGGCTCACCGCCGCGGCCGTTCGACGAGGCCTTGCCCGAGGTCCGCTCGATCGGCCAGGCCGCCATGCAGGGCAACGACGTGTTGCTGGCCGATCCGCAGTCGGGCACGATCTGGCGCCGGCCGCTGGCGGGGAAATACGCCCGCGTTTCCGCCTGGCGCACGGGCGTACCGGGCGTGATCGGGCTGGCCGTAGCGCCCAACGCGGTCTACGCGGCCACGGCCACCAGGGTGGTCCGGCTCGGGCCGCAAGGCAGCGCGGATCTCTGGGAAACCGCCGAGCCCTATCGGAGCGTTCGCCGCCTGGCCGCCACGGCCGAGGCGGTCTACGTCTGCGACACCGCCGCGTGCGTCGTCGACAAGCTCGACGCCGAGACGGGCCGGCGATCCGCACGGCTCGGCGTGCCGGGCGAGCCGGGCCCCGGCCTGGACCACCTGGACCATCCCTACGCGATCGCCGCCGATGCCGACGCCGTCTACGTGGCCGACAACGGCAACGGGCGCGTGGTGGTGGCCGCCACCACGCTCTGGCGCCCGGACATCGTCCGGCTTCCGCGCGGCGAGGGCTCGCCGGTCGTGGCGGTGAAGATTCCGCTCTCCGTGTCGCAGCCGGGGCGATTGAGCCTCAATGTCTATGACCAGAACGACGTGACCGTGCGGCAGGTGGCCTGCGCCCAGCCCTCGGATCGACCGGTCACCTGGGATGGGCGCGATCTTTACGGTCAGTGGGTTGCCCCGGGCCGTTACCGCTATCACGCCATACTGGCCCCGAAGCTCTCGCTGCGCTACGTGACCAGTATCGGTCAGAGCGGCAACCCGCCTTACCGCACGGCCGACGGCACCGGAAGCTGGGGCGGCGTCTGGGGCTATGTGATGGACGTCTGTGCGGTCAACGACCAGCCCGATTCGGATATCGTCGTCCTCTGGTCGTTCGAGGAAGGCGAAGGCGGCCTGGTGCGGATGAGCCGCGACGGGGCGGTCCGCTGGAAACAGCATCTCGACTGGTGGATGAAGGCCCAGCAGATGGCCGTGGCCAGCGACGGGCAGTCGATCTACATTGCCGCGGCCTCGGCCCTGGGCGCGCCCCAGGGGCAATCGAACTACGGCGGCGAGATGAACCGGCCCCTGTTGTGGCGCGTCGACGCCAAGAGCGGCGACAAACGGCCTTTCCCGGACACCGATCAACAGCGGCAGCGCATGTTCGGCCGCTACCTGCCGGGATCGCGGATCGTGACCGACGTGGCCGTGCTCGGCGGCAAGGTCTATCTGACCGCGCCGGCCGAGGACACGCTGTTCGTGGCCGACGCGCGGACCGGTCGCCAGTTGGCGGCGTGGCCGGTGCCGCAAGTCTCAGGCGTGGCTGCGGACGCCCGGGGGCGGCTGCTGGTCGGCAGCGGCAGCAAGATCGTGGCACTCGACGCCGCCGGACGGCCGGAGCGGACCTTGGCCGACGCCGGCGGACCGATCTGGGACCTCAAGACCGTGCCCGGCGGCGGACTCGTGGCCAGCGTCGGCGCGCCCCGGCAGCAGGTTGTGTACTTCGACGCTGCCGGCCGGGAGCTGCGGGCCCTGGGCCGGCGGGGCGGACGCCCCAAGTGCGGCAAGATGATCGCCGATGCGTTCCGCGATCCGGTCGGCCTGTGCGTGATGAGTGACGGCACGTTGTTGGTGGCCGAAAGCGCCGCCCCCAAGCGATTCACCCGCTGGTCGGCCGACGGCCGTCTCCAGCGCGAGTTCCATGGCCCGTATTACTACAGCGGCATGTTCGGCATCGACGAGCAGCAGCCCGAGTACGTCTACGGCGATACCCACGCCGACCTGATCCGCTACCTGGTCGACTACGAGACCGGCCGGTGGAACGTGGACCATTACTGGATCGATGCCTACAAGGACGCGGGCATGCCGGTGGAGAAAGACTCCAACGCGCCGGTCAAGTGGTGGCCGCGGATCCGCCGCAGCGCCGGCCGCACGTGGTGGTCGAGCGGCAGCGGCGGGATCCTCGAGCTTCAGGAGGATCGCGTCCGCGGCGTGGCGGCGGTCTATGGCGGCGGCATGGAAAAGCTGCCAAGCGGCGACTATCGGCCTTCTTTCGGCCGCAAGCCGGCCGGCCTGATGGGCACATGGTCCGACGCCAACGGCGACGGCTGCGTGCAAGGCGACGAGTGGCACGTGACCGATCGGTCGGCCTATCCGGCGAAGGCTAGTGGTCCGCAGCAGGGTTGGGGCGCCTATTTCGACGAGAACTTCGATCTGTACATGCACGACTGGTCGGACGACGCGGCAGGAGGCGTGTGGCGGATTCCCGTGGCCCGCTGGACGCCCCACGCGCCGGTGTACCTCTGGGAGGACGCCCGGCACGTCGGTTTGCCGCTGGGCCACGGCCTGGCGCACGGCGCCGGCGGGGCCCGCAGCGCTTTCTACCACGACGGCGCGGTGTACGCTTTCAACGGCGGATACAATGCGGCCCAGTTGCCCGGCGTCGGCCACGGCCACGACTGGGAGTTTGCGCAGATTACGCGCTACGACGCAAGAACCGGGCGCCCGATGTGGCATGCGGGCGAGCGCGCCTCCGGGTTCATCGCCCCAGGCCAGCACTACTGCCCGACCGGCCCCAGCGGCGTGATCGGCGACTATCTGTTCTGGACCGATGAAAACAGCTTGATTCACGTCTGGGACGTGCGGCACGGCCTGTATGTCGACACGCTCTTGGAGGATTGTTCCCGCGGCCCGCTGCCTTCGCCCTACACGGTCTGGGTCGAATTGTTCAACAGCCGCGTGTTCCGCCATCCGAAGACCGGCAAGGTCTACCTGCTGGCGGCCAGCGATGCGATCCACGTCTTCGAGGTGCTGGGCACCGAGCAGCGGCCGGTCCGCTTCCAGGGCGAGTTCAACGTGACGCAGGCGGAACTGGACGCCGCGCGGCGCGACCTGGCCTCGCGCTCGGCCCGCCGCCAGCGGACGCTGCTGGTGCGCCGGGCTCGCGGGCCCGTCCGCATCGACGGCGACCTGAGCGAGTTTGCCGCCGCGCCGGCCGCGGAGATGGTCTTGCACGAGCACGCCCGGGGCACGGCGCGGCTGATGTACGACGACCGCTACCTGTACTTGGGTTGCGACGTGCAGGACGACTCGCCGTGGAAGAACGCGGGGAGCGACCTGACGACGTTGTTCAAGACCGGCGATACGATCGACCTGTGGCTCGGCCCCTCGGCGGGGCGCCGGGCGTTGGACCCTAAGGACGTCCGCGTGCTGCTGGCCCCGCAAGGCGGCCGGACCATTGCGGTGGCCTACCGGCCCAAGGTCCTTGCGGACCGCAAGCCGGTGCCGTTTCGCTCGCCCTCGGGCGAGGTCTGGATGGATCGGGTCGAGGTCCTGGGCGAGGTGCTGGTTGCCGTGAAAACCTCGCCCGGCGGCTACCGATTGGAAGCCGCCATTCCCCGTGCCCTGGTGGGCCTGGAAGGCGGCGTGGAGCGGTTCGGGTTGGACTTCTCGATCAACTTCAGCGACCCAGCCGGTCAGCGCAACGTGGCCCGCATCCACTGGGGCCGCCACGGCGCGGCCATGGTTTACGATCTGCCCAGCGAGGCCCGGCTGGAGCCGGAGACGTGGGGCGTAGGGGTGTTGGAAAAATAGCGCGCGTGAGGAGGTTTGGTCAAGACATCGTATGACAGGAAGAACCATGAATCCATCTGCCAAATCCGTCTTGCGTTTGTGTCTGCTCAGCCTGCTAGTCCTGCCGGCGGCGGGTGCGGCCGCCCAGCCTGCAGGAAAGGCCGGGCCGGTCATCAGCTCGTGCGACAAGCCGTTGATCTTCGGCTTCGGCTCGTGGGAGGAGGCGAAGACCGCCTTCGCCGTGAAACCCGACGGACTTCACATCTCTGCGAAGAACGCCCAAGGGGGTGCGGGCGTGGCCGGTTTGAACGTGGACGTGACCGGCTACGGCGACTGGTCGCCCACGATGACGCTGGCGGTGAGCCGACAGAACACGGCCGGCGCCCTGAAGCTGCTTCTCATCGACGCCGGCGGCACGAGCCACGCATACGGGTTCGACTTGCGCAAGCTCAAGCCCAACACGCCTCAACGGCTGGCGGCCGATTACGGCGCGTCGCTGGCGGAGCCGCAGAGCGTGGAGAAGGCAGGCAAAACGCCCGGCTTGAGCCATGTTGCGGTTTGGATGGTCATCGGCGACTGGAGCGCGGGCGCGGTGGATATCGTGCTCTCTGGGATCGTGCTCGTGCCGCCGACCGACGAGCTCCGCGCCGGCCGGGCGAAGCTCAAGGAGCTTCATGCCAGGCAATCCGAGCAAGCTCGCCTGCAAGCCGAGGCGAAGGCCAATGCCAGGAAGAAGCTTTTGGACACCGGCGCGCCGCACCCGGTGGACGGCCCCGAGGTGCGACACGTGTGCGCCGTGGCGCCGGACGTCATCGCCGTCACCTTGCAGGCCGGGCAACACGTCAGCAATCAACTCGTACCTTACGCCGCCGAGCCCGGCGACGAGGTTGTGGAGGAGGAAAAGGACAAGCCGCAGCACGAGGTCCAAGGCGGCAAGGTGGTGGACTACTTCCAGAAAGGGCTCTTCCGGAAGGTCAACAACCAGCGAACCAAGGTGGGACTGCTCTCTCCCGACGGCAAGTGGGTTTTCATCGAACGCGCGACGAGAGGGCAACTGCTCGATGAAACCGTGGTCGATGTGCCCGAGGCGTACACCCTGGTCTCCACCGACGACGCCAACTATGCCAAGCCCCGTTCTCCGGCAAAGGTCTTCCGCAAGGGCAAGCCCGATGGTTATAGCCAGCCGTTGCCCTTTCTCTACACGATCTCGCTGAAAATGCCTGCGCCGCTCCGGGAAGGCGCGACGTACGCGATCCGTTTCCTGGGCGTGAACACGTCCCAGGAGACCGTCGTCTACGTCCACAAGCCCCGCCGGACGCAGAGCATTGCGGTGCATGCCATCCAGACCGGCTATCGCCCGGACGATCCCTACAAGCGCGCCTACCTCTCCTTCTGGATGGGCGTGGACCAGGACGGGGAAAACGGCAGTTGCACGCCCGACGTCAACGTCTTCGAGCTGCTGGACGCCGCCGGCAAGACCGTGTTCACCGGCAGGGCGCAACTCGCGAAAAAGGAGAACCAACAGGAGCAAATCTGCATTCACGAGAAGTTGGACTATACGAAAGCTTCGGTGCGCCGCCTGGACTTCAGCGCCTTCAACACTCCGGGCAACTACCGCGTGTTCATCCCCGGCGTGGGGCTGAGCGGGCCGTTCCGTATCGCCGCCGACGTGTGGGAGAAGCCGTTCCAAGCCGCCATGCAGGGGATTTTAGCGCAGCGGCAGGGAATTGATTTGGGGCCGCCCGCCTGTGCCTATACGCGCAAACGCCCCTTCCATCCTGCCGACGGCGTTGAGTTCTATCAGATGACCCTGCCCTTGCAAGGAGGGCAGGAAGGGAGTCGCGGAGACAACCTGATCGAATTGGCAAAGGCCGGCCCCTTGGAGCGCGTGACGGGCGTATGGGGCGGCTACCAGGATGCGGGCGATTGGGACTCGCTGGGAGGCCACCTCAGCGCGACCTATGACCTCCTCGGCTTGTACGACCTGAATCCCAGGGCGTTTTCGCGGATGAGGCTTTCCTTGCCGGCGGCGGAGATGAACAACGGTTTCCCCAACATCCTCGACGAAGCGATGTGGCAAATGCCCTTATGGAGGCGATTGCAGCTTCCCGACGGCGGCGTGCGAGGCGGCTACGGGTATGGATGGGGTTGCCCCCCGGGTACCACCAGCTCGATGATAAAAAGTGCCGGCGTTTATGCGGTTGACCATGAGACCACGATGTACTACGCCGCTGCCGCGGCGCGGGCCGCCCGCGTGCTGGCCGCCTACGACAAGAAGCTCGCCGCCGTGTATCTTGAGTCAGCCAAGCGCGCCTGGGCATGGGTGGAATCGCACTCCAAAGAGGACGACGATATCTACAGGAAAGTGCTCTCCTTCGACAAGGACTTTCCCAAGAATCTCCGCGACAAGCGCGCCATGGCCGCCGTAGAGCTGTTGGCCGCCACGCGCGACCCGGCCTATGATAAAGCCTTCCAACAGTCGTCGGAGCTTGGCGACAAGGATGCGCTCTACATGGACCAGCTCGGCGCGAGCTTCGCCTACGCCCGCCTGCCGGACAACCTCGGCGATCCGGAACTGAAGAAGCGGGCGGTGCAGCGCATCACGGCCTATGCCGACCACGCGATCGAGTCCAGCAGGAAGAACGCCTACGACATCATTGCCGGCGCGCGAAGCGATTTCCCGCTCATCGCGCCTTGCCGCTACTTCAGCACGCCGGCGCAGGGCGGTTTCTCCCTGATCTACGCCTATGAGCTGACGAAGAAGCCCGCCTATCTGGCCGCGGCGGTGCAGGGGGCGAATTACAGCCTCGGCGCCAACCCTGATAATCTTTCGTACTGCACGGGCGTCGGGTACAACGCGCAGCACTTCAATTTCATCGTCGATGCGCAGATCACCGGCCAGTTGCCGGACATCGTGGTCGGGCATATTCCCTACGGGCAGGGCAATGAGGGAAACAGCATGAGCCGGCCGATGAACTCATGGGTGCAGCAATGGCTGCTGAACTTCGGACCGACCAAGAAGATGGTTCCCAACTGGTACGACTGGCCCGTCAACGAGCAGTACATCGACTTCGGCCGGTACCCCTTGCACAACGAGACCTGCTTCAACGCCACCACGGTGCCCGCCGCGTGCTACTGGTTCTATCTGCACGCGCGGCCCGAGGTGGGAAGCAAAGGCTCGCAATCAGAAAGGAAAAGCAACCATGTCACGTCGAATCCTCTTGGCCATCGTGTGGGGACTTTCTCTGCCGGGACTTTTGCCGGCGCAGCCCCGCAAAGTCATGCTGCTCGATTTTGAGACCGAAGCGGATCAGAAGGCGCATACGCAGGGCGACTTCATGGTGATCAGCACCGAGCACGCCACGAGCGGCAAGCACTCGCTGAAGATCACTACGCCGGGCAACTACATGGGCCTGGGGCTGAAGGATCCGGCCATGCTGAAGAAACTGGCCGACTATCGCACGTTGGCGCTGGACGTCTATAACCCGTTGCCTTTTCACATCCTGTACTACCTGAGAGTGGAGGATGCGAAGAAAGGCCGCTACGCGAGCGATTACAACTTCATACCGCCGGGCGCGAGCACCATTCGGCTCAGTTTGCAGGCTCTGCCGCTGCCGTGGCCCAACGTGGGGTCTTACGTCGTGGATCCCGCCTCGCTCCAGAGCATCACGTTCTTCCTCGGGCGGGACAGCGGGACGTGGGATCCGCCGGTCCAGTTCTACATCGACAATGTTCGCGCGGAGCATTCCGGCGTGGAGTTGCCCAAGGTGGAAGGGCTGAAGGCGTTCAATTTCGGACGCGGCCGCGAAACGGGCTCTTTCTTCGGGTGTACCGCCGTCACGGAGCAGATTCCGCCTTATCCGAACAAGCTCGGCTTTGGCTGGCGGAAGGGTCCCTGGCCGATCCTGTCGTCAGGGTGGAACCCGGACCTGCTGGGAAACTCGGTCTTGAACGGCACGTTTGCCGTGAATCTCAAGCCGGGCCGGTACGTCGTTCATGCCTGTATCGACCCGATGAATATATGGGGCTGGTCGTGCCAGTTCTCGTCGCGGAGCCTCAAGCTCTGCGGCAAGGAAGTCCTGCACGAGACGATGGACTGCAAGACCTTCCTCAAGGAACGGTTCTGCATGTTCGAGGACGACGAGGATACGCCCTCCACCGATCTCTGGAATGACCGCGTTCAGCGTATCAGCCCGGTGCGGCGTTTCGAAACCACCGTCGGAGAAGATGGCAGGCTGACGGTCCAGTACAGCGGCGTGAACGCCGCCACCGGCCTGTGCTTCCTGGTGGTTTATCCGCAGGAAAAGGCCAAGGAAGGCGCCGCCTACATGACGGCCATGGACGCCATCCGCAAGGAGGAGTTCGACGCGAAGATGAACTTGGGCCTGCCGGTGTCGGACGGCGCGGCCCCGGCGCCGACCACGGAAGAAAAGGCTCGCGGCTTCATTGCCTTTCCCCGTGCCGCGGAGGGCAACCTCGACTGCCGATCGGTGCCTGCCTCCGAGGAGCGAGGGGCAGCGCTGACGCTTCAAGCCGCGCAGGGAGAGCGGGCAGCGATTCAACTGGGGCTATACCCTCTGAGCGGCCTCAAAGACCTGTCCATCCTGCCCGGCGATCTCCAAGGGCCCGGCGGGGCGAAGATCCCGGCCGCCGCCATCGATATCCAGAAGGTTCGCCACTACTTCAAGCGGTTCGGCAACGGCTCGTGCATGCAGTTGCGGCCCCTGGTGCTGCAGAAGTTCCAGACGCTGGAACTGACGCCCGGCTTCACGCGTCCCCTGTGGATCGCGGTCAAGGTCCCCGAGCAGTTGCCGGCCGGGCCGTATAGCGGCGGCCTGAAGATCAGGTTCGGTGACGAAGTCCTGGCCATGCCGCTGAGCGTGACGGTCAGCCCGTTCGCGCTGGACGCGGCGGACGACATCTCCATCAGCGGCATGGGCTCCAACGCCGGTTTCTGGCGTCAGGCATATTCCGACTCTGAAGAACCGTGGTGGGCGGCCGGCGAGGCGATCATGGCGATCCAGGCCGAGCACGGGTTCAACGCCCTCACGGGGGGGCCGGGCATGAAGCTCCGCGGCATCAAGGACGGCAAGGCCGACATCGATTTTGCCGACGCCGACCGGTGGATGGACCTGGCCCGCAAACACGGCCTGACAAGGCTCGGCGACAGTTACATCGGATTTGACGTGAATCTCGGCGTCCCCGCGGATGGTTCGACGGGTGCTTACGGCTTGAGCTTCGCTGAGCTGCTCAAGGCGTCGTACTCCGCCGTCCAACGGCACGCCAAACAGAAGAGCTGGCCCCCGCGCGTATTACCGCATTGATGAGCCGAACGGGGAGGCCGTCGCATCGACGCGAAAACTGGTCGAACAGTACGTCAAGAACGCGCCAGGCTGCAAGTTCAGCGGATACTACGCACCGGCCGCCGCGGGCAGCCCTCGGGACTGTTTCTACCCCTTGCTGCAACTGTCGATCCTGTCGTCCGTGACGGAGCCGATCCTCAAGACCATCCACGAAGCCGGCAACCAATCCTGGATATACATCAACCCCGGCTACAGCAGCTACCAGAACTTGCGGCATTTGTACGGGCGATGGATGTTCATGGCGCACCAGCGCGGCTTGGACGGCGTCACCGGCGGATTCTACTTCGTCAACACGGTGCCTTACTACGACATGTCGGATCTTGAGGGTGGCTGGGGCGTCGTCTACCCCAGCAAGGACGGCGTCAACGGGAGCGTGTGGTTGGAGCAGATCGGCCTGGGAATCAACGACTATCGCTACCTGAAGACGGTCAAATCGAGGCTCGATGCAGCGAAGAAGAAAGGCTCGGGCGACGCCGCTGTGACCGAAGCCGAGCGTTTTCTGGCCGAGACGGACAAGGCATGCTCGCTGCGGCAGGATACTTGGAGGATGTCCTCCAAGGACTTGGCCAAACCGGCGGATTTTGCCTCGCTCCGCCGGCGCAACACGGCTGATCCAGGAACTGTCGAGGTAGTCTCCGCCGGAAAGTGAAATATCCATGTCGAAAATCGTTGTTTCTGCGGCACTGCTCCTGCTCCCCTGCAGCGTGAGTTGGGCGATTATCAATCCTCGATTCACCCCGATGCACCTGGTGGCGGAATCCGACATGATTGTCGCCGGTCCCCTGGAGGCCACGAACAATCCACAGCAGTGGAAGATGTCGGCGCCCAGCGCCATCAAGGGGAAACCGCCCGCCACCGTTATCCTCAGCCTGAGCGGCTGTGAGAAGGATCATCTGGAACAGATCACGCAAACGTTCCGAGAGAACCGTGCGCCCGTGGTCTTGTTCTCGGGTGAAAAAGACGGGCGGAGGCAGACCCGGCTGAACATCATGGGCCAATGGCTGAACGTTCAGGATGCCAAGGACCGCTGGCAGGTTCTCGACTCGGCGCCCGATATGGATGGCACCTTCAACGGTGGCAGCGACATGCTGATTCGCATGGCCCGCTACATCGTTCGCGATTCCGAGGCCGACGTGCCGGTGAGCGCGGGCGTCAAGTGGACCACGCACGTCACGGTGGGCAAGGTGCCGGGTGAGGTTGCCGGACTGGCGGCCGTCGATTTCGCCAAGGTCGGGCAGATGCACCTCTTCGTGGGCGCGGCAGCAGGCGATCGGCTTTTCCTCGCGTCCAAGGAAGAGACCTTCGACGACGTTACCGCCGCCGCGAAACTGGGCACCCGCTCGCGCCGCTTCACCTGGGTGGACGTGGACGGCGACGGTTTGGCGGACCTCCTCTCCTGGGATGGGGAGAGACTCTCCGTGCGCCTGGCGGGCAAGGACGGCACGTTCCACGCGGCCGACGGCCTTTCCTTGCCCTTGGCCAATTGCCTGGCCCTGGCCCCCTGCTCGACCGACGGGCGACCGGGCGTGCTGGTGAGCCTCAACGGCGCGCCGCTGCTGCTGACGGCCGACGGCGCCAAAGGGTGGACGAAAAGCGAACTGCCCGGCGGCGACGAGGATTTCGGGCGGCCTTCGGCGTGCGTCGTTGCCGATTTGGACAACGACGGTTACGTGGATGTCTTGCAACCCGCCGAACGCGGCAGTCTGCTCTGGAAAGGCAAGGCCGGTGGTTTCGAGAAACCGCGGCGAGTGGCAATCGCCACGGGCGGCGGGACCGCGTTGGCCGCGGTGGGCGATTTCGACCAGGACGGCCTGTTGGACATTTTCCTGGCCGGACAGGAAAAAAATACGCTCTGGGAAAATGACGGCAAAGGGAACTTCCGCGAGGTCCTTCGCTACAGCGGATCGCCAAGCTACAAATGTCCCGTCGGCGCCTGCGGCGCCCAGGCGATGGACTTGAACCACGATGGCCGGACGGATATTTGCCTGATCTACGAGCAGCACGACCTGCTGTACCACTTCAATCGCGGTTTCCGCTGCTTCGCCACGGAGGCCGAGGTGCGGCTTCCCGGCACGCAAATCAATCCCGGCGAGCCGCGCGTGGGCCAGCGGGCCATCGCCGCAGCCGACTTTAACGGCGACGGCTCCTGCGACCTGGCCGTCCTTCTGACCAACGGGGACCTGGTCTGCTACTTCAACGAAATGATGGGCGTGCCCGGCGTCCGCTTGCGCCTGGCCCGGGGAATGGCCGGTCCGGTCACCGTGAGTTGTTGGGTGGGCGAGGATTACTCGTTTTGCTCGGGCGTGGCGTCCCTGCCGGGGCATTCTCCGGCCGCTTTTATCAGCACGCGCATCCCGGGCGAGTGCCGGATCAAGTATCGCCTGCCCGGCGGAACCGAGCAGGTAAAGAAAGTTGTAGTGGAAGATGGTCCCAAGGAAGTGATCTTAGGGAAAACACCGTGACGAGGTGTGCTCGCGGCGTTGGTGGTCCTGGCGGAGACCACGCAGACGAGGGTTGCTACGGAGCCGAGGAGCGGAAGATGCGCGGGAAAAGCATGTTCGCGCGTGTACTGACCGGGGCTGTCTTGGCCGGTTCGGCGTGCTGCGCGGTCGCGTGGGCGGAAAGTGCCAGGCAGGACCGCGGCACGCTGATTCTCGACGAAAGCGCCTACTGCAGGGCCTATCACCGGTTTGATGTGCAGAGACTCGCTCCCAAGCCGCTGAAGGCCGAAGGCGAGAAGGTTCTCAACCCAGCCATGATGGGCAGGCTCCGGAAAGAAGTGCAAAAGCGCTTGGCATCCGAGAACTATGACTGGGAGAGAGAGGATTGGCGCGACCACGTGACGGTGGAGGCAGAATACAACAGCTTCGCGAGAAAAAACAGGGTGTTCATAAGGCTCGGAAGCATCACGGAGCCGCCCGCGGACGAATGGCGCGGGTTGGAGTTCGACGATTCGACATGGCCGCACCTGCGGAAACCGGACGGAGTTGGCTCGCCGGCACAATACACCGTCGGCACCCCGGAAAGAAACGGCTGGCTGCGCGGGGTGTTTCTACGTTTCCGCTTCGACATTCCCGATCCTGCCGCGGCAGGAGCCGTGACCTTCAGCGCCGATTATATCGGCGGGATCAGGGCCTTCGTGAATGGCGGGGAAATCGCCCGCGGCCATCTTCCGGCCGGCGATTTCGGGGCCGAGACGATGGCCGAGGAGTACCCGCTGGAGGCCTACGTCGCAACGTTCGCGGACCTGTCGGCGAAGGAGAAGGGCAAGTACCGGGGGAAGGAACCGCCGCCAACGCAGGTCATGAGGAGTGCTGACGAGCTTACGCCGCTGGGCTCGCGGCTTTATAAGCTTCGCAACCGCACCATCCATTCCCTGGCCATTCCCCGGAAACTGCTTCGTGCGGGGACGAATGTTCTGGCCATCGAGCTGCGCCGCCCCGCTGCACCCCTACGTGATGAAAGAATGGTTTGGATATCGGGACGTAGTGGATCGACAGTGGGAACATGCACGTTTGTCACGCCTGGAGCTGCGGTGCGCGTTGAAGGATGTTCCCTCGTCCTTAAGTCGGCCCCAGGGGGTGCAGATTTGGACCGAGGACATGACCCGCCGCCTGTTCTCGCCGGAATATCTCGAATCCGGCGCGGCACCAGGGCGGATCCGGCTGGTCGGAGCGCGAAATGGAACCTACTCGGCGCAGGTGGTTGTGGGAACAGACAGGGCGCTGGCCAATCTGAAGGTCACCGCCTCCGAACTCAAGAACGCTGCGGGCGGTGCGTTTCCGGCCGAGTCCGTCAGCATCTTCGGGATGAACCCTCAGCCGCTCGGCGACATCAGTTCGCTGGGTGAAGGACGCATCGTCGGGAGCGAGATGATCGAGATGGGCGGCGGCAACTCTTGGTACGGTGATTGGAGCGCGCCGAAGACGCGCGCACTGGTCTGTTTCGCGCCTGAAACGCTGGACAATAGAGCCGCCGCCGCCGCGGTTCTGCGCCGGATTCAATACTTTGACTGGATCTCCTCCGCGTTGCCGGAGCGGATTGCGGCCGATTCCTGCCAACCCTATTGGTTGTCGGTGAAGGTCCCCGCGGACGCCGCCCCGGGACTGTACCACGGCGCGGTTCGCGTCGCAGGGCCGGATTTCCCCGCTGCCACGCTGCCCTTGGAAGTGGAGGTGTTGGACTGGGAGGTGCCGAATCCGCACGATTTCCAGACTCTTGTCGCCATCGAGCAATCGCCGTACGGCGTCGCGAAACAGTATAAAACTCCGCTCTGGTCCGACAAGCATTGGGAGCTGATCGAGGCCAGCCTCCGCCAGCTTGCGCGTGCGGGCAATGACCTGTGGTTCGTGCCCGTGCTCCTCGGCACGGAATTCGGCAATCGGGACGACTCGATGATCAGGTGGGTGCGGAAGAAGGACGGATCTCTCGCCTTTGACTACGCCGCGCTCGACCATTACTTGGACCTGATTGTGAAGAACTGCGGCAAACCGTTGTTCATATCCTTTGTGGTCATGCATGGGTTTCCAGCTCCCGCGGAAGTCAAGGTCCTGGATGAAACCTCCGGCAAAGAAGAGCGTTTGAGCCTCGGGCCGGATGTGCCCGGCCGGGAGAAATACTGGCAGCCTTTTGCCTGCTCCCTCCATAGCCACATGGTGGCCAAGGGACTGGATCAAGCGATGTACTGGGGCTATGGCTGGGACCAGGACGGCGACCCGAAGCTCAAACCCATGCTGCGCCAATTTGTGCCGGAGGTCTTCTGGAGCTGCGGCACCCATGATGCCCACGTATCGCTGTCCGGTAGCCTGCCGGATCCTGGTCTTGCGGTTTTTTACAAGACAACTTTCCAGGCGAAGGCCTGGACGGGTACGCAGCAGACTGGTTCCGAGGCATACTACAAGGTTGTCGAGAATATCCAGAGCTTCCTCATCGGGGGCGAATCGCAGAAAGGCTGGAAAGTACGCGACCAAATCCTGCTCAGCACGCCGCGCGTGGACAGCGGCGCCGTCGTCGTGAACGGAACCAGCACCCCTTGGGTGTTCAGGATCTTTCCCGAGCGGGCGATCTTCACGGGATATCGTGGCACTGGACGCATGGGGGGCGACTACTGGGCCAAGTCCTACCATGACGGGTGCGGACATTACGGCGGAGCGCCCGGCTTCTCCATCATGAAGAGCCTCTGGCCCGGCCCCAACGGCGCCGAACCGAGCGCCCGGTTCGAGGCCATGATCGAAGGCCTGCAAGAGCTGGAATCGCGGATCTTCGTCGAGCAAACGCTCGACCGCGGAATTTTGACTGCGGCGCAGGCGCGGTACGTCACCGAGCAATTGGGCCGGCACTTCAAGAGTACCTTCGCCGTGGGCCTGGGCTGGCAAGCGCACTCCAGGGCGATGTATCAGTTAGCGTCCAGAGTCGCCACGCTCAACGGCTTGGACGTGGACAAGAGCGAGTGTGCCATCCAGATCAAAGCTCAAGCACAGGCGGCCTTCAGCATCAAACTGCGCAATTGGACAGGCAGGCCGCGGCGATGGAAGGCCGAGGGCTCGGAGAAATGGATTGTCCCTGCCAGAACCGCAGGCCTGGCCAAGCGCAGCGAGGAGCTTGAGGTTCGGATTGACGGAGAGTTGCTAAGACCGGAAGAGCAGAGCAACGGGATGCTGACCGTAACCGACCTGGAGTCGGGGCGCGCTTACCCCGTGAAGATCACCGTCCGTACGGGCAATCGGCGGGCCGACGGCGCTGGCCTAGAACTCCGCTGAACCGCTTCTGTCTTCATTCTTAAGGTTTCCACGGCACGCTCTTGAGATCCTTCCGAACGGCGTCAACCTCTTCCTGGTCCCAACCAGGCGCGGGCAGGCCGTCATGCTCCAGCATTGCCCGGAAAAACTTGCTGGCAATGATCTCGTCGCCAAGCTGCGTGGGATGATGGCCATCCGCCACCAAGGCAATTTCCTTGTATTTGGCCGTGTCCTCCCAAACGCCTTTCACATAGACAAAACCGAGAATACTCTCCTTCGCAATTTCCGCCACGGCGTACCGTTCTTCATTACGATTCCACTCGTGGGGATCGTCAAGGTCCCGCCAGTACTTCTTGGGCGAAAGGAAGTAGAGGGCCGCTCCATCCTCGAAAATGGCCTTGATGTGGGTGCGCAGGAAGTTTTGCGCCATATTGATATGTTCTGTGTCGCCCGGCCCCATGATCCTGCTGTTCGGGATGCAAGCGTAGCCCGTGTTGTTCATGGCAATCACGATGACAGGGGTGCCAACGTTGTCTTTGATCAGTTTCTGCACCGTGCTGATGTAGCGCTGACTGCGGAAAGCTCCCCATTTGCCGGGATCGCTCTGGGATGGCTTGCAGTTGATCCAACCGGGCATGCGCCATTGCGCACCACCAAGGGAATAGTTGAAGATTTGCAGCGGGCAATCGGCCCCGCTCTTGCCGGTGTAGCGGTAGAACTTGCGCTGCAACCGTGCCGGATAGCCAACAGTCGTCGACGGGCCATAGCTGGCGAAAAGCCGCTTTTCACCGTTGAAGATCTTGAGATCATTGACTGCGCCGGATGCAGGCCGAGAGGGCTCCGCCCGGACGCCACTGAGCGGATGCTGAATGACGGCATCCCAGGCCAACTCTTGCAGCAGCCGGTTCAGTTGTTCAGCCCAACCCGAGTTCTTGTCTCCTGCCAAGACGGCGGGCAACGGCAATCCCACGGGGTTGGTACGATAGATCACCGCAAAATGGCAGTAGGCGGCCAGGGCTTGCAACGGCGCTGCGGGGTGGCCCAGGGGATCGGTGAAGAGCGCCTCCTGTGTCTTCAGCCCGGCGCCTGGCCGGCGATGATCTTCTCGCGCAGCGCGATCACGGCTTGTCCGACGGGCACGACGTACAACACCTGCTTGCCGAACCTCTTGTTCAAGTTGCGAATGTGCTTGTCCATCTCCTTAAAGTAGGGAGCGTGCCGCCGCCGCAGTTCCTCGCCGGTTATGGCGTTGTGATCTACCTTCGCAGGGGGCTTCATGGTCGGCTCGTAAATATCCCAGCGCTCCCAAAATTCCTGGACCGTGACACGGATCTGCGGGTTGTGCTGCAAGGCCAGTTCAGTGAACTTCTCGATTCCTTCGTCCGGCAGATAGATGGGCGAAAGCGTGAGAACGTCCACTTTGCCGCCGCGGAGGGCCTCTTTGGCCTGGTTCTTCTCTTCGGGCACGTTCCAGTGTTGAATGACGCGTGAACCCCCGATCGACGACAGGCCGACGGCCTGGTGGTCCTTGATGCCGGCCGACTTGGCCACGTCACTTAGGATGGGCGGAACCCAAACATGAAAACTGTGACCGCACGTAAAGACACGCTGCCCCTTGGTAAGAGGTGTTGCTTGCCCATCGTGTTTCTGTTCGTCGCCCTGGACTTGGGCGGCGGCCAGCAAAGCCAGAGCAAGTGTGAATGTCCCCCAGCGAAAACCGGCTCGGATGCTTTGAACCATGAAAGCGACTCCCTATCGTGAGATTGTGCGGGTCGACACTGTTCCCAAGCTTCGCGGCGCAAGACGTGAAAGTCAACACAAAAAGAGGCCCTACAAAGAAAAGCGGTATCGCCATTGGTGAGCATGGCAGCCACCGGCCACTCGTGGTCCGGCACCGCTCGCCTGCGGCGGGCGGTGCCTTTCTACGCGGCCTGCTTTTTGCCCCGGAACTTGGCGACCAGCCACCAGATGACGACAAACAAGAGAGAGCCGAGGAAGGCCGCAATCAAGTCCTCGAAGGTGATCTTGAGATCGCCCAGCCCCAGGCTGATGTGGAAGATCCGGAAGAACAGGCCGCCGATCAAGGCCCCCACCATGCCGACACCGAGGTTGGTCCACCGGCCCAGCCCTTCCCTCTTGAACGTCACCAGCCGCCCGGTCAGATTGCCGGCCAAACCGCCAACGACCAACCAGGCGATGAACTGCCCGACAGTCAGGTTCACAGGGGACTCCTTGGGATAGTTACCTTGGCCAGGGCCTCACGCCGTCTACAGGCAGTCTGTCATCTTTGATCGACGCAATCCCGTCAGCTTCCCACGAGCTCACGCACCTTGGCGATGAAAGAGTCGGGCTCAACCGGCTTGTCCACGAACATCTCCGGCCGGACCAGCCCCTCCTCGCGCATTTCCCCGATCTTCTTCCGCAAGGCTGCTCGCAGGCTGTCAAACGGCTTCTCGGAAGGCTCATCCTTGTTGCTCTCCATCTCGTCCAGGACTCCGCTGACGCCGGTGAGCATGAGGATCGGGATGTGCCGGTAGCGCTCGTCCTTCTTGAGCTGCGAGAGCAGGACGAACCCCGATTTCTTCGGCATCAGCACGTCCAGGATGACAAGTGCGGGCGGGGACTGTTTGATCTTCTCCAGACCTTCACTGCCGTTGCAGGCTGCAACCGGCTCGTACCCGTGCTCGCTGAGCATCACCGAAAGGTACTTGAAGGTGTTCGGATCGTCGTCAACTACAAGAACCTGCTTGGTCATGGACCATCTCCTTTAAGTCTCTCGGACCCTCGACTGGTAGGTGAATGCAAAATCTGGCCCCTCGGTCGGGCTCGGATTCCACGGAGATCTCGCCGCCATGCGTGCCGACGATTTTGGCGGCCATGGCCAACCCGAGCCCGGTACCTCGCGACTCCTTGGTGCTGAAGAAGGGGACGAAGACGTTTTGCCGGACTTCTTCGCTCATGCCGCACCCGTTGTCGCGGACCTCGATCAGGAACACGCCCCCGCCGTTGGTCAAGGAGTTTGCCAACACCACTTGGGGAACTTCGCCGCAGCGGTAGTCCTTCGCGGCGCAGGCGTCGATCGCGTTGACCACGACGTCGGTCACGGCCATGCGGATCAGCTCCGCATCACAGAGCACGCCGGGCAAGCCGTCGGGCAACTGGGGGCACAGCGTCACGCCGCGGTCGGCGGCGGCCTGCCGGTTCAACTCGCAGACCTTTTCCAGCAGGGCATTCAGGTCCGCCCTCTGGAGGTTCAGCTTCGACTCCTTGGCGTATCGGAGCATGTGGCTGGACATGTTGTTGATTCGATCCACGCTGTGTTCGATCATCGTGCAGCCTTCCACGATTCGATCCGAGTTGTTCTCGCCGAGCCCGTTGCGGACGAGGTAAGCGCCGCCCTTGAGGATACCGAGCATGTTCTTGATGGCGTGCTGGATGCCGGTCACGGCCTGGCCGATGGCAGCCAGCTTCTCGCTGCGCGCCGCAGGCTATCGCTTTTTCGCAAGGCATCCTCCGCCCGGACCCGCTCGATGAACTCCTGCTCTTGCCCCGAGAGGGCCAGTTGCAGCCGCCTGTTCAGCCAGGCCACGTAGAGCGACACCATAGTGGAGCCGGCCAACAGGACCACAATGCCCACCAGCCACAGCCAATACCGGCGGACCACCGCCGCCAACGTCAGCTTCCCGTAGTCCTTATAGGGACCAACGCGCAGCTCTTTCAAACACTCATGGACCTCTTGATAGTTGTGAGGAATCGTCCAGCCCGCGCATTGGGCTGCTTTGGCCGCCGGCAATTCTGCGGGCATCTTGATCAGCGCCACGGCGACGTCTTCCGCCAGCTTGTCGGGCGTGTGCTGGAGCTTGGCCAAGGGCCATTCCGGGTAGACGCGCGTGGAATGCAGGAAAGGCAAGCGGGCCCCCTCGCCCCCCTGCTCGTGCAGCACGCGGAATTCCCTCGAGGCGGATCTTTCCTTCCGCGGCCATTTGCTCGAGTATGTCGCTGCGGACGGTCCCCGCATCGACTTCGCCTGAGCGCACGGCGTAAACCACAGCGTCGTGCGTCGCGGCGAAGCGAAAATCGCGGAAGTCCCGATGCGGATCGATGCCGTGCTCGTTCAGCTCCCTCCACGCGACCTGCCAACCACCAAAGGAGTCTTCCGCCACTGCCATAAAGGTCTTGCCCTTGAGATCCTCCAGACGTTGGATGTCCCGGCGATCGGCCTTGCAGAGGACCGTGCCGGCATAAACCGTGTAGGCTCCACCCAGGCAGCGGTTCTTCAACGTCAGGATTCGGCTTGCGCCGAACGACCACTCCAAGTCGACGTACACGGCCGGGTTGGCGAGGATGAAATCCACTTCCCGCCGCTCGACCGCCGAGCGGACCTCATTATACCCCAGTGGCCTGATGACAAACGAGCGACTGGGGATCTCCCCGGCAAGGTACTCGGCCGTAGGTTGCCACTGTTTCAGGCAAACTTCCACGCCACGTTTGGCGAGGATCCCGATCCTTACCGGTCCGGCATCCCCGTACGCGGCGCAGAGCCGCACCGCGGAAAGCGACACGACGACCCCCACGACGACGGCCCGGCATGGGCCGCGGGGCCAGCGACTGCCGGGAGCCGGCCCGGCCGTGTCTCTGGGGTCTTTTGCAACGGACCGCCTTCCCAGGAAGGCCGCGTCAAGGAGGCGCTGGAAGCGCGAAAAGCTCTTGCCGAGGTCCATCCTGACGAGTCTCCGGTCGGCGTGGTTCTGTAAGGGGACTTAGCACATGAAATGCCACAAGATACGAGGCTAAATGTATACTGAAAAGACGACGAAGTGATGTTTTTTAACTCAAACCGTAAGAATCGACCACCAAGGCACAACGGGCACGAAGTTTGTTGAGATCCTTATGCTCCACGAAAGCGGCTCCCAAGAGAGTTGACTGGAGTTCGCAACACCTTGTCCTCATTGCGTTTGCGTCTTCGTGCCTTGGCGGTTTCTTTGCAGTTTGAATTTCCTGACCGAGGAAGAACCCACCCGCGGGGCTTGCCAAAGGCCGATCTAACTTTAGGTTCTGGCGCTGGCGCAGCACCCCCCAATTGTGGATGAAACACGTCCGATCCTTTGCCTCTTGACCGGCTGCGTAACGCCGGTTTGACTCGACGAACGAGACAGACCGTGATATTTGACGGACAGGCCCAGATCCTGTGCGGGGCTAGCCCAGATTCTGTGCGGGATTAACTGTGTTATTTGGCGGCCACCGGCCACCGCCTCGAGCGAGCAATGGGTATGCTGGGGCCTTTCCATCAAGGACTTGGAGTTCCGCGTCTCTCCACATGAGACCCGATGCCTGAACAGAACGGCCTCAAAGGGTGGTTTCGCGCTGGTTGGAATTGGGCCTTCGGTTGGCTCGGATCCGGCCGGAGCGTGCCTGCGCCATGGCACGCGTGAAGACCGTTTCCGGCTGATGTACGATCGTTTCCGGGAGATCCTGGGGCTCAACGACAACCTCCTCCAGTTGTTCGCCGACATCGAGGACAAACTCCTGGGAACCAGGCCCTTCGCCCTGGGGCCGATCATCCAGTCGGTGCACCGCGCGGCCGCGGACGTGTTCGTCATGGCCAGGGACTTGAACCACATCGCCGACAATCGCTACCGGGAGCTGTACCACCTCATCCGCCGCGTTACGGCCGACGTCGATTTGCAATGCGAGGACCAACATCGGGCCCAAACGGGACCGCTGGTCGTGCCCCTGGAAAAGCTGCGAGCCGGCGATGCCCCGCTGGCCGGCGGCAAGATGGCCAATTTGGGAGAGGTGCGGGCGGAGGTCGGGCTCCGCGTGCCGGACGGGTTCGTCATTACGACCGCCGCCTTCGAACGCTTCATGTCCCGCAATTACCTTCGCCAGCGCACCGTCCAGCTCGAAGGGATTCTGGAGATGTTCGGGCCGGGGACGCTGGCCGAAGCGTGCCGGGACGTGCAGCAGGCGATCCGCTCGGCGGAGATCCCCCTGGACCTGGACAGTGCCATCCACGTCGGCTATGACGCGCTGGTGGCTGAGGAGCCGCTGGGCGTCGCCATGCGGAGCAGCGCCGTTGGGGAGGACAGCGAGTCGTCGCACGCCGGGCTGTACCACACCGAGTTGAACGTCTCCCGCGACCAGGTGCTGAACACCTACCGCATGATCGTGGCCAGCGCCGTTGGGCCGGGGGCGGTGTCCTATCGCATGGAGCGGGGATTGACGGAATGGGAAGGAGCCATGGCGGTGGGTTGCATGCGCATGATCGAGCCGCGCTCGAGCGGGATCCTGTTTTCCCGAGACTTCAAGGACCCGTCGGCCGATCGCATGACGATCAGCGCCACCTCCGGCATCTCGGCTCAGGCGGCGTCGGGAAAGCGGGGGCCCGAAGAAATCGTGGTCACCCCCGGCCGGCTCGGGGCTGTCGCCTCCGCCTGCCTCAGCCACCAAGACTTGGCGCAGTTGGCGGATGCGGCGCGGCGGCTGGAAGAGCATTTCGGCCGTCCCCAAGACATCGAATGGGCCATCGATGCCGGCGGGGAACTTTACATCCTCCAGACCCGGCGGATGGCGGCAACGGCGCCCCTCCCCTGCAAGCCGATGCGGATGGAGCCGGAGGGCGGGGCCCCAATTCTGCGGGGAGGCCGCGTCGCTTGTCCCGGGATCGGCGCCGGACCAGTCTTCCTGCTGCGGGGTGACGACGACATTGGGCAGTTTCCTCCGGGAAGCGTCCTGGTGGCACGGCACTCCTCGCCGGCTTACTCGCGCCTCATGGCCGGCTGCCGAGCCATCGTCACCGATGTCGGGTCGCCCATCGGCCACATGGCGATCCTCGCCCGCGAATTCCATGTCCCGGCCATCGTCGGCCTGGAGGACGCCACCCGGTTGCTGGAAACGGGCCGGGTCGTTACCGTGGACGCTACGGCCTGTCAGGTCTACGACGGGGAGATTCCTGTCCCCGATCCGCCGCCAAGCCGCGCCCCCCTGGCCGATTCCCCGGTGGTCCAACGGCTGCGGCGGCTGAGCCGCTTCGTCACTCCCCTGCACCTGGTCGATCCGCACTCGCCCGATTTCACGCCCGTCCATTGTCAGTCGCTGCACGACCTCTCCCGCTTCATCCACGAGAAGGTGTACCAGGTGATGTTCCGCATCGGGGACATGGCCACCCAGAGCGGCGCCGGGGCCCTGCGCATCGAAGCCGACCTTCCCCTGGAAATCCACGTGTTCGATCTGGGGGGTGGATTGCGGGAGGGAACGAGAAGTTCCGGGAGCGTCGCGCCTGCGGAAATCCTCTCTATTCCCCTGAACGCCTTTCTCCAGGGGCTCATGGACAAGCAGATCGGTTGGAACCGGCCGCGGCCCGTCTCGGCGCGGGGTTTCCTTTCGGTGCTCGGGCAGGGGATAGCTCGGCCGCCGCCGGACGCCCTGGGCGTGGGTGCGGCATCGTATGCCGTAATCTCCGACCGCTACATGAACTTCAGCACGAAGGCGGGCTATCACTTCTCCACGCTGGACGTGTACTGCGGGCAGAGCCAGAACAAGAATTACGTCCACTTCCGTTTCGCCGGCGGCGCGGCGGCAGAAGAGCGGCGCCTGCGCCGCGTGCGCTTCCTGGCGGACGTGCTGGGCCATCTGGATTTCCGCGTCCAGTTGCGCGGGGACCACCTCGTCGCGAGGCTGGAGAAGTACGATCCCGATTTCCTCCGCAGCCGGCTGGCCGACTTGGGCCGGCTGACGATGTGCTCCCGGCAACTGGACATGCTCATGGATTCGGACGACAGCCCCCCCTACTTCGCCCGGATGTTCCTCGAGGGAAAGCTGGAATGCTTTTGATATTTGCCCAACTTGTTGTTTTGCAGGCCCTACTTTCCCTGTCGGGCGACCTCTTTCTGCCGCGTCAGGTTCATTACCCGCCGGGCGACCAGGCGTCCTTCCGCCTCGCCATAGGCGATCCGCACCACGTCGTCCGCCTGGGGCTCCGCGCCGATCTCGGCGTGTTTCAGAGACAGTCGGACTTCGCGCTGCCCAGCGCGTTCGTCCTTGACGATCAGCTCTTGCGTGGACGGATCGTAGCTGACGACCCTCCCTTGCAGCACGTCCGGGCCTTTTCCGCAGCCGATCCATGCGCACGCCAGCCAGAGGGAGATGACGCCCGGGAGGAACCTTCTCATACCCAGCTCTCCTACAGATCGGCCTCGCAGCTCTTCCGGAGGGCGGCGCTCCTTGAGGATGCCTTTGACGAACAAGGCGATGATGACGAAGCTGACCCCCGTCGCGGCGGCGAGGATCAGAGCCGAGGACGCCGCCTGGAATCCGAGTTGTTTCATGAGCACGGAGCTGCAAGCGATAAAGATCGTGACGGCGAACAACAGGCGAATGGAGTAGCCGTGCACGTAGCGGACGGCCACGGTTCCCAGTTGCGCCCCGAGGGCGGCCCCGAGCAACATCCACATGGCTGCCACGAGGTCCACGCGTCCTTTCACGCCGTAGGTGAACGCGCCGTAGGCCCCCGTGATCATGATCTCGAACAGATCGGTTCCCACGGCGACGACCGTCGGGCAGCCGACGAGGTAGATCAAGGCGGGCATGCGAATGAAACCGCCGCCCACGCCCAGCACGCTTGCCACGACGCCCGTCGTCAGCCCAACGAGGATCGGCAACCAAAGCGAAGCGGTGATGCCCGAGGTGCTGAAATGGACCATCGGCGGAATGTGCAGCCGCTGGAGCTTCTGGGCGAAGGTCTCGTGCACGGCCGCCGCCCCGCCCCGGCGCGCCGTTTGGCGGCGCCGCCGCAGGTGGCTGATGTAGTCGTAGAGCACGTAGCCGCCGACCAGCGCCAGGAAGATCACGTAGATCCTGCGGATGACCAACTCCGCCAGGCCCAGGCGTTCCAGGTGCATGACCAGCCTGGCCCCCAACTCCATGCCCACCGTGGTCCCCAGGATCATCGAGATGCCGAGCTTGAGGTCGACATTGCCGAATCTTCCGTGGCGCATGGTCGAGACGATGGATTTTCCTCCCATGTGGGCGAGGTCGGTGCCGATCGCATACGGCATGGGGAAACCGAAGATGTTCAGCGCGGGGGTGACGATCCAGGCGCCGCCGATGCCGAAGAAGCCGCCGCAAACGCCCACGGTAAAGCCGATCAACAGCAACAGCAGGACGTTGAACTCGATCCCGGCTACGGGCAAGTAGATGTTGAAGGTCTGCATGGGCATTGCCCCCGGCGGGAAGAGGGAAGAGAGGCCCTATTCGTGATGGTCGAGTTTCCCCAGCCGGATGCCCAGCAGGCCGATCACTCGGTCGAACGCGAACCCCAGGATGGTTCCTTCCGAAACCATGACGACGACGACGACCACGCCGTAGAGCCAAAGATCGCCGTTGTACAAATCGCCCACCCATTTCGCCAATCCGGGTCCCGCGTCCCTGGTGTCAGCGACGTTGATTAGCCTGGTCGCCGGTTTGCCGTCGCCGGCTGCAAGAACACTTCCCGCGGAAAGGCAGAAGATCAGCGTCCCCAGCAGGAGCTTCGGCCCATACCGATTTGCCAGCGCAACGAATACCCGCAAGAGTGTTCGCACCATATCTCCCTCGGGCGTACCTCCTGGAATGGGAACAGGCTGCATTCTATACTGCACGCGGTCGGAAATGCGCCGCTGGTAGTCCCGCCTTCAGGCGGTCTTGCCGCGGATTTCCGGCTAAAGCCGCTACTACGAACTCGGGCCATTTCGTCCCGCGTGCAGTATATATCGCACACAACCCCCGCACAAGGGGTGTTGTGGCCGAAAAATCGAAGGAAATCGGGATCAGGAAGCGGATTGCCACGGAAAACGAGCTGCCCTTTCTAAAGAACTTGTTTGAGGGGACGTTTATTCGCCCGGCCGGTCCAGAAGCGTGAAGAGCACCCGGTCCAAGGTCTCCTTGACGACGATCAGACGCCGGGTAATCCCCTCCTCGAAGGATGGCCACAACGCCGCGTACGCGAAACCCTTCGGCCAGGCCCCGCCGTGAGTGTCCCTGTCGACGGGACTCATGAGCTTGCCATAATCTTCCCCGCTTCGCGCGGCGTTGCGGTACATGTCGAAAACCCGCGCAACCGGCACCTTGTTGTCCTCGCACATCTTGGCCAGCGCATCGCTGAGCGCTTCCTCGGGCGAGCCAATGGGGTTGGTTCGCGCATAGGGATTGGTGGTCACAAAGATCACCACGGTGCCATGAGCCTCCAGCAGCCTGATCATCTCTAGGACATTGCCCACCACCGCCTTGTGCTCCGCGGGCGGGGTTGCCCGCAAATCTTCGATGCCACAGGTGAGCACGCAGAACTCGGGCGCCAGCGTGAGAATCTTCTTGGTCGGGTCGCGAAGATCCCTGAGAAGCGTGGCACTGGTGGTCACGGGGCTCAGATCGACATTCGGATTGCGAATCTCATTGAATAAGGTGTACGGCAGCAGCGGCAGGATGGCCCGGTTGCGGTCCTGGGTCCGGTCCAGGTAGTTGATCGAGTCGCCGTAATGATACACGAACCCGCTCTGCACCCTGCCTGCACCGGCATCGTGCACGGCGCGGACATGATCCGCATAGTACAAGCCGTCCGCGGCGACTGGGCTTTGCGACGGCTGAGCAGAACCTTGCGCGACTTTCACACTGACGACCGCCGACCAGGGGCTCGTGTTCCGTTCATAGTCCCCAGCCAGGACGCGATAGCGATAGGTGCCCGCGGCGGGCGCCTCGTCCGTGCAGGCCATGTTCGCGGTTTGCGCGATTTTTGCGAACTTTCCCTTCCCTGCGGCGCGAGATCACGTACCACGCCACCCCGACATTGTCGCCAGCCGCTTTCCACGCCAGGTGCACGGCCGAGCCGCCGCAGCGGGCGGTCAATTGCCCCGGCGGCTCGGGCGGCGTGATGTCGTCACCCCGGTAAATCACCAGGTTTCGCACCTGATTCCTCGTAGCCTGGAAAGTCATTCGTGTAAACTTTGCGAGACTACTGCGGCGAGGCACGCCTTCGTGGATCAATGCAAAGCCACCCGCCTCTTTTCCACCCTGGGGAAGGAATTGATCGGCACGGTACAGGCATGGCGTCCAGTCGCCGCCTCCCCATGCATAGATCGTGGCGGCCAAAGGCCAGTTGCCCGTGAAGCGGTAGGCGCCCCGATGGTGCGACACGTCTCCCAGGGAAGCCTCGCGAAGGGTGAATTTTGTCTGTAGGTCGCTGCCCTTGGTTTGAAAGGCGATCTTGACCCCATTGGCGTTCGTGATCGAAAGGGGAATCGGTCTTGTCAAATCCACCGCATCGAGGCGTTTGATCACGACAACCTCGCCGGCCGCGGCTTTCTCCCCAATAGCCGCCGAAGCCGGCTCGGCGAACAACTTGCCCTGAACAGCCATCGCCAACAGAACCAAGATGACCGCGTATCGTTTGCCCCTATGGCCTTTGTGCCATCGCCTGTCCGCCTTGCTCCAAGTCATCAGTTCCGTGAGCGCCATGCTACGGGCTCCAAGAGGATCGAGGTGACGGTCGGCCACGGTCCCATGGTAGCGTTTTGTAACCCGTTTTGTAACCTGTCCTTCCCAAGAAACTCGTTTTGGGAAGAGGCGGGAGGCCAAGGTGCGTAGACGAGGGGAACAGGGACGGAACAAGGCGATTCCAGCCTGGAACCAGCTTGGGATCAAATCCCGCAACTCCTTGACTGGGAACGAGTACGAGATTATTGATAGTTGGAAAAGACAACAGAAAGGCCCGAATCCATGAGAGACGCTACCACCTTGAACCGCCGGCGGTTTCTTCGCACGACCGGCCACGCGGCGACGGCGATGGCGGCCGTCTCCACGTTCGCTCCAACGGTTCGCTCCGCTCCATCCCCCGGCAAGACGATCGGCGTGGGTTGCATCGGGCTGGGAACCCGCGGCGGGGACCTCATCAATGCGGTCGTCATCCTTGCCCTCCTGTCCTGGGCCTGTGCCGGAGAAGGAGCCCCGCCGAAAGGTGCAGGCCAAGCGGAAGCCGGGAAAGTCACTTCTCATTCCGACGGCCTGCACGGCTACATCGGCTTCAGCGCAACGCGCCCGGCCGCCCGATCCGAGTACAGTGCGGGCATGGGGTTCTACTCGGCGGTCTGGCCGCTCGTTGACCGGCCGCTGGCCGATTTCCAGATTGGGCTGGCCGGCTGCTGGATCACGCCGGACAACTCCGACAACAAGGACCAGCCGCTCGCCCCGGAGGGCACGCTGGCCCGGCGGTGGCGGGATCGTGGGCCCACGTGGGCCGGCGTCTTCCAGACCGTGGAAGGCGGGCTGGGCTACTGGGCGGGCAACCACTTCCGCTACGGCCCGCCGAAGTTCAGCATGAACGCCACGCCGCAATGCTACGACTACGAGATCGCATCGCCCGGATGGTCCTTCTTCTACAGCAACGAAGCGCTGCCGGACCATCGGCTGGGCATCGCCCAGTTGAGCAACCGGCTGCTGATTCCGCCCGACGCGCTGCCGTTTCAGGGAAACCCCAACGGCCAGTTCCTGGGCTATGCCTGGATGGCCTTGCCCTTCACCGATCCCGCCACGGGCGACCCGCCCACCGGCGACCAAAGCTGGACCTGCTTCCTGAGCGCAGCCAACTTCAAGGGGCCCATCGC
This sequence comes from Pirellulales bacterium, assembly GCA_963843465.1. Lineage (GTDB taxonomy): Bacteria > Planctomycetota > Planctomycetia > Pirellulales > Thermoguttaceae > CAWJKP01. The sequence goes on from CAWJKP010000007.1 coordinate 577,499, forward strand.
CTATTACATTCCGGAAACCTGGAGCAAGATCGGCAAGCTCTTCAAGTATCCCTTCCTTTATGGGCGTGGGCTCGATGCTCGGCCGGGCGAGATGGGCGGCGGCGCCATGGAGATCAACACCGTGCCGCGTTTCGACGCCCAGGACGCCCAGGGCGTCCGCTATTCAAAGATCCCCAAGCTACAGTTCCCGGTTGATGACCAGGGGAGATCCTTTCTGGTGCAGGACGTGACGTACTACTCGAAAGCCGCCCTCTGCGACGCTTTCAAGGCGTGGCGGGACGGGGGCCCGGCCTGCTCCGGACGGTTCGAGAATAAGGGCGCCTGGAAGTCCACGCTGACGACGCGCACCACGCGCTACGATCAGGGCGGCAAGCGAGTCACCGGTGTGGAGAGCGTCTTCGACACCAAGGTGTTCGAAGGCAACGTTTGGGGTCTGCAATGGGTCCACAGCGACATCAGTCCCAAGGGCGTCTTCCCGCAGTATTTCCAATGGGAGGGTGAAAAGCGCGTCGCCGTAGCGGCCGCAGACGTGCCTGCCGAGACGCGGCTGCGGGAGCAGGACTTCAAACTCGCGGGGCCGGGGGCGCCTACATCTCGCTGGCAACCGCCGCCTGGAGCCGGCCCGGCCCGAAGCTCGGGCCTTTTACGGTCAAGCTTGCCGACGGTTCCCTGGTGACGTACCACTGGTATCGTTTCGTCGATCAGCCGTCGTTTCAACAGTATGCGTGCAGCGAGGCGAAGAAGGCCGGGTTGCAGGCCCTCGTGGAAAAGATCCATGCGACCTGGCCCATCGACCGGGACTACATGGCGCCCCTTAAACAGGGGGAATTGGTCGCGCTGGATCCAGCCCTGCTGGTGACGCCGCCCAAGGGCCTTGAGACAGGTTACGTTCCCATTGTGACGCGTCAATCCGCGCCGTGATCGTCGCGAACCGCTGAACCGCCGGAATAATCATGCTCACAACGATTGACGTCTTGATCGTTTTGGCCTCGATACTGTTTGTCGCCGGCGTCGGGGTCTTTGCCGGGCGAAAAAAGGCCGACACGGCCCACGGTTACTTCCTTGGCGGCAACAAAATGCCTTGGTGGCTTATCGGCACGGCCTTCGTGGCCACCGGCATTTCCAGCGAGCAGATGATCGGCACGGTCGGCGCTGCCTACCAGCACGGCATGGGAATCGCCAACTGGGAATGGTTCGGGCTTCCTTGCTACTCGCTGGTGCTGACCTTATTCATCCCGATCTATCTGAAGAACAAGGTGACCACCGTGCCGGGATTCCTGGCCGACCGTTTTGGGCCGGCCTGCGGCACGATCTACTCGTGCATGCTCCTGGTTTTCTACGTCTGTATTTATACGGTGACCGTGCTCTATGCCGGCAGCCTGGCGTTTTCCCAAGTCAGCGGCTGGAATTTTTATCTTGTCCTGGCGTTGATCGTGGTTGCCGTAGGGGCGTACTCGATCCACGGTGGGCTGACCTCCGTGATGTGGGCCGACCTTTTCCAGTGCATCTTGTTGATGGTCGGCGGCATCACGCTGTTTTTTGCCGCCCTGGGCCATATCCCCGGCGGTTGGGGCGCCCTGGTCGCCGGCAGCCCCGAACGCATGCACCTCTATCAACCGCCCGGACATGAAATGGCGCCATTCCTGGGAATGATCGTCGCCACCTTCGGCGCCTTCACCTTCTACCAGGTGGGCAACCAGGCGATGATCCAACGGATGCTGGCGGCCCGCAGCACCTGGGACGCCCTGATGGGCCTGGTGCTGGCCCAGTTCATCAACTTCTTTCGGCCGCTGGTGACGTGTTTTCTCGGCCTGGTGGTGTACCACTGGATTCACGTGATGCACCAAACCCCACCGCTGGATAAAGCCGACCTGGCCTTTACCTTCGCCCTGGGCAGGTTTGCGCCGGCCTGGGGCGTGCGGGGCATCGTGGTGGCCGGGCTGATCGCCGCCGTCATGGCCGCCCTGAGCGCGCAGGTCAACTCGGCCTCCACCCTCTTTTCCACCGACCTCTACAAGAAACTCATTCACAGGTCGGCCGGCGATCGCGAAATGGTCCGCGTCGGGCGGATCGCCTCCTTCACCGTGCTGCTGCTGGCCGCCGCCATCTCGCCGGTCGTCGCCTATTTCGGCATTTTCAAGTTCTTCCAGTTCACTCTGACCGCCATCGCCATCCCTTTCATGGCGACGGTCCTGATGGGCATTCTCTGGAAGCGGGTCAACTACCCCGCCGGGCTGTTCGGCCTGGTCGGCGGCGTGCTCATTACGGCGTCGCTGTTGGGAGTTTTCAGCGGTCGCTTCGGCGGCATTCCCGAGCTGCACTTCTTCTACATCGGGGGCATCGCCCAGGCGATCATCATGCTGGGCATTGCCGCGGTCAGCTTGCTGACCGCTGAGCCGGACTACGCGCGCATCGCCCCGTACGTGTGGCGCGTGCAGCTTCTGCGGGCCTATGACGAGGGCCTTCGCCGCCCGTGGTACCAGCAACTAAAGCTTTGGTGCGGCATTGTGGCCGCCATCTGGTTTGGCATATATTGGTCGTTCTGGTAAGCTTCAACGCTGCAATCTCTCTCAACGAAGACCGATAGGAACCAAGAGGGCCTTTCCGTGGAACAGCCAGGCACGCCGGTCGAATTTGAAACCCGTTACGAGTGGCTGCGGCCCGGGCAGCTTGTCGAGCGACGCAACGCCTGTCCACTGGTCATCGTGCCCGTAGCGCCGTTGGAATATCATGGCCCGCACCTGCCGGTGGGCTGCGACATGATCAATGTGTCCGAGGCGGCCCATGCCGTGTGCCGGAAGCTTGGCCGGGGGGTGGTGCGGCCCGTGCTGAGCGTGGGCACGGAGCGCGAGCGCCCGCCCGCGATGGTCGAGTGGCTGGGCTTGCCTTGCGGATCCTACGTGGTGGGCATGGACTTTCCCACGCGGCTTTGGAACAGCCACTACCTGCCCGAAGAGGTCTTCGCCCTGGTGCTCCGCGCGGAGCTTGCGATTCTGATCGGGCAAGGCTATCGCTACGTGTTTGTCGCCAGTGGGCATGGAGCCGTCAACCAGCAAGAGACGATCGCCCGGCTGTGCATCGAGCTCCAGAACACGACCCCGGCCCGCCTGGATCACGACCTGACGATCTGCCGGGAGGCGGTGGAGACGGGACTGGCGGGGCACGCCGACATCGTCGAGACGTCGCTGTTGATGCACTACCGGCCCGGCTCGGTCGATTTGGCGACCCTGCCTCCGCGCGAGGTCCCCATTCGATACCAGGATTACTCGGTGGTGGACGGCGCCGGGTTCTCCGCCGGTTACGATCCCCAGCACTTCGTGCGGCACGACCCCCGCGACGCCACGGCCGCGAAAGGCCGAAAGTGGTTCGAGGACTGCGTCCAAGAACTGACCGCGCGCATCGAGCACTGGCTGGGGATATAGGCCATCACCGCGACCTGGTCTTCCGCCGCAACGTGATCGGCAACTCGAAGCCCGGCGCCGGCCCGGCCGCGGGCATTCTTTCCAACAAGTACGCCACGGGACTCAAGAGCGAGGAGAATCGGTTTCTCAACGTTGCGACCGAGGTGGAAGTAGAGAAATAGGGACGAGCCAAATTCCGCCGGCGGGTTACCCAGCTCTGCTTCTCTCACAGATACTCTGTGGGGAATTTCCAAGGGGCGCGGTATTCGGGCCGGGTCAGGCGGGCGGCTTCCTCGTCGCCGACGATCTTCTCGGCCAGAGGGTCGAAGCGAATCGCCCGGCCTAACTTTAACGACAGGTTCGCCAACGCCAGGGGCACGTCCACTTTACAGTGGTAGTCTGGGCAGCAACTGGGCGACTTGCGGGTCCTGATCGAGTCGAGCCACTGGCGCTCGTGGCCGGGCGACGGCGAAATCGACTCGGCCGGCGGCTTGAGGCCGTTCATCCGTTCCCCCTCGGCCACAACCTTGTGCATGTCGTAATTCGCGTACATCGTGCCGTTGACGCCGTGGAAGTATATGCCCAGCCGCCGCGCGGGCTGGCCGCGGCCGAAATCGAAGGCGAAGCTGTTGACCAGCGACATCGACCAGGTCATGGTGAAGTCGCCGTACTGCCAGACGACTTCTTGCGTGTCCGGCGCGTCTCCCGCGTCGCGGATCGTGTAGCGGCCGCCGGAGCTGAACGTGACCGCCGGGTAGCCGAGGTCGAGGGCCCAGACCGGCAGGTCGATGATGTGCGGGGCCATGCCTGGCGTCCACCCGCCGCTAAACGACATGAACGAGCAGTTGCTATAGGCGCCCTCGACGATCAGCGGGTTATAGGGCCGCATGGGATAAGGCCCGACCCATCGCTGCCAGTCGAGTCCGGCCGGCGGAGGCGCTGTTGGGCGGGTTGCCGATTCCTTCCGGGCCCTGGTTCATGACATTGAATGTCCGCACTACACTGATCTTGCCGAGGTTGCCTGAGCGGACCAACTCGACCACGCGGCGGTAGTTGGCCCCGGCGTGGATTTGCGTGCCGACCTGGCAGATCCGCTGATGCTTGCGGACGGCGTTGCGAACGGCCAGGCTCTCGGCCAGGTGCAGCGTCATGGGCTTTTGCAGGTAAATGTCTTTGCTGGCCCGGCAGGCGTCGACGGCCATCAGACAGTGCCAATGCGGCGGGGTGCCGATGATCACGCCGTCCAGGTCCTTGCGATCCAGCAGCTCGCGGTAGTCGGCGTATGGCCTGGCCGACTTGTATTGCGCAGACGGCCTCGCGTCGCTGCCGCCAGACGTCGCAGGCGCCGGTGACGACCACGTCGGCCTGGCCGCTGCACGCGCCGAGGTTCGCCCGGCCCATGCCGCCGCAGCCGACCAGGGCAATGCTGAGCCGGTCGTTGGCTCCTGGTTTGCCCGGCTGGGCCAAAGCCGAAGACGAGACCAGATACGGCACGGCAAGCCCGGTGGCGCTGGCCGTGCGAAGGAATTCACGACGCGGAAGATCGGTGGACTTCATGGCGGGGCTCCTAGAGGAAGAAGACGTTGGGTGGTCGCTAGCTTCCGGATCGCCTTCGCGCTAAGCGGCTTGTCGTGAATCCAAAGGCGGTAGCGGAGTACCAGCGGCCGGTCCTTGCGGAGAGTATAACGCGTGCCGGACGCGGGAAACGTCGGCTGAATCCAGGAGAGGTTCGCATACTGGACCCAGTCGCCCGGATAGCCGGGATTAGCGGGACTCTGCAGGATCGTGAGGGCCGTGGGCCAACGGCCGCCGCGAGGCGTGCCGCTGCGATGGGCCCAAGCGATGGGCAGTGCAGCCCCAGGTGGATCGGTGAATGTTACGATCTTCTGTTCGACCACGGGCGACAGGCGGATGTTCAGGCCGCCGTAGTGCGACTGGTCGCGCCGGGCGACTTGCACGTCAGCCCCCAGGGCGACGAAGCGAAACTCCAGGTCGATCGCCCGGCCGACGTCGGTCTGCCGCCATGCGCGGAGGATGGCGATCTCGCGAACGATCGCCGGGCCGTCGCCGAAGCGCCACGTGTTCTCGGCTTCGATCTGTGCGAAGTCCGTGCCCTGCGAGGATTCGATCTTGCCGGTCGGCCGGGCGAAGACCTCCTGCAAGGCGTGCAGGTCGCCACGTTTGCCTTGCCAATCGACCTCGGGCCATGCCCAATAGATGCCGCGGTGGTGCGGATGGTCGGCAGCCCAGTCGTCGGTCAGGACCTCACCGTGCAATCCGTAGAGTGGATGGATGTAATCGGACCGCGGCACGGCATATCTCTGGTTGCCGGGCGCGATCCGCGCTTCGACGTCGTCCGGTATCGGCACGATCTGGTAGTTGTACCGTAGCACGGGCCGATCGCCTTCGACGATCTCCCATGGCCCGGCCGGGGCCAGCTTGTGGATACCCATGGGCGACGGGTGGTCCACGGTACGCGATTGGGCGCAGGCCGAGCTCGCCGCAAAAGGAAGCAGGGCGAGGACCGTCAGAAGCGTGCAACACGTGCACCGCATAATCAAGCTCCCAAAGTGACCGTACGGCAGGCCGGGCCAGGGCCAAGGCACATACCATTACGGCAATATCACGCGGTCCGGTTCGATCACGTCGTCTCGCCCGACAGTACGCACGGCGGTATAGTAGCCGGGGCGTAACGCCGCAGAACTCCATTGCCCGGTCGGGTTGAGCGTGATGACGCCGACCTGGTGCTCGTCGCAGAGCGAATAGTTGTCGATGATCCGCTGGAGCATTCCCACGGCGGCGTCCAGCGGCGAAGCGCCGCGGCGCATCAACTCCACCGCCAGGAAACTGCCGCATACGCCCGTGATCAATTCGCCCAATCCGGTCGCCACCGCCGCTCCGTAACGTGGATCGACGTACAGGCCGTGACCGATAATCGGCGAATCACCCACTCGGCCAGGCAATTTCATGGGCGTGCCGCTTGTAGAGCAGGCCCCGGCAAGCAGGCCGGAAGCATCCAAGGCCAACACGCCCACGGTATCATGGAATTGGTTGCCAGGATGAAATTCGGAGGGAGATCGGTCCGAGTGCTGCTCGACGAGCCACTTCTGCCATGCTTCGCGTGCGAGGTCAGTCAACAAGTCGGTGGGTTCCTGACCGTGCCCTGCGGCGAAACGTTCGGCCCCATCGCCGGCGAGCATCGTGTGTGGGCTCTTCTCCATGACCAGCCGCGCGATGCTCACGGGGTGCAGAAACCGACGCACGAAACACACCGACCCACAGCGCCGGCGAGAGCATAATCGAGGCGTCGAGCGTCACTTCACCGGACTGGTCCGGATAGCCGCCCAGTCCGACGCTCGTCACCTCGGGGTTGGCTTCCACGGCCCGACAAGCCTGCTCCGCCGCATCCAGGGCCGAAGGCCTTTCACCCGTCAGGCATGGCCAGCCGGCGGCGTTGGCCTGCTGTCCGAACCGCCACGTGCTAAGAATGATCGGCTCGGGCACCTGCTGTCGCTGGGTGGGGTTTTCGGCGGCTGGGCTGAGGCGGGACACCAGGAATTCTCGGCTCCGAAGATAGATCGCCTTGACGGGATTATTGATAGGGACAATCCTACTTCCCCACCTGCCTCCTCACGCAGCGGAATCCCACCTGCCCGTGGATGTCCTTGGCGAAACAGATGTCCGTGTAGGCCGGCGTTTCGTAATTCCGGTAGGCCGAGCGGAGGTCGTCGGGCTTCGAGTTCCAGCAACCGCCGCGGACCACTCGGTCCGCGCCGCGGGCCGGTCCGCGAGGATCGTGGTCCGGGCTTTGCCGGTAGTAGTCCTCCCGGTAATAGTCGTTGCACCACTCATAGACGTTCCCGACCATGTCGCACAGCCCCCAAGGATTGGCCGGCTTCTCGCCGACCGGATGCGGGCCGCGGGTACTGTTGGCCTTGAACCAGGCATAGCGCGGGAGATCGCCAGTCGAATTGCCGAAGAAGTAAGCGGTGGTCGTGCCCGCCCGCAGGGCATATTCATACTCGGCTTCCGTCGGCAAGCGGTAGCCGTCGGCCGCGAAATCGCACTGCCACGTCTTGGGATCGTAGGCGGGTTGGAGCCCCTCGGCATGGGAGCGGGCATTGCAGTACGCCGCGGCGTCGCGCCAGCGGATCTGTTCCACGGGCTTCTGCGGCCCCTTCCAGTGCGACGGGTTGGCGGCCATTCGCTTCTCGTACTCCCGCTGCGTGACCGGGTATTTGTCGATTGCCAACGGACTGACGAAGACCTTGTGGAGTTGTTGGTCCGGTTCGTCGGTGTCGCCGGCACCATCTCGAACCAGCCGCCGGGAAGCGCCACCATCTCGATCCCGCCCGCCGTCGTCAGGGCCCCAGAAGCATCCTTGCCGGGCATGGAGGGCGCATCGCAACCACACAGGGCAGCAGCCGGCAGTGCCAGCGCCAGGCACGCGAAGCGGAGCCACGGCGTGGTTTGTCTTGAGCTTTTCGACATGGGAATCTGAGAGTTATTTCGGATTTCGTGCTTCAGATCTGGATCGTGGGCCTCACCTATGCGGCCCGGGTATCAGTCCGGCGGCAGCCAGTCGTAATCCCAATGGTGTCCGAGCCATCCCGGCGGGCTGAGCGTCAGCGTGGCGTTGTCGGCCAGGCGGACGATGCAGATCGGGCTGTGTACCCGCCAACTACCGGCATGGGGAATCTTCACGTAGGCGATGTACCGCCCGCAGTGCGACCACCGCCCGCACGGGTCCTGGCCGAGGAGATTCTCCGGCAGGGTGATGATCTTTCCGTCGGTGCCGTCGGGCAATGACGGGTCGAACTTCCGCACGGAGAGGCTCCGGCCCGAGTTCCAGCACATCCACTTGCCGTCGGGCGAGAAGGCCGGATGGCACTCGCCGTCCCGGATGGGATGATTGGGCAGCTTGCGGATCTCGCCGCCGGAAGCCGAGAGGAAGTCGATCGTGTAGGGGCATCCCAGGTAGTTGCGGATCTCGAAGATGAACCAATTGCCGTCGGCCGAGAGGTCCACGATACTCACCGTCCGCGGCACCCGCACGCTCTTCGTCTTCTTGCCGGTCTGGATGTCGCGATAGATGATGCTGTTCTTGCTGCACTCGGCGGTCTGGGCGCTGTCGGGTGTCCAGACGTAGCCGCCATAGAGCTGCCGCGTCTGGAGGGTCTTGGCGTCGACCAGGTAGTCGCCGTAGTTGTAGGTGAACATGGTGCCGTCGGGCGAAGTCCGCGGCGCCCGCTCGTCGATCTCGGGCGTCTTGGTGAGCTGCTTCAGGCCCGTGCCGTCGGCGTTGATGAGATAAAGGTCGCGGGGCGGCGGCTCTCCTTTGGCCCCGGGCGGCTGGGCCGGATGGATGGCAATCACCAGGCGATAGCCCGTCTGCCGCAGCTCCTCTTTCAGATCCCGAATCCGCACGGGCGCCAGCGGATCGCACTTGGGCGGCATGTTCCACGTGGCCCGCAGCGACGGCTCGCCGGCGGCCAGGCAGACGGCAGGCAGCACGGCAAGGACCGACAGAAATCTTGCAAAGTGGTTCACGTCCGACTCCTTGGTGGCGTTCTGGGAGCGTCGATTCAGGATACCGTCTCGAAAAGCGGGCGGCAACAGATGGGTCAACACAGTTTCTGTTGCGGAAAGTCCCTATCGGTCAAGGTCAACAGGGAACCGACCAATACTCGGTGGACCGGCGCACCAAGGTCAAGGCTTCGAGGGGTTACCGGACTTGGCCGGCGCGGTGGGCGCGGCGGGTTTGGCCGGCTTGGATGCGGGTTTGCCGGGTTTCTTGACCGGGACCGGCGGTGTGCAGACGACAGCCTCCAGGTCTTGGGCCGGAACCAGGTGGTGGTAGGCGAAGGCCTGCATCTTATCTTCCGCCGCCACGGCCTCGCGGACAATCTCCCGCCCTTCGATCGTCGCGCGGCCCACGATCGACAATTTGACAGGTTCCTGCGTTTCAGGCAGTTCGCTTTTGAGCACCACCTGCGTGACTTCTTGCTTCCCGGACAGTTTCGCCGGCCCTATCGAGAATCCCGCCGGCGGATCCTTCAATTCCAGCCGGATGTCACCGTCAAACCCGTCTCTCCGGAAGACATAGACGCTCAAGGGGGCGCTGAACGAAAGCGGGGCCTTGGCGGAAGTCGCGGTGCGTCGGAGAATGCACAGGCTCGAGGGCACCACGCGCAAGGCAAAATCGGGCTGCGGGGCGCTGATCCGCAATCGGTAGGCATACTCCTCGCCGCCATGGTGCTGCGTATCTGCCAGGCGCAGATAGTAGGTTCCGTCGGCGGGCAGCGTGGCGGCGAGGTAGGAATCCGCGTCGTGCGTGTTGAGCCCCGAGGTCTTGTCTTCGTGATCGTCGTTCATCGCCAGTTGCTTGCCGGCGGCGTCAGTCAGCGTAAGCACGCTGTCCAGCGGGGAATCGAGCCGCCGCGCATAGACTTCCGCCACGATCGCCTCGCCGGCGCGGCCTTCGAACCGGAACAGGTCGCGGTCGCCCGGCCGATCAATCCGTCCGTTGACGATGATCGGCAGCGTCACCTGCTGCGCGGTCGCGGGCGAGTCGTTCGGTTCCTGTTCCAGGCATTCCGGCAGCGTGTCCACCGCGAAGGGCACAACGTTGGAGACCCACTGCTGCTTGCCAGCGGAGACCGGATAAACTCCCGGCGAGCGGTGCGTGTTGTCCACCGTCAGTTTGGTCTCGGGGAGATTCCAACCCTTCAGCTCGACGGTGGTTGTCGCGCCGGCCGGCCCGCCCAGCGGGAAGATGCCGGTCACGAACGGCAGCTCGCCCACGGTCATACGATAGACGAAATCCTCGCGGCCGCGGTACAGGGCGTCGTAAATCGCCGCCACGTATTCGCCGTCCTGGGGGACCTCGAAGAAGATTACCGGGTCGGGCTTGAAGCGGTAGTCGTCGCAATACGCCGCTTCCTTCCCCTGCGCGTCGTAGATCACCAGCACCGCCTGGAACCAGCCGGGCACGGCGTCGGCAATGTAGGGGACCAATTGCCGCGCCTGGACGCCGGCGACCAGGCGTTGACCCTTGCGGGCCTCGAAGCGATAGCGGTCCACGCCGCCGAACGTGACCTGGCCGTTCACGGTGCAAGGCAGCGTGACGCGGGCTTCCTCGTGCAGCGTTCTTCGGGCCAGGCTGGCCTCCTCCCTGCCCAGCACGTGCTGTCGAGTGACCGCCATGGGCGGCGCCGAGACCTCGGGCGCCTGGCCGACGTGGAACACCAACGGATTGGTCAACCCCCACGGCGTTTCCAGCCTGATTTCCCGCTCGCCGGGCGGCGCGTCGGGAGCCGTCGTCACCTCGACGACGATCTGGTGGGCGATGGCCCGGCTGGCGGCCTGGTTGACGGTCGTGACGAGGTCGAGTTTCTTCTGGAGGCTCGCCAGGAGCTTCTTGGCCTGCTCGTCCTTCGCTTGCCGTTTTCGCAGCTCCTCGGCTTGCTCGCGCAGGGCCTTGACCTGCTCGTTGGTCATCTTGGCGTTCTCGACCACTTTGGCTTGAGCACCCGTGCCGGAGACAAAAACTTTGTCGACGCCGTCGAGATTCATTCCGCCCACCGTAATCCGGGTCGTGGCGCCCTGCTGGCAACCGGCGGGATAGGCGTAAGCGATGCTCGGCCGCTGCTGTCCCCACGCGGCCTCCCCGCTGGCCAGGCAGCCGGCCAGCCCGAGAATCACCGACCATCGAAATGCGCTCATCGGAGAGGCTCCTAACTCGTGATTTCTTTCAAGCGTCCGCCCGTCTTCACGCCCTCGGCGGCCGTCGGCAATACATGGGCCTCCAGGCCCAGGGGATGCGGCAGCCTGGCGTTGGTGTCGATGCCCAGCAGATCATACATGGTGCCCAGCAGGTCCACCGGATAGACGGGCCGCTCCTTGACCTCTTCGCCTTTGGCGTCGGAGGCGCCGACGACGCGGCCGCCCTTGAATCCGCCGCCGGCGACCAGGACGGAGAACACGTTGCCCCAATGGCCGCGGCCGCCGTCCCAGGGCGGCTGCCAGTCGATTTTCGGCGTGCGGCCGAACTCGCCGCAACACCATACGATCGTGCTTTGCAACAGGCCGCGCTGGTCCAGGTCCCACAGCAGCGTGGCCAGGCCCGCGTCGAACTGCGGCAGCATTCGGCGCATGGACTCGAAGTTCCGCGAATGCGTATCCCAACCGCCCGGATAGTTGATGCACACGTACGGCACGCCGCTTTCGACCAGCCGCCGCGCCGCCACGCACTCCTGCCCGAAGGTGCAGCGGCCGTAACGGTCGCGCAATTCCTTGCTCTCCAAGGAGAGGTCGAAGACCTTGGCGCCCTCGCCCAGGATCAGCTCGTAGGCGCTCTTTTCCGCCTCGGCGGCGGCCTTCAACTCCGGGTTATCGGGCATGGCGTTGCCCAGCGCGTTGAGGGTGTGGAGGAAATCGCGGCGGGCCTTCTGCCGCTGGTCGGTGATGCCGCGGGCGGTGATGCCTTCCACCTCGAAGCGCTGCTGGTTCGGGTCGCCGCCGGTGGCGAAGGGCTTGTAGCGGGAGCCCAAGAATCCCGACTCCGAAAACCGTCCCTGGGAGTGCGTCAGCACGACGTAGGGCGGAATCAGACCCTTGTAGCCGGCGTTGTAGCCCTTGAATAACGAGACCACCGCGCCGATGTTCGGGTACACCGTGCGGTTCTCGGCCTCGTGCCCGGTCGGAACCAGGTACGGGCCCCCGTGCCCGGTCTGCATCATGTAGGGCGCCGTCTCATGCCCGTTGTTGCGGTGGGTCATGCTGCGGATGAGGGCGTACTTGTCGGCCTGCTTGGCCAGCCCGGGGAGCAGCTCGCAGATCCTGATGCCGGGCACGTTGGTTTCGATGGGCTTGTTCAGCGGACCGCAGTAATCGCGGCCTGCCTCTGGCTTCGGGTCGAACGTGTCGAGGTGCGGCGGGCCACCCCATAAGAAGACTTGGATCACGGCCTTGGCCTTGGCGGGGGCGCCGGCGGCGTCACCTCCGCCTCCAGCCGCAGACCGTGGGCCAGCACCAGGCCGGCCGCACCACCCAGCCCGCGACGCAGCGCCGCGCCGAGAGATCGGCACTCCCCGAGGGCCGGCGATCCCGCCCGTTGGATCCGCACCCCGCGACTTGGCCCCGGACCTCGGTTCGATGCTCATGTTTACACCTTCCTATCCTCAATGTCGATACATGAACTCGTCACTATTGACCAAAGCCCAGACAAGGTCCCGCCAGGCGGTGTAACTCCCGCCGGCCTTGGAGTAGGCGACCACGCTGTTCAATTCTTCCTCGGTGGGGAAACGCGAAAGAATCGTCAGGTACAGGTCGGTTGCCACCTCGTGGGGATTGCGCTTGCCTGCCAGCAGGGCTTTGAGCTTGGGGCTGTCTTCCAGCTTCCGCTGGATGTGGCCGAATTCAGCAGGTGCAGCCGCTGCGAGGGGGCGGGGCGATTGCTCCGCTCGGCGTCCAGACCGCTGTCGCGCGGCGGACGGCCGAACAACTCGAGGAAGGGACTCGTGATGCTGCCGTCCGGCAGCGCCACCGCGGTCTGGTTGTCGGGAATAAAGGTGAAGGGCTCCGGAATCGCGCTGGTATACAGCTCCGTCGTGCCGGTGATCCGGCCGATGGCGTCGATCAACACCTCCGCCTCCAGCCGCCGCAGCGGATAGCTCGCAAAATTGGCCTTGCCCTCGGGGGCGTTGCTCTTGGAAAGGCAGGAGAACTGGTACGTCCGCGAGTTCAGGATCAACCGGCACATGGCCTTCAGGTCGTAGTGGGCCGCGATCATTTCCTGCTGCAAATAGGCCAGCAGGGCGGGATTGCTGGGCGGGTTGTCCGGCCGGATGTCGTCCGGCTCATGAATGATGCCGCGGCCCAAAAGCCAGCACCAGACGCGGTTGGCAATGTACTGCGTAAACCAGGGATTCTTCGGCGTGATCAACCAATCGGCGAAGACCTCCCGCGGATCCCGGTCGGCGGACAACTCGATCGGGGTTCCATCGGGAAAGACCGCCGCCGCGGGCACGCTGCCGGGCGCCTTGCCGTCCGGGCCGGCGGCCGCCTGCGCGATCGCCTTGCCAGGGTCCCAGAAGACGATCTCTTCTTTCCACTCGCGCGTGGGCTTGTAACTGACCTGGGCGAAGAAAGCGGCCATGCCCGCCAAACGCTCTTTCGGCCAGTTCTCGGCCCGCGCGCCCAGGAACGTCAGGGCCACCGTTTGGGCGATGCCTTCCGGGGTCCGGCTCTGCATGGCCCGGTAGAAGTTGACCGGCGGAACGCGGAAATTGCTTCCCTCGGAGGTGAGCAGCTCGCGGACGAAGCGGTCATAGGGCTTGTTCTCACGGACCGAGGCCCGAATCCAGCGGTGATACGCCTGCGCCGCATTGGGCCACAAGTTGATGGGGAACTCGGCCTTGACCCGCAGCAGGTCGCTCCACTTCATCGCCCAGTAATCGGCGAACTCATCCCGCTCCAGCAGGCGGTCGATCAGAACCCGCCGCTTGTCGGCGGCCTTGTCTTCGATAAACTTCCGGGCTTCCTCAGCGGTAGGCAGCGTGCCGGTCACGTCCAGAAAGGCCCGCCGCACGAACACCGCATCGGAACAGAGCGCAGGGCTGATGCCCAAGGGCGACAATTGGCTGGAGACGAGCTTGTCCAGCGGGCTCTCAGGGACCGCGTCGGGGGGACCTTCAAAAATGCTCGGATCCGCTCCCCGCGAGGCGGCTGCGCCGAGGGCCGCCAAAAACACGACCGCCGAGATCCATGAGGTCTTCATCTGGGGTGGCTCCTGGAGGGTTTGATGGCCAACTCCCAAACGCACACGACACTTCGAGGGCCCGAACTCTTACAGCACACCAACTGGCCCACGGAATTACGGGCAGGTCAAGACGGCGGGAACGGCTGCGGCGGGGAATTTGGCGTCAACGGTCCGGCTTTTTCACCACCCGCACTATAACGATTCTGGTCCTGAGTTGTCAATCTTTCGGCGGCGCGAATGTTGCGGCCACCTGTTCCGGTGGCAGGGCACCATACACCCATTTGAGGCAGAATGCGGTCGATGAGACTATTCTACCGACCAAAGCCGCTGCTTGATAGAATCAAGGCTGCCCATCACCTCTGGAGGAGCATTATGTTGCGTTACTACGCCATGGGTTTCCTGCTGGCGACGACTTCCATCGCCGTGGCCGCCGATCCCGCACCGTCGCCTCCGTCGCCGAAACGGCCCAGCAAGATCTGGAATCTCACAGGTCCGCTCGGCCCAACGCCAAAGCGTGTTACCAACGCCTATCCCCTGTCTGACCAACAGAACAACGGCGGGTGGGTGAGGTTCGAGCCCATGACCGACGAGTTCGAGGGAAAGGCACTGGACCGCAGCAAGTGGGTGGTCGGCGGGGATTGGTGGAAAGGTCGGCCACCTGCCCTGTTCAGCGACAAGAACGTCACGGTGTCGGACGGCAGGCTGCACCTGACCATGCGGAAGGAGAAACTGCCGCCCGAGGCCGAGAAGCAGGGCTACAAGGACTACACGTCCGCCGCCCTGCACACCAAGGCCCGCACCGCCTACGGCTACTTCGAGGTTAAGGCCAAGCCGATGAGCTCTGCGGGTTCAAGCTCCTTCTGGTTTCAGGTCGAGGACACGCCGGGATGGCTCACGGAGATCGACGTATTCGAGATCGGCGGAAAGGCCAAGGGTTTCCAGCGGAAGTACAACATGAACCTGCACGTCTTCCAAACGCCGCAGGAGAAGCGGCACTGGGACGTTCAGCACACTTGGGAGGCTCCCTGGAGGCTGGCCGACGATTACCATGTCTACGGCCTGGAATGGGACAAGGACCAGATCAAGTATTTTGTCGATGGCGCGGTGCTCCGCACGGTGGAGAACACGCATTGGCACCAGCCGCTTTTCCTGATCTTCGACAGCGAGACGATGCCCGAGTGGTTCGGGATGCCCAAGGACGAGGACTTGCCGTCCACGTTCAGCGTGGAATATGTTCGGGCGTGGAAGAAGAAGTAGGGAGACATTGATGCCCAACCGCAGTTGGACTTTCCTCCGCAGCCACGACGTTTCCGACCACCACATCTTCCGTCTGCGCCACGATCTGTACCGCTTTGAACCGAGCGGCCAGGAGCGGGATTTCGTCGTTATCGACTCTGCTTCCTGGGTGAACATCGTCCCCGTGACCACGGAAGGCAAGGTGGTTCTGATTCGTCAGTACCGTCACGGGATCAGAGACGTGACCTTGGAAATCCCAGGCGGCCTGATGGACGACGACGAAACGCCCGAGGCTGCCGCTGCGAGGGAACTGCGAGAGGAAACGGGCTATGAAGCTGAGAGGATTCGCCCCTTGGCACGGGTACTGCCCAATCCCGCCGTCCAGAACAACTTTCTCTACCTCTTCGCCGCCGAGGGGTGCCATCGTGCAGGCGAGTTGAAACTCGATGCCTTCGAGTGGATCGACGTGCTAGAGTGGCCCATCGAAGACATTCCCACCCTGATTGCCAAGGGCGTGATTGCCCACAGTATGGTTATCACGGCGTTCGCGTTCATGGGGCTGGTGCCGAAAGTCGTGAGTGTCGGAGACACGGAAAGGAGGTAACTCGGGACGTTGCCGTGACTGACGCGAACCAACTCCACCGCCATCTCCGGCTATTCGATGCGACCACCATCGTGGTCGGCTCGATGATCGGCTCGGGCATCTTCATCGCGTTGTCGATCATGGCCGCCGTTTACCGGCTGCGTTTCAAGCAGCCGCAGCATCCGCGTCCCTATCGCTGCTGGGGCTATCCGGTCACTCCGGCCCTGTACCTGGCGATCTGCCTGGCCTTCCTGGTCTATGTGGTTCAAGGCGATCCGCCGGCCACGACGATCGGCCTCCTGCTGGTACTCACGGGGATTCCCTTTTACGTGACGTGGAAGAACAGGCGGCAAGTTGACCTGAATGGATCCGGTGCTGGAGCTTGCGGACCGCCTCGGCCTCGATCTGACGGACCCGTTCCCGCGTGAGGGAGAAGATCTTGCCGACCTCTTCCAAGGTGTAAGCGTAGCCGTCGGCCAGCCCGTAACGAAGCCGGACGATCTGTCGCTGGCGATAATTCAGCGCGGTCAGCATGTCGGCGACGCGGCTCTTGAGCAGGTTCTGGTGCATCTCGTAGAGCGGATCATTTTCGCGGTAGTCTTCGAGGAAGTCGCCGAAGTAGCTGTCGTCGTAATCGCCCACCGGCTGGTCCAGCGAGAGCGGCTGGCGGCGCATCTGCGCCACGCAACTGGTTTCGCCGATCGACAACCCGGCGGCGTCGGCCGTCTCTTCCACGCTCGGTTCGCGGCCCTGCCGCTGGAGCAGATCGCGGGTGACACTGCGGACCTTGCTCATGGTCTGGATCATGTGCACCGGGACGCGAATGGTGCGGGCCTGGTCGGCGATGGCCCGCGTAATCGCCTGGCGGATCCACCAGGTGGCGTAAGTCGAAAACGTGTAGCCGTAGGCGTGCTCGAACTTATCGACCGCCCGAATCAGGCCCGTGTTGCCTTCCTGGATCAGGTCCAAAAAGCTCAGGCCGCGGTTGCGGTAGCGCTTGGCGATCGAGACCACCAACCGCAGATTGCCGGCGGAGAGGCTGCGTTTCGCCGCCTCATATTCGTACTGGAGCCGAGCCGTCCTGGCCATACGGCGATGGAGCGTACCCTGGTTCTCGAAGGTGATCCGCATCAGGTAGTGCAGCTCCCGGCGGAGCCTGGCCACCGTCTCAGCCGCCGATCGTTGGCGTCGGAGTTGGCGGATCTCGGCCGTCAAGGCGTCCATTCGCAGGGAGATCTCGCGGAGTTTCTCCAGCAGCGGCTGGAGGCGTTGGGTCCGCAAGCCGACTTCCTCGATCAGCCGCACGGCCTTGATCCGCCGGGCGGTCAGGCGGCGCCAGGCGGCTCGCCGCTCGGACAAGGGACGCCGCTTATGGACGGCGAGGAAGAAGTCTGCGCGGTTCCGCTCCACCAGCGCCCGGAGCGTGCGGAGGTTCGGCCCGAGCACAGCCATGATGCGCCGCTTTTCGCGCATGTTGGTTACCGATACCTCCACGGTGCAATCCAGCCGCAACGAGCCCTGGCGGAGTTTCTCCATCAAGCCGATCGCCGCTTGCAGGATATAGTCGGTGCCCAATAAGCCGTAGCGGAAGCGCCTGCGGCTGCGCTCGATCCGCTTGGCGACCGCGATCTCCTCGATGCGGCCGAGCATGGGAATCTTGGTTATCTGCATCAGGTAGATGTGGATCGGGTCGTCGATCCGGTGGTTGCCGTCGATCGGCTCGATGGTTTCGTCGTCGAGATCATCGCTATTCAGCCGCGAATCTGCCGTTTGGATGCGGTTCATGGGAAACATGCTTCACCTGTTCTCTCTCATGGCGCCAGACAGCGCCACGACTGAGATGCCGCTACCGCTCCGTGTTTCGCACCTGCCAACGCGCGAAGGCCATCACGCAAACTAAGTCGGCCGGGCTGAAACCGCTTTCGGGATTCTGGGTAAGCGCGTGTAAATGCTGAAACAGCTTGTCAAGATCGTTCCAGACGAAAACCCTCGTTGCCTGCGGGTTATTGCCCCGACGACGGCCCGATCTGACGACACTCGCGTCGGTGAAGGTTCGGTCCATTCCCGTGACGAATGTCGGCCGTGTATCGCTCATGGCATCTAATCCTTTCTTTCGGCAAGCGACTGGAGCATGTGCGTGTTTTGGTCCATCGCTTTGCGGACCGCGTCGGCCAAATCGTCGTTCCTGTAGGGCTTTTCGATAACGGCTACCGCGCCGTTTTTCATGCGCGCACGGCCAGAGGAACGTCGGCATAAGCGCTGATCAGAACCACGGCCAGCGCACTGCCCATCGCTCGAAGGCGATCCTGCAGTTGCAGGCCGTCCATGCCGCCCAGGCGGTAATCGACAAGCGCACAGCCTGTCCATGAAGGATCATAGCGATCGAGGAATTCTTCGGCAGAGGCGAATGGTTCGCACTTGATCTTCATCGACGACGCCAGCGCCGCCACGGCCTTACGTGATTTGGGATCATCGTCGATGACAAATAGCGTGTTTTGCGATGTCTTCATGTTCGCCCTTCGTTCTCCGTGCCACCACTTCTGTCCCCATGCTAGAGCGGATTGGCATGCCGTGAAGTAGCAATGGCCGCACGTTCTTGCGGGTCCCCGCAGGACGGGCCGGCCTTATCGTCAGAGGGATGATGCTATGCCGGCTGCTCTCCCCGGAACGCAATGCCCGCAAGGACCTGCGGGCCGCAGCCAGAGCGCGGCGGAGAAGAAAGAACGCCTGGGAAAGAACGTGGGCTATGTCCTACAGGCCCTAAGCGACCAATTCGCCTTCGATGGCCAGCCGGACGAGTTCGGCAACCGACTCGACTCCCATCTTGGTAAAGACTTCATGCCTGCGGCTCTCGATGGTGCGGATACTCATGTTCAACTGTTTGGCGATGACCTTGTTTGGCTTGCCTTGGACGACCAGGTCCATGACGGCCCGCTCGGCCGGCGTGAGCAGCGCGGCGCGCTGCTGGATTTCGCGGCAACGCTGGGTCTCGGCACGGCCGGCGGCCTCTTGCGCCAGGGCCTTGCGGATGGCATCCCAAAGCTCCTCTTCGTCGTACGGCTTCTCCAAGAGGGTCATCGCCCCAGCCTTGATGGCACGGACCGTCGAACGTGTTCGCGCGTAAGCGGTGAGCACGATCACCGGCAGCCGGATGCCTTGCTCGATAAGCCGGTCTTGCAGGTCCAGGCCGCTCATGCCGATCATGCGGATATCGGTCACCAGGCAGCCGGCGCACCCCGGGGTGTAACGGGCAAGGAACTCCTCTGCGGAGCAAAACGCTTCAGCCCGCAGCCCCAGGGAACGCACCAGCGCACAGACCGACTTTCGCGCGCGCTCATCGTCGTCCACCACGAAAACCGTAGGTTCAAACGTCACTGGGGCAGCCTCCGCGCTCAAGGGGAAGAGTAAAGTGAAAAGCGGCGCCTCCCTCGGGATTGGGTTCGGCCCACAACCGGCCGCCGTGGGCCTCGACAATCGTGCGAGCAATACTCAGCCCCATACCCAAACCGTCCGGCTTAGTGCTCATGTAGGGCTCGAAAATCTTCGCTTCGTTTCCGGGCGGAAGGCCGACGCCGCGATCGGAAACGACAACCTCGACCGCTGCGTCGCGCACCGATGTCTGAATCGTGATCCGCCGCACGTCTGCGGGCGAAGACCGCATGGCTTCCACCGCGTTGCTGAGAAGATTGACAAGGATCTGCTGAATCTGCACCCGGTCCACGCGAATCGGCGGCGAAACCGCGGAGAAGCAAGTTTCCACCGTCACCCGGGCTCTCCGCGTCTCGACGGCCACCAGCCTCAACGCCTCCTTCACGATTTCCTCGATGCGGCACGCCGTGCGCCACGACTCGGCACGCCGTGCAAAGGACCGCAATCGTTTCACGACTTCGCCGGCTGATAAGGCAATGTCGGCGATCTCCTCGTTCCATTCGCGGAGGCTGTCCAGATCGGGCGGGCCTTCTTCGGCAAGGACGTTTCGGCAGGCTTTCGCATAGTTCAGGATTGCGTAGAGCGGGTGATTCAGCTCGTGAGCCAGTTCCGCCACCATTTCGCCGAGGGTCGAAAGCCGCGCTACATGGGTCAATTGCGAACGCATTTGCTGCAGCGCCTCTTCGGCTTTCTTACGCTCGGTAATGTCTTCTTTCACGGCCAGAAAGTGCGTGATGCGGCCGGCCTCGTCCTTGATCGAGGTGATCAGCGCCCGCTCCCAGAACAGTGACCCGTCCTTCGCCTTGTTCAAGAATTCCCCCGACCACTCGCCTCCGGATGTGATGGTCCGCCATAGAAATCGATATTCTTCATCCGTGGTATGCCCCGACTTGAGAATGCGCGGATTCTTACCGATCACTTCCGTCAACGTATAGCCCGTCAGTTGGCTGAACTTCGGGTTCGCGTATTCGATGTTGCCGTCAACATCGGTGATGATCACGTTAACAGGGCTTTGCTCGACCGCCTGCGAAAGCTGGTGCAGAAACTCCTCGGCCTTCTTCCGCTCAGTGACATCGCGCACGATCGCCAGGAGCGTCGGTTCGGAGTAAGCTTCCAATCTGCTCAAGGAAACCTCCGCGATCACCAGCGAGCCGTCCGCGCGTTGGTGGGTCCAACCGAAGCACTGCGGTTTTCCCTCGAGTGTTGCCCGCATCTTCTCCGACGCCACTTCCGCGGAATCGCGGCCGTCGCATTGCCGCGCGGGGCTGAATTCGGCGGGAGAATGCCCAATCAATTCCTCGCGCGGGTAGCCGAAGACGCGCGTTGCCATGGGGTTGCAGTCGCTGAAGACGTCATTCTTGATAATGAAGATGGCATCGTTGGCGCTCTGGAAAAGAGTCCGGTAGAGCATCTCGCTCTTTCGAATCGCCTCTTCGGCCGCTTTCCGCCGGCTGATGTCGATTCCCATGCCCGCGAGGTAGTTCTTGCCGTCGAGAATGAGCCGGACGCCGGTGAAATAGAAGGGAATTGCCGTGCCGTCCTTCCTGATCAGGTTGGCCTCCGCGTCCGAGTAGCCGTCGGTGAACACCTTCTCCATTCTTGCCGCAATGTACGCGACTTCTTCTCCACGAAACCAGTCCGTCAGGCGTATTTGCGCCAACTCCTCGGCGGAGTAGCCCGTCATCTCGACCTGTTTTTTGTTCCAGCGAACAAGACGACCTTCGGCGTCAAACATGTAGGGAAGACCGGGAACGCTGTCCAACACGGCGCCGGTAAAGATCCTCTCTCGCTGCAAGGCCTCTTCGGCTGCCTTCCACGGGGTGATGTCAATGCCGATGCCGGCGAGATACCTCTTGCCGTCAAGGATCAGCCGAACTCCCGTAAAGTAAAACGGAATCGTGGTTCCGTCCCTGGTGACTAGCGCGGCCTCCGCGTCCGAGCAGCCGTCTGCCAGCGCTTGTTTCACTCTTGCCGCAATGTATCCAACGTCGTCTCCGCGAAACCAGTCGGTCACGTGCATTTGCGCCAACTCCTCCGCGGAGTAGCCCGTGATCTCCTCATGTTTCTTGTTCCAGCGAACAAGGCGCCCTTCCGCGTCATACAGGTAGAGCAGGCCGGGAACGCTGTCCAACACCAGCGCTGGTAAAGACCCGCTGCCGATCTTGGCCGGCCCGGGAGCACCGCGGCACCCGCCGCCAGGAGTAGCTGATCAGCACGCCTGTGCAGAGACCGAGGACGGCGGCGAGTTCCACCCAATTGCGCTGTCGAACGTTCCAGATGGAGGATAGCACGACGGCAATCAGGCCGGCCCCAAGAAGGACACGCGGAACTCCCCAGGCAATTTGGCCTCTCCAGCCGTGCAGATCGTCCTCTGCCGGAGCGAGCTGACCCGTTCGCATCGCCTCTCTCCTTGGTTTGCTGCAACGAGAACACCACCGGTTGGGGGCTCATTATTTTACCGCCTTGGCCTGGAGGATGTCTACGCGCCCGCCAGGCGCGTCTACGATTTCCTGAGGGCCAACGCGAAGAACATCGCCGCCAGGCGCGAAGTTACCCCAGCTTCGCCTTCGCAGCGGAGCCGATCCAGTGACAAAAACCCTGTCGTCCACGGCGATCGGCGCGCCGTGACCGTGGTCCGGCAACGGAGCGGTCCAGAGGACGTTCTTCCATTGGTATTTAAGGGGGCTCGCAGCACATGGCCTAGAGGCTCATGGCGAGGCGGAATCCATGGAGAAAGGAGCCGACGTTCCGGCCCGAGCCAGCTCCGCCGGGATGATCGTGCATACTCCGGCCCGAGATACCACGAGCCGCCGCGCAATACGCGATAGCCGGCCGTGGAGGGACCCGGGGGGTCGTCCGCGGGCGACACGGAGTAGTAGCGCCTGTCGTAGGTATCGGCGCACCACTCCCAGAGGTCTCCGTGGATGTCGTACAAGCCCCAGGCGTTCGGCTTTTTCATGCCCAAGGGGTGGATCGCCGACTCGGCATTGCCTTCGTACCAGGCATATTCGCCCAGCTTGGAAACGTCGTTGCCGAAGCACCACTGCGTGGTGCTGCCCGCCCGGCAAGCATACTCCCACTGGGCCTCGGTCGGCAGACGGAACGTCCCGCCCTGCGAAGGGAACTTGTTGTTGAGCTTCTTGATGAACGTCTGGCAGTCGTCCCAGCTTACGCCGTTGACCGGGTATTTCGGGCCTCGAAAGGCGCTGGAGTTGCTGCCCATCAGGGCATCCCATTGGTCCTGCATGACCTTGTACTTGCCCAGGTAGAACGGCTTGGTGATGCGTACGCGGTGTTGGGGCTTTTCGTTGTTCTCGGCCTGGCGGTCGGAGTCGGGCGAGCCCATGAGAAACTCGCCGGCGGGAATCAAGACCAGCTCCAGCTTCAGTCCCCCGCCCAGGTCCAGGATGCGCTGCTTCGCGGGCGACGGTTCCTTTCCCGGGGAGGCGACGGCCGCAACGCCATGCTTGCCTTGGGGCGCGGCTGGCTGGCCGGCGACGGCCGCCGCACCGATCGCCGCTGCCGAGAGTGCCAAGACCAGACTGACGCGGATCATTGAGCTTCGCATGATGTTCCACCTGCTGCTTCTGCTGATTTTACTCGAACGCCTTCGGCACGGGCGGCAAACTGCCGGTCAGCGTCGCCGGCCTGGTCCGCCCCGCCTTGGAAAAGTCGAAGGGCTTGAAGCCGATGGCCAGCGCAGGCGAGCCTTCCTTGAGCCGGAAATCGTCCTTCTCCGGCGCGACGAAGAGCGGATCGGCCACCAGCGAGTGTTGATCCTGGCCGAATTGCTCCTGCCATTGCTGGTACGACGTCGCGTTGTCGAAGAAGCGGATCGGTTTGCCCGCGGGGTTCCAATAGAGGTTGTAGTCGAACCGGGCCTGGTTGTCCCAGAAGTTGCCCAGCACCTGGCTCTTGTTGTTCCAGTAGACGATGTTCCGCTCGAAGAAAATAGGGATATGCGGCTCGCTGCGGGTCCGCTGGATCTGGCCCTCGGTGGCACAGGCGAAGATATTGTTGCGGACGCGATTCTCCCTGCCGTAGTGCTGGTGGAACGAGCCTGAGTAGGCGCGGTAAACGAGGTTGTTCTCCATCACGATGTCGCTGGAGCCCTCGTCGTTGTAGAGACCCCAACCGCCGTAGCCGCGGCTGTAGCAGCGGATGTCGTGGATGCGGTTGTCGTGGATGCGGGTGCCGGGCGAGACGCCCAGGGTATAGACGCCGCCCATGTCCGAGAGCACGCCTTGCCCGAGCGTATGGATGTGGTTGTAGCCCACGTCGTTGTGATGGGCCTGGCTGTCGTAGTAGCCCCAGGTCCAGCCCAGGGAGACGCCGATCTGGTAGAAGTCGTAGATGTCGTTGTGCTCGACGACGTTGTAGGGACAATCGCCGATCCAGATGCCGGCCGCCTCGGCGTGCATGCGGCCGCCGTGGGCCACCAGGCATTGCCGCACCGTGTGGTGCGAGGCGAGCAGTTCCGGATCGCCGCCGTGAGGAATGGGGCCATCGCCGGCGTGGCCGATTTTCAGGCCCCCGGCGGCCATGTCGAACAGCTCGCAGTTCTCGATGAGGTTGTCGCGGCAGCCGCTGCCGAAAGCCATGGCATAGGTGCCCACGTGGCGCACGGCGCAACCGTCGAATACCAGGTTCCGCCCGCCGGTTACCGAGACCGCCCCGTCCATGTTGGCTTCCGACTGGCCGCAGGCCTGGCCTCGCGAGGTCATCACCCAGTTGGAATGGGCCAACGTGAGCCCGAGAAAACGCAGGTGTTCCACAAAGCGGCGGTTTTTCAAGTCGCCCTCGATCACCAGCAGCCGCTCCGCGCGGGGAGCGATCACCGTGGTCGTCTGCGGCTGTTCGCCCGGCGCCGGAACGTACGTCAGCTCCCCGCTGCGACGATCCAAGTACCAGTCGCCGGGCTCGCCGAGCGCTTCGCGCACGTTATCGACCAGGAATCGCTCGCCCTTGGGCAGCGGCATGCAGTCAGGCCAGCGGTCAACTTCGGCCAGGGTGACGACGCGCTCGGCCGGATCGACCGCCGCGACGTGCCGCCTCGCGGCGAACCACGCGCAGAAGGGGACGATCTCCACGTCGCCGCCGGCCCACTCGGCCCGCACGTCGTTGCCCGCGTATCCGAAGCGATCGTTCCACTTGCGGCCGGCCTTCTCCGTGGGCGGCATCTCCCGCGCGATCGTATAATAGCCGTGCCTGGGCAGGCGCGGCCGGAATCGCCGCTGATCGTTCACGAAAAGCTGGGTGAACGACCATTTCCCCGCCTTCACGTCGGCCAGCAGCGTGTGCCAGCGGCCGTCGGGGCTCACCTGCCAGGTGTCGAGCTTCACTCCGCCGCTGAGCACGGGCCGCTCTTGGCCGTAGGCTTGGTAAACGATAGGCACTTGCGCCGTACCGGTGTCCTCCGGGCCGAAGTGCAGCGGTTGGGAAAAGAAGTAAGTTCCGCCGCGAATGGCCACCACGATCGGGCCGTTGCGGCCGCCTTGCTGTTTCAACCGGCGAACGACCTCTTGGGCATGTTGAATGGTGGCCAGCGGGCCGTCCGTTCCCCCCGCGTTGGGCGAGGCTTGTCCTCCCGACCAGGCGTCGTTCCCCCGAAGCGAGACATAAAGGTTGGCCTTGGGCTCGCCTGCGCTGCCGGGCCCAACCAGAAACGGCCATGCCGCGATAACCGCAGCCGTGCCGAGCAGGACTGGCAAGAGCCGCGCACGGCGCGGTCCGCGCCATGCGACTGTCTGGTACATGTTTCTCTCCTTCAGCTCGTTCGCCCACAAACCGCGGCCGCCGGCGGGCAGGGGGGCGATGTTTGATTGCCAGGGTGAGAACAGCTTCTTTCGAGTAGAGCCAACGATTGCCGGGAGAATAGGGCAGTCCACGTCGATCGACGGCACGCTTTAGCCGCTTTCGCCTGTCAGCCCTGCCACCGCCAAGGCTTCGGCGGCGGTCTTGCCGTCGTGAATGACGGCTTTGAAAGCCCGCACCGCGGCGGTGATCTGGTCGAAGCCCCAGATGTTGCGCCCGATGGTAGCCCCCCGGGCTCCGCTCTGGACGACCTCGGAGATCATCGTCAGGGCCTGGCAGAGCGTCTTGCACTGCGGCCCGCCGGCGGCAACCAGCGGGACCGGGCTGTCGGCCACGATCTCGGCATAGGCCCGCACGTCGCCGCAATAAGGCACCTTGACCACGTCGGAGCCGACTTCCACCGCACAACGCGCGGCCCAGGCGATGTCCTCCGGCGTGAAGAGGATCGTGCCGGTGCCCGGGTCGCGCGGATAAACGTGGCAGATCACGGGGATCTCGAACCGACATGCCTCGCGCACGCAATCGGCCACCACGCGCAGATAGTCGGCCTCGGTCGGGCCGCGGACGAAGGCCGCCACGGCGAAAGCGTCGGCCCCCAGGCGCACGGCGTCCTCCGGGGTTGCCGCCTGCTGCCGGGCCGAGTCGTCCGGCCGCGCCATCGTGCTCTGGATAATCAGCGGAATGGCCCCGGCATAGGGCGCAAAAGCCGAGGCCGCGATCCCTTTGTGCATGGTGATCGCATCGGGCCGGCCCGCCGCGACCGCCGACAAGGTCGTGATGATGTGCCGCAGCCCCGGAGGCATGCCCTGCGAGTAGCCCAGCAAGTGGTCCACCGCGACCGAGCACAGCCGGCCCGACGGGTGCGAGAACAAACGCTTCAAGCGAATGAGCTTTCCAAGGTTCATGGCGACTCCAAGACGGCAAGTGGCGGGGCACACGATTCTGATGGGTTTTGACGAGCAAAACGGGTCATCGATACGGTTCATCCTGATTAGTTGTGACGGACAAGATCGGTAGTTTGTCGCCTTTCGCTCCGCGAAAGAATGCGCGTTCTTTCGCGGAGCGAAAGGCGACAAGGGGGCGCTCCCTACAGCCTGCTTTCACGCTGCCGGTCAAGCCGGCGGTGGCGCCCAATCTATTAGTATCTCGCGCCTGGGCGCCTGTCTATGGACAAATGCGCAGGCGAATTATAAGATACTACGCTTGAATGCGGGTCCAGGTCGTCGCTCGCACGCAGAGCCGGAAGCATGGTGGAAGGTTTCGATATTCTCGGTCTTGGCTGCACGGCGGTCGATGACCTGATCTACGTGGAGAGCTACCCGGCTGCCGACAGCAAAGTGCGGATTCGTCGCCAGGAGCGTCAGGCCGGGGGGTTGACGGGCACGGCCCTGGTGGCGGCGGCGCGGATGGGCGCCCGCTGCCAGTACGCCGGCGGGCTGGGCGGCGACGAGTTTTCCCGCTTCGTCCAAGGGCGGCTGCAGGAAGAGGGCATCGGGCTGGAGCACCTCGATCGCCGCGACGACCTGCGGCCGGCCCATTCCCTCATCATCGTCGACGAAAGCCGGCAAACCCGCACCATTTTCTGCGATTCCGACGGCGCTGCGCGGCGCGAGTCGATTGGCCGCCGGACGACGTGATCCGCGCCGCCCGAGTGCTGTTTGTCGACCATTTCGGCATCGAGGGAATGATCCGCGCGGCGCGCGTGGCGCGGGCGGCGGGAATTGCCGTGGTGGCCGATTTCGAGGACCTGCCCGCCGACGAACGATCCGCAGAATTGGTCGCTTTGGCCGATCACCCGGTGGCGTCGCTGGCCTTTGGCCGGCGCTGGACCGGGTGCGAGCATCCGGGCGACGCGGCCCGGGCCCTGTGGAACGCCACGCGGCAAGCGGTCATCGTCACCTGCGGGGCGGACGGATGCTGGTATGTCGGCGGCGACGATCCGCAGGTTCCGCGTCATCAGCCGGCAATGCGCGTGACGGTGGTCGACACGACCGGCTGCGGCGACGTGTTTCACGGGGCGTATGCCGCCGCCCTGGCCCGTGGGCTGGAGCTGCCGGACCGCGTCCGCTTGGCCTCGGCGGCAGCCGCGCTCAAGGCAACCCGGCGCGGCGGACAGGCGGGTATTCCGACCAGGGCCGCCGTCGATCGCTTCTTGAAGGAGTATCGAGAATGACCGCAACCGATTTGATCCACGATCTCGAACAGGCCCTGGCCGAAGTGCCGCGGTTCGACGTACACACGCACCTCGTCGGAGGACGGCTCGGCGCTCGCGGCCTCCACGACATCCTGCTGTATCACATGCTTATCAGCGACCTTTACGCGGCCGGCTGCCCCAGCGGCGCGCGGCTGACGCAGTATCCCGGCTGGCCCGAGCCGGCCGAGGCCCAGCGGCGGATCGAGGAAGCCCTGCCGTATCTGCCGAGGATTCGCAATACGAGTTGCGCCTGGATGCTGCGGACGATCCTCCGCGACCTCTACGCCTGGGAGGAGCCGATCACGCCGGAAAACTGGCGGCGCCTGGACGCGATGGTCCGCCAGCGGGCCGACGACCGGGCGTGGCACCATGCCATCTTCGATCGGCTCAAGATCCGCCGCACGTGTGCCGAACACGCGCGGCGCGGCGCCGGCGACGACGACGCGCGCCTGCAATACTCGCTGGAGTGGGCCCTCTTGACCCGCTGCCAATGGGGCGAGTTCGACACCGCCTTGTACGAGCTGGAACACTGCTGGGGCCGGCGGCCGGAGCCACCCTCGCCGATCGGCGGCCGCCGCCCGGCCAGCGACCGCGAGATCCGCTGCCTGGACGACGTTCATGCGGCGATCGAGCACTACGTGGGCTCGATTCCCTATGAGCAACTGATCGCTACGGCCACCGGGTTCTCCACGCTGATCGACTATCGCCTGGTGGGCGACGCCGAAATGGAGGCCGCGATCCGCCGCCGCGGGCAAGCCGGTCCGGCCGAGCGCGACATCTATGCCTCGTACATCAACGAGGCCTACCTGACGGCCTTGGAGAAACACGCCGAGAAGATCGTCTTTCAGTTCAGCCTGGCCGCCGAGCCGATGCCCTACGAAACGGCGTGCATCCTTCGCCAGCGGACGATCTACCAGGTTGCGGAGATGATCGGCCGCCATCCGCGGCTGCGGTTCCAGGTTTTCCTGGCCTCGCGGCACGCCAACCAGGCCTTCTGCACCCTGGCCCGGGAGTTGCCCAACTTGAGCCTGGCCGGATACTGGTGGCACAACTTCTTTCCCGACGCCATGCGCCAGGTCATCGCCGAGCGGCTCGACATGCTGCCGGTCAACAAGCAAATCGGCTTTTTCTCCGACGCGTATTGCATCGAGTGGGTGTACGGCAAAACGCGCATGGCGGAGAAACAATTGGCCCGCGTGCTGGCGGAGAAAATCCTCCAGGGCCAGTACACCCGCGATGACGCCTTGGAAATCGCCCGGAGCATCCTTGACCAGTCGCCGCAAACCCTGCTGGGAATGACGCCGTCAATGTAATAGGCACACGCCGTGTGCCGTAATCTGCGGACGACACACGCCGTGTGCCTGCTACAATACGGCACACGGCGTGTGCCTGCTACAATACGGCACACGGCGTGTGCCTACTACCAACCTAAGGAGATCGACATGACGCGCCCGATCACGTTGTGTACCGGCCAATGGGCCGACTTGCCGCTGGAAACGTTGGCCCCGCTGGCCAAGTCGCTGGGGTTCGACGGGCTGGAGCTGGCCTGCTTCGGCGACCACTTCGAGGTGGACAAGGCGCTGGCCGATCCGAGCTATTGCAGCCGCAAGCGGAGAATCCTCGAGCAGCACGGCTTGCAGGTCTTTTCCATCAGCAATCACCTGGTCGGCCAGGCGGTGCTGGACCACGTCGACGCCCGGCACCAGGCGATCTTGCCGGCTTATGTCTGGGGCGACGGCGATCCGGCGGGGGTGAATGCCCGCGCGGCCCAGGCGATGAAAGACGCCGCCCGGGCGGCCCGCAAGCTGGGCGTGGGCGTTGTCAACGGCTTCACCGGCTCGAGCATCTGGCACCTGCTCTACAGCTTTCCCCCGGTCCCGCCGGCGTGGATCGACGAGGGATTCAAGCTGCTTGCCGAGCGGTTCCACCCGATCCTGGACGTCTTCGCCGAGTGCGGCGTGAAGTTCGCCTTGGAGGTGCATCCGACCGAGATCGCCTTCGACCTGCACACGGCCCAGCGGGCGCTGGAGGCGTTGGATCATCGTGCGGAGTTCGGCTTCAATTTCGATCCCAGCCATTTGATCTGGCAGGGAGTGGACCCGGCCCGGTTCATCCGCAAGTTCCCCGACCGGATCTTCCACGTGCACGTGAAGGACGCGATCGTCAGGCTGGACGGCGAGAGCGGAATCCTTGCCAGCCACCTGAGCTTCGGCGATCCGCGTCGCGGCTGGGATTTTCGTTCCGTGGGGCGGGGGGGCGTCAATTTCGAGGAGATTATCCGCGCCCTGAACGACGCCGGCTATGCGGGGCCCTTGTCGGTCGAATGGGAAGACAGCGGCATGGATCGCCGGCACGGCGCGAAGGACGCCTGCGAGTACGTCAGGCGGCTCGATTTCGCGCCCAGCGGCCGCGCCTTCGACGCGGCCTTCGAGAAGCCCGGCTCGGGCGCGGGGTAACCATTCACAGTCGGTAAAGTAGCAGGCACACGCCGTGCGCCGCCCACCCCTGGTGGCGGAAACCGCGGACGGCACACGGCGTGTGCCTGCTACTTTGGGGGAAGTCCTGATCGCGGGACGAGAGGAGTTCCTGGCCCATGCTGGATGAGTCCTTCTTTCGCGGCCGGCGTCTGGCCGTCGTCGGCAGCATCTGCCGCGACGTGAAGATGGGGGCCATTCGCCCGGGCCCGTACCTCCTGGAGGACGGCGAAACGCCGACGGCGTTCATCGTCGAGACGGTCGGCGGCGGCGGGGCCAACAGCGCGCTGGCCGCGGCCGCGCTGGGGGCCGACGTGCGATTCTGCGGCAAGGTCGGCGCGGATTCGCTCGGTCAGCGGCTCCAGCGCGCGCTGGTCCGTTGCCGCGTCACGACGTTCATTCGCCGTGATCCGCAGGTGGCCACCGGCAATTCGATCGTCTTGAGCTACCAGAGCGGCTGCCGGCACTTCGTCAGTTGCCAGCCGAACAACGAGTCGCTGGCCCTGGCGGACATCGATCTGGCGATGCTCTCCGGCGCCCAACATCTGCTCCGGGCCGACGTCTCGGTTCTCCGAGCCGATGCTGGCCGGGGGCAACGAGGAGTTGTTCCGCGCGGCCCGCGCCCAGGGCCTGGCCACGTCGCTGGACATCAACTGGGACCCGCATTGGGGCTCGGTCGATGCGGCCACGATCCTCCGGCGCAAGCAGTCGGTGCGGCGCATTCTGCCCTGGGTCGACCTGGTCCACGGCAATGTCCGCGAGCTGAGCCAGTTCGCCGATTCCCCCGATTTGCAGGCCGCTCTCCGGCAGATCACGGCCTGGGGCGCGGGAGCGATCGTGATCCACCTGGGGGCCGACGGCGCCGGCTATTATGACCGCCGGCAGTTGACGGTCGCCCCTGCCGCTGCCGTGCGGCAATACAAGAACACCGCCGGCGCCGGCGACCTGCTGAGCGTTTGCATGATGCTCTTGCACGGCCGCGACGAGATCCCCCCGGCTGACCGGCTGCGCCTGGCCAACGCCATCGCAGCCGAATTCATCGAGGGCCGGCGCGGCGTGATTCCCGAGCTCGAATGACCCTGCGGGGTTGCCAGCACCTCCAAGCCCATGCCTCGGGGTTCAGGTTGTTGTGCTTCAGCCGTTCCCTTCA
Source organism: Pirellulales bacterium (assembly GCA_963843465.1). Taxonomy (GTDB): domain Bacteria; phylum Planctomycetota; class Planctomycetia; order Pirellulales; family Thermoguttaceae; genus CAWJKP01. The sequence goes on from CAWJKP010000007.1 coordinate 608,542, forward strand.
GTGCTACACCTCGTCGAACAACCAGAGATCGGACGCAGAGAGACGCTTTTGCGATCCAGTGTCGGCCGTGTCGGCGCTGGAGTCCGCCAGGACTGCCATCATCGCCGCGTCGTGTGCCGCTGCGCCGCTGCCCGCTGTGCTACTGACCCAGTAGGAGATGAGTGTCTCCGACTTGCCAATCGTGAAAACGATGTCCGAGACGTTCGGGCAGCCGGCATCGGTGATGTAGCTATTCCCGGGTAGCGACCCCAACCCCTGGTTTGCTCCACGTACCGTGACCTTCCAGCCAGTGACGACACCGGCGCTGGACGTGACGGGCACCACCGCATGAACCACGCCCACATGGCCGTTGGTAGTGTTAACCCCGTGGCCGGCGTTTGGTTGAAAGACGATCACAGCGCCCACCGTCGGCGCCGATTCCTTCGTAAAGCCGTTCTGTTGCAAGTAGGGGAGGTGGGACACGCCTCCTTGCCGGTAGGACACGCCCCACTGATAGGCGTTCGGATAATTGTTCGGAAGACCTTCCACCTTGGCGACATAGGCCGTGCACGGGAAGCCCCCAATGGCCGAAGCCCCGGCACTAGCGCTGCTAAGAAGCCGGCTCGTGCCCATGGCCCTGATCCAGTACCAGTACGTCGTCCCGGCTACCGCGGACTTGTCGTTATAGCTGGCGCCGGTCACGTCCGAGGGATTGATCTTCGTCGCCGTGCCGCTGTTGTTGCAAGTGCTGCGGTACACTTCGTACGCGCTGGCGTTGGCGGATCGAGTCCACGTCACCTGCACCGCATTAACGACATAGGTCGTGGCCACGTTGGTCGGCGGCTGGATGGTTGTCACCGTGAACGTGGCGGTGCCTTTCACGGCCCCGCTGCTTGCCGTTACCGTCCCGTTGCTGACTGAACTGTTGGGTGCCGTCAACAGGCCGCCTGCGTTGATCGTCCCGGCTGTCTTGCTCCAGGCGAATACAGGCTGCTTCTGCGTAGCCAAGGCAAAACCGAACTGGTCGATCCCCGTGCCCGAGAACTGCTGCGTTAGTCCCGTGCTCAGGCTCGCTGTGGACGGACTCACCTTGATCGCGGTGAGCGTCTGGTCCACCGTCACGCTCACGCTGCTGGTCGCCGCCAGGACGCCGGCATCCTTGATCGTCACCGTAAAGTTGTACGTGCCCGCCTCGCCGAACGTGGCGGTGGTGTTCTTCGCCGCGTTGCTGCCGTTGACACTGAATCTCACCGCGGCCGGGAGAGTGCCCGTAAGCGCCCACGTGTAGCTCAGCTTCGCCGCGACTCCCTCACCCGCCCCCAGCACCGAAAGATTGGTGGTCTTCCCCAAAACCGTGGCGGGCGTCGCACTCGCCGCCCACGCGACCGTCAGCGACCCGTTGTGGTAGCTGATGGCATAGTTGCCCAGCCCTGTGCAAACCGCCGCGCTGGGCACAATCGGGTACGAGCCTACCGCCGCCGCCGCCGCCGCCCCGGCGCAGGTCAGCGTCACGCTCGTCACCGTGTCGCCGTTGACCAACTCGCCCGCGCCGGTCGTGAACTCCGTGCCGGCAAAGGTCAGCGTCTTGCCGTAAGTCTTGCTGCTGCTGTTGGCCGTGATTTCCAACGCCGCCGGGCTGACCGTCAGCAACCCGTTGTGATAGTGGATGGTGTAGTTGCTCAGGCCCGTGCCCAACGGCGCGTTGGGCACAATGCTGTACGGCGAGCCGGTAACCGTCGCCGTCGCCGCCGTCGCGCCGCAGGTCAGCGTCACGCTCGTCACCGTGTCGCCGTTGACCAAGTCGCCTGCGCCGACGGTGAACGCCGTGCCGGCAAGAGTCACCGTCTGGCCGTAGGTCTTGTTCGTGCTGTTGGCCGTGATGTCCAACGCCGCCGGGCTGACCGTCAGCGACCCGTTTTGATAGTTGATGGTGTAGTTGCCCAGCCCCGTGCCCGCCGGCGCGCTGGGCACAATCGTGTATGGCGAGCCGGCAACCGTCGCCGTCCCCGCCGCCCCGGCGCAGGTCAGCGTGACGCTCGTTACCGTGTCCCCGTTGACCAACTCACCCGCGCCGGTGGTGAACGCCGTGCCGGCAAGGGTCGCTGTCTGACCGTACGTCTTGCTCGTGCTGTTGGCCGTGACGTCCAACGTCGCCGGGGTGACCGTCAACGACCCGTTGTAATAGTAGATGGTGTAGTTGCCCAGCCCGGTGCCCGCCGGCGCTGGGCACAATGCTGTATGGCGAGCCGGCCACCATCGCCGTCCCCGCCGCCCCGGCGCAGGTCAGGGTCACGCTCGTCACCGTGTTGCCGTTGACCAACTCGCCTACGCCGGTGGTGAACTCCGTGCCGGCAAAGGTCAGCATCTTGCCGTAAGTCTTGGTGCTGCTGTTGGCCGTAATGTCCAACGCCGCCGGCGTGATCGCGAGGGACCCGGCGACGTAGCTGATCGTGTAGTTGGTATCCGCCGCGCCGCTGGCGGTGATCGGGTAATTGCTCACCGGGCTGGCCGCCGTGGCTGTCGTCAAGAGCGTCGGCGGCGTCGTGAGGCTCGCCGGGGTGTCGCCGTTGACGAGGCCCGCGTAGCTGGCCGTGAGCGTGGGCAAGGCCGCTCCGTAACGCTTCGTCTGGCTGTCGGCGGTGATCGTCAGCGGGGCAGCCGTCACCGAGAGCGTGCCGCCGACGTAGCCAATCGTGTAGTCGGCGTCCACCGCGCCGCTCCCGGTAATCGGGTAACTGCCGAAGTGGCTGGTCGCCGTGGCTGTCGTCAAGAGCGTCGGCGGCGTCGTGAGGCTGGCCGGGGTGTCGCCGTTAACCAGGCCCGCGTAGCTGGCCGTGAGCGTGGGCAAGGCTGCTCCGTACTGCTTCGTCTGGCTGTCGGCGGTGATCGTCAGCGGGACCGGCTTGACGTTGAGCGTCACCTGGGCGCTAGCCGCGTTATAATCGTTGGTGCCGGCGACCGTGACGGTGAGTACCTCGCCGGAACCGGCGTGCGGCACGGTGCCGGCTGCGGGGCTGTAGCTCACCGCTCCCGCCGTCGCCGGGCCGGGGACGGTCACCGTGGCGTCGAACTGAGTTGCGCCCAGCGACGTACCGTAGACGACGGCCGCAGGATTTGCCCATTGGATCGTTTGGTTTGCCTTGGTGATCGTGAGAGTGCCGGCGAGGAGGTTGAAGCTATAGTTGTTGGCCGCCAGCGTGTTGGCCGAGATGCTGATCGGATAGACGCCGGGGTCGCTGGCCGAGGCGGCTGGGGTCGAGAGGCTTGGCGCACCGCTGACCACGCTGGACGTGTCGCCGTTGACGAAGCCCGAGAGAATGTAGCTCAGCGACGGGTTGGCTGCGCCGTAGGCCCGGTTCTCACTGTCGGCGGTCACCGTCAACACGGCCTGGTTCAACGTCTGGAACATTGCGCCCGTGTTACCGTCGAAATAGGGATCGCCGCTGTAAACGGCGGTGATCGTATGAATGGCCACATTGAGGGCAGAGGTGGTGAATGTGGCGGTGCCGCTGGTCAACGTGACTGGCGATGAGATCTGCGTGGCTCCATCGTAGAAGGTCGCCGTGCCGGTAGGTGTGCCGCTGGCCGGTGCCACCGCACTCATCGTTGCCGTGAAAGTCACCGCCTGCCCGTAGGTCGACGTGCTGCTCGAAGAAGTCACGGTGACGGACGCTTCCTGCGGGGCTGGGGTGGTCACCGGGCTGTACGTGACCGCTATGAACGCGGTACCGATGTTAGACTTATCGTCGATGGCTCCGACGTAGATGGTGTTGACGCCAGGCATCAGTTCAATGGGCGAGGCCGCCCAGGTACCGCCGGAATTGAGGAAATCCCCGCTTCCGCCCATGCTGTCATTGCATGCCATCACATCCACGGTGCCGGCATTGTCGGTCACGTTCCCGGAAAGGAACAGAAGCGGATCGCTGGTAGTGTAGGTGCTACTGGACGTTGGGCCGGTGATGGCAACGACGGGGAGATTCGGGTTGCCCGGCAACGTCACGGAGGCGTAATTGTAGTAATCGACGTTGTCCGCGCCGTCCTCCAGCCAAACATAAAGCGTGGTGGCTTGCTGCGAGGGGTTACAAACCGTCAGCGGCATCGAGTCCGCCAGATCACCGGAATAGCCGTCTTCGCTTGACGTGGGGGCCGATCCAAGTTTCCACCACACCTCGCCAAAGCCGTAGGTGTCACTCGGGTTGCTCCATGTCACGCTGAATGAATTCGCGGTCGCGTCAAGCAAAGTCGCGATAAGGCCGATCGGTGCGCTGGGCGCGGTGGTCCCGGGGTTGGCCTGCACGGCAAACGAGCCTGGGTTGGACGTCCAGGGGCCGGGATTTATGACAGTGACGGTCCAGTTGTTGTCGCTGACCTCTCCGACCTTGATGTCGTACGTAAGTTCGTTGGAATTAACGTAGGTGGGCACGCGGTCCTTGTAATAGTTGGTCCCGTCAAAGAATTGCAGCGTGGAACTAGATGTGAAGCCGGAGCCGTAGATGGTAAGAAGTTGAGTTTGGGGCAACGGCAGGCCCGGCAAGGTCGTCGGCGTGACCTGATTAATCTTCGGAAGGGATGGGGCCGCGGGCGGGGTCATGTTCACGCTCAGCGTAATGTCCCCCGACGTGTAGTAACTGGTGCCGTCCACCAGCGAGGTGTAAAGGGTCCCATCAACGGAAATATCGTAGGTGGTCCCCTGGACCGCATTAAAAGTGACCTCGCTACACTGCGATTGGGCCGCCGTTCCCGGGTCGGTGAAGTCGTAGTTGGCGGCGACAGGCGTAAGGGCCGACACGCTGCTCCCCGTGTAGACGCTGAGGGCCGTCTCGAAATCTGATCCGAGCGTATCGATCTGGACGGAACCGCTGGCCGGCGCGGTCCATTGCCACCAGACGGACTGCCCCACCCCGCGCCCATTGCAACTAGTGGGCTCGCCCGGCTCAAGCGTCGCACTATCATTGTCCCCGCTCACCGTCGCGGAGTACCCCGTGATAACGCTTGCCGACGCAAAGTCGTCGTTTGGACACTCAATCAGATCATAGGCGGCATCGCCAAGACATTGATGCACAAGCTCGGTTGGATGCATGCCATCCCAGAAGAGATATGCGTCGGCGCTCGCGGGAGCCGGATCGACGTGCGACGCCTCTTGGGGCACCCCCTCGCTGTCCTCGAAAATGAACTGATTGTTGAGGCCCGGATACCTGCCATTCAACATCTGCTCGAAAAGCGAGTGAACATCAAGGCCCCAAACCGCATTGGCGTAGCCGCCCGGCGCGATGCACGTGGTTTGGAGGAGACTTACCGCGCTGGCCCAATCGGAATTGAACGTCTGCACCGCATCTTTCAGCGCGCTTTCGACCGATGGCGAGTAGCCGGCGTCCCAAAAGCTGTTCGCGGGGCACCCCAGGGCGTGAGGAATCTCGTCAAGCTCAGGAAGGTTAGGCCAGATAATATATTTTGCCCCCTGGGCAATAAGCTGCTCGATATACCCCTCGAGGTTGTTCACCGCGTCGTTCGCAACCGCTTCGAAGTGCTGGACGTCGGGCTGTATGCCGAACCCAAGCTCCGTCTGCGCCCAGTTCGCGGCGTCGATCAGGTCGTTTCCGCCGGCCCAGATCACATAAAGGGCGTTCGAAGGGCAAACACTCGTGTTGGCGAAATAGTCCGAGACTTGTTTACCGACGTTCGGGAGCCCCCAGGAACCGTTCAAGGAGGCCATACTCGCAAGCATGCTCAAGCCGAACGCGCCCACCTCGTTCCCGCCGCCCGTCTCTGCCCCGCCGGTCGCATAGTCGCTTCCACCGCTGGATGCTGGCGTGGGTACGCCAATTCCAAGGTCCTTTGCTAGCTCCTCCTCCCAGACGCATGGGCCCGAGGTGAACCGGCCATCGGTCTGCTTGAAGCCCGCCCACCAAGCAAGCGAGCCGTTGACGTTACCCACGTCCGAGAGGCTATCCCCGAAGACGATCATCTGCGAGAACTCGTTTGGCGGGGCGTTGACCGTCTCCTGCTGGGTGGCCGGGGTGAGGCCGGTGGCGGAGGCTGTCAGCGTGGGTGTACCCGCCGCCGTATCCTCGTACTTGAAGCTCGCCGTGCTGCTCCCTGCAGGGATCGTCACAGTCGTGATCGTGCCCGTGTCAGCCGTGTCCCAAAACGTGCCCGTCGCGGAAGTCGTCGTTGCCAAGCTGACCGTCTGCCCAGCGCCGCCCGCCACGACCACGATACCCGATCCATCTTCGAGCTGCACTGCGATCGCGCCCGAAGCCATTCCCGCCGTGAACTTCTGCGCGGTGCTGGTGAAAACCAACTTGCTGGCCGTGAGTTGGTACTCGCATGCCCCAATGTCCACGATATTGTTCACAATTCGCGGCAACCCGCGCTGATCGGTGGTGATTCCGGAAGGTATCAGGCCATTACTGCCGGCATCGACGGCAGGGCTGCCGACAAGCGGTGGCGCGGTCTCCATTGTAGTTCCGTCGGGCATAGTCGGTCCGCCGTAGGCGCCGAGGTTGGCTATCTGCGGATTCAGCGGCGTGGCGTGGGTGCCAATTTGATCGGTGGCGGTGGAGGTAAATGTTGCCTGGGACGGGTCTCCGATGAGGCAGTAGTTGGCAGTGACGAGCCCATCGACGTCGGGCCCAGAACTGCTGGAATTGTAGGCAACGATCGAGTTGTTGAGCGTTACCGTTCCACCAAGGATTCCGCCGGCACCGGAGTAAATTCCGCCGCCGCTGCCCGACGAGTGGTTTTGGGACACCGTGCAGTTATCTAAAGTCAACGACCTGCCATCGCCTCCGGAGATCCCGCCGCCGGAATTATCCCAAACCGTGCAGTTAACCAGCGTCGCCGTACCCGCAAGGTCAAAATTCACTAGGCCGCCGTCCCCGTTTCCCGATATCGTGCTGTCGCTGACCGTCAACGTTCCTGCATTCATTATGCCGGTGCTCGAATTTCCGCAGATGGTGCAGCCTTGGACTGACATGACAAGGTTGGTGGCCTCGTCATAGGTGTAAAGGCCGGTTCCCGAGTTGTTCGAGATGCTGCAACCCGTGATGGACACCGGAACCGATGCTGCTCCCCCGTAACCATCGAAATAGATGCCGCGGTCGGCGTTGCCGGAGAGGTTGGAGTTGCTGACCGTCAACGAGCCTCCCTCCGTAGTGTCAAAGTAGATGCCGTCATAGCCGGAAAGGGTGCAGCCCGCCACATTGAGGTAGCCGCTGTCATTGGCAATGGGGTCGTAGGAGGACGCGGCCTCAACCGTGAGACCGGAAATCTGCACGTTGCGTATGCCGGCGTCGACCTGGAACACGCCGTGGATCCCGTCGTGGGTTCCATCGATCGTCAACTGGCTGGCCCCGGGGCCCTGAATCGTGAGAGGCTCTGAAATTTCAAGAACGCCGCTGGTCAGTTTGATCGGCCCGACGAGGCTCGGCGAAAACGTAATCGTGTCGCCTGCGGCAGCCGCCAAAATGGCCGCGCGGAGACTACCCGCGCCGCCGTCGTTCGTATTGGTGACGGTCCAGGTGCTGTTTACGAGGCTTAAAGCGCCCTCGCACGCGCCGATGTCCACCGTGGGATTGCCATTTACACTCACCGTTCGCGGCAACCCGCGCTCATCGGTGGTTACGCCCGATGGGATTAGGGTGACGCTTCCGGCGTCGATGACCGGGCTGCCGGTAAGAAGTGGCGCGGTCTCCATTGTGGTACCATCGGGCATCGTCGGCCCACCGTATTCGCCGCCGAGCCAGGCAATCTGCGGATTGAGGGGCGTCGCGTGGGTGCCAATTTGATCGGTGGCCGTGGAGGTGAATGTTGCCTGGGACGGGTCTCCGATGAGGCAGTAGTTGGCAGTGACGAGCCCATCGACGTCGGGCCCAGAACTGCTGGAATTGTAGGCAACGATCGAGTTGTTGAGCGTTACCGTTCCACCAAGGCTTCCGCCTGCGCCGGAGTAAATTCCGCCGCCGCTGCCCGACGAGTGGTTTTGGGACACCGTGCAGTTATCTAAAGTCAACGACCTGCCATCGCCTCCGGAGATCCCGCCGCCGGAATTATCCCAAACCGTGCAGTTAACCAGCGTCGCCGTACCCGCAAGGTCAAAATTCACTAGGCCGCCGTCCCCGTTTCCCGATATCGTGCTGTCGCTGACCGTCAACGTTCCTGCATTCATTATGCCGGTGCTCGAATTTCCGCAGATGGTGCAGCCTTGGACTGACATGACAAGGTTGGTGGCCTCGTCATAGGTGTAAAGGCCGGTTCCCGAGTTGTTCGAGATGCTGCAACCCGTGATGGACACCGGAACCGATGCTGCTCCCCCGTAACCATCGAAATAGATGCCGCGGTCGGCGTTGCCGGAGAGGTTGGAGTTGCTGACCGTCAACGAGCCTCCCTCCGTAGTGTCAAAGTAGATGCCGTCATAGCCGGAAAGGGTGCAGCCCGCCACATTGAGGTAGCCGCTGTCATTGGCAATGGCGTCGTAGTAGGCCCCGGTCTTTGCCGTAAGACCGGAAATCTGCACATTGCGAATGCCGGCGTCCACCTGGAACACGCCGTGGCCCCCGTTGTTCGTTCCGTCGATCGTCAACTGACTGGCCCCGGGGCCTTGAATCGTGAGAGGCTCTGAAATCTCCAGAACACCGCTGGTCAACTTGATCGGCCCGACGAGGCCGGGGGAAAACGTAATCGTATCGCCTGCCGCAGCCGCCAAGATCGTCGCGCGGAGACTGCCCGCGCCACTGTCATTCGCATTGGTGACGACGCTCAGCAAGCGTCGGTCCTCCAACGCTTCGCAGACCAACCGGCGTTGCCGCAGAGACAAGCCGAGAACGCTTTGTCGCGGTCTCGTGGTGCGACGACTAGATTGCTTGGCCCATCTTGGAAAACGGAAACCGTTGAGCATAAGCATGGGGCACCCCTTCCGGCTCGATCATAGGGTTCTTACCTACCCCTAGCACTCCAGCCGTAACCCCACTACGGCAGGGATAACGACCCCGATTTTCATCGGCGCGATTCAGCTTGTCAAGCACACCCCCCAAAAAATTGTCAGAAACCTGGTTCGGCGACCTTCCATCTGAGGAAGTCTAAAGAGGACGGGCGCGTATACTGGAAAGAATGGGCTAAATGGTTAGGCTCTCGCAAACGAGTCAACCCCCCTCCCGGGCAGTGCGCCATCGGGCCAAAAATCACCCTGAAGAAAAGACTTTGGGTCGAATATCACCCTGGAGAAAAGACTTTGGGTCGAATATCGTCCCGAAGAAAAGACATGAGGTGGAATATCGCCCTGAAGAAAATACATTTGGTCGGAAACTGTCCGGTGAAAGAATACAGGTCGCGCCTTCTCAACGGAGCGTTTGTCGTATACTCCTACACTCGTCAAACGGGCGTTCGGGCCTAACTGCTTGCCCGCAAGAAAGATGGGGCGACGGCAACCGCCGGCGGGAACCATCCGGGGGATACGGCCGATCCCCCGTGTGGTAAAAAAAAGGAAATCGCGCACGAGAATTTGGCCTCGATCTGACACATTTCGGCCCACAGCCCCCCTCAAAGGAAGAAGCCGAAAGGCAGAACACTAATCCCCGCTAATCTTCGCTAATTCAAGCACGATCGCTTTCATCGCCGGCCGGGTCGCACAGCGGATCGTGTAGGTCTCGGCGGCCCGGCGGGCAATATGCTCGTCGCGCTTCATCACGCCGCCCTCTTGCCACAGGTAGGTGATCTTTACCGGCCGGAAGCCTGCATGGGGCAACTGGTAGTCGGCGTCGATGCGGTGGTTGAAAATCATGGTGGCGTTGTAGCCGGTCGTGCCCAGCCAACGGACGACGGCCGAACGAGTGCCGGGAGGAATCTCCTGCACCTCGACGTAATTGCCCATCGCCACGACGGGCCCCCGGCACTTGCTCACGCTGCGGAAACTCTTGCCGCCATCGAAGGATACCTGCACGTCCCAGCCGCCGCGCCGGTCGCGGGCGCGGTAGTGGGTGAGGATGTTCATGCGCGTCATGTCGCCCGGCGTCTGGACGGTATAGCTCAGCTCGCCGTCGGGTTTGCTCGGGTCGATCATCACGTGGCCCTGGAGGTTCCGCGTGCGAGGATGGAAATCGGTGTAGACCAGTTGCCGGCCCCGGTTGCCGGGATCGCCGGCGCCTTCGATCGTGACGGTGCCTTCCTGCGCACCGGCCGTGAAACGGATCGTGTTCTCGCCCTTGTCCAGCGCGGGCAGCGGCCGCTGCGAGTGCTGAATGTCGTGGCGGAAGGCCAGGCTGTCCAGGCCCGTGCCCTTGCCGCGGAGCACGATCCGCAGCCGGTAGTCGTAGCGGCGAAGGATCAGCCGGCCGAGGTCGATCGTTTGTGCTCCTGTGGCGGTCAGCGTGCCCAGCTCGCGCCAATCGAGGCCGTTGTTGTCACTGAAATCGAGGCCGACGGACCCGCCGGGACCGACGACTGCGGCCAGCGAGGCCTCGCCCTTGAGGTACACATAGCTCGACGGGTTGCGGATCTCCAGGACCCCCGGCTTCGAGTCGTCCTCCAGGCGGAGCTTGCCGCCGGCGGCGCGGAGGTTCTCCATCCGCCAGGCGCTGCGGGCCAGGCCGGCGTCCAGCGGAACGTGGTACTCCAGAGTGCCGTTGCCGATGCGGCCGGGGGCCAGGTCGCCGAACTTGGGGCAATAGGCCATGAAGCCCTCGCCGATCTTGCCCGCCAGGGCCCCGGGCGTGCCGGCCGTCCCGTCCATGTTGACGAACAGGCCCCGGTTCGACCAGTTGCGGGTCAGACGCTCGCCGGGGCGCAACTGGATGTTCACCTTGTAGCCCATCGAATAGCCGGCCTCGTAAGGGCGCAGTGGCTGCCGTCGTATTCCTGCATCGTGGAGTACCAGCCGTGGGTGTGGGCCGGCAGCCATCCGGTGCCGTCGTAGAAGGGGCAATCGGTCAGCAGTGCGGGCCCCTGCTTCCAGCCCTGCCAGCCGCCCTGGGCGTGGAGCTTCCGCAGTTTGGCGTCGTCGCCCTTGGCCGGGCCCTGGGGACCCTCGGGCCGAACCAGGTATTCCGGGTGCTTCGCATACCACTGCTTGACGGCCGCGATGATCTGGGCGATCGATGCGATCTTTCCGTTGGGCACGGCGTAGTTCGTCAGGGCCCGCGAGAAACGGCCGCTACGCGCGTCGGCCGGCTGACCCTTGAGGACGAAGAAGTTCACCAGCGAGGCGTCCAGCATGTGCCATTGGCCGCCCCACTCGACCTCGGGCACGACGTGGGCCACGATCGTCGTCACCCGGGCCTTGAGGCCCACGTAGCGCGCCAAGGACGCGATCTCGCACGCCGCCACGCCGCAATAGGAATAGCCGTAGACGTTGAACATCTTCAGGGCGTCGTACACGTCGCCCTCGTTGTGCAGGAACTCCTTCGGCGGAGTGTCCTGGTACTGGTGGGCCACGACGGATTCCCAGACGGCCAGCGCCTTGTCGCCGTCGCTCATGCCCTCGCGAATGTACGACTTCTTCCAGGCTTCCAGGCTGGAGACGTTTTTCACCTTGTCGGAAACGACCTTCACGTTGGCCACGACGCCGCAGGGCTCGCTCTGGGCGGCCCGGCTCCGACTCGCCCCAGCCAGCAAGGCCGGCACCAGGGCCACGACCATCACGATTGACCATTTGCTGCAACAGTACACTGTCTTGCTCCCGGAACAAGTCGAGAAAAAGCGTCGCCGCACGCGCGGTAGTTCTCCTCCGACATGCCCATCACATGGTACTCCTCGACGTAGCCGATGAAGCCGCCTTGGGGAACCGCCAGGCAATCGTAGAGCCGTCGCGCCTCGGCGTGGATCTCCTCGGGCGTGCCTCGGATCGACACCGTCTGGTAACTGATCGGCACCATGAAGCACTGCCGGCCTCGCAAGCGGCGCCCCGCTTCCGCGATGTCGTTCACGTTGGGCTGCGCGATGTTGAGCACGTCCACGCCGATCTCGTGGAAGTCCTCCATGATCGCCAGGAACTCGCCGCAACAGTGGTACCAGACGTGCAGTCCCAGCTCATGGGCCAAGGCGAACTGGCGGGCATAGCGGGGCTTGAACAGCCGCCGCCAGAGGGCCGGCGAGACCATCAGGCCGGATTGCGTGCCCCAGTCGTCGGCAAAATGGAACCCCTGAAAGCCGTGCCGGGCGGCGATCCGCATCAACTCGCACTCGAAGTCCACGATCCGATCCATGAGGACCGCAAACCCTGCCGGGTCGAGGAGGAAATCCTGCATGGCCTCGGCGAAGCCGCGCAACAACGTGTAGACCGTAAACCCGCTGAGATCGAGGCTGGCCAGGCGGTAGCGGTGGCCGCAGGCCTGGGCGAAGGCGGGCACGGCCGACATCCGCTCCTCTTCCCGCAGGGTCGGCACGCGAATCTCCTCGGCGCGGGGCAGCTCGCGGTAGACCGGCGCCAGGGGATGGCCCATGGTGCCGTCGCCGAGCTTTTCCAGCACGTAGCCCCACTCGTTGACCGACCAGTCCCAGGCGTTGACCGAGCCGTCGCCAGGCATTCCCAGCGACAAGTGGTAGAGCATTACGTCCCCTCGCGCCTGATCGCGATTCCAGAAGACGACCGGAATCCGGTCGGGACTTCGCATTTCGATGGCCCGGAAAACGCGATCCCGGCCGGCCATTTCCTCCGGGTCTGGTCCCGCAGTCCCGTTCATGGCGAACTACCTTTTCTCGGCAGGAAGGTCCTGCTCGGTCCGTCCGAGCACGATCTGGTCGAAGGCTGCGCCGCCGCCCTTGGCGCCCAACTGCAGGCTGCGGAGCCGCCAGGCCCTCTTGGACGCCGCCCAAAGGTCGACGCGGACGATCCGCCAGGCGGAGGGCGGCGCATCGACCTTCTTGACGATCGTCGCGCCGTCCCACGCCGTGGGCTCGCCGGCGGCGATCACGTAGCCGCCGTACCCGCCGTCGCTCAACTTTACCGACATTCCCTTGGTCTGGGGCGAGAGCGCCTTCCAAGCCAACTGGACCCAGCGGTATTGGCCGGGCTGGGGATGCTCCACGATCTCGAAGTCCCAATTGCGGACCGACTCGCCGAACTGCTCCCGCCACGGATGGCCGGAGGCGACCTGGCCGCCGGCCGGCGGCGTGAGCGTCAGGCACCGCCCGCCGCTGTAGGCGCCCTCCAGCGAGATCGCCAGTCCCTCCCCGGCGTAAATGTCCTGCCGGATGTCCTCCTGCTCATCGAAGAGCACCGCCAGCGGGCGCTTGGCGACCACGTCAGGGTGCGAGCAGCCCAAAACCTCGCCGTGGAAGACGATTTCCGCCAGGCGCGTGTTGCCGCAGACGCCCCAAGGGAGCACCAGGCGGAACCGCGCCGCCTCGACCGGTTTGGCGAACATGTGGGTGTGTACCGCCGCGTCGGACCGCAGCGGCTGGATCGGCACCCAGAGCTCCTTGGCCGCGTCCCAGTAGTCGATTGATGCGTCGCGGAGCCAGCTCTCCGGGTGCTTGGGATCCTCGACAAGCGTCACGCCGGCGACCTTCATCTGCGTGCGGTAGGCGTCGATGAGGATGTAGTTCAGCGGCGAGGTTTCGGCGAACGTGCCCACCATGCTCCAGGGAATCCACGGCTCGGCTGGGGCGTCGGCCTTGCCGTCGTAGAGCATGGCGACCTTCTGGCGGGGCGTGTCGGTCAAAGATGTCGTGCCTTGGGAGGTGACCAGGCGGATCATGGGCGTGGTCTTGGCGAGCAGGTTCGCCGAGAGGTCGGCCGGCTTCTGGGCAGCGTTGCCCCAGCCCGTCATCGCCGTCGTGGGCGCGCCGTCGCTGGCCAGGATCTTGCCGCGCATGTCCGACGCCTCGGGCGTGAGGCGGGTTTGCCACTTTGGGGCATAGCTCTTGTCGAGCCTGCACACGGCCCCTTCCCACGTGGCCAAAATCAGGCTGCCCTCGGCCAGCCAGGCGGGCACGGCCAGGGCCTTCATGTCCTTCTCCAGCAGGGCGCGGCCCTCGAGGTCGGTCACATAGACGGTGCCCAGGTTGCTGGCGACGGCCAGCCGCCCGTCGCCGGAGAAACGCGGGGAGTGCAGCAAGTCGTCGCCGTGGAAGACCCACTGCAACCCGTCGGCCACGGAGTAGAGCTTCAACAGGTCCTCGGTCACCACGGCCACCAACGAGCCGTCGGTGGAAAGGCTGAAATCCTCGGCGGCAGTGGGAATCACGCGGACGATCTTGCCGTCGCGGAGCACGAACAGTTTCCCGCCGTCGGCGATGTTGTAGAGCACGCAGGTCTTGGCGTCGGCGCTGGCAGCGCGCGATGCGGACCTCGCCGCTGCGGCCCACCGGCTGCTGCCACCTGGGTTTTCCGTCGGACGCCCCGTAGGCGGTGGCGACCGTGCCCTCGATCACCAGGAGCGTGTCCGCGTCCAGGGCCAGCAGCTTGCCGGGGTGGCGTTGGCGACGGAACCAATCTTGCTGCCAAAGGACGCGGCCGTCGGCGGACCAGACCGCCAGTCCCAGATCGCCGGCGCTGGCGACCCAACGGCCGCCGTCGCCGACGGCGAAGCTGTTGACGTGATCGCGGACCAGAGCCGGAACGAAGCGGTGCGGCAGGCGCTGCGGCAGGCCGTAAAGCGCGAATCGCCGCTGGAGCCGGCCGTCCGCCCCCACCAGGTAGAGATGGTAGCCCTGGGCGCTTTGCATATCGAAGCCCTGCACGGCCAATCCGCTGCCGAGCGCCGTCGGCCCGAAGGCGAAGTAGTGCCCCGCCCGCTGCCGCCAGCGGATGGCGCCGGTTTCCACGTCCACGGCGTAGAGGTTGTGGTCCCAGTTCATGGTGTTCATCACCGCCAGCTTGCCGCCATCGGTGACGACCAGGTCGCGGACGTGCGGGCCGAACGACTCGTCGGCCGGGGTGAAATCAGGTGTCGGATTTCCCGTAGGATGGATTGCTAATCCGTCCGAGGAATGTGCTTCGTGGCCGGACGGATTAGCAATCCGTCCTACGTCGGTAGTAGCCTGCGCAGCGACGATTTTCCCGCTTCCCGGAACACGGAGGGCATTCCCTACCGAGGCATCGCTCAAGTTCAAGAGGTCCAGCGGCAACTCGGCGTCCTGGAGGGCGAACTTCAGCGTCGCCCGCTTGCCGCTGAACAGCTCAACCGCTTCCACGACAAATCGCTCCCCGGCGCGTTGAGCGGCAGGATGAATTCGCCGCCGGCGCCCTGGGACGCCGCCGAGACATATTGCTGGTCCAACACGCCGCCGTCGGACGCCAGCAGGCGGACGCGGACCGGCACGGCCGCCGCGATCGCCTTGTCCGCGCCGTCCCGCACCCGGACCTCCCATCGCATCGCCTTGCCGCGCTCGACTTCGCTTCGTGAGTCGATCTCCACGCGGGCGATGGCAGCCGGGAGAATAGCGAAGACGCGGGCGGGCATGTTGCGGCAGTCGGCTTGCAACACGCCGCCGGCCGGTTGAACCTGTTTCCCGGCGAAGACGTCATAGACGGCCCGGCCCTCGATGGCTTCGGGCTTCAGCGGCACGACTTGCGGCACCAGGCTGGCGCAGGACAACGTGACGCGCCACAGGTGTCCCGGCTCCAGATCGCCGAAGGTGGTGTTGTTGACCACGAACAGGTACCGGCCGTCCTCCGCCCGCCGCTCGCTGATGAAGACCTCGGGGTTCTCCACTTCCGCGGCCGGCCGGACCTTGGCCAACGCCTTGGCCAACAGGGGAGCGGCGGCCTTGGCATAAGCGGCCGTTCGCCAGAAGGCGTGATCGTCGGCGGCCAGGCTTGGGTCCTTTTCCCAATGGTCAAACGACAATCCCAGCGGGACGAAATCCTTGACCAACTCGGCGCGGCAGGTCCCGTCGGTGAAGACGGCCACGCCGGCTTGCTTGGCGGCCTTCAGCGCCGAGGCGAGCACCGGCTCCATCTGGACCGTCTGACCGACCACCAGCACCGCCTCGTACTGCTTCAGCGTGTCGGGCTTGAGGTCCTCGGCGAAGACGATGCTGGCCGGCCGGTGCGCGTGCAGACAGGCGATATAGGCCTCCATGACGCGGGCGAAATGCCGCCCCGTCGCGCCCACCCAATCGTCGATCTTGTACATCCGCCCGCTGGCCACAATGGCCACCTTGTCGTGGTTGTGCAGGGAAACGAGCCATGGCCCGTACGCCTTGAGCACTGCGTTAAGACTGCGGTAGACGCTGCACGTGCCGTTGGAGGACATGCGCGGATCGTCGCTGTTGCCCGCCAGCGCGAAGTGCCAGGGCGGCACGGGGTCGGAGCAGCCGACGCCGTCGGCGCCGCGCATCACCATTTGCCAGAGCGTGGTGAGGATCTGGTCGCCGGTGCCGGCGTCGTTCCAAACCTCCGGATGGCCCCAGGCCCTCTTGCCCGGCCGCTTGTAGAAGTCGACGCCGAACGGGCCGTGGTACGGCAGCTCGACCTGCTCCCACTGGGCCTGCAGGTCGGTCTCATCGACGTTGGAAAGCGTGATCGGCGGATACGACTCGACGTTGCGGAACGGGCAGGCCACGGCGGTCACCCGGTCCGGCGCCAGTTCCTTGAGCTTCTTGTTGAACATCGCCTGCGCGTCCACGGCATAGGAGAGCCGATAGCCGGCGACCTTGTCGAGAAGGTCGTCCCACGCGCCGGTGGCCGCCGCTTTCTTCAGCGCTGCAGCGCAAGCGGCCTTCTCTTGGGCCGTCTTGGCCGCCGCCGCGCCGCGATCGCCGAAGACCCACCAGTTCGACGCCCAACTCCAGCCGCGGAAGGCCGGATAACCCTTCAGGGCCTCGGTGGTCGTGGCCAGGTCCTTGAGGTCCTGCTCGGGCGTGCGCGAGTCGAAGCCGGGACCGCCCAGCGGCAGCCCCGCATCGTTGCCCATCAGGATGGCCATCTGGCGGATTCCCGAGGCGCTGTATCCGCTCATGGCTTGCAGCAGCGACGGCGCGGTGACGAGCTTCTCGGGCGAGACGGTGCGCCGATCGGCCTCCAGCGACTTCATCAAATCGGCGACCTCGGCGCGGGATGCGGCGAGCGAGAAGTCGCCCATCTGCCCGGGGTGGCCGAGGTGATCCACCATCAGGTTAAAGCCCAGTCGCTCGCTGCGACGGAAGGCGGCCGTGGCAATGTCCGGGGCATCCCAGGCATTGGCCTGCGGGTAGGTACAACGGTAGTCGCCATAGATCACCGTCAGCAGCGACGCGGGCCTCATGCCCGGACCGATCACCAAGGGCTGAAAAACGCAGGTCAAATCCTTGCCGGCCACGCCCAGCAGGTAAAGGCCCGGCCGCAGCCGCGCGGTCAGCAACTTGGGAAGCGTGAAGCGGATTTCCTTGGCGGCCGGGTCGAACTTGGCTTTGGCGGTGGCGAGCGTTTGGGAGCCGTCGCGCAAGGTGATGGTCAGTTCCGTCTCCTTATCGGGTGCAGTCCTGTCAGCCGCAGCGGCCACGCCGGCAGCGCTGTTAGCCCCGGCGGCCACGCCGGCAGCGCTGTTAGCCCCGGCGGCCACCCCGGCAGCGCTGGGGACGTTGCCGCGGAGGTAGATCGTCAGCGGAATCTCTTCACCGCGCCCGAAGTACACGCGGCCCAGTGGCGTCGAGGTCGCAGCGCTGCCATGGGCGCCCGCCGCGCGGACTTCCACAAGCGTCTGCACCTTATACTCGCTCGCTGTGGCGCCATGTTGCCAGGGCGTGGATTCGGGCGTCACCTTGATCTGGTACAGGCCCGCAAGGTCCTCGGGAAGGAGCAACTTGCCATCGGTCAGTTTCAGCTCGTGATAGTCCAGCACGCCGAAGGGCCGGGCCCACACGCGCCACCGGGGCTTGATCCGGCGTCCGCCGCCGTCGAACTCGATGGCAAAACCCACCGCTTCGCCGGCGATCCAGGGTCCGCCCTGGGCCGTCACGGTCAGCCGCTCGTGATCGATGTTCACCGAACGCTTCAGCGCGCCGCTGGACAAGTCGTAGACCTGGAACAACTCGATGGGGTGCCGGCCGCGAAGCAAGGCTTCGCCGCCCCAGAGTCGCATGCCGCGGATGCCCTCGGCGAGCTTCCGCTGGGGCGGGACGTTCAGCTTGATTTCCCCGGCGGGCTTGCCGTCCAGCCCCGTCTTGCGGAGCACGGTGTCTTGCGAGCTGATGGTGTACAGCACGCCGTCGGGGTCCACGTCGAAGCCGCCGTTGTCGCCTTCGTACGTATTGGACGAGACGCCCAGGTTGCGCTCCCATTTCAGTTTGCCGTCGAAGCCGAGGCACTGCACTTCCGGCTTGCCCCAATAGACGACGTAGAAAGCCTGCGCCTTTTCGCAGACGCGGAAAGCTTGCGCCGGGCACTTGTCAACGTGCGGCAGCGCGTAGGCCCTGACGATCTTGCCGCCGGCGTTGAGCTGGAGGATGCGGTCGCGATGCTGGTCCAGGCCGTAGAAGTCGCCGCCGGCCCCCGCCTCGACATCGCCGGGCGCATCCCAGCCGACCTGGTCGCTGACGAGGAAATCGGTGACCGCAAGGGTCTTGTGGAACTTCTTGTCGTAGATCGCCACCTGGCGGGCGAAATGGCCGTGGGCGGTGGCGATCAGGCCGCCGGCGTCGGCGGTGGCGTTGTGGATGGCCTCGATCAATGCCCCGCCGAGCTTGTCCCGGCCATCGCGGCTGACGCGGAGGATATAGCCGCCGTCGTGCGCCGGCGACGTGAGATAGACCATGCCGTCGCGCCCGATCGTCAGGCTCGCGCGCTGGCAGTCGAACAGGGGATCCTCGCGAGAGATGATCTGCTGGAGTTTCAGCGGTGCGACCGCTTGAGGCTTGTCGTCGGCCGCCAGGGAGAAACAGCGCGACAGGATCAGAACCGACGCGATCAATTCGAACACTTGCCGTTTCATCGGAGTCTCACTTGCTCTTTTCCAACTGGGAAGCTACTCATAACGGTGATCGAACCGCGGGTGGCCGCTATTCCTCCAGGATCAAGTCTCCGACGACCTCCACGCTTTTCGACTGCACGTCGCCGAACCAGCCCATGATGCTGTGCCGGCCGCCTTTGCCGTTGTCCTCGTTCAGCGTCACGGTCAAGCCGAGATTGGCGCCCGCTCGGGGCTTGAAGGGCGCCAGCCTGTTCCAGGGGATGGCGACCTCGTAGGTCATGCCGCCGGTGCCGTCCGCGGCGCGATGGGTGGCCACGACGATGTCTTTGACCTCGCCCGTGGACGTGGCGGTGTTGCCGGAAAGATGGCACCACGCCTTGCCCTTGCCGCTGGCGTGGGAGAGCCCCATGGAATAGTCGTACTTGCCCGGTTTCTCCGCCTCGGACCGGGCCGGATCGACGATGAATTGCAGCCCGTCCTGGGCCCAGAGCATGTCGTCGGGCATGGGATTGTTGAAGACGCGCTCCCTGACGTCCACGCCGACGTACAGGTACCGATCGTCCCAGAGGAATCGCACCTTGGCCGAGAGGTCGTCGGGGCCGTTCCATTTGACTTTCTGCGGGTCCCCGGGAGTGATGACGCGGTACTGCCGCGCTTCATTGATCATTTCCACCGGGCAGCCCTTCCAAGCTGCCTCGTCGAGCTTGCCGTCCAGCTTCAGCGGAGACCTGGCCTTGGGCACGCCGACGAACCCCGCCACGTTCCGCTGGCTTTCCACTGCGCGGCCCGAGGCGTCGGTCACCGTGGCTTTCACCTTGTAGACGGCAAACGGGTCGATTCCCGCCAGCGGGACGACAATCGCCGATTCGCTCTCGGCATCCACCGTGGCCGTACCGTCGGCGGCCGGCTGGAAGAACGCGCTGGCGGACGTGGGCTTCTCATACACCCCGTTGACGATCGGCGTCTCGCTCACCAGGGCCAACTGCCAGGTGATCTCCTGCCTGTCGAGCCCGTTGTTCTTGACCAGCAGCCTGACGCCCGCCGGCTTGTCGCCCCGGGCGGGTTCCGGCAGGATCTTCGCTGTCAGCCGTCCCGCGACGGGCACCAGGGCCGAGAGCTGCCCGCAGAGGTTCCCGGCGGCGTCCCGGATGGGAACCAAGAGGTCGCCCTGGCGGACTTCGCTCAGAAGCGGCGAGGTGACGGCGAAAGTGAGCGTCGTCTTTACCGGACCGGATACCTGCGCCCGCCGGCTTGGCGGTCCAGAAGGGAGGCGTCAGCAGTTGGATGCGGTCCGGGGTGGTGCCGTTGAGCGATAGGGTCATCGGCACCGCGGCCCCCTTGATAATGGCTGACGGGATCGAGGCGAGCGACGCCGCCGGCGGCGCCAGGGCGTCGGCCAGGCCGGTCCCGCCCTTGTAGAGCAGCAAGACGGGATCTTCGCTCACACTGAGGGTCAGACCCTTGCCGGCGGAGTGCATCTCGGTCCTGCGGCCATCGACGCGGATGGTTTGCACGGCGTCCACGCCGGCCAGGGGCAGGCCCACGTCGGCGCGGCCCTTGTCGGCCCAAAGGACCTGGAGGCACTGCCCGGCGCGGTCGCGGAAGAGATAAGCGTGGATTCCTCCGGCGTACTGCTTCTGCTCCACAAACTTCTTGGTGCAAATCGCGTTGACCATGTTGTAGTAGGTCACCGCATCCAGCTTGGGCGCGTAGCGGCAATAGCGGCAGTCGAAGACGTTGAAGGCCGACGAGTTGTCGTTGGCCAGCGTGCCCGCCGCGTCCGGATAGAGCAGGTCGAACCACGACGCGCTGGCTCCGCCGGCCGCGAAGAAGACGGTGAACTTCTTGATCATCTCCACGGCCACCGCCTGCCGCGTCATGCCCTGGGCGTTCAGTCCCAGCTCGGTGGACCAGATCGGCTTGGCGCCGCCGTACTTCTTGAACAGCTTATGGTAGGTTTCGATTGCCCGTCGCACGTCCACGTAACTTTCGTAGATGTGGAAATCGTAGGCGTCGCAGCAGTCCTGGACGCCGTACTTGAAGTATCGCTCCTCCGGCCCGGAAGAGGTCGCCAGCACGATCACGCTGGGGTCGATCTTCTTCACCTCGTCGTAGACAATGCGATAGGCCCTCATGCTCTCCTGCACTCGTGCGTCGTCGCCGTGCGGCTCGTTGCCCAAGGAGATGACCGTGGGGCGGACCTTGCCGAATGCGGCCAGCCAGTTGCGCACTCCCTGCCGCAGCGCCTTTTCATCGTACTTCTGGTAGCCCGGCGCGTGCTCTTGGATGTCGTGCGTCGGCGCGCCGGTCAGTACGCCCATTCCCAGCTTCTGGCACAACTCGATGCCGGGGGCGTAGGGCGTGTAGGGCGGGTCGGCCGACCATCCGCCCCAGATGCCGCAGATGCGAATTCCGATCCGGTCCGAAAGGATGAACCGCTCGCCGATCCGGTTGTCCCAGTCGCGGCCGGTAAAGGGAACCTCCTGCGGCCTGCACTTCTTCGTCGCCGCTTCGGGCAGGATCGCCAACGAAGTGTAATTGCGGAAGGGCAGGTCGTTCTCCTGGGCCACCTCGGCATGGATTTCGTAGTAGCGCCCCACTTCCAGCGGCGCTTCGCTCAGGTCGAGCGCGGCGTCGTACTCGATCCAATTTCCCTTCTTGCCAGTCTTCACCAGCGCCGCCTTCCCGGCCGCGGTCTGCTCCGCCCCCCAGAAATCGCGCACGACGTAAGAAAGCTCGCACTGAGCGTCCTTCAAGGGCTTCGTCGCGCGCACCGTCGCGGTGACCAGCCGCTTGTCGTCGGGGAAGAGCATGTTCCCCATCTGCGCGGTCGAGAAGAGGATCGCCGCGACGCGCTTGTCCTTGCGCGGGGCTGCGGCGACATAGGACGCCGAGATCTCATCGACCCAGAATTTTCCCGAGGTCTTCCGCAATTCCACCCGGAACCGCGCCGCGGCCGCGCCCGCGGGCGTCTGGAGCCGTTTGCTGACCGCCTGCCAGTTCCGCTGCTTGAATAGTTCCGCCAGCGAGACGGAGCCCACCGCTTTCCCCGAAGCGTCCATCCATTCCAGCATTACAATCCCCTGGTAAGAAGAGTCGGGCGAGACCAGGTCCGACTTGGCCCCGAAAGCGATCTCCCACGTCCCCGCCGCCACTTGGAACGTGGGACTGACCGCCGAGCACGGATCGTCCTCGTGTTGCGCCGCGCGCTCGAACAGCAGGGAGTGCTTTCCCTTAAACGCCTCTTTGTTGTCGACGACGACCTTCCCCTGAATGATCCAGCCGCCAGGCAACTTGTCGGACCGCTCAAAATCGGCCTTGAAAGTTGCCGCTTGGACGACGGCCGGCTGAATCGCATCGATCCCCACGTTGGCAAGGTAGAGCACGGGCAGCTTCCCCTTGTCGCCGGCGTCGGCACTCAAAAGGACCGCAAGGTACTTCGGCGAGCCGTGCCATTTCCCGTCGTTGGCCCCGCCCCAGTGCTCGCCGCCGGCCACCTCCGAGGGCTTGATGACCAGGTCGTGCCACTTTCCGTCGTCCTGGAGCTTCACGCCCTTCTGCTGGTGACACTGGCCGGTCCCGTCGCCCAGCCGGACCGTGACGGTGCCGGCGTGCTCGGCCTTCACGCGCAGGCGAATGGCGGCCAGGTCGTTGATCTCCAGCGACTTGAGGTCCTTGATTATTTGGACGTACGCGCCGCCCTTGGTGAAGTCGCCGGCGAGCTTCAGGCAGGCCTGGCCTTTCTCCGGCAGGTCCTGGACGACAGAGAGCGAGCCTTTGGCGCCGGGAAACTCCTGCCCGTTGTCAAAGGTTGCGTCCGGTTCCCCTTCGACGACGATGTCCAGGGGAATGAGCGAGACAACTTGCTGCGCCTCCGCGGCAGAGGCGAGGAGCAAAACGACCAACACTGCCTTGACGAAGCACTTGGGAGACATTGGCATGGGCCTTTTCTACCGGCTGGTGTCGCTGCACATTTCCCTGCCCAAAGTAGCAGGCACACTCCGTGTGCCGTCCGCTGTCTACGCCACCAGGGGCGGACGGCACACGGAGTGTGCCTGCTACTTTACGGACTGTGAACCATTGCACCCCTACTAATAACTCCCCGCTCGTTCCCCGTCAAGTTGCTTGATTCGCAGATCGTGCCATGCTACTATCGTGGATGCCATTGCGGCCTGCAAGCCCGAACCGCTGTTTATGGAGCCATCGGCCATGATTCACCGTCGCCGTTTCCTCGCTACGGCTGCCGCGGCAGCCTTCAGCTTCCATCTCGTTCCCCGGTGCGCCCTGGGTGGGCCGGGCCACAAGGCGCCGAGCGAGAAGCTCAACCTGGCGGGCATCGGCGTAGGCGGCCAAGGCGCGGGCGATCTGAGAGAGATGGCGGTCGAGAACATCGTCGCGCTGTGCGACGTCGATGGGAAGTACGCCGCCCACACCTTCAAGACGTATCCCAAGGCCGAGGTCTTCAAGGACTACCGCATGCTGCTGGAGAAGCGCAAGGACATCGACGCGGTAATGATTGCCACGCCGGACCACATGCACGCGCCGATTACGGTGGCGGCGCTTCGGGCGGGCAAACACGTCTACGTCGAGAAGCCCATGGCCCATACGATCGAGGAGGCCCGCGTCATGACGCGCTTGGCCAAGGAGACCGGCCTGGTGACGCAGATGGGCAACAACGGTCACGGCGGCGAAGGCTTGCGTTTGACCCGCGAGTGGATCCAGGCCGGGGCGATCGGCCCGGTCCGCGAGATCCACTGCTGGAGCGACCGGCCGGGCAACTGGTGGAAGCAAGATCGCGACCGGCCCAGCGACCGTCCGCCCGTTCCCGCCGGCTTGGACTGGAACCTCTGGCTCGGCGCCGCACCCCAGCGGCCGTATCATCCGTGGTATTGTCCCGTTGCCTGGCGGGGGTGGTTCGATTTCGGCACGGGGGCGCTGGGCGACATGGCCATTCACAACATGGACCCGGCCTTCTACGCCCTCGATCTGGAGGCGCCGACGGCGGTCGAGCCGCGGACCAGCCCGCTGAAAAGGGAGTCTTACCCGGCCTGGCAGATCCTGACTTACGAGTTCGCCGCGAAGGGGGACCGGCCCGCGGTGAAACTGACCTGGTACGACGGCGGCAAGCTGCCGCCCCGCCCGGCCGGGCTCGAGCCGGACCGCCGGCTGGAGGACAACGGCATTTATTTCGTGGGCGACTCCGGCACGATCCTCTGCGGCGGCTGGTCCGGGCCGCCGCGACTGGTCCCGGAAAGCAAGATGAAGGATTTTCAGCGGCCGCCCAGGACGATTCCGCGCTCCATCGGCCATCGCGCCGAATGGATCGAGGCCTGCAAGCAGGGGAAGCCCGAGGACGCCAAGGCCGGTTTCGCCTACTCGGGCCCGTTCACCGAGGCCCTGCTGGTCGGCAACCTGGCCTCGCGGCTGCAAAAACGGATCCAATGGGACGGCGCCGCCATGCGGGCGGTCGATGCGCCCCAGGCGGACCCCATCATTCGCAAACATTATCGCGACGGATTCGGCATCTGATTCTATTGTCGAAGCACACTACGATGAGAGGACTTGCCATGAGACAGTGGACGGTAGCTCTGTGGACGGCGTGTTGGCTGGCGGCCGCGCGGCGCAGGCCGCAACGATCGAATTGTCCGGCGGCGGGCCCGACGTGGCCGCGCTGCTGCGGATTCCGGTGCCGGCCGGGGCACTGGCGGCCCAGCCCGGCCAGGCGGCGGTCCTGAGCGACGAGCATGGGCGCGAAGTCCTGGCCCAGGTGGAACCGGCCTGGCTGGGCGGCGACCGGCTCGAACTCGTGCTGGTCCGGCCGGCCGGCTTGGGCAAGACGCTCCGCGTAGGGAAGATCGTCTCGCCGGAGACGGCCGGCCCCTACGCCGTTTCCCAGGACGACCGGACCGTCACGCTCAGCGACGCAGCGAAGCCGATGGCCGTCTATTACAGCGGCATCCGGGTCAAGCCGGGCCAGCCGGAGCAGAACCGGAGCAACTTCTTCCATCCGCTGGTCACGCCCTCCGGCGTCACGGTGACCGACGACTCCCCGCCGGATCACCTGCACCACCGCGGCCTGTTCCTGGCCTTCACCGAAGTGACGTGGACCGGCGGCGGCAAGCAGCTCAAGGGCAACTTCTGGCATGGCGACCCGAACGCCAAGATCGCCCCGGGCAAAGTCGATGCTCGCGGCGGGCCCGTCTGCGCGGCCTTGGCAGCGAGCCACGACTTCACCATTGGCGGCCAGCCCGTGCTCCGGCAGGACGTGATCGCGTGCTCCGCCCGGGTGAGCGACCGGGTCAACGTGCTCGACGTGGAGTACCACATCATGCCGCTGGGGGGCGACATCGTCCTCGGCCCGAATTTCTATAGCTGCCTGCAGCTTCGCGGCGCGGCGGCCTTCAACCGACCCAACCTGGTGTTCAGCTACGACGACGGCAAGCCGCATCGCGACGTGGACCACCGTAACGACCCGCCCCCGGAGGAACCTCCGGTAAGCCGGTGGATCGACGAGACGGGCCTGGTCGACGCCAAGCCCGTCGGGGCGACCGTGGCCATTCATCCCGCGACCGCCAAGAGCCGCCTGTGCTACTCGCGGGGCGTCAAAGGCCTTAATCTGGACTTCCTTTACGACGCGCCGATGAGCGTCAAGGCGGGCCAGACGTTGCGAGCCCGCTACCAGGTTTATATCCATGACGGCACCGTCACCGATGCGAAGATCGGCGAAATCGCGCGCTGGTTCAACCCGGGCGTCGGGGTGAAATGGACCAAGTGACAGGGGGCCCTAACCTTGTTTCTGCCATCGATGCCCAGACCACGGCCGGGGAGGGGAGGAGCCAAACGTGCCGATCTTTCCGCAAGACAAAGTTCCGCCGGACTTCAACGCCAAGCTGGGAGAACTGCTCGAGCGCGGCGGCAAGGGGCGTTGAAGTGCCCATGAAACCGAGAAGAAGACTTTCCCGTTGTTCGTCTGATTCCAAGGAGAGAAGAGCCGTGTTGAAGAGATCTCAGGTTCAGATGGCGGTGTTGAGCTTGGCGCTGGTGGTGCTGGGCTCGCTCGGCGAGCGTTTGTCCGCCGAGGACGCCAAGCAGGTGGGGATCGTCAGCCACGTCAAGGTGCTGTCCGACAAGGTCGAGGATGTATCCAGCCCTGAGGCGTGGAGGCGGACTTACATCACCTCCGGCATGAGCGACCAGGAGAAGCTGCTGGCGATCTGGCGCACCGTGGTGAAGTATCGCCACCAGATCGATCCTCCCGACGAGTATCTCCAGGACCACGTGCACAACGTCTTCAAGACGATTCACGTCTACGGCTACGGACAGTGTTGTTGCGCGTCGAGTCACGTGGAGACGCTGGCCCGCTATCTGGGATTGGAAGCCCGCGGTTGGAGCATCACCCAGCACAGCGTTCCCGAGGTACAGTACGACAACTCCTGGCACACGGTCGACGGTTCGCTGATGAACTACTTCCTCAATCCGGACGGCAAAATCGCCTCGGTCGCCGACATCAAGAAGGCGGTCTTGGAGTGGCACGCCGAGCACCCGGGCTATCGCGGCAACGACGGCAAGCTGCGGCAGTTCGCCGCCAACGGCGGCTGGAAGAAAGGGCCCGCGCTGCTGGCGTCGACGGGGGAGCGGTTCTGGGATGCCAACGGCATCAACATGGCCGGCTGGCACGGCTGGCCCTCGACCATGCAGGAGTACGATTGCAAGGAGTTCCTCCTCGACTACGGCGGCTCGATGGGCTACGAGCTGAACGTGCAGTTGCGCGAGGGCGAGCGGCTGACGCGGAACTGGTTCAACCGCGGGCTGCACGTCAACCAGCTCGAAGGCGCCGGAGATCATCCGTTGGCCAAGGACGTTGCGCCGCTGGGGATGTGCCGCAAGCTGGGCGACGTGGCCCCCGGGCGGATCGGCAACGGCACGCTGGAGTACGAAGTCCCCTTGGCCGACGGGGCGTTTCGCCGCGGCGCGCTGGTGGCCGAGAACCTCGCCACCCGTGAAGAAGACGCTTCTTCCCCCGCGGCCGTTCACGTCAAGGACCCGGCCATGCCCGGCGTGCTGGTGATCGACATGCCCTCCAGCTACGTCTACTTGAGCGGCCGGGTGACATTGCAGCCGGTGGTCGGCCCGGGCGGATCGATCGCCGTCGCCTTTAGCGACAACCACGGCCTGGATTGGACCGAGATCGCCCGCGTCGGCGCCTCGGGACCCCGGCAGTTGGACCTCAAGAAGCAATGTTACCGCCGCTACGATTATCGCCTCAAGTTCCAATTGCTGGGCAAGGGCACGGGGCTGGACGCCCTGGCCATCTCCCACGACATCCAGCACTCGCAAGCCCCCTTGCCGGCCTTGCTGCCGGGTGAGAACAAGATCAGCTTCTCGGCCGGTCCGTACGAAGGGACCGTGACGCTGGAAGGCGGCACGAGCATCCACCTCCGCGACAAGGGTAGGAACCTCTTCTATAAGGCGTTCCATCCCGTCATGACCGGCGGCATGAGGACCGACGGCATGAGACCGGGCGCCCATGGAACCATTACCTTCCCCATCGCCACGCCCGGCGAAATGACGCGGCTGCGGATGAACGCCTTCTGGCGAGCCCGCGACAAGAGGGATGGGTACGAGGTCGAGCTGTCGTTTGACGGCGGCAAGCACTTCCGGCAAGTGGCGAAGCTGGGCGGACCGACCGCCGGCACGAGCCGCTACTTCACCTTCGCCGACATTCCGCCGGGAAAGAAAGAGGCCCAGTTGCGGCTCAGCGGCCACGAAGTGAACACGGCCATGCTCTTCGGGCTGCGGATCGACGCCGACTACCGGCAGCGCTTCGGCGGTTTCCGTCCGGTGAAGATTACTTACGCCTGGGAGGAAGACGGCAAACCGCAAACCAGCGAGCACGTGGCCGTCCGGCCCGCGGAGACCTACGCGATTCACTGCGGGCAGAAGGCGGTGGTCAAGAGCTTCACGGTGGAGCTGGCCCGCTGAGCGTGCCCTTATCTTTTGGACCGGGTCGTGCGAGATAGCCGCGCCGAAGCGAATCCTCGATCTTCTTCCTCAGGGTAAACCTCAGCCGACCTGGGCGACGGCGCGGGCCTGGAAAACGGCCTTGATGTTGGGGTCCAGCCCGGGGAAATTGTCCATGTATTCCGCCCGCTGGCGATCCAGCGCCCGCTGGCGGGCCTCGAAGTCGGCGGCGGGGAAGAGTTTTTCGGGCCGCATGAGGATTGAATCGACGGCCCGGATCGAGCGTGGGATCACCAGCCCGGTCTGCTGCGAGAGTTGCCATTCTTCCGCGCCGCCGCGGAAGAGCGAATCGAGGATGCCCATCGTGTCGGCCAGGGTGATGTCCTTGTAGGAATCGCCTTCGCCCACCCAGCCCGTGTTGAGCAAGTAGCAATTGACGTGGGCGTTGCCGAGCAAGATCTCGTAGAACAAGTTGGCGTGCTCGGCGCGGTCGCCGGCGAGGAAGGGGTCGTAAAAGAACTCGTTCTTGATCTGTCCGGCCTGGGTAGGGTCGCCGGCGGAGGATTCCATGGATTGCCCGAGCACCATGAAGGCCGCCGCCTGTTCGTGGGTCAATCGGGCGACGGCGGGGATGATGTTGCCGCGGGTGATGAGGAACAGGTTGTCGATCCGCTTGGCGTTGATGCCGTTGGCGGCGTGCATGAAGTCGCGGCGTTCGACGACCGCCCGGCCGTTGCTGGTACGCGCCAGGTCGTAGAAGTCGATGCTGCCGTCTTCCAGCACGGAGACGTTTTCCAGGAAAGTGTCCCTGCGGAGGCAGGCATAGTAGGCTTCGCGCTGGTCGCCCGGGTTGAGGCAGTCGGTCTTGATGAACAGGCCGCCCGCTTCGAAGCCGCAAAAGCGGCCGTTGCGGTGCAGCGTGCCGCCGTCGTCCTGGATCAGCCAGGAGCGCTCGTGGCCTTTGCGCCAGCACCTTGCAGGTGGTGCTGGTCTTGCCGTTGGCGCTTAAGGCCACGAAGAGGGAGTAACGGGTGACGTACTCGCCGCGGCGGCTTTCCAAGGTGTCCTTGCGGCAGCCGGCATGGAGAAAAATGGCGTCGCCGCCGAGCTTGGCCCGGTAGTTCTCCCCGGCGAACACGCCTTTCTTCCACTCGCCGAAGTAATTGCTGTTGCGGACGAACTTGACCAGCCGCCCGTCAGCGGCGTGGGCCAGCCGGATGGTGATCTGCTTTTCCGGCAGCGGCCTGGACTTGTTGGGCTCGAACTGCTCGTCGAAGAACATGAGCACCTGGTAGGTCGGGATGTCGGCAACCGTGGGCCGGAAGAGCTTCCGCCCGGCGTAGGCCACGTGGGCGAACCGCCGCGGCACGATCAGCCGGGCGGTGGTCCCCTGGCTGCCGTCGCCGACATCCACCTCGACGGCCACCAGTTCCTGGCCGGCCAGCGCCGCTGGGCCTGCTCCAGCAGCGCCCGCTCGGCGTCGCCGAAGCGGCTGTCGACGTTGTTGCGGGTCATCTTGGCCGCCCGCGACATGGGCTCGGAATCGGCGAAGATGCTGCCGTACTTGGTCTTCCCGACCTCGGGCTCCTCCAGGGCCATGGCCTTGAGGTCGTCGGAGCCGGGATTGCGGTGCAAGCGGCCCTCGGCCAGGGCGGACTGGAAGATCGCCTGCGCGGCTTGCTGGAATGCGTCGAACATGGTTCTGATCCCTCCTATGACCGGCCCGTGAAGCTCGGGGATACGGCGACGGGCACCACGTCGTCGCTGGCGACGTGATGGATCTCCGCCTCGGTGAAGACCGGCGTCTTCTCGGTGAACTGTGCCTGTTCGGTCGAGCCCTTCAGGCGCCGAGAGCGAGCTCTGGCCGCCGGCGACGATTTGCGAGATCGTGTCGAAGTAACCCGCCCCGACGAACGACTGGTGCTTGACGGCCCGGTAGCCATGGTCCCGCTCCATGGCGAACTCGCGCTGTTGCAGCCGGGAATAGGCCAACATGCCCTCGTCGCGGTAGGCGTGGGCCAGCTCGAACATGGACAGGTTCACGGCGTGGAAGCCGGCCAGGGTGACGAACTGGAACTGGTAGCCCATCGCGGCCAGGTTGCGTTGGAAAGCGGCGATCTGCTGGTCGTCCAGCAACTGCCTCCAGTTGAACGAAGGCGAGCAATTATACGCCAGCAGCTTGCCCGGGTAGCGGGCGTGGATCGCGTCGGCGAACCGCTGGGCTTCCTCGAGGTCCGGGGTCGAGGTCTCGCACCAGACCAGGTCGGCGTAGGGGGCATAGGCCACCCCGCGGGCAATCGCCTGCTCCAGGCCGTCCTGCACCGCGTGGAACCCTTCCACCGTCCGCTGGCCGGTGAGGAAGGGCTGGTCGCGGGGGTCGATGTCGCTGGTCAGCAGCTTGGCGCCCAGCGCGTCGGTCCGGGCGACGATCAAGGCGGGCACGTCCAGGACGTCGGCGGCCAGCCGCGCCGCCACCAGCTTGGCGATGGCCTCCTGGGTAGGCACGAGCACCTTGCCGCCCATGTGACCGCACTTCTTGGAACTGGAAAGCTGGTCCTCGAAGTGGACCGCGGCGGCCCCCGCCTCGATCATGCCCTTCATCAGCTCGAAGGCGTTCAGCACGCCGCCGAAGCCCGCCTCGGCGTCGGCGACGATGGGCGCGTGCCAGTACGGCATCTGGTCGGTAATCCCCGTGCTATGCGCGATCTCGTCGGCCCGCTGCAAGGCGTTGTTGATCCGCCGCACGAGGTTCGGCACGCTGTCGACCGGGTAGAGGCTCTGGTCGGGATAGGTCTGCCCGGCAGTATTCATGTCGCCGGCCACCTGCCAGCCGCTGACGTAGATCGCCTTCAAACCGGCCTGGACCATTTGCACGGCCTGGGCCCCGGTCTGCGCCCCAAGGCGCGGACGTAGGGCTCGGTGTGCAGCAACGTCCATAGCCGCTCGGCCCCCAGGCGGGCCATGGTGTACTCGATCTTGACGGCCCCCTGCAGCCGCACCACGTCCTTGGCCGAGTAAGGCCGCTGAACGCCTTCCCAACGATCGTCGATCTGCCAGGATTGTCCCAGTCTCGTAACATCGCGCTCTCGCATGATTTCCCCCCCTTGGCCTCGAAAGCGCAACCCTACGCTCCACGGCTCATTCCAAATACTCGTATCCCACGAGTGTCATGAACTCGGTAAACTCACGATTCAGAACAATGCCCTCGATCAGCTTCTTGGCCAGATCGAAGTTTCCGCCGGCGAACCGCTCCGCCCCCAGCGATTGCTCCAATTTGTTCATCTGCTCCCGGTAGACCGACCGCACCAGCTCCGGCGTGATCTTGCGGCCGTCGGCCAGAACGCCGTTGGGCTGATGGACCCACTGCCAGAGCTGGGCGCGGGAGATTTCGGCCGTGGCCGCGTCCTCCATGAGGTTGTAGATCGGCACGCAGCCGTTGCCGCTCAGCCAGGCGGCCATGTACTGGATTCCCACGTCGATGTTCTGGCACAGCCCGCGCTCGGTGATTTGGCCCTCGGGGACGGTGAGCAAGTCGTCGGCGGTCACTTGCACGTCGTCGCGGCGGCGGTGGATCTGGTTGGGCTCGGGCATGCGGGCGTCGAAGGACACTTTGGCGACCTCGACCAGGCCGGGATGGGCGACCCAGGTGCCGTCGTGGCCGTCGCCCGCCTCGCGCTGCTTGTCGGCAAGGACTTTCTCCATCGCCTCCTCGTTGGCGCGGGGATCGCTCTTGATGGGGATCTGCGCCGCCATGCCGCCGATGGCGTGAATGCCCCGGCGGTGGCAGGTCTTGATCGCCAGCAGCGAGTAGGAGTGCATGCAGTGCGCGGTCATGGTTACCTGCGCGGTCCGGCATGGTGAAGCGGGGATGCTGGCGGAACTTCTTGATGATGCTGAAGATATAGTCCCACCGCCCGCAATTCAGCCCCGCCGAATGGTCCCGCAGCTCGTAGAGGATTTCGTCCATCTCGAAGGCGGCGGGAATGGTCTCCAGCAACACCGTGGCGCGAATGCTGCCGCGAGGGATGCCCAGTTCGTCCTGGGCCATGCGGAAGACCTCGTTCCAGAGCCGGGCTTCCAGGTGGCTTTCCAGCTTGGGCAGGTAGAAATAGGGACCGCTCCCCTGGTCCAGCAGTTTTCGCGCGTTGTGGAAGAAGAAGAGGCCGAAGTCCCAGAGGGCGCCCGGCACCGGTTTGCCGTCCAGCCGGACGTGCTTTTCCGGCAGGTGCAGCCCGCGCGGACGCACCATGAGCGTGGCCGTCGTTTTGTTGAGGCGATAGACCTTTCCTTCCGGACTGGTGAAGCGGATCGTACCGTCGATCGCGTCGCAGAGATTCCCTTGCCCGTCGACCAGGTTCTGCCAGGTGGGGCTGTTGGCGTCCTCGAAGTCGGCCATGTAGACGCTGGCGCCGGAGTTCAGAGCGTTGATCACCATCTTGCGATCCGTGGGCCCGGTGATCTCCACGCGGCGGTCCTGCAAGTCGTCGGGGATGGGAGCGACCGTCCAGTCCGCCTGGCGGACGGCCTCGGTCTCGGAGAGGAAATGGGGCAGCACTGCCGCGTCAAACTCGCGCTGTCGCAGGGCCCTGCGGCGGAGCAGCTCTTCCCGTTGCGGATCAAACTCGCGAGCCAGCCTCTCGACAAACCGCAAGGCGTCGGCGCTGAGAATGTCGTCCTGCCGTGCCGCGACCGGGGCCTGGATCTCCAACCCCATCGTTTGCGACTGCGTCTGACTCATGGCATCTCCCTTCCGGACGGACTTTTTTCGGGAATCTTCTGACACGGGAATTGTTGCCCGCAGGCGGCGAAAGTCAACGGGCAAATGACGCAACGGCACAATTCACCCCGCGACCCAGATCAGCCTCAAATCGCGGTGTCAACCCTGGAGAATGAAGCGCGTGGCCAGGAACGCCGGCCAGACACTTCGCATTTGCACAAAACAGACAGATGCCGGTAGTTTCCCCCGAGGTGCAAGGGTAGGCTCGGGCAAAGGGGGCGAAGGGATAGTCTGGAAAAGCGGGAGAAAGAATGGCCGCACGAAAGCTGGACCGGGTGGCCCCGGGCGGTTTCCCGCCCGGGGCTCCCACAGACCCGAACGTGCGCAATTAACGCATTCGGTTCCTCAAGTTATCCCTTCGCTACGCCACGGTACACCGAGTGGATCACCCGCAGGTAAGGCACCGGGTAGCGATCCAAGAGCTGGCGGAACCAGTCCCAAGAAACGCGCCACGCTCGCCGTCGCCGCATGAGCCACTTACGCCAGACCTTCAGCACCTCGTGGTAGAAACGGGCCAGCGCCGGGCTGTTGCCCGTGATCCCGTAGTACCCCGCGTGCCCTTGGAGTTTCTGGCAGAGTACCGCGTGTTGCTCCGCAATCGGATCGTGGCGATGAGACCGGCACCATTGGTCGATCGTCCTGACCGCCCGCGTGAACCGGCTGGCCGCCGTTTTCCGCATCAGAACCCAGTTCCCCTTCCGAGATCGCGCCCAAAAGTGCGTGAACCCCAGGAAGTCGAACGTACCCGAGCCGTCGCCGTCCGGTCCCTTCCGCTCGCCCTGGGGCTTGCGGAACGGCACCAGCCGGGTCTTGTCCGGGTGGATCGTCAGGCCGTACTTGCCGAATCGTTTTGGCAACACGTCCATGACGCGCCGCGCGTCTTCGTCCTCGGTGAACCCGATCACGAAGTCGTCAGCGTAGCGGACCACATACGCGCGACCCTTCAGACGAGGTTGCACTTCCCGCGCGAACCATCGGTCCAGCACATAGTGCAGGTACACGTTCGCCAGTACGGGTGAAATCACCCCGCCCTGCGGGCTTCCGGCCGCCGGATGCGTCACCGCCCCGTCTTCCATCACGCCCGCATTGAGCCACTTCCCGATCAGTCGCAGCACCACACCATCGCGTATCCGTTGTTGGAGAAACTCCCGCAGATGGGCATGACCCAACGTGTCGAAAAACTTGCGTATATCGACTTCCAAGAGGCAGCTTACCCCGCTCCACATGGTCTGCTTCGAGAGACTGTCCAGGGCATCATGCGCCGATCGCCGCGGCCGGAACCCGAACGAGCAGTCATAGAAGTCCTCCTCGTAGATCGGTTCCAGCAGCATGACAATCGCCCGCTGGAGCACTTTGTCCTCCAGCGTCGGAATACCGATGGGGCGGGTCTCTCCGCCGGTGCCTTTCGGGATATGAACCCGTCGCACCGGTGGCGCCCAGTACGATGCCCGACTTCGCGCGCTCCAAAAGCGACCGGAGGTTGCCCTCCAGGTCTTTCTCGTAGTCCGCAGCCGTCCGGCCGTCCACCCCCACCGCGCCATCCTTGCGTGTCCGCCGATACGCCTCCCGCAACCATGCCAGGTCGAGGTGCTGGTTCAGGGAGGTCAGTCCCTTCTCCGGCATCTGTTTCGCCAACTGTGCTATCCGTCGTTGTCGCGTAGACACGAGTTCGGAGTCCGAGGTCTCCGTCATGTTTCCCTCCAACGGTCTGATAACTCGACGCCCCGCTTCCCTCCCCCGGGTCCAAGTCGGTGCAAGTTCCCCGGCTTCCACGGTACTATCAGGGCGCTATGACTTCCTGCCGGCCATCTCGCCGCGCTTCGTTTCCTTCGCTTGGCGATACCACTCAAAGCGCTCGTGTTTCGCCCGCACGCGGCCGAGCGCTGCCGTGGGCGGGTCTCCTGGAGTTGGTCACCCGGTATCTCCGGCCGGGATGTTGGTCAGTGGAGACGACAGGATCTCCTACGTTCCTGGGGAACCCCGATTGTGCTCTTGCCCTGCTCTCCGACCCCGGTAGGACCAACGCATCAGGCCCTTGCGATGCGCCGGCGCGGCCCCCGCTGTGTCCACGACGAAGGCTCCCGCATTCGTACTTTCGAGGCTCAATCACACGGCTTCGGCACTGGCTGTCTACGCTTCGCAGGCCGGGTCACCCCGACACCACGCAAGACTCGCTTCCGGCTGCTGGCCAGACTCTTCCGGACGGGCTTGGTTACCCGTAGGGTTCCAATGAAAGGTTTCACGATGTATCCTACATTGATCCTCCTTTCCCAAGTTCTCGTAGCGCAAGGACACGTTACTAGTTATTGAGCGAAACCAGTAACGTGTCCCTAAATTTCCCAGAAGGCGGTGGTCAAGAGCTTCACGGTGGAGTTGGCCCGCTGAGCGTGCCGTTGTCCCTTGGGCCGGACCGTGCGAGATAGTCGCGCCGCAGTGAATCCTCGATCTTCTTCCGCAATTCGTGTCCCGTGCCGGCCTGCTGCCAGCCGAGCTGGGGAAAGAAGACGACCCGAACGCCGGGCAGGGAGCCGTCGGCGAGGGGAGTGACGATATAGCCTGTGTCGTTGCAGCCCTTCACTGCGGGATCGTCCGGGATAAATTGCTGGTTGAGCGAGGCCTTCCAGAAGTCGCGCAGGCACTGCCAGTTGTCGTAGAAGTTGCAGATTCCGGCCTCGCCGCCTTCCAGGGGCACGAAGGCAAAGGGGACGCCTTGCCCGTCGTGCCGATAAAAGATCGCATACTCCGGGACGCGCTTGAAGCGGAGGTCCCGGCAGCGGACCGACTCCGGCCGCGCGATGTCGTACTCCGCCTGCCCGGCGAGGTATTCGTGGGTCGGCAAGCTGTGGTTGTCGGTCCAAAGGGCATCGACAATGTAGATTGCCAACAGCAGGCGGCCTTCGAGGACCCGGCCGCGAACGGTGAAACTCGGCCGCTCGGGATCGAGCTGGTACTGGAATTCCAGTGCGGCGTCACTATGGACGAGGGCCGGCAGCTCCTTGGCGGTGAACTCGGGATACTGGCGGATCCGATCCGCGCGGCCGACCTTCTCGTCGAACTGCCGATACTGGATGATCGGCCGGGGATAACCGACGTGCACCGTATTTGCCTCGCGCCGTAAAGCGAGGTTGATGCCGACGCAGTTGATATCCTGGTTGTCGCCGGCCTTCGGCGCATGCACGTCGATGCCGAAGTTGTGGACCCGCAGCCAGCGGCCAGTGTCGGGCCGGCGGATCCAAAGGTAGTTGTAGCTCGTATCCGAGGAGCGAGGATCGAAATCGAGCCGCAGCGATTGGTTGCCCAACTCAATCCGCTTCTCCGGCCCAGTCCGCGTGGACTTCGGCTTCTGCTTGAGCGCCTTCCAGGGCGGCGGCTCGCCAAGCACGCGGTCCGGTCCCTGCGCCGCGGCGGCATCGAAGCGGACCAGCGGCAGCAGAAGGAGAACTGCCGCCCAGGCAAGCCGGCGCCGGTTGAAAGCTAGGATGGGCCGAAGAACAAGTTGCGGATTTCGCCACGGATCAAACACGGATCGAACACGGATCAAGGATCTACCGCGGAGACGCAGAGACGCAAAGGAGTTTGAATTCCCATTCTCTCCGCTTCTCGGCGTCTCGGCGGTGACGTTTCGAGTTATGGTCTTTGGGAATCTGGAAGTCATTCTTCGGCTGATCGTTAGCATGAAGCCTCTCCACTATGCCAGTTAACGTCGGAATTCGATGAGCGAGTGCCATGCCCACGCTTGTCGTGGGCATGACAGGGCCGGATTTACGGGTCTCCATGCTTGCTGTCTCGCTGCGCTCGCTTAGCAAGCATGGCACCCAGCATTTGTCTTGGCCAAGGCCGTTAGCGCACCAGCTCCAAGGCAAAGCTTTTGACCACCGTCTTGGGTCCGCACGTGATCTCATACGTCTGGCGCGGCTGCGTGGCGACGTGGACATCGCTCTTCGGCTGGCCGTTCTCCTCCCAGAGATAGGTGATCTTCACGGGGCGGAATCCGCCCGCGGGCTCTTGGTAATCCACGTCGATCCGCAGGCCGAACAAACAGACGGTGTTGACCTCCTTGCCTTCAAGCTTGACCAGGGCCGTCCGGGCGCCGGGCGGCACGTCGGAGAAGACGATGTATTTCGTATAGCCCGCGGTCGGGCCGGTCAGGCGCCCCGCCTGCTTGAACGTCTTGCCGTCGTCGAACGAGAAGCAGAATCGTGTAGGCGTCGTTGGCGTCGCGGAGGCGATAGCCGAGGCTCATGCGGACGCGCGTGATGTCGCCCGGGGTGGGGATCTTGAAGGTCACGTCGCCCTTGCCCCGCGGGCGGGCCCAGCGGAGTCGGCGTTGTGAAGCAGCGGGTGGAAGTCCTTGATGCTCAGTTGCTTCCACGGCGCTGCCGCCGGGTCGGTGTTGCCCTCCAGGGTGATCGTGCCCTCCTGCGGACCGGCGGCAAACGTGATCGAGTTCTTGCCTTCCGTGAGGGTCGGCAGCGGGGCCTGCGAATGCTGCACGTCGTGCGTGATATCGAGGCTCTCCAGACCGGTGCCCTTGCCCGTGAGCTCGAACTTCAGCCGGTAATCGTATCGGCGGAAGACGTGCATGGTGAGGTCGATCTTCTGATCGCCGCTGGTCTTGACGTCGGCGACTTTTTTCCAATCCAGGCCGTGGTTGTCGCTGAACCAGACCGCCACGCCCCCGCCGTTGCCGACGACGGCCTTGAAAGCCAGCGTGCCGGACACGTAGACGTAACTGCTGGGCATGCGCAGCACGAGCACGCCGGGACGGGCCGCGTCCTTCACGTGGAGGGCCGGGGCGGCCCGGTCCTCGCTGGTCGAGGCCAGGTTCTCCGCCGCCAAGGCCCCGCCGCGGAAGGCGCCGCCGGCCAGCGGCACGTGGTATTCCAAGACGCCGTTGGCGACGCGGCCGGGGGCCTTGTCGCCAAGCTGCCGTTGCAGGCCCAAAATGCTCTTGCCGCCCTCCGCGATGTCGGCGTCGACCCAATCGATGAGCTTACCCTTGTTGGACCAGTTGCGCGTGAGCTTCTCGCCCTCGCGAAGCTGGACGTTCAGTTGATAGCCCATCGACGGCCAGTACTCGTATTCCCCGGCGTTCGGGTAGTCGTACTCGCACATCGTCGCGTGCCAGCCGTGGACGCCGGCCGGATTGAACCCGCTATCAAGAAAAGTGGGGCACGTGGCCAACAGAGGCGGACCTGCCTTCCGCCAGTTCCCGTTGGCGGCAAACTGCACGAGCTTGCCCGGATTGCCCCGGTAGCCGGGGTTCTTCTCGTGCCATTGGGCCACCGCTCGATGGATCTCGTCGGCCGGGGCAATTGTGCCGTCGGGCATGAAGAAATAGTTCATCAGCGAGCCATCGATCATGTGCCAGCCGCCGCCGTAAAAGACCTCGCTGATCATGTGGACGTTGATGGCCCTGCCGCGGGCCTTCATGCCCAGGTAGCGGGCCAGGCCGCAGACGTTGCTGCTGGCGCAGCAGCAGATGCCCACCCCGTAGACGTGGATCGTCTTCAGCGGATCGTGTACATTGTTCTCCGGTGAGAGGAACTCATTGGGCGGGTTGGTCTGATGGCGGTACCGCACCACCGTCTTCCAGATCGCCAGGGCCTTCTCCTGGTCGCTCATGCCCGGCTTGATGTAAGTCTTCGCCCATGCCTCTGGGCTCGACACGTCCTCCGATTTGTCGGACAGCACCAGCAGGTGGCTGACGATGCCCGGCGTGCCGGCAGCGGGCTGGGCCAGCGGCGCGGCGTTGGCAGGCAGGACCAGGCACGCGATGAGGACCGAAAGGAGAAGGCCGCAAATTCGTCGACGTTCGTTGATGGTCATGGTGGGGCTCCACGAGGATGTTGTATCAGGCACACACCGTGTGCCGTTCTCAGGTTGGGATGAGCGAGTAAACAAGTGTCGCCTTTCGCTCCGCGAAAGCGGCGTTATCCCGGATTACTTCGCCACAG
This sequence comes from Pirellulales bacterium, assembly GCA_963843465.1. GTDB lineage: Bacteria > Planctomycetota > Planctomycetia > Pirellulales > Thermoguttaceae > CAWJKP01. The sequence goes on from CAWJKP010000007.1 coordinate 647,043, forward strand.
TGCGCCTACTTTCGCGGAGCGAAAGGCGACACTCATTGATTTTCCGATCCTTACGGCACACGGCGTGTGCCTACTACATTACTCGGCCAGCGTGATATTTACCAAGGTTATCCCGAATCGCGGCAAACGCAAGCTCATTCTTCCCTGGTTGTCGACGGCAACGTCCTCGATGCGCCGATTCATGACGGCGTCGGGCCGCAGCTCCTTCACGGAGAAGACGGTGGCAACGGCGCTGGCCGCTCGCCCCTGCTTGAGGGACACGGCAACGGGGCGCTCCGCGTCCGGTGCCCGGTTCAAGAGCGTCAGAATGACCCTCTTCCCGTCGGCGGAAAGCGACGCGCACGCATCGACCGCGCGGGCATCGCGCGGCGGGTCGGTCTGGAGCAATCGGCCGCCGGCGTGGGCACGCAACAGTGCAAACGCTTGCCCCATGGCCGTCAGGTCCGCGGAAAAGGCTTGACCTGGATCAGACCTTCGTTGACCGGCTGGAACATGGCGGCCGAAACCATGCCCAGCGATTCGGCCTGCTGGCAGAACATGTGGAGCTGTGCGGCGGCGAAGACGGCATCGATGGGACCGATGTGCCATTGGGCTTCGTAGTGACGCGTGAACCAGTTGTGCCACAGGTTCCATTCGTCGAAGGCGATCGGGATCCGCTTTCCCGCGGGGCTCGACTGGTCGATCGCCCGCCGCATTTCCTCGAGCCAGGGGAGCAGCCCGTCCCGCGGCTGGCAGGCCTGGCGCGTGAACTCCCGCGCACCTTCCGGCCCGGTGAGCGCATTGGTGATCGGCGAATAATGGTGCAGCGAGATCCAGTCGAAGCAATCGCCGGAGGAGGCCACAATCTTCTTGTCCCAGTCGTTTCCCAGCGTCACGCCGTCCGTGCCCGAGGCAATCAACACCAGCCGCGGATCGACCTTCCGCATGGCCGCGGTGAATTGCCTGAGGTTGCGGGCGTAAACGTCCGCGCTGCTATATGCCGGCCCCATCCACTCGCCCCAGATCTCGTTGCCGATGCACCAGTATTTGACCCCATAGGGCTCTCGGTGCCCGCGCTGGGCGCGGAGCTTGCCCCAGCGTGTCCCGGGCGAGCCGTTGCAGTATTCGACCCAGTCGGCCGCCTCCTGGGCGCCTTCGGGGATGCCCATCGTCACCGTGATGCAAGGCTGGCTGCCCAACTCCCGGCAGAGCGCGAGGTACTCGTCAATGCCCACCTCGTGGAAGTCATACTGGTCGGAAAAGGGAAGATACGGGCAATGGATCGGCGGCCGTTTGTCCAGCGGCGCCAGTCCCTCTTTCCAGCGGTAATCGCGCGTGAAGGATCCGCCGGGCCAGCGCAGCAGGGACATGCCGATTTCTTTCAGGCGGGCGACCACGTCGCGGCGCATGCCGTGAAAATTGTCGCTGGGCACCAGCGACGCGGCGCCGACCCAAAGCGACGCCGGTCCCTCGAAGACGACTTCCAGCCGGGCTTGAAGGTCCGTTTGCGGAGCCTTCCAGTTGAATCGCCACGTCTGCCAGTCTCCTCTTTCCAGTCGAAGCGACCGGCGGCCGTACTCCGTTTGCCCCGAGCCGTCGCAGAGGCCAGCGGCCACCGTCACCGGGGCATCGGCTTTCAGCTCGACGCGGACTTCGTACTCCGTGCCGGCCTGAACGGCGATATCGCGCTGACCGATGCCTCCGCTTACTCCCTTTGCCGGGACCCGGATTCGCTGGGACTGCTTGCCGGTATAGATTTCCGCAGTGTCCAGCGCGAAAGAGACCGGCAGCTTTCCGATGCCGTACCAGTGGGCGGCCAAGCCCTCGGCCGCTCCTTCTCGACCCGCCTTGACGCTGTCCGATCTTTTCGCGCTGGTGGCCGCGAAGCTGCGATTGGCGAGCAATTGGGCGTTCAGGCCCTTCCACATCGCATAGCGCGTGTACTCGAGGTTGGCGCCGAACAACAGCGGCGAAATCACCGGGCCGGCCCGACTGACATCGAGAACCAGCGGCACAGGCCCCCGCTCAACGCCGTCAGCCCTCGCCGGACGCTGGGCCGCCAGAAAACCGGCACTGAGAAGCGAAAGACAGGTTAGCCCGGCGACGACCGGGCGGCGCAAACATTCCATCGCGGTTCTCCCAATGATGCCGATATCGTGTAACTGTGCCCTTTACCAACGGAAGAAGCGGTACGGATCGTCCCAGTCCTCGGGCTGGTCGAGGTAAAGGCCTTGCGACCATCGGCCCTCGGTCGAGGGCGGCGCCACCGGCAGCATGGTGATGTCCGCCAGCCACAGGGTCCCGGGGTTGTTGTGCCAGATCTGGAATCGCGTGTTGTTCTCGGCCGTGCCGCCGGACTGCACCAGGAAGCGGAAGGTGCGCCATTCTTCGCTGGGGATGAAGTACTGGTAGTCGAACAGCGAGTTCCACGTCTTCGTGTTCTGCAGGGCCACCAAGACGGACTTGCCGGCCATGCCTTCGGCCTTCGCTTTCAACGTGATGCGATACCACTGGGCTTCTCTGACCGGCACGTCCTGCTGAGTCAGCATGAAACTTGCCTGGTTCTTGCCCGCGGCGCCGCTCGGGGCCAGGCGCAGCGCCCGCGCACCGTTTCCAGCTTCCCGCTGGCGCGTGCAGGTGGCCTGGCGGGACTCCGAGGAGAACTGCCACTGGTCGGCCATCTTCTCCTGCCCAGCGGCCTGGCTGAAGTCGCCGTTGCGCACGACCGAGGGACCGGGCTTCGGCTGGCCTTCACCTACCGGCATCGAGAAACGGGACAACAGGGGCGTCGGTGCCGAGACCCCCATGTTGGCCAGCAGGCGCACCAGCGCGAACGAGGCGCGGCGGTAGGTGCGTCTCAGGTTGAGCTGCTCGTTGAACATGAAGAACCAGGGCTTTCGGCCGCTCTCAAAGCCCGGGTTGACGAAAAGGTTCGCCGGGCCGGCCGCGTCCGGCGCCCCTGCCGGCGACGCGGAAGATTTCCACGGGACGTAGTCCCCTTCGTACAGCCTGAACAGGTCGGCGCGGAACCGCCCGCTCTCTTGGGCACAGCCGACGTACGCTTGCCAGCCCTCGGGAAAGGGCTTCCGGCAGGTGAAGGTGACGTGCAAGTCGGTCCACTGGTTCTCCGGCAGCAGGACGTCGGCGCCCTTCACGGCCCGGTCCCAGGGCGATCCGGCGCCTCGACCTCCAGATGGGCATGGACCGGCCCGCCCACGCCCTTGAGGAAAACGGCGAAGGTATAGTTCTTGCCGACTTGGGGCGTCACTTTCACCCTCTGCCCGAACTGCACGAGTGAGGTCATTCCCAGGGTTACCAAGGCGCTCTGCTTGCCTTCCCGGGCATCCTGGCTGTCCACGACGAACGAGGGCGCCTCTCCCTGGCGCTGGTGACGGTGTAGGGCGGGAGCTGGCAGAAGACCACCTTGGCATTGGGCGCTGCGCCAGCACGCCATCGCCCAGAACCGTGGCCCCCGCCGACACCAGGGGCAGCGCCCTGGGGTCGCGGTTGTGTACGTCCGCCGGCGCCACGCCCGACAGCAGGGAGTTTGCGGGGGGCGGCTCGAAGCAGGAGGCGATGTGCTCCGCCTTCGTCATGCCGACGCGAAACGGCAGGAACCCGTTGGCTTCCGCTTCGTCCAGACCGAGTGCCAGCAGGTGTCCGCCGGCCTTGAGGAAATCGGCGATGGCCGCCGCGCTGCCGGCCAGCTCTTGCCCGCCGCCGGCTGCAACGATAAGGGCCCGTTCGGGCGAGAGCTTTCCCCCGCCGTAGGATTGCAGGGGAATGCCTGAGAACTCGAGGTGACGCCGGGCCGCCGGGCCGCCGACGTAGAGCGCCTGTCGGCGCGTGGGCGGCTTCCACCCGGCGACGTAGCGGAGGAGGTTCCTTGCCAACGTCTCGGCGGCCGGATCCTGCTCGGTGCGGCCCGTCACGTCGAGCTGGCAGAAGAGCACCAATCCCTTGCCTTCACGGTATTCCATGAGCGGGCTGTACTGCAGGCTGTAGCCGCCGTCAAGGATGGGCAGGAAGTCGCCCCGCGCCGGCTTCTCGATTAGCACCGAGGCCACGTTGCCGCGGTTGCCGCAGCGCCAAACCTGCGTCACCTCGATGCCGCACCACTGGACCGCCGGCCCGCCGTAGGTTTGGCTCGTGGTGTAGTCCAATCGCGGCGGCAGGAGCGTAGCTGAGCCCCGCCAGTCGCGGAGGTTCTCCAGCTTGAGCCCGGCCAGCAAGGGATGGTCCGGTATGCGCTGGAAGACCTGCCGCAGGCCGTACTCGGCGATGCGGAAGCCCAACCGCTTTTCGAGGACTTCGCCGCTTTGCTCGAAGACGAGGACCTTCAGGCCATCGCGGACGCGGCTGAGGTTCGGCCCCGGCCCGTCCACCGTCAGGGCGCCTTTGCCCAGGACGAGGATGTCGTACCCGGAAAGGTCCGTGGCGGACTGGACAGGATGGGCATCGATCCCCATTGCGGCCAACAGCCCGGCAGTCTCGCCTTTCGGGTCAAAGACCCCGATCTTCCCGCCGAACGCGCCCGGCGTGGCCGCCGGGTCGTACTCGTCACGCTCCGCGTGACGCACGTCCTCACGCGGAGCGTGAGGAGTACGTGCAACGCTCGGCGTGGCCGCCTGGATTTTCGGCATCACGTCGATCGTAAAGTTGTCCTTCTGCACTTCGCCATTGCTGAAGCTCACCTCGGCGTTCAGCTCGTATTGCCCCGGCGCCAGCCCGGAGGGCAGCGGCAGGCGGAGGGGGACACGCTCCTGCTGTCCTGTGGCGATCGTCGCCCTCTGGACGCCGCTGACGGCCTTGGGCAGGTTCAGCGACCAGCGGCAATCGGCAGCGACCGTCTCCCGCGAGTTGTTGATGACGACGATCTGTTTCTCGACCGTTTCGCCGGGGCGGAAATTGTGGTCCTTATGGGTGAATGCCGCCGGCTTCCCGGCGATGTAGGCCAACAGCGGCTGGTTGTTCCGCAAGATGGCCTGCCCGTCGGCGGTCGGAACCCAATCAGAGAGCTGGAAGGCCATGTCCATGCGCTCGTACTGCCCGTCAATGTAGTCCGCGCTGAACCCGGGGCGCTGAAGCCTCTCCCAGTCGACCGCCAGTTGTTTGCGGCTCTTATCGACTCCTTTGCGGAGGGTCCAGAAGAAGTCGTGCTCCCAGGGGGAGATTGCCGAGACGCCCCAGGTGCGGAAGGCCCGCCAGTTTTCGGTGAGGTACGCGCCGATGATCTCGTGTTGGAGGTCGAAGACGCGGGAGCCGACCTCGTAAGGATAGTCCCAGCGATGCCAGAGCCGGCCGTTGTGGAACTGTTCGGCCTCCCAGCGGAGATTTTTCTTCTCCGCCTCGCTGATGCGGTAGGCGCGGTCGCCCAGGAACTGCGAGCTCCACTCGGCGACCGAGAATTCCCAGGGCACCTCGGCGTTGCCGAAGGTCCGGCCCCCTTTGTACCAGCCGCGATACATCGTCCAGTCCCAGGTACAGGGCACCATGTACTCGCAGGTGAACACCGGCTTGACTCCCCGGGTGGCCCAGTGCTCGAACCAGTCGTCGATCTCCTGCGCCGGGGCCATGTTGGTGTAGAAGTTCATGGTGTGCATCGAGCTCAGGTTGCCCGAGGAGTGGTGGTAGACGATGCGGCTCGGGTCCAGCCGGGCGACGATCGCTTCGGCCGCCAGCGCCCCCTCGACGTTGTTGGCGGACCATTGGCTTCGGGCGCTGTGGATGCCGTCGATCATGTCCGGGTTCATGTCCTCGTCGTACCCGGTGGCGTTGTGGCTCATCGCGTAGAAGACCACGGAAGGATGGCTCCCCGCCACGCGGACGTAGAACCGGGCGTGGTGCGCGTAGCCGTTGCGCTGCGGCGCGCCGGGCATCTTCCAGTCGTACTGGGCGAAATGGGGCTGAGAGAGGGCCACCAGCATCCCCACGTCGTCCGCCGCGCGGAGAATCTCTTCAAAGCCGAGGTGGCTTCCCGGCTCGCAGCCGTAGTTGTGGGTATAGACGAAGTTGATGCCGATCCGCTTCAGCCGCAGCAGGCTCTCTTTGGCCCCCTCGTAGCTGGCCGTCAAGGCGCTTACCTGGGCGTTGTCCAGCGGCAGCGCCGAGAGGAAGATCCGCGTGCCGTTGAGGTAGAAGTCCCGGCCGTCGATCCACAGCTCGCGGAAGCCGAACCGCACCGGCAGGGCGGTGTCCATGAGGACGGTCCCGCCTTCCTCCAACGAGACCGCCGCCTCGTAGACGTTTTGCGGCGTGTGCAGGTCCCAGAGTTTCTCGGGCATCCATTTCTCGGTCAGCTCGAAGCGGCCGTCCTGGAGGTCGCGCGCTTCAAACGTCCTGCTGACGAACTCCCGGACCTTGCGGCCGCGGTCGGTGATCGCGGCACGCAGGGCGTATCGCGCGTGCGGCGACAAATTCTCCAGCGCCGCGCTGAGCGTGATCTGGCCCTTGCGGACCGAAGTGTCAACCTTGACGTCGCCGATGCGGGCGCCCGCCGGCGCGCCGACGAGGTAGACGTCGCCGCACAACCCGCGCCGCTCGACCTTGCCGGCGCCGCCCCGGGCCGCGTTCGTGTCGTTGAACATGAGCATGATTTCCCGGAGCGGCCGGGCGACGACCCGCAGGCTGAGCACGTGCTTGCTTCCCGGTTGGCAGACGGATGTGAGGTCGACCTCGTCTGCCGGAAACTGCGCTAGGCCGGCATTCTTGCCGTCGATGAAGACGGTGGCGCTGGAATTGAGGTACTCCAGGCAAAGCGTGACGCGGCGGCCCGCCCACTCCTTCGGCACGCTGATCTGGCGCTGGTACCAGGCCGCGGAAAGGCCCCCGAGTTTCGCGTCTTTCCAGCTCGGATGGGCGTAGACCGTCTGGCAATCGTGCTGCATGTAGTCGCCGGCTCCCGGCCAGCAGCCCGGGACTTTGAAATAGCCCCAGTTGCCGGCCGGCACCCCGTCATCCTTTTCGGCCGGCTGCCACCGCCACAGGCCGTTGATGGAAATCCGCGCGCGGGTGGGCGTCGCCTCGCGATGCGCCTGCTTCAGGTCCCAGACGGCCCGGACCCCGTCGGGTAGCAAGGCGTCGTCCGCGGGCCCATCCGCGCTGGCCGACCTGCCGGCGACCAACAGCCAGGCTAAGCAAACCATGCTGCTTCTCATCCATGTTGCCTCAAGCCGTTTCATGATCGCCTCGATTCGTTAACGACACGTTGGGTGGGACAAGCTCGCACAAGCGAGCGCCGGCCCACCAATTCTGCTTCGCCGATGCTGTTGCAGGCAGTTCCAGGATAGCGGGGAGGCACTCCCGGGGCAACAAGGCCGGGTGTTCTGGTCCAGCGATCCTCTGCTTGACGGGTGGCATGGCACAACTCCGCGTAGGTTCCGAACTTGTGGCTATGGTGATCGAATTATTGTGTACATCCATCCCGAGGTACGTTACAACAGGATTAACCCCAGAGGAGAACGACTCATGTGGAAGCAACTACTGGTGCTCGGTCTGTCGGCGGCGGTCGTGGCGGCCGCGCCGTCGCTGCTGCGGAGTGAAGAAGCGTGTAACTGCTCGCCGCTGGAAACCAAGCAGTGGACTTTCGACAGCAAGGAAGCCCTGGCCGGCTGGACCGTGACCGGGGACGTGGGCTTCGACAACAGCAAGAGCCGCGAAGGCCGGCAGGGGGCGCTGCGGGTCGGCCCCGGCGGCAAGGCCCTGCTGAAGCTCCGCGACAAGGACGGGTCGGGCAAGGTCGAGATTTGGGTCTACGACGACGCCACCGCGCCCGCCAACGCCAAGGCCCATCGGGTCGGCCCACGCTGGGGACTGGTCGAAAACGACGGCAACGTGCTGGCCGCCGGCATCCTCTACGCCGACTACCTCGGCGGCGACGAGGGTTATACCGCCACCGCCTGCAACGCCAAGGACTGGTTCAACCAGTTGTTCTGGCTGGGCGTGCAGCGGACCCCTGCCGGCTGGCACCAGTGGACCTTCGACTTCGATCCCGAGGCGGGCCTTCAGGTCTTCCACAACGGCAAGGAGCTCGCCGCCGTCGATCCCGCCAAGGTCGACTTGAAGGGCTTCACCTCCATCGCCATCTGGGGCGACCAGAGCGGCGGCCGCGCACAGAACCTCTGGGTCTCCAAGGTCACCGTGACGCTGGGTGGGCCGGTCAAGGTCGTGGCCACCGGCGGCGCGGCCGATCCCTACGACGACAAGGCGGTGGCGGCCGACGCGGCCGTCAGCCGGCCCGTGACGCTCTACACCAAGCAGAATCCGCCCCCCACGCCGAAGCTCGACGATCTGCCGCTGGCGCCCAGCGTGTCGCAGTACGGCATCACCTGGACCTTCGCGCAGCCGGCCCGCGCCGGCCGCTTCGTCAACGGCGACTGGTACGTCGTAGGACCGGCGACGGTCAAGGCGATCGACCCCAAGCCGCTCTACGGCAGCCAGATTCCCAAGTTCCAGTTGGACCACATGGACAAGGAGCGGCCGGAGGCCCAGCGCGTCCGCAACGGATTCATGGTCAATCCGCCGGCGGCGATGAAAGTGGCCTATGACAGCGGCGTGCGGAACTGGTTCGATCCCTCGTTGGTGCAGAAGTTGCCCGCCGAGCTGAAGCCCGGCGATTCGCTGGTGGCGACGATCAGCATGCCCAAGGGATTGAAGCTCCGCGCCCCCTTGTGGCACGACATCGAGCGGGGCGTGGACGACAGCAGTCCGGTCCGCACGGCCGCCGTACTGACTTGCGTGGCCCAGCCGCAGCCGGCCGACGCCTTCCGCCCGGGCTTTTGCGACCGCGGGCAGAAGATCTATCTCTCGCGGAACCTGAAGCGCGAGTTGCTCCCCACGGTGGCCGCGGTCAAGGACATGCCTTCCCTGGAGCGTTTTGTGCGATTCACGCGGCGGCCCTGGGTGGGCACCTGTTTCTTCGGCTTCGAGGAGCCGGTGGAGAACATGCCGCAATACGGGCGGGACTACGGCCGCGTGGCGGGCATCTCCGCCTTGCTGCTGTGTACCGATCTGAAGCCCGAGCAAAAGGAGCCGCTGCTGGTGAACTACGTGCAGGTGGGCATCGACCTGGGGGCCATGATTCGCGCGGGCCATCCCGGCTTCGAGGGTTTCGGCGGGCACGGCAGCGGCCGCAAATTGCCCATCGTATTGGCCGGCCTGCTGCTGGACGACCCGGTGTTGGCCAATATCAGCAAGTCGTTCCCCAAGGCGAGCTTCGGCGAGGACGAGCAGACCACCTACGGCGACTGCTGGACGGGCGCGAAAGTGGTTTTCACCGGGCACTCGGGGATCGATACGGCCGCCGGAGTGGCCCGCTCGCGCGGCAACAACTGGGGCCCCTACGAGCACATCCCGCCTGCGCAGTGGGGACCGGGCCAAAACACCAGCGAGTCCTATCGCCGCTGCTGCACGGCGGTCGGTTGGGTTGCCCAGGCCCTGGCACTGCGGCTGATGCACGCCGAGAAGGCATGGAACCACGACGCCTTCCTCGATTACATCGACCGCTGGATGTTCGAAAACGACGCCGGCTTCGTCAAGACCCTCAAGCAAGCCACCGGCAAGGACTACAGCCCGGAGTGGGCCCGGCAAGGCCAAACCTGGGAACCCTACGTCAACGAGATGTGGTTCAAGTACCGGCCGACCCTCGCCGCGCCGATCGACGGCTGGAAGCAGCAGCACGACGACAGCTACTACCGCACGGCCATCAAGAAGATGCCCTAGCCGCTGTGCCTACTGGGCACACCAGCGCTGCCACATGTTGCGGTACGCCGCCTCGACGTTCCGGGCAAAACGCGGGGCATTCATCAACGGAGAAGCTCTGTAGCCGATCCCGCAGGGTCGCCCGGAGGTCCCTCAGACGCGGTAAATCGCCGGCCAACTCGACGGCGATGCGCACGTATTGCTCCGGCGTCTGGGCAGCCAATTCCGGCAGGCCGAGATTCCTGAGTAGAGACAGTCCCGCCCGCGCAACGGCCGTTTGGCCCACGATCGTGACGACAGGGACACCCAGCCAGAAGGCGTCCAAGCTGGTGGTCTGTCCAGGGTACGGGAAAGTGTCCAGTCCAATGTCGATACGACGGTAAAGTTCCAAGTACTGCGGGCGAGACCGTTGGGCAACGAAGGTCACGCGATCGGGCTCGACGCCTTCCTGTTTCAGCAAATCCAAGGTCTGTTGGCGATGGGAGCCTTCGGCGGCCAGGAGCATGAGCTGCGAGCGATCGACGGCCTTGAGGACCCGGGCCCAAAGCCTCAGGACCAAGACGTTGACTTTGCAGAAGGCGTTCAGAGAGCCGAACGTGATGTGGCCCTTGTCCAAGGCCGGCAAGGCGCTGACCGCCGGTTCGCTAGCCAATGGATCGTAGCACCAGAAGGCATCGGGAAGGCGGACCGATTCCTCCGAGTAGCAGTGGTCGTGGAGGCCCGGAGGATCGATGAAGGGGTCCGTGAGGCGGTAGTCGATGGTCGAAAGACCGGTGGTGCCTTGATAGGCCAGCCAGCATACCTGCACGGGCGCGGGCTTGCGGGCGAAGACCAGGAGATGATTCCGGGCCATGTGCATGGTCAAATCCACAAGAATGTCGATCCTGTCCTGGCGGACCCGTTGGGCGACCTGCTCCTCGCCAAGGCCGGTGACGTTCTGCCAGACATCGGCGCAACAACGGAGCCGCGCCGTGATCCCGTCGGGGCAAGCTACGTCGGCATAGCAGAAGATCTCGAAGTTCTCGTGGTTGTGTGCGGAGAGAAGAGGCACCGTGAAGAACGACTCGGCATGGCTGCGAAAGTCCGGCGAGACATAGCCCAGTCGCAAACGGCGATTGGGCGAACGCTCGTTGAGATGAGGCTGGATGAACTTCGCCAATCGCTCGGCGTGCTGTTGGTTCCATCGGCGGCATTCTTCGTACAGTGCCTGAGCATCGTAGCCTGGGCAGAAAAGCCGGCTGTAGACCAGATTGCTATGTGCGTGGGCAAAGTCCGGCTTCAGCTCCATCGCCCGGCGGTAGCAGGCGACCGCCTCGTCCAGCTTCCCCTGGTCCCTCAACGCATTGCCCAGGTTATTGTGCGCCTCGGCATGGTCCGGTTTCAGTTGCAGCGCCCGGCGATAGCAGGCGACCGCTTCGTCCAGCTTCCCTTGGTCCTTCAACGTAACGCCCAGATTGTTGTGCGCCTCGCCAAAGTCCGGCTTCAGTTCCAGTGCCCGGCGGTAGCAGGCGACCGCTTCGTCCAGCTTCCCTTGCTCCTTCAACGCATTGCCCAGGTTGTAGTGTGCCGCGGCAAAGTCCGGCTTCAGTTCCAGGGCCCGGCGGTAGCAGGCGACCGCTTCGTCCAACTTCCCCTGGTCCTTCAACGCATTGCCCAGGTTGATCTGCGCCTCGGCATAGTCGGGCTCCAGTTCCAGTGCGCGGCGGTAGCAGGAGACCGCTTCGTCCAGCTTCCCTTGCTCTTTCAACGCATTGCCCAGGTTGTTGTGTGCCTCGGCAAAGTCCGGCTTCAGTTCCAGTGCGCGGCGGTAGCAGGCGACCGTTTCGTCCAGTTTCCCCTGCTCCTTCAACGCATTGCCCAGGTTGTTCTGCGCCTCGGCATAGTCCGGCCTCAGTTCCAGCGCGCGGCGGTAGCGGGCGACCGCTTCGTCCAGCTTCCCCTGGTCGTTCAGCGCAACGCCCAGGTTGTAGTGTGCCCCGGCATAGTCCGGCTTCAGTTCCAGTGCCCGGCGGTAACAGGCGACCGCTTCGTCCAGCTTGCCTTGGTCGTTCAGCGCGGCGCCCAAGTTGCTGTGTGCCTCGGCATAGTCCGGCTTCAGTTCCAGTGCCCGACGGTAGCAGGCGACCGCTTCGGGAATCCTTCGCAAGGCACGATACGCTCCCCCCAGGTTGTTATGAAAGGCAGCCGCACTGCCTTGCAACTCGATCGCCCGGCCAATGTACTGGACGGCGATCTCGTGCTTGCGCACCTGGTGAGCAATTACGCCGAGAAGATGCCACGCATCGGCATGATTCGGTTCAGCCTGCAAAATCTGCCGGTAGAACTGCTCGGCAGCTTGCAGCCGACCGGCTTGATGGTGTTGTATCGCAATCGCCAAGGCTTCGGAAATCGTTGCCATAGCGTGAATTGTGGGCGAAACTACTTCCAGTCGTCGGTGCGGAAGGGCGATGCGGGCAGACCCGCCTTGTTGACCAGGTTGCACGGCGGGTTGTTGGCCCAGGCGTAGCGGACCGCGACCGGCGACGGGACGGCGGGGCTCGACACAACCACCGTGCCGCCGACGATCTGGGCGTCGGCCCGGACGAACTTCTTGTCCGCCCCGGCGATGGCGAAACCGGTCAGCTTGCCGCCGTCGCGCGAGGCCAGGCCGCCGCCGGCGTAGTTGAACTCGACGACGATCTTGCCGGCCTCCCGGCGGTTGGACTTGTAGAGCGGCCCCGACGCGGCCACGTCCTTGCCGTAGGTCTTGGCCAAGGCCCATTGGGCCAGCCGCTTGCCGACGTCCTGCTTATCGCGGGGGTGGATGTTGTCGGCCTCGCCGACATCAATCGTGACGGCCATGCCGGTGTTCTTCACCGTCTCCAGCAGCTTGAGGAACTGCTCGCGCTCCAGAGGCCAGCCGCCGACCGACTCGGAGGGCTGGGTCTGCCGGGCCATGAAGTTGGGCAACTGGACGAAGAGGAAGGGGAAGTCGCCCTGCTTCCAGTCGTCGCGCCAATTGGCAATCAGGGCCGCGAGCTGAATACCGTAGATGGGCGAGCCGGCGTTCGATTCGCCCTGGTACCAGATCGCGCCGCGAATGGCGTAAGGGACCAGCGGGGCGATCATGCCGTTGTAAAGCGCCGCGGGAGCCCAGGGCGAAAGCTCCGGGTCCTGCGGCGGCTGCGGTTTCTGGTTCTTCAGCGGCGTCCCGCTCCCCTTGGCCGCCGCGGCCGCCTTCTCCCAGTCGGCCAACTGCTTCTCGTACTGCGCCTTTGCCTTTCCGCTGGTGTAGAACTCCTCGTTCCGCCGCAGATCGGCGACCATCGGCTTCAGCTCGGGCACGGCCTCGTGCGACTTGATGCTGGTCCAGGTCTGCACCGGCGTGCCGCCCCAGGACGAATTGATCAGGCCCACCGGGACGTTGAGTTGCTGCTGAAGCTCTCGGCCGAAGAAGTAGGCCGCGGCGGAGAAGCCGGCCACGGTCTGCGGGCTGCACACGGCCCAACGGCCGTTGCGCCGGGCCTGCGGCTCCTTGGCCGGAACATGGTCGATGAAGTACATGCGGATCTGCGGATGATTGGCCGCGGCGATCTCGGCGTCCTTGTTCGCTACGCCCCCGACCGACATTTCCATGTTCGATTGGCCCGAGCAGAGCCACACTTCGCCCACCAGCACGTCGCTGAAGGCGACCGTGTTGTTCTTGCCCTTCGCCTGGAGTTCCAGCGGGTCGCCGGCCCGGAGGGCGTCGAAGCGGACCGACCATTTTCCGCACTCGGCGGCGGTGGCGGTCTTGGTTTGGCCGCCCAGCGTCACGGTCACGGCTTCGCCCGGATCGGCCCAGCCCCAGACGGGCACCGCCACGCCGCGCTGCAGGACCATGTGGTCGCCGAACACGCCGGCCAGTTTCACGTCGGCTGACGCGGCCGCGGCGAGACCCGTCAGAATGAGAACGGCAATCGTCATTTGTCGCAGCATGTTGCTCGGCATCGTCGTAACTCCTTGAAGGTGCGATGGCAGGGAAGGCTAGTGATTCTACCTGGACGACTGGGCCAGTGCAAATGTTTTCCCGGCATCTCGAACTCGACGGCGGCGCCGAAGGCATCCCCGATGGACAGTCTGAGGAGCGCTACGGACCGCGGGGGATGCTGATGAAACGGGGCCGATAGATCGTCGCATCCTTGAACATGGCCCCGAAATCGTGAGAATTGACGACGTAGCTGATCAGCAATTCGCCCTGGCGGGAAAGCGGCAAGTGGCCCTTGGCGGCATAGGTGAAGTAGGTCCGGTTGCGATCCAATTCGGGCACGCTATAGACCGGCGTCGGCCTGGTCCAGGGCCCTTCCGGCCGACTGGCAGTCCGCACGAAGATGTGCCGCCCGAAAACGGGTTCGCTGTGAACCATGACCAGCAGCGGCCGTCCCCCGGCAGCATACTCCTCGACGGACAGCTCATTGACGAGATCCTCGGCAATGGGGGCTGCGTCTTGAAGGCGGCTGGACCACTTGCCGTCGCCCGCGTAGAAACGCCACTTGCCGGGCTCAGGCACCGCGTCGGCCGGGACACGCGCCAGCAGCAGTCGCCGCTCCAGGGGCGACTGGTTGCGGATGCCGTACACGTAGAGAACCCCCGGAGCGCTCTTCGTGCCGGCCGGTTGCCGGAGTGCGGCCATGCCCCAACTGGTCTCCCGCAGAGCGGTGTCGGCCTTGGCCACGTCGGTGCTGACGGCAAAGGGGATCTCGTGCTGTTCGGCGTGCCACTTCTCGAGCGGCTGATCGAAGTTGTCGATCATCGCCAGCGCACCGCCGAGGCTCTTGAAGGCCCAGATGCCCGTGCGGCCCTCCGCCTTGCCGATGTGGAACAGAAAGACCGCCAGGCAGGGCTTTCCGTGGGGACCCGACACGACGGCGGCGCCGCCGGTGGGCCAGTACCAGCCGTGTGGATGCTCGGCATCAGAGGTCTCGGTGTTCCCTTTGACCCGAAGCGGATCAGGAACGATCCAGGCGGTCGGATGCCCCTCGGCGTCGTTTCGGCCCCAGTGGAATTGCATCTCGGACGGCGCTGGCGGATCGCCCATCTTGCGGTAAGCGCCGCCGTGCAGCCCAACCGAGTTGTTGACCATCCGCGATCCCGGCACGTGGGCCCCCTCAGCCACCTCGCCGATCCAGGTGTCGCCGAAGAGCCATAGCACGCGGCCCTGGCCCAGAGCGACGGTTCCCACAACATCGGCGCCCGTCCAGCCGCTGGTCCGGTCGAAGACCGCATCCCATTTGACCTCCGGGACGGCCCGCAACTTGGCGTTGGCGACCGCCTTCGGCTGGTCGCCGCGCGCCGTCAAGCACGAGAGGCTGACGGCGACCACCGCGCAGCCGGCCAACCGCCCCAGGCGGGCGCGGACCGAGTTCACCTTCCAGGCGGCGATTTTCATGGCCCAGCGTGTGCTCCCTGTCCTACCGTTCTTCGCGCACTCGGCTCGCTCACCGTCACTTGTCCGCCAGAATTACGGAGACGCGGATGCCATGGCGTTGCGAATACAACCCGCCGTCGCTGTACACGCGGTGCGCCGACCGGCAGTACCCCGCCGGATTGCCCCAGTCACCGCCGCGATACACGCGGATAGAGGGAGCGGCAGGACCGGGCGGATCGTCCGCAGGCGACTTCGCATAATAGTCCTTGTCGAAGTAGTCCTGGCACCACTCCCAAACGTTCCCGTGCATGTCATACAGCCCCCATGCGTTGGGCCGCTTTCCACCCACCGCGTGCGTCATCCCGCCCGAATTCCCGCCGAACCACCCGTAATCGGACAGGTCGTGCTCCTCGGACTCCTTGGGAATCCCACTGCCGCCTGAACTGAAACTGTACCGACCCGTGCTCCCGGCGCGGCACGCATATTCCCACTGCGCCTCGGATGGCAGACGATACGTTCGCCCCGCTGCTCTCTCCTCCGGCGTCTCGGTTAGCTTTCGGCAAAACTCCGCCGCATCATCCCACGGTACATTCTCCACCGGAAACCGCTTCGTGTCTTGACCGGCCACCCGGTCTTTGTACTTGCCCGTGGCCGAAAACTCACTGGGGTTGTTGCCCATCACCCGCTGGTACTCCTCCTGCGTCACCAGGTACACACCGAAGTAAAACGGCTTGGTGATCCGTACCCGGTGCTGCGGTCCCTCGCCCGGTAGATGGTCCCTGTAATCCTCTCCAACAGTCTTCAACTCCTCTTCGATCAGTTCCTTGGGCGAGCCCATCATGAACTCGCCCGGCGGGATGAGCACCAGCTTCATGCCGATGGAATTGGTTTGGACCACCGGCGCGTGCAGGTGCTGAGACCACAGATTTTGGTATCGTGTGGCCATTTTCTCGTCAAAGGGAGCCAGGACCGGCGGCGGTTGCCTGCCCGGAACCAGCGGGATGTCGCGCCCCAGGGCGGCGATCTCCTCCAACCGCTTTTCGACTCTGGCCTTCACGACGCCCGCGGGCAGGCTCAGCGACGCCTGCTGGTACCACGCACCCGCATGGAGCATGACGGCCGCGCGGGCCTTGGCCCTGGCTGATTGGCCGACGTTCCACCAAGCGTCAGCCAGCTTTACCTCCCCGCTGTCGTCGCCGGGCGGCGAGCCGGTCTCCTGCAAAGCCAGGGTCTTGAGATCCTCGTCGGTTCCCTTGGCCAGATACGGGAGCCCTTTGGCCCAGTCCTCCTTGGCAAAACAGTAGAGCTTCCCCACCGTCACGTTGGCCTCCGCATCCTGGGGATTCGCTCGGACCGCCTCCAACGCCTGGCCGATTTTCTCCGTTTCCTTCTGCTGCTCCTGGATTTCCTTGCGCCGCGCAGCGCTGGTTTGCGAAACGGCGCGCCCTCGCGTTTCAGGCAGGCGTGACTGACCGCGTTGGCTAGGTCCAAGGCCGCGTCGAACCGCTCCTCGGCCAGGGCCTGGTCGATCAGCGTGTCGGAGCTTTCCACCAGGAACTTGATCCGGGCGGCGCTGAGGGCCCCGGCCGCCAGCTTCGCCAGCATCTTTTCCTTCACAGTCAGGGCATCCAGCTCGAACCGTTGGCCCAGCCGATCGACCGCCTGGAACATCGTCGCCGCGTCGTCCGCCTTGCAGGCCAGCTCCGCCGCTTTGCGAAGCAGGACAAACTGCTCCTGCGGCTTGGCCGCCTTCTCGGCAATCCTAACGAGCTCTTTGGCCAGCTTGATCTGCTCTTCCGGCTTACGGGCGTCGGCCAGTTTGTAGGCGTCTTCCACCTGCGAGGAGATCTCTTGCTGGACCGCCGCTGAGGGAGGCGGCAACCGTTGGGGCTTCCCCGGCGTGGCGGGCGCTGTGGCGATCTCCGGCTTTGCTTCCTTCTTCGCTGGCGGCTTGGGCCGCTCCGGGGCGGGAACCGGAGCTACGACGGGAGGTGGAGTTGGCGACTCGGGACTGGGGATTCGAGATTCCGGGAAATTTGAGATCTGAGATTTCAGATCTGCCGAAGGCTTCTTCGCCGTGTCCGCCAGAACTAGGGAGACGCGGAAGCCCAGGCTGCTGCCGTAGTCCCCGGGTAGGTGGCGGCACGCGGACCGGCAGCCCCTCGGCTGCTCGCTGCAAGTGCCGCCACGAACCACGTGAGCCGAGCCTCCGGGAGGTCCCGTCGGATCGTCTGTCGCCGACTTCGCATAATAGTCCTTGTCCAACCAGTCCTGGCACCACTGGTTCATGTTGCCGTACATATCAAACAATCCCCACGGGCTGGCTTGCTTCCCGCCTACCGCGTGTGGCATCCCGCCAGAATTGCCGTTGATCCAACCGTAGCCGGACAACTTCTGCTCTTCGGACTCCTTGGAAATCCCGCTGCCGCCCAAACTGAAACTGAACCGGCCCGTGCTCCCCGCACGACACGCATACTCCCACTGGGCCTCCGAAGGCAATCAATACGCTCGCCCCATTGCTCCTTCTTCCGGCAGATCCGATAGTTTTCGGCAAAACCCCACGGCATCGTCCCAGGAAACATTCTCTACCGGAAACCGCTTCGTGTCCTGACCGGCCACTCTGCCCTTGCAATCGCCCGTAGCGGAAAACGCGCTGGGGTTGGTGCCCACGACACGTTGGTACTCCTCCTGCGTCACCAGGTATGTCCCCAGGTAAAACGGCTTGGTGATCCGTACCCGGTGCTGCGGCCCCTCACTCGCCAGACACTCCTTGTACCAACCCTCAATACCCGGCGTCTTCAACTCCTCCTCGATCAGCTCCTTGGGCGAGCCCATCGTGAACTCCCCCGGCGGGATGAGCACCAGCTTCATGCCGATGGAGTTGGTCAGATCGACCGGAACGCCGAGATGCTTGGCCCAGTTCTCTTGGTGCTCTTTGGCTTTCTGGGCGTCGAAAGGGGCGACGGCGGGAGAAGGGGAAGGGATTTCAGATTTCAAATTTGGGACATGAGATTTCAAATTTGGGATTTGAGATTCGGCATTTGCTCTTGGCGCGGTCGAGCCGCCGGACGGTTGTGCGGTGTCGGAAGTACGGCTCGGGGTCAACGCCAGGACGGCTACCAACAGCACAACCAGGCCGCCGCCGATGCCCAGTAGCAACAGTGGCCTGCGCCGAGCCACGCCTAATGCCCGCCGAAACTTGCCTAGGAAGTTCAACGTCGTGTCATGCTCCGCGCCGACGTGCGGCTGGGTCCGCTGGTCGGCGGTGGATTTCTTCTGCTTGGCCAAGGTGCCCCGTGGCGTAGCTTCCTGCAAGAATGCCAACGTCCGGGCCACGACCTCGCTGGGCGACTCGTCGCCAGCCGCCGCAACCGTTGCCGAGCGGCCCGACAAGACGGCCAACACGGCCTCCAACTCCGCCGCCACCTCGGCCATCGACTGCTGCCGGTCCCCCGGCTCCTTGGCCACCATCCGCTGAAAACATGCGTCCAGCTCGGCAGGCACGTCGGGCCGGGCCTGGCAGAGCGAGGGGATTGGGGCCTCGCGGTGCGCAATCAGGATCTGCATGAGCGATTCGCGGACGTAAGGTGGGCTGCCGGTCAGGAGCCGGCAAAGCGTGCAGCCCAGGCTGTAGATGTCAGCCCTGAGGTCCACGTTGTGGCTATCAAACGCCTGCTCGGGCGACATGTAGTCGCAGGTGCCCATCACCTGGCCGGTCGTCGTGAGCCGCTCCGGGCCACCCAGGGCCGCTTCGGCTCCGGCGATGCGCGCCAAGCCCATGTCGAGGATCTTGACCGTGCCCTTCTTATCCAACAGCAGGTTGCCCGGCTTGATGTCGCGGTGGACAATGCCCTGCTCGTGGGCATACTGAAGCCCGCGAGCGGCCTGGAGAATGTATTCGACAGCCGGCCGAACCTCCAGCGGTCCGTGCTCCTTGACGATGCTGGCCAGGTCCTTGCCATCGACGTATTGCATTGCCAGATAATGCACGCCTCCGTGCTCGCCGGCGTCGTGGGCGGTGACGATGTTGGAGTGTTCCAACTTGGCCGCCGCTTCCACTTCGCGGTGGAACCGCTCGACGGCCCCGGCCTGCTTCATGGCCGCGGAAGAGAGGACCTTGATGGCCACCAGGCGTTTCATCCGGCGGTGCTGGGCCTTGAGGACCACGCCCATCCCGCCTTCGCCGATCTGGTCCAGCACCGTGTATTCGCCGAAGACCAGCCCCTTGACCTTGCCCTGGTAGACCGCCTGGACCTAGTACTTGGTCAGCTTGCCGTGCTGGACGAGGGCCTAGGCGAGCTGCTGAACATTTTTGGGCCGTTTGTCGGGCGGGAGGCTGTCCTGGAACGTGGAGACTTCCGCCGCCGACATCAGGCCGCTTTGGCTCAGTCGCTCGATAAATTGCTCGACCGTGACCGCCATACACCGGACCCGCGACCAGACCACTGGGGTACGACTATTTATCTACTGTACCCAGACGCCGACAAGGCCGAAAGGCTCCCCCAGCTATGGAGGGGCGGAAAGCCATGCATAATCGGCTCGTGAGTGGGGGTCCACGTTCTTAGCCCGGACTATTCATGGCCAAACACTAGCCCGAAGCGCAAGCGAGGGACTGCCAACGAGTTACCCTCGCTTGCGCGTCGGGCTAGTGTCGAACACACTGCGCCCGGATGCCGTGCGCATGAATAATCGTGGTTACGCAGTCGGCAGGAAATGGAATACCCGGTGCCCTGCAGAGGTAAAGCAACCGGCGCGAAACAGATTACCCGCCACTGTAGGGAACGCCCTCTGTGGCGTTCCGGGACCGGGGAAAGGCGTCGCTGAACATCCCCAGCGGAACGCCACAGAGGGCGTTCCCTACAGCCGCACAACGCTTTGGTTAATTTATTTCCTGCCTGCTGGCCTATAGCTGCTGTTCGCCGCCGGAGTGCGGCCAGCTTGCAAGCCACTCGTCGCCACCCGATAATCGTTGAACACCCGTCTTGCACGCTCCGACCGGAGTTGGCAGTCATGTGATCGCTTCTTGTCGCGGCGTTGACAGCGGTTTACCTTGGTGGCATCGAGGGCAACACGGGCCGTGCGGCCAGCGGTCAGGAGACCGTCAAAGAAGGAGATCTCGGCGATGAAATGGCATGATGGATTGGCCCTGCTCGTTGCCCTGATCCTGGGCGCCGCGGGCTGTGGAAAGGGACCGGGGGTAAGACCAAGCACGCCGGTCCTCGTTGCCTCGCCCTCGCCGCCGGCGGACGCCAGCCAGGCCGAGAACCGCGCTGCGGAAGAGCCGGCCGCTTTGCCGCAGTTCAAGAAGGTTCGGCCGGCGGCGGTCGCCGGGCTGTTCTATCCGCAAGACCGGGACGAGCTGGCCAGAAGGATCGACGGTTTTCTGGCGCAGGCGAAGAAATCGCCCATGAGGCACCTCCGCGGCCTGGTCTGCCCGCACGCCGGCTACGAGTACTCCGGACCGGTCGCCGCCTACGGCTACAAGCAGCTCCAGGACCGGCGTTATTCGACGGTGATCATCATGGGCCCGAGCCACTATGCCCTTTTTCAAGGGGCGGCGTTGCCGGATGCCGACGCTATGGCCACGCCGCTGGGCCTGATTCCTGTTTCCCCGAAAGCGGCTCAGCTCGCCGCGTCGCCGCTGCTGGCCGTCAACCCGCCCTGCCAGCTCGAGCGGCCGGATTGGTGGCAGCAGTCGCCGGCGGCGTCCTCGGCCGGCGGCCAGGATTCGCCGCACACCTGGGAGCACTCCGTCGAGGTCGAGCTTCCCTTCCTCCAGCGGACGCTGCAGGACTTTTGCGTGATACCCATCGTCTTTGGCCGCGTCGACCCGGCCGCGATGGCCAAGGCAATCGAGAAGTACGCCGATGATTCCACGCTGCTGGTGGCCAGCTCCGACCTGAGCCACTACTACCCCTACGATCAGGCCAAGCAACTGGACGCTGCCTGCGTGAACGCAGTCTGCGACCTGGATGTCAAGCGGATGCAAGGGCAAGAGGCCTGCGGCAAGGGTCCGATCCTTACGCTGATGCACGTGGCCCTCAGCAAAGGTTGGAAGACCAGACTGCTCGATTGCCGCAACAGCGGCGATACGTCGGGCGAGAAGTCGCGGGTCGTGGGTTATGCCGCCATCGCTTTCTACTCGGATGAAGAGACGAAGCCCTCCTCTCGCGTGCCGAGCCACCCCACCGACACCTACCGTCAGGACGAGCGGAAGCTGCTCTTGGAATTGGCGCGCAACTCGCTTGCCGCGGCGGCGGGCGGGGAGAAGGCGCCGACCGTGCCCGCCGGGATCTCGGAGAACCTGCGGCAGCCGAGGGCCTGCTTCGTCACGCTGACCATCGACGGCCAGCTCCGCGGCTGCATCGGCAGCCTGCGACCCGAAGAGCCGCTGGCCGAAGCGGTGATCCGCCGGGCCCGAAGCGCCGCATTGGAGGACCCGCGGTTCTCGCCCGTGCGGCCGGACGAAGTGCAGCGGATCCATATCGAGATCAGCGTGCTCTCCCTTCCCAGGCCGCTGGAGTTCAAGTCGCCCGAGGACCTGCTGGCGAAGCTGCGGCCCGGCGTGGACGGCGTGGTGCTCAGCGTCGGGCCGGGCCAGGCGACCTACTTGCCCCAGGTCTGGAAGGAAATCCCGTCGAAGGAAGAATTCTTGGGCAGCCTCTCCCGCAAGGCCGGCCTCAGCGAGTCGGCCTGGAGGAGCCCCGAGGCCAAGGTCGAGACCTACCAGGTCGAAGCGTTCGAGGAGGCGAAGCCTTAGTCGCGCTTTGCTTTTGCCATGCCGACGGGCAACGCCATCCCGGATCACCGGCAACGAAGGGTCCTTTGCTTTGCGGTAAGCTCGCTGGGCGCTTCGGCGGTCGTGACGCAGTTGACCCTGATGCGCGAATTGCTGGGGGCCTTCTCCGGCAACGAGCTGGTCTTCGGCATCGTTCTGGGCAACTGGATGCTGCTGACCGGACTGGGCTCCTACCTGGGCAAGACGGCCTCCCGGCTGGCGAGGCCCGTGGCGGTCCTCGTGGCGGCCCAAGCGGCCGTTGCCCTGCTGCCGGTGGCCGACGTCTTGCTGCTGCGGACGATCCGCGACATGGTCTTCGTCCATGGAGCCGAAGTTGGGGTCACCGAGACGGTCGTCAGTTGCTTCGTCCTCCTGTCCCCCTACTGTCTGTTGATCGGATACCTGCTCACGCTGGCCACGGGGATTCTCTCCTCCGCCGGCAAGCCCGAGGGCATCGGCCGAGTCTACTTCCTCGATAACCTCGGCGGGATCGGCGGCGGCCTGGCGTTCGGCTTCCTCCTGGTCCCCTGGCTGAACCACGTGCAGATTCTCTATCTGTTGGCGATGCTGAACCTGGCGGCAGCCGGCCTGACCGCGTGGACGTTTCGCCGGCGGGTGCTCTTGGGGTTGACGGCCGCTACGGCGGTGGGTCTGGCTGTCGCCGTGCTCGCCTGGGACCTGGATCGCGTCTCGGCCCAGATCCAATTCCCGGGTCAGAGGATCGTCTTTCGCGGCAATTCGCCCTATGGCAGCCTGATGGTGACCGAGTCGTCCGGGCAATACAACTTCATCGAGAACGGCGTGATGCTCTTCGCCACGCACAACATCGAGGACGTGGAGCAGGCGGTCCACTTCGCCATGGCCCAGCGGCCCGACGCCCGGCGGGTGCTGCTGATCGGCGGCGGCGTCGCCGGGGCCGCGCGGGAGATCCTGAAGTACCCCGCCGCTACGGTCGACTACGTCGAGCTCGACCCGCTGATCCTGGAGGTGGGCCGGAAGTATCTCCCCGCAAGCCTGGCTGATCCGCGGATCCGGGTGATCAATGCCGACGGACGGTTCTTCCTGCGGCAGAGGCGTTCCCTACAGACCAGTTCGTGGCGGCCTTACGACGTGGCGATCATCGACGTGCCCGACCCATCCACCTCGCAGATCAACCGCTTCTACACGCAGGAGTTCTTGCACGAGCTCCGCGGGCGGATGCGAAGCGAGGGTGTCGTATCACTTTCGATCGGCTGCTACGAGGACCACGTGAGCGACGAATTGGCCCGGCTGATCGCCGTGACTCACAAGACCTTGCGGCAAGAGTTCCACAACGTGCTGATGATACCCGCCGGGCGGATCGTGTTGTTGGCGTCCGACGGCCCGCTCAGCACCCGGATCGCCGATCGCCTGGAGGCCCACGGGATCCGCACGCAGCTTCTGCACCGGCGGTTCTTGGACGACCTGCTGGCTCCGCTTCGCATGGCCGATCTCCGCCGGGCGGTCTCGGAGTCGGCCCCTGTCAACCGCGACTTCAGCCCCATCCTTTACTACTACCACCTGCGGTATTGGATGAGTCAGTTCCGCGTCGGCTTTGGGCTGTTGGAGGCCGCATTGGTGGTGCTGATGCTGGTTTGCCTGTTTCACGCCCGGCCCATCCCGCTGGCCGTCTTTGCCACCGGGTTTGCCGCCTCTGCCCTGGAAGTAGTGCTGCTGGTCGGCTTCCAGATTCTCTATGGTTTCGTCTATCACCAGGTGAGCGTGATCGTGACTATGTTTATGGCCGGACTGGGGATCGGCTCGCTGGTGATGAATCGACACTTGAAGCGGCGGACCCGCAAGGACCTGGTCTGGCTCGGTCTGGGGGTGGCGGCCTATGCGACCGGTCTGCCCGCGACGCTCGTGGGACTTAGCCGTTTGCAGCCTGGGGTGGCGGTGGCAACCGCGCCGATCGTCGTCCCGCTGCTGGCTCTGCTCTTGGCCGTGCTGGTGGGACTCACTTTTCCCCTGGCCGGGAAAGCCGATTTCGAGACCGTGACCTCCACCACCGCCCGGCTATATACTGCGGATTACCTGGGAGCTGCGCGAGGCGCGCTGTTGGTCAGCACGCTGCTGATCCCCGTGCTGGGGGTGGCTGCGGTCTGCTACCTGACCGCCGGTCTGTGCCTTGCCAGCAGCGGCGTACTCTTCTGGACCTCTTGACCCGCAGATGCCATGGCGTCGAGTTTCAACTACTACCTGATCAAGATCGCCCGAGTGACTGGTTGGCTTTTGTTTGTCCTGGTGTTAATATATATCTTGACTGGGTTTGCCCTGTGCGGAAAACTCGGTTTCGGCCAGCTCATCGACCTCCAGACGGCGCTTGGCATCCACCAGATCCTCGACTGGCCGTTGGTGGCCATCTTCGTGGTCCACTCAGTGGTGACAATCTATTTTGCGATGCGGAGGTGGGGATGGATCAAGCCCCGGAGCAAACCGGCGAAGCCGTGACGCCACGGCTTGAGCCGACGGCGAGACCCGGACGCACGCGGCGGCAGTTTCTTCAGGCGGGCGCGTGGGGACTGGCCTGCGTGGCGGGCGGCGGTGCGGCCGTCTATTACTGGCAGCGTCGCAGCAGCTCGGCGGTCATTGCCACGGTCTTCAAGGGCGACGCACCGCAAGGAGACCTTTGGAAGGCGTGGCAGCGCCGCGGCTGGGTGCGCGAGGCCCACGAGTACCTCAAGCTGGGGCGAAACGTGCAGTGCAAGCTCTGTCCCAACGAGTGCCTGCTCGGCTCCGAAGACCGCAGCCATTGCCGCAACCGGGTCAACAAGGACGGCGTGCTCTACACCCTGGCCTACGGCAACGCCGCTTCCTTCCAGGTCGACCCGATCGAAAAGAAGCCGCTGTTCCACTTCCTTCCCGGCAGCGCGGCATTTTCCTTTGCCAGCGGCGGCTGCGGCTTCCGTTGCCTGAACTGCCAGAACTGGGACATCGCCCAGCGGAAGCCGGAGGAGCTGAAGGATCCGCGCGGCGAGCCGGTCAGCCTCCGTCCCGAGAACCTTGACCGATGGACGCGGCAGGATATTGATCGGCTGAGCCTGATGCCCCAGGACGCCGTGGCCCTGGCCGGTCATTTCGGCAGTTCCTCGATCGCCTACACGTACTCCGAGCCGATCGCCTGGTACGAGTACGTCTTTGATACGGCGAAGCTCGCCCGGGAGAAGAACGTCAAGAACGTCTGGGTCACCTGCGGCTACATTCAGGAGAAGCCACTGGTGGAGCTCTGCCGGGTGATCGACGCGGCCAGCGTCAACCTCAAGAGCTTCAGCGACGAGATCTATCGCAAGCTCAACTCCGGAACGCTTGCCCCGGTGCTGGCCACGCTGAAGACGCTTAAGCGGGAAGGCGTCTGGACCGAGGTGATCAACCTGGTCGTGCCCACCTACACCGACAAGCCGGAGATGATCCGGCCGATGTGCGACTGGGTAGTAGAGAACCTCGGGCCGGATTGCCCGTTGCACTTCTCCCGCTTCCACCCCGCCCACAAGCTCACCAACCTGCCGCCGACGCCCGTCGACGTGCTGCTGGAAGCCCGCGACATCGCCCGGCACAGCGGCTTGCACTACGTGTACATCGGCAACGTCCGCGACGTCGACGAGTCCGACACCACGTTTTGCCCCGGCTGCAAACGGCCGGTGGTCGCGCGGGACGTTTTCGCCGTCGCTGCGATGGACCTCGTCGGCGGCAAGTGCAAGTTCTGCGGGACGAAGATCGCCGGCGTCTGGTCGTAGCGCCCCGTAGGATCGCCTTGTTCCGTTAATCCCGGGAACCCGGCAACAACGTACCCAAGGCCGGCGGATGGATCAGGCAATGAGAATCGTTTCACCGGCGACGACGTGGTCGCCGGGCGCAACGTGTACGGACAGTCCCGGCAGGTCGGGCACGATCAGATCCACCTGCGATCCGATGCGAATCATGCCGAAGATCTCGCCTTGCTCCAATCGCTGGCCCGCCTCGGGGTAGACGTCGATCCCGTGAACGCCGCCGCCGCCGATCTGCACAAGGTAGCAAAAGATCTCCCGGCCGCGGAATTGTCCCCGCCAGCGACTGACGGCACGGTTGTTCCGGGTAATGTGAGGGCTGTTCGCATAGATCGGCAGGCGGCCGAGAATGCTTCGCCAGTGCATGGAGCCCATGTACAGATTCTTGCCTTCTGCCGGATACTGCCTCTTGTACAAAAGCGTTGCGCCGATCGGCGCGATTGTAGTGCACGCTGAAGGGGCTCATGAAGATTCCGATCAGGATCTTCGGCTGGTCCAACTCCTCGCGGACGATGTCGTTGATCGAAGCGGCCTTGCCCTGCTTGCAGACGATGATCGCTTCGCTCGGCGCGGCACGTTTGACGTAGACCACCGTGCCGTCGGCGGGGCTGAGGAAGTGCTCGCCAAGCGGGACCTTCCGCGGCGGGTTGCGCCAGAACCAGTAGTAGCGCCAGAAGAGGTGCGCGCTGGCCAGCCCCAGCAAGCCGGCTGCCGCAACGACCGCAGCCGTCAGGAGAGCTGTTCCCATACTTTCGGTTCCAGGACGCGCACCACGGCCACGCCGGAGGCAAAGGGGAAATCGACATACTCGAAGGCCGCCTTGTGCCTGGCGGCTTTCTTTCTCAGCCACCGCTTCACTCCCGCATGCCGCAGAAGCTCGCGGACATAGATGTTCGTGTCGTGCAGCAAGAGATAGGTATTCTTGCGGCTGTGCCGAAGCGAAGCCACGACGTCGTGCTGCACGTGGGCGTAGGAGTGATTGGCATCGATGAAAGCCATATCGATCTCCGGCAGCCCGAGTTCCTCGTAGCGGCTGAAGAACTCTTCGCTCGTCTGTTTGTAATGCGTGACGACGTCCTCGACGCCGAATCGCGCGAAGTGGGACCGCACCTCTTCGGGGTCTCGCCAGAAATCAGCGCCGCCGATAGTCTTGGTCGGCCCGTCGTGGAGCACGGAGTACGACGGGTCGACAAAGCTCAGCGAGCCGGCGCGGTTGTCCTTCAATCCCAAGGCCAGGCAGACCACGCTGAAGCCGTATCCCGATCCGATGACGACGACGTGGGAAGGCCGCAGGGCCCGCACCAGTCCGTAGTAGACGAAGCCGAATCCCAAGTTCAGGTCCGCCGCCCGCTCACGGTGGCCCATGGGCTTCGCGTGATCGAGGATCCGCCGGAGCATTTCGGGGGCCAGGCTGAAGGGGGAGGCGATCGCTGCTGCGGAAGCGTCGAAGTTACCTGCTGGGCTCATAATTCCGACCGAATGGTTCCGAGGTAAGACATGTGGGATTCACTCTAGCTTTCGCCTCAGGGGCTGTCCAGGCCACCTACCCCCTCCAAGACGGCCTAGTCGCGATGCTAACCGAGTTCTGACGAAACCTTTGCAGCAGGCTTGCGCAGTCCATGAATAATGGGGGGGAGCCATCCAAGGAAGGAAGGAGCAAAATCATGCATGACAGGCGCGTATCGAAAGCCGACTTGCACGTCCACAGCAAGTACTCGGATCGACCGAGCGAGTGGTTTCTCCGCCGCATCGGCGCGCCGGAATGTTTTGTCGCGCCGGGCGAAGTCTACCGGCGCGCTCGCCAGCGCGGGATGGAGTTCGTAACGATCACCGACCACAATTGCATCCGGGGCGCGCTGGAGATCGCCGACCTGCCCGATACGTTCGTCTCCGCCGAGGTCACAACCTACTTCCCCGAAAACGGCTGTAAGATCCACCTGCTCGTGCTGGGAATCGAGGAAGAGCAGTTCCGCATGATCCAGGAGCTGCGAGCCAACATCTATCAGTTGCAACATTACCTCCGGGAAGAGAGCATCCTCTGCTCCGTGTCGCATCCGCTTTTTCGGGTCAACGGCCGGCTGACGATCGACGAGGTGGAAAAGTTGATCTTGATGTTTTCGCGGTTCGAAGAGATCAATGGGGCTCGCGACCCGCGCAGTGCGGACCTGGCCGGCGCAGTCTTTCGCCACCTTACGCCCGAGCTGCTGGCGAAAATGGCCGACCGGCACGGCCTCGAGCCCTGCGGCCCGGAGCCTTGGAAGAAGACCTTCACCGGCGGCAGCGACGACCATAGCGGCGCGTACATCGGTGCGGCCTACACGGCCACGCCGCTGGCCGAGGACGTCGGCGAGTTTCTGGCCCACCTTCGCCGCGGCGACCATGAGCCGGGCGGCTCCTGCGGCGGAAGCGTGGCGATGGGGCACGGCTTGTACCACATCGCCTACAGCTACTACAAAGACCGTATCCTTCACGGCGGCGCCGGCGGCAAGCCGACCCTGGTCGGCGAGTTGTTCAAGAAACTTCTGGAGGGCTCGGGCGAGCAACAGCCGGCCGGCATCGGGCACAGCCTCCGCGGCATGGCGACCAAGCTGGTCTGGTCTCGCCAGTTGAACAAGCTCAGCGAAATGGAACGATTGATCGTCGATGATTTCTCTCGCCTGTTCTCCGGAAGCGAGGAGGAGGGGACGGGCCGGCCGCAGATGGACGACCGCCGCACGTTCCACATCGCCTGCCAGATCAGCCACATGCTGGGCTACGGTTTCCTTTGCCGTTTCGTCGACTTTGCCCGGCAAGGAAGGCTGATGGAAAGCCTGCAGACAGTCGCCTCGCTGGCGCCGGTGGCCTTGAGTGTGGCGCCTTACCTGGCCGCGTTCTCGACGCAGCACAAGGACGAGGCTTTCCTGCAAGCGGTGGCCGGCCATTTCTCCTCGGCGGCCCATCTCCGCCAGGCCAGCCAGCACAAGGCTTGGATCACCGACACTTATACGGAAGTCAACGGGGTGAGCCGCACCATTCAGGCGCTGGCCGCTACTGCGGCGAAGACCGGCCGCCCGTTGACGGTGCTCACTTGTCTGGAGAGCGTGCCGCCGGGCAAGGTCGATCTGAAGAATTTCCCGCCCGTCGGCTCGTTCCCCATGCCGGAATATGAGTCGCAGTTGGTCTCCTTCCCGCCGTTCTTGGAGGTGATCGAGTACATCGAGCGTCATCGGTTCAACGAGCTGATTATTTCGACGCCCGGCCCGATGGGACTGACGGGGCTGGCCGCGGCGCGGCTTTTGGGCCTGCGGACGACGGGGATCTACCACACCGACTTCGCCCAATATGTCCGCCACTTGACCCGCGACGACGACCTGGCGGATCTGACGTGGAAGTACATGCTCTGGTTCTACGAGCAGACCTCGACGATCCTCGTGCCGACGGATTTCTATCGCAAGCAGCTCATTCACCATGGTTTCGATCCGACCAAGTTGGGCGTCATGGCCAGGGGCGTCGACACGAAATTGTTCGACCCGCGCAAGCGTGATCCGGCGCTCTTCGATCGCCACGGCCTGGGCGATAAGTTCCGCTTTCTCTACGTCGGCCGCTTGTCGCGGGAAAAGAACCTCGACGGCCTGCTGGATGCTTTCGAGGAATTGCTGCGCCGCGGGCACAAAATCGGCCTGGCGATCGTGGGCGAGGGCCCTTACCGCCGGCCGTTGGAAACCCGCTGCCAGGGGCGTCCGGCGGCGTTCACCGGCCTGCTGGAAGGCGAAGAGTTGGCCCGGACTTACGCCAGCGCCGACGCCATGGTCTTTCCCTCCGCCACCGACACCTTCGGCAACGTGGTGCTGGAGGCCCAGGCATCGGGCGTGCCGGTGATCGTCACCGACCGCGGCGGCCCGGCCGATATCGTGCATTGCCACGATTCGGGAATCATCGTGGATCATACTCAGCCCGCCGCGTTGGTCGACGCCATGGAGCGTCTTTACCTCTCCGCCGAGCTTCGCGCCGAACTTCGGGCTCGCGGATTGCGCAACGCGGCGGAAAGCAAGTGGGAAGTCGTGCTCGAAGGATTCTGGGCCCGGGAGGCTCAAGACCTCAAGGCGGCGGACCTCTCGGCCTATCGCTCCCACGATCCGCATTCCACGGCCGGTATGATCGAGATGGATCTGGCCTAGCCACTAGCAACTCTCTTTTGGTGGGCCGGCCTCGCTTGCGCGAGCTTGTCCCACCCTACTCGCCTGGTTTCCGTCCCACGAATGCATAATACGGCACGCGCAACAGCGGCAGATACGGGATCCTGGCGCGACGTTCCGTATAGGAAACCGGCTGGAAGTGCCGCCGCAAGAATGGGACGTGATCGGCCGACAGGAACACGTTGTCGGCGGCGAACCAGACGGGCCAAAACGATCGCGTAAACCAGGACTGCCCCGCCATGCCGTCTGCCGGGTGCTTGCGAGAAACGTGGAAATCGACGACCCCTACGAGGCCCCCCGGCTTGAGAATAGCGCAGGCGTTCTCGATCGCCGAAAACCAGTCGGGAATCATCGTCAGAGCGTAAGACAAGGTGACAACGTCAACGAGCCCGTCCGCCGGCCGGAACGTCGTTGCATCCGCCCGGACGGTCTGGACGTTGCTCCAGCCGTGCCGGGCGATGCGCCGCTCGGCAATCTTCAAGAGCGAGGACGACAGGTCGACGATGTAGACCTTGCGGGCTTTGGCGATCCGCGGGCCGAGCAACTCTTGATTCGAGCCCGTCCCGCCGCCCAGGTCGACCCACAGCCCGTTCTCAGGCACCTCGATCGAGCAGTACAACTCGCGGCGGCCTTGCAGCAGCCGGTTGCGGAAACCGTCATAGGTTTCGGCCTGGCCCGCGTAGAACGATTCCATGCGCACAGCGTGGTCCGCGCCGCGGACCGGCTTTAACAGCAGGTGGTAGAGCACGCGGAGATCGGAAGCCCATGCCATGAATCTTCAAGCGGCCAGATCGGCAATGTGGAAGCTGCCGTAGGTATGGACCCGGCACTGTGGATGGAGCTCCGCGGCCAAGAGACGGTCGTACGAGAGCAGCTCACCGACGCGCCGCGGCCGCCCTTGGACGATGATCCGCGCCTCGTCGACGAAGTCGGTGCGCAGGCCCGCGCTGCGCCAGATCACTCGAGCGCCGGGCGCCGCACGGCGAACGAGCCATTGCCACTCCTGCTCCAACCATGCCAGGTGCTTGCCAGAGAGCCAATCCATGTGGTCCAAGAGAACGAATCGGGAGATCGCCCGGTCGTTCTTCTCCAGGTAACCTTGGACCGTATCGGTATGCACGTCGATCCGGTCGGCCAACCCGTCCCTGAGCTTCTGGAAGTTCTCAGGCTTGAGGTACTCGGGGCAGCAGTCAGGCGTGTAGCGACCGGTCATGTAGACGCGCCAGAAGTAGTTGTCGGACAACGGCAGGCGAGAAAACACCGCCTCGACGCAATCGAAGACGAATTGGGCAATACCCCCTTCGTACTGCATCTCGATCTGGTTTCGTTGGGCGCGCGGCACCCCCAGGAGCGACAGTACCGTGTCGCGCCGCACGGCGAACCGCATCGTCGACGACCAGAAGCGATCGCGGAGATGCCGGCGGTAGATCTCCTGTTGTTCCTCGACCGTCTGCGTAGCGAGCACGTCGTTCACCCAGGGGCGCAGCCGGACGACGTGGCTGATATAGAAATTGACCAGCAAGGCAAAGGTGCCTGACGTCCCGCGGTAGTAGAAGGGCCGCCGGTTGTCCTGCTCGAAGAGCGTGATCCAACGGTCCCAATAGCGTCGCGCCCCGTCGGACAACGAGGGCCGCAGCTTGTCCACGTAGACCCGCTCCGCGCGCGCCAGCCGCCCTCGTCCGAACATGGCGAAGAAGTCCTCGAACTCGAGGTTGCGGATACCGGCCAGTTTGAGTTCCAAAAGCGCGTTCTGCCGCGGATTGACGTCCACGGCGATAACCTGCTTCGGCCCGGCCAGAACGTAATCCAGCGCGTTACATCCCGCAGAGGTGATCACCAGCACTGTGTCTTGCGGACCAAGTTGCAGGGCCCGCCGATCCAGGCGCGGGTCTTCCCAGCAGGTGTTGTAGACCAGATTGCGGCCATGGACCAGATTGAAGATTCGCCCGCCGGCCCAATCGCGCAGCGACATGCGCTTTCTCCTGCAAGAATCCCAGAGCCGGGGCCCTGATTGCCCGGTGCCATCAGACGACCTCCCTGTCACGCTCGCCAGATTATCGACGTTTCATGTGAGCAGGCGATAAGCCTCCGGCGAGAAGCATGTTAGGGCCGATGTCCGACGACTAGTTGAACTCGCCGCGGATATACTGCCGTGTGTGCCTCCTGTGGCGGGGTTTGGGGGCTACTGTTTGATCGACACGCCGAGCGTCTATACGATCTGCACTTGCTTGAACAGGCCAGGGAAATGGCCTTTTCAGGGTTTTCCCGGTACCCCGATAGCTTCGTTGCGAAGTAAACTTGCAGCGACACCCTGGATTCCTACGCCGCGACGGGCCGTTTCGGGGCCATCTCAGGAGAAACGAGACGCCATGTCCTTCCGCCCCGTTTTCATTGCCGTAGTGATCGGCGGCTCACTGATCGTAGCTGCACTGGTGATCAATGGTCTTCGCCCCAAAGTCGAGGTCCAACAACCGGCGGCCGCCTTCGTCCGCGCCACCGGCAAGTGCGGAGTGCCATCGCCGCGAGACCTCGGCCATCGTGCATCAGTTCGAGGGTAGCCGCCACGTGCGGGCAGGCGTGACCTGCCTGGACTGCCACCAGGCCGTGGAGGGCCAGCAGACGCTGACGCATCGCGGTTTTTCTATCGCCAAGACCCTGACCGCTGCCAACTGCCGCCAGTGCCACGCCACAGAATATCGCCAGTACCTGCGAAGCCGCCATGCCGCGCCCGCCTGGGCGGCCGTGCGCGGCCCCGGGGATTTCACCCCCGAACAGATTGCCTTCGCCGAGCAGTTCCATCCCGGCTGGGTCAAGCGGAGCCCCAATCCGCTGGTCGGTATGGAAGGCCCGGCGGCCGTCACCAAGGGTTGCTCGATGTGCCACGACGTCGGCAAGCCCAACGCCGACGGCTCCATCGGCACCTGCACCGCGTGCCACGCACGCCACTCGGCCTCGGTCGAACTGGCCCGGATGCCGGAGACCTGCGGCCAGTGCCACCTGGGCCCGGACCATTCCCAGATCGAGATCTACCATGAATCCAAGCACGGCGTGATTTTCAACGCCCAGAAGCGATATTTCAACCTCCAGGCCGATCCGCGAAAACTCACCACCGCCGACATGCCCGTGCCGACCTGCGCCACCTGCCACATGAGCGGGCTGGAGGGGATGAACGTGACGCACGACACCACGGAACGGCTTTCCTACTATCTCTTCGCGGCGATCTCGGAGCGGCGGCCCAACGGACGGATGGGCGAAATCAACATGAAGCAGATCTGCCTGAAGTGCCACACGGAGCCCCGCATCAACCAGTTCTATACGGAAGCCTCGCGGGTGATCGACTCCACCAACGGCCTGGTCCGGGAAGCGACTTCCATCATGGACGCCCTGCGCCGCGATGGCCTGGTTACGGCCGAGGCTCTGGACGAACCGATCAAGTACCGCTACTTCGATCTCTGGCACTACTATGGGCGAACGGCCAAGCATGGAGCGTTCATGGGCGGGCCTGACTTTGTCCAGTGGCACGGCTTCTATGAGATCGTGGCCCGCCTGGCCGAGATCAAACGATCCGCCGCCGAACTGCGCGACCGGCATGCTCCCGACAAGGGCCGGTAGACCATGTCCCGACTGCTTACCACCGCCCGCGAGGTCCTTGCCGATCCCTTGACGCTGGCAGAGTTGTTCCTTGTCGCCAACATTTCCTTCCTTGCGGTGGACGTGGCTATCGCCCATTCGGCCAACGCTTTTGCGCATCCGGCCGAGTGGGCGCCGGTGGCCTTCTCGCTGCTGGCCGCCGCAACGCTGTTGGCGGCAGCGATCCTGGCGGGCGGCGTTCGCCCGCCGCTGCCGCCCCGGACGGAACATCCCGGCCGCGCCGTCGGCAGACGTCAATGGATTGCCTGGGTGCTGGGGCTGGTCGTGGGCTCCGCGGCGGTCGGCATGGGGCTTTTGGGGCTGATCTTCCACCTCCAGAGCGGCTTCTTCCAACAGCAGACTTTGCGAAACCTGGTCTATGCCGCACCCTTTGCGGCGCCGCTGTCCTACGCCGGTCTGGGACTCCTGGCGATCCTCGATCGCACGGTGCCGTCACGAACCATCGAGTGGGCCCGCTGGGTGGTCTTTCTGGCCCTCGGCGGTTTCCTGGGCAACTTCGTCCTCAGTCTCACGGACCATGCCCAAAACGGATTCTTCGACAACCGCGAGTGGATTGCCGTCGTTGCCGCAGCTTTTGCCGTCGGGGGGCTTTTGGCGGCCCTGGTCGATTACGGCAATCGGCCTTACCTGTGGCTCTGTCAGTGCCTGATGCTCGTCGAGATCGTCGTGGGGTTGCTCGGCTGGCACTACCACGTCAGGGCCATCCTGCGAAGTCCCATGAGCGGCGCATGGGACAAGATTCTCTACAGCGCCGGTCTTCGCCCCGCTCTTGTTCGCCGATCTCGCCGTCTTGGGAATGCTGGGGCTCTGGGGGCTGCTGCGTCCGGAGGCAACGGGGCAACCGGATGGCTGTGGGCCAAGGTATCCTTGATGGGCCGCTCCATTCAGCGGTTTGCACATCCACTTGCGCAACTTGTGGTCGGCCTGCGCGGCGATGAGTCGCATCAGGAAGGCGGGAGTGGTCAGCAGCGCCCTGGCCTTGACTCGCCAACGCACTATCCGCAGCAGCTTGAAGATCACGCCTGCCACGTGCAAAGGGCTGTAGAAGCGGGAATAGATCTGTTTGCGCAACTCGTTGATGTGCTCGGCGGAATAGTCGTCGCTGTAGACCATGCCCTCGGCGTCGATGTGGTAGCCGGGGGTCTTTTGGACCAACTCGGCCAGGCCCGAGTGCGGCTCGTTGCGCAGCAGGGAGACGAGGATCAGGTCCACGCCCATCGAGCGGGCCAGCGACACGGTGGAGAGCATCTGCTCCTCGGTCTCGCCGATGTTGCCCACGATGAAGTAGGCGTTGAGGACCATCTTCGACTGGCGGAGGACGGCAAACCGCTCGTGGACCTTCTGGATGTTGAGCCCCTTGCCCATCGACTTCAGCGTCGCGTCCTGCGTCGACTCGATGCCGATCAGCAGGGCCATGAATCCGGCCTGCTCCATCTTGCGCAGGACGTCGGGATGGTTGGCGATCTCCGACCGGGCGTTGGCAATGTAGTGTTTGCGGATCCCCTTGGCGATCAGCAGGTCGCAGATCTCGATGACGCGGTCCGGCTGATGGGCGAACACGTCGTCGACGAAGAGGATCACGTCGGCGTCGATCTGCTGGATCTCACGGACGATCGACGCGGCAGACCGCGGCGCCCATGCCCGCTTCACGCCCCAGGGGTTGATGGCAAAGTTGCAGAACTTGCAATTGAACGGGCAGCCGCGCGATCCGGCAATCATGTCGATCTTGATCCCCGTGCTGACGCGCTTGCTCGTCAGGTAGTAGGGCCGCCGGCGCAAATCCCGCGCAGGCATCAGATCGTCGTCCAAAGGCGCGTTGGCCCGCGGCGGGTTGAAGACCAGTTGACCGTTGGGTCCGCGGTGGACCAGGCCCGCCACCTCCGCCCAGGGGCGTCCCTGGGCGATCTCGGCCATCGCCTGCTCGCCGTCGCCGCAGACCACGGCGTCGACGTTCGGGCAGGCCTCCATCCAGTACTTGGGGTCCTCGGTCGCCGTCCGCCCGCCCAGGATGGTCGTCACCCCCGGCGGCAAGGCGTTGATGTCGTCGCAGATCAGCTTGAGGTTCAACCCCCAGTTGATGGAGTAGCAGACCAGGTCGGTCTCGGGCCTGAGCAACGGCAGCGTGCTGGGATTACGCAGGTGCCGGAAGTTGACCAGCTCGATCTGCTCGGCATACGGGCGCAGCGCGGCGGCGACGTACTCCAACCCCAACGGCGGGAAGGATGTCCTCGAACTGCTGGAACGCGGATACGGATAGACGCAGAGGACGTGCCGCAACATAGCGCTTAGGCCTGGAAATCAATAAGTTGGGCAATCCTATCGAACCCAAGGAAGCGCAGCGCACTTGGGTTTAATAGAGACCGTGTGACACCGCACGGAATTCTCCGATGGTTCTTGGCGTCCTCTTGACGCCGACGTATGAAAGAGCCAGGGCGCTTCGCTTCCTTGCGCTTTCACATTTGCCCAACTTACGATCAGTGCCCGTGTCTGCCGCCTCGGCGTGGCCGGTCCGTTTTGGGGCGAGCCTCGTTCACGGTGATCGACCGTCCGTCGATCTCGGTGAGGTTCAGCTCCTTGATGGCACTCGCGGCCTCGCGGCCGTCGGCCATGTCCACGAAGGCGAAGCCGCGGGGCCGGCCCGTCTCACGATCCTTGACGATATTCACCTTGGCCACGGTGCCGAACCGGCCGAACGCCTGGATCAGGTCGTCCTCGGTGGCCCCGTGGGAAAGGTTGCCTACGAAAACGCTTGTCATGGTGCCTCCCTAGCAATTCCTTCCGCCGCGCTGTGATCAACGAAGAGGTCGCCCTCGTTCTCCGTCGATGAAACCGAACCCCTTGTCTGCGAGGCGGTTGATTATAGGCTGCTGCGACCGAAAAAGAAACCGCAACTTCCGGTGAGCCCCCCGTTTGCCGGTTTGCCGCGCCGGCTCTAGTGCTCCGTCAGTCACCGGCTGGGCAGTAGCACGGCCATCTTGGCCGTGAATTCCAGCCTGGACGCCTGTGCTATCTGCCAATGGTTCGCAACTCCTGGCCCGGCAAGGAGTTCCCGTTCTTAGGTTACGCGGTGATCGGGCACACTTCGGCCCGGGCATCCCCGGCTGGCGCCGGCAATGTTCACTGGCCCGAAGTGGCCGCTGGGGATAACATTGCCAACCCCCCGGCTGGCAATGGCAGTTCTTTCCCGCTGCGCTTCACGGACCCTACCGGTAGAGCGCTGGACGGGACCGGGCTGCGGAGGTTAACGTGAAGTCATGCGACGGCCGATCCAAATCCAGTTGCTCCTCCCCTTCCTTTCGGTGGTGCTCTTGGCCATCGTCCTGGCCTGCGTGACGATCGCCTACCTGGGTACCACCCGGGCCAGAAACCAGCAGGAAGAGAACCTCCGCCGCGTGGTCGGCACGCTCACCGAGGCCGCCTTTCCGCTCACCGACCGGGTCTTGCGACAAATGAGCGGCCTGTCGGGCGCGGACTTCGTCGTGTTGGACGACGAGAACCGTATCCAAGGCAGCACGCTCCGGCTGACACCGGAAGAGGGCGCATCGCTGACGCGGCTTCCCGGGGTAGACCGCTTGGAAAACTTGGCCGCGCGGGCGGTGGTAACGCTCGCCGGCCGGACGTACCTCGGCGGCCGGGTCGCGGTTGCCCGGCGGGGTTCGGGGCGCCCTGGCTCGCTGGTAGTGCTCTACCCTGAAGACCAATGGGGCCGCGTTGCCCGGGAGGCGGCCTACCCGGCGCTCTTCTCCGGGGCGATCGCCGCGGTGGCCGTGATGTTGTTGACCACGGTCTTGGCTCGGCGGTTTGTGCGGCCCATCCAGCAACTGGGCAATCAGACCGCGGCCATCGCCAGCGGGCAGTTCCGGCCCGTGGACGTCGGCCGGCGGGACGATGAGATCCGCGACCTGGCCGTCTCCATCAACCAGATGACCGAGAAGCTCAGCCGCTACGAGGACGAGGTGCGGCGGAGCGAGCGGCTCCGCACGCTAGGCCAACTCGGGGCGGGCATGGCACATCAGCTTCGCAACGCCGCCACCGGCGCGGATGGCGATCGAGCTGCACCGGCGGGAGTGTCCGGCCGGCCAGTCCGACGAAGCCCTGGGCGTGGCCATGCGGCAGCTCCGGCTGATGGAGTCTTACTTGCAGCGTTTCCTGACCCTGGGCCGGGGCCGTCCGCTGCCGCACCAACGGTTGAGGCTCAGCGGGCTGCTGGAGGACGCCTTGGAGCTGGTCCGGCCGGCCTGCGCCACGCGCGAATTGAGCTACAATGGCCGAAGTGTGCCGAGCCGCTGGAAGTGCTGGGCGACCCCGAGGCCCTTCAGCAACTTCTGGTGAATCTGGTCCTCAATGCCATCGAGGCGGCCGGCAGGCAGGGGGAAGTCCCGCCGCAAGTGACCGTGGAGCTGGTCCGCAAGACGTGCGACCGCGTGCTGTTGCGCGTGGGTGATTCCGGCCCGGGCCCAGCCGCCCAGACGCGGGATCGGCTGTTCGAGCCCTTCGTGACCGACAAGCCCGACGGCACCGGCCTGGGGTTGTACGTCGCCCGGCAAGTGGCCGAAGCGCACCAGGGCACCATCGGCTGGCGGCGGGAGAAGGGCCTGACCTGGTTTGAAGTCGAGTTGCCATTGTTGACAGAAGACCCAAGAC
The DNA here is from genome assembly GCA_963843465.1 of Pirellulales bacterium. Taxonomy (GTDB): domain Bacteria; phylum Planctomycetota; class Planctomycetia; order Pirellulales; family Thermoguttaceae; genus CAWJKP01. The sequence continues at coordinate 685,137 of CAWJKP010000007.1, forward strand.
CTAAGACCTGTTTATCATGAGCCATCTTCTTGTTGTCGACGACGAACAGAGCATCTGCTGGGGGCTGTCCAAGCTGGCCCGGGAGCTGGGCCATAGCGTGAGTACGGCCTCCAGCGCGGAACAGGGGCTGGAGGCGGCCCGCCAACAGCGGCCGGACGCGATCGTGCTGGACGTTCGCCTGCCGGGCATGGACGGGCTTTCCGCCATGCGGCACTTTCGCGAGGCAGTCGGGCCGGTGCCGATCGTGGTGATCACCGCCTACGGCGAGTTGGCCACGGCGGTGGCCGCCGTCCGCAACGGGGCCTTCGACTATCTCACCAAGCCCTTCGACCTGGCCGTGGCCCAGCGCGCCATCCAGCGGGCGATGACCGCCCCGCCCCAGCCGGCGGCGGCCTTGCCGCTTGCCGCCCGCGACCGGCAGCAGGAGATCGTCGGCAGCTCGCCGCCGATGCAAGAGGTCTTCCGGCGGATCGCCCTGGTGGCCGCGTCCGACGCCTGCGTCCACCTGCGGGGCGAAAGCGGCACGGGCAAGGAACTTGTCGCCCGGGCGATCCACCACTACAGCCGCCGCCGGCAGGGACCGTTCGTGGCCGTGAACGTGGCCTCGCTCAGCCCGGCCTTGGCCGAAAGCGAGCTGTTCGGCCATGCCCGCGGGGCCTTCACCGGCGCCGAGCAGGCCCGGCGGGGAATCTTGGAGCAGGCCCACGGCGGCACGATCTTCCTGGACGAGGTGGCCGATATACCCTTGTCGCTCCAGGTGAAGCTGCTGCGGACCCTGGAGCACGGCGAGGTGCTGCCCGTGGGCGGCGAGCGCCCGGTGCAGAGCGATTTCCGCATCATCTCGGCGACCCACCAGGACCTCTGCCAGCGGGTGGCGAAGCAGACCTTCCGCCACGATCTCTACTTCCGTCTGATCACCTTCGAGATCGAGCTGCCTCCCCTGCGCGATCGCCGCGGCGACCTCCCCGAGCTTGTGCGGCACTTCCTCGAGCTGCTGGCGGCCAAAAACGGGCTAGCGCGGCCTTCGATCTCGGCCGAAGGCCTGGCGGAGCTGGAACGGCGGCCCTGGTACGGCAACGTGCGGGAGCTGCGCAATGCCCTGGAACACGCGATGATCCTGGCCCCCGGCGGCCAGATCGGGCTGGAACACCTGCCGCCGGCGACGCCGCCCTCACTGGCCTCCAACGCGGCTTCCGAGCAGACGCTGGCCGCGTTGCTCCGCCAATGGACCGAGGCCCAGCTACGGAGCTCCGACGACGCGGCCGACCTCTATGACCGTCTCTTGAAGCTGGTGGAACCGCCCGTGTTGCGGGCCGTCGCGCAGCACTTCCACGGCCAGTGCGCCGCCGCTGCCCGGCGGTTGGGTTTGCACCGCACGACCCTCCGCAAGAAGCTCGACGAACTGGGCCTCCCCGACGACGAGTCCCAGCGTTAAGCCCTGGCGGCCGGGCCGGTGGATGTTGCCGGCGCCAGCCAGGGGGCCGCCGGGCCGAAATGTGTCAGATCGCCGTGCAATCCAAGGACAGGAATTCCCTTTTTTCACCAGGCGGGGGATGAGCCGCATCCCCCGGATGGTCCGCCCCGGCGGTCGTCACCGACCCATCTTTTTTGCGCTCAACCACCCATAGGACTGCGGACGAACAGACTGCGAATGGTGAGAATCCGCAAGAACGTGACACGAGCCTCAAACCGGCCCAAAAAAGCCCAGAGGCATCGGACGTAAGTCTAACTTCCGATTGCTCTTAGGTTAGTGAGGCTGGTGGGACTCGAACCCACGGCCTACGGATTAAAAGTCCGTTGCTCTACCGACTGAGCTACAGCCTCAAACAATTATGGGCTAAGTAGTTACGTCACAGGATTCATTTCTCGACTCGGCCGCTACTCGCCCATCGTTTCCCGAGCCGCTGTTTGGGGCCATTCTTGGCACCATTCTGCTCGGCGCCGGGAAGGTAGAGATTATACATCGTCCCGGGGTTCCGTCGAGCCAGGCGAGCATAGCGCGATCCATCATCACGCGGACGGCTGGACCGTGCGGCGAGGGAGCACCCCTTGATCTGGGCGCCGCTAAGTTCGGCGTCTACTGGGCGAGGCTGCCGGGGATCCAGGCCGTACCGCTCGGTGTCGATCCGCCAGATTGCGACTGGCAGGTCGTGTGGTCATGATTTACGTGATGGCAACGATTTCCGAAGCATTGGCGATTGCGATTCAGCACCATCAAGCCGGTCGGCTGCAAGCTGCCGAGCAAATCTATCGGCAAATTCTCGCGGTCGAGCCAAATCACGCGGATGCGATCCATCTTTTCGGCGTGATTGCTTACCAAGCGGGCAAGCTGGACCAGGCGATCCGGTGCTACCGCCGGGCACTGGAACTGAAGCCGGACTATGCCGCGGCGTGCAACAACCTTGGCAATGCGCTGAGAGACCAGGGGAAGTTGGACGAAGCGGTCGCCTGCTACCGCCGGGCCCTGGAACTGAAGCCGGATTTTGCCGAGGCGCACAACAACCTGGGCGCTGCCTTCAAAGACCAGGGGAAGCCCGACGAAGCGATCACCTGCTGCCGCCGGGCACTGGAACTGAAGCCGGATTATGCCGAGGCGCACAACAACCTGGGCACTGCGTTGAACGACCAGGGGAAACTGGACGAAGCAGCCGCCTTTTACCGCCTGGCACTGGAACTGAAGCCGGACTATGCCGAGGCACACAACAACCTGGGCAATGCGCTGAAGGACCAGAGGAAGCTGGACGAAGCGGTCGCCTGCTGCCGCCGGGCACTGGAACTGAAGCCGGACTATGCCGAGGCGCACGGCACTCAATCGTTATTGTCGCTGCTGACCGGGGATTTCCCACGCGGCTGGGCCGAATACCAGTGGCGTTGGGAAACCAAACGGTGCCCGCGGCGCGACTTTTCGCAGGCACTCTGGGACGGGCGGCCGCTGCAAGGAAGAACCATCCTCCTCCATGCCGAGCAGGGGCTGGGCGATGCCATCCAGTTCGTCCGCTACGTTCCCCTGGTCAAGCAGCGAGGTGGAGTCGTGATCGTCGAATGCCCAAAGCGGCTCTTGTCTCTCTTGAGAAGTTGCGCGGGCATTGATCGGTTGGTGGGACGAGGCGACGATCTCCCCCCCTTTGACGTCCACGCCCCGCTGTTGAGCCTGCCCGGCGTATTCTGCACATCCCTGGAAACGATACCCGCCGACGTTCCCTATCTCTTTGCCGACCCGGGACGCGTCGCGCACTGGCGGCAGGAACTGGGCGGCATCGCCGGTTTCAAGATCGGCATTGCCTGGCGAGGGAATCCCAAGAATCCAAACGACCGCAATCGCTCCATTCCGCTGGGCCGTTTTGAGCCCTTGGCCCGGTGCTGCGGAGTCCGACTCTTGAGCCTGCAAAAAGGAGTGGGCGTGGAGGAGTTACAAGACCTGGCCGGCCGGTTTCCCATCACGGAGGTGGGCAGCCGCCTGGACGACTTCATAGACACGGCTGCCGTGCTGGTGAATCTGGACCTGGTGATCACCTGTGATACGGCCGTCGCCCACCTGGCAGGGGCTCTGGGTGTTCCCGTGTGGGTCGCAATCCCCTTCGTCCCCGATTGGCGCTGGCTGCTGGACCGCAGCGACAGCCCCTGGTATCCCACGCTACGCCTGTTCCGGCAGAAGAAGTTGAGGGACTGGGCGGGCGTGTTCGAGGAGATCAAAGCGGAGTTGTGCGTGCGACTCCAGTCTGCAGAGTAGGCGTTGTCGGCGCGATCCAAGGTGCGCTGGCCGTTGGAGGCGGTCCTCGGCGCCGTCAATGCTCGAACGGGTCCGCAGAATATCTTCGACGAGGCAGTCCGATATCTCGGTAATAGTCGCTAGAACTCGCTTTGATATTTCTTCGTCATGCCGGCGCGAATCTCCGCCGTTGCAGCGTCGATCTCCATGCCGATTTGCTGGACGTCCCCGGCCGCGGTTGCCGTTTCATACGCCCGCACCTGGTGTTTGGCAGCCCACTTCTCCTCGTACGTCATCGGCCGGGCAAAAGTCGGCCCGCGGCTCTCATAGGTGATTTCACCGCCCTCCTGGCCAGGTCCACGGTAGCTTCCCCGAGCAACAGTCGTCCTGCCGGTCGTCATGGTCACAGGCTGGTTGGCAGCCGCCACCTGTTCCGCATGAGAGCGGATGTTCGCTCCCTTGATGGACATCGAGGCCTTGCGCAACTGGTTGGCCACATAGGAGCCGTAGCCGAGCATCTGATCGTCGACGTTCAGCAGGGGAAGGCGATCGATCTTGCGCGCGTAGTTCTGATACCATTGGCCGACCTGGCCCATCGTCCTGGCGGTGCGGTTCCTCCCGCGAAGGTCGTTGAGCAGGTGACCGGTCGAATGAAAGTACTGTTGCGTGGATTGGATTATCGCCTGCAGGTAGCTCGGGTCGATTTCCGGCGTCGGTGGGACGGGACCGGCGGATGCGTCGCCGGGGGACGGGCCTTGGCGGGGACTGCTTTCGGGCGCCTTGGCGACTTGGGGCGGACCACTTTCCTTTGCCTGCGGACCCGGTTTGGAAGCCACGTCGGGAGGAGGCGTGACTGGCTTTCCGCCGGCTTCCGGCAGCTTGGCGACTTTGGCAGCAGGGATTTTTGCCGCCGGCTGACCGCCCTGGACGGGCCGGGCCTCGCAAAGTCCGCACAGTGCCGACGTGGGCAGGTCGATGAGGCTCGACAGACGCGTCAGGCCGCTGCTGCTGAGATAACCTCCGAACATGACTCGGTTACCCTCGACCTCGGTCTTCCAATCCTCGAATTCATTGAGCATCAGTCCCCGCTGTGCCACCATCGCCAGGAACAGCGGCTTGGTGATCCCCGACAACAGCGAAGCGTCCTGTTGGAGATCCAGCTTGATCTTGCCGAACGCCCGTTTCTCGAACTTCACGCCGAGCATCAGGCCCTTGACGCCTTGGAGCAGCCGGGCCAGCTCCGCCGGATCGATCTTGGCGCTGTTGAGCAACCCGGTGTCGAGGGTCCGGATTCCCTCTTGAACGTCCCCGAGGGCAGCCACGTCCGCCATGTCCAGGGCCATGATCATCTGCGTCCCGGCGGTTGCGTACCCTGCCGCCTCCTGGAGATAAGGCGACAGGTTCTTGCCGCTTCCTCGAATCCACTGCGATACCATCTGCCGATTGGCCGGAGTGAATCCGCCCAGACACCGGTCCGAGAACCGCACGAGGTAGCTGTCGTCCGGCAAACGCAGGGCGGCCGCGCCGGCCACCGTGTCGATCGTTCCACCATAACGCCGCGCGAGTTCCGACAGCGGCGGCGTGGAATCCATTCGCAGCAACGCCAGCTCCCAAATGGGGCGCATCGTTCGGAAGTCCATCTGCGCGGCGATGACCAGTTGACTGGCGCCGGGCGGGATGCTGATCAAACCCGCGGTGAATCGCTTCCCCGCATCTTCGCGCCAGCCTTCCTGGCGGGCCATGGGGCTATCCAACAGCTTCTGGATGTTGAACAGAACAAGGGCATTCGTCGAGTCGGGCAGGTGGCCGAACAGCTCGTCGAACTGTGCCTGCGCCGACCCCGCGACACTCACCCACCAAAAAACCACGGCGGCGGCGATCGAAACCATCGAGCGCGGTCTCATCATTTGTCTCCTGTTCTAGGAACCTGGGTCTTGGGCGCCGAGGCTGGAGGGAGCCCCGGAAATATGTCGTGGTCCTTCAGGTCAAAGTCCTCGGCGGATTCCCTCCGGGGAGCGACGGCCGCCGGTCTTGCGTCAACCGCCTTTGCCGCCGTTGCTTGCTCCTCCGCAGGCGCCAGTCCCTCAGAACCAGTCTTGGAGTGCCTGGGGACGTCCTGGAGCATTTGCCGGGCGCGTTGCCCTTCGCATCGTATCCACCACGCGACAAGACCGACAAGAACCAATGCGGCCAAGACGCCGATCAGGTGAACGGACCGATTCACTTTCTTCTTCATTGGTTCTTCCGTCTCTATATCACTCTTCGGGCCTTTGCTGGGCATTGGGGAATTGCGGGTAATTTAGCCTTCAATATAGTGGTGAGCGCAGGGGAATGCCAACCCCCTTGATGAAGGGCGGTATGCCCTTGCGGGGGGGCTTGTCCTCGCGTGAGCGTTCAGGGGAAATCGCGGCTCTTCCGGTTCTGGGCGCAGGAGTCGTGAAACGCCCGCTCGTAGTTCCGCCTCGAGGCGGCATTCCGCCTAAAGGCGGGACTACGAGCGTCAGCGGCCCCTCCGGGTTGGCACCTAGAACCGGAAGAGCCGAAATCGCTGCCTGGATTGTGAACGGTGGCCTTCATTCTTCGGCGCCCGGGCTGCCCGGTTTGACCAGGAATGCTCCCGTTAATGCCGTCGCGACGAAGAGTGTACACGAGGAAATCGCCAAATTCCTGGCAGCCCTTCGGCCGAACGGCCGTGTCGGGGCCCTCGGGGCGCCCGCCCCGGCCGATCCCCAGCCCACCGCACCCGCGATCTCAGGCGGTGACGGGTGAGCTGGGGCGATGGGCAAGGTTCCAATCCATCGTCACATCGCTGGCCACCACAGCGATCGGCGGTTGGGTTTTCGTTCTTGGTTCGTCCAACGGTCAACTCCTTGTGGTTTCCCATAAGTCTGCCAGCCGGTCTCCGAGGGCACCGGTTGACTACCGCCAGAACTTCCATCAGGGCCGATTCGTCGGTTCCGAGGTGGCAACCGCCAGTTGCGGTTCGTTTTCAGCCGGTAACGTGTTGCCGCCTTCCAGCGTGATGAGGCAGAGGTAGCTGCCCACCGCACCGGCCCATTTGCAGCCGGAGGGATGGGTAACGAGCTCTCCGAGGCTGGCCGGATACCAGGCGACTCGCTGGCTGCTGTCGGCCCGCTCAACGACGGTCTCCAGGCCGCGTGCCAGGGCCCGCAGCGGGAACGCCTGCGAGCCGGCGGCGATCGCACGCAGATCCCCTGAGCCTCGAATCACCTCCAGGCACTGGCCGTTCGCAGCGTCCCACACCCGCACGGTCTCGTCCCAAGACCCGCTGACGATCCGATCCCCGTCAGGGGAAAAAGCCACGCTCCTCACCCCCTCTTCGTGCCCGCGCATGACGGCCAGGGCGCGGCCAAGGAAAAAACGTCGTATGAGTGGCCAAAACGTAGAACTATCGTCGGAACTAGCGTCCCACACCTGCACAGTCCCGTACAAAGAGCCGCCGACGATCCGATCCCCGCCAGGGGAAAAGGCCACGCTGCTCACATAGTTTTCGCGCCGCGCAAGACGGCCAGTTCCGCGCCGCTGCGGGCGTCCCACACCCGCACGGTCCCGTCCACAGAGCCGCTGGCGACCCGATCCCCGCCGGGGGAAAAGGCCATGCCCGTCACCCGGTCTTTGTGCCCGCGCAGGACGGCCAGTTCCGCGCCGCTCGCAGCGTCCCACACCCGCACGGTGTGGTCCCAAGACCCGCTGACGATCCGATCCCCGCCAGGGGAAAAGGCCACGCCCATCACACCGCCTTCGTGCCCGCGCAAGACGGCCAGTTCCGCGCCGCTGCGGGCGTCCCACACCCGCACGGTCTTGTCCTCCGAGCCGCTGACGATCCGATCCCCGCCCAGGGAAAAGGCCACGCTCCTCACAAAGCCGTCGTGCCCGCGCAAGACGGCCAGTTCCGCGCCGCTGCGGGTGTCCCACACACGCACGGTCTTGTCCCAAGACCCGCTGACGATCCGATCGCCGCCAGGGGAAAAGGCCACGCTCAACACTGTGTTTTCGTGCCCGCGCAAGACGGCCAGTTCCGCGCCGCCGCGGGCGTCCCACACCCGCACGGTCTGGTCCCATGACCCGCTGACGATCCGGCCCCCGTCCGGGGAAAAGGCCACGCTATTCACAAAATTTTCGTGCCCGCGCAAGACGGCCAGTTCCGCGCCGCTGCGGGCGTCCCACACCCGCACGGTCGTGTCGTTCGACCCGCTGACGATCCGATCCCCGCCAGGGGAAAAGGCCACGCTTGTCACCAAGTATTCGTGCCCGCGCAAGACGGCCAGTTCCGCGCCGCTGCGGGCGTCCCACATCCGCACGGTCCGGTCGGCCGACCCGCTGACGATCCGCTCCCCGCCAGGGGAAAAGGCCACGCTCGTCACATCGCGTTCGTGCCCGCGCAAGGCGGCCAGTTCCGCGCCGCTGCGGGCGTCCCACACCCGCACGGTCTGGTCCCCAGACCCGCTGACGATCCGATCCCCGCCAGGGGAAAAGGCCACGCTTGTCACAAACATTTCGTGCCCGCGCAAGACGGCCAGTTCCGCGCCGCTGCGGGCGTCCCACACCCGCACGGTCCCGTCCCAAGACCCGCTGACGATCCGATCCCCGTCAGGGGAAAAGGCCACGCCCGCCAACCCGTCTTCGTGCCCACGCAAGACGGCCAGTTCCGCGCCGCTGCGGGCGTCCCACACCCGCACGGTCTTGTCCCCAGAGCCGCTGACGATCCGATCCCCGCCAGGGGAAAAGGCCACGCTCCACACATAGCCTTCGTGCCCGCACAAGACGGCCAGTTCCGCGCCGCTGCGGGCATCCCACACCCGCACGGTGTGGTCCCAAGACCCGCTGACGATCCGATCTCCACCAGGGGAAAAGGCCACGCTGGTCGCCCAGCTTTCGTGCCCGCGCAAGACAGCCAGTTGCGCCGTGCCCAAGTGCATCGGCGGTGGGCGGAGGGAACGAAGCCAGGGGAATCCGGGTTCATCGCTCTCCTTCTGATGTCGCCAACGCTCCAGCAGGAGATAGAGTCGGGGCCCGGGCTGCTGCCAAGGGCGCAAGGGTGCCTCTCCCGCCCCCTGTCGGCCATCACCCTCACCCGCTGCCCCTCTCCCGGAGGGAGAGGGGAGATAGTGCGCAGCCGCTTCGGGACAGTCGTACCACCAGCCACTGTTCCAGAGGCATTGGAACAGGCATTGGGGGTAGCCCTGTGCGTGCCGGGCGACAAACTGAGTATCCCGACGCAGGGCCTCTTCGAGGAGACGAAGGATGCGTCGTTGCGCCCTTGTCTCGGGGAGTATGTCCAAGGCCCGCGAGAAATCGACCACCAACTCGAAGACCAACCCCGCTTCGTTCTCGGCTTCCAGGAACGGCAGCTTCTCGAACAGCCGTTCAATCCACTCGTAAGCCTGCTCGGTTTCGCTCGAAAGACCGGCGGCCTTCGCTTCGCGGGCCAAGGCCAACAATTGGTTGGGCAGTTCCATGATCTTGCGGACATGGGCGGGGCGGGCACTGTCAGGAGGCTGCATCCGCCTCCGCTGCTCCTCGGGCGATTCGAGCCACCAGGGCTGCCGCCTGAAATAGCGGGCCAGCCGCCGATGCCACTGGTAACGCCGGGCCGGCGTCCCGGCGAACCGCTCTGCCACGTAGCTGCCGACCTGCCGATGGTAGAAGTGCAGCACGCTGCCGCCAGGGGCGCCGCGCTCAGTCAAGTAGGGCGCCAGGTCGTAGCGCAAGCGGGACCATAAGGCAATGGGAATCCGTTTGGCCTGCGGCGGCAGGGCGTGCTGCGCCGGCAATCAGCTTATGCCGGTAGTCCGGGTCGCGGAGCAGGATCTCCAGCAGTTCGGTTTCCACAAGCCCATAGCGGGCTGACACGAGATAAGCCAGGGCCGGCTCGACCAACGGCCCGTGCGCCGCGGGATGGCCCAAACGGTCGAACAACGAGCGGAGCAATTCGGATACTGAGCCCCCGAGTTGCGGCGGTGAGTCATGCGATCGCCAGAGCCGCGCCTCCTCGAAGAGGATTCTCAGATACAATGGCCGGCGGCACTCCGTGGCCTCGGGGGCCAAAATGCGAGCATCCACCGCAGCCTGCTGCTCGTCAGTCAGCGTGCGGCCGGCCTGGTCGAGCCAGCGGGTCCACAGGAGTTGGGCCTCGGGAGGCGAGAGATGCTCGATCGGCGCGGAATTGTCCGGCATGAGGAACCCGCGCTGCTTGAGGACGGCGTAGGGCCGCCCCGCGGCCTCGTCATCAGGATCGGAGAGGCACGAGAGGACAAGCCGGGCGTGCGGCGGCAATGGGGTGGAGCGAATCCACCACAGCGAATCCGCGGCGTCGGCCGGATCGAGCTGATCGAGGGCATCGAGAAAGACGTGGATTGGCCGCTCGGCCGTGGCGTTTTTCAACTGCTCGTAGAATTCCTTTTCCAGCAGGCGGACGTCGGTCGGCAGCTCGTCGGCCAGCGGGAAGTGTTCGCGCAGCCCCTGGCAAAGGTCAATCAAGAGGGAACGCAGGTCGGATGAACGCTTGGTAATGCCCAGGAATCGCTCGACCACGATCGCCCCGGGTTGGGCGGCCGCCTCGCGGGCCGCGGCGGCCAGCAGGGCCGACTTCCCGCTGCCGGAGACGCCGTGCACGATGAAAGGCCGGTCGCTAAGGCCAGCGAGATAGGCCAGGATCTTGGCTTTCTCCGATTCGCGGCCGACAAAAACGCCTACCGGCGCCCGTTCCGCGGCGAACCGCTGGTGTTCCTCGCGCTCGCGCTTCAGGTCGCGGAGCACCTCGCCTGAGAGCGACGCCCCTGCCACGGTTTCCGGTACGCGATGGTAGTCGTCGATCTGCTGCTGGATGATCGGCAGCAGGCGGTCATGGACCTGTGTGCAGAGGAAATCAAGGTGATCGGTCGAGATCTCCAGGCGAGGTTCTCCGCCCGAATCTGAGGTCCGCTGGAGCGTGGCATGCTCCGGGGCCTCCAGATAGTTTTCGCCCAGCATCCGCCGGAGTTGCGCCTTCAGCGTCCGGACGGCTTCATGGAGGATGGGGTCGGTGTTTCCCGATTCCTCGACGTTAACGAAATCCCGGAGCGCCTCGCTTCCGGCGACGGCGCCGAGATTACCGATCTCGCGAAAAAGCCAGCACGTGTTGGGGGGCGTCGGCAACGCGCAAGGCCCCATGCCAGATTTCCTGCTCGGTGGCGGAGGCCTGGAACTTGACGAGCGATGGCAGCGGCCCATCCCGACGGGGAATGTGCTGGAACCGGCCAACAAGGTTGGCCGAACTCGGGGGAAAGGCCCGGTTGATGATGCGCCACAGCGACTTTTCCACGACTTCCCAGGGAGTGTCAGCCGCCTCAGGGTTGTCCCGTGTTTTGCGTGTTGCGAAAGTGTAATCATTGGTGTCCCCGGGCGGCCTGTCGTCCGGTCGGCGGGACCGTAGTACGTACACCGGCGGGACGGCATTCTTGTCGCAGCGATACCACGTTTCCAGGGCCTCAAGCTCGCCTTGTGCGGTGGCTTCTGCTTTGAGGGATTGGAACTCGGCCTCGGTAATTTCTTCCGGCAGCGGCCGCCAGCCGTAGCGGTCGCCCAGCAGAATCAGGAAGTTGGGTTGCGGGGAGACGTCCTGCGCCGGCGAAGTTCTTCCATGCAGATCCGCATCGTGCGGTGGTCGAGTCCCGCCTCGCCTGGCACGCCCCAGCGGAGGTCGATCGCCTGGAACTGAAAGCCTTGGGCCAGGCAAAACCGCTCCAGCTCCGGCCAGACGTGGTTCTGCAAGGCGTTGCGCTCGTGGACCAGGTCGCTGAAGGTGGAACTGACAAAGACCCGAATGATCGGGCGAAAACGCGGCTTCGGACCGGCTGGCGTTGTCATGGGCGGAAAGCCTCGTCGAGCGTAACTGCGCTGATCACTTGGCGGGCGGTGCGAAGAAGCCGACGAGCATTCGGGCCAGGATCTGCCGGCCGCGCTGGTTGGCGTGAACGGGATCGCGAAGGTAGTACTCGTAGGGCTTGCCGCCGTGGGCGATGCAGGTGTCCCAGATCGTCGCCATGTCGAAGTACTCCACGGCCTCTTCCGCCGCCATCTCCCGCAGGCCTAGGCGGTAAGGCCCGAGCGCCGCCAGGCGTTTTCGCATTTCGTCGCCCTGCTTGCCAGGCTCGATCATCATCAACGGCCACTGGCGCGGATCGCCGTACACGCCCAGCGGATCGCTCAGGACGAGGACTTCCGCGGAGATCTGCCGCCGCACCTGCTGGATCACGGAGCGGATCGCTTCCACGTCGAAGCCGTTGGAGATCCCGCCGATCACCAGCAAGTCGGGCTTGTGGCGGATGACGTACTGTTGGACGCGGTTCGCCTGCCGATAGTACTGGCATCCCGTACCGCCGCGCACGGACGTGATAATCTCGATCCGGGCCCCGGGGTACAGGCGTTCCAAGAGGGCGTCCCAGGCGGAGTTGCTCGTGTCGTTGACGATCGAGTCGCCGAGCATGACCACGCGGAGCGGCCGGCCCGATCGCAGGGCCTCCATGGTCCGCGGAAGGCGCTCGCAGCGGCTTGCCGGCAGGGTAAATCGCAGCGGCGGCAGCCCTGCCAGGATGCGATCGGCCCACCGCGCCGCTTCCTGTCGCGTCGCCGGCCGCACTTCCACGCGGGACAGGGACAACTCGCAGTCGGATGCTTTGAGGGGGTGAAACCAGAGCTGGCAGGTCGCGGCATCGTGGCGGGCGCGGAAGAAGAACTCCTGTTGAGTCCATGGCACCGAAGCGTCGAGGCCGGAGTAGTGGTCGGACGCGAGTTGCTGCCCGGCGGCATCGAAGAACACCGCCGCCCACATGCTCGGCGTCTGTCCCTTCGAACGAACAACCAGCCGGTAATACCGCGACGGCTCGACGGCAAATTTCGGGCTCTGCCAGCGCGGGCCGCGCGTCCGGATCTCGCCGTTGGTCCACGTGGCCGCCGTACCCAGGGCCGACGGCGGTTCCACAGTCCACTTTGCCGCCAACGGGTTCGCCAGAAAATCCGCCGACCAAGGAGGCCTTGCATCGGATGCGATCGAGGAGGCCGAGACGGTAACAAGACCGATCGTCAAAATCCAGAGGTGCATCCAATTTCTCCACGAAGATGATGTCGCGATTCAGATCGTCGCAAAACTACCACCAATTCCTTATTGTAGTCACCAATCCTTCTCGATGTCCCGCTCACCGCGGCGGATTTTCTGGCCCGGACCAGGCCGGAGGAGGTTCTCCCAGCCCCATCTGGTGGTCCACCGAGTTCGAGCAGCTTCAGGTTGGCCCTAACCTGTGAAACAGCGGCGGTTTGTGGTACGCTTCAAGACGTATCATGGGTGGAAAGCAAACGCGAGACCAAGCCATGGGCAAGCGAATCCAGGGTGTGCGGCTTTCATTGGTGATCGTTTGCCTGGCTTTCGGCCAGGGCGAGGCGCGGGCCGGCGAGCCCCCGTCTGCCCCGCGCGGCGCCTGCCGCCCGTGGTCCGCGCAAGAGGATCGACCTGGATGGAACCTGGAAATTCGCCACCGACCCGGAGAACGTCGGCGAGACGCAAGAGTGGTTTGCGCCCGGCAAAGGCCTGCCGCGGATGCCCAGGCCTGGCTACGCCGCTTGGGCCAAGGGCGAGATCCGGGTGCCGGGTATCTGGGACCATCAGGGCTACGGCACCCCGACCGACAAGGTATATCATAACTTCGTCGGCAAAGGATGGTACAAGCGGGAGGCGACCATCCCTGCCGACTGGGCCGGCCGGCGGCGACTGCTGGTCGTCACGGGCGTACACCGCTACGCCAAGGTCTGGATCGACCATCACTACGCCGGCGAGCAGATCGGCTATTTGTCGCAGTTGGAGTCGGACGTTACCGATTACCTGGCGCCCGGACGGACCGTCACCATCACGATCCAGGTCGATTCCAAACAACGCTGGGAGGTGGACACGATGTTCGGCACGCTCGACCTGGCCGACTACATGGACGTAGCATGGGGCGGCATCTGGGGCCACGTGTACTTGGAGACGCGAGCGGAAGCGTCGTTGAGCCAGTTGTACGTCCAAGCCGACGTGCCCGCCTCCGCTTGTTCGGCCAGCGCGGTCTTTTGCGGCAAGGGCGGCTTGGCGGATCGCGCGAGACTGGAAGTGTCCGACCCCGGCGGCCGTGCCGTGGCGAAGGCCGAGACGCCGCTGCCGACGCCTTTGGCCGATGGTCAGGTGCTGCGCCTCGCGGCGACGATCCCCGGCGTCCAGCTCTGGTCGCCGGACTCCCCGGCGCTCTACACGGCCCGTTTGAGCATTCTCCGGGGCGAAACGGCGGTCGACGCCGTGGAGAGCCGTTTCGGGATGCGCCAGGTCGAAGTCCGCGGCCCGCACATCCTCTTGAACGGCAGGCGGCTGATGCTTCGCGGCTACGGCGACGACCACGTCTTTGCCGAGCAGATGGCCATGCCGGTGGACAAGGAAGTCTACCTGAAGCGGTTGCGGCTGATCAAGTCGTACGGGTTCAACCACGTTCGCCACCACAGCGCGATCATGCCGCCGGAGTATTACGACGCCTGCGATGAGGCGGGCATGATGCCCACGGCCGAGTTCCCCATCGCCTACGCTTCGTTCCTGCCCCGGAGCCCGTCGTGGAAGGGACGGGTTCGCCCGGGCACGGACCCTGCGGCCGCCGAGGAAACCTATCGCCGGCAGTGGGCCGCTGCGATCCTGCGGCACAGGAACCACCCTTCGATCTTCTGTTGGGTGATGGGCAACGAGCTCTGGGACGGAGTGCCGCTGCGGCGCGATTTCCGCCGGATCGTCCAGCGGCTCGATCCGGGACGCTTGTTTTGCGACAGCGACGGGCTCTTCGGCGGTATACTCGACGCCGCGAAGGACCGCGACACGCTGGACCTCTACTTCCTGATGTTCAATGTGCAGAGCGATGCGATCGACAATCCAGCGAAGTTTCACACTCCCCGGCCGAAGAAACCCCTCGTCTCGCACGAGCAAGGCAACTTTGTCACCTTCACGCGTCCGGACGTGATCGATCAGTTCCGGCACAATATCAAGCCGTTCTGGCTCACCCGCGGCAAGGAGAGGCTCGCCAGGCTGGGCCTGTTGGAGGAGGCCGGCCGCTGGGCGGAGAAGTCGGAGCGGCTATACCTGCTGTGTCACAAGTACGACCTTGAGGCCCTCCGCAAGAACCCTTTCATCTCCGGCTATCATTGGTGGCTCTTCCAGGACTACTGGACGAGCTCCAACGGCCTGGTCGACCATTATTTTCGCCCGAAGGCCATCTCTGCGGAGGAGGTCCGCAGGTTCAACAATGACGTGGTGCTGCTTCAAGACGGGTGGGAACCGACCTGCCGCGGCGCGTCGCGCCTGGGCCTGAGACTACTGGTGTCGAACTATTCGCCCGAGCCGATCCGGCAGGCGCGGCTCACCTGGCAGGTGCGCCGCAATGGCCGGTCCACCGGCATCAAGGGGCAAACGGAGGTCGACGTGGGCCAAGGCGAGGTGGCCCTGGCGGCGCAACCCGCCGTGGACCTGCCCGAGGTGGAGCAGCCCGCGGGATTGACCCTCGAGACCGACCTGGAGGTCGGCCGGCGGCACTATGCCAACCAATGGCACACCCGGTTGTACCCGGCCCGGTTGAAGCCGGTCGTGCTGCCGGTCCCCCTCTTTGCCGATCCCTTGGGATTGAGGTATTGCCGGGCCTTCGGCGCGCAGCCGATCCCCGAGGAGAAGCCGCTGAGCGGTCGGGCGGTGTACGTGGTCGGCTCGCTGGAGCGCCGCGTCACGGCCGCCGTCCAGCGCGGCGCGTGCGTGATCCTTCTGGACCAGGGCGGAGAGCTCCTGCCGTGGCACGGCGTGACCTACCGGACCTCGTGGTGGAAGGCGGGCGATTCGCTGGCGACGAACCTTTGCGGCACGCTGGTATACGAGCATCCGGTCACGCGGGCGATGGCGCCGGGAGGTTGGTGCGACGACGGTTGGTTCCACCTGGTCGAAGGCGGACGGAAATTCGTGTTGGAGGGCGCGCCCACACGGCCTGACGTCCTCGTGCGCGCCCTGCCCAGCCTGGCGGCCGTGGAAGACGACGCAATGCTCTTCGAAGTCGGGATCGGCAACGGGGCGATGATCGCCAGCGGCTTGAATCACGAGGCGGCTCGCGGCCGGCCGGAAGGCGAATGGCTGATCGCCCGCCTCCTGGAATATGCCGCCGGGCAGCCGCATCCGAAGGCCACCTGGCCGGCTTCGTTCCTGCCCCTGCCGGAGCCTCCGCCCCCCGGACCGCACCTGTCGGGTTTCCAACGACTCTTGCTCAACCAGGGCGAGGAGAGCGTTTGGTACTCTTATCGCGAGGACAACGCGAAGACCTGCGTTTGCCGGCAGACCGGGCCCGGGAACCTTGTCCAGTGGGAAACCGCCGCCGTGCCCGCTGACAGCAAACAGTCCTCCGTGACTTTCGTTTTCGCCGGCGGCCTGGGCTACAGCTCTCAGCCGAAGACCGCCGGCTTCATCTTCCTGGTCAACGGGAGGGAGACGGTCCGATTCGACCTGGCGGATCGCACGGCCAAGTGGTCCTCGGCCGATCGCAAAGTGGAGCTGCGTTTCCTGCCGAGGCGGCACGTCCCGCAGGACTGCCTGGGCATTTTCTACGCCGTGATTTCCGCCGATCTCGTCAAGCCGGGCGAACCCTGCCGCCTGGGCGTTCGCTCGTTGGGCAGCGGCAGCAGGCGATGGTTCGGACTCAGTCCCTACACCGACGCGAAATAGTCGCTCTTATCCGCATCCACTACGGCTTCGGACAGGGCAGCAAACTACAGCGGCCGCGCGAGACCTGGGAAAGGTCTCGCGGGCCGCCGGCTCGACAAACCGAACTGCCTTCGGCAGGTTATTCTACACGTACCAACTCGGGCGCTGCCCTCTTGAACCGCCCAGGCGCTGGCTCTTCCCTGCGCCGTCTATCAGTCCTTCATGGTGAACTTGGCGTACGGGTCAGAAATGGTGTAGCCATAGTAGCTGTCGGGAGCGAGGGTGCTCATCACGATGTTTGCCGTCTGTGGAGTGGGCGTGAGATGCGTGTTGTTGATCGTGCCGGTCGAGACGACGGAACCGCCCAGGAGCTTCAGATACTCCTCGGCCCAAGACGGGGCGACGATGTCGTTGGCCGTCAGCTTAAACCGCTTCGCGGTAGCTGCGAGTGCCGTGTCCTCGCTGGCGAGGCCCTTGATTTCGTAAGACGTAGTCTCCAGGGCGTAGCCAGCGTACTTGAGGGTGATGCTGCCCTTGAAGTCGAACGTGCCGTTTTGATATACGGACGCGCCCACCTTGTTGTTCAGCGTGACCGTGCTCGTGCTAGCGATCGTCCCGCTGATCTGGTACAGGTTGGGGAAGTAGCCGACACCCACGTTCGCGGAAAACGTGCCGCCCGCCTCGACGTGGAAAACGTAGGCTGCCAGCATCTCCCGCCGTTCCAGGCTTTCAAGGCGGAGGTTGCGGTTGCGGGTCGGGGGCGATTTACGGCGCGCCCCGGCCAAAATTGCGACTCGTGACATTAGGTAGTCTCCCATTGCAAGAGGATCAAGTAGGGTCCAAGTCGAACACTATCAAAACTATTCAGAGCCTCCCGCAGAGTCAACATGCCAAAAATAAATTAGGAGAAATTCTTTCCGCGCACCCCCCTTTGGAAAATGCCGCCCGGTCATAAGTATAATGGCGACAAGAGGTTAGAACACGAAACGCCTTCGCTGGTGGGCCTCGTTAATTCTTGACAAATTCTTGGGCGACAAGGAACTGGACCTGCTTTTCCGCGGGTCGGGTCCGCCTTTTCTCTGAATTTCCCACGGCGGATAAGTCAGGCGTCATAGCCCGGATCATTCATGGGCACGGCATCCGGGCGCAGTGTGTGTTCGACACTAGCCCGAAGCGCATGCGAGGGTAACTCGCTGGCAGTCCCTCGCTTGCGCTTCGGGCTAGCGTTCGGCTGCGAATTATCCGCGTAGAGGGCGACCGTCTCCGGCCCTGCCTGGCCGTGACCGCCCATTCGCCTTTGGAGAAGCGGACGGAGGCCTTGCGCAGCGGACGACTCACCGCGACAGCCTCAGACCGGCTGCCCCATCGCTGTCACATCGACGCTCGAAGACGGCGGCAAACTCAGCGGCCGCACGAGACCTGGCAAAGGTCTCGCGGGCCGCTGGTTGGACCAATGGGCCTGCCTTCGGCAGGTTGTCCTGCGCCCGGAACGAAATGACACAAGTTCGTCGTACCGGCTTTCGCCGGAAATCCGCGGCAAGACCGCCTGAAGGCTGGACTACCAGCGGCTCGTTTCCGACCGCGTGCCGTATATGCTGCACGTACCAACTCGGGCGCTGCCTTCTTGAACCGCCCAGGCGCTCGCTCTTCCGCGCACCGCCTATCAGTCCTTCATGGTGAACTTGGCCATCTCGTCAACGACTTTGTAGCCGTTGAGGCTGTCGGGAGCGAGGGTGCTCAGGACGATGTTTTGCGTCTGGGGAGCGGGGACAAGCTTCGTGTTGTTGGTCGTGCCGGTCGAGGTGACCTTACCACCCAGGAGCACTTTCAGATACTCCTCGACCCACGACGGGGAGACGACGTCGGTCGCCGTCAACGTCACCCGCTTCGCGGTAGCCGCGAGTGCCGGGTTCGCGTCCTCGCTGGCGGTGCCCTTGATTTCGTAGGACGCATTCTTCACCAGGGTGATGCCGTCCTCCTTGATGGTGATCAGGCCCTTGAAGACGAACGTGCCCTTTTCCAGCGTGGACGGGGCCACCGCGGGGTTCAAGGTGACCGTGCTACTGGTATTGATCGTCCCGGTGATCGCGTACACGTCCTTGACGGTGCCGACATCCACCTTCGCGGAAAACGTGGCGCCCGGCTGGATTTTGAAAACACTGGCAGCCAGCAGCTCCCGCCGCTCCAGGCTCTCGAGGCGGAGGCTGCGATTGCGGGTTGCCAACCCCTTACGGCGCCCGCCGGCCAAAAATGCGACTCGTGACATTAGGTAGTCTCCCATTGCAAGAGGATCAAGTAGGGTCCAAGTCGAACGTTACAGAGAATTATCCAGGGCTTCCCCGAGAGTCAATATGCCAGGAATAAATTACGAGAAATTCTTTCCGCGCACCCCCCCTTGGAAAATGCCGTCCAGTCATAAGTCGAACAGCGACAATAGGTTGTAACACGAGACGTTTTCCTCATGGGGCCTCGTTCATTCTTGACAAATTCTTGGACAGGCAGGATTCTGACCTTCTTTTCCCTGGGAAGGGCAAGCCGCGCTGTCGCGATCGCCGAACGACAAATCGGCCTGCGGATCGCCGAGCTTGTAACCCCAAACGTTGTCCGACCACTTCGTCTCTCGGGCAATTCCCTTCGCATAAGGGTCGAGCAAAACCTTGTGAGGATTGAAGCGATGCCCCTTTTCCGGCTCATGGGGGCCGTAGACCCGAAAACCGTAAGTCTGTTCCGGCAGGGCGTCGGGCAAGTAGCAGTGCCACACGAGATCGGTGCTCTCGGGTATGGGGACGCGGCAGCATTCTCTGTCGGCCTCCGGCGAGTCGAACAGGCACAACTCCACCTTCGTCGCATTTTCCGAGTACAAAGCGAAGTTCACGCCGCTGCCGTTCCACGTCGCTCCCAACGGGTACGGGCGCCCTGGCCATACGCGCATTTTCATGATTTCGTTCTTTGCGACCCATGGTTGCGCAAGAAAGGCTTCGAAGCTTAGACGTTCACGGTCCACGCCAAGGAGAAGCAAACGTTGTGCCGCCGGCACGGAGTGGTCTGACTGCCGGGGGTCGGCCATGCCGACAGCAAGATGGTGGAGCACTACCGCCACCCAGGGCGGAAGGATGCCCTCCGCCGGATGGAACAGATCAATTTCGTGGACCTGGACGCCAATGAGCAGGAGCGCCCCGGTCAGGAGAATTAGTACCTGCCCAAGTACTTTAACCCCGGCGTCTGCAACGGGTGGGACTTCATGATGAAGACGAACAGCCCCTGCTACAAAGTGGCTACACGCCGTAATGACCGACTCTCCGCGCAGCCGATCCCGCCGGGTTGGTCAAGGAAGACCGCCGCGGGCGGAAGAGGATGAAGACGTGTTCGGAGCCCTGGCACCGGCCTGCAACGCACGAGAATCGACGCCCAACCGCCACAAGTGACAACGTTGTCATGGCCCCAGCGCCGGGTTCCGCAATGCCCAGAGGGCGGCCTGGGTTCGGTCCTCGACCCCCAACTTGCCCAGCAGGGTCTTGACGTACTGCTTGGCCGTTTCCACGTCAATCGCCAGTTTCTCGGCGATTTCCTCGTTGCTGAGGCCCTCCTTGATTTGGCGGAGTACTTCCCCTTCGCGCCAGGTTAAGCCGGTGAGAATGTCTGCACCGTACTGGCGGCGTCTGGCCGTCCCGATCTGCTGAAGCTGCCTGCGGATCCAGCCGCGCTTGCCCCGCATGACGCCTCGGAGCATTTTCATCAGCGTCCCTGAGTCAGCGGTCTTAAGAACGTAGCCGTCCGCCCCAAGCTCGTGGGCACGTATCATCGCCGGAATGCTGTCCGCCATGGTCAGTATCAAGACTCGAACGGTTGGCTGCTTAGTCTTGATTTCCTTTATGGCTTCCAAGCTGTTCCCGTCAGCCAAGCGCAGGTCCGCGAGCACCACGTCCGGGTTACATGTTAACGCATAACGGACTAGCTGGTCACAGTCCGCGGCCAGCGCGATCACCTCGAATTCCGTGCCGCAGAGCAGGCCGACCAAACCTGCGCGTAGTACGGCATGGTCGTCTGCGATCAAAACGCGAATTGCCATGGTGCAACCCACCCTCGCGAAAAGTGAACCCCACCATCCTGGAACTTCCAAGAACCCCGAACACAAGCGGATATTGCCCGGCTATCAGGCTCACGATAATGCCGGCACTGAGTTAGCGGTTTTAGACTGTCGGAAGTCCTTGCGAAAGCAAGAAATGAGGCGATCGCTCACATATTCTTAATATATTTGTTACCTCTCATGCAAGCAAGTCCGTCCTGCGATGAAACAATAATATCCACACCAAGGAGTCTACTACTCCAGAGTATATACTCCATGTCCCACCCTGAGGATGTTCTCCCTCGGCCAGCGTGCCCCGAGAACGGGTCCGAAGTCCCTAGCTGCAAGCCGGCGGCCGGGGAAGATTCATTTGTCATCCAAAATCACGCTCCCGCACAACTCCAGCATGTTCCCGCAGGCTGTCGTGACCACCAGAGTTTTCATGCCTGCCAGCCGCGTGCCGCAGTTCGTCGATGCCGTCGGCAGTGCCTTGGAGCGGTATCGGCAGCGGTTGTAACCGACGCTCCCCCGACCGGAACGTGTCAAGGGATTCCAGACAACTGCGGTTCGGGCGAACTACGACGCGAGAGCGAACCATGGCCAACGCCCCCCAATAAAATATACTGAACATACGTATAACACGCAGGGGTTCGCGCTCGCACAGCATTATACCACCGTGAGTATATGGCGTTACACCTGATAGTATGGACGCATCAGGTAGCTGCTTACCCCGATAGCGTGGTACGCGACGGGAACGCAAGACCAGATAGGGTCAAGGCTTTCGCGGATGGTCCGTGCGATCGCCCCCTTGAACGGGTGCCAACCCAAGTTCTATTCATAATCATTTTACAACATTTGGCCTCCCGTCAGCCTAGTCGGACATCAGAAAGTTTTTCCGTCAATTTGGTTGACGCGGCGGAATTCCCAGGTAAGATCAGTTCCCGTACCGCTAGGCGCCTCGGCAGCGGTATACTCGCGAGACGTACACACCTTTTCGGGCGCTCAGATCATGTTGCGACTGGATTTGGGAGCCAATCGGGCGGGTCACTCTCTTCAGTTTCAGCAACAGAGAGCGGCAGTCTTGGTCGGCACCTTGTGGAGCACGCAAAGCCGAACGGGCGCGGCAATGCGCGGCTGCACTTTCGTTGCGCGCGATCGGTGCTCGCCCGTCTCGTCGGCTCGCTTGCTTGTGCTTCATCACGGTGCTCGGTGTTCGCGTTCCGTCCCTCCCGCATCCGTCCATATGCCGCCGTGGATTTCCCAGCGACAAGTGGACCGGCGCACGATTGCTCTACCTGATTTTGTAACAACGTCGAAGGAGACGTAGCCATGTCACTCAAGAGAAAGTCGTTTCGGCGTCGCTTGGGCAGGCTCTTGCAGCGGCTCAACCCGGCGAGCGCGGACCGCGTACGCCGCTTCCGAAGCCGTTTGTTTGGCTTCGAGCCCTTAGGTGAGCGGCAGGCACCGTCCTTCCTGGCCCAACTCAGCGGTCTGCCTCGTCACTTGATCGGCGGGCGGAGATCGCGGCGATCGATCGCCGCTTCCCGAGCGGCAACACGCTTCACGCCGCGGATCGAACAGTTGGAATCACGGCAGTTGCTCAGCGCGACGCTTTGGGTCGACAATAACTGGGTCGTCACCGCTCCTTCCGCTGATGTGGGCCACGCGCCTGTCCCCGGCGACATCGTGGCTAACACGGGGACAGGCGGTAGCGGCACAGTCACGGGAATGATCTTCGGCAACGCCACATCGAACGCCGCAGGCAACACCATCGGCGCCAACGCCTTCGCCACCGTGCAAGACGCCTTGGATGCCAGCAACGCCAACGATACCATCAATGTCCTCGCCGGCACCTACACCTTCAGCCAGCCCTATGTGGTCGCCCAGGCGGTCACGATTGTTGGCCAGAATTATGGCAGCGGCGAGACCCTTAGCGGGCCCAACGGCGTGTTCTACATCACGGCGAACGCGACGATCAACGGCGGCAGTGGCGCCATGACCTTTAGCGGTGCTACGGGATCGAATCCCTACTCGCAGGCCGCGATTGTCCTGGGCCCCACCTCTTCCGGCGCAACCATCACCGGAAGCACCTTCTCCGGCAACCTGATCGGAATCGGCGTCAACACCGGCGTCAGCTCGTTCAATATCGCTTCCGACAGTTTCGCGGGAAACGAAGCCGGCATCGTCACCGCGGGGAGCGGCACGGTCGGCGTGGGCAATACCTTCAATGCAGACAATACGCCGGGCACCTACCAGGACGAAGGCATTTATGTCACGTCCAGCGCTACCGTGGCCGTCAACGGAAACACCTTCAAGAACCTCAACGCCAGCGGCGCGGCCACCCCCGGCGGGATCGTCGTCGAGGGCGGGTCGGCGGTCACCACCAGCGGAAACACCTTCTTTGGCAACACCGTCGATATGCAGGTCCTCTCCGGCTCTCTCAATTCCTCCAATGACATCATCGGCAAGAGCTCAGGAGCCCGAAACCTGAACGGCGTCCTCATCAGCGCCGGTACCGCCACGCTCACGGCCGACACCCTCGGCGGCAACGTGACCGCCATCGATGACGTCGGCGGCGCTCTCACCCTGAATCAGAACACCTTCAACGTCTCGTCGAACCCCAACGCCACCGATCTTCTGATCGGAAGCGGCGCGGGTACCGTCACCATCAACACCGGAAACGCCTTCGACGCCACCAACGATTACATCGTTAACCTTAGTACCCAGAACTTCAACCTCAGTTCCAACAGCACGACCTTCAACCAGGCGCCCTTCGCCTCGTCGAACGCTTATGCGATCGAGAACGAGATCGTCGACGGCATCGACGCGCCGGGCCTCGGCCTGGTCCGCATCGCGCCCAGTGCGATCTACGTCACCCCTGACAGCTATTACACGCCGCTGGGCACCACAGCCAGCGGGGCTATCGCCCGTGCGGAGGCCGTCGCAGCTTCGAGCGACACAATCTACGTCGATGCCATCAATTCCTTCAGCGGCCTGACGCAGCCGGCCGCGATTACTTATGGAACGGCTTCCGTCGCCTTGTCCGGCACGGTTACGGCATCGCCCTTCCTGGTGCCCACCGGCACCGTGGATATCACGGTTAATGGTCAAATGGAGCCTGTAACCGTCAATTCGTCGGGGTACTTCACCGACGCCACCTTTGGCACGCAGGCGATTCCGGCTTCCGCCACCCCCTATCCGATCACGTACGCCTTCGAGGGCGACGGGAAGGTCGTTTACAGCGCTACGGGCAGCGGAAGCTTCGAGTCGATCAGTGATTTGAGCAAGTCGCTCACGGTGAACCAGGCCACCACGAGCGTGTCGACCGCGATCTCCGACTCCAGCGGCGGGGCGGTGACCAGCGTGCTGGGCGAGGAAGTCTACGACACGGCGACGGTGAGCGGCACGCCGGCGGCCTTTGCGCCGACCGGCAATGTGAACTACTACTTGTCGACCAACGGCGGCGCGTACAGCCTGTTTGATACCGAGCCGGTGGGGACTCAGTCCCTCAATACGGCGTCGCTGCCGGCGGGCAGCTACTCGTTCGAGGCCCAATACCTCGGCGATGGCAACTACCAGGAATCGCCGATGAGCGCCCCCGAGCCGTTGACGATCACCCAGGGCACCACCAGCGTGTCGACCGCGATCTCCGACTCCGGCGGCGGGGCGGTGACCAGCGTGCTGGGCGAGAAGGTCTACGACACGGCGACGGTGAGCGGCACGCCGGCGGCCTTCACGCCGACCGGCAATGTGAACTACTACTTGTCGACCAACGGCGGCGCGTACAGCCTGTTTGATACCGAGCCGGTGGGGACTCAGTCCGTCAATACGGCGTCGCTGCCGGCGGGCAGCTACTCGTTCGAGGCCCAATACCTCGGCGACGGCAACTACCTGGAATCGGCGATGAGCGCCCCCGAGCCGCTGACGATCAACCAGGGCACCTCCAGCGTGTCGACCGCGATCTCCGACTCCAGCGGCGGGTCGGTGACCGGCGTGCTGGGCGAGAAGGTCTACGACACGGCGACCGTGACCGGCACGCCGGCGGCCTTCGCGCCCACCGGCAATGTGAAATACTACATCTCGACCAACGGCGGCGCGTACAGCCTGTTTGATACCGAGCCGGTGGGGACTCAGTCCATCAATACGGCGTCCCTGGTGCCGGGCAGCTACTCGTTCGAGGCCCAATATCTCGGCGACGGCAACTACCCGGAATCGCCGATGAGCGCCCCCGAGCCGTTGACGATCAACCAGGGCAGCACCAGCGTGTCGACCGCGATCTCCGACTCCGGCGGCGGGGTGGTCACCAGCGTGCTGGGCGAGAAGGTCTACGACACGGCGACCGTGACCGGCACGCCGGCGGCCTTCGCGCCGACCGGCAACGTCAAATACTACTTCTCGACCGACGGCGGCACGACGTACAGCATGTTTGATACCGAGCCGGTGGGGGCTCAGTCCATCAATACGTCGTCCCTGGCGGCGGGCAGCTACTCGTTCGAGGCCCAATACCTCGGTGACGGCAACTACCAGGAATCGCCGATGAGCGCCCCCGAGCCGTTGACGATCAACCAGGGCAGCACCAGCGTGTCGACCGCGATCTCCGACTCCGGCGGCGGGGTGGTCACCAGCGTGCTGGGCGAGAAGGTCTACGACACGGCGACGGTGACCGGCACGCCGGCGGCCTTCGCGCCTACGGGCACGGTGACGTATGACTTCTACGACACGGCGACTCCGATCTACGGCAGCACGACGCCGGTCAGTACGCAGACGGTGACCCTGAGCGGCGGCCTCGTGCCCAACTCGGCGGCGACGGCGTCGCTGACGGCGGGCAGCTACTCGTTCATCGGCGTCTACAGCGGCGACAGCAACTACCCGGGCTACACTACCGCCGTCGAGCCGCTGACGATCAACCAGGGCGCCTCCAGCGTGTCGACCGCGATCTTCGACGCCCCGACCGGCAGCAACGTCGTCGTGGTCGATGCCGCCTGGGCGACCAAGACGACTGGCGCCACGGTTGTTTATGGCGGCAATACGTATACGGTCGGGACCAACGCCTTCGCGACGATCCAGGCCGGGGTCAACTCCGCCGCCGCCGCCACCGTTGGCACCGCCGGCGGAACGGTCCTGGTCGTGGCGGGGACTTATACCGAGAGCGTTGATGTCCAGAATACGAATGGCCACCTTGAAAACAACGTCACCATCCAAGCCTCAGGAGTGGTGACGTTGGACGGCGGGTTCATCGTCCAAAACCACAATTATCCGTTGTCGGGCGGCGACGAAAGCGGCCCCAGCGGGGTGACGATTGACGGCTTCGATATTGTCGGCGGCGCGGCGTACGACACTTACCACGACGGCATTTTCGTCTACGCGACCGGAACGACGATCGAGAATAACGTCATTGAAAACGTCACCGTCGGCTCTCAGTCCAATGGCATCGAGGTTGTTGCAGGCAGCAGCGGTCTGACCGTGGAGGGCAACGTGATTGCGGGCAACTGGCGGGGGATGTACCTCAACCCAACCAGCGGTGTGACCATCACTTACAACTATATCCACGACAATAACGGCGGCGGCGATGTCGGCATCGGCTCCAGCGGTTTGAGCAATTTCCTGCTCGAGTACAACACCATCGCCGATAATTCGGCTGAAGGCTGGGGCATCGATACGGTTGGGGTGAACGTCAAGGCGGAGTACAACAACTTCACGGGCAACGGACTTGCCATCGACGACTGGGAAGGCACCAACAACAACATTACGGCCGAGAACAACTGGTGGGGCAACGCGACCGGGCCGGGGGTAGGCGGCGCCAACCCGGTGGGTCTTTTTGGAGTTGCCACATCCACAACCACGCCCATCGACTGGACCAACCCGGCCACTACACCATTCTCCAGCGCCATGGCGGTGACCAACGTGTTGGGCCAGCAGGTTTACGACACGGCGACGGTGAGCGGCACGCCGGCGGCCTTCGCGCCGACCGGTTATGTGAACTACTACATCTCGACCGACGGCGGCACGACGTACAGCTTGTTTGATACCGAGCCGGTCGGGACTCAGTCCCTCAATACGGCGTCCCTGCCGGCGGGCAGCTACTCGTTCGAGGCCCAATACCTCGGCGACGGCAATTACCAGGAATCGCCGATGAGCGCCCCCGAGCCGTTGACGATCACCCAGGGCACCTCCAGCGTGTCGACCGCGATCTCCGACTCCGGCGGCGGGGCGGTGACCAGCGTGCTGGGCGAGAAGGTCTACGACACGGCGACGGTGAGCGGCACGCCGGCGGCCTTCACGCCGACCGGCAATGTGAACTACTACTTGTCGACCAACGGCGGCGCGTACAGCCTGTTTGATACCGAGCCGGTCGGGACCCAGTCCCTCAATACGGCGTCGCTGGCGGCGGGCAGCTACTCGTTCGAGGCCCAATACCTCGGCGACGGCAACTACCAGCAATCGCCGATGAGCGCCCCCGAGTCGTTGACGATCAACCAGGGTAGCTCCAGCGTGTCGACCGCGATCTCCGACTCCAGCGGCGAGGCGGTCACCAACGTGCTGGGCGAGCAGGTCTACGACACGGCGACCGTGACCGGTACGCCGGCGGCCTTCACGCCGACCGGTTACGTGCAGTACTACATGTCGACCGACGGCGGCGCATACAGCGCGTTTGGCAGCGAGGAGCCGGTCGGGACTCAGTCCATCAATACGGCGTCGCTGCCGGCGGGCAGCTACTCGTTCGAGGCCCAATACCTTGGCGACGGCAACTACCAGCAATCGCCGATGAGCGCCCCCGAGCCGTTGACGATCAACCAGGGCAGCTCCAGCGTGTCGACCGCGATCTCCGACTCCGGCGGCGGGGTGGTCAGCAGCGTGCTGGGCGAGAAGGTCTACGACACGGCGACGGTGACCGGCACGCCGGCGGCCTTCGCGCCGACCGGCAACGTCAAATACTACTTCTCGACCGACGGCGGCACGACGTACAGCCTGTTTGACACCGAGCCGGTCGGGACTCAGTCCATCAATACGGCGTCCCTGCCGGCGGGCAGCTACTCGTTCGAGGCGCAATACAGCGGCGACAGCAACTACGCGGCTTCGCCCATGAGCTCTCCCGAGCCGCTGACGATCAACAAGGCCACGCCCACGGTGACCGTCACCGACAACGGCGGGATCTACACCGGCAGCGCGTACCCGGCCACGGCCACTGCGACGGGCGTTGCGGGCCTCCCGTCCCCCAGTGCCGAAGGCAGCTCGGTGACGTACACGTATTACTTGGGCACGTACACTCTGTCGCAGCTTGCCGAGGAGACCCCGTTGTCGCCCGATGTGGCCCCCAGCGCCGTCGGCAATTACACGGTCCTGGCCTCCTTCACGGCCACCACGGATTACAACGCAGCCAGCAACTCGACGAACTTCAGCATTACGGCCGAAGACTGGGTCGATAGCGATTGGACGGCGGCCACCCCGAATCCGATCGACCACTCCGGGATTTCCACCGCGGTTATCCCCGCCAACGTCACTCTGGTTTACGGCGTGAACGCCTTCAGCACGATCGGCGGAGGCGTTGCTGCCCTGGCCGCCGACCCCGGCGGAGCCGTGGACGTCCTGCCCGGCACATCCGGTACACCGTATAGCGAACTCGTCACCTTGAACAACCCGATCACGCTGGAAGGGGCCGACCTGCAAGACCCGGCTCTGGCGATGCCCGTGGTCACGGCGCCGACGACGGCTAGCCATGCCGTGATTGTCTCAGTCAACGCCGTTAACGTGACCGTCAACGGTTTCAACGTTGTTGTGGATCAGCCGAACGCCGGCGCCGGTATCGTCGCCGTTACGCAGTGCAACGGCTTGCAGGTCCTCAATAACGTCATTACCAGCACGGGCACGCCCACGATCGGGCCGGCGAGCCTGTCATACTATACCGCGGGCATTGCAGTAGTGGTCGGCGGCGGTCTGAGCCCCGTTCCCGGCGTCACGATCCAGGGGAACCAAGTGCAGGCTAGCTTGACCTCCGCCGTGGCCCGCGGTCTATGGTTGAGCGAGGTCCAGGGCACGGTTGGCGGCGCCTCGTCCGCCCAGGGCAACAGTTTTGCCGGCTATGACGAAGACGCGCTGGTGGCCTTCGCCCGCGGCGCCACGACGATCGAAAACAACACTTCCGACGGCGTCGGCTTGTTCGTCACCGCGCCGAACGCCAATGCCCCCGTAACTGTCTCCTACAATGAGTTTTCGCCTGTTGCGACCGATATCGCCGCATTGTTTATCAACAACAACTGGAATACGAGTTCGCCGGTTACCGTCGAGAACAATACCTTCGCTGTCCCGTCGGGCGACATCGGGCTTTTGAGCGGCGACTCGACGGGCGTCAGCGTGGAGAACAATAGCTTCGCCCCGGCCGTGGGCGCGTCGAACACGACCGACATCTACGTGGATACCTTCGACCCCGCCACGTCGACCGTGGCCGTTTCTGCCTCGATCAGCGTCACCGGAAACACGTTCAGCAACATCTTCCAGGGCGGCGCCGATTCCAACGCTACGGCGATCGAAATCGGCAACCACAACGCAACCAATTCGTTCGGCGCGGTGACCATCGGCGGCGCCGGCACCGCGGCAAATACCTTCCTCGTCGGCCTCAATAACTTCATCACGCTTGCGCCGGTTCCGAATCCCAAGACCTGGACCCTCTCCGGCAACGGCACGGTTTCAACGCCCAATGCCGCCAACGTCTCGATCAACATCGACGCCTCCAACAACGACTTCGGCGTCTCCAGCCAGGACTTGCCCGGCCACCTCACGCTGGCCGACTACTACGAGATCGAGGGCAAGATCACCGACGGCCTGGATTACTCCGGCGCCGGCCTGGTGAGCCTCACCCCCGACATCGTCTATGTCGCCCAGTCCAGCGAAACCTATACCGCCGGCGCCATCCAGCGGGCGATCAATCTCGCCGGCAGCGGCAATATCATCAACGTCCAGGCCGGCACGTACACCAATGCGGGGGGAATCACAATCAGCCAGCCGCTCACGCTGCTTGGTGCCCAGGCCAACCAGCCAACCGCCGGTCGTGATGCGAACTTCGTTTCAGGCAAGGCCCTGCCGGCGCTGGAATCCATTATCACGGCCCCCACGGTCAATCCGAGCGGCGGCCACCTGGTCAGCGTCACTGCCAATAATGTTACCATCAACGGTTTCGTGCTGGACGGCAACAACCCCCTCCGGCCGACTAGCGGCGCCGCCCAGATCAACGGCACCGGCCCCTATATCGATGTCCTCAACGGCATCGACACCTATAACGGCAGTGGGTACAGCGTCGTCAACAACCTGACGGCCGAATACAACATCGTCCAGAACGTCGATCACGATGGCATCGCCGATTTCTCCACCAGCGCTTTCGTTAGCTCCGGCGCTAACATCGCCGATAACCTGATCCAGAACTTCAAGGACTACGGGGCACTCTTGGCGTACAACGCCTACGGCACTGTCCAAGGCAACACGATCGTGGGGCCCGACTATGCGGAGGCGCCCATCTATGTTTACGATTTCACCACCAGCAGCGGCCTGAGCGGTTCCGCCGCGGCAGTCAACGTGACGGGCAACAACGTGACCGTCGGTAACGAGGCCTACGGCGGCATTTGGGCGAATCTTTTCCACCCCTCGACCGGCGCTACGTTGAACATCAGCGACAACACGGTCAACGGCGCTGCCGACGTCACCGGCGGCTGGGCATTCGGCATTTACCTGACGAGCCTCGATTCCAGCCACGTCACGGTGACCATGGGCGGGAATATCATCGGCTCAACGGCTGCCTCGTGGCCGAATCCTGCGGTCGGGAGCGGGACGCTGGTGGTGGGCATTGACGTGTGGAACGCGCCGGGCGCCAACATCTCGATCGGCAACGACTCGTCGAACAACCCAACCGAGATCACCAACGCCACGATCGGCATCTTCTTCTCCTATGACGACCCGATCTTCGGCGAAGCCAGCGGCAACAACACGCTCAATGTCAGCGGCGCCATGATCAACGATACGCCGACCGGCATCGACGTTGGAGACTACCCCTATTACAGCGGCTCCGTTGCCGGTAACGTCGTGCTCAATCTGTCCGGCGGCTCGATCACCGGCGCAACGACCGGCCTCGAGGTTGACGGCCAGACGAGCGGTTCGTACACGGCCACGGTGAATGTTCAATCGGGCGCCTCTATTTCCGACGGGACCACGGGCATTTTGCTTGATGGGACGAAAGCCACCGCCACGATCAGCGGTGCAACGATTTCCGGCAACACGACGGGCGTCAACGTCGAAGGCGGCAGCCTGACCGTCGGCGCCGGAAACGCCATCAGCGGCGGAACCACAGGTTTGCTGATCGATGGCTCAACCTCCACCGTTGCCGGCAACACGCTGAACGATACGACGTTCAGCAGCCAGTCCGGCAACTACATCACCCTCGCCGACGGCGCCCTTGGCGGCGCGACCCCCACGACACTCGACGCCAGCGGTGCCACGTTTGACGGCACGGCCGCCAGCGCCCTAAGCGCCAGCGACGGCTCCGCCTACGCCGTCGAGGACGAGATCACCGACTACCTCGATGATCCCAGCCTGGGTTACGTCAGCCTGCAGCCGACCAACGTTTACGTTTCGCAGCTCAGCGAACAGACCACCCCCGGCGCCATCCAGCGCGGCGTGAACGTGGCTCCCTCCGCCGGGACCGTGGATGTTCAGGCCGGCACGTACACCGGACAGGTCGAAATCACCAAACCCCTGACGCTCGCTGGCGCGGGAGCGACGACGGTCATCCAGGCTCCGACCACGCTGTCCGTGTCGTTCACGGCCCTGGGCTACACCAACAAGCCTATCATCTACGTTTACGGCACCGCCGGCGTGACGATTGAAGACCTGAAGGTCGACGGCCTCGGCCTCGGCAACGCGAACTCTCGCTTCATGGGCATCGCTTACTATGAGGCGGGCGGCGAGATCGACGCGGCCACGGTGACCAATGTCGAGGACAGCCCGTTCTCCGTCGCCCAGGACGGCTTCGGCATCTACGCCGACGCCGACAACGGCACCGCCCAAAACTTGGAGATCGCCGCATCCAACGTCTCCAACTTCGAGAAGAACGGTATCACCGTCAACGGCGCCAATCTGACCGTCAACATCCACGACAACACCGTCACCGGCGCCGGCGCCACCAGCGCCATTGCACAGAACGGCATCCAGATCGGCGGCGGCGCCCAGGGCATTGTCGGTTCCTCGAACCCGGCCGACGGCAACTCGGTCAGCAACATCGACTATACGGGCGGCGGCACTTGGGCAACCAGCATCTTGAGCGTTGGTTCGGGTGCAAGCTTGACGATCAATGGCAACCAGGTGACCGGCGCCCAGATGGCCATCTACGTGGATACGCCCGCTACGATTTCCGGCAACACCATCACCGGCCTCGGCGACAGCGCCTTTGGCATCGACGCGAGCAGCGCGACGGACACCAACAACGCCGAGATCGAGCAGAACACGCTCAGCAACGTCGGCGTCGGGATCCTCGTGGACAATTTGGGCTCCACGGCGCAAGCGCCGTGGTTTCGGGGAACACGATCACGGGGAGCAGCACCAGCGAAGGCATGGCGGTCTACGGACCAGCCACGATCAACGCCAATACAGTTACCGGCGTGACAAGTTACGACAACGGCATCATCGTTGGGGCCGCGGCCGGGCAGACGGTAACCGTCACCAACAACCTCCTTTCTGGTTCCGGCCCGGAAAGCGGGGCTCTGTCGGTCGACAACACCCCCGCCACGGCCACGGTGGTCCTCGGCGGCAACGTCTACGCAGGCACGTGGAACAAGTACATCGTCCTGGACTATTACGACTTCTCGGCCGTCAATATCGATGCCACCGGCGAGATTTTTGGCGCCACCTGCAACGCCGGCACCGGCGCCTTTACCGGCGGCATCTTGGCCAGCACGGGCACCCTTTCCCAGCAGTACGCCTTTGCCAACAAGATCATCAATGGCGTGGACGCCAGCGGCATGGGCCTTGTCCGCACCGAAGCGAACCACGTCTTTGTCACGCCCAATTCCTACTCGAGCGACGTTGGCACCTACAGCCCCAGCGTCCAGCGCACCATCAACGTCGCCTCGCCCGGCGACATTGTGAACGTCGAAGGCGGCACCGTCGCCAGCCCCGCCGTCTACGACGCCAGCTCACAGATCACCATCACCCAGGGCGTGACGCTCCAAGGCGACGGCGCGGCCACGACGATCATCGACGGCGGCGATGCAGTCCTCGCCTCCGCCGGCACGATCCTAATTAACCATCCCACCGGCGCGGTGAAGGTCGATGGATTCACCTTCCAGAATCCGGTCAACGACGGGGAAGGCGACATCATGGACATCGTGGTCAGCCACGGAACTGCAACCACCCCGGTCACCATCAGTAATAACGACTTCATCGGGCTGGGCAACGGCGATGACTTCGATGATGCCATTTGGACCTACAGCACCGACGAGCCGATTACGATCGCCAACAACGAATTCCAGGCGATGTGGCAGGCCGTCCTCTTGGAGCGGCCCCGCGGCGGCGCAACGGTCAGCGGCAACGTGTTTCAGGATCTGCTCGGAGGAAACTATGAGGGCACGCCGTACGACGCGGAAGGCGTCAAGGCGATGACCTATTCGGGAGAGAACGATTCCAACCCGGTGACCATCAACGGCAACACGTTCCAGGACTACAGCGGGTACGGCGTTTGGATTTCGGCCGGCTACCCCGATTCCGGCCAGGGGCAGTTCCAGGACCTGCAAATCACCAACAATACGATCCTCTCGACCGGCGACGCGGGGATCATGCTCGAAAACCCCGGAACCACGCCAGCCAACGCGGCCTTGGGCGGCGCAACGGGGGCGATCATTTCCGGCAACACCATCACCGGCGACAGCACCACCGACGGCAGCACGGGCATTCTGCTCCAGGGGCCAAGCGACAACGTTAGCATCAGCAATAACGCCATCAGCGACGAGAATACCGGCATCGCCAGCACGGAGTATGTTGCCGGGGCCGGATTCTCCTCCGGCACAGTCGTCTCTGAGAACTCGATCGCCGGCAACGGGGTGGGCATCAGCAACGGCTCGACCGATCCGGCCGACGCGATCATCGCCTCCGGCAACTGGTGGGGCAGCGTCAACGGCCCGACCTCGACGCTGAACGCCTTTGCCAACCCGCTGTCGCTGGCCACGGGTGACACCGTCAGCGGCAACGTCAGCGTGGTCCCCTGGTACACCAGCGGCGCCAGCATCGGCCAAACGCCGGGCTGGTATCCCGCCAGTTCCAACCCTCTCGACACGGCTCCCCCCGTGGTCGCGACTTCGACGCAAACTGCCAGCGAAGGCGCAGCGGCAACGTTGAGCCTGGGCAGCGTGACCGACGCCGACGGCAGCCTGCCCAGCGGGCAATACACGGTTACGGTGAACTGGGGCGACCAGTCGTCTCCCTACTCGTTTTCGATTACGCCGAACGACCCCGAGTCCTTCAGCCTGGGCACGCTGACGCACACCTATGCCGAATACGGCGCCTACACGCCCACGGTGACCGTGGTCGACAATGCCGGCAATTCGTCCGGCCCGCAAAGCTTCACCGTGAACGTCGCCGACGCGGACTTGCAGGTGACGGGCGTGGGCCTGTCGGCCACGGAGGGCAGCGCCTTCAGCGGGCAGTTGGCGACGCTGACCGATGACGCGGGGACGTATTCCACGCCGAGCGACCTGTTGGCGACGATCAACTGGGGCGACGGCACGGCGTTGGCTCCGGACGTGACCGGCGCGACGCTGGTGGAGGTTGGAACCAGCGGCGTCTACCAGGTGGAGGGGACGCACACCTATGCCGAGTATGGCAGCTACACGCTGACGGTCAGCACCAGCGATCTGGGCACGAGCACGGCATCGAGCACGGGCACGGCGGCGGTGGCCGACGCGGCCTTGCAGGTGACGAGCGTGGGCCTGTCGGCCACGGAGGGCAGTGTTTTCAGCGGGCAGTTGGCGACGCTGACCGATGACGCGGGGACCTATTCCACGCCGAGCGACCTGTCGGCGACGATCAACTGGGGCGACGGCACGGCGTTGGCTCCGGACGTGACCAGCGCGACGCTGGTGGAGGTTGGAACCAGCGGCGTCTACCAGGTGGAGGGGACGCACACTTATGCCGAGTATGGCAGCTACACGCTGACGGTCAGCGCCAGCGATCTGGGCACGAGCACGGCATCGAGCACGGGCACGGCGGCGGTGGCCGACGCGGCCTTGCAGGTGACGAGCGTGGGCCTGTCGGCCACGGAGGGCAGCGCCTTCAGCGGTCAGTTGGCGACGCTGACCGATGACGCGGGGACCTATTCCACGCCGAGCGACCTGTCGGCGACGATCAACTGGGGCGACGGCACGGCGTTGGCTCCGGACGTGACCAGCGCGACGCTGGTGGAGGTTGGAACCAGCGGCGTCTACCAGGTGGAGGGGACGCACACTTATGCCGAGTATGGCAGCTACACGCTGACGGTCAGCGCCAGCGATCTGGGCACGAGCACGGCATCGAGCACGGGCACGGCGGCGGTGGCCGACGCGGCCTTGCAGGTGACGGGCGTGGGCCTGTCGGCCACGGAGGGCAGCGCCTTCAGCGGTCAGTTGGCGACGCTGACCGATGACGCGGGGACCTATTCCACGCCGAGCGACCTGTCGGCGACGATCAACTGGGGCGACGGCACGGTGTCGGCCCCGGACGTGACCGCCGCGACGCTGGTGGAGGTTGGAACCGGCGGCGTCTACCAGGTGGAGGGGACGCACACCTATGCCGAGTACGGCAGCTACACGCTGACGGTCAGCGCCGCCGATCTTGGCGTGAGCACGGCGTCGGGCACGGGCACGGCGGCGGTCGCCGACGCGGCGCTTGTCAGCGCCGCCGGCGTGAACGTCGGCGCGTTGGCCGGAGTGGGCTTTAGCAACCTTCCGGTCGCGACCTTCACCGATCAGGCCGGCAGCGACTCCAAGCCCGGCGATCTCTCCGCGACGATCGACTGGGGCGACGGGCAGCCGGGAAGCCCGGACACCAGCGCGGGGACGCTCGTCGAGCAAGGCACGACCGGCGCTTACGTGGTCGAGGGGTCGCACCAGTACGCTGCTGCGGGCAGCTATACGATCACGGTTACTATTGACGACAAGGGCAGCCAGACAGCCACCGCCACCGCCGCGGCCACGGTCGGCAACACGGTTTGGGTGAACGACAACTGGGTCGACGTCACCAACCCCAGTGGCCCGCTCACTGCCGGCGACACGGTCGCGGCTCCGGCGGGCGAAACGGCGCCGAACCTCGGCAGCGGAACGCTGATTTACGGCGTCAACGCCTTCAGCACCATCCAGAGCGGCGTGACCAACGTCGACGCCTACGGCACCGTCTACGTCCTGCCCGGTACTTACGCCGGGGGCATCCAGATCAACAAGCCGGTCACTCTGCTGGGTGCTAATTCCTCCAATAACCCCACCGTCGCCGGCTCGCGAGGCAGCGAATCGGTGATTGAACCCGTGGTTTCCGCACCGAGCCCCTACGTCTCGGCGGCGCCGGGCGTGCTGGTCGAGGTGCTGGCCAGCAACGTAACCATCTCCGGTTTCACCTTCACCGGCCAGAACGACGCGCTAGGAACGGGCAACGGCGTGGCCCTGACCGAGACCGGTTCCTCGCCGATTTACGCGCAGGCCGTGGAGGCCATTGCTTCCTACGTGCCGGTCCACGGGACCGATATCGAGAACTACGGCACGCTGCCCAGCTACACCGCCCCGGCCAACCTGGTCATTCAGAATAACATCGTCGAGGACTTCAGCTACCAGGGCATCGACCTCGGCTGGGACAGCAGCGCAACGCCCACCGCGGGCAACACGATCGCCCAGAACCTGTTCCAGAACATCGGCGCCTACAACGACCAGGGAGTTGCGGTCCGCCTTTACAACAACTTCTATGCCGACGTGGTCCACAACACGATGCAGAACGTGCGGGTGGGCGTTCAAGTGAACAACTTCTCGCTGGCGCCGCCACGGGTGGCACGACGGGGAGCGTCGAATACAACCAGATCAGCGCCCGTCGCCGCGGCATCTTCTATAACTTGATCTACGGATCGAGCACGACGGTGCCGATCGAATACAACACGATCACCGCCACGGCCGACGCCAACTGGGGCTCATCGCTTTGGACGGGCGTCTACATCGTCTCGCAACAAAACAGCGTGACGGGTACGTTCCTCGACAACAGCATCAGCGGCGCCGGCAGCAGCTACGCCACCACCGCCGGCTACACCGTGTTGTCCACGGCCGCCACGACTTCCGTCACCCTGAGCGGCGATAGTTCGCCGTTGAACAGCGTCAGCAATGTGACCTACGGCGTGTGGGAAACCACCGGCGATCCGAATGGGATCGGCGGGGCTGCCGCGAGTAACATGAACGTGACTGTCAGCGGGCTGAACATTTCGGCCGGCCAGTACGGCGTCTATGTGGAGGAAGATCCAAGCTACACGTCGTACACGGTTGCGGCAACCATCGACGGCGGCACGTCGATCACCACCGGCGGCGGCGGAACGGGCGTCTTTGTCAGCGGTGCGAAAGCCAGCGCCACGATCAGCGGCAACAGCGGCTCGATCTACGGCAACGCGATCGGCATCGACGCCGAAGGCGGCTCGGCCACGATCAGCGGCAACCACATCTACGGCAACACGACCGGCGTCAAGGTCGGCTCGGGCACCGCTTCCATCAGCGGCAACAATTTCGCCGGAGCCACCGCCAACACCACCGACCTGCTGGTTGCCGGCGGGACCCTCAATTCGCTTACAAGCAATACCTTCGCCGGAACCACGTACATCAACAACCAAACCGGCCAGGCCATCAACGCCACGACCGACACCTTCGGCTCGGTGACGCCCTCGGATACTACGCCCGCCGACCTCTACGGGGTCGAGAACCAGATCACCGACTACCTCGATAATCCCAGCCTGGGTTACGTCAGCCTGCGGACCAACGCCGTTTACGTCACCCAAGCCAGCGAATCGGCCACCGCCGGCGCCATTCAGCGCGGCGTGAACGTGGCGCCTTCGGGCGGCACGGTCAACGTCCAGGCCGGGACCTACGAGGGAGGGATCACGGTCAGCACTCCGTCGGTCACGCTGCTTGGTGCCCAGGCCAACCAGCCAACCGCGGGTCGTGATGCGAACTTCGTTTCAGGCAAGGCCCTGCCGACGCTGGAATCCATTATCACGGCCTCGTCGGTCAATCCGAGCAGCGGGCGCCTGGTCATGGTCAACGCCAACAACGTGACCATCAACGGCTTTGTACTGGACGGCAACAACCCCCTCCTGCCGACTAGCGGCGCCGCCCAGATCAACGGGACAGGCCCCTATGTCGATGTGCACAACGCCATCGACACCTACAACGGCAGCAATTACGACACCGTCAACAACCTCACGGTCGAGTACAACATCGTCCAGAACGTCGACCACGACGGCATCGCCGTCCTCAATAACAGCAACGCTAGTACCGTCAGCTCCGGCGCCCTGGTCGCCGACAACCTCGTGCAGAGCTTCAACGACTACGGCGTGATTCTGGCCTACAACGCCTACGGCACCGTGGAAGGCAACACGATTGTGGCGCCCGACAACGCCGAGGCGCCCATCTGGATTTACGATTTCACCACCAGCAGCGGCTTGGCCGCTCCGGCGAACACGGTCAACGTGACGGGCAACAACGTGACCGTTGGCGAGTCATACCCCTTGAATCCGAACGTCTACGGCGGGATCTGGGCCAACCTGTTCCATCCCTCGGCGACCAGTGCCACGCTCAACATCAGCGACAACACGGTCAACGGCGCCGCCGACGTTGCCGACGGCGATCCGGTATTCGGCATTTACCTGGCGAGCCTCGATTCCAGCTACGCCACTGTGATGATGGACGGCAATATCATCGGCTCAACAGCTTCCTCTTGGCCGCAACCTGTGGGCGGCACGCTGACGGCGGGCATTGCCGTGTGGAACTCGCCGGGCGCCTCCATTTCCATCGGCGACGACGCGTCGGGGAACCCGACCGAGATCACCAACGCCACCGTCGGCGTCGACGTTGACAACGACGACCCGAA
>CAWJKP010000008.1:0-333161 GCA_963843465.1 Pirellulales bacterium
CTTGAGGAACCGAATGCGTTAATTGCGCACGTTCGGGTCTGTGGGAGCCCTCGGCGGGCAACCGCCCAGGGCGACCCGGTCCTTTGCGCGTCCACGGCACACGGGGATAAACTCCTTTCGGGGGACTGCGGCTCGGTTACCGACATTCACTACCCTTCGATGCATGGTAGTGGCACTGCATCTGCTCGCCCAAAGCGCAGGCCAGCGTGAGAACACTCCGAGCATTCCTTGTCTTGGCGAGGTTCAACCAGTGACCGCGTTCCTTTTAGGAAATGAAAATGCTCGTAATAAAGCTGGCCTGCTTCGGGACGTAGACCCAGATAGTCAAGGAGGAAGTCATTCACGGCATGCGCCGCTGAGACTGCGTTCAGGCTGATCACACTTGGATTCGGTTCCTCGACGCCGTAAGCTTGTGTCTTCCGTTCTTCGTCCGTCTTTGCTTCCTTCGCAAGTTGGGTGGCGTCGATAAGCTGGTTGCACAAAAGGCAGCCATGCCCAGGACGGATCGGCCGATTTACGCTCATGACTTCAGCCAATGCACCTGCCGAATCGGACCGGATTTTCGAGCCAAGTTGTACACCGGGAATGAGGTATTGGTGGACGATCGCGTTCACGACCAATCTTGCCCGCATGGAGTCTGCTGCAAGAAACAAATAGTCGCAGGAAGTCAAGGCTTTGGCTACCGACTCTTTTGCAACATCCTCGGTAATAAGCTGGACCTGAGCCTCTGCGTTGGCTTGCTGAATGAGTCTTTGAGCAACGATCACTTTGGTTGTTGAGCTTGCCGCATCCGCTGGCGTCGCCCCCACGATCCGTGACAGATTCGATTTCTCCACACGATCATCGTCTACGAGGCGGAAATGTCCCACGCCAAGCCGGGCAAGGTACTCAGCGAGCAGGCTTCCGATACCGCCAAGTCCGATGATCCCGACGCGGCATCTTGCAAGCTCTGCTTGGCCAGCCTGTCCAAACATCCTGAGCTGACGGTCGTGAGTATCTACGGTATTGACCAGATGCGGTCTGGGCGATGGCGCGAGGCGACGAATCGTGTTACCAACCACAACAGCTTCATCGAGACAGAAACGGTCGTCCGACGGAAGCCAGAGGTCCATCTGAACGGATCGTCGGCCAAAGACGAGAGCGCCAACCGGGATACCTCGGGCAATCTGCAACAAGGCAGGATAACCGCGTTGATGCGATTCTAGGTCAACTCTGCTGAATGCCGCTTCGTGATCGCTCGCATGATTGTGCGCAGCTAGATAGACCAGTCGCTCATCGCGTGCGCAGCGTGATGAGCCGATGGATGAAGGTGGGCGTGAGCGCTCTGTAGCCAACTTTACCTTCGACGTAGTCGATGCCTTCTCTTGCAAGATGAATCTCTCGCACGTGCAGGGTAATTTGTCCCCCGGCAGACGACATGCCTGCCAGTAGTACGGCCCCGTGCTCGTCCAGGTCACCCGGGAAGAGATGCGTCATCACAATGTTAAAGTCTTCACGAGCGATACGAAGACGGCACGTGTTCGTCATTGTAGCCTCCCGAGAAAATCCAGCACTTTCAAGATCTTTGCTACGGCTTTCTGCGAGCCACTTTGTGCTGCGGCACTGCGCCTTGAAACCTGAATGGCTCTTCTGCCTTCAAAGCTGTGTCCCGGCGTCACCGGGGCCTGGAACGCAACCCCATCAGCGCGTCTGACATCTGCTCCGAGAAATACCGGGTAAATGTCGGCATAGGGGTACTGCGCCGGAATCTGAAAACCGACCCAGGTGGCCGGGGGCTGAAACTTCGGGCCTAGCTCAAATGGCTCCATCACGACGTAGGCTCCGCCCCGTGCGTCGTCACGTACCGTCAATGCAGACCCGCTGAACTGGCGCTTCAGTTCTTCAATCGCGGTTGAGACTTCTACTTTCACGGTGCCCTCATCATGAATTGTCGTCCGGCGCGATTGCCGTAAACCGCAGGTGTTCGCGCAAGTGCACAACGTCGGTGTCCCCAATGACCCGGCTTGTTCCGTTGGGAAGTTCCTCCTGCAACACGAAGTTTTGCTGGATGAGCACGCCTTGCGCAATCGCGGCGCTCTTGATCTGAGCGCCTGTCGCCGTCTTGCCAAGCAGCTTCACCGGTTGCTCATTCACCAGGACGGTGACGGCGTGTTCCTTCTTGACGGCGGTAAACCGTAAATTGTCGCGCAGATGCACTTCCTCCTTGTCGGTCACAACCCGGGTCTTGCCGTCCGGAAGCTCTTCCAGCAGTTCGAAGTCCTCCTCGATGGGCACGCCCTGTTCGATTGCGGAAGTCTTAATTTGGTGACCAGTTGCCACCTTTCCGTGCAATTTCACTGGCTGGCCGTTCACAGAGACGGTGACCACGTGTTCCTTCTCGACGGCGGTAAACCGTAAATCGTCGCGCAGATGCACTTCCTCCTTGTCGGTCACAACCCGGGTCTTGCCGTCCGGAAGCTCTTCCAGCAGTTCGAAGCCTGCCTCGATGGGCACGCCCTGTTCGATTGCGGAAGTCTTAATGTGGTGACCAGTTGCGACCTTTCCGTGCAATTTCACTGGCCGGCCGTTCACAGAGGCGGTGACCGTGCTATTGCACCCGTCCTGGGGGGATCCTTCAGTTTCCATGTTTTTTCTCCTTGCCTTTCATGCAGAAATTGCTAACCTGCAACTCAATTGCTATTATATATGATGCTAAATAGCAAGTCAATTGCTATTTAGCAATTTCACTGGCTGGCCGCTCACAGAGACGGTGACCGTGCTATTGCACCAGTCCGTAGAGGGGGTAGTCTTTCAGTTTCCATGTTCTTCGCCTTGCTTTTCACGCCGAAATTGCTAAACTGAAATATGATTGCTATTTTATCTTGTGCTAAATAGAAAGTCAATTGCTATTTAGCAATACTGGAGAACTATGGAAATGCTGGCAGAAGACAAGGGGTTTGACGGGGATGCGTTTTACCGTGCTCTGGAGGCTACGGTTACCGCCCGTTCCAAGAACTGGAAGCAAGTTGCTGCGGAGACAGGGGTTAACGCATCGACGCTGACACGCATGGCTCAGGGACGCAGGCCCGACGCGGCCAGTCTGGCGGCACTCTCGGCTTGGGCGGGCCTTAACCCCTCGGATTTCGTACAGGCTCCGTATAAGACTCACCGTCCGGAGGCGATGGCACAGATTTCAACACTGCTGCGGGCTGACCCCAATCTCGACACCGAGGGTGCCGAGGCGATAGAGGCAATTGTCCGGACCGCCTATGAAAGACTCCGGAAGGCCCAAGAATAGCCTCATTCCTTTGTGGGCTCGGGGGTGTCGGTCGTCGGCATTTCAAGCTCTCGATGACGGCTCTCGGCGGCGAGCATCCGGCGTCTCTCCGCCTCTCGGATCATCTCCGGAATGGCCTCCTCGGTCATCTCACGCTCAAAATCCGCAAGTGCACTTGCATCGACGGGTTTGAGGCCTTCGATAAGCTTGAACAATCCACATTGATTCTTTTCCATATGTTTTCCCGTTCTATCGTTTTGCTTGTCGAACAACTCGCCTGCAATCGATCTCTATTTTGTTTGCGTTGGACGCAGATTTGTGTCCATACGTGAAAATCCTGTTTGCCCAATTTCGGACATATCCAGGGTGGCCATCCCACTGTCTAAATCAAGACGGACAGATTCGCGGTTAAGAAACAACGCTTCTTTAAGACCGTGGATTATCCATAATGGGTAGGACTCGGTCAGGCTTGCGGTCGCGTCAATGACGGCACGCCCAGAAACTTGGTTCGTGCTCCATTGCGCTTCGGTGGCAAACTCGACGATCCACACGAACTGAGCGAAAGGAAGCTTCATGACGGCTTCGAGGAGCTTCGGATGGTATTCGGTCGCGCGGTCGCGCACAAAGCGACGAAACGCTGACCCTGTGGTAATGAAGTGGCGGATAATCGTCTGATCTTTTGCCGGCAGTTTCACCACGGTGCCGAGCTTGAACAGCTTGGGCACCAGTTCGTCGAACGCGCTCGCAGGATAGAACACTTTCTCTGGAAGTGCAACAATAAACGCATCGATGTCCTTTGCTGAGTACGGACCCCCATCGACCGGGATGGACAAATACGGGAGGTGATTGTCGTCAACGACGGCAAGCGTCTTTAGTTCGTCCCACGAATATCGCGTTTCCGGAAGTCCGGTACTCAGGGGTGTCCGCCATTCATATCCGACCACCGCCATCGCATGCCCTTTCTTGTGCATCGCGGCGAAAAGCGGGAATCCCGAGTCGACATAGGCGGTTAGCTGCCTGTAAAACGCCAAGTCTCCTGGGTTGTCGATCTTCCGTGCCACGATAACAGGATACGTACCGGCTTCCTGAAAAACTCGCTCGGCGTGGGAAAGCGCTAGTCCTCTGGACGGGACGAGACCACCTGGATCGAACTGCTGCGCCATCATCCTGATGTCGTCCGTCAGGAATTCCCGGTACGTGTTGAAGCGTTCGCTGTAGTGTCGAAGAATCGACCAACATGCCGCGTGGCGCAGGCCGAGATATCGCGGTGCTGATCCATGGACGGGAATCCGCGGATTACCAACTTATAGCCGAGGAGATGGACCTTGTGGTCTGCGGCGATAATGAACTTTCCTGCCTCACGTCGCACATCCGGCGTTAGGACGCTACGTCCGATAGTGGCGATACCCGTCGGTCGCAAGACCATGAATCCGTAATAGTGGTCGGTCAATTCCCGATCGTTCTGGGCGGTCAGCGTAAGCCTTTTCTCGTCAAACGAAACCGTTTCATCGAAAAAGTGGAGGCGCACGCAGTCTGGGCGGTAGCGCTGCGCTTTCTTTGCGTAGAAGTTGT
The DNA here is from genome assembly GCA_963843465.1 of Pirellulales bacterium. GTDB lineage: Bacteria > Planctomycetota > Planctomycetia > Pirellulales > Thermoguttaceae > CAWJKP01. Next base: position 4,829 of record CAWJKP010000008.1, read on the forward strand.
AATAAGTGCTTCGATAATCTTTGTCGATGTAATTTCGCTCGATCAAGATTCCCTTAATGGCATCAGACAACCCAACGGTAAGTTTCTTCGCAACAGACTTAGGCGCATACTCTGGATCAATGTGTTGATCAAGCTGCGCCAAGTCGGCGGCGGAAGAAAGAGGCATCCAGGTATACATGAGTGACTACAATTCCACGAAAGGTGTTACTGCGGCCCGAGCGCCGGATGGGACGAGAATGACTCGTCGGCTGGGTTGCGTGTATCGATCATACGGTTGCACAAAGTAGCACTTTAGCACGTAATCCGTTGCGACGCCAATAGAAAACGGGCCGCGCGGTCAGCATTGCCAATCCTCGTGACGCACCGGAAGGCGATTGAGCACCTGCCGCCGATTCTGCCAATCCGGCATGGGCTGGCTCATATCGCCCCCTCGCCGGTTGCCACCGCTGGCTTACCCAGTAGTGGGGTTTGGCGACAGGATGGGCGGCATGAAATGCGGACCAGAAGACCGAAAGCGAATCCGCCATTAACACGACCCCGGCCATGTTCACGAGTTGACCTTCTTGATCCCCCGCAACAACACGCCGGCTTGCCAATCTTCCGCAACCTCCCCGCCGAATGACTGGGACCGGCAAAGGGGTCGGAAGTCGATTCCGGGACTGAAAAACGTCCCACCCCCCCTTGCTCCGCCATGCGCGGGTTCTACTGCCGCTGGTCACCGTTGGCAAGCGGCAACGAGGTTGCCCCCTTCCCCCCGCGCACTTTTTACCTTTTTCGAGCAAGGCGGTTGCAAAGGTCGAGTTTCTTGAGACCAGCGCGACTCGATCGAGGAGCGGAAAGACGCTCGTGCGACACAACGGGCCCCCGGGAAAAGATACCCGGCCCCCAAGAGTGGCGCGGGGGAGGCGAAATTGCGCCAAAAAGTGTCGCTGCGGGCGTACAGGTGCGCGAAAAATTGCGCGACACCGGTTACACCCGTTGCTTCTTGTGTCGGCCCGTTTTGGGCAGCGCGACAAATTGTGTCGCGTCCGAGGAGACACACGGCCGGTTGCCGGCGCGGCGGCCACCCTCTATGGTTACGCTCGCAAAACGGGAAGCCTCACCTTAATGGTTATCCAGAAATAGTTTGCGCCGGCGGCGTCGAGCGTCGGGCGCGACGCGGATCGGGCCAGCGGAAAAAAAACGGGAAAGCCTGCTGCAAGCATTCGCGCTTCTGCCGCATTTCGGCGACCGGCTCCACCGACGCCCAGCCGAGCCGCCAAGCAGATCGGCGCAACCGTTCACAACCTGGAAAGTAGCAGGCACACTCCGTGTGCCGTCCGCTCAAGCAGATGGCAGACGCCGTGTGCCGTCCGCTCAAGCAGACGGCTGACAAGGCGGACGGCACACGGAGTGTGCCTGCTACTATAACGCGGCCCGTGCCCGAAGCGACCTTCACCACGGAATAGGCGCGAAAGTAACCGTTCACAGGCCGCTGCTTGTTCTACGGGGACGTTGCGTCGATTGTCGCCTTTCGCTCCGCGAAAGTAGCGCTGCTTTCGCGGAGCGAAAGGCGACGTAGCGCTGCTTTCGCGGAGCGAAAGGCGACTATGACGGCCTGCGAGCGATTACGCTCAACCTCCTCACTGCAGCACCACATACAGCGCGTTGGCGGGGAACTTCAGCGTTTTGCGGCCGGCCGACGTGGCCAGCGGGACCTCTTCCGCCGGCATACCGTTGGCATCGAGAACGTGGGCCTTGGTGACTTTCGTATTCTTCAGGGCCAGCGTCACGTCGGCATTGACGATCATCCAGGCGCGCGGCCGAAGCTCACCACTTCTTCACCGGCGCGGCCGCCGACTTGGGCCGGCCTGGTCTTCCAGCCCAGCGGGCGCTCCGTCGTGCCGACCTGCACCAGGATCTTGCCGGAGCTTCTCAGCGGCTTGTCGTCCATGGAGACGACCAGCACAGTCGCGTAGTCGTTGCCGGACTCGATCTCCACGTCGGCGCAGTTGACCGGGCCGCCTTTCTTGAGAAAGCCGCTCACGCCCTGCGCCTTGGGGGCGTTCAGCGCGCAGCGACCCTTGCCGTAGTCCATGTACAACTGGCCGGTGATCGACTGGACCACCTTCTTGTCCTCCCGAATGTACCGGCTAAGATCGACCACACGGCTCTTGGCGGGGTTGCCGCCGTACTTCACCACCACCGGGCCGACAAGGTACGCCAGCGGGTTGACGCCGTCCTTGACGTTGGATTCCTTCGACATGTTGGCCTTGTCGCGGTTGGGATCGTAACCCGCGTCTTCCGCGATGATCGGCATCCGCCGGCGCCAGAGGTCGTCCAGCGACCGTTGCTCGTAGACCACCGGCTCTGCCTGCTCGATGTAGCCCAGACGGTACATCAGCGAGGCCGCGGGCCACTGGCCCATCAGCATGGGCGTGGCGCAGACCCATTTGCCCTCGGAGGGCATGAACCCGTTGGCCGAGCCGGGCTGCCGCCAGTCTTCCTCTCCCGTCGCAAACCAGTAGTAGGCATCGATGCCGGTCAGCGATTGATAGGCCGCGACGAGGAACGGCCCTTCCGACTGGTAGCCCTGCGGCGGCACCCAGGAGCTTTCGGTGATGATCATGGGAAAGCCGGCAACCTGCTTGAGCGTCAGCGGCATCTCGCGCGGGCGGAGCATAACGCAGTCGTCGGTGAAGCGGTCGCCGTTGCCGATGGCCCAGCCGTTGTTTTGCCCCTCGTGGGCGCCGCCGTAGTAGCGGTTGACGGCCATCACCTCGTTGGCGGCGTAGGACCAGCGCTCGGCGTCGAGCATGGTCACGTTGTCGGCGGTCCGCCAGTTGCCGGCGTTGACCAGTTGCTTGCAGCCGAGCTCCTTTTTGAGGTAATCGCCGATCATCTTGTTGAAGGCGCGCATGGTCTTGGTGAGGAATTCCATCTGGTCGGACAATCGCTGCTGCTGGCCCGGGTTGTTGTCGTGCTGCGTCAATTGCCAGGTGATGTAGAGCGCCGCCTCGCCCTGGGCGGGGTTGTCGGGAGCGTCCTGGTTCGGCGGTGGCGCTGCGCCGCCCCACGCCTGCTGGGCCTTCTGCAGCGAGCCGTATTTCTTGCTGAGGAAATCGCCGAATTGCCGGCGGAGCTCCTTCTTGGCGGAGCCGCCGATGCCCTGGGCTGTCCAGAACAGGAGCGAGTCTTCATTCTGGATCTCGATGATCGCCAGCGCCGGGTCTTTGGCAAGGGGGATGCCGGTGTAAGGGTTCTTCTCGGTGAGCACCTGTTTCATCCAGTGCTTGTAGGCCGCCTGGAGCTTCTTGTCGAAGAACAGCAGGCCCCAGTTGCCGCTGCCGCCCGTATCGAGGACGCCCATCGACGGCTTCACGCGGGCGGGCCCGGCCCAGTAGGGCGAGAAGGTGACGTAAATGCCCTCTTTCTTCATCGCCGCCAGGCCCTTCCAGACGTGGTCGCGCTCGCCCGGGTCGGTCTCCATCAGGTCGCTGCCGGCGGGGGTGATGTTGCTGAAGAGACGCACCATGTTGATGCCGCGCTTGGCGAGGAAGCGGGCATGGCGAGGGAGATTCGTGCCGAAGGCCCCGTCGTTGAGCGCCCAGAAGCGCGCGGGCGTCCCGTCGGCGAAGGCGAAGTCGTTGCCGTCTTCACTGCGGGTGACGAAACCGTGCTGGCCGGCGAACTTCTCGTTGAGGCTGCGCAGGTCCAACAGCGCCTTGGGACTGAACTCGTCGCGCGGCGGCTGGAACGCCCAGCGGCCCTCGGCGGCGACTTCGCCGGCGGCGGACTTCTCGCCCGGCTTCCGCGTGCCCTCGGGCATGAAGGCACCGTTGGCAAAGAGGAAACAGTCGAGCATCCCGTGATTGTTATTGTCGCTGTGCATCTTGAACTTGATGCTATGGGCGCCCTTGGCGAGCTTGACGGCGCCCACGTTGATCCAGGCGATGAACCGCAGGTCGGGCTTGCCGTCGTCGGCGATGTTGATCTGATCCTGGGGGGACGCCATGCTGATGAGCTGCCACGGGCCGCCGTCGAGCTGGTAGGAGAGCTTCGTCGCCACGGGGTTGGCGCGGACCCAGAAGACGTACTGGCCTCCGGCGCGGCGCGAAAGGCGTAAGTCGCCTCGCCGGGCTGCTTGTCGGTCCAGTTGCTGATGAAGTCGCCGCCGGAAAGCTGGTCCTTCTTCACCTTGTCATACCACCAGGGGTGGCGCGTCACGGTCTGCGACTGGGGCGACTCGCCCTCGATCCAGATGTAGTCGGCGGCCCGGAGCCTCGGCCCGGCCGAAACGGCCAGCCCAACGGCGAAGAGGAGGAGCGTGGGAAGTCTGCGCGTTTCTCTTGAAGTCGTCATGAGTGTCATCTTGCTCTCGTAAAGGGCGGTCAATCCATTAAATGGCTATCCAGTTGACTCAAGCGATCGGCAAGTCCACGTCGCGTAGCGACGATGCGACGGTAGCCGTGGGTTTTAACCCACGGAACGCATAGCTTAACACCTTCCGTTTGTCGCGTAGCGACGATTGAAAGGGCTGGGTCGCCCAATGGCGAGCGGCTCGCTTTCAACCGTCGCTACGCGACGGGGGCCAATATCACGGGATCCGACCCGTGGGTTAAAACCCACGGCTACAATCATAACGTCGCTACGCGACGAACTTGAGTGAAGTGGACAACCATTATCTATATCCTATTTCAGTCGTACTCCATCGCGTTGCGCAGCAGCAACGGTTGCGGATGATCGACCCTGCCGCTGGCACGCATGCCCGGCCCGCGACCCGTCGCTCCCAAATCCCTATCCATCTGTTGGAGGTAGCCTTGGAGCCGCTTCACCACGTCCGGGTGCTGGGCGGCCACGTCGGCGGTCTCGCCGATGTCCGCGTCCAAGTTGAAGAGCTTGGGCACGAAGGGCTGGGGGGAGGGCTTCTTCTTATCGATGCCGTATTCGAGCTGTTGGACGACCGCCAGCTTCCAGGGTCCGCTGCGGACTGCCTCGAGGCGGTTGTTCAAGAAGTAGAAGAGGGCCTCGTGCGACGAGCGGGTGCTCCGGCCCGACAAGAGCGGCCAGATGTCGCGGCCGTCGATCTCGCGGTCGCCGGGCAGCGTGCCGCCGGCGAGGCCGACCAGGGTGGGCAGCACGTCCAGCTCGCTGGCGACGGCATCGCAGACGGCGCCAGCGGGGACCTTGCCCGGCCACCAGGCGATGGTCGGCTCGCGGAGGCCGCCTTCCCAGGTGGAGCCCTTGCCGCCCCGCAGCGGCCCGGCCACGCCGGCGTCCTTGCCCTGGCTTCGCCACGGGCCGTTGTCGCTGCTGAAGAGCACCAAGGTCCGCGCGTCGAGCTTGAGGTTGCGGAGCGTGTCGAGCACCTGCCCGGTGCTCCAGTCCACTTCCTCGACCCAGTCGCCGTAGCGGCCGTTGGCGGACTTGCCCTGGAACGCCTTGCCGGGATGGATCGGTACGTGGACGGCCGTGTGCGGCAGGTAGAGGAAGAAGGGACGGTCCCGGTGGGCCGTGATGAACTTCACGGCCTCCTCGGTGTACCGCGCCACGAGCTTGTCCTGCTGGACCGGGGCCTCGACCACCTCCTGGTCAAACAACAGCGGCAGCAACGGCCAGCGGTCGTTCCGCTTGCCCGAGCCGCCCATGTCGTTCGAGTAGGGCAGGCCGACGTAATGGTCGAACCCGTGCCGCGTCGGCAGGAACTCCGGCTGGTCGCCCAGGTGCCACTTGCCGACGCACATCGTGGCGTAGCCCTGCTGCTTGAGCAATTCCGCCACGGTCCGTTCTGAGGAGCTGATGCCGATCCGGGAGACCGGCCCCAGGACGTTGGGCAGCGAGACCCGCTTGACGTAGCAGCCGGTCATCATCTGCGCCCGCGACGCCGTACAGAATGGGGCGGCGTAGAAGCTGGTGAGCTTCATCCCTTCGGCAGCCATCCGGTCCAGGCAAGGCGTGCGATTGAGCTTCGAGCCGAAGGGGCCGATGTCGCCGTAACCCATATCGTCGATAAGGATAATCACAAAACTAGGCACACTGCGTTGATCCGCGCAGATACCCGTTTTCTCCGCGTCCACTGCCAACGCGAGGGTACCCGCGGTAAGCAGGAGTGCAGCTATTCCGTGTAGTAAACGGCCTGGTAAATTGTGACGAAGACCAGACCCCAGCGAGGAAAAACGGAGGCTCATCACCGCACCTGTTTCACGAGACGTGGACACTCGCTGCCAGCCCTAATCCGGTTTATTCATGGCCCCACACAAGCCCGAAGCTCAAACGAGCGAGGCACGCCAACCTACCCTCGCTTGCGCTTCGCGCCTGGTGTTACGCGAATCACTCGCATCGTCTGAGTATCCCCCCTGGCTGATTCCCCGTCAACTTTTTCAGAAAGGATCTTCGTCTTACTTCTGGAGACGCACAATCGCCGTGGGGCCGGGCAGTCGCAGGTTGCGGGCCATGCGGTCGGCCAGGCGCGCGAAACGGTGCAAGACCGGCGGCAGGTAGGCGTCGTGTTGGCCGACGTAGTTCAAGCTCATCCAACGCAGCTCGCGGAAGGCGGCCGCGTGACGCGCCAACGCCCGGGGCGTGTTGCTCCGATAGAAAGTGGGATAGGTCTCCAGGTCCTCGGCCGGACCACCGCGGCGGACCCAAGCCAGCAGCGGCCTCTTGAGCCGCATCCGCTGCGCCAGGCTGGAGAGCAGGGCGAAGGGGTGGCGCTGATCGATGGTCATCGCCCAGAAGACGCCGCGCTGGCTGAGGAGTTCGTGCAATTTGCGAAAGAAGCTCTTCGGCTCCGCCAGGTGCTCCAGGACGAAAACGGCCATCGCCACGTCGATCGAGCCTGCCGGCAGCGGCGCCTCCTCCAGGGTGCAGCGATGGACCTGGCAGAAGCAATCGCTGACGGCCACGTCGCGGTCGGGTTCAATGCCGATGAACCGGCCGGCGGCGGCCGCCAACGACTCCTGCAGAACACGGCCGCCCTCGATGCCGCGCCCGCAGCCGATGTCCAACAAGGTCGCCCCCGGACCGCAGCGCGCCAGCTCGGCCGACACCATGTCGTGGAGCGAGGGCGAGCGATCTTTGCCCTGCCGCGCCTGCTCGAGGTAGCCGGCCCATTGCTGATCCGACAGCCGGCAGCGGTCGCGCTCGTCCATGTCGCTCAACCCGTTGTTCCTCGGGGTCAGGTAGGGTGGGACAAGCTCGCGCGCGAGCGCCGGCCCACCGGGCTCCTGGTGGGCCGGCGGCCGCCACGGCGGCCTTGTCCCACCCTACGATTACGTTCAGCACGTCTCGACTCGGACCGCCGCGGCTTCCCCTTCCAGCGTCCTCGGGTCGAGGCGGCAGGGGAGCAGTTGGCGGACGTTCTGCCCAGCCGCGGCCAGGCCCAGCCGGACGGCGTCCAGAAGCGGCCGGCCGGCACGCGTGGCCCAGGCGATGGTCGCGGCCAGGGCGTCGCCCGAGCCGATCGGATTGACCACGGGCCCGGCGGGCGGAGGGTGCAGTCGCCAGGCCCCTTCCGCCGAAGTGACAAAGACCGGCCCCGGTCCCTGGGTCACGACCGCCCACGCAGCCCCCCGGCGGTTCAGGTCGCGCATGGCCCCCAGCAGCGCTTCGTCGGTCTCCAGCGGACGGCCCACCGTGCGGGCCAGCTCCTCGCGGTTCGGCTTCACCACGTAAGGCTTCAGGTCCAACACGGCGAGCAAGCCCTCGCCGCGGAAATCCAACACCGCCGGGCAAGGCGTCCGTTGGAGCAGATCGCGGTAGAACGACTCGGGCGCACCCTCGGGCAAAGAGCCGATCAACACCACCGCCTCGGCCCGGGCCGCCTCTTCGGCATAAGCCGAGCGGAAGCGGTCCAGCTCTTGCGACTCCAGCGGCCGCCCGTTTTCGACCAGCTCGGTGATCGTGCCAGTAGCCCGATCGAGGATCGTAGTGCAGATCCGGGTTTCGCTGCGGGTGAGGACCCAGCGATAAGGCACGCCCAGGGCGTCCAGCTCGCGCTCGATCAGCGGGACGGTAGGTCCGCCGACGGTCGACACGACGCGGCAGGGCCCGCCCAAATGGTGCAGGGCGATCCCCGCGTTGAAGACCTTGCCCGACGCGCACCAATGTACTTCCCTGGCGCGGTTCACTTCGCCGCAGCGGAAGGCGTCCAGCACCAGGATCTGCTGCCAGGCGGGGGTCAGTCCGGCGCAGAGGATCACAGGATCTCCTCCAAGAGGGCCGTCAGCTCGTCGTCCGATAGATCGCGCGGATTGCCGCTCATGCTGGCCCCTCGGGAGCTGCGGACGATGGCGGGAATCTGCGCGGCCGTCGTACCCACCTGGGAGAGTCGCCGAGGCACCTTGACCCGGTCGCAGAGCGTCTCGATCCGGCGAATCAAGTGATCCGCCGCTTGCTCGTCCGAAAGTGTTGTGTCCGTCGTCAACAGCAGACGCGAGAGCCGGGCCAGCTCCGCCAGGCAGACCTGGCGATTGACCCTCAGCGCCACGGGCAGCATCAGGGCGCAGGCTTCTCCGTGCGGAGTGCGGCAATGAACGCCCAGGGCTGCGGCCACGCCATGCGCCATGCCCAACCCCGAATTGGCTAAGGCCATGCCGGAAAGCAGGGCCGCATGGGCCATCTTCTCCCGCGGCTGGCGCCGGTCGCCGTGCTCCACCGCCTCGGCGATCGACGGCATCGCCATCTGCAGCCCCTGCACCGCAAGGGCTTGCGGGATCGGTTGGGCCTTCTTCGAGAGATAACTCTCCAGAAGCTGCGTGATCGCGTCCATGCCGCTGGCCGCGGTGACGGCGGGAGGGACGCTCACGGTAAGCTCCGGGTCCAACAGCGCGATCCTCGGCAACAGCCGTTGGTCGCGAAGGCTCTTCTTGAAGGGCGGGTCGTAGCAGGAGATCACGGCGTTCTTGGTCGCCTCGGCCCCGGTCCCGGCCGTGGCCGGCATGGCCAGGATGGGAAGCGGCTCGGCATCGAGTTTCAGGCCCCGTCCTACGCCTTCGAGGTAGTCGCGAACCGTCGCGCTCTGGGTGTTAGTGGCCATCGCGGCCAGCGCCTTGGCCAGGTCGATGGCGGCCCCGCCGCCGACGGCCAGCAGCAACCCGCCGGCAAGAGTGCCCCGGGCCCGAAGGTCGGCTGCGAGGCGGTCGACGTCGCCGACCTCCGGCTCATGGCTGATGGTCGCCAGCGGCACCGGCTCGACGCCCGACTGCCGCAGCGATTGGCCGATCTCGGCCATTCGTCCCTGTTGCTCCAGCGCCGCCGACCCGCAAATGATATAGGCCCGTCGCCCCAGGGTCTTGGCCAGCGAGCCCACCTCCCAGCGCCGGCCCCAGCCGAAGATGATCCGCTGCGGTGCAAGAAAGTCGTAAGAGATAGGCATGTGGGGGAAAGTGGTCAGTAGCGGCGATAAATCGTGTCGTCGGGACGGTCGGCGACCTTGCTCACCCCGCCGGGCCGATCGCCGGGCAGGATCAGCCGCATTCCGGGCGTGAGATGGTCGGGATCGTTGCCTAGGGCGTCGCGATTGAGGTCGTAGATCTCCGGCCAGCGGGTCACCTTGCCAAGCTCCCAGCGAGCGATGTCGTAAAGGTTGTCGCCCTCCTGGACCACGTAGACCCGGCCGCCGCCCACCTGGCTCGCGGGAGTGACGGTGCTCACCGTGGCCAGTTGCCGCCGCGTCGTATCGCGATGGCTCGGCTTGGGGCAGAGATCGGCGTACTTCTTCTCCAGCTCGCCCACCGGCGGGATGGAGATCGTGTCGCCCGGGCGAAGCCGGCTCTCGTCGGGGATTTTCTTGCGGTTCTGCTCGGCCAGGGCCTGGAAGTACGCGCCCGTGCCGTAGACCTTCTCGGAGATCTTCCAGTAGTTGTCGTTCGGCTGAACGGTGTAGGTGTGCGGCGCCGGAGCCGGTGTAGGGCGACGAGAAAGCTCCAGCCGTCAGACCGCCGGTGGGAGCCGAACTCCCGGAGCCATAGGCGGGCGGCAAAGCCCCTGGGTCGGTCGCCGCCGCCGCGGATGAACCGCTGGCAACGTCGCCGTAACTGCCGGCGCCAGGCACCAGAGGAGCAGCCGTGCCGCCCGCCGCGACGATCGGGGCGGCAGACGAGTCGCGAGCGGGGTTGGCGGCGTCGCCGCTGCCGGCCCGCATCCTCTCGACCGATTGCACCGGCAAAGTCTTGCCGCGGGAGACGAAGGTCGCCGGCGGCAACGGCGGGATCTCGGCGAACGGGTTCGCACCGGCGTCGCTCTTTTCGTTGCCGAGCGGCCGCCATCGCCCTCGTTGACCGACGCAAACGACGCCTTGGACCTGTCGCCCTCGCGCTTATGCTTCGACCAGGGACTACCGCCGCCAACGTCGCTGGGAGGCAAGGGTGGCATGAACGAAGCCTTAGGGGGCGGGGGAGGGTCGTTTTTGTCGGTCGAGGCGCTGTCGCCTCTGCCCGACCACGGGGTCTCGGCCATCTCCGCGACCGAGATCCGCCGGCTCGAATGCGACGAGCCCGCCGTGGCCGTGACCACCGTCGGCTGCGCGGAACCACCCTCGAAGTCGCTGGTCAACGGCGGCAGGCTCGAAGCCCGCCGCTCTTCTTTCCGCTCCCCGACGATGGCACGGTCCGTTCCATGGACCAGTCGCCGGTAAAGGACCGCGCCGAAGACGATCAGCAAGACGAGGATCACCGCCACGCCGATCTTGATTTCCCGGCCGATGTTCGCCACGGCCGGCCCCACGGGGTCGGGCAGCGCCGAGGGCGCCGATGGCAACGATCCGTCGTCGTGGTCGTACGCGTGCTTGGACATGAGCATCCCTGCTTTCCTGGAGGAGTTAGGAGTTAGGAGTTAGGAGTTGGAATAAGCAACAGGGCCCGGCGATACGCCTTCTTCTAACTCCTGACTTCTAACTTCTAGCTAGGTGCGGGCGGCAACGCGAAGTTTCGCACTGCGGGCTCGCGGGTTGACGCTAACTTCGTCCGGCCCGGGCCGGATGGGCTTCTTCACCAACGCCCGATAGCGAGGATCGTCGCGAAAGGCCTCCTTCACCAGCCGATCCTCCAGCGAGTGAAAGCCGATTACCACCAAACGTCCCTCCGGCCGCAGGCAATCGGGTATCCGCCGCAGCGCCGTGGCCAACGACTTGATCTCGTCGTTGACCGCGATCCGCAAGGCCTGGAAGGTCCGCGTCGCCGGGTCGATCCGCCGACCACCCTGGAACCGCGGAACCACCGCTCGGATCAGCTCGGCAAGCTCCGCGGCCGTCTCGATCGGCCCCCGGCGGCGACGCTCCTCGATGGCCCGGGCAATGCGGCGGCTATAACGCTCTTCGCCGTACTCGAAGATCAGGTCGGCCAGCCGCTCCGCGCTGAGCCGGTTGACCAGCCGCGCGGCCGGCTCGCCCCGGGCAGGGTCGAACCGCAGATCCAGCGGACCGCCGGAGGAGAAGCTGAAGCCCCGGCTCTCGTCGGACAACTGGTCGCTGGACAGGCCGAGGTCCAGCACGATGCCGTCCACCGAGTCGATCTCCAACTCCGCGAGCACTTCGGGCAAGTCGGCGAAATTCGCGTGCACGGGCCTGACCCGCCAGCCGGCCAGGTTCCGCGTGGCCGCGTCGACAGCCGCCGGGTCGCAATCCAGGGCGACCACCAGGCCCGATTCGCCCAGCCGCTCGGCTAGCGCCCGGCTGTGCCCGCCGCCGCCGAGCGTACCGTCGACCAGCACCGCGCCAGGCCGGGGGTCGAGCCAACGCACGACCTCGTCCCGCATCACCGGCACGTGGATCGGTTGAGAAGTGGTCATGAGCATGGTACTGGTGCGGGCGCCAGGGTTGCGAGCCGCAAAAGGATAAGATGGTCAATCGCTGCTTGTGGTGCAGGCGTCCCGCCTGCAGGTTCGGGGCAGACGCCTGCAGGTTCGGGGCAGACGCCTGCAGGTTCGGGGCAGACGCCTGCAGGTTCGCGGCAGGCGGGACGCCCGCACCACCACGAATGCAGAGCTCCGCGAGGCGACCCACCCCGGGCACATCCTTGTGCCCACGCGAGGTGAATTGCCAGCGGTCAACTCGTCTGCGAAGGAACGAGTCATCCCGCGGTTCGCAGCCGGCAGGCCTCCGCTGCCTCCCGTACTCGTGAGAACTGGCCAAACCCGAGGTTCGGGAAAAACGTCAGCCGGTGGCCTTTGACTGACGTTTCTGTTCTCACGCATGGCGAAACGGACGGACTATCCAAGTTTACGCAAGACTAGGGCGGGGCGAAAGCCGCTTCCGCAATCTCGTCAAAATGAGGACGCTTCTCGGCCAAGTACGCCTGCCAGCGCCCGGCCGCCCACAACTCCAGGTGATCCTGGACCCCAACCAGGACCACCTCTTTCTCCAGCTTCACCAAACCAGCCAAGTCTTGGGGAATACGGATTCGTCCCTGCACGTCGATTTCCACCCTTTGGGCCTGGGCGTAGAACAGACGTGTAAAACTCCGGACTTGCTGCTCGGTCGGCGACGACTTGCCCAATCGCAGGGCCAATTGCTCGAAAGATTCCTCCGTGTAGATCGAAATCGAACCATCTGTGCCCGGGGCTACGTACAGGTCCCCTCCTTGAGGGCAGCCCAGGGCATCGCGAAGCCGTTTCGGAATAGCCAGACGCAGCTTATCGTCGAGCGAGCGGGAAAAGGTTCCGGTCAGGAGCATCGGGTCACCACAGGTTCCCACTCAGCCCCACTGAGTCCCAAGAATACCTACTTCTTTCCACAGGTCAAGCGCGGTTTTCACGGACCGCTGACGACGGGGCGAAGAGTCTCGCGCCGTAGCATTATTCCTGCTCTGGACTTCCATCAAATCAGGCCGGCGCGAGTGGCCGAAAATTTTTTTCCGTAGTAGGTCCTGCCTGCCGGGCAGGACTTCGGTCGTCGCGCTCGGCAAGCTTGACGCCGCGCGATGTAAACCGCGCAAAGCGTAATCGAAACCCGAAGCGTAAGCGAGGATAAGTCACTTAGCAGTCCTCGCTTACGCTTCGCGCTTACAACGCGCCCGCGAATAATCCGGACTAATGTCCCGCTCGGCAAGCGGGACCTACTTCAGCCACCAATCAGCCCGCTCCAAAGCGCCTCATAGGCCGCCACCACTCTGTCAATCGAGAACTCCCGTTCTGCCCGCCGGCGATTCTTTTCGCCAAGTTCCTCAGCCAACTGGCGGTCGGAAAGCAGCGTGACCAGCTTGGCGACGAAGCTCTGCGAATCGCCCCAGCTTACCGTTTGTGCCTCGTCTTCCTCGCCGAGCAGTTCCAAGAGACCCTCAACCCTCGTCGCCAAGACCGGCCGGCGGCTGGCCATGGCTTCCAACACCACGTTGGGCATTCCTTCCCAACGGGAAGGCAACACCAAGAGCTCGCTGGCCGCGAGGATCTCGGGTACGTCGGCCCGCCAGCCCGCAAAGCAAACCCGGTCTGCAATCCCCAACCGGCGGGTCAGCCCCTGGAGCCTCGATTGGTCCGGCCCTTTCCCAACCAAGACCAGGTCGCAACCCGGTACCTGGCGGAGCCACTGGGGAGCCGTTCTCAGCAGCCAATCGAGTCCCTTCTGCCGATCGAGTCTGCCCACACAGACAACCAGACGGCGACCAAGCGGTAGGCCGTCGGGCGGGTGGTGACTGGCGGTGGCGGCCGGATACTTAGCCAGGTCGATGCCGTTGGGGATCACCACTAGCTTCTCCTGGGGGAGCCCGGCATGCTGCCGAGAGAATCGGGCAACCGAATCGCTTACGCACACATACCGATCAACCAGCCGGCTAGTCAACCGGTCGGCCCAACGGTGCCACCGGCGGGGCTCCGCCACCCGGACGCCCGAGATCACCCAGCGAACCCCGGCACGCCGCGCGGCCCAGCGGCCCGCCAGGTTGGCATGGAAGAGAAACGTCTGGAGCAGCAATGGCTTCTGCCGTTGCAAAAGAGCCTTCCAGCGTGTCATAGCCCGTGGTAGATCGCGCGAGGATCGCACCCCCAGACCGTGCACCTCGACTCCGGCCTGCCTCAATGGCGGGAGACAGGAGGCCACCTCCGCAGGTGGCAGAGGGGATAGACAGTAGACCACAGGCTCGAAACGGGTCCGGCCGAGGCGGGTGGCCAGTTCCACGAGGGCCTTTTCGGCGCCCCCCGGCTCGAGGTCAGTGATAGCCAACGCCACCGGCTGAGCACTCACATCCGTCTCCCGTTGTTCCGAGGCCCGTCCACTGCCCGCAGCCCGGGTGGGGCCTTATACTAACTTACCGGCCCCCGGTAAAGGCGAGCTGAGTAATTCTGGAGGGAGGGGGTAGGGTGGGACAAGCTTGCTTAAGCAAGCGCCGGCCCACCATTTCTGCGAGCGATTGGTGGGCCGGCGGCCGCCACGGCGGCCTGGTCCCACCCTACACGCGGACCACTAGCCACCGACAACTTCTGCGATGACGGACGCCTACGATTACGAGTTGCCGCGACACCTGATCGCTCAGGCTCCGGTGGCCCACCGCGTGGACGCCCGACTGATGGTCGTCGATCGCCAACGACAGTCGATCGAGCACTGGCATGTCCGCGATCTTCCGGAGATCCTCTCCCCCGCCGATTGTGTGGTCCTCAATGACACCCGGGTAATACCCGCCAAGCTGCTGGGATTCCGCACGGCAACGGGCGGACGCTGGGAAGGGCTCTTCCTGGAATCCGACGACCACGGGCTCTGGCGGGTGCTGGGAAAGACTCGGGGCCGCCCTCTTCCGGGCGAGACGATCACGCTGGTCAACGCCTCCGGTCAAACCGACGTCCGCCTCCGCCTGGGGACCAAGGAACCCGAAGGGGTTTGGGTGGTCCGTCCCGAGTCGCAAGAGGATCCCTACACGGTGCTCGCTCGCGTGGGACGGGTACCTCTTCCCCCCTACATCCGCAAGGGACAGATGGTCGAGGCGGATCGCAAGACCTACCAGACGGTCTTTGCCCGACATCCGGGCGCCGTGGCGGCTCCCACTGCCGGGCTGCACTTCACCGAGGGGCTGCTGGAGTCGCTGAAAGGCCGCGGGATAGGAGTCGCCATGCTTACCTTGCACGTGGGTCTGGGCACGTTCCGGCCCATTGAAACGGAGTCGCTGGCCGACCACCAAATGCACTCGGAAAGGGCCAATCTCGAGCCGTCGACCGTCGAGACGCTTCTCGAATGCCGCCAACAGGGAGGACGGATCGTCGCCGTGGGAACCACCACCGTTCGCGTCTTGGAAACGGCCGCCCGGGACGGCAAGCTCAAGCCCTTTACGGGTTCCACGGATCTTTTCATCCGGCCGCCCTTCGAGTTTCACGCCGTCGACGCCCTTTTGACCAATTTCCATTTTCCCCGCACCACCCTGTTGGTGCTCGTTCAGACCTTCGGCACCGATAAGTTGATTCGCCGCGCCTATCAAGAAGCCATCCGAGAAGAGTACCGCTTCTACAGTTACGGCGATGCAATGCTGATTCTCTGAGGTTGTTGGCCAGCGGGCTGGACAGTTCGTATACTTGGTTGCTGACGGGACCCGTGGGCAGGCAGAAAGGTAGGGTGGGACAAGCTCGCGAAAGCGAGCGCCGGCCCACCGGTTCTGCGAACGGTTGGTGGGCCGGCGGCCGCCACGGCGGCCTGGTCCCACCCTACACGCTTGAGAATAGCCAGCGGAAACTCGACCCACGCACTCAACAAAGAAGGAATCCCAGGTGTCCGGAGTTCTCACGGAGCGAGTGCTCGTCGTTCCCACGGCGGTCTTCCATCGCCTGGGCCATTTCCAAGGCTTTACCGGCGAGGTGGATCACTATCTGAGCGAACTCTTCAGTCCGGCGCACATCAGCTACCAACCGCGGCAGGAAGTGGAGCAGGACCCGTCCTTCAAACAGTTGATCCCGTACGTCATCTTCCGGTACTGCGCGGCGGACGGCCGCCAATCGGTCTTTCACTACACGCGGGGAACCGGGCAGGGCGAAGGGCGGCTCCACCGCAAGCGAAGCGTGGGCATCGGCGGCCATATCTCCGTGGTCGACGTCAACTCCGATCCCGGCAGTCACCCCTTTCAGGAAGGAATGCGGCGGGAGCTGGAGGAAGAAATCTTCGTCGACGCGCCCTATACGCCGCGATGCGTGGGCCTGATCAACGACGACCAGAGCGACGTCGGCCGGGTCCACCTGGGCGTGGTCCACCTGGTGGATCTCCAGCGGCCCGAGGTCCGGCCGCGCGAGGCGGAGATCATCCAGAGCGGTTTTCGCGCGGTCGAGGCGATTCTCGCCGACCTGTCGGGCTTCGAGACCTGGTCGCAGATCTGCATGGAAGCCCTGTTCGGCCCGGGCAAGTCCGCGGCCCCTTGAGCGGCCTGGTTGACATGCGTACGCTGCACCGCAACATCAGCATGATCCAACTTTTCACGCCCCTAGCAGCCGTTTGCCTGCTGGCCTCCCCGGCTGGCCAAGTTATCGGTGCTCCTCAGGCAGTCGGAACGGTTGAGTCGTGTAACTTCCCGACGCAATCGCTGCCTCCACCATTTCGGGCGCCAAAACAGTTTGCCGAGGGCTACAAACTTTTTCAGGCGGGCGGCGCTTTCCTGCCGGAGAGCATGATGGTGGAGGGCGTGATCCTGATGGGTAGCTCCCAGATCGGCCTTAACGCGAAGGAGACCCAAGGGCTTCGGGCGAGCCTGGATCAAGCATACAGCAGTATTTCCTCGGACGCCCTCTTCAAGAATGTCAGCTCTGCTCTGCCATATTGCCTGGCCGATAAGCGGCCCACACACGGACACTATTTCGCGTACTTTCCGAAGAGCGTGACCGATGCTACACCTGTGATCGTGTTCCTCCACGGATTCGGCGGCAACTTCCTGTTCTATACGTACGTGCTGAAGGAGGAGTTCCCCAACGCGATCGTCCTGGTGCCCTCATGGGGTTCCAGTTGGCATGACGGCACGATGCAATACCTTGACGACATGTACAAGGATGTGAAACTGAAGCGGTCGGTTTCAATCCACAAGCCATGTCTGATGGCGATCTCGGCGGGCGGTCCGGCAGGATTTCGCATCTACAACGAGAAGCCAGACGCCTTTTCTTGCTACGTTTCGATCGCCTCAGCGCCGTCCTTGGCGGTCGTGCCTGTATTGAAAGACAATCTCAAGATCCTCATGCTCAACGGGCGGCAGGATTCGGGTTTTCGGATCGCTCGCGTCCAGCCAATTGCGTCCAAGCTCGCTGGGCGTTTACCGCATTTTCAGTTCCGTGTCGTCGACGGCGACCACTTTTTCTTTCTATCCAAGCGGGAAGACACATTCCGGATTATCAAGGCGTTTCTGAAAAAAGAAGCAAGCATAGAGGCCGAAAATCAATCAACGAGATAGCTCAAACTGAAAACGCCACCACCGGCCTTGTGCCGGTGGAGCGATGATTGGCAGCTAGAAACGGCGGCCCCGAAAGACTTCCGTTTTTTCCGTTTCCGGCCCGGCCGGCGATGCCGGCCGGGCCGGAAACGGAAAAAACGATGCACCGGTAACGCCGTTTCTAGCTGCCAATCATCGCTCCACGGGGATAAACCCCGTGGTGGCGTTTACAGTTTGAGGAGATAACGTGTCTCAAGTGGCGCCTCCGTTTTGCAGGCCACAAAAAAGAGCCATGCTTTCCACCCCGATCTACATGGACAACCAGGCCACGACCCGGACCGATCCCCGGGTGCTGGAAGCCATGCTCCCCTTTTCACGGAGACCTACGGCAACCCGGCGAGCACCACGCACGGCTTCGGCTGGTCGGCCAAGGAGGCGGTGGCCAAGGCCCGGGATTCGATCGCGTCGGCCCTCGGCGCCCGGGCCCGGGAAATCGTCTTCACCAGCGGCGCCACCGAGAGCAATAACCTGGCGATCCGCGGCCTGGCGGAACGGGTCCGCCGCAAGGGCAATCATGTCGTCAGCGTGGTCGCCGAGCACCCGTCGGTGCTGGATCCCCTGGAAAAACTGGGCCGGCGAGGTTTCGAGATTACGCTCTTGCCGGTGATCCCGGCCCCTGACCCCGAGGCGGGGCGGATCCTCCCGGACGACATCGCCGCCGCCATTCGCGACGATACGCTGCTGGTCTCCGTGATGCTGGCCAACAACGAGATCGGCACGCTCCAGCCGCTGGAAGAGATCGGCCGGATCTGCAAGCAGCGAGGCGTGCTCTTGCACTCCGACGCGACCCAGGCGGTGGGCAAGGTCCCCGTCGACGTCAATCGCCTGGGAGTCGACCTGCTGAGCTTCTCCGCCCACAAGATTTACGGTCCCAAGGGGATTGGCGCGCTGTATGTCCGCCGTCGGGGCCCCACGGTGCGATTGGAGCCGCTGCTGGACGGTGGCGGGCATGAGGGAGGGCTGCGAAGCGGCACGCTCAATGTGCCGGGAATCGTCGGTTTCGCCCGGGCCTTGGAACTGTGCCAGGAGGAGATGCCGGCGGAGGCGGATCGGCTGCGGTCGCTGCGAAACCGCCTCTATCAAGGCATCCTGGCGGCCACGACCGGCGTGGAACTGAACGGACCCGCGCTGGCGCCGCCAGAGTGGCGACTGCCGGGGAACCTGAACCTGAGCTTCGCCGGGCTGGAGGGAGAGACGCTGCTGCTGGACGTCAAGGATCTGGCCCTCAGCTCCGGCAGCGCGTGTACTTCGGCGAAGCCCGAGCCGAGCCACGTTTTGCGGGCCTTGGGCATCGGCGACCAACGAACGCGGAACAGCCTGCGTTTCGGCCTGGGCCGGTTCAATACGCCGGAAGAAGTGGAGTACGCGATCCAAGTCCTCTCCGAGACCGTCCCGCGGCTGCGGCGGCTCAATGCGTTGCCGTTGGTGGAGCCGAGCGCGTAGGGTGGGACAAGGCCGCTGTGGCGGCCGCCGGCCCACCAGTGGTCGGTGTTCAGTGATCAACGGTCGCAAGTCGCAGAGCGCTGCACCTCTTGCCACTTACCGCCAACCACCCTCCCTTGGTGGGCCGGCGCCAGCTTGCGCGAGCTTGTCCCACCCTACGGGTCGTTTCCGGCAGTATTTGACATCAAGAGGCTGCCCGGCAGCTCCCCTGAAACAGGTTTGCCGATCGCTCCCGGCCGCTGAAGAAAGCGGCGACAGGTCGCCGCACTCCAAAGACCTTTGCCTTCCCGTGGCTGGCGGTATAAGTATAAAAGAGAAGGCAGGAAAATCCCTGAAGTATCCTGGAGAAGAAACCCTCATGTCAGTCGTTCTGAGCGAGACCGCGGCGAGCGAGATCCGGCGGATCATGGATTCCCAGAAGATGGAGCCGAACACCGTGTTGCGGATGGGCGTTGCCGGCGGCGGCTGCAGCGGCATGCAATACTCGCTGGGCTTCGACAACGAGTTCGACCCCAAGGTCGATGCGCATTACGAACATCACGGGGTGACGCTGGTGACCCGCAAGAAGTTCGCCCTGCACCTCGACGGCACCTCGATCGACTTCAAGGACGGTCCGATGGGCCGCGGGTTCGCCATCGTCAACCCGAACTACTCCAGCGGCGGCGGCTGCCCGGGCTGTGGCGGGCATTAAGCCGTAGGTTGGGCATTCCTGCCCGACCTGAGCGATGGCCCGCACGGGAAGAACCGATAGGCAACGACGGGCAAGAATGCCCGTCCTACGGTGCGCGCACTCGCGTCAAGTCCTAAGTGTGGTAGTCGGCGTTGAGCCGGACGTACTCGGCCGTCAAGTCGGAGGTCCAGAACCGCAGTTTGGCGTCCCCTTCGCTGAACTGGAGCTGGATGCGGGTCTCGCGGTTGTCGCGGATCGAGTCGGAGACGGCCTTGGCGTCGAAGGGCTCCGGCGCGCCGGCCCGGTAGAGCAGGAATCCGTTGACGTGCAGCGTCACCCCGGCCGGATCGAAAGGCACGCCCGCATAACCGGCCGCGGAAACGATCCGTCCCCAGTTGGGATCGGCCCCGTGGATCGCCGTTTTCACCAGCGGGCTGTTGGCCACGGTCTTGGCGATTTCCAAGGCCGCCTGGCGATCGGCGCAGCCGGCGATCTCGATGGTAATCAGGTGCGTGGCGCCTTCGCCGTCGAAGGGGATCATGCGCGCCAGCTCCTCGCAGACCTCGCTCAGCGTGCGGCGGAAGAGGGCCAGATCCTGGCCGGCCAAGCGGCTGGCCCCCGGCCCGGCCGTTGGCCAGCAGGAGCACGGTGTCGTTGGTGCTCATGTGGCCGTCGACGCTGATGCAGTTGAAGGTCTCACTGACCGCCTCGACCAGCGACTGCTGGGCCGACGGCTTCTCCAGCGGCGCGTCGGTGAGGATCAGGGCCAGCATGGTGGCCATGTTGGGTCCCATCATCGCCGCGCCCTTCGCCAGGCCGCAGAGGGAAATCTCCCGGCCGCCGATCTGCGCCGAACGGCCGGCCATCTTGTGGATCGTATCGGTGGTGAGCATGCCCCGGGCGGCGGCGACGAGGGCCTCTTCGTCGGCGCCCAACTGGCCTGCCGCGTGGGCGATCCCCTGGGCGATCTTCTCCATGGGTAAGAACGCGCCGATCACCCCCGTCGAGAGCACCAGGGCCTGGTCCGCCGCCGCTTGGCAGGCGGCCGCCGCCAGGCGGGCCATCTCCTCGGCGTCCCGCAGGCCCCGCAGCCCGGTGCAGGCGTTGGCGTTGCCCGAGTTGGCCACCACGGCGCGGATCCGATCGCTGGGCGTGCGGCTGCGATCCAAGGCCACCGGCGCGGCGTAGACCAGGTTCCGCGTATAGACCCCGGCCGCCACGGCGGGGACCTCGGAGACCACCAGGGTCAGGTCCTGCTTGCGCGGATCGCGCTTCAGCCCGCAGTGAACGCCTGCCAGTCGGAAACCCTTGGGAACGCGGATGGCCATCGGTGGAAATCGCTCCAGTTGTCGGTTGTCAGTTGTCGGCGTCAGCGGTCAGCGGTCAGCGATCAGAAAGCGCGTCACTGACAACTGACAACCGACAACTCTTTCTCATTGCAACGCCGTGGTCTCGGGATGGCCGAACATCAGGTTGAAGTTCTGCACCGCCGCGCCGGAGGCGCCCTTGATGAGGTTGTCGAGGCAACTGATGGTCAGCACCCGGCCGCGGACGATCCGCGCGGTGAGATCGCAGAAGTTCGAGTCGGTCGTATCCTTGCTGGCCGGCAGGTGGTTGACCACCCGCACGAACGGCTCGTCGGCATAGAAATCCCGCAGCGTTTGCAGCAGGGCCTCTTCGCTCAGCGTCTTGACGGGCCGGGAGTAGGTGGTGGTGAGGATTCCGCGGTCCATGGGAACCAGGTGCGGGGTGAAGATCACCTCGACCGGCGAGCCCACGGCCCGGCCGAGGATCTGCTCGATCTCGGGCTGGTGGCGATGCCGGCCGACGTTGTAGGCTGAAACACTCTCGTTGCACTCGGGATAATGGGTGGTCAGCTTGGGGGTCCGCCCGGCGCCGGACACTCCGCTCTTGGAATCGACGATGATGTCCTGGGGCTCGATCAGCCCGCCTTTCAACAGCGGCGCCAGGGCCAGGATCGCCGAGGTCGGATAGCAGCCGGGGTTGGCCACCAAGCGGGCCGCGGGGATCTGCTCGCGGAACAACTCCGGCAGACCGTAGACGACTTTGCCCGCCCGCGCCGGGTCGGCATGTTTCTGGCCGTACCACTCGGCATAGGTTTCGGCGTTGTCGAGTCGGTAATCGGCGCTGAAATCGACCACCCGGCAGCCGGCGTCCACCAGCGGGGCCACAAAGGCCGCGCTGGCCCCGTGAGGCAAACAGCTAAACGCACACTCGGCCCGCGCGGCCACTTCCGCAGGACCGAGATTCTCCAGGCACAGATCCAGCCGGCTGGTCAGGCAGGGGTGGATCGTGGCCACCGGCGGGTTGCCCTCCTGCCGGCTGGTGACGGCCACAATCTCGGCTCCCGGGTGGCGCAGCAGAAGCTTGATCAGTTCCACGGCCGTGTAGCCGGTGGCTCCGAGAATGGCGATCCGGGTCATACAAGCCAGTAGTCTGGGGGGCGTTGGGCAACGTACTCGTCACGCTCCGCGTGACGTTATCCAGCTCGCGGAGCGAGAGGAGTACCTAGTATACCCGCCTTATTTCGCTTCAGGCAAGCGTTAACGGCGGGAAGGAAAACGCTCATTCTACTCGCAGGAAGGGACGATTCGGTTCTAAGCTCCCTCCGCAAGAGCGGGGGTAACTTGCATCGGCGTGCGCGGAGTTTGCCGGAATCTTGCAAATTCGTGACGGAAAGTGATTGATTTCCGTGACGACTTGAAGGATACTGGCACCTGTAGGGAACGCCCTCCGTGGTGTTCCTGACGCCGGGCGCGCCATATCGCTCGCGGGCGGAACGCTACGGAGGGCGTTCCCTACAGATTCGCCGGTTGGACTCAAACCCGGAACAGCCATGTTGGTGGAACAGCGTCGCAGCCGGCTGTTGGAGCTTGTGCGGGGCAGGCGATTCGCCACGCTGCCGGAGCTGGCCGAGGCCCTGGCGGTGTCGGAGTCGACGGTCCGCCGAGACATCGAACAGTTGGAGGAGCAAGGGTCCGCCCGGCGGATCCACGGTGGGGTGCTCTATGCGGGCACATCGCCCATGCTGCCGCACTTCGAGGCCCGGCAGGCGGCCCGCTGGGAACAGAAAAAGACGATCGCCGAGTGGACCGCGCGGCTGATCGAGGATGGGGATACGGTACTGCTGGACGGCGGCAGCACGACCTATGAAGTCGCCCGGCTGTTGGTCGGCCGCCCGCTGCACGTGGTGACCAATTCGCTGCCGGTGGCCAACCTCTTCGCCTCGGACACCAACAGCGACCTGGTGATGATTGGTGGTAACATTTGTCCCCGAACGGGGGTTGCCCAGGGACCGCTGGCCGACCAGATGATCGCCGCACTGCGGGTCCGAAAAACAATCCTCAGCGTGGCCGCGGTCCACCAAGAAGGATTCTTCAACAACAACTTGATGTTAGTCGAGACCGAGCGAACGATGATGAAGGCCGCCGACGGGGTGATTGTCGTCGTGGACAGCTCCAAGTTCGGCCGGCAGAGCCTGGCCCGGCTCTGCGGTTTGGATGCCGTACAGACGCTCGTCGTCGACGACGGCATCGACCAGACGTGGCGCGACCGGCTCGTGGCCGCGGGCGTGGACCTGCGCGTGGCTACCTTGGCTCCCGCCGCGGGGGAGGAAACGGCGTAGGACGGATTGGCAATCCGTCCTACAGTAATTGTTCAACTTATTTCGGTTCCTACATGAGCACCGCAACGTCCATCGACCGCAAGCTCGTCGAGCAGATCGTCCGGGAGATCGTGCTCAGGCACGTCGGCGGTCCGTGCGACCGGCCGAGCCTGGTGGTGAGCATCTCCGCGCGGCATTGTCATCTGACGGAGGAGCACGTCGAGAAGCTTTTCGGGGCCGGCCGCAAGCTGACGGTGATGAAGCCCTTGTACCAGGACGGCTTCTTCGCCGCCGAGGAGACGGTGGCGGTGATCGGGCCCAAGCGGCGGATGTTGCCTACGGTCCGCGTGCTGGGACCGACCCGGCCGCGGAGCCAGGTGGAGTTGGCCTTTACCGACGGCATTTCGCTGGGGATCGACCTGCCGGTGCGACTCAGCGGCAGGATCGACGCCACGCCGGGCTGCGTGCTGGTGGGGCCGGCGGGGGCCGTGGAGCTCAAGGAAGGCGTGATCCGCGCCGAGCGGCACGTCCACATGAGTCCCCGCGACGCGGAGTATTACGGCGTCAAGACGGGCGACAAGATGGGCTTGAGGGTCTATTCGCCCTGTCCGGGATCGTTCGAGGGGCTCTTGGTCCGCGCGGAGGAGAAGATCAAGCTGGAGGTCCACCTGGACACCGACGAAGGCAACGCCGCCGACCTGGACCACGCGGAGAAAGTGGAACTATTCAAACTGTAGGGCGCCGTGTAAGACGGATTGCCAATCCGTCCTACGGGCATGAGAGAATTTGTTTGTGATCCGCCATTTCGGGAGAAGCTTGCTATGGCAAAATCAATGGAAGCGTTGGGCATGATCGAGACCAAGGGCTTTGTGACCCTGGTCGAAGCCACCGACGCGATGATGAAGGCCGCCAACGTCCAGTTCCTCGGTTGGGACAAGGTCGGCAGCGGCATGGTCAGCGCGTTTGTCACCGGCGACGTGGCGGCCGTCAAGGCGGCCACCGACGCCGGCGCCGCGGCCGCCGGCCGCATCGGCGAGGTGGTCAGCGTGCAGGTGATTCCGCGTCCGCACGAGGACATCGGCCTGATCCTGCCTCCGGAAATCAAGGGGAAGAAAGCCGGTGCCGCGGATTGAAGAAGCGGTCAGCGATCAGCGATCAGCGGGTAGGGTGGGACAAGCTCGCGCAGTCGAGCGCCGGCCCACCAAGACGGCCGGCTGCTGGTGGGCCAGCGGCCGCTATTACCCCGCCACGAAAGTACGTCAGGCTTTCCAGCCTGACAGAACCGACGGGTCAGGCTGGAAAGCCTGACGTACCCTCTCAAGAAGCTCAGCAAGAGGAACGATCGACTATGAACGAAGCTATCGGACTACTGGAAACCAAGGGGCTCGTGGCCCTGGTCGAGGCGACCGACGCCATGGTCAAGGCGGCCAATGTGCAGATCGTCAAACGGGTGCAGATCGGCGGCGGACTGGTGACCACCATCGTCCGCGGCGACGTGGGCAGCGTCCGCGCGGCCGTCGAGGCCGGCGCCAAGGCCGCCTCCCAGGCCGGCGAGCTGGTGGCCAGCCACATCATCCCCCGCCCCGCCGACGGCGTAATCCAGGCCTACTTATGAAGGTCCTCGTAGCCAACCTCGGGTCAACGAGCTTCAAGTACCAACTCCTGGACATGGACGACGGCCAGCGCGAGCTCGCCCGTGGCAAGATTGAGCGGATCGGTTCGCCTTTGAGCCCCTTGAGCGTGGAGATCCACGGCCAGAAGCGGAGCGACCAGCGGCAGGTCGCCGACCATGCCGAAGCGGTGCGGCAGTGCCTGGCCCAATTGACCGATCCGCAGTCGGGCTGCCTCTCCAGCGCGTCCGAGGTCTCGGCGATCGGCTTCAAGGCCGTACACGGCGGGCGCATGAGCGGGGTGCAGTTGGTGACCGACGACGTGTTGGACGCCATGCAAGAGGCGAGCCACCTCGCCCCGGCCCACAACCCACCTTACATCAAGGCCATGCGGCTGTTGCACGAGAAGCTGCCGGAGATCCCCCTGGTGGCGGCCTTCGAGACCGACTTCCACGCGTCGATTCCCGATCGCAATCGCTACTACGCCGTGCCCTTGGAATGGGCGGACGACTGCCTGGTCAAACGCTGGGGCTTCCACGGCGCCAGCCACCGCTACATCGCCACCCGCACGGCCGAACTCTTGGGCCGGCGGGATCTGCGGATCATCTCCTGCCACCTGGGCGGCTCCAGCTCGCTGTGCGCGATCCGCAACGGGGAGAGCGTGGCCAACAGCTTTGGCACCAGCGCGCAGAGCGGCCTGCCGCACAACAACCGCGCGGGCGACTTCGACCCCTTCGCCCTGCCCCTGATCCTTCGCCGAACCGGCAAGACGCTCGAGCAGGTGCTGGAAATGCTGGCTAACCAGAGCGGACTGGCCGGCTTGAGCGGCACCAGCGGCGACATCCGCAACGTCTGCCAGGCCGCCGCCAAGGGCAGCCGGCGGGCGCAGTTGGCCCTGGAGGTCTTCGCCTCCAGCGTGCGGCATTACCTGGGGGCTTACCTCGTCGAGCTGGGCGGCGCCGACGTGATCGTCTTCACCGGCGGCATCGGCGAGAACCTGGCCTCCTTCCGCGCCGACGTGCTCGGCGGCCTGGCCGAGCTGGGCATCGTGCTGGACCCGGCCCGCAACCAGACGGCCCATGGAGAGATGCCGATCCACGCCGACGCCAGCCGCGTACAGGTCTGGATCGTGCCGACCAACGAGGAGTTGATCGTGGCCCGGCAGGTCAAGGAACTCCTCACAGGGAAAACCGGAGGGCTCGCGCCATGTTCGTCGCCAAGGTGACCGGCTCGATGGTTTCCACGCAGAAGGTCGCGTCGATGACCGGCCGCAAGCTCTTGGTGGTCGAGCCCTACCGCCTGGACCCCAAGGGCCGCAGCACGCTGGTTCCCACCGGACGGACCTTCGTGGCCGTGGACACCGTCGGGGCGGGCGAAGGCGAGTACGTGTTGATCACGCAAGGTTCCAGCGCCCGGCTCACGCCGGAAACCAAGAACTTGCCGGTCGACTGCGTGATCATCGGCATCCTCGATACGGTCCACGTCGACCATGCCTGCGTCTACGCCAAAGAGGGCGGCGGGGGAGAAAGCCAAAAAGGTCACGGGTAGGCGTCGGGCGTGAAATCAGCCATTGGGAGTCGGGCGATCAAATGAACACTCAATCGGATTACCACGCTTCGGCCTGGAGCCCCGAAGGGGCGCGACTCAGAAGCCCAGGGCGCAGCCCTGGGGGACGGTGTCCCCAGGCTGATGCAGCCCTGAAAGGGCGCGACAAGGGACCCACGTCGCCGGCCTGTTGCGCCCCGTTGGGGCTTGCTGCGATTACGGAGATCCGCTACCCAGGGCGTTGCCCTGGGCTATCGAGTCGCGCCCCTTCGGGGCTGAGCGCGAGGTCCTATGCCAATAACGTCCGCAAAGCTTTGCCAATATGGTTACTCACGACCCAGATTTGGGCTCTGCCGTGAAACAATAGAAGCGAGTTAAGCCATGCAACTGAACGAGACCGTGATCCGCAACGTCGTCGAGGAAGTGCTCAGCCGGCTGGGGGCCAACGGGTCGGCCGCGCCGGTGGCGGGCAGCGGACGCCAGGGCCGCCATGGACTTTTCACCGACCCGCGCCAGGCCGTGGCCGCCGCTCGCGACGCCTTCGAGCGACTCTCCACGCGGACGCTGGAAGACCGCAAGCGGATCATCGACCACATCCGCCGGATCTCCATCCAACAGTGCGTCGAGCTGGGCACGATGGAGATGGAAGAAACCAAGATCGGCCGGCTGGAGCACAAGATCGACAAGCTGCGGACCTTGGGCCAGCGGGCCCCGGGCGTGGAGTTCCTCCGTAGCGAGGTCTATAGCGGCGACCATGGCCTGGCGGTGATCGAGCACGCCCCCTTCGGCGTGATCGCGGCGGTTACCCCCGTCACGCATTCGTTGCCCACGATTACCGGCAATGCCGTGAGCATGATTGCGGCGGGCAACACGGTAGTCGTCAACCCGCATCCCAGCGGCAGGCGGATCGCGGCTGAAGGCGTCCGCCGCTTCAACCAGGCGATCTCGAGCGACCTGGGCCTGGACAACCTGATCTGCGTGGTCACCGAGCCCACGATCGAGTCGGCCAATGCGCTGTTCACCGATCCCGACGTGAGCCTGATCTGCGTCACCGGCGGCCCGGCGGTGGGCCGGGCGGCGATGATGCAGGCCAAGCGGGCGATCGTGGCCGGACCGGGCAATCCCCCCGTGGTCGTCGACGAAACGGCCGACCTGGACCGCGCCGCCCGCTCGATCATCCTCGGCGGGGCCTATGACAACAACCTCCTCTGCATCGCCGAGAAAGAGGTCTTCGTGGTGGCCCAGGTCTTCGACGCCATGATGGCCGCCATGGAGCGGGCCGGAGCCGTGCGGCTGAGCGCCTCCGAGATCGACGCGCTTCGCCGCGTGGCCATTGTCAGCGTCGGCGAAGGCGACCAGAAACACGACGTGCCGGCCAAGGATTTCATCGGCCAGGACGCCGCCGTGTTGGCCCGCGCGGCCGGCAGGAAAGTCGCGCCCGGCGTGGAGCTGCTGTTTGGCGAGACGGACGAGTCGAATCCCTTCGTGCCGGTGGAGCAGATGATGCCCTTTGTGCCCTTCGTCCGCTGCCGCGACGTCGACCAGGCGATCGCCTTGGCCCGCAAGAACGAGCACGGCTTCCGCCACACGGCCATTATCCACTCCAACAACGTGACCAACATGACCAAGATGGGCAAGGCCCTGGACACGACGCTGTTTGTCAAGAACGGTCCCTGCATGGCCGGTTTGGGGCTGGGCGGCGAAGGCTACTGCTCCTTCTCCATCGCCGGCCCGACGGGTGAAGGCATAACCACCCCGCTGACCTTCACCCGCGAACGGCGCTGCTCGATGATCGACAACCTGCGGATCCTGGGAAAGTAGGCATCATGATGACCGGCCGCGTCCTCGGAGCCGCCACGGCGACCGTCAAGCATCCTTCGATGGAAGGCTGGAAGCTTCTGGTCGTGCAGCCGCTTTTGTCCGACGGCCGCACGCCCGACGGCGACCCGCTGCTGGCGGTCGACGCCCTGTCGGCGGGAGCCGGCGACCTGGTGATCGTCTCCAGCGACGGGCGTGGAACGCAGGAAATGCTCAACAGCGAGACGACGCCTGTCCGCTGGTCCGTAATAGGGATTGTGGACTGATGACCCAGACAGGGATTGACGTTGATCAGGTGGTCCAGGAGGTGCTGGCCCGGCTGGGGCTGGCCCCAAACCAGAGACGCGCAGACGCGGAGACAGGGAGAAGGGAAGAAGAGGAGAAGGGGAGAAGAGGAGAAGGGGAGAAGAGGAGAAGGGGAGACGCGTTAGCCTTGGCGGCCACGCCGGCCGAACCGATTCCGCACCCGTTAGCCCCGGCGGCCACGCCGGCCGATAGGGGCCAACTGGTCGTGACCCAACTGGTGGTCAGCCTGGCTGCATTGAACGGACGGCTGGGCGGCATCCGGCAACTGGTGGTGCTGCCGCGGGCGATCGTCACGCCCTCGGTCCGCGACGAGCTCCGGCGGCGACAGATCGCCCTGGTCTTCGGCCCGCCGGCAGCCGCGGCCAGGACCGACGTCGGGCGACTAGTGCTGATGGCCGCGGGATCATTCGATCCGGCCTCGTTGGCTGCCGCGATCGCCGCCGAGGGTCTGGCGGTTGACGTCCAGCGGTCCGACTGCCTGATCGCCGCCGCCGACCGCTTGGCAAGCCAACTGGCCCAGGAGAAAACCGTGGGACTGTTAGTGACCGACGACACGGCCGCAGGGCTCTGCCTGGCCAACCGTTTGCCGGGCGTGCGGGCCGTGCTGGGAGTGAGTACGGCCACGATTGCCGCCGAGGCTTCCAGCGTCGGCGCCAACCTGCTGGTGGCCAGCCCTGCGGTCCTCGGTCCAACGCAGCTCAAGCAGATGGCGGTGCAGTTCTGCCGCCAGGCGTCGCACGAGTGTCCGGAAGTGTTTCGTAAGCGATTATGTTAAGAGGGTAGGGTGGGACAAGGCCGCCTTGGCGGCCGCCGGCCCACCAGCACCAAAGAGGATTGGTGGGCCGGCGCTCGCTTACGCGAGCTTGTCCCACCCTACTACACGAGGTCGTAAATGCGGATCGGCGAAGTTATCGGCACGGTGACGCTCAGCCGCTGGCACCCCAGCTTGACCGGGGGGTGCTATAAGCTGGTGGTGCCGCTGTCGCTGGCCAACCTGCTGGGTCCCGGCGAGGAGCCGGCCGAGGAGCTGACCGTCTACGACGAGTTGGGAGCCGGCATCGGCAGCCGCGTGGCCTTCAGTGAAGGGCGGGAAGCCGCCCAGCCGTTCCATCCTGACGCCAAACCGATCGACGCCTACAACGCGGCGATCCTCGATACGATCCACTTGCCCGGCCCAGGAACACCGTAAGCACGCCAGACGGAGTAGGAGACCAATCATGCTGAACCTGCACAAAATCAAGCAAGAGATCTGCGAAATCGGCGATCGCCTCTACAAGAAGGGCTTCGCCGCGGCCAACGACGGCAACATCAGCTTCCGCCTGAGCGAGAACGAGGTGGTTTGCACGCCGACCCTGTGCTGCAAGGGATTCCTGAAGCCCGACGACCTCTGCATTGTGGATATGGAGGGCAAGCAACTGTCCGGCCACCGCAAGCGGACCAGCGAAGTGATGCTGCACCTGGAGATCATGAAAGCGCGCTCGGACGTGAAGTCGGTGGTCCACTGCCACCCGCCGCACGCCACGGCCTTCGGCATCGCCCGGGAGCCGATCCCGCAGTGCGTTCTGCCGGAGGTGGAGATCTTCCTGGGCGACGTGCCGATCACCAAGTATGCGATCCCCGGGGGCAAGGAGTTCGCCGAGACGATCCTGCCCTTCGTCCAGAAGTCGAACATCGTGATCCTGGCCAACCACGGCACCGTGAGCTATGGCGAGACCGTGGAGAGGGCCTACTGGTGGAGCGAGATCCTCGACGCCTACTGCCGCATGTTGATGTTGGCGAGAGGACTGGGCCGGATCAACTACTTCAGCGAGCCCGAGGCCCAGGCCCTGCTGGACCTCAAGGGCAAGTGGGGCTACAAAGATCCCCGCGCGGAGATGAACAACTGCGAACTCTGCGCCAACGACGTCTTCCGCGAAAGCTGGCAGCAGACCGGCGTCCACCAGACGGCCTTCACGCCCCCCAAGTATAAGGCGGAGCAAGCCTCGTCCAACGGCCAGGGCGTGGGCTCATCCGGCACAGCGGCCGGCGGGCTGGCCCCCGACGAACAGGAAGCCCTGATCCAGGCGATTACCGACCGCGTGATCGCGGCGCTGGGCCAGCGGCGAAGCTGAGCGAGACTTTTCCACGTGTAGCGATAAAGACAAGGGCTGCTTTTGTTGACGGCATAACTCGGTGGATCGGCCGATATTCCCACTAGCAGCACCGCGAGCAATACAAAACTGCTAGCGGGACCTGGGCCTTGGCCATAGCCGTCCGTCTGAGCACACCCGCCAGGTTACTGGCCAAACTGTTCAGGACTCAGTACGGAGCTATCCAGTCGGTCGCGGGGGTCTGGCCGTAGTAGGTGCCGGCCAGCCGGTTCGCCGAACGGTCCCCAGGGAAGCTAAACCACGGCTTCCAGCTAGGACGTGGTTGCGCTGTACATCGAAGGCCCCGTCGCAGACTGCCCCCGGTTGCGAAGGGGCCTTTGCTATTGGCGGGGCTAATCATCGAAGCGAATGGAGAGGATCTCGAATCGCGTGGTCCCCATGGGGACCTCAATCTCGACCTTGTCGCCGACTCTCTTCCCCACCATCCCCTTCGCCAGGGGACTGGTGATGAGGATCTTCCCGTTGGTGTAGTCCTCTTCACCGCCGCCGACCAGAGTGAACTCCTCTTCCTCATCCAGGTCCAGGTCCTTGACCTTGACCGTGCAGCCGAAACCGACCACGTCCTTGGCAACTTGCGTGGTGTTGACGATCGTCGCCCGAGCCAGCTTGTCGTTCAGCACGTTGATCCTGGCCTGGAGCAACCCTTGGCTTTCCCGGGCGCCATGGTATTCGGCGTTCTCGCTCAAGTCGCCTTCGGACCGGGCATGGCCAATCCGTTCCTCAATGATCGGCATCTCCACATTCTGGAGCTGGTCGAGCTCGGCCTTGAGCTTATCATACCCCGCCCGGGTCATGGGAATGGAATCCGACATTTCTCTACAGTCCCCAACGGTGCCAAAAAAAGGCGGCCCGACATGCGTGGGCCGCTCTGCCTGCCTTCCACGGGCTACAACCTCTTTATTTTCGACGATTCGTCGCCTGCTGTAAAGCGGGCGGTTGCCGAGGAGGGCCAGATCCTCGACGGAAACCACTCTACACGAGTATAAAGAAATAGGCCATGCTGAGTATATCCGCTTGGCGGAACCGGTAGGTTGCGCTTCAGCATGACGGGCCAGTGATAGCCCGCTGAAATCAGGCGCCGGATATCCGCAAGACGGTTGACCCGTTTGAGGTTGCCTCCGTATACTACTACACGCGATTGCAATCATTATGATAGGGAAAATGTGCCGGCGACGGACGCTTCGCCGGCAAGAGGTGGGAGAAGGCATGACCATCCACGACATTCTCAAGTTGAAGGGGACCGCCGTCTTTACGACCGTCCCGGGAGCGACGCTCCAAGAGGTCACGGAGGAGCTGGTCCGGCGCAACGTCGGCGCCTTGCTGGTTTGCAGCCGCGATGCCCAGAACGGCGAGCAGGTGCTGGGCATCATCAGCGAGCGAGACATCCTCCATGTTTGTGCCTCGGGACGCGGCCCCTTGAGCGCCATCGCGGTGACCGAGGTGATGAGCAAGCAACTGTTCACCGCCGCCCCGACGGACTCGGTCGAAGATGTGATGGGCCTGATGACCCAGCGCCGCATCCGCCACGTGCCCGTGATGGTCACTGGCCGGCTGGTCGGCCTGGTCTCCATCGGCGACGTCGTCAAGACTCAGCACGATCGCTTGGCGATGGAGAACCAGTTCATGAAGAACTATATCGCCGGCTGATGCTCAGGCGACCTGGTAGCGCTCGATCTTGCCGCGGTCGATCTCCACGCCCAGCCCCGGGCCCTGAGGCACGGCGATCATGCCGTCGACGATCTCCAGCGGCTCGCTGAAAAGGTCGTCCTGCAACTGCAAGTAGGCGCACTCGTTGCAACTGGAGAAGGCCGGCGTGGCGGCGGCAAGCTGCAGCATCGCCGCCACGCGGATGCCCAACGAGAGGCCGCCGCCCAGCGAGGCATAGATCCCCCCGGCCTGGGCGATCGCCGCGCACTTCCGCGCCGGCGTAAGTCCGCCGACCAATTGCAGGTCGACCACCGCGCTCTGGGCCGCCCCGCAGCGGAGCAAGGCCAAGACGTTGGCCGGACGCTCGATCGCCCGGCGGACCGCCAAGGAAACGCTCGTCTGCCGGCGCAGCGCGGCAATCTCTTCCAGGGCATTGCTCCGCAGCGGGTCCAGCACGAACCTCAGCGAGCGGGCCTCGACCTCCAGGCACAAGTCCCGGGCGGTCTGCAAGTCGTAGCCCGAGACGGCGTCGAACCGCAGCTCGACGCGACGGCCCACGGCCTCGCGGACTTCCGCCACCGTCTCCACGTCCCAGGACAATTCGCCCGAGGAGGTGATGATCTGTGAGTGGAATCCCCGCTCGGACAACTCCCGGGCCATCTGCACAACCTGGGACGACGACTTGCCGTAGAGGCGGACCGACAGCGGAATCCGCAGCCGGTAGGCGCCGCCGAAGAGCCGGTGGAGCGGCTGCCGGGCGATGCGGCCCACCAGGTCCCAGGAAGCGATCTCCAGGGCTCCTCGCAAGGGGGCCGGACGCAGGGCATCCAGTCCCAGCAGGTCTTCGATCTCGAACACGCTTCTCCCCGCCAGCACCGACAGCAGGACCTCGCGCCGCGCGGCCAGCTCCGCGGCCCGCCAGGGCAACTCCGCCTCGCCCCAGCCTTCCAGACCCTGGTCGGTCGCCAGCCGGACCACCACCGAACGGACCGGCGACTGCCCTTCGTCGCGAGCGATCTGGATCAAGTAGAACTCGATGTCGCTGAGAATCATGGCAGCTCGCGGAGATCCTTGGGCAACAGGAAGCGGACGTTCTCCTCCCGCAGACTGCGGTTCTCGATCGCCGCCTGGAAACGCTCGCAAAGCACGTGGACGCAGTCCTGCACCACCGTCTCGGGGGCGCTGGCGCCGGCGGTGATCAGCACGGTCTCGTCGCCGGAGAACCAGGCCGAATCGATGTCGTCGGCCCCGTCGATGAGGTGTGTACGCAACCCGCCAGCCGCCGCCAACTCGGCTAACCGCAAGCTGTTGGAGCTGTTGCCGCTGCCGACGATCAGGGCCATGTCCGCTTCCGCCGAGAGCTCCCGCACGGCTTCCTGCCGGTTCTGCGTGGCGTAGCAAATGTCGTCGTTGGCGGGGCCGACGATCGCCGGGAACCGCTGCCGCAGCCGGGCAATGATCTCGGCAGCGTCGTCTACCGAGAGCGTCGTCTGCGTCAGGTAGGCCAGCTTTTCCGCATTGGGGACCTCAAGCCGGTCCACGTCGTCCCGGTTGGCGACCAGCACGATCTGGGCAGATGTCCCCTGGCCCGACAAAGCCTCCACCTCGCCCATCGTGCCCACCACCTCGTCGTGACCGTGGTGCCCAATGAGAACGATCGTATACCCCATGCGGGCATAGGACATCGCCTCGCGATGGACCTTCGTCACCAACGGGCATGTGGCGTCGATGGTCCGCAGGTTCCGCTCTCGGGCCTGCTTGCGGATCTCCGGCGAGACCCCGTGGGCCGAGTAGAGGAGGTTGCCGCCGGGCGGAACCTGCGACAGGTCGTCGACGAAAACCGCCCCTCGCTGCCGAAAGCGACTAACCACCCACTGGTTATGGACGATCTCGTGGTAAACATAGACCGGCACCCCAAACCGCTCCAAAGCCGCTTCCAGGCTCTCGATCGCCATGTTCACGCCGGCGCAGAATCCACGGGGGCCGGCCAGAAGTATTCGCATGGTTCCCTCGCTCCAGGAAAAACATCATAATGGAAGACGTACCCGGTCGCCACTCCCCCTCTCCGTCCGGGAGAGGGCCGGGGTGAAGCTGTAGGGAACGCCCTCCGTGGCGTTCCGCCACGTTGCGCCCTCGTGGAACGCCACGGAGGGCGTTCCCTACAGATAAAGCGCCCAGGATCACGCAAGCTCATTTCGTATTGCTTGGCAAGCCCCATGCCCATCGACACCTTCGCCGCCGATCTGCAATTGTACGGCCCCCAAGCCCCGCCGCCGAAGGATCTTACGCCCAAGCGGAGCCGGCGCTACTGCCGGCGGCTTGCCCGGCGGCACTACGAGAATTTTACCGTCGTAAGCCGGCTGCTGCCCCGTCGATTGCGGCAGCACTTCTATAATGTTTACGCCTATTGCCGCTGGGCCGACGACCTGGCCGACCAGGCCGGCAGTCCCCAGCGCGGCCTGGCTCTGCTGGACTGGTGGGAGCAGCATCTGCGGGAGTGTTACCGGGGTAACGCGGTGCACCCCGTGTTCATCGCCTTGGGGGAGACCATCGAGCAGTTCCAGATCCCTCCCGAGCCTTTCGCCGACCTGTTGGTCGCTTTCCGGCAGGACCAACGGATCTGCCGCTACGAAAGCTTCGAGAAGCTGCTGAACTATTGCCGCTACTCGGCCAATCCGGTCGGCCGGCTGGTGCTGCGGCTTGGCCGCTGTCACGACGAGCGCCTCGGGCAGTTGGCCGACTTGGTCTCGACGGGCTTGCAATTGGCCAACTTCTGCCAGGACGTCGCCCGCGACTATGAGCGGGGCCGCATCTACCTGCCCCTGACGCATTGCCGCCGCTGGGGCTTCGACGAGAGCCAGTTCGCCCATCGCAAGGCCACCGAACCGTTTCGCCGGCTGCTGGCCGCCGAGGTGGCCGAGGCCGAAGGCTGGCTCCACCGCGGACTGCCGCTGGTGGACCTGGTCTCGCCGCAGTTGAAGCTCGACGTGGCGCTGTTCATCCACGGCGGGCTGGGAATCCTCGACGCCATTCGCAAGTGCAACTACAACGTCTGGTCGCGCCGGCCCGTGCTCCGCAAACGCGACAAGCTGAAGATCTTCTTGGCCTGCTGGTGGCAGCTCCGCCGCGGCCGGCCCTTCACGGCCGAGCTTCCCGCGGATTCCCCTCTCCCTCCGGGAGAGGGCTAGGGTGAGGGGATTACGGATTAGAGATGAGGGACGACAAGGAAACGCATGATGCGTGGGGAAACGGCTTCCAGCTACGCTTTCTGCCGGCAGGTGGTCCGCCGGGCCGGGTCCAGCTTCACCCCCTGGTTCCTGGTCCTCTCCCGCGACAAACACCGCGCCATGGATGCCCTCTACGCCTTCCTGCGGCACACCGACGACCTGGCCGACAACCCCGGGCCGGTCGAGTGCCGCCGCCAGTCGCTCGTGCATTGGCGGGCCGCCCTAGCCGCTGCGCTGGGTACCGCCGCCGGCTTGCCGGCGTACAACATGGTTAGCCCCGGCGGTCACGCCGGTGACACGGCCCACACTCAACATCCCGGCGTGGCCGCCGGGGCTAACAAGTGCGCCGCGGCGCTCATAACCGCCGATCCCGTCGGCGCGGGCCTGCTGCCCGCTCTGGCCGACACGGTCCGCCGCTTCCGCATCCCCGCCGCGCACCTGGAGGCCGTGATCGACGGCGTGGAAATGGATCTCGACCGCCGTCGCTACCAGACCTTCGATCAACTGGCCGACTAT
Source organism: Pirellulales bacterium (assembly GCA_963843465.1). Classification (GTDB taxonomy): domain Bacteria; phylum Planctomycetota; class Planctomycetia; order Pirellulales; family Thermoguttaceae; genus CAWJKP01. The sequence continues at coordinate 40,746 of CAWJKP010000008.1, forward strand.
TGCCGCCACGTGGCCTCCGCCGTGGGCCTGGCCTGCATCCACGTTTGGGGTTTCCGCGGTCCGGAGGCCTTCGGCCCGGCCTCCCACTGCGGCCTGGCCTTCCAGCTTACCAATATCCTCCGCGACCTGGGCGAAGATGCCTCAGCCGGCCGCGTCTATCTTCCCTTGGACGACCTCCAGGCTTGCGGCTACTCGCCCGACGACCTGCGGGCCCACGTGGTCGACAAGCGCTACTTCCGCCTGATGCGGCTCCAGACCGATCGGGCCGAAGAGTTCTACCGCCGGGCGCGGAGCTGTTCCCGTTTCTCGAACCCGAGGGACGGCGGATCTTCGGCCTCTTGTTGGACGTCTACCACCAGCTTCTGCACCGCATCCAACGCCGTCCGGCCGACGTGCTGGTCCGGCGCGTCCGTCTCTCGTCCTGGCAGAAGTTCCGCGTGGCCGCCCGCTGGATCCTCTTGCCTCCCCGCCGGACCGCCCTGCCATGACCGCCATCGCCATCATCGGCGGTGGGCCGGCGGGACTGGCCTCCGCGGTCGCCGCCCGGCAGGCGGGACTGGAAGTCGAGCTCTTCGAGGCCCGGCGGCGGCTGGGCGGACGGGCCGGCTCCTTCCGCGACCCGGACTCCGGCGAGCTGGTGGATCATTGCCAGCACGTCGCCATGGGCTGCTGCACCAACCTGGCCGACTTCTGCCGCCGCACGGGCATCGACACCTGTTTCCGCCGCCATCGTCGCCTGACGTTCATCGGCCCCGATGGCCGGCCGCACACGTTGGCTGCCGCCGCCTGGCTCCCCGCGCCCCTGCACCTGCTGCCCGGCCTCCTGCGGCTGAGTTACCTCGGCCTGGCCGATCGCTGGCGGATCGTGCGGACCCTGGTCCGCCTGGCGCGATGGGAACCCGTCGGCGGCGGCGACATGGCTATCGGCGATTGGCTCTTGCAGCAGGGCCAGTCCCAACAGGCCATCCAGCGGTTCTGGTCGGTGGTGCTGGTCAGCGCCTTGGGAGAGACGCTCGACCGGGCCTCGCTGGCCGCCGCGCAAAAGGTCTTCGTCGACGGCTTTCTGGCCCATCGCCGGGCCTACGAACTCTTGGTCCCCGACGCCCCGCTGAGCGAGATCTACGACCGGCGTCTGGCCAACTGGCTGGCCGCCGCAGGCGTGCGATTGCACCTGGGCGCCCGGGTCCGGCAGATCGAGGGCGACGCATCCCGGGCCACCGGGCTGGTGTTGGACGACGGGCAAAAGCGGCCCTTCGACTTCTTCATCCTGGCCGTTCCTTGGCGGATCGCCGGGGACCTGCTCTCGCCGCCGCTGGCAGCGGCACTACCCGCCCTGGAGGCCGCCCGGCAGTTCCCGGCCTCGCCGATCACCGCGGTCCACCTCTGGTTCGACCGCCCGATCATGCCCTGGGAACATGCGGTGCTCGTGGGCCGCCTTAGTCAATGGGTCTTCAATCACGGCTCGCGTACTCCTCACGCTCCGCGTGAGGGCCTGCGTACTCCTCACGCTTCCGCGTGAGGGCCTGCGTACTCCTCACGCTCCGCGTGAGGGTCTGCGTCACGCGGAGCGTGGCGAGCTACGACTGGTACTACCAGGTCGTGATCAGCGGCTCGCACCAACTCGAAGGCCGCGATCGCCAGGAGATTGTCGACGAGGTCTGCGCGGAGCTGCAAGCCCTATGGCCCCAGGCCCGCGAGGCGACGCGGATGGGCTGGCGGATCGTCACCCAGCCCGAGGCCGTTTTCTCCTATCGTCCCGGGCTGGACGCCCAGCGTCCCCCGCAGCAGACGCCGGTTTCCAATCTCCTCCTGGCCGGCGACTGGACGCAAACCGGCTGGCCCGCGACTATGGAAGGCGCCGTCCGCAGCGGCTACCTGGCCATCGAGCGGCTACTGCAAACCCTCGGCCGTCCCTCGTCGCTCCTGGTCCCCGATCTTCCCCGCGGCCCGCTCTGCCGCTGGCTGAGGTAATGGCCTCCCTCTCCCTCCGCAACATTATGCATCAGCTAGCATTGACAGCCAAATCGTCTTGCCACATCGGGAGCAATCGACCCAGACTACCACGATTGGTCGCCGACCTGGCGCGAAACTTCACGCCTTGTTGACGTAAGTCCTTATTTGACGGTCGAATTCTGCTAGCAGTGATAGCTGATGCATAATGTTGCTCCGGGAGAGGGTCGGGGTGAGGGGACGTCGGACAAACCTTCGACCGCGCGATGGGTGCCTACGACCCAGACATCGCCCGAAGCTCCCCCTCCTCTTCTCCTCTTCTCCTGTTCTCCTCTTCTGCTCTTCTCCCCCTCCCCGTCTCCGCATCCGCTACAAATGCCGCGCACTAAATCAGCCCGAATACCTTTTTCTCGCTCGGCCCCCGCTTCTGGTCACCCCCCCGATGGTTACCGCCGGCGGTCGTCGTCGCCCCATCTTTCTTGCGGACAAGCAGTTAGGCCCGCACACCCGTTTGACGAATGTAGGAATAGACGACCAGCGCTCCGCTGAGAGGTATCGGCGGCGCTTGGCTGCCACGCGCTTGCCCGTGTTGCTGGCGTCGGCTCTTGCGGCCGGGAATCGCCGAAGCGGTCAGTGCGACAATCGGTGTCGGGGCGGCAGGAGGGCCTAGCCGGCCGAACGTGACGGCAGGTCCCGTTTGCCGGATGGGAGGTGATGATTGCGGCGGAACATTGTCCGGGGCCGCAGCCGGGATGACGACATGGGTCGCGCCCGGAAGTCCCGCCCGGCAGGCGGGACCTACCAAGAACACCCGCTCGTATCGCAAACGGCCCGGCGCTTTACGCGGCCTTCTCCGACGCGATCGACGGCGAGGCGACGCGGGGGCGGACGGCTGGGGCGGGCGGGGCGTCGAAATTGAGACGCTCGCGCTCGATCACCAGCGGACGGTGAAGGACCTGGGTGTGGATCGCGCCGAGGTACTCGCCCAGGATGCCGAGGAAGAACAACTGGATCGAGCCGAAGAGGAACAGGCCCACCCACAACGGCGCCGTGCCCAGGGAGAAACGGCTCCAGAAGACGAGCTTGGCGATCAGGCATCCCAGGCCCAAAAGCAGGAAGAGGGCCGATAAGCACAAGCCGAGCATCGTCGCCAGGCGGAGCGGCAGCTTCGAGTAGTTGGTGATGCCCAGCATGGCCATGTCGTAGAGCGCGTAGAAGTTGTTCTTGGTCGCGCCCCGCCGCCGCCGCTGCTGGGTGTACTCGACCCGGGCCGGCTGGAAACCGATCTCGGCGATCATTCCCCGGCCGTAAGGATAGGGGTCGTCCATCTGCCGGATGGCCTCGATCACGTCGCGGTCGTAGAGGCCGAAACCGTGGAAGTCGGGCAACAAGTCCACGCTGGACAACCGCCCCACGAGGCGATAGTAGAGGCGGCGGCAGGCGAACAGCAAGGGCGACTCTTCGCTGCTGCGCTTGATCCCCACGACGATCTTCCGCCCTGCTTCCCAATTCTTGAGGAACAACGGCAGCACGTCCAAAGGGTCCTGCAGATCGGCCATGACGGGGATCACCGCGTCGCCCTGCGCCTGGAGCAGGCCGTGATGGGGCGAGCGGATGTGGCCGAAGTTGCGGCTGTTGAAGATCACCTTCACGTTGCCGTCCTGCCGGGCCAGCCGGCGAAGGATGGCCTGGGTGCCGTCGGTCGAGGCGTTGTCGATAAACAGGTGCTCGTAGCGGTACTTGCCCAAGGAAGCGAAGAGGGCCTTCACCTGGCGGTACGTCTCCTCGACGTTGGCCTCTTCGTTGTAACAGGGCGTGAGGATGGTGATCAGCTTCATCGGCAAACTATCTTCGGTTAGGGATGAAGGATGAGGGATGAAGGATGAAGGATGGAGAGACGCATGTTTTCGCCTTCATCTCTTATCCCTTATCTCTTATCCCTTATCTCTCATCTTCCCACTCGGCGGAGCTTCTGCATCACGGGCAGCTCGCGCTCGAGGACCCGCTTGACGCCGTCGCCCATGGCCTGCTCGACCAGGCGGATGTCGCGGACCAGGCGATGGATGCCGTTGGGCTCCAGCGAGGCCGCCTGGTCGGAGCCCCACATGGCCCGGTCGAGCGTGACGTGCCGCTCGATCATCGAGGCGCCGATGGCCGCCGCCGCCACGGAAGAGGGCAGGCCCGTCTCGTGTCCCGAGTAGCCCACCGGCACGGCGAAACGCCGGCGGAGCATGGGGATGACCCGCAGGTTGAGCTCTTCGTAGTAGGCGGGGTAGGTGCTGCACGAGTGCAGCAGAATCAGCTCCCTGCGGCCCAGCACCCGCACCGCGTGCTCGACCTCTTCCATGCTGCTCATGCCGGTGGAGAGAATGATCGGCCGCCCTTGGCGGCGGACGTGGCGCAGCAGGTCGTCGTCGGTGAGCGAGGCCGAGGCGATCTTGTGACAGGGGACGTCGAACTGCTGGATGAAGTCCACCGAGGCCTCGTCCCAGCAGGAGACGAACCAGGCGATGCCCTTGGCGCGGCAATAGGCGTCGATCTCGAAGTATTCGTCGAAGCCGAACTCCAGCCCGTATTTCAACTCCGCATTGGTGACGCCGAAGGGGCTTTCCCGCCGCCGGGCCAGCTCCTCGGGCGTGTAGACCACCTCGACCGTCCGCTTCTGGAACTTCACGGCGTTGCAGCCGGCGCTGACGGCCACGTCGATCAAGTTGCGGGCCAGATCAACGTCGCCGTTGTGGTTGATGCCGATCTCGGCCACGATGAAGCAGGGATGCCCGTCGCCGACCGCGCGGTTTCCGATCCTGACTTCGGCCATGGTCATCCTCCGTGCCCTGGAATCGTCACGTCGCCCGCGTAGGCCCTTCCGGTTCCAGGTGCAAACCCGGAGCGGCCGCCGGCGCTCGTAGTCCCGCCTTGAGGCGGAAGGCCGCCTAAAGGCGGAACTACGAGCGGACGTTTCACGACTCCTGCGCCGGGACTGGAAGAGCCCGCGCGTAGAGCGTCAAACCGCCGATCCGCTGCACCGCTTGGAAACCCTCCGGCCGCAGGTATCGCAGCCAAATCCCCCGTGTCCGCGGATCGTCGACCAGGTACACCTTCCGCCGGCCGTCCAACGCCTGCCGGGCTTGGCGGGCCTGGTCCAAGAGCAGGATTTCCAGGGGCGAGGAAAAGGGAAGCGCGGACCAACTGTGCGTCTGGACGTGGAGGTAGTTGCTCATCGGAGAAAGGATCACCGCCGCCGATCCCTCCAGCCGTTGCCTGAGCAGCCCGAGCTGCGCCTCGTTGCAGATCTTCGTCGCTTCCTGCGGCCGGCTCTCGGCAAGGTGCATGACGACCAGGGGCAGCCCACGGACCAAATGGATCAAGCCGAAGCTGACCAGCAGCCAGCAGCCGGCGAGTTTCAGCCAGCAGAAGCGGGCCTCGGGGTTCTGGAGAGAATGTCCGGCGGCCCGCCATGCGGCGGCCAGGTCGGCCGAGAGCAGGCAGGCGAGGATCATGGCCGGATAGAGCACGGCCCCCAGGCAAAGCACATCGCTGCGCCCCTGATAGTAGGAAAAGATCCCCAAGCCATACAGCGCGACGAATAGATTCCACCGGCTCGCCGTATCGGCCGTTCCCTGCAAGGCGCGGCGGACCCCGCCGGCGACCACCGCCAGGTACAAGAAGATGATCGGCTGCCATAACTCGCAGCGTCGCATCGGCAGCATGGCGAACCCGGCGGAGTAAAAGATTTCCTGGTATTGCCAGAAGGCCTTCAGGTCCGGCAGCCGGCCGCTGCGAGTCCATGCAAAAAGGGCGTAGCTCCCCACGCTCACGACCAGGGTCAGCACCAGCATTGCCAGGTGGCCCGCAACGCGGGCGGCGATCGGATTCTTGTGGTGCAGCCGTCCTGGCTGCTTGGGCAGGCGGGACGCCTGCACCACAAGAGGTCCCGGCTGCTTGGGCAGGCGGGACGCCTGCACCACAAGAGGTCCCGGCTGCTTGGGCAGGCGGGACGCCTGCACCGCAAGAGGTCCCGGCTGCTTGGGCAGGCGGGACGCCTGCACCACAAGAGGTTTCGGGACAGGTTCTAAACGGCGTCGTGAGACGGCGTCGACCATCAGCGAGGCCGTCCAGGCCACGAGGACCACGATGCCCGTGTCGGCGTTCCAGAGCACGCTCGCTGCCGCCGCAAGGTAGCCGGCCAGCATCAACCGCCGGCTGGGCCGCTGGAAATAAACGCCCGCAAACCAGAGGAAGAAGACCCCGCAGATCACGCGCAAGGGAAAGTACTGGTAGTAGACCACGCCTACCCTGTAATGGAACAGCGCCCCGTTCCAGGAAGGATGGAGCACGGCCAGCGTGGCCAGCAGGCAGACCAGCGCCCAGGGGGAGCCGCTGCCCATTTTGCGGGCGTAGATCAGGTAGACCAGGGCCAGGCTGAGCAGCGAGAGGCCCAGGAAGAAGAGGCTCAAGTGGGTCGCGCTGAGACCGAACGGGGCGACCACGGCCGCCGCAACGTAGGGATAGAGGATTCCGTACTGCGAGGTCGCATCGACCAGGATCGTTCGGCCGTGCATCACCTGGTTGACCGCGCCCAGCAGCAGGTCGAAATGGAGGGTCGCGCCGAGATGGCTGCCGATCTCGCTCCGTTCCCAAAACAAGAGCGCCCAGGCCGCCAGGATCACGCCCGCCGCCGCCCAGCGAATGGCCCAAGGGCGAGCGGTGGAAGCGCCGGCGGTTGCCAGCGGCGCCAGCACTGCCGGCAAGCAGGCCGCCGCCAAGTAATAAGAGGCCGCCGGGATCTGGCTGCGGTGGGCCAGGAAACCCAGCCAGAGCAGGACGAAGCCGGCCACCAGCCCGTCGCGGACGCCGAGCAAGCAAGGGTTTGCAACCCAGCGCCCCAGGCGGGGGAACCGGCGGCTCCCACACGCCAGCAGGCCATAAAAGAGCGTCGGCAGCGTGGGAATCGAGGCCAGCCCGACCAGGTAGAGCATCCGTTCCATCGGTTCCGGGCGAACATAGACCCGGAACTCAGGCATGAACGCTCCCGAGCCGGGCACGTGGGGATGCACCGATCGCACCAGGGCCACGGCCATCGCCACGTAGACCAGCAGGCCCAGCGACAACGATCCAAGAACCAGCCACGACTGGTTGGCCGTCTCGATCGAGACCCCCTCTTTGGGGAATTCCAACGGCCGAATGATGCGAGCGTCCTGCACGCGTTGGCCCTCCCTGACTAGGCGGCGATTCTAACGAAAACCGGCGCCACGGTCAACCAGAGAAACTTCCCGCTCAGATCTTGATGACCTGCACCCGGGCTTCGACCTCCTCCAGGGGGATCACGGGTCCGCGGCCGCAGCCGGGGCAGGCGCGGCTGGCATCCTGCCAGTCGGCGGGAGTTCGCAGGTTCGACCGCCAAAAAGGATACGTGCGGCACTGGCGGGGCCGCAAAAGGTAGATCTGGCAGCGGCGGCTGACGTGGTCGAAAAAGACGCAGTCGCCGTTGGGCATCTCGATCAGGCTCCTGCGGCGGCCGATGCGGCGGCCGAAGGAGGCTTCGAACTGTTCCGGCGTCACCCCACCGGCTTCGGCCAAGGCCCGGGTCTCTTCCTCGGTGAGCCAGACGTAGCCCGGCGCCCCGGTGCAGCAGTCGCCGCAGCCGGTACACTCAAACGCGAGGCCTTCGTGATACCAAGGTTTTTCAATCATGGTCTTCTACCCGTAGGGTGGGACCAGCTCGCGTGAGCGAGCGCCGGCCCACCAATTCCGCCAGACGATGGTGGGCCGGCGGCCGCCAAGGCGGCCTTGTCCCACCCTACCGTTGGTCCTCCGCAATTACCAAAGTCAGACTTCCTCGCGGGCCAGGCGGATCAACTCGGCCGCGCCTTGGGCCAGCAACTCACCCGCCACGCGTCGCCCCAGATCGTCGGCTTGGGCCGGATCGCCCGTCAAGCTGGCCTCCAGTTTGCGGCGGCCATCGGGGGAAAGCACCCGGCCGGTGAGCGCCAGCGACGGGCCTTCCCGCCGGCCCCAAGCGGCCACCGGGGCCAGGCAACCGCCCCGCAACTCGGCCAACATCGCCCGCTCGGCCAGCACGGCCGCATGGGTCGCCGGGTCGTCCAGCGGACGAAGCAGTTCCCGCGCGGAGTGGTCGTCGCTGCGGGTTTCCAATCCCAGGGCGCCCTGCCCGACCGCCGGCAGGCAGACGCCCCGCGGCAAGACCTGGCAAATCCGTCCGGCCAGTTCCAGGCGGCGGAGTCCGGCCTCGGCCAGGATCAGGGCATCGAATTGGCCCTCGTCGAGCTTCCGCAACCGGGTGTCGACGTTGCCGCGGATGTCCTTCATCGCCAGATCGGGCCGGACGTGCAGCAACTGCGACCGGCGGCGGAGACTCCCCGTCCCCACTCGGGCTCCCCGCGGCAACTCGTCGAGCGAGGCATATCGCCGGCAGACGAGCACGTCGCTCTCCGGCGCCCGCGGCGGCACCGCCGCCAGCAGCAGCCCCGCGACGCCTTCCGTGGGGAGATCCTTGAGGCTGTGTACGGCCAGATCGACTCGACCATCCAGCACGGCCCGCTGGATCTCCTTGGTGAAGACGCCTTGCGTGCCGATCTCGCCGATCGGTCCCGGCTGTTGATCGCCGCTGGTGGTCAGGAGAATCAACTCGACCTCGACGCCCAACTCCTGCAAGCGGGCCGCAACCCAGTCGGCCTGCCAACGGGCCAGGGCGCTGCGGCGGGTGCCGATCCGCAGATGCGATCGAGACTCCAGCTCATCGGCCGGTTTGGATAGCAATGTCAACGTCCGTTCCTTCCGGGCGCGAAACTAGATAGCTTTGCACGATCCCGAGGACTATGGGACTGTAGGGAACGCCCTCCGTGGCGTTCCGCGGCATCGCCGCCGCCACGGAACGCCACGGAGGGCGTTCCCTACAGGCAATCGTGCAAGGTCACTTAGATTGTATCCGTTCCTTCCGCACGTGCGAGGACCGCGACGCCCACCCAAGCCGCATCGGCCTGTTTCAGGACCCTGGCAGCCTCGCTACAGGTGGCCCCCGTGGTGAGGATGTCGTCGACCAGCAGGATCCGCCTGCCGGCAATCGCGTCATCGGCCCGCAGCCGCAGGGCCCCGCGGAGGTTCTGAAACCGCATTTTCGGCGCCAGGCGCATCTGCGGCAAGGTGTTCCGCCTGCGGACGAGAAGCTCCGGGGACCAGGGCACGCGGAGGGCCCGGGCCAGGACCTGGGCCAGGACGTTCCGGGCTATTGAAGCCCCGGCCCAGCCGCCGCCACCAGTGCATCGGCACCGGCAGCACGAGATGCGGGCGGAAGGCCTCGAGGTCCGCCCGCCGCCGCCGCACCAACAGCTCCGCCAACGCCACGGCCAGGGTTTCGCCCTGGCGGTGCTTCATCTTCAGGACGGCTGGCCGCAGACCTCCATGATAATGTCCCAGGGAGAGCACGGCGTCGAAATGAAGCCGTTGCCCCTCACATCGGGGGCAGGTCGCCGCCGGCAGCTCCCCCGGAATCGCCGCCGCCCCACACCGCCGGCAGAAACGCCACGACGGCGGTCCCAGCATCTGCTGGCAGTCGTCGCACAGCAGCAGGTCGCCGGGGGCGTCTTCCAGATCCAGGTCGCAGGAGGCGCATCGCGGCGGAAAGAGCAGCCGCAGTCCAAGCCGTCCGCAAAGCTGTCCCCAGCCGCGGACCCGCTCTGCCGCGCCAGTGGCTTCCATCCGGGCTGTCTCGATCCATTTTTCCACGGATCTTCCTCGAATGCGACGAAACGCGCAGTCTATCGTATGGCACAACATCTTATAGAGCAATGGGTTATGCTAAAGCAAGAAGAGAAGCAAATCACGAAAACCCAAAAAAACGAAAACCCGAAAGAAGAGTGAGAAGCAGGATAGAGTTGAAATTCACGAGCAGCCCCATTCGTGAGCCCGGCGCCTCGAGCCAGGACTTGAACTTGACGCACAGAATCTATGGGTCTTCCCCTTTCGGGGTTTCGTCTTTTCGGGTTTCGTGGTTCTCTTCTCTCTATAACCTGCCAAGCCCCAAGAGGGGATGGCTGCGGGCGCGGACTTGACGCGACACCCCGATTCTTCCTATGCTGCCAGACTGAACCTTTGCGGGGAAACGTTTGTCTTGTTGGCCAACTCTCGACCCATCTCTCCCAGCGGACGACTTGCGATGCCCGACGCGAACGGTCTGAGCCGCCGAGCCCATTGGGCGGGCGGGGAGCCGCTGGCCAACCTGCTGATGGCCAAGACGTTGGCCCAGCCCGAGATCGACGTGCTGGGCGACGCGGCCGACGATCTCTTGCGCCCCTTGGGCCAGCTCCAGTGGGTCCGTCCTCGCGGCGGCCTCTACCTCTGGCTGCGGCTGCCGGAGTCGATCGACAGCGGCCTTTCCGGTCCGTTGTTCGATCGGGCGGTGGCCGAAGGCGTGCTCTATGTCCCCGGTGAGTATTGCTACCCCAAGGAAGGACCGCCGGCGCGGGGGAACATGTTGCGGCTGAGCTTCGGCATCCCCTCGTGCGAGGAAATCCGCCGCGGCATGGAGTCCCTGGCGCGAGCCGTCCGGCAGGTACTGTCGAAACCCGTCGCGGTGTGAAATCCTGATGCTGAATCCTCGTAATCGGACTGAACGGCGGCTCGGACGCTGAACCCTCGAAGCCTTACGACCCACGGAAGGGCCTCTGCGATGCGGATCATCGATCGCTACCTGCTGCGGCAGTTCCTTGGCAATTTTCTGATCTGCTTCTTGAGCCTCACCGGGCTGTACATCGTCTTCGACGCCTTCAGCAACATGGAGGAGTTCCTCCGCTGCGCGGACAAGGAGGGCGGATTGCTGAGGCTTTTGGGCAGCTATTACCTCTACCACTCGGTGGCCTTCTTCGACCGCACGGCCCCCTTGTTGACCCTGGTGGCCGCGATGTTCACGATCACCTGGATCCAACGCCATAACGAAATGGTGGCCCTGATGTCGGCCGGGATCTCGCGGGTGCGGGTGGCCGCGCCGGTGCTCTGGGCGGCGTTGGTGATCACCGTTTTCTCGGCGGTGAACCGCGAGCTGGTGATCCCGCGAATCGGCGACGAGTTGGCCCGCCGCCCGCAGGACCTGGTCGGCGACAAGCCCTGTGACGTGCAGTACCGCTACGACAACCAGACCAACATCTGGCTCCGCGGCGAGTCGGCGTACCGCGATCACCTGAGGATCACCAAGCCCGATTTCCTCTTGCCCTCCGCGCTGGACGCCTACGGCAAGATGCTCACGGCCGAAGTGGCCTATTTCAAGGCGGCCGACGGGCATCATCCGGTCGGTTACCTGCTGCACGGCGTCAGCAACCCCAAGGACCTGGTCCACAAGGCATCGCTCTCGCTGGAGGGGCATGCGGTGATCTTCACTCCCCGCGACAACCCCCAATGGCTGCCGCCCGACGGCTGCTTTGTCGCCAGCGAGATCAGCTTCGACCAGTTGTGCGGCCGCGACTGCTGGCTGGACTTCGCCTCGACGTCCCAACTGATCGCCGGACTGCGCAACCGGGCCAACGATTTCGGCGCCAACGTGCGGGTCACGATCCACCGGCGGTTCGTGCAGCCGCTTTTGGACATCACGCTGTTGTTCCTGGGCCTGCCGCTGGTGCTGACCCGGGAGAGCCGCAACGTGTTCTTTGCCATCGGCCTGTGCATGGTGGTGGTGGCGGCCTTCACGGTGGTGGTGATGGCCTTTCAGCACCTGGGCACGATTTCGGCATTTGGCGTCAGCCCGGCGCTGGGCGCGTGGGGACCCCTGTTTTTCGCCGTTCCGCTGGCCGTGAGCATGTCGCAGGCGATGTGGGAATGAGGTCTTGGGTCTCAGCGAGTAGGGTGGGACAAGCTCGCGTAAGCGATGCCGGCCCACCAGGAGAGAGCGGCTAGTAGTCAGTGGCTGGACCACTCCCGGTGGGCCGGCGGCCGCCAAGGCGGCCTTGTCCCACCCTACTGACTAGCCACTAACCACTGGCCACTGACCACTAACGACTGCTCACTGCGTCGTCGTCGGGCGCTCGGCCAGGCGGGGCTCGCAGGGGGGCGGCAGATCGCTCTTGCGGTAGGGCAGCGGCGGGCGCTGGGCCGTCCGCTCAGGCAGGGCCGCCGCCCGTTGGGCGACCCGTTCGGTCGCCTGGGCGAACTCCTGCCGCACGTCTGCGGGGACCCTGACCAACTTGCCCGAAAGCCGCTGCAACCCGGTCGGGTTGAGCTCCGCGGTGCGCGAGAGGCTGCCGACAAAGCCGGCGGTCTGGGTGAAATTGATGTCCGCGGCGCGGCACACCAAGGGTTGAAAGGTCTTGGTGAGGATTTCCGCTCCCAGGTTCTCCACGTTCATAAAGGTGTCCAGCCTGCTGATGATGTAAGAGCGGCCGTCGGCCTCTAGCACATAACCCGACTTGAGGATCGCCAGCGTCTTGCAATGGATCTTCTTGCCGAACAGCGGCCCTTCGTAGCTCCCTTCCGCGTAGACCACCTCGGTATCCGGGCTGCGGTAGAGATACTCGAGCGTGCCGACCGTGCCGGTGCCGTCGGTCACGCGAAAGGTGCAGGGCCCCGTCTGCTCCAGCGACATGCGGGTCACGCCCAGCAGCCGCCAGATATTGACCACGATGTCCGGATGCCGGACCAAGAGCAGGTAGAAATCGGGGTCGCACTGGATGACCCGCACCGGCAAGCGGCGGAAGAGACTGACGTTGGCCAACACGGTATCGATTTTCGCCTGGGCTTCGGCGTCGAGCTTCTCGGAGGGGAGCGACTGCCGGGCCTCTTCCTGCGCCGCCCGGCTGCTGGAGGCCTTGAGGGGATCCTCGCCGGCGGCCGGAGTCTGGGCCTTGGCCGCCATCGCGGAAAGGGCCCACAGACCCGTCAAGAACGCTGCCGCCAAGAGAACGTGCGGCCCCCGCCTCGTGCGATGGCGGCAGGTGGTGGCAAGCGACTTGATTCTCGGTGCGGATTTCATCATCTCCCTCGGATTTCCGAACGTCGCGTCGAAGGGTGCCTCTGAATATTCGGCTTGTACGGGTCTGAGTGGTCAGTCAAATTTTTCCGATGGTATCGGATACTGGATGTGTGGGATGAGTAGGTAGTTTGCGGCGAGTTTGCAGGATGGGCGACCCGGCGAGACATGGGGGTGCGGTGACTCGGAGATGGACAGATGCGGGGAAATCACCGCGTCTCCGTGTCGCCGCGTCACCGCGTCTCTTTCGATTTATTCAAGGTCTCCCGCAGCGAAGAGGCCGTACATTATGCCAGCCCCGAGTGGCCTTGTGGTCCCGAGGCGATTTGCGGACAATGCGGCCCCCATCGACGGGCAGGGACGCGGTGACGCCGAGATAGGCAGACGCGGGGAAACATCATGCCACAACCGGGAAATCTACGGCGATTGGTGGCTCTGCTGGTAACTCTGGCAGCCGCCGTTGGTCTAGTCATTACCTTGGCTGCCTCCTTGGACCACCTCCTGGCCGCCTACTGGCGGTGGCAACTTGCCGGCGCGGCGGACAATCAGTGCGAGGCGGTCCTGGAGCAACTGGGAAATCTGGGAGAAGCGGGGATTCCAGCGACTGCTGAAGCCCTCGGGTCGGCGCGAGAGAGCGTTGCCCGGCCGGCCGAACACCTCCTCTGGAAGGAAGTCCGTGACTGGGCCCGTCAGCCCTCCCCTGCCGGTTCGCCGAAGCTTGCCGCACTGGCCAGCCAGTTGGCTCGACGACTTCCCTCCTTCGGCCCGGCCGCTCGCGCGGTGGCGGCGGACCTGGCCGCGGAGATCCTCTGCCAACCGCTGGACGGCCGCGTTGTCGATCGGCCGGCCGTGTTAGCCGATTGCGACCACATCCTCCACGCCACCGTTGGCCAACAGCGGCTCTTGACCGGCGATCTCCAAGCCCGGCAGCAGACAGCCGCCCAGGCCGCAAAACCGGCCGATGCCGACGCTTCACCAGCCCTGCTGCCGAGCGCCCGGGCCGATGGTACCGCCGGGTCGTCCCTGCTCTTTCCGGCGGACGTCATATTGCCCGATGACGGATCTCTGGCAGCGCGGAATCCGGGCCGCGCGTCGCCGGGGCCAGCCATGGCCGGAAAAGGGGACAGTCCCCATTTGTGCGAAGCACCCTCCGGGCGGGCACCGACCGAAGGTTGGTCGCGGCAAATGGGGACTGTCCCCTTTTCCGCCCTCGCCAACGGCGGAAACGCCGGCTGCCGGATCTCCCTTGGCCGCCCGTGCGGAAACCGGGGACGATTCCGAGCGGGCGCGCCGCCGATGGACGTTGATGGAGACGGCCGACGTGATGCGCTCGTTGCAGTCGGTCGAGTCGCCCACGGCGGCCGAGGCCCGGGCGGAGTTGATCCGGCGGGGCTTCTCCGAGGTCAACTTGGACCTGGCCCGGCGGCTCTTCGATCCCGACCCGGAAGTCCGCAAGCAACTGGTGCGGAATCTGCCGCAGTTGCACTCGATCGACGCCATGCCCTGGCTGTTGCGGCTGACCCAGGACAACGACGCGGAAGTGCGGCTGGCGGCGCTGACGCTCTTGGCCACGACCGGCGACCCGACGATGCTCAGCCGCGTGGAGGAGATTGCCCGGCATGACCGTGATCCGGCCGTGCAGCGGCAGATCGAGCGGCTGGCCGGCCGCCGGCCGGTCGGCGAAGGGCCCGCGACGGTTCGCTAGCATTCCCCTTGGCCCGACGCCGCCGACGCAAAGCGACCGCACAACAATAAGTTGGACCAGGTTTTGTGGTGCAGGCGTCCCGCCTGCCCTAAAAAACGCAGGCGGGACGCCTGCACCACAACTTCGTGCGATTACTGGGACCAGTCCGTCGGCCGGCGGTCCCAGCGATGGCGCTTCAACTCCTGCATCAGGCTGGGCGAAAGCGGCCCGGCGCCGCTGGCGGCCAGGTTCGAGCGGACGTGCGCTCCTTGCGCATCCCCGGAATGATCGTACACACGGCAGGGTTGGCAAGGATCCATCGCAGGGCCATCTCCGCAAGCGTCGTGCCCTCAGGCGCCAGCGGCTTGAGGCGGTCCACACGCTGGACGGTGGCAGCCAGGTTCTCGGGAACGAAATAGCTGTTCCGCCAGTCGCCCTCGGGCCAGCGGGAATCGCTCCGCAGCGTGCCGGTCAGGGAGCCCTCGTCCAACGGCACGCGGGCGATCACGGCCACGCCGAGCTGCTGGCAGAGCGGGAAGAGAAGGTCTTCGGGCGACTGGTCGAAAATGTTGTAAATCACCTGCACCGCGTCGATCAGCCCGGTCCGCAGGGTCTGGAGCGCGTTGGCCGGCTCCCAACGGTTGATGCTGATGCCGACGGCGCGGACCAGGCCTTGACGTTTCAGGTCGTCCACGGCCCGTTGCCATCGCTGGTCAGTTGCCCAGGAGTCTTCCCAGACGTGGAACTGCTGGAGGTCGAGGCAATCCAGGCCCAGGTTCTCCAGGCTTTTTTCGGTCATCAGGCGGATATAGTCGGGCGGGAAGACGTCGTCAAGCTGCGACCCGCGCCGCGAAGGCCACTGGCGGTTCTTGGGCGGGATCTTGGTCGCCGCATAGAGCCTTGATTGCGGGTGGCGGCGGACGATCTGGCCCAGCAGCCGCTCGCTGTGACCCTCGCCGTAAGCATAGGCCGTGTCGAAGAAGTTCACGCCCGACTCGACCGCCAGGCTCAGGGACTCCAGCGACTGCCGGTCTTCCGAGCCCGTCCAACCGGCCATGCCCCACATTCCATAGCCGATTTCGCCGACCTGCCAAGCGGTCCGTCCGAAGCTGCGGTAGTTCATGCCCCTACCGTACCACAGCCGCCGCCCGCTGGGAAGGTCCGGCCGGCCGGGCTCCCGGGGCTAATGCCTCGTTTTGGACCCCAGCGGGCTTGTCCCGCTGGTGAACAAGATTGATTGGCTAAGGGAGGCAAACGCGAAACGGCCGACCCCCACGTGCTCGTCACGTGGGTGAAGAAGATTGGCGGCTGCCGAGGCGAGTTGCGGCAGCCAGGCAATCTGATTCACCATCCGGGCAAGCCGGATGGGGTCTGGCTTGTACATGTTTTGCCACTTAGCCGCCAATCTTGTCCACCATCCACACAAGGTGGATGGGGTCTACGCTCGACTTGTGCGTAACAACGAGGGCCGACGCCCAGGCTCTTGCAAGACGCCGCGCCGCGGCTGACGCGCCGAGACGGCAGCCGGCGGGAAATCGAGGCCGCTCGCAGTACCGCCTTCAGGCGGAATGCCGCCTGAAGGCGGGACTACGAACAACTCTTCCTGCACGCCGCCTGAAGGCGGGACTACGAACGTCCGAGGCCGCTCTGGGTTTGGACCTGGAAGCGGAAGAGCCGAAATCTGACGTGCCCCGCCTGCGGCGGGAAGGTGAAGGGCGGGGGAAATACTGTGTGTAAGCGTTCGCAGTAAGGTAGCAGGCACACGCCGTGTGCCGTCCGCTCTTTCCGCCATCACGGGCGGACGGCACACGGAGTGTGCCTGCTACTTTGAGCCGCGGTCGGGGCCCATGAATCGAGCATCATGGGTTGCCCTTGCGGTCCAACATGATGTTGGCCGGCTTCACGTCGCGGTGAACGACGCCCAACTCGTGGGCGTAATCCAGCGCCCCGGCCAGGTCCATCACCAGCTTGGCCGCCTGGCGGAAGCCGGGCCGCTGCCGGTCGATGGCGTCTTCCAGCGTCTGGCCCTCGATAAAGGCCGAGGCAATGTAGTACGTCTCGCCATCCCGCCCGGCTTCATAGACCGGCACGATGTTCGGATGGCGGAGTTGGGCCGCCGCCTTGGCCTCGGTCAACACCCGGGCCCGGCGGGTCTCCGATTGGAGCGTCGAGGCGTGGGGCACCTTCAGGGCGATCTCGCGGTCCAGCAGCGGGTCGCGGGCGCGGTAGACCTGGCCAAAGGCCCCGGCCCCCAGCCGCTTCTGGACCTCGAACCGCCCGATCTTCGCCGGCACTCCCGCCTCCTGGCCGGCCGAATCCTTCTTGGCGGGCGCCGCGGCGGAAGGCTGGCGGAGCGGCGGGGGTGGGTCGGCGAGAGTACGGCGGATCGGCGGCGGGGGCGGCTCCGCAACGGTGCGGCGGATCGGCGGCGGTGGGGCTGACTTGCCCGTATCCGACGGGCCGGCCGATGCGGCCGTCTCCCGGCTGACAGCAGCCAGGATGAACGATCGCCGGCACTTCTGGCAGACGACCATATGGCCGAGCTGCTCGTCGGGAACCTGATACGGCTGGCCGCAATCGGGATGGGTGCATCGAACTCGGACAGACATGGCGGAGACTCCGAATTACGATGAAAAGCGGCGTCATTGCCGGGCGCCATTGTACTTCGCTGGTGGAGCCTTGAGGAGCTAAATGGTGCCGGGTCTTCCGGGATTTGGGTGCGTCGCAGCGGGTGGAAATGCGGTTTGGAACACGGAATTGGGCCACCCGACGGCGCCGAACAGAGAAGAGGAACCCGTACCTTGCACCGAGAAATACGGGTTCCTCTTCTCTGGTTCCTCTTTCTCGCCTATCGCTGTCTCCCGCGCAAATCCCGCAAGACCCGTGGTGCTTTCTCTCCTGGAGCTATGTTCGGGAGTTGGCCGGGATTTTGGGGAATATATTGTTTTACAGGTCCTTATCGCCGTTGCCGACCGCCACGATCAGGGCCGTGATGTTGTCCTTGCCGCCGGCTTCATTGGCGGCGGCGATCAGGCGCCGGCAGGCATCGTCGGGGTCGAGCGGCTGGCTGAGAATCTCCAGGATCTGCCCGTCGCTGAGCATGCCCGTCAGGCCGTCGCTGCAAAGCAGCAGGCGATCGCCCGGGGCCAGCTCGATGCTCGCCGTTTCCGGGAGGGCCTCGGTGGCCATGCCCACGAAGCGCGTCAACTGGCCGTGGGTGGGGTGGCTGGCGGCCTCGTCGGGCGCCAGCTTGCCGTGGTCGACCAGCAACTGCGAGATGGTGTGGTCGTTGGTCAGTTGTTTGAGGCGGCCGGCGTGCAGCAGGTAGGCGCGGCTGTCGCCCATGTGGGCCACCACGGCTTGCCGATCGTGCAGGAGCGTCAACACCACGGTGGAGCCCATGCCCTTGAGGCCCAGGGCTCGGCAGCTTTCCTCCCGCAGCCGCTCGCTCAGCTCGACCAGGGCCGCCGACACCTGCTCGGCCAGTTCCGCATGGGCGGGGGCTTCGGCCCCTTGCAGCCTGCGCCAGAGGAGCCGCGGCAAGACCTCGGCCACGATCTGCGAGGCCACCCCGCCGGCCGCCGAGCCGCCGATGCCGTCGGCCACCAGGTAGAGCCCCAGGCGGGGATCGGCGAACCAGCGGTCCTCGTTGGCCTCGCGAAGCCGGCCCACGTCGCTCAGGCCCGCGTAACTGACGGCGCCCATTACATCACCTGTGTCAATGCCTGCTTCAGCTCGGCCGCCGTCTTGAACTCAACGTCCGGCTCATCCACCAGGGCCTGGTCGATCACCTTGGCCAGCCTGGCGGGGATCGCCGGATTGCGTTGGCGGATGGGGACGGCGCTGGTTTCGAGGATCAACTGCCAGGGATCACGGCCGCGGGGGAAGTCGCGGGGGAAACAGCCGGTGAGCATGTTGTACAAGGCGGCGGCCATGGCCCAGACGTCGGCCTCCGGGCGGACCTCCTTGAACCGCTGAACCTGCTGGCGGGGCATGAACTGCGGCGTCCCGGCGACCTCGCCGGTGCAGGTGTGGCCGCTCAGCCCGGCCATGTCGAAGGCTTTCGACAGCCCGTAGTCGCCCAACTTGGCCACGCGCGAACCGCCCGCCGTGGCGAGAAAAATGTTCTGGGGCTTGAGGTCGCGGTGCACCAGGCCGTGGCCGCGGCCCATGCTGCCGTCCTTGAGCCTCACGTGCGGGATCTCGACCGTGTGGGCGTAGTGCAGACCATCCAGGGCCTGGAGGATGATCGGCCGGGACTCGTCGAGCGTGAGCAGCCCGCCGCGGCGGGCCATGAGCTTGTCCACGCTGCCGCCGTCGCAGTATTCCAAGGTGAAGAAGAAGGTCCCCCGCGAGCAGCCCGACTCCCAGAGGCGGACCACGTGGGGATGCTGCAAGGCCTGGGTGTTGAGCGTTTCGCGGAGGAAACTCTCGGTGGCCCGCTGGCTGGCGGCCACCTTGGGCAGCATGACCTTCAGCGCGACCTGCTTGCCCGACTTCTCGTGCCGAGCCAGGTAGACGGCTCCCATGCCGCCGCGGCCGAGTTCCTTGACGATCTGGTATCCTTCGATGGCCAGGAGCTGCTGGTCCTTGTGGCCGGCCTGTTCGAGGAGCTGGCGGATCAGCTCGAAGGGGTTGTCGCGGCAGCGGGGGCAAAGGAACTCGCCCGGCCGGTTGGCGCCCGCCTCCTGGCTGACGTCGCGTCCGCACTTGACGCAGAGTTTCACCGGCTCCGCGATGGTGCGATGGGGGCTGGCGGCTTGCTGGAGCTTGATCTGGCACTGCCGGCAGAGGCAGGCCATGGTCTGGCCCGCGGCCGCGTCCAGCTCGGCCTGCGGGATCTCGGCCGAGCACTCGCTACAGACAATAGGCATCTGAATGCCGACGCGAAACACGATCTCGCCCAGGCGGATCTCGTCGCCGTCCTTGAGGTCGTATTCGGGGTAACGGGCGGCGGAAGCCTCTTCCACCGTCTGGCCCTTGGGGCGCTGTCCGATCTTCTGGCCGTTGACATAGGTGCCGTTGAGGCTGCCGAAATCGCGGATGCGGACGTCCGGCGGGTTGATGTCCAGCAGGCAGTGGTGGCGGGAGATTTTGCGGTTCTCCGGGGCCTTGGGCTCCTCCGGCTTGCAGAGCAGCCGCGGATCGCAGTCCTCGGCCCGGCCCAGGATACACGTGGTGCGGTCCTCGAAGACGAACCGTTGGCCCGTCAGAGGGCCGGTATGGACCTTCAGGGTGACTGTAGCGGGCATAGGATGGTTCCCCCCTCTTCCATGTAGCAGGCACACTCCGTGTGCCGTCCGCATTCAATGTAGCAGGCACACTCCGTGTGCCGTCCGCTTTTCCGCCACCGCGGGCGGACGGCACACGGAGTGTGCCTGCTACGGCCAGCGGCAGCATGACGGCAACCCCCGCTTTTCAGAGGGTTATTGTCACTCTCCCTGTCAGCCAATATATTGAAAGTCCAATCCCGCTGCAATTCCCCAATTCGCCGGAAGCACCCGAACACAACGACAGGGGGAGACCGGGTGCGAGGTATCCACCGCCATGATCCACATTCGCGTCACCAAGGGACCGGACAAGGGCGAGCAGATCAAGACTCGCCAGGGGGTGGTCAGCGTGGGACGGTCGCACGACGCCCGGCCCGTCCTCGACGCCCTGGGAAAGAACATGATCGGCGTCCCGGTGGTGTGCAAGGAGGATGCCGAGTCGGGCCGGGACGACCTCCGCGCCCGAGTCGAGCAGTTGCTGGGGAAACCGAAGGAATGAGGGCTCATGCGACCCAAGCGTACGTCGGCGCATCCTCACGGACGTGAGAGTCCGTTAGCGAGGAGACAGAGTATAGTTCCTCTTCTCTGTTCCGCGATGATTGGCAAGGAGGGATTTCATGCCTGGCGTCGATTACCGTGCGGTTGCGGCGCGTGTGCCGATGGAAAAAGTCCTGGAGCTGCTGGGTTTCGCCGCGAAAGGCGCGGCGACGGGCCAGTTTCGGGGGCCATGTCCGGTGCATGGTTCGCAGTCGCCGCACAGCAGATCGTTCTCGGCAAATCTGGCCCGCGGTTTATGTCGGTGCTTCAAGTGCGGTTTTGTTGGGAACCAGATACAGCTTTGGGCGACGTTAAAGAATATGACAGCGTATGACGCAGCGGTAGACCTATGTCGCCGGACAGGCGTGGAGGTCCCCTGGATCGAGCGATGGTAGGTGGAGACATCGCCTAGCCTCAAGCCGGGAACAGAGAAGAGGAATTATACTCCGTGTCCACGCCATCGCCGTCTCCCGTGCGCGGGTATCGTTCCGCGCACGCGTTAGCCGGATGAACCGGAATGAGGAACGTGCAAGGACCGGCCGGGCCATGTCGCTTCGTTGCGCTTTCATATTTGCCCAACTTATTGTTTTACGGGCCCTAGCCGTGTGACCGCCGCTTGGTGGTGCGAGCCTGGGGATGCTGGTAGAATAGCCTGGTAGTTCAGAGCGTGTTGGTTGTCTTGCAGACCCCGAGGACGCCCCCCATGACGCACGACATCAGCCTGGCCGAGGCCGTGGCCCATTGCCGGGAAGACGAGGTGAAGACGCTGCTCCGCGAAAAACTGGCTGGAGGCGTGCCGCCGGCCGAAGTGCTGGCCGAGTGCAACCGGGGCATGGTCGATCTGGGCAACCGCTTCAACGAGGGCGATTGCTTCCTGCCCGACCTGATGTTCGGCGGGATGATTATGAAGGGCATCATGGCCGAGCTGGAGCCGCACCTGGTCGGCTCGTCCGAGCCGGTGCCCAGGGCCACCGCCGTGCTGGGCACGGTGCAGTACGACGTCCACGACATCGGCAAGGACATCGTGGTGATGATGCTCCGCGGCGTGGGCTTCGCGGTGATCGACCTGGGCGTCAACGTCGCGCCGGCCCGCTTCGTCGAGGCGGTCCGCAAGCACCAACCGTCGGTCGTGGGGATGAGCATTTTGTTGACCACCTGCTTCAAGTCGGTCGCCGCCACGGTGGCGGCCATCCGGGAGGCCGGCTTGCGGGACAGCGTCTCGATCATGGTCGGCGGGGCCGCGGCCAGCCAGTTGTTGAGCCAGAACGCCGGCTGCGATTTCTACGGCCGCACGGCCGTCGACGGCATGAAGTACGCCTGCCAGGTTGGAGTTAGAAGTTAGGAGTTAGAAGCTAGGAGTTAGGAGTTAGGAGTTAGAAGGAGGCAGTATGGAAACAAGGCAATCACGACAGCCCGAAACAAAGGGGCCTTCTGGGACTTGGGTGCGTGGAAGGAACGACCGATAGAGCGGAACCAGAGAAGAGAAAGCATACCTCTCGGTATCCAGTACGCTTCCTCTTGCCTGTTCGGCCTGGCGGCGCCGCACGATCCCTTGGAGGGCGTCGTATGTCCGGCCGTTTCGACCCAGCCGAAACCCGGAATACCCAAACAAGGAAGCCCGAAGAACAGGACTCCTTCCTTCTAACTCCTAACTCCTAACTTCTTTCCCTCAAGCTGACGGGTGCCAGCCGGCGTCGGCCCAGAGCTCGCCGCTGACGGCCGAATTGGCGATCATGAAGCAGATCGCGTCGGCGATTTCCTCGGTGCGGATCAAGCGCCGGAGTTGGGTGAAGGGCAGGATGCGGTTGTCGATGTATTCCTGGCCCAGGGCGCGGACCATGGGCGTGTCGGTGAAGCCCGGATGGATCACGCCGCAGCGAACGCCGTAGAAGATGGCTTCCTTCATCAGCGTGGCGGCGGCGCCTTCCAAGCCTGCCTTGGTCGCCGCATAGGCGATCTGGCCCTTGTTGCCCTGCGATGAGACGGAGCCGATGAAGATCGCGGTGCCCGTGGGGTGTTCCGGCGGTCCCCAACGGCCTAGCCCGCGCTTATGGCGGTCTTCGGCGATCCGCGCCACCATCTCCAGGGCCCAGTAGACCGGCGAGACCAGGTTGATCTCCAAGGTCTTGCGGAAGTCGGCGATCGGGTAGAGCAGGGCCTGGCCGGTCGCTTTGTCCAGCCGCACCGACAGCGCGTCGCGGGTAATGCCGGCCGCCGGCACGCAGATCGCCGGCACGTCGCCCGACGCCGCCAGGTGGTCGAAGACCTTCCGGCGAAAGGCGTCGTCGGTCACGTCGCCCACGAAGGCTTCGACGACCTTCCGCTCCTTTCCGTTCTGCCGGCCTAGCGCTGCGGCCACTTCCTCGACGGCCGGGCTGAGGTCCACCATGGCCAGGTGGGCGACGCCGCGCCGCGCCAACTCCTCGGCGACGGACTTGCCGATGCCGCTGCCGGCGCCCGTCACCACGGCTACTTTTCCATGGATTTCCACTGTTTTTGCTCCCAGGTATTGCGCCTCGATCCCGCCGGAGGTCCCCAAGAACATCATAGAGGGTTGTGTGCAAACGGGCAAGGATCGTTGTGCGATTGCACCATACAGGTCGGCTTTGTCCCGGATCTAACCCGTGCGTTCTTGCTGTGGAAAGCCGTTTAGCACCCCCGTAGGACGGATTGGCAATCCGTCCGGAATATCTTGGACGGATTGGGACCCTTGTTTCGTCTGCAATTGCGTGATAAGCTGTTCTAAGATGGGATTCTTCGTGGCTTTGGTCAGTTCTATCGTACCGGCGGGAAGAGTGAGGGGCTTGTTCACCCAGGTATAATCCCTATAAAGAGGGCGTGCCGCCATGAGTGATGACAAGGCGTCCAACAGTTCGCCGATCGAGTTGAGGAAGTATCCCAATCGCAGATACTACGATGTCACCCGCAGCAGGCACGTGACGCTGGAGGAGATTTTCTCCCTCATCCGCAGCGGGCGCAACGTCCACGTAACGGACTCCAAGACGGGCGACGACCTGACGGCCAAGGTCCTGGCCCAGATCATCCTCGAACAAGATCCACCCAAATTGGGGATCTTTCCCGTCGAGTTGCTGCACCAGTTGATCCGTGCCAACGAGCCGATTGTCCGCGACTTCGTCGACAAATACTTCAACCAGGCGCTCAAGGCGTTTCTGGTTTCGCAGCGTCAATTCGACCTCTATCTCCGGCAAGCGATGGGGCTTCAGGCTACACTGCCGATGGGTACCGACTGGGCTCGGTTTATGATGGGGCCTTTCGTCCCGCCGCTGTTCTCGGCCAGTCGGGCCGAGCCGGAGCGGCCCGCGGCCGCCGGACCACCGCCTAGCGAACCCGTTGGCAATGCAGCGCGCGAAACCAACGGGGATCTGCGACAGACCGTGGAAGAATTGCAGGCTCGGGTCTCCGAGCTTCAGAGGCAACTCGACAAGCAAGAGTAGTGGGTAACTGCACGCCTCGGAGGTGGTGAAGTCTGCTGCATTTGCAAATCATGCAACCGAGCTTCCGAAGAGACCGTGAGCGAGATGGCCGAATTGCGGTGGTGAAGTGACCTGCTTCGTGATCTTGCGGCTTTGTGCAAACGCACAAAATACCATTGACGCCTGGCCTATGGCGGCGTAAGATGGACATAACCTGATCCGCCAACCGTTAACCCATTAGGAGTACGAAAATGTCCACCGTGAAGAACGATCCGGGCGAACTGTTCACTCAGGCCATGGGGATGTTCGATTCGGCCCTGAAGACGGGCGCGAAGTTCCAGGAGGAGTCCGCCCGCTGGTTCACCAACATGCTCACCGGCCTGGGTACGCCGCAGAGCTGGCAGAAGAAGACGGAAGAGGTGATGGCCGAGGCCATGACGACCGCCCAGAAGAACGTCGACGAAGCGCTGAAGATGATGGAGCAGAACGCCCATACCGGCATGGACTTGCTGCAAAAGGCCTTCGATGCCCGGCAGGCCGACACGGGTCCCGACGCGCAGGCCAAGACCAAGGAGCTTTGGGAGACCGCCCTGGGGGCGTTGCGAATCAATGCCGAGGCGGTGTTGCAGGCCAACAAGAAGGTCGTCGAGTCGTGGGCCGGACTGGCCAAGAGACTCTGCACGACGCACACTAACGGCACGACCTGAGCCTTTCGCCGGGAACGGTGAGGCGGGCTTTAGGCGTAGGGTGGGTCGAGCGAAGCGAGCCCTACCAAGAGCATTCGCCTGGCAATTGGTGGGGCTCGCTTCGCTCGACCCACCCTACTGCCTGACCTCTAGCGGGCCTGGTGCGGTTCGGCATCAGGCCCCGTTTTCGATTCACCGTCATTTTTCACTCTAGGAAAGGGCTTGTATGATCCGCGAGGTTTTTCTGGCGGGAGGAGCACGGACGCCGATCGGTGGATTCATGGGATCGCTTGCGGAAGTGTCCGCGCCACTCTGGGGAGTGTGGCCGTCAAGGCCGCCCTGAAGCGGGCGGGCGTGGATCCCGGCCGGATCGACGAGGTGATTTTCGGCAATGTCGTCGGCGCCGGCCTGGGGCAGAATGTCGCCCGGCAGGTCGCCATCGGGGCCGGCCTGGCTCCCTCGATTGGTGCAACCACCGTCAACAAGGTTTGCGGCTCGGGTCTGAAGTCCGTGATGCTGGCGTCCCAGGCCATCCAGTGCGGCGACTCCCAGGTCGTTGTCGCCGGGGGCACGGAAAACATGTCCCAGGCGCCTTACCTGCTCTTGAAGGCCCGCACGGGTTACCGCATGGGCAACGGCGAGCTGGTCGATTCCATGATCCGGGACGGCCTCTGGGACGTCTATAACAACCTGCACATGGGCATTTGCGGCGACCGCTGCGCGGAGAAGTGCCACTTCTCCCGCAAGGACCAGGACGATTTCGCGGTGGCCAGCTACAAGCGGGCCATTGCGGCCCAAGAGTCGGGCATCCTCGCCGCGGAGATCACGCCGGTCGAGATCGCCGACCGCAAGGGAACCGTGACGGTCGACCGGGACGAAGAGTTGACCCGCTTCAACGAGGAGAAGCTGCGGGCGCTGCGCCCGGCCTTCGGCAAAGAGGGTACGGTCACCGCCGGCAACGCATCGAGCATCAACGACGGCGCGGCGGCGATCATCGTGCTCTCGGCGGAGAAGGTGCGGGAGCTGGGCGTCAAGCCGCAAGCCCGGATCCTCGGCTACACCACTTTCTCCCGCGAGCCGGAGTGGTTCACCCTGGCCCCCGTCAGTGCCGTGGACAACCTCCTGAAGAAGCTCGCCTTGAAGGTCGAGGACGTGGACCTGTTCGAGGTCAACGAGGCGTTTTCCGTAGTGGCCATGGCGGTGATGAAGGAGATCAAGGTCCCGCACGAGAAGCTGAACGTCTACGGCGGGGCGGCCGCCTATGGCCACCCGATCGGTTGCAGCGGGGCCCGCGTGCTGGTGACGTTGCTCAACGCCTTGGCCCAGCGCAAGGGGAAGATCGGCATCGCCTCGCTCTGCATCGGCGGCGGGGAAGCCGTAGCCTTGGCCGTGGAGCGGGTCTGACCTGTCCGGCCGAGAGCGGAAACAGTCCCCCTCTCCCTCCGCAACATTATGCATCAGCTATCACTGCTAGCAGAATTCGACCGTCAAATAAGGACTTACGTCAACAAGGCGTGAAGTTTCGCGCCAGGTCGGCGACCAATCGTGGTAGTCTGGGTCGATTGCTCCCGATGTGGCAAGACGATTTGGCTGTCAATGCTAGCTGATGCATAATGTTGCTCCGGGAGAGGGTAGGGGTGAGGGGGACTCACCCCTGATCCAGCAATTCCTGGGCACGTTTGCTGCGGGGCGGGTTTATAGTGGTAGTATGATCGTTGGCAATTCCCCTCACCCTAACCCTCTCCCGGAGGGAGAGGGGACTTCCGAGGACGACAACCATGAGCGACGAAGACCGCCAGCACGGCGAAGGCCGCCAGGGAAGCGATCTTTTCAAGGCATGGAGCGAACTGGCGACCAAGATGATGGCCGCGGGCTGGTCCGTGCCTTCTATGGCCCCGCCGGCGGACATGGGTCGCCAGGTCCGCGCCAGCTACCTGGGGGCCTGGAGCGAGTTCTTCGAGCGCTGGATGCACTCCCCGGAGTTCCTGGACGGGATACGGCAGTCGCTCAGCGGCGGCATCGAGGTCCGCAAGCAGCTCAACGAGTTCTTCAGCCGCTTGCAGAACACGTTCCAGGCGGTCAGCCGCCAGGACTTCGACCAGTTGATCGCGCGGATTCGCGGCCTGGAAGAGCGGGCAGCACGCGACACGCAAGAGATTCTCTCCCGGCTGGAGGAGATCCAGGCCCGTCTGGACGCCGAGGAGCCCGACTCGCCGGAAGGCGCTTCTCGCCGGCCGGCCGAGGACGGGGCCAAGGCCAGGCGGGGACGAAAACCCGGTGGCCGTAGCAGCGTGCGAGAGTAAGGGCCTGTAGAACAATACCTTGGGCAAAGAGGAAAGAGCAACGACAGGCCCGTAACCGTTCACGGGCCGCGTTATAGTAGCAGGCACACTCCGTGTGCCGTCCGCCTTGTCACCTGTCCGCTTGAGCGGACGGCACACGGAGTGTGCCTGCTACTTTCCAGGCTGTGAACGGTTACACGGGCCCTAACACCATGAGCGACTCTCCTAATTTCTTCGAGCAATGGTTCGCGGCCCAGCGGGCGATGGTCGACGAGTCGCTGGCCAATTTCCGCCGCATGGCGAAATTTCCCACGCTCTGGCAGCAGGCGCAGAAGGTCAGGAAGGGGGCGACGCCTTCGGAGGTGGTCTACGAGAAAGACCGTCTCAAGGTCTTGCACTACCTCAGCGACCGGCCGCCGAAGTACAAGACGCCGATGTTGTTCGTCTTCGCCCTGGTGAACCGCCCCTACATCCTCGACATCCTCCCCGACAAGAGCGTCGTCGGCCACTTCGTCCGCGCCGGTTTCGACACCTACCTCATCGACTGGGGCAAGCCGACCGACGCCGACCGGCACAACTCGATCGACACCTACGTCAACGGCTACATGCTCGACATCTGCGACTACCTGGCCCAGCGGACCGGCTCCCCGCAGGCGAACATCCTCGGCTACTGCATGGGCGGGACCCTGAGTGCCATCTTCACGTCGCTCCACCAGGAGCAGGTGCGGAACCTGATGCTGCTGGCCGCGGGCATCGACTTTTCCACCCGCGAGGGCCTGCTGAACCTCTGGTCCGACGAGGCCAACTTCGACGTCGACGCCTTCGTGGCCGCCTACGGCAACTGCCCGGCGGAGTTCCTCCAGGCGGCGTTCCTGCTCTTGAAACCCGTAGGCAATCTGATCGAGAAGCCGACCGCGCTCTGGGAGCGGGCCGACGACCAGCGGTTCGTCAACGAGTTCCTCACCATGGAGACCTGGCTCAACGACAATATCGCCGTGCCCGGCGAGATCTACCGCGAGTTCGTCAAGTATCTCTACCAGCAGAACCGGCTGGTGAAGGGCCAGTTGCAGGTGGGCCGGCAGATGATCTACCTGCAGGACATCACCTGCCCGGTGCTGAACCTGCTGGCCACCCGCGACGACCTGGTGCCGCCGTCCCAGAGCGAGCCGTTCACCGAGCTGGTCGCATCGCCGGACCGCAAGACGCTCCGCCTCTCGGCCGGCCACATCGGCCTGGCGATGGGCTCGAAGGCCCAGAAGGAGCTCTGGCCGCAAGTCGTCCAGTGGCTCGCCGAGCGTTCACAATAACGGGCCGAGTATACAATAGCCCGAAGCGCAAGCGAGGGTAACTTGATGCCAGGCCCTCGCTTGCGCTTCGGGCTAGTGTGTAACGCCACGAATAAGGCGCGTTAGGACCCCTGCCAGCTTGTCTGGCAGGTGAACGAGATTGGAGGCTAAACTGAATCTCCGATCCTTCAGGACCCCTGCCGGCTCGTCCGGCAGGTGAACCAGATTGGAGAGCTCCTCTAGCCAGCAGTCTCCTTCACCTGCCGGACGAGCCGGCAGGGGTCGGAAGACGGTCGCGCCACGCTCCTGGCTGGCTTCTCAATCTATTTCACCTGCCAGTCAAGCTGGCAGGGGTCATGCGAAACCCAATATTGTTGCTACATTGTCAGAAAAGGTGGGACTCGCTCACGCCCTTCTTTGACCGACTGAGTACAATGGACTTGGATGCCTGAGCCCCCACGTCTAGGCCGGCTACGCCAATCATGCCACTAACGAACGCTGAGTTTGATGCTATCCTGGCAGAGACACTCGGGGGTCTGTTCGTGTGCTCCCAACACGGGGAATATCAGCGCATTCGGACGCCCTATCTGTATCCCGACGGCGACAATATCGACCTGTTTTGCCAGGCCCAAGACGGCATCGTGACTGTCTCCGACCTCGGAGAAACCACAGGATGGTTGCGGATGCAGACGGTATCGCCGCGACGGTCCCCCAAGCAAACGGCCTTCATTGAGGACATCTGCCAGAACCACGGAATTGAGTTCTACCGTGGGATGCTGTTGGCCCGCGCTCATCCTGAAGACGATTTTTCGGCCGTCGTAACTCGGGTCGCCCAGGCAGCCGTGCGGGTGTCGGACCTCTGGTTTACTTTCCGCACACGGTCGGTCGAATCGGCGACGGACGAGGTTGCCGACTTTCTCACTGAGCGAGAACTGCCCTTCGACCGCGGCGAGCGATTAGCCGGCCGATCGGGGCGAGCGTATACCGTCGATTTCCACGTGCGAACCCCGGCTCGCAGCTCGTTGCTGTACGTTCTGAGCACGGGTAGCCGTTCGGCCGCAAGGCCCATCGTCAACCAGGTCGTAACGGCCTGGTACGATCTGAATCATTTAGCGGTGGGGCCGGAGGCCCTGAAGTTCGTATCGCTCTTCGACGACACGGCCGACGTGTGGAGCGAGGAAGACTTCCGTCTGGTCGAGGCGCTCTCGATCGTGACCCGATTGTCGGAAACCGACCGACTTGAGGAGACGCTTCGGGAAGCCGCTTGATCGGCCATCGCCTTTTGGGATCGGCCGAACGAAGTCACGCGGGAAGGACGGCGGGCGCGTTGCGCGTGCCCACGCTATCCCTGAGGGGGGGCCCGGCGACTCCCACCGCTCGTCGCTTCAGGTCCCGCTGGGCGACTTGCAATCTGCGGCCGCGCAGGACCCGGCGCCGACTGGCGAGGCGGTCACGCTGGCCGGCGCCGAGCGGGAGCACATCCTCGGTGCCCTCCGCGAGACCGGCTGGGTGGTGGGTGGACCGAAGGGCGTAACCGTCAATAAACTGCCAGGGACAATCGCGTGGCCGCCGGAGCCGATTTCTGGAAAACCTGCCTGGCTTGACAAGCCAGATTCAGTGAATCAAAATCAAATCGTCGGTGCGCCGCACAGGTGTTCCAGTAGCCGTCACCAGCGAAGAACCCCGTGTAGCAATCACCGGCAAATCAATGGTTACCGCTTCGCCACCACTAACTTGGAGGGTCTTATGAACCGCTTTCATATGTTGATACCGCTGTTGGTGTTGCTGTTTGCGGTGATTACCTACGGCTGCGCAAATCGAGAGCAAGAAAAGGCGGTTGCGGAGATTAAGAATCTCGGCGGCCGAGTCGGCGTCGCTGAAAATCGTCCGGGCAAACCGGTTACTGTGCTGGATCTAAGGGACAGCACGGTGACCGATGCCGCGCTGAAACACCTCGAAGCATTGACGCAACTCGAACAGGTTTGCGCAGAAGACACCCAGGTGACCGATGCGGGGCTGGAACATCTCAAAGGGCTCACCAATCTCCACAATCTGTACTTGTCCGGCACTAAGGTGACCGATGCCGGGCTGGGGCATCTCAAAGGGCTGGTCAACCTCGAAGATCTGGAATTGGCGATGACCGATCTGACCGATGCTGGGCTGGAACACCTCAAAGGGCTGACGAACCTTAGGCGGTTAGGGTTGTCTAACACGAGGGTGAGCGATGCTGGGCTGGAGCACCTCGGAGGATTGGTAAATCTCCGACTACTTGTTCTGCATGACACTAAGGTGACGGGCACAGGGCTGGGGCACCTCAAGGGGCTGACCAATCTCCGGATCCTTGACCTGAGCCACACGGCGGTCGGCGACGCAGGCCTGGAACACATCAAGGGGCTGACGAACCTCGATACTCTGGACCTGTCTTGCAATGGGGTGACCGATGCGGGACTGGAGCACCTCAAAGCGCTTACAAGTCTGACGGAGTTGCGTTTGGATGAAACCAAGGTCAGCGATTTCGGGTTGGATCACCTCAAAGGCCTTGTAAATCTTACACGCCTTTGTTTGCAGGATACGAAGGTGACGAAAAGGGGCTGGGAGCATCTCAAGGCGTTGACGAGGCTCAAAGAAATGACCATAACGGTCGTCGATGGCAGCGTGAAGGAGTCCTTCAACATCTCACCCTTCCAGGGAAAGCAGTAACGGCCACGAGGCATCCATCCCGCCGTTCATACTACCCTTGGAGCCTGAGCTATGAGTGTCACTATCCAAATGTCCGACCAGGAAATTGTAGCGCTTAAGTACCTAACGCGGCGCCAAAGTGATGCCGATGCGATCGCCGAAACCACGGCCGCACTGATGGCACGACGAGCAACGAGTTCCAGGAGAAACAATCGGCAAAGAGTCACCATAGCCTACTGAGCGGCTGCGGCGATCCGACGAGCGGCCCGCTTCCGGCAGCGGCGGGCCTGGGCTTCGCGGGATTCTTCTTCCCGCTGCTCAAGCCGGTGCTCGGGATGGACGGCCACCCAACGATCCGGCAGCAGCGCCTCCAGGGCAGTCGTGTCGCCAGGGGCGATCGCGGCAATCCGACGCAGCACGTCGGTGAGGTACGGCCACACGTCAACGCAGTTCCGTCTGGCGCTTTGCACCAGCGTGTAGAGTGTCGCCGCCGTCTGGCCACCCTTCTCGCTTCCAAAAAATAAAAAGTTCTTGCGACCGATGGCGACTGGCCGCAGAAGCTGCTCAATCACGTTGTTGTCGATTCGGATTCTTCCGTCGCTGGTGTAGAAGACGGAAAAGGTGACATCCACCAAAGACGGGTACTTTAGGCTGTTTGCCCGGCGTGGTTCCACCCAAACGTCCAAGAATTGTCGGCTGCCACCTGTTTCCTTCCCGGCACGAAACGGCGGCGCCATGCGGCGTCTGGAATCGCCCGGGAAAAACGACTTTCCACCAGGAATCGCCCGGAAGAAAAGACTTCACGCTGGCAATCGTTGCCAAGAAAAGACCTTACGCCAGGAATCGTTGTGGAAAAACGACATTCGGTCAAATGACGCCGGGGCCAACGGTACCCAGCCGGTGCGTGGGCGCGGCTTACGTCCCGCCTAGGACGACACTCGTAACATGGCCCTTTCGGCCTGAGTGCTTGGCGGCAAAAAAGTTACGTCGAGGGCCGCCGGGCGGCGCGAAATCCCCGGGGTAGTCCGAGCGGGGGGCGGCGGGACAAAAAACGGAAAGTCCTGTGCCGGAAATCGGCGGTGGATTGTCGCAACGTGGTGCGGAGCACCGTCGTTCTAGTCCCTTCCGGCAGAAGGGACCTACTAGCGCAGTAGGTCCCGCCTGCCGGGCAGGGCGTTGCGCCGGCAAGCTTCTCTCGCACCCGGTGAAGCAATGCAGGGCAGTTGCGTCCCAGACAGTTTGCCCGTAGGATACACAAGTTGATCACTCGGCAAGTAGGAGCGTTTGATGGCGTTGCCACCGCTGACCGACACCGGTGACTTGCCGCTCGGCGTCCATCAAGCGTCGTTACCTGAGGTCCGCGACCGTTTCGGCGCAGGATCGCAACAACGCATCGCCGTCGCGGATCGTTTGGAGCGGATCTACCGCTTGGCGCGTGGCACGGGGCATCTGGCTCGCTTTGTGGTCTTTGGCTCCTTCGTTACCCGCAAACCGGAACCGAACGACGTCGACCTGTTCCTTGTCATGGACGACGCGTTCAACGCGGGGGAGCTGCCGGGTGAGGCCGCATTGCTTTTCGATCACGCCGCGGCCGATTCGTACTTCGGTGCCAGTGTGTTCTGGGTCCGTCGGCTGGCCGCCTTGGCCGGCGAACAAGCGACGGTAGAATACTGGCAGGTGAAGCGCGGAGGCGGCCGGCGCGGCATTGTGGAAATCGTCGAGGGGATGCCATGATTAAGAACGATCAAGAATTGGAGGTAACCCTGGAACGGATTCGGCATTTCCAGGCTCAACTTGCGCATCTTCGGAAGGTAGAAGCCAACCCCACCAATTACCGGCTTTCGGCATCGGGATTCTTGGCGGAAATCGACCGGATGCAACTCGGGGTCCGCGAGTACCTGAGCCTCCCCGCTGCGGTCGCCCAGGGCGCGGCGTAGGAAGTGCGGAGTTTGCTGCCGGATGCCGCACCGTCCCTTCCGGCAGAAGGGACCTACCGGCGGCCTTTGCCCTTCGGCCTCTTCTTCCGCGGCGACGCTTTACCGCCCGCCGAAGCGCGCTTTCCCCGACGCCCGGCCAGTTTGGGCGGCGAGGGGCGGCGCTTGTGGCTGACCAGGCGGAAGTCCAGCTCGCGGCGGTCGATGTCCACGCGGCTGACGGCCACCCGCACCCGGTCGCCCAGCCGGAAGGTGTTGCCCGAGCGATTGCCGGAAAGCGTGTGGGCGGCCCGATCGTAGCGGTAGTAATCGTCCTGGAGGGCATCGACGTGCAGCAGCCCCTCGGCCGGGATCTCCAGCCCTTGGACGAACAGTCCAAAACTCTCCACGCCGGTGATCACGCCGTCCATTTCTTCGCCGATGCGATCGGCCATGTAGGCCAGCAGTTTCATCTTGACCAGCTCCCGCTCGGCCGACTCCGCCCGCTGCTCGCGCTCGGAGCAATGCTCGCCGAGCGTCACCAGCTCGCCGGGATCGTTGCGGGGCCGCTTGCCGGTGAGGATCGCCTCGATCAGGCGATGGACGGTCAGGTCCGGATAGCGGCGGATGGGCGAAGTGAAATGGCAGTAGCAATCGCTGGCCAGGGCGTAATGCCCGTCTTCCCGCGGACTATAGACGGCCCGCTGAAGCGACCGCAGGACGGCGTAGTTGACCGCGTATTGCTCGGGCCGGCCAGCGACGGCGGCCAGCAGCTTCTGGATCTCGAAGCGGCTTTCGAGGCTCTCGGTCGAAAGCCCGAGGTCGGCGATGAAGGCGGTCAGCGCCTTGAGCTTCAGGGGCGAAGGCGACTTGTGGATGCGGCGGAGGAACCAGAGGCCCCGATCGCGGAGCATCTCCGCCACCGCCTCGTTGGCCGCCAGCATGAACTCCTCGATGATCTGGTGGCTCTCCGTGTTGGGCACCACGTGCGCCCCGGCCACGCGGCCTTGCTTGTCCAGGTCGATCTTCACCTCGGGCATCTGCAGCTCCAAGGCGCCCCGCTTGAGCCGCCGCCGCCGCAGGATCATCGCCAGCTCGTGCATCCGCAAGAGCAGGCCGTGGACCTTCGCGCCCAGCTTCCGCTGCCAGGAGGCCGGGTCGGCCAGCAGCGCGTCGACCTGCTCGTAAGTCAGCCGCTTGGCGCTGCGGATGGCCGCGTCGTGGAACTCGACGTGGGTCCGCAGGCCCTCGGGCGTGAGCTCCAGGTAGACCGTCTTGGTATAGCGGACCTTCCCCGGCTGCAGACTGGCCAGGGCGTTGGAGATCACCTCCGGGAGCATGGGGATCACCCGGTCGGGCAGATAGACGCTGGTCGCCCGGTGCTGCGCTTCGCGGTCCAGGGCCGTCCGTGGCCGGACGAAATGGGAGACGTCGGCAATGTGCACGCCCAGCCGCCAGCGGCCGTCGGCCAGTTGCTCGAGGGAAATGGCGTCGTCGAAATCGCGGGCGTCGACCGGGTCGATGGTGACGATGGTCTGGGCCGTAGCGTCGTAGCGGCCCGGGGGAACCGCGGCCTCGAACCGCTCGGCCTCCGCGCGGGCCTCGGCCATCGCGTCCTCGGGGAACTCGCCGGGCAGGTCGTACTCGCGGATGATCGAGAGCGTGTCCACGCCCGGCTTGCCCCGCGGTCCGAGGATCTCGGCGATGACCCCTTCGCCGTCCTGGAAGTGGGAGGGGAAGCGGACCATCTCGACGACCACCTTGTCGCCCGGCCGGGCGTCGCTGGCGCCCGGGTCGCCGACAAGGATCGGCCGCGAGAAAAGCGTCCCGTCGATGGTCACCAGGGCCGTCCCGCCCTCCTCGAAGTAGCTGCCGACGAAGCGGTGCGTCTCCCGCTGGAGGACCTCGACGATCCGTCCCCGGGGTCCGGGATGCCGTCCTTCGTGCTGCTTGCGGAGCTCGACGACGACCGTATCGCCCGTGGAGGCGTCGGCGGCGTCCTCGGAGGCAATATAGATGTCGGCCGCAGCCGCTTCCGCCGGGGCGGCGGCGGTGGGCCGGACAAACCCGAATCCACCCTCGCGCCGGCGGAACAGACCCACGATCCGGCTTCCCTTGAAGCCAGGCAGATACGCAGCAGGCACACGCCGTGTGGCGTCCGCCACGTAAGTAGCAGGCACACTCCGTGTGCCGTCCGCCGGTTGCGGCACACGGAGTGTGCCTACTACTGCCGGGTGGACGAGGTGACTGGAACCGTAGATCAACTGCCCGCGGCGGACCAGCCGCTTCACGGCCTTCTTCACCTTGGACGCTTCATCGCGCGGGATGCCGAGCCTTCCGGCGATCACTCGCGGCTTGACCGGGCGATAGTCCGACCGCTGGACAAGCTCCAGGATCGCGCGTTCCAGTTCCTCGGCCTGCCGGTCGGCTTGCGACTCGGCCTGCTGGTCGTGGGGAGGTAAAGACTCGGCCATCGGCGCGGAATCCGATGGTTCCAAAGCTGCGTCGGCCGGCGTGGCCGCCGGGGCTAACGGTTGCGCGTCGGTCAGCCCCGGCGGCCACGCCGGGTGTTCCGCATTTCCCGTTTCTGACGTTCGCGTTTCTGTGCCGGGAGTGGGTGCCGCTTCCGGCTGGTCGGTCTGTGGGTCAGCTTGCTCGTGCGGCGTTTCCATCACTCGGGGTCCGGCTTGGCATGATGCTTGCGGGGACTTCCCTTGAAGAGCTTGCGGCTCATGTTGGCATTGTAGGGCGTCCAGGCGCTGTCGATATTCGGATCGTCGCGGAGCTGCTGGTGGAAGGCGAAGACCTTGGCGTCGAGATTGTCGAGACAGTACAGGGCGACGGCCTCGATGGTCATGGGCAGCTTGGGGCTGCCGTATTCGTACTCGCCGTGGTGGCTGACGATCATGTGCCGCAGCCGCAAAACGGTCTCCCGCGGCATCGGCTCGCCGGAGAGCTTCTCCGACTCCGCGATCTTTTCGTCCAACATGCGCACGGCCATCACCAGGTGGCCGATGAGCTGCCCTTCATCGCTGTAGCTTAGATCCCGCTCGTAGCAGAGCTCGTCGACCTTGCCGATGTCGTGCAAAAAGGCCCCGGTGAGCAGCAGATCGCGGTCGATCATCGGGTAACAAGGGGCGATCCGCAGCACCACCTCCATCAGGTTCACCACGTGCTCCAGCAGGCCGCCGCAATAGGCGTGGTGATGTTTGACCCCCGCCGGCGCCCGGCTGAACTTGCCCAAAAAGGCTTCATCCATGAGGAAGCACTCGGCCAGGTTCCGCAGGTGCGGCTCGTTGATGGTGCGGAGGATCTCCGCCAGGCGGATCATCAACTTGTCGACTTCCACGGCCGCCAAAGGGGTGAAATCGTCCTCGTTGACCTCGCTGGGCTCGAGCTTCGCAATGCGGGCGAGGATCAGTTGCAGGTTTCCCTGGAAGAGCTGCGTGGTGCCCTCGACCCGCACGTAGTCGCCGTTCTCGAAGGATAGGTAGAGCGCCTCCGTGGCGTTCCACATCCGCGCCCCGATCGTGCCGCTGCGGTCCGAGAGATCGACCTGCAGGTAGAGATTTCCGTTGCGGTTGGGACGAAGCTGCTTTTCGCTGGCCCGAAAGACCTCCTCGATACTCTCTTGCTGGGTGAGCTGATTAACGTAACGTCGCCTCATGGCGATCCTTTCGTAAGCTGGAAATGGAGGAACGAAGTATTGTAGACCCTCTGCGAATCCTCCACAAGGGGTGACCCTTCCCTCTTCCGCCCGGCGGACCGATCTCCTACAATACTCCGGTGCAAGTCCGATCCGACGTAGCAAACCTCACCGATCGCGCCCGTGGGACCGGAGAGCCAAGATCGTCCCGACCCCCGACCCCCGACCCCTGTCCCCCGGCCCCTCACCCCTCACCACTCGCCACTGAACCATGCGCTGGACCCAAACGCTCATTCCCACGATGAAAGAAACGCCCGAAGGGGCGGAGATCCCCAGCCACGTCCTGATGCTGCGGGCCGGACTGGTCAGCCAGGTGATGGCCGGGGCCTACACGTACCTCCCGCTGGGCTACCGCGCCCTGCGCAAGGCCGAGCAGATCGTCCGCCAGGAAATGGACGCCGCCGGCGCCGTCGAGCTGCACATGCCGGCGCTGACGCCGATCCACCTTTGGGAGCAGACCGGCCGCGTGGCGGCCTTCGGCGAGGTGCTGATCCAGTTCAGCGTCCGCCGCCAGGGCCGCAAGGTGCAGATGGCCTTGGGTCCGACCCACGAGGAAGTGATCACGGAGATGGTCTCCCGCCACATCTCCAGCTACCGGCAACTGCCGATCACGCTCTACCAGATCCAGACCAAGTTCCGCAACGAGGAGCGTCCCCGCTTCGGCGTGCTGCGGACCAGCGAGTTCCTGATGAAGGACGCCTACAGCTTCGACAGCTCCGTGGACTCGCTCAACCGCAGCTACGAAAAGATGTACGCCGCCTACTGCCGGATCTTCGACCGTTGCGGCTTGCACTATCTGCCCGTCGAGGCCGAGAGCGGGCCGATCGGCGGAGAGGCCAGCCACGAGTTCATGATCCCGGCTCCCAACGGCGAAGACACCGTGCTGCACTGCAAGGAATGCGGCTACGCGGCCAACCTGGAGAAGGCCGAGATCGGTCCCCGCGGCGGCCAGGTCTCCGACGCGCCCCTGGAGCCGGTCCAGACCGTGCCCACGCCCGGGGCCGCCACCATCGAGCAGGTCTGCCGGTTCTTGCAGCGCATTCCCGAGGAGCTCATCAAGACGCTGATCTACACGGCCGACGAGCGTCCGATCGCCGTCTTGATCCGCGGCGACGGCGAGGCCAACGAGAACAAGATTCGCCGGGCGGCCGGCGCCGCCAAGGTGGCCCTGGCCGATGCGGCGGTGATCCAGCAGGTGACCGGCGCCCCGGTGGGCTTCGCCGGCCCGGTGGGCATGAAAGAGCCGATCCCGATCTACGCCGACCACGACGTCCAGTTCCTCCGCAACGCCGTGGCCGGGGCGAACCAGGCGGAGACCCACGTCACGGGCGTCAATCCGGGCCGCGACTTCCAGCCGCTGGGCTACTACGATCTCCGCAACGCGGTGGACGGCGATCCCTGCCCGCGGTGCAGCGCGAAGCTCGCCGTGCGCCATGCGATCGAGGTGGGCCACGTCTTCAAGCTGGGGACCAAGTATTCCGAGGCCCTCGCCGCCCGCTTCCTGGACGACAAGGAGCAGCTCCGCACGATCATCATGGGCTGCTACGGGATCGGCATCAACCGCATCGTCGCCGGCCTGATCGAGACCAGTCATGACGACAACGGCATCATCTGGCCGGTGGCCCTGGCCCCCTACGAAGTGCTGCTGGTGCCGATGAAGGTCGGCGACGCGGCGACGATGGAAGCGACCGGGAAGCTCTACGACGCGCTATTGTCGCTGGGCGTGGACGTCTCTGATGGACGACCGCGACTACCGGCCGGGCGTCAAGTTCAAGGACGCCGACCTGATCGGCATCCCGCTCCGCGTAGTGATCGGCGAGCGCGGTCTGAAGCAGGGCCAGTTGGAGCTCAAGTGGCGCTGGGAGTCCGCGCCGGAGATGATCCCCATCGAGGACGCCGCCCAGCGGATCGCCGAGTTGATCCGCGAGGAGCGCGCCACCGGTGGGCGGTTCCGCAAGCAGTCTCCCTCTCCCTCCGCAACATTATGCATCAGCTATCACTGCTAGCAGAATTCGACCGTCAAATAAGGACTTACGTCAACAAGGCGTGAAGTTTCGCGCCAGGTCGGCGACCAATCGTGGTAGTCTGGGTCGATTGCTCCCGATGTGGCAAGACGATTTGGCTGTCAATGCTAGCTGATGCATAATGTTGCTCCGGGAGAGGGTCGGGGTGAGCGGGGGTCAAGAAATGCCAACGATATCCATGTTCTACGGCATCGTGATCCGCATGTATCTCGACAAGGCCGAGCACAATCCGCCCCACTTTCACGCATACTATCAGGGGCACAAGGCGACGGTCGCGATCGATCCGTGCGAGATCATCGCCGGCAGTCTGCCGCCGCGACAATCCAGGCTTGTTCTGGCTTGGGCGGAGTTGCACAAGGACGAACTGATCGCCGATTGGGACCTCGCGACTAATGGCGAGTTGCCTTTCAAGATCGATCCGCTGAAATAATGGTGTCGAGATGGACAACGTTTATCATTATCCTGGAGTTGTGGCGGTGGCGCCGTCGGCAGACTACCGATTGTTGTTGACTTTTGACAATGGCGAGCGTCGTCAATTCAACGTCAGGCCGTACCTAGACCGAGGTGTCTTCGCGGCCCTCAGGGACCCGGCCGTCTTCAATTCGGTCCGGGTGAGCTTCGACACGATCCAGTGGGCCAACGGCGCCGATATATGTCCGGAAGTGCTCTTCGCCGAGAGCCAGCCAATCGAAAGCGATCAATAACCGGGACCTCGGCGATTTTGCAAGCGGTCCCCTCTCCCTCCGGGAGAGGGTTGGGGGTGAGGCGACGCCGGGCAAACATTCGAGGAGGCGCGGGGGACGCCTCCGGCGCTGCAATGCCGCAAGGGCGAACGGGAAAACGCACTGACAAGTGCCACCCGCCGGCCGGGCTTCAAGTTCAAGGACGCCGACCTGATCGGCATCCCGCTCCGCGTAGTGATCGGCGAGCGCGGTCTGAAGCAGGGCCAGTTGGAGCTCAAGTGGCGCTGGGAGTCCGCGCCGGAGATGATCCCGGCCGAGGACGCGGCCCAGCGGATCGCCGAGATTATCGGTGAGGAACGCGCCAGCGGGCAGCGATTTCACAAGCAGTCTGCCTCTCCCTCCGGGAGAGGGCCGGGGTGAGGGAACGCCGGAGAAACCTGCGACCGCCGGGTGCCACTGGCTCCGCCAGTGCCGCCGAAGGACTTATCGAGAGATGGCACCCACGAGTAAACCGTGAATGTGCCAATGTGCGGTAGCCCGTTGGTGCTCGCAACACGATGGGACGTCACCCTGCCGGACGCACTGGCAGAGCCAGTGCCACCCTGCCGGACGCACTGGCAGAGCCGGTGCCACCCGCCCGCCACGTCTGGCTGTGCGGTGCTGGAGTCGTCGGCTAAATAGCCTTTTGCGATTCGAGGAGGTTTTCTTGGTAGGTCCCGCTTGCCGAGCGGGACTTTGCGCACCGACAACGTCTGTTCGTCGCTCAAGTCCCTTCCGCCGTCTCCCGGAGGGAGAGGGGGATTATCCGAGCAGCCGGCGGATTGGGTAGAGCAGGATCATGGGAACGATCACGCAGATCGCCAACGCCGTGGGAGTGGCCGGCTGGAAAAGCAACAGCAGGCCGGTCATCAGGAACGCGGCGACGAAGAGCCAATTCCAGCGGTGCCGCGGGTTGTCGAAGTTTGGCTCGGGCATCGCCCGCCGTTCGAGGAGCTTGCGGGCTATCTGGCGGCTGGCCACCTCGGAACGGATCTTTTCCACGATCTGCTCCGTGCCGGGCGTGTCTTGCAAGAGGCTGGCCAGGGCCACCGCTTTGCCGTCTTGCCGCCGTTGGTGGAGCAGGTCCATCATCGCCTGCTGGGCATAGGGGTCGTTGGGATCGAGCTTCAAGGCCCGCTGGAGGCTGGCGTCGGCCTCGGCGTAGCGGTGCAGACGGAACTGGGTCCGGCCCACGCGGCCCAGGCCGTGGAAGAGTTCTCATTGGCCGCGATGGCCTCGCGGGCGGCCACTTCGGCCAACTTCGGCCCGCGCTCCTGGGCCATGAACCAGGCGTAGTCGGCCAACAGGCCCGGACGGCGTCCGGAAAGGCGGATCGCCCGCTGGAGCGATTCCTGGGCCAGAGTCAATCGCCCGCTGCGCCAGGCGGCCAGCCCGAGAAGCGTCTGGGCTTCGTCGCTGCCGGGCACCATTTTGGCTACCCGCCGGGCTTCGCCCAACGCCTCGTCGCCCGCGTCCGCGTACAGCAGCACTTTGGCCCGCAGCAGGCGGACCTCGACGTCCTGGGGACACTCGCCGACCAGGCGCAAGGTCAGCTCCAGCGCCCTGGGGTGATCGCCGCTTTCCAGGGCGCTGCGGGCTTCGTCGATGAGATCGCGGATTTCGCGCGGGTCCATGTTTCACAGAGACAATGATCAAGCTGAAAATGGCGGGGCGAGGCCTTTGGAGTGCGGCGACTTGTCGCCGCTTTCTAGCCGGCGTGTGGCGTCCGTGCCAGCGGAAAGCGGCGACAAGTCGCCGCACTCCAAAGGATTCTCGATCCAACCGCCGCCCAGGACGCGGTCGCCCTGGTAGCAGACGGCCGCCTGGCCGGGGGCCACGCCGTAACAGGGCTCTCGGAAACGCACGTGGAAACGGCCGCCGGGAAGCGGCTCGACCCGGGCCTCGCCGCCCCGGCTGCGATAGCGGATCTTCACCTGGCAGTCGATCGCCGTTTGCGGCGGCTGGACGAGCCAGTTGGCGGCGGAGGCGGTGAGCTCGCTGCGGGCCAGGTCTTCTTGGGTGCCCACCACGACCCGGCGGGTCTCGGGCTCCAGCCGCACTACGTAGCGCGGTTGGCCGAAAGCGATGCCCAGCCCTTTGCGCTGTCCGATGGTGAAATGCTCCAGCCCCTCGTGCCGGCCGACCACCCGGCCCTCGGTGGTCACGATCTCGCCCGAGGTGTCGCCGCCGCCGCGACGCTGCTTGACCAGCCGGGCATGGTCCTGGTCGGGCACGAAGCAGATCTCCTGGCTGTCGCGCTTGTCCGCCACGCGCAGTCCGATCTGGGCGGCGATGCGGCGGATCTCCTCCTTGCGGTAGCCGCCCACCGGAAAGATCATCCGCGGCAGCCGCTGCCGGTCGATGCCGAAGAGCACGTAGGACTGGTCCTTCCAGGTGTCCAGCCCGCGAAGCAGGGCAGGCGTTGCCGGGTCGTCGCCAGGCGCCAGCCGGGCGTAATGGCCGGTGGCCACGTAGTCGGCATCGAGGCTGTCGGCATACTGGAAAAGCCGGCCGAACTTCAGCCAGGTGTTGCAGACCACGCACGGATTGGGGGTCCGCCCGGCCGTGTACTCGGCGACAAAATAATCGACGATCCGGCCGAACTCCTCCTCGAAGTTCAGAACGTAGAAAGGGACCTGCAACATCCCCGCCACTCGGCGGGCGTCGGCCGCGTCGGCCGCGCTACAGCAACCCTGTTTGTGGCTCTTCACGCCCGGTTCGGCCGAGCAGGATTCTTCAGCCCCCACGCCGTGCCGCATGAAGACCCCGACCACGTCGTGTCCCTGCTGGCGGAGCAGCCAGGCGGCAACGCTGCTGTCGACCCCGCCGGACATCGCTAGAACGATTCGGGACATGAGCAGAGATCGGTCTTTGGTCTTAAGTGTTAGGTGGAGAGGCGAAAAGCTGCCGCTTTGGCCAGAATTGCGGTTACCAGTTTTGTTCCGCTTCGCGGTTGCCCCCGCTGGGCTTGTCCCAGCGGAGCATAGGATTGGACACTACCGGGCGGACTTTCTGCCATGCTAGGCGTTTTCCGCTGCCGCCGCCCGGCCTGGGCCGGGCGGCGGCAGCGGAAAACGCGAAGGGGGTTAGGAAGCCGGGTGCTAGTGGCCAATCCTTCGCTCCGCTGGGGCAAGGCCAGCGGGGGCGAGACCCGAGTATAAGTCTATAATCCGTCGCCTGTTAAAGAAAGTCACCGTGATCCCTCCGCGTGGGAAAGCGTCTTTCCGCCGCATAGCAATGGCTTCTAGGGCCGCGCAAATCCGATATAATGAATACTTTACGCAACTCGTCCGAGGCGTTTCAGGAGCGTGTCATGGAGAAGGAGATTACCGATCGCGCAGAAGCCATCCGCAAGCGGATCCTCCAATTGAGGGACTCTCTTTGACTACGACGATAAACGGGCTCAAGCCGCCCAGATCGAAGAGCGCATGGCGGCCCCCGACTTCTGGAGTAGTCAGGAGAGGGCCCAGGCCGTAGTCGCCGATCTGAAGGGCATCCGTGCGATCCTCAAGCCGCTGGAACAAGCCACCCAGTCGGCCGACGATCTGGACGCGATGATCGAAATGGCCGATGAGGACCCGGGTTTTGCCGCCGAGGCGCCCGAGGCCTTGGAGCGGCTGGAGAAGACGGTCGAGGAGCTGGCGGTCAAGGCCCTGCTCAACGGGCCTTTCGACAACAACGGGGCCATGCTCACGATCAACGCCCGCGACGGCGGCATCGACGCCAACGATTGGGCCGAGATGCTGCTGCGGATGTACATCAACTGGGCCGAGAAGAACGACTACGCCGTCGAGGTGCTCGATCGGCAGGACAACGAAGAGGCCGGGATCACCAGCGCCACCATCGCCATTCGCGGCCCCTTCGCCTACGGCTATCTCAAGGGCGAGAGCGGCATCCATCGACTGGTGCGGATCAGCCCCTTCAACGCCGAGGGGAAACGCCAGACGAGCTTCGCGGCGGTCGACGTGGCGCCGGAGGTCGGCGAGCAGGCCGCCGTCGAGATCCGCGACGAAGACCTGGAAGAGCAGGCGATCCGCTCTAGCGGACCGGGCGGCCAGCACGTCAACAAGACGTCCAGCGCCATCCGGCTCACGCACATCCCCAGCGGGATCGTGGTCTTCTGCCAGGCGGAGCGGAGCCAGCACAAGAACCGGGCCACGGCCTTGAAGATGCTCCGCGCCCGGCTGGCGCGGGTCGAAGAGGAAAAACGCGAGGCCGAGCAGGCCGCCAAGTACAACCAGATGCCCAAGGTCGGCTTCGGCTCGCAGATCCGCAACTATTTCCTCCATCCCGAGCAGCGGGTCAAGGACGCGCGGACCGGGTACCTGGTGGGTAGTTTTCACAGCGTCCTGGACGGCAATCTCCAGGGGTTCCTCGATGCCTTCCTGCGTTGGAAGGTCTCGCAGTAGGTTATGCTTCAGCATAACGTGCTTATTGGCCGGAGTAATGGTTATGTCCGCGGAAGAAATCGACAAGCTTCGTGCGCAACTCACCGATCAATACGTGGTCGTCCAGGGCGACCGGCCGGAGCTGGCCCGCTTTCAGGGCCAGACGGGGCAGGTGAAGACGGTCAATTGCAGCGGCCGCGCCCTGGTCGAGTTCGACGGTTTCAGCAACCGCGGCTGGTACGACATTGCCCCGGACTACCTGCGGATCGTGCCCAAGCCCGAGCCCAAGCTGCCGGAGAAACCGGCGGCCAAGGCGGCGGCCAAGCCGGCCGTGGCCAAGCCGGCGGCCAAGGCGGCCGTCGCCAAGCCGGCCGTGGCCGGTCAAACCTCGGCGGCCGAAACCCCGGCGGCTTCGCCGCCCGCGGCGGAGGCCCCCCAGGTCAAGAGCGAGGGTGGATCGAACTAGAGACCGGCGGAAGAGCAGATTTGGTGGGCCGGCGCTCGCCGGCGCGAGCTTGTCCCACCTTACCTAGTAGAGGAACATGCCATGAGCATCACGGAGCAAGGAGCCGCGACGACGCCTCGGCAAGCCGTTTCGTTCGGGAGGTGGCTCTTGCGGGGCCTCGTGGTGCTGCTGCTGTTGATCGTGCTGTTGGCCTTGCTCGGGGTGGGCGGGTGGTTGGCTTACGTCCAGGTGAAGAAGTCGGCCCCGTCGTTCCACCTGGCCCTGGCGACCGTGCAAAAGGACCCGCAGGTCATCCAGGCCCTCGGCGAGCCGATCGAGGATGCCTCGCTGCTGCCCAGCGGTGACGAAAACGTGGAGGCCGAACGCGGGGACGCGGACTGGTGGTTCAACGTCAAGGGGCCCAA
This sequence comes from Pirellulales bacterium, assembly GCA_963843465.1. GTDB lineage: Bacteria > Planctomycetota > Planctomycetia > Pirellulales > Thermoguttaceae > CAWJKP01. Next base: position 85,152 of record CAWJKP010000008.1, read on the forward strand.
GCACCGGGCTCACGTTCACGCCCATGCCACACGCCTCGGCGGCAACTGGAGCTTGAGCCTGTTGGAGGTTACCCCGGACAAGGGCCTGACGATCATCCCCAATCCCGATCCGGGCGACGGCGGGCCGGACGACGCCCCGAAGTGGTCGCCGCCGAAGTAGGTCCCTTCTGCCGGAAGGGACTTGAACCACGAACCGACGTTGTCGCTACGCAACGTCCCGCTCGGCAAGCGGGGCCTGCCAAGAAACCCTCCTCACCCTACCTTCTCCCGGAGAGAGAGGGGAACATAGACGCAATCGGGCTCGGAGGCCAGGGGATCGCCGGTGACGGCGTAAGCCCGGGCGCGGCTGCCGCCGCAGGTGTGGCGATACTCGCATAGGCCGCAGTTGCCCCCGAAGCGATCCGGATCGCGCAGCGCCAGGAACGTGGGATGGCGCTGGTAGGCGTCGACCACGGAATCCTGCGGGAACCGGCCGCAGGCCAGCGGCAGGAAGCCGGCGGGGAAGATCTCCCCGGTGTGGCCGACGAACATCACGCCCTTGCCGTCGCCGACCCCCAACGGGGCCCGATGAAGGCGGCCGGCGCCACCACCAGGGCTAACGTACTCGTCACGCTCCGCGTGACGCTGGCCCTCACGCGGAGCGTGAGGAGTACCGGCGCGCCCACCAGGGCTAACGTACTCGTCACGCTCCGCGTGACGCTGGCCCTCACGCGGAGCGTGAGGAGTACCGGCGTGGCCGCCGGGGCCAACGGCCGCCTCCGCGGGGCCGGCAAGGGGATTGCCGCCGTGCTCCAGCACCCAGCGGCGGTAGTGTGGCGCTTCGGTGGTCTTGATGCTGTAGGGCTGCCGCCGGCTCTGGCGCCAGAGTCGCTCGAAGGCCACCTCGTACTCCTCGGGCAAGATCCGCTCTTCCTCGACGCCCCGACCGACCGGCACCAGGAAGAAGACCGACCACATGGCAATGCCCTGGCCGCGAAGCAGCTCCGCCAGGGACTCGATCTGGTCGAAGTTCCGCCGGGTGATCGAGGTGTTGACCTGTACGGGCAGGTCGAGGGTGCGGGCGTCGGCCATCATCCGCAGGGTCCGCTGGAAACTCCCCGGCCAGCCGCGGAAGGCATCGTGCGTGTCGGCGTCGGCACCGTCGAGACTGATGCCCAACGCGCGGACCCCGGCCCGCTTCGCCTGCCGGAAGGCCTCGAAGGTGGCCAGCGGCGTGGCCGAAGGCGTCAGCGCCACGTGCAGGCCGGCCGCGGCCGCATGGCGGATCAGCTCGAACAGGTCCGCCCGCTTCAGCGGGTCGCCGCCGGTCAGCACCAGCATCGGCGGCCGCGGGAAGGAGGCGACCTGGTCGATCAGCGCCCGGGCCGAGGCCGTGTCCAGCTCGGCCGGGTCGCGCTCTGCCTGGGCCGATGCGCGGCAGTGTTTGCAGACCAGGTCGCAAGCCCGGGTCACCTCGTAGTAGAACATCAGCGGATTGCGGCCGAAGTCGTCGGACGTGTAGGGTAGATGGTTCATGGTAACCGTTGCCGGAATTGTAGCAGGCACACGCCGTGTGCCGTCCGCGGGCCACGGCACACGGCGTGTGCCTACTACGTTTACTCGTCCTTCTCTTGGCGAAGCTTCTCCCGAGCCTCCTTGCCGCGGCGCTCGTTCTCCTCCATGTCCTTGATGGTGACCTTGGTGTCCAGCGAATGCCTGCGGATCTTCACCACGCTCGACGAGGAGGGAATGAGCATCTTCACCACCACGTCGTCCCACTCGATCGAGCCCGGGCTGAGGTAACCGTAGAGCATGATCTTGCCCCACTTGGGATTGTACTTGGTGTGCTTGGGAGTGAAGTCCTCGGTCTGGGTGTTCCAGACGTTCGGCGGGCCCTTGAGATTCTGCTGGCTGCGGTAGACCTCGCGGCGCTGCATGGCGCCGGCGGAGGTGACGTCGCGCGCAGCGCCCTCCGCGCGATAGTCCGAGGCCATCTCGTCATAGCACTTGATGAAGACCTTGGGCGAAGGGCCCGTGGTACGATAGCGGACCTGGAAACGGTACTTGGCGCCTTCCTGGACGGGGAAGAAGTCGCTGTAGTACATCACGCCTTCGTTCTCGGCGACGGCCCTGGGGATGTCGAAGCGGATCACGTGGTTCTTGGGGTTGCCGTTCTCGGGGACCCACTTGACCAGGTTGCCCAGGGGCTCGCGCCGCTGGCCGCCGCGGGGCTCCCAGCCGCGGGGCACGCCGCGGCTGCCGTACTCGAAGTCGCCGCCGACGATCAGGTTGGGATTCACCTTCCAGGCCCGCTCGGCCGTCTCGTCCGGCGGCGGCGGCCCGCCCGGCTCGCGGCCATAGAGCTTGTTCAACATGTCCTTGGTGTAAAGGTGCGGGATCTCGGCGGCGGCGTTGGTGCGGGCCGACTTGTCGTAGAGCACCTTGGGCTCGCTGGAGCCGGTGAAGTCGACGCACTTCATCTTGATATCGTAGATCTCGCCCTCCGTCCCAGCCACGCGCTCGACGCTGCCCCAGATGGCGATGTCGGCGTCGAAGGTTCCGCGGACCACTTCCTTCACTTTGTCCAGCGGCGTATCGGGCGTGATCGTGATGCCGTTGGTCGAGCAGGTGTCGCGGACGTTGGCCATCTCCGTGATGGCGAAGCCGCCCTCCCGCCGGATCTTCGCGTAGGCCATCTCGGCCGCATGTTGGCCGGTGCGGCCTTCGTCCCACTTGGAGACGTAGTCGAAAACCACCACGGCCCTCTGCTTAGGCTCATCCGCGCGGACCCAAGCTGCCAAGATGCCCAGGATGGCGAGGAATCCGGCCAAGAACAGCGCGGCGAGTATTAAGGGAAGCAAACGGGTAAATGGCGCGTGTGGCACGTGAGAAGACTCCTATTATGCCTCTTCCTTTGGGAGAGAGGCGGGGGCACAAGCACGAAATCCGAATCTCGAAACACGAAACAAGTGCGAATATCAAATCTCAAATTTGAAATCTCAAATCTGAAACCTCAAAATCGATCTCCGCCATTCCGTAACCCAATTGATTGTAAACCTCAAACGCCGCGCCCATCAGGTCGTAGCCTTCTTGCTGGAACACGGCCGGCCCCCATTGCGAGAAGGAAGAAGCGAAAGGAACACTAATCGACGCTAATCGACGCTAATAAACCAGGGGGCGTTGGACAATCGGCTTACAGTAACGCACGCCGTCCCACTCTGCGCCCTGAGCCCCAACAAGAAGACATTAATGGTTCGCCCGCCTGGTTTACGAATCACGGCCCTCGCGACGCTATCGATTCTTCTGAGAATCAGTGCTGTCCCCTTCTCCATCCTCGGCGTTGGCCGTGTTTCCTTCGTGGCTTTTGTCCTGCGGAGGTAACTTCCCTCGGAACGCACCCTTGAACGACCAAGCGGAGAACAATGCCAGCAGGTTGACAGCGGCCACTAGCGCCGCTAGTTCGCGCACGCCCTTTGCTGAAAAAGCAAGGTCGCCACGCATAAACCTGATCCCAAGGATGTAGCTTCCAATCGCCCCTACCACGAATATCGCTCCAAGCAGTATCTTCGCAATCTTCATGGCGCTGCCTCACGTCAGCCCTGTTTCGCCCTTTCAGGGCTTCGCGTGTACGGGTCTCCGCACCCAGGGCGGCGCTGCGCTTGCCCTGGGCTGATATGTTACGCCCTTTCAGGGCTGAGCCAGCTCCGTCTATTCCTTCACACGATGTTCCGGCTGGCTTGCGGCCGGCGCGTTTGCGGCCGGCTTGGCGGGGGCCGCGTCGGCTTGGGCCGCGTCGCCGTTGGCGAGGGCCTCGAAGTATTGGCGGTTGAAGTCCTCCCAGCCGGCGGGCGAGGGATCCTGCATGGCGCCGAGGATGTCCTTCTGGATGGAGGTCGGCAGGTTCACCGAGGCGTCCTTCTTGACCTCGAAGTCGCCCTTGAGGTACTGCTTGACGTTGCCCAGGCCCTCCAACAACACCTTCCGCTCCCGCAGCACGTTCTTATAGTTGCCCGCTTTCAGGTCCAGCTCGACCTGCTTCATCACGTCGATCATCTTTTCCAGGTCCTGGTGGTGGTAGCCGGTGACCTTGAAATGCTGGAGGTCGACCCCTTGGGCCTTGTTCCGCAGGGCGGCCTGCTTGCCGGCCAGGCGATTGTGATCGCGCTTGCCGTGCGCGGCGGGCTGAGGGCCTTCCAATCCTTCGCCGCCCTCGCCGCTCTCCTTGCCGCCACCGCTGGCGCCGCCTTGCGAGCTGGTGTCGTGGTCCTTGATCTGGCCTTTCATGATCGGGTCGGGCGTCAGGCGGCTGGGGGTCTTGCGGCCGCCCTTGCCCACCGCCTCGTCGCCCACGAACTCGCCGCTGGACTTGCCCGTGCGGCCTTCCCCCGACCGCCCCCCGATCTCCTGGCCGCTGGGCAGCCGGTTGCCGGTCACGCCCGTGGCGAGGTTGTTGGAGATCGGACCGTCCGAAGCGTCCCAGCCGGCGTGGGCCGAGTCCATCGCGCTGGAGGAAATCTCCTGGGCCTCGTCCATCAGGTCCTCTTCCTGCTCCGCCAGGTCGCCGATCAGGTCTTCCAGCTCGCCGGGCAGCTCGGCCATGGGGGCCTGCTTGTCCTTGTCCGAAAGCGACTTCCTCCTGGCTCCATTTCTGCCGGTCGGGCGTGTCCGGGAGCCACTTCTCCATGTTCGTTTTCAGCGCCTCGGCCTTCTCGAAGCCCTGCTGCTCCAGCGGCACGGCGATCTCGGCCGACTTGCTCAACAAGGCGTCCTCCGCCATCTTCAGCTCGGTCTGGATTTCGTTGGCTTCCTTGGCCTGCGAGGCGTTGGAGAAGTCCTGGTCGGGGAGTTTGCTCAAGTCGGTCTGCAGCTCCTTCATGAACTTCGCCAGGTCGTCCTCGGTGGCCGCCAGCTTCTTGAGCAACTGCTCTTCCTTGTCGGAGAAATTCTCCACCGGCTTCTTGGCCAGGTTCTCCGAGGCCTCGACCACCTTCTTCTGCTGCTCCAGCAGCTTGTCGAGCTTCTTCTTGTCCTCCTGGAACTTCTTTTTCTCGTCGTCCGGCAGGTTGCCGCCGGGATGCTTCTTCATCTCGGAGAGGATCTCCGACTCGGCCTTGCGGGTGGCGTCGAGGATTTTCTCCAGGGTCTCGACGATCCGGTCCTGGAGCTTGTTGAGCTTGGGCACCGACTGGGCGAAGGCCGGCATCTGCTGGAGCTTCACCAGCCCGTCGCACTGCTGCACGGCTTCGAGCATCTCGTTGAAGGCCAACTGGTTGAGCACCCGCTTGATGGCGGCCCGCTCGTCGGCGTCCTTGGCGGGGATGGTCCTGGCCAGATCGATGGACGACTTCTGGATCTCGGTCTGCGACCGGCGGACCACTTCCGCGGAGGCCGCGGCCTTGGCCGCCTCCTTTTCCAAGGGGATCTTCACCGTCTGGTTCCGCGCGGCGAACTGCATTTCCAGGATCTTGCGGATCGCCGCCCGCAGGCCGTCGAGCTGCTCCAGGGTGGCGGCGGCCTTCTTCTCCTCGGCGACGATGCGGATCGAGGCCCAGCCGCTGGCCGTCTGCTGGGGCTTGAGGTCCAGGCCCCAGTCGGAGATGTCCCGCGTATCCCAGGCGACCGCCCGCACCAGCACCGTATCGCCGTCCTTGATCTTGCCGGCGGGCAGCTCCAGGCGGTGTTGCAGCAGGGCCGTGGTCTTGCCCTCGAAGGTGGTCCATTCCTGGACCGTGGACAAGGGGATGACGTCGGCCTGGTCGTCGGGCGACTCGGCCTTGGCGGGCGCGGGGTACTCGTCACGCTCCGCGTGACGCGCGTCCTCGCGCGGAGCGTGAGGAGTACCTGGGACGGCCGACGGGGCGTCGCCCTCGGTCTTCCTGGCCTTCATCTCCAGCCGCACGCGGCCGAGCATGTGGTCGTCGCCGGCGCGGATCGTCACGGGGATGCCGGCGCCGGAGCGGCCGTCGAGTTGCGCTCCGGCTTGAGCAGCTCGACCGTGGGCGGCTGATCGGGCAGCACGTGGATGCGGTTGACCCGCGGATCGGGGTCCGTATGCCCCAGGCTGTCGAAGACGTGGATCGTGTAGGGAGCGTCTTTCAACAGCGGGAACTTCACCACCAAGGCGCCGGACGGATCGACCTGTCCGACGAACCGCTCCCCGCCCACCTCGACGTGCCCCTTGGCGATGGGCACGGAGGGCCGGACTGCCAGCTCCGCCACCGTGTACTGCGGGGCCTCCAGGTCGCCCTGCTTTTGCGAGAAGGTGTCCTTGGGCTTGCCCAGGTAGGCCGGATAGGCGAAGGTCACCTGGATCTCCGCGATCGCCGGCTTCTCCACCAGGCCCACGCTGTAAACGTCGCTCTGCGAGTCGCCGACCTCTACCCGGTACTTCAGCGGCTTGAGCACGGCCGGGATGTTCAGCGTGTACTTGGTCAACGTCTTGTCGACCGTCATCGAGATCGGCGTTTCCTTCTTCTCGCCTTCGGAGGTGACGAACATCGTCGCCCTGAAGGCCTTGGGCGCGGGGCCGGCCGCCTCGACCTCGGCCTCCACGTCCAGGCCCGCCCCCACCATGATCTCCGTGTTGCCCGGCCTGACGGCGACGATCCGCACCTTGCCCACCGAGGGCACGAACTTCCAAGGCTCCATCAAGCGATTGGCGGCCGAGCCCAAGTTGGGCATCAGAAGCTGGCAGACCAGCGCCAAGACCACCAGGAAACCCAGGACCGCCACCGACTCGCCGAAGTCGCGCGGCGTCTGCAGGCAGTAGCGGAACCGCCGCCAGCGAGTCTCCTTGGCGGCCGCTGCCTCAAAGCGGACCTGCCGCAGCCGCGTGGCCGCCTCGCTCACCGCCACCTCGCAAAAACCGCGGTTCTCGTTCTTCGTGTCGCCGGAAAGCTGCACCAGGTTGATCAGGTCGCTCCCCAATTCCGGAAGCTCGGCTTCGACACAGCGGGCGGTGGCCTCCAAACTCCGCTGCCCCCGCATCAGCCGCCGGCAGAGCATCACGATCAGCGTGACCGTCAGCCCCAGCCAGGTGACGAACATCGCCGCCAGCAACCCCTGCGGAAACCGCACCAGGGCGTCCAGGACCATGCACACCAAGAGCGCGCCAAAGGAGACGCACATCGCCAGCACGGCCGTGCTCAAAAGCGTGAACAACCACCACTTCTGCCGTGCCGCATCCAGCCGCTGAATGACGCTCTGAGCTACCGGAGACATCCAGGTACCCTCCCCCGAGAAAAAGAAGGCTACGACCGGGCCGCCGCCGCGCAGCGAGCCGGCTACTCCCCTCCACTTGACTATTCTGACGGTTCGAGGGGCAGGTGGTCAAGAGGCGTGTCAGCGGCCCCGGGCGGGGAAACGGCCCTAACGGTGTATATGACTACACCTTATTGTGGGTACAAGCTCGCGTAAGCGAGCGCCTAGTGGTCAGTGGCTAGTGGCTAGTGGCTAGTGGTCAGTGGCTAGTGGTCAGTGGCTAGTGGTCAGTGGCTAGCCAGCGACGCTGGAAAAACATGGGGCTTGGGGTGGTGAAAGGATCAGCCTCCGTGGGGCCCTGATGGTTCCTATTTTCTTGTGCGCAGGTTTGAGCCTGGTTTTCGGGCCAAAGGCCCGGTAGTTCTTCCAGCCCAGGGCGATGCCCTGGGGAGAGGGGAGAAATCATACTCTTATCGGCCCGACGGGCCAACCTTTCGCCTGAAGAACCGTTGGCCCGTTGGGCCGGCGGGGCTGGCGCGGGCACCATCGTCCCCAGGGCGTTGCCCTGGGCTTGAAGAACGGCCGCCCCCTTGGGGCGGGAAACGGAACAAAACTCGCAACCGCAATTCTGACCCAACGCGGCGACTTTTCACCTCCCCACACGGGACTCATAGGACGGATGGGACTTATGAGACCCATCCGTCCCCTAGGTTCCATCGCTGCCCACCAACCACCGACCACTAACCACTAACCACTGACCACTAGCCACTAGCCACTGACCACTAGCCACTGTTGGTGGGCCGGCGGCCGCCAAGGCGGCCTGGTCCCACCCTACAACCTGTGGCCTTCGGAATATTCCCGGGAGCCGGGGGATTTGCAGACGCCGACGAGGGAGTTTACAATGGGGTGAACCCGGCACGGTCGGCTGCGGTTGTGTCCGCAGATCCCGCCCTTACCGTGCGCACGACGCGCTGCCTGTCCTTGTGGGCAGGTCCTGCCGATGGTGTGTTCCTGATGCAGTTTGCGCCCTGGGGCGATCTCTTGGTGATGCGAGGACTCTTGGAATGAACAACCATGAATCGAAGGCCCGGCGCGTGTTGTCGCTGGGCGTTGCCGGCGCGATCGGCCTGGTCTTGGCTCTGGGCGGCTCGGCGCGGGCCCAGGGGGACAACAAGACCCCGTCCGGCGAGGTCAACTCGGAGAACAAAGCGAAGGCCCTGGAATACTTGATGACGCCGACGGTGAAACTGCTTCCCCAGGCGCCGCTGCCGGCCAAGAACTCGACGGCCGTCGAGGAAGCCCAGATGCAACCTTACAGCGAGACCCTGCCGGGATCGGAGTTGACGTTCGACCTGGTGCCGATCAAGGGCGGCACGTTCAAGATGGGCAGCCCGGCCGCGGAAAAGAGCCGCAAGGACGACGAGGGCCCGCAGGTGGCGGTCGCCATCGAGCCCTTCTGGATGGGCAAGTGCGAGGTCACCTGGGACGAGTACGAGACCTGGCAGTTCAAGCTCGACGCGCAGCGCCGCAAGGCGAACCACGTCGATCCCACGCCGCTGGACAAGGTGGCCGACCTGATCGTCCGGCCCACCAATCCCTACACCGACATGAGCTTCGGCATGGGCAAGGAAGGCCGGCCCGCCGTCTGCATGACCCAGTATGCGGCGCAGACCTACTGCAAGTGGCTTTCGGCCAAGACCGGTCGTTACTACCGCCTGCCCACCGAGGCCGAGTGGGAATATGCCTGCCGGGCGGGGACCGAGACGGCCTACAGCTTCGGCGACGACCCCAAGCAACTGGACGAATACGCCTGGTACGTCGACAACAGCAACGAGAAGTATCATAAGGTCGGCACGAAGAAGCCCAATCCCTGGGGCCTCTACGATATGTACGGCAACGTCAGCGAGTGGACCCTCGACCAGTACGCCGTGGACAGCTACAAGAAGCTGGCGGCCTCCGGCAAGCCGGTGAAGGCACCTACGTGGCGGCCACGAAGGAGTTTCCCCGCGTGGTCCGCGGCGGGTCGTGGGACGACGACGCCGACGCCTGCCGCAGCGCCACCCGGCGGGGCTCCACCAAGGACTGGAAGATGCAGGATCCGCAGATCCCCCAGAGCATCTGGTACCTGACCGACGCCACGTTCGTCGGTTTCCGCGTGGTGCGGCCGCTGCGCGTTCCCAGCGTGGAGGAGTGCAAGGTCTACGATCCCGATCCGCAAATCGCCTTGGAGTACCGCAAGGCCCAGGGAGGGAAGGAGTAAGGAGGAAGGCGGAGGGCGGAAAGGCAAAAGCTGATATGCTGCTCGCGGCAGCAGCCGACACTAGCCCGAAGCGCGAGCGAGGGACGAAAGGGCTTCCCTCGCTTGCGCTTCGGGCTAGTGGATCGCGGCGCGAAGTGCGTCAGGCTCAACCTCGTGCAGTGTGGCTATGAGTTGCGTTCGTTTGAGGTTTGCTAACCAGGAAAAGGAGTTACACAGGATGAGCGAGACGAAGAAAGCTTCACGCCGGGACTTCCTCAAGGGTTCCGCGACGGTGGTGGCCGGGACGGCGCTGGCCGCCAGTCTGAACGTCGGCCGCTTTGCCCACGCGGCCGGGTCGGACGTGATCAAGGTCTGCCTGGTGGGCGCCGGCGGACGCGGCCAGGGAGCCATCCGCAACTGCCTCAATGCCGACCCTGGCCTGAAGTGCGTGGCCTTGGCCGACGCCTTCGAGGGCAACGCCAAAGGCGCCGCCAACGGCCTGCGCGGCGACGGGGAATATAAGTCCAAGGTCGACCTGCCCGAGGAGCGCGTCTTCTGGGGCCTGGACGCCTATAAGAAGGCCATCGACTGCGGCATCGACCTGGTCGTCACGGCCGCCCCGCCGGGTTTCCGCCCGATGCACTACGCCTACGCCGTCAAGGCCGGCAAGAACATCTTCATGGAGAAGCCTTGCTGCACCGACGCCGCCGGCTTCCGCACGCTGATGGAGGCCAACAAGCTGGCCGACGAGCAGAACCTCAAGGTCGGCGTGGGCCTTCAGCGCCACCACCAGTCCAACTACCTGGGCTCGATCCAGGCCATCCGCGACGGCAAGTACGGCGAGATCCTCTTCCAGCGGGTCTACTGGAACGGCGGCGACATCTGGCTCCGCGGACGCGAAAAGGACGAGAGCGAGATGCACTTCCAGGTCCGCAACTGGTACCACTTCGTCTGGGCCGGCGGCGACAACATCTGCGAGCAGCACGTCCACAACCTGGACATCGCCAACTGGGTCATGGAGGATCACCCCGTCGAGGCCAACGGCATGGGCGGCTGCCAGGTCCGCAAGCAGCGCAGCCAAAGCCAGATCTTCGACCACCACTTCGTCGAGTTCACCTACAAGAATGGCTCGAAGCTCTTCAGCCAGTGCCGCCAGCAAAACGGCACCTGGAGCAACGTCTCCGAGACGGCCCACGGCGCCAAGGGCGTCTGCGGCTTCGGCGATCGCGGACCGAAGCTGGAAAGCGGCAATGCCTACGACCAGGAGCACATCGACCTGATCAAGGCCATCCGCAACAACACCAAGCAGAACGAGGGCTGGTACGGCGCCACCAGCAGCTTCACCGCCGTCTTGGGCCGCATGGCCACCTACTCGGGCCAGGTGGTCCGCTGGGACGATGCGGTCCGCAGCGGGCCCAGCCTCTTCCCGGAGACGCTGGCCTTCGACGCCAACCCCCGCGACCTGCCCGGTCCGGACGGCAACTACCCCATGGCGGTTCCCGGGACGTTCAAGCCCTACTGACCGGCAGGTCTTTCCCGCCGTGCACATGCGGCCGAACTTGAGAAATTCCGCCGCCAGGACGCTGATTTTTTCTGGCGTTTTTTCCGCGCCGTGATATGCTTCACGTGACGGTTGACAGCTACTTGCTTCAGAACCTCAGGACGGAGGGCAACTCATGCAAGACCCACCGGCTGGCTTACCTTGAGGAGCGCCTCGGGCGGCTCCTCAAGAGCTGACGTCGGTCTGGAAGCCATCAACAAAACACGTGGAGGAATACGCGAACCCCCGCCTTCTCTCGAGGCGGGGGTTCGGCGTTTCTTGGGGTAGCGTCATGTTTGTCGCGCGGCGTTCTTCTGCACGACCACGATTGCGCCCAGGATCATGGCACATCCCCAAAGCTGCCGGGCGGCCAGCGATTCCCCGAGCAGAAAATGGCCGAACAGGGCGGCGAACACGGCTTCCATGCTGAGGATAATGGCCGCATCGGCGGCCGGAGCGTGCTTCTGTCCTGCCGCTTGAAGCGTGTAACCGGCGGCAACGGAAAACAGGCCGACGTAGACGATGGCCCACCAGCAGCTTGCAAGCCCCGGCAGCGTAGGGGCTTCCCAAACCATTCCCAGCACGACGCTCAGCGATCCGGCGACAAAGTACTGGCCAACCGAGAACAAGAGGACATCCACCTGCTTGACGGCCCGGCCGACCATCACGACGTGCAGCGCCCAGAGGACGGCGCCGAACAGTTCCAAGGCATCGCCGGGGCGGAGCCTGAACTGATCGTTCACACTCAGCAGGAACACTCCCGCCGCAGCGATCAGGGCGCCCGCCCACGATCGCCAAGCCATCTTTTGCCGCCAAACCATGCGTAAGACCAGCGGCACCAGGACGACGTACAGTCCCGTCAGGAAAGCGGCGTTGCCGGCTGTCGTGAATTCCAGGCCGGCCTGTTGGCAGGCGGCGGCGCCGACCAGCAGGATCCCGGCGATCGATGCCCAAGAGAAGAAGGTTTTCGTGGGCCACCGGAAGGGTCGCACCCAGGGAAGCAGGATCATCGCGCCAAGCAGGAAGCGGAACCCATTGAAGAGAAAGTACCCCAGGTCCCGTGCAGCCAGTCGCTGCGGGACAAAGGCGCTTCCCCACAAGAGGGCCGCCAGCAGTAGCAGCATATCGGCACGTAAACGCGGCCCGGCGAGCTTCATGGCAAGGCTTTCGGCTGGAAAGCGGTGCAGGCGTGGACGAGTGAAATGAAGGCCACGTCGGGGACTGGTCCATTTTTCGGCGAGAAAGCGCTTTTCGCCGTTGGACGTAAGGCCGAAAACATGGACCTGTCCCCCTGGCAGTGCCCCGAACTCCCGGGCTATTGCCGTTGCCGGTCAGTCATTATTCGGGTCTTCCGGAATTTGGGTGGGCCGGACCGGGTGGCAATGACGTGCGGAACACGGAATTGGGTCACGCGACGGCGCCGAACAGAGAAGAGGAACCCGTACCCGGCACCAAGAAATACGGGTTCCTCTTCTCTGGTTCCGTTCTCTCGGTTGTCCGTGCCACGCAAGCAAACCTCGGAAGACCCATTATTCTACCACTGGTTGTGTTTGCATATTCGCCATTTTTTGAGATAGCAGCGCTAGATTTAGCGATCGTTCGACTGTCCGGGAGACAGGCGATGAAGACCAGAACGGCTGTGAGGGTTGCGATCGGAGGCCGCCGACCCAAGAATCGCCGGACCAGCGCACCGAAAGGTTGCCATGTTGCCGGAGCCGTGATAGGTTGGACCTCGATTCGGCGCTCAGGACCGACACGAGGAGAGGGTAATCCATGAAACGACACCACCACCGTGCGACAGCAGCAGGAGGCAGTCGGGGCCGATCCATCTCGGCCGCCGTGGTGATGATGCTAATCTCGGTTGTTGCCGCCGCCCGGGAGCAGGCTGCGGCCGGAGCAGATTTCGTACGGCCGTCCCGCCCGGGAGAGGAGGCGAGCTACGAAGGGTATCTCAAGCAGTATGGCGACCCGGGCGTTTTCACCCCCATCGGGCCGCCGTCCGACCCCGCCGAGACCGCCGTCTCGCCTGGTGGGCAACTCATGTACGGCAACGACCGGTATCTGTCCGGGACAGCCTTCATGGCCAACGCCCTCGTCTTTGCCCTGGAGGACCAAGGGCGGATCGTCCCCCTTGGGACAGGGCAGCGGACAGAGCAGTCCTTGATGGACGGCCATCTGCCGATCGTGATCACCAACTGGCAATACGGGGGTCTGGAACTCCGCGAGACGGCTTTCGCCCGGCCGTTGCGGGACGCGGACTACACGACCGGCCTGGAAAGCACCCTGGCGTGGGCCGTTTTCAACGTCACGAACCGGGCCGCGACGGATCGCTCCATCGTCTTCCTGGCCGCGCTGCTAGGAGATGAGAAGCATCCCAAACGCGATCTGCGGCTGGACAGCGGCGTGGTCTTCGAGAACCAATCGGCAAGGTTCTCCTGGAAGGTCCCCCCGGGCTTCCGTTGCGAGTTCCGGCCGGTCTTTCCCGCCAACATCCAGGCGAGTCAGGACAAGCCGGCGGATTTGCTCCGCAAGGGAGGGCTCTACAACACGGTTGCCGTCCGCGGCGAACTGCCGGCTGGCCAGACCGTGCGGCTGGTCTTCAACCGAGTGTTCGATTTCCCCGGCGCCATACACTGGCCCGCATCGCCGCCCCGAGTCCAGCCCGACGAACTGCTGCGGCGCTCCGCGGAGACGGACTTGGAGGCCGCCCGGACGGCTTGGAAGGCAAGGGCTGCGATGGTCTCCCGGTTCACGACCCCGGATGCGGTTCTGAACCGGATCGTGGACAAGGGGATGCTCGACGGGTACTTCCTCACCAAGCGGTGGAACGGGCAGTGGATCGTCTTCGATTCGGTCTGCTATCGTTGCCAGTGGGACGACTCGAGCACGAAATGGTTCTACGCCCTGGACCTGATGGGAGACCACGCCACGGCCTCGAAACTCCTCGACACCGTCTTCGCCCGGCAGGGAAAGCGGAAGCCGGCGGGGATGCGGACCCGGGAGGGCTGTTTCTCGGACGTGACGAACATCTCGCATGACGGCAGCTCCGCCTCGTGGGCAAGCTGCAACGGCTGGGCCCTCTGGGCCATGGCGCAGCACGCCCGGTTGAGCAACGACCGGACCTGGCTCGCCGCGCACAAGCAGCAGATCCTCGACGGCTGTGCCTGGATCATCCGGGAGCGGCAGGCCTCGAAGGAGACGCCGGGCAACCCGTGCTCGGGCCTGATCTACGGGATGTTCGTCTGCGACTGCGGTGAAAACGGCTATTTCACCTACACCGACGCCATCAGCTACATGGGCCTCAGCCAGATGGCGACGCTGCTGGCCGAATGGGGATATCCCGAGGGCCGGAAGCTCTTGGGCGAAGCGGAGGCCTATCGTAAGGACATCGTGGCCGCGATCGACCGGCTGACCGACAAGTCCCGCGACCCGTGGTACGTTCCCTGGGCCCTTCATGCTCCCAAGCGTGAGGACAACTACCTCAACGGCGCCTGCGGCCCGATCAACCTCGCCTACGGCGGCGTCCTGCCGCGGGACGATTTGCGAATCCAGCACATCATCCGCTGGAACCTCGACCATACCTACCACGGCAGCCTGGAGGCGTCGGCGAGGGCCAGCATGTTCTACAGCCAGGATCTCGCCTGCGTGCTCTTGGAGCAGGGCCGCGTCGAGGACTTCCTGCGGATGTTCTACGTGATCCTCGCCGCGAACGTGTCGCACGAGACGCTGACAACCTGCGAGTGGCTGACCAACACTCAGCCCCACGTCCATTCCATCTCCAGCCTGGTCCGCATGTTCCGCACGATGATGATCCAGGAGCGGGATGGGGGCTTGTACCTGCTTCAAGGCACGCCCCGCCGTTGGCTCGATCAGGGAAAGGAGATCCTTATCAAGGAGGCTCCCACCTGGTACGGTCCGCTCTCCCTGGCCTGCACGTCGGCAGTCGATGAGGGAAAATTGCGGATTCGCCTGGATCTTCCTCCCCGCCTTGCCGGTGCCCCGATCCATCTGCGGCTGCGGTTGCCCGAGCGATGGGAGACAGGGGAGGTCTTGGTGAATGGCCGAGTGTGGAAGGAAGTCCGGGGCGATGGGATCGTGCTTCGAGACCTCGGGGGCCACGTTGATGTCGAAGTCAAGGTGGCGTTGGCGGCCGGACGTGAAGCACCCGTGAGACAACCGCCGGCGCCGAGGTAGCAGCCGCGGTACCCGGCGGGAGCCTAAGAAGCTGTTTCAGAACCAGAGTATGGCGACGGGCCGGACCAGATCATCGCAGCGTGACAATATCCGCACTCTCCAGCGGCAGGGCGAATCGAGTATGTCCGCCCGCGGATTGGAATCGCAGCTTTCCGTGACGCACGCTTTCCACGCGTCCGATGTTCTTGTCGGTCCGCACCTCCACTTGGACCTCCGGCAGAGGCTCCCCGCCCCAGTTGAGGAGCGTGACCGCAATCCCAGCCGAGGAGGCCAGCATCGGGGCCTCGACCAGCGGGCGGTTCACCGTGACCGGCGGAGTCACGTTGGCCAAACGGACGGGCCACGTAATCCAACTGCGAAGCGAATCGGAGAAACCAACCGGTAGCCCGTCCTTCGTCCCCGTGGATGACTTCCAGTACGACAGCCCGGGCATCCAGGCGAAATGGACCACCCGGCCGCGTCCCACCCCACGGTCGATCACGGCCGGCGTCCCGTCGTCGAAACTCGCGGCCGTGGTCTCGGTCGGACCGGTCAGGACGCTCCGCACGCCCACGGCCTGGAAGGGGCCGAGCTTCCCTCTGCCCTTGCCCACCTCCTTGAGCATCCGAGTATCGGCGACCAGCAACCGGGGCCGGGGCTGCTCTTGAATGCCGGTCGCTTCGCTGAGCACAACACAAGGCTCATCATAGCGGTCCCGTTGCCCGGCGCCGCTCACCGTAAGCAGGGTCCCGCCGGCACGGGCCCAGTCCACGATCCCCTGCTGGCCCTCCGCGGGGATGTTCGGCTCGGTGACGTAGAGCACCCGGTAGGGCTTCAGCCCCTGCGGCGACAGGTCGTCCTCGTCCACAAACTCCGCGGGGATGTTGGCGTGCTGCAAGGCGAGGTACAGGTCGAACACCTCGGCCATGTAGTCCACGGTCGAGCGATTGAGATCGTTGTTGGTCGCGTCTTGGATCTGATTGGGCAGAGCGATTTCCTGGGCGTCCCAGACAAGCGAGCTGCGGGGCATGAGGATGGCCACCTCGCTCCGCGGCGGTTTGCCCGGCCAGAGCACGTCCTCGGCGGCACCGATCATGCGGTGGGCCTCGGCCATCTGCGGCAGGACAGAAGCCCGCTCCGAGTAGCAGTTGCCCGGGAAGTTGTACTCCGGGCCGAAGACGAAGTATTGGATCGCCTTGCCGCCGCCGCCGACAATGCTGAGCACTTTCTGCACGATGCCGTCCTTGCGGTCGCCGGCCGTGCGTGGGATCACGTAGCCGCCAAACTCCACGCCGCCTCGCGCGGCCGCTGAGCGGAGCTTGGCGCCGTAGAAAGACCATTGATACGCCCTGTTGTCGCCGAACCAATCCTCGGTCCAGAGCATGGTGCCGCCGCGGAGCCGGCCGAACTCCAGCCAGTCGTGCCCACCCATGGCCGCATCCGCGTTCTGCTGGTCGGCGTTGTTGGCCACCGGGCCGGGCACGTAGAAGCGGCCGCTGAAAAAGTTCCAGTTGGTGAAAATGGGCATCCCGGGATAGAACTCCGCCTCCAGGGCCCGCGTGCAGGCCGCGAAGTGCCTCGCCGAGTCGTGGGCGAAGAACCGCATCGTCCAGTAGAACAGCCGGCGGGAAGGCAGGTCCTTCGCCTGGCTGCGGCCGGTCGGTCCGACATCTTCCCAGCGCCCGGCCCCCACGTCCGCAAGCCGGAGACCCTGGTCTTGCAGGTAGCGGCGGAAAGGAGCCATCGCCGCCGGGTTGTCGCGGAGCGACTTGAACGTGCTCGGGTAGTACCAGCCCGGCTCGTCCGACGTGGCGAAGATGGCCATGTCCTGCGGGGCGTAGCCCGCCTCCAGATACGGCGTGGCCTGCTGCCGGGCCCAAACGGCGATCGCCTTGGGCGTGATCTTCGGATCGAAGTCGAAGGCGTAGCCGGGCGGGTTATACACGGCCCAAGCGGTGCAACGTCCCCCGGCCTTGACCAGCAGGTCCCGGATTGGCCGAGACGGCGGCAGCATAATGGCACTGAATCCCGCCCGCCGGAGCTGCTCGATCCCCTCTTGCCAGTCGCGGCGATCATCGTCCCCGCCGATGAAACGGTCGACGATCGGGAAGCGCTTGGGTCGCATCGCCTCGGGGACTTGCACGCCTTCGAGTGCTTTCCAGTAGCGGTGGTTGTAGTCGGTCATCGTCGCCGCGTGAGGCCGCCGCTGCTCGTCCCGCCAGACCAGGATTCCCAGCGACGGTCCGAACAGCTCGCCCGAGAGCTTCACCGCGTCGGCCGTATCCGTGAAGTTCAGCTCGGCCTCGACCAGCGTGGGATCGACGACGCCCTGTACCGTCAATCGGAGCACGAGGGGCCAGCCGGGCATGTAAATCGCCGGGTAGCCTTTGAGCGTGGCCTGGGCCTGCGGTCGGCCAAACTTGATCCGGGCACTCCACCCGCTTCCTTCGGCGGCCCCGTCGACGCCCGCCAGGGCAAACGAGAACTTCTTACCCTCCGGCGTCTGCCCGCCCAGGCTCACTACCCGGACCCGGAGCTGAAACTCCGGCAGTTCCTCGGGTTTCAACTTCGAGCCGGCGAGCAAGATCGAAGGCAGAACGAAAATCGCAAGTCCGGCGACGACTGGAATTCGCATGGCTATGGATGCGAGCAACGCCGCGCGACGAATCATGATGAAGCCTTCTTTCCTCATTTGCAGCGCACCTCAAGGACAGTCAAGGAGAGGGGGGGAAACTCATACGCCAGCCGGCCTTCGACGATGGTTGCCTCGGCCGACTCGGTGCGAATGCGCTCCGGCTCCCGCCAGGAATTGGCGGCATCGCGCTCGCCCGCCTTGGCCGTATCCGAAAGCGTCCAAACCTCGGCTTCAGCGGCCAGCGGCAGTAAGGATGTCAGATCGACCGTTCTCTTCTGCGGCTCCCGCGAGGGGTTGACGACGAAGATCGAAAGACGGTCCTCGCCGCCGAAAGCGTCGCGCTGGTGTCCAGCGCCGGGTGGGCCTCGGCGCCGTCCTCCACCGCGACCCTCAGCGGATGTCGACCCGCATGGGCGGCGTAAAGCTGCTGGGCATAATAGGTGGGCGTCTTGAAGAGGCCGTGATTGTTGGTCTGAATGATGCCGCTGCAAAAGCTGTCGACGAGATTGCTGCGGTTGGCGATCTCGATCAGGTCGCAGTGGCGGTGCATGAAGTTGTGATACCGGCTGCACCACAAGGCGTTGTCGAGCGTCCAGAGCATGGCCCGACCGAGGCCGAAGTCGCCGGCCGTCGTGTTCCATTCGGTAATCCCCAGGCGAATGTCCCAACCCGGGGCATTGCCGGCGATCATCTTCCGGCAAGCGGCGACGCTCGTCTCCATGGCCGCCAGGTTTTGGCAACCGTAGTGGTGTGGGCAGATGTAATCCAGGTAGGGGCCGGCGTTGGCCAGCAGCCCCGGCGAGGGAAAGGCCCCCATGAGCTTGATGTTCGGGTCCGCGGCCTTCATCGCCCGGCAGAAATCGGCCACGCCTTTCTGGTAACGCTCGTCGCCCAGCTCGTTGCCGATCTGCCAGTACTTGACACGATACGGCTCCTGCCGGCCGTTCCGGCGCGGAGCTTGCCCAGGGGCGAGGTGGCGGGGCCGTTGAAGTACTCAACCTCGTCGGCCGCGTCCTTGGGCGTCTTGCCGGTGAAACGGACGCAGATCAAGGGCTCGGCGCCGACCCACCGGCATAGTTTCACAAACTCCTCCAGCCCGGCGTTGCCCGGCTCCAACCCGCCCCAGCACGTGGTGAAGGGGACGCGGCGGGCTGGGTCGCCGATCGTGGCCCGCCAATCGAAGCCTTCGGTGGCGCTGCCGCCGATGCGAATGATCCCCGGCTTGAGGGCCTTGATCGCTTCCGCCACGTCGCGGCGCCAACCGAAGACGGTATCCGTGGGAGCGAGCGAGACCTGGTCGATCCAGAGCGTGCCCGGACCGCCGAAGGAGATGGTCAGCGTTGCGCGGTGGTCCGTGTCCGTCGGGGTGAGCGCCGCCTCGAACCGCTGCCAGCGCTCTGCGGGCTTGAACTCGGCGGCGGCATAGACCTTGCCCTCTCCCCAAAGCGCCACTCGGACCGGACGGTACAGGTCGCGCGAGCGCAGGTGCAATGAGCACCGCAGTGGCTGGCCCGCTCTCACGCTGATCCCGCCCTGAGAAACCCCGAGCGTGCAGGGATCGCCGCCTTTCTGGCGGATGCACTGCGAGACTTTGCCGTTGAAGGCGTCGACGCCGTCGAGCGAGAACTCGCCCCGGTGTACGGCGCCGTCGGGATACCACGGCTGCTCGATGCGGTCGGTCTGCTTGCGGAACGTGACCCCGTATTCGGGCACCCCCTCGAAGCTGCCGTCGAAGACCTTCTCGGCGAACATCGACGGCGTCAGCCCGCACAGGTACTCGATGAACTGGCCGCACTGGTAAGGACTGATCTCTCCGCGACAGAGGCGTTGGCGAGTCACCTTCAGAGTCGGCATGTCGCGTTGCGGCTCGCCGCCCGGAGCCGACGCCGCTGTCGCCAGGGTGAGGCCGGCCAGGATGGAGTTCCAAAGGAGCCTCGCCATGGCATGTCCCTTTCTACTTGGAATGACGAGAAACCAATCGGCCTGACTGCAAAGTCAGGCTGCGTTGGGCCAATGCCGCAGGGCCCGCATCGTGGGTGACCAGCAGGACGGCCCCGCCTTGGCGATGAAACTCCGCGAGACATTCCGACACGGCCCGGGCGCTTTGCTCGTCAAGGTTCCCGGTGGGTTCGTCGCACAGCAGCAGTTGCGGACCGTGTACCAGCGCTCGGGCCAGGGCCGTACGCTGCTGCTCGCCGGTGCTCAACTCGGACGGCAGGTGACTGGCTCGGGCGGAAAGTCCGAATTGTTGCAGAAGTTCCTCGGCCCGCACGTGGGCATTCGTGATCGGACAGGCCAAGGCAGGGGCCAAGACATTGTCGATCACGCTCAAGTACGGGATCAAATGGAACTGCTGGAAGACGAAGCCGAGGCACTGGGCTCGCCACCGCGCAGGGCGCCGGGCGAGAGGGCGTACACGTCCTGCCCCCGGTAGGCGATCGTGCCGCCGCTGGGCGCCATCAGTCCGCCTGCGGCCAGGAGCAAGGTGGTCTTTCCGCTGCCGCTGGGCCCCTGCACGGCGACGAACTCGCCCGGCCCAAGCGATAGCGACACGCGATCCAGGGCAGCCACCGGTCCCGCGGTCCGACCCGCGGGACTCGCATAGACTTTGGAAAGGTCACGAATCTCCAGCATCTGCGGCTATTCCTTCTCAGGTTGCGTTGGCCGTCCTCAGGCTATCGGCGGGGTCCAACTGGGCGGCCCAGATTGCAGGCAACCAACCGATCAGGGCCGAGAGGATGGGCGTCAGCACGAGAACCATGACAAACAATCGCGGGTCGAAGAGCGGCTCAAGCGGCGGACCGCCGGAGATCCGGTTCTCTCCAACCCAGCTTCCCAGCCAACCGACAATGAACCCGATCGAGGCGCCAAGCAGCCCGATCAAGGCGGCGCGGACGAGAACGATGGCCAGAATACGACGAGTCGGCACCCCCAAGGCCCGCAGAATTCCGATTTCGCCGCTGCGACTGCGGACATTGCCCAAGGCCAGCAGGCCCGCCCAGACCGCACACGCGCCGATCACCAGGGGCACCAGCACGGTGAACAGGCCTTCGCGCTGGCGGGCCGCCGCGGCACGGCTCTCCTGCTCGCGCCGGATCGCCTCGCGGGCCTCCGCGCGGCGCGGTTGCGGGCCTCGGCGCGAGCCAATGCCTGGCTGCTGAACTCGATCACCTGAGTGTCCGGAAGCACGCGACCGATATCGGCGCGGATCTGGCCCAGACGATCCGCCGCACAATTGCACTCCAGCGCCTGGATCGCGTTGATCCGGCCTTCCTTTCCCAGGATCTGCTGCGACTGGCGGAGGTTGATCCAAAGCGTGATGTCGTCCCGGTTGCCTCGCGGCGGTTGCAACGCCGAGACCGTCAGCGGACTGCCGCACAGCTCGATCTTGTCTCCCGCCGCAAGTTTCAGGCTGCGGTGCAGCTCGTAACCGACGACCACATGGCCCGGGGCAACCGGATCCAGCAGGGCGGCCTTTCGCCCCTTTGCCACCAGCGCGATCTCCCCCCGCGTGCCGACCAATTGAATGGTCCGCTCGCGCTCCGGCCACTTCAATTTCTGCTGCAGGATCGGCAGGACGTGATTGATCGACATCACTCGCGCTCGGACGAGTCTTTCCGCGTAGTTCTCCGGCATCAGCTTCGAGGCGAAGTCTTCCGCATAGAAATCGGCCAGGTTCTGGTCCTTGGGCAAAATGAGCACGTTGAAGCCAAGTCCCAGCATGATCTTCCGATAGTCATCCTCCAAGACGGCCATCTTCTTCTCCAATTCGACCTTTTGCTCCGCGGCGCGTTGCTCGCCGCGGATCGCATAGCGGTCCAGCAGCGAAATGGCCGCCACCACGCTGCCCACCGCCACGAGCACGGCCAAGACGCTCAAAAGGAAGTTCGTCTTGCGGTAGACGATCTCGCGCTGGATCAGTCGCCATATCGTCATGTTCAACGATTCCTTTGCGACGGAGATTCTGGGGAACGCCGCTCCCGACTATCTCATCCCTGGCAGCAGGGGTGAAGGGGAAGCGGCCACTGGGCGAGTCGTTCCTAATTCGTTTCTGTTGCGGAAGGTCCTGTGTCGCCTTTCGCTCCGCGAAAGTAGCGGTCAATCCACGCCACTTTCGCGGAGCGAAAGGCGACGATCCAGCCACGCTGCTCTTTCCGCAACAGAAACTAATTCTCGCGTCCGGCTGGGACCATGTCAAATGCCGCCCAGCGGTCTTGAGCGTGGTCGCCGCCGCGGCGGAAGAACCAAGAAAAAGCCTGGCCCGGCAGGGAACCCTTGCGGGCTCCCCACCGGGCTCAGGACCGTGCCAAGTGCGATCGTACTCCTCACGCTCCGCGTGAGGGCCGGCGTCACGGCGGAGCGTGACGAGTACGTCAAATGTCGGCGTAGAGGCAGAACTCGTAGGGGTGCGGACGCAGCCGCACGGCGTCGACCTCGTTGACCGTCTTGTACCAGATCCAGGTGTCGATCACGTCCGGGGTGAAGACGTCGCCGCGGGTGAGGTACTCGTGGTCCTTCTTCAACGCCTTCAGCGCCTCGTCCAGCGAGCCGGGCGTCACGGGGATGTCCTTCATCTCCTCGGGCGAGAGGTCGTAAATGTCCTTGTCCAAGGGCTCGCCCGGATCGATCTTGTTCTGGATGCCGTCGATCATCGCCATGCACAACGCGGCGAAGCCCAGGTAGGGGTTGCAGCTCGGGTCGGGGCAGCGGAACTCCAGCCGCTTGGTCTTGGGGCTCGGGCTGTACATCGGGATGCGGACCGCCGCCGAGCGGTTCCGCTGCGAGTAGGCCAGGTTCACCGGGGCCTCGTAGCCCGGCACCAAGCGCTTGAAGCTGTTGGTCGTCGGCGCAGAAGGCCAGCAGCGAGGGAGCGTGCTTCAAGAGGCCGCCGATGGCGTACAGCGCCATGTCGGTCAGCCCGGCGTAGCCGCTGCCGGCGTAGAGGGGCTCGCCGCCCTTCCACAGCGAGAGGTGGCAGTGCATGCCGGACCCGTTGTCGGCGAACAGCGGCTTGGGCATGAAGGTCACCAGCTTGTTGTGCTTGCGGGCGACGTTCTTCAGCACGTACTTGTAGAGCATCACCTTGTCGGCCATCGACACCAGGTCGTCGAACCGCATGTCGATCTCCGCCTGGCCGGCGGTGGCCACTTCGTGGTGCTGCGCCTCGATGCTGACGCCGCAGTCGATCAGCGTGTGCATCATCTCGTTGCGGATGTTCATCAACTGGTCGGCCGGCGGCACGGGGAAGTAGCCCTCCTTGTAACGCAGCTTGGAGCCCAGGTTCGGCCCCTCGTCCTTGCCGCGGTTCCACTGGCCTTCACAGCTATCGATGTAGTAGTAGCCGCAGTTGGTGGTCTGATCGAAGCGGATGTCGTCGAAGATGAAGAACTCCAATTCCGGACCCACGTAGCAGGTGTCGGCGATGCCGGTGCTCTTGAGGTAGTTGGCAGCCTTGCGGGCGACGTTGCGGGGGTCGCGGGAGTAATCCTCGCGGGTGACCGGGTCCGTGATGTTGCAGATCATCCCCAAGGTGGTAATCTCGGTGAACGGGTCCAGGACGGCCGTCTCGGGCTGGGGCACGACGAGCATGTCGCTCTCGTTGATCTTCTGCCAGCCGCGAATACTCGAGCCATCGAAGCCCACGCCGTCCTCGAACACGTCCTCATCGAGCTTGTCCACCGGAATGGTGAAATGCTGCCAGATGCCGGGGAAATCCATGAACCGCAGGTCGATCGACTTGACGTCCTTCTCCCGACACAGTGCCAGAACCTCTTTGGGAGTCACAGGCTCCTCCTTTCGATTGAGTGATGTCATAGACCGTGATCCAACTCAGGGTGAGAAAAACCGCTTGGGTGTGTGCCCCGACCGCAAAGGTGGTCAAGGTGCAAATTAGAGCCCCTGGTTAGCAAACCCGATACCATCCGTGCTTTGCCACAACGAGTAATGTCGTAAAGCCAGCGATGAGCTTAACTTATAGTGATTCAACCATCGCTTAAGCCGCCCCTATCCAACGACCCCGTGCCTGGTTCCTATGCAAACCATGTTCGCTTCTTGTGCAACCGAACAGCACGCAACATTCCCAGAGTACCCATTTTTCTAGAGACTCGGCGGGCGGCCGGCGGAAGGGGGCAGGTTCGTTGGCGCTTGGTAATCAACGCACGAAGCATCATGGAGATGCTCCCTGTCCGTTGCACCACCTCGTCGCTGCGTCAGGACTTCACGTCCCCCGTGGGCCATCCCCGGCGAGATGCAACCCTACAGTACGCGGTACTCAGTGGTCAAGCCCCCCGGGGCAGAAGCTGGGTGAGAAGCTGCGGCCGGTCAAGAAGCAACGGCTATCGCTGGGCCACCGGCCCCTGGAGCGTCTGGAGTGCAGCGGCCAGCACCGGATCCTCCTTGGCCGGATTGGTCGAGCCGTTGACCGGCCGTGCCGCTTGCTGCACCACGAGGTCCGGAGTGACGCCGATGCCGGCGAAGGGATAACCGTTGGGCGAATAGAACTTGGCGGTGGTCAGCCGCAACCCGGCGTTGCCCACGCTCAGTGGGAAAATCCCCTGCACCGAGCCCTTGCCATAGCTCCGCTTGCCGATGATCGTGCCGCGGTGGTGATCGCGGATCGCCCCGGCGAAGATCTCCGCGGCGCTGGCGCTGTCCTGGTCGATCAGCACCACCAGCGGGACGGGCCAGCTTCCGCTGCCGTGGGCGGAGTAGGTGAAGTCCTCCTGGGGATTGCGGCCGTGAGTGGAGACGATCACGCCGCGGTCGATGAACTTGTCGGCCACCTCGACCGCCGTGACCAGCAGCCCGCCGGGATTGCCCCGCAGGTCGATGATCAGGCTCCTCATGCCGTCGCGGTGCAGCGACCAGAGGGCGTTGTCCATGTCGCGGCTGGTGGTCTTCTGGAAGCAGGTGAGCTTGAAGTAGGCGATCCCCTGGCTGCGGTCGAGCATTTGCACCTCGTCCACGCTGGGCACTTCCACCCGCTGCCGCGGTACGCTCACCGGCCGCGGCTGGCTGCCGGGCGACTGCACCGTGAGCTGGGCAACCGTTCCCTCGGCGCCTTGCAGCAGATTGGCCGCCTGGTCGGTGGGGAAGTCGCGGGTGGCGTGGCCGTCGACCGCCAGGATGCGGTCGCCGGAGCGCAGGCCCCGCTGCTGGGCCGGGCTGCCGCTGATCACGCGGACGATCAACAGCGCCCCGTCGTCGGCCTTCAATTCCACCCCCAAGCCGACGAAATTCCCTTCGATCTGCGAGTAGACGTCGTTCAACTGGTCCGGCGTGAGGTAGCAGGAATAGAGGTCCAGCGAGTTGGCGGCCCCGCAGATATATTCCAGCACGACGGCGGTGGGCGAAAGGCCCAGCCGCTGCTGGGCCAGGCGGGCGGCGTCGGCAGCGGACTGCCGGGCGTCGATCGGGCCGGCCAACACGCGGGGACCAAGCTCCTGCCGCAATTCCCGGCGGAAGTCGTCCAATACGCGGGGATCGGCCTTCAGCCGAACGCCCTGGACGAAAGAGGGCTCCGTGAGGGCCGCCTCCAGGTCGTTGGTGCCGCGCTCGACCAACTCCTTCCAGCGGGGCAACTCCACGTAATGCGCCTGCAGCTTCGCCAGCACGTCGCTATACAGGTCCAAAGCATCCAGCATCGAAAGCCGGACCACCGCCTCCCGGAAACTGTTGTCGTGGTAGCGGCGGCAAAGGTCGTAGTGCAAGCGAGTATAGTCGAACCGCCGCCGGAGGTCCGTATCGCCCGGGTGTTGCCGCACGCCGTCCTCGTACAACGCCAGCGCCTCGCTCCAGCGGTGCTGGATCTCCAGTTGCTGACCTTGGCGCAAAAGGTTGCCGACCTCGGCCACGGACCCTGCCGCAACGGAGGCCGAGGCCACCGGTACCTCGGGTGCGGCCGCCCGGACCAACGCCGAGCTTCCCAGCAGAAGCGGGGCCAACAAGGCAGCGAACAACAAGCGGCTACCGGCCGAGAGCACCATTCGTCGCATGGACCTATCCGTTGTGGCTGATGTTCCTAGTGGGTACGTCGAGGGCACGCTGTGCCAAGGGGGGCCAGCGGCAACCGACAAGAGGGTTGTGTGCGGAACCATCGTGGCACCGACGCACGTCGAGAATCTTCCGTCTCCTGCTCGTTCGCGTCCTGCACAGATCCGTCCAATCGGCCTGGGACACGGCTGCAAGTCGCCCAGGGGTGTTCCTCAGGCAGGCCCCGGCGCCACCATCCCGCGCAGGACCACCGTTGAATATAAGTCACAAAGCGGGCGGCGTCAAAAAAGTTGCGCGAATTTTGTAACGGACTATCATTACATCCGCTACTACTAACCGCCACCCGCGCCGGTCGCAACGCGTCTGGCGGCCGGGATCTTTGTGCCGATAGCAATGATCCAGGTGATAATTGCAAGTAATTTCAGCGTTGATGGTTACAATGGACCGTCCGGGCAAGTTGCCGTTTCCGCAATCGACGAGCTTGACACCCGGTCCCCTACAAAGCTGGGTCTGGAGGCGATCGGCCGGACGCGTGTAGGTCGTGCCCAGGACCGGGACGAGATTTTCCGCTCGATGGCTTCCTTTAATAGTTTCCTGCCAGTGGCTACGCGCGTAGAATCGGGCCATGGTTCCATCCGCTCGTGGCGGAACGCCCTGTTCATCATCCCAGGCGCACTGGTAGGTATTTGCATCAACGGCTTCAACGCTTTCATGTGTCTCTATGCCTATGCCCTCGTGGGAAGGAATATGGGAGGATAGGGTTGGGGGTGCTACCGCCTGATGAACTTTGACGAACAGAACGGGTAATGTACGAAGTTGGAGTTCCGGCTTTAGCCGGCGTGCGGCGACCGCCGCCTAAAGGCCAACCGAGCCGCCGGATTATTACTCGTTTTGCTCGTCATTAGTCATTAGGGAACACCCTCCGCGGCGTCCTTTGCGAGACTACTTATGCCGTTGCCGGTTCAGGAGAAAGTGGCGTTGGTCACCGGCGCCGGCCGCCGCCGCGTCGGTCAGGCGGTGGCGCGAGCGTTGGCCGACCGAGGCTATGCGATCGCCGTCCACTACCGCCGCTCCGCTGCGGAAGCCCAAGAGGCGATGGTTTCGCTGAAGGAGGGGGGTGTCCAAGCCCGGGCCTTCCAGGCCGACCTGACCTCTGCCGCGGACATCGATCGGCTCTTCGGCCAGATCCAGGAACAGTTCGGCCGGCTGGACGTGCTGGTCGCTGCCGCCGCCATCTGGGAGCCCCGGCCCTTGGAAGCGATCACCGCCGACGACATCCGCCGCCATTTCGAGGTCAACGTTCTGGGTACGTTTCTCTGCTGTCAGAGGGCCGGAAAGCTGATGGTCGCCCAGCCCTCGGGAGGAACGATCGTCACCATCGGCGATTGGGCCGTCGCCAGGCCGTACCTCAACTACGGCGCCTATTTCATCTCCAAGGGTGCGATTCCCACCATGACCCGAATGCTCGCCGTGGAACTTGCCCACCGCAATCCGGCGGTGCGGGTCAACTGTATCCAGCCCGGTCCGGTGCTGATTCCCGGCGACGTATCCCAGGCCGAGCGGGACCGGGCGATCGCCGGCACGCTGGTCCGCCGCGAGGGCCGGCCGGAGCACATTGCCCAGGCCGTGCTGTTCTTCGTCGACAACGACTTCGTCACTGGCGTGACCCTGCCCGTCGATGGCGGCCGCACGATCGCCGGCGGCCAGGCTGATCCTTGTGAAGACCCCTGGCCGGCGATATGATTCCGTTGGTCTTCGGTAGGGTGGGACAAGGCCGCCGTGGCGGCCGCCGGCCCACCAGGAGCCGGTGGAAATGGTGGGCCGGCGCTCGCCTGCGCGAGCTTGTCCCACCCTACTCGCCGTCGACGAATCGAGCAAGTTATTTCAGCGACGATCCCCACGTCCTATCAAGGCATGTTCATGGCAGCCGAAGTTCCCTCGCGCGACGACCTGGCCGCGAAGTACATCGAGCAGTTGCCCTTTACGCCCTACCCGATCCAAGAGGAGGCCCTGCTGGCCTGGTTCGCGGCCGAGCAGGGGGTGCTGGTCTGCACGCCCACGGGCACGGGCAAGACGCTGATCGCCGAGGCGGCGCTGTTCGAGGCCCTGCACACCGGCTCGATGGCCTACTACACCACGCCGCTGATCGCGCTGACGGAGCAGAAGTTCCGCGAGATGCAGAACGCCGCCGCCCGCTGGGGCTTCGATCCCCGCGACGTGGGCCTGGTGACCGGCAATCGCCGGGAGAACCCCGAGGCGCGGATCCTGGTGGTCGTGGCCGAGATCCTCTTCAATCGGCTGCTGCACACCGAGGCCTTCGACTTCAGCCGCACCAGCGCCGTGGTGATGGACGAGTTCCACAGTTTCGGCGACCCGGAGCGGGGCGTGGTCTGGGAGCTGGCCCTGGGACTGCTGCCGCCGCAGGTCCGCACGCTACTCTTGTCGGCCACCGTGGGCAACGCGAGGGAGTTCATCGCCTGGCTCCGGCAGGCGCATGGGCGCCGCCTGGAGCTGGTCGAAGGCAGCCAGCGGCGGGTG
This sequence comes from Pirellulales bacterium, assembly GCA_963843465.1. Taxonomy (GTDB): domain Bacteria; phylum Planctomycetota; class Planctomycetia; order Pirellulales; family Thermoguttaceae; genus CAWJKP01. The sequence continues at coordinate 113,448 of CAWJKP010000008.1, forward strand.
CCGCTCAGTTACGAGTGGGTGCCCGACAAGTTGCTCACCGAGCAGATCGAGGAGATGGCCGAGGGCGACGACCCGTCGCGGCGGACGCCGGCCTTGGTCTTCTGTTTCAACCGCGAGGAGTGCTGGACGGTCGGCGAGCAGCTCAAGGGCAAGCGGATGCTGGCCTCCGGGCAGCAGGCGCAGTTGGTCAAGCAGTTGGAGGAGCACGACTGGTCGCAAGGGGCCGGGCCGAAGCTCAAGCAGCTTTTGCTGCGGGGCGTGGGCGTACACCATGCGGGCGTGCTGCCCAAGTATCGGCGGATCGTCGAGGAGCTGTTCCAGAAGAAGCTGCTCTCGGTATGTACCTGCACCGAGACCCTCTCGGCCGGCATCAATCTGCCCGCCCGCAGCGTGGTGCTGCCGAGCATGATCAAGGGTCCGCCGGGGAAGAAGAAGGTGATCGAAGCCAGTGCCGCCCACCAGATCTTCGGCCGCGCCGGCCGGCCGCAGTTCGACAAGCAGGGCTACGTCTTCGTGCTGGCCCACGAGGACGACGTGCGGATCGCCCGCTGGCGCCAGCAGTACGACCAGATCCCCGAGGAGACCAAGGACCCCGGCCTGCTGAAGGCCAAGAAGGCGCTGAAGCGGAAGATGCCGCGCCGCCGGGAGACGGAGCAGTATTGGAGCCAGGGGCAGTTCGAAAAACTGCGGACCGCCCCGCCCGGCAAGCTCTACAGCCGCGGCGCGCTGCCCTGGCGGCTCTTGGCCTACCTGCTGGCCGCATCCGCGGACGTGGACCTGATCCGCAAGCTGGTGGGCAAGCGGCTGATGGACAGCGCCCACGTCGAGGCCGGTCAGCGGGAGCTGGACCAGATGCTGTTGATCCTCTGGCGGGCCGGATATGTGACCCTGGAGCCGGAGCCGCCGAAGAAGGAAGACCAACCGCCTCCGCCGCCCGAGCAGCCCTCGGCGGCGGCCCTGCTGGGCGCGGCGATCACGGGCCGGGAAGTCGTCGAGCCTCCGCCGCAGCCCCCGCCGTACAAGCCGCGGTTGGCCCACCCGACGCCCGAGCTGCCCAAGCTGCTGCTGCTGCGGAGCGTCAACCCGCTGTACGGCATGTTCCTCATCCATCAATTGGGCATCGCCGACCGCGCGGAGCGAATCCAGGCGATCGAGAGCGTGCTGGAGCTGCCGCGATCGGTGGGCTATTACGTCCACGTGCCGCGGCAGAACGTCTTGCCCCCTGGTCCCTTGGCGACCACCCGGCTCGATCCGCTGTTGCTGCAACTCGGCCTGGCCACTGCCGAGGAGCTCAGCGAGGCCGCCCGGGACGAGCAGGAGGACGACCAGCGGCGGGTATTCGAGGAAGATCGGGTCTTCGTCCTGACGCTGGCCGACAAGCTCCGCCGGCTGTTCGACTACGATTTCAGCGGCGTCCAGGACCTGCACGTGCATCCCGTCTGGGCCGCGGGCGAGCTGATGGAGTTCGGCGGCGACTTCAACAAGTACGTCACCAGCAAGAGTCTGCAGAAGCAGGAAGGCGTGATTTTCCGCCATCTCTTGCGCCTGATCCTGCTGATCGGCGAGTTCAAGCAGTTCTGCCCGCCCGACACCACCGAAGATCAGTGGCACGCCGACCTGGACGGCATCGCGGCCACGCTCATCGAGAGTTGCCGGCGCGTCGACCCGACGAGCACGGAGAAGGTACTGGCCGAGGCGACATCCGGTGAGGTGGCGGATGCGGAGCTGTAATTTCTCATAATTTGCGTCATGGCAACGATTTCCGAAGCATTGGCGATTGCCATCCAACACCATCAAGCCGGCCGGCTGCAAGCCGCCGAACAGATTTGCCGACAGATTCTTGTGGTCCAGCCGAACCAGGCCGACGCGTGGCATCTTCTCGGTGTTATTGCTCACCAAGTGGGCAAGCAGGGGTTTGCGGTCGAGTACATTGGACGGGCGATCGGGTTGAAAGGGGATGCGGCTGCCTTCCACAACAGCCTGGGCAATGCCCTGGAGGACCAGGGGAAGCTGGACGAAGCGGTCGCCTGCTACCGCCGGGTAGTGGAACTCAAGCCGGACGACACCGAGGCACACAACAGCCTGGGCATTGCCTTGAACGAGCAAGGCAAGCTGGACGAAGCGGTCGCCTGCTACCGCCGCGCGCTCGAACTGGAGCCGGGCTACGCCCAGGCGCACAACAACCTGGGCATTGCCTTGAGGGAGCAGGGGAAGCTGGACGAAGCGATCGCCTCCTGCCGCCGGGCACTGGAGCTGAAACCGGACTTTGCCGAGGCGCACAACAACCTGGGCAATGCCTTGAAGGACCAGGGGAAGCCGGCCGAGGCGGTCCCCTGTTACCGCCGGGCCGTGGAGCTGAAGTCGGACTTTGTCGCGGCGCACAGCAACCTGGGCAGTGCGTTGAGGGACCAGGGGAAGCTGGACGGAGCCGTCGCCTGTTACCGCCGGGCACTGGAATTGAAGGCGGACTTCGCCGAGGCACACGGTAACCTGGGCAGCGCTTTGGAGGAGATCGGCGATCTTCGCGGCGCCGAAGACTCCCTCCGCGCCGCGTTACGGCACAATCCCCGCTTCGCCTTCGCGCATTACAAATTAGCGGAACTCCTCGGTGGCAAACTACCGGAGAAGGATCTGGCTGCGCAGCGCCGGTTGCTGGAGGAAAGCGAGTTGACGGACGCACAACGATGGTTGTTGCACTTTGGCCTGGCCCAAGTCCTGGACGCGCGGGGCGAATATGCCGGGGCCGCCGAGCACCTCGCTCGCGGCAACGCGCTGCAACTGTCCGAGTGGCGCAAACGCGGCCAGCAGTACGACCCCATAGCGCACGAGTCTTTCGTCACCCGGCTGATCGGGGTCTCGACGCCGGATTTCTTCGAGCGCGTCCGCGGCTTCGGCTTGGAAAGCGAGCTGCCAGTGTTCGTCGTGGGGCTGCCGCGATCCGGCACGACGCTCATCGAGCAGATCCTGGCCAGCCATTCACACGTCTTCGGCGCCGGGGAGATCACCCTGGCCCGCGACACTTGGGCCATGCTCGCCGGACAAGGTGCAGACTGCATCGAGGGCCTTGGCCGGCTGGACCGCCAGACCGCGGGCCGCCTCGCTTCGCGGCACCTGGAGAGACTTCGCACGTTCAGCAGCGCAGCGCTTCGCATCGTGGACAAGATGCCGGAGAACTACTTGTACCTGGGTCTGTTGGCGAGCCTCTTTCCTCGGGCGAAATTGATTCATTGCCGCCGCGATCTGCGCGACGTGGCCGTCTCCTGTTGGATGACGCATTTCCAGGAAATTCGCTGGGCCAGGGACCAACAGCAGATGGCGTCACGATTTGACGAGTACCAACGTCTGATGGAGCACTGGCGGAAGGTTCTGCCGGTGCCCCTGTTGGAAGTGGACTACGAAGAGACGGTGGGCGACCTGGAAGGCGTGGCCCGAAAGCTCGTGGCCTGGTGCGGCCTGGCGTGGGAGCCGAGCTGCCTGGAGTTCCACCAGGCGAAGCGGCCGGTGAGGACGGCCAGCGCCGTCCAGGTCCGCCAGCCGATCTTCAGGACCTCGGTGGGCAGATGGAAGCACTACGAGCACGCCCTGCATGGGCTGTTCGCCCGGCTGGAAAAGGTGGACGCTCGCAACCGCGCGGGCCGCCCGATCTCTTGAAACACGTTGCGGCTGGCAGGTCCCGTTGTCATAATCTGCGTCATGGCAACGATTTCCGAAGCACTGGCGATTGCCATCCAGCACCATCAAGCCGGCCGGCTGCAAGCTGCCGAGGAGATCTACCGGCAGATTCTCGCGGTCCAGCCGAATCAGGCCGACGCTTGGCATCTTCTGGGCGTGATTGCTCACCAGAGGGGCAAGCACGAGATTGCCGTCGAGTACCTTGGACGCGCGATCGGGTTGGAAGGCAGTACGGCTGCCTTCTATAACACCTTGGGGGAAGTGCATCGTGCCTTGCGCAGGGCCCCCGAAGCGATGGCCTGCTACCGCCGGGCATTGGAACTGAAGCCGGACTTCGCCGAGGCATACTACAACCTGGGCGTTGCCTTGAAGGACCAGGGGAAGCTGGACGAAGCGGTCGCCTGTTACCGCCGGGCGCTGGAGTTGAAGTCGGATTTTGCCGAGGCGCACAACAACCTGGGCAATGCGTTGAAGGACCAGGGGAAACTGGACGAGGCGGTCGCCTGCTACCGCCGCACATCCGAGCTGAAGCCGCGTGATGCTGAGGCGCACTACAACCTGGGCAATCTGTTGAACGACCAGCAAAAGCTGGACGAAGCGATCGCCTGCTACCGCCGGGCATTGGAGCTGAAGCCGGACTTTGCCGGCGGACTCTACAACCTGGGCAATGCGCTGAAGGACCAGGAAAAGCTGGACGAAGCGGTCGCCTGTTACCGCAGGGCGCTGGAGTTGAAGCCGGATTTTGCCGAGGCGCACAACAACCTCGGCGCTGCCTTCGAGGTCCAGGGGAAGCTGGACGAAGCGGTCGCCTGCTGCCGCCGGGCACTGCTGCTGAAGCCGGACCATGCCGGGGCATACAGCAACCTGGGCAATGCGCTGAAGGACCAGGGGAAGCTGGAGGAAGCGGTCGCCTGCTACCGCCGGGCAATCGAGCTGAAGCCGGACTATGCGGAGGCCCGCGGCAACCTGGGCATCGCTTTGGAGGAGACAGGCGATCTTCGGGCGCGGAAGAATGCTTCCGCGCCCTGTTGCGGCACCACGGCCGCTTTGCCTTCGCGCATTACAAATTGGCGGGACTCCTGGGCGGTAAACTTCCCCAGCAGGATCTGGCTGCGCAGCGTCGCTCGCTGCAGGAAATGGAATTGACGGACGCACAACGGTTGTTGTTGCACTTCGGCCTGGCCCGAGTGCTGGACGCGCGGGGCGAGTATGCCGAGGCCGCCGAGCACCTCGATCGCGGCAACGCGCTGCAACGGTCCGAGTGGCGCAGGCGCGGCCAGCAGTACGACCCGATAGCGCACGAGTCTCTCGTCACCCGGATGATCACGGTCTCGACGCCGGATTTCTTCGAGCGCGTCCGCGGCTTCGGCTTGGAAAGCGAGCTGCCGGTTTTCGTCGTGGGGCTGCCGCGATCCGGCACGACGCTCATCGAGCAGATCCTGGCCAGCCACTCCCAGGTCTTCGGCGCGGGAGAGATCACACTGGCCCGCGACACTTGGGCCATGCTCGGTGGACAAGGCGCAGAGTGCACCGAGGGCCTTGGCCGGCTGGACCGCCAGACCGCGGGCCGCCTCGCTGCGCGGCACCTGGAGAGACTTCGCACGTTCAGTAGCGCAGCGCTTCGCATCGTGGACAAGATGCCGGACAACTACTTGTATCTTGGGTTGTTGGCGAGCCTGTTTCCTCGGGCGAAATTGATTCATTGCCGCCGCGATCTGCGCGACGTGGCCGTCTCCTGTTGGATGACGCATTTCGAGGAAATTCACTGGGCCAGCGACCAACAGCACATGGCGTCACGATTTGAGCAGTACCAACGGCTGATGGAGCACTGGCGGAAGGTCTTGCCGGCGCCCCTGTTGGAAGTGGACTACGAGGAGACGGTGGCCGATCTGGAAGGCGTTGCGCGAAAGCTCGTGGCCTGGTGCGGCCTGGCGTGGGAGCCGAGTTGCCTGGAGTTCCACCAGGCGAAGCGGCCGGTGAGGACGGCCAGCGCCGTCCAGGTCCGCCAGCCGGTCTTCAGGACATCGGTGGGCAGATGGAAGCACTATGAGCACGCCCTGGATGGGCTGTTCGCCCGGCTGGAAAAGGCGGATGCTGGCAACCGCGCGGGCCGCCCGATCTCTTGAAACACGTTGCGGCTGGCAGGTCCCGTTGTCATAATTTGCGTCATGGCAACGATTTCCGAAGCATTGGCGATTGCCATCCAGCACCATCAAGCCGGCCGGCTGCAAGCCGCCGAGCAGATTTACCGGCAGATTCTCGCGCTCCAGCCGAATCATGCCGACGCGTGCCATCTTCTCGGTCTGATTGCTTACCAAGCGGGTAAGAACGGGATTGCCGTCGAGTATATTGGACGGGCGATAACTCTGAGTCCCTATGTCGCAAGCTATCACCTGGACTATGGCAATGCCTTGATGGAGCAGGGGAAGCTGGACGAAGCGATCGCCTGCTACCGCCGGGCGCTGGAACTGAAGCCGGACTATGCCGCGGCAAACAGCAACCTGGGTGCCGCCTTCAAGGAGCAGGGGAGTCTGGACGAAGCGATCGCCTGCTACCGCCGGGCATTGGAACTGAAGCCGGACTATGCCGAGGCACACAACAACCTGGGTGTTGCCTTGAACGACCAGGGGAAACCGGATGAAGCGGTCGCCTGCTATCGCCGGGCATTGGAACTGAAGCCGGACTATGCCGAAGCACACAACAACCTGGGCGTTGCCTTGAACGACCAGGGGAATCTGCACGAAGCGGTCGCCTGCTACCGCCGGGCGCTGGAACGGAAGCCGGACTATGCCGAGGCGCACAACAACCTGGGCAATGCGCTGAAGGACCAGGGGAAGCTGGACGAAGCGGTCGCCTGCTACCGCCGCGCACTGGAATTGAAGCCGGACTATGCCGAGGCACACAACAACCTGGGCGTTGCCTTGAAGGAGCAGGGGAAGCTGGACGAAGCGGTGGTCTGCTACCGTTGCCTGCTGGAACTGAAGCCGGACTACGCCGAGGCGCACAACAACCTGGGCAATGCCTTGAACGAGCAGGGCAATCCGGACGAAGCGACCGCCTGCTACCGCCGGGCTCTGGAACTGATGCCGGACTATGCCGAGGCGCAGAGCAACCTGGGCAATGCGTTGAAAGACCAGGGGAAGCTCGACGAAGCGATCGCCTGCTACCGCCGGGCTCTCGAGCTAAAGCCGGACTATGCCGGGGCACACTACAACCTGGGCATTGCCTTGAAGGACCAGGGGAAGCTGGACGAAGCGGTCGCCTGCTACCACCGGGCTCTGGAACTGAAGCCGGACTATGCCGATGCGCACTTGAATCTATCGCTATCCTCGCTGCTGACCGGGGATTTCCGCCGCGGATGGCCCGAATACCAGTGGCGTTGGAAAACCAAACGGTGGCAGCAGCGCGACCGTCCACAACCACTCTGGGACGGGCAGCCGCTTCAAGGAAGAACCATCCTGCTCCATGCCGAGCAGGGGCTGGGAGACACCATCCAGTTCATCCGCTATGCGCCGCTGGTCAAACAGGCCGGGGCAACGGTGCTCGTGGAATGCCAGCAGCCGTTGGTTCGGCTGCTGGCAGGCTGTCGCGGCGTCGATGCGTTGATCGGGCGGGGAGACGATCTGCCCCCCTATGACGTGCAGGCGCCGCTCTTGAGCCTGCCCGGCATCTTCCGCACGTCCCTGCAAACGATACCCGTTGATGTTCCCTACCTCTTCGCCGACCCGGGGCTCATCGCGCACTGGCGAGGAGAGTTGGGCCCGATCGCCGGCGCCAGGATCGGCATTGCCTGGCGGGGCAATCCAGAACACCGCAACGACCGTACCCGCTCCCTGTCGTTGCGCTGTTTCGAGTCGCTAGCCGGCCTGCCGGGCATCCGCCTGCTCAGCCTGCAGAAAGGGGCGGGCGCGGAGCAGCTTCAAGAGGCGCGTGACCACTTTCCGGTCACGGACCTCGGCAGCCGCTTGGAAGACTTTATGGACACGGCGGCCGTGCTCGCGAATCTGGACCTGGTGATCGCCTGTGATACGGCCGTGGCCCATTTGGCCGGGGCTCTGGGCGCTGCCGTGTGGGTCGCGCTGCCCTTCGTTCCCGACTGGCGCTGGCTGCTGGATCGCAGCGACAGTCCCTGGTATCCTACCATGCGGCTCTTTCGCCAGAGAACGCCGGGGGATTGGGCCGGCGTTTTCCAGGAAATCAAGGCAGAGTTGTGCGTGCAACACCGGCCAGGAGGGCAGGCATTTCAACAGGGCTGATCTCAAGGCCGGCCGCTCGCCAAGAGGTCGTCCAGCGTGATCTGTGCAAGGGCGGACCGCACCAGGTCCGCGCCGGCGGCGGCAAGCGCTTCGGGCGAGAAAGTCGTGGCAACGGCGACGCAGCGCATGCCGGCGGCCTTGGCGGCCTGGACCCCGTGGACGGCATCCTCGACAACGCAACACGCTTCCCCCGGGAACCCCAGCCGACGTGCCGCTTCAAGAAAGATGTCAGGATACGGCTTTCGCCGGACGACATCCTCGCCGGTGACGAGGGCCGCAAAAAGATCCGGCGGGACTCCAAGAACGGTCCTCAGGTTCGCCTCGACCTTGACCCGGTCCGCGCTGGAGGCGACGGCGCAAGCGATGCCATGCCGGTGCAAGAGCTCCAGCAAAGCCCTGGCGCCGGGAAACGCCCTGCCCATCCCCGGCAACAGCTTCAGGTACCAATCATAGGTGCGGCGCTTCATTTCCAGGGCATAAGCTTTGCCGTGCAATTCCGCAACCCCGCCCACGTAGCGGTCTTCGCCTGCGCCGACGAACGGCGCAAGTTCCTCCGGCCGCGCCTGGATGCCGAACTCCGCCAGGGCGCGAATGGCGGCGGCGTTGATGATCGGCTCCGAGTCGACCAGCACGCCATCCATGTCAAAAAGCACGGCGCTGTTCATCCGTTTGCCTCTGTCTTTATATTCTTGCAACTCTTTAGCAGACTGGAGAAGCGGACCCCTTCGAGCTTGCTCGATGGTGAACAAGATTGCAAGCTAGCCCGGCTCGCGTCGAGCGTTTCCCCGACCCCACCGGGCTCGCCCCTAATGGCACGAGATTAAGCTGTAAAGTGTTTGAGATCAGCCGCTTGCGTTTTGTGAACCTGTTCCGAGTCGGAGTCGCCTCAGGCCATCGTTTGTTGGAAAGCAACGACTTAGGTCAACTGATACGAGAACTGCGGCAAAACCCAACGCGAAGTCGCAAAACAAGTTACGGCTTAATCTCGTGCCATTAGGGGCAAGCCCGGTGGGGTCGCTCCTCCATTCAGCTAAACAGTTACATATTCTTCCTGCCCCCGGGCCAATAATTCGCCGTATCAAGGATCGTTGTCGCGTTCCGCCCTGTCGGCGCAACGGGCGGGCGGCAAGGACGGCTTCAACTCGACCGCCAGCACTTCATACTCGCCGATGGAGTCCAATTCGGCCATAAGGCAATCGCCGTTGCACTGGTAGGCGACCTCGGAAGGCGTCCAGAGGCGGTGGACGCGGGCCACCGCGAAACCCGGCGGCAACTGCAGCCGGACGCCCACGCGCTCCAGCGGCTGGAAAGCGTCGTCGCGGAAGCGGCTGTCGCGCTGATGGTTGACCAGGTGCACGAGGAGCCGCCGGGGCTGGCGGAAGTAACTTACGCCCACCATGCCCGGGCTGGTGACTTCAATAGGCAACCGGCCGCGCATCAGCCAGCGCACGGCATTGGCGAAGAGCCGCTCGACTTGCGGCGTGAGCTGATAGCATTCCAGCGCGTCGAGCCGGCCCGGCAGGTAGACCACCCGGCCTTTGCCAAACTCGTGAACGATCGCGGCGGGAACGTCCGGGGCGAGATCGGGCCCGGTCAGCCGCGCGGCGGAGCGGCCCGTGGTCAAGTCAACCGCAACGTGCGGCTCGGTCTGCTCCAAAGGCGGCAGGCCGGCCAATCCCGCGGCCAGCGGCTGCGCCGGCTCGAACCGCACGCGGCGCGAGGCGGTCCCCAGCACGCGACGGTAGCGGGCGCCGAAGACGTCAGCCAGCCCGAAGTCCGGCCGGCGGCGCCCTTTCTCGTCGTAGAGCGACGTTTCGTGGCTGGCGATCAGCCCTCCGCCGGACCGCACGTAGCGGCGCACGGCCTCCACCTGGGCGTCGCTCATGTTCGTCATGTTGGCCAGGCACAGCACTTGGAACTCCGAGAGATGCTCGTGGAAATGCGGGCGGTGCAGGGTGACCACCGGCAGCGCGGAGCGGGTCAGCGCCGCGTAGGCCCCCACCGCCGGCGCGAGGAAGCGGTCGTCGTGGTAGCGCACGCCGTCGGCCGTCGGCGTGGCGGCCTGGGTCGGATCCAGACGCACGTCGTGCGCCAAGGCCAGGAACTTCACCGGCGTTGTGGTGGCGAAGTCGAGGTATTCGGCGTTGCGCCGCATGAAGTCGAACACCGGCTGCATCCCCGGCGTGCTCCAGAAATTCGGGTAGGCGCCGGCCGCCAGACCCTGGATCGCCTTGTAACGGGCCTCGGCCGCCGTGAAATGCTCGTGTGGATAGACGTTGAAGAGCACGGGCACGTGAAACACGTTGGAGAAGCCGGCCAGCTCGCCGCACCTCCAGGCCGTGTGGACCCAAGGCCGCGAGCTGTAAACCTCCGTCAGCGTGGCGTCGTAGTCGGCCGCGCAGGCAGGCTTGGGGTGCGAATGATAGGCCGTCACCGCCTCCGCCTGGCAGCCCTTGACGGTCTCCGTGAACTCGTGCGTCACTTCCACCAGGCTGCGGTAGAGCATCTGCGTCAAGCGGCGGCAGTCGAGGTCGTTCTCCACGTCCCCCACCGCTTCCGGATCGCCTCCGTACTCGCCCCAGGTGACGCCCGGGAGGGCGACCCGCGACAGTTTCGCGGCGGGCATCTCCACGCCGAACATCTCCCGGTACTTGGCGCGGCAGTGCTCGCAGCAGCATACGTGCGGGCTGAGCCCGTCGACATACAGGCCCGCGGGCCGATAGCGGGTGAAGATCTCCGTGAGCACGTCGCGGAGAAACTGCCGGTAGCGGGGATGGTTGATGCAGCTGTAGCGCGAGCTGGCGGCGTTGCTGCCGTAGGCCGGCCCGCACGGCACCGCGCGGCCGTCGGCGTCGCGCACGCTGCAGGCGTCGAACAGGGGATGGCCCTCCCGCAGGCAATTCGGATTCATATAGACGACGATCTTCACGCCAGTCGAGCGGCCTTCGTCGATGGCCTCGCGGAGATAGTCGAGGCCGCCCAGACCGGGCACGTGCGGCGCCAGGCGGCTTTGGTAGAAGGCGTAGCCGCCGTAGTAGACGCTCAGGCGAAGCGCAGACCCGCCGTTGGCGGCCACCTGCCGCACCAGCGCGGCGATGTCGCCCGGTTGGCGCCCGGCAATCTCCTCGTACCACGCATCCTTGGTGTACCACCGCGGGCAGCGCATCCAGTCCGGCAAACGGCTCTTGCCGGCTGCCTGCCACTGCGCATCGGAAATCGCCGGCAGCGAGACGGCCTGCACGTGAGGAATCGCCGACACGCCGGGCTTGACGGCCAACGCCCGTCCGGCGGCCTTGTCGTCGGGCACGTAGTGCGGATCGCTGGTCAGGCACAGCGTGTTCAATCGCGGGTTGAACGCCGGTTCCGCCTGTCGCCAGCGAAGCGGGTAGAAGACCGATGCGCCCGCCTCGTGCGCCTGGATGCGAAGCGTACACGCCCCGGCCGGCAGCTCCAGCCGCAGTCGTCCCGCGCCGGGCGTGCAGGTGGCGCCGTCCCCGTGGCTATCCCAGTGCCATTGCCGGACGCCCACTCCGCTGCCGCCAAGAACCAGCCGATCAATATCTTTCGGATTGTCGCCTTTCGCTCCGCGAAAGCCGCGTTCTTTCGCGGAGCGAAAGGCGACACTTGTTTCTGCGCTGGTCCCAAGAACCGGCGCGGCCCCGCCGGACTTTGCCGTCGATGCGCTCACGGCGAACGACTCGGCCCGGCCGCTGGGGTAACGCAGCCGGGCCCAAAGGTAATAGGTCCCTCCCTGCGGAATGTCGAGGTGGAACTCGGCGAAACTTGCGTCGCCCGGCTGGGCTGGATTGGCAGCGACCGTCGGCACGAGGAAGTCGCCCAGTGCCCCGTCTTCGCAGAGGTGCAGCTCCGAGCCGCTGGCCATCAGCGGCGAGCGTTTCACGGCCTGCTCGGCCGCGATCCAAAGGATGGCCGGCTTTGACGGCTCGGCCGGCGCCGGCGTGCGGTTCTCGTACCATGCAAGCTGGTTCTTGCGGCCGCCGATGACCACCAGGTCCGGCTTGCCGTCCCCGTTAATGTCGGCCACAACCGCGCCCTCGGCCGGCATGTCGGGATCGAGGTCGATGCTCGTGAACTTCCGGCCCGTGGCGTCCAGGGCCTTGTAGAGCCGCAGCCCGCCGCCGCCGGCCCGCCAGCCGGCGACGATCTCGTCCTGACCGTCGCCGTCAAAATCGGCCGTCACCAGCGCGTGCCCTTCCTGGAGCGTATCGTCGATCACCTGGCGATGCCACAGACCGTCTCCCTCCGGCGGCGAGTAGACCACGACCTGGTTCCCGTGCCACGGTTCGATCGCCGCCAGCATCAGCCGGCCCTTGGCGAGGCGAAGGACCGCGACTTCACTGGTGCCGCGAGCCGCGCCCGGCTTGTCATCGGCCGGCGGAGCGCCCCTGGCAAGCTGCACCTTCCGCCAGCGCGCCGCCTGGCCCTGTCCCTTGAAGTCGAAGCAATGGATTCCCTCGAAGCTGGCCGTGAGGATCTCGTCGCGTCCGTCCCCGTCCAGGTCAGCTATGCAGATGCCGTGCAGCACCGTGAGCGACTCGTCGATCTTCCAGATCTCCCAGGGCCGACCGGATTGCCGGGGCGGACGGAAGGCCCAGAGGTGGGCCGGCTTCGGGGCCTGCGTGCCCTGGGAGCCGGGACCGAAGATCGGGGCGTGGACGAGCACCGGCCGCCCGGTCCCCTCCAGATCCGCCCAGCGGAGCCGATGGACTACCGGGTCCACGGCGATGGGCTCCGGCCGCCAGAGGTCGTCGGCCTTTGCCGGCTGCCGCAGCAGTTGGATCTCGCCGCCGCGGTTGGACTGGTTGAAGTAGAAGCCGCTGGCCAGGGCGATCGCAGGCCGGCCGGTGCCGTCGAGGTCCCGTACCGCCAGGTCGATGTTCTTGGCGGTCCGCGCAATCGGATGCCGCTGCCAGCCCGGATTCTCATACCAGTCTACGCGGTCAGCATCCGTGGAGAGTGCAATCACGTCCGGGCGGCCGTCGCCGTTGAGGTCGGCCACGGCGACCTGGTAGCCGGCGGGAAAGTGGTCGATGAGGTGTTTCTCGAACCTGAGCGGTTCCGCCCCCAGCAGCAAGGCTCCGAGGGTGAGGCTGATCAACATGGAAAGTCCCCTTGAACGATTACCTCCCGAAAGCATGACGGCCATTTTATCCTCGGCAGGGCGGCACTGCCCACCCCTGAAACTCTTCCCATAGATCCCATATACCGCTAGCTGCCCGTCTCTCTGAGAGACAGGGACGCGAACACGCGGTAGTTTATGCTTTAGCATAACGAAAACAGGGTATCGGTGCGCCATCTTCGTCCGGGAGGGGGTAAGCGCCGGCGTGGCCGCCGGGGCTAACGGGGGCGGATCTGTTAGCCCCGGCGGCCACGTCGGCTGTGTAGCGGCTTGTCGGGGACTTCACCTGCTGTTGAACTTGAGCTATACTGCCCGCTCTGGAGGCCGATATGCCCGACCCCGTCCTGAACCCCCTATTTCGCCGCCAGGACGTTGAAGCAGTTGCCAGCCATCTTTCCGACGCCGGCGCGGCGCTGCTCCACACGCGGGAGTTTCGGGCTGCCTGCGAGGGTCTGGAACGAAAGCAGATCAGCGGCGAAGCCAATACGCGCGAAAAGATCATTGAGCCGATCCTCTATGACGTTCTCGGCTTCAACCATAGCGAGAACGACGCCGAGCACGCCGTCAAGCACGCTGGGGCGGGCGGCAGGGCAGGCGCGGTCGAGTACTTCTTCTGTATCGGCGGCAACGATGTCCCTTTGGAAGCCAAGGCCTGGGGAAAATCGCTCGACAAGAAGGATGGCTCCAACCGTCCGCCCGTTCGACAGGGTTGGGAGTACGCGGGCTTGTCCAATTGCCGCTGGTTCGTGGTGACCAACGGGAGCGAGTGGCGGCTTTATAAAACACAACTCAAGGGCAGCGAGAGTCCCTTGAGCGCCTGCGAGCGCTATTTGCTCAGCGAGATCACCGAAAGCCGCTCGCAGTTTCTGCGATTCTATGCCACGTTCCGGCGGACCGCGTTTCTGCCGGACCGGGACGGCGTCTGCCCGCTGGACGAGTTGCGCAAGAAGAGCGAGGAGTGGCAGGAGTCGATTAGCGAGGCGATTTACGACAAGCTGGTGGAAAGCCGGCTGGTCCTTTTCCGCGCCATCCACTCGCGGTTGCCCGATCGCCCGCAATCGCAGATCAACGAGGCGGTCGTCAAGTTGTTGTTTCGGATCATGTTCATTCGTTTTGCCGAGGACACGCCCCTTCTGCCCAAGGCATTTCTGGCGCGGGAAATCATCGAACGCTTCGAGCAGGACAAGAAATGGGGGCGCGAGGCGACGCTTTACGGCTACGTGCAGCAATACTTCGCCTGGCTCGACGGCCGCAGCGAAAACCAGTTCAGCATCTACCCTTACGACGGCGCTTTGTTCGATCCCGATCCCATTCTGGACGACCCCCAGCTACGGATCGACGACGGGCTTTTCAAGGACGTGCTCCTGAAGTTGTCGCGAGAGGCGATGGGCCGTCCGATCGACTTCTCGCAAATTAACCCACGCATTCTCGGCAACATCTACGAGAGGTTCTTAGGATACGTCATCGAGATCAAGGAGCGTCGGCTCGACCCGCAGGTCCGCCGCGACACGCGCCGCAAGGAAGGGACTTTCTATACGCCGCAGTCGGTCACGAAGTTCCTTGTCGAGCACTGCGTCGACGAGGCCCTGGCGCGCCTCCCCGGCCGGAAGCCTTGGGAGTTGGCTTGTCTCGATCCGGCCTGCGGCAGCGGCCATTTCCTGGTCGAGTACGTCAACTACGTCGCGGCCCGCTGCGAAGACCTGGACGACCGTCGCTCCTACCAGCAATGGAGGCGCTATGTTACGCAACATGGGGTGTTCGGCGTGGACAAGGACTCCACTGCGGTCATGCTCACGAAGTTGAGTCTTTGGATCAATTCGGCCATGCAGGACGAACCCTTCGTGACCATCGACACCCACATCAAGCGCGGCAACTCGCTGGTCTGCGGCACGCCGCCGGGGTTCCGCCTGGCGAAATTCGAGAAGACGGCATATCCCGAGAAATTCCGCGAGCTGAAGCGGCTGCGGAAAGACCTTGCGGAGCTGGAGTCGCGCAGCCACCGACGGCTCCCTGTTTTCGGGCGCCGAAGTTCTCGACCTGCACCGCCAGGTCCGCGGCGCCTTGGCCAGAATCGAGGAGGCGAAAGAGCCGATCCGTGGAGAATTCAGCAAGTCGCTCCTGGAGCGATGCCCGGGCCTCGGAGCGACTGTCCCCTTGCACTGGGAAATCGAGTTCGCCGAGGTCTTCGAGGAGCAAGGCGGATTCGACCTCGTCGTGGGAAACCCGCCCTGGGGCGCCGATCTGAGCGAAATCCACGAGTACCTCGATGGCGGGCCCTTCGCACTCGTGCGCGGACAGTACGACAGTTACGAGCTGTTCATCGAGCTTGGCCGGCGATCGCTTCGGGAGGGCGGTATGCTCGGGTTCATCGTCCCCGACAGCATCACTCTGCCGGAGCATGAACCGCTACGCCGCATGCTGCTGGACCAAACCGCGTTGACGCGGCTGGTGCGGGCGGGCGAAGGCATTTTTCCTTCGGTCTTCCGCGCCGCCTTCTTCCTCTGCTTTGCCAGCCAGCCCCCCCCGCCGGAGCAGCGGATCCGTGTCGGAACATTGCGCAAGGATGAACGCCGACTACTTGAGGAAGACACATTATTCCATCGCAGCAAGACGATAGCGCGAATCGTCGAGGAAAACGGGCACGATGTCGAGCAGGCCCGGTTTCGGGCCAACCCGCGATACGAGGTCGACATTCTTGCCAAGGGGATGGATACGCCCATTGTTAAACGGCTTGATGAACCGCGCATCGACTGGGAGTCCTTGACGGAGAAGGGACGCGGGGTCGAGATCGGCAAGTCCGGTCAGGTGCTCCAATGCCCCTATTGTTACAAATGGGACAACGTCCCACGCAAGGTGAAAGGGGTCTGGCGCCGCAAAGCCTGTCACCACTGCGGCCGTGAGTTTGCCTTTGAGAATGCCGCAAAGCACGAGGTTATCATCGCCGAAAAACCGCGGGGAAAGCACTGGAGATCAATCATTTCGGGTGAGGCAGTCAACCGTTACTCGCTCGGCAATATCAAGTACATAGATACGAGTAAAGACGGTATCAACTATAAGGCGGCGGAATTCTACGAGGGCAAGCGCATTCTGCTTCGGCAAACAGGCGTTGGGATCTATGCTACGATTGACGAATCAAGCGCACTCACGAACCAATCGGTATTTACCTGGAGAATCCGCAGAGACATACGCGACGACTTCTCCCGATACCGCTTGGAGTACATTCTGGGTGCATTGAATTCTCGCACAATGCTGTACCGCTATTACATGAAAAGCGGCGATACCGAATGGCGCAGCTTCCCGCGTTGGACTCAGGAGTTGGTGCAGGAGTTGCCCATCCGGGCGATTGACTTCTCTCGGCGGCGCGAAGCAAAGCTGCACGACGAGATCGCCGACCGGGTCGCCGCGGTCCTTGCGACCGGCAAGCCGCCCTCGACGCACGACGACTACCGGATCGAGATTCTCGTCATGCAACTCTACGGCATCACGCGATCAATGTGCCGGCGGATGTTCGACGTGCTGCACGAGGTGCAACGGCTGCGGGTCATCCGGGAAATGAGCATCGCCGAGCCCGACATGCTCTTGGAGGCACTATCGGAGTAACTGCCGGTCGCCCCATCCCGCCGGGTGCCACTGGCTCTGATCCCCCAAGAGAGCCAGACGGGCCCCACGGCGTGCGTCTACTACCCTGCCCGCCACCCTCTCCAGGCGGGGGGGCTCCGCGGCTCGATTCACCTTGACCTTGTCGGCCCAACCGAAGTACCATACCTCACCTATTTTACCGATGGCTCCGGCCGGCAATCGTTGCGCTGCCAACGAACCATCGGGGCGGTGGTTGACGGATGAGATGGACCACGGCTGGACAGCTTGCGCTGGTGCTGGTCGTCGCGCTGGGGCTGAGACTGGCGGCCGGCTGGTGGTGGCAGGCGCGATTGGGCGACAATCGTTTCGGGTTCGGCGATAGCCAGAGCTATTGGACGCTCGGCCGGGCGATTGCCCGGGCTCAGCCGTACCAGACGGGCCCCGACTCGCGGGTTTTCCGCACGCCCGGATACCCGGCGCTGCTGGCCCCGATCTTCGTGCTCTCAGGCGGAGAGCCTTCGGTGCTCTGGGCGAGGGCCGAAAGCGCGGTCTGCGGTACCTTGGCGGTAGGAGGAGTCTGGTGGCTGGCACGGCGGCTCTACTCAAGCCGGGCGGGAATCTGGGGCGGCTGGATGGCAGCCCTTTACCCGGGGGCGGTGGCGCTGGGCGCCTTGGTGCTCAGCGAAGCCCCCTTCCTGGCCTTGATGCTGGCCCAGTTGTGCCTCTGGACGGCCGCCTGGCAGGCGCGATCGATCGGCAAAGCCGCGGCGCTGGCGGTCCTCACGGGATTGGCGGCCGGCGCGGCCACGCTGGTCCGGCCGAGCTGGCTGCTGTTCACGCCCTTGGCCCTGGCGGCGGCGATACTCTTCGGCGGCACTGGCGATGCCAGTGGCACGCGGCGGCGCCCGGCGGCGTTAGCGGCGGCGATCCTGGCCGGATTGGTCCTGGCGATGGCTCCCTGGTGGGTCCGCAACGCCCGGGTCACGGGCCATTTCGTGCCCACGACGCTGCAAGTGGGGGCCAGTCTCTACGACGGGCTCAGTCCCACGGCCACGGGGGCCAGCCGGATGGATTTCGTCGCGCCGATGACCGAAGCCGAACGCCGCCATCCGGCGGCCGCCGGGGGGCGGCTCTCGGACGGTTTCGAATACCGGCTGGATCGCCGTATGGGAAGCGAGGCCCTGACCTGGGCCTGGCGCATCCCGGCCGGGTGGCCGAGTTGGCGGCCATCAAGCTGGTGCGCCTCTGGAATATCTGGCCCAACGAGCCCCGTTTGTCCGCCTGGCCGATCCGACTGGTGGTCGCCTTGAGTTATCTGCCGGTCCTCGTGCTAGGGCTGGCGGGCGCCGTGGGCAGTTTCCGCCGTAGCTGGCCCTATGTGCTCTGCTGGCTGCCGGCGGCCTATTTCACGCTCTTGCACGTGGTGTTTGTGAGTTCGATCCGCTACCGCGAGCCGGCGATGCTGGCCTTGATGGTCCTGGCGGCCGGACGCATTTCAGATTTTAGATTTTGGATTTTGGATTTTCGATTCTGGTTCAAGTCCCGGCCCTCAAGACCAAAATCTAAGATCTGAAATCTGAGATCTGAAAACTGAAATTTGAGATCTGAGATCTGAAATCTGAGATCTGAAATCTGAGATCTGATCTGAGATCTGAGATCTGAGATCTGAGATCTGAGATCTGAGATCTGAAAACTGAAAACTGAAATCTAAAAACTGAGATCTGAAAACTGAGATCCGGGATCTGAAATCCGGGATCTGAAATCCAAAATCCAAAATCCAAAATCCGAGGAGGGTTTTCACCGTCGTAGGGCGTCTGATCCACGGAGGTTGGTTCGTCTTCAAGTGGTCGTTGCTGGCAGCGATCATCGGGGTGGTGATGGCCGTCCCGTATCTCTACCGGCGGGTGGACGAGCAGATTCGCCGCCGCCTCGAGGAGAAGCTGGCGCAGCACTACCGCGGCTTGAAGGTCAAGGTCGACTCGGCCCATCTTGTCGAGGGCGAGGGGATCGAGGTTCGCGGACTGTCTTTGCTGGAGCCCGGCGTGGAAGGACCGCGCGCCGAGATCCTCAACGTCGAGAGCGTGCTGTTGTCCTGCCGCTACCAGGTCCAGGACCTGATCCGCGGCGGCGAGCCGGAGGTGACCAAGGTCCTGGTGCGGCATCCCACGCTGCACGTGACGTGCCGGCCGGATGGCACTTGGAACACGTCGCCCCTGTGGCCCTTGCCCCGCTTCAGCGCCCGGCCTCCGGACGTGAAGTACGAGAACGGGGTCGTGGAGATCGTGGATCTCACGAAGAGCTCCTCCAGCGAGCTGACCCTGCGGAACGTCAATCTGACGTTGCTTTCGCCGGCAGGGGCGCCGGGGCTAACTGGACTGCACCCGTTAGCCCAGGCGGCCTCGCCGGCAGGGGCGGACGGCACACGGAGTGTGCCTGCTACAGGGCCGCCCGCAGAGTGCGGCCCCGGCGTGCGGCAACTCCGCGGCACCGTGGCCAGCGAGTATTTCCACCAGATGGACATCGAGGGCCTGATCGATCCGCACGGGGGACCGTGGTCGCTGGCCGGCACCGTCGAGGGGCTGGCCATCTCCCCCGAGCTCCGCGAGGCCCTGCCCGGAGTGCTTTCCCAGCGGTTGGCCAAGCTGGGTTCGCTGCGGGGGCAGGCCACGCTCGGCTTCCGCTTGGGCTACGACCCGGCCGCGGCGCCGGCGTTGCGGTTCGAGCTCAGCGGGCGGCTGGTCCAAGGCAACGTCGACGACCGCCGGCTGCCCCATCCGCTGACGGACCTTCGCGCGTCGTTCCGCGTGAGCAACGAGGGGATCGCGGTGGACAACCTGTTGGCCTCGTGCGGCCCGTCGTCGCTGCGGATCGCTTCCTTCCGCCGCGCCGGCTTCGACGAGTCCTGTCCCCAGTGGCTGGAGGCCCAGTTCCGCGACCTGGAGCTCGACCACCGGCTGATGGACGCCCTGCCCGAGCCGCTCAAGCAGCCGTGGATCGATTTTCTTCCCTCGGGCCGGGTCCACGCGGAGCTGAAACTGGCGTACGACGGCCGCACCTGGCAGCCGGAGGTCTTGCTGCAATGCCTGAACGTCTCTTTCAGCTACCACAAGTTTCCCTACCGCCTGGAACGGGCCACGGGGGAGATCTCGCTCAGGGACAACGTGTTCCAGGCCAGCCTGGTGGCCTACAGCGGCGATCAGCCGGTGCGGATCACGGGCCGGACTTTGCATCCCTTGGACGGCGCCGTGGGCGAGTTCAACGTCAAGGGGCAGGACCTTCCCTTGGACGAGAAACTGTTCAGCGCCATGCCGGCCCGCTTGCGCGGCGATGGCTGCGCTCAATCCGCGGGGCTTCGTCAGCGACTTCACGCTCCACGTCGGCCGCGATCAGCCCGATCAGCCCTGGCACCGCCAATTGGCCCTCCAGTTGGCCCAATGCTCGCTGCGCTACAAGAATTTCCCCTACCCGCTCACCGAGATCGGCGGCCGCATGGAAATGGAGGACGATCATTGGACCTTCCGCGAGTTGCAGGGCGTCAACGGCGCCAGCCACGTCACGTGCAACGGGCGGCTGGACCCGCTGCCCGAAGGCAGCGAGCTTCTGCTGGACTTCACGGGCATCAACGTACTGCTGGAGGACGATCTGCGGGGCGCCCTGCTGCACTCCAACATGCAGCAGGTCTGGAACGAGCTGCGGCTGCGGGGAATCGTCGATCTGGCGGCGCAGGTCCGCTACCGTCCGGGGCAGGAGCGGCCCAGCGTGGTGTTGCGGGCGGAGCTGCACCCCGATAGCGCGTCGATCGAGCCGGTTTATTTCCCCTACCGCCTGGAGAAACTCCGCGGCGTGCTGACCTACCAGGACGGCCACGTGAGCCTGGAACACCTCAAGGGTGAACACGGGGCGACGACGCTCTCCGCCGCGGCCAGGTGCGACTTCCTCCCCGACGGAAGCTGGCGGCTGCGGCTGGAGCGGCTGGCCGCGGACCGGGTGCGGGCCGACCGCGACCTGCTCCAGACGTTGCCCAGCCGGCTGAGAAAGGCCCTCTTGGAGCTCAATCCGACCGGCCCGTGGAGCGTCACCGGCGGACTGGAGCTGGCCCGCGGATGCCGGCCCGGCGACCCGCTGACCTCGCAGTGGGACGTTGAGCTGGGCCTCTGCCAGGGGAGCCTGGAGTGCGGCGTGCGGCTGGAGAACCTCGACGGCAGCGTACACCTGGTGGGCCGTTTCGACGGCCAGCGGTTCCAGTCGCTGGGCGAGCTGGACGTGGATTGCGTGAAGTTCCACAACCTGCAACTCACGCAGGTCCGCGGCCCGTTCTGGATCGACGACAAAGAGGTCCTCTTCGGCTATGGGGCCGATCGCCGCCGCCACGAGCTGATCGCCGGCGTGGATCCGGGGGCCGGAGCCCAGTTGCGCCCCGTGACGGCCCGGCTCTTCGGCGGCACGCTCTACGGCAACGCCTGGATGGACCTGGGAACTTCGCAACGCTTCGAGCTCAATACCACCCTCTCCGACGCCGACCTGGGCCGCCTGGCCCAGCAGTTGGTCCCCGGCCGGCAGAATCTCGCCGGCACGATCCTGGCCTCGATCAGTCTCCGCGGTCAAGGGCGGAGCCTCAACGCCCTGGGCGGGCACGGCTCGGTGCAGCTCCGCAACGCCAACGTCTACGAGTTGCCGGTGATGATCTCCCTGCTGAAGATCCTCAGCGTCCGCAGCCCCGATCGCAGGGCCTTCAGCGAGAGCCAGATGAACTTCGTCGTCCAGGGCCCCCATCTCTACTTCGACCCGATCACCTTCACCGGCGACGCCATCAGTCTGGACGGCAAAGGCGAGATGGACTTCCAGACCGTGCTGCACCTGCAATTCCGCGCCCGGCTGGGACGCAACCAGATCAACCTGCCGTTGATCAAAAACGTCCTCGGCGGGGCCAGCGAGCAGATCATGACGATCCACATCGACGGTCCTTTGCAGGACCCGGTGATCAAGAAAGTCGCCTTCCCCGGCCTGCGGCAGCTCCAGACCGACAATTTCGAAGCTACCGGCAAACCCGGCTTTTTCGGCCAGATGAAGCAATGGCTCCCCGGCCAGAGCCAAGGCAATTGAAAATGACCTATGCTTGGTAGGTGATGAGAGATGAGGGATAAGGGATAAGGGATGAAGGATAAGGGATGACGGATGCAGAGACGCATGTTTTCGCCTTCGTCTCTCATCCCTCATCGCTTATCTCTCATCCGCTGGCCGCATGACTTCTTCGCGTAAAGGAGTCCTCCTATGAGCGTCGGACCGTTAGCAGGGTTGATCGGCAGCCTGGCCGGCACGCCATTGGCGCAGACCAAGGGTGCGGAGGTCGAGCGGGCCCAGCAGGACGCCGCGGCCCAAGAGCGGCGGGCGCTGAGCGACCAAAAGGCCGACAGCGCCTCCGGGATCGGCCAGCCCGACGGCGAGGATCACGAAACAGGCCAGCGCGACGCCGACGGCCGCCGTCTCTGGGAACGTCGGCCCACGGACCACCCCCAGCGCGAGCCTGCCCTCGAGCCGCCACGCAGCAAGGACGCCAGCGGCCAGTCCGGCAACCTGCTGGACCTTTCGGGCTGAGTGGTTCCCCGGCCGCTCCTGTTGCACGAACAACCCGGGACTCCGTAGAATACAACCTCTGGGCAATTGCCGGGCGTTGTTCTCAGGGAGTTGGGTGGATGCGTTTTACCAAGATGCAGGGTGCGGGGAACGACTACGTTTACCTCGACTGTTTCCAGGAGCCGGTGCCGCCCGATCCGGCCGGACTGGCGCGGCGGATCGCCGACCGCCATTTCGGCGTCGGCGGCGACGGCTTGATCCTGATCTGCCCCTCCACGGTGGCCGATGCCCGGATGCAGATGTTCAACGCCGACGGGTCGCAGTCCGAGATGTGCGGCAACGGCGTCCGCTGCGTGGCCAAATACGTCTACGACCACGGCATTTGCCGCCGCGACCGGCTGGCGATCGAAACCGGCGCCGGCGTGCTGACCCTGGACCTGGAAGTCTGCGGCGGACTGGTCCGGCGGGTGCGCGTCGACATGGGCGAGCCGATCCTCGCGGCCCAGCGGATCCCCACGACGCTCTCGGGCAACGCCGAGTTTTCCGGCGAAGGCCAGCCGGTGGTCGGCGCGAAGCTGGTCGTGGACGGCACCGTGCTGGAGGTGACCTGCGTTTCCATGGGCAACCCGCACTGCATCACCTTCGTGGATCGGCTCGGCGACGACTGGGTCCTGGGCATCGGGCCGAAGATCGAGACAGATCCCCATTTTCCGCGGCGGGTCAATGCCGAGTTCGTCGAGGTCCTCTCGCCCTCGGAACTGAGGATGCGGGTTTGGGAGCGTGGCTCCGGCGAGACCTTGGCCTGCGGCACCGGCGCCGCGGCCGTCTGCGTGGCAGGCGTCTTGAACAAACGCACAGACCGGAAGGTCCTGGTCCACCTTCCCGGCGGCGACCTGGAACTGGAATGGGCCGAGAACGACGATCACGTGTATCTGACCGGCCCGGCCGTGGAGGTCTTCTCGGGTCAATGGCCCGAGGGACGGTGAGACTGATAAGTAAGGATCGGAAAATCAATGAGTGTCGCCTTTTGCTCCGCGAAAGCAGGCGGGCTACGGCGAAATAATCCGGGATAACGCAGGCTTTCGCGGAGCGAAAGGCGACACTTGTTTACTTGCCAATCCGAAACGTCGCCACCGAGGCTGGGGATGAAGCTCGAAAGTCCGCTGTTGATGAAGGTCGGCGGCTTGGCGGGTGTGACGTTTGTGCGGTGGTGGATGAGCACGCTGGACGCCCAGATAGCCCTCTACGACCCGGCCGTCGACCCGGCTTCGCCGCGGTGCCGCGGGCAGCAGATCTACGTCTTCTGGCACGAATACATCCTCTTGCCGCTGGCGGTCCGCGGACACTGCAACCTGGCCATGCTGCTGAGCCAGCACCGCGACGCGGAGATCCTCTCGCGGATCGCCTATCACCTGGGCTTCGAGTTCATCCGCGGCTCGAGCCGGCGCGGCGGCGTGGCGGCGATCCGGCAACTGCTCCGCCAAGGCCGGCGGCTGCACCTGGCGATCACGCCCGACGGTCCCCGCGGACCGCGCCGGCAGTTGGCCCCGGGGGCCGTCTACCTGGCGTCGAGACTGGGCCTGCCGCTGATCGTGATGGGCTTCGGCTACGACCGGCCCTGGCGGCTGGCCAGTTGGGACCGTTTTGCCCTGCCGCGGCCCTATTCCCGCGTCCGGGCCGTCATCGGCCCGCAGCTCTACGTCCCGCCCGAGCTGGATCGAGAAGGCGTCGAGCAGTTCCGCGAGAAGATCGAGCGGCTCTTGAATCGCTTGACGCTGGAGGCCGAGTCCTGGGCCGCTTCGGGCCGCCACATTCTCGGCCAGAAGCCTTTACTGCCCGCGGTGGTCCCCAACGGCTCGCCCCGAAGGGGCGGATGTTCTTCCAGCCCAGGGCAACGCCCTGGGGTTCGTGGCGCCTCGTAGGCGGCTCCGTCGGCCCAACGGGCCAACCGTTCGTCTTGGGCGGGAGTCAAATTGGTTATGCTTTAGCATGACAAAGGTGAAACACGACCTGTTGATACCCCAGCTCGAAGGGCGTACGGTGGGCTTTAGCCCGCCAGCACAGCGCTGCCGCTTCGCTGCGATCTTTCATTCTTCGCGCCGCGTCGTGCTGGCGGGCTGAAGCCCCCTACGCCTGCCTGTGAACGGTTACCGGAACATGAACCACGACGATTTCTTGGAACCCCACGCCCAAGGCCCCCAGCGGCCGTTGACGGTCTCGGAGCTGACCGGGCAGGTCAAAGACCTGTTGGAGGGAGCCTTTCCGCAGGTCTGGGTCACCGGCGAGATCTCCAACTGCGCTCGGCCCAGGTCCGGCCACTGCTACTTGACCCTCAAGGACGACCAGTCGCAACTGCCGGCCGTGATCTGGCGGCCGACCATGGCGCGGCTGCGGTTCGAGCTGCACGACGGACTGGAGGTAATCTGCCGGGGCAACCTGGGCGTCTACCCGCCGCAGGGGAAGTACCAGTTGATCGTCCAGGAGATCCAGCCCAAGGGGATCGGCGCCTTGGAGCTGGCCTTGCGGCAGCTTCGCGAGAAGCTGGCCAGGGAGGGTCTTTTCGACCCGGCCCGGAAACGGCCGCTGCCGCGGTTCGCGCGGAAGATTGCCGTGGTGACCAGTCCCTCGGGTGCGGCGATCCGCGATTTCCTCGAGGTGCTGCGGCGTCGCTGGCGGGGGACCGACGTGCTGATCGTGCCCGTCCGCGTGCAGGGCGAAGGCGCCGGCGAAGAGATCGCGGCGGCCATCGACCAGGTCAATCGGCTCCGCGCGACGATCGACTGCCTGGTGGTCACCCGCGGCGGCGGCAGCCTGGAAGACCTCTGGGCCTTCAACGAGGAGATCGTCTGCCGGGCCATCTATCACTCGCGAATCCCCGTGGTCTCGGCCATCGGACACGAGATCGACGTGACCCTCTCGGACCTGGTTGCCGACGTGCGGGCACTGACTCCCAGCGAGGCGGCGGAGCGGGTCGCCCCGGCGGCCGAAGAGATCGCCGCGCAACTGGCGCACTTCGGCCGGCGTCTGCTGGGAACGTTGCGGGCGCGGCAGGCCGCGTCTCGAGCAAGCCTGGAGGCCCTGGCCGGCCATCGCGTCTTCCGCCGGCCCTACGAGCGGGTGCAGTTGGCGGCCCGTCGGCTGGACGAGCTGCAAGCGGCGGCGGACCGGGCGGTCGGCAACCGGGTGTTGCGCGCCCGGGAGACGATCGCCTCGCTTGCCGCCCGGCTGGAGTCGCTCAGTCCCCTGGCCGTGCTCGGCCGCGGTTACAGTCTCACCCGCCGCACCGAAGGCGGACCGGCGATCCGCGACGCGCGGGAGCTATCCGTCGGCGATCTGCTGCTGACCCGCTTCGCCCGGGCAGAAACCGTCAGCAGGGTGGAAGAGATCTTCGACGGCCCGTCTCCGGCCCGGAAGGAGGGTTGATATTAGTCCACCATGTCGCCATGCCGAGAATGGCGTCCTAGGCGAACTTCTCATTTTAGCGGGGCGACGAAACCGGCTTGCTCCAAATGTTTGTCTCCCGTAAGAGCTTCGGCGATGCCTTCTATCTGCATCACGACGAACGATAGGCAATCGGCCAGCGACCAGCACTTGTCGGGACGCCGGCGAAAAAGATCGATCACCGCTTTGGCGTCCCGTGGATGTAATGACCGTGCTGGGCGGCGAAATCCTCCGGCAGGTCCTTGGCGATCCCGGACAGTTTCAGCAGACCCAGAAGCGTCGGCTTCGTTTCACCCTCCGCAAGCTCCGCAACTACCTTGACCCGCGTTCCCTCTGGCAGGCTCGCTCCTGGTTCACGCACGATCATGCCATTTCGGACTATGCCATCGAGTGTCACGGTATCTCCTGTAAGCGTTCACGGTCCGGAATGTAGTAGGCACACGCCGTGTGCCGTCTGTCCATACAGGCGGAAACACGACGGCACACGGCGTGTGCCTACTACATTGAGCAACCACCCGTGAACGGTTACGGGTCTCCTTTGCTCGTCTGACCCTATTCTAACTACCTCACGCCCGCGAGAGATACTGCCCGTTGCGGGTGTCGATCTTGACGACCTCGCCTTCGGTGAGGTACTCCGGGACGTGGACGACCAGCCCGGTCTGGAGCGTGGCGGGCTTGGTCCGGCCGGTGGCCGAGTTGCCCCGCACGGCCGGGTCGCACTGGGTGACCTTCAGCTCCACGGTCACCGGCAACTGGATGCCCACGCACTCCTCGTTGTAGATCAGGGCCTGCAGGCCCTCCAGCTCTTCGGTGAGATAGTTCAGCTCGTCGACCAGCTCGTCCTTGGGGAGCGAATACTGGTTGTAATCGGCCGAATCGAGGAAGTGCAGGTGGGTGGCGTCGGAGTACATGAACTTGATCGGCCGGCGGGCGAAGTCGGCCTCGTCCAAGGAGTCGGGCCCCTTGAGCGTGATGTCCACCTTCTGCTTGCTGATCAGGTTCCGCGCGCGGAACTTGTAGAGCGTGGCCGCGCCGCGTGCGGAAGGGGTCTGCACGGTCACCGATTCGATGATGCAGGGGGCGTCGTCGTAGTTGAGGATGGCACCGGTCTTGATGTCTTTGGCCAGCATGGTTCACCAAAGGAGTTAGAAGTTAGGAGTTAGAAGGTAGGAGATAGGAAAGAATCGGCCGCCGCTCATTCTAACTCCTGACTCCTAACTTCTTCTCTAGAGCATCGTGCCCGCCTGGGGATCGACCGGGATGCCGTCGGTGAGCTTGGCCAGCGCGTCCAACACGACCAGCAGGGCCGTCGGATCGAGCATCCCCTCCGCCTCGTCCTCGTCCTCGAAGTCCACCACCTGCTCGAAGTGCAGCACGTCGAAACGGGCGTTGAGCTGGCGGATCCGCTCTCTGCGGCGCGGGCGTCGTCGGCCTCGTCGGCGGCCTCCAACTCCTCGGCCAGCGCCACGGCCTGCTCGACCACTTCATCGCCTTCCACGTAGCAGACGTCCAGGGCCGCGAAGTCGTCCGGGGCCAGGACGGTCAGCGACTCGACCCGGCCCGTCTCGTCCGCCGTGAGATTGGTCAGCGTGAAGTGGTTGCCGAGCTTCTCCAGAACCTGCTTCAAGGCGTCGAGCTTGGGCCGCCGCTGGGCCTCGAAGAGCACGAAGTAGGTCTCGCGCCAGCAGTACTGGTCGTTTTCGAACATCGACATGGACCGTCACCTCCGCCGATCTCAATCGTCATCGTCGACTGTATCCGAGCCGCTCCAATGCTCGAGGGCCGCCAAGGCCGCGTCGCGTTCGGCTTGGGAGACGGCCCAGACCGTTTCCCCCTGCTCCAAGCGGATCTCATAATGCCCCTCCCGCTGGCATTCCTCCCCGCCGCAGAAATGGGGCAGCGCCGAGATCCAAAGGATGCGGTGAAGCGGAACGTATTTCTCATCCACTTTACAAAAGGCCGCCATGGCCGAATCCTCACCTTATTCTACAGTAGGGTGGGACCAGCTCGCGTGAGCAAGCGCCGGCCCACCGGAAGTGGTTAGTGGTCAGTGGTCAGAACTTGCACCGCCCAACCTTTCTAGTCACTGGCCACCGACCACTAGCCACTCTCCTTTGGTGGGCCGGCGGCCGCCAAGGCGTCCTTGTCCCACCCTACTTCTACCTCATTCTACCCTAGCTCACGCTAGCTCGCTGACCCCAATTCGATCGACCGCCGCGTGGCCGCCTGGACGGCCGCCATCAAGGCAGCCCGCAGCCCCCCCGACTCCAAGGCCTCGATGCCGGCCATCGTCGTGCCGCCCGGACTGGTGACGCGGTCCTTCAGCACGCCCGGATGCTCGCCGCTGCGGAGCACCATTTCGGCCGCCCCACGGACGGTCTGGGCGGCCAGGGCCGTGGCCACCTTGCGGGTCAGCCCCATCCGTACTCCGCCGTCGCTGAGGGCCTCGATCACGATGTAGACAAACGCCGGACCCGAGCCCGACAAACCCGTCACCACATCCAAAAGCGGCTCGTCCACCTGAAAAGCCAGGCCGACGGCCCCCAGCAGTTGCTCGACCAGTGTACCGTCCTGCAACGTCGCCCCAGGCCCCAGGCAATATCCGCAGGCCCCCGAGCCGACCAGGCAGGGGGTGTTCGGCATCACGCGAACGAGCCGAACCCCCGCCCCAAGTCCGGCGGAGAGCGCCGCCAGCCGGATCCCGGCCGCAATCGAGACCACCAGCTTCTGCGGACCGACGGCCGTCCGCAGCTCGGGCAGGACCTTGCCCACAAGCTGCGGCTTGACGGCCAGAAAGAGCACGTCCGACTCGGCCGCCGCCTCGACGTTGCTGGCCGTGGTCCGGCCGCCGGTGAGCCGGGCGAACTGCTGCCGGGCGTCGGCCGAGGGGTCGCTGGCCAAGAGCGAGGAGGCCAGTCCCGCTTTGACAAATCCTTGTCCCAAGGCCGCGGCCATCTGGCCGGCGCCGATGAAGCCGATCCGCTCGTTCAGCATGGGTGTATTGTCGGGCTAGGGTAGTGTGATTGGGCCAGTGCCGAGCACCAGCCCGTTGGCCCCGGCGGCCACGCCGGCAGGACCCTGCTCCGGACCGGCGTGGCCGCCGGGGCTAACCGTTGCCGGCGTGGCGGCCGGGGGTAACAGACACCGGGCGACGGGCTTGGCGGCCGGGGCCCGCTTGGCATAGCCGCTGTAACCGGCGGCCACGGAGGATGCGAGCAACAGCAAGAGTCCCAGCGTCAGCAGTGTGCGAGTACGGCCGCTGGTGCCTTTCCATTCGCCGAGGAGAATGCCCAGAAGGGTACTGAAAAGAATCATGCTGGCCATCAGCACGGCCCAACCAATGTAGGCCCTGTCGCCCATCGCCGGCTCGCCCGTCTTGAAGCAGATGAACTGAGAGCACCAGATCGCGCCGGCCAGTCCGGCGAAGACCAGGTTGGACAACCGCGGCGCCCCGGACCGAACGTAGTCCGGGAAGGTCTTGTTCTTCGCGTTGAGAAAAAAGCACCAGAAGAAGTTGATGACGAAACCGCCCCACAGGACCACCACCAACACAGGCATGCCGCGCCAGGTCTTCGAGGTCAGATGCTCTTCGGCCGCGGCGAAGGGCGCCACAAAGACCTTGGCGTCGCCGTCGTAACGCATTGTCTTATCTTCGTCCGCTGAAAAAAAGGTCGGTATCGGGTGGGGCTTGCTTAGAGAGCCCTCCGGAACGAGCCCGCAGAAGTCGTTGGGGCCGAGACGGTGGGTCTTGCTGAGAGAACCGTACTGGGCCTTGACCTCCAACTCCTGGCCGCCCTGGAGCCCAAAGCCCATTCCCGCGCTCATCAGGCCGGAGAAGACGGCGACCAGGATTCCCCTCTTGAAGTCGTACTCGGCCACCGACTTTTTCTTCTCGGCCTCGGGCAATTCTCTTTCCTTGGACATGCCGGCCATGCCCACCAGGATGATTCCCAGGATCGAGACGCCGACGCCCAGCAGCGCGGCATTGGCCGCAGGATTGCCGTACAGGCTGTGCAACTGGTGCAAGAGCGTCGTCACGTCGATCCCCAGAATGCGATTCGCCGCGGGATTGTCCAATTGGCCGCGGAAAATCGGCGGGACCAGCGTGCCGGCCGCGGAGGCCAGACCGCAGCCGATGGCCAGCCCCAGCCCGACGCCCAGGTAGCGGATCATCAGGCCCCAGGTCAGCCCGCCCACGCCCCACATCGCTCCGCAGAGGAAGCAATAGCCGAGCGCTTGCGCGGGCGAGTGCGCGAGCACGGCGAGCAGGTTGGGCGACGTGCTCAAGGCCAGGATCCAAGGCACGACCACCAGGCCGACCACCGCATACACCATCCAGTAGCTTTCCCAGGCCCAGCTCTTGACCTTCTTGAAGGGCAGATAGAAGACCGCGCCCGCCAGGCCGCCCAAGGTGAAGATCAGCACGCCCAGGGCGGGATTGGCCGCCATTTGTGCAACCGGTTCGTTCACGGTGGTCCCCTTTTACAAGTAGGGTGGGACCAGCTCGCGCAAGCGAGCGCCGGCCCACCAACTCCGCCAGATTTTGGTGGGCCGGCGGCCGCCAAGGCGGCCTTGTCCCACCCTACAACTGCCCTTTACGGCACACGGCGTGTGCCGACTACCTTCTATCGCTTGCTCAAAACATTGGCCTCGTACTTCTTCACGTCGTCCAGCCAGGCCAGGCCGACGGGCGTTTCCTGGGCCATGCAATAGTAGTCCCACACGTCGCCTGCGGGGAGCATCTTGATCTCCTCGAGCATCGCCAGCCGGGAGGTGAAGTCGCCGCGGCACTCCAGCTCGCGGAGCTTCGCCGTGGGCTCGATGAGGGCCAGCAACAGGGCCTTGATCATGGCCCTCATGCCGATCACCCAGGCGGCGATGCGGTTGATGCTGGCGTCGAAGAAGTCCAGGCCGATGTGGACCCGCCCCAAAAAGCCGCCGCGGACGACCTCTTCGGCGATCGCCCGCAGGTCGTCGTTGAGGATCACCACGTGGTCGCTGTCCCAGCGGACGCCGCGGCTGACGTGCAGCAGGATCTCTTTGACGTAGAAGAGCACGCTGGAGATCTTGTCGGCGATGCTCTCCGTGGGATGGTAGTGGCCGGCGTCGAGCGTCAAGAGCGTGCCCTTCTGGATGGCGTAGCCCAGGTAGAACTCGTGCGAGCCGGGCACGTAGGTCTCCGAGCCGATGCCGAAGAGCTTGCTCTCCACCGAGTCGAGGTTGAAGGCCGGGTCGATGGGGGCGGCGAACATCTCGTCCAGCGAGCGGCGGAGGATCTCCCGCGGCTGCTTGCGGTCGATGGTCAGGTCCTTGTAGCCGTCGGGGATCCAGACGTTGTTCACGCAAGGCGTGCCCTGGGCCCGGCCGAAGGCCTCGCCGATCTTGCGGCAGGCGACGCCGTGCTCGACCCAAAAGCGGCGGATGCCTTCGTCGCGGCTGGTCAGCGTGAAGCCGTCGGCCGCCTTGGGATGGGAGAAAAAGGTGGAGTTGAAGTCCAGGCCCACGCCTTGCTGCTTGGCCCAGTCCATCCAGCGCTGGAAGTGGGCAGGCTGGACCTGGTTCCGCTCGACCGGCTTGGGCGTCTCCCGGTAGGAGGCGTGGAGACTCAGCCGGTGCTTGCCCGGGACCAGGCGGTAGACCTTCTCCACGTCGGCCCGCAACTCGTCGGGCGTGCGGGCCTTGCCAGGATACGAGCCCGTGGCCAGGATGCCGCCGCCGGTCAATCCGGCCGCGCTCTCGAAGCCGCCGCAGTCGTCCCCCTGCCAGCAGTGCATGGAGATGGCGACGCGGCGCAGTTCGGCCAGCGCCCGATCCGTGTCGACGCCGAGCTCGGCGTAGCGTTGGCGGGCCGTCTTGTAGGCTGTTTCGATGCGGGAGGTATCCAAGAGTTCACTCCTTCGATAGCGTATGCGGGGGCGAGACCTGGTAGCAAACCCAAAACGCTGATTTTGCCTTGGCAGCGCCGAAATTGCCAGGGGGTGAAGGGAAAAACGGGCGGAATCGGTCTTTACGCGGACGGCCGATTCTGGGAGACTCCGCGCCCTATTCTTTCGGGATTCACCGATGGCCGGCCCTCCTTCCGGGGATGGTCCTTGGCTCGCACGGTTGGGAAACTCGTCATGTCCAGCAGCCTGCTTCCGGTCCAGCAATGGCGCAAGTTGGGAAAATACCTCGGCCCAATCTTCGGCGCCTGCGTGTTGGCGACAGGGTGCAGCCTCTTCCAGCACGACCAACGAAGCCCCGCCGATAAGTTCCTCGACGAGCCGATCACCGACATGCGACACAAGGAGGCCATGCAACAACACGCGCAGGCCGAGGCGGACGCCAGGCCGTCCTGGTTCCAGAGCTGGTTCGGCCCCCCCGCCCCGCCCAAGCAGCCGCAAACAGTTGGGGACTGGGTAGGCCAGCCAAGGCCCATGTAGGAACCCCGCATGACGCTCGAAGCAAGTCGAACCTTCCGCCCGGATTCCCAGCGCCGGCCGCCCGGCGTCGCCCTGGCCGCCCTCGGCGCCATCGCCCTGGGTCTGGCGCTGGCCGGGTGCCACTCCGCCACGAGCTCCAGCGCCGGCTCGCCGCTCTCCCTCTGGCCCCTGTCGCCCTTTACCACGCAGCACGACCAGATGGCCAAGGCCGTCAAGAACGACCCCTTCCCCGACGCTAACCAGCCGCTCCGCCCTCTGAACGCAAATCAGGCCGGTAACCAGTAGGGTGGGTCGAATCCGTGAAAGAAAAAAGCCGAAAGACAGAACACTGATCCTCGCTAATCTTCGCTAATTACTCATATTAGTGTCGATCAGTGTCAATTAGTGTTCCCGTTTGCTGCTTCTTTCCAAGGACATACTGCAAAATTCCTTAAGTTCGTGCCTAGGGGGGCTCGCTTCGCTCGACCCACCCTGCCTTACCTTCTCACCCTGCTTTCCGCGTCACTGGCCGCTCGCCACTCATTGACGCTGCCCGCCCTCCAAAGCATAATCATGGCGATGAATCCTCTACGGAACATCCCATCGGTCAGTGAACTGCTGGAAAGCCCCGCGTTGCGGCGGCTGGTGGATCGGATCAGCCGCAACACGCTGGTGACCACGGTCCGCAACGTCTTGGACGAGGTCCGTAGCGAGGTGCAAAACGCGGCCTCGGCAAGGACTTTGCCCAGCGCTGCCGAGCTGGCCGAGCGGATCGCCCGGCGGGCGATGGAGACCCAACGGGCCAGGCTCCAACCGGTGATCAACGCCACCGGCGTGCTGCTTTCTCCCACGCTGGGCCGCTCTCCGCTGGCCGATGCGGCGCTGGCCGAAATGACCGCCATCGGCCGGGATTACGCCAGCCTCGAGCTGGACCTGACCTCGGGCCAGCCGTCCCGCCGGGTGGAGGCCGTCGAGGAACTGCTGGTCGAGCTTACCGGCGCCGAGGCGGCGATGGTGGTCAACAACAACGCCGGCGCGACGCTGCTGGCCCTGGCCGCGCTGGCCGCCGGACGAGAGGTGATCGTCTCCCGCGGGCAGCTCCTCGAGCTCGGCGACGGCTACCGTCTGCCCGACGTGATGGCCGCCAGCGGCGTCCAGCCGCGCGAAGTGGGAACCACGAACGTAACCCGCCTGGCGGACTACCAGTCGGCGCTCGGCCCGCGCTCGGCCCTGTTGATGCTCGTCTACTCCGGCGATTACACGGCCGCAGGCTTGACTGCCGGCGTCGGCCTGGCCGAGTTGGCCGCCCTGGGCCGCCGCCACAATCTCCCGCTGGTCCACCTCGTCGGCATGGGGTCCCTGATCGACCTGCAGCCGATGGGACTCGGCGACGTGCCGGTGGTCGGTGAAAGCCTCAAGGCGGGAGCCGACCTGGTGCTAACAAGCGGCGATCAGCTCCTCGGCGGACCCCAGTGCGGGATCGTTGTCGGCCGGCGGCCGCTTATCGAGTTGCTCGAAAGGCACCCCTTGGCCCGTGCGCTTCGCGTCGGGAAGCTGACCCTGGCCGCCTTGGCGGCCACGTTGCGGCTCTATCGCGATGCGGACAAGGCACGGCAGGAGATCCCCTTGCTGCGGCTGTTGGGCACGTCAGTGGAGAATCTCAAGAATCGGGCTTTGCGGCTGGCCCCGCAGATCGCGGCCAGCGGTGCGGTAGCCTCGGCGGAGGCCGTGGCGTCATCAACCTTCTTGACCGGCTTTCAGAGTCCTATCCATCCGCTTGACACCTGGTGCATCGCGGTCCGGCCGCAGGGCTTGAGCGTCGATCGGTTGGCGGCCCTGCTGCGGACCGGGTCGCCTCCGGTCGTCGGCCGGATCCAGGAGGACCGGTTGCTGCTGGACCTGAGGAGCGTCAGCCCTCGGCAAGACCAGGAACTCGTCACGGCGTCTCTGCGCTAGGCCACTCCCATCCGCCCGAGCCGCCCGCGGAAGCCGTGCTCTAGTTCCTCCGCGAGATGCGGCGGACGTGGACAAGTTTCATAAGACACAGCGGGAGAGGTCAGCGGCGGCGACGTGAAAGCGTGAGCGTAACGGTTCACGGGCCGCCAAAGTCGCCTTTCGCTCCGCGAAAGTGGCGCCACTTTCGCGGAGCGAAAGGCGACTTTCGGGGCCAAAGCCGCTGGAGGCCGAGCGCGGCCCGTGAGCGCTTACTGAAAGCGTGAGCCGTCGCAACGGCCTTTGCTTGTCTGTTTTTGTTCTTCCGCTGCCATCGTAACCCGAAGCGTCAGCGAGGGAACCGGTCCTGCCCCCCGTCACGTGCAGGATGGCCGCCTCCAGGCCTGTTTCGTGGCCGATCGGATCATCCATAATGATCTCCCTCGCTGACGCTTCGGGTTACGATTGCTCGCTGACGGTTCGGATACGGAACAGAAATTGGCAGCAAGGGAGAATCCACGCTCTTTCAACCGCCCAGGTCACCGGCGAGCTTCCATCGCCGCCCGGCTAATCTCCTCGATACCTTTCTCGGGCCAAAGCGTGCGGTGCCATTGCGTGTAGTCGAACGGCTCGCGCTGAATGAGCGCAATAAATCGCTCGGCTTGCACGTCGCCTAGGGCCTCGACCAGCGCACGGAAGGCGGCCACCTTGATCTCCGTGTCGGTCAACATCATTGCACCTCGATGACGAATTGTGATGGATTGATTACGGCAACGTCGGGGTATCCGCGCATCTTCTTGACGATCAGATCGTCGGTCGTTAGGAAGAAGCGCAACCGGCGGCGCGCGCAGGCGACGGAGCCGCGCCGCGGGTCAGGGTCGGCAAAACCGAGTCATCGGGTGCTTCCGTGTGGCACTGCTATTCCGTACATGGCAGTAGTACGGGCACGCTAAACTTGATACGGCTACTTGATGATCGGCCGGCATCTGACCGGCCTTGGCTTCCGAGACCCACCGGACCAACAAAGATACCAACCCCTCCCTTCGTCTGAGTGCCCTCGGCGGTGGAGACTGCCACGTCGAACTCAATTAGCTGCGCAGGCTGACCAGTCTTGCCGTCAAACATTTGCATCCCTTGGTCAGTCCGGAAGGTCAGACCTTGCGGGTTCACGCGTGCGCCCTTAGCAGTGCCATGTGCTTGGGCCACGGACACGCCATCTATGATTTGCCTAAGCGTCTCGGCCACGAAGTCTTTCAATTCCATTTAGCGCTCGCTTTCAAAACCATCTAACGTCCCCCTTCCTCAACCGGGCTTGAATGCTACTCGCGCGAGGGAACAATAGTCCCAGGCTGCGCGGCGAACTGCTCGGCGAGTACTTTGAGAATCTCTGCACTGAGCCTTTTCCCGATCTTCACCTCCTCAGTGTCCGCAAATCGCGCGCCTTCAACGTCGATAGTCGTCCAACCCGAAGAACTGCCATCGCCGAACTCTTCCCAGCCAACGCGATCGAGACGAACAACACGATAGAAAAGCGCGCATCGCCTGCCACCGAGCGCGTAGATTACGTCTAACTGCCATTTTGGAAGATTGCAACACTTGGGGCTGGCCACAATCCGCAACGCGTCCCACGCGCCTTTTTCCAGTGGAGCATAGCCTACCACGTCCGCGTGTGGAAGCATAGTCAACGCTCGAACGAGCGATTGAGCTGAACCGCGGCCGAATGAGCCGCCCTCCAGCCTATTCCCAGCGAAGTCGGTGTAGTACGTGTCGTACCCAAGCTTCACAAAAAACTCGCCCTTCGGTTGCTGTTCGAGCCATCTTGCAGCCGGTCCAGTGTCAATCCCTAAAAGGGGGACTTCGTCGACAGAGGGATCATAAATCGCTCCAAGTTTCTCATCGAACATGCCGACGATGGCTTCGCGCCTCACGCGTTCGAGAAACTTCATCGCATCCTCTCTTGATACGTATCCGCTTGCGTCCTCCTTTATTCGGTCTACCAGGGTGCGCGGCTTCGGCGGTGGCGTCGAGGGATCAAGAGCGCCACCGCCGGACCCCGATGGATTTAGAATGCCCCCGAGCTTCCGCCTGAGTTCGGGGGTTATTGTGGCAAAGGTTTCGGTAAGTTTTGCCTGTTGTACAAAATACGGCGTCTGATTCTGCCGGCCACGAAAGCGGTCGGCGATCGCCGACCCGAGATCTGCGTAGCTTATCGAATCCGCCTGGTGCTTGTGAACGGACTCGACAACGGCGCGCGTGAAGTGTGAAAGAGCCTTGTCTGCAAAGGAGTTTTGCTCTTCAAGCGAGGAGAAGAAGAAATAACAGTGTTGGAAGCCTTCCTTTCCCTTTTCGATAACCTTGAGCATCGCAACGGGGTCTTTTATGTACTGTACTCCAGCTTGGCACGCATCGATAATCTTGACATAAAGCTCGGGATTTAGCCCGCGCGCCCATCCATCAAGTTCCATGTTCGCGATTGATGTACCGTTTGGGGCGCTTTCCGAAAAGTCCTGAAGGATCAAACGCAAGTCGCCGTCGATAACAGCGCCGTGGCCGGAAAAGAAGAAAACGAATTCCTCAATCGTGGACTTGTCGTGTTTCGAAAGGAACTCCCGAATCTCGGCCTTGATCGCGGCGCTCAAATTACTTCTGGGTCTAAGGATCGCGTCGAAACGACCCGCATCGTTCAATATGGCTTCCAGCGCGCTCGCATCTTCCGCGCATCCCGGAAGGTTCGGCTGTGTATCGTATGACGGAACACCGACGACGATTGCAAGGCGCATTTGATTCCCCCCTCGGCTTCGCGCGAGCTTACCCCGTGACCTTGCCCTCCCCCCACTTCTACGGCGACCGGTCGTGGTACCAACGTCCCTGGGGTATGCGATCTCGCCGAGAAGGGAAGTCTAACGCCGAAATGAGTCGATCGTCAAGTATGGCTTCGGCTTCTCCCGGAGGGTCGTGCGGACTCGGTTGGAAGCCGCCGCCCCGCTATACGCCGCTGAAAAACGTTATGCTAAAGCATAACCTACGCGGTAAGCAATCGGTCGAACCTTCAGGCACCCGGAACTCCACGAATGTCGCCTTTCGAGCAGAAGTCCGCCTTCCTCTTCGTCACATGCCAGGTGGGGGCGGAGGGGGCGGTC
This sequence comes from Pirellulales bacterium, assembly GCA_963843465.1. GTDB lineage: Bacteria > Planctomycetota > Planctomycetia > Pirellulales > Thermoguttaceae > CAWJKP01. Next base: position 150,583 of record CAWJKP010000008.1, read on the forward strand.
AAGGAAGAGCTGGCGCGGCGTTGGCCGGACATTCATGCGGCGTATTCCCGGCCGGGGCTGACCACCTTCAAAGTTCCTCCCGATCACCCCATGCGGCCTGACTTCGAGCTAAAGTCGGTCTTCGCGCGGGCCGCAGGACTCTCTTTGGGCCAAGCCAACGGAGACGACGCCACGCAGCGGGCCCAGAGCGTCTGGGACTTGCTCGGCCCGCAGATGGTCGCCCGGGTACACGTCTGGCCGCGGGACGTGAAGCGCCCGGGGGAGGACGGCTTCGAGCCCTCGATTACCCCGGCGGCGGTGGAAGTGCGGGAAGCAATTCGTCAGGCGTGCCCTCGTCCAGAGCAGCTCGATGGCGATGACCGCGATTGGCGGCGGCCGGCCCGACCGGGCGAGATGGTGTTGGACGTGATCCTGGTCGAGCCCCAACAGTGGTGGGTCGGCTACCATCAGGCCGCCTCGGAAAGCAGCCGCTGGCCGGGTGGAATGATGCCTTTGGAGATGCCGGCGGACGCGGTTTCCCGCACCTGGTTGAAGATGGAAGAGTCGCTGCGATGGTCTAGTTTGCCGATCCCGCCCAGTTCGAGGGTGGTTGAGCTGGGGAGTGCCCCGGGAGGGGCAAGCCAGGCGTTGCTCGGGCATGGACTAATGGTGATTGGCGTCGATCCGGCGGAGATGGATCCCCGGGTTTTTGCCAACCCAAACTTCACCCACCTTCGCCGCCGTGCTGCGGAGGTGCGCCGGCGGGAATTTCGGCGCGTCCACTGGCTGACGGCCGACATGAACGTCGCGCCGTCCTACACGCTGGACGCGGTAGAGGCAATCGTTACCCACCCGGAAGTAAACATCCGCGGAATGCTGATTACGCTGAAGCTTTTCCAGTGGCAAATGGCCCACGAGATCCCCTCGTATCTCGATCGCGTGCGAAGTTGGGGTTACAATCTAGTTTCCGCCAGGCAGCTCCAGCACGACCGCCAGGAGATTTGCGTGGCGGCGCTGGCGAGCCCCTTTATTAGAAAACCGATCAAGCGGCGATAATCGGTGACAATTTTTTCCTACGGCAAGATCGCGTGGAATAACGGTTGCAACCTTCAAGAAGGCTGTAATCACCAGCCGAATCGAGTGGATACCGGCCGCGTCGCCATAAGGTTTGGTGGTTGACGGAGTCCTATGGCCTTGACTGGGTGGTTTGGGGAGATGGTGATGAAACGCTGGTTCAGGTTGCCCGGAGGTGCCGAGTGGCTCGTTCGCCTCGCAGTGTCATGCGTGGTGGGGGTGATAGCGTGGCAACTGGCGGCATCGTGGCGAACGGCTGCGGCGGAAGAGCCGCCGCAAGCGGCTACTCCTGCCGGTAACCCGTTGGCCCCGGGGTGCATGAAACTCTTGCGCGAGGAGATCGAGTCCAGCTTGCGGGCGAGGAACATTGAAGACCGGTTCAACCGCTGGCAGTACTATATGGCGTCGCGATTAGACAGCTCGTCCGGGGTCTACTCGCCGTCGGAGGTCACCGGCAACTGCCGCCTGAGTTGGTACGACCACCTGATGCGCCACGTGCTGGACGCGCCGGCGGAGGCGGAGGAGTTTACGCGAACGCTGCACGAGAACCTTCGCGGCGACCACCTGGGACTGTACCGCGCCTTGGCCACCGCCCGGGAGAAGATGGACATTCGGCCGCAGAAGCCGCGTCGCTTCCACTCGCCGGCCACGCCCGAGGAGGCGCTGTTGATGGTCCAGCAGGCGGTGGTCGAGGCCCAGGCAGGCTACGCCAAAGCGCTGGCCCCGCTCACCCGCAGCGAGATCGCCGAGCTGGTGCGGAACCTCTATCCGGTGATGACGGCCTCGTGCGTGATGGGGCATACGATCGAGGACCGGCCCACCGGCCGGAGGCTCTGCGACCTGCTGGAGAAGGCCGATCGCTCCGGCTTCTACGATGCGGCCGACGCCCTGGTGCCGTTGGCCGATCCCAAGCTGCTCGATCAGTTGGCCAAGCTGCCCGAGGAAGGCGACGTGCAGGTGGAAGGCGTCCAGGGGACGGTGCTTCGCCGGATCTTCACCTCGGCCGGCACGATCCTCGTCGGCGGACGCGGCAGGAACGTCTATGAGTTGGACAAGCTCTCCGACGTCTGCGCGGTGATCGACCTGGGCGGCGACAACGAATACTACGAGGGGAGCTGCAATTTCAATCGCCCGGTGCTGGTGATCCTCGACCTGGCGGGCAACAACACTTTCCGCGGCACGCAGCCGGGCATTCAGGGCGGCGCGGTGCTGGGTGTCTCGATGCTCCTGGATCGCCAGGGCAACGGCAGCTACCAGGCCCGCGACGTGGCCCAGGGGTCGGCCCTGGGCGGGATCGGCGTGCTCATCACCGGCGGCGGCAGCCATACCTATCGCGGACTGCGGCGCGTGCAGGGCGCGGCCTTGGGAGGTCTGGGGCTGCTGCTGGCCCGCTCGGGGAAGGACGACAAGGACGACTTCCACGCCGCCATGTGGGGCCAGGGCTTCGGCCATCCCCTCGGTTTCGGCGTGTTGGACGACCTGGGCGGCGGCAATCACTTCTATCTCGGCGGCATGTGGCGCGACTCCTATCCGGAAACCCCGGGCTATGAGGGTTGGGGCCAGGGCGTGGGCGCCGGCATCCGCCAGTCGGCCGATGGCGGCATCGGCGTGCTCCTGGACGGCGGCGGCGACAACGTCTATGAATACGACTACATAGCCCACGGCGGCGGCTACTGGCTGGGGCTGGGCTTCGCCCGCGACTTCGGCAGCAACAACCGCTGCCTGGGCGCCACGCTTCTGGCCTACGACGGCGGCCCACGGACCCAGACCCGCTTTCAGCGCTTCGCCTGCGGCTTCGGCTGCCACTACTCTCTGGGCTTCTGCTTCGACGACGCGGGCAACAACTCCTACGACGGCACGATCATGGGGCTGGGCATGGGCTGGGACTGCTCCGTCGGCGTGCTCTGCGACTTCGCCGGCAACAACCATTTCCTGGCCACCGGCGGCCTGACCCAGGGCACCGGCGCCCAGGCCAGCCTGGGCGTCCTCTTCAACTACAAGGGCGGCAACGTCTACGAGGGCTACGGCCAGGGCTACGCCAATCCCGGCATCTCGTACCACGACCTGCCCCAATGCGGCGGCAACTTCAGCTTCGTCATCAATTACGGCGGCAAGAACACCTACGGCTGCGGCGCCGTCAACAACTCCGTCACTCAGCGGGGCAACGTCGGCGGCTTCCTCATCTCTCGGCTCAACCGCGACGATCTCGCCCAGGAAGCAGCGGCCAAGAAGGCCCAGGAAGCGGTCGCCAAGAAGGCCCAGGAAGCAGCGGCCAAGAAGGCCCAGGCCAAGCCGGCCGCCGTCCAGCGGGACTCGAACCCTAAGAAGCAGACCGGCCCCAAACCGCGCGACCCCGTGCCCCTTCCGTAGGATCGTACTCGTCACGCTCCGCGTGACGCAACGCCCTCACGCGGAGCGTGAGGAGTACCCGAGGAGATTTCGCGATGTCTGCTAAGCTCACGATTCTGCTGCCGGCGACCCTGACGGCCTGCCTGGTCCTGGCCGGGGTCGCGGCCCTTTCCCGGGCGGCCGACGACCCCGCACCGCCGGCGGCCAAAGACGCCAAGAAAGACCAGCCCGCACCCCCGGCGGCCGACGCCAAGCCGGCGCTGAGCAAAGAAATGTCCGCGCTGCGGGACCAGCTCCGCGCGGTCCTGGCCGCTTACGCCCAGGCCCCGCTCAATACCCGCGATAACACCCCCGGCGAGATCCTCGACGCCTGCCTGGCGTTGGGAGTCAAGGCCCAGGTCTTCGACGTGGCCTCGAACCAGAAGATCAACGCCGTCGGCTGTCTCTGCTGGAACTACCCGGCCAATGGGGCCAGAATCCTCACCACCAACGAGACCGGGATCCTGGCCCGCACGGGCTACGGGCTGCAGAGCCGGCCGGCGGAGTTTTTGGCGATGCTGGCTTTGAACCACGTCGACGCCGGCTACGAGATGCGGGTCGGTCCTTTCAAGGGCACGATCGCCGACTTGGTCAAGACCGAGCAATCGGCCTGCTGCCGAGACGCCGACCAGTCGTTGCGGCTGGTGGGCCTTTCCTACTACCTGCCGGAGGAGACGGCCTGGACCAGCGCCGCGGGCGAAAGCTGGTCGCTCGCGCGGCTGGTCGGGGAGGAGTTGAACCGGGAGGTCGACCGGTCCGACCGCGACGCCACCGACCGCCTGCTGGGATTGACCTACGCGATCCAGCGGCGGAGCAAGAAGGGCCAGCCGATCGATGGGGTCTATCGCCAGGTGCAGGATCTTCTCCACGAGTTCCAGCCCTACGCCTTGGACCTGGAGAATGCCGACGGCTCGTGGAACGCCCGCTTCTTCGCCCTGCGGGGCGGCAGCCGCGACGCCTTCGGCGCGCTGCGGGCCACGGCCTTCATCGACGAGTGGTTGATCCTCTCGTTGGCCGAAGATCGCCTGGCGGACCCGGGCGTGGTGCGGTCGGTCGGTTACTTGGCGAGCAATCTGAACGCCGAGTCGTCGCAATGGGGGCGGTACGCGATGAGCACGCGGGAGCTCGACGGCTGGATGCACGCCCTGCACGCCCTGACGCTCTACGACGCGCGTTATTTCCGCCCCCGCGATGCGGCCAAGCCCGCGCCGGAAAAGAAGCCGGCGGAGAAGAAGGCAGCGGAGAAAACCAAGCGTCTGCCGTCTGCCTCCGCGAGCGGCGCAGGGTAAGGGAAAGGTGTGCGGGGTGGCCCCGATAGCTCTGCTATCGGGGTGCCGTGAGGCACAAGAAGCGCTTCGAGGTTTTCCCAGCGGATACTTGGCGGCGCGCGGCACGATAGTCATCGTTTTGCACACGGGGGGAAACGCGTGGACACGTTACCAGATTCCCTCACGAATCCTGTGCTTTCGTCAGTAACCGGTAATGTGTCGCCGGATTTTAAGCACTTACCAGAAGGCACGCTCGACGAATTGGCAGTTTGGCAAGGCGCGCTGGAGATTCTTCAGGCCCTCGGCGGTAACATCGGTGCCGTCCAGGCTAAGCCGTTCAAGCCTGGTCAATCTCTTGAGGCTATCCAGCCCCGCGTCGGTGACGTGCGCACAGAAGAGGTCTAGCCGTTCAAGCTGGGTCAGTGCCGTAAGGTGTTTCAGGCCGGCGTCGGTGATCCGCATGTTTCCGTAGTCGGTCCACACAGTCCGCCCGTTCGGTCCCATCTTCCCACTCCGTCCGGCCCCACCGAGGCCAAGCCATCGCAGTTCTGTCAAACCGGTCAGATGCGCTAACCCAGCGTCGGTGACGGCCGTTGCTGAAACGTTCAGCTTCGTCAACTGATGGAATCCTTTGAGGCGTTCCAGTCCGGCGTCGGTAATGCGCGAGCCGCTAAGGTCCAACTCCCGCAGCCGCGCCATTTGCGAGAGGTTGATTAGCCCGGCATCGGAGATTAGCTCTACGCCGTTGCGCATATCGTTGCGCGTGAGGACCAGTGCTTCAAGTTGGGGCAATGCCTTTAGGCCCGCCATTCCGGCATCGGTGGTCCTGGGACTGGTGAGAACGAGCCGCCGCAGTTTGGTCAGCTTCTTCAGATGAAGCAGTCCGGAACCAGTGATCAGCGTAACTCCAAGATCCAGTTCCTTGAGTTCGGTGGCGTCTTGAAGGTGCGCCAACCCGGCGTCGGTGACTGGCGAGCAGACCAAGGACAGGTACTCCAGGCTTGCCAGGTCTGCGATATGTGGCAGATCGTCGTCGGTGGCCAGGTTAAGGGTGAGCACGCGGGGTTTCATGCTTTCGAGGTACTCACGAAGACGTCGAATCGCCCAAAGATTGCACTCGCGCAGAGGCACACGCTCACCACCAGCTTCGCCGTTTGCCGCCAACGGAACAGAAACCGTCACTCGCCCACCCCAAGTAGGATCGCGTTTTCTTGCCCACTCCTTGCAGATTGCGTCTCCCTCGGATCGGGGAACTTGCGACAGCAACGACAAGTAGACGGCGAATAGTTGTCGGATCTCCGCGTTAGAGCCGACTGGCGCGGGCGGCGGCGGAGTCACTTGGAGTGCGACGGGTGATAGCACGGCCTTGTCGAGGTCCAGTTGGAACCCGGCCCCTTGACCCGATACTAGCAGGCAGCAGGGGGCCTCCAGCGGCAGTATTCCCGCAATGTCCCTGCCGAGGTGCCCCGCGGCCATGTCCAAATAGCGGGTACAAATCTTCCCGCGGCGAACGTATGCTCCTTTGGCGTCGCGCGTCCAGATGCTAAGCGAATCAGGCTCTCGTGGGGCCGCGATTGTGGCCGACGGCGACGCAGGAGGCGGAGTCACGAACGCGACCATGACCAGAGTCCCGTGATCCCAGGTCAATAGAGCCTGGTGGCAGACGGCCATGCCGACCAAGGGCAGAGCCGTTTTCACCGTGGCGTCCATCCGGCCATCGGATAATCTCAGCCGGTGCAGCATGGCGCCCTCGCACTCGCCAACCCCGGCATAGGCGCCGTAGTTGGCCACCCAGGCGTAGTCGCCGTCGAGCGCAAACTGATGTGCGAATTCCGGAAGGGTAATCATCCAAACTGGGCGGAGCGTGCCCCGTTGAATCTCGAAAAGTCCCACCGACCGCTGCGAGCCGCCCACGAGCAACCGCGAGGCGCTGACCCAGTGTAAAGTCCCAACACATTCCACGGTCTCGCCCTGAAGGAGCCGCTGCCATCCTTTCGCAGGCGGAACCGATCCATAACCCGGGGCCACCCCTTGAGCGGGGTTTCTCTTGGCCTGCGGCGACTCGGCGCGCGGGGCATCTTGCCTCTTCGGAAATGGCACGGGCGTGGCGTTCCATGTGGCGCCGCCGTCGGTGGTCAAAACCACGTTCGTCCGGTCGGAGGAGGTGCCGTAGATAACGCCAACGTCCTTGGACGCGAACACCGCCCGTTCGCCCGGCCACATTTCGTTCCGTACTACGGCGGTCCTTCCGTCTAGTTGGACCGCCTCGATGGAGTTGGGCCCGCCCGCAGTGCTCCCCGCCGTCCAGATAAACACGCGGCGGCGGTCGCCGCCCAGGGCGCCCCAGTTCATTTTGTCCGACAAGAAAGGCACGGCCGACCACCGGCGGAAGTCGCCGTCGGCCAAAAACACGCCGCGCTCGGAGGAACAGATCGCGCTGCCATCGAGCTGACGCAGAATGCAGCCGGCAGCCGGCAGTTGTGTGACCGTTTTAACCGGGGTGGTCGTGGTCGTCTGTTGGGCGGAGATAGCCGAAACGACGCCAGTCAGAAGCATCGTCATTGCGCCAATGAGCGACAGATATGGATTGAACATAACCGGCATCCCCGTCCCGTGTGGTAAGGTTTTGTCAATCCGCGCATTCTCGCAATAATAGGGATCCCGCGACAAGCCTGATTCGGCAGTCACACTTCCTGATTCTTCCATCGCAGTCCAGTAGGGTGGGCACCGCTCACCGAACCCCGGGGACCGCGTCGGAACAGAGAGATTGGTGGGCGGTGCCCACCCTACGGTTCTATGAGCAGGGGCGAAGTGTGGGGGTGCCGATTCGCTGGATTGGGTGAGACCTCTTGTGCCCGACGGCACCCCGATAGCAGAGCTATTGGGGCCACCCTCAGACGGCGAACCCTGACATTTCCCGGAGAAAGGGAGCCCCGACCCTACGACTTCAACCAACGGATCGTGCGGCGGCAGGCCTCGGCCAACTCGATCCGCACGGCAAGGCCGAGTTCCGCCTCCGCGCGACGAATGTCGGGCACGTAGCGTTCGGGCTCGCGGAGCGGATCGGGCGGTAGGGCCACCGTGACTTCGGGGCGGGGATCGAAGGCCCCGGCGATCGTCTCGGCAAGCTCGGCAATCGTCACCGCGCGGTCGGACCCGACGTTGTAGGGCCGACAGGAGACGCCGCGAAAGAGAATCGTCCAGAGCCAGACCGCCAGGTCGGCCGCATAGAGATACGAACGCAAGGCACGGCCGTCGCCCTGGACGCGGATCGGGCCCCCGGCGAGGCCGTCGCGGAGAAAGTTGCCCGCCGCGAAATGGGCGTCCAAGGGCAGGTACGGCCCCAAGAAGGCGAATCCCCGCGCGATCTTCGCCCCGATCCCGTAGAGAGCCGCGTACTGGGCGGCAAGCTGCTCCGCCATCCGCTTGCACTCGCCGTAAGCCGCGCCGAGGTCCAGCGGGTCGGGAGCCCCGCGATAATCCTCCGGCACGTGCGGCAACTCCGCCGGCTGCCTTCCATAGACGGCGCCGGAGCTGGTCAACAGCAGCTTGCCAGCCCCGCATCGCCGGGCCAACTCCAGCACCCGCCGCGTGCCGTCGACGATCGTCGTCAACAGCGACAACGGCGTCTGACCGCCGCGTCCGGCGTGGGACGGCGTGGCCGCGTGAATGACGTGCGAGAAGGTCCCCTCGGGCAGCGGACCTTCGCAGACGTCGCCCCGGCGCCAGGCAATGGCCGGGCATCGGCCCAGGTGCGGGAGCCTCCGGCAAAAGGCCTCGGGATCGCGGGAGAGCACGACCGCCCGGGCCTCCAGGCCGAGCGCCTCGTCGGCGTGAGCGAAGGTTTCCAGGAGCCAGGCGCCGAAAAAGCCCGTGCCGCCGGTCACCAGCAGCCGCGATCCCCGCAACTCCTCCCAGAGCGGACCAGTGAGGGCCAACACGTGATCGAGGTCTTCTGCCAAGAGTTTGTCAAACGCCATGCGAGGATAGTCCAGGCAAATAAACGAAGATCCATGTAACCACAGAGGACACAATGTTCCTCGTGCCCTTTGTGGTTGATTTTTATCGTTCGGCGAAGAACTCCCGGTACCAGGCGATGGTGCGGTCCAGGCCGGCGTCCAGATCGAACTGCGGCTTCCAGCCCAACCGCTGCCGGGCCTTGGCCGCGCTGAGGTACTGGCGGGAAATCTCGCCCCGGGCCTGGTTGCGGACGTCCGGCTCCAGGCCGGAACCCATCCGCGCCAACAGCCGGCGGACCAGATCGAGAACCGCGATCGGCTGTTCATTGGAGAAGTTGAAGGCCTCGCCGCGAAGACCGCCGGAGGAAGCCAGCCGCTCGGCCAGCAGCATGTAGGCCGCCGCGCCGTCCTCGACGTAGAAGTAATCGCGGATCGGGCTGCCGTCGGAACGGATCACCGGCCGCCGTCCGCGGAGCACCGAGCGGATCGTGCCGGGGATCAGGCGGTTGAAGTTCAGGTCGCCGCCGCCGTAGAAGTTGCCGCAGCGGGTCACGACCACGGGCAGACCGTAGCTGGCGGCGTAACTTTGGGCGATCATGTCCGCACAGGCCTTGCTGACGTCGTAGGGATGGCAGCCGGCCAGCGGGGCCGATTCCTCGCAGGGAAGCTGCTCCTGGGCGCCGTAGGCCTTGTCGGACGAGGCCACGACGACCTGCTCGACGCCCGGACTGCGGCGGCAGGCCTCCAGCAACGACCAGGTGCCGCGGACGTTGCTGTCGAAGGTCGACGCCGGGTTGCGGTCGGCGATGCCCACGATCGTTTGCGCCGCCAGGTGAAAGACGGTCTGGACCTCGTACTCGCCCAGGGCCCGCTCCAGAAGTCGCTGGCTGCGGACGTCGCCGCGGACCACCTTGACCCGCTCCAGATCGCCGCCGCGGACCAACTCCGCCTGCGGCACCCAGTCGCGCACGAGCACCACCACGTCGGCCCCCGCGGCCACCAGCCGCCGCACCAGCCAGCCGCCCACCAGGCCGCTGGCGCCGGTGACCAGCGTGGGGCGGTCTTGCCAGAAGGAGGAGGATGCGTCCATAGCATTGCTGCGGAAGGGGTTAGAAGGTAGGGGTTGGAAGTGTGGAATGATTATAACGGTATCCCTTATTCGTCGACAAACCGGGACGAGGCGAATTCCCTCCTCTTTTGCCCGAATGAGGTGAGTGCGCCGCTTGCGGCGGCGAGTGCCCGCGTCTACACTGCCAGAAGTGCAGGTCGTTGCAATTCTGAGCTGCTGGAAACCGCCACCGAGCTAGCGGCCGCCGGACCCGCGCAAAACAGGGAATCTTTCGCCTATGCGAAAACGCGTTTACATCGAGACGACAATCCCCAGTTTCTACTACACGCTGCGCACCGACCCGGAGTCGGTCGCCAGGATGCACTGGACGCGGCAGTGGTGGGAGTTGTATGCCCAGGAATCGGAACTCCTTTCTAGTGCAGCGGTGATTGCGGAGCTTCGGCGAGGCGCCGGTGAGCAGACCGAGGCTCGCATTGCCTTGCTGGGCAACGTGGAAATGCTGCGAATCACCGCCGAAGTCAACGAGATCGTAAGGATTTACATCCAGCGGCTCATCATGCCCGACGATCCCGGGGGGGACGCACTGCACCTTGCGCTGGCGTCATTTCACAAAGTCGACGTACTGCTAACGTGGAATTGCCTGCACCTGGCCAACCCGAATAAAATGGAACATATTCGTCTGGTCAACTATGAACTTGGGCTCCCCTTGCCCGTGCTCACCACGCCCCTAAACTATCTCAGCGAAGGCGAATCCGATGGCTGACGACGAAATCACGATCATCCGGCGAATCCGCCATGAAATCTCGGCGGAGTGCGGCCACGACGTCGACCGCGTCGTGGCCTACTATCGACGTTTTGAGGAAGAACTCAGGCGATCGGGGAAGTTTCGCTTCGCCGCATCTGCGGCCCCCCCTAAAGCGAGCGATACCCCGCAGCGTGCTTTCGGCGCGGAAACGAGTGAGTAATCGTTGTCTTCCCGAGTCCTCTAATCCCATTTCCAATAGCGGAAAATGCACCAGAGGGCCTGGAAGGCGTCACGCAAACCGATCTTCTTCCCCTCCTCGTAGGTGCGGCCGGCATAGCTGATGCCGACCTCGTAGATGCGGTATCCCCGCCGGGCGACCTTGGCCGTCAGCTCGGGCTCGATGCCGAACCGGTTCTGCTTGAGCGTCGGCCGGATGGCCTCGATCACCTCCCGGCGAAAGACCTTGTAGCCGCTTTCCATGTCGCTGAGGTTCAAGTCGGTGAACATGTTGGACAGCCACGTCAGCCAGCGGTTGGCCACCGCGTGCCAGAAGTAGAGCACGCGGTGCGGCCCGTCGGCATGGAAGCGGGAGCCGAAGACCACGTCGGCGCGGCCTTCGGCGATCGGCTGCAGCAGCCGCGGGTAGTCCAGCGGGTCGTACTCCAGGTCGGCGTCCTGGACGAGCACGACGTCGCCGGTGGCGTGCTGGAAAGCGGTCCGCAAGGCGGCCCCCTTGCCGCGATTGGTCTGGTGATAGAAGACCCGCACGCCGGGCTGCCCCTCCATGCGGGCCAGGAGTTCTCGGCTGCCGTCGGTACTGGCGTCGTCGATCAGCAGGATCTCCTTGTCCAGCGGCACCGCCTGGACCCGCCGGACAATCTCCTCCAGCGTGTCCCGTTCATTGTAGATCGGCACCACCACGGAAAGCCGCAGCCCCTCCGGAATCGCGTAGAGTCCCAGTCGCCGCGACGCGCCGGGGCCAAGCCACTGGCGCAACTGCTCTGGCGTGGGCGGCGGGAGTTCGAGCGGCCTCCCGCAATGCGGGCAGGTCACCGGCGCGGCTGGCGGCTCTTCACCGGATGAAGGATGATCTTCCATGCCCTTGGTATACAGCAACTTCCCGCCGGATTAAAGGGGAGTTGAGCCACGTAGTAACCCGCGAGCCGGTCCATGTTCGCCCCGATCGCACGTCGAACTGCCACGGCGGCAGGCGGCGGTTGTTCGACCGCATGGCACCTGCCTGAGCCCCGAGGGGGCGTCACTCGATAGCCCAGGGCAACGCCCTGGGGACAGGTTCCCATCATCACTCCAAGCCCCAACGGGGCGCAACCTCACCCCGGCGGCTCGGCTGGGGCGCCCTTTCAGGGCTGCTGGGCCATTGGGGCCTTCACCCCAGGGCTGCGCCCTGGGCTATCGAGTGACGCCCCTTCGGGGCTGAGCAGAGACGGCCCCTGGGGTGTGCCACGCCATAGGCAGACTGATTTTCTCCCACTGGTGGGCCGGCGGCCGACGAGGCGGCCTTGTCCCACCCTACATCTACATCTTGTCCACCACCTGGATCCCCAGCAGCTCCAACCCCTGGCGGAGCGTGCGGGCGGTGAGGTCGCAGAGCAAGAGACGGCTGTTGCGCCACTCCTCGGTCTCGGCATTGAGCACGTGACAGTGCTCGTAGAACGAGGCGTAGCGATTGGCCAGGTCGAAGAGATAGGCGGTCAACTGGTTGGGGCGGTAGTCTTCCAGGGCCAGGTCGAGGGCTTCGCCGAAACGGAGCAGCTCCAGGCCGAGGGCCCGCTCGTAGGGCGACGTTAAGAGGATCGGCGGCGACGATTCAGGCAGGGCCGCGTCCCCGCGTCCTCGCGTCCCCGCGTCTCCGCGTCTCCCTGCCGGCGGCGCCGACGCCCGCAGGGCGGCCACGTCGATGCGGCCCTTGGCGAAGATGCTGCGGACCCGGGCGTAGGCGTACTGCATGTAGGTGGCCGTGTTGCCGTTCATGGCCAGCATCTTCTCGTAGCTGAAGACGTAGTCGCTGGTGCGGTTCTGGGAGAGGTCGGCGTACTTCAACGCGCCGATGCCCACGATCTCGGCGATTTCGGCCCGCTGGCTGGCCGAGAGTTCCGGGCCCTCCGGCTTGGCATCGTCGTTGGCGCTGACGATCTCGGCCGCCTTGCGGACCGCTTCGTCCAAGAGACCCTCCAGGCCCACGGTGTCGCCGGAGCGGGTGCGGAAGGGCCGGCCGTCGTCGCCCAGCACGGTGCCGAAACTGACGTGCTGGAACTCGACCCGATCGTAACCCAGCCGCCGGGCGGTGGCGAACAAGTGCTGGAAATGGTCCGACTGGCGGAAGTCGACCACGTAGAGGATCGCGTCGGGATGGAAGGTCTCCATGCGGTAGCCGACCGTGGCCAGATCGGTGGTGGCGTAGAGGAAGGCCCCGTCCTTCTTGCGGACGATCAGCGGCGAGTCCATCCCCTCGTTGAAGACGCAGATCGCCCCCTCGCTCTCCTGGGCGATGCCGCGCCGCAGCAGCTCATCGACGATCGGGGCCAGGCGGTCGTGATAGTAGCTCTCGCCCAGCGTGTGATCGAACATTACGTTCAGCCGGCGGTAGATGTGGTCGATCTGGGCCAGCGACGGGGGCAGCACCTCGCGCCAGATCCGCAAGTTCTCCGGGTCGCCCGCATGGAGCTTGGCGGTCTCGCTCAACACCGACGCGCCGATCTCGGCATGTTCCTCGGCCAGCCGCCGCAGCTCGGGATTACCCTCCACTGCGGCAATCTTCTCGCGAAGCTCTTGGAGTTGCTCCTCGGTTTTGCTGACCGCCTCCTCCAGCCGCCGCAGGTTCTTGGCGGCATCCTTGTCCGGCTTACCGCCCTTGGCCGCCGCCAGCTCTTGCGCGTCGGACAGGGCCGTCCGCCGCAATTCCAGCGTTTGCTCCCTAGGCGCGACTTCGGCCAGCGCTTCTCGGTAATCGACCAGTTGCCGTACCAGGCGGTAAAGCCGGCCGAGCTCCTCGACCGGATGGTCCCGGTACGACGGTTGGTCGAGGAAGTGCTTGTAGCCGTAGATGATCATGCCGAACTGGGTGCCCCAGTCGCCGATATGGTTATCGCTGATCGCGCGGTGGCCGAGGAACCGCAGCAGGCGGCAGATGCTGTCGCCGATCACCGTCGAGCGGATGTGGCCGACGTGCATCGACTTGGCCACGTTGGGCGCCGAGTAGTCGACCACGTAGGTTCGCGGCCGATCGACCGGGGCGACGCCCAGCCGCGGGTCGGAGACCGCTTCGGCCAGCCGCCGGGCCAGCCAGGCGTCTTCGAGGCGCAAGTTGATGAAACCCGGCCCGGCCACCTCGGCAGGCTGACAGAAATCGGTCGGGTCGAAGCGGGCGGCGATCTCCTTGGCCAGCTCGCGCGGCGGCCGGCGGAGTTGCTTGCCCAAGGACATGGCGAAGTTCGCCTGGTAGTCGCCGAACTTGGGGTCCTGGGCGGGCACGATCATCGCCAGCAACTCCTCCGGGTCGCCGGTCAGCTCCGTCAGCACGGGGCGGAATCGCCGTTTCAACTCAGCGAGGATGCTCATGGCCCATCTATGCTTCCTGTAACCGTTCACGGGGGTCGGCCAAAGTAGTAGGCACACGCCGTGTGCCGTCCGCTGCCTCCCGCGCTTCGGGCGGACGGCACACGGCGTGTGCCTGCTACCTTACGTGTCTTGCGGGTGGCGGGGCTCGAAGGGGACCTGCTTCGCCTGCCCCCAGAGTTCTTCCAGGGCGTAGTAAGCCCGGGTCTCGGGCTCGAAGAGGTGGATCACCACGTCGCCGTAATCCAGCAGGATCCAGCGGCTTTCCTCGTAGCCTTCGATCCCCATGCGACGGTCGCCCAGACCCTGCTCCAGGGCGTGGTCGATCTCTTCGCTCATGGCGTGGAGTTGCCGTCGACTGCTGCCGGAGGCGATGACGAAGAAGTCGAAGGTGCTGGTCAGCTCGCGGAGATCGAGGATCGTGATGTCGCGGCCGCGGTTTTCTTCGGCGGTGCGGGCGGCGACCAAGGCCCGCTGTTTCGCCCGATCCGAGCGTTGCGGCTGGGAGGCCGCGGAATCGACGGTGCTTTCTTCCACAATGGCCCTCGCTGGAGACCGGATAGGATCACCTCTGCCAGGTATTGTAAACTCCGGGTTGCCTGGAGGAAAAGAGGCTGCCGGGTCCGTTCCGGTTCGTGGGATTGCCTTGGTTGGTAGAATTGGACACCGTTGAAGAAGCACGTGAACAGGCGGTAGGGTGGGACAAGCTCGCGCAGCGATGCCGGCCCACCAATTTGGCCGGTTCCCGGTGGGCTGGCGGCCGCCAAAGCGGCCTTGTCCCACCCTACATCCACCTCGAAGGAGTCTTGACGATGGCCGACTGGGTTGAACCGGGCAAGAAGGCCCCCGATTTCACGCTTCCCGCCGACGACGGCACGAAAGTCAAACTGAGCAGCCTCCGCGGCCAGCCCGTGGTCGTCTATTTTTATCCCCGCGACGACACGCCGGGCTGCACCCGGGAGGCCTGCGCAATGCGCGACCGCAAAGAGGATCTCACCCGGCTGGGGGCCAAGGTGCTGGGGATCAGCGGCGACGACATCGAGAGCCACGTGAAGTTCCGCGACAAGTTCTCGCTCAACTTTCCCCTCTTGGCCGACACCGGTCACCAGGTGGCCGAGAGGTACGGCGCGTGGCGGGAGAAGACCCGCTTCGGCAAGACTTCGATGGGCATCCAGCGGTCGACCTTCCTGATCGACGCCGGCGGCGTGGTCCGCAAGGTCTGGAAGAATGTCGACGTCGACGGCCACGACGCGCAGGTCATCCAGGCGCTGCAAGAGATCACTTGAGTACTCGTCACGCTCCGCGTGACGCAATCCCTCTCGCGGAGCGAGAGGAGTACGAGGAATCACTTGACCAATCCCAGGTAATACTGGGTGAAGTGGAAGAAGACGGGCGCGGCGAAACAGATCGAGTCGATGCGGTCCAGCACGCCGCCGTGGCCCTCGACCAGGGTGCCGTAGTCTTTCACGCCGCGATCGCGTTTGATCGCCGACATGGTCAGCGAGCCGGCGGCGCCCATCAGGGCGACCACCAACGACATCAAGGCTGCCGTCCAGGGGGTGAAGGGCGTGGCCCACCATAGTGCGGAGCCCAACAGTGCCGAAGTGGCCGTCCCGCCCAAGAGTCCCTCCCAGGTCTTGGTGGGATGGATCGTGGGCACCATGAGGTGTTTGCTCGGCAGTTGCGACCAGGCGTATTGGAAGACGTCGCCGAGTTGCACCATGAGGATGAAGAAGAACAACAGCGACAAGTTGCGCGGATTGCTCTTCATGTCCAGCGTCAACAGGGCGGGGGCGTAGCTCAGGCAGTAGACACAGATCAACAGCCCGGCCTGGATCTTGGCGGTCCGCTCGAGGAACCGCTTGGAATCGCCGGAGAAGGCGATCCCGGCGGGGATCAAGAGGAAGGCATAGACCGGGATCAGGATGCTGTAGAGCCAGTACTGGTTCAGCCCTACCAGGAGGAACTGCACCGGCGTGCAGAGGAAGAAGACCAGGAACAGCGTGCGATGATCGGCGGGCCGGGTGGGGGTCAGGGTGATGAACTCCCGCAGGGCCCAAAAGGAGACCGCCCAGAAGAGAAACACCGTGGCCACCTTGCCGATCAAGAAGGCGGCCGCCAGCGCCGTCAGCAGGATCCACCAGGCGCGGATCCGCGTGCGGAACGACTCGACGATCGCCGGGTCCAGCCCGCTGTCGGTCCGCCGCTGGAGAAAAAACGTCACGGCGCTGGCCGTCCCCAGCAGCACCATCACGCCCACGACCAGGCTCAGGGTTTTGGGATCCCTCACCGCTTAGATCTCCTTCAGCCGCCGCACGGCTTCCCGGGCGCGGCGGAGGAACTCGTTTTTCGGCTCGCCCGCCTCCAGCCACAACGGCGGTCCGAAGGTAATGCAGCTCAACATCGGCACGGGAAGCACCTCTCCCCGGGGCAGGATGCGGTTCATGTTATCGATGTAGACCGGGATCATCTCCAGGTCGGGCCGTTTCTTGCAGAGGTAGTATATCCCGCTCTTGAACTCGCCGATATCGTGCCCCGTCGTCCGCCCCCCCTCAGGAAAAACGATCAGCGAGTAGCGGTGGCCGATCTCGCGGATCATCAGGTCCACCGGGCTCTGGTGGACCTTCCGCACCGTGCGGTCGATCAACAGCGCGTTAAACACCCGCCGCGACAGGTAGCGGCGAATGGCGCCGGCAGTCCAATAGTCCGTGGCGGCCACAGGCCGGGTCAGGGCGCGGATCGCCGGCGGCAACGCCGACCAGAGAACCACCGCGTCCAGGTGGCTGGTGTGATTGGCAAAGTAGACCCGCTGGTTGCCGTCCGGCTGGCAGTCCAGCCACCGCACGCTGGCGCCGCTGAGAAACCTGGCGGTCAGGGCCAGTATGGCTCCGGTGATGTTCGCTTCCATCCGCCGCTCGCCCGGTTTTCCCCTGGAACTCCCCATAATCCTAGCTTCTGGCAGGGCAACCGCAAAGACTAAATGGCCCTCGGGGCCTGCAGGCGCAAAAGAAAAGCCGCCTCAAGACCCGGTCCCGAGGCGGCTTCATCGACCCGCGGCGTGCCCTCAGGCACAACGGGCTTTAGGTCTTAGGCTTGGCCTTACCGGCGGCCTTTTCCTTGGCCCTCTGGTCCATCATCTTCTTGTGGAAGGCCTCGAGCGCTTCCTTGGTGACCGCGCCGTTCTTGACGACACCGGCCTTGCTGAGGTGTTCCCACATCCGAGCGGGCACTTCATCCTGGGTGAGCTTGCCGTCCTTGTTCTTGTCCAGCTTCGCGAAGATCTCGGCGACACTGGGCATCTTGTGCGGCGGACCGGCGTGCGGACCACCAGGAGCCTGCTTGGCCTGCGGGCCCTTCTTCGGGCCGGCGGGCGGGGCCAGCTTCCCACGCGACGCCTGCGGACCGAACGCCTGCATCCGCTGCTGCATCTTCTCGCGGATCTTCTTCAGACCGGCGGCGAACTCCGCCTTGTCGATCTTGCCGTCGCCATTGGTGTCGAACATCTTGAAGAGTTCGTCGGCGCGTAGGCATCTTCGGAGCCATGCCGGGCGCGAAGGGCGGGTGGAAACCACCGGCCGGTCCGCGGAACATGAGAACATGGAAGCCGCCCTTGCCGGGCTGGCCCTTGTGGCCCTTGCCCTGGTGCCCCTTCTTGCCATGGTGGCCGAAGCCGGCCTTGCCGTGGGGGCCCTTCTGACACTTGCCGTGGTGGCCCTTCTTACCATGATGGCCGAAACCGGCCTTGCCATGGTGGCCCTTCTGACACTTGCCGTGGTGGCCCTTCTGGCCGTGACCCTTGTGGCCGAAGCCGGCCTTGCCGTGGTGGCCCTTCTGGCCGTGACCCTTATGGCCGAAGCCGGCCTTGCCGTGGTGGCCCTTCTGGCCGTGGCCCTTGTGGCCGAAGCCGGCCTTGCCGTGGTGGCCCTTCTGGCCGTGACCCTTATGGCCGAAGCCGGCCTTGCCGTGGTGGCCCTTCTGGCCGTGGCCCTTGTGGCCGAAGCCGGCCTTGCCATGATGGCCCTTCTGGCCGTGACCCTTATGGCCGAAGCCGGCCTTGCCGTGGTGGCCCTTCTGACACTTGCCGTGGTGGCCCTTCTGGCCATGATGGCCGAAACCGGCCTTGCCATGGTGACCCTTGTGGCCGTGGCCGCCCCAGCCGTGATGACCGTGGTGACCCTTGTGGCCGTGGCCGCCCCAGCCGTGATGACCGTGGTGACCCTTCTGGCCGTGGCCGCCCCAGCCGTGATGACCGTGGTGACCCTTCTGGCACTTGCCGTGGTGACCGAAGCCGGCCTTGCCATGGTGGCCCTTGTGGCCCTTGCCATGGTGGCCCTTTTTACACTTGCCGTGGTGGGCCTTTTGGCCCTTGTGGCCCTTGTGTTGGCCCTTAGCGGCGAGCGTTTGATGGCAGTAGGGGCACTTGCCGTCCGCGGTCGCCTTGGGGGCCTTAGCGTGACCGTCCTTGGCGCCAGCGTGATGATGGGCGGATTGCCCGCCACCGTGATGACCCTTGTGGGCGTCGGTGGCTTTGGCCGACGGAGCCTTTTGAGAGCCTTGCGCTTGCACGGCGTCGGCTTTCTTCGGGTCAGTCTTGTCGGCCCCCAACATGGGGCGGGGGCCCGTATCGGCCAACCAGGCCGAGAGCCCCAACAGAAACAGAGTAGCCAGCCAAGATCTTATCATCCTCAAACCTCCTTGGGTTGGAGACGCCGCCGGAGAACCCCTCCGATGGCGGGGCAAAAAATGAGCCTGTACCGCAGGCTCTACACTGCTAATTAGCGGGATCTCCGCAGGCGGAGACAAGTTATCAGCAGCCCTGTCGATTTTTTCTGAAGTTCAATGAGCGTATGGAACATTGGACAATCTCACGTGGTCCCCGCCATGAAAACCTTACTTTATTCCCCATCTCCCGAGGAGGAGGGGAGCAAGAATCGCGCGGTTGCACTTTTGTCTGGTGCCCCTTACCCCACCCTCTCTCGGAGGGAGGTGCGAGAATCGCGTGCTTCGGCCCCTTACCTGGGTGTAACCCCGAAGGGCAACCCACACACCAAGCTCGGTAGACCTCTACACCCGGCGTCACCCCATCCAAGGACGGGTGAGACTTGATTTGTGGCCGCCCGTAGGGGAGGATAGAACTGCTTTAGGGCCGTCAGGGTAGCATGGAGCTGCCGACCTTTTGCCGGGTTGAATGTGCTTATGAGTGCGTCGGCCTTCACGCAGTCCACGGGATCGGCGGCGATCGAGCATCTTCGTCGCGGGGGGCGGGCCGCGCTGGCGGAGACGTTTACCAGCCATCGCGTCCGCTTGCGCCGGATGATCGACCTTCGCTTGGACCGCCGCGTGGCGGGCCGGGTGGATGCCTCCGACGTGCTCCAAGAGGCCTATCTCGACGCCTCGCGGCAGTTGGACCAGTACCTGGCCGATCCGCCCATGGCGCCCTTTTTATGGCTGCGGTTTCTCGCCGCCCAGCGGTTGATGGCCCTGCACCGCCAGCACCTCGGCGCCCAGAAGCGTGACGCCCGGCAAGAGATTCCTCTCTTCCGACGATCGCTGCCCGCGTTGGATTCCGGCTCTCTTTCCTGCGGCCTGCTGGGCGGGCTTACCTCGCCGAGTATGGCGGCCATGCGAGCCGAGATGCAGGTCCGGCTCCAGGCGGTGGTGGACGGGCTGGACCCGCTGGATCGCGAGATCCTCGCCCTGCGGCATTACGAAGAGTTGACCAACCAGGAGGCCGCCGAGGAGTTGGGGATTAGTACCGCGGCCGCCAGCAAGCGGTATATTCGTGCGCTGGAGCGATTGCGGGGGGTGTTGGCCGATGCCCCCGGCATGTTGCCCAAGGGCTGAACGAGGGAGTAGCGATGTGGCAGTGACTGGTGACGATCCCACGGTGGCTGGCGAGGTCCAACGGGACCCGGTCGAGCAGTTGGCCGAAGAGTTCCTCGAGCGTCGCCGGCAGGGGGAAGCGGCGTCGGTCAGCCAGTACGTCGAGGCCCATCCGGCGTTGGGGGCGAGGATCCGCGAGCTTTTTCCCACGCTGCTGTTAATGGAGGATCTCAAGCCTGCCGCGCACGGCGGCGCCGCGGCGCCGGTGGCCCTTGGTCCCTTGGAGCGGCTGGGGGATTTCCGGCTGCTGCGGGAGATCGGCCGCGGCGGCATGGGCGTGGTCTATGAGGCGGAGCAGGAATCATTGGGGCGGCGGGTGGCGTTGAAGGTGCTGCCGGCGGTCTGCGTCGCCTCGCCCACGCGATTGCAGCGGTTTCTCCGCGAGGCGCAGGCCGCCGCCCGGCTGCACCATACCAACATCGTGCCGGTCTTCGGCGTCGGCCAGCAGGACGGCATCCGCTACTACGTGATGCAACTCATTGCCGGGCAAGGGTTGGACGTGGTCGTCAGCGCGCTGCGGGCCGGCGCGGCGCCCGGCGAGTTGACCGCGAAGGGCGACGATCTGCCGACGCGGCAGTCGCCGGCCGTGGCGGGCTCGTTTTCCGCCGGCGAAGCGGCCCAGATGTTGCTTTCGGGGCCATTGCCGGACGCGCCGTCGGCGGACTCGCCGCGGCGCGACGCCGCTGGCGGTTCCGCGACGACGGCGGCCATCTCGCGGGGACCGCGCTACTGGCAGAACGTGGCGCGGATCGGGATCCAGGTGGCCGACGCCCTGGAGTATGCCCACCGCCAGGGGACGCTGCACCGCGACATCAAGCCCGCCAACCTGCTGATGGACAGCCGCGGCACGGTCTGGATCGCCGATTTCGGGCTGGCCAAGCTGGAAGACCTCGACGACCTGACGACCTCCGGCGACATGGTCGGCACGCTCCGCTACATGGCGCCCGAGCAGTTCGAGGGGCAGGCCGACGCCCGCAGCGACGTCTATGGCCTCGGTCTGACCCTCTATGAGCTTCTCGTGCTGCGCCCGGCCTTTGGCGAGAAGGACCGGCGGCGGTTGATCCGCCAGGTGGCGCAGCAGGATCCGCCGCGGCCGCGGAAGCTCAACCCGGCCGTTCCCCGCGACCTGGAGACGATCGTGGTCAAGGCCACGGCCACCCATCCGCAGCAGCGTTACGCCACGGCCGGCGCGCTGGCCGCGGACCTGAAGGCCTTCCTCGACGACCGGCCGATCCGTGCCCGGCGGGTGACGGCCCTGGGCCGCGGCTGGCGCTGGTGCCGCCGCAACCGCGCGATCGCCTCGCTGTCCGGCGCCGCGCTGGGGTTGTTGTTGGCGGTGGCGGTCGTGGCCTCGCTGGGTTACTTCCAGGCCAACGCCGAGCGGCTGCGGACCCAGGCCGAGCACGGCGCGCGGAAGCCAACCTGCGGCTGGCCACCAAGGCCTTCGAGGACATCTTCAACAAGATCGGCGCGGACCCGGTCGCCCGTCCGCCCGAGCAGGACGAGGACGACCCCTGGCCCGAGCCGGTTTGGGAGGTGGTGGTTACCGACAAGGACGCCTTGCTCCTGGAGAGCATGCTCAAGTTCTACGACCAGTTCGCCCAGCAGAACCAGGCGGACGTGAAGCTGCAGAAGGAAACGGCCCGCGCTTACCGCCGCGTGGGCGACATCCGCGAGCGGCTGGGCCAGTACGACCGGGCGGAAACCGCCTACCGGCGGGCCCTGGAAATGTTCCAAGCCCTGGGCAAGGGCTCGCCCGACGACGCCGAGTGTCTCACCTCCGTGGCCGCGATCCACAATGAGTTGGGGACGCTCTCGCGCAACACCGGCCGGTTCCCCGAAGCCGTCGCCGCCCATCAGCAGTCCTTGGAGATTCTCCGCGGCGCCTCGGCCAAAATGGCCGCCTTGCCGGAGACCCGCTTCGAGTTGGCCAGGACCTATAGCTTTCTCTCCGAGGTCTCACCCCGGCACGGCGCGGCGCGGCACACGCACGAGTCGTCCGGCGGGCAGCACGGGTTAACCCCGGCGGCCACGCCGGGCAGCGTTGCGTCCCACGAGTCGTCCGGCGGGCAGCACGGGTTAGCCCCGGCGGCCACGCCGGGCAGCGTTGCGTCCCATGAGTCGTCCGGCGGGCAGCACGGGTTAGCCCCGGCGGCCACGCCGGGCAGCGTTGCGTCCCATGCGTCCCATGAGTCGCATGAGTCGCACGTCCGGCGGCACGGGCCTGCATCTCGCGCTGCGGAAGCCGCGCAGGCCGGCCAGTACAACCGGCAGGCCCTGGAGATCCTCGATCAACTCACCCACGAGTCGCCCGGCAACCATCGTTACCTGCTGGCGACGGCCCGCTGTCAGCGGGATCGGTTCTCGATTTCGGCGATTGCCGGCGACAAAGCGGCCGCCCAGCAGGCCAACCGCGAGGCCATCCGCATCCTGGAGAAACTGGTTGCCGACGCGTCGCAGAATCCCGAGTACCGCTTCGAGCTGGCCGAGACCTATGCCATGCCCTACCCCAGAAGCCGCGACCGGCAAGCAATGGGCAATGACGGCGAGAATTTGCGGCGGGCGGTCGAGATCGATAGCGACCTGGCCTCGCGATATCCCACCGTACCGGAGTATCGGGTCTCGTTGGCCGGCTCTCACGTCCGCTCGGCGGAGCTGGCCCGTGCCGATTCCCCGGCCGTGGCCGAGGAACATCTGCTCAAGGCGGTGGAAATCCAGAGAGGCTTGGCGACGGACTTTCCCACGGTCCGCGCCTACCCGCTGTTGCTGGCCCGATCGTTGCACGATCTGGCGGCGGTGCAGATGTCGCGGCAGGAGCCTGCCAAGGCACGAGCGAGCCTGGAAGAGGCGATCGCCCGCTGTGAGAAGCTGCCGGCGGCGGCGCAAGGGGGCCCGCCGCTGAACCTCATGCTCTCGATGCAATACGCCTCCCTGGCCCGCGTCTTGCGGGAATTGGGGGAAACCGCCCTGGCGGACCAGGCCGCGGCCAAGGCCAAGGAAGGCGGGTTCCACCACGGCCCGCCGGCATTCGGCGGCCGTCACCACAACCACGAGTCGCCGCCCAAGGGCGACCCGCCGCCGCGCTCGTCAGGCGCGTGAAACTTACCCAGGAGTCAAGCCATGCAAGCTCCCGTGGAACTGCCCAAGGCGTTTTCGGTGCGGGACGAGCACGAGTTCTTTCCCATTCAGCATTTGCTGGCGCGGTTGAATCCGAAGCTCACGGTCAGCCAGGTGGCCACCGGAAAGCACGTCGACGGGGGGTGTACCGTCTATTGGGGGCTGGTCTACCTGGAAGGCCGGCCGCCCACTGACGCGGAGGTGCATTCGGCCATGAAGGAGGCCGGCTTCGACTTCATTCACAACGGCTCGATCCCGACCTTGTGCCCGGCTCCCTCCGGGAGCTGGTCAGGGTGAGAAATCTCAAATCCCAGACCGACCGCCACCTACGCTTCGCACGGGAGACTGGCAGCATGTTGGCACGCTACCTTGTGCCGTTGTTGATGATCGCCGCATCCTCCGCCACGCCGGCCCTGGCCCAACGGGATCTCTTGCCGCTGGATAAGGATCAGGTCGCGGCCCAAGTCCAGGCCCACGACGCCGACGTCCGCCCGGCTGAGCATGGACTGCGGGTGGCGACCGGGCACCGCGAGCCCTGGCCCGGAATCACGATCCGCGCACCCAGGGACGCTGGGACCTCTCCGCCTTTGCCGAGGTCCTGCTGGACGTGAAGAACCTGGGCCAAGACCCCGTCGAGGTCTATCTGCGGGTCGACAACCCGGGCGCCGACGGCGTGCAACACTGCGTGACCGGCGCAGTCGCGTTGGAGCCGGGCCAGCGTAGGACCTCGCGCATCGCCTTGTCTTTGAAACCGCTCTTCGGCATGAGGGGCTATCCCGAAAACTATGGCGAGAAACTGAAAATCGATCCGGCGCTGGTCAACCAGGTGATCATCTTCCTGGCCAAGCCCAAGGCGGATCACGTCTGGGAAGCCAAGCCCCAGGCGGACCACGTCTTCGAAATCGCCGGGCTCCGCGCCGCCGGCTCGGCCGAGAAAGTGAAAGCGGAGGAGAAGACCTTCTTCCCCTTGATCGACACCTTCGGCCAATACGTCCACAAGGACTGGCCCGGCAAGACGCACTCGCTGGAAGAGCTGCGGCAGCATCGCCGGCAGGAAGAAGCCGACATCGCGGCCCATCCCGGCCCGGCCGGCTGGGATCAATACGGCGGCTGGAAGGCCGGTCCGCAGTTGCAGGCCAGCGGGCGATTCCGCACGGAGAAACGCCGGGGAAAGTGGTGGCTGGTCGATCCCGAGGGCCGCCTCTTCTGGTCGCACGGCGTCGATTGCGTGCATGCGGCCACGGCGGTCACTCCGATCACCGATCGCCGCAACTGGTTCGCCGATCTGCCCTCCCCGGGCTCGCCCGCGGCCCAGTTCTTTGGCCAAGCCGCCTGGGCCCCGCACGGCTATTACCAAGGCCGCGGCAGTTACCAGACTTTCAACTTCACCGGGGCCAATCTGCTCCGCAAGTACGGCGACTCGTGGAAACCGCAATTCTACCAAACTGGCCCATCGGCGACTGCGAAGCTGGGGCATGAACACGATCGCCAACTGGTCGGACGAAAACATCTACCGCATGGACAAAACCCCCTACACGGCGACGCTCTACGGCGGCGGCCGGCAACTGGAGGGCAGCTCGGGCTACTGGGGAAAGTTCGCCAACGTCTTCGATCCCTCCTTCCGGGCCTCGCTCCAGAAGGACGCGGCCTGGCAGAAGAGCCTCTCGGCCGGCGATCCCTGGTGCCTGGGCTTCTTCGTCGACAACGAATTGAGCTGGGGCGACGACCTCTCGCTGGCCCTGGCCTCGCTGGCCTCCCCGCCCGACCAGCCGGCCAAGAAGGCCATGGTCGAGGACCTCCGCCGCAAGTATCCGTCAATCCAACGGCTCAACGAGGCTTGGGGTACGTCGCATGCCTCCTGGGACGCGCTGCTGGCCGCCACGGTCCCGCCCGACAGCCATCGCGCTCACGACGACCTGGCGGCCTTTGCCACGAAGTTCGCCGAGCAATACTTCCGCCTCTGCCGGGAGGCCGTCAAGCAGGTCGATCCCCAAGCGCTCTATCTCGGCTGCCGCTTCGCCTGGACTAACGATCGGGCGGTCCGCGCGGCGGCGGCGCATTGCGACGTGATCAGCTTCAACCGCTACCAGCGGAGCGTGGCCGAGCTGCGCCTGCCCGAGGGCGTCGACAAGCCGGCGATCATCGGCGAATTCCACTTCGGCGCCCTGGACCGGGGCATGTTCCATACGGGCCTGGTCCCCACAGGCAGCCAGCACGAGCGGGCCCAGGCCTACCGCCACTACGTGGGCGGGGCCCTGAAGAATCCCTGGCTGGTGGGCACGCACTGGTTCCAGTTCGGCGACCAGGCGACCACCGGCCGCGGCGACGGCGAGAACTACCAGATCGGCCTGGTCAACGTCTGCGACACGCCCTATCCCGAGACCATCGCCGCCTTGCGCGAGATCGGGGCAGTGTTGTATACTGCCAGGGACAGCCGGTGACATTTTGGATTTTGGATTTTGGATTGCCGATTGGGGGTTCCGCAATCCAGAAAATGTTTATCCGCTTGACTCATGTTCGTCGCGCAGCGACGTTATGATGGTAGCCGTGGGTTTTAACCCACGGTCCGGATCCCGTGATCTTGTACCCCGTCGCGTAGCGACGGTTGAAAACAAGCCGCGTGCCGTCGGGCAACCCGGCCATTTCAATCGTCGCTACGCGACGAACGGAAGGTGTGAGGCCATACGTTCCGTGGGTTAAAACCCACGGCTACCGTCGCATCGTCGCTACGCGACGTGGACCTACCGATCACTTGAGTCAACCGGATATCCATTATCCAGAATCTGGAATCGAAAATCCAAAATTCAAAATCCAAAATGCTCGAAACCAATCCCCCCAAAGGGCTCCGTGATTTCTTTCCCCGCGACCTGCTACTGCGCGATCGCGTCTTCGACGCCTGGCGGAATGCGGCCCTGCTGCACGGTTTCCTGCGTTACGAGGCGCCGGTCGTGGAGTCCTACGAGCTCTTGGCCCGCAAGGCCGGCGAGGAGATCACCGACCAGATTTATGTCTTCCAGGACAAGTCCGGGCGGAACCTGGCGCTGCGCCCGGAGGTCACGCCGTCGCTGGTGAGGATGCTCTCGGCCAACGTCGGCCAGCACCTCTTCCCGGCCAAATGGTGGACCATCGCGCAGTGCTTCCGCTACGAGAAGATGGGCAAGGGCCGGCGGCGGGAACACTACCAGTGGAATCTCGATATCGTGGGCGCCGAGTCGATCCTCGCCGAGGCATGGATCTTGCACGCCGCCGTGACCGCACTCGCACAGCTCGGGCTGGGGAGCGACGACATTCAGATCCACGTGAACCACCGGCAGTTGTTGGCCCAGGCGCTCCATGAATTGGGCGTGCCGGAAGATCGGCACCCGGGCATCTTCCTGATCCTCGATAAGAAGGACAAGATCCCGGAGGCCGCGCTGGTCGAGATGCTGCTGGGCGCCGGCATGGCCGCGCCGCTCTGCCGACGGCTGCTGGAGATGATGCGGATCGGCGCCCTGGACGAGCTGCAGGCCTCGCCGCTGGGCCAGTCGGCGCCCGCCCGGCAGCTCTACCAGTTGTTCACCCTGGCGAAGTCCTTGGATTTCGATCGCTTTCTCTCCTTCGATTTCGGCATCGTGCGGGGACTGGCCTATTACACGGGGGTGATCTTCGAGGCTTACGACGTGCCGCGGAAATTCCGGGCCGTCTTCGGCGGCGGCCGCTACGACACGCTCTTCCAGCGGCTTGCGGGCACGGACCGGCCGGCCGTGGGACTGGGCTTCGGCGACGTGGTGATCGGCGAGATCCTGGCCTCGCGGGCCGGGTTCACCGCGCCGGACTTGCAGGTCGACGTTTGCGTGGGCAGCTTCGACGAGAGTCTGACGGTGGAGGCCTTTCGCGTCGCCTCGCAGCTTCAACAACGAGGGATCACTGTGGACCTGGCGGTCGCCGTCGACAAGCCGCGGAAGTTCTTCGCCTACGCCTCCAAGCGCGGCGCCGCGCTGGCCGTCTTCGTCGGTCCCGACGAGATCCAACGCCAGGCCGTGATGCTGCGGAACATGCAAAGCCGGGAACAACGAGAAGTTTCCATCGGCGAGCTGGGAACTAGTGTCTTGGAGGAGCTGCACCGTCAATAGCTGTTCGCAGTGCCGCAGCGTGGGGCGCTGTAGGGTGGGACAAGCTCGCCTCAGGTGAGCGCCGGCCCACCACTTGCTCTCGATGGTGGGCCGGCGCTCGCTGCGCGAGCTTGTCCCACCCTACGACTCGATTTGAAGCCGCAGTTCAAGCGAGCCTTTCCAACGCCGCGCAAAACGCCCCATACGCACCCGCGCCGAAGAGCACGAAACGGACCAGCTCCGGTTGCCCCTTCGCTCGCAGGAACTCCAGCGCCGTGGCCAACGCCGCCTCGGCCGCCTGATCAATGGGGTAGCCGTAGGCCCCGGTGCTGAGCGCGGGCAAAGCGATGCTCCGGCAGCCGTGCTCGACGGCCAGCTCCAGGCACCGCCGATAGGCGCCGGCCAGGAGTTGGGCCTCGCCCCGCTGGCCGCCGGACCAGACCGGCCCCACGGCGTGGATCACGTAGCGTGCGGCGAGCCGTCCGGCCGTGGAGATCACGGCCGAGCCGGTGGGGCAGCCCTGGGGATACTTGGCGTCGGTCTCGGCCATGATTTCCGGACCGCCGCGGCGGTGGATGGCCCCGTCCACCCCGCCCCCGCCGGCAAGCCGGCTGTTGGCCGCATTGACGATCGCGTCCACTTCCTGAAGCGTCACGTCGCCCTGCTGCAGCTCGATCGTGGCCCCGTTGACTTTCACCTGCATACGCCTCCTCCTAATGTAGTAGGCACACGCCGTGTGCCGCTCTGGACGGCACACCGCGTGTGCCTACCATAGGCGGTCTTAATTCTACCGCGCCGGCCATGTGGTGTATGCTAGGGATCGGCCGAAGAAGAGCTTCAGGACTTAGCCACGAATGAAACACGGATCGAACACGGATTAACGACAAGCGAAGATTTCTGTTTCCTGAGGCATCCGTGTATAATCCGTGTTTCATCCGTGGCTGAGTCTTTCCCTATCACCATGACCAATCCCGTGGACGACTTGGAACACGCTCTTTCTGCCGACGCCTGGGAGCTGGATGGCCGTGTGGCGATGCTCAATCACGGCTCGTTCGGGGCCTGCCCGCGGGAGATCCTCCAGCAGCAAACCAGCTTCCGCCGGCAAATGGAGGCGGAACCGGTGCGGTTCCTGGTCCGCCAGTTGCCGGCCCTCTGGGAGCAGTCCCGGGCGGCGCTGGCCACGCTGCTCTCGGTGGACCCGGCGGACCTGGTTTTCGTCCGCAACGCGACCGAGGCGGTGAACGCCGTGCTCCGCTCGCTGCGGTTCGGCCCGGGCGACGAGATCCTGGTCAGCGACCACGGCTACAACGCCTGCCGCAACGTGGCCGCGTACGTCGCCCAGCGCTCGGGGGCCAGGCTCGCCGTGGCGGAAGTCCCGCTTTCGGTCCGCGGGCCGGAAGAGATCGTCGATCGAGTGCTGGCCGCTTGCACGCCGCGGGTCAGGTTGGCGCTGCTGGACCACGTGACCAGTCCCACGGCGCTGGTATTTCCCATTCAGCGACTGGTCCACGAGCTGAAGCGGCGGGGTGTGGAGACGCTGGTCGACGGCGCCCACGCCCCCGGCATGTTGCCCCTGGACCTGACGGCGATCGGCGCCGCCTACTACGCGGGCAACGGGCATAAATGGCTTTGCGGGCCGAAGGGCGTGGGCTTTCTCCACGTTCGCCGCGACCGGCAAGAGGGCATCGAGCCGGCCGTAATTAGCCACGGCTACAACACCCGCCGGTCGGAGCAGCCGCGGCTGCACGCCGCCTTCGACTGGACCGGCACGGACGATCCCACGCCCGCTTTGTGCCTGGCCGCCTCGATCCGCTGGCTCGACGGCCTCGGCGACGGCGGCCTGGCCGGCTTGATGCGTCGCAAT
Source organism: Pirellulales bacterium (assembly GCA_963843465.1). Classification (GTDB taxonomy): domain Bacteria; phylum Planctomycetota; class Planctomycetia; order Pirellulales; family Thermoguttaceae; genus CAWJKP01. The sequence continues at coordinate 179,596 of CAWJKP010000008.1, forward strand.
CACGAGCTGGCCGTTGCCGGGCGGCGGTTGCTCTCTGAATCGCTGCGGCTGGAGCCGCCCTGTCCCGAGGAGATGCTCGGCGCGATGGCCGCGATCGAGCTTCCCCAGCGTGGCGAGCCGCAGCCGGCCGGCAGCTTTGAGATCCATCCGCTTCAGACCCGGCTTTTGGAGGAGTTTGGGATCGAGGTGCCGATCTACTACTGGCCGGCCCCGCCTCATTGTCTCTTGCGGATCTCCGCCCAGGCCTACAACAGTCTCCCGCAGTACCGCCGGCTTGGGGAAGTCCTGGAGCAATTGCTGTAAAGAACGAAGCTGAACCGCCGAGACGCAGAGACGCCGAGAAATCCTTTTGTTATTTTCGCCTCTGCGTCTCCGCGCCTCGGCGGTGAACCTGTGAAAGCTATTTGGGGCCAACTGCGATGACCTTGGCGATCTCGATGAGCATCAGACGGCGGATGGCGTCGTAGCCGCGATCGTTGGGATCTTCGAGGTTGTAGGCGTACCAGTAATGCGGATCGGCGGCCTGGTAGTGCGGCCGCCAGAACTGGGTGCAGTGGATGCCGTGGCCGAGGAAGGCGTCGTGCATCGGCACGACGTGGACATATTTCCGCTCGGCGGCGACGCGGCGAATCGTCTCATTGTATGCCGCAACGACCTGCAAGCCCTCGGGCCAGGCGGGCAAGCCGGCGTTGGAGGCGTCGCCCTCGCCGTCGGTCGGGTCGTAGATGTCGGCCAGGAAGACGTGGAGGCCGCCGGGAAAGCGATCCTCCAACAGGTCCAACATCGCCCGTAGCCGCCGTTGGTAGGCGGCGATCCACGGCCGGGCCTGGGCCAGCGTGGCCCCGTACATCGCGCCCTCGCGAGGCGGCGTGCGACCGTAGTTGTGGATCAGGTCGTTGCCGCCGCTGGTCATCACGACCATCCCCAGCGTCTGGCCGTCCTGTCGGGCAAGGGCGTGGCGGAGCCGCTCCAAGTGGTCCAACGAGGTCGAGCCCGACTGTGCCAGGTTCTGCACGCGGAGGTTGGGCAGCACGGCCGCCAGACAGATCCCCCGCATGTCGGCAAACTCGCCGGCCGGGTTCTCCGCCAGGCGATCGAAGTAGCCGTAGCCGCGGCGGACGCCGAAGCCCGCGGTAACGCTGTCGCCCAGGCCGACCAGGAGCACTTTTCGCGTGGTCCAGACGGCCCTGAAGGGTTCTCGCGGAACAACGGGGCCCGCCGGCCCCTCGCCGATCGGCCGAGCCAGCCAGTAGTGCCCGTAGGCCAGCCCGCAGCCCACCAGTACGAGACCAACGACGGCGAGCAATGCCAGCCGGGTCTTGTGCCGTCGCGTGGATGGCGGTGGGTCCTTTGCGCATGAGTTCATAGGTTCACCTTGCAGAGAGTATACCACAGTACCCTCCGGGCCTCTTCCCGATCCGCTACGGGGTTTGCTACCATAGGCGGTATGAGCAACGTCACGACTCCCATGATGAAGCAGTACCAAGAGGCCAAGGGGGCCTGCCCGGAGGCGCTGTTGCTGTTCCGCATGGGCGACTTCTACGAGATGTTCTTCGACGACGCCAAGACGGCCGCGCGCACGCTGAACCTGGCCCTGACCAGCCGCGACAAGGGCGAGGATGCCACGCCCATGGCCGGCTTTCCCTACCATCAACTCGAGTCCTACCTGGGCAAACTGATCTCCGCCGGCTTCCGCGTGGCCGTCTGCGACCAGGTGGAGGACCCCAAGCAGGCCAAGGGACTGGTCCGCCGGGAGGTGACGCGGGTGGTCACGCCGGGCACGGTCGTGGACGACGCCCTGCTGGACCCGCGTCAGAGCAACTACCTGGCGGCGGTCAGTCCGGGCGACCCGATCGGCATCGCTTGGGTGGAAATCTCGACGGGCCGCTTCCAGGCGGCCGGGTTTCCGCCGAGCCAGTTGGCCGACCAGTTGGCCCGGCTTTCTCCCGCGGAGTGCCTGCTTGCGGAGTCGGCCGATCCGCTGCCGGCCCGCTTGGATGAGCAGATGATGGTCACGCGGCGGCCCGATTGGGTCTTCGGCCTGGCCACCGCCCGGCAAACGCTCACCAAGCACTTCGGCACGACCGGCCTGGAAGGCTTCGGCTTCACCTCCGGCAAGGAGGACACGCAGGCCGTCCAGGCGGCCGGCGCGATCTTGGATTATCTCAAGGAAACGCAGCGCAGCTCGCTGGAGCACGTCGATCGCCTGGTCCCTTACCGGGCTCACAACACGCTGGAGATCGACGAGGCCAGCCGGCGGAGCCTGGAGATCGTCCGCACGATCCGCGAAGGCCGCCGCGAAGGCTCGCTGTTGGCCGTGCTGGAGCGGACGATTACCGCGATGGGCGCGCGGCTCTTGGCCGACTGGGTGGCCAACCCGCTGATCGACGCGGAGGCCGTCAACCATCGGCTGGACGGCGTCGAGGAGCTGTTGGGCGAGCCCGCGCTTTCGGCCGATCTCCGCGAGACGCTCCGCCGGGTGTACGACGTGCAGCGGCTCCTGGCCCGGGTGACCACCGGCCGGGCCAGCCCGCGCGACCTCGGGTTCCTGGCCCGCACGCTCCGCGGCCTGCCGGCGGTGAAGGCCAAGCTCACGGCCCGCAAGAGCCGCTGCCTGAACCAGTTGGAGGCCCAGATCGATCTCTGCCCGGAGCTGCGGGCGAAGCTCGACGCGGCGTTGGCCGACGACTGCCCCTTGAGCAGCCGCGACGGCGGCTTCATCCGCGACGGCGCAAGCCCCGAGCTGGACGCCCTGCGGGAGCTGGCCCACGGCGGCAAGCAGTGGATCGCCCGCTACCAGGCGGAAGAAACGCAGCGGACGGGCATCCCCAGTCTCAAGGTCGGCTTCAACAAGGTCTTCGGCTACTACATCGAGGTCACCAACGCGCACCGCGACAAGGTGCCCTCCGGCTACATCCGCAAGCAGACGGTCAAGAACGCCGAGCGCTACATCACGCCGGAGCTGAAAGAGTACGAAGAGAAAGTGCTCACCGCCGACGAGAAGGCCAAGGAGCTGGAGTACGAGCTGTTCCTCGAGCTGCACGCGGCGGTGATCGGGTCGCGCCGGCGGATGCAGGCCACGGCCGACGTGCTGGCCGAGATCGACGTGCTGGCGGCCTTGGCGGAGCTGGCCCGAGTGCGGAACTACTGCCGCCCGGCGATCGTCGAGGAGCCGGTGCTGGAGATCGTCGACGGGCGTCACCCGGTGTTGGACGTCCTGGCGCCGGAAGGGACGTTCGTGCCCAACGACACGCGGCTGGGCGGCGAGTCGGGCACGATCCAGCTCATCACCGGGCCAAACATGGCCGGCAAGAGCACTTACATCCGCCAGGTGGCCCTGCTGACGCTCATGGCCCAGATCGGCAGCTTCGTCCCCGCGCAAAGCGACCATCGGGCTGGCCGACCGCATCTTCGCCCGCGTCGGCGCCAGCGACGAGCTGTCCCGCGGTCAGAGCACGTTCATGGTGGAGATGACCGAGACGGCCCGGATCCTCAACACGGCCACGCCGCGGAGCCTGGTGATCCTCGACGAGATCGGCCGCGGCACGAGCACCTACGACGGCATCTCGCTGGCCTGGTCGGTGGCCGAGCACCTGCACGATCAGGTCGGCTGCCGCACGCTCTTCGCCACGCACTACCACGAACTGACCGACCTGGAGAAATCGCTTTCGCGGGTGAAGAACCTCAACGTGGCGGTCCGCGAGTGGGAGGACCAGGTGGTCTTCCTGCACAAGATTGTCGCCGGCGCGGCCGACAAGAGTTACGGGATCCACGTGGCCCGGCTGGCGGGCGTCCCGCGGCCGGTGATCGAGCGTTCCAAGGAGATCCTGGCCCAGTTGGAGGACGAGCACCTGGACGCCGAAGGCCGGGCGAAAATCGCGCGGCGGGGCAAGCCGGCCAAGCGGGCCGGGGTCCAGCTCACGCTCTTCAGTCCCATCGATCATCCGCTTCTGGACAACGTCCGCCGCTTGGATCTGAACAACGTCACGCCGCTGGCCGCCTTGCAGCTCGTGAAGCAGTGGCAGGAGACGTTGGCGGCGGAGAAGAAGAGGTCGCCGTAGGGTGGGACAAGCTCGCGTGAGCGACGCCGGCCCGCCATGAAGGGCAATTAGCGCAGCGTCGGCAGCGGGGATGCCCCTCTGCCTGACGGTACCCCGATAGCAGAACTATCGGGGCCACCCACGAAAAGCCCGAACCTGAGCCAGCCGCCAGTGGTCCTATACGTAGAGGAAACTGTCGGCATACAACAGCAAGAGGTCGCCCATGAATCTCTACGAGCAGCGCAAGCGGGAATCGATCCGCTGGTCCAACAAGGCTTCTGACTTGCGGGGCGGTGCCGCAGTTCTGTGGGCCAGCATGAACTCGGAATCGCGCGAGATCGCGATAGAGTTGGGCCTGGGCGAAGGCTTCAGAATGTCGGTGGCTCTGCCGTCTGTCTACCGGATGGTGTGCGGCATGTCGATGGAGCTGCTGCTCAAGACAATCATTGTCGCACGTGGGAAAGAGCCTGAAAGCACTCATTTCCTCGATAAGCTGGCAGCCGATGCCGGCGTCGTCTACACTCGACAACAACTCGACCTTTTGCGAATCCTCTCCGAGGCGATCATCTGGGATGGCAAATACCCGGTTCCCAAGAAAGAAGAGCACTGGGAACAACTGGCGCGGCTCGAAGAAGAACGCCTCTTCGACAAAGTGCCGCTTGGCGACAGCGGTTTGGAGGCTCTCCGCGGTAATGGCGCCCTCGACTGGGATTCATATTCCGAGCTGTGGGGCATCGCGTTCTCCGTGATGTGCGAAGTGGTGGATTGGCTGGACAATTAGCATCGAACCAGTCAAGTATGGTGGGCGGCGACTACCTTACAAAGCCTCACAGCCGCTCAGCGCCCTGGGCCCCTTCGAGCTTGCTCGATGGTGAAGAAGACTGAGAGCTAACGACCCAACGTTCAGTGCTGCGGACCCCTTCGAGCTTGCTCGATGGTGAACGAGAGTGGCGGCTAAGGCGCGGCGCCGTCGCGCGTGACTGCCAACCTCGCATTCCGACCGGCAAGCCGGACGGGATCGATTGAGGGGCGCCCTTGTCCTCTCGGGCGGTACCACCTTATACCGCACCGGGAGGCCAGGATTGACATGGCAGTCGAACCGCTCTACCGGCGCGAGGGAAGCGATCCCGCCTTCTGCCTCCGCTTCAGTTGGACCGGGTGGCCGACGGCGGGGCGATTGCCCCGCCCGGCGGGACTGGAGCGGCTCGGTCCGCTATGGGAAAATGATGGGATGCGGCTCTTGGAATGTTCTTCCTCAGACGAGGAATTGCAATTGGCTTTCAGCACGCTGCCGCACGTGTCGCCCGTGTTGTTGGCCCAAAGGGCCAAGGGACGGCTGCAGTAACCGTTCACGCCCCGGGGAGCAATGAAGGGGCAGGTTGGTGGGCAAGATGAGCTTCGACGGCGTGAGCCAGGAAAGCGAAGGCGTTGCGGCGCTGCTGGCGGCAGGTTTCTACTACCGTCAGCATCGTCTCGACGAAGCGGCTGCCGTTGGCGCTTTGGGTCCCGAAGGAAAGCTTTCGCCAAATCACCGCATGACGCAACGACCGCTCGCCCGCATTGTTTGTCGGTTCCAGCCCTTCGTGACGCAGGAACATCCACAGCCAGGAGCGATGTTCGTACAATTCCCGGCACGTGCCGCGCGTGTCGGCGTGACCGCATTGGGTGCCACGCAGCAGCAAACGCTCCACGTTGCGGCGGACGGGGGCCATCCGACGCAGCAAGGCCGCCCTCGAAATTCTGCCCTGGCGGTAGTCGGCCCAGTGCTCGAACAATTCGCACGCTGCGTGCCGCAAGCGGAAGCCCAGGTGCTTCGCCCGAGGGTCGCCGCTGTCGATCATCGCTTGGAAATCGCGTTTCAGGTGGGCCCAGCACCATTGCAAACGGCCCAGGTGCCAGTACATTTTGGCCCGATCGCAGGTGACGATGCCGTGGAACGACGCACCCAGGAAGGTGGTCAATGCCGTGGCCTCGCGCGTGGCACGCACGGCAAACACGGTGAACATGCCGGCGACGAAGGTCCACAGCCACGCCTTGTCGTTTTCCTGCTTGGTCCCCGTTTCGTCGATGTTCAACTGCTCTTGGGCGGGCAGTTGAGCCGCCAGCGCCTCATACGACGGCCGCACGGCCGCCGTCACCTGGTTCTCGATCTTCACAGTCAGCGCCGGACAGCAGGGCTGGCCCAAGAGCGTCGTGAGGAACTCGGCCGTGCGCCGCTTGCTTTGGCGATAGTAGGCCATCAACAGCGCGGTGAAGGCCATCAATCGCGGTCCTGTCTGCCCCAGAGGCACGCCGCGAGGCAGTTCCGCACAGGTTGTTTCTCCGCACGAGGGACACGCCAGCCGATGCCGCTGGTACTCGGTCACGTGGGCCTTGATCTCCGGCAATTCCCACACCTGGTGCCGCAGCGGCTCGGGATCGCTGCCGGAGAGCTTTTCGCCGCAGCGTCGGCATTCGGTCGGCTTCAGAGGCTTCACCTCGTCGCACTCCTCGGCGGGGATCAACGGCCGCTCATGTTTCTTGTGCCCCGGCTGCCCGCCGCGTTTCTTCTTCGACTTGCGTTTCGTCGAGACGGGTTTGGCATGGGGATGCACTGTGCTGGGCGGCAACGAGGAGTTCTGCGGCGTTTTCCGGCCACGTTCGAGTTCTTCCACCCGGGCTTCCAGTTTCGCAATCCGGTCCAGCAGCAACCCGACAAAGGCACGGACTGCCGGGGTCATCTCGGCATCGAGTTCTGGTGGAATCGTCAGTGGCCTTGCTTCGTTGGACGGCATGACGTATGTCGTCCCCGAAAACCCCTCCTGTGTCCAGATCAATTTACGAAAGAACGGCCTCCGGGCCGTGAACGGTTACCGGCTGCAACACGATCTGCGGAAGTTGTTGCCCGGTTGGCCCGGTTTCAGCAGGAAGGTCTCTGTCCGTTCCGTTGGTGAGAACACGCGGCATCAGGTGGAGGACTACATTGCCAACCAGGTGAGCAAGGAACGGTTCCTGGACCTGCGCTACGAAGGCGCCTTACGGCAATTCACCGTTCGCTGCCCGGAGGTCGATCTTTCCCAGCCGACCGCGTCGTCCCACGGGTGTTATTGGTACAATCTGCATGTGGTTCTGGTGGTCGCCGAGCGAGGCCCCATCCACGACCTTCCATGCCTCGCGAAGATCCGCGACGGCTGCTTCGCCATCGCGCGGAAGAAGGGCCATCGCATCGCCGTCCTTTCGGTGATGCCGGACCACGTTCACATGGCCATGCGGGGAGCGATCGAGGAATCGCCGCAGGAGATCGCGCTGGGGTTTCAGAACAATTTGGCCTACCTGCTCGGTCAGGTCCGGATTTGGAGTCCGGGCTTCTACGTGGGTACGTTCAGCGAGTACGATATGGGCGCGATCCGCGCGGGCCGATCGGCGCTAGCCGCCAATCTGGTTCACCATCGAGCAAGCTCGAAGGGGTCCGCAGCGGAGATGGGCGTGCGCCGTCCTAGCCGCCAATCTGGTTCACCATCGAGCAAGCTCGAAGGGGTCCGCAGCGGAGATGGGCGTGCGCCGTCCTAGCCGCCAATCTGCTTCACCATCGAGCAAGCTCGAAGGGGTCCGAGAGGCAGATTCATGCGGGCCGTTCCGTCCTAGCCGCCAATCTGGTTCACCATCGAGCAAGCTCGAAGGGGTCCGCAAGGGAGATCGGGACGTACGCCGTCCTAGCCGCCAATCTGGTTCACCATCGAGCAAGCTCGAAGGGGTCCGCGGGGGAGATCGGCGCGCGCCGCCTAGCCGCCAATCTGGTTCACCATCGAGCAAGCTCGAAGGGGTCCGCGGGGGAGATCGGAGCTGGCCGTGCTAGCCGCCAATCTCGTTCACCATCGAGCAAGCTCGATGGGGTCCTTTAGCGGTTCTTGCCGTAGCGGTCCAGAACGTCCTGGAGGATGAAAGGCTTGGGCAGCGGCTCACGACTCCGCCGTTTTCTCAACCTGTCGCACGAGCCCGGCGACCAGGCCGGCCAGGAAGAACAACAGCATCTGGACCGCGGCGATCAGGGAAACGTCGTGGAACATGCCGGTCGAGACGTAAGAGGCCAGCAGCACCAGCAGCAGCAGCCCCGACCGGCGGAACCAGGGCGACGCCGAGGACGCCTGCCACAACCGCCAGGCGTTACGGCCCCAGAGCCCGAGCAGGGCCACCCACAGCCCCATTCCCACCAGCCCCGTCTCCGTCAGCAAGGAGAGGAACACGTTGTGCTGCACGTACCCCCGGGCATTCTCCAACTGCAACTCGGTCGCGCGGTCGTGGAGATAGCAGATCGACTCGTCCCGGTACTGGCCCAGCCCGCAGCCCAGCAGGGGCCGATCCAGGAACATGTTCCAGGCAACCCGGGCCAGCACCGGCCGCAGTTGCACCGACTCTTCCGTCTCCCTGGCCGAAAGTCCCTCGTCGCGCTGAAAAGCGACTAATTCCTGCCAGTAGGTCGCCGCCAGCACCCCGGCGGCCAGCACCCCGGCGGCCAGGACCGGCACGCGCCAAGATCGCGGAAGCTGGAAAGCCACCACGCACAGCCCCGCGGCCGCGCCTATCCAAGCGGCGCGGGTCAGCGTGCCGTAGATCCCCAAGGCGTACATCCCGGCGAGCGCCACCAGCAGAAGCCTGCAGGGCCGGTTCGCCTGCGGCCACCAGGCCAGCGTGCTCGCCAGGCAGACGGTCATCAGGACCCCGTTTCCTATCGGGTTCAGCAGCGGACCTCGGGCGCGGCCGAGGAATGCCGGATTACTCGCTGCGCTGATGTATCGCGGGTAGACCAGCCACCCCTGGTGCTGCCATTCGGCGATCGCCGTGACCGCCAGGTAAATGCCCAGCAGTCCCAGGAAGACGAACATCCCGCGAATCCCCCGTGGGGAGATCGGCGACTGCCGAGCGACCCAGTAAAGGCCGGCCGGCATCAGGTAAAACAGGAGCCACCGCGCCACCGGTTGGTTGGCGTGGGCTTGCCAGTCATGGGACAGCGTGCTGACGATCAGTACGCCCAGCATCGCCAGCAACGCCCCGTCGTCGCGGCCCAGCGGCTTGGGGTCGGTCCGGCCCAGGCGTCGCCAAACGACGTACTGCACCAGCAGCACGGTCCACAGCACCCTGTCGAGCGTCAACGGCATCACGCCCGTCGGCACGCTGAAGAAGTCATGGCCGAACACGGTTGCCGCCAGCAGCACTACCAGACAGCCGGCCAGCAGGCCGCCGCGCAGAAAGACCACCGCGCCCCATACCAGCAAGGCAGCGGCGGCGAAGGCGATGATCACCCGGTCGTCCATGTTGTAAAGATAGGTTATGCCGGCATTGCCCGCAAAGCGGTCGCCCTTTCCCCTAGGGCCGCACGGGGCCGATCGCCGCGACTTGCCGGCTCGCGTTGCCTTTTCTCCACGCCGTGTTTCCTTTCCCCCCCAGGCAGGGCGGAATCCCGCGCCGCCGGACCCAGGTCGAGGCAGTGGTTCTCAAGCCCGAATTCCGGCAATGTCTTGGGGATTGCTTGACATGGGTAATTTGGCCGGTCAAGATCAGACGCGTCGGCCTGCCGCGAAGGGGGTTCCGGCAGGGGTAACAAGGGTAATAACCGCGTGAACGATCCCTGGAGAACACATTGATGAAAGCAACCATTTGGCTGAACCGTCCGAGGAAACTCGTGGCTTTGGCCGGCTTGATGCTGGCGGCCTTCAGCAGCAGCCTCGCCGGGGCGGGCGCCCCGAAGCAAGACCAGGAACCGCCGGTGATCGACCCCGGCCCTGTCGGCGGGCCGCCCTCGGATGCGATCGTGCTTTTCGACGGCAAAGACCTATCCAAGTTCCGCGGTGAGCGCAGTGCCGAGCCGAAATGGAAGCTGGACAGCGGCGTGATGGAAACCACGCCCTACGGCGGCATTCTCTCGAAGGAAGAGTTTACCGACTGCCAGGTGCATGTTGAGTGGGCGTCGCCCTCGGTGGTTAAAGGCGACGGGCAGGGCCGCGGCAACAGCGGCGTTTATCTCATGGGTCGCTACGAAATCCAGGTGTTGGACTCTTACAACAACAAGACCTACTACAATGGCCAGTGCGGCGCGTTCTACGGACATAACGCGCCGTTGGTCAATGCGTGCCGGAAACCCGGCGAGTGGCAGGTTTACGACATTATCTTCCACGCGCCGAAGAGGCTCGCGGACGGCAAGGTCCAGGCCGGTTCGTTCACGGTGCTGCACAACGGCGTGCTCATTCAGGACCATATTCCTGTCGGAGGGGAGCCCACGGCGGCGGCCCCGCTGCAAGGTCTCGCGGATAAGGGGCCGCTCTATCTCCAGGACCACGGCAACCCGGTGCGGTTCCGCAACGTTTGGATTCGCCGGCTGTGATTTAACAGGCCGTTAGGGTCAACACGGAACGGGTCAAGACGCGGTGCACCAGGACATCTCCGCTTAACCATTAAAGGGGGTGGGGCGAGGGTATTTTCGCACGAATCGCGAAAATTTTGTGGACACCTTGACTTTCGCGCGCTTTGCGCAACAATACCGCGATATTTCTTGACTTTCGTTTTCCGCATCATGAAGATTGGTTTGCCCTCCTTCCTGTCCAAGACAAAGGTCTGTCCGGGGCAAGGGACTTGGCCTATGAGTTTTGCGGGGAACACCCGATGCAACAAGGCGATGACGCCCTCTATAGATGCAAGAGACAGACTGTGAAAGGTAGCCCGGCGGAACCGTCCAGGTCTTGAGGGAGTCGCGCCATGAGAGCAACAGCTTCTTCGCCAACGTCTGCCCTCGTACACTCGCTTGAGGCGATTCGCCGGCACAAGAAAGCGGCGCTGTTGGTCTTTGTGATCACCGTGGCGTCGGTCAGCGCGGTCACGTGGGCACTGCCAAGGAAGTATCGCTCCGAAGCCGAGCTTTTCCTGCGATTGGGACGAGAGAACGCGATGCTCGATCCGACGGCCATGCTCGGCCAAGAGCCTGTCCTGGGCATCCCCTTTTCGCGGGACAACGAAATCAACTCCGTGGCCGAGATCCTCCAGAACCGCACCGTGCTGGAGAGAGTATTGGCGGCGGTCGGCGCCGCCGCGATCTTGGGATCCGAAAACTCAACCGGCGCGAAGGGCGGCCAAGCCGTCCCCGCCGACCCGGCAGGCGAGGTCCACGATCGCGCGATCCGCCAGCTCACGACGGACCTGAATGTGACGCCGGTGAGGAAGTCGAACGTGATCCAGGTGTCCTACGTGGCGCGGACCCCGGAATTGGCGCAGAAAGTCCTGGCCACGCTGATTGACGCTTACATGGACGAGCACATTCGGCTGAACCGTCCGCCGCAGGCGCACGAGTTTTTGCTGCAGCAGACGCGGTTGATGCGAACCGAGCTGACGCGGAAGGAAGAGAGCCTCCGCGACCTGAAGACGGCCACCGGGCTCACCTCGCCGCTGGATCAGCGGCAGGCTTTGGTGAAACGGATCTCCCGCCTGGAGGACGACCTGCTGGATGCGGAGACGACCAGGGTCGCTGCCCGGAGCCGGGTCGAGGCCTTGCGGGAGCAGGCGGCCGCCTTGCCGGCGACCCGCCTGGCGAGCAGCACGGCGGGGGTCGGCGACGAGGGCACCGACCGCATGCGCGAGCAGCTTTACATCTTGCAGCTCAAGAAGGAAGAGATGGCGACGAAATACACGGCGATTCATCCCGCCATGCAGCAGATCGAGCAGCAGTTGGCGGCGGCGCAGGCGATCGTCGATCGCCAGGGGGGGACGCGGACGCACGCGACCACCGCGCCCAATCCGTTATTCGAGGAGACGCAGTTGTCGCTGTTGCGGGAAGAGCCGCTGCTGGCGGCGACGCAGGCCAAGGCTGCCGCCGTCCGCGCCCAGCTAGCCGCTCTGCGCGACCAGCAGAAGCGCTTCAACGAGAACGAGCTCCGCGTGGCGCAACTCGAGAACGAGGTAGAGCTGCTGCAGGCCAATTACCGCAAACACACCATCAGCCTGGAGCAGGCCCGCGTAGACCACGCCTTGGAAGTGCAGCGGATGTCGAACATCAGCGTGGTGCATCCGGCGACGCTGGAGCGGCGGCCGGTCTCGCCGCAAGTGGCGCTGAATCTTGCCCTGGGGGTGTTGCTGGGCGGGCTGGGCGGGCTGGGCCTGGCGTTGGCGCGGGGGCGGCTCGATCACCGCCTGCGAACGGCCCTGGATATCGAAGACAAGCTGGAATTGCCGGTCTTGGGATGCGTGCCGGTGCTGCCGGCCAGGCAGCCGGTGCTCGATGGTAATGGAAGGAGTTGAAGCCATGCAAAGGCCATTGGTCGCCGATCCTATTCCGGCGAAACCGCTGTGTCAGGTGGACTTGGACAAGGAGACCCTGGGCTATTACGACGAGATCCTGTACCGCCTGCCGTGGCCGGCGGAGCCGTCGTCGCGGCCGCTCCGCTCTCTGGGCGTCACCAGTTGTTTCCGCGGCGAGGGGGTGACCACGGCGGCGCTGCATCTGGCGGCCGCCGCAGCAGCCGATCCGGAGGCGCGGGTATTGCTGGTCGATGGCAACCTGGCCTTCCCGGCTTTGCCGCGGCATCTGCAGCTCGCTGCCGCCCCCGGCCTGGCGGAGTGTCTGCTCGAAGGGGCGGAGGTCGACGGGGCCGTGCAACCGTCGTCGCTGGGGAATCTCTGGGTGATGGCGGCGGGGCGGCTCCGCGGCAGCCCGGCGCGGGCCTACGATTCACCCCACTTCGCTCCGCTGGTCAAGGAACTGGGCAACCAGTTCGACCTGGTCGTGTTCGATCTGCCGGCGGCCGACCGGGTGAGCTGCGTCTTCCGCCTGGCGGGCCTGCTGGACGGCGTGGTGTTGGTGATGGAAGCCCAGCGGACGAGCTGGGAAGTCGCGCGGCGCGTGAAAGAATTGCTCCATTGCGGCGGCGCCCGCTTGCTGGGCGCCGTGCTCAACAAGTCCCGCGACGATCTGCCGGGCTGGCTCTATGGGAAACAGGGAACCGGCTCCGCTGGCCGGGAACCAACGGATTAGCTTTTGGATACGGAGTAACGGAGTAAGCGTCATGTCCTTCCTGGAAGATCTCGGCCGGGCCGTCGGACTCGGGGGTTCGCGGCCGGCGTCAACGTCGCTGGGGCTGCACTCGGCAAGGCGATTCCGCGTCCTGGTGGAGCGCGAGCGGGCGCGGGTCCACCGCTGTGACGACCAGTTTTCGCTGCTGGCCTTCGCCGTCGCCGATCTGCGCAGCGGCTGGCCCACGCTGGTGAAAACGGCCAAGATTCTCCGCCGCCGGTTGCGGATCACCGACGACGCCGGCTGGCTGAACCGCGGCACCATCGGCGTGCTGCTGCCGGGCACGCCGGGTTGGGGGGCGTGGACGATGGCCGACGACGTCTGCGCGAGCTTGCCGCTGGGCATCCCCTTGCCCGAGTGCCGCGTCTCTTCCTATCCGTCCGATTGGCTGCCGGGCCGTTCCGGCAAGGAAGATCGCGGCGAGCGCGCGCGGCTTCGCGCCCGCCGCAAGCTGCCGGCCGGGCTCGCGGAGATGCTGCTGGTGCAAGCGATGCCGCCCTGGAAGCGGGCGTTGGACATCGCGGGAGCGGGTCTCGGCCTGCTGCTGCTCTGGCCCCTGTTGCTCGTGGTGGCGGCCGCCGTCAAGCTCACTTCGCCGGGCCCGGTGCTCTTTGCCCAGCTTCGCAGCGGACGGGGCGGAAAACCGTTCCTGATGTACAAGTTCCGCACCATGACCACCGACGCCGAAGCCCGCAAGGCCTTGCTGCTGGCGCAACGAGCAGGACGGGCCGGCCTTCAAGATCAAGGACGATCCCCGCGTCACGCCGCTGGGCCGCTGGTTGCGGGCCGCCAGCATCGACGAGCTGCCACAGTTGTGGAACGTGCTCCGCGGCGATATGTCGCTGGTCGGGCCGCGGCCGTTGCCCTGCGAGGAAGCCGCGGCCTGCTCCGACTGGCGCCGCCAGCGCCTGGACGCAATTCCCGGGCTGACCTGCACCTGGCAAGTGCGGGGACGCTCGCGCGTGACCTTCGACGAGTGGACGCGGATGGACATCCGCTATGTCCGCTCGCAGTCGTGGCGGCAGGACCTGAAGTTGTTGCTGCAAACGATTCCCGCACTGATTTTCCACCGTGGCTGGTAGCCGCTGTCCGGAATGATGATTTGCGCAAGTGACAAACCGCAGCGGGCGGAGGGCGAACAGTCTTTGTCGCGCCGCGTCTGTCTGCTGCGCAACCATTGGGCCGCCGCCGTCAGCCGCCAATTCGAGGTTTGGCTGGGACGGCGGAATGAGGACGGGGCGGGAATCCTCATGTATCACCGCATCGCGCCCTCGGCCGACGGCCGGTCGCGGCTGCCTCCGTGGACCGTGAGCCCGCAACAGTTCCGCGCAGCTCGAAGGGTTGCTCGCCGCCGGCTATCAGGCCTGGCCGGTGCGGCGGGTGCTGGCGCACCACGCCCAGTGCCGCCCCTTTCCTCCGCGCGTCGTGGCGTTGACTTTCGACGACGGCTACGAGAACTTCTTCACGCACGCCTGGCCGATATTGCGGGAGCTGAACGTCCCGGCAACGGTCTTCGTGGTGACGTCATTCCTCGGCGAAAGGGAGCCCCTGCCGTTTGCCTGGCCGGGAAACGACGGCGGCCGCGGGCCGGGAGCGAGGCTTTATCGCCCCCTCACGGTCGGTCAATGCGGCGAGCTGCTGGCCGAGGGCCGGGTGGAATTGGGCACGCACGGCCACGTACACGGCGATTTTCGCGGCCGCCCCGACCTGTTCCTCGAGGATCTGCTCCGCTCGCTGGCGTGCCTGCGGGCGGAGTTGGGTGTGACCAAGGCGGGACTTGCGTTTCCCTTCGGATACTTCGATCCGCCGATGGTGGCCGCGGCCCGGCAGGCAGAGGTTCTCTACGGGCTGACCACGAGCAGCGAAATGGTCCGGGCCGGGAGCAACCGCTTCGCGTTCGGCCGTTTCGCCGTCGAGCAGTCGGATACGGCCGCGACGCTTGCCGGCAAGCTCAGCGGTTGGTACGAGCTGGCCCGGCGAGTTTGGCTTAGGCTGCGGGGGTCAGCCCCGGTCGAGTTGGCAGCCGCCTTGCCGCACCCTTCGTTGGTCGTCGGCGAGGCAACGCAGCGATGACGACCTTGTCCAGCACCGCCTGCAAGCCACCCGTCACCCGCGACGCCGATAGGAAGACCTCGCGCTCGGTCAGGGCCGTTGCCACGCGACTGGCCGGTCCCGCTGCGCAACAGGGGGCGCTGTTTCTCTTCGACCAGGCCGTCGTCAGCGCGACCAACTTCTTTACGGTGTGGGCCGTCGCTCGCAGTTGCTTGCCGGCCGAGC
The DNA here is from genome assembly GCA_963843465.1 of Pirellulales bacterium. GTDB lineage: Bacteria > Planctomycetota > Planctomycetia > Pirellulales > Thermoguttaceae > CAWJKP01. Next base: position 194,947 of record CAWJKP010000008.1, read on the forward strand.
TCGGGGCCTATTCCCTTGCCTTTACCATCGTGCTGTTCGTGCGGGGAATTCAAGAGCAAGTGATCACGGTGCCTTACGCCGTCTACTGCAACCGGCACCGGGGGGACTCGCTGGCCTCCTTTATCGGTGTTTCGCTGATGCACCAACTGGTGCTGTCAGGCGTGGCCGTGCTCGGTCTGCTGGGACTGGCTGGTCTGCTGGCGAGGGGCCTTGGACCGACGTATCTTACGGCCACCGTATGGGTCCTGCTGGGCACGCTCCCCGTTTTCCTCCTCCGCGACTTTCTCCGCTACATCACTTTCGCGGAGCTTCGCCCGTTGATTGCCGCCGCCATGGACGCGGCGGTGTCGGCGATCCAGGTGGGCTGCCTATCGATGTTGTGGTGGTTCCACCTTCTCTCGGTGCCGCGGGTGTATGCGGTGGTAGGTCTGGCCTGTGCCGCCGGTTGCGGCGGCTGGTTCATGGCCCGCTGGCATCCGATCCGCATGGTGCCTTCACAGGCCCTGCGGCAATGGCGGCAGAACTGGCCCTTTGCCCGCTGGACGCTGGCGAGCCAGTTGCTCGGCTCCTGCACGCCGCAACTGCTGCCGTGGATTCTGGCGGCCGTGCACGGGGTGGCGGCCGCCGGCCTGCTGGCCGCCTGCAACACGCTGGTCGGGTTGTCGTACGTGTTCATTGCGGGCATGGTGAACTTTCTCTTACCCAAGGCGGCCCGCGCCTTTGCCCAGGGCGGCCCCGCAGCACTGGCAAGCGTGCTCAAGCCGGCGGCGGGGGTCTTCGTCGTGGTGCTGGGGACCTTGTTCCTCGTGACGGCACTTAGCGGCGACACGCTGTTGCTGGTCGTCTACGGCAAGTACGCGGGGGCGGGTCCCGTGGCGGCCCTGCTGGCGCTGAGCATCCTGGTGACCAGCTTGGGCGTTGTGGCCGGCGGCGGTTTGCTGGCGATGGAACGGCCCGCCGCGACGTTTCTTGCCGACGTATGCAGTGTCGTGGCCCTGCTGGCGGCGGCCGCGTGCTTGGTGCCGCCGCTGGGCGCCTTGGGGGCCGCAACGGCAAACGTGGTCAGCATGAGCGTCTGGTCCACGATCCGAATGCTGACATTGCTGCGGCTGATGCGCCGCGCAGGCCGCGGCCCGGTCGCGGCGCAACCCGTCGAGGTTTGCCCGTGAGCACGCTCGCAGCAGGTCCGATCCCTGCGGTCGCCGCCAGCCGGTGGCGCATGGGGCTGTTGGTCGTGGCGGTCGCGATAGCCTTTTTCGTCGGCGAGCAGAATTGGCAAGTCAGCCGCTGGGAAGACTTCGCGCCGAATACGGCCGACATGGCGGCCGTGGCCATCGAGGGCAGTCTGTTCCGCGAGGTGGGGTTTTCGCTGGTGGCCGCGATCGGACTGGTCTGCCTGATTTGCCGGCCAAGGCAGATGCCAAGGTTTCATGATCCGCTGGCTTTGCTGGTCCTCTTCACCTTCGCCTGGTGCCTGGCGAGCGTGAGTTGGTCGATCGAGCCGCTTTTGACCGCTAGACGGCTGGGAGTCATGGCGTGCGGTTTCTTGGCCATGCTGGGACTTTGCCGGCAACTGAGCCTCCGCGAACTGGCCTGGCTCGCCTTGGCCGTCGCCAGCTTGTACGCCCTGGCCGGACTCGCTGTGGAGGTGGGCCTGGGCACGCTCCGCCCCTGGTCGGACGAGTATCGGTTTGCCGGCACGATGCACCCCAACGGGCAGGGCGTCAACTGCGGGCTGCTCTGTCTGGCGGCCGTGTCGCTGGCTGGCCGCTCGGCGCGGTGGAACTGGCTGCTGCTGTCGCTTGCAGCGATCGGCGGCTTGCTGCTGGCGTTGACCCGCTCGCGAACGGCCCTCACCGCTTTGGCCGCCGCCCTGGCGGCGCTGGGCCTGACGACGCTCGGCTTCCATCGCCGTCAGAGCAGGGAAGGCGGCCGTCTCACGGCTGCTTCGCAACCACCGGGACATTCCCCCGCGGCTGTGCTGTCGATGATGGTCGCCGCCGCCTTCGTGCTCTGCGCCGCTGCTTTGGCGTTCTCGCTCTTGGGATACGACGTTGCCGGGAAGTTCGCGGACTTCGTCACGCTGGGCCGAGATGCGGACGCGGGCGATCTGAACGGCCGGCTGCCGCTTTGGACCGAGTTGGTCGTCGGTTACGTCTCCCGTCGGCCGTTTTGCGGCTACGGCTACAACACATTTTGGAACGCGGCAAACATCGACGAGGTGTCAGCGCAGTTCTATTGGGGTATTCGCGAGGCGCACTCGGCCTACCTGGAGACCCTGTTGGGAATCGGATTGATCGGTATGGCCGCTCTGGGGGCGACGGTGGCCCTGGCGCTGGCCCGCTCGCTGCGAGCCTGTCTGGCCGGCGGCTGGGGCGGCGAGCGCTTCGTGCTGGCGGCGCTGATCTTCGCCCTGATGGAGTCATTCACGGAGTCCAGTTTCGTGCTGCCGGGCTGGCCGTCGATCCTGCTGGCTTGCGGTCTTTGGGGCCTGGTGTCACGCCCCGTTGCCGGGGAAGCGGAGGCGAGGCCGTGAGCGCCATCGACGCCAGCGTTGTGGTATGCACCTACAACCGCGCCGAGTTGCTGCGCGGCGCTTGGCCAGCCTGGCCGCCCTGCGTACCGGGGGGCGCTTCCGCTACGAAGTGGTCGTGGTCGACAACGCCTCGACCGACGACACCGAGGACGTGATGGCGCAGGCCGTGCGGGAGTGGCCGGAGCTGGTTCGCGGGGTGCGGGAGCCGCGCCGCGGCGTGTCCTGCGCGGAATCGCGGCGTGCGTGAAGCCCGCGGCCCGTGGATCGCTTTTTCGACGATGACCAGGTGGCCGAGCCGGACTGGCTGTTGGCGCTGCTCCGCGGGGCGGAAGAGGCGCAGGCCCGCTGCGTGGGCGGCGCGGTCCGCCTGCTCTTGCCCGACGAGGCGCTGGCCGCCCTGCCCGCGGAATGCCGCACGCTGTTGGGCGAGTCGTTGGGCAGGAACCGCCGCTGCCGCTACGGCCGCAAGACCGCCCCCGGCACGGGAAACCTCCTGGTCCATCGCAGCGTATTCCAACAGGTGGGTGGTTTCGACGAGTCGTTGCGCGAGGCGGGCGAAGACACCGACCTCTACCGCCGCATCCGCACGGCGGGCATCGAGGCCTGGTACCTTCCCGAGGCCGTGGTGGGCCACGTGACGCCCCCTTACCGCCTGAGCGCCGCCTACCTGCGCTGGCGGTTCCTGCGTTTCGGCGGCCAACTCGCGCGGCGCGACCGCCACGAGTGGCGCGGGGTGGGCTTCCTCCTGGTGCTGGCGGCCCGGTTGGCCCAGGTAGCCACTCAATATCTGCCGCGGTGGGTCTGGGCACAACTGGGGCACTCGCCGCGCCGGCGGCTGGCGGCCCGCAGCCGCTTCTGGCGGGCGGAAGGCTATTTCCGTTTCGCCCTGGCCGGCCTGGCGCCGCGGCGACTGGCCCAGCGGGATTTCTTCGCCACCCTCGATTTCCGCGGGGAGCGGGAGCTATTCGACAGCGGGCAACCCGCTGCGATAGCGGAAACGGCAACGGGCGGTGAGCAAGAGCAGAAAAGCTCGTGTGCCCCCGGGGAGGACCGATGAAGCTGCGCCTCGTGTCCGGCAAGGAGTTGGCGCCCGATAGTGTCGCCTTGTGGTCGCGGATGCAGTGCGCCGATCCGGAGCTGGACAGCCCTTATTTTCGTCCCGAGTTCGTCCAGCTCGTGGCGGCGGTCCGCAACGACGTGGAAGTGGCGATCGTCGAGGAGCAGGGCGAGGTGAGCGGCTTCTTCCCCTTTGAGCGGGGCGCGCGGCAGGCCGGCCGGCCCGTGGGCGCCGGGCTGTCCGACTTGCACGGCTTCATCGGCCGCCCGCGCCGACTGGACCGCCGACGAATTGCTCCGCGGCTGCGGTCTGGCCTCCTGGAGCTACCACCATCTGCTGGCCTCCCAGAATCCTTTCCGCCGCTACCATTGCCGCGAGGCATCCTTCTGCTTCATGGATCTTTCCCAGGGGTTCGAGGCGCTTTCGGGCAGCTATCGCCGCAGGGGTTCGCGGATCGTCGCCGACATGCTGCGGAAGAAGAACCGCGCGGCCAGGGAAGTGGGCCCGCCGCGGCTGGAGATCCACGTTGCCGACGACCGCATCTTTCGCACCTTGCTCGACTGGAAGGCCGCGCAGTACGTCCGCACGGGCGTTGCCAACCTCTTTGCCGTCCCCTGGGTGGTCGAGCTCCTCGACCGCCTGCGCCGCCAACAGACGGAGGACTTCGCCGGCAGGCTCTCGGCGCTGTACCTGGGCGACCGCCTGGCGGCCGTCCACTTGGGCATGTACTCCGGCGGGGTGCTGCACTACTGGTTTCCCGCCTACGACGTGGAGCTGGGGCGGTACTCGCCGGGCCTGATCTGGTTCCTGGAGACGGCCCGCGCCGCGGCGTTGCACGGCATCCGCCGCATCGACCTGGGCAAGCCCTCCGAGAAATACAAACTCCGCCTCATGTCCGGCGCGACGACGGTGGCCGAGGGGGCGGTCGACCTGCGGCCGGCGGTCCGCGTGCTGCGCCGCGGGTGGTGGCGGACGCGGGATTGTTTGCGGCAGACGCCGCTGTGGCGCGGGGCGGCCGTGCCCGTCCGTTGGCTGCGGCGGCTGAGAAACCGTTTCGCAGTCCCCTGAGGACCTGTTCGGGACCGGCCGCTCAGGGCCCCTACCAACGCAAGAACCAAGCCGAGATGGACATTCTTTACGCCAGCACGCTCTATCCTCCCGCCATCGGCGGCTCGCAGATCCACCTCCACTGCCTGGTGGCGCGGCTGCAGGCGATGGGACACCGCGTGCAGGTCGTCACTCACACTTCCCGCTACCGCACCGATTGGCTGCGCCTGAGCACCTTCGCCTGCGAGCGCCGGCAGCACTACCAGTACGAAGGGGTGCCGGTGACGCAGCTCGGCCTGTCGGCGGCAGGGCGGCTCCGCGCGTTTCCCTGGGCCATGTGCTATTACTTGCTGATGGGTCCCGCCGTGCGGCACCTCTCGGCGTTGATCGGTGAGCAACTCGCCGCGCTGGAGGTCGCGCCTGCGCTGGTCCACGTGACCCGCAACGGCCGGGAGTTCCTCGCCCAGGCGGCGTTGGACTACGCCCGCCGCCGCCGCATTCCGCTGGTGCTCACCCCCAATCACCATCCCCGCTGGCACGGCCCGCTCTATCGCCAGTACGACCGCATCTATCGCGCGGCCGACGCCCTGATCACGCTGACAGCCGCGGAAAAAGAGCTGCTGTCGGCGCAGAAGGGCATCGCCCCCGAGCGGATCCACGTCACGGGCATCGGACCGGTGCTGGCGGCGGAGTTTTCGGCGGAGGCCTTCCGCCGGCGTTACGGCGTCCCCGGCCGCTTCGTGCTCTACCTGGGGCAGCAATTTCGCTACAAGGGCGTGGGGGCGGTGGTCGCCGCCGCCGAGGCGGTCTGGCGCCGGCACCCGGACGTGCAGTTTGTGTTTGCCGGGCCGCACTCGGCCTATTCGCGGCGGCTGTTCGCCCGCCGGCGAGACCCGCGGCTGGTGAATCTCGGCAGCATCGACCTGGAGGCCAAGACCTCGGCGCTGGCGGCTTGCGAGCTGCTCTGCCTGCCTTCGCAGCAAGAGAGCTTCGGCGGCGTGTACGTCGAGGCCTGGTCGCAACGGAAGGCGGTGATCGGCGGCCGCATCCCGCCCATCGCCGCCGTGATCGACGACGGCCGCGACGGCCTGCTCGCAGGCCCGTCGCCGGACGAGCTGGCGGCCGCCCTCTGCCGGCTGTTGGCCGACCCCGCCCGCTGCGCGGCCATGGGCCAGGCCGGCTGGGAAAAGGTTCAGCGCCAGTACACCTGGCCCGTGCTGGCCCAGAAAACCCTCGCCGTCTACCAGTCCTGCTGTTAGCGAGGAGACAACGAAATGTGCCGCTCGTTCTTCGGTCTCGGCAACAAGAGCGTCCTGAGACGGATCTTGCGGCTGCCGTTTCGCTTGCTGCCCGGCGCCATGACGATGCCGATCTGGAGCGGCCGGCTGCGGGGGAAGAAATGGATCGTGGGGTCGTCCGACCACGGCTGCTGGCTCGGCATCTATGAGCTGGCCGAACAAAGGCTGGTCGCCAATACGGTCAAACCGGGCACCGTCTTTCTCGATCTGGGCGCCAACGTCGGCTTCTATACGCTGCTGGCCTCGTCGCTGGTGCAGGACGGCGGAAAAGTGTTCGCCTTCGAGCCGCTGCCGCAGAATATCAGGTACCTGGAAAAACACCTGGCGATCAACGGCGTGCGCAACGTGAGGGTCTTCCAAGCGGCGGTCTCCGACCGCCCCGGCCAGTGCCGATTCGAGGAAAGTTCCTGCCGGGCGACAGGGAAAATCGGCCCGGCCGGGTCGCTCGTCGTCGAGTCGGTATCCTTGGACGACCTGCTCGAGAGAGAAGTGGTTCCTCTGCCCGATTACATGAAAATCAACGTCGAAGGGGCCGAATTCGCGGTTCTCAGCGGGGCCCGGCGCCTGCTCACCCTCGGCCGCCCGATCCTCTTCCTCTCCACCCACGGCGCCGAGGTCCACGCCCGGTGCTTGTCGCTGCTGCAATCGTTGGGCTACCTTTGCCGTCCTCTCGATCCGAGGCAAGCTATCGCCTCGTGTGACGAGCTTGTGGCAGAAAAGACATTGGCGTCGCCGGCCACGGCGGTCGCTGCCGGAGCCGGCCGGCGGTCTCCGCAGGCGGTGCAAGAGGTGGAAAGGAGCCGGAGATGAGAGTCCTGGTGACCGGCGGCTCCGGGTTCATCGGAACGAATCTCGTGGAGAACCTGCTGGGCGACGGCGTCGAGGTCTTGAATCTCGACGCGGCCCGGCCGTTTCGGCCCGAGCACGACGTCTGCTGGCGGCCGTGCGACATCCTCGACGCCACGGCGTTGAAGGAGGCCCTGGCGCGTTTCGCGCCTACGCACGTCCTACACCTGGCCGCCCGCACCGATTGCAACGAGCGGGAGACCGTGGACGGCTACCAGGCCAATACCGCGGGGACGCGGAACGTGCTGGACGCGGTTGCCGGCGCCAAGAGCGTCGCGCGGCTGATCGTCACCTCGACGCAGTTCGTCTGCCGTCCCGGCCACCTGCCCGGGCACGATGAAGACTACAGTCCCCACACCGTCTACGGCCAGAGCAAGGTGATTTGCGAGCAATTGACCCGCCAGGCGAAGCTCGACTGCCCCTGGACCATCGTGCGGCCGACGACGATCTGGGGCCCGTGGCTGTTCCGGCACCGCAATACGCTCTTTCCGCTGCTTTGCCGCGGACTGTATCTGCACCCGGGCCGGCAACCGTGCATCCGCTGCTGGGGCTACGTGGGCAACGTCGTGGCCCAGTTCCGCCGGCTGCTGGAAGTCCCCGCGGAGCGGATCGACCATAGGACCTATTACCTGGGCGATCGGCCGCGGAACCTGCTGGACTGGGTGAACGGTTTCTCCCTGCGGCTGCGGGGGAAACCGGTACGCATCGTTCCCCGCAGCGCGGTCTACCTGTTGGGCCTGGCGGGCGACGCCGTGGCCCTGGCCGGCGTCCGCGCCCCGATCACCACTTCCCGCTACCGGAGCATGACCGAAGACTATGTCACGCCGATCGAGCCGACGTTCGCCCTGCTGGGCGAGCCGCCTTTCAGTCTGGAGGAGGGCATCGAGCAGGTCGTGCAGTGGTTGAATCAGCCTTGTCCGCGGCCTGTGTCAGGGGTGGGGAAACAATAAGTCGGGTAATTGCGGAGCGAACCTGTTCTCATCGAAGGGAGGCGAGCAAATGATAGACACCGACCGGACGACCGTCGCCTGGCCGCCGAAATACGACGTTCTCGGGGTACAAGTCAGCGCCACCACCTACGACGAGGTGGCCGATGCCGTCTTTCAGGCCGCCCATGGGCACCTGCCGGCCGTGGTGTCGCTCCACGCCGTCCACGCCCTGGTCACCGCCAGCCGTGATCCGGCGCTGCGGGGGGCAGTCAACCGCTTCGACATCGTGGCCACCGACGGCCAGCCGGTCCGCTGGGCCATGAATCTGCTGCACAAGACGGGCTTGCGACGACGGGTTTATGGGCCGGAACTCATGTTGCGGCTCTGCCGCCGCGCCGCCGCCGAAGCCGTGCCCGTCTATCTCTACGGCAGCACCCCGGCCGTCATCGAGGCGCTGCGAACGCACTTGACCGTGATCTTTCCGCAACTGCGGATTGCCGGGGCTGAGGCGCCGCCCTTTCGGCCCTTGACGGCGGAGGAAGACGAAGATACCGCCCGGCGCATCAACGCCAGCGGGGCGGGAATCGCCTTCATCGGACTGGGTTGTCCGAAGCAGGACCAGTTCGCCGCGCGGCAGCGGGAGCGGATCCGGGCAGTGCAGGTGTGCGTCGGGGCGGCCTTCGATCTTCACGCCGGAGCCAGGAAAATGGCCCCGCGGTGGATGCAAAACTGCGGCCTGGAATGGCTCTTTCGCCTCTGCCAGGAGCCCCGCCGCCTCTGCCGCCGCTACCTGGTGACCAACACCGTTTTCCTGGCGGAGCTCGCCGCCGCGCTGCTGCGCCGACGCCGACCGCCGAGGTCGTGATCGAGCCGTCTCAAGGGGGCGATCCGTCCCACCGGCCGGTATTCGCTTGAAACACCCGCTCGGCGGCCTGCGCGGCGCGCATCGTGACCCGATAGACGTTGATGCCCAGCATACGATCGTCCTTCGATCCCGGCGATAGTTCCTTGGGCACCCAGCCACGGCAACGTACTTCCAAGGCGATATGGCCGGAAGCCGTAGCCGGCAACTCGGCGGTAACAATGGACTTGCCGGGGAGGATCGAGGCGATTCGTTTGCCGTCAAGATAGAGGCCCGCGTCAGGCGAAGCGGCCGGCTTCGGCGCGATAACCCAGATCGCGATCCGGTAAGGCTTGTCGGCGATCACGGGCAGGTCCAGGCGAGACACGCTTTCGGACCACCGCGTCCCGGCCGCGCCCGTATCGGCCGCGGCCGGTTCCCGGGCGTGCCAGCCGCCGCTGAGGAAATAGCCGTCGCCGCCGACGCCCACGTCGACGCGGTAGTGCGATTTTGCTCCGGGTGAGCTTTCCACGGGGTTCTTCTCGTTGGCCAGGGATTCGACGGGGATTGCCGACCGATTGTCGACGCGGAAACCGCCGTTGGCCTGGTTTCCCGTGAGAATGGCCGATCGGACGCCCTCTCCCACCAGCACATCCGTTCCTTCCTGGGCGAAGGTGCAACCCTGGATGATGGCCTTTCCGGCTTCGAGGTGGATGGCCGGCGATCCTCGCGCATGGTTGTCCCACTCGACGAAATGGCAGGCACTGAAGGTGGCCTGGCCGGATGGATTGCGGATCCAGGCGCAGCGATCAAGCGGTCCCCAGAAGGAGCAATTGACCAGACTCACCTTGCCTTCGACCAGGGGGCCGACTTCCAGGCCGACGGAGTCGGTGCTCCCCCAGCGTCCGACGAATTCTCCGTTGGTAATCAGCAACCCGGGAGCCTGGGCTTGCTCGACCAGCACGGCTCGGCGGCAGGAATCGGCCCCCAAACCCAGAAAATTGCCGTTGGCGCTCCCTTTCTCGGATGCGGAAAACTTGTAGCCGACTCCGTAGCCGAAGCAGAACGTGTTGCAGACGTAGTGCCAGTCCGTGCGGGCCAGCTCGAAGGCGACCCCTTGCGTGTTGATCCATTGGCAGTAGGGATCGTCAGCTCGATAGGCTACGCCGAAGGGCCAGAAGTGGACGTTCTCGATGCGGCCGATATCGTAGCACTGATCCACGAAGATTCCACGGTGGCTGGGATATCCGGTCACGTTGCGGATCAAATGCCTCGCCGCCCGCACCAACGTGATCGCGTCGTAGGGGTTGAGAAAGCAACAGTCGCCGACGCCGACATTCTCGGTATCGTGCGATTCCACGCACGGCGGATAGGGCACCGGCGGAACGTCGCTTTGCTTCCACTCCGGATAGATCACCGCCAGGCCGGAGATGGCGGCATTGCTGCCGGCCAGGCGGATGAAGGGAGGCCCGCCCGCCTTGCCGCGCCCGGCGAAAGCCAGGAGCACGGATCCGTCGGGTTTGGGATCATCCTTCCTGGCGATGGTCGGCGGCACGTGATAGGTCCCTTGAAGCGTCACACCCTGGGGAACGGACAACGTGCCACGGAGGCAATATCGTCCCGCCGGGACTTCCACGATTCCTCCTCCCGCATTTCTTGCCGCATCCAACGCCTTTTGGAAGACGGCCGTGGCGTCCGTCACACCGTCGGCCAGGGCGCCCATCTCCGCCACGTTCCAACGAACCGGTGACGGAGCGGCGCCGTGCGCTCGCTCAACGTGACGCAGGTCATCAGGGCAGCGACAACCCAGATCTGTGGCTTTGGCATACTTCTGTCCTTGGTTATGGTTCAAGGTTTCTGGGCCTGCGCGGAAACCGCCGCGGAGGTCCGACTGGATCTCGGGCGAACTTCGGGGCAACTGCTTCCACGGGCGGTGAGGCCGGAGTCCACCCCAACTCGCCGCTCTCGTCATCCTACTATCATACGCCGGAGAAGTCCGCACAAGCAAAGGCTTGGTGGGGCTCGCTGCGCTCGACCCAGCCTGCCGGCTCAGAACAGCGCCGGCTCCGGCACGACGCAGAGCGGCGCGTCGTGCGTCGGATTGTTGACGTAAGTGCTCACCCGATAGGCCGCCATCGCCTCGCTGGGGTAAGGACGCAACAGCGGCAACAGCGACTCGGGCGAGTCCAACGAGGGATCGAGCCAGCGGGCATACTCAGCCTCGGGCAGGATTACCGGCATGCGGTCGTGGATCGGCCGCATCAGCTCGTTGGCCTCGGTGGTCACCAACGCGCAGGACTGAAGCGTCTCCTCCTCGAGACCCTGCCAGTGCTCCCAAAGTCCGGCGAAGGCGAAAGGCCGGTCGCTGCGAAGGTGGATGAAGTAGGGCCGCTTCTTGCCGTCCAGCCGCTGCCACTCGTAAAAACCGTCGGCCAACACCAGGCAGCGGCGGCGGCGAAAGGCGGCGCGATAGGCCGGCTTCTGGGCCACGGTCTCCGCCCGGACGTTGATCATGCGGCTGCCGGCGGAACGCTCTTTGGCCCAACTGGGCACCAGACCCCAGTGCATCCAGATCAGCTCCCGAGAGGAGCCTGGGGAAGCCGCGGCGACGGTCGCCGCCGGCTGCACGGCGACGATGGTCGCCACCGGCTGCACGGCGACGATGGTCGCCACCGGCTGCACGGCGACGATGGTCGCCACCGGCTGCACGGCGACGATGGTCGCCACCGGCTGCGTGGGGGCGATGTTGTAGGCGGGGGTAAAGGGGGCCACCTCGAACAGCGAGAACTGTTCGGCGATCACGCCGGCCGGGGCTCGGAGGGTGAATCGTCCGCACATTTGCTCAATTATACGCCGGCCATCGTACTCGTCACGCTCCGCGTGACGCGGGCCCTCGCGCGGAGCGTGAGGAATACGGCGCCGGCCAAACCGCGTCCAACTGCCAGAAAAGATCTTCCAACAACAGCGGCTTGGCCAGCACCGCCGCCGCCCCCGCCGCCAGGGCCCGGTCGCGGTCTTCCACGCGGGGAAAGTCCAAGAGCACCACCACCGGCGCGGGCCGGACCACCGCCGCCAGCCGCGCAAGCTCGGCCAGCTCGTGGTCCTGGCAGTCCGTGCCGTCGAACAACAGGGCGTCGGCCGCCGCGCCCCGGTCGCATGGACCGGCCGCCGCAGAAAGCCGCACGGGCGTGTAACCGCGGAGGCGGCAGGCGTCGGCCAGCCAGGCGTGCATCTCGGCCCAAGGCGAGTGAATGGCCACCCGTCCCCGCCGCTGCTGCCAGGGCCGATCGGCCATCGCCAACAGTCGCTCCTCTTCGCTGGCCGTGACCGGCAGAGACCAGTTCGAGGTCTGCCCGCCGTCCAGGCGGCGGAGATCCTCAGCGGCGCGGGGCAGCCATTGGTGCCAGTAGAGCCGAATGGCGGCCGGCCAGGGTTTGCCCGTGCGCGTCTCCCCTTCGCACCAGGGGCCCAGGAGTCCGACCACCCGGGCCAGCGGCGCCAGCCTGCGGAGGCGCTCGATCGCTGCGGCGGAGAACTCCCCGGGAAAGGCCTGGGCGACGACGATCAGGTCCGGCGTGGTCCGTCCCGAGGCGATCGCATCGGCCGCGGCCGCGGCGTCGGACACTCCGAGAAGATCCCCCAGCCGCCGCGCCGCCTCTTGGGCCTCGCGGAACTCGGCCCGGTTGAGATCACCGATAAGGAGTATGGAAAGCGCCATGCTTATTACCCGCGAATGGCAGCAGGCATACGCCGTGTGCCGACCGCCGATTACGGCACACGGCGTGTGCCTGCCGCCTTGGCTACCCGGGCAATTCGTTCTCGGTCTTGGAGATCAACTCGTGTGCCGCTTGCGCATCGGGGACCTCGCGCAGCGCCGCGAGGAATCCGGGGGAGCCGAGGATGCGGCTGAGCCGGGCCAGAGTCCGCAGGTGGCCGCGGTCGTCGACGGAGCAGATCAGGAAAAAGACGTTGGTGAGCGTGCCGTGGCCGGCCCCGAAGGGGATGCCGGTGGTGGTCCGTCCCAGGGCCAAGAAGGCCTGGCCGAGGATGCTGGACATCGGCCGCCGAGGGTGGAGCAGGGCCACGCCGTTGTCCAGGGCCGTGGGAAACATCTCTTCGCGCGTGCGAATCGCCTCGGCCATCCTGTCCGGGTCCCAGAGCCAGCCGGTCGCTGAAGCCTTCTCGACCATGGTCTGGAAGACCGAGTTGCGGGTGCGTGCGGGCAGGGGGATGGCGATGGCCTCAACGGGCAACATTTGGGCGATCACAATCTCCGGCGGCGCCGCGCCGTGCGCCCTTTGCAGGACGCCCTCGAAGTGGAGCAGCTCCTCCTCGTCCGACAGTCCGATCCGTTCCTCCAACCAGTGGTGCATTTCGGCGTGGGAGAACCGCCATTGCCCGCCGACTTTTCGTCCCGGCAGTTTGCCACGGTCTGCCAGCCGCACCACCTGTTGGGGCAAAAGGTGCAGGTAGGCGGCCAGGCTGTCGATATCGAAGTCGTCGTGCGACACCCGAGCACTCCAGCAACGGACCGATATGGTAGCAGACGGCCTGTGCATTTTCGCCCGCGGCCTGGCGAACGTCAACGGGCGATGGTAGGGTGGGACAAGCTCGCTTGGGCGAGCGCCGGCCCACCATTCCTGCCGGCTCTCGGTGGGCCATCGGCCGCCACGGCGGCCTTGTCCCACCCTACCCGCCACCCGTGGGATACAGAAAGCACGGGCAAGAATGCCCATGCTACGCCTCAAGAAACCACGCCGCCCCGGGGGCCGGCCGGGGCGGTAAGCTGGTGGCCGCAACCGACACGGCTGGGTGTTCCATCCCGAGAATCTCCGTTCGACCCGTCGAACGGAAAGCGGGGTGTAGGGCGTCAGGCCCGATTCTTCCTCGGTTCTGCCGAGGTCAACGCCCGCGTGGGCGAAAGGACCGCCCACGATGGCTCCTGCGGACGCCGGCGCACCGGGATCGGCCGGAGCCACTCTTGTCGGGCCCACGAACGCCTGTCTGACGCTCCCTGCCAGTCGTGCCGTTGCCGGCCAATTCAAGTATTGCCAACTTGCCCGCTCAGAACAATAACCCGAAAGAGTGTGGCGGACCCCGACGATCACTTCTTCCCTTGCTGCGGTGTCGGTTTCAACGTTTCCGGTCCCATGAACACGGGGTACTGCCGCATGGCGGCGTACCACTTGTTCCAGGCCACGGGGTCGAACGAGCCGCCTTCGATCGTGGGCGCCTGCGGAACGCCGTGCTCCTCGTTCCATCGCCGAGCCCAGGAGGCCAACTGCGCGATCGCCGCCGTCTTTCGCGCCGCGTCGCCGCCTTGCGCAGCCGACATCAACGCTCGCACGCGGTCCTCCGGCGGGCCCCAGTCGAGCAGGGCTCGAATCCGGTCGCAGGCAGCGGCGTTTGGCTGGAGCAGGGCGTCGGCTGCCGTCTGGTCGACGTTGGTCTTGACGGATTTCGCAACGACTTTTTCCAGGCTCGGCTCGTAGTCGCTGCGGATTTGAAAGCGCGCGGTGCTGGGCGTCTTCGCACGGCCCAGCACGAATTCCACCCGGTCGTCCCTTTCAAGGTAGGAAATCGGCGCGGAGGTCAACCCTTGCAGGAGCCCTAGATAGGCCACTTTCTCATGCGTGGTAGCCTTCGGCGCCAGGAAATCGGCGACGCACTTGGCTGCCTCGTGGAGATGCTGGACCTTGAAGCCGGCCCATTCATCGGGGTGGACGGGCACGTCGATGCGGATCGACTGGCCGTCGAGTCTGATCCAGGTGTGCCCCTGCCGGGCCGCGGTGCAAATCCGGTCGACCGTCCGCTTCATCGTCTCGTCGGAGACCGGCGACGCTTCCAGGATTTGGCGGCTGATCAGGCCATTGGCCTTGGCAAGAAACTCGCTCGCCCGGGGCACCGTGATCCGCTGAACCGCGCCGATGCGGCCGTCCGGCTCACGATAGTAACCGACGGCTTCGGTCTTCAACGACAGGAAGAGCCGGGCCCAATCCCTTTCGAGCAACTCCGGTCCGCTCTTCTCTGCCTTTTCATCTGCCTTCTTACGCAGTTCGGCCATGTCCAACTGGAACGGCCAGTCGAGAAGCATCACGTTGCCCTCGCGGACAAACGGGGGGATCTGCTCGGTCCCCTTGCCGTTGTTGTCGTTGCCGGAATCGTGAATGCCATCGTAGTCGATGAGAACTTGCAACTCGTCCTTCGCCCGGTCGTAGCACCAGGTGATCCGCTGGCCGGTCAACTGGACGCAGCCTGGCAGGAGGACCAACAGGACCGCCAGCAGCCGCCATCGAAACCGGGACCGTCTCATGGAAAGTCTCCTTGGGTCCGTATTCGTCACGCCTTGCGTGACGTTATCCCTCTCGCGGAGCGAGAGGAGTACTCAATTTGCCACGAACTTGACGATCCGCGCGGCATGGCCCTGGCTGCGGGTCTTGTCGCTGACGCGCAGCGTGAGCGTGTGCCGGCCGGGCACAGCTCGGCGGCGAAGATCACGGTCCGCGGGTAGTGCAGGCCGGCGCTGAAGCGGTGATAGAGATCGACGTCCACCCACGGGCCTTCGTCCAGCCGGGCTTCGACGACCCCGGCATCCGGCCCCGCCAGAACATAGGCCCCCACGGCCGTTCCGCTGAACTCCAGCGTGAGCAGGGCGCCGGGCTCGTCGGCCGAGAGCAGGGGAATCCCGGTGAATCGCGAGCGGGTGGCCCCCTTGAGCTTGGACCAATCCGGTACGCCCAGCTTCCAGCCGCCGCGGACGACGGCCTGGCCCGGATCGATGAAGCGGCCCCGCTGGTAGTTCAACGGGTCCAACGGCTGGGGCTGGGAGTGCGGGACCGGCTCCTCGCCGACTGCCGGCGGCCGGCTCCACGCCCGGTCGAAAAGGCCCTCGATCATCCGCGCCGCGATCGCATTGCCCAACGGCGCCGGGTGGACGCCGCCGTACTGGGCCCAGGTCAGCCGGCCCGACACGATCCGCCCGGCCACCTCCCGCGCAAGGTTCACCGTGGAAACGGCATAGTGCTCGGCCACTTCCTCGTGGGCCGCGATCGAAAGCGGCGTCTTGCCGGCGCGGAGCGTCGCCAGCATCTCGGGGTTGACAAAGTAGGTGATCACCAGGTCCATCCGCGGGTTGCGGGCCAGGCACTGCCGCACGATGCCTTCCATGCCGCGGATGCACTCCTGGCGGCTATGGGCTGCGTCCTGGTCGTCGTTGACGGCGAACTCGATGAACAGCAGGTCGACCGGGCCCTTGTCCAGCACGTCGGTCGCGAGCCGGAAGGCCCCCGTCGTCGAGCAGGTCGACGCCACGCCCGCCTGGGTGAAGGTGAACCGGGTCTGCGGGAACCGCGCTTGGAGCCAGCGGCAGACCATCGGCCGGTAGCCGTCCATTTCCGTGATCGAACCGCCGAGGAAGGCTACGTGTCCCTGCTTCTGGTGCTGGAAGCGAATGCGGCACTGGTCGAGGCTGCCCCGCAGATGAACGTTCTCTCCCGCAATGGGTCCCTCGTCGGCCGCACGGGCGACGGCAGCCGCGCAGACCAAGGCCAGGACCATGGGCAGATGTTTTCGAGTGTCGTGCATCACGCGCCGATTGTAGCAGGATCAATGCCGAAGTGAAAGCAAGCGGATTCTCGCGTTTCGCATCGACTAAGACCACCGATGGCTCTTCTGTTTCCGGAAACCGGTGATGCGAATAACGCCGTCCGGGAGAATGTCCATGACGGCGTAAGCGTTGTTCTCCGGTCCCGATCCTTCGACGACGGCGGACATGGTGCAGTAGTGCAGGCCGCCGACCTCCTGGTAGTTCCCCCAGTGATAGTGCCCCTGCAACACGGCCAGGACCTTGCCGGATGCCTCGAGGATTGTGCGAACCTCCGAGCCGTTCTTCACGCCGAAGGGCGGGACCACGTCGAGGCACTGATGGACGAAGACGATGCTCTTGTGGGCTGATTGACGAAGGTCGTCTTGCAGCCACTCCAATTCGGTGGGCGGGAGCTTGGCGTCGCCCCACGTGAAGTTCTTGCGACCATACGGCGCTCCCTCACTGTTGAAGCAGGCGTCGAGAATCACGAAATGGCAGCCCGCCGCATCGAACGAGTAGTAGGACTTCTGCTGCCCGACGATCCCCAGAAACTCGGGCTTCGTCAGGTTTTCCACGCAATGGTTCCCGAGCACGAAATGATGCTTGCCGGGGATGCCTGAGAACTCTTTGATGATCCGCGCGAGGTAGCCTTTCTCGGCATCCAGAGAGGCTGCCGAGTCGATCAGGTCGCCCAGGCAGACGGCAAGGTCCGGTTTCTCCTGGTCGAAACGCTTTGCCGCCTCGGCAACCTTCGCAATGGATTCTCGAAAGCAGCGGCTGCCACTGGGCAGCTTATCGGCGTAGTGGAGGTCCGTCACCAACCCGAGTCGCAGCTTGGGCTTGTCGCCGGCCGACGCAAGCAGACGGCCGGGCAACAGGGCGGAACCTGCCAGCAACAGCGTGCCGCCCTTGAGAAACGCCCTTCGACCCAGCCGTCGTACCGTCTTGTCTTCCTGTTGGTTGGACATGGTTTCCTCCCGAATAGGCATTGCCTGCCGATCAGCTATTGTAGCCAACTCATGTCGTAAGCGTTCGGCCACGTCGGGGACTGGTCCATTTTTCGGCGAGAAGGCGCCTTTCGCCGTTGGACGTAAGGCCGAAAACATGGACCTGTCCCCCTGGCAGTGCCGAAGGGGACAGTCCCATTTTCGCGGCGATCACGACCGTTTGCAAGGCAACACCGTCTTCGCCGCGAAAATCGGGACAGTCCCCGTGAACGCTTACCTTATGCCCAGGCCGCAAAGGTTCCGGGAGTCTTGGGCCGACTGGTACCGGATGTTCTGCCAGGATACGGAAATCCGCGAGTTGCAGTCGCTGCTGGGCGCGTACCCCTTTTCCCCAAGAACGCCTTCGCCGCCCGAATAGATTGATAGGGACCTCAGTCGTCTCTCTGGCAAGGGTTGCCGCCCTTGGCACAGATTGTTAGGATGGTGGGCAACGGGGAACTCCCCTCGGGACCGCTCGACGGGTGATGCTATGCCGATTACGATCCGATGTCCGAACCCGGACTGCGGGCAGAAATACACGGTCCGGGAGGAGAACCTTGGCAGCCGCACGACCTGCAAGAAGTGCGGCACGGGCTTCACCGTGGAGATGAAGGCCGACGAGGTGGGCACTGCCCAGCCGCCGGCTTCCCCCGGGTCGGCAGCCGGCGAGCGTATTAGTCGCATCGAGGGCCAGGCGAAGATGGCGGTGCCGCCCGGGCTGGCCTCGCCCGCAGGGAGTTCCCGACCCCCGGCCCCCGACGCCCGGCCCCCGGCCCCCGGCTTGGCCTCGCCCGCAGGGGGTTCCCCGCCAGAGAAGATCGGACCTTACACGGTTCGCCGAAAACTGGGCCAAGGCGGCATGGGCGAGGTCTGGCTGGCCCACGACCCCAGCCTGGACCGCGACGTGGCGATCAAGACGCTGCCGGCCCGCTTTGCCGCCAAGGAAGATCGCCTGAAGCGGTTCCTCCGCGAGGCCCGGCTGGCGGCCAAGCTGCACCACACCAATGCTGTGACCGTCTACTCGGTCGGCCAGGAGGGCAGCCTGGTCTATATCGCTATGGAGTACGTGGACGGGCAGTCGCTGGACGACGCGGTGAGCGAAGGCCGGCCGATGCCCTGGCGCGAGGCCACGCGGGCGATCCGCGACGCGGCCGCCGGCCTCGATGCGGCCCACCAGTTGGGCTTGATCCACCGCGACATCAAGCCGGCCAACCTCATGCGGACCCGCAACGGCGTGACCAAGGTGGCCGACTTCGGCCTGGCCCGTTCGCAGTTCAGCGAGAGCCGGCTGACCCAGGACGGCTCGATCTTTGGCACGCCGGCCTACATGTCGCCGGAGCAGTGGCAGGGCGGCAAGGTGGACGGCCGCAGCGACTTGTATTCGCTGGTCTGCGCTTATTACTGCCTGCTGACCGGCCAGGACCCCTTCGGCGACGCCGCGCCGGGGCGCTGGGCTATATGCACTGTCACCAGCCGGTGCCCGATCCGCGGCAGTTGTCGCCGCAGTTGCCCGACGCGGTTTGCCGGATTCTGGCCCGAGGGCTGAAGAAGAAACCCGAGGAGCGGTATCAGAGCGCCGCAGAGTTGGCAGCCGACTTGGAGGCCCTGCTGGCGCTACCCGAGACGTCGCTCCCCGCTCGTAATTCATGGGAAAAGCTGCAGGCGTCGCCGAGCGCGTCGGGCGGAACAGCGTCGCGGGTCCGCGTGCCCGCCGCCCTTGTCGCTGCGACGACGGCCGTCTGGCGGGGCGCGGCAGCTTTGGCCTCTTCCGCCGGGCGCGGCCGTGCCTGGTGGAAGTGGCTGGCCTTGGCGGGCTTCGCAGCCGCCGCCGGGGGGTTACTCGCGATTGTGCTCTCGATCCAAACCGGCAGCGGCACGGTGAAGATCGAGCTGAGCGATCCGGCGGCCCAGGTCACGGTGAAGGTCGACGGCGACGTAATCGACATCGCGGGCCTGAAGGAGCCGCTGCGGTTGAAGGCGGGCGGACACGACCTGCTGGTTACTTCCGGCGACTACCAGTCGGTGAGCAAGTCGTTCACCGTGCGCCGTGGGGAAGAAGAGGTCCTGCGTGTGACGCTGGAGCCCAAGACAGTAGCAGGCACACTCCGTGTGCCGTCCGCTCCGGGCCACGCAGAAGTCACACTCCCTCTGCCGCATAACGAGCAGCCCGGCCCATCGACGAGCGGGACGGAGCCCGCCGCGCCGGCGACCACCGCTGGGAAAACGTCCCCAAGCAGCCTTACCACGAAGTTGGACGAGATCAGCGTCGAGTTGGGCGGCGGGGTGAAGATGGAGATGGTGCTGATTCCGGCGGGCGAGTTTCTGATGGGCTCGCCGGAGTCGGACAAGGACGCCTCCACCGACGAGAAGCCGCAGCACCGGGTGCGGATCACACGGCCGTTCTACCTGGGCAAGTATCTGGTCACGCAGGAACAGTGGATAGCGGTGATGGGGAGCAATCCCAGCCTTTTCAAAGGGATCAAGAACCCGGTGGAAATGGTCAGTTGGGATGATTGTCAGCAGTTCCTGGCGAAGCTCAACGCGAAGTCCGGCCCGGGGGGAGGCAGGTTCCAATTGCCGAACGAAGCCCAGTGGGAATATGCCTGCCGCGCTGGAAGTACGACGCGTTATTGCTTTGGGGACGATGCATCGGGGCTGCGCGACTACGCATGGTATTCTGCGAACTCGCGCGACACGACGCACCCTGTAGGCGAAAAGAAGCCGAACGCCTGGGGGCTCTACGACATGCACGGGAACGTATGCGAGTAGTGTGTGGGCTGGTATGGGCCGACGGACGTTACGACGGGGCCTACGGCGGGCTCGTCCCGCGTGGCCCGCGGCGGCTACTACCACCGCGCCGCCAGTTATTGCCGTTCGGCGGCCCGCGTAGACTCCAGGCTCGGGCTCGGGTTCGGCGGCCAGGGCTTCCGCGTCTCCCGAGTTCTGGCGGAGGAACCCGAGGTCAAGCCGGCTAAGCCACAGCCAACGGAGCCGGGCCCAGCGACGAGCGGGACGGAGCCCGCCGCGCCAGCGAGCACCGCTGGGAAAACGTCCCCGAGCAATCTTCCCACGAACTCGAAGGAGACCAGCGTCGAGCTGGGCGGGGGGGTGAAGCTGGAGATGGTACTGATCCCGGCCGGCGAGTTCCTGATGGGCTCGCCCGCTTCGGACAAGGATGCCGCTGCCGACGAGAAGCCGCAGCACCGGGTGCGGATCACCAAGCCGTTCTACATCGGCAAGTATCTGGTGACGAACCGCCAATGGGAAGTGTTGATGGGTGGCAATCCGGGCGGCGGCGGGCGGCCGACGAACCCTGTCATGTGGCAAAATTGGGACGACTGCCAGCAGTTTATCGACAAGCTCAACGCAAAGTCGGGCGAAGAGGGAGGAAAGTTCCAGTTACCAACGGAGGCGCAGTGGGAATATGCCTGCAGGGCGGGGAGCACGACGCGCTATTTCTTCGGAGACGATGCGTCGCGGCTGGGTGAGTATGCGTGGTCTACCACGAACTCAGCGGGCGAGCCGCACCCGGTGGGCGAGAAAAAGCCGAACGCCTGGGGGCTTTATGACATGCACGGGTACGTGTGGCAGTGGTGCCAGGATTGGTATGATACCGGTTACTACTACTACGCAAACTCGCCAGCGGACAATCCGGCGGGTCCACCTGGTGGCTCGAACCGCGTGTTCCGCGGCGGCGCCTGGTGCGACCTGGCGGACCGCTGCCGGTCGGCGAACCGCGGCAGCCACGCGCCCAGTGGCGCAACAACCTCGCGGGCTTCCGCGTGGCTCGAGTTCCGGCGGACAAGTGAGGCGGGCGAGTGGAGGTCGAGCGGACGCCGTGGCGTACCGAGCGGAGCAAGGCCGACCGGAGGGAGAGCCTGGCGTATTATCGGACCGTAGCGGGCGAGGCGGCGAACTCAAAGTAGCAGGCACACTCCGTGTGCCGTCCGCCCGCGGTGGCGGAAACAGCGGACGGGAAACAGCGGACGGCACACGGCGGACGGCACACGGCGGGCGGGACACAGCGGACGGCACACGGAGTGTGCCTGCTACTTCGGCAGACCAACACGCATCGGGGGAAGTCCCATGAGACAGAACGACGTGATCAAATATCTGGTGCTCGGCTCGGCGGCGGTCCTGTTCCTCGGCCTGACCGTCTGGCTCATCCGCAACGAGGGCCGGCAGACGCGGGACTCGATCCGCGAGGGGGCCAAGGACATCGGCAGCGACGTTCACAAGGGGATCGTCGAGGGTGCGGAGCGGGCCGTGGACAAGGCCGCCGAGGTGCCCGGCAAGATCGTCCACAACGTCGTCAAGGAGGCCGCCGGCGAAGGCGGCCACGCGGCGAAGGAGGTCGTGGGCGAGGCGGGCAAGGTCTCGCACGAGATCCTCGGCGACGTGAAGGATATCTTGCGGGGCCCGGAAAAGCCCGAAGCAAAGATCCCGACTCCGGTCCCGCCGGAGAAACCCTCCTCCTCCCCACCGCCGCCCGCGGAGAAAGCGGACGGCACACGGAGTGTGCCTGCTACTTTAGAGCAGAAACCGGCGGCCACTGCCCGGGGCGGGGAAGTCGAAACTCCTTCACCACCGGCGCCCACGCCGCCCGCCAACCCCATCAAGCAGATCTTCGACTTGGGCCACAAGGTCTCCCGGACCGTGGACGACATGGGCCAGGAGGTGTTGGCCCTTTCCTGGAACGAAGAGCAGCAAGTCGGCCGGCAGGTACACGCGACGCTGGCCCGCGAGCATGCGTTCTTGCGTCCGCCCGAGGTCATGGAGCGCCTCCAGCGGTTGATCGGGCCGATCGTCCAACAGCGGACCCGCAAGGAGCTCGTCTTCACGCTGGAGGTGGTCCAGGACGACGAGGTCAACGCCTTTGCGCATATCGGCGGCTACATCTACGTGAACACCGGATGCCTCAACTTTGCCAAACCGGATGCGGAGCTGCAGTTCATCCTGGCCCACGAGATCGGGCACCAGGAGCTCAAGCACGTGCTGAAGAAGATGACCTATGCGGCGCGGGCCTCGCAAGTGGGCGGGGAAGCGGCCGGCACCCTGGCCCAGGCGGCTTATCTGGCGATCGCCCTGGGATACTCCAAGGACCAGGAGGAAGAGGCCGATGCCTGGGCGTACCGGGCCATGCGCCGTGCCGGCCGCAGCCGCGACGAGGCGTTGTCGGGCATGCGGCACTTGCTCGCCTATTTCACCAGCAAGGGTCTGGAGCCGAAGCAGGGCCAATCCGGAGGCCCGGTCGACGAGACGCTGCGGCAGATCCGCGACCATTTCTTCAAGTCCCACCCGCCCACGGCCGAGCGACTCCAGCGGCTGGAGGCCATCCAGCCATAGCCCTCCCGGCAGGAGACGGCCACTGCTGCGGCGCCGAGAAAGTAGCAGGCACACTCCGTGTGCCGTCAGCCGCGGACGGCACACGGAGTGTGCCTGCTACGTTAATGGACGTCGCGGGACTGGAGTATCATGTAGATCGCCCCCACGAGCAGGACGAGCATCGCAACCAGCGCGACGCCGCTGGCTCGCGTCCCCATGCGTTCGTCTTGCTGCGGGAAGTAGCGCTCGGCCATGTCTTGCTCTTTCGGCTGCTCGGCGGCGGGGGGTTTTCCGGCCGCCGCCGGAGCCTGCGGCGGTTGGCCGGGCGGGCGGGGCAGCACCGGCGGCGTCCACTTGGGGCGATCCTCGACTTCCAATAGCAAGAGCCCCTCGAAGGCCCAACGCGAGGGCATCACCTGGGCCAGCCACTGCATGGGCGCGTTCATCTCGTGGACCGGCTGCAGGATGCCCGCCAGGATCACCATCGGCAAGAGGATCAGCGGCAAGAGGGCAATGGCCACCTCCGAGGTCCGCGCCAACGCGGAGATCGTCAGCCCGATGCCCAGCCCGACCAAGGCCGCCAGCAGCAGCAGGAGAAACATCGGCAGCCAGGGGCCTTTCAGGCCGGCACCCAGTAGACGATGCCCAGCAGCACGGCGCACTGCAACAGACACAGCCCGCCGAGCACCATGAACTTCGAGCCGATGTAGGAGGGGATCTTCAGGTTGACCATCCGCTCGCGGTGATAGATGGCCCATTCGCCGACGATCTCGCGGGCCGAGTTCGAGCAGCCGAACCAGAGCGCGGCCAGCGCCAGCAGGAAGACCGTGATCGAATTGGCGTTGGCCACCGACTGCCAGTTCTCCTGGGTGACCTTCACGGCGGTTTGTTTGCTGAAGACCAGCACCACCAGCAGGGCGATGATCGGCGCCTGGGCCATGAGGATGGCGGTGTTGGCCGTGTCGCGGAGCTTGATAGCCAGGCACCGCCGCACGAGCGTCCACCACTGGCCGAAGCCGAAGGCCCGGTGGGTCTTTCGCTGGTCCTTCTGGCCGTGCTCGACGGGCTGCTTGCCCGCACGAGCGTCGACAAACTGTCGCTTCAGCGGCGAGACCTCGTAACGCTCGACCCAGGCGGCCGTCTTGTCTTTGGCCAGGCCGCGGAGCACTTCGTCGGGCGAGGGGTCCTGGCCCGGCTTCAGACCCGGCACGCCGTCGGGGTTGAAGAAGTCGATGGCCTGGGGATAGGCCGGCCCGAAATAGGCCAGCCGCCCCGGCTCCGGCGACTTGGCGTCCTTCGAGACGAGGATCAGGTTGTCCAGCAGCCGGTAGGCCTCCAGGCTCGGCTGGTGGATGGTGACGACGATCGTTTTGCCGCCGTCGGCCAGCTTGCGCAAGAGCTTCATGACCATCAGGGCGTCTTCGCTGGAAAGGCCGGAGGTCGGCTCGTCGAGGAACAGCACGGCCGGGTCGGTCAACAGCTCCATGGCCAGGTTGACCCGCTTGCGCTGGCCGCCGCTGATGCCCTTCTTCTCCGGCGAGCCGATGAGCACGTTCTCAGTGCCCTCCAGGCCCAGCTCGGCGATCACGTCCTGGATCCGCTTGTGGATCTCGCCTTCGCTGAAATCGTTGGGCAGGCGGAGCCGGGCGGTGTAGTAGAGCGCCTGGCCGACGGTCAGGTCGCGGTGCATGATGTCGTCCTGGGGCACGTAGCCCACCACGCCCTGGAACTCGGCATAATGGGCGTACAGGTCGCGGCCGTTGAACAACACGCTTCCGGCCGTGGGCGGCGTGTAGCCGTTCAGGGCATTCATCAGCGTGGTCTTGCCCGCCCCGCTGGGACCCATCAGGGCGACCAGCTCCGAAGGGTAGATCGTCAAGGAGATGCCCTCCAGGAGCCGGCGGCCGGGCACGTCGATGGTCACGCCCTGGGCCTCGATGCAGACGTTGCCGCGGTAGTCGCGCTGTTCGAGGTCGCCCTCCGGGGTGAGTTTCAGGGTATAGCGGCCGATGGCCACCAGGTCGCCCGGCCGGAGCACCTTCGGCGCGGTGATCCGCTGGCCGTTGACGAACGTGCCGTGGGAGGAGCCGAGGTCTTCGATGGTCACCTGTTGGCCGGATCGCACCAGCCGGGCATGGCGGCGCAACACGTGGTGATCGTCCAGCACGATGTCACAGGTCTTCGCCCGGCCCAGGATGGTCACTTGCCCGGCGACCTTCAAGGACGTGTACGGCTGGCTGCCCAGCGCCAGTCCGCCGGCCAGCAGCCGTGCCGCGGGCACGCGCAGGGTGCCGAAGTAGACCACGTCGCCGGGCGACAACCTGGCCCGCTTGATCCGATTTCCCGGCGAGCCGACGGCCGTGCCGTTGCGCAAGTCGCAGTCTTCCAGCCACGCCTGGCCCTCTTCGAGAACGATCCGCGCGTGGTGACTGGAAACGATCGGGTAGTCCAACACAACGTCGTTATCCGGCAGCCGCCCGATGCGAATACATCTTTCCCCCTCTCCCGCCGGGAGAGGGACGGGGTGAGGGACGGGGTAAGGGGATGTAGCCGCGAGCTGAGGGGATTTAGCCGCAGGCTCAGGGCGATCCGCGGCGGGCCCTTTCACACGAATCGGCTCGGGAGCAGGGCGAAAACTCTCCTCCGGCCAGGGCATCGGCACGCTTCTTCCCAGGGTGATCGTGTCGGCCTTGGTCACCTTGGTCGGCCCTTCGATCCGCCGGCCGTTGACGAAGGTGCCGTTGGTCGACTGGAGGTCTTCGATCACCAGTCCCTCGTTAGTCCGCGTCAACCGGCAGTGCCGCCCGGAGACCGTTGGCTGGTCCACGACGATGTCGCAGCGGGGGTCGCCGCCGATAAGCCAAGTTTGCGAGTGTTCCATAGATTCAAGAACTGGGCGTTGGTTGCGATGTTTGGACGCCATTCCCATCTACGCATAGGCATGGCACCGGCAAGCCGCGGCATGGCACCGGCAAGCCGCGGCAGGGCCGCCGGCAAACCGCGGTATGGCGCCGGCAAGCCCCGGCACGGCTGCCGGCAAGCCGCGGTATGGCGCCGGCAAGCCCCGGCACGGCCGCCGGCAAGCCCCGGCACGGCCGCCGGCAAGCCGCGGTATGGCCGCCGGCAAGCCGCGGAGCGGCGTCATGCAATAGCCTGGGGCGTAAGCCCCAGGAACATGGTCCCAAACGACCCGCCAGCCCCGGAGGGGCGACACGGCGCGATCAGCCATGGTATTCGGCCTCGAAAA
The DNA here is from genome assembly GCA_963843465.1 of Pirellulales bacterium. Lineage (GTDB taxonomy): Bacteria > Planctomycetota > Planctomycetia > Pirellulales > Thermoguttaceae > CAWJKP01. The sequence continues at coordinate 220,644 of CAWJKP010000008.1, forward strand.
GGTATTTCTCATCGAACGAAATCCCGTGTCGCTTCAAGATCATGCGAAACTCATCCTCGAACGATCGCTTGCGATGGTGCTCCGGCTGGCTGCGAACGTATCGCCGAAGCACGTCGACTTGAGAACGGCTGACGGTGAACGCGCCGTAACCCGTCTGCCACTGGAAATCGCGCCGGCTCTTCTCTTCGCGGAGCCATTTCGATGAATTGGCCTTGATGTCGCGGACAAAATCCGCCAGGGCAATGGTCGGCGGGCACGATGTCACAAGGTGAATATGATCGGCGACGCCTCCTATTTCAAGCACCTGGCCCCGCTTGTTGGCGATGATGCCCGCGATGTAGCGGTAGGTCTCTGATCGGATCGCGTCGGTCAAACCGGGCTTGCGATACTTGGTGCTGAAGACGATGTGATAGTTGAGGCTCGTGTAGCTGCTGGTCATGGTTCCTATTCCGGGTGTCGCCCCTGCGGGGCTGGCGGTTGTTCTTGCCTTTGGGTTCTTGGGGCTAAGAATCGGTCCCCATGATCCACAGTCTAGCCGCAAAGCGGCGTCATGCAATAGCCGCGGAGCGGCGTCATGCAATAGCCTGGGGCGTAAGCCCCAGGGAATCGGTGCCATCCAATCCCTCAGCCCCGGAGGGGCGACATGGGCGCTTCGCGGAGCCATTGCCTCGACGAATTGGCCGTGATGTCGCGGACAAAGCCGTGTCGCCCCTCCGGGGCTGGCGGGCGTTCCCGCGCTTCCGTCCCTGGGGCTAACGCCCCAGGCTATTGCATGTCGCCGCTCCGCGGCTGAAGGCCACCGCGGCGCGGCTGGGATCGGCCGGCACGGCAGGTTTCGTCGCGCCGGTCCCAAGACATCACTTTTCACGCTTTTCATTCGCCGAATCTGCGGAAAGGCTCGCATCCCAGACCGTCACCGCTCCGTCGTGATTGCCGCTTGCGATCCGTTTGCCGTCCAGGCTGAAGGCCACGCTGCGCACTTCGCCGGCATGCCCTTTGAGCGTGAGCGTCTCCTGACCCGTCGCCGCGTCCCACACCTTCAGCGTCTCGTCCTGGCTGCCGCTTGCGATCCGTCTGCCGTCCGGACTGAAGGCCACGCTGTTCACCCCGCCGGCATGCCCTTTGAAGGCGAGTGTTTCCTGACCCGTCGCCGCGTCCCAGACCTTCAGCTTGGCGTCCGCGCCGCCGCTTGCGATCCGTCTGCCGTCCGGACTGAAGGCCACGCTGTTCACCCCGCCGGCATGCCCTTTGAAGGCGAGTGTTTCCTGACCCGTCGCCGCGTCCCAGACCTTCAGCTTGGCGTCCGCGCCGCCGCTTGCGATCCATTTGCCGTCCGGGCTGAAGGCCACGCTGCTCACCGCGCCGGCGTGCCCTTTGAGTGTCAGCGTTTCCTGACCCGTCGCCGCGTCCCACACCTTCAGCGTGCCCTCCCAACCGCCGCTTGCGATCCGCTTGCCGTCCGGACTGATGGCTACGCTGATCACCATATCGCTATGCCCTTGGAGGGTGATCGTTTCCTGGCCCGTCGCCGCGTCCCACACCTTCAGCGTCTTGTCCCCACTGGCGCTGACGATCCGCTTGCCGTCCGGACTGAAGGCCACGCCGAACACCCAACGGGTATGCCCACTGAGCGTGAGCGCTTCCTGACGCGTCGCCACGTCCCACACCTTCAGCGTGGGGTCGTCACTGCCGCTTGCGATCCGTTCGCCGTCCGGGCTGAAGGCCAGGCTGTTCACCTTAGCACCGCGCACGTCGTCGAGCGTAAGCGTTTCCTGATTGGCTGCCACATCCCAAACTTTGAGCGTCCTGTCCACGCTGCCGCTTACAATACGTTTGCCATCCGCGCTGAAGGCCACGCTGGACACCTCGTCGGTATGTCCTTTGAGCGTGAGCCTTTCCTGGCCCGTGGCCGCGTCCCAAACCGTCAGCGTTCCGTCCCCGCTGCCGCTTACGATCCGCGTCGCGTCCGGACTGTAGGCCACGCTCATCACCATAGCATTTTGCCTCGTGGTCGCGAGCATTTCCCGACCCGTCGCGGTGTCCCACACCTTCAGCGTCTTGTCACGGCCCCCGCTTGCGATCCGCCTCCCGTCGGGACTGAAGGCCACACTATACACGGCGATCGTATGCGCGGGCGTGACGGTTTCCTCACCCGTCGCCGCGTCCCAGACCTGGAGCGTGTTGTAGTTTTGGACGCGAATCCCGTTCTGATCTGACCACATTTCGTAACAGCCACTTGCGATCCGTTTGCCGTCCGGGCTGAAGGCCACGGTGATCACCCCACCGTGACGCCCTTTGAGCGTGAGCGTTTCCTGGCCTGTCCTCGCATCCCACAACTTGAGCGTGCAGTCCACGCTGCCGCTTGCGATCCGTTTGCCGTTCGGGCTGAAGGCCACGCTGTGCACGCCGCCGGTATGCCCCTTGAGCGTAAGCAGTTCCTGACCCGTCGCCGCGTCCCACACCTTGAGCGTTCTGTCAGCGCTGCCGCTTGCGATCCGTTTTCCATCCGGGCTGAAGGCAACGCTCTTGATCCAGGCGGTATGGCCCTTGAGCGTGAGCGCCTGCTGACTCGTCGCCACGTCCCACACCTCCACTGTCCTATCATTACCGCCGCTTGCGATTCGTTTGCCGTCCGGGCTGAAGGCGACGCTCTCTACGTAGGAGATATGCCCTCTTAGCGTGAGCGGTTCCCGACCCGCCGCCGCGTTCCACAACTTAAGCATTCCATCCACGCCGCCGCTAGCGATCCACTTGCCGTCCGGGCTGAAGGCGACGGCGTCCAGTCCGCCGGTGTGCCCCTTGAGCGTGAGCGTTTCCTGACCCGTCGTCGCGTCCCACACCTTCACCGTCTTGTCCCACGACGCGCTTGCGATCCGTTTGCCGTCCGGGCTAAAGGCCACGCTACGAACCGAATCGGTATGCCCCTTGAGCGTAAGCAGTTCCTGGCCCGTCGTCGCGTCCCACACCATGAGCGTGTTGTCAGCGCTGCCGCTTGCGATCCGTTTTCCATCCGGGCTGAAGGCCACGCTGGACACCCCCTTGGTATGCCCCTTGAACGTAAGCGTTTCCTGATCCGTTGCCACGTCCCACACCTTGAGATCCCCCCAGCCGCAGCCTACGATCCGTTTGCCGTCCGGGCTGAAGGCCACGCTGGACACGAGGCCGTTCCACTTGAGCGTAAGCAGTTCCTGGCCCGTCGTCGCGTCCGACACCTTGAGATCCGGGCCGCCGCTTGCGATCCATTTGCCGTCCGGGCTGAATGCCACGCTGTACTGCCCCTTGAACGTGAGCGTTTCCTGACCCGTCGCCGCGTCCCGCACCTTCACCGTCTCGTTCGACGCGCTTGCGATCCGTCTGCCGTCCGGGCTGAAGGCCACGCCGTCCACGTCGCCGTCGCCGGGATTCCCCTTGAGCGTAAGCAGTTCCACACCCGTCGCCACGTCCCATACCTTCAGCGTTCCGCCCTGGTGGCCGGTTGCAATCCGTTTGCCGCGCGGGCTAAAGGCCAAGCTCCTCACAGTTACGGTATTGAGGGTACGCTGGTTCTTGCTAAACAACGTGCGTAGATAGTCGTGTTCCCAACCGCGAAAGTCCGCGCGGCAAAGGTCGAGATAGTGCCACGCCAACCAAACGTGGTCCGTTTCCCATTCTCGCTGGGCCGAGCGGATGTTGCCTGCATACAGCAACCATTCGGCGCGAAGAAGCTGCTTTTCGGCACGAAGTCTTTCCCGTTCGGCTTCGCGACGCGCCGCGGTTTCCCCAGCCAGAGCACTTTCGGCACGGGATTTTTCCTTTTCAGCGCGCGATGCTTCGTTCTCCGCCTCGCGGCGGGCCACGGTTTCCCCAGCCAAGGCGCTCTCGGCGCGGTTCCGGGCATGGGACGTGGTGACATAGCCTACGCTCGCCACGACCGCCACCAACACCACCAACAGCGCGGCCGCCGCCGTAAGCCCCGCCACCACCGGATTCCGCCGGCACCAGCGGTAGAGCCGCTCGACCGGGCTCACCCGCCGCGCCGTGATCGGCTCGCCGGCGAGCCATCGCCGCAGGTCCTCGGCCATCGCCTGGCAACCGGCGTAGCGGTGATCCCGCTTCTTCGACATGGCCTTCAGGCAGATCGTCTCCAGGTCCTTCGGGACCGCCGCATTCTCGACCCGCGGCGAGGGCGGCTCCTGGTGGATGACCAACGAGATCACCATCGCCGGCGGACCGGAGAAGGGCGTCGAGCCACAGAGCAGTTCATAGAGCACCACCCCCAGGCTGTACTGGTCCGAGGCGGGACCGACAAGCTCCAGCCGCCCGGCCGCCTGCTCCGGCGGCATGTAGGAGGGCGTGCCCAGCACCGTGCCGTCGTGCGTCAGATTGCTCTCGGCCGTCTCCAGCCGGGCCAGGCCGAAATCCATCAACAGCGGATTGCCCTTGCGGTCCAACATGATGTTGGCCGGCTTCACGTCGCGGTGAACGACGCCCAACTCGTGCGCGTAATCCAGCGCCCCGGCCAGGTCCATCACCAGCTTGGCCGCCTGGCGGAAGTCGGGCCGCTTCGCGTCAATGGCGTCTTCCAGCGTCTGCCCCTCGATGAACGCCGAGGCGATGTAATAGGTGTCGCCGTCGCGGCCCGCCTCGTAGACCGGCACGATGTTGGGATGGCGGAGTTGGGCCGCCGCCTTGGCCTCGGTCAGCACCCGCGCCCGGTGGGTCTCCGATTGGAGCGTCGAGGCGTGGGGCACCTTCAGGGCGATCTCGCGGTCCAGCAACGGGTCGCGGGCGCGGTAGACCTGCCCAAAGGCCCCGGCCCCCAGCCGCTTCTCGACCTCGAACCGCCCGATCTTCTCCGGCACCCCCGCCTCCCGGGCGACCGACTCCTTCTTGCCGAGTGCTGCGGCGGAAGGCTGGCTGGGTGGCTTGGGCGGCTCGGCAAGAGTACGGCGGATCGGTGGCGACTGGGACGGCTCGACGAGAGTACGGCGGATCGGCGGCGGGGCCGGCTTGCCCGTGTCCGACTGGGCGGCCGGCGCGGCCGTCTCCTTGCTGACAGCACCCAGGATGAACGACCGCTGGCACTTCTGACACACGACCGTATGGCCGAGCTGCTCGTCGGGCACCTGATACGGCTGGCCGCAATCGGGATTGGTGCATCGAACTCGGACAGACATGGCGGAGACTCCGAATCGCGATGAAAAGCGGCGTTATTGCCGGATGCCATTGTACTTGCTGCGTGGAGCCTTGAGGAGATAGTGCTCCCGGCGGGCGCTTCACATTGCCGGCTGTGGGATATGAATGTCCGGCATTCGAGTTGGCGACTGCGGAATATGAATTCCATTGGGCAGCACCAGGTCGGGCCGAGGAATGAGGGCCCCGGGAATGACAATGTCGGGCCGTACATGGGGAACATGAACGCTCCGCCACACGGGCGGCTGGAAGGTGAATGTCGGGGGCTTGTAGGTCCAGACGCGGGACTGATAGGAGGGGACGGGGGGGCGGTAGGTGGGCGTCGGGGGCCTGTAGCAGGGGACGGGCGGTTGGTACGCGGGCGTCGGTGCCCGGTAGGTGTGGACGGGTGGCTGGTAGGTGGGCGTCGGAGCCCTGTAGGACGGGACGGGGGGGTGAAACGTGGGCGGCGGTGGAGGCGTGAAGATCGGCTGGGGCACATGGCCGGGCTGAGCCCATGCGGTCGATGCCCCTACGGCAGTCGCGAGAAAACAGGTGGCGGCAAGGAGCAGGTTCCGGAACATGGTCGTGGTCTCCGTTGGTTGGAACCAAAGTGATGAATCTCGAACCCGTGTCTTTTCTCCTGCTGCTATGTTCGGGGACGGGCGGCGGTTTGGGGAAAAATGGATGAGAATCGCTCGGGCGGCATTCGCCAGCCGCGTGCGCGTTGCCCCGACAGATTTCCCGGAAAGGACCAGCCGGTCAGCCTCGACCTTGGATACCGTTGGACGGCAAGCTATGCGGGGCTAGCGTACAGGCGGAGGCGGACCGAGAGGGCGCACTTTCAGATATCGCGTGTTGCCCACCCGGCGAAGCAAGCCGGCGCGATCGAAATAGTCCAAGAGCGGCAGAGCGAACTTTCGCGTCGTGCCGAGCAGATACTTGAACTTCACGCTCTCCAGCCGCCCTTCCTTCTCCAGGTGTTCGACCAGCAGGCGCCGGGCGTTCTCGACGGCTTCCCGATGAAAGAACAACCCATCGCCCACCGCCACCAGCCGCTCGTGCTCCTGGAGGATGCCAAGGAGTTTGTCGATCGCGGCCGGCGGGATTCGGATCTTTTCGGCCAGCTCGGCCGCGCTCGGCGGAGCGAACTGCCGCTGCCGGAAACAGGACTCGATCGCTTCCAGATGGGCGGCGTCGCGATCTTGAAAAGTCGGCCGATGTTCGGCGCTCGCAAGACGCTGATTGTGTTCCACAAGCCGATCGGCCGTTTTCAACAGTCGCACCAGACCTTCCAACACCGGCTTTGGCCAAGAGCACGTCTCGCCAAGCTGCTCCCAAGTCACGCCCGGGCTTTCCGGCGCACGGCGGTGATACTCGGCAAGCTGGCCCAGGAGCCGGTCGCCGGCCTCGGCGGCCGTCGCGCCATGAAGATAATGCTCCGACCCCAGGGCCAACACCTTCCGCTCTCGCACCAGGCGGGACAAGATCTCTTCCAGCCTTGGGTAGAGAGTCTTCGTGCGCCGGGCCAGGTCGGCCTTGAGGATGCCAAGCGACGGGGCCGCGCGGATGGCGTATTCAACAAACTGGGCGTCGTCGCCGACCGCCGCCGCCTCGGCGGCCAGCTCGTCTACGAGGCCGGGCCGATGGCGTTTGAGCCGCCGCTGGACGGCCTCGATGATCGTGCCGCCGCCGATCGTGCGGACCGGCGAAAAACTGCGGAGGATAAAAGGGTCGCCGGGCCCCGCCACGATCGGCCGCTTCATGCGGAACTGGACGATTTGCCTGGAATTGCCGCGCAGCTCGCCCGGCTGGAGCGGATAAAGCGTGGCGTTGACCTCGGTGGTGCCGGTATGGAACTTTACCTCGGCGCCGCCCTTCAAGGAGATCTTCTCCAAGGGCAGAATTTGCAGGCGGCAGACGTAGAATTCCTGCGGCGTGAAATAACCGGGCAGGGTGAGCACGTCGCCCCGGCGGATCTCCTTGGCGTCGCAGTGGCCCAGGTTGACGGCCGCGCATTGGCCGCAGAGCACCGTGTCGCCGGCCTGCCCGTAGACTTCGATGCGTTTGATCCGGCTGGTGAAATTCTGCGGCAGCAGGAGCACTTCGCCGCCCAGGGACGCCGAGCCGGCGACCGGGATGCCTGCCACCACGGTGCCGAAGCCCTTGGCGGAAAAGGCCCGATCCAGCGGCATGCGGAAGACGCCGTCGGCCCGCCTGGGTGGGATGGACCGCACGAGGCTTTCCAACGCTGCGAGAAACGGATCGAACCCTTCGCCGGTGACGCTGGACAGCGGTAGAATCGGCGCGCCTTCGAGAAACGTTCCTTGAAGAAAGCCGTGCAGGTCGGCCAACACCCGTTGCCGCCGGGGGCCGTCCACCCGATCGATCTTCGTTAGCGCCACCAATCCGTGACGAAGTCCCAGGAGCGTGAGAATGTCGAGATGCTCGCGGGTTTGGGGCATGATGCCGTCGTCGGCGGCCACCACGAGAATCACGCCGTCCATGCCACACGCGCCGGCGACCATGGTCTTGATGAAACTCTCGTGACCGGGCACGTCGACGATGCCCACCTCCAAATCGCTGACGCGGCAGGGGGCATAGCCCAGGTCGATCGACATCCCCCGCTCTTTTTCCTCCTTCAGGCGGTCGGTGTCGCAGCCGGTCAGCGCCTTCACCAGGGCCGTCTTGCCGTGATCGACGTGTCCGGCGGTGCCCAGCGTGACGTTGAGCATCTGCTTACCCCTTTTGTGACTGTTCACGGGAAATCGCTCAAAGTAGCAGGCACACTCCGTGTGCCGTCCGCCCGTGGTGGCAGAATCAGCGTACGGCACACGGAGTGTGCCTGCTACTTTACGGACTGTGAAGGGCAACCCCCTTTTCGCTCAGGGCACGGCAGAATGCCGCCACGACAGTAGCTTCGTCCCCCTCCAAGAGCGTGCGCGGATCGGCCAGCACGCGCCCTTGCCCCACCCGCGCAAAGACCGGCGGGTCGTGCCGCCGCAGGCGGCGGGCAATCTCGCCGGCTTCCAGATTCTCGGCCCCGACGGCCACCAGGCGAGTCGGCACGTCCTGGCCCGGCAGCGAGCCGCTTCCCATCTGCGAAAAGCCTTCGACGACCTCGGCCTTCGCGCCGGGCACGGAGGCCCGGATCGACGCTGCCATGCGTTCGGCCTGCGCCTGGATGTCCGCCAGATCGCGGCAGAGCATGCGCAGCGTCGGCACTTCGCAAAGCGCCCGCTGCTGGTCGAGAAACAGGACCAGCGTGGCCTCCAGCGCGGCCAGCGCCAGCTTGTCCACGCGGACGATCCTGGCCAACGGATTCTTGCGAATGGCCTCGATCCAGCGCTCCTTGCCCAGAAGGATCCCTGCCTGGGGGCCGCCGATCATCTTGTCGGCGCTGGCGGTGATCACGTCGGCCCCCGCGGCGACCGACTCGGCCAGCGTGGGCTCCTTCTGGAAACCGAACTGGGAGAAATCCACCAGCGGGCCGGCGCCGACGTCGTCGATCACGGCCAGGCCGTGGGCCCGGCCAAGGCCAACCAGCTCCTCCAAGGGCACTTCCGCGGTGAAGCCCACAATCTTGTAGTTGCTGGGATGGACGCGGAGGATCGCGGCCGAGCGTTCGCTGATCGCGTGCTCGTAATCGCGGAGGTGGGTCTTGTTGGTCGTGCCCACCTCGACGAGCTTTGCGCCGGCGGCGGCCATGACCTCGGGCAGGCGAAAGGAGCCGCCGATTTCGACCAACTGGCCCCGGGAAACGATCACTTCCTTGCCGGCGGCTACAGCACTGAGGGCGATCGCCGTGGCGGCGGCGTTGTTGTTGACCACGGTGGCGGCCTCGGCGCCGGTGAGCAGCCGGAGGAGCTCCTCGATCCGCTCGTCCCGCCGGGAACGCTGACCGCCGGCCACGTCGATCTGCAACACCGAGAAGCCGGACAGCTCCTCGTTGATCTGCCGCAAAGCCTGTGCGGGCAGCACGGCCCGGCCCAATCCGGTGTGGAGGATGATTCCCGTGGCGTTAATCGCCTTGCGATAATGGGGTCCGAGAATCGCCTTGATCCGCCGGCCGACGTGGGCCAGGATCAACTCGCGGAGGGCCTCGGTATCCGCGGGCGGCGCCGCGCCGGTCTCGAGCGCCTGGCGGGCGGCGGCCACCGCGGCCCGGACCGCTGCGACGATCGCTCGGCGGGGAACTTCCGCGGGCGGCCATCGGGACTGCGCCGCCTCCAGCAGCACTTCGACGGAAGGGATCTGCCTCAGCAGTTCATGGGGTGACGGAGTCATAGGCTTATTGTACGCTCCCGGCGGCGGCGTCACAATCGACTTGACAAGGCCGCCCGCCTGAACCGAAAATAGCGGTGCAAAGCGACCGCGCAAAGACGCGTTGGACAATTTTTTGTGGTGCAGGCGTCCCGCCTGCCCCAAAAAACGCAGGCGGGACGCCTGCACCACAATCGTGGAAATCCCTATGAAGACCTTGTCGGACATCGGTTTGAGCGACGTGCAGGCCGTTTACAGCGGCCCCGAAGGCCGGTTGTGGGAACTGATCATGGGGCAACAGGTCCACATCGGCGGCTTCCGCTCGTCGATGGATCTGGCCGAGCGGGCCGGCATCGGTGCCGGGACGTCGGGAGTCGATCTCTGTTGCTGCAGCGGGGCGGGAATGCGATTCCTGATCCGCTTCCGCAACGTGGCCGAGATGCGCGGCGTGGATGCCACGCCGGCCGTCGTCGAGGCGGGCCGCCGCCGCACGGAGGCCGAGGGGTTGGCCGATCGCATTAGCTTCACGCTGGCCGATGCCTGCGACACCGGCCTGCCCGCCGAGACGCCGATTTCGTCTGGGGCGAAGACGCCTGGTGCTATGTCGTCGATAAGGCGCAGTTGATCCGCGAGGCGGTGCGCTTGACGAAACCGCGGGGGACGATCGCCTTTACAGACTGGATGGAGGGGCCCGCCGGACTTTCCGACGCCGAAGCGGAACGATTCTTTCGCTTCATGAAGTTCGCCAACGTGCAAAGCCTGCGCGGCTATGCAGAACTTCTCGCCGGCGCAGGTTGCGAGGTCGCGGCGGCGGCGGATACGGGCCGGTTCGCACCCTATGTCGATCTTTACCTGGACATGCTGCACGAGCAGCTCACCTCGGACGCCTTGCGGATTCTGGACTACAACGTCGCGCTGCTGGAGCGGTTGGACGGCGAGATGAAATTCTTGCAGCAGTTGGCCCATGACGGCAAGATCGTCCAAGGGTTGATCGTGGCAAAGAAGTGCGGATGAGGACGTAGGGTGGGCTTTAGCCCGCCAGTCGTGAAGGCGGGCTAAAGCCCACCCTACCTATTGTGGTGCAGGCGTCCCGCCTGCCGTGAAAATGCAGGCGGGACGCCTGCCGCAAGAAATGCAGGCGGGACGCCTGCACCACAAGCGAGAGTGGAGATTATGAGCAAAGTTTGCTGCCATGGTAGCGGCGCCGCCGCAGCCGGTTCCCCCGGCGCCGCCAATCCCTTGGCGTGGTTCGAGAAGATGTTGGACCACTGCCATCAACATGCCGTGGCGGCGAAGGCGGCCGGCAAGCGGGTGGTGGGCATTCTCTGCGAGTTCACGCCGCGTGAGCTGATCATGGCGGCCGGCGGCGTGCCGGTCTGTCTCTGCGGCGGCTCGGCCAAGACGATCCCCGCCGCCGAGGAACAGCTTCCCGCAAATCTCTGCCCGCTGATCAAGTCGACCTTCGGTTACCATCTGCTGAAGACGAATCCTTTCCTGGAAATGGCCGACCTGGTGGTGGGAGAGACGACCTGCGACGGCAAGAAGAAGATGTATGAGCTGATGGCCCAGACGCGGCCGGTCTACGTGCTCGAATTGCCGCAGAAGGCCGACGATCCCGACGCGCTGGATCACTGGTACGCCGAGCTGAGGAAGTTTCGCGGCTTTCTCGAAGACCGCTTCCAGGTCGCCGTAACCGATGCCCGGCTTTGCGAAGCGATTGGGGTGATGAACCGCGAGCGGGCGCTGCGGCGGGACCTGGCAGCCCTGATGCAGGCGGAAATCCCGCCGTTGACGGGCCGGCAACTGCTTTCGCTCAAGAGCAGCATTTCCGGCATTGCCGACGACTTTACACATTACGAAGAAATCCTTCGCTATTATCGTGGCCGACCGGCCGTTTCGGCGGCGCCTCCGCCTGCGCCCCGCGTGCTCTTGACCGGCGTGCCCACGGTCACCGGCGCCGAGCGAGTGCTGGAGATCATCGAGCAGAGCGGCGGCCGGGTGGTCGCCATGGAGAATTGCACGGGATTGAAGCCGATCCTGGAGGACGTCGATCCCGCGGCGTCCGACCCGTTGCGGGCGTTGGCCGAAAAGTATTTTCACCTGCCGTGCTCGGTGATGACCCCCAACCATCGCCGCATGGAAACGCTTCGCCGGCTGATAGCCGACTATCGGCCGGACTGCGTGATCGAGCTGATCTGGCAGGCCTGCTTGACCTATGACGTTGAGTCGCACCGGGTTCGGCGGCTGGCGGAAGAGGAGTCAGGGCTGCCGTACCTGCGCATCGAGACCGATTATTCACCTTCGGACTCCGCCCGCATCGCCGTTCGCGTCGAGGCGTTGTTCGAGACGGTCGGCGGCAGGCGTCCGGCCGGAGCGGGTGGTGGCTTATGAACGCGGTTGCCTACTGCCATCCCTTTGTGCCGCCGGAGTGGATCGCTGCGCACGGGCTTCGACCTTGTTGGCTGCCGTGTCGAGCGGGGGACGAGCCGGCAGTCTGGGTTCGTCGCGGCGCATGTCCGGTGGCGGCAGCGCGGTTGGACGATTTCGCCGGAGAGTTGCCGGCCGAAGCGGTCGTGTTGACCACCACCTGCGATCAGATCCGCTACGTCGCCGCCCTCCTGCAGCATCGGGGCACGCTCCCTGTCTTCTTGATGCACGTGCCGAGGACCTGGCAAACCGCGGCGGCGCGGATCTTCTATCGCGAAGAGCTCAGCCGCCTGGGCAGGTTCCTCGTCGGCTGCGGCGGAACGGCGCCGGAAGACGACGCCCTTTCCCAGGCGATGCTCCGATACGATCGGGCGAGAGCGTCGCTGCGCCTGCGGCGTGGAGCGATGCCGGCCGGCGCATTTGCACGGGCGATCGCCGCCGTCCGCGGCCCTCTCGTGGAAACCGCGCCGCCGGCATGTGGTCGGCACACGCCGTGTGCCGCTCCGAACGGCGCACGGCGTGTGGCGACTACTACTGCCTTGGCGCTGGTGGGTGGGCCGATGTCGCGGGGCGATTATGAATTGTTGACGGCCGTCGAAGATGCCGGCGGCCGCTTCGTCCTCGACGCGACCGAATCGGGCGAGCGCACCCTGCCGGCGCCGGTGGACACGGATCGGCTGAAAGCGGACCCGCGGGAAGAGCTCGTGCGGATCTACTTCGACTGCATCCCCGACGTCTTCCAACGCCCTAACGACCGATTATTCGCCTGGCTCCGCCGGCAGGTCGCCGAGCGGTGCGTGCGGGGAGTCCTGGTCCGTCGCTATGTCTGGTGCGACCACTGGCACGGCGAGATGCCGCGGCTCCGCGAGGAACTCTCCGTGCCCGTCCTGGAGTGGGACGGCGCCGGCAACGATCCGCGCGCTTTAGCCGGCGCCGTCGGCCGGATGGAAGCTTTCCTGGAGATGTTGCGATGAGGCAGCCCGCGCGGCGGATCACGCTCGACGAGTGGGACCGGCGTTATGCGGTGCTGCGGGCCGGCGGGCTTTGCGAGCCGGCCTACGGCGGACCGCTGCGCCGCCACGTCGCCGACGGCAACTCGCGCCTGCTCAAGCTCCGCATGGACAACTCCCCCGCGGCGCTGCGCCTCTGGAACTTCCTGCTCTCCGAAGAAGAGCGGCTCCATCAAGCCCGCAACAGCGGCAAGCGGCTCGTCGGCACGATGAAGGACCTGGGAACCGTGCCCGTGATGGCTTACTCTCTGGATGACGCCGTGGCGTTCTACGCCGACGGCGCCTGGTGGCTGCCGTGCCTGATGGAGAACCGGACGGGGATGCTGGAATGGGCCGACCGTCTGGGCATCGACGACTCGTTTTGTCCGGTGCGGGCGATGTTGGGCGCTTTCGTGAGCAAGGCCCATTTCCCTTTACCCGACCTCGTCACTTGCAGCGTGGGCGCGACCTGTGACGACATGGCGGTGATTGCCCAGCGGCTGGCCGCCTTGGGCTTCGACATCTTCTGGTGGGAGATGCCTCACCGCCGGCCCCCAGAGCCGGGCGAGCCGGCCGTGGCCCTGCCCGGTGGTTTCTCCGCGCCGCAAAGTCAAGTGGACTTCGTCCGCGCAGAACTGGAGCGCGTGCGGCAGGCTTTGGAATCGCTGACCGGGCAAACCCTCAGCGATCGGCGGCTGGCCGAGGGCATCGGCCGGGCCAATCGCGTGCGGTCGGTCCTGGCCGATCTCCGCCAACTGGCGTACACGGCCCGCCGCTGCCCGATGCCGGCCTTGGAAATGCTCATTGCCGAGATGTTGGCCCTTCATTTCTGCTCCGACCAGGCGGAAGCGGTGCTGGTGCTGGAGGAGCTGCGGGCGGAAGCGCGGACCCGGGTGCAGGCCGGCGAGGGCTCGCTGGAGGAGTCGGCCGTGCGGGTCTTTTGGGTCAATCCGGTGGCCGATTTGCGGGTCATGAACCTCTTGGAGGACGCCGGAGGCCGGATCTGCGGCACGGAGTATCTCTTCTGCCACGCCTTGGATCCGATTCCCCGGGACTTGCCGCCTATGGAGGCGCTGGCACGCATGGCGCTGGCCGATCCGATGGTCGGCTCGCCGGTCGATCGGGCCGGGCGGATTGCCGCCGACGTGCAGCGATTCGGGGCCGAGGCGGTCGTCATCTCGCGGATCCCCGGCGCCAGCCACTGTGCCTTGGAAGGCTGCCTGATTGGTGAAATCGTCGGCCGGCAGTGCGGGGTTCCCGTGGTGGAAGTGGAAGTTCCCCCCATCAGCGATGCTCTGGAGCCGGCGCTCCGTACGCGGTTCGATGCCCTGGTGGAGACGGTGAAAGAGGGCCGGCGGCCATGATTTGTGCAGGGATCGACGCGGGATCGCGCACGCTGAAGATTGTGCTCTTGGACGCCGATCGTCTCGGGCCGGTGGCCTCGGGGGTGGTCGATCAGGGCATCGATCAGGACCGCCTCGCAGGCGAACTCTTGGAAAAGCTCCTGCACGAGCAAAGGCTGCGGCGGGACGACGTGGCCGCGGTGGTCGCCACCGGATACGGCCGAAAACTCGTGCGGACGGCCGACACCACCGTCACGGAGATCACCTGCCAGGCCCGCGGCGTCCGCCACCGCGTGCCGGATGCCCGGACCATCGTCGACATCGGCGGTCAGGACAGCAAGCTCGTTCGCTTGAAGCCCGGCGGCGCGGTGGCCGACTTCGTGATGAACGACCGCTGTGCAGCCGGCACCGGGCGTTTTCTGGAGATGCTGGCCGCCCAGCTCGGCACCCCGTTGTGCCAGTTGGAATCGCTTGTCGGGCGGAGCTGCGCGCCGGCGGTGATCAGCAGCATGTGCGTGGTATTTGCCGAAAGCGAGATTGTCGGGCTCTTGGCGGCGGGGGTGTTGCCGGAGGACATCGTCACGGGCGTCGAGACGGCGATCGCCACGCGGATTGCCGCCATGACCGGCCGGAACCTGGCGGAGCCGATCCTCTTTACCGGGGGAGTCGCCTTGGTGCCGGGCATGGGCGACGCGCTTGCGGCCGTGCTGGGAAGGCCCGTGCGGATCGCCCCCCAGCCGCAATTGACCTGCGCCCTCGGCGCGGCCCTCCTGGCCGCCGATCGGCTCGCGGACCGCCGCTGAGGATCGGCCGAAGAAGTAGGCGTAGGGTGGGACAAGCTCGCGCAGCGAGCGCCGGCCCGCGAATTCTGCCGGCTCGTGGGAGCCGCAGAAGAATAAGTTGCGCAATTCATTGTGGTGCAGGCGTCCCGCCTGCCCAGAAAATGCAGGCGTCCCGCCTGCCCAGAAAATGCAGGCGGGACGCCTGCACCACAACGTTTCTTGGTGGGCCGGCGGCCGCCACGGCGGCCTTGTCCCACCCTACGGTTGCCGGAAAGCTTGCAATGTGGGGCGTGCATCGCCTAGAATGGGGAATTGTGAAGGATCTCGAAAAACGCCGCCGTGTCATGCAACGATCGATGCAATTGGGACATTGCATCTGCGATCCGAGAAAGCCCTGCCCTTGCAATCTCCTGCTCGAACAGGACCTGTGTCCTTGCGCTGGGGAAGAGCAGCCGCTTTGCGAGGCGCCGATTCGCCTCACCGAGTGGGTGGAAAACGCCGGCTGCGCGTCGAAAATCGATCAGGCCGCCTTGCAGCGGATTCTCGCCGGGCTGCCTTCTCCCGCCGACCCGCGCGTCCTCATCGGAATGCCGGCCGGAGACGACGCCGGGGTCTACCTGCTGAATGAGCGGACGGCCCTGGTGCAAACCGTCAACGTCTTCACGCCGCCGGTCGACGATCCTTATGCCTTCGGGCAGATCGCCGCCGCCAACTCGCTGAGCGACGTCTACGCGATGGGCGGGCGGCCGATCACCGCGCTTTCGATCGTGGGATTTCCCGCGGGCAAGCTCCCGGACGAGATCCTGCGACAAATCCTCCGCGGCGGGCTGGACAAGATGAGCGAAGCCGGCGTGGCCGTCATCGGCGGCCATAGCATCCGGGAGAACGAAATCAAGGCCGGCTTCGCCGTCACCGGTTTGATCGATCCCCGGCGGATCGCCACCAATGCCGCCGCGCGGCCCGGCGATCGGCTCGTGTTGACCAAGCCGCTGGGCACCGGCATCATCGCCTTTGCCGCCAGGATCGGCCGCGCTCGGCCGCCCAGCGCCGCCGCGGCGCTGCGTTGGATGGCTGCACTCAACCGCCGGGCGGCGGAGTTGATGGGGCAGTTCGCGGCGCACGCCTGCACCGATGTCACGGGCTTCGGACTGCTGGGCCACTTGAAGTCCATGGCCGCGGCCAGTAAAGTGGACGTCGAGCTTGCGTGGGAGGACCTTCCGCTCCTGCCCGGCGTGCTGGATTGCCTGTCCGCGGGAATCGTCCCCGGCTCGGTGGAACGAAACCGGGAGTCGTCGGGCGATGCCCTGGCGGCGGTCGACGGCGTGGATCCGGCCTGGATCGACATCCTCTTCGACGCGCAGACCTCGGGCGGCTTGTTGATCTCGCTTGCCGCCGGGGCCGCCGAGGCGTTGGTGGCGCGGCTGCGCGCGGAAGGGATGGAAGAGGCCTCCGTCGTCGGCCGCGTGGTGGCCGAAGGAACAGGGCGGATATTCGTTCGCGGCCGACGCGGCCGGCCGCAACGGCAGCAGCCAAAGGAGACCGATGCCATGAGTTGTTGTGGCGACGCCCAGGACCAATCGCAGGACCTTCCGCCGGCCGCCGACGCCGAGGCGGCGCGGGAGAAGTTTCATGCGTTTCTCGAAGCGGCCAACGGGCCCGGCGCGTTGGGCGCACGGACGAAGCGGGCGATGGCCCTGGCCCTGTCCGTGCTGGCCCGCTGCGGCCCCTGCCTGAAGCACCACGTCCGCAAGGCGAAGGAGGAGGGTTTCTCGCCCGAGGAAATCGAGGAAGCCGCCTGGATGGCCATCGCCTTCGGCGGCTCGCCGACGATGATGTTCTACAACGAAACGAAACCGTCGCCGTCTTCAAAGTAGCCGGCACACGCCGTGTGCCGTAAGCGGCGGACGGCACACGGCGTGTGCCGGCTGCCATTTGCAGGAGTTGTCCTTTCGCAGGTCCCTACAGCGGAGGTGATTGGCGCCTGGTGACGCCCCTGGTCTTCAAAACCAGTGAAGGGCTCGCAAGGGTCCCCGGTGGGTTCGATTCCCATTCACCTCCGCCATTTTTTGCTTGTGGTGCAGGCGTCCCGCCTGCCTCGAAAGGCGCAGGCGGGACGCCTGCCTCGAAAGGCGCAGGCGGGACGCCTGCCTCGAAAAGCGCAGGCGGGACGCCTGCACCACAACCGGCAGTTGACCAGGTTGCTTAGGAGCGCTCGCAACGTGAACACGTCGAAAGATCGCCGCCTGCTTGACGCTCTCTTGCTGCTGTTGAGCCCTGCGCGGTGGTCGATCTTCGGTTTTCGCTTCGTGCCGCTGTTGCTGTTGGCGGCCGGGGTCTGCGCGGTGGTTTACGGCGGCTTCCACCATCGCATCCGGGTGACCGAGACGCGCGAGGAGCAGATCACCATCGCCGTGCCCGTCGAGCGGCTGCCGCCATCGATGCCGCCGGGCGCGCCGCCAGGCATGTTCCCCTTTCCGCCCGAGGCGTTCGGCCCGCCGGTGAAGTTCATTCAGGCGGTCAGGACCACGAAGTCCACGATCGACCAGTGGGAGCCGGCGGTGAATCGGGCCGTGACGGTCGCGGGCATGGTTCGCGGCCCCGAGGGCGAGATCCTCCGTGTGAGCGGCGCCGCGGCCGGTCCCGCCTTCTGCCCTTCGTGAGTGAAATAACCCCCCGATCGTGGCGTCCATGGTCAAGAATCCATCGCAGCGAAAGGCGTGGCCGCTGGCCCGGTGGCGGAGCTGGGTGCAGGCGGGCTTTCTCTTGGCCTGGCTCGACCCGTTTCTGTTGCGTCTGCACGGCGTCTGTTCGCCGGTGTTTCATTGCTATTCTTGCCCTTTGGCTACGTTTGCCTGCCCTATCGGCATCCTGGCCCAATACAGCGCGCTGCACGTATTTCCCTTTCTGGCCCTGGGAACGGTGTTGATCGTCGGGTCGCTGTCAGGTAGTCTCGTCTGCGGCTGGGCCTGCCCGTTCGGATTCCTGCAGGACCTCGCCGCCCGGATTCCCACGCCTAAGCTGCGGCTGCCGGGCTGTCTCGGCTTGACGCGCTACGCGGTGCTGGCCGGCCTGGTGTTCCTCGTTCCCTATTATTTTGGGGAAGGGAGCCGGTGGTTCATTTGCCGCGTCTGTCCGGCGGGCGCCTTGGAGGCTGCCGTTCCCTACAGTCTCCAGCAATCGCTCGCCCGCCACGCGATCCTTTGGCCGACGGTGAACAAATCGGTCATCCTGGCGGTGTTCTTGCTTTCGATGCTCTTCCTGCGGCGTCCCTGGTGTACGCTCTTCTGCCCGCTGGGCGCGGTCTTCGGTCTGTGCAACTACGTGTCGGTGGTGTTCTTGCGGTTCCAGCCGGACCGGTGTAACGACTGCGACCTGTGCCGCGACCTGTGCAAGTACCATGGACCGTCGCAGCGGCGGGGGAGCGACCTGCGTTGCATTCGCTGTTTCGAGTGCGTGCGGTGCCGGGCCCTCTCCATCGAGACGGTGTTTCACCGGGAGGAAAACAAGTCGCAGGAGGGGGGACTGCCGATCGTGCGACCGTAGTTATGCTGCACGCGGGACGAAGTGAGACAAGTTCGTAGTACCGGCTTTAGCGGGAAGTCCGCGTCAAAACCGCCTAAAGGCGGGACTACGAACAACACATTTCCGACCGCGTCCGGTATTTTCATGTTCTGCGGCCGAGCCTTGGCAGACGTAGCGATTTCCTTGCTGCCCCCCAGGATTGGTGGATGGACGTGCCGGTCGGGTCGTGCTAAGATGCGGCCGAAGCGAGTGATTGCGATGCCACCATAAGACCGGAGGATCGGAGTCATGACCAGGATCAGGCGATGCTTTGTGGGTGCGGTTGCTGCCGCGGCGGTCGTCTTCGCCACCGCCGCTGCGGCCAGGGCCCAGACCTGCACGCTCACGCTGAAACGGCGCGAAACCAACTCTGCTCACGCTTACGCCGGCCCGACGGACTACATGTATTGGTCCGTCCAGCCGCAGCACTTCTACGTGCAGATGAACGCAGACCGGAAAGTTGTCTCGCCGCGGGTTTACGGCGGCGACCAGTCGCAGGCGGAGGCCTTCAAGCGGATCGTCAAGAAGGAGCCCAAGTACCAGTCCGAGTATCCCTTCCGCGGCGTGCTCAAGCTCGGGTCGCAGCAGTACGCCTTCGCGCTGGACGTGGCGGCCCCGGCGCCGGCCCCCAAGGCAAAGAAACCGGAGGCAAAACCGGCCGCGGCCAAAGCCGCGACGGAGCCGGAGGCCGGCAGCGACGCGCTCTCGGCGCTGGGCAATCTGCTGGAGTTGTTCACCGGCGAGGCGCCCCCCGAGAAGCCGGCCATTCCTCTCCAGGCCGTCTCCTACAACCGGCTCTACTTCGATTTCAACCACAACGGCGACCTCACCGACGACAAGGTCGTCGAGCTCGCTGCGGACCCCAACCGCTTCGCTGTGCGCTCGTCCCGCGAGATGTCGTTCCTGCAGTTCGAGTTTCCTCGCATCAACGTCACCATCGACGTGGAAGGGAGCAGGCTGGATTATTCCTTTTACCTGGACGGATATGTCCAGACTACGTCGACGTTTTGTATGGCGTCGATCCGCGCCAGCTCGGCGGTCTGCCGCGAAGGCGACATCACCTTGCAGGGCAAGCGGCACCACCTCGTCCTGCTCGACTTCAACAGCAATGGGCGTTTCGACGATCCCATCAAGATTTCCGAGAACATCCACGTGGCCGGAGGGGGACTGTATCCCGAGCAGGGCGACATGCTGTTGATCGATCCTCAAACCACGACCGCGGCTTTCGATTCGCCCTACGATCCGACCGCCAGCGATTGTCGCTACCACGTTTCCAAGATGATCCCCATCGACGGCCGCTGGTACGATTTGAAGATCTCGCCGGCCGGCGACAAGCTCACGCTGACTCCCTCCACCGTCCCCCTGGGCCGCGTGACGAATGGGAACGAGGCCTTCCGCGCGCTGATCTACGGCGACAAGGGGTTCCTCAAGATTCGCGGAACCAAGGGCGCGCCGATTCCCGTACCCGAGGGCCAGTGGAATCTCTTGTCTTACACGATCACTTGCGCCAATCACCCCGCGGCGGCCAAAGTCGCCGCGAAAGCCGGGGCGGCGAAGACGGCCGCAAAGAAGCCGGCCCGGAAAGCCGCCAAGGCGAAGAAGAGCTCCGTGTTGGGAGTTCTTGCCAAGCAGCTCCTCGAAACGATCACCGGCGGCAGCGACACAGTCGACGTCGAGCCTTCCGACGTTCGAGCCTTCCTTCGTCGCGGGGCCTTCCTTCGTCGCGGCGACGGCGACGGAAAAATACAAGGCCGTCACGGTCCGCAAGGGCCAGACGGTCGAGCTGCCCTTCGGCCCTCCCTATACGCCGACCGTGACCGCCCCCTACTTACGGACCATGACGTTGCTCGGGCCTCCCAAGGTACAGGCGGAGGAGGTTGACCTGGCGATGGAGCTTGTCGGCGCAGGCGGCGAAAAGTGTACGAACATGCTGGTCAAGGGCGGCCGGCCCGGCAAACCCGAGTTCACCATCACCGACCCCAAGGGCAAAGTGGTTCAACAGGGCAGTTTCGAGTATGGGTGAGGTTTCACCTGCCGGTACTCGTGGCGAGTACCATCCCAGCGGGCGAAAGAGTACCATGTCAAGGTGACGATGAAGGCCGACCCCTTCGCGATCGACCAGCACAACGATAGCGTAATTCAGCTTGGGACGTTGCAGCCCTGATCTCCGCGCGGAGACTCGCATGTGGCGAGTAGCAGGCTCCTCCGCGCTCGTTCCGTGGCGTCTCCTTTGCTGTCTTGGGTGCGCGGCGGAATCCATCGCGGCTGCACAGTCCTGAACCCAATGGCCAGGATGTTTTTGGAGCGTCGGATCGCCACAGACGAGGATTGCCAGCGGAGCCTGCGGGAGCATGTGAGCGAAGGAGTGGATAGTCGTTCACAAACCGCACCCTCCATGAACTCAATGAAGTGCGACGGGGCCTCCGCCGGGCTTTGCCTTCTTGAGCAAGAACACCACGGGAACGCAAAGCAGGCACAAAAGTCCCAAGAGACGAAACGTGTCGACGTAGGCGAAGAGGTTGGCCTGCTGTTGCACCATACCGTAAAGCAGCCCGTAGGCTTGCTGCCGGGCGCTGGCTGGATCGCTATGCTGGCCGAGCATCGCAGTCGCCGATTGGAGGTATTGCTGAAATTCCGGTCGGTACGGGCTGAGATGGCCGACCAACAATGCGGAATGGGTTTGGGTGCCGCGGACTACCAAGGCGGTCGTCAAGGAGATTCCCATGCTACCACCGATGCTTCGCGCAAGGTTGTTCACGCCCGAGGCGTTGCCCATTTGCTCGTTCGGCACGTCGGCCAAGCTGACGGTCATCAGCGGTATCAGCAAGAACCCCATTCCCAGTCCCGTGAGGATGTTCGGCCAGTTCAGGTTGCCTGGGGAAACGTCCGTGGTGATGTTGCCCAACTGCCAACAAGAGTAGACGAGGAGCAGCCAGCCGACGATTATCAGTATGCGTGCATCGACTTTTTCGGATAGTTTTCCCACGGCCACCATGGCGACGATCGCCCCGACGCCTCGCAAACTCATGGCCATCCCGCTGTTGAGGGACGGATACCCCATCAGCCCCTGCAGAAACATGGGTAAGAGCGACGTGGTGCTGTAGATCATGACGCCCGCAATGACCATCAGGGACGTGCCGATGGCAAAACTGCGGTTGCAGAAGACGCGAAGATCGACCAATGGGTATTGCACTCGCGTTTCCCAGAAAACAAAGTACACCATCGAGACAAAGCATATGCCGGAACCCCAGCAAATCCACGCGGCGTTGAACCAATCGTCGTCCTGGCCGCGGTCGAGGATGATCTGAAGCGAGGCCAGCCAAATGGCCATGGCTGCGAAGCCGATGTAGTCGATCGTGCCGCCGATTTTTTTCCGGGCATCGCGGAGGTAGGGCGGATCTTCCACGAAGGCTTGCAGCATCAGCACCGCCACGACGCCGAATGGGACATTGATGTAAAAGATCCATCGCCAGGAATAATTGTCGGTGAGCCAGCCGCCCAACACGGGGCCGAAAATCGGGGCGACCACCACACCCATGCCGTAGACGGCCATCGCCATGCCGCGCTTGGCCGGGGGAAAACTCTCCATGAGAATGGCCTGGGAGATAGGCAGCAGTGCCCCGCCGGCGGCCCCTTGGAAAGTGCGCGCCAGAATCAGCACTCCCATGCTGTTGGCTATGCCGCAGACCGCCGAGGACAAGCTGAAGAGAAACGTACAGGTTACCAGAAATCGCTTGCGGCCGAAAAAACTGCTCAGCCATCCGGTCATCGGTAGCACGATGGCGTTGGCCACCAGATAACTAGTAAGCACCCAGGTGGCTTCATCCAGGCTCAACGTCATGCTGCCCGCCATGTTCGGCAATGCGACGTTGGCGATCGAGGTATCGAGAACTTCCAGAATCGTCGCCAACATGACCGCCACGGCGATCAGCCACGGATTGACGCTGGGCGTCCATGCGGTTGTTTCGGCGATTGGAGACGCGGTTTGCGACATGAATGGCTCGCTCGGCGGAGTCGATGAAATGTTCCGCGCCCTAGGGTGCGGCCGACAGGCGCGCACCGCGATCCCTGGTCCAAGCCGTGCAGGAGTTCTCAACGAGACGCGGAAATCCCCGCGGCCGCGACGCTTGTCCTTTCCGGCTCACTCACCTTCACCGAGGGCAGCACCGACTCCCCAGGTCCCAAGGCGTATTGTTCCACCTGTTTCGGATCGTCGAAGACGATCTTCACGGGAACACGCTGTACGACCTTCACGTAGTTGCCGGTCGCGTTCTCCGGCGGCAAGAGGCTGAAACGAGCGCCGCTGCCGCGCTGCAGGCTATCGACGTGAGCCGAAAAGGTTAGGCCGGGGTGCGCGTCGATGCTCACGGTCACCGGTTGTCCGGGCCGCATCCTGGCCAACTGGGTCTCCTTGAAATTGGCGATCACCCAGACTTCGGGGTCCACCAGCGCAAGCAACGGTTGACCGGTCTGCACGTAGGCCCCCATTTCCACGCTCTTGCGCGTGACGTGCCCGGAAATCGGGGCATAGATTTTCGTGTAGGAAAGGTTCAACCTGGCCTGTTCGACCTCGGCCTCGGCGCGTGCCACCTCGGCCTCGGCCACATTTGTCTGCGATCGGCTCTCGGCGACCTTTTGGGGGGCTGATCTGCTCGCCGCGCTGGGCCTCGGCTCGTCCCAAGGCGCCCTGTTGCGCGGCGACCCCCGACTCGGCCTGGCGAACGCCGCTCTGGGCTGCCGTCACCGCAGCCTCGGCCTGCCTGATGGCCGCCTCCTGCGCCATGATCCGTTGCCGCGCCGCCGAAACGTCCGCGGCGGCGACCTGCTCCGCGGCAATCGCTTCGTCCAGGCTGTCCTGCGAAGCGGCGTGTTGGGGAACCAACGCCTGAAGGCGTTTCAACAACGCGCCGGCCCGCACTTGCCTCGCTTCCATGGCCAAGAGGTCGGCCTGAGCCTGTTTCCAACCCGCTTGGGCCGCTGCCAACTGCGCCAGGGCTTGCGCCTCCTGGCTCTTGGCCGTCGCCACGGCTGCCCGGGCCATCTCCACGCCGGCTCCGGCGCCATCCACGGCGGCGGAAGCCTCGTCCACTCCGGCCGCCGAGGTGATTTCCGTGACGTCGGCCCCGATAAAGCGCGACTTCCGGCCTGCCCGCGCCGCCGACAATCCGGCCGCCGCGGCCGCCAGACGGGCCTCGAAATCGCGGGGGTCGAGTTCCGCGACAAGGTCGCCTTGGCGGACCCATTGATTGTCGGTCACGTAGACCTTGGCCACGTGCCCCGCGACGCGCGGGCTGACGGCAACGACGTGCCCGTCGAGAAAGGCGTCGTCGGTGCTCTCGTACGACAGCGAGTAGAGATAATAGGCAACGCCGGCCCCGACTGCCGCCACGGCGCAGCGCCGAGCAAAGCCCAAACCCAGCGACGACGACCATTGCTTGCCACAATAATTCCCCCGCCGTCTGTCCTCGTGTCACTCATTTCTTGGTCTCGCCAGCCGTACGATCCTGAACGTGGATTGTTTGCCTAATTCTGCGGGATTTTACCGCCGAATGGATTGAATGAGGTTTGCCGATTTTGACGACGGGGACAACCCCTCTATGTCGTTATACCCCGCGCGGCGTTCTGGATCGAATGTTGTAAGGCGTTAATGCCAAATGACTTATGCTTATGACGTTTCGCCACGGGTTGGGTGAGCGACCATCGTGCGTTGCCTGCGGGGCGACCCTCCTGATCCTGGTTGTCTCGTTGGCCGGCTGCTCGACCACCCGAGAGTGGTGGAACAACGGCTTCAAAGCGGGCCCAAACTACGCTCCTCCTAACGCCAGCGTCGCGGATTCCTGGATCGACGCGAGCGACCCCCACTTGCTCGCCAGTGGGCATGACAACGCCTGCTGGTGGACGGTTTTCGGCGACCCGACCCTCGATCAATTGGTGGCCCAGGCGTCGCAGCAGAACCTCACCTTGAAAATGGCCTGCTTCCGCATTTTGGAGGCCCGCGCCCAGCGCGGAGTCGCCGAGGGCAGCCTCTTTCCCCAGCAACAACAGGCCACGGCGGGTTACTCCCGCAGTGCGTTCAGCCAAAACGCCTATCCCTTGAACATCATCCCCTTGCCACGATACTACTTTGACAATTGGTCGGTTGGGTTGAATGCCTCCTGGGAGCTCGATTTCTGGGGCCGTTTCCGCCGCGCGGTCGAGGCCGCCGACGCCCACCTCGACGCTCAGGTCGCCGCTTACGATAACGTCCTGGTCCTGCTGCAAGCCGAGGTGGCGGCCAGCTACATCCAAATGCGGGCCTACGAGGAGCGCCTGGAACTTGCCCGAAAAAACGTCGAGCTTCAGAAGGAAACGCTCGGGATCGTTACCGCGCGGGAGCAACAAGGATTGGTCACTGAGCTTGACGTTCAACAAGCAATCACGAACCTGGGCACAACGGAGTCGCTGATTCCCACCCTGCTTGCCGGCCACCGCAGCGCGCAGAACCGCCTCTGTATCTTGCTGGGCCAGCCGCCCCGCCTGCTGACCGAAACGGTCCAGTCGCCCGGCTCCATTCCCCTTCCGCCGCCAGAGGTGATCGTGGGAATTCCCGGCCAACTGCTCTGCCGGCGGCCGGACGTGCGGCAGGCCGAGCGCGACGCCGCAACGGAATCGGCGCGGATTGGCATTGCCGAAGCGGAGTTCTATCCCCACATCGCCATCACCGGCTCGATCGGGGTTCAGGCGGAGCAGCTCAACCAGTTGTTCGAGCCGAGCAGCCTCGGCGGCGGGTTCGGTCCCGGCGGCGCCGCGATCGGTCCCGGAATAAGTTGGAACATCTTGAACTACGGACGGATCAAGAACAACGTCCGTGCCCAGGATGCGCAGTTCCAGCAAGCGCTGTTGAACTACTGCCAGACGGTTTTGCTGGCCAACGAGGAAGTGGAAAACGGCATCGTCGCCTTCCTCCAGGAGCAGGACCGGGTGAAGTCGCTGGCGAAGAGCGCCCGCGCCGCGGCTCGCGCCGCGAAGCTCGCCAGGCTGCGTTATCAGGGGGGGTTCGAATACCAGCCGCTCTTGGACTCCGAGCGTGCCCTGGTGCAGCAGGAGGATGCCCTGGCCCAAAGCCGAGGCTTGGTGGGCATGGACCTGGTCGCCGTCTACAAGGCGCTCGGCGGGGGATGGCAAACGCGAATGCCCGACCAACAGGGCCAGCCCGCAGAGCCCATCCCCCCGGGCGCCAAATTGCAGGCGCCCGCCCCGGCGCCGTAGAATTGGCCTGATACCGGATTATTCACGCCCCGCATGTAAACGGCGCAGAGCGCGCAATCGAAACCCGAAGCGTAAGCGAGGGTAAGTCCCTTAGGCAGCCTCGCTTACGCTTCGGGTTACGATGCGGCCGAAAACATGGACCTGTCCCCTTGGCGGTGCCGAAGGGGACAGTCCCCCGTGCAAAACAAAATAGGTCTGCTGTCAGGTGCTTTTGCGGCTAAGTACCGGGAGAGAATCGTGCCCTCCAACGTCCCCGCTCTCTTCCCCCAATTTCCTCAACGGGCGGCGCGATGGAGGCTTCGCAGCGACACGTTGCAGCTCGGGCGGAGGCCGCTGTTGATGGGGATCGTCAACGTTACGCCCGATAGCTTCTCGGACGGCGGGCGGTTCTTCCGCCACGAGGCGGCGGTCGAGCACGCCTTGCGGCTGGCCGAAGAAGGGGCGGAGATCCTCGACGTAGGCGGGGAGAGCACCCGGCCTTACGCCGCGCCGGTGGCCGCCGGCGAACAACTGCGGCGGGTGCTGCCGGTGATCGACGCGCTGGCGCGGCGGACGGTCGTGCCGATCTCGATCGACACCAGCAAGGCCGAAGTCGCCCGGGAAGCGATCGCCGCGGGGGCCCAGGTCATCAACGACGTCACGGGGCTCACCGCCGACCCGGCGATGATCGCGGTGGCCGTCGAGAGCCGGTCCGGCGTTTGCGCGATGCACATGCGGGGGACCCCGCAGACGATGCAGGACGATCCGCGCTATGACGACGTGGCGCGGGAGGTCCGTGAATATCTCCTGGCGCGGCGCGACGAGCTGGCGGCGGCGGGCATTTCCCCCGAGCGGATCGCCCTGGACCCGGGGATCGGCTTCGGCAAGCGGACGGCCCACAACCTGGCCTTGCTGTCCGGCGCCTGGCGGCTGCACGAGTTGGGCTGCCCCGTGCTGGTCGGCCATTCCCGCAAGGGCTTCCTGCAAAAGGTGATCGGCGATCCGCAGGCCGATCCGCTTTACGGCACGATCGGCGTAGCGCTGGCCCTGGCCCGGCAAGGGGTGCAGATCCTCCGCGTACACGACGTGGCCCCCGTGCGCCAGGCCCTGCTGGCGTTCGAGGCCGCCGGTGGGTGACGCACGGGCTTAGGTCCTGTCCAGAGATAACTCCGCGGTTTCGTCGTAGGGTGGACTTTAGTCCGCCCGGGCGGACTAAAGTCCACCCTACAAACCTGTTCTTGGACGGGCGCTTACTCCGCCTGGACTAACCTCAACGACCCGCCACCACCCGAAAACCAGTGACGTAGCCACGGCCGGCGGGCGGCATCTTGCAGCGATACGCCGAGCGGGAGTTGGACGCGTACCAGCTCAAGTCGCCCCCGCGTATCACACGCTCGGAGCCGGTGGGCGGTCCCATGGGGTCGCTCGGAGGGGAATGCTGGTAGTAGTCCGCACTGAACCAGTCGGCGCACCACTGGAACGGATTTCCGTGCATATCATAAAGACCCCAAGCGTTCGGCTTCTTTTCGCCCACGGGGTGCGTCATCCCGTCTGCGTTATTCCAGGACCACGCCGCATCAAACGTTCCTGCCTCGTCGCCGCTGCAGTACCACTGGGTCGTCGTTCCCGCCCGGCAGGCATACTCCCACTCCGCCTCGGTCGGCAGACGATACACCCGTCTTGCGGCTCGCCATCGGGCCTGCGCTGCGGCCACGCGCCGGCTCCGCTCGCTCCCTCTACTTGTCCGCCAGAGCTAGGGAGGCACGGAAGCCCAGGTGGTTCCAGCGGAGCCCGGGCCCAGGGAGGGAGCGGAACGCCGACCGGGAGAATCCCGCCGGGGCTTGCCAGGTGCCGCCGCGGGCCACGGCGCAGGAGTCTGGGTCTACACGGCAGGGATCGTCCACCGGCGAAACGGCATAGAACTTGTCATGACACCGATCCGCACACCACTCCCACACGTTCCCGTAGATGTCGTAAAGACCAAAAGGATTCGCCTGCAACTGGCCCACGCGATGAGTCTTGCCTCCAGCGTTCCCCTTGAACCAGCCGTACTCCCCAAGTCTTGCCTCGTCGTTTCCAAAATGCCATTTCCCCTGGCTGCCTGCCCGGCACGCATGCTCCCACTGCGCCTCGGAGGGCAGGCGATACGACCACCCCGCCGCCTTTTCTTCCGGTATCTCCGATAGCTTTCGGCAGAACTCCACCGCATCATCCCAGGAGACGCACTCCACCGGAAACCGCTTTGTCTCCTCACCGGCTACGTTGCCTTTGCCCTTGCCCGTCGCCGAGAAGTGGCTGGGGTTGACGCCCATCACCCGCTGGTACTCCCCCTGCGTCACCAGGTACGTACCCAGGTAAAACGGCTTGGTGATCCGAACCCGGTGCTGCGGCGCCTCGGCCGGCAGTTGATCCTGGTAAACCTTGTCATCGCCATGTGCCTTCAGCTCCTCTTCGATCAATTCCTTGGGCGAGCCCATCTGGAACTCGCCCGGCGGGATGAGCAGCAGCTTCATGCCGATGGAGTTGGTAATCTCGGCCGGCACGCCGAGGTACTCAGCCCATCGCCGCTGATGCTCTTTCGCCTTCTTCTCGGCAAAGGGGGCAATAGCCGGCGGCGGACTGGGCAACTGGCTCCGCAGTTTTCTCACTTCAGCCAGGCGCTTCTCGACGTTATTCTTGACCAGGCTGGCAGTCAGCGCGGCGTCCGCTTGACGATACCACCGCCCGGCGTGGATCTTGATGGCGTTCATTTGCGAATGGCTGCGCGTGGGGGCGATCTCCCACCAGGCGTCGCCCAGCTTGACCTGTTCGTCGGGCTGCTTGGGAGGCGATTTCAATTCCAGGTCGGCGAGCCCTTTGAGCGACGCGTCACTTCCCTGGGCCAACAGGGCTAGTCCCTTTTCCCAGTCGCCTTTGCTGAAGCAAAGGTACCGCCCGAGGACGAGACTGGCCGTGGGGTCTTTGGGGTCTTTTGCCAGGGCCGCCCGTGCCTCCTGGAGTTCTTCGATTTCCTTGCCTGCCTCGAGGAACCGCTGCCGGTAGGCCTTCAATTTCAGCGTCAGGTTCTTGTCCCGCAGCCCGCCCGAGTTTCTGGTCGCCAGCGTCCCCAGCTCCTTGGCGGCCTCCAGGTTGCCCGCATCAACCGCCTCGTCCCCTACGGCCAGCACTTGCTCGACGACCCATTTCCGCGTGTCCAGCGCGCGGGCTTCCTTCGCCCAGTCCGTCAGGATGTCGGTCTTCATGGCAAACCGATCCACGTCGAAGATTTCGGCCAGCTTGTCGATGACCTGGAAAGCGGTCTCCGCATCCCTGGCCGTAGCGGCCAGATCCTTCGCCCCGAGCATCAGCACGTACTGACCTGCCGTATCCCCTGTCTGGTCGAGGGCCTGTGCCAACAGCCGCTTGGCCAGGGCGACCTTGTCGGCGGCAGTCTTCGCCTGCTGGATTTCCGTCTTGAACAACGCATCGGCGGCTTTTCGGGCTTGCGTCTGTGCGGCGTCGTCGGGGACAGGCAGTTTCGGCTTGGCTGCCGCTTGCGGTGGCGGGGTTTCAGGTTTCGGCTTGCTGGGCTCGATCACGCGCACGAGTGGAGGCGCTGGGGCGGGCGGCGGGGATAGGGACTCGGGATTGGGGATCTGAGATTTCGGATCTGAAATTTGGGATTTCAACTTCGTCGGCGGCTTCGCCCGCTCAGCCGCCGTGTCCGCCAGAACCAGGGAAGCACGGAAGCCCAGGCAGCTAACGCGGTCCTCGGGCGCGTCGCAGTCGCGGCCCGCCGACCGGCAGCGCTCCGCCGGGTAGTACCAGCCACCGCCGCGGAACATGCGCTTCGAGCCGGAGGGTGGTCCCGTTGGATCGCTTCCAGGCGACGACTTGTAGTAGTCCTGACCATACCAATCCGCACACCACTCCCACACGTTTCCGTATACGTCGAACAAACCCCAGCCGTTGGGCTTCTTCTGGCCCACCGGGTGAGTCTTCCCCTCCGAGTTCTTCTGATACCACCCGTAGTCGTCCAGCCCCAGTTCGCTGTCGCCGAAACACCAGCCCCCGGTGCTCCCGGCCCGACACGCATACTCCCATTGGGCCTCGGTCGGCAAACGGTAGCTCCCACCTGCATCGGCCCCCTTCTCCGTGAGCTTCTTGAGGAAAGTCTGGCAATCCCACCACATGACCGTCTCTACGGGGTTCTTCGGCCCCTTGAACGCGCTCGGGTTACTGCCCGTGCCCATCACCGCCTCCCACTCCTCCTGCGTCACTTTGTACTTGCCAAGGTAGAAAGGCTTCGTGATCTTCACCTTGTGGGCATCGCCGCCCTCGCCCATCATGAACTCCCCCGGCGGGATGAGCACCAGCTTCATGCCGACGGAGTTGGTTAGCTCGACGGGTCTCCCGAGGTGCTTGGCCCAGGCCGCTTGATGCTCTTTGGCTTTCTGGGCGTCGAAGGGGGTGACGGCGGGCGGGGGGGATGAGGACGCGGGATTGGGGATCTGAGATTTCAGATCTGAAATTTGGGATTTCAGCTCCGTCGGCGGCTTCGCCCGCTCAGCCGCCCCGTCAGCCAAAACCAGGGAGACGCGGAAGCCCAGGTCGTTGATACGGCGCCCGGGCTGGTAGTAGTCGCGGTACGCCGACCGGGAGAGCCACGCCGGGTTGTACCAGCTACCGCCGCGGGGCATGCGGTACGAACCACCAAGGGGACCGGTCGGATCGTCGACGGGCGTCTGCACGTAATAACCCACATCGTACCTGTCCTGACACCACTCCCACACATTCCCCTGCATATCATACAATCCCCACGCGCTAGGCCGCTTCCCGCCAACCGCGTGCGGCATCCCGCCAGAATTGCCGTTGAACCACCCGTACTCCGACAACTCGTGCTCCTCGTACTCCTTGGGAATCCCCCCGCGGCCCGAACTGAAACCGTAACGACCCGTGCTCCCCGCACGGCAAGCATACTCCCACTGCGCCTCCGAGGGCAGGCGATACCACCGCCCCGCTGCCTTCTCCTCCGGCACCTCCGATAGCCTTCGGCAAAACTCCACCGCATCATCCCAGGAAACGCACTCCACCGGAAACCGCTTCGTCTCCTGACCGGCTACCTTGTCTTTGCTCTTGCCCGCGGCCGAGAACTCGCTGGGGTTGACGCCCATCACCCGCTGGTACTCCCCCTGCGTGACCAGGTAGGTCCCCAAGTAGAACGGCCTGGTGATCCGTACCTGGTGCTGCGGCCCCTCGCCCGGTAGCCGCTCCTTGTACCAAGAGGCAATACCCGGTGTCCTTAACTCCTCTTCGATCAGTTCCTTGGGCGAGCCCATCATGAACTCCCCCGGCGGGATGAGCACCAGCTTCATGCCGATGGAGTTGGTCATTTCCACCGGCACGCCCAACTGCCGGGCCCAGCGATCCTGGAAGTTTCGCGCCTGCTGGGCGTCGAAGGGCGCGACGGCCAGCGGGGCCGGTTTGAGCGTCACTTTGACCTTCACCTGCCCACCGCGCGTGACCGTGATCGTGTGCGAGTCGAGCTGGAAGTCGTCGGCGTCGAAGGTAGCAGGCACACTCCGTGTGCCGTCGGTAGCAGGCACACTCCGTGTGCCGTCCGCCCCAGGGCTAAGGCTAATCTCGTGCCGCCCGGCGAGCGACGTATCTTGTTCGCGGGCGGACGGCACACGGAGTGTGCCTGCTACCTGCACCGCCAAGTCGTACTTGCCGGGGCTGAGGCTCAACGTCCAGCCGGACTTGGCGTCCGCCACCTGGACCTTCTCCCCGCCTTGGCTGACGGCCACGTGTACGTCCTTGCCCAGGTGCTCGTCGATCTCGACCACCAGCGTCCCCTGGCGGAGGTTCAACACAACGAGGACGACCAACAGCAAGACCAGGCCGCCGCCGATGCCCAATAGCAGCCGTGGCCTGCGCCGCGCGGCGCCGACTGCCCGCCTCCACTTGCCGAGGATGTTCGACGTCGTGTCATGCTCCGGGGCGACGTGCGACTGCGTTCGCTCCGGGGCCGTGGGCTTCTTCTGCCGGGTCAGCGTGCCTCGCGGCGAAGCTTCCTGCAAGAATGCCA
Source organism: Pirellulales bacterium (assembly GCA_963843465.1). GTDB lineage: Bacteria > Planctomycetota > Planctomycetia > Pirellulales > Thermoguttaceae > CAWJKP01. The sequence continues at coordinate 252,454 of CAWJKP010000008.1, forward strand.
ACGTCCTGGCCACGACCTCGCTGGACGGCTCGTCGCCAGGCGTCGCAGCCGCTGCCGAGCGGCCCGATAAGACGGCCAACAGCGCCTCCAACTCCGCCACCACCTCGGCCATCGACTGGTAGCGGTCCTCGGGTTTCTTCGCCAACATGCGATGGCAGATCGCGTCCAGGGCCTCCGGCACCTCGGGCCGGGCCTCACAGAGGGACGGGATCGGCGCCTCCAGGTGCATGAGGAACAGCTTGGCGAACGTCTCGCCCTTATAAGGCGGATTGCCGGTCAAGAGTCGGAAGAGCGTGCAGCCCAGCGAGTAGATGTCGGCGCGGGCGTCGGCCTGGTGCGTATCCAGCGATTGCTCGGGGGCCATGTAGTCGCAGGTGCCCATCACCTGTCCGGTGGTGGTCAGGCGTTCCGCCCCGCCCAAGGCCGCCTCGGCCCCGGTGATGCGGGCCAGGCCCATGTCGAGAATCTTGACCGTCCCCCTCTTGTCTAACAGTAGATTGCCCGGCTTGATGTCGCGGTGGACGATGCCCTGCTCGTGGGCGTACTGGAGCCCGCCAGCCGCCTGCAGGATGTACTCCACCGCCTGCCGGACCTCCAGCGGCCCGTGATCCTTGACGAGGGTGGCCAGGTCCTTGCCGTCGACGTATTGCATGGCCAGATAATGCACGCCTTCATGCTCGCCGGCGTCGTGGGCCGTGACGATGTTGGGGTGCTCCAGCCTGGCCGCCGCTTTCACCTCGCGCTGGAACCGCTCGACGGCCCCGGCCTGCTTCATGGCCGCCGAGGAGAGTACCTTGATCGCCACGAGGCGATCCATGCGCCGGTGCTGGGCCTTGAGGACCACGCCCATGCCGCCTTCGCCGATCTGGTCCAGCACGGTGTATTCGCCGAAGACCAGCGACTTGCCCCTGCCTTCGTAGACGGCCTTGGCTTGGTACTTGGTGAGCTTTCCGGCACGGTATAAGGCGGTGACCAGCGTCTGAGCGTCACGGGGCCGCTTGTCGGGCGGGAAGCTGTCCTGAAAAGAGGCGATGTCCGCGGCGGACATCAACCCGCTTTGGGTCAGGTTTTGCACGAACCGTTCCAGGCTGACGCTCACCGGATCGTTCTCCAGGCCAAGAGTACACACGGCAGTTCGTCGTGTCAACTTCGTGGTGGGAGATCGTTCCTCTTTTTGCAGTAGAGGGGGCGGATTATTCGGGATGAATACGTACTACCTGCTGACAAGTCGATGGCCGGATAGCACGCCTACCAGCGGTAATAGCGGTAGGGATTATCTCCCATGGGGAAATCCGTGCGATAATCGGGATGGTAATATCCGAGCGACCCGCCCTCCTCCGGTTTGGGCCTCAGGGACATGGGCAAGCCGCCGTTGCCCACAAAGCCCCCCTCGTTGAAGCGATCGAAGAGTCGCACGGCGATGACGTTTCTGCCGGCCTTTACCAGCCTTCCGGGCACTACGTAATTGCGCGGCGCGAGCCACCAGGTAGCTGTCTTGATGTCCGTGTGCCCGATTTCCACGCCGTTGAAGTAGGTGTTGTCAAAATCATCGAGCGCGCCCAGCGCGAGAATCATATCCTCGCCCGCCGCGCTGCGGGGCACGACAATTTCTTTGCGGAATACCGCCTCCCCGTCGTTATCTTTGAAGAACGGAAGCATCTGGGGCAACATTACGGGCGACCATCCTTCGGCTGGCACGGTCTGCCCAACCAGCTTTTGTGCGGCCGGGGTGACGCCGGGATCAGGATGCGCCGTGGCGTCACTTGCAGCGGGAGGCAACCGGAGGGTAACCTTCATCTGCCACACGCCATCCAGGTTAAGAACCACGGTGTCGAAGGGATGAAATATCCGGCTGTCCACCGGGAAACTGGCGCCCAGGTTGGCCAGGAGCTGGGCCACGGCGCGGGTGGACCTCCACCGCGTGTAGCGGAAATAGGTCTTCTCGCCCGCCTGAAAGCGATCCGGATCGACCTGGCAGAAGACGGCCACGCCCTTTCCTATCGCTTTGCGGCCCAGCAGACCGTCCGCCCCGATATCCGCGCCGGCGCTGACGACCCAGGGGGCGGTATCCAAGTGGGTACGCCAGCGAAGATCGGACGCGCTGAGGCCCCTTGCTTCGGGCCACTCGGGCACCGACAGCGACCCGGCGAAATCGGCTGCAGCCGGCTTCAATACGGTGCCGAGCCTCCCATTTGCCTGCGATCGCGGCAGGAAGAATGCCTTGCCGCCTTCTTCCAAGTAGGCGCTGAGCGCCGCCGCATCGATGTCCGCATCCGGGCCGACCAGCAGCAGCCCGGCGCCCGCGCTGGGCACGGCCGACCGCTGATAACTCACCCCGATCCGGTCCAGCCATGCCGCGCCCGCCGCGCCGCCGAGATAGACGACCTTGCTCACCCGTGGCGACAGCGGCCCGTGAAGCGCGTAATCCATGATCCGCCCGGCGATGCGCCGCGCCGCGGGGTCCGAGACCACGTGGTCTTCCAGGTCCAGGGTGCAGACGATCAGCCGTCCTTGGCCGTAGTCCAGCTCCATCAGCGGCGCATAGGCCAGGTCGAACTCGCATTCCAGCAGGGGACGCCAGCCGCTGCGGTGGGGCTTCTCGATGGCTGCGCTGGTGACCGCGCCGCGGTTGCCCCAGTGCCAGCCGGCGTAGGGCTGATCTCCTTCGTTCCCCTTGAGGTAATTTCCCAGGTATTTCGGGTACGCCTCGATCAGGGTGCTGCTGCCCGTCCAGTCGCGCAGATCGCCGGCATCTATCCCGCCGGTGATCGGAGAATTCAGGGGGAAGACGCGCCGGCTGACCTGCGGGCAGACCCGCCACCCGAGGGCCTGTTCCATCCACTGCGGGTCTTGCGCACAGATCACCGCCCGGCCGCCAGCGCGGACGTAGGGCTCCAGCCTGGCCGCCGCCGCCGGGTCTTCCTTCAAGGCATTGCGTCCGATAACCACCAGCGCCGCCGCCGCGCCATTCCAGGCACGGGTCGTATAGCCCAGGTTCGCCAGCATCTTCCCGGCCGTGCCGTTCGGATCGATGGCGGCGATCTCGCCTTTGCCCGGCCGGTCCTCTCCAAAGACGCCAAACGCAAACGTGTCCAGATGCGTCGTCTGGCCTATCGTTGCGGTCAGCGTGATCCGGCCGTCGGCCTTGCCGCCGGCGTCTACCGGGGGCGCGATGAACTTGATGGGAATGAATCGGGTCTCCGAAACCGCCAGGCTGCCCTGCTTCGTGCCGCTGACCACTTCCTGTCCGCCGACCGCGGCGGTCCAGGCTGCCGTAAACGGCTGGGGCTGACGCGTATCGTTGATCAGGACGATCTGCTTCTCGATCTTCTGGCCGGAGTGGAAGTGGTGGTCCTTGGCCGTGTACGCCCCCGCCGGGCCGGCGATCCACGCCAGGGTTGGGCCGTTGTTCTCCTTCAGCGTGTCCTGGATCCACGACCAGGTGCGCAGGCCGCCCGGCAGACCCGCCGTCCGCCAACTGCGCCAGGTATGGGTGCGGTAGAGCTGCTGGATTTTGTGCATGTCGGCGTAATCATCCAGGCGGTTCTCGGAGCTATTGTAGAGCACTCCGCTGCGGAACAGGTCGTGAAGATACTGCCGGTACTTCGGCTCCTCGGCAGCATAGGCGTCCCGGCCAAAGTAGACGGCGCTGAATTCGGTCAACAGGGGCTCGCTGGTGATGTTGGAGGAAAAGCCGTCGCGCCCACGGCGGAACGTGCAGTCCATGGGGGTGCCGAACTCGACCATCGAGATCGGCATCTCGCCGCTTTGGGACCATTGGCTCAGCCAGTCTTCGCGCTCCTGGAGCGGTATCAGATCCAGGTAGCAGTTCATGGTATAGACGTCGCCCGTATCGGCCCCGGCGTGGCTGTAATAGACCCGGCTGGGATCGAGCTTCTTGAGCCCTGCGAACATCTCCTGACCGGCGGACAGGATGCGCTGCCAGCGCTGGTTGGTTTGATCCCAGCCGTGGCGGCCCAGGTGGCGCGGATCCGCGTCGACCGCGCTGTTGAAGAAGTTCATGCCGGCGATCCACATCACCACGGAGGGATGGTTGCGGTAGTGGCGCATCCAGACGGCAGCCCGTTCCAGGGCACGCTTCTGGTTCTGCTTGCCAGATGAGCTTACCGCCGCGATCGATCATGTACTTGTTGGCGTCAAGGATATACTCCGCCGCCAGGTATCCCTTGTGATCGGCGTCGTCGAGCTCGCTGCCCGAGTCGCTGGCATCGCCGCGGGTATCGACCGTCGAGCGTCCGAGTTCCCAGAAGTTTTCCCCGACCTGCGGGCGCTCTCCCCAGTAAAAGCACCCCTGCCGCAGGCGGATCTCGGCGCCGTTGAGGAAGAACTTGCGTCCCTCCACCCAGAACTCCCGGAAGCCGAATTGCTGGTTGTACTCGTCGTCCAGGCCCGCGCCCTGCACCTTCAGCCGGAGGGTATAAAGGTTGGGCTGGCCTGCATCCCAGAGGCGCGCACTTGTCCAGGGCCACGAGAGAGCAACGCTCTGCGTCGGGTGCGCCTCCAGGGCCGCGTCCGCAGTGAAGCGCTTCTCCACCGCACCCTTTTCGTCGAGCATCTCTGCGACGAACTGAACCCGGCCCGCCTGCTTGACGCCGCTCAGCTCCACGTCCAGAGAGACGTCCTTTTTCGCGTTGAGGGACGTACGAAGACATCGGTCACCCGTGCCTCGGAGCGGCAGCTTTCCAAGAAGACGCTGCCGGTCAGGCCCCGCGTCTCGAGCCCGGCCGAAGCATAGGCGACGCTGCTCAAGGCATTCTGCCAGAAGTTCCCCACTTTTTCCGCATCGGCGACGGCCGCCACCAGCAGGCGGATATCCGCTGTTTTCCCGGGCGTTACCGCTTGGGTGACGTCCACCGATCCCCAGGGCCAGGCGACTCTTCCGCACGGCGTGCCGTTGACATAGACCATCGCGTCCGTACACACGCGGTCAAAGCGCAGGCTGATCGCGCGCCCTTGCCACTCGGCCGGAATGGGCGCCTGGCGCTGGTACCAGGCGCGCGTCACCAACGACCCGTCATAAAGATCCCATTGCGGGCCGCCGCCCTGGGCCAGGAAATCGGAAGGCCGGTTCGGGTGAACTTGCCAATCGCCCGGCACCTTGATATATCCCCAGCCCAGCTTCGGTGGATCGGCCGCCGCTTCGGCTGCCGGCGCAAAGCGCCAGATGCCGTCCAGCGAAACCTGCGCCCGATGGGCATTGACCGTCTTGACGCTGCTCTTGTCCCAGTCCAGGGAGATGCCGGCCGGCAGCGAGGCATTCCCCAACCGCTTCGCCGCGACCATGTGGGGCGTGACCGTGAGGTCGGTGATCTCGAACACGCCCGTGGAATAGAACATCGCGGGCTGGATGTTCAGCCGCGTCGCGCCCTTAGGCACCTTCAGTTCCACCGATTGGGTGACCCCATCGGAGTCGGCGCGTAATCGGGGAACTTCCGGCGGGTAGCCGAATTGGCCGCCCTCGAACATCAGCGCGACGGCGGCCGTGTGCCAGCCCTCCTTGCCGATTTTCAGCTTCGTGGCCCTCATGCGGACCGAGACGGTCAGGGACGTGATCTGCGGGGTGACTTTCACATAGGCGTGCACGTAGTCGAGCTGGCGGCCGGCATCCCGATTCTCGATCCGCAGCCAGTGCTTGCCGTTTTCCGAAACGACCTGGAATTCCCGGTTGTTCGGAAGATTGAATCCCTCGGCCCACCCCGTATTGACGCCGGGGTTCTCGAAATTCCCCTGGGGCAGCAGGTTCACCTGGGCCGAGGCGCGTCCCCCCACGACACAAAGCAGCGCGAGAATCAGCGGAAACCTGGCATTCATGGATGATCCTCTTTCTTGACCTCGAGAAAACTCACCGGACCGAGGATCCCGGCGTTGTTGCGGACGCGCATCTCCAGGCGGTTGCAGCCCGGGTGCAGCGCCCAGATGAAGTCCCGGGAAGACGCCTTCCAGCCCTGCCGGTCCAACTTCACCAGGAAACTCTCGAAATAAGGCGTGAAGGTCCCCATCACGATCGCCAGCGCGCCGGGCCGGCCGGTCACGCTGGCAGCGAAACAGACCTGGTTGATGCTCCAGTCCAGGTCGTTGCGGCGCGAGGTGAAGCGGTGGTAAAGCCATTGCTTGGGGGTCGCCGCGTCCTCCCACCACCAGTATTCCGACCAATCCCAGCTACAACCTTGGGTGATCGGCTGCGGATACGCATGGGCGTAGAAGTTGTTCCTGGGCAGGTAGCCTAGCAGCAGCCACCGCGTCGGCAAGCTGTAGCGGCCGCCCTCGACGCGGGCCTCGACGCCGGCCTCGCTTCCCGCCGGCAGGGCTCCGGGCGCCATGCTGCTTCCGAAGCAAATCGCGATCGCGTCCGAAAGCTGCCGCTGCGGCGGGCGATTGGCCAGCGTGGCCGGCCGGCCCTGGTAGTAGGTCTTCACCAGCAGGTCGTGTACTTCCAACATGCTCATCGGCGCCTTGGTCTTGGGATCCATGTAGTGCAAGCTCACGGTGCCGTCCATAAAGATCCACTTGCGGTGCTCGTTGGACCAGATCTCGCAGACCTCGTGCCCGCCTTCGTAGGAGCCGCCCGGGTTGTCGCCGAAGACGAACCGCGCCTGGTGGCCCAGGCTGATGGCGGTTTGCATGAGCACCACGGCGTATTGCACGCAGAAGCCGTATTTCCGCCGCAGGATCTCATCAGCATCCCAGGCCGGGTAGTGTACCGCGGGCGGCTGGTACTTCCATTGCCGCGAAACCCAGTCGCGCAGCTTCACCAACTGCTCCGTCTCACTGGCCGAACCGGAGACCACGGCATCCAGCTTGTACTTCCGCCGTAATGCGACCATCCGCGGGTGCAACGGGTCTTCGTACTCGAAGGGCATCGACGTATAGCGTATCCGTTCGTTGTGGAAGGCCACCGTTTTCAGGGCAGCCGCCCAAGCCGGGATCGGCTGGCGGTGGACCTTCGCCTCCACGGCCACGCTCCGCAGCAGGGGCGTGCGGAGCGGATCGCGGGAAGCCAGCACGGCCCTCCATTGCAAATAGCGATGACCCGGCGGAACTGCCGCAGAGGCCGGCTGCCAGTCGGTCCAAAGCGCCGCTTCATAGACCGGGCTGCGACCGCTGCGGAAGGCCAACTCGACGCGCGTGCCGTCCGGCGTGGCGGCGTCGGCCCTAAGCGACGCGGACTGGATCGAGGCCGGCGCCACCAGCGGGCGCTCGCCCGCGGCGACGGGCTTCGGGGGGTCCTGCCCCAGATCGATCACCGGCGAGACGAAGTGGCCCTGCGGCACATACTGCACCAGGTGCAGGCGGACCAGGTACTCACCCTTCAGCGGTGCCCAGGTCTTCCCGCCGTCGCGGCTGGTGAAACTGCGGCGGGGGCGGTCCTTGCGCTGCGGCGCGTTGCGGAGGATGTCTTCCGGCGTGGCGTACTTGATGCTTCGGCGGGCGCCATCCCGGCAAGAGAGGACGACCTCGTTGTCGCCGTCTTTCAATAGCGAGAGGGGCACCTGGGGGAAGGGCTCCCCGGGCGAAACGTCGAGGGGCCGGCCGTTGATCTCGATGGCCACGCCGGCCGGGCGCAGAGCCGGGCTTCCTTGGCCTGGTGATGCGCGACGTGGAGCACTTTCTTGATTCGCGTGTCTCCCGCGATCTCGGTGGTGGGGGCGCGGTTGGTTTTCATCCAGGGTGCATCGGCGCCGATGCCCGGTCCGTCGTCCTCGACCAGGACGCGGTCGTAGAGGCCGATCGCCCCCCCGTCGTGGAGCCGAACGCCCCAGGCGCCCTGTCCTTGTTGGAAGGCTTCCTCGGCCGGCAGCGATAGGCGGCAGGTTTCCGGCTCTTCTGCCAGGCAGCGGGGCGCGCAGGCGAGGCCCGCCGCGAGCAAGCAGAGATACACGATCCAGCGGTGCTTTGTCCTGATCCGCATGAGCAACCTCCTTAGGACCGGCCGAAAAACAACTTCCGCATTTGGAACACTCTGTAGGGAACGCCCTCCGTGGCGTTCCGTGACAAGCGGGATTGGCCTCTTTCCGGCTCACGGAACGCCACGGAGGGCGTTCCCTACAGAGACTCGCTTGTCGTCAACTCCGTAGGTTATTTGTTTACGAGGCCTGATCCGCCCGGCATCTCCCGGAATCGCGCAAGTCCAATCAGCGCGTCTGCTCGAGCGCAAACGGCTCGAACAGCCCGTAGCCGATCGTGTCGTACTCCTTGCCCGGCGGCGGACCGGTTTCCGGGGCCTGGTGGAACAGGGTCGGGCTGGCCGTGCCGGCGACCGTGCCGGCGTGGTGAGGGCCCAGCGCGTTCTTGAGCGTGCCGATCACCTGCACCTCGATCGTGTTGGCTCCCGCGACGACGTGCTTCGTCACGTCGCACTGCCAGGGGGCGAAGCCGATGTAGCCTGCCGAGCGGCCGTTGACGACGACTTCCGCCACGCTGCCGTACCAGGCCGGCAATCGCACGAGGTAACGTCCCGAGGGCTGCGGCAGCTCGAATCTCTGCCGATATGCTACCGCCGCTGAATACATTGGCAATCCCTGCTCGTTCCATTTGCCGAGCTTCAGCGGCGCGGCGCGTGCGATCGTGAAGCCGGCGCCGGCCGCTTTCAGGCCGAAGTCGCCCAGCACGTAGGCCGCGGCCAACTCGTGATACACGGTGAACGGCTTGGCCCGGATGGTGACCTCGTTCGCGCCCGTCTTGGCGGCGGCCGTGATGTCCATCCGGCCGAACGACTTGTCGAGCCACCACGAGCCCTTCTCGGGCGCCAGTTGCCTGCCGTTGCACGCGATCGCATACAAGTCGGGCCGCTCGATGACCACCTGCAGCGGCTTGGGCACTTCCCCCTCGATCCTGAAATGATAGGTCGCCGCGCAGCCGCTTTCGGGCGGGAACTTCTTGGTGATCAGCTCGTCGCGGAACTGCACGGCGCTGTCCCAGGGATTGCCCGACATGCCGTTCTTCTGAAAAGCGAACTTGCACCCCAGGTAGCAGTAGACGTTGTTCTTCGTCTCCCCGCCGGCCGTCACGTCGAGGTAATCCAAGGTCAGCACGTTCGGCTCCGTGCGGCGGATCGTCAACGGGCCGGCGGGCGCGAGCCTGGCTCCGGGTGCATCCGCCGCAAGGGCCGCCGCTGCTTCCGCCCTCCCCGGCGCCCGCGAAAGAAACAAGAGCAGACTTCCGCAGGGCGGCAGGCGAAAGGAGAGCTTCATGCCGCGTTGCTCGGACTCGGTCCGATAGGGCGCGACGCGGCCGCTTTCCAGGTCCCACTGCTCCGCGCCGTGCAAGGGCGAGGCCACCTCGCCGCTGCTGGGCCACTGGATGCTCGTGTTGACCAGCAACAGCAGCTCCCCGTCGTCCAACTGCCGGCGATGGTGGAAGAGAATGCCTTTGTCGCCCGGGCTGCGGCGGATGGCCAGTCCGTCGCCGGGCAGGGCCCGCAACTGGGCCGGAACCGCTTCGGGCGCCACCTGTTTCCAGCCCGCGCCTTGGGCCGCCGCCTGCCCGCGCTGCGATTTTCGGCCGTCGACCAGTTGCGGCGGCGAGCCGCAACAGAGCACGCGCCCGCCGCTCTTGACGTAATCTTCCAGCAGCCGCATGGTCTTCTCGTTGAGATTCTCGGTGCACGGCGGCAAGACAACGGTTTCGTACGCCCGGCGGCCGATCGCCAGCCGCGTAGATTTGACGTCCGTCTGAACCTTCCCATGTCGCATGAGGATGTCCTCGCAACCGATGTCGTACTCGACCTGGGCGCGCTCGAGCAGGTTGACCAGCTCCTGAAACCGGTCGCCGATTTCCTTCATCTGCGGATCCTGCCGGAGGGGTTTCCGGTAAAACTCGAAGTCGTGTAGCTGATACATCCAGGCCGAGGTCGTGGGCTCGATCAAGAGCACGCGGTTGACCTGTTCGCCGTGCGACATGGCGGCCGAGAGCCGCGTGAAGTAGCCGGCCAGCACGTGGTACGCCTTCCACCACGGCTCGTGATAGGAGAACGACTGCGGATAGTCCCACTTGCGGGCGCCGCGGATGGTGATGTAGGAGAGGTGCTGGTCGAGCGTGTTGATGCCCAGCACGTACAGCCAGTCGCCGATCCGCTTCATGTCCTCGAAGCGGACGTCCCAGCCGCTGGCCCCGTAGCTTTCGCAGAGCGTCCGTTTCTTGCCGAGCTGGTTGGCCGCGCTGGAAAGCTCCTTCACCATCCGCGCGTTGCCGAACTGGGCGTGCACCTCCTCCGTGTATTGGTTGCGCAGGCAATCGATCGCCGGGCGCTGCGGCCAGGCGTACATGGCCATGTTGTCGGGCACGGCCAGGGCGGCCGGCCACTCGTGCTCCCAGTAGTGCCCGGTGAACTCCAGCCCGTGGTCCCGGCAATACTCGGAATAGGGCTTGCTCCAGCGCTCGATCATCAGCTCCAAGAGGATCTCGAAGTAGTTGTGGCGGACGCGTTTCCACTCGCCCACGGGCCGCGCCAGGCCGGCCAGATTGTGCGTGAGGTCGTATCCCCAACGCTTGCGGAACTGCGCCGGCAGATCGTCGGTCCAGGGCAGGCCGCCGGCCGGGCGAAGATTGGGCTCGTCGCAGAAAGAGCCGGGCACGCGCTTGCCGAACTGGCCGCCGATTTCGCGCTGGTATCCGCCGAGGGTGATTTCCAGAAACTTCTGCGTCACGCCCGGATAAAGCAGATCGACATAGCACTTCCCGCCGTGCCAGGGAGAATCGACGGCGCGGCGAACGGCAGCGACAAGGTACTTGCCGTCGGGCAGTGTCTCTCCACCGCGGGCCCGGGCCGTGACCTCTTCGCAGCCGCCGTCCGCGAGGCGGAAGACGGCCAGCACGCCGTCGCCCGGTTTTTCCGCCCGCTTTACCTCGGTGAAAAACAGGCCGCGGCCGCGCGATTGCGGCATCGCGGCGGGCACCAGTCCGCCGGCAAAACCCGAGGGGTAGGAATCCTCGTCGTAGATCCACACGTTCATGTCCAGACGCTCGGCCGTCGCCAGCGCAACCTTCCACAGGCGGAACCAGTCGGCCGAGAGATAGGGCGTCATCAGCCCCGGCCGCGGATGGACGAATACCTGCTTCACGTTCTGCTCGGCCAGATCGCGCAGGGTGCCGCTGACCTGTTCTTCGCTGAGCATGTCGTTCCACACCCACAGCGGGCCGGAACTGTATTGGCGGGGCGGATCGGCAAACAGCGCCCGCAGCGCCGTCGAATCGGCGGCCGCGCCGGGGCCCACCCCGGACAGGGCAATGACCGCCCAGGTGACGGAGAAAACCGCAAAGCGAGAACGTGTCATCACAAATCTCCGCTTGAGTGCTCTTCCATTTCCAGGTCCGATAAGAATCCGCCCTGCCATTACTCCCCGATGCAGTACAAGAGCTTTCCGCCGCGGACGAACATTCGTTTGCCGCGAAAGGTGGGCGTTGCGCCCGAGCCGGCTCCGAGGGAATTCGTTGCCGCGACCGTGGCCTGGTCGCCCGGCTCGACGAGGGCCGTATCGCCGGCGTCGTTGCCGACCAGCACGTGCTTGCCCGCCAGGCAAGGGCTGGCATAAACGTTCGGACCGTCGCTCCGTGCGGGCGTCGGCAAGTCGAGGCTTTTCTTCACGACGGTCTTGCCCGTCCGGGCATCGATGACGTAGTAGTTGGCGGCGCGGTCAACCGCGTAGACGCGGCCGCCGTAGACCAGCGGCGAGGCGAAGAAGTCGCCGTCCAAGTCCTCGCACCACAGTTCCTTGCCTTCAATCTCGTCGCCGGCCTTCTCGGGAAGCTGCACGGCTGACATGGTGCGGTCAATGAAATAGACCACGCCGTTGTGTACCACGGGGCTGACGTACCCGCAACTGCCCAATCGGTCGGCGAGGATCTTTCCATCGGCGACGCGGACAACATGGCCCTTGGGGGTGATCGCTACGTCCACGCCGCCGATCCGGGCGATGGCGGGCGTGCCGTAGCTCGCCTTGGCTTTGTCGTTCTGCCAGAGCAGCTTCCCCGTCGACGCATCCAGGCACAGCAGGGGGCCAAAGTGCACCAGCAACCGCTTGCCGGCCAGCACCGGCGACGCCGTTCGTCCGTAACTGGTGGTCAGCCGCGCAGGATACCAGGTCATCCAGCGGCTCTTTCCCTCCAGGTCGTGGCAAGTCACGATGCCCGAGTTGAGAAACACCCAAACCCATTTCCCATCGCTCACGGCGGTCGGCGTGGCGTCGCCGTAATCCTGGGGAAGACGGGGGGCTTTCGCGTTCAACTCGGCCGGCAGGTCGGAGATCTTGTGGGCCTTCCGCCAAAGCTCCCTGCCGGTCGCGGCGTCCACGCAGACGAGTAAATCGGGCTCGGCCGTAATGACCACGCGGTTGCCGACCAGCACGGGCGAAGAGCAGCCTGCGCCGACGTTGGCCGTCCAGAGCAGGTTCTTCTTGCCCGACCACTTGGCGACCGGCTGGGCCGCGGGATAGATCCCGCTTCCGTCCGCCCGCCAGCCCATGGGGCGCTCGGGCGAGGGATAGAAATCCGGCGAGCCCAGCAGCGGTCCGCCGCGGGCCGTGGGCGCGGCCGCGGCAAGACCATTGCCCTGGGCGGCATGGCCGGCCTCCGAAGCCCAAGGGGCCGCCGCGAGCGCGGCCAACAAGCACGTCCCGACCACTCTGGTTTTCGTCCGCATCGTCATCGTCAATGCGCCGCTCGCGCGCCTTGTGGGGTTATTCCTCGCTGATACAGTACATAAAAGCCCGGGTGCGGAAATAGATCCGCCGGCCTTCGAAGAAGAAATTGCTCTGGGCCTCGGGCTGTCTCCCTTCCTTGTCGTATTCGACCAACAGATTCTTGGCGAGCTCCTTGTATTGCGGGCCCGGCTTGAGGACGAGCGTCTGGCCCTGGTCGTCGCGGACGAAGATATACTTGCCGCCGAGGCACGTGCTGGAGCAGATTCCAACCGCGAAGACCCACGTGAGGCGGGGGTGCAGCGAATCCATGGCCTGGGCGTAGACGCGCTTGCCGGTCCTGGCGTCAAGGACATTCATCGCGCCGCCCTGGCTGGCGGCGTAAACAAGGCCCTTGTCGTAGAGCGGCGAGCCGACAATGCCGTCGGTGAAAACTCCCGGCATGTGGTAAGCGACGTCCTTCCAGGTGGTTTTCACCAGCGTTTCCAGGGTCATCGAGTCCGATGCCCGCCGCGGCAGCTTGAGGGCGAAAAAGCGATCCTCGCCGATTCCATAAATCACCCCGTCGCTGATCGTCGGGGTGAGGAGGTCGGTCGTGACGGCGGCCTTCCAAAGCTGGGCGCCGTCGGAGGGCCGGAAGAGGCCGGCCTGCGGCACATAGGCCAGTATTTCCTTCCCGATGCGCACCGGCAGGGTGCTGGCGCCGATTCCGCCCCCGATCTCTTTCTGCCACGCCACCTTGCCGCTGGCCTTCTCGAAGCCGAACAGCACCGCGCCGGTCTTGAAAACCAGGTAGTCGCCGCAGAGCGCGGGAGAGCTATGGGTGCCATGCTCGCTGATGTCGGTCTGGCCGCAGAACCGGCTCCAGATGCGTTTCCCGTTGAGGTCGAAGCAGGCCACGACGTTGGCCCCGATGCCCTTGTTGCCGCCCCAGAACGCCGCCCAGACGCGCTTGCCGTCGCTGGTCGGAGTGTACTTGGACCAGTCGATGTCGTTGTTCCAGGCGTTGTACTTTCTTCGGTTGGCCTTGGCCATGGCCTCTTGGATCGCCGATTCGAGGTCGCACTTGTCCTTGATTGCTTTGTTGAGGGCTTCGCTCCGGTCGGCCTTCATGCCGTCGGGGCTGATGGTCTTGTTGATCAGCGCCGGCAGTGCCGCGCAGGCCTCGTCGAGTTGCTCGACCTTGGGTTCGAGGTCCGCGAATTTGTTCCGTTCGCCGGCATCGACGGCATGGTAGTAAGTGGTGCTGCGCATCCAGAGCACCTTGCCGTCGGTCTTGTTCAGGCAGACGAGCGTGCCTCCGTCGGCGCTGACGAAGAGCTTGTCGCCGACGATGATGGGCGAACACCAACTTGGCCCGGGCATTCGCGTCATCCACTGGATGTTCTTGGTCTCGTACTCATAGGGCGGCAGCGGGGCGACGTGGGCCACGAAGTTCCAGCCGCCCTTGGAAGAAACGGCCTTGACCACCAGGTTGTTCCACCCCTTCTTGAGGAACACGGCCGGCGAGGTCTCCCACTGGCCGGGCATCTTGACCGGCTCACCGTTGAACCAGGCTTTCCGGGCGCTGTCGCCCTCGATTCGGAGCCTCACCTTGGCCGCCACGGGCGACCACAGGCTGGTCTGGGCAAAGGCCGCCCAGGGTTCCATCGTGCCGGGGTGGTTCTGCCACTCCTGCTGCTCGGTCTTGCCATAGGCCTGCGCGAAATCCAAGAGCAGTTTGCCGTCGCTCTTGCTCTGGTTTTCCACGGATATGTGCCAATGGGTCCAGGCCTTGCCGGCGGACTTGTGGCCAACCTGGGGCTGCAGCGTGGTTTCGTCTTTGAGGATCTCTTCATCGATTCCGGTCTTGAAGTCCTTGGTGTCAAAGGGTCCGACGATGACCCAGTCGCGGAGGAAGCCCATGTTGAGCAACTCGCCGGCCTTGGCCGGACCTTGCGGCTTGCCGGCCCGGCACTGGAGTTCGGCGTAGAACCCCTTGATCGTCCGCCCCCACTGCGTCGGCGGATTGGCGGCCGGGAACCTCCCGGTTCCGTCGGCCCGCCAGCCGACGGGGCGCTCGGGCGAAGGATACAAATCCGGCGAGCCCGGCAGCAGTCCGCCCCGGGCCCTCGGTGCGGGCACGCTGGCCGGCGGCGGCGTGGCTGCCCGTCCGGCAGGGAGACCGGATAGGCCCGGGCCACCCGGGCCGAACGATGCCGCCAGGACGAGCGGACCGAGCAGCCATGTTGCAACCGGCGCCCGCGAACCGTGTGATTGCATGGTATGCCTTACTGCAAAAGATTACTGAAGAACATGCCTGCCGGAACCCTCCGCGGTGGGCCGACAACTGTGATCTTGAGCGGCAATGTTCCGCTTGTCAATTCTTCCCCCCAAGAGTTTTGCCAAGATCCCGATTTGGCCACGGTCCGATTGATGGTGGTCCAGCGGCGTGGCGTAAGTAGTTCCTGTTGCGGAAAGAACCGGCGGGCTAGATTGTCGCCTTTCGCTCCGCGAAAGCAGCGCTACTTTCGCGGAGCGAAAGGCGACAATGGGCTTTCCGCAACAGAAACTAAGTATTTGCCGTCCCAGGCAGATATAGCGGCAGCCTCTCGGGTTTCCGCCGCGCCGGCCCGACGCAAGGATTGGGGCCGAGCACTTGCTTTGCCGATCGCGGGGGGATAAGGTAACCGTATGTTGAGGCGAGGGCCGAACCCGCTTCGATGGTCGTAATCTGGTGCATCCCTAGAAGAAATGTGACTCGAAATTGAGGAGAACCGTCATGATAGAACAGAAGAAGAACGTGACGAAGACAACCACCACCCGGCGCCAGTTTGTGGCTGGTGCTACGGCCGCCGCCTTGATGATCGTGCCCCGGCACGTGCTGGGAGGCAAGGCTGGGCCTGCGCCCAGCGAGAAGCTCAACCTGGGCTCTATCGGCGTGGGCGGCATGCAGGGCGCCAACGATGTCGGCTCCGTCAGCAGCGAGAACATCTATGCCCTGTGCGACGTGGACCAGACGCATCTCAACAGGACCGCCGCGCGATATCCCAAGGCCAAGCTATACCGGGACTTTCGCCGGATGCTGGACAAGGAGCAGAAGCATCTCGATGGCGTGACGGTCACCATACCCGATTTCATGCACGCCACGGCGTCGGTGTGGGCGATGGAGCGGGGCATCGGCGTCCACTGTCAGAAGCCGCTCACCGCGACGATCTGGGAAGCCCGGCTGCTGGCCAACGCGGCGCGGAAGTACAAGGTGGCCACCCAGATGGGCAACCAGGGCTACTCCTCAGTGGCGACGCGGATCGCCTGCGAATATATATGGAACGACGAAATTGGGGACATCACCGAGGTGCATTCGTGGAACGGCGGCGGATTCTCGCGCGGCATCGTGCGATGGCCGCCCCCGGAGCCGGTTCCCGCCACGCTGGACTGGAATCTCTGGCAGGGACGGTCCCAGGAGCACACCTACAGCTCGAAGATCCATCCGGTCAACTGGCGCGGGTTCCTGGACTACGGCACCATGATGATCGGCGACTGGGGCATCCACCAGCTTGGGCCGGCCAACTGGGCGCTGGGCCTGGGCGAGACCGGCCCGACCAGTGTGGAGTGCATCGGGGTGACGGGAGTCAATCCCGTCACGTATCCCAGTTACGCCTGCAAGATCCAGTTCCCGGAGCGCCCGAGCAAATACCTCAAGTCAGGCAGAATGCCTCCCGTGGCCGTCTACTGGTATGAAGGCAGCATGGTCAAGATGTTCAAGCCGCCGCAAGGCCTCACGCAACAGGACATCCGGGGCGTCAACGAGGTATTCGTCGGCACGAAGGGTTTTTTGGGCACCAACGACCGGGGCGAGAGCTACACCCTGCTTCCACGCTCCAGGCAGGTGGGGCACCCGCGGCCTCCAGAGGTGTTAAAGCGTTCGCCCGGACACTTCCAGGACTGGATTCGAGCCTGTAAAGGCGGTCAGCCCGCGTGTTCCAATTTTACCATCGCCGGCCCGTACACCGAATGGATGCTGTTGGGCGCGATAAGCTGGCGATTCCCCGATGAGAAGCTGTTGTGGGATGGCAAGAACTTGCGATTCACCAACAACGAGAAGGCCAACGAGTTCGTCAAGCCCAACTTTCGCAAGGGCTGGGAGCTTCAGGACATCACGGTTTGACTCGCGGGTGCATCCCATCGCGTACTTTTTCCGGGGCAGCGGATTCTCCGAGGAAAAGCGCCGCAGTCAATTGACACAGCCGTTCTTGACTTTCTGTCGCAGGGTTGGCGCTCCTTTCCGACGGTCAGTTGATGAATGCTAAAGAGCAATATCACCAGGACCGGCCAACCGAGCCAGGGCCACATGGTTAGCCAGGGCGGCAGGGGTTCGGCGGCTTCCAACTCGAAGCCAACCCGCGCCTCTCCCAGAGCCCCGCCGATAGAAACCTCCAGCGAGTACCAGCCCGGCTCGGGCAAGTCGAAAGCAGCTGCGTAATAGAGCTTGTTGGTCGCGGCCGCGGTTGTGGCGGGATGATGGATTGCCACGTCGTGGGAACCACCGTGTCATAGCTTGTCAACAAGTGAAAACTGTAATGCGCCAGCCACATGCTGAAGCCAAGCGGGACCAGGGCGTACGAATACCGCGTCGCCACCTCGAACCAACTGGCGGTGAGCCGGCCCCAGCGGCGGCTCAGAACGGCCGCGCTGCCGACTGCCAGCGAGGGCAGCACAAGAAGGCTGAGGAAGTAAAACAGGCTGGTTACCAACAGCGGCGACCGTTGCCCCAGGAGGGAACCCAGGCGATCTCGCCACTCCAGGACCGGACCGACCATCCCCGCGGCGTTGGCCAGCGCGCCAAACACCAGCACTACGACCAGGACCGCCAGGTCGGGGCGTTTGCCAAGCGGTCCGACGCCGGAGCGGGGAGCGTCGTGCCAGAGGTCGCTGCCAGGCGGCCTGGCCAAGATGCCGATGTTCTCATGGGGGCAGGCGTGGACGCAGTCGAGGCAAAAGGTGCAGTCCATGTTGCCCGCCTTGCGGGGTTGGAAGAGGCGCAATTCGCAGCCGGGAATCCCGTCCCTGCCGCGGCACTTGAAGATAATAGGGATACAGGACATGGTTGGAGAAAGTTATCAGGGCCGAGAGGACCGTGTTCTGCACGTCCGCCAGAATCAAGTAAGGCATCAGCAGCCAGCGCGACCAGCGCGGGTGGCTAGGATGCGGCCGGACGACGGGATACCAGAACAGTAGTCCCGTGGCCAGGAAACAGGTGTGCTGGAGATAATGCCAGCCGCTGGAGCGCAGGGCGAGTTCGTAAGTTGCCGGCGCGTGCCACAGCCAGGTGGTCGCAACAAACAGCGGCAGCGCCGCCGCCGGATGGGTCAGCCGCGCAAACAGCGCCCGCAGCGCCGGGGAACGCAACAGGGGCGCGACCCAGTACGTGCGTACCGGCTGGGGAAGGCCCCGCAGCAACGGCAGCAGCGGCGCTCCCAGCCATAACAGCGGCGGTGCGGCCATCATCAGCAACAAGTGCTGGAGCATGTGGACTTGCAACAACAGCGAGGCGAACGGCTCGATTGGCGACGCCAGGGCTAGTTGCCGCTGGTCGCCGGCCCTCCCAGCAAGGCAACTCCACCGGCCGCGGCCCCAGCAGCGGGCATCTCCCGGCCATCGAGCCGGCGACGGCCAGGCCGCAGTAGGGTCAAATGCCGGCGACAAGACCGAGGGCGGCAAGCAGGCCGGGGTCCAGCAGCCACAGAAGCAGAAAGGCGTCGAGCTGGGATTCATGGCGGTTGCTTTGCGGGAGTGAGGGCCACCGTACCGGCCTTCGGCCGGCCCGGCGGCCGAAGCTTGCCAGGAAATCAACCAGGGCCGTCATCTCGTCCGGGCTGACTGTTTACCGTACGCCGGCATGTTGCCGCCCCCCGGAGTTCCGTTGCTGACCTGATCGAGGAGCTGGCCGGAGGTCAGCCGTGCGCCCACGCCTGTCAGGTCCGGGCCGCGTTTCCCGCTGCTGCCATCCAGGGCGTGACAGTTGCGGCAATCCTTGTTCTCGAATACGACGGCCCCCTGGAGCTGCCGTGGCGTGCTCCTGCGCACTATGTCTTCCGGGACCGGGTCGCCACTCAGGCGGACATTCCGGCGACCAGGGCGAGGTAACCCCTTGGTATGTCAAGACGCCGAAGACCGTATAGATGACGACCACCGCCAGGACGGCCACCGGTCGACGGCTTCATGTGTTGGCCGCGATTGACACCAGCGGGACGAGGAGCAGGACAAGGATCAAGATTACCGGGACCACCAGGATGATAACCGTTTCGGCCCCGCCAGGACTGAGGGACAAAAGGCCGAATAGCCCGCGAAACGGCCATTCCGCTGGGGGTAATAGACGCCGCCGGTGGACAGGGGCACATTTCGAACAAGCCGCCACGACTGCGGGAACCACGAGACCGGGCAGCCCAGCTGGCGAAATGACGGCAAGGGCCAGTGCACTCGCGATTTTCAAGACTGTGTTCGTCCAGACCCAGGTTGCGGAAGTGAACTCCTGATCAAAGAGGGCAAGAGTCATGACCGTCCCACGGCTGGCGGAGCGGGTTATGGAAGGTCGCCAACCGAGTTGCGTTGACCGGGAACCGCTCACACCTCGTCGCAGGCGAAGACCCAGCGAACATGATCGTGTGGATGACCAGCCCGTCAGGAAGTAGCCGATAAGCGGGAAACCCAATGGGCGTCGTCATGGTGGCCACGACCGGCAGGACCATACCGGCCAGCAGGTTGACCGGATACCAGATCCCGTGGCCGGTGGATAGGCCGTAGAGGAAGGCGCGCAGCGGCATCACCAGGCCGCCGATGATGCCGCCCTTGACCCCGGCCGAGATGGGATGGACCACTTCCGGCAACCGCACCCGGTAACCGGGTATGCCGGGCCTCAACTGCTCGACCTTCTCCCGCTCCGTCGTTACGGGCTTTGGACGCCGTGCCGGTTCCTCCCGGGGTTCGTGGAAATGACCCGACCCGGCAACAACGCCGCCACCCACATCGTCAGACCAGTGACCATGAACAAGGCCCCCACCACCAGGAAGGTCAGACCCATCGTTACGTGAAGCGCGTGGAAACCGACCAGGGTGTAGTAGGTCGTCCCGAACAGGTTGCGGCTGATGGTCAGACCGTGCTGGACGATGAGGGTGTTCCATTCGCAGGCCGTGCCCGCCAGGAAAACGATCCCTAGCAAGATGGTGGCCGACCACCAGCCGGTGAAGGCCGATCTGAACCCGCGCTCGAGCGACTTCTCCGCGAGGTAGACCGTTACGCTGCTGGAAAGCAGGCAGACGGTCGTGCCGATCACCAAGGGCAGCGACAGCACCGCCGGTGTCGGGCCGGACGGACTGGCCCCCAGAAAGGTCAAGTAGACCACGATCAGGGTACAGAACAGCGCCGCCTCCGACACCAGAGAAGCCACCATTCCCCACTGGGCTGCGTTGAGGCCGCGCTCCGGCACGATCGGGGGAGGCAGCAGTTGGCCAGCGGCGGCCAAAGGTCCAGTGGACAGATTGATTTCGCTCATGGAGCGCGCTACCTCATTCGTATTTCCAGTCCGGGTCGTCCGGGTGTTTCAGATCCCAGAGGGGCCGGCGGCTATAAAGAATCGCCGAGCCGCCATTCTGGACATCGAAGAAATGAGCCCCCAGATTGCGGTCCAACAAGATCATGACCAGGGTGGCAGTCAGAGGTGGGATCGCGAAGAGGATGAGCACGGAGGTCCAGAGCATCGTCCAGGCGAAGAACGGGATCTTGTGCAACGCCATGCCGGGGGCTCGCATTCCCAGAATGGTGGCGATGAAATTCACGGCTGCCGCCAGGGTGCCGACGCCGCTGACCACCAGCCCCAGGGCCCAGAAATCGGTCGCCGAGTTGCGCGCGAACGTGTGCTCGGTGAGCGGCGCGTAGGCGAACCAACCCATGGTCGGGGCACCGCCGGTGACAAAACTGAAATAAACCAACAGACCGCCGGACAGAGTCGCCCAGAAACCCAGGGCGTTCAGACGCGGGAAGGCCATGTCCCGTGCCCCAATCATGAGCGGCACGAGGTAGTTCGCCATGCCGATGAGTATCGGCATGCCCACGAAAAAGACCATCGTAGTGCCGTGCATCGTGAACAGCCCGTTGAAGGTGTCCGGCCCGATGAGCGTGCTGCGCGGCCGGAAAAGCTGCAAGCGGATCAAAAGGGCCTCGCAGCCGCCGATGATCAGGAAGACCACGGCCATCAGCACATACAGGATGCCGATCTTCTTGTGATCGACGGTGGTCACCCAGTCATGGAGCACGGCCATCCAGTCTGTGGACGCCGGCTCTGGCGTCAGTACTTGTTGTCCTTCAACGACGGTCATTCGCAGTTCCCGGATCGATTAAGGACCGGCATATCAATAACTGTCGCATTGTCGCCTTTCGCTCCGCGAAAGTTGCACTCTTTCGCGGAGCGAAAGGCGACACTTGTTTCCTTGCCGCCCCTAAGGATGTTCAACGGAGCGTCACCAGGTAATCGACGATCAGACCCCGGTCGCGGTCGCTCAGGCCGAAGGCCGGCATCAGACAGCCCGGCTTGATCTTCTGCGGGTCGGCAATCCATTGGCGGACGTTCTCGGGCGTGTTCCGGACGATTCCCGTGGCCAGCGTCCGGCGGCTCATCAGGTGCGTCAGGTCTGGAGCAAAGGTGCCCCGCGCAGGTGTGCCGGCCACCCGGTGGCAGCTCACACACGACTGCGCGAGGAAGACCTTCCGGCCGCTCTTGACCGCCTCCGAATCACTCTCCTTGGGGACCTGGTCTTTCTCCTCGTTGGCCCGCCAGCGATCAAAGTCCTCGGCAGGCTCGGCGATCACGCGGATCAACATGTTGGCGTGCTGCGTGCCGCAGAACTCGCCGCACTGGCCGAGGAAAAGCCCTGGCTGGTCTGCCTCGAACCACATATGATTGGTGCGGCCCGAGATCAGGTCGGTCTTTCCCGCAAGCCGGGAGGAACAGCAAGGACATCCGAAATACTTGGCGCGCCTGGTGGGTGGTGCCGCTGCGGGCGAAAACGAAGGCCCTGTAAAGAAAGACCGCTCCAAGGATCAAGGCCCCCATGCCCGAAAACCAACCACCGACACCCAGCACGCAAGGCATCAGGCTGGCAAGGATCAGCGCCAGGGTGTAGCGAATCATCTGCATCCCCGTCTGCACCCCCTGCGGATCCAAGACCGGAAGCACACGGAAGCCGGCCCGGGCATACTGGTCCCGGTAGATCCAGGCGATCGCCAGGAAATGAGGGATCTGCCAGAGAAAGACAATCAGGAATAGCGTCAGCGCATGGTCCCATCGACCGCGATGTGTCCGCGTTTGTCCCTTTCGACGGGCAGACTTGCGACAATTGGGTTGGGGAAAATCCCCGCCGCCAGGATGATCGTGTCCGCTTCGATCGTCACTTCCGGCAGGTGGACCTTGCCCGGCTCACCAGCACGATTTCGACGTCCGAGCGGCGCTTGAAAAGCCGTTCCAGGCGGCGGGCCGTGTAGACTCCACCGAAGCCGCCGCCAAGGATCAGAATGCGTTTTTCCGAAGCTCTAGCGTCCATGGGTTCCCTTCTCAATCTCCCGCGCAGGGTCCCTATGACCCGAGTTGGCCTTTCACCTTGGGGTTTTTCCACCCTCCGACGGGCGAAACTTTTCGATCCACCTCTGGCGGGCCCCAGGTCTTCGGCTCGTATTGGTAGACCGGCGTGCCCGCTTTCAGCACCGGATCGACGATTCGCCAAGCCTCTTCCACATAGTCTTCCCGGGCAAAGAGGGTGGCGTCTCCCTTCAGAGCGTCCCCGAGGAGACGCTCGTAGGCGTCCATCTCGTCCTTACTTTGATGTTGGAACGCCAGGAGTTCGGTCTCCGTGCCGGCCATCTGCTCTCCGGGCACCTTGACCATCACGCCCAGGGCGATCTCTACCTCGGGGCTGATGCGGAATCGCAGGTAGTTCGGCGGCTGCAGGGTCGAGGAATAAACCGGCGGCGGCTGGCGGAGTTGGACGAGGACTTCGGTGCAGGTCACCGGCAGCTCTTTGCCGGCCCGGAGGTAGAAGGGTACCCCGTGCCAGCGCCAGGAGTTGATCCCCAACCGCAGCGCCGCGAAGGTCTCCACCTTCGAGTCCGGCGCCACCCCTTTCTCCTGGCGGTAGCCGGCAAACTGCCCGCGGACCACGCTGTCGGGCAAGAGCGGCGGAATTTCCTTGAGCACCTTGACCTTCTCGTCGCGGATCGACTCGCTGTCGTTCCCGGACGGCGGCTCCATGGTCAGGTTGGCGAGGATTTGCAGCAGGTGATTTTGCACCACGTCGCGCATGCGCCGGCCTCCTCATAGAAGAGACCGCGGCCCTGCACGCCGAAACTCTCCGCCATCGTGATCTGCACGCTCTCGACATGGTTGCGGTTCCAGATGGGCTCCAGGAAGGAGTTGGCGAAGCGGAAGAAGAGCAGGTTCTGCACCGGGTTCTTGCCCAGGTAATGGTCGATGCGGAAGATCGCCGCCTCGTCGAAGTTGCCCAGCAGGATGCGATTCAGCGCCCGCGCCGAGGCAAGGTCCCTGCCGAAGGGCTTTTCGACGATCACGCGGGCGCCGCGGATGCACCCCGACTTGCCCAGTTGTTCCACGACCACCCCGAACAGCGCGGGCGGGATGGCGAGGTAGTAGGCCGGGTGCTGGGCCGAGCCGAGTTCCCGGCGCACGGCCGTGAACGTGGCCGGGTCCTGGTAATCACCGTCCACGTAGTGCAAGAGTGAGCACAAGCTTGCGAAGGCCGCCTGGTCCAGGCCGCCGTGCTTCTCGACGCTGTCGCGGGCCCGCGCCTTGAACTGGTCCAAGGTCCAACCGGCCTTGGCCACGCCGATCACCGGCACGCTCAAGTGGCCGCGGCGGACCATCGCCTGCAGGGACGGGAAGATCTTCTTGTAGGCCAAGTCGCCCGTGGCGCCGAAGAAGACCAGGGCGTCGGAGTGGGCTTGGCTCATAGGGTCTCTCCTTTTCGCCGTTACCCTTGTGGTGCAGGCGTCCCGCCTGCATTTTCCCCGGCAGGCGAGACGCCTGCATTTTCCCCGGCAGGCGAGACGCCTGCATTTTCCCCGGCAGGCGAGACGCCTGCATTTTCCCCGGCAGGCGAGACGCCTGCACCACAAACAACTCAGCAGGTTGTTTTCTTACGGGCCCTTACCGGCAGACTTCTCCAGGTGTCCCCCGAACTGGAAGCGCATGGCGGAGAGCAACTTGTCCTGGAAATCCGCCTCGCCCCGCGAGGTGAAGCGCTGGTACAAGGCCGTGGTGAGCACGGGCACCGGCACGGCCTCGTCGATCGCGGCTTTGATCGTCCAGCGTCCCTCTCCCGAGTCCGACACCCGGCCCGCGAATTTTGCCAGCGCGGAATCCTGGACCAGGGCCGCCGCCGTCAGGTCCAAGAGCCACGAGGCGATCACGCTGCCGCGCCGCCAGACCTCGGCGATGTCGCGCAGGTTGAGGTCGTACTGGTAGTCCTCGGGGTCGCGCAAGGGCGTCGTCTCGGCATCGACCGCGTGCGGTTGCTTGCCGATATTGGCGCTGCGCAAGACTGCCAGCCCCTCGGCGTAGGCGGCCATGACGCCATATTCGATGCCGTTGTGGACCATCTTGACGAAGTGGCCGGCGCCGCCGGGACCGCAGTGCAGGTAACCCTGCTCGGCGGTAGTTACGATCTTCTCCCGCCCCGCAGTGCGCGGGATCTGGCCCACGCCGGGGGCCAGCGTCTTGAAGATCGGATCGAGACGCTCGACGGCCTGGGCCGGGCCGCCGATCATCATGCAATAACCGCGTTCCAGGCCCCAGACGCCGCCGCTGGTCCCAACGTCTACGTAATGGACTTGCTTCGCCGCGAGGATTTTCGCGCGGCGGATGTCGTCCACGTAGTAGGAGTTGCCGCCGTCGATGAGGATGTCGCCGGACTCGAGATCAGGCAGGAGGTCGGCGATCGTGCTGTCCACGACTGCCGCCGGGACCATCAACCAGACGGCTCGCGGCTTGTCCAGCTTCTTCACGAGGTCCGCAAGCGTCGAGGCCCCAACCGCCTTCTCGTCGGTCAGCTCCTTGACCGCTTGCGGCGAGCGGTCGAAGACCACGCAGTGATGGCCGCCCCTGAGAAGCCGTCGCACCATGTTGGCGCCCATCCGGCCGAGTCCGATCATTCCCAGTTGCATCGCTGACTCCTTTGTCGGAAGGTCATTCACGTAACTGACTGATGTAGTTCCACAGGCGAATCACCGGTTGATCGCGGCTGTCGTGCTCGAAGCCGAGTCAGCGGCAGGTCGGTTCGACCGGTGTGCTGGTGGGAGTCGGTCCATGCCGTGTCGCCGTGCCGGGCGAGATAGAGCTTCGGTAAAGCGGACGACATCAACCGTCTCCTGCACGTGCCCCTGCACCCGGCCCGGAGGCGGCCAACGGGGTTGATTGGGCTCGCCGCCGGCCTGCGCTGGGCGGGCCGTCTTGTTGGGCCACCCGGGCCTGGGCGTACTGCTCGAGCTTGCGGGCGTCGGCGTTGAACTTGCGAATGCCTTCGGCCAGCTTCTCGGTGGCCATGGCGTCCTCGTTGTGCATCCAACGAAAGGTCTTCTCGTCCAGGTGGATCTTCTGCGCGTCGGATGCCTTGGCCGTGTCCATGCTCAAGCGGCGGGGCACCGAGCCTTCGGTTTTCTCCATCTGCTCCAACAGGTCCGGGCTGATGGTCAGCAGGTCGCAACCTGCAAGGCGAACAATCTGGTCCACCTTGCGGAAGCTGGCGCCCATGATCTGCGTCTGGTAATCGAACTTCTTGAAGTAGGTGTAAATCCTCGTGACGGACGCGACCCCGGGATCTTCGTCAGCGGGAATGTCCTGGCCGCCGTGCTCCTTCCGGTACCAATCGTAGATCCGTCCGACGAAAGGCGAGATCAGCGTCACGCCGGCCTCGGCACAGGCGACGGCCTGGGCGAAACTGAACAAGAGCGTCAGGTTGCAATGGATCCCTTCCCGTTCCAGGGTCTCGGCCGCCCGGACGCCCTCCCAGGTGCTGGCGATCTTGATCAGGATCCGCTCCCGGCCGATCCTCGCTTCCTGGTACATGCCCATCAGCTTGCGGGCCTTGGCCAGCGTCCCTTCGACGTCGAAGCTGAGCCTGGCATCGACCTCGGTGGAGACTCGCCCGGGTACGATTTTGAGGATCTCGCAGCCGAAGGTTACGAAGAGCTTGTCCATGAACGCCTGGGTGCGAGCGGCCTGATCGCCCGGCAAGCGGAGGGCGAAGTCGAGGGCCTCGTCCACCAGGTGTTGGTAGTGCGGCTTCTGGGCCGCTTGGAAGAGCAAGGACGGGTTGGTGGTGGCGTCCTGCGGCCGGTATTCTGCGATGGCTTCGAAATCGCCCGTGTCAGCCACGACCGTCGTGGACCGTTTCAACGATTCGAGAAGATTCATGGGGTCACCTCGCGTGAGGTCTAGGTTTGCAAAACGCCATCTGCCCAGGGGCGGCGACGCCGTTGGACCGAGCCCGGCCGTTGGCCGCCAGATGCTCCAGGAGCAACGAGACCGTCTCGGCCGCGTCTGCGGCGCCTGCCCCTGAGGCGATCTGTTCGGCGGTTTGCGGTGCTGTGGAAACGGCCGCCAACACCTTCCCTTGCAGGGCGAGGATCGATGCGGCCGCCTTTTTGCCGGCCTCGACGCCGGGCTGGTGATAGGCATTGTCCGTAAGGAACAGGCGGCCTTCCTCGCGGTAGGGCACCGGCCGGCAGCCGAGTCTTGGCAGCCGCTGCATGCACAGGGGCAAGGCAAAGGGAACCACCTCGACCGGCAATTTGCCATGCGTCCCCAACTGCGGAACCAGCTTCTCTTCGCCGACCAGGATGATCAGTCGGCGGGATGAGGCGGCGACGATCTTTTCGCGGACCATGGCCCGGCCGTAGCCCTTGATCAGTCCGTGAACCGTCCGCCACCAGTTCCAGCGCCCGTTGGACGATCGTCATCGGTGACCTCACTTGCTCCCGACTATCGACGCGAAACTGGCAAGTTGTTCCCTGGCCGCTGCCACGACATGCTCCGCGGTGAAGCTGAACTTCTTGACCAGGTCTTTCAGCGGAGCTGACGCGCCAAACGAGCGCATCCCGATGCTGCGTCCGGTGACGCCCACGTATCTGGCCCAAACGATCACCATTCCGGCGACGTTCTTCCAGAATGCCAACCCGCTATAACCAGATTCGATCAGCCGTACCACCAGATGCACGATAAGGGCCGTTACCATGCCATAGGTCAGCAGGCTGCCGAGCAGGACGGCGGCGGCGTACAGAAGCGCCAAGAACATACACCCCATCTCCCCCCCGTCGCGACAAACCCTTACGATCGCCGATCATCAGGGTGACCGTCCGTGCATCGTTAGGGCCGGCACTGTGGAGGGAGTAAGCAATCGCCGTGCCGAAGAGGCGAGGTCGGAGTTTTCAGTAGTCAGACTTGGTTGGAACGGCTGCCTTGAGACGGTTCCCGCCTTGTTCTTGGGTTGAAAAGGCAGGAAGAGCCGTTCCGAGCACTGGCACTTGGACGCGCCGTGCCCAGGTGGCTGCGGAGCAAGGCAGTCGCTGATATGGCCGCCGTTCTACCAGACTGGTTGCGAAATCTGCCACGCGGTCATGTACTGGTTTCAGAACCATGTCATCATGTCGCGGCGCAGGTGATAGCCGGTGGCGAAATGATGGAAAGGACTCGGTTGGGCGCCTCAGGCCGGTCTTACAGCCCTGCTGGTGGCTAGCGGCACTGCCAGGGGGGCAGGTCCATGTTTTCGGCCTTACGTCCAACGGCGAAAAGCGCTTTCTCGCCGAAAAATGGACCAGTTCCCGACGTGGCCGTGAACGCTTACGGTGCTGTCGGATATGCCAAGGATCGTTTGCAAGTCGCGCCCGTGCGTTACTCGTAGCCGTTCACGGCCTCGAATGTAGTAGGCACACGCCGTGTGCCGTCTGTCCGTACAGGCGGAAACACGACGGCACACGGCGTGTGCCTACTACATTGAGCGACCACCCGTGAACGGTTACCGTTACTCTCCTATCCGTGGCTCTTGTTCCTTGACCCTGCCGCCGATTGCGTGACAATTCAGTTAGGGTAACCGTGATGAAACCTCGGCGGCCTGGATGCTTGTCGCATCCCGCCAAAGCAAGGACGCCGGGGAGATCGAAAAGGAAACATGCATCATGCCACCGATCACGAAGAAACTCGCTGGTAAGGTCGCCATGGTAACGGGTGCTTCCAAGGGGATCGGCGCTGCGATTGCCAAGGCGCTGGCCGACGAGGGGGCTGCCGTAATTGTCAACTACGCGTCCAGCAAGGCAGGGGCCGAGCGTGTCGTCGCCGAGATTGTCGGCAACGGGGGCAAGGCCGTCGCCGTGCAGGCCGATGTCAGCAAGAAGGCCGACATCGAGCGTCTCTTCAGCGAAGCGAAAGCCGCGTTTGGCCAGCTCGACATCCTGGTGAACAACGCCGGCATCTACGAGTTTGCACCGCTGGAAAACGTCACGGCCGAGCACTTCCACAAGATGTTCGACCTCAACGTGCTGGGCCTGATTCTGGCGTCGCAGGAAGCGGTCGAGCATTTCAGCCCCGGGGGAGGCAGCATCGTCAATATCAGTTCCGTGGCTGCCACCGCGGCTCCGCCGACCACCTCGGTCTACAGCGCGACCAAGGCCGCCGTGGACGCCGTGACCAGGTCGCTCGCCAAGGAGCTGGGACCACGCCACATCCGCGTCAATTCCATCAACCCCGGCATAGTCGAAACGGAAGGCGTCCGCGCCGCCGGAATCATCGAAAGTGATTTCCGAAAGCAGGCCGAATCGCAAACGCCGCTGGGCCGAATCGGTCAGCCCCAAGACGTCGCCCCCGCCGTCGTATTCCTGGCCTCGCCCGAAGCCGGCTGGATCACCGGCGAAACGCTTTATATCTCGGGCGGGCTGCGCTAGTCCTGCTCAGCGGCACCCCAGCGTCCGGTCGAGGTTGAAGGCCGCGCTAGCGATAGTCCCAGTTGCGCTGGCCTCCGATCGCCTCGGGCAGGCTACAGGTGGGGGCCGCGACGATAGCCCCGGTCGGCTCGAAGGACAATAGCTTGAGCGTCAGGGCGGAGCGGTGCACCATCTCCCGCCAGCGGCCGGCGTAGGTGCATTTCGAGAGCCAGCGCCGCCAGTAGGCGACGGTGTCGCGGAACAGCTCTTCCGCTTCGCCGACGCCGGGGCAGCGCCCGGACCGGTCGTCCGGGCCGAGGCGGCGCAGCACGAACGTGGCCTTCTCCCCCTCGCCGAGCGTGAAGTCGGCAACCACGCCGGCGCCGTCGCGCGCCAGCGGCACGGGCGCGGCCAGGTCGAGGCTCAGCCCCGGCCCGTCGAAGCGGGCGCCGTGCGGGCCGAGCTGCACCTGGTGGGCGGCGCGGGCGTAGTCGAAGGCGGGACGACACTCCAGACGAAAGCGCAACTTGCCGCGGACCGCACGCACTCGACGGACCAGCTCGTCCGGCACTGTGCCGGCGCCGCCCAGCGGCATGTAATCCTCGACCTCGCCCACGCTGGTCAAGTCGGGCGATTTACCACTCCTGCCTAGGCGACTCCCCTGCCCTTGAAGACGGCCACCCGGCTACTGCCCGATGGTTAGAAATGACCGGGAAGCCGCGTTAGGTAATTCGGTGCAGTTACTGTCTCACAATGGGCGGGGGTTGCACAGCGTGACATAATTTCAGTAGGCGTTCCGCCCATGTACGTCAGGCTTTCCAGCCTGACCTGTCTGTCCAGTCAGGCTGGAAAGCCTGACGTACCGGAGACGGTGGCCGATGAGAAGGGGGAGTTCGCGGTGAGATGGATGGGGGTGGTTGTTGCCGCGGTATTGATCGCCATCGTGCTGATCGACGCCTTCGAGGTGGTGCTGCTGCCGCGGCGCGTACGGCACGGCTTTCGGCTGGCCCGCCTGTTCTATCGCACGTCCTGGACGGTGGGCCGCACGGCGGCGCGGCTGCTGCCGCCCGGCCGGTGGCGCACGGGTTTCCTGGCGCCTTCGGGCCGTTGTCGCTGTTCGTGCTGGTGGTGTTGTGGGCTGCGGGACTGATTGTCGCCTTCGCCCTGCTGCACGCGTCGCTTGGCACCGCGTTGTCGGTGGCGGACGCGGGCTTCGGCACGTACCTGTACTTCAGCGGCACCACGTTCTTCACGCTCGGCTACGGAGACCTGGTGCCCACGGGTGCGGCGGGACGGGCGCTGAGCGTGGCCGAGTCGGGCCTCGGCTTTGTCTTCCTGGCGGTCATCATCAGCTACCTGCCCGTGCTCTATCAGGCATTTTCCCGGCTGGAGATCACCATCGCGCTTTTCGATGCCCGGGCCGGGTCCCCGCCCAGCGCCGGCGAACTACTGCGGCGTCTGGCCGATGGCCGCAGCCCGGCCGGCGCCGGCCCTTTCCTGGTCGAGTGGGAGCGCTGGGCGGCGGACCTGCTGGAGAGTCACCTATCGTTTCCGGTGCTGAGCTACTACCGCTCGCAGCACGAGAACCAGTCGTGGGTCGCCTCGCTCACGACCATCCTCGACACGTCCGCTCTGCTGCTGGCAAGCGTGGACGGGCCGGACGGCTACCAGGCCCGGCTGACCTTCGCGATGGCGCGGCACGCGGCGGTGGACCTGGCGCTGGTGTTCCAAACGCCGCCGCTGCCGCCGCCGGACCGGCTGCCTGCGGCGGGCCTCGCCCGGCTGCGGCAGTCGCTCTGCGAGGCAGGCGTGAAGATGCGCGACGGGCCGGCGGTGGCGGCCGCGCTTGCCGAGTTGCGCGGTCTGTACGAGCCGTTCGTCAACGCCCTGGCGGCGCACTTCCTCTTCACGATGCCGCCTTTCCAGCCGGAAAAGCCGCCGGTGGACAACTGGCAAACCAGTGCCTGGACGCCGCGCTCGCCCGGCCTCGGCGGCCTGCCTGCGGCCGGCGCCGGCGACGACCACTTCGATTGATCCCTGCCGAGCTTCCGATAGGCCGGCTCAGCTTGCAGAAAACCCCCGGCTCGTCAGGAAAAACCCCTCGATTGCCTGCACGACCGAGGAAGCGGAGAATCCAACGCAAGGCGAATGTAGCCGTTCACGGGGACTGTCCCAATTTTCGCGGCGCGGGGGACGATGCCGCAGCAAGCCGGCCTGATCGCCGCGAAAATGGGACTGTCCCCTTCGGTACTGCCAAGGGGACAGGTCCATGTTTTCGGCCTTACGTCCAACAGCCAAATACGCATTTCCGCCGAAAAATGGACCAGTCCCCGCCTGACCTGTGAACGGTTACAGGCGAATCGTCGCCGCATCGAGGAGAGTGGAATGGCTCAAGGAGAAGAGGTCGCGTTTCCCCGACTTACCAGCGGAGAACTCGCTCTTGTCAAGCCCCTGGGCACTGCTTGCGACTACGCGGATGGGGAGACCATCTTTCGGGCCGGTCAAGCGGATATCGATTTGTACATTGTCGAATGCGGTCAGATCGAAATCCGAAATCCGACGGACGGCCAGCGGGTTATCGTCGTTCACGAGCCCGGGCAGTTCTCCGGAGACATCGACCTGCTGACCGGCCGTCCGGTGATTGTGACTGCCGTGGCGCGTGGCAGAACGCGTCTGCTGCGCATTCCGGGCAGCCACCTCAGGACTTTGCTGAATCGTGTACCGAGTTTTGGCGAGAAGCTGATCACCGCGTTCACGCGTCGGCGAGAGCTATTGTCACAGTTCGGCACGCTTGGACTACGTGTCGTGGGCCCAGGACGCTGCCGCGATACGAGCACGGTCCGCGAGTTTCTCTATAAGAACTTCGTCCCCTTTACGTGGTTCGACACGGAAACCGAAAAGGGGCAACGTGCTCTCACGGCGCTGGGCTCACCGCGAAAGACGCCGGTCATTGAATGTGGCGACGGGCGAGTTCTCGTGAACCCTTCGCTGCAAGAGCTAGCCAGCGAGGCCGGCATCTGGAAACACTGTCCTTCGCAGGAGGTCGACCTGGCGATTGTCGGCGCCGGTCCCGCAGGCATCGCCGCCGCCGTGTACGCATCGTCGGAAGGCATTTCCACCTTGATGCTCGACCGGCTTGGACCGGGCGGTCAGGCTGGGGGATCGTCGCGCATCGAAAACTTCATCGGTTTTCCGGCCGGATTGAGCGGCGCGGACCTGGCGACGCGCGGTGTTCTGCAAATGCTCAAGTTCGGCGCCGGATTGTTGCCCCCGTCTCGGTCGAAAAACTGACTCCCGCGCGGTCCGTCGACGAGTTGCACGTGCTGCAACTGGATTGCGGCGCGGAGATTCGCTGCCGGGTGGTTCTTCTCGCCTTGGGCGTTCGTTGGCGGCGATTGGAGGCTGCCGGCGCGGACCGATTCGCCGGCGCCGGCATCTATTATGCCTGCACGACGGTTGAAGCCGACCTCTACGACCGCGCCGATGTCGCCGTTGTGGGGGGCGGCAACTCGGCCGGACAGGCCGCCATGTTTTTGGCAGAGTGCTGCCCGACGCGCACCGTGCATTTGCTGATCCGTCGCACGCTAGGTCCCGGCATGTCGGAATACTTGTGCGAGCGCATCCGGGCAACCTCCAAGGTGCTTCTCCATGAACAGACCGAGATCGAATCGCTGCATGGCAATCATCACTTGGAAGCGATCGCCCTGAAGAATAACGCCACTCAAGCGCAACGCCAGGTGCCTTGTTCGGCAGTGTTCGTGTTCATCGGCGCCGAACCGTCGGCGGAGTGGCTGCCGGCCGACATTGCTCGCGACGCCAACGGTTATCTGTTGACCGGCACGGACGTCGTCCGTTCCGGATCATGGCCCCGCGGCGATCGCGACCCTTGCCCGCTGGAGACAACCGTGCCAGGCGTACTGGCCGCCGGAGATGTTCGCTCGGGGTCTACCAAGCGCGTCGGTTTCGCGGTTGGCGACGGCTCGATGGCGGTGACTTGCGCACATCGACTGCTGTCGATCGGCCGCTGAATTGATGGGAGAACTCCATGGAAACGACGCCGGCGACGACAACAGACCTTATTCCCTCTTCATTCCGCCGTGGCGGCCCGTCGCCGTCGGCCGCTCAGCAGGTAGAGTTCCGATCGCACTTCGGTTAATGGGTCGCCCGCCGAGTCGATCCCGTCCACCCGCGGCACTGGATCGAAGATGATCTTTCGCCGCTCCGGGGCCATCTCGTCCACGCGCTCTGTGATGGTAATGGTCCCGAACTCCGCCTGCGGCCGGCTCTCCGGCCAGAGGGCGGTGGAATCGGTGACGTCATCCCCTGCCTCGGCCAACTGCAGCAACACACGGAACTCCGCTGGCCCCTTGGCCAGCCGCCCGGACAGTTCGGCGGCGAGGAAGTCGGCCGTCTTCTTGGCCGCCTCCTCGGGAGTCAGGAACTCGGTCCCGGCTTCGGGGCGGAGGCGGAACCGGCCGAACCGGCTTTGTCCGGCCGAGTTCGTGAACTTGAAGGCCGTGATGGCGAAGTATGCCTGCCGGGCGTAGCTCGTCGGGATGGGCTTCGGGGCTTCGACGAAAGTCTTCGCGGCCGGGTGGGCGGCCAGGAACGCCACGATGGGCGGTGGCCTCGGGCCGCCCGGCCCGCTCGCCGCCGCCGCTTGGAGAAATTCCAGGAACTCCTCCCCGGTTCGGGCCGGAAACCCGTTGTGCGAGTGGGCGATGATGTCCGTGTGGACGTGATCGGCCAGGTGGAACCGGACGGCCATGCCCTGCGGACTGGCCCCCATCGGGTCGTTGTCGGCGACGCTCGAAATCCCCGCCGACAGTGAGAACCGCACGGTGACCGGCGTGGACGGCCGGGCGGCGTGCGGGGCGCGGGTCAGATTCGTTGCCTCGGGTGAAGGGGTGAACGTGCCGCGGTACATCAGGCCCTTGGCGTGAACGGGCCGCAAACCGGGATGCAATCCCCCGGCCAGTCTATCGAGGCCATCGAGCAAGCCGGTGACGAGTTGGGACATGTTCATCTTGTCGTTCCTTCTTCCGTGTTTGCTTGTAGACCTCCTGTTGGCCGGTGGCGAGGAGTTTGACGTTGGTGCCACCCACGTCTATGACGAGCGTTTTCATCGACCGTCTTTCCTTCAACGAATTCTAGGCACCAGACCCGGATAGGGAACAGGAGATGAAAAAGGGAAGTGGAAGACGCGACTATCGGGACTCAGGAAAGGCAACCGTTTTGGGGTGGCTTGGTCAGGCTGGGGATGAAGTGTGCCTAGGCAAAAACCCTTGTGTTCAGCAAGGCACTATCCCAAGCGACGTCCACGATGATTTCCTGGACTTGATTGCGAATTGAGAGTAGCAACCGGGATATCGCATCTTCCCCAGATTATCCGTGCCGACAGTTGGTTGGTTTTGGACGCGCAGCCAGCGGGCGCATAGAATTAGTCATGGCTGGAACGCCACCGGGACCAAGAGGAGGCGGTCCTTTGTTGGCTGCCCGTGGCGTGTCATCGTACCACGAAGAGGTGTAACCGTGTCAACGACAACGCTCGTTCATCCGGAGGCTGCGGCGAGCCCACTGCGGTCCCCGTTCATCACCGCGGCGCAGTTGCCCGATCCGTTTACGTTAGTGATTTTCGGGGCCAACGGCGATCTGAGCGCCCGGAAGCTCATGCCGGCGATCTGCGCTCTTTGGCATCGCCGATTCTTGCCCCGGCGGTTTGCCGTTGTCGGCCTGGGCAGGTCCGACAAGACGGACGAGGGCTTTCGGGAAGAAGTGCGCCGCGGCGCGGTCACGTTTCGGCACGATGTGTCCGCGGAAAACGACGACTGGAACCGCTTGCTCGGCAACGTGTTCTACCACCGGACCGACTTCACCAGCAGCGACGCCATGCAGAGCCTTGCCCGGCGGCTGCAAGCGTTGGAGTCGCAGGGGGAATTGCCCGGCAACCGGCTGGCGTACTTGGCGACCGATCCTGAGTATTTCTGCCGCATTATCGAGGGCCTGGCCGGTACCGGAATCATCGTTCGCGAGGCGACTCAGCCGTGGGGACGCGTGGTAATCGAAAAGCCGTTCGGTTTCGACTTGCAGAGCGCCATGCAGTTGGACCGGACCATCTTGCGATTCCTGCGCCCCGATCAAATCTACCGCATTGACCATTACCTGGGGAAAGACACCGTAGCGAACCTCTTGGCGTTTCGCTTCGGCAACGCCGTCTTCGAGCCGCTGTTCAATCGGCAATACGTCGAGCACGTGCAGATCACGGTAGCCGAGACGGTCGGCATGGAGGAGCGTCGCGGGGCCTTTTACGACCATACGGGCGCCCTGCGCGACGTAGTTCAGAACCACGTGCTACAGCTCCTGGCACTGGTGGCGATGGATCCGCCGGCCACGCTCACGGCCGGCGACGTGAGCGACGCCAAACTGAAGATCCTCCGCAACCTCGTCCCCCTTCGCGGGCAAGACGTTGCACGCCGGGTCGCCCGGGGCCAGTACGGAGCGGGCACGGTTGACGGGCAGCCGGCACGAGCCTACCGAGAGGAAGCGGCCATCGCCCACGACTCGGCCACCGAAACGTATGTGGCCCTGCGCGCCGAGATCGAAAGCTGGCGATGGGCCGGAGTGCCGTTCCTGCTGCGCACGGGCAAACGATTGCCGCGGCGTGTTACGGAAATCGCCGTCCAATTCAAGCTGCCACCCTTGCGGCTGTTCCGTACCGTGGAATGCGAGGGCGATTTCTGCGACCTGACGGACATGCAGCCCTCCGTGCTCGCCTTCCGTATCCAGCCTGATGAGGGGATCAGCTTGTCGTTCTCTGCCAAGCGGCCGGGGATGAGCATCGACCTTCACCCGGTGCGTTTCGAGTTCGACTACGGCAAGTCGTTTCACCAGGCGTTGCCGGAAGCGTATGAGCACTTGCTTTTCGACGCCCTGCGCGGCGATGCGACTTTGTTCATGCGGTCCGACGAATTGGAAGCGGCGTGGCAGTTCATCACCCCCATCCTGGATGCGTTTCGCGAGGGTCCGTCGCCGAGTTTTCCGAACTACGCGGCCGGCACCTGGGGGCCTCAAGAGGCCGAATCCCTGGCTGAGGGTTGCCAGGGTGGTTGGCGTCGTCCTTAAGTTGGAGGTTTTGTGTGTTGCCGATGTAAATTGGGCAGACGATTCTCATCTGATAGGGACCGGGCGAGGACAGGATGAAGGCGGTAGAGGAAGATCGGCAGAGTTCTCGTTCCATGCTGAAGCTGCGATGGAGAGTAACCGTTCACAGGCCGGGGACTGGCTCATTTTTCGGCCCCTTTCGGCGTCTACGCGACACGCGTCTGAGGCCGAAAAATGTGCCTGTCCCCTTGGCCGCGTTCGACGGCATCAAGGCGATTGACGTGACGGTGGACGGGGCCGATGAGGTGGACCCCAACTTGGATCTCATCAAGGGCCTGGTGGTGCCTTGGTTCGAGAGAGGATCGTCGCGTCGGCGTCGCGTCGACTGGTGATCGTAGTCGACTCGGCAAAACTCGTGCCCGCGCTGGGAAGACACGGTGTCTGCCAGCTACCCCTCGGAAACCGTCGTGACGGTCGGCATTGGCGTTTTCCGAGGGGTGATGTGTCGGCAAGAGCGGTCCACCGAAGTGCCCGCAAACCCAGCATGTCCCAACTTGCGCCCCCTCTGGCGAGTTGGCCGCTGGCGTTGTGGGATGCCGAGCAGGTTAGCGCGGTAGGTGCTAGCAAGGCGACTGAAAGGTCGTTATACTGCGGCGTACCCCGCTGAAATGGGGGCTTCGCGGGAAAGCCCATCGTCTTGAGGATTGGGGCTATCACCTTTGGGTTGCCGGCGAGGCTCGCAGGATGTCAGCGACGGAGGCAAGAATGCGGATGGCGAAGGTTGCCAGGAAATAGGGGATGATCTGAACTTTTCGGAGCGCTTTTATGGGTTGGTCTTATCGCAAGAGCGTTAATTTCGGTCCCTTTCGGGTCAACCTCAGTAAGTCGGGAATGGGCTACTCCTTCGGCGGCGGCGGCTTCCGCACAGGGGTGAACGCCCGTGGTCGCCGCTACAAATCGCTCAGCATCCCTGGAACGGGAATGCGGTACTACGCCTCGTCAAAGCAGGGCTGCCTCGTGATCCTTGCCTTGCTTTCGGGCATCGTTTCCATCACCACCATGATCCTCTTGAAGGTTTGGCCATGAAACTGATTCGCACCTTTCGGACAATGACCTCGGAACGCTTCCTCGTTCAGAAGAAGGAAGGCCAGGATTCGGCGGCCATCGACCTCCACTATCTGGCCGATGGGCATGTGGCGGGGACCGTGTTTCTGTTTGAGCACGCCGGCATCGAGGATGCCGAAGTTCCCGACTTCCTGCGGCACATCGACGAGGCCCTGCTGCCGTGGGTGCATCTTGAGGACCGCACGCTGACGTTTACCGTCGTCAGGGGCCATGTGGTGGGCGATTTTCAACCAGACAAGGGAGAAGTGGGAAAGGATGGATGATCCGCAACAGGCTGCCGCGGCCGGTGCCACACGCCAGCGCCGCAGAGCCCCCCAGGCTCTTCATTCCAGGCGTCTGAAGAACTTCCGCTCCCTCGGCTTCGGGACCCGGTGGGCCAAGAAGGTCATGCCGATGGATTTGCAGAAGCTGATGCGGCACGACTCGATCGAGACGACCATGCGGTATTACGTGGACCTCGATGCGGATGAGATGGCGGAGGAGCTTTGGAAGGCCGAACCGAAGGTTATCAACACTTTTATCAACAACCCCTCTCCAGAGGGCAAGAAAACGGAAAGGGAGCCCGACCATGGTTCTGCCGGAACTCCCTTATCTGATTAGGTTTACTGAAGCGGAGGGCAAGGGATTCGAACCCTCAACCGGTTTCCCGGCACCTGATTTCGAGTCCCAAAATTGGCTTCAGTTGCCCTCCCGTTACCCATCAGTTGCCCGTTTTTCCCGGGGTTTCTTGAGGTTCGTTCGTCCGCGAATTCACGGTCGATGCACGGTTTTGGCAACGGTTTTGGCACACCTCATTAACCCCGGCAGATGTGCATTCCCACCTTGGCCAGCAAGACGGGGATCTCCATGACGGCGTCACGGTCCCACTCCTTCACGCTGTCGGGAAGTTCCGCCCAGGGGACAAGGTACGGGCTGATCTTGCGGGCAAGGTTCTTCGAGGGACCGTAGCGCCAGCCGTCCAACAGCCGCTCGGCGTTCCAGCGGCCGTGCTCCATCTCCGCCAGCCGCTCGATCTCCTGCGGGCTGAACTCGAACGGCATCGGCCCGCCGCTTGCAACCGGCTCGACCGTGCAGCCGATTTCCCGCAACTTCTCGAAGATATGGTTGGCCTGGTCGCGGTTGGAATTCTTCAGGTCGTCTCTTAGATGCGCCCAATCCGCCATGGAGGGATCCGCCGACGGCTGGGACTTGTTCCGCCGGTAGGCGTCGTGGATGCCTTGCGAGATGGCATCGCACGTCTCGGCCGAGAGTTTCGACTTCCCGTAGCCGACGAAGGCGCGGATGGTCATGGCGTCGGCGGGCATGGCCACGAGGTTGGGCGAGCCCTCCCAATCGGGATCGGTGAATATCTTGGCCGCCTCGCGGCCGCTCTTTTCCACCAGTGCCACGCGGGCTCCCAAGGCAGCCGCGATGCGGTATTCCGCGGCGGCAATCGTCCCGCCGTTGATGCCCAGAAGCTTCACCTCCGACGGGGCGATGCCCGCCGCCACAAGATCGATCCAGTTCTGCAAAGGTTCCAAGGGGCTGAATCCCGAGCCGTCGGTACGGCGGATCTCGTCATAACGCCCCGCGTCTCGATCGACGGTGGCGTCGGCGGGCACGTTCTGGGGAATATAACCGACGGCGTGCAGGCGGTCCCCGTGGCGCCGGCGGACGTCGCCCACCAGGCCGCTGATGCCCTGCGTGGTTCCGCCTGAAAAAACGGTGCCGGTGAAATCCTTGAAGGCCTCGATCAGCAACTGCCGGTAGTCTTGCATCTGTTGCTCGACGGACCGGTCGCAGCCGCCCGCGACGATCGCCACCGGCCCGCGAATGGGCGGGCAGTCGGGCGTGGCCAGGTCGCGGATCTTGGCCAAGGCCGAAGGAATCTCCTCGGGGTACTTCACCGCCTGGCCCAGCAGCAGCAGTTTCTCCACCCACTCGTAGCCGGGCAGCTTGTCGGCGATCACCCGCAAGCGTTTCAGCGAGTCCATGGCTGCCGCGAGCATGAAGGGCGACGTGGAACGCTCGATGGCCTTGCCCAGGGCTGCCAGGCTGTCGTAGGGTTGGCCCAGCAGGAGCCGGAACTTGGCAAGCTGCAGATACGCCCAGGGCAGGTTCACGCCCGCTTCAATCTGGTTCCGGCAGCGCCCGCAGGCCGCCGCGATCGTCGGCGCCACCAGCGAAATAACGGCATTGTTCCGCTGGCAAGATATTTCGTACTCCAGGAAGTTGGCCAGGCACGTCGGCTGGGTGGGATCGAGTTCGAATGCCTGGCGATACAGGGTCCGGGCCCGGTCCTCGTCCTCGGCCCGCCAGGTATCGGCCAGGGCGCCGAGTGCTTCGGGGTCTTTGTATGGCGGCTTGGCCGCTTCCTCCAGCATCCTGCGGCCGTCCAGGAAACCCGGACTCTCGATGCGGCCACCGTGCAATTTGCACATCGCGGTCCCCAACGTCCTGAGCGCCGGCTGGCAGCCCGACGACTCGTAGGGCTTCAGCACGTCGACGGCCTTCTGCCAGTCGCTCAGCGCCATGGCCAGGATGGCAATCCGGGTCGCCAGCTCGGCGTTGTCGCGGTCGTGGCGGAGCACCAGTTCGAGGTTCTCGATCTCGGCCTGGATTTCCTTGGGCGGCAGGTATTTTCCGTATTCCGAGGTGTAGGCCCGCAGGGCGTCGTGCAAGCGGGCGAACTCGCGGTCGGTGCCTTCCAGGACGGCGGCAATGGCGGCGAAATCGCGTAGGATCTTCAGCGGCACCTTCAGCCCGGCCTTGTAGGTCATGTCGTGGCTGACGTCGGCCCAGGCGTGCTCCAGGACCGTGCGGACCTGGATCTCCGCCTTGAGGGCCCGTCCCGCGGGGTCTTTCCCCTGAAACAGAACGTCGGGGATCTCTACGGCAATGTCCTTGGTGGGGAACTCGCCGGGCTTGAACGACGCGATGTAATGCACCGAGCGGTAGCCGAATTCCGCCGGCCGTAGCCGCTGGCTAACGTCGTCGCTGTTTTCCTCGTCAATGAGGAAATGCTCTTGGATGAACCGGCAGACGGCGCGGACCTGTTCGGCCGTGTGGGTGATCACCCGCCCGCCGCAGAGGTCGGTCATGTCGGCCAGCGGGTCCTTGTAGAGGTGTCGTTTGCGGATGATTTTCTCGGCGAAGCTGGGGATCGCCTTGGACCGGGCCTGCACGATCGCCAGCGGGGCCAGCTTCTTGGCCGCGCCGGCCAGGACCTTGGCCAGCACGTCGGCATATAGCTTGTAATCGTCGTAGACTTTCGCGTAGCGCTCTACATTCTCTGCGACCCATGCGGCAGTTTCAGCTTGGGCGGTGCTGTCGCGCGCGGACTGGTCTATCATGTTGTTCCTAAAGGTGAAGAATGAACTCGCGGAGTTGCCCGGCAAATCCCATCTCGGGCAGTTTGCTCCGTTGGACCCAGGCGTAATCGTCGTGCTCGCTGCTGAGCCGCACCTGGCCGGTTTGCACCTCGGCCTCCATGAAAAGGACGGCCAGCCGCACGGTCGGGCAGTCGTATTCGGTCGCCCCGGCCACTCCGGTCAAGGCGATCGTCAGCCCGGTTTCCTCAGCCACTTCTCGCGCCAAAGCCGCGTCGAACGACTCGCCGGGGTCCGCCTTTCCGCCGGGCAGGTCCCAACTGCCGCCGAAAAACTTCGACGCGGCCGAACGGCGAATGGCCAGGATGCGTCCTTGCCCGTCGGCCACCAGGGCCTTCACGGCCAATGCAAAGGGTTTTCTGGGGGACACGGGCGGCTCCTCTCGACGGCGATTCTTGGTTCGCGACGATTTCACCGCACTGTAGCGGAACGACGACACGGCTGCAAGCCACTCGATCGGCACTTGGGGTAGGTAAGCGTTCACGGGCCGCGCGATGGTAGCAGACACACTCCGTGTGCCGTCCGCTGAAGCGGGCACCAATAGGGCGGACGGCACACGGAGTGTGCCTGCTACTTTCCAGGCTGTGAACGGTTACTGGGGCAGGGTGGCGCAGGGGTTGGCATGATTATCTTCAAGACTTCCACCAGGGTCTTTTCTTCGGTTACGAGGCGGCCAGTGGCGGTTGGCCTCCCACCCGTAAACTGTCGCTGCCTTCCAGCGTGATGAGCGAGAGGTAGTTGCCCGCTGCACCGGCCCAGGTGCGGCCCGAGGGATGGGTTACGATCCTTACAAATGTGCTAAGGCTGGCCGAGAACAAGGCGACGGACTTGCCGCTGTTTGCGCGATCAACGATGAACTCCGGGCCGCGCGCAGGGCGCGGAGCGGGAATGCCTGCGAGCCGGCGACATCCCCAGAGCCTTGAATCACCTCCAGGCACTGGCCGCTACTTGCGTCCCACACCCGCACGGTCTTGTCCTTCGACCCGCTGACGATCTGATCCCCGCCAGGGGAAAAGGCCACGCTCGTCACATCGCGTTCGTGCCCGCGCAAGACGGCCAGCTCCGCGCCGCTGCGGGCGTCCCACACCCGGACGGTGTTATCATCCGACCCGCTGGCGATTCGATCCCCGTCGGGGGAAAAGGCCACGCTCGTCAAAGCACCTTCGTACCCGTGTAAGGCGGCCAACTCCGCACCGCTACGGACGTCCCACACCCGCACGGTATTGTCGCAAAACCCACTGACGACTCGATCCCCGCCAGGGGAAAATGCCACGCTATTCATTTCCAATTCGTCACCAAACCCGCTGACGATCTGAACCCAGCTAGGGGAAAAGGCCACGCCAGATACATCGCGTTCGTGCCCGAGCAAAATGGCCAGCTCCTCGCCACTGCGGGCGTCCCACACCCGCACGGTCTGGTCATCCGACCTGCTGGCGATCCGATCCCCGTCAGAGGAAAAGGCCACGCTAAATACATCGCGTTCATGCCCGCGCAAAACGTTTGGTTCCGCACCGCTGCGGGCGTCCCACACCCGCACGGTCTGGTCATCCGATCCGCTGACGATCCGATCCCCATCGGGGGAAAAGGCCACGCTATTCACAGCACCTTCATGCCCGTGCAAGACGGCCAGGACCGTGCCGTTGTGGGCGTCCCACACCCGCAGGGTAAAGTCCTTCTTGTAGTAGGAGTCTCCGGACCCGCTGACGATCCGATCCCCACTCGCGGAAAAGGCCACGCTCATCACATCGTCTTGGTGCCCGTGTAAAACGATCAACTCCGCGCCGCTGCGGGCATCCCACACCCGCACGGTATTGTCATTCGATCCACTGGCGACCCGATCTCCGCTAGGGGAAAAGGCCACGCTCGTCACCAAGCCGTGGCACCCGAGCATGGCGGCCAGCTCCCTGCCGCTGCGGGCGTCCCACACCCGCGCGGTGCCGTCATGCGACCCGCTGACGATCCGATCTCCGCCAGGGGAAAAGGCCACGTTACTCACAGATCCTCGGTGCCCGCGCAAGACGGCCAGCTCCGCACCGCTGCGGGCATCCCACACCCGCACGGTCTTGTCCTCCGACCCGCTGACGATTCGATCCCCACCAAGGGAAAAGGCCACGCTAGAGACCCAGTTTTCGTGCCCTCGCAAGACGGCCAGCTCTGTGCCGCTGCGGGCGTCCCACAGCCGTACGGTCTTGTCCCCAGACCCGCTGACGATCCGATCCCCATCGGGGGAAAAGGCCACGCTCGTCACCCAGTCTTTGTGCCCGCGCAAGATGGCCAGCTCCGCGCCACTGCGGGCGTCCCACACCCGCACGGTCTCGTCCCCAGACCCGCTGACGATCCGATCCCCGCAAGGGGAAAAGCCTACGCTCGCCACACGATCTTCGTGCCCGCGAAACACGGCCAGTTGTGCCGTACCCAAATGCACCGGCGGCGGTCGGAGGGAGCGAAGCCAGGGGAAGCCGGGTTCGGCCTCTTCCTTCTGACCCCGCCAACGCTCCAGCAGGAGATAGAGCCGGGGGCCGGGCTGCTGCCACGGGCGCAAGGGTGCCTCTCCCGCCCCCTGTCGGCCATCACCCTCACCCCCTGCCCCTCTCCCGGAGGGAGAGGGGAGATAGTGCGCCGCCGCTTCGGGACAGTCGTACCACCAGCCGCTGTTCCAGAGGCACTGGAACATGCCTTGCGGGTAGTCCCGCGCATGCCGCGCAATGAAGTGGATGTCTCGCCGTAGGGCCTCTTCGAGGAGACGAAGGATGCGTCGTTGCGCCCTTGCCTCGGGGAGTGTGTCCAAGGCCCGCGAGAAATCGCCCACCAACTCGAAGACCAGCCCCGCTTCGTTCTTGGCCTCCAGGAACGGCAGCTTCTGGAACAGCCCTTCAATCCAATCGTAAGCCTGATCGGTTTCGCTCGAAAGACCGGCGGCCTTCGCTTCGCGGGCCAAGGCCAACAACTGGTCGGGCAGTTCCGTGATCTTGCGAACGTGGGCGGGGCGGGCACTGTAAGGAGGCTGCATCCGCCTCCGCTGCTCCTCTGGCGATTCGAGCCACCAGGGCTGCCGCCTGAAATAGCGGGCCAGCCGCCGATGCCACTGGTAACGCCGGGCCGGCGTCCCGGCGAACCGTTCTGCCGCATAGTTGCCGACCTGCCGATGGTAGAAGTGCAACACGCTGCCGCCGGGAGCGCCGCGCTCGGTCAAATAGGGCGCCAGGTCGTAGCGCAAGCGGGACCATAAGGCAATGGGAATCCGCTTGGCCTTGGCTGGCAGGGCGTGCTGCGCCCGGCAATCAGCTTATGCCTGTAGTCCGGGTCGCGGAGCAGGATCTCCAGCAACTCGGTTTCCACAAGCCCATAGCGGGCTGAAACGAGATAAGCCAAGGCCGGCTCGACCAACGGCCCGTGCGCCGCGGGAAGGCTCAATCGGTCCAGCAACGACCGGAGCAACTTGGGCAGCGATGCCCCGAGTCGCGGCGGAACGTCGTACGATCGCCAGAGCCGCGACTCCTCGAAAAGGATTCTGAGGTACAGCGGCTGGCGGCGCGCGGTGGCCTTGGGGACCAGGATGCGAGCGGCCACCGCGGCCTGCTGCCGGTCGGTCAGCCTGCGGCGGGCCTGGTCGAGCCAGCGGGTCCAGAGAAGTTGGGCCTCGGGAGGCGAGAGATGC
Source organism: Pirellulales bacterium (assembly GCA_963843465.1). Lineage (GTDB taxonomy): Bacteria > Planctomycetota > Planctomycetia > Pirellulales > Thermoguttaceae > CAWJKP01. The sequence goes on from CAWJKP010000008.1 coordinate 296,319, forward strand.
TCGATCGCCACGGAATTGTCGGGCGTGAGGAACCCACGCTGCTTGAGGACGGCGTAGGGCCGCCCCGCGACTTCGTCGTCGGAATCAGACAGGCACGAAAGGACGAGCTTGGCGTGCGGCGGCAAAGGGGTGGAGCGAATCCACCATAGCGAATCCGCGGCGTCGGCCGGATCGAGCTGATCGAGGGCATCGAGAAAGATACGAATTGGCCGCTGGGCCGTGGCGTTCTTTAACTGCTCGTAGAATTCCTTTTCGAGCATGCGGACGTCGGTCGGCAACTCGTCGGCCAACCGGAAGTGTTCGCGCAGTCCTTGGCAGAGGTCCACCAGAAGCGAACGCAGGTCGGACGAACGTTTGGTAATGCCCAGGAATCGCTGCACTACGATCGCCCCGGGCTGGGCGGCCGCCTCGCCGGCGGCAACGGCCAGCAGGGCCGACTTTCCACTGCCGGAGACGCCATACACGATGAAAAGCCGGTCGCTGGCGCCGGCCAGATAGGCCAGGATCTTGGCCTTCTCCGCCTCGCGCCCGACGAAGACGCCTACCGGGGCGCGTTCCGCGGCAAACCGTTCGTGTTCCTCGCGCTCGCGCTTCAGATCGCGGAGCACCTCGCCCGACAGCGACGCCCCTGCCACCGTTTCCGGTACGTGATAGTAGTCGTCGATCTGCTGCTGGATGATCGGCACCAGGCGGTCAAGGATCTGCGTGCAGAGTGAGTCAAGGTGATCGGTCGAGATCTCCAGGCAAGGTTGTCCGGCCGAATCCGAGGTCCGCTGGAGCTTAGCGCGCTCTGGGGCCTCCAGGTAATTTTCGCCCAGCATTTGCCGGAGCCGCGTCTTCAGCGTCTGGACGGCTTCATGGAGGAGGGGGTCGGTGTTTCCCGATTCGTCGACATTGACGAAATCCTTGAGCCCCGGGTGGCCGGTAGCCGCATCCCGGAGCCGCGGGTCCTCTGCGACCGCGCCGAGATTACCGATTTCGCGCGAAAAGGCCAGCACGTGTCGGGGGGCGTCGGCAACGCGCAAGGCCCCATGCCAGATTTCCTGCTCGGTGGCCGAGGTCTGGAACTTGACCAACGATGGCAGTGGCTTATCCCGACCGAGAATGCGCCGGAACCGGCCAACAAGATTGGCTGGGCTTGGGGGAAAGGCCCGGTTGATGATGTGCCACAGTGCCTTTTCCACGAGCTCCCAGGGAGTGTCCGCGGCGTCAGGGTTGTCCCGTGTTTTGCGTGTTCCGACCGTGTAATCATTGGTGTCCCCAAGCGGTCTGTCCTCCGGTCGGCGGGACCGCAGAACGTACACCGGCGGGACGGCATTGTTGTCGCAGCGGTACCAGGTTTCCAGGGCCTCAAGCTCGCCTTGTGCGGTGGCCTTTGCTTTGAGGGATTGGAACTCGGCCTCGGTAATTTCTTCCGGCAGCGGCCGCCAGCCATAGCGGTCGCCCAACAGGATCAGGAAGTTGGGTTGCGGGGAGACCTCCTGTGAGCGGCGAAGTTCTTCCATGCAGATCCGCATCGTGCGGTGGTCGAGTCCCGCCTCACCTGGCACACCCCAGCGGAGGTCGATCGCCTGGAACTGAAAGTTGTGGAGCAGGCAATACCGTTCCAGTTCCGGCCAGACGTGGTCTTGCAAGGCGTTGCGCTCGTGGAGCAGGTCGCTGAAGGTAGAACTGACGAAGACCCGAATGATCGGGCGAAAACGCGGCTTCGGACCGGATGGCATTGTCATGGGTCATTCTCCACCTGGAGCCGATCGACCTGCGGTGGGGCGCCGAGATGGTCATCCCGAAAGCCCAGGTTGGCAAAAACTCAACAACACCCACCATTCATGGTTCTCCATGGCCATGATTTCCGCCGCCTGCTCCACTTCGCGGCGCAACTCGGCAAGACTCGTGGCACGCTCGGCCCTGTTGGCGATCTGCGCGAGAACCTTGGCCATTTGCCGTGAGCGTTCTGCGATCCGCTCGCGCTCCAGCAGCGTGCTGATTGCATGTACCGCTGCGCCCACGCGGGCAGGACAATGGCGAGGGCCATCGCCACGAGCGCCAGCCAGTGCCAAGGCGACGCGATTGCGGCCGGCTCGTGGGCCGTGTGGCGGCCTCCCGCCAGGAAGTGCCAGGCTGCGGCCACCAAAGTGATGCAGAAAAGGAACAGGCCGGTCGTTCGCGCGGTCCTCGCTGCGCACTCCTTCTTGGAATGGTTCGTTTCATGCCATGTAGCTTGCGCGGAAATCCAAGCGTCGAGTACGAACCGCTTCAGCGACTCGAAATCGCCTGGCAACGGGCTGGTACATCCCATGTCGCGGACGATCCTCTGCAAAGCATCGGAGACCCACGAATCCGGCACATGATAGAACGGCAAGAGGTCGTGCATTTGCGTATAACCCGCGCTCTTGCACGTCGCCAGCGCCGTAAAGATCGCGATGCGAACCTGTTCGGCCAACAAGCGGTCGCGGAGCCACTTGCCGTGCCATGCTTCATTGCGGCTGATGCCGAGCAGCGCCAGTATGAAGAGCAGGGCCAGCACCTCGAAAATGATCAGCCACGTGGCCGTGGGAAAAAACAGAACCTGGGCCACGGCAACCGTGACGGCCGAGGCCGCCAGCCGGTGCAACCATCGTGCGGCGAAGACGTACAACGCTTGGTAGCGAACCGCCAGTTGATCAGCCCGTGCGTAGTGGGGCAAGAGCCGCTCCAAAACCGGCGTGAGGATTGCGTCTCGCAAATGGGCTTTACTGGCGATGTCGCGCCACCGCCGAGAGTTGCGGTCCCAGACGTTCTCGTACTCGATGGGGTCGAAGGCCGCGTCACGATTGTAGGCGGCCAACTGGTGATAATTCGTCGAGATCTCTTTGGCACGCGTCGGCAATGGCCGCGTCCACACCCCATCGGCAACTTTCTCGCCCGATTCAGGCGGCTCGGGCTTGGAACTGACGAGCAGCCGCGGCGGATTCTCCGGGTGATTCGAGTTGATCCACAACACGGTCCGCCCTTGCTCGACGGCGTAGCGGACCACGTCGGCGGTGCCTCCGCGACCCTTGGAAGGCCCGCCGTCCCAGACGGCGATCACGATCTCGGCGTGGTTCACCACCCAATGGCCCGCTTGGAGATACCCCTCGTTCCGCCGGGCCTGCTTGGCCTGCCGCTGTTCCTCCGTATCGCTTTCTGCGGCAGGACTATACTCGCCCGGGAGTTCGACGGGGTTGGGATCACGCCGCCACAACTCGTCGAACTCGTCGCGGTCCCCCGGTTCCTGGAAATCTCGACGGTAGTCTTGGACGGGAAACGGCGACACGGCGTGAAGACATCCGTGCGCGCGACTGAGCACTGCACGCGCGACGATGCGATCGGCCCCCTTTGCCAATGCTGAGATGACCGTCCATTCCAGCGGGGTGCGGCGCTCGGGTGGCGTGTGCGACACGCCCATCGGCAGCGAGGGCCAGGCCCACTTGACGCAACGGGCCAGAAGGGTCGTCACTCTTTGCGAAAGATTCTGCTGGGACCCGGCCGGCCCACGCGGGAACTCGGCCGCCGACTCAAAGGTCCGCTGAAGACGGTCCAATAACCGCTCCACCGCACGGGCGACCTCTGCTGGATTGGAGAGGTTCCGATGGCCGGTCACGCCGATGCGAAGCTCGTAAGGAATTGAACGGGGAGGAATGGCCGCCATAAGTCTCAGTCCAGTCTGACAGTTGCGTTGATGGTTTGGATTGCTCTCATTTGACCCCAAAGGGCATAATGACAAAGCACTTGTCGCACAGTTGGTTTGCCAGATCAGACATCCTCCGGCTCAGTCAGTCTCGCAGGGCGATCGCCAGGCTCCCATCGACGACGACCCCAAGAATACCATGCTTGCAAGCTGCTTTCCAGTACCGTGGCAGCGTTGACGAATGTTGGACGAACCAGACTCCGCCGTCAATCAGCCCATCCGGCAGCGGCGACGCCGGCGAAATCGGTAGCCGGAACCTTCGTCGCCGGCAAAGGCGGGAGAGAAGCTGGCCGCAGGCTGGGGGCTCTGGTAGTAAAGGTGCTTGGCAGTTATAACAATCGCGAATCGCCAAGGAAGTCGTTCCATGCCACACGAGACAACGCGAAGCGCGGCTTGGCGATCGCGGCCGGTGTTCATATCGAGCACGTTCTCCGATATGCAGCCGGAACGCGACTGGTTGCGGGACCACGTCATACCCGAGCTGCGGGAGCGGTTGCTCCAGCGGCGGCACCATCTGGAGCCGATCGACCTGCGGTGGGGCGTCGAGACGGTCAGCGTCGCCCAACAACAGGCCAAGGAGCTGCTGGTGCTGACTACTCCGTATTGGTATAGCGACTGTTCGTTTGCCCCGCCATAGCCGCCGGCTTGGGGACAATCGCCGGGAAGGCGTCTTAGACGGTTGTTGCTGTCGGGCTCAGGCTCTCCATGCTCTGCGAGCTGTCCCACCAAAGGTTGGATTCAGGCGTCGGGATGTGACGGAGACTCGCGGAGAGGGCGAAGGAGGTGGTGGCGTGGGCGACGACGAGGCCGAATGCCTGGTTTGCGGAGGCCAGTGACGACGGAGTCGACGGTGGGACGAGGGGGCGGGGCGACCGGCGCACAGGATGTTCTTGATCGGGCCTGGTACGGGGCAGATCCGGTAATGGGAACGTGGCCTAGAATCATGCGCGGACGGTGGTTTAGGAAGTGTTCCAGGGGAGAAGGGTGTTGTTGGACCAGGGAGAACCGGCTTCCGCCGGAGGTGGTTCTGCAGGCCGCAGTTCCTCGCGGAACAGGGTTGCGCCGCAGCAGGGACACCGTATGATGTCCCATCCGAGCAGGAGGCACATCCACTGGGCGGCCGTACGGGGTTGATCCTCCGTTGCTGGCGGTCGTGCGCCGAGCAACTGGCGGCAATGAGCCAACTGCTGGCCCTTGCCCGTGGCGGTGCGACACACTGCGGTCGATGTGATCGAAGCGCGCAAGCGGGACTGCCGTCATTCCCCGGAAAACGGTGAATTGATCAGACAACAAAGTTCTTCGAGTGCCGGGGATCTTGGCGTGGGAACTGGCCACTGTGGAGTCTCGTCGATCGTGAGAGTTCGACGAAGCGCGCATTCGGCTTCCTCAACCTGGGCCGGTTTGTACGGTTGCATCGCAACGTTGTTGAAGTCGCTGGTTCGTTGCAACTCATTGCTCGGCAATTATCGAGCGTTCCGTCGCCTCGGGCCGATGACTGTTACTGTACGCCCACAGTAGCTGGTTTCGCCAGCGGGTATTGATCAAGTAGTTGCGGACATTGAGGATGCTCATCCGGGCGGGCTGTCCGTCGAGGCCCTCACCGTCGTAGTTCGCCAAACTCGCCAACGCAACCTGCTCCGGCAATTCCAGGCCAACTTTCCCTTCCGGGCTTTCGGACCAAAGATTGAGGACTGACCAAACCTTCGTGCCGTCGATCGCGGAATCCGTCTGATAAAGCTTGACATGTACGGCAGCGCGAATGTCGGCGGCTGGGGGCATCGAACTCAATTCGTCAGCATACTTCCGTTCTTCGGTCAACGACCGCCACAATGCCAGACCCGCCGTCAGGTGCAAGCGACCCAGAAGCAGATGACTCTTGAGGTTCCGCTTGGCGGGCTCGTGCAAGTACTCTGCCAGAAAGGACTCCTCGATACGCCGCAACTCCGTGAGCTGCGCAATCCGGCTGGGCCGAAGCACGCGGCTGACCGTAACCGGCGCGTTGGGGTCCTTGCAGCTCTCCTGCCGCCGCATTTCATTACCGAACGTGGCATGCAGGTCGAGAAATGCCCCGAGGAATTGCACGACGCAGCGGTCGTTGGCCCGAGCAAGGTCTTGCCATAGCCGATTGTCCCTGCGAATGAACTCTTGCTCCAGGCGGGTCTGGTAGCAGAGTTTCCAGAGGGCCAAATCGTAGTCGAACCGCAATTCCGCGTCTTTCACGCCCACGTATCGCACGCCCAAGAACCGCCACTCGCAGCGGCGCAGCACGTCAAGCGCCGCCGCTGCGCCGCCGCCCATCTGGCGCCGCCAATCCGCTTCCAGAAGGGCCAATCGCAACTGCAGCTCGCGACGCATCGCACGGGGGCGGATGGCGCCCAGCCCCACGGGGCCACGCTGTACAACGGCGGTCACGTCGCAGCCCGTTGTTTGCGATCGCTCAAGCACCTTGCCGTTGTGTCCGCTCATCGTTCACCTCCTTTCCTGCTGGAGTTGGTTCGAGTTGCTGAGCCACGACGCGACTGAGCGTCCTTAGGGCCGCTTGACGCCTTTCGAGGCTTAGCTGGACCCAGAGTCGATCGAAGCGCCACCATCGCCGACGGCATTGGGCGCGGGGGGGATTGGGACTTCCGTGCCGTAGGACATGGGTCTCCTCCTTGGACCAGGTTCTGACGAGTGCGATACCATTCGGCCAACTTCAAAAGAGCCGACACCCCTATTATGGGCGGAGTCCCGAGATTCTGTAAAAACGAGATTTCAGTGGTAGTCTGTTTCCTGCTTCTTCAGCATAACACCCGGGAAATGTTATGCTGAAGCATAACCTACGGCGGTAAAATGGAAGTATGCAGCAGGCCCGTGAGCACGAGACGGTGATACCCGGCGGGGGACGATTCCGCCTCGGGCAGGCGGCGCTGGCCCTGGCGGGCGGCCTGGCGGCCGGCGGCGCGATGGCCTGGCTGGCCGCCCAGTTGCAGCAGTTGCGCTCCCCCTGGCTGGTCTTTCCCCTGGTGACGGGTCTTGCGCTGGGGGCCGCGCTGGCCGGCCTGGTGCGGCTGGTCCAGGCAGGTCACCGGCCGACGGTCGTCGCCGTCACGCTGATGGCCGCTGCTGCGCTCGGCGTAGGGCAACACTATTTCAGCTTCCGTGCCCTCCTGCAAGCAAGCCGGCAGAAGGCGCCGGAGTGGGAAAAGGCTCGCCTTATGTTCCCCGAAAACTCGTGGGAAGCAAGCCCGTTTCCTCCGCCGAGCTTCGGCCGCTACCTCCGCTGGCAAGCCGCCCGGGGCCGTCGGATCGGCCGCTTTGTGGCCCGCGGCGGACTGGCCTGGGCAAGCTGGGCCCTCGACGGTCTGCTGTTGGCGGCCGGCGCCCTGGCCGTCGTTGGGCCCGCGATCAGGCGACCCTACTGCAACCATTGCCGCAGTTGGTTCCGGGCCACGCGACGAGGCCGCCTGGACCCGGTCGGCGCCACGGAAGTCGTCCGCCGGGCCGGGCGATCGCCGCCGGAGCCCGCGTCCGCGGCCGATTACCGGCTGCTGACCTGCAACGGCGGCTGCGGCCCAACCAAGATCGATCTCCGCTGGCTCTCGAACCTTGCCGTCCGCGATCGCTTTTGGCTCGACGCGAACGCCCGCGGTATGGTCCTGGAAGTGCTCGACACGTACTCGTCACGCTCCGCGTGACGGTCCCCTCACGCGGAGGATGACGAGCCCACACGCGGAGCGTGAGGAGTACACTGAGGGTCTGCTATGGACGTCATCGGCATCGGAACCGACATCACGGAATGCCTGCGGATCGCCCGCATGATCGAGCGGCACGGCGAGCTGTTCCTCGAGCGCGTCTACACGTCGGCCAAGATCAGCTATTGCCAGGGCCGCAAGCAGTCGACGCAACACTTCACCAGCCGCTGGGCCGCCAAGGAGGCGGTTCTCAAAGCCCTGGGGACCGGCTGGGTGCAGGGCATAAGCTGGCGGGACATCGAGATCCGCAACGAGCCCGGCGGCAGGCCGCGGGTGGCCGTCGGCGGCGGCGTCAAGGAGTTGGTCGAACGGCTGGGCGTGACCAAGCTCCTGGTGAGCATCTCCCACTGCCGCACCCACGCCACCGCCTACGCCATCGCCGTGACCGGCCGGCCGGACGAGTAGCGGCTATACGACCCACGGGATGAAGTGGCCCAAGTTCGTAGTCCCGGCTTTAGCCGGGATTATTCACGGGCACATCGTAAGCGCGAAGCGTAAGCGAGGGCGGCTGAGGGACTTACCCTCGCTTACGCTTCGGGTTTCGATTGCGCACTCTGCGGTCCAGGACTGCCATCGAGAATGCAGGCTTCCAGGAAATCGTCCAGCGCACGGCTCAACGCCGCGACTCCCGCGTCGGCGTCAGGAGGATGAAACTTGCCGGGGCCATGGACCGGATCTGCGCGTTGAAAACGCCGTCGGATACCGTGATCGGCGAGCCGGTCGGCTGGCCCCGCAGGTCGCACGGCTGGGCCGTGCCGACGTTCATCCCGCGGGGCAAATGAACGGCCAATGCGCCGCCGTCGCCCGCCTGTTCCCAGAATCGCAGCAGCGTCCCTTCGCCATAGGGATTGGGACCGAAGGCGGTCACCAGCGGCCCGCGGGTTGAAGGGCCCGCCATGACACGCGATCGCGATCGGAGGGACGCCAACTCCTCGACAGCCAGGCCGGTCGCCTGCGGAGGCAGCTTCCCCGGCGCGGCGCACGATCTGGCGGCCAGGCATGGGACGCGGGCCTCCCACGAGTTGCGGATGAGCGACGACGCAGTCGACTGGCCGTCGATCGGCCAGAGGCGGACCCGCGACGACCAGGAACCCTCGATCCACTGCGCGAAGTTCGTCGAGTAGACGTTGTTGAACAACATCACGAAGACGTCGGGCTTGTGGGCCACGAAATCGCGAGAATAGTGCCATAAGCCCGGCCGCTCCAGACTGACTAGCTGGGCGTCGATCGGGCAGATTCCCGTGCAGCTTCCGTCGGCGCCCTCGACCGTCAGCCCGCCGTTGAGGCAGAAGACGTCGTGGTTCGAGCTGCGCAGCAGGTCCTTGGCCGGGTCCACGATGCTGCCCAGTCGAGCCAGGTGGAACGTGGGGTTCTCGGCGCGGAGCGGGAAGCAGAGCCAGCCGGCCTCGGGCCAGGGATCGGACGTCTTGTTGGCAATTGACCACTCCAGGTCCAGCCAAGGCTCGCCCGCGTAAAGCGTGACGCGGAGTTGCGTGCCGTCGGGAATCGTGCCGCGCGGGGCCGCCATGAGGCAGGCAGTGGCACGAGCCTCGTTGCTGTAGATCTCCGCCAGGGTCGCGTCCGCCGCTGTCGCCGCGCAATAAGGATGCTCCTTGGCCGAGGGCAACTTGGGCTTGCTCTGGCAGCCGAGCTCCCCCGGGTCCTGGTTGGGGCGATGCGTCACGTAGGCGTGGGCATGGCGGAGCCCCTGGTCCGCGTCGAACCGCTCGTAGAGGTATTGTCCCAGCGCGTAGGGCGATTGGGTGTTGACCAGCTCCCGGCCGGTCCGCTTGTCGACAATCGACTTGATGCCGCAGCGGGCCGGATCGAGCGTGACGCGGAGCCGCTCGTTTTCGATATACGGCACGTTGGCATCTGCCAGGACGTTGCTTGGGGTCGTCCGTTCGGCGGAAATGAACGTCCGGTAGCCCAAGGGCGGCAGGTTCCTGGCCACGAACCGAAGAGTACCGTTTCCCGTCTGGGCCGCGACGGTCTGGTGGGTGACAACGTCGGCGAGCCCCGTGGGCCTGTCAGGCCAGGGCACTTCGACCTGGCCGTCGCGGGTCCAGGGAAGCGGGTTGAAGACGACGATGCGGGGGCCTTGCACGTCGACCGCGTCGGCCAGCGCGGCCATGCGCTTGCGGATGGCCGGCTCGACCAGCTCGGCGGCGCGGCGCGCGTAGGCCCGCTTCTCGTTGAATCCCTCCAGGAGGAAACGATATTGGCCGGCGGCCAGATTCTTCTTCCACTCGTCACCGTAGCTATAGCCGGCGTAGCGGGCCACGTCGGGGCCCCAGGTGTGCTCGCCGAAGAGCAAGGTGTTCTCGTAGGCCTCGCGGACGATGGGGGCGACCGGCTCGGTCGGCACGCCCCACGCCCCCAGCAGCGTGTCGAGCGACTCCAGCGCCGCGATCCGCGGCCGGGTGGCGTGCGCCAACTGGGTCTCGATGGGCATCGACCCGATGCCGTGAATCCAGGTGTCCGGCGCGTCCTTGCGGACCACCGGCAGGTCAGGCTTCTCGCGCTCAATCGCGTCGGCGAAGTCCGCCAGCCGGCCGAAGCGGACCCGCACGCCCGGCAGGTCCCGCTTGGCCCGGGCGAAGAGGGCCTCGACCATCTTGGTGTTGGGCGGGCCCTGGTTGTCGTAGGTCATCCACATGCAGAGCCACGTCTTGTGCGGCCAGCCGGCGGGCGGGCAAAGGTCCGAGCCGTAGGTCGGCGAGAACATCGTCAGCACGCGCGAGCCGTCCGGCCCCTCCCACCAGTAGAGCTGGGGAACGTCGGCGGGCGTGCAGTTGTCGTTGCAGCCGTGGTGGAAGAACTTCACGCCCGCGTTGGCCAGCACCGTGGCCAGCCCGCGGGTATGGTCGGGTACGTCGGTCATCTTGCAGCCGGTCGGGAGCGGCTGCCCGGCCAGGCGGGCCATCTCGACGGAGAAGCGGAAACCGCGAGTCAGGTCCTCCAGGTCGAGCGATTCGGTGTGCGTCGTGAACGCCAGGGCGTGGGGGACCAGCCGCCCGGCGCGCATCGCCGCCACAAACCGCTCGCGCCGCTGGGCGGTCTGGCCCGGCCAGAGAACCTGCGACATCGGCCAGCCGGCCAGGGTCCAGGCGAACTGCTGGTCCGGCGGCAGGCCGCGGCTCTCGTCGACCAGCTTCAATGCCTGGTCGGCCATCGAAGTGCGGTATCGGTCCACGACGCGGCTGGCGAGGTCCGTGAAGCCGATGTCGAAGTGCGTCTTGGAAACGACGATCACCTCTTCAAGCTTCGGCCAGCGCAAAGCGCTCTGGGCCCAGGCCGGCATCGCCGAGGCGGCGACCCACGCCAGTAGAAGAAATCGAGCCATAAGAATCTTTCACTGGGGGAATTTGGACGACAAACGCTCGTGACAGTGTTACCATAAGGAAATCATGCACGACAAGCAACTCTCACGGCGTACCTTTCTTCAACAATCCGGCGCGGTCCTGGCCGGCGCGGCGCTGGCCAAGGGGTCAACCAGGCGGGTCGATGCGGGCGAAGAACGGGCCGGCGAGAAGACGCCGTGGCCCCTGCGATTGTCCACCTCAACCGTGCAGTTCAGTTCCCTGTCCGTGGAGAAGGCCTGCGAGCGAATTGCCGCCTTGGGGTTCGCGGCCGTGGACTTCTGGCACGCGGGCTTCGGTTGTCCCCATCTGGACGAGATCGAGAAACGCCTGGGGCCCGAGGGCCTCAAGGACTTGCTCGCCAAGAACCATCTGAAGCTCTATGCGTTCACCTGCTACAATGTCGGGAGCAACGCCGTTTATCCCAGGTTTGCGGAGATCCTCGGCAAGGCGGGCGGCGGCGTGGCGGTCCGCGAGGCCCGCTACGGCAAGGTCAAAAACCTGACCGCCGAGATGAAGGCCCTGCTGGAGCAGCTCAAGCCTCAACTGGAACTGGCCGAGAAATACCATTCGCGGATCGCGGTGGAGAACCATGAGGGCAGCCTGCTCAATTCCAAGGATTCCTTCAAGGCGTTCGTCGAGCTGAACCGGAGTCCTCGTCTGGGAATCGCCTTGGCGCCGTACCATTTGCAGGCTGCGGGAATCTCCGTCGAGGAGGTTATTGGGATTGCCGGAAAGCAGTTGCTCTTCTTCTATGCCTGGCAACATGCCGAAGGCATGAAGCAACTGCCGGGAATTGGCCCGACCGATTTCACCCCCTGGATCGCGGCCCTGGCCCGCACAGGCTACGCCGAGTACGTCAACCCCTTCATGCACGGGCACCCCGGGCCGGATGAGATGGCCAAGGGATTGGCGACGGCGCGAGATTATCTTCTCAAATGCCACCGAAAGGCGATGGCAACGTCCTCCTAGGCGGCTGGTCTGAGTAGATCGTGGAGGAGACACACTTGCGATACGGAAACCTGATTGCCAGCGGACTTGCCGCACTGCTGTTTGCGGCGGTGTGCCAGGCAGAAGACTCACCACACGCTACTACCTATGGCTGGCGCGGCAACTGGACCGGACTCTATCCCGACGCGAATCCGCCCGTCGAGTGGGGCCGAACTCCAAGCGGTGTGCTCGCCGGTCTGACGTGCCAGGCAGCCAGGCCGTCCGAGGGTGCGGCCAGGAGCGGCCAGCCCGTCGAGAAGGGCCTGCTCCGCGACTGGCTGCTGATCGGCCCCTTCGCCGTTGCGAACTCTGCCAAGGGTCTGGCGCAGGAGCAGATCCCCGGCGAAGCCCAACTGGCGCCGGCGGCCGGCGACAAGGCGGGTGCGCTGGTCTGGCAGCACGTCGAGATCAAGAAGAAGCCCAATTACGAGGTCTGGGGCACTCCCGCGCTGGACTGGCTCGATGCCGGCGAGATCCTGGGCTTCAAGCCCAACACGACGGTCTATGCCTTCACGAACCTCTACGCCCAGCGGGGCGGCGAAGCGGTGATGGTCGTAGACCATACCTACGGACTGAAGGTCCGGCTCAACGGCGCGGTCGTCTACGACAACCCGGATCGCGGCGGGGCCCTGGGCAACTACGTCGGTATCAGCCGCCAGAAGCGGGAGCTGGTGCACGACAAGTCGCCCAAGTTCGAGCTGCCCTTGCAGCCGGGCTGGAACCGCCTGCTGCTGAAGCTATCGAGCGCCCCCCGAACACCTGGCGCGAGACGCAGTTCGCCGCGCGGCTCTACGATCCCGATCCGGCCGCCTACCGGGAGAAGAACATCGCCTGGATGACGAAGCTGCCCGAGCGCACCAACGCCTGCCCTCTGGTGGTGGGCGATCGCATCTTCACCCCCGCCGATCCCGACGAGCTGCTGTGCCTCGACAAGGCCACGGGCAAGATCCTCTGGCGGCGCTTGAACACCCTCTACGACGCGATGCCCGAGGACGAGCGCGCCGCGCACCCCGGCCTCAAGGAGCAGATCGAGCCGCTGCTGGCGAAGCTCCAGCAGACCAGCGACTACGAGAAGGGCCTCGGCCTAAGGCGGAAGATCAACGAGCTGCTGGCCCACGCCGACAAGAAGAAGTACAAGCTCAAGTGGAACGACCACTTCGCCTCGCACTTCGGCATCATCGGCTTTACCACCACTCCCACCAGCGACGGCAAGTACGTCTACGCCTTCTTCGGCTATGGCGTCGTAGCGTGCTACGACCTGGACGGCAAGCGGCAATGGATCCGTCGCTTCGATTCCCAGGAGGTCGGTTACACCTGCTCGCCGGCACTGGCCGGCGGACGGCTGTTCTGCGTCTTCGGCGGCCTGCACGCCCTGGACCCGGCTACCGGCCGCGAGTTGTGGGCCGATTCGGAGGCCGGGTGCATCGCCTCGATCATCCCCATGCGCGTCGGCACGACCGACGCCCTGACCCTCCAGGCCTGCACGGTGTTCCGCGCCTCCGACGGCAAGCGTCTGTGGACCAACCCGGACAAGGGAGGCGTCTGGGGCGCCCCGCTGTTCCTCGACAACACACTCTACATGCTGTTCCTCGGCGTCAGCGATCTGCGCCTGGCCGACTTCACCGGCTGTCAAGGCGACGCATGGCAGCCGAAGTACCGCCGCAGCGAAATCGACAGCGTGCACCGCCGCCCCAACGGCGAGTGGCTGGACCGCTCCAGCCCCGCGTCGCCGCTGGTCTGGAAGGGGCTTTGCTATGCCATCGACGAGTACGGCACCCTCTACTGCGCCGACCTCAAGACGGGAAAGACGCTCTATCGCCGCGAGGCCGGCTTCGACGAGCTGCACAGCTACAACCACATCGGCGTGGCGGCCAGCCCCACGTTGATCGGCCGGCACGTCGCCGTGATGGACAACCAGGGTTCGTGCCTGGTGTTCGAGCCGGGGCCGGCGTTCAAGCAGGTGGCCATGAACCGCATCGAGACCATGCTGCCCCGCGACTGGCCCATCCCGCCGCAAGAGACGATCGCCAACGGCCCGCCCGTCGTCGACGGAGATCGGATCTACATCCGCGGGGAACAGTATCTCTATTGCATCGGCAGGAAGTAGCAGCGGCAGCCATCCGCCGCCTCCGCCGGCGCCTTATCAGACGGGGCGTTTCAGCTCCATCGGCCTTGGCCGGCAACTCGTTCGCGCCGGGCCGGCTCTTCCGGTCCCAGGTACAAACCGGGAGGGGCCGCTGACGCTCGTAGTCCCGCCTTCAGGCGGAATGCCGCCTAAAGGCGGAACTACGAGCGGGCGTTTCACGACTCTTGCACCCGGAACCCGAAGAGCCAAGAGCAACCGCACGCCCCCTGTGGGTGGTTGCCAAATTCGCAGTCCTCCCGGCCGCATCCGTTACCCGCGACGCTAACGATTCTCGTCGCGCGGCTCGCCGGAAATGGCGGCCACAAGGGCTGATTCTTCGTCCGCATCCGGCACGGACGACGTTTATTGATTAGGATCTATACCTTGGCGAACTTTTTGTGGTGCAGGCGTCCCGCCTGCGCGGAAATTGCAGGCGAGACGCCTGCACCACAAGAAACGAGTCAATGAACCCATTGTGACGCGGCTGCTCGGCGAGGAGTGAGTCGGTATGAATCGCGCTTGGGGTTTTCGGGCGTTGCTCTTGCTGATCCTGCTGGCAGCTCGCGCGGAAGCCGCTGGTCCGGTGAACAAGACCAGGGGCTATGCGCTGTTGGTGGGATGCACGCGGTACGAGCGCCTCGCCGAGTCGTTCCAGTTGCAGGGGCCCGCCAATGACGTGCTGATGGTCCGCGACCTCTTAGTGGGACGGTTTGGTTTTCCCAAGGACTCGGTCACGATTCTCGCGGAAGGTTCCCCAGCGGCTTTGCGGCCCACGCGGGCGAATATCCAGCGGGAGTTCCAACGGCTGACCGATCTGGCCCGGCCGGGCGATCAGGTGGTGATCTTCCTGGCCGGCCACGGCAGCCAGCAGCCCGGCCCTGACCCCGACAGCCCGGGCGACCCCAAGGCGCTGCGGATGCACAAGATTTTTCTGCCGGCGGACGTGGGAAAATGGGACAGCCGCAAGAGCACGGTGGCCAACGCCATTACCGATGACGACTTCCATCAGTGGCTCAGCGGCATCCGCAAGAGCGGGGCCTTTCTCTGGGTGATCGTCGACGCGTGCCACTCGGGCGGGATGATCCGCGGGGCTGGGGAAGAGGTGGCACGCCGGGTACCGCCTGAAGTGCTGATACCCCCAGAGGTGATGAACGAGGCCCAATCGCAACCGCGGACTCGCGGAGCCCAGACCGGAGGCGGGGCGGAGGAAGACCCGGGTCTGGGGATCGCGTCGGAAGAGCAGGCGATGGTGGTGGTTTACGCGGCCCAGGGCAGCGAGGTAACGGTGGAACGAACGCTTCCCGCGGATTCCAGCGACGGCAAGCGCCGCGGACTGTTCAGTTATACCCTCTGCCAGACGCTTGCGCAGGCCGCCCGGAGCCTGACTTACAACGAGCTCATCCAGCGCGTACAAGCGCACTACGTGGAGTCGGGCCGGACGTTTCCCACGCCCTTGGTCCAGGGAAAGGACCGCGATCGTGAAGTGCTGGGGGCCACGCGGTGGCCCGGGCGGTCGCAGATCCTGCTCGGCAAAGACGAGGACGGGCTGAAGATCAACGCCGGGGCGATCCAGGGCCTGACGAAAGGCACGACCCTGGCGGTTTACCCGCCGCCGGGTCAGGCGCGGGGAGAAAAGCCTCTGGGCTATGTGCGGATCGCCCAACGGCAGACTCTGGAGTCGCGCGTCGACCCGTGCGCCTTGGATGGTCTCGACACCGATCCCGATCATCTGACGCTGGGAGGCGTCTGCGAGCCAACCGTCGTCGATTATGGCGACTTGCGGCTGCGGGTAGCCGTGGACCGCCTGGACAACCGCGGACGTGGGATCCCCGCCGACCAGTACCAGTCGCTTACGGGTATCGTCCGGGACTTGTCCCGCGCGAAGGGATCGCTGGTGAGGCTCGTGGACCAGCCGCGGCAGGCCGATTGGCTGGTGCGCTGGGATCAGGGCAAGATTTTCTTGATTCCCGGCACCGGGGTGAGCGCGGGGCCGGCTGCCGGTCTGCCGCCGCTGTACGGCCCCGTCCCGGAGGGCCAGTTGCCCGGCCCCTGGGTCAGCCAGCGATTGACGCAGATTGCCCGCGTGCAGAACCTCAAGCAACTGGCCTCATCCGCGGACGAGGCGGTGCGCGGCGACGCCGGGGTCAAGATCGGCCTGGAGGTTCGCAGGCTATCCGGCAAGAGCGACCGCCAGGGGCAGCCGGTGCTAGCCAACGGCCGGGGCTTGACCTTCCACGACGGCGATCGGCTGTTGCTGCGACTGACGAACCCCAACCGGGTCCCGGTCGATGTCACGCTGTTGTACGTCAACGGCGGATTCGGCATCGATGCGCTCTATCCCGAGCGGGGCGAGATCAATCGTCTGTCCCCGGGAGAGACCGTGCCGATCCGGTTCCACATCGACGCGAAGACCACCGGGCAGGAAAATCTGGTGGCGGTCGTCGTTCGCGGCATAGAGGGCCCACCGTTGGATTTCACGTTCCTGGCCCAGCCCACCTTGGAGGCGGCTCGCGGCGCGGAGCGAACCCGGGGCGGCAGCGCCTTGGCCAGTCCCTTGGGGCGGCTGCTGGAGCACGCGATGTTCGCCTCCGGCAATGCGCGATCGGCCGACCGCGAAAGCTTGGACGAGTACCGGCTGGAGATGTTCTCCTGGAAGGTAGCTCCCGGGACACGGGAACGATGATTGTCGCCTTTCGCTCCGCGAAAGCCGCGTTCTTTCGCGGAGCGAAAGGCGACACTTGTTTCTGCACCGGTCCTTGGGTTCGGCCGACGAATAACGTCCGCCTGTTCGGCCGATTCTCCTTCAAAGTCCCAGCCGCTGGCGGGCATAAGCCAATCCGGCCCTTACGTTCGCTTCCTCGCGCAATACGCGCTCTTCCGGCGACAAGGAGCTGAATGGCGGCAACTCGGCCGCGCGATGCTCGCGGACCGTGCGGAGCGTCCGCTCCAACTCGCTGCGGGGCACGTCGCCCAGGGTAACCCAGTATTTCTCGGTCAGGCACGGCACCCGCAAAGGATCGCGGGTGATCGTCTCCAGGCAGAATCGGATCTCCGGCTTCGCCTTGCGCAACACGGCGATCATCCGCGGCAGGTCGAGGAAGCCTTGGCCCAAGGGCACGTCGGCATAGAGGAAACCGTCGGCATACTCGCGGACGGCCTGGTCCTTCAAGTGGACGCAAAAGGCCCAGGGGGCCAGGGCTTCGACCACCCGGGCCGGGTCTTCCAGCAAGGTGAAGTTGTTGCCCATATCCACGCACGCGCCGACCCACGGGCTGCCGATCCCCCGCAGGAGCTCGATTTGTTCGGCCGTGCGATGGTCCTTGTGGTTCTCGACGGCCAGGCGGACGCCGTGCCGCGCGACGACGGGCGCGGCCAGCTCCAACGAGCGCCGGGCCTGCTGGGCCGCCTGGCGGAATCGCTGGGCCGAGTCGAAGCTCTCGTAGCGTCGTCCGGGGATGACCACGGTGCGCACCGCGGCGGCGCCGGCCAGCGCCGCCGTGCGGATCTCGGCCTCGAAGCGCTCCAGGTCGGCCTTATCGGCCGGGGCGGCGAGGATCCCCTCGAGGAACATGCCGCACTCGGCGGCCCGTTTGCGCAGTCGCCGGGCGTAGGCCTCATCGTGGATGCCCAGCGGAACCTGGACGCCGCCTGCCCCGAGCCGGCGACCGTGTTCCAGGAAGGTGAAGGGCTCGAAGAGGTTGGCCTTCGGGTCGCGGCGTTTCTGCGCCTGATTGAGCAGCCCGCAGCAATAGATGACCATGCCCAGGCCGGTTTTCGGCCGCGGCTCGATTTCCGGGGCGGAAAAGGCCCGCCAGCCCACGGCCGCGGCGGCCATGCCGGCCCCATAGCGCAACAGGTCGCGACGATGCAGCACGGGCGAGTTCCTTCGTCCTGGAGGGAGGGTTGGGGACATTCCGATCGAGTATGCACTGCGACCGCGCTGCGGGTCAAGCGCGGAGCGAGATATACTGCTCGCGGCAGCAGCCGACACTAGCCCGAAGCGCGAGCGAGGGACGAAAATGGCTCCCTCGCTCGCGCTTCGGGCTAGTGTATCGCGGCGCGAGATGCGTGAATCGCAACCGCGTGCGGTGTAGTTGCATGGCCCCCTGCTGCAAAGTAGACTTGGGGCTGGCGGAAGGACATGCCCCACCCCACCCTAAGCCAGCCGGCACACGGAGCGTGCAGGCTGCTTCCCCCCGGAGGTCAGGCTCATGCAAGATCGAACCCATCGGCGGCAACCGGCTCTCGGTCGGCGCGCGTTTCTCGGCGCCGGGGTCGCCACGGCGCTGACTGCGGCCACCTGGCGGCGGGCCTATGGCGCCAACGAGCGTTTCGGCATCGGGCTGATCGGCTTCGGGCTGATCGGCCGGGTCCATGCGCGGAGCCTGAAGGCCCAGGCCGACGTGGACGTGGTGGGCGTGGCCGAGACCTACCGTCCGCGGCTCGAAGCGGCCGCCGCCTTCCTCGACGGCAAGCCTGCCCAATACGGCGATTTCCGCAGGCTGTTGGATCGCAAAGACCTCGACGGCGTGGTGGTGGCCACGCCCGACCACTGGCACGCCTTGCAGACGATGATGGCTTGTGCGGCCGGCAAGCACGTCTACGTGGAGAAGCCGCTGACGCTTTTCGTGCGCGAGGGCCGCTGGATGGTCGACGTGGCCCGCCGCACGAAGCGCGTGGTCCAGGTGGGCACGCAGCAGCGGTCCGGCCCGCACTACCAGCGGGCCCGCAAGCTGATCCGCTCCGGCGCGCTGGGCAAGATCGTTTTGGTACAGTGCAACTACTTTCGCAACCTCGCGCCGGGGTTCGGCAAGCCGGCCGACTGCGACCCGCCGCCGGAGCTGGACTGGAACCTGTGGCTGGGCCCCGCCCCGCTGCGGCGATACAACCCCAACCGCGCGATCTACCATTTCCGCTGGTTCTGGGATTACTCGGGCGGCCAGATGACCAACCTCGGTCAGCATTCGCTGGACACGGTGTACGACTGCATCCCCCTGAAGGGACCCAAGGCGGTGACCAGCGTCGGCGGGCGGTTCTTCCTCGACGACAATTGCGAGGTGCCCGACACGCAAGACGCGATCCTCGAATACCCGGGTTTCACCACCGTCTGCCAGTATCGCGAATGCGCGGCCGGCCACGGCGAGACGGGGATGGGCGGGCTTCTCGTTCGTGGGCACCAAGGGCACCATGCCCCTGAGCCGCGACGGCTTCCAGATCTTCCCCGACCGCAAGGAGAACCCCACGAACGTGGTGGCGCGGATCCTCGGCGGGCATCCGGTGGGCGGGCCCCAGGAGGTGCCGGACTCGCCCACGCCGCAGTTCTGGACCGAGCCGGTCAAGGACGCTTCGGGCGATTGGAAGCAACAGTACGTTCTGCACATGCGCAACTTCCTGGAGTGCATCCGTTCCGGAAAGCAGCCGGTATCGGACCTCCCCAGCGGCCACCGCGTGGCCACGGCCTGCCACCTGGCCAACATCTCGCTCCGCACCGGCCGGAAGATTTCCTGGGACGCCGAGCGGGAGGAGATCCACGGCGACGCCGAGGCGGCACGGATGCTGGTGCGACCCTATCGCGCCCCGTGGGACGCGGAGCTGAAGAGCCTGATTTCGTGAATGTCCCTGGAACACGAAATTGCTCCTTGTTCCAGCCTTGAATCCGGTGTATCCTGAGGTCCAATGGACGGAATTCGATCCGTACATTGTTTACCTTGCAAATGATCTATCAGCACGGGCGTGGTGCCGGTCTGGTCTTGTTAGGGCCTGTGAAACAATAAGTTGGGCAAACTTGTTGTTTCACAGGCCCTTACCCGCCTGCACAGTCGGGGATCTTGCCTGGAGGGCGATCCGGTGAGCGTCAGCTTGGAACGGTTCGTCCAAAACCTGACCGAAAGCGGGCTGATGTCCGCCGCGGACATCTCTTCTTTTCAGGACAGCCTCCCAACCGAGAGGCGGCCGAAGGACGCCGAAACCCTTGCCCGCGAGCTCGTGCGTTCCAATAAGCTGACCAAGTACCAGGTCCAAATGGTCTACCAGGGCAAGACCAAAGGGCTTGTATTTGGCCAGTACGTCGTCCTGGACAAGCTGGGCAAAGGCGGCATGGGCGTCGTGCTGAAGGCCCAGCATCGCCGCATGAAACGCACGGTGGCGATCAAGGTCCTTTCCTCGGACGCCATGAAGCAGGCCGGGGCCATCGAGCGGTTCCGCCGCGAGGTGGAGGCGGCGGCCAATCTCTCCCATCCCAACGTCGTCACGGCCTACGACGCCGACGAGTACCAGGGCATGCACTACCTGGCGATGGAGTACGTCGATGGCCGCGACCTGGCCAAAATGGTCAAGGAGCAGGGGCCACTGGGGGTTCAGCAAGCGGCCGAGTGCATCCTCCAGGCCGTGCGCGGGCTCCAGTACGCCCACAGCAAGGGCATTATCCACCGCGACATCAAGCCGGGCAACCTGCTCCTGGACAAAGATGGCACGGTGAAGGTCCTCGACATGGGCCTGGCCCGTATCGCCGAAGTCGAGGCGGACCTGGGCGGGGCGGAACGCCTGACCACTGCCGGCCAGGTGATGGGCACCTGCGACTACATGGCGCCGAGCAATCGCTCGATACGCACCAAGCCGACGCCCGCGCCGATGTCTATTCGCTGGGCTGCACGCTCTACCGTCTGCTGACGGGCAATCCGCCCTACGAGGCCGAGTCGTCCGCCAAGCTGTTCTTGCTGCACCTGAAGTCGCCGATCCCGTCGCTGTGCACGGCCCGGCCCGAGGTGCCCGAAGCCCTGGACGCCATCTGCCGACGCATGTTGGCGAAGAAACCGGAGGACCGCTACCAGTCGATGGCCGAGGTGATTGCCGAGCTGGAGGCCTTCTTGGGTTGGTCGTCCGGTCGTTTGCCCGCCGCCGGGCCCGCGACGCCGGAGGAACCGCCCAGCGAGGCCTCGTCCGAGACGTGGGCCTTTTTGCAGGAAGTTGCGCCGCGGGCGCGCTGACCCAGCAGAAGAAGCCCGCGGCCACGGAGCGAACGCAGCCGCACGCCGGCCCGGAGCATGACACGGGCTCGAAGGGAAAAGAGGACCGGTCCAAGGGAAAAGAGGACCGGCCCAATTTGCCCGTCCAACCTTCGCTGGTCGCCCGCCCGACCAACCTCCCGTCGGCGCCCCGTGCTTCGCACAAATTGCGCCTGCCCCGTCTTCCCTTTCCGCACAAATTGCACCTGTCCCCTTTTCCCCCTCTCCGCAAGGCCCGGGCGGCCGTCGCCAGGGTCCGGCGCAAGACGCTGCTGCTGGCGGGGCTTGCCGGCGGCCTGGTCTTGCTGCTGGGGATCGGCCTGGCGATCGCCTTCCGCCCGGGGACGCTGGTGGTCGACATCGACCGGCAACTGGGCAAGGACGTGCAACTGGCCGTCAGCCAAGGCGGAGAGAAAGTTGATCTCGTGGACGCCAGCTCGGGCTGGAGGCTCAGCCTCGGCGCGGGCACGTACGACCTCGCCGTCGAACGCGGCGACGATGACTTCCAACTCGAATCGGAGAGCGTTACGGTCACGCGCGGCGGTCAAGTGAAGGTCCGGGCCAGGCTCAAACCGGCCCGGTTGGCCGTCGCGCCCTTCGATGCCCAGCAGGCGGCAAAGTACCAGGAACGCTGGGCCCTGCAGTTGGACGTGCCAGCCGAGATCAGCAACTCCATCGGCATGAAGCTGGTGCTCATTCCGCCGGGCGAGTTCATGATGGGCTCGCCCCGGGAACTGATCGACGACGAGTGGAAAACGCCTGGCACTGACCAGTGGTACAAGGATCATCTGGCGGGCGAGGGGCCGCAGCACCGGGTGCGGATCACCAAGCCGTTTTACTTGGGGATCTACAAGGTGACGCAGGAGGAATACCAGCACGTTGTGGGCACCAACCCGAGCGGGTTCTCGGCCGCAGGCATGGCGAAGGACAAGGTCGGCGAGCGGAACACGCGGCGATTTCCCGTGGAGCAGGTGTCGTGGGACGATGCGGTGGAGTTCTGCCGAAAACTATCGGAGATGCCGAAGGAGAAGGCGGCGGGGCGAACGTATCGACTGCCTTCGGAGGCGCAGTGGGAGCATGCGTGCCGTGCGGGAAGCACGGGTCGGTTCAGTTTCAACTCGGGCCGCAGCGGGATTTCCAAGGAATCCGAGGATAAGCAGCTTGCCGACTACGGGTGGTTCGGCGGCAATTCTGCCGGAATGACACACGTCGTGGGCATGAAACGAGCCAACGCGTGGGGATTGTATGATATGCACGGCAACGTGTGGGATTGGTGCCAGGACTGGTACAACGCAGACGACTATGTGAATGCGAAACCGCTTGAGGAAGATCCGACCGGTCCCCCCAAGGGCTTGCGCCGCGCGGCTCGCGGCGGTACCTGGGACCGCCCGGCCTGGAGCTGCCGGTCGGCGTGCCGCGGCGAGGCCCAGCCCGGGTTCCGGTTGAACGGCCTGGGCTTCCGCGTCTTGCTCGTTTTGCCGGACAAGCGGGTTGAGCGAGCCGCGCCGCCGAGTCCGACGACCGCGCCGACCGCGGCACCGGGCTCGCCCGCCGGCGCCGGCCCGAGCCCCTTCATCGGACCGGATGGGGAATGGAAGCGGTCCTTCGCCGCTGCCCTGCCCGCCGTCGCCCCCTTCGACGCAACGAAGGCCAAACAACACCAGGAGGCGTGGTCGAAGCACCTCGGCGTGCCGGTCGAGATCGCCAACTCCATCGGCATGAAGCTGGTACTTATCCCGCCCGGGGAGTTCACGATGGGCTCGCCGAAAGAGCTGATCGCAGAGGAGTTGAAAACCGCTGACGGCGGGTATTTGGGGCACCTTCCGGGCGAGGCGCCACAACACCGGGTGCGGATCACCAGGCCGTTTTACTTGGGGATGTACGCGGTGACACAGGAGGAGTACCAGCGGGTCATGGGCGCCAACCCCAGCGCGTTCTCGGCGACGGGCGTGTACAAGGACAAGGTAGCCGGCCAGGACACCAAGCGGCTGCCGGTAGAGAATGTATCGTGGGATGAGGCGGTGGAGTTCTGCCGAAGACTATCGCAGATGCCCGGGGAGAAGGCAGCGGGGCGAACGTATCGACTACCGTCGGAGGCGCAGTGGGAGTACGCTTGCCGGGCCGGGAGCACGGGCCGGTTCAGTTTCAGTTCCAGCCGTAGCGGGATTTCCAAGGAGTCCGAGGAGCAGGCGCTCTCCGCTTACGCGTGGTTCAAGGACAACGCCGGCGAAATGACGCACGCAGTAGGCGGGAAGCGGCCCAGTGCGTGGGGGCTGCATGAGATGCACGGGAACGTGTGGGAGTGGTGCCAGGACTGGTACGAGAACGACTATTATGCAAGGTCGCCCACGGACGATCCGGCGGGGCCTCCCGGGGGCTCGTCCCGCGTGTTTCGCGGCGGTTCCTGGGAGCGCCCGGCGGCGCACGGGCGGTCGGCACGCCGCTACGACAACGGCCCCGGGTATCGTAGCCACAACCTGGGCTTCCGCGTCTTGCTGGTTTTGGCGGACGCGTAGCGATCCGTGGCACGAGTCAAAACTCTGCCTCGCCGGCGCCCGCATCCGCGTGGAGATCGACGGGGCGACCCGCCCGACCGCCCAAAGTGCGCATAATCCTTGACCTCCTTGTTGGATTGGTGCAAAATGGAAATGTGAGGCTCTTTACCCCTCCTGTAGAGGGATGCGCCTAGCGCAGCTTCCCCAAACCCCGGCTATCTCCCTTCTGGAGATGGGGTCTCGCTTGCGTAGCGATTATCGCCCACTTGCAAACGTCGTAGCCCGGTCGTTCGTAGTCCCGCCTCTAGGCGGACCCCTTATTCCGGGTGGTGTTCTTTGCCGCTATTTTTCAAGCATCTGGTGGTTCCGGCAAAGACTATTTGCGCGATTTGGATTAGGATGACGTTTGTGCCGCTGGCGACTGTCCTGGGAAAACGGCCGTAGAGGAAATCGAAGATGTTTCGGAGGAACCGGAAAAGGGCGCCGGGGGGTTGGGGTGCGTCTGCGCTGAGGCGGCGCCGCAGGCTGGGCGAAGGGTTTATCAGCGGGCGGCACTTGCTGCTGGAGTGCCTTGAACCGCGACGGTTGTTGTCGCTCAGCCCGATCATCAGCGAGGTCGATCCCGGCAACAAGAGCGGCATCACGGATCTGCTGGGAAACGCGGCCGATTGGCTGGAGATCTACAATCCCGACCCGACCGCGGCCGACAACCTCACCGGCTGGTCGATCAACTACGCCAAGACCGGCGGCAGCGGCAGCTCATCGTGGACCTTCCCCACCAACACGATCCTTGGTCCCGGCGAGTTCCGCGTGATCTTCGGCGATTCGAATTACACTTCTACAGAGCTCAGCGAGGAGACCGCGCTGGGCGAGTTGGACACGGGCTTCAATCTCAGCAAGGCCGGCGCTACGCTCGAGCTGCTCAATTCCAGCGACGCAGTGGTCTCGTCGCTCACCTACCCGTCCTTGAGCTCCGACACCTCCTACGGCCCGGCGGAGACGGTCAACGAAACGGACCTCGTCGCGGCGGGGGCCACAGCGTCGTATTACACGCCGACCAATAACTCGCTGGGCACGACCTGGACCGGAACCAGTTTCAACGCCTCCTCCTGGTCGTCGGGCGCGACGGGCCTGGGATATACCGGCGTCCCCGGGTTTGCCACCACCCTCTACAGGGCAAACGTCTCGGGCACCATCGGCTCGGTGGAGACCGCCCAAACGGTCATCAACACGCCCGCCGAGCAGAGTTCGGCAACCAGCGCGACCGAGAGCACGCTGGACTTCATGGACACCGGCGGCGGCGGCCACTTCACCAGCGTCGAGAAGGCCTTTCCCGGAATGACCATCGGCGAGGGGCTGAGCAACATCGTCTTGCAGGCCACGGGAACGCTCACCATCACCTCCGCCCAGGCCGGATATTACACCTTCGGCGTCAACTCCGACGACGGCTTCAAGCTGACGCTCACCGGCGCCAGCTTTTCCAACGGAGCGGGCGACACCACTTGCAGCGGCACCGTATTGGAGTACGACGGCGGGCGGGGTGCGGCCGACACCCTGGGCACCACCTACCTGGCCCCGGGCAGCTACCCGATCAACCTGGTCTATTTCCAGGGTAACGGCGGCGACAGCATGGAGTTCTACGCCGCCAAGGAGAGCAGTTCCTCGGGCGTGACCTCCTTCGACGCCAACTCCATTCTCGTGGGCAATACGACCGCCACCACCGCCAGCGGCGGCACCAGCACCACCACCACCCCCCTTCTGGTGACCAGTACGCCGTTCGCAGGAAGCAACGTTTCACCGCTGGCCGCCTCCATCCAGACCAACGTCTACTCGACCGTGCAAGCCGCCATCGCCACGGCCGGCAGCACGTCGCTCTATTCGCGGATCACCTTCAACGACTCGGCGTCGTTGACGAGCTTGACCTTGCGGATGCAATACGCTTCCGGCTATGTCGCCTATTTGAACGGGGTGAAGATCGCCAGCAGCAACGCGCCGACCTCGCCTACCTGGAACTCGACCGCCTCGTCGTATCTCGGCAGTCCGGTGCAGGCCTCGACCTACGAGGACATCGACCTCTCGTCGTACTTGAACTCCGGCACGACGGGCCACCTGACGGCCACCAACAACGTGCTGGCGATCCAGACGCTGATGGCCCCGTCCGCCGCGATCAGCAGCATCACCTACAGCGGGACGACCGCCACGGTCACGACGACCTCGGCCAGCGGTTACTTCACCGGCGATGAGGTGCAGATCGCCGGGGCCACTCCCGCGGTTTATGACGGCCTGTTCGCGATTACCGTGACCGGGACCGACACCTTCACGTACACCTTGCCCTCGACGCCCACCACGAATGCCAGCGGAGCGAGCATGACCGCCACGCCCGCCAGCCAGAGCCTGCTGGTCCTGCCCGAGCTCTGCCAGATGACGAGCGTCATCGCGGGTGATCACGTTTACTCGACGCCGACGCCGGGCGCCCCCAACGTGCTCAGCAACGTACAGCCCGACATCGCCTTCAGCACGACGCACGGGTTGTTCTACTCCCCGTTCGAGGTGACGCTCACGCCCGACATCACGGGCGAGTCGATCTACTACACGACGGACAACTCCGTGCCCCTGGTGGCGCCCATCACCGAGGCCACCGCGTCGGGCACGACCGTGACCATCACTTCCAGCGCGGCCGACAACAATGATTTGGCGGCGGGCCAGACCGTGACCATCTCCGGCTTTACGGGTACGAGCGCCGGCTACAACGGCAGCTTCGCGATCACGGCCGTCACCGCCACGACCTTCACCTACACCGACAGCAACTCGAACCTGACCACAGTTACGAACTCCGGCACGGTGACCAACGGGACACTGTACACCGGGCCGCTGAGCATGATCACCACCACGGTCCTCCAGGCGGTGATGGTCGATGCCACCGGCAACAATGGGCCCTATCAAACCGAGACCTACGTCTTCCCCGACGCCGTGGCCTCCCAGCCTGCCGCCCCGGCCGGCTTCCCCACGGTCTGGGACGGGGTCCTCGAGGGCACGTCGGTCCCGGCCGATTATGCCATGAACGCGGGTTCGAGCTACGGCTTCACCACGCAGCAGGCTGCCAACGCCCTGGCCTCGTTGCCGTCGATCTCGATCGTCACCAGCAACGCCAACATGTTCGGCCCCGACGGCATCTATTCCAATTCCGGCAACCGTACTTTCAGTTACCCGGGATCGTTCGAGTATTTCGACCCCAACAACCCCAGTTTGAGTTACAGCGGGTTGGTGAGCATCCAGATGAACGGCGGGGTCGGGCGCACGCCCCAATACCTGGTCCACACCTTCCAGGTCAACTGGGGCGCCAGCAGCGGCCTGGGTTACTTGAACGCCAACATCTTCGGCGACGGCTACCTGCCGGACGGGGTGATCCTGCGGAACGCCTTCAACGACGGCTGGCAGTGGGGCGGCCCCTACGCCCAGTACATCATCGATCAGTGGACCCGCAACGCGCTGACGGCGGAGGGCGCCAGGATTCGCCCGGCGTTTGGTGCCAGCTTTACGTCAACGGGCTGTACTGGGGAATGACCGACTGCTGTGCGCACGTCGACGCCGACTTCGCCGCCTACTTCTACGGCGGCAAGGCGTCGACTTACGACGTCATCCACAGCGGTTCGGCCTTCGAAGCCGTTAACGGGACCACCAACGCGTGGTACGAGATGTTCAACGTGGCAAGGTACGGAAACGTCAACGGCACCGGGACGGAAAGCTCGGCCGCCCTGGCCATCCCGGCCGCCTACGCCCTCATGTCGACGTACCTCAACCTGCCCGACTTCTGCGACTACATCATCACCAACTACTACGGCGGCAACGCCGACTGGGACTATCACAACTTTTCCTGGATCTACAATACGGCCTCCGATACGGGCTCGGTCTTCCAGGACTGGGACGGCGAAGGCATGCTCCTGAACCGCTTCAACGGCAACAACGCCTACGCCAACCTCACCGGCGACGACACTTCGGGCGATCCCACGGAACTGTTCGTCGACCTGCTGGCCAATGCCGACTTCCGCGCGATGTTCGCCGATCACATTAACAAGGACTTGACCACCGTGCTGTCGCCGACCACCTCGGCCGCCATGTACCAGGCGTTGGCCAATACGGTCAGCACGGCGATCATCGACCAGTCGGCCCGCTGGGGCACCGCCGGCGAGTTGGCCGGCCAGTGGAGCGGGCTGGGCACGCCCGCAGTATGGCAGACCCAGCTCAACGTGGAGCTCGACTCCTTCTTCCCCACCCGGACGGCCACCATGTTCAGCGAGTTCGAGGCGGCCGCCGACATCAGCGCCCCAAGCTACAAGATGTATCCCAGCTTCGGCCCGCCGGCGCTGGGCGACACGCAAAACTCATCGACGCTCACCAACAGCGGGACGTACGCCTTCACGCTCGGCGACGTGGTCACCATGACGGCCACGACGGGCGCCATCTACTATACGACCGACGGCAGCGATCCGCGGACCAGCAGCACCGACTTCTCGATCCTGGGCATCACGCTCAGCGGCACGACGGCCACGGTCACGCTCAACGGCACGAGCACCGGACTGGTGAACCTCCAACAGGTCTACATCGGCGGGGCCTACCAAAGCGCGTACGACGGCATGTTCACGATCGGCAACGTGACCGTCAACTCCACCGCCGGGACGACCACCTTCACCTGCACGGTGACCGGCTCGCCCGCCTCGCCCGCTACGGCGGTGGCCGGGGAGTCGCTCGTCGCCACAACCCCCGTCGGCGGCGCGATCAGCTCGACCGCTCACCTGTATGCCGGGCCCATCACGCTCACGCAGGGCGAGCAGATCAACGCCCGCGTCTATTCCGGGGGCACCTGGAGCGCCCTGACCAACGTGACCTTTTACGTGAACCTGTCCCCGTATGTCCGCGTCACCGAAGTGATGTACGACCCGGTGCCCGCCACGCCGGCCGAGGTCGCCGCCGGCTACACGGTTTCCGATACCAGCGATCCGTACAGGGACTTCCAGTACATCGAAATCCAGAACACCAGCAGCACCCAGACGGTGCCCGTGGGCGGACTGCAAATCTCCGGGGGTGTCTCCTTCACCTTCCCCGAGTACGAGGGCAATAACAGTTCCAACCCGCTGCTCGAGCTGGCGCCGGGCGGTTACCTGGTGGCGGTCGCCGATCTGAGCGCCTTCACGATACGCTACGGCGCGGAGCTGCAAGCGCAATTCGGCAGCAACTGGCAGAACCTGGTTGTCGCCGGCCAGTTCAGCAACCATCACCTCAACAACGTCAGCGACGTGATCGAGCTGAGCCTCGCCCAACGGCGGCATCGTCCAGGACTTCACCTACCAGAGCTCCTGGTATCCGCAGACCGCCGGCGGAGGCTACGCGCTGATGGTCCAAAGCCCCACCCAGGCGCTGTCGCTCTGGGCTTCCAGCTCCGGCTGGCAGGCCAGCGGCACGCTCAACGGCACGCCCGGGTTCGCCGACCCCGTCACGATCCCGCTGCCCGGCGCGGTGGTGGTCAACGAGGCGATGTCGAACAACTCCGCCTCGCCCGGCGACATGATCGAGTTCTACAACACGACTTCCTCGCCGATCAACATCGGCCAATGGTACGTCAGCAACAACAGCTCCGATCTGACGGAGTACCAGATCGCGCCGGGCACGGTCATCGCGGCCAACGGCTACTACGTGTTGACGCAAGACTACAATTTCGACACGGCAAGCGATCCGGGCTGCCTGGTCCCCTTCGTTTTCGACCCGGACGGCGACACCGTCTACCTGTCCAGCGCCTTCAACGACTTCCCGGTCGCCAGCATCACGCGCGTCAACAGCACGGCCACGGTCACGCTGGACAACACGAGCACCGGGTTCAAGAACGGCCAGTACATCGACATCGCCGGGGCCGCCCAAAGCCAGTACGACGGCAATGTCGTCATCGCCAACCTCACCGTGAACTCCAGCGCCGGAACGACCACTTTCACCTACACGGTGGCCGGCTCCCCCGCCTCGCCCGCGACGGCCAACTCCGGGCAGTGGATCACCGCCGGGGCGCCGACCACCAGCTACGGGGGTGAGGCCGGCGGGTATCAAGAGAGCCAGGCGATCCCCAGCATGCCCGGCGGCTACGCCTACGGCCTGTACACCAAGCCCAGCGGCGGCACCCAGTTCACGGTCGCCAGCATCACGCTCAGCGGCACGACGGCCACGGTCACGCTGGACAACACCAGCACCGACCTGCAGAACGGCAATCAGGTTTTCATCGAGGGAGCCGCCCAAAACCAGTACGACGGCAGTTTCCTCATCGCCAACGTCACGGTGAACGCCGTGACGACCACCTTCACCTACACGGTGACCGGCTCGCCCACCTCGCCCGCTACTCCCGCCGCCGGGCAGTCGATCACCGCCGGGCCCGGCAACACCAATTTCACCCTGCTGGAAACGGCCACCCTCGGCACCCTTTCCGGCACCACCTACTCCGGCGGGGCCGTCGGCATCCCCTACGTCTCGCCGCTGGTGACCGATGAGATCATGTACGACCCCTCCCAACCGACCGCGGCGGAGACCGCCGAGGGGTATGCCGACAACGATTTCGAGTACCTCGAGCTTTACAATCCGTCGAGCTCTCCCGTCTCGCTCAGCAACTACTACGTTACGGGCGGTGTCGGCTATACCCCGGGCTGGCTGGCCGACGGCAACCTGGCCAGCGAGTTCCCCGTCTCCAGCATTACGCACAGCGGCACCACGGCCACGGTTACGCTGAACGGCACCAGCACTGGCTTGCAGAACGGCGATCAGGTCGACATCGGCGGGGCCGCCCAAAGCCAGTACGACGGCGACGATTTCGTCATCGGCAACGTCACCGTGAACTCCGGCCCCGGGACGACCACCTTCACCTACACCATGACCGGCTCGCCCGCCTCGTCCGCGACGCCGCTGGCCGGGCAGGTGCTCAGCGCCGGCAAGGACGAGTTCGAAACGCTCGAATCCGGGGCCACCGCCACCTGGTCCGCCTCCAGCGTCGCCTCGGGCTCCTACACCGTCTACGCCCATCTGAATCTCTACGACGGCGACAACAACCTGCTGACCGACCTGGACTCCTCGGCCCAGTACACGGTCACGTGCGGTGGCACGCCGACGACCGTGACGGTCGACCAGGACCAGGTCCCGGCGACGCTCAGCGTCACCAGCCTTACCTACAGCAGCACGACGGGCCTTGCCACGGCGACGGCCGCCAACACGCTCAGCGCCGGCAACATCATCCACATCTCGGGCGCCACGCAAACGCAATACGACGGCGCCTTCGTCGTCCAGAGCGCCACGTCGACGAGTTTCACTTACCTCGTCACCGGCTCGCCCACCTCGCCCGCCACCGGCACCATTACGGCCGGCCTGAACAACGTCTGGGT
Source organism: Pirellulales bacterium (assembly GCA_963843465.1). GTDB lineage: Bacteria > Planctomycetota > Planctomycetia > Pirellulales > Thermoguttaceae > CAWJKP01. The sequence continues at coordinate 327,147 of CAWJKP010000008.1, forward strand.
CAGCCTGGGGAGCTACACCCTGAGCGGTGCGGTCAGCGTTCAGCTCCTGCGCACCACCGGCGCCAAGGCCAGTGAGTGGACGGTTGCCGGCTCGATGGAGCTGGTCAACAACAGCAGCCAACAGACGACCGTGCTCGGCACGCCCACGTTCGACGCCTACTCGATGGATCACCCCACGGCGACCTTGGCCCCCGGCCAGTACGGGGTCCTGGTGCCCAACGTCGCGGCGTTCGACGAGCGCTACAACGCCGCCGGCACTATCCTGGTGCTGGGCGTTTATTCCAGCCATCTCAGCAACAGCGGCGACACGGTCGACATCGACGAGATCGGCCCTCGCGCAAGCGGCACCGTGGCTCCGCTGAACGGTTACCTGCCCAGCTACCGGGTCGACCACGTCAAGTACCAGATCACGTCCCCCTGGCCGACCCAGGCGGACGGCGACGGCCCGGCCTTGGTCCGCATCGACCCGGCCGACTACGGCAACGACGCGCAGAACTGGTGGGCGAGCAACGTGGGCGGCACGCCCGGCCAGCCCGGCCTCGTGCTGGACCAATCGACCCCTTCGATTCCGGCCAACCTGGCGGGCCAGGCCCTCTTGAGCCCGACCCCGGAGATCAGCCTCACCTGGCTCGCCTCCTCCGATCCGCTGAGCTACGTGGCCTCCTACGACATCTATCGCGACGGCAGCTTTCTCGGCACTTCGACCACGACCTCCTTTGTGGACACCTCCGCCGCGTACGGAACGAACTACACCTATACCGTGGCGGCCGTCAACCGCGACGGCTACGAGAGTTCCCCGTGCGCGGGCATCGTCCTCGCCCTGCCTTGGGTGATCGGGGATGAGCCGACCAGCCCGACAACGATCAAGATCTGCTTCAGCGAGCCCCTGACGGTAAGCGCCGCCTTGACCAAGGCCAACTATGCCGTCTCGGGCATGACCGTCTCCAGCGTCGCCATGGCCCGCAACAATACCGAGGTGATCCTGACCCTCTCCTCGTCCATGACGAGCGGAACGGTTTACACGGTCAACATGTCCAACCTGACGACGCCCTCCGGCGACCCGCTGCCGAGCCCCCTGACTATCACCTTCACCTATTCGACCATCTATGCGACCTCGGGCGGCACGGGCTCGATCCTCTGGCAGTATTACCAGAACATCAGCGGCACGGGCGTCAGCGCGCTGACCACCGCCAACGTTTATGCGAACGATCCGTCCCAGACCGCCCTGGTAACCTCGTTCGAGGCCCCTTACTACAACACCGGGAACACCAACGGCGGCGAGACGCTTAGCGGTTACATCACTCCCCCCACGACCGGCTATTACATCTTCACGCTCGCCGCCGGCGACACCGGCCAGTTGTGGCTCTCGTCGAACTCCAGTCCCGCGAACCTGGAGGAGATCGCCGAGATCGATACGAACACCGGTTACCGCGACTGGTCCAACGTGGGCAACCTGGACCAAACGTCCACCTCGATCTACCTGACGGCGGGCACGCAGTACTACATCGTGGCGCTGGAGAAGCATGGCAGCAACCTGGCGGTCTCCAGCATCACCCGCAGCGGCACGACGGCCACCGTCACCCTGAACAACACGAGCATCGGCTTCCAGAACGGCGAGTCCGTCGACATCGCCGGGGCCGCCCAAAGCCAGTACGACGGCGTTTTCGCCATCGCCGGCGTCACCGTGAATGCATCCGCCGGCACGACCACCTTCACCTACACCGTGAGCGGCTCGCCCGCGTCGCCCGCCACGCTCCTCGTCCCCGGGCAGCCGATCACCGCCGGCGACGACAACCTCTCGGTCCGCTGGGAGATCCCCTCAGCGACCGGCGGGGCCGCCACCAACTGGGAGAACAACAACTCGGCGATCCCGATCCCGGGCGCCCGGCTTTCGCCCGCCGGCATCATCCCGGACGGGACGACGCCGCCGGCCCCCGCGAATTTCAGCGCCACGGTGACCAACAGCAACACCCAGATCACGCTGGCTTGGAGCCCCGTGCTGGGGCTGCCCAGCGGCGTCGCTCATTACAACGTCTATCGCAACGGAACGCTCGACACCAACCTGACCTGGTTGACCGCGACGAGCTGCGTGGACAGCAGCGGCATATCGTCGGGGACGCGGTATTCGTACCAGGTCACGGCCGTCAATTTCGACGGCATCGAGGGGGTGAAGTCGGCCGCCGTGACGGCCGTGCCCGTCGGCATCGCTTTGATCGCCACGCCGACCACCACGTCGATCGAGGTCCAGTTCACCGAGCCCGTCGATCTCACCACGGCGCAAACCCTGGCCAACTACACGATCAGCGGCACCCCGGCCGTCACGATCACCGCGGCCGCTCTGCAAGCGGACGGCTACACCGTCATGCTCACGCTCAGCTCCTCTACTCCCCTGGGCAGCTCCAGCTATACCCTGACCATCAGCAACGTCAAGACGAGGGCCCTCGCAGCCCTGGGGACCTTGACGGGCACTTTCAGCTTCGGCTCCGCGCAGTCGGCAATTAGCGTTGACGTCGGCAATCCGGGCGTCGCCGGCTCCGCCACCTACTCCGCAGGCGTCTGGACGATCACCGGCGGCGGCGGCAACGTCTGGGCCGGCACCGAGCAGTGCCACTACGTCTACACCACCGCCGCGACAAGCTCCTCCGCCGTTTGGATCACCCATATCGCCTCCTTGGTTACGGGGCCAACAGCCGGGGCAGCGGGAGCTTGGTCAGCACCTTCTGGTTGGACCAAGGCAGGCATCATGGTGCAGGCCAGCACCAGCGAGCAAGTGCCGTGCATCTACGTCGGCGAGACGGGCGGCAGCGGCGTGACGCTCCAGTGGGGGGAATCGGGAGCCCAAGTCACCAACTACACCACGGCCGGAAGCTCGGAGCCCCAATGGCTCGAGCTGACCTATGACGGCAACGGCAATTTCAACGCCTACTACAGCGCCAGCACCAGCACCACCCCGCCCACGACCTGGACGCAGATTGGCAATCAGGTGAGCGACCCGATGGGCTTGACGTCGTTCGACGCCGGGTTGATGGTCACTGCGCACAACAACGGCACCACGGCGACGGCCGTTTTCAACTATAACAATTTACTGTCGCTAGGCTACGTGGCGCCCCCCTTCACCGTCGGCGTCAACGCCAAGTCCACCAGCGACACCTCGCCCTCGTTGACGGGCACGATCAGCGATACGGCCGCGTCGGTGAGCGTCCGGGTCTACAACGGCAGCTACTACACCTACTATGCCGCGACCAACAACGGCGACGGCACCTGGTCGCTGCCGCGGGGAGACATTTCCACCCTGGCCAACGGCACCTACGACCTCGTCGTGGCCGGGGTCAACACGTCCGGGATCGTGGCCTTCAACACCACGGCGACCGACTTGATTGTCGACACGACCTCGCCCACGGTAACGATTACCGCCCCGTCGTCAGGGTTGATCCCGGCCGCCTCGATCCCCATCACGTTCAGCGAGCCGGTGCAAGACTTCTCGCTCCAGAACTTGCATTTGACCTTCACTCCCAGCGGCAGCTCGACCGCCACCGAGCCCCTGGAGGCCGCAACCCTCACCACCACCAACGACCAGAACTGGACGCTGGGCAATCTCAGCGGCCTCACCAGCGCCACCGGCGCCTACAGCCTCACGCTCAGCGACGCCGGCGGGGGCGTCACCGACGCCGACGGCAACGTGCTTGCGACCAACGCCAGCGCCACCTGGATCATGGGGATCACCACAACCACCACGCTAAGCAGCTCGCAGCCTTCGGCCGTGTATGGCACGCCGCCCTCCTTCACGGCCACCGTCACCGCCCCCCCAAGCAGCGGCGAGGCGCCCGGCCAGGGCAGCGTCGAGTTCTACGACACCACGCCCGGCAACAACTACCAGACCCTGGGCGCCGGCACCTATATCAGCAGCAGCACGTCGGCCCCCTGGACCTCCACCTGGATCCTCACCGGCCTCCTCCCCAAGACCTTCAATGTCGCCTCCGCGGACACCATCACCGCCACCTATTTCGCCGGCACGGGCTTCGCCAACAGCAGCGGCACGACGACCCAGACGATCACGACGCTGGCCATCACGGTCACCGCCGTCGCCAACACCAAGACCTACGACGGCACAACCTCGGCGGCCCACACCCCCACGATTACCGGCAGCCTGGTGGGTAGCGACACGGCCGCCTTCACCGAGACCTACAACAACAAGAACGCGGGCACGGGCAAGACGCTCACGCCGGTCGGCTCGGTCAACGACGGCAACGGCGGCGCCAACTACCTCGTGACCACGGTCACCAGCACGGCGGCGGCGATCAACCAGGCGGGGTTGACGATCACGGCCCTGTCCAACACCAAGACCTACGACGGAACGGCCAGCGCGGCGATCACGCCGACGGTGACCGGTCTGCAGACCGGCGACACGGTCACCGGTCTGAGTGAGACCTACAACAACAAGAACGTGGGCACGGGCAAGACGCTCACGGTCGCCGGCTATACGGTCAACGACGGCAACAGCGGCGGCAACTACACGGTGACCACGGCCAGCACCACGGGCGTCATTGCCCAGGCCACGCTGACGCCCTCGATCACGGCCAACGCAAAGACCTACGACGGCGGCACCACGGTCACGCTGGCCACGGCCACGGTGGCCACGACGTTCGGCTCGGACCAGGTGAGCCTGGAGGTGGGCGCCAGCAGCTTCACCAGCAAAAGCGCGGGGACGGAGACGGTCACGGCCACGGGCCTGAGCCTGGGCGGCAGCGACGCGGCGAACTACACCCTCTCCAGCACCACGGCCAGCACCACGGCCGTCATTGCTCAGGCCACGCTCACGCCCTCGATCGCGGCCAACGGGAGGACCTACAACGGCGGCACCACGGTCACGCTGGCCAGCCAGACGGTGACGGGGACGTTCGGCTCGGACGTGGTCAGCCTGGAAGTGGGCGCCAGCAGCTTCACCAGCAAAAGCGCGGGGACGGAGACGGTCACGGCCACGGGCCTGAGCCTGGGCGGCAGCGACGCGGCGAACTACACCCTCTCCAGCACCACGGCCAGCACCACGGCCGTCATTGCTCAGGCCACGCTCACGCCCTCGATCGCGGCCAACGGGAGGACCTACAACGGCGGCACCACGGTCACGCTGGCCAGCCAGACGGTGACGGGGACGTTCGGCTCGGACCAGGTGAGCCTGGAGGTGGGCGCCAGCAGCTTCACCAGCCAAAACGCGGGGACGGAGACGGTCACGGCCACGGGCCTGAGCCTGGGCGGCGGCGACGCGGCGAACTACACCCTCTCCAGCACCACGGCCAGCACCACGGCCGTCATCGCCCAAGCCACGCTCACGCCCTCGATCGCGGCCAACGGGAGGACCTACAACGGCGGCACCACGGTCACGCTGGCCAGCCAGACGGTGGCGACGACGTTTGGCTCGGACCAGGTCAGCCTGGAGGTGGGCGCCAGCAGCTTCACCAGCAAAAGCGCGGGGACGGAGACGGTGACGGCCACGGGCCTGAGCCTGGGCGGCGGCGACGCGGCGAACTACACGCTCTCCAGCAGCACGGCCAGCACCACGGCTGTCATCGCCCAGGCCACGCTGACGCCCTCGATCACGGCCAACGGCAGGACCTACAACGGCGGCACCACGGTCACGCTGGCCAGCCAGACGGTGACGGGGACGTTCGGCTCGGACGTGGTCAGCCTGGAGGTGGGCGCCAGCAGCTTCACCAGCAAGAACGCGGGGACGGAGACGGTCACGGCCACGGGCCTGAGCCTCGGCGGCAACGACGCGGCGAACTACACGCTTTCCAGCACCACGGCCAGCTCCACGGCGATCATCGCGCAGGCGGGGTTGACCATCACGGCGGCGGCCAACACCAAGACCTACGACAGTACGGCCAGCGCGGCCGCGACGCCGACGGTGGCCGGTCTGCAAGGAAGCGACACGGTCACGGGTCTGAGCGAGACCTACAACAACCAGAACGCGGGCACGGGCAAGACGCTCACGGTGGCGGCCGGCTACACGGTCAACGA
>CAWJKP010000009.1:0-573983 GCA_963843465.1 Pirellulales bacterium
GCGTCTTGAGTCATCACCATCCCGATTCTGGCAGCCTGCGGGTCTGTCATTGCCTTCCTTGCTTAGCTTCCTATGAAAGACCCCTTGATCCATCTCTGCTGCGGAGACGCGCTGATCTTCTACGATCAGTGGGACTCGCCGGCGCTCATCGTTTCCGATGGGCCCTACGGTCTCAGCGGCTACGACGGCGATCTCGCACGGCCGGAGCAACTCCGCCAGTGGTATGAGCCGCACGTTGCGGCATGGACCCGCCGTGCCACCGCAAGCACGACGCTTTGGTTCTGGAACACGGAGGTCGGCTGGGCCGAAGTCCACCCCGTTCTGCGGGACGCGGGCTGGATCTATCGGGCGTGCTGCGTCTGGGACAAAGGGCTCGCCCACGTCGCCGGCAACACGAACACGCAAACGCTGCGGAAGTTCCCCGTCGTCACCGAGGTATGCGTCCACTACGTCCGGCAACCTCAGTTCCGATTGACCGCCGCGGACTCTCCGCTTTCTGCCCAGCAGTGGCTCCGGGCGGAGTGGCGGCGGACCGGGCTACCTCTCACCAAGTCGAACGAGGCGTGCGGCGTGAAGAACGCCGCCACCCGCAAGTATCTCACCAGCGATTACCTGTGGTACTTCCCGCCGCCCGATGTGTTCCAACGGCTGGTGGACTACGCCAACACGCACGGCGACCCCTCGGGCCGTCCCTACTTCTCGGTTGACGGCGAGACGAGCCTGGCGGCTTCACAGTGGGAGCAGCTTCGCGGGAAGTTTCACTGTGAGGCCGGGGTGACCAACGTCTGGCACGTCCCGGCGGTGCGCGGCAAGGAACGGATCAAGGTCCAGGGCAGCGTAGTCCATCCCAACCAGAAGCCGCTCGCCCTCATGCAGTTGCTCGTGAAAAGTTGCTCGGACCCGGGCGACGTGGTGTGGGAGCCGTTCGGCGGCCTTTGCACCGCCTCGATCGCGGCGGTGGAAGCCGGGCGGATGGCATTTGCCGCCGAGATCAAGCAGGCCGTGTACGAGCAAGCACTTCAACGAATCCAACGAACCCGGCAAGTCGCCCTATGACGAAGACAGGCATCGGTAGCCATACTCGCGCCTTCCAAGGGGCGACTGACTGCTGGCTAACGCCGCCGGAGATCATCAAGGCGCTTTGGCCGTTTGATCTTGACCCTTGCGCCGCCCCGGCCAGCCGTGGGCGACAGCAAAGTCCCACTACACTCCGCCGCGGGACGGCCTGCAACTGCCGTGGTTCGGCCGCGTGTGGCTCAATCCGCCCTACGGCCAGGAGACGGGACGATGGCTCGGCCGGCTGAGTCAGCATGGCAACGGGATCGCTTTGATCTTCGCCAGAACCGAAACGGCGATGTTCTTCGAGCATGTCTGGGCCAAGGCGGATGGGGTCCTGTTCCTGGAAGGGCGGTTGCATTTCTACCAGGTGGACGGGACCCGGGCCAAGGGCAACGCCGGCGGCCCATCGGTGCTACTGGCCTACGGCGACGGGAATGCCCGAGCGTTACAGCACTGCTCGCTGAAGGGGGCGTTCTGTACGACAGCTACAAGGCAGTGAGAATTCGCAAGCCGCTGAAAACCAGTTAGCCGTGTTTTGCAACTCTTTATTGGGCAGGGACGTGGCATGGATACGAAACGTGCCGAGATCATGGCCACGGCCCGCACGCAAGATACCGATAGCCGCTGTCATAACGTGCGCCGAGGCATTGGCAAGCGGCTGAAGCGGAAGGGTGCAAAGCAAGTCCGTCAACATTTTCAACACAAGGACCGCCGCGAGGCGGGAGAACCATGCGACTGATCTCCTTCACCCTGGCCCTGATAACCAACACCCTGATCTTTTGGGCCGGTGGCGCGTTTGCCCTGGCGATGGCCCTGGAACAGGTCCACCACAGGCTCACGCCCGATCAACTGATGTGGGCCTTGAGTTGGCCGGTCAACTGCTACCACTGGATCGTTGGGTAACCATGACGCCGCGAATCAATCCCTTTTACCAGCCATGACCAAGACCACCCCGCTGAAGCCCGGCCAATTGGTCTACAAGGGCCATTGCGTCAACCCAGCAACATTCCATCGCAAGACCTACGACCTCCAGCAGCTTGTGGGCTGTTGCCGCGACTGCGGAAAAGTGTTGCAGGGCACCGACGCCCTGCCGGCCGCTGACCCTTACGACAGCGAGATCAAGGGCATCAGCACCAAGATCGTCCAGTGCAAGACCTGCCGCGAGGCCAGCAACCAGGAGGTCTGACGTGGTCCTGTGCCCTGCCTGCTACTACAAGAGCGCGATGCAACTTTGACATGACCACCATGTATAGCACCATCTACGCCGACCCGCCGTGGCCCTACGACAACGTGGACGGTCCACGGGCTGCTCCAGGCCATCGGCCGAATAGTTGGAACAAAGTGACCGGCTCGGTGAGTTCTGCCGGCCGCTACGGCAGCATGTCCATCCGCGAGATCGAAGCCCTGCCGGTGCGAGAGGCGGCAGTAAATGCCGCCCACCTGTACCTGTGGACCACCAACTCGTTCCTGGTTGAAGCACATGAGATTGTCGGGGCTTGGGGCTTTGTTCCCAAGACGGTGTTGACCTGGGTGAAGGTGAAGGCGGACGGCAGCCCGTCGATGAAGACCGGCTACTACTACCGCAGTGCGACAGAGCATCTTCTGTTCGCAGTGCGTGGAAGCCTGCGTCTGGCGGGCCCGTGCCGGCCGACAGCCTACTTGTTGCCGCGGGGGGCGCACAGCGTCAAGCCCGATTTCTTCTACGACCTGATCGAAGAGCAGAGCCCCGGGCCTTACCTGGAACTGTTCGCCCGCAGGCCGCGGGCGGGTTGGGATCAATGGGGCAACCAGATCGACTCCACTTTCACCTTTGAGGCGAGCCATGAATAAAGCGACCTTACGCGACGTGATCCGGCTGTGGACGAGGGCCCAGAAGGTCATGGAGGAGATGAAGGCCCGCAACCGCTGCGGGGCCGCTGCCACGGAGTCACAGGATGCCCAACTTGACGCCACCCTGGAGGAAATTCTAACCCTTCAGGAAGAGGAAAACGATGCCCGCGCCCTGGCCGACGCCTTAGATGGCGGCCGTCTCACCAAGAAAGGCAAGTTGGTCCTGGAAGCCTTGGTCACTTTGGAGGAGGCCAAGCTGAACGACGACCCGCCTTTGATCGTCCACTGGGCCGCCGTCCTCGTCGAGAAGGCCGGAGCCCTGGCGGCCGAGTACCTGATGGGGGAGGCATTAGACATCGTTGCCAAGGAAGAGGGCGACGAAGACTGATGGCCACGCCCAAGATCACCTATCGCCAGTACGGCGGCAAGGCGTCCATCGCCAAGTGGGTTGTCTCCCACTTCCCGCAGCACCGGATCTACATGGAGCCCTGCTGCGGCTCGGCCGCCGTGCTGTTGGCAAAGCCCCGCTCGTTCGCCGAGATCGTCAACGATCTGGACGAGGTGGTCATGGGCATGTGGAAAGCAATCCAGTCGCAGCCAGAGCAATTGGCTACGCTGATCTGGGCCACGCCCTATACGGCTGCCAATTGGCGCGAGCAACCGGTAGGCGACATCGACCAGGCCGTGCTGCTGATGGCCCAGGGCACGCAGTTCTACTGCGGCAACGGCAACAATTCAACCTGGTCGCTGGATAAGTCCTCAGCCCCGCATAAGCCCAAGAGCGAGGTCTGGGCCGACTGGTTCCAACGAGTGCTCCCGGCCGCCAACCGGATGCGCGGGGTCGCGCTGCTGCACGAGGACGCACTGGCCGCAATCCAGCGGGTCCACAACGACCCCGAGGCCCTGATCTACGTCGATCCGCCCTACGTGGGCCACGAGGACGAGTACCGCTACCGCGTTGACTATCCGGCAATGGTCGAATTGCTGAACTCGGCCAGTGCCAAGGTGATCGTGTCCGAGTCGCTAGCGGCTGCGAGCTTCTACCCGCATTGGAACCGGATCACGCGGGACACACCCCGCCGAGGAGCCTGCGAGCGTCGGGGCGAGTGCAGCAACAAGGTCGAGATCCTCTTCACCAACTTCTGAGACCGCAGCCATGACCATGCGCAACCCGTTTCTCGGCTTTGAGGTCAACCAACACCACTGCCAACAGCAATGAACAACAGTCAGATCAAGCCTGAAGCCGCACCCGACGACCGCGCAACCGCTGTAAAGCGCATTGCCGACTCCCTGGACCTGGCAGTGTTGAAGCCCACCGCAACGGCGGCCGAGGTGCGCGCAGCCGGCGAGATGGTGAGCCGCTACGGAATAAAATCCGTCTGCGTCCCAACCAGTTTGGTCTCTTTTGCAACTCTTTATACGGACCGAGTGTGTGCTGTTGTCGGTTTCCCGCACGGCAACACCACGCCGTTTACCAAGACGGTGGAGGCCGTGGAAGCGATGGGTTCCGGGGCGAAGGAGATCGACGTAGTGGTCAACTACGGCCGGCTCCTGGATGGCGACCCGGGCCCAATAAGAACGGAGTTGACCCGCATCGTCGCCGAGGCCCGCCCGCGAGGGGCGATCGTCAAAGCCATCCTGGAGACTTGCTATTACACGCCGACCCAGATCAGGGACGCCTCCCGCCTGTGTGCTGATTGCGGCGTGGATTACATCAAGACCTCGACCGGCTTCGCGCCGCAGGGAGCAACCCCAGAGGTGGTGCAGATCATGCTCGACGCCGTAAGGGACGGCTACCGATGCGGAGTCAAGGCCAGCGGCGGAATCAACAGCCACGCCGATGCAATCCGTTACCTGGACATGGGTTGCACTCGCATCGGCTCGTCCAAGTTCCAGGAATTGGCGACCAGTTTCTCGGCTTTGAGGTCAACCAACACCACTGCCAACAGCAATGAACAACAGTCAGATCAAGCCTGAAGCCACACCCGACGACCGCGAAACCGCTGTAAAGCGCATTGCCGACTCTCTGGACCTGGCAGTGTTGAAGCCCACCGCAACGGCGGCCGAGGTGCGCGCAGCCTGCGAGATGGTGAGCCGCTACGGAATAAAATCCGTCTGCGTCCCAACCAGTTTTGTCTCTTTTGCAACTCTTTATACGGACCGAGTGTGTGCTGTTGTCGGTTTCCCGCACGGCAACACCACTCCGTTTACCAAGACGGTGGAGGCCGTGGAGGCGATGGGTTCCGGGGCGAAGGAGATCGACGTAGTGGTCAACTACGGCCGGCTCCTGGATGGCGACCCGGGCCCAATAAGGACCGAGCTGACCCGCATTGTCGCCGAGGCCCGCCCGCGAGGGGCGATCGTCAAAGCGATCCTGGAGACTTGCTATTACACGCCGACCCAGATCAGGGACGCCTCCCGCCTGTGCGCTGATTGCGGCGTGGATTACATCAAGACCTCGACCGGCTTCGCGCCGCAAGGAGCAACCCCAGACGTGGTGCAGATCATGCTCGACGCCGTAAGGGGCGACTATTGGTGCGGAGTCAAGGCCAGCGGCGGAATCAACAGCTTACGCTGATGCAATCCGTTACCTGGACATGGGCTGTACCCGCATCGGCTCCTCCAAGTTTGGGGACTTGCTGCCATGAAAACAGACTACTTTCTACAACCGAGTCTACCTCTCAGGTCCAATTGACAACGCCAAGGATTTCGGTACATCGGCTGGCGCAATGATGTCAAATGCAGGTTGGCCGATCTTAACCTGATCTTCCTCGATCCGTGCTCCAAGCCGATGCAGGCAGGCTACGGTTGCGAAGACCTGGAGAATCACGCTAAACGAATAAAGCAAAAGAAGAACGGCGACTATGAGGCCATTTCCCGTGACATGCGATTGATTCGTTGCCTTGACCTGCGTCTCGCAGACCTGGTGACTTTTCCATTGTTCATCTGGACCGCACAGTCTACTCGACAGGGACGCACGAAGAGATCGCCCTGTTAAATCGGCGTAAGGTGCCGATCCTGATTCACGTCGAGCAAGGAAAGGCAAACCTTCCTGATTGGTACTGGGGAACGCTGCCGCATCAGCATGTCTTTAGTACCTGGGATGAGCTACTGGCCTACATCCGGCACATTGCCCACGATGCACCGCCGATTGACACTTACAACCGATGGCGGTTCCTTGATTATGGCACGCTCTATGGAAAGAGAGCCATTACCGTATCCAATGGGATGGTCGCCTGTGTCAGTCCCGAGGACCATGCCTACTTGAGCCAGTGGCACTGGTCTGCAATCCCGCAAGGCAACGCGAGACAGCGTGCTCAAGGGCACAACGGCTGGCGGGCAATGCGCAAGCAGAAGTGTGCGGGGGTGCCTATCACACGATACATGCACCAGGAAGTTGTGCTACGCATGGGGCTACCTTATGACCCTGAGACACTTCAGGTCGATCACTTGGATCGCAACGCACTGAACAACGACCGCGACAACCTGCGTGTTACGACGCGCAGCATCAACTTGCACAATCGAGGCAAGCAGCTTAACAGCACGGCGGGTCCGAAAGGCATTTGGACCGACGAAGAGGGCCAATACCATCCTGAAATCGGTGTTTGTGGTTCCCATTACAAGTTGGGCTGCTACCAAACGCTTGAAGAGGCGCAACGCATACGAAACGCAGTCGGGCGTGAACTACTTGGGGACAACTATCATGAAACCTGACTCCAGCACGCCGAAACGCACCGTCGTCAAAGGCTTGAGCTTCGAGGTTGCCAGCAACCTGGCAGGCTTCGTCATCGCCTACGCGATGTTCGGCAACATCAACAGTTGCCTTGTCTTCACCGCCGTCTGCTTCCTCGTGAAGACGGCCATCTTCTACTATCACGAGTCGCATTTGGCACCAGATCCCCTTTGGGAAGAAACCATGAGCACCAGAACCAGGAAGCGACTCGTCGAGGCAAAGCGAAAGAGGGCTTCGGCACAGGGGTCGATTTACGTCGGCCGGAACGATCTTTGTCCCTGTGGCTCCGGCAAGAAGGCCAAGCACTGCTGCCTGGCCAAGATCGAGGCCCTGGAAGCGTTGCCGCCAGCCCATCCGCGAGCAGATCGTTGCCGCCAAGATCCTGGGGCACTTCGGCGAGCCGTCCAGCCGGTGCCGGCCGCCGTCGCCGCGAAGTTCGCCGCCGTCAGTGGCGCAGCCGGTACTGCTGCTGCCGCCACCGACAGTCTCGCCCAGGCCATCGTGGCCGCCGCCTGCTGGAAACCGGCGCCAACGATATGTGCGCCGGGGAGGGCAAGCGGGGCCCAAGGGCGGGCCGCGCCGGTCGTTCCGCCGGAACCGTGCGACTCTATGACTTCAGTTGCAGCGGGGTCCAGGGTCGATGAAGCGTACAAGTCGCGTCGCTTCCACACCATTGTCGAGGCTACCAAAGCCTACAACAAGTTAGCCCGAACATCATGGAGAATTCGCATGGCTGAATCCAATACCCGCTGGCAAGAAGCCCAGAAACACGAGAAGCGATACTGGGGAACTTGCCTGGGAATGACGGCCTGGGGCGAGTTCTGCAAAGGCGAAATGTACGTCCGCGAAATGGGACTGTTCGCGGACTACGGCACGCCAATGGCGAGCTGGCCATGCCGGGCAAGACCATCCTGGACGTGGGCGGCGGCCCGGTCAGCATGACACTCCGCTGCATCGGTGCCGAGCGGCTGGTCGTCGCGGACCCCTGCGAATGGCCGCCTTCAGTCCGCAGGCGATACGCCAACTACAAGATTGAGTTCATCCGGCGCCCGGGCGAGATCCTGGGCAGCCGACACCTCGGCAACACCGCGTTCGACGAGGTGTGGCTGTACAACGTGCTCCAGCACGTCCAGGACCCGGCCAAGGTCGTAGCCAACGCTGTCGCCCGCGTCTCGCCCCACGGCGTCCTGCGCATCTTCGAGTGGCTCTACATCCCGGCGGACGACTGCCACCCCCACGTTCTCACGCCCGAGGGCCTCCTGAACTGGCTCCGCGGCTGCTGCATCCTGAAAGTCGGGCTTCCGCACCTCAAGGAGTTCTGGTCGGACGCCACCGCCTTCACGGGAATCTTCTCACCACCTGGAATGCCAACATGAACCGGAACAACGACAACCCCCTCAGCATCCTGCTCGGCCTCATGGCGATGTCGGCCTTGATCGCAGCGGCCATTTTCATGGGCAAGCCGGCCATTCGACCGGCTCCACAGCCGCCCGCGACCGCGGGTGACTGGGAGGTACTGCGGCTCCCGCTGCCGCCGGACACGGAGCCAGCGCCGCTGCCGCCGGCCGAGCCCAAGATCGAGCCCGAGATCAAGCCAATCGAGCCCGAGATCAAGCCGGCCGAGCCCAAGGTCAAGCCGCCGGCTGCACCCGAGTCCAAGCCCGACTCCGGGATCGCACCGAAACCCCCAAGCAAGCCATGAGCAAGCAACAAAAGCGAAAGCGGAGCCCTTGGCGGCGGTTGGGAGACGCCTGGCGCTGGCTGCACGACCGCTGGTACTGGCTCACATGCCGCCTCTGGCACCGCTACAACGTCGTGGTCTGCCGATCCCTGGGGCCGACCTGGTGCGACCGTGACCACCTGCTGCTCTACGCCGCCTTCCAGATCCTTGAAGACTTTGTGACCCAGGAAGAAGGTCACTTCCATCAGGACGTTTACACGCTTTACCTGGACTGCGGCGAAGGAGAGGCCCGCCGTCGAGCGACCGAGTGGCAGGAGTTGCGGGCGCTCTATTCCTGGTGGCGGCAGCGTAAGAACGACGACCAGTTCGACGACTACGAGACCGACACCAAGATGCTCCACAAACTGATCGCCCTGCGGGGCCTGCTCTGGACCTGACCCATGAAGACACCCAGATCCCTCAGCTACTCGTCCCTCAGCCTCTTCGAGAAGGACATCGAGGAGTTCTACATGCGCTACCTGGCGGACAAGGCCGCCCCGCGCCTGCCCCAGGAGCCGCCGATGGCCGTGGGGTCCGCCTTCGACGCCTTCGTCAAGGCCGCCCTGCACTCGCAACTGTTCGGCGTGAGCAGCAATCCGCAATTCGAGTTCGGCGCGATCTTCGAGAGCCAGGTCGAGCCGCAGTGCCGCGACTTCGCCCTGAAGGCCGGCAAGCACATCTGGAAGTGCTACAAGCTGACCGGGGCCTACGAGGAGTTGTTTGTCCTTTTGCAGAGAAGCATCGAGCCGCCACGCTTCGAGTTCAAGGTCGAGGGGCTCATCGGCGGCGCTCCCTTCCTGGGCAAGCCGGACTGCCGCTTCGTGCTCGACCTGGGCGACGGACCGATCCACGTCATCCTCGACTGGAAAGTCCACGGCTACTGCTCCAAGTATGGGGCGAGCCCGTCCAAGGGCTATATGCTCTGCCGCGATGGCTACTTGTCCGACAAGCCGAGCCGCAGCCATTGCAAGGAGCACGCCAACTTCCTGGGGATGAACTACCACGGCCTGTTAATCAACTCCGGCTACATGGAGGGGTGCAACAACGAGTACGCCGATCAGCTCTGCCTCTACGGCTGGCTGCTGGGCGAGGCCGTGGGCGATGAGAACGTCGTCCTGATGATCGACGAGATCGTCGCCAAGTACATGGGCCCCGACGTGAGGCCGCTGCTCCGCGTGGCAAACCACCGCGGTCGCGTGAGCAAGGCCCATCAGGAACGCCCTCGTGAAGCGGGTTGCCCGGTGCTGGACCGCCATTACCAGCGGCCATGTCTTTACCGACATGACCCCCGAGGAAAGTCGGTCCCGCTGTGAGGTACTCGACAACATGGCCGGCGGCCTCATGTCCGATGGATCGGTGAAGGAGGACTTTTTTGCGGAATGCGTCCGCACGAAGAAATGGTGAACCATGTACCTACTCATTGCCGTGCTCTGCCTCTGGATCATCGGTGCCGCCGTCACCGTCAAGGCGGACGCGATGCTCGCCAATTACAGGACTGAGTGGTACGAGAACCTGGTGCCGTCGCTTTTCGTCTGGCCGCTTATCGCCATCCTGATCTGCACAACGAAGCACGCCTGCTACAGCGAGGGACAGTATGACGGACGCGAGTATCACTACTGACCAACAGAGGCAGCCGAAGACGATCCACCCGGCCGCGCTGGAACGCATCCGCACGTCCAATCTGGCACCCGAGCACTTCGTCAGGGCTTTCGAGAAGCTGCTGGCTGCCGTGAACCACTTGGACGATACCGGTCTCGCCTTGACCATCGACTACAGGGACGAGGACGAATTCGTCGGGCCTGACGAACTCATCCCTGTTATTACTTTGTCCTTTACCGCCTCAAGAGAATGCACCCATGAAGAAGATGCGCAAAACGGTGCGCAAGTCAACGCGCAAGACGGCAACGTCAACGTCGAAGTCCGCTTTGACCGCCTCCCGGAAGACACGCCGCCAGAAGAAAGTCGAGGACCTGCTTGACTCCTTGAGCGGGTTTGCCGATCCGCAGGCAACCAACTCGTCAAATCCGCCTGCGTCCGTCAACTACATCGTTGGCCTGGACATGGCTGACGAGGTTGGCCCTTCGGGCCAGGTCTGGCAGGTCAGTTGCCTAACTGCTCGGCGAAGCGAGTTCAAGGAGGTGGACCCATCGGACACCGCTAAGCTGAGCGCCTCCGCGCCTCCGCCTGGCGGCATTCTTGACCACACCAGGAAGGTCTTGTCACTGTTCGAGGCGTCGATCGACTGCTTCGAGTCTTGGCGTGGCAGGCTGGTGACCGGGCAATATACCTACGATCTTGGCAATCCCAAGCGAATCACTCGCGACATCCGGCCCGATGGGGCGTCCCTCACACTGCACTTCGGCCGCCTGACGGCTGCACAGGAAGTCAACCTGAAGTCCTTGGCCGTCTTTGACCGCTTCGGCAACGCTTTGGCGGGCAAGTGCATGGGATACGCCATGAAGCCCGACGACGTTGTGTCGTGCGATTACAGTGTTCGCCTCAAGGTCTGACCGCCATGACTGAGAGCAAGCACGAGGATGGAGGGTCTGATGGTTGAGCAATTGAGCGAGGAGCCCCAATGGGCTAGCGGCTTTGCCTGCTGCCGGGTCTGCGGCCACACCTGGGTGGCCGTGTTCTCGACCGAGGAGTCGTCCAACCTGGAGTGCCCCGAGTGCCACGCGATGGCCGGGGAGGTGGGAGGATCATTATGAGCGGCTATTCGCTCGTCGCCGTGGCGTTCCTGTGTGGCTTCGTTTTCGACATTCTCTGGGCGCTCTGCGTGAACTCCGTCCGCGACCGTCATGCTGCACGGGCCGCGCACCTCGCCTTGCTGATTTACATGCTTGGCCTGGTGTCAACCCTGTTGGTCGTCGAACGGTGCGCCGCGGCCATTGTCGCCTACGGGCTCGGAAACTGGCTGGGGACCTATCTGACCGTTCGGTACTGCAAACGACAGACAACGTGGTCCAAAGAGACAAAGTAATGGTGAGCCCGCTGACCGTCAAACGAAACGACTACACCGCCAACCCGAAGCGGAGCGACATCTACACGCCGAGCAGCGTTGCGCAGTTCCTTTACACAACGCTGTGCAATGCCCGGCCCTTGCGAGCCGCTCGCGGGCCGTGTGCCGGGGGCGGTCGCTGCCGGCATTCGTTCCATCTTGTCCTGGACCCGGCCATTGGCACCGGCCGATTGACGGCCCCTTGGGTCAGCAGCGGCCACTACATCTACGGTTGCGACATTGACGACCGAGGAAGTGCCTACTGCAATGAGTTCTGTCACGGCCGGTATGAAGATCAAACGGACATGGTGCGCCCGGATCTCGTGCTCTGCAATCCGCCCTTCAACGGGGCCAGCGGCCGGAGGCTGTACCCGGAGGTCTTCCTGGAGCACACGTTCACGCTGTTCGGGTACGGGACGCCAACGGTCATGTTCGCACCGATGGGGATGCGACTCAATCAACGGCGCAAGAGCACCCGCTGGCGATGGCTGCGGGATTGCGGTGCCAAGCTGACCAGCATCGTGTCGCTCCCGCTGGACACGTTCCCCGGCGTGGAGTTTCACGCCGAGATCCTGATCTTCAACGTCAAGGGCATCGGCTCCCACTACTTCCTGCCGGAGACCGCACTGGACCCAACATGAAATACTCGCTTGTCAATGCTGACTGCATGGAGTGGATGCCCGGTGCAGATCGGGTGGACACCTTGTTCGCCGATCCGCCGGACAACATCGGCCTGGGCTACGACACCTACCGGGATCGTCGCACCGAGAGCGATTACATCGACTTGCTCCGCGGCTGGCTCAACTGCTTCATCACGAGGGCAAAGACGGTATGGCTCTCCTACAACGCGAAATGGACCTTCCAAGTAGGCCGCATCGTGACCGAGATCGAGGGCCAGCACGGCAGCGCGATCGAGGCCAAGCCCTGCGTCCAGACGTTCACTTTCGGCCAGCATAGCCACCACGATCTGGGCAACAACCATCGGCCGCTCTTGCGACTTCGCTGGTCCGACGCCCCGCTCTACCCGGACGCCATCCGCGTGCCGAGTTGGCGGCAGGAGAACGGCGACAAGCGTGCTGATCCCCGCGGGCGGGTGCCGGGCGACGTCTTCAACTTCACCCGGGTCACGGGCAACAGCAAGCAGCGCCGCCCGTGGCACCCGACCCAACTGAACGAGGGGCTGGTCGAACGGTGCCTGAAGCTGACGACCCCGCCCGGCGGCGTCGTGGTCGATCCCTTCGCCGGTACGGGGACAACGCTGAGAGTGTGTAAACGTCTCGGTCTGCCCTGCTCCCTTTTCGAGATCGACAGGGGCTATTGCGAAAAGATCGCGGCGGAACACGGGCTGATCCGCAGCGGCTACGTCCATCGAGCCATCTGGGAAGGGCCATGATCCGCGGGAGTGCCGGTAATGCTGAAGGTAACGATCGAACTATGGCCCGGCGGCTGTGAGGCCCGCAAGACGACCCTTGCAACGGGCACGATCACCAACCTCGGCACAGGCGGACCCGCCGTAGGCAACTACTTCGTGGACCTGCGGGACAAGGCAGGCCGTTCCTGGCGGCACGGCACGATCCTCGGCTTCCCGCGGAAGCGACTGCTCGCCTGGGACCTTCTCTGCCGCTCGCTGGCCGCCTTGATCGGCGAACGCAACAAAATTCGCTGATCGGAAAACCAGTTTTCAGGATTGCGCAACTCTTGGTATGGCGGAGCGCGGACTAGGCTGCCCCGCAACTTAACCCCAAGGGAGCGCAACCATGAGTCTTGACCTGAATGCGATCTGCGAGCGTCACGAGATGAGCCCGAAGTATCGGCCGGAGTTCTTTGCCCTGGTTCTGCACGGCAGGCGGCCGAGCAGGGAGATGCGGACCCGCCTGAAGCATGTCACCAACTACAAGGCGGCCTTGGACGAGGCGATGGTGGCTCTGTCTGCCCCTTACGCGCACATCTTCGAGGTCCCTGCACCGTCGTCTATCACCCGTTTCGAGTCCTTAGTTCCCGAGGGAATCGCATGAGCCGAGACTTCTTAGGCCGCGCCATTGCGGCCGGCGACACGGTCTGTTACCCCGTGCGCCGCCGCAGTTCGATGTGGCTGAACAAGCTGAACGTCACCCAGGTCGATGACGACCACATCACCGGCTTCAACGCCGAGGGCCGGCGGATCACCGTCCGCAACTTGAAGAACTGTGTCGTGGTCCAACCGGTCACCGAGCCCATCGTCTAGGAGGTGTGCCTTGCCTACCTACGATTACCGTTGCCCTGCGTGCGGAGCTGAGTTCGAGGTGTTCCACGGCATCAATGAGCCCGGACCGCAGCGGTGTCCCAAAAGGTGCGGAACCAAGAAGAAACCGCACAAGATGCTGACGCGCCTGCCGGCGTTTCACTCTCACTACTCGCCGATGCACCCTCGTGCCAATCGCGGCCGGGGCTACTGATCGCCGGCCTCCAGCAAACCCTGGCGGGGCGCTCGCCCGCCCTGCTAGGAAAGGTGCGAACCATGTGCATTGAAGACGACGAGGGCTGGGGAATGGTCCCTGGTCCCGAGTTCGGTTGCGTTCACGGGGAGCCCAAGTAGATGGAGTTCACGCGCAAGAAGAAACGCGGCCAGAAAGGAAAGGTCCGGCGGACCTGGCTCTCCGAAGACGGATACCGAATCGTCTGGCGCAGGGAGTACGACGGCGTGCGGATGCCTGGCCGCTACCAGGCGACCGTCCGCATCATCGTCCCGAACTTCGGCGGCAAGGAGGGCGAGAACTTCCCGATGTGGGACTTCACGGACCCTGGCCATCGCCTCTTCAAGGTCTTGGCGAAGGCCCGGGAATCCTGCGAACGCCACAAGCGGCTCTGGACCAAAGCCTGCGAAGCGACGGGCGTGCGGGGCCTGGTGGAAATCTTCGGCAAGCTGCCCACGGGGATTCCCGTGTGGGCTCGCAAGAAGCTCAGCCGCAAGACCTTTGAGCTTCTCACGCGATACGTCACGCCGCGCTACGAAGAGGAAGACGAATGCCCTGCACCTTCAGCACCGGATGGAAGCATGTCAAGCCCGTCCGACCCTATCGAAGTCTGCAAGAGTTTGCCACCAAGCAGCACTGGCTCGGACTGCACCCTGCCGACAAGTGGCCCTGTCTCGCTTGTTCCGGCCGAGGATGGAACTACGACCCGCAAGACCCGCCGTGCCCCGTCGAAGGCAACCGAGACCGACGCACCGTCCCCTGCGCTGCCTGCGGAGGCTCCGGCCAAGGGACGAAGGAAGCCTGCCGCAAAGCCTACCAAGAGGCAATCGCCCGGTTCCGCCAAGAAGCGAAAGAGTACGAAGGGCTCGTCAAAGCCCGGCGGCAAGCGATCAAGAAGCTCACGGCAGAGGAAGTCCAAGCCCTCCGGGAGCTAGGCGTGTGATTTCACGCGGTCGCCCGGAAACAAGCAACCCACTAAACCAGGAGCCAGAAAATGGCCAAACGAAAGCGAGCAACCCTGCCCGAGCCCGCAAACTCGACGTGGTAATGCCCCTCAAAGCGGCGGCCTCCAGCGGCGGTCAGCGCGAGGCCCGCGCCCAACTCAAGCTGGTCGGAAACCAGAAGGACCGCGGCAAGGCGCAGCTCGCCGCCCTGCGGGAGCAGATCAAGACCGATGCTGGCACGATGGGCGGCCGGAGTGCGGCGGCCAAAGCCTCCAAGGACAAGGTGAAACTGGCCCTGGCGCAGATTCGCCAGCGCTTCGGGGACCCCGAGTTCAATCGCGCGGTCCGCGAGTTCAACCTGACCTTCAAGGGCATCCAGGACGTGAACCTGGTCCGCAACGTCGGGCCCGGCATGGGGCCGGTCCAGTAGGAGATCGCCATGAGCGAATTCTGTCCCAAGTGCGGCAAGCCGCTCCAGGTGACGCCCGAGCCGGACCGTTTGTGTCTGGCGTGCGGCTGGTGGGGCGGACAGTGCGAGGCCCTGAAGAAGCCGCCGCACACCGGCGAACTGGCCACCAGCGTCATGCAGGCACTCGACTTGTACCGGGACATTTGCCGCAAGGAACTCCTCGTGGAACTGGCCTGCGAGCACGGCAACGTCGAGCGACACGAGATGCAAGAGGTTCGAGGGGCCGTCGCCTCGTGCCTGGAAAGCCTACTGAGGATTTTCGGGGTCGCGCATCCCGAGGTCGGTCCTCTGGACGAGTCCGAGGAGAAAACGGAATGAGCAACCTGGACTCCGACCCTAACGCGACACCTGCCACGCCGGAAATGACGAAGGCACTGGAGACCTTTCAGGCAACCGTGCGACTGAGTGAGAGGCACCTTGTCCGCATTAAGCAACTCAGCGAGAGGCTCAAGATCCTGGTCGCCATCTACCGCGAGCTAGCCGCCTCCTTCCTGGTGGAATATGAAGCCGCAGTTGTCCCGGGCACCGGCCAGATCAACGCGATTCTATCCGCTGAGCAGCTTCGGCATGACATGGAGACTGTGCAACGGTTGATAGCGGTCACAACGGCCGACGCCACGGACGAAATGGACTTTGTACAGTGGCACAAAGCCACAGTAGACGCTGACTACAAAGCCGTCAAGACACTTCTGAGAGGCCCAAAGTGAACCCACGAGTCCTGCGAAAGTATCTGCGCAGCGGCATGGTGCCTTGGCCCGCCGACTGGACCTTCAGGCGATTCAACGGCAGTACGCCGTGCGACATGCTGGTGGGCCCGTGTGCCTGCGGGGCTACTCACAGCGAGAACGAAGACTGGGTGCGCGACGTGCTCGCGGCCCATAACACCATCATCGTCGAGGCCATCATGTACTGTCCCGTATGCCATGCCGTGCTCACACAGCGGGAAGAGAACGAAGCAATTTTCGAGTGTTGCCAGTGCCATTGGAACGGCCACGCCAGCAAGGGCCTCAAGGAACTGCCCTCCAAGATCAAGATGCCCTACGTCTCCATCGACCTGGAGACGACCGGCCTTGACCCCGAGACCTGCCAGATTCTTGAGATCGGGGCCATCTATGACAACGGCGGTATGCTCGAAACCCTGCCGATCTTCCACCGCTACATCGCCCATCCCGTCTACACCGGCGAGCCCTACGCCCTGGCCCTCAACGCGAAAATCTTGAAGCGTTTGTCCGGGCCGCACGACAACTCCGTCCTGTCGCCGGGCGAGGTTGCCGAGAGCTTTTGCTCCTGGCTGCGGGCGCAGGGCTGGGATGGCAAGACTAGCTTGACGCCTGCGGGCAAGAACTTTGCCAGCTTCGACAAGCCGTTTCTCGACAGGCTGCCCGGTTTCAAGCGGACGGTCAAGCTGAACCACCGCGTCCTCGACCCGACCCTCTTCTACTGGCTGCCCGGCACGGACGAAAGGCTGCCCGACTCGAAGACCTGTATGGAACGGGCCGGGATCAAGGGCGAAGTCGCCCACACCGCCGTGGAGGACGCAGAAATGGTGGTCCGCCTTATCCGAATCGGCGTCCGCCGCGCGGGAAAGGCGCAGTGAAGGCAATGAGAGCAATTCACAAGATCGGCGGCAACACCGCATGACCGCCGGAAGACACGTCACCTCACTAACAAAGGATTGGAATACGCCCGCGGAATATGTCCAGGTCGTCCGGGATTTCTTCGGTGGCTGGATTGCTCTTGACCCGTGCTCCAATGACTACGCCCTCGTCGGAGCGAAAGTGGAGTACAAGCTGCCGGAACACGACGGGCTGCGAGAGACCTGGGATTTCCCCACGATCTACGTCAACCCGCCCTACGGCAGGAATACAAACGGGACCAGCATCAAGGACTGGCTGCTGAGGTGCAGCAATGCCTACGAGCAACATGAGTCGGAAATCATCGCCCTGATCCCCGTGGCAACCAACACTCGCCATTGGCAGGACAACGTGTTTCTAAGAGCAAGGAGTATTTGCTTCTTGCGGGTGCCCCGGCTGAAGTTCCTGCTTGCTGGCAAGGTCGTCGAGAAGGGAGCACCCATGTCCTGTTGCTTCGTGTACTGGGGACGAAGAGCGCCCTCCTTCAGGGCGTCTTTCACTCGTTTCGGGAAGGTGCTGGACGTGAACCCGTGAATCTGAATTAGGAGTCATGCCTGATGGCAACCATCGAAGTTCTGGCAACGCTTGTCATAGTCTTCTTGGGGCTTCTCGTCTACAAGCTGCTGATACGCAGCCGGTGGTTCACCCGATTCGTGAGCGAAATCATCGAACCGCCGCCGGCCAGCGGCCAGGAGGTCGTCGCTCGTCTTCGCGCCGACCAAATCGACGCCCGGCAGGCTGCCAACGCCGCCGATCTGCAAGCGGTGGAGATCGCCCAGACCGCACAAGCCCTCCGGTCGGAAATCACCAAGCCGCGCAAGCCGCGCGTCGCCCGTAAGAAAAGCGAGGAACGCTAAAACCAGTTTGAGAGTTTTCGCAACTCTTTATGTGAGCCTGGTGCTTGAAGCACCTATTCCAAGTTTCCTTCTGGAGCTACACCAATGTCCTTGTCTCTTCCCGCAAAGGTGAAAATCACCTGTGCCCTTCTCGCCGTGATGGCCGTCCTGATCGTCACCGGAATCCTCTGGTCCGGCATGATCGGCCACAACGACTCCCAGAACTGGCAGGTCTGCCAGTCGATCACCGGCAAGGTCTCCATCATCGACTCCTCGGGCTACTACTTCAAGGGGTTCGCCACGATCTGGACCTACCCGCGTGCCATGCAAGCCTACTACTCGGCGAGCACGAAAGAGGGCGGCCCGCAGGACGACTCGATCCGGGTCACGTTCAACGACGGCGGCACGGCCCACATCAGCAGCTTCGTCAAGATCCAACTGCCGACCGACAACGAGCACCGTATGCTCATGCACCAGGACTTCAACGCCAACCCGGCCAACATCCTGGACGCCGTGCGCTCGCACCTTACGAACTGCATCAAGAGCACGGGCCCGATGATGTCCGCCAGCGAGAACCAGGCCAGCCGCAAGGCCGAGTTCAACCAGGTCGTCGAGGAGCAGCTTGCCAAGGGCCTCTTCGAGATGCGGCGTACCGAAGTCGAATTGAAGGACGTTTCCGAGAGCACCCCGCAGCCCGGCCCGGACGGCAAGCCCGTCACCACGGAGAAGAAGGCCCACGTCATGGCGACGGAGGTTGTCCTGGGCGACAACGGGAAGCCGGTCATCGTGCAGGCGTCTCCCCTGGACCGCTACCGGATCGGCATCCTTCAATTCAGCGTCACCGAGACCCAGTACGACGAGCAGACCTTGGCCCAGTTCGCGGCCAAGAAGGAGTCCTACCTGAAGGCCGAGCAAGCCAAGGCCCAGCGGCAGGAAGAATACCAGCAGCGGCTCATGGTCACGGAAAAGGGACTCCGGCAGGTCGCCGAAATCAAGGCCGAGGAGAACCAGAAGAAAGAGCGGGCCCTGATCCAGGCCACCCAGGCGGCCGAGGTCGCCGTGATTACCAAGACCCAGGCCGTGACCGCCGCCGAGCAGAAGGTCGAAGTCGCCGCCAAGGCCCAGGCCGAAGCCGAGACCCTCAAGAAGATCGCCCAGATCAAGGCCGACACGGCCGAGATCGACAAGAAGGCGACCATATCGGCTGCCGAGGCCAAGCAGAAAGAGATCGAATTGGGCGGCGGCCTGGCGGAGAAAGACCGCATCCTGGCCACGATCAAGGCCGACCGGGACGCGAAGGTCGCCGAGGCCCTGGCAGGGATCAAGGTGCCGGGCGTCGTGATCGTCGGCGGCGATGGCAAGGACGGCAAGGGCGCAAGCCTGACCGAGACCTTGATGAACCTCTTGCTGCTGCGGGCGACCGGCGTTCTGCCGGCCGAGCCGCGGGCCGCTCAATGTCCCAACTAACCGGTCAAGCAACTCAAGCCGGATGTTGTAGTTCGCGGCTGCCGTAAGGCTCAATCCTCAAACCGCCGTAGACGGCCGACGTGACCGGGGACCAGTGATACTGGCGAGACCGGGGCCGATCAACTACTGAAGCACTGTCCTGTTTCCCTCTGGAGCAACGTCATGTCCGACAAGTTGGATCAGATCAAAGAGAAGATCGAGACCGCCATCAGCCACGGAGTTGGAGCCGTCAAGAAGGCCATCGGCATCGGCAAGACGGAGGCCGCCAAGGCCGTGACCGCCGCCGAGCCCACCGTCGCCAAGGCCGAGGCTGCCGTCGCGCAGGCCACCACCAAGCTCAAAGCCGACGCCGACGCCACCCTGGCCACGCCGCCGGCCACCCCGGCCGCCCCGGCGAGCTAGTGCCAACAACAGCCATCGTCTAACGGCAGGACACCGGCTTCCAGCCGGCAATGCGGGTTCGATTCCCGCTGGTTGTACTGACCAAGGAGCTGCACCATGCCCAGCGAAGTCGTTCTGAGTCGCCGAAACCTGCTCTCCCTCCTCCACAAGGTGGAGATGCCCGGGAGCTTCTGCACCATCGTCAAGCCGGACGGCACCGCCATCAAGGCCGAACCGGACGAGGTTCACTACGCTAACCGGGTCGGCGGCCCCGGCACAATGCACCCGGACACCGAGCAATTCGTGGCCGACCTGGAAGAGGCCCTGAAGATCGTTCGCCGGAAGCGGGCCGCCCCAATCGACCCGACTGTCGGCAAGGCCATTGAAGATTGTGCCAATGCCTCCCGAGCCAAGGAGGCTCCAGGCCCAGTCATTACAGTCACCAATCCCAATCCGGTTCTGCCGGACATGCCCGTCGCCTTCACGTCGATCCATCGCCGTGCCGAAGATGTCGCCTGGCCGACGTGCCAATCGGCCGCCGAACTGGTGCAAGATGCCAAGGTGCCCAGCGCCGGCGAACATGGCGAAAAGCTACTCCACTACAACCGCCTGGCGAGGAAGCCATCTCAAGGAGAGACGACGTGACCGACACCAAGACCGACGCAAGACCAAGACGCGAAAGCAAGCGTGGAACTGACGAAAAACGCCGAGGGGACCTGGCTCAATGTCGAGTTCGGCGGCCGGACGGCCACCCTCTCCCTGAACAACAGCAACCACGGCCCGATGGTCACGAGCATCCTGACCGACTGGGCCGAGAGCCACTTCCGGCCCGCAGGGCCTCTGCAAGAAGACTCTCGTGGTCCTGACCGAGTGCTTGCTGGCCGGCGTCACGGTCCTGGTGTTGCTGGGGATCATCGGCGGCGCAATGTGGCTCATTTACACGAACGGCTCCTCCCTGGCCCAAGGCTTCGGCCTGGCCCTCGGTGCTGGTGTTCTCGGCGGTGCAGTGCGTTACTTCAGGATCACCCGCCGGGCCATGCACAAGCTGTTCAACGGCGGCCTTTTCCGATGACTGACGAGTTGTAGTCGCCCGGGAACCAAAGCCCCCGAACAACGCACCGGATTCACGGTCGCGATCGACTCGTCCGTTGTAGCCGCCCGGGAAACAAAGCACCCGAACAATGCTGCAAGCAGACCTTCGTCTGTCGAACAGGTTGTAGCCGCCCGGGAAACAAAGCACCCGAACAGTTTGCCCACATGGAAAGTATTCCCTTCGGTAAGTTGTAGCCGCCCGGAAAACAAAGCATCCGAACAATCTGTCCGCCGCAACAGGTTGTCGTATAAGTTCTCGCATCGAGCTAGCGGCAGAATTTCCCAGAAAATCTCCCTCCGCCAAAACCACTTTTCCAGATTTTGCAACTCTTAGTATGGGCAGGGGCACATGACCCGTACAACGAACGAATGCTTTGTTTCCGGTTGACTACAAAGAGCCGTTGCCCGGGGACGCACCAGTGGTCGGGACAGACCCCTGCTCTGCACAACTCCCTTGGCTTATTCGGTGAGTCCTGAAGCGACCTTTTGAGTGAGGATGACCATGACCTTCTGCTTGGGAATCGACTACGGCGAAAAGTACATCGGCTTCAGCGTCGTGGAGCAAACGGCCGAAGGCAACATCCCGCGGTTCCTCGGCACGATGGAAGTCCAACGAAAGCCTATCGAAACGACCCTGGACAGCCGCGCCGTGGCTCGACGGCGCGCAGAACGAGGAAGACGAAACGCCGCCGACTGAAAAGGCTGGGGGCGGCTTTCGTCAGCCTGGGTCTGCCGTCTGAGCAGGCTGACGAGTTGCTCCGCTATTGTAGCGGTCGCGGCTTCCGCCAGCCTGCCAAGGAAGACCAGGAGCAGGACCAGAAAGAAATGCCGTTTGCTATCTCCCGGGACGAATTTCTAACCGCCTTGACCCAGGAAATCAAGCGTCTCGTCGCCAGTGAAGATCAGGAGCGGGTCCTGGCCGTATGCCGCCGGCACCTTCGCCGCGAAATCCGCCCTATGCGGGTCGAGAACCGCAAGCCGTCAAAATGCGCCTGGGAAGGTTGTGACCGCAATGTCCGACGGGCCAAGAATGCCAAGCGCGAACGGTTGCGGCAGGCACTTTTCTCCTGGCTCACCGACATCATCCGTCGGCGGGAGTCCCCGGCCCAACTCTGGCAAGCCCTGGAATCGTGGATCGACAGGGCCCTTGCATCGCCCACGAGCGGTGCCGTTCAAGGCGCTATACACGCTGGTCCCGGAGCCGGCCTTTCAGAAGCACAAGGCCGTCTACGAGAAGAACATACGCGACATACTTCAGGGGGAATCCGCGGGACGTACTCGCTTCTGCTGTGAACACTCTAATGTCTACATCCAGTATGCTGTCACGGGGCGGACGATTCCGACCAAGACCGACTTCTCGCCAGCCGACGTGGGCCGCATCGAACAGAAAATCTTCACCGACCTGTGGCGCTACCTTGAGGCCCGCGTGCTGCCCCTGGTCGGCCAGATCGACGAAATCGTCGTGGAGCGCGTGGCCTTCGACGTGTTGCGGGGCTACCACCCGGACCGCAAGCAGGACAAGTCGATCAATGAGGCGGAAGCCTACAAGCACTACCAGCAGGGACCTGCCTACGGCTTCCAGGACCGGCGGGAAATGCTCACCAAAGAGTTCGACGGCCGATGCGCCTACTGCGGAAAGAGGTCGCCGCTGACGGAGGTCGAGCACCTGCTACCGCAAAGTCGATTCCCCTTCGACGCCTACCTGAACATCGTGCCTGCCTGTCCCGCCTGCAACGCACAAAAGGGTTCCCGCACGGCGGCCGAGGCCGGCATGACAATCCACGACGACGCCTACGAAGCCTACAGCAAATACGTGGGCAAGCGGAAGATCGACGGCTTCCGCGCCAGGCACCCCTATCACGATACCAAGAAGGGCCTCTTGAATCGGATGCGTCACGCGGGCTCGGCCTTGGACGCCGAGCAGGCCCTGGCCATGATTCTCTCCGATCTGACCCATATCGGCAACAGCCAGCAGGGCCCGCGGCCGTTGGCCCGCTACCTCGCCCAGTGCATCGAGACCCGCACAGGAAAGCCCTGTGCGATTCGAGCCCAGTCGGGGCGTCTTACAGCCCTTTACCGCACCATCATGCTGCCCGAGTACGCCAAGGACCACGGCGACGACTACAATCACGCCATTGACGCCGCTATCCTGGCCTGTAAAGTCCCTTCCTTTGGCGATTGGAGCGCTCCCCTGCGACGGGTCAGCCAGTCGCACGCCTGCCGTTGGCGGGAACGGGTGCTCAAGGCATCTCCGCTGCTTTTCGAGAAGCGGCCCGCCGTGCCTGCCGATGCCATCCTGGAGATCATTCCCGGCTTCGAGACGCTCCTGCCCGGAGGTTATGTGCGAGTGAGGCTGAGTTCCTTCAACTGGAATAAGAAGAACCAGGCCACCTGCAAACTGGACCCCGTGGGCACCAACAAGGCTCACCGGGAAAAATCAGAAGCGGGCGTCCGCCGCGGAGTTCCATCAGGAGCTAAAGGACCTGATCGCCCTGGTGGCCAAGGAGGCGGCGGCCCCGCCCGAAGTGGAAGCGGAAACGGCCCTGCGAAGCGGAAGCGGGGTCAGGCAAGCGAAAGACGCGAAAGAAGAAGCCGGCCTTGAAGATGCTGGAACAGTCCATCCGTAAGGTCACTTCCAGCGGTCTGCGCACGTATCTCTTGGCAGACATGCTACACGCCGATGCCCGACTTCTGGAGTACCTCCGGGCATCTATCAACACCGAGGGTATGGGCACGCACCCGAATGACTTGAATCGCCGGAAACTGCTGGATGACTTCCGGGCCGGCAAGAACGACGAAATCCCACAGATGGGGATCTCGCTGACCAAAGCTGGCGGCAATTTTACCGTCCCGCGCAAGACAGATTCACAACTGCTAGGACGATTCCAGGCCGCCCCCTCGTCACTGCAATGCCTTTATGTGGGCTACCAGTGCGAAAAGGGAGTCCTGGAGGAGAAGCTGGTGATCTTTAAGGTCAACCGGATCTTTCAGGTGACGGAGCCCAAGGTCAAGGTGCCGAATGACAGCCCCCTGGTGACAGGCCGGCCGCTGGGGTCACAGGAGAAGGAGGCCGACTTCTCTGCTCGCTGGGTCGCCGCCTTCCGCGAGTATTGCCGGGCCCAAGGCATCGAGCGAGTGGAGCGAGTGACGCAAGGATGCGTGATCGAGCGGGGCGACGGCAGTTGCTTCTATGTGCAAAACTTGGACCTATCCAAGAATTCGCTCACCCCCGCGGCGCTGCGCGACATCAAGAATGTTTTTCGGTCCCCCTTGTGCGCGGCCGTGGTCAACAAGCAAGCAAAGCTGCTCAGCAACAGCGTTCCCTACGACCATGCCAGCGGCAATGTTGCAGCCGCCCAAGAAACAAAGCAGCCGAACAGCGAGGCACTCGAAGCCAACGACACGGAAGAAGTCGGAGCCACCCGAACGACTGGATGTTCACACGACTGGCGTTACTGCTAGCGACTGCCACTAACCACCACCGCTGGCTTCCCCGGCATCTTCGCGCGATTCAAGTTGACGTTCCAACTCGACTAATTCCGCTTCCTCATCCTCCAGCAGCGATTCAAGCATCTCGACGATTTCCGTCTTGCGTTCGACAAGCTGGCGTAATTCGTCCAGGTGCATGGCGGGCTACTCACCGTCCGAGAAACCATTTCGTGTGAGCCTCATGGCCATCGCACAGGCCGCGGACCAGACTTCATGCGGAGTGTCGGCAATGGCGATGATGGTGTGCCCGCAACTTCCGGCAAACACCCACCATTGACCGTCAATTTGTTGCCCTCGGCCAAGGGTTCTCCAGCCGAGACACTGAAGGCGATGTCGCATTTCGGTAATGAGCATGGATGGCCCGCCAAGAAAACAAAACAGGGGGCGTCAAACCAAGGATGCTCCCGAAACCCCGACCAAGGGGCACAGATGAACAGCACTCGGCCGACGCCCCCATGCAGCAGCGATTTTTCCAGGGCTGTTCATTTGCCCGACTCTTGGGTGCCCCCTCATTTTAGCCCCGCCATCCCGCCACGCGACCCCCCACATAAGTCTAATTAAATATGGCGTTCATCTGGCCTGCAAATCTTGCTCAGTGTGCCATATTTGCAATGTATTCAGCCGGCATCCTGGACATATACTGCCATATTTAATTAGACTTCTTGGGCCATTTCTGCTATCCTCGTGGCTGCGCGCACGCACGGTGCGGCCCGCCATCCATCTGCGTTTACGGAGGAAGCAGTCATGGCGCAATTCGATCTGGAAAACCAGGCCCTGGTCGGGGCGGGTGGATCGTCTGGCGGTCCGTGCCGATGATGAGATCACGCGCAAGCTGGCAATGCTCATCGAGGGCGAGTGCGAAGGGCTGGGACCGCCTCGAGGCCGCGCGGAAGTTCGGCTTCAGCAAGCAACGCTACTTTCAGTTGCGGGCGGCTTTCACCGAGCAGGGCGCGCAGGCCCTGCAAAGCCACAAGCGCGGGCCGAAGACCCATTACCGACGCACGGCGGAAGTGGTCCGCCAGGTGATTCGGCATCGCTTCCTCGACCCCGAAGCCACGCCGGAGGTGATTGCCCAGAAGCTCTGCCAGAGCGGCTGGGAGATCAGCATTCGCAGCGTGCAACGGGTCATCGAAGAGTACGGCCTTCAAAAAAAAACTCTATCAGTATCGACCGATCGCTGATTGGAAGATCGAGACCCAGCGGACCAAGAAACGCACCCGCGCCGAGCCCTGCGATCCGCTCAGCCTGGAACGCGGCGTGCGGCAACTCTTGGCCGACAAGGTCTCCGGCAACCTGGTGGGCCTGTGGCTGTTGATTCCCGAGCACCTGCGGCTGGGCACATGGGACTTGCTCTGCGGTTGGAGCGGTCAGGCGGCCGAGCGCGTCGAGCCGCGTCTGGCGCTGCAAATGATCCACGAGTCGGCACTGTGTTCCACGGGGCTGCGGCAGCAACGCTCGCTCAGCCAGCGCGGCTTCGAGTTGGCCAACGGACTTCCCTTCGTCGCCAGCGACGTGGCCATTCACTCCCTGCTGGCCGAGCACACCGTGGCGGAGGCCCAACGCTTGCAAGTCGCCCTGGGACGCATCCGCCGGGCCTCGGGCGATTACGCCGGAAAACTGCTGGCCATCGACCCGCATCGCACGCCCAGCTACAGCAAGCGGCAAATGCGCCGCTTCCGCGAGGACCAGCGGTCCAAGCCGTACAAAGTGGCGCAGACCTTTTTCGTCCTGGATCGCCGACACCCATCAACCGGTCTGCTTCACCACGGCCACTTCGTCACGAACCGCAACGACCGCGGCGATCGAACTGTTGGAACTGGCGGCGGAAATCCTTGCTCCGCAGCCCGAAGCAAATTCTGGTGCTCGCCGACATGGAGCATTACACGACGGAACTGTTCAATCACGTCCAGCGCAATACGCCCTTCGATCTCCTGGTGCCGATGAAGAACGATCGCTCGCTACGGAAGCAACTGCTTGCCCTTGCTCCCGAACAGTTCACACGCCGTTGGGCCGGATTCGCCACGACGAAGCAACCCTACCAGATGTCGCGGAGCGACGGAAGAGCCCTACTTCCAGTTCGCCCAGCGGACCGGAGAGACGACCCGCGAGTATCGCTTCGGGGCCTTTCTTTCCACGACCGATCGGGATGAAGTCGAGACCTTGACGCTGGATTATCCCAAGCGTTGGCACGTCGAGGAGTTCTTCAACGCGCATCAAGCCTTGGGCTGGAACCGCGCGGGAACATTGAACCTCAACATCCGTTACGGACAGATGACGACGGCATTGATCGCTCAGGCGGTGCTCCACCAGTTGCGCCGTCGCCTGGGCGAACCTTACTCCGGCTGGGATGCCGGTCACGTGGCCAAGTCGCTCCTCGGCGGGCTTGGAAGGCGACCTGCGGGTCTGCGACGACACGATCGTGGTCACCTACTACAATGCCCCCGACGCCGGGCAACTCCGGCAGCACTACGAGGGTCTTCCCGACCGCCTGCAAAGCGAGCACATCGACCCGCATGTCCCGTGGCTGTACGGCTTTAAGCTCGACTTCCGCTTCCGCTGAGACCGCCGGCGATCGTGTAACGTCAAAGAATTGCCAGCGGCGAGGATGGGCATGAACGAATGCGCCATGAACTGGGCGATGAGGGAGTTACGGAGATTGGAAGCAATCGCACGCATTGAGTCGCTCGACTGTCACCTTCTCTCGCTCGCTTGAAGTCGTCGGGATTCATCCGTTGTGACAGAACAGGAGTTCGAGAGGCGGTCGCATCAATGGGGAGACGACTCTCGGCGAGCGCTGCTGCGCGAGACAGGTCGTGAACCTTCGCAAGCTCTACGTGCTAGAGATCGAGATCGAACGGCAGACGCGACCACTGGTCGCATCCCAGCGATCGAAGGCAGCGCAGCGAATGGCGGTGCCTATGGTGAGTCGTGACGAACGAGACGGCACTGGGCTCCCACTCGGATCGGGGCGCCGCACAGACGCACCGGTGATGGAGTACCATGCCCCGATGCCGCCGCGGGGTGGTACGAGTGCGGATAGGAGGCGCAAAGGCGCACGGAGCGGCAGCCGACGCGGCGGCACGCGCCGAGGTCAACCACCCGCAAAATCGCGCATGCAGGGGCGCGGTCCAAGCACTGCTTCATCTGTTCAAGAGTCCGCAGACTCAGGTTGGTCGTTTTTCGGGAAGCAGAAACTTGACGCACGCGCGTCAATTCAAATTGTCATTGCTACTCTACGCTATAAGGGTCACCCTTGCAAATGGGGGTACGAAAGTGGCTATGTTGCTATGGCCTGTAACCGGGCGGCCACCGCGCGAACGGGCGGAAGCCCGGACACTTTGACAGTTTACCGACTCCGAAGGGAATGGGCAAGGGAAGCGGATCTCATCACATCCTGTCTGGCCCTGGGTTACGAGGGCGCAATCTAGGCGGCTGGCAAAAGGACTTCATGTTCACCCTCCGCCAAACCCGCTCGGCAACTTCTCCACCGCCTCCCGATGGACAACACTTCCCCGCCTGGGCACCACCCGGGGCGTCACCCGCCCGTGCCCGGTCCAAACGAGAGTCATGTGCGGCCTTCTGTAGTGCGGGATGACTTCGATGTGTTTCCCCACATCCCAGCCGACCTTGCCACGCCGCTGAGCCTTGTCCACGAACTTCTGGTCGCCGGTGGCCTCGTACTTGGCCCGGTCGTCGGCCAGGACATCGGGAGAAATGATCTCGGGGTCGTTTTCCAACAGGCAAAGGGAGCAGCACAGCCGCACGCAGTCCATGACCAGGGAATCCGGGACTTGGATGCCCAGGTCGGCAAACACGTTCCTTCCAAGACTGGCTACCGATTGTTGGACGGTCAAGCCGGGCTTGCGAGGAAAGTTACGGTAGCTGTAGACCGGCACCCCGATTTCGTCCACCAATTCGCCCACGTCGATCAGCACAGAAATACCTTCGCCTTGGTTCATGTCCCCCACCATAATACAACGGACCGAAACCTCATCCCCCTTCCAATCGAACTTGAGCGGGTTCTTCGCCGAGTCTTTGGGAAAACGGACGCAGAGGGCCGGCAATGGGAGCCGGATCAGTTCGGAATCAAGGTCCAGGTCCAGCCGGGTGAGCATCGGGATGATCGACGGCCACAGGTTGTAGTAGGGCCGCCGGGCCTTTTCCCAGTCCCGTTCGTTGATGAGTTGGGCGAAGAATTGAGCGGAACGCACCTTGACCGCATCGTCCATCGCCCGCTTGTAGAACTGGTCGATGTCCTGGGCGAAGCGATCCCCTGGCGAGACCCGCCGAGTCCAGTCACGCATCGTGGTGTAGGTGTGGAAGTCCATGAAGACAGCCACCTATTTCTTCACCAAGCTCTCCAAACAAACGCTATTGATGGCCCAGTTACGCTTCCTTTCCCTTATCCGGCTGAAAATCGCCCACCACATGGCCCCGGACGACGGTAAACGTCAGCGTGCGGTCCTCAAGATGCACCCACGGTAGCAGGGCCTCGTCGATATGTTGCAGGAAGTCGGGAACTTCGGCATCCTCGATGCCGGCGTGCTCAAACAGGAACACGGTCCCCGCCACATGCCCATCGGCCAAGTAGTGGAGGTCGATGGCCGCCGAATCCTGGCCTTCCTTCTTCTGGACCAGGAAGCGTTCCGAGGTCATTGTCCGAAACGTGCGAATCAGTTTCATGGCCAGACCTTCAAGAGGATGATGGTGGTGATGGAAACGATGCCCGAAAGCAAGGCAAGGATCACGAGGCAGCCCTGCTTTGACGAGGAGTAGTACCGCATTCCCGTTCCAGGGATGCTGAGCGATTTGTAGCGGCGACCACGGGAGTTCACTCCCGTGCGGAAGCCACCGCCGCCCAAGGAGTAGCCGATCCCCGACTTGCTCAGATTGACGCGGAAGGGACCAAGATTGACGCTCTTGCGATAAGACCAACCCATAGGAGTGCTCCGGGCAGTTTAGATCATCACCCCCAACATGGTTTCACCCCGTCTGAATATCCGCTTGAATGCCTCGCTGGGCAAGGGATTCCTTGATACCCAATTCAATCGTGTTCTCACGGATCGCCGCCTCGCCCTTGGCGACGACGATCACATCGCAACGGACCTCAGCCCCTTCCTGGGCCAAGGGGTCGATGACCTCGTTGTATATGTCGTTCCAATTCTCCCAGGGAAGGTTCTTCATCTCGATGCGGACCTTGTTCAGCCGGCGCTCGCCCTCGACGATCTGCACGCCACCCCCGCCGCCCGGTGCCCAGGGCTCCTCGCCATCTCCGGGAGTCGGAACGCTGCCGTCACCAACGACACCAGTGCTGCCGCCTCCGGTTGTCGGAACCGTCGCCGGCTCCGGCTTCGGCATGAGCGCCTCGGCCACCTTCGGCCGCAGCAGCCATGCCGACTCGATGATCTGGCAATCCGTGGCGGTGACGGACTTGTCCTTATAGTAGATGGTATCGAACTGCCTCTTCTCGCCGTCGCCGAGAGCGTAGCCGAACAGCCCTCGGTGGACGCCCTGTGCCAGACAGGCTGGCAGCACGTCCGGCCCCAGCAGCCGGGGCAAGTGCGTCAGTTGGGTGAAGTAGTCGGCCAGCGTTCGCACGTTGACCATTTCTTGGTCCTCGGGCCAGAGCGCGAATCGTTCGCCGATAAGTATCTTCGGGTCAAGCCCCTTGAGAATCTGTTCGTCGATCAACTTCTCCAAGACCTTGCTGCTCAACGTGCTTGGACCGCTGAACTTGGAAATGCCCATGTCGAATACCCGCAGGGTCTTCTTCTCTGCGGGCACCAGGACAATCCGGTAGGCCGTCGTCAGGGCCGCCGGAAGGCGGGCCTCGGCCTCTTTCAGGCGCTGGGCCAGGTCTTTGAGTTGCTCCTCCGACAACTGCTTCTTCGTCGCCTTGTCTTCGTCCACGTTTCGTAGGGCCATCAGCGTCCGGGCAGCGTCGGTGACTTCCGAAGCCCGCTGCTGGTCGGGGGCTAGGAAAACAAGCACATTGGCGTGCTTGCGGAACCCCTTGCCGTGTTGCTTCAGGATGCCCGTGACGAAATCCTCGGTCGCCTTGGGCATTTCATCTTCAGAGGCAACCTGGTGCAGGTCCAGCACAACCAGACTCAGCCGTGGCTCGTCAGCTACGTCGCGGTCTTCCTCGGGATAGCGGTAGACGCGAAAAGCGGCGTCGCCGATCAAATCGTTGAGCGTCTTCTTGGCAAACTCCTTGACCTTATCCGGCTCGGAACGGACCATTTCCTCCCGGTCCACCAGGATGCGGTTGAGGTTGGGCCGCGAGTCGAACCGGTAGAGCCCGCTGTCTTGGTAGAGGAACCAGAGCCGCTTCGTCATGCGGTCCAGCGAGTCGGAGACGAACGGCGGGGCCATCTCGGGGTTGAGTACGGCCAATCGCAACTGCGGCAGCGTGGCCCCGCGCTGCTGTCCGCCGCTGAATGAGTACATGAAGATCGACCGGGCGAGCTTTTCCGACACGCTCTCCTTGGCATACTCACTGCCAAGCTGCCGGTCGATCTCAGGAGCCTTGGCGTGGGTGCCGGAGATGTCGCTCTCGATGACGCCGTGAAAAACGCTGCCGTAGCCCGTGTGTTTGACCAACTCGCCGCGCACGGCCGGCGCACCGAGGTTCACGGACCCGCTCTGGATCAGCGGATCGTTGTCCTTCCCTTGATAGAGGTTGCTGATAACATCGGCGAGCAGCCGAAGCACGCCGCGGGTCCGCTGGAACTCGGGAATCGACCCCCAACGCTCGTAGAGCACGGAGATCAACTCGGGGTGGAACGGGTAGGCCCGGATCATCTCGTCCCGATACGAAGGCTCGCGGCAGCCCGAGGGCACGTCCTCGCCAAGCTGCCGGTAGACCTGCCAGTACGCCTCGGCCGCGGCGCGATGGTCGGCCGGGTCGCCGAGGTTCTCGAAGAGGCGGCGGCGAATGACCTCGTAAATCTCAGCGCCCACGACGGTCTGCCGGACCTTCTCCACCCGGCCCAGCGCCTTTTCCAGCGACGTGTAGGCCCGCTCGCCGCCCTCGTCCATGTACTCGGCAAGCTGGCTGGTAAGCGTGGCGATCATGCAGGCCGTGGGGCAATTGGCCACGGCGATCCCCAATTCGTGCAGGAACGTGAGGGTGTTGCCGCGCAGGGTGCTCTCCCCGACCTTGACCCCACCGGCCTTGAGCAGGTAGGCCAGGACTTCATCCAGCAGGATCAGGCACGGGCCGGCCTCGGCAGCACTTCGCCCAGGAGATTGGTGCCCGGCGAGACTTTCTGCTCGTCGCACTTGGCCAGCTTGGCGTAGAGCCGCTCGCCGCCAAGCTGCCAAGCCAGGTCGCCCCAGAAGGTTCGGTCGGCAGTCGCGTTGAGCGCGGTCCCGACCAGGCAGGCCACCCGGGCGGTGGGAATCTGCTTGAGGCCGGCGGCAGCGAGCAAAGCTTGGATTTCCGGCAGCTTGGCGACCGGGTTCGGGCTGGTCAGCAGGTGGTAGAGGGTCAACAGGGTATGCGTCTTGCCCCCGCCGAAAGCCGTTTGAAGCTGGATGACCGCCTCGGTCTTGCCCGAGCCGGCCAACCGCTGCATCACGTCGATCACCAGTTGGGTCAGCCCTTCCGTCAGGTAGGTCTTGGAGAAGAAGGTGCAGGCATCGCGGTAATCGACGGCCCCGCGCCCGGCCAGGACTTCGCCCAGGTCGGCGGCGAAGACCGAAGTGTCGAACTTCCCCTGGCGGATGTCAGCGTGCGGGGTGGCGACTTGACGCCAGGGTTTCAGAATGCTCATGCTCGATTTCCTTTCAACCACTTGATTGCCATATCCGGCCCCGCGGCCACGCGCAGGAGGCGGATGGTTGATTCGTCCAGTTTTCGCGGTCCCTGCAGGTACCGCCCAATGGATACACCCTTGCTCCCTCTTGCCGGCCGAAGGATGTGGTCCACCGGAACCGGCTCATTCAGTGTAATGGATTCCCCCTCGTCTGGCACGACCCGGTATCGGTAGCGATCCTTGGGGTAGGTCGGATCGTCGCCCGGATTCCCGAGGGCCTCCGCCACCTGCCATACCGCCACCAGGAATCCCGCCTGTTCGGCCTCCTGCTGAAGGGCCTTGCCCGACGTGACCATCCACATGCGGTCCCCAGGCAGCAGTTTGCCGAGAAGCTGGGCGTTCGAGTGCCAGCCGGCATACTGCCCGGCAGCATTCTTGCGGTAGTCTCGCCAGTAGATCAACACGTCGGTCATCGCGTCTCGGTACTCCCGTTCGGCAATGATGCTACAATCTTGTTGAGATAAGTACATCCTTGCTTGACCCTATTGCAGATCGCTTGCACTGACGCACCGCCGTCCATGTAGACCTGCATTGTCTCGACCAAATGCAAATCACGTCCAACATCCCGCAATTCCTTGCTCAATCCGTCTCGTAGTGAATCCACGTTGTAGTAACTCGCCTGTAACAATATGTAGCCAATCTCACCTGCTTCTGCCTGGACTTCCTCAAATCGCCCATCTTGCAGCATCTCAACTGCCCGCTCCAGTAGCCCGGAAAGCCTCCTGGATTGCAAAATGATGGTCTCTTTCGCATGATCCAGTGAGGCTGGCAAACCGGCACGGGGTCTATTATCTCTTCTCTAGCCTTTTGCGCCTTCGCCATTGCCTCCTGGATGAGTGCGGCCAGTTCCGGGACACAACCGCTGTGGAGTCGGAACTTTGCAACCGTGTCGAGCGATTGAGCGAGATCATCAAGCTGTGCCGAGATTCCATGTTCAATTGCGATGTCCCTAATCGCAATCGCTCTCAGTTCAGTGGCAGTCTGTGGAACTGCGCTCGCCACATATCGAGCCAGGGATTCACCATCCCGCTCGATCAGTGGCCTCTTCGCCAGAAATCAGGACACCGACCAGCAAGGATGCCAGGCGGGATACAAACATCCCATACGGATTCTCCTCCGTTTCCGCGCCTCATTGACGGCAAGCCATTGGCGAACCAAGTCGATTATTTCATGCGGTTCAGCGGGGCGAGACTCGGTGATGTGCCTTACGTATGGAATGTTGTTGCTGTAGTAGAGTGGCTGATTGCCTTTCGCCACAAGCAGGACAGGAACGACTTGTCCGTTCTCAAGGGCAAACTTAGCGGTCGGCGTGATGGATGGCTTCACAGTGCCACGGCAGATCCCCTCGATTCGGCGAAGCAACCCATCGCGGCCGTCTGCTGAACCAGCTTCGCTTAGTCCGACCGGATCGCCTGCATTCGAGACACCAATGAGGATGGTGCCCGCGTTTGATGTGGCAAATGCCGCAATCTCCTTTGCCAGATCACGGACTTGCAGCGGGAAGGACTCCATATACTCCAAGTTCTGGTTCTCGC
Source organism: Pirellulales bacterium (assembly GCA_963843465.1). GTDB lineage: Bacteria > Planctomycetota > Planctomycetia > Pirellulales > Thermoguttaceae > CAWJKP01. The sequence goes on from CAWJKP010000009.1 coordinate 33,464, forward strand.
CGCACCCGTAGCTCGGGCAAATCCCTTGACAACTGTTCGTCTGCCCAGTCCGGCACTGACATAATAGTCCCTCGCAATTCAGAACAACCGGCCTTGCTCGGTGGCCTGTTCAAGCTTCTCTTTCTGGTTCAAGAGGCCCTGCATGAGTTGCTTTTCCTTGTCGCCGTCCGGGAGGATGTCGCTCATGGCCTGGGCGACGACCCACAGGGCCGAATTATTGCCCTGGCCACTGCGGGCGAGGAATTGGCCCATGCCGTCCGTGTCGTTCTTTTCGCGGAAGACGCAAAGCCGATGTAACACGTCGATCAGGCTACCGGGGGTGCCGTCCGATCCCGAATCGCCCAGGTCTTTGATCTTCATACGTTTGGCAATTGGCAACGCCTGGACGTTCTCGCCCGACTTCTCCAAAATGCCTGTGCGATCCCACATCGTCTCGGTTGCCATCCCGAGGGCTTGTGCCAACTTGAAGGATTCGTCGGCAGGGGCTACGGCATTTCCATAAGACCATTTCCAGATGACGTAGAATCGGCTCTCTGGGTCGATGGTGGCCGTCTGCGTCGTTTGCATGATTCGAGACAATGCGTACTCCGTCACCAGGGGACGCACCTCGTCAAGGAACTGATTGACAACGATCTCCTCGCCCGACAATTTGATAACGCGCTGATAGCTCCGATACGGAAAGTGCCGGCCCAATCGCCGAGATGAAAATTGGCTCCACGGATGCCCTGGGACCAGAAGAAGTCGAGCCGCTCCTGAGCTACGTTCCTCAAGTTTTTGCGAACGTCATCCCAAAGACCATCGCCAGTATCGTCGCGCCGCTTGCGGCATACAAGGAAGATCGAAGAGGCGAGACCGGCTTTGCCAGTCTTGACCATTCCGCCTGTCATTTCCGTATGAAGCGGCCAGGAAGCACTGACTGTCAACCCGGCCCGGAGCACGCCTGAACGAGGGTCTCCCACGCCGCCGTTGTCTTATGAGCATAGAGGAGGACAAGAACACCTTGATCGCCCAGACTGCATCTAGCAGCAGTCAGCGCCTTTCCCATTTCTTGTTTCAAAGTATTCCTTGGTCTTCTTGCTGTTGGAAAGCCTATGAGGCCGGTCCTGGACGATTTCCGGCCCCTTTGGGCATAGCGGCGTCTTGAAAAGATCGGGCAAACGATCTCCGAGAATTTGTTTCAACCATACGTAAAAAAAATCAGCAAGATGCGAATACGGGACGGAATCGTAATACGGCGGATCGGTCACGACCGCATCGAAGTCGGAGGACGGTAACTGTTGTGCAAGTCCGCGTTTAACAATGGCCGAGCGATTGGAACAGATCGCCGATGTCTCGACGACTTTTGTGATCCAAGCCACTGCCCCCTCGATATTACCGCTTCCACCATTGATCGGATTGGTCTCAGCGAAGTCCCATGTCATCGGCAGTGTGTGTCGGCCCACACTGCCTTCGACCTTCTCGCCACTGGTATGCCATATACAGGCCGTGCTGGAACGGTCCAGTATTCGGTCGAATACAAGTGCGAGATACTCGGCGACTGCGAGTGCGTAGTCAGCGTCGTGGTACTTCGGCAGTTGATACACGACATCACGGACCAGCGATGCCAACACAATCAGAGTGTTCAACTGACGGGGCGTGAAGAGCTTTCCAAACGTGTCGAGACCGTAGAGCGGAACTGAGAGACGACGAATCTCAGTTGGGGGAATGGCTTCATCGGGAACGGCATTGTACTGCCCCAACTTGATGCTTTCACGCGATTCCTGTAACGCTCGGCACGCCTCGCCAATCAAGTCTCGATCCGCACTGGTCGGCGACCTGTACTTGCGTCCTCCTTTTGTTGTCGCAAGTACAACCGCCGTCAGTTCTTCTCCGAGCCGCCCTGCCTTGCCTTCGGACTGAAGATAATCGTTTGTGATGGTCGCTTGCGAGAACACGCAAACCGCTCGTCCTTGCTTCATCGTCCCGTCGTTCGGGTCGAAATCTATCTCTCCGTTTTGACAAGTCACGAACTCGCAGAGGCCCTGCTCTGAATCGGGGACGATCTTGAAGGCGACGTTGCGCCCGGCTTCTTGGTAAGCCAGGTGTGTCGAAGGAGGGGCGTCGAAAACCTTATGCTTGGCGAAGGGGATCGGACGGTTCTGGCCCACAAGTACGCGATTGGGACACTGCCATCTGAATCGGGAGGATAGAAATGCCCGACCCTCTTGCTCGCAGCCATCAACAACCAGTGCCCCAGTACCTCACGTCGGCAGCCAGGGGATTCTCCCGGTACTTGGCCTCTGTGATTTCAACATCGGGAACGATTTCATCATCGTCCGCTGCTTCGCCCGCCTCCTCATGCTTATCCAGGAGCGGCTGGTCTTTACCCTTGGCCTTCTTCTCGTCCGGTTGTGCGTCACGAGCCGCTTGATGTAGTCGGGCACTGGGCGGCTATTGGGTTGGCCGTACTTCTGCGGGTACACCAGCGTGCAGAGTTCGATGAGATGGGCTACCGGGTTCAGGTCGATGGCGTGGGCCTCGCAGCCGAGCCGCAGGGCTTCCAACGGAATTGTTCCGCCACCAGCGAACGGGTCCAAGACTCTGGGAGCGTCGCCCTCAGACTCCGGGTTTAGGAACTTGTGGGCGGCGGCGATCAGTTTTCGGGCCGGGTCAATGTACTCCGGCTTGTTCGAGTTCTCCCACCTGACCAGATACTTGATGTACTCCAAGCAGCGGTTTCTGGGCGTGTCCTCGATGGCCGAACCGTCACCGTTCTTCGGGATGAACTCGTTACGGTCGAGCGTCTCCATTACCAGTTTCCGAAAGCCGTCCGGGCACTCGGGATCATCGGGGTCTGGGATCAGCGAGGCGAAGACCGCCGCCCGGCAGGCGGCTAGCGGCCGGCGTGCCCACCAGATGTGCAGCGTGGAGATATGCCCGTGCCGGATCGACTTCTCCCGAGCCGATTGCTCCGAGACTTCCTTCAGCGGCAGGGCAACTTCAATGAGACGCTTGAACATCAGTATTTCCGATCTATCGGGGTGCCACCCGAACGGGTCATTCTGGATAACAATGGTTGTTCTAAGGTATTCAGGATACAAGGGTTGCGGCGTGGCGGCAACTTGTTATCTTCCGGGGTTAGAAAACAAGCCCTCGTGGGCGGCTTCCGGGCTTGGCGTAACGCCGGACCCTGGTCCCCGCCTGGGGATTGGCCACGACCAATAGCCCGCGATCCACCCAGTCTCGAATCAACTTCGAGACCGACAGCACGTTCTCCGTGCCCATCAACTGGCGCACTTCGGCATTTCCAATCGAGCCGTGCTGGTCAACGTATTGGCTGACCTGCTCCCAAAGGGACGGACGATTCTCGTTGAACAGCGTGACGATGACGGCATCTCGCTCAATGTGCGGACGTGTATCGTAGAGGGGCGGATACAGGCCCGTTTCCCGCATGGTGCCAAACATCATGCGGACCCCTTCGCCCGCATCGAGATTCGGCGGATTGGGAAACTCCCGCAAATGGCCGACGAGTACGGGGTTGCGATTGAACACGCCCACTTGCCCGATGTTCGCAACCGTCACCGGCCCGGCGAACAGGCCGGGACTCTCCACTTCAATCCGGTCGGAAAAGATGCGGATGTGAACGTCGGTGGCAAGGTGGTAGTCCCGGTGGACGACGGCGTTGGTAATCGCTTCCTTGATGACCCGCACGGGATAGCGTTGGACGATCTCAAAGCCCAATGGCCCCATCTGGATGCCGCTGGCCAGTTCCCGGACAACAGCTTCGGCGGCGTCCTGAATCTGACGAATGATCGGGCCGCTGATCGTGGTGGGCGGCTTGAGCAGGTTGGTGTTCGGGTCGGTCTGGACCTTGTGGCCCCGGTAGTGGAAGATGCGGACGGCTGCCTTGCTCGCCAACAGCCCGCTCGGCTCCTCGGCGAAGAGCAGCACCGCGGCGCGTGTCGGTTGTAGTCGGCCGTCGCCCGAGCGCTTGGCAAGGCCGACGTGCAACATGGCCTCGGCGATGGGGCGCGTCAGCCGCCGCTGTTGGGCGTAGGCCCGCCAGTAGTCGGTGTCGAGCAGGTCGAAATCGACCGATTCCAACTGGCTCTCGGCCGTGATCGTGCCCCGGGCGAAGCTAAGTTCGTTGATCTCAGGAGCGGTGAGTTGCTTGTTGCCTTTGTCCAGACGCCGGAACGTGCCGTCGTCAACGATGGAATGGATGCGGGTGCTCTTCTCGATCCGCAGGAAGACGACCGACCCAATGGTGCCGTCGCGCAGGGTACAGCCGACCTCATGCGGCTTCCATGCCAGCAGCCCGGATTCGGTGATCCGGGAGAGCATCAGGCGGCGCAACTCGTCCCAGTTCATCGGGTTCTCTTGGATGCCGTAGACCCGATCCCGGCCCTGGGCCTTGTCGGGGTCTTCCAGACCCAGGGCAATCACACCGCCATCGCTATTGGCAAACGCCACCACGGTTTCGAGAATCTTGGTGAGCCTGTCCTTGAGCCGCTTGCAGTCGAAGGTGTACGACTCCTCTTCGAGCAGGGCCTTATCGACCAGGGCATCGTCGAACGGCGGTGGCTGTATTGGGGTGGCCGGGGTGCTCATGGTGCAATCCTTCGCGGGAGGGCCTTCTACTGTTTCATCACCTGGGCCACTTCGTTCTCGACTTTCAGCCAGCCGGATTCGCGGAGGAGTGTCTGCCGGAAAGCCTCTTTCGTGAAAATGCCCTTCTCGATACCATCGGCGTAACGCAGGAGGTCGAGCGTGCGGATCAAAAGCACGTGGTCCACGGCGGCCCTTTGGATAATATCCGGGTGCGGGGCCTCATCCTTCCCTTGAAGCGAGTCTACGCCCATCAAGGTGTTCATAATCAGAACACCCGGAGTGCTTGCTAGAAGGCTCAGCCGTTCACGGTGGGAATCAACTTGGTTGACGTTCGATCTCTTGAAGTTGCCTTTTACCCCCTTGATCTCGAAGACGGCCTCAATTGCACCCTTGATGTCTTGGAGGGTAGCATCCTCGATGCACCTTTCGTCGATGGTCAACGAGATGCCGAAAAACCGGTCCAGAAGGTTACGCACAACTTCGACCAGGGGGTCTGACTGGTAGATCAGCGCTCCCTTAAACGCCACGTAGCAGTCAATTTCGGCTGCCGTTTCAGCGAGTCTCTTGCGCAGGTTGGCGGCCTCTTTTCGGAGTAATGCCTCCTTCTGAAAACTGAAAGCCTCGGACCATTCGGGCAGTTCCTTCGACATGCGATTTCGGTACGCGATGGCAGCTTCAATGACCGCCACAGTCATTTGCACTGCCTGGTCTTGCTTGCGCGGTCGCACGCACGGCAAGAAGAACACGTTGCCGCCAAGCACAAGCCCCAGAACGCTTCCCTCTTGAGCGCAGATGGACCTGGCACGGCTCTCCGGTTCACCGCCATAGCGAAGCACTATACTGGAGGTTCCATACCGGCTTATGAAGTCCTGAAACTCGGGAACGAGACTTTCGATGGCAGCAAATTGCCTCGCGTAGCCATTCCATGCTAAGCCCACTTTTTGAGCTATGCGACGAAACAGATCGCAGCATGGATCGACGGATTGGCCTTCGATCGCCACTGGGAGATCAGCGATCAGGAACACGAAGGTCTTGTTCTGGTCGATCAGTGTGAAGAATTCGCGTTCTCGAAGGTCCAGATCGGAACGGGAGACGCAGACAATGTTAGGCGGGCGGTTCTTATCATGGGTTTCAAATGCGCCGGCGAACGTGACAACACCATCGAAATCCAGGAACGAAACCTCTGCCCGGATCTGCTCGTTGTGCAACTCAAAGCCATCCCGTTCAATGACCCGAAGCCTAAACTCGTCCTTGCCTGGTGGAAGTGCATAGCCAAGAAAGCGCAGAGGGGCAGACTGCGGCGCTGCGACTTCCTTCGGGGGAGCGGCATTCTTTAATCGCTTTGGGGCCACGCACTGTCTCCACGATTCATTTATCGGTCTCCTGGTCGGGCCTTGTAAGGGGAAGGCGGCTGAGGGCGACGGTCAGTTCGTACCTGTAGATGCTGATGTTGCGGTGCGCCATAGCAGCCGCCCGCAGCTTAGGGGTAAGCTCGTGGACCACGATGATCCCCCGGACGCCGACGCCCTGGGCCGCGGCCTTGTGTTCCGCGGCCCAGCCCATATAGCGGGACAACTGGCCGACGACTTCATCGTCCGTCTGGTCACGCTTCAGTTCAATGACGACGAAATCGCCTGTCGCCCGGTCCCTGGCCAGGATGTCAATGCGCCGAGCGTCCCGCACGACACTTGCCGGCCGAGGTACTCCAGGTCCGCACCCCAGTCGAGCGAGTTCCATTGGGCCACTAGGATGTCTTCCAGGTACTGCTCGATGGCCAGCCTGAAGTCAGGCGGCGCGGAACCGGCCGGCTGGTCGGGGGCGGACGCCGTAATGACCTTCTGACGGCGCTCCAGATGATCGACGATTGCTTTCATAGTTGCGACGGTCCATCGGGTAGCCTGCTCGACCTGGTGCCGGTCATGGACCGGGAACGGCGTTTCGCGGCCGTAGCCCCACCGATACTGGACGACGATCACCGCACCGTTTACACGCATCTCGCCGTCCGCCCCGGCCTCGGCCAGTTCCTTGCGCAGGCACGATTCGTCAACCTCGGTGCCCCGTCTCGGCTCGCATTCCACTGTCAGCACCCGCGAATCCTGATTGCCGTTGATCCGGTTGCCACTGAAGGAGCACTCGATCCGCTGGCATTGCGGATGCCGGTAGCTGGCGGTCTTCTTGCGCGGGTGGACCGTGGCCGTCGCCAGCCGGGCATCGCCCGTCTGCCGTGACACCTCCACCAACGTCTCGAAGAAGTCCTCTTGCCAGGAACCAGACATCACGCGCACCTCGCTCTCCTTACGCCGCCCCCCAAGGATTCACACCTTCCGCACCCGATGTCCATAGCCTGCTCCCTCGGCAACTCGGAGCCATCTCTTATCTGACGTAACGAGAACATGGTCATCATCGGTCAGGTAAAGGAACAGCTCCAAGTCTCCGCAATCGTTGTGCTGTGGCAGCATCCTTTGAGTCAACAGCCGCTTCACGTATTCGACATAGACCTTGCAGTAACATCGTATCTTGTCGATGGCTTCCGCCAGCGAGTTGACAAGTTCAGGGGACGGGTTCTCCACGTCGGGTGCAATCGCTCCACGAAATGAACGGGTCTGGCAGGCGACGATCAGTTCGGTCAACAGCGGCTCGGAATCAAGCTCGTCAAGGACCGACTGTTGGTCCTTCTTCTTGATCTTCGGAACTTCCTTCTTCCGCTTGTCTTGCGGTGCGTCCCACCAATCACTGAACTTCGGAATCTTGTCACGCATCAGGTTAATCAGTTCTTCGTGCCACATTTCGTATGTGGTCTCGCGCCAATGCAGAGCCTCCGAGATGACAACTCGCCTGCACACTCGTGCATGTAGTCAGCGACTCCTTGCTCCAACTCTGCCACGCTGTGGGCCTGGGCAATCGGAATCACAGCATGAGACCAATCGAATGGGTCCTTAACAAGTTGATAGCCGAACAGCCGGGTCAAATGCGATTGCGGATCAAGAGCAGATTGGCTCCGCTGTCGATGATCGCTTGCGCGGCAGCCTTGCACCTCGGAAACGTATCCTCAGTGACCTTGCTCGCAATTTCTATTACGGTCACCGGTGAATAGTGCAACCGCTCGCCAGGCTGAATGACATCAACAAGGTCTTTCTTGCCCCCGCCAATGTCGTAGAAAATGTTGCTATCACCGATTACATGGCGTGGCATGATTCCTACCTCTAGTCTTCTGCCGCCTTCTTCCAGTCGTCCTGTCCCACCATGTACCGCACCACGCTGACCTCTTCCTTGGGGTTCAGCTTCGAGGCCGGGTCTTGGATCAGGTGGAGTTCCGGCTTGGTCTTGCAGTTGACCACGACGTAGAGCCAGTAATCCTTGCCGAACCGCTGGGCCTTGATCCATTCGTTGGGCGTAAGCGCCACGCCGCCGACGCCGGCCCGGCCCTTGACCTCAATGTATCGGGCAACCTGCCCGTCGCACAGCGAGGTGATGTCCCAGCCGCAGTTTTCTTCCTCGACGGAGACAGGCTTGCGGCCCTGGCTGGCCTCGTAGCGTTTGGTCTCCTCGATGGCGATGGCCTCCACTTCGGGGTCGCTTTCCATGCCTTCGACCGAGGCCACGACCTCCCGCGGCGACGGCAGGATGACCGCCACGCCCAGGATTTCCGGCGGCTTTTCCGAAAGGTGCTTTTCCTGCTCGATCTCGGCCAGCCGATCCTTGAGCCGCTGGGAAAGCTCGGCCTTCCGGGCCTCTTCCTTGGCGCGGTTGCCCTGGATGTTCAGCCGCGCCGGGTCGTCGTCGAACCGCATTTGCCGCAACTGGCTGTCGTACTTGGCGATCTTCTTGTTCGACTGGCTGATAAGGAATTGCAGCGACTTGCGGACGTACTTCTCCTTGATGCCCAACTCGCGGGTCCGCCGGTCCTTGATCTCGCCGAAGTATTCGGGCGTTACTTCGTCCAGCGACCAGTCGATGACGCGATCCTGGTCGGTGGCCGCCTGGCGAATCGGTGCGACGACTTCCGGGCCGCCTTCGGGCGTCTTGAGGTCGAGCAGGGCATAGGGCTGGCTCTTGCGGAACCGCTCGGCCGACCAGTGGATCGCAAACAGCCGCTCGCCGACCGGTTGGCCGCGGCCGTCCTCGACGCCACACTTCAGGAGCCAGAGCACGGTCGGCTCCGTGGCGTCGGCGTTGAAGAACACGCCCCCTGGCGCAGTGACGGGCCGTACTCGGTCAACACCCGCTCCACGACGCCCTCGAAGAGCGGGTGGCCGGGGCCGACGAATTCCAGGTCGGAGTAGCCGACCACTCGTTCCTTGTCGAAGGTAATCTGCGGGTAGGCGTGCCGATCTTGCCGTACCGCGCTCGATGTGGCCGGGCAGCTTCCGCAGGTCGGGCGGAACGCGGCCGATGGACCAAACGCCTTTCTTGTCCTTGACGGGCGTGATGGTGCCGCCGAACGAGCGGTACGCCTCGACGAAGAACTTCTCGATGTACTCCGGCATGAGCCGGTGCTCTTTGCTCTGCTGCTGGTCGGCCAGCAGCTTGCTCATGTCGATGTAGCGAGAGCCGAGCGACTGGTCCTGCATGTCGCCACGGATGCGGGCCACCTGCTCTTCGTCGGTCGAGAGGTCGATCTCGGCCAGGATCTCGGCCATCGTCTTGCGGCGGGAAAGCCAGTCCTTCATCAGGGCGTCGAACTTGGGGGCCGGGACGATCTCGCCGATCACGTCGTACACGCGGTCGCTGCCCAGTGCCCGCCGCATGTCGTCCAGCTTCCTGAGCAGGCAGTGCATGACCTCGCCCTCGCGGGTGTTCTCGGCCACGAGGTTGAAGATCATCGCCTCCTGCTGCTGGCCGTAGCGGTGGATGCGGCCCATGCGCTGTTCCAGCCGGTTCGGGTTCCAGGGGATGTCGTAGTTGACCATCAGCGAGCAGAACTGAAGGTTGATGCCTTCGCCCGCCGCTTCGGTGGCCACCAGGACCGAGGGCCGGCACTCGAAGAACTCTCGCTCGGCGTCGATGCGTTTTTCCAGGGACATGCCGCCGTGGATCGTGCAGCAGTGGAAGCCGAGGTTGGTGAGCCTGCCGACCAGGAAATCCAGGGTGTCCTTGTGCTCGGTGAAGACCAGCAGCCGCACGGCACGGCCGGACAGGTGTTCGGAAATGACGCTACGGAGTTCCTCGAACTTCGTTTCCGAGACATTCTTCTCCGTGTGCTTGGCCAGCCGGACCAGCCGTTCCAACTCCTCGATCTCGGCCTCCAACTCGGCCATGTTCTCGGCCATCGTGAGCCGTTCGACCACTTCGTCCTCGAATTTCCAGCGGTCGGCTTCGGCCAGATCGTCCAGGTCGTCGGGAATTTCGCCGTATTCCTGCTTGATCTTGCCCAGTTTGCGGAGGTCCCGGAGCCGCTTCAGCCGGCGTTCCAGCGACAGCCGGATCGCCGCCAGGCTGGACGCCAGCCGGCGCTGAAGAACCGTGAGGGCCAGACCGACGTTGCGGTTCTCGGCGGCCACTGCCCGCTGGAAGTTGTTCTGGACGTACTCGGTGACGGCATCGTACAGGTCCAGTTCTTCCTGGCTGAGGCGGTAGGAAAGGGTCTTGACGTGCCGGGGCGGGAAGCAGGGCGAGCCGTCGAACTTCCGCATGTCCTCCTTGAGCCGGCGGATCATAATGCGGTTTTCGTTGTGGGCGCTCGCCTCGGCCAGGATGTTGCCGGTGACGTACAGATCGCGGTCGAGCAGTTGCAGCAGCAGGGCGAAGTTGTCGGGGTCGCCCTTGTGCGGCGTGGCCGTCAGGAAGAGGAAATGGTCGGTGCGGTCCCGGAGGAACTCGCCGAACTCGTACCGCTGGGTCTTGTTGATCTTGTTGCCGTAGTTGTAGGCCGCCATCTTGTGGGCTTCGTCCACGATGACCAAATCCCACCGCACGTCGCGGAGCAGGTTCAGGATGTCGTCCTGGCGGGCCAGGAAGTCGATGGACGTGATGCACTGCGGGTTGTCTTCCCAGACATTCCGCCCGTAGGCCGAGCTGACCGTGCCCCGGTTGATGACCGTGAAGGTCTCGCCGAACTTGTCGTGCAGTTCGCGCCGCCATTGATCGGTGAGGTTGGCCGGCGTGACGATGAGCGTCCGCTCGACCAGGCCCCGGAACTTCAGTTCCTTGGTCGTCAGCCCGGCCATGATCGTCTTGCCGGCACCAGGATCATCGGCGATCAGGAACCGGATGCGGGGCTGGGTGAGCAGGTAGCCGTAGACGGCATCCATCTGGTGCGGCAGCGGATCGACCTGGGAGACGGAGACGGCGAAGTGCGGGTCGTACTGGTAGGCCAGCCGAATGCGATGGGCCTCGGCGGCGAGGCGGAAGTGGGTGGGGTTGCCATCGAGGGCCGCAAGTTGGCCCGCCTGGGTGATCTTGATTACCGTGCCGAAGTCCTCGGCCTTGAGCAGCTTGTTCCAGAGCCGCTTCGTGTTCAGGCCGACCGCCTGAACCTCGATCCGGCTGCCGCGGGCCTTGGCGGTCAGCACCCTGACCGGCTCGGTCCAGTGCGGGCCTTCGAGGACCGTGCCGGCCGTCAGTTGGGCCAGAATGTCATCCAGGTGCGTGGGCATGTAACGCGGCAACCCCTTGTCACCTCGGGTCTTACCACTTCGGCATTGTGCCTGGCAAATGGAAAGCGGACGTAGCTCCCAGGCAGCCCGGCAAGTGGTCTCCCGATGAAGAACCGCTATTTTACCTTCTGCGGGGGGTGCCAGCAAGCTGCCCGACGTTTCCGTGTTGGCTGGGCTGCTCTGGCAAGATAGGCAAGCCTTCCCGGGAAGAAGCATCGCCGACAGGCTATCGTGTCTGTCGGCATACGAAAGCCGGCGGGGACCCGCAGACTGCCGCCGGAGCCCTGCGGCCCACAATTATCCAGACCCCGGCTTCTGGTGTCGGGTCGGCCGCTGGCGGTAGACCAACCGCAGGATCAATTGATCCTCACCAACGTCGCCACTTCCCTGCGGATACTCTCGCCGGCCGCTTCGACGCCATGCGAGATGTCAATGTACACGATCCCCGCCACGTCGGAAGGAAGCTCAAGATCGCCCTTGTGCAACAGGATCACACGGCCGGAAGTGCGGCCGAACTTGGCAGCAAAATACCCCAGTTCCAGAATCACGTTCTGCCGGGCGCGTGCAGCCGAAGGACCGCCGTCCGCGCCTCCCACGTCGTCAGGAGTCAGCAGAACGAACACAACGTCGATGTTCTTGGAGTCGTCCTCAAACTTCTCAATGATCGTTTTGCCGCCCGAACGCTTTTCCGCCAAAATGACCGGCTCGGGCCATCTAAGTGTGTTCTGCAAGTAGTTCTTCAAGGCCAACTTTGCATTCTCATCACGGCCGTGAACGATGAAACTGCGCAGTCCTCCCATCGTCCCTCCCGTTTCGCCGTGCCCCGTCTTGTCGGCAGGCGGCGACGACGATGGTGGTGGTGATGATGATGCCCGGTCGTCGCTGCCTTCTTCTTCTATGGTCGTTTGCGGTTCGGGGTAATCGACCGCATAAACCAGATTTGGTCGAACGTCGAAGAAACGTAAGAACAGGTCGATGGTCCGAGCAGTCGCGGTAAACACGTCGCAGTTCACCAAGCTATAGGAGAGCTTCTGCCCGACAGCGTCGTCCATGCGGTGCGATTCAATGCCGGTCCCTCCGAACACTACCTTGGGACTGGTGTGGAGCGGCGAATCCGTGGCCTTCCACGCCCACCAGTGGATTGTGCAAAGGCAGGAATCGAGGATTGCGGCCTTTTCACTGTGTAAACTGTCGTTTGCGTGGTAGAAAACCCCGCCAAGCCTCAACGCCAAAGCCTGGTTAATGTCTGTGCTCAGGTTCACCATGTCCCCGGCGAGCGATTCAAATGCTGTTTGTCCCTCACCGTGTCCGAAGAACAGGTGAATGCGATAAGGCTTGTAAGCCAACGGCCGAAAAGGCAAGAATTCCTGTTCGGCGACAACCGCGCAGACTGGTTCAAGGCCCTGGGGCCAGGAAACGGTGGGCGGCAACGGCCCGATCAAGTGGCTCGTGCCAAAGGTACATTTTGGGCCTGTCGGCTCGCTCCGAAGCGACCCGACGCCATGACAGCCCGGCCGTTCTGGCACCCAAAGCGATTCGCCTTCGGGCAAGACCAGCATGTGCCAAAGGGGCAAACAGTCGCTTGCGGCCTTTTCGGCTCGACCGCGAAGCGCAAGAAGGGCAGTCTTGCAGAATCGAGTGTCAGGCATATTCTCGCCTTTTGCAGTTGTGGGCCGGCCAGCGCCTTCCTTCGATTCGCTGCCGCGCAGTTGTATTGCAGCCCTTTGCAGAGCCACCTTGGTATCTTCCCACTTCGGCAGAATATAGACGGGGCCGCCCCCAGAGCGCCCGGCGCAATGAACGATCCGTAATACCTCGGATGAATCGAAGCCGTGCTGTTCTAAGGCGGCAGCCAGGGTCGGCCCATTCTCACGCAGCCAAAAACCTTCCTCATTCTTTCGCCGGTCAAACTCGACGAGCCGTGTTCCAAACTCTTCAAAGGCTTGTCCGCCGAGTGAACCGGGCTTATGAGTCTGCGCAGTCAGGTTAGTGATCTTCTGCCATTCGAGGTACGCGCCAACGTGCTTCACGAAATCGTCGCAGAGCGCGGCAATTTCATCGGCCGAACGGAGAGATTTGGAAGCGTCCGCCATTGATTTCACTTTTTGTTGGCCGTTCCCGGAATTTGGGCAGATGTCGCTCGTGGACTACTGCTTGGCGTAGTTTACCGAAAGCTGGCAAACGAGGCAAGACAAGGAAGCCCACGCCATTGGTGCCATGCGGCTTTGGGCGCTGTCTGAGGAGCCGGGCGTCGGCCGCTGGTCGCAGTCGGCCCGATTCCGGTGTCGATGGTGTCGATGGCATCTAGGTCCGCGTCGATGCTGGAATTGATGCCGGCCGTCCAAGGAACCCTGTCGGTCGCTGCTGGCCCTGGGCGGCCTCTGGCGGCCCGCGATCCGATCATGGCCCAACAGGCCGCTCAGATTCCTGCTGGCCGTTGGCTGGCCGGCAATGGTGCGTCGGCCGGCGGAGCCCTGAGCGGCGACCGCGCGGTGGTTGGTGTAGGCCCGAGACAGCGGCAGCGGCCCCGGCGGCTGGTGTACCGCTGGCCGCAGGCGTCCAGAGCCGGTGTTGGTCCTGGCCTTGGTGCCGGAGTCGCCGCTGATCGGCTACCCCAGGTCCTGAGCGTGGCATTGAACGCCGACCGTCGCCGGGCCGTCTCCGGCTGCGCGAGAAGTCGCATGTATGGGACCTGAAGACAGCTGTTGCTCGCTACCCTCGAAGCCACACGAGATTCTGGCGTTTCCGCGGAAATAAATCGCCGTCGAAGAGCATCTGTATCATTACTGGGGCGACGAGCACGAAAAATCCGATGAACCTTTTTGGCCCCTGCGGCATCTATACTTATAAGGGCCGACGGATGCAGTCGGCCGGTTTCCAGGAGCACCAGAAGTTGCGAGAAGGACGATGATTTCGTTTAGGTCAAGTATAGCAAGCGAACCAAAATGCACAGGGCGTTACGCCGGTCAACCGGCGAATACCCTGCCCGTGCATCCTTTGCGCTTGTGACGCTTGACCTTACGTCACGATGGGTTTCAAGAAACCCGGTGTCACAAGTGGAAGTGACACCGGGTTTTTTTGTTGGGCTGGTAGCTGAGATGGTGTAGCGGCGGCCTGAAAAGCCGCAGACGAGGGTTCGAGCACCTCCCGGCCCACTGCGCTCAGCGTGCCGCGCTTACATGGCTCGTTCGTCTATCGGATTGAGGATCGCGCCCTTTCAAGGCGCAGAGGCGGGTTCAACTCCCGCACGAGCTGCTGACGGCAGAACGTAGCGAAGCCTGGGTATCGCGCCTGGTCGGGGTGCAGGAGATCGCCGGTTCAAATCCGGCCGTTCTGACTGACGTGCGGGATGTAGGGTAGTGGCTGACCCGCGTGCCCTGGGAGCACGAGAACGCAGGTTCGAGTCCTGCCATCCCGACTTCGCAGCGCGGTAGCCGAGGGCTGGTTGCCCAAACGCGGCTGATAACCACGTGGCGCTGAGTTCGATTCTCAGGGCTACCACTTGGCACGATCGAAGGAAGAGGAGCGAAGCGATGGTGACACGGTTGAAACGCATACGCCCGACCAAGCACGGGGTCGTGGTGTAACGGCAGCATACCGGACTTTTAATCCGGCAGGTGTGGGTTCGAGTCCCTCCGGCCCTATTCGCTGGCGCGTAGCTCAGCGGTGAGAGCAGACCTCTTATAAGGGTCAGGTCGAGGGTTCGACTCCCTCCGCGCCGAATGATCTGGGATCAAGGTGCTAGCGGCAGCACAGCGGACTCTTAATCCGCCAGGTGAGGGTTCAAGTCCCTCTGGTCCCACTGAGACACCGCACTGGTCGTCCAGCGGCAAGGATACCGCACCCGTAATGCGGCGACGCGGGTTCGAGTCCCGCCCGGTGCTCTTGATCTTTGACAATCCAACCCAGACAGATCGCGCCCATGATGTAGTGGCAGCCTGCCGCCTTGCCGAGGCGGAAGCGCGGGTTCAACTCCCGCTGGGCGCTCTTGATCGGCAGGACGTAGGAAAGCCTGGTATTCCGCGTGCTTCGGGCGCACGAGAGCGCGGGTTCAAATCCCGCCGTCCTGACTATGCGATTGCGGTGGGGCCTGTGTTGGTACGGGCGGACGCCTGTTAAGCGTCGCGTCGCAGGTTCGATTCCTGCCACCGCAGCTTCCTTCGGAAGGGCAAGCCAACTGGCGATGGCAGCCGCCTCGAAAGCGGTCGAGCGATGAGCCTTGAGGGTTCGACTCCCTCTCCTTCCGCCTTCATGTGCCCTTGGCCGATCGGCAGAGGTGCCGGGCTTCCAATCTGGCGAGGCGGGTTCGATTCCCGCAGGGCACTCTTGCACGATGATGATCGGGGATCGGCTAGTGGTAGGCCGTCTGGCTTTGAACCAGGAGACGGAGGTTCGACCCCTTCTCCCCGAACTTGCGACGAGACGGCAGTGTCTCGATGAGCAACGGGATGCGGAGTCATCTAACGGTAGGATGAGACGCTCTGAACGTCTTCATGTTGGTTCGATTCCAGCCTCCGCAGCTTCACAAACGGAAGTCATCCGGCCGGATGAGGAGCCTGTCTTGAAAACAGGTGGCGGCCAACAGCCGCTTGTGGGTTCGAGTCCCACGGCTTCCGCCTTCGGGGTCATGGTCCAACAGGACGACGCTGGCTCCGCAAGCCAGAAATCCGGGTGCGAGTCCCGGTGACTCCACTTGAATCGCACAGCCCCGTGGTCCAACGGCAACGACGCTTGGTCCACATCCAGGAAACGATGGTTCGACTCCATCCGGGGCTACTTGATGGCCCAGGTACGCCAATTGGCAGAGCGGCTTGGCTTAAACCCAGGCGGTTGCGGGTTCGACTCCGGCCCTGGGCACGGCCCGGTAGGCAAACGGCAGACCACCTTGGCTTAGAACCAGGGATGCTGTGGGTTCGAGTCCCACCAGGGCCATTGGAAATACGTTGTCCTCGTGGAGCAGCCTGGAGTGCTCGCCTGCCTGTCACGCAGGAGATCGCGGGTTCAAATCCCGTCGAGGGCGCTGGAAGAACATGGCGCGGTACGCAAATCGGCAAAGCGGCCAAGCTCAAACCTTGGTGATCTGCGGGTTCGACTCCCGCCTGCGCCACTGAGAACATGCGTCGGCTGGGCATTGGCGAGCCCAACTGCCTGTAAAGCAGCCAGCCCGAAAGGCTATGCAGGTTCAACTCCTGCCCGGCGCACTCGACATGGCTCGTTCGTCTATCGGCACAGGACGCTGGCCCCTCAAGCCGGAAAGGCGGGTTCAACTCCCGCACGGGCCGCTCAAGCAACATGACCATGTGGTGGAATTGGCAGACACGCGACGGTCAGAACGTCGTGCCCTTGCGGCATTGGGAGTTCGAGTCTCCCCGTGGTCACTGACATATTGCAGGCGCGGCAGGTGCCCAACCGGCTCCCATAAGGCCGGTGCGCCCGGTTCGATACCGGGGCCTGCAACTGCGGGTGGGCGAAGGCTCAACCGGGTTTCATAAGCCTGGATCGCCGGGTGCAACTCCCGGACCCGCCACTTACGACCGGGTACGCAAATTGGCATAGCGGCGAGGTCGAGAGCCTCGTGCCTGTGGGTTCGACTCCCACCTCGGTCACTGGAGAGATGATCCCGTGGTCCAGCGGCAAAGACGCCTGGGCGACAGCCAGGAAGACGACGGTTCGAGTCCGTCCGGGATCATTTGATGGTCTGTAGGTGTTTCGGCAGCACACCTCTTCGGTAAGGAGGAAGACCGGGTTCAATTCCCGGACGGACCTCTTGAACTTGTGGGCTGGCATGTTCCGTGGAGGCGACTGATCCCTGCAAGATCGGTGCGATGGGTTCGACTCCCATCCGGTCCACTGACAACATAACGGGCTCGTGGTCCAAAGGGACGACACCGCCCTGGCGTGGCGGAAATCCGAGTTCGATTCCCGGCGGGTCCACTGAAATGGAAGGTAGTCGGATACGGCTGGCCGAGCCGGTTTGCTAAACCGTGCCCCCTTACGGGGATGTGGGTTCAAATCCCATGCCTTCCGCTTGCCCCGATGGTGAAATGGACATCATGCCTCGTTTCTACCGAGGTGTTCCGGGTTCGAGTCCTGGTCGGGGTGCTGACAACAAACGCATGGTGTCCGTGGTGTAGCGGTCACTGCACGGCTGGCTGTGAACCAGAGGGTGGGAGTTCGACTCTCCCCGGACACCCTTATTTACGGAGATCACGATGGTCACCAAAGTTCTTGAACAACCGACGCTGGTCCTGAACCGCAACTGGCAGCCGGTCCACGTAGCGACCGTGGAGCGCGCCTTGGTGCTCGTATGGAATGAGTCGGCTCACGTAGTGGACCCGGAGGACTTCCAGCTTTACACCTGGGCGGACTGGTCGAGGCTGAAGCCGCGAGAAGGTGAGCAGTTTGTCAAGGCCGTTCGGTTCCGCCTGCGGGTGCCGGAGGTAGTGGCGTTGACCGGCTACGACCGCCTCCCGTTGGGCGCGGTCACCTTCAGCCGCCGCAACGTGTTCAAGCGAGACCACTACACCTGCCAATACTGCGGTGCGCAGCCTGGCAGCGAGGAATTGACGATCGACCACGTGTTGCCGCGGTCGCAAGGTGGCGTGTCGAGTTGGGAGAACTGCGTCCTGGCGTGCATGGCCTGCAACAAGCGGAAGGCTGACCGGACGCCGGAGCAGGCCCGGATGCGCGTGCGCAAGCAGCCTGTCCGGCCAACATGGAAGCCGCTGTACGCCGACCACACCATGCGGATCGCAAGCTGGTCGAAGTTCGTCAGCGAAGCCTACTGGAACGTTGAGTTGCAGAAGTAGTCGTTACCGCCCGAGTCGTCGCGGATCGTCTATGAGTCGGCTGCGCGTCCAGCCGGCCGCCAGATTCATTGCCGCCGTGGGTCGATGGTGCTGGTCGCCATGTTGGCGGGACCCGCCTGCCAGCCCTGTTCGCGGTGATAATCGCGCGCCGGCCGGCCAGAGCCCATCTCCGAAGAATTTCGGCCAGGCATGTCGGGCTTACCGCGGACCATTGGGCGCACCTGTTTGGCTTCGCAGTTCCGCCAGAAGTCGGGCCTTGTCCGCCTTGCACATTGGCTCACCCGTGTACAGTCCTATCCAGTATACAATCCCGTCCTTCTCGACCACGCGGCATCGTGCCGGTCCTTCGTCTGTCTCAAGGGCGATTTCTCTCGCGGTCTTGCCCTTTTCGACAGAAAGTACCGTCCCCGGTTGACGCTGACGATGAAGCCTGTTGTGCTGATGTGCGACGATGCGATCTCGCAACTCGTCCGATACTGGATAGCCCAGTTCCTTACCTTGACCCAGAAGGTTGACGAACCTTCCAAACTCCGAAGCCGCCTCAACGTTCCATGCTTTCGCAACTCGCACTGGCCCCGTAGACGGGTCGATCCGCCAGACGCAGACCCTTGCCGCCTCGCCCAGGAATTCGCCCATTAACCATCCTACAAAAGTTCCCACTGGCAGCAAAGAATCGCCTGTCCCAGAATGATCGCTCTCCTGTCCGTTGGTTGTACCCGCGGATTGTCTGACATTCTCACCGACCAGCCCGTCCGAGCCTTCCTCGTCAGTCACGGGCGGTTACAGAGCCGGTGGTCCCGGACGACATCTCGCCGTCTTGCGGTTAGTTCTGCCAGCTTTTGTCGAGGCGCTCCGTTCATAATGGCAGCGAATGTTCAATCCCACGCTTCTGTGTTGTGCCGCCCGTAAATCCGGCATCCTTATGCCCCTTACCGATCGGCTCCTCCATCCAGACTCGTTGCCACCCCGCTGACTTCGCCACTTCCTCCGCACCAGGGGCAGGTTACCCGATGACCTTCACCTTTCATGCAGGCAAGCCTGCCGCAGCCACACAGGAAGAAGGACTGCGAAGAGCAATGCGGGCAACCGGGAAAAGCGGCATCGAACGAGAAGGTGCCGTTCATGCGGGTCTTCTCGTACCCCTCTTTCTTCGCCACGGCGTCCTTGATCGCGAACGCCCACGTACCAGCCCATTCGTCCCCACCCCTTCGCTCAAAGCGGATGCCGAAGCCTTGCTTGGACTGGCTGCACCGCCCCATCGCGATCACATTGTTCCGGCTTTCCATAATTTCTTCCCAAGCGATGTCCGTCAGTAGTTAACGTCACCCTCGACTTTGCCGAAGTTCACCTTGACCTTCGGCTGGAACACAACACTCTTCCCTGGCTGGATTTCGTTCAACGATCCGTCGGGCGTAGTTGCAATCCAGTTTTCCGATGTGCAATTCTTGAGACCCCAGACGTTCGGATCGGTCGGGTGCCGCACCACCTCCGCCACCGCACGGGTGAAATCGTAGTTCTTTGACCTAGCGTTATCGACGTGGTGCGGATACAACTTGCCCACATGGGACAACATTATTACGGAATCACCGATGCGGATGCGGTACGGGATCCGTACGTGGGTTTGAGGACGGCGTTGGCAGCAGGGAAGGATAACGGGGCATCCCAAGGTCGTCGGGATCGACAAGGAGGCTCGGTGGTTGAAGATGGCTGCAAAGCGAATCCGGGACGGATACCAGAAAACCGCCTCAAAAGTCCGACGGATTCGTAGTTTACGCCGAAGTGGCGCGTTAGGACCCCGGTTTCAAAGCCCTCACAATCTCCACGGGAACCCACATGGACTGGGTCAGCGAGTCCTTGATGACAAAGCCTGTCGCCTCTAATGCGCGGCGAGCATAGATCGGCCGGCAGTCCATCAGGTTGGGGAAGTGGCGATGCGTCCACTCGAAGGCGTGAATGACGAGCCCTTCCTTGCCTTCCTTGGACACGGCCACGACCACGACGCGCCCGCCCGGCCGCAAGACTCGTTTGCACTGGGCCAGCACCTTGGGAATATCGGGCGTGTCGAACAGCTCCAAGGTGAAGCACATGAATATCCCGTCCATCGAATCGTCGCCGTATGGGAGACTTTCTGCATCGCCGCAAGCGAGGGAAGCCCGGTCCATCAGCCCTTTGTTGCTCAGAACATCTCTTGCGTGGGCCAACATGTTCTCCGAGATGTCAATGCCGAAGACCCTTCCCGTTGGCCCGACGGCATTGGCAAGTTCGGCCAAGATATGGCCGGTCCCGAACCCGATTTCCAGGACCTGCTCTCCTGGGGCAGCAGCGAGCAGCCTCAGCCCGGCTTCACGCATGGGATGCTCAGAATGCTCCGCCAAGAGGTCATAGACCTTGGCGATCTTGTCGTAGAACGCCTTTGTCTCGCTCTTAGTCTGCAAGACCCGCAAGACGCCTGGTTCATACTCAAGCGTCACTTCATCTGACATGACATCAATCCTCAATCAACAAGGTGCGGGCGGCCCGTGACACCAGGCCCTATTGTGTCCTCACGACAACTCTTGCAATCTCGATAGTGCGGTATAAGCAGCCGGCGGCGCCCCGACTTCCGGCTCGGGCTCTTCCAGAGCCGCCAACAAAGGCCGCAGAATCGGGCCGAGCTTCTTCCTCTTGACCAAAGCGTGACAGACGTGGTGTGCGCCCTCGCATAACCAACCCGATTTCGCCCGCTGGAGCAGTGCCGCCAACAAGGGTTGCAACCCATCTCGACCCAGAGCAACCACCCCCGCGGCCGCCAGCCAGCGCACGTCGCCGTCGCGGTCGTCCAACGCATTCACCAACGCGGTAGCGGCAATCGGGTCGGCGATGCCGCACAGCGCCTTGGCTGCTTCCCATCGCACGTGCTTCGTTCGATGCGAAAGCAGTCGAATGAGTGAAGGCACGGCGGGCTTCCCAATGGCAACCAGTGCCTTCCGTGCCTTGGTCCGCACTGTCGGATCGGAACTTGCCAGCTCGGACACCAGCGACGGGATGCGGGCCTCCCTCTCGTCTGCGACAGCCACAGTACCGTGTTTGGTGGTGGGGGTCATGGTTTTTTGGCCAATAGGGGCAAGGTAGTTGGATCGAACACCCGATAGGCGAGCAGTTTCACGCGGTCGTTCACGAGGAACCACGCCAGCGCATAGCCCCAGACGAACAGCGCCCATCCCCAGCCGAGGGGTGCCATGAACAGCCCGTAAACGGCGATCAACGTCGCCACGATTTGCGTGCCCACCACGGCCACCCATAAAATGCGCGCCGGGCGTATGGACCAAAACGGGCCCCGCGTGCGCGTGAGGAAAATCGTCAAATGTCCGGCCACGGACAGCTTCAAATACATCAGCGTCTGGATGTGCGCGGTCGAGGCCGAAGACACGCTCGCCGAGATAAAACAGAAGGAAGGCGGAGACGACCCCGATCAGGCCCAGCACCGTGGCGACCCCCAGCACCATGTGCATGTTCCATGTTTCGGGCTGGTCCTTGTAACGAACATTGTCATAGGCAATGGAAAGGATCGCCCCGTCGTTGAGCAATGCCAGCATCACGATCATCACCGCCGTCAATGGATAAAAGTTGAAGATCAGGATCGCCAGCGTCATGAAGAACAGCACTCGCAGCGTCTCGGCGATGCGGTAGATGGCGTAGCTGTTCATCCGCTGGAAGATGCGGCGGCTCCCTTTGATTGCGTCGATGATCACCGACAGGCCGGGCGCCACCAGCACGATGGCCGCCGCCGCGCGGGCCGCATCCGTCGCGTCTGAAACGGCGATGCCGCAGTCAGCCTTCTTCAGCGCGGGGGCATCGTTCACCCCGTCGCCCGTCATGCCGACGATGTGGCCGCGTTGCTGCAAAACGTCGACGATGTGGAACTTGTGTTCGGGGAACACTTGCGCAAAGCCGTCCGCTTTCTCAATTGCCTCCGCTGACTGCGTCGTCTCGTGATGCTTCGTGTCGCCCAGGCCGCCGGCATCGAGGATGTTTGTTCCCAGGTCCAGCTTTTTGGCGGTTTCCTTGGCGATGGCCAGCGCATCGCCCGTCACCATCTTGACCTTTACGCCCATGGCAAGCGCGGTCGCGATGGTTGCCTTGGCATCTTCCCGTGGGGGATCGAACAAGGGCAACACGCCGACAAACAGCCATTGCCCGTCGCCCTCGGCCCGCGCCACGCCCAACGAACGGAAGCCTCGCGACGCAAATTCGTTGACCGCCTTCTCGACGGCCGGTTTCACCTCCCCGACATTGGCCGA
The DNA here is from genome assembly GCA_963843465.1 of Pirellulales bacterium. Lineage (GTDB taxonomy): Bacteria > Planctomycetota > Planctomycetia > Pirellulales > Thermoguttaceae > CAWJKP01. The sequence goes on from CAWJKP010000009.1 coordinate 55,739, forward strand.
CAACGCCAAAATCACCTGGGCGCACCCTTCGTGACCTTGAACGTCTTTCCGTCTTTGGCTTTGACGGTGGCCTCGGTGCGTTTATGCACCGGGTCGAATGGCTGGAAATGAACCACCTCATAAGCCTTTAACGAATCCTTGTCTTTCAGTCCGCCCAGGACGGCCAGATCAATGGTGTCGTTATTGTCCGCACGCGACGCCAGCGCGCCATCGAGGACCACCTGATCGGCGGGGACATTATTCACGCTGAACGGATCGCCCAGCGTCAGCTTGTTCTGGGTCAGAGTACCAGTCTTGTCCGCACACAGCACATCCACGCCCGCCAGTTCCTCGATGGCCACCAGCTTGCTCACGATCGCCTTTTTCTTGGCGAGCAAGCGCGCGCCGACCGCCATCGTCACCGACAACACCGTGGGCATTGCCACCGGAATCGCGGCCACCATGAGGACCAGCGCAAACAGCAGTACGGGCTCCCGGCCGGGCTTTGCGTCAAGCATCGGATCGCCACGGAACAGCGCAACCACGACGATCACCGCCACCAAAGCCGCCGCGAGGATGATCAGGTAATCGCCGATCTTCAACACCGCGCGTTGAAAATGGCTGACGGTGTGTGCCTCCTGCACCAGTTGCGCGGTCTTGCCGAAGTAGGTGTTTGCGCCCGTGGCATAGACCAGTGCGCCAATTTCACCCTGACGAATGATCGAACCGGAAAACACCGCCTCGCCAGGTTTGCGCTCAGCGGGCAATGACTCTCCCGTCAGCGCGGATTGATCCACCTCCACCGGGTCGCCGTCCAACAGGCGGGCATCGGCCGGCACGATGTCGCCCAGGCGCATGCGGATGACGTCGCCCGGCACCAACTCACGTGCCGCCGGGTTGACCCACTTTCCATCACGTTTCACTCTCGCCTTGATAGCCAACTTGGCCTTCAGCGCGGCGATGGCGTTGCCCGCCTGGTGTTCTTCCCAGAATCCGACCACGGCGTTGGTCACCAGCAACAGGAGAATAATGAAAAAATCCGGCCAGTGCCGGACCGCGCCCGACAGAATCACCGCCACTTCGATCATCCACGGGATGGGACCCCAAAAATAGGCGAGGAATTTCAGCAACAGATTGGTTTTCTTATCTTCAATCTCGTTGGGCCCATATTGGGTCAGCCGTTTCTGCGCCTCGGCTTGACTGAGGCCGTCCGGCGACGAGCCCAATCGTTTCTCCACTTCCGCCAGCGGCAGGGATTTTAGATCGTCCTTCGATCCCGGCTTGTCTGCATTTGGTTTCAGCATGACTATCCTTCTGTTCTTTCCCGAAATCGGGCGCGCTACACCTTTGCTTCCGGCGGATCGACGACTCGTCCCGGCGGCAGGAACTCCGGCACATCCAGGCGTGCCGCGCCAATCCGGTTGTCGGCCATCCCGTAGTAAACGTCGAAGCGGTCCGGCAAGCCGATGTCGTCGCGGCGGTCGATGCCGGTGGGGAACACGACGTTGGCAATGGTCCCGCAGCGCTCTTGAGGCAATTCCGGCATCAACACAGGCGCCGCCGAACGATAGCGGATCACGCGCGGATGCTCCTTCGAGAGCACCATCACTCCGGCCGAGTAGCATAGAGGATGTCCTCCGCCGCTTGGCTCGGCCATTTCGCTTACGCCGTGGTACAGGATCAGCCAGCCGTGGCGGGTCATGACGGGCGGAGTACCCGCACCGATCTTGAGCCGCTCCCAGAGCGACACCGGAGTCGCCAGCCGGTGATGCGAATTAAACAGGCCGAGGTGCTGCGGTTCGGGACCATCCAAGGCCATCGGACAGTAGGAAATCCAGATGCTTTCATGATCGAGATCCACCTCGCGCGACGCGGGCTGGCAGGCGGTTTCCTCGGGACGCGTGCCGGGGAAAAGGGGGCGATGGAGCATGGCCATCTGCATTTTCCCGGCGTGATTGGGGATGGCGACGGGGAAGAGGCTGGCATCCTTGTTGTCGACGTGAACAAAATCGATGCCGTCATAGGGAGCAAAGGTCGCGAGCCCCAGTCGCCTCCAGTGAAACAGATCCTCCGATACGGCCACGGCAATCCGTGGGCCGATGGGCGAGAGCGCCGCGTAAGTCATCATGTAGCACTGAAGCGGTTCGACGAACGTGACACGCGGATCCTCGCAGCCACCGCTGCCGTCGGGCCGACGCTCATAATCGGCTTCCGGCTCCAGTGCGATGCCGAGCCGTTGGACTCCACACGGATCGCCGGCTTCGTTGAATTCTACGCGGGCAATACCGATGCGCGAATAATTGCCTCGTGCGACGAGTCGTGGAAACAGGTAAAGCTCGCCATCAGGGCCGCGTACGGCCGCCGGATTCAGGACGCCTTCAACCTCGTGTGGATTGCCCAGTTCCGGCCCCATCATCAGCCCGAGCCGCTTCAACTTGAATCCGTTCATCGATTCCCCTCCGTACGAGGTTGTGGGGGTTCGGCGCCATCCAAGCAAGCAACGATCACTTCAATCACCCGTTTCGTCTCATGGGGATCTCGAACCGGGATGGAAACAGCACCTGCTTCTTCAGCCGGATAGTCGTTCCCTCCGGGAAACAAGGCATCCCCAATATAGATCATCTCCTGAATTGCAATGCCCAAGGTGTCACGGAGTTTTCGAATCCCGTAGGCTTTGTCGATGCCGGGCTTGGTGACGTCAACGGATGTCGCGCCACCCAAACGCACGGAGAATTCGGGGATAAGCGTATCCAGGATTGCCTTCATCCTCTTCCGCTTGGCAAAGTCAGGGTCCCATTTCTTCTTTTCATCGAGCGGAGCCTGCTGGCCTAGTGCGGAGAACGTAATCTGGCTTCCCCGGTCTTCAATGACCTCTCCCCAGACTGTGTCGACCTTGCAGCCCGCTGCTGTGATGGTCTTGTTGAGAGAGCTGATGATTTTGTCTTTCTCCGCTGCGGTGAAATCTTCTGAATAGAGCTTTTTCCAATCGCCTGCGTATTGGTAGAACTTTGTTCCACAGGTAGGAAGGAGAGACAGATTCTTCAGACGTCCGTCGTGTGGAAGATTGGAGAGAACCTGTTTTTCGAATTGCGGCCAATTGCCACCGGAAATAACAGCGACCTTCACGATGCCCAGGAGAGTACTGAGCAGTGTGGCCATCTCGGCATCGAGAGATGCCTTGCTTTCGGCAAGCGTGCCATCGAGATCGAAGACAATGAGCTTTTTCATGGGGTCGGGTTCCTTTCCGGCAGCGAAAGTTCCAACAAGCTAACGGCGCCACGCGGTCGGCAGAGACACGCTCCGACCACGGCCGGCAAGAGCACCACGTTGCCTTTACCTACGGCATAAGTGGCGCCATCGTGCTCCAACTGGCCGTCGCCGGCGATACACACCAGCACACGCGGCGTTTCCGCAACGCCGACCATGAACGGCGATTCTCCGCTGAGTCGCCACAATCCAAAATGCTCACATAGAAAGAGCCGCTCTCGCAGCACCGGTTTCACCTCTTCCACCACCGGCACGACCGGACCTATCGCACCTTGCGCAAAATCAATGCAGGCCATCGCCTGCTCGACTTGGAGAGGTCGAGCCCGGCCGGTCTTGGCATCAATGTGGTCCCAGTCGTAGAGACGAAACGTCACGTCGCTGTTTTCCTGCACTTCGAAAACGACAAGGTCGCCTAGCGAGTGAACCGTCCCGGCAGGCACAAGGACGCCATCGCCGGGCTTCGGCGTGAAATATGTGAGGTGCTCCGCGACCGTTGTGTTCGCGATCGCCTGCCGCAGACTGTCTGCCGTCGTGCCCGGCTTGAGGCCCGCGTAGATTCGGCTTTCGGGATCCGCCTCCAGCACCACCCAGGCTTCGGTCTTGCCGGTTTCACCCGGCGGTATATAGCTGGTTTGCTGGTCCGACGGATGTACTTGGACCGAGAGCGTGCCGCGTACATCGAGGAACTTCAGCAGCAGCGGGAAGCGGCGGAAGCGCCCGGCTAATGCTCCCAGCATCGGCTCCGGCGACTGCTTGAGCAATTGGCCGAGGGCCTGTCCCTTTAGCGGCCCGTTGACGAGGAGGCTGGGATGGTCGTCGCGGTCGCTAAGCAGCCAGGCTTCGCCAATGGGGCCATCGCCGGGCAATGGAGCGGTGAGCAGGCCGGCCAAACGCCGGCCCCCCCAAAGCCGATACTGGTAGATCGGTTCGAATCGTAGTGGATACAAGGGTACTTGATTCATGATATGTTGCTTCAGAGCTGTTCGCGGATCGCTTTCAATTCCCGCCGACGTTTGCCGGTGGTTTCGGGGTATGCCATCTTCAGGTCCGTGAGCGCATCGAGGACGATTTGGGAAACGATCAACCGGGCGTTCTCCTTATCGTCGGCGGGAACGATGTACCAGGGCGCTTGATGAGTGCCTGTCGCGCTCAGGCATGCCTCATATACCTTCATGTAATGTTTCCAGTATTTCCGCTCGTGGATGTCGGCGAGGCTGAATTTCCAGTTCTTGTCCGGCTCGTCGATGCGTTCCAGGAAGCGCTTTCGCTGTTCGTCCTTCGACAGGTGGAGGAAAAGCTTGATGATCCGGGTACCGTTGCGGTGGAGATGCTCCTCCAAGTCCACGATGGAACGATACCGCTCCTTCCAAAGGTTCTTCTCGTCGACAAGCTCATGGGGAAGCCCTTGGCCGCGGAGGATCTCCGGATGCACGCGAACGACGAGCACCTCCTCGTAGTAGGAACGATTGAAGATGCCGATCCGCCCGCGTTCCGGCAGACGGCAGGTCGTGCGCCAAGAAAATCGTGCTTTAGTTCCTCGGCGCTGGGCTGTTTGAAACTGAAGACCTCGCAGCCCTCCGGATTGACCCCGGACATGACGTGCCGGACGGCGCCGTCCTTGCCGGCAGCGTCCATCCCCTGAAAGATCAGCAGCAGCGCATAGCGGCTGGACGCGTAGTGAAGGCATTGCAGGGAACTCAACTCGTCAACGTGTTCTTCCAGGAGTTTGTTATACCGCTTTTTCGACTTGCAAAAGGGCTTCACCATCGTCGGCCACTCTTTGAGTGCGATCTGCTTTCCGGACCGCACGCGAAAATCCTTGGAATTGATTTTCATCTTCATCCTTTCGGTTATGTCAGCCCCGTTGTTCACGCCTGCTTATTTGGGGGTTCATCTTTCCGAATCTCCCGCTCCGCCTTCTTCCAGTCCTGGACTCCTTGAACTCGCTCCTCGTAGAGTTCATAGGCTCGCTTGGCGATCTGCGGCGTCAAATCGGCCGGTGTCTCGGCCTTGGTTTCAGTTTTCGGATCGGCTTTGGTTTCAGGCTTAGGCTCGGCCTTAACGGGATCAAAGATCCGATACGCGAGCAGCTTCACGCGGTCATTCACGAGGAACCAGGCCAGGGCATAGCCCCAAACGAACAGTGCCCAGCCCCAGCCAAGCGGTGTCATGAAAAGCCCATAAACGGCGATCAACGTCGCCACGATTTGCGTGCCGAGCACGGCCCCCCATAAAATCCGCGCGGGACGTATGGACCAAAAGGGGCCGCGGGTGCGTGTGAGGAAAATCGTCAGATGTCCGGCCACGGACAGCTTCAAATACATCATCGTCTGGGCATGCACGCGGTCTAGGTGAAAGACGCGCTCGGCAAGATAGAATAGGCCGAAGGCGGCCACGACCCCGATGACGCCCAGCACCGTGGAGATCCCCAGCACCATGCGCATGTTCCAGGCTTCGGGCTTGTCCTTGTAATGAACGTTGTCATAGGCGATGGACAGGATGGCGCCATCGTTGAGCAATGCCAGCATCACGATCATCACCGCGGTCACCGGATAGAAGTTAAAGATCAGGATCGCCAGGGTCATAAAGAACAGCACTCGCAGCGTCTCGGCGATACGGTAGATGGCATAGCTGTTCATCCGCTGGAAGATGCGACGGCTCTCCTTGATCGCATCAATAATCACCGACAGGCCGGGCGTCGTCAGCACGATGGCCGCTGCCGCGCGGGCCGCGTCCGTTGCGCCCGAAACGGCGATGCCGCAGTCGGCCTTCTTCAGCGCGGGGGCGTCATTCACCCCGTCGCCGGTCATGCCGACGATGTGGCCGCGTTTTTGCAGAACATCCACAATGTGGAATTTATGTTCGGGGAACACCTGCGCGAAGCCGTCAGCCTTCTCAATGGAATCGGCCACCGCCGTGGTCTCTTTCTTTTTCGAGTCGCCCAGGCTGGCGGCATCGAGGATATTCGTGCCCATGTCTAACGTTTTGGCGGTTTCCTTAGCGATGGCCAGTGCATCGCCCGTAACCATCTTGACCTTCACGCCCATCTGCCGCGCGGTCGCGATGGTTGCCTTGGCATCTTCCCGTGGGGGATCGAACAAGGGCAACACGCCGACAAACTGCCATTGCCCGTCGCCCTCGGCCCGCGCCACGCCCAACGAACGGAAGCCTCGCGACGCAAATTCGTTGACCGCCTCCTCGACGGCAGGTTTCACCTCCCCGACATTGGCCGACAACGCCAAAATCACCTGCGGCGCACCCTTCGTGACCTTGAATGTCTTTCCGTTTTTGACTTTGACGGTGGCCTCGGTGCGCTTATGCACTGGGTCGAATGGCTGGAAATGAAGCACTTCATAAGCCTTTAACGAATCCTTGTCTTTCAGTCCACCCAGGACGGCCAGGTCGATGGTGTCGTTATTGTCCGCGCGCGACGCCAACCCGCCATCGAGGATGACTTGATCGGCGGGGACATTATTCACGCTGAACGGATCGCCCAGCGTCAGCTTGTTCTGGGTCAGGGTGCCAGTCTTGTCCGCACACAGCACATCCACGCCCGCCAGTTCCTCGATGGCCACCAGCTTGCTCACGATCGCCTTTTTCCTGGCCAGCAGGCGGGCGCCGACCGCCATCGTCACCGACAACACGGTGGGCATTGCCACGGGAATCGCAGCCACGGTCAGTACCAAGGCGAATTGCAACGTGGTGAGAATCGGATCGCCGCGGAAGATCGCGACGCCAATAATCGCCGCCACCAGAGCCACCGCAAGGATGATTAGGTAATTGCCGATCTTCAACACCGCCTTTTGAAAATGGCTGACGGTGTGCGCCTCCTGCACCAGTTGCGCGGTCTTACCGAAGTAGGTCTTCCCACCCGTGGCATAGACCAGTGCGCCGATTTCGCCCCGGCGGATGATCGACCCCGAAAACACCGCCTCGCCAGGTTTGCGCTCAGCGGGCAATGACTCTCCCGTCAGCGCGGATTGATCCACCTCCACCGGGTCGCCCTCCAGCAAGCGCGCATCCGCCGGCACGATGTCGCCCAGACGCATGCGGATGACGTCGCCCGGCACCAGCTCGCGCGCCGCCGGGTTGACCCACTTCCCGTCGCGTTTCACGCGGGCCTTGATCGCCAGCTTGGCCTTCAGCGCGGCGATGGCGTTGCCGGCTTGGCGTTCTTCCCAGAATCCGACCACGGCGTTGGCCACCAGCAAAAGGAGGATGATGAAGAAATCCGGCCAGTGCCGGACCACGCCCGACAGAATCACCGCCGCTTCAATCATCCACGGGATGGGACCCCAGAAATAGCTGAGGAATTTCAGGAGTAGATTGGTTTTCTTTTCTTCGATCTCGTTGGGGCCGTATTGAGTCAGCCGCTTCTGGGCCTCGGCTTGACTGAGGCCATCCGGCGACGACTGCAATTTCCTCTCCACTTCCGGCATGGGCAGGGATTTCAGATCGTCCTTCGCGTCAGGCTTGGCATCGGGCTTCGGTCCCGGTTTCGCTTCGGGAGCCTTGGGCTGGTCAGCGTTGGGTTTCATAATGTTTATCCTTTCACCTGCGAAATGGCGGGCTTCAGGTCCCTTTCCATCGCGGCATTGTACTGGCCACGGCGCGCCGCCCGGTTGCACCTGGCTCGATGAACCAGAGCTTGCTGTGCCGCCAATACGTGGGCCTCCTTGCCTTGCCAAATCTCCAAAGCCGGCTGTTGGATGGCGCGGGCAAACGAGAACGCCAACGCCCAGGGAAGTCGGGACTGGAATCGAACATTCATAGCATTCAGACGGGCCGAGGCCAGCTCGCCCGATTGGCCCCCCGACAAGAACGCAATCCCCGGAACGGCGGCGGGGACGGCCCGCAAGAGACACCTCACCGTGGCGTCGGCCACGTCGTCCACCGCTGCTTGCTTGGAGCAGGTGAGGCCGGGAAGCACCATATTGGGCTTCAGGATCATACCCTCCAACGTCACCCGTTGCGTGTAAAGCTGGTTGAAAACTGTTCGCAGGACTTCCTCCGTTACCTCGCAGCACCGCTTGAGGGTATGCTCGCCGTCCATGAGCACTTCCGGCTCGACGATGGGGACCAGTCCCGCTTCCTGGCACAACGCGGCATAGCGAGCCAACGCCTGCGCGTTGGCCTCGATACAACCTCGGCTGGGAATACCATCGCCGACGGCAATCACCGCGCGCCACTTGGCAAAATGGGCGCCCATTTGGGAGTATTCAGCCAGACGGTGGCGCAGTCCGTCCAGACCTTCGGTTATTTTCTCTCCGGGATGACCTGCCATATCCTTTGCACCGGTGTCAACCTTGATCCCGGGAATGATCCCCGCATCGGTGATGACTTTCACCAAGGGAGTGCCGTCTTTCTTCTGCTGGCGGATCGTCTCGTCGTAGAGGATCGCGCCACTGATGCACTCGCCGAGACCGGGCGTGGTCACAATCAACTCCCGATAAGCACGCCGGGCTTCCTCGGTCTGGGGAATCCCCAACATGGCAAATCGCTTGTTGCAGGTTGGATTACTTTCATCCATCGCCAGCAGGCCCTTGTCGGCGGCGACCAGCGCCCTAGCGGTGTCTATAAGCTCTTGCGCATTCATTTATGGCAATGCCTTGGTTGTGCAAGTACATGGGGCACCGCTATTTTCCGACGGCGCCTGACAGGGGTTGCTGCGGTTGGCTGCGAGGCCGCAAAGCCAAATCATCACTCATCACATAGATAATCATGGCCGCTAACATCGCAAACACGGCGATCCAGAAACGCCAGTCACGATGCACACGTTTCCAGTAAGGACGGTGGTCATGATGAACACTGCCGCTGTCCGGCCCTCCGTGCTGGTGGTGACTGTGCTTTATCTCACTCATTGGTTCCCTGCCTCGGCGATCCCATGCCGAATGATCTCGGGTCGGCGTTGCTATTGTTCGGATCCATCCATTTCCAGTTCCGGATTTCCGGCAGATCCTCACCGTGCTCGTCGATGTAATGCTTGTGCTCGATGAGCTTGTCCTGCATCATCTGCTTCAGATAGGTCCCCTTGGAGCCCAAGTGCGGCAGGCGATCGACGACGTCTTGCACGAGGTGGAACCGATCGAGGTCGTTCTGTACCCGCATGTCGAAGGCCGTCGTGATGGTGCCCTCTTCCTTGTAGCCCCGGACGTGCAGGTTGCGGTTGGTCCGGCGGTAGGTCAGCCGGTGGACCAGCCAGGGGTAGCCATGAAAGCCGAAGATGATGTGCTTATCTTTGGTGAAGAGCGAATCGTAATCCGTTTCGCTCAGCCCGTGCGGGTGCTCACTCGCAGATTGCAGCTTCATCAGATCGACGACATTGACCACCCGGATTTTCAGATCGGGCAGATGGCGGCGAAGAATGGAAACGGCGGCCAGAATCTCCAGTGTGGGGGTGTCGCCGCAACAGGCCATCACCACGTCCGGCTCGGCGCCCTGGTCGTTGCTGGCCCATTGCCAGATACCGATGCCTTCCGTGCAATGCAGGACCGCGGCATCCATGGTCAGCCATTGGGGCAGCGCGTGTTTGCCGGCCACCACCACGTTGACATAGTGCCGGCTGCGCAGGCAGTGATCAAAAACCGACAGCAGGCAATTGGCGTCGGGCGGAAGGTAAACGCGCACGATACCCGCCTTCTTGTTGACAACGTGGTCGAGGAAGCCGGGATCCTGGTGCGTGAAGCCGTTGTGATCCTGCTGCCAGACGTGGGAGGCGAGCAGGTAGTTCAGCGACGCGATCTTCCGGCGCCAGGGCAGTTCCAAGGTTACCTTCAGCCACTTGGCGTGCTGGCTGAACATCGAGTCAACGATGCGAATGAATGCCTCATAGCTGTTGAACAGCCCGTGCCGCCCGGTCAACAGGTATCCTTCCAGCCAACCCTCGCACTGGTGCTCGCTGAGCATCGAGTCCATAACGCGACCGGCGGGCGCGAGGAATTCATCATTCTTTTCTTCCCGGCCCTCCCACTGACGGTTGGTGACTTCAAACACCGCGCCCAGGAGATTGGAGAGCGTCTCATCGGGACCGAAGATGCGGAAATTACGCTGATCCTGATTCAGCTTGGCCACGTCGCGCAGGAACTTGCCTAGCACGAGGGTGTCTTGGCCTGCCACGGCGCCAGGCCAAGGCACGCTTACCGCGTGAAGGTGAAAATCCGGCATGCGCAGGTCGCGCAGCAGAATGCCGCCGTTGGCGTGCGGATTGGCGCCCATTCGCCGGTCGCCCTTGGGCGCCAACTCCGCTAATTCCGGCATGAGCCGGCCATTCTCATCGAACAGCTCTTCGGCCTTGTAGCTTTTCATCCAGGTTTCGAGCAGCTTGACATGATCGGGATGCTCGGGATCCACCAGGATCGGCACCTGGTGCGCCCGGAACGTGCCCTCGATTTGCAGGCCGTCGACGACTTTCGGTCCCGTCCAGCCCTTGGGCGACCTCAGAACGATCATTGGCCAGCGCGGCCGGGTGGTGTCGTTCGTGTTCCGCGCATTCTCCTGGATTTTCCGGATGTCCTCGATGACCTTGTCCAGGGTGGCGGCCATGAGTTGGTGCATCGTGTCCGGCTCATTACCTTCCACGAAGTAGGGCGTCCACCCGCAGCCCCGCAAGAATTGCTCCAATTCCTCATGCTCGATGCGGGCCAGGACGGTCGGGTTGCTGATCTTGTAGCCATTGAGGTGCAGGATCGGCAGTACGGCTCCGTCGCTAATGGGGTTGAGAAACTTGTTGGACTGCCATGCGGTCGCCAGGGGCCCCGTTTCCGCCTCACCGTCGCCGACGACGCAGGCGACGACCAGATCGGGATTGTCCAGCGCAGCCCCGAAAGCATGGCTGAGCGAGTACCCTAGCTCGCCGCCTTCGTGAATCGACCCGGGCGTCGTCGGTGCGACGTGGCTGGAAATCCCACCGGGAAACGAGAATTGCTTGAACAGTGTTTTCAGCCCGCCTTCGTCCTGGGTGACGTTCGGATAGACTTCACTCCAGGTACCTTCGAGGTAAACATTACCCACAATCGCCGGGCCGCCATGACCGGGACCGGCGATGTAGAACATGTCCAGGTCATACTTCTTGATGACCCGGTTCAGATGCACATAGATGAAGTTCTGGCCCGGCGTGGTGCCCCAATGGCCGACCACGAGGGGCTTCACGTGCGACAGTTTCAGCGGCTCCTTCAGCAGCGGGTTGTCGTAAAGATAAATCTGGCCAACCGAGAGGTAGTTCGCGGCACGCCAATACGCGTTCATCTTTCGCAGCAGCTCGGGCGACAACGGTTCGTCCGCCTTGTTCATCTTCTCCGTTTCCACGGCGACGTTCTCCTCAACCCCAGTTTTCACCTTCATGACAATGCTCACTTCAATTCTCCTGAAATTCCTCGTGGCTTGCGTTCAAGATACTTCAATGTGTTTTCAAATGCGCTCCAAATGCTTCTCGCCGCCCGGTTCATCGATCCAGTATCCGAGGCGATCGTAATGCAGGTGCAGTTCGGTCTCATAAGCCCGAGTTGGCAGAGACTCCATCCTGTATTCCGGCGACTGCCTGACGGCGTCGCGGGAAAGATTGACGAAGACTTCCGACTCGCTCCAACTAACGCGCTCGATCCATTGCGGTGAAATCAGGACATTTTTCCCCGGCCACCAGTTCCGTGTATCGACGATTAGATAACGAATGGCCCACGTTTCGTCATCGATGATAAAATCCTCGACGTGGCCAATCTCGCCGTCTGCGGCGTGGATGTGATAGCCGGTCACATCGTGAGTGCTGCGCAAATGAGGATCCCACGCTTTCTCACCTTGGGTGGATTCTCGTCGTTTGTCACGGTCACGCACCGGGTAGGGAGAATGGCCCCACGCGTACGGGCCGCTCCAATACACCGGCCATCCATAATACGCGATGTACCCTTCCTCGAATTGCAGCGAGACGGGCTTGTCACTGTCCAATGGTGGACTGTGCTCGATCTGCTGCTTGGTCAAATCAATGGCGATGTATCGCTCTTCTCTATTCACGGCGCCCAGCGCATGGGGGGAGATCAGCACCTGCCTGTCCGTAAGCCAGTCTCCTGTGTCGGCGACCAGATAGCGAACTGTCCAGTGGCGGTCATCGAAGTAGAAGTCTTTGACCTTCCCTATTTCCCCGTCGAGGCCGTGCAATGTGTAGCCCTTGAGTGTTTTGGCTTTGCTTAGCATAGTAGCAGTCCTTTCGTTCATTGAGTGTGGTGTTTGTCTTCTAGGTTCCATTCTTTCAGCCAAGTCCGAGAACGCGGCAAACCGTCTTAGCGATCATCCATTCCTCGTCCGTGTGAATGACGCGGACCGTGGCCCGGCTAGTGGCCGCGGAAATCACGCCCTCACTGGCTGCGTTTCGCTTTTCGTCGATTTCAATTCCAAGCAGTCCCAGCCCATCGCAAATCCGGCGCGGACCGTGGGCGCCTTCTCTCCGATGCCACCAGCGAACACCAACGTCTCCAGTCCGCCCAACGCCGCCGCGAATGCACCGATCCATTTCTTGACCTGGTAACAAAACAGTGCGACGGCTTCAGCCGCCCGCACGTCCTGCGTTTCACGGTCGAGCAGGTCCCGCATATCGGAACTGGTCTCTGACACGCCGAGCAGCCCGGACTGGAAATTGACCATCTCATTGAATTGCTTGGCGCTCATTGTTTCCGTGTTCGCCAGGTACCAAACGAGTCCGGGATCGAGGTCACCGGTTCGGGTGCTCATCGGCACTCCGGCCGTCGGGGTGAAACTCATGCTTGTGTCCACCGGCTTTCCATGATGCACCGCCGCCAGGCTCGCGCCGTTGCCAAGGTGGGCGAGGATGACGCGGCCTTGTGCCGCTTCCGCGCCGGCCACCCGAGCCAATTCGCCCATCAGGAACGAGTATGACAACCCGTGAAACCCGTACCGCCGCACGCCCTGTGCCTCGTAGCGGCGTGGGATCGGCAACAGCCGGGCCACGCGCGGCAGGTCATGGTGAAAAGCCGTGTCGAAACACGCCACTTGGGGCAGGTCAGGGAATCGGCGATGAAACGCCCCGGTCAACAGGATCTCCTCCGGTAGATGCTCAGGATCGAATGGACTGAGCCGGTGCAGTTCCTCCACCATTTCCGCAGTGATTCGTTGCGGCTTGCTATACTTCGGCCCGCCATGCACCACGCGATGCCCCACCGCGGTCAATCCATCGCGCCCGACGCGCTGCTCGATCCAATCCATGAGAGCGCCCACCGCCACCGTGTGATCCGGCGCCGTCACCGGTCGCGAGAAGTTGTCCGCTTGCTCCAAGCCTTTCACCCGCAAGGCGGCCTCCGGCAGTCCAATCCGCTCAATCCCGCCCTCCAGAATCCGGCGGAGCGAGTCACCAGCCTCGAACAACGCGAACTTGATGCTCGACGAGCCGCCGTTGATCGTCAGGATGCGTGGTTTAGCGGGTTTCATAGCTCGTTCTCTCGTCACGCTGTAAGCCGAACGAGGCCAGTTGTGCGCGCGTGGACTGGTAATCCGTGTGACGGATGCCGCGAATCCCCAGACCTTCCGCGACTTGGACGAACATCGGCTGGTCGTCGATATAAACGACTTGTTCGGCTGGCACCTGGGCGATGTCCAGCGCAAGCCGAAAGATGTCCGCGTCGGGTTTGCGGAAGTGGACAAAACAGGAGGAAATAAAGAAATCCACGAACTCCTCCAGCTTGAAGCTTTGAATCCGGTGCGAATTCAGTTCGCGCGCTTCGTTGTTGACCACCGCGATCCTCAGGCCGTGCTGCGCCTTGAGATTGCGGGCCAGCGCGATCATCTCAGGATGAGGTTGCGACTGCGCGAACATGAATTCCCGGAACTGGTCCCGCGTGAACGGTCGCTCCTCGTAGAAGACCGTCCGGCTCAGATATTCCTCCAGCGTGAGTTTGCCGACTTCGTAAGTATCAAAGGTCAGGTGATGCCGGTCTTCCATCTCCTCCAGATTCAGACCGAACGCCTTGGCGGCCAACGTCCGGGACTGATGACCCCATCCGTTGGTAAGCAACACGCCGCCGACATCCAGAAACAACGTCGTAATCGGGATCGTAGACTTCATTCAAACTCCGTTATGTGGTCAGCCACCTCGGCAGGCTCATTTATCGAGCCAGAAGTATGGCGCTGGATCGAGGGCTCAGGTGGTAATTTCGTGGATTTTCCCAAAGCGGTTCCTTGCCCGCGGCGAACAGATCTTGGTGCGTTTCGCGAGAAGTGTCGACGGCCAGATACCACCGAGTACCCGGCAGTACGGGGGGTAAAGTGAAATCGGCTGCTTCGGCCCAGGCATTGAACATCAGGTAAAGCGAGTTTCGCTGGTCTTCATGGATCAGGCAGGCAAACTGCTTTGAATTCGGGTCGGACCAGTTGGACAATCCTCCGTGCGGGCCAAACCAATGGATTTCGTCGTCCGTGTAGAATTGCTCCTGGCTCAGAATCGGATGGGCACGGCGAAAGGCGATCATGCCACGGGTGAAGCGGAAAATGTCCCTGTGCCGTTCCAGACAACTCCAGTCGTGCCAGCTCGTTTCGTTGTCCTGGCAGTAGGCGTTGTTGTTGCCGCCTTGCGTGCGGCAAAACTCGTCCCCACCGAGCAACATCGGCACCCCTCGCGAGACGAACAGAGTCAGCAAGAAGTTCTTGATTTGGCCTTTCCGCAAAGCATCGATCCCTGTATTCGTCGTCTCCCCCTCAAAGCCGTAGTTCTCGCTGAAGTTGGCGTCGGTCCCATCATGGTTGTTTTCTCCGTTGGCTTCATTATGTTTGTAGCGATAGCTCACCAGGTCGTTCAGAGTAAAGCCGTCGTGGCAGGTGACGAAGTTGATGCTGCCCTCGGGACCTTTGCCGGACTTGGTATAGATGTCGGCACTGCCGCAGATGCGGCTGGCAAACAAACCGAGCATCCCCTCATCGCCGCGCCAGAAACGCCGGACATCATCTCGGTATCGGCCGTTCCACTCCGCCCAACGGCACTCGGAAAAACTGCCCACCTGGTACGCACCGGCGGCGTCCCACGCCTCGGCGATGATTTTCACGTCTCTCAAGATGGGGTCCTCGGCGATCCGTTCGAGAAGCGGGGCATTGGCCAGCAGCTTGCCAGCACCGTCTCGGCCGAGAACCGACGCCAAGTCAAAGCGGAATCCATCTACATGCATCTCGATCATCCAATAACGGAGCGCGGCCAAGATGTGGTCCCGCACCACGGGATGGTTGGCGTTGATGGTGTTGCCTGTGCCCGTGTAGTCCTTGTAGTAGCGTTTGTCGCCCGCCAGCGTATAGAAGATCGCGTTATCTATGCCGCGGAAAGAGAGCGTCGGACCCAGCTCGTCTCCCTCCGCCGTGTGATTGAACACCACGTCCAGAATCACTTCGATGCCGGCCCTGTGAAAGGCCCGGACCATTTCCTTGAACTCCAGCTTCTGCTGGCCTAAACCTCCCGAACTGCTGTAGGAAGCTTTGGGCGCACAGAAAACCACGGGATCGTATCCCCAGTAATTCCCGAGCGGTTGATTTGTTTGCGGATTCCTCCGCGTGATGGACGTTTCATTGAACTCTTGTACGGGCATCAGTTCCACAGCCGTCACCCCCAGGTCTTTGAGATAGGGGATCTTTTCCATCAGACCTCGGTAGGTTCCCGGATGCTCCACGCCCGACTTGGGATGGATGGTAAAACCGCGAACATGCGTTTCGTAAATCACGGTCTTCGACCATGGATGCCGGGGTGGCTGGTCTTCAGCCCACTCGAAGGGCTCGTTGACAAATACGCATTTCGGCATCGACCTGGAATTGTCCAGATTCGAGAGAGCCAAGTCTTGCTCCGGCGCCGACGGGTCATATCCGCGTGCCGACGCAAAATCCCACGGGGGCAACCGCGAAATCGCAGTAGCGAAGGGATCGAGGAGAAGCCTGTTGAAATTGAAACGATGTCCTTCGCTGGGTTCGTAAGGGCCATCCACGCGGTAAGCATAGAGTTGACCGGGACTGATCCCCTCCACCCAAACATGCCATACGTCGCCGGTGCGGTTGCGCGCCGAATCCAGATCGATTACCCGGGCGGGCAATGCGTCATCGGGATGGTCGAACAAATCGAGTTGAACGCGGCTGGCATCACGGCTAAAAATGGCAAAATTAACCCCTCCTTCGGTTTCCTGGGTTCCCAAAGGCAGAGGAGAGCCCGCCCGAACGTCAGCGCGCTCGGAGATCTCCGAGATATAATCGTGCAACTCGCGTTGGGACGTTGTGATCATCGTTGCCATAGGATTCGAGCGAATTCCAAGGGAACCGCCACCCCGGGACACTGAGGTATCACTCGCGCCGTATAGTCCGCTGGCGGGCGGGCCGCAGACACGGCCGCGCTGTAAAGGTGGCCGCCCGACGCGCCAGCCGGTTGGTTAGCGCGATTCATCTCCTGCCGCACGGGGGCACTGCCCACGATGCCGTTGGCGCAAAGCTCTACCCGCACCATCTTGGGGTCGAGATCATTGAGACTGACCTGAACCTCAAATACGTGCTGCGCCGCTTTCGTCTGCACCTTCACTTCGCCGAAGCTTATCGCAGCCCATTTCTGTTCCAGGGTGTGCTGCCAATTGACCACCTGGTTGCCCACGGCGCCGTTGTCGGCAGCGCGCTCACGATAAGCTGCCGCAGCCGGGATGTAGCGTTGCTCAGTGTATTCGCGAACGGTGCGGTTGGCCGAAAAACCTGGTGTCAACCGCGCCATGCTTTCACGCATCCGTGCGACCCAGGCGGTGGGGATGCCCTTATCGTCGCGGGTATAAAACTCGGGGATCACCTCCCGTTCGAGCAGATTGTAGAGTGCCTCGGCTTCGACAGCGTCCCATGCCGGATCGTCGCCATGTTCCTTGCCGTCACCAATCGCCCACCCTACTTCAGGCGTGTAGGCTTCCGCCCACCAGCCATCCAACTCCGAAAGATTGATGCCTCCATTAACGAGCACTTTCATGCCGCTCGTTCCACTAGCCTCCCAGGGGCGCCGTGGTGTGTTGAGCCAGACATCGACCCCTTGCACCAAGTGCTCAGTCAGGAGCATATCGTAATCACTGAGGAAAATCGCATGCGGACGGGCCTCGGGCCGGCGAATGAAGCGTATCCATTCCTGAATCAGTGCCTGCCCCGGTTCGTCCGCTGGATGGGCCTTGCCGGCAAGGATGACTTGCACCGGCCGTTCGCGATTGGTCAACAGGCGAAGTAGCCGCTTCGGGTCATGCAGCAGCAGGTTCGGTCGCTTGTAGGTGGCGAAGCGGCGCGCAAAGCCCAGCATCAACGCATTGGGATCAAACAGATGCTTCGCACTGTCAACCGCCTCGGGGGACGCACCGGAGCCGGCAAGTTGCATGGAGACGCGCTGGCGAACGTATTTAACAAAACACGTGCTGTTGGCGGTGCGCAGTTGCCAGAGGTCCGCGTCGGAAACCCGGCGAATGTCATGCTCCAGGATTTCCGTCGTCCCCAACCAGCGGTCCTTTCCACAGACACCCATCCAAAGATCGTCCGCCGCCTTCGAGTCCCAACTCGGCATGTGGACTCCGTTGGTCACGTGTCCGATAGGTACTTCGTCCTCCGGCCAGTGCGGAAAGAGCGGCTCGAAGATGTGCCGGCTCACCTGCCCGTGCAAGCGACTCACGCCGTTGACCGCCCCGCTCCCGCGGATTGCCAAATAGGCCATGTTGAAACTCTCCGACGAGTCGTTCGGGTTCTGGCGGCCCAAGGCAAGCAAATCGTGGACCGAAATGTCAAGCTTTTCTTGGGCATAGCGACCGAGGTATTGCTCGATGAGGGCCGGAGCAAAACGGTCAAAACCGGCGGCCACGGCCGTGTGAGTGGTGAAGAGATTCCCCGCTCTTGTGACGGCCAGCGCGACTTCGAAGGGCTGCGCGGTCTCTTGCATGAAACTGCGGGCGCGTTCCAACACGGCAAAGGCCGCATGCCCTTCGTTCAGATGACAGACTTCCGGCTGGATGCCAAGCGCACTAAGCAGCCGCCATCCACCGATCCCTAGGAGCAGTTCTTGTTTCAGACGCAGCTCCGGCCCGCCGCCATACAGCTCGCTCGTAATCCCTCGGTGGGCGGGGAAGTTCGCCGCGTCATTGCTGTCCAGCAGGTAAAGCTTCACTCTGCCGACCTGGACCTGCCAGGCGCGCAGCCATACCGAGTAACCAGGCAAGGCGATCTCCAACCGCAACCACTCGCCATTCGCCTGGCGTAAAGGCGTGATCGGTAACTGTCCGGGATCGTTATACGGGAAGAGGGCCTGTTGTGCTCCGTCCTTGTCGATCACCTGGCGAAAATAGCCTTGCTGGTACAACAGCCCGACGCCGACCACTGGCACGCCCAGATCGCTGGTGGCTTTGAGTTGATCCCCGGCTACATTGCCAAGCCCGCCCGAGTAGATGGGCAAAGCTTCGCTCAACATGAATTCCATGCTGAAATATGCGGCACACGTCAGGGGAGATTGCGCGTGGGTCTGCTGAAACCACGCGGGCGTCTCCACCGCTTGCCGCCTGGTCCGCACCAGCCCATCAACATTCTTGCGAAACACGGGATCGGCCAACACGTACTCGATCCGGTCGCGCGAGACCGTCTGCAAGACAACCCAGGCGTTATGCGTGAGTTCCCACAGTTCGGGATCAAGCTGCCGCCACACTTTGTCGGTAGCATGATTCCACGACCATCGCAGATCCAGGGCAAGCTCAGCCAAGGAATCGAATCCTTCGACTTCCGTGGGTAGAAGGCTGTATATCGCGTGGCTAACACGTATTTGTTTGCTCATGACCTTCCCTTCAAGGTCTCCATCAGTTTGTCGAACGGCTTGTTGAATTTCTCGACACCTTCGTCCTCAAGCTGCTGCGTCACCTTGTCGATGCCGATGCCTAGCTCCGATAATCGCTCCAAGACCCAGCCGGCGCGTTGGACATCTTGCTCCAAGCGGGCCAGCGGATCGCCGTGGTTGCGGTACGCATCGAGGGTTTCGACCGGGACCGTGTTGACCGTGTCCGGTCCGATGAGCGCTTCGACGTATTTCACGTCGGGGTAGTCCGGATTCTTGGTGCCCGTGCTGGCCCACAGCAGCCGCTGCGCACGAGCACCCTGGCCGGCAAGATCCTTGAACCGAGCGCTGCCGAAGATATCCTTGTAGATCTGATAGGCCATCTTCGCGCTGGCGACCGCAACCTGCCCATGCACTTGTTTCGCGACGTCCGCCTCGGGGCCGCCTTGCGCGATACGTTTTTCCAGCAGCGGATCCACCAGCGCGTCAATGCGGCTCACGAAGAAGCTGGCCACCGAGGCCACGTGCTTCACGGGCTTCCCTCGGGCAGCCCGGGCTTCGATGCCGGCAATGTAAGCGTCCGTCACCTGTCGATAACCCGCGCTGCTTCCGACGGCCCCACTCCCTACAATACCTACTTTCATGGATAGAATCCTTTCTGCTCACTCATCATTGTTCCACAGGAGCCCCTCCTGTTAGTCTTTCGGCGGTGCCTGGCTCGCCACGGCCTGCATCGCCTTCTGCACGCGCTGGGCATCCCCGAGATAATAGTGGCGGATCGGCTTCAAATCCTCGTCCAGCTCGTATACCAGCGGGATACCGGTGGGGATGTTCAACTTGACGATATCGGCATCGGACACTCCGTCGAGATGCTTGACCAGCGCACGGAGGCTGTTTCCGTGCGCTGCTAACAGCACGCGATTCCCGGAACAAACCATCGGCGCGATGCGATCGTGCCAACATGGCAAGAAGCGTACCAAGGTATCCTTCAAACATTCCGTGGCGGGAATCTCTTCCTGGCTGAGTTCCCTGTAACGCGCATCGTGCCGGGGATGTCGTGGATCTTCCTCTTCGAGGGCGGGCGGACGGATGTCGTAGCTTCGCCGCCACAGCTTGACCTGCGTCTCGCCGAACTTCTTGGCCGTCTCGGCTTTGTTCAGCCCTTGCAGGGCGCCGTAATGCCGCTCGTTCAATCGCCAATCCCGGTGGACGGGAATCCACATCAATTCCATCTCGTCGAGCAGCAACCACAGGGTCCGTATCGCACGCTTCAATACGGAAGTGAACGCGACGTCAAAGGTAAACCCGTGCTCTTTCAGGCCACGGCCGGCATCCTGCCCCTCTTCTCTGCCGCGATCGGACAAGTCAACGTCCGTCCAACCGGTAAAGAGGTTTTCCTTGTTCCAAACGCTTTCCCCGTGTCGCAAGAGAACCACCTGTCGGAGGTCGCGTTCCGGCGTGTCCTTCATTAGGGTATCTCCCGGCCTTCGAGTTCTGCCACTTTAGCCAGGCGGCGACGATGACGTTCTGCACCGCTGGATCGCGCGGCGAGAAATGTTTGAATCAGTTCCCAGGCGAGTGCGTGACCGACTACGAGGCCCCCGAGGCAGATCATGTTCAAATCGTCGTCCTCGACGCCTTGGTGCGTCGAAAAGGTTTCGTGAATTAGGCAGGCCCGAACCCCCGCCACTTTGTTCGCGACGACCGATGCTCCAGTGGATCCTCTTTACGAAGGGGCTTCGAGAAGCCATTGCACGGTGCCGCACCACTGAAAACAAAAAAACCGACGTGACCGAATACCCAGCGGTATTCAACCACGTCGGCTTACTCGTTAACGAACCCCCCGCGCAAGCGAGTTGCTCTTCATCTAGTCATCCGACGAATTCATCTATCCGGCATTCTACGGCGATGAACGGGGGATGCAAGGGGTGATGTTGCAAGTCGTTGACTCTTTTAAGGTTGCGTCGCCTGGCCAATAGCCTTGCCAGGGATCACTTCAAGCCGGCCGTTTTTCGGCTAGACTGATCCTCAAGCGACTCGACGAGCGGGAGCGACAGATTGGCACGAGTCGTTTTGGCCTTACTCGTGGCCAGGAGCCGCTGACCTTGAATCAAGTCGGAGCTTCGATGGGCGTAACCAAAGAGCGGGTCCGACAAATCCAGTGCGGGGCGATGAGCAAATTGAGAAAGGCTGCTGAGCGAAGATCGAAGCGAGTGACCCGTATGAAAATCGACCGGATGCATTTTTTGCGAGAACTTGGGAACCCACTTGCTTTTCTCGTTCCTCGCCGTACAATCACAGTGTCGTGGGGGGGAGTACGGCTTTGAGCGTGCCTCCGCCAGCGAACGATTCATAGTCGTCGGATGACTAGATAGAGAGCAACTCGCTTGCGCGGGGGGCTCGTTGCTGAGTAAGCCGACGTGGTCGAACGCCTTCGGGTGTTCCACCACGTCGGCTTTTTTTGTTTTCGGCTTCTTCAGAGAAACCATTTTTGACAGGTTCAAGCCATGGGGATGATCAATACTGCAATTGGTCTGGGGATCGCCTTGGCACTGGTCGCCTTGTACCTGTCGAGTTGCATCCGTAAACTCCGGCAAGCCGCCCAGATCATGAGGCCCTATCCCGTGGCGATGCAGATGTGCTACCTCCAAGCTCTTGCGGGCGTGGACTCGGGTGAGAATTCCAGCATCATCCTTCCTTTGCCGCTCGAACTGTTGGGGCCTTTCCTAAGGAATGGCCGGTAGCAGGCTCATGCTCGGCGCGTAACACGCGCGCCGGTGGGGTTGCCGGGCAGCTTGCCCGGGGACATTTCGGGGGTTGAGGAGAGGCAGGAGCATGGTGCTCCTGGCTGATGACTACGTAACTCTGTAACGAAAGGCAAGGAACCAAATGATGTCCAACACGAACTCCGTCGTTGCGGTCTTCGGATCTCACGCCCAAGCTGAAGACGCCGTCCGCGA
Organism: Pirellulales bacterium; assembly: GCA_963843465.1. Classification (GTDB taxonomy): domain Bacteria; phylum Planctomycetota; class Planctomycetia; order Pirellulales; family Thermoguttaceae; genus CAWJKP01. The sequence goes on from CAWJKP010000009.1 coordinate 77,735, forward strand.
ACTTCAGAAGGACGGCTTCGACATGAAGAAGCTCTCGATCGTCGGCAAGGATTACCACACGGACGAGCACGTCGTCGGTTACTACACCACCGGCGACCGCATGATGTACTGGGGCAAGGTGGGGGCATTTTGGGGCGGCTTCTGGGGGCTGCTGTTCGGCTCCGCGTTCTTCTGGGTGCCGGGCGTCGGTCAGTTGCTCGTGGCGGGGCCGCTGGTAATGTGGATCGTCGGCGCGCTCGAAGAGGCTGCCCTCTTCGCCGGGCTTAGCGCCCTCGGCGCGGGCCTGTACAGCATCGGGATTCCGAAGGACAGCATCTTGCAATACGAGACCCAGGTGAAGAACGACAAACTCCTCCTGGTTCTCCATGGCACCGCCGACGAGGTGAAACGGGCCAGCGACCTCCTGAACCAGACGCGAGCGGAGACAACCACGGTTCATGCCGAACCGGCCGCCGTTGGCGTCTAATTTCAGGATCGTAGGAAACCGCGAAGAGGTCCGAGCCATACCCGCACCAACATCGACGAAAGGCTAACCCGGCCCAAGGAGGCAGTCCGATGAAGAGGTATTTTGTAACAGCGGTGGTGCTTGCGGTCCTGGTTCTTGTCGCCCTGACGGTGATCCCGCAGTTGCTTCAGAAGTGGCTGTGGATGCGGCAACTCAATTACGCGGGCATTTTCTGGACGCTGCTTTCCGTCAAGTGGGGAATGGCTTGCGCTGCCTTCATCGGCGTGTTTCTCTTCCTTTGGATCAATATCCGTCAGGCGGCCGGAAACAGCTTCGCGCTGGCTGAAGACGACACGCCAAAGAAGGCTGGCGCTCTCGATAAGACTCGTGTAATCGAAATACGGGGTATCACTGTCTCCCGCCGTGTTGTGATGCGAGCCATGCTACTCGCCTCCGCTGTAGTCGCTGCGATCTTTGCGTTTGGCTTCTCTACGCAATGGGACACTTATCTCCGCTTTCGTTATGGCGGTTCCTGCGGGTTTTCAGACCCCGTCTTCGGAGTCGATGTGGGGTTTTATCTCTTTAGTCTTCCGTTCTATCAACTTCTGCAAGACAGGCTCGTGTTTTTGACGGTGCTGGCGATAGTTGGCGTCGTTTGCCCGTACGCGTACTTCCAGTTAATGCGACTCAAGAGCGGTCGGCAACTCGAAACTTGGGGGAATGCCGTTCCGCATCTTTCCGTACTCCTTTTCATCCTGGCCGCTGCCCTTGGATGGGGTTATTACCTGGATCGGTACGGCCTTTTGTACTCCACGACGGGCGTGGTCTATGGAGTTGGATATACGGCGTCCCATGTGACCATGATTGCCCTTTGGATCATGATCGGCGTCTCGGCAGCGGCTTGCGCACTTCTCGTGCTCAATTTCTTCCGTCCGCGAGGGAAAGCCTTGGCGATCGGGGTAGGCGCCTACCTGGCGCTGTACGTTGTGGCCATCCTGGCAGTGCCCGCTCTCTTTCAAACGTTCGTGGTGCAGCCCAACGAACTCGCGAAGGAAACTCCCTATTTGAAGAGTTACATCGAGTTCACTCGAAAAGCGTACAAACTAGACGCAATCCAAGAGACGTCCTACCCGGCAATGGAGGATTTAACGCCGGCAGTGATTGCGAGGAATCAGGGCACTATTCAAAACATCCGTCTCTGGGATTCGCGTCCGTTGCTTCAGACCTATCAGCAGACTCAAGCCATACGTCTCTACTACCAGTTCTACAACGTGGATACGGATCGGTACCATTTGGCGGACGGCTATCACCAGGTGATGCTTTCGACCCGCGAGTTATCTGGAGAACTTCCTGCCAAGGCGCAAACGTGGGTGAATGAAAACCTGCAATTCACGCATGGCGAAGGCGCCGTCATGAACTTCGTCTCAAACATCACGCCCGGAGGGTTTCCGGAGTATCTTATCGAGAACGTTCCACCCGAATGCTCGCACGGCTTGAAAATTACTCAGGCGGCCATTTACTATGGGGGGGCAACGCCGGGTTCCAGGATCGTTGCCACAGGCGTCAAGGAATTTGATTACCCGAAGGGCAATCAGAATGTCTACGCCAGCTATCGAGGAACCGGTGGAATTCCGCTCGATAGCCTCGGCAAGAGGCTCTTGTTCGCCTGGACGCAGGCCGACATCAATATATTGTTGACCTCCTATCTCAGGCCGGAAAGCCGGATCCAGATCTGGCGGAACGTGCAGGAGCGTGTGTCGCAGATCGCTCCCTTCTTGAGTCTTGATGCAGATCCTTACGCCGTAGTGAGTGAAGGCAAACTGTATTGGATCCAGGATGCCTACACTATTTCAGACCACTTTCCCTATTCGAATCCTCACAGGGAGGGCTTCGGCAGCGGGCTGAACTACATCCGCAATTCCGTCAAGGCCATCGTCGACATGTACGACGGCACGGTCTCCTTCTACGTCATGGATCCCGATGATCCCGTGCTGGCGCTTTATCGGGCTGCATTTCCCGGCGTTTTCAAGGACCTGAGCGAACTCTCGCCCGATCTGAAACTCCACCTGCGTTATCCTCAGGATCTCTTCGGAATCCAAGCAGCTCAATACGAGAGCTTCCACATGACTGATCCTCAGGTCTTCTACAACCGGGAAGATCTTTGGGTGCCGCCACTGGAGAAGTACAACGGCCAAGTGGCTCCCATGGAACCCTATTACATCCTGATGAAGCTTCCCGGGAGCGACCAGTTGGAGTTCCTCATCATGAGTCCCTACACTCCGCAAAACAGGGACAACATGATCTCTTGGTTGGCCGCGAAGTGCGATTTTCCCGATTACGGGAAAATGCTGTTTTACGAGCTTCCCAAGGAGAAGCTGATCTATGGGCCAAACCAGATTTCAGCGATGATCGACCAGAACACGCTTATTTCGCAACAACTGACGCTCTGGGATCAAAAGGGTTCAGGAGTACTTCGGGGGAAACTTGTCGTGATTCCCATTGAGAATTCCTTCCTCTACGTAGTTCCGCTGTATCTCAAGGCGGAAGGCGCGAATTTTCCGCAACTCAAACGCGTCATTGCAGCGACAGGAAACAAGGTCGTCATGGAGCCTACGCTCGACGAAGCACTTAGCGCCTCTATTCACTTCGCCGGGAGTCCCGCAGAGCGAAGCCCAGGCGCCGCTTCGCAATACGGTGTTGGATCAAGCCAGGGTTCAGCTTGCGGAAGTTCAGAAGGCGATAGATTCGCTCAATCGCCTGCTGAATAAGCCTTCAGGAAGCACACCCGCGAGCGCAGTTCCGCACGAGTGATAGCGCCCTCGGCGCGGGCCTGTACAGCATCGGGATTCCGAAGGACAGCATCTTGCAATACAGACCCAGGTGAAGAACGACACACTTCTCCTGGTTGTCCACGGAACGGCCGACGAGGTCAAGCGGGCCAGCGACCTCCTGCATTAGACTGGAGCGGAGACAACCGCGGTTCATGCCGAACCGGCCGCCATTGGCGTGCAACTGGAAACCACGGAGATACACCTGTGAACGAAACGAAGGTGGACAAGATGACCCAAGAGCCCGTCGGATCGGAGTCGCAGGTCAAGAAGGGCGGCAGTCGCGTCGCCATTCTCCTGGGTGCGGTGGGGGGAGTGGCCATGTTCGTTGGCGTCATGGTCTGGTACTTCATGCTGGTCGATCGGCCACCACCGAGTCTGCCTCACAAGAGCGCGGGCGCGGACTCCAACGGCGGAACACCTGCCGGCGCCACCAAGAACAGCGAAGCCCTCGTGATGGGCGCTGAAGTACTCGACATTGTCCCCGCCTCACAGTCGGCGATCGACGTGAAAACGGGCAAGGCTGAGAGTGTCGATGTGCCGGAAGAAGCCGGACTGAAAGCCGCGTTGGAAGGCAACACCGTGAAGATCACGGCTTCCCCAGACGCCAAGGAAGGCACCCACCTGGTGACGGTGAAGAACAGCAAAGGCGAGAAGACTACCTTCAAGGTGAATGTCAAGAAGAAGTAGATCCCGCTGTCAAGTCTCAATTGCAACTTGTGGGTGTGAGGCGAGAACTTCGTTGGGAGTTCGATAGCCCAGGCGTTTTCTCGGACGGTCATTGAGAAGTTGTTGAACTTTGGTGAAACGATGCTCCGGAAGGTTGGCCAGGTCCGTGCCCTTGGGAAAGAAGTCGCGGACCAAGCCATTGGTGTTCTCGTGTAACCGTTCACGCCCCGGAGAGCAATGAAGGGGCAGGTTGGTGGGCGAGATGAGTTGCGACCGCTTGAGTCAAGAAGGCGAATGCGTTGCGATGCTGTTGGCGGCAGGTTTCCACCACCGTCAACATCGTCTCGACGAAGCGGCTGCCGCTGACACTTTGAGTCCCAAAGGAAAGTTTTCGCCAAATCACCGCATGACGCAGCGATCGTTCGCCCGCATTGTTCGTCGGTTCAATCCCTTCGTGACGCAAGAACGTCCACAGCCACGGGCGGTGTTTGTACAGTTCCCGGCACGTGCCGCGCGTATCGGCGTGACCGCATTGGGTGCCGCGCAGCAGCAAACGCTCGACGTTGCGGCGAACAGGTCCCATCCGGCGCAGCAATGCCGCCCGCGAAATTCTGCCCTGCCGATAGTCGGCCCAGTGCTCGAACAACTCGCACGCCGCATGTCGCAAACGGCAACCGAGGTGCTTTGCGCGAGGGTCACCGCTGTCGATCATCGCCTGGAAATCGCGTTTCAAATGGGCCCAGCACCATTGCAAACTGCCCAGATGCCAGTACATTTTGGCCCGATCGCAAGTGACGATGCCGTGGAACGCTTCGCCCAAGAAGGTGGTCAGTGCCGTGGCCTCGCGCGTGGCACGCACCGCAAACACGGTGAACGTCTGGGCGACGAACGTCCACAGCCAAGCCTTGTCGTTTTCCTGCTTGGTCCCCGTTTCGTCGATGTTCAACTGCTCCTCGGCGGGCAGTCGGGCCGTCAACGCCTCGTAGGACGGCCGCACCGCCGCCGTCACCTGGTTTTCGATCTTCACGGCAAGCGCCGGACAGCAGGGTTGACCAAGCAGCGTACTGAGGAACTCGGCCGTGCGTCGCTTGCTTTGGCGATAGTAGGCCATCAGCAGCGCGGTGAAGGCCATCAATCGCGGCCCCGACTGCCCCTGAGGCACGCCGCAAGGCAGTTCCGCACAGGTCGTTTCCCCACACGCCGGACATTCCAGTCGATGCCGCTGGTATTCGGTCACGTGCGGCTTGATCTCGGGCAATTCCCAAACCTGATGCCGCAGAGGTTCGGGATCGCTGCCGGAGAGTTCTTCGCCGCAGCGGCGGCATTCGGTCGGTTTGAGAGGCTTCACGTCGTCGCAGTCCTCGGTGGGAATCAACGGCCGCTCATGTTTCTTGTGCCCCGGCTGTCCGCCGCGTTTCTTCTTCGACTTACGCTTGGACGATGCGGGTTTGGCATGGGGATGCACACTGCTCGGCGGCAAAGACGAATTCTGGGGCGTCTTTCGCCCCCCTTCCAACTCCTTGATGCGTGCCTCCAGTTTGGCAATCTCCGCCAGCAACAGGCGAATGATGGCCTGAGCCTCCGGCGACTGGCGGGCAATGATTTCTTCCGTGATTCCCAGTGGCATCCCACTGTTGTTGCCGAACATCGCCCTCCGTGTCCAGGTCAGTTTAGCAAAAAAACGCCTCCGGGCCGTGAACGGTTACTGTTCTCGTTTGTGCCGCGTTGCCAGGCACTGTAGGGCTTCGCAAAGTAGATCCGCAGTGCGGCTTCAACCTCCAACCGCTCATGCTCGGCAAACTCCTTGCCGTTGTCCAGCGTCAGGGTCTTCCGCAGGGTCTTGGGTGTGGTCGCATACTTTTGCGCGGCGGCTTGGCGGACGGTCGCTGCCTGTAAGTTGGGGACCTTGGCCAGCAACAAGTATCCCGATTTTCGCTCCACGAGCGTTACCGCTCCGCCACGGCGATTGGCACCTACGATCGTATCCCCCTCCCAGTCGCCGAAGCGACTTCGCCGATCGACGACCGAGGGGCGTCCCTCGATACTCACGCTGGCAGGGAGCCGCCCCCGGTTTTCCCGGTCTTGCCGCTTTCGCCCCAGGCGTCGCAGATGACGCTGCCAGTGTTTGCCCGCGGCCTCCTCGGCACGAATCCAGGTGTAAATCGTCTGGTGCGAAATCTGCCGCCGCCGATCGCTCGGAAAATCGCTACGCGCAGCGTCCTTCGATCTCGTCGGGGGACCACCGCCAACGCAACCGCCTAGTGACATACTTACGCACATCCGGTCGATCCATCTTGGCCACCCACGGCCGCTCACTCCGGCGTCGCTCGGCCTTCCGCTGGGCAGCCACCGCCCAGTAACCGTTGCGGCTGCGGTTACGTCGCAGTTCGCGGGAGACCGTGCTCTTGTCGCGGCCCAGTCGCTCGGCGATTCGAGTCTGCGATTTTCCGTCCCGGTGCATGTGGGCTATGATTTCACGCTCAGAGCGGTAGGTCCACAGGGCATCGCGATTGCGGCCCCATCGGCACCTTCGGGGCATGGCCGCATCGGTGACCAAATGGCGCTGCTCTTGCTGCCGCTCACGCCCCTGCAAGCCAGGTCTGTACAATCGCATCGTAGACCCTCTTGGCAACCACTTGGCTCATGTATTGCTCCAGCGACGTTAGCAGCGGCGGCAGCGGCGAGACGAAACCGAACACGCCCGCCTCGTCGGACTGATCGTCGGGGTCGTTGCTCACCCATACCTTGATCGTGCGGTCGTCCCGTTTGAAGATCCGCTTCAAAGTGACTTCATAGGTGAAGGCATCGGTCTGCTGCAACGCCTCGATGATCATCACCGCCCACAGCTTTACGGCCTCGCGGCGGGACTTGGTCTGCTTGCCTTTCCTTTTCGCCTGTTTTACCGTGGGGTAGGTGACCCACAGGTGAAGTTCCTTGTCCGCAAGCGATCCGGGCGACTCTCGTACAGGCCCGTGGAGGTTGGATCGCGCGAGCTTGACCTGTTCCTCGTCGGACCAAGTGCATGAATGGAATCTAGGCAATCTCATCAGCGTGCCCTCGCGGAAGGCGCTTTATTCTGCGAGACCGGCTTGTACTCATACCAAATCGGCGAGCCGGGACTCGGCAGGTGGTGGCTGCAAGGTACGTCTTGGGCGTGAGGTGGAGTGGTATGCGGCGTGCGGCCTGGTGGCTGCTGCGGTTGGCGCGATGCCCAGCCGTGCAGATGGTGTTCCACCCGCGTCAGGATCGCGCAGGCTAGTGTACCGAAACCGCAGACGGTTGAGAATAGTTGCGATGATCGTCATCGGAGCGACCCGATATGCGTGCGTCCCAGGACTTGGATCGTTGCTATGCCATGCGGCGCAAGGCACCTTACGGCCCCGGACATTCGCGGTAAGTAATCTCTGGATTCACGTGCCGAGCGCTACCGCCTCGCGGAGACGGTCGTGGAGGGCTGCTTGCAGCCTTGCGACTGCCATGTGGACCCGACTCTTCACGGTCCCCACGGGGATTCCCAGCGACTCGGCTGCGTCCTGGTACCTCATACCCTGGTACATAACCAAGATCAGTGATTGCTTCAGCCGGTTGGGGAGTTTGTCGATGGCCGCCTGAATCGTCTCGCGTGTTTCGGCTGAATCCACCTGCGCGTCCGGATCTGGCTCATTACCGGGCAGCAGGTCCTGGAGTGGCCGCAAGGCGTCGCTCGAACCGTCGCTATAAGCCGCGACGTTGAGGCTGATTGCCTTGTGCCGGCGATTCGAGCGCAGCAGATCAATGGCCTGGTTGGTGGCAATCGCGTAGAGCCAAGGGCGGACCGCCTGGGCTGCGTCGTACTGACGGCACTTACGGTGTACCTGGAGAAACGTCCCCTGAAAGGCGTCCTCAGCCAGTCCAGCGTCGCCTAGGTAGTTTCGGAGATAGGTGTAGAGTTTCCGTTCGTAACGCCGGACAAGCTCTTCGAACGCCCTGCGATCGAACTGGTTGGCATAGGTCAACAACAGGTCTTCATCCGTCCGTGTCGAACGGTCATCGGATGGTGGATTCTTGTGCGATGCCTTCGTGGCAGTCTGGTTCATGATCGTTTCCTGCTCCAATTGACCGAAGAGCTTTTTTTCCAGTCCGAGGCACTCAGACCTGGTTCGCCGGGAGGAAGGGGGAGGGGCTTGGAAGGCGGGCAGGTTTGGAGGAAATGGGGCCCTTCCAGGAATGGCACCAGCTTCTTGGCCAGCGTGGGCTGACGCAGCTTCTTCATGGCCGCCTGCTCGATCTGGCGGATCCTTTCGCGAGAGACCTGGAGCATTTCGCCGATGTCCCGCAAGGTCCTCGCCCGGCCGTCGTCGAAGCCGAAGCGTAGCCGGATCACCTCCCGCTCGCGCGGATTGAGCCCAGCGAGGCTCCGGTCCAGCCGGCGACGCAGCGCATCGCTGTCCATCCGCTTCCAGGGATTATCCTCCCGGGTATCGCAGATAAAATTGCTGAGTTCGGAATCGGCCGTGTCAAGGCACGGTTCGTCAAGCGGTAGGAGATCGCGGTCAATCCGCAAGAGCGACTCCGTTTCTGGTGGCGAGAGCCCAGCGGAGCCGGCCAACTCTTCGAGGTTCGGCTTGGCTCCGTTTTTCTGGAGCAGTCGCTGCCCGGCGGCACGTATGCGGCTGAGTTTTCCCGCCGCGCCGGCCGTGATGCGGAAACTGTGGCCCTGGTCGAGAAGGAACCGCAAAATGGCCTGGCGGATCCACCACGTGGCGTAGGTGGAGAGCCGGGTGCCCCTGCGGATGTCGAACTTCTCTACGGCCCGCATTAAGCCCACGTTCCCTTCCTGGATCAAGTCGAGGAGCTTGTTGTTTTCGGTGCAGTGGTGCTTGGCAATCGAGACGACCAGCCGCAGGTTGGGGACGACGAGCTTGTGGTAAGCGGCGTGGTACGCCTTTTGGAGTCGGCTTGTTCGGGTGAAATAGCGTTCCAGGGTGCGAGGGCTCTCCCCGGTGAGTCTCATCAGGCGGTGCAGCCGATGGCGGAGTCGGCGCCGCAGGCCCTCGGTCTCCGGCCGCGGCTGTAGGTGGGCGAGTTGCGTTCGCAGGGCCGTCATCGAGCCGGCAATTCCCCGCAGTTGGCGAAGGGACACTTCCAGATGGACCATGCGAAAACGAAGCTTTCCCACCAGGCAGGCGGCCTCCCTGCGCCGCAGCGTCAGCCGCCGCCACGTCTGACGGCGACCATCGATCGGTCGACGCTTGTCAATCGCATTGCGAAAGTCGACGCGGTTCTTGTCCAGCAGGGAGCGAAGGATGCTGGCCTGGGAGCCTGCCTGATCGGCCACGTGCCGTTTGGTCAGGCCGAGCTTGCCTGGAATCTCCAGAATACGGTCGACGCGAAGTGTCCGGTCGGACACCTTGGCGGCCATGTCCAGGGTGGCCTTCAATAAGTAATCAGTAGTCAGCATCGTTCGACAATACGCCCGGCGGGTCCGCTGAACTTCCCGGGCTACGCCCTGTTCTTCGGCCGGGGTCAAGAGCCGGGTTCGCGTGATTTCCTGGAAGTAGACGGCGAGCGTATCAGCGTTGTTGGTTTCCATGGTCGCGTTCCTCGGGCGGATCAACCGGATATCGATCTCAATGTGCCTGCTACGTGTTTCTCCGCAAAGGCGGCTGCGGGGTGGAACCCCGGATCACCGCGATCAGGAATCGCAGGCCATAGCGGTGTTGCCGGGGTTCCTGGTTGTCGGAGGAGATTGTGGCATGTGGGAAGGGACCTCCGGGTGCCGCACCAGAATCTCGGGATGTCAACTCGTTGTTCTGCGGCACTCCGGAGGGTTCCCGTTCGCACATGGCTTGGCTCCCTTCCGTGATCAAGGTGAGGCAGGTTTAGTCGTGAATCACGAGGAAACGACTCCCGTGGGACGTTCTCACCAGGAGTAAGACTCCCTTGGCCATCGACTTCTCATCCAGTGCCTTGACCAGATCGCCGGCCGTCTTCAGCGGTTTGCGGTTGGCTTCGGCGATGACCATCCCGCCGGCCAGTCCGGCACGCTCGGCCAACTTCCCGGCAGCGACGTTCGTAATCACCACGCCGTGGTCCGCCTGGATCTCCAGTTGCTTGGCCAATTCTGGCGTGAGCGGCTGGACCTCAAGGCCCAGCTTCTCCAGTCGCGAGGTCGGCTCGCCGGCATTCTCCCGCAGGTTGCTGCCAGTTTTGTCGGCGGGCGTTTCCGCGGGGCTCGCCTTGAGGGTCATCCGCTTGCCGTCGCGGACGATGGCGACCGATGGCGTCTGACCGGCTTGGGTCTGCTCGACGGTTGCCTGTAACTCCTGTGGCGTCGCCACGGCCTTGCCGGCGAACTCGACGATCACGTCGCCCGACTTCAGGCCGGCCTTGGCCGCCGGGCTGTCCGGCGTGACTTCAGCCACCAGGACCCCTTCGTGAGACTTCAGGCCGAACTGCGTTGCCAGCTCGTGGGTCAAAGGCTGGATCATCACGCCGAGGCGAGCCCGATGCACCTCGCCGCTGGCGGTTAACTGGCCGGAGACCCATTTGGCCAGATTGATCGGGATCGCAAATCCCACACCTTCGTTGCCGCCGCTGCTGGAGGAGATTGCCGTGTTGATCCCGATCACCTCGCCGTTGAGGTTCACCAGGGGACCGCCGCTGTTGCCGGGGTTGATGGCCGCATCGGTCTGGATGAAGTTCTCCTCCTCGGTGATGCCGATCCCGCGGCCCTTGGCACTGATGATCCCGGCCGTCACCGTTCCTTCCAGGCCGAAGGGATGCCCTACGGCCAAGACCCAGTCGCCGACCTCGACGGCGTCGCTGTCGCCGAGCCGGGCCGCCGTGAGCTGGTCGGCCCCCTCAATTCGCACCACGGCCAGGTCGGTCTTCGGATCGGTGACGACCTTGGCGGCCTTGTACTCCCGACCGTCCTGCAATCGCACGGTGATCTGGCCGCCGCCGCTGACGACGTGGTTGTTGGTAAGGATGATGCCCGACGCATCGATCACCAGTCCCGATCCCATTCCGCTGTGCCCGTGCTTGGGCGCCTGGTGGGGTAGACCTCTGAAGAACTTGCCAAGATCGGGCATACCCGGCGTACTCCGGCCGAAAGGCAGCTCGCCAAGCCCACTGTCGGGCGACAAGTCCTCGCCGTCCGGCTCCTGGTCCTGCATTTTCACAGGAATGACTGATTCGCTCGTGATCAGCACGACGGCGGGCCGCACGGCCTTGACCGTGTCGCGGAAGGCTTGCGACAGCGATTGCGCAGCCCCGACCGCGGGAGCCATTGCCGGCGCCTTGGGAGTTGTCTTCTGCGTGGGTAGCGACGCCGCCACCACGGCGACCGCCAAGAGCGGCACTGCGATCGCCGTCAGGGAAACCTTTTTCCAGTCGAAACTCATAACACGTTCCTCTTTTCTTAGGGTTCTAGGATCTCATCTCCACATGCGTGTACGCCAAACTCGGTTCCGGCCCCGAATCGCCGGTCATCAATTCGGCGACCAGGCGGTCGCCATGTTCATTGGCCAGTGCTCGCAAGAGCCTGGACTTCGATAGTACCCCCACGACTTTGCCGCCTTGCAGGACGGGAAAGTAGTTCTGCGGCGAGAACAACACGCCGGCAACTTCGTCGGCGCGGGCATGTGCGGGCAGCGTCAGGACCGAACTGCACGGCTCCGGGCGAACCGCGGATGCTTCACGGGACGCTCGCAAGGTCGCCGCCGCCTCGCTCCGGGCCGCGTGGCCAAACTCGCGCAGCAACACGCACACAACCACGGCTAAAATAGAAAGGGACGCACTGACCGCCGAGACCAGAAGGGACCCGGTGGCTAGCCAGGTCAGTGCGACCCAGGCGGGTACGATCAGGAAGAACCAGTGTAGGTAAATGTCGATCCCTGAGATCCGGGCCAGCTTCCACGAGCACTTCACCGTTAGATTCCCCTTCGAGACTCTCCCGACCGTTGCCAGGCCGGTTGATGCCCGCCATAATGCACACCGGATGCCAAACCGCTCGCGTTTGTCGAAAGCGGTTATTATGGATAGGAATAGGGCGGCTTTTTTCACCGGGAAGCGACCACCAGGGCACGAGGGAACCGGCCCGGGCGCGCCCCAAAAGTCCCCGTTGGGGCAAAATGCCCCAATGGTTTTTGGTTTTGAGAGTTGCGATGAGACTCACCTTCAAGCTTGTCGGCGTGTTCATGCTGGCCAACATCGCCCTGGCGGTGGTCTATGGGTATCTGGCCGTACAGCGTGAGATCCGACTGTTTCGGGAGAGCACCCACACGGAGGCCCACAGCTTGGGCAAGGCCATGGAAGGGGTGTTGGCCCAGGCGTTTCAAAGCACCGGGCGCCAGGCGGTGTTGGAGTGTGTCCGCCGGGCCAACGCTGAAGAAGAAGAGTTACGAATTCGCTGGGTCTGGTTTGACTTGCAGCCGGGGGCCGACGATGCCCCTTCGGCGCCTCGCGAAGAGTTGACCGCCATCTCCATCGAGCGGCACCTCACGATCGAGGCGCAAGATCCGGCGGGTGGTCGCTACCTGCACATCTATTGGCCCGTGAAGCTTCAACCAGATCGCCCGGGCGGCCTGGAGTTCTCCCGTTCGATGGCCAAACTGGACCAGCAGGAGCGCGACATCATCCGCCGGACGGCCCTGTTGGTCGGCGAGATGGTGTTGCTCAGCGGAATACTGGCGGCCGTTCTGGGGCTTAGGTTCGTGGGGAGACCCCTGCGGCAGCTCATGGAGAAGATTCGGCGTGTGGCAGCCGGCGACCTGCAAGGCCCGGTTCACGTCGGCTCCCGTGACGAGCTGGCCGAACTGGCCGAGGGGCTGAACGGGATGTGCCAACAGTTGTCGGAGTCGCAGAGCAAGGTCCGCAAGGAGACGGCCGCCCGTATCGCCGCCATTGAGCAGCTCCGTCATGCCGACCGCCTCCAGTCAGTAGGCCGGATGGCCGCAGGCATCGCGCACGAGCTGGGGACGCCACTGAACGTCGTCTCTGGTCGGGCGGAGCTGATCGCCTCCGGGAAGCTCTCGCCAGACGAGACCCGGCAGAGTGCCGCGGCGATCAAGACGGAGGCCGCCCGGATGACGAAAATCATCCGCGAGGTCCTCGATTTTGCCCGGCCCAGCAAGCCCCACAAGGCGTCGGTAGATCTGCGGCAGGTAGCCCAACAGGCCGTGGACTTGCTGGGGCATTTGGCCGAGGAGCGGAACGTTCGGCTCTCCTTCGGGCCGGGCACTGAACTGGCGACCACGGAGGTCGACGTGGGGCAGATCCAGCAGGTGCTGATCAACCTGATTATGAATGCCGTGCAGGCTATGCCCCAGGGCGGCAAGGCGGAGGTTACCGTTGGTCGGACGACCGCCCGGCCGCCTGGCCAAGACGGTGCCGGCGAAACGACCTACTTCTCGATCGAGGTCCGGGATGAAGGCGTGGGGATCCCCGAGGAACACCTGCCGCATCTGTTCGAGCCGTTTTTCACCACGAAGGACGTCGGCGAGGGTGCCGGCCTGGGGCTGTCGATCTCCTATGGGATCGTCCAGGAGCACGGCGGCTGGATCGACGTCACCAGCCGGCCCGGTGAAGGGAGTTGCTTCACCGTCTACTTGCCGCAAGGAGCCCCGCCGTGAAGCCTCGCGTCCTGATCGTCGATGATGAGCGGAGCATGTGCGAGCTGATCGAAGTGGATCTGCGGATTCGCGACTTCGCCCCCGTCTGGTTCACCGCGGCCGAAGAGGCGTTCGACGCGATCTGCCGGGAAGAATACGACGTAGTGCTGACGGATCTGCGGATGCCCGGCATGGACGGGATACGGTTCTGCTCGCGAATCGTGGCCAACCGGCCGGATGTCCCCGTAGTGGTGATGACGGCCTTCGGTAGCCTGGAGACGGCGATTGCGGCGATTCGGGCCGGCGCGTACGATTTCGTCACCAAGCCCATCGAGATGGAACTTTTGGCCCTGATCCTTCGCCGGGCAGTCGAGCACCGGCATCTCCAGGAGAAGATCAAGTTCCTCAGCGACGCGGTGGAACGTACGGCCCGGTTCGAGGAGCTGTTGGGCGAAAGCCCGGGAATGCAGAAGCTCTACGACCAGTTGTCGAGAATCGCCGATTCCGAGGCTTCGGTGCTGATCATCGGCGAGAGCGGCACCGGCAAGGAACTCGTGGCCCGGGCGCTGCACAGCCGCAGCCGCCGGCGGGCGAAGCCGTTCGTAGCGGTCAACTGTGCTGCACTGCCCGACGCGCTTCTTGAGAGCGAACTGTTCGGGCACGTCAAGGGCGCATTCACCGACGCCCGAAGCGACCGCAAGGGGCTGTTCGTTCAGGCCGAAGGCGGCACGCTTCTCTTGGACGAGATTGGCGAGATGCCGCTGCCGATGCAGCCGAAGCTCTTGCGGGCCTTGGAGGAGAACCAGGTCCGACCAGTGGGAAGCGAGCGGGAGATTTCCTTCGACGTGAGACTCCTCGCCACCACTAACCGGGACCTGGAAACCGCGGTTGAGGAGGGCCGCTTCCGTCAGGATCTGTTCTTCCGCATCAACGTCATTCAACTCGAATTGCCGCCCCTCCGCTCCCGCGGGACCGATGCGCTCCTCTTGTCACAGCACTTTATCGAAGCCTTCGCCAAGCGGACAGGCAAGAATGTGGTCGGGATGTCGGAATCCGTGGCGGAGAAACTGCTGGCCTATTCCTGGCCGGGCAACGTCCGCGAGCTGCGAAACGTGATCGAGCGGGCCGTCGCGCTGACGCGCCACGACCGGCTCACGGTCGAGGATCTTCCCGAGAAGGTCCGCGACTACCGCAGCTCGCAAGTCTTCATCGGCGGCCATGACCCCAGCGACCTGGTTCCCTTGGAGGAGGTGGAACGCCGCTATATTCTCCACGTGCTCGACTCGGCCAACGGGAACCGCACGCTTGCGGCGAGGACCTTGGGGTTGGATCGCAAAACCCTGTACCGCAAGCTCAGTCAATACGGTGTACTGCGGGAGGGCGAGAAATGAGGTCCTGGTGAATGACCCTTTCGGCTCCGCGGGCTAGCTTAGTCTGCCGGCTGCGAGCAACAGTCATTGACAAGCCTCTGGGTCTGCGAGTTGACGCCTGATTTTTTTGCATCGCGATTATGTTCCTCACCGTCTTTCCTCTATTTGACCTCGAACTCGGCGTCGATAGCGTCCTCCTCGCGGCCACCCGGGGCAGTGCCGTCGGGCCGGCCGTTCGGTCGGTGCGCAGCACCGTCACCAGCCGTGGCCTCAGCCTGGGCGTTGTCCGTCTTGCTGTGCAGGGAACGCAGAACGTGTTGCTTATGCGACTGGTGCGACCCGAACTGCGGACCGATCCCATCCTGGAAACTACCCTGCAATATGCGCTCCAGCGGGGTTGCGAGCAGTTGTTTCAACTTGAGGAATCCGAACTGGCGGCCGAGCGAATTGGGGAGGGCGAACACCGCGCGATCCTCTTCTATGAGGCGGCCGAGGGAGGCGCCGGCGTGCTTCGTCGGCTTGTGGACGAGGCCAATGTCATTTCTCGCCTCTGCGGAGGCTACCCGCGTGTTCGAGAGCGACCTCGCGCACGTCGCACGCCCGGCGGACTACGAGGTATTTATTCGGAGTTACGTTTACAAGCCGGTGTACCGCAGCCTCGCTTAGTTAAGAGGCGGTCTTGCCCCCCTCGGGTCTTTTGGTTTCGTTGAAAGGAATACTGCCTTGAATACGCCGTCGCACACGACGGTCGCCCACTTGATCGTCCGCTGCCTGGAGAACGAAGGCGTCGAGTACATCTTCGGTATCCCCGGCGAGGAGAACATCCACCTCGTGGACGCCCTGCTCGACTCCCGCATCCGCTTCATCCTGGTCCGTCACGAACAGGGCGCGTCGTTCATGGCGGACACCTACGGCCGGTTGACGGGCAAGGCCGGCGTCTGCCTGGCGACGCTGGGACCCGGCGCGATCAACCTCACGCTCGGCGCGGCCGACGCGCAGCTCGACAGCCATCCGCTTGTGGCCCTGGTGGCCCAGGCCGGTCTGGACCGCCTGTACAAGGAATCGCATCAGGTGGTTGACCTCGTCGGCCTGTTCCGGCCGATCACCAAGTGGGGCGCCACGCTGATGCTGCCGGAGTCCGCGCCGGAATTGGTCCGCAAGGCGTTCAAGCAGGCCGAATCCGAGCGGCCCGGTGCCACCCTGGTGGCTGTGCCGGAGGACTTGGCCCCGCGGACGGTCTCCGCGGAGCCTCTCCCTGTGCGGCAACCGAGGGACGCGGCGCCGTCCACCGAACAGGTAGCCCGGGCGGTGGATTTACTCAACGGTGCGCAGGCTCCGGTCGTCCTGGTTGGCGCTGGGGCAAGCCGCGATCGCTGTACGGGGGCCCTACTCCGCTTTGCCGAGCGTCTAAACCTCCCCGTCGCGACCACATTTCTCGGCAAAGGGGTATTCCCCGACGACCACCTGCAAGCCCTGGGGACTCTCGGCTTCATGGTGCATGATTACACGAATTTCGGTTTCGACCAAGCGGACTTGGTGGTCACGGTCGGCTATGACCTGATCGAGTACCCGCCGGCCCGCTGGTGCCCCAACCGCGACAAGAAAGTCTTGCACATCCACCGGACCATGGCCGAAGTGGACGCCAACTACCCGGTGACCGTCGGCATCGAGAGCAGCATCGCCGAGGCCCTGGACGCGATCGCCGCCCAGGCCGAGCCGAAGCATTCGATGCCGGCCGTTTCCACGCGGGCGCGAGACCTCCTCCACGAGGAACTCGACCGGGGCCGGCGTGACACGTCCTTCCCGGTGAAGCCCCAGCGCCTAGTCGCGGACACGCGCGCGGCGCTGGGAGAATCGGACATCGTGCTCTGCGACACGGGCGCGTTGAAGATGTGGATGGCCCGGCTCTACCCGTGTTACCGGCCGGAGACGTGCTTGATCTCCAACGGTCTGGCGACGATGGGCTTCGCCTTGCCAGGAGCGATCGCGGCCAAGCTGGCCCGCCCGGAATGTCGGGTGCTGGCAGCGATGGGCGACGGTTCCTTTCTGATGAATTCGCAGGAACTGGAAACGGCCGTGCGCGAGCGGGTCCACTTCGTCGTCCTCATCTGGGTCGATGAGTGCTACGGGCTGATCAAGTGGAAACAAGAGCTGGAGCTGGGGCGACCGGCGCACGTCGCCTTCACCAACCCCGACTTCGTGAAATATGCTGAGAGCTTTGGAGCCAAGGGCTACGCGATCGGGGCCGCCGAGGAACTGCTGCCGACTCTTCAAAAAGCCCTGGCCGACGACACGGTCTCGGTGATCGCGTGTCCCGTCGATTACTCCGAAAACATGCGGTTGACCGACAAACTCGGGAAGTTAGTGCAGCCGATCTAACGCATTGGTGAGCAAAGGGAGCCGCCCAATCTTAGTCCAACCGCCCAGCCGTTCTACCAGATGTCTGGCCACTCGCCGTCCAGCACGACCTCGTGCGCGTCGAGCGTCCGGCGAAGGTCACCACGTCTGTCTTGCCACCCATGATGGTGACTCCTTTTCCTAGCAGTGTTGATCAGCTTCTTGCAATAGGTTACCCTGTGCCAAGTGGCGATACGCCAAATTTCCTTCACCCCTCGAATTGGTCGATGCCCCTGCTGCGTTCAGCAACGCATCGCCTCGACGGCAGCTTCCCAACCTTGGAGGGCGGCCTGTTTCAGCCAGCGACCCCTGACCTTGGGGTCATTGCAGTCTTGGGCATAGCTGTACATCGCCCCAGCATGACCCTCCATTGCCGCCGTCTGGAGCCAACGTGCCCTTTCCGCAGGATCATCGCACGCCAACCCCAACTCGTACATCGCCGCAACGTGCCCCTGCTCGGCAGCCCGTTTGAACCAGAGTTCCCGTGTCGCCGGATCACGGGACTGAAGACCAAAGTGGTACATGGCAGGGACATAACGCTCGTAAGCTGCTTCCCGCAGCAAGTGCGTCCTCTGTTCGGAGTCGTCGGACTCCAAGGCGTAATCGCACATCGCCGGGAGGTAGCCCATCAGGGCAGATTCCCTTGCCCAAGGCACTCGTGATGGTGGCCAACCCTCCAATCCATCTTGCACGTTCCTGGATGCCTTCCAAGCCAAAGTGGCCATTGCCGACCTCTCGGAGATTGAAGCCAACCCATATTTCAGCTACGGGCGTTCTTCAGTTCGCTATTGAGCCTCCACTCGTTCCGGCCCAGCATTGCCGCGGCGATCAGCAACGGCAGCCAGTAGTAGATCACCCGGAATACCAACAGTGTTGCCACCACTGCCGGCCCGTGTTCCTTTGGCAGGAACGCGACGATCAGCATGTCGAAGACGCCATAGCCGCCGGGAACGTGGCTCAGCACGGCCGCCACAATCGCCAGCATGAAGACCCCCAACACCCGCACGTAGCCGCCCTCCACAGGCGGCAGCAGGGTGTACAAGATGGCGGCGGCCACCAGTAGGTCGCCGCAGGCAATCGCGATCTGGTACAGGGTCAGTCGCAACGGCGGCAACGGAACCCGCCAGCGAAAAAACCGTAGCGGCCGGCGATAGTGCAGGGCATCGAATGCCACGTATCCCAACACGATCAGCAGTAGCGTCACGCCCACCCAGAAGGTGTGGGCGAAGGGCAGCTTCAAGTGATTCAGCCCCGCGGGAATCGAAAACGGGGCCACTACGAATACGACGCCCGCCAGCGTGAAAACGCCGAACCAGAAGGTCAGCCCGAGGATCACCAGCAGTTTGACAATTTTCAGCAGCGGCACGCCCCAGGCTGAATATAGCCGGTAGCGGATCGACGTCCCGAACAGCGTGGCCCCGAAGTTGTAGCTGAACGCATAACCGGCGAACGACGCCAGGGCGATTTTCCGCAAGGGCAGGTCCTTCTCGCCTACCCAGCGGACCGCGAGCCAATCGTACCCGATCAGGATCACGTAGTTCAGCACCGTCAGCAGCGACGCGGCCACGATGTGCCAAGTAGGCATGGCAGCAATCGCTTCGCGAATCTGCCCAAAGGTGTACTCCTTCAGCCGATCGTAGAGCAGCCAAGCGGCGGCCAGGAAGACCAGCAGCACGAGCAGTCGCCCAAAGTGGCTAGCAAGTCGGTTCATCGCGGGTGTTTGTGCCAAAATGCCTGCTTCCGGGCGACGCGCACCGCGGTTTCTTTCGGTTCCAGCGGAGAGCCGCAGTGTTTGGCGTAGACCCGTGTGAACTCCGCGCCGAACAACACGACCTGCGAAGAATAGTAGACCCACAGCAGGACAATCACGATCGAGCTGGCTGCGCCATAGACCGACGTGACGCTGGTTGCCGCCAAGTACCAGCCGATCAAGTGATTGCCGAGCAAGAACAGCAGGGCGCTGGCGCCCGCCCCTACCCAAACGTCGCGCCAGGCGATCTTGGCGTCCGGTAAAATGCGGTAGACGAGCGTAATCGCCAGCGCGAGGAATCCCCAGGACACGACCAGCGTAACGGGCCGCCAGAGCAAGATGCCTTCGAGCGTGAGCGTGGGGGGCAGGATGTGGCGGAGGGCGGAGAGGGCCGCAGTGACCAGTAATTCGGCCAGCAGCAGCACGCTGATTCCCAAGACGGCCAGGAACGATCCGAGCCGATTGCGCAGAACTCCTCGTAGTCCCCGCCCCAGTTTAGGCTCGACTTCCCAGATCGCGTTCAGCGCGCTTTGCAGTTGCAGGAAAAGCCCTGTGGCGCCAAACCCAAAGAAGACAATACTCAGGACCGTTGCGGGGACGCCCGAGCCGCTCTTGTAGGTGTATCGCGCGGTGGCCTGGATGGCAACGGCCACGGTGTGGCCGACGGTGCTTTCGATTTCCTGGCTCACCCGGCCCTGCGCCGCCTCTTTGCCGAGAATCAGGCTGGCGGCGGTGAAGGCCAGCACGATCACCGGCGCGATGGAGAAGATGGCATAAAAGGCCAGGGCGGCGCCGAGTTCGAAAGTCCTGGATTTGTACCACTCCAGCCCGGTCTGCTTCAGCAGTCGCACGATCTGCACAAGTCTCCCTCCGCCGAGACGGTCCATGGACAGCGACTTTCTCTAACCCCGCGTCGCCTTGGGCCGCCCGCCCTCAATTGCTGATGTGGCGCCGCCCGTTAGCCCGCCACGGGATTTCCCTGTTGTTGCGTGAGGATGGGCAGCAGACTCCTCAGTTGGCTCCGCGTTTCCAGCAGCGTGGTCGCTATCAGGTCGGCCCCGGCGTCCTGGAGCTGCTCTCGGTTTGTCTCCACGCCGTCCGTAAGCCCCCATCGGCCTACGACGATTTTGACCTCCGGGAATCGGGTCCGCAACTTCTTGCACAGGTAGCGCGTGTGGGCCAGACCGCCCGGCGGCAATGCGCCGATGCAGACCAGCGCCGGCGCCTGCTCGGCCACCTGCGCCACCAGGTCGGCAGTCATCATATCAACGGCGGTGACTTCCACGACCCACTTGGCCGGGTCGAGCAGTTGGCGCAACATCTCCAGCGCCAGCCGATCCGCCTGGTCGCGGGCCGGGCACGCCAGAACGCGGAGTCGGATCGGCGCGGAGGCGTTGCCCCGATCCTCCGCGTGGATCGCCTCCTCGGCTTGATGAGCAGCGTCCTGCCGCTCGCCCAGATCTTCCAGGATCTCCCGCATCGCCTGAAGCACAGACTGTTCATCCGATTCCGTCAAGTCGTCTCGCTCGCGGTCCCGTTTCGCATAATTCAAGGCCGGGACCAAGAAGTCGTCGTAGACCTGTTCCGGGGAAGATGCCTTGGCCTGCGCCAAGACCAGTTGTGTCGCCTCGTCCTGGTCGCGGGCCATCAGCCGCTGATAGAAGGTGACGTGCGCGTCCAACGCCGGCTCGTCGCCCAGGAGCACGTCGAGGAACTTCAACTGCGGGACGTACTTGCCCAGCACGACCATACAGACCGTCAGCGGGCTGGACAGGACCAACCCGATCGGCCCCCAGAGGAAGGCCCAGAAGGCTGCGGCCACCAGCAGGGCCACTTCCGAAACGCCAATGCTACGGCCGTACAGCCGCGGCTCGATGACGTTGCCTGCGGTCAACTCGATCATCAGAAACAACCCAATCAGCAGCAGAGGCTGGAACCATCCTGGAAACATCGCCAGGCTAAGGACGATCGGAGGCACGGCCGCGATCCAGACGCCAATGTAGGGGATGTAACGGAACACGGCCGCTAAGAATCCCCACAGGAAGGCGTACTCAACGCGGAGTGCCATCAGGCCGACGCCCACCGATAGACCGACCGTGGCGTTCACGATCAACTGCATGAGCAGGAACCGGCTGATCCGCTGGGCTGCGTCGTCCAACGCCTTGGTCATCACGGTGATCTGGCCGTGACTCACCAACCGGATCAGGCGATTCCGCAGGTCCTCACGCTTCAGCAACATGAAAACGACCAGCACCAGGGCCAAGGCCAGGCCGGCGAGCGTCGCCAGCAGGGAGCTGAGCAAGGCCGGCAACCGCGCCAGCCAGGTCGGGCTCTCCGGTTCCAGCACCACGGCGGTCGGCTTCTCCAGGGCCGCAACCGGAGGCTTGCCCGCGTGCTTTTCCTCCCGGCTCCCCGCGGGCAGGTTCCACACCCCAGTGATTTCGTGGATCATCTTCTCCAGATGGTTGGTTACCGACCCCTGGCCCAGATGCCGCAGCGATTTGACCTTGACCTTGATATTTTCCGTGTACTTCGGCACTTCGCCGGCCAGGCTCGTGACCTGGGCCGTGACCAGCCAGACGCCGCCGCCCAGCACCGCCGCCGCCAGCATGACGACCAGCAGTACCGAGGGCAATCGCCTCAGGCCGCGCCGCTGGAGGGCCGTAACGAGCGGGGCCAGCAGAAAGCTCAGGAATACCGCCAGCGCGACCGGAATGAAAACCGTCTGCGCCCAATACAGACAGGAGACCACCACCACGCCGACCACCGTGCCGGTCAGGACGAGCAGGGTAAGCTGCCAGCCGGGGGCTGCGGATGGTTTCACCACGATCAGAACCCCAAGGGTCTCTCTGGATGATCGGCGCGGCAGCTTACCACAGCTTGCATTTCCAGCCTAGCACGAAGCCAATGCCGAAGCACCATAAGGCCACGACTCCGGGGCGCTCACGCCCATATTCCTGAAAATGCTCCAAGGCGCTCTTGGTCGTCCGCACGCGGGGAGCCGTCGGCGCCTGGGTCTCGTTTCGCGATTCCGGGTCCGTCTGTTCTCCTGTCGTCGAGGCCATTTCAGGCTCCTTGATTTCCTGGTATGGGGATATCTCAGTGATCTTGAGGTTGCGGAGGAGCTACGCACCGGTCTGTGTGGATAGATACAGCAGCACGCCCAGTTGGGCGATTTGATCCAACTGCTCTTCGATTCTGCGGACAACCTGTTCCCGCGATGCGACCATTGTAAATCGCGTAACATGGAAGGCAAGAGGATTACCGGCTCTCGCGATTCGACGAGAGCGTGCCGTACCCTTCCACGACCAACCGATTGTCGATCTGCCGCACCTCCGGTTCGAGAGCCAGGACGTTCGCCAGCAGGACGCGGTCGCCGGGCGTGCGGACGGTGCCCTGCAAGAGGGCCATGTTGTTGCTCAAGTAGACGTCGATGCCATGACCGGAGAGCATGCCCTTGGTGCGTGCGATCCGCGTCAGGCGGCCGGACAGATCCGGCGAGCGGGTGTATGGTTGCGGGCGGGCGGCCGAAGCGGACGCCGCACGCGCGCCAACTCGCGGGACGGGGACATACGAAGCGGCCGATGACCCGATGCCGAGGGTCATGCCAAGAGCTTGCTCCGCCGGGCTCGTGCCTTCCCACCCGCTCGTTTCCGGGAACGACGGAGGACCGAATTCCGTGATGGTCGGAAGTTCGAAAAGATTGTACTTCGGCGCGGGCGATTGCGGCGGAAGAGTGACGTTGAGGGCCGCTTGCGCGGCGCGTCTGACGCCAGCGGCTTGATCGATCTCGGACGTGTCGATCTGCCGCCAAGGCGTGGCGAACGCAGTGGAGCCGTCCGGCCGCCCAAAATATAGAAAGTTCCCGCTCGGGCCGGTCTGAAGGCCACCGCCGAACGTGCTGGGGCGCGGCATGAACGACTGGCCTAGCGTGCGGTTACCGAACATGCCCCGGATTTCACTGCTTTGGGCCACGACCATCTGCGGTTTGCAAAGACTCAGGGCCAAGACCGCCGCCAGCGCCAGCGCGCAGCCCTTCCTAACGACCTTTTCATCACCTTTCATGCGACACCCTTTCCGCCTACCCAACAGATTCTCTCAGTTGAGCACTTTTTTCACGGCCTTCTCGACGGCGTCGACCGCCTTCCGGGCGGCTTGCTTGGTCTTGCCGACCGCCTCGTCGGTCTTCCCTTCCTCGCGAAGCTCGTCGTTGCCGGTCAGTGCGCCGGCGGCTTCCTTGATTCGGCCTTTCACTACGTCTGCCTTGCCACCCATGATGGTGACTCCTTTTCCCAGAGATTGTCGAGTAACGGGTTTCCGCATGCCTACTTGGTGAAGTCACTGCCGTGCGAGCTAAGCGGGAGGTATTCTGCATCGTCTGTTTTCTTGCTCGGGACGGGAGTTGAATCACACATTCGTTTTTCGCAAGCGCTAGCCAACGTCCCCGATCGCTCGCGCGAGCGCTTTGGGTGATGGCTTCGGCTTGGCCTGCTCTAGAATAGCCCCGGCAAAACGTGTCAACCGCAGTTCGACGGCGGCCCCTGCGGACCCCTCGCCGAAATACGACTCCATCTCTTGCGGCTTGATTCCAAGGGCGCCAAGGATTTCTACAGCCAAGTCCCTCGCCGCTTCCCTGACCGCTCTGTTCGCCTCGTTCATGATTGGTTTCTCCTCTCTCATTCTCCGGAAGACAGCACAATCACGCGGGCGGCGTTTCGGTCGCCACAGGTTGATTGTTGACCCAAATTCGCGATAACTGGATTTCCGCGTTGTGTTGAGCATCCAGCCCCGCCTCCTTTAACGCGCCCGCCACATCCGCGTCCGTGAGCGGCTGGCCTTCCATGTAAACGAGGCCCCAATTGACAGTGTAACCGCCGTCGACATGTACCCCCGTCGCGACCTGAGCGACCAATAGCTTTGGATTCAGCCGTGCCATCAGATCCCGAATGAGCGGAAGCTCACGATCATCATGCGCGGAAAATGCTTTCGGCAGATCGACGGTGGCTTTTATCGCATGACTCCTTAATCAATCGAACGCTTTTGTCATAGCTTGCTTCTAAGCGGTCGGGGCGGCCGGTTCGGCATGGATCGTCGTTTCCGCCGCTTGCGTGTCATCCAGACGGTCCTTGGCACGCTCGACTTCCTCCGGCGTTGCGTGGAGGATCAGGAGGAACTTGCCGGCTTTCACCTTAGCCTCGTATTGCAGGACGCTGTTCTTCGGAATGCCGATACTGACCAGTCCGGCGCCGAGGGCACTGAGCCCCCCCCCATCACCGCGGCGCCTTCAAGCGCGCCGACGATCCAAGTCACCAGCGGTCCAGCCACGAGTAACGGACCAACGCCCGGCACGAAGAAAAACGCCGAGCCAAAACGCATTCCCCACAGGCCGCCCCAAAAGGCCCCCAGTTTTCCCCAGTACATCATGCGGTCGCCCGCGTTGTAGTACCCGACGACATGCTCATCGGTGTGGTAATCCTTGCCGACGATCGAAAGCTTCTTCATGTCGAAGCCGCTCTTCTGGAGTTCGCGAACAGCGTCCTCGGCTTGGGTGTGAGATTCAAAAATGGCGACAACGGAGTTCTTCTCGGACATGACGGGGTTCCTCATTGGTTAACGACTGGGTCCTGGGAAAACACCAGCACACTGTACGGCCCGATATTGACCGCTCCCACGACGGGGAAGCCATCCCGCGGCGCTGTGCCCACGTTCTGCGGTTGGTCGCTTCGTTCCGCTCCGGCGACCACATCGGAGCACGCCTGGTTTCCAAACGCGCGGCTGTAGCCGCTGGAGTCGCTGTTCAGCCGCAATCGCCACGTTCCCGGCGACGGAAACCCCAGCTTGTAGTTTTCGTGGGCAAGATGCGAGAGATTCACGACGACCACCACGTCGTCGCCGGGGCCGCCCTGGTGCCAGCGATGATAGGCGATGACGTTATCGGCCTGATTCTGATGGAAGGTGTTGAGTCCGGATCCCGAAAGACCGCGCGTCGAGCCCGACCGGTTGAGCCGAAGATGAATCAAGTCCCGATACATCCGCACCAGGCCGCAGAACTCTTCCGACTTGTGCCAGTCCAGCGGGACCGAATCCTGGAACCAGCCGTCTTCCAGGAACTCCTGCCCCTGAAACAGCATCGGGATGCCCGGCGCCGTGAGCACCAAGGCCGCCGCCAAGGTCGTGCGTTTTTGTGCAAACCAACTGTCGGGATTATGAGGATCGATTTCCGAAGCGACGCGGGCTTTCCCGTTCGCCACCTCGTCGTGCGACTCGCTGTAGATGACGCGTTGGAACGGGTCACCGTTGTAACGGCCCTCGATCGCCCCGCGAACGCTGTCCAACGACCGTTGCTCGTCGCTGGGCGTGATGACGGCCGCCCGCACGGGATGCACAAAGCGAGCAACCCATTGAGCCGTGAAGCCCCCTCCGGCCTGATCAACTGGCTTCGTAATCCGGTCGTCGTTCTGCAAGTCCTCGGCGATCGTGATGCATCCCGGATATTGTTGCCGCACTTCGCGATTGATCCACTGAACGAGGCTCCAGCCGTCGGGCAAATCGCCGCCCGGATCGTCGGCTGCCCGCACGTTGTGGATGTACAGCGTCATGTCGAATCGCAGGCCGTCGACGTGATATTCCTCGAACCACATCAGGGCGTTGTCGCGGATGAATTGGCGGACCTCTTTGCGGCCGTAGTCGGGGCGAGTCAGCCCCCAAGGGGTCTCCGCATGCCAGTCGTTGTAGAAGTAGATACCGCCCATACCGTTTTCGCTCCAGCCGTCAAACTGCCACAGATCCAGATCGCTGGGGCCGAAGTGGTTGTAGACGACGTCGAGGATCACCGCCAAGCCGGCTCGATGCGCCGCTTTGACGAACCGCTTGAAGCCGGCCGGACCGCCATAGTTGGTTTCCACGGCGAAAACGCAGGAGGGGTTGTATCCCCACGACAACTCGCCGGCGAACTGGGCCAAGGGCATTACTTCCATGACGTTCACGCCCAACCGCTTCAAATGATCGAGTTTTTGCAGGGCTTCTTCGAACTTGTCTGACTTGCCGTCCTCCTTGTCGTGAAAGGTTCCCAGGTGCATTTCATAGATCACCAGTTCGTTGGCGGGCGGCAGATGGAAATCGTCACCTTCCCAGTCGAAGTGCGGGTCGTAGACCACCGCGTTCCCCACCGAACTGGTGACCTGGCGGGCATAGGGGTCGATGCGCAGCAGTTGCTTGTCGCCGTTGACGATGCGGTAGCGATACTCGTCGCCGACGGCGGCCGAGGCGATGTCCGCGTACCAGTAGCCATCTTCCTCCTTCACCATGGGGTGCGCGTCGGCCGACCAATCGTTGAACGAGCCCGTGACGTACACCGCGTCGGCGTGGGGTGCCCATACACGAAACGCGACGCCCGACTCGTGAAGGATCACCCCCATCCCGGCGCGGGCCTTCTCGACTGAGGTTGTTGACATGGACACACTCCTTAGCGTTCCGGTCGAATCCAAGCATCCTCCGCCGTTCTCGCGTCCACCTGCGTGAACGGCGACTTTCGGGTCAGCCAACCGTCACCGCCTGGGCATCACGCCTGGCGGCGACCGCCTCCAGAACCATGCGTTCGGCATCGTCAATGCTCGCCTGGGCGATCTCGATGGCAATCCCGGCACAGTCTTCCGCCTTTTGGGCCCGCGCGGCGAGCTTCTCAGTCTCGCGGTTTTCAACCCATTGGTCGATCGTGCTTTTCGCTTCGGCTTTCTTGTCGTTGACCCACTGTTCCAAGTTGATCCGGGCTTCCGTAATGGCCCGCTTCGTCGCTTCACCCTTGCCGCGTACCTCGACGAGCTTCTCTTGCAGGGAATGCCAGGTTGTCCCAACATTCAACTTGAGCAAATCCATGCGCCCGTCAAGCACGTCGAGCTTTTCATGGACACTGTCACAGAACCTGCTAACCTTGTCACTCATGGCTTCACCTCTTGTAAAGCTCCCAGCCGTGGTCCGTACCCGTGAACGAGTAGACCCCCGACGTGAGCCCATATCGCACCTGATCCATGTTTCCGCCCCGGCTGAACTGAACCACCCAAGCCCGATCTTCACGGAAGTCCTGGCTATAGCCCGGCGCGATCGTAAAGGCGACGCCGTCGAGCGTATAGTTGAGGGACACCCCGTTCGTTGCCGGATTGGTGATCGTGATCGGGCCGCCGGAAAAGTTCTCCAAGATGGGGCGCTGAACGACGTACGTGTTCGCGCCATAGTCCGTCCATTGGCCGTTATCGCCATACCACATCCAGCGGTTCTGCGAAGTCCAGTACCACCAGCGACCGTTGTCCGAACGATAGCGCCAACTATCGGATACTCCCGAAGCGCCTACGGCGCCGGAGAACTGCGGATGGTCTTGAACGCCGAAAGTCGGATGCGCGTTCATTTCCTGGCCCGTGGGCCTCTCGATGTTCGTGCCTGCCCCGGGGCGGGTTTCAGCGCCGCCGCCCTGCTGTACGCCTCTGGATTGCCCGCCTCTGGAGTGACCTCCGCCAGGACCATTGCCCCTTGTCGCCGTCGGACCGAAGGCGACCAAAGCAAGCAAGATCGCAAATGAAGTCATGAGACATCTCATAGCGCACTCCTCTTTCACCTGCATCAGCAGGCCATGAGGTCCGCGCCCACTGTCGCGGAGACAGCATCGCGACGGCCCGCGCCAAAGTAAAACAAAAAAGCCGACGTGGTGGAACACCCGAAGGCGCTGGACCACGTCGGCTTACTCATCAACAAGCCCCCCGGCAGAGCCGGGTTGCTCTTCATCTAGTCGTCCGACGACTGTGAAGCAATCAACATATCATTGTACGGCCAGGAATGAGGAAAGCAAGTGGATTCCCAAGCGCTCGCGGAAGATGCCATCCGCTTGTCTTTCACGCGGGTCACTCGATTCGGTCCTCCTCGGCAGCCTTTCTCAACTTGCTCATCGCCCTGCACTGGATCTGTCGGACCCGCTCTTTCGTTACGCCCATCGCGGCTCCGACTTGCTTCAAGGTCAGCGCTTCCTGGCCACGAGTGAGGCCAAAACGACTCGTGACGATCTCCCGCTCCCGCTCGTCGAGTCGCGTGAGGATCCCTTGCACGTGCGACTCCCGCTGGATCTGGGCCGATTCCTGCTCGTAATGGTTCGCGCGGGCGTCTTCGACGGTGCTGAACACCTCCGAATGGCTGGTGCTAAAACGGCCCCGATGACGAAGCACGTCAGAGATCGTGCGGGAGAAATTCTTCATGATTGCCCAACTCGCGTAGGTGCTGAACTTGTTACCAAACGAGACATCGAACTTCTCGACCGCCCTGATGAGCGACATGTTCCCGTCGCTGACAAGCTCGAAGAAGTCCCCCGCCGGACCCACGTACCGCTTGGCGATCGAGACCACCAACCGAAGGTTGGCACTGATGATCTGGTTCTTGGTCGCGACGGACGCGACGTACATGGTCTCGATCCGGTCCATCAGGCTGCTCATCGGCCGGCACAAATCGAGTTGCGCGCGCAGCGCACTCGCCTTATACTTGAGGTAGTTCATCTTCCGAAAGAGATGGCCCTCCTGCTCTCGCGTCAGCAGTGGCACCTCGTAGAGGGTGGCCAGATACGGGGGCAGACCGCTGGGCGACCGCGGCTTTTTCGCCCGCAGATCGTTTTCCGGCAGCGGCCCCAAGATCTCGGCCTCCTCCTTCTGCGAGCGCAAGCGGGCAAACTGCTCGTTACCGATGTGGTCCAGCGGCAGATCCATGATCCGCGCGGCGCGCATCTCGTTGATGATTCGATAAATGCGGGTCCGGGGCTGGTAGAACCGCCGGGCCAACGCCTGCACGGACTCACCGCGGTGATACTGCTGGTAAATCTCCCACATCTTCTCGGTAGGCAGGCGGCCGTCATGGTACGGGAAGATCGCCAGGTCAGGATGCGCCAGGTTGAAGCGCCTGAGCGTGTACCGGACCGTCTCCATGCTGCGGCCCGTCTCTTGGGCAATTTGCTTGGTGACCTTCGCAGGAGATCCGCCCGCCTGGGCCAGACACCTCGCTCGCTTGATAATCCGATCGCGCCCCTCGTCCGTCAATTGGCTGAACTGGGCGGCGCGGTGAACCCGCTCCCCGTTTTGGGCCACGAAGCGCTTCACCGAACTTTGGAGAAAGCCGACCCGCTTGCGGCCGTCGAAGAGGAATCGCCGACTCACCAGCCCCTGCCGGCGCCATCGGGCGACCGTTTTTGTCGAAACGCGGAACTGCCGCGCCAGCTCGTCGATCAACAGCACTCGTTCGCCGGCTCCCGAGGCAGGCACTCTTGCCACGTCGGACAAGTCCTCGACGAGCAGCCGCAAGTCATGGCGAGCCTCTTCACCGGTGAACCTGAGAGCGGGGTTCGACTCGTGGCCGTTATTCGTGATCCGATGACAAACATATTGGCAGGCGTACGTCTGCTTCGAATCGAGTTCGTTCAGGAGTTTCTCCGCCGAGTTCGCCTGCTCGATCTGTTTCTCGCACGTCGCGAATCGCACTTGCTGATCTCGAAGCTGCCGGATGGCTGGGCTCAAGTAGTCGGTGTGCATCGCGGTTCCTCCACCCGGTTGTAACGGCCCCAGATACCCGAAAACAAAAAAGCCGACGTGGCGGAACACCCGAGGGCGTTCGACCACGTCGGCTTACTCTTCAACGAGCCCCCACCCCTCACAGGGATTGGTTGCTCTTCATCCAGTCGTCCGACGAGCATTCATTGTAAGGCATAGAACGGAGAATGCAATAGCCCTTGACCAGCCCCCCACCTATTGGTTATAGCTCATTCCCACGAAAACCTGGGGAAGCTGCCATCAGCGAGAGGATTGCCGAGATCATCCCTTGTGCTCAAGGTGGGCAAGCGCCAGTTCTATTTGGGCATCCACGACTTCCTCCTTTGGCACCACGGCGTTGACGATGTTTTGAACCTGCGTACAGGAGTAACCTGCTTCCTGTGTGCCCGGGTGCGATGCCACGAGCTTCATGTAAAGCCGGAGAGCCCCAGGCAGATCACGTCCAGTATACTGTGCGTCGTACGCCGCCGCATACTGCCGACCAGCCTCCGCAAGCTTAGTGTCGTTTGTCATGTCCGTTGCTCCCTCCAGTTGTGATTATTTTGCACCAGTGGTGATTACTGCGGGCTTGGTTTCCTCGCCAGCAGCCTTGATGACGACCTTCACGGCATCCTCCATCGGATCTTTGAAGGGCACCTCGATGCGGAGCAGGCCATGCTCGTAGACCGCTTCGGCCTTGTCAGGTTTCACCGGCCAAGCTAAAGCCAGTGCCGCGACATACTCGATGTCCCTTGCTGGCGCCGTCAGGTGGATGCTGTCTTTCAGGATCTTCACATCAATGGTGTCCGTGGGCGCTCCCGGAATGGAGAATTCCACCACGAGCTTGCGCGTTTCCTCGTCAGCATAGGCGACTGTATCGGGAGCGAGCTTGATACGAGTTTCCGACATTTGGTACCTTCCTTTTGGGTAAAAAACAAGAAAGCCGACATGGGAGAACACTCTGAGGTGTTCGACCACGTCGGCTTACTTGTCATCGAGCCCCCTGGGCACGTCCGGGTTGCTCTCTACCTAGTCATCCGACAAATCCACTGGCGAGTTGCCACCAGGTGCATGGCGACTCTTCCAACACCATCATGCTACGCCGCTACGGGGCAAAGGCAATAGGCATTCCGGCGGTAGGTCGGCCGGAATACGATCTTTCCACTACGGGCCAAACCGCGCCGGCCGGCGTTTCCCACCCTGGAGAGGCATTTGAACGCGGTTGTGGCCGCAATCCACAGACGCCTTCTCAGGCCCGCCAAGAAATACGTGGAATCTGGCGGACTACAAGCACGGATTTCTTGAGCGGCCGATCCCCGAGCGACGGCAGCCGGTCGCCGCTGGAAAGCGCCTAACCCCCATACCGTTCAATTGACATTAGCAAAACCGCAGCCTCCTGCGATGATGCGGATGGCCGAAGCGGCCACCACCGCCGTGTGAACGTCCCATCGTCCCAAAGACCGGGCCAAGCCTGTGAAGTACCCCAGGGTTCTTGATTTAGCTTACGGCCCGTGGTCTTCTTCCTGTTGCGAAGCACATCGCTCGCACTCTGCTGCATAAGGGATGGCATCCAGGCGGGTCTTGGGGATGTGTTCACCGCACTCCTCGCAACGGCCATAGCTGCCGTCTTCGATCCGTTGGATTGCCGCTTCAATCTGGTCGAGGATGTCTTCGTCGCTTCCGAGCAGATCAACTGTGAGTTCCTGATCGGCATCGTCACTCCCAAGCTCCCCCATGTCGGTCGGTATGCTGGTGGTCTTGCAGTGGTCGTTCAAGGAATCATCTTTCATCTGAGTCATGTCACCCAGAAGTCTCGCTCGCAGAGCGAAGAGTCTTGCCCGATAGGGCGTAAGGTCTGTGTTTGTCATTTCTTGTTTCCTTCACAGAGCATGGTAGTGCTGTTGTGTGTGCCAGTTGGCGTCTTCGCCATTTTCGCCCAGTGGTACTTTTCCACGAACCCGGAGTTCCTTTCGGACCACAATAGAGTCTCCGCAATGTCTTGGACTTCCTCGAAAGTGAGAATACCGGACGGATGGCACCTGTAGGCCCATTCGTTGGCGTGTTCCACAAACAAATCGGTGAACTCGATGTACCCCTCTTCCCTCTCGGCCCCATCGGTGTGCGAAAACAAGCCTACCCGGATCATTGTCGCCACTCTCCTTACAAAAGGTGCGGGTACGGCACTCCTGCCGTCCTTGTTAAGGCACCAGTAGTCCACCGGTTGCTGCCGTGCGGGCTTCCAGCTATCTCACGTTACCGGACACAAAAGGCATTCGAGATTTGTTGTACTGATCGGTTTGACCAGATGGTCGCTAAAGCCCGCTTCCTTCGCCGTCGTCTTATCCCTCTCTTGACCGTAACCGGTCACGGCAACCAACCGGATGGCGTTCCACTCGGGTCGCCGTCTAATTTCCTGGGCGAGTTCGTAGCCGCTCATCCCAGGCATGGAAATGTCCGAGAGAATCAAGTCGGGTTGTTCTTGTTCAATCATCGCCAGGGCTTCGGCTCCGCTCGCCGCTGTGCGTACCTGCTGCCCCCTGGATCGCAGAATTGTGGCGACCGTCTTAGCGGCAGGCCACACATCGTCCACAACCAGGATGCGATGGGATGGAAACGCTTTCGTCTCGTGAGGCAAATCGTTTGCCTCCTCAGAAACAACATCGCTTGCTTGAAGAATCGGGAGGCGAACGGTGAACTCGCTGCCCTTTCCCGCCCCCTCGCTGGCGGCTTCGACACTGCCGCCATGCACTTCCACAAGACGCTTCACGAGAGTTAGGCCGATTCCCAGCCCGCCCTGCGAGCGGTTGAGAGAATTGTCGGTTTGAACGAACAACTCGAACACGCCGGACAGCATATCCGAGGCGATTCCCAGTCCATTGTCCTTCACCCGGATCACACCTTGGTCTCCGTCCCTTTCGGTGCTCAGCGAAAGTTTCCCGCCCTGGGGCGTGTACTTGGCCGCATTATTCAACAAATTAGCCACTACTTGGGTCAGTCGAGTCGGGTCGCCGAAGACGTACAAGCTCTCCTTTGCCTGCTTCACCGTAAGTTCATGATCCTTTGCATGAATAAGCGGTTCGGCGGTTTGAATGGCGTTTCTGATGATCGTCGTCAATGCCACCCGTTGCCGCCTCAACTCCATCTTGCCTCGGGTGACCCGAGACACGTCCAGCAGATCATCAATCAGACGGACCAAGTTGTGGGTCTGTTCCTCCATCATGTCGAGAATCTGCTTTGCCTCTTCCCCGCTGGGCAGCACGATTCGCAGAACGTCAATCCCATTGCAGATTGGTGCCATCGGATTTCGGAGTTCATGGGCAAGCATCGCCAGGAACTCGTCCTTGGAGCGGGCTTCCCTGGCAAGTTGTTTCGCTTGCTCTTGTAACTGCCGCTCCATTCGTACTGCTTCCGTAATGTTACGGGCAATGGCTGACACGCCAATGGTCTGCCCCCTAGCATCCTTGATCGGAGAGACTGTCAAAGATACATTGATTAGGATGCCATCTTTGCGGCGGCGAATGGTGGGAAAACTGTCGATAGACTCACCGTGCGTGACCTTCGCCATCAACGACGGAAGTTCGTCGGGCCGATCTCCTGGTTGAAGAATCCCAATCGACTCACCAATCACCTCCTCAGCCGTGTATCCATAAAGACGTTCGGCACCCGCATTCCACGAGGTAACGATGAACTCCAGAGTCGTGCCAATGATAGCATCCTGAGAGGCGTTCACAATGGCCGAAAAATACGCCAACTGTTGTTCGGCCCGCTTACGCTCCGTGATGTCTCGGATATTGCACTGGATGGCCTTCTGATCTCCCACGTCGTAGACGTTGCTGACGAACTCGACTTGCCGATGTACGCCGCTCTGGTCTTGAAGTGGCAGATCCTCGTAGCGAATGTAGCCCTTCTCCCGGAGTTCACGAAAAGCGGCCTTGCTCTGCTCGATGTCTTTGAACAGGCCAATCTCCCAAAGGTGTCTCCCCACAAACTGGTCGTGAGCATAGCCAAGTAGCTCGGTCATGAAGGGGTTGGCATCTTCGACGGCTCCCGTGTCGGCGTTGAGAATGAGGATGCCGTCCTTAGCAGCCTCAAATACCCGGCGATAGCGAAGCTCGGACAGTTGCAATGTATGGTCGTTCGGCATGGGTCTACGCCTCTGGGATGTGATGGGCATTCAATAAGGGCGAGATCCCGGTGTTATTTGTCATCGCCAGTTCCAGAACCAGTACCAGTAGTCTTCGATAAACTCAAAGTTGGGACTGTCGTCGGGCACTTCCAACTCGATCAACGGCAAGTTGATCTCGTACTTCCCCTTGCTAATCTTGGAGAAGATGCCGTCAAACCTATTGCCCAGGTTTTTCGCCGGGTCGAGTAGTTTCAACACGGTGCAGCGGAACTCGTCCTCTTCTTCGGTGTTCATCGGCTTCGGGTAGTGAGCGATGAACGGGAAGTAGAGATGCCCCGTCAGGTACTTGTAGTACCTGGAGAGCAGTTCTTCGTCAACCATCGGAATGTGACTCACCGAACCGAGAGCCTCGACGATTCGATCCGCTTGGTTGAGTTTTGGGCAGGATTCATGGACGACTTTAATGTCATTCCTATGGGCATCAAGAGCAGTGGGAAGGTACATCGTCTCGCCTCGAACTAAGGACATTGAAACTTTCTGAACCTGGATTCTTGCTTCGGCTGGGCCACATCCCCACCCACGCCTGAAGCGGCGAAGCAAATGACAATCAGGACCAAGAGGCCGATCCACGGATGCCTCGGGGCAGTCGCAGATATCTACGGCCCTCACGCTCTCATCTGTGGGCGGATCAGCCGAGAGATACCGGATCGCAGAGGTACTTCTTGTCGGCCGCCACCCGGCCACATGCCTTGCAAATGAACTTCGGGTTTCTCACCAGGGGTTTCAGCTTCTTGATGTCGAGATGGCACGGGCAACACGTCATCGCACACATCTTCTCGCAGCAGTGGTGATCAGCTTCCTTCTTCTTCGCCATGACACTATCTCCTGGTGGGGTTTGTTCGTACATTTGCCGTTTACACAATGGGGCAAGCGAAGGAACTGGCCGTCAAGAATCCGGTTGACAGCATGACTCGTCGGGCTCGGCGGCGGGAATTACGGTGCCCACGTCTTCCATGAGCGGCAACTGGACGACAATCCGGGTTCCCTTGCCCAAGGCACTCGTGATGGCGGCCGAGCCCCCAAACAATCTTGCACGTTCCTGGATGCCTTCCAAGCCAAAGTGGCCTTCGCCCACCTTCTTGGGGTCGAAACCAATGCCCCAATCCTGAACCTCAATCCGAATGTGCCGGTCCCGCTGGGTCAACCTGACGAGCACTCGCTCGCTCTGGCTGTAGCGGCGGGCGTTGGTCAGGCTCTCCTGAATGATCCGAAAGATGACGTTTTCCAGCGAAGGTGCCAGCCGCTCGCAGTCGAGGTGATGGACGAAATCGATCTCCGGTTTGTCCTGAGCACTGTCTTGGGAGATAAGATCCTCGACGGCAACCACCAAGCCAAGCTCATCCAGGATGGGTGAACGCAGGCCATTGACCAACCGGCGTGCTTCCCTCATGCACTCGTTCAGCATTCCCACGCCGCTCGCAAACGTCTTCCAGACTTCCTTGGCCTTCTGCTCGGCGACTCGACTGAACACCTCAAATTGCATGATCGCAGCGGCGAGTTGCTGGACCAACCCATCGTGGATTTCGTAGGAAACCATTTGTCGATCCCGATCTTGCAACTCCAACAAGTACCGGAGATACCGCTGTTCCTTCAGTAGCAGTTCCTCCGCACGCTGACGCTCGTTGATCTCGTGCCTCAACTGCTCGTTCGCTTGTGCGAGTGTGGTGGAATGGTCTGCCACCCGTCGTCCAAGTCCCTCTTGGGCTTTGCGTAACGCCGGTTCGTGATCGGACGATATGCTCTTGGACCACTTGCTGTCAGTTGGAACTGCGGCTGGTTCCGCTTCGAGAAGTTGTTGTTCGGTCATGGTGGCTTTCTCCTCAAATAGGCTCGGGGAAAGCTCCGTCTTCCCGATACCTCGACTTGTATCGTCTACTGGTAGGCCCCGAACTGCCGTTTCAGGCCGGACACGACCTTCCTCGTCCATGTGGCCAGGAATGCCGCCCGAAGATCCTCGGCCGCCCGTTCTTCCGCCAGCAGCAACCCCTCTAAGAACGCCCTCTGCTCCGCATCCTCGGACTTCGACAGCCAATCTCCAAACAGCGTCTTCGCCGTGGCGTGGTCGTTCACGGTTCCCAGCAGGTCTTGGAAGAGTGTCACCTGGGGATAGAGCTTCTTGCGGAAGGCTGAGTCGAAGGCCACGGCCACGATTTCCATCGTATACCGCAGTCTTTTCGTGCGGACACGGAGGCCATGCAACGATTTCTCGCCGGTGAGATCGGACTTGGCGGCCTTGAAGAACTTCTTGACGACCGGGGCGAGGTACTGAGGAGCCTGCTGTCCGAACCGCCGTTTTCCATCGCCGTGGCGGTGGGATTCGACTTCCTGGACCAACTGTTCGATCTTCGCCTCGCAAGCGTCGGCCCTGATTTCCTTGTAAACCGAAACAATCGGCCCCTGGACCTCTCGACGCCGGGCTTTGATCTGATCCAGGAACTTGGCCGGGATACCACCAACGTGGGAGAACCTCTCGGCCATCACGTCCCAGTTACGAGCTTCGTCGGCGGCGAGGTAGATTCCCTGCAACCGGTCCCGTAAAGCATGGAACTCGGTTTCTTCCATCAGCCGAGAAAAGGCCCTTACCGCTTCGAAGGCTCGCCGCACCGAGATCCGAAGCTGATGAACATGTTCGGCATCCTCGTCGCTTTTCTCGGCGGCGAGTGGAAGAACGTGCCAAACGGCTTTGAGGCGGGCGTCGAGAACCAGACCTGCCACCTCGTACACGGGTTGATCCGGGGAGATCCCGGTGAGCCACTTGCTGTCAGTTGGAACTGCGGTTGGTTCCGCTTCAAGAAGTGGTTGGTCGGTCATGGCAGCTTTCTCCCTCAAGTAGGCTCGGGGAAAGCTCCGTCTTCCCGCTGGGCCGACTGGCATCGCTTAATTGGTTGGCTACGGCGACACAAGAACTACTTGGTCGTCTCCGTGGTCGTCTTGGTCGTCTTTTCGGTCACCGTGCCACCTGGCGTAGCCAGGGGGGTTGTTGTCTTCGTGTCCACCGTGTTTGTCGTCTCGCCCGTCGTCTTGCCGTCCTTGGTTTGCGTGGTCGTCGTTTCGGTCTTGTTCTCAGTCGTGCCCTTTTGGCTTTCACAGCCGATGGCGAATACGCCCAGTGCTGCGATGACAACAAATGCTAGAAAACTCTTCATTTCAGTACCCTTTCAAGACAAAGATGGCATCGCCCCTTCACCAGCAGAAACTTCCTGCCGGTCATCAGGAAAAATCAGAGCACTCTCTGTTCCTATGCTGCCAGTGCCCTGTTTACGCCTCGGCAGTCTTTCGTTACCGCACGCCTCTTCCATGTGGACCGGTCTTCCGCACACTCCTTTTCACAGCCCCACCCCGTCAGAAGCCACGGGGGATGTACCCCATGAGCAAGCACACCACCAAGACCACCAACAGCAGACCCAAGACGCCGCTGGGGCCGTAGCCCCAACCTCGGCTGTAGCCCCAAGTTGGCAAGCCGCCCATGAGCAGCACGACCAGAATAACCAGCAAGAGCAAACCCATTGGTAACCCCCTTCGATGGTTGAAACTGGGTGATGGTTACGAGCGTCCCTTGTCGCCAAGAACAAAAAAGCCGACGTGGCGGAACACCCGAAGGCGTTCGGCCACGTCGGCTTACTCTTCAACGAGCCCCCCGGCAGAGCCGAGTTGCTCTTTATCCAGTCATCCGATCCACGTTTATTGTATGGCACGGACTGGAGAATGCAATGGCCCTTGACCGGCACCCCCCCTCTGTGGGCAAAATCCTATCCGTATCTGAGACCCCAGGGGAGAGATCGAAGTCACCATCAGCGAGCGGGTTAGGGACATGTCCCAGGAGCGTCACCAGAATTCCCTGATAGGCCCTTTCACCGCCAGTTCCAGAACCAGTACCAGTAATCCTCAATAAACTGGAAGTTGGGACTGTCGTCGGGCACTTCCAACTCGATCAACGGCAAGTTCACGTCGCATTGGCCTTTGCAGGTCTTGCAGAAAATGCCGTCGAACTCGCCACCAAGAAACCTCACCGGGTCGAGCAATTCCAGAACGGTGCAGCGGTACTGCACTTCCTCAAGCGAGGTCGTTGGCTCCGGGTAGTGGGCGGTGAACGGGAAGCAGAGATGCTCCATCAGGTACTCGTAGTATCTGGAGTGCGACTCTTCGTCAACCCTCGGAATGTGACTCACGGAACCGAGAGCCTCGATGATTCGATCCCTTTGGTTTCGTTCTGGGCAGGATTTGGGAACGACTTTCAGACCGCTCCGAGGAGCGTCAGCAACAGTGGCCATCGTCTCACCTCCATGAGTAAGGACATCGAAACTTTCCGTCGATTCCGACCGACTCCTCCCGCTGGGCCGACTGGCATCATCTAGCACCGCAAGAACGTAACCTGGTCTTACTCCACGCCGGATAGCTGGACGCCACGCCGACGTTGATTCGTTCCCGCACCTCCGAAGGTTGGACCGGAACATCCTCATCGACCTCGAAGCCGAGTTTCACGTTCGTGCCCTGGATCGCAAGCACCGTGACTTTCAACAGGCGGTGGAAGCCATCAGACCCGCCGACGACCACCGATTCCCGGCTTTTCCTTGTCAGAACCAACATCGCTGAACCTCCCTTTTTCAAGATGGAACACCTGAACCATTCCCGCTCCAACTGTCGGCGGGTACGCCCTTGGCGAGCAAGAACACCTGCACCATCGTGCCGGTCGTGAAGACCTGTACCACGGTGCCCGTCGTCGTTTCGACTTCCGCAGTCGCTTCTCGCACCTCGACCCCGGTGATCCGCTTGATCTCCTGCCGCAGTTCGTTGAGGGAGTTGGTGAACAACTGCCGGTGAAACTCTTGCACCTTAGCAGCGCCCTCCGGGTTCTGGGCCAGGGCCTTCTCGGCTGGCGACAACGCCCCGTGCAGCGTGATCAGCAGCGTGTCCCCGCTGAGAACTACGGCCACCGATTGGGGCTCATGGCCCGTTCGCTGCTTCTGGCAAGCGATTGCCGCCTGGGCAATCTGCTGTGCCACGCTCGGATCGAGCTTTTCCATCGCACTCCCCCCGCCGTGATTGTGAACGCTTCCATCGCCAAGAACAAAAAAAAGCCGACGTGGCGGAACACCCGAAGGCGTTCGGCCACGTCGGCTTACTCTTTAACAAACCTCCCGGCAGGGCCGGGCTGTTGTTCATCTAGTC
Source organism: Pirellulales bacterium (assembly GCA_963843465.1). Classification (GTDB taxonomy): domain Bacteria; phylum Planctomycetota; class Planctomycetia; order Pirellulales; family Thermoguttaceae; genus CAWJKP01. Next base: position 116,695 of record CAWJKP010000009.1, read on the forward strand.
ATCCGACGAACGTTCATTGTAAGGCACGGAATGGCGAATGCAATAGCCCTTGACCAGCACCCCCACCTATTGGCTACAATCTATTCCTATGAAAACCCAGGGAGAGATCGAAGCCGCCGTCAGCGAGCGGGTTAGGGACATGTCCCAGGAGCGTCAGCGTCCAGGGCCTCCTCCTCATTCTCGTAGACTTCAAAGAGCCTGCCGAGCATGGACGCTCTGAGAACGTCTATCACCTCCGGGTGTAGGCCGCAGATTCTCAGCCGCTCCCGATCCCTCACAGCCCTTCGGTGTAATCGGATCAACATGCCCAGGAAGATGCTGGATATGTTCGGCAGGTGCGACAGATCCAAGACGAACCGAGAGAAATCCTCCAACCCCGAACGCAGTTCATCGACACGCCAGAAAACGCTACTGTCGGTTTCGGCCCCAGAAAGGAATGTCAGGACAACAGCATCACCCAGAGGGCGGCGTACAAACCACAATCGCTTCCTGCAACGTGGACAAGGGGCGTTGTTGTTTAGTTCGCTCTTGACCCCGAATTCACACGCCGGGCAAAAATGTGTGGCCCCTTTGGAGGTTCCCATGCCCTTTCGCAGCCCAGGCCCACATTCAACCGAATCCGGCAGGGGGTGCGTTTGGGTGCTCATTGTGGAACGCTCCTTTCGTTCTGGGGGGCGGCGATTCGCAGCGACTAGAGAACCACTTCGGTTTCGTTCACGACTCGGGATACGCCTTCGATACCAGAAACCACTGCCTGGGCCAGTTGCTTGCAATAAAAGCTGGGCAACTTTCCCCGAAGGAGAAGAACTCCGTGGTCAAACTCGCACGAAAGCCGTTGCAGGGAAGTGTACGAGCTTTTACGCAAGCGATCTTTTGCGGCCTCGGCGATTTCTTCTTGGGTGTGGACGGGCTCTTGGTCACTGACCTTCGATGACGACAACATGACGCTGCCCTCCAGATGGCGTGATGGAGATGGTGCGGTGGATGAGCCGCTGCCCATATTTCCTTTTTCCCAACAGGAATCGTTCATGCCAGAATCTCTTCCACCCTTGGTTCCGAACGTCTTGCACCGCAGAAAACAAAAAAGCCGACGTGGCGGAGCACCCGAAGGCGTTCGGCCACGTCGGCTTACTCTTCAACGTGCCCCCCGGCAAAGCCGAGTTGCTCTTTATCCAGTCATCCGACCGGCGTTCATTGTAAGGCACGGAATGGAGAATACAATAGCTTTTGACCACCCTCCGTTGGCTTTGCTTTGTTGCCATGAGAACCTGTGGAGAGACCGAAGTCGCTATTTGGGAAAGAGTTAGTTGTTTTGAGCAGGACTACATGGGCCAAATCCGGGATCGACGAGGATGTCGTTAGGAATCCACGAGCAGAAACATCCCCTTGTTTTGCCAGGTCGCTACGACTGAAACCCATTGGGAGCATGCAGTCTGCCGCTGGACCGGCACCCCCTCGATTAGCTATCATTTCTTGCTATGAGAACCCAGGGAGAAATCCCCATGAGAACCCACGGAGAGATCGAAGCTGCCATTTGCGAGGGGATCAGTCACTTCGAGCAGGATTACATGGGCCGAGGCCCAAAGGACATCCACACCCACCTGCTGGGGGATTTCCTCGTCGTGCGTCTCCAAGGCGTTTTGACCGCAGCCGAGCAGCACTTGGTCAAGTCGCTTTCCGCCGAGAAGGGGCGGGACTTGCTCAAGCAAGTTCGGACCCATCTGATTGAAACAGCCCGCCCGCTCCTCGAAACGATGGTCCAAAGGATCGTTGGCGTCAAGGTCGTGACCATGCACCATGACATCAGCACCATGACCGGCGAGGAGGTGGTCGTTTTCACCCTCGCCCGGCCGCCTGACGTTCGTGAAGCGAAGATGAAGTAGCGTTTCTGGATGCGTGGGGATCATATCCAGATTCACAAGCGGCTTTCCTGCTGCGACGGCCGCTCACCGAGATTGATGTTCCCCAGCTTTGGCCTTGACCATGTCCAATAGACTGCACATTCCCCCCGTAAAGCCAAGGATAACCCCCAGGATCACAAAAAGACATTTGGTGCCCAGCAGGTGGTCTATCCAAATACCGCCGAAGGCTGGGACAACCAATACGCCGACGAAGGAGGTGACTACGGAAACCCACTTCATGGCTTCCGCCATACTGTTCACGCCGTATTTGTCATTTTCGGTTGGCAACATTTACCTCACCGTATTCTTTCAGATCTTCCCGGCAGGTCTTAAACAGACAGTGAAGTAGTTGCCCGAGGCCGAATCACTACGTGACGGTGGGCGAGTTTCACGGCAACCGCCAAATCTTTCAGATAGTGCAACAGTTTTTCTGTAAAAATGTTTTTGGTCATCGGGTCACGGCACTGGACTGAGGGAGGGTAACGCTTCTCGGTTTGCCACTCTTCGTCGGTTTCCATGAGCACCGCAGTGGCCAGGCGGAGCAAGGAAGCTTCGTTGGGGAACAGGGTCGCCACGCGGGTACGACGCTTCAGTTCGCGATTCAGGCGTTCGAGCATGTTGTTCGTCCGCAGCCGGCGGCGGTGTTCTGTCGGGAAGTCGAAGACGGTCAAGCCGGCGGGCACATTGTCTTCCAACCAGCGGGCCAGTTGTGGCGCCAACTTCTCGTACTTCCGTGTCATCAGGTCCAGAAGTCGGTCCGCCTCCGCCCGGTTGGGAGCGTCAAACACGCCGCGCAGGTCCGTGCTGACATCTTCCTGGTTAAGGCTCGGCGGCACATAGGCCAGCAGGTTCTGCGCCAGATGGAACTGGCAACGCTGCCACTTCACGCCGGCCAGGCGGGCTTGTCGCGCCGCGGCCAAGCCGGCATGATCGCCACTGACAATTAGTTGCACACCGTGCAGGCCACGGGCCTGCAAGCCCGCCAGGAAGTCACGCCAGTGGACCTCGGCTTCCGACAACGACACGCTCGCCCCCAGGACGGTGCGGTGTCCGTCGGGCGTAATGCCGATCGCCACCAACAACGCACAGGGCACAACCACGCCCCCCACACGCACTTTTTCATAGCGTGCATCCAGCAGCAAGTAGGGGATCTCGCCCGCATCCAGCCGCCTCTCCCGCCACGCCGACAGCTCCCCATCCAGGGCCTGCATGGCGCGGCTGACCTGGCTGCTGGTCACTTCGCAACCACACAGCTCTTCCATCACTGCCGTCACCTTGCGGGTGGTCACCCCCCTGCACGTACATCTCGGCGATCGCCAGCTTCAGCGCACGTTCGCTGCGTTGCCCACGCTCCAAGGCCCTGGGATAGAAGCTTGCGTCGCGCGTCTGCGGCATACGCAGTTCCAGCGAACCGAGGCGGGTCCGCACCGTCTTGGGCTTGAATCCGTTGGCCTGCCCGCGGCGTGTGGGGGGGTACGCTCGAAGGGCTGCGCCGAGAAATGCCGTGCGTTCCAGCTTCATCGCCTCGTTGAACAGCAGTTGCAGCGCTTGGGCCATGCCGTCGAAACCATGCTCCGCAAGGAGCATCAACAGGTCCTGAAATTCGGCCGGGGCATCCGCCTCGCACCATTCGGCCTGAAAAGTGCTATCCTGGTCGTTGTGATGGGTCATGCGTAAAGCTCCTGAGAAAGGGACTAATTTCCTCAGTGCAATGCGCGTGACCCTTTTTCCAAAAATCTTTGTCCGCTCTACTGCTAGCAATGCCAGCACTCTTGGCGGCTCTCACTCCTACAGAAAGAATGGTACACTGCCATCTTTCATGGCCTCGGAGATTTGCGTAGCACATTCGCTGGCGGTCTTCAGGTCCATTCCGTCTATCGTCTTCTGCCAAGTCCCGCCAGCTAACAGAGTGTTGCAGATACAGTTGTACTTCTCCCACAACGCAACCGGCCAGTCGTTGCTGAATATCGTCGCCTGCCGGAACGCTTTGAAGCCTTTGGCAAGCCGCTCTTGTGGAGTTCCAACGGTGCCTACCACAATCTCGGCGGCTTGAAGTGTTCCGCTCGCCAAGCAACGTGGTCCCGGCAACGTCAAGCCGAAGAGCCCAACTTGGCCAGAGGCGGGTTGCTGTCAATGATCTCGCCCGTGGCCTATACTTGGTTTCGCCCGCAGGGTCCGACCTTGCCCTCCGTGGCGGAATGGAACAATAGACGAATTATCCCCTAAGATGGTGTAAGGAACTAGAGCGAGATCCGGTCAATGGGAACGACTCGTCCTCGTCCGGATTGCCCAACCGACAAGTCAACAAACCGTAATCTTACCCACCGCGAATCGCCCCCACAACCGACCCCGGGAGTTCAGGATACACCCTGCCGTCTCTCTGCGACTTGCGGTTGCGAAGCGACTGCCAGTTGGGCGCGAGGGTGTCGTTTCCGACATCAGCGAGATTCCAGTCTTTCCAGTCTGGAGAACCCAACCCGAGTGAACCTCGCCGCCATCCCCGCCCGCCGACCGGCACGGCATCCGAGCAGTCCTGCCCGCCCGTCGAGGGGCGGCGATGCCTTCTCAAGCCCTCCCGTGTCTCACCCGGCGCACAAAAGTCTCAATGAGACGTGAGACTTGCGTCCCGTATCAAATGAGACTTTGCGCCCCTCGCCATGCCTCAGCGTTGCGAGGCGGCCCCGATGTTCCTCTTGATAAGGGCGACCGCTCAAGAAATCGTCCGTACCAGTAAGGTTGTATAGGAGCAGGGCATTGCCAGAAGAACGACGCCCAGCCAAAGCCAGACCGGCGACGAAGAGCGGTTCCTCGCTTACAAGCGCATGGGGTTCCGCCCAAGCTGTATGTGGTAGGTGCCCGAGTCGATCCTGATCGACTAGGCGAGGAATGATGCGAAGAGCGTGTAAACGCTTTAGCCTGGGCTTGGTGCTTGGTCCCGGGCGTCGGCCTGGGCAACTGGCTTCCGGTGTCATGGCTTCCAGTGTCGATGGCGCTGGTTAGCCTGGCGGCGATGGTGCTGTGGTGCCTGCGGGTTTGGAGTCCTTTGCATCGAGCTAGCGGCGGAATCTCCCAGAAAATCTCCCTCCGCCAAAACCACTTTGCCAGATTTTGCAACTCTTGGTATGGGCAGGACACATGACCCGTACAACGAACGAATGCTCTGTTTCCAGTTGACTACAAAGAGGCGTTGCCCGGGGACGCACCAGTGGTCGGGACAGACCCCTGCTCTGCACAACTCCTTTGGCTTATCCGGTGAGTCCTGGAGATTGTTTTCCCAAGCGGTCAGGTCCCATGACGGGGAATTCACGATGTTCCAAGATCGAGCAAGACCCAAGGTTCTCAGCCCCGCAGCATCTGCCACGGAGCGGCTCGTCGGCAGCCTGCTCTTGGGTTCTGCCATCTTCTTGGCCGGCGTGATGGTCGGCGTGGACTACCGGGGCGATCCCAACACGCCCGCCGTGCCGGCCCCAACCTCTACCCCGGCTCCCCTACCGACGCCGATCATCCCGACGCCGTCCCCGTGGAGGTGCCCGTGAATGCGACCGTTTACACGATCTTCCGCGAGTACCTCGAACAGACTGACCAGGATAGGCCCGCGTCGGCTACCCTGACCCTGGCCGACGTGTTACAGACTGCCTTGGACGCTCCGGCCGTCCTGCCGTCCGCGGACCCGAGCCTGCCCATGACTGTGCCGGAAGTGGCGAAGTTCCTGCGGGTCCGGCCCGATAAAGTGCTATCTTGGATTCGCTCCGGGCGGTTGCGGGGCTACAACGTGGCCGAGCGGGAGAAGGGACGGCCCAAGTACCGGGTCAACCCGTCAGACCTGGATGCCTTCAGCCGGCTGCGGGAACCTGTGCAGCCGGTCCCTGCGGGTCGGCCGGCGGGGTCCCGTTCGCTCCCAAAGAAGGTGCTTTCTTGGTCCCAGCCGGATAAAGCCAAGCGTGAATGATGTTGACCACGGCCCGCAGGTCACTGGCGGTAGGCTCTCCGTGGTCGTAGACGCTACGTTGCATGTTGTTCACGGGCGGGCGTTCGCCCATGATGCGATCAACAGCCTTGATGTCCTTGGCCCGGCCGCCAACAGTCACGGCCGTGTGCCGCAGGGCGTAGAAGCCGGGGCACTCCAGATCGAGTTTCGTTCTCAGCTTATGGAACTCATGGCTGATGTCTGATTCGTTAAAGGGTGCCCCGCGATGTGTCAGGAAGACGTACTTTTCGTGGGCCGGATTCGTCGGAGGCTTCCTTGTTCCCCAGACCTTCTTGACGGCCTCAACGGTCTCCGGCCAGAGCGGGCAGCGACGCTTGACGGCCGTTTTCGGGCGTGGGTAATCAAGCCAACCCGTTTTCAGGTTGATGTGGTCGCGCCGTAGTTGGGCACAGTCGTTGTTGCCCAGGGCACAGTTGATGGCCAGGAGGATCATGGCCTTCATTTTCGGACCGGCTTTTGCCAGCAGGCGGCGAATCTGCTTGCGGCGGAATCGCTTGGGTGGTTTCTCGTTCAGTTGTCGTTCGATGGCTGCCCGTTTGGGGGCTTTGAAATCGGGGCCAAATCGCAGGGTTCGCTCGTAGAGCCCGCGACCCTCGTCGCCAGGACCGGCCCAGTTGAAGAAGACCTTGACCTTGCGGATGTCTCCTTTGAAGGAGACGAGGCTCTTGTGGGTCTTGAGCAGATCGGCCTTCAGCTTCAAGAAGTCGTCCGGCCCTAAGTCCTGGACCACGGCGTTCGCGCCAAAGACGCGGATCAGACGCTCGCCATAATCCTCGTACTCTTTCCACGTCCGCAGTGCCAGTCCATCGCTATCCACATCCAGCCGGCGGGCGTTAAGGAACAGCGCCACCATCTCCCCCACGGTCAGGGCATTCTGGGCGGGCGTCAGTGACGCCTGCTTGGGGCGGCGTCCCGCTTCCAGGTCTTCGCGCTGTGCCATGTAGCGGGCCAGCGCCCCTTGCCAATCGCGCCAGGGTCCGAAGTAGTGCGTCTCGCCCTTGATTTTCTTGGCCCAGCGACCCGACTTGTGCCGATAGAGCGGATATTCCGGGTAGGGCTTGGCAGGGGACGGGGACGTGGTAGAATTGGTCTTCATGGGCATCGCAAGTCTCCAACATAAGGGTAGGCCAGGAAGCGTTCTGACGCCTTGCCGGGCGTCAGAACGGGCGTCACTCGCCAGAACTGATATTCCTAGCCTACTTGAGCCCTAGACGGAAGTCAAGGGCCAGCCAAGACTTGCGATGCTTCGCCTCCTTAGCTCAATTGGCAGAGCATCTGACTCTTAATCAGAGGGTTGTTGGTTCAAGTCCAACAGGGGGCACTAGAAAAGCCTTACGTAGCAACGAGTTACGTAAGGCTATTTTGTTGGCACAGAAGAGGGGATAGCTGTAGGTGCTATGCGGGTGCTAGGAGTCCGATAAACCGGAAAGAGGAGAGAAAAACCGGCCAGCAAGAACGCCGATCGTCGAGGTCCAGCCGGCCGCGGTGCTGATCGTCGAGGGCAGGGCTTCGACCTTGCCGCCGATCGGCAGTCCGGCCGGGAAAGCTCGCCACGTCGAGGGCGTCGGCCCACCTGGTGGGCAACCGGCGGCATGATGCACGTCGAGGGGTCCGGCCTTGGTTCACGCCGATGGGCTCGGCCTTGCCGCTGCCGGCCGTCCCGGATCGCTCAGGATCGACGGTCGAGGGTGCCGGCCTCTCCATGGTCCTGCCGGCCGTTGCCGTGCCGTAGCTGGCCTGCCGGGTTGAACCGGCTCGGCTTCCGCCCCTCACTGCCCCCCACCCTCTCGACCCTCAAGGCCAGCTTTCCCGAGCCGGTCGTCACCACGGCGGGCAGGTCGGCGGGCAGTAGGACAGTCACCCCGTTCCGGCCGTGTAGCTCCAGGTGGGCCAGCCGGAAAGCCTGGTAGGCGGCAAGGGCCTCCGCCGGGCTGCCGGCCTCGGTCTCGAAGGTGAGCAGCACGTCGGCGGTCACCGTGTAGCGCTGCAGCTTGGGGGTGGTCGACGTCGTCTCGGTCATGGTCCGTACCTCCGTCCGGCCAGAGCCCTATCGGTTAACATGTCCCAAACTTTTCCTAGTGTTAACCGATAGCTCCCTGGCAACTCTCAGTCCCTCGTCGGTAAGGGTTGCTCCGCTCCACCTTGCCACGGCCCCTTGTGCCCTGTGAACCAGGCCCCGGGATTCCAGCCGCACAATCGCCCGTGATAGCGCCGCTTCCGCCCGGTTGTAGATGGCGGGTCCGATCGCCTGCCGGTCAAAGCGGTCTGGTTCCTCGAAACTGAACATCTTGGCCTTGCGTTTCTGGAATCCGAAGTGCTCGGCAAGAACGTCCTTGTGCTGAACGTCGCAACCGTAGGCGCTCGGCTCGCGTCCGAAGGACGCCACGAGTCCGGCCGCTTCCGCCGCGTGTGCCTCTTGCTGACGTAGGGCAATGCGCAGAATGGCCTTTTGCAAGTCTGACAATCCACGGCCCATGATACTACCTCGCTGCCGTGCCCCTCGTCACGTCGCCCACAAGCCCGCTGTTGCGTGGATCGGCTGGACGGGCTAGGAGTCGTGCCTGCCGCTGATCTCGCGTCTGAGTCGGTCCTGGTGGGCCGTTTCTACCGCAAAAGCCCCCGGAGCGCTGGCGGGCACAACAACCGCCGCGCTCGACAGGGAGCCGGAGCAAATCATTCCCGACAAGCCATCTCGATAAACGCCCGCATTCGCTTACTGAGTCGGTCGCGTGCCGGGCCGCAAAACAGGCGGAATGCCTCGGCAAATCCTTCGCACGGGCTGCGGTAGGCGTTGAAGCCGATCAAGGGCCCGCTGACGATCTCGCCGTATTCGCCGACGAAACACGAAAGCGCCGCGGACACCAGCCACTTCCAGGTATCGGAGTCCGAAAAGCGGTAGCCGCGGTCAACGTAGTGCCCGAACTCGTGTAGGACGTCGTCCGGTGCGCCGTCGGCCGATACGACGATCAACGGCGGTTTCGCGCCCACGCGCAAAAACCGTTGACTTGTCTTCCGCGGTTGACGCCCTCATACGCTGGATGCAGGCTGGCGTTGCCGGCGACGACGTCGACCACTCCGCCGCGAGAACGAAAGGCAGTGAGGACCCTTGGCGGTGCCTTGAAGGCTTCCGCCTCGATAACCGCTGCCTGGCGTAGGCCGGGAAGCCGGCCGTCGATCGGAACGAGTCGGACTAGCGGACCGGCGGGAGGGTCGGCGGGCAGGTCGCCCAACAGTCCCGCCAGTCGGCCGCGAGTCGCGTCCACGTCGGGGGCGGGGCGGTAGTGGACCCGGCCGTCCGGCGTCTGAAAGTAGCCGTCGCTGACAAAGCCCTGGTATTTCGGCTGGCTGCGGAAAAGTGCTGTGCTCATAGTCGAAACCCCGGGCCCGGGCGCGTCGCTGTTTTTGCTCGACGCGCCCGGGCTGCAACCCCACCACCTACCTGAGAACGCAACGGCTGCCGGCTTCCGCGTCGCCAAACTCGATTCTGGACAACGCCCAATCGTAAATGATCGCCGTGCGAACGCCGTCAACCGTCCGCCATTCGTCGGGCGCACCGCAAGCAACGGCCTCGAACGCAACGCCCCCGCCGCGGACGGCTTCGACCAGGCCAGCCACGCCCGGGGCTTTTGCCGAGAGGCAAACCAGCAACAGGAGTTGGCTGCCGGAAACCCGCAAAACGGCCGTGCCATCGCCGATGACGGCGACCCGGCGGCCAGCCAGGTGAATCTCGGTCCCCTGGAACATGGCGTTCGGATCGGACACCTCCAAGATCGTCGGGCCGTACTTGGACGGGAAGGATTGGCCGATGCTGATTCCGACAACGGGACCGTCGAACGCTGGCCATGCCTGTGGGTCCGGCTCCAGCGTGGCCGTTGGGGCGGGCCGCCGGGTCGGGCTCAACCTGACCGGGGCTGCGTCTCGGCTGGGCGGTGCCGCCCACGAGGGCTGCGGCCCGATGCTTCCGCCGTTCTGGGCGGCGCGGGCGTTCTGCTGCGCCTCCTGGAAAGTGCGACCGTAGATGCGGTTGCCGGTTCGCGGATCGATGGCGGGGGCGTCACCGCTGAAGCCTGCGTACCACGTGCCCGGGGTGCAAAGTGCTGTCGGCATGATGTTCTGTCCTTTCGATAGATGATGGTGGTGGAACCCGGCGGCCGTGCGCCGCCGGGCTCGGGGTAACTGAAGATCACTTGGGATCGGGCAACGCCTGCGCGAATTCGGCCAGCCGCCCCAACTCCGTCGCGCTGAACTGCAAAAAATTGAAACCGGAATCCGGCCTCGTGGAATGGAACTGGTGGGCCTGGCCGATGTGCCCGCTTCGCTCGTAGGTGCGCAGGCGCGGTACGCTTCGCCGAAATTCCGAAGGGCGTTTTCGGCGGCCTTAATCAACCGCTTGTGCTCGGCCTTCGGCGGGTTGGTCGTGCGAAGCTGCTGACGCAACTGGAAAATGCGGCCCTCGCAAAGATCCAAAAAACCGTCGTTGTAAACCGTGTGCAGCGTGTCGCGAAGCAGACACAAATCCGTCAACGGCATTGCCGCAAGGTCGGTGCCGCCGGAGAGTAGAACGCGGTAGCGTCTGGAGGTGGCGGCAACCGCGGCGGGAGAGGTCGAGTAGACCCTGGTGGGATCGGCTTCCGGGATTCGCCGCGCGGTGTCGAGTTGTGCGCGGAGGAATGGGAGTTGCGCTTCGAGCCGCGCAAGTTCCTCCTGCGGCGGGACCGGGGGCGGGGGCGGGACCGGCTTCGCGGGTTCGAGCCCGGGCCAAATCGTCTTGCCGATGATCCTTGAAAGGATGCTCTTGGCGGGGGCAACGCCGCGAATTTCGCGGTTGCCGTCGCGCTCGTCACAGTCACCCGGATAAAGGACACGGACGGGGGCGGCGATGGTTTCATTTTCGTTCAAGGTAAATCTCCTCTCGAATTGTGCCGCCGTCCGGGCGGCGCGGTGCCGGGGAATCCGGCGGTGTTTTGGTTATCCCATTTGAATGACGTTGACCGTGATCGTGGCGTTGCCAAGAAGTTGCAGGAGCGCCAAGTCGGCTGCGTTGCAATCCAAGGCAAGGGGCGTTGTCGGTACGGGGATGCTGCCGCTGATGGCCGCGGCGTTGTAGTTCATGGTCACGCCGGCGGCCGATGCCCAAAGCAAAACCTTGCTGATCGTGGAAATGATCGACAAGCCAAGGGTGCCCACCGTTTCCGAAGTCGCCGTAGGCGTGAGTACCGCCATGTTCTTGACAGAGGTCGCCGGAGTGGTGGCGACCGTCCCTTCAAGAACCATCGTTCCGGGGACCGCAAAGGTCCCGTTGCCCACGTCAACGAGCAAAGCACCCGTCTCCGTGTTGACCTGGAGTTGCTGCGGGTCGGTCGGACCTTCGCCCATTCCGGTGAGTCGGGTAGGCTGGTAGGTGTTTGTCATTCGTGTCGTCCTTTCGAGGTGTGCCGCTGCGAAGTGCTGCGGCGTGTTTTTCGTCAAAGCTCTCTCGTAGGTCGATTTCGCTCGCCATCGCTCCTGGGCTTCCGCCGCTGCCGGTCGAACTCCCACAACACGGCGAACGCCATCAGCGTGATTCCGACCAGCATGAATCCCAAGGGCCGCCACAAAAGCCAACAGCCATAAGCCAGGCTCGCGGTTCCTGCAACGATTGCCGCGTCGCGTGCGATTTCGGGAAGTCTGGTGTTCATGGTGTCTCAATTCTCGCTCGGGTGCCGTGCTGCAAGGCCGATCCGCATTCGCCCCGTCGATCGTTCCATTCGGTCGCAAAGCCACGGAAGAAAACGTTCCATGACCAGCCGGCCTTGCCGATACCGCGTCGGCTCGGCCTTCAACTTCGCGGTCCACTCGTCAAGCTCGGCCTCGGTCACAACCCGCGAGTCAAGGCCCATGTTGCGCGTGAGCGCCACGAGCAACTGTCTGCCGATGGGTCGCCGTTGTCGTTTCTGCTTTGGCATTTTAGCCCGTCTCCCGGATGCGGCTCGAAAGTGCCGCCGCTGGCCGATTCGGATTGATCTTGATTCGCGTCCGGGCCGCGGGCGATAACCCAAGCTGCTCGCCGTAGTGCCGCATGGTCTCTGTGCATTTCAGAGCGATCTGCACCCACGGATTTGTCACCGCAAAACCGGCGGGGCTTTTGACGACTTCGCCCGTCTTGGCAATCTCGGCCTCGGCCTTGGCCAATCGTGCCGCTGCGGCGACGTAGACCGCAAGGCATTGTTGGTCCAATTCCGTCAGCACCCGGACTTCCGCCAACCGGGAAGCGAAGTAACGCCAGAGTGCCTTTGCCTCTTTGCCAAGCCACTTGGGCGCTTTCGGGGTCGCCGCTTTGGGCTCTGGGCTCCCGCCGTGCCGGTCGGCGCGGAAGCTGCCCTGGGCGCGATGAATAGCGATTGGCAACGGCGTCCTACCTTTCATTATTTCGGCTCCATAACGTCGCCGATCCACGCCCGGTGGAAGTCGAGCAAGGCGCGGTCGTGAGTGACGGTTATCTGCTCTATCGAACTGCAACTCCGAAGGTTGGCCGACGACTCGACAACAAAGGCTCGGCCGTCCGACAACTCGATAAGCAGAATCTTCGCGTGCTGCAAGCAAGCGACAACTCTTTGCCCCCTGGTGGTCAACTCGTGCACAAGTCGTTGGCACAATTCGCGCTCGTTGGACTTGAAGTAAACGGAGAAGAGGAAGTCCAGCTTGCCGATCTGCCGGCGGTCCAACAGGTCGAGCAGTTCCTCGAGGTTGGACTTGCTGAACCCCAGCGTTGCAACCCCGAGATAGGCAATCGTCGCCGGTGCTGCCAGGTGCAAGGTCGCCCGGATGATATGCCAGAGCGAATACTTGCCCCGAGTGACCAGGTGGAAGCTCTCGCCTTCGCTCGGCAACCGGCCGACGTGCTCCAAGGCGTCGGCCAGCCGGCGCGCGTCGAGTAATACCTGCGAGTCGGCTCGCCGGACGTGCCGCCGATCTCCGACCCACCCTCGGGCCGCGTCAAGCTCGTGGCCAGCAAGCTCTTCGAACACGGGCTTGAGTCCGGCCATATCCAGGGACGGCAACGAGTCGGAAAAGTCGGGGGGTTTGGTGCTCATGCTTGGGTGTCACTTAACGCTTTTGGTCCGAAATGCCAGAAACGGGGAAAAATGTGCGGGTGAGTGATGCGGTTCCGAGAAAACGCGGGTGGCCGCGGAAACCCCCCTACCCCGAGCGCGCTGTCCACGTCGATCATGGGGCACCCCCGTTCCACCAGTCCTGGTCCATCTCCCACGGCTCTCGGTCGTTGTCGTCGCCAAGCGAGTCGAGCAACCCTTGCGCGGTGTCCAACAAGGCCAGCACTCGCCTACGGGACCACGCCACGCGGGCGGCAAGGAAGAGCCCCAACACTTTGCACCCGCCCGGGGACACGGCCCCGAGGCTGTCGGCACTGACGAGGAATCGGGATAGTGGAATCATGGCTGCGATCTCCTGCCCCACGGCCTTGGTGGTGGTGGCGTCGCCCGGGCCTGCTGCCTCGCTGCTACTGCCTCGCGCTCCTCCGCCTGCTGCCGTGCCGTCACGCCGGCCTGATACCCCTCACGGAGTTTGCCTTGGACGATGCCCATTGCGGACCAGAACACCTCCGATGACGCCTCCTGTCCGATGGCGTGTGAAATGTCGGCGCGCAGGATGCGCGAGTCACTGGCCCAGCGGCACCACCAGCCGAGTTGCTTGGCACCCGCCGCGGCCGCGCTCCGCTCCCAAGACAGCAAGCTCGGGTTGGCCAGCGTCAACGCCTGCCAGGTCAACGGCGTCGGCGGGGCGTATGTGGTGACGGCGGGGGCGTAGGTGTCGGTCGTCATAACTCAATCTCGCAATCAATTCCCCGGACCCCGCCGGGCACAATCGCCACGGCGGGGCCGGAGAAAATGGGTTGTCAGTCGGTGACAAAGTCGGAGATCTCCCCAACCTCCTGCTCGCAAAACTGATCGGCCGTGTACTGCGTGCCGTCAAGCAGGTTCCGCAGGTTGGCGATGGCGATGAAAACGTGTGGACCCCCGGGATTCCGCAAGGCCGCTGCCGTCGAGTGGCAACGGCAGGAACCGTAATCCCGGATTTCGTCATGCCAGAGGTAGCCGAGAACGTGCTCGATTGCCTCACTGACTGCGGCGGGGATCGCCGACTTCTTGCCGGGCTTGGTGGTAGTAACCATTCCATTTCTCCTATCGCCCCGTGCTGAAACCGTCCCACCTTGGGGCAAGGGTGGGGCGGGGTGATTACGCTTGTCCGCCTGCGGGCTCCATAGGCACCGTGCCTCCGTCGCCGTGTCGCTGATCGTCTGGACCACGGCGAACAAGGACAGGTCAACGTCCGCGTCACCTACCGCCAGCCGGCCGGATTGGTCGCCGCTGACGAGCAAGGCCAAGAGCCGATCCCTTACTTGGGACCACCCGGCGGGGTCGCTGCGGATGATACCGCTGATCTCCGCCACGTTGCCCGCGAAGTAGGCTCGCCACGATTGGCCGGCGCGGTGGCCGTCGAGGGCGGCGCGCTCCAAGCGGCGGATGATCTGCTGTCGTTTCACGCCGTCACCTCTGCTTTCCGACACCCGAGATTAGCGCCGCACGTCCGGCACGTCCGATTGACATAGCCGTCGTGGGTAGGCGTCTCTTCCACGTCAAGGTGGGGACAGTCTGCGGGACTAGAGGCGCTAGCGGTACTAGTTCCAGCCGTTGTACCTTTTTTATTTTTTACGTCTGATGAGTTTTGCTTTTCCCGCGCGTAAGGGGAACTAGTACCGCTAGTGCCTCTACTGCCACACTCCACACACCAAATGACACCCATTCGGGCGGGACGGGACGTAAGGTATCGGCCCCCGATTACTCGGTTGCGCAGGTGGTGGAATTTCATCCCCACGGATCGGGGGTTGAATGTTTTACCGTCCCTTGGTGGAGTCAGTTCCCACAAAACCCCCCGGATCGTGTCGTACTCGTTCGGCTGTTCGGCCAGCGCCCGCATCAATTCGGCCACCGTCTTACCCGTCCCCGCCGGGTCGATTTCGGACCACCCCGCTAGCAACTGGCGTAGGGCTGTGGCCTCCCGGTCCGCCTGGGCAGCTAGCTCGATTCGCGTCTCCGCCGGATCGGGTTGACCAGCCCACACAAGAGCGGACCGGACAAGATCACTCCACCCCTCAAAGCTCCCCCACGGCTTTAACCGCTGGTTCGGTTTGCCGGCGGCACAGTAGGCGCTCAAGATCGTGACGGCCGCCGTCGCCAACCGTGGTCGATGGGACCGGACCCACGCCAACAGGTTTGTATGGTGGAAGTCGGCCCGCTCCTCGGGGTCCTCCTGGTCCGATTCCAACCGGATGTGCAGCGTCCGGCGGCTGATGTCGGCGGCAAGAATGACATTGTTGCCCGTCGCGTACCAGGTGGCGTACAGCGGCAACCCGGACGCCATAGCGCTTTCGCCT
The DNA here is from genome assembly GCA_963843465.1 of Pirellulales bacterium. Lineage (GTDB taxonomy): Bacteria > Planctomycetota > Planctomycetia > Pirellulales > Thermoguttaceae > CAWJKP01. The sequence goes on from CAWJKP010000009.1 coordinate 132,017, forward strand.
AAAATGCGGTCTGACCAGCTTGTCCCCGTCAAGGCAGCATCGAGGCTGGGGCTGCCAAGAGTGCCGACGATGTTGTCGATCAGGATCAGAGGCTCGGCCGCCATCGCCAGCGCGGTGATCCTCTTCCTAAATTCCTCATCGTCCCGGGGTAGACTCATGCGGGCCATATCGCGGGCGGAAACGATTAGGCTGGTGGCGTCGGTCAAGAGCGTCTTTCCACACCCACGAACATTGGCGTCGATCAGGGTGAGCGGTGCCGGCCCGTGGTAGGCGTAGCGGGCCACGGGCGTGATGGTGCCGGCCAGCCATGCCGCCCGATGCGTCGGCTGGGCAAAGGGGAAGTCCTCGACCACCTCCAACAACGCTTTGACCGCTGCAACCGCATCGTCTTTCGTCGGGTGTGCCGGCGGGTCAAATGTGGTATCGCTCCGCAAGATGATCCCGGTGGCGAGATCGAAACCCGGCTGCGATAGAATCGAGCCATCGGCGCGGAGGATCGGCGTTTCAACAACGGCCGTCAATCCGCGGATGCCGGCCCACTGGCCGCGGGCGTCAACCGCCCTGACGGCCCAATCGGGCGGATGCACGAAGGGCGATTCGTCGTCGTTTTCGGTTGGTTTGACCCACACGGCCGCTGTTGCAAGTAGCTCCCGGATGCGGGCCTGCTTCATCGGGACGATATGCGGGGCGTCCTTGGGGCGGTCGATGCCCTTTGGCGAGTCTCCGCGTTCGACCACCTGGACAAGCAGGCCGGCGCGATGATAGACGTTCTCTTGCGTCGCCAGCGCGGAGATCGCTTGATCGACTACTCGCTTTTCGTCGGTGTCGATGATGATGATGGGCTTGTCGGTGTCGCCTTCCGCCGTCCCTTTGGGCTTGCCTGATTTCTTGTGGCCCTTGCCCGTGGCCTTGTCGAAAATCCTCTCGCGTGTGTGCTGTGCCGCCTTCTTCCACGTCCACTCAAAGTATCGCTCCCCTGCCTCTGCGAATTTCCCTACGTCGGCAACTCGGGACCAGACTTCCGCCCGGTCGATGCCCTGCTCGATGGCGTAGCAGCATAGGGCAAAGTCGGTCTCTGACCGCTGGCCTATGTCGGCAACCGCACAGGCGTTGACCAGCTCGACCAGCTTGTCCGCTCGCCTGCCAGACAGCTTCTTGACCGGCGGCAATTGCACCTTTTTGACCTTCTCTCGCCTGACCTTGTCGGGTGATGCCTCGGCATACTGCGAGAATGTGTCAATCGGATAGCGCCGCCTCGGGTCGCATTTGACCAGCGTACACGGTTTGGGCTTTTTGCCGTTCCGCTGGTCTTTGCGGTTCAAGGTGCCTGGAATCCGCAAGAGTCGGCTCAGGTCGGTAGTGTGGTCCCCGCCGATTTTGGCGGCAATGCCGGCCAGAATGTCTTGGAAGTGCTGGGCCTTGGGACTGAGGGCGGGCGCGTTGTGCTTGTCCTTGCCGTCGATGTAGACCTTCGCGCCGTCTGCGTTCTTGATGTACTTCCGCGGTTTCTTCTTCTTGTCTCGGCCCTGGTCGATAAACTCAGTCAAGACCGGCGGCGGGTCGGCGGCGTCGTCGATTACGTAGGGTTCCGCGAGAATCCAATAGAGGTGCGCACCGTTGCCGCTGGCCACAAGGATTGACGGCTCCGGCAACCCTGCTGTCTTGCAGCGGCCGAGGGCCTCGTCCACCGTGCAATGGTCAACGTCGGTCCATAGGACACGTGCAACGCGGATTTGCCAAGCCTGATCGTACTTTCCTTCGGTGCCGACTCGGGGGCAAACCCCAAAGAAGATATTGCACTTCGTCTGTTCGGCGCCTGGTTTTGCCGCTGGATGGCGGTAGCGAGTCGTTGCGGAAATGGGTGCCACTGTCCCGCCTGGTCCCTACCGCCGACTAGCACGTATTGGGCGCCCTTGTAATCGACCTGGCTTTTCTTCTGGCCGTTTTCGGTCCACGATTCGATGGGGCGGAAAAGCATGGTGTCGCCCGGCAAGAAAAGCGCCTCTAGGAATCGCGTGGCTTCGCCGTTTGCGTGGCCGTTGCCTTGGTGCGCCGTGCCGTTGCTGGCTGTCTTGGTGTTGGCCGCCTTGTCGTCGCCGATCGGCTGCTGTATGATTGGTGACATGGGATTTCCTTGTTTCGGCCGGTTGCTCTGGCGGGGCGCCGGCCGAAAATTTGCGCGGCTAGGTGGTGGCGGGAAGAGGAGATTCGGCGGGATCGCCAACCGTCCGGGCCTCGATAAACGCCTCGATGTCGGCCAGGCGGTACTTCACGCTTCGACCCACCTTGACGTAGCGAAGTGTGGGATAGCGGCGCGTGCATCGCCAAACGGCCAGAGTGCCGGTGTTGGTGTCGAGAAGTTCCGCGGCCTGCTCGGCGGAAAGAAGGGCTGCCGGAATCGTTGCGGGCATAGAAGAAACCTCCGTAAACGTGCGTTTTGTGTCAACGCCTGTAGTTTACGGGGGTTTAATATCTAAGCAATCTGCTTAGTGGTGGCGGTTCAACCGCCACCAGTTTTTCTTGGTTTTAGATAGCCCCGAACGGTCTCGCCGGGGATCGCCTGGGGCAATTCGAGCCGTGTTGCCGCCAGCTCCCCCACCGCTTTGCGGACGTTTTTCCGTCCGAGCCGCTTGAGGTCGGTCGGTGTGTATTCCGCGAACGCCAATCGACACGCCCTGGCCCTTCGGTTGGCCCCCAGCCTGCGCATGGCTCCGTTTGCTTGCTTGCCTACGCGGCGCTTGAGTTCCTTTTGTGTGACAGCGCTCGAAAGTGCCTCCTTGTCTGCGATCAAGGCTGCGGCCAGCATGAGGTTCTGGCGAGCCATTTTGCCGATGATGGTTAGTGCGGCCAGCAATGCCCCTTCCGCGTTGCCGCTTTGCCACTCGGTTCCGATTTTTCCGAGGTCGGGGAGAATCCACTCTTCCAAATGGCGGTGGTCGCAAGCGCGGTTCTCAACGGTTTCGATGAATTCGTCGGAGAAAATAGGGTACAACGGTTCAAGCCCGTCATTGAAGGCCGCTTCCAACTTGTCGCGGTCGAGGGGTGGGAGTGTTGGTGTCTTACTCTTGCGCCATTAGTGGTCCTCCTCTTCGATCAGCTTCACGCCACCTGCCTGAAGCATGGCCGAGGTCGCCTGGTCCATCGCGGCCCGCTGCGGGTCCATCGCCACGCGGGCATAGATCATGGTCGCTTGGCTGCTCTTGTGGCCTAACACCTTGCCGATGATCGTGAGTGAGGTATTCTGACCTGCCATCCAGGACCCCAGTGACCTGCGAAGATCATGGGGGCGAAGATCGGTCAAGCCGGCCCGTTTCACAATGCGCGCCCATGCCGTCTTAGGTTCCTGTAGGCAGGTGCCGTGCTTGCGGCCGGGGAAGACGTAGGTGTTGCCGTTGCGTTGCTCGTGGCGAGTTCTCAGGATCTCCAGGGCGGGCGCAACGAGGGGCACCACCACGACCATCCCGCCCTTGGTTTCCGGGATTCGCCAGAGCCCACGTTCCAGGTCAACGTCGGCCCACGCCATCGACTGCACGTTGCCGCGGCGGGCGCCGGTGAGCAAGGCCAGCAGAAAGAAGTCGCGGAAGAGCGGTTGCTCAGCTTCGAGGGCCGCGAAGAATGCCGCCAGTTCATCGGGCTGCAAGAACCGATCCCTGGATTGCTCGCGGAACATCTTGACGCCCTTGGCGGGATTGTCGCCGCGGTGGCCGATCTCGTCGGCCTTGTTGAACATCGACCGAAGCAAGGCAAGCATCCGGTTGGCGGAGTAAATGCCGTTCTCGCTGCCGATCTTGGCATGGTGGGCCTGCACGTCGGCCTTCTTGATGGCAGACAGCCGGCGGGCCGTCCAGGGCTTGAGGTACGCTCCCCAAAGCCACTCGTCCCCTTCCACGCTCCGGGGCTTCTTGTGGCTCTTGGCGTACAAGAGCCAATGATCCCACGAGGCTTGCAGGGTAGGCTCCTGGCGATTGGCGTTTCGCTCCCCTGCGAGGTCTCGCCCGGTGGCAAGCTGCCCCACGGCTTCCGCCGCTGCCCTGCGTGCCGTTTCGACCGAGAGGTCTGGATACTTGCCGAGTCGGATACGGACCGGACGCCCAGCGGCCCAGCGGTAGACGTAGAACGTCTTGGAACCGCTGGCCGTGACGCATACCGCAAGCCCCGCGGTCTTGGCGTCATAGGTGTACTTCCGGCCAGCTTCCGGCGGGTGGAGTGACTTGACACGGGCCTCGGTGAAGATGATCTTCTCTGGCATGGTGGTGACCCTCTGATGTGTTTTCAGAAGCTTTAGGTGCGTTTCCGGTGCTAGAGCGGTGCTATGTCGTGCGGTAAAAACGGTTAAAAACCGTCATAGCACGGTAATAGCAGTGTAGCCGTAAGCCTAAGAGTAGTCAAGGACTAGCAATGGCCGTTAATCAGAGAAAAACACCCCTTGGACAGACTCTTAATCAGAGGGTTGTTGGTTCAAGTCCAACAGGGGGCACTAGAAAAGCCTTACGTAGCAACGAGTTACGTAAGGCTTTTCTTATGGCCTGGAGGTTGTGTTTGGCGCAGGGGCTACCCGGGGGCTACCTCGCAGATAAAGATTCGTAGCCCCAGAACACCGTTGGTAGCCCCGCTCTTCGCTCCACAATTCCCACGGTGGCATGTCGCCCAGTGTCTCACGGGTCAGGAATCACGCGTCTGCCAGGCCGCTCACGGCCGGAGTAACGCCAGACCGTAGCCTGGAGCCGGGCAAGCCTTAGAAGCGGGGGGCCAAGGGCCGCCAGGTGCCCGTAGAGGTAGTGTGTAGTGCCAGGGAAGGCCACGCGACCGGCCCACCTCGCCGTCGCCGTACGCCCAGCGCCCGCTGGCGGCGCGATCTAGCCCCAAGACGACCCGAAGCCGTCCAGCGGCTGCTGCGCGTCGGCGGGGCGCTGAGCGCGTTCAGTAGACTCGCCACCCGGCGGAGGCACTCGACAGGTCGTTCCGCCCGCGCCTACGACCGCCGCTGGCGTACCGGGCCCTGGCTTCCCGCCCGGCTAGATTTTCCACACGTGTGGAAAATTACCTCTCCCGTTGAGCCGTGGATCGGTCCCGACCAAGGTCGCCGCCGTTGCCCTGCTGATGTTCCCGCTCAAAACGGCTCAAACCATGTCGGCTGCGGGCGCTTGGTCGGCTTCAGTAGCTTCTTTGTGTGCTCGGGATGACGGAGGTGCCAGCGGTAATCGCCGCCCGTACCGGTGCAGTCCCAAAGCTCGACGGTGCCGATCAGGACACCCCCAGGCAGGTCGTCGCAGGTCACGTCGTCAATGCCATGCCTCTCCAGCAGCTCGGCCTCTTGGTCGCCGGAGAAGCGGCCCAGTGTGGCGTACACATAGACACGGCCCCGCACGTTGGTCGGGCGCGACCGGAACTCGATGGACTTCACGCCCCGCATGATCGCTTCGGCGTAAGGCTGCCGAACGGAGAGGGCTACCGTCAATGAATCGCCAGCCTTGCGGGCCGTGGTAAGCTGAATGCCGGAATCGGATTCATCCGGGCATTCGGCGGACCAAGCGATGGCGAGGACCAGGAACGCCGATCGGCGGCGGTATTGGGATACCATCTACGGCAACAACTGGCCCGGGCTGTGAGGGCAGAGGCGGACCGGCAAGATCAACGGCGGTGAGGAGACATATTCTTCATCGCCAATCCGTGGCCGCGATCGCTGCCGAAACCGAAGCCAGACTTGTAGTACCCATGGTGCGGGTACCGGTAACCCGCGTAGCCATAGCTTGCGTAGCTGAAGGTCGGATCGCCGTAGGTCGGATCGCCGTAGGTCGGATCGCCGTAGGTCGGATCGCTGTAGGTCGGGTCGCTGTAGGTCGAATCGCTGTAGGTCGAATCGCTGTAGGACGGATAGGTGTACCCATACGACGGGTAGAACCAACTGCCATAGTGGCCATGGTAGCGATAGTGGCCATACCTGCCGTGGTGGCCGTGGTTGCCGTAGCTGCCGTGGTAGCCATGGCCGCCAGGAGCACCCTTGGCGAAGGCCGTGCCGTCGCTGATTCCCACGAACACCAATGCACCGAGGACCGCCGAGATGGACAATACGTTACGCATGGCAAGTTCCTTTCCTGAAGTTGAGTTGATTTTGAGCAGGGCGTTAACCTCCTTATGGCAAAGCCGGCCCGAATTGCGACAGAGGAATCTCGCGGCCGTAAGGTCAAAATGCTCCGTCGAGCCGTAACTGTCTGACATCATTCAACTTGCATAAGAACGGTACGTGCCAGTCCGGTGTGGGCTTGGGGAAAGACGCCAAAGCAATTCGTATCATGGACGATCTCCAAGAGATGGGACCACCCCGCAGGGCGGTCTTGGAACATGAGCGAAAACGGTGAGAACTCTTGGGAACCGGCAGATTCCAACACACGTGGGGGCTGCAATGTATTCAGCAGGTCGCTGCAATTGGCCCTCCAGATTGGTCCTCGCCGTGAATGGGTCAATATCACGTGACCGATGAGTCAGTCAGCGCTCGTCGGTCACCTCGACCGACGCATTGAAACGGCATGAATGGCGGGATCTTGAAAACCGTTGGTTTCTTGAGGCTAGGCCGGCAATTCGTCGCCGCCCCGACTTTTTCGGCCAAACCGGGCGACAACCGGTGGGGGTGCGGCGTCCGCCCGCTTCAAGTTGCCTCTCTTTTCGCCGTCGAAGAGCGTGCCTTGGACCAGGCCGGTCTTGTCGCTGGCGCTGCCGTCCAAGCCCAACGGTCCCGGGCGGCAATGATCAGTACGATGCCGGGCGTGGCGGCCGTTAACGTCTTCTATTCCGCCGGCGGCGTGGTGTATTCGCTGGTCGTGGTGGCGGGTTCGGCCCTGTTCGACGACCCTTCGATGGACGACGGCCTCCGCAGGGTGCTGAACGCGCACGAGGTCGTGCTAGACGGAGAGTGGCCGGATGTCTGGTAGAGCGGCTGAGCGGTTGGATTGAGATTGGGTAGCTCCCTCTGCTCGCCGTCGAACAGCTTGCGCCTGCCACCCAACAGTCGGACCAGCAGGTGCCCGGTCGGCAGCCGCTGGCAGAGCGGCAATCCGACCATCCCGTTACCTTTGGGTGACATACTGGAGCAACGTAGGCTGGTAGGCGGTTCATGCCTCCTCGTACCACTGCGTAAACTCTTCGGTGGTGGTCTCAGCCGGAAGTCTCGCATAGCGCCGTCGCGCGGCGAACATGCGAAGCGCCAGGTAGACCACCGGTAGAATACCGACGAAGAGGAAGATCAAGTCGCCGGGCATCCGCAACCACTCGATGATGCGGGACCACGGCTGCTGGAAGAACTCCGGTTGCCTGGCGTGCCAATAGCCGTGCCGAACAGCATCGTACAGTTGCAGCCCGCCCATCGGAATCAGATTGGCGCACAGCATCAATCCCAGGCCGACGTTCAGGCCCCAGAACGAGAGCTTCATTGCCCGCTCGGAACCTCGGTCGGGTGGAATGAAGTGTCGGGCGATGAACATGAAGAAGCCTATCGCCAACATGCCATACACGCCCATCAGCGCCCCGTGGGCGTGATTGGCCGTAAAGGCGGTGCCGATTTCGTAGTAGCTCACGATTGGCAGGTTGATGAGGAAACCGAACACCCCGGCGCCCAGGAAGTTCCAGAAGCCCACGGCGATGAGGAACATCACGGCCCACTTGTGTGGGAAGTCGGCGCTGCGGGTGCCGATGACGGAGCGTGCTCTCTCCTGGGCACCCAGTCGCATGAACCGCCATGCCTCAAAGGTCAGGAGCACCAGCGGGATCACTTCCATGGCGGAGAAGACGGCCCCCATCGCCATGTGAATCGCAGGCGCGCCGCTGAAGTAAAGATGGTGCATCGTGCCGATCACTCCGCCGATGGAATAGAGGATGATGTCGAGATAGACGACGCGGGCGGCCGTGGTGGGACGAACCACGCCCAAGAGAACGTAGACGTACGCCACCATGATGGTCGTGAACAGTTCCAGGAAATCCTCGACCCAAAGGTGAACCACCCAGAACCGCCAGAAGTCCATCACCGCGAAGTTGACGTTCTTGCCGAAGACCATGCCTACGGCATAGAAAAGCGGGATGGACAGCGCACTGTAGAGGAAAAGGTAAGGCAGATTGCCCGGATGTTCGTCCCGCAAGCGGCTCCACAGCCCGCGTACGAGAATGACGACCCAGAAGAACATGCCGATAGTCAGCAGGATCTGCCAAAGGCGCCCGAGATCAAGGTACTCCCAGCCCTGAGTGCCGATCCAGAACCAAGGGCCGCCGGTGGAAATGATGCCCTTGATGCTGGCCGCCTCGCCCAGGAGACTCCCGACGACAACCACCACCAATGCGCCGAAGAGGATCAGTGCCAGTTTCTCCTGGTGCTTGGGCTCGCGTCGGGCGATCATCGGGGCCAGGAAGATCCCCATGGCGAGATAACTGGCAGCGACAAAGAACAGCGCCAACTGAACGTGCCACATGCGCGAAAGGTTGTAAGGCAGCAAGTCGCCCAGCTTCAGACCGTAGAAACCGCCCGGCTCGACATGATAATGGGCATTGGCCGCACCCAACATCCCCTGCAAGAGGAACAGCCCGGCAATCACCAGGAAATACCACGCCGTGGCGCGTTGGGCTGGCGCCAGGCGGACTTCCTCCGGCGGGCGGAACCGCAGGCGTTGGCCGGGCCGCTCTTCATCGGCCCGATGCCAGCCCAATAGATCCCATCGTCCGACGACGAAGAGCATCAACCCCGTTCCGCCCAACAGCGTGATCAGGCTCAGAGTGCTCCAGAGGATCGCTTCGGCGGTCGGCGTGTTGGCGGCCATCGGCTCGGACGGCCAGTTGTTGGTGTAGGAGTACGCGGTGCCTGGCCGTGTGGCGGCAGCCGCCCATGCCGACCAGGCGAAGTAGGCCGTCAACCGATGGATCTCGTCCCCATCCGTAATGGCCGGTCGCCGCAATCCGCTCTGCTCCGTCACTGGGCCGAAATAGCGCGTATAGAACTTGGCAAGCTGATGAAAGGCGCTGGCTTGGCCGGCCGTGTAATGGAGGACATCGGACTGCGGATCGAAGCGATTGTGCTTCAGTTCGTTGCTGGTTAGCTGGCGTGCCTCGGCCTCGGCACGCCCCTGGCCACGGTGAAAACCGACCATCGCGTTGGCTGCTTCGTGCAGATACTGGGCCGTGAAATCCGGTCCCAGGTAAGCGCCATGGCCAAAGATGGTGCCGTATTGCATCAGCCCATACTTCTGAAAGATGTGCTGACCGGCCATGATGTCGCTGGCGGTGAAGAGCGTGCTCCCATCTTCGGCAACCACGCGCCCGGGAATCGGAGGCGGTTCAGCGTGGATACGATAGGCCAGGTACAGCAGCACCGCGAATCCTGCAAGGAACGTCACGATGGCCACTTGCAGCCACAAGGACGAGATGACCATGCGCCGATTGGCGCCGTTGGCAGACGGACCCATCCCAACGCCTCCTTATGTACTGGATTGCTTTCTCCACGTCCGAGGAGTCCCCGACACATGGCCCTTATCTTACCCGCTCACCTAGCCAACGTCGACTGCGGGCGTTGCCTCGCGGTTCGATCATCTCTATCTTCTCGCCCTCGTGGAAGTCGATGGCGCGCCTTGTGTTCCCGTCAAGACTGGAGTTGAAGAGGCCCGAAGGATCATTCAGAGCCGCCCCTTTGGCGAAGGTCATCTTCACGACGTTCTTGTAAGTCTCGCCTGTGCAGATCAATCCGTCGTGCGACCACACCGGAACCCCTCTCCATTTCCACTCCTCGACGACTTCGGGATCGGCTTCCTTGACTAAGGTGCGGAGCCGGCTGAGCATCTTGCCCCGCCAGTCGCCTAGCTCCTTGATTCTCGCGTCTATCAACTGAGAAGGAGACTTGCTTTTCTGCGACCCGCTCTTCTTCATGCCTGTTTCTCCTCCTTAGTCCCGAGGCAATCAATGGGGGTTACCGCCACCGTACCGATTCTACGTGGAGCGAGTAGGAGTCGCAAGCGAGTCTCCGTGGCGGCTGATCGTGGAACTTCTACGATCACGATTGGAATCCGGCAAATGACAGCCAAGCCCAAGACCGGGCCTACCGCATCGGCCAGACAAAGCCCGTGACCGTGTACCGGCTGATCTCCCAGGGGACCATCGAGGAGAAGATCCTCCATCGGCAGGAGTTGAAACAAACCCTGGCGGATGAGATCATTGGAGTAGACGAGGTTGGGTTCAAGGAATTGGGTCGGGAAGAACTACTGAGCCTGTTCCGACTGGAGGAGCGTAAAGCAGCGTGATGGGTCGTGGTCGCGGCCACGAGTGCGTGTGGCGAGGACGGGAAACGGCCATTAGGGATGGATGGAGCGGCCGATCATCGAGATCGGGTCGTCGTTGAACTTGAAGGGATGGGCTATCGAGTGAAGCGGGCCGGAGGCTAACGTATGAGCATCGTCCAGATTGGCCGCTACCGGCACTACAAGGGCAAGGAATACACGGTGATCGGTGTCGCTCGCCACAGCGAGACGGAGGTGGAACTGGTCGTCTACCGGAAGGAATACGACGACTACGGCCTTTGGGTGCGGCCCTTGGGCATGTTCGTGGAGATGGTGGAGGTCAATGGGAAGACGGTTCCTCGCTTCCAGTTCCTCGGGCCAAGATGAAGCGGAGGCAACCGGGTGACGACCCGATGCTTCTCTCGTCACTTACCCGCTTGTTGAGGAATCTTGACCGCCAACGGAGCCGACGTGAGTTCGCCCTTCCACTCGGACAATTCCTGCCCTACGGTCAGAACAGCGGTCACTCCGTATATGCCCGGTGGCAAGGTTGCTGGTTTCTCCAGTTCCCACCAAGAGGCAGTGTCATTCGGCGTGAACTGAACATCAGTAATGCGGGTCTCTCCCGGTGCAAGAACGGTTGACATGCGTTTTGCATCATCGGGAGTCAGTTGTATGTCTGTCTTGCCAAAACTGCGGCCTAGCGTCTGTTGCGGCCCTTCGGACTTGGGACGGCGTTTGTCCAAGAGGCTCAAATGATTCCATCCTCTGTAAACGAAGGCAAAAGGTTCACCCCCTGCTCTTGGTTTCAGCATTAGTCTTGAGACAAGAAGAGCGTTAGATCCACCTTCTCCCAAAAGGCATGTGTGAACGGAGGCGAGTAATCGCACGGGTGACTTGCCAGCGTTTCGCAGGTGGACCTGCAAGTACACGCTCTTGCCGTCGAATACCGCTTGACCGGTTGCGTTGGTTCCGTCCTGCGGTGATAGTCCCAGTTGCAGGCCGTTGACGGGCCTGCCCCATGCTATCCTCTCAGCAGCAGTAACACGGCTCTTGCTTTGGGAGTACGTTCCGGCTGCCGTCGGCTCGTCCTCTCCTCGGGCTTGGAAGGCCACGATCCCGACCAGCGTGCAGATGAACAGACTCAGCTTCATGAAGCTCATGGCATCTCCTCGGGGTGCGGAGGTCATTATAACCCGCCCATCAATCCCCAGCAAAACCCACGGCCCGAGGCAGGGATTTTGTAAATACTACGGGCAGGCCGTGCCCGAATCGGGACACACCCCGCAATCGAATCCGCACGGTTCCGCGGGCAGGGAGGGCGCAAATGCGGCTCCCCCATAGACTTCGGAAGCGAAGCCCGCACACGGATCACAAACGGCTTGTGCCGTGGCACGAAAGGTGCTATTCGAGCAGCGGGAAAGAAATTCAACCGTTCAACGGAAATGCTGCGATGGAATCCTTGTTTTCTACCCCGTATCACGACGTGACCGAGCGAGCACAGGAGCGTCTGCGGCAAAGCCCGCACCTCTCCGTGCGGTCTGTCTCCTGCGAGTTTGATCGAGGCGTACTTCGCCTCCGAGGCCGTTTATCGAGCTTCTACCATAAGCAACTCGCCCAGGAAGCCGTTGCCCGTTTGTCCGGCGTCACGGAGGTGGTGAACGAAGTGGCGGTCGCCATGTAGCGAAAGGAGGTGACGCCAGTTGCACGTTTTTGCTGCAAGACATCAGGCACCCTGACTTGGAGGGCATCCCATGTTTACTCCACCCGAGATGTTTACGTGAGAGGCCGGTGGGCGGCCTCTCTGGGTGGGACCGAGGCGGTTCTTCAACTTCGACATAAGGCAGCACCCCGCTGCGTTGTGACAGCGGGGTGCTGCCTTTCTTAGTTTTCCCAGGACACGATGCGAAGGTTTGCAGCGGGGAGCCGTAATATCGGTTTCCGCAAGGCAGTATCCACGCCATCATGATTGGTTATTCCCTGGCCGTACCAAGTCGCCTTGGAGCCGACATCCGAGTCATGGACGGCTGACCACCGTGGCGGGAACGGCCCTCGAATCGGATGGTCACTTCTTCGGCTCGCTCTTCGCACCTCGCTTCTGCTGGAGCAGCCACTCATAGAGTTGGGGATTGGCATACGTCTCGGTCCAGGCGTCGTGTCCCGCCTCGGGATAAACGGTGACCTTGACGATCCCACCACTCTTCTTCAGGGCCTCGACCATTTGCTGCGACCGTTCGAGGGGCACTACCGGGTCTTTCGCACCGTGGAAGACCCAGACGGGGGGATAGGCGAACAACTTCATAGTGATCGGTTCACCGCCACCACAAATCGGCACGAGAGCGGCGAAGCGCTTGGGCTGGTAGGCGGCCAACGACCAAGTGCCGAATCCGCCCATGCTCAGGCCGGTCACGTAGATCCGGTCCTGATCGACCTTACACTTCTCGACGATTTCGTCCAGGAGTGTCGCAAGTTCCACAGGCTCCCACCATCGTCCTTGCGGGCACTGGGGTGACACGACGATGAAAGGGAAGTCCTTGCCCGCCTCGATCAGTTTGGGTGGGCCCGGATCATCGCCGACCTCCCCACGCTGGCACCTCGGTGGTGTTGGTAATCGCCAAGTTACTGGCGCAGCGTGATCCGGACAACCCAGACCGAATTGGTTTCGGGCGATGCAGGCGGAATTGCCGCCCCTCCGAAAGGGTTGCGATCATAGATATAGATCAGGTGCGCATCATCTAGCGCGATGATCTCCGTGTACGACGAGGTGTTACCCGCCGTCTTGATCGGCTCCTGAGGTTGGTGAGCGTTGTGATTGGCAAGAACATCGAACTTGTACCAAGTTGCGGCGTCCCCCTCAGGGTTCAGCCACAAGAACAGACCCGGGCGCCCACCCGAGAGCGCGACTAAACCGTCCCGCATTACTACCAGGCTCGGCTCGACGGAGAAGGCCCCTTTCATCGCCGTGGGCTTCGTCCATGTCCGACCCTCGTCCGTACTGAAACACTGGCCGTACGGTGCTCCCGAATCGAGGCGAAAGGCGCACAGCAGGCGGCCATCCTTCAATCGGCACATCGCTGATTCGCAGGGGCCTTCACGGCCGGACAATTCGCACTTCTCATCAGCCACGACCGAGCGGATCTTCCAGCGCACGCCATCCAGGGATTCGGACGCCACAAGGCTGTAGCGGTTCGTGTCGCGGAAATGGCCGTACAGCGTTGCGAGGTAGCCCTTCTCCTTCAGCGGCACAACCTGACCATTGCAGACGAAGCCGGATAGGCCGAGCCGCGGGTCGAGCGATTTGTCCGACCTGGGCCACCCCTCGATCGTGATGCCCGGTTTGATGACCTTCAACTTACGGCTTCCTTTGGGGCAGAGCTGATACGGGGCTCCCATCACCCCGTCGCCCATGGGACGCAAGTAGTAGGGCATGAATAGCGTGTCGCCGTTGGGCAAGGTCAACGAGCCGTCACTGCCCAGGGCCTTCGCGAGCGGGCCCCAAGACAAGCCGCCATCCCAAGACCATGAGACCATGCTGGTCGATTCTGCCACGTTGACGTCGGCGTAGTCCGACAGCATCGCGACCAGTTCGCCAGAGCTGAGTCGCACGAGGGTGGGAAACCAGAGATAGCCCTTGCTCCGCCCGACGAGGACCGGCTTGGAGAACGTCACCTTGATTCCGGCTGCTTCGGCCGTGTTCCCCGCCTGCCAACTCCGCGTAGGAGCCTTCTCCTCGGCCAATGCCAAGCTGCCAACAACAAGTAAGAGTCCCAACGCCGGCATGTCCGCAAGGCGAACAACCTGGCTCTTCATAAGCAATCCTCCTGTCACAACCGACCACCGGAGTGCTGTCGAAGATGCCACAATCGACAACGTCGTCCCCTCGGTCGCGGAGCAGTTCGAGGAGCTTGCCCCGTGCCGAAACCCCTCGATGATTAGCGCCGATCACGATGCGCATCCGGACGGTCCCTCCAAAAAACAATATGCGTACGGCACATAACGGAATCTCATGCTATCTGCTGCGCCTGGCTGCTTCTATCAGGGTCCGCCCTGCCTCGTTAGGCCCCGGAACCCACATGGCGTTCTGAAGGACGCCGCAATTCATGTGTGCCGGGGATGTCCAGACCCACACGACATAGCCGATTCCCAACTCGCCGAAGATCTTCAGACTATTCTCAAGGCACGCAAGCTCTCGCTTCAATTCTTCCCCCCTGCACCACATGTTCGCGCCGATCTCGCCGCAAATAACGGGCTTGTTCAACTTGCGGAGAACATTGTCCACCAGGCAAAGCTCCAGCCCCTTCCTGATGTCGCCGTATTCCCAGACGTTCTTCCTTTCGGGCAAGGAATAGTGAAAACTGCCGTGATAGCGATAGATGTGGAAGCTGTAGACAAGGTTCCCGAGCGGGTCGTGGAAGGGATTCTTTTCCACCCAGTCCATCGTGGCCCCGGCGTTGCGCGGGGCGGAAAGTTGAGGTTGCACCAGATGCCGTAATCCCACTGGATGACGATCGGCTGCGTTGCCCCGGTCGAGCGTATGGCGTCGACGCATTCTTGCCAGACGCGACGCCAATCGCGCATCGCCTGTTCCTTGCCCACGCCCTTGACAGGGACGGGCTCGTTGAAGATCTCGAAGATCACGTTCGGGAACGGTTTCAGCTCGGTCGCAACGTCTCTCCAATACTGAACGAAGGCAGCCTCGCCGGGGATCACGGGCGGGACGAGCTTCTTCTGGTGCTCGATGGAGTATGGCGGGAAGGGCATCGGGTCCTGTCCGGAGCCTTCTTCCCCGTATCCGCGAATGCAGTACGGGTCGAAGATGTAGTACATCTGCCGGTCGGCGCACAGCTTGACGACTTCCTTGACGGCTTCTCGGTAAGTAATCCCGATCTTGGTCCCGTCGCGGGTCTTACCCTCGTTGTCGATCCAGTAGCGGACCGCCTGGTGGCCTCGCACGACGTTGAGCCCCCACCGCTCCATGGCGTCCAGGTTGGCTTTCACCGCGTCCGGGCCCCAACGCCTGACGCCCGAGAAAAGACTGCCGCCCTTGGGATTCCACAGGCCCGTAGGCGTGTCGGCGAACCCGGGCTGGTTCACTCCTCGCAAGATCACGACCTGCCCACGGGAGTCCTTGATGTGCCTTCCTTCCACGTGCAGTCGCAGGCTTGTCATCGCTGCATCTGCCGAGGCGGTCTCGTCCTGGCCGTTTAGTGGACGGGGCGAGAACAGCCACACGCCGAGCAACCCGAACGTCAAGACCCCGACAGTTATGCCCGGTCTGGCCCCCGACCGCTTCAGGATTGCTGACTGCATCGGGGCGGCAGCAGTCACGCCCACTGCACCGTCCAAAGGACTTGCCACTTGCTCAGCCATCGATCGACAGCTCCTTGAATCCTGGCTGGCGTGGAACAAAACCGTCAAGCCGTTTGGCGTATTCTCTCCCGGAGGATGAGAGAAGGCAAGTGCCAGCCGCCGATGCATGGCCAGCGACCGTCCGGCGGGGTGTCCGCCGGCAGCCAAGCCGGAGAAAAAGAACTTTCCGGCGACCGGCTCCCCACCGGCAACGGCGTCCTGGTGATCCATCCCGTACGCCATGCCACCCTCCTCATGCACTGGAACGGCAAGACCGTGTACGTCGATCCGGCGGGCGGCGCCTGTTGACATCGCCCCCTCCAGCGACGAAACTCTGTCCTTGTTGGCCCGCCGGCGGAACGAATGCCATGAACCATTGCCAGGAGTCCCAAGATGAGACTGCTCTCGCCGGTAAAGCGTGAAGTCCTGGCCGCCATGATCGTGCTGGCCGCCGGCGGTCACGCCCGCTGCCAAGCCGAGACCTATTACCTCTCTGCCAACGGCTCCGACCGCCAGGAAGGGACCTCGCCCCAGAAAGCGTGGCAGACGATCAGCCGGGCGAACAAGGCTCGGCTCCGGCCGGGTGACAGCGTGCTGCTGGAAGGCGGCAACAGCTTTCCCGGCAACCTGCTGGTCCACGCCTCGGGCACGGCAAGAGCGCCGATCGCCATTACGTCCTACGGGCGCGGGGCGGCCACGATCTGCGGCGGCGATTCCTATGGCATCCGCCTGCTCAACTGCCAGTACGTCGAGGTCCGGAACTTGCACCTCGCCGGTTCCGGAGTGACGCCCCGCGGCGAGTCCACCAACAAGGCCATCGGGCTGGACATCTACAGCACGGCCACCGCCGGCAAGCCGTGGCAGAGCATCCACGTGGACAGGGTCACCGTCAAGGGCTTCCGCGAGGGCATCGTCTTCCACACGCCGCTGGGCGTCCAGGGCGACCTTCCCCGTTCCTACGACCACTACCGCGCCAACGGCATCGAGTTCTTCAAGCCCGCCACCGGCGAAGGCGTGGTCGGCTACGACGACGTGCAGATCACCGACTGCGAGGTCGGCAAGTGCCTGTTCAGCGGAATCTACGGTTGGGGCTCGGCCAAGAGCAGCGGAAAGCCCTGGTTCCTGCCGGTGGGCAACGGCACGTTTACCAACTGCCGGATAGCCAACTGTCTCGTCCACGATACCCCGTCTCAGCGGCTCGTCGACTGGAAGGCTGCGAACCGTCTTGTTATTATGCTAAGACTTGCCGCTCGGATCGTATCCGAGCGAAACGGATACGAGAAATACCGGCTAAGGCGCTGCATGACAGCAGTGCGCCGCATTGCAGGAGAGATTCTCATGGAACGGTTGCGAGTGACGTTCTGGGGATTTGGGCTTATTGTCGCCTTGGAGCATGTGGCGATGGCGCAGGCGGGCGAGCCGCCGCTGTGCCTGACGCCTCCGCCGAAGGCGCAGCCGCGGATCAATGGGCCGACCGTCTTCGGCGTGCGGCCCGGGTCGCCGTTTCTGTATGGCATTCCAGCCGCCGGGGAGCGGCCCATCGAGTTCAGCGTCGGGCAGTTGCCCGAGGGATTGACCGTCGACTCGGCCACGGGCCGCATTTGCGGAACGCTGAAGAAGGCCGGCGTCTACAAGGTCGTCTTGCGGGCCAAGAATGCCCGCGGCTCGGCATGCAAGCTGTTTCGCATCGTCGTGGGCGAGCAGATCTGCCTGACACCGCCGCTGGGCTGGAACAGTTGGAACTGCTGGGCAGCCGCCGTCGACCAGGACAAGGTGCGCCGTTCGGCCCGGGCGATGGTCAAGTCGGGCCTGATCAATCACGGTTGGACCTACGTCAACATCGACGACACGTGGCAGGGCCGGCGCGGCGGTCCCTTCAATGGCATCCAGGCGAACCAGAAGTTCCCGGACATGAAGGAGCTGTGCGACGAGATCCACGCGATGGGGTTGAAGGCGGGAATCTACTCGACGCCGTGGATCACCTCCTACGCCAAGTTTGTCGGCGGTTCCAGCGACGATCCGGCCGGCGCCTGGTCGGAGAAGCTGGCCGACGACAAGTTCTGGCGGCACGGCAAGTACCCCTTTGCCGCCCAGGACGTGCGCCAATGGGCGGCTTGGGGATTCGATTATCTGAAGTACGACTGGAATCCCAACAACGTCCCGCACGCGGAGGAGATGAGCAAGTCGCTCAGGCAGTCAGGACGCGACATCGTCTACAGCCTGTCGAATTCCGCCCCGCTGGCCCAGGCGACCGACTGGGCCCGGCTGGCGAACTGCTGGCGCACGACGGGCGACATCTGGGACTACTGGGACCACAGCGACAAGGACTGGCGCTACAGCGTCTCGGAAATCGCCTTCACGCAGGATGCGTGGATACCCTACGCGGGCCCGGGTCATTGGAACGATCCGGACATGTTGGTGGTGGGCCACGTGGGATGGGGACCGCAGCTTCACGCCACGAAGCTGACGCCCAACGAGCAGTATGCGCACATCAGCATGTGGTGCCTGCTGTCCGCGCCGCTGCTGATCGGCTGCGACATGGAACGTCTCGATCCCTTCACGCTTAACCTGCTCACCAACGACGAGGTGCTGGCGCTGGACCAGGACGCGTTAGGCAAGCAGGCGAAGCACGCCGCGGCGCTCGGGGCAGTGGACGTCTTCGTGAAGGAGCTGGAGGATGGCTCGAAGGCTGTCGGTTTCTTCAACCGCGGCGACAGGGCGCAGACGTTCGTCTTCAACAAGCTGCCAAAGCTCGGGATTGTCGGCAAGCAACACGTTCGCGATCTATGGCGGCAGAAGGACCTGCCGGATGCCGCCGGCGCGGTCGAAGTCACCACAGGCCCGCACGGCGTCGGTTTGCTCAAGTTCTCGCCTGCCGATCGCTGATGCAGCGTGGCCACGTCCGACGCCGACGCCAATCTTGCCGCCGTAACCACGTCCGTGCCGGGGTCGTACGCCACTTTGGCGCGGGCCGCCTTGGCGCGGATCGCCTTCAGCGGCGAGGAAGGGTGCCAGACCGCGCCGGTGCCGGCCACGGCGTTGCCGCCGGCCGGATCCACTTGGTCCGATCACCCGCCGGAAAGCACCCCGACATCGGCGTGCGACCCGATCACGGCGATCGACGCGGCACGGGCGGCATCCAGCGGCAACTGGCCGCCGGTGTTCTTCAAGAGCACGATCGTCCCTTGGGCGACGCGCTGGGCTACCTCCGCGCCGGCGAAGGGGTTGACGGCGCAGAGGGTGGCCGGCCTGTCCAGGACGCCCAGGGCGAATTCGGTCCGCAGGATGCGGTGGACCATGTCGTCCAGCCGCGCCATGGACACCTCGCCTTTCTCGACCGCCCGCTTGAGCGGCTCTCCGAGGAAAGTGCCGCCCGGCATTTCCTGGTCGAACCCGGCCAGGACCGAGTTGGCCGTGCTGGCCGCAGCGCCCCAGTCGGACATCACCCAGCCCTTGAAGCCCCACGACTTCTTGAGCACGTCATCCAGCAGGTAGGCGTTCTCGCAGCAGTAGACGCCGTTGACGCGGTTGTAGGCTCCCATCACGGTCCCCACTTCCGACTCCTTGACAGCGATCTCGAACGCCAGCAGGTCCGTCTCCCGCATGGTCCGCTTGTCCATCACCACGTTGTAGGCGTCCGGGCCGGCACGGCTGGTCTCCTGGTCGTTGATCGCGTAGCGGTTGATGTCGGCGACCACGCCCTGCTCCTGCGTAGCCCTGATTTCCCGGGCGAGCATCTTGCCGATCAGCAAGGGATCTTCGCCGAGACACTCGAAGTTGCGGCCGTTGCGGGGCTCGCGGACGAGGTTGGCGGTCGCTCCCAGCGAGATCTGGAAGCCCAACTGGCGGCATTCCTTTCCCATCAGCGTGCCGTAGTCGCGAGCCAGCCGCAGGTCCCAACTCGCCGCCAGCGCCAGGGCCGAGGGCAGCGCGGTGGCATAGCGGCCCTGCTGTCCGGCGCGGCCCACTCCCGACCGGCCGTCGGTGGACTGGACGTCCGGGATGCCGAGGCGGGGTAGCCCCGGGGCGAAGCCTGCCCCGCCCAGCCAACTCGGCGGACGCGGTCCGTCCGTTCCATGCACGAGCGTGACCTTCTCGTCAAGCGTCAACTGCTTCAGGACCAGGTCGGCCCTCTGGTCCGGCGAGACGCTCTTGTCCATCCAGGGGCGCGCGGGGGCCCGCTTCGCCTCTCTCTTCGGACCTTGGGCAAGCACGGGCAGGCACCACGACAGGATCGCGGCCCCAATGCAGACGAACCCCATGCGAGCGGAAAGGACACAGTACAGGCGATGCGAGACCATTCCGGTTTTCCTTTCAAGCCGACGTTTCAGGTGGGGACACGGTCAACCGGCCCCGTCATGGAGCAATCTAGCATCCCTTTCGCCGTCGTGGCAAGAGTGCCGGCATTGACGACCAAGGTCGGCTCGGAGATCCGGGAACTGCTGGCGCGCCGCAACTTCTACATGCGCCGCCAGTCGTTCCCCTCACATCTTCGCCTTCAGTTTGTCCATGTGCCTCTGTGCCAGTCCCGGATTTGCGTAGAGCAGCGCCCTTCGCCTTTCGGGCAGCGGCAGTAGAAGGAGGAACATTAACAGGAGGAACCGCACAGGCATGGCCGACCTTTCCTAGCGTTCAATGAACCTTTGTTTCCCAAGGATATCGGCGAACGCGCTCTCGATGTCCGGGAACCGGAACTGGAACCCTGCGGCGACCAGACGGCCGGGCACGACGCGACGGCTCTTGATTATCAGTTCCGTTTCGGTGCGCAGGAGGAAAGCCCCGACTTCCAACATCCAGCGTGTCGCCGGCAGCCCGACGCGAACGCCGCACAGCCGCCGCAATACCCGCATCATGTCGCGGTTCGGTATCGGATTGGACGCAGCCAGGTTGACCGCGCCGCTCACCTCGTCGTGGGCGATCAGCCACTCGACGGCACGACAGAAGTCCTCGCCATGAATCCAGGAGACATACTGGTCTCCGCTGCCCATCGTTCCTCCCAGTCGCAGACGCACGAGACGACGGAGTACATCGAACACTCCACCTCTTCCTGGGGCGAGGACCATTGCGGTTCGCATCGCGACCTTGCGGGTGCCGGTTGCCATAGTCTCTTCAAACGCTCGTTCCCAGGCAGTCGCCACTTCGATGGAGAACTCGTCTTTCGCTTCGGGAGTCGCCCCGATTTCGCCGGTCCCCTCGTCCTGCGGACTGTCCAGCGTGTGCTTGTAGATGAGCTTCAGCCCCAGCGACAGGCGTTTCTTCCTGAAGAACGTGGCGAGGTGCGCGGTCATCTCGGATACATCCTGGCGCGCCTTATACAACTCAACCGCCGACCCCCATCGCCGCCTGTGTAGTGCCGACCTGGTCGCCCAACGCCCTCTTCAGCCTGAAGAACGTCGCCCGGCTGCGCCTCGTCATGGCCCTGATGCGGTGTTGAGCAACGCACGGCACGCTTGGCCGGTTCACCATAGCCAATTCCCTCTGGGCTGCCCACGTGGGGGGTTTCCAGGCTTTGTATTATGGTGCCAAGACAACTTGTCGTGGGCGGGGGGCGGTTCGCCTACTTGGCGTACAAGTTCGAGCGGGTGTTCAGGCGGCGGAACTATGTGGACATGGTGGATGGGAAGAGGAGGTAAGTCGGACTTGCTCTGGCACATCGACAACGGCGGCGGGAAATGCTTCGCCAACAGCAGCATTCAAGTCAAGAAAGGCACGGGTGACCACAAATGTCGAAGAAAGTCGAGATCAAGTGGCTCAGCGAACCGGAAGAGCACGACTATCCGGCAGCCCTCGCGTACTTGGCGCTGCTCTACGACGAGCAGACGGCCAAGACCTACGTGGACAAGCTGAGACTCGCATCGGTATCGGAGTTCAAGGCGAAGGACATCTTCAGGGCGTCCGGCTTGTCGTTGCTCGGGGTCAGCAATAATGCGGATCTCCTCCAGCCGGATTACTTTCGGTTTCATCTGTTGTTTTCACAACGTGCGCTTGATAGGCGGCAAGGCAATCTCTCCGGGAGCCGAAGATGCGATGGACTCCGATCGCGTCGGTCAACTGCTGACGATCCAGATCTGCTCTTAGGCTCTCGCTGACACGGGTCAAGACCAGTGCGACGCCCCTCTTCGCGCATTCACTCTGTAGCTCCCTGAGCGTCTTGCCGGCGGAATAATCAACGTCAGCAATGGCCCCCGCATCCACCACGAGCCATCGTACGGGCGACGGTGAATGGGTAACCAGATGCAACGCTTGCTCGGAGAAATAGTTCGCATTCGCGTAATAGAGCTCGGCGCCAAACCAATACATCACAAGGCCCGGCTCGATCATTCTCCCTGGAACGACAGACTCCATCCGCCAGTGTTCCACCGGATCGGTGAGGATGATCGCCGTATGTGGACGATAGCCCTGCCGTACATGGTCGAGCAGCGATAGCACGATCGCCGCGATAATGCCTTCTTTGACGCCGATGAAGACTACGATGGCCGCGATGGCAAGAGCAACAACATACTCGTTCCAGCTCTTCTTGCGGATTTCGGCGAGTTCTCGAAGCTTGATCAGTTTGACGCCGATCAGGAACACGATGGCGGCGAGTACCGCATTTGGCAGGTAGCTGAGCGGCTTCGTCAGGAGGAGCAGCACCACGAGGACGGTCGCGGCGGTGGTAAGATGCGCAATCTGGCTGCGACCGCCTGCCGTATCGACCATGGCCGTTTTGGTCGGGCTGCCATTGACGACGAACGTGCCGCTTAGTCCTGCCGCCAGGTTGGCGACCGAAAGACCCACGAGATCCGTGTCTTCGCTCAATCGCTCACCATAGCGAAACGCATACGCGCCGAAGTGGCGGCACTTTGGGCCAGGATGACGATACAGCAAGAAAAGGCAATGGGAAGAACCAGCGGAACATCGTTCCAAGTGACATTCGGCAGCCCGAGATGAGGCAATCCGTTCGGGACTTCGCCTACCAGTTTCATGCCATGAGTTCCCCAATGGAACATGGCGCTGGCCGCGATCATTGCTGCCACAGCCAACAGGGCGCCCGGAAAGCGGGGAGCAAAACGGTCGAATCCAACGATCACGCCGAGGACGCAAAACGCTATGGCAACGCTCGCTGGATCAATATCGCGGAGGTGCTTCGCCGTGAAGAATAAATGGCCCCAAAAGCCCTCGCCACCATTTTCCAAACCAAGCACACCAGACAGCTCCGCGAATGCGACCTGGAGGCCCACCCCGGTGAGAAAACCGACCAGCACGGTACGCGACAGAAAATCGGCGAGAAAACCGAGGCGGAGGACGCGCGCAAGAAGAAGCAATCCGCCCGCCGCTAAGGCCACCAGGCTCGTCAGCGGGACGTACTGCGGGCCGCCGACATACGAGGCCAACGCCGCACTTATCATGGCTGCCGTCGCGGAGTCGGCTGCGACCACAAGATGCCGCGACGAGCCGAGGATGGCGAACGCCAATACAGGCAGTAAGAGCGTGTAAAGCCCCGTGATCACTGGGGTGCCAATGATCTTGGTGTAGCCCATGACCTCGGGAATTCCCAGCGCGGCCAGGGTGATGCCTGCCACAATCTCCGGCACGAGCTTTGACCGATCGAAGGGGAGGATTCCCTGAAAAAGGGGGGATTGGAGCGTTGTTGCCTCGGTATTTGAGCGGTCAACCGACATGCGCGCGGTGATCCTGACTTCTGCTGCTTCGGAGGGGGCTCCCAACCCGAACCGTACCTTGTCCCATGAGTTTAACAGCCATTGGCTGTTGGGAATACTTGGTCTTGGACGGGATTTGCGACGGCAAATAGGTCGTGAGCGAGTGTATCGGTCAGCCAACTCTCTTGAAGTCGATGAATCCCAAATCCACGTCGGTGCGCACCAGCTCTACGTTGATCCTGTGCCCTACGTCAAGGTTCTGATAACCCTGAACCGGCCTGCCTTCGACGGGACCGAACCATCGCCCGAGGCGATCGGCTGGGTCGTCCTTTTCGTAGCGCTGGGGATTACCATTGCGGTAGGCGTGGCAGTCCTTCCGCTGGCGCTGCTCGCCATCGGCGTCTTCGCCCTCGTCTGGAACCTGGCGACTGCCGCCCTCCTGCCGGTCGTGGTCGCCGATCGGAGACCCTTCGGAGAATCGGTGAGGGAGGGTATTCGGGCGAGTTGGCAAGGGAAGGGTCGTTGGTGGCTCGCGGTCGTCGCCCAGATGGTTCTCCTGGGCTGGGTGACTTTCCTCAGCGTCTCCTATACGAGCAACCCGCGCCCGGGCTCGTTCAGCACGCAGAACAAGACCGACTTCAGCGTCAACGCTTTCTGGACGGGCGGCTACGAGAACGAATGCCGCTGGCACTCCAAGCTGATGGCGGTAGTTGAGACGAAGCCCTTGCCGCTGACGGACTTCCTGCTGGGCGTCCTATTCGCCGTGCTGGCGGTCATCGTGAAGCTGGAGGTCGCGGATCACCGAGCGCTCGGACGGTCGCGTGTCGTGGACGCTTTCGGGCAAGTTCGCCGGCGGGCGAACGGGAACGGACGCTGAACCATGATCGGCATGCCCGGCAGGAGCTATCGCGGGGTGTTGCCCCCGGCGGCTGATCGTCGACCTGGACCTGCTCAACGACCGGGCGGTCGAGGTCGTCGACGTGGAGCCGGGCGGACCGGCCGCGGAGGCGGGCGTCAGGCCCGGCGACCGGATCGTAGCCGTAGGCGGACGACTCTTGAACAGCATCGACGACCTCCACCGTCTGCTCTCCGGCAGCGGCGCCGATCGCCGCCTTGCCCTGTCGGTCGTGCGAGCAGGCCACGAGTTGGAAGTACACGTTGACCTCGGGCTGTAGCACGCGTCTCCTTGTCGCCCCGGTTCGAGGAATGTTCCGGCTTGGTCCTCGTTCCGACACTTGTTTCGGGAGGTACCCTCATCATGCGATGGGAAGACGGCCGCGAGAGCGAGAATGTCGAGGATCGCCGCCGCAGCGCCGCGGTCGATGAAATGGCCGGGCGGTCACTATTTCTTCCCGGCGGCGACCACGGGAAAAGTCACGCGCCGCAGACGGGCGCTTTGCGCGCCCATGGGGACGAGCGTGACGGGCACGAGGGCGCCGTCGGACTCGCGGACCAGCTTGCCTTCCAGCTCCACGGGCGGCTCGTCCAGCGGAGAGTCGGGACTGGCCCCGCTTGCGGAGGCACGCTTCGGCTTGAAGCCAAAGCCGTTGGCTCGTTGCGCCGCCGGCAGGGCCAGCTTCGTTTCCGCATCCTTGTCGGCGGACATCAGGTAATCCGCAAATCCGGCCCTCTTGTAGGTCTTGACGGTCTTGGTCGTTCCCCGCACCGGCAGCACGTAGAGCAGCGGGCCGTACTGGAGCGCGATTTCGCCGTTGACGGCGGGCACCTCGCGGATAACCTGGTCGAAACGGATCGCGACCTTGTCGCCGCTGCTCCACTGCTTGCGCACCTGCCAGAAGCCGCCGACCTGGCGCACATCCGCGCCGGGACAAGCGATCTGTGTGGCGCGCGACCAGGACGGATTGCGCAGCCACAGGCAGAAGATGGTGGGCTTGACGGGATGCACGGCCAGTTCCACTTCGCCCGAATAGGGATAAAGCGTCTTCTCCTCGATGGACACGGCGGAGCCCGCGATATCGGCCGTCATTTGCGAGGGGCCGTAGAGCACGGCGGCGATGGCCGGCTCGGCGCCGCGGGGCGCATCCACATGCCGGCAGTGTAATAGGGCGCGACTCGCGTGGCGTTGGGGTTGCAGCAGACGGCCGTATGCTGGTGGGTAGGCGAGAAACGCTGGCGGCGGCCGAACTCGTCGTTGACCGACAGGCGGTTTTCCGCGGAACAATAGAGGACAGCCGTGCCGTCCGGGACCCGGGAGCCCTGGGCGGCGTTGAACCAGAGATGCTCCACCGCCTCGGCGTAGGCGGCGTTGCCGAGTTTCTGGGCGGCGCTGAGCAGCGTGAATTCCCGCTCGAAGATCGTGCAGTACTCGTACCCCACGTCCCACGGCTGCGGCGGGTGGTCCACCGATTCCGCGCTGACCAAGGCGCCGCTGGGCATCACCCAGCGGTCCATGGCGGAAACGGCGCCCCTGCCAAGACGAAGGAATTCCTCGTCGCCCGTGGCGTTCCATAACCAAAGCGGCAGTCGCATGACTTCGGTAACCGTGGCTCCATGGCCGCCGCAGTAGCAGGCGTTGAACACCGTCCGCCCGCCTGGCTGCCTTAACTCCGGGGTCTGGAGAAATGCTTTCAGGTTTGGGCACTCACGGTAGAGGCGCAGTCCGAAATCGAGGTATTTCCTCTCGCCGGTCCTGGCATGAAGCTGTTCCAGGACGTCCGCAAGCATGGGATCGTGCTGGGCGAAGGCGATTTGCCGGCAGCCGGCGTAGCCCAGGATGGTCCGGTCCACGGCGCGTCTGACCGCCGCGAGAACCCTTTCGTCGCCCGTGGCGTCGGCATAGGCCAGCAGGCCGCGGAAGAGACAGGTCTCGGTCCACAACTCGCCGTGACCCTTGTATCGCAGTTCGGGCGAGAAGATGCCGAGATAGCCGTCGGCGTCCTGCGCGGCGAGGATGTGGTCCACGTAGTCCTTCGCCTTCTTCATGGGCTCCGGGTCGCCGGTCAGGCAGGCGAGCATGAAGTGGCCGCAGTGCCAGTTGCCTTCCGTCTCGCCGTTCCACCAGGCGTCGCCGGCGGCATTGCCGGCGTTGGGCTTGCCGGGCCGGTTGCGGCCGGAGGCGAAGATGTCGCTCGACGCCTCGTGGCACAGCTCATCAAGACAGCCCGCGAAACCCTCCTTGAGGTCGCGGTGCATCTGCTGGAGGATCCAGCCGCGGGGTCGGATTGCGCCGAACCTCAACGGGATGAACGCCGGCTGGACGACATAGGGAGAACCCTCCAAGGTTGCGGAGTCCGCCACAGAAGATCCTGCGGCGAAAATGCTGACTAGCGACAGTAACGATATCACGCACTTGTCCATGACAGCAATCGTTTTGTGGGCCAGTTGCCGTGGTGTTGAAGGGTAGCCTACGGAGGCAGCCGCTCAAGGTCCAGTCCCCGCCGGACTCAGCCTAACGCTCACTAATTGGCATGAGTTTGAATCAGCGGCTCAGGGAAGTCAAGGGAAGAAGTTCCAGCGTGACAGCGTTCGGAGCGGAAGGACCTCCAGGACGGCAAGACATAGTGAGGAAGAGATCCCAAGGCAGCGGTATCCGGCCTGAGCATGCAGACAATCATGACATTGTGGTTCGCCGCAAACCCCAGAGGATGAGGATGGAAGAGGCAATTACTCCGGGTGGCTCGTAAGGTCTAAGGAGTCCGACGCTTCGTCGGGCTGCCAGTGCCGAAGCGGCATCCTGCCGGTATGCTGTCCGCCGCCGCGCTCGATGGGTTGGCCGGGTCTATCGGCGGCCAGCGTAGATCTCCGAACCAAGACGGCTTCCCAGGAAGATACAGGCTGTCGGGAAGGGAATGGTCGGCGATGCCGGCATCCCACTGGATGCTCCGTGTCGCATAATCATAGTTCCCGTGGCGAAGCAGCGTTGCTCTCACGTACGTATCGAGCGATTCTTTTCCCGTATCCGGCGGATTCACTCCCGAATAGAAATTGTTGCCCATGTGCGGGTAGCCAAGCTGGTAGATCACTCGTGTCAGGTAACTGTAGTTCTTGGCCTTGGTCGTAAAGAGCCCGGCCGGCGGGGCGGGGAACGAGGGATCGCCCAGCACGTTGCCGACGACATTGAAGTAGTGGCTCCAACGGTTCAGGGCAACGGCCCGCAATCCCTGCGTCAGCTTGGGATGCGCGCCGGAGAACCAGTTGCGGAATACCGTGTTGTGGCTGGCCGACCCGAAATACCCGTCCGACTGGAACATGACTCCCACGTTGCCCTCGAAAAGGTTCATCATGTTGTGCGGCCCGTGGTTGACGGAAATGTCCCCCCCGGCGATCTCGCTGCCGGTGTCGATGTCGGCGCAATAGTTGTACCCGACAACATTCCCGGTGCATCCCCCTTTCCAATCGCCCAGGATGATCATGGGAAAGCCGCCCCGCACGCAGGTGTTGTTCTCGATCAGGTTCCAACAGCAGTCCTCGTACAGGTCGATGCCTTCATGGTTCGGCCCGCTGGAGCGAGTCTCGTGCGTGTGGCACTCGCGGATCTCGCACTTGGAACACCAAACGAGCCAGAGCTGCTTGCTGTTGGACTTCCTGACCTCCACTCCCTTGCACCAACATCCATACGCCTGTTGCAGAAAGACGGCACTCCCTGCGGAGCTGTTTTCCAGGTCGAAGGTCAGATCCTCGATTCCCGTGTTCTCCAGCAGCCAGGTGCGGTACACCGCAAGGGCTGGGGAATTCGTGAGCGTGAAGGGCATCGCCGGCGAGAACGTGACGGTCGTGGCGGTCTTGGAGACGACCTTGAACATGAACGACATGTTGTTGACGACTCCATTGACCGAGTGAACGAACTCGGGATTCGCCTGCTCGATCCGGATCAGTCGCCCGATCGCCACGCTCGACGTGTCGGGCACGGTAACGGTCGTGCTCCCTTTCGTCGCCCCTCCTGTGATGGGCAGGTTGGCTTTCGGGCGAGGCCATTCGGCGGCCCCCACCTCGAAAGCGCCGTTGCCGCGGACCGCATAGAATTTGAGCACCGTTTTCCCCATCCCGCTGCCACGAATCGTCCTCTGGCTGTTGTTGAAGGTCAGCCTACCGCTAATCCGGTACGTGCCCGCCGGGATGTACACGACTTGGTTGGCCGGGCAAGCATTGATCGCCCTCTGTATGGCCGAGGTGTCATCCGTTACGCCGTCGCCCACGGCCTTATACGGGGCGTCCTTCACGCCGGCAAAGATGGTCGTGCGGTAGGGAATCCCGCCCGGAACGCCCGCAAGCCCCTGCCAACTGATCCGCCGGTCGGCGGGAATGACGTTGGAATTGTCCGGCGGATAAGTGGCCGCCAAGAGTAGCGGCGAGCATCCAAGAGGGAACGCGGCGAGAGGAGTCAGCAGGACTGCGAAGGTGAAGCGAATTCGTCTCATGGTTCCTCTCATTGCCGTGGCGGCTGGATGTCGGTGGGTGTGCCCAGAGTAATGTCCTGAACGAAGACGATGCCCTTCCTGGTTTGACCCCCAACGGACAAGCGTGATGTTCATGGCGGCGTCCTCGCACGGGCGGAATCAAAACTCGTCAAAGGCGACTTGGCTCCGGTCCACGTTGAGGCTGGCCAGCATCTTGAGGGCGGCTCGGACCATGGCAGGCGGACCACAGAGGTAGTACTCGATGCCGGTCGGATCGGGGTGATTGGCGAGATAGTTGTCTCGCAAGACCTCGTGAATGAAGCCGGTGTGGGATTGCCAGTTGTCCTCGGGTTCAGGCGCGGACAACGCGAGGTGGAAACTGAAGTTGGGGAATTGCCTGGCCAAGTTCTCGAAATAATCCCGGTAGAAACTCTCCCGCAACGAGCGGGCGCCGTACCAGAAGCTGACGCGGCGTCCGGTCTTTTCGGTTTCGAAGAGATGGGCGAGGTGCGAGCGGAGGGGGGCCATGCCGGCGCCGCCGCCAAGATACACCATTTCCTTTTCGCCAGGCTTGATGTGGAAATCGCCGAACGGACCGATAGCGGTGATTGCGTCGCCCGGTTTCAGACGGTGGAGGTACGTGGAGCCGGCTCCGGCGCTGCAATCCTGGCCTGGCGGGGGCGTGCTGATGCGGACGTTGAATCGCAGTCGCTCATCCCCGCCGGGGTTGGTGGCCATGGAGAAGTTGCGGCGGATGGGCAGCGCGTTCTCGGCATGGAAGTCGAAAATGTCTTGTGCCTTCCAGATTTCGGCAAAAGGAGCATTCACCTCGATTTCGTGGAACGATATTTCGTCGTAGGCGGGGATGTCGAACTGAAGGTAGTCGCCCGGCCGGTAATTGGGCGACGGCGAGCCGGGCTCCGGTTCAAGAACCAGCTCCTTGATGAAGGTGGCGACGTTTTCGTTGCTGACGACGCGGAATCGGTAGGTGGTGGCGAGTCGCGCGAGGCCGCAACCGCCGGCGGAAGCGAGGTCGAGGAAGATCTTTCCGTCGTGTTCGCGGGTCTTGTAAGTCTTGAGGCCGACGCAGACGGGTTGACGCCGGGGTGAACCATCGGTGATGTCGAATCGCCCGTTGTGCTTGGCGCATTCGATGAGCGTGCCCGAGACAAAACCGTCGGCCAGGTGGGCGTTGCCGTGGGTGCAGATGCCGTCGGTGGCGTAGAGATTGCCGTCGGCGGCGCGGTAGACGGCGTAGGTCTTGTCTTCGTGGTCGAAGCGGATGACGTCTTCTTTCCGCAGGAAGCTGCCGGCACAGATCTCGACCCAGCCGCGGACAGGCTGGCCCTTGGCGGTGAAAACGTGCGAAGCAGGCGGGGTATCGCTGCGGATGCTCGGCGTGGGCAGCTCCCGTCGGATACAGTAGGTGGGGTTCTTCACCTGCCGGAGAACGGCGGGAATGATTTCGCGCCACGCTTCAAGCAGACCATTGTACGGCTTGGGCATGTCCGCTTTGACCAGTTCGTGGAGTTTCGCGAGGTTGTGGTAGGGCACCATCGGGAACATGTGGTGTTCCACGTGGTAGTTCATGTTCCAGTAGAGGTAGCGGTGAATGGCGTGCATGTAGATCGTCCGGCTGTTGAGCCGATGGTCGAGCACGTCTTCGGCAAGACCCGCGTGCTGAGTATGACCGTAGAGGAACTGGAGCCAACTGCCGTAAAGAGCCGGCAGCCCGACATACATCAGCGGAAGGATGCTGCGCGTGCAGACCGCAAGGCCGACGACGCTCGCGTAGATGACAACGTAGATGCGGGCCCGGATGACGACTTTGCCATACTCCGATTCCGGAATGAACGTCTTTTCGTCCGGGCTAAGCCGTCCGGTGCTGTGGAGGAGGATGTTGCGGAAGAACGTGAGCGTCGTATTGATGCCGAAGAATCTCAAGAACAGGGTGAGAAACTTTGGCGGGCGGGTCACGGCGATCTCCGGGTCGCGTCCGACAATAATCGTGTCGCTATGGTGGCGGGCGTGGCTCCAACGCCAACGGGTGGATTCCCGGAGGACCATGAAGGAGGCGATCTCGTAAAGGGCGTTGTTCATCCAGTCCGTCTTGAACGCGGTGCCGTGTCCGGGTTCGTGCCAGCGGGAGTCGGAGGTCGAGGCGTAGAGGACTCCGTAGGCCGTGAAGGGGAGGATGGCCCACCAGGTGCCCCAGAGCATGAAACCACTGACCCCCGAGCCGACGATGAGTGCGAACCAAAGAACCGTATCACGGACGGCGGGGCCATCCCTGCGCTGTAGCAGTTCGCGCATTTTGTCCTTCGGCACGCGGGAGGCGTACCATGTCGCTTCGGCGAGGCCGTTTTCAATGGCCAGCTCGGTGTCCTCGCCTACGAGGCTGTAGTCGTGGAGTCGGGTGGTGCTCATAGGAACCAGGGTGCGGGGCTGCCAGGACAGTCGCTCGCTGCAACTGGGGGAAACATGGTCGAGCCAAGCCTATTGTAGCCGAAGAATCGTTCGTTGTCCGAGAAAGCTTCTCACGCTTTGACCCATCTCCAGCATTCGCATTTTGCTATCCCGATAGCTGCATGAGTCACCTGCCCGTCCGCCAACGCGATCTGCCGCGTGATGAAGTTGTATCCCCCGCCGCCGCGATAGTTGCCGCCCTCGACGATCCACAGCATCCTTCCGCCGTCCTTGACGGGGGCGTGGAACCTGCCGTAGTCGCACGTCTTGTACCTCGCCTTTGGGTCCCCAACCTGTCTTGCCGTTGCAAGCGCCTTCTCCCGGTCCTGTCCGGCGTTTCGGACGCTGATCTTCCCGCACGGCTTCCGCCTCGACTCGCCCGTCGTCGCCCTCGACAAACCGTAGCCGCAGGTCGGGCTTCGCGTCCGGCGGTGCGTCCTCGACGCCGTCGATGACCGTGTCGCCCGCTTCCGGATCCGCTACGAGGAAGCGGAGCGTGCCACATACGAACACCTCGTGCAGGTCATTGCCAAGAACGGCAACGATCCGGCCGGGCTGTGGGAGATGGAGAAGTTCCTGGCGGCCCAGCGGTACGGAAGGCAACAGGGCGACTCGCCCGCCAGCGCCCAGGTGGGAAATGAAGAAGGCCAACCGCTGTATGTCCTGAAGGACAAGCAGGGACGGCTAGGAAGACGAGACGGGGGCTACTCCGCTGGCTGGGAAGTCGGCGCGGTTTTCTCATCAGGCGGTTTTGCCTTCAACTCCCGTAACTCCACCAGCAAGCAAATGCCCGTCAACACCGAGGCCCCGAAATCCGACGTTGGCAGGGCGGCCCAGACTCCATCCAGGCCGAAGAATAGCGGCAGAATCAATGCCGCTGGGATCAGGAGCAACAATTGCCGGGACAGCATCAAGAGCATGGCTTCCTTGGGCCTGCCGACCGCCTGAAAGTAACTTGCACTCACGATCTGGAAACCGACCAACGGCATCATCATCGTCGCGATCCGTATCGCATGGGTTCCCAGAGCTAACAGGGCTTCATCTTCCCGGTTGAACAGCCGGATCACTTGGGCCGGACAGAGCGTCATCACGGCGAAACCCACGACCGCCAGTCCCGTCCCTGCCAAGACAGCCATCTCCAGAGCTTTCTTCACCCGGTCGAATCGCCTTGCCCCGTAATTGTAGCCGATAATCGGCTGGGCTCCCTGATTGAGGCCGAAGATCGGCATGGCCACCATCATGAACATGGCATAGAGTACGCCCATCACCGAAATTGCCAGATCGCCGCCGTAAACGCCAAGCTGGTGATTCAAGAGGCTTTGCAAGACGCTGGCGGTGAGTTGCATGGCAAACTGTGGTGAGCCGAAGACGAAAATGCGGCGGCAGATACTACCGTCTAAACGCAGAGTGTGGGCGTGAAACCTCAACACGCTGGTGCCAGCCAAGAAGTAGCCCACCACCCACACGGCTGCGACCGCCTGAGAGATCACGGTGGCCAGAGCCGCTCCTTGCATTCCCCAGGAGAACCAGAAAATGAAAATCGGGGCGAGAATCGCATTCAGCAACACGCTGATGAGCATCGACAACATGGCGATCCTCGGATTGCCCTCGCCTCGGATGGCAGCGTTCAGGCCGAAGCTAATCATCTGAAAGACGGTGCCCAGCACGATGATTCGCAAGTAGGCTCGGGCATAAGGCAAGACCGTATCGCTCGCACCGCAAATCACCAGGATTCTATTCAGCCCGAGTAGTCCCGCGGCGGTAATGAAAATGGAAGCGATAACAAGCAGCACGGCGGTGTTGCCGAGCACCTGCTCGGCCTGCGTCTTCTTCCCTTCGCCAAGCCGCATGGAAATCAATGCCGTGCCTCCAAAGCCGATCAGCATTGCGAAGGCCAGCACGACAAGCATGAAGGGAAAAGCGACGGTCGTACCAGCGATGCCTTCGGAGCCCAGGGCATGACCGACGAAGACTCGGTCGATCAGATTGTAAGATGCCTGGGCCATCATCCCCACGATGGCCGGAAGGGAGAAACGAACGAGCAGCCGAGGAATACTGGCTTGGCCGAGTTGTACTGAACGATCCATGCTGATGCCGATCCAGTCCTCGGGCCCGCTGGTTGAAGGAGACGGCCGCCATCGCTTCTTCTTCGCCGTCTCCTCGGCATTTTCCCTTGCGGGCCAAAGGGAGGAAGGCCGGGCTTGGGTTTTCAGGCCATGGAAGGCCCACCGGCGAGGAGGGCCAGGAGAACATTCTAGCGGTGCGTTCCGCCCCACGCCACCTGCTGGCCCGTGGGCCGCCGCCGTGCTATCATCACAGGAAATGTCGCAGAAGATGGTCGAAGCGTTGAAGAAGTCTGGCGGCAATCCCAGGTTTACGGTCTACCCCGAGGCCGGGCACGACTCTTGGACCGAGGCGTACAACGATCCCCGACTGTACGAGTGGCTGCTTCAACAGAAGCGAGGCGACGGGTAGAATGGCGGGAGGGGCTGGCCCAGCCGGAGATGATCGCGCGGGTGTTGGAGGGATTGTCGGGTGGAGGCGGTGGGCCGCAAACTTGGAAAACGGGAGACCGCAAATGTCAGCCAGTCGGGCGATTCTGTGCATGGTGCTGGCTGTGGCCGTGGCGGGAGTCGTGCATGCAGCCGACAAGAAAGACGCCCCTACAGGCGGTACCGTGCGCGGCACGCTTGTGAGCAAGACCGACAATACCTTGATGGTTCGGGCGGAAGGGCAGCAGGCGGCCCGTCGCTACATCATAGCGTCCCCCGGAGCCAAGTTCGACGCGAAGACTGCGGCCTTCTTCCGCGACCTGCCTGTGGGGAGCGAGGTGGAATTGACGCTGCGTGCCGACCGCCGTAACGTGGCGAACGTGTTGTTGCTGGCCGGTCCTGCCCAGCGCTACCTGCCGCAGCGTATCGTCGGCGCCAAGGACGAATTGGACAAGGACGTGCTCCGGGCCATCGTCAAGGCCAAGGTCGGCGACCGGGTCGAGGCCATGTGGTTCCATGACGGAGAACGACGCATGTGCTCGCTCAAACCAGCGGCCGCTGCGGAGTAACGGTCACCTTAGAAAAGCTATCCGTCGATCCCGGAGGCACGTATGCAGCCACTGATCACTTCCGCAGGGAAGCCGCCCTGCGGCGGCCCGCAGCTCTTGCGGGACCCCCTCTACAACAAGGGCTCGGCGTTTTCGCACGAGGAGCGGGAGCGGCTCGGCCTACTCGGCCTGATGCCGCCGCAGGTTCGGACCATCGAAGAGCAGGTCGTTGTAGAGCGGGAGCATCTCCGGTCGAAATCCGACGACCTGGAGAAGTACATCGGGCTGGCCGCCCTCCAGGACCGCAACGAAACCCTGTTCTACCGCCTCCTGGTCGAGAACCTCGTGGAATTGCTGCCCATCGTCTACACGCCGACCGTGGGTCGCGCGTGCCAGCAATACAGCCACATTTTCCGACGCCCTCGCGGCCTCTGGATTACCCCGGACGACGTGGACTGCATCCCGGCCCTGCTTCGCAACGCCCCGCAGTCGGATGTTCGGCTGATCGTGGCCACCGACAACGAGCGGATTCTTGGACTGGGAGACCAGGGCGCGGGCGGCATGGGCATCCCCGTGGGCAAGCTGTCGCTCTATACCGCCGCCGCCGGAATCCATCCCGGGCACTGCCTGCCGGTGAGCCTGGACGTGGGCACGAACAACGCCGAGCTGCTCAGCGATCCTTACTACCTCGGCTACCGGCACCGCCGCCTCCAGAGCGAGCCGTACTGGAAGGTCCTCGACGCGTTCGTCGCCGCCGTGAAGGAAGTCTTCCCCCAGTGTCTCGTCCAGTGGGAGGATTTTCACAAGAACATCGCCTTCGAGGTCCTCGATCGCTACCACCGACAGATCCCCAGTTTCAACGATGACATCCAGGGCACGGCGGCGGTGGGATTGGCCGGTGTGCTGGCGGCGCTGCGGGTCACCGGGCAGAAGCTCTCCGATCAAAGGATCGTCTATGCGGGTGCAGGAGCCGCCGGGGTGGGCATTGGGCGACTGGTCGCCATGGCGATGCGGGAAGAGTCCGACGATCAGGCCCAGATCCATTCTGCCCAGGTCTTCGTGGATACTCACGGCTTGCTGCACCAAGGGAGCCAGGTTGCCGATCCGCACAAGCGTCCCTTCGCCCTGGATCACGCGGCGATGGCTCAGTACGGCTTCAGCAAGGATGGGGCTTACGACCTCTTGGAGGTGGTTCGCCACGTCGGGCCCACGGTGTTGATCGGCACCACCGCTCAGCCGGGTACTTTCACCGACGAGATCGTGCGGAAGATGTCCCAGCACGTGGAGCGCCCGATCATCCTCCCTTTGAGCAATCCCACCTCGAAAGTCGAGTGTACTCCGGCCGAGGCCGTCCGTTGGAGCCAAGGACGGGCGATTGTCGCCACGGGCACCGCCTTCGATCCGGTCCGCTACGAGGGCAAGACCCACGTCATCGGCCAGGCGAACAACGTCTTTGTCTTTCCCGGCGTGGGCCTGGGGTGCATCCTTTCGGGCGTTCAAGAAGTCAACGACTCGTTGTTCCTCGCCGCCGCCCACCGGCTGGCCGATTGCGTTGGCCAGGACAGGCTCGACACGGGGGCCATTTATCCGGATCAGAAGGATCTCCGTAGCGTCGCCGCCCATGTCGCGACCGCCGTCATCGTTGAGGTGCAGCGGCAGCAGGGCGAGCAGCCCGACGGCCGGGAGCCCGTCGAGCAGATGGTCCGCGAGGCGATGTGGTTCCCGGACTACTTCGTTGGACGACCGTCTGCCGGGAAGCTATGATGGCCGGCAGCAGCCTTGCACGGCTTCCACCGCCTCCGCGAGAG
This sequence comes from Pirellulales bacterium, assembly GCA_963843465.1. Lineage (GTDB taxonomy): Bacteria > Planctomycetota > Planctomycetia > Pirellulales > Thermoguttaceae > CAWJKP01. The sequence continues at coordinate 167,924 of CAWJKP010000009.1, forward strand.
CAGCCATGATACGCGCGAAATCTGGGGATCATCTCCAAACGGGGTCTGCCCGCTTTGGGATGATTCCGAAACCCGTGGTTTTCATCTTGGCGATCGTGGGCTCGATCGCCGCGGCGACACGGCCCACCCTGGCCGCGGACACCCCGCCGCGAACCTACGGCTGGCGAGGGGACGGCTCGGGGCGATTTCCCGCCGCCGATCCGCCCACGCAGTGGAATATCGACGAGCATAGCGGCCTCCGCTGGACGGCCGACGTGGGCAGAGGCCAATCCTCGCCGGTGATCGCCGGAGGGAAGATCTTCGTCACGGCGGAGCCCTCGCTGCTGGTCTGCCTCGACCGCGACGGCAAGGTCCTTTGGAAGCAAGACCATGGACTTGCCAGCCTGCCGCCGGGCATCCCACCGCCGCGGAAACGGGCCGCCGCCCACCGCGACTGCGGCTATGCCGTCGCCACCGCCGTGACCGACGGCAAATTCGTTTATGCCAGCTACGGCACGGGGGTCGTCGCCTGCCACGACCTGGAGGGCCGCCGGCAATGGGTCCGCTTGTTCGACGAGCAGCAGGAGGCCGACTACGGCCGCACCACCTCGCCGCTGCTGGTCGGCGACGTGCTCCTGGTCACCGTCAGCCATTTGAAGGGGCTGCGGCCGCAGACGGGCGAGACTCTATGGGAAGCCCCCGAGGCGAAGGCCGCTTACGGGACGCCGGCCGCCGCCCGCATCGGCGGCGTGGACGTCGTGATCACGCCCCACGGCGAGTGTGTTCGCGTGAGCGACGGCCGTATCCTGGCCAAGAAACTGTGCAGAATGGAGTACATCAGCCCCGTCGTCCACGAGAGGATGGTCTACTTCTTCGGCTCGACGACCTTCGCGGCACGGCTGCCCGAGGCGGCCGGCGAGCAGATCGCGCTGGAGCGAATCTGGGATTCGGACGAGGTGGACGGCGAGTGCTTCGCCTCGCCCGTCTACCAGGAAGGGATCCTCTACGGCGTCAGCAACGACGGCTCCCTGTACGCCTTCGACGCGAAAACCGGCGCCTTGGTCTACCGCCAGGAACTGGCCATGCCTTCGGCCAGCGGCAAATTGGGCGGGCGGGTGGCGAACCTCTATGCCAGCGTCACCCTGGCCGGCAAGTACCTCCTGGTCTGCAACGATGCGGGCGAGTCGCTCGTGATCGCGCCGGGCAGGCAGTACCGGCAGGTGTCGCACAACTATCTCGACAAGGGCTCGGGGGCCTCGCCCGTGGCCGACGGAAGGACCTTGTTGGTGCGCGGCGGCGGGAAACTCTACTGCCTGTATGGCGCCGAGCGCGGGGGAAATCCGGGCAGCAATTGAGCGTCTACGGCAGAAACTCATCGACAACTTCGGCCGGGAAGGGGGACCGTAATGATCAGGCGAAGCGGCTGCAATCTTCTGGGAACCGTGTTTCTGGCCCTGATTCCGAGCCTGCTCGCCTCGGGCGGCGACGTGGCGTTCACGCGGAGGCCGGCGGTTGTCCAGCGGGCCGGAAAGACGGCCGTCACGTTTGCCGTCTCCGCGCCCACGGACGTGGAGGTTGCCGTGGTGGACAAGGACGGCAACGTGGTTCGACACCTGGCCGCCGGTGTTCTGGGGGCCAGCCGCGATCCCCCGGAACCGCTCGATGCGAGCCTGTCCCAATCAGTCGTCTGGGACGGCAAGGACGACCTGGGCAAGCCCGTCACCCGGGGACCGCTGAAGGTTCGGGTCCGCGCCGGCATGACGATGAAATTCGGACGTTTCATCGGCCAGGACCCGTATGTCTTCGGTGGCGTGGACTCCCTCGTGACCGGCGACGACGGCAACCTCTACGTGAGCGGCTTCTCGGGCCCGGCAAACGAGTGCCAGAAGACGCTGAGGGTTTTCGGCCCCGAGGGCAAGTTCCTCAAGACGCTCCTCCCTTTCCCGGCCGATCTTCCCGCCGGGGCCATGAAGGACGTAGCACGCTGGGACGAGGAAGCCAAGACGTGGCGCCGCGCAACCTGAGCAACTTGAACCCGGACTTCTACGACAGCAGCAACGGCTTTGGGCTCTACAAGGTGCTTTTCGCGTCGAAACGGCAAGGCGTGCTGTTTGTCGGCGCCGCCGGCAGACTCTATCGCATCGGTCCGGACGGCGGCATTCCCGGTCCGGCCTTCCTGATCGCCGGAAAGCGGGCTTGGCCTTCGGACAAGGACTGGCCCCAGACCGATGAGATGGCCGAGGCACTGGGATACCATCAGGGCCCGGTGCGCTATGGCATCTCGCCGGACGGGAAACGGCTCTACCTGAGCGGGCCATTCCCGAGCAAGGAACGCGCCACGCCGAAAGTCCCGCTGGGCTCGATCTGGCGCGTGCGGCTGGACGGTCCGGACACCAAGATGAGCCCCTTCGCGGTCGTGCCGGCCTCGCCGGACGGCGCTTGGAGCAAGGATGGCCGGAGGAACTACGACAATTCCGGCCCCGTTCACGGCATCGCCGTGGATCTCAAGGGCAACGTCTACGTCTGCGATCGCGGCAAGGATCGGGTGGTTGTCTTCGACGATGCCGGCAAGCAGATCGGCGAAATCCCTGCGAAGAATCCCGACGTCGTTGCGGTCCATCCCAAGACCGGCGCGATCTACGTCATCCGCCGTTTCTGCAACGGCTGGAACACGCACAGCATGGTCCTCGACAAGTTCAACGGCTACGGCAAGGACGCCCGGCCTGCGGCCAGTTTCGCCAGGTTCCATCGCAACAACTGGCCGCAGATGGCCGTGGCCGTCAACGGCGAGCGGACGCTGCTCTGGCTTGCCGGCGTGGCGACCGACGACGCGAGGCTTGCCGCGCACGAGCAGCCGCGGAAACTCCTCGCCCTCGAGGATCAGGGGAACGAGTTCCAGGTGGTGGATCCGGCTTTCGGACCCCGGCCGGACGCTCAGTCCGACTTCGCGCGCATCGCGACCGATCCTTTGCGTGAAGAGGTCTATGTCAGCAACGGCGAGAACCTGATCTACCGTTACCACGGCGACAGCGGAGAAGGCGGCCTGTTGAAGAAGGACGGCAAGCCTCTGTTCGCCCCGGACCTGGCCGTGAGTTACGACGGACTGCTCTACGTGCGGAGCGGCCAGGGCTATTCCGGGCCGCTGGAGCGCATGACCCGCGATCTGGCGCCGGTGCCCTACCCGGCCACGGGCAGCAACAAGCTCTACGACATCTACGGCCGCTACGGCATCGGTTTCTGCGAGAAGGGCCTGGGCATCGGGCCGGACGGCAAGGTCTACGAATGCTGGATGTACGACTTCGCCAAGTACTTCGTGAGCGGCTGGGGGCCGGACGGCTTGCCGCTGGTAGGCAAGTACCTGGCACACAAGCTGAAATCGAGCAAGCCCGTCTGGACGGAAGTACACCTGCCCGAGGGACGCAAGATCGGCTCGGCGGTCATCGGCCCGGTGTTCGCGGAGAACGGCGGCATCCGCGTGGACCTCAAGGGCAACCTCTACGTGGGACTGCGAGTTCAGCCCCGGGGGTACCTGCCGCCTGCCGGCTTCGAAAGGGACCCGGCCTACCGGAGTTTCACCGGTTCGGTCGTGAAGTTTGGGCCGCAGGGCGGCGCCGTGCTCGCCGCCGGCCTGGCGGACTCCAAGTCCGAAGACCCCAAGGCCCCGAGGCTTCCAACTAACAAGGCCGGCACGGTCCTTGAAGGCGCGCTGATGATGTACCCCGGAGTCGCGCCCTTTAGCGGCGGCGGTTACGGCGGCAACACGTCCTGCTGTGTCTGCCGCGTATCGCGCTTCGACCTGGACCGCTACGGCCGGCTGGCCTTGCCCAATGTGGTCAGCAACTCCGTGACAGTGGTGGACAATGCCGGCAACGTGATCGGCGAGTTCGGCAAGTACGGCAACTTCGACTCGCAGTACGTGCCGCCGGGCAGCGCGGACGGCAAGCCGATCGGCGCTACTCCGGACATTCCGCTCTGTTGGCCCACCGGCGCGGGCTTCACCGAAAAGGCGATCTACGTGTGCGACACCTACAACCGCCGCGTGGTCCGCGTGGACCTGACCTGGAAGGCTGAAGATATCCGCGAAATCAGGTAGAAGGAGAGGAGCAACGGCAAGAAGCGGACGGCCGTGGCCGTATCGGCCAAGCAAGTACGGGGGACCTGCAGATGATCGACCAGTCGGCAACGGGCCTCGCTACATGCCGGCGAATGCTCCGAGGCCCTTTGTCCAAGAGGCTCCCAGGCACGCCCACAAGCCTCCAGATGCGCCAAAAGGTCCTCCCTGGTGCTCGGAAGCCAGGGTTTGCGGTGCGGCCCGTAGCATGTACCGTAGCTTGCGTAGCGGCCCCCCTTCGGAGCGGGTGTGGCGCGCCCCGTCTTGAACCTAGCCCGGCAAGAACCTTCGATTGAATGCGCCAAGGGCTTTCATTACACTAAGAGTGTTGTGAGCTTCGCGCGATTCCCCACTCCCCCGAATTGCACCGCTGCCGTCCGCAAGGATCCCGCCGAACCGTGGCAGGTCCGCGTGCTCGCCGACGTGACCGTTCACGGTCCGGAATGTAGCAGGCACACGCCGTGTGCCGTCCGTCCATGCAGGCGGAGACAGCGGACGGCACACGGCGTGTGCCTGCTACATTGAGCGCCTGCCCGCGAACGGTTACTTGCCGATTCCCCGCTCTCTCAACCGGAAGGTATAAGATGATCGCGTTTTCTCGCCAAGAGTGCATGAGCCTTGTGTTGATCGCATGCACTGCCATGACAGCCGTGGCTCAGCGGTCTGCCGCCGGGCCGCCGCAGTATTTGAAGAAGGCCACCTGGACCGAGACGATGCTGGCCGCCCGTGCCACGGACGATCACGAGGGCCAGCGGCTCGCGGTGAAACTGGGGACCTGGCAGGCCACGGGGCCGATGAAGGCCAAGGGCTTCACCGATTCCTTCTTCCCGGAGAGGGGCGTTGACCTTCAAGCGAAGGGCCCCGACGGCAAGCCGCTCTGGCAGCCGCGGCCGCAATGGTCCGACGGCCAAACGCAGGAACTGCCGAGCCTGGGCGGTTCCGAAGCGACCTATCTGTTTCGCACCCTCACGGCCAAGCGGCCGACGACGCTCACCTGCAATTTCTCCAGCGATGACGGCATCATCGTCTGGCTCAACGGCCGGAAGCTCTTCTCGCGTGCGACCGTCACCACGGACGCGGCCGTCGATCTGCCGCTTTCGTCCGGCGAGAACCGGCTGCTGGTGAAGATCCACAACTACACGGGCGGCTACTCCTACGCCTTTGCCGTGAAGGCCCAGCGCGCCGGTCTTGCTCTGGCAAGCGATCAAGGCCGACTTCCCGGTCCAGGCCGGCTGGTTCGAGCGGCACCTGGACGGCCGGCACCTGGCGTGGTTCCGCGCGGCGGACAACGCGGCCGTGCAGCAGCAGATGATCGAGCGATCGTTTCAGGAAGCGGGCCGGGAAGGCGAGATGATGCGCGGCGAGTTCGAGCTGCTCGTCGGCGCCGCGCCCCCGGCCGACGACCCGCGATGGCTCTCGCTCTACGAGAAGGTCTGCCGCTTCCGCTATCGGCCCGCCGAGGCTCAAGGGCGTGAACTTGGACGCATTGCGGCGGGCCGTCGAGGACCTGGTCAAGACCCAGGGCGGCCGTTACCCCCGCGGCCGGGAGTTCCTCGCCCAGTTGGCCGATTGCGAAAAGCAGATGGCCGAGCTGGAAATGGCCCTGGCCCGGGGCGACGGCCAGGCAGCCCAGCGGGCCGGTGGGCTGGTCCAACGGTACCAGTCGCTGCGGCGCGACGCCCTCTTGGCCAACCCGCTGTTGGACTTCGACCGGCTCTTGCTGGTCAAGCGCAAAGAGAACCAGCTTGGGCTGCCGCAGAACTGGCAGGGCAACTGCTCGCTGCCCACGCTCGGCTACGACAACGAGATCGCCGTGATGTCGCCGGTCCGGCCCGGCGGGCAGCTCAAGACGCTGTTCCGGCCGAAGTCGACCGAGTACGTCGGCGACCTGACCCTGCACTTCGACGCCGGCAAGATGCTCTTGACGATGTCCAAGCGGGGACGATGGGACATTTACGAGATCGGCGCCGACGGCCGAGGGCTGCGTCAGGTTACAACCGACGAGCCCAAGGACGTGGACAACTACTGTGCCTGCTACCTGCCGGACGGCCGGATCATCTTCAGCTCGACCCGCTGCTTCCAAGGGGTTCCCTGCGTGGGCGGCAGCGACAAAGTGGCGAACTTGTTCATCATGGACGCCGACGGCCGCAACGTGCGGCAGCTTTGCTTCGACCAGGATCACGACTGGTATCCGACGGTGCTCAACAACGGCCGCATCCTCTACACCCGCTGGGAATACAGCGATTCGCCCCATTACTTCACGCGGCTTTTGTTCCACATGAACCCGGACGGGACAGGGCAGGCCGAGTATTGCGGCACGAACTCCTTTTGGCCGAATTCCACCTTCTACGCCCGGCCGATCCCCAACCATCCGACGCAGGTGGTGGGCGTGATCTCCGGCCACCACGGCGTGCCTCGCATGGGCGAACTGATCGTCTTCGATCCGGCCCTGGGGCGGCACCGCTTCGACAGCGTGGTGCAGCGGATCCCCGGCTACGGCCGCAAGGTCAAGCCGGTCATCAGCGACGGCCTGGTCGAAGGCTCGTGGCCCAAGTTTCTCCACCCCATGCCGCTCGGCGGCAAGTACTTCCTCGTCTCCGCCAAGCCGTCCCCGCAGTCGAGCTGGGGCATTTACCTGGTCGATATTTTCGACAACCTGCTGCTGTTGGCCGAGCAGCCGGGCTACGCGCTGCTGGAGCCGATCCCGCTCAAATCGCGGCCCACGCCGCACGCCGTTCCCGACCAGGTGAAGTTGGATCAACGAGAGGCGCAGGTCTACATCGCCAACATCTACCTGGGCAAGGGCCTGCAAGACGTGCCCAAGGGGACCGTCAAAAAGCTGCGGATCTACGAGCCGCACTACGCCTATCCGGGCATGGGTGGGCACATCAACATCGGCATCGACGGGCCCTGGGACGCCAGGCGGATCTGGGGCACCGTGCCGGTCGAGGCCGACGGCTCGGCCAATTTCCGCGTGCCCGCCAATACGCCCCTGGCCCTCCAGCCGTTGGACGCCGACGGCAAAGCGCTGCAGGTCATGCGGAGCTGGTTCACGGCGATGCCCGGCGAAGTGGTTTCCTGCGTAGGCTGCCACGAGAATCAGAACAGCTCGCCGCCCACGTACTCGAGGCTCGCCATGCGGCGTGCGCCGTCGGACATCGCGCCCTGGTATGGCCCGCCGCGCGGGTTCAGCTTCAAGCGGGAAGTGCAACCCGTGTTGGACAAGTATTGCGTCGGCTGCCACGATCACGCCTCGGGCGGCAACCTGGAGCTGACGCTTGAGGGCAAGAGCCGTTTCCGCAACTTCACGCCTTCCTACGTGGCGCTGCACCCGTTCGTGCGCCGGCCCGGGCCGGAGAGCGATTACTTCCTGCAAAAGCCGCTGGAGTGGCACGCCGGCACCAGCGAACTGATCCAGATGCTCGAGAAGGGCCATTACAACGTCAAGCTCGACGCCGAGGCCCGGGACCGGCTGATTACCTGGATCGACCTCAACGTGCCCGACTTCGGCACCTGGCACGAGACCCGCGGCGGCCACAGCGACCAGGAGAAGCGGCGGCTGTGCATGCGGACCGAGTTCGCCAATCGGCCGGAAGACCCCGAGGCGCTTCCGGGCGAGGAAGAGGGCAAGCGCGAGCCGAAGCCGCGGCCCGTCGCGTTCGTCCGCCCGGCGCCGGTGACGCGGCAGACGCAAGTGCCGGCCGTGCCCGGTTGGCCCTTCGACGCCGACGAGGCCAAGCGACGCCAGAAGGCGACCGGCCTGCCGGCGGGGATGAAACTGCCATTGTCGCAGAACGTCGCCCTGGACATGGTTTTGGTCCCGGCGGGCGAGTTCGTCATGGGAAGTCCCTCGGGCGACCTGGACGAGACGCCGGCTACGCGGGTGAAGATCGCCCGGCCGTTCTACATGAGCCGCTGCGAGATCACCAACGCGCAGTATGCCCTGTTCGACGCCGAGCACGACAGCGCGTACATCAGTATGCCCAACAAGGACCATGGCGACCGCGGTTACGCGGTCAACGGCCCGTCGCAGCCGGTGGTGCGGATCAACTGGCGACAGGCGATGGACTACTGCCGTTGGTTGTCGGCGGCGACCGGGCGGAAGGTCGATCTGCCCAGCGAGGCCCAGTGGGAATGGGCCTGCCGGGCCGGCACGGCCACGCCGCTGAGCTTCGGCGGCCTGGAAGCCGATTTCTCCAAGTTCGCCAACCTGGCCGACGCGGCGCTGGGAAACCTGGCCCGGGGCGATTCGCCCCGCTGGCACCCGCGAGTCGATCGCTTCAACGACGGGACCACGGTCACGGCCGACGTTGGCCGCTACCAGCCCAACGCCTGGGGGCTGTGCGACATGCACGGCAACGCCGCGGAGTGGACCCGCACCGCGTATCGGCCGTATCCCTACAACCCGTCCGATGGCCGCGACGACCCCAGCGCCCCGGGCACGAAGGTGGTCCGCGGCGGTTCCTGGTTCGATCGGCCCTATCGGGCCACGTCGTCCTTCCGCTTGCACTACGAGCCCTGGCAGTGCGTCTATAACGTGGGTTTCCGGGTCATCCTGGATGTCAACTCATCAGCCGAAGTGGCAAGGCAGTAGAGCCGGCTCTGAAGTCCCGCATCCCAAGAGTAACTGCTGGGGCACCGGCGGAGCAAATAGGCATGCACCCATTCTTCCTAAATTACGCAAAATCCCACCTGGCGTTTGAGGACCACAGCCCTCGGGACGGTTGACAAACGCCAGGTTCTTGGGTAACAAGACAAGATTGGCCCCAGAACCCTTGAGGGTATCCCTATGTTGGAGATCGAGTCGTTCGGCTGGTCTGAGACCGGGCCTGAGGAGCCGCCGATGACGCCGGACGTGGTTAAGATCTTGCCTGGCGTGCCCTGCGTTGCCGAAGGCGTGAAGGATGAGGACGACGATTTCGACGAGGACGATTTCGACGACGATTTCGACGACGATTTCGAGGACGATTTCGAAGAGGACGAGTTCGACTTAGACCTTGACGAAGAAGAAGACGAATCGCCGACCCCCGCTGGAGAGGAACATCCGGCCAAAGAAGAGGAAGACACAGACGGCTTCGAGGCGGCCGAGGAGATCGAGGAAGAAGACGGTTTCGAGGATTAGCTGCTGTTGTAGTTGTAGGGTGGGACAAGGCCGCCGTCGCGGCCGCCGGCCCACCGAGGGCTAGCCGAATTGGTGGGCCGGCGCTCGCTGACGCGAGCTTGTCCTACCCTACTCAGGAAGACGCCGATGCGAGACCTTGCGCAGCAGATCCAAGAGGCAGTCCAGACGATTCGCCGCAAATGGGCCGGCCGGCCTCATGCGGGTATCATCCTGGGAACGGGGCTCGGCAGCCTGGCAGAGCAGATCCGCACCGAGGCGGTCTTCGAGTACGAGTCGCTGCCTCATTTTCCCCGTTCCACGTCCGTCGGCCATGCGGGCCAACTCGTCTGCGGGACGATCGAGGGATTGCCGGTCGTGGCCATGGAAGGACGCTTCCATGCCTACGAAGGCTATTCGCTGGCGAAGATCACCTTTCCCGTCCGGGTCATGAAGTCCCTCGGGGCGGGCCTGCTGGTGGTCTCCAACGCCTGCGGCGGCCTGAACCCGCAGTACGGACTGGGCGACATCATGGTCATCGAGGACCACATCAACCTGATGGGCGGCAACCCTTTGATCGGGGTGAACGATGATTCGCTCGGTCCCCGTTTTCCGGACATGAACGAGCCCTACGACCGGGCCTTGGTGGACGCGGCCCTGGAAATCGCCCGGCGGGAGAACTTCGTGGCCCACAAGGGGGTCTATGTGGCGGTGACCGGTCCGAACCTGGAGACCCGGGCCGAGTATCGCTTTTTGCGGGGCATTGGGGCCGACGTGGTGGGGATGTCCACGGTTCCCGAGGTGATCGTGGCGGTCCATGCGGGGCTGCGGGTGCTGGGATTGTCGATCATTACCGACATGTGCCTGCCCGACGCCCTCAAACCGGCCAACATCGAGCACATCCTGGCCACCGCCGCCCGCAGCGAGCCCAACCTGAGGAAGATCGTGCTGGGAATCCTTAAACAGGAGTTAGGAGTTAGAAGTTAGGAGTCAGGAGTTAGGAGTTAGGAGTTAGAAGTCAGGAGCTAGGAGTCAGGACGTGGCTTCTTCTCTACCGCTCGCGGTTGAGTTTGATGCATTTCGTGCCGCGGAACACTAGCCCGAAGCGCTAGCGAGGGCCGAAAGTGCTTACCTCGCTAGCGCTTCGGGCTAGTGTCGGTTGCTGCCGCGAGCGGTATAACTTCTAACTCCTAACTTCTAACTCCTCTCGTCATCATGTTTCGTCCGGTCACCAGTTCCGTTTCCTTTCCCGCCCTCGAGGAACAGATCCGCCACTATTGGAAAGAGGGGCGGATCTACGAGAAATCGCTGGAGGCCCGGCGGGCAGGGCCGGCGTTCGTCTTTTACGAGGGTCCGCCCACGGCCAACGGCTTGCCCCATCCGGGCCACTGCCTCACCCGGGCGATCAAGGATCTCTTTCCTCGCTACCGCACCATGCGCGGCTACTTCTGCCAGCGCAAGGCCGGCTGGGACACGCACGGCCTGCCGGTGGAAGTCGAGGTGAGCAAAGAGCTGGGGATCCATGCCAAGGACGAGATCGAGAATTACGGGGTGGAACCCTTCATCCACCGCTGCCTGGAGAGCGTCTTCCGCTACACCAGGCAGTGGGAGGAGCTTACCGAGCGGCTGGGCTTCTGGATCCACCTGGACGAGGCCTATGTCACTTACCACCAGAGCTACGTGGAGAGCGTCTGGTGGGCGCTGAAGACGTTGTTCGACCGCGGACTGCTCTACCAGGGGCACAAGATCGTCTGGTGGTGGCCCCAGGGCGGAACGGCGCTCTCCTCCGGCGAGGTCGGCCAGGGATACCGCGAAGTGGCCGACCCCAGCGTCTACGTCCGATTCCCGTTGGTCGACCCGCAAGTTCGTAGTGCCGGCTTTAGCCGGGAATCCGCGGCCGCACCGCCTAAAGGCGGGACTACCAACGACGAAGGCGGGACTACCAGCGGCGAGGAGCTGCGCGACGCCGACCTGTTGGTCTGGACCACCACGCCCTGGACCCTGCCGAGCAACCAGTTCGTGGCGGTCAAGCCGGACCTGGAATACGCGATCGTCGCCGTCGAAGACGATCCGCGGAAGCTGATCATCGCTTCGGCTTTGGTGGCGTCGATCGCCCAGAAGATCGGCCGGACGTGTACGGTCGTCGCCACGCGATCAGGCCGCGACCTGCTGGGGCTGCGTTACCTGCCGCCTTTCGGCGACTACTACCGCTCGGCCGGCGAGACCCGCGGGCGTCTCCGCGGCGGCGGCAGCCAACACGTCGCCTGGCGGGTCGTGGCCGCGGATTTCGTGACCATCGACACGGGCACGGGCGTGGTCCACCAGGCCCCGGCCTTCGGCGAAGTCGACTTCGACGTGCTCCAGATCGAGCAGGCCCGGTTCGTCGACGGCGACGGCCCGGCGTTGATCTGCTCGGTGGCCCCCGACGGCACCTTCACCAGCGAGACGCCCGATTTCCAGGGCCGCAACGTGAAACAGTCCGATCGCGACATCATCCGCCGCCTGCGCGACGAGGGCAAACTACTGCACCAGGAGCAGTATCTCCACGACTATCCCTTCTGCTGGCGTGCCGAAGAGGACCCGCTAATCCAGTATCCCCGCAAGAGCTGGTTCATCCGCACCACGCGGTTCAAGGAGCGGATGCTGGCCAACAACCGCGAGATCCATTGGCTGCCCGAACACATCCGCGATGGCCGCTTTGGCAATTTCCTCGAAACCAATGTCGACTGGGCCCTCTCCCGCGAGCGGTTCTGGGGCACGCCGCTGCCGATCTGGGTCTGCGAAAGGACGGGCTACGCGGAGGCGGTGGGCAGCTACGAAGAACTGCTAGCCAAGCCCGGCGTCTCAGGCACCGAGGTCTGGGAAGCAGCCAAGCGGGCCAATCCTTCGCTGTGCGAGGATCTGAAGGTCCACAAGCCGTACATCGACGCGGTCACCTACGACTCGCCCAAGGCGCCCGGCAAGCGGATGCGCCGCGTGAGCGAGGTGATCGATTGCTGGTTCGACTCCGGGGCCATGCCCTTTGCCCAATGGGGTTATCCGCACCAGGAGGGCTCCTGTCAGCAGTTGACGGAGCAGTTTCCGGCCGACTTCATCAGCGAAGCCATCGACCAGACGCGCGGATGGTTCTACAGCCTGTTGGCGATCAGCACCCTGCTATTCAGCCCCGACGGCGAGGCCGCAGGCAGTGACACGAGTAGTGTCGCCTTTCGCTCCGCGAAAGAACGCGGCTTTCGCGGAGCGAAAGGCGACAATCCGACAGATATTTATTCGCCGGTCCTAAGCGAGCACGGCCCGCCAATCCTGCCGGGCTGCCCGATTTCTGCCACGACCCCACGCCGCCGGTCCCCTACCCGCATCCCTTCCGCAACTGCGTGGTGCTGGGGTTGATGCTCGGCGAGGACGGGCAGAAGATGTCCAAGAGCAAGCGGAACTACCGCGAGCCGCAGGAGATCTTCGACCGCTACGGGGCCGACGCCCTGCGATGGTACTTCTTCTCCAACCAGCCGCCCTGGACGCCGATCCGCTACAACGAGCGGGCCATCAAGGAGAGCATCCCCGAGTTCCTGCTGAGGCTCTGGAACGTCTACAGCTTCTTCGTGATCTACGCCAACATCGACGGCTTCAACCCGGCCTCGGGCGTAAGCGGCGCCCCCGGGCAGTTGGCGCCCGAGATCCTCAACCGGGCCGACGGCTACCGTGCTCCGACCGAGCGGAGCGAGCTGGACCGCTGGATCCTCAGCGAGCTGAACCGCACTATCGCGGCCGTGGTGCAGTCGATGGACGCCTACGACAATTTCACGGCCTGCCAGCGGCTCGGCGAGTTCGTCGACGCCTTGTCGAACTGGTACGTCCGCCGCAGCCGCGACCGCTTCTGGAGCGGCGATCCGTCGCCGGAGAAGACCGACGCCTACTGGACGCTCTACGAGTGCCTGTTGACCGCCTGCAAGCTGGCGGCGCCGTTTGTGCCGTTTCTGGCCGAAGAGCTGTGGCAGAACCTGGCGGTCCACGCCTTCCGCGGGCACGAGGGGCGGGCCGTGGTGGAGAGCGTCCACCTTTGCGACTACCCGGCCTGCGACCCGGCCGCGATCGACGAGTCGCTTTCCGCCCGCATGGCCCTGGTGCGGGAAATCGTCTCCCAGGGCCGGGCCGCCCGCATGGCCGCCAAGCTCAAGGTCCGCCAGCCGCTGGCCCAGGTGGAGGTGGTGCTGGCCGACCCGGCCTGCCAGGACTGGCTCGAGGAGCACGGGGCTTTGATTTGCGACGAGTTGAACGTCCGCCGCGTAGAGTTCATCCGCAAGGCCGATCAGTACATCAACTACACGGTCCTGCCCGATCTGAAGCGGCTCGGGCCCCGGCTGGGCAAACGCCTGCCGGCCGTCCGCAAGCTGCTGGCCGCGGCCGACGCCGCCCGGCTGATGGAGCAACTCGAATCCCAGGGTAAGGTCGAGCTGGAGCTGCCGGACGGACCGATCGTGCTGGACTCCGAGGATCTTCAGGTCCGCCTGCAAGCCAAGCCGGGCTGGGCCGCCGCGCAGGGACGCCAGTGCGTGGTCATCTTGTCCACGGAACTGGATGACGAGCTCGTGGCCGAAGGAAACGCCCGCGAGCTGGTCCACGCCATCCAGACCCGGCGGAAAGAGATCGACTGCCAATACACCGATCGCATTGCCGTGGGCCTGGCGACCGCTTCCCCGGCCCTCCGCGACGCCGTGGATCGCTTCCGCGACTATATCATGCGGGAAACCTTGGCCGTCCAGTTGAACTGGGAGTTGATCCCCGGGGTCGACGCGGTCGAAGTCAAGGTCGGTGAAGAAACGGTCGCCCTGTACGTGAAGGTTGTGTGATTCGAGTAGGTCCCGCCTGCCGGGCGGGACGTGTTTTGAGGGGTTCATCGGGCAATTTCGGGGAAACCGACCCTGCCATCGCTTGTCGAATCGATCTTCCTAAAATGCCCAGATGGACGCTAGGGGATCCATGAACGGCGTTCACATCGGCTATTTCGAGAACTGCGGGGATTCTGTGGAAACGGGCTTCGTGCTCCGCCCCGAAGGGGCGCAACTCGATAGCCCAGGGCGAAGCCCTGGGGAACCGGTTGGCGCATCCCGTTTGCAAGCCCCAACGGGGCGCAACGGCCCAGCCACGTCGCGCAATCGTTGCGCCCTTTCAGGGCTTTCGGCGTCATGGGGCCTTCGCATCCCAGGGCTGCGCCCCTGGGCTATCGAGTTGCGCCCCTTCGGGGCTCAGATCAACGTGGCGTGAGCAAGGGCTTTTTCTCGAAAAGCTGCCTTACTTCTTTGCCAACCTTGTGCGGCACTACCGTTCTTTCGGGTTTTCGTGATTCGTTTTCTCCCTCCGTTCAAACCACGTGGTTGATGGCTGGGTTTATGGGACAGAATCCCTTACGTTTGGCCGTACTGATCTCCGGCAGCGGGCGCACGCTGAAGAACCTGCTCGTGCGGATCGCCGCCGGCCGGCTGGACGCCGAGGTCCGGCTGGTGGTCTCCAGCAGGCACGAGGCTGGCGGCCTCCAGTTCGCCCGGGAAGCGGACGTCCCGCGGATCGTCTTCGCTCGGAAGGATTTCGCCTCGCAGGACGACTACAGCCGGGCGGTCTTCGACCGCTGCCGCGCCGCCGAGGCGGAGATCGTGGTACTGGCCGGCTTCCTCGCGCGGCTGGTAATCCCGGCCGATTTCGAGAACCGGGTAGTCAACATCCATCCCGCTCTGATTCCCGCCTTTTGCGGCCAGGGCCTTTACGGGCACCACGTTCACCAGGCGGCCCTGGACTACGGGGTGAAGCTCAGCGGCTGCACGGTCCACTTCGTCGACAACCAGTACGACCACGGGCCGGTGATCTTACAAAAAGCGGTCCCCGTGCTGGACGACGATACGCCGGAGACCCTGGCCGCACGGGTCTTTGAGGCGGAGAGCGAAGCCTACCCCGAGGCCCTGCAACTGATCGCTTGCCGACGGGTCCAGGTGGCCGGCCGCCGGGTTCGCATTGCCCCCAGCAGGTCCCTTCTGCCGGAAGGGACCTGAACGACGGACAGACGTTGCCGGTGCGCAACGTCCCGCTCGGCAAGCGGGACCTACCTATCCACGGCGGCTGCGCCAGAGGTGGAACTTCTCATGGTCGCCGAAGATCCGCAGCGCCAGAAAGAGCATGTAGCCCAAGAAAAGCTCCTCCCCACAGATGCCTGCACCGTACAGTTCCATGTCGCTTACCCCTTTCGCAGGTGCGTTCCCAGGGTCTTCTTGGGCCGTGAATCAGTTCTCTTGCGGACGTTGAGAAATGGTAGGCCGAATCGGTCGCAACGGGTCTCCCCGTGCATCATTCGGCCGCCTCTGGTGGGCCCCGCTACGCTCGACCCACCCTACCCAAGCTTCCGCAACGGAAACTGCTCATCCCTAGCTAAGCGAATTCTAATCCGTTATTAACGAATCGGCAATACGACTATGACACAAGCAGTGTCAAAAACAGGATTCTGCCGATGGCCCCGCCAGCCGGCGTCGGGCATCAGCTCCGCTAGACACTCGCGAGCCACGGCTCTCAGCGATTGCTACTTTGACGATAGTGCTCGACCAAACCGGCCGCGGCCCTCTCGGCGCTGAAGGCCGCTACCACGCGGCGCCGGGCCGCGGCGCCGAGCTGGGTCCGCAGCGACCCGTCGCCGAGGATCTCTAGCATCGCATCCGCCAGGCAATCCGGCTCATCCGGCGGTACGAGCCGCGCGGCATGGCTGTCCGGGGGAAAAATCTCGCGTGTTCCTCCCACGTCGGTGGCCACGATGGCCACCCCCGAGGCGGCCGCTTCCAGGAGAACCCGGCCCAGCGGCTCCTGACGGGCCGGGTGTGCCAGGATCGTCACCTCGCGGAGCAGTTGGTCGACGTCCGCCCGCAGCCCGAGGAAATGAACCCGGCCGCCGAGTCTTGCGGTGGCCCACTGGTGCAAGTCGGCCTCGAAGCGGCGCGACTCGGCCTTGTCCGACCATCGCCGGCCGACGAGCAGATAATGGACGTCCGGCCGCTGCGACGCTCCCGTAATGTAGCAGGCACACTCCGTGTGCCGTCCGCTATCTGCGCCCGGGCGGACGGCACACGGCGTGTGCCTGCTACCTGGACCGCCGCGCGGAGCAGCACGTCGAATCCCTTGCGGATGCCGATTTGCCCGATCGCGGCAACCAAGGGAACCTCGGGGGAGAGTCCCAGCTCCTCGTGCAGGTACCCGGTAGGCGGCCCCGGCCGGAACCGCTCCAAGTCCACGCCGTTATGGAGAACGAAGGTCTTTTCCGCCGTCAGACCGTGCGCCGTGTGGAAATGGCGCACCGCCTCGGAGACCGCCAGCAGCCGCGTGTGGCAGTTGAGATCGGCGATCGCCTGCCGGCTCAGGCGGAGGATGTCGCGAAGGTGCGCCAGGCTGGGAATCCGCAGGCTTTGCGTCACCGGGCCGGACAGCCGCCCCATGGCGAGGCTGTTGGCGTGAACGAGGCTCGGTCGTCGCTTCGCCAACAGGGCGGCCAGTTCCTGGCGAACGGCGGCTTGGGGCCGATGGTCGCCCAGCGGATCACGGGTGGTCAGGCCGACGACCTCGATGCCCCGCGCGGCCAGGGTCTCGGCCAGCGGTCCCTCCGGCGGCGCCGCCACGGTCGCAACGTAGCCTGCCCGGGCCACGCCGTCCAGCGTCGCCAGCATCGACCGCTCGCCGCCGCTGAGCGTGGGGTACTCGCAGAGAATCAGGATTTCGGGCATAGTTCACAACTGATCGAAGCCCCCGCTTTGGACCCGACCCGCTCGGATGTCCTCGCGCACCTTTTCGGCGAGGCGCGCCAACTGATCCTGGGAACGGACGAAACTTTCGTGCCAACGCCGCTGGTCGGCGAGCTCGTCGAGAATCAGGGATGCGATGGCATCCTGCTCTGGTTCCGGGAGTTTTCTGACTTCGCTGAGGGCCTGTTCCAGCAACTGCGTCATCGGTTAAATCCTCTTTGGGGATTGATCGTGCTCGCCCACCCAAAATCCTAAGCGCCGCCGGCCAGGCAAGCAACAAGGGCCTTACAGGAAAAGCCCCGGTTCGACCTTGAAGTAATCGGCCAGCAGCTTGACGTGGGTTTTGCTCAGGGCCCGTCGTCCCGACACGATGGCCGCCCCCAGCGTCCGATTGTGCAACAACCGTCCCAGGTCTGAAGCGCTCATGCCATGCTCGGCCAACAACGCCTTGAGCGCCGCCAGCGGCGTAATCCGCGACGGGTCCAGGGGGAATCGCGCCGTTTCATACGCTTCCACAAAGGTGGAAAGCGCGTGCAGGTAGTCTTCTTGGTCCGCATTCAAGGGAAAGCCCGCCAAGCGGTCGACCATCTCCATGGCGCCGGCCAGCTCAGCGTGGTCATGAATCGGCCGCGGAGGCAGCAACGCCACCAGGTCCGCGTAGGTCTTGGGGACTTGCCGAAAGTCATTCACCTCTCCCTTCTTCGCCCGTTTCTTGGAAATACATTTAGCCACCGCGGTCTTCCTCCACTTGAAAGCCGATCTTCCGCCGGGGCTTCGCCTCCGGCGGCGCCATCAACTGCCGAATCGCGTCGAAGACGATCCTGAACTGCGAGTCGTACTTCTTCTCCAGGGCGTCGAGCTTGCGGGCCAAGTCGGCATGGGAGGCCAACATCCGCCGCAACCGCACGAACGCCCGCATGATCTCCACGTTCACGGCCACGGCGCGAGGGCTCCGCAGGACGCTGGAGAGCATGGCCACCCCCTGCTCGGTGAAGGCGTAGGGCAAGTATTTTCGATGCTGCCCTCGGCCACCCTTTAAGGTCACAAATCGTGACCTTAGACCTGAGCTGAGGTCTGAGGCCGCCATCTGTGACCTCCAATTCTCCATTTCCTCTTCGGAAAGCTGAAACATGAAGTCCTCAGGGAACCGCTCCAGGTTTCGCTTGACCGCCTGATTCAGGACCTTGGTCTCGACGCAGTAGAGCGAAGCCAAGTCACTGTCCAGCATGACTTTATGGCCACGGATCAGCAGGATTGCCCGCTCGATCCGCTCGACCGGGATCAGAGAGCGACTGTCTGACACGTCTTGCATCCTTCAACATTAAGCTCGGTAACGGCGTAGGGGTCCGCGCCCCGAACCCCGCCCGAGCGCCCCGAACTTGAAATCACATTTTGTGATTTCGTCGTGTCCAGTATACGCGTCCGTTCCCTTTGCGCCCTCGCTCGCCGCAAGCAGCGTCGACGAATTGCTGCGTCCGTGCCGGCTTCCCCTCGCCCCCCGACCATCTCTGGTAGGTCCCGCCTGCCGGGCGGGACTTCTGAGGTTCGGGTTCAGCAGAAATGGTGGGCCGGCGCTCGCTTGCGCGAGCTTGTCCCACCCTACCTGGCCTCTAAGGAAGGGAGACGGCGGAACTCCCTATCGGCTTTCCAAAATAATCTCGGCTGCCTCCAGGCCCTCGGCTTCGGCGCGGAGGGTGATACGGCCGGGAGTGCGGGCCGGCTTGACCACCACCAGGGCCAGGCCGTGGAATGCCTTGCGACGGTGGGACTGGAACGACTCGTGGTCGATCGGATCGCCGTTGTCAGTCCCGGCAATTGCGCCGGAACCCTCCACGCGGAACCGCACCAGCGGATCAGCATTGGGACAAACCAGGCCCGCAGCGTCGGTGACCCGCAACTCAACGAACGAGAGGTCGTCGCGCTTGGCGGCGATGCGGGAGCGGTCGGCGGCGAGGACCAGCCGCTTCGCCTTGCCCGGCGTGCGGACTTCGTCCGTGGCCACCACTTGTCCGCCCTTCTTGGCCAGCGCCTTCAGCGTGCCCGGGGCGTAGGGAACGTCCCATTGGACGTGCAGTGTCTTCTGTTGATCCAGGCTCTTTTCCCCCAGGGATTTGCCGTTGAGCAGCAACTCGACGGACTCCGCGTTGCTCACGGCCCAGACGGGGATCGGCTTGCCCTCCCAGCCCGGCCAGTCCCAGGAGGGCAGGAGGTGGACCAGGGGCTCCGGCCGCCAGCGGCTGCGGTAAAACCAGTAGCGATCCTTGGGGAAGCCGCACAGATCGACGATGCCGAAATAGGAGCTCCGCGAGGGCCAGTCGTAGGGCGTGGGCTCGCCGATGTAGTCGAAGCCGGTCCAGACGAACTCGCCGGCCACCCAGGGCGAGCGAGCCATGGCCAAGAGGTCGGTCTCGGCAATGTAGCCCCAGCCCGGGGCACACAGATCGTAGGAAGTGACCTGGTGGTGGTCCTGGTTGTGGATGCTGAGCTTGCCATCCCGGTCCGGCACGAGGTTGTATTGGCCGCGGGTGCTCAGCGCGGAGGCGGTCTCCGAGGCCACCAGCGCGTAGCGGCCCTTGAACTGCTGGTAGGCGCCGATCGAGTAGTTGATGCCGAAGACGTCCAGCGGCTTGGCGAAGCCCGTGCGGTCTGCCCCGCCGGAATCGTTGCAGGCGGAGACGGTCGGACGCGTGGGGTCCTCGCGGTGGCAGATATCGACCAACCGCTTGGACATTGCGTAGCCGTTGGCGGCGCCCTGCTCGGGGATCTCGTTGCCGATGCTCCACATCACCACGCAGGGATGGTTGCGGTCGCGGTGCAACATGCTCACCAGGTCCGGCTCGCTCCATTGGTCGAAGAAGCGGCTGTAGCCGTGCTGGGTTTTGCCGGCCTTCCACTCGTCGAAGGCCTCGTCCATGACCAGGAAGCCCATGCGGTCGCAGAGATCCAGCAACTCGGGGGCCGGCGGGTTGTGGCTGGTGCGGATGGCGTTGCAGCCCATGCCCTTGAGGATCTCCAGTTGACGTTGGATCGCCCGGCGATTCACGGCCGAGCCCAGGCAGCCCAGGTCGTGATGATCGCAGACGCCTTGCAACGGCACGTGCTTGCCGTTGAGCAGGAAGCCGCGATCGCGGGTAAACTCGAAGGTGCGGATGCCGAAGGGCGTGCTGACGCTATCCACCAGGCGGCCGCCGACAAAGACCCGGGAGACGACCGAATAGAGCACGGGCGTTTCCAACGACCAGAGCTTAGGGTGGGCGACTTTGAGTGACTCGCTGGATTCTTCCCGACCCCCGGGAGTAACCCAGGGAGGGATGAGCAAATCCGACTCGAAAGTAGACTTCGGCTTCCGAACCTCTGACCTGGCGACTTCGACGCCCTCGGGGTCGAGGATCAGCGTCTCGTGCCGGAACTGGACGTCGGTAGTGCCCTGGTTGACCACCTGGGTGTAGACCTTCACCCACGCGGCATCGTCGGCCACTTTCGGCGTGGTGACGAAGACGCCCCAATGCGCGACGTGGACGGACTCGGTAGCCGTCAGCCGCACGTGCCGGAAGATCCCCGCCCCGGAATACCAGCGGCTGCACGGTTGAGTGACGTTCAGCCGCACGGCCAGGACGTTCGTCGTGCCAGGCTTGAGGTGCGGCGTCAGGTCGTACTCGAACCCGGTGTAGCCGTAGGGGTGCCGGCCGAGGAAATGGCCGTTGATCCAAACCTGGCTGTCCATGTAGGCACCGTCGAACTCGATGAACAGCCGGCCGCCGGCGGTCAACAACGGGGGGGCGAACGACTTGCGGTACCAGCCGATGCCGCCGTCGAGGTAGCCGCCGCCTGCCCCCGAGGGCGACGCCTGGTTGAAGGGGCCCTCGATGCTCCAATCGTGCGGCACGTCGAGGCGCCGCCATGAGGAATCGTCGAGTTCCGCTGTTTGCCCGCCGTCAACGTCCCCGCGGTGGAACCGCCAGTCCTGGTCCAGCGAAATCGTTCTCCGTCCGGCTTCCGCCGCGAAAACGGCCGGCGAACCCAGAACCGCGGCCAGCACTGCCAGCGCGATGATTGCCGAATTGAACCCGATTTTCATGGTGCGATTCTCCTTGGCTCGGCCCACGGGCGGCGTGGCCGCCGGGGGCAGCAGAACGGAATTGAACCCGTTACCCCGGCGGCCACGCCGGCCGCGGGCAATGGCTGTGCTTCCACACCTTCCGGAAACACCCATTTTGGCCCAGCGACCCGCGGATTTCAACGGTGCCTAGCGAACGAGCCCGGCTTGCTCGACCGGCGATCATCCACTACACTAAATGCCTTGCCAACCGGCTGACAAGCCCACCCCCCCGTAGGATAACAGGAAAGATCTCGCCATGGGAGGAATCCGCCCGCGGACCAAGTTCGTCCTCGAACTGAGAAAGCGCCGCTGTCCCAAGTGTGGCGCGAAACTGAACAACCAGCGCGTCCGCTGCAAGCGGTGCCACGCCGCCCAGTCGCGGCCGAAGAACAAGAAATAGCTTCTGGCTTTGTAGACCCGTATCGGACGCCGCCAATCGGCGTTATACTAAAGCGTTGTGCCCAGTTGCCACCACCCGGAGGCAGTCGGTGGGCTCGTTTCATTTTGATGTGAGTCGGCAACAACCGGGTCGTGCCGATGCAAAGGAGAACTGTCTTGGGGAAGAAGTTGTACGTCGGCAACCTGGGCTACAATGTCGGTAACTCTGATCTGGAGAAGCTCTTCGCTCAATTTGGGACGGTGCAAAGCGCCCAAGTGATTGAAGACCGCGAGAGCGGACGCAGCAAGGGGTTCGGTTTCGTGGAAATGGGCAGCGATCAGGAGGCCCAGGCCGCGATTCAAGGGCTCAACGGCCAAGACCATGAGGGCCGCCCCTTGACGGTCAACGAGGCTCGGCCTCGCGAGGAACGTCCTGGCGGGGGCGGGGGCGGGGGACGTGGCGGCCGCGGCGGCGGCTACGGCGGCGGAGGCGGCCGCGGCGGTCGCGGTGGCCGCTACTGAGCAGCTATCCAAGAGGAAAGGCAGGGTGGGTCGACGGGCACCGACGCGAAGCGTTGGTCGGCGAGTCCCACCACGAGAATTCCCCCCGAAAGAGTGGTGTGACGCGCTGCGCTCGACCCACGCTGCATGCCGAGCGCGCCCCTAGCCGATGGCGTAAGCCCAGGGAAAGGGCGAGAATAAGCGGGCTTCCGCCCGGCGGCGTTGCCGGCGCGGTCCCGGGCCCCTATCCGAGAACGGAGTAGCGTTATGCCATTTTCTCCGCGGTTTGTCGTGTTGTTCTTTCTGGGCAGCTTATTGTGGAGCGTCGATCCGGCCTGGGCGGCCAACGAAGGTCAAGACGACCTCGATCATGCGACGCAGGCCAAGCTCAACGCCCGCACGCGGACCGACCTGGGCGAGGTAATCCGCCTGGCGGAATCGGCGCTGAAAAAGGGGCTCGACGAAGGCAACACGCAGTTCGCCAAGGAGTTGCTGGCCTCCACCTGCATCCAGCGCGGCACCAACTACGCCGGCGAGATCCTCCGTCTGCCACCGGACCCCAACTGGCGCGAGATCCGCCGCGTGGCTTTGGAGGATCTGGAGAAGGGCTTGGCGATCGACCCCAACGAGCCCCCGGCGCTGTTGCTGGTGGCCCAGTTGAACCTCCTGCCCGGCGGCAACGTCAAACGGGCCCGCAAGGCCCTCGATGAGGCCGTCGGCCGCAGCGCCGATCAGCCCCAGGTGCAGGCCAAGGCGCTGCTGGTCCGGGCCGGGTTCGCCGACGACGTGGCCCACAAGCTCAAGGACCTCGACCGGGCCGTTCAGGTCAGCTCGCAGGACCCGTCCCCCTTGCGTGCAAGGGGAAACTTCTACCTCGATCAGAAGAAATACGACAAGGCCCTGGCCGACTTCGACGCGGCCGTAAAGCTCGACCCGGAAAACGCCGCGGCCTGGGAATCCAAAGGCGTGACGCTGATCGACCTGAAACGTTACGACGACGCCCTGGCCGCCTTGAAGAAAGCCCACGAGTTAGAGCCCAAGGAACCCACTCCCTTGCTGCAAATGGCCCGGGCCCACGGCCTGAAGACCGACTACAAGGCCGCCTTGGACGACCTCAACGAGGCCGACCAGTTGGATCCCGCCAACCTCGCCGTGTTCTTGCTGCGGGCGAGCGTCTACGAGGAGATGAATGAGAGGGAGAAGGCCCTGGCCGACGTGGATCGGGTGCTGAAGCTGGCCCCGGATCTTACTGCGGCGATGCGGTTGCGGGCCGTGATCCTGGCCGGCAGCGGCAAGTTCACCGAGGCCGCGACTCAATTGGAGCAGCTCCACCGCGAGGCGCCCGCCGACGAGGACGTGGCCCTGCAACTGGCCCTCCTCTACAACGCCGCGAAGAAGCCCCGCAAAGCGCTGCAGATGTTCGACAAGATGCTCGCCGAAAAGCCGGGCAATGCCGACGCCTTGCGGGGTCGGGCCGACGCCCTGCTGAGCATGGGCAAGCAGGCCGAGGCCGTCGCCGACTACGAGAAGGTCCTCGCCCTGGATCCCAAGGACGCCGAAGTGCTCAACAACTTCGCCTGGGTCCTGGCCACCTCGCCCGACGAGAAGCTCCGCAACGGCAAGCGGGCCCTGGAACTGGCCACCCGCTCGGCCGAGTTGACCTCCTACAAGCAGGCCCACATCCTCAGCACGCTGGCCGCCGCCTACGCCGAGCTGGGCGACTTCGACTCCGCCCGCAAGTGGTCGCAGAAGTCGGTCGAGGTCGGCAAGGAGAGTCTCAAAGAAGAGCTGCAGAAGGAGCTCCAGAGCTACCAGGCGAACAAGCCTTGGCGGGAGATCCAGCAAATCAAGGACGACGACACGGACCTTCCGGGTTTGCCCGCGGAAAAGCCCGTGGAGAAGCCCAAGGAGAAACCCGCGGAAAAGCCCCTGGAGAAGCCGAAGGAGCCGCCGAAGCCGTAGGGCAGGTGCAGAAACAAATGTCGCCTTTCGCTCCGCGAAAGAACGCGGCTTTCGCGGAGCGAAAGGCGACAATCCGACAGATAATGATTCGCCGGTCCTAAGGCGGCTAGGAGCGACAAAAGAACAAGGTGGACGATCGCTGCTTGTGGTGCAGGCGTCCCGCCTGCCTGGAAATGCAGGCGGGACGCCTGCACCACAACGCGATGTACGAACCATCCTCCGCGCCGCACGGCCGGCGTGGCTGCCGGGGCTATACTGCTCGCGGCAGCAACCGACACTAGCCCGAAGCGCCAGCGAGGGTCTTGCGGTGCTCCCTCGCTGGCGCTTCGGGCTAGTGTGCCGGCAACCGTTCACGGGTCGGGCGGGGTGGGTCGGCCGGGGACTGGTCCATTTTTCGGCGAAAAAGCGCATTTGGCCGCGGGACGTAAGGCCGAAAACAGGGACCTGTCCCCTTGGCACCGCCTAGTAGCAGGCACACTCCGTGTGCCGTCCGCCTTGTCAGGTGTCCGCCGCAGCGGACGGCACACGGAGTGTGCCTGCTACTTTTCAGGCTGGGAACGGTTACGTGCGTCGGGGTCGCGGGCCGACTACTTGATCAGCGTGACCTTCCCAATGTAGTTGTGCGTATTGGCGAAGGCGTCAGTGGCCCCCGTGGTGCCGCCAAGGGTGACGTAGTCGACGGTCGGGTCGGCCAGTAGCAGGTTGTCGCCGCCGGCGCTGCCGTAGAGGTAGTCGTTGGCGGCGCCCTGGATCGTGCTGGCGTTGAGCGCCACGAGCTGGATCGGGATTTGCGCGGCGGCCCCGTCGGGGGGGATTCGGTTGGCAATGGAGACGATCGGCAGCACGCCGGCGGTGATCGCCTCGACGCGTTGGATGATGGTGTCGGCGGTGTTGGTCCACTCAGTCATGATGGCGTCCAGGGCCAACAGGTTGTTGTCGTAGGGCGTCGATCCGGCGACCTCGAGGTTGTTGCTCGAAGTCCCCGCACGGATGACGGTCTGTTGTCCGCCGCCGCTGCTGCCGCCGCCGATGAGCAGGTTGTAGCCGGGGCCGCCCACGATCGTGTTGCCGCCGGGGCCGCCGACGATCACGTCAGGCCCGTCGCCGCCGTAGAGGCTGTTGGTGCCGCAGCCGCCCCACAGAAAAGCCGGCAGCGTGACGGAAGGGCTGACATATTCATAGGCGCTGCCGATGCCATAGATCATGATCGCCCCGGTGGGGTCGAAAGTTCCCAGGCTCTTGCCGTTGACGGTCACCGAATAGGTGTTAGAATGGCTCACCAGATGGACGATCCCACAGTTGCTGCCGGTGACCACCAGGTCCATCGCGCCGGGGGTTGTGATGCTGGGCACCAGCGAGGCCCCGGGCTCGCCGACCTGGGTGCTGAAGCTGGCGGAGAGCACGGGCGAGATCGTGGTAGTGGAAGTGGTGCCGGTAGCGGTATTGGTACTGGTCACCGGGGCTTCCGCGGTGCACGTGGAGACGGCGATGCTATTGGCGAGCGTCGTGCCGGCAGCCACGCCGGGCGCGACCTGGACCTGGAGGATAATAGAAGTGCTCCCGCCAGGCGAACCACCATCCCAGCCGTTGGGGATCGCGATGCCGTAGCCGTGGGTGCCGCCCCCTGCGGTGATCCCCGTAACACTCTTACCCGACGAGTCGTAGGCCCCGACGAGCGTCACGCCGGTCGGCAGCGTGAGGTTGAGCATGGTGCACTGGGCCGCGCCGGGGCCATTGTTGGTCAGGTTCACCTGGTAGATCGCGTCCTGGCCGGGGACGGCGGTGGTCTGACCCGATTCGCTCGCCACCACGTCGGCGGGCAGCGCGTCGCTGTCCGTGGCCGAAACGCCGTTGTATACGAACCCATGCTGACCCGTGCCGTCCTCGTAGAGCGTGGCGCCGGGGGATCCGATGACGTTGGCGATGTTGGTGAGATCGTCCGCCGTCGTGCCGCTGGCCGACGTGCCGACCGTCGCCGAGATCAGGTAGGTGATCGAGCTGTCGGCGGGCAGATCCACATCGTCGCTGAAGCCGCCGCTAGGGATCGGGACGTCGGTTTCACCGTCCAGAGGGGACGTGGCCCCGCCCGTGGTTGCCGTGATGGTCGCGTAGTTAAGGGTGATCATCTCCGACGGGACGGGTGATTGGTCGCCCACCGTGGCCTCGGTCGCGTCCGGTCCGTTGTTGCTGACGGTGATATCGTAGCAGACGGTCTCCACGTCCGAGGTATCGCCAGCGGGCGGGGTGAGATCCAGCACATTGCCGATCGCGCCGGTGGCGGAGTTGCCGCCCAGGTTGTCCGACATGGTGATTTGCACGTCGGCGGCGGGCCGGACCACATCGGTCACCGTAGCGCTGGTGACTTCACTGGCCGGGTTGTAAGTATTCCAGACAGGAAAATTAATGGTCGCGGCATTGGTCAGAGGGCCAGTGGGCAACGTGGAGGCCAACTCGGCCGTAAAGGTGTAAGTCAAGGACGTGCCGGACGGCATGTCCACGCTGGCACTGAACAACCACCAGTGGTTCGGCCCGCTTGGTGGTGGTGTTCCCTCGAACGACGAGGTGGGCAGGGCGCCCGAGGCGTTGGCCGTGGGGGTGACCGTGACGCTCGACACCTGCAGTGCAGCGCCCCCGCTAGCCCCATTAACTTGTGACACGTTGGTGAAACAATCGCCAACGGTGGCCCCGGTGACGTCGCTGGGGCCCAAATTGCTGAACACGACGCTGTAGACGACGCTGTCGCCGGGGTTGGGCGTGCCGACCGCTCCCGTCGCGCTGCTGCCGCCGGCGCTGGACGTGACGGCGGCCGTCAGGTCGGCCTCGGGGGCCAGGTAGTCGGTGTCCGTGGCGGTGTTGGCCGGATTGGAGTCGATCACTCCGGCGGGCGCGGTCACGGTGGCGGTGATGGACAACTGGGGGCCCGTGGCCCAGGAGACCGAGGAGGGGATGGTCCCCGAGAGCGTGTAGATGATCGAGCTGCCGGCGGCCAGATCCACCGTGTCGGTGAAAATGTCGAAGAAGCTGTGGACTGGAAAATCGCTCGACGTGGCCCCGCCGGAGGCCACGACGCTCTGCAACGACAAGCCGACGAGCTGGATAGGAATGGGGGCGGAGACCGTGGCCCCGGTGACGTTGCCGGGGCCGAGATTGCTGGCCACGACGGTGTAGACGATGCTGTCGCCGGGGATGGCCGTGCCCGTCGGGGCCGCCGTGCCCGCCGCCGAAGGCACGCTGCTGCCGCCCACGTTGTCCGACATGGTGATTTGCAGGTTCGCCGTGGGCAAGAGCGTATCGGTTTCCGTCGCGCTGGTGCTGTTGTTGACGGCGCTGGGATTGGTGTCGGTGTATCCGGTGGGAGCCGTCACCGTGGCGGTGTCGTAGACCGTCTGGGCCGTCGACGTGCCGGCCGCGAACTGGCCGAACGTCCCCGAGAAGACGTACTCGTTCCAGCCGCCGGGTTGCACCACCCCCTGCCTCAGTCGAAAATACTGTTGTGTAGGAGCGGGCTTAACGGTCGACGTGGCCGAGACGGAGCTCGTTTCGCTCACCAACTCCAGGCCGGTGAGCGCGGCGGGGAACAAGTCGGAGACCGTGGCCCCGGTGACGGCGTTGGGGCCGGCATTGGTGACCATGAGGGTGTAGCTGATGCTGGCGCCGGGGCTGGACGTGCCCGCCGCTCCCGTCGCGCTGCTGCCGCCGGCGCTGTCCGAGATGGCGACCGACAGGTTGCCCTGGGGCACCACCTGGTCGACGTCCGTGGCGGTGTTGTTGGCCGGATTGGGGTCCGTATTGGCGCTGGACACGCTCACGGTGGCCGTGTTGGAGAACTGGCCCGTGGTCGTGGAGGGAATGGTCCCTGAGGCCACGAAGGTGGTCGATTGGCCGGCCGGAAGGTTGAAAGTAAAGCCGCCAAAGATATTCTTCCCCGACGTGCCGCCGATAGTCACGGACGCGGCGCCATTCTGGAAAGTGAGCGTCTGGCCGGTAAGGAAGGTAGGGAGCGTGTCGGCGATCGTGAACCCGGTGGCGGTGTTCGGGCCGTTGTTGGTCACCCCGATGTGGTACCAGATGGTCTCGCCCGGGACGGCACTGCCGACCGTGCCGGCGCTGCTGCCGCCGAAGTTATCGGTCTTGGTGATACTCAGGTCGGCCGGCAGCGCGGAGAGCAGGCAACGGTCCTCCAACGACTCGAGCTTCAACGGCCGCCGCTTGCCGCGCACCTGCGGATTGCGGCGCGAGAAACCCAGCGACTCCAGGAAACGCGAAAACGAGCTTGATTTGCCTTTTGCCATCGCAGGGACTCCTACGTAAGAACAAGATGGTCGGTGATCCGAACAAAGCCTGGTAAAGAAACGACGCAAGGTAGCAGGCACACGCCGTGTGCCGTCCGCCTTGTCAGGTGTCCGCTTGAGCGGACGGCACACGGAGTGTGCCTGCTACGATTCCGGTAACCTATTTAGTTTCTGTTGCGGAAAGAGCAGCGTGGCTGGATCGTCGCCTTTCGCTCCGCGAAAGTGGCGTGGATTGACCGCTACTTTCGCGGAGCGAAAGGCGACACAGGACCTTCCGTAACAGAACCTATTTATTTGCACAGTACGCGGTCGGCGCCTGGTCCGCGGCCATCGCGCAGCACTTGGTTTTGTTCCGGCTGCAGCGGCTGTCGTCCGGGCTCCTCTGCGGGAGTCCAAGATAGACGCCAGTTGCGTCGTGTCAACTTGTTGTTAGGAGATAATGAGGAAATAATTCACGTTTTCCCGACCGAGGGGACGGATTACTGGCGAGCAATGCGTACTATCTCCTGACGAAACTGGCACGCCGGCTTTCAGAAGGACCCGTAAAAGAATCAACCACCCGCCAAGACACCAGAATCCTGTACGTCAGGCTTTCCAGCCTGACTGAACCGGGGCGAGTCAGGCTGGAAAGCCTGACGTACAAGGGTGGTCGATGGCTACTTGTGGTGCAGGCGTCTCGCCTGCGTTTCTGCGCAGGCGGGACGCCTGCGTTTCTGCGCAGGCGGGACGCCTGGATTTCTGCGCAGGCGGGACGCCTGCACCACAAGCAGCCGGGCTCTTCACCAGCCAGTTCGTTACGGATGTCCAGATTTATGTCAGATTGGATGCCATCGCAACCCGAAGCGTTAGCCAGCGAGATCATTGGGCGGCCATCCTTGTACGTGACGGAAGGTCAGGACTGGTTCCCTCGCTGACGCTTCGCGTTTACGATGACAGCGGAAGAGCGAGAACGGACGAGCAAAGGCCGTGGAAACGGCTCACGCTTTCACGCCGCCGCGTTGGTGGCGTGCAAAGTCGCGTTCGGCAAACGCGACCTACCCAGAAAACCTCCTGGAATCGCCAATGGTCGTTGATAGA
Source organism: Pirellulales bacterium (assembly GCA_963843465.1). Taxonomy (GTDB): domain Bacteria; phylum Planctomycetota; class Planctomycetia; order Pirellulales; family Thermoguttaceae; genus CAWJKP01. The sequence continues at coordinate 197,190 of CAWJKP010000009.1, forward strand.
AACGCATCGCCGGCGCGGAGCCTGCGGCAAGTGCGCCGGAAAACGTCGCTCAAGACGCACCGCCGACCCGGAAACCGCGCCTTCTTGGACGCCATCGCATCAGTTTGCGGCGCTGCGAAGTGGACAGGGCGGCAATTTGCGTCGCTCTCAGGTAGACAGGGCGGCAATTTGCGTCGGGCCCAAGGCGCCATCTCGCCGCTTGCCGGCGCCAGACGCGGCGTCTACTGTCACGCTCGCAAAAGGGGCGTCTGGACCTTAATGCTTGTCCGCACGAAAGATGCGCTGCCGGACCGGCGGCCAGAAGGTGGCCGAAGGCCGGGGGCGGAGAAAAAAGGGGAACTCGCGCTACAGGAAGCGTACAGGTCTTTGTAGCAGCAAAGGGGGTCGCAAATCGCGGTCCAGCAGCGTTGGTACGGCGGCACGGCCCGGCGCCAATCCGGCTTGACATGGATTTCCATCCCCTTATGCTGAGGGTACTGTCCTTCATTTCCACTGTCTAACGCAGCTTCCCTCACCCCAACCCTCTCCCGGAGGGAGAGGGGCAATGTGCAACGCATGATGCGTAAGGCGCGAACTCGGTTGATGCGATGGCTTGCGGTCCTGGCGATACTGGCCTGCGGCGGCACGGCCTCGGCAGATGGTCTCTCGCAGGAGTTGGCGGCCCCGGACGCTCGATCGATCAGCGAACCGGCGAGTTCCGAGCCCATGCGTGGGGACGCCCGGCTGAGCGACGTGTCGTTCGTCGACCGCGTTCACGGCTGGGCCGTGGGCGACCGCGGCACGATCTGGCACACGGACGACGGCGGCCGCAACTGGGGCCTCCAACGAGCCAACGTCCGATGCCCGCTCTGCTCCGTCTTCTTTCTCAACCCCGACACGGGCTGGGCCGCCGGCGGAGGCTCGCTGCCCTACTCGGGCAACAGCTCGGGCGTGGTGCTGTTCACCCACGATGGCGGCCAGCATTGGGTCCACGACCCCAAGCTGCTGCTGCCGGCCCTGAAGCAGGTGCGATTCTCCAGCGAGCGGCACGGTTGGGCCGTCGGTTGTCCCTCGGCCATGTTCCCCTCGGGGGTGTTTGTGACCGAGGATGGCGGGCGGAACTGGAATCCGCTGCCGTCCGCCCGCACCCCCGGCTGGTCCAGCGGCGACTTCCTGGCCCCGTATCAGGGCGTGGTGGCCGGCCACGGCGCGGTGGCCGTTGCCCATCGGGCTGGCCTGGAGCCGGCGCGGACGCTGGACTTCGGCCTGCGAAACCTCACCCGGCTCAAGCTCGTGCCCCCGTCCTACGGCTGGCTCGTCGGCCAGGGAGGGCTGGTCATGCTCACCGGCGACGCGGGCGCAAGCTGGCGCCTGCCGCCCTCCCCATTGCCCGATGGCGTGATCGCGGAGTTCGACTTTACGGCCCTGGAGGTCCGCGGCCCCAAGGTCTGGATCGCAGGTGCTCCCGGGTCCCGAATCCTGCACAGTCCCGACGCCGGTCACACCTGGCTGCTGCAACCGACCGGCCAGAGCCTGCCGATCCATGCGATCTCGTTCGCCGACGACGCCTGCGGCTGGGCCGTGGGCGACCTGGGCACGATCCTGGCGACCAGCGACGGCGGGCAGACCTGGAACCGTCAACGGGCCGGCGGCGCTCGGGCGGCCCTGCTGGGAGTCTTCGGCGATCCGCAGGACGTGCCGCTGGAAGTCTTCGCCCGGCTCTCGGGCAACGAGGGCTACCTGGGCCAAGTCGAGATTATCGGCCGCCGCGACCTCGAGACACCCTCGCGGACCGAGACCGCCTGGGACGACCGCTTCCACGAGGCGATGATCGGCGTGGGGGCGTCGGGCGCGGGGGCGGCCTGGCAGTTTCCCTTGCGTCAGCCCGGCCTGGAGCTTTCCGCCGCCCAGATCGTGGCCGGCTGGGACGCGGCGGGCGATCATCACGCCCTGGAGCAGCTTGAAGCGTACCTGGTGCGCCAGATCCGTCTCTGGCGGCCCGACGTGCTGGTGACCAAGGACCCCAGCTCCGGCGGCGTCGATCCGCTGGCGGAGCTGGTGGGCACGGCGGTCGCCGCGGCCGCGATCAAAGCGGAAGACCCGTCCGCCCTTAGCCGGCAGATCACGCTGGCCGGCTTGGCCCCCTGGAAAGTGAAACGGATCTACGCCGCCACGCGGCCGGGTGTCAGCGGCACGATCAACCTGGCCACGTCCCAGTTGGCCCCGCGCCTGGGCCGCTCGCTGGCCGACGTCGCCGCCACGCCGCGAGGGCTGGTGTCCAATCGCTGCCAGGACTGGCCGGCGTCGATCGGATTCCGCTTGGTGCAGGACGAATCGCCCGATCCGCGCCCACGGAAAGACTTCTTTACCGGCATCGCGCTCTCGCCGGGCAGCGACGCCCGCCGGCTCTTGGACGACGCGACGCTGGAAGGCCTGGAGTCGCTCCAGCGGCTGGCCCAGCATCGCCGCAGCGTGCAGGCGGTGCTCGAGCGCGCCGGGGACGATCCACGGCAAAGCATGGCCCTGGCGGCCCAGTTGGGCGAGATGGTCCGCGGGCTGGACCCCGACAACGCCGCGGAAACCCTTTACCACCTCGGCCATCGCTGTTACCAAACCGGTCGCTGGCCGCTGGCGGCGGAGGCCTTCAAGCTGCTCGCGGAGCGGTTCCCGGAGCATCCCCTGTCTCGTCCGGCGACCATCTGGCTGGTGCAGTATTATGCCAGCAGCGAGGCGGCCTGGCGGGAACAGGGCGGCAAGCCGGTGACGGTGGGACGGGTTGCCAATCCGTCCTACGTGAGTGGTGCGGCATCGGTGACGACGCTGGGCAGCGCGGCGAACGTTGACCCGCAGCTCCAGTCCGAACGGCTGCAAAAGGCCGTGGCCCTGGCCTCGCAGATCCAACGGAGCCGGCCGGACCTGATGGCGGAGCCGGCCGTCGGCTTCCCGTTGGCCGCGGTCGATCGCCGGCGGGGCGAGCTGCGGCAGGCGGAACGCTTCTACAGCAACCGCATCCGCCTGGCGGGCCGCGACTGCTGGTGGGCCGCGGCGATGGGCGAGCAGTGGGCCGCCCATCTCCAGGGGACGCCGCCGAAACCGGTACTGGAGTGCGTGCCCGCCCCCGCCCGGCCCCGGCTCGACGGCCGCCTGGACGACCCGGTCTGGCAGGTCGCCCGGCCCGTGGAGCTGCACAGCGTTAACGGGGACGACGCGGGCTGGCCGGCCTCGGTGATGTTGGCCTACGACAAGCAGTTCCTCTATCTGGCGATCCGCTGCCGCCAGGCCCCCGGCGCCCGTTACCAGCCCGCTTCCGGCCCCCGCACCCGTGACGCCGATCTGTCGGGCCACGACCGCGTCGAGCTGTATCTCGATCTGGACCGCAACTTTGTCACCTACGATCGCCTGGCGATCGACCATCGCGGCTTCACCGGCGACGACTGCTGGGGCGACGCCACCTGGAATCCCAACTGGTTCGTCGCCTGCTCGTCGGCCGACGGTTTCTGGACCGCCGAAGCGGCGATCCCCTGGGACCAGCTCGCCGCCGAGCCACCCAAGCCCAACAGCGTCTGGGCGATCGGCATTCAGCGGATCGTGCCCGGCGTCGGCTTCCAATCCTGGAACCGGCCTGCCGCCGTCGACGTGATGCCCGAAGGCTTCGGGTATCTGCTCTTCCGATGAGCTGGTCCAGGAGTCGTAGGGTGGGACAAGGCCGCCTTCGCGGCCGCCGGCCCACCAGGATCTGGCGGAATTGGTGGGCCGGCGCTCGCTCACGCGAGCTTGTCCCACCCTACGGCCTGTTTCGATGATGGGTGGGCCGCGCATCGCTCACGCGAGCTTGTCCCACCCTACGGCCTACCCCATCCCGGTAGGGGTCAGGACCCACGGCCCGTTTTGCTGCATCTGGACCGTGAGAGTCATCCGCACCAGGTCGGCCAGCGAATGGGCTGCCATCTTCTTGGCGATCTTCGCGCGGCGGACCTCGATCGCCCGCACACTCTTCGCCAGCGCGACGGCAATCTGCTTGTGGGAGCGACCCTCGACCAGCATCTCCAGCACCTGCCGCTCCGGCACGGTTAGACGCGTAAGCCGCCTCTCGATCCGGCTCCGCTGGGTAAACTCCTGGCGGTGAGCCAGGTCCGCCAGCAGCGCTTCCCCCACGGCGGCCGCCAGTTGCTCGTCACTGAGCGGCTTCTTGAGGAAATTGATCGCCCCGGAGCGGATCGCCTGAACCACCTGGGCGGGCTCCGCAGAGGGCGAGAGCAGCACCACGGGCAGATGGATTCCCCGCTGGGCCAGTACGTCAACCAGCCGAAGATCTTCGCTCCGCGATGAGAGGGTGTACAGCAGGCAGCCGGGCTGCGAGGGGTCGTACCGATCGAGAAATTCTTCCCGGCAGGCGTGTGTTCGAATCCTCCCTTCCACGGGCCACTGACCACTTTGAGCCGCCGTCCTCAGAGCACGGAGAACCGCCGGATCTCCAGGCACCAGGTGAACGGTCGCGTAATCCAAGAACCGTGGAGTCGTCATGGCGGGTCGCCAGCGGCCAATCCATTGCCCTTTTGATCGGTAGCTTAATCAAGCGAGCCATTCCTGGCAAGTATCCCTGTAGGTCATGCCTTGGCATAACACAACATAACGTGTTACGGAACAAGGTCTTAGGTCTTAGGACTCAGGTCGTATCATGGTACCCACGCCCCAAGACCCGAGACCCGATGCCGCTTTGCCGAACGGTCGCCGTTGAAAAACAGCGAAGGATTAGAAAGATGCGTCGTTTAGGAAAAGTATTTCGACGGATGGGATTATTCTGATCTTTCCGGGGAGGGAGGGCGATACCATCGATACCTTTGGAATAACCGGATCGCGGCGCACCTAGGAAACGCCGGTCAGGGCTTGTTTCCTTCATTGGGGGGAACCATGAAAAGATACTTTCTCTGTTTGTCGGTTGCGATGTTTCTGGCCCTGACCCAACAGGGCCTTGCGCAGAACACGAGTCCGGCCTACGCCCAACAGATGGCTTACGCCCAGCAGATGGCCTACGCGCAACAAATGGCCTACGCCCAGCAGATGGGCTACGCACCGCAACAAATGGGGTACGGCCAGCAAGCGAGCTACGGACCATCGATGGGCCCCGGCCCGCAGGCGGCTGTCCCAAGCAGCGGCGACCAGGCCGGGGCCGGCGAGGCAAGCCAGGCGTGCGACCCTCTTTGTCCGTCGGGCGGCGGCAAGTGGGCTGTTTCCGCCGAATTCCTCTATCTTTGCCCCCGCGACGCGGAGGTGGCTTATGCGGCTCCGTACGCCACTCCTCCTCTGCCCGTGGCAGAAATCGGTCCTATAGGCGTCGTCAATCCGGACTGGAATCCGGGCTTCCGCGTGGGCGCCGAGCGGAACCTGAACGAGACGACGAGCATCGGAGCCAACTACACGTTCTTCCAGAGCCACGAGGGTGATGGCATTGTCGCGCCCGGCGGAGACTTTCTCTTCCCGCTAGTGACCCACCCCAGCTCGCCCTCTGCACTGGCCCTCGTCCCCTTCAACGTCGCCACGGCCTCGCTGGACATCGACTTCCAGCGGCTGAACTTCGACTACCGCTCTGCCCTCGCCTTCGGTCCGACCTACGCGGTGACGCTGGTCAGCGGCTTGAGCTACGCCCACTTGTCGCAGGACTTCGGTTCCACCTTCGTCGAAACCGGCGTTACCGGAACGGCAGTGAGCACCTCCAGCACCTTCGACGGCGGCGGCATCCATGCCGGCCTGGACTTGGAGAAGCACGGGACCAACTCGGGTCTCATGGCCTACGGCCGCGCCATGGCCACCCTCCTCGCCGGCGAGTTCGACAACAAGTACTTCCAAGGCGGCCCTGCCGACGGGGGAACGGTAGTGAACACGTCCTGGCAGGCCGACCGCGTGGTTGCGATTCTCGACCTGGAAACGGGTTTCGGCTGGGCCAACTGCAACGATACCATCCGCCTCACGGTCGGATACCTCTTCACCGGCTGGTTCAACGTGGTGAAGGCCAACCAGTTCATCAATGCCGTGCAGAACGACAACTTCACGGGCCTGAGCGACTCGCTCTCCTTCGATGGCTTCGTCGCCCACGCCGAAGTGCGGTTCTAACTTGGGGACTTCGGCAGCACCGGCTTCTCGTTGCGATAACTCAAGTCCAAGAGGTCCATCGGGTGCATCACGGCAAGCGGCTGGCGCTGCTGGCGGACTTCGCGGCCGATCTGCAACAGGCAGCCGGCGTTGGAGGCCAGGACGATTTGCGCGCCCGTGCGGACGATGTTCTCCAGCTTGCGAGCGGCCAGGCGAGCGGCCATTGAGGGCTGGTTGAGATTGTAGGTGCCGGCCGAGCCGCAGCAGAGATCGGATTGGGGCAGATCGCGCAGTTCCAGGCCGGGGACCTGCGACAAGAGCCGGCGCGGAGCCTGGCGGACTTTCTGGGCGTGGGCCAGGTGGCAGGCGTCGTGATAGGTGGCCACGGCGTCGATCCGGCCGGTGGGCGCGATCGGGCCGAGCTGGTCGAGGAACTCGTTGATGTCGCGGACCTTCTCGGCCAGCCGCTGCCGGGCTTCCCGCCGGTCGTCCTGCCAGTGCAGTCCGTATTCCTTGAGCATCGCTCCGCAGCCGGCATGGTTGACGATCACCGCGTCGACCTCGTCCGGCGCGAAGGCCGCCACGTTGGCATCGGCCAGCGCCGGGCGCCGAGGCTCTGGCCGGAGTGAAAGTGGATCGCCCCGCAGCAGACCTGCCCCACGGGCACGAGCACGTCGCAGCCGTTGTGCTGGAGCACCCGCAGCGTGGCCCAGTGCGTGTGGCGGAACATGGCGTCGGCCACGCAGCCCACGAAGAAAGCCACGCGGGCTCGCCGCCGGCCGATGGCCGGCAGGAATTTCGGCAAGCGCGGACCGGACGCGACCGGCGGGTTGACCAGCGTGGCCATCCGTCCCAGCCGCCCGGGGATCAGCCCGAACAACCCCATCCGCTCCAGCAAGTCGTAGAGGCCCAGACGCTGCGCCCAGCGGACGGGCGTCATCGCCAGGCGGATCCGCCCGGGGTGAGGAAAGAGCCGCAGGAGCACGATCTCGCGGAACCAGTCGTACCGCTTCTCCCAACTCGTTTCCTTTTCTTCCATGGCCAGCCGGAAAGGCTCGATCAGCCGGCCGTAATGCACGCCCGAGGGACAAGCCGTCTCGCAGCCGCGGCAGTCGAGGCAGGCGTCGAGATGGCGGCGGACGCGGGGCGTCAGCTCGATCTGCCCTTCGGTGATCAGCCGCATCAAGTAGATCCGTCCCCGCGGGCCGTCGTTCTCATCGCCCAGCTCGGTGTAGGTCGGACAGGACGAGGTACACAGGCCGCAATGGACGCAATCCAGGAAGAAACTAAAGTCGATCTCCCGGCCCGGATTTCCGTCCGCAGGGTTCGGGTTGGACAAGGGAAGAATCATGGCAGGTCCCCCTCACCCCGGCCCTCTCCCGCAGGCAGAGGGGGGCGCCCGAAGATGAACCGTCCCGGGTTGAGGATCCCCCGGGGATCGAACTGGCGTTTGATGGCCTCCATCACCCGCTGGCCGTCGCCCGGCGGGCCCCAAACCGTCTCCCGGCTCAACTCCGCTTCGGCGGGGCTCTCCAGGACGACCAGCGATCCCTCGATCGCGGCCAACGACGCCCGCAGTCTCCGGCAAAAAGCGGCCACGGGCTCCAAGCGGCCTGGCGCGAGCCGTCCACGGACGATGCCGTCGCCCACATAGGCTTGGATCGAGCCCTGCGAATCAGCGTCCAGGAGCGACCGGACGGCCCCGACTACTTGGGCCGGCGGGACCTGAGCCTGGAGGAGGACGGAGGGGTGACTGTTTGTAGCAGGCACACGCCGTGTGCCGTCCAGAGCGGCACACGGCGTGTGCCTGCTACATTCATCCGGGCCGACACGGCCCGGCTCGGATGCAAGCCCCTCGGCGAGTGCTGTCCAGTGGTCGCGGGAGGACGGTCCAGAAATGACCATCGGCGCGCCGCGTCCCGCGTCCTTCCACTCCCGCTGCAACTGTCCGATCATCCAATCCACTTCGGCCTGCGTTCCCTCCAGCCCGACCAGCAGTTGGCCCAGCCCGGGCCGCGGCTGCGACACGATGCCCGGCAATTGGCGCCAGGCGGGACCGAGGAGCCACTGGGTGGCCGAGGGTAGCGTCTTGGTGCGGGCCAGGGAGCCGAAGAGCTGTTCGGCCTGGTCGAAGCTGCCCAGATCGGCGACGACCAGGGCCGACGTCTCGGGAATCGGCCTGACCATCAGGGTCACCTGGGTGATCACGGCCAGAGTGCCCAACGAGCCGACCAAGAGGCGGGCCATGTTGTAACCGGCGGCGTTTTTCACCACCCGGCCGCCGCCAGAGAAGGGCCGGCCCCGGCCGTCGACCGCGGTGAAGCCGAGGAGGTAATCGCGGATGGTGCCCCAGCGGTAGCGGCGCGGTCCAAAGGTATTGGCCGCGATCAGGCCGCCCAGCGTGGAACGGTCCGGCTGGGGCACGTCCACGGGGAGCCACTGCCGCTGGGCCGCCAGCCGCCGCGCAAGCTCGGCGACTGTCATGCCCGCCTCGACCGTGACCGTCAAGTCGCGGGCCGGATAGTCGACCAGTGCCGTCATGCGGGCCAACGATAGGCCCAGGCCCGGCTGCTTCGGGCGGACGCCATAGCCCAATCGCGTTCCGCCGCCAATCGGATAGACCGCCGCCGCCGAAGCGGCGGCCCCGGCGACAGCCTCCACCACCGCCGACAGGTCAGTCGCGGTGATGGTCTCCAGCAGGGGCAGGGCGTCGGCAACACTCATGGCAAAACAAATCGCAAAGGAGGCGCATCGTCACCTAATGAACTTTGACGAAAAAAACGGGTAATGTGCGAAGTTGGAGTTCCGGCTTTAGCCGGCGTGCGGCGAGGGCCGCCTAAAGGCGGAACTCCAACCGAGCCGCCGGATTATTACTCGTCTTGCTCGTCATAAGTCATTAGGACATAGCGGATCTACAGGATAATGGCTATCCACTTGACTCAAGTTCGTCGCGTAGCGACGTTTTGATGGTAGCCGTGGGTTTCAACCCACGGATCGAATCCCGTGATATTGCCCGCCGTCGCGTAGCGACGGTTGAAAACAAGCCGCGTGCCATCGCGCAACCCGGCCATTTCAATCGTCGCTACGCGACGAACGGAAGGTGTGGGGCCCTACCTTCCGTGGGTTAAAACCCACGGCTACCGTCGCATCGTCGCTACGCGACGTGGACTTGCCAATCACTTGAGTCAACTGGATAACCATTTATACGATTCATACGTCCCATAAGTCCCATGTTTCTGCCTGCCAATCATCCGCCACGGGATACGCTCCGGGCGGCATCTGCTCTGTGAATTATTTTGTTGCAGGCCCTGCGGGCAGCAGTTTGCCCGGCGAGAGCCGGCCGGAGGGATTGAAGGCCCGGCGGACGTGGAGCATGGCCTCCAGGTCGGCGGGGGCGAACTGCCGGCCCATGAAGGACAGCTTCTCCACCCCGATGCCGTGCTCCGCCGTGACGCTGCCGCCGCAGGCGATGCACTCTTCCAAGAGCTCGCTTCCCGCCGCCAGCACGCGGGCCACCTCGTCCCGGTCGCGCTCGTCGAACAGCAGGATCGGATGCACGTTGCCGTCGCCCGCATGGGCCACGTTGACGATCCGCACGCGGTGCTTCTCGGCGATCTGGGCGATCCGCCGCAGCACGTGCGGCAGGCGGGTCCGCGGCACGGCGCCGTCCTGGATGCAATAGCTGGGGCTCAGCCGGCCGACCGCGCCGACGGCCATCTTGCGGCACTTCCAGAGCATTTCCCGCTCCGACGCCGTGGCCGCCCGCAGCACCTCCCGCGCCCGCCACCGCTGGCAGATTTCCGTCACCTGCTGCTGTTGCGGGTCGAGCCCGGCGGCCGGGCCGTCGAGCTCGATGACCACGATCGCCTCGGCGTCCAAGGGGAAGCCGAAATGGTAGGCCTCTTCGACCGCCGCCACGATCCCCCGGTCCATAAGCTCCATCGCCGCCGGAATCATGCCCGCGGCAATGATCTCGCTGATCGCGTTGGTGGCGTCGTCCACCGTGCTGAAGATCGCCCGCAAGGTGCGATGGTCTTGCGGATCGGGCGTGAGGCGGACCCAGACCTTGGTGACGATCGCCAGCGTGCCTTCGCTGCCCACCAGCACGCCGATCAGGTCGAGTCCGGCGGGGTTCTCCACGGGGCCTAGCCGCAGGATCGAGCCGTCGCCGAGCACGGCCTCCAGGCCCAAGACATGGTTCACGGTGACGCCGTACTTCAGCGTGTGCGGCCCACCGGCATTGGTGGCCACGTTGCCGCCGATGGTCGAAGCCACCTGGCTCGACGGGTCGGGGGCGAAATGGAACCCGGTGCCGGCCAGGGCCCGGCCCAGCTCGACGTTGGGCACGCCGGCCTCCAGCACCGCCAGACGATTGTCCAGGTCGACCTGGAGGATCCGCTTCATCCGCGTGAGCATCACCACCAGGCCGCCGCCGATGGGCAGGCATCCGCCCGCCAGGCTCGTCCCGGCCCCCCGTGGCACGATCGGCGCCCCGTGGCGGTTGGCAATCTTCACCACCTCGGCCACCTGCCGCGTCGAGCGGGGAAAGACCACGGCCTCGGGCCGCTGCTTCTCGATCGTGAATCCGTCGCACTCGTAGACCACCAGGTCCGAGCGGGCCCAGAGCACGCTGTCCGAGCCCAACTCCGAGCGGAGATCGGCGACCAGCGGCGATACGGCGGCAAGGCCCATACGCTAACGATCCGGACAAACAGGGGGGTACCCGCACGGGGAATCCGTGTACCCGTCGATTATAACGCTCGGGCCGCGGCTCGTCTGTAGGGAACGCCCTCCGTGGCGTTCCGTGACGAACGTCGGACATGGCCAACGCCGGGAGCCGCTTTTCCCGACGCCCGGAATGCCAGGGAGGGCGTTCCCTACAGTTCGGATTGCGACGATTTGACCCCGCGCGGCCGCGCTGTCATACTAACGCCGGATGCTCCCGATGTCCCCCTTTCGACACACCGTCTTTGAACCCGGAGGATTACCCATGCGTGACACTCTGCGACCCAACCGACGCGGATTTCTGGCTGCCACGGCCGCTGCCGGCGCGGGACTGTTGACGGCCGGACGGCTTCAGGCCCAGCCCTTTCACACCACCTTGCACAAGGCGATGATCGGCAACCCGGTGGAAGATACGCTGGCCGCCTGGAAGCAGGCCGGGTTCGAGGGCATCGAATCCGTTCGCAGGGACGCTTCGCCGCAGGACGCCGCGGCGGCGCGCAAGGTGGCCGAGAAACTCGGCATGAGGATCCACTCGGTGATGTTCGGCTGGGCCAATTTCAACAGCCCCAACAGCGGCCAGGTGGCTCAGGATATGGCCCACGTGGAAACGGCCCTGAAGGCGGCCCAGGCCTATGGGGCCGAAACCGTGTTGCTGGTCCCCTGCCGCGTGGGCGGCATGCCGATCCCGGAAGCCTGGGAGTTCGACATCGATCTGGACGAGAAGACCGGCCACGTCCGGCGCGTGGTGGCCGGCGACAACTCCAAGTACCAGGCCTACATCGAGGCCCAAAACCTGGCCACCGATACCTCCCGCAAGGCGGTAAAGAAGCTGATCCCCGTGGCCGAGAAGGCCGGCGTGATCATCGCCTTGGAAAACGTCTGGAACAACCTCTGGGTTTTGCCGAAGCTGCAGGCCCAATGGGTCGGCTCGTTCGGCAGTCCCTGGGTGAGGGCCTACTTCGACATCGGCAACCACGTCAAGTACGCCCCGCCGCAAGACTGGATCCATACCCTGGGCAAGCTGATCGTCAAGTGCCACGTCAAGGACTTCAAGCTCAACCCCAACGGACACGGCGGCACGTTCAAACATCCCCGCGACGGCAGCATCAACTGGCCGGCCGTCCGCAAGGCTTTGGACGACGTCGGTTACAACGGTTGGCTGAGCATCGAGGACGACGGCCTGACGCTGCAAGATTTCAGCCACCGCCTGGACCTGATCATCGCCGGCAAATGACATGGCCGGATAGGAAACGCCCAACCCACGGAAAGAGAACGACCGAAGATCATGGACGCTCGTCTGGACCACCCGTTATCCCTCAACGGTGTTGTCAGTTGGATTCCGCAGATTGTGAAGCTCAGCCAGAACCGCTTTCGGGCACAGATCCGCCTGCTGGGGTTGGCTGCCTTGGTGGGGGTCATCGCGGGGCTCGGCGCCATCGTGTTCTACTTTGCCACCCGCGTTGCTGAACACTACGCGCTGGGGGTTCTTGCTGGGTTCTACCCGGACCCGCATCCTGGCGGTGAGGCCCCGATGTCCTGGCTTCCTCGTCCGGCACATCCGTTTTATCCGTGGCTGCTGCTGGTGATTCCGGCAGTCGGCGGGCTGCTCAGCGGAGTGCTCGTCTTCACCTTGGCCCCCGAGGCCGAAGGACACGGCACGGACGCGGTGATTGACGCCTACCACAATCGCCAGGGGCAGATCCGTCCGCGGGTTCCCCTGGTCAAGATCATCGCCAGCGCGATCACCCTCGGCACGGGGGGATCGGGCGGCCGCGAGGGGCCCATCGCTCAGATCGGGGCCGGCTTCGGTTCCCTCTTGGGCAACCTGCTGCGGCTGCGTCCCGCGGAGCGCCGCGTGCTCATGGCCGCGGGCATGGGGGCCGGAATCGGCGCCATTTTCCGCGCCCCGTTGGCCGGAACGATCTTTGCCGCCGAGGTGCTTTACGGTTCCACGGAGTTCGAGCCCGAGGTCATCATTCCCGCGGGGCTCGCCAGCGTCATTTCCTATTCCATCTACGGCGTGTATTGCGGTTGGGAGCCGCTGTTTACCACGCCCGCCGATCTGAGCTTCAACAATCCCTTGCGGCTGGGGCCGTATTTGCTCTTGGCCCTCTTCATGGCCCTGCTGGCGGCACTCTACACGCACACCTTCTACGGCTGCCAGCGGTTGTTTCACCGGCTGCCGGTTCGCAAGCATTTTCGGCCGGCCATCGGCGCTTTCCTGACCGGGCTCATCGCCTTGGCCCTGTACTTCCTCATGGGCCGGAACCAGCAGGTGTTGTCCGTGCTCGCCTTCGGCTACTCGGCGATCCAGGACGCCATGACGCGGGACGCCACCGCGACCGCCGGAATCCTCTTGGCGATCGCCTTGGGGAAGATTCTCACGACCAGCCTGACGATCGGCAGCGGCGGGTCGGGCGGCGTATTCGGGCCTTCGATGGTGATTGGCGGTTGCGGCGGCGGTGCGTTGGGGATCTTGCTGCACCGCTGGTCGCCGTGGCTGGTGCCCCACCCGGCGAGCTTCGTCATCGTGGGGATGGCCGGTTTCTTCGCCGCCGCCGCCAAGACGCCCTTTTCCACGCTGATCATGGTCACCGAGATGACCGGGGGATACCACTTGCTGTTGCCGTCGCTGTGGGTCTGCACCTTGTCGTTCATCCTTTCCGACAAGCAGTCCATCTATGCCTCGCAAGTGGAAAGCCGGTCCCTCTCCCCGGCCCATCAGGGGAGTTACGTGCGACAAGTCCTGGCCCAGGTGCGAGTGAGCCGCTTCCTTACACCCGGTCAGGCAACGCCGGCGCTGCACCCCCGCGATTCACTCGCCCAGATCATCGACCGGCTCAGCGGCGCTCCGCAATCGGTTCTGCCCGTGGCGGACAGCGACAATCGGCTCTTGGGCGTGGTCACTCTGGACGAGGTCTATCTTGCCTCTCAAGCCCCTTCGCTGCAACCTCTGGTCCTGGCCGAAGACCTCATGCGGGCCGACGTGCAGCCGCTGACCCCCGAGGACACGCTCGATCGGGCCTTGGAACTGTTCGTCGAGAACGACCTGCTCACGTTGCCCGTCGTGACCAACCTCGAAGGGCGGAAAGTGATGGGAATGGTGAGTCGTTTCGACATCTCCAGCGCCTACTTGCAGCACGTCCACGGGCCGGCGCCGACGGGGGATGGATGACCTGAGCTACGCCGCGGCCGAACGGACCAGGATGAAGTAAGCCGCCAAGACCACGGCGATCACGTACATCAGCCATTTTACCTCGCGGCCCTGGCCGGCCAGCAACTTGATGATCGGGTAGGCGATGAAGCCCAGGGCCAGCCCGTCGGCGATGGAATAGGTCAAGGGAATGCCGATGACGATCAAGAACGCCGGTATTGCCTCGGCGCCGTTGGACCAGTCGAGCCGGGTCACGCCCCGCATCATCATCGAGCCGATGACCACCAGCGTTGGCGCCGTGATCGGCGGGTAGCTGCCGATCAGGGCCACCAGCGGGCTGAACAGCAGGGCCACCAGGAAGAGCAGGGCCACGACCAGGGCCGTCAAGCCCGTCCGGCCGCCCTGGGCCACGCCCGCCGCGCTCTCGATGAAGCTCACCACGGTGCTGGTGCCCAGGGCGGCCCCGGCGGCCGTGCCGACGGCGTCGGAGACCAGGGCCTGCCGGACCCGGGGGATGCGGTTGTCGACCACCAGTCCCGCCTGCTCGGTGACGCCGATCAGCGTGCCCAGCGTGTCGAAGAGATTCATAAAGAGGAACATCAGGATAAACGGCGCCATGGACCAGTTCAGGGCGTGGCGGATGTCCATCCTGCAAAGAGTGGGCCGCAACGACGGCGGAAGCGCGACGGGCCCCTTGGTCAGGACGTTCTTCTCGGCACGGGCGAAATCGGTCGACAACCGCGACGCCGCCGCGCCGGGTTTCGACGCGGCGCCAGCCGGCTCGGGGCGAGAAATCGCGTGCAGCAGGACCAGCGAGAGCAAGGTGGCCGCGAGAATTCCCCAGAGGATGGCCCCGCGGATTCGCCGCGCATGAAGCCCGGCGGTCAACAGCAGGCCGAAAAAGAAGACGATCAGATCGGGCGAGGCGAGCCGCGGGTTCAGCCGGACGCCGGTTCCCGGGTCGGTGACGATGACCCCGGCATTTTGCAGGCCGATGAAAGCGATGAACAGGCCGATCCCCACGGCGATGCCGCTTCTCATGCTCGGGCTGATCGCCGCCAGCAACATCTCGCGGACGCCGACCAAGGAGAGCACGAGGAAGAGAATCGCGGAGATGAAGATCACGCCCAGGCCGATCTGCCAGGGGGTCGTGGTCGCGACGGTCAGGTCGCCGGCCTTCGCGCGGGCGTCGATCCAGGCACTGGCCGCGGGGAGCAGCGAGAGGACGAAGAAGAAGTTCTCGCCCATCCCCGGCGCCTGGGCGATGGGCAAGCGGGCGTAAAGGGCCATGATCCCCGTGGCCAGCGCCGCCGCAAGGCAGGTGGCCGTCATCACGGCGCCGAAGTCCAGGCCCGTCGCTTTGCCGGACAGGCTCCCCGAAAGGATCGCCGGTTGAACGAAGATGATGTAGGCCATCGTCAAAAAAGTGGTCAGACCGGCCAGCACTTCCGTGCGGAGCGTGCTCTGATGCTTCGACAGGCCGAAATAGCGGTCCAGCATGGGAGTCTACCCTTCGTATCGCGGCGAAATCGCAAGCGTTCACGGCCACGTCGGGGACTGGTCCATTTTTCGGCGGGAAAGCGCTTTTCGCCGTTGGACGTAAGGCCGAAAACATGGACCTGTCCCCCTGGCAGTGCCGAAGGGGACAGTCCCATTTTCGCGGCGATCACGGCCGTTTGCAAGGCAACACCGTCTTCGCCGCGAAAATCGGGACAGTCCCCGTGAACGCTTACGCGTAATCAGTGCTCGCACGATCTCGCCTGGATCGCTTGGCGCAGGTTCGTCCACAGCGTGCCCTGGGCGAAGGGGCCGCGCCGCATCCCGCGGTAGTCGTCGGCGTCGGGGTACAGCACTTCCAGCCTGCCGCTGCCGGCCGGAAGGTCGATCACGTTCCATTGCGAGGTGCCGCGGATCGGGTCCAGCACATAGCCGAATGCGGTCCGGCCGACTCGCCGGTCGAGCGCCTCGCGCACGCTGCCCTTCAATAAGCGATCGGTCGCCGTGGGGTTGACGTAGACGGCCAGCAGCGCTTGCCGCTTCTTGTTGTAGAGCAGGGCCGTCTCGATGCTCTTGTCCCCCAGATCGATCGTGGCACAAGCCGCGCGATCGAGATAGACGAAGTTCTCGGGGTCGGCGCGGAATTGGGCGACCATTCGTTGCACCAAGGCTTCGGTCAGGCGGTGCCCGCCGTCGACGGGCGTCACCTTGGGCGCGATCAGCAGTTGCCGGCAGAGCGCCGTGACGGTCCGCCGGGCATCCAACGACGACTGCGCGGGCAGGTCCGGCAAGGACAGGGCGTTCTTGGCGGCAAAGGGCCAAGCGCGCGAGAGCCCGAGCACCAGGCGGAAATCGTTGCCGGCCACGTGCAGGCGGAGCGCCCGCTGGGGCGTCTGTTGGATTTCCTCGCCCGTCTCTGCATCGTAGTAGCGGCTCACCCCGCCGGCGCCGAACGGGGCCAGGTCGGCCAGGGCCACGCTTTCCACGACCTCGTCGGCCGCCTGGTTGGAGACGACCAGCAGCACGCGCCCCTTGGCCGTGTAGCTGGAGACCAGGGTCGTGGGCCGCACGGTAGATTTCAGCGTCGGATTGCGGAAATAAGGATGCCAGACGAGCGTCGGATCATCCAGCCAGAACAAATCCAGCGCCGCCAGCCAGCCGACCGCCTGGTCGGCCGAATCCCATCGTGAGAACGAGGTTATATCCAGCAGGAAGAGACGGCTGCAAAGGGCCCGCCAATACTTCAAGGGGGCACCGGCGTTGGGCTCCTGCATCAGCCAGTCGATGTTCATGCCCCACTGCTTGGAGAACCAGACCCGCATGGCGCCCAGCGGGATCTGGTCGGACTCCAGGTCTTCGCCGATCAGCCCGCGGAAACAGAAGCTGCGGCCCGGTTGCGCCGAGCCGCAGATGTTGGGATAGACGCCCGGCGCCGGGTTGTCGGTGCCGCTTTCCACGGCCACGTGCAGGGCCCGCCGCATGAAGGCCCGCGCGTTCCAGGTGGCACAGGTCGGCTCGCGGACGCCGTCGTCGCGCCTGTAGCCGTAGCCCACCACCGGTTGATCGAAGTAACCATAGGGCGGGTTGTCCTGGTAGATCATGGTCGTCTGGCAATGCCGGACGACCTGCTGGAACCACCAGGCGCGATAGTCCAGGTTGCTCGGGGCGCTGTTGGACGCGCTTTCAACGGCCAGGTAGCCGTTGGCGGCTTTGCCGGAGTCCTTCATCTGTTTCCGCATCCACTCCGGCAAGGGACTCAGTGCCATCTTGTCCCAGCCCAGCTCGCTTCCCCACTCGCGCCAGAACTGCTGGTACTCGGGAGTGCCGCCGCACTCCGAGCAGGAGGAGGCGGACGCCGCGATGAAGTCATAGCCGTTGTCTCGCACGCGGCGGATCGCCTCGGCGTTTCTGGCGAGATCCAAGAATCGCCCATACGTGGGATAATAGCAGCCGATTCCCCAGCCCGTGTGAAAGTAGCGGCCATGCTGCCCGTAGCAGCACTCGCTTCGAGACACCCCGCATCGCCACAGGCGGTGTTGAGGATGCATGGGCTTGTAGGGGCTCGCCTGCAAGGCAAACTGAAAGGTCCGCGACTCGCCAAGCCGCAGCGGCTTGTTGACGAACCAGGCCCGAAAGACCACCGCCCGGCCTTCACGATCGATCGTCGCAGCCGGCAGGGCGTCGTCGTTGTGCATCCCCTGGTCCGAGGCGCAGGAGTAGCAAACGCCGCGGTCATCGTCGCCGATCCAGCAGTAGGGCGGCATATTGCCCTTGCGCTGCCGCACGGCGAAGGGCAGTCGCTTCGAGTCCCACAGGCGGCCTGGACGGGCGTCGAGAAAGCCGGTGCACTGCCGCCAGTCCTTCCACATCCACTCCACGGGCGCGTCCAGCAGCGTGGCGTGCGACTCCCGAATCGGCAGCTCCAAGTAGCACTGCCGAAGGTCCACCGCCGAATTAGTATTCGTCGGATCGCCGCCTTTCGCTCCGCGAAAGCCGCGTTCTTTCGCGGAGCGAAAGGCGACACTTGTTTCTGCGCCGGCCCTGAGATCCGCCGCCGCAGCAGCGGGCGCCAGGCGGACCGAAAACCGGTAGAACCCGTCGTAATCGAAAATGCCGTCCACGTCCATTTTCAGCCCGGGGCCGGAAAACGTCTGCCGGTAGCCGACTTGCCCTTTTCCCTGGGCGGTGAGCTTGGGCGAGCCGCCGGCCAGCGAAACGGCGGGCCCATCGCCGATCTTCACCTTCAGGGCGGCCGGCGCGGCCAACAGCTCCTGCCCGGCGGCGATGAGGCTTTCCAAGAGGCCCGCCCGGCCGTGGGCGTAGGTCCGCCCGATGCAACTGACGCTGCCGTGGCCGATCGTCGGCGGCGCAAACGGCGCCGGCACCAGGTCCGCGAGGCCGGCCTTCGGCGCGTTCTCGAAGGGCATGACCTTCCGCGTGAAGGCTTCCCGCTTTGCGCTGACGGGCTGCCCGTCGCTGCGGACGATGGTCGCGGCGACCTCATAGGTCGCGCCGTCGATCATGGGGCCGACGCCGATCGTGCCCGCGATCTTGCCGTCTTTGGGCAGCGGCTGCTCCTGCCGGGCCAGTTCCCGGCCGCCGCTGGCGACCGTCACCACGGCCCGGGCCGCCTCGGGCAGGGCTTCCAGGAGCGTCTGGCAGTCGATCCGGTAGTCCATCGCGCCGCACGACGGATAAGGTCCGACGTTGAAGGTGAATTCCTTGGCGAAATGCCGCTTCAGCCAGTCGCGCTCGCCGGGAGCCATGCGCCAGTAGGGCAAGAACTGGTCGTAGACGACGGCCTTGGCCTGGCGGTCGACCACCACGAGGCGGACGACCGTGTCGCGCTCGGCGGGGCCCGACGGCTGCGACGGGAATCGGCAGGGCTCCATGTCGCCGTCGTATTTCGACAGCGGCCTGGCCGCGTAGGCGAAGGTTCCGCCGCCTTGCGGCCGATCTCCCTTGTAGAGCGTCACGCGCCCGTCGAGCCACGCCGGCTCATTGCCGCCGTTGCTGAAGATGCCGCTGACGCAGAAGGTCCCCTGCTTGATCTCCTCCGCGCTGAGCCAATGGCAGCGATAATTGGCCCTCCGCCCGGCGTCGAAGCGCACCCGGGCGAAGCGGGAGCGATCGGTGAAATCGTCGGCCGGCGAGAGCACGGCGGTGATTTTGGGATCGACGTAGCGGATTGCGGCTTGGAAGCCCCAGACCTGTCCGTCTTGCGGCGCCCCGCCGAGGTCGCGGAAGGGGATCTGTACGGCGGCCATCCAGCTTCCCATGGGGTCCCACATCATGCTGCCGTACTTCACCCCCGCCTGCCACGCCTGGTGCGGCTGGCCTATTTGAGGCAGGTCGCGATCGATCTTCGAGACGCCGCCGGCGTTGCCGATGATGCGATAGACCGGGCCCTTCGAGCGGCCCTGCTCGTCGCGCGGATCGATGAGCACCTCGAAGATGTCGTCCGCCAGCAGCGCGGCGGACGGCTCGGCCGCATCGGCCCGCGTCTTCCGCCCGAAAGGATAGGGCACGCAAACCAGCAGGCAGAGCTTCTGGGCGTCGTAGGCGATGTCCAGATTGGAGAAATTGCGATAACCCGGGTAGCCGATCGATCCGATCGCCGTGTCCACCAGCCCGGAAAAGCCCGCCGGATAGCCGAAGTCGGTTTGGATGTCGATGACTCTGCCGGCCAACGGGGCGATTGTATACGGCGTGCGGGCGACCGCCAGGAACGGAACCGGATAGGCCGGTACGCCGCTTCGCAGCATCGGCAGCGCCGCGATCCTGACGGGCTCCGGCGTCGCCGCGGGCAGCAAGACCGCCGATGGCAGCAGGCCGATCACGAACAAGAGAACAGCGGACGCCAGACGTGTCATATCCTCTGTCCTGCGAGCCATCGAGTAAGCGTTCACGGGCCGCGCTCGGCCTGCCGGGCGTTTGGCCCGAAAAGTCGCCTTTCGCGGAGCGAAAGGCGACTTGGGCGGCCAGTGGACCGTTACGCCATCGACATTGGCCGAATTCCGTAGGGCGGATTGCTAATCCGTCCACAATTTTCCGTCCCCACAATAAACCCGTTCCCGTTTCCTGCCGTCCAAACTACGACTATACGTTCCCCCGGAAACAACCGCAAGCATCTTGGGCGAGGGTTGCCCGTTGCGCTACTTCTCGCGAAAATCGGCGGCGCAACTAGAATCTGCCGTAGCCCTTCGGTAACATGGGGGAAGTGTTGCTGGGAGCCTATCCGAGCGATGCGCAAAGTGGAAATACGGGAAAGGACGAATCCCATGAGCCGCAGCTCATTTTTTCTCGTGATGGCGCCGGCGTGCCTGGCGGCCGGCTGTGCAGCGGCGACTGTCCTTTGCCGAGCGGAAGAGGCCTGGAAACCGGCCAGCGGCGCACTGCTGACTCGCTGGGCTCAACAGGTGAACCCGCGGGAGCCGCATCCGGAATATCCCCGCCCGCAGTGCGCGCGGAATACCGATCGCATGTTCTTGAACGGACTGTGGGATTACGCGATTACCGAGGCCTCTGCTGGCGCGCCTGCCGGCTACCAGGGCAAGATCCTCGTGCCCTACCCGATCGAGTCGGCTCTGTCGGGTGTCATGAAGCCCCTTGGACCACGGAACCGCTTGTGGTACCGGCTGAGTTTCGAGCTGCCCAAGCCCTGGAACTGGAAATGGTTCATGGCCGAGAAGCAGCGGCTGATGCTGCGGTTCGAAGGCGTCCAGGGAGATGCGACCGTACTGCTCAACGGCAAAGAGTTGGGGACCCATCGCAACGGATACGACGGCTTCAGCTTCGACGCGAGCGAGGCCTGTCACGACGGGCAACGGCAGGAGCTGGTGGTACGGGTGGCGCCCGTCGCCGGATCGACCGCCGCGGCTTTCTCGGGAATCTGGCAGACGGTTTGGGTGGAAATGCTTCGCCAAGGACGTATCGAAGGGCTGAAGATCGTGCCCGACGCCGACGCGGGCCTCCTGCGGCTGACGGTGGCCGGCAAGGCGGGCCAACGGCGTGATTACCTGGAAGTCACGGCCATCGACCGCGGCAGCGAGATTGCCCGCACCACCGGCAAGTTCGGCGAGGAGCTGAGACTCCCCATTTCCCATGCCCGCTTATGGTCGCCCGAGTATCCGTTCTTGTACGATCTCCGGGTCGAGCTGAAGCGCGAGAAGTCGACGGTCGACAGGATTTTCAGCTACTTCGCCCTGCGGAAGGTGGCCGTGGGCGAGGGTCTCGACGGCAAGCCGGCGATGCTGCTCAACGGGCAACCTGTCTTTTGCGCCGCGGTGTTGCACGCCGGCCTCTGGCCGGACGGCGGCCTTGCCGCGCCGACCGACGAGGCCATCCGCCGCGACGTGGAGCTCATCAAGCAGCTCGGGTTCAACACGGTCCGCAAGCCAGACAAGATCGAGTCTGATCGCTGGTACTACTGGTGCGACCGGCTGGGGCTGATGGTGTGGCAGGATGCCGGCAACGATTTTCCCCGGACGGCCGACCTGCGCGGCAAGCATCCCTGCATTGTGGCCTGGGCCGTGCCTCGGTCCGCCGCCGCCGGCGACGTACAGAACGTCAAACGTTGCGACTCGACCCGGTTGGTCATGGGCGGCCCCGCCTGCGATCTGGTGGAAATCCCGGCGGGAACGGGACCGGGGCGACTCGGCGACCATCAGCTCGCCGTGCTCGACGTGGGCCCGGGTTCCTCGGCACCGGTGGAAGGCCACACGGCAGGCCCGGCGGCCCCGACGGTGGTCGTCGACCCCACCTCGTCGTATCTCGAAAGGGTGCAGTCCGTGGCCTTGATGCGTCGGCGGTGGCCCGTCGGCGGCGCGGTGTACGGACAGTTCACCGACGTCCCGGCCGACAACAGCGGGTTGGTCACCGCCGACCGGGAAGTGATCAAGCTCGACTTGGAACGCCTCGCCTCGGTCCAGGGACTGCCCCTTCGCCCTAAAGGCAAAGTGATCATCCCCAGCGGCCGAAACGAGAAAGGCGTTTGGGCTCGGGAAGAAGGCGGCCCGCCGGGCGAGATCCGCCTGAAATCTGAAATCGTGCTGGACCCGGGCAAGCTGGTCAACCCCAGCGCCGTGCTGAGCTACTGCGGTGAAGTTGAGCTGCGGGTCAACGGCGTGCCCGCCTTGCGGCTGAGCGGCAAGTCGGCCGGGTATTACGCCTTCGCGCTGCCCAGGGATTCGATCCGGGCGCTGAAGGCGGGGCCGAACACGCTATCGGTCCATTGCAGAAAGCTGGACGAGAAAGGCCCGCAGCCGCAGCTCGACGTGAGCATCGTCGAAATGGAGCGACAATGGGACGTGCGGTTGCCCATGCCGATGAAACCCCTGCTCGACGAGTGGATGCGCGACGCCTGCATCTGCCTGGGACCGGACGGCACTTACTATCTCACCGGCACCGGCTCGGGCGGCGACTGGCAGTGCAAGAGCATCCGCCTGTGGAAGTCGAAGGACCTGAAGCATTGGGATTACGTGGGCGTGGTCTGGGACCCGGCCTCCTCGCCGAACTCTTGGATGTACAGGGGGAGGAAGAGCGTCGACATCTGGGCGCCTGAGCTGCACTACCTCAAGGGCAACTTCTGGTACGTGTTCTGCATCAGCTATCCGCAGACTCAGGACGGGGCTCACGGAACCGGTCTGCTGCGGAGCACCAGCGGCAAGGCCCAAGGGCCGTACGAGCTGGTTAACCAGGACGCGCCGCTGAGCCCCGGCCTGGATGCCACGCTCTTCCAGGACGACGACGGCAAGGTCTATTTCCTCTTCGGCGGCTGCGACATCGGCCTCATGAAGGACGACATGAGCGGGCTGGTCCACGGCACGCATCGCATCGGGTTGGAAGACGGGGGCACGGTGGGCTACGAGGGCATCTTCCTTTTCAAGGAAAAGGGAAAGTACTACCTGGCCGCGACCGACAACCCGCTGCCCGACGGCGACTATGACTGCATGGTGGCGATCGCCGACAAGCTCGCAGGGCCCTACCGGCAGCACCACATGGCCATTCCGCACGGCGGCCACAACATGTTCTTCCAAGATCGACAAGGCCAGTGGTGGAGCACCATGTTCGGGGGCGACTGGCGGGCGCCGTACATCGAGCGGCCCATGATCCTGCCCATCGAGTTCGCCCCCGACGGGACCATTCACCCGCGGATTGAGCCGAAAAGACAGCCGTGATCCGCAAAACAGGAGTATTGACCCCATGAAGATCAGGACATTTCTCGCTGCGGCCGCCTGGGCCGCAATCTGCGCGGCCGCCGTCGAGGGGGCCGAGGAACGTTTGCCCGTCGGCGAGTTCACCGCCACGCGATTCGAGAAGGCGCCGGCGATCGACGGCAAGGTCTCCCCGGGCGAGTGGGACCGGGCCTTCACCACCTCGGGGCTGATGGCGCCCTTCGAGCACGAGCTTCAAGAATCCGAGACGACGATGAGTCTCGGCTTCGACGCCCAGCGGTTCTACTTCCTCTTCCGCTGCCGCCGGGGCGACCACGAGTGGAAGCTCTGGAAGCACGCCCGCTTCAACGACGACTACAGCTTCGGCGAGCCGTCTGTGGAAATCTGGGTAACGCCTCCGACGGCGGTGCCGGAAACCTATCAGAACGTCATCAACACTTATCCCGCCGTGCTCAACGTCAAAAACATCCCCTCGCGCGGCTACTCGTCGCAAGGGTGGAAAGGCGATTGGAAGGTGGCGGTCTCCGAGGACGCGGATAACTATGTCATCGAAGCGTCCGTGCCGTTCAAGGATTTCGGCTTCGAGAAGATCACCAGCGGCGACGTGTGGCAGTTTCTCTTGGCCCGCAACTGCCTCGGAGCCAAACCTCGCTCCCAGGCATCGTGGTCGCTCACGCAGGCATTCTCGGAAATTCCGCAACACCCCAAGGTCCATTTGATGGATGACGAGCTGGTGGCGCAGCTCACCGGCGTCTCGACGATCCTCAGCGGGAAGTACGCCTTCCAAGTGGGCGTCGTCGCGCCGCGGGCCGGCGGCGCCGAAGCGGACGTTGAGCTGCGGTTCCACCAACGCGCCACGCCGGGCGGCGGCGACGACCGCGTCCAGCGCCGGCACGTGAAGCTGAACAAAGGCGAGCGCCAGGTCGTGAATCTGTCCGGCGACGTCTCCGGGACCAAGCACGGCAATTTCACCGTCACCGTGACGCGCACGGGCGGCGGCCAGGTCTTCCGCCAGAGTTTCCCCTATTCCGTCAGCGGCTGGACGCCGCGGACCCCGGTCAAACCTGCGGATGCGCCGCCGGTCGAGGAGTTGGCGTTAAGGCGCAGTACGGACCGGAGACGAACACGGTGCTGGTGAAGGCCGATATCCTGGACCTTCCCGGCCGCGAGAAAGTGGCTGCCGCGGAGGCCAAGGTGGTTGAGCCGGAAACGGGCAAGGTGCTCGGCTGCGTGCCCATGCGCCCGTTCCGCGAGTGGTACGGCGGGGCCGAGCTGCACCTGACGAACGTGGCGATTCCCATCGCCGACTTCCGCAAGGCCGGCGCCGCCAACGCGCCCGCCGCGCCTGGAAAGAAGGTGCAATTGGTCGTCGTCCTCCGCGACAAGGAGGGCAAGAAGCTGAAGTCCGCCACCAAGCAGCTCGCGTTGGAGCGCTATGCGGCCGAGTGGATGAACAACAGCGTGGGCGTTTCGGACAAAGTGATTCCGCCTTGGACCCCGGTGGAGGTGAGGGGGAGCGAGGTGGGCGTGTGGAACCGGACGCTCTCGCTGGACGGCCTGGGCATGGCCAAGAGGGTAGTCAACGGCGGCGTGGCCCAGCTTGCCGCGCCGATGCGCCTGGTGGTCGTCCAAGACGGCAAGGAAATCGAGGTCCGCCCCGGCGACGCCAAGGCAGGCCGCCACGTCGAGGCGGAAGCGGACTTCACCGGCGCTGCCGAGGCCGCCGGGCTGCGTTTCGCGGCCCGCACGCACGTCGAATTCGACGGGTTCGTAAACGTCAATCTCGACGTGGCGCCTGCCGGCCATGAGCCGGCCAAGGTGGACAGACTGTTCCTCGAAATCGCCTTGCCGGCCGAAGAGGCCACGCACTTCTGCACCACGGCCGGCGGCTGGTCCGCCGTCCATGACGCCTTGCCCGACTACTGGAGCAGCCGGACCACTTCGTCCGGGATGCTCGTGGGCGATTTCGTGCCCTACATCTGGCTCACCAACTCCGACCGGGCGCTGCTCTGGTTCGCCGATCACGACAAGGGCTGGAACCACGAGCCGAACCCAGCGCGGCCCACGCAGGAGACCGTGCGCAAGGACGGCAAGGTCTATCTGCGCGTCAACTTCTTTGCGATTCCCACCGAGGTGCAAGGGCCGCGAACCATCACCTGGGGCTGGCAGACGTTCCCCTCGCGGCCGCTGCCGCCCGGCTGGCGGGCCACGTTCTGCGCCTCCGGGCCGCCGACGCCGCACACGCGAAACTCCTACTTCTGGTGCGACGCCGACTGGGCCGTGCTCTGGCCCTACTATTGCAGTCCGTTCCCCTGGCACCTGGACAAGTCCAAGGAGATCCTGGCGCAGGCGGCCAGGGACCCGCGTCACCGGCCCTGCGTCGGCTCCATCGCCCACTCGATCGGACGCTATCAGGACTACGACGGGCACCAGTTTCCGGGGCTCTCGGTGGACTGGGGCGCATCGCCCGGCCAAATCGGCAACTCGGATGTCACGTCCTCGAAGGGGCCCAACGACTTTCGCCTGTGGCACTACCAGCGGTGGGTGCGCGAGGCCGGCTTCCGCGGCCTTTACGTGGACGAGAACTACCTCGCCCTGGAGGACAACTTCCTTACCGGCAACGCCTACTGGCGGCCCGACGGTTTGCTGCAGCGGGCGTACAACTACGTGGGGCTCCGCGACTACTTCAAGCGGATGAAGGTGATGTTTTACCAGAACCACGTGCCGTCGCCGAACCTTTGGCAACACGTCACGTCCGGCGCGGCGTACCATGCCTGGTTCGGCAACGTCTTCTTCGAAGGCGAGAACGTCGAGCCGACCGACTTGAACTACGACTACATCGAGGTCTTGCCGGCCGCTCGCATGCGGGCCATCGGGAGTTCCGTCTGTGCGGGCGGCGTGATGACCATGATGTGCCAGTCGGACCGGCACCGCAGCCCGTGGTACGTCAAGCACAACCACCAGTTCCTCGGTTGGGTCATGGCGCATGACGTCCTGCCCGAACAGCTTCCGCTCTACCCGAAACTGGTCGAGGCCGGGCACCTCTGGGCCGACAAGGTAACGTTCCTGCCTTACTGGAAGAAGGGGCCGCTGGCCACGAAACAGAAGGACTGCCTCGTTTCCGCCCACCTGGCCGACGGCCGCGCCTTGCTGTGGGTCGTCAACAAGAGCCGAACGGATGCGGGCGTCAAGGTGGCCGCGGACTGGAAAGCCCTGGGGATGGACCCCGGGAAACTGGCCGCGACCAATGCCGAGACGGGGGCGACGGTGCCGCTGGCCGGGGACGGCTTCACGGTGCCCGTCGAAAAGCGCGACTTCGTGCCCGTGCTGCTGGCGCCGGCGCGGGCCGATGGAGGGAGATCGCCATGAGCCGTCGCAGCAGTCTGGTATAATGGGACAATCCCAGGAGCCAAGCATGGCAATGGCCACCAACGGCCCCCCACGTTCGGAAGCGATCTTTGTCCTCCGGTGCCTAAGGGTCTGCGGCGCTGTCCTGCTGTTGGCGGCCGATCCGCTGATCGCTGCGGAACCCGCGGGCGGGCGGGCGCCCCCGCAAGCAAGGGCCGAGGTCGCGGCCCGGCCGAAGGGCATCGCCGATTTGAAGGCCTTGGAGAGCCGAATTCAAAAGGTTGTCGCCAAGGTCACGCCCAGCGTTGTGGCCGTAGCCGGCGGGAGCGGCGTGGTGGTCAGCAGCGACGGATACGTGCTCACCGTGGCCCACGTCGGGGAGCGTGCAGGCCGGCCGGTGGACGTAGTCTTCGCCGACGGGCGTCGCGCCAGGGCCGTCACCCTGGGCAACGATCGCGGGGTCGATGCGGGGATGCTCAAGCTTACCGGCGGCGGCCCTTGGCCCAGCGCCGAGATGGGCACCTCCGGCGACTTGCAGTCCGGCCAATGGTGCCTCACGCTGGGCTATCCCGTGACCTTCGAGCACGGGAAGTCGCCGGCCGTGAGGATCGGCCGGGTATTGGCCAACCGCAAAACGGAGATCATCACCGACTGCACGATCATGGGCGGCGATTCGGGGGCCCCGTTGCTGAACCTGGACGGGAAGGTCATTGGGATCGGCACCAAGTGCGACGACTTCTCGCTCGTCTATAACATCCACGTGCCGATCGACCGGTTTCGCGACGAGTGGTCGACGTTGGTCCAGGGCAAGGATTTCGACAGCCGGGGTCCGCGGCCGGCGATGCTGGGGATCTTCGCCTCCGTGGGCGCTGCCGACGCCCGCATCGGCGAGATCGTTCCCGGGAGCGGGGCGGAAAAGGCCGGACTCAAGGCCGGCGACGTGATCCTGAAGTTCGCCGGCCGGGAAGTCCACCGATACGAAGAGATCCCGCCCTTGGTTCAGACGCGGAAGCCCGGCGATCAGGTGGAGGTCGAGTTTCGCCGCGGCGCAGGAACCTTCAAGCTGCAAGTGACCTTGGGGGAGAGTGATTCCCAGCAGGACGAAGAATGAGGATTCGCCGGCCAGTGCTGACCGTGGTTGCCCTGGCGGCCTTTGGGGTTCTCCAGGGCGTTTTGGCGGGCGCGGAAGGTCCACCGCGGGACCGCGGCCGCGAGGCGCCGAACGGGAAGAACGAGCCGGCGGTCCGAGCTGCGTTCCAAGAGGTCCTGGGCAGGGCATCGGCCGCGACGGTCCGCGTTTTGGCCGACGGCGAGGAAGTGGCCCTGGGAGCGGTCGTCGAGCCCGACGGATACCTCGTCACCAAGGCCAGCGTCCTGAAAGGGAAGATCACCTGCCGTTTCCGAGACGGAACGGAGAGGAAAGCCGAGAAGGTGGGCGAAGACGGCGACCAGGATCTGGCCCTGCTGCGGGTGGACGCGAGGGGCCTGACGGCAATCTCCTGGCGGCAAGGGGAGCCGCCGCCGCCGGGAAGCCTGGTGGCGACCACGGCCCCGGGCGATGAGCCGATCGCCATTGGCGTGGTGAGCACCGATCCGCGAAGGATTCGCGGCCGAAGCGATGCGCGCCATCCACGGGTGTGGCTGGGCATCGAGATGGGGGCGGGGGAATTGGGGTTGGGGGTTGGCGGCGTGATACCCGACAGTCCCGCGGCCAAGGCCGGGGTCCGCGTCGGCGACGAGATCCGGCAGATCGACGGCGCCGCAATGAAGTCGGCTGAGCAGGTCGTACAGACGGTTGGCGGCCGCACCGCGGGTCAGGCGATCAAGTTGCTCGTGCACCGCCAGGACCAGGACCTGGAGATTTCCGCCAGGCTTGCCAAGTTCCGATCGCCGCAAGACTCCTGGGGCGGCGGCCCGTTCAGCGAGCGCCGCTCGGGTTTCCCCGCCGTCCTGCCGCACGATGCGCCGTTGCACCCCAGGGAATGCGGCGGCCCGCTGGTCGATACCGACGGCAATGCCGTGGGCATCAACATTGCCCGGGCACTGCGGGTGACGACCTACGCCTTGCCTGCCGGGGTCGTGCGGGATACGGTGAGGAAGCTGAAAGAGAAGTCGCAGCAGTGAAGTCCTACCGATCCACCACGGCGATCTCGTAGGTGCGGATTTCCGGCACGATGAAGGTCAGCGTGCCGGCCGCTTGCCGAAACGGCAGCGCAACGTCCTTCTCGTGCTCCGGGCTGGCCAGGCGGACCGAACGGACCCGCCATCCTGGGGAAGTGCGCAGACGGACCTCGACGCCCCGGGCCGGTTGGCCCGCGCGATAGTTCACCAGGTGCAACATCCGCCGGTCGGCCTGCTCGGTCAGTTCTGCACAAAGGCCGCGCGGTCCTTGCACGCTGAGCGACGGGCCGTCGCCGCAGGCCCGGCGCACGGCCGCCAGTGGGTCGCCCTTGATCTCGGCGCGGGCCAGGACCGTGTCCGGCAGGTCGTCCAGAGCGGGCCGGGCCCGCCGCGCATTCCATTGGTCGTGCGTGGCTGCCGGTCCGATCAGGCACAGCCGGCCGCCCGAATGTGCGTAGCGCCGAAGCTGCTCGACCTGCCGGTCCGACATGGCGGTGCAGCCGGCCAGGATCACAGCCCGGTAACGGCCGAGGTCGTCCAGTTGCTGGTCGTAGAGGATCTGGAAGGGGATACGGTTCTCGATCAAGGACTGTTCCACCTGCCAGGTGACGGGGACTTCGCCAGCGCGGCAGAAGGCCATAGAGGGAAAGCTTCGCAGCACGGCCACGTCGGCCACGACGGCTGCGCCTCGCAGCAGCTCGCGCCGCCGGTGAAAGAAGCGGACAAACGATTGGATGGCCGGGTCGGCCGGGTCTTTGCCGCCGGGATCTTTGGCGATCCGGCCGTACTCGAACCAGCATAGGTCCCCCAGGCAGTCGAGGTTGAAGGCCATCGACTCGGCCATTTCCAGCGGCGTTGTGACGTAAGTGAAGGCCGAGTTCTGCATCCGCCGCGCGACCTTGTAGGTGCGGATCCGCGTTTGCAGCGTCTTGTCGCGGTAGCCGGGCCGGACGTCCTCGTCCCAAAAGGCCTCGCCGCCGGGGATCAGCCGGCCATGGTCGACAGGCGGCTCGATCCGCGGCGAGATCCCGCCCGGGTTGCACTCCATGAGGATGTCCGGCCGTAGCGAGCGGGCAAAGCGGGTCATGCGATGGTACGACTCGGCCAGCGACTCGCAGCAGAAGTCGCGCCAGGCGCACTGGAGCATCCCTTGCGTGCCGGGCGGCGGCGGCAAGAGGCGGTCCAAGGCGGCCGCGCCCATGCCGGCCCGCTGCTCGGGCGTGAACGTGGCCGCCAGGTAGCGGCGGAACCGATCCACCGAGCAGGCGTCCCAGCCGGGACCGATGCCGTAGTTGTCGAAGTGCAACAGGTCCGCACGAATCTCCTCGACGGCGTAGCGGACGATCTTCTGGTGGTAGGCCTCGGCGTCCGGATGGTTGCGGTTCCAGAACCAACGGTAGGGGGACGCGGCGGGCCACGGGTAGATGATCGGCTTGCCCTTGGCGTCCAGCACGGCCCAGTCCTTGGCCTCGGGTTTCTCCTTGAAGAGGAGTTCCCAGAGCATGGTGCCGCTGGTGACGTAGACGCCCACGTGGAGGCCCGCCTCGCGGCAGCGTGCGGCGAACTGCACGGCGTCGGCCATGCTCTCACGCTCGGCCTGGAGGCCCGCACCCTTGTAGCAGTGCATCATCACGAAGTTGACGCCCAGGGCTTTCAGGCGGGCGATCATCTCCGGGCTGTGCTCGCGCTGGTAGGCGGCCCGTTGTTCAGGCGTGGGGGCGTAGCCCGATCCCCCGTCGCGCCGCACGCGGAAGAGCAACGGCTCCCAATCGCCGGCCATCACGATGCCGTCGCGTTGCAACCACTCGGGGCGGCGCTCGGGCGGCAGCGTGAGCGTCTCGGCCTGGACTGCCCCGGCGGTCAGATACAGCAGAAGTGCCGTACTGGCCATTCGTGGGGTGATTCTCATGAGGTTTGTCCTGGGGTCGAGTAGAATGGCGACATTGTAGTGCTCGCCCCAAGCGACTGTCGAGCGCCAGCCGGCTCCCACGAGCGGTGTTGGGCCCGGCCGCGCAAGATGGGGGGACCGGGCGAGGACGCTGTAAGCCGAGCCGGAGCAATCTGCCCCACCCCCTCAATTGCGATACTGTCTCCCCAATTGTTGACAGGATGGGCAAGCCGATATAGACTAGGAATCCGGGAAAGTTCCCTTGACAGGTTGGGTGTCATGGCACCCGCCGATCGAAGATGGACGGCACGGCAGGCTCCTGGTCAAGCCTCGCCAATTGGCAACTTGTCGGACAAGAGATTTGCACGTTTGGCGGCTGCGCATCACCGCGAGGTTGACGGGTCCCAGATTCGTGTCGGCGAAGCCGAGAGTGACGGGCCATTGAGGAGGTCGTTATGATATCTGCTCACCGTGGTGTGGCGTTGGGGAAATCGCCTTCGGGGCTCGGCGCCTGGGTTCGTGGTTGGCTCGCGCCGGCGCTGCGCCAAGGGAACAGTAGCCGTTCCTTTCGCGCATCATCGGGCGGTCATCGAGACTCTGGAAGCGCGGACCTTGTTGAGTCTGAGCGTTCCCGCCGGCTGGCACGCAACACCACCGTGGCAGCGCCCCCTGGGAATAACGCCGGAGCAAACCGCGGCCCCCACGGGAATGACGCCGAATGAAATTCGCGGGGCCTACGGTCTGGGCAGCTACACGGGCGGCGTCCTTTCCAATGGGATCAGCTTTGGCGGCGGGATCCAAGGCGACGGTACCGGCCAGACCATCGCCATCGTCGACGCCTACGACGATCCCACCGCCCTTAACGACCTGAATGCCTTCTCCACCCAATTCCAACTGCCACTTCTCGGCGGCGCCGGCAATCCCACTTTCCAGAAGCTCGGCGATACTGGTTTTGCGCCGCCGGTCGCCACTGACC
Organism: Pirellulales bacterium; assembly: GCA_963843465.1. GTDB lineage: Bacteria > Planctomycetota > Planctomycetia > Pirellulales > Thermoguttaceae > CAWJKP01. The sequence goes on from CAWJKP010000009.1 coordinate 228,644, forward strand.
CCACCGGCGGTTGGGAGGTCGAAGAGTCGCTGGACATCGAGTGGGCCCACGCGATGGCGCCGATGGCGAACCTCATCCTCTACGAGTCCCCCGATGCCGGTAATGGTCTTTTCACGGCGGTCCAGACCGCCGCGGACAAGGCCGGCGTGGTCGCCGTCTCGATGAGTTGGGGCGGGTCGGAATTCTCCGGCGAGCAAGCCTTTGACTCCGTTTTCACCACCCCCGCGAGTCACCTCGGCGGTTCCGCCACGCTTGGCGGCGCCGACCTGCTTGGCGGCGTCACTTTCTTGAACGCCGCCGGCGACAGTGGCGCCTACGCCGGGGGGACCAACATCGTTACGCCGAACTACCCGGCCACATCGCCCAACGTGGTCACGGTTGGCGGGACGACGCTTACGGTCTTCGGAGCTGACCCAACCTACACTTGGGGGGGCGAGACAGCCTGGGGGAATGGCGACTTAAGCGGTGAGTTCGGCGGCGGTGGCGGCGGCATCAGTTTGTACGAGAAGCAGCCTGCCTATCAGAATGGCGTAGTCAATGCGTTCAGCATTACCAACCGAACGTATCCCGACGTCTGCGCCGACGCCGACCCGAACTCGGGCGTGTCCTATTACGATACCTTCAACAACGGCGTTTTGACCCCCTGGGACGTCGTGGGAGGCACCAGCCTTGCCTGTCCGTTGTGGGCGGGCATCATCTCCGTCGCCGACCAGGGCCGTGCGGTCGCCGGAAAGGGATCGCTCGACGGCCCTAGCCAGACTTTGCCGGATCTCTACAATCTCTACAGGGCGTCGTACAGCAGCAACTTCCACGACATCACCAGCGGCAATAACGGTTTCGCCGCCGGGATAGGCTACGATCTGGCCAGCGGCATCGGCAGTCCCGTCGGCAACGTTCTCGTGCCCACATGCGCGGGAGGACCGTCGATCGAGACGGCGGCTGCCGCAAATCCGAACCCCGTCACCGGCACCACGATCCCCCTCAACGGCACGGATCTCTCGGTCCAGGGCATCGAAGGCGGCCTCGAGACCGGGCTCACCTACACCTGGGCGGCGACAACGATCCCTGGCGGCGCCACGCCGCCGACCTTCAGCGTCAACGGCACGCTCGGCGCCAACGACACCGTCGCCACCTTCAGCGCGGCGGGGAGCTACGTCTTGACGGTGACGATCACCGATCAAAATGGGTTGACCGGCTCCAGCAGCGTGACCGTGGCGGTGGACCAGACGGTCACCTCGATCGCGGTCAGCCCGAACCCGGTCACGGTGAACGTGGGGGCCACGCAGCAGTTCCAGGTGGTGGCCTTCGACCAGTTCGGCAACGCCTTTACGACCGAGCCGACGCCCAAAACCGTCACCTGGACGACAAACGTGGGCACGATCAGCGCGGCCGGCCTGCTCACGGCCCAGGCCTCTCCGGGCAGCGGCACCGTCACGGCGAGCAACGTGACGTTCGCCGGCACCAGCGGGACATTCACCGCCACCAGCGCCGTAACCATAACGGCGCCGCAGGTTTCGCTCTTGGATGCGACGGTCGCGGAGGTCAGCTCGGGAACCACCACGGTCGAAGTGCCGGTCGAGGTGAGCGGCCTGGTGGGCACCTACGTCGCTGGGCTAACGATCAATTACAAGACCTCGGACAACTCTCCTCAGCCCGGCGCCGCGACCGGGACTGCGGACCCGCCCACCACCCCGCCCACTGCGGCCAACTATTGGTCGGTCACCAACGGCACGCTCACCATCCCCGGTGGAGAGCTTACCGCGGCTCAGCCGAACTGGACCCCGCTGGAGCTGACCGCGGATGTCGGCAGCCAGTACGAATACGCCGTGTGGCAGAACAACGTCGTCTGGCAGGGTTCCTCCGGGCAGATCTTGTTCAACAACGGCACGATCACCGAGCAATTGAGCCCGCTGGGCAGCAACAGCCAGTTCCCCGCCATCAATGGCGCCGCCAGCCCGCAGCATCCCTACGTCGTCTGGTCGCAGGCGGTCGGCGGCTACCAGCAGATCTTCGTCTGTCAGATCGGCGCCGGCGCCGGCGGCGCCAATGTCACCACCCAGCTCACCAACGACTTCTGGAGCGACAACAACCCGCAGATCTTCGGCACGTCGGCCACGTGGTCGGGAAACACGCCCATGGGCCAGGAGATCTTCTACGACGCGAACATCGCCAGCGCCGACCCGGCGTCGGTCACGTCGACGGTCTCGCCCGGCGGCGTGAACAGCTACTACCCGCAGATCTCCGGCACCACCGGCGCTGCGGCCGACACCTACGTGGTTTGGTACGGCAGCAATATCAACCAACAGGACGTCTACCTCTACGACGCCAACGCCAACCAGACCACGGCCATAACCGAGGACAACCTCGCCAACCAGGGACGGACGCTGACCGAGTCGGACCAGGGCGTGCAAATCAATGGCGGCAACGTGGTCTGGCAGGGCTGCAACGGCTCGAGTTACCAGATCTACCTCTACCAGATCGGCACCGGCATCACCACCGAGGTCAGCAGCGACGCGGTCGACAACGTCGATCCGCGCATCTCGGGCAACAACATCGTCTGGACCAAGGATTGCACGATCTTGAGTGCCGCGCTGGGTATAACCACCGCTGCAACGTCGCAGATCTACGACTACAACATCGGCACCGGGGGCACCACCCAGATCTCCGACGGCCTGGCGGCGGCCGAACACGCGCAGATCTCCGGCAACCTGGTGGTGTGGCACGAGATGGTCGCCGGCAGTCCCGAGGAATGGAACGTCTACTGCTTCAACCTCAACACCCCGGCGACGGCGGCGGTAGACGTCACCAACAGCCAGAGCTTCGACTGGTATCCGCTGGTTTCGTCGACGGGCATGGTGGCCTGGGGATCCAACCTCGGCACGGAATACGACATCTACACCGTCAACCAGCCGACCGCGGGGAGCGTCAAGACCACGATCAGCGTGATGGTCTTCGGCAACACGCGGATCGAGCCGGACGAGGTGTTCTTCGTCACCGCCAAGGTCCCCGCCAATGAGCCGCTGGTGCTCGCCCGCCCGATGGCCACGGTCACGATCCTCAACGTCAACGGCAACCTGGACTACGGCTCGGCGCCGGTGCCCTATCCGACGTCGCTGGCCGACAACGGCGCCAGGCACCTGGTCGTCGCCGGCGAATACCTGGGCACGAGCGAGGCCAGCGACAACGGCGTGGTCTTCAACAGCGAGATCATCCCCGGGTCGATGGCCAGCGTCACCGTCACCGCGTCGGTGGCCGGCAAGCTCGACGCCTGGATCGACTTCAACGACAACGGGACCTGGAACGATCCCGGCGAGGAGATCTTCACGGACGTTCCGCTGGCGGCGGGGGCCAACACGCTGACCTTCGCCGTGCCCGCCGGCGCCCTGGGCGGCCCGACCTGGGCCCGCTTCCGCTACAGCCTGGCGGGCGGTCTGGCGCCGACAGGCATGGCCCTGGACGGCGAGGTGGAAGACTGCCAGGTCCAGATCGCCTCGCCGCCGCTGGACCCCGCCGTTGGGCCCGCTTCGGTGGTCCGGCGCGGCGGCACCGTGACGGTAACCGGCGCCAGCGGTAACAACGTCTTCACCTTCACGGCCGGCGCCCAAGGCGGCACCAGCGAAGTCGTCAACTTCGACGGCACCATCTACAGCTATCCCGCCGGCACCATCAGCGAAGTGATCTTCCTCGGCGGCGGGCAGGACTCGGCGTTCCTCAACGGCTCGGGGGGGAACACGACGGTTTCCCTGCAGCCGGCGTCCGCGGGCATCGCCTCGACGTTGACCGACATTCTCAACGGCGTCGAGGTCACGGCCCTGGTGTACGGCACCCAGTACGTCCTGGCCACCAACGGCGGCGGCAACAACACGGCACTACTGTCCGACTCCTCCGGCACCGGCGTGGCCACGCTGAAACCCGACGACGCCACCTTGACCGGCCCGGGGTTCTCGCTGGAGGCCCGCGGCTTCCCCACGGTGCATGCCTATGCGACCAAGAGCGGCAACGTCGCCAAGTTCAGCGACCTGCCCAACGACGTGAGCACGCTGGTGGCCACGAGCCAGTCGGCCCAGTTGACCTCCAAGGTCGGCACGACGACGATCAGCAACTACGCCCAGGGCTTCACGTCCTGCTACGCCACCGCTTCCAACACCGCGGACCAGGCCCAACTCACCGACTCCCAAGGCCAATCCGCGCTGACGGCCAGCGGCAAGACGAGCACGCTCTACGCCGACAACGGCAGCTACCTCATCCAGGTCAACGGTTTCGGGTCCGTCCAGGTCTTCGGCAAAGTCGGCGGCGGCGACAAGGCCACGATGTCCGACGCGGCGGGCAGCGCCACGGGCACGTTCACCGCCACGCCGAACGCGGCGAGCTTCACCGGGCCGGGATTCTCCAATACGGCCAGCAACTTCTCCTCCGTGGTCGCCCTGGCAAAATCCGCCGCCGACACGGCTACCCTCAGCGACGCGGCCAACAACAACACGCTGGTCGATAAGCCGCTGGACGTTCTTTTCTTCGGCGTCGGGTTCAGCCTCGAGGCGAAGCAGTTCACGACCACCACCGTCAACAGCCTCAGCGCCGGCATCGACACGGCCTTGCTCTCCGACCTGGCAGGGGTCGCCAACACCCTGGTCGCCTACCCGAACCAGGTCACATTCTCGGCCAACAACCCCGGCGGCACCCGGGCCTACTCCAATACCGTCAACTACTTCAGCCAGGCCATCGCCTACGCGACTGCCGGCAACGGCGACACGGCCAAGTTCTTCGACGGCGTCAACCCGGCGATCTTCGACAGCGGCTGGAGCTCGTCGGTCGGCGGCAACCTCTCGACGATGACCGGCAAAAACTCCAAGGGCCGCGCCTATGACAACCAGGCCAAGTTGTTCCAGCACATCCAGTTCAACCCCACGGCCCCCGCCAGCCGGCCCGTGGACCAGATTTTCCTCACCGATTCGCCGGGGAGTGATTCGCTGGTGGCCGGCGCGGACAGCGTCAAGCTCTCCTCGGTCCGGGCCGGCTATCTCTTCGACATTCTGATCGGGAACATTGCCGGTGACACGGTGACCGCAGCCGATATCGCCAGCAGCACCGACACCAAGAGCGTGGCGGCCCGCAAGGACTACGTACTGAAGCTGACCGGCGTCTGGTAGTCCTGCCGGGAGAAGGTTGGGGTGTGGGGACGCCACACGAACCCGCAACGACGCGATTCTTGCCCCATCGGTCTCCGGGAGATGGGACATGGTGGGTTACCCCCCATTGCGAGGAGCAATCCTCGCTTCGGCCGTCCCCTTATACTGCACGCGGGCGAGACTAATAGTAACCCGAAGCGTTAGCGAGGGACGTAACCTGTTACCTCGCTTACGCTTCGGGTTACTATGCCCGCGGCGGAAACGTCTCATTTTCGTCCGCGTGCAGTATAGCTGTGAGGTGAGCACGACGCTTCCAGCAAACTCCGTATAATTAGTACCTGTTGCAGAAGGTCCTGTGTCGCCTTTCGCTCCGCGAAAGTAGCGGTCAAGCCACGCCACTTTCGCGGAGCGAAAGGCGACGATCCAGCCACGCTGCTCTTTCCGCAACAGAAACTAATTAGTTTCTGTTGCGGAAAGGTTACTCGGCAGCGTTCCCTTTCGCGACGGTCTGCAAAGTATGCTTGTCATGGCGGGCTTCGACGGGCGCAAGGAGTTGTCGATTGTGAAGATCCTGGTGGCCACAAGTGAAGCGGTTCCCTTCGCCAAAACGGGGGGGTTGGCGGACGTTTGCGGCGCGCTACCGTTGGCCCTGGCGGGGCTCGGGCACCAACCCGCGGTGATCTTGCCCGCCTACCGCCAGGCGAAGTATTGCGGAACGCCGCTGCGGCCGCTGGGCATCGAGTTCATCGTCCCCATCGGCAGCAAAACGGTCGCCGGACGTTTATTGGAAAGCCGTCTGCCCAATAGCGACGTGCCGGTCTACCTCGTGCAGCAGGACCAGTATTTCGACCGTGACGAGCTTTACGCCTTGGGACGCGAAGACTACAAGGACAATTGCGAGCGGTTCGTTTTCTTCTGCCGCGCCGTGATGGAGGCCATCCGGCTTCTGGACCTGAAGGTCGACGTGCTGCACGCCAACGACTGGCAGACGGGTCTGCTGCCGGCCTACCTCAAGATCGAGTACCGCAGCCTGCCTCGCTACCGCGAGATCGCCAGCCTGTTCACCATCCACAACATGGCCTTCCAGGGCAAGTTCTGGCACTGGGACATGCTCTTGACCGGGCTGGATTGGAAACACTTCAACTGGCACGAGATGGAGTTCTACGGTCAACTCAACCTGCTGAAGACGGGCCTGGTCTTCGCCGACTCGATCAACACCGTCAGCCCGCGCTACGCCCAGGAGATCCAGACCCCGGCTTTCGGCTGCGGGCTGGAGGGCGTGTTGCAGTACCGGCGGAGCGTGCTCTCGGGAATCCTCAACGGGATCGACGAGAAGGAGTGGAACCCGGCCACCGATGCCTTCCTGCCGGTGAACTATTCGGCCGAGACGGTCGAGCAGGGGAAGCCGGCCGCCAAAGAGGCCCTGCAAAAGGACCTGGGCCTGCCTCCCCGGGCGGGCGTGCCGCTGATCGGCATGGTCGGCCGGCTGTCGGAGCAGAAGGGCGTGGACATGGTGGCCGAGGTGATCCCGGAGTGGATGGAGCGGTCCGACGTGCAGTGGGTGATCCTCGGCAAAGGCGATCCCAAGTACCACCGCATCTTCGAGCGTTTTTCCCGGCTGTACCCCGAGCGGGTGGCCGTGCGGCTGGAGTTCTCCGACGTCCTGGCCCATCGCATCGAGGCCGGGGCGGACCTGTTCCTCATGCCCAGCCGTTTCGAGCCCTGCGGGCTGAACCAGATGTACAGCTTGAAGTACGGCACGGTGCCGGTGGTCCGCGAGACGGGCGGGCTGGCCGATACGATCGTCGACGCTACGCCGGCCAACCTGGCCGCCGGCACGGCCAACGGCTTCAGCTTCCGTGAGGACAACGTACAGGCGCTGGGCGAGACTCTGCGCCGCGCTACGATGCCTGCCATCGACCCGAGGTCTCCAGGCAACTGATCGCCACGGGCATGAAGCAGGACTGGTCCTGGACCCGCAGCGCGGTCCAGTACGCCAGTCTCTACCAGCAGACGATCCAACGGATGAAGCAGGCCGGCGGGGGGGACGGAGCAGTGTAGGGAACGCGCTGCGTGGCGTTCCGGGTTCAGCCAGCCGTAGGGTGGGACCAGGCCGCCGTGGCGGCCGCCGGCCCACCGAGTGTCGGTAGAACTGGTGGGCCGGCGCTCGCTTCGCGAGCTTGTCCCACCCTACTCGTCGTCAACGAATCGAGGAAGCTAAGGAGAGCCATGCACGACGTCGCGTTGGCATTTTTCTGGCATCAACACCAGCCTTATTATCCGGACGACGTCAGCCAGGACACGCCCATGCCCTGGGTCCGCCTCCACGGAGTCAAGGACTACTGGGGCATGGCCAAGCTGCTGGAGGAAGTCCCCGAGCTGCACTCGACGATCAACCTGGTGCCCAGCCTGCTGGTGCAGCTCTTGGCGTATACCGAGTCGGGCCACGAGGACGCGCACCTGCGGGTCTCCCGGCTCCCGGCCGACGGCCTGGGCGCAGCGCGACGTCCACTACCTCCTGGACAACTTCTTCATGGTGAACCCGGATCAAATGATCCGGCCTTTTGCCCGCTACCACGAGCTCTACCAGAAGCGGGGATTCCACGTCGATTCGAGCGAGCGGGCCCGGCGGAGGTTCAGCAAGAAGGACCTTCTCGATCTGCAATGCTGGTCGAACCTGGTCTGGTTCCACCCGCTGGCCTTCGAGAGCGATGCCGAGCTGGCCGAGTTCCGCAAAAAGGGCCGTCACTACACGGAGAAGGAGAAGCTCTGGCTGTTGGAGCGGCAGATGGAGTATCTCCGCCAGGTCGTGCCGTTGCACGCGAAGCTCGAGCAGCGGGGCCAGATCGAGCTGACGACGACGCCCTTTTACCATCCGATTCTGCCCTTGCTGTGGGACAAGCGGCTGGCCCGCCGGGCGATGCCCGACGTCAAACTGCCCAAGCATCCTCGACCGCTATCCCGGAGGACGTCCAGGAGCAGGTGCGTCTTGCCGTCGAGTACCACGAGCGGCTGTTCGGCCAGAAACCGCGGGGCATGTGGCCCGCCGAAGGCTCGGTCTGCCAGGGCGTGATCCCCGCCATCGCCGACGCCGGCATCCAGTGGATCGCCACCGACGAAGAGATCCTCTCCTGCTCCACCGACGGCTGGATCTCGCGCGACGGCAACGGCTACCTCCGCAACCCGGAAATGCTCTACCGCCCCTGGCGCGTGGAAGAGAGCGGCCGGCAGTTGCAGATCCTCTTCCGCGACCACGCCATGAGCGACCAGATCGGCTTCCACTACCAACGCTACGCCGCCGAGGAGGCCGTCAACGACTTCCTCGGCAAGCTCGAGGCCATGGGCCTGGCCACCGGCGCCAACGCCGGCCACCGCCCCACCCTGGTGAGCATCATCCTCGACGGCGAGAACTGCTGGGAGTATTACCCCAACAGCGGCGTCGACTTCCTGCGGTCGCTCTATCGCCGCATCCTCCGGCATCCCAAGATCAAGCCCGTGCGGGTCTGCGATTATCTCCAGCAGCACCCGGCGACCGACAAGCTCGGGCAGCTTTTCCCCGGAAGCTGGATCCAGCACAACTTCGGCATCTGGATCGGCCACCCGGAGTGCAACCGCGCCTGGGACCTCCTGCACCAGACGCGGCAGCACCTGGCCCAGGCCGCCGCCGCGAAAGCCCACACCGCCGAGCAGCTCCAGCAGGCCTGGAAGGAGATGCTCATCGCCGAAGGCAGCGACTGGTTCTGGTGGTTCGGCGATTCCCACAGCTCCGCCCAGGACGATCTGTTCGATCAACTCTTCCGCAAACACCTTCAGAACGTCTATGCCTCGCTCGGCGAGGCGCCGCCGTCCGAGCTGGCCAAGCCCATCAGCCAGGGCAACCGCCAGGGGCTGCACAGCTTGCCCACGGGCATCCTCAAGGTGAAGGTGGACGGGCGGAGGACCTACTTCGAGTGGATCAACGCCGGCCACTACGCCTGCGGCGGCTCCCGCGGAACCATGAGCATGACCCAGGAGGGACTGCTTTCGGATCTCTATTTCGGCTTCGGCACGGACCGGCTGGTGATTCGGCTGGACGCCCGCGGCGGCGCCTTCCGCGAGCGGCTGGGGGAAGTCGAGAAGCTGCGGGTGATTTTTTCCCAGCCGCGGGGCTTCGAGCTGTCGGTCGACCGGCCGGGGCAGCGGGAACTCTCCGTCGAACTCTGCCACGACGGCGTGCCGGTGGCCGAGTCGGGGGTCGAGGCGGCCTCGGACCTGATCTTCGAGCTAGGCATTCCCTGCCGCAGCCTGGCCGTAGCCACCGACGACCCGATCCAGTTCTTTCTCGAGCTAGCTGCGCGGCGGCCAATCGATCGAGCGGGTGCCGCCCGAAGGCGCGATCGAAATCGCCGTTCCCTCCCCCGACTACGAGCTGATCATGTGGCAAGCATAAAACGACATGGCTGGAAAGAGAAGGCAAGGAATCACGAAAACCCGAAAGGACGAAAACCCGAAAAGACATAAGGCTCACGTGAAGGTGCGAAGGTGCAAAGCAGACAATGTTGCTATGCTCTCGCATTCTGGATATTGTCTCCTTTCGCGTTTTCTTCCTTTCGGGCTTTCGTGATTGTTTTCCTTGATGCGAGTCCTTCATGCCTGATCTTCGCAAAGACCCGATCGTCGGACGCTGGGTGATCGTGGCCAAGAGCCGCGCCAAGCGGCCGCACGACTTCGAATCGACGCCGCACGTCCGCCAGGGGCGCTTCTGCCCTTTCTGCGAAGGGAACGAGGACAAGACGCCCGGCGAAATCCTCGCCTATCGCAATGCCGGCTCGGTCCGCAACCGGCAGGGGTGGCGGGTGCGGGTGGTGCCCAACAAGTTCCCCGCGCTGGAGATCGAGGGGGATCTGAACAAGCGCGGCGAGGGCATCTACGACATGATGCGGGGCGTGGGCGCCCACGAGGTGATCATCGAGTCGCCCAAGCACCTGGTCAGCACCTCCCAACTGAGCGAAGAGGAGCTCCGCGAGGTGCTCTGGGTCTACCGCGACCGGCTGGTGGACTTGAAGAAGGACCGCCGCCTGGTCTACGGCATGATCTTCAAGAACGTGGGGGCCGCGGCCGGGGCCTCGCTGGAACATACCCACAGCCAGTTGATCGTCACGCCGATCGTGCCCATCAACGTCTGGGAGGAGATGAACGGCTCGCTGGAGTTCTGCAATTATCGCGGCCGTTGCGTCTACTGCGACATGATCCAGCAGGAGTTGGCAGGAGAGAAGCGGATCGTGGTGGACGGGCCGGGCTTTGTCGCCTTTTGCCCCTTTGCCAGCCGTTTCCCCTTCGAGACCTGGGTCCTGCCTAAAATCCACTCCAGCCATTACGAGCATATCCAGAAGAACGGCGTGGATGAGCTTTCCGGGGTGATCAGGCAGGTGATCGCCAAGATCGAAGCGGCCTTGGACCGGCCTGCCTACAACTACATCATCCATACGGCCCCCTTTGACACGCCGGAGTTGGCGCATTATCACTGGCATATAGAGATTATGCCGAGTTTGACCAAGGCCGCCGGATTTGAGTGGGGTACCGGTTTTTACATCAATCCCGTGCCGCCGGAGGATGCGGCCGCCTTCCTCCGCGACGTGGAAGTCGAGTCGTTTGAGCCACAAGATATTTCGATCAAGGGAACTGGATAAACTGGGCCAGCGCTGCCGATGAATTAGTTGGCTCCGTAGGTTCCACGTAGGGTGGGACAAGCTCGCCTCCGGCGGCGCCGGCCCACCGAAACCGCGAAGAACTGGTGGGCCGGCGCTCGCTCGGGCGAGCTTGTCCCACCCTACATTCTCCCGCACCGCCGATCCCCAAGCACAAGCTAGTAACGATGCCCAAGCCCATTCGATTCGTCCTGGTATTCCACAATCATCAGCCGACCGGCAATTTCGAGAACGTCTTCGAGCAGGCCTTCCAGGACAGTTATCGTCCCTTCCTCGAGGTCTTCAGCCGTTACGAGTCGCTGAAGATCTGCGCTGCATATCAGCGGCTCGCTGACGGAGTGGCTCGATGCCCGGCACCCCGAGTATCTCGACCACCTGGCCGAGCTGGTCGCCGGCGGGCGGATCGAGATTGTCGGCGGGCCGTGCTACGAGCCGATCCTGGCGATGATCCCCTCCCGCGACCGCATCGGGCAGATCCGCCGCTATTGCCAGTGGCTGACCAGCCGCCTGCACGCCACGGTCCGCGGCATGTGGATGCCGGAGCGGGTCTGGGAGCAGTCCTACACCCGCGACCTGGTCGCCGCCGGCATGGAATACACCCTGCTGGACGACTTCCACTTCAAGAACGCCGGCCTGATCGAGTCCCAGCTCTTCGGCCACTACCTCACCGAGGACGACGGACAGGTGATGTCGATCTTCCCTGGCAGCGAGCGGCTGCGCTACCTGATCCCCTTCGGCCAGCCGCAGGAGACGATCGACTACCTGGCCCGCATCGCCGACGAGCATCCCGATTCGGTGGTGGTCTTCGGCGACGACGGCGAGAAGTTCGGCACCTGGCCCGAGACCCATCGCCATTGCTACCAGGACCGCTGGCTGGAGCGGTTCTTCGACGTGCTGAGGGACAACCAGGGCTGGATCCAGGTGACCACGCTGGCCGAGTCGGTCGATCACCTGCTGCCGCTGGGCAAGATCTACCTGCCCGACGGCAGCTACCGCGAGATGACCGAATGGGCCCTGCCCACCGATCAGCAGGTGGAGTACGGCCGCGTGTCGCACGAGATGGAGCAGGACCATCGCTGGCCGGTGCTGAAGCGCTTCGTCCGCGGCGGCTTCTGGCGGAACTTCAAGGTGAAGTATTCCGAGGCCGACGAGATGTACTGCCGCATGATGGGCGTCAGCCGGCGGTTGGCGCAGGCGGAAGAGGCCGGCGCGTCGGGCGAGCTGATCGAGCAGGCCCGCAGCGAGCTCTACCGCGGCCAGTGCAATTGCGGCTACTGGCACGGGGCCTTCGGCGGCATCTACCTGCCGCACCTCCGCAACGCCGTCTACCAGCGGCTGATCGCCGCCGACAACCTCCTGGACCAGGCGGCCGGGCGAGCGGAGCCCTGGGTCGAGTCGAAGGCCGAGGACTTCAACTTCGACGCCCGCCCGGAAGTGCAGTTGGCCAACGACAAGCTGATGGCCCTGATCGCGCCCCACCGCGGCGGGCAGATCTACGAGCTCGACGTGCGCTCCATCTGCCACAATCTCCTGGCCACCCTTACCCGCCGGCCCGAGCCCTATCACCGCAAGGTCCTGGCCGGCGCCAACCCCAGCGGCAACCACTGCGCCAGCATCCACGACCGCGTGGTCTTCAAGCAGGAAGGCCTCGACCAGCGGATCCAGTACGATACCTATCCCCGCAAGTCGCTGGTGGACCTGTTCTACGAGAACGACGCCACGCTTTCCGCCGTGGCCTCCGGGCAGGCGCCGCAGCGGGGCGACTTCGTGCAGGCGGTCTACGAGGCCCGGCTCCGCCGCAATCCCGACCGCATCCAGGTGCAGCTCAGCCGCGACGGCAACGCCTCGGGCATCCCCCTGCGGATCACCAAGGCGATCACGCTGGGCGCCGGCAGCTCGATGCTGGAGGTCGCCTACCTGCTGGAGAACCTGCCCGCCAACCGGCCGCTGCACTTCGCCGTCGAGCTCAACTTCGCCGGCATGCCCGCCGGCGCCGACGACCGCTACTTCTATGACGCCGAGCACCGCCGCCTGGGCCACCTCGGCACCCGCTTGGACCTCGTCGACGCCATGGGCTTCGGGCTGGTCGACGAGTGGCTGGGCCTGGACGTGGGCCTGAAGACCTCGCGGCCCACGAGCCTCTGGACCTTCCCCCTGGAGACGGTCAGCCAGTCCGAAAGCGGTTTCGAGCTGGTACACCAGTCGGTCGTCGTGCAGCCGCACTGGATCGTCCTGCCCGACGCCGAGGGCTGCTGGTCCGTGACCATGCGTCTGGCGATCGACACCGGCCGCGCCGAACAGCGTCAGGCCGAGCGCCCCGCCCTGGCCACCGCCACCTGAGCGTCCGCCGGCCCATCCCGATCTGGCAAAACTGGCGGGCCTGCTCTGAGCAACCACCCCGGATTAGTCATGGGCGTGCCATCCAGGCGCAGGCTGCTCAACACTAGCCCGACGCGCAAGCGAGGGTAACTCGTTGGCAGTCCCTCGCTCGCGCGTCGGGCTGGTGTTTGGCCATGAACAATCCGGCGTAACCTCCGCTGCCTGCGTTCCACGACGGGCCATGTCGATCGCCTGCCGCCGTAGCTCGGGGGGCCGCTGGGCCGGAATGTATCAGAGCGGGGCGCACTTCAAGAACACGAATTCCCTTTTTTTCACCAGGCGGGGGATTGACCCTATCCCCCGGATGGTTCCCGCTGGCTTTCGCCGTCGGCCCATCTTTTTTGCGGACAACCACTTAGGCCAAGACAGCGGTTTGACGAGTGCAGGAGTAGAGGAAACAAAGTCCCGCCGAGCAGGCGGAACCGGTCCATTTGACTTGCCGCTCGTTGGCACGAAGTCCTTTCCCCCGGGCGTTTTCTGGCAAGAAGTCCTTTCTTCCGGACGATTCGCGGCACGAAGTCCTTTCTTCCAGGCGATTCGTGGCACGACGTCCGTTTTCCGGGACGATTGTTGACAGCACCCGAACGTTGCGTCATCGGGGCTATCCTCGGGTGAGTTTTCACGCCCCCGCCATACGTCCGCCCGTGCAAGCCCGGGGGACGCGCCGGACACCATTGCCCGACTGCGCACTCTCGTTGGGACGCCGGCAGAGGGGAATGGAAGGGTCTGCAAGAAGCGACTTGAGAGGTTGTCGCCAAAGTAGTAGGCACACGCCGTGTGCCGCTCTGGACGGCACAGGGCGTGTGCCTACTACATTGAAACACGAAAGTCATGCCGGCGCGGCCGGCTGGGTGCCGCGGACGTTTTGGCGCTACGTCTTTTCAACCCGTCCGTGCCGGGGTAAACTGGACGCTTGCGATACCAGCGCACGGGAGCCCCTGGCATGGCCGAGCGAAGTGCCGACGACGAAACGACGCATCGTGAGTCCCACGAACAGGCAGGTGCTTCGCGGCACATTCTTGAAGAATACCTTTCCGAACTGAAGGCAATCCGCGACACGAGCGCCGGCGTTTCCGAAACGTCCTACTATCCCTGCCTGTCCAACCTCTTTAACGCCGTGGGTAGGACCCTTAGGCCCAAGGTTCGCTGTGTGATGAACCTGAGGAACCTTGGGGCCGGAATGCCTGATGGCGGGCTGTTCACCGCGGACCAATTCCAACGCCAAGCCGACAACGCCCCTAAGGCGGGCCAACTGCCGGCGCAGGGCGCCATCGAAGCCAAGGGAACCAAGCCCGGCACCAAGGCGATTGCCGCCTCGGAGCAGGTCAAACAGTACCTGGGAGAATATGGCATCGTGCTGGTCTCCAACCTGCGCGAGTTCCTGATTGTCGAGCGCGGGCCGACGGGCGAGCCGGCGGAGCGGGAATCCTATGCCTTGGCCGACAGCGAGTCGGATTTCTGGCAACGCAAGCTCGCGCATCGTCGCGACACGGCCAAAGCCCAGGGCGAGCAGTTTATCGAGTTTATCAAGCGGTGCTGTCTCCACGCCGCGCCGTTGACCAATCCAAGAGACTTAGCGTGGTTCCTGGCATCCTACGCCCGCGATGCGCTCGTGCGCGTCGAGCGGCAGAGGGAATTACCCGCCCTTCAAGCCGTCCGCTCCGCCCTGGAAGATGCCCTGGGCATGAAATTCACCGGCGATAAGGGCGAGCATTTCTTCCGATCCACCTTGGTGCAAACCCTCTTCTACGGCGTCTTCTCGGGCTGGGTCCGCTGGCACAAGGACAACCCCGGCCCCAGGGCGAAGTTCGATTGGCGGACGACCGAATGGACCCTGCACGTTCCCTTCATCCGAACCTTGTATGAAGAAGTGGCCAAGCCAAGCCGGCTGGGGCCGCTGGGGCTGGTGGAAGTGCTGGATTGGGCCGGTGGCGTGTTGAACCGCGTGGATCGAGCCGGGTTCTTTGGCCGCTTCGAGGATCAACACGCGGTTCAATACTTCTACGAGCCATTCCTGGAAGCCTACGACCCGGAGCTGCGCAAGGCGTTGGGCGTCTGGTACACGCCGCCGGAAATCGTCAAGTATCAGGTAGCCCGCGTGGATCGGGTCTTGCGCGAAGAGTTGGACCTGCCGGACGGGCTGGCCGATCCCAACGTGATCGTGCTGGACCCCTGTTGCGGCACGGGCGCGTACCTGGTGGAGGTGCTGCACAGCATCACGGCCACGCTGCGCGACAAGGGCGGCGATGACTTTGTGCCGTGCGACGTGAAACAAGCAGCGATGGAGCGGATCTTCGGCTTTGAGATCTTGCCCGCGCCTTACGTGGTGTCGCACCTGCAATTGGGGTTGATGCTGCAAGCCCAAGGCGCGCCGTTGGCCCACGGCAAGAATGAGCGCGTCGGCGTGTACCTGACCAACGCGCTCACAGGCTGGGAGCCGCCCAAGGGTCCGAAGCAAAAGGTTATGGCATGGGCCGAGCTACAGGCGGAACGCGACGCGGCCGAGCATGTCAAACGCGACAAGAAGATACTCGTCGTGCTGGGCAACCCACCCTACAACGGCTACGCGGGTGTGGCGCTGGAGGAAGAACGGTCACTGACGACGGCGTATCGCACCACGAAGCAGGCCCCGCCTCCGGAAGGCCAGGGGCTAAACGACCTTTACGTCCGCTTTTTCCGCATGGCTGAACGCCGCATCGCGGAAATGAGCGGCGAGGGGATCGTCTGCTTTATTTCCAACTACTCGTGGCTTGACGGGCGCAGCCATAACGGAATGCGTGAGCGGTTTCTCGAAGCCTTCGACCGAATCTGGATCGACTGCCTTAACGGCGACAAGTACAAGACCGGCAAGACGACGCCCGACGGCAAGCCCGATCCCAGCGTGTTTTCCACGCCGCAGAACCGCGAAGGCATCCAAGTGGGGACGGCCATCGCCATGCTAACCCGGAAAGCAACGCACACCGACGGTGCCGCGGTGGTATTTCGGCACTTCTGGGGGGCCGCGAAACTATGCGACTTGCTGAAGGCCGCGACGGAGAACGAACCGAAGGGGTACGAGGTCGTGACGCCCCATTGGGCGACCGGCTTTCCGTTGGTTCCCTCGTTGGCGATGGAAAACTACTTCCGATGGCCTCGCTTGACCGAACTGTTGCGCAGATTCTTTCCGGGGGTCAAGACAAGTCGCGACGGCGTAGTAGTCGATATCGACCGCGATCGACTCGTCGAGCGGATGCAGCAGTATTTCAATCCACAAGTGGGCGACGATGAATTGCGCGAGATTGCGCGACGCAACAGTGAGTACGAAGCGATTCGACGCGAAGGCTGTGCGTGCCCAATTGCTGAAACGGGGATTCCTGCCTGACAACGTTGTGCGGTACTCCTACCGACCCTTTGATGTCCGGTGGCTCTACTGGGAGCCCGAAACAAAGCTCCTTGATGAGAAGCGCAGCGATTATCGTCCAAATGTGGGTCAAGGCAACGTATGGATCGTGAGTCAGCAGAAGCCGCGACGCGAATGGTCCACTCCACAGGTTATTCGCAGCATCGGCTGCGTTGATTTGATGGACCGCTGTGCGAGTTGCTTTCCCCTGTATGACCGCACGCCAACCGACGCTGCAACGTTGATCGAAGGGCCGGGACGAAAGGCCAATCTAAGCGAAGCAGGAGCGAGATATGTATCAAGCCTTTGCGCCGAAGAGGAGGCTTTATTCTACCACGCCTTGGCCGTTCTCCAGGCACCCGGCTACCGCGCGGAGAACGGTGGTGCTTTGCGGCAGGATTGGCCCCGAATCCCGCTTCCATCCGACCGTAAGACCCTCGAATCATCGGCGATACTGGGCGAGCAAGTTGCCGCATTTCTCGACACGGAAGCCGGCGTGCCGGGCGTGACGTGCGGGAAGATTGCCCCCGTGTTCAAGACCATCGCCGTAATGAGCAAGACCGGCCGCGGGCAGCTTGACACGGCGGGCGGTGACCTGGCAGTAACGGCCGGCTGGGGGCACAAGGGCAAAGAAGGCGTGACGATGCCCGCCAAGGGCAGGCTGGCGGAGCGCGCGTACAGCGATGCCGAAGCCGACGCCCTCGATGCTGAAGCAATGGCACGGGCCATATCGGCCAGGGATGCGCGGAAGCTGCTGGGCGAGAGGACGTTTGACGTGTGCCTGAACGAGGCGGCCTACTGGCGCAACATCCCGCTGAACGTATGGGAGTATACCATCGGCGGGTATCAGGTCATCAAAAAATGGCTGAGCTACCGGGAAGCTGAAATCCTTGGCCGGGCCCTGAAGCTGGAAGAGGCCCGCGAAGCGACCAACATCGCCCGGCGCATCGCGGCCATCATCCTGTTGCAGCCGCTGCTCGACGAGAATTACCGACGCGTCAAGGCGGCGGCATTTGACTGGCCTAAGGTTTGAACGGGAGAAGGGGGGCAAACGCGAACTCATTGACGAGCGTCGGCAGGCATGAAAGGTATCCCGGCGTCCCGCACGCTGAGCAGATTGCTCCAGGGCGGATACTGCTCACGAAGGCACGGTAACCGGGAGGAGTAATAATCATGAGCTGGCAAGATCGCATTACCATAGATCCCGCCGTACTGGTGGGCAAGCCGATCATCAAGGGAACGCGCATCTCCGTCGAGTTCGTGATCGACCTGCTGGGGCGGGGCTGGACCACGGCCCAGCCGCCCGATAAGCCGTAATCATGGCCACCGCGAACGATCCTGACCGGATTGTCATTCACTACTTCGTCGATGAGGCAGGAAATCCTACGCTCTTCGACGCGCGGGGCAAGATTCTCGTCGGCGCCGAGGGGTGCTCGTCCTACTTCATGCTCGGCAAGGTCGATGTCGACGATCTGGAAACGCTGGGGCGAGACCTTGGCCAGCTCCGCGCCCGTCTGTTGGCCGATCCCTATTTCAACGGCGTGCCGTCCATGCAACCGGACGGAGGCAAGACGGCGATCGCCTTTCATGCCAAGGACGACGTGCCGGAGGTCCGACGCGAGGTCTTCAGCCTCTTGATGCGGCATCCGTTGAAGTTCTACGCCGTCGTCCGCGACAAATTCCAGGTGCTCGCCTACGTGCGCCAGGAAAACGAACGCAACCCGGGCTATCGTTATAACGAGAACGAACTTTATGACTCGCTGGTGCGGCACCTCTTCAAACGTCGCTTCTACCAGGCCGACCACTTCCGCATCTGGTTCGCGCGTCGAGGCCGAAGCGACCGGAACAAAGCATTGCAGGCCGCCATCGACCAGGCTCGCCGGGAATTTGAATCGGATCTTGGAGTGAGGTGCAAGGCGACGGTCGAGATCACTGCCGCTAGTCCCAAGGATTGCCCAGGGCTACAGGCCGTGGATTATTTCCTCTGGGCGTTGCAGCGCTTCTACGAACGGGGCGAAGATCGCTACCTGAATCTCATTTGGCCCAAGACGGTCGTCGTGCATGATATGGACGACACGAGGGAGGCCAGATACGGAGTCTTTTATACGCAGAGCAGGCGACTGAGCCTGGAAGCGCGCAAAAAATAAACCGATGGATATAGGGTCACAGGGGCGAGGCCCTGCGGCCACACGGCATGGAGCCGACTTTTGTCCACCGGCTAAGTAAGTATACCCTTCGGCTGCCAAGACGGCAAGACAACAGAAAAACGATGAAATGGCCGTCCAGGCCCCTCGATGGGAGGGTGACGTGCAAATCGAGTTTTTCGACTCCTATCCCTACCGCACGCTGGAGGCGGACCTGCAAACCCTGGTTCTGGGCGCACGGCGGGTAGATGCCGTAGTCGGCTTGGTAGGTGGAGAGTTTATCCTACGTGGGGCTATCCCAACCGTTTGTGGAGCTGATAGCCATGACCTCGCAAGAGCGGGCGGGTGGCACTGGCCGTCCTTGGGTGCCACAGGCTTGCCCGTGCTGTTCGGAACGGCTCGCGGGGCCGGGAATCGGCGAAGCGGTCAGTGCGAGAATCGGTTTCGGAGCGGGACGACGGCCTAGGTGGCCGAACGGGGACGGTAGGTCCCGTCTGCCGGACGGGACGTGATGATTGCGGCGGCACATCGTCCGGGGCCGCAGCCGGACTTACCACACGGGTCCCGCCTGGAAGTCCCGCTTGCGTGCCACTGGCTTGCCAGTGCTCTTCCCTGTGATCCTTGCGGCCCGGCACCGCCCGGGGCGTATCCGCCCAATTCGCGCCGAAGCGGCATAGCCGCAACCGCCCCGACGGCGGCGCGCTGCTTCGTCCCCGGGGCGATTACCTCTGGCAAACCCCGCAAGTAATACTCTGTTAAAACAGGCAATCTGTATCGGTTTTGCCGGTTGTAGCGCGGTTGGCGAAAACTCTGGCCGTTACGATTGTAACGGAACGATTTGATCCAAGGGCCGGCAATTCGCTGGCGGAATAGGCAGCATTGTGCTCCCGGAGCGGAGTAATGGCCTAACCCCCGAAGTCGCGTAGCCACGACGGCGAAACAGATGGCGCAGCTCACAACAGCCGACCAATACCTGGTACTGGTCCTGCTCACAGCCCTAACGGGCTGCGCGTCGCCGACCGGCGGGCGCCGCGGCGCAGCCGTGGTCAATGAACCGGCCTCAGTCTCCGCGGAAGCCGATCCTACCCGAACGCTTCCTGTCACCGCCCGCGCGGAAGGGTCTCAAGCAAAGTCGCCGACGACCGCGAGGGCTTTGCAGGTTGCCTACCAGGCCCCGATCGAGAGCCCGCCCGCGCCGCCGAAACCCTCGGATGGCCCCGCTCCACTCCCGGAAGGAGTCCCGCCTGGTCCCGTTCAGCCGGTCCCGCTGCCCGGGCAATCGGTCCCGAAAGCTGGCGACTCGAAACAGGAAGCCGATGAGCCAGTGCCTCCGCAGTCACCCTATCGGTGGGACGATCCCTGCGACCCGTTCCTCGGCCAGGCCGAATTGCAGGTGGCGCAACTGGTGGCCGCGGTGCAAGCTCGTAATCCTTCGCTCCAGGCAGCTTCGGCCGCATGGCGGGCCGCGGCGCAGCGCTACCCGCAGGCCGTTTCGCTCGACGACCCCATGTTCAGCTACATGATTACCCCCACCAACGGCTTGGGCACGATGGACGGCGGCGGCTGGATGGTGCAAGCCTCGCAGAAAGTTCCCTGGGCAGGCAAGCGGGCGCTGCGCGGCGGCGTGGCGGCATCCGAGGCCGAGGCGATGAAAGGCGACATCGGCGACGCCCGGCTGCGGCTGTCGGAAGCGGCCAGGACGGCATTCTATGACTATTACCTGGCCCGGCGGCAGATGGACGTGAACGCCTCGACGCGCCGCCTCTTGAACCAGTTCCGCGAAATTGCCACCAGCAAGTATCAAGTGGGTCAAGCCACGCAACAGGATGTGCTCCAAGCGGACGTGGAGCTTGGCAGCCTGGAGGGCCGCCGTTTCGAGTTGACGCGCGACGAACAAGTGGCGGTTGCACGGATCAATACCCTGCTGCACCGCGAGGCCAATCATCCGCTGCCGCCGCCGCCCGCCAAGGTCGCGATTGCCGATTCGCTGCCGGCCGCTGAAGCGTTACAGGAAGCGGCCACCCACTGCCGGCCTGATCTGTATGCCCTCCAAGCCCGGATTCAGACCGAGGAGGCGAACCTCGCCTTGGCGAACAGGGCATACTACCCCGATGTGAACCTGGTCGCCAGGTACGATGCCTTCATGCCCGACAATATGCGCGCCGAAGTAGGCATGGACATCAACCTACCGATCCGTTATGCGCGGCGGTCGGCGGCGGTGTGCGAGGCGGAGAACCGGGTCGCGCAACGCTCGGCCGAGTATCAGGATCGGCTCGACCAGGTGCATTACGAGGTTCAAGCAGGGCTAGATCGGGCCACCCAGAGCGGGCGTGTCGTTCACCTCTACGAGGAGAAGATTCTCCCGGCGGCCCAGCGGAGCCTTGACTCGGCGCTGGCCAACTACACCAGCGGCAAGCTCGACTTCCTCCGGCTCTTGGACGCCGAGCGGCAACTCTACGCCCAGCGTGAACTGTACTACCAGTCGATCGCCGAGTACCATCAACGCCTGGCTGAACTGGAGCGCGCGGTGGGACAGCCGGTGGGGACGTTGCGGAGCGGCGAAGGCGAATGATTCGCCAGCCGGTGATGTTTGTCGCCGCTAGGAATTCGTGCGATCGCCTTACGTCACAACCTCATAATCAGTATTAGTTTCTGTCATGAGGAGGTCTCCTCACCCCGCCCTGGGTGCGCAGTGGGTTGCATTATTGTTGACTTCGTTGGGCAGAGACGGTAAAGTTGAAGCGGATTCGGCGTCGATCGGATAGACCGTGCGGGCAAATCGAAACCTGCGGCGGCCTTGACCCCGCAAGATACCAAGCCGGCCTAATGCGATTCTATAACAGCATCACCGCGAACGCCTTCGTATGGCTGGCCGCCATATTGGTCCCGGCGGAAACCCTGTCCGCGATGTCTTGCGATTGCGGGAGTCATTTCCCGCCGCGGGCGGCGTCTTCGGCACGGCACCGATGCTGCTGCGGTGGCAAGGGGAGATGCTGCTGTTGCTGCAAAGGCGGGCCGTGCCACTGCGCAGCGAACAAATCGGCCCCCGCGCCCGTTCCGTTGCCGGGCAATTCGCGGACGGATAACACGAAGTCTTCACTAGGCTTATCCTCCGATACCGTGGCGACCGTTGCGGTGGTCGTCCCCTCGGTGGTTCTCGCCCAGGCTGCTCAGCGGTCATTTCTCCTTGGCTCTACGTCGCTTGAACGTCTGAGCACACTCTGCCGTTTGGTCATCTAATCGGCACTTCAAGAGGGCAACTGCGCGCGCTGTAGAACATCGCTCGCGCTGCCTTTTTTCTGCCGTCGACCAGACCTCTCCAGGTTCATTTTGCGCGGCTGTCAGCGCCCCTTGCGCGGAGCAACGACCATTAGTTTGGCGTGCTTGGCAGGGCGCGTGGCCCTTGACCCTCATGCTACGAAATCAAGACTCGCGAGGAGACCAACCATGTTGCGAATTCCGGTTCGATACGGCCTTTGGGCGCCGATCTTTCTTCTCCCTTTCATCTTTGGCTCGGGGTGTAGCACTTCAGCCACGAAAGACGGCCCGGACGCCGGCCCGGCGACGGCATCGCACGGGCCACAATCCCAGCCTGCCAATTCCGGCAACGAGGCGGACGCCGACGTAAGCGAAGAGCTGGCGAAGTTGCCGCCCGAAGACCGCGCCTTGCGCAGAAGCAGAAGGTCTGCCCCGTCAGCGATGCGCCGCTGGGTTCGATGGGAGTTCCCTTCAAGGTCGCCGTCAACGGCCGAACCGTGTTCCTGTGCTGTGGCGGATGCCAGGAGCAACTCAACAAGAATGTAGACAAGTACCTGGCGAAACTGGATCGCGCGGAAGCCAAGTAATCACCTCGCTCACTTTACGTATCATGGCTGCTGAAGAGATTGATTCCGCGGCTGCCAAAGTTGCGGCGACCGCGGCGGGCGTCGTCGGCCCCGTTCAGGCCGATGCAACCATCGCGCCGGAGAAAGACGTGGGCGGGCCGGCTGCACCGCCGCCGGACGAGCCTTTGACCCGCCGGCAGAAGTTCCGGGTCGTGGGCCGGGCGCTGGTGAACCGGCTCCGGTTCATCGCCGTCCTGGCGGGCGTGGGGTTGTTCATCGGCTACTGGGACACGGTAATGAACTACTGGGAAAAGTGGACCCAGACCCACAGCGTCGCTTCACGCGAGCTTGAGCCGGGACACGAGTTCTACTGCCCGATGGACCCGCAGGTCGTCCGTTCCACCTACGAGCCCAACGGCGACGTGCCGAAGTGCCCCATCTGCGGGATGCCGCTGTCGGAGCGCCTGAAAGGGGAAAAGACCAAGCTGCCGGCGGGCATCACCGCGAGGGTGCAACTCTCGCCGGAGCGAATCCAATTGGCGGGCATCAAGACCGCACCCATCGAGTATCGGCCGATGGCCCGTGAGACCAAGACGGTCGGGTACGTGGCGTATGACGAGCGGCGGCTATCGAGGATTGTCAGCCGGGTAGGGGGCTACGTGGAGAAGCTCTACGTGGACGAGACCTTCACCATCGTCCATAAGGGCGATCCGCTGGCCGAAATCTACAGCCCCGAACTCTACAGCACGGCGCAGGAGTTGATCCTGGCCACCCAAAGCAGGGACATCGGCAGTCTGGCGGCCAGCGCCCGGCAGAAGCTGCTGCTGTTGGGCATAAGTCCGCAGGAGATCGACGCGATTGTCGCCGCCGGCCGCGGCACGCCGCGGCTGGTGATCCGCTCGCCGCAAGAAGGATACGTGGTGCAGAAGAAGATCGTGGTCGGCGCGAGCGTGGAAGCGAAGATGACGCTGTTTGAAGTGGCCGACCTCTCGACCGTCTGGGTCGAGGCCGACGTTTACGAAAAGGACATTCCCTATCTCCAGCCCGGCCAGAAGATCGAAGCCAGCGTCGAGGCTTGCCCCAATCATACCTTCACCGGGAAACTCGCCCTCGTCTATCCTCAACTGGATGCCGCCACGCGCACCAACCGCGTCCGCTTCGTACTGGATAATCCGCAGCACGAACTCCGGCCCGGCATGTTCGCCACGGTGCGGATCAACACGCCCCTGGAGACCATCGAGCCCTTCAAGACCGCGGCGATGAAGCGCCGGCAGGTCATGCTCGTCGCCTCCGGCGGGAAAAGGGGACAGTCCCCATTTCCCGGGACCACCCTCCGGTTGGTGCCCGCCCGGAGGGTGCTTCGCAGAAATGGGGACTGTCCCCTTTTCCGGCGAGACCGCGCCGCCGCCCAGCGAGTTCCTCACGGTGCCGGAGCGGGCCGTGGTGGATACCGGCTCCAAGACGGTGGTCTATGTGGAGCGCGAGCCCGGAATGTTTGAAGGAGTGGAGGTCGAGCTTGGACCGCGCCAGGGCGGATTCTATCCGGTCATCAAGGGTCTCCATCGCGGCGACAAGGTGGCAGCCGCGGGCGGCTTCTTGATCGACGCCGAGACGCGACTTAACCCGGCTGCCGCCTCGACCTACTTCGGAGCAAGCGGCGGCCCGCAGTCCAATGGTCGTCCTAGCGAGCCATCGACCCCCGGTGCTTCGCAGAAATGGGGACTGTCCCCTTTGTCCGCGGACGACCTCAAGAACATCGAGCAACTGCCCGAGGCCGACCGGAAACTGGCGATCGCACAGCGCATTTGCCCCGTCACAGGCGCAGCGCTGGGCTCGATGGGCGTGCCGGTCAAGATCACCCTGCGCGGGCAGACGGTCTTCTTGTGCTGCAAGAAGTGCATAGGGAAGGCCAAACGAAACCCCGACGAAATGCTGAAGAAAGTTCACGCCCCGTAAAGTAGCAGGCACACTCCGTGTGCCGTCCGCCTGCAATGGAGTTTGCACGTATGACGCGCGTCGAGGCACGAACGTTGTCCGAGGGCGGACGGCACACGGAGTGTGCCTGCTACTTTACGGCCCCTGCGGACGAGCGGTGAAACCATGATCGAAAAAATCATCGAGTTCTCGATTCGCAACCGGTTCGTGGTCATCCTGCTGTCCCTCGGCGTGGTGGTCTGGGGTGTCTATGCCGTCATCAACACGCCGGTGGATGCGATTCCCGACTTGTCGGAGAACCAGGTGATCGTCTTCACCGACTGGATGGGCCGCAGCCCCAAGGAGATCGAGGACCAGATCACCTACCCGCTCTCCGTGAACTTGCAGGGGCTCGCCGGCGTAAAAGCCGTCCGCTCGTCGAGCGAGTTCAACTTCTCGATGATTAACATCATCTTCGAGGACAACATCGACTTCTACTTCGCCCGCCAACGGGTGCTGGAACGGTTGACCTTGGCCAGCACCTTCTTGCCGCCGGGGGTCGTGCCCTATATGGCCCCGGACGCCACGGCCCTGGGCCAGATTTTCTGGTACACGGTCGAGGGCCAAGGACAGGACTTGGGCCGCCTGCGGGCCATTCAGGACTGGTACGTCCGCTACCAACTCAACTCGGTCCCCGGCGTCGCGCAGGTGGCGTCGGCCGGCGGAATGCCCATCGAGTACCAGATCGACGTGGACCCCAACAAGCTCCGCGCCTACAACGTGACCCTGGGCGAGTTGTTTTCGGCCGTCGCCGGGTCCAACTCCGCCGTGGGCGGCAAGGTGGTCCAGAAAGGGAACGCGGAGTACATCGTCCGCGGCGTGGGCTGGATCGAGAGCACCAAGGACATCGAGAAAACGGTCGTCAAGGCCGACCCGCAAAAGGGCACGCCGATCTACGTCTCCAATCTTGGCACGGTGAGCCTCGGCAGCGAGTTTCGCCGCAGCGTGCTGGAGAAGAACGGCAACGAGGCGGTCGGCGCGGTGGTAATGATGCGCTACGGCGAAAATCCCTTGGAGGTCACCAGGCGGATCAAAGCCAAGATTCAAGAGCTTCAGCCGGGCCTGCCCGAGGGCGTGCGGATCGTGCCCTTCTACGACCGCACGCGGCTCATCAACGGCGCCATCGAGACGGTCACCGACACGCTCCGGGACGAGATGATAATCGCCTCGCTGGCGATTCTCCTGATCCTGATGCACTTCCGCAGTGCGGTGTTGATCTGCATGACCCTGCCGCTGGCGGTGCTGGTGTCGTTCATCCTCATGCGACACTTCAACATCGCCTCCAACATCATGTCGCTTTCGGGGATCGCCATCTCGATCGGCATCCTGGTGGACCAGGCGATCGTGATGGTGGAAAACGCCACGCACCAGCTTACGGCCCATTTCGGCCACCACAAGAAGATCACCGGCGACACCCGCGAGATCATCATCCCGGCGTGCCGCATGGTGGGCCGGCCGATCTTCTTCTCGGTGATTATCATCCTCTTGTCGTTCATTCCCGTGTTTGCCTTGACCGGGCAAGAGGGGAAGATGTTCCATCCCTTGGCGTTTACCAAGAGCTTCGCCATGATCGGCGTAGCGATCCTCTCGATCACGCTGGTGCCGGCTTTGATCCCCAGCTTCATCAAGGGCCGGCTGCGGAGCGAGGAGGAAAGCTGGCTGGTGCGGAACATGATCGGCATCTACAAGCCTTGGCTCACCTGGCTCATGCCGCGGTGGAACTTGACCATGTGGGCCTTTTCGGCGCTGTTGATCCTGGGGGCCGGCCTCTTCCCGATCGACGCCATCGTGCCCATCCCTTGGCACTGGTGTTTCCTCGGCATCGTCGGGTTCACGATGGCGATCACCGTCATCTTTACCAGGGGAGCGAAGTATCAGCTCTTGTCGTTCGTCACGCTGGCGGCGTTGTCCCTCTGGGCCTATCACTTTCCCAAGATCGGCGTGGACTACATGCCCCCGTTGGACGAGGGAAGCGTTTTGGACATGCCGGTGACCGTGCCGCGGGCGTCGGTGACCGAGACCACCGACGACCTCAAGGCCCGCGACGCCCTTTTGCGGCGATTTCCCGAGGTGGAGATGATCGTGGGCAAGTCGGGCCGGGCCGATACCCCGACCGACCCTTCTCCCTTGGACATGGTGGAGAGCGTCATCACGCTGCGCCCCAAGGAGCACTGGCCGCGACGCAAGCTCCGTTACGCCGACGCCCAGCGGCAAACCGAAGTGGTCCTGGCTGCCCTCCAGCAGCGAGGACTCGTGGAGCCCATCGAAGACAAGTCGAAACGCCGGGAACTGCTCGATCCGGCGACGATGAACGCCGTTCAGCGGTTCGATCAGGCGATGCGCGAACTGGTTCTCCGACGATTTACGGAGTTCGAGAGCCAGTTGGGAAAGCGGCTGTTGCGAGAGTTCACGGCGGAGCTGGTCCAACGCTGGAACAAGGCCGGCCGCCTGCTTGCCGTGGTTGCCGAAGACGATCAACAGCGGGTTGCCGCCGGGCTGGAAACCGAATTCGCCCGGATCCTCACCGCCGGTCCCGGCCAGGAGGACGTCAACCGCCTGCTCCAGCGCATCGCCGAAAAGCTGGCGGCGGAAAAGAAGCTGGAGCTCAATCCCGAGCTGCTGACCGCCCGCTTCCACCCTCTGCGCAGCCTATCTCGCAGTCGCCAACGCGCTCGGCTCCGAGCCGCCGACGCTGTTCACCGAGATGTTCGACTTCATCGAGAAACAGCGCGACAAACACTGGCGCGACGAGGTACGCCGGGTCGATCGCGAAATCCTCGAATACGGCGTTGCCGCCTACGACTGGTATGCCATCGAGGAACTCCACAAAGCGGCCGACGAAAAGGGCCTTTGGGCGGAAAAGACCGACCATGCGGCCGAGCACGAGAAACTCAAGGCGCTGCGGGCCGCGTTAGACGCCGCCTGGTCCGCTCCGCGCGTGCTGCCATGGAACAACTTGTTCTTGCGGAAGTGCACCATGTACTCGCACGAGCCGAAGGACAAAGGCACCGATTTGGTCAACGAGGAGATGGGGAGCGTCGTGCAAATGCCCGGCTGGGCCAACATCTGGACCATGCCGATTGTGAACCGCATCGACATGCTGGCCACCGGCGTGCGGACCCCGATCGGCATCAAGGTCTTCGGCGACAACCTCGACAAAATCCAGGAGGTGTCTGAAGAGGTGGCCGAGGTGGTCAAGCAGATTCCCGGGGCGATAAACGTCGTCCCCGACCAGAGCCGGGGCAAGGGCTACCTGGAGATCAAGATCGACCGCGACCGGGCGGCCCGGTATGGCGTCAAAGTCGCCGACGTTCAGGACGTGATCGAGACGGCGCTGGGCGGCAAGGCGATCACGATGACCGTGGAGGGACGCGAGCGATTCCCGGTGCGGGTCCGCTACAACCGGGATTCGCGCGAGGACGAGGAGGACGTGAAAAACCTGCTCGTCAGTGCGGCGGCCTCGATGGGACAGCCCAGCGGCGGAATGAACGGCGGCGGCAGGGGAGGCAGTCGCAGTTCCCCTGTCAGCGCACCATCGGGGCCGGTGCAAGTCCCGCTGGCGATGGTGGCCGATGTGAAGATCGTCGAAGGCCCGGCCATGATTAAGAGCGAAAACGGCATGTTGCGCAACTACGTGCAACTGAACGTCCGCGATCGTGACGTTGTGGGATTTGTCGAAGAAGCGCAGCGGGTCGTCGCCGAGAAGGTCAAGCTGCCGCAGGGGATGTACCTCGCCTGGAGCGGCCAGTTCGAGAACCAGGTCCGCGCCGGCAGGACGATGCTCGTGGTGTTCCCCGCGGTGATCCTGGTGATCTTCGTCATTCTCTTCCTCACCTACAACGACCTGATCGACGCCCTGCTGATGATGAAGGCCGTGCCCGAGGCGATGGTCGGCGGAATCTTTCTCCTCTGGCTGTTTGGTTATCACTTCAGCGTGGCCGTCCAAGTGGGCTTCATCGCCTGCTTCGGCATGGCCACGGAGACGGGCATCATCATGCTCGTCTACCTCCGCGATGCGGTGGACAAGCGCGGCGGGCTGGAAAAGATTCAGTCGCTCAGGGAACTCCGCGACGCCGTGATCGAAGGGGCCGTGCATCGGCTCCGCCCGAAACTGCTCACCGAAGGCGTGGCCATCATCGCCCTGGCGCCCATGCTCTGGGCCTCGGGCGTGGGCCACGAGGTCATTTCCGCGATGGCCGCCCCGGTGCTCGGCGGGCTGTTGATCGCCGATGAGGTCGTGGACATCTTCATCCCGGTGCGTTTCTACTGGGTCCGCCGCTATCGCTGGCTGAAGATGCACGGGATCGACGAGGCCACCGCGGGCTATGACTTTGTTCCTGCTCCGCCCGCTGCCAATCGAAAGGGGAGTCCCGCGGCCAGAAACAAGATTGCTCCATTACCCGCCGGCATCGGCCAGCAAGAGGGAAGCAACCATGACGCCTGCTAATCGACACAATGCGTTTCCCGAGCTGCGCATCTGCTGGCAGACCTTAGCCTGGCAGGGAGCGCTCGGGCTTCTTTTCGGCTACGTCGTGCTCCATCCCGCTTCGATGGTCATCTTTCAATGCTTGGACCCGCGCATGACCGCCGCCATGTCCGATAATGCCATGTCCGACCACACGGCAGGCGGTTTGCTCGCTCCCATCAGCCTTTCGTTTACGCCGGGCCACTTGCCGATGGCGCTGGCCTTCGGAACGATCTCTGCGTTGATCGCTACGGGCTATAGCTACCATCGTTTGCCCCAAGCGGCCAGCTCATTCCGCAGGGCTCGCCCCACTCGGGATCGGGCAACCCAGGGCGCGGTAGAGCCGGAATTGCCATTCGTCATAATCGCCGACTGCCCGCAGGTATTCCCGGCGGCTCTGGTCCAGTGCTTGGAGCGACTGGAGCACTTCCAGCGGCAAGCCTTGACCGCCGCGGATGCGCTCCAGGTTCCGCCGGTAAGACTCGCTCGCCACGCGGATTCCCGATTCTGCCACGGCGATCTGGCCGCGCAGCGATGCGGATTGGGCGTGCGCCTCGATGATCTCCCGAGAGACTTGGTCCCTCAGGCGGACCTCGATGAGTTTGGCCTGCTCCAGCCGTGAGCGGGCGCTTTCGCGGGCGGCGACTTCTCCCAGGCCGAAGTTGCGGAGTTGCCAATAGACGGTGGCGTCGAAGTCCAGTCGCCCACTGAAGTCTGCTATTGTGGAACCCGGTCCGCCGCCATATCCGCCTTGGCTGACATCCAAGAGCAGGTTGGGCAAAAGCGGCGCGTACCGCTCGCGATCCAGTCGCCCGGCCGCTTCCGCGACGAGGTGGCGGCTCTCGGCCAACTCCGGGCGGTGCGACAAGCCTTCAGCGACGAGCTGGGCCGCTTCCGCGTGGTGCGAAACCAGCTCGATCGGCACAATGACCGGTTCCTCGGGCACCAGCACGCGGTTGGTCTGCAAATTGAGCAGTTCCACCAGGCGGGCCGAAGCCACTTGGGTCTGCGCGGCAGCCTGCGCCACGAGATTCTTGCGCACGGCGAGTTCCGTTTGCGCCGATCGGCGTCGGCCTGGTTGCCTTGCCCGGTGCGGGCGAAGTCCGCCGTCAATCGGGCCAGTTGTTCCGCGTGGTCAAGCGTCTCTTGCGCAATGGCCTGCTGTTGGAACGCCCGCAAGAGGTCGAGGTAGGCCACTGCCACGAACAGCAGCAAGTCGTGGGTGGTGGCTGTGGCCGCGTGTTGCTGGGCCGCCGCCTGCTGGCCCGCGATGCGAGGCTGGAAAACCGCATCCGCCATCGCGAACTTGGCCGACAGCCCGGGAATCGCCGGCGCGCCGCCGCCGACCGCGTACATCCCCAGTCCCGCTTCCAATGCCGACCGGCTGGCCGTGGTGATCGTGCCATCGTTGTTCTGCAACGGCCCGTCATGGTTTTGGTAATTGACCCCGGCTTGAATGGACGGCAGCCATAAGACTCTCGCACCCGTCAACTGGGCGAAGGCTTCGTTGATTTGCTCGTTGGCAAACGCTATTTGCGGGTTCTGCCCCGAGACCAGCGCCAGAGCCCTTGGGAAGCTGATGACTTGCCGCTTCTCTGCAGGCGCCATGCCCGCTTGTGGTGGCAGAGGCGCGAAAGGCAGAGGGGGATTGACGACTTCCCCGTTTTCCGCCGGCGCAACGCCACCGGCCCGCTCCACGCCCACGTCGGAGGCGGTCGCACGGCGGCCGGCTCCAGGCTCTTGCGCCGCGCGGAACGACTCCCAATGCTCATACCCAGAATACCCAACATCGCAAGACACATGGCCAGGCGAGCGGACCAAATCACGGTTGCCGTCGTTGGATCTCTTCTTGCCATTCGCCCGTCCTTGCCGAAGACCACCAGACGCCGCGCACACCCTCCTCGCAGGCAGCCAGTAGCGTCTCTTACGGGTCTTCGTCAACGCTTTCTTTGTTTCATCAGGAAAAATCCGCAAAATCGTTATCATCGGAGAGAACCCTCCAGCCGTTACACGCATACCCCGCCAGCGACAGGGTAACCTCGGCCTTCCTAGCCCGGATTATCCACGCCCCGCGATGTCAGCGGCGCAGAGCGCGATCGAAACCCGAAGCGTAAGCGAGGGTAAGTCCCTTAGCCATCCTCGCTTACGCTTCGCGCTTACGATGCGCCCGTGAATAATCCGGGCTAGAGCGAGCCAGCCTGCGATTGGACAACCAGCTCATCCCCCTTCAAGCCGGAAACCACTTCCACGTCGGTTCCGACCTGGAGCCCGAGGGTAATCGGGGTTCGCACCGCTTGGCCACCCTTGACCACGCGGCAAAAGGCTTGCTTGCCCTCGCGGCCGATAGCGGACAGCGGAAGGACGTAGACATCGGGACGCTCCTGGAGCAGGACATGTGCGGTAGCGTACATCCCCGGCCGCAACAGGCCCTTTGGATTGGGAAGGTCCATTTCGGTGCGCAGGGTCCGATTGGCACCGAGGACCCAACTTGTCCGCGTCACCTTCCCTTCCACGATCCGGTCCGCGAGGGCCTGCACGCTGACGTACCCGTTCCGGCCCGCCTCGACCCACGGAGACTCCATTTCCGGCACATCCACGAAGATGCGGACAACATCCGTGCGGGCGACGGCCACCAGCGGCCTGGCGGTCATGGTGCTGGCCGGCTGAACGAAATCCCCGCGATTCACGTTCCGCTCGGTGACGACTCCGGCATACGGGGCGCGGATTTGCGTGTATTGGAGAAGGGCCTTGACGCGCGACAGGTCGGCTTCGGCGCTTTGGTGGCGGGCGCGGGCCACGGACTGGTTGGCCTTCGCCTTCGCCAGATCGGCTCGACTTTGCACCAAGGCAGCCTTGGCCGCTGCCACCTTCGCCAGGGCCTCTCCGCGTGCCGCCTCCGCGGCCTTGAGCGAGTCGCGCGTTTCGTCTTCGAGTTTGCGATCCAACGACCCGCCGGCCACCAGTTGGCTGATCCGCGCGTACTGGGATTGCCAGCGCGTAACGTCCGCCTCGGCGCGGATCTTGCCGGCCTCCATCAGGCTGATGTTGGCTTGGGAAGTCGTCACCGCGGCCTCGGCGGCCTGGACCGCCGCCGTGGCTAGCTCGATCTCCGCCTGCGCCTGAACCAGCGCCGCCTCCTTCTGGCGGAGCTCGTCTTTCAGCTCGGGGAGGAACAGGTCCACGAGGAGTTGATTGGCCTCCACGCGGTCGCCGATGTCCACGTAGAGCTTCTCGACGTAGGCCGGCAGCTTGGCCAGCAGCGGTGTCTGCTCGAAGGCCTCGATCTGGCCCGGCTGCACGCTCTCCAGGCGGAGCGTCTTCCGCACCGGCCGGGCGGCGGTGACGCGCGCCGTGGAAGTAGCCGCAACCGTCGAAGATGCTGCTTCTTGCGTCGCCGCCGAAGAGGGCGAATGACAGCCGGCCAGCGAAGCCAGCGTGGCGGCAGCCAGCGTACTCCTCACGCTCCGCGTGAGGCCGAACCAAGTATTCCGCATGCTCCGCGTGAGGCCGAGGCGAGCGAACCTCACGCGGAGCGTGAGGAGTACAAGGATGAAAGCCATGCTACGAGGCTCCTGGAGCGGCGGAAGGTAGGTGGTAGGCGCTCTCGGGGTCGTCGGGATCGAGGGACGCCGACTCGGTAGTCGCGCGACTGCACCAAGGCGAACAACGAAGGAAGCACGAACAGGGTGGCGGCCGTGGCAGCCGCCAGACCGCCGATGACGGCCCGGCCCAAGGGGGCGTTCTGCTGACCGGATTCCCCCAAGGCCAGCGCCATGGGCAGCATGCCTGCCGTCATGGCGCAGGTCGTCATCAGGATGGGACGAAGCCGGCCCCCCGCGCCCTCGACCGCCGCGGCCGCCGCCGCCTCGCCGCGACCAACGCTTCGCGTCGGTGCCCGGCGCCGGCTTTCGGCAAACGTGACCAGCAGGATCGCATTGGCCATCGCCACGCCCACGGCCATGATTGCGCCGATGAAGGACTGGATGTTCAACGTGGTGCGGGTCAGCCAGAGCATCACCACTACCCCGGCGACGACCGCGGGGGCCGTGGAGACGGTGACCAGCGACAGCCGCAACGACTGAAAATTGGCCGACAGCAGCAGGAAAATGACGACAATCGCCAGCCCTAACCCGGTGGCCAGCCCGCTGAGCATGTCGCGCAGCGGAGGAATCTGCCCGCGGACTTCAACCTTGACGCCGCGCGGAGGCGCTCCCGCCCGCTTCAACGCTGCGGCCACCTGCTCGGAAATGGAACCGAGGTCCGTGCCGGTGATGTTCGCCGCGATGCTCACCTGGCGCTTCATGTTATAGCGGTCGATTTCGCCGGGCATCGTTCCCCTGGAGACCGTGGCCACGTCCCGAACCAGGACCGCTCCGGCGGCGTTGCGCTTGACCGGGACCATCTTCAAGTCGTCGACCGAGCTGATCGGCCTGATCCCCTTGGGCGAGCGCACCACCGGGCGCGGCACCTCCACCTGCACCTGGTAGCCGATTCCGGTCTTCGGATCGGCCCAGAAGTTCGGCACGGTGAAACGGCTGGAGGAGGTGGCCTCGGCCAGCGACCTCGCCACGTCGCTGGGCGTGACGTACACGGTTCCCGCTTTCTTGCGGTCCACCTCCACTTGGACCATGGGATAGTCCAACGATTGGACGATCTGCAGATCGCAGAGGCCGGGAAGCTGGCCCAGCTCGTCCATGAGCTTGGCGGCGTAGGGCCGGGTCTGGGCGAAATCCGGCCCGTTGACGGCGACCTCGACGGGCGTGGGCGAGCCGAAACTCATCACCTCGTTGATGATGTCGGCCGGCTCAAAAGAGAAATGCACGCCCGGCAGCGCCTGCCTGAGCCTGCCACGGAGCTGCTCTTTGAAGGGCTCGATAGGGATGCCGCTATCGCGCTTCAAGGCCACCCACATCAGCGCCTCTTCCGGCCCCCGCATCCATTGAAACACGCCGTTGATGGGGTAGCTGGAGCCGATCGTGCCGAGATAGCCCAGGCTCGTCGCCACGTTGTCCGCTCCCGCCGCGTCGCGGATGACCTTGAGCGCCTTCAGGGCAATCTGCTCGGTCTGGTCGATGTCGGTTCCGTCCGGGGCGCGGATGCGAAGGCGGAATTGGCCGGTGTCGATGGTCGGGAAAATCTCCGTGCCCAACCGCGAGCCGAGCCCCCAGATGATCGCCGCAGAGAGGACAAGGTAGGCGGCCACGATACCTCGCCGGAAGCGGACCACTGGCGCCAGCAGCCACTCGTACCCTTGCCGGAAGCGGTCGAAGGAGACGGCACGGAGCCAACCCATTCGCACGATGCGGCGACGGGGCGAGAGGTCCGCCGGCGTATGACCGAGCCGCACGTGACGCAACAGCCAGACGGAGAGCACGGGGACGAACGTGCTGGACAGCAGATACGAGGCCACCATGGAGAAGCCGACCGCCAACGACAAGGGCACGAACATCGCCCGCGGCGCGCCCTCCATGAAAAACGACGAGATGAACACCGCCAGGATGCAAACCATCGCCAACAGCCGCGGCACGGCCGTTTGCGCGTTTCCCAGCCGCACGGCCTTGGCGATCGAAGGGGCGTGGCTCATCTGGGTGTGGATGTTCTCGATCTCCACGGTCGCCTCATCCACCAGGATGCCGATGGCCAGCGCAAGTCCGCCCAGGGTCATCACGTTGATCGTCTGTCCCGTGACCCACAGCGCCGCCACGGCCGCCATCAGCGCCAGCGGGATATTCAACAAGACGATGATCGAGCTCCGCCAGTCCCGCAGGAACAAGAGAATCATCAGACCCACCAGCACGGCCCCCAGCGCCCCTTCGCTCACGACGCCCCAGATGGCGCGGGTCACGTAAGGCAACTGGTCAAACTCGTAACTGACGTGAATGTCCGCCGGCAGGACTTTCTGCATGTCGGGCAACGCGCCCCTCACGGCCTGGACCACGCTCATGGTCGAGGCATCGGCGCGCTTGGTGACCAGGATGTAGACCGCCCGACGGCCGTTGGCCAAGGCATAGCCGGTGGGCGCATCGCTGCTGTCCTCGACGTAACCCACGTCGCGGACATAGACCGGCGCTTGGGGGCCGCTTCGCAGCGGGATGGTTTCCAGGTCGCCGACGTTGCGCACCACCGAGTTGACCGGCACGAAGGGATACTTCCCGTCCAGCGGCAGGTTGCCGGAGGGACTGATCGCGTTGCCCTGGGCCAGCGCATTGACGATCTCGTCCGGCGTCATGTCGTAGGCCCGCAGGCGCTCGGGATCGACGGTGATGACCACCGTGCGCTGGTTGCCGCCGAAGGGAGGCGGCGCGGAGACGCCCGGCAGGCTGGCGAACATCGGCCGCACGCGGAACAAGGCCAGGTCCTGGATTTCGCCGATGCTGCGCGTCTCGCTGGACAGGACGAGGTAGCCCACCGGCACGCTCCCGGTGTCGAAGCGCATCACGAAGGGGGATACCGTGTTCGGCGGCATGAAGGCCCGCGCGCGGTTGACGTAGCCGACCGTCTCCGCCATCGCCTGGGCCATGTTCGTTCCCGGATGGAAGAACAGCTTCATCAGGGAAAGGCCCTGAATGTTTTTCGACTCGACGTGGTGGATGCCCGTGATATAGAGGAAGTGATACTCGTAGTAGTTCGCCAGGAACCCTTCCATCTGCGCCGGGTCCATGCCGCCGTAGGGCTGACAGACGTAGATCACCGGGAGGTTCAGCGTGGGAAATACGTCGATCGGCATCTGGCGAAGTGCCAGAGCGCAGCCCAGCGTGACGCCGACCAGTGCGACCATGACCGTGAAAGGACGCCGCAGTGCAAATTGGATCAGGTTCATGGCGAAACCCTGTCGGAAATCGTCTCCCGGTCGTAACCGCAAGCAGCCAAGAGACTTCAGCCGCCGGCTCGGCTATGAATGCTAGCATAAAGCCGGCGCCGGGCAAGCAAGCGCCAAGACTGCTGACCGGCTGCATTGCAGTCGGTCCTCCGCCCCCCCTCACGGGCGACCCGTAGCCTGCGACGTTCCACAGGGGTCATCCTGGGCGGCTTCGGACGCGATGAACCGGCATTGGCCGCCGCGCTTGATCTCGGCTGGAAGACGAAACCGAGCCCAACCCTACCAAGGTGACCCTGATCCGTTTTGCGGAAGCCCTGAAAGGGCCTGAACATATCAGCCCCGGGCAAGCGCAGCGCCGCCCTGGGTTCAAGGAACGGCTCGACAACCTCGCAAAACAAGACCGCGACGACCCGACTCCCGGCCCTACTCCTTGGGAACATGAACAGCGACCGAAGGAAGCCTCTTGAGACTTCAAAACTCACGCTGTGCGCACAAAACGTCACTCACCGAAAAAAAAATTCCAGGACCGACCCTTGACAGCCAAACCTCTTTCAGGGATGGGCTGATCGGCTGATATGTCGCGCCCCTTCGGGGCTGAGGCAGTTCGCCTCCGGCTTAATACGCCGCGGCGGCCGATTCTTCGCGCGCTTCCTCCGACGACGTTTCCAGGATCGGCAGCGAGACGTGCGGCGAGGCGACGACGCGGCAGGAGACGCTGCGGGTGCGGACGGCCGGATTGCCTACGGCGGGCAGGAAATTGGTCTCGTAGAAGGTCGGCGGCTCGTACTGCCAGCCGGCGGCAAGCTGCTTCTCTTCCCGGCGGATCTTGGCCAGCAGGTACCGCCCGCCGACCGCCGCCATGATCCGCGCCTTCAGGCCGTACTCGGCGTACAGGTCGCGGAGGATCGCCGCCGCGCGGCGCGGATCTCGGGCTGCCGGCGGTAATAGAGATGCACCGCGCCCATCACCGCCGAGAAGGTCGTCGACAGCTCCCGGGCTTCCCAGGCGAAGCGGCGGCGAATGCGAAGATCGGGGTGGTTCTTGTAACGCCGCCAGCCGGCGAGGGTCGTGCGCACGATCCGCATCACGCTCGGGCCGTTGACCTCGAAGTCCCGCTGGAAGGCCCGCACGATCAGCTCTTGCTCCACGCCGTCTTGGAGGTGCGCGTGGCGGTAGTTGAAGATCGACTGGCCGTGGATGTCGCCGGGATCAAATTCGCTTTCGTCCTTCATCAGCCCGTTGGCCGTAAGCTCGGCGTGCAAGGGCGTGCCCGGAATCGGCGTGTAGAGCATGAACTGGTGGAAATCGGTATCGTGGGCGGCGGAGAATTCGATCGCCTCGTCGATGTTCTCGGGCGTATGGTTTTCCAGGCCGATGATGCTCGAGCCCAGCACGCGGATGCCGTGCGACTGAAGCTGGCGGACCAGCGATCGGGTGTCGGCCCCCTGGAGCTTGGTATAGCGGCTCTTCTCGCCTTCCATGCCCATCCAGACCCAGGAGATCCCCAAGGCGACCAATTGCTCGATGCTGTAGCTCTGCAGCACGTTGGCCGAGCTGAAGACGTACAGCGACCAGGCCTTGTCGTGCTTGCGCATCAATTCCAAGAGCCTCAGAGCCCGGGCGCGATGGAAAAGGAAGTTCTCGTCCATGACGAAG
This sequence comes from Pirellulales bacterium, assembly GCA_963843465.1. Classification (GTDB taxonomy): domain Bacteria; phylum Planctomycetota; class Planctomycetia; order Pirellulales; family Thermoguttaceae; genus CAWJKP01. The sequence continues at coordinate 266,098 of CAWJKP010000009.1, forward strand.
AAGGAATGGACCTTCAGCTCGGCTTCCAGCCGGGACATGATCTCGAACAGCTCGTCGCCGGTCTGGTAGAAATTGACGAACTTGCCCTTGCCGCCGAACATGGCGGAGGTGGAGCAGAAGTTGCAGCCCATGGGACAGCCGACCGAGGGGATCAGGGTGGCGGCCACGTCGCCCGGCCGGTCCTTGACCTGCACGCCCAGGTTCCGCGTGCCCAGGCCGGAGAGGATCAGCGGATGGCGGATGGGCTGGTTCTCGTCCTCGCCCAGGTAGCGGCGGAACCAGCGGACGCCCTCGCCCTTGACGACGTGGTCGGCGTCGATCCGCCGGCCGAGGTCGGGGACGTTGGCGATGTGGCCGCCGACGACGATCTTCGCTTTGGGCAGATACTGGCGGATGAGCCGGCACATCTGGCGCACCTTGCCGACATTGGGGATGATGCTGGAAATGCCCACCACGTCGTAGTTGCGGGTGCGGATCTCCTCGAGGAAGCGGTCCAGCGTGGGGAAGTCCAGAAGCGTGCAAGGCGCCGCGATATTGGCCTGGATGAGCATCAGCCCCCACGAGCGGTGGAACATCCGCAAGGAGAAGGGGCCCTGCACCCGGGTCACCTGGTTGTGGTAAAGCTCCATCGGGTTCAGCACCCGGCTGCCGTACTGGTCGTCCTGGGCGTAGGGGCCGAAGACGCTGGTCAAGAGCACGCGGGCGTGAGAGCCTCGCTCGTGCGGGAAGAAGGGGACAGTCCCCATTTGTGCGAAGCACCCTCCGGGCCGTTCCGGCAAATGGGGACTGTCCCCTTTTCCTTGGCGTTCGATGGCGGGGCGGCGGGCAAGGCGGAAAGACTGTCGGGGCGCGACTTCATGGTGGATCTTCTCAGAGGGCGGGGAGGAAACGCAACCGAAGGATTGTAGAACAAATCGTGGCTTCCCAAGTCTCACCTCTGTATATTGTGTGTAATAGATGCGTAATACTTGGCCCCGCGAGGGTGCCCAGACTATCGCAGCCGTCAGAATCACGGGGTGTATCAGGTACCCTGTAGGGGCTGGGGGGCGGATGCTGGCAATGGGGACGCGGGGAAGTTATATTCTGCGGGGGCAAGAAGGGCTCGGTTTCGTAGGACGGATCTCAGATTTCAGATCTCAGATTTCAGATTTGGATTCTGGATTCTGTTTCAAACCCAAGACCAAAGACCAAAGACCGAAGACCCAAATCTGAGATCTGAGATCTGAAATCTGAAATCCAAGATCCCCAAGGAGCATTCCATGAATTACGACGAACGAATCTCGCGACGCACCCTGCTTGCCCGCACGGCCGGGGCCGCGGCCCTGGCGGCGACGGCCTCGAGGCTGGAGCCGCTATTGGCCGACGGCGGCTCCCGCTGGTTCAAGATCGGGGCCTGTGAGTGGTCGCTGCGCAAGAGCGATCCGAGTTGCTTCGAGCTGGCCCGGCAGATCGGCCTGGACGGCGTGCAGCTTAGCATGGGCGTGCTGGGCACGCGGGCGGACACTCGCAAGCCCGAGGTGCAGAAAGCCTATCTCGATGCAGCCAAAAAAGTGGGCTTGGAGGTCTCGTCGCTGGCCATTGGCGAGATGAACGAGGTGCCGCTGAAGCGCGATCCCCGGGCGGCCCAGTGGTTGGCCGAGAGCGTCGGCGTCTGTCAGGCCCTGGGCGTGAAGGTGGTGCTGATCGCCTGTTTCGCCAACGGCGACCTCGACATGTCCAACCGCGGCGAGATCGACCACTTGGTGAAGGCCCTCAAGGACGTCGCCCCCGAGGCGGAAAAGGCGGGCGTGCTCTTGGGCATCGAGGACTACCTCAGCGCCGAGGACAACATCAAGATCCTCGACCGCGTCGCCTCGCCGGCCATGAAGGTCTACTACGACGTGGGCAACTCGACCGACAAGGGCCGCGACGTGACCAAGGAGATCCGCCTCTTGGGCCCGCGGATTTGCGAGTTCCACGCCAAGGACGCCAATTTCATGCTCGGCCAGGGCCGCATCGACTTCAAGGCCGTCCGCAAGGCCATGGACGACATCCAGTACAGCGGCTGGATCCAGATCGAGGCCGCCGCCCCGCACGATCTGGTGCGCGACTACCAGGCCGACCGCAAGTATCTCAAAGAGATCTTTCCGCGCAAGGTAGCGGCTAGTGGGTAGGGTGGGACAAGCTCGCGTGAGCGAGCGCCGGCCCACCAGACGTGACGGAGGTATCGGGTCGTGCCTGAGTTTCGGCGGAATTACGTTCCGGGCGGGACATATTTCTTCACTTGTGTCACCCATTGCCGCGCACCGATACTTACCACGGATCTCGGACGGACCTGTTTGCGAGGCGCGATCGAACAAACCCGGCGTGATCACTTCTTCGAGATTGTGGCCATTGTGCTTCTGCCCGACCATTGGCACACGGTTTGGACAATGCCACGCGGCGATGTCGGGTACCCAACGCGATGGATGCGGATCAAAGAGGAGTTTACGGAGGCCTGGCTTGATGCCGGCGGCGGCGAGTTGCCGCAATCTCGATCGCGCAAGGAGCATCGGTACCGCGGTATCTGGCAGAGACGATACTGGGAACACACCGTGCGCGATGAAGTGGATCTCAAACGGTGCGTGGACTACATCCATTGGAATCCGCGGAAGCACAGGTTGGCGGAACGCGTGCAGGACTGGCCTTGGTCGAGCTTCCAGCGATGGGTCCGCGCCGGAGAATACGAGATCGATTGGGGCGGCACCGACCCGGCGCCCGGCTGGGACGACCCTGAATGGGGCGAGGCGCTGTGAAACTCGCGTAAGTCTCCGTCTGGTGGGCCGGCGCTCGCTCACGCGAGCTTGTCCCACCCTACGGCTCTAACCACTAACCACTGATAGGAGTTCAGGACGAGTGGCGTCTGGCGAAACGAGCGGAAGAAATGGGCCGTCGCGGGTGGCCGTGGTCGGCGGGGGGATCACCGGCCTGGCGGCGGCGCAGCGGCTGGTGGAACTCGATCCTGGCGCGAGTCGCGCTTTTCGAGCGTGGATCGCGACTGGGCGGCGTGCTTTGGACCATCCATGAGAGCGGCTTCCAGGTCGAGCAGAGCGCCGACAACTTCATCACCACGGTGCCCTGGGGCCTGGACCTCTGCAAGCGGCTGGGGCTGGGCGACGAGCTGGTCCAGACCAACCCGGACTGCCGGCGGACTTATGTTGTCCGCTCGGGCCGGCTCTACCGTCTGCCCGACGGTTTCATGATGATGGCCCCCACCCAGATGTGGCCGCTGGCGGTCACTCCGATCCTCAGCCCGCTGGGCAAGTTTCGCGCGGCGCTGGAGTATTTCCTTCCCGCCCGCCGCGACGGCGCCGACGAGAGCATGGCGGCATTCGTGCGGCGGCGGCTGGGGCGGGAGGTCTTCGACCGGCTGGTCGAGCCGCTGGTCAGCGCGGTCTATGCGGCCGATATGGAGAAGCTCAGCGTGCTGGCCACGCTGCCGCGCTTCCGCGAAATGGAAAGCGAGTACGGAAGCCTGATCCGGGCCATGCGGGCGCAGATGAAGACCCTCAAGGGCGGCCGGCCTGCGCCCTCGCAAAGCGGCGCCCGCTACAGCATGTTCGTCACGCTCCGCCGCGGGCTGACGAGCCTGGTGGAGGCCCTGGCCGCCCGGCTGCCGCCGGGGACGGTGCGGCTGGAAACGCCCGTTGACCGCATGGTCCGGCAGTCCGACGGTTGGCGGCTTTGGCCGGCGGGGGGAGGCCCCGAGCGGTTCGATGCGGTGATCCTGGCCACGCCCTCGCACGAGTCGGCCCGATTGTTGCAACCGACCGACGCCTCGCTGGCCGACGACCTGGGCCGCATCGTTCATGCGGGGACGGCGATCGTGACGGTCGCCTATCGTCGCCGGCAGATCCGCCACAAGCTGGACGGCATGGGCTTTGTCGTCCCGGCGGTCGAGCGGAGCCCGGTGCTGGCCGGCAGTTTTAGCAGCCGCAAGTACGTCCACCGCGCCGGAAGGGACGGAGCTGTTCCGCATCTTCGTCGGCGGGGCCCGGCGCCCCGAGATGGCCGAAATGGAGGACCGCCGGCTGGTGCCGCTGGTGCTCGGCGAACTGGCGCCGCTTCTGGGGATCGACGGAGAGCCGATCTACACCACCACCGCTCACTGGCCGGGCACGATGCCGCAGTACTACGTGGGCCACCAGGACCTCGTCGCCCGCATCGAGCAGCGGCGGGCGGCAATCCCCGGTCTGGCGCTGGCCGGCAACGCCTTCCAGGGCGTGGGCGTTCCCAACTGCATCCATAGCGGCCAACAGGCGGCTACCGCAGCGGCCGCCTTTGCTGCTGCACGGCCGTCTTGAAGCCGTAGTTGGGGTTGTGGACGTCGAACTCCGCGTCCGTGAAGCCGTTGTTGAGTTTCAGGTTGACGTAGGTATACTCCTCGATGAGCTGCGGCTGGCTGTTGCGCCGGTCCGGCCAATCGTAGGCCTCCAGGCGGATGGGGACGTTCAGCTCGTCATCGACGAAGATCCGGGCCATGTGGTAGATGAAGTTGCGGCGCGGCACCGGATGGACCACTTGGATGCAGGTGCAAAGCCGGTTGTTGATCTTCGCCCCCTGGAAGAAGTTCACCTCGCACTCGCCATACTTGGCGTCCTTCTCCGAAACCTCGATCAAGCGGCGAAGGAGGTTGCTGATGCCCAGCTCGGTAATCGGATAGTGCTGTCCGGTCATGGCGACCCGGCCGGTGGGCTCCAAGGACACGGTGCCGGCGAGTTTGCGGACGCCGCTGCCGGCGTGGCCCTGCAGCTTGCCTTCGTTCTGCCCATCGACGTAGAGCACCTCCTGGCCGCGCAGGCTGGCGGGCTCCATGAAGTACATGTAGACGCTGAAAGGCTTGTTGCGGACCTTGATGAAGGCATACTCCGCCTCGCCGACTTTGCCGTTGAACCGCTCCCGCTTGCAGAGCGTGGCCGAATAGTCTTGCACTCGCTCCATCACCTGCAAGCTGAGATAGGCCCAACGGATCGCCGGCATCAGGGGGTGCTCGTTAGGCTGCGCGGTGAGGTTCGGCCGGCCGGAAGGCGGCGCCGTGGAGCGGTCGGCAACCTGTACGGGCGACTGGACAGGCTGGTTCTGAGGCGGCTGCAAAGCTTGCGCCTGCTGCACGGGGTAGACATTCTGGAACCCATTCCATGCCGGCTGCTGCGGTTCGGCCGGCTGCGGCGAAGGATCGTTGCCGTAAGGCCCCCCCGAGCCGTAAGGGCCATAGCTCTGGGCCATCGCGGCGGATGCCAGACCGGCCGACAACAACGCCGCGGCGATCCATCCGCGAAACGCCAGGTGTCTCCAATTCATGTACTCCACTCCTTTGTGGCGTGCCCCCAAGCGTCATTCGAGGCTTAGGGCCTTCAAGCGTTATCGTTGATTTTTCCGGGAACGAATTACAATGTTTTCGCCGGGGCGGCAGCTTTATCTGACCGGTCAAGCCGTGCCGGCGACAATTCCAGGGAAGCTATTCCAATTTACCCAAACTCAACCGCAGAGGGGAGAGCAGTTCGTGACGCCGTCCAAGATTCTCGTGGCCACGATCGTTTCCAGTCCCTTTCAGGAGAATACCTATATCGCCCATTGGGAGGGACAAAGCGACTGCCTGGTGGTTGACCCCGGCCTGGAGCCGGAGAAGATTCTCCACCATCTCACTACGCACCCGTTGACTCCGGCGGCCATTCTCATCACGCACGGTCATAGCGACCACATTGCCGGCTGCGCGGCTTTGAAGCAGCGATGGCCCGCCTGTCCGATCGTGATTGGGGCGGCGGACGCCCCTAAATTGACAGATCCTGCGCTGAACCTCTCCAGCGGCTTCGGTTTCCGCATCGTCTGTCCCCCTGCGGAGGTGACCCTCAAAGATGGGGACACCTATCAGGCGGCCGGTCTGGAATTGAAAGTGCTCGCGGTACCGGGCCACTCGGCCGGGCACGTGGTCTACCTCTGGCAGGGAGGCACCCCGCCGCTGGCGTTCGTGGGCGATGTGATCTTCGCCGGCAGCATTGGCCGGACCGACTTTCCCGACGGCGATTTCGACCAGCTCGTCCGCGGCATTCGCGAGAAGCTCTTCACGCTCCCCCATGAGACGTTGCTCTATCCGGGCCATGGTCCGCCGACCACCGTGGGCCGCGAGCGTAGCAGCAATCCCTTCGTGGGGATGGGAAATGGCAGAGGTTCGGATGAAGAGTAATGTGGGCAAGTTCCGTAGGACGGATTGCTAATCCCGATTATTCACGGGCGCATCGTAAGCGCGAAGCGTAAGCGAGGACGGCAAAGGGATTTACCCTCGCTGACGCTTCGGGTTTCGATTGCCCGCTCTGCGCCGTTTACATCACGGGGCGTGAATAATCCGCGCTAAACCGTCCACGACTTCCGCACGGATTAGCAATCCGTCCTACGGCAAGGGCGGCATCTCATCTTGGCAGAAGCGGCGTCATTTGCTAGGGTATCGGCCTTGCTCCGGGAAGGTGCTTCAGGCGGGGCGTGACAGGCCTGCAAGGAAGGAGGCCGGCATGAGTTCCGATCAGAAACAGGAAGTTCGCGTCCACATTCGCTGGATGATCCGTCGCGACATGCCCGAGGTGCTGGCGATCGAGGCCTCGAGCTTTGAATTTCCTTGGGTCGAGGAGGACTTTATCCGCTGCCTGCGTCAGCGCAACTGCATCGGCATGGTTGCCGAGCACGACGACCAGGTGGTGGGCTTCATGATTTACGAGCTCAACAAGAATCGCATCCAGGTGCTCAACTTCGCCGTGGCCCCCGAGTTTCGCCGCCGGGGCGTGGGAACGCAGATGGTCGCCAAGCTCATCGGCAAGCTCTCCGTCCAGCGCCGCTCGCGGATCGTGCTGGAGGTGCGGGAGACGAACCTGGCCGCGCAGTTGTTCTTCCGCACCATCGGCTTCCGCGCCATCTCCGTGCTCCGCAATTTTTACGAAGACACGCCCGAAGACGCCTACCTGATGCAATACCGCTACGAGGCGGAGCCGGCCGCCGCCGCCGATGCGGACAACCGCATCTCGCGATTGGCCGGATAAGCTTGTGGTGCAGGCGTCCCGCCTGCACTTTTGCGGCAGGCGGGAAACCTGCACATTCACGGCAGGCGGGACGCCTGCACCACAAGGCAGCCAGGTAGGGTGGGACAAGCTCGCGTAAGCGATGCCGGCCCACCATTTCCCGGCTGATGCCCACCATTGTCCGGCTGATGGTGGGCCGGCGGTCGCCACGGCGGCCTTGTCCCACCCTACTTCTTCCCGCGGGCTCACCTTCCGGACACTGGCCGGCTGGAAGCGAAGGTGTACGAGCCCGAGCCGATCTCGAACACCGCTTCGCCCCCCTTCCAACGGAGAAACTTTACGCCCTCGGCCGTGGCCGCGGGCTTGCCCGACTCGGTGACGGAGACCGCCTCGGCAGCCGAGACATAGACGGTCGCCGTGGTATTGGCGGGGATCGTCACGTCGAGAGTGAAAGTCCCGTCCTTGAGTTGCCAGGCGCTGGCGATCCGGCCGCGGATCGAGTCGAGGCTAGCGCTGGCCGATGTCAGGCCGCCGCCGACGCGGGGATGGAGGATGATGTGCCGGAAGTCGGGTTTCTGCGGATCCAGCCCGATGCCGGCCACGCTCTCGAAGAGCCACTCGCCACAGGAGCCCAGCGCGTAGTGATTGAAGGAATTCATGCCCGGGTCCTGGAATCCTTTCTCCGGCGTCCAGCCGTCCCAGCGTTCCCAAATCGTCGTGGCGCCGTGCTTTACGGAGAAGAGCCATGATGGAAACGTGTCTTGCAACAGCAGCCGGTAGGCCGTGTCGACCATGCCGGCCTTGGTGAGCACGGGCAGCAGGTAGCTCACGCCCACGAAGCCGGTGGTGACGTGCCAACCGTGGGCCCGGATGTCGTCGCGCAAGTACTGGGCGGCCTTGGGCCGCAGCTCGTCGGGCAAGAGCTCGAACTTCAGGGCCATCGCGTAGCAGCACTGGGTATTGCCCCGGATGCGGCCGTCAGCGGCCACGTAACGCTTGTTGAAGGCCGCCTTGATCTCGTCGAAGAGCTGTTCGTACTTGGCCGCCTCCTCCGTCTTGCCGATCGCCGCGTAGCTCCGGGCGACAAGGTGCGTGGAGTAGGCGAAATAGGCTGTGCCAATGAGGTCCTTGGGCGTGTCGGCGCCGATCGCCAGCCAGTCGCCGTAGTCGTTGCCGCGGTCCTTGTCGCGGATCAGGCCGGTACTGTGTTTGCGACACCACTCGACCCAGCGGGTCATCGCCGGCAGATGGCGATTGAGGATCCGCTGATCGCCGTAAACCTGGTAGATGGTCCAGGGGCAGATCACGCCGGCGTCGGCCCAGGCGGGCACGCTGCCGCAGCCCATGGTGTTGGGGTTCACGTCGCTGAAGGCGCCGTCGGACGACTGGCCGTCGTCAACGTCCACCAGCCACTTGGTGAAGAACGCCGCCACGTCGGCGTTGTCGGTGGCCGTGCGGACGAAGACCTGCGCGTCGCCCATCCAGCCCAGCCGCTCGTCGCGTTGCGGGCAGTCGGTGGGGATGCTGAGGTAGTTGCCCCGTTGGCCCCAGGTGATATTGGACTGGAGTTGGTTGATGCGCGGATCGGAGCAGGCGAACTGGCCCACCCGAGGCGTGTCGGACCCGAGCACAATGCCGGTCACCGCATCCAGCCCGGGCTTGCCCGAGAGCCCGGTGAGCTCGACGTAGCGGAAGCCGTGGAAGGTGAACGTCGGCTGCCAGACTTCGACGCCGCCGCCCTTGGCCACGTAGGTGTCCACCGAGGCGGCGCTGCGGAGATTGGTGGTGTAGATCGTGCCGTCGGGATTGAGCATTTCCGCGTGACGCAAGGTGATCTTCGTGCCGGCGGGGGCCGAGACTGCCAGCCGCACCACGCCGACCATGTTCTGGCCGAGATCGAAGGTCCAGCGGCCGGGCTTGGGCTGGCTGACCGACTTGGGCGCCAGCCGCCCAGTCTCGCGGACCGGCTGCACGACCTGGCCGTCCAACTCCCGGGCGGGTTCGTCGCGGACGGTGGCCGCCGCCCAGGGGCCGTCGTCCAGGCCCGGCTGGTCCCAACCGGGAATCTCCCGCCGGGCGTCGTACGACTCGCCGAGCATGAAATCGGAGGCCAGCACCGGCCCAGCGTGGACCTTCCACGTTCCGTCGCTGACGATCCGCTGCAGGCTGCCGTCGGCGTAGGTCACTTCGAGCTGGGTGAACAGCGCCGGCGTCTTGCCGAACTTCTGGAACCCGCCGTTGCCGATGTGGCCGCAGTACCAGCCGTTGGCCAGCAGGGCGGCCAGCGCGTTGGGGCCCGGCTTGAGCATCGAGGCGACGTCGTAGACCTGGTAGCGGACCCGCTTGCGGTAGTCGGTCCATTCCGGGGCCAGCACGTAGTCGCCCACCCGGCGGCCGTTGATCCGCAGCTCGTAGAGCCCCAGGGCCGTGGCGAAGAGCCGGGCCTTGGCGATCGGCTTGTCGGCCAACCTCACCGCCTTGTGGAACATGGGCACCCCACCATCCCCACCACGCGCTGTCGATTCGGCCTGGATCCAGCGGGCCTTCCAGTCGTCGGCCTTCAGCAGGCCCATCTCCCAAAGAGCCGGTTGGCTCCAATCGCTGGGGCTGCCGTCGCGGTCCCAAGCCCGCACCTTCCAGAAACACGCTTGGCGCGAGCCGAGCGGCTTGCCGCCATAGACCACCTGCGCCGTCTCGTCGGAGGCCACCTTGCCGCTCTGCCAGAGGTCGCCCTGGTCCTGCTTCAGCCGCTCGGGCGAGGAGGCCACCAGCACCTCGTAGGCCGTCTGCCGCTGGGCCCGCTGCTGGGACTGGACAGTCCAGCTCAGCCGTGGCTCACTGGTGTCGATGCCCAGCGGGTCCTGGAGATATTCACAGCGCAGATCCTCGACCCGGATCGTTTGCCCCCAAAGCGACCCCACGCTGCTCAGGACCAAGAGAAGGACCCCCATCCAGGTATGTCGCATCGTTCGATCTCCAACAGAGGACTCATGGGTTGCACCGCAAACCACCATACTATAGTGCCCGCGGGTCGAAATGATACAAGTTCGTAGTTCCGGCTTTAGCCGGGAATCCGCGGAAAGACCGCCTAAAGGCGGGACTACGAACGACGCGTTTCCAACCGCGTGCAGTATATCGCCCCTTCGCCGTCACAACCAACGCTATCCCTTATCCCTGATCCACTAACCACTGTTGGTGGGCCGGCGGCCGCCAGGGCGGCCTTGTCCCACCCTATGGTTGCCGCGCAGCCGGCATTTTCGGCATAGTCCGCAGGATCCTCCCCTTCCTGGCAGCCCGATCGTCGCTGTTTCCGCTGCCTGGCGTGGATTCTACGACCTACTGTTAGATTGTGGTGAAATGGTTAGAGGAAGCGCAGATGGCAAACGATGCTGCCAAACGGATTCTGATCGTGGACGACGATCCCTCGTTTCGTCGCCTGGTGATGGTGACGCTGCGAAATGATTATGCGACGGAAGAAGCGGGATACGGCCAGGAGGCCCTGGAGCGAATCGCGGCCTTCCAGCCGGGCCTGGTCCTGCTGGACATCGTGATGCCGGGCATCGACGGCCATGAAACGTGCCGCCGCATCAAGAACGTCCTCGCCCATGATCCGCGTGGTGATGGTCTCGGCGAGGTCCTCCTCCCAAGAGCAGTTGCGGGCCTTTGAGGCGGGCGCCGACGACTACGTCGTCAAGCCCTTCGATCCGCAGGATTTCCGCGCGGATCCGCTTGCACTTCCAGTTGCAGGAGGCGATGGCCGCCGCCGCGGCGATTCGCAGCGAGATCGAGTCCCGCAACCTGCTCCTGCGGCAGGAGGCAAAGCGGCATACCCGGGACATGATCGCGCTGCAGGACATTGCCGTGTTTACGCTGGCCAAGGTGGCGGAATCACGCGATCAGCAGACGGGCGGCCACCTGGCGCGGATGCGCGCCTACTCGCAGATCCTAGCCGAAGAGCTCGCCCGCGGCGAACCTTATGCGGAACAGATCGACGCGCGGTTCCTGGAAGACCTTTACCGCTCAAGCCCCCTGCACGACATCGGCAAGGTGGGCATTCCCGACAGCATCCTGCTGAAGCCCGGGCCGCTGGCGGCGGATGAACTCGCCGTCATGCAGCAACACGCGGTGATGGGCGCCAACATCCTCGACGAGGCCGTGACCCGCTGCCCCGGCGGCGGCTTCCTGGAAATGGCGGCCCTGATCGCCCGCTATCACCACGAGCGATTCGACGGCAAGGGCTATCCCCTGGGCCTGTCCGGCCGCCAGATTCCCCTGGCGGCGAGGATCGTGGCCGTCGCCGACGTGTTCGACGCCTTGACCTCCGTGCGCCCCTACAAACGGGCGATTCCCGTGCGGCAAGCCAAGTCCATCGTCCGCCGCGATTCCGGCCGTCATTTCGATCCCGTCATCGTCGAGGCGTTCCTGCGGCGGTTTGAGGACCTCGTGTCCGTGCGACAGGAGGCCAGCCAGGACATCGCCCCGGTCTATGGCGCCCCGCCGGTCCGCCAATACCCCTTGGACGCGGCCGCTGCCTGGTCTGCCCAACCGCAGGTGGGAGCAGCCGGCGCCGCTTGCAGCACGCCCTAGCCGCCGGGAGGTTGACGAACCGGCATCACGCGGGATAAGATGCCCGTAGATTCGTCATCTCTCTGCGCCGAGGAGGCTAGCCCGTGGGCCGGTTCTGCACTTTTCTCACGCTTTTGCTGGCCTTGGCCGTTCTGCCGCCGGGACGGCTCCGCGCGGACCAGCAAAGCGCCCTGGGGACCCTGGAAGAAAAGGGCCTGAAGAAGTCGGTCTCCAACTTCGCCTTGCCCGAGGAGACGGACTTCAACAAGCAGATGCGGGCCACGGAATCGCTGAAGAAAAAGCTTCTCGACGCGCAGCGCGAGGCGACCGAGGCGACGAAGAAGGTCGACGACAAGAAGAAGACCATCGTCGCCTATCTGCAACAGCGCCGCGCGCTTCGTGCCCAAGTGGACATGGCCCGCAACGTGAACGAACACAACAAGATCATCAACGCGATGAACGAGCTGGGCGACCGGATCAGCCTGATGCAGCAGTCCGACGCCGAGGAAAAGGCGATGACCTCGGCGCGGGCCGCGGCCAACAAGCTTACCGAGGAGTACGTCGAGCAGATCCTCCACTTGCGCCAGGTCTACGACAAGATCAAGGCGCAGTACGAGGCCCTGGCCGCCGACGCCGAGGTCGCACAGGCCATCGACGAGTTCAATAAGGACGCCCCCAAAACGCTCGCGCTGGGGCCGACCATGGGATTCACGGCCACCGGGCGGAGGCTCAAGGCCCTGGAGCAGGTCGTGCTCTCGGAATCGATCAAGCTCCGCCGCGGGCCGGGAGGCCTCTGGTACGTCTCGGTGGTCTTCAACGGCAAGTATGCCGAGGAGATGGCCATCGACACGGGCGCATCGATCATCGCCCTGCCCGCCAAAATGGCCCGCGACGCCGGCTTGACGCCCACCGCCGACGCCCCCAAGGTGCAGTTGCAGATGGCCGACGGCCACACGGTCGAGGGCCGCATGATTTACGCCGAGAAGGTCCGCGTGGGCAAGTTCACCGCCGAGCACGTGGAATGCTCCGTGCTGCCGCCGGAGTTCTCCGACGCCGCGCCGCTGTTGGGCCTGAGCTTCTGGCGGAACTTCACCTTCAAGATCGACAACGAGAAGGCCAAGCTCACGATGTCCAAGGTCGACGTCCCCGAGAAGACCGCCCGCCCGCCGCACGGCCGCAAGCCAAGCGCCGAGTAGGGTGGGACAAGCTCGCGCAAGCGAGCGCCGGCCCACCAATTCGACTGAACGGGAGCCACGGATGGAACACGGATGAAACACGGATCGAGGATTCGCCGCAGAGGCGCAGAGCGCGGAGGAGTTTGAATTTCCTTTCTCTCCGCGTCTCTGCGGTGACGTTTCCAGTTCTTCGCGCGATCCTTATCCTTTCCGTGTTTGATCTGTGTTTCATCTGTGTTTCATCCGTGGCCTTCTTCGGACCTTGGGCGGTCACCTTTCAGCCACCCAGCCCCAAACCGCAGCAGCACCCGGCCACCCTGGATGCCCTGCCGCCAGAGGCGGCGCCAGTACTGGTCCTTGTGGTACTGGCGGAGGCAGCGGAGATACTTCACCCGCTGCGCCTCCGGCACGGATTCGAGGATCGCCGGGGCCAAGCCTTCCTCGACGTTGTATAGCGCGTCCGGCCGCAGGCAGACCGGGATCACGAGCTGATCGGCGGCCAGGGCCAGGTCCTCGGCCACTGCCAGCACCGCGTCGGCAATCTGCCGGGCTTTCTCGCCGTCGGGCTCCAACAGGTTGTAGGGTGGATTCCACTCGGTCCGCGGGCGCAACTGGTCGACGTGCGTCAGGGCCACCACCAGCGGCGGCATGATCCGGTCCGGCTCCCCCTGGTAGAAACCGCGGATTGCGTCCAAAAGCTGCCGATCGGCGCTGCGGGCGGCCGAGCCGGCGGAACAGGCCAAAAGCAGCAGATCGGCGTGCAGGATCGCCTCGCGCAAGGGGCCGAAGACGGCCTGCGGGTCCTGGCCGCCGTCGTAGCCCGCCGTATCCAGCACGATCGCCCGGGGTCTTCCCTCCCGCTCCAATACATACGGCTCGACCTGCCGCGTGCGAGGCACGACGTCGACCGCCGCGCGGACCTCACCGAACAGCGCGTTGACCAGGCTCGACTTGCCCGCCTTCACCTGCCCCAGAACGAGGATCCGCAGGGGTTCTTCGGCCAGGCGGTCCTGTTGGGCCTCGGCCGCTTGGGCGTCGCCGCGGGACTGCGGTGTCTGGTAGTGTTCCCGCTGGAGATCGTCCAAGGCCAGGTGCCCGCTATAAAGCTGGATGGCGTAGTAGCCCGTCTTGCGGACGCAGAAGCCCACGGCCCAACGCTTCACCTCGCCGCCGGAGTCGTCCACGAGCCGGTCGCTCGCCGCGTCGCGCATCTCGCGCAACAGGCCGGCCAGCGGACTGAAGCCGAAGATCGCCAGCTTGTAAACGAAATAGAGTTGCCGGGCCCAGGCGGCCAGGCGGGGCAAGCGGCTCAGGTCGTGCAGCGTGAGGATGTGGGCCCCCGGCACCTTCTCGGCAAACTCGTTGCGAAGATCGCCCACGACCAGCTCGATGATCCTCAGCACGTTGGGCACCGGGATCTCCAGGGCCGCCCGCTTCGACTTGGGATGGTACTGCCGGGCGACGGCGTCCAGCACCTCGCGGACCACCGCCCAGAGCCGCTGCGGCTGGTCCAGGGGCAGGTCCTCGTCCTGCACCCGCCGGGCGATCTTATCGACCTCTTCCCAAGCCCTCCGGCCCGAGTCGGGCCAGGTCTCGGCCGGAAGCGCGGGGATCGCCCGGCCCAAGAGGTCCATTTTCCGCAGCCAGCGGGCCAATCCCCAGCCCGCCAGCGTCGCGACCCCGGAAATGGCCAGCCATTGCCAGATCAGGCGGTACTGGAAAAGCCAGATCGAGCCGGTGGTGAAGAGGATCAGGTATGGCACCGAGAGCAGTGCCAGGACCAGGGACCACCAGAGCTTGAGGGAGTGACGTGTGGAATGTGGAACGGTATCAACCTCCGTTCTCGGGAAACGAGGCCATCGTTCTGGTAAGCGTGCCCGACACGGTGTCACACCCAGACGAGAATGCCTCAGGTTGTTATCCGCTCTACAACCCGAGCGAGCATGTCCTTCATGCTCTCACGATAGACCTCTACCGAATACGACTCGGCAATACAGTCAAAGGTTGTGTCATGAAACCAGAATATGTAGTGGTTGCAGCGCCTCCAGTGGCTTGGATCGTAGAGCCTATGCACCTTGTTGATTTCCTCGATTTCGGCAAGCCACCGAGAGTTCTTTACCAACTGAGCTGTGTAGGCCACCTGCCCGCGCCCCGAAAGAGGATGTCCTTCAAGAACCTCATCGTTGGGCGCTCCCAGCCTTGCACATCGGCATCGCTTGAACTCCACAAGTGCCAGCAACTCCGTCAATCCACTCCCGGGGTCTTTCACCTTCACATGTCTGCCGTCCCAGTTGGGGTCGGGTTCGGCAACATAGAAGGTCAGGTACGTCCGATAGTCGTTTACGAAAAGGTGGGGAAGTGGCGCTCCGGCATCCCACTTTACAGGAAAGTCGAGTGGGACCGCGTACTGCTCACTTTTCGCGGCGGAAAGCTCCCGCTCAGCAGACATTAGGGTGGCATGCGCCGCGAGATAGGCTTCCATTTCACCGCCCTTGTTTTTGGGAGCAAGAGCTCTTGCGGCGATTTCCAGCCGCTGTTGCGCCTCGGCACGTGCCTTTTCAAGTTCAGTGATCGACATCCTGGCCATCCCTCAGTAGTGGGGAGGTGAAATGTCGCCGCTTTGGGTCGGAATTGCGGTTCCGAATTTTGTTCCGTCTCCCGCCCCAAGGGGGCGGCCGTTCTTCCAGCCCAGGGCAACGCCCTGGGGACGATGGTGCCCGTTCACCAGCCCCGCCGGCCAAACGGGCCAACGGTTCATCTGGCGAAAGGTTGGCCCGTTGGGCCGACGAGCGGTATGAATTTTCCCCTGTCCCCAGGGCGTTGCCCTGGGCTGGAATAACTACCGGGCCTTCGGCCCGAAAAGCACGATCAAACCTGCGAACAAGAATGGGAACCACTACCGCCCCACGGAGGCCGGTCCTTTCATCATCCCACCTCAGTAGCCTATTGACCGGCACCGGAAAAAAGTTGTCAGTTACGCATCACCGGCACGCGCCCATGTCATCACCCATTCTGTTCGCCCGGATCGCGTGCTCCGGCGTCTGCGCCCGTTAACTTCGGTTCCCGCCGTGGGGACTCTTCTGCTCGGCGTGCGGGCGTTCGGAACTCCCGGCCTGATTCACGCTCCTGACGCCTGAGATCTTCACAGATCGCGTGAAGGTCGTTGTTGAACTTTGCCGCGTAGGCTTGCCGAATCCGACGTATTTCGTTGACAATGGGATCGTTTATCATTTGGGCGCACCGTGCAGGTAGTGGTCGTGTTGTGCCGCCATGTCGGGCGGGAGGTCGGGCACCGTCCCAATAACATCGGCAAACTGCTCGGCTAGCGTCCTTCCGTGAGCCGCAGGCTCTTCGGCCGCCGGAGCAGGCTGGATGAGAACCTCCGTGTCTTCGGGCAATCCGGCTCCTTCCGCGAACACCACGACCCCCCCTTTGACCAGTCCGCGATAGACCATAGTGCTCTCCTCATCGAGCATATCCTGAAGATGTTTATCCAGTTGACTCAAGCGATCGGTAGGTCCACGTCGCGTAGCGACGATACGACGGTAGCCGTGGGTTTTAACCCACGGAACGTATGGCCCCCACCTTCCGTTCGTCGCGTAGCGACGATTGAAATGGCCGGGTCGCGCGATGGCGCGCGGCTTGTTTTCAACCGTCGCTACGCGACGGAGGGCAATACCACGGGATCCGACCCGTGGGTTAAAACCCACGGCTACCATCATAACGTCGCTACGCGACGAACTTGAGTCAAGTGGATAACCATTTTCCGAGTCCACCGCCGCTTCCCCTCACCCCGACCCTCTCCCGGAGGGAGCGGGGATCATCCGCCGGCTCTCCTCCCGTGCGACAGGTGGGCAAGGTAGGTCCGCAGCCGCTGGCGGCCCTCTTCGTACTCCTTCTCATAAAGCTTACGCAGGACGGCCGGGTCGGGGACGTCGCCGTCCAGCACGAAGCTGAAATAGCCGCAGAGCGTGCAGCCCAGCGCGTAGGTGCTGGCGGCGGCGAACATCGCGGCCAGGGCCGAGCCGACGACAGGCACCAGCTTGAAAAGCTCCCGCCCGCCCATCCGGGCCGCAAAGCCGATCCCCAGCGTGCCGGCGATCTCCGCCATCCGCTGGCTCGACAGCTCCTGGCCGTAGATCGAGGCGATGCTGTGAAACAACTTCGCCTGGATGGCCAGCAACAGCGGGATGTCGACCAACGGCAGCGGCACGCCGGCCGCGGCCCCGGCCACCGCCGCGTAGGAGAGAATGTGCGGCTGCGCCGAGCGGAAGTAGATGTCGCGAAGCGACTTGCGATTGGCTTGCAGCATCGCCCGCAGGCCCAGGGGCAGGGCCTCTTCGATCGCCGCCCAAAGGGCGTCCAGCCCATAATGCTCCGGCTCGAAATGGTCCTCGGGGAGCGTCAGATCGACCGGCACGAAGCGAGCCCGGTAGCCCGCGAACCATTGCCGCTGGGCGGCCAGCGACCGGGCCAGATCCTGCGGCACCGAGGGCGCGTAGGGATACGCGCCAAAGGGATACGGCAGTACGTGGCGGAAATCGACCGAAGGGTATCCTTCGTGCAGCACGGTCTGCACCACCACCAGCGGCCAGCTCGGGTGGGTCTTGAGGATCTTGGCCAACGGTTTCAGCACGCACCCCTGGGCGTGGTCCAGGGCCTTGATGACCACGATCAGGCAGTGCGACCGATCCTCCAGCACCCGCATGTCTTCGGCCGGATCGTAGTCGGCCTCACCCAAGCCGCGGGTGTCGAGAAACTGGAGAAAGTGTTGATTCTCCTCGGGGAAAGGGTAGAGCTGAGAAGTCCGCGTGCAGGGGCGAAAGCCGTTGCCGATCTCGGCGCGGCTGCTGCCGGTCAAGGCGCGAATGATCGACGTTTTCCCGGATTGCGCCTTGCCCAGGAGCCAGAAGACGGGCTCGGGCAATTCCTGGCGGCATTGCCGCAAACGCCGCTCGAGCTCTTCGTCGCTGACTTTTGGCGCACGGACGTGCTTCCAAAGGCGGCCGAAAAAGTTCCCTGGCAGTCCCATCGGCGTGCGAGCCTCGATGCGGCGGAAATCCGCGGCGGAGATCCGCGGCTGATATCCAGAAGTGTACCACCTATCCGGCCGGTTGTCAGCCGCTTCGCCGTATCGTAGGGTGGGACAAGGCCGCCTTGGCGGCCGCCGGCCCACCAGCAGTGGCTTGACCAACCGGACCCATGTCGAACCCATGCGTAAAGCAAGCGTACTGATCGTCCTCTTGGGACTCGCTATCGCGTGCCCGACCGCGTTGGCCCACGAGCCGGACCTCACGCGCTTCGAGTTTTCGCAACTCCAGATGGCGGTCGCCATCCGGATCGTGGTCTATGCTCCGGACCAGTCCCAGGCGAAGCAGGCCACTGACGCCGCTTTCCGACGGCTCCACGAGCTGAACGGGATCATGAGCGACTACGATCCGGATAGCGAGTTGATGCGGCTTTGCGCCGCTCGAAGCCGGGAAACCCGGTGGGCGTGAGCGACGATCTCTGGCGGGTGCTGTTGCGAGCCCAGCGGGTGGCCGAGCAGTCGGAGGGGGCCTTCGACGTGACGGTGGGGCCCGTGGTCCGCTTGTGGCGCCGGGCTCGCCGGCAACACGCGCTGCCCTCGCCCGAGCGGCTGGCCGCAGCGCGGAAACTGGTCGGCTACCGGCTCCTCCGCTTGATCCCCGAGGGCCGGCAAGTCGAGCTGCTGAAGCCGGGAATGCTTTTAGACCTGGGAGGGATCGCCAAGGGCGACGCCTGCGATCAGGCCCTGGCCGTGCTGGAAAAAGAGGGGCTCCCTCGGGCCATTATCGAGGCCGGCGGCGACGTGGTGCTGGGCGATCCGCCCCCGGGAAAGCCCGGCTGGATCGTCGGCGTTTGCTCCCCGACCACCGACTCCCCGCCGACCCGCTACCTGACGCTGGCCCGGGTTGCGGTGGACACCTCGGGCGACGCCTTCCAGTACGTCGAGATCGGCGGGCGCCGCTACAGCCACATCGTCGATCCGCGGACGGGCATGGGCTTGACCGACGGCAGCAAGGTGACGGTCGTCGCCCCCAACGGACTGACCGGCGATCCGCTGACCAAGGTCGTCGCCGTGTTAGGGCCGCAGCAGGGGCTGAAGGCGATCGAAGAAACCCCCGGCGCCGCCGCCTGGCTGCTCCGCGCCCCCGAGGGCAAAGTCAAGATCTTCGAGTCGAGCCGTTGGAAGGCCCTGCCGACCTATTCGGCGAAGTAGCCCAGCCCAAATGGCCTTCCGCGATTCGAGGTGGTTTTCTTGGTAGGTCCCGCTTGCCGAGCGGGACATTGCGCACCAAAAACCTCTGTTCGTCGTTCGAGTCCCTTCCGGCAGAAGGGACCTACTGGGGCGTCTGCCGGACCCGCGAAAGTCCATTTAGCTCCGCCAGGAGGTTCTTCAAGCATGACGCGAGTATCTTGCCGTAGCGAGGATCGGTAGCGCGAAAGATGCGATTGCTGGCGGCCTGTGCGGGATTCAAGTCACTTCCCAGCTTCAGTCCCACCGGCTGTCCGTGACTCTCGCCGCTTGCCGGCAGTCTTTCCGCATGGACCCGTACCGGCACGAACTGGAAGGCATCGACGGCCTTTCCCGCGAGTCCGGCCTGCTCCGCGTTGTGCGGAGTCAAGGCGACGAAATCGTCCGGCCCGCGCTGGTAGATTTTCCTCCCTGCGGCATGGAGCATGGGCGCGGTACACCACATGGCCCGCCGGCCCGTCGGCAGCGGGTGCGGCCCCGAGTCGAGGAATGCGATGGGGTCCTCTTTGGACTTGGTAAGGCAGTAGACGAAGTAGTTTTGCACCGGCTGCGTGCAGGCGCCGACGACCGTCGGCTGATCCGCCTCGTAGTACGTTCCGTATCCATCCTTTCCGAAGCAGGGACACCAATAGACGGGCAGGCCCGACTCCAGCAGCCGCAGGTAGGCAAGTGGGGAAAGCGACACGTTGTATTCGTTCTGCTCTCCGCCGGGGCCGTTGCCGGCCTCCATATAGATGGCCTTGACCTTTTCCTGGAACAACCGCGGCTGGCGGTTGAAAGCGGCGGCCAGGTCGCGGCAACTGCCCGTGCAGTGCAGCAGCACCTTTTCGCTGGAGTTGCGCAGCAGGGAGAGCACGAGCTCGACGCCGCCCTGGAACTTCCCGGCCTCTTCGAGCGCCTGGTCGTCAAGGCTGCGCAGGGGCTTGCTGAGGCCGACGGCATAGGGCACCTGCCGCCCGGTGATGTGCATCATTTGCTCGATCGCCGGCCGCCCCGGCCTGGTCGCCTGGTGTTCGCCCAGGTCCAGGACGATGCCTTTGATGTCGAACTCCGTGAGCGCGAAAAGGCACGCCAGGTCGTAGTGATCGTCCGGGTCGTCGTGCGGGTGGCAGAGGTCGGTGCAGTGGATGATGGGGATCTTCGGCTCCGCGGCCTCCGCGCCGATCGCCAGAGCCGACGCCAGCACGAGCATCGCCTGGAAGAGTCTCAACATGGTGCGATTCTCCGTCGAAGTCTAGAAAGGACGCTTGGTCCAGGCAGGTGTTCCTATAGCATAACCTGCCGCTACGCCGAGCAGACGATATCCACTTGCAGCGCCGGGTCGGCGGCGGGGATGTAGCTGGCCGGCAGGCCCAGCTCCTTGCGGACGAGATTGCACCCCTGGGCGATCGCCGAGGCCTTGTAGAAGGCGATTTCCCGGTTGCAGCCCTGGCGGCCGAAGCCGCAGTCGCTGGAGACCGCCAGCCGCTCCGGCGGGATGTATTTCAGCGCCCGGCGGATCTCGGCGGCCACGTCTTCCGGCCGGTCGGCTTGCAGCGAGCGGTGGCTGACGGCGCCGATGGCCACCTTCTTCTTCAGGTCGTGCTTGAAGGGCTCGAACAGCTCGATGTCGCGGAAGTTACGGTCCTTCATCTCCACCGTCCAGACGTCGCCGCGGCAGCGCTCCAGGTAGAGCTCGATCGAGGCGGCGTAGCTGGTGTCTTCGCGGACCCGCTGCATGTTGGGGTTGCCCCAGCAGGTGTGGATCCAGATCTCCACGTCGTCCAGCCCTTCGACCTCGCGGTTGTAGGCGTCGATCATGAAGCGGGTCTGCTCGTGGTCCTTGCCGAAGGTGTTGGCCATGAAGTGGAAGCAGGGCTCTTCCACCTGGATGCACTTGCAGCCCGCGTCGCGCAGGGCCAAAAGCTCCTTGTTCATGGCCACGGCGAGGTCCCAGATCACCTCGCGCTTGTCTTTGTAGCAGGGCGTGTGGATGTCGAGGAAGAGGCTCATCACCTGGGAACAGCAGGTGCCGAACTTCACCGGCTTGCGGCTCTTGGCCTGGGCCATCCGCCAGATTTTGTCATAGTCCAGCGGACGGTGCTCGATCTTGCCGGTGACCCGCGGCCACCGCCAGCCGGTGTAGATCTCGTGCAGCAGCGTGCCCGGCGGATACTTCAGCCACTCCGAGCGGGTCGCTTCGGCCTGGAGGAAGTCGCCGTCCAGGCCGGTCCAGCGCTGGAGGGGATAGTGGTGCCAGGAGCGGCCGGCGAGGTCTTCGTCGCAGTGGAAATCGCCGTGCGTGAGGATGTCCAGGCCGGCCCGCTCCTCGTCGTTGACCACGACCGCCAGGGCGTCCTGGAACTTCTCCCGGAAGCGGACGTCCAACATGCAGGTGTCCAGCGGCTTGCCCCACATGCTCACGTCGAACCAACGAGGACGGGGCCAGGAGCCGGTAACCGTGCTGGGAAGCATCAGATCGGCCGTGATGGTGAACATGGCAAAGATCCCCACGGGTGAATGGCTGCTGGACAACGGACCGGGAGAATCGTAGGGAGCACCCACCGCAGGGTCAACTTCCGGCCGGACCGCCGTGACTCGATCGTCGCGGGCGAAAGGTAGGGTGGGACAAGCTCGCGCGTGCAAGCGCCGGCCCACCAATTCTGCCAGCTCATGGTGGGCCGGCGGCCGCAAAGGCGGCCTTGTCCCACCCTACAATCGACGCAGAGGCGGGCTAAAGCCCACCCTACAGTCTCTTCTGCGGCAAAGAAATCAGGCTGCGCACCGCCGCGGGGGTGATTTCCGCGAGCCGATCGACGACCAGGTCGGCCGCGGCGAGACTCTGGCGGGTGCGGCCGGTGCTCGCCAGGCCGATGGCCTTCATGCCGGCCGCATGGGCCGCTTCAATCCCCAAAGCCGCATCCTCCACCACCAGGCAACGATCCGGGGGGACTCCCAACTTCTGGGCGGCGATCAGGAAGACCTGCGGGTCGGGCTTGCCCCGGGTAACGTCCCCCCCGGTCACCACGGCCGATAGCAGCGGCCGGATACCGAGCTTGTCGAGAACCAGGTCCACGTTCTCCGGCGGACCCGAGGAGCCGATCGCCAGCAGGAATCCCGCCTCGTCCAATGAATCCAACAGCTCAAGCGCACCCGGCATGAGGGGGAACCGGGCCGCGATGATCCGCCGGAAGGCCGCCTCCTTGCGGTGATCGAAGTCCTTGATTTGGGCATCGGCGAGGTGCCGCTCGAACCAAAGCAAACGGATCGCTTCCCGGCTGGTTTTGCCGAAGGTCGCCGCGAATTGCTCCTCGGTGATCTCCAGCCCCTCGACCCGGGCCGCTTCCTGCCAGCTTTCGAGGTGCGCGTGGTAACTGTCGATGAGCACGCCATCCATGTCGAAGATCACGGCAGTTGGCTGGTTGGTCATTAGGTCTCGGTCTTCGACATAGTAGGGTGGGACAAGGCCGCTTCGGCCGCCGGCCCACCAACCCTGTGCCTGGCTCCGGTGGGCCGGCGTTGGCTAACGCGAGCTGGTCCCACCCTATAGCGTGAACTCGCCCGAGGCCAGGGCCTGAAGGAAGTGACGGTTACTCTCCAAAAGATCGGCAAGCTGAGCCATTTCCGCGGGCGCAAACCAGTGTACCGACTCGACTTCAAGCGGATTTGGATCGGGCACCGCGGCGGCGTCCAGGTCGCAGAGCCACCAACTTAAAGCGACGTGCCACGGGGTGACACTTCGCCAGAGGCGGCGGACTGGCCGAACAGGAACCCTCAGCTCCTCCCCCATCTCCCGGACCAAGGCAATCTCCTCGGTTTCGCCCGCTTCCACACCCCCACCTGGGAAGCAGAACTTGCCGGGCGCTATCACCTGCTGCGAGCGGCGGATCACCAGCAGCCGCCCATCGCGGACGATGACCGCCACCGCGCCTTGGCGTCCGTTGGAAGGGGTTGGTTCTGGCATCGCTTCTCTCGGTTCGCAACGAAGTAGGTTATGCTTCAGCATAACACGTCGAGGCTGTAATGCTGAGTCACCACCTGAAGGCTGTTATGCTGAAGCATAACCTACCAAGGCTGACGCGATAGAGCGGGACGCCATGTCGAGCAACGCCGAGAGCAATCTGGAATCCTATTTGGCGAAGTTCCGGCTGACGTCGTTCCGGCCCGGCCAGCAGGAAGTCATTTCGACCGTGCTGGCAGGCCGCGACTGTCTCTGCGTGATGCCCACGGGCGGGGGGAAGAGCCTCTGCTACCAATTGCCGGCCTTGGTCTTGGATGGGTTGACGCTGGTTGTCTCCCCGCTCATCGCCCTGATGAAGGACCAGGTCGATCAACTCCAAGCGCTCGAAATCCCCGTGACGTTCATCAACAGTTCGCTCTCGCTGGCCGAGCAGTATGCCCGGCTGGAAGGCATGGCGGCCGGCCACTACCGGCTGGTCTACGCGGCGCCGGAGCGGTTCCGCAGCTCGCGGTTCCTGGAGGCGGTGCAAGCGGTGGGGCTGAAGCTGTTGGCGGTCGACGAGGCCCACTGCATCAGCGAGTGGGGACACGATTTCCGGCCGGACTACGCGCGGCTGGGCAATTTCCGCCGGCTGCTGGGCAACCCCACCACCATCGCCCTGACCGCCACGGCCACCGACGCTGTCCGCCGCGACATCGTCGAGCAGCTTCGCCTGCGGGAGCCGCGGACCTTCATTACGGGCTTTGCCCGGCCGAACCTGCACTACGAGGTGCAATACCCTCGCACGGAGCGGCAAAAAACGGAGGCCTTGATCCGCTTCCTCCGCGAGACGCCCGGCGCGGGGATCATCTACGCCTCGACCCGCAAGAAAACCGAGGAGGTGGCCGCGATGATCGCCGCAGAGGTTCGCCGCCCCTCGGTGGCCTACCACGCGGGGCTCTTGCCCGAGCAGCGGCGGATGGCCCAAGAGGCCTTCATGGGCGGCCGGGTGGAGATCGTCACGGCGACCAACGCCTTCGGCCTGGGCATCGACAAGGCCGACGTCCGCTTCCTGGTGCACTACAATCTGCCGGGCACGCTGGAGGCCTATTACCAGGAGGCCGGCCGGGCCGGACGCGACGGCAAGCCTTCCCGCTGCCTGCTGTTGTACAGCCCCTCGGACCGCTACATCCAGGAATACTTCATCGAAAACGCCTACCCGGCGAAGGACAAGGTGCAAACCGTCTACGATTTCTTGCGCAAGATCGACGACGACCCGATCGAGCTCACCCAGCAGGAGATCAAGGAGAACCTGGGCCTGCCGATCGGCGCGGAGGGCGTGGGCACCTGCGAACAGCTCCTGGAGGCGGCGGGCGTTCTGGAGCGGCTGATCGCCAAAGAAAACCTGGCCACGATCCGCCTGGACAGCGATCTGCCGACGCTGGTGGACCTGCTGCCCAAGCAGGCCAAGGTCAGGCGGCAAGTGCTGCGAACGATCGAGAAGCTGGTCGGACCGCGGCGTCACGAAATGGTCACTTTTCGGCCCGCCGAGCTGGCCCGCGCCGCGGAGCTCGATACGACCTCGCTGGCCCATGCCTTGCGGGAGCTGAGCGCCCTGGACGTTTTCACCTACGTGCCGCCGTTCCGCGGCCGGGCGATCCGCATGATCCGCCGCGACAGCCCCTTCGACTCGCTGGAGATCGACTTCGAGGCCCTGGAGCGCCTCAAGGCGGCCGAGTTCGAGAAGCTGAACCTCGTGATCCGCTTTGCCCTGAGCACCCGCTGCCGGCAGCAGGAGATCCTCGACTACTTCGGCGACGCCCCCGGCGGCTTTTGCCGCCATTGCGACAATTGCGACCGCCGTAGCCCCGCCGGAGGGCCGGCCGCCGGCGTGGCCGGACGTACTCCTCACGCTCCGCGTGAGGGCGTGCGTCACGCGGAGCGTGACGAGTACGAGGACGCCGCCGGCTCAGCGGTCACCGACGAGAAGGCGCGGACGGCCCTGCGGATGGTCTTGGCCGGCGTGGCCCGGACGCATTCGCGGGTGCGGTGCGGCAAGAACCTCATCGCCCAGATGCTTTGCGGCTCCACCTCGTCGCGGTTGGCCAAGCTGGGCTTCGATCGGCTCAGCACCTTCGGCCTGCTGAAGCACCTGACCCAGCCCGACGTGGCGATGCTGATCGATGCGCTGATCGCCACGGGACACCTGGAACAGGTCGATCTGGAGCCGAACCGGCCGGTCGTGCAACTGACCCCGTCCGGCACCGAGTTGATGAAGGCGGAAGGGGAGGTGGAGGTCGACGTGCCGATCCCGGCCGCCCTGTTGGCGAAGCTCCGCGGCGAACCGGCCGGGGCCGCAAGACCGTCCGCCGACGCCGGCGAAGCCGCTTTGGAATGGGAATCGCTGCCGCCGGCCGACCCGGCGGTCCTCGAATCGCTGCGGCGCTGGTGCATGGCGACCGCGCTATCCAGCGGTCTGCCGCCGCACTACGTGCTCACCCGGGCGACGATGGAAGAGCTGGCCCGGCGTCGCCCCAAGTCCCGCGAGGCCCTCTTGCAGGTGAAAGGGATCGGCAATGCCAAGCTGGATCGCTTCGGCGACGCCCTGTTGGCGATCCTTGCTGTAGAGCCCGGAGCAATGGTAGGGTGGGACCAGGCCACCTTGGCGGCTGCCGGCCCACCAGGAGCAGACTCCGCCGCGCCGGCGCCGGACGCGAAGATACCGGACCCGGTGGGCCGGCGCTCGCCCGGCGAGCTTGTCCCACCCTACTCGGCTATACCGGAGGCACATCAGCCGGCGTGGCCGCCGGGGCTAACAGCGATCACGCCACCGTTAGCCCTGGCCGCCACGCAGGCGGGGGAGAACGACCGGGTCCGCCCAAGCCACTTCTGGACCTGGCGGCTGGTGACGGCCGGTTTCTCCGCGGCCGAGTGCGAAGTGATTCGCGGAATCGGACGGGAGGTGATTATCGACCATCTCTCCCGGGCGATCGACGAGGGCTGGCCCGTCCGGCCGGAAGCCTGTTTCTCGCCGCAGCTCTTGGCCGCGTTGGAGCAGGTGATTGGGCCCGGTCGTCCTCGGCAGCTCCGGCCGCTGTTGGCGGAGTTGCCCGAGGGCACTCGCTACGAGGAGGTCGAGCTATTCTTGAAATGCCGCGGAGTTAGGAGTTAGAAGTTAGAAGTTAGGAGTTAGGAGTTAGAAGAGGGGAGCGCCGACATCAACCGCGAAATCGGTGGCCAACGCCAAAACCATGGGACCCTTCACCGGCCGGGTTTTCGATACTGTACGTATGTTCAGAAAGTGCGTCATTCTAACTTCTAACTCCTGCCTTCTAACTCCTAACTCCTGACTTCTCTTGGGCGGCATGAGGTACAATAAAGAGGCGCCGCCGCAGGCCGGCCAAGGGGATGGGAGCAACTTCCGGAAGGGACCTTGATGGAGAATAAGCCGACAGGGGGCGGCAGCCCACCGGCGAGAACGCCGCCCGGGAGAATGCCTCCTCCTCGCCCTCCGCTGAACGCCTCCACGATCATCATTATGATGGTCGTGTTGCTGGTGCTCGGCATCTTGTTCTTTAGGGGGGAGTCGGGGAAGCCGGCGAAAAAGGACTGGGGCGTCTTCGTGAGCCAACTGGAGAAGAAGGAGGTCTCCGAGGCCGTCGTCGAGGGGATGAACGTTTACTGGAAGCCGACCGGCGAGAAGGCGCCCGAGTTCGTCAGCGTGATTCCCCTCTTCGCCCAGAACGATCCCACCCTGGAAAAGACCTTGCGGGAGAAGATCGCCGCGGCGGGCGGACGCTATGCGGCCAAAGAGCCGCCGGACAATACGTTCCTGGTCGTGGGCCTTTACCTGGTGGTGCCGATCCTGGTGCTCTTGGGGGTGTGGCTGATGTACCGGCGGACCCGCGACCAGGTGCTCGGCGGGGGCATCCTGGCCGGATTCGCCAAGAGTCCGGCGAAACGCTACCAGTCGGGCGATAAGCCGATCACCTTCGACGACGTTGCCGGCCTGGAAGGGGTCAAGCACGAGTTGCAGGAGATCGTGGAGTTCCTCAAGGACCCGGCCAAGTTCCAGCGGCTGGGCGGGCGGGTGCCCAAGGGGGTGCTGCTCATGGGCCCGCCGGGCACCGGCAAGACGCTCTTGGGCCGGGCCGTGGCCGGCGAGGCCGGCGTGCCCTTCTTTTCCATCAGCGGCTCGGAGTTCATCCAGATGTTCGTGGGCGTGGGCGCCAGCCGAGTGCGCGACATGTTCCAGACCGCCAAGGAAAACGCCCCCTCGATCCTCTTTATCGACGAGATCGACGCCGTCGGCCGACACCGCGGCACGGGCCTGGGCGGCGGCCACGACGAGCGCGAGCAGACGCTCAACCAGATCCTCAGCGAGATGGACGGCTTCACGCAGACCGAATCGGTGATCGTGATGGCCGCCACCAACCGCCCCGACGTGCTCGACCCGGCCCTTTTGCGGCCCGGCCGCTTCGACCGGCACGTGACCGTCGATCGGCCCAACTACAAGGGCCGGCTGGCGATCTTCCGCGTCCATTGCCGCGGCGTGCCGCTGGCCGCCGACGTGGACCTGGAGCGGATCGCGGCCGGCACGGTGGGGCTCACCGGGGCCGACATCCGCAACCTCGTCAACGAAGCCGCGCTGTGGGCCACCCGCAACGGCAAGGATTCCGTCGACATGCTGGACTTCGAATACGCCCGCGACAAGGTGCTGATGGGCTCCAAGCGGGAAGAAGTCCTCACCGGCAAGGAAAAGTCGATGACCGCCTACCACGAGGCCGGACACGCGCTGTTGGTCTGGCTCACCCAGGGCGGCAATCGGCTGCACAAGGTGACGATCATCCCCCGCGGCCGGGCCCTGGGCGTGACCCAGGTCCTGCCCGAGGAAGACCGCCTCAACATCAGCGAAAGCGAGCTCCATGCGCGGCTGGCCTTTCTGCTGGGCGGCCGTGCGGCGGAAAAAATCGAGTTCCACGAGTTCAGCGCCGGGGCCGAGGACGACCTCAAACAGGCCACCAATCTCGCCCGGCGGATGGTCACCCAGTGGGGCATGAGCGAGCGGCTGGGCCCCGTCGCCTTCCGTTCCAGCGAGCATCACCCCTTTCTCGGCAAGGACATCGCCGAGCCCCGCGAGTTCAGCGAAGATACGGCCAAGCTCATCGACGAAGAGATCGTCCGCATCCTCCGCGCCGCGGCCGACAAGGCCGAGCAGATCCTCCGCGAGAACCCGGACAAACTGTTGCTCTTGGCCACTACCCTGGAGCGCGAAGAAGTGCTCGACGAGCGGCAGATCGCCGAGCTCATCGGTCCGGCCGCCTACGGCCCGGCCGCCTGGACCAAGAAGGACGGGCAGTCCAAGAGCGATGAGCAGGGCAAGAGCAACGGGCAGGGTAAGAGCGACGGGCGGGGCAAGAGCGATCCGCAGGACAAGCAGCCGTCTTAGGTCTTTGGTCTTGGGTCCTCGGGCCGAGCCGTGTCGGCCCGGATGCGGCGCAGAGGACACGGAAAAGGGGATAAGTCCAATTTTCGACACCTGAAATTGGACTTATCCCCTTTCCCATCGCACCCCAAGCCCGGAAGACCGCTATCAATAGACGCTCACGAAACTTAGCCCAGGAAACTGTCCCATGAAAACCGTTTGGCTGGCCCTGTTCGTTCTGTTTTTCTGGCCGATCGTCGCCGCAGCCGGTAATGCGCCGACCGCACCGGCCCGCCCCAATTTCATCGTGATCCTGATCGACGACATGGGCTACGGCGACATCGGCCCCTTCGGCTCGAAGCTCAATCGCACGCCCTGCCTGGACCGCATGGCGGCGGAGGGGATGAAGCTCACCAGTTTCTACGCCGCCCCGGTCTGCACTCCGTCGCGGGCACAGATGATGACCGGCTGCTACGCCAAGCGGGTTTCCATGCCCAACGTCATCTTCCCGGCCTGCCCGACCGGGCTCAGCGCTAAGGAACAGACCGTCGCCAGCCTGCTCAAGGGGCAAGGCTATGCCACGATGTGCATCGGTAAATGGCACCTCGGCGACCAGCCCGACTTTCTGCCGACGCGACGCGGGTTTGACCACTACCTCGGCCTGCCGTACTCCAACGACATGGGCCGCCCGCCGTTGCCGTTGCTCCGCGACGCCAAAATCATCGAGGCGCCGGCCAACCAGGACACGCTCACCGCACGGTACACCGCGGAAGCGGTCAGGTTCATCACTGCCAGCAAAGACCGGCCGTTCTTTCTCTACTTCCCCCACACCGCCGTCCACGTGCCCCTTCATCCCGGCGAGAAATTCAAAGGAAAATCGGCCAACGGCAAGTACGGTGACTGGGTCGAGGAAGTGGACTGGAGCGTGGGCCGCGTGCTCGACACGCTGCGCGACCTCAAACTCAGCCAACGCACGCTGGTACTGTTCACCAGCGACAACGGCCCGTGGCTGACGCAAGGCAAGAACGGTGGGGTCGCCGGCCCCTTGCGCGGCGGCAAGGGCTCGACGTGGGAAGGCGGCATGCGCGAGCCGACCATCGCCTGGTGGCCGGACAAGATTGCCGCCGCAGCGACGTGCGACGCGCCGCTGAGCGAGATCGACGTTCTGCCCACGCTCGTCAAGCTGGCCGGCGGCCAGGTCCCCGCCGACCGCAAGATCGACGGCAAAGACATCTGGCCGCTGTTGGCCGGCCGGACGAAGGAGTCGCCGCACGAGGCGCTGTTCTATTTCAACGGCAACCGGCTGGAAGCCGTCCGCTGCGGCCCCTGGAAGCTGGCGATCGCACCGCAAGCCTTGTGCACACCCAACGCCCAGCCCGTCAAGCACACCGGCCCGCGGCTCTACAACCTCGACGCCGACATCGGCGAGAAGATCGACGTCGCCGCGGAACATCCCCAGATCGTCAAGCGCTTGCAGGCCCACGCCGGGAAGATGGATTCCGATCTGGGCGTAAGAAACAAGGGCCCCGGCGTCCGTCCGCCCGACCGTGTGCAGAGTCCCAAGCCGTTGCTGAAGCGCGTTGATGCGGAATACGATTGACGGCTCCGGAGGCGCACGACTTGATTCCCAGCCGACAGCGTCATCGCCAGGGCCGACCAGCGCGGCGAGATCCAGAGCCGGATCGAGGCCCTGAACGCGGCCTCCGCGGAAAGGAAGGAGGGGAAATAATTCGTCGTGTGTCCCCGGAATTCCCCCCCGGAATTCCCCCCGGAATTCCCGGCCGGAATTCCCGGAATTCCCATCCCTTTTGCGGCCCGAAAGTCTCCATAACATCATGGCCGGCAATCAAATACGGCTAGGCCCTGAACCATTTGCAAAATGTCATCTGCTGAAATACGAAGATCTTCGTTGACAAACACGAAACCTTTCGTATAATGAAGGCATCTTTGCTCTTGAGGGAGGACCGTGCGAATGTCCAATAAGAAGAATGCTCCTCGCCCAACGGCTGCGGAGCTCGACATCTTGCGGGTGCTTTGGCAACTGGGAACGGCGACGGTGCGGCAGGTGCATGAAGTCTTGAACGCGGAAAAACCCTGTGGCTACACCACCGTGTTGAAGTTCATGCAGATCATGACGGCCAAAGGGCTCGTGATCCGCGACGAAAGCCAGCGCTCGCATGTCTACAAGCCGCGCGAACCCGCGGAAAACACGCAGCGGCAGTTGGTGGCTGACCTGCTGGAACGGGTATGCGAAGGATCGGCGGAAAAACTGATGATGCATGCCTTCTCCGCAACAAAAGTCTCCCGAGAGGAGTTGACGCGAATCCGCAAACTGCTGGGAAACATGGAAAGGCAAGAATCATGAACTTCCAGAGCTTGTTCTTCAATACGCTAGTCGATCGAATCGGCATGGCGCTGGTACATTTCCTTTGGCAAGGAGCGGCGATCGCCGTCGTGCTGGCCGTGGCGTTGCGAATTCTCCGCCAGCGAAGTCCGCTCGCGCGCTATCGCGCGGCCTGGGCAGCGCTGGTTGCCATGACCTTCTGCCTGCCGATCACGGCCTATTATTTCCCCTCGGCTCCCCGCGCGGAGATGGCAGTTCTTACGGCATTGCCTAATCAAGACATTGCGCCGAAGCCGCCCGTCGATCGGCCGGTCAAAACGGCAAGAAACGTTTGGGAGCCAAACGCTCGCGAGAAGAACGATACTGAGTCGACTGAATTTCCCGAGCGGGCGGTTGTTGTTTCGTCGCGAGGCGCGGCAAGGGACTCCTCACGGATTCCGCTGCAGCATAATTCTCCCGCAAAGGCCGGATGGTCGATCGCGTCCTTTGCGCGGCCGCTGCAACGCGTGTTGCCTTGGATTGTCGGCGTATGGCTTTTCGGAGCAATGACGCTGGCCGTTTGGCACCTGGGCGGATTTCGGCACCTGGTTCGCTTGCAACGGCTGGGAACCGCTCCCCCGCCGGCCGAGATCGAGCAGGTCGTGTTTCGGTTGTCGAGTCGTTTGGGCATCCGGCGTTCGGTTTCCGCGCTGGTTTCGCATATAGCGCAGGTGCCGACCGTTCTCGGCTGGCTGCGGCCGGTGATTCTGTTGCCGGCGAGCATCTTGGGCCAGATGCCGCCCGAGCAATTGGAGATGATCCTGGCGCACGAGTTGGCGCACGTCCGCCGCCTGGATTATCTCTGGAACCTGCTGCAAATCGCCGCCGAAACGTTGCTTTTCTACCATCCGGCGGTGTGGTGGGTCTCCCGGCGAATCCGCGAGGAACGGGAGAATTGCTGCGACCGGCAGGCCGTCGCGGCAATGGGCAATCCGCTCGTCTATGCCGGAGCCCTGACGCGTCTTGCAGAGATTCGCTGCCGACTCGATCAGACCGCCGCGCCGGCCAGCAGCATTGCGGCCGACGGCGGCTCGCTCGAATTCCGCATACGCCGCGTGCTGGGACTGCCCGTAGAATCGGCGTGCAATTCCAATGCCTGGCTGGGAGGAGTCCTCGCCGCGCTAATTCTGGCAGCCGTCTTCTCCGTCAATATCACCTGGGCGGAATCAAAACCCTCGGATGACAAGGAACTGCCCTCCGGAAAGACAACGGCGCCTGCCTCGACTCCCGTGTCCGGCGACAAGGTCCAGAGCCAGCCCGCCGGCTCCCTGGACGTCAGCAACCAGGCCCAGCTCTCCGCTTACGGCCTCTCGGCGCTCACGGGCAACGCGACGACGGACCCGGCCAAGTTCCAGGCGATCCTTACTTATGTCGGCGGTCTGGCAGCATCATCCCCCCTGAGGACGCTCTGGATTCCCACGGGAATCTGGTACGTCGATAATGCCTCCCTGACTGTGAACAAGGGCCCTCTGACCCTGGTTGGTCAGAGCAAGACTGGTTCCGTCCTGCGGCGCCCCGTCATCAGCACCGGCTTTATGCTTCCGATGCTCAGCAGCGGCGGCACGGCACAGAACCCGGCGTGGGCTTCCACGGCCTCGGCCCTGGGCAGCGCCGCCTCGGGAACCGTCACCGCCGTATCCGGCGACCGGGTCACGGTAGCCGGGGGCAACTTCGCCGACTACGTCGGGCGCACGGTCTACGATGCCCACGGCCTCCCCCTATCCCCTCCCTCAACGGCCCCCACGTTGGCCCTCAGTTCCGCATCACATTCAGTAACCAACGGAACCCACTACGTAGCCGTGACCTATGTTACGCAAGGGGGCAATCCTGGTTATTCGGATTCCGAGACCACCATCGGGAAAGCTGCATCCATCACGGTGACCAACAATGACGAAATCGCGGTAACCGTGCCTATCGGTCCACCCGATGTCCTGGCCCGCAACATTTACATGACCAAGGCCGGGACCACCACTCCTTATTATTGTGTGACCAAGAGCCTCATCACGATCAACGATAATAAGACGACAACCTACGCTATTCACCTGTCCGACGCAGCGCTCGCCAAAGTGGCTTGGCCGCCATATCAAACCAACTGTGCTGTTCTGCCCAACTACGCCTCCGGCAAGATCACCGCAGGGGGCAGCGGCACCTTCACCGCTGCCCTGTCCGGCGGGCTGTTGAGCAACACCTGGAAGGTTGGCGACCATTATGACGTAGAGGTGGATTCCCCGCCCCTGACGGTCGAGAACCTCACCCTGGACGGCAACTGGCCCGCCCAGTGGTTTATGGTGGGTACCAACGCCAATACCGTAGCCGGCGCCACGGTCGTAGATAATAGCAAGACCTTTACCGGTCAGCTAGGCGCACTGGCCAAGAACGTGACCCAGAATTTGGGGCATACGCCGATAACTGCCGTCACAACCCACAGCTTTACCACTGCGGGCGCGCCAGGCTTTCCCGGCGTAACCTGGAAACCGGGCGACCAGTATGCGCTCGACCGGGGTTCGGAGTTTGCGAACCTGCTGTCCCTCTATGCCGCATCGTCAACTCCGGGACGGCTCACAGCCAATATCAGCAATGTGAACTTCATCAACGAGCGCGACTCCCGCGGCATCTGCCTGGAAAACAACGTCAACCTGAGGGCCTCCCATCTGTACGGGGCCAACATCGGGTGTGTCATCTGCGCCGTCGAAAGTTTTTGCAACATGCAGGTGACCGGGATGAGCGGTGACGGCATAGGAACGGCGGCGGCAACCGTAGGTGGAATAAGAATTCCTGGGCTGAGCGATGCACCTTATTATTATGAGGTCGATCCCGATGCCGAGGGGTACAGCAGGGGAAAGTACAACAGCCGCAGTTATCCCTATGCGGGTGCGCCCAACAATTTCACCCTCAGCGACATCCGCCTCAGCAACCTGGATTGCTTGGAACAGAATCCCGCCGGTCTCTACTGTGTCAACCATTACCATAATATCACCGCAACCGGCACGACAGGTTGGATCTTCTTTTGGGACGGAGACACCGACAGCACCACGATCGAGAACAGCCGTTTCAACAGCGGTTTTTATAGCGGCAACTATCAATATGCGGTTCAATTCCAACCCGGTACGGAATTGATCGAGAATACCGCCTTTCTTGGGCTCAAGAATCCGAAGTACGGGACGGGCGGCGATCTCTACCATATCGCGGCAATCGGGGAATATCCAGGCGGGAAAATTCCCTATTCCATAACCTTCACCAACGACACCTTCGATGTCGATTCCTCGGTCACCAAGGGCGGCTTTCCGGGAATTGGCGCCATGTGCTGCAACTGGTCCAATAACACGACTTCGGGCAATACCCTCAACCTCAAGGGCGGCTCAGTGAGCGCCAACGTCGTCGATGCCGTGGTCAACGCCCAGGTCTGCAACATCGACGGCACGACCTTCCATAACACCGGCTACTTGTGGCGGCAAGTGTTTTATTCTACAAACGCTGCACGCATGCCGTGGACCCTGAACATCACCAACCCCTTCTTCGGCAAGGGGTCCGGGAAATACCTGGGGATTAACAGCCAAGGGTCTCTTGCCTACAAGCTTGCCGTCACCCAGACCAACGTGGTGCTGCCGGTGGCATATTCCCGGATGGATATAGCCACGGCAAGCGCCACCTGGCCCTCAGGCATCACGGTCAACGGCAGGAAGACCATTATCGGGCCGACCACCACTGCCCCCACCAATGTCTGCGCCTTCGGGGACGACCTGCTGGGGGCTGGCAAGGGCGATTACTACCAAGATGCGGCCACGGGCTATATCCATCAGTTCCGCTGCACTCATACCTGCTGGTATGATGGCAGCACCTTCCGCATCAATGGCGGCGGTGGCAGTGCTTGGACACAGGTGCGGTAGGACGCAAGGTGGGATGGTGAAAAGTTTGGGCTCCGTTCCGAAGTGACGGTTGCCATTTCTGTTCGTCCTTGGACTGCCCCCGCTGGGCTTGCCCCAGCGGAGCAACGGATTGGCCACTAGAACCCGGCCTCGAACCCCCTTCGCGTTTTCCGCTGCCGCCGCCCGGCCTGGGCCGGGCGGCGGCAGCGGAAAACGCTCAACGCGGCAGAACGGCGGCCCGGTAGTGGCCAATCCTACGCTCCGCTGGGGCAAGCCCAGCGGGGGCGACCGTGAAGCGGAACACAACTGGTAACCGCAATCCTGACAAAAGCCGAACTTTTTCACCTCTCCAGACGCAAGGAGGCAGAACATGAAAAGGCTGATTTTGATTGCTTTGCTTTGTTGGATCGGGCTGTGCGGCATGGCCGCGCCGTTGGCCGCCGCCGGCAACGCGGACGTGTTTTCCCTGCGCGGCCACAGGAGGTCCGCCGTAATCCTCTGTTCCCCGCAGGACGGCGTCATCGTCCAGTACGCCGGCGGGCTGGCGAATTACCTCAAGCAGATCGTCGGACACGATGTCGCGCTGATCACCAATCCCGTCAACGGCCCCCCGCCCGCCGGCGCGTTGAAGATCCACGTGGGGAGGGACGGCTACGTACAGTCCCTGAAGCTCGACTTCGATTCTCTTCACCCCTACGGCTATTACCTGAAACTGACCGACGGCGATAACCTGGTCATCGCCGGCAAGAACACCGTGGGAACCATCTACGCGGTGTTCGACTTCCTCAAGCGATATGGCGGCTACCGGCAGTTCGGCTTCGGCGATCTGGCGGAGATCGTTCCCAAGAAGGAGGCGATCGAGCTGCCCACGTCGATGGATTTCAAGGAAGAGCCGTCGCTGCGGCTTTCCTACAGCCGCTACAGCGGCCCGTTCGGTCGAAACACGCGGTGCTGCGTGATGGCCACCCACAACTTCGAAGAGATCTATCCGCCCAAGAAGTACGGCGCAACGCATCCCGAGTACTACGGCATGTACGAGGGAAAAAGGGCCGCTTTGCACAGGCTCACGGAGGGCGACTGGCAGCTTTGCACCAGCAACCCCGACGTGGCGGGGATCGCGGTGGAGTTCGCGCGGGGGTTTTTCGCGCAGGATCCCACGGCCATGGGCTTGTCGCTGGGGGTGAACGACGGCCCGCTGGACTGCCAATGCCCCGCGTGCCTGAAACTGAGGGAGAAGTACGTCAATTCGTACATCCCCTACGTCAACGAGGTTGCGCGGCGGTTCCAGAAGGAATTTCCCGGCAAGTTCGTGGGCTTTCTGAATTACGCCGGCGCGGGACCCGCGCCCGCGGCATCACCATCGAGCCCAACGTCTACGTGGAACTCATGGGTGGCGGGTTTCCCAATGATTTCGAGAAGCTCAAGGCATGGCACGCGGCGGGGGCCAAGCAGACGGGCATGTACGCCTGGACCTATGGGTCCTTCGAGTCGGGCTATGTGGTGCCCAGGTACTATCCGCACATCCTGGGCAATGCCTGGAAGAAAGCCTACAAGGATTACGGCTTCCAGGGCGTATTCTTCGATCCCGGGTCGTTCGGGACATGGCTGTTCGAAGGCCCGCGGAACTACGTGCTCGACGAGTTGGCCTGGAACATCGACGCCGACATCGACCGGCTCTTGGACGACTACTTTGCCGACATGTACGCCGGGGCGGCCCCCCACGTGCGGCAGGTTCTTCGACCGCGTCGAGCAAATATACTCGCGGAAAGCCGATCCCTTGGCCTTCGCCGACGACTGCATCTGGAGCGGCGGCGATCCGCTGGACCAGTTCGCCGAGTACACGCCCGAAGACCTGGCGTACCTCGACGCCGCGTTGAAGGCAGCCAAGGCGGCCGTGAAGGATGAGAAGGCGGCGAAGCGCTTGACGCTGCTGGAGAAGCTCTACGGACTGAGCCGGCTCTATGTGGAAGGCTACCTGGCGCTCAGGCAGGTCCGCGACGCCCGCGAGGTCACGACAGCCGAGCAGCCCGCTACGATCCTCGACGCGGTGTCGCGCGGGCTCAAACTCCGTGCGCAGATCGGGGCCTATCCGCTGAGCAAGGAAGAGAAGAAGTCAATGGCCCCGAACCAGCCCCCGAACCAGCCGGACAAGTTCAGCCCGGAGGGCTCCGACGCCGATGTCCCGAAACTGCTGAAACTCGCCCTGGAACGGGAGTCCGGTCCCGCTTTTGGCGCGATTACGGCATTCTTGACCCGCGGCGGCCAGCGCGACTGGCCGGCGGCGCGGTCGTTTTGGACCAAGGCGGCCTCCGGCGCACAGGACGACTTGATCAAGGTGCTCTGTCTTACGCAAATCTATCTCCACGAGGCGCCCGACGCGAAGCGGAACCTGCTGGACAATCCGAGCCTGGAGCCCGTGCAAAACGCACCCAAGGAGTTCTATTCCGAGAAGGACCTCAAGGCGCGGGAGTGGCGCAAGCTCGACCCGCATCTGCCCGGTTGGTACACGTCGCACGTCGAAGGGGACGTATCGAAGTACTCCTGGGATAGCGGCGAAGCCCACAGCGGCCAGCATTCGCTGGCCATCGGCAAGAACTTGTACGGGTACTTGGGCCATTGGATCACCAGTTTCCCCGTCCAGCCCGGCTGCCGCTACCGGCTCGCCTGGTGGGTCAAGCAGAAACCGATGCCTAGCGGCAGCGGCCCGAGGGTCGGCATCGTCACCGTCTCGGAAGGCGTCGCGCGGGAGTACAAGGGTGTGTACCCCAGGGGTACGCAATCCCAGTGGAGGCAGGGCGAGTTGCTGTTTACCACGGCGGTCGGCGCGATGCGCTGCGTTGCCGCCTTCGGCGCCCCGAGGCAAATGGACGGAGAGTTTACCTGGATTGACGATGTCTCTCTGGTGAAGGTCTACGACCCGGCCAATTTCAAGAAGTAGTCAGCCGTAGCGTCGCGTGTCCATGCCGCGGGGCGTGAAGTCGGGATAGCCCATGGCGCCCATCTCGGGGAGATCCAGACCCTGGACCTCCACGTCGGCGCTCACCCGCATCGGCGTGATGCGGTTGCTCAGCTTGAACCAACCGTAGGCCATGAGGAAGGCGAACGCGGCCAGCACCGCGGCCTCCAGAAGCTGGGCGACCAGTTGCCCGTAGTCGCCGTAGAGCGCGCCGCGGACGCCGTTGGCGCCGTCGGCGAAGATGCCGGTCCCTTGGCGGACGACCCCGTTCCAGCCGTGGCCGTACTTGCCGTTGGCAAACAGGCCCAGGGCCACGAGGCCCCAGAGGCCGCCTGCGCCGTGGATCGAGATCGCGCCCACCGGGTCGTCGATGTGAACCCGGTCCCAGAAGAAGATGCCCAGCACCACCAGCACGCCCGCCACGGCCCCGATCAGCGCCGCGGCCCAGGAGTCGACGAAGGCACAAGGCGACGAGATGGCCACCAGGCCCGCCAACAACCCGTTGCACATCAGCGACGGGTTGGGCTTCATCCGCCGCATCTGCAAGTAGACCATCGAGGCCAGCGCCGGCCGCGCCGGAGAGAATCGTGTTCACGGCCACCAGGCTGATCCGCAGGTCCGTCCCGGCGAAGGCCCAGCCGGGGTTGAAGCCGAACCAGCCGAAGGCCAGGATGAAGGACCCCACGACCACCATGGGAATGCTATGGCCGGGGATCGCTTGTGCCCGTTTACCGACATACTTGCCGACCCGCGGCCCCAGCGCCATCGCCCCGGCCAGGCCGATGACGCCGCCCATCGCGTGGACCACGCCGGAGCCGGCGAAATCGACGGCGCCGTGGCCCAACCCCCAATTCCTGCCCGCCTGGGCCAGCCAGCCGCCGCCCCAGACCCAGTTGGCGAAGACGCCGTAGGGCAGCGCCACCCAAAGCCCATAGAGGCAGAAGTTCTTCCACCGCCAGCGCTCGGCCATGGCGCCGGTGGGGATCGTGGCGGCGATATTCATCAAGACCATCATGAAAAAGAAGAGCGCAAGCACGCCGGCGTCGTCCAGGCCGCCGAGGAAGAAGCCCTTGGTTCCCCACAGCCCGAAGCGGGCATGGTCCGCCGTGCCGCCGATGCCGAACCCCTGGTTCAACAGCTCCAGCCCCCGGCCCAGCGAGGAGAGGCAGCCGGGGCCGACCGGGCTGCCGGCGCAGTTCCCCCAGCCCAGGGCAAACCCGTAAGCCCAGAACCCGACGCAGCCCAAGGGAAAGATCATCAGCGTCATGGCCAGCGTATGGGCGGAGTTCTTCGACCGGCAAAGCCCGCCTTCGACCATCGCAAACCCGGCCTGCATCAAGACCACCAGGAAGCCGGCGATCAGCGTCCAGAGGACGGGGGTAGAGAGACTCATAGGCGCACCATCCCTATCACGGAACTCCGCTGCATTGTAGCAGGCACACTCCGTGTGCCGTCGGCCGTACTCGTCACGCTCCGCGTGACGCCAACCCTCACGCGGAGCGTGAGGAGTACCCTTACGGCACACGGAGTGTGCCTACTACTTTGCCCAGGCAACTGCCTCCCTCCTCGACCGGCCACAGCACCGGATCGCGTTCGCGCAACGGTAGCGGGGGAGGCAAATGCCGCACACGCGGTTGTGCAATTTCCGTGCCAGCGCTATTTGTGGTGCAGGCGTCTCGCCTGCGTTTCTGGGCAGGCGGGACGCCTGCACCACAATGAATTGCAAGACTTGCTCTTTTTCGGTTCCTAGCGGGCGATGCCCAGGAGGTGCGCGGCAATTGATGCGCATCCGTGCAAATCCTCGATCCTCAGAACCTCCGCCCGTATGGCACTATTGCCGGAACTTCTTCCGCGTACTCGTCATAGCCCCGGCCAAACGCTTCCCGCAACAACTTCTCTTCGCTTCGGATGCGGATGCCCGTGCCTGCCAAGAAGACGGCTAGGGCGACGAGGAAGCCGCGCCAATCGCTTACGGCCAAGCCCCCCGCTATCAGCATTCCCAACAGACCGGCATAGATGGGATGCCGCACGATTCGGTACGGCCCTTCCGTAATGAGCGTGTGCTCCTTCAGGAGCCGGGCTGCGTAACTCCACTGCCTGCCCAGCGCTCGAACCGCCGCCCAACTGATCCAAAGGGATACAAGGAGAACGGCTATGGTCGCGACCGCAAGGACAATGTCTATCGCCAAGCCGGTTCGTACGATGGGAGTACACCACGGCCGGCGTATCCCGCAGACGATGCCACAGGCGGTTCCCTGCATGACGATGCCCGCCACCGACCACCGATCGCGCCGGCGCTCCTCGGCCCGCGGCCGCTTTCGCCACAAGAAGATCATCGCGTGTGCGAACCAGCCGAGAATAACGGCAGCGAGCACCACGCCGGCTAGGAATTGCGACGCCATCGCGCCATTTTCCATGAGCGTAAGCCTCGGGTCAACAGACGTACTCGTCACGCCCCGCGTGATGTCATTCCTCTCGCGGAGCGAGAGGAGTACGCTGATTTCCTGCGTTTCCCACCCAAACGGGGAAGAGACACGCTTTTTCGGTTGTCACGGCCTTGCGGCTCTTGTAGGGTATTAGTGGGAGCCGGCTTCCACGCCGGCCCTCCCGCAACCTCCACCGAAATTCCACGAAAGGACAGACTCCCATGTCGCAACGCAACTGGAAGTTTCTCGGCTTAGTTTGCCTCATGCTGCTTGCGGTCCCGTCGGCTCGGGCCCTGGCCGAAGGCGTGTCGCTTTCCTGGCATTTCAAGCCCGGGGAAACGCTGCACTACCTCGCCAAGCAGCAGACCGTCCAGGAGATCTCCTCCGCCAGTTTCTCCGGCAAGATTAGCGTCGCCGTGACCATTGATTTTACCTGGGCCGTGCAGTCCGTCGATGCCCAAGGCGTGGCCTCCCTGACCCAGACCATCGACCGCGTGCAGATGAACTCCGAGGGGCCGCAAGGCGTCAACGTGCAGTACGACTCGGCCTCGGGCAAGGAGCCGGTGGGAGAGGGCAAAGCGGCCGCCACAGGCTTCCAGATGCTGGTCAAGAAGTCCATCTCGCTGAAGATCGATCCCCAGGGCAAGATCCTGGAAGTCAAGCTGCCCCAGGACGTGCTGGACGAGATCCAGAAAACGCCCGCGCTCCAGTCGTTGGGCAAAGGCATGTTCTCCGAGGACGGGATGAAGCAACTGCTGGGCCTTTCCCTGTTGCCCAAGGAGTCGCTCGTCCCAGGCAAGAGTTGGAACGACGAGTCGCTCTTCGACAATCCCCAGGCCGGCAAACAGAAGGTGAAGTCGACCTACACCTACGTCGGTCCCAAGACGGTTCAAGGCAAGCCGGCCGAGCAGATCGACTCCGTCGTGACCCTGGAGGCGATTCCGCCGGAGCAGCAGGCGCCGAAGATCGACATCAAGGAGCATCACGGCACCGGCACGATCTACTTCGACCCGGCTGCCGGCCACCTGCTGCAATCCACGACGACCATGAAATTGAAGATGGCGATCGACCTCAGCGGCCAGTCGCTCACCAGCGACGGCGCCACCAGCAGCACGCTCCAGCTTGCACCCCCGGGAAAATAATCTTACTGTAGGGAACGCCCTCCGTGGCGTTCCGCTGGGGATAGCCGAACGACGGCCTTTCCCCGCTCCCGGAACGCCACAGAGGGCGTTCCCTACAGTGCCGGGTAATCTTTTCTTCCCGGCTGTCTTGCCCTCTACCCCTATCTCTGGCAGACGACTGCCAATTTGGCACCTCCAATTACGAATAGGGATTCCCCAAGATCGAGGTCTCGGCTCGATATCTTCGTCGCAAGGTGCTGCATCATAATGGTTTGCGGCACAGTCCCTAGTCCTGGCACAGCCCTTGCTTAAAGGGGGCTGAAAAGCCGGCCACGGCTGCCATCCTTGGGGTGCGTCGTGGTTGGGTCAAGATACACCGCCAGGTAATCGCCAGCATTAGCAGGAGGAATCCGCAGTGGCAAAACAGATCGTTTACGATGACGCAGCTCGGCAGTCGCTGGCCTCCGGGGTGAGCAAGCTGGCCCGGGCCGTCACCAGCACCTTGGGTCCGCGCGGCCGCAACGCCGTCCTCGACAAGGGATGGGGCTCGCCCAAGGTGACCAAAGACGGCGTCACGGTGGCCGAGGACATCGACCTCGATGATCCCTACGAAAACCTCGGCGCGCAACTGGTCAAGGAAGCGGCCACCAAGACCAACACCGTCGCCGGCGACGGCACGACCACGGCCACCATCCTTGCCGAGGCCATCTATCGCCAAGGGCTCCGCATGATCTCCGCCGGGGCCGACCCCATGGCCCTTTCCCGGGGAATCCACACGGCGGCCGAGACGGTGATCGCCAACGTCGCCAAGATGGCCGTCCCGGTCAGCGAAAAGAGCAAGAAGGAGATCACCCAGATCGCCACCATCGCCGGCAACAACGACCCCACGATCGGCGCGGTCCTGGCCGACGCTTTTCTCAAGGTCGGCAAGAACGGCGTGATCACGGTCGAGGAAGGCAAGCAGTCGGAGACCTACGTCGACGTGGTCGAGGGCATGCAGTTCGACCGCGGCTTTCTCTCGCCGCACTTCGTCACCAACCAGGACGAGCAGACCGCCGAGTTCGAGAAGTGCCTGATCCTGGTCCACGAGGACAAGATCTCCAACGCCCGCCACCTGGTGCCGCTGTTGGAAGCCGTCAGCAAGGCCGGCCGGCCGCTGTTGATCATCGCCGAGGATATCGAGGGCGAGGCCCTGGCGACTCTGGTGGTCAACAAGCTGCGGGGAATCCTCAACGTCTGCGCGGTCAAGGCGCCGGGCTACGGCGACCGCCGCAAGGCCATGCTGGGCGACATCGCCACGCTGACCGCCGCTACGGGGATCTTCAAGGACCTTGGCGTGCAGTTGGAGTCCGTCAAGATCTCCGACTTGGGCTCTGCCAAGAAGGTCACCGTCGGAGCCGACGACACGACGATCATTGGCGGCGCCGGCGAGAAGAAGGCGATCGAGGGCCGGGTCCAGCAAATCCGCGACGAAATCGGCCGGACCACCAGCGACTACGACCGGGAGAAACTCGAGGAACGGCTGGCCAAGCTGGCCGGCGGCGTGGCCCAGATCCACGTCGGCGCGGCGACGGAAACCGAGATGAAGGAACGCAAAACGCTGCTGGAAGACGCCCGCGCGGCCACCAAGGCCGCGCTGGAGGACGGCATCGTCCCCGGCGGCGGCGTGGCCCTCTTGCGGAGCACCAAGACCCTCGACAAGCTCGATCTTACCGGCGACGAAGCCCTGGGCGCGAAAATCGTGCAGCAGGTGCTGGAGGTCCCCTTGCGGGAGATCGCCGCCAACGCCGGCCAGGAAGGGGCCGTGGTGGTCAATCGGGTCCGCCAGATGAAAGGCAAGAACGACGGCTACGATGCCGACAAGGACGCCTACTGCGACCTGGTCGATGCCGGGATCATCGATCCGGCGAAGGTCGTCAAGACGGCCTTGCAGAACGCGGCCAGCGTGGCGGCGCTGCTGCTGACCACCTCCTGCCTGGTTACCGAAGCGCCCAAGGACGAAGAGCCGGCCGGCCCCGGTGGTCACAACGGAGGCATGGGCGGGGGCATGGGCGGCATGGGCGGCATGGGCGGAGGCATGGGCGGCATGGGTGGCATGGGTGGCATGGGCGACTTCTAGGAGCGGTCAGCGGTCAGCTTTCAGCAGTCAGCCAAGCTGATCGCTGAAAGCTGATAGCTGATAGCTGATCGCTCGTGCGACCGATAATCCAAAATCTAGAATCCAAAATCCAGTCGCGAGGAAACGAGAACATGAAGAACATCAACCTGAAGCCTTTGGACGATCGCATTGTGGTGGAGCCGGTGGAGGCGGAGGAGGTCACCTCCGGCGGGATCGTGCTGCCCGACACGGCCAAGGAGAAGCCCCAGCGCGGCACCGTGCTGGCCGTCGGGCCCGGCAAGCTTCTGGACAACGGCAAGCGGGGCGAAGTCTCCGTGGCCGTCGGCGATGAAGTGATCTACGGCAAGTATTCCGGCAGCGACATCGAGCTGGACGGGCGGGACATCAAGATCCTCCGCGAAAGCGACGTGCTGGCCAAGGTTGTCAAGTAACCCCCGCGGCGCCGGCTGTAGGACGGATTGCCAATCCGTCCTACGCGTTGGCCAAGGTTGTCAAGTAACTCAGAACAGGAAGCGAACCATCGTGCCTAAACAATTGCTCTATGCGGATCAGGCCCGGAGTCGCATTCTCCGCGGCGTGGAGAAGTTGGCCGACGTCGTCGCCATCACCATGGGCCCGACCGGCCGCAACGTGATCCTCAACAAGTCCTTCGGCGGTCCGACCATCACCAAGGACGGCGTGACCGTCTCCAAGGAAATCGAGCTCGAAGACCGCTTCGAGAACATGGGAGCGAAGCTGGTCAACGAGGTCGCCAGCAAGACCTCGGACATCGCCGGCGACGGCACCACCACGGCCACCGTGCTGGCCCGGGAAATCCTTAAGGAGGGCCTGCGGAACATCACCGCCGGCAGCAACGCCACGGCCATCCGCCGCGGCATCGACAAGGCAGTCCAGGCGGCCGTGGACCACCTCGTGACGCTGGCCAAGCCGGTCAGCGGCAAGGAAGACATCGCCAACGTCGGCGCGATCTCCGCCAACAACGACCGCCAGATCGGCGACCTCTTGGCCGAGGCCATGGAGAAAGTCGGCAGCGACGGCGTGATCACCGTCGAGGAAGGCAAGACGGCCGAAACCACCTACGACGTGGTAGAGGGCATGCAGTTCGACAAGGGCTACCTCTCGCCCTACTTCATCAACCGCACCCCGGAGATGGACTGCTACCTCGAAGACGCCCTGATCCTGATCTTCGAGAAGAAGATCACCAATCTCCGCGACCTGATCCCGCTGTTGGAGAAGATCAGCGCCACGGGCAAGCCGCTGTTGATCATCTCCGAGGACATCGAGGGCGAGGCGCTCACCGTGCTGGTGGTCAACAAGCTCCGCGGCGTGTTGAACGTCTGCGCCGTGAAGGCCCCCGGCTTCGGCGACCGCCGCAAGGCGATGCTGGGCGACATCGCCATCCTCACCGGCGGCACGCTGATCAGCGAGGACCTGGGCGTGAAGCTGGAGAACGTGGAGATCGCGCAGCTCGGCCGGGCCAAGAAGATCACCGTCGACAAA
The DNA here is from genome assembly GCA_963843465.1 of Pirellulales bacterium. Lineage (GTDB taxonomy): Bacteria > Planctomycetota > Planctomycetia > Pirellulales > Thermoguttaceae > CAWJKP01. The sequence goes on from CAWJKP010000009.1 coordinate 310,856, forward strand.
GACCGCACCACGATCGTCGAGGGCGGCGGGCGCAAGGAGGAGATCAAGGCCCGCATCGACCAGCTCAAGAGCCAGATCGAGACCACCGACAGCGACTACGACAAGGAGAAGTTCCAGGAGCGGCTGGCGAAGCTTGCCGGGGGCGTGGCGGTGGTCAAGGTGGGGGCGAGCACGGAGACGGAGATGAAGCAGAAGAAGGCCCGCATCGAAGACGCCCTGCACGCCACCCGGGCGGCCGCCGAAGAGGGCATTCTGCCCGGCGGCGGCGTGGCCCTCTTGCGTTGCCGCGAGGCGGTGGAGAAGTGCCGCACGAGCGCCCGCGGCGACGAGAAGATCGGCGTGGACGTGATCCTGCACGCCTTGACCAAGCCGCTCCAGCAGATCGTGTTCAACTCCGGCGAGGAGGGCGCGGTGGTGGCCGACGAGGTCGCGCAAAAACCGGTCAACACGGGCTACGACGCCAACACGGGCAAGTATGTCGACATGTTCAAGGCCGGCATCATCGACCCTCTGAAGGTCGTCCGCACGGCCCTGCAAAACGCCGCCAGCATCGCCGGCTTGATCCTCACCACCGAGACCATGGTCACCGATCTGAAGAAGGAAGACAAGGACAAGCAGCGCGTCGAAGGCAGCGTGCGCTAGTCTTAGGCGTTGAAAGTAAGGTGGGTCGAGCGCAGCGAGCCCCACCACAAGATTTCGCTCGATGATTTCCGTAGGACGGGTTAGAGAACCCGTCCTACGTTCGTTCCAGGCACAATTGGGCCTCAGCCCCCGCTTCTTCCGCCAGGCAGATGAGTTTCTGGTACGTCAACGAGGGCAGGTTCTCGGGTGCAAGATCCGAGAACCAGAGCTTGGCGCGGAGGATGTGCTCCAGGCTTACCCGGCCGTCCCGAATCTCGATGCGGAAGCCGGGCATTTTCTCCAAAACGCTCTTGCAGAACTTGGATACGCCTTTGATCTGCGAACCGACGACGTCGCCCGTCTGGTGACTGTAGTAGACGGTGACCAGGTCATCCACGCGCTCCGCATAGAAGCTGTCCGGGCGGGCGAGGAACTCCACGCAATCGCCGTCGGGGTCATAGGTCACCGTGGGCCGAAACTGCTCGGCCGGTTTCGCCAAGAGCATCATCCGCTTGGCAAAATCCGCATTCGACGTGACAGTCATAACAACCTCTGGCGGAAACGTGTTTGGTGGTCGACGGGGAGAGTCGAATCATCCGGGTCCGCCCGCTCCCACCTCCAATTATAGGCGACGCGTTCGTCGTTTACGAAAACGAGATAAACCTGATCGGCATACGGCCGTGCCTCGGAGCCATCGGAGCGGTAACTATGTTCAGGGATCCCGCAATAGCACCGCCAGCCGTAGCCTCGGCGGTCCTCATCTTCATCCCGCCGCAGGCCCGAGAAGATCGACGTGGGATGCTGGAGGATCATCGGCACGATGATGCCGCATTCCTTCGCGTGGCCGAGACTCCGCCGTGCGACCGTTTGCATTCGGTCGAAGGAGATCTGGACCTCGCCCGCCGTGCCATCCGGTTCGGCCGCGGCAATCGTGATGTACTGGCGGCGTAGCTCCTCCCTGTCTACCATCATGGTCGGAGGTTACACGATTTGGAAGGGGCCGGCAAGGGGCTCTTGCGCCGACACTTCGTGCGGTCAAGAAGCGCTCCTTCCTGGGAGGGGTTGCTAACACCTACGAGGAAAACGAAGGGCAAGGGTGGATTGTAGCCGCAATAAATCGGGGTAGAATGCGGATTACTAAACGATCTGGGGCTCCGGCCCTGAGGGCCGGTCCCTTCTGGTGAAGTCTTACCCAGTACAGCCCACGATGAAACCACACGACCGGGAATCCAACGTCTTTTGCCGCCTTTTCTCCTACCGCAATCGTCCGGGCAGGACTTCGGAGGAGGACTTCTTGACGGAGGCATACGCAGCAGTGCTGCTATGCGGTAAAGCCGCTGCGTCATTCGTCTTGCGGGATCTGTTCGGCGTGCAGATCTCCGAAGACTTTTCCCTCAAAACGCAGATGCAGTACTGTAGCGACCGGCCGGACATGCAATTCCGCGACGACAAATACCTGGTGTTCCAGGAGAACAAGGTTGGCGCGGAGTTCGATAAAGGACAGGTCCAAAGGTATCAGGATTGTCTGTCGAAACACAAGGAGGGACGGGAACCGTTGATTGTCACCTGCACGGTCGACCGGGTCGCGCCGATTGAACATCCATCCGTCCGTCACGTCCCGCGCCGCTGGTCGGACGTTTATAGCTTCATCGAGAAACACATCGACAGGGTTGAAGGCACGTCGCGTCGTCTGTGGGACGATTTCCTTTTCTTCTTGGAGTCCAAAGGTATGCAAGGGTTCAACAAATTGGATCGTGACGCCGTGGAAGCCTTTCCAGGCATCGTGCGACTTAGACGGCAACTTGTACAGTTGCTGGATCTGCTCAATCCGTATATTGAGACTAACTTCGACGTGGAGCCTGCTGACACCAAGCAATGGTCAGACCGGTGGTGGGTGGGCAGTTCGTCTTGGGACTCGCATGGGCTCTTGGTTCAACCATGTTTCGAGTTCAGTGAAGACGACAACGTCTATATGCTCTTGCGGCTAAGCGGTCAGAAGGTTTCTGAAAAGGCGTTTGAGGATGTCGGAAACGGCATTCGGGCTGCGCGGGTGGCATTGCAGGATATTCCCCCCGGCAACTTTCTCGAAGGCGAAGGTGACCGCCAAAAGGACTTGGCCGAACAATGGATCCGCGATGTGCTCCGTCCCGTCGAAGCGTGCGGGCTGATTAAGCGACGGGTCGCGCAGCGCTAACCAACCAGATACCGACGGGGCTTGCGCTTGCGAAACGAGCAAGACACAGTCTTGCGGCAGTAATCGCATCGCAGGTACTCGGGAAGCCCTTGAATCCTCCGGCGGCGCGTCCATACTACCTCCTCCCGGCGCGCACCGCCTCTCGGCATTTCGCCAGCTTCGCCTCGAACTCGGGGATTTGCAGCATCGACTCCGGGAACCTCCGGTAGAGTTCTTCCAGGTGCTGCAACGCGCGCGGATCGCACGCGTTCGCGCGGATGGCCGCCATGTAGGCATCGGCGGCCTGGACGTAGTCCCCTTGACCCTCGCGAGAAATACCGAGATTCTTGAAAGCGTTCGACCTGCCAGGATCTATCGAGATGGCGTTGCGGCAGTAGACCTCGCCCTCCCGGTACCGACCAAGTGTGTTCAGGCAGAAACCGAGATTGTTGTTGATGAAGTACCAGGTCTCCGTGTGCGCCGGCTCAAGCGAAAACGCCTCAGAATAGTAGGTGATCGCGGCCGGATAGTCCGCCATTTGCTCCATAACCTAACCCATCGCCAGGCAGCACCAGGCCTTCATCTCGGGGCCGCGCCAACGCAAGGATTCGTTTGGCGACCTGGAGTGCCTCCGGTTGCCGACCTGTTTGGGTATAAAGCCAGCCCAAGAGCCAAAGGGCGTCACAAAGCTCTGATTCCTTGCGGCGGATGGACTCGAAGAGCTGGTTCTCGTCGGGGATCTGCCTCGGCTCGAAGGGAGTGAACCGGAAAGACCAGTGGAACGACATGGGATAACTCCCCATGCAACGCCATTCTCTTGGTGGCAACGGCAGGACTTGCCCTGGAGGCGGGATCTTCTGTGCGATCTATCACCCCTAGTGTCAGAAGGCCAGTCCCGAACGCGTGCCGTCAGGGATGCCAAAGCTTCCCGACTGCATTATTGGCAGCGGCGGAGCATCGTTCCACGCAAAGAAGCAATTGCCATGCCACCCGCCGCATGCCACTGGCTTGCCCGCGATCTTCCCTTTGATCCTTACGGCCCGGCGCCGCCCGAGGCGTGTCGGCTCAATTCGCGCCGCAGCGGCATAGCCGCAACCGTCCTGACGGCGGCACGCTCGTTCGTCCCCGGGGCGATTGCCTCGCCGCCCGCGGGCACCATCCCGTTCAATGCGGTTCTCGCGCTGACGGCTCCGCCGGTGCAGACCGCAAGCGCCGCTGCGAACAGCACGGGCAAGCCCATGACAGCTCCGCGGACGCCGGGGATGGAGGACGGCACGCGCCGGTCTCCCCACCGGACCCCTTCGAGCTTGCTCGATGGTGAACCAGATTGGCGGCTAGACGGCACTGGTCGATCTCTCCGCCGGACCCCTTCGAGCTTGCTCGATGGTGAACCAGATTGGCGGCTAGGACCGGTCGCGGATCTTCGCCAGTTGCGGCGTCGCCCGGGCGGACAAGGGCACCACTCGATCCAGCCCCGTCCGGCTTGCCTGTCGCTGAACGGGATTGGCGGTTACCCGCCTGCGCAGCGCCATAGCCGTCAATCTCCTTCACCATCGAGCAAGCTCGAAGGGGTCTGCGGCGCTCAACGGACGGTCGTTAGCCGTCAATCTCCTTCACCATCGAGCAAGCTCGAAGGGGTCTGCCTCACCGGGTGCCAATGGCCCGCCAGTGCTCTTCCCTTTGATCCATGCGGTCCGGCACCGCCCGAGGCGTGTCGGCTCAATTCGCGCCGCAGCGGCATAGCCGCAACCGTCCCGACGGCGGCACGTTCGTTCGTCCCCGGGGCGATTGCCTCGCCGCCCGCGGGCACCATCCCGTTGAACGTGCTTCTCGCACTGACGGCTCCGCCGGCGCGGACCGCAAGCACGGTTGCGAACGGCACGCGCAAGCCCGTGACGGCCCCCCCCGAGTGCCAGGGACTGCGGACGGCACCGGCCGGTTTCCCCAACGGACCCCTTCGAGCTTGCTCGATGGTGAACCAGATTGGCGGCTAGACGGCACTGGCCGATCTCTCCGCCGGACCCCTTCGAGCTCGCTCGATGGTGAACCAGATTGGCGGCTAGGCCCCGTCGCGGATCTTCGCCGATTACGGCGGCGCCGCCCGGGCGGACAAGGGCACCACTCAATTTGCCCCCGTCCGCCTTGCCTGTCGTTAAGCGGGATTGGCGGCTAACCGACCCGGCGCAACGCGACAGCCGTCAATCTCCTTCACCATCGAGCAAGCTCGAAGGGGTCGGGGCGCTGAAGGGACGGTCGTTAGCCATCAATCTGATTCACCATCGAGCAAGCTCGAAGGGGTCCGCCTCACCGGGTGCCAATGGCCCGCCAGTGCTCATCCCTTTTAACCTTGCGGCCCGGCATCGCCCGAGGGGTGTCGGCTCCATTCGCGCCGCAGCGGAATAGCCGCAACCGTCCCGACGGCGGCGCGCTGCTTCGTCCCCGGGGCGATTGCCTCGCCGCCCGCGGGCACCATGCCGTTGAACGTGCTTCTCGCACTGACAGCTCCGCCGGCGCAGACCGCAAGAACCGTCCCGAACAGCACGGGCAAGCCCGTGGCGCCCCGCGGACGCCGGCCGCTGGGTGGCACACCCGGTGCCACGGGCAGCTTGCCTGCCCGTGCTTTGCCGGCACCGGCGGGCAAGCCGCCAGTACGCTTCACGTGGCCTTGAGTTCTTCAGGACTGACGCCGATCGACAGCGAGACCTTTCCCCAAACTTCCGGCGGGAGGTCTCGCAGGAGCTCCGACCAGATTAGGTCGTGTTTTTCCTTCATACGATGACCGTCGAACTTGCGGCTGACGATCACCACATGGACGCTGTCGTCGGGGCCGTCCGATACATCCACCAGGTCTTCGCGATCCTGAAAATACCCCTCCTTGAGGAACCTCGCGAATCTTCTGTTTCAGTTGTTCCTCTGCCACGGTCGAGCTCCTTTCAGAGGCTATGGTCAATCCAATGGCGAATGCTGTCCACGGCGCTAAGATAGTCGCGAGCATCTTCGCGGTTCGAAAGATCGGGATTGTAACGCCATGCGGGAATCCAGAGATTGACGATATTGAACACCTGCCAAAGCTGGGCGTTTCGCCGCAAACGATCCAGGCCGTTTGCCAACCGGAGTAATATTTCGAGCTGGTGGGTGAATATCGTGGCGCGCTCGGCGAGTAGCCCGCGACGCTGCAACTCTTCCTCAAGGTCGCGCAGATTGCTGCACCCATACATCCGCATGAGCTTTGCCTTCAGCAGGCATTCGATGGAATACCCCGCCATGTACATGGCGCCGCGCCACCTCGTAGCGCCGAGTAGGGCATGCGCGTCCTCCCTACGGTGGACACCCGCCTTAGACTGTTCGGTTACGCCGATAAATAGGTCACGGGCCACGGGCTGTCGCTCCTGTCACCCTCCCCTCAATGTAGCCGGTTCGCGCCTGTTGTCAAGATACGTCGGTTTAACCCACCCGGACGCGGTGGTACACGACAAAGGGGAATCTGCGTAACTTGCCGGGTGCCACCGGCTTGCCAGTGCTCTTCCCTGTGATCCTTGCGGCCCGGCACCGCCCGAGGCGTGTTGGCTCAATTCGCGCCGCAGCGGCATAGCCGCAACCGCCTCGGCAGGCGCACGCTGCTTCGTCCCCGGGGCAATTGCCTTGCCGCCCGCGGGCACCATCCCGTTGAACGTGCGTCCGGCACTGACGGCTCCGCCGGTGCAGACCGCAAGCACCGTCCCGAACAGCGCGGGCAGCAAGCTTCCGTCTTCGATCCTTGACGCTCCGTCTTCCGCTCATCGCCGTTTCGCCTGGATAGGTCTCGCCGCGCACGATAAGGACATCGTGCCGGGAATCGCCCTGGCGTCCGGCGGGGTTCGAGCACGTCGCAGGTCAGCCCGGAGAAACCGCGGAACGCCCTAGCAGACGTCACCATCGCCGCGAACGTCCTCGGCTCTACCCCGGCTTGCTGAGGCTGAAGATGGGCAGCATCAGGGCCAGGCCGATGGTGCCGACGACCAGGCCCATCACGCTGATCATGATCGGCTCGATGAGGCTGGTGGCGGTCTTCAGGGCCGTGTCGACTTCCTGGTCGTAGTAGGTGCTCACGCGCTCCAGCACGCAGTCCAGCTTGCCGGTCTCTTCGCCGGCGGCGATCATCTGCACCAGCACGCAGGGGAAAAGAGGATGGCCGCGGAGGACCTCGCAGACCCGCTTGCCGGTGGTGACCTGTTGGCGGACCATCTCCCAGAGGCGCTCGTAGTGGTAGTTGCCGGCCACCTCGCCGCAGAGCTTGAGGCTGTCGAGGATCGACACTCCGCTGGCCAGCATCGTGCCCAGGGTGCGGATGCTGCGGCTGATGGCGATCTTGCGGAACATCGGCCCGAGGATCGGCAGGCGGATCTTCAAGAGGTCGAAGAACTTCCGCCCAGCGTCGGTCCGCCGGGCGTAGAGCAGGCCCACGACCAGAAGCACGATCCCGGCGATCCAGAAGGGCCAGTAGCCGAGGATCGCGTCGGACAGGCCCATCATCAGCCGCGTGGGGCCGGGGAGCAGCTTGCCCTTGGCTTTGAACAACGGCGTGAACTTGGGCAGGATGTAGGTCAAGAGGAAGATCGTCACGCCGGTGGCCAGGACCATCATCACCATGGGGTAGGCCATCGCCGCGCGGACCTTGCCCCGGCTCTCGGCCTGCTTGCGGAGATAGCAGGAGATCCGCTCCAGCATCGGGCCCAGCGAGCCCGTCGCCTCGCTGGCCCTGACCAGCGAGACGTAGGTCTTGTCGAAGAGCTTGGGGAAGCGGGCCAGGGCCGAGGAGAAGTCGTCGCCGGACTGGACGGCGTCCTTCAGGTCGTTGAGCACCCGCCGCAGGCCCGGGTTTTGCTCCTGCTCGACGATTCCCGCCAGGGCGGCGGAGAGCGTGATCCCCGTATCGACCATGATCGCAAGCTGGGCGGTGGTGTAGATGATGTCGCTGCGGGAGACGTGGCTGCCGAAGAGGCCCGCGCCGTCGGCCTCGTCGAGGTCCAGCACCTGGAAGCCGTCGCGGCAGAGCTGCTGGGCGGCGTCCTCCTCGCTGGCGGCGTCGAGACGGCCGTTGAGCACGTTGCCCAGGGGATCGCGGACGGAGTATTGGTAGTTCATGGCGTCACTCCTTGGCCTCGCGCAAATCGCCGGCGATGTGCAGCACCTCCTCGATGGTGGTCAGGCCCTCGCGGACCTTGCGGAAGCCGTCGTGGGCCAGGTCGATCATGCCGCCGGTCTGGGCGATGCGGCGGAGGTTGTTGATGCTGGGGTCGGCGACGATGGCGTCGCGGAGCTCGTCGTTGAGCACCAACAGCTCGTGGACGCCGAGGCGGCCCTTGTAGCCGGTGTTGCGGCAACTGCGGCAGCCGGTGCCCTTGGAGAAGGCGTCGGCCTGGTAGCCCATGCGTTCCAGGGCCTTGCGGACGTTGCGGGGCGGCTCGTAGGCCCGGCGGCACTTGGCGCAGACCCGGCGGACCAGCCGCTGGGCCAGCACCAGGTTCAAGGCGGCGCCGATCAGGTAGGGCTCGACTCCCATGTTGATCAGCCGGGTGACGGCCGAGCAGGCGTCGTTGGTGTGCAGGGTGCTGAAGACCAGGTGGCCGGTCAGGGCCGCCTGGATGGCGGTGCGGGCGGTCTCCTCGTCGCGGATCTCGCCGACCATGATCACGTCGGGGTCCTGCCGCAAGAGCGTCCGCAGGGCCTTGGAGAAGGTCAGGCCGATCTTCTCCTGCACCTGGAACTGGTTGATCAGCGGCAGGTGATACTCGATCGGGTCCTCGACGGTGCAGACGTTGTTCTCCATCGAGCTGATGGCGGCCAACGCGGAGTAGAGCGTGGTCGACTTGCCGCTGCCGGTGGGGCCGGTCACCAGGATGATGCCGTTGGGCGCGTCGATGTGGCGGCGCAGCAGGCCCAGCACGTCCTCGGCGAAGCCCAGGTCTTCCAGGTTCAGCGAGGTGCTCTTGGTGTCCAGCACGCGGATCACGGTCTTCTCGCCGCGCGGCGCCGGGGAAGGTGCTCACGCGGAGATCGATCTTGCGGCCCTCCATCATCACGTTCACGCGCCCGTCCTGGGGCAGCCGCCGCTCGCTGATGTCCATGCCGCCCATGATCTTGATGCGGCTGGTGACGGCGGGTAGGAGGTGCAGGGGGACTTCGAGGCTCTTGTAGAGCCGGCCGTCGACGCGGTAGCGGACCCGCAGCGAGCGTTCGGCCGCTTCGAGGTGGATGTCGCTGGCCCCTTCCTTGACGGCGTTGAACAACAGGTAGTTGACCAGGCGGATCACGGGCGACTGGCCGGCGATCTCGGCGATGTCGCCGATGTCCTCGATGGCCTCCTCGATGAGCGTGACGTCGGCCGCCTCGGAGTCTTCGATGATGTCGTCGATCACGAAGACCTTGGAGTTGGGCAGCGAGGTGATCATCCGCCGGATGTCCTTGGTGGTGGCGGCGACGATCTGCACCTCCAGCCCGCTGAGGCAGCGGATCTCGTCGATCAAGAACAGGTTCGACGGTTCGGGGACGGCGATGGTCAGCGTGCCGCGGACGACGAACAGCGGCAGGACGAGATTGTTCTCCACGTACTCCCGCGGCAGGATGTCGGTGACGCGGGGGTCGAACAGCCGCTGATCGAGCTTGGCGTAGGGAACGCCGTACTCGCTGGCGAGGCATTCGACGATCTGGTCCTCAGTGCAGTATTCGCCGTCGACGAGGATTTCGCCCAGGAGGCGGTTCCGCCCGCCCTGGCGCTGCCGTTCCAGCGCCGATTGCAGCGACTCTGCGCTGAGGTAGCCCCTCTGGACGAGGAGGTCTCCGAGCCGGGTGTTGGCCGAGGCGAGCGTCATTGCTGGAAACTCTTGACGGCGTCGATCACGCTGGGGAAGACCTCCAACTGCCGATCGAGGCGGGTGATTTCCAGGATCTTGCGGTTGGCGGCGTTGGCGGTGGCGATCTTCGTTTCTCCGCCGCCCTGGCCAATCCGATCTTGCACGTCGAGCAGCGCGGTCAGGCCCGCACTGTCCAAGATCTCCGTGTGGTCCAGATCGAAGACCACCTTGTTGCGTTCCAGCGCCGAGACGCAGACCAGGAAGCCGTCGACCTTGTCGGCGTTGAGTTCCTCGGGCGTGTGGACGACGATCACTTCGCCGAAGATTTCCGTAGGCAGGTTCATGGTATTTTGGATTTTGGATTTTGGATTTTAGATTCGCGCAATCCAAAATCTAGGACCTGGAATCGCCGGTTACGCCCAGGGTCTCGGCCCCTTGGGAGCGCGGCGGCTTGTCGCCGCTTTCCGTTGCCACGGTCGCCGCAGGCCGGCTAGAAAGCGGCGACAAGTCGCCGCACTCCAAAGGCCGCGCTCGCGGGACGCTCGCCGGCTCGGCGCCGCCGAGGATGCGGTTGACGGTCTGGAGCATCTCGCGCGGGCTGAAGGGCTTGGAGATCAGGCCCAGCACCTTCCATTGCGCGGCCAACGCCCGGGCGTCGATCTCGAAGCCCTTGGCCGTGAGCATCAGGATCGGCAGCTCGGCGGTGGCGGGGTTTTCCCGCACCTTCCGCGTCAGGCCGACGCCGTTGAGCCGGGGCATCTGGTAGTCGGTGATCAGCAGGTCCGGGATCCGCCGCTGGATCAGCTCCCAGGCCTCCTGGCCGTCGCCCGCCGTATCAACGTCGTAGCCCGCCCGGCGAAACTTGAACTCAGCCACCAGGAGGATGTGGACCTCGTCGTCGCAGATCAGGATGCGTTTGGGCATGCTTCTCCGATCAACTGGGGTTGGAGATCCCGGGCGGCGCCGTTGCGGGAGGCGGCCAGCGGGAGGGTCACGGCAAACGTGCTGCCGGCGCCGGGCGTGCTCTGGACGGCGATTCGGCCGCCGTGGACGTCTTCCACGATGTGCTTGGCCAGGGCCAGGCCCAGCCCGGTGCCGTTGGCCATGTTCTTGTCTTTGTGCACGCGGTAAAACTTCTCGAAGACCCGCCGGCAGTCGGCCGGCGAGAGGCCCACGCCGGTGTCCTCGACCTCGAAGGCCGGCTCGTCGTCGAGCAGGCGGCTGCGGAGCGTGACGCAGCCCTCCTCGGGCGTGTACTTGACGGCGTTGGACAAGAGGTTGATCGCCGCCTGCAGCAGCATGTCGCGGTCGGCCAGCACGCCCAGGTAGAGCGGGCTGAGCTCCGCGGCCAGCCGGATCCGCTTGGCCTCGGCTGCCGGCTGGATCACGCGGAAAGCCTCTTCCAAGATCTCGTTGAGCGAGCGGCTCTGCTTGCTCACCTGGACCACCCCGGCCTCGATGCGGGCCAGGCTCAACAGGTTGTCGACCAGCCGCTGCAAGCGGTCGGCCTGGCCGTTGATCACGGCGAGGAACTCCTCGCGGGTGGCGTCGTCCTCGGCCTCGCCGTCGGCCAGCAGCTCGACGTAGGCCTTGATGCCGGCCAGCGGGGCCTTCATCTCGTGGCTCACGGCGGAGACGAACTCGGCGTTGCGCTTCTGCAAGTTCTTCTGGAAGGCGATGTCGTGGAGCACCGCCACGGCGCCTGTCGAGGCGGTCTCCTGCTGGCCCTGGCGATCCGCGGCGGCGACCTTCATCACCGCGGCGCGGAACCATTGCGACTGTCCCCGGGCGCCGGCGATCTCCAATTCCTCGCCGCGGCCGGCGGTCGACAGGTGACGGCTGGTGGCCACCAGGAGATCGGCCAGCTTGCGGCAGGGCAGCAGTTGGCCGACCGCCCGGTGCTTGGCCCGATCCAACTCGAAGCCGAAGAGCAATTCGGCCGAGCGGTTGGCCAGCACCAGCTCCTCGAACTCGTCGATGGCCAGCACGGGCTCGGCCAACCCGGCGAGGATCGCCTTGATGCGGTCGCCCTCGGCGGAGGCCCGCTGGCAGCGGACTTCCAGGGCGGACCTGGCAAGCTCCTGCTCCTGGGCGCGGCGCCAGGGCGACCAGCGTTTCCCGCAGCCGCCCGGCCACCTTGCTCCAGGAATTTCCCGGCGCAAGCGGCGGCACCCGGGCCCCGAGGCGGTCGTCGGACAGATCGCCGGGGTCGAGCCGGCAGAGGGCCTCGAAGTGGCGGCGGACCTCTTGGCGGTCGGCTGCCGCGCCGCGGAGCAGCAGCGCCGCGCCGCCGCCGCCCAGCGCCAGACCGACGCCCAGGGCCAGGAGCCTCAGCGGCAACCCGGGGCCGGCGATCACGAAGCCGGCGGTCCAGGCGACGACCCAGCCCGCTGAGACCACCAGGGCGGCCACGGCGGGCCAGGATTGCACTCTCGATGCGTACATGGTCGGCAACTTCCGCATGTCCTCTGCGCCCCGCAGTCTTCTGGCGGGCTGGTCCGTGCGCAGCGAGGCCCGGCAAAGTCCACGGGCGGTCGCGGCACGGTAGGCGGGAGGCTGCGGCTGCTGGAGACCGGCCGCGGCTCTTAGGGCATTTGCCCCGGTTGCCGCGGGACGGCGTACTTGGGGTCCAACAGCCGGGCCTGGCGAAAACACTCGTCGGCCGCCGGCTGTTGTCCAAGCTTGACCAGCGTACAGCCCATTAAAAAGTAGGACAGCGGATTGGCCTTGTCCAGTAATAACGCTTGCTTCAGTGCGCTTGCGCAGCCCGGTAGTCCGTCCGGCGATAGCAGGCTGCGCCCAGCGTGCGATAGACGGCCGCCGATGTGGGGAATCGGCTGGCCGCCGCCTCCAACAGCTCGACGGCGGCCTCCGGGTGGTTCTGACGCAGCGCGGCGACGGCCGCGGAGATGGGGATTTGCGGATCGTGCGGGCGGGAAGCGGCCGCTTCGCGGAAGAAAGCCATCGCCACGACCGGCTTTCCCGCGGAGAGGGCCTCGGCGCCCTGCCGCAGGAGATCCTCCGCGGCAACACGGCTGGCCGGATCGCTCGGCTGGGCGACACTGCCGGCTTGTCCCACCGTGCCGACCGGACGCCCAGACGCGGAGACGGGGAGAGGGGGAGACGCGGAGAGGGGGAGACGCGGTGACATCCCCGCGTCGGCACTGCCGGCCGGATCGATCGGCTCGATATGCGCGGTGCGATCCACCCCCGCGGCTTCAGCAAAACAGTCGCTCATCTCGATCGCTCCGGCATTGTCGGCAGGGACGACAAATCGCAGCGACGGCGATGTGCCCTCCGGTTGCAGCTTCTTCGCGTCGGCCATCTCCGGCGGCAGCCGGCTGGGTTGCGATGTTACCGCTTGAGCCGTGGGCATCGGCGGTTTGTTAGCCCCGGCGGCCACGCCGGCATCGTTCGGCGACGGCAGCGCGAGGATCATGGGCATCGGCAGTTCCGGCCGGGGAGCGGAATTAGCGGTGGACGATCCCGCCGCGACAAGAGGACTGTCCCCTTGGGGAGCCTGTGGCGGCGAATCGTCGCGGCTGGTCTGAGGGAAGAACGATGGGGGCGACGGCGCGTCGAACTTCTCCGATGGACCCATCGGCGGCGATGAAGTCGCCGGCACAGGAGCGATCTGCGGCGGGGTGGAGAAATCCTGCCGGATGACCTGCGGACCAGACCGATCGTCACCCACGTTAGGCAGCGGCGTGGCTGGCGGCAGAATGACCGGCAGGTCCAAGTCCTGCGGCGTTGAGCCGGGTGCGGGCTGCCCGTTGGCCTGCGCGCTGGAGGCGCCAGGTTTGGCGCATTCCGTGCCGGCGTGGCCGTCGGGGCTGACCGCGGAGCTGCGCGTGTCGGCCCCGGCGGCCACGCCGGCAGTGGCCCCCAATCCCGGCCTGTCAAGTCCTGGACGCACAACCGGCGTGGCCGCCGGGGCTAACCGAGCACTTGAGCCCTCCGCGTTGTCAGGCGGCGGCGGAACCGACGGGTCGCTCTCCTTCAGGTCCTTGTTCTCCCGACCGGCAGGCGCAGCGATCGCGTTGGCGGAGGTGATCGCTTCGTTATAGCTCACCGTGTAGACTTCGTTGCCCGGCTCCAAACGCGCGGCCGCTTGGTAGTGCGACCGGGCATCCTCTTGGCGGCCGGAGGCGTCCAGCAACAGGCCCATGGCGTACTGCACGCGGGCGTCGTCGTGATGGGCGGCTTCGGCCGGTTTGAGCACCCGGATGCCCTCCTGGGCCTGGTTGTCGTCCAACAGCACTTCGGCCAAGAGCAAGCGGGCCTCGAGCTGCTCGGGGTTGCGGGTCAGAAGCTCGTTGAGCCGCCGCTTGCAGCTTTCGTGGTCGCCCCGCTGCCAGAGGTCGCGGGCGGCGACCAGGTCGGCCTGCTCGTGCTGCTGGTCGATGCTGCGGGCGAAGGCGTCGGCTCGCTGGCGACGTTTCTCGGCCAGCTTGTCGCTTTGCGTCATGCCTTGGCCGAGCCACTGGCAGCCGGCCGCCAGAGCCGAAAGCACGATCAACAACGCGGCCGCCGCGCGGAGGTTCGAGTGGATCACTGGAGTCTCCTCGGACAGATAATATCCTTCTGCGGTCCCGGCTGGCCGGGGTCCAAGGGGTATTGGACCACGGGCGGGGCGGGCGGCTGGCGTTCGAGGTCGTCCAAGAGCCACGGCGCGAGGACCTGCTGGTCCAGGGCGGCCGGGTCGGCGGCGGGCTGGGCCTGCTGCGCCGCCTCAGCGGCACAGACCTTGCGGTTCTCGCAGAGCCGGTTCCGCAGATCGATGGCTTCCAAGCTCTCGGGATCGAACTGCACCGCCAGCTCGGCGAAACGCAGGGCCCGGTTGCACTGGCCGGCCGCCTGGGCGTTCTGGGCCATCCGCAGGTAGCGGCGGGAGACGGAACGTCTCCCCAGCGGCGACATCCTGTCGGCGTAGACCGCCTGGCGTTGCTGCCATTGGCAGGAGGCTTGCCGGCTCTCGCGGTCGCTGTCCGGCCCGTAAACGATCCGCGGCGTGAGCAGGATCAGGACCTCGTTGCGGATGGTGTTCTCCGTGCGGTTGCGAAACAGGGGGCCGATGTATTTCAGGTTGCCGAGGAAGGGGATCTGGTTGCCCGTGGTGTCCAACTCCTGCTGGATCAGGCCGCCGATGATCACCGTGCAGCCGTCGCGGACCATGACGTTGGTGGTCACCTGGGTGATGTCCTTGTCGGGGACCAGGGTTTGTCCCATGAGGGTGACCTGGCCGCTGGAGATTTCGGGATGGACTTCCATGCGGACCATGCCGTCGCTGGAGATGAAGGGGCGCAGCCGCAGGATCGTGCCGGTGTCCAGGGTTTGCATTTGCGAGGAGGTGCTGGTCTCGGTCTGCGTGGTGGCGGAGATGTAGCCCGTGGAATGGCCGATCTGGACTTCCGCCCGCATCTTGTTCATCACCATCAGCCGCGGCGTGGCGATCACGTTGGTCTCGTTGAGCGTTTCCAGGGCGGTGAGGAAGGCCCCCAGGTTGCCGTCGAGATAGGCGAAGGTCAGGCCGCCGGAGGAGAAGTCGGTGGGCAGCGACGAGCCCGGACTTCCCAGAGCCAGGCTGAGGCGGGGATTGCTCTGCAGGGCCTGCCAGTTGATGCCGAAGGTGTCGGTGTCGGTGAGCTTGACGGAAAGGATCATGGACTCGATCGAGACCTGCATCGGCCGCACGTCGGTCTCGGCCACGACCTGGTCGACCTGGCTCAGCACGGCCTCGTAGTCCCGCACCAGCACCGCCTCGTTGCCGGCGAAGTTGTTGCCGCCGGCCTTGTCGGTCTCCGTGGGAATGCCGGCCTCCGACGGCTTGGAAACGCTCACCACCCCGTGGTCCTTGGTCAACAGCGGCTGGATCAGCGCCTGGAGGTCGGCGGCGGACACGTAGTTCGGCCGGTAGACCCGCGTGCCGACCTGGTCCAGCGAGTGCTCCATGGTGGCGAAGTCCTGCGTCGTGCCCACGTAGATGAACCGCCCCTCGCGCTTGGAGAGGTAGCCGGTCGAGTGCAGGATGGCCTGCAAGGCGCCGTCCAGGTCCACGCTGTTCAGCGCCGCCGAGACGGTCCCCTGCACGTTGTTGCTGGCCAGGATGTTGAGGTTGCCCTGGGCACTGAACATCTCCAACACGTTGCGGATATCCTCGTTCTTGAAGCTGATGGAAAGCCTGCCGTCGCCTTCGGCTTCGATCTTGGCCACCCGGGGCTTCTCCGCGTTGGCCGCGCCGACCGGCCGGCCGGCCGGCACGACCTCCGGCCCAGGGCGCGGGCGGGAGGGACGCCGCAGCGCGAGAACCCGCGGATGCCGGCCCGGACGACGAATTGTTGCGAGCCAGGTACGGCCGGATGGCTTCCACGGCCTTTTTCAACTGTTCGGGATCGGCCGGCGCTGGCACCGCCTCGTCCGGCGCTTGCACCTGCTGGGCTTGCGGCGGATAGGGCACCGCGGCGATCGGACCTGGCGGAATCTGCTCAGCCGCCCCTAGCCAATCGCTCCGCTCCATTTCGCTTGGGGCCGGGAAGACCCGAACAGGTGTAGGGTGGGACAAGGCCGCCTTGGCGGCCGACGGCCCACCAAGGTCTGGCGAAATTGCTGGGCCGGCATCGCTGCCGCGGGCTGGTCCAACCCTGCGCTCAACCTGCTGTCGGCGCCAGCGGCTGCTTGCCCGCCGGTGTTTGGCGGCGACGTGTCCGGCAGACGGGTCCCGTCCGGCAGACGGGACCTGCTGGGCGCGGTCGAGCAGACCACCGAGAGGGCCAGCGCGACGCCCAAGGCGATGAACAGGCCCACCAAGGTCAAACGCAGGAAAACAGTCATGGGTCTTCCGTGACGCCCAGCGGTTTCGTGTAGGATGGGTCTCCAGACCCGTCCCGGACGGGTCTGGAGACCCATCCTACTTCGTTACTTCTTTGCCGGGGTATTGTTCCGATATCGCCAACTGCAAACGCGCCCCGCGGCACTCCAACACCACGCCCTTGCGACGGACCTCGACCAAGCGGAGGTTATAGCGACTGCCAGCCTTTTCGCAGGCGATCTGGGTTCCCTGGCGATACGTCCGCCCGTTGATCAAAGCCACGCTCTGCTTGGGACCGACGATGGTGCCGGTCAGTTTCAGTCCCAATTCCGCCGGGGTTATCGCCAAGGGCCGGTGCTCGCGTTTGTTTCGTTGTTGTTCTCGGGCCGCCTCGACGGCAACGATGTCCTGCGGTGCCCGGAAGGGGTCCCGCCGGGCAGGCAACGTTTCGGCGGCTTTGGTCAAAGGATCCTTCTCCATCCACTCGGCCACCTGGTCCCAGGAGCAACTCATGCCGGCCGGCGTGGCCGCCGGGGCTAACGAGCGTAGCCCTGTTAGCCCCGGCGGCCACGCCGGCGTGGACGCCACGGCCGTGGGGCTTCCCGCCGGCGACGGGGCGGGCTCGTCCTTGTGGAACCACCCCCGCACCAGTGGTGCCCAAAACCAAAGCGCCACCACCAGCAACAACCCGAGCGCCCCGAATTTCTTCGGATTCCGGGTCGCTTCCCGCTTCCAACGGCGAATCAACTGGTTCTGACTCACTCGTCTCTTCCTATATCGGTTTTCCGGAGGATCTTATCTCATCGGAACTTTCGGGATTATCGGCAAAGACCTCCAAAGTCATCTCACATTTCACAAGTTCACCATCTTTACTGGCACTGTCCAGCCGAAGATCGTCGATCCACAAGGTCTGTGGCATCTTCTCCAGTTTCTGGAGAAAGCTGGTAATCTGGGGAAACGACCCCGTGCAGTCCATCAGCACGGACACTCGGCGGACCTTGGCCATGACCAACGGTTCTTGCGGGGCCAGCCGTGTGGTCGTAACGTGCGACGACCGGGCCAAGACGCCGATCCGCCCGAACAGACGGGCGAGGTTGGCTTCATGGGGCGAGGCCGACTGCCAAGCGGCGACGTAAGCCGAAGCCCGCTGGATCTCCTTTTGGGTGGTCAATAGGGCCTGCGACTCCTCGGCGGCCCGGAGAACGGCCTGCTGTTTGGCGGCCACTTGCGCGGCCAGCTCGCCGATCGCGCGGCGGTTGGGAAGGAAGACCAGGGCGAAGTAGGCCGCTCCCAGGCCCAGGGCCGCCAACGGGAGGAGCCAATTTCCTTGGAGGATACTCGTTTTCATGGCGAAACGTCACCCGTGCGAAACCTTCGGGACTCTCATCCCGGGTTATTTATGGCCGCATCGTAAGCGCGAAGCGTAAGCGAGGCCGGCTAAGGGACTTACCCTCGCTTGCGCTTCGCGCTTTCGATTGCGCGCTCTACACCGTTTACATCGCGGGGCGTGAATCATCCGGGCTCATCCCTTATCTCTCATCCCTCTTACCGGGTCCGCCCGGCTGGCCGTAGCCTGGCTTGACGGTCAAGGTGGCGCGGAAGCGAACCGTCTCGACGGGCACCGCCTGGCCGGCAGCCCGTGGAGCCCCTTCGCTTTCCGGCTCGCGCTCGATGGAAACCAGCTCGGCCTTGGCAAGCAGAGGCGCGTGGGCCAGGCGTCCGAGATACTCGTGCAGGGCGTCGCCGTCGGTGGCGACGCCGCTGATGGCGATCGTCGTCTGTTGCCGATCGCAGGAATCCCGCAGTTGCTTCAGGTCGCGGGCCGCGGGCGGGAGGGCCTCCTGGGTCTTGGCCTCGGCCTCCTTATTCTGCGGCGCGGCGGGCGGCTGTGGGAACCGGCCGGGGGTCTTGGAGGCCGCGGCTTCCTTGTGGATTTCCAGATGATCGAAGGTGACTTGGGGGGGTAGCGGGTCCAAGAGGGCCTCGATGATCCGCGTGCAGGGCCAAGGATGATGGAGGTAGGCCACCAGCTCGGCCTGGGCCTTGACCCGCTGGAGCCCGGCCTGGAGGCCCGAGAGCCGGGATTGTTGCCGCAAGGCGGTTTGATGGGCCGGGCGGATTCCTTCCAGCTCGCTTTCGAGATGGCGTCGCCGCAGGTGCTGGCTGGCGACCCCGCCGATGATGAGCACGGCCACGGCGGTCATGATGATCGCCCGCCAGGGCTGCCAGCGCTTTTGGGCGTGGGTCTGGCGGAATTCGACGGGGAGGAAATCGAGGTCGTGCATGAGGCGGTTCCCTAGTTGAACTCCCGCAGCGCCAACCCGGCCGCCACGTCCCATTGGGTGCTGCGGCCGGTCGAGGCGGGCTTGTCATAGGCTCGCAAGGGGTCGCCCAACTCACAGGGGATGTCGAGGTGGCCGCCGAGCCACTCGACGAGCCCTTCGGTGGCCTCGCCGCCGCCGAGGATGACCCGCGAAAGCGGCTGGCCGCGGAAGGTGACGCTGTAGTAGCGCAGGCACATCGAGATCTCGTTGGTCAGCCTTTCCAACTCGGGGCGGACCGCCTCGGCAATGCTCCGTGTGACCTCGGGGTCGCGTTGGTCGGCGCGGCGGTCGCCGTTGTGGCGGCGCAGCGCGGCGGCGTCGGCCGGACTCATCTTCAGCGCCCGGGCCACCGCCTGGTCCAACTGCTGCCCGCCCACGTCGACGTACTTGACGAACATCGCGTCGGCGCCGCGGGCGATCACCACGGCCGCGTGAAGCGCCCCCACGTGGACCAGCATCATCGGCAACTGCTGGTCCTCGTCGCGGCGGAACTGGCGGCAGTAGCAGCGGAGCATGGCGGCGGGCGGGACGTCGATGGCCAGCGGCTCCAAGCCCGCCCGCTCGGCGATGGCCAGCACCGTCTGGAGGACCGCCCGGCGGCAGGCCATCACGATCACCTCGCGGCGGACCACGTCGCCCTGGCGGACGTCGGCGGCCTCAAGGTAGCGGATCTCCGCCTCCTGCCCTGCGAAGGGCAGCCGGCCGCAGGCCTCGGCCGAGACGATCTTGTCCAACTCGGCGCCGTTGGCCTGGGCCACGCGGAAGTTCTGCACGAACAGCTCGCCGCTGGGCACCACGAAGACCGCCTCCCGGCCGCGGAAACGGCGTCCCTCCCGCGCTTGCCGAATGGCCTGGACCGTCTCCGCAACCCGCCCGTCGGCTTGTGGACCGGATGCCGGCGGCAAATCCCAACGCGCGGCCTCGGCAACCCGCGAGCAATCGCCGTTGAACTGCAGCAGCTTCACCGAGCGGCTGCCCAGATCGACCCCGATCGGGCCGCATCGCCGCGACTGCAACCATCCTGCCATGTCAGGTTTCCTGTCGTTGATTTCTACGAGTAGGGTGGGACCAGCTCGCGTGAGCGAGCGCCGGCCCACCGTTTCCACAGGATCTTGGTGGGCCGGCGACCGCCAAGGCGGCCTTGTCCCACCCTACAACTCGTAGCATGGGCATTCTTGCCCGTGCGGTGCGGCAAACACGGGCAAGAATGCCCATGCTACCTTTGCCGGCCGCCAGCAAGAGCGAGCTGGACGGGGCGGTGCCGGTACAGGCGCCGATCGCGGTCAGACCAGTCACGGGATTGATGGTGACCACCAGGTAGCAGCGACTCGGACCGCTGCCGCACGCCAGCCAGATCCAGGTGGGATCGCTGCGGGTGGTCCCGCCCAGGGCGCTGAACTGGACGTTGTTGACGGCCGTCATCAGCGCGGCGCCCACGTCGGCCGCGGCCACGAGATTCACCGACGCGGTGACCTCCGGGAGGTCAGCCAGCCGTTGAATCTGCTGGCTGGGAGGATCCGTCGGAATGCGGAAGGGGGTAATCGGCAGGTTCACCAGCGCCGGATTGGCGCCGCTGTACTGCAACGTGTAGCTGTTGCCCGAGCCCGAGAAGGTGACCGTGTACTGGTCGTTGTTGGTCACCGCCAGACTGCGGGCGTAAGCCAGGTCGGAGGCCAGGACCCGGGCGGCGGAGAGCAACTGGTCGTAGCTGGTCTGGCTGCTGGAGGGGATCACCAGGCCGGCGAAGATCAGCAGGATCGACACCACGATCAGCATCTCGATCAGCGTGTATCCGGGGCGGGATCGCATCGTCATGGTTTCCGTGTCGGGTCCCGTCCGGCGGACGGGACCTACTTCGCGCCTTCAGGCAGGGTCACCACGACCCGCATTCCCCCGGACCGCAGCAGGGCGATCTGTTCTCGCAGCAGGGCATTCTGCTCCTTCAGTTGCGCGTTGATCGTCTTCAGCTCGTCGACCATCTCGATCCGCAACTCGGTGGGATTGGCAAAGGGCTCCTTGACAACCGGCGGCGCCGCCGAGGTGATCTGGAAAAAGCATAGCACGCAGTAGCCGGCCAGCAGGGCCGACGCGGCCAGGGCCGACGCGGTAAAACGTTTCATAGCGATTGTTCCTTTCTTGCGTAGGGTAGTCGGCACACGCCGTGTGCCGGTCTGGACGGCACACGGCGTGTGCCGATTACCTTACGATTCGGTCCAGCTCAGCAGGTCCCAGCGCAGACCGCCGTCGCTGGGGTTAGGCACGTAAATCGTACTTTGCGGATTCCACCAATGGTAATAGGGATTCAGCGGGTCGGGCCATAGGCCATATTGGGGCTCCGGCTGCAGGCCCTGCGTTTGTTGCAACCAGAGCGGAAACAGCGTGATCGGATTGCGGTTCTGAAGCTGCGAGCTGAAGAGACTGTAGAGGACGGACCAGGAGATGGACTCCTTGTACCACTCGCTGCGGCCGTTGACGTTGACGTTCTTGGCCAGGGCCCGGCCCAGGAAGATCCGCGTGCAGGCCTCGACCGTCTGGCCGGTGGCCACGTTGCTGGAGGTCAGGCCGACCACGCCGTTGATCTTCACGCAGCCCGCCAGGATCATGCGGTTGATCTCCGCGGTACTGAAAGTGGTCAATTGCGTTTGGAGGTAGGTTGGCAAGGCCGTCCCGTTTTGCGATGCGGCCACGGTCCACGTGCTGGCCCCGTATTGGGTGTCGGTGCTGAGGTTAAGACTGCTGCCCACAGAGAGCAGCCCGGCAATGCTGGCGTTGGCGCCTGCCTCAAGGGTGATGTTGTCGCCCAAGACGGCGACGGGTAACTCCACCGGAGCGGTCGAGCCCTGGAGCGGCAGCAGATTGAAGGGCTGCAAGTGGACGTTCGTGCCGTAGATGAGCAGGTCCCCCGCGCTGTTTCCCTGGGTAATGACGGTTCCCTGGATGCTGACGTTGTTATAGAGCGAAAGTGCCCCGGGGCAATAGAATATGCCTGCCGGATTGGCGATTGGGTCGGGGGCAAAGGTCGTGTTCTGGAGACTCTGGGCAAGCGAGGGTACACTGTAGACCTTCCCGCCCGGATAAAGCTGGTAGGAGGTCGCGCTGGTGTTGCTCATCCAGGCGGCGATGTCCTGCTGGGCCACGTTGGACGTAGGGATTCCCATCGTGGTGTTCAGCAGGGAAACGGTGCTCGAGGCCTGCGAGCTGTAGGGCAGCGCGATGGGGCCGTTGAAGGGGCGGAAATCGCTGCTGCCGGGCGTGAACATCGCGTAGAGGTCGCCCAAGTACCTCGTTCGCGCACTTCTGCTCCAGCCGTACCAAGGCGAGGAACTGCCGGTCAGCGCCAGTTGGAGCTTTTGCTGCACAAGGACCGGACCCTGGATGCGGTAGGGGATGTTGACCGCGAACGTGCCGCTGGTCCATTGGCAAAGGGTGTAGCCGCACATCGTAGTCCAGTTGGCCGGCTCCGCGGCCAGCGCTCGCGGCACCAAGTGGACCACGGCCTGGATGGTGTAGGAAGAGGTGCGGTTGGGATTGCCGGGGTCGGTGACCGTGCCGACCGAGACCATCGTGACGCGGTAGGGATAGTCGCTGTAGTTGGCCTGGCCGGCCACGAGGCTGGGATCACCGGTGGTGAAGGTCACTTGGAACTGCGCATAGGTTCCCAGCGACTGGTTCAAGTTGGTGCCCACGCCGGCCCAGGAACTCGACTGCATGTTCGCCAGGGCCACGGACATGCCGGTCAGGGCCGCCTGGCGGGCGGACATGCCCATGCCGGCGTTGCTCTGGAGGGTGGTCGTCGTGTACTGCTCCCGCATTACGGCGTAGGAGAGGGCCATGGCCACGATCACCATCAGCAGCACCAGCAGTACGGCCACGCCCCGCCGGGCCGGAATGGTAGCAGGCACACGCCGTGTGCCGTCCGCATTTTCCGGCACACGGCGTGTGCCGGCTACCTTAACGCGCATCACGTGCTCCCCCGGGGCATCTGGTAATAGAGCGTGGCTGAGCCGAAGAAGGGGATGGCGCCGTTGCCCGTAGGATCGGTGGGCAACGAGGCCTCGCCGGGCACGAGCTGCACCTCGATCCGCAGCCAGACCTGGCGGAGCCCCGTCGTCGCGCCGTACAAGCTCTGGGCCCAGGAGAGGCTGTTCCAGGCCAGTTGGGCTTGCTGATAGGCGGTCCACTGGGCGGCGCTGGGCTCCAGCCGCGTGACGAAGCGGATCATGCCCCGTGGAGCCGGGTTGGTCGCCCCGCTGACCACGGCGGTCCGCAACAGGTCGGTGAGCACGGTCTGGTTGGCGGTCTTCGAGGCGATCACCGCCGCAAGCTCCGTGGACCAGTCGGCCGTGTCGTTCCAGACGGGCACGGTGCGGGTGTCGCCCGGGTCGGTGATTTCCAGCAAGTTGTTCGGGCTGCCGGGCTGCGGGCAGTAGATCACCAGTTCCTGGAAGAGAGGCAGCCCCGCCGGCGCGCTGGGCAGACCCTGCGGGTTGGCGGCGGTCCGCTGCGGGTACCAGACGACCAGCGTGTCGGGGAATTGCCAGGCGCCCACCTGGGTGGAGAGGACCAGCAGGCCGGGGAAGGAGGCGTTGGCCGAGGCCCCGTTCACCGTGCGCGAATGCGCCCCAGCGTGACCCGCGCGTGCTGGGCCGCCTCGCCGTGCCCGTCGCCGTAGTCGGAGTTCTGCTGCACGGCCTGGGCCAACATGGCCATCGTGACCACGATCATCGAAAGGATGGCGCTGGCGATGATCAACTCCGCCAGCGTCATGCCGCCGCGCACGGGGTACTCCTCACGCTCCGCGTGAGGGCGCGCGTCACGCGGAGCGTGACGAGTACGATTATTGCATCGGCGGAACATACGTCACCACCTGGCTGAGATTGGCCTGTGAAATGGGACCGAGGGTCGGGTCGACGTAGAAGACGCTCACCTGCACCAGCCGGTAATTGCTCGTTTGACCTTTCGGCAAGGGCGTGACCAGGTTGGTCGAGCTGACATAGGAGACGCTGATCTGTTCCAGCCAGCGGTTGAGCGCGCCGCTGGGGACGAAGAAGCTGGGATGCCGCTGGCCGCCAAGGCCGTCGTCGGTGCCCAGGGGGATGCCCCAGGGGTCCAGGGGCGGCTGGGCGCTGAAGCCGTTGAAGGAATCGACGTTGGTGAACAGGGTGCGGTTGACCCCCGTGCCGGGTACGCCCGGGGCCGTTCCGGCCGCGTAGATCAGGGTGCCCGTCACCTCGTCGAGAAGCTGCTGGGCGATTCCCAGGGCGATCGCCTGCTGTTCCGCCTGGCTGGTGGTCTGCTGGGCGGTGTTGATGCCCAACAGCAACGCCGCGGCGGCGACGGATATCACGCCCATCGCCACGACCGCCTCGACTAGCGTGAAGGCTCTCGTCGTTCGGGCAGAGAACATGGCTTGCGGGTTGTCGGGCCCCCTCTCCCTCCGGGAGAGGGTTGGGGTGAGGCAGCGCTGCCGCAGTCTTGCAACTGTTGATTGCATGGCAACTATAGGTCGCCCGCGAGCCCTGTCAAACCGTCTCTTCCTCGGTAAGGTAGCAGGCACACGCCGTGTGCCGTCTGTCCCTACAGGCGGAGACAGCGGACGGCACACGGCGTGTGCCTGCTACCTTGAGCGCCCTGCCGTGAACGTTTACCTCCGCGAGAGGGTTCTTTACACTGCCCCCACCGGCCGGTATATTCCCTGCGGGAGAGCGTCGAGAAGGGAAAGGATCATCCGTGGGCGAGGTTAAAGTTCTTCCGCCGGAGAGGATCGGTCACAACTTCATTCCCCCGGAGTATCTTCCGCCCGGTGAGGACGAGTTCTATCTCCGCAATCAGCAGTCGTCCCGCAGCGACGGGGCCTGGCGCCAGCTCCACGCCCAGGAGATCGAGGTGCTTGTCAAGAACGGCAACACCTGCGACGACTGGGACTGGCTCCTGGTGACCGATCCCTTCGCGCCCTACCTGGTCAAGAGCTGCGAGTTCCACGGGCTGGTGCGGATCGGGCGGCTGGAGCGGGTGATCCTCGAGCACCACGACTTGAAGCTGCCGGCGGGCATCGCCGACAGCCTGGTGATCTCCTGCGACCTGGGCGACAACGTGGCGATCCGCAACGTCCGCTACCTGGCCCACTTCCTCGTCGGCGACAACGTGATCCTGCTGAACGTCGACGAGATGAACACCACCGACCACGCCAAGTTCGGCAACGGCATCCTCAAGCAAGGCGAGCCGGAGGCGGTCCGCATCTGGATCGACCTGATGAACGAGGCCGGCGGCCGCTCGGTGATGCCTTTCGACGGCATGACCCCGGCCGACGCCTACCTTTGGGCCAAGTACCGCGACGACCCCGCGCTGGTCCGACGCCTGGGCGAGATCACCCAGCGGCAGTTCGACGCCCGCCGCGGCTATTACGGCGTGGTCGGCGACCAGTCGGTGATCAAGAACTCGCGGATCATCAAGGACGTGAAGATCGGCTCCCACGCCTATATCAAAGGCGCCAACAAACTCAAGAACCTCACCATCAACTCCAGCCAGGCTGAGCCCACGCAGATCGGCGAGGGCGTGGAGCTGGTCAACGGCATCGTGGGGCTGGGGTGCAGCGTCTTCTACGGCTGCAAGGCGGTGCGGTTCGTGATGGGCAACAACTGCCAGCTCAAGTACGGCGCCCGGCTGATCCACTCCTACCTCGGCGACAACTCCACCGTCTCCTGCTGCGAGATCCTCAACAACCTCATCTTCCCCGCCCACGAGCAGCACCACAACAACTCCTTCCTCACCGCCTCGCTGCTGATGGGCCAGAGCAACCTGGCCGCCGGGGCGACCATCGGCTCCAACCACAACAGCCGCGCCAACGACGGCGAGATCCAGGCCGGCCGCGGCTTCTGGCCCGGACTCTGCACCACGCTCAAGCACAGCAGCCGCTTCGCCTCCTTCACGCTGCTGGCCAAGGGCGACTATCCGGCCGAGCTCGACATCCGCCTGCCCTTCGCCCTGGTCAGCGACGACGTGGCCCACAACCGGCTCCAGGTGCTGCCGGCCTTCTGGTGGCTCTACAACATGTACGCCCTGGCCCGCAACTCCTGGAAGTTCCAGTCCCGCGACCTTCGCCAGACGAAGACCCAGCACATCGAGTTCGACTTCCTCGCCCCGGACACGATCGAAGAGATCTTCGAGGCCCTGCGGCTGCTGGAGATCTGGACCGACCAGGCCTGGCTGCGGGCCGCCGGCGTGGCCGCCGGGGCTAACCCGCCGGCCGGCGTGGCCGCCGGGGCTAACCCACAGCCGTACCGACATTCCGTTAGCCCCGGCGGCCACGCCGGTCTCCCGCACGAGAACCTCGACGACGACCTGCTGGCGCGTCAAGGCCGTCAACTGCTCTTGGCCGGCGAAGGGGCGACCTCGGCCCTGGAGGTACTCGGTCAGCGGGTGGAAAACTCCTCGCGGAAGACGGTGATTCTCAAGGTCCACCGGGCCTACCACGCCTACCGCCAGATGCTCCACTACTACGCCGTGAAGAACCTCTTGGACTACCTCGACTCCCGGCCCGAGGCGACCCGGGCGACAATGGCCGAGCAACTGGCCGGCCCCCGCCGTCGGGCCTGGGTCAATCTGGGCGGCCAGCTCGCCCCGGCCGAGTCGGTCGCCGCTTTGCGCCAGGAGATCGGCGCCGGCCGGCTCGACTCCTGGCCGGAGATCCACGCGGTCTACGATCGCCTCTGGCAGGAGTACCCCTTGGAAAAGCAGAAGCACGCTTACGCCACGCTCCTGGCCGTGCTGGAGGCCCAGACGCTCACCGCGGACCTTTGGAAAGGGGCCCTCGACGAGTTCCTGCGGATCCAGGAGCACGTCCGCGACCAGGTCTTTTTGAGCCGCAAGAAAGATTACGACGATCCCTTCCGCCGCATCACCTTCGACAACGCGGCCGAGATGCGCGCCGTCCTCGGCGATCCCGAGTCCAACAGCTTCGTAAAACACGTCCGGCAGCAGACCGAGGCGCTTGCGAATCTCTGCCGGGAAATCGCCGATCGCGGGGAAGGATTTTAGATTTTGGATTTTGGATTGGAATCGAAAATCCAAAATCTAAAATCCAAAATGAAGAAGCGGCGGGCCGATAGTGGTAGAATAGTCCTATGAGCCTGAAAGACTGGACGCCCGAACAAGTAGAACTAGGCCGCCGCTGGGTGCAGGCATGGCGAGAGGCGGGCCAAGAAATGGAGCGCCTGCGGCGGCAGGAGCTGCGCCGACTGGACGCCTATCGCGCGATCGCGCTGTTGTGCGGCCCGGCCGACTATCATCTCCCACCCCGGGCGCCGAAGCCCACTTCCGGCCTGGTGGAACAACAATACTGGTTCAAGAAGGCTGCCGGCCGTGAATGAGGTCATCCGGGCCGCCGCCGAGCTTCAGGCCGTCTGCCAGTCGCAGAGCTGGCGATTCTGCTTCATCGGCGGACTGGCGTTGCAGCGTTGGGGGGAACCGCGCGAGACGGTCAACGTCGATCTGACCTTGTTGACCGGTTTCGGCGGCGAGGAGCCCTTTATCCGCACGCTGCTTGAGCACTTTGAGGCCCGGATCGAAAACGCCGCCGACTTCGCGCTGGCGCAGCGTGTCTTGCTCGCCCGCGCTCGTTCCGGCGTCGGCTTGGACATTGCCCTGGGCGGTTTGCCGTTCGAGGAATCCGTGATCGCCAAGTCGAGTCTCTTCCTCTTTCCGCCGGAAACGCGGCTGCGCACCTGCTCGGCCGAGGATCTCATTGTGATGAAGGCGTTCGCCGCCCGCGCCAAAGATTGGCTGGACGTGGAAGGGATCATCATTCGCCAGACCGGCAAGCTCGATTGGCCCTATATCCGCGGCCAACTGGAGCCCTTGGTTGAGCTCAAGGAAGCCCCGGCCATCATGGACGAACTCCAGCGGCGACGGATCGAGTTCGAGCAATAGCCGATGTCGTCTCCGCGCCAGGGAGCGTCAAGCCGCCTGAAGCACTGGGAGAGCCAGTGGCAGGCAACGGCCGCCAGTGCCACCGGCCCCCAGTAGGTCCCTTCTGCCGGAAGGGACTTGGGCCCCAGTAGGTCCCTTCTGCCGGAAGGGACTTGGGCCACGAATCGACGTTGTCGGTGCGCAAAGTCCCGCTCGGCAAGCGGGACCTGCGGAGCTGTCTTCCCCCCTCCGCCTTCCGCCTAGGGAAGCGCCTTGGCCGGGTCGTTCTTCCAGCCGTATTGCTTCTCGAACTCCTCGACGGTGAGCATCTCCTGGCCCGCGTCGGTCAGCACGAGGCAGCGGAGGTCCGACTCGACGCCGGGCGAGCCGCGCCAGTGGCCCTCGGGGCTGACGCTTACCTGCCGCTTGTTCGACAGGTAGGCCACCGTGCGGATCACCCGCCCGTCGGCCAGGCTCCGCAGGCGGATCGCGCCCGGGCCGGCCACGGCAAACAGGCCCTTGTGCGGGGCGAACGCGACGCAGCTTCTCGCCGCCGGTGCTGAAGCTCCGCAAGAGCTTGCCTGCGGCCACCTCCCAGACGGTCACGCCCTGCTCGCCCCACGCCGCCAGCGACTTCCCCTCGTCGAGCCAGCAGGGCGTCACTTGCCAGTTCAAGGCCGAGCCGAAAGATGGCCGGAGCTTGCCGGAAGCCACGTCCCAAGCAATCAAACTCCCGACGTAGTTTATGCCGGCCAACGTCTTGCCGTCGGGCGACCAGGCCAGCGAGCCCTTCGGCTGATCGGAACCGGGCTCGTCCAGGGTGCGGTCGGTTTCCTTGCCGCCCTGGATGGGGATTAGCTTCACGCGCGATTTCGGTCCGCAGGCCACCGCGAGGGTCTTGTCGTCGGGCGACCAGGCCAGCCCCGGGAATTGTACGTCGGCGATCTTCCGCACGACCTTCTGCGTGCTGCGCTCCACGAGTTGAACGGTTTTGTCCCATCCACACCAGGCAGCCAGCGTCTTGCCGTCGTGCGACCAGGCGGCGCTATTACGGCGGATGCCCGGTATCCTGATGGTCTGTTTCGTCGAGCGGAAGACCAAACCTTCGTCGTCGGCGTAGCTGAAACACGCCCCGTCGCCCGCCCAGTCACCGCCGCCCCACAACTCCTCACCCCATTCATCCAGGCACTGGTCGAAATCGACGCTGTAGAGTCTGCCGGACAGAAAGGGCCCATCGAGGCCGGGATACCGGACAACCAGCCGCGTCGCGTCGGGCGAGAAGCCCGCGGGCTCGGCCCGCCCGCTCTGCCCGGGAATGACTCTGGAATTACTGAGAACGCCCTTTTCCAGCCCGTCGCACTGCCAGAGCGCGATCGAGCCGTCAAAGTTGCCCACGGCCACCTGCCGCACGTCGGGCGTACAGGTCATGCAACGGTACTCCAAAGCGCCCGTCAGTTCGGCAAGATCTCCCGTCGCAATATCCCAGGCGAGCAACGCATGACCGCCTGTCAGCATCTTCCGGCCGTCGGGCGACCAGAACGGATCGGCTATAGACCAAAGCCAACCGAAGCCGCCGAAGAACTCTCCCGTCTGGCTGTCTCGCAGATGTACGTTGGAGGTGTAGTAAGCATTAAGTATCGCGATCGCGCGGGCGTCGGGCGACCAGGCGAGATGGTAGGGCCGATCGTGCGCGCAAACAAAGTTTTTCTCGCCGGACGTGGGAGTCCACGTCCACACCGTGTCGCGTGTGTTGGCCGCCAGTCGCCCGTCGAGCGACCAGCTCAAGGCGGTGTTCTCGGCCGAACTCAGCCGCTTTGGCGTCCATCCCGCGGCCTGATTGGCGGAAGCCACGTCGTAGACGTACACGCCTCGATCGCCGCCGCAAGCCAGCCAGCGGCCATCCGCGGACCAGGCCAGCGAACGCGTCGGGGCCTCGGCGCCCGCGATCCTCCGCAGCAGCCGGCCCGATCGCGGATCGAAGATCCGCACGCCGCCGCCGTCCTTCCACGCCCGCTGATCCGCGGCGGCCAAATACTTTCCATCGGGCGACCAGGCGAGGGAGACGATGCGGGCGCCCAGCCCGGAAAACATCCGGACCAGGCGGCAGCGGGCCGCGTCCCAGATGCGGACGCAGCCGTCTTCTCCGGCGGAGGCCAAGAGGCGGCCCTCGGGGCTGAAGGCCAGGGCCGCGACCGGGCCGCGGGGCGTGGCCGTCTCCACGCTCCAGGCATAAACGGGGGACGGTCCCGATTTGGCCCTTGTGACGCTCGTAGTCCCGCCTTCAGGCGGAACGCCGCCTAAAGGCGGAACTACGAGCGAAGCGGCAAGCGGCGCCGGCGCCGCGGCCAGCGCCGTCCAACTCAGGCCGCCGCCGGGCCGCAGGTCGAAACCTTCGGGACAGATCTCGAAGGATTGCACTTTCGGCGGCGACAAGGGCTTGCCCGGGACGTACTGGCGGGGCTGCGGATAGGAGGGCGGCGCGTCGGCCTCCTTGGCGGTGATCCGCCGGAGGCGAATGTTCCTTATGGGATGGGCACCACAGTCAACAGCGAAACCGAGTTTCGGCTCGGCGGCGTCGGCGGGGGCAAGATCGCCTGCCGGGCGGCCGTCGACCCAAAGCCGGCTGCGTCCCTTGGTGACGCGAAGTTCAAGGTGGTAGAATCGCCCGCGGTGCTCGAACCACGGCCCTCGCAACGAGTTGCCTTCAATAGCCCATAGCCCCTCGCCATTTTGAATTCCCACGCCGACCTGTCGTTGCTCCATCGGCGCCGATAATCCCAGCGTGCCCACGGTAGGCTGCGAATCCATTTCCAGGGCCAATTCATAGTCCACCTTCGGCAGCGGGCCGGTCCAGGCAAGGGGGCTGCCAGGGCCGATGACGATACGCCCCTCTTCCGCGCGGGCCTTGGGGGCGGACGGATCGTCCTTCTTCTCCGCGGGCGCCCAGCCGGCCAGCGTCTTGCCGTCGAACAACGAGACCCACTGCCCCGGCTCCAGCAGGCCGAGCAGCTTCTGCGGCTCCTTGGTCCCGTCGGGCAGCTTCGCCTGATCGGCCAACGTCCCCTCTTCCTCCGGGAGAGGGTGAGGGTGAGGGGCGATGCTACTGGTCTTCAACTCCCGCATGCGAATCGAGCGGATAAGTGCCTGCGAATTCCACGCGTACACGCCGAAGGGCACGAGCTCCGGGACATACGTGCCGACTTCGAGCCGGTGGCCTGCCGTCGCCAGATCGAGCATTTCTCTGCCGTCCAGCCACGCCCGAACCCTATCGGGCATTACGCGGAGCCGAATCCTGTAATACCGGCCCCGCTCGTATTCGACCCGACGAGTCAGCTCGTCGTCTGCGAACCGCGAGCCGTCGACGTACCCGAGGCCGAATGCGTTGCCCTCATCATCCCCTCCTCCAACGTAGAGAACGCATTGTTGCCCAGCGATGGGGAACACGAGCGTGCAGAAGTCGCCGCGTCCGCCGCTCCGCATCGCGTCCGCCGTGACCTCGTAGCCGACGGCCGGCAGGGGTTGTGTGGCGGCGATGCCCGCGCCATCGCTTTCGGCCTGAAGCGCGATGCAATGGTCTTTGACTTCCGCCTTGCCATTTACAAACGCTCCGCTCTTTGGCGTGCGCCAGCCGTCGAGCGTCTTGCCGTCGAAGAGGTCCCGCCAGGGAGTCCATCGGGGGTCCTCGTCCAGCAGCTTCTCCGCCTTGCGTCTTTCCTCTTCCGCCTTGAGCCACTCTGCATCGGCCGCGAGTCCTTGGGCGAAACCTGCCTTTTCCGCCCAGCCAAGCGATTGCGCAAGCTGGCGGAACTCGGCCGGGGTGTATCCCTTCCGGCCGCCGCCGGGCTGCTCAACCAGGTAGGACAGGGCGTCTTCTTGTGGTGCAGCCGTCCCGGCTGCCTGGGCTTGTGGTGCAGCCGTCCCGGCTGCCGGGGCAGGCGAGACGCCTGCACCACAACCTGCACCACAAGCGGACAACTCCATCCGCCCGCCGGCGGTGAGAAAGGCCGCGCGATCCTCGGGCAACAGGACGGCCGACGAGAGCGGCTCGCCGCTGGAAACGTCCCAGCGGCGGAGCGTGCCGTCGGCTGCGCAGGAGACCAGCCGCCGGCCGTCGCCTTCCCAGCATAGGCCGGTGACCGTGCCGGTGTGCCCGCGGAACAGCGGGCCGGCCTGCTGGCCGGCCAGGTCCCAAAGCTGGATCGCGTGGTCCGCCAAGGGTACGGCCAGCCAGCGGCTGTCCGGGCTCCAAGACCGGCAGAGTCCTTCAGGGGCGGATTTCCGGATCGTCTGCGGCTGCTCGCCGGCCCGCCACAGGCGGACCGAGCCGTCCTCGCTATCGGACGAGAGCCATTTGCCGTCGGGGCTGTAGTCGGCATGGACGAACTGCTCGCCGACGATTTCCCAGGCGGGCAGCGGTTCGTCCGCGCCGCCATGCCAGCGGCGGATCGCCGTGTCGCAACTGCACGCCAAGAGCGACTTGCCGTCCGCGCTCCACGCGATCCCGGTGGCGCTGATCTTCGGACAAGCCGCGGCGCCACCCTCGGCGTCCCAGACCAGCAGGGGGCCGGTCTTCTTCTCATCGTCGCAGGTCCGGGCGGCAAACTGCTTCCCGTCGGGCCGCCAGACGATCTGCTCAATCCGCCCGGCCAGTGCCGGGAGCAACTTGCTCCCCTCTCCCTCCGGGAGAGGGGCATGGGGTGAGGGGGCTATCGCCAGCAACTTGCTCTTGCGCAGATCGGCCAGGCTCCAGAGTTCCGCGCCGCCTTCGCCGCCGGAGACCAGCCGTTTGCCGTCGGGGCTCCAGGCGAGGCTGGTATTCTTGGGCGTATGCGTCTTCAGTACCAGCACCGGCCCGCCCTCCGGCTGCCAGAGGCGGACCGTCCCATCCTCGGCCGCCGAGGCCAGCAGCTTGCCCGTGGGGCTCCAGACGATGGCCGTCACGCGGGCCTCGTGTCCACGGAGCACCATCCGCGGCCGGCCGTCGGACGTCCACAAGCGGACGTTCGGGCGAGCCCTCGCTGATCGAAGCCAGCCACTGGCCGTCCGCGCCTGCGGCGAGCTGTGAAAACGCCGGGCTGACGGCGAGACTCTTGGATCTTATGACGGCGAGTCTCTTGGATCTTGCCAGTTGCCACCGCGCGATGCCTGGCAGCTTCGCCGGCCGGGCGACCAGGCCCGGCAGCACGTTTTCGGCCGGGCCGGGGGTCCAGAAGGCGTCCAGTGGAGAAGGGGTTGGGGATTGGGGATTGGGGATTGGAGATCGTGGATTTGAGATTTGAGATTTGGAACTTGAGATCTCGGATTTGGGATTTGAGATTTCAGATTGGGGATTGGGGATTTCAGGTTTAGAACTTGAGATTTGAGATTGGGGATTTGAGATCGGAGGGGGGCGTTTGAGCGTCAGTTTGACCTTGACCACGTCGCCGCGGCGGACGGTGACGGTGTCCTTGTCGAGCTGGAACTGGTCGCTGCTGCCTTGCGGGGCCACGTCGTATACGCCCGACTTGAGGCTGATCTTCCAGCCAGATTTGGCGTCGACGACCTCGACCAGCTCGCCGTTGAGCTTGACGGCCACCTCCACGTTCGGGTTGTCGGACTCGACTACCAGCGTGCCGGAGCGGTTGGAGAGCGTCAGCAGCACGCCGAAGAGGATGACGGCGCAGAGGCCCAGCGCCACTGCGATGGTTCCCTTCACCCCGATCCTCTCCCGGAGGTAGGGTGGGACAAGGCCGCCGTGGCGGCCGCCGGCCCACCAAAGACCGGCGGAAATGGTGGGCCGGCGCTCGCTTGCGCGAGCTTGTCCCACCCTACCCACCCTCTCCTGGCGGGAGAGGGGGGCTTTGGGATCGGTGCCCACGGCCCCGGAAGAGGCGTGCGGCTCGGTGTACACGAGCGGACTATCCGCCTTGTCCGCCGCACCCGGAGACCGTTCGGCACGCTTGAGCAACTGCGGCAGGTCCGCGCCCGCGGCGAAGGGGGCGATCGCCGCGGCCACCTCGGCCGGCGTGGCAAAACGATCGTCCGGCTTCTTGGCCAACATGCGATCCAGCACCTTCAAGAGGCCCTTGGGCACGTCCGGCTCGGGCCTGGCCCAGCGGGGGAACCGGCTTCTCCGCTGTGGGCCAGCATCTTCTGCATCGCGTTGCCGTACTCCGGCCCGCTGAACGGGGCATGGCCGGCCAGCAGCTTGTAGAGCGTGCAGCCCAGCGAGTAGATGTCGGCGCGGATGTCGACCGTGTGGCTGTCGAATGCCTGCTCGGGGGCCATGTAGTCGGCCGTGCCCATCGCCTGCCCCTCGCTGGTCAGCTCGCCCGAGCTGGGCTGTTCGGCGCCAAGCCGGGCCAGGCCCAGGTCGAGGATCTTGACCTGGCCGATGGCGGCCATGCGGAGGTCGGCGGCGGTTCTGGACTTCTCGGGCGGACCGGCAGTCAGCCCCGCGGTGAGCATCAGGTTCGAGGGCTTGATGTCGCGGTGGACGAGGCCGTTTTCATGGACGGCCTCCAGGCCCAGCGCCGCCTGGTGGACGATCTCGCAGGCGTCGGCTACCCCGAGACGGCCCAGGCGGCGAACCACTTCGGCCAGGTCGAGCCCCTCGGCATACTCCATCACCAGGACCGTGGTGCCGTCGATGTCGCGGGCGTCGTGGGCCTGGATGATGTTGGGATGGCTGACGCGGCCCACGGCCTTCATCTCCCGCTCGAAGCGGGCCCGGGCCTGGGCGTCGCTGGTCCGCTCCTTGGGCAAGACCTTGAGGGCGACGATCTTGTCCAGCCTGGTCTGCCGGGCCTTGTAGACCGTGCCCATGCCGCCTTCGCCCAGCTTGGCCAGCAGCTCGTATTCGCCCAGGCGGCCGAGGCTCGCCAGAGGGGCATCCGCTCCCGCCGGGGAGCGCCAGGATGAGGTGGCGTCGCCAGGTGCGTCGGGCGGATGATTGGCCGCCGGACTGGCGGCAGGCACCAACGCTTTCGCCCGCATGGCGGCTTCCCGGCAGGCGGGCTCCTGCTCGTACTGCTCGGCGGCCGGGGCGCGACGCAGCCGTGTTTCCAACGTGTCCTCGGCATCGCCGAGGGTGACCAACAAGGCCTGGCACTCGGCGCAAACGTCGAGATGATCGTCCAGCGCCAGAGAGAGATCCTCGGCCAATTTCCCCGCCACGTACGCCCGCAA
The DNA here is from genome assembly GCA_963843465.1 of Pirellulales bacterium. Classification (GTDB taxonomy): domain Bacteria; phylum Planctomycetota; class Planctomycetia; order Pirellulales; family Thermoguttaceae; genus CAWJKP01. Next base: position 345,689 of record CAWJKP010000009.1, read on the forward strand.
CTGCTCCGGGCCAGGACACAGGGTGCTATTCATGCCATGCCTCGTTCGTGCTGCGGTTGCGATGAAGAGACCGACGGCGACTCTTTTTGTGGCAGGCACACGCCGTGTGCCGTCAGCCGCGGACGGCACACGGCGTGTGCCTGCTACCCTAAGAGTAAATGCGCAGGACCTTGACACCATTTTTCACGGCCCCACACAAGGCGCAAAGCGCAAGCGAGGGTAAGTTGTTGTGCTTCCCTCGCTTACGCTTCGGGTTTCGATTGCGCGGTCTGCGCCGCTCACATCGCGCGGCGTGAATAATCCGGGATGAATAATCCGGGATGAGGCGATCAGCCCTGGCCTTCCAGGTCGGTCAAACATTGGCGGAGCCGTCGCAAGACGCGAGACTTGGCCTTGTAGACGGCCTGCAGCGTCATGCCCAGCTCGTCGGCGACGTCGGCCGGGCGGCGGCCGCCGGCTGTCGTGCGGAAAAGGCCTGCCAGGTGCAGTCCTCGAACTCCGCCCGCACCACCTCCAAGCCCCGTCTCCAGAGGGCGTCTTCGGCCGCCGGGCCGCCACTGAGGCTGGAGGCTTCCAGTTGCTCGGGCAACTCCTGCAACTGCTGCTGGGCCCAGGTCCCGCCCTTGGCCTCGGGTGTGCCCTGGCGGTCGCGGAAATACTGGAGGAGTCGATGGCGAGCGATGCCCCAAAGCCAATGGCGAAAACTCCCCGCGGCCCCGCTGCCCCGGAAGTCGCCCATGCCTTTGAGCACCGCGCAGAAGACTTCCTGCACCACGTCGGTCGCATCCTCGGGCTGGAGCCCTGCGCGACGGCACCAACCGTAGATCAACGGGCTGTAGAGATCCACGAGCCGCTGCCAGGCCTCTGGGTTGCGGGCCTTCACCCGTCCCAACAAGCTGGAGGACGTGGAGCCGGGCCAGTCGGCGATATGGCTATCGTAGGCCATGATGCCCCCAGTGTCCCAAGAATGAGTAGGGTTGTCAATAGTGCGGCGGGAGGGTTAGCCGCCACGGTGGGGGTTGTACTGCACGCGGTCGGAAATGCGCTGTTCGTAGTCCCGCCTTCAGGCGGTCTTGCCGCGGATTTCCGGCTAAAAGCCGGTACTACGAACTTGAATCAGTCCCACTTGAGAATCGCCCCCGTATCCGCGCTGGTGGCCATGCGGGCGTAGCGGGCCAGCCAGCCGGTCTTGTAGCGAGGCTCGGGGGCCTGCCACTTCTTGGCCCGCTCGGCGAGCTCGGCCTCGCTCAAGCGGACGGAAAGCGTGCGGCCGGGGATGTCGATCTCTACCACGTCGCCAGGCTGGAGCAGGCCGATCGGGCCGCCGGACGCGGCCTCGGGACTGACGTGGCCGATGCAGGCGCCCGCCGTGCCGCCGGAGAAGCGGCCGTCGGTGATCAGGGCCACCTTGTCGTCCAGGCCCATGCCCTTGATGGCCGTGGTGGGGGCCAGCATCTCCTGCATGCCCGGGCCGCCGCGAGGCCCCTCGTAGCGGATCACCACCACGTCGCCGGCCTTCACCCGGCCGTTGACGATGCCCGCGTAGGCGTCGGTCTCGGCATCGAAGATCACGGCCGGTCCGCGGAAGCGGAGCATCTCGGGCTTCACGCCGGCCGTCTTCACCACCGCGCCCCGCGGCGCCAGATTGCCGTAAAGGATTGCCAGGCCGCCCTCGGGAGTGTAGGCGTGGGGGACCTCGCGGATGCAGTCGTAGGGATCGAAACCCAACTGCTCCGGGGAGACCTCGCGGATCGAGGCCGCCAGGCTTGTGTGGCTGGACATGCCCTCGCTGGTTCGCTGGCCGCCGGCGGCGACCGCGGCCAGCTCCAGGGCCTCTTGGCCCGCCGTGCTGGCGCGGACGTCGAACTCGGCGATGTTTTGGCCCAGGGTCTTGCCGGTGACCGTCGGGCAATCCAGCGCCAGCAGGCCCGGGCAGCCCCGCTGGATACTGCCGAGGATGGTGTGGATGCCGCCGGAATTGTGGACGTCTTCCACGTGGAAGCTGCTGCTGGGCGCGACCCGGCAGACGTTGGGCGTCGCGCGGCTGAGGCGGTCGATCTCGGCGATGTCGTACTCGACGCCGGCCTCGCGGGCGATGGCCAGGATGTGCAGCACGGTGTTGGTGCTGCCGCCCATGGCCATGTCGAGGATCATGGCGTTATCGATCGAGCCGGCGGTGACGATCTCGCGGGGTAAGAGGCCGTGGCCTTCGCCCAGGCGATCGAATTGGCGGACCATCTCCAGGATCCGCTCGGCCGCCTGGCGGAAGAGCCGCTTGCGCTGGGCGGCGGTGGCCAAGAGCGTGCCGTTTAGGGGCAAGGCCATCCCCAGGGCCTCGCAGAGACAGTTCATGCTGTTGGCCGTGAACATCCCCGAGCAGGAGCCGCAGGTCGGACAGCCGGCCTGCTCGAGGGCGAGCAATTCCGCGGCGGTGAGCTTGCCGCGTTGCCGGGCGACCGCGCCGGCGAAGACGTCGATCAAGTCGACCGTCTTGCCGTCGGGCATCTTGCCGGCCTCCATCGGCCCGCCGCTGACGAAGATCGTGGGGATGTTCGCCCGCATGGCGCCCATCAACATGCCGGGGACGATCTTGTCACAATTGGGGATGCAGATCATACCGTCAAAACAGTGGGCGTTGATCATCGACTCCACCGAGTCGGCGATGATCTCGCGGCTGGGAAGCGAATACTTCATGCCGGCGTGGCCCATGGCGATGCCGTCGTCGATGCCGATGGTGTTGAAGACGAAGGGCACCCCGCCCGCCTCGCGCACGCACCGCTTGACGAACTCGCCCACGCGGTCCAGGTGGACGTGGCCGGGGATAATGTCCACGTAACTGTTGCAAATGGCAATGAACGGCTTGCGGAAGTCGTCTTCCTGGACGCCGGTGGCGCGCAGCAGGCTGCGGTGGGGGGCCCTGGCGTCGCCGAGCTTGATCATGTCCGAGCGCATGGGGTTCTCGCGGAAAGGCTTGCGGGGATGGAACTGGTCCCCTCTCCCTCCGGGAGAGGGTTAGGGTGAGGGGAACTGGCGAAGACTCTGTATTGTAAACTAACCCGGTCGGGTGCGGTAGGGTCGACGCTCTGCCCAACCATCGCCGGCTGGTAGCCAACAGCGATGGTCGAGAGTATCCTAATCAAGGTACAGGTCAGGCTGGAAAGCCTGACGTACATGACTACGCCGCATGTTCACCTGAGTTACACCACAAGGAACCCACCCATGAGAACCATCCTCGTGACCGCCTGTTTCCTCCTGCTCTGGGGCCCAGCCCTGGCCGACCAGCCGGCCAGCGAGCATTTGGCGTTTGTGCCCCTGTTCGACGGCAAGACGTTTACCGGCTGGGAGGGCGACCAGAAGGTTTTCCGCATCGAGGATGGGGCGATCGTCGGCGGTAGTCTCAAGCATTCGCTGCCCCGCAACGAGTTCCTCGCCACCATCAAGGAATACGGCGATTTCGAGTTGCGGCTGAAGTTCAAGCTGCTGGGCCCGGAGGCCAACGGCGGCGTGCAGATCCGCAGTCAGCGGGTCGCCCACAGCAGCGAGATGATCGGCTACCAGGCCGACATGGGCCAGCACTACTGGGGCACCCTCTACGACGAATCCCGCCGCTGTCGCACGCTCGCCGGGCCACCGCCGGCCGAGCAGAAGAAGTTCGTCCACTTCGAGGACTGGAACGACTACCGCATCCTCTGCCAGGGACGGCGGGTCCAACTCTGGGTCAACGGCAAGCCGACCGTCGACTACACCGAGCCCGACGCGTCCCTCTCGCAACGCGGCTTGATCGGCCTGCAAATCCACGGCGGCGGCCCGACCGAGGCCTGGTACAAAGACATCGCCATCCGGGAGATCGGCCCCTGAGGAATTAGTGGCTAGTGGTCAGTGGCTAGTGGTTAGGTGGTAGGGTGGGACAAGGCCGCCGTAGTGGCCGCCGGCCCACCGGGATCGGGCAGAGTTGGTGGGCCGGCGCTCGCTGGCGCGAGCTTGTCCCACCCTACGCCTACGTCTCGACGTTCCTCCGAATGCAATTCACGATCTCTTCCCACCGCCCACCAGCCACTGACCACTAGCCACCGACCACTAGCCACTGTTCCGCGATGCTCAAGTTCCTCTATTTCGACCTCGGCCGGGTGCTGCTTCATTTCAGCGTCGATCGGATGTGCCGGCAAATGGCCGAGCTGGCGGGCATCGAGCCGGCGGCGGTGCGGTCGGCCCTCTTCCAGGGCGATCTCCAGGACCGTTACGAGCGGGGCGAGATCAGCGGCGCGGAGTTCCACGAGGCCTTCTGCCAGGCCACCGGCACCCGGACCGACTACGCCGCGATGGCCCTTGCCGGCAGCGCGATCTTCGAGCTCAACGTGGGCATGTTGCCGGTCGTCTCTCAACTCCGTGCGGCCGGCCACCGCCTGGGCATTCTCTCCAACACCTGCGAGGGACACTGGGAGTATTGCCTGGCCCGCTACCGCATCCTTGCGGAGGATTTCCAGGTCTACGCCCTGAGCTACCGGATCGGGGCCGTCAAGCCGCAGCCGGAGATCTACCGCGAGGCCGCCCGGTTGGCGGGCGTGCGGCCCGAGGAGATCTTCTTCACCGACGACCTGGAGGCCAACGTCCACGGCGCCCGCGCGGCGGGCTTCGATGCCGTCCATTACACGAGCACACGGCAGTTGACCGCCAATCTTCGCGCCCGAGGCATCCGCTTCAATTACTAGCTCACATCACGTACTGGTTGACCACGTTCTCGAACAGCTCCTGGCGTCCGCTCTTGTTGGGCGTCACGTCGCCCTTGCGGCTGATGTACTTCTCCAGGGAGGCGAAGTCGTGCTTGCCTTCCTCGATCTCCTTGCCGACGCCCTTGTCCCAGGAGCTGTAGCGGTCCTGGATCATCTTCTCGATCTGGCCGTCCTGGCGGATCTTGGCGGCGATTTTCAGGCCCTTGGCGAAGGTGTCCATGCCGCCGACGTGGGCGTAGAAGAGGTCGATGGGCTCGAAGCTCTCGCGGCGGACCTTGGCGTCGAAATTGACGCCGCCGGTGGTCAGCCCGCCGTACTTGAGGAAGTAGTACATGATCTTCGTGCCCAGGTAGACGTCGGTGGGGAACTGGTCGGTGTCCCAGCCGAGCAACAGGTCGCCGGTGTTGGCGTCGACGGAACCCAGGAAGCCCTGGTGGCCGGCGTAGTCCAGCTCGTGCTCGACGGAGTGGCCGGCCAGGGTGGCGTGGTTGGTCTCGATGTTCAGCTTGACGTGCTTCTCCAGCCCGTAGGCGCGGAGGAAGTTGATGCAGGCGGCGGCGTCGAAGTCGTACTGGTGCTTGGTGGGCTCCTTGGGCTTGGGCTCGAAGTAGAACTGGCCGCGGAAGCCGATTTGCTTGGCATAGTCGACGGCCAGGTGCATGAAGCGGCCGAGGTGGTCCAGCTCGCGCTTCATGTCGGTGTTCCAGAGGGTCTGGTAGCCTTCGCGGCCGCCCCAGAAGGTGTAACCGGCGCCGCCCAGCTCGAGGGTCACTTCGAGGGCCTTTTTCACCTGGGCGGCGGCGAAGGCGAAGGCGTCGGCGTTGGGGCTGGTGGCCGCGCCGTGCATGTAGCGGGGGTTGCTGAAAAGGTTGGCGGTGCCCCAGAGCAGCTTGATGCCCGTCCGCTGCACCTCCTTCTTGATCGCCTTGACGACCTTGTCGAGGTTTTTGTTGGTCTCGGAGAGCTTGCCGGCCTCAGGGGCCACGTCGCGGTCGTGGAAGCAGAAGAAGGGGGCGCCGAGCTTCTCGATGAACTCGAAGGCCACGCGGACGCGGTTGCAGGCGTTCTCGACCGAGTCGTCGCCCGACTCCCAGGGCCGCAACATGGTGCCGGGCCCGAAGGGGTCGCTGCCGGTGCCCCGCATCGTGTGCCAGTAGGCCACGCTGAAGCGAAGCTGGTCCTTCATCTTCTTGCCTTCGACGACCTCGTTGGCGTCGTAATAGCGGAAGGCCAGCGGGTTCTTGGAATCGGGACCTTCAAAAGGAATGCGGTCGACTTCGGGGAATGCAGCCTCGGCCATGAAGGGATCTCCAAACTCAAGCTAGGGTTCGTGGGTCGTGGGTCAAGCCGGTCAAAGTACATATCCTGCCAAATCGCCGCCGGCTCGGCAAGGGGCTGTACTACCATCGTTTTGCGAATAGCTGTAGGGTGGGACAAGGCCGCCTCGGCGGCCGCCGGCCCACCGGGATCTGGTAGAATTGGTGGGCCGGCGCTCGCTCACGCGAGCTGGTCCCACCCTACCTTCTTAAGCTGGCTGGCTACCATCGTTTTGCGAATAGCTGTAGGGTGGGACAAGGCCGCCTTGGCGGCCGCCGGCCCACCGGGATCTGGTAGAATTGGTGGGCCGGCGCTCGCTCACGCGAGCTGGTCCCACCCTACCTTCTTAAGCTGGCTGGCTACCATCGTTTTGCGAATAGCTGTAGGGTGGGACAAGGCCGCCTTGGCGGCCGCCGGCCCACCGGGATCTGGTAGAATTGGTGGGCCGGCATCGCTCACGCGAGCTGGTCCCACCCTACCTTCTTAAGCTGGCTGGCTACCATCGTTTTGCGAATAGCTGTAGGGTGGGACAAGGCCGCCTTGGCGGCCGCCGGCCCACCGGGATCTGGTAGAATTGGTGGGCCGGCGCTCGCTCACGCGAGCTGGTCCCACCCTACCTTCTTAAGCCCGCGAAAGCCCCTAACTGTCCACCATGCAGCAACCGTCTCACGAAACCCTGAAGGCATGGGACCGCCAGTACGTATGGCACCCTTTCACCCAAATGGAGGAGTACGAGCCGCTGATCCTCCAGCGGGGCGAGGGATGCCGGGTCGTGGACATCGATGGCAACCAGTACATTGATGGCGTCAGCAGCCTGTGGTGCAACGTCCACGGGCACCGGCATCCGCGGCTGGACGCAGCCATCCGGCAGCAGCTCGATCAAGTGGCCCACGTGACCCTCCTGGGCGCGTCGAACCCGCCGGCGATCATGCTGGCCCGGCGGCTGGTCGATCTGGCCCCACCGGGGCTGGCCCACGTTTTCTTTTCCGACGATGGGGCGACCGCCGTCGAGTCGGCCTTGAAGCTGGCCTTCCAGTATTGGCGTCAACGCCGCGATCCCAAGCCGGAGAAGACCGTCTACGTTGCCTTGGGCGACGCCTACCACGGCGACACGTTGGGCAGCGTCAGCGTGGGCGGGGTGGAGCGGTTCCATGCCCTGTTCCAGCCGCTGCTGTTCCCTTGCCTCCGCGTGCCCGCGCCCAACCCCTATCGCTTGCCGCCGGAGGTGCCGCGCGAGCAAGCCCTGGCCTGGCACCTCGATCGGCTGGAGCAACTGCTGGCCCGCGAGCACTCGCGGATCGCCGCCATGGTGATCGAGCCGCTGGTGCAGTGCGCCGCGGGGATGATCGTTCACCCGGCCGGCTATCTCCGCGGCGTTCGCCAGCTTACCCGGCGGTACGACGTGCTGCTGATCGCCGACGAAGTGGCCGTGGGCATGGGCCGGACCGGGTCGATGTTCGCCTGCCAGCAGGAGGAGGTCGTCCCAGACCTGCTCTGCCTGGCCAAGGGCCTGACCGGGGGGTACCTGCCGCTGGCGGCTACCCTGGCCACAGACGAGATCTGGCAGGCCTTCTTGGGGGATTACTCGCAGTCCAGGACCTTCCAACACGGCCACACCTACGGCGGCAATCCGCTGGGCGCCGCGGTGGCCCTGGCCACCCTGGATGTTTTCGAGGAGGAGCAGACGCTTGCCCGGCTGCCGGCCAAGTCCGCGCGGCTGGCGGAGCACCTGGGGCGCATCGCCCGGCTGCCGCACGTGGGCGACGTCCGCCAATGCGGCCTGATCGCCGGGATCGAGCTGGTCCGCGACCGCACGAGCAAGGAGCCCTATCCCTGGGCGGAACAACGCGGGTTCCGCGTCTGCCGGCACGCGCAGCGAGGGGGTCCTGCTGCGTCCCTTGGGCAACGTGCTGGTGATTTTTCCTCCGCTATCGATCACGCTCGACCAGTTGGACCAGATCGCCCTGGCCCTGGAGCGAGGGATCGTGAAGATTACTTCCTAGCGCGGATTATTCATGGCCCTGGGCGTTTCCGTGCAGGGCATCGAATGGAAGCCCGAAGCGCAAGCGAGGTTAGCCCGAATTATTCACGCCCCGCGATGTAAGCGGCGCAGAGTGCGCAATCGAAACCCGAAGCGTAAGCGAGGGTAATTCCGTTAGCCGGCCTCGCTTACGCTTCGGGTTACGATGCGGCCGTGAATAATCCGGGTTAGAGCGTTCCTCGGACCTCGCTTGCGCTTCGGGCTTCCCTTGGGCGATGAATAATCCCGGCTAGCTCTTGGGCCAAGGCCGAACCCGCAGAAACCCGCCGATCGGGAAAATCTGCCAAAGTGGAATAGGCTGGCTAGCCGATTCAATTGGTACCCCGAGCAGATTCCCAGGGGGGAACAGTCCGGTGCCGGTCCCTTGCGGATCGCCCGGACTGTAATTTTTTGACTACCAAATCGCCGGCGAAGGCGAAATGGGGCCGTAGAACCAGGTATAAGCCGGGAGAGTCGGGCTGTGGGCCGGATAGCCGGGAGCGACCAGCACGCCGTAGGTGTAAGCCATCGAGTAGGAGGGGGCCCAAAGGTAGGGGGACGAGTAAACTTCGTTTCGCGGCGGCCCGTACACGCAACCGTCAACGTGAGCCGTGCCGTGGAAGCCCCAGCGACCATAGCCGCAAGGCCATTCGGCCATCGCCGGACCGCAGGCCGCCAGCCAAACCAGGACGACCAGCGCCAGCGGAACCATCCATCCAATCGCTCTTGGTCTCACGATCGTACTCCTTTACGCAAAAGTCACCGCTTCCCTGGGTTCAATCGCTTTGCCCAATCGGTTGTTTTACAGGCCCTCCGACGGACAGTAGGTCGCGTAGCAACGGGGCGTCTCCCAAAGCCGCACCTCGACCACCGGAAACCGCCGGGCGGCCGTATAGTCGAAGATCAGCCGGGCGATGTTCTCGGCCGTGGGGTTGACGTCCATCAAATGCATCGGCTCCCCCAGGCCCTCTAGTAAAGGCACAACCGGATCATCCCGTCGCAACAACATGCGATGGTCCAGCTCTTCGTCGATCCAGCGGCTTACCACGTCCTTAATATCGCTAAAGTCTAACACCATGCCCCGCGCATCGAGCTGCGGCGCTTCGATGGTGATCACCACCCGGCCGTTATGTCCGTGCAGGTGCCGGCACTTCCCCTCGTAGTTCAAGAGGCGGTGGCCATAACAGAAGTCGATCGCGCGGGACACTCGATACATGATAGGGGTCGGGGGATGGGGGTTGGGGAAGGGGTTGGGGGTCGGAAATCCGAGCCGGGCCGTGTCGGCCCGGATGGGCGGTGCGCCCGTGCGCCGAATACTCCGCAAGGATGGTCCCTATGGTTGGACTACCCAATCTGGGGGAGAAGGCTGGTAGAGCCTCGGAAAGTATTCTCCTCTTTCAATTTCGCATTTCGGCAAAGCCTCCTGGAGCTTCTTCACGCCCGCATCGGTAACTTTGGCGCCCTGGAGCCCTAATAACTGGAGTCTTGTCAACCGTTTGACGTGTTCCAACCCAGCGTCGGTGACCGGGGTGTAGCTGAGGTCCAAACTCACGAGTTGGGTCGATCCTTCGAGGGTTTCAAGGCCGGCATCGGTTACTTTGGTCCGGCGGAGGTCCAAGATTGCGACCCCGGTCAATCCCTTGAAGTGTCCCAGTCCGGCGTCCGTAACCGGGCTCTCGCAGAGGGACAACTCGTGCAGATAAGGCAGCGATTTCAGGTCCTCCAGGCCGGCACCCGTCACCCGGGTGCCGCGGAGTTCCAATATTTGTAGCCGCGCTAATCTCTTGAGACGTTGCAGTCCAGCATCTGTGATGGGAGGGTGGAAGATATACAGTCCTTCGAGTTGCGTCAACGCGTTCAAGCCTTTCCGCTCACAGCCGCTAACCTTTGGATAGCGAATCGCCAAGAATCTGAGTTGAATCAATTCCCCTATATGTTCCAGTTGGGTATCCGTCAGCTCGATGCCCTCGATATCAAGGTCTCGTAGCTGCGGCAACGCCTTAACATGGCTGAGCAGGGCGTCAGGGATCGAGCAGGGTTCGAGGTGTACCTCAACAACTGACGCGAAGAAATCCTCGCCCAACAGCTCCCGAAGCCACACCGGCAGGGGCGGCTCTTGGGTTCGCAGCGAGTCGAACGCGTGTAGCTGCCAGTCAAAGAACGCCGCACCCCCAGATTTCCTTATCTCGCTTACGTCCGCTTTCTGCTTCTTCGCCCTCTCAATCTCCGCCATGAACCAACTGCAGGGCAGGGCGACGGCAACCGTCAGCACCAGCAGGAAAGAGATGCTGAACTGGAACCGCCACCGAAAGAGCAGACTGACGACGAAGCCGACAAGCATCCCTAGCAACACGGTAGCGGCGATCGCCACGGTAATCAGCACGGTGCATCCTTTGTGGTGGTTTAGTGGGAGCCACTGAAACCGCTCCGACAGCCAGAGCAGGCACTCCACGGCCACGAGCCCGATCACGAGTCGGTCCGGCGTGAGGCGGAACCACGGGCGGCGCGAATTGCACGCGGCGGGCGGGGATTCGGTTGCGGTCATTAGGTTAAATCGTTATCCACTTGACTAAAGCGATCGGTAAACCTACGTCGCGTAGCGACGATGCGGCGGTAGCCGTGGGTTTTAACCCACGGAACGTAGGGCCCCACGCCCTCCGTTCGTCGCGTAGCGACGATTGAAATGGCCGGGTTGCCCGATGGCACGCGGCTTGTTTTCAACCGTCGCTACGCGACGGGGGGGCAATATCACGGGATCCGATCCGTGGGTTAAAACCCACGGCTACCATCATAACGTCGCTACGCGACGAACTTGTGAGTCAAGTGGATGACAATTTAAGGTTGTTGCTCATTGGCGCCAACGGATTCCTGATCCGCCTCACAATAGCAAAATCCGGGGCCTACCGGGGCTAGGGCAGGTTCCCCTCACCCCAACCATCTCCCGGAGGGAGAGGGGGTGGAGCAAGCATACTGGGTCGGGTCTTTTCCAATCAGGGCGAATGCCGCCTTCCGCTCCGCACACTTGTTGCAGCGGCCGCAATGCAGCCCGTGACAGGGCGCAATGCAGGAAAAGGTCAGCTCTAGCGGAAATCCTCGCCCCATTTCCATCACTTGGCGTTTGCCCGTGCAGGCCAACGGGCGGACGATCTCCAGCGGCGCCGCGGGGTAACAGTTCAGCACGGCCTGGAGGTGGTCGAAGAAGGCGGGCGTGGCGTCGGCAAACGGATTGCTTCCCAGCACGCCGAGGGCCAACTGCCGCAGCCCGTGCAGCTTACACCAGAGCCCCGCCTTGGTCAGCAGCAGCAGGTTGCGGCCGGGCAGGTAAACGGCCTCATCGGGCGTGGAAGCGCCGGGCGTTTCGTCCCCCGTCACGCTCCAATGCTCGCCGTAGAGGTCTCCCACGGGCAAATCAAGGATGGTCAATTCGAGGACCCGCGGCGAAGCCAGCGCCCGCAGGAAATGCCCCACCGCCCGTAGCTCCTCCGCTTCCCAAAGCAGTCCCGATCGCACGTAAAGCGGCTGCACCCGGCGCCCCTGGCCGGCGAGCATCCCCAAGAGGATCGAGCTATCCAGCCCGCCGCTGAGCAACACACCCGTCGGCAAGGAGTCCAAGGGCGGAATCATGGAGTCTATTCTAGGAAGTCGCCCGAAGGCGGGAAAGGCGTCGGGAGGCGCAGGTTGTGGCGTGCGGACGGGGCGACTACAATCGGGGTTAAGGTAGGGTGGGACAAGGCCGCCTTGGCGGCCGCCGGCCCACCGGGGTTTAGAAGCTGTTTCAGAACCGGAGTGTGGCGACGGGCAAGAATGTCCATCCTACGGCCGCTGTAGGTTGGGCATTCCTGCCCGACGGTGGCTCGCCGCGTTCTGAAACAGCTTCATAGGATTGGTGGGCCGGCGCTCGCTTTCGCGAGCTGGTCCCACCCTACCGTCTTGACCCTACATTCGGCAAAAAACGAGGTCCTCGCCATGAGCAAACGACGTGAAGATGTTGTTGGGTCTTACGCTGACGGCGCCGCAGGCCGGCAGCGGGCGCTGCCGCGGCGGGGCTTTTTGGCCCGGTCGGCGGCCGCGGCGGCAACCCTCTTCGCCGCGCCTTGCGTGGTCCCCGCTACAGCGTTCGGCCGGACGGCCCCCAGCAATCGCGTGAGCCTGGCGATGATCGGGGCGGGCAACCAGAGCACGGTGGACCTGCCGGCCTTCCTCGCCCTGGACGACGTGCAGGTGGTGGCCATCTGCGACGTGAACCGGGCCAGCTTCGGCTACCGGACGCCCGAGCAGTTCCTCGGCCGCGAGCCGGTCCGCGACCGGGTGAACGCCTACTACTCGAAGAAGAGTCCCTCCGGCCGCTACCGGGGCTGCGAGGCCTGCGTCGACTTCCGCGACCTGCTGGCGCGGCGGGACGTGGATGCCGTGGAGATCGTCGTCCCCGACCACTGGCACGCCGTGATTGCCGTGCTGGCCTGCCGGGCGGGCAAGGACATCTATTGCCAAAAGCCGCTCTCGCTTTGCATCCGCGAGGGGCAAGAGATGGTCCGCGCCGTGCGGAAGCACGACCGGATCTTGCAGACCGGCAGCCAGTACCGCTCCTCGGCCCTGGTCCGCCACGCCTGCGAGCTGGTCCGCAACGGGCGTATCGGCAGGCTCCGGAAGATCACCACGCTGGTCGCCGAGAATAATTTCACGGGCCCCGGGCCGGGCTGGAAGCCGATGCCCGTGCCGGAAGGGTTCGACTACGAAAAATGGCTCGGGCCGGCCCCGCAGGCTCCCTACCACAAGGACCGCTGCCTCTACCGTTTCCGCTTCATCCTCGACTACTCCGGCGGACAGACGACCAACTTCGGCGCGCATTCCAACGACATCGCCCAATGGGCCCTGGACGCCGACGCCACCGGCCCGATCGAAGTCGAAGACCTGGGCGCCGAGTTTCCGCCCAAGGGGAGCCTCTTCACCACGGCCACCAAGGTCCATTTCCGTGCGCGGTATGCCAACGGCGTGGAACTGGTCTGCCAGACCGGCGCCCGGGCTTCGGCGCCCGCTTCGAGGGCACGGAGGGCTGGATCCAGGTGGGCTACAAGTTCCAGAGCTCGCCCGTCTCGCTGGCCGCCGCCAAGATCGGTCCCGGCCAGATCCACCTGCCGGTGAGCGACAACCACTACCGCAATTTCATCGACGCCGTCAAGGCGCACCGCGATCCGATCTCGCCCGTGGAGACGGGCCACCGCACGGCGAGCGTCTGCCACTTAGGCAACATCGCCATGCAGCTTCACCGCAAGCTCCGCTGGGACCCGGTGAAGGAAGTCTTCCTCGGCGACGACGAGGCCAACCGCATGCTCTCCCGCCCGCGCCGCGAGCCCTGGAAGCTGTCGTAGGCCTGTTTTATACTGCACACGGTCGGAAATGCGCCGTTCGTAGTGCCGCCTTTAGGCGGTCATACCGCGGATTTCCGGCTAAAGCCGGCACTACGAACTACTTGACTAAAGGGAGGGTGGCGGGTAGGTAGAGTGGTAGGTGAAAGGACTCTTTCACCCTACCGTTTCCCGGCCGTCGCCGGGTTATAATAGATGGCGGGCTTTGGCAAGAGCGGGGTCATAATCCAACCGAGCGAGGAGGGTGGTCATGGAAAAGCAGGCAAGTCATCAGGGTGCCGGGCACTCTCGCCGGCGGTTTTTGGAGAACGTGGGGATGATCTGCGCCATCGGCTCGGCGGCGGCGGAATTGACCGTGCCGCGGCTGGCCTGGGGCGACGACAACTCCGGTCCGATCGACTGCGGCCCGCCGCCGAAGGCCAAGGACCAGCACCGTACGGGCGGCGAGGGCTTCGCGCCGCTGCCGCTGCCGGCCACGCCGCTGCGGCGGAGCGAGAAGAAGAAGCCGCCCGCCCCCCCGGCCTTGATCGGCAAGATGGGCATCGGCCCCGTCCGCTGGGTGACCAAGGAGGGCAAGCGGACCATGTACCGCGACTGGATGACCGACCCGGCCGACGTCATGACCTTGCTGGAGTGGACCAATCAGAAGCTGGGCATCAACTACCGGGCGATCGAGTCCGACTTCGCCCATTTCTCCTACGACCCGCGGGAGCTGCCGGCGCTGTTGTTCGCCGGCCACAACAAGTTCACGCTCACCGACGAGATCCGGCAGAAGCTGGGCCGCTACGTGGCCGACGGCGGCACGATCCTGGCCGACGCCTGCTGCGGCTGGAAGGACTTTGCCGACTGTTTCCGCAAGGAGATGGAGATCATCTTCCCCGGGCGTCCGCTGCGGAAGATGCTGCCGGAGGAGCCGGTCTTCTCGGCCTATTACAAGCTGGGCCAGTTCACCTACAAGAAGGGCGACGGCTCGACCTACAGCGAGGCCCCCTGCCTGGAGTCGATCGACTTCGGCTGCCGCAGCGCGCGTGATCTTCTCCCCCTGCGACCTGACCTGCGGCTGGGACGGGCACGAGCATCCCCGCGGCCTGCGGGTAGTGATCGACGAGGCGCGGCAGGTGGGGGCCAACCTGGTGACCTACATCCTCGGCAGCTACCAGTTGGGCCGTTTCTTGAGCACGACCAAGGTCTACTACGAGGCCACGGCCCCGGCGCGGGACGACTTCATCTTCGCGCAGTTGATCCACGAGGGCGACTGGGACCCCGATCCGTCGGCCGTCCACAACCTGCTCAAGCACGCCCGCGACAATTCCACCCTGGACGTGAAGTTCAAGCGCGAGAACGTGAAACTGAAGGATCCCAAGGCGGCCACCTATCCGCTGTTGTACATGACCGGGCACCGGGAGTTTGCCTGGAACGCGGAGGAGGTGGGCCGGCTGCAGCGGTACCTGAAGGCCGGCGGGCTGTTGCTGGCCGACGCTTGCTGCGGGCGGCTGAGCTTCGACATGGGTTTCCGGCGGGAGATCGCCAAGGTGTTCCCCGGCCAGAAGCTGGAGAAGCTGCCTTTGGACCATCCCTTCTACCACAGCCACTACGACATCGGCGCCGTGGAGTACACGCCGCGGGTCCGCGAGGACTTCGGCCCGCTGGACGCGCCGGAGTTGGAGGGGATCACGATCGACGGCAAGCTGGCGGTGGTCTACAGCAAGTTCGACATCGGCAACGGCTGGGAGCAATTCCCCCACGCCTACAGCTACGGTCTGAAAGACGACGACGCCTTCCATATCGGCACCAACGCGATCGTCTACGCGATCACACACTGATCGCCCCCTCTCCCTAGGGGAGAGGCCCACCACAACTTCGCGATAGCTTTCGGCGCCAGTCGGCTTTTCGCGCTCTCTGAAGCCCCACTTGTGGGTAATCGCCGGCTCTGCTGGTCTAATCATCAGCCGGCAACCGAGGAGAACTCCGGTTTGTACGACATGACATATATCAAGCTCCTGTGTACGTTTGAGTATCAACCCTGCCGTTTCAGGTTGTGAGTCCTAGACTCGGTGGTGATCCTATGCCACCCCTGAGGGACCCGGACACGCTGAGCAAGTTCCTTGAGGCCCTCAAGGAATGGAACTGCGACGGATACATCCAGTGGAAAGCGCGACCGGCAGAGTGGCTTCGAAAGAATCTTCAGGGCTGTAGCCAGAAGGCGATTGGCCAGGCGATGTACGATCATGTGGTCAACGGTGGGGAAATTGACCAGGTCAAGGAGAATTACGAGGGCTACCGTGAGACCCACCCGTACCACTATGACTTCAGGATTCCCATCGAAGGCCGGCTTATCAACGTCGAGACGGTATTCGACGATACGAAGATGGGGCCGACCATAACCATCGTGAACATCAAGGATGCCAAGAAAAGACGACCTCCATCTGAACGAGCCTGCCCACGGCTGCGACAAGCCCTTCCCGCGGCATTGCCCCGAATGTGGAAAGGTCGAGGTCCAGCCCGCGGCCATCCCTTATGACGCTGAGGTCAAGCACGATGGCCGCTTGTACGCGTTTCGAATCCCCGCGCTTCGGGTCAACCAGTGCGCCGCATGTGGCGAGATCCTCTTCAGTAATGTGACGGATGATCAGATCTCGCAGGCCTTGCGCGAACACCTCACCCTCTTGTCGCCCCAGCAGATCCGCGAAGGCGTGCGGGCCCTCGGCTTGAAGCAGAAAGAGTTTGGTGATCGGATCGGCGTGGCGCCGGAGACGATCTCGCGATGGATAAGCGGAACCCATATTCAGTCTCGCGCGATGGACAATCTCATGCGATTGTTTTTTGCGTTCGACAACGTCAGGTCCGCTCTCATCAACTCCGTGCCCGACCAGCATCTAGGCCGGGTATAGCGAATGTAAACGCCAGCCTATGCAAACCGTGAAGATCGTCTATTGGCAAGAGGATGAGGCCTGGATTGGGTACCTGCAAGACTATCCCGACTACTGGACGCAAGGAGCGTCGCTTGAGGACTTGAAGGAGCACTTGCGGGACCTCCATCAAGACGTTACGAGCGGTGAGATTCCCGGTATCCGCAAGGTTGAGGAACTGGTCGTTCCGTGAAACGCATGGATTTGATCAAGACGATTGAGGGTTTTGGTTGTGTCCTGATTCGCCAGCGCGGAAAGCACGACTGGTATCGAGTCAACCCGTGTCGGGGAACTTCAACTCCAGCACCCAAGCTTCCCATTCCTTCTGGAAGGCCTTGAGGTCCTTGCGCCCCAGCACGTCGCAGAGCGTGGCGTAGCCGGTGGGGTCCTGCTGCCGGTTCTTGAGGAACTGGCGGTAGAACTTCTGCAACAGGTCGTGCTGTTGAAGGTAGTAGCAGAGGTAACGGGCCTGGCCGTAGTTGGTGCCGCGGTCCTCCTCGTAGAACGCGTGATCGCTGGTGGCGCAGAAGTCCTGGAAGGCGGGGACGCGATGCGCGCGGATCGCCTTCTGGATGCCCGCAAGCCGCCAGTTGGTGTAGCCGTGGATGCGGCCGTCGAGCTGGCCGGACTGCTCGTAGAGCGAGCCCAGCCCTTCGTTGAACCAGGCCGGGCAATGGGGGAAATTGGCCGCCACGAAGGGGTGTACGATCTCGTGGACCAGCGTGCCTCCGCCGGTGCTGATGTTCATCACCAGTGCCCGGTCGGCATCGGAATAGTAGCCGTAGGGCGTGTCGGGCGCGGTGTGGAAGATCTCCGGAACGTGTTTCTCGTAACTCTCTTTGTCGCGGAAGAGCCAGATGTCGAGGATCTCCGCCGGGTCCTTCTCGAAGTAGGCCGCCTTGAGCTTGTCCACCGCCCATTGGACCGTCTCCTTGGCCCGGCGGCGGACTTCCTCGGGCGGACCGTCGCCAATGACCACGAACGGCGGCTGGATCACCACCGTGAAACCCTCCGCGGGCACCTTCCGCCGAAGCTCGATCATGTGCTGGGCGTAGTCCGCGGCGGTGAAGGTCTCCGCGGTCTTGCCTTCGATCAGCCGGCCGGCCTCGAGCCTCATGCGGACCACGGTCCACTGCCGCTGGGCGTATTTCAGCGGCCAGAGCGAGAGAAACGTGGTCCGCTTCATCCGCCGGTAGGCCCCTTGGGGCTCGGCCGGCTCGTGGTAAACCACTTCGTCGCTCGGCTCCAGGTAGCCGAGCACCAGGCGGAAGTGCTCGCTGGAATGGGCTTGCTGGTCGAAGTGCGTGCAGACGATCGAGGGCACGCCCACCGAAAGGTCGGTATAAAGGTCCTTCCAGAGCCGTTGGATCTGCGGCCCGGCCTGCTCGGCGTCGATCCGGTACCAGATCGGGCCGACGCGAAAGCCGATCTTTTGCAGCGCCGCGGCCAGTTCCTTGGTGTAACACCCCCGCGCTTCCCGCGGATCGAGCCCCGACTGGTCGAAGACCCAATTCTGGTCCACCGGCCGGCCCAGCTTCTGCAGGTACATCGCCGCGCAGGCCTCGCCGCAGAAGTCGGGCTTCTGACGCACAAACGGCACGCCGCGGATCAGAACGCTGGGGTAGCTTCCCGCCGCCGCCTTGACCGGCCGATCGTCCTTGGCCGCGGGCGCCAGGCCGCCTGCCGTCGCGGTTGGCCCGTTTTCCGCCCCGTAGATCAGCCCCAGCAGGAGCCCCAAGACGGCCCCGAATCCCGCAATTCCCACGACTGGCCGGCATCCCATGACTTGCCTCCCTCGGTACCTTGCCTCGGTTCCTCGGTAGGCCCTCATTGTACCAGCTACCGCGCCGGCAGGGAGGTGGTATTGGTAAGGTGGGACAAGCTTGCGAAGCGAGCGCCGGCCCACCAAGGGAGAATGGTTAGCCACTGCTGGTGGGCCGGCGGCCGCCGTGGCGGCCTTGTCCCACCCTACTTGGACGCCAGGGAGAGGCTCTCCGCCAGCCAGGACCGCCGCAGCGACTTGACGGTCCCCACGAACTGCTCCAGGCTCACCGGTTTGGTCATGTAGCCGTCCACGCGGAGGTCTTGGGCCTGGAGCAGCGCGCGGTGCACCAGCGACGCGGTGAGCACGATCACGGGTATGCCTTTCAATTGCTCGTCCGCGCGGATCTGCATCAGCACCTGGCGGCCGTCCTGCTTGGGCAACTCCATGTCCAACAGGATCAGGTCGGGGTGCGGGGCTTGGGCAAAAACCCCCTCGCGGTGAAGGAACTTCATCGCCTCCTCGCCGTCGCAGACCAGGCTCACGCGGCAATCGACCGGCTCGTTCTGGAGGGCCAGAATCGTCGTCCGGGCATCCTCCAGGGTATCTTCCACCAACAGGATTTCCATCCGCCGACGAACGCCAGGCTTGCTCATGATCAGGGCACCTCTCGAATCGAATCCCCTCCACAACCCAATTATAGAGCCCACACGTCGGAAGGGGATAGACTGCCGGAACACCTTCTCTCGCCGCAACGCGGGCCACCAGTGAGAAGGGGCTCCTTGGGCGTCTCTTGTCTTTGCCTGGCTTTCCGCCGCACGTTCTAACATTTTGATAACACTTCGGCTGCCGCAAATCGCCCGTGGAGAACCGCAAGCGTCCCCGGAAAATGCTAGGTTTTCAAGCGGTGTGCCATCAGCCGGAGGACAAACTACGATGCCGGAAACAGCCAACAAGAGCGTGCAATCGCAATCGACCCTCGGGGATCTGCCAACGCACGCGGTGATGATCGAGGACGATACGCCCACGGAACAGGTGAAGAGCGAGTTCGATCAACGCCCCGACCTTCCGGGCGTGATCCTGCTCCATCAAGGCCGGCTGCAGGGAGTTGTCTCGCGCGATTCGCTCTTTCGGCATCTGAGCGGGCCCTTCTGCCGTGAACTATTCCTGCGAAAACCGATCAGGGAGTTTCTCGACACTTGGCGCAGCGACGTTTTGCTGCTGGAAGCCGCTTGCAGCATTCACCGGGCGGCGGAACTCGCGCTGGCCAGACGGCATGAGGAGACCTATGATCCGATCCTCGTCGATTACGGCTCGGGCCGGCTGGGGCTGTTGGATATCCATGCCCTCTTGATCGCACAATCGCAGTTGTTGACGCTCTCCAAGGCCATCGAGGAGCAACGCGACGCGGCCGAAGCGGCCAACCGCTCCAAGAGCGAATTCCTGGCCAATATCTCCCACGAGCTTCGCACCCCGCTGCACGGGATCCTGAGCTATGCCCGCTTCGGGGAAGACGAAGCTGCCGACGGCGATCGCGAAGAATTGCAGCAGTTCTTTCAGAACGTCGGCCAGAGCGCGGAGACGCTGCTGAGGCTGGTCAACGACTTGCTCGACCTCTCGAAGCTGGAAGCGGGCCGGATGGTCTATGAATTCCAACCCAGCAGCGTCAACGACCTGGTGGAAGTCGTCGTCGACGAGTTCAAATCGCTGTGCGCCCAGCAGCAGGTGTCGGTCGTTTACAGGCCTCCGGCCGAGGACACCACCGCCACGGTCGACGCCGAGCGGTTCAAGCAGGTGATCCGCAACCTGTTGAGCAACGCGGTCAAGTTCTCGCCGCCGCAGGGCACGGTCAGCGTGCGGTTGCGCCGGCTGCCCAAGTCGCTGTTGATCAGCATCCGAGACGAGGGACCGGGCATCCCGGCCGCGGAGATCGAGTTGGTGTTCGACAAGTTCGTCCAATCGAGCAAGACGAAGGCCGGCGCTGGAGGGACCGGCCTGGGGTTGGCGATCTGCCGCGAGGTCGTCGTGGCACACCGCGGAAGAATATGGGCCGAGAACAACGCGGGCGCAGGCTGCATCTTCTACTGCGAGCTGCCCTTGGCCCAGCCCCAACCCGCCGACGCCGATGATTCACGCGACGGCTTCGCCGGCGTCCTCCACCAGCTCGCCTGAGATTCCCGCATTATACAGGCCCCAACGCAATGGATCCAAAGGGACGAATTCTGATCGTCGATGACAATGCCACAAACGTGGACATTCTCCGCAGAATCCTCCGCAAGGAATACGAGCTGGAGACGGCCGCCGACGGCGAGGAGTGCCTGGCGAAGATCCCCGCGTTCAAACCGCAACTGGTGCTCTTGGACATTATGATGCCCGGCATCAACGGTTACGAGGCGTGCCGGCGGATCAAGTCCGGCGATCTGGGTGAGTTCGTGCAGGTTATTCTCGTCTCCGGCAAAGGGTCGACCGCCGAGAGGCTGCAGGGCTACGCGGCCCACGCCGACGATTACGTGGTCAAGCCTTTCGACCATGACGAGATGCTCTCCAAGGTGCGAGTCCACCTGCGTCTGGCCGGCGCCCAGCGACAACTGGCCGCCGCCAAGGAGAAGTTGGAGATCTACGCCGACGACCTGGAGCGGCTCGTGGCGAAACGCACCCAACAGTGGGCCGCCACGCAGGACATGACCGTATTCGCCCTGGCCCAGTTGACCGATTCACGCGATCCGGAGACGGGCGGGCACATCTGCCGCATCCGCTACTACTCGCAGACGCTTGCCGAACAACTCCAGCGCAGCGGACCCTATCAGGCGACCATCGATCGAGCGCTTCCTGAAAGACCTCTACCGCGGGAGTCCGCTGCACGATATCGGCAAGGTGGCCGTTCCCGACGCCATCCTGCAAAAACCGGGGAAACTGACGGCGGAGGAGTTCGCGCAAATCAAGCAGCACGTCCGCGTCGGCGGCGACACCCTGGAGAACGCTCGCAACTACGTCGGTCCGGGCACTTTCATGGACATGGCGGCCGATATCGCCCGCTACCATCACGAGCGATACGACGGCAGCGGTTACTGCGCGGGGTTGCGAGGGCAGGAAATACCGCTGGCGGCAAGGATCGTCGCGCTGGCCAACGTCTATGACGCGCTCACTTCGCCGCGGATCTACAAACCGGCCTATGAACCCGAATACGCCCGGGAAATCGTCCTCGGCGACTCCGGGGCTCAGTTCGACCCCGCCATCGTCGACGCCTTCTGCGCCTGCTTTGCGACCTTCCGGCTCGGCGCAAGACGAGGGCGCGTGGGTGCGATCGCCGGTCAAGCCGGCGCCGGTGGCGGCTGCCCCAACCATCGCTGAAGAGAGGGCGGATCGCCGGGGGTATCAAGGCTTATCGGCCCTCGGCGTGCTCCCGTTGGCTTCGCCGGCACTGGAAGCGTAGAGCGCTGTTCAGGGCCCGTGAAACAACAAGTTGGGCAAAAGGATCTCGCGGAGATCGCCCAGCGCCGCGAGGGCTTGCTCCTCGAGACGCTCGAAACGCGCCGGCTCGTAGGCGCCGCCGTTGCGCTGGCGGATGCCGGCCCGCGCAGCTCGCGGATCCGCTCCAGCAGGACCTCGAAGACCGAGCCCAGGGCCTCCTGGCGGTGGGCGAACTCCAGGGCCCATTGCAACTGGGCGTCGGCCCGGTCCGCCAGGTCGGCGACCAGCGGGTCCATCCAGCCGGGCTGGGGCTTTTCGTAGTCGCTGAAGTGACGCACGGCATTCTTGCCCAGCCGGCCGGAAAACTCCAGCACCGCCCGCGTATCGGAGTCGTACAGCGGAATCGTAAAGGGACTGCTGGCGATCCGCATCCGCGGATGGCGGTAGCCGGCCGCGATCAGAAGCTGGAGCGTCTCCAGCAGCTCCTCCGGCGTACTCTCGAAATCGGTGAGGAGCTGGAAGACGGTGTAGTCCTGGCCCGTGGCGTCCAGCGCCGCAAGCACCGTTTCCAGCTCGGGGACCGTGTGCCGCTTGTGCCAGCGGGCCAGCAGCTCGGCGTGGAACGACTCGGCGCCCAGTTGGATCATCGGCTTCAGCCGGCCGATCCAGTCCAACAGCTCGCCGTGGACGCGGCCCTGGGAGGTCAGCAGCGTGCAGGGATTGGTCTGGAAACTGAGGCGGTAGCGGGACGACAGAGGGCTTTCCGACCAGAGGCCGAAGAACTCGACCGCCCGCTTGCGGTGGAGGAAGAAGTCTTCGTCGAAGACGGCGGCCCAGCCGACCTCCCGGTCCTGGAACCGGGGATCATCGACGAACTGGAACAGCCGCCAGCGGCGAAGGCCGATCGCGCCCTCGGCCACCCGGGCGTCGGCGGCCGTGATCTCGTCCAACAATTGCCGGGCGGTCTTGGTGCGAACCTCCTGCCCGTGCAGCTTCGAGCAGAAGGAGCAGGCCCCCGGGCAGCCGCGTCCAGCGGTGAAGAAGAGGCTGTCGAAGGGGGTCGCGAAGTTCTCCAGCAGCGACCAGTCCAGCCGGCTGGCGGCGATCACCTGCTGGCTGGCGACGGGCCGGACGAGGTTCCGCAGGCAACCCGGCGACCGGAAGGGGACAGGCACCCTTTGTGCTGCGCACCCTTCGGGCCGCTGCGCGGCAAATGGCGCCAGTCCCCAACCCGGCTGCCGATCCACGTCGGCCGCGCTTCGCCCATAGCCGTCGCGCGGCAGCGTGTTCACCCAGGTGCGTCCGCCGTAGCGGAAACTGAGGCCGGGGATCTCGGCCTGGAGGTCCTTGGAGTTGTGCCGCCGGGCGAGCTGGAGAAACAGGCTCAGGGTCTCCTCGGCCTCGCCCGCGAAAACGTAGTCCGCCTCGCACTCGGTGAGTACCTCTTGGGGATGGCTGGTGGCGGTGGGTCCGCCGAGGATCACCTCCGCCTCCGAGACCAGCCGCACCGCCCGAACCAGGGCGCGGACCTGTTCCAACTGTCCCCCTTCGATGCGAAATCCAACCAGGTGGGGGTCGAGATCGATCGAGACGTGCCAGGAACCGCCCCCCGGCCACGCGAATCGCCTCGTCCAGCGCAGGGGCGTCGGGACCGACAAAGGAATTACCGTCGCATTCCAAGGTAGTCGGCACACGCCGTGTGCCGCTCTGGACGGCACACGGCGTGTGCCGACTACGTTGGGCGGCTCGTCGTGCGAGCACACGGCGAACCTCCTCCAGGGCGGGGTTTTCCGGCTCGATCGCCGGCTGAAACTGGTAGACCACCGGCTCGGCCAGCCCCTGCAGTTTGACCCAGGAGGCAAGCTCAAGAATTCCGCTAGGCCAACCGGGCGTCGCCAGCAGGATGCGTATTGGCCGCATGGGTTGACCATCGGGCGTAAGGATCTGTATAGTAGCATATTACGTCAGTGGGACCGCTTTGCGTAGAGCCCCCGGGCCAACTCGTATGCCAGCCGTAGTGATCGATCTCCGCGAGGCGGACGACCCGCGCAACGTCGTACAAGACGCGGCGCAGGCCGTGGCCGAAGGCAAACTCGTCGTCTTTCCCACGGAAACGATCTATGGGGTGGCCGCTCGGGCCCTGGATCCGCAAGCCGTCGCGCGGCTGTCGGACGTGAAAGGGCGGAAGCCCAACCAGCCGTTTACCCTGGCCATCAAGAGCGTGGACGAGGCCTGGGACTTCGCCCCCGATATGAGCCTGCTGGCCGAGCGGTTGGCGCGACGCTGCTGGCCGGGTCCGATCACGCTGGTGGTCGACGCCAGTCACTCGGAGAGCGCGGTCCGACAGTTGTCGGCCGAGGTGCAGGAGGCGGTCTGTCCGGCGGGGACGGTGGGGCTCCGCGTTCCGGGGCACAACGTGATTCTCGACGTGATGCGGATGGTCGCTGGGCCGCTGGTGCTGACCAGTGCCAATCACGGGGGACAGCCTCCCGCGACCAACGGCGCCGAGGCGGTCGAGGCGCTCGGCGACGCGGTGGCGCTCGTTCTGGACGACGGGCCCTGCCGTTTTGGGCAGCCGTCGACCGTGGTTCGCGTGAAGGGCGACCGGCACGAGATCCTCCGCGCGGGGGTGGTCCCGGAAAAGACGCTGGCCCGGCTCTCCAGCCTGATGATTCTTTTCGTCTGCACGGGCAACACCTGCCGCAGCCCGATGGCGGAGGGGATCGCCCGGCGGTTGCTGGCCGAACGACTGGGCTGCCGGCCGGAGCAGTTGGACGACAAGGGCGTGAACGTGATGTCGGCGGGAGTGGCGGCGATGAGCGGGGGCCGGGCGGCTCCCGAGGCCGTGCAGACGATGGCCTCCAGGGGGATCGACCTCAGCGGTCATGAGACGCAACCCCTGACGGAACCCCTGGTCCGCTACGCCGATCTGGTCTACGTGATGACCCAGTCGCAGCGTCAGGCGGTGGTGGCCCAGTGGCCCAGCGCGGCGGAGCGGATCCAGTTGATCTCGAACAACGGCGTGGATCTTTCCGACCCTATTGGGGGTCCGCTGGAACGGTACGAGCGTTGTGCGGCCCAACTGGAGACGGAATTGCGGAAGCGGCTGGACGAGTGGGGTATTTGAAGAGAAAATGTAGGGCGGGCTTTCGCCCGCCAGTGAACTCTTACGCCACGCAGGCGGGCTAAAGCCCGCCCTACCAAGATGCGAATTGCAGTTGGCAGCGATCACCGGGGATGTGCGATCCGCGCCAAGCTTGTGGACCTCCTCCAACGGCTGGGTCACGACGTCATTGACGTGGGGACCAAGGAGAGCGGCCCGGTGGACTACCCGGACATCGCTTGCGATGGGGCGGGGCGGGTGAGCCGGGGCGAGGTGGATCGCTGCATCCTGGTTTGCGGCACGGGCTTGGGGATGTGCATTGCCGCCAACAAGATGCCCGGGGTGCGTGCGGCGCCCTGTCACGACGATCTGACGGCGGAAATGAGTCGGCGGCACAACGATCTGAACGTGCTCTGCCTGTCGGCCGACATGCTCGGCGAGCGGTTGATCGATCGCATGGTCGAGCTCTGGCTGACGACGCCTTTCGAGGGCGGCCGCCATGCCCGGCGGCTGGAGAAGATCCTGGCCCTCGAGCGGGAGATGCTCCGCGGCGGGCCTGGAAAACAATAAGTCGTGCGGCGACTGTGCCGGGGATAGGGCTTCTAGTGTGGGCCTGGGAAAATCTTTCGCCGTGGGCCCCCATTTTCTGCTTGAATCGCCGGCAAGGATCGGTACAGTCAAGGGAAGAGGGCGAACACGGTTCGGCCGGCCGGTGGAAAAGGGGACAGTCCCCATTTGCCGGCAACGGCCCGCAGGGTGCTTCGCACAAATGGGGACTGTCCCCTTTTCCGCACAGGCCGGGTCGGATTCGATCAGAGGACGGGTGATGGTGCCATGAGCGATCCTTCTTCACCGCGGGCTGACGAGCTGGAACAACTGCTCCGCAACGCGGAACTCCGCGATGAATTGGAGCCTTATTACGACGAGTCGATCAGCCGGGTCAACGTGCAGCGTTTACCCCTGGCAGCCGAAAACGAGTTCCTGGCCTCGATGCTGGCCTGGGAACGAGCGCCGATCCTGCCGATCTACCGCTGGTTCGAGCCCGAGCTGCGCGTGCCGCGGCCCTCGGCCCTTTGTGACGAAGATCTGCACGAGATCCTCAACGACGAGCTGCAGAAACTCTACGGCCGGCGGATCGTCCTGGACTTCACCGACCACCTCTCCGACCGCGAGCTCTATTGCCTGATCTATCGCGACATCCTGCCGTCCAAAGAGAAGATGATCGATTCGGGCACCAACTACCTGCACTTCGATTGTTCCCGCGCCGACGGCGATCCCGAGATCTGGCTGCGCTACTATGCCACGGACGACGAGCGCGAGGCTTGGGCCGAGACCTATCGCCAGCCGCTGCCCGACCGCGCCCCGTTGCCCTATCCCCGGCGGCTTCCCCGCGATCCGACGTAGGTTATGCTTCAGCATAACAGCGGGCGGCAAACGCGTTCGACACTAGCCCGACGCGCAAGCGAGGGTAACTCGTTGGAAGTCCCTCGCTTACGCTTCGGGCTCGTGTTTGGCCGTGGATAATCCGGGTTGAAGCCCACCCTGCCTTTCAAAACTGGTTCCTCAGCAGAATTCGTGGGTGAAATTGACGCGATACGCGTGCCGAAGAGCAGACGACAGACACGCGGCATGCGCCCTTCGCCGGGAAAAACCGTGAACAGAGAAGAGGAATCATACTTCATCGGGGAAGTATAATTCCTCTTCTCTGTTCCGAGTTTTCAGACGCTCGAAGCCGTCCCATTGTTGCTGCCGTGACGTCCGGGAGGTTCGCCATTTCCTGCCCCTCGCCACGCAAAACGCACCCACAAATTCTGCCGACGAGCCTCAAAACTCACGCTACGCTGGGGCATCCAGGTCAAATAGCCGGTAGCTCTTGATCCGCTTGGCGCCGCCCTTCTCCAGGCTTCCGCGGGAGAGCTGGTTGCACTCCATGACCCAGGAATATTCGACCTCCTCCAGTCCCATCGCCAGGCCCTTGGGCACCAGGGCCCTCAAGAGCACCAGGCCCACGCCGATCCGCTGGTACTCCGGCAAAACATTGGCCGCCAGCAGGCGGATCTTCTTGATCTTCCGCTTGCCCGCCAGCAGCCGGATGATGCCGAAAGGCAGCAGCCGGCCGTCGATCCGGCGGATCCGCGGGTTGTAGTCGGGCAGGCAGAAGACGGCGCCGATCGGCTTGCCGTCGATCTCGGCCGCCACGGCCAGCTCGGGAACGATCAGCCACCGCAAGCCCTTGGCCATGTGTTCGACCTCCGCCGCCGACATCGGCGCAAAACCCCAGTGGTCGACCATCGACCGGTTGTAAATGTCGAGGAACGACCGCACGTCCTCCAGAAACCGCGACGTACTCATCGGCCGCAGGTGGATGTTGTACCGCTGGATGATCTGCTCGGCCAGCGGCGCCAACTTGGCCGAGCTCTTGGGCAGCATGTCCAGGTTGCCGTAATAGGCGTACATGTCCTGGGCCTTGCGGAAACCGCAGCTCTCCAAGAGCCGCGGATAGTAGGGCGGGTTGTAAGGCATCAGGAAGGTCGGCGGCGAGTCGAATCCCTCGATCAGCGCCGTGCATGTAATTGAAGCCCGGGCTGGTCGGCCCGCGGACCGCGAAAAGCCGCCGCTGGGCCAACCACTCCCGCACGGCGCCCAACAGCCCGTGGGCCACGTCCTGGTCGTCGATGCACTCGAAGAAGCCGAAAAACCCCATCTGCTCGTGGCGGTACTCGTTGTGGACGCGGTTCTCGATGGCCGCAATCCGCCCGCAGACTTCCTTCCCCCGGAAGGCCAGAAAGGTCTGGATCGAGTTCTTCTCCCAGAAGGGATGGGGCCGGTAGCCGACCAGCTCCTTCTGATCCATCCGCAAGGGCGGGATCCAGCAAGGATCATTCCGGTAGAGCTTCCAAGGGAACTCCAGGAAGAGCTTCTTCTCGCTGCGGGACTGAACCGGTTGGATGCGGAGCTCAGACATGTCGATTGGCCTTCAGGGGTTTCGCCGCGGCCGTCCCTCCCCTCATAGCGAAGCCCGCCGGGTCCTCAGTATTTCAGATCGAAGTCCCACCCGGTTTCGTTCTCATCGGGCACCGCCCCACCAAGAGTTGTCGCCGTATTGTACTTGGGGGGAATATCCTCGCCGGCCTTGGTGATCTCGACGCGGTAGAGTCCCGGCGCCACGCCCGGCTTGCGCTCGGCCTCGTAGGCCGGCACGGTGGGCGACGTGCCGCCCTTCCCGTCGGTCTTGCCCGCCGCGGTGGGGATCCCGCTTCCCAGGAAGCTCTCCGGCACCAAGTTGACGGTGGCGTCGGCAAGCGGCCGGCCGTTGTGCATCACGTGTACGACGAACGTCTCGCGGCCGATCTTCCGCTGCTTCCATTGGGCCAGTAGAGCGGCGATGTCTTGCTCCGTGACCTTATTGGAGCGGGGGAAGGCCGCTCGCAGCCCTGGGGCCTTCTCCAGCTCCTGGGCGTCCAGGTAGCCATTCTTGTCCGCGTCGTAGAGCTCGATGGCCTTCTTCGCGGCGTCGGAGGCGATCTTTGGGGCAAGGACCGGCGCTACCCCGCCGCACCCGGCCGGCCCCAAGAGCCCAAGTCCGACAACCAGGATCAGAAGCTCCGAACGAGAAGGGCAGCAGGATTTCATGGCCGAGCGATGGCTTTCAGGAAAAGGGACACGTCGACTAGAAGCTTCCGGCTGGGATCGGCTGGTGGTCGTTGCGGCTTCCGAGGTTGGCAAACGTGGTCGGGTCAACTTCATAACTGATCTTGTGGACCGAGCCGTCGCAGAAGACGAACATGCAAATATTCACATGGGCGCTGCCGAACTGGGTTTGGGACGACTGGCCGGGCGTGTCCTGCAGCAGGTTGGGGCTCGCAAAACGGTACATGTCGTTGTCGATCCCGGGCGTCATGGGATGGTCGTCGCAGTAGACTGCCCCATCGGTATAGTGGTTGGGATCCATTTCCTTTTCTCCGAAGAGGATCGTATTGGAGAGGCCGTCGAAGATCAACGCCGGCGTCACCTCGCTGCGCTGATACGTGATCCCATTCCAGTTGCTGTCCGCCTGGTACCAGGTGGTGGACGAATCTCCTTGGGCGAGGGTCGACACGCCGCTGCTCAATTCGTCCCAGCCGGTGGTTCCCACGTTGGCCGCATAGTCGGTTCTGCTGCCAGACGGCATCCCGGACGTATCGGATTCAAGCATGTTCTGGAAGGTCCTGGGGACGATCGAGAAGGGGTAGAGAATGCATCGCCGCCGCGACGGACAGATGAACATCGGCAGGGGCGTCTGGGTCTGTAGGGTGTTCACGGTGATGTAGCTGCTGGTGCCGTAAACCGACAGCGCAACGTCGTGCAGCGCCTGTTGCTCGATGAACGGGAACAGGTTGTAGATCCATCCGCCCGGCTGCTTCTTGCCGAAGCCGCGGGTGGGGTCGCCACCCCAGTCGTTCCCCCAACCGCCGCTGGGAAAGTAGCCCGTCTTGTCCACGTGCAGGGACGCCCCGATCCCCAACTGTTTGAGATTGTTGGAACACTGCGTTTGTCGCGCCGATTCGCGTGCTGCCTGGATCGCCGGCATCAGAAGACCCACGAGAATTCCGATGATCGTGATGACCACCAGCAGCTCCACGAGCGTGAAGCCCGTGGGACGCCGATCCCGCGCCGCCAGTCGAGCCGCAATAGAGCGCATGACCAACCTCCCGAGAACCCCTTGACTAACGCGCTATCCTCTGTCGCTTCATCCTATCCGAGAGGCGGCCTCTTCATCAATGGGGTCTGTTATCCGGCCGGGAAAACTGCAAAGTGGATGGTGGCAAACCGTGGATCGGGCTTGGTGCGTAGAAGGCCGGAACGGGCCCGCGGCGACAGCCTCCCTTGATCTGGGGGGTGGTGTTGCGAAACCGACTGAAGGGAAGTAGGGTGGGTCGAGCGGAGCGAGCCCCACCATTTGTGGTGCAGGCGTCTCGCCTGCCCGGGAAGAAGCAGGCGGGACGCCTGCACCACAAGAGTTTGCCCGAAAAATGGTGGGGCGCGCTCCGCTCGACCCACCTTACACTCTACGCGCGGGGGAGAAAATCGTGTCGGAGATCGTTCGCTTTTCGGTTTCGGTGGAAGACGACCTGCTGGAGAAGTTCGATCGCTT
This sequence comes from Pirellulales bacterium, assembly GCA_963843465.1. Lineage (GTDB taxonomy): Bacteria > Planctomycetota > Planctomycetia > Pirellulales > Thermoguttaceae > CAWJKP01. The sequence continues at coordinate 375,441 of CAWJKP010000009.1, forward strand.
CTGCGAGGAGGAGCAGTTCGCCACTCGCAGCGAGGCGGTCCGCCAATTGATCCGCGATAAGCTCACCCGGCGGGCCTGGCAATCCGACAAGAGCCATGTGGCCGGCACGCTGACCCTGGTCTACGATCACCACCGCCCCCAGCTCCGCGACCGGCTGATCCAGTTGCAGCACGACAACACCGATCTGGTGATCTCGACGGTCCACGCCCACCTGGACCACGACCTCTGCCTGGAAGTGATCTTGCTGCACGGCCCGGCCGGCCGGTTGCAAGCGATTGCTTCTCAATTGGGAGGCATGAAAGGGATTTTCAAGGGGGAGCTGGTGATGGCCAGCGCCGAGGAGCAGTAGTTTGCGCAGTGCCCCTCTCGGGGACAGAGAGGAGGCCGCAGCAGCGCCTTCGCCCGTCCTCACTTCGTCGCGCCGATCGACTCCATGCGGGAGCGGAGAAAGTGGTTTACCGCGTCGGTATGAGTAAGGGGGAGCAAGTGCCCGGCACCGGGGACAATCACGTCGGGCCGGGTCAGGCGGCAGGGGAGAATCCGGTCGCGGTCGCCGTGGATCTGAAAGAGCGGACAGCGGAGCACGGCAGCAGTCGGCCGCCATCCCAGGGCGGCCAAACCTGCCCAGCGAACGTGCCGCCCGCTACAGTCGGCGAACTGGCGAAAGACCGAGCGCATGACGGGCCGCATACGCTCGCCCGCTGCCGCAAGGATCCCGTCCGCCAACCGCCCGGATCGAAAGCCGCGGCCATTCGCTCCGCGTAGGACGCGAGCGTATCCCTTGGTTGTAGGGGAATCCAGCGGGCCGCAATGAGGTTGGGAAAAGCGTCCTTCTGCGCATCAAAGAGCCGCTGGTCGGCCCCCATGCCGGAGATCAGAACCAACGGCCATTGCCCGGACAAGGTCGTGAATCTTTGTCGTTAATCTTTACGGTGGCGAATCTTAGATCGCATACGCCGCTTTTTGCGGCCGAGCTTACGGCGGCCTTTGCCAGTTTTCTTCGTTCCCACGCAAGTCTCCGTAAAATGTTCAAGAGGCGGTCAAGCGCTGGATAGCCCGAGGCTCCCCCGTGCCCGCGAGAGGGTCACTATAGCAGACGTTCGGCCACTCGGGCAAGGGGGGTAAGCCGAGTTGCTCTCCCCGGGTCTTGCCGCAACCGGCGAATCTGTAGGGAACGCCCTCCGTGGCGTTCCTGGCCCCGGAAGCGGGCCGTCTTGCTCGTGGGCGGAACGCCACAGAGGGCGTTCCCTACAGTGGTGTGTCCCTACCGTGGGCGGGCATAACCCTTTGGCCTCATTCAATCCGCCTGCCGCGGGTACTAGAATGGGTATAGGGCCGCCCTGGGCGGCGGCCTGTCCTTGGAGATAGGAGAAATGCCATGAGCGACCAACCCCATTTGAGCCCAGCGGAGTGGGACCTGGTGGCGGAACTCCTGGAGCAAGAATGCCGGGAGTTGCCGGTCGAAATCCACCACACGCGATCTACCAGCGTGAAGACGGAGCTGCACCAACGGCTGGAAGTGGCCCGCAGCGCTTTGGAACACGCGCGGACGCCGGTGGCCGTTTGACGGACAGCCAAGTATGATTGCCGGTTGTCCCGGGCAACGATGAGAAGCTGTTTCAGACCCCGGGAGCCAGGGTCGGGCAGGAATGCCCAACCTACAGCGGGCGTAGGATGGGCATTCTTGCCCGTCGCCACGCTCCGGTCTTGAAACAGCTAGTGGGGAAATTCCGCCAGCTCGATGCGCTGGCCTTGCGATCATACTTTCCGGCCATGCCCAAACCCTCCCGCCAAAAGCAGCTTTTCGACCTCGATCCCGCGCCGCCGTCGGCGGCTGAGGACCCGGCGGCGCTGGCAACTCCTTCTCTGGCTGGGGAACAGGCGATGGCGCCGGCGGTTGCGCGGGTGGCCGCCGGCGAAGCCGCGCCTGCGGTTTCCCTCGTGGCGACCTCGCCGCCGGATTCGCTGGTGGGGAAGAAAATCTACGTGGTCGACGCGAATTCGCTGATCCACCAGGTTTTCCACGCCCTGCCGCCGATGTCCAGCCCGCAAGGCGAGCCGGTGGGAGCCGTCTTCGGCTTCTCGCGGGACCTGTTCTACCTGCTGGAAGAGAAACGGCCGGACTACCTGTTCTCGGCGTTCGACCTGCCCGGCAAGACCTTCCGCCACGCGATGTACCAGCCCTACAAAGAGCAGCGGCCGGAAATGGACGTCGATCTGGCCTCGCAACTGCCGTTGATCCGCCAGGTGATCGAGGCGCTGGGCGTCCCCGCGCTGGGGCTGGAATCGTTCGAGGCCGACGACATCCTGGCCACCTTGGCCCAAATCTGCGGCGAGCGGGGCGGCCACTGCTATTTGGTCACCGGCGACAAGGACTGCCGCCAACTGATCACCGACCGGGTCTTGGTCTACAACATCCGCAAGGACCAGGTGATCGACCGCCAGGCGCTGTGGGAGGATTGGGGCATCGTGCCCGAGCAGGTGGTCGACTTCCAGGCCCTGGTAGGCGACTCGGTCGACAACGTGCCGGGCGTGCCGCTGATCGGGCCCAAGTTCGCCCGGCAGTTGCTCCAGCAATATGGCACGCTGGAATCGGTCCTCGATCATGCGGGGGAAGTGCCCGGCGAGAAGCGAAGACAGAGCCTGCTGGACAGCCGCCCGCTGGCCATGCTCAGCCGCGACCTGGTGCGGTTGAATCGGCATGTGCCGGTGCCCATCGACTGGAACGGCGGCCGGGTGGGCCGGATCGATCGCCCGCGACTGGCGGACCTTTTCCGCCGCTTCGGCTTCCGCTCGCTGGTCCAGCGGGTCGACTCGCTGGCCGGGCGGCTCGGCCTGCCCGTGGCGGCGACCCCCGTGCCGCGGACCGAGGTCCGCTGCCACGTGGTCGACACGCCCGAAGAGCTGGACTGGCTGGTCCAACAGCTCCCACGGCAGACGATCCTCTCCATCGACCTGGAGACCACCAGCCTGTGGCCCCGCTGGGCCGAGATCGTCGGCCTGGCGATGACCTGGAAGGACGACGAGGCCTGGTACGTCCCGCTCCGCGGGCCGGCGGGCCAGCGCTGCCTCGATCCGCAGTCGGCGCTGGATTCGTTGCGGCCGGTGCTGGAGAATGCGGCCATCGAGAAGATCGGCCAGAACTTGAAGTATGACATGATTGTGCTGCGCTCAGCGGGCGTCGAGCTGGCCGGGGTGACCTTCGATTGCATGGTGGCCAGCTACCTTTTGGACGCCGGCCAGCGCAACCACAGCCTCGACGAAATCGCCAAACACTACCTGGGCTACGGCAAGCTGGAGATCCCCATCGGCACGGGCAAGAGCCAGAAGCGGATGGACGAGGTGCCCATTCGCCAGGTCGCCGAATATGCCGCGCAGGACGTCGTCTTGCCGCTGCGGCTGCGGCCGATGCTCTTGGCCCGGCTCGTCGAGGCCGGCCTGGAAAGGCTTTTCAGCGAGTTGGAGATCCCGCTCATCGGCGTGCTGGTGGAGCTGGAATACAACGGCGTGAAGGTCGATCGTCCGCGGCTGGCGGATCTCAGCCGGCGTTTCGGCGACCGCCTGGCGGCGGTCGAGCAAGAGATCCGCGCCCTGGCCGGGCACGAATTGAACATCGCCTCGCCCAAGCAGCTCCAGCAGGTGCTCTTCGGGGAGCTGAAGCTGCCGGTGCTCAAGAAGACGGCTACCGGCCCGAGCACCGACGCCGGAGTTCTGGAGGAGCTGGCCGCAATCCACCCGCTGCCGGCGAAAATTGTCGAGTTTCGGCAGTATGCCAAGCTGAAGGGAACGTACGTCGATGCCCTGCCGGACATGATCTATCCTCAGACCGGCCGCGTCCATGCCTCGTTCAACCAGGGGGTCGCGGCGACCGGGCGGCTGAGCTCCAGCGACCCGAACTTGCAGAACATCCCCATCCGCAGCGAGGAGGGCCGGGAAATCCGCTCGGCCTTCATCCCCGGCCGGGACGACTGGCTGCTGCTGGCCGCCGACTACTCGCAGATCGAGCTGCGGGTGCTGGCCCATTTCTCGCGGGACCAAACGCTTTGCGAGGCCTTTGCCCGAGACGAGGACATCCATGCCCGGGTGGCCAGCCAGGTCTACCACGTGCCCCTCGATGCGGTCACGCCCGAGATGCGCCGCAAGGCCAAGGCGGTGAACTTCGGCGTGATCTACGGGCAGACGCCCTTCGGGCTGGCCAAGCAGTTGCGGATCGAGAAGGCCGAGGCCGCCGCCTTCATCGATGCCTACTTCCAGGGGTACCCGGGAATCAGTCTCTTCTTCGATCGCCTGCTGGCCGAGTGCCAAAAGAACGGGTATGTGACCACCATCCTCGGGCGCCGCCGGGCGATCGCCGGTGTCCGGACGGATGGCGGCCGCCAGCGAAACCTGGCCGAGCGGACGGCGATCAACACCGTCATCCAGGGCTCCGCGGCGGACCTGATCAAGCGGGCGATGATCGCCATCCACTGTCGCCTGTCGGCCCGGCCCTGGGCCGCCCGGATGCTGCTGCAGATCCACGACGAGCTGGTGTTCGAGGTCCCGCCTGAGGAACTGGGCGATCTGGCGCAAATGGTCGCCGAGGAGATGGCCGGGACAAAGGCTTTAAGCGTGCCGCTGAAAGTCGACCTGAAAGCCGGTCCGAACTGGGCGGACGTGAAGGTCTTTTCCCCCTCTCCTTCCGGGAGAGGGTTGGGGTGAGGGGCGCCACACACGGCGACCGGCACGAAAAAGACGACCTACAAGCGATACGACGCTTTGTAACCTATTCCCTGCTTGATGCTAGCCGTCAACCACGCGATTCTTGGCAATGCCGCACAAGCTGATAACCGTCGGAACGTATTTCACGCCCGAGGAAGCCCATCTGGCGGCGTTGGCGTTGGAGAAGGAAGGCATTCGCTGCTTTTATGAGGCCGAGAAAACGGTCGGGAATTTCTGGTATTTGGGGAACGCCGTTGGCTACGTGAAACTCCAAGTGGGCGAGGACCATGTCCCACAAATCCGAGCGATTCTTGAAGAGGCTTGCCGCCCGACAAGCGGGTCTTCAGCTCTAATCGGCCGCTGCGCCGAGTGCGGCGCTAAGACGGAGCCGGGCTTTGAGGTATGCTGGTCGTGCGAGGTAACCCTGGAGCCCGAGGTTACTCCGTCCGTTGAGCCGCCCTCGTCGCCGCAGCAACCCTCGCGCCGGGACACGGCGGTCGCCGATCGAGGTGTGGATGAGGACGGCGAGCAAAGCCGAACGGAAGCCGTGCAGCGCCAACTCGACCCGGTAAGCGAAGAGTTGGCCTGGCGCGCATGGAAAGCCGCAGGGATCGGCCTTTGCTTTTTCCCTTGGATCTTTCACACCTACTCGCTGTGGCTCATCTTGCGGCTAGCGTTCCGCGGTGGCTGGCTCTCCCCGGCCGGCAATCGGAAGTTCTACGCGGCGATGTTCATCGATCTGATGGTCGTTGCCGCCATAGGGGTGTTCCTCTTCATGGTCCTTGGGCGGTAATGTTTTCCTGTTGCGGAAGGCGTCAAACGGTAGGGTGGCTCGAGCGCAGTTGTAGGGTGGGACAAGGCCGCCTTGGCGGCCGCCGGCCCACCATGATCTGGCAGAACGGGTGGGCCGGCGCTCGCTCACGCGAGCTGGTCCCACCCTACTCTCTCACATGGGCATATATGAAAAAGACCATCCGCACGGGTATCGTCGGGTCAGGCTTTTCGGCCGGGTTCCACTTCGAGGCCCTGAGCCGGGTCTACGGGACTGACGTCGAGGTGGTCGGCGTCTATTCCAAGAACGCCGAGAACCGGGCGGCCTACGCCCGGGAAAGGGGAATCGTCGCTTTCCCGAGCCTGGAGGCGCTGTTGGAGCGGGTCGACGCGGTCCACGTCTGCACGCCGCCGCTGGCCCACGAGCCGACGGCCGTGGCCGCGCTGGAGCGGGACAAGTTCGTGGTCTGCGAAAAACCGCTGACCGGCTACTTCGGCGACGGCTCCAAGGATTTTCACTGGGACCGCGCCGACAAGCGGGTCGCGCTCGATACGGCGCTGGCCAGCGTCGATCGCATCCTGGCTGCCGAGAAGCGGAGCCGCGGCCGGCTCTTGTATGCCGAGAATTGGGTCTACGCCCCCGCGATCCAGAAGGAGCGGGAGATTCTGGAAAAGACCGGCGGACAGATCCTCTGGATGCACGGCGAGGAGGCCCACAGCGGCTCGCACTCGGTCGACTACGCCTACGCGGCCCGCTGCGGCGGCGGGGTGCTGATCGGCAAGGGCTGCCACCCGCTGACCGCCGCGCTCTATCTGAAGCGGGTCGAGGGGCGGTCGCGGGACGGCCGGCCGATCCGTCCCCGCACGGTCTCCGCCCGGACCCATGCCTTGACGCGCTTACCCGGCTTCCGCGACGAAGGCCACCTGCGCACCAACTACTACGACATCGACGACTTCTCCATGATGCACGTCGAGTTCGACGACGGCACGTTGGCCGACGTCTTCGCCTCGGACGTCGTGCTGGGCGGGATCCACAACTGGCTGGAGATCTCGGCCAACAATCACCGCACGATCTGCAACATCAATCCCAACACGGCCATGCAGACCTACAACCCGGTCGAGGCCGCCTTCCGCGAGATCTACGTGGTGGAGAAGATCGGCACCCGCCAGGGTTGGGCCTGCACCTCGCCCGACGAGGACTGGATGACCGGCTACCAGCAGGAGATGGAGGCCTTTTACCGCACGATCGCTTACGGCGAGCCCCTGGAGAGCGACAGCCGCCTGGCCGCCGACGCGATCTCGACGGTCTACAGCGCCTATCTCTCGGCCGCCAGCCAAGGCGCCGCGGCCGACGTGCGGACGTATCAGGGTGGGTCGAGCGGAGCGAGCCCCACCCTACATTAACTCGTTGTGGCAGAAGCGATTGACAGACAGCCTGCCCTTTCGGATACTATCAGTGTACTCTGATAAACGTAAGTTCCAGGGCAAGGAGTGAATGCGATTGGTCACGATTCTGGGAATTCGCCGTACGGGGGCAAATTGCGCACCGCAACCTGGACGCCCAGGTTCCGAAGATTGCCGAGGAGTTCCCCGAGTTGAAGGATTGCTACCACGGCACGATCAACGTGGAACTTGACGTTCCCCTATTCGTGGTCGCACCAGACCACCGAACAAAACCGATACACTGGGATGACGCATTTCCCGATGGTGAGGTCTTCGATCTGCTGCGAATCTGGTTCCAGGCTCCGCGCGATTCGACGCCGGTCAATGCGTGGCTATACATCCCACATGGATCGCAGCATCGGAGAACGCCCTACCTGCATGAGGCCATTGCTCCGAAGAAATTGGAGATTCAAGACAACGTACGTTGCAAGATCACGATCGAACGGGACACAGTGCGGCTGCCCTATCGTTTGTTTCCTGCTCTTGTCGTCATTTAGCGTGTACGCCGAACGAAATGCCGCACCTGACTGGTGCCGCCATCACCGTCTTTCGCGGCGTCGCAGCTCTCCGGCCGCCCCAGGGGGGAAGTAAGTCCTTACTTGTCTTCGGTGGCGGCTTATCAATTCGCAAACCATGCCTTGACGACGCGCTTTGCCCGCCCCTGTTCTCCTTCGAGTATCCGCTCGTCGTCAGGCTCGAACTGCACGAGTAATTTTTCGCTGGGTTGAAGGGCATCATACAACTGAAGGACTAGGAAGTTCTCCGGGTCAGCCAGTTGCTCGACGACGAGGGGCAGGATCGCTGGCCCCAAGGCGATGAGTGCGTCGTACTCTTTCCCAACAGCGCGGGTGTGCGGATCGGAACTGATGGCCAGACCACCGCTGAACCAAGTCTTCTTCCACGCGGCGAACGCATCCACAAAGTCCGCCCGGTCCTTCTCAGGCACTCTCTGGCGCTCTTCGTTAAGAGCTCGTCGCTGATCCGCTGACATGTAGGACTTGGCCGATTTCTCTTTCATCTCCTCCAGCACTCTTTCATAAGATGCGGAAAGGGTACGACTTCTTCGGTAGAAGGCAACCACGTGGCCGTAGCTGCTGCTGACCAATTCCCCGAGCCCGTGTTGGATTCGGAGATCCTTCCCGCACTTTGACTCCCAGCGGGGGCCGTGTCCCGGGCCGGTAATCGACCCATGCCTCATATTCGTGGTCGAAATCCCCCATGCAGCAATAGCTCCATCGCCCGCCCTGGCGAAGCCGAATCCGCGGTAGAAGGCGTCGAAACTTGCCAAGGAACTGCCGGGCCACAGCCAACGGTTCGTGACGCCGACTGTCCACGAAATACAATTATAGACTGCGGACATCCCTCCCGTCACGACCGCCTGGGTGACATTGAGGTTCGGGAAGTAGCCCTGAAACCGCTACTTTTCCGCGGGCGTCATCGCGCGTGCCATAACTGCTCCTTCGTTTCCCCTGCCCGAGTTCCACACAAACCACCCTCTCCCGTCCCTATCCTGGAGGGAGAGGGGGCATGTGGGTCGTATAGGCTCAAGTTATCGTCGCACCGATCCTTACTGGGCCAGCTCGGCCGCGGTCTTGTCGAAATAGGCGACGCACCTGGGCAGGTCGCGGTCCAGGTCGTCGAGGCTGCCGTACTCGTACTCGATCAAGAGGTAGCCCTTGAAGCCCTGGCGCTTCAGCTCTTGCATCATGCCCTTGACGTTGCCCTTGCCGGTGCCCCAGGGCACGTCGTGGCCGTCGCCGAACTTGTTGAGATCCTTGAAGTGCAAGTGCTCCACGCGGCCTTCGAGCATTTTCAGGGTGTCCACCGGGACGTGATTGGCCCGCATCCAGTGGCCCGTATCGGAACAGGAGCCGACCAGCTTCGAGTGGCCCTTGCAGGCGGCCAGCACCTTGGCGGGCGGCCAGCTCTGCGGGTGGTTGTGCAGGGCCATGCGGATGTTGTACTCCTGGCAGAGCTTGTCGTGTACGGCATTGGGCGTGGTCTCGGTGACCAGCACCTGAATGCCCATCTTCTTGGCCCACTGGAACATCTTGCGGGCGCCGTTCTCGTCGGTGGGCACGCCGCACACGCCGAAGGCGACTACCTTCAGGCCGCCGGCGTCGGCCAGCTTCTTCTTGATCTCCTGCATGACCTCGTCGCTCATCTCCGGGCCGATGCCGACGTTGCAACCTGGCTTGAGCTTCTGGCCCGGAAACATCTCCAGGTACTTGATGCCCAGCCCGGCCGCCTTGTCGACCGTCTCGAAGAACGTCAGCCGGTTGAAGGTCCAGCACTGGAGCGAGAGCTTCAGGCCCAGTTTCTCGGAAGCCGAATCGTCGCGCTGCGTAGCGGCGGCGACCAGGCACGGCAGCGCCATGGCCAATAACGGCAGGGCCACGACGGCGGAAAAGTAGGTTTTCATGGTGTCCACTCGCGAATGACCTGGTTGGGAATACATCCTTTGCCCTTAGCCCGGATACGCTCCGGCGGCAAGTTATCTATTATGGTGGCGCTGCGCCGTCTCCGCAAGCCTCCGGCTCGCCGTGCGGAAAAGGGGGGCAGGGGCCGGGGGAAGGGGGATGGGGGGCAGGGGTTGGGGGATGGGGGATGGACAGGGCACTGCCAAGGGGACAGGTCCATGTTTTCGGCCTCACGTCCCGCGGCCAAATACGCTGTTTGGCCGAAAAATGGACCAGTCCCCGCCGGACCCGTGAACGGTTACTTCGCGTTTTTTGCGGGTTTTCGTGGCTTATTTCGTCGTTGGCCAAATCGGACTTCGATTAGCTCGGCCGGTCTGCTAGAATCGGCGTCTACGCGGGAAAAGGAGGACGGTCCTGTGTGCCGTGCCTTCGGGCGGCCACCGGCCAACGCCTGGTCCCGTCCCCCGACCCCGTCCGCCGTCCCCCTGGAGCAATCGGTTGAATATCAACTCCGACGAGCTTACCACCCAGACCTGGAGCGACAGTCCCCCTTGGCAGGGCCCGTGCGAGTTGGTGGAGCAGTACCAGGCGATCCTCGAACAGCCGACCTTCGCTTGGATCGCCAGGCACCAGTTGATACGATTGCTGGGCGCCGGGAGCCAGGGAGTCGTCTACTTGAGCTGGAGGCAAGGCTCGGATCATTTCTGCTTTCCCGTGGCCTTGAAGGTCTTCTCGCCCCGTCGCTACCGCGATAGCCAGGCCTACGAGGAAGCCACGGTCTACATGGGTCGGCTTGCCGCCCACGTCGCGCAGATTCAGCAGGAGAACCTGATCTACGTACAGAATTGGGTGGAGCAAGGCGGCATCCGCGTGATGCTCATGGAGTGGGTCGAGGGCTCCGACCTGCGGGGCCTGCTGACCCCTGCCACCTTCGACCAGCTCCGCAGCCGCCTCGGCGACGATCGCTGGAACTACCTCAACCAGGTTGTGATCGCGGCGGGGCCCGAGCAGCCGCGGCTCCAGGCGGGCATCGCCATCGCCGTGGTCCGCGATTGCCTGGCCGCGCTGTCGGCGCTGCACCGGGCCGGCATCGTCCACGGCGACCTCAAGCCGGCGAACATCATGCTCAAGCGAACCGGCAACGCCAAGATCATCGACATCGGCTCGGCCTTCCTCCCCGACGACCTTCCCCCGCACCGCACCTGGACCCCCGCCTATGCGGCCCCCGAGGTCCACCGCGGCAACACCGCGTCGCCCCGCTCCGACCTGGTGAGCCTGGGCTACGTGCTGATCGAGATGCTGGCCGGCCGGCCGGCCTTCGTCGGCCTGGCCAGCCACCGGGCGCTGCTGGAAGCCAAGCGAGCGCTGCCCGGGCGACTGGCCCAGTTGCTGCCCGCGGAGCTATCGCAGAACGAGATGCTGATGTCGTTCTGCCAGCAGTTGATCGCCCCGGAGCCCGAGGGCCGCTTTGCCAGCGCCGAGGATGCGGACCTGGCCGACTGCGGGGCGGCCAACATCCAGCGTCAACTGGTGAAGATGGACCTCGCCAGCGAGTACCACAACGAGATCCGCCTCTTGCTGCAAGACCTCGCCGGGGAGCAGCCGTAGGGTGGGACAAGCTCGCCTGCGCGAGCGCCGGCCCACCATCGCAAACTTGACCGTCCGCATGAACTCGTTAGATTGAAGGGCGGGTGAAAATCGCTTGGTTAGCTATGAACCTGGTGCAAGCGTTTAACCGGGCGCGACATTACCATCAGGCCGGAGCCCTCCTGCCGGCAATCGCCATCTATCGCCAAATCCTGGAACAGGACCCGACCAATGTCCCGGCGCTATTTCATCTCGGCGGCGCCTGCCAAGGCGTGGGGGACTTCGCGGAGGCCGTGGCTTGCTACCAAAAACTCCTGCGATTGCAACCGGCCCAGGCCGAGGTCCACTACCAGATCGGCGTTTCCTTCCATAATCAAAACAGTCTGGCGGAGGCTGCCGCGGCCTACCGGTGCGCCGTGGAGCTGCGCCCCGATCACGCCGAAGCCCACAACAACCTGGGCGTGATTCTCGAGGGACAAGGGCAGTGGGAGCAGGCCGCAGCCTGTTATCAAGAGGCCCTCCGCCTCCGGCCCGACTATGCCGACGCCCACAACAACCTGGGCGTGGTCTTCAATCGACAGGGCCGATTCCAGGAGGCGGCGGCCTGCTACCAGCGGGCCATCTCTGCTCGACCTCGGTACGCCCAGGCGCACAGCAACCTGGGCAACGCGCTGCGGCAGCTTGGGTTGCGCAAAGAGGCGATCGCGTGCTACCAGGAGGCGTTGCGGCTGCAGCCGAATTACGCCGACGCCCACTACAACCTGGGTGTGGTCTTGATGGAGGAGGGGCGCCAGATCGAAGCGGAGGCCGCCTTTCGCGAGGCCCTGCGCCTCCGTCCTGCCTTTCTCGAAGCCCATCACAGCCTGGGCCTTGTGCTGCACCGCCAGCGGCGCCTGCCGGAGGCCACGGCCGCTTACCGCCAGGCCTTGCAGCTACGCCCCGATTTCACGGAAGCCGCCTTCAGCCTCGCTAACGCGTTTCGCGAACAGGGGCAAGTGGAGGAGGCCGTGGCGACCTACCGCCGCATCCTCCAATCCCGGCCCGACATGGCCGAGGTCCACCATAACCTGGCCAACACCCTGGAAGAGCAGGGAAACCTGCAAGACTGCCTGGCCCACGTGCTGGAGGCCGCGCGGCTTCGGCCGGACTGGGCCTATCCCCTCTTCACGCTGGCCGAGTTGGCCTGCCACGGCCATTACCAGATTTCCGACGACCAGGTCCAACGGATCCAGGCGTTGTTGGCCGATCCACAGCTTCCCCTGAACGACGCCAGCTTGGCGCACTTCGCCCAGGCCTTCCTCTTCGACAAGGCCGGCGATCACGATCGGGCCTTCGCCTCCTACCGCACGGGAAACGCCTGCAAACACCGCCTCCTCCAGCAGACCGGGGAGGCCTTCGATCCGGCGGCGCACCAGGAAGCGATCGACCAGCTAATCGCGGCCTACGACCGCCCCTTCTTCGAGCGGACCCGGGACTTCGGCCTGGACAGCCAGTTGCCGCTTTTGATCGTGGGAATGCCGCGGTCCGGCACGACGTTGATCGAGCAGATCCTCTCGCGGCACCCCGCCGTGTTCGCCGCGGGCGAGCTCAAGGAACTGGGCCGCCTGGTGGCCGAGTTGCCGGCGCGGCTGGGCGGCGCAGCCCCATCCCCAGTGCATCGCCGGCTTGACTGCGGAGGTGGCCCGCGGGCTGGCGGAGGACTACTGCCGGCAGCTTGCCCGGCGCGGCGGCCCGGCCGCTCGCGTCACCGACAAAATGCCGCTGAACTATCTCAACCTGGGCCTGCTGGCCGCGGTGCTGCCGCGGGCGCGGGTCATCCACTGCCGCCGCCATCCCGCCGATACCTGCCTCTCCTGTTACTTTCAGTATTTTCGGGAACTCAACTTCACCTGGGACCTCGAAGATCTCGGCCGCTACTACCGCGGCTACCAGCGGCTGATGGACCACTGGCGCTCCGTCCTCCCCGTGCCGCCGTTGGAAGTCAGCTACGAAGATCTGGTGGCCGATCAGGAAGCGGTGAGCCGGCGAATGGTGGCCTATTGTGGGCTGGACTGGGACGATCGCTGCCTGGACTTCCACGCCAGCACGCGGACCATCCAGACGATGAGCAAGCTCCAGGTCCGCCGGCCGATCTACAGCACCTCGGTTGGCCGCTGGAAGCGCTATGAGGCCCATTTGCAGCCCTTGCTCGCGGCCCTTCAACAGCCGTAAGTTGCACCCGGCGCCAACCCGCAAGCCCGGCCCTGGATTGTCAGGGGCGATCGCGTCATAATGCGGTGCATGCGAAAAACGAGCAGGTCAGCCGTTCCCGCCGCTTTGCATGTCTCGCGCAGCTAACAAAAGAGGACAGGGGCCGCCGCTCACGGTTCGGTAATTCCAGGCTCTATGGCAAGATTCGCGGCGGAGCCAGTCCTCCTTTTCCTGGCTGCCGTTTACCGTTTGAGTTACCAGGATCGAGTTGGAAACGCCTTGTAAGGAAAAAATACGGAAATGGGTGCGCTAGTATTTTTTCTGTAAATCCAAAAAACCCGCGTCTTGACGAACGCTTCCCGGCGGTCATAATGCAGGCGGTTTTTTCGACCGGCACCCGGCTTTGGACAAGGAGTTGCACATGCGTGGCTCATGGTTTGCACGACTGAAGAAAAGCAGGCTTGCGTCGGGTGCCTCGCGGCGGAAATCGCGGCGCGAGAAGTCCTTCCAACCCCGCCTGGAAATGTTGGAGAGCCGCTTATATCTGTCGGCCGCGCCGACCTTCATTGTCAACACGACGGCTGACCCGGCAATCGCACACGTCGGCGTCCTTTCGCTGCGCGAGGCGGTCCACGACGCGAACGCCTACTCTGTGCCAAGATCCTCCTGGCCGCCACCGGCACCTACAAGCTGACCCTCATCGACACCGACGGCGATACCGACCTGGACATTTTCAGAAGCATGTCGATCGCCCCGCAGAATACCTCCTTGCCCGCGTCGAAGTTCGTGATCGACGGCCATTTCTCCGACCGCGTGTTCGACATCGACGGCGGGCTGTCCGTGTCGATCAAGCGCCTGACCATTGAGGATGGCCGGACCACCGGTTTAGCCGGCGACACCAGCGGAGGGGCGATCTACATGGCCGCCGCCGCCCCGGGCAGCAGCGGCTCGCTGACGCTGACCAACGTGGTCGTGCGGAGCAACTCCGCCTACTTCTCCGGCGGCGGCGTCTTCGTGGGCAATGGCAACAGCCTGGCGCTCAGCGGCGACACCTTCTCCAACAACCTGGCCGGCAGCAGCGGCGGCGGCGGCGCGGTCGCCTACGAGGGCAAGTCGCTGTCGATCGACAACTGCACCTTCAGTTCCAACAGCTCCACCTACGACGGCGGCGCCGTCTACTTCGACGACGCGCTGGACGGCGGCCCCCTGACGCTTTCGGTCACCAAGTCGACCTTCTCCGGCAACACGGCCGTCGACACGGGCGGCGGGATCTACATCGACACCACGGGGAGCCAGGTCCTGACGCTCACGGTGACCAAGTCCACCTTCACCGGCAACACGGCCACCAACGACGCCGGCGGCGGCATCGCGCTGGAATACGGCAACGGCACGGCCGTGGTCTCCTTCACCAACAGCAAGTTTACCAGCAACGCCGCCTATGACTCCGGCGGCGGGGCCTACCTGGACGATATCCGGAGCCTTTCGGTGAGCGGCTGCACCTTCACCGGCAACCGATCCGACGCCGACTCCGGCGGCGGCATCTACGCCGCCGTGAATGGCGGCGGATCGACGTCGATCACCAAGTCCACCTTCACCGGCAACTACGCTTCCGACTCCGGCGGCGCCGTCTTCACCGACGCCACCACGATCCTGACCATCACTTATTCGACCTTCGCCGACAATACGTCCTTCAACGTCGAGGGCGGCGGCGTCTACGCCGTGGGCGACGGAAACGGCTCGGCAACGATCCAATATGACACCTTCACCGGCAACGTCGCGCGTACCGCGGGCGGCGGGGCTTACCTCGATGATTACGTGAATCTCACCATCACCTCCTCCACCTTCGCGGGCAACACGGCGCAAGTCAGCTCCGGCGTCGGCGACGGCAGCGACGGCGTCGGCGACGCCAGCGACGGCGGCGGCGGCGGCGGCATCTACGCCGAGGGCTCCGACGACGGCAACGGCGCGCTGTCGCTCACCAGCAGCAGCTTCACCGGCAACGTCGCCAATGCCGACGGCGGCGGGGCATTCATCGACGACTTTGCCCAAGCGACCGTCTCCGGCGGCACCTTCACCAATAACAAGTCGACCGATGCCGACGGCGGCGGGGCATTCATCGTGGGCTCCGGCAGCTCGTCGAACCTGACGCTCTCCGGCAGCTCCTTCAGCGGCAACGCCTGCTACGAAAACGGCGGCGGCGCCTTCGTCAATAATTTCACGAACGCGACGCTCGGCGGCGACACCTTCAGCGGCAACCTGGCCGGCAACGAGTCCTTAGACGGCTCCGGTGGCGGAGCGTTCCTTTACGGCTACGGCGGCGGGACCCTGAGCATCAGCAAGACCACCTTCACCGGCAACAATTCCTACAATGCAGGCGGCGGCGCCTACATCGCTTATTTCACCTACGTGACGCTCGGCACCGCGCCGCTCGGCGGCGACACCTTCAGCGGCAACCAGGCGCGAGACGGTTCCGCCGGCGGCGCCTACGTCAACGGCTACGGCGGCGGGAACCTGGACATCTTCAAGACCAGCTTCAGCGGCAACCGATCCTACGGCGCGGGCGGCGGGGCGTACCTCGAAGACTTCATCTCCATCTACGTCAACTCCTCCAGTTTCACGGCCAACGCGACCCCGGCTGACGGCGCCGGCCTCTACGCCTACGAGAACCTCGGGTCGATCGCGATCACCGGCAGCACGTTCTCCGGCAACACCAGCACGGATTACGGCGGCGGCGCTTACCTTACCGGCTTCCTCGGCGTGGACGTCCAGAACAACACGATCAGCAACAATCGCGCCAATACCTTCGGCGGCGGCCTGTACGTCGACGGTTCTAGCGACAGTGCCACCGCCCCCATGACTTTCACGCTCACGAACAATGTCATCAGCGGCAACACGGCTGCGGACGACGACAGCGGCGGCGGCGTCTTCTACGCGGCCAGCTCCAGCGCTCCCAGCACTCCGGATATGGTGACCATCTCCAACAACAGCATCACCGGCAACTTCGCCGGCGGGGCCGGAGGAGGCCTGTATCTCGACGCCAACGACGATGTGCAACTGGCCGCCACGATCGCGCATAACACGATCAGCAACAACACGCTCGGAAATCCCGGCGGGAATGGAGGCGGCGGTCTGTACCTCGAAGCCGACGACGCCACCGACGCGTACTCCATCACGCTCACCCAGAACACGGTGGCCAACAACAAGAGCGCCGCCAACGGCGGCGGCCTGTCCCTCGACGTCAACTTGACCGCCAGCGGCGGCGGCACCCCGCTGGTCTCGATCACCGCCAATACCTTCAGCGGCAACCGTGCGGCCAACGACGGCGGCGGCCTCTACCTGACCACCACGGACACGAACACCGGCAACTTCGTGAAGATGATCAACAACACCGTCAGCGGCAACAGCGCCCTGTTCGACGGCGGCGGCATCTACGCCGATACGGCGTCGTTCGACAGCCTGAAGCTGGTGGACGACACCATCGCCCAGAACAACGCCGGCAGCGGCGGCGGCGTCTACGTGGAGGGCAACGTCGTGGCGGTCGTGGAGACGATCATTGCCAGCAACGTGGCCTCGTCCCAGCCGGCCGGCTATGACGTGTATGGCGCGTTCGCCGACGAGGGCAACAACCTCATCGGCATTGTAAACGGCAGTACGAGCTCGAGCTTCACCGTCAGCACCTTGCTCGGCGCCTTCGGCAGCGCACTCAATCCCGAGCTCGGCAAGCTGGCCAACAACGGCGGGCCGACGCAGACCATGAAACTCCTGGTCGGCAGCCCGGCGATCCACGGGGCAACCCTGGTCGTGGTGGATACCGATATCCCCACGGTCGATCAACGCGGCGTGACGCGGGGCACCCCGCACGACATCGGCGCCTACGATTAAGGACCGGCGCAAAAACAAGTGTCGCCTTTCGCTCCGCGAAAGAACGCGGCTTTCGCGGAGCGAAAGGCGACAATCCGACAGATATTGATTCGCCGGTCCTAGCCGGCCCTTGCACGCCGGTTGTGCGTCGAGTATTCTCAAGATCTGTCCAGCCGTCGCTTGGCGCGGTGCAGTGGCGGCAGCCTGGTCTTGTCGACGCGTGCAGAGGCAGCCGTGAGACGATTTTACCCGGTTCTTCCGTTGTGGCTCGGTCTGGCGTTGGCGGCCGGGGGAGGGTGGCCCTGCGCGGCGCCGAAGCGACCCCCAGGGTGGACCCCTTGGTCTACCTCTTCGACCTGCCGGAAGCCGCCTCCCTGATCCCGCCGCCCGGACGGAGCCCGGCAAAGCTGCAAGGATCGGTCCCCCTGGAGGAAGACGACTGCGGGCACCGCTTCGCCGGATGTCCCGTGCTGATGAACGACAAGATCGTGGCCGTCGTTGGCAAGGATGCCCCCGAAGTCGCCGTCTACTCGCGGCAGCCCTCCGGGGTGAAGCTGTGCGCCAGGCTGCGGCCGATCTGCGACGGCGGCACGGAGCTGACGCGCGCGTCGGTTGCCACTGGCCAGAACAGCCGCAGCGCGGTGGCGATCGAGGTCGAGTTCCGCACGCCGCACAAGGGATCGCGACGGATCACCTACGAGCTGGACGCCGGGGCGGCGTTCGTCAAAACAACGGCCGGCGAGGGCATCGAGGCGTTGAGGGTGAAGGCCCCCTGCCGGTTCGCCGTTCTGCCCGACTTCTTCGGCGACGACATCCTGGTCGATGCGGCGGCGATTCCCGTGGGCCGGGCGGAGCTTCCCAGCGAGAACTTCCTGCTGCAGATGATCCCCGGCGGAGACGCGATCGTGATGACGGTGTCGGAGTCGCGGGCAAGCGACGTCGCCGTCACGCTCTCGGATCCCGCGCCGCGGCAGATCGCGGCCGCGGACGTCTGCTATGGGAAGAAACCGCACATTTGGGTCGCGGTGCTGGCCGATCGGGGAATCTGGCACGAGCACGCCGTGGCCCTGGCCGACGCCGGCAAGACGGTCGGCCTGGGGTGGAAGATGCCGTTTCCCGCTTTGTGGCGCGTCGACTGGAGCACCGTCGACAAGATGACGGAGAGCTGGGAGATGCTGCTGGAGCAGCCCGGCGGCAAGTACGTCATGCAGGGATGGTTCGGCCAGAACGAGAGCGAGGGTCAGAGTTTCGGCAAGGAGTTCGGGCCGCGGGACTGGAACAAGCCCGGCCGCAAGCGCTGGAACCCGGTGCTGGGCGGTTTCTCCTTTCCCTGTTGGGTCCAAAGCGACGGCCTGGGCTTCCTGCAGCCGCTCCAACAGCGCCGTTACAGCGAGGGCGGCCCGGTATACAACTTTGCCGGCCCGGTGGTCGTCTATCCGCTGGACCGGGCCAAGGCCTCGCCGCTGGCCACGCCTTTGGACAAGCTGACGGTGGTCGACCTGGTGCGCGATACGTTGGGCGTCGGGCCGTGCCAATACATCCTCGACCTGGAGGGGCAGAAACGTAACTCCCGGGGCGTCGCCACCTGCTACGCGCGGGACGTCGTCAACGCCATTTACCAGGAAGGGACCCAACTGGAAAAACGGGCCGAAATCGAAGAACAACTGGACGCCGCGGTCGCCTTCATCAGCAACGTGCGCGAGCGGATCGACCTGTACGTGCAATTCGGCCACACGACGAGCGACTACCTCCGGCAGCAGAAACGCCGCGATCCGCGTTGCGGGCCGTTCTGTGACGAGCTGTTGGCGATCACGAAACGCCTCGATCAGCTCTTCGACGAGAAGAGGGAGAGTATCCGCACCCCGGCGCTGGCCCGGCAGTGCGCGGAAGACTTCCGGCGGAAGCTGTTGACGGCAACGGGAAAAGACGCCTATCAGCGTTGCGCGGCGCAGATGGCGATCTTCACCTCCATTGGCGGGGCCCAGGACGGGCTGGTCGCTTCCTGCCGGATGATCGTGAAAACGCTCCGGCAGCGCGCGGGAATTGCTCTGGCGGTGAATCCCGAGTTGAAGGACGTGGCCGCCGAGATTCGCGCCCGCACCCAGGCGATGCTGCGGAACCCGACGCCCTATGAAGCCCCGCGCCATTGAAAAGCCGCGGAGCAGAAAAAGGGGACATCAATGATATTCAACAAGGAGGTTCATCCGGCGGAAGCGTACTTGAGAAAGTGGAAGGCAACCATGAGGCCACCCTACCACGTGCTTCCGCTGTGGCTCGGTTTGGCGTGGGCGGCTATCCTGGGGACGTGGTGGTGCGCCGCCGCAGAGGCGGCAGCCCCCGAGGACGGCGCGTCCGGGCCGCCGGCCGCGTGGCAGATCATCTTTTCCAGCAACCGCTCCGGCCCGTGGCGGATCTGGTGTGCGCAGCCCGACGGATCGGCGCTGCGCGAGTTGACCAGCGCCGCGGCCGACGAACACGACGTCGATCCCATGTTCAGCCCCGACGGGAAGTCGATACTCTTCACCTCCACCCGGGCGCAGCGACGGGCGTCTGGAAAATGTCTCGCGACGGCGGCAAGCTCGAGCGGATCTGCGACGGCGACCAGGCCGCATGGTCGCCGGACGGCCGGGCCATCGCGCTGCGGCGCAACGAGCAACTGTTCACTCGCCAACTGGCCAGCGGGCAGGAGAAACGCATCAGCCCGAAAGACTGGCCGCACTGCTCAGGCGCATCCTGGAGCCCGGACGGGCGTTGGATCGCCTTCGCCTGCCGGTGGGACGCGGGCAACGCCGTCTATCTCGTTCCCGCCGCCGGCGGCGAGCCGAAAGCCGTCTACGACAAGCAAGGGGCCTGCCAGCCGCACTGGTCGCCGGACGGGAAACGTCTGGTCTACGAAACCGAGGCCCACCTCTACACCATAGACCCTGACGGCAAGAAGAATCGTCCCGTGACCTGGTTCGGCGGAGTGCAGCGCTACGGCCGTTTCACCCCCGATGGGAAATCGATCCTCTACTGCCAAGGCCAGTCGGAGCGCGGCCCCTGGGAGCTTTATACGATCCCGGCCCAGGGAGGCACGCCGGTGAAACTGACCGAAGGCAGCTCCGACATGAATCCGGATGCGAGGTAGCCACCGCGAAAATGAAGATGATGGAAACGAAGATAAGAAGCTGTTTCCAAACCGCGGGAGCTACCGTCGGGCAGGAATGCCCAACCGTCGGGCAGGAATGCCCAACCGTCGGGCAGGAATGCCCAACCTACAGCGGCCGTAGGATGGGCATTCTTGCCCGTCCCCACGCTGCGGTTGTGAAACAACCCGGCCCTCGCCTTCCAACGCTTCTCTTCATATTGTTTCTGACATATTCTTTTCCTCAGTTGATGCCCTGGGGCCTCATGGCTGCCGCTGCCGACTACCAGCCCGGCACGCCCAGCACGTATCTGTACGACACCGGCGCCTCCTCGGCAGGCATTCGGTCCGCCGCAAAACTGGACCCCAAAGCCGGCTGGACCCTGGTGCCGGAAGATAATCTGACGCACAAGTTCCGCGGCGACGCCGTCGTCTTGAACGACCGGCTCGCGCTGGTGCTCCGTTGGGCCGGGGCCGGGGCCGAAGTCTACGGACAGACGTCGGCGGGTCCAAAATACCGCGTGGAGATCTCCCCACGAGCCCTATCCGGCCGCAAACCGACCGCGCTGGCCTCGGTGCGGATTTCCGAGAACGGGCCCGCGGCCGTGGCGCTGACTGCCAACTTCGCCCTGGCCGACGGCAGCTCCTGTTCGCTCAAGTACCGCATCACGGCGGGCCAGATGATCGTCGAGGTCCGGCCGGGCCGAGAGACCGACCGGCTGGCCGTGCTGGCCGAGACCCGTTACGTGGTGATCCCCGACTTCTTCGGCGACGACATGGTCTTCGGCTCCCAGACGGCATCCCGCCCGCGATTGCGGCTGCCTGCCGAGAACATGCTCTTGTCGCTGCTGGACGCGGGCAACGCCCAAGTGATGTGCGTCTGGTCCTCCCACCGGCAGGAGGCGGTCGCCCTTCAGTCCACGGCGGGGCCGGCGCCGCGGATCGGCGGTTGCGAGATTCAGGCAGCCGCGGACAAGCCTCTCTGGGTCGCCTGCCTGGAAGGGACCGGCCTGTGGCACGAGCAGGCGGCCGCTTTGCCGGGCAAGACAGCGAAGGCGTCGGAGTGGAAACCGCCTTTTCCGGCCAAGTGGCGCGTTGATTTCTTGCAGGGTTCGTTCGAAGCCACGTCGACTTGGATTCGCGACGCCCAAATCCTCGAGAAGCTTGACGCCGCCCCTCCCTCTTCCCGAGAAGCTGGTTTACGCCCTGGATCGCACCCAGGCCACACCGCTGACGACGTTCACGCCCATCGACATCCTCCGCAACACGCTGGGCGTCGGCCCTTGTCAGTATATCCTTCAGACCGAGGGGCTGGCCTCGGATGACAACCCCACGCCGGACAACGTGATGACCTGGATCGAGAAGCAGTTCAGCCGGAAGAAGGAGAAAAAGGCCGCCGGCGAGATCCGCCAACGGCTGGCCCAGATGGTCGAGCACGTCGGCCAGGCCGACGCGAGGATCGTTCGCTACCGCCGCATGTTCGACGAAGTGAATCGGCTCTGCGGCGCGGCTGCCGCCGGGCGGACACCGGCCGCCGGGGCCACATTGCTGAAGGGGATCCTCGATTCGCCGGGGCCAGGCGTCTTCGTATTGCTGCCTGTCGCGCAGGGTCGCGCCCTCCGCGCGCGGCAACTGGCCGACGAGGTGGTCGACCTGATCGGCACGGACGACGCGGCGCCCCGCTGCGAGAAGCTCGGGGCGAGTCTCCGTGCCCTCGGCGCCGAGCAGGATCGCACGTTGGCCGTTTGCCGGATGAAGGCCCGCTGGTTGAGACAGTCGGCCGCCATGCTGGCGGAGGATCATCCCGGCGACGCCGAATTAGCCGGAAAGGTCCGATCCAAGGCTGAGGAAATGCTGCGAACGAAATGAAAAGGATGGGCCGAAGAATAGCTGCCAGATCGCCCGTAGGACGGATTGCTAATCCGTCCGGAAATGGCGGGCGGATTAGCAATCCGTCCTACGGAATTCCCCATTATCCAGAGGCTCACATGATGAACGCGATGAGATGCGCGGCTCGGGAACGATGGTGTCTGCTCGCCGTTGCCGCTGGTTGGATTCTCGCGGCCTGGGCCGTGCCGGCCGCCGACGCGGCGGAAAACCTTTTCGGCAACCCGAGTTTCGAGAACGGCCGCGACCAGTGGCAATTGGACCGCTCGGGCAAGACGGTCGCGCAGTTCACGGTGGACGAGAAGGAAGCGGCGGCCGGCCAGCGCAGCGCGCTGCTGCGCATCGGCGCCGTAGACGGTTGGGGCGTCCAGTTCGGCCAGACGATGGAAGCCCCGGACGTGGGCAAGACCTACACCTTCGCGGCGCTGGCCAAAAGCGTCAAGGGGCCGGTCGCCTTGCGGCTGGAAATCGAGCGTCGCGGCGACCCCTACGACCGGGCCGCCTCGACGCCGCCGCAGACCGTCACCAAGGACAAGTGGACGGAGCTGCACGTCACCTTCAAGATCGACAAACCCTTTCCGCAAGGATGGTTTTCCTACGTGAGCTGCAAGCAGCGTGACGCCGAATTCCGCCTGGACATGTTCCGCCTGGCGGAAGGCGACTATCTTCCCTACCAGCAGGCCGCTCGTGAAGAGATGGCCGCCGCGGCGGTGGCGCTGCTGGATACCGTACAGGCATCGCCTGCGCCGCTGGCGGGACGGGCCATCGTCGGGCGAAAGGGCTGGGTGCAACTGCCCGAGGACGCGGCCGGCCATCGCTTCCGCGGCGACGCGGTGTTGGCCAACGATCGTCTGGCCTTGGTGCTCCGCCGCGGGGCGGAAGGGGCGGAACTCTACGGCATGGGCCACGCCGGACCGGCCCTTCGCGCGGTGTTGGCGCCGGCGGGCGAGGAACCGGCGGCAAAACTGCAGGCGGTGGCCGTCGTGACCAGCGATCCCAGCCAGGCGGCCGTGGATGCCACGTACGAATCGCCCGGCGGCCGAAAACTCACCGTCCGCTATGGGCTGACGATGGGGCAGACTTTCGTCAGCACCGAGCCGCGCGAGGGCGTCGAGGGGCTGAGCGTCGAGGCGCCCTGCCGGTTGCTCGTCCTTCCCGACTTCTTCGCCGACGACATTGTGATCGATGCGGCCGAGATCCCCCTGGCCTCGGCCGAAATACCCAGCGAGAACTTCCTCCTGCACCTGCTCCCCGACCGGCAGGCGATCGTGATGGCCGTCGCCGGCAACCGTGGCCAGGACGCCCGGATCAATCTCTCCGGAGAGGAGGGGGGAAGGCTCGTCCGCTCAAGCCGGATCTCGTACGGCAAGGGCGGCAAGATCTGGGTGGCGATCGTCGAGGCCCCCGGGATCTGGCACCAGCGCGGCGTGACCAAGGAGGACGCGGGCAAGGTCCTCGCGCTGGACTGGACGGCGCCTTACGCCGCCCAGTGGCGCGTCGACTGGCGACTGCGCGGCCGATTGACCGCCAGTTGGGAAATGGCGGCGCAACTGAAAAGCGGCGAGTTCCTCAAGTACGGTTGGTTTGGATCCCCCGAGACGCTGCCCGCCGATCGCAAACGCTGGACCACGGTGTTGGGCAGTTTTCTTTATCCCTGCTGGTTGGATCAGGCGCGCCGAGGACATCTCCAGCCGCTCACCAAACCGGACCGCTTCGAGGGCCCGGCCGTGATCTACCCCATCCAGCGCGCCAAGGATACGCCGCTCGGCGAGTTTACCGTGGTGGACCTGGTGCGGGCGACGCTGGGCGTCGGGCCGTGCGAGTATATCCTCGACGTCGAAGGACAAGGGGCTACCAGGAAGGGACGCGCCACCTGCGCCACCCGCGACGCCCTGGCGGCCATCTACTCTGCCAAGCAGCAGAAGCGGCGAAGGGCCGATATCGAGAGACTTCTCGACGACGTGGTGGTCTTCGTGAAGCATATTCGCGGGCGGATCGAGCAGTACGTGGATTTTGGACACGAAACGCTCGCCTACCTCCAGCAGCAGCAGAACGACCATCCGGAGCTGTCCGGCCTGCTTGCCGACCTGGAAGCCTCGGCGCGAGAGATCGACGCGGCGGTGGCCCGGCGCAAAGCGGCCATCAAGACGCCCCAGTACGTGGTCGACCTTACGGAGAAGTTCCGCAAGACGCTCTTGGATTACGAAGGGGAAGATGCCCTGAAGAAATGCACGTCGATTACCCACGCCATCGTTGACGTGGGCGGCAATCAGGATGAGTTGGTGGGCGAGTGCCGCAACGCCGTGAAGGTCTTGCGGCAGCGGGCGGCCCTGGCGCTGGCCGCCGACCCCCGCGCGGCGGAGGTGGCACGTGAGATCCGCGCCCGCACGCAAAAGGCCCTCCGCAACGCAACGTCGTACGAGGCGCCGAGGCATTGAGCGGGGTTACGAGTCGGCAAGAGATTGAGTTGCACAATTCATTGTGGTGCAGGTGTCCCGCCTGCCCAGAAGCGCAGGCGGGACGCCTGCACCACAACTTAGGGACGGGGAAATCTTCAGCCATGCGAACGGTGCTACTGAGTGTGACGGCCCTCGTCCTGCTGGCCGGCGGCTGCACCCAGCGCAAAGCGTCGCCGGGATCCACCCCAACGGTCTCCGGGATCGCGAAGACGATCCGCACCAAGACGGGGATCGATATGGCGCTCATCCCGGCGGGGGAGTTCGTCCTGGGCGACGACCGCGGCGAGAGCGACGAAAAGCCGGCCCATCGCGTCCGCCTGGCCGCATTTTACATGGACGTCTGCGAGGTGACCCAAGCCTCGTTTCAGGCGATCCTGGGCCGCAATCCCTCGAAGGCGCAGGGGCCCGACCGCCCCGTGGAGCGCGTCAGTTGGTATGCAGCCGTGCAGTACTGCAACATGCGCTCGGCCCGCGAAGGTTTTGCGCCCTGTTACCACCTGAAAACGCTGGCCTGCGATTTCACGGCCGACGGCTACCGGCTGCCGACCGAGGCGGAGTGGGAGTATGCCTGCCGCGCCGGGACGGCCACCCGCTGGTCGTTCGGCGACGATCCCGGCGGGTTGGCCAGGCATGGGTGGTTCAAGGCTTGTGCCCAGAAGACGACGCACCCGGTGAAGCAGAAGCGGCCCAATCCCTGGGGGCTTTACGACATGCACGGGAACGTAGCCGAATGGTGCAACGATTACTACGCCGAGCGCTACGACCCTGCCGCGGCGGCCGAGAATCCTCGCGGCCCGGCCGCCGGCTCGGAACGCGTGCTGCGCGGCGGCAGTTGGATGAGCGGCGAGGACGACTGCCGCTCGTCGGCCCGGCACAGCGAGCCGCCGGGATTTGCCGACGTCTGCTTCGGGTATGAGGCCTACGGATTCCGCTGTGTGCGCAGCGCGGGCCCGGCCATGTCCATGATGCGATAGGACAGGGTTTCCAGGTTGCGCCGAGCGAGCACCGGAACGCGGACCTCCGCGCGGTCGTCGCTGATGACGGCCAAGACGTCGTCACGCGCGGCGGCCAGACAATCTCCGCCGATCTGCTGCCGCCAGACTTCGACCTTGGGGGCCGAAGCCTCAACGTCGCCCTCCACCAGAACCAAATCGCAGCCGGCGAACAGCGAAGCCATCAAGCCGTAGGGATCGGCGCCGCCCGGCGCAAGGTAGATGCCGAGGAGGTCCGGGGTGATGATCGCCGCAGGCTGGGCGCCGGCCGCGCGATGGCGATGGGAGTCTTTGCCGGGCGAATCCAGCTCGTGGCGATGGGGAGAGTGCTTGATGCATCCCACCCGCACGCCGCGGCGCGAATACTCGCGCAATAGATCGACAATCAAGGTGGTCTTGCCGTGATTCTTGCGGCCGATGATGTGGATGCGTTTCATGTTCCGCGGTCAAGGGGTTCCCGCCGCCGCCGTTTTCTGTTAGGATCAATCGTAGCACTATCCTCGTTATCGCCAAGTGATCGGGCGTGTCAAGAAGGTCTGGGAAAACAATCGGCGACTACGGCTGCCCCCCCCGCTTTTCCGTGGCCGCTGCCCGCGGAGAGGGGATTCGACGCCACGCCAGTCGCGGCCGGGGGATTCAGCAGGGCACATTGTGCAGACGACGGCAACGGGAGACCCCATGAGAATCGCCGCCGCCATCCTCGCCGGCGGGAAAGCGGCGAGGCTGGGAGGAATGTGCAAAGGTCTGTTGCCTGCCGCCACCGATGGCACCCTCATCCAGCGGCTGATCGGTAGACTTGCCGCAGCCGGAATCGACGAGGTAATTCTGGCCGCCAACGAGGCGCCGCCCTATGCTCTTTTCGGCAAAACCATCGTCGCCGACTTGCACCCGGGCGCTGGCCCCTTGGGCGGGATCGAGGCGGCGCTGTCTCACCTGGCCAGACGTTATGACTCCGTGCTGTTCCTGCCTTGCGACGTGCCGAACATCTCCGCCGACGAAATCACGGCTCTCCTGCGGGTCCACGCCTCGGCGCCGGATCGGGTGGCCATCGCCCGGACCGTGGACCGCGGTCATCCGCTCTGCGCCGTGGTGCCGGTCGCATCGCTATTGGCGGTATCGGCGGCCGTCGCCGCCGGCCGTTACGGAGTGGGCCGGCTTTGGCGCACGCTCGGGGCCATTGCCGTCCGCATCGACGACGCCACCCGGCTGCTCAACATCAACACTCCGGAGGACCTGCACCGGTGGCGACAAACCCTCTGAGCCGAGGAGCGGCCGAAGATGATTGATTCCTACGGGCGGCGGATCGACTACCTGAGGATCTCCGTAACGGACCGCTGCAACCTCCGCTGCGAGTATTGCATGCCGCCGGGAAGGGCGCCGCGGCTGCGCCGGCGGGACATCCTGTCGTTGGAGGAAATCGCCGAGGTGGCGCGGGCTGCAGCGTCCATGGGCATTACCAAGTTGCGGCTCACCGGCGGCGAGCCTCTGGTGCGCAAAAACGTCGTCGGTCTGGTGCGCCTGCTGGCCGCGATCGAATCGGTCCGCGACCTGGCGATGACCACCAACGGCACGCTGCTGGCCCGCTACGCCCGCTGGCTGGCAGCCGCCGGGCTTCACCGCGTCAACGTCAGCCTGGACGCCGTGGACCCGGCACGCTATGCGGCGATCACGCGCGGCGGCGACGTGCGGCAGGTGCTGGCGGGCATCGATGCCGCGCTGGAGGCCGGGCTGGCCCCGCTGCGGTTGAACTGCGTGGTCCGCTCCGGCCCCTGGGAGCCGGATGCCCGCGACGTGGCCCGGCTGGCGGCGTCGGCCGGCCTGGAGGTCCGCTTCATCCGCCGGATGGACCTGGCGCGCGGCACCTTCACGGTCGTCGACGGCGGGCATGGAGGCGACTGCCCACGTTGCAACCGCTTGCGGCTGACCAGCGACGGCGTCGTCCGCCCATGCTTGTTCTCCAACCTGGGCTTTCGCGTCCGCGAGCTGGGAGCCGGCGAAGCCTTGACCCGGGCCTTGAACCTCAAGCCGCGGGCCGGCTCCGCCTGCACCGATCTTTCCATGCACGCCATCGGAGGCTGAAATGAGCGAGCTGTCGCACGTAGATGCCCAGGCACGTGCCCGCATGGTCGACGTCGGCCGCAAGAGGCCGCAGCGCCGCATGGCTCGCGCCGCGGGGACCATCGAAATGGCCGCCGCCACCCGGGACCTGATCCGTTGCAACCAGATCGCCAAGGGAAACGTGCTCGGGGTCGCCGAGATCGCGGGGATCCAGGCGGCCAAGCGCACCAGCGAGCTGATCCCGCTCTGTCATCCGCTCAGCCTGGACCATGTTGCCGTGACCGTGGAGCTGGGCGAGGGGGGCGTCAGCGCCACCAGCGAGGTCGCCTGCACGGGGCGCACGGGCGTGGAGATGGAAGCCCTCACCGCCGTGAGCGTGGCGCTGCTGGCGGTCTACGACATGTGCAAGGCCGCCGACAAGCAGATGCGCATCGGGCCGATCGTCCTCCTGGAGAAGACCAAGTACGATGACGAGGCTTGAAATCGTTTCGCTGAACGTCGCCGCGGAGAAGGGCACGGCCAAGCGGCCCGTCGAAGAGATCGTCGTCGACGACCTGGGCATCGTGGGCGACGCCCACCGCGGACGTTGGCACAGGCAACTCAGCCTCCTGGACCAAGAGAGTGTCGATCGCTTCGCCGGCGCCCTGGGCCGGCCGGTCGCGCCGGGCGAGTTCGGCGAGAACGTCACTTATCGCGGCTTGCCGTCCCGGGCGGTTGCGCCGCTGGACCGGATCCTCCTGGGCAACGTCGAATTGGAGGTCACCCAGATCGGCAAAGAGTGCCACGGCTCGCGCTGCGCGATCTTCCAACAAGTCGGCAAGTGCGTCATGCCCTCGGAGGGAATCTTTGCCCGAGTCCTGCGCAGTGGAACCGTGCGGCGGGGGTGCCGGCAGAACATCGCCCCAGACCCTTGCAGTGCATGGTGATCACCCTGAGCGACCGGGCCGCGGCGGGCGACTACTCCGATCGATCGGGACCGCGGCTGCGAGAATTGCTGGAGGCCTTCTTTGCCGCCCGCCGATGGCATCCCGTCATCACTACCTGCGTGCTTCCCGACGACCCCGAGCAACTGCGGCTGCAGATCCTCGGCGGCCGGCAATGCGAGACCGACGTGATTTTCACCACGGGAGGAACAGGGCTCGGTCCGCGCGATATCACGCCGGAGACGGTCGCTCCGCTTTGCGACAAGCTGATCCCCGGCATCATCGAACAGATCCGCGCAAAGTTCGGCGCGGAAAACCCTTGCGCACGGCTCAGCCGCGCGATTGCGGGCGTAGCCGGAAGAACGCAGATCTACTGTCTGCCCGGCAGCGTCCGCGCGGTCGAAGAGTACCTTCCCGAAATTCTCAGCACCTTGGAACACCTGCACCTGGTGCTCCACGGATTGGACGTCCACGGATAACATGATCAGCCCGGAAGAAGCCTTGGACCTGGTCGTCCGGGCGGCCAGCCCGCTGGAGCCGCAATCGGCAACTTTGGCGGAGGCTTGCGGCCTGGTGCTGGCGGAAGAGATCTTCGCCGAGCGCGATTGCCCGCCTTTTTCCCGGTCGATGATGGACGGATTCGCGGTCCGGCTGGCCGACGCCGGCAAGAGCGTGCCGGTGGCTGGGGAAATTCCGGCAGGCTCGCTTTGGCCCGCCGATCTGGCCGCGGGAGAATGCCTGGAAATCATGACCGGCGCGCCTTGTCCTTCCGGGACGGAAGCCGTTGTGCCCGTGGAACAGGTCTCTCGGCACGACAGGCGCGTCGTACTGCCGGGCACGATCAAGCCGGGGCAGAATATCGTCCCGCTCGGCAGCGAATGTCGCGCAGGGCAGCGCGTGCTCTCAGCCGGTCAGCTCGTGACCCCGCTGACCGTCGGCACGATGGCCATGTTCGGCATGGCATCGGTCCGGGTCATCCCTCGCCCGACCCTCGGAATCATCACCACGGGCGGCGAGCTGGCGGCGTCCGGGCAACAACCCGGGCCGGGCCAAATCCGCGATTCCAACGGTCCCATGCTGGCCGCCATGGCCCGTCAACTGCGCATCCCCGACCCGCCGCAACGGCAGGTGGAGGATCGGTTGGACCGGATCGTGCAGGCGCTGGAGGAGATGGCCGACCGAAACATTATTCTACTCAGCGGCGGCGTTTCGCTGGGAACTTACGACCTGGTGCCCCAGGCCCTGGTCCGCTACGGCGCCGAGATCGTCTTTCGCGGCGTGAAGCAGAAGCCCGCCAAGCCCCTGCTGCTGGCGCGAAAAGGCCGGCAACTGCTCTTCGGTTTGCCGGGCAATCCCCTGGCCTGCCATTTGGGGTTTCACCGTTACGTGGCGGCGGCCATTGGGAAGACGAGCGGCCGGAGCGCTCCTGCCCCGCGCTTCCAGGGTGAACTGCTCCAGACGATCGAGCCCAAGGAAGGCCGGACGCACTTCGTTCCCGCGCGCGGAATATGCCCCCGGATCGTGCACGGGCTGGCGGATCGCCTTGCGGCCCGGCCTGAGTTCGGCCGACCTGTGCCGCAGTTGCGACGCGAATTGCTACGTCGAGCTGCCTCCCAGCCCACGCGCCGCCGCGGTCGGCGAGGTTCGCGCCTTCACCTGGTTTGCCGAGGCGTTTTGGGCTGAATGATCCTTCCCGACGCGGAGGGTTAGAGCCCTTTCTGCATCCGCCAGGCTTTGATGTAGTCGTCGCTGTAAAGATGCTTCTCGAGCAACACTTCCGCGGTCACGGCGGCTTCCACGAGGTCCTTGTCGGCGGCGTCCATGATCACCGCATCCAGGCCGGCCGCCAGGCACATCACGAGGAAGCTCCGGTTCAGCAGCCGGTTCATCAGGCATTTCTGGCTGACGTTGGAAAGCCCGATGATGAAATGCGGCGGCGGGTCGCTGACGTTGGCCAACTGTCGCAGCGCCTCCAGCACGTTCTTCGGCTGCTTGGCGGAGGCGTGGATGGGGAAGATGATCGGATCGATGTAGACGTCTTCGACGGGGATGCCCTGCTCCATGGCGGCCATCAGGAAAGCCGCACCGCACTCCACGCGTTTTTCCACGTTGCTGGGCACTCCCTCCTGATCCATGGTCAGGCCGATGACCCCCGCGCGGTTGGCCGCGGTCACGGGAAGCAGCTTGCCCATCACGGCCGGGGCCGCCGTGCAGGAGTTGATCAGCAACTTCGTGTCGGGCAGGGCCTGCCTGACCTTGGGCAGCGCCGCGACCAGCAGGTCGGCCTTGGCGCTGTCCAGCGAGATGGGCTTGGGGGTGATCTCGTGAACCGTCTGGGCCAGCCAGACGAAGTTTTCCACGGGGTCTCCCTTGCTGGGCCCGAGGTTCACGTCGATCACGTCGGCCCCGCCCTCCACCTGAGGCCGCAACAAGTCCTGGATCACGGTCTTGTTGCGCTCACCGATGGCTCCGCGCACGTCGCGGTACATGCCGTTGATCCGTTCGCTGAAGATGATCATCTGGCTTCTCCTCCCACGAGTTGACTGATTGCGCCGCGTACGGCCTCCACGGCCTGGGGATGGCGCATTACCAAGAGATCGGCTCCGCCCTGCAAGAGGTTGCTGGCGGTCACGGCCTCCCAGGCCGGACCGCGGTAATTTAGCGGCCCCCAGAGCGGGGCCAGCTCGTCGCCGGAGCGGGCTTCCTTGACCCGCCACGCCTCGTAGCCTACATCCAAGATCACCGGCTGCGCCATGAGCCGGTCGCCGGACAGCGCAGCCAGCCGCCCACGCTCCAGGATCGAGTAGATGTATTCCATTCCGTAACCCAGTGCCGCCGTACTGGGATAGATGACCACGTCCGCCAAGGGAAATCCCATGTCGCTCACCAGGATGTTGACTTGCTTGGACTTGTTGATGTCACAAGGCGAGGCAGCGATCAGCTTGTGTCCGTAGGCCTGCGCGGCGGCAGTGAGGGTGCGATACTCCGTTTCGGTCACGGAGCCCAAAAGGCAGTTTTCGCCTTGCGCCGCCTCGGCCACCTTGGGCATCACCTGCTGGTCCTTGGCAGGCACCTCGCAGCCCCAAATCACCAGCGGAAGATCCACTGCCGAGAGCACCGCTTTGACGATTTCCACGGTGCGCTCGGCAGGCCAATCCCCCTCGTCCGGGTGGATGCCTGTGAGGCGCAAATTGATCAGCTCGGCCCCAAGCTCCTTGGCCCGGCGGGCCCAGGCCGCCGGGTCCGACCAGACGTCGCCGTAGACCTCTTCCAGCGGCTTGGGCCAACCGGAGGGCTCCTGGTCCAGCACGTCCAGGGCAATGACGGGGCGACAAGGCATCTCCCCGTCAAAACTCAAGAAGGGGATGCCGCTGCCGCCGCCCACGGTGACGGTCGAGCCCCGCGTTCCTCCTTCGGCCCGGGTTGCCCCGATGGTGAGCTTATTGACTCGGGCTGACCATTTTTCTTTGACCTCGGGAACCGTCATTTTCGCTCTCCTTCCTTACGCCGGCGAGGCGGCGCAAAGGGTTTGGACCACGTGGTAAACTGCCCTGACCGCCGCACTTTCGGCGCCCAGGCTGAACACGTCGCGTCCCACGGCGCCGGCCTGCTCCAGCCGGTCGTCCTGCGGCACGTCGGGAAGACGCGCCACCGAAAGATCGGCCAGCCTCCGTTGGATCGGCTCCGGCGCTTTGTCCGGCCCGACGCGATTCACCAGCACGGCGCGGTGACCGATGCGGATCGGCAGCTCGTGGGACAAGGCCAGGATCCGCTCGGCCGCGCAAGGCAGGCAAAGTGCAGTCGGTAACCACGACCAGGAAATCGACATTGTTGGTGGTTCGGCGGGAGAGATGTTCCATGCCCGCCTCGTTGTCCATGACCACCGCGGCGTAGTTGGCCGCCAGCGAGTCCAGCGACCGCCGCAGCAGGTTGTTGACGTAGCAGTAGCAGCGCGGGCCTTCCGGCCGGCCCATGGCGATCAGGTCGAAGCCTTGGGATTCCGCGATCGCTCTCTGGATCTCGTCGTCGATGGCGCGGGCCCGGCCGATGCCGCTGGGAGGCGACCCTTCCGGGCTGGAACCTTGCTCGCGGATCTGGGCCAAGGGCATGCCCGGCGCCACGCCCAGGGCCTCGGCGAGGTTGGAATTGGGATCGGCATCGACCGCCAGCACCGGCCGAACATGGAGTTCTCCCAGCGCGCGGACGATCAGCGCGGAAAGAGTCGTCTTTCCCGTGCCCCCTTTGCCGGCAATCGCCAATGAGATCCCCAATTCCACTCCTTTTGACTGATGTCATCCAACCGCCGCGATACGACGGAGTCCCCGCCCGGCCGACCCGGCCGTTACGGTCCGCGAAAAAACCGCTTGCTGAAGCTTTTGTGGTGCAGGCGTCTCGCCTGCCTGGGAATATGCAGGCGGGACGCCTGCACCACAAGGGCAAATTACACAGGTTATTTTTTCACCTGCCGTTACGCTTGGTTCCTTGGTTCCCGGTTGCCTGCGTGCCGTGCTGTCTCGGTCCTTGCCCCCCGGCCGTCGAGCCTCGCCGCCACCGAGGGGAAGCGGGAAATGTCGGTGTGCGGCAGAAAACAGGCCGACGTGAACCGCTCCATGTATGCGGGGTCCACGATCAGTTCCTGGTAGGTCATGCGATCGCGAATCTGTTGCACCTCGTCGAACATGGCGCGGCTGAGCATCACCAGCTTGGCCCCGGCCACGGAGCTGTTGCCGACGAAGCGGATGCGGTCGACAGGCACGTCGGGCAGCAGGCCGATGGCGATACAACTGGAAACGTCCAGGCGGTTGCCGAACGCGCCGGCAATGTAGACCTTCTCGATGTCAGCGAAGGAAAGACCCACCGATCCCACCAGCGAGTCGGCGGCTGCGTAGATCGAGCCCTTGGTGCGGATCAGGTTCTCCACGTCGGTCTGGGTCAAGGCAATATCGCGATCGCCGCCGGACTCCCGGGCGGAGACGAGCAGGAACTCCGGCTGTTGGTCCTCCGGGGATGCGCGGACGCGGCCGCGGGCCGAGTCCATGCGGAAGCGGCCTCTGCGATCGACCACGCCGGCGAGAAACATTCCCGAAAGGGCATCGATCAGGCCGGTGCCGCAGATGCCGATGGGCGGGCGGCCGTCGATGGTCGTGGCCGACACGGACAGTCCGGGGCGGAAGATCCGCAGGCTGTCGATGGCCCCGCTGCTGGCCCGCATCCCGCAGTTGACCGAGCCTCCCTCGAAAGCCGGCCCCGCGGAGGCTGAACAAGCGACGAGGAATTCCTTGTTGCCCAGCACCACTTCGCCGTTGGTGCCAATGTCCAAAAGCAGCGACACTTCTCCACTGCGGTGCATCCCCGAGGCGAGAACCCCCGCGGTGATGTCCCCGCCGACGAAGCTGCCCACCATGGGCAAGGTGTAGAGGATTCCCCGCGGATGAATGTGCAGGCCCACCTCCGCGGTCCGCACCGGCGGCGGACTGGCGGCCGAGGAGACAAAGGGGGAGAGGCGGATCAGGTCCGTTTCCAGCCCCAAGAGGAAGTGCAGCATCACCGTATTGCCCGCTGCGACCACGCAATGGATGTCTCCCCGTCCTACCTGGGCCCGCTTCACCAGGTCGTCAATCAGGGTCTCCACGTCCTGAACGACTTCGTGGTGCAGGGCCTCGGCGCCGCCGGGTTGCCGAGCATGGTTGATGCGGCTAATGACATCGGCGCCGTACTTGATCTGCGAGTTGTACTTGGCCGCCGCCTCGCAGGTGATCCCCGCGGTGAGGTCCACCAGGTGGGCCACCACGGTGGTCGTGCCCACGTCCAGGGCCAAGCCGAGGTTGCGGTCCGAGGTGTGGCCCCGCTCCACGCAGAGCAGCTCGTTCACCTCGCCGCGCAGGGCTACGGTGGCCGTCACCCGCCCGTCCCACTTCCAAGTCCAGGAGGACCGCCGCGTCTGGCGCGTGCGGAGCAGGCCGGCCAGATCGCGGGTGACTTTGAGCCCCATTTGCAGCGGCCCCGGGCGCTTTCGCCGCACCGCCGACAAGAGCCGCTCCTGGTCGGCGGTGGGATCATCCAGGGTGGGTTCGGGCAATGCCAGAGGGAACTTCTCCACCAAGGGAGCCAGCTCCGCGGGCGGGTGTTGGCCGCTGCGATGGGTAAAATCGCGGAACCGCTCGCTGTCTTGCCCGATGCCCACGTAGCCCGCCAGTTGCGACTCCGGCGGCACCTCGACGGCCAGATCGCTGCTGGGAATCACCTGGCAGGCCAGCACGTATCCGCGGCGGATTTCATCGCGGGTGAGGAACTCGGTGGAATCGCCGGTCACTTCTCCCTCGCGGACGATCACCCGGCACTTGCCGCAGACCCCCTCCCCGCCGCAGATCGCGCCCACGTAGACTCCGGCCTTCCGCGCGGCCTCCAGCAGCGTGCTGCCGGGCTCGACCGTCGCTTCGCGCTTGTCGGGAAGGAACTGGATGTGCAGGCCGGCCACGTTCAACTCGCCCAGTGCTTCTTGAGGTAGGCGGGCAGTGCCGAGGCCTCCTTGGGACCGATCTCCACGCTCCAGCCCGATTCGTCTTCCACGCCGGCCGACAAGACGGCGACCATGCCGGGCAAGACCAGCTTGCGGTGCGAAACTTTCGACTCCACTCCCGAGTTCTTCAAGGCCTTGGTGATCGTGGCGGGATTGAACTTGTCCGAGGCCCAGGCCGTGAGCACCGAAGTGCCCTCCGTGTCGACCGAGAGGACGAAGGCGGGCACGCGGCTTGCCTCCACTTCGCCTTCCACCGAGTAATAGCTCAAGGAGAAGTTGGTGGTCACCAGGACGGGAGATGCGGGGCCCGCCTCGCCCACCGTGTAAAGCTTGGGCTGCACGGCGACCGGCTTCTGCGGATCGGTGAAGATGTCTTGCCGGGTGGTGAGCACGGGAAGAATCTGCCAGGGCTCAACGGCGTCGGTCACCACGATTCCCGCATACTTGGTCACATAGGTGCTGGCCTCGATCGCCTGGAGCGTCAACTCCGAGGCGGTGGTGAAAGCGATCGTGGGATAGCCCAGCGGGCGGAAACCCCTCAGCGCCGCGCGGCGGATCTTGGTCAGCGCTTCCAGGGTCGGCTTCAGGCCCCGCGTGCCCGGATCGACCACGATCTGCTCGATCCCGGCGGCGTTCAGCTTCGTGGTCAGCTCGGCCAAGGCATCCAACCCGTCGGCACGCACGGCCAGGGGGCAGTTCTCCTTCTTGGCGACCGCCGCGGCCGCCAGGGCCTGGCCGGGATCGGAGATGTACAACAGCGGTCGTCGTCCGCCCAGCGCAGCCGCGGCCCGCTGGAGGTTCTCGGCGCGGGCCGACATCAGCAGGCACGCCCGGCCCGTTTTCTCCGCGGCCAGCTTGGCCAGTCTCTCCAGCCGCCCGGCGTCGCCGGACTGGTTGTCCACGGCCACCATTTCCACGGCGATCCGCGTGCCCACGCGCTCGAACGACAGTTTGCCGATGGCTTCCAGGCGTGCTGCCGCGGCCGTCTCGTCCAGCGCGTCGGAGACCCGCACCGCCAGCAGCGTGGGCCGGTGGAATTTCTCCTCGTGGCGGTAAAGCTGCGTCTCGTTTCCCGTCCTCACTTCCTGGGCATCGGCCCCGATGGTCACCAACTGGATGGGGGGCCGGGCCGCCGACTCCAACGCCGCTTTACCCGCCGCCGTCACGTGGGGGCACTTTTCCAGCGGCACCTGCTTGGCAGCCATCTTCATGGCAAAGGCCAGGCAGGTGGGGAAGCCGCAGTCCTTACAGTTGGTCTTGGGAAGATGCTTGTAGATCTCCAGGCCGGTAAGCGCCATCGCTTCTGATCTCCGAGGGGTGGAAACAGGCGTGATCGGTGGTTGAGGTCGAGTGGGGGGTGGGTTGTGCTTTTGCACAACTCCGGTTCCGTCATGCTCAAGCATAACCTGCGTGCGGCAAGGTGGGAAGCAGCCGTGGTCGCTGGTTCCTATCGAGTCGGCGCGGGTTGTGCCTCCGCACAACTCGCGCTCCCGTCATGCTCAAGCATAACCTACGGGCTACGTGCGCGCCAATAGCCCAACGGAGGGGACTATAGCAAGGGATTCAGGGAGAGCACGGGATGACCGACTTTCTCCAGGTGGGCCAGCACTTCTTCTTCGCTCCGGGCGTCCTCTTCGGTGGCGATCTTATCCAGCAGATCGGGCTCACCCACGCGCTGGGCCTCCTTCTGGAATCGCTCGCGGATCGCCTCCTTGAGCTGCTTGGGCATCCAGACCAGGCGCTTCACGCCTCCGTCGGCCGCCAGGAACTTGGGGCTGCTCAAGTACAAGCGGCCGACGCCGACGAAGCCCGGCGTCTGCGCGCCGCCGCCGGTCACCGAGGCCAGGTCGCCGAAGCTCATTCCCGAGGGCGTGACCTCGGGGAACTCGCGGTTGACAACCATCACCCCGTTGGCCATCGGCAGGATCGCCACGATGCACTCGAAGCAACCGCAACTGGTCATCGGCGATTCCAGCAGGCTGTAGGCGCAAAAACGTTCCACCTTGTGGTTGGAGCGCTCGAAGACGAACTTGTTGACGCCCTCCCATTCGCCCTTGGTTGCATCCAGGGTGCGGCCCTTGGCAATGGGCTGGTTGGGACCGGTGGGATTGATCTCGTAGTTGGCCCGCCCGTCCAGCCAGTTATAGGCTCCGCACAGTCCCAGGCGCTGCGGGGTGATCACGCAGACGTGGTCGGGGGCGTAGCTCTGGCAGACGGTGCAACTGTAAAACAGGTCCACGGATTCATCGGTCATGCCGGCGATGCGATCGTCGCGGTAGTTGAAGGCCCGGCGGGCCTCTTCGATCTTGGCCTTCACCCGCTGCGCGTCGGTGAGGATCTGCACGGCAACCTTATCGACGATCCCCCCGTATTCATCGTGCAGCTTGGCGTGCAGGATCGTGCCCAGGTGGCGAAGCCTGAAACCGGCGGCGAAAGCCTTCTTGCTGATGCGGCACCAGATCTGGTCGCGCTGCCCGGTGTGCATGAAGCCCATGGCGTGGCTGGTCCAACGGTGGACCTGGCGCTCGAGGATGCCTTCGAAGTCGCGGGCCATCTTCCGCCCGGCGACGAGCACTTCCAGGGCCAGCGGCATGGCCTCGCCCTCCGCCACGGAGTCGATGTCCGGGCCGACCACCTCGACCTGGCCGTCCTGGATCTCGCCCGGTTCCACCATCCGCACGTACTCCACGGCGGGTGAATACTTGTAGCCGAACTGCACGTGCATCTCCTCCTTGCGCATGCGCTCCCCCTCGAAGGCCGCCGCATAGCCCACCGGAATGTCGACCTTCTCCACCTTGACCCGCACCGCGCGGGTGTCGATGCACGTGGGAACGATCTGCTCGTAGTCGGTCTGCACCACCAGCGCTTCGCGGATCGTCACTCCGGTGGGACGGACCTCGGGGGTCGTGGTCGAATCGGAAATCACCGGGTACCCCATGAGGATCGCCCCGGCGCCCATGGCGAACCAGTCGTCGGGGATCTCGCCGAAAGTGATGCCGAAGGCATTGATCCGCCGTTTCGTGTAATCCAGGCACTTGCGCCACTCGCCGCGCTTATGCCCGCCGAAGGTCAGCGCGCTGCGGATCGACCAGTTGAGCACGTAGATGCCGTCCAACGTGTCCGGCCCGACAGGGACGACGTACAAGTCCCAGCATTCCTTCAACGGCGCGTCGTCCTTGAGCACGCCCCCTTCGACCATCTGTTGGCGCATCGTCTTTCCGTCGCGGTTGGCGCAGAGGAAGGTGAGGATGCTCCGCTTCTGCAGCTCGCGCACCACACTGACGGCGATTTCCGTGCTGGGCGCCGGCCCGAGGATCAGCGCAAACCCCGGCATGCGGCCGTCGACCAACTGGATCCCCAACTCCCGCATGATGGTGTCGGAGATGTAGCCTTGATAGCCGGGCGGCGTGGTGTAACCGTTGACGGTCCGCAGGGCCACCAGCGTCTCCTGGGCCAACATGGTGGCCGCCCCGGCGTCCAGGCCGTCGCCCAGGTAAGGAAGCCACACTTCGTCCGAGGGGATCGGTTTGAGCAGCTCGCGGGCGTGCTGGATCTGCGGCCGCAACTGGCCGATGGTCCTCACCTCCAGGCCCATCAAAGAGTACGACATCGACAGGTAATAAGCGGTCTGGGGTCCCCAACCGACGGGCTTGTCCGGGCCGTAGTCGGCCAAGGCTTTCTCCAGGGCCTGTTCGGCCTGTCGGACCCACTCGTGCGCCCCGCGGATGACCTGTGTGAAGACTTCCCTCGACATCATGACCTCCCAGAATTGACGGCCGCGCCCGGCAGTCGGCCGTCCCTATCGCGGGGGACGGCGGCGCTGAGCTGCGCGGCGAAGTTCTCTCGTTTGCAATGTGGGCAAAGCGGTTCCTTGGTGAACATCTCGGCCACGGTGGGCCCGCCCCGCTGGGCCAGCACCGTTTGGCCAACTCGCTGGAGACTGGCCGGCCGCAGCCGGCGCAGCGGAGCAGCTTTACCCGGGTCCTAAACGGTGAAATCTCGATTTCGTCCTTGTGTACCTGCACCACGATCGTTCCCACGGGACAAACCGCGGCGCAGGCGCCGCAGCCGATGCAGTCGGGCGAAGAATCGCGGAAGGGAGCGGCGACGGAGCGTTCCACGCCCCGCCCCACCAAGGAGATCGCCGAAACGCCGATCCGCTCCTCGCACACCCGCACGCACAGCCCGCAGAGAATGCAGTTCCGTTCCGCCGTGGTGACCGTGGGATAGCCGGCCGTCTCGACTCCCATCCGTGCCGCCAAGCCGCGCAGCTCGGGGCTTTCCGGACATCGCGCCAGCAACAATTCCATCACGCCCCGGCGGGCGCGGACCGCGCGCTCCGACTGCACCCGCACCACCAGGTCCCCGCTCACCAGGTAATTGCAGGAGGTCACCACCTGCCACCAACCGCCGCGGTCCACCTCGACCGCGCAGACGCGGCAGGCAGCATAGGGCTCCAGCGCAGGATGGTGGCACAAGGTCGGAATCCAGACGCCGTGGCGCTGGGCGACCGCGAGAATTGTCTCGTCGAGGCGAGCTTCGCAGGTTTTCCCGTCGATGGTTACCGTAGGCATCCGCTTACTTCCCGCTTGCTCCTTGTAGCAGGCACACGCCGTGTGCCGTCCGTCCTTGTGGTGCAGGCGTCCCGCCTGCCTTTTCCCGGGCAGGCGTCCCGCCTGCCTTTTCCCGGGCAGGCGAGACGCCTGCACCACAAACTACTATACCTTGACGACCGCCGAAAACGCGCAGACTTGAAAACACTCGCCGCACTTGACGCACTTCACCTGATCGATTCGATGGGGCTCTTTGCGCTCGCCGTGGATGCCGGCGACCGGGCATTTCTTGGCGCACACGCCGCAGCCTGTGCACTGCTCCAGGTCGATGTCATAGAGGAAAAGCCCCGGGCAGACCTTGGCCGGGCAGCGCCGCCGGCCGATGTGCGCCTCGTACTCGTCGCGGAAATAACGGATCGTGGAGAGCACCGGATTGGCCGCCGTCTTCCCCAGGGCACACAGCGACGTGTCTTGCAGGAGGGCGGCGAGCGTCTCCAGGCGATGGAGGTCGCCTTCCTGGCCTTTCCCCCGGGTGATTTCTTCCAGCAGGTGCAGCATCTGGGCGATGCCCTCGCGGCAAGGCGTACACTTGCCGCACGACTCCTCCTTGAGGAACTGGAGGAAGTACTTGGCGATGTTCACCATGCAGGTCTCTTCGTCCATCACGACCATGCCGCCGGAGCCCATCATCGAGCCCAGCTCGGTGAGCCGGTCGAAGTCCACCGGCTCGTCGAGCTGCGCGGCGGGGATGCAGCCGCCGGACGGGCCGCCGGTCTGCACGGCCTTGAAGGCTTTGTTCCCGAGAATGCCTCCGCCCACGTCGAAGATGATCTGGCGGAGCGTCATCCCCATAGGGACCTCGACCAGGCCGGTGTTCTTCACCTTCCCCACCAGCGAGAAGACCTTGGTTCCCTTGCTCCTGGCCGTTCCCATCGAGGCGTACCAATCGGCGCCCTGGAGGATGATCTGCGGGACGTTGGCCCAGGTCTCGACGTTGTTGATCAGCGTGGGCTTGCCCCACAGGCCCGAGATGGCCGGGTACGGCGGGCGCGGCCGGGGCTCGCCGGAACGGCCTTGCAGCGAGGCGATGAGCCCCGTCTCCTCGCCGCAGACGAAGGCCCCGGCGCCGCGATTGATGCGGAGGTGGAAACTCCAGCCGCTTCCCAGGATGTTCTCGCCCAACAACCCCCGCTCCATCGCCTGCCCGATGGCGATGCCAAGATGCTTGACGGCCAACGGGTACTCGTTGCGAACGTAGATGTATCCTTGGGTGGAACCGATGGCAAAGCCCCCGATGATCATTCCTTCGAGGATCGCGTGCGGCGCGCCTTCCATGATCGAGCGGTCCATGAACGCTCCGGGGTCGCCCTCGTCGCCGTTGGCGATGGTGTATTTCGGCTGGCCCTGGGCGTTGCGGGCCGATTGCCATTTGCGCCCGGTGGGAAACCCGCCGCCGCCGCGTCCGCGGAGGCCCGAGCGGACCATCTCGTCGATTACCTCTTCCGGCCGCATCGACCGGAGCACCTTCGTCAGCGCGGCGTACCCGCCGGCCGCCAGGTAGTCGTCGATGCTGGTCGGGTCGATCACGCCGTTGTGGGCCAGCACGATCCGCCGCTGGCTGCGGTAGAAGGGAATCTCCTCCGGCGTTCTGGCGACGACGCCGGTGGCCTGATCGATATAGAGAAGCCTCTGGACCAGGCGGCCGCCGAGCACCGACTCGCTCCAGATTTCGGCGACGTCTTCCTCGCTCACGTCGTGGTAGAAGATATTGCCGGGATCGACGATCACGATCGGCCCGCGCTCGCAGAATCCGTGGCAGCCGGTGCATTTCGTCTCCACCGCCACCAACTCGCCTTCCAGCGGCTCTGCCGCCCGGCGGAAGGCTTCCAAGACCTTGGGCGCTCCTTTGGCGGTGCAACCGGTGCCCAGGCAAATCCGCACCCGGCGCGCCAGCGGATCCGCGCCGCCAGGACCTTTCCACGGCAGGCTTCCACGTCTTCGGGGCATTCAAACCGCGTTGCAACGGCGCTCACTTCTTTTTGCTCCCGCCTCGCTTCTTCTTGGTCGCCGGAGCCTCGCTGGAGGTTGCCGCGTCGGGGCTGCCTGCGGCGATCTTCTCCAGCAGCTTCACGGCGGAATTCACCGCCAGCCCGCCGT
Organism: Pirellulales bacterium; assembly: GCA_963843465.1. Taxonomy (GTDB): domain Bacteria; phylum Planctomycetota; class Planctomycetia; order Pirellulales; family Thermoguttaceae; genus CAWJKP01. The sequence goes on from CAWJKP010000009.1 coordinate 417,084, forward strand.
AGTAGTTGCCGTCGACCACCATCACCGGGGCCAGGGCACAGGCCCCCAGGCAGTTCAGCGGCGCGAAGGTGAACTTGCCGTCCGGCGAGGTGCCGCCGGGCACCACGTCGAACTCGCGCTGGATCGCCCGCGAGATCTGGTCGGCGCCCTTGAGGAAGCACACGGTGCCCATGCAAAGCTGGATGGTGTGTTCCCCCTTGGGCACCAGCCGGAACGAGGCGTAAAAGGTGGCTACGCTGTAGATCCGCGCCAGCGGCACGCCCAGCTTCCCGGAAAGCTCCCCGAGCTCGGCGCGAGGCAAGTAGCCGCAGGCAGTCTGCAAGTCCTGCATGATGGGGATCAACATGCCCGGGTCGCCGCCGTAGCGATCGATGATATTGGCAACGGTGTTGCCGCAGGTTTCCATCATAGCACCCCGGCATCGACGCCAAGCCCGGCGGCGGTGACCGCTCGCATCCGCCTGGCCACGTCCTCCACCTCCTGCCACGATAGCGCCTTGACCGGACAGGAGGCGACACACGCCGGCGGCAGTCCCGCGGCCTGCGGCTGCTGACACAAATCGCACTTGAGGACGGCCAATTCCTTGTTGGAAGCGTCCGCCCGCACCACGCGCGCCAGCCGGATCACCCCGAACGGGCAAACCTCCACGCAGAACGCGCAGCCAATGCAGCGCTCCTGCCGCACCAGCACGGGCCCCGCCTCGTCCGCCCGCCATAGCGCGCCCGACGAACAGACGCGCAGGCACGGCGCGTCCTCGCAGTGCCGGCACTGCAACGGTACGGCCAGACGGCCCGCCGATTCGATGTAAATCCGCGGTTTGACCCGCTGGGAGAGGACGGCCTGGACCAGGTCGTCCGAAGCGGCATGCGCCACGGCGCACGCCAACTCGCACGTACGGCAGGCCAGGCACCGCTTGGGGTCGGCAACAATCCGCTTCACGCTGGGTTTCCTCCTCAACTCAACTCAACTCTTGTGGTGCAGGCGTCTCGCCTGCTGTTTCTGGGCAGGCGTCCCGCCTGCTGTTTCTGGGCAGGCGGGACGCCTGCACCACAATGAGACTACTCATGGCTCGACGGCCGGTCCACGGCAACTAACGGCCCCGGCCCCCACGGCCTCTGCAATGGGGGCGGGCTGGCCAGGCTGGACTGACCCGCGGGCCGTCGCGGCCTCGCCCGTCCTGGCCAGGTACGGCACCTCGTACATCGGCGGCGGCAGTCCCAGGTCCTGACGCTTCCGGTCGATGTGGTCGATCATCAAGTGCGCGGCCTTGATCGGGTCCGGCTGGAAGGCCCACGTGGCGCCAAAGTGCGACTGGAAGCCCTGGGTCAGCAGGTCGACGACCTTGCGGCTGCCCTCGACGGGGAGCGACTGGCCGATCACCACGAAGATCCCGCTGGCCACGAAGTACATGCCGATGGCGATGGCTTTCTCGCTCATCCATTCCGGGGCGGCCCCGGCCACGGGGAGCTTGTCCAAGGAATCGCCGATTCCCCCCTCCTTGACCATTTCGATGCAGGCGGTGAGGATCCGTGAGTTGTCCACGCAGGCGCCGATGTGCAACACCGGCGGGATTCCCACGGCCCGGCAGATCTCCTGGAGTCCCTTGCCCGCGTGCCGCTCGGCGGCCTCCGGCGTCAGCAGGCCCGCCTTCCCGCAGGCGATCGCGCTGCAGCCGGTCTGCACGACCAACACGTCGTTGCGGATCAGCTCGCGGACCATGGCCAAGTGACATTCGTCGTGGGGGAACTTGGGGTTGTTGCAGCCCACCACTCCGGCCACGCCGCGCAAGCGGCCCGTGCGGATGCCGTCGTTCAAGGGGCGGAAACTGGGACGGTACTTGCCGCCGAGGATCTGGAATACCACGTCCGTGGTGAAACCCGCGACCATCCGCTCCTGGGCTTGGGGGATCCGCACTTTGGCCGGATCGCGGCGGGTGTAATTGTCGATCGCCACCCGCACGATTTCCTTGGCCGTTTCCAGCGCGTTTTCCTCGTGAAATTCGATGTGCAGGGTATTGGGGAACTTGGCCTTGGGGCTCGTGGACACGACCTTGGTATGGAAGCACTTCTGCAACTCGGTAAGCGCGGGGAAGACGCACTGCACGTCCACCAGCATCACGTCCACGGCGCCGGTCAGGATCGCCAACTCCTGCTGGAGGAAATTCCCGGCGATGGGAATGCCGTGCCGCATGAGAACCTCATTGGCCGTGCAGCAGATCCCGGCCAGGTTGATCCCCTGGGCACCCTTGGCCTTGGCCTCGGCAAGCAGGGCCGGATCGCGGGCGGCGGCCACGATCACGTCGGAGAGGGTCGGCTCGTGGCCGTGCACGACGATGTTCACTTCATCTTTGCGCAGCACGCCCAGGTTCGCCCGGGACCGCAGGGGCTGCGGCTCGCCGAACAGCACGTCGGAGACGTCGGTGGCGATCATCGAGCCGCCCCAGCCGTCGGCCAGCGCGGTCCGCACCGACGCCAGCAGCAGGTGCTCCGCCTCGTTGTCGACGCCGACATTGGTCATGTGCATTCCGGTGACGACCTCGCGGTCGACGCCGCGCGGGCTTGCGCCCGTGGCCGCCCAGTTCTTCTGTTGCTGTTCCGGGGCTCGCCGGAGATTCAACAGGGTGCCTTCCTGCCTGCCGAACTCCGCCAGCAGCAAGTGGCCCAGATCCTTGGCGATGTCGTTATTGGAGCGGCCGTCCGTGGGGATCTCGTATTCGTGGGCCAAGGCATGGAGCTTGTTGGGGCCGCGGATCTTGTAGGCGTCCGACTTTCCCTCGGCGGCCAGGAGCAGGGCGTGGACGATTTCCCGCCCGTGGTCCGAGTGGGCCGCCGTCCCCGCGCAGATGTCGCGCAGCAAGTTCCTGGCGACGATCACGTCGGCGGTGGCCCCGCAGATTCCCTCTTGGGCGCCGTCGCCGAAGGGATCGATGCGGCAAGGCCCCATGAAGCAGTTGCGGCAGCAGATGCCCATCCTGCCGAAGCCGCACTGCGGTTCCTGGGCCTCCAACCGGTCCCAGGCCGTCTCCAGTCCGGCGTGAAGCGCGAAATCCATCATCTCCTGCGCGGCGGGGTCGGCCGAGCGCCGGTTGCCCTGACCCATGACGATCTCCTCTCTCAAGCAGTGTTTTTTTCCAACGCCTGTCTGTCGATCGCTTCCCCGATGCCGTTGACCGCCGCGACGAAGGCGCCGTCAAGCATCTCCAAGGGCCGCCCCTGCAAATCAGCCGAAACCAACTCCGCAGTGTAGGGGATGGCGCCGAGCAGAGCCTCTCCGCCCAGGGCCCGCTGGAGGGTCTCCAACTCGTGCGGCTGGCGGATCTTGTTGGCCACGACGAAAGTCCGCGGGATGCCGATGTCGCCGGCCAATTTGCGGATCCGCTGGGCTGTTTGCACGCTGCGCATTCCCGGCTCGACCACGCTGATCATCGCGTCCACGCCCCGCGCCGACGCCCGGCCCATGTGCTCAAGCCCGGCCTCCATGTCCAGGATAACGTCGTCGGGAATCCACAGCAAAAGATGCTGCATGAGGGCCTTCAGCACGGCGCCTTCCGGGCACATGCAGCCCTTGCCCCCCAGTTCCACCGTGCCCAGCACCAACAGCCTCACCCCCCCGGCATCGACGGCAAACCGCTGCGGAAGGTCGTCGACCCGGGGATTGAGCTTGAACATCAACCCCGCCCCCTCGTCCCGCGCCGGTCCGCTCCAGAATCAGCTCGCGCATTTGGGCAACGGGCTGAGGCAATGCATCGGCCGCGACTCCCAAAGCGGCGGCCAGGTTGCCGTCGGGATCGGCGTCCACGGCAACGACCGGCCGGGCCAGGGCGACCAGCCGTCTGGCCAGCGCTGCCGCCAACGTGGTCTTGCCCACGCCGCCTTTGCCGACAATTGCCAGTTTCATTCCGGACGTCCCGACTCCAGCCAGGAAGACCCCACCTCAGACCTAATCATTCCCCTCAGGGTCGATCGAGGATTCGATCCGATTGACAGAAACCACTATAGCCGATTTGGCCGGCAAGGGGTAGAGTGCAAAATGGAGTTTCTTGCGATTGCGGAAAAGTACGGTGGACTTCAGTTCAGCTCCCAATCTCATACCTTGATCTCCAGAATACTGCTACCGTAACTTGAGGTAAGCGCGATGAAATGCCCGGGCCAGGATTGGCGATATTGGACGGGAGACGTGCTCTTCGAGGTGCCTTGTCCCGAGTGCGGATACGCGGTGGAGTTCTTCAAAGATGAACCTCGCGGCCGCTGCCCGAACTGCGGCCACAGGTTTCTGAATCCGGGAATCGATATTGGTTGTGCGCAGTGGTGCGGGCTGTCAGAGCAATGCCTGGGACTGGTCCCGGAGCCCGGGTTGGCGGGCCGGGGAAAGGAGCAGGCGCTGGCGAGCCGGCTGATTCAGGCCGTCAGGGAAGAGTGCCAGGCGCAGCCGGCGCGCTTCGCCGCAGCCTTGAGCGTTTTCCGCTACGCCAAGTGGCTCGTCTCGCGGGAAGGAGGCGATCCGCAGGTGGTCCTCGCCGCGGCCCTGCTCCTGGAGATTTCCCATCCCGCCGGCGGCACGGAAAACGCGCCGCCGGGCCAAGGCCCCGCCAAAGTGCGAGAAATCCTCCAGCGGTTGAATGTGGACGAGGCAGCGGTCGCTCAGGTCTGCCAGATTGTCGCTTGCTGCCGAACCGCCGGCGACATCGACGTGCAGGAGTTGCGAATCGTTCGCGATGCCTCGGTCCTTGCTCGACTTTTTAGCGAGCATCCCGGCGCAGGCGGCGGCGATTTGCAGCAGACCATCACCAGCTTGTATACCCCTGCAGCGAGGGAGGCGGCACAGCGTGCTTTCGCCACAGCAAAACCTCCAGCGGGCCATTGAGTCGGCCTTCGAGGCAGTTGGCCGTCAAAGCGACGACCAGTTGCGTTGGCTGGGCGCGGAACCCGCCGGCAGCGCTTGGCGTCTGTCGGCTCTGAGCGCTACGTTAGCCGTGGATCCCCGGTCGCGCCGGGTGACCGCCGGCAGCAGCGGCAAGGTCGGCCCCCAATGGCAGATCCTCGCGCTGCACTACCTGGCCGTCGCGGCACGCCCGGAAAGACTGACGCCCGAGGTGACCTTTGCCGACCTGCCCACCGCCCGCTCCTATGCCGAGGTCTATCGGCAGCGAACCACGGCATGGTTGTGCGCCGCGCTGGGGTGCGACTCGGGTAGATTGCAGGCGGCCGCGGCGGCTCTCGGCGCCCGGAACGTGGCCGGCGGCGACAGCGCCTTTGAGTTCGACGTGTTTCCCCGCGTGTCGCTGCGGCTGATCTGGCACGCGGCGGATGAGGAGTTCGCCGCCTCCGCCACGCTGCTGGTGCCCGCCAATATCGAATCTTACTTCTCGATCGAGGACGTGGTGGTGCTCTCCGAGCGTCTGGTTTCGCGGCTGTGCGGCCGGCCGTTTTGATGGGACTGTGCCCTTCGGCACTGCCAGGGGGACAGGTCCATGTTTTCGGCCTTACGTCCAACGGCGAAAATCGCTTTCCCGCCGAAAAATGGACCAGTCCCCGACGTGGCCGCGAACGCTTACGCGACTTGCTCAGGGTTGCCGTTTCTCCGCGGGTACGGCCCACCCGCCGTGGTCAGGGCGACGGCGCCGGTCCCTTTTGCGACTGCGATACCGATTCTCCGGCCGATCCTAAGCGAATTCCTTACAGCAGGCTAAAGGTTTTTTCGCAAGGGAATGGGAGATTCTCCTGATTTTACCGGTACCGACGCGGCGTTAAACTTCGCGGTAATAACCAACCGGCGACCGGATGTTCTCGAAGATCGGACGAGGAATTGGGGTATCCAGGAGGGTTAACATGTACAACGACAAGCACGCACGCGATGGGAACGAAGTGATTCCGGCGCCTCCCGCGAGTGACTTTGACAAGATTTCCAACAGCCAGTTGTACGATTACGCCGCGCAACCCGCGGGCGCCGAAAGGTTCCAGGATGCCATGACGGTGATCTTGGCACTTACCAAGGATCGGCTCGTGGCGGAACGGGAAGACCTGCGAGCTGCTTTGCGGGTGGAAGGCTACGCATTATTCCTGGGGTGTGCGGAAGGGTGCGCATCGGCGCGGCTGAAAGAGTTGCTGCACGCCGTCGAAGGGCGTCTCACAGGGGAAGACCCGGCTGACGATCACCCGCTGGCAGCCTGGTCATCGTGGCCGGAGCCTGTCGCCGCCGCCGAAATGACTCCCCGTTCTTGTCTGTCCGCGCCGAAAGTCCGCTGGTCTGCCTTGGCGGTCACGCGCACCGCAGTGACTTTGTAGTCGGGCGTACAGGCCAGCGCGTCGAGGTAGTTGCCGAGGAGCTGGTTGGTGGGCGTCTCGTCGAAGTGAAAGGAAAGAAACACCACGCCCGGCCGGCATCGCTCGGTCACGCGAGCGCGGACCGTGAGCTTGCTGCGGCGGCTGGCGACCTCGACCAAGGCGCCTTCTTCCACGCCCAAGCTCGCCGCGTCTTGCGGGTGCATCTCCAGCCGCTCTTCCGGCGCCAGCTCCATCAGGCCCGGCGTGCGACGGGTCATCGAGCCGCAGCAGTAATGCTGGAGCCGCCGGCCGGTGGTAAGGATGAGCGGGTAGTCGGCGTCGGCCTGCTCCATCGGCTCGCTGGCGTCGATGGCCTGAAAGGTGGCGCGGCCTCGCGGGAAGGTCGTCTCGTACAACCGCCGTGAGCCGCTATCCGACGGACCGAGGCACGGCCATACCAGCGACTCCCGCTCCAGCCGCGGGTAGCTGATGCCGGCCAGCATCGGCACCAGGGCGGCGATCTCGTCCATGATCTCGGCGGGGCGGCGCGCCGGCATCGCGTAGCCCATCCGCTCGGACAGCTCGCAGAGGATTTCTACGTCGGTCTTGCAGCCGGGCGGGGGATCCACCGCCTTGCGGATGCGCTGCACTTGCCGGTCGGCGTTGACGAACGTCCCGTCCTTCTCGGCGTAGGCGGCGGCCGGCAGGACGACGTGGGCCAGTTGCGCGGTTTTCGTGAGGAACAACTCGTGGACCACGAGGAAGTCCAGGGCCTGGAGCGACTCGACCACGCGGTGGGTGTGCGGGTCGGTGGCGGCCGAGTTGTGGCCGATGACGTATCCCGCCCGCACCCGCTTCCTCCGCGCGTCGTGCCAGGCTATGGTGAACGTCAACCCCTTCGCGGTGGGAAGCGTGCAGCCCCAGGCTTTCTCGAACTTCGCCCGCACGCGCGGGTCGTCGCAGGACTGGTAGCCGGGCAGGACATTGGGCAGGGCCCCCAGGTCGCAAGCGCCTTGAACGTTGTTCTGGCCGCGCAGGGGATTGACGCCGGCCCCCTTGCGGCCGACGTTGCCGGTGAGCAGGGCCAGGTTGGCGCAGCCCATCACTCCCAGGGAGCCGTCGTGGTGCTCGGTCACCCCCAGCCCGTAGAGGATCAGCGCCCGATCCGCCCGGCCATACAGCCGCGCGGCGGCTTCCAGGTCGCCGGCGGCGACTCCCGTGATCGCCGCCACCCGCTCGGGCGTGTATTGGCGCACCTTCTCGGCAAATGCCTCGAACTGCTCGGTGCGGGCGGCAATGAAGTCCGCATCGTGGAGCCCGTCGCGAAGGATCACGTGCGCCAGGCCGTTCAGCAGGGCGACGTTGGTGCCCGGCCGCACCGGCAGCCAATGGTCGGCCGCGCGGGCCAACTCGGTGGCGCGGGGATCGATGACGATCAGCCGCACGCCCTTGTTGAAGACCGCGCGCGAACCCGCATGCCGATCACCGGGTGGGCCTCGGTGGGATTGCAGCCGACCAGCAGCAGCACCTGGGTGTCGTCGATGTCGTCCAGCGAGTTCGTGGCGGCGCCGCTGCCGAAAACCGCGCTCAGCCCGGTCACCGAGGGACTATGGCAGACGCGGGCGCAGTTATCGACGTTGTTCGTCCCCACCACGGCCCGCATGAACTTCTGCAAGAGGTAGCTCTCTTCATTCGTGCCCCGGCTGGAAGAGATACCCATGATCGCCGAGCCGCCGCTCTGGCGCTTGATCGCCGTGAGCCGCTCGGCCACCAGCCCCAGGGCTTCGTCCCACGACGCCTCGCGGAAGCCGGCAAAGCGTGAGCCGCCGGCCGGGTCCCGGATCAGCGGGGTGCTGAGCCGATCGGGATGACTGACGAAATCGTGGCCGAAACGGCCTTTCACGCAGAGTCGCCCCAGGTTGGCCGGGCTGGCCGCGTCGCCCCGGGCCGAAACGATGCGGTTGCCGCGCACGCCGAGGTAGATCCCGCACCCGGTGCCGCAGTAGGGGCAAACGGTCTTCACCTCGCGGCTGGCCGGCTCGAATCTCTTCAGCGCCAGCGCCCCCACCGGACACCGCACCACGCACTCTCCGCACGATTCGCAGCGCGACTCGACGATCGGCTTCTGCCCAAACGTGCTGATCCGCGTGCGGGAGCCGCGGAAAGCGAAGTCCAGCGCCCCGCAGCCGGTAATCTCCTTGCAGGTCCGCACGCAGATCCCGCACAGTACGCAGCGGTCGTGATCCAGCGTGAAGAAGGGGTTCGAGTCGTCGATCTCGCCGCTGGGCTGCGGGCGCCGGTAGCGATTCAGGCGCTGCTGGTCCACGCCCACGTGTGCGGCGACACGCTGGAGCTGGCAGTGGTCGTTCTTGGCGCAGCTCAGGCACTCGCCATGATGATTGATCACCAGCAACTCCAGGGTGATCCGCCGCGCCATGTCGACGCTCGGACTGTCGGTGCGGACGACCAGGCCCTGTTCCGCGGGCGTCCGGCAAGCCAGCACCTGCCCGCGCCCCGCCACCTCGACCAGGCACAACCGGCAGACCCCGACCGGCTCCAGATCGGGATGGTGGCAAAGGTGCGGAATATACAGGTCGGCGGCCAGGGCCGCATCCAGAATGGTCGCCCCCGGGCGGGCCGTGATCTGGCGGCCGTCGATCGAAAGCGTGATTTCACTCACCAGCGCCACCTCCTTCTCCCCGCAGACGCTCCAAGGCCTGCTTGGCATCGCGTGTTTCCAGGTCGCAGCGCAGACAGCGGCGGGCTTCGCGGACGGCCATCTCCTCCGATAACCCCAACTCCACTTCGGTAAAACACTGCATCCGCTCGGCCACCGCCAGACTGCCCACGACGGGCCGCTCCGCCGCTTCCAGTTCTTCCTCGGCCAGCTCCGCCGCCGGAACGTAGACGGAAGGCCGGGTCAGCACGTGCTCGCGCCGCAGCGTCTGGCCGCGAAGATGCTTGTCGATCATTTCGGCAGCCAGCTTTCCGGCGCCCATCGCGTCCAACACGGTCTTCGGACCAGTCACCACGTCGCCGCCGGCAAACACTCCCTGGCGCCCGGTGGCCAGCGTCTCCTCCGACACGACTACGGCGCCGGCCCGCGTAAGCGCCGGTCCACGTTTATCTCCGCGTTCTTGTGGTGCAGCCGTCCCGGCTGCTGGGGGTTCTTGTGGTGCAGCCGTCCCGGCTGCTGGGGCAGGCGGGACGCCTGCACCACAAGGCTCCGGGACCTGGTCGAGGAAATCCGCATCCGGCTCTTCGCCGACCGCCACGATCAGCGAGTCCAGCGGCACCACGAACTCGGAGCCGGGGACGGGGACCGGACGAGGCCGCCCGCTTGCGTCGGGTGGCCCCAACTCCATCTTCACGCAGCGGAGGCCGACCAGTTTGCCGTCTTCGGCAAGGATCGCCACCGGCGCCGTAAGGAAGTCCAGCGGGGTGCCCTCCTCGATCAGGGCTGCGATTTCTTCGGGAAACGCCGGCATTTCCGCCCGGGTCCGCCGGTATAAGACCCGCACCTCGGCGCTGCGATCGAGGCGAGCGGCAACGCGGGCGGCATCCACCGCGGAATTGCCGCCCCCCACCACGCCCACCCGCCTCCCCAGGCGCACCGGCTCGCCCAGGCTCGCCTTCTTCAAGAATTCCAGGGCATCCAGCACCCCCGCGGCATCCTCATTGGCTATCCCCAGCTTGCGCGACTTCTGGGCGCCGCAGGCGATAAAGACCGCCCGATAGTTGCTCAAAAGCTCGTTGAAGGGGATGTCTTTGCCGATGCGGCTGTTGGTGCGTATTTCCACGCCGGCACGCTGGATATTCTCGATGTCCAAAGCGAGTTTGTCTCTGGGCAGGCGGTATTCCGGGATCGCCACCGCCAACGCGCCGCCGGGGACCGCCAGGGCCTCGAAAATCGTCACCCGGTAGCCCTTCTTCGCCAGGCAGTATCCGGCCATCAAGCCGGCCGGACCGGAGCCGACAATGGCCACGGGCGGCCCCTCGGGCTGACGCCGCTCGGGCGCAGGATAGAGGCCCGCCTTGACCGCATAGTCCACTGCCGCACGCTTCAGCGCCCGCACGGCGATCGGCTGGCCCCACCTCCCCGCCTGGCAACTCGACTCGCAAGGGTGGTGGCAAACCCGCGCAGACCGAGGGCAACGGGTTGTCCGCGACGATCGCGGCAAACGCCTCCCGGAATCGCCCCTCCGCCAAAAGGCCGATGTAGACGGGCGCCTGGGTCTCGATCGGACAGACGTGCTGGCAGGGGGACGAAATGATCTCCCGGCAGACCACGGCCGGGCAGCGCTTCCGCTGGATGTGCGCTTCGTACTCGTCGCGGAAGTAGCGCAGGGTCGTGAGCACCGGATTGGGCGCGGTCTGCCCTAAACCGCAGAGAGAGCTCTGCCCCACGCCGCGGGCCAGTTGCAGCAACAAGTCGATGTCCTCGGGCTGGCCCTTGCCTTCGGTAATGTCCTGGAGAATGTCGAGCATCTGCCGGGTGCCCAACCGGCACGGGGGGCACTCCCCGCAGGACTCCTTTTGCACAAAATCGAGGAAGTAGCGGGCGAAGTCGACCATGCAGGTGGTGTCGTCCATGACCACCATGCCGCCGGAGCCCATGATGCTGCCCGCCGCCTTGAGCGAGTCGTAGTCCACGGGCGTGTCGAGCATGGCGGCGGGAATGCAGCCGCCGGAAGGCCCGCCGGTCTGCACCGCCTTGAACGGCCGGTCGTCCACCAGCCCGCCGCCGACCTGGAAGATCATCTCCCGCAAGGTGACCCCCAGCGGCACTTCCACCAACCCGGGACGCTTCACCTTGCCGACCAAGGCAAAGGTCTTGGTTCCCTTGCTTTGTTCGGTGCCGTACTGGGCGAACCAGTCGGCGCCGTGGCGCAAGATGAGGGCCACGCAGGCCAGCGTTTCCACGTTATTGATGATCGTCGGCTTTCCCCACAAGCCGGAGATGGCGGGGAACGGCGGGCGGGGCCGGGGCATTCCGCGCCGCCCCTCGATCGAGGCGATCAGGGCCGTCTCCTCACCGCAAACGAACGCCCCCGCGCCCTCCTTGATCTTGATGTGGAAGCTGAGACCGCTGCCGAGGATGTTCTCCCCGAGCAGGCCGTACTCTTCGGCCTGGGCCAGCGCCCCGCGCAATCGCTCCAGGGCCAGCGGATACTCGGCGCGGCAGTAGACGTAGCCGGTCGTGGCCCCCAAGGCCAGGCCGCCAATGAGCATGCCTTCCAGAACGCAGTGCGGGTCGCCTTCCAGCAGCGAGCGATTCATGAAGGCCCCGGGGTCCCCTTCATCGGCGTTGCAGACCAGGTATTTTTCGTCGGCGGAGGCCTGTTGGCAAAACTGCCATTTGCGCCAGGTGGGGAAGCCTGCACCACCCCGGCCGCGGAGGCCCGCGCCGAAGCTCCTCAATGATTTCCTCGCGCCCCAATTCCAGCGATCGCGCCAACCCGCAGTAGCCGTCGTTGGCCAGGTAGTGGTCGATGCGGCCCGGATCAATCAAGCCGCAGTTTCGCAGGGTGCGGCGGACCTGAGGCTTGAAAAACGGGGTCTGCAATAAATTGGGGATTCCCGCGACGCTGCCGTCGCCCAGCGTGCCCAAGGCATAGGCCGGCAAGGGATCGTCGCCGAGCAGATAGGCTTCGACCAATTCCGCCGCCCGTTGGCAGGTCACCTCGCCGTAGCAGATCAGCGGCCGGCCGGGCTTGGCGATGGAGACGATCGGCTCCGCATAGCACATGCCGAGACAGCCGACTTCGATCAACTGGCCGCCAAGCCCGCGCTGGCCGAGCTCTTGGCGAAACGTCTCCAAGACCGCGCCGGCTCCGGCCGAGCGGCCGCAGGTGGCGGTCCCCACGAGGATCCGCGGGTGCGGGCTGTGCTGGATCGCATCCCACTGCTGCCGCGACCGCCGGCGAAGCTCCTCAAAGGCCTCATTCATGACTGGCTGTCCTGGTAAAGATCTCGGCGACTTTCCTGGGCGTGAGCTTCGCTTCGACCTTCTTGTTGGTCATCATGCACGGCGACAGTCCGCAGGCCCCGATGCAAGCCACGGTTTCCAGCGAGAACTCCAAGTCGGGCGTCACCTCGCCTTCCTTGATTCCCAGTTGCTTCTCGATCTCCTGCAGGATCCGCGGCGCCCCGCGGACGTGGCAGGAAGTGCCGCGGCAGACCATCACGTGTCGCTTGCCGATGGGAGTGAAACGGAACTGGGCGTAGAACGTGGCCACGGCGTAAACTGCGCTTTCGGGAACCCTGAGGAAGCGAGCGATCCTGAGCATCGCTTCGTCAGGCAGAAAGCCCAGTTCCTCCTGGACCCGCTGCAACAAGGGGATCAGTTCTTCTCGCGTGCCCTGGAACCGGGCAAAGACCTGCTCCAACCGCTCAGCCAGGCCGCCGGGCCCTTGCAGCCCCGCTGCGGCGACACCTGCCGCCGACACGGCGACGCGGACCTTCACCATGACCTCTCCTCACCGCTAAAGGGAACGGAAGTCTCCCTTCTAACGCGCGGCCCATGGTTTGTCAAGAATCGCCCCGCCTTTCTCCGCGTCGCCGCGGCATCGGGCGGGCATTGCCGGTCCGCCGACCATTTAACGCAGGCTAGCGTGCGGAAAATCGTAACGGTTCACGGGCCGCCAAAGTTGCCTTTCGCTCCGCGAAAGTGGCGCCACTTTCGCGGAGCGAAAGGCGACGTTCGGGGCCAAAGCCGCTGGAGGCCGAGCGCGGCCCGTGAAGTAACCGTTCACGGGGACTGTCCCAATTTTCGCGGCGCAAGGGGCGCTGCGGCGACAAGCCAGCCTGATCGCCGCGAAAATGGGACTGTCCCCTTCGGCAGTGCCAAGGGGACAGGTCCATGTTTTCGGCCTTACGTCCCGCGGCCAAATGCGCTTTTTGGCCGAAAAATGGACCAGTCCCCGCCCGACCCGTGAACGGTTACGCCCGTGAACGCTTACGCAAGCCAGCCCCGCTGAACTCCTCGAAGCACGGCCGCGCCAGGGTCAAGCGGCTTCCGAGCCAGGCTTGACCACGGCAGCAATCGCTGATTTACTATTAGGGGGCTACTACTGCCGTATACCAACTTTGTACGAGGGAGGGCTGCTATGGTGTTGGACCCGACGAAACATGCGGACTGGGAGATCGCGCAAGAGGCTGAATCCCGCATGAAGACGTGCTACCAACTTGCCGACGCGCTGGGGTTGACGAAGGAGGAGTTGCTCCCCCACGGCAACTATGTTGCCAAGGTGGATTACATGAAGGTTCTCCAGCGACTGAGGGACCGGCCCGACGGAAAATTCATCGAGGTCACGGCGATCACTCCCACGCCCTTGGGCGAAGGGAAATCCACCACCACCATGGGCCTCCTGCAAGGGATCGGCAAGCGGGGCAAGAAGGTGGTGGCTTGCATCCGGCAACCTTCCGGCGGGCCGACGATGAACATCAAGGGCTCGGCGGCCGGCGGCGGCCTGTCGCAGTGCGTCCCCTTGACGGAATTCTCCCTCGGACTGACCGGCGACATCAACGCGGTGATGAACGCCCACAACCTGGCGATGGTCGCCCTGACCGCCAGGCTCCAACACGAGCGGAACTACGACGACCAGCGGCTGGCCAAGAGCAACCTCAAACGGCTGGATATCGATCCCACCCGCGTGGAAATGGGCTGGGTGATCGACTTCTGCGCCCAGGCCCTGCGAAACATCGTCATCGGCATCGGCAGCTCCATGGACGGCTACATGATGCAAAGCCGCTTCGCCATCGCGGTCTCCAGCGAGGTGATGGCCATCCTGGCGGTCTTCAGCGACTTGAAGGACCTGCGCCAGCGGATCGGCCAGATCGTGGTGGGCTGCGACAAGAAAGGCAACCCGGTGACTTGCGAAGACCTGGAGGTGGCGGGGGCCATGACCGCTTGGCTGCGCGAGGCCATCAATCCCAATCTGCTGCAGTCGCTGGAGGGTCAGCCTTGCTTCGTGCACGCCGGCCCGTTCGCCAATATCGCGGTCGGGCAGTCGTCGGTCGTGGCCGACAAGATCTGCCTGAAGCTGGCCGATTATCACATCACGGAGTCGGGCTTCGGCGCGGACATCGGCTTCGAGAAATTCTGGAACGTCAAGTGCCGCTACTCGGGCAACATTCCCAACGTTTCGGTGATCACCACCACGGTCCGCGGGCTGAAACATCACGGCGTCAATGCGGGGGCCCTGCCCTGCCCGCCCGGCAAACCCATCCCCAAGGAGTATTTCCAGGAAAACCTGGCGTGGCTGGAAGACGGCATCGGCAACCTCTTGCACCACGTCCGCACGGTCAAGAAGGCCGGCATCAATCCGGTGGTCGCCATCAACGCCTTCCACAGCGACACCAAGGCGGAGATCGAGTTGATTCGCAAGATCGCCGAGCAGGCGGGGGCCCGCGTCGCCGTTGCGGAGCACTGGCGCTACGGCGGCCAGGGGGCCTTGGAATTGGCCGACGCCGTGCTGGACGCCTGCAACGAGAAACCCAACTTCCGCTACCTCTACGAGATGGACCTTCCCCTGCGCAAGCGCGTCGAGCGAATCGCCCGCGAGGTCTACGGCGCCGACGGCGTCAGCTACACGCCCGAAGCCGAGGCCAAGGCGAAGCGCCTCGAGGCGGATTCCAAGTTCCGCGATTACGCGACGATGATGGTCAAGACCCACCTCAGCCTGAGCCACGACCCGGCCCGCAAGGGCGTTCCCAAGGGCTGGACCCTGCCGATCCGCGACTTCCTGGTCTACGGCGGGGCGCGGTTCATCTGCCCGCTGGCGGGCAATATCTCGCTGATGCCGGGCACCGGCTCGGACCCGGCCTACCGCCGCGTCAACGTCGACGTGAACAGCGGAAAAGTCAAGGGCCTGTTCTAACTTTCCAGGAGAGCACAACCATGGCGGCAACCATCCTCGACGGCAAGGCCCTGGGCGAAGAGATCCAGGCGGAACTCGCCCGGGAAGTGACACAGTTCAAAGAGCAGACCGGGATCGTGCCCTGCCTGGCGGCGGTGCTGGCGGGCGACAACCCGGCCAGCCAGGTCTACGTGCGGAGCAAGCAGAAGGGCTGCGAGCGGATCGGCATGACCAGCCAACTGCACCGCCCGCCGGCCGGCGTCTCTTTGGACGACCTGCTGGGCCTGATCGACCAGCTCAACCGCGATCCGGCGGTGCACGGCATCCTGGTGCAACTGCCGCTGCCCAAGGGGCTGGACGAGAGCCGCGTGCTCCAGGCGGTCGATCCGCTGAAGGACGTCGACGCCTTCCATCCCGACAACGTGGGGCGGATCGTGCAGAATCGGCCCCGTTTCCTCCCCTGCACCCCGCACGGCATCCAGCAACTGCTGATCCGCCGCAAGATTCCCATCGCCGGGGCGCACGTGGTCGTGGTCGGCCGCAGCGACATCGTGGGCAAGCCGATGGCCATCATGCTCATGCAGCGCGGGGCGGGGGGCGACGCCACGGTCACCGTCTGCCATAGCCGCACCCGCAATCTGCCCGACGTCACCCGTCAGGCCGACATCCTCATCGTGGCCATCGGCCAGGCGAAGTTCATCCGCGGCGACATGGTCCGGCCCGGCGCGGTGGTGATCGACGTGGGCATGAACCGCACCGCGGAGGGGCTGGTGGGAGACGTGGATTTCCCCGCCGTCCGCGAGGTGGCCAGCCAGATCACGCCCGTTCCCGGCGGCGTCGGTCCGCTGACCGTCACCATGTTGTTGCACAACACGCTGGCTGCCGCGCGCCTGAGTTGCCCGAAGTGCGGCCGGTAAGCCGGCAGTAATCAACCGTCGAATCAATTAGCCCGGAAGATTTCGAGGGTCTTCCGGGATTTGGGTGGGCCAGACCGGGTCGAAACGACGTGCGGAACACGGAATTGGGCCACCCGACAGCGCCGAACAGAGAAGAGGAACCCGTACCCCGCACCAAGAAATACGGGTTCCTCTTCTCTGGTTCCGTTCTCTCGGTCGTCCGTGCCACCCACCCAAATCCCGGAAGACCCGATTTCGAAGTGTCCAAACCGTTTGCTGATCCCCCTTGCCGACGCCCCGGAGTGCGCAACAATGACCCTTGCCAAGAAGTCACCCGTTTGTCCGCCATGCTTCATCCGGCGAGTCCAGGAGCGTGAAGCAAGCGTATCCATTGGAGCATCTACCGCACGTAGCATGGGAGAAGGAACGGTCAAAGCGGCGCGGGACTTCCTGCGGAGCCTCGACCTCCGAGCATTCGTGACGGAATCTGAAGACGAATTCATGGACCGTCTTGAGGCGAGCACGAAAGCGTGCCGCGCAAGGCTTCCGCGCAAGAGTTGGGGTGCCGCACGGAAGTTCTTGAACATCTTTTTACGTGGGGCGCTCTATAACCGCTTCTTGTGCGAGCACTATGGTCTCCGCGTTCTCGAACCCTTACTTGAAGTCCCGCTGGACAAGTCCGTTGCGACGGGCCTTCGTGGCGAAGAAGGAGGGTCGTCACTTCCCCCCTTGGGAGCGGTTATTAGACTTAAACCGAAGATCTCTGCCTTATATCAAGCGTTTGCGCCAGGGTGTCGCAACAGAAAGGCTGCGCACGCGTCCATTTGGATTTGTGGTATTTTCGGCGAGATGAATCGGAACGCAAGCATTGAACGGACCAACACACTCTTAGGACACTACCGAAAATTTTCGGCCAGACCGCATCACTTCCTGGCGTTGCGGGCTAGAGGCCGTTATTATGGACAATACACGATTTTCGCCTTGGGCCAGGCGGGGATCGGCGCCTGGAGGACTGCGGCACTGACGCCGCACGGGCGGTGGCCTTGGCCCGGAAACCGGTGGCGGCATGACACTGCGAGCAATACTTACCGGCAACCGCTTCGCTTACGGCGCGGAGGTGGTCTCCTCGCGCGGGTTGCAGGACCCCGTTGGCAAGCAGGGCCTGGGGGCCTTTTGCCGTGCACTTCTGGACGATTCGCGCATCGGCTGGATCTCGCTCACCGACAATCCGGGCGGCGGCCCCATGCTCCCGCCCGACTGGATGGCGGGCCTGGTGGCCGACCGCCGCGAGCGCGTGGTCATCCATCTGACCTGCAAGGACTTGAACCGCAACGGCCTGGAGGCCGCCGCCTGGCGCTACGCCTCCGAAGGCTTCGAGAACATCCTGGCGCTGACGGGCGACTATCCTACCGGCGGATTCAGCGGCCGCGCCCAAGCCGTCTTCGATCTCGATTCGCTGGCCCTGATCAAGCTGCTGCGCTCGATGAACGAGGGGCTGAAGGTTGCCGGCCGCAGCGGCGCGCCGGAGACGCTGACTGCCACCCACTTCTACATCGGCTGCGCCGTATCGCCTTTCAAACGCTACGAGCGCGAGCTGCTGCCGCAGTATTTCAAATTGCTGCGCAAGATCCGCACCGGGGCCGAGTGGGTGCTCCCGCAGTTGGGCTACGACCTGCGGAAGTTCCACGAGGTGAAGCTGTTCCTGGAGGCCCGCGGCGTGCAGGCGCCGGTGGTGGGAAACGTCTACCGCCTGACCAAGGGGGTGGCCCGGCTGTTCCACGAAGGCAAGCTGGCCGGCTGCGTGGTCTCGGAGGAGCTGCTGAAAACGGTGGAGAAATACTCCGCCGGGCCCGACAAGGGTCGGAAGTTCTTCAATGAGCTGGCCGCCAAGCAGTTGGCCGTCTTCAAGGGACTGGGGTTCGCCGCCGGCTACCTGGGCGGGATCGCCAAGCCCGAGATGTTCAGCGAAATCATCGACCTGGCCGAAAGCTACGGTCCCGACGACTGGCGGGTTTTCCTCCGCGAGATCCAGTTTGCCCAGCCCGACGAGTTCTTCCTCTTCGAGCATGATCGCGAGACGGGCCTGAGCGACTCGACGCGCATCAACCACGAGTACCTGGCCTCGCTGCGCAATCCTCCCCACAGCAAGCAGGTGACGCTGGGCTACCGCCTCTCGCGCCGCGTACACGCCTTGGCGTTCGCCCGGGGCAAGGGCCTCTACGGCCTGCTGACGCGGATCTTCCGCCGGCTGGACGGCGCGCGAGGCGTGAAGGGCCTGATGAGCCGCTTCTCCTATTGGCTGGAGCGGCAGGCCAAGGAGTTGGGCTTCGCCTGCAAGGACTGCGGCGATTGCAGCCTGCCCGACTGTGCCTACCTCTGCCCTATGGCGGCCTGTTCCAAGACCTCGCGCAACGGCCCCTGCGGCGGCTCGGCACAGGGCCGCTGCGAGCTGGACGACAAGGAGTGCTTCTGGGCCCGGGTCTACGAGCGGCTGAAGTATTACGGCGAGTCGGAGCAGATGGCCGAGGCGCCGATCGTGATTTACAATTCCGCCCTGGAGCACACCTCGTCGTGGGCCAACACCTACCTGGACCGCGACCACCACGCCAAGCCGCCCGAGGAGCCGCAGGCGGCGGGCAAGGATGCGGCGGGCAAGGATGCGGCGGGCAAGGATGCGGCGGGCAAGAACTGACCCGGGGCCGGGGCCGTGCGGCGGACGGCCAAGGGAGGCTCGTTTCCTCGAGGTTGGCTGCCGGCCGGCGGCGGTCTCAATGCGGTATTTTTGAAAGACTGGTGTTCAGTTCTTCTTGACCAAACCGCCAATCGAAAGATCCTCATCAAGCGTCGGCCAATGGATCCCATAACCGCCGGGCGATAGCTGAGCCCGGCGGCG
Organism: Pirellulales bacterium; assembly: GCA_963843465.1. Taxonomy (GTDB): domain Bacteria; phylum Planctomycetota; class Planctomycetia; order Pirellulales; family Thermoguttaceae; genus CAWJKP01. The sequence goes on from CAWJKP010000009.1 coordinate 435,997, forward strand.
ATCCTCGACGCTGGCGGCGGCGAGGGTCGGCGAACACCGTTCCCAGCGGATCCGCACCTCGCGGTCGGCAAGCCGGATCACGAGTTCGTCCTCGGTGGTTTCGATACCGACGGCGGTGACGACATCAGTTGTCGGCATGGCCTCGACCTCCAAAGCGATTGTTCCATTCCTCCAGAATCAGGTCGAAATGCGCGAACACAATCTCGCGGATTTCCCGTCGCAGCCTCGGCGTCATGCCGTGCGCCCACGCCTCGTTGACATCGAGCAGTTCGGTGCGTAACCAGAGTTTGCACTCGGCGTCCCCCTTCTTGGCGTGGACGTGAATGGGCTCCTCGCCTTCGTCCGCGTAGAAGAACACTCTCCATCCACGCATGAGAAGAACGGTCGGCATCAAGCCACTCCTGCATCAAGGCCGGGCGATAAACTATGCTAGCTCCACGCCGTGGCGAAGTCAATGACGGCTGCCGCCTCAGCCTTTCAGCGCCTGCACGATGCTGGTGAGCATCGCCTTGGCGTCGCCGAAGAGCATCAGCGTGTTGTCGGCATAGAACAGCTCGTTCTCGATGCCGGCAAAGCCGGGGTTCATGCTGCGCTTGATGACGAACACGGTCTTGGCGCGGTCGGCGTCGATGATCGGCATGCCGTAGATGGGGCTCGACTTGTCATGCCGCGCCGCCGGGTTGACAACGTCGTTGGCGCCCACGATCAGCGCCACGTCGACTTCCGGCATTTCAGGATTGATGTTCTCCATCTCGATCAAGCGATCGTAAGGGATCTCGGCCTCGGCCAGCAGGACGTTCATGTGGCCGGGCATGCGTCCGGCCACAGGGTGCACGGCGAACTTCACCTCCACCCCGCGCTTGGTCAGCTCGTCGAACAGCTCGTGAACCCGGTGCTGGGCCTGGGCCACCGCCATGCCGTAGCCCGGCACGATGACCACGGTGCGCGCGGCATCCATGATCTGCGCCGCGTCTTCGGCCGTGGCGCTCTTGACCGTCCGCTGCTCGGCGGCCCCCGCGGAGGCCCGCACCTGGCCGAAGGCCCCGAACAGGACGTTGGCAAAGGAGCGGTTCATGGCCCGGCACATGATGATCGACAGGATCAGGCCCGACGAGCCGTCCAGGGCCCCGGCGGCGATCAACAGCTTGTTGTTCAGCATAAAGCCCATGGCCACGGCCGACAGGCCGGCATAGGCGTTCAACAGGGCGATCACCGTGGGCATGTCGGCGCCGCCGATGGGAATGATCAACAAGACGCCGAAGGCCAGCGAAAGCAGGATGATCAAGGGAATGAGCAGCCAATGCTGGGGCGCCAACACCAGCCATACGCCGGCAACGACGGCCACGGCCAGCAGCGAGAGGTTGATCGCGTTTTGGTTCCGGAAGGTGATGGGCCGGGTGGGGATCCACTCCTGAAGCTTGCCGGCCGCCATCAGGCTGCCCGTGAACGTCAGAAATCCGAGGATCACCTCGGCCACCAAGGCGCCGATGCCGAACGCCGTGTGTGTTTCCGTGTAGCCGTGCGCGTGCAAGTCGGGGTACCACAGATAATACTCGGCGGCGCCGACCAGTCCGGCGGCCAGGCCGCCGAAGGCGTGCGACAGCGCGGTTCGCTGGGGAACGGCCGTCAGCGGGACCATGGCCAAGGGCACGCCGAGCACCGTACCGATGGCAAGCGCGACGACAATCCATCGGTAACTCTCGATTTCGTGCAGCAGCAGCGTGCCGCCGATGGCCGCCACCATGGCCAGCACGCCGGAGACGATGCCCCGCCGCGCGGTGCTCGGATGGTTCATCCACATCAACGAGAGGATGAACAGGCCCGCGGAAACGAGATAGATCGGTTGTATGACGTTCTCGCTCATGGCTTGCCCGGCTCCCGCTTCTTGAACATCTTCAGCATCCGGTCGGTGAGCAGGAAGCCGCTGACGATGTTGGTCATCGAGGCGATCACCGCGATCGTGCCGAGGACCTTGGGAAAATCCGTTTGCCCCCTGCCGGCCAACACGAGCGACCCCACCACGGCGATCGCTGAAATCGCGTTAGTCAACGACATCAGCGGCGTGTGGAGCAACCTCGATACGTTGCGGATCACCAGCAGGCCGGTGAAGGTGGCCAACATCAGCACGTATAACAGGGTCAGGAAGTCTCCCGACGCGGGCGCGCCCTTTTCGGCGCGGCCGCGGCCAGCAGTACCAGAAGATCAATCGGCATCGTGGGGGTTGTCCTTTCTTGCAGGGCGGGAGCGGCCCCTGCCATTACCCGTTTTTCATTTTACATTTTGCATTTTGCATTCTTCATTGGTTTGTCGGCGAGAATGAAAAGTGAAGAATGTAAAATGCAAAATGCAAAATGAACCGTGACAGACGCATGGTGGGCCGGCATCGCTGTCGCGAGCTTGTCCCACCCTACTGCTTCGCTACTTCGCAACGCCGAGGAGCTCCTTGATCCGCGGGTGGATCACCTCGCCCCCGCGGGCCACGAGCGTTTCGCGGACGATTTCGTCCTCCGCATCCAACGTGAGCCGGCCCTCCTTGACCAGATACAGCAGGAAGGTCGTGATGTTCTTCGCATACAACTGGCTGGCGTGCTGCGGAACCTCGGCCGGCAGATCGGTCGGCCCGAGGATCGTCACGCCGTTGACCACCACCGTCTGGCCGGCGTGGGTCAGCTCGCAATTGCCGCCCCGCTCCGCGGCCAGATCGACGATCACCGAGCCGGGGGCCATGCCGGCCACCATTTCCGCCGTGACCAGCACGGGCGACTTCTTGCCCGGCACGGCGGCGGTGGTAATCACCACGTCGCTTTCGGCCACGACGCGGGTCATCAGCTCCCGCTGCCGCCGGTAAAAAGCCTCGTCCATCTGCTGGGCGTAGCCGCCGGCGCCCGCGGCGGCCGCGCTGTCCAAAGGCATCTCGACGAACTTGGCGCCCAGGCTCTGCACCTGCTCCTTGACGGCCGGCCGGACGTCGTAGCCCGAGACCATCGCCCCCAGCCGCCGCGCGGTGGCAATTGCCTGCAGGCCGGCAACCCCCGCCCCCACCACCAACACCCGGGCGGCGTTGAGCGTGCCGGCGGCCGTGATCATCATCGGAAAGATCTTGGGCAGGGCCAGCGCCGCCAGCAGGACGGCCCGATAACCGGCGATCGTGGCCTGCGAGGAGAGCACGTCCATGCTCTGCGCCCGCGTGATCCGCGGCAGCAATTCCAGCGCCAACAGCGTGACCCCTTTGGCCGCCAACTCGGCCGCGGCCTGGGGCTGCCCAGCGGATCGCACATGCCGATGATCACCTGGCCCGGACGTACCAGGGCCGCGTCGGCGCGGCCCGCCTCGGGATTGGCCCCCGCGGCGCGGACCTCTAGCAGCACGTCGGCGGCAAACGCCTCGCTGCGCGAGTCCACCACGCGAGCCCCCGCGGCCGTGTATTGCTGGTCGGTAAAACCGGCAGCCTGACCCGCCCCGCGCTCGACCCGCACTTCCAACTGCGCCTTGACTAAACCCGCCACGGAAGCGGGAACCAAAGCCACGCGTCTTTCGCCGGGATGGCTCTCCCTGGGAACAGCAACGATCATGGCGATCACAGACCTCGGCTGGCGGTACGTGTAAGAATCCCCGTAATCGCGGGGACTGCGTGCGATTTTCGCGAAGCGAAAATGGGGTTGCCCCTTTCGGCCGGAAGCGGTTAGGAAGGCTCTAAACGGTAGTTTCTAGCACTTTTTGGTCTTCGCAAGAACTTTGAAACGCCTCGATTATAGTTGGCATGGGCCGCCGGTCAATCTCCCGCATAAGAATTTTCAGGTCGTGGGTCAATGACCGTCGTGCCACCGTAAAGTGGGCAGGCGGTGTGCGGCTGGTCGCGCGAGACTATAATGCGCGCAGCGGATCGGGGAACGGTTGGTTTCCATCGCCCGCGACACCGTGCGGAAAAGGGGGCAGGCACCGTGGCGGTGACGTTTCTCCCGACACCACACCGGTTTGCGCCACGCAGCCAGTCGCTGGGAAGCGTGCCATAAAGCACCGTCATTTCACGAGTTATATGACCGACCCGCTGGTTACCGTCGATCGCCTCCAGACCTGCTTCGATACGGACGAGGGCACGGTGAAGGCCGTCAGCGACGTCTCGCTGGCGATTCCCCGCGGGCGGACACTGGGGTTGGTGGGGGAGTCGGGCTGCGGCAAGTCGGTCACGGCGTTGTCGATCATGCGGTTGATCGCCCCGCCTGGCCGTATCGCCGGGGGGCAGATCTGGCTTCACGGCGGGGACCGCCCGCCGGTCGACTTGGCCGCTTTGGCCGAGCCGGCCATGCGGAAGATCCGCGGCGGCAGCGTGGCCATGATCTTCCAGGAGCCGATGACTTCGCTCAACCCGGTCTTCACCGTAGGCAGCCAGATCGTCGAGGCCGTCGTTTTGCACCAGCGGGTCAGCCCCCGCGAGGCCCGGCGTCGGGCCGTCGAGCTGTTGAAGAAGGTGCGGATCCCCGACCCGCAACGGCGGTTCCAGCAGTATCCCCACGAGTTCTCCGGCGGCATGAGGCAGCGGGCGATGATCGCCATGGCCCTGGCCGGCAACCCACGGCTGTTGATCGCCGACGAGCCCACGACGGCCCTGGACGTGACCATCCAGGCGCAGATTCTCGACCTCTTGCGGTCGCTCCAGGCCGACACCGGGATGTCGATCCTGATCATCACCCACGACCTGGGGATCGTGGCCGAGATGGCCGACGCGGTGGCCGTGATGTACGCCTCGAAGATCGTCGAGTCCGCGCCGGTCGAGGAGCTCTTCGCCCAGCCGCTGCACCCCTACACCTTCGGACTGTTCAAGTCGCGGCCGGCGATGGGCCGGGCCCGCTCGTCCCGGCTGGAAACGATCCCGGGCATGGTTCCCAGCCCGCTGCGGTTCCCCCGCGGCTGCAAGTTCCATCCCCGCTGTCCTTATTCGCAAGACCTTTGCCGAACCGATGAACCCCAACTCCGCGAGATCCGGCCCGGACACTGGGCCCGCTGCCACTTCGCCGGCGAGTTGTCTTTCCAGTAGCTCCCATCCTAGCCCGAAGCGCAAGCGAGGGAGTGACGAAGAGTTGCCCTCGCTTGCGCGTCGGGCTAGTGATGCCGAGCCTGCGGCGGAATCCCCGGCAGCGGGAGCAATGGGGACCAGCCCTGTAAGTCAGCCATCCTGCCTGACCACCGGCCCGCTGGTCGAAGTCCAGCGCCTGCAAAAGTACTTTCCCGTCCGCCGCGGGCTCTTCTCCCGCGTCGTCGGGCAGGTGCAGGCGGTCGACGGCGTCAGCTTCTCCATCGACGAAGGCCGCACGCTGGGCCTGGTGGGCGAGTCGGGCTGCGGCAAGACCACCGCCGGCCGCTCGCTCGTGCGGCTGCTGGAGCCCACCGCCGGCCGCGTGACGCTGGCCGGCGTGGACGTCACCGCCAGCTCCGGCCGCACGCTGCGGGCGCTGCGCCGCGACATGCAGATCGTCTTCCAGGACCCTTTCAGCTCGCTCAATCCCCGCATGACCGTGCAGGCGATCGTCGAGGAAGGCCTGATCGTCCACGGACTGGGCGACCGGCGCCAGCGGCGGGAGCGAGTTTGCCAGACCTTGGAACAGGTGGGCCTGGAGGCGGCCTACGGCAACCGTTATCCGCACGAGTTTTCCGGCGGTCAGCGGCAACGGATCAGCATCGCCCGGGCGGTAGCCTTGAACCCCCGCTTCTTGATCCTCGACGAGCCGATCTCGGCCTTGGACGTTTCGATCCAGTCGCAGATCATCAATCTCCTGGTCGACCTGCGGGAGCGGTTCCGGCTGACGTACCTGTTCATCTCCCACGACCTATCGATGGTCCAGTACATCTCCGACCGCGTGGCCGTGATGTACCTGGGGCAGATCGTGGAGACGGCCGAGAGCCGGGAGTTGTACGCCCATCCGCAGCACCCTTACACGCGGGTGCTGCTCAGCTCGGTGCCGTCGATCGACCCGGCGAGACGCCGGCAGCGCGTGCTGCTTTCGGGCGACGTGCCCAGCCCGATCAACCCACCCTCCGGCTGCCGTTTCCATCCCCGCTGCCCTTGGGCCCAGCCGGTCTGCCGCGCCGAGTCGCCCCGCCTGCTGGACCTCGGCGGCCACCTGGTCCACTGCCATGCCGCCGAAAAGGACCTGCTGGGCACCGGCGACTACGACCTTCCCCATCGCCGCACGCTGAGCGACAACGGCGATTGACGCGTGATGGCGTTAGGTTAGCCATTTAGCCCACGCTTGCCAACGTATGCGACTGCCCACGCGGCGGTACATGAACCCCCCGTGTATTTATTCCTTGAGTCCCGCGCTCTTGGCCACTGCACTCCGGTTCTGGTATGATAAGGTCATGGCAACGAGTCACGAAATCGACGTGATGGCTCTTGACGCCGCCCACCGGCGGGCGTTGGAGGACGTAATCGGCATACGCCTGGAGCAGAACCAGCGTCTTGTCATCAGCGTGACTGCGCCGGCCTCGCCACATTCCTCGCAGTCGTTGGCCGATTGGACCGGGGTTTACGACGGATTGACGGAAGACCAGGTCAATGCCATCGACCAGGATGTAAAGACACGAGCCGATCTCACCCGCAGCCTTCCCTAGCGCATGGACGAGGCACTTCTCGACACGGACATTCTGTCGGAAATTCTCAAGGCCAAGAACGAGCAGGTCTTGCGCGTCGCGCAGCGGTATTTGGACCAGCACCAGCGTTTCGCATTCTCGGCGATCACGTTGTACGAGATCCTCCGTGGGCTACGCGCGATGCAGGCCACCCGGGCCTTGAACGCCTTTCTCAAACTTGTCGGTAGTAGCGACGTTCTGCCGGTATCCCTTTCGGTGCTGTACCGGGCTGCGGACTTGTGGGCCGACGCGGGCAAAGGGGGCCATCCGAGAAATGATGCCGATCTCGTCGTGGCGGCAACGGCGCTTGAGTGCGGCCGTGTTCTTGTCACGGGCAACGGTCCACATTTCTCCTGGATTCCGGGATTGTCGCTGGCCGACTGGCGGTCTGCATCTCCTTGATCCAGCAGCAGTACTAGCGGTTCTTGCCGTAGCGGTCCAGAACGTCCTGGAGGATGAAGGGCTTGGGCATCGGCTCGTCATTCTTCTCCAGGAAGCGGATGTAGTCTTTGCAGACGTCGGCCAGGTCGTCGCCCACGGTGCGGTCTTCGATGATCTCGGGATACTTGTCGATCAGCTTCCGCCAGAGGCCCAGGCCCGTCTCGAACGACTTCTTGGCCGGCACCAGGTCGGCCATCTCGAAGGCCCGCTCGGCCACGTAAATCGCTTTGCGGGCGTCGCGGGCCTGCTCGGTCCGCTCGATTTTGGCCCGCAGACGCCAGTAATCATAGTTGACGATCTGCCGGTAGCGGCTGATGATCCGCACCGTATCTTCAACGTCGTTGAGCTGCTCGACGATGCGGCGGGCCTCGCCGTGGTCGCGGCCGGTGATCCGCTTCAGCACGTCCTCGTGGCTGACGCGAAGCTTGGATTGCGCCGCGTTGACCAGCACGTGGTCCTTGGTGGTCCGCTTGGCCAGGGCGACCGCCATCGCCCGCTTCTCCTCGGCGCTGAGCGCCTCGCGTCGCTCATCCTCGATCTTCTGCCGCAGGCCGGGCCTGAGGGCTTCAAGCTGCTGGCGGAGGCGGTGGGCCGACTTCTCCAGCTTCTCCTGGTCGAAGAGGTGGATCACCTTGCCGTCGTAGGTCGTAACAATGTCGCGGATGCCGAAGGGCGTGCGGTCCGGCGGCGTGAGATAATCCTCCTGGGAGCCTTTACCGTCGGTCCATTCGCGCTCCGCCTTTTCCCAGGCCCGCTTGATCTTGTCTCCGAAGATGCCGTCCTTCTCCAGGGCGTCGGCATAGTTCATCTGCGACATCGTGCGGTCGGAGTAGAAGCAGACCGGGCTCTGGTTCCTCAGCGAGCCGCCGTGGTCGACGATGTCTTCCGCCCGCTCATACCAGGTCTTGGCCACCAGCCAGTTGTCGCGCTCGTCCAGCGGGCGGGGGCTGGAGATCAGCGGGTCGCGGACGTGGATCCCGTAGAAGTCGTCGGGGTCCCTGTAGAGCCTGCGGAACTGCACCGACTCGTCGGAGCGGCCGATCTTCTGCCCGGTGAACCAGCCCACGTACCGGGCCAGCCGCGGCTCGTGCTCGTTGTAGCGCAGGCCGTCCTGGAGATACTGGATGCCCTTGATCACCCAGCGGAAGCGGTCGCGATAGTCGTCCTGGAACTCGGCGGAGACGTTGTAGGAGAGGTTCCAGGCCTGGAACTTCCAGACCTCGATGAAGTGCGGCTCGACCTTGGTGATCTGCCGCAGCGTGGCCGAGAGGTTGTCCCAGTCCTTCTTCATCTTGTAGTCGTTGGCCTTCTTCCAGAGGATGTTGGCGGCGATGCCCCGCATGCCGAAAGTGGCCAGCTTGACGGTCTCGCCGGTGGGATCCATCTCGCCCAACTGGGTCTCGCTCAGGCCGGAGCTCTCGCGGAGCCGGGCCAACGAGTACGGAGGAGCGTCCTTGGCCCTCGGCCGGCCCAGCTCATAAAGCGGAAAGAAGAGCACGAATATCCCCAACGCGTAGACGATCTTGCGGACGAACGATGGTCGCGGATTCATCGGGCAATCTCCCGCGTCTTGAGGAAGAAGAACCCAGCCACAAACAGCGGCACGAGGAAGGCCAGCGTCGTCAGCAGGTGTACGACGAGCGTGTTGAGGTCGACGTTGTAGCCGTAGGCCACGAAGCCGGAGTAGCTGAAGTCGCCGAAGGAAGGCAGGATCGAGGACATCAAGCGGAGGAAGTATTCCGCCGGCACGTCCATCATCTTGACCATCGTCGTGCCCAGGCCCGGATCGAGATCGCTGACCACGTTCTGCTGCTTGACGATGCGGTCCAAGGACTCGAACGGCCCGCCGCCCATGACCTGGTGGTAGGCCAGCTCGGTCATGAAGTCGTTGAATAGTCCGCCGACCAGGGCGCCCAGCGTGGCGGTCAAAGCCACGGGTCCGCTGAGGAACGTGCTGAACATCACGCCGAAAGCGATCATCAGCACCATCTGCATCCAGATGCCCAGGTAGGCCTTGACGAAGTTCAGCTCGAAGGAGGCGTCGCCGGCGCGGATGTAGAGGTCCCGCTGGGAAGCGCCGAAATACTGCGCCGGCTCCAGGCAGCGAAGCCAGACCTCGAAGCGGCCGTTGTCGGAGAGGTCGCGGAAGAGGTCGAATTCGGTCTTCTTCAACAGCTTGGGATCGTACTGGTCCGAGGGCGGGCTGATCACCATGCCCTTGGCAGTCGGCGTCTTGCGGAGGATGATCTGCTTGCTGGAGTAGTTGACGATCTTCCGCGGCAGGGCGATCTTCTTGATGGCGAACTCCATCGACTCGAAGATCTCCGTTTCCACCGTCAGCCCGTTCTTGGGGTTCCGCACGGAAAGGCTGCCCAGCACGCCCTTCTCGATGTTGCCCTTGTAGGTGCGGAAGACGCCGATGTTCATCTCCACCGGCACTTCCCGGGGGTACTGGCGGGGGTCGAGATGGAAGGTCCAGATGGCCGCCGCCTGCGACCCGCCTTGGATGAAACTGCGGTAGGTCCACTCGTCGCCGCAGTTGATGCCCCGTGCGGCGTCGATCCCCGAGCGGTCGCGGAAGAGGAGTTTCCCGTAGACCGGCACGCGGGCGACCAAGGCCCCCCGCGGCGGCCCCAGGTTGTAGTCCAGCTTGGCCACCGTCTTGCCCGAAGCGTCGGTGGTCCGCCGGATCGTGTACGTCAGGTCGTGCGTGTGGCCGGCCTCTTCATCCACGTGGATCGTGCGGCTGCCGGTCGGGAGGGCCGGGTCGATGTGGAACCGATGGCGGTGTCCCTGGTCCCGCGTGGTCTGGAGGTCCAGCTTGCCGCCGGCCTGCGCTGCGGCCGCCTTCTCCAGCCGGGCGACGTCGGCCGCATCAATGGCGTGACGGTGACTCAGGCCGCGAACCACGAAACCGTAACTCAACAGGCACATCGCGCCCAGCAGGACCGTGCCCACGATGCTGAAGCCCAAAATCCGCCCCAGCACGATCTCGCTGGGGCGGACCGGCTTGGTGACCACCGTGTGCAGCGTGCGGTTGCGGATGTCGTTGGGCAAGCTCAACGCGGAAAGGAACAGCGCCAACAACAGCACCAGGTAACTGGTTGCCGACAAGACCACGTCCAGGTAGAGGCGGCCGGGATGGGAGCTGGACGGATCGAGGAACCAACCGGCAAACAGCAGCACCACCACGAACACGGCGAAGGCCACCACCACGCGGCGGCGTATCGATTCCTTGACCGCCAGCCAGGAAAGCGCCCAGACCCGGCGGGGTGAGAGCCGGAACAGGTCTTGGGCGCCGGAAACCAAGAGGCCGGCAAGCCTTGAGAAGGCGGCGCCCGGCCCGCGCTGCAGGGCGACCACCAGCAGGCCGCCGAGCGTCAGCAGCACCGCCAGTCCGCCGACGATCAGCAGCCAGTGGAGCGAAGCCAGTTGCCACCACTCGGAAAAGGGAGGTACCGGATGTTCATTGACCATCGCCGGCGCCTCCCCGCACGCGGCGGCCGGGCCGCGCCTCGCTCTGGGCGATGATGTGCAGGAACAGGTCTTCCAGCGTCGTCGTGGGGTTGCCCACGAACTTCACCGTGCCGCCGTGCCTTTCGATCACCTCCTTGACCTCCTCCACGGCCGCCTCGCTGAGGCCCGTGGCGCGAATGTCGGTCTCGTCGCGGAGCTTCAACAGGCTGTCCACCCGGCCCAACTCCTTCAACTCGCCCTGGTAGAGGATGCCGATCCGGTCGCAGACGTCCTGCACGTCGGCCAGCAGGTGGCTGCACATGACGACCGTCTTACCCTGCTTCTTCAGCTTCAGGATCAGGTCTTTCATGTCCCGGGTGCCGATCGGGTCCAGGCCGGAGGTCGGCTCGTCCAGCAGGACCAGCTCGGGATCGTTGATCAGGGCCTGGGCCAGTCCGATGCGGCGGGTCATGCCCTTGGAATACTCTTTCAATTGCCGCCGCTTGGCCCCCGTGAGCCCCACCATCTCGATCAACCGCCCCACCCGCTGGCGGCGGACTTCGGCCGGCATGTCGAACAGCTTCCCGTAGAAATCGAGCGTTTCCTCGGCGTTGAGGAAGCGGTAGAGGTAGGACTCTTCCGGCAGGTAGCCGATCCGCTCGTTCTTGGTGACCTCGGTGGCGTCTTTGCCGAAGACCAAGGCCTGGCCGCTGGTGGGGAACAGCAGACCCAGGAGCAGCTTGATGGTGGTGGTCTTTCCCGAGCCGTTAGGCCCGAGCAGACCGAAGATTTCCCCGCGACGGATCTCCAGGTCCAGGGCTTTCAGCGCCCGGACCTTCTGGCGGCCCCAGAAGTCGCGGTAGACTTTGCTGAGACTGCGGGTCTCGATTACCGTATCTGGCTGCATAGCGTCCCTCCTGGTCGTGCGGACAGGCGTTAATACGTCGCGGGCCAGTCGGGGGTTCGAGCGTTTGACGTGAGAAAATAAGTGGTCGGTGGCTAGTGGTCAGTGGCCACGACGCCCCACCGGGAGGGGGGATTTGAGATTTGTGATCTGAGATCCAAGACCGCCCCGCTAGGTCGCACTTCGCCGCTTACCCTCACGCTGGCCACCTCTGGGGGGAATCGAATCACAGGAACCGTCGGCCGGCTGTTGTACCCCCACGATAGATAGGGTACGATAATCGTTCGTCGCTCAAGCGCCGACGGGCGGTGCGCCAAGTGAGTCGTTCGTCGAGCACGACTAGCTCGGACATCAGCGGAGGGCGACTTACTCCACCATTTCCGTCTCGCAGAGCGTTGGGAATTTCGTAGGCGGCACGCGGTTAGCTGTTACCTTGTAAAATATCTTGTACGATGGCAGCATGAAATCCGGCTGGTTGCCGTAGAAGAAAGCCGGGTGAAGAGGTGATGTTGGGCAGGTGGGAGGTTGCATGTGCCGAGCCTCGGTGGTTCCATGTGTCAGGCCTCGGTGGTTGCTGACGATTGGGTCGTTAAGGGATGCCACATTCACGTTGAGGATGTGGAGTTGTCGGTTTCTCCCGATCACCTCGGAGGCGTTGTTTTTCAAGCGTGCTTTTCATCGACTTCACCCCGGAAATTGGCGAAAGCGATCAAGATAGCCCAGCAAACGTGCCTTCCTAATGCCGAGGTACGAAAACGATGGATACGAGAATGTGGAACGGGCGATTCTCTATATGCTCCAGTATGAAGGCGTATTGCGAAACCTTGCGAATGGCAGAATGCTTGAGTTCAAGTTTTTGATACTCGCTCTGAAGCGGTACAAGGATTGACATGGCTACACTTGAAATGTTCTTGAAAACCGGGCAGCTTGGTCCGATTCGGCTTGGCATGGATCCGTTTGAGGTGTTCTCTGTGCTTGGTGATCCGCAGGATCAGTCGCGAAAAAAGAACCCGTTGGAACTCAAGTACGGGGCCCTTCATCTCACGTTTTGGAAACACGCGGGGCAGGCAAAGCCACAACTCCTGGACATTGCGTTGTACTGCCAACCGGCCTACCAGGGAGTTCCAGAGCCGGTAACCCTGACGGACTTGAATCCAAACGGCGCAACCACGGAGCGTGAATTTCGATCATTCTTGCATGGCATTGCGTACCTGCCGTCGCACTTGGTTGACGGAGTGTCAGGAAGGCATCTGATTATGCCCTCGGGCGTAGTCGCGTGTTTCACAGACGGAAGGTTGCACAGTCTGAAACTGTCCCAACAACAGTCGAAGGAAAAGGCGGCATCCCCGCTATCTGACGAGCGTGAACCATCCATCGCACAGATCGAGCAGATGCTTGCAGAAGCAGAATCTTTGATGAGTTCGGGTATGACGCGCGGGGCGATTGTGCTCGCATGGGCTGGGTTGGAGGCGACTCTAAGGCGAGTTGCACTGAATGTGGGACTGCGGGGGCAGATCGGTGTTCAGCCCACAATTCTCGTGAGAGAATTGTATTCACGACGGATTCTTGAGACGGCGGAGGTGAATTTTCTAGAGGAGGCGAGACAAGCCCGAACGGCTGTGGTGCACGGCCTAGCGGCGTACCATCTCCCCGACGACCTTATTCCGCGGACGATCAATATCGCAAAGCAACTGTTAGAGAGGGAAAGGGAAAGTCAAGCAACGCCCCCTTAGGAAGCATTGGTGGGTCGAGCGCAGCGAGCTCCGCTGCAAGAATTACGCCCAAAAACTTTTGGGGCTCGCTGCGCTCGACCCACCCTACCCACCATCGCACCCGGCTCGCTGCAAGAATTGACGCCGGCCCGGCACCGGGATAGGATAGCAGTGCAGGTACACCATGCCGACTACCAAGCCGCTGATTACCGCCGATTTTCTGCTGCGGACTCCCAACCTGGGACGGTGCGAACTGGTCTGCGGGGAGTTGATTCGGATGCCGTTTGCCGGATACGAGCATGGAGCGGTCATTAGCAACGTCGCGGGCCTTCTTGGGACCTTCGTGTCGCAAGCGGGGCTCGGCCAGGTCGTCGGAGCCGGAACCGGATTCCACATCGCCCACGACCCGGATACCGTCCGGGCGCCGGACGTGGCCTTCGTCGCCGCGGACCGGCTGCCGTCGCCGGAACCCAAGGGCTTCTTTCCCGGGCCGCCCGACCTGGCCGTGGAAGTAGTCTCGCCAGATGATCGCGATAGCGAGGTACAGGCGAAGGTAAAGAGTTGGCTCGACGCCGGCTGCCAAATCGTTTGGCTGGTCGATCCCCGGCGGCAGACGGTCCAAGTCTTCCAAAGCCGCAGCGAGGCCAGAGTTCTCGGCTTGTCCGATAGGCTCTCCGGCGAGCCGCTGCTGCCCGGGTTCTCCCTGGCGGTGGCGGAGATCTTCACGAAGAATACAGGAGTTAGAAGTTAGGAGTTAGAAGTTCGAGGTTACAAATCCACGACCGCTGCCGCTCCGCCATTCTAACTTCTAACTCCTAACTTCTAACTCCTCCCTAGATCGCGCTGCGCAGCGGCCGCACCTCGGGCCGGGCGGTGGTAAACTCCTCCATCAACCGCTGCCAACTCTGCGGAGAGCCGGGCGTGAGCCGGCCCAGCACGCGGCAGGTCTCCGCCCCGGTCACCGCCGGATGGTTCGCGGGAACCTGGTCCAAATGGAGCAGGGCCATCAGGGCCACGCTCGCCGGCCCCAAAACTTCGCTGGCCAGCCCAAAGTCCGCCATCCGGCGAATCAATATCTCGGGCAACCGGCCGACGAGCTCGCCCAAGAGCATCCCATTCTGCTGGCCGCCGCCGGTGAGGATGATCTCCCGCACGCGGAGATCCTCGGGCAACCGCTGGGCAATGGTCTGGGCAATCGACTCCACCAGAAAGTGAGTCGCCGAACAGAGCAAGTCTCGCACCGACCAGCCGCGATCCACGGCCAGCCGCAGGGCCCCCGAGAGGAACCGCTCGGGGCGAACGCCGTGCGGGTGCCACCGCGGCAGCGGCGTCTTGAAATAAGGGTCCTGGAGCCAGGCATCGATCAACTCGGGGATCCGACGCCCTTGCACCGCCAGCCGGCCGCCCGGATCGAAACTCTGCTCGCCGGCGGTGAGCTTTTGCGTCAACAGGTCGAGGAGCCAGAGGCCCGGGCCGAGATCGAAAGCCACGATCCGCGAGGCCGGATGACTGCCGGCGTCGGCCGGAAGATAGGTCATGTGGATCGTGCGGCCGAGATCCAAGAGCCATCGGCCCTGCTGGCGGTCGCGCAAGAGAAACCACTCGGCCAGCGCCGTGATCGGTCCGCCCATGCCGCTGGCAGCCAGGTCGCGGGCGGGGAAGGCGTCGATCACGTTCTGGCCCGTCAGCTCCGCCAGCCGGGCCGCGTCGCAGAGGCCCAGGTAGCCCGCATGGACCTTCCCGTGCGTCCAGAACCCCGGGTCGTGAACACCGATCGCCAAGAGCTGCGTCGGCGGCAGCCGCACCTCGGCCAAAAGCTCGGCAACCAAGGCCGCCTGGATCTCGGCCAACTGCGACCGCAGCATGGTGATCCTGCCCAGGCTGTCCGCCGCCGACTCGCCGGACGGCGCAGGGAAGAGGGCCGACGTCTCGGCAGGCACGATCGCCTGGAGCGAGCCGGCCACCTCCGCCCGGAGCAACGCCCCCCGGCCGGCCGACCCCACCAGCACGCCGGTTATCCGGCCGCAGTCGGAGGAGACCAGCAGCCCCATCGTCCAGCGGCGGCTCTGGGCAGCGTGCGGGCTATCCGTGCGAAGACGTAGGACCATCGGAGGAAGAATGAAGAATGAAAAATGAAAAATGAAAAATGAAGGCGGAGGGCGGAGAGATGGTGGCTGAGAGCAGAGGCACTGAAGGACAGAGGAGTTGCGACCGACGGCGCCGCACTCAATCCCTTATCCCTTATCCCTTATCTCTCATCCCTTATCCTTCCTCCTTCCACCTTCATCCTTCCATTCACGCCACCAGCCGCACGCCTTGAATCTCGGTGCCGGTAGCGCCGCAGAGGAACTCCTCGAAGATCCTCAGGTCCAAGGCCGAGGCCGACTCGCTCTCGGGATGGAACTGGGTGCCCAGGGCGAACCAGTCGTCACGGACGCTCTCGATGGCTTCCACCACGCCGTCCGGGCAGCGGGCGGTGACGGCAAAGCCCGGGGCCACCTCGTCGATCGCCATGTGGTGCAGGCTGTTCACCCGGATCTCCCCCTCGCCGTACACCCGCTCCATCAACGAGCCCTTCTCCACCACCAGGGCATGGCGGTGCGCCGGATCGAGGGAATCCTGGTGCGGCAGGGCCCGCGGCAGGTCCTCGGGAATGTGCAGAAACAAGTTGCCGCCTTGCGAGACGTTCAACAACTGCATGCCCACGCCGATGCCGAAGACGGGCATCCGGCGATCGGCCACCTGGCGGATCAGCATCCGGTCGAACTCCTCGCGGCGGGCGTCCAACAGGCGGACCGAGGGATGAACCATGAAGCCGTCGCGGCGGGGATCCAGGTCGCTGCCGCCGATCATCACCACGCCGTCCAACACGTCCAGCACCTGTGCCAGGTCGCTTTCCTCGGCCAGCGGCGGAATCACCAGGGGGATGGCCCCGGCCTTGGTCAGGGAATCGAAGTATCCCGCACAGAGGTAACTGAAGGCCGGAGCGTCCTTCCTGGCCGACCGGAAATCCGCGTTCAGACCGATCAACGGCTTTCGATTCATCTCACACTCCTTGATAAGACACGTCCTGTGCTTCATCGCCACGATACACGCCGAGAGACGGCCGGGAATCCAGGGAGAGACGCTCGAAGGCCTTACGGCCGAGCCGAGAGCGAGGAGCACAGACGCGCCCAAGTGATGCCCGCGGGGGGAACAACTCGGGGTCGGTCTGGCGTCGTTCCCTGACGACCAGCCGGCAAGCAATCGAGCCCCGGTTCCTCTCGCTGCCCGACAACGACGGAAGCCCTAAGCTTCCAGGAACCGGGCCAGGGCAAGCCCTGGATCGACATCCCTATCGTTTCGTCTCGCAACTCCTTGAGTAATGTGCATCACGTGCAGGTGGATGCAAGTCGCAGCGGACTTTATAATCGGCGTCACTCGGCGATGCAAGAATTTTACTACATTTTGCGTCCGTTAATTTTCCTGACCACCATATTTTGTGTTGCTAGCACCGCTAGCGTTGTGGGTCCCCACAAGGTTAGTGGCCAGTGGCCAGTGCGTAGGTTATGCTTCAGCATAACACGTCGGTCCCTTAATGTATAGCCTAGTGACTCACGGACACGGCGAGCCATTACGTCTCCCCCTCTTCACTAACCACTGACCACTCGTAAGCGTTCACGGGGACTGTCCCCTTCGGCACTGCCAGGGGGACAGGTCCATGTTTTCGGCCTTACGTCCAACGGCGAAAAGCGCTTTCTCGCCGAAAAATGGACCAGTCCCCGACGTGGCCGTGAACGCTTACCCACTGATCACTGACCACTGACCACTGATCACTAGCCACTAGCGTATGCGGTTTTCCTACAACAACGTCTGCCTGGAGGCTTTCAGCTACACGCTGCCGGAGGAGGTCGTCACCTCGGCCCAGATCGAGGCCCGGCTGGAGCCGCTCTACCGCCGGCTGCGGCTGCCGGAAGGACGGCTGGAGCTGATGACCGGCATCACCGAGCGGCGGTTCTGGCCGGCCGGCATGTTGCCCGGCCAGATGAGCGTCCAGACGGCGGAAAAGGCGATCCGCATCGCCGGGCTCGACAAGCGCCACGTCGGCGCCCTGGTCCACGGTTCCGTCTCGCGCGACTACGTCGAGCCGGCGACCGCCTGCGCGGTCCACCACCGCCTGGGCCTGCCCGAGGGCTGCATGATCTACGACCTCTCCAACGCCTGCCTGGGACTGCTCAGCGGCGCCGTGCAGGTGGCCGCCATGATCGAGCTGGGGCAGATCCGCGCCGGCGTGGTGGTAGGCACGGAGAGCGGCCGTGGGCTGGTCGAGAACACGATCCGCCAGCTCAACAGCGACACCTCCTTGTCCCGCAACGACATCAAGTCGGCCCTGGCCTCGCTGACCATCGGCTCCGGCAGCGCGGCGATGGTGCTGGTCGATCGCGGCTTGAGCCGCAGCGGCAACCGCCTGCTGGGCGGAGTGGCCCGGGCCAATACCAATTTCTGCCATCTCTGCCGCGGCGGAGGCGACGAGTCGGCCGGCGCCGCAGAACTGCTCATGTCGACCGACTCCGAAGCGCTCTTGCAGCAGGGCGTCCAGACCGCCCGGCTGGCCTTCGACGAGTTCCTCGATACGCTCGGCTGGCAGAAGGCCCGGATCGACAAGACTTTCTGCCACCAGGTCGGCCGGGCCCATCAGAAGCTCCTCTTCGAGGCCCTGGGACTCGATCCGCGGATCGACTACGCCACCTTCGATCGCCTGGGAAACACCGGCGCGGTGGCCTTGCCCATGGCCGCCGCCATGGGCATCGAGCAAGGACGCCTGGCCGCCGGCGATCGCGTCGCCATGCTGGGCATCGGCTCGGGGATCAACGTGCTGATGCTGGGCCTGGATTGGCAGAAGAGCCTGGTTGATGAGGAACTTCCCCCTCGTTGAGGATCCCTTCCTTGGCCAAGGCATCTGCAATCTTCCGGAGCTGTTCCCGCCGCCCCGCCGAGAAATCCGCGTCGTGCCAATTGAGGTTGAGAATGCGCGTTATGGCCACGATGGTCTCCCGCCGATTCGATGAATCCCCGGGTGTCTCCTTCTTCTCTCTTCCTTCCCCGTCGCGGCAGCATTCGTACAGGAGCCTGGCGTCCTCTCGCGTGCCTATCCGGCACAAAGGCCTTGCACCATGCTCCCAACGAACCCATACGGGCGCATCCTTGCTGCCAGCCACTAGACGAAAGAGCGGCAGGTAAGCTGGCGCTGCCGCGTCCTCTTCCCGACTCCACCCGACCGAGAGAAAGCTGTAGTGTGAGAAAAGAAGAGGATACAGCACATAGTCCCCCCGACCGCCGTCCAGGTCCTTGATCGTGGAGAACGCGCCCGTAGTCTTGATGAACTGTTCGATATCCTGATGCGCCATGGTCAGGTACTTGGTCTCCTTCGTGGCACAGGTCAGACCGGCAATCGCTGCGCGGCGAAGCCAAGTGTCATGGCTCTTCAGGAACGGGACCAATGCTTTTGATTCCGCCTTCTGCAGGATCGGGGAGACCTGTAGAATGAGATGACGCTGCCTGTTGGCGGAGGTCTCGTTCTTCAGTTCCAGAAGAAGTTCCGCTGCAAGTATCCTTTTGGCATCTTCGCCGTCCTTCGCGGTCCGCAACGTTTCCTTGCTCAGGGGGACCACGGAGCAAAGGTAGTAGCCGTCTCGTTTGTCCCCCCAGTCCGTCCGGAGCACGAGCGCGCATCGCACGCCTTCCCGAAAGGCCAGCAACCCGGCCGGCCAATGGAAGGCCGTCGCAGGAATGACGAGAGTCTGCCCCTTGTAGGTCTGCTGGCCCAAGATGACGGTCGTGACGGTGAATCGAAAACTGACGTCCGCCGGATAATCCTCGACTACGGGAGGACGCGGTCTTATGTCCGTTGCGGCGATGTGCCCGGCAACGATCAATTTGGGATCGTGCCGGGAGTAGATCGCGTGGTCCAACTGCTCGTTGAGAGCCATCATGTAGGCTGACGCCTTCGCTGCGAGAAGCGTGAGGGCCGCACAGAAGATCGTGCCAAGGGCCTTCTTCATGGTTCTGTCCCCCGAACTTGCCGTGTAAGATAATTTTACTTCCGGAAGGGATAAAGCGTCGGCAGTCCTTGTTTTCGAGAGCTGCCCTTGAAATGACCTTTCGGACAAGGGCTCCGGAGCCCTTTAATGCACTTGATCTGCCGTTACTTCTTCCGCTCCGGCAAGAACCCGTCAAACAACGGCCGCCTGTCCACGGTCGTAATGCCAAAATGCCGGAGGAGAGCGGCGTCGTTAATGTCATTGGTTCGATACGTCTCCAGTCCGTCCTGCTCGTTTCCTGGCCGGGCCAGCGTCACACTGAGGCTGAACGTCTCCTGCTCGCGGTAGCTCATGGCTACCTCCCGGATGGTCAGTCCTTGGAGAATCCGCCAAACCATCAGGAGCATCTCCGGGCTTCCGCTGGTTCCGAGGGCCTGTAAGAAAGCGCGGATCTTGTGCGGATTGCGCTCCGCCTCGGCCCTCAGACTTTCGGGCGCGAACGGCACGTCATCCCGAAACCGACTGCGGAACTCCGCTGTCAACGCATCGAGTTGTTGAAGCAGGAAAGGGATGGCGCGCTCGCGAGGCGCGTACATGTCGATCATCCAGCCGAGATCGTTGTCGCGCAGCAGACGCTCGAGGATGACCGGGGATTCGGGTGTCATGCTGCCCTCGCGTAGGTGAAAAGGATGTCTGTCCACAACAAGTCATGGATCGCGTTGAGAATGGACCGCATCTCTCCGCGCTCTGGATCGTCCAGAACAACGGTAATGTCGTCAGGCCGGACGATCAGATAGAGCATCGAGTTTTCGGCGGAGTCCGGACTGTCGGCATCCCAAGCGGCTTCCGCGTCGGCGTCGTGGTAAGCCAGAAGTTCTCGTACGCTGGCAAACGGGATGTCTTCGTGCCGTTGGTACTTTTCCCCTGTAACGGCGTCCTCAAATCGGACGCTGGGCCAGAATCGCTCGATGATCCGAACGCAGGCTTCCAGCGAGGCGCAGTCGCCGACGGCCGGGAACACAATGTCGTTTCCACCGATCATCTGAACCTCTCCTTTGCCTTATCCGTTTCCCCGTGAGGCCCCTGCCTGGTCGCCTCCACGGAGTAGTCTCGCTCGCTGTAATAGACGTGATCCCCTCTCCCGCCCCGCAGCCGAAGGAGGTCGTCGCCGCCCGAAAAACTGAAGTAGAATTTGGTCTTCTCAGCGCACCCGCGAACGAACAATCGTTTACCGAGATTCCTCGTCCCAGGTGGCAACGTGGTAAAATACACGGCTTTGCGGTGAGCGCCGGGCGGCTTCGACGCCCTAAAGAGCCACACGACCTGCGAACTGATGGCCTTGTAGCCCTTCTCGTTTGTATAATGAAACAAGCTTTCGTCCCCATTCCGATAGCCTGCGGTTACCTCTCGCATCCGCTGCCCCCGTCCGGGCGGCTATCGTCGAGGTCGAACGACACACCCAAAATGCCGGGTTTCACGGGGTCCTCTAGCAAATATCCTCTTCTTCTCACCGCCCGTCAAGGGGCTCCGGTCAGGTCCCCCTCAATCTAATTATGCTATAGCATAACCCACGGTGGCAAAATGAAAGTTGTCCCCATGCATCCCGCGATTCCCCGTTGTCTTGCCGCCGGCTGGCTGGCGCTCTCGGCCGTCGCCGCCTGGGCGGCAGAGCCGCCGCCGGCGGGTTTCGAGCCTACGGAACACTATGCCCGGCGCTCGATCGAAGGCTGGCGGGTGCTGGTCAACCAGAAGTTCCTCGACGCCCAGCCCGAGATCGCCCGGCGGACGCTGAGGCTGTTGCGGTTCCAGCTCTTCCAGATTGACAGGAAAGTGCCGCACGAGGCCGTCAACAAGCTGCGGAAGATTACCATTTGGGTGGAGCAGGCCGAGCCGCACCACCCCTGCATGGCCTATCATCCTGACGCGGGCTGGCTGCGGGAGCACGGCATGAACCCCGACAAGGCCAGGTGCGTCGAGGTGGCCAACGCGGAGAACTTCTGGAACTGGACCCGCCAGCAGCCCTGGATGGTCCTTCACGAGCTGGCCCACGGCTACCACGACCAGTTCCTCGGCGGCTTCGACAACGCCGAGATCCGCCGGGCTTACGCCAGCGCCATGAAGGCCGGGCTCTATCGCTCCGTGTTGCACGTGGACGGCAAGAATGCGGAGAAGGCTTACGCCGCGACCAACCCCATGGAGTATTTTGCCGAAGGCACCGAGGCCTATTTCGGCACGAACGACTTCTACCCCTTCGTGCGCACCGAGCTTCGCCAGTACGACCCGGCGATGCACGACCTGCTGGAGAAGCTTTGGGGCGTCCGCCAGGGCTCCGCCGAAAAATAGATTGGGGAATTGCGTAGGACGGATTGCTAATCCGTCCACGATTTCCGGACGGATTAGCAATCCGTCCTACGAGCAAATCGAGAAGTTATTTTTCGGCGGAGTCTGGGCGTCGCGTCGAACGTGCTGTTGGCCGGGGTTGAGACGCCCGCCTGGATAGCCGCACCAGGCCTTACATCACGGCGAAGTAGTTCTCCACGGCCAGGTCGAGATACTCGCAGGTCAGCTCGGCCGGACGCTTATGATAGACGCAGTAGTTGCGGACCTGGAGGAGAAGGTCGCGGGGTTGGCAGAAGCGGAAGGGGCGGCCGGCCTTGCGGTAGTGCGTCTGGATCAGGTAGTCGACCGGCTCCGGGCGATACTCGACTTCTAACTTGGGGGCCATCATCGCGAAAAGATCGCGAAACTCCTGCTCGGACGGGTCGATCACTTCGATCTTGTAGGGAATGCGGCGCAAGAACGCCTCGTCGACCAGCTCCCGGGGCTCGAGATTGGTGGAGAAGATGATCAATTGGTCGAAGGGAACCTTGAGCTTCTTGCCGTTGGGCAGGTTGAGAAAGTCGCAGCGGGTCTCCAGCGGCACGATCCAGCGGTTCAAGAGGTCGACGATGCTCATCCGCTGGCGGCCGAAGTCGTCGATCACCAGCGTGCCGCAATTGCTCTTCAGTTGCAGCGGCGACTCGCCGATGCCGCTGGTGCTGCTGACCGCCACCTCCAGCGAGGCCATGGTCAGCTCGCCGCCGACGACGATCGATGGCCGGCGGATGCGGACCCATCGCTTGTCGATCCGCCGCTGGTCCAAGAGGCCCTTGCCCGGCTCCAGCGGCACTTCCACGTGGCTCACCGGATCGAACAGCCGCAGGACCTCGCCGTCGGCGCCCAGCGCGGGGGACCCAAATGGTGGTGCCGAAGGCCCGGGTGATCCGCTCGGCGATGCTCGTCTTGCCGTTGCCCGGGGCGCCGTAGAGGAACATGCCGCGGCCGGAGTTCGTGGCCGGGCCGAGGCGGTCGAGCATCCGCGGGTTGACCAGCAGCCCTTCGAAGGCCCGCCGCAGGTCGGCGTCGGTGGGATGATGGCCCGTCAGGGACTGCGCGGCGACGCTGGCGACGTAATCGTCCATGGCGACGGGGGCCGCGCCGAAGTAAGTGCAGTGGGCGGAGTAGCTCAGGGCTCGCTCGCGTCCCAGGTCGGTCAACTGGTATTGGTAATCGCTCATCGGGGCCGACCCCTTGCGGACCACCAGCCGGTCGTTCTTCATGGTCCGCAACAACTCGTCGACGAGTACGAAGGGCAGCTTCACCTGGTCGGCGATGTCGCGGCCGGCGGCGTCGCCCCGGAAGAGCAGGAACTTGACGACCAGGGCCTCGACCTGGCTATCGGTCAGTCCGGCCGCGGCGAAAGACACCGGCTCGGTGGGAACGAAGCCGCTAGCGTCGCTCTGGAAGGTCTCGGCTGCGGGTTTCTGCGGCGGGCATCTTTCGCTCGGGGCGGGACCCTGCTGTATCCGCTTCAACAGCAAGTCGAGCTTGCTATCTTGGACTTCCGTCCATGTGGCGGAACTGTGCACTTCGGCGGGGTTCGTCATGCGATTCGGCCAGTGGCTGCTGGGGGAAGTCTGGGACGGGGCAATCGCGGTCTGTCCAGCAAATCTAGCTTTCGCGCCGTGCGGGTCAAACCGGCGTGGGGCGGATTGTAAGGGTTCGGGGGATGGCAAGGGCGGCAGGGCCTCTTATAATGCGTTTCTGTTGGCGAGAGGATTAAGTAGGGTGGGACAAGGCCGCCTTGGCGGCCGCCGGCCCACCATGCTTTAGCAAGACCGGTGGGCCGGCGCTCGTTCACGCGAGCTTGTCCCACCCTACAAGCTTGGGCGGGAGCGATGACCGAAGGTTGCAGGTCGCCAATGCGGATCGGTGCGGTGGCGTACCTCAACGCCCAGCCGTTGGTCTACCACCTGTCGCGGCTGGCGCCGTGCGCCGAAGTGGTCGTCGATTTGCCTAGCCGGCTGGCCGACGATCTGGCCGCAGGCCGACTGGACGTGGCGTTGATCCCGTCGGTCGAGTACTTCCGCCATCCGGGCTACCGGATCGTCGGCGATGCTTGCGTGGCGTGCGATGGGCCCGTGATGAGCGTGAAGCTCTTCGGCCGCGTGCCGGCCGAGCGGATTACGACGCTGGACCTGGACGAGGGCTCCCGGACCAGTGCCGCGCTGGCGCGGATCCTCTTGGCCGAGCGGTTGGGGCTAAGTCCGAACCTGCGGCCATTGCCCATCGGCGATTCGCTCGGCGACTCGACGGCCGACGCGGTGCTCTTGATCGGCGACCGGGCGATCCGCGAGCCTGCGGGCACTTTCGCGTTCATTTGGGACCTGGGCGAGGAGTGGAGCCGCTGGACGGGTCTGCCCTTCGTGTTTGCCATGTGGGTCGCGCGGCCGGGGGTCGACCTGGGCAACCTGGCCGCAGCCCTCTCCGCAGCCCGGGACGAAGGGGTCCGCCGGCTGGACGAGATTGCCGCAAGGGAGTCGCTGAAGCTGGCAATCCCCGCGACGATCTGCCGCCGCTATCTCCGCGACCACCTCCGTTTCGAGCTTGGTCCGCGGCAACGGGAGGGACTGGAGCGATTCCGCCTGCTGGCCGCCGCCCACCAGCTTACCCCGGTAGGTTATGCTTCAGCATGACATCGCTTATGCTCCAGCATGACAGGCGAGTGATAGGCAATCGTTGCCTCCGGATTCCGTTATGCCAAAGCATAACCTACGAGACGGGAAGGAATGCCGCTTGAACGCACCGGTCCAGGACCTGGTTGACAAAGCCATCGGCGGCGGGCGGCTCTCACCCCAAGAGGGGCTTCGTTTGCTGGAGTCGTCCGACCTGCCGTCGCTGGGCCGCGGCGCCGACGCCGTCGCCAGACGGCTTCACCCGGAACCCTACCGCACCTACAACATCGACCGCAACATCAACTACACCAACATCTGTATCGGCGGCTGCCGCTTCTGCGCGTTCTCCTGCCGGCCCGGCAGTCCACAAGGGTACGTGATCCAACGGGAGTCGTTGTACGAGAAGATCGAGGAGACCATCGCCCTGGGCGGCGACCAGATTCTGCTCCAGGGCGGCCTGCATCCCCAGTTGCCGCTGGCCTGGTACGAGGATTTGCTGCGGGACATCAAGCGGCGGTTTCCGCAGATCAACGTCCACGGTTTCAGCCCCGCGGAGATCCACCACATCGCCCAGGTATCCGGGCTGCCGGTCCGCAACGTGCTGGAGCGTCTCGGCGACGCCGGCCTGGGAAGCCTGCCCGGTGGCGGGGCGGAAATTCTCGTCGACCGGGTGCGCCAGGCCGTAAGTCGCTGCAAGGTCTCCGCCGCCGGTTGGCTGGAGGTCTGCCGCACCTGGCACCGCCTCGGCGGACGCGGATCGGCCACGATGATGTACGGCCACCTGGAAACGCTCGCCGAGCGGATCGAGCACCTGGAATGTCTCCGGCGGCTTCAGGACGAGACGGGCGGGTTTACCGCCTTCATCGGCTGGACCTTCCAGCCGGCCCACACGGAGCTCGCGGATCTGCCCAAGGCAGGTCCCGATGAGTACCTGAAGACACTGGCCGTGAGCCGGCTGTATCTCGACAATTTCCCCAACCTTCAGGCCAGTTGGGTAACCCAAGGGCTCCAGATCGGCCAAAAGGCCCTGCGATTCGGCGCCAACGACATGGGCAGCCTGATGATCGAAGAAAACGTGGTGGCCGCAGCCGGCACCTGCTTCCGCGTCACGGAAGCCGAGATCCGCCAGGCGATCATCGACGCCGGCTACATCCCCCGCCGCCGCAACGTGTTCTATCAGCAGCTCGGTTAGACCCGGATTATTCACGAGCGCATCCTAAGCGCGAAGCGTAAGCGAGGCCGGCTAAGGGACTCATCCTCGCTTACGCTTCGGGTTTCGATTGCGCGCTTTGCGACGTCTACATCGCGCGGCGCGAATAATCCGGGTTACCCCGGCGGCCACGCCGGCCGTGCGGCGCGAGCATGGTTCGTCGCTGATAGATTCCCCTCACCCCGACCCTCTCCCGGAGGGGGATGGGGATTCAGGCTCGGGATCCGAGGGCGCCATCGCAGGGCGATCGCTACGGGCGATCGGGACGCCGTCGGGCGCCTCGATACCAATTCGCACTGCTTTGGGACCGATGCGGACCACGGTGACGGCGATGCGATCACCAATGAGAATCTGCTGCCCGACCTTTCGCGACAGTACCAGCATGATGCCCTGCGCCTCCGACGCACCCGCGAGGATCCCTCCGACCGTCGATTTGCACCGGCCCGAACCAGTTCTCGTTCGTAGTCCCGCCTTTAGGCGGCATGGGTTGCCCGCCCGCTCCTGCCCGCCGCCTAAAGGCGGGACTGCGAACGCACTGGCACCAAGATAGCATTGCTAGCAATCGGCCGCAAGAGCAGAAATCGCCGGCCTTGACCGGAACCTTGCCAACTGCTGTCGCTGGTAGCCCCCTCTAGCTTGCTGCTGCCCACCGAGAGAGCTAGAATGGGGGTGGGGTTGGAGGAATCGTGCATGGCTACAGTGACTGACATTGGAACTTTCATCACTCAGAGTCCGGGGATTTGTGGAGGGCGGCCGCGAATCGCCGGGAGCGGGGTGTCCGTCCTCCGCATCGCGGGCTGGTACAAGATGGGGCTCAGCCCTGAGGAAATCGCGGACAACTACGGGCACCTGACCTGGGCGCAGGTTTATGCCGCCTTGGCATATTACCATGCCAACCGGGACGAAATCGACGGGGAAATGGCGGCAGAAGAGGCTGAGTACGATCGCCTGGCGGAAGCCCATCGGGCCAGTTCTCGATGAGCGCCGTTCGCCTCTATTTCGACGTCAACGTCCTGGCACCGCAGCAACGGTATTCCATCAGCGAGCGAATTCGACGGTTGCTACGCTTGATCGCCGCCAAGACGGCCCAAGAGATGCGCGACCAGTTGGTGTTCCTCAGCGACTGGACGTAGAACGGGCGGCAGGGGATGCCAAACGGGACAGGTTGACGGAAGAATCAAAGACTCCCGCCCCCACCTCCCCACCTCAGGGGAATAGTGCCACATCCCACAAACCCTCCCTACGCCATAAACGGCTCGCAACCATCCCATTTTATCCCGTCAGCAGAATTTTCCCCGTCGTGATGCTTTTCCGCATCGTAGAGTTGTTGCAATCGGTCAACGTTCTCGCTGCACCCCGTACTCCTCTCGCTCCGCGAGAGGGATAACGTCACGCGGAGCGTGACGAGTACGGAAGTTGTTTTTCGACCGATCCCTTCGTCCCGCGATCCACCGATGCGACGGCTCAGCAACACCCACCTGTTGGCGGCCTGGCTGGCTCTCGCCACGCCAGCATTCGCGGCGATACCGCTGTCTGGCCCGGCGGCCATCGATCGGCCTGCGGTCGAGTCTCTCGATCCCCGAGCAGGGCGGAAGCCGGTTGCCGTTTTCCGCCTTTCAATCTTACGAGGGCCCCATCGGCCCGCTGGAAAGGCGGCTGTTCGAGGACGCGGCTGACGGCCGTTGGGACGAGCACAACCTGCTCACGGCCGCCCTGCTGGCCAGCGGTGTGGACCATGCAGAATCCTTGCAACGCTATCAGCGGCGGGTGGCCGAGCTGGTGAACGAGTTGCGGCGTTCGGGCGAGGTTGCCGGGAAGCCGCTGGAACGGGCCCAGGCGATCTTCGAGTTCATGCACCGGCGGATTCTCACCGGCGGCTACGAACTGGATTGCACCGACCTGAGCGTCGTGTTGTGCCAGGGGCAATTCAACTGTGTCAGCGCGTCGGTGTTGTTCAACTGCCTGGCGGGCGAGTTCGGTTTGCGGACCTGCGGCCTGGAGATCCCCGGCCATGCCATGAGCCGTTTGCTCTTCCAGAGCGGGTATTTTGACGTGGAGACGACCTGTCCCGCCTGGTTCCGCCTCCGCCACGATCCGCAGAAGCAGGCGGAGTTGGTGCGGCAGTCGTTGGGACTGCGCCCCGGCCAGGCAGGGAGCCGGCCCCACGAGGTCTCCGACGTTC
This sequence comes from Pirellulales bacterium, assembly GCA_963843465.1. GTDB lineage: Bacteria > Planctomycetota > Planctomycetia > Pirellulales > Thermoguttaceae > CAWJKP01. The sequence goes on from CAWJKP010000009.1 coordinate 463,543, forward strand.
AACTGGTGGCCATGATCTACTACAACCGCGGCGTGGAGTTGCTGTCGCAAAAGCGGTTCGCCGAGGCGGCGGCCGCCAATGCCAAGGCCCTGCGGCTGGACCCTGCCAGCGTCACCGCCCGGGGCAACCTCCTGGCCACGCTCAATAACTGGGCCATCGATCTGGGAACTGCGGGCGATTATCCGCAAGCGGCGCGACTCCTGGCCCGCGGCATGCAGCTCGACGCGGGTTACGAGACCTTTCGGGCGAATTACGTCCACGTCCATCATCAATGGATCGAAGACCTCTGCCGGCGGGGGCGGTTCCAGGATGCCCTGGACCTGCTGGCCAGCGCCACGGAAACCTTGCCGGCCAGCCCCTATTTCAAGCAGGCCAGGCTGGACATCTACCAGCGCTGGGCCCAGGCGAAGTCCGACGCCGGTGAGAAACAAGCATCCGCGCAACCGTGACGCGCCGATTTCCGGCTGTTCCAAAACCCCCAGCGCCGACGGGCAAGAATGCCCATCCTACAGCCGCTGTAGGTCGGTCAGACCTGCCCATCCTACGGCCGCTGTAGGTCGGGCATTCCTGCCCGACGGCGGTTCCCGTCGTTTTGCGGGTCGGAAGGGACAGGCACCCGAGCGAGCTGACTACAGGAGCGTCACGTCGAACACATACTCCAGCGCAATAGACACCGAGCAACAGCACGGCAACGCCGGCTGCCTGCCGGGCCCACCAGCCCACGCGGCTCACCCGTTGGAACGTCTTTCCCAGCAATCGCGACCCCAGGGCCAGGAGCAGGGCGAAACTCAGCACCGGCAACGCCGTGCCCAGTCCGTAGGCCGCCGGAAGCAGCACGCCCGATTGGAGACGGACGGCTCGCAACAGCATGAGGAAGAACAGGCCGGCGGACGTTGGGCAGAAACTGATCGCGAAGATCATGCCCAAGAGCAGGGCGCCCCAAATTCCCAGGGCGTCAACCCGCCGCTGCATCGCCGGGCCAAAGCCGGGCGAGGGAATCGTCAAGGGGACGAGGTCCAAGACAAACATCGCCACCACGATCAACAGCGGCCCCAGCAGCGGGCTTGCATACGTCTGCAAAAAACGGGACAGCACCTCCGGCGCGGAGAGAACGCTGGATGTGACCAGCACGCCCAACACGATATAGACCAGCGCCTGCCCCAGCGTGTAGAGAAGGCCGCTGAACAGTACCAGCCGCGCACTTTCCAGCCGGCGGCCGATGTAGGAAATGGCCGCGACGCTGGTGGTCAGCGGACAGGGGTTGATTGACGTTAGGATTCCCAACCCCAGCGCCCCGGCCATGGCCAACAGCAACTCCGTCGCTCCGCCTCCCGCCGGCCACTTCGTCTCCAGCCAACCGCGGATCTCGCGCCGGATATACCCGACCGCCGCCGGCTTGTCGCGCAACAGTTCCCAGGCGGCCTGGAGCACCTCCCATTCGGCCGGCTGACCGTGGTGGTAGCGGACCAGCACGATCGATGGCCCGGGCAGCTTGTAGCGGTCGGCGAAACGCTCGTTTCCCGGCTCCTCGTAATCCAGCACCCGCCACTCCAGTCGTCGCTGGGCCAGCTCCCGCGGGAAGCCCAAAAGGACCGCTTCATGGGCGTACTCTTCCAGGCTACTACAGTTCCGGCAGCGGAACTTGCCATGCGCGTAATAGACGATCAACCGGTCGCCGTCCGGGGGCTTTTCACCGAAAGCGGCATCGGCAGCCGTCCCCGCGGGCTTACCCAAGCGCAGACCCTTGACGGCCAGCGTCGTCAGGCAGGCGACCAGGAAAAGCAGGATGCTCAGACGTAGCAGAGTTTTCAGCCGCATGGCTCCCATCGCGCCGTACTCCTCTCGCTCCGCGAGAGGGATAACGTCACGCGGAGCGTGACGAGTACGGAAGCAACAATGTCTTCAACTCCTCCACCGACGGTACCCGCCCGACCAGTCGGACCACGCCGTCGACCGCCAGGGCGGGCGTCATCATTACGCCGAACTCGACGATTTCTTCGATCTCGCTCACCATCTCGACATCGGCATCCACCCCCAACTCCTCGACCGCAGCCTCGGCGTTCTTGCGGAGCTGGTAGCACTTGGCACAACCGGCGCCCAGGATCTGGATCAACTTCATCGCCGTTTGGCTCCTCGGGTAGGGTGGGACAAGCTCGCGTAAGCGATGCCGGCCCACCATTTCTGCTCCTGGTGGGCCGGCGGCCGCCAGGCGGCCTTGTCCCACCCTACTTTCGTGCAAACCTCTCAAGCACGTACCGGCCGGCCGTTGCCGCGGCCGCCGGACTTCGCCACGTGGGCGCCGGCAGCAGGCGCAAATTGCCCGGGCCGAGCAACTCTTCCACGCGGCCGCGCATCTCGCCGTTGATCTCGACCCGCATCTTACAGTCGCTCTGCACACGGCGGCCGTCGGCCAGCCAGATCGAAAGCTTCAGCTCGCCCTTGCCGGGGTATCCGCGAAGGATCTCGTAAAGCTGTTCCACCGCCCGCAGGCCGTGCGCACCCTCCAAGAGCCGGATCATCACGCCCCGGGTGTAGCGGGCCTGGAGCTGGTCCAAGGGGATCAACTCGTTGACAATCAGGTTGGCCTCGTCGCTGCCCAACCGTTTGTCGATCACGCCGATCACCACCAGGATCGCGTCGGGCTGGACCAGCTCGCCGTATTCGACGTACTGCTCGGGCCAGAGAATACAGCGCATGATGCCCTGCATGTCCTCCAGGTCGAACATGGCGTACTTGCTGGGCCGGCCCGGCTGCGGATTCTTGGTGTGCGAAAACTTGATCGCCGCCACCATGCCGCCCAGCATCACTTCGGTGCGAAGACTCAGGCCGGCGGCCTCCACCGTGCTGTGCGAGCAGTAGGTCGCCAGCGTCTCCTGGTGCTCGGCCAGAGGATGGCCGGTAAGGTAGAAGCCGAGGACCTCCTTTTCCTTGGCCTGCTTGTCGCGGGGCTCCCACTCGGGGATGTCGGGCAGGCTGGCGGCGACCGCCTGTTGTTGATCGGCCTCGTCGTCGTCGCCGAACAGCCCGCGCTGACCGCGGCGGCGGTCGGCGGCGGCAGCCGCCCCGGACTGGATCGCCCGCTCGATCAGGCTGAACAACTGCGACCGTCTGACGCCGAAGGAGTCGAAGGCCCCGGCCTTGATCAGCGACTCGATCGCCGTGCGGCCGACCGTGCCCGGATCGAGCCGCTCGCAGAAGTCGAACAGGCTGTGGAAAGGGCCTTTGGCCCGGCGGTTGGCCACGATCGCCTCCGCCGCGCCGCCTCCGCAGCCCTTGACGGCGGCCATCGCGTAGAGAATCTCCCCATCTTTCACGGCGTAGTCGGCAAACGAGGTGTTCACGTCCGGCGGCACCACCTCGATCTTCATCCGCTGGCAGTCTTCCAGGTGTTCCACCGTGGAATCCTTCCGCGTGAAGTTGCGGTTGGACATGTCGCTGGACAACAGGGCCGCCATGAACTCCACGGGGTAGTGGGCCTTGAGATAGGCTGTCATGTAGGCCACCAGGGCGTAAGCCGTGGAATGGCTCTTGTTGAAGCCGTACTCGGCGAACTTCGCGATCAGTCCGAACAACTCCTCGGCGTCCGCCTTGGTGAGTCCCTTTTCCTGGGCGCCGCGGACGAACTGCTGGCAGTTCTTCTCCATCAACTTGAGATTCTTCTTGCTGATCGCCTTGATGCAGGTGTAGGCGGCGGCCAGCTCGATCCCGCCCAGGCGGTTCAGGATCCGCATCACCTGCTCCTGGTAGACCATCACGCCGTGGGTCTCGCTCAGGATCTCCTCCATCACCGGGTGCTTGTACTCGGCCTTCTTGCGGCCGTGCTTGACCTCGATGTAGGTGTCGACCAGGCCGCCTTTCAAAGGGCCGGGACGGTACAGCGCGTTGGTGGCGATCACGTCGCGGAAATGATCGGGCTTCATCCGCTGCAAGAGGTCGCGAATCCCGCCGCTCTCCAACTGGAACACGCCCTTGGTCTCGCCGCGGCAAAGCAGGGCGTAGGTTGCCTGGTCGTCCAGCGGGAAGGCGTAGGGATCGATCCGCCGGCCCGTGGTCTCCTCGATCAGGTCCACGACCCGGGTGAGGATCGTCAGGTTCCGCAGGCCGAGGAGGTCCATCTTCAGCAGGCCCGCGTGCTCGACCTGCACCATCGACCATTGCGTGATGACTTCTTCCTTGCCCTGCACCCGCTGCAACGGCAGGTACTCGACCAGCGGGCGATCGGCGATCACCACCGCCGCGGCGTGCGTGCCCACGTTCCGCGCCAGCCCCTCGATCGACCTGGCCAGATCGATCAGCTCGCGGACCTCGGGATCGCCGTCGTAGGCCTTCTTCAGGTCGTCGCTGGTCGCAAGCGCCTTCTCCAGGGTGATGCCAAGCTGCTCGGGGACCATCGCCACCACGGCGCCCACCCGCGGGATGGACAGACCCAGGGCCCGGCCCACGTCGCGGATCGCAGCCCGGGCGGCCATCGTGCCGAAAGTGGTGATCTGGGCCACGTTTTCCTGGCCGTACTTCTCCTTGACGTACTGGATGACCTCGCCCCGGCGGACCTGGCAGAAATCGATGTCAATATCGGGCGGCTCACGGCGGTTTGTGTCCAGGAACCGCTCGAACAAGAGGTCGAACTCCAGCGGGCAGACCCGGCTGAGATCCAGGGCATAGGCCACCAGCGAGCCCACGCCCGAGCCCCGCGCCGTGGCCTCGATCCCCCGGCTGCGGGCGAAGTGGACGAAGTCCCAGACGATGAGGAAGTAATTGGGAAACCCCAGCTTCTCGATCACACTCAGCTCGCGGTCCAGCCGCTCCATCACCTCGGGGGCCAATTGGCCATCGACGAGCCGCTGGGGGTTGTTCTGGTACTTCGTTTTCAGCCCGGCAAGGCACAACTCGCGCAAGAAATCCTCCGACGTCCTCCCCTCGGGCGGCGAGTAGACGGGAAAGTTCCGCCGGCCCAACTCCAACTTGACGTCGATGGCGTCGGCGATCTCCTGCGTGCGGCGGACGGCCTCGTCGTGCGGGCGGAAGGTCTCGTACATCTCTTCCGGGCTGCGGAGATAGAACTCGTTGGTCTCCATCCGCATCCGCTTGGCGTCGGTGCGGAACTTGCCGGTGTTGATGCACAAGAGGATGTCCTGGGCGACGGCGTCTTCCTTGTTCACGTAGTGGACGTCGCTGGTGGCCACCAGGGGCAGGCCCATGCGGTTGGCCACCTCGACCGCTCCCTGCATGGCCACCCGCTGGATCTCCAGGCCGTTGTCCTGGATCTCGATGTAGTACCGCCCCTGGAAAACCTTGGCGAACCAGGCGGCCACCTCCATCGCCTTCTGGAGCTCCGGCTCGCCGGCGGAATAGAGGGCCCAGTTGAACTCGCTGGACGCGTGCGCTTTCTCTCGTTCCGGGTCGCCGCCGGACAACAGGGCCCGGTTGAACTCGCTGGAGACGCATCCGCTGAGGCAGATGATCCCCTCGTTATGGGCCTCCAACAGGGCTTTGTCGATGCGAGGCCGGAAGTAGAACCCTTCCAGGAAGGCCGCGGAGGCCATCTTGAGCAGGTTCTTGAAGCCCGTGCGGTCCTTGGCCAGCAGGGTCAGGTGGAAGCTGGCCTCCTTCATGCTGGCGGCGTCCTTGTGGAAACGGTCCTGCGGCGCGACGTAGGCCTCGTAGCCGATGATCGGCTTGATCCCCGCGGCCGTGGCCATTTCGTAGAACTCCAAGGCCCCGTAGAGGTTGCCATGATCGGTCAGCGCCAGCGAGTTCATTCCCAGCTCTTTGGTCCGCTCCAGCAGCCGCTCCAGCGAGCCCGCGCCGTCCAAGAGGCTGTAATGGCTGTGACAATGGAGATGGACGAAGGGTAATGTGCTCATGCCACCACTTGGGGAGATGTTTGGAGGTTCCGTCATCCGGCGCGGAGGGGCCGCTAGAGAGATTGTAGCAGGCTGGCAGCATCCATTGTACCGGGGGCCCGGCGAACAACGATTGGCCACGGAACAACTTTCCGGCGATCGTGTAGGGTGGGACAAGGCCGACTTGGCGGCCGCGGGCCCACCAAAAGCGGGCAGAATTGGTGGGCCGGCGCTCGCTTGCGCGAGCTTGTCCCACCCTACTGGTCTAGGCACTTGACGCATCACGCATAATGTGTAAGATTATGTGTAGAAGTTGTCGGTTTGGACCGGGGAGGATAGCATGGCGACGAATCTTGCCATCGACGAAGATCTGCTTCGCGAGGCGGTTCGCCTCGGCAAGCAGCGCACGAAAAAGGCGACCGTCAACGAGGCCCTGCGCGAGTACATCCAGCGGCGTCAGCGCCAGCAAGCGGTAGAGTTATTCGGCACGATCGATTTCGATCCGCGCTTCGACTATAAGGCGGAGCGCAGAAAGCGGTGATAGTGCTCGACACCTCCATTTTGTCGCTTGCATTTCGTCGCCGGAATCAAGAAGCGGATGATTCGGGGCCCATCACCGCGTTGCGAAAGCTGATCGCCGACAACGTGCCGGTGGCGGTGCCCGGGATTGTGCTCCAGGAACTGCTCTCCGGCGTACGCAGCGGCGAGCAGTTCCGAAAACTTCGGGGATCGATGACCGGATTTCCCCTCCTGCTGGCGAGTGAATCGCACCATGTCCGCGCGGCGAAAATCAACAACGCTTGTCGCCGTCGGGGCGTGGCCTGTTCGACGACCGACGCGCTGATAGCCGCAATCAGCGTCGAGAGCGGCGGAGCGCTTTTCACCACCGACGCCGACTTCCAGCGGATCGCCCCCCACTGTGGCCTGAAGTTGGTCAAACCGGCTCCCGAAGCCGAGTAGATAAGAGTGCCTTGCCGCACCGCTGCCGGGGATGATAAAATCACTGTCAGGGTTCTCAAGGACGAGGAGTTCTCGCGTGGCTTCCGAGGCATCCACAACGCACACTGAATCCGCCCACATCGTCCACACACCCGGGCTGTTGGGCGGCGAAGCCCGCATCGATGGGCACCGCATCCGAGTCCGCGACGTGGTTGCTGCGCGTGACCGGGGGGGAATGACGCCCGAAGAAATCGCCGCTACCGCCTATCCCGGTCTCACGCTGGCGCAGGTCTATGCCGCGCTGGCCTACTACGAAGACCACCGGGGAGAGATCGACCGGGCCTTCGAAGACGAGGCCCGCTTCCTGGAGCAGTTCCGCCGCGAGCATCCCGAGTTGGTCCGTGACTACGCACCGAAGAAGAGTTAAGGGGTGCTTAAGAGTTACGCTGACGTCCATGTGGTGTTCGCCATTGTGCAGGCCCTCCGCCGCCGCGGAATGGACGTTGTAACCGCCGAGGAGCGCGGGCGTGAGGAGGCCGAGGATGCGGGCCTGTTGACGGAGGCGCTTCGCGTCCTCCCCCTTTTAGGCGCCCCTTGCGAGTCCCCAAGTGGCTGAATTTGGGGGGTAGGTTCCAGCCGCGGGGTGGCCATTGACAGCGACGAGTGAGTGGCTTAGACTATATTCCGTGGCGCCACGGCGCCACGCAGCGCCGCCGAAGGCGGCCCAGTATGAACACAACTATAGACCTCTACGTGGCGCTCCGATCGAATATGAGTCGGAACGCCAGTTCTTGCGCCGTCTGCGCTCGGATCTTCAATCAAAGGGCGAGAGCCCGATAATCTTCGCGAACTTCCTGGTTCCGAAGCGGAACCCCGTAAGGCAGGTAGATTTTCTGCTGATCTTGAGCAAGTGCGTTTGTCACGTCGAGCTCAAGGGTCTTGCAGCTCCAGTGGTAGGCGAGGTCAATGGCGACTGGTCGCTCCGGCAGCCAGACGGCTCTATGAAATCGCTCGGCGCAAATCCCTACCGGCAAGCGCGAGAGTGCAAATTCAAAATAAGCGACGAGATGCGTTCGTTCGCGCAAAGTCGCGTCGGACTTCCAACGTTAACCGGCGGCAAGAAGTACTACTCACAAATCGAAAGTGTCGTCTGTGTCTTTCCGAGGCTTATGCCTGGTTCCAGAACCCCCGACGATGGAAAAGTGCATGTCCGCGGATATCTTGAGTTTTTGGACTTCGTGACCACCGTTGAACGCACTCCAGGATGGACACGGGATGACTGGGTCGCGTTCGCAATCGACCTAAGCCTTATGCACCAGGTCGATCCCGAGGCGGAGGCCATAGACAGCACGCCAAACTCGCCGGTAATTGTCGATGACTATTGCCGGCGATTCAGGGAGTTCTACCAAAATGGCCTTCGCCCGCTCGTCCCGTCGCGCGTCGAGCACGCCGGAGAAACGAAGCGGTCAGGAGCCATTATGGATTTTTTGGGGCTGGGCCAGCATGGCCAACTTATCGGCAGTTCGGGCATGGGAAAGTCACACCATACACTTCATATGGCGCTGGCAGCGCTTGACGCGGGACGCATTCCCATACTCGCCCGGGCCCAGGACTACTCGGGGCGGCTGTCGCCGCTTTTGGACCAAAGCGTTGCGCACCTATGCCCGCGAACTGCGCTGCAGTTCATTCAACACGCCGCCAAATTAGAAAGGCCCTTGCTGCTAGTAATCGATGGTTTCAACGAATGCCCGGCCGAGCATAAGGAGGAACTCGTAAAGAATCTTGAGGCGTTGTACCTTCGGTGGCCGATCCCCATTTTCCTCACCTCGCAACACGAAGTCGCGCTTCCCCGGGAATTGCGCGGCAGCGTTCTGCGTCTGTGCGACCTTAACGACGACGAGCGGCTTGCAATACTCCACGCCCACGCGGCAGGGGCTCTCCCAAGCAATGTCCAAGAGTTGTGTAAGCCATTCCGGTCGGCGTACGAACTGAGTCTCGCAGCATCGTGCTTTGGGGAGATCACTGGATTGCCCAATCGGACGGCCCTGTTCGAGACATACTTCCGGAGATCCTGCAGAGGAGTCGACAGCGCTGCCATAGTGGGGAGCGTCTTGGTAAGTCTGGCGGACGATATGCGGCGCGGCCTCAAGTCGAGTCTGTCCGTTTTAGAGACATGGCGAATCGCCGAACGCGTCCTGAGAGAACAGAACGCGCCGGCAGCCATGCTCAAGGATGTCATGAGCAGCGCGATGCTCAGTGTTCGGCAGAACTGCTGCGCTTTCCGGCATGAGTTGCTCCAGCGCTTCTTTGAGTCCGTCGCTTTGGTGCGCGCGACCAGAGATACAGACCAACTCGTCGAACAACTGCGGAAGCCGTGCCACCACGATCTTATCGAGTTCTTGATCGGGATGCAGACCGATGAGGCTTCTATCCGTAAGTGCTTGCAGGTCTCCGTCGAGGTGAACGCGGCTCCGCATTTGCTGATGCAATGCCTTGAAGGCCAATTTGGTGATCTCCACCGTAGACTGGTCGTCAACGACATTGGGCGCGTGCTTCGTGCAGCAGAACTCGAATTGGAACAACTGGTCGTCCATGCCACAGACGACCCGCAGGGCCAGGAACCATTCCTTTTTGAGATAAGAAGCAGTCAGCGTTGGTCCGCCTACGATCTTCGCTTGGTAGACGAGCTTGGGACCAATTTGGCGGGAGGGATGTTCTTCGAAGAAACCCTCCGCTTGGTGCGCGAGACGGAGAATCGTTGCATCGAACTTCTCTCAGAGCAGTTGGGCAGCGAGTTTGTGGCGAAGCGGTCGACTCGGAGCTACCTGTTCTGGAAGCTTTACGTTCTCGGCGCCATCACCCACCACCTGCCTGGTTTGGCGATCGTCGAGGCCGAGCTTCGGGGACGATGCCGAGAAGGTGTGCGGCCGGATACTCAATCGCGAATTATTGAGCTAGTGCGCCAACCCGATCGCCTGTCCATGGCCGAGGCGTATCTATGTCTGTCTCTCCTGGAATGGGATGCAGGTTCGTGCCACAACATAATACCCGACTTGTTGGAATACTGCTGGAAGACGGGAGTCTATCACCTCACGCTTCTGGCGTTAGAACGCGCAAGGGAATGCGCCGATTCTGTGACCGACGCGGTTGGCGAGAGAATCAAGCACCTGCTTAACGGCTTCCAGTCGTCCAACATTTTCCTGAGCAACGTCATCGTCGAGGCGATGTGCGCGTACGGAATGGTGGAGTCTCCCGTAAATGAAAGCCAGGCGTCCAGCGAACTTGCCGAGATTTTGAAGTCGCCGGACAGCGCAGAGTCGAATGTTGCCGCGTACGGCGCCATTTCGAAGATCTGTGAGGATGTCTACGACGGCGCCTACTACGAAGCAGTCGAGCGGTTGCCATTGAAAGAACGATGCCGATTGTACACGATGGCTGCTTTAGGCGCCCCAAGCTACGCATTTGACACGGAGTGGCTTCTTCGGAGATTGATCGAAATTGGCGACGAATCCGCCCTGCCAGCATTTCTTCATTGCGCCACGGCGGTCGATGGGGAATCGGTGTTTCCGCAGGAGGTGGCCGCCCGGTTTATTCTCGCCCACGCCGGATCCGCTAAGTACTTGCAGACGCCTGCGAAGCTTGCCGATCTTTCGAGCGACGACCGACGGGCGTGGCAGTACTACGGTGAGATAATCTTTTGGCTGCATAGGCCTGGGTTGACGGCGGAGCAGGTCCGCGAACGGTGCGAGCCCTTGTGGGAACGTCTTGAGTCGCAGGTCCCGTTTGAGGCAGTTGATCCGTTGATGCGGTTTGCGCATGCGATGAGGATGGTATTGAAACGAGAGCACCATCCTGTTCAGAAGCTATTCGTAGTATTTCGCGAGCGCATTCGCCGAATTCTTGCGTCAGGGCTCAAAAATCGCGAGCATCTCTCGGGCATAGATAAGCGAATTCAGACGAAGTTCGCCTGCCGCGAGAGGACATCATTTATTATCCATACTTTGGGGCAGGTCGGCACAGTCGACGACATCAAGCTGCTTGAGCCTCTTTTGGATGACCGTTATCACGGCAGGGATACCGTCGGCGCCATCCGCCGGCTGCGAGAAAACCGACCGTTTGTGCAACTGAGCGTCGTTCACGGTTTTCCCTGAACGCCGGGCGCCAGTGGCTCCGCCGGTGCCGCCGCCCCCCGCACTCGCTTAGCCAGTCGCACCCAATCTCAATCCGTTTCATCAGCGTCGCCCGCCGGTCTGGTGCAGCGATATTCGTTAACCGAACCGCTATGGCTGGGCAATCACGCCGCTGGGGGTGACGAGGGCGAAGCAATCGAACACTCCGAAATCATCCGGATTCGTGGTAAGGAGCGAGCGAACCCCGCCCTGGTGATAGGTTGCCGCCAGTAAGGTGTCGAGCAGTCGCTTTCGGCCTAGCTGCAAGTGGTCGAGCCAATCCAGGAACTGTCGCGTCGCCTCTGCGTTCGGAAACACGTGGTCAACCTCCCTTGCCGTCCACCACTTCCGGGCGATACGCCGTGCTTCGCTTATCTCCACAGGTTGTCTGAAACGGCGGGAATCAGTGACGACGTGGATGAACTCCGCGAGAACTTGGGGGGCCAAAGCAACGCGGTCGCCGCCACCCAGCAACCGAGACAGGGTCGCGCGTGCGGCGACGTGGTCGGGGTGCTCCACGAGTTCCGCCGAGACCAGAAACCCCGTGTCCATCCCATGAATCATCGGCGACCTTCAAGCATTTCGCCCAGAAGGTCATCGTCGCGCCCCATCGGTTGCAGGATGGCGCCGACGCTCACGGGCTCGATGTCCAGTACGCTATGGCTCGGCAAGTGCAAGTCGGCGGTGTCGATGCCTTCTGCGTGCAATCGCGACACGAGGAAACGCAAGAGTTCCCGTTTCTGTTGGGCGGGGAGCGCATCGGCTGCCGTTTCCAGTTCCGTCAAATCGTGCATGGGATTTCCCTTCAATTACTGTTACGGTCCATTGTACCGAAGACACAGGCCGGTTTCAACCGGGCTCAGTCTACCCCAGCGGAGCAAAGGATTGGCCACTACCGGGCCGCCGTTCTGCCGCGTTGCGCGTTTTCCGCTGCCGCCGCCCGGCCCAGGCCGGGCGGCGGCAGCGGAAAACGCGAAGGGGTTTCCAGACCGGGTTCTAGTGGCCAATCCTTTGCTCCGCTGGGGCAAGCCCAGCGGGGGCAGTCCAAGGACGAACAGAAATCGGAACCGTCACTTCGGTACGGAGCCCAAACCTCTCACCATCCAACGTCGGCGGTGTCCGAAGTCCCGCTCGGCAAGCGGGACCTACCAAGAGAACCTGCTGGAATCGCCCAAGTTATTCAGAAACGCATCGCCGGGGGCGGAGCCTGCGCCAAATTGGCCGGAAAACGTCGCTCCAGATGCACCGGCGACCCGGAAACCGCGCCTTCTTGGACGCCATCGCTTCAGTTTGCGCCGCGGGAAGGCGGACACCGCGGCAATTTGCGCTGCTGCAAAGTGGCCAGGGCGGCAATTTGCGTCGCTCTAGACTGGGCAGGGCGCCAATTTGGGTTGGGCCGAAGGCGCCATCTCGCCGCTTGCCGCGCGATACGCGGCGTCTACGGTTAGACTCGCAAAATGGGCGTCTTGACCTTAATGGTTGTCCGCAAGAAAGATGCGCTCGCGGACCGGCGGCGACAGGGCGGCCGAGGGGCGGGCAGGGCGAAAAAAAATGGAGTTCGCGCCCACTATCTGCGCGCCGAACTGTTACATTTCCGCCCGCAGCTCCCCGGTCGCCGAGACGTTGGGGCGGGGAGAGGCGGGGACGGGGAGAGGGGGAGAAGAGGAGAGGGGGAGAAGAGGAGAGGGGGAGAAGAGGAGAGGGGGAGAAGAGGAGAGGGGGCTTCTCCTTGTTCTTAGACGGGGCGGGGGGCTTTGTTTCGAGATTGCCTACGCCGTCTCCCGATTTGCCCGGTCCAAGCACTTCGATGCGGACGCGCTCGATGCGGCGGCGGGTGGCCTCCAAGACGGTGAGGCGGACGTTCCGCCAGACGAGCTGCTCGCCGGGGACCGGAACGTGGCCCAATTCGCTGAAGACGAAGCCGCCGATGGTGTCGTAGTCGCCGTCCTCGGGCAGCTCGATGGCCAGGCGCTCGTTGATCTCGTCGATATGCACCCGGCCCAGGGCCTCGGCCGTTCGCTCGTCGATCTCGCGGATGCCGTCAACCAGGTCCTTGTCGTACTCGTCGACGATCTCGCCGACGATCTCCTCCAGCACGTCCTCCATGGTCACCACGCCCGCCACCCCGCCGTACTCGTCCAACACGATCGCCATGTGGTTCCGCGTCTCCTGGAACTCCTGCAAGAGCACGTCCACGGGCTTGGTCTCGGGAACGAAGTAGGGCTCGCGCAAGAGCGAGGTCCAAGGGGGCCGGGGCTCGTCGGGCTTGGCCAGCACGGGCAAAAGGTCCTTGATGTAGAGAATGCCGACGATGTCGTCGCGGTTCTTCTGGTAGACCGGGATCCTCGCGTGGCTGGACGCGATCACAAACTGCAGGGCCTCCTGCCAGGTCAACGCATGGGACATCGAGCTCATGTCGGTCCGCGGGGTCATGATCGCGGCCACGTCCACGCCGCTGAGCTCGATCACGCCCTCGATCATCTCCCGGGCGTCTTCCTCCAACAGGCCCTCGCGATGGCCCTCGGTGACCAGCGTGCGGATTTCCTCCTCGAAGGAATCCTCGTCGGGCTGCTCCTCGATCCGGCCCACCAGGCGGTGGAGGAAGGTGTCGACGAAGCGGGCGCCGAACACCAGCGGGGCCAGGAGCACGGCCAGCGTTCGCCAGAAAGGCCAGGTGTGGTAGAGGATCGGCTCGGCCCAAAGCCTGGCCGCGGCGCGGGGAATCCAGATCTCGACGCACAATAACAGGACCGCGCCGGCGGCGATCCCCATCCAGCCGGCCGCCAGCCCCTGCGGGTGCGTCAGCCGGTACCAAAAGGCGCCGCTGCCGACCAGCACCGCCGTGGCCAGGACCTGAAGGGTTTCGGCCGCCAGTCCCGCCCGCTCGTAAAGGCGGAGGATCTGACCGAGCCGCGCCGTGGCGTGGCGGCGACGGCAGATTTCGGCCAGCTCGTGGCGAGAAAACTCGGCCAACGAGCGGGCGCCGATCGCCGCCAGGCACGTCATCACCAGGCCCGCCTGGGCCAGCCATAGGACTGCCGACAAAGTCACGTCACCTCCTCGGGTCCCGCCCGCCCACATTTTGGAGTGCGGCGACTGGTCGCCGCTTTGGATGCCTTGTTCCGAGCGACGGGCAATGGACGACGGCATCGCCCCTGGAAAAGCGGCGACAAGTCGCCGCACTCCAAGGCCGCAAGCTCTTCGTCGTGCGGCTCCAGCCCGAACCGGGCCAGGCACTCCCGCTGCCGCCGCCGCATCTGGTCCCGCTGGTCGTCGGTGCCGTCCCGCAGCCCGACCAGGTGCAAGGCGCCGTGGATCACGTACAGCAACAGCTCGTCCTCGGGCCGCCACCCGAACCGCGGGGCCACGGCTGCGGCCGTATCGGCCGAGACGATCACCTCGCCCTCGAGGCTGCCGCCCGAGTCGTCCAGGTTGAAGCTCAAGACGTCGGTGGCGCAGTCCTGATCGAGGTAGCGGCGGTTGAGACGATGGATGGTGGCGTCATCGACCACGGCCAGGCTGACGCGAGCCCGGCGAACGGCAGCGCCTTGCAGGATCATCCGCACCGCCCGGCGGAGTCGGCCGTCGTCGACCGGCAGGGTGGATTGCTCGTTGGCAACGTCGATGGTGATCATCAAGCGGTTTTCTGGTCGGGATACTTTACGCGGCCGTGGTAGTTGGCGATCAGCGACTTGACGATGCTCCGCTCGATGGTCCGCAGCTCGCGGAGCGTGAGGTTGCTCTCGTCGAACTGGCCGTCGTCGAGCTTCCGCTCGGCGATTTCGCGGACCAGGGACTCGATCCGCGAGGGGGCCGGGTCGCGCAGCGACCGGCAGGCGCTCTCGGCCGAGTCGGTGAGCATCAGCACGGCGGCCTCCTTGGTCTGAGGGCGCGGCCCGGGATAGCGGAAACTGCTCTCCTCGACCTCGGCGCCGTTGGGATCGGCCTGGCTCTGCTCGCTGGCCAGGTGGTAGAAGTAGTCGACCAGCGTCGTGCCGTGGTGCTGCTCGATGAAATCGATGATCGGCTCGGGAAGCTTGTGCTGCCGGGCGAGGTCGGCGCCGTCCTTGATGTGAGCGACGATCACCAGGCGGCTCATGGCCGGGATCAGCGACTCGTGGCGGCTGCCGGCCGCCGACTGGTTCTCGGCGAAGTACTCCGGCTTGAGCATCTTGCCGATGTCGTGGAAATAAGCGCCCACGCGGACCAGCAGTCCCCGCGCCGATGGTGTCGGCGGCGGCCTCGGCGATCGAGCCCACGGTGATCGAGTGGTTGTAGGTGCTGGGGGCGCGGCGGACCAGCTCCTGCAGCAAGGGGTGCGAGACGTCGCCCAGCTCCAGCAGGCTGATGTCGGTCAGCACGCCGAAAAAGCTCTCCACGAAGGGCAACAAGCCGGTCATGAGGAAGCCCGCCGCAACCGTCCAAAGCGCAGTCCGCGAGGCTTCCTCGCCGATGGGAATCAGCAGCTCGGGCCTGGTCGGCTGCTTGTCGAGCACGGCCACGCAGAAGGAGAGCAACATTGCCACCAGGCCCGCGTAGAGGCCCACGTAGATCAGCTTGCTGCGGCTGCGGATCCGCCGGAGCTGCAGCACGGCCGTGGCGGTCACGACCAGGAGCACGAACAGCGGCCACAGGCTGTGACCCAGCGCCAGCGCGATGATCATCGCCACCACGCCTGAGAACAACAGGGCCAACTCGCGGCTATAGGCGATGGCCGCGATCTGGCCGAACAACAACAGCGGGATGATCTCCGCCCGCCAGGCGTCGGCCGAGGCCCAGCACGACAAGGCCACCGTGAACAGAGCCATGGCCAGCATCGTCGCCAGGCGGCGGAGACTGACCACCAGCCGGCGCTCGCGGTTGTGCAGGTAGAGGCCGCAAAGAGCGAACATTCCCAGGATGAAGACCACCAGGGCCGCTGCACGGAGAACCCGTTGGAGCAGCGTCCGCTTGGCCATGACCGCTTCGTTTTCTTTCTTCAACAGCCTCAGTTGGTCGTCGGTCAAGGAGTCGTTGACGGGGGCCAGGATCTCGCCCTTCTTGTATTCCTTGACAACGTCCTTTACGGCCGCCGCCGCCTGTTCCAGGGCCCGCTGGGTCTGGGCCTCGTCGAGCTTCAAGGTCGCCGCCGCCTTCAGGCGCGGTTGCAGCCAGTCGAAGACCAGGTCCGCCAGCTCCGGAGGCTTGAGGTGGCCGTGCAGGCTCTCCTGGATCGCCGAGCCGTTGCCGATCTGCGCCTCGCTGACGCGGATAATCTGCGGCTCCGGCTGACCGGGCAAGTGGACGGCGATCTCCTCCTGGTTGCCCTGGCCCAGCGGCTGGTCGAGCTTCTCCTTGCCCTGGCCCAGCGGCTGGTCGAGCTTCTCCTTGCCCTGGCCCAGCGGCTGGTCGAGCTTCTCCAGGAGCCCGTGTTGCTCGCAGGGCGCCAGCGCCGCGGCCACCGCCTGCGCGAAGCCTTGCAGGTTCTTGTCGCCATCCAGGGCCTTGTGCAGCACGTCGAACCGCTTGCGCAACTGGGCCTCGCTGAGCTTCGGCCCACCGTCCACCTTGGGCTGGAACTGGGACCAGACCGGCAGCTTCTTCAGGTCCTCGTAGCTGGCTGCCGCCATCACCTCGGCCACCGCGTTGCGAAGCTGCGAGCGCAACCGCACCAGGGCGCGGGATCGTGCGTGTAGACATACCGCACCTCCCAGCGGGCACGTTGCCGGGCGTCCCGCGTCTCCTCGGGATTGGCTATCGAGAAGGCCACCCGCGCAGTCACATCCCGGTTGATCGTTTGGCCGGAGTGATGGGCGAAAGGAGGGTCCCAGCCGTGGATCACCAGGCACAAGGCCAGGGCCGTCAATAGACAGAGGCCCAGCCGCACGAGCACGTCGCGGCGGCGCAGGTTGGCCCATGCCCGCTCCCACTTGCTGGGGCGGATCTCCAGAGCGGCCACCCGCTCCGACCGTGTTCGTTTCTGACTACCGCTGGCCATATAGGAGAAGTTAGAAGCTAGGAGTTAGGAGTTAGAATGACAAACGAGGCACCGTTTGGAAATTCTGGCTGACGTGAGCGACTCCCCGCAAACTTGTCAACTCCTAACTCCTAACTTCTAACTCCTAACTTCTAACTCCTAACTTCTAACCCGCTTGGTAGGTCGCTCATAGGCGTCGACAATCTCTTGCACCAGCCGGTGCCGCACAATGTCGGCGTTGGTCAGCGCCACCGCTGCCACGCCGCGGATCCCCCGCAGACGCTGCAAGGCGTCGACCAGCCCGCTATGGGTCTGCGGAGGGAGGTCCACCTGGGTGGTGTCGCCGGAAACCACGATCTTCGAGCCGTTGCCCATCCGCGTGAGGAACATCTTCATCTGCGCAACGGTGGTGTTTTGGGCTTCGTCGAGAATGATGAAGGAATCGTTGAGCGTGCGGCCGCGCATGTAAGCCAGCGGGATCACCTCGATCAGATCCTCCTCCGTGTAGCGGCGGATCATGTCGTGTTCCATCATCTCCCGCAGGGCGTCGAACAGCGGACGCAGGTAAGGGTTGATCTTCGCTTGCAAGTCGCCGGGCAGGTAGCCCAGGCTCTCCCCCGCCTCGACCGCCGGACGGACCAGCACGATGCGGCGGATGGCTCCCGCCTTCAGCGCGGCCACGGCCATGGCCACGGCCAAGTAAGTCTTTCCCGTCCCGGCCGGCCCCGTACAGAACACCAGGTCTTGTTCCTGAAGCGTGGCGAGGTAACGGGCCTGGCCGGCGGTCTTCGGCCGCACTTGCCGACCGTTGTAAACCTCCAGCGTGATCGCGCCGCAAACCTCCTGGCCCCCGCGAACCTCGGCCAAGACGCGGCTCACGTCGTCCGCCGCCAGCAACCCCTGGCGATGGGCCTGGGCTTGAAGCTGCTCCAAGATCTTGGTGGCTTCCGCCACCGCCGGCTCGTCACCGCGGATGTGGATCTGTCCGTCACGAACCGAGATGCTCACGCCCAACGACTCGCGGATCCTTCGCAGGTGCTGGTCGCAAGTGCCGAACAAGCCCACCAAAGCCCTGGTATTGACAACCGAGATTGTGTTTTCGCCCATTCAGCTCCGTGCCAACTCCGTCACCGACACCGTCAATTCAAGATCTATCCCTTACATTACTCTACCACGAATCAGGCGAAGTCCGAAAGGTCCGCAATATATGTACGGCAATAAGGGCAGATATGGGTCGCCGTCTCGATCTCCTTATGACACCGCCAGCAACTCTTCTTCTTCAGCCCGAACCCCTTCGTCTTTGGGTCTGCGTTTCCACCAGCTTCGGTGGGGGACGATGGCGCTGGAGGGGTAACTGCCGGCACGACCTTGTGGGGACCAAGGATGTCCATCAGGCCATCCTCGAATACCTCCTCCTCCGAAGGAGGGCGGACGTTCACCTGGGCTTTACAGATGGGGCAGAGACCCGTCTTGCCCGCACACGACTCCTGCACCTGTAGCCGATGTCCGTTCGGACAAACCACTTGGATCGACATGGCACGTCCCTCCTACCAACCCGGCTTGATCCGGACAACGAGGACGAACTGACCGATCCTTTTCTCTGTTTCGTGCATTTTCCGAGCAGTTTTCGAAAAATGCCAGCCGACGCGTTCCGCAGCATCGGCGCAACGCACTTTGATAAGGCCCATCATAACACCCCAACCGCCGAGGGACCAGTCATTTCCGATAAATCAATGGGTGCCATGCCTGCTCAGCGAACGGGGTGAGACAGCGAGCATGTCGATGCGTCAATTGCGCCCTTCATGCCCACGGCAAGCGTGGCCATAGCGCCCATTTATCCTAAATTACGCAAGATATGCTCCGCGCGGTCCGCAATGCGCCGTTCGTAGTCCCACCTTTAGGTGGTCCTGTCGCGGATTTCCGGCCAAAGCCGGTACTACGAACTTGTATCATTTCACGCCGCAGGCAGTATGAACAACATTTCCTCCGCGTCACAGTGGTGTGCCATTGATTGGTAGGGATGGCAGGATTCGCGCCGTGGTGTTAAGGTCATAGGCGTCGGCGTTGTCTGGAAGTGAAATCATTCGTCTGCCGCCAACCGCAATTTGGCACTGAAGATCAAGGAGCCTGCCATGCCTCGCGCCCTGCTGACCCTGCTGATGGCCGTCGGCCTGTCGATGGCCCTTCTTTGGACCGCTCGACTCGGCGCGGCGCCGCCCGGCGAGGACGGGCGGATCGTCGTCGACGCGGCCAAGGTCGGCCAACCGATCTCCAAGTACATCTATGGGCAGTTCACCGAGCACCTGGGCCGCTGCATCTACGGCGGCATCTGGGCCGAAATGCTCGAAGACCGCAAGTTCTTCGATGCGGTTGGCGCCAAGGACTCCCCCTGGAGGGCATTGACGGACCCGCCGACCGTGACCATGGCCCACGACCGGCCTTTTGTCGGCCAGCAGGCGCCCGAGATCGCCTTGTCCGAGAACGGTGAAGCCCGTGGCATCGTCCAAGGCGGGTTGGCCCTGCGGAAAGGGAAGCGTTACGCCGGTCGGATCTGGATTGCCGGTGCGCCCCAGGCCGGCCCGGTACAGGTTTCGCTGGTCTGGGGTGAAGGCGCCGAGGGCCGTCAGACGGTCAATATCGCCGATCTGGAGCTCGCGACCCGCCTGGCGCTCGTGTCCCGCCTCGCGTTCCTTGCCGGAGGCGACACGGACAACGGCCGCCTGGAGATCGCTTCTACGGGCCGGGGCAGCTTCCGCGTGAACACGGTCTCGCTGATGCCGGCCGACAACGTCGAGGGAATGAGGGCCGACACGCTGGCCCTGCTGAAAGAACTGGACTCGCCGGTCTACCGCTGGCCGGGTGGGAACTTCGTCAGCGGCTACCAGTGGACCGACGGCATCGGCCCTCGCGACGGCCGCGCGCCGAAGAAGAACCCGGCTTGGAAAGGGATCGAGCACAACGACTACGGCTTGGATGAGTTCCTGGCTTTCTGCCGCCTACTCGGGACCGAGCCCTACATCGCCGTCAACAGCGGCTTGGGCGACGTCAAGGCCGCGGCCGACGAGGTCCAGTACGCCAACGGCGCCGCCGACACGCCGATGGGCAAGCTGCGAGCACAAAACGGCCACCCGCAGCCCTACGGCGTCAAGTTCTGGAGCATCGGCAACGAGATGTACGGCGGTTGGCAGCTCGGCCACATGCCCTTGGAGCGCTACGTCGAGAAACACAACCAGTTCGCCGACGCCATGCGGAAGATCGACCCGTCGATCAAGCTGATCGCCGTCGGCTCCGTGGGCAAGTGGAGCGAAATGATGCTCAGCCATTGCGCGGGCCAGATGGACTTGATGAGCGAGCACTTCTACTGCGGCGCAAAAGGACCTGGCGGCCCACGTGCGGCAGATCCCCGACAACGTGCGGCGGATCGCCGAGGCCCATCGCCGTTATCGCCGGGAGATCCCGGCCCTTGCGGGCAAGGACATCCGCGTGGCTTTGGACGAGTGGAACTACTGGTACGGCCCCGACGTTTTCGGTGAAATTGGCACCCGCTACTATCTCAAAGATGCCTTGGGGATCGCCGCCGGCCTGAACGAGTTCGCCCGGCAGAGCGACATCTGCTTCATGGCCAATTACGCCCAGACGGTGAACGTCATCGGTTGCATCAAGACCAGCAAGACCTCGGCCGCGTTGGAGACCACGGGCCTGGCGCTGGTGCTCTACCGCCGGCACTTCGGCACGCTCCCGGTGGCCACCATTGCGCCCCAGTCGCTGGACGCCCAAGCCGCCTGGAGCGAGGATCGCAAGACGCTGACCCTGGCTGTTGTCAATCCGAGCGTGCAAGCGGCAACGGTCCGGTTGGCCCTCGAAGGCGTCAAGCTCCGCGGCACGGGCAAGCGACGGCAGATCGCCGGCGCCGACCCGATGGCCTACAACGATCCCGACAAGCCGGCCAAGGTGTCGATCGAGGAAACACCCGTCGAGCGTTTCGGTGGGACGCTTGCGCTGGCCCCGTGCAGCATCACCCTTTGGGCGTTGGACGCGGAGTGACGATCGTCTGTAGGGAACGCCCTCCGTGGCGTTCCGTTTGCCGGGCAAACACGGTCCTGAGGCTGGCCACGGAACGCCACAGAGGGCGTTCCCTACAGACCAAAATCGGAGGGTTCTTGTTGCGCAGCGCAGTATTGCTGTAGGCAGCCGGTAGCGCCCGCCGTCACTCGCGCAACACCCCAGATGCCGAGCAAGAGCAGGGCCACTCCCACAGCGTTCAACCAAGCCGGTTGGAAATGGACGATCCCTGGCGCCGTGACCTCGCAGAAGCCCCGAATGTGGATTTGGCAGCGGTCACGCAGCATTGGGACGAGGAACACCTGGGCGTTGAAAATCGCGTGCATCGCGATGCACGGCCAAAGCGAGCGCGTGCGAATGCGGAGCCAGCCTTGGAAAAGGCCGGTCGCCAAGCCCACGACGAGCTGGTACGGATTCAAGTGCGAGATTGCGAACAGGATCGCCGAGTAGAGTACGGCCCGTACCACCGTGTATCGGCGGAGGAGGCCCGTCAGCATCACGCCGCGGAAGAGTAATTCCTCGGTGAGCGGCGCCACCACGACAAACGCGATTACGGCCCAGAAGCCGCCCTGAGCCAACTGGCGGAAGAAATCGGCGAATACCTCGGGCATGCCCAGCGATTGGGCCAGGTTGTCCGCCTCGGAAACAAGAATACCCAGCCCACAAGCGGCAGGCACCAGCGGCAGCAGCACCAGCGGGCGAAATGCCTTCAGGGGGATGACATCTCGCCAGGGAAGCCTCAATCGCCACAACCCAAAGCCAATCACCAGCGTGAAGGTGATGATGTTCATCACGACGATGCTCATGGCTATTTGCGAATCGGACGGCTTCGTTGTGCCCGTCAGCACCAACAGGACAATCAAGGCGAAACTGCACGCAATTTGCAGCACCACGACCAGGACGACCAGGAGGATGGCGCCCCAAATGTTGAGAAAGCTGGGCGGAGGCGCCGCAGCGGCGACCGCCGCTGGAACGGGCGAGGGTTGGCTTTCGCTCATGTCGTCTCCGGTCAAACTACACATGCCAGGGTTGCCTAGGCGGGCTAAAGCCCGCCCCACACGGCTACAGTTTCCAACCCTCGCGGTATTCGCGGTAGAGGTACTTGATCGCGCCGGCGACGTTGGTGATTGCCGGTTTTTGGCTGTCGAACCGCACCTTCTTGCCCGCGCGTAGTGCCACGGTCCCCAGGTTGACGGCGTCGGTAATTGGACCAGCGTTGGCAAAACTGCCCGGCGACGGCTCGCCGCCTTGGACTGCCTGGAGCCAGGAGCCGTGAGGTCCGCCGGGCCCTGCTCGCCTCCGTCCAGCGCCCTGCGGCGAGGGATCCTCTTTCCCAAGGGGCTCACTCTTACCCTTGGCAAAAAGGCGCGGGTTCTCTCCGAGGAAACCCGCCATGATCGCTCCCCCGTCGCCGACAAAGAGGATACCTTCGCTCCCCATTTCGACGTTCTGCGATTCGACTTCCCTGGGCAGGCGCGGCTTCATGCCTCCGTCGTACCAGAACAGATCCAGCGCCGGCATCTGGGCCCTCGCGGCAAACCGCAGGCGAATGGTGCAGGCGGTCGGGTAGGAGAAATCATTATGGTCGGTGCGGCTGACGTGATCCACGATCGAGCAGGTGTGGCTGGCCCAGGCCTCGGCACTTTCCGGAGCGTCAAGGTCCAGCGCCGTGAAGACCGGCCAAAGGCTGTAAATGCCCATGTCCGCCATCGAACCGCCGCCGAAATCGAACCAGCCGCGAAACACGGTATGCGTGTAGTTGGGATGATAGGGGCGGGCCAGCGCAGGCCCCAGCCACAAGTCCCAGTCAAACCCCTTGGGAATCGGCGGCTTGTCCTGGGGAATAGCCGTGTATTGGGGCCAGACAGGCCGATTCGTCCAGTTGTGCACCTCGCGGAGCGGACCGATGACTCCTCCCTTGATGCGCTCGGCAATCAACCCGTTGCCGGCGCCGCTGCCATAGGCCAGCAGGTGCGTGGCCACCTTCGCCTCGCGAGCGGTCTGGAGGACCAGCCTTCCCTCGTGCAGCCGGTTGGCGATGGGCTTGTGCATCAGGACGTGCTTGCCCTTCTTCATCGCCGCGATGGAAATGGTCGCATGGAGATGATCAGGGGTCATGATCTTGACGGCATCCAAGTCCTTCTCTTTCTCCAAGAGCTCGCGGAAGTCGGCATAGGCGGAGCAGGCCTTGAAGTTCTTCGCGCCCCGCTGATTGGCATAGTACGTGTCCACCACTTCCCGGCCCACCTCGCGTCCTCCGGGACACCCGCTATCGCTGTCTCTCCAGGCGGGCTTCCCCAGGTAGGTTCGGATCAGATTGCGAACTCCGTTGCGCGCCCCACTCCACGTAGTCGCTGCTGTCCGTGTTGGGATCGCAGACGGCGACAATCTGTATCTTGGGATCGGCCAACAAACCGCCGATCTCGCGGAACCCCTCCGTGCCCATGCCGATGTGGGCCAAGGTGACCTTGTCGCTGGGGGCGACGTGCATCGGCCCTCCCAGGACGTGCCTCGGAACGATCGAAAGGGCGCCGGACGCAACGGTCGATCCGATGAACCGGCGGCGACTGATAGCGGATGTCATGAACGTCTCCTGCGTGGAACTGGACCAGTCGAGACAAAAGGCCCCCGGCGAGCACCCATCGTACCGCGCAACGTCCCGATCGTTCAACAGTCACGGGGGACGGGAAACGGCGGACGGGAGGTGGCGTGATGGGCGTTTTCGAAAACCGGGTGCCCAGTCGCTATGGGGATATATATACCACCCGCTCCTGAAACGCTCCCATGCCGGGCGAGAAGATTTTCGCTTTGGCATACCCCGTCCGCCGTCCGCCGTCTGCCGTCCACCGTGCCGAGAGGAATTATGTTATGCTACAGCACAACCTAGGGGACCACGGGGAGGGGCCTCCGCCAGGGGGCCAAAACTCGGGCCCGTTCTTGCAACATAATTGGGATGGCGGCAACAAACTCTAGGGATAGGAATCAAGCAAAAATAGAGGAGCCGTAAAGCATGAGTAGGACGTTTTTTCAGACCAAGGTCCGTGTCTGGGTGGTGGCGATTGCGCTGCTGGCCATCGTAGGATTGATCGCCGCCGGATCGGTGGCGGTCGAGAAGACGAAGACCACCTCCCTGACGAGCCACGCGACGCAAAAAACGAGTCCAGCCGCCGTGAAGGGGGCCAGCTATGCGAAGACCCTTTCCACCGCCTTCCGTGAGGCGGCCAGCAAGGTGCTGCCCTCGGTGGTGATGATCACCAATACGCCGGCCGCCGGCAACCAGGCCGACGACGCCAGCGGGTCGGAGGAGTTCGGCTTGGACGACTCGCCCTTCGGCGATCTCTTCAAGAACAATCCACAGTTCCGCCAGTTCTTCCACAACCTGCCCAAGGAGATGCCTTCGCCGCACCACGGCCATGGCGGCGTCCGCGGCATGGGCTCGGGCGTGATCATCGATCCCTCGGGAATCATTCTGACCAACAACCACGTTGTCGAGGGCGGCGGCAAGATCATGGTCCGCCTGACCGATGGCCGCGAGTTCGAGGCCAGCGGCGTGAAGACCGATCCCAGGACCGACCTGGCGATCGTCCGCATCAAAAACGCCGGCGACCTGACGGCCGCCGCGCTGGGCAACAGCGACGAACTTGAGGTCGGCGACTGGGTGCTGGCCCTGGGCGATCCCTTCGGCCTGGAGGGCACGGTCACCGCCGGCATCATCAGCGCCAAGGAACGATCGATGGGCATCACCGCCCGGGGAAGTCTCTTGCAGACCGATGCGGCCATCAATCCCGGCAACAGCGGCGGCCCGCTGGTGAACCTCGACGGTGAGGTGGTCGGCATCAACACGGCGATCTCGACCGAGTCGGGCGGCAACGAGGGCGTGGGCTTCGCCGTGCCCGTGAACATCGCCCGCTGGGTCGCCGACCAGTTGATCCACCACGGCTCCGTCCGCCGGGCCTACCTGGGCGTGCTGATCCAGCCGGTGACGCAGCCGCTGGCCGAGCAGTTCGGCCTGAAGAACCGCCACGGTGCGATCGTGGCGGAGATCTTGCCCGACGGCCCGGCGTCCAAGGCCGGCGTCCACACCGGCGACGTGATCCTGGAGTTCGCCGGCCATGAGGTCAAAAGCCCCGGCGAGCTGCAGGGCCTGGTCGAAGAGGCGCCGATCGGCCAGCGGGAGTCGCTGGTCGTGCTCCGGGACGGCAAGCGGGTGACGCTCGATTTCGCCACCGCCGAAATGCCGGCCAACGTCAGCGTGGCCCACAGCAGCTCCCACGGTCACGGCGGCGGCGAGTCGTCGCGCTTCGAGAAGCTCGGCTTGCAGGTCGAGACCCTGACCTCGGAGCTGGCCGAGCGGTTGGGCGTCAAGGCCGCGTCCGGCGTGGTGGTTACCAACGTCGCCCAAGGCAGCCTGGCCGACATGGCGGGACTGTCCAACGGCATGGTGATCACCGAGGTCAACCGCAAGCCGGTCAAATCCGTCGACGAGTTCCGCAAGGCGGTCAATGAGCGGACGATCGCCAAGGGTCTGCTGCTGCTGGTGCAAACGAGCGACGGCTCCCGCTACGTCGTGCTCCGCGCCGAAACTTGAGTTGCAGACCCTGAGTCTTCACCAGGGTGCGAAGCAGGCGAGGTCCCGGCGGTGACTCGTTCACCGCCGGGATTCTCTTTAGAAGCTGCTTCCAAACCAGAGCGCGGCGACGGGCAAGAATGCCCATCCTACGGCCGCTGTAGGTCGGGCATTACTGCCCGACGGCGGTTCCGGGGGTTCTGAAACAGCTTCTTAGCCCAACGTCACGCCGAAGAAGACGACGGCGACCAGCGCGACGGCGGCGGCCAGGCGGAGCCGCCAGCGGTAGCGGCCGGCGGTCGATAGATCCAACCGCAGATAGGCCCAGGCGATGGTCAGCGACAACAGCAGCACGATCCCCACGGCGGCGAGCCGGTAAACCCGCTCGTCCACCACGACCTGCTTCCATGCCTTGCGGATTTTCTCGACGGCCTTGGCGTCGAATCCCACGAGCACGTGGAGCTGGACCATGGGGCTGTGCAGGCTGGGGCTGAGGGGAAAGACGCGCCGCTCCTCCCACGTGTCGCGGATCAGACTCCCCTGGAGGTAGTCCAGCGGAAGCTGCACCCGGCCGGACGCCCGGGAGCCGAGCAAGTTCACGGCGTAGGCGTCCACGGCCCGCAGCAACTCCTCCGGCAGTTTTCTGTCGCACTCCTCCCGGGTTGTGTAGGGGCCGACGACGATCGGCACCTGGTAGTCGCGGCCTTCGCGATGCGGCGCCGAATCGATCCAGGCGGGCCGGGACACGGTCACCGTCGGCGAGGTCGGCGCCAGGGCGTCCGCTTCCGCCGCCTCGACGCGCGAGGTCTCCGACGCCGGCGCACCACCCGGCTGCGTGCCGTCTTCATCCTCCAACGCCCGCAATAAAGCACCCGACAACATCCGCAGCAGGCCGCCCGAATACGCCGGCTTGCCGGCGGGCGGCAAAGACGCGGACGAGGGCACCTCCGGCCCAACGGCCGCGGGCGGGTCGACCAGGTCTGTGCCGAGCGTCGCCCGCGTCGGCCGATTGCCGGCCGCGATCGCTGGCCGCAGCGGCGCCCGCCTAGCTTCTCGAAACTACGGGGCATACCACCCCCACCAACACCACCAAAATTGTCAACAGCATCAAAAGCAAGGGGATCGCCGCTACGACCGCCATCGCCGCGCGGACTCGGTGGCTCGAAAACAGCCACGCCACCGCGAAGCACGCGGCCAGAATCAGGCCGAGCATAACGTCTATTGCCACCGGGATTATCAACGGGGTAGCCATCGTATGCGTCATCGTCTTTCCTCACGCATTGCCTGGAGATAGATGCCGCTGGTGCGGATGCACCCAGCGACCGGCCAACTGCACGGCCGCCGACATCGAACAGGCCGCCATCGGCAGCCAGGGCTGCGGAAAGAGCCAGACGGCCGCGATCAGCCCGGCCGCCAACGTGCTGACGATCATCGCCCAGACGCTCAACCGCGCGGGCGCAAAGGGTCCGCCTGCCGCCACCACCGCAAGAGCACAAAAAGCGTTCCCAGTGCGGCCACGTGGGCCGCAAGCAGCGGGCTGCCGTCGGCGCCGTAGAAGGCGGCCGGCAGGTTGTAACCGACCTCGCCGAAGCCGCGGTCGTGCGGCAACTCCACCTTCAAGTAGGCCGCCGTAGCGAAGGACAAAAGGCCCACGGCCAGACCGATCACCATCAGGATGAACCGCCGCAACATCGGCTCGCCGTGGCCCCGCTCCCAGAACTTCGACGGCGCCAGCACGGCCCAGGAACCCGTCACGCTCACCACCACCAGCCAGGCGAACTGGGCAGGCACCGGCGCGCGGCCGTGAAAACCTCCCAGAATCGCCATCACTAGGCACATCGTGAAGGCCACCAGGGCGCTACCCACCAGTGACCCCAGCAGCCCGGCCAGCCGCCGGCGCGGCGACTGGGCCAGCGCCGCCAAGACCGCCGATTCCCGCTGGACCCAGCGGGCAGCCCGCGGCGGCGGCGCAGGGCGGGCAACCGGCACCCCGGCAATCGGGCCCGCGGGCGGCGGATAGTGCGGCACGTTAGCCCCGGCGGCCACGCCGGCTGGACCCCTGCCGGCAATCGGACCGGCGGGCCGCTTGTCCGTGAAACACAGCACGATCGCCCGGATCGCCCGGTAGCAGCCGTAGAACACCAAGAGGCCAACAACGCCTGGAACCCACACTTTGATCGTCACCAGTCCGACAAGCACGGCCGCCACGATCAGGGCGAGCTTCGTCGCCGCGTTGAATCTCGACCATTTCCCTGACCAATTCCTTTTCAGGTCGGCACAAGCTTCGCGCGCCAGCGCATAGATCGGCTCCTCGTCGACCAGCTCGACGACCGGCGGGGGCGGGATGCCGGTCTGGTCCGGCGTGGCCGCCGGGGCCGGGAAAAGGGGACAGTCCCCATTTGTGCGAAGCACCCTCCGGGCGGGCACCAACCGGAGGTTGGTCGCGGCAAATGGGGACTGTCCCCTTTTCCCCTCCCGGGGCTAACGGGCGCAGCTCTGGTAGTCCCGGCGGCCACGCCGCCGCGCGGACCTGCGGATGCGAAGGATGCGGCAAGGCGGCGAGCATCTCGGCCACCGAGCTGAACCGGCGCTCGGGGTCCTTCTCCAGCGCCCGGGCGACCACGCTGCGAAACGGCTCGGCCAGCGCGGAGACGTCGGGCACGGCCGTGAGGTGCTTCATCAACACCTCTCCCACGCTCTCGCCCTCGAAGGGCACCCGGCCGGTGAGCATCTCGAAGAGCATCACGCCCAGGGCATAAATGTCGATTTCCTTGCCGTAGCGGCCGTTGGCCACTTCCGGCGCCATGTAGTGGACCGTGCCCACGCTCTCGGTCTGACCGCTGCGCCTGCTGCAGGAGATGAACTTCGACAGTCCGTAGTCGCCGACCTTCACCAGGCCCTCTTCGGAGAAGATGTTGCCCGGCTTCAGATCGCGGTGGACAATGCCGTGGTCGTGCAGGTAGGCCACGCCGGCGCCGATGCCGTCCAACCAGGCCATCGCGTCGTCGAGCGGCATGCCCGAGGGATGGGCGGCGATGGCCTCTTCCAGCCGCTGCCCGGTGACGTACTCCATGACGACCCACTTGTCGCCCTGGTCGTCCTCGCGGATGTCGTAGATCAAAAGCAGGTTGGGGTGTTTCAGGTTGAGGCAGTGGCGGATGCCGCGGAGCTCGACTTCCAGGTTGCGGCGGATGAGCTTCAGCGCGACTTCCTTGCCGGCGTCGCTGGTAGCATAGTAGACCTCGCCGAAGCCGCCGTGGCCCAGTCCGCGGCGGATCGTAAAGCCGCAAAGCGGCTGCGACCCGCTGGCATAGGTGAAGCGGGCCGTTGCCTGCGGCGTACCGGCGGGGGAAAAGGGGACAGTCCCCATTTGTGCGAAGCACCCTCCGGGCCGTTCCGGCAAATGGGGACTGTCCCCTTTTCCCCCCGCAGACGCAGGGTCCGAAGGACGAAGGATCTTGTCGGCGTTGTCGCGGTTGGGGTCCACGGTAGCCACCGGTTCGTTCATCGATCCACTCCTCTTGACCCGCCCGCGACCGCCGCAAGGCAAGCAAGCCGCTTCTATTCTACATCCCTTCCAGGCTGAGCGAAAACCAGTCGCCCACCACCCGGGAGTTGGCCGAAAGCTCGGCTGGCCCCCTCTGTTTGGAACCGTCGACCTCCAGCAAGCCTGACGCCCGGCAGTAAAGCCGGTTCTCCTGGCGGTAAAGCACCACTTCGTCTCTCCAATGGGGGCAAACGATGTGGCTGTGCGCCTTGGGTCCCAAGACGAGCGAATCGGCCATCAGGATCACCGCATCGACCGAGGGCTGCGTGCCATGGTGGCTGACAAAATCCAGCCGCGCCGTGGCACTCAGGGCATGGGGCCGGCGGAAAGCCAACCTCACGCCCTGCCCCAACTGGATCAGATTTCCATGCTGCAAGGCCGCAACGCCGACCACCGGCTTTCCCTCGACGCGAACCTCCCGCAAGGCCTCGATCAGGTAGCCTTCACCGTCCCGCCGCACCAAGGCGTGCCGTTGCGAGAGGTCGCCGAGGATCAGGATCTCGGCATCGCCCCCCGGCCCCGGCTGGCCGATAACGACCGCATCCCCCAAGCAAACCCAATACCCCCCTACCGCGTCAACCCAGAGAAAGAACCGATTGGGCGGGGACGACGCGCGGGCCATGGGCAACCAATCCCGGAAAATAGCGGACAGCCTTACCATGGTTAGGGCCTAGTCCTCGACCAGATCCCCCGACGGCTCCGCCGCGGCCGAGGCCGACTTCTGCGGTGCGTCCTTCTGGATCCCCTCCTTGGCGGCAGGCTGGACCTTCGCCTTCTCCGCCTGGAAATAGTTCGACACCTGCTCGGTAATGTTGGTCGGGGCCGTCTCGTCCAGGGGAATTTGGTCGTGGAACTGACCTTCCACGTTGACCAGCTTCTCCGAAACGTCCAGTCGGGTCTTCAGGTCGGTGATCAACGCCCTGACCCGCCCCAACCGGCTCTCGTCGAAATTGTACTGGCTGGTGGTCTGGGCGGCGGCAATCATCTGTAGCCGGGCCTGGAGATTCTCCACCTCGACGTACAACTGCCGCTTGGCCGCTAGCGTGCCTTCGAGCTTCTGCCGGGCCGCTTCCAGGCTCTTCTGCCGGGCCCGATAAATGTCCTTGAGGCTGCCCAGCGTCGCCTCGGACGTCTTGTAGCGGTCGAAGCGGTTAGCCAGATCCTGCTTCACTTGCTCGACCGTGTAACTCCGCCCGGCGTACTCGAAGGCCGGCTTGCTGCTCTGGACGTCGGTCTTCAGCCGCAAGATCTCCTCCTTGTCCTTGGCCAGCCGCTTCTGGGCGTCGGCGATCTGCTTGTCGAGCTTCTCGACCTCCACCTCCTCCTTGGCAATGACGTGCATGTTCTTGCGGATCTCGGGCACCAGGTCGTCGACCATGCCCCTGGCACGGGTGATCTGGAAGTCCATCGGCACGCTGTCGGTCACCGAGCTCTGCACGTAGCCGGCCGACGTGCGGACGTAGCTCACCAGGTCGCGGCCGAGAAAGAACAGCGACACCACCAGCGCCGCGGCGGCCGTGATAATCGTTTTCTTGATCATGGTTCTCTCCTCCTTCTGCAAAGGTTTATCGATCCGGGAATCGGGTGTGATTTCGACAACTCAAAGAATGTACTCGTCACGCTCCGCGTGACGCGCCGCCTCACGCGGAGCGTGAGGAGTACACGGCGGCCCGGGGATCTATTCGCCGCCGCCGCGACGATCTTGAGAGTTTTTTCCAAGTAGGTTATGCTTTAGCATAACACGTTGCCCTATAAGATGTTGTGTTATGCTGAAGCATAACCTGCCACCATGACTTTGACGCCGCACGAGTTAGTTGCCGCGATTCACGCCACGCCGACCCGGCTGGTGCTGGTGATCACCGGCGGGGGGAGCCGGGCGATTAGCGCCCTGCTGGAGGTACCGGGGGCCTCGCGGACGGTGCTGGAGGCCGTGGTGCCCTATTCGGAGGGATCGCTGGTCCACTGGCTTGGAGGGCCTCCCGATCAAGCTTGCTCGCCGGCGACCGCCCGAGCGATGGCCATGGCCGCTTTTTGTCGCGCCGGCGACTACTGTTCCAGCGACGTTCCTTTGGCCGGGATCGCCGCGACGGCAAGTCTGGCCAGCGACCGACCCAAGCGAGGCCCCCATCGTGTGCATCTGGCCGCGCAGAGTGCCGCCGCAACGCTCACCTGGTCGCTGGAACTGGCCAAAGGCCGCCGCAGCCGAGCGGAGGAAGAGCAACTCGTCGCCCGGCTCGTACTGAACCTGACCGCCGAAGAATGCGGGTTACCTTCGTGGTTGGATTTGGGCCTGGTGCCGGAAGAGCATCTGGAAAGCCGGGCGACGCTGGCCCCGCCGGACTGGCAGGAACTTCTCCAGGGCGTCCGCACGGTTGTCCGCCACGGGGGCCAACCCGACGCGGCGAGCCGTGCCCCGCACCTGATCTTCCCCGGGGCCTTTCACCCACTACACGCCGGCCATCGCCGCATGGCCCAAGTCGCCGAGGCGATGCTCGGCCGGCACGTCGAGTTCGAGATCTCCATCCGCAACGTGGACAAGCCGCCGCTGGACTATACCGAGATCCAACAGCGGCTGGCCCAGTTCGGCCCGGGCCAGCCGGTTTGGCTGACCCGTGCGCCGACGTTCGAGGAGAAGTCGCAGGCGTTTCCCGGAGCGACGTTCCTTGTCGGCGCCGACACCATTCGCCGGATCGCCGATCCCCGCTATTACGGCGGCGAGCCGGCCATGCACCAGGCATTAGAGCGGATCGCCGGCCGCGGCTGCCGTTTCCTCGTTTTCGGACGTATCGGTCCCAGCGGCTTCGTGCGGCCGGGAGACCTCGAGCTGCCGCCCATACTCCGCCGGATCTCGATCGAAGTTTCCGCCGAGCAGTTCCGCGAGGACGTTTCGTCCAGCGAGCTTCGCCGTGATCGTGACGGGGGCGACAAATAGGAAGAACCTCCCTCTGTAGGGAACGCCCTCCGTGGCGTTCCGGGAATTCGGAATAACGCCTTTCGGCAGGCGACAGAACGTCACGGGGAGCGTTCCCTATAGATTGATCGATGGCGTAACGAGGTGATTGCCTGAGCGAATGGCACCGACTATTTGTTTCAGCGCAGATTCTAAGCGCCTGAAGGAGCGCATTTGGCGGCTGCGAATCGCGCTCAAGTCAACGAGGTCGGTCAATTCAGCCTGATCTCGCGTGGGGCTATAGCCTCCTGGCCCCATGACGCTGCGAAGCCAACCTTTTGCGTCCCTGGGGGCGACTTCCGGGGCAGAAGGCACCTCCAAACACTGGCTCACGATTACGCGCCGGCCGTCCGAAAAGGACTTCCCCACAAGGGAACTGGCGCCGGCGATCAGCCAGGATTCAAATTCCATACAGGCGAAGACGATCGCCACTGAAAAAAGACTCCCACCGCCGACCGTTCGGGCCTCGGCAGCAAGATGCCGTGCCGCTCGCATCGCGCAAAAAGGCTGGTCGTCTACTCTGGTTCTGCTGTCGCCGTCCAAAAGCAGGATGCAGCCTGCACAGTCTTTTCGCTTGGCGGCAACCTGCAGAAGACGCCGCCACGGCGAGAAGTCGCCCTTGCTGACCCTTGAGTACTCACCCACGCGAAGGGGAGCGGCGTCCAGAATGACTAGGTCAAAAGCGGCATACTCGGAGAGCAAACGCTTCACCAGTATCGGAGCAGCGGCCGCGTCGCCCTCGCCTTCGACGAGAAGCACGAGACGCTTCATGCTCATGCGTCCTGCCTCCGGGCGGGATCGACAGTCAGAAGCTCACCTGTATGCAGCAACTCCTCCCTGATCCTCTCCTTTTGCTCAGGGGCCAGCGGGCCGATTTGCGTTTCCAAATCAACAAGATCGACGACTCGGATCTGATCTTCCGAAAAACAATCGAGCAAGGCCGGACTATGGGTTGTAAGCAGAACCTGGCCCCGTCCGGCGTCAGGCGCTGCCTTAAATTCATCGGACAGCAGTGAAAGAGCCCCCGGGTAAATGCCGTTCTCCGGCTCCTCAAAAACCAAGGTTTGTTTGGAGGGCTGTTGATAGAGTGCCAGGAGGTATGCATAGAACCGGCGGAAGCCATCCGACTCTTGAGCAAGTCCGAGGGTTAGCGTCTTCTCTCTGAGGCGGTGTCCAACCAACGCTTGCTGAGGATTCTGCACGGAGTCGAGTTCCACGTTCGCAACGGTCTCGTTGATTCGCCTTAGGGAAGCCACGATTGCCTTCCGCACGTCAGGTTTGTAAAGATCGCGCGCAATCGCCCCCATCACGTCGAGAAAATTCGCACCGCTGTCTGCCAACCCAGATGCTCTAACGTGTTGCGCCGAGGCATTGAGAACATCGAATGGAAACGTATAGACGCCGATTGAAGTCGTCAGTGCCGTGTACGCGATGACAGCCTCTTCAAGACCGGGGAGGCGCCCCAACGCCGCCGCACCTGGTTGGGGGACAGATACCAAAGCAGGCGGAGTCTGCCACTGCGCACCTTGGCCTTGTCGTTCTTCTGCCTGTTTGAAGATCGTCGCGCTTCCATACTCCAACGATTCCGCTTGAATAAGATTGACCTGGTTACCAAGGTGGAGCCTATAAGTGAATTGCTCCGGGAATCCGGGGACATCGAACACCACCTTGAATTGCATTGTCCCGCTCGGATTCGTGACGCATCGGCAGGCGGGATACTGCTGTTGAACGGACCCAAACCCGTACGCAAGGTAATCCCGCAGGAACCGGATCGCCGACGCAAAGTTCGTCTTTCCTGTGCCGCTCCTGCCAATGAAGACGGTAACTGGCGAAAGGTCGACAGCCACGCTTCGCAAGCTCTTATAGTTCTCAATGTGAATCTGATGGATCATCCGTCAAACTCCATGTCGCGTATGGGGCAGCCGACTGTATCATCACCTACTACGTACCGGTAGCGTGCGTCGCGCAGGCCATTCTACTCTACCTGGCGCAGGTGTCCTAAAGAAGGTACGCAACGAATAAAATGGATAAAATCGGATAGATAAACATACTGAGAAGTACAGGTTGCATGGGGTAATTGCCGTACTGTGGCTCCCGGTGGGCCGGCGGCCGCCAAGGCGGCCTTGTCCCACCCTACTTGAAGCGCCAACCGCTAGACGCTAGCCGGGATATGCGGTCTAATCCAGGATTACAGGGGTATCGAGGGGGAACGAAGGAGAGTTTGCATGGACCTGGGTTGGCTGGGCCCGGACGCTGGCAGGCATTTGCAAGAGGTCGCCGGCTACCTGAACTACTCATCCGGATCAGCGGACCCACGCTTCCTTCGCGGTATAAACCACCTTTTCGAGGAGATCTCGCAGCGCGAACTTCCCGATCCGCTGCCGGAGGGGATTACCCGCCCGGTTCCGCCCTGGCGGGCCCTGGGCTTGGTCCTTAGGGAGGGTTTACAGCAGCTCAAGGAGACCGCGCCGCCCTTCCGCCAGGTGGAACAGGCCGAAGCGGTCATGCGAATCGTCTTCGACGATTTCCTCCCCGCCTATCGCCGCCACCATCGCGACCTGTTGTTCCACCAGACCGAGGAGTCGCTCTTCCAGCCGTTGTTCATCGGCCGGGCTTTCGAGGCGGTGCTCTCCGAAGGGGGGCCCTGGGAGGAGACCGAAAGGATCGTCGTCGGGGCCATGAAGCGGCTCAACGACTACCTCGGTCACCGGCCCGTGCCCGTTCTGCGGACTGCCCAGAAGATCCAGCCCTACGCCCACGAGCGGGTCAGGCCGATTCCGCTGTACGTCGCCGGGGCCGGCGTGGCCGTGGGCCGCTACCATGACCTGATCGAAAAGACCCTCGAGCTGCTGCGGTCCACCGATCCGGACCTGCTCCGGCAGTCCTGGTTCGATCCCGAGGTCCTCAGCGAGCTAAGCCTCGACCCGCGGGCCTTGGACTTCGATCATCCCGTCAACCGCCGGCCGAACCATCACTTCGGCGGCTGGGATCCGCACCAGATCGACAACCAGGGCCGCTATCGCCGCTTCGTGCTGCAGCAGGTCACCTTGGACGCCCTTTGGCAACGGGTCGAGAGCCGAGGGGAGATCCCTTACGAGGAAATGCTGTTCGAGGCCGCCGCCGTGCTGGCGGGAACGATGCTCATGGGCTCGGGCATCAGCGGCAGCGGGCCCGATACGCACGATTCGACCGTGACCATCGCCAAGCTCTTGCCGGTCATCGCCGGCTACCGCGACGCCTTCTACGAGCGTCTCCTCCGGCGGCTGCGCGGTCCGCAGGCCGTGCGGCTGCGGAAAGAGGCCCAGGCCCTGCGGCAGCCGCTGGGCGGCGCGCGGCAGCACCTCAACCAGATGCTGGCCCGGCGGCGAGCGGAGCAGTTGCAGCACGTCCACCTGGCCAGGCTTTTCGCCAAGATGGGCTATACGGAGGCCGCGATCCGCCAGGCCCATGCCGTGCCGGTCGCCTCGGCGCAGATGCGCTGCCAGATCGACTGCCGCCTGACGGCCGCCCACCTGGCCGTCGATCGCGGCCGGCTGGACGAGGCGGCGCTTTTGCTGCCGGAGATCGAGGACCTCTTGCAGCGGGCCATCGAGTGCGGGGCATTGGTCGACCCCTGGAACATCCTCGGTTTCGGCGGGCAATACAGCCTCTTCCCGGCGATCGAAAATTCCACTTACGATCACCGCGTCGACGAGTTGATCGAACTGATCAGCGAGGTCTTCAACCTCTACGCCCGGCTGGAGAAGGAAGCGGCCGCCGCCGGTCGGGCCGAGCTGCAACTACGGCTTTCGAGCCAGATGGAGGTCCGGGCCCGCTGGTGGGACCAGTTCGCCACGACCGAAGTCGGCGGCGTCGAAGGGTTCTCCGGCCAACAGATGTGGGAATCGGCCGCGCAGGTGGCCGAGGCGCTGGCCGCCTGGCACCAGGCCGGCACGGCTGCCGGCGACATCGGCTTCTGGCGAGAGCACGTCGAGCGATTCGGCTCGCCTCGGGGCTTCGCCCTGCTGGCCGAGTCGCTCCTGGATCTCGGCGATCTGGTGGCCGCCATGGGCCTGTTGACCTACTGGCTGAGCCGGGCCGAAGAGATCCCGCTGGCCGAAGGCAACCATTCTTTCCACCTCCTCGCGCTGGGCTGGATGGAGGAACTCTGGTCGCCCGGCGCGCCGTCGGCTTCCTCGACCGCCTCCGCCACCCCTGCCACCTCGACCCTTGCCAACCGGGCCGACCCGCCGCGCGCGATCGACTCGACCGACCGCTGGCCGCTGACCCGCAAGTTCCTCGACTACCTCGAGGCCAACGCCGACGAGTATTGGCAGGTGCCCAGCCTGGAGCTCACCCGGCAGGCGGCCGACGAGCAAGTGGACGACGAGGAGGACGACGAGGAGTCGGCCGAGGACGATCGCGGCGGCCTGTTCAGCGCGGCCTACGACGAAGTCACCTATCGCGACACCACGGACGACGGCTTCGAAGGCGAGATCCTCGACGGCGGCCAGCCGATCACCGATTTCGAGCTTACGGCCGAAACCGAGCGGATCGGCGAGCGTCTGGCGTTCTTGGGCACGCTGGCCCGGCTCTGGAAGCGGGCCGCGGCGGCCGCCGGGGCGGAACGCCTGCCGGCCGCGCGCCGCGAAGTGCTCTCCGGCTGGCTGGCCCGGGCCGTGGAGAACCGCCGGCAGTTGCTCAAGCTGCTGGGCGCCGTCCACCGCTACCGCATCCCCGAGCCCCGCTGCGATCACGACTCGCTGGTCGAATACTCCCAGCGCCAGGGCATCAAGGAACTGCTGCTGGAGCGGGTCATTGCCGCCTGCGTCGAGACGGCCGACGCCGCCCGACGGCTCGCCGGGGCCCTCGGCGGCGGCGAATCGGCCGAGTTGGACGCGTGGGAGATGCCGGCCGAGCGGGTCCTCGAATCGGCTCGTCGCGGCGACGTGGCCGCCGTCCGCCGGGCATGGCCCCATCTGCTGGCGCTGCTGCGCCGCCAGCCGCTGTTGTACATCCCCACCTCGCGCGGCGGCAGTCCAAATCGGGTCGTGGCCTCGCGGGGCCTCCAGCGGACACTGGGCCGGCTGCTGGCGGCCGCACCCCGGCTGGGCCTGCTTGCCGAGACCTACAAGCTGATCGTCGCCATCCAAGAAATGGAGCAAGGCCACCCGGTCGGCCCCGGCGCGCTCACCGAGTTCGACCGTCTCTTCGCCATCGGCTGCAAAGGGATTGTCGAGTGCATCGTCGTCGCTTCGGAGAGTTGGGGAAAAAAGCCGTCGGGCAAGAAGCCCCGCGGCCGTCGCTCCGAGCGGGAGCTGATCGAGTGCCTCGACGAGGCCATCGAGCCCCTCTTGACACGCTGGCTGGGCCACAGCCGCAACATCCGGCTCTCCGTGTTGGAGACGGTCCAGGACGACGAGCGCTGGGACCTGCTCCAGCAGTTCATCCAACGCTACGGCCATGACCTCTTCACCCAGCGGTTCATGAACTACGGCAATCTCCGCGCGATCCTCCACGAAGGGGTCGGCCATTTCCTCGAAGCGCTCCAACGGCAGGGCCCGCAGGACGAGCCGCTACGGCTTCTGGACGAGCTGGGCGGGCCGCTCTCCCGGGAAACGGCCGCCGGTTGGCTGGAGCTGATCCTGGAAGCGGTCGTGGAGAACTACTCCGAGTACGTCGACTACAACAGCACCACCACGCAGTCCGACCGCGGCGAGATGCTCTACACGCTCTTGGATTTCTTGCGCGTGGAGGCCAGCTACGACCGCATGGCCTGGAACCTCAAGCCGGTGGTCATGGTCCACGACGTGTTGGTCCATTGCGGCCGAAAGGAGGCGGCCGGCCAGTGGCGGCGGACCGTGCTCCAGCGGACGCGGTCGGTGGCCAACGAGCATCTCAAGCGGTTCGACCAGTTGGTGAAGAACTACGGGATGCGGCTGCCGAGCATCTTCCAACGGCTGGGCGAGCGGTTCGTCCGTCCGCTGGACATCAATCGGCTCTGTGCCCTGGTCCGCCCGGCGGTGGAGGAGCTTCGCGCGGGCGTGATGCCGGTCTCTTTCACCTTCCTGGAGCAGGAAGTCGCCCAGTTCACCGAGGAACCGGGCGGGGTGGGTTTCGAGGTCCCTAGCTGGCTCGAAGCCCTGGAAGAAGAGGTGTCGCGGCTCGGCAACCGCGACCTGGACGAGGACGGCGAGCCGGTGGACGACGGCCCTGCGATACCGCAAGTGCGGCTTTCCCGGGAAGAGATCGAGACGCAGATCGACGAATGGGGGGAGTGAATCCCGCCCCCTCTCCCTCCGGGAGAGGGTTGGGGTGAGGGGACTGCCGACGATCGCTCGCATGAGTAGACGAACCACCGGCGGCTACTTTACTCCGCCGTACTTGCGCAGCAGCTCGGCGATCTCTGGCGATTCATCGCCATCGTTGGACCAGTCGAGCGGAGTGTGCTTCTGATTGTCTTTCGCGTTGACATCAGCACCGTGCTCTAGTAGCAGCCGAGCCAATTCGACGTGTTGCATGCGGGCCGCTTCGTGCAAGGGAGTAATGCCTCGTTCGGCCCTCGCGTTGACATTCGCGCCGTGCTTGATGAGCATTTCCGCGATCTCCAGGCGGCCCCAAAAAGCGGCCTCGAGCAAGGCCGTCTCACCTGTGCTTCCGATGTCCTTCTCTTGGCTCCGGACATTGGGGTCGATGCTCTTGTCGAGGAGCAGTTTGACGATTTCCTTCCGGTCGAGGATGACGGCCAGATGAATCGCGGGTAGCCCCGTCTGGGTTCTCTGAATGCCGGCCTGCGGATTGGCCTGCAAGATCCGCGCAAGCTGACGCACGTCGTTGCAGGCGATCGCGGCAAATACG
Source organism: Pirellulales bacterium (assembly GCA_963843465.1). GTDB lineage: Bacteria > Planctomycetota > Planctomycetia > Pirellulales > Thermoguttaceae > CAWJKP01. Next base: position 502,413 of record CAWJKP010000009.1, read on the forward strand.
TCCAACTCCACTCCGGCCTGCTCCAGGGAGCGGATGACGGCCTGGCATCTTGCGTTTCCCTCATCCTGATCGGGCCAGATTCCCCGTGCCGCGAGGGACGTGGGCGTGCGACCCCTGTCGGCATGGGCGTTGACGTCAGCCTTGTTCCGCAGCAGCCAATTCACCATTTCCGGGTGCCCGCCGGAGCACGCCTCATCCAGCGGCGTGGCTCCCTGCGCATTCCGCGCATCGACGCTGACGCCCCGCGCTACGAGCAGTTTTGCCGATTCGACAACTCCCTTGCCGGCGGCTTCGTGGAGGAGGGTGGACCCCTGAGGCCCCTCTCCATTGCCGTGGTGCTCGATGCGGACCTTCGGATCGGCGCCGGCGTCGAGCAGCAGCTTGAGCACCTCGGGATGGTCGAGGGCGAAATAGGAGAGAGGCAGGCCGCCGTACTGCGCGTCCTCCGGATCGGCGCCGCGCTCCAGGAGGAGTTTCACGATCGCCGTCCGGCCATAGGTTGCAGCCATCCGCATGGCTTCGGGGTTGCGAGCCTCCCTTTTGTCGGCGGTGAGCGTCCGGACTCGTTCCAGATCGTCAAGACAACAGGCGGAAACGAGGTCGTACTCCGCTCCGGCGTCCAAGAGAATCTTCGTGACGGCCCGCGCCCGATCGCAATCGGGAACGTATTCTGGATATTGGCCGAGGTGGGCATAATTCCCGGCGGCCATCCGGATCGCCGTTCCGGAGACGCCCCTGGCATTGACGTCAGCCTTATGCCCAACGAGCAACTTGACCACCTCCGGGTCGTCGGCCAGATGCAGGGGTGTAAACGCGTTGTAACACCGAGCATTGACGTCCGCCCCGTCGGCAAGCAGCCAGCGCACGGCTCCGACAAGACCACACTGCGCGGCCACGTGCAGCGGAGTCTGCTGCATGTCGTCTTGTTTGCCGATCCACGTCCGGTCGGCTTGCATGATCTTGATCGCCTGCTTGGGGAAACCTGCGAGAAGGTAGTCGTGGGGCATGCGGAGCGTCGCATCGACGAGCATCGCCTTGGCCGGCTCGCTGGCAACTCGGCCCGTCCACACTCCTTGTTTCCCGGCGAGTTCCGTTGGCCGGATCTCAAAGATGGCCGTCAGGGTGAAAGTCATCCCCGTGTTGGGCTCCGGAGCAGTCCACTGCCGCTGGCCCCAGAAGAAAGCGGCGGGAGCAACCGCCCACCGGCAGCTCCCGCCGGCGGGAATAGTGATCGTTTTCGCCGGCTTGTTCTTCCACGCCGACCCGTCCGGGGTCCGCTTGCGCATGATCGTCGCCGAGCCTTCACCGTTATCGACGCGGAAAGACAGCGTCGAGTATCCAAGCTGGCACTGCTCGCTCCAGAGGCGAAGCGGGTTCTTCGAACGATTCGTGAAGAGTACGTGGAACTTGCGGTGGTAGTCGATGGTTGGACGGCCGGACTCGTCCTTGCCGATGACCATGCTCAGCGAGAGGCCGCCTGGATCGCCGCGCTCGGCCCCTTCGGTTAGCGCAACCAAGGCAATGACGATGGGCAGTGAAATCACGACGAGACAGCGATTCATCGTTTGTCCCTCTCAACTTCTCATTCGCCCCCGCCCCAAGCCTCGTGAGACCGCGAAGTTAGTTTATGCTCAACGACTTACGGTGTCTATCGGCCGCGCCCCTGGCCGGCGATAGGGGTTGAGGGAAACCTGGGGCGCAGGCGACAGGCCACGTCAAAGCTCCGTGGGGCCAAAGGATGAGGAAATCTGCGGGACGAGCACGAATTTCTCTTGATGGTTTCGGGAGTCGGGCCGATAATTTGGGCGGGCTGAGACCATGCGGGCCGGTAACTCTCCAAGGTGGTTGCCATGAGCAAAAAACGCAGAAGCATTGACGACATTAATCCGGGCCGGGTTCCATGTGACTGTTTTAACGTCGTAACCGAAACGGAGATCATCCACGTCGATACGTTCGACCGGGAGGCCGCCAAACGTTACAAGGCTGAACGAGATCGGTCTGCTGGCGAGGCTGACGCCAATCCGCGTTCGGACCAAAACGCCCAACATTCCGGGTAGTGACGGCGGGCGTCTTCCGCATGGTTCCAGACCATCACCGCGGCGTTTGCAAAGTCGTCGGTGGGGCCCAAGGATGAGGGAGGAAATCTGCGTGAAGAGGATGAATATCGCTTGATGGTTTGGGGGATCGGCCCGATAATGAGGGTGGACTAAGACGATGCGGGCCGGTAACTCTCTCAGGTGGTTGCCATGGATCAGAAAGCGCAAGACGAAATCCGGAAAGAACTCGGAATCCACGGGCCGAGCTACTCATTTCATACAGACGATTACCTCGTTGAGGGTATTGCGGACGAATACTTCCCCGTGTTGAACGACGCCGGCAAGTCGTTGCCTTTGGAGGAAAACCCTCGTCAGACCAATCCCTGCTCGGACCAAAACGCCCAACATCCGGGGTAATGGCGACGGGCCGCAACAGGCGTGCCCCACGCGATGACGGCGAAATGCGCAAAACCTTCCCTTGCGCCACACTGCTCGGGGAAACCAAGTATCCCGCAAATTTCCCGGCGTTCTTCGTCCCAGGCCGCCAGCCACCTGGAATCGTCACTCAGGCGAATGGAGCTGTCGGGATCAATATCTATGGCGTGTGCGAATTCGTGGGCATAAACGTCGCTTGATGTCCGACTAGAAGAATCGCCCGTGTCGATGCCTCCGTTCAAGTGCAAGCTGCACAGACGGGGATACGAGGAATCGCGAACGCAGAAACCGCGAACGCCAGCCGCGTTGGCCAAGTCTGGCCGCAGCGAACGGGCAAGCCGATTGATGCTCTCCGTATCCGGATAGAACGCAATCAACTCGACATTCGCGTTCCAACTCTCCAGGGCCGTCGGGCCCATCGCTTCGAGGACCTTCTCCGCTGCGGCCCGGTAGATGGCTTTCTTGGCGGGCGTCAATCCGGCGGCGCTAGCCAAACCGCGGTCGATGGCGGCCATCGCCTTACGCCGGTGCGTGCGGTCCATCTTTGCCTTCCATCGCTCCAAGTAGCAGGCACACGCCGTGTGCCGTCCGCGGTCTCCGCCTGAACGGGCGGTCGGCACACGGCGTGTGCCTGCTACGTTACGCCCGGCGTCCCCTCACCCCAACCCTCTCCCGGAGGGAGAGGGGGACTACGCTCAGTCCAAGAAGTCCTTCTCTTCCAACCGTTGCGGCGTGTAGACCTCGGTCACGTAGCTGATGTCCTTGCTGATCAGGGCTTCCACCTCGAGCTTGAAGCCGTTGTCCAGCAGTTGCTTGATCTCCTTCTGCCAGGCCTTCTTGTTCTCGAACCAGGGGTAGCCGGCGATCTGCTTGGCCCGCTTGCGGTCGGTGTCGTTGAGGTTGATCTTCACGCTGTTGGAGAGTCCGCAGCGTTGGAAATCAATCGCCCGCAGGCCGAGGAAGCGGGCGTCGGGGATCGCCATCCGCTTGGACTCGTAGGCCAGGTTGATCGAGCCCTGCTTGATGACGCTGTAGATGTAATACCCCCAGGGATCGTTGTCCAAGAGGCAGTAGACGGGCAGGCCCAGCTCGCGGTGCATGCGGTGCAGCAGCCGGCGGACGCCGCGGGGCGGCTGGCCGCCGCCGTGGGTCAGGATGCACTTGTGCTTCCGCCAGAACTTGTCCTCGTTGAACCGCCGCCAGACCGTGTCCTTTTCCACGTGCAAGATGAACTTCGCGTTGTGCTTGCGGAACTGGATCACCTCCGGCTCGACGATCGAGGGGATGCTGTAGCCGCCGGAGCCCATGCGGGTGCAGTCGATCGTGTCGCCGCTGTCGATCAGCGTGATCTCGCCGACCATCGCGCCGGCGTTCTTGGCGTAGACGTGCAGCTCCTCCCGCAGGGCGTTGATCCCCACTTCGAGATCCTCGATGACGTTGTCCGATTCCTCCTGGTCGCAGAAGGTCTCCTCCTTGGTGCCTTCGATGCTGTGCTTGAGCAGGTAATACATGCCCCGCAGGCTGGTCGTCTTCTGCTGGGCGATGAGCTTCTTGGCCCCGCTGGCCACCCACATGGTCTGCATGTAGCTCTTGGCCTGCGCCAGGTTGAACAACTGCCGCCGGTTGGTGGCGCCGCCCATCTCGATGAACCGCTTCTTCTGGTTGTAATGGACGTTGGAGAGGGTTCGGGCGGGGATCTCCAGCTCCGGGTCGGTCTTGTCCTTGGCTGCCCGGACCACGCCGTCGGCCAGGTTCTGGATCTGGGCGAAGGTCTTCTGGTCCTGCGGCGGCAGTTGGGCGACGTCGACGACTTGCGGTTCCGCGGCGGTCTTGCGAGGTTTTTTGGCCATATCAGAGCCGGGCCGTGTCGGCCCGGACGGGTTCGGGGTTTAGGATCTAGCAAACTACGACGACGATAATCACGAAAACCCGAAAGGACGAAAATCCGAAAAGCAGGGGAAAAGATGTGCTCACGCACCGCCAGCTACTTCTTTTTCGGTCTTTCGGTTTCTTTCGGGTTTTCGTGATTCGTTTCTTCGTTGAACGTTTCCTCGCTGGGCACGATCAGCACGTTGCCGCCGTAGTCGGCCGCCGGGTTGTCTTCCTCCACGACCCGGCCGCGGTCGTCAAGCTTCAGGTCGGCCTCGGCCGTCTTCAGCCGGGCGACTGCGAGGAGTTGCTCGAAGAGCGCGTCGGCATCGGTCTGGTTGATGTCGCTGACGGCGTCGGCCACTTCGCGGAGGTAGCGCAGGAAGATGCTCCGCCGTTGGCCTTCGTGCTGGACCCGCTTGCGGCGGTTGAGGAACATGCCCAGCTTGCGGCCGACGGCCTGAAGGCCCAGCCGCAGCTCTTTCTGGATCTCGGGATAGCCGGCGATGGCTTCCTTGGATTCGCTGGTAAAGGGAACCCAGACGCTGGCCATGTGGACCATCAGCGTCACCGGGCCGGTGGGCAACTGGCTGCGGGACTGGCTGAGCCCATCAGGGCGCCAGTTGGTCTGCATGATGGCCTGCGTCACCGCGCAGGCGCCGGCCTGGAACTGCAGCGGCACGCGGTTGGCGTAGCGCAGGACGGTCATCGTCTGCCCTTCGGAAAGGTTCACGTTCCGCATGGCCTCGTGCAGCCGGTCGACCTCTTGCTTGTCGAGCTTGCCGGGGGAGACGCGCGTCCGCAGCTTCGCCTCCTGGAGGATCTTGTCGGCCGCCTGGGCGCCCAGGCCGTCGAAGGTGCTGATGAGGAACTGCCGCAAGGTGCGGGCGTCGGATTGGCCGATCAGCTCGTCCAACGCATCGCGGGTCACCTTTTGCGTGGGCAGCGAGCCGCCGTAGGCCAGCCCGACCTCGATCAAGAACGGGTTGCCGCGGTAGACCGAAGGCGGCCGGGTGGCGGCGGCGTAGAACTCGCCCGGCACCATCTTGTGCAACCCCTTGAGGATCAGCTCCTCGCCGATGGGCGAGATGCAATCGGTGGCCGGGGCGCTGATCTTGGTCCGCTGGATCGCCTGGTAGAGGGCGTCGGCCTCGTGACGGCCGATCTTCTTCGGCCGGGCGCGGGTGCTGAGCTTGGCCTCGTCGCAGATCTTCCTCGCCACGTGGGAGCTGACGCGCGAAAACGACGTGCCGAGGAACTGGCTCAGCGACGGGGCCCTGGTCTCCTTGAGCATCCCGACCAGCATCCCCAGCTCGACCCCGTACGGATGCGGCTTGATCTCCCGCGGCTCCGGCGGCAACCGCTCGGCTACCCGGGCGTAGACCGTCTCTTCGCCTTCCGGATCAGAATAGCGAATGGTGATGTGGGGATTGGCGATGGCCGTCTGTTCGAGGTACTCGTCGACGCTGCCTCGACCGCGCTGGTAGCGGGCCTCCAGCTCGATCGTCACCCGGGTGCCGTGCTCGACCTCGATCCACTCGATGCCGGCCTTGTCCATTTTCGCCCGGCCGGCCTCGGTAGGCGCGATGTCCTCACCCTCTCCCTTGCCGTTGAGGATCTCGGGCAGGTTTCGCTTGGTGTCGATCTGGATCTCGTAGTAGTGCAGCGGCTTGCCCTTGCCGATCTTGGAGACGATCCGCACCGGCCGGCCGGTGGTCAACAGCCCATACATGCCGGCGGCGCTGATGCCGATCCCCTGCTGGCCGCGGCTCATCCGCAGGCGGTGGAACTTCGAGCCGTACAGCAGCCGGCCGAAGATCAAGGGGATCTGCTCTTTGACGATGCCCGGCCCGTTGTCTTGCACGCCTACCCGGAAGCGATTCTCCCCGGTCGCCAGGCTGTGGACCCACACTTCCGGGAGGATGCCGGCTTCTTCGCAGGCGTCCAGGGCGTTGTCCACGGCCTCCTTGACGGTCGTCAGGAGGGCTTTTCGTGGATTGTCAAAGCCGAGAAGATGGCGATTCTTGGCAAAGAATTCACTGACCGAGATGTCCCGTTGGCCGGCGGCCATCGACTGCGCGGTCGCGCGGCGGCGGGGACGTTCTTCCAGCACTGGTTCCTCGGTATGGCCATTACCCTGGGCGGGTTGGTCGCCATTGGATTTTACGGACAAAGCGTTTGTGCGAAGGACCTGCGGATCTGCCAATCTAGAAGCTCCTAGGTACTCCTCACGCTCCGCGTGAGGGCCAGCGTCACGCGGAGCGTGACGAGTACGATTCCTGCGATCCGCCGGGGCCAACAACGCGGCACATCTGGCGAAGTCTGCTGATTATAGCGATTTTTCCAGCGACTCCCAGTCGGCTTTCCAGGTCTTTCCGGCAATCTAGGCAGGACTGATACAGGCCGCAAATAAAGATTCACCCCTCCCAACGCCGTCAGCCGACGATGGATCGGGGCGATCGTTCTGGCCGGCTGGAGAGTTCGCCAAGATACCTGGAAGGAGCCACGTATGATCCTCAAGCTACTGCGAGTCGCCTTCGCGGCCGGGGCCGTGGCGCTGGGCTGCGGTCTGGTGGGCGGCGACGCTGGTCGTGTGCAGGCGGGCGATCAAAAGCACGTCGCCCCGGACCTGTTCTACAACTTTTACGTGCCGCCGTGCTGCGCTGGGCGCCGGGAGCCCAGCTCTATGTCTCGCCGCTCCCCACCCCGCCCTACGTGGGCCATACCTTCATCACCTACCAACCGCTGCTGCCCAACGAGTTCCTCTATCAGCACTGCCGCACGTACCGCACCGAACATCCCAACTGCACCTGGACCAGGACCCACGTCTCCTGGGGCCACGATTTCCCGTTGACCGAGGACGCTTCTCCGGTGGACCAACGGCCACTTCTGGTTCCACTTCTACCATTTCTGAAGTCAAGGAACATGACGCCATGAGACGCTTCTTCCTCTCCGCCTGCGTGGCAATGGGCCTGGCGGCTCTGCTGGCTTCGACCTCGCAAGCGTTCGATTGCTGCCCGCGGAGCTGCAACGGCAGGTGTGGTGGCTGCAACTGCGGATATGGTACCTGGAACGGCGGCTACTACCAGACCTCCTATGGAATGCCATTGGCCCTGGTAATCCCGCCCACGGCCGAGTATCAGACGCATTGGGGATGGGGCGTGGGCAACACCCGCGTCACGCCCAATGTACCGCAGTTCGGCCGCAACTGGCCTGGGCCTGCGGCTTACAATCCTCACGCCTTCCTGCCCACGCCGCCTTGGCCTAGCGATACCGATCAATTCGGCGTCTATTACGTCCGCGGACCCTGGTAGGGGCCAGCGCGAATCTCTGATGAGTTTTGACGAACAAAACCAGCAATACCCTGAGGTGGCCCCGATAGCTAACTATCGGGAGGAACCCAAAGGCACAAGAGGCATCGGCACACGCCTCTCGCGGCTGCGCCGGGCTTTGTCCCGTTCCGCTGGACCCGGAACGCCACGGAGGGCGTTCCCTACAGGGCGTTGGGGCGGGTAGCTACCGCGCGAGAATTACATAGCTCGCGATGGTGGTTCGCACCTTCCAGCCCTGCTTGGCAAGGCGGTTAAGGCCCAACTCAAGTTGTGGGCCGGCATTATAAGGGGCTTGAAAAACCTTGTACTCCTCGTTCGCCCCCGTCGCGTCTCCTCGGGCCGTCTTGGAACCACTGTCGCATGACAGAAAGAGCGCAGTCGCAGCGATTAGGAAAGCGCCAGCAAACCAGCAGAGGGACTTCTCGAACCTTGCCATGTCAGACTCCTCGGGAATAAGCCCGTGACTAGAGATACAATTGGCCTAGACATTGGAGGACAGTTCCTCCTTTGCCTGCCATTATACTGCACGCGGGCGAGACTAATAGGGGTATTCCGGGTTTTGGGTGGACAGTATTTCATGCCTAACGGGGGGCTGCGCCCAGACCCCGGGATTTTCTGAGGTATTGCAGGGCAAATGAATGGGGGTAGGAAGAGAACCGTCATGGCGGCCGTCTCGACTGTCCTTACGCCCCACCCAAATCCCGGAAGAGCCACTAATAGTAACCCGAAGCGTTAGCGAGGGATGTAACGTGTTACCTCGCTTACGCTTCGGGTTACTATGCCCGCGGCGGAAACGTCTCATTTTCGTCCGCGTGCAGTATATATACCTCCCGCATGACCTATCAAGTCCCTCGTTATCATGCTGCTGCGCGGTTCGCGGGTCTTGGACGCGAAAACCATTGGTGTTGGGCCATCATGTGGGCGCTGGTAGCTATGGCAGTACCCGCTTGTTCGGCTCGCCGACCGTCTCTCGCACGTAGCGGGGCACCGCGGGCGGTGGAATCACGCAGAAACTGATTTTCCAATGGGTCACCTCCCGTCAACCGCACCTGACAAGACTTTGACGAACTCTTCCAGCAGTTCCTTTTCAGCCGCGGAAAGCCTTGCCGAAGGTTCAGACCTTGCAGCGAATCGGATTGCCGCTTCAGTAAGGCTGTCGTCCCGTGGCTGAGCAAGCCCAGCCAGAACCATGAGCTTTAGCGCCGGCAGCCCCAAAACATCAGCCAGTTGATGTACGGTCCGCGGATCGGGAACGGCCCTCGGGTCACGTTCGATCTCAACTAGTTCAGCCAAGTCAACGTCGGCCTGTCGCGCCAATGTCTCCGGGGTGAGCCGACGCTCTCGACGGGCGTACTCGATCAACTGGCCGAAAATTCGGGGAGGCTGTCGCAGGGGCGACATGGGTCCCTGCTCCACCGATCGAGCGACCCACCCTCCCGCCGACACAACCCCTTGGTTCTCGCGCTCCGCGAGCTTCTCAAGCCATAGTCATGGACACCTCCGTCTCGAACGCCCGCTGGGGTACTCAAACCAGGCCACGCCCGCCTTCGATGGCGAACCATGCCGCTAGCCATTTTCATAGATGAGTCCATCCATCGTAGATTCCAAGGAGCCGATCCAAGAGTAATCGAATCAGGGCTTTCCGCGGTCCGGCGGAGCCAAGTATCGGGCGAGCCACTGGCCGCGTCGGAACAACGGCCGGTCCTCGCGGTCGGGCTTCCAGGATCGTCGTTGATCGCTGGGCATCCCGCTCAAGGGCCAAGGTGGCCTTACCAACTGCTCGCCTTGGATCTTTGATAAGTCAATTCGTGCGGCATCAAGCCCTCAAGCTCCTTGTCTTTTCCGCATCATCTTCACCGTTTTCCCTCGGCTGTCATATCGAAAAGTCCGCCGGTTGACGGATGACCGCTGTCTTGCTCACTCTGCCGGATGCGGGGACCTTTCGGCGTCCGTAGCCGCGGGACTTTGGGTCGTCTGATCATATGCTTCCTGTAGTGAATATTATCAACAGATCAATATGCACTGTCACACGATAAATAGCATTTTATGGTCATACGTTCTCCTTGCCTTGCAGTGCCCGTTTGGCCGGCACTATCTCCACTGCTCCTTAATTTTGCATTAACACCCTCCGTTATGCGCATCTACGCCAATCCAACCACGGCCATACTTGCCTACCCTCCCCCATAATGGCAGGATTGACATAATCCTACGCCAGCACGCGCTTGTTCGGCTCGCCGACCGTCTCTCGCACATAGCGGGGGACGGCGTAACCGGGCAACCTCGCCCGCAGTGCGGCCAGCAACTCGATCCCCGTCGCCTCCGGGACGTAGAAATGGGCCGCGCCGGCGACCCGGTCCAGTTGGTGCAAGTAATAGGGCACGACCCGCAAGTCCGCCAGTCGCTCGAACAATTCGGCCAGGACCTCCACCCGGTCGTTGACGCCCCGTAGCAGGACCGATTGACTGAGGACCGGGATCCCCGCATCAACCAACCGGCCGAGGGCCGCGGCTACCGCTGCGTCGATCTCGGCCGCGTGGTTCACGTGGACTACCATCCAGGCCGCCAGCCGGCCGCGGAGGCAGGCCAACAGGCCCTCCGTCACCCGCTGAGGAATGACAATCGGCAGCCGCGTGTGGACGCGAAGGCGGCTGATGTTGGGTAGTTCCGCCAGCCGATCCACAAGCCGCTGGAGTTCGGTATCGGCCAGGGTCAGCGGGTCCCCTCCGCTGAGGATCACCTCGCGGACGGATGAGTCGGCAGCGATCCGGGCCAAGGCCGCGGCCGGATCCTGGTAAGGGAAGTAGCGGCGAAAGCAGAAGCGGCAATGGACGGCGCAGGCCCCAGTGGTTACCATGAGGACTCGACCGGCATACTTGGCCAGAAGTCCCGGCCCTTGCAACGCCTCGGTTTCCGCCAGCGGATCCTCGCTGAAACCCGGCGTTTCGACGAGTTCTTCCCCCGTTGGAAGGACCTGGAGGAGCAAAGGGTCCGCCAAGTCGCCAGGACGGATCCGCGCAACATAGGGCCGCGGCACCAGGAGACGGAACTGGCTCGACGCACGATCCCCCCCGGTGGAAGACGGCAGCGGAAGCCGCAGGAGATGAGTGAGCTCAGCCAGGTCCGTAACTCCGTCCGCCAGTGCCGCTTGCCAGTCGGTATAGGGGGGGCAGAAGGGTTGTGCTGGCGGGGCATCGGCGGGCAAGTTCACGGCGATCGTCATTTTTTCGTAGGACCAATAGAGCCATCCGCCGGTGAAAATGGCCCGCAGACCGGCAAAAAAACCGCCCGGACCCTCTCGGCAAAGTGCCGCGAAGTTTGTAATTATATGGAACGTAGTACAACATTCCACTCGCGAACCCCGTGCAGGAACTTGATCGGTGGCCTCCTACAACACCAGCGACTTCCGTAAGGGACTCAAAGTCCAGATCGACGGCGATCCCTACCTGATGATCGAGTGCAATTTCGTCAAGCCGGGCAAGGGGCAGGCATCTACAAGTGCAAGCTGCGGCACCTGATCCGCGGCACGGTCCTGGACCGCACTTACAAGAGCGGCGATTCTCTTGATGCGGCCGACATCGAGGAGATTCAAGGCCAGTTTCTCTACCGGCAAGCCGACCATTTCGTTTTCATGGACAACGTGAGCTACGAACAGTACGAGTTGTCCGCCGAAACGGTCGACGACGCCTGGAAGTGGCTCAAGGAAGGGACGGTCTGTGCGATCCTGCTGTTCAACAACAACCCCATCGGCATCACCGCGCCCAACCACGTGATCCTCAAGGTCGAGTACACGGAGCCGGCCGTCCGCGGCAACACGGCCACCAACGTCACCAAGACGGCCAAGCTGGAGACCGGCGCTGAGATCACCGTGCCGAACTTCGTCGAGACCGGCGAAGTGCTGAAGATCGACACCCGCACGGGGGAGTATATCGAGCGGGTCAAGGGGTAAGCGGGGGTCGGGGGCCGGGGGTCGGGGGGCGGGCGGACGGGGGGCGGCGGACGGGGGGCGGTGGACGGGGGCCGGTGGACGGGGGCCGGGAGCCGGGGCTTATACTGCGTGCGGCCGGGAACAAACAAGGCGCGAAGCGCAAATGGGGCCATAACTTGGACCCTCGCTTTACGTTTCGTGCCTGGTGTTCGGCGGCTCGTTTCAAACCGTGAGCGGTATAGGATGACGTTGGGTCATAGGGCATTTATGAAAGACAGGGCGAAGCTGAATCTGAAGGATTACCCCAGGGTGAAACACGTTGAGTTCCCGGAGTTGATCCATGTTACCTTCGCCGTGTGTACGAAGAGGTGCGGAGTCCGAGAGTTTATCGTGGACGGTAGTACCCAAAGGTGTCAGACGTGCGGCGAGTTGATGTTCAGAACGGAAACCGCAGAATACAGATTAGTCAGAAAACCGGCCTGACCCAACAATGCCCGTTCGCGGGGCCGCTGGGCGGTCACCAGCGGCGACGGACAGGCCGCTCCCACACAGGACTGACAAACACTCAAGACCCCTTCCCGGCACCCGACCCCCGACCCCCATCCCCCGGCACCCGACCCCCGACCCCCGACCCCCGTTGCCCGACCCCCGGCCCATGCCCCCCGACTTCCGCCCCACGGCCAGTCTCGACAACCTGCGGCTCCGCGCGGAATTGTTGCGGCGGGTCCGCTCCTTCTTCGAGGCAGACGGATTCCTCGAAGTCGAGACGCCGTTGTTGTCGGCCGATACGGTGGTCGACCGCCATCTCGATCCGATCGCCGTACCGCTTGCGGCGACGCTCGCCGGGCCCGGCGACCGGATCGCCGGGCGGGCGACCTGGTGGCTTCAGACCTCGCCCGAGTTCGCTATGAAGCGGCTGCTGGCCGCGGGCGCCCGGGCGATCTACCAGGTGAGCCGGGCCTTCCGCAGCGATGAGCGAGGCCCGCTGCACAACCCCGAGTTCACCCTGGTCGAGTGGTACCGGGTGAACGAAACGATGGCCCAGGGCATGGAGCGGCTCAGCCGGCTGGCCGAGGTGCTCCTGGCCCGAGGGCCAGCCGAAAAGATCAGCTACGCCCAGGCTTTCCTCGAGCACCTCGGCCTGGACCCGCACCGCTCCGACGGCCGGTCGCTGGGCCAGTCCGCCAAGGCGGCGGGGATCGAGGCTCCCGCGAGCCTGGCGATCGACGACCGCGACGGCTGGCTCGACCTGATGTTGGTCGAGCGGGTCCAGCCGCATCTCGGTCGGGGCCGGCCGGTGATCCTCTACGACTACCCGGCCAGCCAGGCGGCGTTGGCTTGCGTCCGCCAAGAGAGTCCGCCGGTGGCCGAGCGGTTCGAGCTCTACGCCGAGGGCATTGAGTTGGCCAACGGTTACCACGAGTTACGGGACCCGGCCGTATTGCGTCAGCGGAACGCGGCGAACAACCGGCTGCGGAACATGGATGGCAAGCCGTCGTTGCCGGAGGAGAGCCGGCTGCTGGCCGCCATGGAATGCGGCCTGCCCGACTCCACCGGCGTGGCCCTCGGCCTGGACCGCATAGTGATGTTGGCGGCCGGCGCGAAGTGCCTGGACGAGGTGATCGCCTTCCCGTTCGAGCGGGCGTAAAAAAAGCGAAAAAACTGACATTGACCCTTGCGATGGGACTTCTATAATCCCCGGCCGTTAGCGTGGCGGGAGGCGCAATCGCAGTCCTTCCGCCGGCTCAAGGCCGACTATAAAGTCCTCAAGGAAGAGGACACGCACCTCACGTGACATGGAGGTCGATCGCCTCGTGCGCCCCCCTCTCGTCCATTTCAAAGGACACCCTAGTCATGCGATTCCCTTTTGCCTGGTGTGCATTCCTCGGGTTGATGGTTGTCGGCCTGGGCTGCAAGAGCAGTGGCAGCAGCGCGCCGAGCTGGTCTCCGTTCGGCTCGACCGCCAAGTCCGATCCTGACAAGAAGCCGTCACAAACGGCCGATCCCATGCAGGGCAAGTCGCCTGCCGCAGGCTACGCCTCAGCCACCTCCGGCGGCTCGTCATTGCCTGGTGGCTCGACCGGCTCCGGCAATGCCTACCCGGGCGCCACGGCCAGCTACAATAGCTCCAACAGTTACTCAGGCTCGGGCGCCTCGACGGGCAGTTACGGGTCGAGCCCATCGGGTACGCCGCAACAGGGCCGCTACGACGTCGGCGGCTCCTACGGCGCCAGCACGCGCAGCGGCTCCTCCCTCGGCTCGTCCTACGGCTCCAGCGGCTCCGACCTGCGGACCGCCAGTGCCAGTGCCAGCCCCAGCGGCACCAGCGGCGGGTACGGCTCGTCGTCAAGCACCCCAGGCTACGCGACCGGAACCACCCCCGGCTATTCCAACACCACCGGCTCCTCCGCCAACGGCTTTGGCGGCGGATACGGCAACAGCGCTACGCCAGCCAACGGGTCCTACGGCGGAAGCTCCACGCCTGCCGCCGGCTCGTCCTACAACGGGGCCACGGGCCGTTCGTCCTACGGGTCCGGCGCAGGGACCGGCAGCTCCTACGGCACGGGGACCGGCAGCTCCTACGGTGCAGGGACCGGCAGCTCCTACGGCGCAGGGACCGGCAGCTCCTACGGCGCAGGGACCGGCAACTCCTACGGCGCAGGGACCGGCAGCTCCTACGGCGCTGGACGGAGCTCGGTCGGTACGGGAACCGGCGGTTCCTACGGTACCGGCAGTGGAAGCTCTTACGGCGCCAGTTCGGGCAGCTCGTATAACGCCGGCTCGAGTAGCTCCTACGGCACTAGTTCCGGCGGCACGTCCTCCACTCAGGGCGGCTACGGCGGATCGGGCCTCTCCAGTGGCTCCAGTGGATCGTCGTTCGGGTCGGGCGGCTACGCAACCCCGGGCTCGGCTGGCTCCAGTTCCTCGCCGAGCGCATCGACTTGGCCTTCGACCCCGGGCAGCGCTCGTGCAGGATCGACCGGCTCGACCACGGGCTCGAACGCCTACAGCACACCGGGCGCCTGGTCTAACCAGACACCCGCCAGTGGTTACCAGGCGCCGACGGGCGGCTACCAGACACCGGGCAGTTCCGCTCTCCCTAGCACTTCCAGCACGCCGGGCAGTTCCGCTCTCCCGAGCGCTTCCAGCACACCGGGATCGTCCAGCCTGCCGAGCTATTCCAGCCCCTGGGGCGGATCCGGCTACGGCAGTTCCGGCGGTTATTCGCCATCCAGGGCAGCGGCCAGTGGGTCGGCCGGGTACGGCACGCCGGCCTCCAGCGCCGGATACAGCACTCCGGCGTCCAGCGCCGGCTATGCCACGCCAGGTAGCGGCACCAGTACGCTGCCATCGAGTTCCTCGCCCGGCTCTCGGTCGTCGGCTGCTCCCGACGTCAACGTGACGCCCGCCAGCTATCCGCCATCGGGTTTCGGCTCCGGCTGAGCTAGGGTTTCGGGGGTACGATGTTGACCAACCCAACGTCGATGCCTTGCCCGCCTGTGGTCTGATGACAGTGGACGGCCAGGGTGATCTTGGCCCCCGGTTTCAACAGGGCCTGGGCCGCCGCGGAGATCTCCAGCGGCTGGTAGTCGGTGATGAAGCCGTCCGCCTGGGCCGCTGGAACGCCGTTGACGTAGATCTCCACGTCCTCGTCGTGGAAGACGAGGAACTCAAGATTGGCGTACGGCCCGGCGGGGAGGGTCAGCTCGCGGCGCAGCCAGATGTCGTCCGTGCTCCAAGTGGTGCCGACTGCGATGCCGGGCGTGCCGCGGGTGCCGAATCCGCCGGGACCCTCTTTCCAGCCGCGGGCGTCGAAGTCGAGGGCGGTCCAGCCGGAAGGCGGCTTTTCGGTCGTGTATTGCCAGGTGGCCGGATGGCGCCGCGACGTGGGCACCACGACGCTCATCTTCGGCGCTGCCGGCATCCCCGCCCACGGGCCGACCTTCGCCTGATCGCGACCAGCCCACTTCTTCCAGACCACCGGGTCGGTCAGCATCTTGATGAAGATCCCGCCGACGACCGGCCGGGCGTGCATGCCGTCGCTGGGGAGGTTGTCCGTCACGTAGGAGTCGACCAGCGGGCTGCGGGCGGTGGTCGCGTCGAGATAATCGTAGATCGGCGAGACCAGGGCCTGGAAATCGGACTCTCGCTCGGCCAGCGTCGCGCTCCAGAGCGACCAGTCGGTCTTCGTGAGCCGCGTCCGCGAGTCCAGCGGCACGCCGTAGGGCTGGATGACCTTCTTGTAGTAGGCGACCTCCTTTGCGGCGACCGAGGGGGGAAAAACCCCAAGACCCAGGATCCGGTCCCAGACCAGGTTGTACTTCTGGCTCCAGGTGTTGGGCTTGTCGAAGGCCAGGCGGTAATGATCGCGCTGGGCGGCTACCTTTATCCAGTGCCGGGCGTCGTCCTTGGCCAGCCCGGCGTATCGGGCCGCGCCTTGGGCGTCGCCCCTTCGGCGGCAGAGGTCGCCGTAAGCGGCCAGCGCCAGGATCGCCTTCACCGAGAGGTTGGCGTTATGCGCCAGGTGGCCCATGAAGTCGTCGGTGCAGAGCTGGTTCTCGGGGTCCAGGCCGTAGCGCTCCAGGTAGGCGGCCCATTGGGTCAACTGCGGCCACCAGGGGGCCACGAAATCGGCGCTGCCCTCGGCCTGGGCGATGGCGTCGCAGAGCAAGAGCATGTTGCCGCTCTCTTCCACCGGCATCCCCTCGCCGCCGTCGTCCCGGCCCATGACCACCGGGTAGGTGCCCAGGTCGTGCGGCGCGTTGGGGAACTTCCAGTGGCTGGAAGCCGCGTAGTTCAACACCGGCACCAGCGAGGCCTTGGCCAGCGTGGGACTCAGCGCAATGAAGATCGGCTCCATGGGGAAGATCACGTCCA
Source organism: Pirellulales bacterium (assembly GCA_963843465.1). GTDB lineage: Bacteria > Planctomycetota > Planctomycetia > Pirellulales > Thermoguttaceae > CAWJKP01. Next base: position 518,888 of record CAWJKP010000009.1, read on the forward strand.
CGGTGGCGATGTCGCCGTTGCTGGTGTTCTCCTTGGTGAACAACAGCGGCTGCCCCTTGGCGTCGGCCGCCAGGCCCGTCCCCGCCAGGCACTGGCGATAGGCCAAGGCCGCGATCTGCGCATAGCGGGCGCCGCCGGCTTTGGTGAGGTCGGCCATCAACTCCCGGTCAAACGCCTCGCAGCGCTTTACGAGCTGCGGGTAGTCGCGCTCGGCGGCCTGGAGCATCTCGGCCGGCCCGGCGCCGTTCCGCCGCCAGTAGGGACGCAGCTTGGCGCCGAAGAACTTGATCGAATAGATTTCGTCGTAGGCCACCGTCAGGTGGCGGCAGACCGGCGTCGCGGTGACTGGTCCCAGGTCGAAGACGAAGGCCATCGCGGGCTCGTCGTCGCGGACCGCCCGGGGCATCCGGGCGTCGTCTTGGGCGGGCAGAGTGCCGCGCTCGGCAAACTGCCGTAGCAGCGCCTTGCTCGGGCCGATCGCCGAACGGGACTGCGCGGTGGGGGCGACCGCGTAGGCGTAGCCCCAATCGATCCGCACGTCGTCGCCCATGGGCGCCAAGAGCGTCTGCTCCACGGTCCCCACCCGCAGCGCTGTCAGCTCGCCCATCGTTTCCCGGGCCCATGTCACTTTCTGCGCCGGCGTGTTGACCGCCAGCGCCGCGCTGGTGCTCTGGTAGAGCGACACCGCATGGGCGGTGCCGTCCACGGACCGCACCTGCCAGGTCAGGTAGCTCAAGGGCCGGGCGAGGACTTCGAGGTCCTGCGGCAGGGCCGCGGTCGTGAAGGTCAGAGTGACGTGGACCTGCGAGTCGTCGAAGTCGTAAATGCTCCGCGTCGGCAGCACCTGCAAGCCGAGCTGCGGCATGGCCGGCACGCCCGGGGGCTCCTTGCCCATCAGCCGGAACGCCCTGCCATCGACGCGGATCAGGCTCACCAGCGGATGTTCGTGATGGGTCCAGTGCCGCGTATTGTCGTCGGTCAGGCGGTCGGCCTCCGACCAGATGCTGAGGTAGGGATCGCTGGTCACCAACGGGACGGCCGGCGGCCGAAAGGCCTTGACGCCCGCGGCCGGCGCGGCCGATGGGGCCGGCGCCGGGGCGCCGCCAGGGTGGATGCCGAAAGGCCCAGCGCCAGCGCGGCGGCCGTAACCACTTGCGTAAAGTTCGTCATCGTGTACTCCCGTTATTCTGCACGCGGTTGGAAATGCGCCGCTCGTAGTCCCGCCTTTAGGCGGTCTTTCCGCCGCTCGAAGTCCCGCCTTTAGGCGGTCTTTCCGCCGCTCGTAGTCCCGCCTTCAGGCGGTCTTTCCGCGGATTTCCGGCTAAAGCCGGTACTACGAACGTGTACCCCTGTGCAATGAGAATGACTACCGTACCTCCCGCCGTCAAGTATCCGCTGGCAAGAGATGTTGACACGACGATGGGGGCATCGTATACCCCTGCACGAAAGTACGTCAGGCTTTCCAGCCTGAGAGCACACGCGGGTCAGGCTGGAAAGCCTGACGTACATGTTGGCCAGAGGTTCCAACGTAGAGCGGACCGGGAGACCCGACCATGAGACATCGCGCGGCGGCGGTCGTTCTGCTCGGCCTGGGCGGGCTGCTGAGCCTCGGCGCCGGATGCGCAAGCCTGAGCCTGTTCAGCAGCAACCACTACCAGGGCACGCCGGAGATTGAGCATCGGCTCGACTGCCTGGAGAAACGAGTCGGCGCTTTGGAGGCGTCCGGCGGCTACGCGAACCCCGCGGCGATCCCGGGGGGGCCCGCAGGGCAATTCTACCAGGTTCCCTCGCAACCGCTGCCGCCGCCCGGCCGGTCTCCTTGAAATTATCGGGCCAACCGGGCACGCGCTTCCGCGCTTACATGAACCCGCCGGCATTGACGCCGCCCATGCCCTTGCCGTCCTGGCTGTTGGCGCCGCCCTTTTCGTAGCGGCCCTTGAGCTTCTGGGATTGCTGGACCTGGTTGCCGCGGTTCTGGTTGCGGACGCCTTCCAAAAGGTCGGCCGATTCGGGGTTCGCGTCTTCGTCAATGACGGGTATCACGGTGATCACGTAAGGGGATTGCGGAGGCGCATTACGGGCGGCAGCCGGGCGATTGACGCGCGGCCGGCGGGGTGACGAGGGACCGCCCATGCCACCGCCCATCGTTCCACCCATGCCACCACCCATGCCCGCGTTCATACCCGCGGGCATTCCACCCAGGCCACCGCCCGTGCCCATTCCACCCATGCCCATTCCACCCATGCCAGCGCTCATGCCCATGCCGCCCATCCCTTGACCGCCGAAACCACCCATGCCTGCATTCATACCGCCGCCCATGCCTTGGCCCATGCCCATGAGCGTCGACTCATCGGGCTTGGCGCGGACAGGGATCTTGCCGCCGCTGACGCGGCGCAGCGTGGCAAGCAGCGCGTCGACCTGCTCGTGGACATCCTGTGTCTGCGAAAGGACGATGCACGAAGTTTCAGGGAACGGGGAGATCGAACCGGGTCCGCCCACGTCGTCCCAAGTCGTCGGCTGGACGGTCGAGGTTATCAGATCGATGAGCGAGTCGTAGTCGGCCTGGCCGCCGCTCCAGATCTCGCCGGTGGTAGGATCGCGGGCGCTGACCAGGTCGCCTACCGGATATACGACGGTGGTCAGCCGGGTCTCCGCCTCCTCCGGCCTGGTAATCAGCAGTACGCCATCCTGGATGACGTAGGTCAGATTCAGCTCCCGCAACATCAGTTTCAGCGCGGATCGCAGCGACACTCCCTTGAGGTTCTTCGTGACCGGCGTGGTCGCATCGATCCCGCAGTCGTTGAGGGCCTTAGTGTCGATCTGGATCTCAATCCCGTGGTAATCTTTGAAGAAGTCGATCACGTCCTGCAACGGTGTCTCGATGAAGTCGATCTGCGTCGGCGAGGCCAACGCCCGGAGGATCTTCCATTCGGCGCTCGAACGGCCGCCGATGGGCAGACCCTGGGACGGCAGCGAGGTCTCCGATCGCAAGGCCATCTCCCGGCCCGCATTGGGCCCGACGGCCCGCATGGTCGCCAAGAGCCTGGCGATCTCTTGGTGAATATCGTCGATCTGATTGACGACCAGCGACTCGGTCCCTCGTTCCGGCGAAATCGAGCCGCGTCCGCCGGCGTCGTCCCATGAGGACGGACTCAGCGAGGAGGTGATCAGATCAACGAGCGAGTTGAAGTCGACCGGGCTGCCGGCGGTCGCATTGTTGGAGTGCAGCAGGTCGGAGACCGGGTAGACGACGACCCGCAACTCCGGCTCGGCCTCCGGCTGCGGCTCCGGCTCCGCTTCGGCCGTCGCCTGCGGCTGCGGTCCCGCTCGCCGCGGATGCCGGTTAGCCCCGGCGGCCACGCCGGTTCTGTGCTGGGCATTAGCTGTTGTGGCAACCGGTGGTCGCTCCGCCTCGTTAGCCCCGGCGGCTACGCCGGCTTGGCCGTCAGGCCGGGCACCGGCCTCGGGGGCACCAAAGGGATCTTCGACGCTGACCGCTGGCCGCGGGCGCTCGGCCGAAGCCGCGTCGTCCGGTTCAGCGGCGGGTCTGGCCCTCGGCCGCGGGCCGGCTACGTCGCGCTCGGGCAGGGTTTCCCGCGGGCCGGAGGCGGGACTGCGGAAGAAAGCATAGCGGCCCGCGTCGCCTTGGGCGATGACGGTCGGCGCCCCGCGAACGCCCTTGGCCACGAAGATGCCTCGCAAGTCGGTGGTACCCGAGACGAAGTCGCTCATGCCGCTGCCGATGACCCTCACCTGCACGCCGGTCAGGTAGTGGTCGGTGAGCGTGTCCTTGACCATCGCGCGGACCTGCCCCGAGCCGGGATCGGTCTGCACCTCGACGGCCAGCGGCGTGAGCAGCACCAGCCCGCTGGCATAGGAGTTCTCACCCCGGCCGACCACCAGATAGGCCCCTTCCTTGGTCAAGGGCAGGGGCAGTTTGGCGGTGCGGTCGCGGAAGTCACGGCCGTCGCCCAGGGGAACCGTGGCCTCGTGGGCGGGGCGAATGCCGGCCAGGTTGATCCGCGCGATCCCGCCCAGGTCGCCCGCCAAGAGCGTGAACTTCATCAGGTCGATGCGGTAGACCTTCAGGTCGCAGGAGGCCAGGTTGCGGAACCGCAGCTCCACCTCCACCGGCGAGCCGGGCTTGATCGTGGTGACCTCGGGCAGCTCGATCGCCTTGCGGAGCAAATAGGAGGCCGAGAGCCGGGCGTCGCTGAAGCGGTCCTCCACGCGGCGATACTCGCGGACGGCGTCGGCGAACTGGCCCAGGCTGTGATGGATCTGGCCGAGGATGTAGATCGCCCGCCACTTGTTGGCGCTGTCGACCATCCGCCCGGAGCGCTTGTCCAGCCGCTTGGTTTCGGCCACCTTGTGGCAGATCTTGAGGGCCTCCTCGGGCTGGCCCGCCGCAAAACGGCAGTAGCCGGCCAGGAACCAGAAGCTGTCCAGCAAGTCGCTCTGCGGATAGCGGGCGGCGTAGCGGTCGCAGGCCGCCGCCGCGCCCCGGTAGTCCTTCAGGTCTAATTGCTCGTTGGCTGCGGAGAAAGCCGCCTGGTCGGCCGCCGGATCGTCGGGATGGGCCGTCAAGAAGCTCTCCAGCATCGACCGCGACCACTTGACCAGGTCGATCCGGTTGACCTTCTGTTTCCGCAGCCTGAGATCCTTGGCCGCCTCGGCCGCCTTCAGGGCGACCTGCTGGGCCAGGGCGTACTCGGCCTCGGCCTGGTAGCCCTCCGGCGGGTACTCGCTCAAGAGCCGCTCCATCAGCGCCACGCTCCGCAGGAACTCGCCCTGGTTCTCCAGGAAGCCGGCCACGCCGCTTTCGCGGGTGAAGCTGCCCTCGACGATCGCAAGGAACGAATAGTAGCTCCGCTCGAACTCGCCCAGCTCGTGATAGGCCGCGCCCACCTTGACGATCTCGGCGAAGCGGATCTCCTGCTCGGGCCACTTCTCCTTGATGATCTCGAAGTCTTTCACGATCTTCGCCGGCGGCCCCAATTGCAAATGCACGCTAAACAGCATCCGCACCACTTCCTTGTAGACCTCCGGCTTGAGCGTCCACTTCTCGAACAACTCTTCGAGATACTGGCCCGCCAACTTCAGGTCTTTCTTCTCCATCGCCCGCCGGCCCAGCTCGTAAAGCTCCTCGGGTGAGAGGCGATAGGGATCGGTGCTGGACGCGCCCAGCGGCAACACGGTCAGCGCGGCCGGCTTGGCCACGGCCATCTCTTCCGGCCGGTAGGCGTTGCGGACGACGGTCGGCGGCACGCGGTAGTCGCCGGGCAAGTAGCCGTGCAGCTCGTAGCGGATGGGCTCCACCAGCCAGCGGCCGCCGATATAGAAGACGATCCCGCCGGAGACCATCTCGAAGCGGTCGAACCCGCCGCGGACGCTGTCCGGCGGCACCACCGCCCCGGCCGGCACTGGCTCCACCAGCACCAGGTAATCCAGGCGGTTGTCGGGCCCGGCCGATGGCAGCGCCGAGCGATCGACCCGGATTTCGACCAGTCCCTTGCGGCCGGCGCCGAGCTGCGTCAAGGGGTTGTGTATCTCCCAGGTGAGGCCCTGGACGATGCCCATGCCGCGGGGCAACTCCTTCCCGTCGCGCTCCAGAAGGGCCGGTTCGTAAAGCCTGGTGACGGACCACCGCGACGCCGTGCCTTGGAGCTTGTCGGCCGGGACCAGGCCGCGATAGACGCACTGGTAGGCATAGCGCCCCCGGCCCGTGAGCAGGAACTGGACCTTCTGTTTCCCCTCGCGCAGTCGGGCGGCGGGCACCTCGACCACCTGGCTGCCGGCCGCCGGATCAACGTCCAGAGTCGCCACGGGGACGTCGTTGACCACCACCGCCAGCTTGTAGCGCTGGCCCTCGAAGCGCTTCTCGGCAAACCACTGGCACAGCGCCAGCATGGCCGGTCCGGTAGCCTTGTCGGGCGTCCAGCGGTAGCCGGAGCGACGGGCCAGAAGCCCATCGATCAGTCCCTTGGTCTTGGGCGACTTGGGCCCGACCTGCTCGGAGGCCAGCGCATACAGGGCGCGGACCTCAACGTCGCTGCGGCAGCCCGGCAGCGAATCCTGGCCGGCAGCCCGGTACGACGCCGGATCGTCCAGGTTGCGGCCGGCCAACAGCTCCAACGCCTCGCCGGCCATCGGCAGGCGGTCCATTTCCACCAGCGCCAGGGCCAGGTAGGCCAGGGCGGCGGGCGAGAGGTTGGCCCGCTCGCGGTGGAGCTGGTTGGCCACCGCAAAGTTGCCCCGCCCGGCCACCGCCGCCGCGTGCAGCAGGATCGCCCGGCTCTCGTAGTCCTGCGCGTCGACGATCGAAGCCTCGTGGCCCAAAAACCGCAGGGCCGATTGCAGGGCGTTGTCGGGAATCGCGTAGCCGGCCCGCCGGGCCAAGGCCAGGGCCCAGACCACCCGGGCGGAGCTCAAACGCTCGCTCTTGCCGCCGCGATCCGTCCAGCTCCAGCCGCCGTCCTCGTTCTGGGCCAACAACAACAGACTCAGACCACCGCGGATCCGCGCGTCGAGATCCTCCGCGCGGGGACTGCCCGCCTCGCGGCTGGCGCCCAGCAGCTTCTGAAGACCCAAGGCCGCCATGAGATCGCTGGAGGCCGTCTCCACGCCGGTGGCCATCCAGGCCGCGTCGCCGCAGGGCAGATCGGGCGGAAACAGCGCGTCCAGCAGGCTCCGCTCGACGCTCGGCCCGACCAGGATTTGGAAACTCCGCTCTGTCAGCGGCGACGCTTTGGGGCAATCCACCCAGGCCGCCGTGTCGCTGTCCGCCACGCCGCTGGCCCTCGCATAGACCGGCACGCCGTAGGGCAGAACGCTCACCAACCGTTGGACCTTGTCGGTAGCGCCGCCTCCGCTGACGGTCAGCTCGAACCGCACGGCCGTAGCCCGGCCGCCGGCCGCGACGCCGGCCTTGGCGTCGCCTGGCTTTTCCGGCGGCTGGACCCCAACGGTGAAGGCGACCTCCTGGGTCCCTTTGCCCTTCACATCGAGCGTTTTTGTCTGCTCGACCACCGTCGGTCCTTGGCCGGCGTGGCCGCCGGGGCTAACAGCGTTCTCGCCGATGGTCTGCGTCTTCAGACGGACCTCGATCGGTCCCCGGTCGAGGAGGTTATTGTAGATCGTCACGCCCACCTGCGGCTGGTCGCCTTCGACCAGGGCCGCCGGCAGACGCATCTCGCCAAAGAGCTCCTTGCGAGCCACGAGCTTCTCTGCGGCCTCGCCGGTCAGCGTGTCGGCCGTGATGCCCTTGGCCATGAGCGTCCAGGCGGTCGAACGCTCGGGCAGGGGAATTTTGACGACGGCCTTGCCGTCCGCTCCCGTGAGGATGGCCGCGTTCCAATAGCCGACAACGTCGGCCTGTCCGCCGGCCAGGCTGTCGGCGCCGCCCAAGCCGGCGTGGCCGACGGGGCTAACTTCGCCGCCGGCGTTTGCCACGCTGCCCATAGCACCCATGCCGCCCATGCCGGCGCCGCGGATGCCACGGTTGGCTCGTCCAACTGCGCCGTTGGCACTGTTGGGCGAGCCCGGAGCGGCGAACGGGTCGGCGTCCTGGGTCTGGCTGACAACGATGCTGAGGTTGGTCTTGAAGGGGGCGATCGAACCCGGACGGCCCACGTCGCGCCAAGTGGAGGGCCGAACCGTCGAGGTGATCAGATCGATCAGTCTGTCGAAGTCGGCCTGCGAGCCCGCGTTCGCGTTGGGGCTCGTCGGCGTTTCGTTGGCGGCGGTCCCTTCGAAAGGCGTGGGGACCGTTGGGCGCGCGGCGCGCCGGCGAGGCTCGCCGCCTCATCGCGGGCAATCTCCGCGCGGTCCTGCTCGGCCAGAAGCCGCGCCGGGATCGGCTGCGTGGCGGGATGGTCCTCGAAGGTGATGCTCGACGAGGTGCGGACCAGCCACTCCCGCGGTTGCCCGCGGAAAAGACCTGGATTGGCGCCGCCGGCCAGGCAAAACGATCGACCAGCGACTGCTCGACCATCGCCAGGCTGACCTCGGCCGGCACCGGTTTGCCTTGGGGATTGTTGGTGGTGACGGTCACTTCCAGCGGTTCGCCCGACCGAACCACGCCGGCGTGGCCGCCTGGGCTAACGGGCCATGCCAGGGCCACTTTCAAGGCCCGCTGGACCGTGAGCCGGCTGGTCGCCTCGTGGAAGCGCCGCTTCGCGGCGGCGTCGCTCATCACGGCCACGGAAAGCTGGAAGTTGGGCGCCAGCCTGGCGGTGATCGGGATCGCCAGCCGGTTAGTTCCCGTCTTCAGCTCCACCAGCCGGTAGTCCAACACCCGGCTGCCTTCGTAGGTCACCAGCGCCAGGGCCGGCGGCTGCCGCCAGTGGACGGGAATCTCGGCCGTGTCGCCCACCTGGAACTCGTGCCGTTCGGCGAGGATCCGCAGGCGGTTCTGGTCGTCCTCGTCGGAGATCTGCACCATCGTTTCGCCGGAGACCGGGTTTTTGAATCGGTCGATGCCCTCGGCCCGCAGCGCGTATTGGCCGCCCTTGGCCAGCTTGAGCGTGAGCCGAGCCGTCCCGTCGGCGGCCGTCTGGAGGGGATGTTCCTCTTCCAGCCGCTCGCCCACCCGGCCTTCGACCGTGATGACGCTCATCACCCGCAGCGCGAGCTTCTGGGCCAGGGGCTGGCGCTGGGCGTCGCGGGCGCGGACCGTCACCTCCAGCGGCTCGCCGGCGATGAACACCGGCCGCGGCGTGCTCACGTCCAGGGAGAAGCCCTGCGTGGCCAGGAAGAAGTTGACCGAAGTCTGCACGTTCTGCTCCGGCAGCATGACCGCCAGCGGGAGCGTCTGGGTCTCGTCGAACTCGCGGGTGGGAAGCGTGAAGTGGAGCTCGCCCTGGCGATCGGTCCGCCCGGTCTGGAGGCTCCCGCCGGCAAGCTGGTAGCGGATCTCCCGGTCGGCCAGGGGCACGCCGTAATAGTAGCTGGCGCGGATTACGCCCTCGATTGTCTCGCCGCGGTAGTAGACTTTCCGCGGCGCATCGACCGCCAGCCGGACCAGCTCGGGCCGGACCTGCTCGACCCGCAGCGTCCCCTGGTAGCTGTGTCCCTGGTCGTCGCGGACCGCGATGCGGTAGTCGCCCAGCGGGCTGGTCGGCGGCAGCGCCAGCTCGGCCGAGAAAGTACCCAGCGAGGAAAGCTTCACCTCCTGCCGGTGGACCGAGCGCCCGCGGGTGTCGAAGACCTCCAGCACGCAGGTTTTGCCGGACTCGATCGCCAGGTCGTCGCCCGAGACGCGGCGAATGCAGCCGCGGACGTGGACCGTGGCGCCGGGCGCGTAGACGGGCATGTCGGTGTAGAGGTAGCCGCGATCGGCCGCCTGCGGCGCGGCGCCTGGGCCAGCGGGCCCTCGCTGGCGGCCACGTGCCCGCCGGACACGGCGAAGATCCTCGCCTGCGAAGCGTCGCAGAACTCCCCGCCGGCGTGGCCGCCGGGGCTAACGGATTGGCCGATCTGCTTGCGGAAGATGCCCTGCTGGTCGGTCGCCGCTTCGGCCAGGACCTGGAAGCCGTCGGAGGCCAGCAGCTTGACCCCCGGCCAGGGCTTGCCGGTGAGCATGTTCTGGGCGAAGACGAACAGCTCGTCGCCCGAGGTCTTGACGATCACGTCCAGGTCGCTCTGGATGACCAGCGTCGTCGCCTCCAGGGTCTTCGAGCTGACGGTCACGGCCATCACGCCCGCGTGCAGCCCCTCGGGGAGCGGCACCTCGATCGCGCTCTCCAGCTTCTGGTACTTGGCGAACTTGGGCACCTTGAACTCAAAGCTCCGATCGGGATCGATCAGCGAGATGTTCAACTGCTGCACGCCGCGGACCTGGTGCATCTTGCGGAAGTAGGTCTCCAGATCGACCTTGTACGCGCGGATGCCGACCGACTCGACGTTCCGCGTGACGAGCTTCAGCCGCGGCGTTTCGCCGGAGCGGAAGATCCGCTCGCTGGCCACTGACAGGGTCGTGCCGGTGAGCCGGGCGACCGCCTGCCGGGCCTGCTCTTGGATGCCGGACGGGGAGCTGGCTACGGCGTTGGTCTCGGCGCCGGCGGCGTGCTCAGCGACATCCATGAATCCGCCCATCCCCTGCCGGTTGGCGCGGCTGGCGGCGGCGGCCGCGTGGGCGGCGTCGCCTGCGGCGTTGGTCGCGCCGGCCGCCTTGCGATACGCTTCCAGTGCTTCTTCCAGCTTGCCCAAGTCCTCTTCCAACGTCCGGGCGATCCGCAGGCGGGCGCAAGCGGCCTCCGACGTGCCGGGATACTTGGCCACGAGCTTCCGCCAATCGGCGATCGCGGCCTCGAACTGCTTCTTCTGGTGAGCGATCTGGCCGAAGAGGAAGAGGATTCCCGGATCGCGGTTGTCCAAGGGATACTTGCCGAGGAACTCGGACAAGGTCGCCACGGCCGCGTCGTACTGGCCGGCCTTGTACTGCTCCAGGCCCACCAGATACTCCGTGGTGATGATCTCCTTCTGTACCGAGCTCCAGCTTTGATCGCTGGGGAACTTGCCTAAAAAGGCCCGCCAGGCGGCCAGGGCCTCGGCGAACTTCTTCCCCGCCCGGTACGAGCTTCCCAGGAGGTTCCAGGCCTCGGGCAGCTCCTTGCAGGTCTGGTAGCGAGGGTCCTTGAGGAAGCGGTTCAGCGCGGCGACGGCGTCCTCGTAGCGGTTCCGCGCGACGTAGCTTTGCGCGATCAGGAGGTGCGCCCGAGCGGCCAGCTTGTGGGTCGGGAATCGCTCGATGAACGACTCCAGCGCGGCCGTGCCCAGGTTCAATTCCTCGTCGGTCGCCGGCGCGGGGATCTGCCAGGTCTCGGCCAGGTGGAAGGCGGCCTCGGGCACGCGGTCCGACTTCGCGTCCGCGTACTTGGCCAGCAGGTCCTGCCAGACGCGGCGGGCTTCCTTCAAGTTGTGCTGCTTCAAGCGGCACTCGCCCAAGCGGTAGTCGGCCTCGATGCAAAGCGGGCTTTGCGGGTGGTTCTTCGCCAGCACGGCGTACTGGGCAGCCGCCGGCTCGTCCTGTCCCAGCTTCTGCAAGCAGGTCCCCACCCGCAGCTCGACCTCGATCTGCCGCTGGGGCTCCAGCTCGGCCTCCAGCGCCCGGCGGTAGAACTCCAGGGCCTTGGCGTAGTCGGGCGACTGCTCCTCGCGGAGCGGCTGGAAATAGAGGTCGGCGAACTCCAGGTAGACGCCCGCCATCTTCTGCCGCCGCTGGGGCGACAAGAAAAACTCCGCCTCGCCGCGGAAGATCAGCTCCGCCGCGCGGAAGTCGCCCTTGCGGGCCAGCGCCAGGCCGCGGGCCTGGCGGGCTTTCCGCAGCCAGCGGCTCTGGGGAAACTCCTTCTCCATGCCCGCCAGCGCCGCCACCGAGGCGTCGTACTGCTTGTCCAGGCAGAGGGCCCAGCCCTTGAGGAAAGCCAGGTAATCCCGCGGGGCGTCGGGCGCCTTGGCGGCCTGTTCGATCGCCTTGAGGGCTTCGGGATAGTGCCGATCCTGCATCGCCTGCCGCACCGCCTCCGCCACCTGCGGTGCACCGCCTCGCTCCAGCACGAGGGGATCGAACGGCAGCGAAAAGACCTCCTCGGCTGCCGGCGGCGAACCGCCCGGCCAGACCCGAGGCGGCGCCACGACTTGGGCGGCGGCCTCCAGGGAAACCACCAGCGGGATGCAGAACGAAACCGCACAGGACCAGAACCTGTTCATCGCGCCTCTCCTTATTCTGTTCCACGGGCCGGACCGGCCCACCGACGATTGTCGGGCCTCAGACGCCCCTCATCATAAGCCGGCTTGTAGGGGGTGTAAAGGAACCGGCGCGAAGAGTTTCCCCCTCTCCCTCCGGGAGAGGGATGGGGCGAGGGGAAGCCGATAGAGATTCGGCAACCCGCAGCCTTACATCCTCCCGCCCGGACACACCTGATTTAGTCGAATGAACCGGAAATCCTTTCATCCCTCTTGGGATGTCGGCAAACATCTGTTGGAGGGCGGGCCGCTTAGCGTGTGGGTCTATCGGACGATGGCGCACTTCGGCAAAGCCTTCTGAAGTCCTTTCACGCCAGTGTCGGTGACTCTGGTGTCCCACAGGCACAGCGATTTGAGTCGGGTCAACTTCTCAAGATGTGCCAGGCCCGCGTCCGTCACCTTGGTTCCTATCAGGTTTAGGCATTGGAGTTGCGTCCATCCTTTAAGATGCTCCAGCCCAGCGTCGGTCACCTTGGTAAAATTCAGATCCAGCAATCGGAGTTGGTTCAATCCTTTGAGATGTTCCAGTCCAGCGTCCGTGACTTTGGTGTTCCCGAGCCACAAAGTTTGGACTTGGGTCAGCCCTTCGAGGTGAACCAGCCCCGCGTTGGTCACCTCGGTTCGCAACAGAATCAGCGATTGGAGTCTTGTCAACCTTTTGAGGTGAACCAGTCCAATGTCGGTCACCTCGGTTCCCCCTAGGTCCAGGTCTTGGAGTTGTGTCAATCCTTTGAGGTAAACCAGCCCAGCATCGGTCACCTTGGTCTGCCCCAGATCAAGCGATTGGAGTTGGGTGAACCCTTTGAGTTGAACCAGTCCACTGTCGGTCACCTCGGTTCCCTCCAGGTCCAGGTCTTGGAGTTGTGTCAATCCTTTGAGGTAAACCAGCCCAGCATCGGTCACCTTGGTTCCACTCAGGTACAGCGATTGGAGTTGTGTAAGCCCTTTAAGGTGAACCAGCCCCGCATCGGTTACCTTGGTTCCGACCAGGTTCAGCAATTGGAGTCGATTCCATCCTTTGAGATACTCCAGCCCAGCGTCAGTGACTTTGGTGCCGTTGAGGTGCAAAGTTTGGACTTGGGTCAACCCTTTGACCTGAGCCAACCCAGCGTCGGTCACCTCGGTCCAATTTAGGTCTAGCGATTGGAGTTGGTTCAATCCTTTGAGATGCTCCAGCCCAGCGTCAGTAATCTTCATTCCCCTCAAGTCCAATGATTCGAGTGCGGCCAACCCTTTGAGGTAAACCAATCCAGCGTCGGTCACCTCGGTGCCCTCGAGATCCACCCCAACCACTGGCTTGCCTGGACGGTTCTCGTCAAGCGTCACCCTGCCACCCAGTTTCTCGATTTCGGCAATTGCCCTTGCTTCGTCTGCACCCGGTTCTGCCGCCCAGCAGAGAACCGAGGCAAGCGACAAGCCCAGCATCAGCATCGGGAGTGTGACGCGGGTCATGGGGTCGTCCTTTCGTGCGACGGTGTGGAAGCCTTCACGCCCATAGTATAGCTGAATTACGGCCCGCCCTCCCGGTCAGCCCGGCTCAGAGTCGGTCCGCCTTTGCCGGCGTTGTGGGCCAAGGAGTTACGGCAGCGTCAAACACCCACGTGGGGCAGGTTGCCAACCTGCCGCAGTCTTGGCAGGTTGGCAACCTGCCCCACGGTGCTGGAAAAGGCGGGCGGACTCCTCACCGGGCTCCTGCGGCCAGCCGCGCGGGAGCCGCGTGAACGCGGCTGACAGGATGCCGCGTCTGCCAAACAGGCCCCGTTCCCCCCAGAGCCGGCATAAATGCCGGGCCGAAGACCGCCTTCGGCGAAAAGGGCCGTGAACGGCCCTCCGCTATCGGCACCGGCGCGGCGGTTCAATCGTCGCCCTGTTCTTTCTTCCGCCGCTTGTTAGCGCGCATGACAAGCACGGCGGTGAGCACCACGCCGCACGCCACCCCTGTAAACAGGCAGGCCAGTCCAAGAAGAATAAGCAAGATCCCGACGGGGGTTACGGTGACAAAATGCATGGGAACCTCGTCTTGCTGGGACCGCTGTTTGCAAAAGGCAAGGTAATCGTTCACGGAATCGTGAAAGCCCCTTGTCAGCTCTTCGGCAGTCCTCCCTTCCGTCCGTCCCGTAGGGACGTTTGATAATAGCCCAGCGAGTCACTCGTTTTTCAGACCGAAAAGCGTGTAAACAGGGCAATCTCTCGTCGTAAGTCCTTAACCTTCAAGCACTTGGGCAGCAGAATCCGCGTGTCATAAGGCCCCCCACCGCGTCACAAACATGGGCTATTAGCGGTTTTTTGGGCTGTTTCGCGTGCCTTTCCAGGGACAAGCGGGGACATGGGAATGAATCAACACCAGAAGTCCATCATGGCTGGAACGACGGGCCTTGTCAATCAGCCCGGTCCGCTCAACAGCTAATCGCTCGCAGGCCGCTGGTGATCGTTCGGCCGGCACCCAGGCCGCCGGTGTTCGTCCGGTGTGGCGTCGGTCCGGGCCGACCTGGTTTTCAGGCCGCCATTGATCGTGCGGCGGGCTTCAATGGCTCAAAGTGGCGATGAACCACCGTGGCTTGCGGGTCGGGTCGTTCGCCAGGTCCGATCGCCCCCCCCAGGGCCAGCAGACGGGACGATCGACGCCCTGACGGCGGCCAGCGGCAAAACGGCACACGGCGGTAGGGTCGCCATCGGCACCCGTCGTGACCTAGCGGCTCAGCACCACAGCACCCTCGCTGACATGACGCCAGGAGTCGGGCCGCCTGTGGGCAGGCCCAAGCCCGCAGGCACCACCGCACCATTGCCGCCAGGGCGACCAGCGGCAACGGCGATTGGAAGCATTGACGCCAGTTACCCCTGGCACTGTGGAAAGCAGTACACCATCGGGCAGCCAGCGGTCGGCACCCTCGCCGCAGGAAACGGGGCGGCAAGGCCAAGGCGGCAGCGATGCCGGAGGGCGGCCGAAGGCACCGCAGGGCCAGCATGGCGACAATCGACACGACCGCCGCTAGGCTTGGTGATCCAGGAATCGGAGCGGGTCGTTCGCAGGTAGCCAGGCTGCCCAGGCCGATGCCCGAGACCAATGATGATGCGTTTACACGCATCAGCCCTCGCGTAGTCACTCAGGATTGACTCAGGCGGCACATTGGCCGACACGTCCAATCACACGGCACCTGGCAGCCGAGATCAGCACTGGGCCAAGACCCTGGTACGCAGGATCGCCAGTCCCGGGCGGCCGGCGACAGGCGAACCGCCGGCCCATCCAGGTCCAGGGCAAAACGTCGGCCCGAAGAAACCCCGGCAGAGCCTTCGTATCAGATCGTCATGGTCCAGGTCGGGATTACGCTGGCGTTTTGGCGTCAATGGCGGGGCGTCGGCAGGGCAGCGTGTAGGTCTTTCGGCCGATGCACCAGTGCCAGGCTGCGACCACGAATCCGGCCGACGCCGGAAACTGGCCGCCGACCCGCAGGCACCAGGCACCAGGCGGCAGGCACCGGCCCCGCAGGCACCACAGCATCATCGGCACTTTCGCCCTGGTGCCAAGACTCGGGCGGCCGGCGGCTCCCAGGGCTCCGGCAGCACCCTCGCCGGTCTGATATCAAGAGCCGAGTTGGTCGTGGCTGGCTATGGCGACAACGATGGCCCGGTCCCCATCGGCACTGACACCGGAAGCCTGCGGGCCCACCGGCTGGCAATTGGCCCAGGTCCGGGATCGTGCAGACGGCCTGGCGGCATGGAGGGATGGTAGGGAGGCGGCGCTGGCGACAGAGCCGCGAGTCCCAAAGGTCCAAAGGCTCCAAGACCCACGCCCGAAACCAGCGATGTAGCGTTTACACGCTCCTCGCGTCGGCCCTCTTGTAGTCGCTCAGGATGGACTCAGGCAGCGTGTCGGCCGACACGTCTATTCACACGGCACCGGGCCGGCCAGGATCAGCACCAGCACCGAGGCGACACCCTGGTATGCAGGATCGGCAGTCCAGGACGACTCCCCCCGGCGCACAAGGGAACGGCGGCGCATTCAGGTCCATCGCGGAGCGCCGGCCCGAAGGAACCCCCTCAAAGCCATCGTATCGGGCCGTAGGCTGTCGGCGGTAATGGTCCAGGCCGGGATCACGCGGGCGTCTTGGCATCCGTGATTGTGATACATTGTTGCCTGCGGATCAACGGACGGCAGGGCAAGTGCGTCAGCGGGAGTCAGGCCCAGGGGGCGTGCCCGGCGTCAGGCCCGACCAGCAAGGCTGCTTTTGTTCCACCGTCCTGGAAACGGGCCATTGGAACCAACGCCCCCCAAGTGGTGTGGCTGGCTCGATCAGCAGGGTCGCCGGCTGCCAGACGCCCGTAGCCGTGCGTCATGGCCGCGACGGGTGGAGAAATTGTATGGTAGGCAAGGACGGAATGCCTGGAATTCCGTGAGGCTCTCGCGCATCATGGCGGAAACGTGACAACCTGAGACGGAGTAGTTACTACCTGATGGACCCAGAAATCACGACGCTCTTCCAGGAGTACCTCAAGCTGACCAAGGGCAACAAGGCCGCCGCTGCGTCCCTTGTCGTCGCCCACTTTCTGGCAGCCAGTCGCAACCTGCCCGTCGTGGATCGGCCAGAAGGCTCCAACGTTGCTGAAAAGGAGAAGGGCTCGTCAATCCAGATCGGCAGCGACGACCAGTTCGCCGAACTGGCCAAGGCTAGCAACTGCCTTCAGCGCTTGCAACTCTGCACCAAGGGCAAGGCCGTCAACCGTAAGATGGTCAAGGCGGGCAACTACGGAATCACGGTCAGCGGCGAGGAGGTGAACGACCTTGGCAACCAGATTGACATCATCCCTCTCGCTCGCCGGCCGCAGGCCATCGACATGACGGACGACGAGGCGATCATCGTCTGCTACGACCCGGACAGCGAGGCGTTCAAGCGGATCGCCGCCAAGTCGCTCGAAAAAGGGCTCTTCCGGGATTTAGGTGGGGCGAGGGCACAGGTCGAGGTCGCCGCAATGGAAGTAAATGGCAGTCTTGAAGTTGTCGAAGTTGCGGAAGCCGCGAGCCGTGTACTTCACCCATTGGATCTTCGCGTTGATGCTTTCGCTGGCGGCATTGGTGATTCTGTGCTTCAGGTAGGTGAGGATGTTCGGTAGATGACTCATCAACATCTTCGCCTTGTCGATCATCGGTTGAAGGCGGCTGTGCGTGGCCCAGCGATACCACCAGGCGAAATGGTTGCGGGCCGCCTGGACGTAGCTATAATCCCAAAGTTTCATGGCCTGCTCTCTCAACGCCCACGCCCGCGCCGTCTTCAGTTTGCTCCGCCGCAACTGACAGAACTCACGCCATCCGGCCAGGTCGAATTTGTCCCGCCCCTTCAGCCAATCGTACTTGGTGCCCTTCAACCGCTCGTCGCCTTCGGCGTGCAGCTCCTTGTGTTCGCTTCGGCGGACCTTGTCCACCGCTTCACCCAGGTGCTTGGCTACGTGGAACTTGTCAAACACCATCTTCTCTTCCGCGTCAGGCAGATGGGCTTGAATCGACTGCACGTACGGCCCCCACATGTCCAACGCCACCCCGGCAATCCATCCTCGCTGCTTCTTCGTCAGCGTCGGCCAAAAGCCGTCCAGGCTCGACTGCTTGCGGTCTTCTGCCACGTACAACACGCGGCCTCGGGCAAAGTCGTTGACCAGGGTCAGGTACTTGTGCCCCTTGCGGAACGATTTCTCATCTACCCCCAAATACCCGATCATTTCCGCCTTGCCCGCGTCAGTCCCCGCCGCACGGCACGTTCCATGATCCCATGCACCTCGTCCCAGGTGAGGCCCAACTGGTCGGCCACGGCCTGCTGGCTGGCCGCCCGCAGCCAGTCGATCGCCAGACGCTCGAACAGTGCCGTGAACCGGCTGTGCGGTTCGGCCCAAGGCAGACGCACCACACGTACCCCATGCTCCGCACACCGGCAACGGGGAGGCTCCGCGTGCAGGACCGTACGGTACTGGCAGGTATCCAAATGCCGCCAAAGTCGCTCGCTATCGTGGTCATACAAGAGACACTCCGCTTGACACTCCGGGCAGGTCCAAGCGACCTGGGCCTCGTGCCCCAGATAGACATGAACTTCCCCCTCCTTCAGACGCAAGTCCACCCGCTCCACACGCCAGGGAGAGGTGATGCCCAAAATCTGCTGATAAAGTTGCGAGTCTTGCATGGTGTTCTCCTTGGTTCGGAAAAACTCCATGATACTCGCTTGACGCCCACTGACCGAAGGTCGAGGATTGGTATTGCTCGGAGACACGGAGTCGGGCTCTGCTGGGAAGCAACCCGGCAAGGGATATCCGAGTCAGGGCGGGTGAATGACCCGCACGGTCCCGGTTGCTACGCCGCCGGGACCGTCTTCTTCCTATCCCCATTCATTTGCCCTGCCATACCTCAGAAAATCCCGGGGTCTGGGGCGGAGCCCCAGTTTTCCTCCCGTCCTCGTCCACCCAAAAGCCGGAATACAAAAGAGTCGCACTGCCTCTACGGCCCGTCGTTCCTGGTCTTCGAGCGTTCACAGGGGGTGTTTCTGGAATTCTTCTGTGGCAACAAGTCGAGCCGAAGCGAGGCCAAGAACATTTGCTCCTACCTGCCGCTGACGCAGGCGGACATCGACGCCAGGGCGGCCAGGGGCGAAGACGTGAACGGCTTGGTGCCGCATGGTCCGCTCCCGCTGACGCTCAAGAGCCGGCTCGTGGAAAAGGGCCCCTACTCGTGGCACATTCCCCTTGTGGCAAAGTGCAACGAGCCGTTCACCAATCTGCCCGGGATGGATCAGATCACCAAGGAGATTGCGGCATTCCTAGCCGTCATAGACAAGAGCGTGGAACGCGCAACGGCGGCCGATGGTCGCGCCCGGTAAGGGAAACTGTGATCGGCAATGATTGCTGACCCTGGTTCGATCAACAGGGCCGGGCTACCTGCTCGACGGTAATGGGCCGCCAGCGGCCAGAGTCGATACGCGCTATCAGGGCAGCTTGGCAACCGGACGCAAAGCAGGCTGGGGGTTTCGGCCAGGAATCGGTGGTAAGATGACAACGGCAACACCCGGCCGGTCGTTCAGGGCGTCGTAATCAGATTGGTCTTGCAGGGCTTGGCAGGAATGCAGTGCCGGCTGCAAAGTTCCAGGAATGGCCTGAGCACCAGTTCGGCGACGACGCTTTCCGGCAGCCGCCATGAGCCGCCGTGAAAGACCAGCGGTTGCCCGGCCGAAAGATGCTGGTACACCCGTTTCATCTTCGCCATGACCGGCGGCAAATCGCCCTGCTTGGGGCGCGTGATCTTGGCGGCCGAATAGACAATGTGCGGCGAGCCCAAATCGCGGCTGAGGTTGACCAAGCCTTCCAGGTCACGTATTGGCTGAACGTCCGGCAGCCCAAAATCGGCCATCGTCTTGCCGCCGTGCAAGGGGGCTCGCGGGAACAAGGGGTCGATCCGCAGAAAGATGGGGAGGCGTTCTCTCCGCAGGAAGCGGAGTGCCTCCACGCGACTCTCGACGCTCGGGGCCGCTTGGTCGAGCAAGCGTCGATGCTCGTCATTGAAGAAGGCCAAGGAACACTCCACCCGCAAAGGCGGGCTTCCGTGCGCATCGAACCAAGGTCGTCGCGGATGATCGTGCGGCAATTCGTTGAGTCGGTGGAGGGCCCGAACGTACCGATCATCCATCAGTACGGCCGGGTTCTTCGTCAGCAGCGTGACGGTCGTGAAGCGACTGCGGTGCTCTGCCAGTCGCTCCAGCACGAAGAGCGTGTGGCGATGCTCTTGCTCCAACGGTTGAAGCGGATCGGTGCTGTTCGACAAGTGTACGGGCGCGGGTGGGACATCGTAAGCTTCCAACGCCTCCATGTCCCGGCATAAATCCTGGCGGAAACGATTCTTGCAGTTGGGCTCCGCCGCGATGTAGCCGGTCGCGTAGCAGTATTGGCACCCATGCTGGCAGCCGGTGTAGACGTTGATGCAGTAACGATGCCCGGAAGGGAATTCGCGTTGGTCGGCAAAGGGGCAATACCACTTGATGACCCGAGGACGGGTAACTTCCAACACGTCCTTTTCCGAGGCGTGGGGCAGGAAATAAAGCGCCACGGCGGCTCGGTCCCGCTCACTCAGCTTGTCGAAAACAGGCCGGTACTTCGGGTGGACCCGTCGTGCGAGCGCGAGCCCCTTGTCTGCATCTTGGATTAAGAGGCCCTGCTTGTCGGACATGGAAAACTCCCGCTCAATAGACCGCGCTACCCGACGCGAATCACTTTAATGCCGCCGCGCGTGAGGACTTCGCCCGTCACACCCTGGCGGTCGCACGAAGGGCTCCCCCCTTTGAGATACGCGCCGGGCACTGATGATCTCCGCGATTTCCAAGGCGTATCGCGCCCCGTTGACGTGGAAGTGCGTCACGTCTTCTCCGGTTTCCGGGGCGATGATCCGCAACCCCGTATCGAGAACCTGAGCGCCGGTGCCGTGGAGCGTCTCGCTCGTTCTGGGTGTCGCCATACCGCCGAGTTGCTCGGGACAGATCGGCACGAGAACATACCGCTGCCCGAGCCGCTTGATGAGTTCTTCACGCTTCTTTGGCCTGCGCCCGTGCCAACGGCAGGGAATGCCGAGCAGACACGCGCTTACCAAAACTGGTTCGGCACAGTTTCCATCATTGAAAAGGCAACCCTGCCTTCGATCCGTTTTGTGTGTCATGCGAGTGCCCTTCCGCTCCCGGGAATCGCTCCAAGTCGTTCTTAATCCACGAGAGGCTTGGTGCTGTCGTCGTGCGGCTTTCTCTCAATCAGGTAGACAGCGGCCCCGCGCCTTCTCGCTCGGTCCGTCAAGTCGGTGACAAACAGGTCGTCCAAGGCGAATCGCCTGAAGTGACGTTCGAGGTGACATGGCAACAAATCCGCGTCCTCAATTACCAGTTGCTTCGCCATTCCCAGCAACTGGGCGATGAGCGAACGGCCGCTCGGCAGCACAAGGACATCCTCGTCGAATGCACGAAGCGGCGCGTAGAGGGTGTCCTCACCGCCGGACGACATGCCCCCCATGACCAGGTGAATCGCCTTAAAGTAGTCCGACGCAGAGAACTGGCGAAAGACCCACCCATTCTTGAAGATGAACCGTCCGATCCCATGCTGTATTTTGCCAAGCCTGTTGTTCTCAATCAACTCCGCCGGACGTAGCACTTGAGAATCGACGGGATCGCACGCGGCGTCTTGGCCAATCAGCGAATTCGCCTCACGATGGGATATTTCCTCGATTGAAAAGCGACTGAAGAGGTTACATGCCCGCAGCATTAGCGCAACATCGAAATTCATTTGCGGGTCGTCGGAGTTCTTGTCCACCCAGTCGAACAAGCTTTCGCGGCGGAACATCAGGTTGGCAAAGACCCTGGGATTCCTGTAGAAGGCGTTGGCGATCGACTTGTTCCCCCGAACCACGTCAACCAACGTCAAGTCGAACGATTTCTGGTGTGCGGCAAATGCTTTTCGGCACAGCATCACGGTTATCTTGGCGGAGCCGCACGCCATGTCCAGCAAGTGAAGGCGCGGTGAGGCGGAGCGAGCCACCAGGGAGGCAAAGACGCCATCAAAGAGCGATTGGCTCCGTTCCCGAATCCACGGATCGTTTCTTGGCGTGAAGCACGCGAATAGCTGGCCGATGAGCGCATGACTCAGTGGGCGATTGCAGACCTCTGCCGGAGGGTAGACAAATAGCTGGATGCCGTTGGTCTGCACCACCGGAATGCGCCTATAGTGCCAATAGAGGGAGTTCGCTTCAGGCACCATTCCACATGGGCAGATGAGCGGCAGGTACTTCGGGTTCTCTGGTGCGTGGGGGT
This sequence comes from Pirellulales bacterium, assembly GCA_963843465.1. Lineage (GTDB taxonomy): Bacteria > Planctomycetota > Planctomycetia > Pirellulales > Thermoguttaceae > CAWJKP01. The sequence goes on from CAWJKP010000009.1 coordinate 540,451, forward strand.
TTGCCAGTTTGCTGAGCAGATATACAGGGTGTCTCGCGCTGACTATGGCCGCAGCCGAACCACCACAGTCCCCGGATACACGAATCGTCTCAAAGCCGACAATCCTCCTCAGTACAGAGAGCATGTTCTGGCGGCCAGCATGGCAATCCAGACAGGTACGGAGCAACAGGAAATAGGTGCGAACGAATTCACGCCGCAGGTTGCCGGCAAAGTTCCCGGCGATCAGGGCAGTCCAAGCAGTCTCCAATTGTGCGATTTCTCTTGCCAAGGGACCGCAGTGCCTCCAATACTCGTCCCAAGCCACGCTGGTGACGCGAATTCGGCGGCCCTTGGTCACATCGAGAGCCGTCAGAAGGCGCGTTTCTCTCAATGCACTTCGCAGCAAGCGCTGGTTGTACCTTTGCAAACGATCCACGGGGCGAGCTTTCTACACGGTTGCTACGGCTGGAACAGTCCCAGTTGGCTGCTCCCGCTGGCCGCTGGCGGCCAGCGGCCCGAAATGTGGCAAGAGCCACGGGAGATGTCCGGGTTCTTGCAAGCACAGACGAGAACCTCCAGGCCGTAACGATCTGCGATAGATTTCAGACGCTCGATGATCTCAAGACGCGCTGAAGTCGGAAGCGCCCGGACCCGGCTGTTGCCTGCATGGATCGCCAGAAGCTCGCTGCTAGCGAAGCGGTCCAAGAGCCTGTTGAGCATCAGCTTGTCCTTGATGTGCCGCCGCAGCGACCCGATCACCGCTGGTCGGAGAAAGAGGACGCTGGCGGCAATCTTGCGCATGCCGATGCGGGCCAACGCCGCACAAAGCGGTTCCAGGCAGTCCGCGCCGTCGGTCACGCCGGGCAGAATTGGATCGAGTCTCGCCTCGATGGGGATGTGTGTGCCGATCAATTCGGCTGCCTGTGCGAGCCGCACCTCCGGCGTCGCCGCGCCGGGTTCAAACGCGGCAGCCGTTCCTGGATCAAGCGTAATCAGCCCTATTCGTCCCTGGACCAGGGGTGCGTGGGCGGCCAGCAGGTTGCGGTGCCGCTCGGGAATCCGTCCCTTGGTGACGAAGGCTATCCCAATCCCCGACTCCAAGAGGAACCTGAACACGTCGTAAGCCATGTTCAGAACCTCGGGAACCGGCTGAAATGGATCGCTCGATGGGCTGAAATACACGGTGGTTGGCTTCTTGCGTTTGCGGCCCAACTCGTCCCGCAGCTTGGCAAGCGTATTGGTGTAGAATGCGACCCTGCCTTCGCCAGGGTGCGTCAGGTAGCCGCGGGCGTAACAGTAGCAGCACTCGTGAGCGCAACCTGCCGTCAGGTTGACCGTCGGAACGTGTGCCAGGCAGGCCAAACTGGAAGGCGTGAGCACTGCCGATTTTCGCTCTATTCGGATTACTTGAGCCACGGTGGTCAACTTTCTCTCAAAGCACGCAGTTGCATCGCCCAATGCACTTCTGCAAATCCAGCGACGCGAACATCGCCTCATCTTCCAGGCACAGGCCGATCTCCAGATCGGGCCGCTGCCGCCGAATACACTCGACCAGGCATCGGTAGACCTCTTCGCGGGTGGAGCGACTGAAGCGAAACCGTCCGTCGTCCGACTTGGCCGGCCCGCGGTCCAGCAATGTTGAAATCGCGTTCCGCTTGCCGAGCTTCAGTTCCATGAGTCGCAGGGCTTGTGGATAGGAGCAGACGGAACCGAGCGTGAGCCGCGACAAGGGAACAGATTCGAGCAACATCGCCATGAACCGGGCGTAGGTCTCCTGCCAATCGGCCACCGGGATAATCGGCATGACCACTGCCCGAACCGGGTAACCGGCCTGGGCGCATCGCCGCATGGCTTCCAGCCGGGCCATGACATCCGGCGTGTTTCTCTCGAAACTCTCCACTACTTCCGGGGCATTAACGGTCCAAGAGAGGATCGTTCGGCCAGCATGACCAAGGTCCAGCAGATTCTCCACATCGGCGCTCTTCGTCAGTACGACCATTTGGGCATACGGATGGCGGGCGAAGAAGGGAATCATCGCTCGTGCGTAGCCGCTGAGCGGCTCCAACGCGAGCCCGTCCTGGAGCTTGCCCAGATAGAAGGCTGTCGGACGCCCAAGCTCGTTTGCGGTTCGGTCTACTTCGCGGAGGATTTCCTCCAGGTTGAGGAATATCTTCACGGTCGGCGAGAACCAGACACCAGGCGTGCCGGCCAGGTAGCAGTAGTGGCAGCCGTAGGGGCAGAAGCCATAGGGCGAGAAATGCCAGTAGTTCGGGCAGGCGTTGCCGCCTTCTTCGCTAAAGCGCACCGCACTGCGGTGCTCACCGAGAACGAGCGTCTGTTTGCCGCGCTCATGCAATCCCAACAGGCTGCTTTCGCCCAGATCGACTCGATTATGCGGGGTGCCAAACGCCTCGACCACTTCCGCGTTGCGGTAAGCCGAACAAATTCCATCGGCCAATCGCCGACGACCCTCTGTGCGGTTGCTTCCGCTGGCCAGCACGATCCTGGAGGGCCGAAACAGCGGCGCTGGCCGCGGCGCATAGTTTTCCGGGGACTTTTCGACCACGAACATGAGGCCATCCCTCCCGGTTCGACGTACCGCGTATAGCGGGAATGTGGACGGACGTATACTATAACGGTCTGTGCCCGCTCTTTCAAGTCGGCTTCTTGGCCACCCGTGTTTGCGGGAACATTCGACGATCAACCGCTCCTGCCATCGCCGCCGCCACTGGCTACCGTCCGCCCAGCGCGAGGCTGGTGAGGAATAACAGCGACCTGGGCGGCACATCCCCAGCAGCCCAACATGCGGGTGGACGGACGGACGGCTCCTTATCAGAAAAACCGGAGCGCCGCCTGTTGACAACGGCCGCTCCCCCACCTGAAAATGGGGCGCGACCGCGGGAGGGCGGCTCCGCCTACGGTGTAATACCATAGAGGTAGGGTTAGAGAGACGTGAGCCGAGCCGGCAACAGAGACCGGCCCATCGTGGGCTGGGCATCCTGATAACCAATTTCAAGGTTGCCAGCTATGTTGTCGGTCGGTCAGCAATTGCCGCCGGCCTAAAGGTTTGTTCGATCCTGTTGAGAGGTTCCAGTGACCAGATAAGAGGTACAGCCCCACGCGGGCGATGAAAACAATTTGAACGACGCGCAAGGCGTCAAGAACTGCTTCTTGCAAAACCGCCAACCTGAGCCGTAAGGCTCTTGCATGTCCGAACGCAGTCTTGGACCCGCGCTCCCGTCGAGGGAGCGTCGGGCCAGGCTGTTTCGGACGCCCCTTGGCGGGGGCTGCAAGAGCGGTCTCGGTCTCGACGCTCCTTTCTTTTTCGGCGCGAGAATCGGGACAGTCGGACATGGGAGCTTCCCCATCGTGACAGAATCATTTGACATTAGCCGCGGCTCGGTCGGTTCCACGTCGTCCAGCTTTCTGGACCGTGTGAAGGCCCGAGATGAAGGCGCTTGGCGGCGGTTGGAGAGCGTCTATGGCCATCTGGTTCTTTATTGGTGTCGATATTATGGCGTTCGGCGAGAGGATCGTGCCGATGTCTGCCAAGACGTATTTCGAGCCGTTGCCGTCAGCATCGACGGCTTTCAGCGGGACCAGACGGGCGGCACTTTTAGGGGATGGTTGCGGACGATCACTCACAGCAAGATCGCGGACCATGTTCGGCGACAGAACCGACAACCGGCTGCCATTGGCGGCTCCGGTGCCCACGAGCGGTTCTTGGCAATCCCGGATAGCGATGCAAGCAGCAGCCTCCCCGAAGCGAGCGACCAAGAGAAGGCGATCATCGTCAATCGGACCCTCGATCTGATCCGCCCGGAGTTTGAGGATCGCACCTGGCAAGCGTTTTGGCGAGCAACCGTCGAGGGCCAGCCGTCCGGTGTTGTGGCCGAGGCGCTGGAAATGAAAGCGGGGGCAGTCAGGCAGGCAAAATCTCGCGTCCTCCGCCGTTTGAGGGAGGAATTGCAACAGCTTCTCGAACCCGAAGGCTGTAGCCTGGAGGCGGTTCGTAGCACTTAGAACTTGTACGACAAGGAGTTATGACAACAGGCTTGTTCGACCGCCGTTCAACGGCGAGGAGGGTCACAAAAGTCGTGTGACACCTCAAACGTTATTTATCAGTAGGGGAGCGAAGATCGTGGCGAGTCGCCCGACTTGCCTCCTTACTGCCGCACCAGCACATCACACCTGGGCGGGAGGCGCGGGCACGTGTGAGGTTTCGGTTCTAACCCAAGCGATGGAGGCGAACATGAAGTGCATGACTTTGACGGTTCTGTGCTGCCTTGTGATCGGGCGCTATGCCGGAGCGTTGGAGAAGCCGCCCGAGGACCCGTTGAGGCAGCGATCTTGGTTGCGCCGCGGTCTCGTGAATGACATGACCGAGATCAACAACTGGATGCCGAGTACGTTTGCGGACCAGGCATTTCAGCGTGCCGACGCCATCGCAATCCCTTCCGAGCCCATCACCCTCTCTTACAAGCGCGTAATCTGGCCCTTCCACATCAACGACGACGACGTGAAGCTGCTTGCCGACTTTTACTACCACACCCGCGCACAGGCGGAGGAGAACCTGCAACAGTTCCAGCGGCAACGCGCGGCAGCGGGGCAACTTCCGGCAGCGGGGCAGCCTCCGACAGAGAAGCAACTTCCGGCAGAGGGGCAACTCCCGGCAGCGAACGCGCCGCAGGTTGGCCCGCAGGAGGCGGAGTTGAAAGCGGCTCATGCGGACGGCGACGCGATCCTTGATCTGGGCGAAAAGCTGGCGAAACGGAGCGGCGCTGTCAAGAGCCTGACGGCGTTGATCTATGCCTCATTGCCCAGCTTCTTCCTCCATCAAAGGCAGATGACTCCATTATCGTACTTCCATTTCGACCCGGATCTGGGTAGGTGGAGCTACGTCGGTCCAGTCTACGAGGCATACGCCCGCCGTTACGCTGACCGTTACCCGAGCCGTCACACCGCCTCTCCAGACCAGAACGCCACGGCCGCTGCCCCGCCGGTGCAGCTTCCTACGTGGTTCCCTAGACAGCCCGATTGCATAGAGTGGAACCGCATGAATGCACTTCGGACAATGCAAGCACCGCGCGGCATGAACACAGCCCCAAATGGAGTCGGGCCTGGATACGGAAACACCGGAAGCAGTGGTTGGGGTCGGTGAAGTCGGCCGCCAGCAATCGAGTTGCCTCGGGGATGGGAAACCCCGGGGCGACCGCGCGTGATCCTGGCGGCGGCTCCGCGGGGAGCGAAGTTGCCGCAACTCGGGGTAGTGTGCAATGGACACAACGATTTGCCCGAACCCGGACGTGCTCGCCGATTATGTACTCGGCCGGGTCTCGGAATCTGACCTGGCCGGCATCGCCTCTCATGTCGAGGCGTGCCCCGCTTGCCAGTCGCAATTAGAGGCTCTGGATGGCCTGAGCGACACGGTTATCATGTGTCTTCGCCGCGCCGCTGCCGGCGAAGCCGACCGCGATGACTCTCTGCTGAATGAAGTTCTCTCCAGGATCGAGTCGATCTCGTCCGAGTCCGGCCCGGATTCGCGCGATCACGCCCACGCAGCACTCCTTCCCCAGCAGATTGGGCAGTACCGGCTCGTCGAGAAGTTGGGCCACGGTGGTATGGGGGACGTGTACAAGGCTTTCCACACCAAGCTGAAGCGGACGGTTGCCGTCAAACTACTGCCGGCTTACAGGCAGAGATCGCCAGAAGCGATCATTCGTTTCCATCGGGAAATGGAAGCCGTGGGCCGGGTCGATCACCCGAACATCGTCCGCGCCCATGACGCGGGTGAGGCCGACGGCCAGTTCTTTCTTGTGATGGAGTTCGTCGAGGGAGTCGCGTTGTCATCGCTGGTCCGCTGCGTTGGACCACTGGCGGTTGCCGACGCCTGTGACATCATTCGGCAAGCTGCGGTTGGGTTGCAGCACGCCCATGAACATGGTCTTGTCCATCGAGATGTCAAGCCATCGAACCTCATGCTGACGACCACGGGCGTTGTTAAGGTGCTGGATCTGGGATTGGCCCGGCTCCAGGTCGAGGAGTGTGGCGATGGCGACGCTACGGCAAGTGGTCAAATCATGGGGACCGCTGACTACATGGCCCCGGAACAGGGCTCGAACCCACGAGATGCCGATGCCAGGGCCGACGTGTACGCCCTCGGTTGTACTCTCTATTTCTTGCTGGCGGGACGACCGCCGTTTGGCGACCAACGGCATAGCACCTTTCTGGGAAAAGTCATGGCGCACGCCAACGAAGGTGTTGTGCCTATCGACAAGATTCGGACCGACGTGGCGAGCCCATTAGCGGCCATCCTCGCCAAGCTATTGGCCAAGAGCCCCGCCAACCGTTTTTCCACGGCGGTGGAAGTCGCTGAATCATTGACGCCGTTCTGCGCTGGGAGCGATCTTGTTGGGCTTCTGACAAACCGACTAGCGGCCGGTCCGATCAAGCGAACAGCACCGGGCGTCACTGATTCCTGCCTCCCCGACAGCCGGCTGAAATCGCCCGCACCATCGGCCGCCGCTGTTGCGGCAGCAACTCACAAAGCCTGGCAGATTGGTCTCAGGCTTGGAAGTTGGAGAGTTTTTTCTTTCTCGTCGGAAGTGTCAACTCGCACACTTTGGCAGATTGGAGTTGGGCTAGTGCTGCTAGCAACCGCGGGCTTGTGGTATGGCATCGGTTTTCTTGCCCCAAGACAAGGGGTATCCATCGCAAGATATTCGCCCGGCCAGGATCTAACGGACAAGAAGGCGGCCCAGAGACCCCGCGCCCAAGACGGTGCCCAACATCAAGAACAGCCGAAACCGTCCGCCAAGCCGCAAGACGAGCTGGGTGGGGCCAGCGACTACATCGTGCTCCACCCCATGAAACCAACGGTGGTCGGGGTCGCCCCCTATCAGCGAGTCGGCTTTCCGAACGCGCCACAAATGGTGTTTGACCGTGAGAGCCCGCGGTTCCTCGTCCCCGAGAAAATGGCTGCGGCCGGGACGCTCAATATCACACGACTGTTCCTCTGCCGCGACGATTGTGTGCCTATGGCGGGAGTTCCAAACACGGTCGAGCCTCGTAAAGTGAATCTCTGGGTGCCGGTCCGCGGAGGCCCCTATGCGCAAGCCGTCCCGCAGGCCGGCGGGAAAACAAAAACCTCCACACAGCTTCAACCGACGCGCTCGTTGCCTGATGGAGTCTACTGCCTCCACGCCGGGACTCTTGCGGGCTCGCAACCACCTCCAGAGTTTTGCTGCCCGTTCATCGTGCGCGGTTACGGAATCCCCAAGATTGAAACGGCGACCGCGGAAGCCGGAGCAACGGATGTCAAACTCACCCTTGTTGTTCGCAATTCGGGACTTGGTGAATTTAACGATGGATTCATCGTGGCAACCATCCAGAAGCAGGCGGGTTCCCGCTTCGAGTTCCAAGGAAGGCGGCACCTGAAGATCGAGCCGATCCCGGCCAAGGGCCAACAGACAATCACGTCGCTCTGGGAAACGGACGGCTGGAAGCCCGGACGTTACCATTTTCATGGCGCTATTAACTACGAGGAGTTGTGGGACGCCAACAGGCTGGCCACGTTCGACACGGATGACTTCGTCATCGGCGGGGGGCCTCAACTGGGAGAATTTCGCGGCGAGATTCTTGACCAACGAACGCAGAAGGGGATCGCGGGGGCAACGGTCCTCGTCTCTCCGGGCAACTTCTCGGCAAAGGCGGACGCCAGCGGCCATTACCGCCTCGCGCTTCCCGCGGGAGAGTACCTCCTGGTGACCATGAAGGCCGACGGATTTCTCCCTCAACAGCACGCCGACCGCTTCGTGATCGAAGGGGGAAGAGGCATGAACATTAGTGGGCAGTTACAGGCCCCGCCAGCCACGATGGGGCGGACGATACGACTTCGTGATCGGGATACGTTCCACTTTCTGGCGCAGAAAATGTATGCAGGCGCACAACTTGGAGGTGATTTCTATTTGTCATTTTCGGGCGACGTTCCCAGGTTTTGGGCCAACGGTGTAGCGCAGAGCGGTCTTGTGGACCTCGGCGACATCGGCAGCGGGCCCTTGAAGCAGGTGGTCCCACCCGCTGCCGGATACGAGCGCTGGGGCGTCGCAGCGTTGGAAGGCCACACTTACGTTGCGCTGGCCGAAAAGGGCGAAGAGGGGCACTACGTTATTTTCCGCGTCACCAAAATCGCTGCCGACAAGTCTGTTGAAATCGAGTATGAGTATCGTTGACCGTACACTCCGCTTCCAAGATTCGTCATTGCATAAATCCGGCCGTGCTTCAACCCAAGAAACAGGAGGAAACAAGATGCCTGGCCGATGGACGTGGTTGTTCGTGTGGGCGACGGGGTTCGTAGTTGCCCTCCAGCCCACCTATGCCCAAGACCAAAGCCGCGACGGTGCGGAACTGAACCAGGCTCTGGCAAACCTCTCCGCAGTCTGCCAGCAAGCCTGGCCGTTCGACAACCTGCGGCCTGCCGTGGCCCGTGCCGTGTGGCCTGGGGGAACGATCTTCAATCCGCCCCAAGTCCCCGTGGTCCACCTCTCGCCAGGATGTCCACAGTACCGCTGGCTCGTCGGGGAGATGGCGTATTGGGGCACGCTGTACGCCGCGGGTAACCAGCGCCTCAAGCTGCTTGCCGATCCGGCCTTGGCCGGGGCCGACGAGCCGACGAAACAAAAAGCCGGCCGCATCACCAAGGATCTGGTGGATGTCAAGGCGCACTACCGCAGGGCCTGCGCCTGGGCGTGGTGTTTTACCAACCTTCGCCCGCTGGTGCGCGAGCCGGGGTTCACGCCAGACGCGATCATCAATCCGTTGCTTCCCGTGCCTGACACGACCGTCTCTCCAGCGAGTCCCGATAGCAAGGCGATCGTCCAGGAATTGAGCTATTGGGAAGCGGAAGTCGATCATTATACAAAGGAATTGAAGGACCTCCTCGATCGACAGGCGGCAAAGGCCAAGGCCGGCAAACCTCAACCGCTGCAACCGCCACCTCCCCAAGACCATCGGCTCGCCCGGATGTTTGAAATCCGCCAGCAACTGCAAAATTCGCTTTCGGCGTGGCGGGATGCACAAGAGAACCGTGAATCACTCGCTCGACCCTGGCGGAACGCCAAGGAGACATTGATGAGGCTGGAACACAGCGCCGCCGACCTCCAAAGCCAGATCGCAACGGCCCAATTGCTGCAAAACGGCGCGGCACCGGGCCTTCAGGCCAACCTGGCCCAGGTGACCTCCCAGATTGCCATGACTCGCCAGATGTTGGCCGGGATCGAAGTGCAAGTTGAGCAGGTCAAGCGATTCCAGTGGCGTCTCGGCCAGGACGTTGCCGGGCCTGTCGAGGAATGGATCTCCTTGTGCGACCTGTTCGGACGGGCGGGCCCCAAGTGGCACCAGAAAGCGCTGACGCTGTTGGACCAGTGCATCACGGACGAGCCTGACCTGTGGCAGCAGTACCTCGCCCGCGGCATCGCACACCTCAATGTCGGCCCGAAGGACCAGGCCCAGGCGATCGAGGACCTGAAAATGGCCGATCGCAAGGCGAGCCAGACCGCCTTGTCTCCCAAGGCATCGGCTCTGGTTATGGCGATCGAGGCGTATGCCCTCTGCAAGGGGGGAAAAGTGCGCGAAGGGAACAAACGGTTTGCTGAGGCCGTCAAGCTGGACCCGCAATTCTCGGCACCCTACCTCATCCGCGGTTGGAGCAAACTGTTTCGAGGATCATACCCGGAGGCGAAGGCCGACTTCCAGATCGCCCTGCGGTTGAGCAGGACGAGCCCGAAGGCGGAAGTTCAAGCCCAGGAGGCAATGGCGTTTCTTCTGGCGGCCTGCCCGCGCGACAGTGTGAGGGACGGGGAAAAGGCCGTCGAACATGCCAACAAGGCCAACGATCTGTCGAAAGGGAAGGACTGGGTTTGTCTCGACACGCTGGGTGCCGCCTACGCGGAAACCGGTGATTTCGACACGGCGGCGAAGTGGGCAAGCCGAGCGCTCCAAGTCGCCCCAGCGGAAAGGCAGGAATCGCTATCCCAGCGCATCGCTCTGTACAAGGAGAAGCAACCTTACCGACTGAGGTAGGACGGCCTATCGCAACTCAGTAAGGCAACCCACCCGTCGATGTGCTCTGTGAGAATCAATCCATCAAGGAGTGAGCCAATGTCCTTCCAGACCAAGGGTCCCAACTGCCATTTGGGTATTACCATCGGTGTCCTTGTGCTCGCGTTTTCCGTGACCCTACCTGCGCAAGACAAGCCAAACCAGAATTCGGTGGTCGCCGTCTCCCACCCGGTGATTACTAGGATTACTAGCCAACGCTCGGTGTTCGACGAGGTTGAGGGAATCGTGGCGAGAAGGCACGCTACTTGGAAGAATACTGCGTCGCTTTCTCCCGAGCTTTCCTCGGCAATCTATAACAATCCAGACTACACGGTCGTTTGTCTAGTTGTAGCGGAAGCGAGAAGCTGGCCCGGCATCGCTCGGGCTGAGGAAGACGCTAAGGATGTCGAAAAGAGGATTCTCGTTGCCGCGGAGCGAGATTCCAGGGGCACCGTCAAACAGTTGCACAAATTGTTGGAAGGGCGGGCCATCGAGCAGACGACCAAGGAAGGCCATGCTCTTGGCGGCGGAGACCTTGCGGACGTGTACTATAGTCATCGCGCTACGTTCTGCCTTTTCATTGATTTCCCTCTGGCGGAGAAACTTGGTAAGGAGCGCCAATTTGTAACAAGGAACCTCGAAGGCGATGCGAATTTGAGCAAGGACTGGTACGAACCCGAGCTTTCTTGGTTAGAATACAATGCCTGGATCGCTGACGGTTGGCAAAGGCCAGTGTCCCAAAACAGTAGGGCGACGGCCAGTCGCTGATAGATCATGTCCTTTCGTGGGTGCGGTGTTGGTTCATCGTTCCCCTTTTATTGGGCCAATGGGGGTTTCCTGTTCATCGTGGTAGGAAGAGAGTCGGAGTAAGCAGCCAATGTCCTTCAAGATCAATTGTCCCCATTGTGCGAAAACGCTGAATGTTACCGAACCAGCGTTCGGCAAGACAGTCTCTTGCCCCGGATGCAAGCAGGCTATCACCGTTCCTCACCCGGCGCAGGCGTCGCGTCAGGCGAGCCATGCTGGTTCGCTGCCGCCGTGGTCTGGTGCGGCCCAGAGCGGCAATGCGATGCCGGATTCAGCCAGACCGTTGCCGGCGGGGATGCCGCCCATGCCCGATGATGGGCCGCCGGCGCAGCCTCCAAGCAATCCCGATCCATTTGCTTTTCCTCAATCCAAGTCCGCCGCCGCTGCCGCGTCTCCTGAAGCGCTAGGCAATCCTTCGTCGCTCGGTAGCGTCGCAGGCTCGGGGCCTTCCTCCCCGGACTTTGCCACCGAGTTCTCTTCCGCTCATCGGCCTGTGCGATCAGCCATGTTCGACCACCCACAGGTTAGGGGCGGCATAATGTTCCTCGATTTCAATTTTGATCGGTTCGCCACGACGACCATCCTGAAATGGGCTTGGAAACTCTGGCTTGTCTTGGCTGTGCTTGCCTTTGTCGCTGTTACTCTGGCTGCTCTGGGCGCCGTGTTTGCCAACCTCGGGGCGTCGAGTGGCGTATCGGATCTTCCGAAGGGGATTCTGCTGGCACTCGTGGCAGTGCTGGCAGACGCGATCGGTCTGAGCCTAATCACGCTCGGTGTACGTGTCTACCTTGAACTGATCTGTGTCGTGTTCCGCATAGCGGAAGACCTGCGAGTTGTGCGTAACGAACAAAGCGCTCGAAGCTCGGAGCGGAGCGACTGAAAACAGCCGCCACATGTGCGGCGCGGTGTTGTTAACGACAGCCGTTGGATTGGGAAAAGGTGGATCATGGGTGAGCAGCGTTCTTCCTGGTACGTTCGCGGTAAAGGCAACCAGCCCACTGGCCCGTTCACTGCCGAGGAGCTTATTCAGTCCGTGCGGGCGGGGCGACTGGACCCCAACACGATCTGCTGGTGCGAAGGCATGTCCCAATGGTTGCCGTTGAGCCAGATGGAACCGTTCGCGTCCGCCATATCGTCGGCGATTGTCTCCCGGCCAGCGGCCAGGGCACAGTCGGCGCAGTCGCCCGCTCCGCGTGCGGCCGTGCCATCGTCGCTTCCCGCGGGCAACATGCGGGCTGGTCAACGACAACCGTCCCGCGCCCGGATCTGGGCAATAGGGGGTGGAATTGCGGCAATCTGCGCGATCATCGGCGGTGCATTATTAGTGGTGAACTGGCATCACCGTGGGGTGCCTACGGGGGAGCCTCACGCGGCGGCCCGTGGCGAGGACTCCGCGTCGCAGAACTGGGGCGATCCGGTCCGTGTCGGGATGATGAGCGAAAACCGCGAGGTGCAGACGACGTTCCTCGTGGGACTCAAGGACGCCTGGTACACGGACTACGGGTCTTCGGGAGTGTCGAATGGAACGAAGACGTTTCTCCTTGTTTATTCTTATAAGAACCTCGGCCCGCGCGAGGGACGCTTCTCGCTCGGTCCCGGTCTCCTCAGCAACGACAAAGCTGAGATAAAGACTGACAAGGGTCATATCTTCTCCGGCCACGAGTTCTCCGCCGGCCAGATGCCTGGGTTGTTCGGAACGGGGCCCCAAAGGCACGACGTGGGTGGCTGGCAACCGAAGGAAACCACGAAGATCGAGGAAACCGGCGAGTCGGCGCTGGTCTTCGAGGCTCCGCATGACGAGGTTCCCTGCGAACTGATTACGAGCGGGTCCCTCGCGCTGGATGTGAAACTGCCGCAGGGACCTTTCGCATTCAGACGGTATAGCCAGGTTTTCGGATTCCTGCCGAAAGAGCCCGAGAAGGCCGTGCCCGGTCTGATCGAGCTGTTAGGCGAAAAAGACCAGAGCCTGCGCAACGCCGCTTTGGAAACGCTTGGAGGAATTGGTCCGGCGGCCAAGGACGCCGTACCGGCCCTCGTTCACGTATTGCAGTACGACGAATGGACAGACGTTCGAGCGAAGGCGGCGAAGACTTTGGGCGACATGGGCCCCGCAGCTAAGGAGGCCATACTCGCGCTAAGAGCCCCTCTAGGAGTATCCCAACCAATATATGGCGGCGTGTACACCAACGACCTTCTCGTTGCGGCGCGAGAAGCTATTGTGAAGATTGACCCCAATGGGGCGTCGGTGCCCCCGACTCCACATGTCGTAACGCCATCCCGGGCGGGGCCACAAGTGTCGTTGCCAAGGCCGACGCAACCAGAGCTTTCAACTCCTGAGCAGCCCCCACACAAGCCCCTGAAGAAGCCCCGGACTCCCAGGACACCGCGGGTAACGCCGCCTGCCGACGAAAACCCGCTGCCAAAGGGTTCCTTATCAGGCACTTGGCAAAACACAGTCGGAGGACGGTTCAGGATCGACGATGATGGGACGACGGCCAGGGTTACATTGATTTCGAGCAACGTTATCCGAGCCCTCTCCGGGGAACTGACTCGTCCTGACGGGGACGAGGATGGGAAATCGTTATCCGGGACGTTTGAGGCCGCTTTCAAAATAGATGCTCCCAAACAGTATCGCATTCGCGTTACGGCCACGCTTGACGATTCCGGCCAATTACAACTCCAGTGTGCGGACTGCCCCGTGTGGAACAAGTACGGGAAGAAGATCGGCACGCGAACACAATCTGAGACCTGGACACGCCGGCAACTTGGACGCGCCGGCAATACGTCAGCCACGCGAAAGACAGATGGCCGCATACGCCTATCTGGCCAGTAATTTCATTGTCATCCTTCGAGCCCTCCAACCAAAGGCACAACTCCATGAACCGCATCACACTTCCGTTGCTCGCGCTGAGCGTGTCGCTTGCTTCTGTTCTCTGCCTGGCGGCAGAACCGAATGCTGACCCAGCAAGTGCAATTGCCGCAATCGAGAAACTGGGCGGCAAGGTCACCTTCGCTGAATCGCCTCAAGTCGGTGGACCAGTGATTCAATTCGTGGCTGTGAACGCACCGTCGGTAGATTTTGCAAAGAGCAAGGTGACCGATGCAGGGCTGGTCTACCTCAAAGGGTTGCCGCAACTGAGTTCATTGGACCTGGCTGCCACGCAGGTGACCGACGCGGGGCTGGCGCATCTCAAGGGGTTGATGCAACTCACTTCGCTGACGCTGGGACCCAAGGTGACCGATGCAGGGCTGGTTCACCTCAAGGGGTTGCCGCAACTGAGTTCGCTGGACCTGACCGCCACGCAGGTGACCGATGCAGGGCTGGCGCATCTCAAGGAGTGGATGCAACTCACTTCGCTGGCAGCTGGCACCCAAGGTGACCGATGCGGGGCTCAAGCACCTCAAAGGGTTGACCAATCTCCAATCGCTGGACCTGGGGCAAACCCAGGTGACCGATGCGGGGCTGGAGCCCCTTAAAGGGTTGACGCAACTCTTCGCTGCACTGACCTGGGACCCAAGGTGACCGATGCAGGGCTGGTTCACCTCAAGGGATTGACGCAGATCAATGTGCTGACGTTGGGAGCCGGGGTGGCCGACGCTGGACTGGAGCATGTCAAGGGGTTGACAGAACTTCAAACGCTGGACATAACGCACACCCAGGTCACCGGCACAGGGCTGGAACACCTCAAGGGGTTGACTAAACTTCAATCGCTGACGTTGGGAGTCAAGGTGGCCGACGCTGGACTGGAGCATGTCAAAGGACTGACAGAACTTCAAACGCTGGACCTAACGCAAACTCAGGTCGTCGGCGTAGGGTTGGAGCACCTCAAAGGGTTGACCAAACTTCAATCGCTGACGTTGGGAGCCGGGGTGGCCGACGCTGGACTGGAGCACCTCAAAGGGTTGACAGAACTTCAAACACTGGACCTAACGCAAACCCAGGTCACCGGCGTAGGGTTGGAACACCTCAAAGGGTTGACCAAACTTCAATCGCTGACGTTGGGAGCCAAGGTGACCGACGCTGGACTGGAGCATGTCAAGGGGCTGACAAAACTTCAACTGCTGGATCTACAGCAGACCCAGGTCGTCCGCGCTGGGTTGGAACACCTCAAAGGGTTGACCACACTTCAATCGTTGCTGTTGGGTGCTGACGTGACCGACGCGGGGCTAGAGCACCTCAAGGGGTTAACGCAACTACAATCGCTGAACCTGCCGGGAACCAAAGTGACCGACGCAGGGATGAAAGGACTTCGGAAGGCATTATCGAACTGCACGTTCAGTCCCGAGCAGGCGAAAGCAATTGCCGAAATCGGGAAGCTCGGTGGCTCCGTCGGGTTCGACCCGAATAGTCCAGGCGCTTGTGATCGAAGCAGATTTGGGAAGCAAGGTGACCGATGCAGAACTGGAGCACCTGTTGGAACACCTGAAAGGGTTGAAACAACTTCAAACGCTGAACCTGACTTCCACGAAGGTGACTGATGCAGGGCTGGTTCACCTCAAAGGGTTGACGCAACTCCGATCGCTGAACCTCAGTGGCAATGTTGCCCGTGTCGATCCGTTTGGCGAACTCAAGCGGCTACTCCAGGTGACCGATGCTGGGTTGGAGCACCTCAAAGGGTTGACGCAACTGCAATCGCTGGACCTGAATTCCACGAAGGTGACCGATGCTGGGCTGGAGCACCTCAAAGGGTTGACGAAACTCCAATCGCTGAACCTGCGGGGAACCCAGGTGACCGATGCTGGGCTGGAGCACCTCAAAGGGTTGACCAAACTCCAATCGCTGGACCTGGGCGGCACCAGGTGACGGACGCTGGGTTGGAGCACCTCAAAGGGTTGACGCAACTGCATGCTGGACCTGGCTGGGAACGCAGGTGACGGATGCAGGGCTGGACACCTCAAAGGGTTGACGCAACTCCGATCGCTGGAAATGGTCGGCACAAAGGTGACTGATGCTGGGGTAGAAAAACTACGGAAGGCATTACCGAACTGCGAATCACGCACCTGCTCCTGATGATCCGTTTGCCGCGCCTGCCGCTGCCGGAGCTGGTGGCAAAGGCCATTGCCGAGAACCGTGAAACCGGAGCGGCATGGTCCTTTCGCCGCGCCTAGTGCTGGCAAGCCTGCGGCCAGTGCCTTTGCTGGAGCTGGGGTCACTGACGCTGGGCAGATCAAAGGATTGACGAAAATCGAGAAACTGGGTGGCAAGGTCACCGACGATGGACTGGAGCACTCCAAGGGTCAAGCAACTTGAATCGGTAGATTTGGCGAGCACGCAAGGTGACCGACGCAGGGCTGGTTCACCTCAAAGGGTTGATGCAACTCCAATCGCTGGACCTAACGCAAACCCAGGTCACCGATGCAGGGCTGGAGCACCTCGAAGGGTTGACGCAGCTCCAATCGCTGAACCTGATTAACACGAAGGTGACCGACGCAGGGCTGGTACACCTCAAAGGGTTGACGCAACTCCAATCGCTGTATCTGAGGTGAACCAAAGTGACCGATGCTGGGCTGGTTCACCTCAAAGGGTTGACGCAACTCAAATCGCTGGACCTGGTTGCACCAAGGTGACCGATGCCGGGCTGGAGCACCTCAAAGGGTTGACCCAACTCACATCGCTTCGCTGAGTAACACGAAGGTGACCGAGCCGGGCTGGAACACCTCAAAGGGTTGACGCAACTCAATCGCTGGGGCTGTTTTCCACGAAGGTGACCGATGCCGGGCTGGAGCACCTCAAAGGATTGATGCAACTCCAATCGCTGAACCTGTATGGCACGGAGGTGACCGGCGCCGGGCTAGAGCACCTCAAAGGGTTGACGCAACTGCAATCGCTGAACCTGGGGGGAACCCAGGTGACCGGCGCAGGGCTGGAGCAGCTCAAAGGGTTGACACAACTGCAAAGCCTGGACCTTCGGGCACAGGGTGACCGACGTAGGGCTGGAGCATGTCAAAGGGTTAACACAACTCCAAACGCTGAACCTACAGCAAACCCAGGTGACCGACGCCGGGCTGGAACACCTCAAAGGATTGACCAAACTCCAAACGCTGGACCTGGGGGAAACCCAGGTTGCCGGCGTAGGGCTGGAACACCTCAAAGGGTTGACGCAACTCAATGGGCTGGGGCCCAAGGTGACCGATGCTGGGCTGGACTTAAAGGGTTAATACAACGCAAACCTGCAGAACCAGGTGAACCTGACAGCAAACCCAGGTGACCGACGCCGGGCTGGAACACCTCAAAGGGTTGACGCAAACTAAAGGCTGGACCTGGGGCACCAAGGTGACCGATGCTGGGCTGGAGCATGTCAAAGGATTGACGAAACTCCAATTTCTGTACCTAAACGGCACACAGGTGACCGACGCAGGGCTGAAACACCTCAAAGGGTTGACGCAACTCCAAGTGCTGTGGTTGGGACCCAAGGTGACCGACACTGGACTTGAACAACTCAAAGGCTTGACCCAACTCCAATCGCTGGAATTGCTCGGAACAGGGGTCACTGACGCTGGGGCAGAAAAACTACAGAAGGCATTACCGAACTGCAAGATCAACCACGGCGTGCCTATTGGCCCATTCCCTCGAGAAGGCAAGTGCAATTGCCGAAATCGAGAAGCTGGGTGGCAAGGTCACCCTTGATGAAAATGGTCCAGGCAAGCCTGTGAAGTCAGTAGATTTGGCGAACAGCAAGGTGACCGACGCAGGGCTGGAACGCCTCAAAGGGTTGACGCAACTCCAAATGGCTGAACCTGAGCGGAACCCAGGTGACGGACGCTGGGCTGGAGCACGTCAAAGGGTTGACCGAACTCCTAGGGCTGAACCTGGCGGAAACCAAGGTGACCGACGCTGGACTGGAGCATCTCAGAAGGGTTGGCACAACTCCAACACCTTTACCTGCGGGCAAACAGGGTGACCGACGCCGGGCTTGCGAAGCAACTCAAAGGGTTGACGCAACTCCAAGTGCTGGACCTGAGCGGAACCCAGGTGACGGACGCTGGGCTGGAGCATCTCAAAGGGTTGACGCAACTCCAACACCTTTGCCTGCGGGCAGACAGGGTGACCGACGCCGGGCTGGAACATCTCAAGGGATTGACGGAACTCCAATTTCTGGACCTAACGCAAACTAAGGTGGCCGGCGCAGGGCTGGAGCACCTCCACGGGTTGACAGAACTAAACTCGCTGAACCTCACCTCTTGTACGCAGGTGACCGATGCTGGGCTGGAACATCTCAAAGGGTTGACGCAACTCGAATCGCTGGACCTGGTGGGAACCAAAGTCACCGACGCTGGGCTGGAGCATTCTCTCGCCAAAGGGTTACCAACCGCTCCGCTCACGACCCAAGGTGACCGATGCTGGGTTACAGCACCTCAAAGGGTTGACGAAACTCCAATTTCTGGACCTGACGGAAACCCAGGTAACTGGGCAGGGTTGGAGCATTGCACAAAGGGTTGCCCCAGCTCCGGCAACTACGCCTGGGACCCAAGGTGACCGATACTGGGTTACAGCACCTCAAAGGGTTGACGCAACTCCAATCGCTGGACCTGGGGGGAACCAAAGTCACCGACGCTGGAGTAGACAAGCTACAGAAGGCATTACCGAACTGCAAGATCACCCACGACGTGCCTACACCTTCTCCTCTTGGCACATTGAAATCCCGAGCAGGCCGGTGCAATTGCCAAAATCAAGAAACTGGCTGGCAAGGTGACCTTCGAGGACTTGATGATTGCGGTGTTCCTTGGTTCACTGTTGCTTCTCGTCATCGCGTGGCTGGTCGCCAAGTTCAGAGGTAAGAAGAAGGTCGAGTAGGTCGTATCAGATGTAGCAAGTCGGCAGGGACAGGAACGTGGGGAAGGCGGAGCGAGCGTCGGCGATGCTCTGGCAAGGGTGACCGTTTGTTCGTTCGCAAGGCGTCGCCCGTGCTGGAGCACCTCAAAGGGTTGACACAACTGCAATCGCTGAACCTGACTCTTTGCACGAAGGTGACCGACACTGGGGTAGAAAAATTACATAAGGCATTACCGAACTGCAAGATCACTCACGACGTGCCTACACCTGCCCAGAGGCCGGCGGGAGCTGGTGCCGATCCGTTTGCTTCGCCAGCCGCTGCCGCTGCCCCGGCCGCTGGCAAGCCGGCGGACGCGCCTGCCGACAAGCCTGCGGGAGTTGCCGCCGATCCGTTTGCCGCCCCTCGCGCTGCCGCCGCTTCGGGAGTTGCTGAGAAGCCGGCGGCCGCGCCCGCCGCTGCCGCTGCTCCCGCCGCTGCCGATTCTATGCCGTTTGCCACCGAACCCGCCGCTTCCTCGGCGCAAAGTCGGCTGGCGGCGGTGATCCGTTTGGCGGGGGCGATTCGGCCCCTGCGGAAGCGGCGCCTGTTAAGCCGCAGTCGCGATTAAAGGCGAAGCCGCGCTTAAGGGCGAAGCCGGATCGGATCGAGCAAAATGCTCGGCCGCAGGCCGCCACGGCTTCGCCGCAGCCTTCCCGCCCGGCGAGCATGAAGATCACGGTAGGAAAAGCGTCGGGCCGCAACGCGGCGGCCGAGTTGGCGGCGTCGGAGAAAATCATCGCCGCCTTGAAGTCGCCCACGCAAATCGACATCATCGAGACGCCCTTGCAGGACGTGATCGACTTCCTCAAGGACTACCACGGCATCGAGATCCAGATCGACACCAAGGCGCTGAACGGCGTGGGCATTGACCCGACCACGCCGATCACCAAGAACCTCAAGGGGATTTCCTTGCGGTCGGCCCTGGATCTCATTCTCCGCGAGCTTGAGTTGACCTACGTGATCCATGATGAGGTGCTCTTGATTACCACGCCGGAGGAGGCTGAAACGATGCTGACGACGAAGGTCTATGCCG
The DNA here is from genome assembly GCA_963843465.1 of Pirellulales bacterium. Classification (GTDB taxonomy): domain Bacteria; phylum Planctomycetota; class Planctomycetia; order Pirellulales; family Thermoguttaceae; genus CAWJKP01. The sequence goes on from CAWJKP010000009.1 coordinate 560,182, forward strand.
TCAGCGCCCTCTTGGTCAACACGCCCGACTACCCGGCCAGCCGCTCCAGCGACCTGGGAGATACCGATCCGTTGTTCGGCCCGCCACCGGAGAAAAATGACTCCGGCGTCGGGGGTGACACGGGTATGCACGTTTTGGGCGGTGGCATGGGAGGCGAATTGAAGGGCGGTATGGGCGGGGGTATGGGCGGGGGTATGGGCGGGGGTATGGGCATGGGTATGGGCGGTATGGGCGGGGGTATGGGGGGATTTATGAACGTCGGTGGCCAGCCCGACTCCCCGCCAATTCTCAGGCAACAGGCACCGGCCGGCGGGGTGGCCCCCGGGCCACAGGCACCTAGCGCAAACAGCTCCCCGTTGGACTTCGATAGCCTTATCAACTGCATTACCTCGATTATCCAGCCCACGACATGGGATACCGTGGGTGGCCCGGGCAGCATCGCCCCACTGGCATCGCAACAACTGCTTGTCGTCCATCAGACGAGGGATGTCCAGGAGCAGGTTGCCAACTTCCTCGACACCCTGCGGCATCGCGTCGAGACCCGCCCGCAAATCCGCATCGAGGCCCATTGGCTCTGGCTGACCGAGCCGGAGTTGGCCTCGCTGCTGACCGACCAGGATAAGGCGAGCCACTCGGCCGGCGACGTGGTGGCCGAGGCCGCCTGGAAGACTTTGCGGCAACAGAAGCGCCGCGCCGGCGATGATGCTGCGCGTGCCTTCGAGGCGATCCTCAAGTGTCAAGACGGCCAATTGATCGGCGGCACCTCCGGCCGCCAGACTCGGGTGTTAATCAAGGTGATCCCCGTCTTCGGCGACCGGCCTTCCACCGTCACGCCGTCAGCATCGGCACCAGAGACGCCGGCAGCGGAGGACGCGACGCCCACACGCGCGCCGCCCCCAACGCCCGCGCCTACGGTGCAAACGGTTGTGCTCCCCCCGGCGGCAGGGACGTATCCGCCTCAGCGGTCGGCTGTCGGTTATCAGTCGGTGTGCCACACGATCCAGGAGGGCGGCGCGCTGGAGGTGAGGCCGTGCGTCGTGGCGGAGGGCAAGGAAATCTTTCTGGATCTCCACAGCCGTTTCGTCCAACGCGAGGACTCCCCCGACGCCAAGCCGCAAACTCCCGCCGCGCTGGGTCGTTCCTTGGCGAACGTGGTCCAGGCGATTGCCGCGGCGGTGGACCGGCCGCAAATTCACCATTATCGCCTGGAGACGACCCTCCGCGTGCCCGCGGGCCGGCGGGTGCTGGTCGGTGGACTGACTTACGGCAAGCCGTCGGCCGACGAGAGCAATCTCTATCTGTTCGTCAAGGCCACGGTAGTACCCGGCCTTGGGGGACACAATCATTGACGCTGACCTGGAGCATCTCAAAGGGTTTCCGCCGGCACACGTTTGGACTTCGCCTCACCCCAGTTTGGTCCACGCTCGAAGACGAGAAGCTCGTTCGGCCCTGCCTTCTTGAAGTATGGGATCAGGCATTGACGCTGCACCTTTTCGTGTACCGTGAACTGATAGACCATCCGACGAAGAGAAGGTCGGCCAACCTCGACACGATGGGTCAATAGGCGGCTGCACATCACATTTCCTTCAACCTGTTTCAGCCCTTGGCGGTGCGTCTGAAGCCACTGCAACGCATAAGGCACAACCTCAGAGAATTTCGTGCGCCCACCCTGGTTGTGACGGTCCAGCCAAACCTGATGGTCGGACGTTAGCGGACATGCGATTGAGCCGATGGGAATCCGCGTGAACGTGAGTCGTCCATCGGCGATCATCGCCATTACTTCTTTCATCGTTGGGAGATCGCACGCCAAACGTCGGATCGGGAAGAGCATTTCTCGTTCGGCCCTGCCGGCAGTGGGATCAGGCCGGATGGCTTCGAGTTTTGGCCGCCAGTCGCGGTCGGCGTCAGACCAGAGGAGAAGCACCTCGTCCCTGGGAACCGCGCTGCCATGATGAATGAAGTGATCGAAGGACTGCACGAGCACAATGTCAATCGGTTCACCTGGCCGTCGCAAGGTTTTGCGCATTTGTGTCTCGAATCGCGTGAACATTTCCCGCCGAGACAGACCCTCCTGCTCCAGAGCATCCCAATACTTCCGACCGGGATCGTCGTGGACAACAAGAATGTCAAGGTCGCCTGGCTCCAAAGCGCCTCGCGCATACGAGCCGAAGACGTAGAACTCCTGGACCTTGGCCGGCACGGCACCGGATTCAATGGTCTGGATGATTCGCACGAGCTTCTCGGTGAACTTTTCTCGCTTCATGTTGTCGCCACTGATGGGCTAGCGAATTCCTTCTCGGGGTCGTTCATGCAGGGCGGTCTCAATAGCCGTCCCACATGCTACCACAGCCGACATCAGATAGCCAATAGTTGGCCGGAACTGCGGAGTTCTTGGGGAACTGACGCGGTGCCCATTCCATCGGACCGCCTGACCAAATTCGGCGACCTTCAGCATTCTTGTGATCTCATTGCTTGACTCCACCTCATTGATCCCTCCCACCCTTGCTTCAATGGATGTTGCAGGAATAAAAGCGGCTGGGAGGTTACGATCACGGACACCATCCGGCAACGTCACCGAGGCATTAAATCACTGCTTCATTACATCACTGCGGGTTTGAAGCACTGCATCACTGTGGCACTGCATCACCGCGGGTTTGATTCACCGCGGCTTGGAGGTGCCGATCACAGACACCAGCAGCACGTACACTAGCGGGTTGGCGGGTCGGCGAATCAGCAGAGCGGCCCGGCTGCCCTGTTTACCACTGCCGCGTCAGGGACTCTGTGCGGCGCGCAACGCCAGTTGATAGAGCAGGCCGGCGCGCCGGATTTGACGGTTGTGTCGAAACGGTTAGAATGACCGACCCTCCTCAATCCATTTTCCTGCATACTCGTTGCAATCGGAACGGAATAACCCCCCGCCCCCTTACAAATCCAATGGTTAAGTCAACAACGTTGCTGGAGCAAGGTGGCGCAACCTCGGGTCAAGGCAGGGCAACGGCGGAGCAACCGAAGCTTGGCAAGTCGGTTGACGTTGGATGACTGACATGCCAACACGTTGCAAGGCAGGGCAGGAGTCAGGGGAAGGGGTCACACTGACAGGCTTATGCAACTTATGCGGCCTATGCCGGCATGGTGGGCAGGGGAGGAGGGAACAATCTGCGCGGATGTACTTGACAAAGGGACAAACACATGTCATGCTTGAGTATCGTTGGGTCTGTGAGGGACCCCTTACACGTTCGTCGGGAGCAACAGGGAGCAACCGAAGTGAACGTAAATGGCTCTATCAACTCTGTTGGCGCATAAAGCAAGGCGCGTTGCCCGAAGGGGAGCAACGCGCCCGATGCTACTTCTTTGCGCCAAGTCGGCACAAGATTCGCTCTATTCGGTCTATGCGCGGAATCTCCGCGGTATCCCCGCATTATCGCACGGGGACGTTGCCGAAAGTGAACAAATTGGTGCCGATGGGTTGCCGTTAGGCAACGCTTGTAAGCTGCCTCTTGGAGGGTGTCCACCCCTTCGGAGGAAACTTGATTCCCTTCTCCTGGAAGTACCGATCGGAAATGGCCGTCAAGATGCGCGAGAGGGCCGTTGCGGACCCCCGGCAATGGCGCGCGCATCGGACGGGCGGATACCGTAGTACGTCAAGTCAAACCACTCCGTCCAATGCTTGAGGGGGACCTTGCTGTCAAGAAGGATGCCCTCCAAGACAAGCTGGGGAAGGTCACACTTACGCTCCAGGGTTGCGTTACTCATGGTGTCTACCTCATGGTGAAACGTGTTTTGCCCACAGGAGAAACTTGCCCTGTGCAACCAAGGAGGCAAGGAATTGTCACCACATTCCTGGGCGGTTTCCCAGAAGCCCGCGCAGGGGGAACGATCATGCCGATTGCAGGGATTGCAACGATTGTGCGGGCGCGATTTTGCCGGATTCTCCGACAACGGCATCATTCTGGGGCGAAGCGACCACCCAGGGAGGGCAGTCGGCGTTCGCCCTAAACCGGGCCTGAAAAACGGCCATGAAATCAGAATTCCGGTTTCAACTTTGGCCGGAACCGGCCGGCCGGCGAAATACCGAACCGGGCGCGCCGGCTAGCGAAACACGAGACGTAGCAGCCGAGGGGCTCCGGTGGCCGCCCCGCGAATCTCGGGTTCGCGGCCGTCGTAGTCAGCTTTCAAGAGCGGGCTGAACACCGGACGGCACTGCGGGCGTGCTGGCCTGGTGGCTGACCGGCATCCAGGATAATGGCCGAACTTCTGATTGAAGCTCGATGCTCCGGCTGCCTGAAGCAACCAGGCAGCCGACCAGCATCCTCCGCCGGTTGCCGATCGGCTCATCAGTACGTCAAGGTCAGCCATGACCAACATCGACAGCCAGGATCAATCGGCGAAACAATCAGAATGGTGAGAAGACGCTGGAACCTGGTTGATTTCAATGGTTCGCGGGCCGGCGACGTACTCTCTCGCTCGGGGGTGCGCCGTCGGCCCGCTGACGGCACGGATCACGGAACGCATGGACCGGCCCGCAAGATCGACACGAGCGGATAGGGAATCAGAACGAGATCAGCCAGAGAAGAGACAACTCGACGCCGGAATCGAGGCGGATCGCAGAATCGGCGGTGATTCGGGCTGGATCGCCGGCCAGAAGAATGAAATGGATCGCGCGCGGGGACCCTCCCCGGGACCCCGGAAGTGATCCATCCCGCGCCGGCCTGGTCCGGTCGTGCCTTGTGACCGGACGGAATCGGTACGGCCTACTCGAAGGCGAACAGGTCGCCAACCTCCCCGTTATCGTCGATCAGGTGCGCATAGACGCTCGTGGTGCCCAGGCTTGAGTGGCCTGCCGCCACCTTGACTTCCACGAGGCTCCGGCCGCCGTGAAGGGCATGGCTAACGAAGCTGTGCCTGCCATCGTGGACGGTCAACTGGTCGCGGCGCTCGTGGCCGAGGCACTTGCAGCAGACCTTGAACCTCTTGCGTAGATTCCTTCGGTCCAGGGCATGGCCGCGAGAATCCTTGTGCTGGCTGCAAATGAAGCAATCGGCGTCGGTTGCTCCCTGCTCCCGGCGAAAACGCTTCCACTCGACCAGATCAGCCAAGGTGCCGGCGTCCCAGAACAGCGGCACTTTCCTCGCCCGGTGCCCTTTGGTGATCTCCTTGCGGAGACGGAGCGTGGGCCGCGAGTTGTCCACCTGCACATCGCCAACTTGCAGGCCGGCGATCTCGCTGGCTCTGAGGCCGCAGCACGCTGCAAGCCTGAAAATCGTCAGATTCATTCGTGTGTTGAGACTCCGGCGGGATTTCCGGTGCAAGTCGTCCAGGACGACCTTCATCTCGGCCGGCTGCAAAATCCGGGATCGGTCAATTGTCCAGGTCACGGTGTTCATCTCCAAAGGAGCAAGTTTGACTGCTTTCCACAATTCTGTCATGTGGCTCGCCAGAAGTCAAGCGAGTTTGACTGCATTCCCTACGGAAAGCAGTCAAATCGGTCAAAGTAGCGGTTGTATGGGCCGTTTGGCGGCCTGTGACACGAAAGTGCGTGTAAACGTGCGAATCTGGCCAGCGAAGCCGGTAACGCAAGTGCGTATAAACGCACCAACGTCAAACGTGTGTGTAAACGCACGAAACCCGCCGGCGACTTCGTAGCGAGCCCCAACCGACGCGCTGCGGCGACCGCCTTCATGGCGGCCGGCGTTGAACAGTCAGGGCGGCCGTGACGGCAACGGCCGCCAGCAGCCCGCTGACAGCAGCACGTCGCCTGCTGGTCCTGAGAGTGGTGATCGTCCCCTGGACGCAAGGGCAGTCGTCCTGGACGATCTGGCGAGGTAGGCGACAGTGAGTGCAGCGACAGGACGCCAGCCAACGACGGCAGCATAACAGCATCGCTGTGGCCAACGGGCGGGACGACTGAGGACGGCTACAGAGCGTCTCGGCGGGTGCTGACACGCCAAAACGGCCACTGGCGTCTTGGCGGGTCCAGGGACGCCAGGGCATGGCCAGGAACGCCAGGGTGGCCGTCCTGGGCGATCTGGACGACAACGGAAGCATTATGGAGGCGGGAACAATGCGTGATCTCGGCGGGAGACGACCAGTACATCGCGTCGTCGGATTGCTCGATGACGGCACCCTGAAATTCATCGGCGCGGACCGTGCGGACTGTCCTGCGCAGTGGCGGGCGGTTTGGCGGCACAGGCACAAACTCAACACGAATCTTGCCCGATGGCTGCAAACGCTGGCCACTGAGCCGCCGGAGGTCGTTTTGCTCGGGGCGGCGATTGGGTTGCACGCGAAGGCGGCGAGGGCGATCGCACGGGCGCTCGCTGAACTTTGCCACACGCTCACAGAAGATAAGGAGTGGGGACCGCGACCGCGAAAGGTGGCTCGACCCGAGCCGGACGGCTCACTGACCGTCTGGCCATCGCGTGAAGCCGCGGCAAAGGCGTTGGGGACGAGCCCCCCAGTAGTCAGGGACCGGATCGCGGACGGCGTACTGCTCGACGCCGGGCGCGGTTAGTAACTTCGGTCAATGACCGAATGTTCTAACGTCGCTTCTAACCGCGCGTTAGAGGCCGCAGTCAGGCTGCGCCCCACGCATATCTCCTGCAAAATCGCCGATTCCATCGGAATTTACGCACACTTCGACCGTGGGCGTTGATGTGACAAACGGAGAGACACCGCATCCAAAGCCAGAGCGGGCGATCCTGGCGGCCCTCGCAGCGGAATAACTCTAACATTTCTCCCCCGCGTTGATGTGTCAGGTGGAGGGGCACTTCGAGGCAGGAGATCGCCGAACAACTACCGTGGGCGAGCCGGTGGGGGGCCGGCAGCCCGTCACCATTGAACGACAACCATGAGATCGCGGGGGCTCCGCGATGAACACCGTGAACGAGAGTCGCATTGCAGAACTATGGGTCGAACTGGCCGGTCTCGACCTGACCACCGAGAAGGGCCAACAGAAGAACAAGGCCATCCGCAAGGAACTGATCGAACTGTATCCGCCGCTGGTGCAGAAGCGGGCTGAGTACATGGCCCGCAAGAAGTGGCCTGGCCACGACCCGGCACCGAGCGAGGACGAACTGATTTCGATCGGCTACATGGCGCTGATTGAAATCCTGCGGAAGATGCGGCGGGATGCCGACACGCCGACCGCCTACCTCACCAAGGCTCTCGATCGTGCCATGTGGAAAGGGGCTTTTGCTGAGCATGTCACGGCTGGACTGCCCTACCGGGAGGTTGCCGGGAAGATCGAACGGATGAACTTCCGACAGTTGGAAGTCGGGGAACACGTCAAGGGTGGCGGGATGGACTGGAACCTGGGCTTCGACGGTCTGTGCTCACCAGTGGCGAGCGAATCGCCGTGGAATGAGTTCCACGACGGCGGGCACCAGGAACCACTTCCTGTCAACGACAGGGTGGCCTTCAGCGAAACCACCGAATTACTGCTGTCGCTTTGTGAGACTGCCAATGAGCGGCGATTCGTTGAGGTGGTCGCCGAACTTGCGGCCGGCCCGGACCATGAATTCTGGGCCGGACACCAATACGACACCCTGGCAAAGCGTCTGGGGATCAGCCGCAGCAACGTCCAGCGGATCGCGGCGGCCCTCCGTGACCGCTACCGTGAATTTGGATAAAAGAGGTAAACTAGGCGATAGTTCTTGGGTCAAAACCCAGCGGAACGCCTCTAATCATAGGGGAGAGGAGCTATACCGTGACCACGCTTGAGAACGCTGACGTAGGACTGTTCGTCCGGGACCATACCATCGCCAGACCAGGAGTGGCGACCGCCGTGGGGCGGCTCCGGGCGGCCTACCAAAAACACCGCGGACCAATTGGGAAGAACGTCTTCTTGGCTGAGCTTGGTCGTGCCGGCTGCACCCTGATCGAGCATGATGGAGTTACGCTCATCGCCGGGCGCTATCTCCCCGAGGAGCCAGCAACCTGCGTGTAAACAACACATTGCCGGCGAATGCCCCCGCCCTGCCGGCAACGGACCAACAGCGGCAACGGCGTGGTCGTCTGCGACAGAGCGACCACAGAGCCCCCCGTGCCGCTGCTGGTCCACGATACACGGCCGCCGAGCCCGCCTCGGGCCGGACGGCGGAGTGTGCCGTCCGGGTACTCCACACGCCGGCGCGGGCTCGATGGTCGGCAGCACCTCGCCAGGCTCAGCCGACGAGGGCACCACAGCCGACCAGACGGCAGGCACTTGCTGTCAGCAACCCGCCCAGAGGTTTAATCACCCGCCAGCGGCATTGATACATCCTACGGTGTTTATTGTAACAGCCATACGAGGAGGCTGGCGGGTCCAGGCAGGGGAAGCACCTGGGAAGCAACCGGGAAGCAACGAGGTGCTTCCCAGCCATGTTAAGGTCTTTGGTATGAACAAGTTGCGCCGATAAGTGGGAAGCAAATTCCCTACTGTGCGCAATCCTATAGGGAATTGATAGTTCGAGAGGGGTAGACTACCCCCTAGCGCAATATATTTAATGTTTCCTGTACGTAAGAAAGGGGCCATTTCCTGTTGCTTCCCAGTTTCTTATCGTAACTACCTTACTGGTAAGGCAGTTAGGGAAATGGGAAGCAACTGGGTGCTTCCCAGGTGCTTCCAGACCTGAAACAACACGCAAATCTGGCCACACCCCGGTTGCAACGGGCGGCCAGTTCCCGGTCGGTGGGCTTGCCCATCGTCCCACCGGCCGGGCTCGAATCACAAGCATTCTGCGGACGGGCATTTGGTGGGCATTCACGATGGGATTGATGGGCATTATGACCGACACCATGACCGACACCTCTATTACTGCGTCCGTGGTTCTTGTCGGGCCGGCCGCCGAGCCGGCCACCGGACCTGGCCCCGCGCCGCTGCCAGCAGCCGAACCCGCGCCGCTGCCGGTGTCATCGACGCCAGTGCCATCGAAGCCGGCAAAGCAGGCGTCTGCCGACGTGTTGACGTGGAGCCGGCTCTTGGCCCGGGAACTCAAGGAGATCGACAGCCCCTACGCCGAGTTTTTCCATGAGGGGCTGGAGGTCCATTTCGATCCGGTCGAGAACGACGACGACGCGCTGGACCAGTGGGGCGGTCAGTGGCCGATCCCCGGTGATCCGCACGCCTGGACGGTCCCCCATGCGGGGGCAACCGCGCCTGAAAACAATGATACCGCTGTCAACTACCACCCGAAGCTGGTGCTTTGTTCGGGCACCAGTTGGTGGAACTATCTGCTCGGCATCACCGAAGCGGTCATGTTCGACTTCGACCTTTCGCACGGGGCCAAGGGACTCGACGAAGACGGCATTGCCAAGATTGACGCCCTGGCCCAGCAGCATCCGGCGATCATGGCGACGGCCAGTAAGGGTGGCGGCGGTCGCCACTGGCTCGTGTTTGTCGAGCCCATGCCCGCAAAGACCCGCGGCGACCATAAACGCAACGGCGATGCGGTTATGGCCGAGCTTTCGCGGTTGCTTGGCGTAGACATCAAGCCGCTGAAGTGCAGCCATGCGATCATCCAGTACGTCTACCACCGCGCTCCTGCCCCCGGCGGCTTCAGGCTCATTAAGCGGGCCACGGCGAAGCTCAAGGTCGATCCACTGCCGCCCGAGCCCGAAGGCAAACTGGTGGAAATGGAAGCCCAGGACTGGGACGAAACGCACCGCGCGATTTTCACCGCTGTGCGGGCGGCCGGCTACATCGTCGAAGAGAAGACGGACGGCAAGGGATGCGCCACTGGTCGAACTGCACACCGCCGGCCTGCTGGCGGACTTCACGAAGAACCGGCGGACGGGCCTGTTTTCGACGGTGAGCACTGGAAAACACTCGAAGCCCAACGCCTACGCTTACGCCCTGTCCAACGGTGCGCTCAGCGTCTTCCGCCACAATCAGGACGAGGAGACCGAGGACTGGTTTACCACGTCTGACGGTAAGGTTGGGATCAAGTACAACTACCCGACTACTTTCGATAAGGCTGTGCCGCTGTGCGGTCAGTTTGACCGGCGGGGCAATGGCATCCTTAGCGACTACGACGAGTTTGCACGGCTGCTCGGGCTCAAGCTCGAAGTCCCGCCCTTGCTGAAGGCACGGACCCTGGTCGTCCGGCGCGAAGGCCGCAATCTGTTCTTCTCGACCAGCGGCGACCGAAGTGAGCGGGACGAGGCACCCAAGGGCTGGCGTTACTACCGCGGGAAGTGGGAAGCCGATCTGATCGACTGCCTGCCCGAAGTGAAGGTCGAACTCAACGACGACACCGTTCGCCAGACGACCACCGAAGACATGGCGGATGATTGGGTCATCAAGGATGCCCGCGGCAACTGGATTTCACAGTCACTTGCGGCAATCAAGACGTATCTCAAGGGCGGTGGTCACACCGACGCCGAGGTCGCGGAAATTCTCCGCGAGCACATGGAGAACAATTACCAGTTGCAACGGATTCCCTTCGCCCCCGAGTATTCGCCGGGCCGGCTCTGGAACCGCTACGGTGCAAAGCTGGCTTGCGAGCCCGTGAAGGGCGAGTTCCCGCACATCCAAGGTATTCTGGACAACTGGGGCAAGAACCTGACTGCGGCCGTCCTGGCTGAACCCTGGTGCCAGGCACACGGGATTACGACCGGCGCTGCCTACCTGAAGCTTTGGTCTGCGGTCCTCTATCGCCATCCTGACTGGCGGCTGCCCTACCTGTTCGGCTATTCGACCGCACAGAACATCGGGAAGTCTACCTTCCCGCGAATGCTCACCCGCGGGATCAAAGGCAAGATCGGCTGGGCCGAGCTTCGCAAGGAAATCATCCGCGACGACTTCAACGATCAGATGTTCGGCGCGGCGCTCTGCATCCTGGAAGAGATCGACCTGTCTGCAAACTATGCGGCATATCAACTCATCAAGAACCTCATCGACAACCCGTACCTGAAGATTCGCGGCATCTTTGCCAAGGCGATCACGGTCGTCAACTACACGCACCTTCTGCATACAGCGAATGCACGCTATCACTGTGCCGTGTTCCCTGGCGACAAGCGCAGCATCCTGACGCGGGTCGATCCCTTTCACGGTCCCGAACTGGATTGGATCACCAGGTTGCGGCCGATCGTGGACCGTGAAATGCCGGCCTTCTTATTCCACTTGTTCAACGAAGTGGAATTGCCGCCATCCTCGGGCCGACTGTATCTGCCGGTGCTGGAGACCGAGGACAAGAAGCAGGCTATGGCCGAGCGCCAGGCTGAGGTCGAGGGATGGTTCGATTCGCTGCGAACCCTTGCCTATGACAACCAAATCGTCGAAAAGACGGCTGGTGAAATCCTGCACCTGCTGGTCGGCGCAACCACCGATGCCAAGTTGTCTAAGACGGCCGCCGGGTTCTTCACGCAGTTGATGCAGGTACATCAAAGCGGACGCCTCAAGAACGCCGGCTTGGTAATGACGATTCTTGCAGGCGACAAGCGTAGTCCGACTCGGTATACGGTCCAGCCCGGCCTTGACTTGTGATGCTGTTGTACCTTCACCTTTCTTTTCACCCCTGGAACTATAACCAATGAAGAAGATGACTGCGACTGAGTACGAGGCCCTCGACACTGTTTTCACGCGAGTGTGTGCCGAGTTGGGACCGTGGTGGGGTCGCGTTTGGTTTGCCGGCGCGAGTACCGCGCGGGACAAGTTCGAGGACTTGGCTAAGGCGCTCTTTGAATTGCGAATCGCTCTCCACGATGAGTTCGATAGCGCGTTTGCGAGCGGACAGAATGATCTGTCAGTGTTGCCCGAAGACGAGCAGCCGAGGGTGCTGCCCACGGATCGTCTGAGCCGCGAACACTTCGAGACCTTCATGCGGATGATCCTCTGTGGTTCGATTTGTTCAGACGGCGACAATTGGCGGGGAATTCGACTCAAGCAGCACAGCTAAACCCGTCCACTGATCCTTACGCCGGGCCTTCTGCCGGCACCGACTCGGCGGTTTCCGCGGTTCTACACCGCCAAGGAACTGGTGGCTCTGGATCGGTCGCCTTGTTCACCGGAGCGGGTCAAGCCGCTAACCTGGCGTGACACTCTTCGTCGGGAACCGCGGCTCGCCTCAGTGATGGCGCTGGTCAAGAAGCTGCATCCTTACAGCGACGACGAAGGCAAGGAGCCGTTCGCGTGGGGCGTCATTAAGCAGATGTTCTTGCCGCTCGTCGGGCACGAGGCCGAGAAGTACGAGTTGCGGAACTCGACGTGCTACGACGTGGCCTACGACAGCCTGGTGTCGTACTTCGAGTCTGGCCGGCCGCTGCGATCCAGGCGCGTGTCCACCAAGCGTGTGGCGTGACACCCGCCAGCGACGTTTTCTTCAAGGAAATAGTTATGCTCTTCGTCCAGTTTCACAATCGTGATGGCACTACCCGGCAGCTATGTTGACCGTGGTCGTCTGCTAGGGTATAGTTTCGCCGGCCGGCTCGGCCCTTTCACAACCCAAATCTCAACTCCCCATCTCACGCTAAAGCACCACTGCCAGTTCGGCGAGTGGTGTTTCTATTTGGACCCGCCCGACGCTTGGTATCGAGTAAGCCTTGATGCCGTGCATCTATGGTAAGGGCACCATTCACTACCCCTGTTGAAACAGGGATCGCGCTGGAGCGCTTCCAGGGTTCTTGTTGTGAGTAACACGCTATGTGGATTGGAAACACACGCATCAAGCTCGATGAGTTCCTGGCGGACCTTTACTATTTCTTCGAGGCCATGCGCGACCGCCATCGAATCAAGTTGTGGCTGGCCAAGAAGCCAAGGATTAAGACCCTCACCGTCGAAGGCATGAAGGCGCTCTACGAGTCGCAGATGTGTCCGCAGTACCGGATGCCTGGCGACGAGGCATTTCGGCGTCTGGCCGCCCAGATCAGGGAGGGCAAGTAAATGCCCTACCAATTCGACGAATCAACCCAGCGAGAACTCGACGCCTTCCGCGGGGACGACATGACCCAATGCGGTCAAGAGATCGCCATTGCGAAGATGCTACTTTCCCGGGCCGTTCAAGCTGGCAACACTGGCCTCGCAAACGCGCTCCTGGGCACGATTGCCAAGTTGTGTGCCACGCACGTTTCGGCCCAGATCAGGACTGGCCAACTCGTGGGGTCCAGCGAACTTTCGCGCCTGGGCCAACTTCTGGCGGCAGCATTGACACACCGTTTGTCGTCGGCACCCGGGTTCGAGCAACTGGCCGACGTGATCCTGTCAGATTGGTCGGAGATTTTCAAGAACAGGCAAAGCCTTCTGACGATGGAGGTCGAGAGCACCGGAGTGACGGTGCCAGCGACCGAAAACACGAGCCACCCGGCGGGCAGCCTGGCGAGGTCGAGCAAATGACCAACCTACAAAAGCAACTCGACGAGAATGGTCGCCGCCACCTGCGTCGTCTGTGGTGGTGTCGTGGAGCCGGCTTACCGCGGGACCTCCACGCGGCCCAAATGCGAGTCGTGCCAGTGCTCGACGTGGCTACGGTTGAAGTGCCGCGGTCGGAGTATGTCACGACCGTTTCTGGTCCCTGAGAAAACAACGTAGGCGTGGAGGGTCTCAGCCTCCTCTTCTCACCCTTCCACGCTCGGCCGGGGGCGGCGTTTTGCACGAACGGCGCTGCCCTCGGTTCCTTTTTAATCCACAGGAGAACAACAGTGCCCATCGAGTTCAAAGCTCCGCAACCGACGCACCGGGCCACGCGCCTTCCGTCCAGCACCGTGCTGGACTTGGCGATCGGGTCAGGCGTGAATGACATCCCGCTCATCCGCAGCTACCTCGTACATGCGGACTCCGTTGCCGACGCGCGGAACAGTGTTGCTGCCCTTAAGCGCAACCAGCCGGC